>NZ_KQ948580.1 GCF_001514125.1 Streptomyces longwoodensis | reverse complement strand
TCCAAGACGTTCACGACCATCGAGACCATCACCAACGCCACGTCGGCGCGCAGTTGGCTGCTGGAGGGCCTCGGCGGCGACGACAAGGCGGTCGCGAAGCACTTCGTGGCGCTGTCGACGAACTCCGAGAAGGTGACGGAGTTCGGTATCGACACGGCCAACATGTTCGAGTTCTGGGACTGGGTCGGCGGCCGGTACTCCTTCGACTCGGCGATCGGCCTGTCGCTGATGATCGCCATCGGCGCGGACCGCTTCCGGGAGATGCTCGACGGGTTCCGCATCGTCGACGACCACTTCCGCAACGCCCCGGCCGAGGCCAACGCCCCGCTGCTGCTGGGCCTGCTGGGCGTCTGGTACGGCAACTTCTTCGACGCCCAGTCGCACGCGGTGCTGCCCTACAGCCACTACCTGTCCAAGTTCACCGCCTACCTGCAGCAGCTGGACATGGAGTCCAACGGCAAGTCGGTGGACCGCGAGGGCCGCCCGGTCGAATGGCAGACCGGACCGGTCGTCTGGGGCACCCCCGGCACCAACGGACAGCACGCCTACTACCAGCTCATCCACCAGGGCACCAAGCTCATCCCCGCCGA
>NZ_KQ948579.1 GCF_001514125.1 Streptomyces longwoodensis | reverse complement strand
GGTTGTGGTTGCTGCGGCCCGGGCGGAGTGCCGGGGCCGCAGTGAGGGTGTGGGGTGAGGGGTGTTACTGCTGGGCGGTGGGTTCCGTCTGCTGGTTGTAGATCTCCTGGCCTGCTGCGTTGTAGGCGTGGACGTAGGGGGTCGGGGAGGGGGAGTTGTCTTCGGGGCCGGTGATGGCCGCGGTGTGGATGAACGCGCCGTCTGCCATGAGGGCCGGGTACTGCGTCGGGTTGTCGCCGTAGCTGATGGTGATCTTGGCGACGTCGGGTGTGTAGTGTCCGGCGCCCAGTGAGAGGGTCTGTTCGCCGCGGGCCGGCTCGCTGAAGCTGTCGAAGAACTCGATCAGGTGGCCGGTGCCCCACAGGCGGTCGTTGATGAACGTCGGCGGGACGGACATGCTGGTGCCCTTGTGGCCCTTCGTCTCGCACTGCACGTACTGGCGGGCGGAGTTGACGGCGATGACCACGCCGTCCGTGTCCTTGGTGGCGACGGGAGCGCGGACCGCGATCACCGCGTGGAAGTTCGAGGCGTCCGGGCCCAGGCAGGAGGCCAGGATCTTGGCGACGGCCCCGGCACCGATCGGGGACGTCCTCGTACTGGTCACGGTGAACCCGGCCGGGG
>NZ_KQ948578.1 GCF_001514125.1 Streptomyces longwoodensis | reverse complement strand
GCCCCAGGTCGGCGACAGGGTCGCGGCCAGGACCGCGCGGACCTCGAAGGCCGGGCACCCGCCGTGCTGGAGGTAGGCGTGCAGGATGTCGGGGGTGTTGGCGAAGAAGTTGGGCCGCATGTACGCGGCCGCCTCGCCCGACAGCTCGCCCAGGTACTCGGTGAGCTCTTCCTTGGTGGTGCGCCAGGTGAAGTAGGTGTACGACTGCTGGAAACCGATCTGGGCCAGGGTGTGCATCATCGCCGGGCGGGTGAACGCCTCGGCCAGGAAGATCACGTCGGGGTCGGCGGCGTTGATCTCGCCGATCACCCGCTCCCAGAACACCACCGGCTTGGTGTGGGGGTTGTCCACGCGGAAGATGCGCACCCCGCAGTCCATCCAGTGCCGCAGCACCCGCACCGTCTCCGCGACCAGGCCGTCCATGTCCTGGTCGAAGGCGATGGGGTAGATGTCCTGGTACTTCTTGGGCGGGTTCTCCGCGTAGGCGATGGTCCCGTCGGGGCGGTGGTGGAACCACTCCGGGTGCTTGGAGACCCACGGGTGGTCCGGCGAGCACTGCAGGGCGAAGTCCAGGGCGACCTCCAGGTCCAGGGAGCGGGCCTGCTCCACGAACCACCGGAAGTCCTCCAGCGTGCCCAG
>NZ_KQ948577.1 GCF_001514125.1 Streptomyces longwoodensis | reverse complement strand
TCCTTCGGTGGCCCGGAGGGCCCGGACGACGTGGTTCCGTTCCTGGAGAACGTGACGCGTGGGCGGGGCATCCCGAAGGAACGGCTGAAGGAGGTCGGACAGCACTACTTCCTGTTCGGCGGCGTCAGCCCGATCAACGACCAGAACCGTGCCCTGCTGGACGCGCTGCGCAAGGACTTCGCGGAGCACGGCCTGGACCTGCCGGTGTACTGGGGCAACCGCAACTGGGCCCCCTACCTGACCGACACGCTGCGCGAGATGGTCGCCGACGGCCGCCGGCGGATCCTGGTGCTGGCCACGAGCGCGTACGCCTCCTACTCGGGCTGCCGGCAGTACCGCGAGAACCTCGCCGACGCCCTCGCCACCCTCGAAGCGGAGGGCCTCGAGGTGCCGCGGGTGGACAAGCTGCGCCACTACTTCAACCACCCCGGGTTCGTTCAGCCCATGGTCGACGGCGTGGTGGCCTCGCTCGCCGAGCTGCCCGAGGACGTCCGCGACCACGCGCACCTCGCGTTCACGACCCACTCGATCCCGACCGCCTCCGCGGACACCTCCGGCCCCGTCGAGGGGCACGGCGACGGCGGCGCGTACGTGCGCCAGCACCTGGAGGTGGCCCGCCTGGTCGCCGACGCGGTGCGCGAGCGCACCGGCGTGGAGCACCCCTGGCAGCTGGTGTACCAGTCGCGGTCGGGTGCCCCGCACATCCCGTGGCTGGAGCCGGACATCTGCGACCACCTCGAGGAGCGGCACGCGGCCGGCGTGCCGGCGGTGGTGATGGCGCCGATCGGGTTCGTCTCGGACCACATGGAGGTCCTGTACGACCTCGACACCGAGGCCACCGCGCGGGCCGGGGAGCTGGGCCTGCCGGTGCGCCGCTCGGCCACCGTGGGCGCCGACCCCCGCTTCGCCGCCGCGGTCCGGGACCTGGTCGTGGAGCGCTCGGCCGTCGAACGCGGCCAGGACGTGACCCCCTGCGCGCTGGGTGCCCTGGGGGCCAGCCACCAGGTCTGCCCGGTGGGCTGCTGCCCCGCCCGTGCCGCCAAGCCCGCCGCCGCGGGCGCCGACA
>NZ_KQ948576.1 GCF_001514125.1 Streptomyces longwoodensis | reverse complement strand
TGTGCTGTTCGGACAGGTTGGTGACGCGGCTGGCTGGTGGGTGGCCGCCGATGCCGGTGTGGGGTCGGTGGTAGTTGTACCAGTGAAGCCAGTCGGGAAACGCGGCCTGTCGTTCGGCGTCGCAGGTGTAGGGCCGGATGTAGGCCCACTCCTCGAGCAGGGTGCGGTGGAAGCGTTCGACCTTGCCGTTGGTCTGTGGGCGCCAGGGCCTTGTCCAGCGGGGGCTGATGCCCAGCTCGCGGCAGGTGTCGCGCCAGGTGTTCTTGGTGTAGGCCCAGGCGTTGTCGGTCAGGACCCGCTCGACGGTGACGCCCTGGGCGGCGAACCAGGCGGCCGCTCGTCGCAGAAAGGCTGCGCAGGTGGGGGCGGTCTCGTCGGGCAGGTCCTCGGTGTAGGCGAGGCGGGTGTGGTCGTCCAGGGCGGTGTGCAGGCAGGCGTATCCGACGCCGCCTGCGCGCTTCTTGTTCGGGCTGCCGGCCGCCCGGCCGAGGACCTTGTGGCCGCCGCCGTCGGGGATGCGGCCGAGCTTCTTGACGTCGATGTGGACCAGTTCCCCGGGCCGGGCGCGTTCGTAGCGGCGTACGGGCTCGCCGGTGGCCCGGTCGCAGGCGGCCAGGGCGGGCAGGCCGTGGCGGACGAGGATGCGGTGGGCGGTGGAGGCGGCGACGCCGGTCCGGGCGGCCAGCCGCACCGGCCCGATCCGATGCTCGTGCCGCAGCCGCACGACCTGCAGTTCGACCGCGGCGGGCGTCTGGCGCGGGCTGTGGTGGGGGCGGCTGGAGCGGTCGTGCATCCCGGCCTCGCCCAGCTTGCGGTAGCGGCTCGCCCAGCGGGCGGCGGTGGTGTGGCTGACCTGGAAGCGTTCCGCGGCCCGCCGCAGCGGCCAGCCGTCGTCCACGACACACCGGGCCAGACGCAGCCTCCCGGTCGCGGTCAGCGGGGCATTACGGTGGGACACGAGGGCCTCCTGCGGTCAGGTGCAGATGTCGCAATCCACACCGAACCCAGAAGGCCCTCACCCGTTCAAGCACCCAGCACGCGTGTCACCAACGTCCCGGGACAGCACA
>NZ_KQ948575.1 GCF_001514125.1 Streptomyces longwoodensis | reverse complement strand
TCTTGACGGAGTCGAGGAGGAGCTGGGCGACGTCGACGACCTGGACGGTTTCCTTGGCCTTGCCCTCGTTCTTCTTGCCGTTGACGGAGTCGGTGAGCATGACCAGGCAGAAGGGGCAGGCGGTGGAGACGATGTCGGGGTCGAGGGAGAGGGCCTCGTCGACGCGTTCGTTGTTGATGCGCTTGCCGATGCGTTCTTCCATCCACATGCGGGCGCCGCCGGCGCCGCAGCAGAAGCCGCGTTCCTTGTGGCGGTGCATCTCCTCGTTGCGCACGCCGGGGACGGCGGCGATGATCTCGCGCGGCGGGGTGTAGATCTTGTTGTGGCGGCCGAGGTAGCAGGGGTCGTGGTAGGTGATGATGCCCTCGACGGGGGTGACGGGGATCAGGCGGCCCGTATCGACGAGGTGCTGCAGCAGCTGGGTGTGGTGGATGACTTCGTAGTCGCCGCCGAGCTGGGGGTATTCGTTGCCGATGGTGTTCAGGCAGTGCGGGCAGGTCGCGACGATCTTCTTCGCCGAGCGGGGCTTGGCCGACTCCGGGACCACCTTGCCCTCGTCGTCGAGTTCCTCGCCGAACGCCGTGTTGAGTGCGGCGACGTTCTCCATGCCGAGTTCCTGGAAGAGGGGCTCGTTGCCCAGGCGGCGGGCGGAGTCGCCGGTGCACTTCTCGTCGCCGCCCATGATGGCGAACTTCACGCCCGCGATGTGCAGGAGTTCGGCGAAGGCCTTGGTGGTCTTCTTCGCGCGGTCCTCCAGGGCGCCGGCGCAGCCGACCCAGTACAGGTACTCGACGTCGGTGAGGTCTTCGATGTCGCGGCCGACGACGGGGATGTCGAAGTCGACTTCCTTCAGCCATTCCAGGCGCTGCTTCTTGGCCAGGCCCCAGGGGTTGCCCTTCTTCTCGAGGTTCTTCAGCATGGTGCCGGCCTCGGAGGGGAACGCGGACTCGATCATGACCTGGTAGCGACGCATGTCCAGGATGTGGTCGACGTGTTCGATGTCGACGGGGCACTGCTCGACGCAGGCGCCGCAGGTGGTGCACGACCACAGCACGTCGGGGTCGATGACGCCGCCTTCTTCGGCGGTGCCGATCAGGGGGCGTTCGGCCTCGGCGAGCGCCGCCGCGGGCACGTCCTTCAGCTGGTCGGCGGTGGCCTTCTCCTCGCCCTCCATGCTCTTGCCGCCGCCGGCGAGCAGGTAGGGGGCCTTGGCGTGGGCGTGGTCGCGCAGCGCCATGACGAGCAGCTTGGGGGAGAGCGGCTTGCCGGTGTTCCAGGCGGGGCACTGCGACTGGCAGCGGCCGCACTCGGTGCAGGTGGAGAAGTCCAGCAGGCCCTTCCAGGAGAACTGCTCGACCTGGGAGACACCGAAGACGTCGTCGTCACCGGGGTCGGTGAAGTCGATCGGCTTGCCG
>NZ_KQ948574.1 GCF_001514125.1 Streptomyces longwoodensis | reverse complement strand
CGGGCACGTGGGTGGTGACCTGCCGGGCGGCCACGCGGGGAGCGATCTACCGGGCGGCTCGGCCCACGAGCACGGCGCCGGGCCGTCGGCGAGCCATGAGCCGCCGAGCACCCACCCGAGCGGTCATGGCGACGGCCCGGGCGAGGGCCCGAATGGCCACTCGGCCGACGGCGCTCACGACGGTTCGGGGCCGGGTCACCACGACGGCAACACGAGCGGGCACGGCGACACCGACGGCCCCGGTACGGGCCATGGCGACGACGCGGGGGGCCACGGCCTTGGGGGCAATGGCCGTGACGGGGGTCCGGCGACAGTTGGCCATGAGAACAGTACTGGCGGAGGGGACAATTCCTCCGGCGGTCCTGGCCATGGACATGAGCCGGAAAGGGTGGACTACAGCGAAGGTGATGAGAAGGCCTCACAGCCGACTGGCCGCCTGCAGCCGGACCAGGAAGCAGTCGTCGCGGAACAGCTTGCGAAGTCGAAAATGGCACCCCACGACATCGAGAAGTGCCTCACTGGGCTGCGCAAGAGCGAGTATGGCGCAGGAATCGCCAAGTACATCAGCGAAGGAAAGCTGTCGCATCTTCCCGGATACAGTGAGCTGCTGTCCCAGTGCAAGCAGGTCAGCAAGGCCAGCGACATGTCGCCTGCCGTATACATGGCGATGGAACACGCGGCGGATCTGCAGGCTCGTGGTGTCAAAGGCCTGGCCTTCGAATGGAAGGTGCCAGGTGATGGGTTGGACCTTGACGTGCTCGTGCGATCCGGCGACCGCATTGAGTACGGAGCTCAGCTCAAAGATGTGAATAGCGCATCGAGCCTCAACAGTGCGACACGCGGTATCGCAGAGAAGCAGCTGATCGGCAACATCGACGGTCAGAAAGTAGCTATTCTGGATGTGCACGACACTAAAGCTGCTCTTACGGATAAGATCTTGGGTCGTATCGCCCATCGCGCTAGAATCACCAACGCCACCTTTGTTCTCCGGTTCAGGGACGGGTCCATCACCGTTCCGGCCAACGGTCCCACATATCCGTAAGGGAATTGAATGTCTGTCCTCATGCGCGCGCCGCGTGAATGCGCCTCTTGGTTTTGGGACCTCGAAGACTATGCGCCGCCGGGGCTGCGGTCGGCGCTGACCGTTGCCGCGCGAATGTCTGCGGTTTTGCAGAAACATGATCTCCTGCAACCAACCACGCTGGAATGGTTCTGGCTCGTACCCGACATGGGGGGCGCTGTCGGGAAGTCCAGCGTGGGGCTCTTGCGGCCGCTGGATGACGAATGGACATCCCGGAGGGTCGAGGAACTACGCCCCGTCGCTTTCCCGGAAGCGGAGACGAGCGGTTTGCGTGTGGTCGGGACCGGTGTGTGGTCAGATGCGGACGGTGTCCAGCATCGCGAAGAGCGCCTGGTTGAACTGACGGTCTCGTCCGAGCCACTCGGTCTCTCCGCTGATGTCTCCGTGTTCCATGACGTCTGGGGTCCGTTCGACTTTCGGGGTCTTCCGCATCCGGAGGTTCATCGCAACAATGCTCCCCGCCTGGCTGCCGCCTTGAAGGAGTTGGAAGTGCTGCTGGGCGTGCCGGCCGAGCCCGGGGAAGCGACGTACTTCGGGACGGCCGTGGGTTACGGGGTCATGGAGCCGGACGTGGTTGACGGTCGAGGCCCCGACCTCACCGATCAACTCTGAGGCTGATCAGCAAGGTTGTGACTTGGCTCGCACGGCGACACGTGTCGACATCGACGACCCCAAGGTCGACATGGACATGGCAATGCGGTTGTTGTACCGGGGACAGCTCTTTACGGGAGAGGTGGAGGAGTATCTCCTCGGTGCGCGGGTCAGCCTTGAAACCTATGCGGACGGCTTACTGCACGGGCCCAGCAGGGGTTGGTACCGGGACGGCACGCTCAGGTACGAGATGGTGGCGATCAACGGGCGCGCCGTCGGGCTCTCGCGGGAGTGGCACCCAAACGGCGCTTTGGCCTCCGAGCGGGTCTTCTCTGGAGATGGCGGGAGGTTGCTGGCCCACCGGGAGTGGGACGAGGGTGGGGTGCCGACGAGAGCGTGGCATGCAGACGGCGGTAGCCGGCGGGGCGTGGTGGAGCTCGGGTGAACCGTTAGGTGTCGGTTTTGCCTACAATGGCCCTTGTGTTCCTGTGACTTGGTCACGGGTTTGTGGTGCCTCTGTGACGGCGCGGGGTACCCGATTGCACAGGCAATCCCTCTGTTGATAGGGATGAGTCTGCGTGTAGTGCGCTGTGACGTGAGAGCAGTGACCCAGTGACCTGGACGGGGGCCCTTC
>NZ_KQ948573.1 GCF_001514125.1 Streptomyces longwoodensis | reverse complement strand
ACCCTCCTCAAACACCCCGACATCACCCAAGCCGCCCTCACCCCCACCACCAGCCCCACCGGCGAACCCTGCCTCGCCGCCTACCTCACCACCCCACCCGGAACCGACCTCGACGCCTCCGACGTCAAGCGGTGGCTGCGCGAGCGGATGCCCGACCACATGGTGCCGGCCGCGGTCATGGTCCTGGACCGGATCCCGTTCACGCCGAACGGCAAGCTCGACGTGCGGGCGCTCCCCGCACCGACGTTCGCGGTGAAGGAGCTGGGCCGTCCGCCTCGGACGCCCGAGGAGATCACGCTGTGCGAGCTGTTCGGGGAGGTGCTCAACACCGGCCGGCCCGTCACCCTCGACGACGACTTCTTCGACCTCGGCGGCCACTCCCTCCTCGCCGCCCGCCTCACCCACCGCGCCAACCACACCCTCGGCACCCACCTCACCATCCGCGACGTCTTCCAGGCACCCACCGTCGCCGACCTCACCACCCGCCTCACCGGTCAGGAGGGCGGGGCGCGGCCCGGGCCGGCCTTCGCCGCCGGGTCCGGCCGGCCCGCACGGGTCCCGCTGTCGGAGGCGCAGCGACGGCTGTGGCTCCAGGCGTCGGTGGACGGTCCGGGGACCGCGTACAACGTGCCGCTGTTCGTGCGGCTGGACGGCGCCGTGGACCAGGACGCGCTGCGTGCCGCCGTCCGCGACGTGGTGCGGCGCCACGAGGTGCTGCGCACGGTGATCGCCCAGGAGGAGGGGGACGCGGAGCCCTGGCAGCGGGTCCTGGACGCCGACGGACCGGACGCGCTCGCGTTCGAGGTGGCGGCCTCGTCGGAGGAGCGGATCGAGGAGGACCTGCGGGCCGCCGCGGCCCACGTCTTCGAGCTGACCCGCCGGCCGCCGCTGCGGGTGACGCTGTTCGAACTGGCCGCCGGGGAGCGGTACGTGCTGTCGCTGGTCCTGCACCACATCGCGACCGACGGGCAGTCCGTACGGCCCCTCTTCGACGACCTCACCGAGGCCTACCGGGCGCGCCGCGCGGGTGGGACCCCGGGGTGGCGTCCGCTGCCGGCGCAGTACGCGGACTGGGCGCACTGGCAGCGGCACACCCTGGCGGAGTCGGGCGCGCTGGAGGACGACCTGACCTACTGGAAGGACACGCTGGCCGACCTGCCGGAGGAGCTGGGGCTCCAGCTCGACCGGCCACGCCCGGCCCGGGCGGGCCACCTCGGCGGTGCGGTGCCGGTGGAGTTCGGGCGTGACGTGATGGACGGCGTGCGGGAGTTGGCGCGCCGGGAACGGTGCACGCCCTTCATGGTGCTGCACGCGGCGCTGGTCGCGACGCTCACCCGGATGGGTGCGGGCACGGACCTGCCGATCGGCTCGCCGGTGGCCGGCCGCTCGGCGGAGGAACTGCGCGGCCTGGTCGGCTTCTTCGTGAACACGCTCGTCCTGCGCGTCGACGCGTCGGGCGACCCGTCGTTCCGGGAACTGCTCGGCCGGGTACGCGGCGCGGACCTGGACGCCTTCGCCCACCAGGACGCCCCGTTCGACCGGGTGCTGGAAGCGGTCAACCCGGTGCGGTCGCTCTCGCGTCATCCGCTGTTCCAGGTGTGCCTGGCGTTGGAGGACGGCACGGACTGCGCCGTCGAACTGCCGGGCACCGCACGGACGTACGCGCGGGTGGTGGACACCCCGACCGCCAAGTACGACTGGGAGTTCCTGCTGCGGGACGACCCGGTGGCCGGTCTGGCCGGTGCGGTCCTGTACAGCGCGGAGATCTTCGAGCCGGCGACGGCACAGCGGATGGTCCGGGCGTTCCGGACGGTCCTGGAGCGCGTACTCGCCGAGCCGGACGGGGCGTTGAGCGCGGTGGACGTGCTCGACGCGGAGGAGCGGGCGCTGGTGGTGGAGCGGTGGAACGACACCGCGGCCCCGCCCGAACACCGTTCCGTGCCCGCCGTGTTCGCCGCCCAGGTGACCCGCACACCCGACGCCACCGCCATCATCGACGGCGACCAACACCTCACCTACCAAGACCTCGACACCCGCGCCAACCAACTCGCCCACCACCTACAAGCCACCGGCACCCGCCGCGGAGACATCATCGGCGTCCTCCTCGAACGCGGCACCCACCTCGCCACCGCCCTCCTCGCCACCCTCAAGACCGGCGCCGCCTACGCCGTCCTCGACCCCGACTTCCCCGACGAACGCCTCACGTCCACCACCACAGACGCCCACATCACCACCGTCATCACCACCACCCAGCACCACCACCGACTCCCCGACCACCTCACCGCCCACACCCTCGACACCCTCAACCTCACCCG
>NZ_KQ948572.1:2686-3374 GCF_001514125.1 Streptomyces longwoodensis | reverse complement strand
GGGTGATGGGTGGCTGGTCGTTGTTTGAGAACTGCACAGTGGACGCGAGCATCTGTGGCCAAGTTTTTAAGGGCGCACGGTGGATGCCTTGGCACCAGGAACCGATGAAGGACGTGGGAGGCCGCGATAGTCCCCGGGGAGTCGTCAACCAGGCTTTGATCCGGGGGTTTCCGAATGGGGAAACCCGGCAGTCGTCATGGGCTGTCACCCACTGCTGAACACATAGGCAGTGTGGAGGGAACGAGGGGAAGTGAAACATCTCAGTACCCTCAGGAAGAGAAAACAACCGTGATTCCGGGAGTAGTGGCGAGCGAAACTGGATGAGGCCAAACCGTATGCGTGTGAGACCCGGCAGGGGTTGCGTATACGGGGTTGTGGGATCTCTCTTTCACAGTCTGCCGGCTGTGAGACGAGTCAGAAACCGTTGATGTAGACGAAGGACATGCGAAAGGTCCGGCGTAGAGGGTAAGACCCCCGTAGTCGAAACGTCAGCGGCTCGTTTGAGAGACACCCAAGTAGCACGGGGCCCGAGAAATCCCGTGTGAATCTGGCGGGACCACCCGCTAAGCCTAAATATTCCCTGGTGACCGATAGCGGATAGTACCGTGAGGGAATGGTGAAAAGTACCCCGGGAGGGGAGTGAAATAGTACCTGAAACCGTGTGCCTACAAGCCGTGGGAGCGTCGGA
>NZ_KQ948572.1:0-2497 GCF_001514125.1 Streptomyces longwoodensis | reverse complement strand
TTCTCGTGACTGCGTGCCTTTTGAAGAATGAGCCTGCGAGTTTGCGGTGTGTTGCGAGGTTAACCCGGGTGGGGTAGCCGTAGCGAAAGCGAGTCCGAACAGGGCGTTTCAGTAGCACGCTCAAGACCCGAAGCGGAGTGATCTAGCCATGGGCAGGTTGAAGCGGAGGTAAGACTTCGTGGAGGACCGAACCCACCAGGGTTGAAAACCTGGGGGATGACCTGTGGTTAGGGGTGAAAGGCCAATCAAACTCCGTGATAGCTGGTTCTCCCCGAAATGCATTTAGGTGCAGCGTCGTGTGTTTCTTGCCGGAGGTAGAGCACTGGATAGGCGATGGGCCCTACCGGGTTACTGACCTTAGCCAAACTCCGAATGCCGGTAAGTGAGAGCGCGGCAGTGAGACTGTGGGGGATAAGCTCCATGGTCGAGAGGGAAACAGCCCAGAGCATCGACTAAGGCCCCTAAGCGTACGCTAAGTGGGAAAGGATGTGGAGTCGCAGAGACAACCAGGAGGTTGGCTTAGAAGCAGCCACCCTTGAAAGAGTGCGTAATAGCTCACTGGTCTAGTGATTCCGCGCCGACAATGTAGCGGGGCTCAAGCGTACCGCCGAAGTCGTGTCATTGCAGCATATACGGCCAACGCCGGCTGTGATGGGTAGGGGAGCGTCGTCTGCCGGGTGAAGCGGCACTGGAAGGTAGTCGTGGACGGTTGACGAGTGAGAATGCAGGCATGAGTAGCGATACACACGTGAGAAACGTGTGCGCCGATTGACTAAGGGTTCCTGGGTCAAGCTGATCTGCCCAGGGTAAGTCGGGACCTAAGGCGAGGCCGACAGGCGTAGTCGATGGATAACCGGTTGATATTCCGGTACCCGCTGTGAAGCGTCAAACATCGAATCCAGTGATGCTAAGGCCGTGAAGCCGCCCTGATCTCTTCGGAGTTGAGGGGAGTGGTGGAGCCGCTGACCCGATCTGGTAGTAGGTGAGTGATGGGGTGACGCAGGAAGGTAGTCCAGCCCGGGCGGTGGTTGTCCCGGGGTAAGGGTGTAGGCCGTGCGATAGGCAAATCCGTCGCACATAAGGCTGAGACCTGATGCCGAGCCGATTGTGGTGAAGTGGATGATCCTATGCTGTCGAGAAAAGCCTCTAGCGAGTTTCATGGCGGCCCGTACCCTAAACCGACTCAGGTGGTCAGGTAGAGAATACCGAGGCGTTCGGGTGAACTATGGTTAAGGAACTCGGCAAAATGCCCCCGTAACTTCGGGAGAAGGGGGGCCACAACCGGTGATGAGTCTTGCACTCTGAGCTGGGGGTGGCCGCAGAGACCAGCGAGAAGCGACTGTTTACTAAAAACACAGGTCCGTGCGAAGCCGTAAGGCGATGTATACGGACTGACGCCTGCCCGGTGCTGGAACGTTAAGGGGACCGGTTAGCTCCATTTCGGTGGGGCGAAGCTGAGAACTTAAGCGCCAGTAAACGGCGGTGGTAACTATAACCATCCTAAGGTAGCGAAATTCCTTGTCGGGTAAGTTCCGACCTGCACGAATGGCGTAACGACTTCTCGACTGTCTCAACCATAGGCCCGGTGAAATTGCACTACGAGTAAAGATGCTCGTTTCGCGCAGCAGGACGGAAAGACCCCGGGACCTTTACTACAGTTTGATATTGGTGTTCGGTTCGGCTTGTGTAGGATAGCTGGGAGACTGTGAAGCCTGGACGCCAGTTCGGGTGGAGTCGTCGTTGAAATACCAGTCTGGTCGTGCTGGATGTCTAACCTGGGTCCGTGATCCGGATCAGGGACAGTGTCTGATGGGTAGTTTAACTGGGGCGGTTGCCTCCTAAAGGGTAACGGAGGCGCCCAAAGGTTCCCTCAGCCTGGTTGGCAATCAGGTGTTGAGTGTAAGTGCACAAGGGAGCTTGACTGTGAGACCGACGGGTCGAGCAGGGACGAAAGTCGGGACTAGTGATCCGGCGGTGGCTTGTGGAAGCGCCGTCGCTCAACGGATAAAAGGTACCCCGGGGATAACAGGCTGATCTTCCCCAAGAGTCCATATCGACGGGATGGTTTGGCACCTCGATGTCGGCTCGTCGCATCCTGGGGCTGGAGTCGGTCCCAAGGGTTGGGCTGTTCGCCCATTAAAGCGGTACGCGAGCTGGGTTTAGAACGTCGTGAGACAGTTCGGTCCCTATCCGCTGTGCGCGTAGGAGTCTTGAGAAGGGCTGTCCCTAGTACGAGAGGACCGGGACGGACGAACCTCTGGTGTGCCAGTTGTCCTGCCAAGGGCATGGCTGGTTGGCTACGTTCGGGAGGGATAACCGCTGAAAGCATCTAAGCGGGAAGCCTGCTTCGAGATGAGGACTCCCACCCACTTGATGGGGTAAGGCTCCCAGTAGACGACTGGGTTGATAGGCCGGATCTGGAAGCACGGTAACGTGTGGAGGTGACCGGTACTAATAGGCCGAGGGCTTGTCCTCAGTTGCTCGCGTCCACTGTGTT
>NZ_KQ948571.1:13885-17140 GCF_001514125.1 Streptomyces longwoodensis | reverse complement strand
GCAGCACCCCGGCCGGGCGTCAGGGCGGTGAGCCGCCGGCGGGCGCCTCGCGGGAGCAGGGCGAGCCGCAGCCGCAGCCGGTGGAATAACCCCCCTCCCCCCTCCCCCCTCCTCTTTTCACCCGCCCCTCCCCCGCCCCCGGATCCTGGGCCGCCATCCCGGCCCGGGTCCGGGGGCGGCTTGTTGTGTTTCCCCCGCCCTCCCGACCGGCCGGCCGGATTCCGTTTGGGTTCGCGGCCGGGCCGGGCCCCTTTTCCGTTTCCGGCCGGGACGCGTTCCGTTTGCCCTCCGGCTGCTTTTCCGCATCCCGCGGGGGCACGTATCCGGCCGGATACGGAATGCGGGAGGGGGATGTGTGTCATTGCCGTACGACCCGGGAAGGATCAGGTGGGGAAAGCGCCGGGATGCTTCTTCGGGGTGCTTCTTCGGGGTTCTACTGGGAATGCGGGCGAGGCGGGGGGTGGGGGTGCGGGAAATGCCGTGTGCACGGCACCCGGAGCCGGGTGCCGTGCACGGTGGTGGATGTGTGACGTCTCAGTACGATGCGGCCCCCGCTCCGGTCGGCCTCAGGCGGCGTAGAGGTCGAAGGTCGAGGTGCGCCGGGCGCCGGCGACGACGTCGAGCTGCGGGTCGACGGACAGCATGGCGTGGTGCAGGCGCTGCAGCTGCGGCGAGGGCTCCACGCCCAGTTCCTCGATGAGGCGGATGCGCAGCTTGCGGTAGACGGCCAGGGCGGATGCCTGGCGTCCGGAGCGGTACAGCGCCACCATGGCCTGCGAGTGCAGCCCTTCGTGGTGGGGGTAGCGGGCGGTCAGCTCGGCGAGCTCGGCGATGAGCTCGGAGTGACGGCCAAGGCGCAGGTCGGCGTCGATGCGCCGCTCCACGGTGCCCAGCCGGCTCTCCTCCAGGCGCATGACCTCGATGGAGAGCACCGGGCCGACGCGCACGTCGACCAGGGCGGGTCCGCGCCACAGCTCCAGCGCCTTGCGGAAGCGGTCGGCGGAGGCCTCGTCGTCGCCGGCCTCGAAGGCCGAGCGGCCCTCGGTGACGAGGCGTTCGTACTCGTGCACGTCGACGCACTCGGGCGGTATCTGCAGCAGGTATCCGCCGTGCCGGGTGGCGAGCACCTCCTTGGCCCGGCCGGGGGCGTCGGGTCCCATGGCGGTGCCCAGGTGCCGGCGCAGCTGCAGGATGTAGGTCTGCAGGGTGGTGAGCGCGCTCTGCGGCGGCTCGGTTCCCCAGATCTCCTCCATGAGCGTGGGGACCGGCATCACCCGTCCGGGGTAGAGGGCGAGCAGGGAGAGAATCTGCCGCGGCTTGCCGGCCGTGGGGACCAGTGATCCCCCGTTGACCTCGGCGCTCAAGGGACCCAGAACCTGAATCTTCACTGCTTTCCTCCGTACTCGTCGGGTTCCTCTCGTGGCTGAATTCCGTCGCCGGGAGCACACTAGCGGCAATCACGCGGCACCCGGTTTTTCTCCACCGGGGCTTGAGGACGTTTCGACTGTCCGCCGGGGCCGTCGCACGGCCGGCTCGAGAACGGGTGAACAGCGGCTCGACCGCGCGCGGCGGGAATTGCTTTCGTGAGGGATTGAGCGGTGCAGGTGAAATGCACATACGCATGCGAATGCGAATGCGAATGCGAATGCGAATGCGGAATGTTTCCTTTCGGATCCGTGCGGGATCCAGGGGGTCGTGCAGGTGCGGGTGCGGTGCGCGGGTGCGGTGCGGGTGCGCGCGTGGGGGGGCCTGTGGCCGGGACCCAGGGGTGCCGGGGGTGCCGGGGATGCGGCGGCGGCCCGGTGCCCGCGGGTGGGGGCACCGGGCCGCCGCCGGGCCGGCCTGGCAGGGGCGCGTCCTGGCAGGGCGCGCCGCCGTGTGCATGTGGGGGGGAGGCACTCGACGGCCGGAAAAAGGGGGGGCCGAGGAGGAGGGGGGAGGGCCTGTGGTGGCCAGGGCGGCCGGGACGGCCGGGGAGGGTGCCGGGGGCCGGGGGTGGTGGCCGGCGGCTGGGGGTGGTGGCGGGGGGCCAGGGGCGGCGGCCTGGGGGGTGGCCGGGCCTGGGTTGCGGGGGGGGGTGGGTCAGGTGGCGGTGACGAGGCGGCGGCCGGTGGCGCCGGGCGCCAGGGCGGTCGTCTCGGGGTGGGCCATGAGGATGGAGCGCTGCAGGCGCTGCAGTTCGGCGGAGGGCTCAAGGCCCAGGTCGCGCACGAGGGTGGCGCGCAGCCGCTGGTAGACCTCCAGGGCTTCGCCGCGGCGCCCGGAGCGGTACAGGGCGAGCATGAACTGCCCGTGCAGGCTCTCGTGGGTGCGGTAGCGGTTGACCAGGACGGTCAGTTCGGCGAGCAGTTCGCGGTGGCGTCCGAGCTTGAGGTCGGCCTCGATGCGCTGGTCCAGTGCGCACAGCCGGTTCTCCTCCAGGCGGCGGATCTCCATCTCCAGCTGTGCGCCGGCCTGGACGTCGGCCAGGGCGGTGCCGGTCCACAGTCCCAGGGCCTCGCGCAGCTGGCGGGCGGCGGCGGTGTAGTCGCCGGCGTCCATGGCCCGGTAGCCGGTGCCGGCCAGGCGCTCGAAGGTGCGCACGTCGTTGCTGCCGCCGCCGGCGGCGAGCAGGTAGCCGCTCGGCATGGTCACCAGGACGTCCTTGGCGGTGCGCCGGGCGGCGCCGTCGGTGTCCGGCTGCGGGGGTGCGGCCTGCAGGGCGGCGGAGATGAGCTCGCGCAGCTGCAGGACGTAGGTCTGCAGGGTGGTGCGGGCGCTGCGCGGCGGGGCGGCGCCCCACAGCTCGTCGATCAGTGAACTGACCGGCACCACCCGGTCGGCGTGCAGTGCCAGCAGGGCCAGCACCTGGCGCGGCTTGGGGGCCGTCGGCGTGATGGAGATGCCTCTCTCCCGTACGGCCAGTGCGCCCAGTACCTCGATGTCCACGCGGTCCTCCCCTGTCTGATGCCCGAGTGTGCGGTCGCCGCGGCCGTCCCCTCGTGCCTGGACCGGCGACGCGACCAGACTAAAAACAGCACACCGGGTACGTCAATACCAAACCGCCTGCCCTGTATTTTCCAAGGGGATCTCCGGTGACGAATCGCCCTGACCTGCGGGTATGCATTTCTCTAGCGATCCTTGAGCTGTTCTGCAGGGGGACGCGAGGAGCTGTCGAGCGGGAAACGGGGGTTTGATGATCGAACTCCGGTCGCTAAACCGACCTTCGGGTTTGGTCTGGGGGTGGGGGTGAGGGGGCTGGTGGTGCGGGTGGTG
>NZ_KQ948571.1:0-13602 GCF_001514125.1 Streptomyces longwoodensis | reverse complement strand
GGGGTGGCGGGGTGTGGGGGTCAGGGCCGGGGGTGCGGGTGGTGGGGGGTGGCGGGGTGGGAGCCGGTGCTGCGCAGGCGGGGCAGGTCGTGGCGGGGGGCCAGGCCCGGCAGGAGGGTGGTCCACAGGGCGGTCGTGCGGGTGCGGGCGAGCCAGGAGGGGTCGTCGGCGCCGAGGACGGCGAAGCCCACGGTCGCGGCGGTCAGGGTGCGGGCGGCGTCCGCCGCGCGGACGCCCCGGGCCAGCGCGCCGTGTGCTTCGGCCCGGCGCAGGGTGTCCTCGAGCCAGCGCTGCCAGTGGGTGTGCGGGCTGCCCTGGCGCGCTCGGGTGGGCTCGCAGGCGAGGGCGAAGGCGCCGCGCAGGACGATGTCGGCGGCGAGGGCGTCCATCAGCGCGTGGGTGGCGTCGATGACCTGCTGCAGCAGCGGGCCCGGGCGCGCCGGCACGCTTGCGGTGATCCGGGCGAGCCGCTGGCAGGCCTGGGCCTCGACGGCGTCGGCGAGGGCGTTCTTGCTGGCGAAGTGGAAGTGCAGGGCGCCGTTGCTGACGCCGGCCTGCCGGCTGATGGTGCTCAGCGACGCCGCGGCGAAGCCCTCCTGGGCGAACACCGCGGCCGCCGCCTCGATCAGCGCCTGCCGGGTACGGGCCGCCCGCTCCTGCTTGACCATCTGCCCTCTCCTTCACCAACACCCACCACCCACCACCACACCCGCGCCGCACCCCGCCGCGCCGCGCAGCATCCGTGCGTTCGTGCGTTCGTGCGTTCGTGCGTTCACCCGCCACCCGCCAAGCTGCCGCCCGCGCCCGCCACATGCCGCCCGCCGCCCGCGCCGGGCACCGCGCCCCCGGGCCGTACCGGGGCCCGGGCACCGGGGCCTGGGCACCGGGGCCCGCACTGCGGTGGCCGCCCGGCCGGGCGCTGGGCGCCGGGGCCTGGGGCGGGCCGGGCTCGCGGGGCGGACTTCGGGGCAGGTTGGCCCTCGGTCCCGCCCGGACCTGGCGGGGCGGGGCGGGGTTGGCGGCGCCGGGGTGCGGGCCGTTGCGCCGTGCGGCGGGCGGACCCGGCAGCACCGGTGGCGCCGGAGTGCGGGCCCGCCCCTGCGAGGGGGGCGGGCCCGGTGTCCGGGGGGGCGTGGGCCGGGAGGGGCTGCTGCGGGCCGGGGGGTGCCGTTGCGGCTGCAGCAGTCGTAGCGGCCGGTGCCGCCGTGTGCGGGGGCTGCTACTGCGGGGGGTTGCCGTGCTTGCGCGAGGGCAGGGCGGCGTGCTTGGTGCGCAGCATCGACAGGGACCTGATGAGTACTTCGCGGGTGGCGGCGGGGTCGATGACGTCGTCGACCAGGCCGCGTTCGGCGGCGTAGTAGGGGTGCATCAGCTCGGACTTGTATTCCTTGACGAGCTCGGCGCGGGTGGCCTCGGGGTCCTCGGACTGGGCGATCTGCCGGCGGAAGATGACGTTGGCGGCGCCGTCGGCGCCCATCACGGCGATCTCGTTGGCCGGCCAGGCGTAGGTGAGGTCCGCGCCGATGGACTGGGAGTCCATCACGATGTAGGCGCCGCCGTAGGCCTTGCGCACCACCAGCGAGATGCGCGGCACGCTGGCGTTGCAGTAGGCGTACAGCAGCTTGGCGCCGTGGCGGATGATGCCGCCGTGTTCCTGGTCGACGCCGGGCAGGAAGCCGGGCACGTCCAACAGGGTCAGGATGGGGATGCTGAAGGCGTCGCAGAACTGCACGAAGCGGGCGGCCTTCTCGCTGGCCTCGATGTCCAGGACACCGGCGAGGGTCTGGGGCTGGTTGGCGACGATGCCCACGACGTGGCCGTCCAGGCGGGCGAGCGCGCAGATGATGTTGCGGGCCCAGTGCTCGTGGACCTCCATCAGCTCGCCGTCGTCGACGATCTCCTCGATGACGCGGCTCATGTCGTAGGGGCGGTTGCCGTCGGCGGGGACCACGTCCAGCAGTGCGGGCGAGCGGCGGGCGGCCGGGTCGGTGCACGCGGTGCGCGGCGGGGGCTGGCGGTTGTTGGAGGGAAGCAGGGACAGCAGGTAGCGCACCTCGGCCAGGCAGGTCTCCTCGTCGTCGTAGACGAAGTGGGCCACGCCGCTGGTCTGGGCGTGCACGTCCGCGCCGCCCAGGCCGTTGTGGGTGATCTCCTCGCCGGTGACGGCCTTGACCACGTCGGGGCCGGTGATGAACATCTGCGAGGTGTCGCGGACCATGAACACGAAGTCGGTCAGGGCCGGGCTGTAGGCGGCGCCGCCGGCGCAGGGGCCCAGGATCACGGAGATCTGCGGGATCACCCCGGAGGCCTGGGTGTTGCGGCGGAAGATGCCGCCGTAGCCGGCCAGCGCGGTCACGCCTTCCTGGATGCGGGCGCCGGCGCCGTCGTTGAGGGAGACCAGCGGGCAGCCGGCCGCGATGGCCATGTCCATGATCTTGTGGATCTTCTGGGCGTGGGCCTCGCCCAGCGCGCCGCCGAAGATGCGGAAGTCGTGCGCGTAGACGAAGACGGTGCGCCCCTCCACCGTGCCCCAGCCGGTGACCACACCGTCGGTGTAGGGGCGTTTGGCCTCCATCCCGAAGCCGCCGGCGCGGTGGCGGCGCAGCGGCTCCACCTCCTGGAAGGAACCCGTGTCCAGCAGCAGGTCGATCCGTTCGCGGGCGGTGAGCTTGCCGCGCGCGTGCTGCGCCTCGGTCGCCTTGCGGCCCGGGCCGGCCAGCGCCTGCTCACGGATCTGCTGCAGCTCCGCCACCCGGCCGTGCAGGTCGGCCGGCTCCAAAGAAGCGAACGCCGTCGTCGTCGTCATCGCTGGCCCCTTTTCCCGGGCAGGTCCACACGATCCCGCCCCGCTTCCACACCGAACATGGTCAAAACCGCCTGATCACTTGCCTTGTGCGTGCCTGTGCTGCCTGTGGCGTGCCCGTCCTGCCTAGGCGTGCCCGTAGCTGCCTGCGGGCCTGTGCGTGCCCGTGCTGCCTGGGCGTGCCCGTAGCTGCCTGCGGGCCTGTGCGTGCCCGTGCTGCCTGTACGTGCCCGTGCTGCCTGTGCGGGCCTGTGCCGGACACCAGGACCGGCAGTGCCCGCCCCGCCCGCCCCCGCACGGGCAGCCGCCCGGCCGGACAGCCACCCGGCCCGGTAGCGCGCCATCCGGGCAACGCCCGCCCCGGGGATACCGCCCGCCGGGCGGCGCCCTGCGGGCGATGCCTCACCGGCACCCGCCCGGGGCCCGCTCACCGGAGAGCGCCCAGCCGGGGGTCCCAATCGCCGGGGAGCGACCGGCCGGGGGACCCTCGCCGGAACACCCGGTCGGGGCCACCTCTTGCCGGGAGGCCCCCTGCGGGCTCCCCTCACCGGCACCCGGTCGGGGCCGGCTCGCCGGGCGGCCCCTGGACGGGGCAGCCGGCGGACGCCGGCCCGGCCAGGAACCCACCGCGAGCAGCCACCTGACGGCAACCACCCGCGGGCAGCCCATTGGTGAACCTCCCGCGGACAGGGCCCCGTCGGGACCCGCCCATGGACAGTGGCCCGGCCGGGAACCGGCCGCCGGCAGCCGCCCGTCGGAGACCACCCGCGGACAGCACCCTGAGGGGGCCGCTCGCGAACACCGCCCGGCCGGGGAGCCCCCCACGGCTAGCACCCCGTCGGGGGACTACTCAATGGACGGCAGCCGGTCGGGGACCGGCCTGAGGGCAGCACCCCCGGTGGCGGTCTGCGGTCTGCGGGCATCTCGGGGACGGGGACCAGCCCGGGGGCAGCGTCCCTGGCGGCGGGGTGAACTACGGGCGGCATCCCGGCCGCGAACCGTCCACGAACGGCCTCCGGTACGGGAAAGCACGAGGGCGGGCCGGTTCACCGCCAGCTGCCGGGCGCGGTGAAGTCCTGCACCGACGCCCACCAGGACCGGTCCGCCGCCGGCGGCCCGTCCGGCGCCTGGCCTGCGAGGTTGTCCTGCGCCTCGCCGTGCGCCTGGTCCCTGGCCCGCAGGGCGAGCAGCACCGCCGTCACAGCCGCGAGCTCCTCCGCGCCGGCCCGGCCGCGTTCCACCCGCAGCACGGTGTGCGCACCCTCCATCCCGTCCCTCCCGTCCATCGCGCCCGGCCCGGCACTCACAGGCCCCGGCCCGGTCCGCCCGCACAGTCAGTGCGAGCCCCGGGCCTCACACCGCCGGTCCCCGGTCCCGGCCTTCTGGCGCGGTCCCGGACCCGGTCTCCTGCGCTGTCCCGGTTTGGCCATCGTGAGCCGCACGCCTCGAGAGGCGGTCCGGACTCGCTCGAGGATCACCAGGGACCGCTTGCACAAGAACCACCCCGCACCTTCGGTCCGGGTGTCTTGCGGACCAGCCCGGCCGGACCAGCCCGGCCGGACCAGCCCGGCCGGGGCAGGCCGGCCGGGGCAGGCCGGCCTGCCGCTGTACTGCGCCAGTGGACCTGGCGCAGTACAGCGGCAGGAAACGGCCCCCTCCCGCTCGAGTGAAGCCGAGGACCGGGACACACCGGCCACCATGCGACTGGGCAGCTGTGCTGCTGAGCGGCCGGGGCGCCCCTCCCCCAGGCCGCCCTGGCCCGGTCGGTTACCTGCCGGGCTTCGCCGCCCCTGAGGATCCGGGGCACAGCACGTCCAGGGGGTGGCAGTTGCGCGGAAGCCTGCAGACGTCGCAACGCACTGCGCGGGAGCGGGGGTTCACGCTCGGGCGAGGTGACGGGCGGGGCGGGTCCGAACCGGCTGACGGGCGGGCTGGGCATCGCTGCTCCACCGGCGCCCGCGACCCTGCGGTGGACAGGCGGCGGGGGCAGAAGCACGGGCATGACCCGGGGGACCGACCGGCCTACGGCAAGCAGCCTTCTGCTGATGTGCCGGCACGCGGCGCACTCGAAGCACACCCCGGAGGAGGGCGGAGCGCAGTCCGCCACCGCTGCAGACACGCCGCGAACAGCACGGCGGCGCCCAGGCGCGTTCGATGGCGGGCTGACGGCGGGGCCGGCAGGGCCCCGATCACGCTACGCCGCAACGCACCCGTCCCCGGCCGGATTGCCGCAGTGGGCGAGCGGCTCGACCTGGTTGCCGGCGGCGAAGCCAGGGCCACTAGGCTGCCGGTCCCCCCGGATGATCACCGTTCGCTCACAGAAGTGGCCCCCGATGCCCACCACCGCCGGTCCGTTGACCGCCGAGGACCGCCTGGACCCCCAGGAGATGGTCGTCCTGCACCGCGTCTTCCGCCGCGAGATACCGCTCCTGGCCCACCTGGTCGAAGCTGCCGCCCCGCACGACCAGCGGCGTGCTGCCGTACTCGCCGACCACCTCGACCTGGTCCTCGGTGCCCTGGGCGAACACCACGACGGCGAGGACCACCTGCTGTGGCCCAAGCTGCGCGAGCGCGCCACCCCCGATACCGGCGTCGTCTCACGGATGGCCGACCAGCACGAGGCCATCGCCGGCGCGCTCTCCTCGGCCACCGAGCTGTCGCACCGCTGGCGCACCCGGCCCGGGCATGACACCGCCCTGCTCCTCGCCGAAGCCCTGCGCACACTCGACCGTCACGCCACCGTGCACATGGACGACGAAGAAGAGCACCTGCTGCCCCTGATGGCTGAGCACATCACGCCCCGCGAGTGGTCCGAGGTCGGTGAACGCGGACGCCGCAGCGTCCCCAAGGCCAAACTCCTGATCTTCCTCGGCGCCATCCTCGAAGACACCACCGCACAGGAACGCCAACAGTTCCTCTCCCAGATGCCCGCCCCCGCCCGCCTCCTGTGGCGCACCCTCGGCACCCGCCTCTACCGACGCACCACCGCCCGTGTCCGCGGCACCAGCGCCATGCTCCCCCGGGCGTAGCACCCCAGTTCACCTGTGAGGACCGGGGCGCTGCGGCCGCCCCGGCCGGGTTTTCACGCCGGCTCCTACGGCGTCTTCGGCCCCGACAGACAAGAGCGCGACCGGACCTGCAAGGCCCCCACCGTGCCGCCCTGAGCATTACCGTGCCGCCCTCAGGCGTTGCAGTGCCGTCTCCAGCAGCGCCCAACTGTGCTCACGCCTGCGGATGGGGGGTGGGGGGTGGGCGGTGGGGGGTGGGGTGGGCTTCCAGAGCGGTGGCGGCGTCCCTGGCCACCCCCCTTGGCCGGCAGCGCGCCGGCCCGCCCTCGGGCCCCGTCCAGCGCAGCGCTTGCAGGCGGGCCGTTCGGTGCTCGTCCGGTACACCGGCATGAGCGGGAACGTCTCGCAGGGCTGCTGGTCCTCCGACCCTCTTTCCCTCAGCAGGCCCGTCGAAGGGCTCGGTCAAGGTCTGCGGTCGTGGCTGTCCACCGGCCGGGGGGCCGCCCAGCCGTGCCGCACGCCGCAGGGCTCACGGTCGTCCCTCCTGCTCACCCCGGACGTATCGAAGCCCCGGGTGAGGACCAGGCTGCGCAGGGCGCTGCAGCCGAGCAGGACAGTGCCCGCCGCCGTGACCAACAGGCCGAACAGGCCGTCGTACCCGCGACCGTCCCCGGCGCGCACCACCTGCACCAGTCCCCACCCGCCCACTGCGGCCGGCACCGCCCACACCGGCCACAGCAGCCGGTGCGCGCGCCGGCGCCGGCACACCTCGGCCGCGGACCGCAGGACCACCCGCACGCCGGCACCGCAGTGCTCGCAGTGCTCACTGCGCTCGTTCGCCCGGCCGGCGAACCGGTCCAGACTCCTCGCCTGTGCACCGACCAGCGTCACCGTCCGGGTGTGGTCCCCGGCATGCCGCGTCACACGCGGTAGGCATGACGCTGTACCGCAACCCGTCCGAGATCCCGCTCGCCACCGCGCCCCCTGGGCGGGTTCCCGCCCAAGTCCCCACCTGTACCGGGCCGTTGACACCCCTGTGCGCGGCGCGACGAGGACGGGGGCGGCGGGCGCAGGCCGGCCAGGCCCCGCTGACACCGAGCCGCGACGCGACGAGGCGGCAGGCACAAGCCGGTCAAGCCCCGCTGACACCGAGCCGCGACGCGACGAGGCGGCAGGCACAAGCCGGTCAAGCCCCGCCGGCACCGAGCCGCGGCGGGGTGGGGCGGCATCGCGGTGGCCGGTGGCCGGTGGAGCCAGAGATACGCTGGCCACGGCAGCGAGGGCTTGAGGACACCGGCCGCACAGGCCGGCCGCACACGGCCCCCGCACCCGCCACCTATGCCCGGCGCGGGGGTCAGGAACCGGCAGGGCTGGCGGGTTGAGGCCCTCCCCCGCCCGGCCCGCACACCACCCACACACCCCCACCGGCCCCCGCACACGCCCCGGATGCCGGTAACCCCCCAACCGGAAGCAGCCGTTCCCCCGCCCGCCCCCGGAAATACCGGCGCACCACCACACCCCCGCGAAGCCGCCCGGCGGCGGCCCGCACCCCGGCGCACAAAACCGCGCGGGGCAGCGGTTTCCCGCAGCCTCGCAGGTCGCACGGGGTGGACCGGCCGACGGGGGCGGGCGGGGACCGGGGCCGTGACTCCGCCAGGGCCCGGCCGGGATCCGAGGTGGAATCGATCAGTCCACAAGTCGTGCAGGCGGAGGGTCTCGTTCCCCTAGAAACTAAACCGGGTGGTATGTATCTTCCCTGGCGAGGAAAACCCTCACTTCCAGTCAATGTCAGCTGAGGGGGACAGACATGTCTGCGAGCACGTTCCAGATCGAACGCGCGCTTCCCGCCGCCCACCCCACCGCGCACGGTGCCCCGGCAGCCATGGGAGCCACACCCACCGCAGTACGGCACCACCCGTCCCTGACCACCACCGTGCCCAAGGAATACGTCCACCGCGCCAGCGTCGCCGAAGTGATGCTGACCGGCTGGCAGCGCCTGGGCGCCCACCACTTCACGGTCAGCGCCCAGTGGCCGCGCCTGCACGGGTACTTCGCCACCGTCGACGGCCACCACGACCCGCTGCTGGTCGCCGAAACGATCCGCCAGGCCGGACTGCTCCTCGCCCACACCGAGTACGCCGTCCCCCTCGGCCACCAGTTCCTGATGTGGGACCTCAGCGTCGACACCAGACCCGAACACCTGCTGATCACCAGCACCCCCGCAGCCCCCGAGATCGAAGTCACCTGCAGCGACGTCAAACACCGCGGCACCACCATCTCCGGCCTGCACCTGAACGTGGTCATCCGCCGCGACGGCCACATAGCCGCCACCGGCGCCGCCACCTTCAACTGCACCTCACCAGCCGTCTACCGCCGCCTGCGCGCCGCCCGCACCGGCCCCGGCGCCCCCACACCCCTGCCCCTGACCAGCCCCCTGGCCCCCCAGGACGTCGGCCGCCTCTCCCCCACCGACGTCGTCCTCTCCCCCACCAGCACCCCCGACTGCTGGCAACTGCGCGCCGACACCCGCCACCCCGTCCTCTTCGACCACCCCGTCGACCACATCCCCGGCATGGTCCTGCTCGAAGCCGCCCGCCAGGCCACCACCGCCCACCTCAACCGGCCCTGCCTGCCCACCGCCATCCACAGCCACTTCACCCGCTACGCCGAACTCGACACCCCCTGCCACATCACCGCCCACACCCTCACCCCCGACCCCGCACACCCCCAGCAAGTCCTCATCACCGGCCACCAGAACAACACCCCCGTCTTCACCACCACCATCACCACCACCACCTGAACCCGGGGCCACCAAAGGGCTGCCCCGCACCGCACAACCGGGCCACCGAAGCAGCCCCCGAACCGGCCCACCGGCTCAGCCCGCCGGCTCGGCCCGCCGACCACACCACCGGCCCGGACCACACCACGAGCCCAGACCACCAGGAGCAGGAGCCCGGACCGCACCACCGGACCCGGCAGCCCCGCGCTGAACTGCCGGGCAGCCGAACCACCGGGCAGCACACCCCACCCCAGGCCCCCGCAGCCGGGCCAGGCCCCCACAGACGGCACCCGCACCGCAACACACCCCGCACCACCCACAGCCCGGCCCCGCTTCCACGACGGCGAAAGCCCGCACAGCCCAGCACGCGCCACCGCGCCACCCGACTGCGCCGCAAGGGCCGCCCAGGACCCCCGAACCACACGTCTGCAGTCCCGGCCCCCACCGGCCCACCCCCGCGCGCAGCCCGGCCCCGCACCACACTTCACGACGGCGAAAGCCCACACAGCCGGTGTCACCCCAAAGGCCTGACGACCCGCACACAAGCCATGCGGCCACACCCGGTCAGAGCGCAAACGCCGCCCGGCCCACCAAGCCGGGCGGCACCGCACTGACCAGCCACAACGCTGACGCGCTTCGATCCCGGCGGCCCGGCCCACAAGCCCGCCCCCTGCCACCACCGCGGGCACCACAGCCCGCGAAGACCGTGCACGCCCACGGCAACAGAAGACCCAGGGCAACCACCCGCAGGGCTACGACCGGTGACAGACCGGCCCCGTCTCCCGGGCATCCTTTTGTCGGAGGCGGCGCTGGAGCAGGTCGTCGTCGACTCGTCCACTGCAACGGCACAGCCCGGCAACTCCTGCTCCCAGAGCCGGGGTCCGGCTCGCGGAAGACCCGCAGGCGCGGCCTGCACCGGTGGCACAAAGCAGGAATCCTCGACCGGTCGTATCGAGTCTGCTCGCGAACCGAACACAGCCGGCGGACCCGGCTGACCACGAGACCGCGTGGACGGCTTTCACATCCGCGCGAAAACAAAGGGGCCCGCTGACACGGGGTCCGTCGCCGGTCGACGGCGGAAAACGGGCAGCACACACCACCCGATCCGGGACGGACGCGGAACCCCGCTCCAGGTCATCACGACAGCGGCTCACGCCCACGACATCACCCAACCCCTCCCCCCGGCCGACGGCACCCCGCCCGCCTTGGGGCCACCCCGGCCGGCCCCGCCACAGGTCCGACACTCTGCCCGGTCACAAGGGCTACAACTCCAACGCCCACCACGACGAGATGAGCAGCCGGAGATGCCGTTCCCTTCGGCTGCGGCGAGCGTTGTGTGCTGCCCCAGATATGCGCCAGTGCGGTATGAGAACCTCCGGGCATCAGCTACGACCTGTCTGGGAAGGCGAACGGCCGGCCGACGACAAGTTGGCCAGCCGCATCTTCAACGATCTGTACGACCGCTATCTCGACGGCCAGACCCACGAGCCCCTCGCCCGAGCGCATCTCCGCTTACGTCGCCGCGCTCCTTCAGCGGTGGTGCGACATCACCGAGGACAGCGAAGAGACCTCGCCCTGGTCGGCCGGACCATTGATCGACAGTGCACGTGGCCCACTCATGTACTTCGGGATGAGCTGGAACATGGCCCAGGAAACCTCCGCCTATGCGGCCGGCCCCGCAGAGTTGACGGGGCTGGTCTGCTTCGACGTGCAAGAAAACCGGCCCAGGCCTTGAGAAAGACCTCGACGAGGCCGGCACCGAGGCCCCGACACGCCGAAGCACCGCCCGGTGGCGCGCCGCAGGACCAGCGCGAAGGAAACCCCGAAACCCGCCACGCAGCGCCGCAGAACACCGACCGCACCGACCATCACCGCGGTGATGAGCAGCAGCACCGCCGCCGACGCCGGCAAGCCCCCGGACAACGAAACCAGCGAGCAGGCGACCAGGAAAGCCACCCCTGCACAGCAGCACGCATACGCACCGACGGCCAGGCAAACGACACCGCGGCCGGCCCGGACCTGGAAGACCACGACGATGACACTACTGCGCCCACAAGAAGAGCGTTGGGAAGAACCGACCGCCCACAGACACCCACCAAGCAGCCCTCCACCCCGCCGACCAGCAAAACACACCACCCCGCGCAACACCGACAACCCACCCCACAACCCACACGGCCCCCTCACCATCACAGCACCCCCGGCCGCCCCCTCACCCGCCCCCCAGCGCCGCCCGCCAGACCAACCGGATCCACCCCACGCCACCTCACACCGCCGCCGGCACCCGCCCCTGCCGCTCCGCCACCCAACGCGCACCGGCAGGACGTGGACACAGCTGAGCGAATGGTGCCAGACGGGCCGTGAACGATCTTCCAGGACGCGGCACCGGAGCCCCCGATACACGTTCCAGGTGGAGACCGACGGCGATGCGATGACCGCGCGAACTCGGCCGCAATCATCTTCGCCGCCACCTCAGGCAGTACTCGGCGGCAGCAGCCGGTCTTCGACACTTCTCGGCAAACGGGTGCACCGGCGCCGTTCACGCACTGCTCCACGGAACGGGCGTGGACCACGCCGCACCGCGTACTCCTCGACCGACCTGGCATGAACGGCGAGCTGGACCGGTCGCGCTGCGCAATCGATCCGGTCAGTGTCCGGGCGGTCAAAGGGGGGCCCCGACCGGACCGAACCCGACCCATCGCAGCAGACTCGGGCCGAAGAGTCACCTGGCCTGCGACCACAACCGCCTACCGCTCTCGGCGGGCGTCCCGGGTGCCGACCTCCACGACAGCCAGGCCCTGACCCCGTCGATGCACGGCATCCCGCCGGTCCGCCCCCGCTCCGGCCCCCGGCACCAACACCCAGCCAGACTGCCTGCAGACCAGCGCCACACCTTCGGACCACCCACGAGGAGGGCTGCGCCGCCGGCAGATCGTGCCGCACACCGCCCGCCGCCGAGATGGAAAATGACAGCCGTCCGGGCCCGCACCGCTGGGTGGGTCGAGCAGACGACCGGCTGAACGGGTGCCGTCGCCTGCACCACCGCCACGAGCCCAAGGCCAGCCACTTCCCCGCCCTCGTCGGCACCCCAAGCGCCCTGACCTGCCACCGGCGCCCTCACCGATCAAGGACTTTCGTAGAGTGCCCAGCAGGATGCCATGCACCAGGAGGTTGCAGGAATGCTCGTCTCATGGACAGCAACGGCCCCCGGATCGCGGCATTTCCCCGCGACCGAACGAACCTCCCCTATCGCGGATCTGACAGATCACTTCACCGCACTGCGCTCGCACGGCCAGGGATACCTCGAAATCCGCCTGCACGGCGACGAGTTTCCCCTGCTCACCCTGGGCTTCCTCAACGATCGAGCAGTCATCCACCTGTTCGACACCGCTGAGAAGCAGTCCCTGCTCATCGGCGACGGCACCACCCCAGCAGACACGGCCGTGCACCTGCCCATCATGGACGACCTGGCCGCATTCAGCGGCGACAACATCATTGCCGTCGACCGCGCGTGGACCCTCATCCGCCACTACATCCAGACCGGCACCCCTGGCGCGCCGGGTGCGTGGCGCGAAATCTGACCCCGCCCCGATCACCCATCAAAACACCGTCCAAGACACCCAAGGACGGTGTTTCCCTCGGCTGCGAGCATTGGGGACTGCCCCGGACGCCTGCCAAGGCGGTATGAAAAGCCCTGCGGACATCAGCCACGACCCGCCTGCCCGGGAAGACGAACGGCCGGCCAACGACAAACCGGCCAGCCAGATCCTCAACGATCTCCACGACCGTCGCTCCCTCGACGGCCAGACCCAGGAACCTGCATCCGAGCACATCATCCTGGCACCGCCACAGCCCCGCACCGCGCCACAGAACACCCGCGCACCACGCCGGAACTCCCCACCCGGCAGCACACCGAGCGCACGTGTGAGGCCCCGACCCGGGCCCCACCACCCACAGACACCCGCCGACCAGGCCACCACCCCACCAGCGACAGCAAAACAAACCATCCCCACCCACCCACCACCCCCACGCACCACCGACAACCCACCCCACAGCCCACACGGCCCCCGCCCCCGGCCGCCCTCCCCCCGGGGGCCGCGCCAGGGCAGCCGCCCGCGCCCGGCGGCCCTCACCACCACACCCGCCACCCCAGCCCCCTCCCCACCCGCACCCCTCACAACCGGCCGGGGCCGAACCCACCAGACCCCCCCCACAGCACCTCACACCACCACCGGCACCCGCCCCTGCTCCTCCGCCACCAACCGCGCACCCCGGTCCGCCGCCAGATCCAACCGCAACAACACCGACGGCGACGCAATCGACGGCAGCAAATTCTTCAACAACAACGACACCCGATACTCCACATCCTCCAGATCCGTCTCCAACTGCGCATACATCTGCACCCCATTGAACGCCCCCACCACCAACTCCGCGATCTCCCGCGGCACCACATGCGACAACGTCTCCCCCCGCCGCCCCGCCTCCTCCAAAATCTCCGTCAACAACCCCACCCACTGCGACCACGCACTACCGTAATGATCACGCCCCACCGGATCCGCCGACAACCGCGCACCCGCCCGCAAAATCGGATCACGCCGCAACCGGTGCGCCACCGACATCGCCAGATCCACCACCTCCTGCAACTTCACCTCCTGCACCGGCGGCCGATACGACGTCTGCTCCTCCAACACCCCCCTCGCCAACGCCTCCTTCGAATCAAAATGAAAATACAACGCCCCCTTCGTCACCCCCGCAATCTTCAAAATATCCGTCACCTTCGCCGCCAGATACCCATGCTCCGCAAACACCTGCGCAGCCGCCTCCACCACCGCAAGACGCGTCCTGATCGCCCGCTCCTGCTGCGCCACGACAACCCTCCTCCCACAACCAGCCCCGCAACCCAGGCACGGAACCACCAGAAAAAAACCGACTAGGAGGTACCTTAATCCCAACCCCCACCCCACCACCAGACCAACAACCCAACCCACACCCCTTCCCCCCACACACCGAACCAC
>NZ_KQ948570.1 GCF_001514125.1 Streptomyces longwoodensis | reverse complement strand
CCTAGGCCCCCGGGTCGTCGTCGATGCCGTGCGCGCGGGCGATGCGCACGGCGTCGTCCACCTCGTCCTGCGCCACGGCGACCTGATACGCGTCGTCGGCCTCCAGGGCGGCCGCGAGCGCGGCCCGCGCCGCTCGCACCCGCTCCTGCACGGCCTCGGTGAAACCGCCCACCGAGGACCTCCTCCCCGGACCCCCGCCCGCCGGTCCGGCCGGCCGGTCGGGGCACTGAATCGAACAGGCCTTCAACTGTACTGGTCAGCCCTGGTGTCCGGACCTCGGCGGAATGATCCTTGGGCGACACCGATGAGAAATCTCTGTGAATCGGAGTGACGGTTGAACACACCGTCCTCCGACTCCGTATGGGACCGGGGGGATTTCAGGCCGAGCCGCCCACGAAGCGTAGGAGCACTCTTGGGACACAACAGGCGCAGACGCCCGACCGGCGGACGACGCGCGACCTTCGCGGCAGTCGCCCTCATCCTGGGCGGCGGGGGACTGATGGCGGCGAACGTCTATGCCTCCGCCACCGAAGGCGGCTCGGGATCCGACGGGAAGCCCTGGACCACGGGCGCCGTCACCCTCGACTGCCCCGACATCGGCAGCGAGTTGACCACCGTGCCGGACGACGCACGGGCCGAGGTCGACAAGGAACTGGCCCTGCTGGACCAGCAGATAGCCGCGGCCTACCAGCAACTCCAGGACAACGCCCAGGCCGTGCGGCAGGACGACTCCTTCGCGGACAACGCGGTCATGAACCCGTTGAAGGAGAAGCGGAGCGCGACGATCGAGCGCATCGCCGTCGCCGTCGACCGCACGGGCGACCGCCCGCAGGGCCTCGACGACCTCGCCGAGTGCACGCTGCGCACCGACGAGTCGCAGAACGCTGACAACGGGCAGAGCGGCGACGACGGGCAGGGCGGCCAGGACGGCAAGGGCGACCAGAACGGCGGCGACCAGCAGAACGGCAACGGCGGCCAGGCGGGCAACGGCGGCCAGGACGGCAAGGGCGAGCAGAACGGCAACGGCGGTCAGGCCGGCAACGGCCCCGTGCCCGCCGACTACGTGGACATCACCACCGTCCAGCCCGCGCAGCAGCCCGCGGACCCCGCCTCCGGCCCCTCCCGCGGCACCTTCGCCACCAGCTGCGGTGTGAACAAGGACGGCCTGTTCAACTCGGACAACGTCATCGTCGCCCCCGGCGTGAGCAACGGCGCGCACCACTTCCACGACTACGTCGGCAACCAGTCGAACACCGCCTTCGCCTCCGACGAGGACCTGGCGAAGGCGCAGACGAGCTGTGTGGACCAGGGCGACAAGTCGACCTACTACTGGCCCGTGCTGCGCCTGCAGAACGGTACGCAGGAGCGGGACGCCAACAGCCCCGGCGGCGGCATCGAGGGCAACGCGGGCCAGATCGTCACTCCCAAGGACGTCACGCTGACCTTCGTCGGCAACGCGCGGTCCAAGGTCACCGAGATGCCGCGGCTGCTGCGCATCATCACCGGCGACGCCAAGGCCTTCGTCAACGGCCCGGCCAACGCCAACGCCTCCTGGAGCTGCACCGGCTTCGAGGACCGCCAGCTCAAGGACAAGTACCCGCTCTGCCCGTCCGGCAGCGACGTGGTGCGCACGTTCCACTTCCAGAGCTGCTGGGACGGCCGCAACATCGACAGCGCCAACCACCGGACGCACGTGGCGTTCGCCGCCCCCGACGGCGGCTGCCCGGAGGGCTTCCGCGCCATCCCGCAGCTCGTGCAGCGCATCGTCTACGACGTGGACGCGCCCAGCCTGGACGACGGCGGCCGTACGACCCCGCTGTTCGCGGTGGACTCCTTCCCCGAGCAGCTGCACAAGCCGGTCACGGACCACGGTGACTTCATCAACGTCTTCGACGAGGGCCTGATGCGTCAGATGGTCGACTGCATCAACGAGGGCCGCCAGTGCGGCGCCGGCCAGGGCGGAGGCGGCGCGGACAACGGCAACGGCGGCGACACCGGCAACGACGGCGGCGACACCGGCAACGGCGGTGGCGCGGGTGACGGAGCCGGGGCCGGCGACAACGGCGCCGGTGGCGGCACGGGTACCGGCGACGACGGCACGGGCAACGGCAACGGTGGCGGCGCCGACAACGGCTCCGGCGGTGGTGCCGAGGAGCAGCCCCCGGCGACCGCGACCGCCGAGGCACCGCAGGACGAGCCCTCCGACTCGGCTCCCCAGGCGGGCAACGGCGGCGGCGCCGCGACCCCCGGCGACCAGCCCCGCGTCTACTCGAAGCCGACGATCGCCGCGACCTCGTCGCCCGCCCCGAAGGACGCGGGCGGCAACGGCAGCGGGTCGAACGACCAGGCCGCCGGTGGCAACGCGGCGGCCGCGGACTCCGTCTCCACGCCGGCCCCCATCGCCCAGGACACGTCGACCGGCACGGAACCGCAGGCGAGCCAGGGTGGTCTGGCCGAAACGGGAGCGCAGCTGTGGCCGGCGGCCGCGGGCGCGGTCCTCGTCCTGGCCGGCGTCGTCCTGTTGTTCCGCCGCGGGCGCCGCTCCTTCTGACGCCGCTGCTCGGGACACCCGGCGCACGGCACGCCAGGCCCGTTCGGACGCACCTTCCGGGGTGTCCGAACGGGCCTGCGGCTTTCCCCGGTGGCCCCTGATCCCTGCCCCCTGACGCGTCGCGCTGCGCTCGGATCGTGGCCCCCGCGACACCCGCACGTCACTCGAACGGCTGATCGTGGAGAGGATGGGCACCGCGGCGCCGCGGCGGACGTTCATCGATCGACGGGCCGACGGGTCTCTCCCGCTCCGCCCCGACATGCCGTCCGGCGTGCGCTTCACGACGATGGGCAGGAGCAGGACAGGAGCGGACCGAGGGACGGCAGCACACAGCAGGGAACGGCGGGCAACCGTGGGGGGACGAGGCGACATGGCGGACACGACATGAGCAGTACGGGCAGGACCGACGGCACCGGGCGGCACGGAACCGCCGACCGCGACGTGCGCCGGGCGCGCCGCTGGGCCAGGGTCGCCCTGCTGTTGGTCGTCGGCGCGGCCCTCGTGGTGACGGTGGGCGCCGGCTCGGGCGGCTGGCTGGTGCTGGTCGCCGGTCTGGTCGGCCTGGCCGTGGCGGGTGCCGGACTGTGGTGGGCGCTGACCCACCGGCGGGTCGGCCGACTGCTGGGCGCCCTCCTGGCCGTCGGCGCACCGGTGGGCGTCATCGTGATGTACGCGGCGTCGGGACTGTGGCCGGCCGCCGTCGGCGGGCTGTCCCTGTGGGCGGCCGCCCTGGCCAGCGCGCGGTCCGCCCTGCGCAAGCTGCGCCGACCACGGGCCATGCGCACCCGCAGGACGCTGCGGCCGCGCCGACCCGTCCTGATCATGAACCCGCGTTCCGGGGGCGGCAAGGTCGAGCGCCACGACCTGGTGACGCGCGCCGAGACACTGGGCTGCCGGGTGATCCTCATCGACCCGGACAACCCGACCGACCCGGGCATGGAGGCCACGCGCGCCCTGGCCGCCGGTGCCGACTGCCTCGGCGTCGCGGGCGGCGACGGCACCCAGGCGCTGGTCGCCGCGGTCGCCGCGGCGCACGGTGTGCCGTTCCTGGTCGTCCCGGCCGGCACCCGCAACCACTTCGCCATGGACCTGGGCCTCGACCGCACCGACCCGGTGCGAAGCCTCGACGCCCTGACCGACGGCGTGGAACTGCGCGTCGACCTCGGCGACGTCGACGGCCGCCCCTTCGTCAACACGGTGTCCTTCGGGGCGTACGCGGAGATCGTGCAGAGCCCCGAGTACCGGGACGCGAAGACGGCCACCGCGCTGGAGCACCTCCCCGACCTGCTGGCCGGCGAGGCGGGCGCCACGCTGGACGTCCGCGTCGACGACACCGTCCTGCACGACCCGCAGGCGGTCCTCGTCAGCAACAACCCCTACGCCCGCGCCGACCCGCTCGGCGGCGGACGCAGACCGCGGCTCGACTCCGGGACGCTGGGCGTCATCGGCATCCGCGTGGAGGGCGCGGCCCAGGCCGCCGAACTCGCCCTGCGCGGGGAGCGGGCCGGCAGCATCACCGCCGTCACCTCCCGACGCGTGGACGTGGCGGCCGACCAGGACCGGATACCGGTCGCCGTCGACGGCGAGGCGCTCGTCCTGCCCACCCCCGTGGTGTGCACCCTGCGCCCGGGCGTCCTGCGGGTCCGGGTGCCGCGCCGGCGACCCGGGGCCACGTACGCTCCGCCCTCCGTCGACTGGCGGCACATCGTGGACCTCGCCTTCAACCGGCCCTGGCGCGACCCCGACGGCGAGGACCCCCAGGACGCGGGCGTGATCGCCCCTTCCGAATCCCGACCGGCACGGAGGACGACGACGGTGGAGCGTCGTGCCCCGGCCCCGAGCAGCAAGGAGGCGGGCGATGCCTGACCACCGTCCCTCGGCCCGTACGACCGCGGTCAGCCTGGGGCGTGACCTCATGGCACTGGACCGGGCGCTGTACGAGGCGGTGACCGTCACGCGGACACCCACCCTGGACAGCGCGCTGCGGCGCCTGTCCACGGCCGCGGACCACTCCAAGTTGTCCTTCGCGGCCGCCGCGCTGCTGGCCCTGCGGCCCGGCCGCAGCCGCCGGGCCGCCGTCGTGGGGGTCGCCGCGATCGGTGTGGCCTCGGCGACGGCCAACCTGCTGGGCAAGAAGCTCGTACGCCGTCCCCGGCCGCACCGGGCCGTGGACTCGCCGTTCCCGGGGCGCCACGTGCCCATGCCGGAGTCGGCGTCGTTCCCGTCGGGGCACACCGCGTCGGCCGTGGCGTTCGCGGCGGCCGTGAGCCCCGTCCTGCCGGCCGCCACCCTCCCGCTGGGCCTGCTGGCCGTCGCGGTCGGCTACTCGCGGATCCACACCGGGGTGCACTACCCGGGGGACGTGATCGCCGGTGCCGTTCTCGGGACAGGGGCCGCGGCGACGGTGCTGGCGGTCGCCGGGGCGAGGAGTGGCGCGTCGAGGAAGTGACGGGTGGACACGCTCCCATCACCGTGCGTAAAGGGGAGGTGCAGGGAGGTGCCCGTCGTCACAGGGGTGCCAACTGGCCGTGTCTGGAAGGAAGATGCTGTGGGCGCTGCCGGTTGGTGACCTTCCCCACTTAGGGCCGGGCAAGGGGAAGGCATGGCTTCCACTACCGTCAGTAACATGATCAACTTGTCGTTTTGGATGGTCTGTACAGGCAACGTTCCATCCCCGACTCGTCGACCCCTTCACCCGGAGGCCCCCATGCACTCGCCCGAAGACGCCCTGCACCAGGCGCGCGCCGTGTACGAGGAGCACCGGCGCACGTGCCGGCAGTGTGCCGTCGATACGGTCCCGTGCGCCGTGGCCAAGCACCTGCTGCGCATCTACAACAACGCCAGAAGAGGTCTGGGGCGCCAGAGTTCCGCCCTGCGCTGACCGGAGCGGGAAGGGGGGCGCACCGGTTGCCCGGTGCGCCCGCTCACGCCGGGCGCACCGCGCAGCGGATGGCGTCCTGTCCCGCGTGGAAGATCGACTCCTCGCGGACGAACGCTCCCGGGCCGGGCGCGTGGATCATCAGGCCGTCGCCCGTGTAGAGCCCGGTGTGCCGCAGACCGTCGAAGAAGAAGACCAGATCGCCCGGTTGCAGGTCGGCCAGCTCGACCGGCGTGCCCGCCTCCGCCTGGTCGGCGGTGGCCCGGGGCAGCGGCAGGCCCGCAGCCGTCCAGGCGGCCTGGGTGAGGCCCGAGCAGTCGTAGGAGCCGGGACCCTTGGCGCCCCAGACGCAGGGCTTGCCGAGCTGCGCGCGGGCGAAGGCGACGGCCTTGTCGGCCTTGGCCGTGTAGACGGGGGCGGGGTCGCCGCCGACCGTGGCGGGGACGGCGGGAGCGGCGACGGGGCCTTCGGGTGCGGTGCGGGGCGGGAGGGTGGCGGCAGCGAAGCCGCCGGTGTCCGCACCCGCAGGGGAGGGGGCGACGAAGCCGCCCGTGCCCGCCGCTGCGGAATCGGGGGCAGCGAGGCCGCCGGTGTCCGTCAGTGCGGAGGGAATGGCGAAGCCGCCCGTGTCCGTGAGGGCGAAGGGGGCGGCGAAGCTGCCGGTGTCGGTCAGGGGCAGCGGGGTGGCGAAGCCGCCCGTGTCGGCGAGGGGTGACGGAACGGCGTACGCGCCGGTGTCCATGAGCGCGGACGGGTCGGCGTAAGCGCCGGTGTCCGTCAGTGCGGACGGGGCGGGGAAGCCGCCGGTGTCCTGGGTCCCCCAGGGGGCGGTGCTCGTCTGCAGCGCGCTCCAGGTGTGGGCGCCGGTCTCCTGCATGCCCCAGGTCATGGCACCCGTGTCCTGTGGTGCCCAGGTCATGGCAGCGGTGTCCTGCGCGCCCCAGGACGGGGCGCCGGTCTCCTGCGTGCCCCACGTCATGGCGCCGGTGTCCTGCGCCGCCCAGGGCGTCGAGCCGGTGTCCTGAGTCGCCCCGGTCGCGGCGCCGGCGTCCTGACCGCCCCAAGCTGTCGTCCCGGTGTCCTGGCCTCCCCAGGCCGTGGCTGCGGCGTCCTGTCCTCCCCAGGCCACGACCCCGGTGCCCTGCACTCCCTGGGTCATGGCGCCGGTGTCCTGCGCCCCCCAAGTCACGGCGCCGGTGCCGTACGTCGGCAACTGGCCGGTTTCCCAGGCCGGTTGGGCCGGGAGCGGCTCGGGGGTCGGTGCGGTGCGGGGCGAGTACTCGGGCTGGGCGGGAGTGGGCGCAGGGGCGGGGGTGAGGGCCTGCGGGGCCGCGGTGCCGTCGCCGTGTGACGCGCGTAGCCCGTCCGTCGAAGGCGCCGGAGGCAGTGCGGGCAGGGTGCGTGCGGTCAGTTCGGGGACGTTCCGTTCGGCGGACTCCAACTCCCGTGCGCCCGCGGGCCCGACGGCGCGGGGCGGACGCGGCGCCAGTGCGGGGCGTTCGGGTGCGCGGTCGCGGGGCAGGACGGCCGGCACGGTCGGCCCGAACGCGCTGCGGGCCGTGTCGAACCACTGCCGGGCCACGGCGCTGACAGCGGCGTCGTTCGAGCGCCCGGCAGGGGAGCCGCGGCGTGCGCCGGACGCCATGGCGCGGGTGGCGTTGAAGGTGCCGGTGTCGGACTCGGCGCGGTCGTACAGGGCGTTGACCCGCTGCTGGACCTCGGCCCGGCTCGGCGGGACGAGCTCGTCGAGGAGGGCGGAGCCGGTGGGCTGGGCCGGGACGGAGGGGAGGGTCGTCACGGCGGGGGCGGAGCCGAGCAGCCCGACGAGGTCGGCGCCCACGAGGTCCTGGCTGCGGTCCGTCGGCATGGCGGACGTGCTCCTTCCGTGCTCCACCGGTCGGGCGTTCGGCGCGGTGCGGGGGAGACGTCCCCGCAGTGCCGGCGGTGCGGGTGGTGCCGGCGACGCAAGGCGGTACCAGCGGTACCCGCACCCGTCAGGGTGCCGCGGACTCGGTGGGGGTCGCGCGGTCCGGCGGGGTTCGCCGGAGTCGGTCGTGCGGCCCGGGCGTCAACCTAGCCAACTTGTGTGACTGGTGTGAAGATTCACGCCTCGAATGTCCGATACGTTTTCGTGACCTTCGTCTCGTGTGGTTTCAAGTGCCGAGCGCATCCAGCCCTTTGGGGTGGGCGTCCACCTCGTGTCCGCGGGCCGCCTCGTCGTGGGCGAGCAGGGACAGCAGGGCGGCCACCGTCAGCCCGGCCTCCGCCGGATGGCGCAGGACCTTGGCGGGCTCGATGATGTAGGTGTTGCCGCGCCCGGTGCGGGTGTGGGACAGGTAGCCGTCCTGCTCCAGGTCGGCGATGATCTTCTGGACGGCACGTTCCGTGAGCCGGCAGTGCGCGGCGATGTCACGGATCCGGGCGCTGTGGTTGTCTGCGATGGCCGCCAGGACGCGCGCGTGATTGGTGAGGAACGTCCATCCTGTGTGTGGCTCGGGCACTCCCTCCATGAAGGGGATTCTATGGCCTCACGTTCATGAAATCAAAAGACGGAACCATCGTTCATGCATTGATTGACGTGCTTGGGGTAACCGAGCGACGCTTGAGCTGAGAACGGAAGAGACCGGGGGAGGCGGTCATGCCGGAGCCTGCGCACGACACGCCCCCCGGAGCAGGGAGGCCGCCGTGCGGGCAAAGGTGGATGGTGCGTCGGCGGTGCGGGCCGCGCCCGGACCGGTGATCGACGTCCGCCCCGAAGGTGACCGTGCCGTCGTCAGGGTGCGCGGTGACCTGGACCTGCATGCGACACGGCCGCTGGAGCGAGGGCTGCGCACCGCCCTCGTCTCGTCGGTCCACGGCGTCGACCTGGACCTGTCGGAGGTCGGCTTCTGCGACTGCGCCGCGCTCAACATCCTGCTCGCGGCTCGTCAGCGGGCCCTGATGGAGGGCAAGACGCTGGACCTGACGGCGACCGCCCCGACCGTCGACCGCGTCCTCGACCTCACCGGCACCCGGTCCCTGTTCGCGGACCCCGACGGTACGGCGGAGCAGGGCGCCGACGAGGAGGACCTGCGGGAGCTGCGCGTCGAGGTGGTCCAGCTGCGGCGCGCCATGCAGACCCGTCCGGTGATCGACCTCGCCCGGGGCATCCTCATGGCGTCGTTCGGGCTGGGCTCCGAGGAGGCGTGGCGCGTCCTCGTCACCGCCTCCCAGCACGCCAACACCAAGCTCCACCACCTGGCCCAGGACATCGTCTCGACCGCGGAGGGCGGTGAGCCCCGCGAGCAGATCCGGGAGCAGCTCGCCGCGGCGGTCGCCAGGGTCCGCGCGGAAAGCCCCTGAGCCCAAGCACGCCAAGTCCCTGAGCCCAAACCCGCCTCGCTCGATTCACGCGTTCCGGCGATCGAATCGATCGTTCACTCTTGCTTTCGCCACGCATCCGATCGTACGTTTCCCTCATTCCTTTCTGACTCTCCGCTTTTCTCCTCCCTCCGATCGGGGTGCGCCATGGACCGAGCCCGACTGCGTCACCTGCTGGCCCGCGAGAGCGCGGAGGCCGAGGCGCGGAACCCCCGTTCGCAGGCCGCCTACGCGCGCGCCGACCACCTCTTCGGCCGCGTGCCGATGACCTGGATGAACAAGACGGCCGGGGCCTTCCCGCGCTACCTGGCCACCGCGCGCGGCGCCCGGGTGACCGACGTCGACGGGCACGAGTACGTCGACTTCTGCCTCGGTGACACCGGCGCCATGACGGGCCACTCGCCGGCCGCGGTCACCGCGGCCGTGCAGCACCGTTTCGCCGAGCTGGGCGGAGCGACGGCGATGCTGCCGACCGAGGACGCCGAGTGGGTCGGCGCCGAGCTGACCCGCCGGTTCGGCCCCACCCGCTGGAGCTTCTCGCTCACCGCGACCGACGCCAACCGCTGGGCCATCCGCCTCGCCCGCGCGGTCACCGGCCGGCCGAAGATCCTCGTGAACAGCTACTGCTACCACGGCAGCGTCGACGAGTCCCTGATCGTGACCGGTCCCGACGGCACGGGCACCGCCCGCCCGGGCAACGTCGGCGCGCCCTGCGACGTCACCCTGACCAGCCGCGTCGCCGAGTTCAACGACCTGGACCAGCTGGAGCGCGAACTCGCCCACGGCGACGTGGCCGCCGTCCTCATGGAACCCGCCCTCACCAACATCGGCATCGTGCTGCCGGAGCCGGGATACCTCGACGGGGTCCGCGAACTGACCCGCCGCCACGGCACCCTGCTGATCAACGACGAGACGCACACCTTCTCCGCCGGACCCGGCGGCTGCACCGCGGCCTGGGACCTCGAGCCGGACGTCCTGACCATCGGCAAGGCGATCGGCGGCGGCATCCCCGCCGGCGCCTACGGACTGTCCGCCGACCTCGCCGACCGGCTGCTCGGCCGCGACGACCTCGACCTGGTCGACATGGGCGGCGTCGGCGGCACCCTCGCGGGCAACGCCCTGTCCGTCGCCGCCATGCGCGCCACACTCGAACACGTCCTGACCGACGACGCGTTCGCCCACATGCACCGGCTCGCCGAGCGCTTCGAGGCGGGCGTCGGCGCGGGCATCGAGAAGCACGCGCTGCCCTGGTCGGTGAGCCGGCTGGGGGCCCGTACCGAGTACCGGTTCAGCTCCCCGGCGCCCCGCACCGGGACCGAGGCGGCGGCCGCCGGCGACACGGAGCTGGAGGACTTCCTCCACCTCTACCTCGCCAACCGTGGCATCCTGCTCACCCCCTTCCACAACATGGCGCTGATGTGCCCCGACACCACCGAGCAGGACGTGGACCGGCACACCGAGCTGTTCGCCGCCGCCCTGGCGGAACTGGCCGGCTGACCGGCGGAGAGGACCACCCGTGGACGAGATCGACCGGGCCATCCTGCGGGAGCTCCAGACCGACGGACGCATCGCGTACGCCGACCTCGGCCCGAAGGTCGGCCTGTCCGCCTCGGCCGCCCGCCAGCGCCTGCAACGCCTGCTGGACTCCCGGGCGGTGCAGGTCGTCGGGGTCACCGACCCGATGGCGATGGGCGGGCAGGCCATGGCGCTGCTCGGCATCACCGTCGACGGCGACCCCCGCCCCGTCGCCGACGCCCTGGCCACCCACCCGGAGGTGGTGTACTCGGTGCTGACCTCCGGCGGCTTCGACCTGTTCGCCGAGGTCGTCGCGCCCGGTGCCAAGGACCTGCTGGACTTCGTCAACGACGTCGTCCGCGCCGTCGAGGGCGTGAGCGGCGTCCAGTCATTCCCCTACTTCGGCATCCACACCCACCGCTTCCTGTGGGACGTCGGCTGAGCACCCACACCGGGCACACCGGCCAGGACGTATCCTGCTGGGCGCCCCCGCGAGCCGACGGGCCGGGGGCGCGGGGGAGTTGCCGACGAGGGGGAGACCGTACGTGCGACCACTGGAACCCGGCGACCCGCTCGCGGTCGGCGGCTACCCCCTGCTGGCCCGGCTCGGCGCCGGCGGCATGGGGCAGGTCTACCTCTCCCGCACGCCCGCCGGGCGGGCGCTGGCGCTGAAGACGATCCGGCCCGACCTCGCGGCCGACCCGGACTTCGGGCCGCGCTTCGCCCGCGAGATCCGCACCAGCGACCGCGTCCGCACCCCGTGGACCGCCTCCGTGGTCGACTTCAGCCCGCCCGGCGGACACCCGCAGTGGCTGGCCGTCGAGTACGTCACCGCGCCCTCCCTCGCCGACTGGGTCACCGCCCACGGCCCCCTGCCGCCCGCCGCGGTCCGGGCCCTGGCCGCCGAACTCGCCGCCGCCCTGGCCGCGGTGCACGCGTGCGACCTCGCCCACCGCGACGTCAAGCCCTCGAACGTGCTGCTGGCCCGGGAACGCCCCGTCCTGATCGACTTCGGCATCGCCCGCGCCGCCGACGAGTCCCGGCACACCCGCACCGGAGGGGCCGTCGGATCCCCGGGGTACCTCGCACCCGAGCAGGCGTCCCACGGGGCGGCCGGCCCGTCCGGCGACCTGTTCTCCCTGGGCGCCGTGCTGGCGTACGCCGCCACCGGCCGTGGTCCCTTCGAACACCCCGGTGAGCAGGTCTCCGCGGCCTCGCTGCTCTACCGGATCGTCCACGAGGAACCCCGCCTGGACGGCGTACCGGAGGACCTGCTGCCGGTCGTACGACGGTGTCTCGCCAAGGACCCCGGGCAGCGGCCCACCACGGAGCTGACCGCGCTGTGGCCCCGCGCCGGACGCGGCACCGGCGCCGGCTGGGAGGAGTCCCTGCCGCCCGGCCTCACCGCCGACCTCGACGCCCGCGCGGCCGAGGTGACCCGGCTGTGCGCACCGCCCTCACCCCCGGCACACGCGATCCCGCCACTGCCCCCGACCCACACGGCCCCGCCGTTCGCCACCTCCCCGGCCCCCTCGGGTACGTGGCCCCCCGCGCCGGCGCCGACCGCCGGGCCGCCCCCCGCCCGGCGCTCCCGCGGCGCCCTGCTGTGGAGCGCCGCGGGAGTCGTCACGGCGGTCGCCGTGGCGACGGTCCTGTGGGTGAACCTCCTGGGCCCGGACGACGGCGACGAGGCCCGGAACGACGACGTCACCTCCGCGCCCGCGTCCGGCTCGACGCCCGGGTCCGCGTCCGCCGCCCTGTCCACGGCCTGGGCCGGCACCTGGACGGGCGAGGGCACCGGCAACCCGGACGCCGACGGCCGGCTGCAGCCCCGCACCAGCTCCTTCCGCGTCACCCTGACCCTGCACACGGCGGCCCGGGGAGAGCTCGCCGGGAAACAGGTCAGCAACGTCAGCGAGGTCGGCACCGGCCGGGAGGTCGGCTGCACCGAGGCGCTGGAAGTGCGGGAGGTCCACGGCTCCACCGCCACGTTCGAGGCGGTGACCAGCCACCCCACCGACCGCTCGGCCCCCGGACTCTCGTGCCCCGAGGGCAACGTGTACGTCGTCCGGCTCACGGGCGACGACACCATGACGCTGGGCGAGGAGGGCGCCCAGGCGGCGGGAGCACCCTCCGCCTTGCGCCGCGTGCCGACTTCCTGACCCGATGTCCCCGGGGGTGCGGCCGGGCTCTGGCAGGATCGGCGCATGAGCGTCCCGCGTCTCCCCTCCGGTCCCACGCGTCTCCCGTCCGCTCCCAACGGCCCGCACGGCTCCTGGCGTTCGCTGTGGTCGAAGCGCTCGGTCCTGTCGATCGGCTCGGTGGACTCGTTCCTGTCGATCGGCTCCGTCGGCAGTGCCCTGTCGGTCGCCTCGGTCGGCAGCTTCCTGTCCGTGGGCTCCGTCGGCTCCGCCGCGTCCTTCGCCTCGGTGGGCAGCTGGCTGAGCACCGGCTCGGCGCTGTCCGCCTGTTCGTCGGGCGCGACCCTCTCCTGGCGCACCCACCACCGCACCCGCACCACCGCCGCCGTGGCGGCAACCGCGCTGACCCTCACGGGACTTGGCGTGCTGTACGCCTACAGCTCCCGTAAGCCGTGAGTCCCGGGGTGCAGGCCGCCCTGCCGAGTCCGGCCGCAGCGGAACCCCGCCGCACCTGACGCCCGAACCCCTGCCGAGGTTGTACGTCATCGGACCGATTGCCCGAGTCCGACCCGCTGCGGTTGGATCGCGGGACGCCTCGGCAGGGGGCCGGGGCCGTGGGGGTTCTGGAGGGGACATGCGGAAGGTCTTACCCGCGGTGGCGGGACTGGTGGGTGCCGGTCTGCTGGTGGCGCTGGGGCCGGCGGGGGCGGCGAGCGCCGACGGCGGAGGTGGTGCGGCCGCGACCGTGCGGATCAGCGTGGCCGCCGACGGGACGCAGAGCAACGACACGTCGTTCAACCCGGTGATCAGCAGGAACAGCCGCTACGTCGCGTTCGTCTCGCGGGCGACGAACCTCCTGCCCTCCGACCCGGTCCCCGCCGGGCAGAACCAGACGTACCTGCGCGACCTGCAGGAAGGCACCCTGCAACGGGTGACCCCCGACGGGGCCCCGGCGGAGGTCACCGACTTCAGCGCCTCGGGGGAGCGCATGCTGATCAGGGCGCTCGGCGGCCTGTACGTCCGCGACCTGCCGGCCGGTCCCACCCGGCGGGTGGACCTCGACCTCGGAGACTTCGCCGGCGGTTCCCCGTCCGGCGCCCGGATCAGCGGCTCCGGCCGCTACGTCGTGTTCACCCAGAGCCGCCCCGCCGGATCGACCGCGGCCGAGGGTTCGCGCGTGTACGTGCGTGACCTGACCTGCTGGACGCCACGACGCAGTGGGTGAGTCAGCCCGACACCGGGGACGGGACCCGTTACGCGGACGGAGCCGTCATCAGCGACGACGGGCAGCGCGTCGCCTACACCGACGTGAGGTACCCACCCACGGGCCCGGCGAAGGGTCATGCCCTCCTCCTCGACCGGAGCACCGGCGAGCGGCAGACGGTGGACGTCTCGCAGGACGGCTCGACGCCGGAACGAGCCGTCGGCGGGCTGTCGTTGAGCGCGGACGGCACCGTGGTGCTCTTCAACCGGTCCGACACGAGTCCGGTGACGGCGAACGACCAGAACGCGACCACGTTCGTCCGCGACCTGGCGGCCGGCACCACCCGCCCGGCCCCCTTCGGCCGCCCCACCAGCTTCGGTTCGCTCAGCGCCGACGGTCGTTCCGTGCTCCTCATGGCCGGCGTCGTCGGCCCCACCACCCCCACGCTCCCGCCGCTGTTCCTGTGGGACCGGGTGACCGGCCAGGGGCAGCTCGCCACCGTCACGAAGGACGGCGGTCCGGCCACCGGCTACCCCGGGCGGGTGGCGATGACCGGCGACGGCCGCACGTTCGTCTTCGAGTCGCTCGACTCCGATGTCGTCGCCGGTGACACCAACCGCACCTGGGACGTCTTCGTGCGGACCCTCCCGCCCGCCACCTGAGGCCGGCGGCGGGCCCCGGCCCGTCCGCGCACCCGCTCCGCACGGCGTTGTCAGTGGTCGCCACTAAGTTCGATCACGTCTCGCCGATCCGGCGACGGCATTCCCTCGTGCTGCTGCAAAGGAGCTGGTGCGTTGTCGCTCTGGGAGAAGTCGAGCGCCGCGCGGGTGGTCCCACCCGCGCGGCCCCGCAAGCTCGCCAAGGTCCCGTTCGTCGAACTCGCCGACGGACGCCTGCAGGGTGTCGTGTCCAGCGGCTCGGACATCGAGCGGGTCTACGTCTCGTCGGTGGCCGCGGGCAGCTTCGCGTACGCGTGCAGCACCAACAACAACCGCCCCTGCGGCGGCGCCCGCGGCGGGTTCTGCAACCACATCCGTGCGCTGGTCACCGAGGCCGTCCTCCAGTACGGCGGCCAGCGCGTCGCCCGCTACCTGCGCGTGGACACCGGTGACGCCACGGCGGACGCCCCCGCCCTGACCGGCGCGATGACCGCCGCCCGCCCGCCCCAGGCCGACCGCACGGCGGCCGCCGCCGTCTTCAGCCGCTTCCTGCGCCACCTGGCCTACCTCGAACTCGCCCCGGCCACTGACCCGTTGCCCGAGATGCACTGGTTCCCGCCGTCCCGGCAGGGCGAGGCCGCACCCGAGACGCAGACGGAGACGGAAGAGGTCGCGGCCGGAGCGGACTCGGCAGGGACCGGACCCGCCCCGGCCGAGGCGGGGTCCGCGCACCCCCTCGCCCAGCCCGTCGACGGCTTCGACGACGCCCTGGCCGCCGTCGACGCACTCGACCGTGCCCTCACCGGCGGCCTCCTGCGCCCCCGGCCCGAGCAGGCCGCCGACCTCACACACCTCGCGCACGCCGTCGCCGCGTCCCCGCTCGCCTCCCGGGTCGCCGAGGCCGCCGACAAGGCGTCGGCCGGCGCCGCCGGGGAGGAGCACTTCGTCGCGCTCGCCGCCGCCCGCGCCGCCCTCCTCGGCGCCGTCCACGACGCCCTGGCCGTCCGCGTCCAGGAGTTCACCGGCCGCACGCCCGCCGAGCAGGAACCGTCGGCGGCCGACGCGCCGGACGCGGCGAACGTCCTCGCCGCCGCCCGCTCCTGGCTGTGCGACCTCGCGCGCAGCGGCTGGCAGGGCATCGACCACGAACTGGTCGCCGGGGCCGCGCCCATCGTCTCGGCGCTGCTGCCCGACCCCGCGCTGCGCCGCCCGGCCGTCCTCCTCGACGGCTTCGCCGCCGAACTCGCCGCCTGCTGCCCCGGAGCGACGCTGGAGCGCATACCGGCCCGCCGCTGGGGCGACCTGTGGTCACGGGCCCTGCTGCTCACCCTGCCGGGAGCCCTCGGCACGGCCGCGCCCGACCGGCTCACGGGCCGCCTGCTGCCCCTCGGCACCGACCTGCACGAACACGCGACCGCCGTCCAGGCCCAGGTGCACGCCGTGTTCGAGCCGGCCGACGGCGGCCCGTCCCGCCTGGTGCGCGCCAGCGTGTCCGCACCCAAGCCGGACACCGTGGTCGGCGCCGGCGTCTGGCAACTGCTGCGCCCGCGCATGACGCTGCTCGCCGCCGCCGGTGAGGGCCGCGCGATGGAGCTGACCGACATGCCGGCCACCACCGACGGCGACCTCCTCTGGGACGACGCCCACGCCCACCCGGGCGAACCGGCCGACCCGTTCGCCACGGCCCGCGTCGCCCTGCCGACCGCCACCGCCGCCGCGACGGCACCGCTCGACCGGCACCCGGCAGGCCTCGCCGTCCCCGTGTTCCTGGAGGGCTACACCGTCCAACGGCACGACGACACCGTGACGTTCACCGTCGCCGGACACGCCCTGCCCGTCGACACCGACCGGGCACCGGCGGCCGGTCCCCTCACCCCCGACGCGGTCGCCGCGTCCGCCGCGTGCATCGCGCTGCTGCGCTGGGACGCGGGCACCCACCGCCTCCAGCCGCTCGCCGTGGAGAGCACCGTGCGCCGCAGGACGGTGTCCGTGCACGCGGGCGCGTGGGCCGGCGGCACCACCGACAAGGCGGCCGCCAAGGCGGAGAAGGCCGCCACGGACGCCGTGACCGTGCTGCGCGAGCGCGCCGGAAGGCTGCTGCGGAAATGACCGACACCACTCCCGCCCCGGACGCCCACGACCACCGCCGCCAGGTCCTCTACTGGCGTCTGCTCGCCCGCCTCTTCGACCCCGAGGAGCGGGCCTCCCTGGAGGCCGCGAGCCTCGCCGTCGTCGAGGACATCGGCCTGCCGGCCGCGCTGCTCGACCCGCAGGTATCGATCGACTCGATCGTGCAGCGCCATCCGGACCTGGCGGCCGAACTCGACGGCCTGATGACCCCGGACGGTGCGCACCCGCAGGACGACTCGGCCGCAAGTGACGCCCGCACGGACCCGCAGGACGCCACCGGCGCCGACCACGAGCACACCGGTCCGCAGGACCCCACCGTCGACGCCGACCCCCGCGACCGCGCCGCCGAGGTCCGCCGCGCCGCCCTCGTCTCCAAGGTGCTGCTCAACGTCTTCGCCACCGGCTCCGGAGCCGTCAGCGCCGGGCAGCTGGCCCGCTGGCAGTCCGACGCCGGCTGGCTGGAGCGCGCCCTCGGCTGTGCCCCCGGCGACCTGCGCGGCGGCCGTACGGGCGCACCCGGAGGTGTCGCCCCGACCGGCACCGGCCTCGGTGGCGCCACGCCCGACCTGAGCCGGCTGATCCCGCAGATCGGGCCCGAACTGGGCGCGCTGGAGGCCGACCTGGTCAAGCGGATGCGGCTGCGCGAGGTGCTGGCCGACCCGCAGCTGGCCGCGCGCCTCACCCCCAGCATGTCGCTGATCGAGCAGCTCCTGCGCGACAAGAACAACCTCTCCGGAGTGGCCCTCGCCAACGCCAAGGCGCTGATCCGCCGCTTCGTCGACGAGGTCGCCCAGGTGCTGCGCACCCAGGTGGAGAAGACGTCGGTCGGCGCGATCGACCGCTCCGTCCCGCCCAAGCGGGTCTTCCGCAACCTCGACCTGGACCGCACCATCTGGAAGAACCTCACCAACTACAGTCCCGAGGAGGAGCGCCTCTACGTCGACCGCCTCTACTACCGCCACACCGCGCGCAAGACCACGCCGCAGCGGCTGATCGTCGTGGTGGACCAGTCGGGCTCGATGGTCGACTCCATGGTCAACTGCACCATCCTGGCGTCCATCTTCGCCGGGCTGCCACGGGTCGACGTCCACCTCATCGCGTACGACACACAGGCGCTGGACCTCACGCCGTGGGTGCACGACCCGTTCGAGACGCTGCTGCGCACGAACCTCGGCGGCGGCACCGACGGCACGGTCGCCATGGCCCTCGCCCAGCCGAAGATCGCCGAGCCGCGCAACACGGTCGTGGTGTGGATCTCCGACTTCTACGAGTGGCAGAGCCAGCCGCTGTTCGACAGCATGGCCGCCCTGCACCGCTCGGGCACCCGGTTCATCCCGGTCGGCTCGGTGACCAGCTCCGGCCGCGGCAGCGTCAACCCGTGGTTCCGGGAGCGCTTCAAGGACCTCGGCACACCGGTGCTCTCCGGCCACATCCGCAAACTCGTCCACGAACTCAAGACGTTCCTCGCCTCGTAGCGGGACCGCACGAGCACGCACCTACCCACCTCACCCGTACCTCAGAAAGGCCCCCGCATGTCCGACCTGCTGCGCGCCCCCGCCGAGATCAAGTACGCCGAGGAGCTGGACTGGCTGGAGTCGGTCGACGACGGCCCCAAGCCCTTCTCCTGGCGGCTGTCGCCCAAGATGGTCCGGCTGTTCGTCCTCGGCTCCGAGCGCGCCGACGGCCTCGACCGGGAGATCTCCCAGAAGTGGTTCGGCGACCGCAGCTTCGTCGAGCGGTCCATCGTCACCCTCGCCTCCGACCGCGGCCTGCTGCTGATCGGCGACCCCGGCACCGGCAAGAGCTGGCTCGCGGAGCTGCTGTCAGCCGCCATCTGCCGCAACTCCACGCTCGTCGTGCAGGGCACGGCCGGCACCACCGAGGACCACATCAAGTACTCGTGGAACGTCTCCATGGTCATCGCCAAGGGCCAGTCCCGGGCGTCGATGATCCCCTCGCCGATCATGACCGCGATGGAGCGCGGCGCCATCGGCCGCTTCGAGGAGCTGACCCGCGCCACCAGCGACGTCCAGGACGCGCTGATCTCCATCCTGTCCGAGAAGTACATCTCGGTGCCCGAACTCGACAGCGAGAGCGACAACATCGTGTTCGCGCAGCCGGGCTTCTCCGTCATCGCCACCGCCAACAGCCGCGACCGGGGTGTCAACGACCTGTCCTCGGCGCTCAAGCGCCGCTTCAACTTCGTGCGCATCCCGGTGGTGACGAACAAGAAGAGCGAGGCGGAGATCGTCCGCTTCCGCACCGAGGAGCTGCTGCGGCGGCACCGCATCGAGCTGGACGTGCCGCCCACCCTGCTCGACGTGCTGCTGCAGAGCTTCGCCGACCTGCGGGCCTCCGCGGCCGCCGCCACCAGCGACGACGAGAAACTGGAGTCGGCCCTGTCCACCGCCGAGCAGATCGGCGTGCTGGAGGACGCCGTCCTGCACAGCACCTTCTTCGGCGAGCGCACCCTGAGCGCCCGCACGCTCGCCTCCTCCCTCGTCGGCTCGCTCGCCCGCCGCGACCCGGAGGACCTCGCCCTGATGAACAAGTACCTGCACGGCGTGGTCGAGCCGCGCAGCAAGGAAGAAGGGGGCTCCTGGCCGGAGTTCCTGGAGGGCGGCCGCGACGCGATCGCGACCCTGTCGTGAGCGCCGGCACCTTCGAGGCCCTGCGCGGCCAGCTCCACGAGGCGGCCACCGCGTTCGCCGACGGGCCCGGCGCGCTGGAGGGCATCCTGCGCGGGATCGTCGACGACGTCGACCGCGCCCTGAGCGAACCCCTGGAGATCTTCCCCGTCTGCCACCACTCGCCGGCCTCGGCCCTCGCCATGGCCCGGCGGCTGCGCGCGAAGCAGCCGAAGGTGGTCTACCTCGAACTGTGCGAGGACATGGCGCCGTTGCTCACCGAGCTGCGCAACTGCCGCCTGCCGGTGGCGGTGCAGGCGTTCGCGGGCGAGGTCGTGGGCTTCCCCGCCGACTGGTCCCCGCTCTCGGTGGTCGCCCCGATCACCGAGGCGTCCGCCGAGTACCAGGCCATCGCCTACACCCTGGACACCCCCGGCGTCGAGCTGGTCCTCGTCGACCGCTCCTCCGACCACGTCTTCCAGTGGGAGGCCCGCGACGAGCACCCGCCCGCCCCCGCTGAGCCCGCCGACCCCGACGCGCCGCAGGGCGAGGACGGCGCGCTGCACGGCGACGCGGTCGGCGTGGAGATCGGCGACCTGCGCCCGCGCTTCGCCGAACTGGAGGAGCACCTGCTGCGCCACGGCCGGGTGCGGCACTGGTCGGAGTGGTGGCACCAGTACGTCGAAGTGCCCCTCGGCGACGGCGACCACGACACCTACCGCCAGGTGATGCTGCTCATCGGCAGCCTCTTCCGCCGCCTGGCCCCCGGCGACCCGCGCCGGGTCCGCGTGGACGAGGACCGCGAGCGGTACATGTGGACCCGGATCCGCGCCCACCTCACCGCCACCGGCACCGACCCCGCCGACTGCCTCTACGTGTGCGGCGCCTTCCACGCGGCCAGCCGCGTCGAGGAGTTCGGCGTCCACGGCACCGACACCTTCACCATCAGCCCGCCCAGCGGCACCACGTGGCGCCACGGCCTGATCCCCTCCAGCCACGCCGCCATCGAGGCCCAGTTCGGCCTGGCCGGCGGCTCGGTGTCGATCGCCGCCGCCGAGTGGGCCAAGAACGTCCGGCGCACCGGCGTGAAGCCGTACCGGCTGGAGGGCCAGGCGGGCACCAAGAAGCAGGGCCGCAAGGCCGCACTGCCGACGGTCCCCGCACCGTCCGGGGCGCCCGCCGACAAGCTCTCGGGGTTCCTGGGCCGGCCGCCGGCCCTGGACCGCCTCGATGAGGCCGAACTGCTCGGCTGGTCCGTGGACGTCGTCCGCGCCGCCCGCCGCAACGGCTACCTCGCCTCCACCGCCGACGCCATCGCCGTGTTCGAGACGTCCATCCTGCTCGCCGGGATGCGCGACCGCGCCAAGCCGACGCCGTACGACTTCCAGGACGCGGCCGTCACCTGCATCGAGAAGGACGTCGTACCGGGCCGGCGGGACGTGCGCCGGCTCGTCGAGAGCATGATGGGCGGCGACCGCGTCGGCCAGGTCGGCTACGACGCGCTGCCGCCCCTGGCCCGCGACGTCCACGACCGGCTCGCCCCGCTGGCCCTCCGGCTCCAGCAGCGCGGCGTCCAGCGGGCCCTGCTGGACATCGCCTCCCGGCCGGAGCTGGAGGCCTGCTCCGACGTCCTGTGGATCCTGCGCCGCCTGCTGCCCCAGGGCGCCGCCCGGCCGATCATGGGGGAGCGGCGCCTCGGGGAACGCCCCATCCAGGAGTCCTGGGACCTGGCCCTGGGCACCCACCAGCGGGCCCTGATCGAGCTCGGCTACGAGGGCGTCAGCATCGAGCAGGTGCTGGAGCAGCGCCTGCGCCGCACCGCCTACGACCCCCGGGCCACCACCGGCGCCGTCCTGGAGACCGTCGAGGACGCCCTGCTCCACCTGCGCAGCCGACGCCTCGCCGACGAGCTCGGCACCCGCGCCCTGGAGGTCCTCTCCCGCGAGCGCAGCGTCGACGGGGCCCCCGAGGTGCTGCGCCGGGTGCGCCGGCTGCTCGCGTACCACCGCACGCACGAACCCGCGCTGCCCGCGTGGATCGAGTCCTTCGTCACCACCGGGTACGCGCACTACTGCACGCTGCTGCCGACCGCGTTCACCGACGAGGACGCCACCGTCCGCCAGGTCGGGGCGACGCTGGGCTTCCTGTTCAGCATGGAGGGCCTGGCCCTGTCCCTGGGCTGCGACCGCACCCAACTGGAGCTCGCCGTCGCCCAGTCGCGGCCCGAGGACCCGGCGAAGACCGCCCTGCTGTGGGCGGCCCGGACCCACCTGGGCACGCTCTCGCGCACGGAGCTGCGCGCCCGCTGCGCCGACCTGCTCGGCAACCCGCTGGTCGTGCCGTCGTACCCCCGCTACCTCAGTGGGTTCCTGCACGCGCTGGAACCGGTGCCGGCGTTGGCCGACTTCGTGGTGGAGGCCGTCTCGCAGGCGTTCGCGCGCCTGCCCGACCAGGTGCTGCTGCCCTGGCTGCCGAGCCTGATCACCTCGCTGCGCTCGGGCGGTGCGGAGCTGGCCCCGCTGCTCATCCGTGAGGCCGACCGGCTGTTCCCCGGGCGGCTCGCGGCCCTGGACGCCTGGACCCCGCCGTGGGAGGCGCCGCCGCCACCGGTGGGGGAGCAGGCAGCCGCGGGCCCGCACGCCGGGCAGGGCGCCGCGCTCCTCGCCGCCCATCCCGCGGCCTGCGACGCGCTGGCCGGACTGCTGGGCTGCGACGACCCCTGGCAGCCGGCACCGGCCGCGACGTCCCGGGGCGCCGTGCTGCTGAGCGCGCACCCGGTCACGGGAGAGGCGCTCGCGGCGCTGCTCACCACCGGCTGACCGGCCGACGGCCGCCCCGGCCCACCGCCTCGCCGCGGGCCGGGGAGGTCGTCAGCGCGTGGTCGGCCGTCCCAGGTACCAGACCGGTCCCTGCTCCTGCGGGACGTCGATCTCCCGGAACCCCAGCCGGTCGTAGAACGCGCGCGCCGGGGTGTTCGCCCGCGCCATGCACAGGTGCACCGCCGGCACCCCCCGCTCGTGCAGCGCGTCGAGGAACGTCTCCATCAGGGCGCGCCCGTACCCCCGGCCCTGCCACGGCGGCAGCAGGTCGATGTGCAGGTGGGCCGGGAAGGGCGCGAGCTGGGGCTGCACCATCCGTTCGGGGTCGTGCAGCAGGCCGATCATCTCGTCGGTCGGCGTGCGCGGCGCCCCGCCGGGCTCGGGGTACCGGCCGGCGACCGCGGGCAGCCACGCGTCGCGGAACCACTTCACGAACCGGGGCGTGTCCGCCGTCCCCACGACGTAGCCCACGGCCCGCCCGTAGCCGTCGTCCAGCACCCGGGTGAGTTCCGGCTCGTGGTCGACGTACGGGTAGGCGAACAGCGTGGGCATCAACTCCCGGTCGGGGTAGATCCCCGAGGAGTCCTGCCCGTTGTGGGCGGTCAGGACGCAGACCTCCCCGAGCGCCGGACGATCGGACACCCGGTACGGCCGCACGAAGGGCATCGGTTTCATGCCCCGATCATCCCGCCGGGGGAGCGCTCCCACAAGCGTCGGAGAGCCCGGCGGCGCCACCACCGGGAGCCGCGAACGCCCGCCGTCCCGGCGGCACTTGGCTCACCGGGGCGACGGGCGGCTGCGGAACGCGGGTCGAGCGGGGTCGTACGCGGGCCGTACGGGTCAGGCGGCCGGGGCCGGGAACGTCGGGTACTCGACGCCCGAGACGTGCTGGACGACCCGGATGACCTGGCAGGAGTAGCCGAACTCGTTGTCGTACCAGAGGTAGAGGATCGCGTTGTCGCCCTCCACCTTCAGTGCGCCCGCGTCGACGATCGAGGCGTGGCGGGAGCCGATGAAGTCGCTGGAGACCGCGTCCGGCGCGCTGATGAAGTCGATCTGGCGGCGCAGCGGAGAGGTCAGCGACACGTCGCGCAGGTGGTCCAGGACCTCCTCGCGGGACGCCTCGCGGGCGAGCTGGAGGTTCAGGATGGCGATCGACACGTCCGGCACCGGGACCCGGATCGAGCTGCCGGTGATGCGCGCCTTCAGGTCCGGCAGCGCCTTGGCGACCGCGGAGGCCGCGCCGGTCTCCGTGATGACCATGTTGAGCGGCGCGGACCGGCCCCGCCGCTCGGACTTGTGGTAGTTGTCCAGCAGGTTCTGGTCGTTGGTGAACGAGTGGACCGTCTCCACGTGCCCGCGCAGGACGCCGTACTCGTCGTCCATCGCCTTCAGCGGCGGCACGATCGCGTTCGTGGTGCAGGACGCACAGGACAGGATCCGCTCGTCCGGCTTGACGGTGTCGTGGTTGACGCCGTGCACGACGTTCGGGACGTCGCCCTTGCCGGGCGCGGTCAGCACGACCTTGTCGATGCCCGGACGCAGGTGCAGCGACAGCCCCGCGCGGTCGCGCCACTTGCCCGTGTTGTCGATGAGGATGGCGTTCTTGATGCCGTACGCCGTGTAGTCGACCTCGCCGGGGTCGTTCGCGTAGATGACCCGGATCGCGTTGCCGTTGGCGACGATCGTGCTGTTCGCCTCGTCGACGGTGATGGTGCCCTGGAACTGGCCGTGGATCGAGTCGCGGCGCAGCAGCGAGGCGCGCTTGACGATGTCCTGCTCGCCGCCGCCGCGCACCACGATGGCGCGCAGGCGCAGGCCGTTGCCGGAGCCGGCCTTCTCGATGAGCAGGCGGGCGACGAGGCGGCCGATGCGGCCGAAGCCGTACAGGACGACGTCGCGGCCCTCGCTGCGCTCGATCTTGTTGCTGCCGGTGGCGCCCGCCACCGCCTGCGCGGTGAACTCCTCGACCGACAGGCCCTGGTCGTCCGCCTTGTGGGTCGCGGCGAGCATGCCGATGTCGATCTGCGAGGGACCGAGGTCCAGCGTGGTGAGCGCCCGCAGGAACGGCATCGTCTCGGTGACCGAGAGCTCCTCGCCGGCGATCTGCCGGGCGAAGCGGTGGGTCTTGAGGATGCTGACCACCGACTTGTTCACCAGGGAGCGGCTGTGCAGGAGGACGGTGACGTCCCGCTCCCGGTGCAGCTTCCCGATGATCGGGATCATCGCCTCCGCGGTTTCCTCGCGGTTCTTCCAGTTGGTGAACGAGTCGTCGTTGACAGTCACTGATCCATCTTTCGAGCTAGGTGGCGCTCATATGCTAACCACACCCCCGCTCGGGGTCCGCAGCCGGTGTGATCACAGCGGGTCTGCACCGTAACGCGATAAAATCGAGCGATTTGTCCCGAGACGGGCGACCGCCCTGGCCGGAGTGACCGATGCCCCGCAAGCGCCCCACGGACGACGGTGACGAGCTGCTCGCCAGACTCGGCTCGCTCACCGCCCAGGCCCGCCAGCGGGCTGAGCTGCAGCGCACGCAGGTGGAACTGGCCATCGCCCTCCAGCGGGGCATGCTGCCCCGTGACCTGCCCGTCGCCCCCCGTCTGCACCTGGCCGTCCGCTACGCGCCCGCCTTCCACGGCCTGAACGTGGGCGGCGACTGGTACGACGCCTTCGTGCTGCCCGACGGCGGCATCGGCCTGTCCATCGGCGACGTCCAGGGCCACAACATCGAGGCGGCGGCGTTCATGGGCCAGGTCCGCGTCGGCCTGCGCGCCCTCGCCTCGGTCACCAGCCACCCCGGCGAACTGCTCTCGAGGACCAACGACCTGCTGCTCTCCCTGGGCGGCGACCTCTTCGCCACCTGCACCTTCCTGCGCCTGGACCCCGCCACCGGCGTCCTGGAGAGCGCCCGCGCCGGGCACATACCGTGCGTGTGGGCCACCGCCGACGGCAAGTCCGGCATCGCCCACGACGAGGGCGGGCCGCCGCTGGGCGTCGTGGCGGGCATGGAGTACCCGGTGACCCGCTTCCGCCTCACCACGGGGGGTGTGTTCGTCCTCCTCACGGACGGCGTCGTGGAGGGGCCCTCGATGAACCTGGACGAGGGCCTGGACCAGGTCGTGCGGCTCGCCGGCATCGCCGCCGTCGCCGGCCTGGAGGCGTCCTCCCTGGCCGCGGCCGTGATCAAGGGCGCGGCCCGCGTCGGCCACGAGGACGACGCGGCCGTCCTGGTCATCGGCCACGACGGTCATGACGGCGACGACCATGACGATGGCCCCGACCGCCCCGACGGCACCGGCCGCCCCGACCGCCCCGGTCTCTACGGCACCGACCCCACCGCCGGCCAGGGCGGTGGTGGTCGGGCCGCGGGGGATGGCGACGACGGCCACGACGGTGGGGACCGCCACGGCCGGCTCGGCAGCCCCGACGTGCGCGGCCCCGACTCGCACGGCCCCGACCGGCGGGCGCGGCCGTAGCACCGGACGGGTGCCGCCCTCCGGGCTGTGACCCCGCGCCCGGACCCCCACCGTCAGCCGGAGGGCCGGACGCGTGCCGTCCTCGCCTCGCCGTCCCCGGCGCGACGGTGTCTGATGGCTCCTGTGGTGGGTACCGAGCAGCTGCGCGGACCAGCCGTCTCCTTGCTGCGGACGCTGGCCGTCGCCGCCTGCTACTACGGCGCCGGGCGCCTCGGCCTGCTGCGGCACCTGGTGGTCGAGGGGGCGGTGTTCAGCCCCATCTGGCCGCCCACCGGCGTGGCCGTGGCCGCCCTGCTGGTCTTCGGGCTGAGCTGCTGGCCGGGCATCGCCCTCGGGGCCTTCCTCGTCATCCTGTCGATCACCACCTCGCTGACCCCGGCCGTCCTCGGCACCCTGGCCGGCAACACCCTCGCGCCCGTGTGTGCCTACCTGCTGCTGAACCGCGTCGGCTTCCGCACCGAGCTCAGCCGGCTCAAGGACGGCCTCGCCCTGGTCTTCCTCGGCGCGCTGGCGGCCATGACGATCAGCGCGACGACCGGGGTGGGGATCCTCGTCCTGACCGACCGGCTCGCCGCGGGGGACTTCTGGCCGGTGTGGCTGGCCTGGTGGGTGGGCGACGCGATGGGCGTCCTGATCGTCACGCCGGTCCTGCTGCTGCTCTACAACGCCCGCTGGCACCCGCACCCCGCCCGGTGGCGCTGGAAGGAGGCCACCGCGCTCGTCCTCAGCGTCGCCGCCCTGGTGCCCCTGGCCACCTACAGCAGCGTCAGCCTGCTGTTCCTCGTCTACCCGCTGCTCATCTGGGGCGCCCTGCGCTTCCAGCTCGCCGGGACGATGCTGTGCGCCCTGCTCGCCTCCGTGCTGGCCACCCTCGCGGCCACCGAGGGCACCGGGCCGTTCGCAGGGCTGAGCCGCATCGAGGTGATGGCGAAGCTCCAGGCCTTCAACGGCGCGATGGCCCTCACCGCGCTGCTGCTGTCGGCGGTGATCACGGAGCAGCGCAACACCAGGCGCTCGGTGGAGCGGGCCTGCCAGGAACTGGTCGAGGTCCTGGAACACCTCACGGCGGGCGAACCCCCACCACCCCGCCCCGTCGAGGAGACGTACGACGCCGACGACGGTCCGGACCCCGGCGCGCAGCGCCCGCGCCTGCCCCGCTGAGCCGCCCGCGGAACCCTCCCGCACCCGAGTGGTGCCCCCTCCACGACCGGCGTACGGTCGAACGATGAACGCGCCGGTGGACATGCCCGTTCCCCGCGCGGCCCCGACGCCCGCTCCCCGAGCGTGGAACCGATATGAGCAGCAGCCCGCAGCCCACGTCCGCCCCCACGACCACCGCACCGGAGACCGGCGGTGGCGGCAACGCGATGGCGCTGCTCGTCATCGCCTCGTGCCAGCTGATGGTGGTCCTCGACATCACCATCGTGAACATCGCGCTGCCGCACATCCAGCGCTCCCTGGACTTCTCCACCACCAGCCTGTCGTGGGTGGTCAACGCCTACACCCTGACCTTCGGCGGTCTGCTGCTGCTCGGCGGCCGGGCCGGTGACATCCTCGGCCGGCGCCGTGTCTTCGTCTTCGGCGTGCTGCTGTTCGTCGTCGCCTCCCTGCTCGGCGGGCTCGCGCACAACAGCGGCCAGCTCCTCGCGGCCCGCGCCCTGCAGGGTGTCGGCGGGGCCATCGCGTCGCCGACCTCCCTCGCGCTGATCAGCACCACGTTCCGCGAAGGCCCGGCGCGCAACCGGGCGTTCGGGGTGTTCGCGGCCGTCTCGGCGGGCGGCGGCGCCATCGGACTGATGGCCGGCGGGATGCTCGTCGAGTGGCTGAACTGGCGGTGGGTGCTCTTCGTCAACGTCCCCATCGGCATCCTCATCGCGCTGGCCACGCCCCGCTGGATCAAGGAGTCCGAACGCCACCCGGGCCACTTCGACATCGCCGGCGCCCTGACTTCGACGGCCGGCATGGTCCTGCTCGTCTACGGCTTCATCCGCGCCGCCCAGGAGGGCTGGCGGGACCCCTGGACCCTGGCGTCGTTCGCGGCCGCGATCGTCGTGCTCGGCCTGTTCGTGCTGACCGAGCGGCGCTCCAAGCAGCCCATCACCCCGCTGCACATGTTCGCCGACCGCAACCGCGCCGGCACCTACGGCATGATGCTCTGCCTGGCCGCGGCCATGTTCGGGATGTTCTTCTTCCTGACCCTGTTCGTGCAGGACGTGCTGAACTTCAGCCCGCTGCGGGCGGGCTTCGCGTTCCTCCCGGTGAGCGCGGTGATCGCGGTCGGTGCGGGCCTCGCCTCCCGCTTCCTGCCGGTCTACGGCCCGAAGCCCTTCATGGTCGTCGGGGCGCTGCTGGCGGCGGCCGGCCTGGCCTGGCTCACGCTCACCGACGTGCACTCCACCTACGCGGGCAGCATCCTCGGCCCGATGCTGGTGTTCAGCTTCGGCATGGGCATGGAGTTCGTGTCGCTGACGCTGATGGCCCTGTCCAACGTGCCCGTCCACGAGTCGGGCGCGGCCTCGGGCCTGCTCAACGCCACCCAGCAGGTCGGCGGTTCGCTCGGCCTGTCCATCCTGGTCACCGTGTTCGGCACCGCCAGCACCAACGAGGCCCACCGTCAGATCCCGGCGTTCCTGTCCCAGGCGACCCCGCTGGAGCGGCTGCGCTTCCAGCGCACCGGGGTGCTGCCCCCGCCCTGGTCGGACGAGGTCCTGACAGCCGGTGTCTCCGGCGCCTTCGTCACGGCCGCCGTGCTCGCCGCGGTCGCCGCGGTGATCGCGCTGCTCGTCATCCAGGTGCGCCCGTCGGACCTGGAGCGGCTCCAGGGCGGCGCCGCTCAGGGGCAGTCGTAGGCCAGGCGCAGGCTCGCCGTGTGCGGGGTGGGGGACAGGACGCGCAGCGTGGCGGTGGTGCTCTGCCGGCCGTGCCCCTGGAACGTCCACCGCAGGTGCACGCGCACGGTGCGCTGACCCCGGTCCAGCGAGGCGTGCCGCACCGGTGAAGTGGTTCCCCCGTCGCGCACCCACCGGTAGGCGACGGTGCCCTCGTGCCCGTCGGTCCGCACGACGCCGACCACGTCCGCCGTGCCGTCGCAGACCAGGTGGGTCCGGTCGGCCCGCACCGCGACCGCGCGCACGGACAAGGGTGTTGAGGAGTGGTCCCGCCACCACAGGAACCCCAGCACGACGGCCAGCACGCACACCGGTACGACGTGCCGGCGCCACCGTCCGCGCCGCCGCGGCGCGGGGGTCGCCGAGGCGGCCGCCGTGACGTCGACCCGGTGGGCCAGGGCCGTGGTGACCCCCGGCCCGAAGCGCAGCACGGTCTCCTCGCCGGGCCCGGTCGGCACGGCGGGCACCGTGGTGTCGACCAGCGTGGAATCGACCCGTTTGGCGTCGACCCGTGTGGTGTCCTCCGGCGGCGGGCCGCCCACCGGCCGCTGGATCCAGTGGCTGGCCAGCACGGTCGCGCTGTAGTCGTCGTCCGGCCCGGTAGGGCCGGGCAGGGCGCGGGGGTCCTGGGGGGTGCTCATCGGATCTCGCACTGCCGGGTCAGGAGCTGCTGCGCGGCACCGCCGTCGGCGGAGGCGGGGCTCGTCGTGGCCTGGACGGTCCAGTAGCAGCCGGTGGACCCGAAGGTGTGGTCGACGGTGACCGTGTACGCGGTGGCTCCGCTGCGCCGGAACGAGGTTGTCGCCCCGTCGGCCGCCCCGTTCTGTCCGGCGGCGTCGCCCGCGAACCAGGCGACGGTCAGCGTGACCGGGCCGGTGCCGTCGGTGGTGACGGTGAGCGTCGCGGTCGCCGTAGTGGGACCGGTCTGCCGGAACGCGCTGACGGACACGTCCTTCACCGCGGGCGCGGCCGGCGCGGAGGAGGTGTCGGCGGACGGGCTGGGCGAGCCCGGCGCGGACGTCGTGCCGGTGCTCGGACTCGCGGTGGGTCCGGCCGGGGGCGCGGTGTCGGGGTCGGAGGCCGCCGGTGAGGGGGAGGGGCCGGTGACCGGCTCGGTCGGCGAAGGCGTGGCCGTGGCCGTCGCGGACGGGGTCACCGACGGGGAAGCCGATCCGCTCGACGTCGGACCGGCGCCCCCACCGGTGACGACCGGGCCCGCGCTGGTGGTGGCGAGGACGTCCGTCACCCGCCCGGCGGTGTCCGCACCGGCGATCGGGCCGATGCCCTGCGTCGCGAGGACCGCCAGGAGCAGCGCGGCCGCGGCCGCCGCGAGGCCGGGCCAGGTGGGCCGCCACGCGGCGAGCCGCCCGTGCCCCGACCCCAGGACGGTACGGGCGGTGTCCGTGGTGGTGCGCGCCGTCCACTGGTGCCGCGGGGGCAGCAGGAACAGCAGCAGCGCGACGAGCGAGGCCAGCCGGGCGCGGCCGCGCGTCTCCCAGTCGGGGCCGTACCGGCCGACGGCGGCCCGCTCCAGGTCGGCGACGAACGCGGCGGCGTCCGCGGGCCGCTCCCCGGGCGCCTTGGCCAGCCCCCGGCGCACCAGGGGCCGGAGCGCCCCGGGCACCTCGTCGACCGGGACGGGGTGTTCGAGGTGCTGGAGCGCGAGCTCGGCGAGGTTGCCGCCCGGGTAGGGCTTGCGGCCGGTCAGGCACTCGAAGAAGGTGGCCGTCGCGGCGTACACGTCACCGGCGGGCGAGGCGGGCGCACCGGTCCACTGCTCGGGCGCCATGTAGGCGGGCGTCCCGGCGATCCCCGCGTCGACCCCGGAGTCGACCGCGATGCCGAAGTCGACCAGCTTGGACAGGCCGTCCGTGGTGACCAGCACGTTGTCCGGCTTGTAGTCGCGATGCACGACGCCCAGCCGGTGCGCGTCGGCCAGTCCGAGCAGCGACCCCTTCAGCACGACCAGCGCCGCCTCCGGCGCCAGCGGGCCCTGCCGGGTCAGCAGCGCGCGCAGGGAGACGCCGTCGACCAGCTCCATCACGATCGCCGCACCCCGGGGCGCCTCGACGTACTCGTAGAAACCGGCCACGTACGGGCTCTCCAGGCCGCCCAGGAGCTCCGCCTCGGCGCGGAAGCCGTGCACGAAGCCCGGCCGGGTGCGCAGCGCCTCGCTCAGGTACTTCACGGCGACCGGCACACCGGTCTCCTCGTGCACGGCGAGCACCACCCGCCCGCTCGCCCCGGAGCCGAGTTCCTGCGACTCGGAGTACCCCGGTACCGCCCATGCGTTCACAGCCGTCCCCCCTGCCGTGGCGCGTCACCGCCGCGTGGTGCGCGGCGCGGTGGACCACGGGGAGGAAGACACGCTTTCGGCCGGAGCGGTTGCAGACCCGCAGCCGCTCGCGGGCCCGGGCCCCGCGGTGCGGGTCAGTCCACGCTCCACGCCCGGGCGGGCGAGGGCGGCCGGGCGGCGCCGTCCGCGGCCAGGGTGCGCAGCCGGGCCGCCAGGTCCTCCAGGGCGCGGCAGACGGCGAGTTCGTCGCCGATCTCGGGCGCGGGCGGGTCGTCCGGGTTGCGGTGCGCGACGCCCGAGCCCGTGACGCCCGACGTGTCACGGCCCGACAGCACGGCCCGCGCCCGCGTCTCGTCGCCGTCCTCGGTGATGTGGACCCGCACGGTCCACTGCTTGCCTTCCACGGTGTCCACCTCCGGGTCGGACCGCCCCGCTCCTGTCCAAGACTGCGGCCGGGACGGCGGCCGGTCCATGCGGGCCGCTCAGCGTGCGGCCACGGGCGCGGGGCCGTGCGCCCGCCAGGCGGCGGTGCGCAGCGGGTCGTCGGCGAGGACGTCTACGGCCGTGCAGGCCAGCGCCTCGGTGACCGAGGCCAGCACGCCCCGGGCTCGCGCCGACAGGCCGGCCTCGGCGAACTCGGGCGTGTGGTCGGAGCCGTCCGCGTCCATGATGGCGACGAACGGGTGGATGGCCGGCACCAGTCCGCTGACGTTCCCGATGTCGGAGGAGCCCAGGTACACGCCGGGCGCCGGCGGGGTCAGGTCGATCCCGGCGCGCGAGAGGTGCGCGGCGAAACGGGCGGACAGCGGCTCGCTGTCGCGGAAGTGCTCGTAGCGGACGGTCGCGCGCTCCACGGTCACCGTGGTGCCGGTGGCCTGGGCGACCCCGGCGGCCGCGGTGCGCAGCCGCGCGGCGAGGTCGTCCAGCGCGCCGGTGGTCGCCGCCCGCAGCCCGAACACGCCCTCGGCGTACTCCGGGACGATGTTGGTGGCCGTGCCGCCGTGGGTGATGATGCCCTGCACGTGGGACGCTTCCGGCAGCCGGTGGGTGAGGCCCGCCAGCACGTTGAACAGCTCGATGAGGGCCGCGAGGGCGTCGATGCCCTCGGTGGGGTTGCCCGTCGGGTGCGCGGCCCGGCCGTGGAAGCCGACCCGGTACTGCTCCTGCGCCGTGAGCGGCGCGCGCACCCAGTCGTGCACGCCCGGGTGGAACATCAGCGCGGCGTCCACCTCGTCGAAGACGCCCGCCTCCGCCTCCAGGGCCTTGCCCCCGCCGCCCTCCTCCGCGGGGGTGCCCACCGCCAGCACCGTCCCGGGGGCGCCGTCCCGTGCCGCGTGGGCCGCGAGCGCGGCGCCCAGTCCGGCGGCGGCGATGAGGTGGTGGCCGCAGGCGTGCCCGAGGCCCGGCAGGGCGTCGTACTCGAGGAGCAGCGCCACCGTGGGCCGCCCCTCGCCCGCGCGGGCGGTGAACGCGGTCGGCAGCCCGGGCACGTCCTGGCGCACGTCGAACCCGGCCCGGCGCAGCTCGCAGGTCAGCAGGGCCGCCGCGCGGTGTTCGGCGAAGGCGCACTCGGGGTCGGCGTGCAGCGCGCTCGCCACCTCCCACAGCAGGTCGATCCGGTCGGCCACCTCCTGGCGGACGCGGCGGTGCACGGCATCGGGCGTGGACGACACACGGGCCTCCTCGGGTCGGCAGCTCCGGCACCGTCCGGGTTCCACCGAACGTCGTCCCGACACAGCGCGGCACCGACACAAGGCGGCACCGACACAAGGCGGCACCGACACAACGCGGACCGGCGCAACGCGGCACCGGCACAGCGCGGCACCGACACCCCCCGGGGTTTGGACCGCGCGCCCGGTGCAACACGGTGGCTGGGCGGAGCCGCCCCCTCAGGGGCGGTGCGGCCCATGACGGAGTCCGCCCAGGAGGCACCATGGATCACTCACGCGTACCCGTGCTCGAGGCCCTGGAGGAGTTCCGGCGCCGGGGCGACATCGCCTACGGGCCGCCGGGACACAAGCAGGGCCGGGGCACGGACCCCCGCGTGGCCGACGTCCTCGGCATCGACGTCTTCCGCTCCGACGTGCTCAGCCTGAACGGCCTGGACGACCGGCGCCAGTCGCAGGGGGTGCTCTCCCAGGCGCAGGAGCTGATGGCCGACGCGGTCGGCGCCGAGCAGGCGTTCTTCTCCACCTGCGGCAGCTCCCTGTCGGTCAGGACGGCGATGCTGTCGGTGGCCGGGCCGGGGGAGAAGCTGCTGCTGTCGCGCAACGCCCACAAGGCGGTGATCGCGGCGGTCATCATCAACGGCGTCGAACCGATCTGGGTCCACCCCAAGTTCGACGGCGAACGGCACCTGGCCCACCCGCCCGAGCCGGACGACGTGCGCCGGCGGCTGCAGGAACACCCCGACGCCAAGGGCATGTTGCTGATCACGCCCACCGACTGGGGCACGTGCGCGGACGTCGCCGGGGTGGCCGAGGCGTGCCACGCCGTCGACGTGCCCCTCATCGTGGACGAGGCGTGGGGCGCCCACCTGCCCTTCCACCCCGGCCTGCCGCCCTGGGGCATGTACGCGGGCGCGGACCTCGTGGTCACCAGCGTCCACAAGATGGGCGGGGCCGTCGAGCAGAGCTCCGTCTTCCACCTCCAGTACGACCGGGTGGCGCCCGAGGTGCTCAAGCAGCGCGAGGACCTGCTCGGCACCACCAGCGCCTCCTCACTGGTCTACGCGTCGCTCGACGGCTGGCGGCGCCAGATGGTCGAGCAGGGTCACGACCTGCTGGACGGGGCCATCGTGCGGGCGAAGCGGGTCCGCGAGCTGGCCGATTCCCTGCCCGGCCTGCGCGTGATGGGCCAGGAGGTCGTGGACGAGGGCTTCGCCGCCTCCTTCGACCCGCTGAAGATCGTCATCGACGTGCGCGAGCTCGGCGTGAGCGGCATGCAGGCCGCGGAGTGGCTGCGCGCCAACTGCCACATCGACGTGGGTGGTTCGGACACCTGCCGGATCAGCGCGTCGATCACCTACGCCGACGACGACATCACCGAGAAGCGGCTGACCGACGCCCTGCGCACGCTGACCGAGCGCGCGGACGAGATGGAGAAGCTGCCCGAGGTGCGCCTGCCCCAGCCGGGCGCCCTCGAACTGGAGCAGGCCATGCGTCCCCGGGACGCCTTCTTCGCGACGGTGGAACACGTGGCCGCCGAACAGGCCGTGGGACGCATCGCCGCGGAGACGATCAGCCCCTACCCGCCCGGCGTGCCCGTGGTGGCCCCGGGCGAGGTGATCACCGCCGAGGTGCTGGACTACCTGCGCAGCGGCGTCGAGCACGGCTTCCTCATCTCGGACGCGGCGGACACGACGGTGAAGACACTGCGCGTGGTGGCCCGCGACTGACACCCCCTCAGGGGCCGACTCCCTCAGCACTCCCGGACGCCCGGCAGCCAGGCGGCCGGGTCGTCGATGTAGATGTTCGAGATCCAGGCCTCGTACCGGGGCAGGTACGACCAGGCGTCGTTGCTGTGGCCCTCGGCCCGGACCGGTTCGCCGTGCGCCTGGCAGAGCATGTCCACCGCCGTGGGACCCGGCAGCCGCGTCACCGGCGGCTGCCGGGTGCTCGGATCGGGCCGCAGGCCCACGCCCGTGCCCCAGGTCATGAACCGCTCGGTGCCCGCCGGTGGTTGCTGGCCGCCGACGATCCGCAGGGCGCCCGCGTACTCGCCGTCCAGCCGCACGTCGCTGACCATCACGGGCGTCCCGGACTCCCGGGCCTCGACCACCCGGCCGCCGCCCAGGTAGAGCGCGATGTGGTGGACGGTGCCGAGGTCGGACGGGTCGGTGCCCCACAGCAGCAGGTCCCCGGGCCGGAGCGGGGCGAGGCCCTGGGCCCGGGTGAAGCGGGCCATGGCGCCGCTCCACTGCGCCTGGTTCCAGGAGCCCTCGGGCAGGGGGATCCGCGCCCCCTGCCAGGCCGCGTACTGCACCAGGTGTGAGCAGTCGAAGCCCTTGACCCGGCTGTCGTGCGCGCCGGGACCGCCGCCCGGGTAGTCCTGGCCGTACGTCGGCCCGTTGATCGAACCCCCGCCCCAGGAGTAGGGGACGCCGAGCTGCGAGCAGGCGGCGTCGACGATCGCCGTGGCCCCGGCGGGGGCGTCGGCGGTCGCACGGCAGTCGGCGGCCCCCGGGGCGGCGGCCTCGGGAGCGGCGCCGGCCGTCGCCGTGCCGGTACAGCTCAGGACGGTGGCGAGGAGCAGTCCTCCCGCGGCCGTCAAGGTGCGGTGGCTTCGGTGCATGTGGGGTTCCCCGTTCGGATCGTGCGACGAACTGTCGGTGGTGGCCGCGGAGTTGGTGAGGTCCGGCGCGGGGCGGGGGCAGCGGTCGGCTCCCGGCGCCCCGCTCGGCCGGCTCACCGCTCGCTGCGCGGGCGGCCGGAGTGCCCGGCAGGCGTGGGGGAGACGACGGCGGCACCGTCCTCGTACGCGCCGACCGCGGCCCGGATCTTGGCGAGCCCGCGCATGCGGTTGCGCTGCACGGTGCCGCGGTGGGCGCCGAGCCGTTCCCCCGCCATGTCGTGGGTCAGCCCCTCGAGGTCGACGAGGATCACCGCGGCGGCCTCCTTGGGCGACAGCGCCCGCAGCAGCGCGGTCGCCACCGCCTCGGCCTCCTTGCGCGCGAAGCCGCCGTCCCAGCTCGGCTCGGGCAGCCGGTCGGTGCAGCGCTCCCGGCGCGCGGGGTGGCGCCAGTGGTCCCGCAACACGTTCAGCGCGGTCGCGCAGGTGTAGGCGTACGGCTGCTGCTGCCGGGCGAGCGTACGGGCGCGGGCCCGGCGGGACAGCCGGAGGTAGGTCTCCTGGAGGAGGTCGTCGGCGTCGTGCGGGTTGCCGGTCAGGACCAGCAGGCGGCGCCGCAGCCTCGGCATGAGGGCAGTGAACGCGGCGTCGAACTCGTCGGCGGTCATGCCGGTACGGGCGGCGGACGACGCGCTAGG
>NZ_KQ948569.1 GCF_001514125.1 Streptomyces longwoodensis | reverse complement strand
GTGGGTGGGGGGGGGGGTGGGGGGGGCGGTCGCGGCCGGGCTCACTCGGGCGGCGTCGTGTCCCGCGGTGGCCGGCCCCGCCGGGGGAGCGGGCCCGTGCCGCCGGGGAGGCGGCCCGCCTCGGCCAGGGCCCGGCGCAGCAGGAACTCGATCTGGGCGTTCGCCGACCGCAGCTCGTCCGACGCCCACCGGGCCAGCGCGTCGTACACCGACGGGTCCAGCCGCAGCAGCACCTGCTTGCGCTGCTGCGGCTGCCGCTTGGGGGCGGGCCCCCCGACGGAGTCGGTCACTGGTACAGCGTCCCGGTGTTCAGCACCGGCTGCGGTGCCCGGTCCCCGCACAGCACCACCATCAGGTTGGACACCATCGACGCCTTCCGCTCCTCGTCCAGTTCCACGATGTCCCGCTCGGAGATCCGGGCGAGCGCCGCCTCGACCATGCCCACCGCGCCGTCGACGATCTCCCGCCGGGCGGCGACCACGGCCCCGGCCTGCTGCCGCTGGAGCATCGCCGAGGCGATCTCCGGAGCGTACGCGAGGTGGGTGAAGCGGGACTCGATGATCTGCACACCGGCCGCCTCCACGCGCGCGTGCAGCTCGACGGCGAGCTTCTCGGTGATCTCCTCGGCGTTGCCGCGCAGCGACAGCCCGTCCTCGTCGTGGGAGTCGTAGGGGTACTCGATGGCGATGTGCCGGACCGCGGCCTCGGTCTGGGTGGAGACGAACTCCAGGAAGTCGTCCACCTCGAAGGTGGCCTGCGCGGTGTCGCGCACCTTCCACACCACGACCGCGGCGAGCTCGATCGGGTTGCCGTAGGCGTCGTTGACCTTGAGCACGGCGGTCTCGTGGTTGCGCACCCGGGTCGAGACCTTGGTGCGGGAGGTGAAGGGGTTCACCCAGCGCAGCCCGTCCTCGCGGATCGTGCCGCGGTAGCGCCCGAAGAGCTGCACCACCCGGGCCTCGCCCGGCGCCACCATGTTCAGCCCGCACATGGCGAGGAACGCGGCGAGGCCGACCAGGACGCCGAGCACGATCAGGGCGGCCTTGACGCCGGTGGCCGTGGCGACCGCGCCGGCGGCGACCATCGCGGCGCCCGCCAGCAGCCCGAGCAGACCGAGCAGCAGTGCGAGGCCGCCGCCGATGCTGTGCGCGGTGAACTCGTGCACCCGGGGAGCGGGCATGTCGGGCAGATCGGTGGATTCAGCCGTGGAGGCGGTGGCCGGGGCGGTGCGTGAGGGGTCGTGCGCGGACATGGATGGGTCCCCCGTTTCCTGGACGTCTGCTGGACGAGCGCCAGCGCTCTTCTAGCTAAGTGATATCACTTTTCCGCGAGATGGCAACCCTCGGGGCTTCCCGGACGTCGGTTCCGGTGGGGCGGAATGCGGGTTCCCCGGGGGTGCGTGCTGATTGTCACGCCCGAAAAAGCCCGGATCGACAACCCTTTGTCATAGAGAGCGGTGTTAGCTTTCTGAGCTGACCTGCCCCCGGAGCACGGGTGTGACGACCGAGTAGGAAGCGGAGCGAGCGGACTCATGGGACGAGCGGACGACAGACGAGCGCGGCAGCGTGGTGGCCGCCGCGCGGCGCCCCGCAACCGCTCGGCGCAGGAGAGCGCGGCCCCCTCGTCCGGCACCCCCTCCGCCGCCCCCGCCGGCGCGCCGGCGGCGGGCGGCCGCGCGGCGGCCCGCCGTGCCGCCCAGCAGCGCGGCCGGGGCGGCACGAAGGACAAGGGCCTCATACGCAGGATGTTCACCTGGAAGAAGATCCTCGGGACCTTCCTCGGTGTCTGCCTGCTCGGCATCGGCGCCTTCGTCCTGATGTACATGATGATCGACATCCCGAAGGGGAACGCCGACGCGCTCAAGCAGAGCAACGTCTACAAGTACAGCGACGGCAGCATCCTGACCCGCGACGGCGACCTCAACCGCGAGAACGTCGACCTCGCGCAGATACCCAGGCCCGTCCAGCGCACCTTCGTCGCCGCCGAGAACAAGACCTTCTACCAGGACGCCGGCGTCGACCTGAAGGGCACCGCGCGCGGCATCCTCAACACCGTGGCCGGCAAGGGCGCGCAGGGCGGGTCGACGATCACCCAGCAGTACGTCAAGAACTACTACCTGACCCAGGAACAGACCGTCACGCGCAAGCTGAAGGAACTGGTCATCTCGCTGAAGCTGGACCGCGAGAAGTCCAAGAACTACATCCTGGCCGGTTACATCAACACCAGCTACTACGGCCGCGGCGCCTACGGCATCCAGGCCGCCGCCCAGGCCTACTACCGCGTCGACGCGAGCAAGCTCACCGTCCCGCAGGGCGCCTACCTGGCCGCGCTGCTGCAGGCGCCGAGCCAGTACGACTGGACCGCGGCCTCCGACACCGGCAAGCGGCTGGTGCAGGCCCGCTGGAACTACGTCCTCGACAACATGGTCGAGGAGGGCTGGCTGGACAAGGGCAAGCGTGAGGCGATGACGTTCCCGGTGCCCAAGGAGCCCCGGGAGGCACCCGGCAAGGCCGGCCAGGTCGGCTACCTGGTGAACGCCGCCAAGGCCGAACTGGAGCGCCAGCTCGTCAAGCAGGGCAGGGCGGACTCCCTGGAGGACGCCGAGGACCTGGTCGGCCGGGGCGGCTGGACGATCACCCTCAACATCGACAAGAAGAAGCAGAAGGCGCTGGAGGCGTCCGTCAAGGAGCAGCTGACCGGCAAGCTCGACCCGAAGAAGCGCTCGGTGGACGGCGACGTCCAGGCCGGCGCCGCCTCGGTCGACCCGAAGACCGGCGCGGTCGTGGCCATGTACGGCGGTGTGGACTACCTCAAGCACTACACCAACAACGCCACCCGCACCGACTACCAGCCCGCGTCCACCTTCAAGCCGGTGATCCTCGCCGCCGCCCTCGACAAGGGCGCCCAGACGCAGGACGGCAAGCCGATCACCGCCGACACGATCTACGACGGCACCAGCAAGCGCCCGGTCGTCGGCAGCGACATCGGCTTCGCCCCGGAGAACGAGGACGACGCCGACTACGGCGACATCACCGTGCAGACGGCGATGAACAAGTCGGTCAACTCCGTCTTCGCGCAGATGGGCGTCGACGTCGGCATGGACCACGTGCTCAAGGTCGCCAACGACCTCGGCATGGACACCGAGGGCCTGAAGGCGGTGCCCGCGCAGACCCTGGGCACCATGGGCGCGAGCCCGCTGCAGATGGCCGGCGTCTACGCCACCCTCGACAACCACGGCCGCAAGGTCACCCCGGCCCTGATCAAGTCCGCGCAGAACAGCAGCCAGACGCTGGAGCTCACGGACCCGATCGGCGGCCAGGTCGTCAGCCGCGAGGCCGCCGACACGGTGACCTCCGTGCTCACCGGCGTGGTCGACGACGGCACGGCGCGCACCTCGGTGCGGGACAACCCCGAGCGCAGGGGGCAGAAGGTCGCGGGCAAGACCGGTACCTCCGACAACAACAAGTCGGCCTGGTTCACCGGCTACACGCCCGACCTGGTCACCTCGGTCGGCCTGTTCGGCGAGTCCGCCAAGCCGCCGCACCCCCAGGTCACCCTGACCGGCGCGACCGGGCGGATCCCGGGCAAGGGCCGGATCAACGGTGGCGGCTACCCGGCGCAGATCTGGGCGGCGTACACCTTCGGCGTCTCCACCAAGGTCAGCCGGTTCGACCTGGAGACCGACCAGGGCGCGGCGGTCCGGCCCACGGTCACGGCCGCCCCGAGCCCGACGGTGACGCAGACGCCGACGCCGACGCAGGAGCCGACCACCCAGGCCCCGACCACGAAGGCGCCGTCGCAGACCCCGACGACCCAGGCCCCGCCGTCCCGGACGCCGACGCAGACGCCGACCACGGAGGAACCCACGACGGAGCCTCCGACCAGCGAGATCACCACCCCGCCGGCGAACCCGCTCACCCCGCAGTTCGGGGAGCAGCGGTAGGGACGCGTCAGGGGCGCCCGGTGACCACCACCGGGCGCCCCTGACGCCTCACCCGGGACCGTGCCGGGCCGGTGCGCGGCCCACGGGACCCCCGCCGGCCGCCACCGCCGCTACGGCCGGGTGAGTTCGAACCAGACCACCTTGCCCGCGCTCAGCCGCGTGGCGCCCCAGCGCCGGGTGAGCCGGTTGACGAGATACAGCCCGCGACCGCCCTCGTCGGTCGCCCGGGCCTGCCGCAGCCGTGGCAACTGCGGCACGTCGTCGCCGACCTCGCAGCGCAGCACGTCGGTCCGCAGCAGCCGCAGCGTCACCGGCCGCGTGGCGTACCGCACCGCGTTGGTCACCACCTCGCTGACCAGCAGCTCCACCGAGTCCGTCAGGTCCTCCAGGCCCCACCGGGACAGCGCCCGCCGGGCCAGCCGCCGGGCCTCGCGGGGTGCGGAGACCTCCGGCTCCAGCAGCCAGTACGCCACGTCGCTCGGCGCGATCCCGTCGAACCGGGCCGCGAGCAGCGCGATGTCGTCGTCCCGGTCGCCGGGCCCGAGCATGTCGAGCACCTCGTCGCACAGGGCCTCCAGCGGCGGCGGGTGGTCGGGACCGGTCAGCTGCGCGGTCGCGGCCAGCTTCTCGCGCAGCTGCTCTATGCCGCTGGCCACGTCCCGCAGCCGGGACTCCACCAGCCCGTCGGTGTACAGCAGCAGGGTCGCCCCGGCCGGCGCGTCCAGCTCGACGGCCTCGAAGTCGACGCCGCCCACGCCGATCGGCGCGCCCGGCGGCACCCGCAGCACCTCGGCCCGGCCGCCCAGGTGCAGCAGGACGGGCGGCGGATGGCCGGCGTTGGCGATGGTGATGCGGTGCGCGACCGGGTCGTAGACGGCGTACAGGCAGGTCGCCATGCGGTCCGTGCCGAGCCGCTGCGCCTGCTCGTCGAGGTGGTGCAGCACCTCCTGCGGCGGCAGGTCCAGCCCGGCCAGCGTCTGGGCCGTCGTGCGCAGCTGGCCCATGATCGCGGCGGAGGTCATGGAGTGGCCCATGACGTCGCCCACCACGAGCGCCACCCGGCTGCCCGGCAGCGGGATCGCGTCGTACCAGTCGCCGCCCACCCGCGCGGTCTCGGCGGCCGGCAGGTACCGCGAGGCCAGCCGCACGCCCGTGGGGCGGGGCAGGGTCTCGGGCAGCATGGTGCGCTGGAGCTCGTCGGCGATGTACGCCTCACGGTCGTACAGCACGGCCTTGTCGATGCCCAGGGCACTGTGCGTGGCCAGTTGGGCGGCCACCAGCAGGTCGTCGCCCTCGAAGGTGATCCGCTCGGGCCCGCGGATGAACACCGCGGCGCCGATCACCCGGCGACGGCCGCGCAGCGGCGCGAGGATCGCCCGCTGCCCGCACGGGACGACCGACTGGCCCTCCTCGCCGAGCAGTTCGGGCAGCGCGGCGCGGGCGGCGGGGGCGTCGGCGAACACCGGGCGCACCCCGCGCAGCACCTCCGCCAGTGCCCCGCCGGGCCGCACCTCGCACAACTCGGCGATGACCGAGGACAGTTCGGACAGCTCGGGGCTCTCCGGCGGGAGCACGGCCTGGGCGAAGCCGGCCTCGGAGTCGCGCTCCTGCGGGATGCGGTCGGTACGGCGCAGCCGCAGCACCACGGGGCCCACGGGCCGCTCGTCGCCGACCGGCAGCGGGTCGCGCAGGTAGACGAGGATCGCGTCGGAGAAGGTCGGCACGGTCGCCCGGCACAGGCCCATCACGATCTCGTCGAGGTCCATGCCGCGGGCGATGCGCCGGGTGGCGGCGCCCACGAAGCGCAGCCGGTCGCCGTCCCGCCGCATCGGCGTGGGCCGGCCGCCGGGTGGCGGGTTCTGGCCGCTGCGCCGGTCCCGGGCGGACACCGGGCCGCGCTCCTCGGCCCCCGGCTGCACCGGGATGGACTCCGGCACGGGACGCGGCCGGTGGGTGCCGGTCTCGGCGGCGGCGGGCTGGGAGTGCTCGGGGTCCGACCCGGCCGCTCCCGGCCCGTGGCCGCCCGGCTGGCCGCCCGTGCCGTTGCCGGACGGGGCGGGCGCGCCCGACGGGGTCGTGGTGCCCGGGGTGCCCTCGGCGCGGGCCTGCGCGGCGGCGGCCGGCAGTGCCGCGGCACCGGCTCCCGGCACCGGGGTACGCAGGAGCGCCCCGCGGGGGTCCGTGGGGTCGACGCCCTGGGGGCGTTCGTAGGACGTGGGGTGCTCCGTCACGCGTGTCGAATCCATCCGTCCGGGGCTGCGCATACGTGCGGCTGCGCCCGCCGAAGTGCCGATACCCGCAATACGTGCCCCAGGAACGGAATTCCGGCGTGCTCGGTGGTCGTTCTCGGGCCGCGGGTGCGGCAGGTGCGGCGGGTGCGGCCCGTACCGGTGGTGCCCTCGTACCCCTCGCTCACGTCCTGCCGCCCCTCGGTGACGTTCGGTCAGACTCGGCGTCCGTCCCCGCAGTTGGTGTCATGCGCCCTTGCGGAGGACGATCCTACGTTTCATGCCCGGGGGCGCATCAAGGGTCTCATGTGGACACGTGCGCGGGGGTGCGGTCCCAGTCGTCCGGCAGGACCGGGACGCTCCAGGACGGATCCGGGCGCCAGTCCTGCCAGCCGTCCGAGAACGGCGGCCCCCAGGCGCGGATCACCTCCACCACTCGCCGGCCCGCCCGGCGCACCTGTGCGGCACCCTCGGCGTCCATCAGCCCGTCCCGCTGGGCCTGCGCGAACTCGTCCTCGTCGCGCCAGTGCCAACTGCGGTCAGGGTGCACGGAGATGTCCAGGAAGTGGTCCTCGGAGTCCACGCCGCCGTCCCAACGGGCCAACGGCTCCTCGAGGTTGACATACCAGTTCTTGAAGCGCCAGCCCGGTTCCCAGAACAGCCACACCGACCACGGCTCACCGGGCCGGGCGAGCTTGAGCACACCGGTGCCGAACCAGCGGTCGAGCTGCACGGTGCGCGGCTTGGTGTACCGGGTGGCCAGCGGTTCCTGGTGCAGCGGGGTGCCGTCCGCCAGCACCGGCTTGACGCACGCGGTGCCCGGCGCCAGCCAGACGGCCAGCAGCTCCTCGTCGTCCCGGACGACGGTGACGGGCCGGGCGATGTGGATGCGCGCGCCGGCGTTCTCCCGGTACCGCCACAGGACCTGGCTCCCGGGCTCCCAGAACGGCGCCCCGCCCGTCCCGTCCGTCCCCGCGTGCTCCACCCGTCCCACCGCTCCACCGTCCGCCATGAACAGATACTAGGTGCCCAGGGCATACGACGCGGTCGGATCGGGGACGGTTCCGGCCGCCCGGCACCGGGACCGCCCCGCCGCGTCCCGGTTCAGGGGCGGGTCATCCGCAGCACGTCCAGCGCCTCGTCGAGCTGCTCCTCGGTGAGGTCGCCGCGCTCCACGTACCCGCCCTCCAGCACCACCTGACGGATCGTCCTGCGCTCGGCCAGCGCCTTCTTGGCGACCTTCGCGGCCTCCTCGTAGCCGATGTACCGGTTGAGCGGGGTGACCACCGACGGCGACGACTCGGCGTACTCCCGGGCCCGTTCGCGGTGGGCGACGACGCCGTCCACGGTGCGGTCGGCCAGCAGGCGGGAGACGTTGGCGAGCAGTCGCACCGACTCCAGCACGTTCTTGGCGATGACCGGCAGCATCACGTTCAGCTCGAAGTTGCCGGCCGCGCCCGCCGTGGCCACGGTCGCGTCGTTGCCGACGACCTGCGCGGCGACCATCAGCACCGCCTCGGGGATCACCGGGTTGACCTTGCCGGGCATGATCGACGAGCCGGGCTGGAGGTCGGGCAGCGCGATCTCGGCGAGGCCGGTGCGCGGCCCGGAGGCCATCCAGCGCAGGTCGTTGGCGATCTTGGTGAGGCCGACCGCGATCGTCCGCAGCTGCCCGCTGGTCTCGACGATGCCGTCCCGGGCGCCCTGCGCCTCGAAGTGGTCGCGCGCCTCGGTCAGCGGCAGCCCGGTGGCGCGGGCCACCTCCTCGATGACGGCGGCCGAGAAGCCGCGCGGGGTGTTGATGCCGGTGCCAACGGCCGTTCCGCCCAGCGGCAGTTCGGCCAGCCGGGGCAGGGAGGCGTGCAGCCGCTCCACGCCGTAGCGGACCTGGGCCGCGTACCCGCCGAACTCCTGGCCCAGGGTCACGGGCGTGGCGTCCATCAGGTGCGTGCGGCCGGACTTGACGACGTCGGCGAACTCCTCGGACTTGCGCTCCAGCGCGGCGGCGAGGTGCTCCAGGGCCGGGATCAGGTCGCGGGTGACGGCGGCGGTGGCGGCGATGTGGATCGACGACGGGAAGACGTCGTTGGACGACTGGGAGGCGTTGACGTGGTCGTTGGGGTGCACCGGCCGCCCGAGCCGCTCGGTGGCGAGGGTGGCGATCACCTCGTTGGTGTTCATGTTCGACGAGGTGCCCGAACCGGTCTGGAAGACGTCCACCGGGAAGTGCTCGTCCCACCGCCCCTCGGCGACCTCGGCGGCGGCCTCCTGGATCGCCCGGGCGACGTCCTCGTCGAGCACCCCGAGCTCGGCGTTCACCTTGGCGGCGGCGCCCTTGATGCGCGCGAGCGCCTCGATGTGGGCGCGCTCGATGCGCTGCCCGGAGATCGGGAAGTTCTCGACGGCCCGCTGGGTCTGGGCCCGCCACTTGGCCTCGGCGGGGACGCGTACCTCACCCATGGAGTCGTGTTCGATCCGGTATTCGCTCATGACCGGTACAGCGATCGGGAGGACGGGGATGTTCCGCCGGAGGCCCACCCGGGTGACGCCCGCTGCCCGGCCGGCGAGCGGCGGGTGTGCGGGGTGGATGCGCGGGGCGGGCGCGGCCGGGGTCGCCCCCGCGCCGCGCCCGCCGCCCGCGCGCGTCAGGCCAGGCCGGGACCCCGGACCGGGATCGACGTGAACGTCGGTGCCGGGGCCGGGTCCTTGAAGAAGTCGTTGCCCTTGTCGTCGACGACGATGAACGCCGGGAAGTCCTCGACCTCGATCTTCCAGACCGCCTCCATGCCCAGCTCCTCGTACTCGAGGACCTCGACCTTCTTGATGCAGTCCTGCGCCAGGCGCGCGGCCGGCCCGCCGATGGAGCCCAGGTAGAACCCGCCGTGCGCCGCGCACGCGTCCGTGACCTGCTGCGAGCGGTTGCCCTTGGCCAGCATCACCTTGGAGCCGCCGGCGGCCTGGAACTGCTCGACGTAGGAGTCCATCCGGCCCGCCGTGGTCGGCCCGAAGGAGCCGGACGCGTACCCCTCGGGGGTCTTCGCGGGACCGGCGTAGTACACCGGGTGGTCCTTGAGGTACTGCGGCATGCCCTCGCCCGCGTCCAGCCGCTCCTTGATCTTGGCGTGCGCGATGTCGCGCGCCACGACCAGCGGGCCGGTGAGCGAGAGCCGCGTCTTGACCGGGTACTTGGCCAGCTCGGCCAGGACGCCGTCCATCGGCTGGTTCAGGTCGATCCTCACGACGTCGGACGACTCGTCCAGGTGCTCGTCGGTGGTGTCCGGCAGGAAGCGCGCCGGGTCGGTCTCCAGCTGCTCCAGGAAGACGCCCTCGGCGGTGATCTTCGCGACGGCCTGGCGGTCGGCGGAGCAGGACACCGCGATGGCGACCGGGCAGGACGCGCCGTGGCGGGGCAGGCGCACCACGCGCACGTCGTGGCAGAAGTACTTGCCGCCGAACTGCGCGCCGATGCCGATCTTCTGGGTCAGCTCGAAGACCTTCTCCTCCAGCTCCTGGTCCCGGAAGCCGTGGCCGAGCGGCGAGCCCTCGGTCGGCAGGGTGTCCAGGTAGTGCGCGGAGGCGTACTTGGCGGTCTTCAGCGCGTACTCGGCGGACGTGCCGCCCACCACGATCGCCAGGTGGTACGGCGGGCAGGCGGCCGTGCCCAGCGAACGGATCTTCTCCTCCAGGAACTTCATCATGGAGGCCTCGTTCAGGACGGCCTTGGTCTCCTGGTACAGGAACGACTTGTTGGCCGAGCCGCCGCCCTTCGCCATGAACAGGAACTTGTAGGCGCCGCCGTCGGTGGCGTACAGCTCGATCTGCGCGGGGAGGTTGGAGCCGGTGTTCTTCTCCTCCCACATGGTGAGCGGGGCCATCTGCGAGTAGCGCAGGTTCAGCCGGGTGTAGGCGTCGTAGATGCCGCGGCTGAGGGCCTCCTCGTCGCGGCCCTCGGTCAGCACGTTCTGACCCCGCTTGCCCATGACGATCGCTGTGCCGGTGTCCTGGCACATCGGCAGCACGCCCGCGGCCGCGATGTTGGCGTTCTTCAGCAGGTCCAGCGCGACGAACTTGTCGTTGGCGGAGGCCTCCGGGTCGTCGATGATCCGGCGCAGCTGGGCGAGGTGGGCGGGGCGCAGGTAGTGCTGGATGTCGTGGATGGCCTCCTCGGCCAGCTTGCGCAGCGCCTCCGGCTCCACCGTGAGGAACGTCCGCCCGTCCGGCCCCTCGACGGTGGAGACACCCTCGGAGGTCACCAGCCGGTAGGGGGTGGTGTCCTCGCCCTGGGGGAGCAGATCGGTGTACGCGAACGCTGGGCGGGTTGGGGGGGAACTACTCGACATCGCAGGCCATTCCTCACTCGACAGACGACGACCCGCCGACGTTGGCGGGCCTTCCCAGCCTAGAACCTGTCCAAGGCGCCGGGCCTGTGAGGTAAGGCTCAGCGAGGGGTGTCGCGATCTATCGTGTTTCGCTACGCTGCTGTCGTGGACCTTCAGAAGCAGACCGCTCCCGCTCCGGCTGCCGAACTGCGCGCCTCGGACGCCGACCGTGACCGTATCGCCGACATCCTGCGCGAGGCCCTGGCCGAGGGCCGGCTCACGGCCGACGAGCACGCCGAGCGCGTCGAGGGCGTGCTCGGCGCCAAGACCGTCGGCGAGCTGGAGGCCTTCATCCGGGACCTCCCGGCCGCCCACGCGCGCCGGGTGACCGTCTCCGCCCCGAGCCGCCCCACCGCGGGCGCCATCCCCGTCGACCCCGACGACAACGTCGTCGCCGTTTTCAGCAGCGCGGTCCGCAAGGGCCGTTGGCGCGCGGGCCGCCGCATCCACGCGTACGCGATCTTCGGCAGCGTCGAGATCGACCTCAGCGAGGCCCTGTTCGAGTACCAGCAGGTCGTCATCAAGGCGATCTCGGTCTTCGGCAGCGTCGAGGTCCGCGTCCCGGAGAACGTGTCGCTGCGCGGGACCGGCGGCGGGGTGCTCGGCTCCTTCGAGGTGGACACCCTGGACGCGGCCGAGCCCGACGCCCCGGTGGTCTACCTCGACGGCTGGGCGGTCCTCGGCAGCATCGAGGGCCGGCCCCGGCGCGGCCGCCTCGTCGCCGACATCCTGGACCGCGTGCACCGCAAGGTCGACCGGACCCTGCACCGGCACCTGGAGCGTTGACGGACGCGAACGGCGGCCCGTCCCGGCGGACTTGACCGCGGACGGGGCCGGGCGCCGGGCGGCGCGACCGAGCAGGACCGCGCGAAATCCAGCGGTTCACGACTCAGTGCATAGGCGCGCGCACAGCGGGTAGGGCTTGCTGCATCGTCTCTTGGAGGGTGCCGTGGGAGCTCGCGGGGCCCGGCACGCCGGCCCGTTCCCGTGCATCCCCCGGCACCTTCCAGCTCGCGAAGCCGTCGTCAGGAGTAGACCGTGCTGCAACCGCCGCATTCGTCCCTGCAGGTAGCTGCCGTTCCGGCCCAGCGGGTGCCGGCGCGGGACAGGGACCAGGACGCCCCCTGGCACACCGAGGCGGTGTGCCGGCGCGACGAGGCCGGCCTGTTCTTCGCCCCCTCCAAGGAGCCGACCGCCGCCCGGCTGTCCCGCGAGGAGGCGGCCAAGCGGGTCTGCGCGCGCTGTCCTGTGATGGTCGAGTGCCGCGAACACGCCCTGCTCCAGCCCGAGCCGTACGGCGTCTGGGGCGGCCTGACGGCGGCGGAGCGCCGCGTGGTGCTGGCCCGGCGCCGGCGCCGCGACATGGAGCTGAAGAAGGCCGCGCGCGCGACGGGCCGCATAGCCGCGGCGGGCTGACGCCGGCCCGGCAGACGTGCGGAAAGGGCGCCCCTCCGCACCGGGGCGCCCCTCCTCGAACGGTGTCGGCCGTACCGCGTCAGCCGACGCGCGTCAGCCGCACCGCGTCACTTGGCGCGGTCGAAGTCGATCGCGCTGTACGCCCGCAGCTTCCGCAGCCGGTGCTCGGAGTCGATCTTCCGCACCGTGCCCGACTTGGACCGCATCACGATCGACTCGGTCAGCGCGGTCTCCGAGCGGTAGCGCACGCCCCGCAGCAGCTCGCCGTCGGTGATGCCGGTCGCGACGAAGAAGACGTTCTCCCCGGACACCAGGTCGTCCGTGGTGAGCACCCGGTCCAGGTCATGGCCCGCGTCGATCGCCCGCTGCCGCTCCGCCTCGTCCTTGGGCCACAGCTTGCCCTGGATCGTGCCGCCCAGACACTTCACGGCGCAGGCCGAGATGATGCCCTCGGGGGTGCCGCCGATGCCGAGCAGCAGGTCGACGCCGGTGCCCTCGCGCAGCGCATAGACCGACCCGGCGACGTCGCCGTCCGAGATCAGCTTGATGCGTGCGCCCGCGTCCCGGACCTCCTTGATCAGGCCCTCGTGCCGTGGCCGGTCCAGGATGACGACGGTGACGTCCTCGGGCGTGGACCGCTTGGCCTTGGCGATGCGGCGGATGTTCACCGCGACCGGCGCGTCGATGTCGACGAAGTCGGCGGCCTCCGGCCCGGTGACCAGCTTGTCCATGTAGAACACGGCCGACGGGTCGAACATGGCGCCGCGCTCGGCGGCGGCCAGCACCGCGATGGCGTTGGGCATGCCCTTCGCGGTCAGCGTGGTGCCGTCGATCGGGTCGACGGCGATGTCGACCTCGGGCCCGGTGCCGTCCCCGACGTGCTCGCCGTTGAACAGCATGGGCGCCTCGTCCTTCTCGCCCTCACCGATGACGACGACGCCGTTCATCGACACGGTGGAGACGAGGGTCCGCATGGCGCGCACCGCGGCACCGTCGGCGCCGTTCTTGTCGCCGCGCCCGACCCAGCGGCCGGCGGCCATGGCCGCGGCCTCGGTCACCCGGACGAGCTCCAGGGCGAGGTTGCGGTCCGGGGCCTCGGACGGGACGTCAAGCTCGGACGGCAGGTGATGGTTCTCGGTCATCGGAGCGCACCTTTCTGATACGACGACGGCCGGATGAGGGTTTTCGCCCTTCGACTCTATCCCCAGTCCGACAGGATGAGCAGGGGACCCCACGGATGAGCGCGACCGGCACCTGCGACGATAGGGGCGTGGCAGGTTCGAAGGGCAAGCAGAAGACGGTCCGGGACATGGTCCTCTCCCTCGGGGTGATCATGATCGCGGCAGCGGTGATCTATGTGTTCCTCCCGCACGACGACAAGGAACCCGACGTCAAGCGGGTCGACTACCGCATCGAGCTGCTCACCGCGCGCCGCGCCGCCGCCTACCCGGTGGCCGCGCCGGAGGGGCTGCCGGAGACCTGGAAGGCCACCTCGGTGCGCTTCGACGCGGCGGCCTCCGACGCCTGGCACCTCGGTTTCCGCGCCCCCGACGGGGAGTACGTGACGGTCGAGCAGTCGACCCGGAAGCCCGGCGTGTTCATCAAGGAGGCGAGCCAGGGCGCGAAGGCGACCCAGGTCACCGAGGAGATCGCCGGCCGCACCTGGACCCGCTACACCGGCGGCCGCTACGACGCGCTCGTCCTCAAGGGCCCCGACGGCTCGACCACGGTGGTGGCGGGCACGGGGTCGTTCGCCCAGCTGAAGACGATGGTGGGCGCACTCAGGATGGCGTGAGGCGCCTCACCGGGCGTCCGCCCGTGCCGTGCACGACAAAGGCCCCCGGCGTCCTGCCGGGGGCCTTCGCGGTGCCGGGCGGTGCTCAGACCGTCGTGACGACCTGCTCGTACGCCAGGCGCGGGGAGCGCGGGTAGGAGGCGTTCTCGCCGGGGCGGCCGATGTTGACGACCATCAGCGGGGTGTGGTCGTCGTCCAGGAACTCCTTGCGGACGCCCTCGAGGTCCACACCGGTCATCGGACCGGCGGCGAGCCCGGCGGCCCGGACGCCGACGATGAAGTACGCGGCCTGGAGGGCGGCGTTCAGCGCGGCGGAGTTCTCCCGGACCACGCGCTCGCCGAAGAAGGCGTCCTTGGCCTGCGGGAACGCCGGGAACAGGGTCGGCAGCTCCTCGTGGAACTCGTTGTCCGCGGAGAGGATGGCGACCAGCGGCGCGGTGGCCGTCTTGGCCCGGTTGCCCTCGGCCATGTGCGCGACCAGGCGCTCGCGGGCCTCGGGGGAGCGGACCAGGGTGATGCGCAGCGGGGTCTGGTTGAAGGCGGTGGGGCCGTACTTGACCAGGTCGTAGATCGCCTGCACCTGCTCGTCGGTCACCGGCTCGTCGGTGAAGGTGTTCGCGGTGCGGGCCTCGCGGAACAGCAGGTCCTGGGCGGCGGGGTCAAGAACGAGAGACATGCGTGAACTTTCCTCGGTGGCGCGTCCGGCCCGGGATCGCCGGACCGGTGGACGGCTGCGACGATACGCCGAAGAAGTTCAAGGTTCAACTAAAGCGGGCGTGTGGTGATCGTCCTCACAGCACCCGGACCGCCCACCGGCCACGCACCGGTCCGCCGATGACCTACTCATCCTCGTCCGGCGGTGGCCCGCTCGTCCCCGTCCGCCGGTGGCCTACTCGTCCTCGTCCGTCCCCTCCACGGACTCCTCCTCCGCGAGGGCCGCGTCCAGCCGCGCCCGGGCGCCCTCCAGCCAGCGCCGGCACACCGTGGCCAGCTCCTCGCCGCGCTCCCACAGCGCCAGGGACTCCTCGAGGGTCGTCCCGCCCGCCTCCAGCCGCCGCACGACCTCGATCAGCTCGTCACGCGCCTGCTCGTAGCCGAGCGCTTCGTCCACCTTGCCGGTCATCGACCCGTCCCGTCCGTCATCCGCCCTGTCCGTCGTGTCCCTCATCGGCGCGCTCACCCGTCGACCCGCACCGAGAACTCGCCCTCGGCGACCCGGGCGCGCAGCGCCTCGTCCGCCGTCACCTCGCCCGGATCGCGCACCACGTGCCCGTCCGCCCGCTGCAGGACCGCGTACCCGCGCCGCAGCGTCATCGCCGGGGACAGCGCCACCACGCGCGCGTGCGTGTGCGTCAGCTCCGACTCCGCGCGGTCCAGCAGGTGGCCCAGGCAGCGCCGGCCGCGGTCGACGAGCGAGGCGACGTGGTCGGCCCGCTCGTCGATCATCCGGTGCGGATCCTGTATCGCCGGGCGCGCGAGCGCGTGGGCGAGCCCGCGCTCCTCCCGGTCGACCAGCGCCCCCACGCACCGCCGCGCCCGGTCCCGCAGGGCCCGTACGCGCTGCATCTCCTCGCCCACGTCCGGCACGACCTTCTTGGCCGCGTCGGTCGGGGTGGAGGCGCGCAGGTCCGCCACGTGGTCGAGCAGCGGGTTGTCGGGCTCGTGCCCGATCGCCGAGACCACCGGCGTACGGCACTCGGCGACCGCACGGACCAGCTGCTCGTCGGAGAACGGCAGCAGGTCCTCCACGCTGCCCCCGCCGCGCGCGACGATGATCACGTCCACGTCGTCCAGCGCGTCCAGCTCCTTTACGGCCTGCACGACCTGCGGGACCGCGTGCACGCCCTGCACGGCGACGTTGCGCACCTCGAAGCGGACGGCGGGCCAGCGGTGCCGGGCGTTCTCCAGCACGTCCCGCTCGGCCGCCGAGGCCCGGCCGCAGACCAGCCCGACGAGCTGCGGCAGGAACGGCAGCGGCTTCTTGCGCTCCGGCGCGAACAGACCCTCCGCCGCGAGCGACCTCTTCAGCTGCTCCAGGCGCGCGAGCAGCTCGCCCATGCCCACCGGCCGGATCTCGGCGGCCCGCAGCGACAGCTGGCCGCGCGGGGCGTACCACTCCGGCTTGGCGTGCACCACCACGCGCGCGCCCTCGCCCACGATGTCGGCGACCGCGTCGAACACCTGCCGGTAGCAGGTGACGCTCACGGAGATGTCGTACGACGGGTCGCGCAGCGTCAGGAACACGACGCCCGCGCCCGGACGCCGCGACAACTGGGTGATCTGCCCCTCGACCCAGATCGCGCCGAGCCGGTCGATCCACCCCCCGATGAGCCGCGACACCTCACCGACGGGCAGCGGGGCGTCCGCGGACGTGTTCACAGCCATGCGGCGAGCGTAACGGCAGGCACCGACAGCCCGGGGCAGGAGATCTTCGGGCCCCGGGGCGCGGCCTTACGATGGGACCCATGACCGCTTCGCCTGGCCGCCGTGTCCTGCTCGCCGCCCCCCGTGGCTACTGCGCCGGTGTGGACCGCGCCGTGATCGCCGTCGAGAAGGCCCTCGAGCAGTACGGGGCCCCCGTCTACGTCCGGCACGAGATCGTGCACAACAAGTACGTCGTGCAGACCCTCGAGAGGAAGGGGGCCGTCTTCGTCGAGCGCACGGAGGAGGTGCCGCCGGGCAACATCGTGATGTTCTCCGCGCACGGCGTCGCCCCCGTCGTCCACGAGGAGGCCGCGCGCGGCCGGCTCGCCACCATCGACGCGACCTGCCCGCTGGTGACGAAGGTGCACAAGGAGGCCGTGCGCTTCGCCAACGACGACTTCGACATCCTGCTGATCGGGCACGAGGGCCACGAGGAGGTCATCGGCACGTCCGGCGAGGCCCCCGACCACATCCAGCTCGTCGACGGCCCCGAGGACGTCGCCAAGGTCGAGGTCCGCGACCCCTCCAAGGTCGTCTGGCTGTCCCAGACCACGCTCTCCGTGGACGAGACCATGGAGACGGTCGACGCCCTGAAGGAGAAGTTCCCGCAGCTCATCTCCCCGCCCAGCGACGACATCTGCTACGCCACGCAGAACCGTCAGCTGGCCGTCAAGCAGATGGGCGCGGAGGCCGAGCTGGTCATCGTGGTCGGCTCGCGCAACTCCTCCAACTCCAAGCGCCTGGTCGAGGTCGCCAAGCTCGCGGGCGCGCGCGCCGCGTACCTGGTCGACTTCGCCGACGAGATCGACGAGGCCTGGCTGGAGGGCGTGACCACGGTCGGCGTCACCTCGGGCGCGTCCGTGCCGGAGATCCTGGTCGAGCAGGTCCTGGAGTTCCTCGCCGCGCGCGGCTACGGCGACGTGGAGATCGTCAAGGCGGCCGAGGAGTCCATCACGTTCTCGCTCCCCAAGGAGCTGCGCCGCGACCTGCGCGCGGAGGCGGCGACGCTGGTGGCGGAGCGCGGCGGCGCGGGCGTGGACGCGCGCGGGAGCGCGGGCGTGGCGGAGCCGAACTCCGCGCAGTGACCCGGGGGCTGCCGTGACCGTCGGTGGGCCGTCGTAACGTGGAGCCATGCAGATCTTCGGTGTGGACATCGGCGGGTCCGGAATCAAGGGCGCCCCAGTGGACCTGGACAAGGGCGACCTCGCGGCCGAGCGCTTCAAGGTGCTCACCCCGCACCCGGCCACGCCCGACGGCGTGGCCGACGGCGTACAGCAGGTCGTCGAGCACTTCGGCTGGACGGGACCGGTCGGGCTGACCTTCCCGGGCGTGGTCACCGGCGGGGCGACGGTCCGCACCGCCGCCAACGTCGACAAGAGCTGGGTCGACACGGACGCGCGCGCGTTGTTCGCCGACCGGCTCGGCGGCCTGCCGGTGACGGTCGTCAACGACGCCGACGCGGCGGGCATCGCCGAGATGAGCTTCGGCGCGGGCAAGGGCCGCAAGGGCACCGTCATCCTGCTCACCTTCGGCACCGGCATCGGCAGCGCCGTCTTCACCGACGGCGTCCTCGTGCCCAACACCGAGCTCGGCCACCTCGAACTGCACGGCCACGACGCGGAGAAGCGCGCCTCCAGCAAGGCCAAGGAGGACGAGGACCTCAGCTGGGAGCACTGGGCGCACCGCGTCCAGAAGTACCTCGCCCACGTCGAGATGCTCTTCTCGCCCGAGCTGTTCATCATCGGCGGCGGGGTGAGCCGCAAGGCCGCGAAGTTCCTGCCCCACGTCGAGGGCATCCGCGCGGAGATCGTCCCGGCCGAGCTCCAGAACAACGCGGGGATCGTGGGCGCGGCGATGCGGGCGGCGCAGGGGGAGGGGAAGAGCGAGGGGTGAACCTGCGGGCTCGCTGGGCGGGGCTGAGGGCTATCCGGCGCGGGCCCGGCGAGGGGTGAACCCAGGGGCTCGCTCGGGGCGGTCGGCGGCAGCCGCGCGGGCCGGCTGGGGGAGTGAACCCACGGGCCCGATCGGTGCAGCCGACGGCCATTCCGCGTGGGCTCGCCGAGGTGTGGACCGACGGGCTTGCTCGGTGCGGTAGCTGGTACCTGAGCGCGGGCCGGCCGAGGGGTGAACCCACGGGCTCGCTCGACGCGGTCGGCGACAGCTGCGCGCGGGCCGGCCGGAGGTGAACCCACGGGCTTGCTCGGTGCGGCCAGCGGCCGTCCCGTGCGGGCTCGCCGAGTGTGGGCCCGCGGGCTTCTCGGCGCGGCCGAAAGCAACCGCGCGCGGGCGGACCGGGGGCGTACCCCCGGGCCCAGTGACGGGTGACCGATGGGCCGCCCGGCCCGGCCGGCGGCCACCCCGCGCGGGACCGCCGCTCAGGAGGCCGCCGGCTGGCGGCGGCTCCGGGCCGTCCGCCGGTGGGCGACCAGGGCCACCCGGCGCGCGAGTACCAGCAGGGCGGCGACCAGCGTCCCGGCGTACAGCCACCCGGCCTGCGTGGCGAGCGCGGTGAGCAGGCCCATCGCGTACGACCCGAGCCCCCTGTCGCCGTCGACCACGGGGAGCAGCCCCCCGGCGAAGGCGATCGGCAGGGCGACCGGCGCGATCAGCAGGTCGCCCGGCCGCACCCACAGCGCGGTCAGCACGGACACCGGCAGGAACAGCACGCCGTACGCCGTCAGCGACGCCCCGCCCAGCCACCGGTCGACGCATCCGAGTCCCAGCATCAGCGCCAGCGTGAGCAGCCCGACCCCGAGCCCGGTGAGCCGGGCCTGGGGCGGCCGGCCGGGGGACGGTTCCGAGGCTGGGGGCATGGGGGGCACGGGGGGCCGTACGCCGTCGGCGGGCTGCCGGGCCGGCCCGCCGGGCCGGGGCCGCGGGGGCTTGCCGGCACGGGCAGCGGCCCCGGAGGCGCCGGGCGCCCCGGTGCGCCGGGACGAGGCCGCGCCCGGCGCACGGGGCGTCCGCCGGACCGGGCGGGGCCGGCGGGAGCCGGGGGAACGACCGGCCGGCGAGCCACCCGAGGTTTCGGCCCCGTCGACACGCGGGGAGCCGTTCGACCGGCCGGACACGTCGGCACGGGAGGAGTCACGCGGACGCCCCAACGCCCCCGACGGCCGCGACGACGCCCCACTCCCGCCCCCGCCCCCACCCCCGGCCCTGCCTCTGCTCCGGCCCCCGCCCTTGCCCCCGCCCCCGGCCGCGCGGGCCGACTGGGGCGGCAGGGACGAGCTGCCGGGCCGTGTTCCGTGCTGCTGTGAGGGGCGCGTTCCGTGTTGCTCCACTGCTCCAACCTAGGTCTGCTCGTGTGCCGGATCGGGCGCGGGACACGCCGTGGGAGGGACAGTGGCCAAGCGTTCGACAGCTCCGCCGGTCCGGGCGCGCGCACGCCGTAGACTGGTGGATCGGCCGGTCCCCTGGCCCCCTGGCCCTCACCACATACGGGAAGTCGCAACGTGTCGCTCACGATCGGAATCGTCGGTCTGCCGAATGTCGGCAAGTCGACCCTGTTCAACGCCCTGACCAAGAACGACGTGCTGGCGGCCAACTACCCGTTCGCCACGATCGAGCCGAACGTCGGCGTGGTCGGCGTCCCGGACTCCCGCCTGGCCAAGCTGGCGGAGATCTTCAAGTCGGAGCGGGTCCTGCCGGCGACGGTCGACTTCGTGGACATCGCGGGCATCGTGCGCGGCGCCTCGGAGGGCGAGGGCCTGGGCAACAAGTTCCTGGCGAACATCCGTGAGTCCGACGCGATCTGCCAGGTCATCCGCGCCTTCAAGGACGAGAACGTCGTCCACGTCGACGGCAAGGTCTCGCCGAAGGACGACATCGAGACGATCAACACCGAACTGATCCTGGCCGACCTCCAGACGATCGAGAAGGTGCTGCCCCGCCTCCAGAAGGAGTCGCGGATCAGGAAGGACGTGGCGCCCAAGGTCAAGGCGGTCGAGGAGGCCAAGGAGATCTTGGAGAAGGGCGACACGCTCTTCGGCCACGGCATCGTCCAGGGCAGCGAGCGCGCCGAGCTCCTGCACGACCTGCACCTGCTGACCACGAAGCCGTTCCTCTACGTGTTCAATGTCGACGAGGACGAGCTGGTCGACGAGGACTTCAAGAACGAGCAGCGCGCCCTGGTCGCCCCCGCCGAGGCGATCTTCCTCAACGCCAAGCTGGAGGCGGACCTCGCCGAGCTGGACGAGGAGGAGGCGCTGGAGCTGCTGGAGTCGGTCGGCCAGCACGAGCCCGGCCTCGCGACCCTCGCGCGCGTCGGCTTCGACACCCTGGGCCTGCAGACCTACCTCACGGCCGGCCCCAAGGAGTCCCGCGCCTGGACCATCAAGAAGGGCGCGACGGCCCCCGAGGCCGCGGGAGTCATCCACACCGACTTCCAGAAGGGCTTCATCAAGGCGGAGGTCATCTCCTTCCCCGACCTCGTCGAGACCGGCTCGGTCACCGAGGCCCGCGCGAAGGGCAAGGCCCGCATGGAGGGCAAGGAGTACGTCATGCAGGACGGCGACGTGGTGGAGTTCCGCTTCAACGTCTGAGCCGCCGCTGCCGAGGGGCCGGACTCGAAAGAGCCCGGCCCCTTCCGCGTTGCCGCGCCGCCCTCACGTCCGCCGGGGCGGAGTGAGCCGGTCGAGGTCCAGGCTGATCGGGAAGGGCACGGGCCGCTCGAGGCTGCCGCGGAAGATGCCGGCGGGGGCGTAGGTGCCGGGCACGTCCAGCTCGTAGGCGTGGACCACCGGTGCTCCGTCCTCGTCCTCGATGCACCAGTAGTGCGGGATCCTGGCCTCCGCGTACTTGCGGAGTTTCACCGTGCGGTCCCGATGCGCGGATTCGGGGGACACGACCTCGATCACGGGCTGCACCTCGTCCGGAGTGAACCACGTCCGGTCGCCGTCGAAGGCGGCCGTCGTCGCCAGGAGATCCGGTTCCGTCCGATTGCGCTCGTCGAGCTTGACGGTCATCTCGCGACCGACTCCGACGCGTGCGGGAGCCTGCTCCCTGAGGGCGGCGGTGAGTACGGTGACGAGGTGGCCGTGCCACCAGCTCTGCGGCGCCAACCTGAACACGAGTGCCCCGTGGATCAGCTCGGTGTGGCGAGGCGCCTCGGGGAGGCGGTCGAGGTCCTCCGCGAACCAGCCTTCCTCGCGCGGCGGGCGCATCCAGTCGGGCAGTGCGGTCATGGCACAACGGTAGCGACTCGGTGAGCGGCGGGGCGCGAGATCACCGGCACGTGCCAGGCCTCAGCGCACCGCCTCCCGGCATGCCCCCGCATACCCCCTCACCAGTGGTCGCTCCGCGTCCGTGCGGCGCCAGGCCAGGGCGTAGTGGGTCGGGGGGAGGTCGGGGACCGGGCGGGTGACGACGCCGCCCAGGGTGATCAGGGAGGCGTTGCCCGCGGCGATGAGGCAGACGCCCAGGCCGGCGACCAGGGCCTCGTACGTCTCCTCCGTGCCGGCGATCTCCGCGCCGATGCGGGGCGGGCGGCCGGCGCGTTCGGGAAGGGCCAGCCAGTGGTCGCGCAGGACGCCCGCGCTGGGCGGCAGCGCGAGGAACGGCTCGTCGGCCAGGTCCGCGAAGGCGATCTCGGTGCGGGCGGCCAGCGGGTGGGTCTCGGGGAGGGCGACGAGGCGCGGTTCCTCGGCGAGCACCGTCCAGTCGTAGCGCCGTTCGTCGGGCAGCGGCAGCCACACGAAGGCGACGTCCGACGTGCCGTCCGCCAGGCCCGCCGTCGGGTCCTGCCAGCCGACCTGGCGCAGCCGCAGCTCCGCCTCCGGGTGGGCCGCCGTGAAGCGGGAGCGGATCGACGGCAGCAGGCCGCCCCGGCCCGGGCTGGTGCTCATGCCCACCGTCAGGGTGCTGCGCTGTGCCGTCTTCGCCCGCTCCACCTCCGCCCAGCCGTCCTCCCACGCGGCCAGCACCCGCCGCGCGTGCGCCAGCAGCGCCGTCCCCGCCGGGGTCAGCTCCACCCCGTGCCGGTCGCGGCGGAACAGCGCGGTGCCCAGCTGCCGCTCCAGCGCGCGGACCTGCTTGCTCAGCGCGGGCTGGGAGACGTAGAGCCGTTCCGCCGCGCGCGTGAAGTGCAGGTCCTCGGCGACCGCGACGAAGTAGCGCAGGTCCCGTACGTGCACGTCCGTGGTCATGCCCATCGGTTATCACCGTGGGTCTTGGACCCACAACTCCTTTCCGGCGCAGGCTGGTGTCCGTCACCACGATCCAGGAGGAGTTCCCATGCACAAGGTCTGGCTGGTCACCGGCGCGAGCAGCGGCTTCGGGCGGGCGATCACCGAGGCGGCCGTCGCCGCCGGTGACGTGGTCGTCGGCGCGGCCCGGCGGCCCGAGGCGCTGGACGACCTCGTCGCCGCGCACCCCGACCAGGTGGAGGCCCTGCGCCTCGACGTCACCGACGTGGCGGCGGCCGAGGCGGCCGTACGGGACGTCATCGACCGGCACGGACGGCTCGACGTCCTCGTCAACAACGCCGGCCGCACCCACGTCGGCGCCTTCGAGGAGACCACCGACGCCGAACTGCGCGAGCTGTTCGACCTGCACGTCTTCGGGCCCGCCGCGCTCACGCGCGCGGTGCTGCCGCACCTGCGCGAGCGGCGGACGGGAGCGATCGTTCAGATGAGCAGCATGGGCGGGCAGATGTCCTTCGCCGGCTTCTCGGCGTACAGCGGCACCAAGTTCGCCCTGGAGGGCCTGTCCGAGGGACTGGCCGACGAGGTACGGGAGTTCGGCATCAAGGTGCTCGTCGTCGAACCCGGCGCCTTCCGCACCTCGCTGTTCGAGACCGCGCGGGCCGGCGCCAGCGCGGACAGCGGCGTGTACGCCAAGGTCCGCGCGACCCGTGACGCCGTCTCCGGCGGGCACGGCAGCCAGCCCGGCGACCCCGCCAAGGCCGCCGCCGTCGTCCTCGCCGCCCTCGACGCCGACGACACCCCGCTGCACCTGCCGCTCGGCGACGACGGCGTCACCGCGGTCCTCGGCAAACTGGACGCCGTCCGTGCCGAGGTCACCGCCTGGGAGGACCGCAGCCGCGCCACCGCCTTCGACGACTGACCCCGGCCGCCGCGGGCCCGTTGTCAGCGGCAGGTGCGAGCATGGGCAGTCCGAACCGAACCACGGGTGCGTACGGGGGTGTCATGGGGGAGAGCGAGCAGGCCGGGGCCGCGACGGCGCCCGTCGGCCGACGGGCCCGCGACCTGCACGCGCAGGGCGTCGCGCTGTACGACGCCGCCCGCACCCTGCGTGCCGACCACCAGCGCGCCCTGGACGCCGTACGCTCCGCGCTCGCTCCGCTGCGGGACGAACTGGTCGCCCAGGAGCTGGAGTCCATCCCGCTCGCCCGGCTGAAGGACGTCACCGAGGGCAGGCTGCGGCTCGGCGCGCTGGAGGCGGCCGGGCTGGGGTCGGTGCGCGCGGTGCACGAGGCCGAGCGGTACGAGCTGCGGCAGATCCCCGGCGTCGGCGCCCAGACCGCCGACCAGGCGCTGGCCGCGGCCCGCCAGATCGCCCGCGCGGTGGAGCAGACCGTCTCCGTGCGCATCGACGTCGACCACCCCGAGCCGCGCACCGCCGCGCTGGTCGGCGCGCTGTACCGGCTCGTCGAGGCCGGGCCCGAGCTGCGCCGCGCCGTCGACACCGCCGAGCGCTACGAACGCCGGCTGACCGAGCTGCTGCCCGCGGTCCGCCCGACGGTCAGCAGGCTGCGGCTCGCGCTCGCCGGACGGGAGCGCAGGGAGGCCGCGCTGGCCGCCGCGGTGGAGCTGCGCGCACTGACCGCGGAGGCCGCCGCCCTGGAGGTACGGGTGCGGCTCGCCCAGGCCGGCGCGGACCTGCTGCGCGAACCGGCCTCCGAGATCGAGGCGTGGGTCGACTTCGAGGTCCGTTCCGCCGAGTACTACAGCCTGCTCGCCGAGGTCTCCGCACACCATACGGACGCGGCGGCCGCCGAGGGGTTCGTGCCGTCCGAGGTCGCCGAGCGGGTGCGCGCCCAGCCGCTGGACGACACCCACCGCCGGGTCTCCCTGCGCGGCTACCAGTCCTTCGGCGCGCGGTTCGCGCTCGCCCAGCGGCGGGTGGTCCTCGGCGACGAGATGGGGCTCGGCAAGACCGTCCAGGCGATCGCCGCCATGGCCCACCTCGCGGCCGGCGGGCGCACCCACTTCCTGGTGGTCTGCCCGGCCGGCGTCCTCATCAACTGGACGCGCGAGATCCGGGCCCGCAGCACCCTCAAGGCCGTCCCGGTGCACGGGCCGGACCGGCAGGACGCGTACGCGCGCTGGCGCGAGGGCGGGGGCGTGGCGGTCACCACCTTCGACGTCCTGCACACGCTGGACCCGAACCCGAACCCGAACCCGAACCCGAACCCGGACCCGGACCACGTCCCCGCCCTGCTCGTCGTCGACGAGGCGCACTACGTGAAGAACCCCGAGACCCGGCGCGCCCGTTCGGTCGCCGCGTGGACGGAACGCTGCGACCGCGTGCTGTTCCTCACCGGCACGCCGATGGAGAACCGCGTCGAGGAGTTCCGCGCCCTGGTGCGCCTGCTCCAGCCCGGTCTGCTGCCCGCGATCCGCGCCGGCGACGCGGTGGCCGGACCGCACGCCTTCCGCACCGCGGTCGCGCCCGCGTACCTGCGCCGCAACCAGCAGGACGTGCTCACCGAGCTGCCCGCCCTGCTCATGGTCGACGAGTGGGAGGAGTTCAGCGCGGCCGACGAGGAGGCGTACCGCGCGGCGGTCGCCGCGGGGAACTTCATGGCGATGCGCCGGGCCGCCTACGCCGACCCCGCGAAGTCCGCCAAGCTGGAGCGGTTGCGCGAACTGGTCGCGGAGGCGGCGGCCAACGGCCTGAAGGTCGTGGTGTTCTCGTACTTCCGCGACGTGCTGGAAGCCGTACGGGAGGCCCTCGCCGAGCCGGAGGGGACGCTCGAGGACCCACCGGCGGAGCCGGGCACCACGCTCTTCGGCCCGATATCCGGTTCCGTACCGGCCGCCCGGCGGCAGCAGATGGTCGACGCGTTCACCGCCGCCGACGGGCACGCCGTGCTGCTCTCCCAGATCCAGGCGGGCGGTGTCGGACTCAACCTCCAGGCCGCGTCCGTGGTCGTGCTGTGCGAGCCGCAGGTCAAGCCGACGCTGGAGCACCAGGCCGTGGCCCGCGCCCACCGCATGGGCCAGGTCCGCCCCGTCCAAGTGCACCGTCTGCTCACGCCGGACAGCGTCGACGACCGTCTGCTGCTCATCCTCGCCGACAAGGACCGCCTCTTCGACGCCTACGCCCGCCGCAGCGACACCGCCGACGCCACCCCGGACGCGGTCGACGTCTCCGACGACGGCCTCGCACGCCGCATCGTGGAGGAGGAACAACGCAGATTGGCGGAGCCGCACGCGACACCGTAGGGGCGTGGACGGCTGACGGTCCTCCAGATCAGGCCCGTCGTCAGGAGCTTTCGGTCCCGGCCCGCGTTCCGGACGGGGCGCTCACGCGCTTACCATGCGCCCAGTCGTCCTTCCCCCGGCCGCGCGTCGTACGTCCGTTCCCGTGTGCGCGGGGGTCCCACTGTTGGAAAGCAGGAGCACGGTAGCCGTGTCCATACCCCCGCCCCCCGGGCCGCACGAGCCGCAGGACCCGTTCCGGGCTCCGCAGGCGTCCAGTTCGCCCGGCGCGCAGCCGCACGGCGGCCCCTACGGCCCGTATCCGCAGGGCCCGTACGGGGCGCCGTACCCGGCTTGGGGGCAGGGCTACACGCCGTACAACCGGCAGGCGCCCGTCAACGGCGTGGCCATCGCCGCGCTGGTGCTGGGCGTCATGTGCTTCCTGCCGGCCGTCGGTCTGGTCCTCGGGATCGTCGCGCTCGTGCAGATCCGCAGGAGGGGGGAGCGTGGCAAGCCCCTGGCGATCGTCGGGGCGGTGCTGTCGTCCCTCGGCCTCGCCCTGTGGATCGTGTCGCTGAGCACCGGCGCCGGCGCCGCGGTCTGGGACGGCTTCAAGGAGGGCCTGAGCGGCAACGCGAGCCTGTCGCTGGAGAAGGGCGACTGCTTCGACGTGCCGGGGGGCGACTTCGACTCCGAGGTGTACGACGTCGACACCGTCCCCTGCTCCGGCGCGCACGACGCCGAGGTGTTCGCGGTCGTACCGGTCACCGGGGACACCTACCCCGGCGACCGCAAGGTCGAGGACCTCGCCGAGGACCGCTGCTGGGACCTGCAGACCGCGTACGCGACGGACCCGTGGGCCCTGCCCGACACCATCAGCGTCTACTACCTGACCCCCACCAGCGACACCTGGGAGTTCGGCGACCGCGAGATCACCTGCACCTTCGCCGACGAGGACGGGACGGGCGCCCTCACCGGCTCGCTGCGGGCCGACGCCTCGACGCTCGACGCCGACCAACTGGCCTTCCTGCAGGCGATGAACGCGCTCGACGAGGTCCTCTACCAGGAGCCCGACGACTACGCCGAGGAGGACCTCGCCACCAACGAGACCTGGGCCCGCGACGTCCACGACGCCCTCGGCACGCAGGTCACCGCCCTGCGCGCCCACACCTGGCCGACCGCGGCGCAGGCCCCCGTCGCCGCCCTGGTCAAGGACATGACGGCCGCGCGGAAGGAGTGGGGGAAGGCGGCCGCGGCCGACGACGCGGACGCGTACTACGAGCACTACGACGCCGGGTACGAGTACGTCGACGGCGACACCACCGTCGCCGCCCGCCGGGCCCTGGGGCTGGCCACCACCCCGCCCACCTACGACGACGGCTCCGGCGACAGTTCGGGGGACGGGTCGGGGGACGGTTCCGAAGATGACGGCTCCGACTCGGGCGGCGAGGGCACGAGCGTGTAAGCGCGGATCCAGCGGGGAGAAAGTGCCTGCGTAAAGACCTCCCCCCGCAGATGTCATCACTTCGAGTGATTCCCTGGCCTTTGCTTGCACGGGCGAACCCACGGTTGCCACGCTGTTGCTGTCTGTACAACCTGATGGGAGCGGCCAGTGACATTCGGTGAGCAGCCGGCGTACCTGCGCGTCGCGGGTGATCTCCGCAAGAAGATCGTCGACGGTTCACTGCCACCCCACACCCGCCTCCCGTCCCAGGCCAGGATCCGCGAGGAGTACGGCGTCTCGGACACCGTCGCCCTGGAGGCCCGCAAGGTCCTGATGGCCGAGGGCCTGGTGGAGGGGCGCTCCGGGTCCGGGACGTACGTGCGCGAGCGGCCGGTGCCCCGCCGGGTCCACCGCTCCGGCTACCGGCCGACCGGCGGGGCCACGCCGTTCCGGCAGGAGCAGGCCGACGCGGAGGCCCGCGGGACCTGGGAGTCCCGCAGCGAGCAGGTCGAGGCGAGCGTCGCGATCGCCGGGCGGCTGGGCATCCAACCGGGCGACCGGGTCATGCGCACCACGTACGTGTTCCGGGAGGCGGGCGAGACCATGATGCTCTCCACCTCCTGGGAGCCCCTCGCCGTCACCGGCCGCACGCCCGTGATGCTGCCCGAGGAGGGCCCCCTCGGAGGCATGGGCGTCGTCGAGCGCATGCGGGCCATCGACGTCATCGTGGACAACGTCACCGAGGAGGTCGGCGCCCGTCCCGGCCTCGCCGAGGAACTCCTCGCCCTGGGCGGCGTCCCGGGCCACGTCGTGCTCGTCGTGCAGCGCACGTACTACGCCTCCGGCCGCGCGGTGGAGACGGCCGACGTGGTCATCCCGGCGGACCGGTACCGGGTGTCGTACCACCTGCCGGTGCGGTAGCCGCCGACGGAGCGGTGTTACGGGCCGCCGGTCGGCCCGGGTGTGAATGATCCGACGGCGTGCGATCGCGCGCGCCCCGGCCGCCGCCGCGCCCGTCCGGAACCGGGGCCGAATCGGTCCGCTTCCGCCCCGAACCCGGCCGTTTCCGGTCGTTCTCGCAGGTCGCCGCGATGCCGCCGCCGTGTCCCCGCCGCGCGTCGACCGGAGGTCGTGCGCCGGGCGGACGGCGCGTTCGCTCTCGTGCGCCCCCTTCCGTCTTGGCTGGTTGCGTACCTCTTTGTGAAAACCCGTGTTCGCTGAGTAAAGGTAAGGCGTACGCTCGGGCATATGCGGAGTGCGGTTTCCTTGGACGGCGGGGCACGGGGCGGACCGCGGACGGGACCTGGGCGGTCCCCCGCGGGAAGGAGGCGGGGGGTCCTATGAACGACGGCACGATCCCTCTGCCGTGGCTCGTCATACGCCAGGACGACAACGGCAACCGCTACCGCGTGGGCCGGTACGCGACCCGGGCCGAGGCTCAGAAGATCGCGGACAGCCTCGACGACCGCGGACACAAGCAGCTCTACTGGGTCGAGCGCATCGGCCAGAGCCGCAACGGCGACGGCACCCGCAACGGCGACGGCACCCGCGCCGCGGGGAACGGACGCAGCGGCGGTACCCGGAACTGACCCCCTCGGGGGTCCCGTTGGGCGCCCGCTTCGCCCCCCGGCATCCCGTAGGCTCCCGCACGTGACGGAACGGATCGTGGTGGTCGGAGCCGCCCTGTTCGACGGCGGCCGCCTGCTCGCCGCCCGCCGCAGCGCACCCCCCGACCTCGCCGGCCGCTGGGAGCTGCCCGGCGGCAAGGTCGAGCCGGGCGAGCGGCCCGAGGGCGCCCTGGTGCGCGAGCTGCGCGAGGAACTGGGCGTCGACGCCGAGCCGTTGGCACCCGTCCCGGGGGAGTGGCCGCTGCGGCCGCCGTACGTGCTGCAGGTCTGGACCGCCCGGCTGCGCCCCGGCTCCGCCGCCCCCGCACCCCTCCAGGACCACGACGCGCTGCGCTGGCTGACGCCGGCGGAGGTCTGGGACGTCGACTGGCTGGACCAGGATGTCCCGGCCGTCCGGGCGACGCTCGCCCGGTGGGCGACGGAAGCGCGCGGCTCGTAAACGGCCCGCCGGGGGCCAGGGGCTCGCCGGCGGCGGCCCGGAGGCGGCCTGGAGCGCCCGGCAGGCGCCGTACGCCGTTCGTAACCCCGTGCGCCCGATGGTGCGGTACTTGCCCCGGGATATCGGGTATGTGGCCATTAACCCCGCGAAAACGGACAGGGGTGACCTTCGTTGGCCTGGGAAGTGATCGGCGTGATCGACACCGAAGGCGTGCGCGCCGAGTGGACCTTCCCCGCCGACCCGGGAGCGGTGCGCACCGCACGGGCCGCGGTACGGGGGCAGTTGCGCGGCTGGGGCCTGGAGCCGGTCAGCGACGTCGCGGCGCTGCTGGTCAGCGAGTTGGTCACCAACTCCCTGCGGCACGCCACGGGCCCCATCGGCGTCCGGCTCGTACGGCCCGCGGGGATCGGCGGCGTCCTGCTGGTGGAGGTGTCCGACCCGCTCCCCGAGCTGCCGCGCGAGCGGGAGGCCCGGCCGGACGACGAGAGCGGCCGCGGCCTGCAGCTGGTGGCGTCCTCCTCGCGTCGCTGGGGCAGCCGCCCCGGCATCGACGGCAAGACGGTGTGGTTCGAACTGGCGCTGCCGGACCGGGTGGACTGAGCCGGGGTGGCGGGGTGCCGGGCCGGCAGTACCGGGACGCCCGTACTGACGCCGTCGTAGCCGCTCTCCGGACCGGTGAGGAAAGGACGGGCGCGGGGTGTACGGAGCGTGACGTCCTGTCCACCGCAGGGATCCGGCCGCAGACAACTCTCGAAGGGGGCGGTTCGAGGGCGTGTCCGCTGGTTAGAAGACTGGAAGTGTTCTCACGGCACGGACCAAAAAACGCCTGGACCGTGCTGTGATCGTGAACACCGTGTCGCGCGGCGCCGTAGTGCTGGATACTGCGGGCAGCCGCCGCCGGTGACCGGTGCCGGACGCGGTGAGCTGGAGGGGACGGTTCGCGTGAGCGAGATACCAGCGAAGGCCACGGAGTCCGAGGACCCGTCGGGCGGCGCGAGGACGGAGGCCGCCGGTGCGTTCGCCGGTGCCGCCGACGCGTTCGCCGCCGACGACGAGCGTGGTCCCGCCGACGGCGAGGCCGCGCCCGGTGACGCCATGTGGCAGAGCAGTCCGCCCGGTTCGATCTACGACTACATCAGGGTCGCCTCCTTCTCCATCGGTCCGGACGGGCTGGTCGACCAGTGGAGCCTGCGCGCCGAGCAGATCTTCGGGATCCCGGCGGAGCGGGCCGTCGGCAGGGACCCCATCGAGGCGTTCGTCGACCCCGATCTGCGCGAGCGCGGCCAGCGCAAGATGGCCGAGATCCTCGACGGCCGCGAGTGGACCGGGGTGGTCCCCTTCCGGATGCCCGAGGGCCGCGACGGCGACCGGGGCCAGGACGGGCTCGCCGAGGTGTACGTCATGCCGACGCGGACCCAGGACGGCGAGAAGGCCGCCGTGTGCATCGTCGTGGACGTCCGCACCCTGCGCAGCATCGAGACCGACCTCGCCGCCTCGCAGGCCATTTTCGGACAATCTCCGTTCGGCTTCCTGCTCATCGACTCCGACCTCAAGGTGCGGCGCGCCAACGAACGGTTCGCGTCCCTGTTCGGCGGCACCCCCGACGACCACCGCGGCAAGGGCGTCCAGGACTACCTGCCCCGGCCCGAGGCCGAGCGGGTCACCGCCGTGCTGCGCCGGGTGCTGCAGACCGGCGACTCCATCACGGACATGCACGTCACCGGCTACCTGCCCGAGTCCGACGAGCGCCGACACTGGTCGATCAACCTCTACCGCGTGCACAGCGGCAGCGGCCGCCCCATCGGCATCGCCTGGCTCGGCACCGACATCACCGCCCGCCGTGCCGCCGCCCGCGAGGCCGCCGCGGCACGCCGCAACCTCGCCCTGCTCAACGAGGCCGGCGCCCGCATCGGCAACTCCCTCGACCTGGAGACGACCGCCCGCGAACTCCTCGACGTGGTCGTCCCCGGCTTCTGCGACCTGGCCACCGTCGACCTCTACCAGGGCCTGCTGGTCGGTGACGAGACCCCGCCCGGCCTCGCCGACGGCAGCGCCGAACTGCGCCGGGTCGCCTTCTCCTCCGCCGTCTCGGACGCCCCCTTCGCCAGTACGGTCGCCCCCGTCGCCGTCGGCGCGGTGCACCACTTCCCCTTCAACTCGCCCTGCGCGGACGCCCTGCGCACCGCGCGGCCACAGCACATCCCCGGCGAGGAGGGCGGCCTGGTGCAGTCCACCCTGGCCGTGCCGATGGTCGCCCACGACACGGTCGTAGGGCTTGCGCAGTTCTCGCGGACCAAGGGCAGTGAGCCGTTCGGCGAGCGGGACCGGGACCTCGCCGTGGAACTCGCGGCGCGGGCCGCGGTGTGCATCGACAACGCGCGCCTGTACCGGCGGGAGCACGAGCGGGCGCTGATCCTCCAGCGGTCCCTGCTGCCCCCGGGCGACCCGGTCGCCTCGGGCCTGGACATCGCCTGCCGCTACCTGCCCGGCAGCGCCTCCACCGGCCGGCCCAGCGAGGTCGGCGGCGACTGGTTCGACGTCATCGAACTGCCGGGCCACCGTACGGCGTTGGTGGTCGGGGACGTCATGGGGCGCGGTCTGCGCGCCGCCGTCGCCATGGGCGAACTCCGCACCGCCGTACGCACGCTGGCGCTGCTCGACCTCGAACCGGCTGAAGTGCTCTCCGCGTTGGACGAGATTGCCCGCGGACTCGGCACGCCCGGCGGGGTGCAGCAGGCGACCCGCGCGGCCCGCCGTCCGCGCGAGGCGGACCTGTCCGAGGTGTACCTGGCGACGTGCGTGTACGCCGTCTACGACTCGGTGACGCGGCGCTGCACGTTCGCCAACGCGGGCCACCTGCCGCCCGTCCTGGTCGAGCCGGGCGAGGCGGCGCTGATGCTGGACGTGCCGCCCGGGATGCCGCTCGGCGTCGGCGGGGAGCCGTTCGAGGAGGTCGAGGTCGAGCTGCCCGAGGGCGCGCTGCTGGCGCTCTACACGGACGGCCTGGTCGAGTCCCGTGACCACCCGCTGGACGAGGGGCTGCAGGCCTTCGTGGGGGCGCTGACGGACCCCTCGCGGCCGCTGGAGGACGTCTGCGACCACGTCCTGAACACCCTCGACACCCACCACGGCGAGGACGACATCGCGCTGCTGATGGCGCGGGTGCAGGGGCTGCCCACCGACTCGGTCGGCGACTGGACCCTGCCGCGCGAGCCGCGCAGCGTCGGGCGGGCGCGGGAGTACGCGCGCGGGCAACTGCTCAGCTGGGACCTGGAGCCGCTGGTCGACACCACGGAGCTGCTGGTCAGCGAGCTAGTCACCAACGCCCTGCGCTACGGCGAGGGCGAGATACGGCTCCGCCTGCTGCTCGACCGCACCCTGGTCTGCGAGGTCTGGGACTCCGGCCTGGTCCAGCCCCGCCGACGCCGCGCCCGCGACACGGACGAGGGCGGCCGCGGACTCCAGCTCGTCGGGCTCCTCAGCGCGGCGTGGGGCTCCCGCCGGACGCCGCGCGGCAAGACGGTGTGGTTCGAACTGCCCCTGCCGGACGGCGAGACGGGACTGACGGATCCGGCGGAGGCGTTGCTGAGCTTGTTCTGACCGGCGGCCCGGTAGACCCCGTGTGCCGTTCTTGGGCCTAGATCTCGAACTCGCCGAGCCAGGCCCGCTGGAGCAGGTGCTTGGGGAGGTAGTCGGACTCGACCTCGATGGGGATGCCGCCGTCGTGGGCGAGGCAGGCGATGGCCAGCGGGCCGAGGGCGACGCGGCCTTCGGGGTCGTCGGCCCGGTCCTCGTCCGCGGTCCAGTACGCCTTGTGCAGCTCGAGGGCCTCCACCAGTGCCTGGTTGAAGCCGGTCTCGTCGTTGCGGACGAAGCGGTGGAAGAGGTTGACCGGCGGCTGGAGGACGTTCTGCACGAGGTCGCGCGGAGCGACGGTCACCGCCTCGGGGCGCGAGGTCTGCATGGTGGCCGTGAGCTTCTCCGCGAGCCCGGGCCGCTGGAGCCAGTACGCCTGGAGGGTCTCGACCCAGTGGTACACGTACGCGTCGAACTGCCCCTCGGGGGAGCGCAGTCGCTCGACCGGGATCTCGCAGAGCCGGGTCATGCGCTTCTGGTCGCGGCAGACGATCGCCAGCCAGAACGTGGTCAGCCAGTTGCCCGCGTCCGCGTACGGGCGGGGGCCGAGCGCAGGGATGTGCCGGACCTTGTGGTTGATGCGGCAGTCGACGACGCCCTCTGTCTCACCGGTCACGGCGAACAGGGCCGAACCGACCTGCAGCGCGCTGACCGTCGCCTCCCACGTCTCGAGCGCCGCGGCCCGGGGGTCCACGGTGCACCGGGCCTGCAGGTGGAGCAGCGCCGTGCTGAACATGAAGTCGATCATGCCGGGACGGCGCTCGATCCCGTCCGCGTCCGCGGCGACGTCCTCACCGAGCGACTCGGCCCACTCGGCCGCGTGGGGCCCGGGTGCACCATGCCGCTGCATCACGTGTCGTACTCTCCGATCCAGGAGCGCTTCAGCAGCGCCCGGGGAATGTACTCGGACTCCACTTCCAGGGGCAGGTCGGCGTCGTACGCCATGCAGGCGATCAGGAAGGAGACCGGTACCTGCGCCAGCTGGTTGACCCGGTCGTTCTCGCGGCAGATCACGGCGAGGTAGAAGCTGGTCAGCCAGTTTCCGGCATGCAGGTAGTCCTGGGGACCCGTGGCCGGCAGATGCTTCACCTCGCCCGTGCTGCCGACGCGGCACGGTACGGGACCCTCCGTCGCCGTACCGGAGGCGAACAGCGCGCTGCCCACCTGCATGGCAGTGACCCATGCCTCCCACGTGGCGAGTTCCCCCGCCGTCGGGTCGGGCAGGCACCGCCACTTCGCGAGGGTGACGGACAGGTCGAGGGCGTCGTAGCGGTCGTCCTCCGACGTCTCCAGGTGGTCGAGCGCGTCCTTCGTGCTCTTGATGATCGGTGCCATGAGCTCGGTCGCGTTGTCGGTGCGGAACTCATGGCGGGTGATGCGGGTGACCACGTGCTCTCCTCGGACACGGCCACCGGGTCGAACCGGGCCCGGCAGGCCGGTCCGACGGGAGCCCCGGGTGGTCGTGCGGACCTCAGGTGGGGAACTCACCGCACCAGTTGCGACTGATGAGGACCGCGGGCAGGTACTCCGACTCGACCTCGACGGACATGCCCGCGTCGTGCGCGAAGCACGCCATGGCGAGGGGGGCGAGGGCGACCAGGCCCGACGCCTGGAAGGCCCGGTCCTCCTCGGTCCAGTACTCCTTGTGCCACTGCACGGCCTGGGCGAGCGCCCGGTTGAAGCCGGCCTCGTCCTCGCGTACGAACCTGTGGAACACCTCCATGGGCGGATAGATCAGCTTGCCCACCGTCTCGGGGTCGGTGACGTTCTGCGGGTCCGTGGCATCCACCGCGGCCACCAGCTTCGCACCGAGGTCGGAGCTGCCGAGCCAATGGGCCTGGAGGGCCTCGATCCAGGCGTAGTGGTACGGCTGGAACTGCTCACCGTTCTCCCGGAGGAGGGAGACCGGCACGTTGCACAACGCAGTGATCCGGTCCCGTTCGCGGCACACCACAGCCAGGTAGAAGGCACTGAGCCAGCTCCCCGGGTTCACGTACCACTGCGGTCCGGTGGCCTCCAGCGTGCGGTCCTTGTGCGCGATACGGCACTGCACCTGGTCCTCCGCCGTCGTCGCGGCAGCGAACACGGCGGAGCCGACCTGCATCGCGGTGACCCAGGCGTCCCACGTCGGGTAGATCGCCGCCCGAGGGTCCAGGAGGCACCGGGACAGGGCCAGGGTGAGGGTGGTGCGCTGGGCGTCACCCAGCCTGGTCGAGCGCTCTTCCAGACCGTCGATCAGCTTCTCGGCGTTGTGCTGGAGGACGGCGAGGCCTTCTTCCGCGTTCCCCGTCGGCAACGGGGGGCGGGCGATGATCGAGACCAACGCGATGCTCCTTATTCGAAGATCTTGAAGTGCTTGAGCTCGGCCCCAGCATACTTACCGGTGTTTTCCGTGGCCTGGACGAGAACGTAACGCAGGCTCTTGTTGTCGATGGCGGTGCGTATTTCCTCGGCGTACTTGGCGTCGTTGGGCGAGAAGAGGGCGCGCTCCTCCATGTCCGCCACGATCGTGCGGACGTACTCGAGCGTTCCCTGCTTCACCATCGTGCCGCTGTCCAGCACACCGTTGCCGCGACGCCAGTCGAGCCGTGCGTTCGGCCCCTTGGCCTCGACGATGATGAGGTTGCCGTCCTCGTCGCGCCACAACTGGTCGAACCGCTTGGAACCGTTGGGCGTCTCCGGCAGGTCGGTGATCTCGTGCGCCCCCGCGAATTCGTCCTGGAGGAGCATGTGCCGCCGGGCGGCTTCCTCCCCGAGCGCCTCGCCGAGCTTCGTGTTGTTGGATACGCCCTCACCGACGACGTTGTTGTAATGCTCCTGCGCCTCGAGGAGTTTGTTCGCGAGGTCATCGGTCGCGTTGGCCTTGTAGGCCCTCTCCGCGTTGGTCAGTTCCATGCCGGCCACCCGCTTGGCCGAAACGTCGTCGAGGTGGTCGAGGTGCTCGGCACCGACCGTGTGCCGTCCCCTTTCCAAGGGATTGAGGTGGTACTTCTCCGAATTCGCGTACGGCAGTTCGTCGGCCGCCATCCAGCCGCCGCCCGGCTTCTCCACGAGTTTCGGCAGCAGCTGGCCGTCGACCAGTGCCTCCGCGTTGTTGCGCTTGCCGGGACCCCACTTGTCGTAGTGCTCCGCCCGCCACGCCGGATCCTCGTTGGCCAGCCGCACGTGCTCCCGTGTCACGGCCGCGCGCTCGTCCGGCGTCCGCTGGTCGGCGGGCTTGTCCCGGGCGGCTTCGTACTCGGCGCGGTGCTGGGCGGCGTCGTCCGCGTGGTGCCCGGTGTCGGGGTGGTGGGCGGCATCGTCGCCCGCCCGGACACCGTCGTCCCCCAGATCCCCCAGGTCGTCCAGCCCGCCCGTGCCCGCGGGCGGCTCCGCGCCGTGGCCGCCGCCCGGTACGTGCGTGTCGCCGCCGTGGCCCGGCAGGTCGTGGCCCGGGTTGGTGACGTCGTGGGTGTGGCCGCCCGGGGCGTGGTCGACCGTGCCCGGCACCGCGTTGTCCGCCGTGCCCGCCGGTACGTGCGTGTCGATGCTGTTCGTGGGGACGTGGGAGCCGGCGGTGCCCGTCGGGAGGTGGTCGGCCGTGCCGCCCGGCAGGTCACCACCCACCTGCGCA
>NZ_KQ948568.1 GCF_001514125.1 Streptomyces longwoodensis | reverse complement strand
CCCCGGCCGGCCCGGAGGACGCCCCGGAGCCGGAGACGGCGCCGGAACCGGAGCCGGTGAAGTAACCGACGGCACCGGCCGACCAGCCGCCGACCGCCCCCGCGCCCTGCTGAAGGGTGCGGGGGCGGTCGTGTCGTGAGGGGCGAGGACGTTCCGGGGATTCCCTTAGGGGATGTCACAGGTCGGCCGCAAAGGCCCCCGGGCGGCCGGGGGCCGGACCCGTCCGTCGCCGGGAACGGGTACGTTCGATGACGTGGCTGGATTCAGGATCGGACGCGGCGGCCGGGACGGCCGGACCCCGCAAACGCGACCGCAACACCCTCCGTACGGACAGCAGGCGCCCCAGGGACCGTCGTACGGCTACCCGCCCGCGCCACCGCAGTACCGCGGGGGCGACGGACAGCCGCCGTACAACGGCGGTGGTCACGGGGGCGGCTACGGCGGCGGCTACGGCGGTCAGGGCGGCCGGGGCGGCGAGGAGCCGGAGTACTTCGGCGGCGACGCGTACCCGCCGCACGCCCCGCACGACCCGTACGCGGCCAACAACCCGGGCCACACCCAGGCGTTCTCGATCGACGAGCAGGCGGCGCCGTACGGGCCGGGCGGGCAGGACTACACGCGCGGCGAGACGTACTACGCGGGTTCGGCGGCCCCCTCGGGCCCGATCGGACCACGGCTGCACTGGAAGGACCTGCTGCGGGGCATCGTGCTGTCGCCCGCGCCGACCTTCCTGCGGATGCGGGACTACGCGATGTGGGGCCCGGCCCTGATCGTGACGTTCCTGTACGGCCTGCTGGCGGTGTTCGGCTTCGACGGGGCCCGCGAGGACGCGATCAACGCGACGCTGTCCAACGCCGTCCCGATCGTGCTCACCACGGCCGTGGCGATGGTGCTCAGCGCCTTCGTGCTCGGCGTGGTCACCCACACGTTGGCCCGTCAGCTGGGCGGCGACGGGGCGTGGCAGCCCACGGTCGGCCTGTCCATGCTGATCATGTCCCTCACGGACGCGCCCCGCCTGGTCGTGGCGATGTTCCTCGGCGGCGACGCGACGTTCGTGCAGCTGCTGGGCTGGGCGACGTGGGTCGCGGCGGGCGCCCTCCTGACGATGATGGTCAGTCGCTCCCACGACCTGCCGTGGCCGAAGGCCCTGGGAGCGGCGTCGATCCAACTGGTCGCCCTGCTGTCGATAGTGAAGCTGGGGACGTTCTGACGGTGGGTCGGGCGGGGGGCACGGCCCTGCCGGGCCCACCCCGTCCCTCGGCGCGGGCGTCGAGCGTCGGTCCGGTCGAGTGTCGGTCTACACGACGACAGGGCTGCGGCGTTCGACCAGGGTGACGTCGCGCCAGACGCCGTGGTGCCGGCCGATGCGTTCGCGGGTGCCGATGACGCGGAAAGCGGCCCGCTCGTGCAGCGCGAGGCTGGCGGTGTTCTCGGGGAAGATGCCGGACTGGATCGTCCAGATGCCGGCCGCCTCGGTCGACGCGATCAGCGCCCGCAGGAGCGCTGAGCCGACCCTCCGTCCGCGTGCCGCGGGGTGGACGTACACGGAGTGTTCGACGACGCCGGCGTACGCGCACCGGTCGGAGACCGGCACGGCGGCGACCCAGCCGAGTACCCGGCCCGTGTCGTCGACGGCGACGTGCCGGTGGTGCGGAAGCTTGGCGGCGTCGAACTCCGGCCAGGTCGGAGCGGTGGTCTCGAAGGTGGCGTTGCCTTCGTCGATGCCGAGTTGGTAGATCGTCAGGACCTGCTGGGCGTGCTCGGCACCCAGCGGGACGACGCGGTACGCACCGGCCGTACTCATGGCCGGGCCACCGGTGCGATGTCGTCGACCAGGCCGCGGACGCGCTTCTCGATCTCGTCGCGGATCGGGCGTACCGCTTCCACGCCCTGCCCGGCCGGGTCGGGCAGCTCCCAGTCGAGGTAGCGCTTCCCGGGGTACACGGGGCAGGTGTCACCGCAGCCCATCGTGATGACGACGTCGGACGCCTGGACCGCTTCCACCGTGAGCACCTTGGGAACCTCGGCGGCGATGTCGACGCCCACCTCCGCCATGGCGTCCACGACGGCCGGGTTGACGGCGTCGGCGGGAGCGGAGCCCGCGGAACGGACCCGGACGCGGTCGCCCGCGAGGTGGGTGAGGAAGGCGGCGGCCATCTGCGAGCGTCCGGCGTTGTGGACGCACACGAAGAGCACGGACGGCGTGGCGGTGTCAGACATGGGCGGGGTCCTCTTGGGGCGCGGGGACGACGGGGGCGGTGAAGTAGCGGCGGGCGTACAGGGCGACGTACACCAGGCCGATCAGGACGGGAACTTCGATGAGGGGGCCGACGACGCCGGCGAGGGCCTGGCCCGAGGTGGCCCCGAAGGTGGCGATGGCGACGGCGATGGCCAGCTCGAAGTTGTTGCCCGCGGCGGTGAACGCCAGCGTCGTGGCCCGCGAGTGGTCGAGACCGACCACGCGGCCCAGAGCCATGGACCCGGCCCACATGACGGCGAAGTAGACCAGCAGCGGCAGGGCGATCCGGGCGACGTCGAGGGGCTGTGAGGTGATGGCGTCGCCTTGCAGGGCGAAGAGGACGACGATCGTGAAGAGCAGCCCGTACAGGGCGAAGGGGCCGATGCGCGGGATGAGCGTGGTCTCGTACCAGGCGCGGCCCTTGGTCCTCTCGCCGACGAGGCGGGTGAGGTAGCCGGCCGCGAGGGGGATGCCGAGGAAGACGAGCACGCTGCGGGCGATCTCCCACACGGACACGTCCAGGCCGGTCTGTTGCAGGCCGAGCCGGCCGGGCAGGGCGGAGAGGTAGAACCATCCCAGTGCCGAGAAGGCGATGACCTGGAAGACGGAGTTCAGGGCGACCAGGACGGCGGCGGCTTCGCGGTGGCCGCAGGCGAGGTCGTTCCAGATGATGACCATGGCGATGCAGCGGGCCAGGCCGACGATGATCAGGCCGGTGCGGTAGGCGGGCAGGTCCGGCAGGAACAGCCACGCCAGCGCGAACATGAGCGCCGGTCCGACCACCCAGTTCAGCAGCAGCGACGGCACCAGCAGGCGGCGGTCGCGGGTGACGGTGTCGAGGCGGTCGTACCGCACCTTGGCCAGCACCGGGTACATCATCACCAGCAGGCCCAGGGCGATCGGCAGGGACACCCCCGTCACGGTCACCTCGGCCAGCGCGTCACCCAGGCCGGGCACCAGGCGGCCCAGACCGAGGCCCACGGCCATGGCCGCGAGGATCCAGACGGCCAGGTAGCGGTCGACGAAGGACAGGCGTCCGGCCACGTTCCCCTCGGGTACGGCAGCGCTCACGAGGCGGCCCCGGCCGACGCGGTGCGCTCGGGCAACGGCTCACCCGCCGGACGGGTCAGGATTCCGGCGAGACGGTCGGTCGTCTCCGGAACGAGCCAGTAGTAGACCCAGGTACCGCGCCGCTCGCAGTCGATCAGGCCCGCCTGCCGCAGCAGCTTCAGGTGGTGCGAGATCGTCGGCTGGGACAGCTCGAAGGCCGGGGTCAGGTCACAGACGCACACTTCCCCGCCCGACCGGGAGGCGATCATCGACAGCAGGCGCAGCCGCACGGGATCGCCCAGGGCCTTGAACACCTTGGCCAGGTCGGCGGCTTGTTCCTCGTCCAGGGGGGTGGTCAGCAGCCCGGGGCAGCACGCCCCGGCGTCACCACTCCGACCCAGAACCGCCAGCTCTTGTTTCGACATGCCTCTATGTTGACATCCTTCGATCCAGCCCGCAATCTTGCATCGACAGACATCAATGCAACCGGATGGGAGTCCGTCATGGCCCGTGCCCAGCTCGCCCTGCGCGTCAGCGACCTGGAAGCGTCGATCACCTTCTACGCGAAGCTGTTCGGCACCGAACCGGCCAAGCGGCGCGAGGGCTACGCCAACTTCGCCCTCACCGAGCCCCCGCTCAAGCTCGTGCTCATCGAGGGCGCGCCCGGCGAGGAGACCCGCCTGGACCACCTCGGCGTCGAGGTCGAGTCGACCGACCAGGTCCACGCCGCCACCGCTCGCCTCAAGGACGCCGGCCTGGCCACCTTCGAGGAGAACGACACGTCCTGCTGCTACGCGCTCCAGGACAAGGTGTGGGTCCACGGCCCCGGCAAGGAGCCCTGGGAGGTCTACGTCGTGAAGGCCGACGCGGACACCCTCGGCGCGAGCGCCACCCCCGACACCACGACCGGTGACGGATGCTGCACCAGCCGGACCACCCCGGAGGAAGCCCCGGCAGCAGCGGGGTGCGCCTGCGGCCAGTGATCAGTACGGCACCCGACTCAGAGCGCTTCCTTGTTCTCCTTCGGCGCCTCTCCGGACTTGTGCACCGGAGGCAGAACGCTCCACGGGAAGTTGATCCAGTCGTCCGTGCGCTTCCAGACGTACTCGCACTTCACCAGGGAGTGCGGCTTCTCGTAGATGACGGCGCTGCGCACCTCCGCGACCGTCTCCAGGCAGAAGTCGCGCACCAGCTTGAGCGTCTTGCCGGTGTCGGCGACGTCGTCGGTGATCAGGACCTTCTTGTCGGAGAAGTCGATCAGGTTCGGGACCGGGGCGAGCATGACGGGCATCTCGAGGGTGGTCCCGACGCCGGTGTAGAACTCGACGTTGACCAGGTGCAGGTTCTTGCAGTCGAGGGCGTAGGCGAGGCCGCCGGCGACGAAGACGCCGCCGCGGGCGATGCTGAGCACGATGTCGGGCTCGTACCCGTCGTCGGCGATGGTCTGGGCGAGCTCGCGGACGGCGGTGCCGAAGCGCTCGTAGGTCAGGTTCTCCCGCACGTCGCTCATACGGCCCTCACACCTGCGTCCGATGGAAGTTGAGGTAGGAGCGGGAGGCGGTGGGCCCGCGCTGCCCCTGGTACCGGGACCCGTACCGCTCGCTGCCGTACGGGTGCTCGGCCGGCGAGCTCAGCCGGAACATGCACAGCTGGCCGATCTTCATCCCCGGCCACAGCTTGATGGGGAGCGTGGCGAGGTTGGACAGCTCCAGGGTCACGTGGCCGCTGAAGCCGGGGTCGATGAACCCGGCGGTGGAGTGGGTCACGAGCCCGAGCCGGCCGAGCGAGCTCTTGCCCTCCAGGCGGGAGGCGAGGTCGTCGGGCAGGGTGATGACCTCGTAGGTGGAGGCCAGGACGAACTCGCCGGGGTGCAGGATGAACGGCTCGTCGCCCTCCGGCTCGACGAGCCGGGTCAGGTCCGCCTGCTCGACCGAGGGGTCGATGTGCGGGTACCGGTGGTTCTCGAACACGCGGAAATACCGGTCGAGGCGCACGTCGACGCTGCTCGGCTGCACCATGGATTCGTCGTAAGGATCGATCCGCACGCGCCCGGCGTCGATCTCGGCCCGGATGTCCTTGTCTGAGAGAAGCACGCCCCGAGGATACGCAAGGCGCGCGGACTCGCCCCAACCGGACGAGCCGCGCGCCGTGCGTGCGTACCGCCTGGCGGTACGGCTGCTGGTGTTGCCGCTCCCTCTACTGCTTCCGTTACTGCTTCTGCAGGGCGACCGATACCGGTACGACGCTGCGGAGCCGGGCGCAGCGGGGGCACCGGACGAGGCGTCCGGGACCGAGCCGCTCGGCCTTCTGCATCGGGAACGAAGCGGTGTTGAACACGTGCCCATCGGCACAGCGGACGACGGTGCTTTCCATCAAGTCCTAGAGTCCCTTCCCCAAGAGCCGCGTCACGTCTGGCTGGGATGCCGTGACGACGAAAGCCACATTACGGGACGGACCGGACGCCCCTCCAGGCGGCACTCCGACCCCGGGAAGACCCTCTCCAACCCCTCCACGGTACGCCCCAACTCGGGCCCACCGCAGGCGGATACCACCGCTGCGGCCCCGCAAACGCACTCGGGCCCCACGGCTTTCAGCGCCGGGGGCCCGGGGTTTGGTACAGTGACCACGCAGTTCGACACCGACTCCGGTCGGCGTCTTGCGCGGGTGTAGTTTAATGGTAGAACATCAGCTTCCCAAGCTGAGAGCGCGAGTTCGATTCTCGTCACCCGCTCCACTTCGAACCCCCAGGCCGTCAAGCCGGGGGTTTCTTGTTGTCCACGTCCGTCGGTCGACGCAGGCCCGCGGTCAGGCTTCCCACCATGACCTTGGACACCGCTCAGCTCCGACCGCCCACGGCACCGTTCCGGCCTCGTGCCGCACGCCTGGTCCTCGGACCCACCCATCGTCTCGGCCGTCCGGACGGCATCTTGGGGCCACGGACCCGCGACCTGGCACGGAGCTCGGTGAACTCGCCGACGTGATCGATCCGCTGTGGGGCCGACTCACCTCACCCACGTGGCCCTCGATCCCCGCCCGTGGCTGCTCGGCCCGGGGGGTGCGATCATCGTCAATGATCACGAGGTGGCGGTCTGCCCTCTCATCCACCCGAGCGAGTCGGGGGGAACGTGAGCGGAGCCTCTGCCGCGGCCGTCTCCATGAGACGTTCGGCTTCCTCCGCCGTGGCGGCGGGCGGCACGACGACCAGGTCCCAGCGGCCCCTTCCGGGAGTGACCAGGCAGACGGTGTCCTCGGCTCGCGACGCCTCCGCCCGGCGCAGGTGCACCTGCTGACCCCCGACGGGCGCACCGTCGTCGGACAGCGACCACATGGCCCCGTTCACGAGAACGCTGGTGACGTTTCCCCAGCCGGGCGGCAGCGCGGCGAGCAGAGCGGGAAGTTCGGCGGTCAGGTCGTACGATCGCGGCCACCAGGCCCCGTCGATGCGCCGTACGGCGTCGCCATGGCCGGGCCGCGTACCCAGTCGCAGCCGCACCGCGGGCGGAACGAGCGGGGGCGGGGTGGTCATGAAGACTCCTGGGACGCGGGGGGCCGGGGGCTCGTCACGGCCGGGGATCCGGCGGACGCCGGCGGGGCGGGCGGCGCGGCGGCCGCGGTCTCTCCCGGATGGGTCCGGTCGGTCCGCGGTCTGCTGGCCTCCAGCCAGGAGCGGAGTGGATCGGCGGCCGTCCCGGCGTCGAGGGTGAGGTGCAGACGCGTCCCCGCGCCCGACGGGAACGCCGGGTAGCTGCGCTGCTCGCCCCCCGCGAACAGCAGCCGGAGGGCGTCGGCGACCTGCCGGGCCGCTTCGGGGTCGAGGGAGACGATGCGGACCTCGACCCTGCCTCCGGCAGGCGGATCGTCGAGGTCTCCCGGAGTCGGGGACGAGTGCGGTGGGGATTCGGATGCGGCGCTCATCGGGCGGAACCTGTCCCGGGCGGCGGCGGACGCGGCCCGTGTTGTCGCGCGGCCCCAGCCTGCTGCTGCCGCACGCCGAGGACGAGACCAGCCCGGTCACCGGAGTACGAAGGGCCCTCGACCCTCCCCACCGTACTCCTGCCCCCGCACGCTCCGGCCGGCCCGACGGGCAGCGGCCCCCGGCCCGGTCAGGACGACGGGTCAGGGGCTGCTGCCGGTTGCGTGCGCCTGCTGCCGGCTCAGGCGCCCAGGTACACCGGCGCCTTCAGGGGCTTGCCGTACACGTACGCGCTGAGGGTGCCGTCAGTGCCCAGGGCGATCAGGGTGACGTCGTCCTGCTGGACGGAGGGGCGGCCGTTGGCGTACGTGACGGGGAAGGTGCCGTGGCCGGTGGTGAGCCGGGCGCCGTAGACGCCCGCGCTCTTGACGAGCTTCACGACGGCGCCGTTGGCCAGCCGGTAGCGGCCGGTGCGCGGGTTGGCGGCGGTCTTGGCTCCGGTCCAGGTGACGGTCGTGCCGTCCGGGTTCAGGACCAGCGTGCGGCTGCCGAACAGGGCGGCCCCCGATCGGCCGTGCGCGTCGATGAACCGCACCAGCTTGCCGCTCTGGAACACCCGGGCCTGGTAGTGGCCGGCCGAGACCTTGAAGACCTGCGCCGTCGTACGGGAGTCGAGGCGCTGGGTGCTCACCGGGGTGCCGCGCTGCGTGCAGTCGGCGGTCAGCGCCGGGAAGGCGGTGGTCTTCCACGGGGTGGACCCGCCCTGGCTGCGCTGGCCGAACACCGGCTTGGCGCTGAGCACCCCCGTGATCCGCAGGCCGACCGCCGGGTCGACGGTCCTGCTCTGGTCCACGGTCGAGACGACGCGGCCCTTCTCGTCGAGCAGCTTGGCCGACGCACCGCTGTCGGCGCGGTTGACCAGCTTCACCTTCCAGCCGCCGAAGACGGAGGGGATGGTCTTGGTGGCGACGCAGGAGCTGCTCGCGGAGGTCGCGGTCGTGGTGGCGGCGCCGGCCGCGGTGGCTGTCGCGACAGAAGCGGTGACGGTGCCCACGAGGGCGACGGCGGCGAGGGTGGTACGGAGTGCGATGCGCATGACGGCTCCTGCGGGTTCAGCTTCTGACGCGCCGGTCTCCCTGACCAGCAGGAACACGTTACGGATCAGCCGTCCCGGAACCGTCGGTGCCATGTCACGAGCGCGTGACGGCCGGAAGGCCCCGTGTACGGGCACATATCTGTTGTCGTGACGTGAGAAATTCGCTCCGGGGATCGTGATTATTACTGGGGCGGCAACTGGGAAAGAATTACGCAGCGTGCACCTTCCGGGGCGACGTGCTACTGTCGGTGTCAGTTGCAGGTGTGGTTGCCAGAAGGTTTTTCCGACGGTCGATCATCACGGCGACACGGAATGCGCACAGGGTGCATTCCTGAAACCGTCTCCGAAGGAGAAACAACATGGCTACTGGCACCGTGAAGTGGTTCAACGCCGAAAAGGGCTTCGGCTTCATCGAGCAGGACGGCGGCGGCGCCGACGTCTTCGCCCACTACTCGAACATCGCCTCCTCGGGCTTCCGCGAGCTGCTCGAAGGCCAGAAGGTGTCGTTCGACATCGCGCAGGGCCAGAAGGGTCTCACCGCGGAGAACATCGTTCCCGCCTGATCCGCCCGCGCTCACGCGTACTTGCGAGCCGGGCCCGCACCTTGGGGTGCGGGCCCGGCTCGTTGTGTTGCGCCCGGGCGCGCTTTTGACCGGCCCCTCGATCGCGCTGCTCATGCCGCATTTCCCCATTACCGCCTTGGCCCCGGTTGCCGCCCGGTGCATTGCCGTATTCCTGCCATTCCCGCTTTCGCTCCGAAGGAGATCCGATGAGGGTTAATGACGACATGACCGTCGAGGTCGCCCTGGCCGTCATGGCGGGGGCGCGGGTCGAGTACCTGACCGTGTGCGACGGGGACGAGGAAAGCACGGGATCCGTCTCCCTGGTCCGGCTCGCCGGACTGCGGGACAGTGCCGCGTACACGGACCGCGTCCAGCTGCGCGATCTCCTGGACGGCGGAGTCCTCGCCTCCTCACACTGACGACGCCACCGCGCCGCCCCGAGTTCTCCCCTCCCGCGACTTCCCCCCCTGTGAGGAACCATGCGCTGCGTCATCGCCCGGTACCCCTTCGAACTGACCCGGACCGGAGTGCTCGCCTCCATGAAGGGGGTCAGGCCCGAACTCATCACCACCGAGTCCGTGACGGTCGGCCGGCGTCGCTACCCCGTCATGCAGGTGGGTCAGGTCCTCACCCGGCAGGACCGGCGCGACTTCACGGCCGGCGAGGTCCTGCGGGCCATGACGCGGCTCGGCTTCACCTGTCACGAGCGGCCCGGCGGCGCGGGCCCGGGGGAATCGGATGCCCCGGGCGCGGCCGGTCCGCTCACCGCGGCGTCCCTGCTGCTCGGCGGTGCCGGGCCCATGGCCGCATGACACCGGGCGGGTGACCGCCTTCACACAACCCAGTGGGGCCCTGCCGACACGTGTCGGTGGGGCCCCGCTGTCGTGTCGGCGGAGGATCCGGTTCCCCCTCTGCCGAGCGAGTGAAATCTGTCCTTGCCGATGTAGGTTTTCGCGCGCTCGCGGGGTATGCTTCTTCTCGTAGACAACGGTCGAACGCGAACCGCCAGACATGAACTGGCGGATGACTGAAGACGAAGTACGAGGTCAGCAGTCCGTTCGGAAGAAATGGAGGAGCAGACGCCATCAGGATCGCCCGGTCCGAGAGCGTTCGGCCCGGGTACCGCAAGACCCCGGAATGGATGGTGGTCCCCGGTCAAGCAGCTGCGATCCCCCGCTCCGCCCTGCCGGGCCGGGTAGCGGAAACAGAAGGTCGGCACCGCACTAGGGCCGACAGATGGTGTTGAATTTCCTTCGGGGCCTTGGTGCCGTACGGCACCAAGGCCCCTCGACGCGTTGCACAGCGAGGTGACATGACATCGGACAACCCTCTGAATGATCGTCTGGACGACGACGACTATCCGGCGTACACGATGGGCCGGGCAGCCGAGATGCTCGGCACCACGCCGGCGTTCCTGCGTGCCATCGGCGAGGCCCGTCTGATCACGCCGCTCCGTTCGGAGGGTGGACACCGCCGGTACTCCCGCTACCAGCTGCGGATCGCTGCGCGCGCCCGGGAGCTCGTCGACAAGGGGACTCCGATCGAGGCCGCGTGCCGCATCGTCATCCTGGAGGACCAGCTCGAGGAGGCGCAGCGCATCAACGCCGAGTACCGCCGCGCCGCCAGCGGGTCGCCGGCGGGCGGCTCCGGCTCCCGCTCCGGTGCGAACGCCGGCTGAGGACCACCGGCCGGCCCGTCGAGCCGTAAGCCCGTAGGCCCGTAGGCCCGTAGGCCCGTAGGCCGTGCGGACTACCAGCTGACCGCGTCGTCCATCGACTGCTGCCAGTACGTCACCTTCAGCGAGTCGTCGACGTAGACGCCCTGCGCCGGGAGGGACGGGTGGGCCCCCGTGCCGACGCTGCCGTTGCCCGAGCGGCCCTGGAAGTGGACGGTCAGGGACTTCACCGTGTGGCCGTTCGTGCCGCTGCCGTCGGCGGCGGCCAGATTCACCGAGGCGTAGCCGGACTGGCCCGGCTCCAGCGTGACCACCGCCTGCGGCTGGGAGTCCTCGATGACCGGGGGCACGGCCTGGGCCTCGCCGAAACGGACCGCCGGGTAGCCGTAGAGGAAGCACGTCCGGCTGCCGGTGTTGGTCACGGTGAGCAGCATGTGGTTCACGGGGCGGGTCAGCGGAGCCGCGGTCGTCCTGGTGACCGACCCCTCGCAGGTGACCGGCTTGCCGGACGCACCGGCCCCACTGGAACCGCCGGAAGCCGCGGCCTCACCGGACCCGCCGGACCTACCAGTCCCACCGGACCCACCGGTCCCACCGGTCCCACCGGATGCCTTCGACGACGACGTCTTGCCCGCCGGGCCGTTTCCCCCGGATGCCGAGGTGCCCGTCCCCGAGCCCTGGGTCGTGCCGGCCGCGGACTCGTCCTGTGAGGGCGCGGTCGCGGTGCCGTTCGCGGTCGGGGCGGTTCCGGTCGCCCTGCCCTCGCTCTCGACGCCCGTCCCGTCGTTGCACGCGGTCAGGGAGAGGGTGGCGAGTACGACGGTCGCGGCGGCGCCGACGAGACGGACGCGGGGAGTGCGGGCGGTGCGGAAGCTGGACATGTGGCTGAGCCCCTTCGGAGTTCGGGTTGCCGTGGTGATTGGATGACCGAAGCTTGTGCGGCGTTGCGTCCCACCCGCCACGACCAGCGGGGAGTTCGGGACGCTGGAACGGTGAAACAGGCTCTGAGCTGGGGAAACACCAACGTCCTGGAACGCTGTGCTGGGACACGAGGAGACGGGGGAACGGGGTGCCGGGGGCAACGGGGACCGAGGGGGCGCAGGCGTTCGCGCGGTTGCTGCGCGAACTCAAGGACCGTTCGGGGCTGAGCTACGGGGCGCTCGCCAAGCGGATGCACATGAGTACGTCGACGCTGCACCGCTACTGCAACGGCACCGCGGTGCCCGTCGACTACGCGCCCGTGGAGCGCCTCGCCCGCGTCTGCAAGGCGACGCCGGACGAGCTGGTGGAGCTGCACCGGCGCTGGATCCTGGCGGACGCGGCGCGCGGGAACAAAGGGGAGCGGGAGCAGCCGGGTGCGGCGGCGGCAACCGCGGCGCCCGGGATGGGCCTCCTTCCCGACACCGACATCGACACCGACATCGATGCCGGCACCGGGGCAACGGCGGCCCCCGCTCCCGAGGCCGCGGCCACGACCGGCACCCCCGCCGACGCCGCCCCCCACCCCGACTCCATCGTCTCCGACCTCCCCCGCGACCACCCCCGTCAGCGGCGTATCGCCCTGGTCGCCGCCTGTGTCGCCGGTGTCGTCGCGCTCGGGGCCGCCGTGTTCGTCGTTCCGTCGCTGGTCGGCGGTGGGGACGACGACTCTGGCGGTCGCCAGACGGTGGCCGGTGCGACCGCGTCCGGTCACAGCGGGACGCCGGACGACAGGACGGCCGAGGCCACCCCTTCCCCGTCCCCGAGCGCGTCGCGGCCGGCGCCGTCCCCGTCCGGCTCCCCCACCGCCGCCCGCTCCCGTGCGCCGGAGGACGGCGCCGGGGCCGTCCCGCGCGGCGACGACCGCGACACCGGTGCCGTCCCGCTCACCGTCGGGACCCGGCCGTACGTCTACGACAGCCCGTGCAGCCAGCACTTCCTCGTCGACAGCGAACCCGGGCAGGTGGGTCCGCCGGCGGGTGAGCAGGACGCCGTGCGCTGGGCGGCCGCGTACGGGGCGGTGTCCTCCGGTGAGCAGGAGGTCGCGCTCACCGTGCAGGGCACGGGTGAGGACACCGTCGTCCTGGAGGCGTTGCACGTACGGGTCCTCAGCAAGGGCGCACCGCTCGCCTGGAACGACTACTCGATGGGCGTCGGCTGCGGCGGTGGCGTGGGGACGAAGACGTTCGACGTCGACCTCGACGACGGCAGCCCGACGGTCGGGGTGAAGAACGGTCAGCGTCCCTTCCCCTACAAGGTCAGCGAGTCCGACCCCGAGGTCTTCTACGTCACCGCCCGCACCGACACCCACGACGTGCGCTGGGACCTCACCCTGGACTGGTCCAGCGGGAGCCGCCGGGGGACGGTGCGCATCGACAACTCCGGTACGCCCTTCCGCACGAGCGCCGGGAAGGGCCGGCCGGGCTACGACTACCCGCTGGGCGGCGGGGAGTGGATCAAGCGCGAGGGCGGCTGACCGCAGGGCGTTGTCAGTGCCGTCTGCTCTACTTCCCCCAGGGGTCGAACGGGGGAACCGGGGGAGCGACATGGGTGTGCTGTGCGACTACTTCCACGCGGGCGACGGTGCGTCGGCGGTGGAGCTGGCCATCGGTCCGGGCGGCGACTGGCTGAGCGGGACGTCGCTGGAGGACGCGGGCGCGGACTGGATCGACGCCAAGGGGATCGACCCGGACGTGGTGCTCGCGCAACTGGTCGCCTTCGTGGAAAGCGCCTCCGTGGAAAGCGCCTCCGTGGGAAGCGCCTTCGTGGGAAGCGCCTCCGTGGGAAGCGCCTCCGTGGGAAGCGCCTTCGTGGACGGTGGTCCGGCCGACGGGCCCGAGCTGGTCTGGCCCGACGTGCCGTACCCGGAGGGCGGGTCCGGCGAGCCCGGTTCCCCGTGGGAGACCGGACTGATACTCCAGCAGCTCCCCGACCGTTGGCGGGACGTGCTCGCCGCGCTGCCCGAGGATGCCGTTCCCGCAGTGGCGGCCCGGTGGGGCGGGATCGAGGAGCTGTACTTCGCCGATCCGCGCGACGCCGAGGACGCGGTGGTCACCTTCGTGCGCCTGGCAGGCCGGGCGCGCGCGGCGAGGGCCCACCTGTACTGCCGGTGCTGCGTGTGAGACGGGTCGGCGTCCGTCGAGTTGTTCCCGGAGTTCCCCGGAATTGTCCGTAGTCCGTAACGGGCGGATCCTCCCGGGCCCCGTTGTCGTCCTGCCGGGTGGTCGTTCGAACAGACGGGGCAACTGCGGGAAGGCGGGGCGGGCATGGCGCGGCACGGGGGCAGGCGGGGCTGGTACGGCAAGGTCGTCGGTGCGGCGCTCGGGGTGACGCTGGTCGCCGCCGGGGCCTCGGTGTGGGCGGCGCAGGCCGGTGCCGCGGGGGGCGGTCCGTCGAAGGCGGCCGCGTCCGCCACGCCGGCCGGCCAGGTCAAGGCCGTCGACGTGAGCATCGTGCACGCCTCCGACCGGGGCCCGCGGGGCGTCAACATCACCATCGACGACGGGCCCGACCCGCGCTGGACCCCCCAAGTGCTCGACGTGCTCCGGGAGTACGGCGTGAAGGCCACCTTCTGCATGGTGGGCACGCAGGCGCAGGCCCACCCCGACCTGGTGAAGCGGGTCGTCGCGGAGGGGCACCGGCTGTGCGACCACTCGGTGTCGCACGACACCACCATGGACAAGCAGTCCGAGGCGTACCAGAAGCAGCAGGTCCTCGACGCCGAACGCATGATCACCGAGGCGTCCGGGGGTGTCCGGCCGATGTACTACCGGGCGCCCGGCGGTGCGTTCACGCCGTACAGCCGTACGCTCGCCGCCTCGCGGGGCATGCGCCCGCTGGGCTGGAACGTCGACACCAAGGACTTCGAGCGGCCGGGCACGGACGCCATCGTCGCCACCGTCCAGCGGGAGGTGGCGAACGGGCCGACGCTGCTCTTCCACGACGCGGGCGGCGACCGCTCCCAGACGGTCGAGGCGCTGCGCCGGGTCCTGCCCTGGCTCAAGGACCAGGGGTACGCGTTCGGCTTCCCGGTGCGGTGAGCCGGCGGTGAGGTGCGGGCGCCCGCCGGAGCCAGGAACTTATCCGCCGCGTCGCTAGTTTCTACGGTGCTGTAGATCTGACGACAACGCACACACATGGAGTTCGCATGGCCCTGTGGGACCGCATCAAGGAGTCCGCGTCGACGATGCAGACCCAGCTCGTGGCGAAGAAGAACGACCTGAAGAGCGGCGCCTTCCGCGATGCGAGCATGGCGATGTGCGCCCTGGTCGCGGCCGCCGACGGCACGATCGACCCGGCCGAGCGGCAGCGCGTGGCCCAACTGATCGCCACGAACGAGGTGTTGCAGAACTTCGACGCCGACGACCTGCGCCGCCGCTTCGAGGCGAACCTCGACAAGCTCACCGCCGACTTCGCCTTCGGCAAGGTCAGCGTGTTGCAGGAGGTCGCCAAGGCGAAGAAGAAGCCCGCCGAGGCACGGGCCGTCATCCAGATCGGCATCGTCATCGGCGGCGCCGACGGCGACTTCGACAAGACCGAGCAGGCCGTCGTCCGCGAGGCGTGCTTCACGCTCGACCTGCCGCCGCACGAGTTCGACCTCTGACCGGTCCGGCGGCACCCCTGTTCATGGCCCCCGCCCCGGGGCCGGGACGCCCCTACGGAGGTGTCGCCGTTACAGGGGTGTCGCCGCCCGCAGGACCAGCGCCAGGGTGACGGCGGAGTTCGCGGACGACATGGCCGACACGGCCGTCCCCGCGGCCGCCGTCCAGGCCGCGAGCCCCACGGCCGTGAACGCCGACGGCCAGGCCCGGGTCACCGGGGCCGGGGCGAGGAGCGCGGCGACCCGGCGCGGCACCGGGCCGGGCGCCGCCAGGCCCGCGAGGGTCGGCACCGGCGTGCCCCGGGAGACCAGCGCCGCCCGGCCGATCGCGCGGGCCACGGCCCGGCGGCTGCCGACCGCCTCGGCCGCCGCCTCGTCCGCCCAGCGCTCCGTCGTGTACGCCACCGCGGCCCGCAGGGGGCGCAGGAACGGGTTGGCGCGGGCGGCCAGCCGCACGGTGAGCAGGTACCGGTGGTGGCGGGCCGTCAGGTGCGCCCGCTCATGGGCGAACAGCGCCCGGCGTTCGGCCGGTTGCAGGTGCGTCAGCAGCGCTGTCGTCACGACGACCCGGCCGCGCGGCCCGCCCGGCAGAGCGTACGCGTAGGGCTCGCCGTCGGGCAGCACGGCGACCTCGGTGTCCGGCAGGCCGGCCAGGGCCGCGTGGCCCCGGCGGCGCACCCGCCGGTGGCGCCGGAGGGTGCCCGTGCACGCGGCGAGCACCAGGAGCAGCGCGGGCACGGCCGCCCGGCCGGCCACCTCGTCGTACGGCACCGCCGCGCGGACCTCGGGGTCGGACCAGCCGTCGGGCAGCGGGTTGCCGGGCAGTTGGGCGGTGCCCACCACCATCAGCAGCGCCAGGCACACGGTGCTGCACACCGCCATGACGGCCGCCAGCGCGGTGAGCAGCCGGGTCGCCGTCCGGGGGTGCAGGTGCTGCGCGGCGAGCCGGGCGACCGGCCACGCCGTCAGCGGCAGGACCAGCGGGAGGAAGACGAACACGCCCACGCCGCCTCAGTCCTCCCCCTCGCGGCCCTCGGGGCCCTCGGCCCCCTCAGGCCCCGCGCGCTCCAGCAGTTCCCGCAGCAGGCGTTCGTCGCCGGCGTCGAGGGAGGTGACGAAGCTGGCGAGGACCGCCTCCCGGTCGCTCTCGCGGTCCAGCACCTTGCGCATCCTGTGCGCGGCGAGTCCCGCCCGGTCGGACACCGGCGTCCAGGCGAAGGACCGGCCCGCGCGCTCCCGGGTCACCGCGCCCTTGGCCAGCAGCCGCGTGAGGATGGTGATCACGGTGGTGTAGGCGAGGTCGCCGCCGAGGCGTTCCTGCACCCAGCCCGCCGTCGCCGGGCCGTCGGCCTCCCGCAGGGCCGCCAGGACCAGCCCCTCGAGCTCACCCTGGGCCCGGCGCCGGGGGCGCTGCCGCCGGTCGCGCCGGCCGGGCTCCCGGTCGTCCGTCACCCTCGCTCCCCTCCGCCGCTCCGCGGTCCCCGTGCCGGACCGGTCCCGTGAGTGGTCCAGCGGCCCATCGTAGGCACCCGAACGGCGGAGGCGCCCGGAGTGGCGGGAGCAGCACGGCGGCGAGTACGAGAAGGGGGTGAGCGGGGGAGGAAATCTGCCGCGACGCATGCAGATTGCCGGGTGTGGTGCAGCGCACCGCCCCGCCCCCGGGCCGGCCACCGGTGCCGCATCCGCCGCCAGTTGTGCGGCGCCCGGTCCGGAAAACGGGCCGCCGGGACGGGCCGCCGGGAGGCGAGGGCCCGGAGGGTGACGTCAACCGCGACGAATATCTATGGCCACCGGTACAGATTTGCGGTGGGTGCGGGGATCAGACTATCCGCGCGCGGAGGAAACGCATGGCCGCGTGCCGGTGACCTGTGTTAGCGTGATAACTGTTGCAGTTTTGGTTGCCAGAGATTCAAGTCTTTGCAGTGCTTTCCGGATTCTTCCGGAGGGGTGATCATCGCGGCGACGCGGATTCCGTAAAGTGCGGAGTCCGGTACTGCCCCCCAAGGGAGATTCAAATGGCATCTGGCACCGTGAAGTGGTTCAACTCGGAAAAGGGCTTCGGCTTCATCGAGCAGGACGGTGGCGGCGCTGACGTGTTCGCCCACTACTCGAACATCGCCACGTCCGGCTTCCGTGAGCTTCAGGAAGGCCAGAAGGTTACCTTCGACGTCACGCAGGGCCAGAAGGGCCCGCAGGCCGAGAACATCGTTCCTGCCTGACGCTGACGCGTACCGCGGGCCTTGAGCCCGCGACATCTCATGTGGCTGGGGCCCGCGCTCTCGGGGTGCGGGCCCCCGCTCATTCCCGGATTTTCTTTCGGCTCATTCTTGTGAATCCTCGTGCGGTCGAGCGTCGCGTCACCACGCCCCCGGAGGAATTCCTCGATACGTGCCGCATCGAGGAAGGTTCCCCCATGAACCGCGCCCGCCCCGCGCGTGGCAATCGTTTCCGATCCCAGGACTCGCACCACCGCGGTTCCCGTCCCACCGCCGGCACCGGACGCCCCAACGGGCGCAAGGGCCAGGGCGACCGGGGCCGCGGCTCGGGCCCGGCCCAGCGCCCGCAGGAATTCGCGCTGCCGGAGACCATCACCCCGCCGCTGCCGGCCGTCGAGGCGTTCGCCGAACTCGACATGCCCGCACGGCTGCTCGCGGCGCTGGACGCCGAGGGTGTCGTCGAGCCGTTCCCGATCCAGGCGGCCACCCTGCCGAACGCGCTGGCCGGCCGGGACGTCCTCGGCCGTGGCCGCACCGGCTCCGGCAAGACGCTCGCCTTCGGGCTGCCCGTGCTGGCCCGGCTCGACGGACAGCGGGCCCAGCCCCGCCAGCCGCTCGCGCTGGTCCTCGTGCCCACCCGCGAGCTCGCCCAGCAGGTCACCGACGCGCTCACCCCGTACGCCCGTGCGCTGCGGCTGCGGCTCGCGACCGTGGTGGGCGGCATGTCGATCGGCCGTCAGGCGGGCGCGCTGCGCGCCGGCGCCGAGGTCGTCGTCGCCACGCCCGGCCGCCTCAAGGACCTCATCGAGCGCGGCGACTGCCGGCTCGACCAGGTCGGCACCACCGTGCTCGACGAGGCCGACCAGATGGCCGACATGGGCTTCATGCCTCAGGTGACCGCGCTGCTCGACCAGGTCGCGCCGGGCGGACAGCGGCTGCTGTTCTCGGCCACCCTGGACCGGAACATCGACCTGCTGGTGCGCCGCTATCTGCACGACCCGGTCGTGCACTCGGTGGACTCCTCCGCCGGCAGCGTCACCACCATGGAGCACCACCTGCTCCACGTGCACGACACGGACAAGCACGCCACGGCCACCGAGATCGCCGCCCGCGAGGGCCGCGTGATCATGTTCCTGGACACCAAGCACGCGGTGGACAAGATGGCCAAGCACCTGCTGTCCGTGGGGGTGCGCGCCTCGGCGCTGCACGGCGGCAAGTCCCAGCCGCAGCGCAACCGCACGCTCGCCCAGTTCAAGGACGGCCAGGTCACGGCGCTGGTCGCGACCAACGTCGCCGCCCGTGGCATCCACGTGGAGGGCCTCGACCTGGTCCTGAACGTCGACCCGCCCGGCGACCACAAGGACTACCTGCACCGCGGCGGCCGTACGGCACGCGCCGGCGAGTCGGGCACCGTCGTCACCCTCGTGCTGCCGCACCAGCGGCGCGCGATGGACCGGCTGATGGCCGACGCCGGCATCACGCCCAGCAGCGCCCGGGTGCGGCCCGGCGAGGCGGAACTCGGCCGCATCACCGGCGCACGGACCCCGTCCGGCGTGCCCGTCACCATCACCGTCCCGGCCCCGGCGGCCCCGCCGGCCGGACAGCGGCGCACGGGCACGGGCACCGGGTCGGCGGGCGGGCGCAACCGCGGCCGACGGGGCGCGTCCCGTCCCCGGCGCTCCGCGCCGCGGGACGACCGCTGACCCGCCCCCTGCTCCAGCTCACCCTCGCGGCCCCGGTCCCGGCCGGGGTCCTTCCTTCCCGTACTCCCGTGGAGGCGTCATGCGCTGTGTCATCGCCCGGTTCCCCTTCGACCTGACCAAGAGCGAGGTCGAGCACTCGATGCGGGACGTCACGCCCGAGCCGGCCGTCGGCACGTGCGTGACCGTCGGGAGTCAGGTCTTCCCGGTCAAGCAGGTCGGCGAGATCGTCACCCGGCAGGACCGGCGCGACTTCACCGCCGCCGAGATGCACCGGGCGCTGACCCGGCTCGGGTTCACCTGCCACGAGGCCGTGGTCACCCCGGCCGCCGCGCCGGCCGGTGAGGTGTCCGCCGAGGGCTGGGGCTGGTAGCCCTTCCCACGTGAGGCCCCGGCACCTGGTGGTGCCGGGGCCTCGTCGTGCCACGGCTCACGCGGTCGTTCCGCGGCTCACGCGGCGGCTTCGGCCGGGGCCGTCCCGGTGGACGCCGGCTGCTCCACGACGGCGCGGCGGCGGGTCGGCATGCCGAGGGTCGGGTGGGCGACGGCCCAGACCGCGCCCTTGCAGACCAGCTCCTTGTAAACGGCGGCGACGCGTCCGGCCAGGGCGCGCGGGACGGCGCGGTCGTCGGCGGTGACGTACTGGATGAGGCCGTCCTTGCGGCCCAGCGAGACGCACTGGTTGAAGTAACGCAGCGGGACGTCCTTGTGCTTGCCGCCGGTCAGACGGGCCGCGATGGCGTCGGCGGCCTGCCAGGCCGAGGGGGTGCCCGAGGCGCACGACATGCGCAGCGGCTTGTCGCCGGGTCCCATCGCCCAGGCCGCGTCGCCGACGGCGTAGACGTCCGGGTGGGAGACCGAGCGCATCGTGCCGTCGACGACGATCCGGCCGGTGTCGGTGACCTCCAGGGTGGTGGCCCGCGCGATCGGGTGGACGGTGAAGCCGGTGGTCCACACGGTCGCGGCGGACGGCAGGACCGTGCCGTCGGCGGTCAGGACGAGGTCGGCCTCGACGGCGACGACCGCCGTGTGCTCGTGCACCGTGACGCCCAGCCGGTCGAGGACCTCCCCCAGGTGCCGGCGGCCCTTGTCGGACAGCCAGTCGCCGAGCCCGTCGCGGGCGGCGAGGGCGACGTCGAGGTCGGGGCGGGCCTCGGCGATCTCGGTGACGGCCTCCAGGCCGGTCAGGCCGGCGCCCACGACCACGACGGGCCGCCCGGCCTCCAGCGCGGCCAGACGCTCGCGCAGCCGCAGCGCACCGGCGCGGCCGGCCAGCTCGTGGGCGTGCTCGGCGGCACCGGGGACGCCCTGGTCGTCCCAGTGGCTGCCGAGGGCGTAGACGAGGGTGTCGTACGGCAGTTCGTCCGGGCCGTCGGCGGTGGTGAGGGTGACGGCCTTGCGGTCGGCGTCCACGGCGGTGACCCGGGCGACCCGGAGGTCGACACCGGTGCCCTCGAACATCTCGGCGAGCGGCCGGGACGGGAGGTCGTGGCCGGTGGCGAGCTGGTGCAGCCGCACCCGCTCGACGAAGTCGGGCTCGGCGTTGACGAGGGTCACGGAGACGTCTTCGCGGCGCAGGCGCTTGGCGAGCCGCCCGGCGGCGCTGGCTCCGGAGTATCCGGCTCCGAGGACGACGATGCGGTGCTGCATGTCGGTGCTCCTGTCTGGTCCGTTGTCGGCGGTTCGCCCCTTGAACCGGACGGCGCGCCGATTCCTGACAACGGACGGGTGTGAAGCAGGTCACATCACCGTGGGTGTGCGGGGCGCCGGACTCAGAAGGCGGTGAGCAGGGGCTCGCCGTGGTCGTCGGCCGCCCAGGCGCGGGTCGCCCGCCCGAGCTTGGCGGGGTTGACCTGGTTGCGGAACGCGGCGATGCCGTCCGGGGTCACCTCCAGGCACATGACGCCGATGACCCGGCCGTCGAGCACGGCCACCAGGGCGGGCCCGCCGTTCGCCGTCGTCGCGTACACGTCGGGCGAGCCGCCGACCAGGGCGCGCTTGGCCTTGCCGGGCTTGAACAGGCCCCGCAGGAACGTCGCGACGGCGAGCGCCCCCCGGAACCCCTTGGCGCGGGCCGGGATCACACCGCCGCCGTCACCGACCGCGACCGCGTCCGCGGTGAGCAGCCGGACCAGCGGCTCGGTCCGGCCGCTGGTCGCCGCGGCGAGGAACTCGTCGACGATCTTCCGGGCCGCGGACTCGTCGATCTCGGCGCGGGCCCGGCCCTCGGCCACGTGCTTCTTGGCGCGGTGGTAGATCTGCTGGCTGGCGGCCTCGGTGAGGTCGAGGATCTCGGCGATCTCCCGGTGCGGGTAGTCGAACGCCTCCCGCAGCACGTACACCGCCCGCTCGTTGGGCGACAGCCGCTCCATCACGGTGAGCACCGCGTACGACACCGACTCGCGCTGTTCGGCGGTGTCGGCGGGGCCGAGCATCGGGTCGCCGGCCAGGAGGGGCTCGGGGAGCCACTCGCCGACGTAGGTCTCGCGCCGGGCGCGGGCCGAGGTGAGCTGGTTCAGGCACAGGTTGGTGAGGACCTTGGTCAGCCACGCCTCGGGGACCTCGATGCGCCCGGGGTCGGCCGCCTGCCAGCGCAGGTACGTCTCCTGCACGACGTCCTCGGCCTCGCTCGCGGACCCGAGCAGCCGGTAGGCGATGGCCTCCAGCCGCCCCCTGGACGCCTCGAACCGTTCCACGTCACCGACGGTCGTCGCCATGGGCGCGATCCTAGTCCGCGCCCGTCGGGGCGGCGCGGGGAGCGGGCCGGGACGGCGGGGACGTTTGGAATGGCCGTGAATGCCCCACTCGTCCTCCGCATCCGCGAGGAGGACAGGACCTTCGATGATGACGAGAACCCTCGGGGTCGAGGAGGAGTACCTCCTGATGGACGCGACCACCGGACTCCTGGCCCCGCACGCGGAGAAGGTGCGTTCCGCGGCCGGTCTGGAGCCCTTCGTCGCGCCGCAGGAGATCCAGGCCGAGCTGCTGCAGGCCCAGGTGGAGGTGGTCACGCCGATCTGCGGCGCGCTGGAGGAGGTCGGCGGCCACCTGCTGCGGCTGCGGCACGCGGTCGCCCAGGCGGCCGCGGCGCACGGCTGCCGCGTGGTGGCGAGCGGCACCCCGCCGCTGCCCAGGGGCGCTCCGGTCACCGTCACCGAGCTGCCCCGCTACCGGGCGCTGGAGCGGCAGGCGCCGCAGCTGGTCGCCGAGCAGCTGGTCAACGGCATGCACGTGCACGTCGCGGTGCCCGGCCGGTACGTCGGCGTGCAGGTGCTGAACCGGATCCGCGGGTGGCTGCCGGTGCTGACCGCCATGGCGGCGAACTCGCCCCTGTGGGAGGGGCACGACACCGGGTTCGCCAGCTGGCGCACGGTCGTCTTCGACCGCTGGCCGGTCAGCGGCATCCCGCCGGCCTTCGCCGACGACACCGACTACGACCGGCGGATCGGCCGGCTGGTGGAGACCGGCGTGATCGGGGACACCGGGCAGCTGTACTGGCAGGCCCGGCTGTCCGAGCGGTGCCCCACGGTGGAGGTGCGCTGCATGGACGTCCAGCTGCGCACCGAGGACGCGGTGATGTTCGCCGGGCTGGTGCGCGGCCTGGTGGAGACGGCGGAGCGGGAGGCCGTGGCGGGGCGGCCGGCGCCGGACACCCCGCCGGAGCTGCTGCAGGTGGCCATGTGGCAGGCCGCCCGGCACGGGCTCGGCGCGGAACTCGTCGACCCGGAGGGGCGGCGCTGCCGGGCGGGCGACGCGGTGTCCCAATTGCTGGAGCACGTGGAACCGGCGCTGGAGGTGGCCGGCGACACCCGCGAGGTGACGTCCCTGGTGCACCGCCTGTTCCAGGAGGGGACGGGTGCCGACCGGCAGCGCGAGGCACTGGCCCGGGGCGGTCCGGCGGGGGTGGTCGACCTGGTCACGGACACGGGGGCGTTGCCCTGACGCGTCCACCGCTCCTCCCTCACTCCCTCACCTCGACCGTGGTCACCACCCGGGCCAGGCCCGGCTTGCGCGGGACCGAGCCGAACCCGAAGCGGACCGGTGGGGTGACGGGGGTGAGGGTGCCGAGGTCTTCGCCCTGGTAGGCCGCCGACGCGCCGGCGATCGCGTGCAGGTCCCGCACCCCGTACCACTCCCGGCGTCCCCCGCCCGCGCTGCCACGGGTCCGCACGCCGCCCGGCAGCAGCCGGGCCGGTCCGTCGGTCAGGGCGCACCACGCCGGACGCGTCGCGAGCGCGCCCGGCACCGCCCGCAGCAGCAGGCCGAGACCGCCCCGCCGGCCGACCGTGAAGCGCAGGGCGAGGGGGCCCGCCGTGGCCGACCAGAGCCGTCCACCGCCCTCACCGTCGCCCTCGCCGTCCGCGTTCACCTCGACGGGCACGATCCGCACCGTGTCGAAGACGTACGTGGCCGCCACGAAGTCCGCGACCCGGTGCGAGGGCGCGAGCAACAGCCGCTCCCCGTCCGGCCGTTCGACCATCACGTCGCTGAACGCACCGAGCGGCGTCCGGGGCCAGTGCCCCAGCACGACGCGGGTGCCGCCGGAGAAGCCGAGCCCCGCGATCCAGCCGTCGAACCGCAGGCGCCGGCGTCCGCGCTCACCTCGGGCCCGCTGCCGGGCCGACGGGCCGGGACGGACCGAACCGGACATGCCGTACCCCCTCCGAGTAGTGCACCAGCGGTGCCGAGGCGGGCGCGGGCAGGCCGGCCGCCCTGGTCAGGTTCTCCTGCGGTGCCAGGCGCCGCGAGCCCGGCCTGATCGGCAAGACACCCCCTGGCACCCGCTGCTCGGCTCCGTAGGCCACCACAGCCGGCGGGTTCCCGTCGCCCTCCGGGAGAAACGACGGGCGGAGGCGGGGGACGGCCACCCGGTGCGCCCGCCCCCGCCCGCGTCAGGCCTGGCGGGGGTTCGGCTTGAGGACCGCGAAGAGGGCCTCGGAGGGGTCCGCCAGCCAGGCGATGCGGCCCACCTCGGGCACGTCGGAGGCCGGCATCACCACCGTTCCGCCGTGGCTGCGCACCAGGTCGGCCGAGGCGTCCGCGTCGGCGACGGCGAAGTACGGCACCCAGCGCACGCCCTCCGGCTCGCCCCGGTGCTCGGCCACACCGCCGAACGCCGTCTGCTGCCGGTCGCCCTCCGCCAGGCTGAGCACCCGGTACGTCATGCCCGGCGCCTGCATCACCTCCGAGCGCCAGCCGAACAGCCCGCTGTAGAAGTGGATCGCGGCCTCCGGGTCCTCGGTGTGCAGCTCGACCCACAGCAGCGTGTCGTCCTCGGCCGCCCGCTCCAGGCCCTGGTCGGACCTCAGCACGGCGAACTGCGCACCCTGCGGGTCGGTGAACTGCGCCATCGAGGAGTCGCCCATGCTCATCGGCTCGGCCCGCACCGTGCCGCCCGCCGCGACCACCGCCCGCGCGGTCGCCTCGACGTCGTCGCTGCGGAAGTACGTCATCCACGCCGACCGCGCGCCCGGCTCGGTGAGCCGGCCGACGGCGCCGACCGTCCGGTCGCCCTTGCGGAAGACGCCGTACCCGCCGCCCTCCGGCCCGGCGGGCTCGTACGTCCAGCCGAAGACGGCGGAGTAGAAGGCGGCCGCCGTCGCGGTGTCCGGGCTGCCGAGGTCGATCCAGACGGGTGAGCCGGTGCGGAAGCGGGTGCCGAGCATGGGGTTCTCCTGCCGGTGGGAAGCGGGGGCGCCCGCCACTATGCCGACGGCGGCGTACGACACGGCCCACCGGGCCCGCGTGGTGCGGGGGTTTCACCCGGGGCGCGGAGCCGGCGCGGGAGCGGGCGGCGGGCCGGGCCGGGCGGCGACGGTGCGTGCGCGGGACGGGACGGTACGGAGCGGCGCGGCTCCGGTCCACGTGAGCCGCCCGGAATCCGTGCAGGAGCACCACACACGCTGCACACGGCCTGGCCAAAGCCTCGTTAGCGTGACTGGCCGCTCGACCCCCCGTGCGAGCGGGACCAGGCCGTGGACCCGGCGGGCCCACGGCGCAGTCGAACCAGGAAGACCGCAGATGGACTACTGCTCCGCGTGTCGCCGGCACCTCAACGGCGCCCTGGTGTGCCCCGGGTGCGGCGCCTACGCCCCGGACATCGCCCCGCCCGGCACGGAGGGCCGCCGGCCGTTCGCGGTGGGGGACGCGGGGGGTGCGGGAGGGGCCGACGGCGGCTCCGGGGCTTCCGGACGGCCCGGCCGGGCCGCCTCCACCGTGCCGAGGCCCATGCGTCCCGCGGGTCCGACGGGCCCCGCAGAACCCCGGGGCGCCTGGGACGACGTGTCGCGGGAGCCCGGGTCCGTCCTTCCGCCGTCCTGGCACGAGGACGCCGCCGACGACACGGCCGACACGGACGACACGGCCGACGCCCACGGAACGGAGACCGGCGTCCTCCCCGACGCGCCGCCCGCCCCGCGGGGCCGTGCCGCGCGGCGTCGTCAGCGGGTGCGCTGGAAGAAGAGCCAGCGACGGGCCGTGGTGGCGACGGCCGTGGCGCTCGTCGGCGGCGGTCTGACGCTCGCCTCGCTCGACCGGCACGCGCCCGACCGCACCCAGGCGGCAGCGGCGCCGGACGACCGGGCCATGGGCGCGGCACGCGAACAGGTGCGGGACGACGACACGGGCGGTACGACGGCGGCCGCACCGGCGTCCCCGGTCTCCGCCCCGGCCCGCACCATGCCCCGCACGCAGTCACCGGCCGCGGGCACCCCGGCAGGCGCCACCGGTCCCTCCGCGCCGGGCGCCCGTGCGGCCCACCCCACCGCGGCCCGCCCGGACTCCGCGGCCGCGCCGCGCCAGGTCGGCTCGGACACCGCCGGGTCGGGGACGGCCACCACGGCGCCGATGACCGGGGAGGCTCCCCGTACGACCCCGGCCGACCAGCCGGCGGCGGCCACCGACCCGGCGCCCCAGGCCCCGGCGCCCACCACCCAGCCGGCACCCGACCCGGCGGCCACCTCCCCCGGTCAGCAGACCCGGCTCTGCCTGCTCGTGGTGTGCCTGGGCTGAGTCCGGGTCGCGCCCGCCCCGGACCGGGTGACGGCGCCTACCCCAGCGCGCGCAGGTCCGCCACGGCCCCGGCCAGGGTGCGGCGGCAGAAGGCCAGGTGGTCGCCGGCGTAGCCGCGCGGGCCGCACTCGACCACGAGGAGCAGGCCCAGGTAGAGGCGGTACAGGGCCAGCCGGTGGCGGACGGCCGGGGTGGGGTCGAGGCGGCCGCCGGCCTCGGTGTACCCGGCGACCAGGTCGCTGTCCGGGCCGGTGTCGCCGCCGAAGGCGAGGGAGACCAGCTCGGCCACCGGGTCGCCCCAGAACGCCCTTTCGTGGTCGATGAGGCCGGTGATCCGGGGTGCCCGCGGGCCCTTCCCACCGGCGGGGACGTCGACGAAGACGTTGCCCGGCCACAGGTCGAAGTGGACCAGGCGGGGCTCGGTGACCTCGGCGAGGACACCCTTGCCCTCGGCGACGAGGCCGCGGATGTCGGCGGGCGGCACGTCGAGCGGGGACGTCCCCTGGGCAGCGGCGTCCTCCAGGAGGGCGTCCACCATCAGCGTGAAGGTCGACGGCCAGTCGGGCGCCGACAGCGCGGCCTCGGGGGCCGGGTAGCCGAACCGGCCGTCCGGCGCGGTCAGGGTGTGCAACCGGGCGGTGACGGCGCCGAGTTCACGGCGCAGCGCGCTCTGCGTGACCGGCGGCAGGCCGTCGGCCGCCTTGTCCCAGGGGGTGCCGTCCAGCACGGAGAGGACCAGGAACTCCGGGCCGGAGTACAGGAGTTCCGGCGTGGGCACCTGACCGGGCGGGAGGGTCGCGAGGCGGCCGTAGACCATCGCCTCCGTGGCCGTGATGCCGCGTTCGTAGCGCAGCACCGGGGCGTCCGGCGGCGGGGCGAGCTTGACGACGGCGGGGCGGCCGTCGTCGAGGACGACCCGGTAGGCCGCGGCGAACCAGCCGTCGGTCAGCTCCGCCTCCACCCGGCACCCGACGCCGGCGGAGGCGCGCAGCAGGGCGTCGAGGTCGGCGGGGGACAGGTGGCGCTTGGTCCGGCTCTGCATGGCGGCCCGCTTTCGGCTTCGGCGGAGGCGACGGCGACGGCGACGCCTGCCCGGACGGCGACGGCGCCTGGACACCGCGCCCTGGGAGCGCTCCCACCCTGCCGCCCGTCCGCAGCCCGGTCAAGGGAGGTGCCGTCTGTGGACGGAGAGCCCGCGGCCCGGTCAGGGGAAGTGGGTCAGTGGACGGAGAGCCCGCCGTCCACGAACAGGGACTGCCCGGTGACGTAGGCGGAGGCCCGGCTCGCCAGGAACACCGCGGCCCCGGCGAAGTCCTCCGCGAGGCCGTTGCGGCCGACCATCGTGCGGGCGGCGAGGGCGGCGACCCGCCCGGGGTCGGACGACAGGCGGGCGTTGAGCGGCGTCATCACGAAGCCCGGCACCAGGGTGTTGCTGGTGACGCCGTACGGCGACCACGCCTCGGCCTGGGAGCGGGCCAGCGACTCGAGGCCGCCCTTGGAGACGCCGTAGACGCCGCTCTGCACGAAGGCGCGGTGGGCCTGCTGGGAGCTGATGTGGATGATCCGCCCGAAGCCGCGCTCGGCCATGCCGGGGCCGAACCGCTCGCCGAGCAGGAAGGGGGCCTCCAGGTTGACCGCCAGGGTGGTGTCCCAGACGTCCTCGCCGACCTCGCCCATCGGGGGGCGCAGGTTGACCCCGGCGCTGTTGACCAGGATGTCCGGCTCCCCGAAGGCGCCGACCGCCTCCTTGGCCGCCGCGCGCACCCCGGCCCGCGTGCCCAGGTCGGCGCTCACCCAGGCCGCGCGGGCGCCCAGGGCCTCCAACTCGCCGACGGTCTTCGCCAGTTCGGCCTCCCTGCGGGCCACGACCACGACCCGCGCGCCGGCCCGCGCCAGCGCCTCGGCCACGGCCCGCCCGATGCCGGAACTGCCCCCGGTCACCAGGGCGACCCGGCCGTCGAGGGAGAACAAGTCGGAGAGGTACGCCTGCGAGGTGGTCATGGTCGCACCCTAGGAGACGCGCGGGGTGGGACGGCGGCCGGGGCGAGGGTGGGCCCCGCGCTCGGGGCGAGAGCGGGCCCGGCGCCCGGAGCGAAGGCGGGCCAAGAGTCCCGGAGCTAAGCGGGCCCGACGCCCGGAGCTAAAGCGGGCCCGACGCCCGGAGTTAAGGCGGGCCAAATCCCGGGGCGAAGGCGGGCCCGACGCCCGGAGCTAAAGCGGGCCCGACGCCCGGAGTTAAGGCGGGCCAAATCCCGGGGCGAAGGCGGGCCAAGAGTCACGGAGCTAAGCGGGCCCGACGCCCGGAGTTAAGGCGGGCCAAATCCCGGGGCGAAGGCGGGCCAAGAGTCTCGGGGCGAGGACGGGCCAGGCGCCCGGGGGCGACGGCGGCCGGGCGCCCGAGGGCCGACCACGGCCAGGCGCCCAGGGCCCGACCGCGGCCCGGCGCCCGGGGGCGACCGCGGCCCGGCGCGCCTCAGGGCCTGCTCCCGTTCCCGCCCCCGTCCCCGATGACCACCGTCCGTGCCCAGGCGGGCGGTCCGTCCGGGACGTAGTCGGGGTCGTTCTCGTCCCAGGAGCCGTCCGGTTCCTGGCGTGGGAACAGGCCCACCACCGTGCGGCACGGCGGGCGGGTGTCCGGCCAGGGGGTCTGGCCGTCGGTCAGGACCACGACGACGTCCGGGGCGGGCCGGGTGCGCAACGCCTTCGCGAAGCCGGTGCGCAGGTCCGTGCCGCCACCGCCCACCAGCGGGATGCCCTCCGCACGGCACAGCGGGTGCACGCTGCGGGCCACCGCGTCGCAGGGCACCACGCGGACCTGGTCCCGCCGGCCGCCCACGGCCCGGGAGACGGCGGTGACCTCCAGCAGCGCGCTGCCCAGTTCGGCATCGCTGACCGAGCCCGAGGTGTCGATGACGACGGCCACTCGCGGCGGCCGGCGCCGCAGGGCGGGCAGGACGACCCCGGGCAGCCCGGCCGAGCGCCGGGCCGGGCGGCCGTAGCTGTAGTCGTCGCCGGTGCCCGCCCCGAAGGCGGCCGAGCGGATCGCCGCGCCCAGCAGCTGCCGCCAGGGCTGCGGCGGGTGGAGCGCCTCCTCGGCCCACCGCCGCCAGCCCCGCGGCACGTCACCCGGGCGGCCCTTGATGCCCCGGGCGACGCGGAAGCGCACCGCGTCCCGCTCCTGGTCGCTCAGCCCGTCCGCGCCCTCGGGGCCCAGTTCCCACTCCCGCTGCAGGCCGTCGGCGCCGCTGCCGCAGTCCAGCCAGGCGAGGTGCTGGGTGAGCGGCCCGAGCCGGAACCGGCGCAGGTAGTCCTCCATCACCTTGCCCTCCGGCAGCCGCAGGTCGTCCGGCCGGACGGCGCCCTCGGGGCGGGCGAGGCCGTCGCCGTACACGTCGTCGTTGATCTCCAGATCGGCGGCGATGTTCATGCGCAGCCGCTCCCCCGCGCCGGTCAGTCCCCGCTCGCGGGCCACCCGGTCACCGCGCCCGTGGTGGTCGCGCAGCAGGTGGGACACCTCGTGCACCCACACCCCGGCCAGTTCCTCCAGGGGCGTGCGGTCCACGAACGCCGGGGAGACGTAGCACCGCCAGTGCCGGTCGACCGCCATCGTCGGCACCCGCCGCGACTCCACGGTGTGCAGCGCGAACAGGGCGGTCGCCAGGTACGGCCGCACGCGGGCGGCGTGCAGCCGGGCCGCGTACAGCTTGCCGACGTCGAGGGCGCCGGTGCCGGCCCCCGGGGAAGCCTGCTCCCCCGTCACCGGCGGGCCCCGGCGCCCGCCGCCGTACGGTCCGCCCGGTCCGCCCGCCGCGACAGTGCCACCACACCCGTCAGCCGTTCGATCGACGGCGGGACGTCCCAGTCCTCGCGGCGCAGCGAGGCGAGGGTGGTGGCGGGGACGACGACCAGGTCCGGGGCGCCGGTCTCGGCCGCGCGCACGAGCAGCGCCCAGGCCGCGTCCCAGCGGTCCCGCCCCGGACGGCGCCGTACGGCGTCGACCACGCCGTCCAGTACCGCCTGGCGCAGGTCACCGCGCCGGGGCAGGTCGGCGGCGGCCGGGTCCGCGAGCAGGGTCTCCGGGTCGGGCAGGTCCATCCGGTCCACGCTCGCCAGCAGTTCGAGCCCCGGACCGTCTCCGACGGTGCCCCTGACCAGCAGCGACAGCACGTCCCGTGACACGTCCGCCGCGGTGGCGAAGGCGACCAGCCGCAGGGTCGACTCCCAGCTGCGCGGCGACGGCCACGGCCCGCCCCGCCGGCCCTCGCCCGACGGCAGCCGGTGCACCAGCTCCGGCCGGGCGGTGAGCAGCCCGCACACCGCCCGGCGCGCGAAGTCCACCGCGTCCGGCAGCCGCCGCGGGTCGAGGCGGGGCAGGGTCGCGCGGGGCCAGGTGCCACCGAGCCCGCGGACGACGACCTCGTGGTCGTGGACCCACTGCAGGTGCACGAACCGGTTGGCCAGCGGCGGGCTCAGCTCCCAGCCGTCGGCCGCCGAGGACCGCGGGTTGGCGGCGGCCACGATCCGCACGCCCGGCGGCAGCCGCAGCGCACCGATCCGCCGTTCCAGCACCAGCCGCAGCAGCGCCGCCTGCACGGCGGGCGGCGCCGTGGACAGCTCGTCCAGGAACAGCAGCCCCCGCCCGGCCCGCACCAGCCGTACGGCCCAGTCCGGCGGGGCCAGCGGCACGCCCTGCCCGGCCGGGTCGTCCCCGACGACGGGCAGCCCCGAGAAGTCGGACGGCTCGTGCACGCTGGCGATCACCGTGGTCAGCGGCAGCTCCAGCGCCTCGGCGAGCTGCGTCAGCGCGGCGGTCTTCCCGATCCCCGGCTCACCCCACAGCAGGACGGGCAGGTCGGCCGCGACGGCCAGGGTGAGCGCCTCCAGTTGGGTGTCGGGGCGGGGTTCGGTGGTGGTGTCGGCGAGCAGCGCCAACAGGTCGCGGGCGACGTCGAGTTCGGGCAGTTCGGGGGCGGTGGACGAGGAGTGGGTGGACGGCGAGGGGGTGGCGGGGGTCGGGTGGGCGGGCATGGGCATCACCTTGGGGTCGTAGGGGGTGGCGGACGGAGTCACCCGGGGCGGAGGGCGTCAGGGGAACGTCGGGCCGGGGTGGGGGCCGGCTCACGGACACCGGTTGGCGTGCCGGGGGCGGAACGGGTGCTCCCGGCTGCGGCGGTGGTCCGGCACGACCCGGCCGGGCAGGGGCCCGGGGACGACCGGTGTCCCGGTGGGCCTGGGGTGCGTGCGCCACCCGGTGCGGCTCCCGCCGCCGGGTTCGGCCAGGCCCGCGCGGAACAGCCCGTGGGCGACGCGTCGTTGCGCGGCCGCCTCCAGCTCGTCCCGCAGGGCACCGTCGGGCAGGCTCGCGCCGGGCCCCAGCAGGTCCTCGACGACGGCCAGCGCACCGGGGAGGTCCCCGTGGTCCAGGCGCTCGCGGACCGGGCCGAGGTCGTCGGGCGTGCGGTGGGCCTCGGCGATGACCCGCAGGCAGGGCAGCGGGGTGCCGGTCAGCGCGGCCAGCAGTTCCTCGCGCCGGATCTCCTCGGGCGAGTGGTCCCACGGCACCAGCACGCCGTCGGCGAGCCCGATGCGGTGCAGGTCCCCCCGGCACTCCACGAGCCTCGGCCCGCGGGCCGTCGGACGCGACGAGCGGTCCCCGGCGCCCTTGACCCGTTCCGGTACGAGTGCCGCCGCGACCAGCGGATGCAACGCACCCGCGTCCAGGAGCCCGGCGCGCAGCAGGTGCAGGTCGGGCAGGACCCACGTGGCCGCGTGGGGCAGGGCGGGGAGCACACGGGCGCGGCCGGCGGTGGCCGGGGTCACGCCCCGCAGCACGGGCGCACCGCCCGCGCCGTCCGGTCCCACGTCGAGCACCAGCCGTCGCCGCCCGCCGAGCCGTACGGCGACGGTTCCGCCGCCGTGCCGCCCCTCGCCGCGGAGCACCAACGCCGCTTCCTCGGCCCACCGTTCGACGGCACACCACTGGTCGTGGGGCAGAAGACCATCCAACTCCGCTGGCGGCGCGGCGAGATCGCCGCCTGGGGCATCGACCGCGCCTGCCCGGCCGGCCAGTTCACCGGCCCGGCGCGCGTCCCACAGGTGCCGGTGCAGGTCCAGCCGGAACCACCGGCTGGGCCGGGGATGGGGGTGCCCGTGGGAGGGGGACGGGTGCGAGGGCGTGGCGGCCGGCCGCCGGCCCTGCTGCCCGTCCCACAGCGCCAGGCTGATCCGTTGCCCCCCGTCCGCCCACGCCGGTGCGGTGCGGGCGACGAGGTGCACCGGGGACGGGTCGCCGGGGCCGGTGGCGTAGCGGGCCAGGGTGAGGGTGAGGCCGGGGCGCAGCAGCCCGTGGGGGGCGATCCGCGGCAGGTGCCAGCGCAGCAGGTCGGGCGCGAGGTGCCGCAGGTCGTCGCGCAGCCGGGCGGCGAGGTCGTGGCCGTGGGTGCGGGCGACGGCACGGGGCCGGACGTCGACGTCGACGCCGGCCGCGGCGCAGGCGCCCGCCCAGTCACCGGCACGGCGCCGGGCGGTCGCGGCCTCGATCACGGAGGGCGGCACGGCGAACTCGCGCACGCGCAGCCAGAGGGAGTACCGGGTGTCCCCGTTCGCGGGGGGAGTGGCCATCACCACTCACCTTGCGCGGACGGGACCCCCCTTCCAGGAACGGGGAAAGTCGTCATCGCCGGCGAGGCTAGCGCCCGGACTCCGGTGCCTGCCACGGGTTTTCCCGCCCGGCAGCACTTGGGCCACGGACCCGGCCCGACCCGGGCTCACCCCGTCGACACCGGCTCAGCCCAGCGGCGCGTCCCGCGGCACGAGCATGACGCGCCGCAGGTTGCACTCCGGGGTGGGCGGCCGCACGGTCGGCTCCTGGACCGGGCGTCCGGCGGTGGCCTGTGCGGGTACCCCGTCGAGCGGCTGGGCCGGGGCGCCCGCGGGGCCCGGGCCCTGGTGGGCCTTGAGGGCCATGCTGACCAGGCTCATCAGCAGGTGCTGGTCGGCCTCGCAGTCGAGCCGTACGGTCACCCAGCGGGAGCCGGGCAGCAGACGGATCGCCGTCGAGGCGCGCAGGTCGGCGGCGATGCGCCGGATGGCACCGCCGGTGAGGTGGAGGTCCACCTCGTGGTCGGTGTGGAAGTGGACGATCTCCGCGCGCGGGGTGCGCAGCGCCCGTCCCGTCCCGCAGGCGGCCGGACCCTCGGTGAGGTCGGGCCAGGCTTCGAGCTGGGCGAGGGCGCGCTGGGCCGGGGTCATGACCCCATCGTCACCCCCTCATCTCGCGGCCACCGGGGATTGAGGGTTCCGTAACCTGGACGTGAGGTTCGGGGGTGGGGTGTCGTACGCCTTGATCGTTCATGCTGGTGAACTTCGATCACGTACACGTCTCTTGACGCGTTTGGAGCGACACCTTTACGGTCCCGGAGAAAGCGCTTTCACAGCGTATCGGCGCACCCGCTCCAGCGCAGTCGGGCGGCGCGCTCCGACGCGCGTTCACGCACCCGAACGCACCGCCCGGAGCCCGCGACCGCACTCGTCCGGCACCCGGCACTCGGCTCATGCCACTCGGCTCATGGCACCCGGCACGGCACCTGGCACCCGGCACCACCCCCACCCAGCCGTACTCACCACCCCTGGAGACGAACGATGCACCTGAGACCAGTCATCGCGTCCGTCGGCCTCCTGGCCGGCGCGCTCATCGCGCTGTCCGGCCCCTCCGCGCAGGCCGCGTCCACGCGCTACGAGGCCGAGAGCTCCCCCGCGGTCTGCAGCGGCACCCTCGACTCGGACTGGACGGGCTACTCCGGCTCCGGCTTCTGCAACGGCACCAACTCCATCAGCGGTTACGCCCAGTTCACGGTGAACGCGGCGAACTCCGGCACGGCCACGCTCTCGGTCCGCTTCGCCAACGGCTCGACGACGGCGCGCCCGGCCGCGCTGGTCGTCAACGGCACGACGGTGCAGACGCCGTCGTTCGAGGGGACCGGGGCGTGGTCGGCCTGGGCCACCAAGACGCTCACGGTGCCGCTGAACGCGGGCAGCAACACCGTCCGCCTGAACCCGACCACCTCCGGCGGCCTGCCGAACCTCGACTACCTGGACGTGGAGACCAGCGGCACCACCACCCCGCCGACGAGCGGGGCGCTGTACGTCGCGCCCGGCGGCACGGACGGCGCGGCGGGCACCCAGGCGGCGCCCACCACGCTGCCGTCGGCGATCAGCCGGATCGCCCCGGGCGGCACGATCTACCTGCGCGGCGGCACCTACGCCTACGCGTCCACGATCACCGTCCCGGAGGGCAGCGACGGCACCCAGTCGGCGCGGACCACGCTGTCCGCGTACCCGGGTGAGACGCCGATCCTCAACTTCGCGGCGCAGACGGAGAGTCCGTCCAACCGCGGCCTCCAGCTCAACGCGTCGTACTGGCGGGTGTACGGCCTCGTCGTCGAGCACGCCGGGGACAACGGCATCTACGTCGGCGGCAGCCACAACGTGATCGAGCGGACCGTGACCCGCTACAACCGCGACACCGGGCTGCAGCTGGGCCGGATCGCGTCGACCACGCCGAGCAGCCAGTGGCCGTCCGACAACCTGGTCCTGAGCGCCGAGTCGCACGACAACGCCGACTCCGACGGCGAGGACGCCGACGGCTTCGCGGCCAAGCTCACCACCGGCACCGGGAACGTCTTCCGCTACGCCGTCTCGCACCACAACATCGACGACGGCTGGGACCTCTACACCAAGACCGACACCGGCGCGATCGGCCCGGTGACCGTCGAGTACTCGCTGTCGTACGGCAACGGCACGCTCTCCGACGGCACCGTGAACGCCAACGGTGACCGCAACGGCTACAAGCTCGGCGGCGACGGCATCGCGGTCGGCCACGTGGTCCGGCACAGCGTCGCCTACCGCAACGGCAAGCACGGGTTCACCTACAACAGCAACCCGGGCGCCATGACCGTGACGAGCAACATCGGCGTCGACAACGCCCAGCGCAACTTCTCCTGGGACGCCGGCACGTCGGTCTTCCGCTCCAACACCTCCTGCCGCTTCGCGGTCAGCGGCTCCAACGACAAGACCGTCGGCGACGCCGACGGCAGCAACCAGTTCTGGACCGGCGCCAACGGCTCCCGCTGCCCCTCCTACGCGGGCGCCCTCGGCTGGTCCTTCGCCGCCGACGGCCACCTGGTGGTCACCTTCGGCGGCAACCCGGTGACCCTGTGACCCGCTGACCGGGTGCGGGAACGCGTTGCTCCCCTCCGTCGTCCTGACAGGCGGACGTCGACACCGCTGCGGACAGGAGGACGAGGGGAGTGACCGCGAGGGAGCCGGTCGTACCGGAGGCGGAGTGGGGGAAGTTCCTCCGCGACACCGAGGAGGCCATACGCCGCTCGGCACCGCGCGAGCCGTCGGCCCGCGAGCGCGCGTCCGGCGCGGGGGTGGACGGCGCGGGGGTGGACGGCGCGGGCGTGGGCGACCGGGGCGTGGGCGACGCGGGCGTGGACGACGCCGTCGGTGAGGTGTGGTGTCCCGACGAGTCCCCCGCCGCCCCCGCCTGGCGGCAGCTGGACCCGGGGGCCAGGGTCCGGCGCCTGGTCCGGTTCCTCGGGACGCTCACGCTGCTGCTGGTCCTGCTCGTCCTCTTCCGCCACGCGCAGCCCGGCGTGCCCTCCCCCTGAGGCCCCCTGAGGCCGGCCGTTCCCTCACGGCGCCACCGGCAGGGTCACCTCGAAACGGCAGCCGCCGGGGACGTTGCGCACGCCGGCCCGGCCCCGGTGGGCCTCGACGATGCCGCGGACGATCGCCAGGCCCAGGCCCGCCCCGGCGGGCGGGGTGCGGGCGTCGCTGCCGCGCCAGCCGGTGTCGAAGACCCGCGGCAGGTCCTCGGGCGGGATGCCGCCGCAGCCGTCGGTCACCGACAGCACCACGCCGTCCGGGGAGCGTTCGGCGGCCACCGCGACCGTGCCGTCGGCGGGCGTCCGGCGGATCGCGTTGACCAGCAGGTTCCCCAGGACCCGGCTCATCTCCCGGCCGTCGACCTCCACCGGCACCGGCTCCACGTGGGCGCCCACCAGCCGGACGCCGTGCTCCCGGGCGAGCGGGTCGGCCCCCGCGAGGGCGTCGCCGACCAGGTCGTACAGGGAGATCCGGGACGGGCTCAGCGGGAGGGTGCCCGCGTGGATGCGGGACAGCTCGAAGAGGTCGCCGACCATGTCGTTGAGCCGTTCGACCTCGGTGCGGATCTGCTTGAGGTAGCGGTCGGGGTCGGCGGCGACGCCGTCCTCCAGCGCCTCCGACATGGCGCGCAGCCCGGCCAGCGGGGTGCGCAGGTCGTGCGAGATCCAGGCGACCAGTTCCCGCCGGGACGTCTCCAACGCCCGCTCGCGCTCGCGGGATTCGGCGAGCCGGGCGCTGGTGGCGGCCAGTTCCCGGCTGAGCGCGTCCAGTTCGGCGGTGCCGGGCTGCACGGGCGGGGCGAAGGCGCCGCCGTCACCGAACGAACGCGCCGCCACCGTCAGTTCACGGCTACGGGCCACCACCCAGCGGCCCAGCAGCAGCGCGGTGGCCAGCGACACCGCGGCCGCCATGGCGACCACCGTGGTGACGACCTTCAGGTCGTGCGGGGACAGGAACATCGCCCACGCCACGGCCAGCGTCCCGGCGAGCATCGCGACCACCCCGACCGCCGCGACGACGGCGAGCGAGGCGGTGAGCGAGCGGCGGCGGGTCCCGCGCAGCACGGCCGCCCCGGCCAGACCGGTCAGGGCCGCGCCGGCGAAGGCGTACAGGGCGATCAGGAGGGTGTCGTGCACGGTCAGGCCTCCTGCTCGGCGGGCCCGGCGGCGGAGGGGTCGAAGCGGTAGCCGACGCCCCACACCGTCTGGATCAGCCGCGGCCGGGCCGGGTCGTCCTCGACCTTGCCGCGCAGCCGCCGTACGTGCACGGTGACCGTCGACAGGTCGCCGAAGTCCCAGCCCCACACCTCACGCATCAGGTCCTCCCGCCCGTACGCCCGCCCCGGGTGCCGCAGGAAGAACGCCAGCAGGTCGAACTCGCGCAGCGTGAGCGCCAGTTCCGCGCCGTTCTTGGTGGCGCGGCGGGCCTCCGGGTCGACCGTGAGGCCGGCCGCGCCGAGCGGGCCGGTCTCCGCGCGGGGGCGGGTGCGGCGCAGCACCGACTCGACACGCAGGACGAGTTCGCGAGGGCTGAACGGCTTGGTGACGTAGTCGTCGGCGCCGACCTCCAGGCCCAGGATGCGGTCCTCCTCGTCACCGCGGGCGGTGAGCATGACGACCGGCACCGGGCCGCTGTCCGCGCGCATCCGCCGGCACACCTCCAGGCCGTCCATGCCGGGCAGCATCAGGTCGAGCACCACCAGGTCGGGCCGGTGCCCGGCGGCCCGCGCGAGCGCGGCGGGGCCGTCACCGGCCCGGTCGACGACGTAGCCGGCGCGGTCCAGGTACCCGGTGACCACCTCGGCGACGGTGGGGTCGTCGTCGACGACCAGGATGCGGGCGGGACGCGCGGGGGCGGGGGCGGGCGCGGTGGAGGCTGCGCCGGCGGGAGCGGGGGAGGCGGGACCGGCGCCGGCGGGACCGGGGGAGGCGGCACCGGCCGGGGTGGGACCGGGGGAGGCGGCACCGGCCGGGGTGGGACCGGGGGAGGCGGCACCGGCCGGGGTGGGGGCGGGAGCGGGGCCGGCCGGCTCCTGCCGCTCGTGGGACTGCTGCATGCCACCAGCCTCGCACCCGGTCCGGCGGGCGGCGCGGGTCCGGCGCCGACGTCCGCGTTCCGTAAGGAGCGGACGTCCGGAATGCCCGTTTCGTGTTCGTAGGGTGAGAGCGTGACGACGACCTCACCCCCGCCGCAAGGCGTCGACGTCGTGCTCCCCTGCCTGAACGAGGCCGAGGCCCTCCCCTGGGTCCTCGACCGCGTCCCGGCAGGCTGGCGCGCGCTCGTCGTGGACAACGGCTCCACCGACGGCTCGGCCGACCTCGCCCGTGCCCTCGGCGCGACGGTCGTGCACGAGGCCCGGCGCGGCTTCGGCGCCGCCTGTCACGCCGGGCTGACCGCCGCGACCGCCGACGTGGTCTGCTTCTGCGACTGCGACGCCTCCCTCGACCCCGCCCTGCTCGTGCCCTTCGTCGACGAGGTGCGCTCCGGCACGGCCGACCTGGTGCTCGGCCGGCGCCGGCCGCAGTCCCGGGGCGCCTGGCCGCCCCACGCCCGGGCCGGCAACCTCGCCCTCACCCGCCTGCTGCGCCGCCGCACCGGCCTGCGCCTGCACGACCTCGGCCCGCTGCGGGCCGCGCGCCGCGAGCCGCTGCTCGCCCTCGGCCTGACCGACCGCCGCAGCGGCTATCCCCTGCAGATGGTGGTCCGCGCCGCCGACGCGGGCTGGCGGATCACCGAGCACGACGTGCCGTACCGCCCGCGCACCGGCACCTCCAAGGTGACCGGCACCTGGCGGGGCACCTGGCAGGCGGTACGGGACATGAGCGGCGTGCTCCGGGAGACGCCCCGGCTCCTCACCGAGCCGGCCCCGGCCCCGGCCCACCCGGCGGACCGCTCATGACGACCGCGCGGGACGCCCGCCCCGCCGTCCTCGCCGCCGCCCCCGCCACTCCCCCCACCACCCCGCTCGCCACCCTCCTGGTCATCGCCAAGGAGCCGCGCCCGGGCCGGGTCAAGACCCGGCTCACCCCGCCGTACTCGCCGCACGAGGCCGCCGCCCTCGCCGAGGCCGCCCTCGCCGACACCCTGCACACCGTGGCCGCCACGCCCGCCGCCCACCGCGTCCTCGTGCTCGACGGCGCCCCCGGCCCGTGGCTGCCGCCCGGCATCGACGTCGTACCGCAGTGCGGCGGGGGGCTCGACGCCCGTATCGCCGCCGCCTTCGCGCACCGGCCCGGTCCGGCCCTGCTGATCGGCATGGACACCCCGCAGGTCACCCCCGAGCTGCTGGGCGTGGACTTCACCGGCTGCGACGCCTGGTTCGGGCCCGCCGCCGACGGCGGTTTCTGGGCGCTCGGGCTCGCCGACCCCGGCGCGGCGGAGGCGCTGCTGCGGGGCGTGCCGATGTCCACGCCGGCCACCGGCGCCGTCCAGCGCGAGCGGCTGCGGGCGGCGGGGCTGCGGGTGCGGGACCTGCCGTGCCTGCGGGACGTGGACACGGCGGCCGACGCGGCGGAGGTCGCCGCCCTGGCCCCGACGGGCCGCTTCGCCCGGCGACTCGCCGCGTGCGGGCCGGGGGTGCGGTCGTGACCGGCGGCTGTACGACGACGGAAGGGCGGCGTGAGGGGCGACGGCTGTACGACGACGGAGGGAGCGGCGTGACCGGCGACGGCTGTACGACGACGGAGGGAGCGGCATGAGGGGCGGCGGCGGTACGGCGACGGAGGTCGCGGCGGCCCACCACCCGCCGACCGGAGAGGCGGTCCCCGGGGTCCTGGGGGTCCTGGGGGTCCCGGGGGTCCGGGAGGCCCCGGAGGCCCCGGAGGCCCCGGGGGCGTGGTCCGCCTCCGACCCGTACGCCACCGCCCTGCGCACCGGGCGCGGGCCGCTGTTCCTGCGCCGGGCCGACGGCTGGCTGCTGCCGCTGGACGTCGAACGCTGGTGCGCGCGGGCGGACGCGGTCGACCGGGCGGTGCTGGACCGCTGCGAGGGCGCGGTGCTGGACGTGGGCTGCGGCCCCGGGCGGCTGGTCGCGGAGCTGGCGGCGCGCGGCCGTACCGTCCTCGGCATCGACGTCAGTGCCGCCGCCGTGGCCCGCACCGTGCGGCTCGGCGGGCAGGCGCTGCGCCGTTCCGTGTTCGACCCGCTGCCCGCGGAGGGCCGTTGGGACACGGTGCTGCTGATGGACGGCAACCTCGGCATAGGGGGCGACCCGCGCGCCCTCCTGGACCGGGTGGCCCGGCTGCTGCGCCCCGGCGGCCTGCTGATCGCCGAGACCGCGCCGGTGGACGTGGACGAGCGCACGCAGGTGCAGGTCGTCGGCGTGAGCGATGTGGGCCCGACCGAATCGCCTTTCCCCTGGGCGCGGTTGGGGACCGCCGCCCTGCTGCGGTACGCCCGTGGCTGGACCCCGGCCGGTGCGTGGACGGCGGACGACCGCCGGTTCGCGGCCCTGCGCAGCGGGGCGGCGCCGGCCGGCGGACGGAGGGCACGGTGAGCGCCGGGCGCACGGCGACCGCCGCCGACCCGCGCCCCGACCCGCGCCCCGAGCAGCGCGCCCCGCGCCGGGACGCGTACGCCGTCGCCGCGGCCGTGCTGCTGGTGGTCGCCGCCGTGCTGGTGGGCCGGCCGATCCAGGACCGGCTGCGGGTGAACTGGCCGCCGCTGCTGGCGACATGGGACCCGCACGTCGGCCCCGGCACCCCGGCGGCCGTCGCCCTCGCGGCCGCGGTGGTGGCCTACGGCCCCGTCCTGGCCGCACGGCTGCGCTGGCCCGCCCTGCTCGCCGCGGTCTGGGCGACGGCGACGGCCTGGATCCTGTCGCTGGCCCTGGTCGACGGCTGGGAGCGCGGCGTGGCGGGCCGGCTCACCACCCGGAACGAGTACCTGCGTTCCGTCGGCCGCTTCGACGACATCCCGGCCGCGCTGGCCGACTTCACCCGGCACATCCTGCTGCACTCGCCCGACAACTGGCCGGCCCACGTCGCCGGTCACCCGCCCGCCTCGACGCTCACGTTCGTGTTCCTCGACCGGGCCGGACTCGGGGGCGGCGGCTGGGCGGCCGGGTGGTGCGTGGTGACCGGCGCGACGGCGGGCGTGGCGGTGCTGGTGGCGGTGCGGGCCCTGGCCGGCGAGTCCCTGGCCCGGAGGGCGGCGCCGTTCCTGGTGCTGGCGCCCGCCGCGGTGTGGCAGGGGGTGTCGGCGGACGCGTACTTCGCGGCGGTGGCCGCGTGGGCGGTGGCCTGTCTGGCCCTGGCGGTGACCGGAGGCCCGACGCGCCGGTCGCTGGCGTACGCCGCCCTCTCCGGCCTGCTGTTCGGCCTGACCTGCTACCTCTCGTACGGCCTCACCCTGTTCGCGCTGATCGGCGCGGCCGTGGTGGTGCTGGGCCGGCGGGGCGCGCGGGAGCGCCCGGTGCCGCGGGCGGTGCTGTTCCTGGCGGGCCTGGCGGTGGTGCCCGCGGCGTTCACGGTGGCCGGTTTCGACTGGTGGGAGGCGTACCGCCTGCTGGTCACCCGCTACTACGAGGGCGCGGGCGGCGTCCGCCCGTACGGCTACTGGGTGTGGGCGAACCTGGCCTGCACGGCGCTGATCACCGGCCCGGCGACGGCGGCGGCCCTGAGCCGCGGCGGTACGGCCCTGCGGCACCCGGCGACGGGCGCCGACCGCCGGCTGGCCCTGCTGGTCGCGGCCGCCCTGGCCGCCCTGCTGGTCGCGGACCTGTCCGGCATGAGCAAGGCCGAGACGGAGCGCATCTGGATCCCGTTCGCCCTGTGGCTGCTGCCCTGCTGCGCCTTCCTCACCCGCCCCCGGGCCTGGCTCGCCGCGCAGGCGGTCCTGGCCCTGCTGCTCAACCACGTCCTGCTGACGGGCTGGTGACCCGGGCCGAACAGTTGTCCACACCCTGTGGATGAACCAGGGCGACCACGGCGGGTTTCATCGGCGCGGGCGGGGAACCGGGCTCCACGCACCGGTTCCGTCCACCGGAGGACGGGACGTGCCCGGGCTGACGGGAGTGAGGGAGATGCGGCCGGCGGACGGGGAGCCACCGGAGGACGGCGGCGGCGCGCCCACCGGGGCGGAGGAGCGGCGCCGCATCGCCGCCGCACTGGCGGGGGCCGCGGAGGGGCTGGCGGACGACGCCATCCCGGAGGCCCTGTGCCGGGCCTGCGTCCGGCTGCTCCCGGTGAGCGGCGCGTCGGTGACGCTGTCGGGCGGCCCGGACGTGCAGTCCACGTGGTGCGCGAGTGGCCCCACGGCGGCCCGGCTGGCCGAGACCCAGTTCACGCTGGGCGACGGCCCCGGCCGGACGGCGCTGGAACGGGCGGCGCCGGTCCTGGCCGCCGACCTCACGGACGGCCCCGACGTCCGCCGCTGGCCGGTCTTCGCGCACCAGGCGGTCGGGCTCGGCGTCCGCGCGGTCTTCTCGCTCCCGCTGGGCGTCGGCGACCAGGCCATCGGCACGGTCGACCTGTTCCGCGACACGCCGGGCCCCCTGGACGCCGCCGCCCTGCGCACCGCCCTCCGCGTCCGTGACGTCCTCACCACCACCCTGCTCGACCTGCACGCCCGCAGGCGCCCCCCGGCCCTGGACCACCCGGAAATTCACCAGGCGGTCGGCATGGTGATGACCCAGTTCGACGCCGACGCCCACCAGGCCCTGGACCGCCTGCGCGCCCGCGCCTTCGCCGAGGGCCGCACCCTCACCCAACTGGCCCACGACATCACCACCCGGAGACTCCACCTCGCCCCACCCCAGGACGAGCCCCCCACCGAGGCGGACCCGCCCGACGACGACACCCCCTGACCCGGGCCGGGTTGCGGTCCCGGTCGGGACCAGGGGGCGCGTCCGCTCAGCCCGCCGCGCCCGCCGGCGCCGCGGTCGTGGACCGGCGTGCGGCGGGCCGGTCCAGGTGGACCACCACGCCGTCGTGGAAGCGGTGCACGGCGTCGTCGACGCTGCGGATGAAGCCGGTCTCCGCGTTGCCGCGGGTGCTGCCCATGCCCTTGAAGAGGGACAGCCGGAACCCGGTGATCCGGGCGCCGTTCTTCGGCAGCAGGTCGGCCGGCTCGGGGCGCAGCCGCTCCAGGGTGCCGCGCGGCCCGCCGCCGTCGCCCTCGACCAGGGTCTCCACGTGCAGGTCGGCCGGTGCCTCGGCCAGCCGCCGCACGAGCCGCTTGACCCAGTTGAGCGGGTAGCCCTGCTCGGGCGCCGGGACCTCGATGGAGGTGCGCAGCTTGCCGGTGCGCAGGTCGGCGGCGACGGTCAGGACGCCCGGGGCGTCCTCGATGAGCACCTCCGCGTGCAGCCTGCCGTCGCGGCACAGCTCGTCGGCCATCCGGGCCCGGCGCTCCCCGGGGTCGGCGCCGCGCCGGGCGCGCCGCACCGGCAGCACCTTCTGGCCGAGCTCGCCGCCGAGGCCCAGGCAGACCTGCCGGATCAGCCGCTCCCAGCTCTCGACGACCTCCAGGGCCCGCGGGTCGCCCTGGCACAGGGTCTCGTCGTCGATGCCCTTGCGCACGGGCACCCAGGCGGCGCCCATGTTCTGGAAGCCGTGGCACCCGGAGTTCTCGTGCTGGAGGTAGTGCAGCAGTTCCTGGAGCAGCCAGGCGTGCGCGCTGTTGCCGACGCCCTCGTGGCGGATCAGCATCTGCGCCTGGTGCGCGACCTCGGCCCAGGACAGGTGCCACAGGGCCACCTTGTGCTTGCGGCGCCCGTCGGTCTTCACCTCGACCAGCGGACTGCCCTCCAGGGCCACGTCGTTGGAGAGCGTGACGACCGCCTCGTAGCCGCGGCGGGCGGCGATGTCCATGTACGCCTGCACCTGTTCGGTGCGCAGCGCGTTGCCGTTGGTCTTGGTCTCGACGAGCGCCGTCCAGAGCTTGCCGGCCCGCTCGACGCGGAGGACGCCGTCGGGCCGGCGCGGGGTGTCGCCGTGCGGCAGGGACACCTCGGTGAACGTCTCCATCCGGCCGGCCGGGGCGCCGAAGCCCGCCGTGAGCCGCCGGCCGAACTCCGGAACCTGCGCCATCACCGACAGCAGGACCGACGTGGCCCGCGTCTCGCGGTCGCGGTCGCTCTTGAGCGCCGAGACGGGGAACATCCGGGCGGGCCGCCAGGACTCGTTCTCCGCGAGGGAGGCGCGCGCCGTCTTCGGCAGGGTCACCTTGCGCCGGGCGGTGCGGGGCCGAGCGGCCCTGCGCGGCTGGCCCCCGGCCTCGCCGCCCGCCTCGCCCCGCGGCTCGTCCCGTACGGCGTCCCGCGGCTCACCCTGCGCCTCGGGCCGCCGGGGAGCGGGTACGGCGGGCAACGGCTCACCGCCCTCCGGCGGGACGAGCGGCGCGGGCGACGGCGACGCCACCTCGACGGCGCTCTCGACGCCGGCTCCCACAGCCCCCTCACCACCGGCGTCATCGGCCTCCACACCGTCCACGCCGTCAGCGGCATCGGCAGCGTCGGCAGCGTCGGCGGCGTCGTCGATGTCCACCCCGAAGTCCATCGCCAGCCCCGCCAGGCCGGTGTCGTAGCCCTGGCCGACCGCGCGGAACTTCCACTCCTCGCCGCGCCGGTACAGCTCGCCGAAGATGAACGCGCTCACCGACCCGGCGTCGTCGATCGGGAAGCGCAGCAGCTCCTCACCGGACCCGTCGGCCAACGTGACGCGCAGGTCCTCGAGTTCGTCGAAGCGGGCGCCCTCGTAGCGGCTCGCGGCGATGACCACCCGTTCGATCCCGGCCGGGACGGCGGTCAGGTCGAAGCCGATGCGGTCCTCGCTGCCCTCCCCTGCGGGCTGTTTGCCCAGCAGGTGCACGCTGCCGTCGGCCGCGACCGGGTGGTTGTAGAAGTAGAAGTCCGCGTCGCTGCGGACCTTGCCGCTCCCGTCGAGCAGCAGCACGGACACGTCCGCGTCGCCGTCACCGGTGGGGCTCGCCCACCCGAGGCTCACGATCACCGCGTCGACGTTGTCGCTGAGGGTCGCCAGTCCCACGTTGGCGCCCTTGACCATCTCGTACACAAGCCCCCCAAGCAGCCCGACGACGGGCGACGACGGCCCCCCGCCCGCCCGCCGTACCACCTGTGTGTGACCTCGCACACACTCCCCACACGGGATCACCATAGTCGGCGTCCCCTCCTCCGGTGGACATCCGCCCCAACAGGCAACCCCCGCCCACCCTTTGCCCCTCTCACAGGATGTTCACAGTCGCGGTCGGGGCGCCTGGGGTGCGTCGTTCGGTCGGCCGGGGGTGTGGGCTGTCCAGTCCGATGCCACTGACCATGGCACTCGCAGACGAGGAACCGATGACCAGTCAGCCAGACCGCAAGGCCCTGACGCGCGCGGCGTTCGCCGCGGCGGCCGTGCTCACCGTCGTCACCGTCGCCGGGGCCGCCCCCGGTGCCGGTGCGGCGCCGGCGAGCCCGGCCGGGACACCGAAGCTCAAGCTGATCGCCGCGTCGAAGGCCGTGACCCTCGACCGCTGGGAGGGGGAACCCGGGGTCTACCTCGACCTCGGCACGTACGTCACGGTGGACGGCGCGCCCCTGGAACTGAACGTGACGCGCAAGTCCTACAAGGACCCCGTGGTCGCGCGGCAGATCCTGCGCAACGGGACGCACACCACCACCAGGACGCTGCCCGCCGGGCTCGTCAAGGACTTCTCCGGGCTGCCGGGCTTCCTGGAGGTGTCCGTGAAGAACGCGGCCGGGCAGGAGGTGACGCGGAGCAAGGGCACGTTCTGCCCGAACAACGCCTCCGGGCGCCTGCGTCCGGACGCCCCGGCCACCTCGCACTACCCGGAGAGCTGCTCCACCAACCCGTTCACCCTCGGCTCGGTGTGGGGCGTCGAGAAGGGCTGGGCGGCCAACTCCAGCACCGTCGACTACGACAAGCCGGTCGACCTGCCCGTCGGCGAGTACACCGCCACGGTGTCGGTCGCCAAGAAGTACCGCGACCTGTTCGGCATCCCGAACGACCACCCGACCGTCAAGGTGACCGTCCGGCAGACCGATGACGGTACGACGGGCGGGAGCACCTCCGGCGGTGGCACGGCCGGGCAGCGCTCGGCGTCCCCGTCGGACCCGCACGCCCAGCACTCCACGGCCGCGGGTCACACGGGCCACCTCTTCGGGCCGCGCGGCGCCGACGCCCCCACCCCGGGCGCCCTGCCCCATGCCCTGGAGGCCCGTGGGCTCGCCCACCACCTCGGGGACGGGCTCGGCCACACCGACGGCTCGCGGGTCGCCCCCGCGCTGCGGGCCGACGGCCGGCGGCCCACCGGCCGGGCGGGCGTCCCCGCGAACGTGCCCAAGCCGGACCTGCGTTCGCTGCCGGCCTGGGACATCGCGGTCACCGACGGTGAGGACGGCGACGTACCCGGCAAGGACTACCTGGCGTTCAGCGCCAACGTGTGGAACGCGGGCCCCGCCCCGCTCGTCGTGGACGGCTTCCGCAAGCCGGGCGCCGACCTGATGGACGCCTACCAGTACTTCTACGACGCGCACGGCAAGCAGGTCGGCTACGCCCCCACCGGCACCATGGAGTGGGACCCGCGGATCGGTCACGAGCACTGGCACTTCACGGACTTCGCCATCCGGGGCGGTCAGCGTGCCGTCGGGGCCGCCGGTGGCGGTGGCCGCGTACGCGATGGTGCCCTGGGTGCCCGCGGCGGCGCCGGGCGCGCCGCGCAGCTTCAGCTCCACCTGGGGGCCGGGGCGGACGGGCACGTCACCGGTGTCGCACACGGCGACCGTGCCGGCGGCGTCGGGCGTGCAGGCGGCGGGCCACTCGACCTCGGCGACCCCGGCCAGGCCGGAGACGTCGACGGTCAGCCGGCCGTCGGTCACGGTGAAGTTGGTGTTGTCGTGGTACAGGCCGAGGGCCAGTGAACGGTACGGCGCGGTGCCGCCGTCAGGGGCGACGAGGACCGCCTGCTCGTACGGCGCCTGGATCCACAGCTGGTCGCTCTGCGCCTCGTCGGCGACGGCGACCCCGCCGCCGAGTGCGGTGACCAGCCCGGTGACGACGAGCGCACCGGCGGCCGAGGCGCACACCCCGCGGCGCAGCAGGCGCCCGGCGGAGACTGAACTCATGACTTCCCCCAGGGAACGGTTGGAGAACCCGGTGCGCCAACCCGCACCGGGCGGGAGTTGGACGGTCCGCCGGGAGGGATGGTTGTGGTTCTCCGACCGAATTTCTGATCTTGAGGGGGGATCACTGCTCGGGGTGCACGCCCTTGCGGGCGAGCCACGGCAGGGGCGGCACCGCCGATCCGATGTACGGGGTGATGCGCACCTCGAAGTGCAGGTGCGGGCCGGTGACGTTGCCGGTGGCGCCGGACAGGCCGAGGAGCTGCCCGGCGCGCACCTTCTGGCCCTTGCGGACGTCGATGCGCGAGAGGTGGGCGTACTGGGTGAAGTAGCCGTCGCGGTGCCGGACGAGCACCTGGTTGCCGAAGCCGTCGCCGCAGGTGGTGACGCGGACCGTGCCGGGGCCGACCGCGCGCACGGGGGTGCCGGAGCCGACCGCGAAGTCCTGCCCGGTGTGCCGGTGCTTCCAGCGGCGGCCGCGCTCGGCGTACCCGGCGGTGAGCCGGTAGCCCGTGGTCGGCACGGTCCAGGAGGGGTCCTCGCCCGGGACCGGGGCGGCGGGGGTGCTGCGCGGGCCGAGGGGGCAGTGCCCGGCCCGGCCGGCGGGGTCGACGGCGACCGGGTCGCCGAGGGCGTGCTCCACCGCCCACAGCAGGTCCCACAGGCGGCTGCGGACGTCCCTGCGGTGCCGTTCGGCGTCGCGCACCTCGCCGGGCGGGGCGTCGGCCTCCCGCAACTCCTCGACGCGGGCGCGGGCCTCCTCATGGGCGCGGACGTCGCGGGCGGCCCGGCCGGCGGTGGGCCCGGCGGGGGTGGCGGCCGCCGCGGGGAAGGCGGCGAGCGCCACGAGCAGCAGGGTCAGGGGGGCGCGGAGTACTCGTCGCATGGTCGGATCGTCCGACCGGACGGGGGCGTACGGCGGCACGACGGCCCGTACGCGCCGCGGGGTTCCTCCGATCGGCCGAGGGCGGGGTGGGAGGTGCGCGGGGCGGTCAGGGTGCCGTGGTCGTGCGCAGCAGCTCGCGGTAGGCGGCGGACGAGCGGGGGTTGTCCCGGCAGCGCCAGACGCCGTGCGGGCAGTAGTCGGTGATCGTCTGGTAGAGGGGCCGCTGGGCGGCCGTCCAGAGCAGCATGCCGCGCACGTACGCCGGGTCGTCGCCGTTCTCGAACAGGCCCCACTCCGGGTACGCGACCGGCTTGCCGTGCGCGCGGGCGAACCGGACGTGGTCCCACAGGCCGTACGGCTCGCGCAGCTGTTCCGCGAACGACAGGCCGCGGGGGGCGTCGTAGGCGTCCATGCCGATGACGTCGACGTGGGGGTCGCCGGGGTAGCAGCGCGGCCAGGGGATGGCGTCACGGCCGCGGGTGGGCGTGAACTCGAAGCGGAAGCGCTGGCCGGGCACGGAGCGCATCGTGTCGACGATGCGCCGCCAGTACGTCCTCCAGGCCGCCGGGTCCGGGGCGCAGCGGTGGGTGTACGTCACGCCGTTCATCTCCCAGCCGAGGACGAGCTCGGTGTCGCCCAGACCGAGGTCGACGAGCCGGCGGGCGAGGGCCCGGAAGTGCCCGTCGTACGCGCCGCGCGCGCCGGCCCGCAGTTCGGTGCGGACGGTGGCGTCGGTGAGGTGGTCCTCGGTGCGCTCCAGCAGCGGCACGTTCAGCACGAACAGCCGGTCCGCGCGGGCCGCCCGCCACCGCGCCCACGGCTCCAGGTCCCCCGAGGCGCCCTCGATGCCGTGCCACGCGTCCCCGGGCAGATAGGCCCGCCCGACCCGCGGCCCGGCCACCCCCGTCCAGGCACCGAACCCCCCGGTCCGCCGCGCCCCGTCACCCCCGTACCCGAGATAGGCACCGAAGGCGGGCAGCGCCCCGGTGGCGGGGGGCGGGGGCCCGGCACCACCGGCCCCGCACGACAGCACCCCGACGACCAGCAGCAGACACAGGACGAAAAGAGAAGGACGACTTCGCACACCTGCCCAACGCCCCACCGCCCCACCACGGCACGCCGGTGCTCGGGCCATCCAGAAGAAGACGGCGGTCACGACCAGGGGTCGGCTTCCGGTACGGCAGCACGGAGGACGAGGGGGCCATGCCCCGAACCTGGGACCGCCCACCCCCACGACTCACCCCCGAGCACCCCCGCACTCCCCACGATCAGGTCAACGCCTCCCCAACCGGCCCGGTGCCGACGAACAGGTCCTCCGCCGTGGACGCGTGCACGGCCCGCTGCGCCCACGTCTCCAGGAGTTCGAGGTCCGCACAGCCGGTCACCCGCTCCCGCACCGCCTCGGACACCGCGATCCCCCGCCACTCGAGGATCCGCAGGACCATGGCGGCCCGCTCCTCCTCGCGGCCTTCCTCGCGGCCCTCGTCCCGCACCTTCTCGGCGACCGGGTTCTTGAAGAAGTAGTTCACGGGTGCCATGAGGTTCCTCCAGATCTCCTGTGCCTGGGCATCCACCAGACACGCTTCGACGAGCTCCGCGAACACCACCGCGGTCTCGGGTTCGACTGTCTCCAGAGCGGCCGCCAGGGGTTCCAGTATGGCGGCGGCCCCCCTTCCACGGCCATGTGTCATCGCCGAGAACACCGCCAGGGCGACGTCCCGCGCCGCCTCCTTCTCATCCGTGATCACCGGCACGTTGTCGGGGCTCAGGACCAGGGGCCTCAGGGTCAGCGAGTGCCAGCCGGGCAGGCCGAGGCGGATCGGCCGGGCCGCCCAGCGCGCGGTGGCGCTGCTCTGTGTGACGACGATGAGCACCGGCTCCCAGCCGTACTTGGCGTACAAGTACGACAAGTAGTACGCCCAGCTGCCCCGCTTGCAGGATCTGCTGGCAGGTGCGCGTCACCAGCCCCGGGTCCTTCTGGAAGACCCGGTGCATGCCCTCGTGCGACGAACCGACCATCGGCTCTCCCTCCTGTCCGACCTGCACAACGGCCGTCGTCGACAGGGGGTTACCGCATATGCCAGGGTGAGTTTCGGACAGACCTCGGGCACTTTCGTGCCGCCGCGGAGAGAAAACTGCGGATCCGGTCGAGACGACTCGACCTCCGCTGCGTATCTGTGGGTGTCCGATGAACCCGGCCGGGCAGGAGGCACGGTGCGACTTTCGCGTAACACCCTGGGGACTCTGTTTGTGGGGGGAGCCCTGAGCGTCACCCTCGTCGCGCTGGCCTATCCGTCGATGCTCGGGATCACCACCGTGTCCAGCGCGCCGGACCGGGTCATCGCCAACACCCAGTGGGGGCCGCTGACCGAGTCCGACCGGGACTTCGTGGTGAAGGTGCGGGCGGCCGGGCTGTGGGAGTACCCGGTGGGGCAGATGGGCGTGCAGAAGGGCAGCAGCAAGGGCGTCATCACGGCCAGCCAGCACCTCATCGACGGGCACTCGGCGCTGGACACCACCTGCCGCAAGATCGCGCCGATGCTGAACATCACCCTGCCCAACATCGCCAGCCCCCAGCAGGTCGGCTTCGTCAACCAGTTGGCCTCCGACAGCAAGGGCCAGCAGTTCGACAAGGACTTCGCCAACATCCTGCGGATGACGCACGGCTCGATCTTCAACACCGTCGCGAAGATCCGCTCCACCACCAAGAACTCCCTGGTCCGCGCGCTCGCCGACCAGGCCAACGACACGGTCCTGGACCACATCACGGTGATGGAGCAGACCGGTCTGGTCGACTTCGACCAGACCCTCTTCCAGCAGACCACCCCGCCGAAGCTGCCCAAGTCCGACCTGACCCCGCCGCCCCCGGGCGCCGGTCAGCCGCCCATCGTGCTCACCCCGCCGCCGACCGCCACGTCCACCCCGGTGGACATCGACCGCCTCGCCGGCGGGGCGGCGCCGGCCCCCGCCCCCGTGCCGACGGTGGGGTGAGCCCCACGCGGCCTCAGGCCAGCCAGACCGTGGTGTCCGGCGGCAGGACGCCCTCGTCGTCCAGCGGGGTGCTGGCCAGCAGCACCTCGCCCCCCGGCAGCCGCACGGCGTCGGTGCCGAGGTTGGTGACGCACCGCCAGCCGTCCCCGCGCGCGAAGGACAGCACCGCGTCCGGCGCGTCCGGCGCCCAGGTCAGCTCCTCGCCCTGCAGCAGCTTGCGCCGCAGCCGCAGCGCCCTGCGGCACAGCTCCAGGGTCGAGCCCTCCACCCCGTCCTGGGCCTGGACGGCGTACGCCGCGAAGGACGACGGCTGCGGCAGCCACGCCCCGCCCGCGCCGAAGCCGTACGACGGGCCGTCGGTCGTCCACGGCAGCGGCACCCGGCAGCCGTCCCGGCCCTTGCGCACGTGCCCGGTCTGCTCCCACACCGGGTCCTGGAGCACCTCCACCGGCAGGTCGGCGACCTCGGGCAGGCCCAGTTCCTCGCCCTGGTAGAGGTACGCGGACCCGGGCAGCGCCAGCATCAGCAGGGTCGCCGCCCGCGCCCGCCGCAGCCCGGCCTCCGGATCGACGCGCGGGGCGTGGCCGCCGGACAGCAGCCAGGTGTTCTCGTCGGTGCCGGGCGGCAGCATCAGCCGGGAGGCGTGCCGTACGACGTCGTGGTTGGACAGCACCCAGGTGGCCGACGCCCCCGCCTCGCGCGCGCTGCGCAGCGACCCGGTGATGACCGCGCGCAGCGTCTCCGCGTCCCACGGGGCCTGGAGGTACTCGAAGTTGAACGCCTGGCCCAGTTCGTCCGGGCGGGCGTACAGCGCGCGCCGCTCGACGGGCACCCACGCCTCCGCGACCGCCGTGCGCGGGGGGTCGTAGGAGTCGAGGACGCGGCGCCAGTCGCGGTAGACGTCGTGCACCTCGTCCCGGTCCCAGTAGGGGTGCGTGCCGGGCGGGACCAGGGGCAGGGCCTCCTCGCCGGTGGCGGGCAGCGCGCCGAGGTCGCGCAGCGGCTCGCCCAGGTCCTTCACGAGCGCGTGCGCCACGTCGACGCGGAAGCCGTCCACGCCCCGGTCCGACCAGAACCGCAGCGTGGTGCGGGCGTCCTCGCGGACCTCCTCGTTCGACCAGTCGAGGTCGGGCTGTTCGGCGGCGAACAGGTGCAGGTACCACTGCCCGTCCGGCACCCGCTGCCAGGCGCTGCCCCCGAACACGGACTGCCAGTCGCTGGGCGGGAGTTCGCCGTGCGCGCCGCGCCCGTCGCGGAACACGTACCGCGCCCGGGCCGCCGAGCCGGGACCGGCTGCCAGGGCCTCCTGGAACCAGACGTGGCGGTGCGAGGTGTGGTTGGGGACCAGGTCGACGACGACCTTGAGCCCGAGCCGGTGCGCCTCGGGGGTGAGCGCGTCGAAGTCGTCGAGGCTGCCCAGACGCGGGTCGACGTCGCGGTGGTCGATGACGTCGTAGCCGCCGTCGGCGAGCTCGGAGGGGTAGAAGGGGCTGAGCCACAGCGCGTCCACGCCGAGCGCGGCGAGGTGGGCCAGGCGTTCGGTGACGCCCCGCAGGTCGCCCAGGCCGTCCCCGTCGGCGTCGGCGAAGCTGCGCGGGTACACCTGGTAGACGACGGACTGGCGCCACCAGTCGGGGTTCCTCGTGGAGAGATCGGTCACGAGGAAAGGGTGTCCAGCTTGCCGGGAAAGTGAACCCCCCGGCGCCTACGCTCGGAGGTGAGCTGAAGGAGCGTGGTGTCATGGACGGTGCGGAGCCCATTCCGGTGGTCATCGACTGCGACACGGGGGTCGACGACGCCCTCGCGCTGCTGTTCGCCGTGCGGCACCCGGGGCTGGACCTGCGGGCGGTGACCTGTGTCGCCGGGAACACCGACGTCGACGGCGTCGTCCGCAACACGCTGACCGTGCTGGAGCAGGCCGGCGCCCCGCAGGTGCCGGTCGCGCGCGGCGCCGAGCGGCCGCTGATCGAGCCGGTGCGGGTGGCCCGGCACGTGCACGGCAGCGACGGCATGGGCGACCTGGGCCTGCCCGCGCCGACCCGCCGGGCGGCCGACACGGACGCCGTGACGCTGCTGCGCCACGCCATCCTGTCCAGCCCCCGCCCGGTCACCCTCGTCCCCACGGCCCCGCTGACGAACATCGCGCTGCTGCTGCGCACCCACCCCGAGGTGGTCCGCAACATCGGGCGGATCGTCTTCATGGGCGGCGCGGTGACCACCGGGAACGCCACGCCCGTCGCCGAGTTCAACGTCTGGCACGACCCGGAGGCGGCCGCGGTCCTGCTCACCGCCGGGGTGCCGATCACGATGTACGGCCTGGACGTGTTCACCCGGGTCGTGGTGCCCGGCGCGGACGTACGGCGGCTGCGCGCGAGCACGGAACCCGGCGCCCGGCTGGCCGGCGACCTCCTCGCGCACCGCCCCGCCTCCCCCGCCGCGGAGGACGACGCGGGCGGCCTCGGCGACGCGGGCGCGGTCTGCGCGGTGGCCGACCCGCAGGGCATCACCACCCGGCTGCTCCCGGTGGAGGTGTCCCTGGCCCCCGGCCCGACCCGCGGCCAGACGGTCGTGGACCGCCGCCCGCGCCCCGGCGAGTCCGAGATCCACGGCGCGTCGCGCACCCCGGCCCTGGTGGACGTGGCGCTGGACGTCGACGTGGACCGCTACGTGAAGCTGTACCTGGCGACGGTGGAGGGCCCGTGACGGCGGTCGCGCCCCAGCGCCCGCGGCCCGGCGCTCAGGCCGTGTCCGCCGGGCGCGGCGTCCAGCGCTGTTCGACCTTGGCGAGCTTCCAGTACGCCACCGCCGCCGCCCACACGACGACGAACAGGCCGACGATGAGGTAGCCGACGTGGTCCAGGTCGATGTCGGCGATCCAGGTGGTGACCGCGTCGGTCAGGTCGAGCTTCTCGTGCAGCACGCCGACGAGTTCGATGGTGCCGATGACGAAGGCGACCGCGATGGACAGGCCGGTGATGGTGAGGTTGTAGAACACCTTGCGCACCGGGTTGGAGAACGCCCACTGGTAGGCGAAGTTCATGAACGTGCCGTCGAGCGTGTCGAACAGGCTCATCCCGGCCGCGAACAGCAGCGGCAGGCACAGCACCGCGTACCAGGGCAGCCCCGCCGCCGCGCCCGAGCCGGCCATCACCATCAGGGTGATCTCGGTGGCCGTGTCGAAGCCCAGGCCGAAGACGAAGCCGAGCGGGAACATCTGGCCGGGGCGGCTGATGGACTTGGTGAGGCGGCCGAGGATGCGGTTCATGAACCCCCGTGAGTCCAGGTGCTGTTCGAGCTCCCGCTCGTCGTACTCGCCGGCCCGCATCGCCCGGAACACCTTCAGGATGCCCAGCAGGGCCACCAGGTTGAGGGCGGCGATCAGGTAGAGGAAGGTCCCCGAGACGGTCGTGCCGACGACGCCGAGGACCTGGTGGGTGCGCGAGTCGTCGTTCATCAGGACGCCCGCGAGCGCGGCGCCGCCCGCGACGAGACCGGCCATCAGCACCACCACGCTGGAGTGGCCGAGCGCGAACCAGAAGCCCACGGACACCGGCCGCTTGCCGTCCGCCATCAGCTTGCGGGTGGTGTTGTCGATCGCCGCGATGTGGTCGGCGTCGAAGGCGTGCCGCATGCCGAGCGTGTACGCGGTGATGCCCAGGCCGATCCCGAACGCCTTGTCACCGACCTCGTAGTGGGCCGGGACGACCAGCAGGAACAGGATGCCGAACGCCACCACGTGCAGGGCGGCGATCACCGCCATCAGCCCCGCGGTCCGTACGGTGTCCTCGCGTCGCCAGCGGAAGGAGACGGCATCGGTCATGGGTTCACGCTCCAGCACCTCGTGGATCACTTCGTGAGCTGCCGTGGCCGGTCTCCTGGCTTACGGGGCTGGTGCGTCCGCCGTTCCTGCCTTCCCGGTCGTACGACCAGTGGCCCGGCGGGTGCCGGACGGAACGGGGACTCCCCGGTCACAGTGGCGAGGGCCGCGCCGGTTTCCCACCGGCTTCCCGAGCACCACGGCCCGCCCACCGTAGGGGGCCGCGCCGTCCTCTGCATAGCTGCACAGCTACGCAGGTATGCAAGATCACATACGGGCGCCTGCGAGGATGCCCCCATGCATCTCGTACCGGCCGACCGTGCCGACCGCCGCACCATCGACGGTCACCGGGTGTGCGACGCCATCGCCGCGATCGGTGACGCCGGTCGTGTCCGCGCCTGGGCCGACCGCTTCGCCCTGCTCGCCGACCCCAAGCGGCTGGCGCTGCTCCTCGCCCTGCACCGGACCGGCCCCCTGGCCGTGTCCGACCTCGCCGTCGCCACCGGCATGAACGACCCCGCCGTCTCCCAGGCCCTGCGCCTGCTGCGCGCGGCGGGCGCGGTCACCGGCGAGAAGGAGGGCCGCGTGGTGCGCTACCGCGTGGTGGACCCGGAACTCGCGGCCCTCCTGGCCCACTGCACGGCGGACGACTGAGCCCGGGGGCGACTGAGCGGGCGCGCGGCTGAGCCAGTGGGCGGCCGAGCCAGGTGGCGGCCGAGCCGACGAGCGCGACTGCCCCGGCGGACGGCCGGCCCGGGCCCCTGAGTCGGCCGGCAGGCCCCGGTGGGGCACCCGGGCGCAGCAACCTGGGTCACCCGTACGGGCTCGGGCGCTGGTCGGGTGGTGCGGCTGGTGGTGCCGTGAGGGAGGTATCTCCGCGACATCCCGACCGGAGGTCCCCGCACCCCCACGGCCCGCCCGCCCAGGAGGCACCCGATGACCGTCGCACCCGCCCGCGTCCTCCTGCTCGCTGTGGGACTGCTCGGCGCCACCGGCTGCCAGAGCCTCGGGCTGGAGCATCCGCCGACCGCGCCCCGCTCCCTGCCGACGATCGCCTCCCCCTCGGCGGTGCCCTCGCCCAAGGCGCGGACGTCGGGCAACGGCGCGGCGCTCACCGAGGCGCAGGCGCAGGCCGCGCTCATCACCGAGACCGACCTGGGCGCGCCCTGGTCCGCGACGCGCGGCGCGGCCACCTGGCGGGACGGCATGCTGAAGTCGACCGTGGCCGGCCCCTGCCAGCGCCTGCTGGACGTGCTCTACACCGACGAACTCCTCGGCGGCCCGCCCCGCGCGGCCGTCGGCCTGGACGACGCCGACACCGGCGCCCAGCTGCGCTACCAGATCGGCGGCCGCACCCCGCAGGACACGGACCGCACGCTGGCCTGGCTGGCGACGATGCCGCGGGACTGCGCCCGGTTCTCGGCCCGGGCCGGTCAGGACGTCACCCAGGACGTGCAGGTCTTCGACGCGCCCCTGCCGGAGGTCGGCGACGCGCGCCAGGGCCTGCGGGTGGTCCTCACGGCGCACCCGCCGACCGGCGAGCCGACCGTGCTCACGCTGGACGTGGCCGCCGTGCGCGTCGGCGAGGACTCCTTCGCCCTGACCAACGGCGGCCTGGGCGACGTGGCGAACGAGGCCACCCAGGCCGCCGTCCAGGTCGGCGCCCTGCGCCTGGCGGACGTGCGCAAGCAGGGCCGGGCCCAGGTCTGACGCGACGGCGTCCGGCGGTTCAGCCCGCGTCGAAGTCCTGGCGCAGGTCCACCACCTCGTGGGCCATGTTCGTCACCGTGCGGCCCTGGGCGAAGGCGCGGGCGCGCAGGCGGGCCAGGGCGTCGTCGGCGGGGACGCCGAGCTGGGCCATGACCACGCCGACGGCCTGGTACACCTCGTCGTGGTGGGCGATCAGCGCGCGCAGCCAGGTGTCCTCGTCGCGGCGCCCGCTCTCCGTGGACCAGGTCAGGGCCGTCAGCGCCCGGGTCATCTCGTCGGCCACGGTGCGGGCCGCGTCCAGGTCGGCGACGTCGAGGATGCCGGGGGCCTCGCGGTAGAGGTCGAGCGTGCCGACGCACACGGTGCGGTGGCCGAGCGGCAGCGCGTACACGGCGCGGATCCCGGCGGCGGCCGCCTGCTGGGCGTACACCGGCCAGCGCAGCGCGTCCCGGTCGGCCGTGAGGTCACCTGCGAACACCGGGGCGCCGGTCGCCGCGGCGGTGAGGCAGGGGCCGTCGCCGAGGGTGGCCTGCACTTCCATGAGGTACTCCACGCGCGGGCTGCTCGCGCTGAGCGGTACGGGCATCCCCTCGGAGCACAACGACACGCTCGCGCCGGTCACCGGCAGCAGCCGCACCGCCGCGTGGCACAGCCGCCCGGGCGTCTCCGCCGGGCCCGCCCCGCGCACCTCCTCGGCGAGCACCTGCACGACGCGGTCCCGCTCGGACACGACCCTCACCTCCGCCCGCACCTCCGCCCGCACCACCGCCCCGTGCGGGCGGGGTACCCGTCCGGTTTGCGGTAGAAACGACCATTTCGCGAGCGCTGGACCGACCGACGTGGGCCGGAGCCTCCCCTGGCGCGTCACAGGGGTGGCTGGGCCGGGGCCGGGCCGAGGGTGGTGGTGCCGGGGGCCGTGCGGTGGCCCAGGCCCGTGCGGTAGGCGTCGAGGGCGGCCTCCGTACGGCCGGTGCGGCGCAGCAGGTCGCCGAGGAGGCGGCACAGGTCTGCGAGGTCGCCGGCGGCGCCGGCCCGTTCCAGCAGGCTGAGGGCGCGGACGTAGTGCTCCTCGGCGGCCTCGGTGTCGCGGGCGTCCTCGGCGATGATGCCGAGCAGGCGGTGTGCGGCGGCGGAGTGGACGGCGCCGCGCTCGGAGGACAGGTCGCCGAGGACCCGGTGCAGCTGGGCGGCGGCCTCGTCGGAGCGGCCGCGCCGGTGCAGCACGTCGGCGAGTTCGACGGCGACCTGGCTGCTGTAGAGGGCGGCGCGCTGGGCGTCGAGCATGCTCTGCGCCTGGCGCAGCTCGTCCTCGGCGCGGGCGAGGTCGCCGTGCTGGGCGCTGACGTAGCCGCGCATCCAGTGGCAGTTGGCGAGTTCGGTGCGGAGCTGGAGCTGGCGGTAGAGCTCGCTCGCCTTGGCCAGGGAGGCGTCGGCCTCGGCGATGCGGCCCTCGGCGAGGAGGGTGCGGGCGACGGAGCGGTGCATGCGGGCGACGAGGGCGGGGTCGCCGACCTGCGGGGCGAGGGCGAGGGCGAGTTCGGCGGCCTGGGCGGCGCGGGCATGGGCGCCCATGTCCATGTACGGGCCGATGGCGGAGGCGTACAGCAGGAGCAGGGCGTCGGGGTCGTGCAGGCCGCCGCGGTTGAGTTCGTCGAGGGTGGACTCCAGCAGGTAGACGGCGTAGCGGAGTTCACCGGCGAGGTAGTGGGTGACGGCGCGGCCGCGCAGGGCGGGGACGCGGGCGGGCAGGGGGGCGTCGGCCAGGCGGGCCTCGGCGCGCTCGAAGTGGGCGCGGGCGGTGGTGAGGTCGCCGGTGTCGATGCCGCACTCGCCGAGGCCGAGCAGGGCGGTGGCCTGTTCCTCGACGAGCCCGTGCCGCTCGGCCTCGGCGAGCAGGGCGGCGTACTGGCGGGCGGCGTCCTCGGCGGCGCCGGTGGCGAGGGTGCGCTGGGCCTCGGTGAGGCGCAGGCGCAGGTCGGTGCCGAGGTGGGCGGGGCGGCCGGTGGCCAGCTCCTCGAAGTCGACGCCGAGGCGGCCGGCGATGTGGCGCAGGGCCTCGTCGGAGGGGCGCACGCGGCCGGCCTCCAGGGTGGAGACGTAGGCGGGGGTGTAGGTGGGCTCGGCCAGTTGCCGCTGGGTGAGGCCCTTGTCCACGCGCAGCTTCTGCACGCGGCGGCCGATGACGCCCGGTTCGTCCCGCTCGGCCATGTCCCGCTCCCCAACTCGCAGTGACGCCCTTGCCGTTGGGGTTGGACTGCCCCTAGGTTAAACGACGACTTAACCATGCTTAATACAGGGCTTCACCCCCGCCTGTCGCCCGATTGGTCATCTCCGGCCTGACCATCCGGAGCCGCCGACGTTGCGAGGTAGTCGTGCTCGACCGCGCCACCCCCCGCCACGAACACCCGCCCACCCGCCTCGCCCGCGGCGTAGCCGCAGCGGTGATCGCGGTGGCCACCCTCGTCACGGCCGCGAACGCGGTCCCCGCGAGAGCGACCCCCCGACCGGCCCCGCATCAGACTCCGGCATCGGTGCCGGAGCCGGGCTCGGGGGTGGGCACGGGCGGCAGCATCATGTCCTTCCGCGAACAGCGCGGCAGTTCCCCGGTGTCGAGCTTCCACGTTCCGATGCCCGTGACGATCGAGTAGTCGGAGGAATGACGAGGCTTCCGTCGCTGATCTCGGGGTGGGTGAAGCCCGGCGGCGGCGTGAAGTGGGCGCGCAGTTCCCGCACGTGCCGGTAGATCGCCTGCTCGGTTATGACGCCGTCCCCTCCGGGCCTCGCGGACGCCCCTCTGACCTGCTGTGACGACCATGCTAGCCAGGCCCCGGCAGGCGTGCGTGCGTCTCGGGGCACCTCCTTCCGCCCGGGTCGCCCGGCCGCGGCGTGTCAGAATCTGCGGGTGGTGATCGGGGTGCTCGGGCCGTTGGTGGTGCGCGGGCCCGCGGGTGGGGTGGTCGAGGTGCCGGGGGCCCGGCTGCGGGGGCTGCTCGTCGCGCTCGCGCTGCGGCCGGGGCAGGTGGTCGCCAAGGGCGCGCTGGTCGACTGGATCTGGGGCGAGCACCCGCCCGCCGACGCGGTGAACGCCCTGCAGCGGCTGGTGTCCCGGCTGCGCAAGCTCCTGCCCGACGGGCTCGTCGAGGGGCGGCCCGACGGCTACCGCCTGCTGCTGGAGCCCGACGCCGTCGACGCGGTCCGCTTCGAACGCCTCCTCGGCGCCGCCCGTTCCCCCGGCGCCGACGTCCCCGCGCGGGCCCGGCTGCTGCGCGAGGCGCTCGGCCTGTGCCGGGGCACGGCCCTCCAGGACGTCGGGCTGCGGGACAGCGACGCGTGCGACGCCGCCGCCGTCCGGCTCGACGCGCTGCGCCTGGCCGCCCAGGAGGAGTTCTACGACGCCGAACTCGCCCTCGGGCGCGGCCCGGAGCTGGTCCCCGAGCTGACCGACCTGGTGGCCGCGCACCCGGTGCGCGAACGGCTCGTCGCCGCGTTGCTGCGCGCCCTCGCCGCGGCCGGCCGGGACAACGAGGCCCTGCTGGTCTACCAGCGGGCCCGCGAGGCCCTGGCCGACACCCTGGGCGCCGACCCGTCCCCGCGGCTGGCCGCCCTGCACGTCGCCCTCCTGCGGGGCGAGCTGGGGGGACGGCCCGAGGAGCCCGAGCGCGCACACCAGGGCGAGTCCGTACCCCGGCACCCGTCCGCACCACACCCCGAGCACCCCACCCCCACCCCCCGCGACCTCCCCCGCACCAACCTCCGCGCCGAGCTCACCAGCTTCGTCGGCCGGGACGACGACCTGGCCGCCCTCCGCGCGCTCGTCGCCGGGCACCGGCTGACCACCGTGATCGGGCCGGGCGGCTCGGGCAAGACCCGGCTGGCCACGGAGACCGCGCGGAACCTGCTCGGCGAACTGCCCGACGGGGCCTGGCTGGTGGAGCTCGCCGCGCTCGCCCCGGCCGCGACGGACGGCGACGTGGCCCGGGCCGCGCTGACCGGCCTCGGCCTGCGCGACGCCCTGCTCGGCGGCCCCTCGCACGCGGAGCCGCTGGACCGCCTGGTGGCCGCGGTCCGCGACCGCGAGGCCCTGCTGGTCCTCGACAACTGCGAGCACGTCGTCGAGGCCGCGGCGCTCTTCGCGCACCGGGTGCTCGGCGAGTGCCGCCGGCTGCGCATCCTCGCGACGAGCCGCGAACCGCTCGGCATCACCGGCGAGGCCCTGTGGCAGGCCGAGCCCCTGGCCCTGCCCCCGGAGGACACCGACCCGGACTCCATGGACGCCTCCCCCGCCGTACGGCTGCTGCGCGACCGCGCCGCCGCGGTGCGCCGGGACCTCACCGCCGACGCCGGGACGCGCGCGGCGCTGGCCCGGATCTGCCGGGCGCTGGACGGCATGCCGCTGGCGATCGAGCTGGCCGCGGCCCGGCTGCGCACGATGTCACCCGAGCAGCTGGCGAGCCGCCTCGACGACCGGTTCCGCCTGCTGACCGGCGGCAGCCGCACCGCGCTGCCCCGGCACCGGACGCTGCGCGCGGTGGTCGACTGGAGCTGGGAGCTGCTGGGCGAAGCGGAGCGGGCGGTCCTGCGCCGGCTGTCGGTGTTCGCGGGCCCGGTCGGCCTGGACGCGGCGGAAGCGGTCTGCGCGGGCGGCCCGGTGGCGGCGGACGAAGTGCTGGAACTGCTCACCGCGCTCACCGAGAAGTCCCTGCTGACCGCCGAGGGCGGCGCGGCCCCCCGCTACCGGATGCTCGGCACGATCAAGGAGTACGCCGGGCACCGGCTGGCCGAGACGGGCGAGGCGGAGCGCACGCGCCGCGCGCACCTGGCCCACTTCACCCACCTCGCCGAGACCGCGGAGCCGCACCTGCGCCGCGCGGGTCAACTCGCCTGGCTGGCGCGGCTGTCGGCCGGGCACGACGACATCGCCGCCGCCCTGCGCGGCGCCCTCGCGGCCGGCGAGGCCCAAGAGGCGATGCGGCTCGCGGCCGGCGCGGGCTGGTACTGGTGGCTCAGCGGCCACAAGGCCGAGGGCGTCGAGCTGCTCACCGCGGCCGCCACCGCGCCCGGCCCGGCGGACGACGAGGTCAGAGCCATGACGTACGCGCTGGTCGTGCTGTTCGTCAGCGGCGGCCGGGGCGACGAGCACCACGCCGAACGGTGGATCCACGAGGCGTACCGGCTCGCCCACGGCGGCGGCAACGGCAGTCGCTACCCGCTGCTCCGCCTCGTCACCCCCCTGGAGCGCCTGCTGCGCGAACCGCACGAGGCGCTCGCCGCGTTCGAGCCGCTGCTCGACGACGAGGACCCCTGGGTGCGGGCGCTGGGCCGGTGGCACCTGGGCAAGATGCGGGTGGCGCTCGGCCGGGGCGGCCCCGAGGCGGAAGCGCACTTGGAGAACGCGGTCGCCGCGTTCCGCGCCCTCGGCGAGCGCTACGGCCTGTCGCTCGCGCTGAGCGAACGGGCCGACCTGGTCGCCGCGCGCGGCGCGTTCGCGGCGGCCTGCGCGCACTACGAGGAGGCGATCACGGCGGTCACCGAGGTCGGCGCGACCGAGGACGCGATCCGGATGCGGGCGCGCCAGGCGCGGCTGTACCGGCTGCTGGGCGACGGTGAAGCCTGCGCGGCCGCCGTCGCCGGGGCCGAACAGCTCGCCCGGGGGGTCACCTGGCCGGACGCGCTGATCGACCTGGCCCTGGTGAAGGCGGAACTCGCGCGGGCGGACGGGGACGGCGCCGGGGCGCGCCGCCAGCTCGCGGTCGCGTCGGACCTGTGGGGCGACGAGGCGGAGCGGGCCGTCGTCCGCGCGGGCACGCACGACCTGCTGGGCTACCTCGCCGAGGACCCGGAGGAGGCCCGCGGACACCGCGCGGCGGCTTGCGCGGCGGCCACGGAGGCCGGTCAGCCGCTGATCGTCGCGCAGGTGCTGGTCGGGGTCGCGGACCTGGCGCTGCGCCGCGACGACCCCGGGCAGGCGGCGCGGCTGCTCGCGGCGAGCGCGGCGGTACGCGGTCTGCTCGACCGCTCCCACCCGGACGCGGCCCGCGTCGAGCGGGACGCGCGCGACCGCCTCGGCGAGGCGCGCTACGCCGAGGCGGTCCGGGAAGGCGCGCGGACCCCCTGGCCGGAGCTGGTGGAGGTCACGCTCGCCCCGTGAACGGCGGGCGGCCGGCCGTCAGGCCCGCTTCGTGAAGGAGGACACCGCCCACAGGTACCCGACCACGGAGAGCCCGGCGCACCAGGCGAAGGCCGCCAGCGCGTCGCCGCCCGACGGGTGGCCCGCCAGCAGTCCGCGCAGGGTCTCGATGATCGGGGTGAAGGGCTGGTACTCGGCGAACTGCCGCACCCCGGCCCCCATGGTGTCCGCGGGGACGAACGCGCTGCTCAGGAAGGGCAGCATCACGAGCGGCACGCTCGTCAGCCCCGCCGACTCCGCGCTCTTCGCGGCGAGCCCCAGCGCGATGGTGAGCCAGCCGGTCGCGAAGCTCAGCAGGACGACGAGACCGACGACGCCCAGCCAGTCGAGGACGTCCGCCCCCGGGTCGAACCCCATCGCGAACGCCACGCCGACGATGGCGGCGTTGGCGGCCAGGCAGCGCACCGTGGTGACCACGACCTGCCCGGTCAGCACCGCACCGCGGGAGACGTCCATGACCTTGAAGCGGTTGATGACGCCCTTCGCCATGTCGTCGTGGACGGCCATCGCCGTGGCGCCGAGCCCGTAGGCGACGGCCATCACGAGCATGCCCGGCGTCGCGTAGTCGACGTAGGCGCCGCCCACGCTGAACGCGCCGCCGAACACCTTCACGAACAGCAGCATGATCACCACGGGGAACAGCACCGCGTTGAACAGGACCATCGGGTTGCGCCGGGTGTGCGTCAGGTTGCGGCGCAGCATGATCACGGAGTCGGTCCAGGCCGACGGGACACTGCTCACTTCGCGCTCTCCTCCGCGCTCGGGCGCCCGGTCAGGGCGAGGAAGACGTCATCGAGGTCCGGCGTGTGCACGGAGAACTCCTGGGCTGCGATCCGGTGTTCGTCCAACCGGTCCAGCAGGGACCGCAGCGACTTGACGTCCCCGTCGCCGGGCACCCGCAGGGTCAGTTCCTGGTCGTCGGGCGTGGCCCCGGCCAGCACCCGCGCCGCCGCGTCGAGCGCGTCGCCGTCGGCGAACCGCAGCCGTACGTGGGTGCCGGGGATCTGCCGCTTCAGCTCGTCGGGGGTCCCCTGGGCGACCACGCGGCCCTGGTCGAGCACCGCGATCCGGTCGGCGAGCTGGTCGGCCTCCTCCAGGTACTGGGTGGTGAGGAACACCGTGGTCCCCTCGGCCACCAGCTCGCGCACGATGCCCCACAGGGTGCGCCGGCTGCGCGGGTCCAGGCCCGTCGTGGGCTCGTCGAGGAAGATGATCCGCGGGCCGCCGACCAGCGTCATCGCCAGGTCCAGCTTGCGGCGCATCCCGCCCGAGTACGTCGACACCAGCCGGTCCGCCGACTCCGTCAGGTCGAACCGCTCCAGCAGCCCCCCGACCACCCCGTGCCGGTCACGCACCCGCTTCAGGTCCGCCATCAGCCGCAGGTTCTCGCGGCCCGACAGCAGGTCGTCCACCGCGGCGAACTGTCCCGTCACGCCGATCGCCGCGCGCACCTCTCGGGTGGCGCCGGACACGTCGTGCCCGGCGACCCGTAGGGTGCCGGCGTCCGCCGCGACCAGGGTGGTCAGGACGTTCACCGTCGTGGTCTTGCCCGCCCCGTTGGGTCCGAGCAGGGAGAAGACCGATCCCTCGGCGACGTCCAGGTCGATGCCGTCGAGCACGACCTTGTCGCCGTATGCCTTGCGCAGTCCCGTGACTGCGATCGCCGAACTCTTCATGCCCCCCAGCGTGTTGGGGAGCCCTGACACGGCGCTGTCAGGACGCTGACACGAACCCCACGAACGCGGCGAAGGCCTTCGGCGTGAGCGTGAGGGTGCCGTGGTCGGGGTTCTTGGAGTCGCGTACGGCGACGAGGGTGGGGGTGTCGGCGACCTCGACGCAATCGCCGCCGGTGTTGCCGCTGTACGAGGACTTACGCCACCGCATCGTCGGGTCGAGCTGCACGGCCATAGCGTTCCTCCATCACGCGGGCGATCAATGCCGCCGAATCCTCTACGGAGAGGGCGGACGCCTGCAAGTGAGCGTAACGAAGGGCGGCTTCGCGGACCGCGTCCGGGCTGGCAGTCATGTGTCCCGAGATCAGGTCCTCGGTGTAGACGATGTCCGGATGGTCGTCGAAGCGCAGGGTGTTGAACGACCCGATCAGACTGGCGTGTTCACCCGCTCCGAACGGCAGCACCTGGATACGCACCCACCTGCGGTGAAGGAAGTCCAACAGGTGGGCGAGTTGTTGCCGCATGATCTCCTGCCCCCCGACGGGTCGGTGGAGCGCCGCCTCATCGAGGATGATCCAGATCAACGGCGGCTGCTCACGCGTCAGGATGCGCTGCCGTTCCATCCGCGCGGCCACCAGCTCGTCAAGCCGCTCCCGTACACCGGTCGCCAGCACCGCGCGGGCGTAAGGCTCGGTCTGCAGGAGGCCGTAGACGATCTGGGCCTGATACGTGGAGATGTACGTCGCCTTCGCCTCCATGTCGGCGTAGGCCTGGAACCACGTCGGCAACTGGCTCCGCAGCACCAGCCCCACCAGGCGGGAGAAGAACCCGTCGGTCATCAGCGCCGCGTCCGCCCGTTCGGCGAACTCCCGCGTGGGGACCTTCTTCGCCGTCTCGATCTGGCCGACCAGTGACCCCGTGCAGAAGATCACGGACCCCAGGTCGGCCAGCCGCATGCCCGCCGCTTCCCGCTTGCGCCGCAGCTCGTAGCCGAAGTAGTCCAACGGCGACGCGCTCGGGTCGAGTTCACGGATGTTCGCCATGTAGCAGAGCGTAGCCGGACGACTACACCTGCGTCTGCAAGTCCCGCAACCGTCCCCGTACGTCGTCCAGCGCGCCCTCCCGCCGGCCCGGCACCCGGCGCCGGAGATCGGCGAGGGCGGGGCCGAGCTCACGGGCGCGGGCGGGGTCGCCGATGCGCCCCCACTGGTGGTGGGCGCGGTCGACGGCGGCCTCCACGGCGGGCGCGTCGGCGGGCTGGCCGGCGGCGAGGCGGGCCTCGGCGACGGTCAGCCAGGTGCGGCAGCTGCGCTCGGCGTCGCCCGCGAACATGGCGAGGTCGGCGCGCACTTCGGCCCAGTGCAGGGCCTGGTCGGACCCCTCGCCGTGGGTCTCGCGCGCCTGCCGCTCCCACTGGGCGGCGAGGTCGTCGGCCTCGCGGTGCCGTCCGTCCTTGACGGCGGCGGAGATGGCGGTGTGCGGGTCGGTGGACGCGCCGGGCGCGGACGGCCGGGCGGCGGGAACGGCTGCCGGAGCCCCGGCCACGGCGACCGGCTCCGCACCGCCCGCGGGCGCGGGCAGCGGCGGCGGCTGGGGGAACGCCCCGCCGGGCGCGACCACCGGCTGCTGCCCGGTCCCGGCCGGTGCGGGCACCGGCCACTGCTGCTGGGCCGGGACGAGGTGCTGGGGCAGGAGCAGGTCGCCGACCTCCCCGTCGGCGGTCACGCGGGTCACGGCCGCCTGGTGGAGCTGGTCCACCGCCGGACGGCTGCCGCTGCGCAGGATCGTGGCGACCGCCTTCATGTAGGTCGGGGCGGCCACCGTCCGCCGCCCGCGCGGCGGCGCGATCCGTCCGTAGACGGCGGTGGTGCGCCCGCAGTCGAGGGGGTTGGCGCCCAGCCACGCCCAGGACTCGGCGTCCGCGTGCAGGTCGGCGACGAGGGTGGTGCTGCCGGGCGGGCGCAGCCGCAGCTCCTCGCGCAGCCAGTGCCAGGGCAGGCCCGTGTAGCGCACGGTGGCGGGCGTGGTGCGGGCGAGCGCGAGGTGCGGCAGCCGCTGGCGCCGGTCGAGCTGGAGCTGGCCGGTGACGAACAGCGTCAGCGGTCCGGGCGCCGTCGCGGCGGCCCGCAGCCGGGTCAGGACGGCCTGTGGCTCCAGGGGGTCGGCGAGCTCCACGACGTTCGCCGTGTCGGTCCCCGCGAGCACCGCGGGCGGCACCGCCGCGAGCACGGGCAGCACGGAGGCGGCGTCGACCAGGCGTCCCCGGCCCACGGGCGAGGCCGCCAGCAGCAGCACGGTTCCGGGCATGGTCCCCTCCCCCTTCGATCACGTACGTCAGCACCGTAACCGCTGCGCCTGCAAAGAGGGGTGTCAGGACGGCGAACGTCCCCGTACGGGGGTGTCGCGCGCGGTGCGCCGTACCGCGAAGACCGTCGTGTCGTCGGCGAGGTGCCCGCCGCAGTGCCGCAGTGTGCCGTCGCGCACGAACCGCACCAGCCGGGCGGGCTCGGCGAGCCGGGGGTCGCGGGCGACGGCGCGGGCCAGCCGGTCGGCGAGCGGGTAGAAGCAGCCCTGCTCGTCGCGGGCCTCGGTGACGCCGTCGGTGACCATCAGCACCGTCTCCCCGGGGGCGAGCGGCACGCGCCGCACCGGGGGCGGGCCCGGGTCGCCGGTGAGGTCGGCGAGGCCGAGCGGCAGCCCGTCGCCCTGCGGCAGGCGGCGCACGGAGCCGTCCGGGCCGACGGCGAGCGGCGCCTCGTGCCCGAAGCCGACCAGGTCGACGTACCCCTCGTCGTCCTGGGGGAAGCCGACCAGGACCGCGGTCGCGAACCGGTCGCCGTCCGACCGGCCGAGCGCCCCGAGGTGCAGGCGGTGCCGGCGCATCCGGGTCTCCAGGCGCCGGGCGACGACCGCCAGGTCCGCCTCGTGGTAGGCCGCCTCCCGGAACGTGCCGAGCAGCGCGGCCGCCGCCTCGACCGCGCCGAGCCCCTTGCCCTGCACGTCCCCGACGAGGACGCGGGTGCCGTGCGGGCCGGGCTGGACGTCGTAGAAGTCGCCGCCGACCCGGGCCTCGGCGTCGGCGGCGAGGTACACCGCCGCGTGGTCGAGGCCGCCCCAGGACGGCGGCAGCGGGCGCAGCACGGTGCGGCGCGTGGTGTCGGCGACGTCCATCATGTGCATCAGCCGCTGCTCCCCGCGCACCCGCAGCTCGCAGGCCAGCACGGACAGCACCCCGCCGACGGCGACCAGGACGAAGTCGGACGGCCCGGACTTGTACTGCTCGGCGGCGACGACGTCCGTGCCGACGTAGGTGGCGAGCGACAGCACGGCGAACGCCGCCGTCGTCCACACCCCGCACAGTGCCGCGGCGATCGCCGACACGAACACGCACCACGAGACGATCCGGAACCGTCCCGTGGTGTTGAAGTCGACCACCGTGATGGTCACGAGGAGCAGCAGCGGCACCAGCCAGGTGACGCTGTGCCCCCGGAACCGCAGCAGCTGCTGCCGCTGGAGCACGGCCCGGCGCGGGGCCGGGTTCAGGCGCTGCACGACGGCTGTGGCGACGCCCGGCCGGCCCGGGACGTGCGACGGCGCGGGCGGGCGTCCGGCTCGGGCCCTCCGCTTCATGGGCCCAGACAAGCACGGCCCGCACGGGCCCGCATCCGCGCCGACGCCGCCCGAGTTGCCCCCGCTCCGCCGCGGGTGTGCCCTGGAAGCCGGGGCGAGGAGCTGCCAGGAGCAGCGAGGAGAAAGGAGTGCTCCCATGGCCAACGCCGCACCCACCGCGGGCACGCCCACCGGGATGCACCGGACACGCGACGTCTTCGACGCGAGCGTTCACCGGGTCATGGCCTGGGTGACGCCCGTCGCGCTCGGCCTCGTCTACGGCTACTGGACCGCCGAGATCCGCCGCTCGGGCGGCCCCATCACGGGCTGGAACGTCCTGTTCGGCTTCGTCACGGCCCTCGCGTTCATGGTGCTGTACGTGGCCGTGCGGACCGTGACCCGGCGCCTGCCCCGCGAACTGCACGCCGGGCTGTGGACGGCGTTCATCGGCTGCGCGTTCGGCTTCAGCTACAGCCAGACCGACGCGAGCGTGGGCCGCGCGGTGCTCATGTCGCTCGCGGTCTCGGCGGGCGCGTTCCTGCTGCTCTTCTACCGCTACTACACCCGCGAGGACGCGGAGGGCCACCGCGTCCGGTAGCCCCGCCGCCCCCGCCCGTCACCCCGTCACGCCGCCGTCCTGCGGTACCGCCCGAGGACGGCGGCGCCGGCCCGCTCGGCCGACACGCACTCCAGGTCGGCCTGCGGGCCGTCGTCCGGGAAGAGCCGCCGGCCCGCGCCGAGCACGGTGGGGAAGGTCAGCAGCCGGTACTCGTCGACCAGGTCCGCGGCCATCAGCGCGCGCACCACGCCCAGGCTGCCGGTGACGATCACGTCGCGCTCCTCGCGCCGCACGGCCTCGACCGGGTCGCCGCCGACGACCCCGGAGCGGGCCCACGCCGACGTGTCGGTCAGGGTCCGGGAGACGACCTGCTTGGGGACGGCGTTCATGCGCGCCGCGAAGGGGTCGTCGCGTCCGGGCCAGATCCGCGAGAACAGCTCCCACGTGGTGCGGCCCAGCAGCAGGACCCCCTCGTCGAGGGTGGCGCCCAGCCGGAACTTGTCCCCGGCGACCGCCTCGGGGCCGTGCCGGAAGGCCCAGCCGCCGCCCGGCGTGCCCTGGGAGCCGTCCGGGTCGGACGCGAAGCCGTCCAGGGTGAGGAACTCGATGACGATGACGCTCATGAGGGGTGTCCCTTCGCTCGGTGCTCACCGGTACGTACCGGCGGCACCGGCCCGGTTCATCGCTCCGGGCGGAACCCGTCCCCGTCGGTCCTCGCGGGCAGGCCGAACGCCTCGCCCACCCGCGGGTCGGCGAACACCACGGTGCGGGCGACCCGGCCGCCGGTGACCGTGACCACCTGGAGGGAGTGCAGCCGGTGCCCGCCGTCCGGCTCCGGCGCGTACGCGGCGAGCGCGGGCTGCCCGTTGGCGGTCAGGACCGTCATGCGCCAGCCCGTGCCGCGCAGGGCGAACACCCGGTCCAGGAACCGGCCGTAGGCGCGGCTGCCCCGGTACCACAGCGGCACCGGCGGCATCTCCAGGACCGCGTCGTCGGTGAGCAGCCGCACCAGCGCGGGCACGTCGGCCGCCTCGAACGCGGACACGTACCGCTGGACCACCGCGCGCACCTCGGGATCGCCCGGCTCGGTCACCTCGTCCGCGCCGCCCACCTCCGCGACGGCCCCGCGGGCCCGCTGCAGCGCGCTGTTCACGGCCGCGGCCGTCGTCCCCAGCTGGTCGGCGACCTCGGCGGCGGTGAACTGGAGCACCTCCCGCAGCACCAGCACGGCCCGCTGGCGCGGCGGCAGCACCTGGAGCGCCGCCACCAGCGCCAGCCGCAGGTCCGCCCGCGCCTCCGCGTCGTGGCGCGCGTCCGGGAACGGCTCCAGCCACGGCACGTCCAGGGCCGGCGTGAGCGGCGCCCCGATGTCCTCGCCCGGCGCGCCCAGGCCGGACGGCAGGGGCCGCCGCGCGCGCCCCTCCAGCGCGGTCAGGCAGGCGTTGGTCGCGATCCGGTACAGCCAGGTCCGCACGGACGCGCGCGTGGCGTCGTAGCGGTCGCGGGCCTTCCAGGCGCGCAGCATCGTCTCCTGCACCAGGTCCTCGGCCTCGTGGAAGGAGCCCAGCATGCGGTAGCAGTACGCCACCAACTCGCCCCGGTACGGCTCGAAGTCCACGGGCCCATCATGGCGCACCGGCGGACACCCCCTAGGCGCCGGACCGCCCACCCGAACGGCCCACGCTCGCTCGCGGTGCGCCCTCCGGCGCCGTTGCCTTGAAGGGTGTCGCCCCGTCTGAGGACCGCCTCCTCGGCCGTCCTGATCGCGCTCGCCTGCCTGCTCGTGCCGCTGGGCACGCTGGCGGCCTGGGCGGCGTACGACCTGACGGACACCGACCGCTACGTCACCACGATGGCCCCGCTGGCCGCCGACCCGGCGGTGCGGGACGCCGTCGCGGACACCGTGGGCGACGGCATCGCGCAGGAGATCGGCGTGAACCGGGTCTTCGCCGAGGACGCGGCCCGTTCCTTCACCGCGACCCGCGCCTTCCGCACCGCCTGGGACGCGGGCAACCAGGCCGCGCACGCGGCGGTGATGACGGCCCTGCACGACGACACCCGCGCCGGACCCGTGACCGTCGACCTGGCCACGGTCACCACCCCGCTCAAGCGCAGCCTCACCGAGGACCACGCCCCGTTCGCCGCCCGCCTCCCGGTCGAGCACCGGCCCGTCGCGGTCCTGCCGCCGGGGGAGCTGGCGGCCCTGAGGAAGGGCTACCACGTGCTGCACACCGCCGGATTCTGGCTGCCGCTCGCGGCCGTGCTCTGCGGCGCCGCCGGGATCACCGTCGCCGCGTGCCGCCGCCGCGCCGTCACCGCGACCGCGCTGGGCACCGCGCTGGGCGGGGCGTTCCTGGGCCTCGCGGTGGCCATCGGGCGCCGCCTCACCCTGGCCGACCTGCGCGACCCGGCCCACCGCCCGGCCGCCGCCGCCGTCTACGACGCCCTCACCGCGACCCTGCGCACCGCGTCATGGCTCCTGCTCGTCCTGGGCCTCACGGCGGCCGCCATCACCTGGCTCACCCGCCGCGCCTCCCTCCGCAGCCGCCGCCGCACGCCCCCGACACCGACCCCGGGCTCCCCGACACAACCGGGCCGAGCGAGGGCCTGACGGCGCCCGGCGTGCGGTGCCCTCCCCGGCCTGACGGCGGCCACCCTCACCCGGCTCACCCGCCGGGCGGGCCCGCGCGGGCGACGTCGGCCAGGGTTCGCAGCGCTCGTTCCAGGGTGCGTGGCGGGGCCGAGGCCAGGCCCAGACGGACGGCGTCCGGGGTGCGGTGCGGGTCGACGGTGAAGGCGGTGCCCGGGGTGACGGCGATGCCGTGTGCGGCCGCGGCGGCGGTGAAGGTGTCGGCCCGCCAGGGCGCGGGCAGCTCCCACCAGGCGACGTAGGCGCCGGGGTCGCTGCGCACGCGCAGCCCGGCCAGGTGCTCGCGCACCAGTTCCTGCCGCCGCCGCGCGTCCTCCCGCTTGGCCGCGACCAGCCGCTCCACCGTCCCGTCCCCGAGCCACCGCACCGCCGCCTCCAGCGCGAACCGCCCCGCGCTCCACCCGCCGGACCGCACGGCCGCGGCGACCGTCTCCACCCGCTCCGGCGGGACGACGAGGAACCCGACGGTCAGCCCCGGCGCGACCCGCTTGGACAGCCCGTCGACGACGTGCGCGAGGCCGGGCAGGTGCGCGGCGAGCGGCACGGCACCGGGCCGCAGGAAGGACCAGATCCGGTCCTCCACGACCGGCAGCCCCAGGTCGCCGATCACCGCGGCGAGTTCGGCCAGCCGCCGCTCACCGGTTGCGCGCGAGGTCGGGTTGTGCAGCGCCGGCTGGAGGTACAGGGCGGACAGCGCGCCCGAGCGGTGCGTCGCGGCCAGGGCGTCCGGCCGCATCCCCTCCTCGTCCCCGCCGACCGGCACCAGCCGCACCCCCAGCCGCCCGGCGATCTCCTTGACCAGCGGATACGTCAGCTCGTCCACCCCGGCCCGCCCCCCGGCCGGCACCAGCGAGCCGAGCGCGGCGGCGATGGCCTGCCGCGCGTTCCCGGTGAACAGCACCTGCCCCGCCTCGGGCCGCCACCCGGCCCGCGCGGCACCGCCCGGGACGGCGAGCAGTGCCGCGGCGGCCTCGCGGGCGGCCGGCGTCCCCACGGCCGGGGCCGGGCGCAGGGCCTCGGTGAGGACGTCGGGGCGCAGCAGCGGGGCCAGCGCGGGGGCCAGCAACTCCGACTGGCCTGGTACGGAGGGGTAGTTGAGCTCCAGGTTCACCACGTCGCGCGGCCCGCCGCCCTCCACCAGCGCCCGCCCCGCCGGCGCCCCGGGCGCGGCCCGCACGAACGTCCCCCGCCCCACCTCGCCCACGACCAGCCCGCGCCGCACGAGTTCGCCGTAGACCCGCCCGGCGGTGGACGGCGCGATGCGGTGCCGCCGCGCGAACACCCGCTGCGGCGGCAGCCGTTGCCCCGGCAGCAGCCGCCCGTCCCGGATGTCACCGGCGATCCGCTCGACGATGCGCCGATAGGACTCCACGCCCGGCCCCCTCCCCCTCGCCCACACCCTCGTCCCGGCATTGCACCGAGGGCAAAGACGATATTGCACCGAGGAGTTGGCCCCGCCTAGGGTCGCTCCCATGACCCCCTTCCTCGCATACGAGGACAAAGGTGCGGATTCCCCCCGGCTTCCCCTTGTCCTGATCCACGGCCACCCCTTCGACCGCACGATGTGGGCTCCCCAGGTGGCCGCGTTCGCGGCGGAACGCCGGGTCGTGGCGCCCGACCTGCGCGGCTACGGCGCCTCCCCCGTCACCCCCGGCCGCACCCCGCTGTCCCGCTTCGCCGAGGACGTCGAGGACCTGCTCGACACCCTCGGCGTGGACCGCTTCGTCCTGGCCGGCCTGTCCATGGGCGGCCAGATCGCCCTGGAGTGCTACGCCCGCTTCGGCCACCGCGTCCGGGGCCTGGTCCTCGCGGACACCTCGGCGGCACCCGAGACGAGCGCGGGGAAGGCGGCCCGGGCCGCCATGGCCGACCGGCTGCTCGCCGAGGGCCTGCGCGGCTACGCCGACGAGGTCCTGGAGAAGATGGTCGCCCCCTACGCCGACCCCGAGGTCAAGGCCCACGTCCACCGCATGATGACGGCCACCTCCCCCGAGGGCGCCGCCGCGGCCCTGCGCGGCCGGGCCGAACGCCCCGACTACCGCCCCCTGCTGGCCGAGGTCACCGTCCCGGCGCTGGTGGTCGTCGGCGAGGACGACACGTACACCCCGGTCGCCGAGGCCCGCTCCCTGCACGCCGCGCTCCCCGACGCGACCCTCGCGGTGATCCCCCGCACCGCCCACCTGCCCAACCTGGAGTCCCCGGCGGCCTTCGACGAAGCCCTGGCCGCGTTCCTCACGCGCGTGGAGGCGGCGGACCGGGACCGGTGACCGATGCCCGGTGCGGCGGAGACCACGGCCCCCGCCGCACGGACGACGTCACGCGGACGACGTCACACGGACGACGTCACAGGACAGACGGCTCAGACGCCGATGTCCCGCCCGTCCGCCCGCCACACCGCGACGACCGCGGGCCGCACGATCTTGCCGGGCCCGTCGGGCCAGGTGCTCGCGGGCTTCTCCACGGACGCGCCGTCGATCTCCCCGGGGTGCTGCACGGCGACCAGGACGCGCCGGTCCTGCACGATCGGCCCACAGGTCTCGGCGCCGGTCGGCACGGTCAGGAACTGCTTCAGCTCACCGCGCCGCTCGCCGCGCGTGGCCACGCCGAACAGGCCGTCGTGCGAGCCGAGCTGGTTGCCGTCGGTGGAGATCCACAGGTTGCCGTGCGGGTCGAAGGCCACGTTGTCCGGGCAGGAGATCGGGCTGACCTGGTCCTTCGGGAACCCGGCGAAGTAGGTGGCCGGGTCGTCCGGGTCGCCGGCGACCAGGAACAGCGACCAGGCGAAGGTCAGCGACTCCGGCCGGTTGCGCCGCTCGGTGAGCTCCAGGACGTGCCCGTGCTTGTTGGCGGTGCGCGGGTTGGCCTCGTCGGCCTTCGCGTTGGCGCCGACCCCGCGGTTGGAGTTGTTGGTGAGGACGACGTACACCTTGCCGGAGACCGGGTTGGGCTGGATGTCCTCGGGCCGGTCCATCTTGGTGGCGCCGACCTTGTCACCGGCGAGGCGGGTGAAGACGAACACCTCGTCGGCGGTCATGCCCTCGACGTGCGAGACGGCGCCGTCGGCGGTCGCGGTGGCCAGTGGGATCCACGCGCCGCTGCCGTCGAACTCACCGTCGGCGGGCAGCGTGCCCGTCCCGTCGATCTCGGCGGCCGGGGAGTCACCGGTGAGCCGGGCGACGTACAGGGTGCCCTCGTCGAGCAGCGAGAGGTTGTGCTCGCGCACGGCACGGCCCGACCCCTTCCGCATCCGCTTGCTGCTCACGAACTTGTAGAAGTAGTCGAACCGCTCGTCGTCGCCCGAGTAGACGACCGGCCGCCCGTCGGCGGTCAGCCGCACGGTGGCGGCCTCGTGCTTGAACCGGCCGAGCGCGGTGTGCTTGCGCGGCGTGGACGACGGGTCGTACGGGTCGAACTCGACGACGTACCCGAACCGGTGCACCTCGTTGGGCTCCCGGGCGACGTCGAACCGCTGGTCGAAACGCTCCCACTTGCGCTCGGTGGCGCCGGTGCCGATGCCGTAGCGCTTGTCGGTGGGGCGGCCGCTGTTCGCGAAGTACTGGTTGAAGTTCTCCTCGCCGTGCAGGGTCGTGCCCCACGGGGTGGTGCCGCCGGAGCAGTTGTTCAGCGTGCCGAGCACCTTGGTGCCGGTCGGGTCGGCGGAGGTCTTCAGCAGGTCCGACCCGGCGGCGGGCCCGGTGAGCCGGAACTCGGTGGTGGCGGTGACGCGCCGGTTGAGGTGGTGGCGCGGCACGGGCGTGAGCTTCCCGGTACGGCGGTCCTCCTCCACCACGACGGCGGACAGACCGTGCGCCGCCCAGGCGACCTCGACCTGCTGCCGAGTGGGGTTGGCGGCGTCGTAGCCGCGGAACATCAGCACCTCGTCGGTGTACTCGTGGTTGGCGACGAGGAGCTGCCGGCCGTGCTCGCCCGGCAGGGGCAGCAGCGCGAGGAAGTCGTTGTTGTACCCGAACTGACCGGCCTGGGCGGCGGCGGTCTGGTGCTCGGGGTCGAAGGCGGGGGCACCGCGCAGGATGGGCTCGCCCCAGCGGATGACGACGTTCTGCCGGTAGCCGTCCGGCACGACGACCGCGTCGACCGTGTTGGGCGCGACGGCGCCGAACCGCAGCCCGCGCGCACCGTCACCCTTCCCGGCGGGCCACCCGCCCTTCCCGGCCGTCGGCGCGGCGGAGGCGGCCGGGGCCCCCACGGTCCCCGCCACGGTGCCCGCGGCGGCGGTCGCCACCGTCACGACGGCGGCGGCGCGCATCATCGAACGGCGGCTCAGCGCACCGGAGATGACGTCGCCGACGTACGCGTTGTCGCTGGTGTTGGGGACCTCGTGGAAGCAGGCGTCACCGCACCGGAAACGACAGGTCATGGCGGAACGCCCGCCGGGGTGGGCCGCGGACGGCGTCCCGATGATCGGCAGCAGCTTGCGCACTTTGCTCTCCCCTTGCGTGCCCTTGGTGTGAACGTGACGCTAGGGGTGCGTCTGTGCATGTGCGCGGCATGGCGGTGAACGACGGGTGAATCCCGAGCAGCGGCACGGTTCCCGAGGGCAGGGGGCGGTATTGACACCGACCGCCGCTAACCTTACGTGTCCGTCCTGGCCAGGGTTCGACGGCTCACCTCACGCGAAGGGTTCCGCACATGGGCATTCTCACTCTCCTGCGAAACGCGTTCAGCAGGCCACGCAAGGGCCGGGGTCCCCAGCCCGAGGATGCGTCCCCTTCCCAGGAGGCAACCCCGACGACACCGGTCGCGAACACCCCGACGGCAACGATCCCGGAGCCCCGCACGGCGGCGGACGACGAACACGAGCTGGTGGCGGCAGCCTTCGACAACGTCACGGTCCCCAAGGAGCCCCCGGCGGCGGAACGGAAGCCGGTGACCGAGGAGAAGCCGGTCACGGCGGAGCCCAAGCCCGAGGACGAGCCGGCCGCCGAGGCGGAGCCCAAGGTGGAGGAGAAGGCCGATCCTCAGGAGGAGCCGGCCGAGCAGCCGGTGGCCGAGGCGGAGCCCGCGGCCGAAGAGCCCGTCGCCGAGGAGCCGCAGGCCGAGGAGAAGGCCAAGGCCGAGGACGAGCCGGTCGAGGCTGAGCCTGCGGCCGAGGAGCCGCAGGCCGAGGAGAAGGCCAAGGCCGAGGACGAGCCGGTCGAGGCTGAGCCTGCGGCCGAGGAGCCGATAGCCGAGGAGCCGCAGCCCGTCGCGGAGGAGCTGGTCGCGGCAGAGCCGGAGGCCGAGGAGAAGCCCACGGCCGAGGAGCCGGTCGCGGCGGAGGCCGTCGCGGAAGAGCCGGAGGCCGAGGAGAAGCCCACGGCCGAGGAGCCGGTCGCGGCGGAGGCCGTCGCGGCAGAGCCAGAGGCCGAGGAGAAGCCCACGGCCGAGGAGCCGGTCGCGGCGGAGGCCGTCGCCGAAGAGCCGGAGGCCGACGAGCCCGTAGCAGCCGAGCCGGAGGCCGAGACGGCGGAGGCCGTCGAGGACGAGTCGGCGTCGGACGAGCCCGCAGCCGCCGACGGCGAGGACGCCCCGCAGGGGCCACCCGCACCCGACGACGAAAGCAGCACGGGTGGTGCGGGTGGGAACAAGACCGAGGCCGAAGGCGAAGCCGAGGCCGAGACGACGCCGGCACAGGCACCCGCACCGGCACCTGAGGCCGACACCGAGACACCCGAGCCCCAGAACCCCGTCGCCCACACCTTGGCCAAGCTCAACAGACAGCACACCCCCGCCAAGATCTACCTCGTGCTCGACCGCTCCGCGAGCATGCGCCCGTACTACAAGGACGGCTCCGCCCAGGCCCTCGCCGACCAGACCCTCGCCCTCGCCGAGCACCTGGACCCCGCCGACACCCCCACCGTCCACGTCGTCTTCTTCTCGACGGAGGTCGACGGCACCACCGACCTCACCCCCACCGACCCCGACCGCGCCACGAAGATCGACGACGTGCACGCCTCCCTCGGCCGCATGGGCCGTACGAGCTACCACGTCGCCGTAGACGCGGTCCTCGCCCACCACAAGAAGTCCGCAGACCCCAAGGCCAACGCCCTCGTGATCTTCCAGACGGACGGCGCGCCCGACGCGAAGACCCCGGCCACCCAGGCCCTCACGGCCGCCGCGAAGAAGCACCCCGAGGTGTTCTTCTCGTTCGTCGCGTTCGGCGAGCACGACAACAAGGCGTTCGACTACCTCCGCAAGCTGAAGACGGACAACGTGTCGTTCTTCCACGCGGGCCCCACCCCCCGCGAGCTGACGGACGCCGAGCTCTACGAGGGCGTCCTCACGAACTGGCGCCCGTAAGCACCCGCAGGAAAAGCCACCGGAACAGCACCCCGGCCGCCCGCTTCCCACCCCGTAAAACGGCAAGCGGGCGGCCGACCCGTGTCGGCTACCATTTCCAGGTTCGTAAAACAACCCGACCTGGGAGCAGCCCCCGATGGCTCGACACCTCATCACCAGCGCCCTTCCGTACATCAACGGGATCAAGCACCTGGGCAACATGGTGGGGTCCATGCTCCCGGCGGACGTGTACTCCCGGTACCTCCGCCAGCGCGGCCACGACGTCCTGTACATCTGCGCGACGGACGAGCACGGCACCCCCGCGGAGCTGGCCGCCCAGGAGCAGGGCCTGCCGGTGGCGGAGTTCTGCGCCCAGGCGCACGAGCAGCAGAAGGCGATCTACGACGGGTTCAGCCTGGCGTTCGACTACTTCGGCCGCAGCTCCTCCCCGCAGAACCACGAGATCACCCAGGAGATCGCCCGCGAGCTGAAGGCGAACGGCTTCATCGAGGAGCGGGCGATCCGCCAGGTCTACTCGGTGACCGACGGCCGTTTCCTCCCGGACCGCTACATCATCGGCACCTGCCCCCACTGCGGCTACGACAAGGCCCGCGGCGACCAGTGCGAGAACTGCACCCGCGTCCTGGACCCGACGGACCTGATCGAGCCGCGCTCGGCGATCAGCGGCAGCAGCGACCTGGAGGTCCGCGAGACCAAGCACCTCTTCCTGCTCCAGTCGACGCTGGCCGACGAGGTCGAGGCGTGGGTGGACGAGCGGGCCGACAACTGGCCGGTGCTGGCGTCCTCCATCGCCCGCAAGTGGCTCACGGAGGGCCTGCACGACCGGGCGATCACCCGTGACCTGGACTGGGGCGTCCCGGTCCCCGCGGACACCTGGCCGGACCTGGCGGCCGAGGGCAAGGTCTTCTACGTGTGGTTCGACGCCCCGATCGAGTACATCGGCGCGACGAAGGAGTGGTCGGACCAGGACCCGGAGAACCGCGACTGGCGCTCGTGGTGGTGGGAGTCGGACGCGGACGTCCACTACACGCAGTTCATGGGCAAGGACAACGTCCCCTTCCACAGCGTGATGTTCCCGGCGACCCAGCTGGGCACCCGGGCGCCGTGGAAGAAGGTCGACGTCATCAAGGCCTTCAACTGGCTGAACTACTACGGCGGCAAGTTCTCCACCTCGCAGCGCCGGGGCGTGTTCACGCACGACGCGCTCGACATCCTGCCCGCCGACTACTGGCGCTACTTCATGATGGCCAACGCCCCGGAGTCGGACGACTCGTCGTTCACCTGGGAGCACTTCACGGCCACGGTGAACAAGGACCTGGCCGACACCCTCGGCAACTTCGTCAACCGCGTCCTGTCGTTCTCCCGCAAGCGCTTCGGCGAGGCCGTCCCCGAGGGCGGCGAGCCGGGCGAGGCGGAGGCCAGGCTCGGCGCGGAGATCGCCCGGCTGCTCGCGGAGTACGAGGAGCAGATGGAGGCCATCCAGTTCCGCAAGGCGGCGGCGGCGCTGCGCGCCCTGTGGTCGGCCGGCAACTCCTACCTGGAGGAGAAGGCCCCCTGGCTCGAGATCAAGACGAACAAGGACGGCGCGGCCCTCACGCTGCGCACGGCGATGAACCTCATCCACCTGTACGCGGTGGTCTCCGAGCCGTTCATCCCGACCACCTCGGCCGCGATGCGTGCCGCGTTCACCCTGCCGGACGACACCGCGCGCTGGGTCACCGCGGACGAGGCGCGGTCCCTGACCGCGGTGCCCTCCGGCACCCCCTTCACGGTCCCGCCGGTGCTGTTCGCGAAGCTGACGGACGAGGACCTGGAGGGCTACAAGGAGCGCTTCGGCGGCCAGGACGCCTGAGCGCGCAGCGCGTGACCAGCGGGGTGTGGGCGCGGACCGCTACGCTCCACACCCCGTGAACGTTCCCGCACCCCACGCGCGTCTCCTCGCGGACGTCGTCGCCGCCGGCCTGTCCCACCCGCTGGCCCTGGCCGGCGGCCACGCCCTGGAGGCCCACGGCCTGATCGAGCGCCCGCACGCCAACGTCGACCTGGCCACGGAGGGCCCCGAGCCGATGGAGGAGGTCACCGCCGCCGTCGAGCGGGCGCTGACCGGCCGGGGCCACGAGGTGGTCATCCGCTCCCTCACCCCGCTGTCCGCGCAGCTCACGGTCACGGACCCGCAGACCGGGGGGACGAGCGAGCTGTCCCTCCACAAGGAGGCCCTCGGGCACCCGCTCGCCGTCACCGACCTCGGCCCGGTACTGGCCCTGGAGGACGCGGTGGGCACCAAGATCCGCGCCCTGTACGACCGGGGCGCCGCCGTCGACCTGATCGACGCCCGCGCGGCCGCCACCCGCTTCGGCTTCCCCGATCTGGAGGAACTGGGCCGCCGCCACGCCCGCGACCCGTTCGACCTGCCCACCCTCCAGTCCCGCCTGACGGGCTCGGACTACTACCCGGAGAGCGCCTTCACCGCGTACGGCCTGGAGGCCTCCTCCATCCCCGACCTGCGCGCGTGGGCCCAGCACTGGTCCGACGACATCGCGGAACGCCTGTTGGAGGAGGGCGCGTCCCCGGACGCGGACCCGGAGCCCTAGCGCCCGGCGGCGAGCACGAGGAAGCCGACCCAGGCCTGCGGCGCGAGGGCGAGCCGGGGGCCGGCGTCGCGGTACTTGGAGTCACGGACGTGGACGGTGCCGGGGGTGTGGGCGATCTCTACGCAGGAATTGCCGTCGTTGCCGCCGCTGTAACTGCTCTTGAACCACGTCAACTCGGCGGTGTCCTTGCGGTTCATGTCTCTCCCAGCAGGTGCTCGATCAGGGCCAGCGACTCCCGGGGCGGGAGGGCCTGAGCCCGGATGGTGCCATACCGCAGTTCGAGGATGCGCAGGTGCTTGGGATCGTGGATCGGCCGGCCGTTGAACGCCCCGTCGGAGCGGCCCACCGCCGTGCCGTCCGCGAACTTCAACAGCTCGATGCGCCCGTCCAGTCCGGAGTGGGTGTCGCAGTCCATCGGCATCACCTGGAGGACGACGTTGTGCAAGCGCCCGACCTCCAGCAGCCGTTCGAGTTGCTGGCGCCACACCACCTTGCCCCCGATGGGACGCCGCAGCACGCCCTCTTCCAGGACGAAGCTGAGCGCGGGGGCGGGGTCCCGCGCGAACACCGACCGCCTGGCCACCCGAGCCGTCACCATGCGCTCCACGTCGTCCGGTGAATACGGCGGTTGCGCCGCCCCGATGACGGACCGGGCATGTTCCTCGGTCTGCAGCAAACCAGCGACGATGTTGCATTCATAGGTGCCGATCTCAACGGCCCGCGCCTCCATGTCCGCCAGATCCCGCACCTTCTTCGGATAGCGGACCTTGGCCACGTCCTCCTTCATCGCCGCGAGCAGCCCGCCCGCGTCCAGCACCTCGTCCGCCCTGTCCAGGAACTCGGGCCGGGGGATGCGCTTCCCGCTCTCGATCTTGTAGACGAGGTCCTCGCCGTACCCCACGGCCCGGCCGAACTCGCCGGCCCGCATGCCGACGGCCTCGCGCCGCAGCTTCACCTGCCGCCCCACGGTGGCGACGACGGCCACGCCCCACTCGTCGTCCGGGTCGACCTCCCACCCGGGCTCGTCGGCCTCGGTCCTCAGACGTCGGACCTCACCGTCCACCGACATGCGCGTTCCTCCCCCGACAGGCCCGGACACCCCCGGACAACGACCGGACAGTCACCGTACGCAAGCACGGTGTCACTCCCCACGGTAGGCGCATCCGGCCACGCTGAGTGACGTGATCCAGAACTTCAGCGTCCTGCTGTCCCCGACCCCGCGCGGCGCCCGCCTCGCCCGTCTGCTGGCGACCGAGCAACTGCGCAGCTGGGGGCTGCCCTTGGACCCGGCGCGGCTCATCGTGGCCGAGCTGGCGAACAACGCCGCCACCCACGGCCGGGTACCGGGCCGCAACTTCCGGCTCCTGCTGTACGTGGTCGGCGGGACCCTCCGTATCGAGGTGACGGACACGCGCGGTGACCGGCTCCCGCACCGCCGAGCCGCGGACGAGGGTGCCGAGGGCGGTCGGGGCCTGGCGCTGGTGGCCGCCCTGGCGGACCGCTGGGGGGTCGTCCCGGGCCTGCCGCCCCGCAAGACGGTGTGGGCCGAAGTCACCCTCCGGGCAGGGCAGTCACCGGAACCTGAGCCCCCACGCCCCGGTCGGACCGGCGCTCCCCAAGAACAACCCACCGGGGAAAAAGCACCCCACCAAGCCCCACCCCTCCCTCCCGCGGGGCAGCGTCACTCCGGCGAGTGAATATGCCCAACTGGGCTGGATTCGCACCCGGTTGCGTGCCCTACGCTCAGCGCCAGCAGCACGCGACAACTCCAGACATGCGACGGCCCTCGCCGGGACTGCCATCCCACTGCGAGGGCCTGACCACCGAGGAAGGAAACAGCTTCCCGATGGACACCGAAAACCGTAGCGCGACCACCCCCGCCGAGTCCCGTGTCCCGGCGAAAAACCACCCCGCCGGGTACCGTCCGGCCGGCGTCGTCCACGAACACGTCCGCCACACCGAGAACTTCACGGTGATCGGCAACGACCTGGCGCAGCACCCGGAGCTGTCCCTGCTCGCCATCGGACTGGCCTGCCACATCCAGTCGGTGCGCCCGGGCACGGCCGTCGACATCAAGTCCCTGGCCGCCCGCTTCCCCGAGGGCCCGACCCGCATCGCGGCGGCGCTGCGCGAGCTGGAGACCCACGGCTACCTGCGCCGCAGCCGCGAGCGCACCGCGACGGGCCGGATCGTCACCCGCACGGTGTCCTGCAACCGCCCGGGCCACCGGGCCGCCGCCCGGGAGACGGCACCCCGCAGGCCCGCCCGGCGTACGACCCCCGACGAGCCGGCCCCGCGCAAGCGCCTCCCCGCCGTCCCGCAGCCCGCGTACCCGGCCCCCGCGCTCCTCCGGACGGCCGTCGACGTCCTGGCGGGCCTGCGCCGTCACGATCCCCGCCTGCTGCTGTCGGCCACGGACGCGGAACACCTGGCTCCCGGGGTCGCCGCCTGGCTGGAGCGCGACCTCACCCCCACGGCCGTACGCGAGGCCCTGACCGCGAACCTCCCGCACGAGCCCCTGACCCGCCCGGCGGCCCTCCTGGCCCACCGCCTGACGGCCCACCTCCCACCCCCACCCCCGTTCACCCCACCCCCCACCCCCCGGGAACCCCGCCACCCGTTCCAGACCTGCGACGGCTGCGACCGCCCCTTCCGCGCCCCGACCCCCGGCCGCTGCCGCGACTGCCGTCCCGCTCGGTCACCCCACCCAGAGGGAAGCGACCACCAGCAGTGAGACTCGCCATGACGTACGGCCCTCCCCGTCCCGAGCACCCACCCGAGGCCCTCCGACGAGGCCCTGAGGGCAGTGCGCGGTTGAGCTGGAAGTGGGAGTACGCCTTCGGCGTCGAGGAAGCCGCGACGACCGGGCACATGGCTACTTGAGGACGCCCGCGCCCGTCGTCGTCGCCAGCGTCGTCGGCAGGTTCGTCGCCGGTTCGAGGGTCGCCGTCAGGGTCGGGGTCCAGTTGACCGAGGTCTTCAGGTCCTTCGACGCGGCCGCGTTGTACGCGGCGACCAGGTCCGTGACCGTGCCGTTGACGAGGTTGCCGGAGCCCTTGACCGCGCCCGTGCCGTCGCCGCTGAGCAGCTTGGCGACCTTCACGGACGAGGGGACCTTCCAGTAGTTGTTCTCGGCGACGACCTGGGCCTTGGCGCGGGAGTTGATGCTGTACTGCACCGCGTAGCCGTTGACGGCCGTGACGTCGTAGTAGTTGTCGTAGAGGTGGACCTGGCCGACCCGGGCCAGCGGGGCGCGCTGGACGATGCCCTTCCACACGTTGTGGTGGATCGTCACCCGCAGCTTGCCCGCGGGCTCGCTGTCGCTGCTGCCGATCAGCATCGTCTTGTCGTGGTTCGTGAACTCGTTGCGCGACACGGTCACCAGGTCCGAGCTCTTGGTGATGTCGAGCGCGCCGTCGTGGATCTGGTACTCGCGGCCGAAGTACCTCGGGTTGGCGCTGTCGAAGTGCGGCGCGTCGGTGAACGTGTTGTGGTCCGCCCACACGTGCGTGGCACCCCGCAGGGTCACCGCGTCGTAGGCGGAGTTCCAGTTGCCGTCGTCACCGTCGGTCGGGTCCCACTGCGGGAAGCAGTCCTCGGTCGCGGCGAACGTCAGGTTCCGGACGATCACGTCGTCGACGTTCTGGATCTGCAGCGAACCGCCGGTGATCCCGGCGCCGGTGCCGGGCACGCCCACGACGGTCGTGTGGGCCGGCACCTTGAAGACGATCTGCGCGGCCTGCTTCTTCTGCGCGGCGGCCCGCGCCTTCTCCTGCGTGCCCGAGGGCAGCTCGGAGCGGCCGTACGTGGCGGGGTCGTACGCCTTCAGGTAGGCGTTCAGCGAGTAGCCGGTACCGGCGGCGTAGTCGGCGCAGGTGAGCTTGCGGCCGCTCGCGTCGGTGTTGGCGTCGATGGTGCCCTTGACCTTGATGACACGGGGCGTGGTGTCGGACGCCGAGCCCAGCGCCTTCACCAGCTCGGCGCGGGTCGAGACGGTGAAGGTGTGGGCCGCGTCGGCCTTGGCCCCGCCGGAGGTGCCCGTACCGGAGGAGGCCCAGCCGTCCTTCGCGGCGAGCGTCTGGTGGTACAGGTCGACGGTCCCGGCGTTCGCGCTGAACACGACGACACCGGCACCCACGCCCGCGGCCACGACGGCGGCGGAGACGACGAGCGCACGGCGGCGGCGGAGGGACCGGCGGTGGGAGGGAGCTGCCACGGGGACTTCCTTCGAACGGGAGGGAACGGTCGTACACCTGTCAGTGGCCGCCGCCCGCCCGGGAGTTGCCGCCCGTGGTGATCTTTTTTACGCCACGGCCCCCGGCGCCCCGCGCGTTCCGTCTAGGCTCCGCGAGGGGGTGTGACGTGCGCGCCCCGAGGGGGAGGGGATCCACGGCCATGAACGACCGTCCGCGCAGGGGCGCCCCGCGCGCCGCCGCCGTCCTGCTGGCCGCGCTGCTCGGCGGCGCGCTGCTGCCCGCGGCCCCGGCGGCCGCCGTGCACGACGCGGCACCGGGCGACTTCAACGGCGACGGCTACCGCGACGCCGTGCTGTCGGCACCCGGCGCGAACGTCGCGGGCAAGGAGGCCGCGGGCGCCGTCGTCGTCCTGTACGGCGCGAAGGCGGGGCTGTCGCCGACCCGGCGAGCCGTGATCACCCAGAACTCCGCGGGCGTTCCCGACACGGCCGAGGCCTTCGACCGGTTCGGCTCGTCCACGGCGACGGCCGACCTCGACCGGGACGGCTACGCGGACCTCGTCGTCGGCACGCCCCACGAGGACACGGCCCTGGGCACGGACGCCGGGTCGGTGACCGTGCTGTGGGGCGGCCCGAACGGGCTGACCAGCGGCACCGACCTGCCGACGCCGGAGACGGACCCCGGGTACTACGGACTGGACGTCACCGTGCGCACCGCCGGCCCCGGCACCCGCGTCGGGGTGAGCGGCTGGCACGGCACCGTCCTGTTCGACGGCCCGTTCACCCGCACCGGCCGCTACGGCTCGGTCCACCTGGACCAGGACACCCCCTCGCCGCTGGGCGTCGCCCTCGGCGACTTCGACGGCAACGGCACCAGCGACCCGGCGGTCGTCACCGGGGGCATGAGCGGCCTCAGCGGCGGCGAGGTCTCCACGGGCACCGGGTACCGCGAGGCCCTGAACGGGAACGGGCTGGTCATCGCGAGCGGCGACGTCAACGGCGACGGGTACGCCGACCTGGTCGCCGGCGACCCGTGGGAGCCCGAGCGGGACGGCGTGGACGGCGCCGTGGGCGGCCGGGTGCTGGTCTGGCGCGGCTCGGCCGCCGGCATCACGCCCGACACGGTGCCCGAGCAGCTGACGCAGAACACGGCCGGTGTCCCCGAGACCAGCGAGAAGGGCGACGCGTTCGGCACCGCGCTCACGGTGGCCGACCTGAACCGGGACGGGCTGGCCGACATCGTGATCGGCGCCCCGTCGGAGACCCTGGGCGGCCAGGTGCACGCCGGCCAGGTGACCGTGGTCCCCGGCCGCCGCACCGGCGCCCTCGGCACCGGGTCGTACCTGTTCAGCCAGGACAGCGCGAACGTGCCGGACGCCTCCGAGACCGACGACCAGTTCGGCGCCACGGTCGCCGTCGGGGACGTGGACCGGGACGGCCGTCCCGAGCTGTTCGTCGGCGGCTTCGGTGAGAACAACCACACCGGTGCGGCCTGGGTCTTCCCCGGCGTCACCTCCGGCCCCACGACCACCCGCAGCCGCGTATTCACGGCCGCCGCGCTGGGCCTGACCCAGCAGGCCTCGACCATGCTGGGCGGCACCGGCCTCTCCTTCTGGGCCTGACCCCCGCCTCAGTGCGATCGGTACGGTTTCACCTTGCTTTGCGGTACCCGAACTTAGCTGCCAGCACTACGATGCGTGACATCTGGTCAACGGACCATGTCCGACGCACGCGCCTGGGGGGCCGAGTGAACCGAGCAGTGATCGTAGGTATCGACAGTTATCCGGGCGCACCCTTGTTCGGCTGTGTGAACGACGCGAAGGACGTCGCGTCCTGCCTTTCCTTGGAGCAGTACGACTTCGACAGCAAGTTGCTGCTCAACGGGCAGGCGACCCGCAGCAACATTCGTCGTCATCTGCACGAGCTGGCGTACGGCGAGGAAGAGGGAGGGACTCTCCTTTTCTACTTCGCCGGGCATGGACAGGTTCTCGGCCAAGGGGGGCACCTGGTCACCCACGACGGTGAGATGTACGACCCGGGTATCTCGCTCGGCGACATGGCACAGATCATGGAGTCTGCCAGCAACAACTTCGACCATGTGGTGACCATCCTCGACTGCTGCCACTCCGGCTCGGCATACAGCTGGACGAACAGCAGGCCGCTCCAGGCCGGTGACATCGAGCGCGAAGTACCAGCGGTGAACGAAAGCCGCTGCATCCTTGCCGCCTGCCGGCCTGAGGAGGAGGCCGAGGAGCGGCGAGGACGAGGCATCTTCACGGATGCTCTGACCAGCGCGATGCTGGGCGACGCGGTCAACTGGGACGGCAACATCACGCTGCTGGGTATCTACGAGTACGTCACCGCGGCTCTGTCATCCGAAATCCAGACACCTGTCTTCAAGGGCGACATCGCCGGCACGGTGGTTCTGGGTTCCGGCTTCCCCAAGCGGGAGGGGCCGCCCATCGACCGAAGCGAGCTGGCGCAGAATCTGGCCAAGGCACACCATCTCGTCGACCAGTACCACTACCTCCAGCTCACGGAACTGTCGGAACGCAACGTACGGCTGCAGCAGGGCTCCAAGACGTGCTCCATCGAACTCGAGCCCGTGGTGAACTGGTTCGAGGAGACGGAGAAGGCACTACCGGACCTGCGCCGCAACAGCGACTGGATCAACCTGGTTGCCCGCGTACGCGAGTTCAGGAAGAACCTCGCTGACATCAGCGTCGGCGAGCAGACCCGGTTCGGTCGCGTCATCCGGCACCTGGGGCATGGCGGATACGGCCATGTCTGGGAACTGGAGGGTGACGGAGGAAAGCGGTACGCCATGAAAGTGTTTCATGGCAACGAGCTCGACGACGAGGTGAAGGTCCGGCGCTTCGCGAACGGCTACAACAACATGCGGAAGCTGGAACATCCGTACATCGTGCGAGTTCACGAGATGCTGGCCGCACCGTACGGGTTCCTCATGGACTCGATTCCCGGCGACAACCTGCGCAAGGCCTACATCGACCGCGGTGACCCCGAGTCCGTGCTCCAACTGATGATCGATATCTGTGAGACGGTTCAGCACGCCCACTCACAGCAGGTCCGTCACCGGGACATAAAGCCGGAGAACATCATCGCCGAGTACAACGGCGATGGTCGGCTCGCCCCCTACCTGACCGACTTCGATCTCGCCTACCACGAGACCAACCGCACGGTCACCACGAACATCGGTGTGGGTGGGGTCATCAACTACGCAGCCCCTGAGCAACTGTTCGAGCCCAACGCCCGAACGGCCCGCAGCGAGACCGTCGACGTTTTCAGCCTGGCTCAGTTGATGTTCTTCGTCATCACTGGGCGGGATCCGAGCGGTGAGAACTTCACGAAGAACGTGGAGATCCTCACTCACGATCTCGCGAGTTGGGTCGACGACCGCGCCGCCGCAACGCTCATCAACCTCTACAAGTCCTCGACGTCGAAACAGCCCAGCGAGCGGCCGCAGACAGTGGTCGACTTCGTCAGTGAGCTGCGCCGCGCGGAGTCGGTCATCCAAATCGCCAGCGGCACGGACCAGATACCCGAGGGGGACCTCTGCCGCCGCATCGGCCACCTGTACGCCGGTATCAATCACTACTCGGCCACCGAGGGTGAGTGCCGGATGAACAGCCGATCGGGCCAGGTCGAGATAGTGGCGCGCATCAAGAACATCACTCCCAGGGGGACGGCATCGATGGAACTCGAGTGCGCGGTCACCGACAAGATCCCGGTGCCGTCACTGAAGTCAGGCCGCTCGGCCCGTGATTCCATCAACATCCGGCTCGACAAAGTCGTTGCGAGGCTGCCCGGCGTGCAGCGGCATGCCGGGAACAAGGGCGCCTATCAGGTGTTCTTCACGATCAACGACGTCACGCTGAACGTCACTGGCGTCAACCGGGTGACCGACATCATCTCTGCCGCTGTAGCAGGCATCGAGCAATGGTGATGCCCGAATGAACGCGGCCCCGGGACTGTGATGTCCCGGGGCCGTCCGCTCTGTGTACTCCTACTTCGGCTGCGGCTTGCGCACCGTCAGGTGGAGCTCCCTCAGGCGGGACTCCTCCAGCTCGGTCGGGGCGCCCATCATCAGGTCCTGCGCGTTGCCGTTGAGCGGGAACGCGATCGTCTCGCGGATGTTGGGCTCGTCCGCGAGGAGCATGACGATGCGGTCCACGCCGGGGGCGATGCCGCCGTGCGGCGGGGCGCCGAAGCGGAACGCGCGCAGCATGCCCGCGAACTCGCGCTCGGTGGTCTCGCGGTCGTAGCCCGCGATCTCGAACGCCTTGAGCATGATGTCCGGCTCGTGGTTGCGGATCGCGCCGGAGGACAGCTCGACGCCGTTGCAGACGATGTCGTACTGCCAGGCCAGGATGTCCAGCGGGTCCTGGGACTCCAGGGCCTCCATGCCGCCCTGGGGCATCGAGAACGGGTTGTGCGAGAAGTCGATCTTGCCGGTCTCCTCGTCCTTCTCGAACATCGGGAAGTCGACGATCCAGCAGAACCGGAAGACGTTCTCCTCGAAGTGGCCGGCCCGCTTGGCGGCCTCGACGCGCACCGCGCCCATGATCTTGGAGACCTCGTCGAACTCGCCCGCGCCGAAGAACACGGCGTGACCGGCCTCCAGGCCGAGGCGCTCGGTGAGGATCTTGACGTTCTCCTCGGTGAGGAACTTCGCGATCGGGCCGGACAGCTTGCCGTCCTCGCCGACGCGGACCCAGGCCAGGCCCTTGGCGCCCTGCGAGACGGCGAAGTCGCCGAGCTGGTCGAAGAACTTGCGGGGCTGGTCCTGGACGGCCGGCACGGGCAGCGCGCGCACGTGCTGACCGGCGAACGCCTTGAACTCGCTGTTCTCGAACACGTCGGTGAGGTCGACCAGCTCCAGCTGGGCCCGCAGGTCCGGCTTGTCGGAGCCGTACTTCAGCATCGCCTCGCGGAACGGGATCCGCGGGAACGGCGAGGTGACGTGCCGGCCGCCGCCGAACTCCTCGAACAGCTCGGTCATGAGCTTCTCGATCGGCTGGAAGACGTCCTCCTGCTCGACGAAGCTCATCTCGACGTCGAGCTGGTAGAACTCGCCCGGCGAGCGGTCGGCGCGGGCGTCCTCGTCGCGGAAGCAGGGCGCGATCTGGAAGTAGCGGTCGAAGCCGGAGATCATCAGCAGCTGCTTGAACTGCTGCGGCGCCTGCGGCAGCGCGTAGAAGCGGCCCGGGTGGATGCGGGAGGGCACCACGAAGTCGCGCGCGCCCTCGGGGGAGGTCGCGGTCAGGATCGGGGTGGCCAGCTCGTTGAAGCCGAGCCCGCTCATCTTCTGCCGGATGGCCGAGATGACCTGGGTGCGCAGCATGATGTTGCGGTGCATGCGCTCGCGGCGCAGGTCCAGGAAGCGGTACTCCAGGCGCCGCTCCTCGTTGACCCCGTCCTCGGTGTTGATCGTGAACGGCAGCGGGGCGGCCGCGCCCAGCAGCTCGACCTCGCCGACCTCGACCTCGATCTCGCCGGTGGGCAGGTCGGCGTTGATGTTCTCGGCGCCGCGGGAGACGACCTTGCCGTCGACGCGGACGGTCGACTCCTTGGACAGCTTGTCCAGGGCCTCGTAGGCGGGCGTGCCGGGACGGGCCACGAGCTGCGTGATGCCGTAGTGGTCGCGCAGATCGATGAAGAGGATGCCGCCCAGGTCGCGCCGATTGTGCAGCCAGCCACTCAGCCGGACGTCGGTGCCGACGTCAGAAGCGCGGAGCTCGCCGCAGGTGTGGGACCTGTACCGATGCATCGTCGTTCATCCAGTCTTCGCGGATCGGGGTGGGGGTTTCGGCCGGTACTGCCCGGTCGCAGCCGGTGTGGCCGGTGTTTCACGTGAAACACCCCCCAGCGTACCGGGCGGCTCACCCCCGGCTCTCCTCCGTTACGGTCCGTCGATTACGGCCCTGCAGTGACCGGTCTCACACTCGCTCGGTGGCACGTCCCGGGACGGTCTTCTTAAAGTGGGGCAATGCGCACTGGTGAGCCCCTGCCCGCCGTGGGTGAGGTTCTCGCCGCCCTCGCGACCGGAGTCTGGCACTGGGACACGTCCACCGGCCTGGTCACGGTCGATGCCGAGGCGGCCCGGCTGCTCGGCCTGCCCGCCGAGGGGACGGTCCTCACCGAGGCCCAGACCCGCGCCCGCCTCCACCCGGTCGACTGGAACGAGATCACCGGCGTCGTGCAGCTCGCGGTCGCCGAGGGCACCCTGGCCGAGGTCCGCATCCGGATCATGGACGAGCACGGCCGGATCATCCGGGTCGTACGCAGCCGCTCGAAGCCGTCCTTCGACCCCCTGAAGAAGGCGTACGAGCTGATCGGCACGCTCCAGGAGGTCACCGAGCCGGCCCCCGGCACCTCCGCCGGACGCACCGCCGTCACCGGCGACTGGCGGCGCTCGCGGGAGGCGTTCCTGCTGGACGCGGGCCGCGCGCTGGCCGAGGCCCGCTCCACGGAGGAGGTGCTGCGGGTCGCGGCCGGGCTGTCCATGCCGGGCTTCTCCCCGGACGGCCTCGCCGTCTTCGGGGTGGAGGGCGACCGGCTGACCATCATCGGCCACCACGGTCAGCGGCCCGGCGACGAGATGCCGTTCCTGCACATGCCGCTGGAGACCGACTACCCGGCGGCCGAGGTGGTCCGCACCGGCCGCGCGGTGTACCTGTCCAGCGTCGAGCAGTACAAGCAGCGCTACCCGCTCACCTGGCCGCTGGCCCAGCAGTTCGGCCGCCACTCCTGGGCCTTCCTGCCGCTGACGGTGGCCGGGCGCACGATGGGCGCCTGGATGGCGGCCTTCGCCTACCCGGTGGCGTTCACGCCCGACGAGCGCTCGGTGCTGACCACGGTGGCCCGGATGCTGGCCCAGGCGCTGTCCCGCGCGGGCGCCGCCGAGACCCAGCGCGAGCTGACCGACGGACTGCAACGCAGCATGCTGCCACGCCTGGGCCCCGAGATACCCGGCATGACCCTGGCCGCCCGCTACATACCCACCGGCGGCGGCCTCCAGGTCGGCGGCGACTGGTACGACATGATCCCGCTGCCCGGCGGCTCCCCGTCCGACGGGGGACGGTTCGCGCTGGTCATCGGCGATGTCCAGGGCCATGACGTCCGGGCCGCCGGGCTGATGGGCCAGCTGCGGATAGCGCTGCGCGCGTACGCCGCCGAGGGCCACCGCCCGGACGCCGTCCTCTCCCGCGCCTCCCGCTTCTTCGCCGCGATCGCCCCCAGCGACGACGACCCCTCCGACCTGCGCTTCGCGACCTGCCTCTACGTCGAGGTCGACCCCGCCACCGGGGTCCTGGAGGCCGCCCGGGCGGGCCACCTCGACCCGGCGATCCGGCTGGCCGACGGCACGGTCATCCTGCGCGCCACGGCGGGCGGACCGCCGCTGGGCGTGGACCCGGACTCCGACTACCCCACCACCCGGCTGCTGCTGGAGCCGGGCGAGGCGATGATGCTGTGCACCGACGGCCTCCTGGAGACCGGCGGGCACGACCTGGACACCGGCTGGCAGCGGGTCCGCCGCATCCTGGAGGGACACGACGCCGGCCTGGAGGAACTGGCCGACTCCCTGGTCCAGGCGGTGCACGGACCCTCCTCCCACCACACCACGGGCCGGCTGAGCGACCGCCGCGAGGACGACATCGCGCTGCTCCTGCTGTGCCGGCACGGCGCCGGCCGTCTCGGCCCGGCCGCCCCCGCACGGCCCAGGACGCGCCGCACGATGCTGACGGTCGCGCAGGCCGAGCCCGAGCGGATCGCCGTCGCCCGCCAGCAGCTGCGCGAGCTGCTGCACGACTGGGCCTCGGCCGACCAGGTCGACTCGGCGGTCCTGCTGGTCTCCGAGATGCTGACCAACGTCCTCGTCCACACCGACACCGACGCGCTGCTGGTCGCGGAGGTGTCGAGCGGGCCGGCCGGGCGGCGGATGCGGATCGAGGTCAGCGACACCGGCGACGACCTCCCGCACAAGCGCCGCCCCGGCGAGATGGCGTCCTCGGGCCGCGGCCTGCTCCTCATCGAACTCCTCGCCGACACCTGGGGGGTCTCCCCCCGCGGCGAGGGCAAGAGCATCTGGTTCGAGCTGTGCGAGCAGGAGTAGTGCGGTCGACACCCCAGATTTCTGGGATGGAGCCGCCGGGCGTTCCTCGCGAGCCTGGAAGGGGGCCCGGCTCTCGCCGGGCGTTCGAGTCCGACCAGTCCTGGGAGGGGAACAGTCATGTCAGTCCGCAGGAGGATGGCGGCCGTGCTGGCCGCTGCTGCCGCCGTTGTCGGCGTCGCGACGGCGACAGCGCCGTCGGCGAGCGCGGCGAACGTGTACTTCAAGGCGACGTACAGGTTCGACGCCGACGCCGTGTTCTACAGCAGCAAGGCGCACCTGATCATGCAGGGGGACGGCAACCTGGTGCTGTACTGCAACGACGGCCGGTACCTGTGGGACACCGCGACCGACGGCAACCCCGGGGCCTACGCGGTGTTCCAGGACAACGGCGACCTGGCCGTCTACACCAAGGAGAACATCCTCATCTGGAACGCCGCCGTCGTGAGCCCCGGCGCGTACCTGCGCCTGCAGGACGACAGCAACCTCGTGATCTACCGGGACTGGACCCACCCGGTGTGGTCGACCCGCACCTACGGCCGCTGCTGACCCGCGGCGAACAAGAGGGCTCTCGGCCTCTCCCTCACGCGAAGGGGCGGCCCGGGGGCCCTACGTCGTCCGGCCCGGGGGTGCTGACGGATCGGGGCCCCCGGTGCCGTAGCGCTCCCGGAGTTCGTTGATCATGCCGAAGGCCGCTGCCGTGAGGGGGACGGCGAGGAGCATGCCGACGATGCCGGCGACGGACGCGCCGGCCGCGATGGCGAGCAGGACGACCGCCGGGTGCATCTGCACCGTGCGGCTCTGGATGGCCGGCTGCAGGACGTGGCCCTCGAGGACCTGCACGGCCAGCACCACGCCGAGGGCCCACAGCCCGGTAACGAAGCCCCGGTCGGCGAGCGCGACCAGCACGGCGACCGTGCCGGAGATGAAGGCGCCGAGGTAGGGGATGTAGGCGCCGACGAAGACCAGCGCGGCCAGCCCGGCGGCGCCGGGCACGTCGAGCACCAGCAGGCCGACGCCGATGCACAGGGCGTCGATCAGCGCGATGAGCGTCGTACCGCGCATGAAGCCCTCCACGGCGCGGAACGCCCGCCGGGCGATCGCCTCCAGCAGGTCGGCGGTGCCGTTCGGGGCGAGCGAGCGCAGGGCCGCCACCGCGCGGTCGGAGTCGCGCAGGAAGAAGAACACGAGCAGCAGCGCCAGCACGGCCATCGCGAGGGTCTCGCCGACCACGCTCACCCCGCTGACGACGCCCGACGCGGCCGTCCCGCCGAACTTGCCGAGCAGCTCGCGCCCGTGGGACGTCAGGTCGTCCAGGGAGGCGTCCGCCGTCCCGAAGTGCCGCGGGAGCGAGCGCGCCGCGTCCCGCAGCGAGGCGACGATCTGGTCCCCGGTGTCGACGAGCGCGGCGACCACGATGTACACGGCGCCGCCCACCACGGCGACGACGGCGGCACAGGTGAGCCCCGCGGACAGCGACCGCGGCACCCGCACCCGCATCAGCCGCCGGTGCAGCGGCCGCAGCAGCGCGGTGCCCAGCAGCGCCAGCAGCACGGGCGTGACGGCCGTGCGGAACTCCACGCACAGCCGGATCCCGACCCACCCGACGCCGCACACCAGGAGCACCACGACGCACCACGCGGCGAGCCGGCGGACGGACGGGGGAAGCAGCAGCACACCCCCACCGCACCACGGCACGGCCCGCCTGTCCCGCCGGACGTGCCACGAGGGTGACGCGACGTCAGATCCGACGCCGCGTCACCCTCGCCGGACGCTGCGGGAGGCTCAGGCCTCCGGGCCGCTCTCCGTCATGCCGTGGACGGCCGGGACGGTGCCCAGGCGGCCCTTCTGGAAGTCCTCGAAGGCCTGCATCAGCTCGTCCTTGGTGTTCATCACGAACGGGCCGTAGTGGACCATCGGCTCCCGGATCGGCCGGCCGCCGAGCAGGACGACCTCCAGGTCCGGCGTGTGCGAGTCCTGCTTGTCGTCCGCGCGGACGGTCAGCGAGCCGCCGGCGCCGAAGACGGCGGTCTGCCCCAGGTGGATCGGGCGGCGCTCGGCGCCCACCGAGCCACGGCCCGCGAGGACGTAGGCGAGGCCGTTGAAGTCCTCGCGCCACGGCAGGGTGATCTCCGCACCCGGCGCGAGCGTCGCGTGGATCATCGTGATCGGCGTGTGCGTGATGCCGGGACCGGCGTGACCGTCCAGCTCACCGGCGATGACGCGCAGCAGCGCGCCGCCGTCGGGGGAGGTGAGCAGCTGGACCTGGCCGCCGCGGATGTCCTGGTAGCGGGGCGCCATCATCTTGTCCCGGGCGGGGAGGTTCACCCACAGCTGCAGGCCGTGGAAGAGGCCGCCCGACATCACCAGCGACTCCGGCGGGGCCTCGATGTGCAGCAGGCCCGAGCCGGCGGTCATCCACTGGGTGTCGCCGTTGGTGATGGTGCCGCCACCGCCCTGGGAGTCCTGGTGGTCGAAGATCCCGTCGATGATGTAGGTGACGGTCTCGAAGCCGCGGTGCGGGTGCCAGGGGGTGCCCTTGGGCTCGCCCGGCGCGTACTCCACCTCACCCATCTGGTCCATCATGATGAACGGGTCGAGGTGGCGGTAGTGGATCCCCGCGAACGCCCGGCGCACCGGGAAGCCCTCGCCCTCGAAACCGCTCGGCGCGGTCGTGACGCCGAGCACCGGACGCGCCACGGCATCGGCCGGTGCGGTCACACGGGGCAGCGTCAACGGGTTCTCGACGGTCACAGCTGGCATGTCGGTACCTCCTTGGTACGCCCAGTTTAGTTGAGCGTTGAACTTTCTGCCACCCCAGAACAGCAGGAGCCCGGAGGGCATTCCCTCCGGGCTCCCCAGGCACCTGCACGGCGCTAGGCCGCGTCCGCAAAGTCCCGCCTGCCCCACGACGCCCGGCACGCACTCTCGCCGCACCGGGCGAACACCCGAGTACGGCCAGTACGCGGGTGTCCGCCCGGCACACCGAGAGCACGCACCGGACGCCGCAGGGCCCGCCCTCCGGGCGGACGACGGGACTTTGCGGACACGACCTAGCCGTACATCCGGCGCATCGCGAAGTCGACCATCTGTTCGACCGCCTTGGCGTCGAAGACCATGCGGTGCTCGCCCTCCATGTCCAGGACGAAGCCGTAGCCGGTCGGCAGCAGGTCGATCACCTCGGCGCCGGTGATGACGAAGTACTTGGACTCCTTGCCCGCATAGCGGCGCAGCTCCTTCAGGGAGCTGAACATCGGGATCACCGGCTGCTGGGTGTTGTGCAGCGCCAGGAAGCCGGGGGTGTCACCGCGCGGGCAGTACACCTTCGAGGTGGCGAAGATCTGCTGGAAGTCCTCGGCGGCCATCTGCCCGGTCGTGAACGCGCGCACGGCGTCCGCGAGCGAGGGCGGGGACGGCTCGGGATACAGGGGCGGCTGCTGGCCGTACCCCCCGACACCACCGGGCATGGGCTGCTGCGGCGGGGCGTACTGCTGCTGGGCGCCGCCGCCGTCCATGGGCTGGCCGTATCCGTACATGGGCGCAAGCGTAGCGGTGTGACCTGTCACAGAAACGGGGATGGGGTTGCGACTTATTACCGACGGGTAGCATCATCGGAGCTACTTGTTGGTACGCAGACGTGCGCGAGGATTCCAGTGCCTCGCCGACCTCTCCACTGAGCCGGGAGCCTTCGCCATGGGGCACTACAAGTCGAATCTCCGCGACATCGAGTTCAACCTCTTCGAAGTACTCGGCCGCGACAAGGTCTACGGCACCGGTCCGTTCGAGGAGATGGACGTCGAGACCGCCAAGAGCGTCCTGGAGGAGCTGACCCGCCTCTCCGAGAACGAGCTGGCCGAGTCCTTCGCCGACGCCGACCGCAACCCGCCCGTCTTCGACCCGGAGACCAACACCGCGCCGGTCCCCGCCTCCTTCAAGAAGAGCTACCAGGCCTTCATGGACTCGGAGTACTGGCGCCTCGGCCTGCCCGAGGAGATCGGCGGCACCACCTCGCCCCGCTCCCTGATCTGGGCCTACGCCGAGCTGATCCTGGGCGCCAACCCGGCCGTGTGGATGTACTCCTCCGGCCCCGCGTTCGCCGGCATCCTCTTCGAGGAGGGCAACGAGGTCCAGAAGCACATCGCCTCGATCGCCGTCGAGAAGCAGTGGGGCTCCACCATGGTCCTCACCGAGCCGGACGCCGGCTCGGACGTGGGCGCCGGCCGCACCAAGGCCGTGCAGCAGGAGGACGGCTCCTGGCACATCGAGGGCGTGAAGCGCTTCATCACCTCCGGTGAGCACGACATGTCGGAGAACATCCTCCACTACGTGCTCGCCCGCCCCGAGGGCGCCGGCCCCGGCACCAAGGGCCTGTCCCTCTTCCTCGTCCCGAAGTACCTCTTCGACTTCGAGACCGGCGAGCTGGGCGAGCGCAACGGCGTCTACGCCACCAACGTCGAGCACAAGATGGGCCTGAAGGCCTCCAACACGTGCGAGATGACCTTCGGCGACAAGCACCCCGCCAAGGGCTGGCTGATCGGCGACAAGCACGACGGCATCCGCCAGATGTTCCGCATCATCGAGTTCGCCCGCATGATGGTCGGCACGAAGGCGATCTCCACGCTCTCCACCGGCTACCTCAACGCGCTGGAGTACGCCAAGGAGCGCGTCCAGGGCCCGGACCTGGCCAACTTCATGGACAAGACCGCGCCCAAGGTCACCATCACCCACCACCCGGACGTGCGCCGCTCGCTGATGACGCAGAAGGCGTACGCCGAGGGCATGCGCGCCCTGGTGATGTACACCGCCTCGATCCAGGACACCATCCAGCTCAAGGAGGCCGCCGGCGAGGACGCCTCCACCGAGCACGCCCTGAACGACCTGCTCCTGCCCGTCGTCAAGGGCTACGGCTCCGAGAAGGCCTACGAGCAGCTCGCCCAGTCGCTCCAGACCTTCGGCGGCTCCGGCTTCCTCCAGGAGTACCCGATCGAGCAGTACATCCGGGACGCCAAGATCGACACCCTCTACGAGGGCACCACCGCGATCCAGGGCCAGGACTTCTTCTTCCGGAAGATCGTCCGCAACCAGGGCGCCGCGCTCAACTCCCTCGCCGAGGACATCAAGTCCTTCCTGGCCCTCGGTACCGGCGGCGAGGAGCTGGCCGAGTCCCGCGAGCACCTGGCCAAGGCGGCCGTCGAGCTGGAGGCCATCGTCGGCCTGATGCTGACCGACCTCGCGGCCACCGAGCAGGACGTCAAGAACATCTACAAGGTGGGCCTGAACACCACCCGCCTGCTGCTGGCCTCCGGCGACGTCATCGTCGGCTACCTGCTGCTCAAGGGCGCCGCGATCGCCGCCGAGAAGCTGCAGACCGCCTCCGCGAAGGACCAGGCGTTCTACACCGGCAAGATCGCCGCGGCGAAGTTCTTCGCGGCCTCCGTCCTGCCCGGCGTCACCCTGGCCCGCAAGGTGGCCTCCGGCGTCGCCCTGGACCTCATGGAGCTCGACGAGGCAGCGTTCTAGGTTCTAGGTCCGAATGGACCTCTGAGGACGCAAGGGACACACCCTTCTTCACCTCCACACCGTCCTCACGAGGGCCCGCTCCCGGTAAGGGGGAGCGGGCCCTCGTCCGTCGTTAAGGTGAATGCCATGAGCCAATCCCCCCGCTTCGACCGCGGCCACACCGACGACCTGATGTCCTTCCTCGCGGCCGGCCCGTCGCCGTACCACGCCGTGGCCACCGCCGCGGAGCGGCTGGAGAAGGCCGGGTTCCGGCACCTGGCCGAGACCGACGCCTGGGACGGCACGAGCGGCGGGAAGTACGTGCTGCGCGGCGGCGCGATCGTGGCCTGGTACGTCCCCGAGGGCGCCGACCCGCACACCCCCTTCCGGATCGTCGGCGCGCACACCGACTCCCCGAACCTGCGCGTCAAGCCGCTCCCCGACACCGGCGCGCACGGCTGGCGCCAGGTGGCCGTGGAGATCTACGGCGGCCCGCTGCTGAACTCCTGGCTGGACCGGGACCTGGGACTGGCGGGCCGGCTCACCCTCCGCGACGGGTCCAGCCGCCTGGTGAACGTCGACCGGCCGCTGCTGCGCGTCCCGCAGCTCGCGATCCACCTCGACCGCACGGTCGCCTCCGAGGGCCTCAAGCTGGACAAGCAGCGCCACCTCCAGCCCGTGTGGGGCCTCGGCCACGACGTGCGCGACGGCGACCTGATCGCCTTCCTGGAGGAGGAGAACGGCCTCGAACGGGGCTCCGTCACCGGCTGGGACCTCATGACGCACCCCGTCGAACGCCCCGCCTACCTCGGCCGCGACGAGGAGTTCGTCGCGGGCCCGCGCATGGACAACCTGCTGTCCGTACACGCCGGTACGGCGGCGCTGGCCGCGGTGGCCGGCGGCCCGGGCGCGGCGGACCTGCCGTACATTCCGGTCCTAGCGGCCTTCGACCACGAGGAGAACGGCTCCCAGTCGGACACCGGCGCCGACGGGCCGCTGCTGGGCGGGGTGCTGGAGCGCTCGGTGTTCGCGCGCGGCGGCTCCTACGAGGACCGGGCCCGCGCCTTCGCCGGCACCGTCTGCCTGTCCTCGGACACCGGCCACGCCGTGCACCCCAACTACGCGGAGCGGCACGACCCGACGCACCACCCGCGGGTCAACGGCGGACCGATCCTGAAGGTCAACGTCAACAACCGCTACGCCACCGACGGTTCGGGCCGGGCCGTGTTCGCCGCGGCCTGCGAGAAGGCCGGCGTGCCCTTCCAGTCGTTCGTCTCCAACAACTCGATGCCCTGCGGCACCACCATCGGCCCGATCACCGCGGCCCGGCACGGCATCCGCACCGTCGACATCGGCGTGGCGATCCTCTCCATGCACAGCGCCCGCGAGTTGTGCGGCGACCAGGACCCGTACCTGCTGGCCAACGCCCTGGCGGCGTTCCTGGAGGGCTAGGCCGTGTCCGCAAAGTCCCGTCGTCCGCCCGGAGGGCGGGCCCTGCGGCGTCCGGTGCGTGCTCTCGGCGTGCCGGGCGGACGCCCGCGTACTGGCCGTACTCGGGTGTTCGCCCGGTGCGGCGAGAGTGCGTGCCGGGCGTCGCAGGGCAGGCGGGACTTTGCGGACACGGCCTAGCCTCCGGGGCCGGAACACCCCCGCGCCGCATGGGGGTTGACAACGGGGGTACCCGACTGTCCGGACCGGAAGGACCGGACCGGACAGGGAGGCGACACTCATGGGCCTCGGCGGGTGCATCATCCTCATCGCCGTGGGAGCCATTCTCACGTTCGCGACCGACTGGCACATGCAGGGGGTCAACCTCGACCTGGTCGGCGTCATCCTCATGATCGTCGGCCTGATCGGTGTGACGACCTTCAGCAGCATCGCGCGCCGCAGGCGCGTCATGGTGCCCCCCACCACGACGACCGTCGTCGAGGAGGAGCGGCACCACCACCACGGCCCCGGCGGCTACAGCGACGGCTACGGCGTCTGACCCGCGGTCACGTGAACCGCGCGGGCCGGTACGTCAGTCCGTTCCGTCCATCCCCGCCAGGACCAGCGGCAGCCGGTCCGCCCCGCCCTCGGTGAGGCGGACCGGAACCCCCCAGTCCTGCTGGTGCACATGGCAGGCCGGGTACGGGTTGTCCGGGTCGTCGTCGCAGCTCGCGGCCATCGCCGAGACGTGCAGGACGCCCTCCGGCACCGCCGGGTTCAGCTCGAGGGCGCGCACCAGGTCGCTGTCCGCGCCCTCCCCCGCCAGCAGCAGCTCCGGCGGGGTGGCGGACACCAGCAGCCGGGTCGAGGGGCCGTACCGGGTGTCCGGCTTCTGGCCCGCCGGCGCTTCGAAGACCACCTCCAGCGCCAACGCCCCCGGCGCGACCTCCGTCGTCGCCCGCTGCGTGCGGTGGGCGACGCCCTCCACCCGCACCGCCTCCTCCGGCAGGCGCAGCCGCGTCAGCCGGTGCCGGGCCGACTCCACCACCACGAGGTCGTCGCCCACCAGCACCGCGTCACTGGGCTCGCGCAGGTCCGTGGCGAGCGTGCTCACCCCACCCGTCGCCGGGTCGTAGCGGCGCAGCGCGTGGTTGTAGGTGTCGCTCACCGCGACCGAGCCGTCCGGCAGCACGGTGACCCCCAGCGGATGCTGGAACAGCGCCTGCCCCGCCGGGCCGTCCCGGTGCCCGAAGTCGAACAGGCCGGTGCCCACGGCGGTGTGGACGACGCCGGCCCGGTCCACCCAGCGCAGCGCCGACGTCTCCGGGTCGGCGACCCACAGCCGCTCCCCGTCGGCCGACACGGCCAGCCCCGAGGGCTGCGCGAACCACGCCTCGGCCACCGGTCCGTCCACCAGCCCCTCGTTGGTCGTCCCCGCCGCCACCCGCACCGTCCCCCCGGCCGGGTCGTACGCCCACAGCTGGTGCACCCCGGCCATGGCGATCCACACCTGCCCGTCGAACACCGCCACGTCCCACGGGGAGGACAGGTCGGTCTCCCGGGCCGGCCCGGACGTCGCCGAGCCCTGCCACCACTGCCGGCCGGTCCCCGCCAGCGTCGTCACCGCGCCGGAGCCGAGGTCGAGGCGGCGCAGGGCGTGGTTGACGGTGTCGGCGACGACCACGCCGGTGCCGTCGAGCAGGGCCAGCCCCTGCGGCTCGTTGAACGACGCGTCCCCGGGCCCGCCGTCGGTGAACCCGCGCTCCCCGGACCCGATGCGCCGCAGCACCGTCTCGCCGTCCTCCGCGAGCTCCACCAGCTGGTGCCGGGTGGTGTCGCTGACCAGGAACGTCCCGCCGGGCAGCACCAGCGCCTTGCCCGGGAAGCGCAGCGCGGTCGCCTCCGGCTCCGGCGCCACGTACGGGCCGTCGCCCCGGCGCAGGGTGCCCTTGGCCCCGTGCTCGGCCTCCAGCTCCGTGACCAGCCGCTCGATGGCGTGCACATGGCCCTCACCGGCGTGCTGGGCGACCACGTACCCCTCGGGGTCGATCACCACCAGCGTGGGCCACGCCCGCACCGCGTACTGCTTCCAGGTGGCGAGCTCCGGGTCGTCCAGCACGGGGTGCGCGACGCCGTACCGCTCGACGGCGTCCACCACGGCCCCGTGCTCCGCCTCGTGCACGAACTTCGGCGAGTGCACCCCGACGACGACCAGCGTGTCCCGGTGCCGCTCCTCCAGCTCGCGCAGCTCGTCGAGGACGTGCAGGCAGTTGATGCAGCAGAACGTCCAGAAGTCGAGGACGACGGTCCGTCCGCGCAGGTCGGCCAGGGTGTACGGGCGGCCGCCGGTGTTCAGCCAGCCACCCCTGCCGACCAGCTCGGGGGCGCGGACGCGCACGCGCCCGGGAGCACGGCGGGGAGGTGAGTCGCTCATGTGTCCAGGGTGCCAGGTGGGGAGCGGGGTCAGGGCAGTGTGTGGCCCGTCGTCGCGTCCACGTGGGACGGGACCTCGTCGTGGCGGTCACCGACCGAGAGGGTGCCGGAGGGCTCGAACACCAGGATGTCGGTGGGGACGGGGGCGTACGGCTTGTGCTCGGTGCCGCGCGCCACGGTGAACAGGGAGCCGCGGGTGAGCACCACCGTGCGCTCGCCGGCCGGCTCACGCAGGGCGATGTGCAGTTCGCCGTCGAGGACCAGGAAGAACTCGTCGGTGTGGTCGTGGACGTGCCAGACGTGCTCGCCCTCCACATGGGCGACGCGCACGTCGTAGTCGTTGACGGTCGTGACGATGCGGGGGCTCCACCGCTGGGTGAAGGAGGCCAGGACGGCGTCGAGGGAGAGGGGCTCGGGAGTGCGTGCAGAAGTCCGTTCGGTCGTCATGTCCGTCATCCTCGGGGGGTGACGGTGGCGCGGACGAGTGCTAGGAATCGCACATGCCGCAAGGATCCTCGCAGGACGTGCCGGGCTCGTCGGTCCCCGCTCCGGGCCGGCCGTCGTCCGCGCCGCACCGGGTCGCCGTGATCGTCGACGAGGGGACCAACCCCTTCGAAGTCGGCGTCGCCACCGAGCTGTTCGGGCTGCCCCGGCCGGAACTCGGGCTGCCGCAGCCGCTGTACGAGGTGACGCTGTGCACGCCCACGCGCGATGTGCGCATGAACCACGGCTTCTTCACGCTGACCGGCGCGGCCCCGCTGGACGCCGTGGACGACGCCGACACCCTGGTGGTGCCCGGACGCCCCGACAACGTCGTCCCGCGCCGCCCGGACGTCCTGGACGCCGTCCGGCGCACCCACGCGCGCGGGGCACGCATCCTGAGCCTGTGCACCGGGAGCTTCGCGCTCGCCGAGGCGGGGCTGCTCGACGGGCGGCGGGCCACGACCCACTGGATGTGGGCCGACACCTTCCGGCGGCTGCACCCCCGGGTGCGGCTGGAGCCCGACGTGCTCTACGTCGACGAGGGCGACATCCTCACCGCCGCGGGCAGCGCCGCCGCGCTCGACCTCGGGCTGCACGTCGTGCGCCGCGACCACGGCGCGGAGGTCGCGGGCGCGGTGTCGCGGCGCCTGGTGTTCGCCGCGCACCGCGACGGCGGACAGCGGCAGTTCGTGGAGCGGCCCCTGCCCGACGTGCGGGACGAGTCGCTGGGGCCGCTGCTCGCCTGGGCGCAGGAGCGGCTGGCGGAGCCGCTGTCGGTGGCGGACCTCGCCGCGCACGCGGCGGTGTCCCCGGCGACGCTGCACCGCCGCTTCCGCGCCCAGCTGGGCACGACCCCGCTGGCGTGGCTCACCGGGGAGCGCGTGGCGCTCGCGTGCCGGCTCATCGAGCGCGGTGAGCGACGGCTGGACGTCGTCGCCGCCCGGTGCGGCCTGGGCACCGCCGCCAACCTGCGCACCCGGCTGCGGCGCGAGACCGGGCTCAGCCCGTCGGCCTATCGGCGGCGTTTCGGGGCCGGTGCCGGGGAAGCGGTCCTGGCATGAGATTCCTCGTACGCGACCGGCTCCTCAGCATCGGTGACGACTACTGGATCGAGGACGACCGGGGCAACAAGGTGTTCCTCGTCGACGGCAAGGCCATGCGGGTGCGCGACACCTTCGAGCTGAAGGACACCCGCGGGCGCGTGCTCGTCGACATCCACCAGAAGATGTTCGCGCTGCGCGACACCATGGTCATCGAGCGGGAGGGGGAGCCGCTGGCCACCGTGCGCCGCAAACGGCTCTCCCTGCTGCGCAACCACTACCGCGTCACGCTGGTCGACGGCACGGTCCTCGACGTCAGCGGGAAGATCATGGACCGCGAGTTCGCCGTCGAGTACGACGGCGAACTGCTGGCCGTCGTCTCCCGGCGCTGGCTGCACGTGCGCGAGACCTACGGCCTCGACGTGGTCCGCGACGACGCCGACCCGGCGCTGCTGATCGCGGTGACGGTGTGTGTGATCCACCTGGCGGAGAAGGAACGCGAGGACGACTGAGGGACCGGGCCGGACCGACCCGCCCGGCAAGGGCCGGTCCTCAGGCGCCCGTCGGCGGCTCCAGGCCCAGGACCCTGTCCTTCAGGGCGGGGAACTGGTCCCTGGTGGCCGCGACCCGCGCCGGGTCGAACTCCACGGTGAGGACCTGCTCGCCGGACCCCGCCTCCGCCAGGACCTCGCCCCACGGGTCCACCACGACCGAGTGACCCGCCTGGGCAACTCCGGCGTGCGTCCCGGCCGTTCCGCACGCGAGCACGAACGCCTGGTTCTCCACCGCCCGCGCCCGGGCCAGCAGCGTCCAGTGCGCCCGGCGGCGCTCCGGCCAGCCCGCCGCCACGATCAGGGTCTCGGCGCCGTGCGCGACGAGACCGCGGAAGAGTTCGGGGAAGCGGAGGTCGTAACAGGTCGCCACGCCGAGCGTGGTGCCGGGCAGACGGACCGTCACCAGCTCGCGCCCGGCGCCCATCAGCACCGCCTCGCCCTGGTCGAAGCCGAAGCGGTGGATCTTGCGGTAGGCGGCGGCCAGGTCGCCGGAGGGGGAGAAGACCAGCGAGGTGTTGTACAGCGGGCCCTCGGGGTCGCGCTCCGGGATCGAGCCCGCGTGCAGCCACACGCCCGCGTCGCTCGCCGCCTTGGCCATCAGCTCGTACGTCGGCCCCTCCAGCGGCTCGGCCTCCGCGGCGAACGCCTCGTAGGCGAACGCCCCGGTCGTCCACAGCTCCGGCAGCACGACCAGGTCGGCCGCGCCCGCCTGTTGACGGACCAGCGAGGCCGCCCGCCGCCGCCGGGCCTCGGCCGATTCGCCCTCGTCCACGGCGATCTGGATCAAAGAGGCGCGCACACTACCACCGTCCTGGCATTCGAGTCGTCCACACGGGCCTACGATCGTCACACGAAAGCACTGCCGGGGTGCCTCACAGCAGCGTAACTTGGGGGCACTCCGGCTGGGGCGCAGCCGACAGCCGGGGGAGGCTCAAGACACCCGCCGAGCAGCCACTTCCCGCTGGCAACGCCGTCAACCTGCCCGTGTACCGACCGCCGAGGGGTCCCGTTCCGTGAGTCTGCATCCCACCCTCCAGCCCTACGCCGACGCCTGGACCCACTCCATCGAAGCGATATCCGAGCTGGTGCAGCACCTGGCGGAGGCCGACTGGAACCGGCGCACCCCCTGCCCCGGCTGGTCGGTGCGCGACATCGTGTCGCACGTGATCGGGCTCGACAGCGAGATGTACGGCGACCCCCGCCCCATCCACTCCCTGCCGCGGGACCTCTTCCACGTCACCAACGAGCACCAGCGCTACATGGAGATGCAGGTCGACGTCCGCCGGCACCACACCGCGCCGGAGATGACCTCCGAGCTGGAGCTCATGGTCATCCGCCGCAACCGCCAGCTGCGCAACGAGTCGCGCGACCCCGGGACCAAGGTGCGCGGCCCGCTCGGCGCCGAGCTCACCCTCGAGGAGTCGATGCGCTCCCACGCGTTCAACGTCTGGGTGCACGAGCAGGACCTGCGCGCCTCCCTCGGCCGGCCCGGCAACCTCGACTCCCCCGGCGCGTACGTCGCCCGTGACGTGCTCCTCGACGAACTCCCCCGGGTGGTCGCCGAGCGCGCCGACGCGCCCCGCAGCTCCGCGATCGTCTTCGACGTGCACGGCCCGGTCGAGTTCCTGCGCACCGTCCGGGTCGACATCCAGGGCCGCGGCACGGTGGAGACGGTGCCGGCCCTCGGCCCCGCCGCCTCCTTCTCGCTCGACTGGGAGACCTTCGTGCGCCTGGCCTGCGGGCGGGTCGGCCCGGACGCGGTCGCCGACCGCGTGAAGGCCGAGGGGGACCCGGCCCTGACGACGGCGATCCTGCGCAACTTCGCGGTCACGCCGTAGGGAGCCGGCGGGGTGGCGGCCGGGTGCGGGCCGGGTCGCCGCCCGGCGTTTAACCGGTGTCGCCGGGCGGCGGGCGGAAACTAGCGTGCTCTGCCATGACCGACGCATCCGCACCAGACGCAGACGCCCCGCCCCGGCTCGGCCGGCTCGTCTTCCACGGGCCCCTGTCCGAGCGGCGGGCCGGTGACCTCGTGCGGCGGCTCGCCGCGGGTGCGCCCCGGACCGTGCTCGACCTGGGCTGCGGCTGGGGCGAGTTGCTGCTGCGGGTGCTGGAGGCCGTCCCGGGGGCGCGGGGCGTCGGCGTGGACCTGAACGCCGAGGACCTGCGGCGCGGGCGGCGGGCGGCCGGGGAGCGCGGGCTCGCGGACCGGGTGGCGTTCGTCGAGGAGTCCGCCGTGGGGACCCGTCGCGGGCCCGCCGACCTGGTGCTGTGCGTCGGGTCCAGTCAGGCGCTCAGCACGCAGCAGCCGCCCGCGCACCTGGGCGAGGCGCTGGGCGAGCTGCGGCGGCTGGTCGCCGACGGCGGGCGGGTTCTGCTCGGCGAGGGGTTCTGGGAGCGGCCGCCGACCGCGCGGGAGCTGGCCGGGATGTGGCCGGGTGCCTCGGCCGACGACCACCCCGACCTGTCCCGGCTGCTCGACCTGGCCGTGGAGGCCGGCTTCCGCCCCGAGTGGGTGGAGACGGCGGACCGTGACGAGTGGGACGCGTTCGAGTCGGGCTACCAGGCGGACGCGGAGGTCTGGCTGGCCACCCACCCGGGACACCCGCTGGCCGCCGCGACGCGCGAGCGCCTGGACCGCCACCGGCACCAGTGGATGCACTACCGGGGCGTCCTGGGGCTCGCGTACCTCACGCTCGTGCCGGTGACGCGCGCCCCCGCCGCGCCCTGACGGGGCTGTGCCGGGGCGGACGGCGCGGACTGCTCGGACTGCGTGCACGGGAGGCTCACGCCGGGACGTGCACCGTCTCCACCCGGCTCGCCACCAGCCGCTCCCGCTCGCGGCGGGCCGCTCGGCGGCGCAGCCGCAGGATCTGGGTGACGCCGAGGGCCTGGAGGACGAAGACGGCGGAGAAGGCGACGGTGTAGTCGTCGCCGGTGGCGTCCAGCAGCACGCCGATCGCGAACAGCGTCGTCATGGAGGCGACGAAACCGCCCATGTTGGTGATGCCGGACGCGGTGCCCTGACGCTCGGGCGGGTTGGCCGGGCGGGCGAAGTCGAAGCCGATCATCGACGCCGGGCCGCAGGCGCCCAGCACCGCGCACAGGACCACCAGCAGCCACATCGGGGCGTGGTCGGCCGGGTAGAGCAGCGTGGCCGCCCACAGCACCGCGGTCGCCGCGACCGTGCCCAGCGCGAGCGGGAGCCGCGCCTCGTGGTGCCGGGCGATGACCTGGCCGTAGACCAGTCCGACGAGCATGTTGGACAGCACGACCAGCGTGAGCAGGCCGCCCGCGGTGGCCCGGGACAGCCCCTGCGCCTCGACCAGGAACGGCAGGCCCCACAGCAGCAGGAACACCATCGCCGGGAACTGGGTGGTGAAGTGCACCCACAGGCCCAGCCGGGTCCCCGGCTCCCGCCAGGAGGCGGCGATCTGCCGGCGCACGTAGGCCGCGCCCTGGTGCGCGAACGGCTCGGGGGCGTGGCCCTCGGGGTGGTCCTTGAGGAACAGCACCAGCAGGACGAACACGACCACGCCGGCGAGCGCGCTGCCCGCGAAGGCCGCCGTCCAGCCGACGCCGTGCAGCAGGCGGGCCAGGACGAGCGTGGAGACCAGGTTGCCCGCCATGCCGGCGAGTCCGGCCAGCTGGGCGATCAGCGGCCCGCGCCGGGCGGGGAACCAGCGGGTGCCCAGCCGCAGCACGCTGATGAACGTCATGGCGTCGCCGCAGCCCAGCAGCGCCCGCGAGGCGAGCGCGGTGCCGTACGACGGGGAGAACGCGAAGCCGAGCTGCCCGGCCGTGAACAGCACGACCCCGATGCCCAGCACCCGCTTGGTGCCGAGCCGGTCCACCAGGAGGCCGACGGGTATCTGCATGCCCGCGTAGACCAGCAGCTGGAGGATGGAGAACGTCGACAGGGCCGAGGCGTTCACGTGGAAGCGGTCGGCGGCGTCGAGCCCGGCCACCCCGAGCGACGTGCGGAAGATGACGGCGACGAAGTAGACCGAGACGCCGATCACCCACACGGTGACCGCGCGCCGGCCGCCCGGCGGGTCACCCGGGAGGGTGGAGTTGCGCGGGGTGCTCACCGGACCTCACCCCGGGCCAGGTGCGAGAACCAGCCCACGTGCCGGTGCACGACCGCGACCGCCGCCCCGGCGTCCCCGGCGCGCAGCGCCTCCAGGATCTCCTGGTGCTCGGCGAGCGTCTTGGCGACGCGGTCGGGGTGGGAGTGCATGATCGCCACGCCCATCCGCAGCTGTCGGTCGCGCAGCTGGTCGTAGAGGCGGGAGAGGATCTCGTTGCCCCCGCTGCGGACGATCTCGGCGTGGAAGCAGCGGTCGGTGACGGCGGCCCCCGCCAGGTCGCCGGCGGCGGCCTGCTCGCGCTGGCGGGCCAGCAGCTCCTCCAGGCGCTCCACGAGTCCGGCCGGGGCGGGGACGGCCTTGCGCGCCGCGTGCTCCTCGACGAGCAGCCGGGTCTCCACGACGTCCGCGATCTCCTGGGCGGAGACCGGCAGGACCAGGGCGCCCTTCTTCGGGTAGAGCCGGATCAGGCCCTCGACCTCCAGGCGCAGCAGGGCCTCGCGGACGGGGGTGCGGGAGACGCCCACGGCCTCGGCGAGCTCGCCCTCGGTGAGCAGCGTGCCGCCCTCGTACCGGCGGTCCAGGACGCCCTGCTTGACGTGGCTGTAGACGCGGTCGGCGGCGGGGGGCTGCTTGCCCCGGGGGGCGCTCGGGCGCGGGGCCGGGGTGCGGGTGGGCACGGGTGGGGCGGAAGGCATGCGAACAGGATAGATACAACACGTACCCATGCGGTACGGCCGTCCACCATGCGGACCCGGGGCGCCCCGCGGTGTCCCCCGGACCGGTGACGTCGGAAAGTCCCCGCAGCGGGCGCACAACCTTCTGTGCTACTTACGTGTCTCGTACGTGCGGCCCCACCATCTTTCCCCTTTCAACTCGGCCGCACATCAGGGGCATTCGACGTAATCGGGGTATTTCAGTTGATAACCGCAACCCAGGGCATCCGAGTCCGCCGAGCCGCAGCCGTCGCCGTGACGACCGGCGCGATGTTCGCGACCGTTGCCCTCACCGCGGCGCCTGCGCAGGCCGTCACCACGCCCACCATCGCCGCCAAGACCGGCTTCGTGATGAACAACGCGAACGGTGGGCAGCTGTACGCGAAGGGCGCCAACACCCGGCTCTCCACCGGCTCCACCACCAAGATCATGACGGCCAAGGTCGTGCTCTCGCAGGCGAACCTGAACCTGGACGCCAAGGTCACCATCCAGAAGGCCTACAGCGACTACATCGTGGCCAACAACGCCTCGTCGGCCCGCCTCATCGTGGGTGACAAGGTGACCGTGCGTCAGCTGCTGTACGGGCTGATGCTGCCGTCCGGCTGCGACGCCGCCTACGCCCTCGCCGACAAGTTCGGCAGCGGCACCACGCGGGCCGCGCGGGTGAAGAACTTCATCGGCAAGATGAACACCACCGCCCGGTCGCTGGGCATGACCAACACCCACTTCGACTCCTTCGACGGCATCGGCAACGGGTCCAACTACTCCACCGCCAAGGACCTGACCAAGCTGGCCAGCAACGCGCTGAAGAGCGCCAACTTCCGCGCGATCGTCAAGACCAAGGCGTACACGGCCAAGACGATCACCCGGACCGGTTCGACCCGCACCATGGGCACCTGGACCAACACCAACACGCTGCTGAGCAGCTACAGCGGCACCATCGGCGTGAAGACGGGCTCCGGTCCCGAGGCGAAGTACTGCCTGGTCTTCGCCGCGACCCGCGGCGGCAAGACCGTCGTCGGCACGGTCCTCGCCTCCACGTCGACCACCCAGCGCGCCACCGACGCCACGCGCCTGCTCAACTACGGCTTCGCCCGGCTGGGCTGACGTCGCACGCACCGGGAGCCGGCCGACGCCGCTGGCTCCCCGCACCGAGCACTCGGGCCCGCCGTGATCCACACGGCGGGCCCGAACGGTTTTCTCAGCGCGCGGTGTGCGCGCGGGCGGTCAGGCCCAGGTGATCAGCCGCTTGGGCTGCTCCAGGACCGCCGCCACGTCCGCCAGCACCTTGGAGCCCAGCTCGCCGTCGACCAGGCGGTGGTCGAAGCTCAGCGCCAGCGTGGTGACCTGACGGGGCTTCACCTTGCCCTTGTGGACCCACGGCTGGAGCTTGATCGCGCCGACCGCGAGGATCGCGGACTCGCCGGGGTTGAGGATCGGCGTGCCGGTGTCGACGCCGAAGACGCCGACGTTGGTGATGGTGAGCGTGCCGCCCTGCATCGCCGCCGGCGAGGTCTTCCCCTCGCGCGCCGTCGCCACCAGCTCGCCCAGCGCCTCGGCGAGCTGCGGCAGCGTCTTGTCGTGCGCGTCCTTGATGTTCGGCACGATCAGCCCGCGCGGGGTGGCCGCCGCGATGCCCAGGTTCACGTAGTGCTTGAGGACGATCTCCTGCGCGGCCTCGTCCCAGGAGGCGTTGATCTCCGGGTTGCGCTTGACGGCGACCAGCAGGGCCTTGGCGATCAGCAGGAGCGGGTTCACCCGCAGGCCCTGCAGGTCCTTGTCCTGCTTGAGCTCGTCGACCAGCTTCATGGTGCGCGTGACGTCGACCGTCACGAACTCCGTGACGTGCGGCGCCGTGAACGCCGAGCCGACCATCGCCTGCGCGGTGGCCTTGCGCACGCCCTTGACCGGGACACGGGTCTCGCGCGCCCCGTCGTACGAGACCGCGGCCGGGGCCACGGCGGCGGGGCGGGCGGCCGGGGCGGGCGCGGCCGGCTCCACGGGCGCGGGGGCCTGCTGCGGGGCCGCCGCCGCGTGGACGTCCTCGCGGGTGATGATGCCCTCGGGGCCGGTCGGGGTGACCGCCGCCAGGTCGACGCCCAGGTCCTTGGCCAGCTTGCGCACCGGCGGCTTGGCCAGCGGGCGGGGCCGGTCGACGGCCGCGGGGGCGCCCCCGTGGCCGTTCAGCTCGGACTGCAGCGCCTGGGCCGCCGGGGCGGCCGGGGCCGCCGCGGCGGGCGTCTCCGGGCCCTTGCGGGGGCGGCGCTTGGTGGAGGTGGTGGCCACGCCGTACCCGACGAGGACCGGCTGGCGGCCGGACCCGACGGACGGGGCCTCCTCCTGCGGGGCGGGAGCGGCCGCGGCGGGAGCCTCCGCCGCGGGGGCCGCCCCGGCCGGCGCGGCGCCGCCGGAGACGTCCACCGTGATGATCGGCGTGCCCACGTCCACCGTGGTGCCCTCGGGGAAGCGCAGCTCGCGCACCACGCCGTCGTAGGGGATGGGCAGCTCGACGGCCGCCTTGGCGGTCTCGACCTCGCACACCACCTGGCCGTCGGTGACGGTGTCACCGGGCTGGACGTACCACTTGAGGATCTCGGCCTCGGTGAGTCCCTCGCCCACGTCGGGCATCTTGAACTCGCGCACGGACGCTTCGGTCATCGTCGTCACGACCCTCTCCTCAGTACGCCAGGGCACGGTCGACGGCGTCGAGCACCCGGTCCAGCCCCGGCAGGTACTCCTCCTCCAGGCGCGCCGGCGGGTACGGGGCGTGGTAGCCGCCGACCCGGAGCACCGGGGCCTCCAGGTGGTAGAAGCAGCGCTCGGTGATGCGCGCGGCGATCTCCGCGCCCGAGCCGAAGAACACCGGCGCCTCGTGCACCACGACCAGCCGGCGGGTCTTCTCGACCGACGCCTGGACGGTGTCGAAGTCCAGCGGGGAGATGGAGCGCAGGTCGAGGACCTCCAGGCTCCTGCCCTCCTCGGCGGCCGCGTCGGCGACCTCCTGGCAGAGCTTGACCATCGGGCCGTAGGCGGCGAGCGTGAGGTCGGTGCCCTCGCGCACCACCCGCGCCTTGTGCAGCGGGCCGGGGATGGCCTCGGCGGAGACCTCGCCCTTGTCCCAGTAGCGCCGCTTGGGCTCGAAGTAGATCACCGGGTCGTCGCTCTGGATGGCCTGCTGCATCATCCAGTAGGCGTCCGACGCGTTCGACGGGCTGACCACCTTCAGGCCCGACACGTGCGCGAAGAGCGACTCGGGGGACTCCGAGTGGTGCTCGACCGCGCCGATGCCGCCGCCGTAGGGGATGCGCACGACGACCGGGAGCTTGACCTTGCCCAGCGAGCGCGCGTGCATCTTCGCGAGCTGCGTGACGATCTGGTCGTAGGCCGGGAAGACGAAGCCGTCGAACTGGATCTCCACCACCGGCCGGTAGCCGCGCAGCGCCAGGCCGATCGCGGTGCCGACGATGCCCGACTCGGCGAGCGGGGTGTCGATGACCCGGTCCTCGCCGAAGTCCTTCTGCAGGCCGTCGGTCACCCGGAAGACACCGCCGAGCTTGCCGACGTCCTCACCCATGATGAGGACCTTGGGGTCCTCCTCCAGGGCACGGCGCAGCGACTCGTTGATCGCCTTGGCCAGGGGAAGGTTCTTCGCTGTCACGTCCGCTGCCATGTCAGACCCCCTCGACGTCCGCGAACGACGCCTGGTAGGCGGCGAACTGGGCGCGCTCCTCGTCGACGAGCGCGTGCCCGTCCGCGTACACGTTCTCGAAGATGGCGAAGTGGTCCGGGTCCTGCATGGCGCGGACCGCTTCGCGCACGCGCTTGCCCAACGCCTCGGACTCGGTCTCGAGTTCCGCGAAGAATCCCTCGTCCGTGTGGTGTACGGACTCCAGGTACCGGCGCAGGCGCAGGATCGGGTCCTTGGCCTCCCAGGCCGCGCGCTCGTCGTCGTGCCGGTAGCGCGTCGGGTCGTCGGAGGTGGTGTGGGCGCCCATGCGGTACGTCCACGCCTCGATCAGGGCGGGACCCTCGCCGCGCCGGGCCCGCTCCAGCGCCCAGCGGGTGACCGCGAGCGAGGCCAGCACGTCGTTGCCGTCGACCCGGACGCCGGGGAAGCCGAAGCCCTGGGCGCGCTGGTAGAGCGGCACGCGGGTCTGCTTCTCGTTGGACTCGGAGATCGCCCACTGGTTGTTCTGGCAGAAGAACACCACCGGGGCGTTGTAGACCGCCGCGAAGTTGAACGCCTCGCTGACGTCGCCCTGGCTGGAGGCGCCGTCGCCGAAGTAGGCGATCACCGCGCTGTCCGCGCCGTCCTTGGTGATGCCCATGGCGTAGCCCGTGGCGTGCAGCGCCTGGGAGCCGATGACGATCGTGTACAGGTGGAAGTTGTTCTCGTTGGGGTCCCAGCCGCCGTTGTTCACGCCGCGGAACATGCCCAGCAGGTTGGTCGGGTCGACGCCGCGGCACCAGGCCACGCCGTGCTCGCGGTAGGTGGGGAAGACGTAGTCGTCCTCGCGGGTGGCGCGGCCGGAGCCGATCTGGGCGGCCTCCTGGCCCAGCAGGGACGCCCACAGGCCCAGCTCGCCCTGGCGCTGCAGGGCGGTGGCCTCGGCGTCGAAACGGCGGGTGAGCACCATGTCGCGGTACAGGCCGCGCAGCTCCTCCGGGGTGATGCCGTCGACGTAGCGGTCGTACTCGGCGTTCTTCACCCGCTCGCCCTCGGGCGTGAGCAGCTGGACGAGCTCGGGCTCGGCGGCCGCCGTGCGGGCGGTCGTGCGAGTGGTGGTGCGCTTGGTGCCGGTGGTGCCGGCCGCCTTGGTGCCGGTGGTGCCGGCCTTGCCTCCGGCGCTGCGTCGCGGCTGTCGCGCGGCAGTGCTCTCCACGGTCACGTGTGCTCCTCCGTCGGTCCGGCCCCCGGGGTTGCCGGGAACCAGTGCGGCTCACCTGTTTTCCGACATCCGGGCACGGGGTGGGTGCCACTCGGCCGGGAACAGGCGTGACAGGTGCCCCGGCGAGCGCCCTGCAACAGTCACGTTACCCAGTGCTCCACATTTCTGTGAAACCCCTCCTGACCTGCGTTTTTGCTTGGATTTCCAAGTAAATCCGCAGAGCCGGGAAGGACGCTGGTCACAGCCTTGCAGGAGGCCGGAGCAACGGCACGTTATCCCGCTCACCCAGGTCACGGGAAGAGTCCTCTGTGAGGTGGATCCCGTGGACGAAACCGGAAAAGTCGGTTTTTCCACCGGTGCACGGGGCCCGGCGGGGGGCGCGGCGGGGGCCGAAACGCGACACGCGCGTGGCGGGCCGGACGGCCCCACGCGCGCGTGCGGGAGGAGAGCGGGGTCAGCCGGCGGTGGTGCCGCCGGGGTTGGTACCGCCGTTCGCGGCGCCGTCGGTCGTCCCGCCGGTCGTGGTGGTGCCACCGTCGGTGGTGCCGCCGTCGGTGGTCCCCCCGTCGGTCGTCCCGCCGCCGGTCGTGCCCGGGTCGCTCGGCTGGTCGTCGCTCGGCTCGCTCGACGGCTCGGAGGAGGGGTCGCTGCTCGGCTCGCTCGACGGCGAGTACGACGGCTTGTCGGAGGGCTTGTACGACGGTGAGTAGTGCGAGCCGGAGTTCGAACCGGAGTCCTCCTCCGAGGAGCTCCCGGAGGACTGGTCGCTCTCCTCGTCGGACGGCGACGGGCTGGACGACTCCCGGGTGGCGCTCGGCGAGGGCGACGGCGACTTCGTCGTACCGCCCTTGGTGCCGTTGCCGCCGGCGTTGTTCAGCGCGAGGGCCACGCCCGCGACGACGGCGATCACCGCGAGGACGACCAGCACCCACAGCTTGCCGCGCCCGCTGCCCTTGTTGCCGTGACCCTCGAAGCCGCCCTCGTCGCCGTTGCCGTACCCGCCGACCAGGAGCGGCTGGGGGATCTGCGAGGTGCCGTCGACGGCGCCCGGGTTGGCCATGACGGAGGTCGCCGCGAACCCGGCCCCGGCCGCCGCGGCCGGAGCGGCGTCGACCGGACCGGTGTTCCAGGTGCCGGTGTGGCCGCCCTGGTCGTACAGCATCTGCAGCGCGTACTGCACCATGCCGCGCATCTCCTCGGCCGTCTGGAACCGGTCGTCGGGTTCCTTGGCCAGGGAGCGCATGACGAGGCCGTCCAGCTCCGGCGGGCAGGTGCCCTCCGCGACCGACGACGGCGGCGTCGGGATGTCCTGCACGTGCTGGTAGACCACCGACAGCGGGGTCTCGCCCACGAACGGTGGGCGCAGCGAGAGGAGTTCGTACAGCAGGCAGCCGGTGGCGTACAGGTCGGAGCGGTGGTCGACGGCCTTGCCGAGGGCCTGCTCGGGCGACAGGTACTGCGGGGTGCCCATCACCATGCCGGTCTGCGTCATGGTGGTCGACGCGCCGTGCAGGGCGCGCGCGATGCCGAAGTCCATGACCTTCACGGCGCCGTTGTGGGTGATGATCACGTTGGCCGGCTTGATGTCGCGGTGCACGATGCCGTGCTGGTGCGAGTAGGCCAGCGCCTCCAGCACGCCGGAGACGATGATCAGGGCCTGTTCGGGGCCCGGCGCCTCGGCGTTGAGGAGCAGGTCGCGGATCGTGCGCCCCTCGACCAGCTCCATGACGATGTACGGCACGCTCTGGCCGCCCACCACGTCCTCGCCGGAGTCGTACACGGCGACGATGGCGTGGTGGTTGAGCCCGGCCACCGACTGGGCCTCACGCGTGAAGCGGGCCTTGGACACCGGGTCCTCGGCGAGGTCGGCGCGCAGCAGCTTGACCGCGACGGTGCGGCCCAGCCGTACGTCCTCGGCCGCGAACACCTCGGCCATGCCGCCCCGGCCGAGCCTGCTGGTCAGCCGGTACCGGCCGTCGCCGACGAGCCCGCCGTTGCCCCAGTGCTCCGGCGCGTCCGACATGCCGCCGCCAGTCGCCTCGGGGTCGGACGGGCCCTGAGAGCGCTGCTGCTGTGCCATCAGTCCTCGCCGTCGTTTCTGCCCGCGGTGCGCGCGGTGTTGTCACGGTCTCCGTCGGCCACGCTACAGCCTCCGCGCAAGCCGCCGGACCGGGTCGTCCGGGGTTACCGGACCGAGACGGACCGGACATGAAACCTCCAGCGGCTCTCCACGTGCAAATCCTGTGGGGCCGATGCGGGTCCGCTGTAACGCTTGCGCGACGCTTCTTTCGCGTACGGTCACGGAACGGGCACCGAGCTTGACGTGTCGGTGCCCTCGGGCAGACTTGGCCGGTAATGACACTTTCGATCATTGCCCGCGCCGTCCGCACCACCGACGGCCGGGGCGGTGACAGTCGGGCCGGCGCCGGAAGGCCGATGGGGGACGCGAAGAGATGAGCCAGGACGGCGCACACGGCCGGTACGCGGGGCGGGCGCTCGCCGGCGGCCGTTACCAGCTGCGCGACTTGCTCGGCGAGGGCGGCATGGCCTCGGTGCACCTGGCGTACGACGCCGTGCTGGACCGACAGGTCGCCATCAAGACGCTGCACACCGAGCTCGGCCGTGAACAGGCCTTCCGCGAGCGGTTCCGGCGCGAGGCGCAGGCCGTGGCGAAGCTCACCCACACCAACATCGTCTCCGTCTTCGACACCGGCGAGGACGACGTCGACGGCATGACGACGCCGTACATCGTCATGGAGTACGTCGAGGGCCGCCCGCTCGGCTCGGTCCTGGACGAGGACCTGCGGCAGTTCGGCGCGATGCCCGCCGACAAGGCCCTGAAGGTCACCGCCGACGTGCTGGCGGCGCTGGAGATCAGCCACGAGATGGGGCTGGTGCACCGCGACATCAAGCCGGGCAACGTGATGATGACCAAGCGCGGCGTCGTCAAGGTGATGGACTTCGGCATCGCGCGCGCGATGCAGTCGGGCGTCACCTCGATGACCCAGACCGGCATGGTCGTCGGCACCCCGCAGTACCTCTCGCCCGAGCAGGCGCTCGGCCGGGGCGTGGACGCCCGCTCCGACCTGTACTCGGTCGGCATCATGCTGTTCCAACTGGTGACCGGGCGGCTGCCGTTCGACGCCGATTCACCGCTCGCGATCGCGTACGCGCACGTGCAGGAGGAGCCGGTCGCGCCCTCCTCGATCAACCGCGCGCTGCCCCCGGCGGTGGACGCGCTGGTCGCCCGCGCGCTGAAGAAGAACCCCAACGAACGCTTCCCCACCGCCGTCGCCATGCGCGACGAGTGCCTGCGGGTCGCCGCCTCCTTCCAGGCCGCCCCGCCGAGCATCGTCCCGGGCGCGCCGACGCAGAGCGGCTCCGGCGTCGGCTCCGCGGTGTTCCCGCCGGTCGGCCAGGGCACCCCGCCGGCGGGCGCCGTGCAGACGCCGTACCAGCCGCACACCCCGGCGCCGAACCCGTACGGCACCCCGCAGCCCTCGACGCCCGCGCCGTCGTACGGCTACCCGCAGCAGGGCGGCTACCAGGCGCCCGCGTCCTACGGCGCCCAGCAGCCCACCTACAACCTCACCCCGCAGCAGCACCCCGCCCCGGCGTCCTCCGGGGGCGGCGGCAAGGGCAACCGGCCGGTCATCATCGGCTCGGTGCTCGTCGCGGTGGTGGCGGTCGGCGCGCTGATCGCCGCGCTGATGGCGAACGCGGGCGGGGACGACGACAAGGGCGGCGGCAGCGGTGGCAGCGCCTCGGCGTCCGCGACGGCCTCGCACGCGTCGGGCTACCGCGGGCCGGACACGTCCAAGACGATCGACGCGAGCGAGTGCTCGGAGCCGGAGGAGTCGTACAACGACCCCAGCAAGATCCGGGTGCCGAGCTTCAAGTTCAAGTACGTCAAGTCGGTCAAGGAGTGCTTCCAGGCCGCCGGCTGGACGTGGAAGGTCACGCCCGTCGACGAGAACACCTACGGCGACGGCACGGTGATGGACCAGTTCCCGTCCGCGGGGACGGACGTCGACCCCAAGAGCATGCCGCAGATCGAGCTGAAGGTGTCCACGGGCAACCCGGCGTCCTGAGCCGCCGGTCACGAAGCGGGGCCCGGCGAGATCGCCGGGCCCCTCGTGTGTGTCGGTTGTCCGGCGGACCGGCGGGACTACAGGTACGGGCCGCCCGAACGGCCGCCCGCGCGGGGGTCGTCCGCGCCCTCCGGCACGGCTCCCGGCGGCAGCGCCCGGCGCATCTGCTCCAACTGGGCCCGCGCGGCCATCTGCTGGGCGAACAGCGTGGTTTGGATGCCGTGGAACAGGCCCTCCAGCCAGCCCACCAACTGGGCCTGCGCGATCCGCAGTTCCGCGTCCGAGGGCGTCGCCTCCTCGTTGAACGGCAGGGAGAGCCGTTCCAGCTCCTCCACGAGTTCCGGGGCGAGGCCGTCCTCCAGCTCCTTCACGGAGCTGGCGTGGATCTCCTTGAGCCGGGCGCGGCTCGCCTCGTCGAGGGGAGCGGCGCGCACCTCCTCCAGGAGCTGCTTGATCATGCTGCCGATCCGCATCACCTTGGCCGGCTGCTCGACCTGCTCCGTCACCGGGGTCTCGCGGGAGTCGTCGTCCGCGTCCATGCCCCCGAGCGCCATGCCGTCCTGGCCCACGACCAGGATCCTCTGGGCGTTCTCCGGCGACCCTTCGTTCCTCGGCATCTCCATGCCGCCCATTGTCCCCCACGCCCCCACCCGATCACGGTGCCGCCCCCCATGGCTGAAGATTCGCTCTCCTCAACCGGGCCCGGAAGGAACGGACGGGTGCACCGGAAATGCCGTGTTCGTCCTCCCATGTGACGCTTGTCCCCGTGACGGCATGGTGGCGTGCGGGGTGTGTGACGGGGGCGGTGCTGCTCGCGTGCGGGACGGTCGGCGCGTTCGACACGCCGCACGAAGCACACGAGGGCGGTACGGCGGTGTCGGCCGCGTCGGCGACTCCCTCGGCCGGGCCGGGCCCGGGCACGGGTACGGCCGCCGGTACGGCGGTCGAGCACGGCTCCGGGGGCGGCGACGACCCGGGGTCCGGCTCGCACCCGGGCGGCGGGCACCAGGGGGCGGGCGGCCGTCATGACCAGGACCCGCCGGACGGCCAGGCGCACGGCGACCACCCCGGGTCGGGACCCGGCTCGGGACACGCGTCCCCGCAGGGGTCCCTCTCGGCCTCCGCGACGGGGGCGGACGGCGGGCGCCGTTCCGGGTCCGCGTCCGCGTCGCCCCGGGACCCCGAGCGGGCCGGGAGCCGGGCCGGGGAGGGACGCCTGCGGCCGGGGCGCACCGAGGACGTGCACGCCTCCGGCGACCCGGCCGGGGACACCGACGCCGGGGCGGCCGACGAGCCGGACCAGGTGGCCGACCTGGGCGAGGACCAGGACGCGGGCGAGGACCTGGCGGGCGACGGCACCGGCCAGGTCTCCGACCCGTCGCCCGCGGTGACGCCCTCCAGCGCCTCCGGCTCCGCGGCCGAGCAGCCCGCCGAGCGGGTGCTGCGCATCGTCCCGCTCGGCAGCGGGCTGATCCTCATCGGCCTGGGCCTGGGCATCGCGTTCCTGGCCCTGCGCCTGCGCCGCACGTGGGAGCCGTGAGCCCGGGAAGCCGTGGGCCCTGGGAGCCGTGAGCCCCGCGCGCCGCGGTCGTCAGGCCGGTGACGTCACCAGCAGCACCTTGCCGACGTGGCCGCTCTCCTCCACGATCCGGTGCGCCTCGGCGGCGTCCGGCATCGGCACCTCGCGGTCCACGACCGGGCGGACGTGACCGCCGTCCACCAGGGGCCAGACGTGCTCGCGAACGGCCGCCACGATCGCCGCCTTCTCCTCCAGCGGGCGGGCCCGCAGCGAGGTCGCGCTGACGGCGGCGCGCTTGCTGAGCAGGGCCCCGATGTTCAGCTCGGCCTTGGCCCCGCCCTGCATGCCGATGATCGCCAGCCGACCGTTGACGGCGAGCGCCCGCACGTTGCGGTCCAGGTACTTGGCGCCCATGTTGTCGAGGATGACGTCCGCACCCGCGCCGTCGGTGGCCTTCTTGACCTCCTCGACGAAGTCCTGATCGCGGTAGTTGATCAGGATGTCCGCGCCCAGCTCGGCGCACCGCTCGAGCTTGGCCCGCGTCCCCGCGGTGACCGCGACCTTCGCGCCGACGGCCTTGGCGAGCTGGATCGCCATGGTGCCGATGCCGCTGGAACCGCCGTGCACGAGCAGCGTCTCGCCCGGGCGCAGGTGGGCGACCATGAACACGTTGGACCAGACCGTGCAGACCACCTCCGGCAGGGCCGCGGCCCGGGTGAGGTCCACGCCCTTGGGCACGGGCAGCAGCTGGCCCGCCGGCACGGCGACCTTCTCGGCGTAGCCGCCGCCCGCGAGCAGCGCGCACACCTCGTCGCCCACGCTCCAGCCGGACACTGCGGGCCCGATGGCGGCCACCCGGCCGGCGCACTCCAGGCCGGGGTAGGGGGACGCGCCGGGCGGGGGGTCGTAGAAGCCCTGCCGCTGGAGGATGTCGGCGCGGTTGACGGCGCTGGCCACCACCTCGACCAGGACCTCGCCCTCGCCGGGCACGGGATCGGGGACCTCGGCCCACACCAGCGCCTGCGGCCCACCAGGTTCGGGAATCGTGATCGCATGCATGCAAAGGACGCTACCCCCGGTCCCCTGCGCCACGACGGCGGGTCGGGGGCGGGTCCGCGCACTCGTCGCCGCACCGGCCGTACGCCCGCGGCCGGTGCCCGCCCGGTCCCCGGCTCAGCCGTGCTGCGGCTCCACCCGCACGATGGTCACCACCCGGTCCATCGGCTCCAGCACGCCGATGCCCGGGTCGTCGTACGCCAGCACCCGGTGGCCCCGGACGACGCTCACCACCAGGTCGTCCGTGTCGCGCGGGGCGCGGCCCGTCTCCGCCTTGGTCACCGGGCGCTCGACGATGTCCAGGCCGGTGCCCTGGTGCAGCAGGTCCTCCAGCACCCGCCCGGCCGCCGGGCTCAGCACCGACAGGCCCAGCAGCCGTCCGGCCGCCCCCGCGCTGGTGATGACGTCGTCGGCGCCGGACTGGCGCAGCAGGGGCGCGTTCTCCTCCTCCCGCACCGCGGCGACGATCTTCGCCCCGCGGTTGAGCTGGCGGGCGGTGAGCGTCACGAGGACCGCGGTGTCGTCGCGCTGGGTGGCGATGATGATGCGCCCGGCCCGCTGCACCTCCGCCCGGCGCAGCACGTCGCTGCGGGTGGCGTCGCCGACGACGCCCTCGTACCCCTCGGCCGCGGCGGCCTCGACCACCTTGGCGCTGGGGTCGACCACCACGACCTGCTCCTTGCGCAGCCCGTTGGCGCAGGCGGCCCGGATGGCGGACCGTCCCTTGGTGCCGAATCCGACGACGACGGTGTGGTCGCGCAAGGAAATCCTCCGGAACGATCGGCGAAACCCGGGTACGGGCTCGTGTGGCGGGCTGACGTCGGCGACGCGGCCCGCGACCATGGTGCCCATCGATCGGTTCGCACCACAGGGGGCACGCGATGACAGGGGGAGCACGATGAAGGACCACGGGAGCGGGCCCGGCGATCCGGGGAGGCTCTCCCTGCTGAAGTCCCTCTGGTACCGCTCACGCAGCGACGCCCGGGACGACGCCGAGGCGAGCCGCTCGCTCACCATGCCGGTGCACACCGCCCGGCCGCCCCTCCAGCAGGTGCTCCAGCGCCTCGCCCTGGCCCTGGTCGTGCTGGCGGTCACCACCCTGATCGTCTACCTCGACAGCGGCGGCTACCACGACAACGCCGACGACGGCGTGGACCTCCTCGACTCGGCCTACTACGCCACCGTCACCCTCTCCACGACCGGCTACGGCGACATCACCCCGGTCAGCGACTCGGCGCGGCTGGTCAACATCCTGGTGATCACACCGCTGCGCGTGCTGTTCCTGATCATCCTGGTCGGCACCACCCTGGAGGTGCTGACCGAGCGCACCCGCCAGCAGGTCCGCATCCACCGCTGGCGCTCCCGCATCCGCAACCACGTGATCGTGGTCGGCTACGGCACCAAGGGCCGGCACGCGGTGGAGACCCTGGTGGGGCAGGGCGTCTCCAAGGAACGCATCGTCGTGGTGGACGCCCAGCGCAAGGTGGCCGATATGGCCGGCGACAACGGCCTCGTCGCCGTCACCGGCGACGCCACCCGTTCCGAGACCCTGATGAGGGCCGAGGTGCGCACCGCGGCCCGGGTGATCGTCGCTCCCCAGCGCGACGACACCGCCGCCCTGGTCAGCCTGACCGCCCGCCAGCTCAACCGGCGGGCCACGATCGTCGTCGCCGCCCGCGAGGACGAAAACGTGCCCCTGCTCAAGCAGTCCGGCGCGGACACCGTCATCACCAGCTCCAGCTCCGCGGGCCGGCTGCTCGGGGTCGCCATGGTCAGCCCGGTCGTGGCCGGCACGCTGGAGGACCTGATGACCCTCGGCAGCGGCCTGGACCTCATCGAGCGTCCCGTCACGGCCGAGGAGGCCGGCCGGAGCCCCCGGGCCTGCGCCGACCTGGTGGTGGCGGTGATAAGGGGCAAGGACCTGCTGAACTACGCCGACCCCCGGCTGGACGTGCTCCGCGCCGGGGACCGGGTGATCACGGTCAGCCGCCCGGTGCAGACCGAGGCGGTCTGAGCGTGTTTCACGTGAAACACGCCCCGATTCCGGCCGCCGCCCAGGGCAGGTCGAGCAGTTCCGTCTCCTGACCGGCCCGCGCTCCGCCCGGGGGCACCACGGCCAGGGCGTCGGCGGCCGCGATGCCGCGCAGCATCGCCGGGCCGTTGTAGTGCAGCGGCACCGCGGCGTCGCCGCGCAGCACGACCGGGATCAGCCGGGTGTCGTACGGATGACCGTGCACCGCGTCCCGCAGGGCCAGCGTGTACGGCTCGGGGGCCGGGCGGGTGGCCAGGGCACCCAGCAGCGGTTCGGCGAGCGTGAGCAGGCCGGAGACGGCCGCCAGCGGGTTGCCGGGCAGGCCGACCAGGTGCCGGCCGTTCGCGAGGCGGGCCAGCAGCATGGGGTGCCCGGGGCGCACCTTCACCCCGTCGACGAGCAGCTCCGCCTCCAGCCGGCGCAGGACGGGGTGGACGTGGTCCACCGGTCCCCCGGCGGTGCCCCCGGTGGTGACGATCAGGTCGGCCGTCGAGGAGCCGACGGCCCGCTGCAGGGCCTTGGCGTCATCGCCCAGCCGGCGCACGGCCACGACTTCCGCGCCCAGCGCGCGCAGCCACGGCGGCAGCATCGGCCCGAGCGCGTCCCGGATCAGACCGTCGTGCGGGCGGCCCTCGGTGAGCAGTTCGTCGCCGAGCACCAGCACCTCGGCGCGCGGCCGGGGCACGGCGCTGAGCGTGTCGTACCCGGCGGCCGCCGCGAGCCCCAGGACGGCCGGGGTGATGACCGCCCCGTGGGGCAGCAACTGGTCGCCGTTGCGGCACTCCTGGCCGCGCGGACGGATGTCCTGGCCGGGGGACGGCTCCGGGGAGGCGTGCAGCCGCCCCTTCTCGTCGAGGCGCCCGTGCTCGCTGCGCAGGACGGCGGTGGTGTCCGCCGGGATCCTGGCACCGGTGGCGATGCGGACGGCCTCGCCGTCGGCGAGGGTGTCGGGCCCCGTCTGCCCGGCCAGCACGCCCTCGTCCCGGACGTCCCACGGGCCGGGGCCGGCGACCGCCCAGCCGTCCATGGCCGAGGTGTCGAAGGAGGGCAGGTCGGTCAGGGCGGTCAGGGGAGCGGCGAGGACCAGGCCGAGCGCGGCGTCCAGGCTCACCGACACGGGGGTACGACGGGCTCCGGCGGCGCGGCCGGCCCGGGCGGCGACGGCCCGGGCCTCCGGCCAGGGCGTGGCCCGGTGCGGAGTGTCGTGCGCACGGCTCGGGCGGCCCCCGCGGCCCTCCGCCGGGGCGGCGGCCGGGACGCGGGCGGGCCCGCGGTCGAAGCCGTTGCCGTCGTTCACGAGGGCGAGCGCCTCCTCGACGTCGAGGTCGTCGGCGTCCCGGTCCTCCCGGGTGCCCCGGGCGGTCATCCGGCGTCCGGCCGGGTGTCCGGGGTGGCGTCGGGTGCCACGTCGGGCTGCCCGGCGGAGTCCTCGGCGGCCCAGCGCTGGGCGAGCGCGGCGGCCTTGCGGGCGGCGTGCGCCACGGCCTCCGGGTCGTCCCCGGCGCGCCCCGCGGCGTAGCCGACGAGGAAGGTGGTCAGGGGGGCGGCGGGACGGGCCACCCCGTGGGCGGCGTCCCGGGCGAGGTCGAGCAGGACGCCGGTGTCGACGTCCAGGTCGAGGCCCAGTTCGTCCTTGACTGCGGAAATCCATTCATCCAACACGTGGCCATGCTCCCTGATGCGTGCTCTGGCGGCGGCGAGGTCGTCCCAGGTGTCGCAGTCGAACGACGCGACGGGGTCGGGGACGCGGGTGAGGTCGAGTGCGGCGGTCAGCCGGCGCAGCGGCAGGCCGGTGAGGCCGCCGTGCGCGCCGCCGAGCGAGGCGAGGCCCCGGCGCAGCGCCGCCGCGGAGTAGGCGGCGACGAGGGGCTGCTCCCGGCCGTCGGCGTCGGTGAGCAGGGCGCCGTCCGTGCCGCCCGAGCGCAGGGCGGACAGCAGCCGCCGTACGGTGTCGCGTCCGAGGAAGGGCAGGTCGGCGGAGAGGACGACGACCCGGTCGGCGCCGGTGCGGCGCAGACCGGCGTCCAGCGCGGCGACCGGGCCCGCGCCGGGCGGGTCTTCGCGGGCCCACGTCACCGGGCGGACGGTCGGGCGCGGGTCGGCGACGACGACCGTGGTGCGGGCGTCGGCGCAGGCGGCGAGCACCCGGTCCAGCAGGGCCCGGCCACCGACGCGCAGCCCCGGCTTGTCGGCCCCGCCGAGCCGTCGCGCACCGCCACCCGCGAGGACGACGGCGTCGTAGGCGCCGGAGGCGTGGGAGCCAGGGGGGTGGGAGCCGAGGTCGCGGGCGGCGGGGTCGTGGGAGCCGGGGTCGTCGGGCTCGTGCGGGGTCACCCCCCGAGTATGCGGGCCGACGCGATCACGGGGAACGCGCCGGCCGCGCCGTCACAGCGTGCGCAACAGGACCGCCGGCCGCTCCACGCAGTCGGCGACGTAGCGCAGGAAACCGCCCGCCGTGCCGCCGTCGCACACCCGGTGGTCGAAGGTGAGCGAGAGCTGGACGACCTGGCGCACGGCCAGCTCGCCCTCGTGCACCCACGGCTTCGGCACGATGCGGCCGACGCCGAGCATGGCCGCCTCCGGGTGGTTGATGATCGGCGTGGAGCCGTCGACGCCGAACACGCCGTAGTTGTTCAGCGTGAAGGTGCCGCCGGTCAGGTCGGCCGGGGTGAGCGTCCCGGCCCGGCCCGCCTCGGTCAGCCGGGCGAACTCGGCGGTGAGCGCCTCGGCGTCCCTCGCGTGGGCGTCCCGCACCACCGGCACGACGAGGCCCCGGTCGGTCTGTGCCGCGAAGCCCAGGTGCACGTGGTCGAACTGGACGACCTCCCTGGCCTCCGTGTCCACCGAGGAGTTGAGCTCCGGGAAGCGGGCGAGGGCGGCCGTGCAGATGCGGGCCAGCAGCGCGAGGAGGGAGATCTTCGGGCCGCCCGCCGCGTTCATCGCGGCCCGGGCCCGCATCAGCTCGGTCGCGTCGGCGTCGACCCAGCAGGTCGCCTCCGGGATCTCCCGCCGGCTGCGCGAGAGCTTGTCGGCGACGGCACCCCGGACGCCCTTCAGGGGGATGCGGATGCCTCCGGCGGGCGCGGAGGAGACCGACCCGGGTGCCTGGGCGGGGGCGTGGGCGAGGGCCGGCTGCCGGGTCCTGTCGTCCTGCGGGGCGGCGGCCCGCAGCGCCTCCTCGACGTCGGCGCGCAGGATGAGTCCGTCGGGCCCGGACCCGGTCAACTCCCGCAGGTCAAGGCCGTTCTCGCGCGCGAGGCGCCGGACCAGGGGCGAGATGACGGGGACGGGCCCATCGCCCCGGAAGGTGCCGGTGCCGGTGCCGTTCCGGTGCGCGGTGGCGCGGGGGGCCTCCGTTCCGAGGGTGTCCCGGGCCTCCGTTCCGAGGGTGTCCCGAGCGCCGGCGGCCCGCGTCGGCACGGCGGCCGTCGGAGCGGGACCGGCCGGGGCGAGCGGCGCCGTGGGCCGCACGCGGCGCCGACGGGCCGGGGGCTCGCCGGTGCCGTACCCGACGAGGACGTTGCCGGAGCCCTCGGCCGCACCACGTGCCGGGGCGGCACCGGAGCGGTCGGCCGGGCCGTCCTGGGGGCCGTCGGAGGGCGCCGCGCCGACCGCCACGGTCAGCAGCGGTGCCCCGACGGGCAGTTCGGTGCCCTCCTCGCCGAAGCGGGCGGTGACCACACCGCCGTAGGGGCAGGGCACCTCGACCATCGCCTTGGCCGTCTCGACCTCGACGACCGGCTGGTCGATGGCGACGACGTCGCCCACCTGGACCAGCCAGCGCACGATCTCCGCCTCGGTGAGCCCCTCACCGAGGTCGGGCAGCTTGAACTCCAGCACCTGTGCCATCAGTGACCGGCCTCCCACTGCAGACGCGCCACGGCGTCCAGGATGCGGTCGACGCCGGGCAGGTGGTGGCGCTCCAGCATGGGCGGCGGGTACGGGACGTCGAAGCCGGCCACGCGCAGCACCGGTGCCTCCAGGTGGTGGAAGCAGCGCTCCGTGACGCGGGCCGCGATCTCCCCGCCCGGGCCGCCGAAGGAGCCCGACTCGTGCACGACGACCGCGCGGCCGGTCCGCCGGACCGAGGCGCAGACCGTCTCGTCGTCGAACGGCACCAGGGAACGCAGGTCGACGACCTCCAGGTCCCAGCCCTCCGCCCGGGCCGCCTCGGCGGCTTCGAGGCACACGGGCACCGACGGACCATAGGTGATCAGCGTGGCGCTGCGCCCGGAGCGCCGCACCACCGCACGGCCTATCGGCTCGACGGTCTGCGGGTCGTCCGGGTTCCAGGTGTCCTTCGACCAGTACAGCCGCTTGGGTTCGAGGAAGACGACCGGGTCGTCGGAGGCGATCGCCGCGCGCAGCAGCCCGTAGGCGTCGGGGACGGTGGCCGGCGTGACGACGTGCAGGCCCGGGGTCGCCATGTAGTACGCCTCGGAGGAGTCGCTGTGGTGCTCGACACCGCCGATGCCGCCGCCGTAGGGGATGCGGACCGTGATCGGCAGGGGCATCCGGCCGCGGGTGCGGTTGCGCATCCGGGCGACGTGGCTGACCAGCTGCTCGAACGCCGGGTAGGCGAACGCGTCGAACTGCATCTCCACGACCGGGCGCAGCCCGTACATGGCCATGCCGACGGCGGTGCCGAGGATGCCGGCCTCGGCGAGCGGGGTGTCCGTGCAGCGGTCCTCGCCGAACTCCTTGGCGAGGCCGTCGGTGACCCGGAAGACGCCGCCGAGGGTGCCGACGTCCTCGCCCATCACGTGCACCGTGGGGTCCTCGGCCATGGCGTCGCGCATCGCGCGCGTGAGGGCCTGCGCCATGGTGGCCGGCTTGAGGGCGACGGTGGCCATCAGTGGGAACCCTCCTGCTCGGCCTCGAGTTCGGCGGTCAGCAGCGCGCGCTGCTCGCGCAGCTGCGGGGTGGGCTCGGCGTAGACGTGGTCGAACAGGTCCATCGGGTCCAGCGACGGGTCCTGGTTCATCCGCTCGCGCAGGGCCGCGGCGAACGTCTCGGCGTCCTGGCGGGCGGCGTCGATGCCGTCCTCGTCGAGCAGTCCGCGCCCGGTCAGCTCGCGCTCCAACAGCAGGATCGGGTCGTGGTCGCGCCACGCCTCGACCTCGGCGTCGCCGCGGTAGCGGGTGGCGTCGTCGGCGTTGGTGTGCGCCTCGACGCGGTAGGTGATCGCCTCCACGAGCGTGGGGCCGCCGCCGGTCCGCGCGCGCCGCACGGCGTCGGTGAGGACCTCCAGGACGGCGACGGCGTCGTTGCCGTCGACCAGGCGGCCCGGCATGCCGTACCCGACGGCCTTGTGGGCCAGGGAGGGCGCGGCGGTCTGCTTGGCGAGCGGGACGGAGATGGCGAAGCCGTTGTTCTGCACGAGGAAGACCACCGGGGCCTGCCACACGGCGGCGAAGTTCAGCGCCTCGTGGAAGTCGCCCTCGCTGGTGCCGCCGTCGCCGACCATGGCGAGCGCGACCACGTCGTCGCCCTTGAGGCGGGCGGCGTGCGCGAGGCCGACGGCGTGCGGGAGCTGGGTGGCGAGCGGGGTGGACAGGGGCGCCACCCGGTGCTCGTGGGGGTCGTAGCCGGTGTGCCAGTCGCCGCGCAGCAGCGTCAGCGCCTCGACGGGGTCCACGCCCCGGGCGACGGCGGCGAGCGTGTCGCGGTAGCTGGGGAAGAGCCAGTCGCGCTCCTCCAGCGCGAGCGCGGCGGCGACCTCGCAGGCCTCCTGGCCGGTGCTGGAGGGGTAGACGGCGAGGCGGCCCTGCTTGGTGAGCGCGGTCGCCTGCGCGTTGTAGCGCCGGCCGCGGACCAGCTCGGCGTGGAGCCGGCGCAGCAGCCCGGGGTCCGCCTTCGCGGCGGCCTCCGTGCCCAGGACGCGGTAGGGCTCCGGGTCGGGCAGCAGCGGCGCGGCGTCCATACGGGGCTGCCAGGCGGGCGGCGGCGTGGGCCGGTAAGCGCCTCGCTGCTCCATGACCGTCATGACGGCACCTCCTCGTGGGAGCGGCTACGGGAGGCGGGTCGGCTGTGACCCGCCTCACCTACCGATTGTTCGGTCGTCGGCACATTTTGGCTACGGGTGGCCCCAGGCTGTGGACAAACGGTTCTGCACAGCTTCAGATGGACGCAGTACGTCCAGGGCAGGGAGGCGGGGGGACATGGCTGCTGAACAAATGGCCGAAGGACCCGACCCGGGGGTCCCCCTGCCGCCCCCGCGGCCCCTCGACGCCATAGACCAGGACATCCTGCGCATGCTCCAGGCGGACGGCCGCGCCTCGGTCCGGTCGGTCGCCGAGCGCGTCCACGTCTCGCGCGCCAACGCCTACGCCCGCATCAACCGGCTCGTCGAGGACGGCGTCATCCGCGGCTTCGGCGCGCGCGTGGACCACGAGCGCGCCGGGCACGGCACGTCCGCGTACATCACGCTGAAGATCGTCCAGAACACCTGGCGCACGGTGCGCGAGCAGCTGCGCCGCCTGCCCGGCGCCGCGCACATCTCCCTGGTCGGCGGCGACTTCGACGTGCTGCTGCTGGTGCACACCCCGGACAACCGCGCCCTGCGCGAGCTGGTGCTCACCCGGCTCCAGGCGATCCCCGAGGTGCTCAGCACGCGCACGCTGCTGGTGTTCGAGGAGGAGGACGTGGAGCCGCAGGGCTGAGCCGCGGCGCGGGCCCGCCGCCGCCCCGGTTCCCCGGGAGCACGCGGCGCCCGGCGTGTCACGACACCTTGCGCAGGCCCCCGAAGACCAGCCGCGCCACGGCGTCCGCCACCTCGCGCTCGCCCATGCCGCGGACGTCCGGGCGGTACCACTCCACGATCGAGTTGATCATCCCGAAGACCAGCCGGGTGGCCAGCCGCACCTCCACGTCCTCGCGCACGTCCCCGTCCGCGGCGGCCGCCTTGAGCAGCTCGGCGACCCGGTGGTCGAAGTCCCGGCGGCGCTCCAGCGCCCAGCGCTCGGTGGCGGTGTTGCCCCGCACGCGCAGCAGCAGCGTCACGTACGGCAGTTCGGCGATCAGCACCTCGACCATGCGCCGCACGACGTACTCCAGGCGGTCGGCCGGGCGCCCCTCGCGCGCGTGCTCCTCGTCCAGGATCCCGAACAGGCCGTCCAGCGCCCGGCTGACGGCCCGGCGCAGCAGCTCCTCCTTGCCGGCCACGTGGTGGTAGATCGACGACTTGGAGATGCCGGCCGCCTTGGACAGGTGCTCCATGGACGTGCCGTCGTAGCCCCGCTCGATGAAGACCTGCACGGCGACCGACAGCAGCGTCTCGGGGGTGTACGTGTCGCGCTTGGCGGTGGTCACGAGGCGCCCTCCCGCTTCTCGGTGGCGAAGGAGTGACGGTACAGGGCGAGCGAGGGCGCGTACCGTCCCGAGGGATCCCGCTGGTGCAGGTCGTCCAGCACCGAACAAGCCCAGGTGCGGCCCAGGCGCCGGCTCCACTCGAAGGGCCCGAGCGGGTAGTTCACGCCCAGGCGCATCGCGGTGTCGACGTCCTCCTCGGTAGCCACGCCCTTGGCGACGGCGTCGTGCGCGAGGTCGATGATCCGGGCCACCGTGCGGGCGACGATCATGCCGGGCACGTCGCCGATGAGGCTGACGTCCTTGCCCAGCGCCTGGAACAGCCCGGTCGCCTCGGACACCGTCCGCGCGCCCGTGTCCTGGCAGGCGGACAGGGCGATGCGGGTGGCCCTGCGGTAGTCCAGCGCCAGGTCGAAGTAGACGACGTCGCGGAACTCCACCGAGGTCTGCCCGTCCGCGAGGGCGAGCTGGCCGCCGCCGGGCAGCACCAGCCGGGTGCCGTTGTCCTCGTCCTCCTCGCGGACCTCGATGCCCGCCTCGCGGATCATCGCGAGCAGCTCGGAGGCCGGGCCCAGGTCGCCCTCGGCGACGACGTACGCGGGCGGCTGCTGCTTCTCGGCGGTGTGCGGCTCGGGGCGCTCGGCGCCGTCGCGGTGGTCGTACCAGCCGAGGCCGGTCTTGCGTCCGAGGCGGCCCGACTCGACCAGCCGGCGCTGGGCCAGGGACGGCGTGAAGCGCACGTCCTGGAAGAAGGACTGCCACACGGAGTGCGTGACCGACTCGTTGACGTCCTGCCCGATCAGGTCGGTCAGCTCGAACGCGCCCATCCGGAACCCGCCCGACTCGCGCAGCACCGCGTCGATGGTGGCCGGGTCGGCGGCCTGGGCCTCGTACACGGCGAACGCCTCGGCGTAGAAGGGCCGGGCGATGCGGTTGACGATGAAGCCGGGGGTGTCCGCGCAGGCGACCGGGGTCTTCCCCCAGGCGCGGGCGGTTTCGTACGCGCGCGTGGCGGAGGTGACGTCGGTGGCGAACCCGGAGACCACCTCCACCAGCGGCAGCAGCGGGGCCGGGTTGAAGAAGTGCAGGCCCACGAAGCGGCCCGGGTGGCTCAGGGCGCCGCCGATGGCCGTCACCGACAGGGAGGAGGTGTTGGTGGCGAGCAGACAGTCCGGGGAGACGACCTCCTCCAGGGAGCGGAACAGCTCCTGCTTGACGTCGAGGCGCTCCAGGACGGCCTCCACGACCAGTGCGCAGTCCGCGAGTTCGGCCAGGTCGTCCGCGGGCCGCAGCCGGGCGCGGGCCGCGTCCCGGTCGGCCGCGGTGAGCCGGCCCTTCTCGACCAGCCGGTCGAGGCGGGCGCCGATCGCGGCGGCCGCCTCCCGGGCCCGGTGCGGAACGGCGTCGTACAGCCGTACGGGGTGACCGGCGACCAACGCGACCTGGGCGATGCCCTGGCCCATGGTGCCGGTGCCGACGACGGCCACGGGGCTGCTGAGGTCGAGTGCTGTCATGTGCGCGATCCTCCCGCACGGGGTTTTCCACAGATGCGGCAGGCCCCCTTGTCCCGACCGATCGTTCGGTTACTCTAACCCTGACCGTGCGTTCCCGCCCAGGTTTCCGCCCAGGTCATGAACTCGACGAGGAGTTCCCGAGACGAGGAGTTGGTCCCGTATGGCCGCCGAACTGACCGCCCACGACCTCATCGCCCAGCACCGGCCGACCCTCGACCAGGCGCTGGAGGCCATCCGCACGCGCGCGTACTGGTCCCCCCACCCCGAGCACCCCAAGGCCTACGGCGAGAACGGCAGCCTGGACATGGCGGCGGGCAAGGCGGCCTTCGACGCCCTCCTCGGCACCCGTCTGGACCTCGGCCAGCCCGGCACCGACGACTGGGTGGGCGGCGAGGTCTCGCCGTACGGCATCGAGCTCGGTGTGACCTACCCGCACGCCGACCTGGACGTGCTGTTGCCCGCGATGAAGGCCGGTCAGCGCGCCTGGCGGGACGCGGGCGCGGAGATCCGCGCGGTGGTCTGCCTGGAGATCCTCAAGCGGATCAGCGACCGCACCCACGAGTTCGCCCACGCCGTCATGCACACCTCCGGACAGGCGTTCATGATGGCGTTCCAGGCGGGCGGCCCGCACGCCCAGGACCGCGGTCTGGAGGCGGTGGCCTACGCGTACGTGGAGCAGGTCCGCACGCCCGACACCGCCGAGTGGACCAAGCCGCAGGGCAAGCGCGACCCGCTCGCGCTGACCAAGCAGTTCACGCCGGTCCCCCGCGGCATCGGCCTGGTCATCGGCTGCAACACCTTCCCGACGTGGAACGGCTACCCGGGCCTGTTCGCCTCCCTCGCCACCGGCAACGCCGTCCTGGTCAAGCCGCACCCGCGCGCGGTGCTGCCGCTCGCGCTGACCGTGCAGGTGGCCCGCCAGGTGCTCACCGAGGCCGGGTTCGACCCCAACCTGGTCGCGCTCGCCGCCGAGCGGCCCGGCGAGGGCATCGCCAAGACCCTCGCCACCCGGCCCGAGATCCGGATCATCGACTACACCGGCTCGACCTCCTTCGGCGACTGGCTGGAGGCCAACGCCCGGCAGGCGCAGGTCTACACGGAGAAGGCCGGCGTCAACACGGTGGTCGTGGAGTCCGCCGGCGACTACCGGGGCATGCTGTCCAACCTGGCGTTCTCGCTGTCCCTCTACAGCGGCCAGATGTGCACCACCCCGCAGAACCTGCTGATCCCCCGCGACGGCATCCGCACCGATCAGGGCCCCAAGACCTTCGACGAGGTCGTCGCCGACCTCGCGCGCGCCATCGACGGCCTGCTCGGGGACGACGCGCGGGCCAACGCCCTCCTGGGCGCGATCGTCAACCCGGACGTCAAGGCCCGGCTGGAGGCCGCCGCGGGTCTCGGCGAGGTCGCCCTCGCCTCCCGCGAGGTGGCCAACCCGGACTTCCCCGGCGCCGTGGTGCGCACCCCGGTCCTGGTCAAGCTGGACGGTGCCAAGCCGGACGCCGAGGCCGCCTACATGAGCGAGTGCTTCGGCCCGGTGTCCTTCGCCGTCGCGGTCGACTCGGTCACGGACGCCGTCGAGCTGCTGCGGCGCACGGTGCGGGAGAAGGGCGCGATGACGGTCGGCGCGTACACGACCGACCCGGAGGTCGAGGAGGCCGTCCAGGAGGTCTGCCTGGAGGAGGCCGCGCAGCTCTCCCTCAACCTCACGGGCGGGGTGTACGTCAACCAGACGGCCGCCTTCTCCGACTTCCACGGCTCGGGCGGCAACCCGGCCGCGAACGCCGCGCTGTGCGACGGCGCGTTCGTGGCGAACCGCTTCCGCGTGGTCGAGGTGCGCCGGGAGGCGTAACCGCTGGGCGGGACCTCGCGGTCACCTGCTAGGTCCGCTGGGTCCCGCTCGGGAACCCCGCCGTGCTCCAGTGGTACAGCGTCATGGCCACGCTGGTCGCCAGGTTGTAGCTGGAGACCTGGGGGCGCATGGGCAGGGCGAGCAGGTGGTCGGCCCGGGCGCGCAGGGCCGCGGACAGGCCGGCGCGCTCGGAGCCGAAGGCGAGGACGGCGTCGTCCGGGAGCCGCACCCCCCGGAGGTCGTCGCCCTCCGGGTCGAGCGCGAACACCGGGCCCGCCGGCAGCTCCTCGACGTCCAGTCGCTCCACGGCGGTCGCGAAGTGCAGCCCCGCCCCGCCGCGCACCACCGTGGGGTGCCAGGGGTCGAGCGTGCCGGTGGTGACCACGCCGGTCGCCCCGAAGCCGGCGGCCAGCCGGATCACGGCGCCCGCGTTGCCGAGGTTGCGCGGGTTGTCCAGGACCACCACGGGCGCCCGGCGCGGGGCGCGGGCCAGCGCGGCGAGGTTGGCCTCCCGGGGCGGCCGTACCGCGAGGGCGGCCACGGCCGTGGGGTGCGGACGCGGCACCAGCGCCTCGTACGTCGCCCTCGGCACCTCGGTCAGCAGCGCGGCCAGCGGCTCGCGCACGTCGGGGGCGAGGTCGTCGGCGAGGGCCAGCGCGGCCTCCCGGTCGGCGGTCACCGCGACCGGGACCTCGGCCCCGAACCGCACCGCGTGCTTGAGGGCGTGGAAGCCGTCGAGCAGCACGACGGTGCCGACGCCCGTGTCGACGAGACGCCGCCACCGCCGTACGGGGTCGGCGGCGGGCCCGGTCACGGGCTCGGCAGGGCTCACGGGAACGGGCACGGTTACGGGGTCCGCCGGGTGCGCGGGGTCGGTCATGGCGTGAAGCCTATGCGCGCGGCCTCGGGGTCCTCGGCGTCCTCGCGCGCCTGAGCCGGCTCGTGCTCGCCCCGCCGCGGGCGGGGGATGCCACCGCTCCCGGCGAGCACGCCGTCCCGCGCGCGTGCCGCCCAGCCGCCGAGGCGGCGCAGGAACGAGGTGGGCAGGAACACCGAGTCCGCCGCGATCATCGCGAGCGAGAAGAACGGCAGCCCGAGCACCACCGCGATCACGGCGTGCTCGGTCATCATGATCACCAGCAGGACGTTCTTGACGCGCCGGTTGAACAGCGTGAACGGGAATGCCACCTGCACGATGACCGTCCCGTACGTGACCAGCATGACCATGGTGCCGCTGGCGGACAGCAGGTCGCCGAGCGCGGGCCAGGGGGAGAAGTAGTCCAGGTGCAGCGGGTAGTAGACCGCGGTGCCGTCCTGCCAGCGCGAACCCTGGATCTTGTACCAGCCGGCCGTGGCGTAGATCATGCACGCCTCTGCCATGATCACGACCAGCGCGCCGTTGTGCAGCAGGTTCCCGACGACGTCGGCCAGGATCCGCGGCTCGCTCGACGCCGCCCGCCGACCGACGAGCCACCACACCGCCTGGGCGGCCCAGACCGCCCACAGCAGCACCGGCACGGTCCACTCGCCCTCGAAGAGCCGCCCGGACGCCGTCACCGCCACCAGCGCGAACCCCGTCACGCACCACAGCAGGGGGCCGACGCGGTCGGTGACCTGCTCGCCCCGCGCGCGTGCCGCGTCCGCGCGACGGGCCCGCCGCGCGTCCAGCGACCACACCCGGCCGCAGCGGGTGAAGACCAGGTAGACCGACATCAGGTGCAGCACGTTGTCGCCACCGTCGCCGACGAACACGCTGCGGTTCTGCAGCGAGAGGACGCCGACCATGAACAGCACGGACATCGTGCGGGTGCGCCAGCCCACCAGCAGCAGCGCGGCGGACAGCAGGGCGAGCGCGTAGACGATCTCGAACCACGCGCGCGAGTCGGCCCACATCAGCGCCGTGAACGCGCCGTTGCCGTCGATCAGGCGCCGCGCCAGCGACCAGCTCCACGGGCCGTCGGGCCCGTACAGCTCGGCGCGGTGCGGCAGTTCGCGCAGCAGGAACAGCAGCCACGTCCCGGCGAAACCGATCCGGACGACGGCACTCTGGTACGGGCCGAAGGCGGTCCCGGTGACCCGGGCGATGCCCCGGGAGGCGCTCATGGCGAACCGGTTCACTGCACGCCTCCGTGGGCCTCGTCGTCGGACACGCTCCACCAGGGCAGGACGCGGTAGGCCGGGTCGGTCGAGATCTTCTCCCGGCTCCAGGACGGCGCCGCCACGTTGGTGGTGCGGGAGCGGACCTGGACCCGCTCGACCGCACCGCCGGCGCCCGCCGCGCCGCCCCGCTCCAGGCGCAGCACCACGATCCGGCGCAGGTACGACTCCGACAGCGTGCCGCGCACGCCCGCGGCGCGGTTGTCGTCGTCGTGCGTGGCCGTGAAGAAGTCCCAGGCGCGGCGCAGCTCGTTCTGCTGGGTGTGGCTCGGCAGCAGGTTGCCGTCGATGGCCCGGCCGTCCTGCGCGGACAGGTCGTACCAGCCGGTCTCGCGCGAACCGCCGTCGGCGGTGCGCACCTGCGCGCGGACCTGCACGGCGACGTTCTGCTGGAGCGGGTTCGGCGCGAACAGCTTCCAGTTCTGCTCGAACTCCGGGTAGATCCATTCGTCGATCGCCTTGCCGTGCGCCTTCGTCACCGTGTTCGAGGGCGCGATGTGCAGGAACACCATCCCGAGGTGCACGCACACGGCGGCGGCGACCACCGCGAGGGCCACGGCGGCCCCGATCCGGTAGCGCAGGGAGAGGGCGGCCACACCGGTACGGGGCTCGACGGTGGCGGGGCCGGGGGGCGGCGGCTGCGACGCCTCCGGCGCGTCGGGGGTGCCGGCCACCGCGTCGACCTCCCCGGGCCGCTCGGCCTCCCGTGACTCCGGGGCGTCGGCGCCTCCGTCGTGCGTGTTCATTCCGCCCCGTTCCCCTATGTCCCCGGCGGTCCCCGGTGTCCCGGCGTACCCGGCGTTCGATTCCGTCCGTTCCTCCGGCGGCCCCGCCCGGAGTCACCCGGACGGCCGTAGCGCGGCGGTCCCACGGAAAGGTACTCAGCCCCGGCGCCCGGCGCAGCCACCTCGGTCATCCACAGCGGTTGACACCTTACGACGGGCATCCCACCATGGAATCGCACGAACCGAACGATCGGTCGGGAGCAGATCCGGCAGACCGGTGGAAGCCCGGACAACCGGACGCACCACCGGACCCGGACGCGCAGCCGAACACCAGACACCGAGGTCGAGGGGGACCGCATGGCGACAGCAGCCGCGCAACAGACGGCCCGCACCCAGCTGGGCACGGGCAGGGACGGCACCGTCGGCACCGTCGGCACCACGGACGCCGACGACGCCCTCGCGCGCGCCTTCGACGCCGCGGTGGCCGCCGACGAGCGCATCGAACCGCGCGACTGGATGCCCGACGCCTACCGCGCCACGCTGGTCCGCCAGATCGCGCAGCACGCGCACTCGGAGATCATCGGCATGCAGCCGGAGGCCAACTGGATCACCCGCGCGCCCTCCCTGCGCCGCAAGGCGATCCTGATGGCCAAGGTCCAGGACGAGGCGGGCCACGGGCTGTACCTCTACAGCGCGGCCGAGACGCTCGGCACCGGCCGCGACGAGCTGCTGGACAAGCTGCACTCGGGCCGCCAGAAGTACTCCTCGATCTTCAACTACCCCACCCTGACCTGGGCGGACGTCGGCGCGATCGGCTGGCTGGTGGACGGCGCCGCGATCACCAACCAGGTGCCGCTGTGCCGCTGCTCCTACGGGCCGTACGCCCGCGCGATGGTCCGCATCTGCAAGGAGGAGTCCTTCCACCAGCGCCAGGGCTACGAGCTGCTGCTGGCCCTGAGCAAGGGCACCCCCGAGCAGCACGCGATGGCGCAGGACGCGGTGGACCGCTGGTGGTGGCCGTCGCTGATGATGTTCGGCCCGCCCGACGACGAGTCCTCGCACTCCGCGCAGTCGATGGCCTGGAAGATCAAGCGCCACTCCAACGACGAGCTGCGCCAGCGCTTCGTCGACATCTGCGTCCCCCAGGCCGAGTCCCTCGGCCTCACCCTCCCCGACCCGGACCTCCGCTGGAACGAGGAGCGGGGGCACCACGACTTCGGCGCCATCGACTGGACGGAGTTCCGGGAGGTCCTCAAGGGCAACGGCCCGTGCAACGAACAGCGCATCACCCAGCGCAAGCGCGCCCACGACGAGGGCGCCTGGGTCCGTGAGGCCGCCGCGGCCCACGCCGCCAAGCACACGACGGGAGCACCGCAGGCATGACCACCACCGACTGGCCCCTGTGGGAGGTCTTCGTCCGCTCGCGCCGCGGGCTGTCCCACACCCACGCCGGCAGCCTGCACGCGCCGGACGCCGAGCTCGCCCTGCGCAACGCGCGCGACCTGTACACCCGCCGCGGCGAGGGCGTGTCCCTCTGGGTCGTGCCGTCCGCGGCGATCACCGCGTCCTCGCCGGACGAGAAGGACCCGTTCTTCGAGCCGGCCGCCGACAAGCCGTACCGGCACCCCACGTTCTACGAGATCCCGGAAGGGGTGCAGCACCTGTGACCGCGCCGTCGACCGACACGCCCGCCGTGTCCGCCGCGCTCGCCCTCGGCGACGACGCCCTGGTGCTCTCCCACCGGCTGGGGGAGTGGATGGGCCACGCGCCCGTCCTGGAGGAGGAGGTCGCCCTCGCCAACATCGCGCTGGACCTGCTGGGCCAGGCCCGGGTCCTGCTGTCGATGGCCGGTGACGAGGACGAGCTCGCCTACCTGCGCGAGGAGCGCGCCTTCCGCAACCTCCAGCTCGTCGAGCAGCCCAACGGCGACTTCGCCCACACCATCGCCCGCCAGCTGTACTTCTCCACCTACCAGCACCTGCTGTACGCCCGGCTCGCCGCCGGGGACGGCCCGTTCGCGCCGCTCGCCGCGAAGGCCGTCAAGGAGACCGCCTACCACCGCGACCACGCCGAGCAGTGGACCGTGCGCCTCGGAGACGGCACCGAGGAGAGCCGCACCCGGATGAACCGGGCCTGCGCGGCGCTGTGGCGCTTCACCGGCGAGATGTTCCAGCCGGTGGAGGGCGTGGACGTCGACGGCGCCGCCCTGGAGGCCGAGTGGCTGGCGTCCGTGGCGGACGTCCTGCGCCGGGCCACCCTCGACCTGCCCGAGGGGCCGCGCTCGGGGGCGTGGACGGCGGGCGCGGGCCGGCAGGGCCTGCACACCGAGTCGTTCGGCCGGATGCTGGCCGAGATGCAGCACCTGCACCGCAGCCACCCGGGGGCGTCATGGTGACCCCCACCCCGCTGGAGGCCGGACTGCTGGAGGCCGAGCTGCTGGAGGTCGCCGGCTCGGTGCCCGACCCCGAGCTGCCCGTGCTCACCCTGCGCGAACTGGGCGTGGTGCGCGCGGTGCACGTACGCGGGACGAACGCCGCCGACGCCGCCGACGCCGTCGAGGTCGAACTCACCCCGACCTACACCGGCTGCCCCGCGATCGAGGCGATGTCCGTGGACATCGAGCGCGTCCTGCGCGCCCACGGAGTGCGCGACGTGACCGTGCGCACGGTGCTCGCGCCCGCCTGGTCCACGGACGACATCTCGCCCGAAGGGCGCCGCAAGCTGCGGGAGTTCGGCATAGCGCCCCCGCGCACCCGGTCCGCGTCCGAGCCGGTCCCCCTGACCCTCGGCGCGACCCGCACCCACGCCGGCACCGGCACCACCGAGGGCGAACCGCAGGAACCGGTGCGCTGCCCGCACTGCGGCTCGGCCGACACCGAACTGCTCAGCCGGTTCTCCTCCACCGCGTGCAAGGCACTGCGCCGCTGCCTGGCCTGCCGCGAACCCTTCGACCACTTCAAGGAGTTGTGATGGCCCGCTTCCACGCGCTCCAGGTGGCCGCGGTGGACCGGCTCACCGACGACTCCGTCGCCGTCACCCTCGAGGTGCCCGAGGAGCTGCGCCCGGAGTTCCGGCACGCCCCCGGCCAGCACCTCGCCCTGCGACGCGTGGCCGACGGCGCCGAGGTCCGCCGGACGTACTCGATCTGCTCCCCCGCACCGGCCCCCGGCGAGCCGGGACCGCGCACGCTGCGGGTCGGGGTGCGGCTGGTCGAGGGCGGGGCCTTCTCGACGTACGCGTTCAAGGAGATGCAGGTCGGCGACGAGGTCGAGGTGATGACGCCGGCCGGGCGCTTCACGCTCGAACCGGCTCCCGGGCTGTACGCGGCGGTCGTCGGCGGCAGCGGCATCACCCCGGTGCTGTCGATCGTCTCGACGCTGCTGGAGCGCGAGCCGCGGGCACGGTTCTGTCTCGTCCGCGGCGACCGTACGGCGGCCTCGACGATGTTCCTGGAGGAGGTCGCCGACCTCAAGGACCGCTACCCGCAGCGGTTCCAGCTGGTCACCGTGCTGTCGCGGGAGGAGCAGCAGGCGGGGCTGCCGTCCGGGCGGCTGGACCGGGAGCGGCTGACGGGGCTGCTGCCGGCGCTGCTGCCGGTGGAGGCGGTGGCGGGCTGGTTCCTGTGCGGGCCGTACGGCCTGGTGCAGGGCGCCGAGCGGGCCCTGCGGGACCTCGGTGTGCCGCGGGCGCGGATCCACGAGGAGATCTTCCACGTGGACCCGGTCGCCCCGACGGTCACCACCGGGGCCCCCGCGCACAGCACGGTCACCGCCCGGCTCGACGGCCGCGGGGGCACCTGGCCGGTCCAGGAGGGCGAGTCCCTGCTGGAGACGGTGCTGCGCAACCGCCCCGACGCGCCCTACGCCTGCAAGGGCGGGGTGTGCGGGACCTGCCGGGCCTTCCTGGTCTCCGGCGAGGTCCGCATGGACCGCAACTTCGCGCTGGAGCCGGAGGAGACGGACGCCGGCTACGTGCTCGCGTGCCAGTCGCACCCGGTGACCGAGGCCGTGGAGCTGGACTTCGACCGGTAGGGACGGGTCGCGGCTGCGGCTGCTAGACGACGAAGCCCGGTCCGCCCGCGTCCGTGACCACGGGGCGGCCGGCGGCCTCCCAGTGCTGCATGCCGCCGGCCACGTTCACGGCGTCGATGCCCTGCTGCACCAGGTACATCGTGACCTGGGCGGACCGGCCGCCGGAGCGGCAGATCACGTTGATCCGGCCGTCCTGCGGGGCGGCCTCGGTCAACTCGCCGTAGCGGGCGACGAACTCGCTGATGGGGATGTGCAGGGCACCTGCGGCATGGCCCGCCTGCCACTCGTCGTCCTCGCGGACGTCCAGCAGGAAGTCGTCGTCCTTGAGGTCGCCGACCTCGACCGTGGGCACACCAGCTCCGAAACTCATGCGTCCGACGCTACCGGACGCGACGGCAACCCCCACCGGCCCCACGGATCCCGGCCCCACGGATCCCGCCCGCCCAGGGGGCTCAGCCCAGCAGCCCGGCCAGTTCCGCCTCGCGGGCCGCCACGTCGGCGAGCAGCTTCTCGGCGATCTCGTCCAGGAGGCCGTCGGGGTCGTCGGGAGCCAGCCGGAGCATCGAGCCGATCGGGCTGCCCTCCAGCTCGCTCGCGACCTGCGTCAGCATCTCCTTGCGCTGGGCCAGCCACTCCAGGCGGGCGTACAGCTCCTCGCTGCGGCTGGGCCGGTCCTGCGGCGGCACCGGACCGGCCGCCCACTCCTCGGCCAGCTCGCGCAGCAGGGCCTCGTCGCCGCGGGCGTAGGCGCCGTTGACCCGGGTGAGGAACTCCTCGCGCCGCTTGCGGTCGTCCTCCTCGCGGGCGAGGTCGGGGTGGGCCTTGCGGGCCAGGTCGCGGTAGAGCCTGCGGGCCTCGTCGCTGGGGCGCACCCGCTCCGGCGGCCGCACGGACTGGTCGGTGAGCATCGCGGCGGCCTCCGGGAACAGGCCGTCGCCGTCCATCCAGCCGTGGAACAACTCCTCGACCCCCGGCATCGGCAGCACCCGCGCCCGCGCCTCCTCGGCCAGGCGCCGGTCCTCGGGATCGCCGGTGCGGGCGGCCCGCGCCTCGGCGATCAGGGCGTCGAGCTCGTCGATCCGGGCGTACATGGGGCCCAGCTTCTGGTGGTGCAGGCGGGAGAAGTTCTCCACCTCGACGCGGAAGGTCTCCACGGCGATCTCGAACTCGATCAGCGCCTGCTCGGCGGCGCGCACGGCCCGCTCCAGCCGCTCCTCGGGCCGCGCCTGCTCAGCTTCGGGGGTCGTCACCCGACCAGCGTAGGCCACGCCCGACGGGCCCCCGGGGGACGCCGGGGAGGCGGCCCCCCGCGCACCCCCGTCACACCCCCGTCTCCGCCGCGACCCTCCCCGACCGCACCGCCGCCAGCAGGTCCGCGTGGTCCGCCTCCGTGCGGTCGGCGTAGGCGACGGCGAACGCGGCGACGGCCTCGTCCAGCTCCTCGTTCTTGCCGCAGTACCCGGAGATCAGCCGGGGGTCCGCGCTGTGGGAGTGGGCGCGGGCCAGGAGGGCGCCGGTCATGCGGCCGTAGTCGTCGATCTGGTCGGCGGCCAGGGCGGCCGGGTCGACGCTGCCCTTGCGGTTGCGGAACTGCCGCACCTGGAAGGGGCGGCCGTCGACGGTCGTCCAGCCCAGCAGCACGTCGCTGACCACCTGCATGCGCTTCTGGCCCAGCACCACCCGGCGGCCCTCGTGCTCGACGGGGGCCACCTCCAAGCCGGCCGTGCGCAGGTGCGGCACCAGCGCCGACGCGCGGGCCTCCTTCACCTGGAGCACCAGCGGTTCGCCGCGGTGGTCCAGGAGCAGCACGACGTAGGAGCGCGTGCCCACGCTGCCCGTGCCGACGATGCGGAAGGCGACGTCCTGCACGGCGTGCCGGGACAGCAGCGGGTGGCGGTCCTCCGGCAGGGTCGCCAGGTAGTCCTCCAGGGCCGCGGTGACCGCGACCGCCTCCGCGTGCGGGACCCGGCGCAGCACCGGTGCCGCGTCCACGAAGCGCCGGCCGCCGTCCCCGGTCGGCTCGGTCGACCGCGCGGCGAACCGCCCGCTGGTGTTCGCGCGCGCCTTCTCCGAGACCCGGTCGAGCGTGCCCAGCAGGTCGTGCGCGTCGGTGTGGGAGACCAGTTCCTCGTCGGCGATCGCGTTCCAGGCGTCGAGGACGGGCAGCCGGGCCAGCAGCCGCATCGTGCGGCGGTAGGCGCCCGCGGCGTCGTGGGCCGCGGCCCGGCAGGTGGCCTCGTCGGCGCCGGCCTCGCGGCCCGCCAGCACCAGCGACGCGGCCAGGCGCTTGAGGTCCCACTCCCAGGGCCCGTCGACCGTCTCGTCGAAGTCGTTCAGGTCGATCACCAGGCCGCCGCGCGCGTCGCCGTACAGGCCGAAGTTCCCCGCGTGGGCGTCACCGCAGATCTGCGCGCGGACCCCGGTCATCGGGGTGCGGGCGAGGTCGTGGGCCATGAGGCCCGCCGAGCCGCGCAGGAAGGCGAAGGGCGAGGCGGCCATCCGTCCCACCCGTATCGGCGTCAGCTCCGGGATGCGCCCCTGGTTGGACTCCTCGACGGCCGCGACCGCGTCCGGGCGGCCGGGGTCCAGGTCGAACTCGGCGTGCGCCCCGCGCGGTACCCGGCGCCGCAGCGCCTTGCCCTCCTCCTTCGGCGATCCCCCTTCCATCGGCCACCGCGCGAAGCCCCGCACGTGCGGCAGCCGCACCCCGGACCCCGCGACGGAACCCGAGCCGTCGACCTCGACGGACCCGGAGCCGTCGACCTCGACGGGCCTCGGCCCGCTCACGGACCCCGCCCCCGTCGAATCCCCACCGATGCCGGTCATCCCGACCGCCTCCCCCGCACACGAACGCCGTCAACTCGTGCAGACGGTACAACCGCGGGCGGTCAGGAGCCGAGGATCACCCGCTTCTGTTCCTCGAACTCGGCCTGGGTGAGCACGCCCTGCTCCTTGAGGTCCCCGAGCTGCTTGAGCTGCTCGATCTTGCTGGTCATGTCGGGGGCGGCCGGAGGCGGCGGAGCCGCGGGCGGCGCCGCCTGGTACGCCGGTTGCGCCGCGGGGGCGTCGTAGCCCTGCTGCGCCGCCCATCGCCCCTGCTGCCGGCGTGACACCCGGTTGGAGACGGCGGTCGCGGTCCCGGCCACGACGGCGGTCCGCGCGACCCCGCGGAGAAGACCTGGCATGACGGTGTCCCTTCTGCACGATAATGCCCGGGCATGCCCGGGAACCTGCCTGAAGTACGGGAACGCCCTCGCGAGCGCTGTGCCTACTGCGTGGCCTCGGCCGCCTCGAGGGCGGAGACGAGGTCGGACACCGGGATGCGCCCGGAGGCGACCAGCCGGCCCCCGCCGCGGCGCAGGGCGGCGGCGAACGGCGCGGCCCACACGTTCTCGTAGATGAGGATGCCGGCGGAGGTGTTGGGCTCCAGCGCGCCGGCCGCCTCCTCCAGGTCGTCCTGGCCGAGGAGTCCCGACGAGACGCCCTCGAAGACGGCCAGGTCCAGCCGGCCGTCGCCGTCGAGGTCGGTGATCTCCAGGCCGGAGACGGAGCCGTCCTCGTCCTTGCGGACGAACTGGAGGTCCAGGATGCGGATGACGCCGCGGTCCACCAGGTCGACGAGGAGGGGGAGGCCCTCGCCGGTCATCCGGTTCCCGGGGAACTCGACGACCAGGTAGTCGATCGGGCCCACTTCTTCGAATTCGTCGCTCACGGCGTCACCTCTGGTGCTCGCGGCTTCCCCCTGTGACACCTCGGCGCCACCCCCGGCGTCATGTCCCTCCCATTGCACCATCGGGCCGCCCCCGCCGCACTCCGTGCAATCCCCCCAGGCCCCCGCCGCCCCTCCGCGCGGCCCGCGCCACACCCCCGCCGCACCTCCGCGCGGCTCGCGCCGCCCCCCGGCTCACCCATCACCCGCCTGGTCCGCCCCCGGTGGCGCCCCCGGGCCCGCCCGCATCTGCTGGCCTCATGAACGACAGCGGTGGCGACGGGCTCCCGGCCGGGGAGCGCGATGAGCTGAACGCGTTGCGGCAGCGGGTGCACGCGCTGGAGAGCGCCGGCCCGTCCCTGACCCCGCGCCACCACCCCCTCCGCACGCTCGGCTCGGTCCTGCTGATCCTCCTCGCCGCGCTGCTGTCACTGCTGTCCGTCGTCGCGGTGTGGGCGAACAGCATCGTGCAGGACACCGACCGCTACGTCGCCACCGTCGGACCGCTGGCGAGCGACCCCGACGTGCAGAAGGCGGTCACCAACCGGGTCACCGGCGCCGTGCTCGCCCAGATCGACGTGGACGCGCTGGTCAAGGAGCTGACGGACGCGGCGTCGCAGCGTGACGCCCCGCCCCGGCTGACCCAGCTGGTGGGCAGCCTGAAGGGCCCCATCGAGGACGGGCTCAAGCAGCTGGTCAACAGCACGGTGGAGCGGGTGGTCACGAGCAGCGCCTTCGAGACCGTCTGGGTGAACGGCAACCGCAGGGCCCACTCGGCGCTGGACAAGGCCCTGACGGGCCGGTCCGACGGCGCGGTGAAGCTGGAGGACAACCAGGTGGTCATCGACCTCGGCCCGATCGTCGCCGACGTCAAGAACCAGCTGGTCGACGCCGGCTTCTCCGCCGCCTCGAAGATCCCGGCCGTCCACACGGACTTCGTGGTGTTCGCGTCGCAGGACATCGGCAAGATCAGGTCGTACGTGCGGGTGCTGGAGATCCTCGGCGGCTGGCTGCCCGTCATCGCCCTGCTGATCGCCGCCGCCGGGGTGTACGTGGCGTTCAACCGCCGCCACGCGCTGATCGGGGCCGCGCTGGCCGTGTTCGTGGCCATGCTGGTGCTCGGCATCGGCCTCACCGTCGCCCGCGACGCCTACCTCAACCACCTGCCTCCCGCGGCCTCCGAAGCCGCCGCGGGCTCCGTGTACGACGCGCTGGTCAAATTCCTGCGGGCCGGTGTGCGGGCGCTCGCCGCGGTCGCCCTGTTCACCGCGGCCGGCGCCTTCCTCTGCGGCCCGTCCCGGATCGCCGTGTTCACCCGGACCGGCTGCCGCAGGGGCGTCGGCGGGCTGCGCGACGTGGCGACGTCGGCGGGACTGCGGCTCGGCGCGGTCGGGCGGTTCGTCCACCGCTACAAGCGCTGGATCGGCGCGGCCATCCTGGTGGTCGCGGCGGTCGTGCTGTTCACCTGGACCTACCCGACCACGGCGGTCGTGGTGTGGACGGCGGTGATCACCCTGGTGGCCTTCGCGCTCCGCGAGTTCCTGGACGCCCCCTAGG
>NZ_KQ948567.1 GCF_001514125.1 Streptomyces longwoodensis | reverse complement strand
AATTCTTCAAAAAGGGTGGAACTCCGAACTTCGGTTCGGAGTTCCACCCTTTTTTGCTGTCCGTCATCGGGAGTTCACACACCGCGCCGACCATCGACGCATGAGTACTGCTGCGCTGCTCAGGGCTGCGGGTGTCGGGCTCGGCGACGAGGTCATCGTGCCGGCGTTCGGGAACGTGGAGGTCACCGAGGCGGTGATCAGGACGGGTGCGCTGCCGGTGTTCGCCGACATAGACCCCGTCACGTACTGCCTGGACCCGCTCGCCGTCGGGGCGGCCGTCACTCCGCGGACGGCGGCCGTCGTCGTCGTCCACCGCTTCGGGCGGCCGGCGGAGATCGGACGGATGCATGAACTCGGGGAGCGGCACGGGCTGTTGGTGCTGGAGCGGGGGGAGAGCGAGGCGCCGCGGGACGAGGTCGCGCAGCGGCGGGAGCGGGCCGCGTTCCTCGACGCGCGGTTGCGTGGGGTGCGGACGCCCGACGGGGGTGACGGGCACACGTACCAGCAGTACGTGGTGCGGGTGCCCGGGAACGGGCGGCCCGACCGGGACGCCTTCGCGCGGGCCTTGCAGCGCAAGGGAGTTGACTGCCGGGTGCCGGTGAAGACGCCCGTGCACCGGCTGCCCGACCATCGCCGGTGCGTGTCGTTGCCGGAGACCGAGCTGGCCGCCGACACGACGCTGTCCCTGCCCATGGGTGCACTTTTGACGAGGCGTGACATGCAGCGGATCGTCACGGCTTGCAACGCCTTGGGCGGACTGCTCCAGCCGGCCTTCTGAGCGGGTTGGGAACCGGGACTCGTTCGGGGTATGATCTATTCCGTTGCCGCGAGGGAAACCTCGAAAAGTGACCAGCCCCTATAGCTCAGTCGGCAGAGCGTCTCCATGGTAAGGAGAAGGTCAACGGTTCGATTCCGTTTGGGGGCTCAGAGAAAAAGACCCCGCCCTTTCGGGCGGGGTCTTTCTGGTTTTTCAGGCCACGCGCATCGCCAGGATGGCCATGTCGTCGGACGGGGCGTCCGAGGCGAAGCGCTCCACGGCGCGCATGATGCGGGCCGCGACCGCTCCCGCCGTCAGCCCTGTGCACGTCGTGAGGACGTCGGCGAGGCCGTCGTCGCCGAGCATGCGGGTGCCCTCGCGGCGTTCGGTGACGCCGTCGGTGACACACAGCAGGACGTCGCCCGGGTCGAGGGTGACCGTCTCCTCGTAGAGCTCCAGGTCCTCCATCACGCCCAGCAGGGGCTGGGGTTCGGCGGCCGGCTCGACCGTGCCGTCCTGGCGCAGGCGCAGCGGGAGCGGGTGGCCGGCGCAGACCACCTTCAGCTCCGCGCTGCCGTCCTCCTGCGGGCGCATCTCGCCGTAGAGGAGCGTGAGGAAGCGGCTGCGGGCGCCCTCGTCGAGGATCGCGGAGTTCAGGCGCTCCAGGACGGCCGGGCCGCTCAAGCCCTCGCGGGCCAGCAGGCGCAGGGCGTGCCGGGCGAGGCCGGTGACGGCGGCGGCGTTGGGGCCCGTGCCGCAGACGTCGCCGATGGCGAAGCCGTACGCGCCGTCGCTGATGGGGAAGATGTCGTAGAAGTCGCCGCCGACCTCGTTGCCCTCACCGGCCGCGCGGTAGATGACCTCCACCTCGACACCCTCGACCTCGGGGAGCTCCGGCGGGAGGAGGCTGCGCTGGAGGGCCTGGCTGATGGCCGTGCGCTCGGAGTAGAGGCGGGCGTTGTCCAGGGCGAGGGCCGCCCGGCGGGACAGGTCCTCGGCCAGTTCCAGGATCTCCTGGCGGAAGTGCTCGTCGGTTGGCTTGCCGAGGGTGAGCATGCCGATGACGCGGTTGCGGGCGACCAGCGGGAGGACGACGGTCTCGCCGCCCACCGCGGAGGCGGTGGCGAGGGTCGGGCCGATACCCGAGGCGGGCTGGTGGGCGGGGCCGCCGCTCAGGCCGAGGCTGCGCATGGAGCTGCGCAGCGCGGCGTCGTGCGCGGCCTCGCCAGGAGCTGCCCAGACGCGGGCGCCGGGGGTGGGCACCGGGTCGGGCGGGGCGATCTTGGAGAGCAACGACTTGATGCCGTCGATCAGTTCCTCGTCCTCGTGCAGGACGTACGACAGGTCCGGTTCGGAGGCCTGGTCGGCGATCGTGTAGACGGCGCACCAGGTGGCGAGCGTGGGGACGGTCATCTGGGCCATCAGGGCCAGGGTCTGGTCGCGGTCCAGGGTGCCGGCCAGCAGGTCGGACGCCTCGACGAGGAAGCTGAGGGAGCCGCGGCGCAGGCGCTCCAGTTCGCCGAGGCGGGCCGACTCGACCGCCAGGGCGATGCGGTCGGCGGCGAACTGCAGGCGCAGCGCCTCCTCGTTGGAGTAGCGGCCGGGGGCCTCGGCGGCGACGCCGAGGGAGCCGGTGAGACGGCCCTCCACCTTGAGCGGGACGGTGACGACCGAGCGCATGCCGGTGCCGTTGAGCAGGGGGACGGCGCCGGGGACGGCGAGGAGGTCCTCGTGGACGGCGGGCATGCGGGCGGAGCCGTAGCGGCCGGGGCCGGCCTCGACGGGCACGCGCGCGAAGCGCTGGCGGGCGGAGGGCAGGCCGGTGGAGGCGCGGACCTCGAGCTCGGTCTCGTCGTCGGTGGCCAGGAGCAGGAAGGCGGAGTCGCCGTCGAGCATGTCGCGGGCGCGTTCGACGGTGCGCTGGAGGAGGCCGTCGAGGTCGTCCGGGGCGGGGGAGCCGATGAACACCTCGAACGGGTCGGTGTTCTGGTCGCCCTGGGAGGAGGTGTCGGAGGACGGCACGCGCGAGGGGGTCTGCAGGACGGCCCGCTCGTGGTCGCGGACCAGGAGGCAGACCGTGGAGGGCTCGCCGTCGGTGTCGCGCACGCGCAGGTGGGAGGCGTAGACCGGGGTGACGCGCCCGTCGGCGCCGCGGATGCCGTAGCTGCCCTCCCAGCGGGAGAGCTGGAGCGCCTCGGCGATGCCGGTGCCGGTGCCGGGGGTGTGCGGCCAGGCGGCGAGGTCGGTGAGGGGCTTGCCGACGACCTGGTCGGCGGGGTAGCCGAAGAGTTCCTCGGCGTCCTCGTTCCACGCGGAGATGGCGCCCGAGCGGTCGATCTGGACGACGGCGACGCGGACCCGGGCGTCGGCGAGCGGCAGCAGGTGGGCGGGGAGCGCCGGGCCGGCCGTGCGGGTGCCGACGGGGCGCTCGGGCAGGTCGAGCTGGAACCAGACGGTCTTGTGGGTGGGGGTGTAGTCGACGCCCCAGTGGCCGGCGAGCGCCGCGCACAGCTGGAGGCCGCGGCCGCCCTCCCGGTCGGGGCTGCCCATGGTCACGGGAGAGCCCTGGAGGGGGACCTCGCGCTCCGGGTAGCGGTCGGACACCTCGACGCGGACGCCGTCGGCGCTGCGCAGGCACAGCAGGTCGGCGTGGGTACCGGCGTGGACGACGGCGTTGGTGACCAGCTCGCTGGTGAGGACCACGGCGTCGTCGACGATGTCGGCGAAGCCCCAGCCCTGGAGGGTGTCGCGGACGAAGGCGCGGGCGGTCGCGACCGATCGCCCGACGGGCTCGAAGCTGGCAGCCGCACGCGCGGTGATCACAGAACTCCTCGGCCGGTCGTCGACGTGCAGGGCTACCCCGTCGTCCGGGCGGCTGCGCGGGTGCGGCAGTCCGTCCGTCGGACGGGGTTCCGGGGGCTGTCCCCCCGGGATCAGTCCGGTGGTCATGTGTGCGGCCGCCCCTCCGATGCCCGCTCGTACTCGTGCCACCGCCCAGGCCGGTAGGACCGGCGCGGCTGGACAGCCGCATGCAAGGTTACTTACCTTCCCCGCCCGTGCGGATGCCGGTCGCCGGTGTTTCCGTCCTTGGTGGTTCGGTCCCGGGGCTGTGCGGACGATGTGCGAAGCTGCCGAACTGTTATGGCCTGGTTCGGTGAGGGTGAAACACTGGGCAAGCTTGTTGCGAAGGTCCGTGCGGGACGAGTGTCCTCGTCCCGGGCGGGCAACAGCCCGGGAGCCGGTCCGGTTGCCGGGGGGCGGAACGCGGCAGTGCCGGCGACGGCGAGCAGCAGCACCCGAGCACAGCAGTAACGGTCGATCCCTGCGGGAGGGACAAGTGGAGTCTGGCGCAGCGACGCGGGGCACTGAGACGCGCGCGAAAGGCGGACCGTCCCTGAGCAAGCGAGCAGCACGCGGCGGCACCACGACGGTGGAGACGGCCGCCCTGCACCGGCTGCTGGCCGCCTTGGGGTCGATGCGGGACGGGAACTTCCGCAAGCGGCTGACGGTGTCCGGCGACGGGGTGATGTCGGAGATCGCGGCGGTCTTCAACGAGGTCGCCGACCTCAACCTGCACCTCACGGGTGAGCTCGCGCGCGTACGGCGCGTGGTCGGGCGCGAGGGCAAGCTCACGGAGCGGCTGGAGACGGGGGCCTGCGAGGGCTCCTGGGCGGCCGCCATCGACCACTCCAACGCGCTGGTCGACGACCTCGTGCGGCCGGTGTCCGAGGTGGGGCGGGTGCTGTCGGCGGTGGCCGAGGGTGACCTGTCGCCGCGGATGGAGCTGCGGGCGCACACGCCGGAGGGACCTGGGCACCCGCTGCGCGGGGAGTTCCTGAAGGTCGGCCGGACCGTCAACAACCTGGTCGACCAGCTGTCGACGTTCACCGACGAGGTCACCCGGGTGGCCAGCGAGGTGGGCACCGAGGGCAAGCTGGGCGGGCAGGCGCAGGTGCGCGGCATGTCCGGCTCGTGGAAGGACCTGACGGAGTCCGTCAACACGATGGCGGACCGGCTGACGGCCCAGGTGCGGGACATCGCGCTGGTGACGACGGCGGTCGCCAAGGGCGACCTGTCGCGGAAGGTGACCGTCCACGTCGCCGGCGAGATGCTGGAGCTGAAGGAGACCGTCAACACGATGGTCGACCGGCTCTCGGCGTTCTCGTCGGAGGTGACCCGCGTCGCCCGTGAGGTGGGTACCGACGGCATCCTCGGCGGCCAGGCGAAGGTGACCGGCGTCGACGGGGTGTGGAAGGAACTCACCGACTCGGTGAACACCATGGCCGGGAACCTGACGGCCCAGGTGCGCGGGATCGCGGAGGTGACCACCGCGGTCGCCAACGGTGACCTGTCGCGGAAGGTGACGGTCCCCGCGCGCGGGGAGGTGGCGCAGCTCGCCGACACGATCAACCAGATGACCGAGACGCTGCGGATCTTCGCGGACGAGGTCACCCGGGTCGCCAACGAGGTCGGCTCCGAGGGGCGGCTGGGCGGCCAGGCGAACGTGCCGGGCGCGGCGGGGACGTGGAAGGACCTCACGGACTCCGTCAACACGGTGTTCCGGAACCTGACCACGCAGGTGCGGGACATCGCCGCGGTGACGACGGCGGTGGCCAACGGTGACCTGTCGCAGAAGGTCACCGTGGACGTGGCCGGCGAGATGCTGGAGCTGAAGAACACCGTCAACGGGATGGTGGACCAGCTGTCGGCCTTCGGCGCCGAGGTCACGCGCGTGGCGCGCGAGATCGGCGTGGAGGGCGAGCTGGGCGGCCAGGCCCAGGTGTCGGGCGCGGCGGGGACGTGGAAGGACCTGACGGACTCCGTCAACACGGCGTTCCGCAACCTCACCGGGCAGGTGCGCAACATCGCCCAGGTGACGACGGCGGTGGCCAACGGCGACCTGTCGCAGAAGGTCACCGTGGACGTCTCGGGCGAGATGCTCCAGCTGAAGAACACCGTGAACACGATGGTGGACCAGCTGTCGAGCTTCGCGGACCAGGTCACGCGGATGGCGCGGGACGTGGGCACGGAGGGCCGGCTGGGCGGTCAGGCGCGGGTGGACGGCGTCTCGGGCACCTGGAAGGAGCTCACCGACTCCGTCAACTTCATGGCCGGCAACCTCACCTCGCAGGTGCGGCAGATCGCGCAGGTGACGACGGCGGTCGCGCGCGGCGACCTGTCGCAGAAGATCGACGTGGACGCCCGGGGCGAGATCCTGGAGCTGAAGAACACCATCAACACGATGGTCGACCAGCTGTCCGCGTTCGCCGACCAGGTGACCCGCGTCGCGCGCGAGGTGGGCACCGACGGGCGCCTCGGCGGTCAGGCGCAGGTGCCGGGCGTGGCCGGGGTGTGGCGGGACCTGACCGACTCCGTGAACGGCATGGCGGGCAACCTCACCGCGCAGGTCCGCAACATCGCGCAGGTCGCGACGGCGGTGGCGCGGGGTGACCTGTCCCAGAAGATCACCGTGGACGCGCGCGGGGAAATCCTGGAGCTGAAGAACACCCTGAACACGATGGTGGACCAGCTGTCGTCGTTCGCCCAGGAGGTCACGCGCGTGGCCCGTGAGGTGGGCACGGAGGGCATCCTCGGCGGGCAGGCCGAGGTGCAGGGTGTCTCCGGCACCTGGAAGGACCTCACGCAGTCGGTGAACTTCATGGCGAACAACCTGACCATCCAGGTGCGCAACATCGCCGAGGTCACGACCGCCGTCGCCAAGGGCGACCTGTCCAAGAAGATCACGGTCGACGCCAAGGGCGAGATCCTCGAGCTCGTCACCACCGTCAACACGATGGTCGACCAGCTGTCGTCGTTCGCCGAGCAGGTGACCCGGGTGGCCCGCGAGGTGGGCACCGAGGGCATCCTGGGCGGCCAGGCGACGGTGCCGGGCGTCACCGGCATCTGGAAGGACCTCAGCGACAACGTCAACCTGATGGCCAAGAACCTGACCATGCAGGTGCGCAACATCTCGCAGGTCGCGGCGGCCGTCGCCAACGGCGACCTGACGCGGCAGGTGACCATCGAGGCGCGCGGTGAGGTCGCGCAGCTGGCCGACACCTTCAACACGATGGTGAAAACGCTCAGTTCGTTCGCCGAGCAGGTCACCAAGGTGGCCCGCGAGGTCGGCACGGACGGCATCCTGGGCGGTCAGGCGCACGTCCCGGGCGTGGCCGGCACCTGGAAGGACCTCACCGAGTCGGTGAACCAGATGGCGTCCAACCTGACCGGTCAGGTGCGCAACATCGCCATGGTCACCACCGCCATCGCCAAGGGCGACCTGACGAAGAAGATCGACATCGACGCCCGGGGCGAGATCCTGGAGCTGAAGACCACGATCAACACGATGGTCGACCAGCTGTCGTCGTTCGCCGAGGAGGTCACCCGGGTGGCCCGCGAGGTGGGCACCGAGGGCCAGCTGGGCGGACAGGCACGCGTGCGGGACGTGGACGGCACCTGGCGCGACCTGACCGAGTCCGTGAACGAGATGGCCGGGAACCTCACCCGGCAGGTGCGCGCCATCGCGCGCGTGGCGACCGCGGTGACCCGCGGCGACCTGAACCTGAAGATCGACGTGGACGCGTCCGGGGAGATCCAGGAACTCCAGGACTACATCAACAAGATGATCGCCAACCTGCGCGACACCACGATCGCCAACAAGGAGCAGGACTGGCTCAAGGGCAACCTCGCGCGCGTGTCCGCCCTGATGCAGGGGCGGCGCGACCTGGAGGACGTGGCCTCCCTGATCATGAGCGAGCTGCCGCCGCTGGTGGCCGCGCAGCACGGTGCGTTCTTCCTGGCGATGCCGCTGGTGGACGACGTCACCGACCAGGAGGACCACTACGAGCTGCGGATGCTGGGGTCGTACGGCTACTCGATGGGTTCCATGCCGACGTCGTTCCGGCCCGGTGAGGCGCTGGTCGGGACGGCGGCCCAGGAGAAGCGCACGATCCTGGTGGAGAACGCGCCCAGCGGCTACCTGAAGATCTCCTCGGGGCTCGGCGAGGCCCCGCCGGCCCAGGTGATCGTGCTGCCGGTGCTGTTCGAGGGCACGGTGCTCGGGGTGATCGAGCTGGCGTCGTTCACGCCGTTCACGCAGATCCAGAAGGACTTCCTCAACCAGCTCGCCGAGATGATCGCGACCAGCGTCAACACCATCTCGGTCAACACCAAGACCGAGCTGCTGCTGAAGCAGTCGCAGGAGCTGACCGAGCAACTGCGGGAGCGGTCGGCGGAGTTGGAGCAGCGGCAGAAGGCCCTCCAGGCGTCCAACGCCGAACTGGAGGAGAAGGCCGAGCTGCTGGCCCAGCAGAACCGGGACATCGAGGTGAAGAACACCGAGATCGAGGAGGCGCGGCAGGTCCTGGAGGAGCGCGCCGAGCAGCTCGCGGTGTCGATGCGCTACAAGAGCGAGTTCCTGGCCAACATGTCGCACGAGCTGCGCACGCCGCTGAACTCGCTGCTGATCCTGGCCAAGCTGCTCGCCGACAACGCCGAGGGCAACCTCTCGCCGAAGCAGGTGGAGTTCGCCGAGACCATCCACGGCGCCGGCTCGGACCTGCTGCAGCTGATCAACGACATCCTGGACCTGTCGAAGGTCGAGGCGGGCAAGATGGACGTCTCGCCGACGCGCATCGCGCTCGTGCAGCTCGTGGACTACGTGGAGGCCACCTTCCGGCCGCTGACCGCGGAGAAGGGCCTGGACCTGTCGGTGCGGGTGTCGCCGGAGCTGCCCGCCACCCTGCACACCGACGAGCAGCGGCTGCTGCAGGTGCTGCGCAACCTGCTGTCGAACGCGGTGAAGTTCACCGACTCCGGGTCGGTGGAGCTGGTGATCAGGCCGGCCGGTCCGGACGTGCCGCAGTCGATCCGGGAGCAGCTGCTGGAGGCGGGGTCGCTGGCCGATCCCGAGGCGCTGATGATCGCGTTCTCGGTGACCGACACGGGCATCGGCATCGCGGCCAGCAAGATGCGGGTGATCTTCGAGGCGTTCAAGCAGGCCGACGGCACCACCAGCCGCAAGTACGGCGGCACGGGCCTCGGGCTGTCCATCTCGCGGGAGATCGCCCAGCTGCTCGGCGGTGAGATCCACGCGCAGAGCGAGCCGGGCCGGGGTTCGACGTTCACGCTGTACCTGCCGCTGCACCCGAGCGAGCTGCCGCCGCAGGGCTACCAGCAGAACCTGCCGGCCCTGGAGGCCGGTGACCTGGTGGCGGCCTCGGAGCGGGCGGCCAGGGAGCTGTCGGAGCTGTCCGACGCCGAGATCGAGACGCCGGCCGAGGTGAAGTCGTACCAGGACACGCAGAACGGTCCCGCGGCCCTCTTCCGGCGCCGCCGGCGCAACGGCGTGGCCCTCGGCGAGCAGCCCGACCAGTGGGCGGGCGGCGGCCAGGAGGCGTCGGACGAGGCGCGGACGGGCATCCGGTTCGGCGGCGAGAAGGTGCTGATCGTCGACGACGACATCCGCAACGTGTTCGCGCTGACCAGCGTCCTGGAGCAGCACGGCCTGTCGGTGCTGTACGCCGAGAACGGCCGCGAGGGCATCGAGGTCCTGGAGCAGCACGACGACGTGGCGGTGGTGCTGATGGACATCATGATGCCGGAGATGGACGGGTACGCGACGACCACGGCGATCCGGCGGATGCCGCAGTTCTCCGGCCTGCCGATCATCGCACTGACCGCGAAGGCGATGAAGGGCGACCGGGAGAAGGCGATCGAGTCGGGCGCCTCGGACTACGTGACCAAGCCGGTCGACCCGGACCACCTGCTGACGGTCATGCAGCAGTGGATGCGGGAGCGCTGATGCGCCACGGCGCGGCGCTCCGGCGCCGCGCCGCAGGGCACGGGCCGGCCCGGGAACTCTCCGCGGCCGCCGGAAGTTGTTCGGGTTTGGTGGCGGGCCGCGTGTGGAACCGGGCGATCCGGGGAACTTTCAGGTCTCCTGCCGCGTTCCTGATCCGTGCACAGTGACATCACGGTGACAGGGTGTGGCGACGGTCGGGGTACGGCTACCATGACCGGCACAAGGAAGGGCGGCGCAAAGGAGTCGTCCCCAGGGGCGGCGCCCGGTGCACTGCCGGGGCGAGGAGGGCGGGCCATGGTGCAGAAGGCCAAGATCCTCCTGGTCGATGACCGGCCGGAGAATCTGCTGGCGCTGGAGGCGATCCTCTCGGCGCTCGATCAGACGCTGGTGCGGGCATCGTCCGGGGAAGAGGCGCTCAAGGCGCTGCTGACGGACGACTTCGCGGTCATCCTGCTGGACGTCCAGATGCCCGGCATGGACGGGTTCGAGACGGCCGCGCACATCAAGCGGCGGGAGCGCACCAGAGACATCCCGATCATCTTCCTCACGGCGATCAACCACGGGCCCCACCACACCTTCCGCGGCTACGCGGCGGGGGCGGTGGACTACATCTCGAAGCCGTTCGACCCGTGGGTGCTGCGCGCGAAGGTGTCGGTGTTCGTCGAGCTGTACATGAAGAACTGCCAGCTCCGGGAGCAGGCGGCGCTGCTGCGCCTCCAGTTGGAGGGCGGCGGCAAGCCCGTCGGCGGGGCCAAGGAGTCGGCCGGGCTGCTGGCCGAGCTGTCCGCGCGGCTCGCCGCGGTCGAGGAGCAGGCCGAGGCGCTGTCCAAGCAGCTGGACGACGAGTCGGCGGACGCGGCGGCGGTGGCCACCGCGGCCCACCTGGAGCGCAAACTCACCGGGCTGCGACGGGCGCTGGACGCTCTGGAACCGGGTGCGGGCAGCGGTACGACATCGGTGTCGTCGCAGACCTGACCGCGGAACTGACCCTGGGGGAGCACGGAGTTGGGTGTGAGATCCCGTCAGTTCCGTGCCCGCCCGGGGGCGACACGAACGGGTGAAGCAGTGGGCACACGTGTCCGCTGCCGTCTCCCCCGGTAACCTCACACCCATGGCCTCACGTCCCTCCGCAGCCAAGAAGCAGCCCGCCAGGAAGGCGGTCGCCCCGGCGAAGGCTCCGGCGAAGAGGGCCGCTGCGAAGAAGGTCCCGGCGAAGAAGGCGCCCGCCAGGAAAGCCGCGGCCAGGAAGCCCGTGCCCAAGCCCGCCCCGAGCCCCACCGGGGGCCTGTACCGCGTCGTGCGCGCCGTCTGGCTGGGCCTGGCGCACGCCGTGGGCGCCGTGTTCCGCGGCATAGGGACCGGCGCGAGGAACCTCGACCCGGCCCACCGCAAGGACGGCGTCGCCCTGCTGCTCCTGGGCGTGGCCCTGATCGTCGCCGCCGGCACCTGGGCCGACCTGAAGGGACCCGTCGGCGACCTGGTCGAGATCCTGGTGACCGGCGCCTTCGGCCGGCTCGACCTGCTGGTGCCGATCCTGTTCGGCGTCGTCGCCGTACGGCTGATCCGCCACCCCGAGCAGCCCGAGGCCAACGGGCGGATCGTGATCGGCCTGTCCGCGCTGCTCATCGGCGTGCTCGGGCAGGTCCACATCGCGTGCGGCTCGCCCGCCCGCAGCGAGGGCATGCAGGCGATAAGGGACGCCGGCGGCCTCATCGGCTGGGCGGCCGCGACGCCGCTGACGTTCACCATGACCGAGGTCCTCGCCGTCCCGCTGCTCGTGCTGCTGACCGTCTTCGGCCTGCTGGTCGTCACGGCCACCCCGGTCAACGCGATCCCGCAGCGGCTGCGCCAGCTCGGCGTCAGCCTCGGCGTGCTGCGTGACCCCGAGGAGGACCTGCTCGCCGACGAGTACGCCGACGACGACGAGCGCTACGACGAACAGTGGCGCGAGGCGCTGCCGGCGCGCCCCCGCAGGCGCTCGGGCGCCCCCCAGGCGTACGACCCGGAGGGCGCCGAGGAGGAGGCGCTGTCCCGGCGCCGCGGGCGCCCCCGGCGCTCCGCCGTGCCGCAGCCCGACATGCAGCGGGGCATGGACGCCGTGGACGTCGCCGCGGCGGCCGCGGCCGCCCTCGACGGCGCCGTGCTGCACGGCATGCCGCCCTCGCCGGTCGTCGCCGACCTCACCCAGGGCGTGAGCGTCGGCGACCGGGAGCCGACCACCCCGACGCCCGTCCCGGCAGCGGTGCGGACGCCGACGCCGGTGCCGGCCGCCCGGCCCCGGCAGGAGAGGATCAAGCCCGAGAAGGCGCAGTCCGGGGCCGTCCCCGACCTCACCAAGTCGCCGCCCGAGCAGCCCCGCGAGATGCCGGCGCGCGCCGAGCAGCTCCAGCTGTCGGGAGACATCACCTACGCCCTGCCCTCGCTCGACCTGCTCACCCGGGGCGGGCCCGGCAAGGCGCGCAGCGCGGCCAACGACGCCATAGTCGCCGCGCTCACCAACGTCTTCACCGAGTTCAAGGTCGACGCCGCCGTCACCGGCTTCACCCGCGGACCGACGGTCACCCGCTACGAGGTGGAGCTCGGCCCGGCCGTCAAGGTCGAGCGGATCACCGCGCTCGCCAAGAACATCGCGTACGCCGTCGCCAGCCCGGACGTGCGGATCATCAGCCCGATCCCCGGCAAGTCCGCGGTCGGCATCGAGATCCCGAACACCGACCGGGAGATGGTCAACCTCGGCGACGTGCTGCGCCTGGCGGAGTCCGCGGAGGACGACGACCCGATGCTGGTCGCCTTCGGCAAGGACGTCGAGGGCGGCTACGTCATGCACTCGCTGGCGAAGATGCCGCACATGCTGGTCGCCGGCGCCACCGGCTCCGGCAAGTCGTCCTGCATCAACTGCCTGATCACCTCGGTCATGATGCGGGCGACCCCCGAGGACGTCCGGATGATCCTGGTCGACCCCAAGCGCGTCGAGCTCACCGCCTACGAGGGCATCCCGCACCTGATCACGCCGATCATCACCAACCCCAAGCGGGCCGCCGAGGCCCTGCAGTGGGTCGTCCGCGAGATGGACCTGCGCTACGACGACCTGGCGGCGTACGGCTACCGGCACATCGACGACTTCAACAAGGCCGTCCGCGAGGGCACGGTCAAGCCGCCCGAGGGCAGCGAGCGCGAGCTGCAGCCGTACCCGTACCTGCTGGTGATCGTCGACGAGCTGGCCGACCTGATGATGGTCGCGCCGCGCGACGTCGAGGACGCCATCGTGCGCATCACGCAGCTCGCGCGCGCCGCCGGCATCCACCTGGTGCTCGCCACCCAGCGGCCGTCGGTGGACGTCGTCACCGGTCTGATCAAGGCGAACGTCCCCTCGCGGCTCGCCTTCGCCACGTCCTCGCTCGCCGACAGCCGCGTCATCCTGGACCAGCCGGGCGCCGAGAAGCTGATCGGCAAGGGTGACGGACTGTTCCTGCCGATGGGCGCGAACAAGCCGACCCGCATGCAGGGCGCCTTCGTCACCGAGGCCGAGGTCGCGGCCGTCGTCCAGCACTGCAAGGACCAGATGGCGCCCGTCTTCCGGGACGACGTCACGGTGGGCACCAAGCAGAAGAAGGAGATCGACGAGGACATCGGCGACGACCTCGACCTGCTGTGCCAGGCGGCCGAGCTGGTCGTCTCCACGCAGTTCGGGTCGACCTCCATGCTCCAGCGCAAGCTGCGCGTGGGCTTCGCCAAGGCGGGCCGGCTGATGGACCTGATGGAGTCGCGGAACATCGTGGGACCGAGCGAGGGTTCGAAGGCGCGTGACGTTCTGGTGAAACCCGATGAACTCGATGGCGTACTGGCGGTGATCCGGGGGGAGTCGGAGGGGTAGGGATATCGGTGAGGCGGACGGACGTCCGTGACGCACCCGTTAGAAAGGCGCGGGCAACCGTTTCCCCTTGACATACGTCAAGTTGAGCGAGTGGTCAGGTTCGGGTCCCAGACTGGGGTCCGGACCCCTTCCGTCATCGGCGTGTCCGGCCATTCCGATGGCGTACAAAGTCCTACCGCCCGGTTGCCCCACCCTTTCGTACCCCCCCTAGACTGAACCTCCAGCACAGGTGGCTCACGCTCGAAAGGCGCCCCCGTGTCCATCGGCAACTCCCCTGAAGACGAGCGTCCGTTCGAAGACGCCTCCGAGGAAGCCCGCCCCTCCATCGGCCGCGCCCTGCGCCAGGCGCGCATCGCGCGCGGGCTGACCGTCGACGACGTCAGTACCGCCACCCGGGTCCGCATCGCCATCATCCACGCCATCGAGGCGGACGACTTCACGCCGTGCGGCGGCGACGTGTACGCCCGCGGCCACATCAGGACCCTGGCCAGGGCCGTCCGCCTCGACCCCGCTCCGCTGATCGAGCAGTTCGAAGCCACCCACGGCGGCCGCCCCGCGCCCACCCCCGCCGCACCCCTGTTCGAGGCGGAGCGCATCCGCCCCGAGCGGCGCGGGCCGAACTGGACGGCGGCCATGGTCGCCGCGATCGTCGCCGTGATCGGCTTCGTCGGCTTCACCGCCGTCAAGGGCGACGGCGGCGGCAGCAAGGAACAGGTCGCCGACGGCACCACGCCCGAGGCGAGCGCGAGCGCCTCGGCCGTCCCGAAGAACGACAAGCCCGTCGACATCACGCCCGCCCCCTCCGACAGCGCCATCGCCGCGGCCCCCCAGGACAAGGTGACCGTCCAGGTCACCGCGACGGACGGCCGCAGCTGGATCTCCGCCAAGGACCACAACGGCCGCCTGCTGTTCGACGGCCTGCTCAAGCAGGGCGAGTCCAAGACCTTCCAGGACAGCCAGAAGGTCAACCTGGTCCTCGGCGACGCCGGCGCGATCCAGCTGTACGTCAACGGCAAGAAGATCGACGACGACTTCCGGCCCGGGGCCGTGGAGCGCCTGACGTACACCAAGGGCGATCCGCAGGTCGGCTGAGCACGGTACGGCGCGCACGACGGGGTCGGCCTCGATCGCCAACCCCGTCGACGTTCCGTGTCGGTGGGACAAAGTACTCTTGAGCCCATGCCTGAACGCCGTACCGTCGCACTGGTCACCCTTGGCTGCGCCCGTAACGAGGTGGACTCGGAGGAGCTCGCAGGCCGTTTGGAGGCGGACGGCTGGCAGCTCGTGGAGGACGCCTCGGACGCCGACGTCGCCGTGGTGAACACCTGCGGCTTCGTGGAGGCCGCCAAGAAGGACTCCGTCGACGCCCTCCTCGAGGCCAACGACCTCAAGGGCCACAGCAGGACCCAGGCCGTGGTGGCCGTGGGCTGCATGGCCGAGCGGTACGGCAAGGAACTCGCCGAGGCCCTGCCCGAGGCCGACGGCGTGCTCGGCTTCGACGACTACGCCGACATCTCCGACCGCCTCCAGACCATCCTCAACGGCGGCATCCACGCCGCGCACACCCCGCGCGACCGGCGCAAGCTGCTCCCGATCAGCCCCGCCGAGCGCCAGGAATCGGCCACCTCGGTGGCGCTGCCGGGCCACGGCCCGAGCGACCTCCCCGAGGGCGTCGCCCCCGCCTCCGGCCCCCGCGCGCCCCTGCGCCGCCGCCTCGACGGCTCCCCGGTCGCCTCCGTCAAGCTCGCCTCCGGCTGCGACCGGCGCTGCTCCTTCTGCGCCATCCCGTCCTTCCGCGGCTCCTTCATCTCGCGCCGCCCGAGCGACGTGCTCAACGAGACGCGGTGGCTGGCCGAGCAGGGCGTCAAGGAGATCATGCTGGTCTCCGAGAACAACACCTCCTACGGCAAGGACCTGGGCGACATCCGCCTGCTGGAGTCCCTGCTGCCGGAGCTGGCCGAGACCGACGGCATCGAGCGGGTGCGGGTCAGCTACCTCCAGCCGGCCGAGATGCGCCCGGGCCTCATCGACGTCCTCACCTCGACGCCCAAGGTCGCCCCCTACTTCGACCTGTCCTTCCAGCACTCCGCGCCGGACGTGCTGCGCGCCATGCGCCGCTTCGGTGACACCGACCGGTTCCTGGAGCTGCTCGACACCATCCGGAGCAAGGCGCCCGAGGCCGGAGTGCGCTCCAACTTCATCGTCGGCTTCCCCGGTGAGTCCGAGGCCGACCTGGCCGAGCTGGAGCGCTTCCTCCAGCACGCGCGACTGGACGCCATCGGCGTCTTCGGCTATTCCGACGAGGAGGGCACGGAGGCCGCGACGTACGACGGCAAGCTCGACGAGGACGTCGTCGCCGAGCGGCTGGCCCGTGTCTCGCGGCTCGCCGAGCAGCTCGTCTCCCAGCGCGCGGAGGAGCGGCTGGGCGAGACGCTGCACGTCCTGGTCGAGTCGGTCGACCTCGACGAGGGCGTGTACGGCCGCGCGGCCCACCAGGCGCCGGAGACCGACGGCCAGGTGCTGCTCACGAGCGGCGAGGGACTGGGCGTCGGCCGTATGGTCGAGGCGAAGGTGGTCGGTACGGAGGGTGTCGACCTGGTGGCCGAGCCCCTGGCGGGTTCGTCCGGGTGTACCGAGGAGGCGGGCAGATGACGGGTGTCCCGGCGTCGGCCGCGGGCGGTTCCCCGGCCGGGGCTTCGCACCGGGCCGAGGGCCAGGGGCCGAGCGCGGCGGAGGGCCGGCGGCCCGGCGCCGGCGCGGCGGTCACCGGCCAGGAACGGGACGCCCCCGAGGTCACGGGCCCGCAGGAGGCGGCCGGCCGGGTCGTGGACCAGGAGCTGGACGCCGCTGAGCTCGCGGGCCGGGCGCTGGGCGCCGACGAGGGCCTCGGGGCGGTCGACGATGCCGCCGCGTCGGGCGCAGCGGGAGCCGACGGCGAGCAGCGGGACGCCGGGCGGCCTGCGCGGGGCGGCAAGCTGGCGGCAGCCGCCGTCAACCAGGCGAGCGTGTGGAACGTCGCCAACCTGCTGACCATGCTCCGGCTGGTCCTGGTGCCGGGCTTCGTCGCGCTGATGCTGGCCGACGGCGGGTACGACCCGGCGTGGCGCTCCTTCGCCTGGGCGGCCTTCGCCGTCGCCATGATCACCGACCTGTTCGACGGGCACCTGGCGCGGACCTACGACCTCGTCACCGACTTCGGGAAGATCGCCGATCCCATCGCCGACAAGGCGATCATGGGGGCGGCGCTGATCTGCCTCTCCGCGCTCGGCGACCTGCCGTGGTGGGTGACCGCGGTCATCCTCGGCCGGGAACTCGGCGTGACCCTGCTGCGTTTCTGGGTCATCCGGTACGGGGTGATCCCGGCCAGCCGGGGCGGCAAGCTCAAGACCCTCACCCAGGGCGTGGCCGTCGGGATGTACGTCCTGGCGCTGACGGGGTGGCTGGCGTCCCTGAGGTTCTGGGTCATGGCCGTGGCGGTCGTCCTGACCGTCGTGACCGGGCTCGACTACGTGAAACAGGCCATCGTGCTGCGCCGGCGGGGAATCGCCGAGCGCAGGGCGGCGTTGGAGGAGACGGAAGCGTGAGTTCCCCGGCCGCCGACGTGGTGGGACTACTGACCGTGAGAGGGCAGAGTCTCGCCGTGGCCGAATCCCTGACCGGGGGACTGGTGGCCGCGGAGATCACCTCGGTCCCCGGAGCGTCGAAGGCCTTCCGGGGGTCGGTCACGGCGTACGCCACCGAGCTCAAGCACGTGGTGCTCGGCGTGGACGCCGACCTGCTCGCCGCCCGTGGCGCGGTGGACCCGCAGGTCGCGCGCCAGATGGCGGCCGGAGTGCGGGCCGCGCTCGGCGCGGACTGGGGTATCGCGACCACCGGGGTCGCCGGCCCGGAGCCGCAGGACGGACAGCCGGTGGGCACGGTTTTCGTCGCGGTGTGCGGCCCCTCGGGGCCCGGCGCCGGTTCCGCCTCCGGCGGAAAAGTGGAGGCCCTGCGGTTGAACGGCGACCGTGCGGAAATTCGTAGAGAGAGTGTACGGAGCGTACTCGCCCTGCTCCTGGAGGAGCTGGCGGACGAACACAGTGGGAATGAGCGGGCACAGGATACGGAACGGAACGGGGGGTTTTGATGTTTGCAGCCCTGAGTGAACACGACATCGCTCCCCGCACGGCCGCGGCGCAAGGCGGTACGGTGGGGCGAGAAGGATGCGGCTACGCGGTCCGAGGAGGGAGCCACCGATGATTCTGCTCCGTCGCCTGCTGGGTGACGTGCTGCGTCGGCAGCGCCAGCGCCAGGGCCGTACTCTGCGCGAAGTCTCCTCGTCCGCCCGAGTCTCACTCGGCTATCTCTCCGAGGTGGAGCGGGGGCAGAAGGAGGCTTCCTCCGAGCTGCTCTCCGCCATCTGCGACGCGCTGGACGTACGGATGTCCGAGCTCATGCGGGAAGTGAGCGACGAGCTCGCCCTCGCCGAGCTGGCCCAGTCTGCTGCGGCCACCCCCAGTGAACCCGTGCCCACGCCGGTGCGTCCGATGCTGGGCTCCGTGTCGGTGACCGGTGTGCCACCGGAACGGGTGACCATCAAGGCCCCCGCCGAGGCGGTCGACGTGGTCGCCGCCTGACGGTCACCCCTGAGCGGTAAGGCAGGCACACGACAATTGTGCGAAGCCCCGGCCGGGGCTTCCCCGGGGAGACCCGGGGGAGACCGGCCGGGGCTCTCTCGTGCCCGCGGTGCCCGGTATGCGTGCGTTTGCCGCTCCGGGGCCGGGACGTCATCGTGGAGGGGCCAGCGGGGGAGTGAGCGGTATCCGAGCCGGGAGATGCGCATGTCCGTCGTGAAGAGCCCGTTGCCCGAGGGCGACCTGAAGACCGTGTCCGAGGCGCTGCAGGGCGCCCTGGTCGACCTGGTCGATCTCGGCCTGGTCGCCAAGCAGGTCCACTGGAACGTCGTGGGCCCCCGCTTCCGGTCGGTCCACCTCCAGCTCGACGAGGTCGTGGACAGCGCGCGCACCCACTCCGACACGGTCGCCGAGCGGGCCTCGGCACTCGGGGTGTCGCCCGACGGCCGGGCGGCCACGGTGGCCTCCGGCAGCGGGATCGCCGCGGTGGCCCCGGGCTGGGTCAAGGACACGGACGCGGTGGGGGCCCTGGTGGCGGCGCTGGGCTCGGTGATCACCCGAATGAGGGAACGGGTGACGAGCACGGCCGAGGCGGACCCGGTCAGCCAGGACATCTTCATCACGATCACCGCGGACCTGGAGAAGCACCACTGGATGTTCCAGGCGGAGAACAGCTGATACGGCGGCTGCGGGCCATGGCGGGGCGAACCGGGCGCTGGGGGGCCGCTCTGGCGTTCGGGGCGGTCTGGTGGTGGGCCGTGCTGCGCCTGGCCCTGGCGCCCGACGCCGGGCCGGTGGAGGGTGCCGTGGCGGCCGGCGGGTGGGGGCTGAGCCTGCTGCCGGTGCACTGTGTGCCGAAGGGCCGTGCGGCCGGCGCGCTGGCGGCGGGGCGGTGGCGCGGAGCGTGGGGGTGGGCTGCGGGGCGGGACCGGGGTGCCCTCGGGGACGGGCCCGATCCGTCGTGAACGGCGGAAGCTGCTGAGGCCCTGCTCAGAGCACTCCGACGGGCGTCACCCAGGGGCGCCGGGGCGGGAGCCGGCCGACTTCGCGGTGCGGCTCGCGGCGTTCCGGGCGGGAGCCGGGCCGGTCTGGCAGTGCGGGCACCAGTACGTCGGGCGGTCGCGGGAGCCGTCGCCCTGGTCGGCGAGCCGGATGGGGGTGCCGCAGCGCAGGCAGGGGCGGCGGGCGCGGCCGTAGGTGAAGAGCTCGGGGCCCCGGCGGCCGGTGGTGTTGCGGATGGGGCGGTCCCGGTTGACCTCCAGGAGCCGCTGGGCCAGCGCGGGCAGCTTGGCCGTGCGGTCGGCGGGGAGCGCGCCGACCGGGAGCCAGGGGGTGGCACCGAGCAGGAAGCACAGCTCGCACTTGTAGACATTGCCGATGCCGGCCAGGTTGCGCTGGTCGAGCAGGGCCTCGCCGAGGGGGCGGTCGGGGTCGGCGAGCAGGTTCGCCAGGGCCTGCTCCGGGTTCCAGTCCGGGCCGAGCAGATCGGGGCCGAGGTGTCCGACCACCTGGTCCTCGTCTGCGGTGTGCAGGAGTTCCAGCACGGGGAGGCGGTAGCCGACGGCCGTGCGGTCGGCGGTGCCGAGGACCGCCCGGATCTGGTACGCGGGGCCGCCGCTCCAGCGCTGGTCGGGGGCGAAGACCTTCCAGGCGCCGTCCATCCGCAGGTGCGAGTGCAGGGTCAGGCCGCCGTCGACGCGGGTGAGGAGGTGCTTGCCGCGCGGGGTGACGTCGAGGACCGTGCGGCCGCTGAGGTCGGTCAGGGCGTACTTGGGGACGCGGAGGTCGGACAGGGTCAGCACCTTGCCCGCGAGGGCGGTGTGCAGCCGTCGCGCGGTCTGCCAGACCGTGTCACCTTCGGGCATGGGTCAAGGGTGGCACGGGCGCGGCGATCGAAACCTGCCCGGTCCGGGGAGGGCCCGCGGAGGCGGCCGCAGGGTCGTGGAGGGCGTCAGGCACGCAGGCGCAGCCCCCTGGGGGTGGCGATGAAGCCCGCCGCTTCCAGCAGCGTGCCGAGGGGGGAGGTCAGGGCCGCCGCGCCGTTGACGCGTTCCACGGTGACCGTGCCCAGGGCGCCCGCGCGGGCCGCCGTGGCGAGGGCTTCCGCCGCGATGCGCAGACGCGCGTCGTCGCCGGGGTCCGTGTCCTCGTCCGGGGAGGTGGGCCAGGCGAGCAGGGTCTTGCCGCCGCGCTCCATGTAGAGCGTCAGCTCGCCGTCGACCAGCACCACCAGGGAACCGGCCTTGCGGCCCGGCTTGTGTCCGGCGCCCGTCGGTGGCTCCGGCCAGCCGAGGGCGGCGCCGTAGGCGTTGGCCGGGTCGGCGGCGGCCAGGACGACCGCGCGTGAGGCGGGGGTGGCCCGGCGGCCGCCCCGATCCGCGAAGCGCCGGCCGTACGACCCCTCGCCGGAGGAGCCCGGCCCGTAGGGGTTCTGGCCGTCCCGGCTCCGGGGGCCGGCGGCGTACGGGTTCGGCGAGCCGCCGCGCGGGCCGCCGGCGCCCGGGTCGGACAGGTCGGACAGGTCGCGCGGGGAGATCCACTCGCTGGGGGTGGTCGCGAAGTCCGGGAAGTCCGCGTCCGGGGCGTCGGCGAAGTCGGGCAGCGCGGTGTACGGGGCGGGCGCGTCGAAGCCGGTGGCACCGGCGGGCGCCCCGCCGTCGGGGACCGGGACGCCGCCGAAGACCGTCGGGTCCATCCGGCCGTCTCCGCGGTCGCGCGCGTTGGCCACGGCGCGCAGGCGGTCCACCGCGCCGTCCATCGCGAACTGGGCGGCGCCGAGCCCCTCCACCACGTAGCCGCGGCGGGCCTGGCCGCTGTCCTCGAAGGCCGACAGGACCCGGTACGTCGCCGAGAAGCCGCCCTCGACGCCCTCGGCGGCGACCGCGCCCCGTGTCACCACGCCGTGCCGGTCGAGGAGCGAACGGGCCAGGGCGTGGGCCCGGACCGTGGGGTCGGTCTCGTGGGCCGGCAGCAGCGACCAGCGGCCCGCGACCGTCGGGGGACCGCCCCGGGACGCGGAGCGGGCGGCGGCCGTCAGCGAGCCGTAGCGGCCGCGTGGGACCGCGCGCTTGGCGCGGTGGGCCGTGGAGCCCGCGGTGCGGCCGGAGCCCAGCAGGGAGCGCATCGGCGCGAGGGTGTCGTTGGTGAGGCGGCCCGACCAGGCCAGCTCCCACAGGGCGTCCGCGAGGTGCGGGTCTGTGGCGTCCGGGTGCGTGGTGGCGCGGACCTGGTCGGCGATCTGGCGGAAGAACAGGCCGTAGCCGCCGGAGAGGGCGTCGAGCACCGACTGGTGCAGGGCGGTCAGCTCCAGGGGGTGCGGCGCGGGCAGGAGCAGCGGGGCGGCGTCGGCCAGGTACAGGGAGATCCAGCCGTCCTTGCCGGGCAGGGACCCCGCGCCCGCCCAGACGACCTCGCCCGCGGCGGTGAGTTCGTCGAGCATCGCGGGGGTGTAGTCGGTCACGCGGGAGGGCAGCACGAGCCTCTCCAGGGCGGACGCCGGGACCGACGCGCCCTGCAACTGCTCGATGGCGCGCACCAGTCCGTCGACCCCGCGCAGCGCGTGGCCCGTGCCGATGTGCTGCCACTGGGGGAGGAACTGGGCGAGCGCGGCCGGCGGCACCGGCTCCAGCTCGTGCCGCAGCGCGGCCAGCGAGCGGCGGCGCAGTCGGCGCAGGACGGTCGCGTCGCACCACTCCTGGCCGATCCCGGCCGGGTGGAACTCGCCCTGGACGACCCGGCCGCTCGCGGCCAGCCGCTGGAGGGCGCCCTCCGTGACCGCCACGCCCAGGCCGAAGCGGGCGGCTGCCGTCGCCGAGGTGAACGGGCCGTGGGTGCGGGCATAGCGCGCGAGGAGGTCGCCCAGCGGGTCCTTCACCGGCTCGGTGAACGCCTCGGGGACGCCGACCGGCAGCGCGGTGCCCAGGGCGTCGCGCAGGCGGCCCGCGTCCTCGATCGCGGCCCAGTGGTCGGTGCCGGCGACGCGGACCTTGATGGCGCGGCGGGCGGCGGCCAGCTCGGGCGCCCAGTGCGGCTCGGCGCCGCGCTCGGCCAGCTCCGCGTCGGTGAGCGGGCCGAGGAGGCGCAGGAGGTCCGCGACGCCCTCGGCGTCCTTGATGCGGCGGTCCTCGGTGAGCCACTGCAGCTCCTGCTCCAGCTCGGCCAGCACCTCCGCGTCGAGCAGCTCGCGCAGCTCCGCCTGGCCGAGCAGTTCGGCGAGCAGCCGGGAGTCCAGGGACAGCGCGGCGGCACGGCGTTCGGCGAGCGGGGAGTCGCCCTCGTACAGGAACTGGGCGACGTAGCCGAAGAGGAGGGAGCGCGCGAAGGGGGACGGCTCGGGCGTGGTGACCTCGACCAGGCGGACCCTGCGGGACTCCAGGTCGCCCATCAGCTCCACGAGCCCGGGGACGTCGAACACGTCCTGCAGGCACTCGCGGACGGCCTCCAGGACGATCGGGAACGAGCCGAACTCGCTGGCCACCTCCAGCAGTTGCGCGGCGCGCTGGCGCTGCTGCCACAGCGGGGTGCGCCGGCCGGGGTTGCGGCGCGGCAGCAGCAGCGCGCGGGCGGCGCACTCGCGGAAGCGGGAGGCGAACAGGGCCGAGCCGCCGACCTGGTCGGTGACGACCTGGTCGACCTCGCCCTTGTCGAAGACGACGTCGGCCGCGCCGACCGGGGCCTGGTCGGCGTCGTACTCCGTGCCGGCCGTCCTCGGCTCCTGGTCGAGCAGGTCCAGGCCCATCAGGTCGGCGTCGGGCAGGCGCAGCACGATGCCGTCGTCGGCGTGCATGACCTGGGCGTCCATGCCGTACCGCTCGGCGAGGCGGGCGTTCAGGGCGAGGGCCCAGGGGGCGTGGACCTGCGCGCCGAAGGGGGAGTGCACGACGACGCGCCAGTCGCCCAGCTCGTCGCGGAAGCGCTCCACCACGATGGTGCGGTCGTCGGGGACGTGACCGCAGGCCTCGCGCTGTTCGTCCAGGTAGGTCAGCACGTTGTCCACGGCCCACGCGTCCAGGCCCGCGGTGAGCAGGCGCAGCCGGGCGTCCTCCTTGGACAGCGAGCCCACCTCGCGCAGGAACGCGCCCACCGCGCGGCCCAGTTCCAGCGGGCGGCCCAGCTGGTCGCCCTTCCAGAAGGGCAGCCGTCCCGGCACCCCGGGCGCGGGGGAGACCAGCACCCGGTCGCGGGTGATGTCCTCGATGCGCCAGGAGCTCGTGCCGAGGGTGAAGACGTCGCCCACGCGCGACTCGTAGACCATCTCCTCGTCCAGCTCGCCGACCCGGCCGCCGCCCTTCTTCGGGTCCGAGCCCGCGAGGAACACGCCGAACAGGCCGCGGTCGGGGATCGTGCCGCCCGAGGTCACGGCGAGGCGCTGGGCGCCGGGGCGGCCGGTCACCGTGCCGGTGACCCGGTCCCACACCACGCGCGGGCGCAGCTCGGCGAACGCGTCCGACGGATAGCGGCCGGCGAGCATGTCGAGGGTCGCCGTGAACGCCGACTCCGGCAGCGAGGCGAACGGCGCGGCCCGGCGGACCATGGCGAGCAGGTCGTCCACCTGCCAGGTGTCCATCGAGGTCATCGCGACCAGCTGCTGGGCCAGCACGTCCAGCGGGTTGGCGGGGACGCGCAGGGACTCGATCGCGCCCTGGCGCATCCGCTCGGTCACCACGGCCGCCTGGACCAGGTCGCCCCGGTACTTCGGGAAGACCACGCCCGTGGAGACGGCGCCCACCTGGTGGCCGGCGCGGCCCACGCGCTGGAGGCCGGAGGCGACCGACGGCGGGGACTCGACCTGCACGACGAGGTCGACGGCGCCCATGTCGATGCCCAGCTCCAGGCTGGACGTGGCGACCACGGCGGGCAGGCGGCCGGCCTTCAGGTCCTCCTCGACCAGGGCCCGCTGCTCCTTGGAGACCGACCCGTGGTGGGCGCGCGCGATGACCGGCGGGGCGCCCTGGGCTGCGCCCGAGCCGCCCATCAGCTCGGCCGGGGAGTGGTGCTCGTCCAGGGGCTCGCCGGTGGCGCGCTCGTAGGCGATCTCGTTCAGCCGGTTGCACAGGCGCTCCGCCAGGCGCCGCGAGTTCGCGAAGACGATCGTGGAGCGGTGGGCCTGGACCAGGTCGGTGATCCGCTCCTCGACGTGCGGCCAGATCGAGGGGCGCTCGGCACCCTCCGAGCCGTCGGCGACCGGCGAGCCCCCCAGCTCGGCCAGGTCTTCCACCGGCACGACGACCGACAGGTCGAACTCCTTGCCGGAGTCCGGCTGGACGATCTCCACCTTGCGGCGCGGCGAGAGGTACCGGGCCACCTCGTCGACCGGGCGGACCGTCGCCGACAGGCCGATCCGGCGGGCCGGCTTCGGCAGCAGCTCGTCCAGCCGCTCCAGGGACAGCGCCAGGTGCGCCCCGCGCTTGGTGCCCGCGACCGCGTGCACCTCGTCCAGGATCACCGTCTCCACGCCGGTCAGCGCGTCGCGCGTGGCCGACGTCAGCATCAGGAACAGCGACTCCGGCGTGGTGATCAGGATGTCCGGCGGGCGCGTGGACAGCGCGCGGCGCTCCGCGGGCGGGGTGTCGCCGGAGCGGATGCCCACCTTCACCTCGGGCTCGGGCAGGCCGAGGCGCACCGACTCCTGGCGGATGCCGGTCAGGGGGCTGCGGAGGTTGCGCTCCACGTCCACCGCGAGGGCCTTCAGCGGCGACACGTACAGCACGCGGCAGCGCTTCTTCGGGTCGGCCGGCGGGGGCGTCGAGGCGAGCTGGTCCAGCGCGGCGAGGAAGGCCGCCAGGGTCTTGCCGGAGCCCGTCGGGGCCACCACCAGCACGTCCGAGCCCTCGCCGATGGCCCGCCACGCGCCCGCCTGGGCCGCGGTGGGCGCGGAGAACGCCCCCGTGAACCAGCCGCGGGTCGCGGGGGAGAAGCCGTCGAGGGCCCGGTGTGCGGAGCTGACCATGCGTCCATCCTGCACCCGGCCACTGACAATGGCCCTGAGCTGCGTGGACGGCGCGGCCTCGGGACGCCGGACGGCGGGACGGAGAATGGGGGCATGGCAGGTTCGGGCGAGCGGGCGCGGCACTGGCAGTACGAGGAGCTGCCCGGCGTCGACCTGCTGCGCGCACGGTACGTCCGCAAGGCGTTCGCGCGGCACACCCACGAGGAGTTCGTGATCGCCGCCATCGCCGACGGCGTCGAGGTCTTCCACCACGGCGGCGCGGAGCAGTACGCCGGGCCCGGCGCCCTCGCGCTGGTCAACCCGGACACCCCGCACACCGGGCGGGCCGGGGTGCCCGAGGGGTGGCGGTACGCGGCGGTGTACCCGTCGCCCGAGGTGGTCGCGGCGATAGCGGCCGAGACGACCACGCTGCGGGGCACGCCCGCGTTCGTCAGCCCGGTGCTCGACGACCCCTACGCGGGCGCGCTCGTGCACCAGGTGCTCCGGGCCGCCGACGAGGGCAACGCGCTGGCCGCCGACACGCTGCTGCGGGTGGCCGTGACCCGCCTGCTGCGCCTGAACGGCGGCTCCCCGCCGGCCCGGCCGGTGCGCACCGCCGGTGCCCGCCTCGCGGCACGCGCGCGGGCCGTGCTGGAGGAGCGGCTGGCGGAGCCGCCGACCCTCGAGAAGCTGGCCGCCGAACTGGGCACCAGTCCGTTCGCCCTGCTGCGTGCCTTCCGGGACGCCTACGGCATGCCGCCGCACGCGTGGCTCACGGACGCGCGGGTGCGGCGGGCCCGGCGGCTGCTGGACGCCGGCACCGCCCCGGCCGAGGCGGCCCTGGCCGTCGGGTTCACCGACCAGCCCCACCTCAACCGCCACTTCACCCGCATCGTGGGCGTACCGCCGGGCGCGTACCGGCGGGAGCGCTCGGGCCGGGGCGAGCCGGAGGACCGGGACGGCGGCGGGCGCAAGAACGTACAAGACACCGCGGCCCGGCTGCTCCTACCGTCGGACGCGTGGGAGAACGAACAGCATTCGCGGACACGGACGTGACGGGACCCGACGGCGCGCGACGGCCGGACCGGGCCGTCGTACGGGACGCCCTGGGGGTGGGGATCGCCGTGGGACTGTCGGGGTTCGCCTTCGGGGTGACCTCGGCGGGCAGCGGACTCTCGGTGTGGCAGACCTGCGCGCTGAGCCTGCTGGTGTTCACCGGCGCCTCCCAGTTCGCCCTCGTGGGGGCGCTCGCGGCGGGCGGCAACCCGCTCACGGCGGCCGCGGGCGCCTTCTTCCTGGGCGTGCGCAACGCGTTCTACGGGCTGCGCCTGTCCCAGCTGCTGGCCCTCCCGCGCTTCCTGCGCCCGTTCGCCGCGCAGTGGGTCATCGACGAGACGACGGCCGTGGCGCTGGCGCAGACCGACCGGCGGGGCGTGCGGCTCGGCTTCGCCGTGACCGGGCTCAGCCTCTACGTGCTGTGGAACCTCACCACCCTGCTGGGCGCCCTGGGCGCGGAGGCCATCGGCGACACGGACGCGTGGGGGCTCGACGCGGCGGGCCCGGCGGTCTTCCTGGCGCTGCTCGCGCCCATGCTGAAGTCCGGCACCGAGCGCACGGTGGCCGGCTGCGCCGTCCTGCTCGGCCTCGGTCTGCTGCCCGTCCTCCCGGCGGGCGTGCCCGTGCTGGTCGCGGCCCTGGCGGCACCGGCGGTGCTGTGGGCACAGGGCGTGCGCCGGGGCCGGGACGGTGCGACACGGGAGCGCCGGCCCGCGGGCGGCGCCGTGGACCGGCAGGGAGAGCCTCGCGCGGAGGCCGCGCAGGCACACGACGACGAGGACGGGGACCACCGGTGAACACCTGGATCGCCATCGGCGCGACCGCGCTCGGCTGCTACGTCGTCAAGCTGGCCGGGCTCCTGGTGCCCGCCGGAGTCCTGGAACGGCCGCTCGTCCGCAGGCTCGCCGCCCTGCTGCCCGTCGCCCTCCTGGCCGCCCTCACGGCCCAGCAGACCTTCGCCGACGGCCACACGCTGGTGCTCGACGCCCGTGCCGCCGGGCTCGCCGCGGCCGCCGTGGCCGTGGTGCTGCGGGCACCGTTCCTGCTGGTCGTCGCGGCGGCCGTGGTGGTGACGGCGGGGGTGCGGGCGCTGGGGGGCTGAGCGCAGAGACGTACGCGCGCGAGGCGCGACGGCCGATGGTGGTCGCGCGCGTGGCGCCGGGGCGACGTCGGGAGTGGTGGCACGCGCACGGTGTCGGGGGCGACTACCGGGGAGTGGCGGCACGCGCGGGACGTCGGGGCGACGGCCGGCGCCGCGGTGCCGCGCTCCCGTCAGCCGATCGCCCTTCCATGCGCCCTGAGCGTGGTCAGCGCCTCGATGGTGACCAGCGCGCGGGACTCCAGGGCGGGCGCGGCGGCCCAGGTGCGCCAGCGGATCGGCCAGCCGCCGTCCTCCTGTTGCTCAGCGGCGAGGTGGTCCAGCGAGCGGGCCGTTTCACCGTCGCTGAACCACGCGCGCGCGAGCGAGTGCGGGGTCCGCGCGAAGTCGTGCGGGAAGTGGTGCTCGCCGGGGGCGTAGCCCGGCGCGACCGGGTACGCCCCCAGGTCGTCCGGATCGAGCGCGACGAGCCGCTGCTCGCGCACCAGGCGGCCCAGCCGCTCGGCGGCCGCCTCGGCGCGGGGACGGTCGGGCGCGGAGTCGAGGAAGGCCACGGCGGCCTCCACCTCGTACGGGTGGGACCTCTCCAGCGACTCCACCGCCCGCCAGCAGAAGTCGGTCGCCCGGAACAGCCAGGCGTGCCACACCTCGTTGCGGTGCAGCACCCCCACCACGGGCCCGGTGGCCAGGAGCTCGCCCGGCGGGTCGTCGACGACCGGGACGAAGGGCGCCGCCGGGTAGCCGCGCTGGCTCGGATGGATCGCCGGCAGGGCGCCGTCGGCCGTGGAGACCGACGTCAGGTACCGGCACACGCGCTCCACGCGCTGTCCGCCGCACCGGCCGATGGCGTCCAGGACGCGCAGGGCGTGGGCGGTGTGCAGGGGCTGGCTGACGGGGCCGCGCAGGTCGGGCTCCAGCGCGTGGCCGTAGCCGCCGTCCTCGGTGCGGTAGGCCTCCAGCGCGGTCTCCACGGGGTCGGCGGCACCGTTCAGGAAGCGGTGGGTGAAGAGGCGCTGTTCCAGCACGCGTGCGGTGAGCCAGACGAACTGCTCGGCGCGGAAGAGCGGGGACTGCGCCGGGGGCGTCTGGGGGAGTGGGGCTGCTCCGGTGTCGGCCATGCGTCAGACCGTAGGGCGGAAAGCGGTCCCCGCAGGCCGCACCGACCGGGGCCACCCTCGCGGGCGGGATACTGGGATCATGCGGTTGACGGTTTTCTGGGAGCGGATGGCGGAGCACTTCGGTGCCGGGTACGCCGAGACCTTCGCGCGCGACCACGTGATGTCGGAGCTCGGCGGACGCACGGTGCAGGAGGCGCTGGCGGCCGGCTGGGACGCGAAGGACGTGTGGCGCGTGGTCTGCGACGTGATGAACGTGCCCCTGGAGAAGCGCTGATCGGTAACGAAGATCGCAGGGGGGCGCTCGATTGTCGGTGGCGTGGGCGAGACTTGGTCCGTGGCACCCACTGACGAGTCCGGCCAGATCGCCCGGCACCCCTCCGCGCCCGGGGAGACGCCCCCGGCCGGACCGGCCGACGGCGCCGCCGCGCCGGGCGCGCGCATGCCCCGCTGGCTCCCGCGCGCGATGGTCCTCGCGCTCGCCCTCATCGCGTTGTTCCAGCTCGGCACCTGGGCCTTCCACCAGGTCCTCGGTCTGCTGATCAACATCCTCATCGCGTTCTTCCTGGCGCTCGCGGTCGAACCCGCGGTCAGCCGGATGGCCTCCTACGGCATGCGCAGGGGACTCGCCACCTTCATCGTCTTCTTCGGCCTCTTCGTCGTCCTCGCCGGGTTCTTCACCCTGCTCGGATCGATGCTCGCCGGGCAGATCATCAAGCTGGTCGAGGGCTTCCCCGACTACCTCGACTCGGTCATCAGCTGGGTCAACGACTCGTTCCACACCCACCTCCGGCGCGTCGACATCCAGGAAGGGCTGCTGCACTCCCAGTGGCTCAAGAAGTACGCGCAGAACAGCGCGGCGGGCGTGCTGGACGTCTCGACCCAGGTCCTCGGCGGGCTCTTCCAACTGCTGACGATCGCGCTGTTCGCCTTCTACTTCGCCGCCGACGGCCCGCGGCTGCGGCGCGCCCTGTGCTCCGTGCTGCCGCCGGCCCGGCAGGCCGAGGTGCTGCGCGCCTGGGAGATCGCCGTCGACAAGACCGGCGGGTACCTGTATTCGCGCGGACTGATGGCGCTGGTCTCCGGGGTCGCCCACTACATACTGTTCCAGGCCCTCGGCATCCCGTACGCGCCCGTGCTCGGTGTGTGGGTGGGCGTGGTCTCCCAGTTCATCCCGACCATCGGCACCTACCTCGCGGGCGCGCTGCCCATGCTGATCGCCTTCACGGTCAATCCCTGGTACGCGCTGTGGGTGCTGATCTTCGTCGTGGTCTACCAGCAGTTCGAGAACTACATGCTCCAGCCGAAGCTGACGGCCAAGACGGTGGACATCCACCCGGCCGTCGCCTTCGGCTCCGTCGTCGCGGGCACCGCGCTGCTCGGCGCGGTCGGCGCGCTGATCGCCATCCCGGCGGTCGCCACGCTCCAGGCGTTCCTCGGGGCGTACGTGAAGCGGTACGCCGTCGCCGACGACCCCCGGGTGCAGGGCCACCGGATCCGCGCGGAGGGACCGGGCGCCGCCACGCGCGCCCGACGCCTCTGGACGAGGATGCGGACGGGGGCGCCGGCCGTACCGCCGGCGGGGAGGGACGCGGAGCCCGGGCCGGACACGGACCGGAACGCGCATGCGGATCCGGGCAGGGACACGGACAGGGACACAGGCAGGGACACGGGTACGGACAGCGGCTCCGGGCCGGGCCGGGGACCGGGCTGAGGAGCGGCTTACCGACATCCGCGCCGTCACCACGTGAGCGCCGCCCACACCCCCGCGCCGACCACGGCCGCCCCGTAGCAGCCGGTCGCCAGCGCCACGGCACGCCACCGCGTCCGCTCGCTCCACGACGTGCGGGACAGCAGCAGGGCCAGCGCCGGCAGCACCAGGACGGCGTGCAGGCTCACCGCGTGCAGGGGCTTGAGCGGCGCCGTCGAGTGGTACGCCGCCTCCTGGTGACCGGTGCGGGTGAGCACCACCCCCCGCGCGATCATCACCGCGCCGGAGGCCAGGCCCACGAGCAGCACCGCGAACCCCGACCGCACCGCGAGGGGCATGCCGACGGGACCCGTGGGCCGGTGCCGGAACGAGGCGACCGCGAAGACGCCGAGGAGCGCCACCAGCACCGCGCCGCCCACCGCCAGGGTCAGGGACACCGTCGTGTCGAGGGGCGTCTCCATGTCGAGGTGCGAGGGCACCCCGCGCCACGCCTGGAGGGTGATGCCGCCGACCTCCACGACGCAGTCGGCGGCGAACACACCGAGCAGCGCGGCGCGCAACCGTGGTCCGACGCGCAGGTACGACGTGACCCAGGCGGTCGCCACGAGCGTCACCCCGAAGGAGAGGCCGAAGGTGACCGGCTTGCGCCAGGAGACGGGGCCGGTCCACGGACCTCCGTCGACGGCGAACACGAGCAGGTGCGCCAGACCGGAACCGACCAGCACCAGCCCGACGGTCAGGCACAGGGCGTCGATACGGCGGACCGGGAACCGGGCGGGAGCCGGGGCGCTGCCGGGTCCAAGGCCGCGGGTTCCGGCGGCGGGGCGGAAGCGCGGGGTCGGAGCGTGCGTGTCGGCCATGGACCGAGCTTCGCGGTCCGGCCGCGCCCCGTCGTCGTCCGGCTGGAGGCAGTGGGCGTACGCCGGGGGGAGCAGCGGAGGTCCAGTACCCCTCAGCAGCGGGGGTTCGTACCCCTCGCGTTCGGGGACTCCTGTGCCGCGTGGTGCGCTTGACACGAAAATCGAACATCTATTCTTATAGAGGCTCCGGCCCGGCCGACGAGCGGTGGTACGTCCCGATTGGGGGCGGGATGCACCCGAGTTATCCACAGGCCGGACCGGCGTCGGGGCGCATTGTCAGTGGCAGGCGTTAGCGTCTTTGACGTGAAGCGATCGACTCAAGCAAATCGGGTGGAACCCATGGCAGGAACCGACCGCGAGAAGGCCCTGGATGCCGCTCTCGCACAGATTGAACGGCAATTCGGCAAGGGCGCGGTCATGCGCATGGGCGATCGGACGAACGAGCCCATCGAGGTCATCCCGACCGGCTCGACCGCCCTCGACGTGGCCCTCGGCGTCGGCGGCCTGCCGCGCGGCCGCGTCGTGGAGATCTACGGACCCGAGTCCTCCGGCAAGACCACGCTGACCCTGCACGCCGTGGCCAACGCGCAGAAGGCCGGCGGCCAGGTCGCCTTCGTGGACGCGGAGCACGCCCTCGACCCCGAGTACGCGCGCAAGCTCGGTGTCGACATCGACAACCTGATCCTCTCCCAGCCGGACAACGGCGAGCAGGCGCTGGAGATCGTGGACATGCTGGTCCGCTCCGGCGCGCTCGACCTCATCGTCATCGACTCCGTCGCCGCGCTCGTGCCGCGCGCGGAGATCGAGGGCGAGATGGGCGACAGCCACGTCGGTCTGCAGGCCCGTCTGATGAGCCAGGCGCTGCGGAAGATCACCAGCGCGCTGAACCAGTCCAAGACCACGGCGATCTTCATCAACCAGCTCCGCGAGAAGATCGGCGTGATGTTCGGCTCGCCCGAGACCACGACCGGTGGCCGTGCGCTGAAGTTCTACGCCTCGGTGCGCATCGACATCCGCCGCATCGAGACCCTGAAGGACGGCACGGAGGCGGTCGGCAACCGCACCCGCTGCAAGGTCGTCAAGAACAAGGTGGCCCCGCCCTTCAAGCAGGCCGAGTTCGACATCCTCTACGGCCAGGGCATCAGCCGCGAGGGCGGCCTGATCGACATGGGCGTGGAGCACGGCTTCGTCCGCAAGGCCGGCGCCTGGTACACGTACGAGGGCGACCAGTTGGGCCAGGGCAAGGAGAACGCCCGCAACTTCCTCAAGGACAACCCCGACCTCGCCAACGAGATCGAGAGGAAGATCAAGGAGAAGCTGGGCGTCGGTGTGCGTCCGGCGGAGCCCACCCCCGAGGCGGGTGCCGACGCCGCGGTCACCGCGTCCGGCGCGCCCGCGGACGAGGCGGGCAAGGCCGTGGCCGCCCCGGCCGCCGCCAAGACGGCCAAGACCAAGGCCGCCGCTGCCAAGAGCTGACCGACCCGTGACACGACGAACGGACTGGGTCGACGAGCTCACCCCTCCCGACACTCCCGGGGACGGCACGCGTGACGGCGGGCCGCGCGGGCGGGGCGGCCGTCGCGGACGCCGTTCCGCGCAGCCGCCCGGTGCGGACGAAGGCTCCTCCTCCTCGTCGAGGGCCGAGCAGGGGGAGTCTTCAGGGGACCCGGCTGAGCGGGCTCGGGCGATCTGCCTGCGCCTGCTCACCGGGACCCCGCGCACGCGGAAGCAACTCGCCGACGCGCTGCACAAGCGGGAGATCCCGGACGAGGTGGCCGAGGAGGTGCTCTCGCGGTTCGAGGAGGTCGGGCTGATCGACGACGGCGCCTTCGCGGACGCCTGGGTGGAGTCCCGGCACCACGGCCGGGGCCTGGCCCGGCGGGCCCTCGCGCGGGAGCTGCGCACCAAGGGCGTCGACTCGGCGCTGATCGACGAGGCCGTCTCCCAGCTCGACTCCGAGCAGGAGGAGGCGACGGCGCGGGAGCTGGTCGCCCGCAAGCTGCGCTCCACCCGCGGCCTGGACCGCGACAAACGGCTGCGCCGCCTGGCCGGGATGCTGGCCCGCAAGGGCTACCCCGAGGGCATGGCCCTGCGGGTGGTCCGCCAGGCCCTGGAGGAAGAGGGCGAGGACACGGAGTTCCTCGACGGCGACGAGGGCGCCGACGGGCAGTACTGAGCGCGGAGGAGGCGCTCCGACATGAGCCCTGCCCGAGGGAAACCCTCGTCGCTGCACTGCCCGAGGAGCACCTCCTCGCCGTACTGCCCGAGGACGCCTACTGATCCGCCGTCGGCTCCTCGGTCACCGGGAGCCCCGCCGCCCGCCACGCCTGGAAGCCGCCGACCAGGTCGGTCGCGCGGTGCAGGCCCAGCTGGTGGAGGGACGCGACGGCGAGGCTGGAGGCGTACCCCTCGTTGCAGAGCACGACGATCCGCAGGTCGTGGCCGGTGGCCTCGGGGACCCGGTGGCTGCCCTGGGGGTCGAGACGCCACTCCAGTTCGTTGCGCTCGATGACCAGTGCGCCGGGGACGAGCCCGTCCCGCTCGCGCAGGGCGGCGTACCGGATGTCGACCAGCAGGGCCTCACCGGCCCGGGCGGCCGCGTAGGCGTCGGGTGCCTCGACGCGCTCGTAGCGGGCGCGCACTCGTTCCAGCAGCTCGTCCACGCCCACGGGGGAGGCGGTGTCCGGGGCGGTGTCCTGCGTGCTGTCTCCGCGGGTGCTCACTGCCAGTCCTCCGGGCGCTCGACCTGCTCCAGCCTGAGCACCGCGCCGCTGCGGCTGTAGCGCCGGATCTGCGGCAGGGGCGGGTAGTAGGCGTGCACGGAGATCGCGTGGTGCTCGGTGGACTCGTTGAACACCTCGTGCACGTGGTGGTGTCCGAAGGCGCGGCCCCGGCCGGCGGGCAGCCGGCGGGAGCGGTCGACGCCCTCGGTGAGTTCCAGGGTCTTCCAGCCGTCGGTGGGCAGCCGCGCGGCGAGCGAGTTCTCCGTCAGCTCGCCCTGTGCGGTGAGGAAGGCGCCGACCGAGTCGGCGTGGTCGTGCCAGCCGGTGCCGCTGCCGGGCGGCCAGCCGATCAGCCAGGCCTCGCTGCCGCCGGGCCCTTCGAGGCGCACCCAGGTGCGGCCCTCGGGGTCGAGGGGGAGCGAGGAGATCAGTTCGGCGTCGGCGGCCGTGCGCCGGACGAAGTCGAGGAGTTCGGCCTGCGTGGGCGCCGCGGCGGACGGGGCGGCGGAAGGCAGGGCCGAGGCGGGCGGGGAGGGCGGGGAGGCAGGGGGAACGACAGACACGTGCACCGTCCTGAAGAGCGTTCGCGGGAGCGCACGGCGGCGCGGAGCGCCGGGCCGGCGGCAGGAAGAGGGGGTGTGCGAAGTCAGCAGGACGGGCGACACACGCAGCCCGCGTAGCGGACGAGGTCCATGTGGACCCTCCGCCACAGGCGCACGCAGGTGTCGGTCACGATCGGGAGTACACCATGCCGGTGCGGACCGGTCAACTCACTGTCACTATGCGGACCGTACGGTGACCGTGCGTGCGGCCGGGGGCCGGCGCACCGGGTTCGGCACGGCGGAACGTGCCGGTGAGCGGGGTCGGCGGACCCGTTCGGCGGTCCAGGACACGGGCGGAGGCCTCCGCCCGTGAGCGGCCGGCCGGATCGCGCCGACCTGGCTCACCGACCGACCCTCACCCCGCCGCCGAGCCCGCTCTCGCCTCTGTCCCGGCCCGTTCCGCGGCACCGCCGACGGCGGCCTCCGCCGCGGCGTACAGGTCGGCGGGGCGGACGCCGCTCAGCGCGGTGACCAGGTGACCGTCGGGGCGGACCAGCAGCACGGTGTGGGCGGCCGCGCCCGGGTAGCTCTCGGCGACCAGCAGCTCGGTCGGGTACGGCAGCGCGGTCACCGCGGCGGCGAGCCGGGGCATCAGCCCGGCGCCCACCCAGTGCTTGCGCTCCCAGACGCCCGTGCCCGGCGCGATGAGCACGACGAGCAGTGCGCCGCGGCCCAGCCGGTCGCGCAGCTGGACGAACGAGCCGTCCTCGGCCGTCACCCGCACGTCCACCACGGGCGCGCCCGGCGCGGTGTCCACCGGGACCTCGCCCTCCAGCGGCCCGGGCGCCAGGGGCGAGTCGGCGTACGTACCGGGATCGCCGAGCGGGCCGCGGCCGAGGTGGCCGTCGGTCAGCAGCGCGTCGTGGCCCCGGGCGGCGCCGGGGACGTACGCCCTGATGCCCCCGCCGCCGCGCAGCAGCGGCAGCACCTGGTCGGCGGCGCGCAGCCGGGCGGAGACGGCGGCGCGGCGCTCGGTCTGGTAGCTGTCGAGCAGCGCCTCGTGCCCCCCGTGGTGCCAGGCGGCGGCCAGCTTCCAGGCGAGGTTGTCGGCGTCCCGCAGGCCCTCCGCCAGCCCCTGGGTGCCGAACGCGCCGAGCAGGTGTGCGGCGTCCCCGGCGAGGAACACCCGTCCGACGCGCCAGCGCCGGGCCAGGCGGTGGTGCACCGTGTGCACGCCGGTGTCGAGCAGCTCGTACGCCGGGGTCGTACCGCCGTGCCAGCCGGCGAGGGTCTCGCGCACGCGGGCGACGAGCAGGTCGGGCGTGACGAGGTCCTTGCCGGGCGGGAGCAGCCAGTCCAGGCGCCAGACGCCGTCCGGCAGGGGACGGGCGGTGACCTCGCCGGCCGAGGGTCCGGACGTGCGCCACGGCGGCATCCGGTGGAGCACCGCGTGGCCGTCCCAGGGAAGTTCCCCGCGCAATGCGGCCACGGCGTGTCGCTCGACCGCCGTACGGCCAGGGAAGCGGATGTCCTGGAGCTTGCGGACCGTCGAGCGGGGGCCGTCGCAGCCGACCAGGTAACTGCCGCGCCACCAGGTGCCGCTGGGGCCGCGGGTGTGGGCGGTGACGCCGGACGGCTCCTGCTCGACCGCGTCCAGGCGGTTGTCGACCGCGATCTTGACGAGTCGTTCCTCCGCGAGCGCGGCGCGCAGGGCACCGGTCAGGACGTGCTGGGCGACATGCACGGGGGCGGGGCCGGTGTCGTCGGCGGTGTCGGTCCCGGTGTCGGAGAACGTGATCTCGCGCATCACCTGCTTGCGCCGCATCGACCGCCATCCGGCCCAACGTTCCCCGATCGCGTCGAGGGGCACGCCGGTCAGCCGCTCCATGAGCGCGGCGGTGTCCGCGCCGAGGACGACGGTGCGCGCGAGCCGGGGTTCGTCCTTGCCGGGACCCTCGTCCAGGACGACCGAGGGGACGTCCTGACGGGCCAGTGCCAGGGCGAGGGTGAGGCCCACGGGGCCCGCTCCGACGATGATCACCGGGTCCACGGTGCCGCGCCCCCCGCCCGTGACGATGCCCTCGACGAATCAACTGAACCAGGGGTTGGAGCAGGGTGCACGATCACACAACGTATGCAACCCATTGGCGCTGTTTGCGTCAAGCGACGGAGGCAGTGGCGCACGCACCACTGCCTCCGGGTCCCGCCTGGTCACTTGATCGGACGTCAGACTCCGGTACCGGAGCCGAACCCGCCGCCCGCACCGGTGCCGAACGTCCCGCCGACCGCCGCCGGGTTGAGCTCCTCCATGTCCTCCGCGCCGAGCACCGCGCCGGTACTGCGCTTGCTGCGCCGCAGGTAGCGCTCCAGCCAGCTCGCGAAGCTGGTGAGGATGAAGTTCAGGACGATGTACATCGCGGCGACCACGATGAAGCTCGGGATCACGTTGGCGTAGTTGGCCGCGAGCGTGCCGCGCGCGTTCAGCAGCTCGGTGAAGCCGATCATCACACCGCCGAGCGCGGTGTCCTTCACGATGACCACGAGCTGGCTGACGATGGCCGGCAGCATCGCGGTCACGGCCTGCGGCAGCAGGATGCTGGACATCGTCTGGCCCTTGCGCAGACCGATCGCGTACGCGGCCTCCGTCTGCCCCTTGGGCAGCGAGAGGATGCCTGCCCGGACGACCTCCGCGAGGACCGCGGCGTTGTAGAGCACCAGGCCGGTGACGACCGCGTACAGCGGCCGGTCCGCGCTGCCCACGTTCGTGGAACGGGAGTAGAACTCGTTCGCGAACAGCATCAGCAGCAGCACCGGGATGGCCCGGAAGAACTCGACCACCGTGCCGGACACGGCTCTCACCCAGCGGTGGTCGGACAGCCGGGCGATGCCGAAGACCGCGCCCAGGGGAAGACCGATCACCATGGCGAGGGCCGCCGCCTTGAGGGTGTTGGCGAGCCCGGGCAGCAGGTAGGTGGTCCAGGCCTCCGACTCGGTGAACGGCTTCCACAGGGCCGACGTCAGCTGGTTCTTGTCGTCCATCGTCCGGTAGATCCACCACAGGAGGAGGACGAGCAGGACGAAGAAGACGACGGACAGGACCACGTTGCGCCGCTTGGCGCGGGGGCCCGGAGTGTCGTAGAGGACCGAACTCATCGCTTCACCGCCAGTCGCTTGCTGAGCCAGCCGAGGATCAGGCCGGTCGGCAGGGTCAGGACCACGAACCCGAAGGCGAAGACGGCGCCGATGAGCAGGGTCTGGGCCTCGTTCTCGATCATGGTCTTCATCAGGGCGGCGGCCTCGGCGACGCCGATGGCTGCGGCCACGGTGGTGTTCTTGGTCAGGGCGATCAGCACGTTGGCCAGTGGCCCGATCACCGAGCGGAAGGCCTGCGGCAGCACGATGAGCCGGAGGGTCTGGCTGAAGCCGAGCCCGATGGCGCGGGCCGCTTCCGCCTGGCCGACGGGGACCGTATTGATACCGGAGCGCAGTGCCTCGCACACGAACGCCGCGGTGTAGGCGACGAAGCCGAGGACCGCGAGCCGGAAGCCCTGCGCCTTGAAGTCGTCGGTGCCCAGGGTGACGCCGAAGATGTCGGCCAGGCCGAGCGAGGAGAACAGGATGATCACCGTCAGCGGGATGTTGCGGACGATGTTGACGTAGGCCGTGCCGAACCCGCGCATCAGCGGGACCGGGCTGACCCGCATCGCGGCCAGCAGGGTGCCCCAGATCAGCGAGCCCACGGCGGAGAGGGCGGTGAGCTTCACCGTCATCCAGAACGCCCCGAGGACGTCGTAACCTTCAAGAAAGTCGAACACGATCTCCCGCGCTTCCGGGTGGGTGACGTAGGGGGAGGGCATGGCGCGCCGCCGCCGTGATCGCGACGGGCGGCGGCGCGCACGGGGAACCCTGCGGGTCCGGGCGGCGGCCCCGGGTTACTACTTGACGAGCTGGCCGATCTTCGGGGCCGGCTCGTTGTTGTAGTCCGCGGGGCCGAAGTTGGCGTCGACGGCCTTCTGCCAGGAGCCGTCGCTGACCATCTTCTCGAGCGCCTTGTTGATCTTGTCGACGGTCGCGGTGTCGCCCTTCTTGACGCCGATGCCGTAGTTCTCGTTGCTGAGCTTCAGGCCGGCGAGCTTGAACTTGCCCTTGTACTGGTCCTGCGAGGCGAAGCCGGCGAGGATCGAGTCGTCCGTGGTGACCGCGTCCACGGCACCGCTCTGCAGGCCGGCGATGCACTCCGAGTAGCTGGAGACCTGCTTGAGGTTGGCCTTCGGGGCGATGGTCTTCTGCACGTTCTGCGCCGACGTCGAACCCGTGACGGAACACAGGTTCTTGCCGTTCAGGTCCGTGCCCTTGCTGATCTTCGAGTCCTTCTTGACCAGCAGGTCCTGGTGCGCCAGCAGGTACGGACCCGCGAAGTCCACCTTCTGCTTGCGCTCGTCCGTGATCGAGTAGGTGGCGACGATGTACTTCACGTCACCGCGCGCCAGGGCGTTCTCGCGGTCGGCGCTCTTGGTCTCGACGAACTCGATCTGGTCGGGCTTGTAGCCGAGTTCCTTGGCGACGTACGTGGCGACGTCGACGTCGAAGCCGGCGAAGGAGCCGTCGGGCTTCTTCAGGCCCAGACCGGGCTGGTCGTACTTGATGCCGACCTTGACCTTGCCGCCGCCGCCCGAGCCGCTGCTCGAGCTGTCGTCGTCGTTGCCGCCGCAGGCGGTGGCGGCCAGGGAGAGGGCGAGCACGGCTGCCGAGGCGGCGGTGACCTTGCGGAGCTTCATGGTGAACATCCTTCGCGTTGTCAGATGCGGGCCGTCGATGCGGGTGACGCGGGTCGCCGGGCGCGGATCGCGCGGCGCCGTGGGGCCGGACGGGCCCGGGTCCGGTGGTGTCGGCCACGGGCCGGGACGTACGGCGTCCCGGGCGGCGTCAGTGGTGCAGGATCTTGGACAGGAAGTCCTTGGCGCGGTCGCTGCGCGGGTTGCTGAAGAACTGGTCGGGCGCAGCCTGTTCCACGATCCGGCCGTCCGCCATGAAGACCACACGGTTTGCAGCCGATCGTGCGAAACCCATCTCGTGGGTGACGACGATCATCGTCATGCCGTCGCGGGCGAGCTGCTGCATCACTTCCAGCACCTCGTTGATCATCTCGGGGTCGAGGGCCGAGGTCGGCTCGTCGAAGAGCATGACCTTCGGACCCATCGCCAGCGCCCGCGCGATGGCCACGCGCTGCTGCTGGCCGCCCGAGAGCTGCGCGGGGTACTTGTCGGCCTGGCTGGCCACGCCGACCCGGTCGAGGAGGGCACGGGCCTTCTCCTCGGCTTCCTTCTTGTCGCTCTTGCGAACCTTGATCTGGCCCAGCATCACGTTCTCGAGCACGGTCTTGTGCGCGAAGAGGTTGAAGGACTGGAAGACCATGCCGACGTCGGCGCGCAGCCGGGCCAGCTCCTTGCCCTCCTGCGGCAGGGGCCTGCCGTCGATCGTGATCGTGCCCGAGTCGATCGTCTCGAGGCGGTTGATGGTCCGGCACAGGGTCGACTTGCCGGACCCGGAGGGCCCGATCACGACGACGACCTCGCCGCGGGCGATCGTCAGATCGATGTCCTGGAGCACGTGCAACGCGCCGAAGTGCTTGTTGACGCTCTTCAGGACGACCAGGTCGCCGGTCGCGGCCACGTCTTCCTTGGCCACCGATACGTCGGTCATCGCTCTCAGGCTCCGTCCTTCTCGGTTTCGGAGGACAGTAGTAACCCGCTACGACCAGCGTCATTACATCTGAGGGAGATCTGAGCATCACGATCCGATAGCAATCGGACACGTGTCGTAGCTCGGGCGGTACGCGTGCGTATCGGCCGGATAACGGTAGGGGCGCGCAACCGGAAGCCACTTGACGGCGTCCTCGTCCATCGGCGTGACTGCCATGGTGCACGCGCGTGCACGCGCAGTTCGCGCGCCCGGGGGGCCCGAAATCCTTCCTACCGGGTGAAATCGTACCCACGGTGAAGGCACGAGGGACAGGAGGAGGCCGGAATGAGACTGCTGCTCGTCGAGGACGACAACCACGTCGCCGCCGCGCTGTCCGCGGTGCTGAAGCGGCACGGCTTCGACGTCACGCACGCGCGCAGCGGCGAGGAGGCCCTCCAGGCGCTCGTGCCCGAGGGCGCCGGCTTCGGGGTCGTCCTGCTCGACCTGGGCCTGCCCGACCAGGACGGCTACGAGGTCTGCGGCAAGATCCGCAAGCGCACCAGCACCCCGGTGATCATGGTGACGGCCCGCTCCGACGTGCGCTCGCGCATCCACGGCCTCAACCTGGGCGCCGACGACTACGTGGTCAAGCCGTACGACACCGGCGAGCTGCTGGCCCGCATCCACGCGGTCAGCCGGCGCACCGTCCCCGAGGAGCAGGTCACCGGCGCCGAGGACGCGCTGCGGCTCGGGCCCGTGCACATCGAGCTGCCCACCCGGCGGGTCACCGTGGACGGCGCGGTCGTCCAGCTCACCCGCAAGGAGTTCGACCTGCTCGCCCTGCTCGCCCAGCGGCCCGGGGTGGTCTTCCGCCGCGAGCAGATCATCAGCGAGGTCTGGCGCACCAGCTGGGAGGGGACCGGCCGCACCCTGGAGGTGCACGTCGCCTCCCTGCGCGCCAAGCTGCGCATGCCCGCGCTGATCGAGACCGTACGCGGCGTCGGGTACCGGCTCGTCGCCCCGGCCGCTTAGCGGGGACCGGTTGCGCACCCGTCTGCTGCCGCTGCTGATCGTCCTGATGGCGGCCGTGCTCCTCGCCCTCGGAGTGCCGCTGGCCGTCAGCGTGGCCGGCGGCCAGCAGCAGAAGGTGATCGTCGACCGGATCGACGACACCGCGCGCTTCGCGGCACTCGCGCAGTTCGTCACGGCCACCGCCGAGGCGCCCGGGGACACCGACCGCTCCCTGGACGAGCGGCGCGCGACCCTGGCCCGCGAACTCGACAACTACTACGAGGTCTACGGCATCCGCGCCGGTGTCTTCTACCGCACCGACACGCCCATGGCCCACGCGCCGCGGGACTGGTTCCTGCCCGGGGCCGGCGAGGTGCGCGACGCGTTCGAGGAGGCGCGGCTCAGCCGGCGCAGCCACGACCCGCAGCAGGTGTGGCCCTGGCAGCACCGGCACCTCGTGGTCGCCTCACCGGTCGTCCGGGACGGCGACGTCGTCGCCGTGGTGGTGCTCGACTCGCCCACCGGTCCGATGCGTTCGCGCATCCTGCACGGCTGGCTGCTGATCGGCGCCGGTGAGGTCGCCGCGATGCTGCTCGCCATCGGTGCGGCGCTCCAGCTCACCGGCTGGGTGCTCAAGCCGGTGCGCGTCCTCGACGCCACCACCCACGACATCGCCACCGGGCGGCTGAAGTCCCGCGTCGCCGTGGGCGGCGGCCCGCCGGAACTCAGACGGCTGGCCCGGTCGTTCAACGAGATGGCGGACAACGTCGAGGACGTGCTGGAGCAGCAGCGCGCCTTCGTCGCCGACGCCTCGCACCAATTGCGCAACCCGCTCGCGGCGCTGCTGCTGCGCATCGAACTGCTGGCCTACGAACTCCCGGAGGGCAACGAGGAGATCGCCTCCGTCCAGGCCGAGGGCAAGCGCCTGGCCCAGGTCCTGGACGACCTGCTCGACCTGGCCCTGGCCGAGCACACCGAGGCCGACCTGCGCACCACCGACATCGGCGCGCTGGCCGCCGAGCGCGTCGCCGCCTGGGCGCCCACCGCCCGGGCCAAGGGCGTCGACCTGGTCGGCAGCTGCCCGCCCCTGACCGGCTGGGCCGACCCGGTGGCCCTGTCCAGCGCCCTGGACGCGGTGATCGACAACGCCGTGAAGTTCACCCCGGACGGGGAGCGCGTCGAGGTGTCCGTCGCCGCGGACGGGGACAGCGTGACCGTCGTCGTCAGCGACAACGGACCCGGCCTGACCGACGAGGAGCTGGCCCGCGTCGGCGACCGCTTCTGGCGCAGCGGCCGCCACCAGAACGTCAAGGGCTCCGGCCTGGGCCTGTCCATCTCCCGGGCCCTGCTCGCGGCGGGCGGCGGCTCGCTGTCCTACGGCCACCACGAGCCGCACGGGCTGACGGCGACCGTGCGGGTGCCGCGGACGTCGGGGGCGTAGGGGTTCCCGGGCACCGTCGGCCAGGGCTTCACCGAGCGGCAGTGGCGGCGCGCGCCGTCGGTCAGGGTTTGACCGAGCGGTAGTACCGGCGCGCCCCCTCGTGCAGCGGGAGCGGGTCGGTGTAGATGGCCGTGCGCAGGTCGACGAACTGGGCGGAGTGGACGTGGCCGCCGATCTCGTCGCGGCTGCCGATGACGACGCGGGTCATCCACTCGGTGAGCCGGACGTCCACGTCGGCCCGGGTGATGAGCAGGTTGGACACCGCGACGGTCGGCACGGCGTAGCCGTTCTGGACGGTGGGGTAGGCCGACTCGGGCATGCTCGTCGCGCGGTAGTGGCGCGTCGACTCGTCCTGGTCGTGCATCTTGGCCACGAGGGCGGCGTCGATCGGGACGAACCGGAAGGCGAAGTCGTCGGCGAGGTCGCGCAGGCCGTTGGTGGGCACGCCGCCCGACCAGAAGAAGGCGTCGATCTTCCCCTGTTCCAGCTGCCGCGGGCCGGTGTCGATGCCGTCCGACGCCGGCTCGACGTCCTTGACCGGGTCCAGGCCCGCCGCCTGGAGCACCCGGTCCGCGATCAGGCGGACCCCCGAGCGGGGCAGCCCGGTCGCCACCCGCTTGCCGCGCAGGTCCTTGATCGTCCGGATGGGCGAGTCGCGCGGCACGACCAGCTGGACGTAGTCGTCGTACAGGCGGGCGACCCCGCGCAGCTCGGCCTTCGACTCCGGGTGCCGCGCCTCGTAGGCCGCGACCGCGTCCGCCGCGGCGATGGTGAAGTCGGCGCGGCCGGACGCGACCCGCTCGACGTTGTCCTGGGAGCCGTTGCTGGTTTCTAGCCGCACCCGCAGGTCCGGCATCTCCCCGGCGAGTACGGGCCGGAGCCGGCTGCCGTACTCCTGGTAGACGCCGGCCCGGGTCCCGGTGCTGAAGGTGATCGTGCCGCTCGGCGGGTCCTCGCCGAGCGGTAGCAGCCACCACAGCAGCAGCCCGAGCACGACGACGCCGACCCCGGCCCCCTGGAGGGCGCGGCGCCGGCCGATGCGCGGGAACGTCCTGGACATGGGCGGGATCCTGCCAGGTGGGCGGGGTCGGTGACCAGGGCGGGGTCGGTGACCAGGGCGGGGCCGGTGACCGCGGCAGGGTCGGTAACCACGGCAGGGTCGGTGACCAGGGCGAGGCCGGTGACCACGGCAGGGCCGGTGAGCAGGGCGGGGCCCACACGGCTCGGCGCCGCTGCCCGTGCGCGCGAGTGCCCCGGTGCGCGGCGTCCTCAGTCGCCCACCGACGTCTGCGCCGGCGCCTCCGTGCGCTCCGCCGGCTCCCGATCCGGCTCCCGGCGGGCGGTACGGCGCCTGTTCCACCGCGTCGCCAGCGGCTCGGTGTACCGGGCGGTGAGCGGGCCGAGCACGACCAGGATCAGGACGTACGCCGTGGCCAGCGGGCCCAGGGACGGCTCGATGCCCGCGGTGACCGCGAGCCCGGCGATGACGATGGAGAACTCGCCGCGGGCCACCAGCGCACCGCCGGCGCGCCAGCGTCCCTTGACCGAGATCCCGGCCCGCCGCGCCGCCCAGTACCCGGTGACGATCTTCGTCGCGCCGGTGACGACGGCCAGCGCGAGGGCCGGCAGCAGCACCGGCGGGATGCTCGCCGGGTCGGTGTGCAGCCCGAAGAAGACGAAGAAGATCGCGGCGAACAGGTCCCGCAGCGGGCTCAGCAGCGTGTGCGCGCCCTCGGCGGCCTCACCGGACAGCGCGATGCCGACCAGGAAGGCGCCGACCGCGGCCGACACCTGCAGCTGCTGGGCGACACCGGCCACCAGGATGGTCAGGCCCAGCACCACGAGCAGCAGCTTCTCCGGGTCGTCGCTGGAGACGAACCGGGAGATGACCCGGCCGTAGCGCACCGCCAGGAACAGCACCAGGCCCGCCGCGCCCAGCGCGATCGCGAGCGTCAGGCTGCCCGCCGCGAGGCCGGCGCCCGCGACCAGCGCGGTGACGATCGGCAGGTAGACCGCCATCGCCAGGTCCTCCAGGACCAGGACGCTGAGGATGACCGGCGTCTCACGGTTGCCGACCCGGCCCAGGTCGCCCAGGACCTTCGCGATGACCCCGGACGACGAGATCCAGGTGACGCCCGCCAGCACCACCGCCGCCACCGGGCCCCAGCCCAGCAGCAGGGCCGCCACCGCACCCGGCAGGGCGTTCAGCGCTCCGTCGACGAGACCCGCCGGGTAGTGGGCCTTGAGGTTGGACACCAGGTCGCTCGCCGAGTACTCCAGGCCCAGCATCAGCAGCAGCAGGATGACGCCGATCTCGGCGCCGGTGGCCACGAACTCCTCGCTCGCGCCCAGCGGCAGCAGCCCGCCCTCGCCGAACGCCAGCCCGGCCAGCAGGTACAGCGGGATCGGTGAGATCCGGAAGCGGCCGGCGAACCGGCCGAGCAGGCCGAGGGCCAGGATGATGGAACCGAACTCGATCAGCAGGACTGCGGAGTGCACCGGTCACTCCCGTCCGAGGATCGCCGCGGCCGCGTCCACGCCCTCACGGGTGCCGATCACGATGAGCGTGTCACCGCCCGCGAGCCGGAAGTCGGGCGCCGGGGACGGGATCGCCTCGGCCCGGCGCAGGACGGCGACGACCGAGGCGCCCGTGTCGGTCCGCATCCGGGTCTCGCCGAGCACCCGCCCGTTCCAGCGGGAGGTGGCCGCCACCTCGATCCGCTCGGCCACCAGGCCGAGGTCCGTGGTGTAGAGCAGGCTGGCACTGTGGTGCGAGGGCACCAGCGCGTCGATCAGCGAGCCCGCCTCGGCGCCGGTCAGCCGTACGGACTGGGCGCAGGAGTCGGGGTCGTCGGTCCGGTACACGTTGACCGTGCGCGTGCCGTCGCGGTGCGCCACGACCGACAGGTGGCGCTGTTCGCGTGTCACGAGGTCGTACTGGACCCCGATACCCGGCAGCGGTGTCGCCCTCAGGCGTGGAGCAGACACGTTTCTTCCCCTTGCTGGTCGTGGTGGAGCGGGTCGCGGTGGAGCGGTGACGCGGAAGGTGGTCAGGGCCGCCATGCTGCCATCCGCCCGTACGGTGGAGACATGGGTGTCAGCACGGATGGACAGGGCCGACGGCGAGCGAACATGCTGGTCAGGGCCGTGCCATGGGTGAGGAGCGGGAAGGGAGGCGCCGGACGCGTGTCGCTGTTCTGGCGGATGTTCTCCCTCAACGCGGCCGGCCTGGTGGTGGCCGCCGCGCTGCTCCTCGGACCGGTCACCGTCTCGACGCCCGTGCTGCCCGCCGAGGCCGTGGTCGTCGTCGTGGGGCTCGCCGTGCTGCTCGTCGTCCACGCGGTCGTGCTGCGGATCGGGCTCGCCCCGCTCGGGCGGCTGGGGCGGGCCATGGCGGCGGCCGACCTGCTCAGTCCGGGGCGGCGGGCCGTGGTCGGCGGCCCGGTGGAGACGGCCGGGCTGATCACCACGTACAACGCGATGCTCGACCGGCTGGAGGCGGAGCGGGCCACCAGCGCGGGGCGGGCCCTGTCCGCGCAGGAGCGCGAGCGGCAGCGCATCGCCCGGGAGCTGCACGACGAGGTGGGCCAGACCCTGACGGCCGTGCTGCTCCAGCTGAAGCGGGTCGCCGACCGGGTGCCCGCGGACCTGCGGGCCGAGGTCGGCCAGGCCCAGGACGCCACCCGGGCCGGACTCGACGAGGTCCGCCGCATCGCGCGCCGGCTGCGCCCCGGCGTGCTCGACGAGCTGGGGCTGCTCAGCGCCCTGCGCGCCCTGGCGGCCGAGTTCACCGAACACGGCCTGACGGTCCGGCCCGACCTGGGGCCCGCCCTGCCCCCGCTGACCCCCGAGGCCGAGCTGGTCGTCTACCGGGTGGCGCAGGAGGCCCTGACCAACACGGCCCGGCACGCCGCCGCCGACCGCGCCGGCCTGGTCCTGCGCGCGGCGCCGGGCGGCGTCGAGCTGGTCGTCCGCGACAACGGCAGGGGGCCGGGAGCGGCGCGGGAGGGGGCCGGTATCCGGGGGATGCGGGAGCGGGCGCTGCTGGTCGGGGGGCGCTTCACGCTGGGAGCGGTGGCGGGCGACGGTTCCGGTACACCAGACACCGTCGCGGGCCCCAGCAGCCCCAGCAGCCCCAGCGGCCCCAGCGCGCCGGGCGGCACCGAGGTGCGCCTGTGGGTGCCGTCGGCCGGGGAGACCGCGGTCCAGACGCCGGCGACGGTTCCGGCCGCCGACACAGCGGTGACCGCGACCACCCCCGCGGACGGACGTCCGCCCGGCCGTCCCACCCCCCAGGGAGAGACCCGATGACCGCGCCGATCCGTGTGCTGCTCGCCGACGACCACACGCTCGTCCGGCGGGGTGTGCGGCTCATCCTCGACGCTGAGCCGGACCTGACCGTCGTGGCGGAGGCGGGGGACGGCGCCGAGGCGGTCGAGCTGGCCCGGCGCGGCGGCGTCGACCTGGCCGTCCTCGACGTCGCCATGCCCCGCACGACCGGCCTCCAGGCGGCCCGCGAGCTGTCCCGGCGCCTGCCCGGCCTGCGCATCCTGATCCTGACGATGTACGACAACGAGCAGTACTTCTTCGAGGCGCTGAAGGCGGGCGCGGGCGGGTTCGTGCTCAAGTCGGCCGCGGACCGGGACCTGGTGGAGGCGTGCCGCGCCGTCGTGCGCGACGAGCCGTTCATCTACCCGGGCGCCGAGCGCGCCCTGGTCCGCTCCTACCTGGACCGGCTGCACCGCGGCGACGGCGTGCCCGCGCGGCCGATCACCGAGCGCGAGGAGGAGATCCTCAAGCTGGTGGCCGAGGGCCACACCTCGAAGGAGATCGGCGAACTGCTGTTCATCAGCGTCAAGACCGTCGAGCGGCACCGGGCCAACCTGCTCCAGAAGCTCGGCATGCGCGACCGGCTGGAGCTCACCCGCTACGCCATCCGGGCCGGCCTCATCGACCCGTGACCCGGCCGGGGACGGCCGGGTCACGGGGGGAGCGAGGTGCGCTACGGCGTGACGCACCCGATGGATCCGACGGGCACGTTGTTGCCCGTGGAGGTGGCGGTGAAGCCGAACGTCACACTGCCGTCGGCCGGGACGACGCGGTTGTAGTCCATGTTGCGGACCGTCACCGTGCCGTCAGAGGCGGTGGACAGCGCACCGTTCCAGACGCTGCTGATCCTGGTGCCGGTGCCCGGTTTCCAGGACACGGCCCAGCCGCTCTGCGGCGAGGTGCTGTGGTTCATGACCTCCACGGACCCCTGGAAGCCGCCGCCCCAGGAGTTCGTCACGCTGTAGACGGCCATGCAGGAACCGGTGTGCGGGTCGGTCGGCGTGGACGTCGGGGTAGAGGTCGGGGTCGAGGTGGGAGTGGACGTGGGGGTGGAGGTCGGGGTCGACGTCGGGGTCGGCGTCGGTGTGCTGCCGGAGTTGCGGATGCCGGTGACCTCGCCGTGGCCGCCGTCGAAGACCACGTCGGAGCAGGAGAAGAAGTTCTCCTGGCTGTCGGAGCGTACCCACTGGATGAAGATCATGGCGTCACCGGAGCGGCCCGAGGGCAGCTTCATGTCCCAGTAGTAGTGGCCGCCGTCGGCGCCCGGCGAACCCTGCTGCGGCGGGTTGGTGACGGTCTGGAACAGCTCCAGGTCGCTCCAGGCCAGCGGGGTGGTCGGCGACCAGCCCTGCTTGGTGACGTACACCCGGAAGTCGCCCGGGTGCGCGGCCCAGTTGCTGTACTGGGCCTGGATCGTCGCCCCGCTGGTCAGGTGGGTGCGCGGCCAGTCGGAGCGGGCCGCGTTGTACGCCTTGAAGTCGTACGGCGACTTGTTGCCGGCGCTGCACAGGGTGCCGTCCGGGACGTACCCCGCGCCCTTGCCGCCGGCGTTGGAGTCGAGGACGGCGAACCAGTTGTACAGCGCGGTCGAGCCGCTCTGGGCCAGGGCGTCCTTGCAGGCGGCGTTGGTCGGGTCGAGCGCGCCGTTGCCGGTGCGGGCGTCCAGGTAGCACAGGTAGGTGCGCGAGCCGGGCAGCATCGCCACCCCGTGCGCCTGTGCGCTGGACTCGGACAGCGCGATCAGCCCGAGCGCCGTCAGCAGGGTGGCCAGGGCCGCTGCCAGCGACGCGTAGAGACCGCGTCGGTTCAGGTGCCGGTGGGGTTGCCGTTTCACGTGCTGTTCCACGTGCTGTTCTCCTTTCCTTGTCTCACGACGAGGAGTTGTCGAGCTCGGTGGGGGACGTCGAACGGAGAGGATCCGACCGTCGGGGGCCCGTGGTGCCGGGCCCCGCGGAGGGGCGAACGGTGGGAGCCCCGCCCGCCCGGGGAAGGTGCCACCCGGGTGGGCGGGGACGTCGGTCAGCCGGCCGCGCAGTGCGGGGCCGGGGTGCCGGCCGTGCCGTTCGCCGTGAAGCCGAACGAGACGGTGGCGCCGGGGGAGAGCGAGCCGTTGAAGGCGGCGTTGCGGACGGTGGCCCGGCCCTGGGCGGTGGTCAGCGTGCCGTTCCAGAGGCTGGCGATCGTCGAGCCGCCCAGGTCCCAGTCGACCGACCAGCCGGTCAGCGCGGCGGCGCCGGTGTTCTTGACCGTGACCTCGGCCTGGTAGCCGCCCTGCCAGGAGGACACGGTGCGGAAGGCAGCGGTGCAGGCGCCGTCCGTGGGCGTCGGGGTCGGGGTCGGCGTCGGGGTCGGGGTCGGGGTGGGGGTCGGATCGGGGTCCGGCTGCGTGCCGCCGTAGGTCAGCCCGTACCCGTAGGGGAAGAGCGGGACCTTGCCGTCGCCGTCGTTGACCGGCTCCTGCGCCGCGCTGCTCATCCAGCTCACCGGGAGCTTGCCGGTGGGCGCGTAGGCACCGAACAGCACGTCGGCGACGCCGGCGCCCTCGGTGCCGGGCAGCCAGGCGGCCAGCAGCGCCTTCCAGTCGGGCAGTTGGGCGGCGATGTCCAGCGGCCGTCCGGACACCAGCACCACGACCACCGGGACGCCGCTCGCCTTCAGCCGGGCCAGGGTCTGCAGGTCCTCCTGGTCCAGGCCCAGGGACCCCGGGCGGTCGCCGCGGCCCTCGGCGTACGGGGTCTCCCCGACGACGGCCACGGCAGCCGTGTACCCGGAGCCTATGCCGTTGCCGTACCGGTCGTAGGTGACCCGGGACGGGTCGGGGACGGCGGCCCGGATGCCCTGGAGGATCGTCGTGCCGTCGGTGACCGCGCCGCTGCGGCCCTGCCAGCCGACGGTCCAGCCGCCGCTCTGGTTGCCGATGTCGTCTGCCGACTTGCCCGCGACGAACAGCCGGGCCGACGTCGGCAGCGGCAGGACGCCGCCGTCGTTCTTCAGCAGCACCTGCGAGGCGCGCACCGCCTGCCGGGCCAGCGACCGGTGCGCGGCCGAACCCACCGTGCCGGTGTACGACCGGTCGGTCAGCGGCTTCTCGAACAGGCCCAGCTGGAACTTCTTGGTGAGGATGCGCCGGTTGGCGTCGTCGATCCGGGCCTGCGGGACGCGGCCCGCGGTGACCTCGCCCCGCAGCAGGCCCAGGAACTTCTTGTAGTCATGAGGCACCATCACCATGTCGACGCCCGCGTTGACCGCCGTGGCGACCTCCGCGCCGGTGAACCCGGTCTGCCCGTCGAGCTGGTCGACCGCGGCCCAGTCGGAGACGACGAACCCGCCGAAGCCCAGCTCACCCTTGAGGACGTCGGTCACCAGGTACTTGTTCGCGTGCGACCGCACCCCGTTCCAGCTGCTGTACGACAGCATCACCGCGCCCACCCCGCGGCGCACGGCCTCCTTGAACGGCGGCAGGTGGACGGCCCGCAGTTCTGCCTCGGACACCTGGGTGTCGCCCTGGTCGACGCCCCCGCTGGTGCCGCCGTCGCCGATGTAGTGCTTGGCGGTGGCGAGCACGGAGGCGGGGCCCGCGCCCGGCGCCTGTCCCTGCAGCCCGGTGATGAACGTCGTCATGGCGGAGGGCAGTTCGGGGGTCTCGCCGAAGGACTCGTAGGTGCGGCCCCAGCGGTCGTTGCGCGCCACGCACAGGCACGGCGCGAAGTCCCAGTCGATGCCGGTGCCCGACACCTCCTCGGCGACCGCGTGCCCGACGTCCTGGACGAGGGCGGGGTCGCGGGTCGCCCCGAGGCCGATGTTGTGCGGGAAGAGTGTCGCCCCGCGGACCGCGTTGTGGCCGTGCACGGCGTCGATCCCGTAGATCATCGGGATCGCGAGCGGTGTGGTCAGGGCGGTGCGCTGCAGGGAGTCGTAGGTGTCGGCCCAGGTCTGCGCGTTGTTGGGGCTGACGGTCGAGTCACCGCCGGACAGCACCGAGCCGATGCGGTAGGTGGCGAGGTCGGACTGCGGGACGAGGGCGTCCTTCTCGATCTGGGTCATCTGGCCGAGCTTGTCGTCGAGCGACATACGGGAGAGCAGGTCGGCGACGCGGTCGGCCACGGGTAAGGACGGGTCCTGGTACGGCAGGGCGGCCGCGGCCCGGGCGGTGGCCGCGGGCTCCGGCGGGGCGGCCCCGGTGCCGGTGGCGATCAGCGCCGTGACACACAGGGCGAGGGCGGCCGACGGGCGGCGGCGGCTCAGCAGCGGGCTCATGCGGGTGGGCCTTTCCGGGGCGGGGTCCCAGGGGGCGGTGCCGTGCGGACCCGGGGTCCGCCCGTCCGATCGGCGGCGGCGGACGGGCGGACCTCGGGAGCGGTGCGCCGCGGTGCGGCGCGGTCCTGCGGGGCACGATGCGCGGCGGTGCGGGGCCGCGCGCATCGCACCCGGGTCACGCGGTGGTGCAGGCGGTCCCGTTCAGGGTGAAGCCGGCGGGCTTGGCGAAGGTGCCGCCGTAGGTGCCCTGGAACCCGAAGGACGTCTGACCGCCGGGCGCGAGGCGGCCGTTATACGCCAGGTTGCTCGCGGTGACCGAGCCCGAGGACGGCGACACGGTCGCGCCCCACGCACTGGTGATCTGCTGGCCCGACGGCAGCGCGAACGCCAGCTTCCAGCCGTCGACCTGGGTGGAACCGGTGTTGGTCACCGTCACGTCGGCGGTGAAGCCGCCCTGCCAGACGTTCGTGCCGTACGTCACTCGGCAGGCCGCGGGGCCGCCCGGGGTGCCCGGGTCGCCGCTGCCACCGCCGGTGTTGACCGACGAGGAGAACGACGACACCGCGAGGCCAGCGCCGTTCTGCCAGGGCTCGAAGCCGGCCTGGATGCTGGTCAGGTACCAGTTGTTCTGGGCCAGGCCCCGGGAGACGGCCTGCCGGACGAAGTCCATGACGTCGAAGGACCAGCTGCTGATCGCCGACGGGGCGACGAAGGACAGCACGTCGTTGGAGCCGTTGTTGCCGGACCACACCTGCCACTGGCGCCCGGCGACCGTGGCGGTGCCGACCTGCGAGCCGACCGGCTGGACCGGGCCCACCTTGTTGAACCACACCATGATCTCGGTGCGGTTCACGCCGTCCTTGCGGGCGGTGGGGTCGAGCCAGATGTCGTAGGCGGCGTCGTACACGGCGTTGCTGACGTACGCGTACGAAATGGAGGTGGGCGCACTGGAGATGGTGCTGAGCTGGGCCGGGAGGTTCGTGCCCGGCGAGCAGTTGGTGTAGTGGCAGCCGTTGAAGATCGACGGGTACGACTTCGGGGCGCCGTTCGTGGCCACCGAGCCGTCGGCCTGGGTGACCGTGAACCCGGAGTCGCCGACGCTGATGCACTGGGTCTCGCTGGTGCCCCAGCGGTTGTTCTGGACGACGTAGCGGCCCTGGACGGTCGTGGAGCCGTACTGTTCGCAGATCGTGGTGGCCGCCTGGGCGGGCGAGGTGGTGGTGAGCAGCGCCGCGAGGGCTGCGAGGCAGGTGAGCAGCGCGCCGAACAGGCCACGCGCTCGACGTGCATGGTGCTTTGACGGTCGCATTGCGGGTCCTCTTCGAGAGATGGGGGGCATGCGGGAGCGCTCCCACGGTGCCATGGATGGGAGCGCTCCCATTCCCTCGGTTCGGTTGGGACTGTAAGGAGTGGCTCATGTCCCTGACAAGACTTCTGACAGCGGTCCGTCGAAGCGACTTCGAAGCCCCAGGTCAGGGGGAGGGGCGAGGAAGGGCCGAGAGTGCGCGGAGATCGCTTGGGAGCGCTCCCGAAATGTTGCGAACGGAAAGGCGGTTCGCTCCGGCGGGTCCGTGGGGTCGCCTCAGGCGGACTCGTGGGATCGCTTCAGGCGGACTCGCGCAGCACCAGTTCCGTGCGGAGGATGACGTGCCGCCAGGCGACGGACGGCTCCTCCATCTCCTCCAGGAGCAGCCGCACCATGGCCCGCCCGATCTCCTCCAGCGGCTGGCGGACCGTCGTCAGCGGCGGCGCGGTCCGCCGGGCCAGCGGGAAGTCGTCGAAGCCGATCACGGCGACGTCCTCCGGCACCCGCCGGCCGGCCGCGCGCAGCGCCTGGAGGGCCCCCGCGGCCGTGGTGTCCGACGCGGCGAGCACCCCGTCGATCTCCGGGTGCCGCTCGATGAGGCGGGCCATCGCCCGGCGCCCGCTCTCCTCGGTGAAGTCGCCCTCGGCGACCCAGGACGGCTTGCCGCCGAGCCCGGCCAGCTCCAGCGCCTCGTGGTAGCCGCGCAGCCGGCACTGGGCGACGTACATGTCGGCCGGCCCGGTGATGGTGGCGATCGCCGAGCGGCCCTGGTCGAGCAGGTGCCCCACCGCGGTGCGGGCCCCGCCGACGTTGTCCGCGTCGACGTAGCTGACGTACTCCTCGGCGGAACGGCGTCCCAGCAGCACGGTCGGCATCCGCGCCTCGGCGAGCATGTCCGGCAGGGGGTCGTCGGCGTGCACCGACATCAGCAGTACCCCGTCCACCCGCCCCCCGCGCGCGTACTCGAGGAAGCGCAGCCGCTCGGCGTCGGAGCGCACCAGGGTCAGCAGCAACTGCAGCCCGGTGTCGGCCACGGCGTCCCCGAGTGCGCTGACGATCTCGGAGAAGAAGGGCTCGGCGAACTGCCGCCAGTCCGGCTCGGTCATGACCAGCGCCACGGCGTCGGCCCGCCGCCCGGCCAGCGAGCGGGCCGCGAGGTTGGGCACGTACCCGAGCTCCGCGATGGCCTGCTGCACGGCGCGCCGCGTGGACTCCTTCACCCCCGCCGCGTTGTTGATGACACGGGAGACGGTGCCCCGCCCCACTCCGGCGCGGGCGGCCACCTCCTCCAGCGTCGGCGTGCCAGGGCGTCGCCTGCCCATGACCACCTCCCCCACGAGATCACCGATCTTACGGCTCCGCCCCCCGCGCGGACACGGGCCCTCCGGCGGGCGGGGCGCGGTCCGCACAGGTCTACCGTCACGGGGGCCGGCGGGCAAAGCGGGCGCTCCGGGGGGCTTCGACGAGCCTCGCGCGCGTGCAGCCCTGTGGCCGGGGCGTGGTCGGCCGGGCGGGGCGGGTGCTCCTTCGGTCCTCGCGCGCGTGCCGTCCGGCGGCTGGGGTGGGGTCGGCCGGTTGGGCGCCACCGGGGGGAAGCGCTCGCTCCGGCGAGCACCGCACGGGTGCCGTGCGGTGGCCGTGCGGTGGCCGGGAAGCGGCCGTGCGGTGGCCGGGAAGCGGCCGACACGGGGCCCTCCGGGGAGCGCCTACCCTTGTGGCATGACCAGCAGCAGCGACCGGAGCCCCGCAGTGGACATCCCCTCGGCCAAGACGTACGAAGTCCGCACCTACGGGTGCCAGATGAACGTCCACGACTCCGAGCGGTTGTCCGGGCTGCTGGAGCAGGCGGGTTACGTGCGCGCCCCGGAGGGCTCCGACGGCGACGCCGACGTGGTCGTCTTCAACACCTGCGCGGTCCGCGAGAACGCCGACAACCGGCTCTACGGCAACCTCGGCCGCCTCGCCCCGCGGAAGGCCTCCCGGCCCGGCATGCAGATCGCGGTCGGCGGCTGCCTCGCGCAGAAGGACCGCGACACCATCGTGAAGAAGGCGCCCTGGGTGGACGTCGTCTTCGGCACGCACAACATCGGCAAGCTGCCGGTCCTGCTGGAGCGCGCCCGCGTCCAGGAGGAGGCGCAGGTCGAGATCGCCGAGTCGCTGGAGGCGTTCCCCTCCACCCTGCCGACCCGGCGCGAGAGCGCCTACGCCGCCTGGGTGTCCATCTCCGTCGGCTGCAACAACACCTGCACCTTCTGCATCGTCCCGGCCCTGCGCGGCAAGGAGAAGGACCGCCGGCCCGGCGACATCCTCGCCGAGGTGGAAGCCCTCGTGGCCGAGGGCGTCAGCGAGATCACGCTGCTCGGCCAGAACGTCAACGCCTACGGCTCCGACATCGGCGACCGGGAGGCGTTCAGCAAGCTGCTGCGCGCCTGCGGGAGCATCGAGGGCCTGGAGCGCGTCCGCTTCACCTCCCCGCACCCGCGTGACTTCACCGACGACGTCATCGCGGCCATGGCCGAGACGCCGAACGTCATGCCGCAGCTGCACATGCCGCTGCAGTCCGGCTCGGACACGGTCCTGAAGGCGATGCGCCGCTCGTACCGGCAGGAGCGCTACCTCGGCATCATCGAGAAGGTGCGCGCCGCCATCCCGCACGCGGCGATCACCACCGACATCATCGTGGGCTTCCCCGGCGAGACCGAGGAGGACTTCGAGCAGACCCTGCACGTTGTCCGCGAGGCCCGCTTCGCGCAGGCGTTCACCTTCCAGTACTCCAAGCGCCCCGGCACCCCGGCGGCGACCATGGACGACCAGATCCCCAAGGAGGTCGTCCAGGCGCGCTACGAGCGTCTCGTCGCCCTCCAGGAGGAGATCTCCTGGGAGGAGAACAAGAAGCAAGTCGGCCGCACCCTGGAGCTGATGGTCGCCGAGGGCGAGGGCCGCAAGGACGGCGCCACCCACCGCCTGTCCGGCCGGGCCCCCGACAACCGGCTGGTCCACTTCACCAAGCCCGAGCAGGACGTCCGCCCCGGTGACGTGGTGACCGTCGAGGTCACTTACGCCGCCCCGCACCACCTCCTCGCCGAGGGCGCCGTGCTCGACGTGCGCCGCACGCGCGCGGGGGACGCCTGGGAGAAGCGCAACGCGGCCGAGGCCGCGAAGCCGAAGGGCGTGCTCCTGGGCCTGCCGAAGATCGGTGCGCCGGAGCCGCTGCCGGTGGCTTCGGGGAGCGGGTGTGGGTGCGACTGACGGCGGACCGACCGCCGGCTGACGGGCTGACGGGGTGACGGGGTGACGGGGTGGGTGACGGGGTGACGGGGTGACGGGGCGGCGGGTAGTGCTGCGGCCGAGGTGCCGCCGCTGACGGGGTACTGAGGCCATGGGGGCGGTGGTGGTCCGGGTCCCCTTCGACCGTGGGCCGACGGCGAGCCGTGGTCCTTCCCCGGGTTACCCTGCCGATCATGCTTGTCGCCGCCGCCGTATGCCCGTGTCCGCCGCTGCTCGTGCCCGAGGTGGCCGCGGGTGCCGCGCCCGAGCTGGACGGGGCGCGGGACGCCTGCGTCGACGCGCTCGGCGTACTGGCCGCCGCCCGGCCCGACCGGCTCGTGGTCGTGGGCCCCGCCGACGAACCGGGGCACGCGCTGTTCCCCGCGGGCTCACCGGGGACGTTCCGTGGCTTCGGGGTCGACCTCGACGTACGGCTCGGCCGACCCGACCCCGCCGGGGCCGACCTGCCCACCCTGCCGCCCTCGCTGGCCGTGGCCGCGTGGCTGCTCCAACACGTCAACTGGGCCGACGCCCCCGTCGAGGCGTTGGCCGTCGACCAGCGCCTCGCGCCCGAGCGGTGTCTCGGCATCGGCCGGGAGACCGGCACGCGCGAAGGCCGTGTCGCGCTGCTGGTGATGGGCGACGGCAGCGCGTGCCGGACCCTCAAGGCGCCCGGTTACCTCGACGAGCGCGCCGCCCCCTTCGACGCCGAGGCGGCCCGGGCGCTGCGCGAGGCGGACCTCGCGGCCCTGAACGCCCTCGACGCGGATCTGGCCCACGAACTCATGGCCTCCGGCCGCGCGCCCTGGCAGGTGCTCGCGGGAGCCGCTGAGGGCGCGCAGGGCGCCGGCGGCTCGGGGCTGGGCGGGGCGCTGCTGTACGACGACGCGCCGTACGGGGTGGGGTACCTGGTCGCCGCCTGGTCGTAGGCGCCGGTCGGTCTTCTCCGGTGGCGGAACGGCAAGCGTCGAGCGCTGAACACCGGACGGCGGACGGCGGACGGCCGCGAGCCGGGGCTGCGCGGCCGTCCGCCGTCTGCCGTCTGCCGTCCGCGCTGCACGTGCGGCGAGCGTTCCGAGGATGCCGGGTGTACTGCTTGTCGTGGGTCGTGCGCGTGCTGCCGTTCGCCGCCGTGGTCAGGAGGCCGGCGGCGGTCCGCTGGGCGGCGGTGCGCTCGACGGTGTGCTCGGCGGCGGTGTGCCCGGTGGCGTCGCCGTGCCGTCGTCCTTGTGCGCGAGCCGGTCCATGGCGCCCTTGGCCTTGTCGGTGCCCGTATGGATCTTGTCGCTGTACTTGCCCTTGGTCCTCTCGTCCACGACCTTCGCGGCCTTGTCGATGCCGTGCGTGATCTTGCCCCCGTGCTGTTGCGCGAGGTCCGACACCTTGTGCTTGGCCGGGCCGAGCTTGGCCTTCAAGTTGTCCATCAGACCCATGGGCCACCTTCCCTGACGGGGAGCGTCACGTGCGGGCGCCTTCGTCGGTCTCGCGGTCGGCCGCCTCGTCGGCGGACTGCTGCCGGGGGATCTCGACACCGTCCGCGCCGGCGGAGTCGGCCTCCGGAACCGGTTCGGCGGCCGCCTTGTTCTCGTCCGGTTCCGCCTCGGACGCGTCTGCCGGAGCCGGAGCCTCGGTGGAGACGGACGCGGGAGCGTCGACGGCGGAGCCCTCCTCCGCCTCCGCCTCGGCACCGGTGGCCGGGACCGCCTCGTCGGCGACCGGCCCTGCGACCGCGGCCGCAGCCTCGTCGGCAGCCGGGACCCCTCCGCCGGCCGGGACGTCACCGTCGGCCGCGACCTCGTCCGCGACCGGGATCGCCTCGGGGGTCACCTCCTCCGTGACCGCATCCTCCGTGGTCTTCGACCTCCGAAGAAGTCGCGCAAAAACGCCCATATCCACTCCATACGTTACTCGTGCGGGCGACATCCCGCGTTGCCGTGCGGTCCCGGTCTCCCCAGCTCGGGCGGCCTCGCGAGCCCGGGGAGCGTCCGTGCGCCTCGCCGGGCTGATCCGAACGACAGGCCCTGGCTGCGGGGAACCTCGCAACGGGGAACGACCCCGCTCGCGTGCCGTCACGTAACTCGTTCGGGGGCGGCCCGCGAGGTTTGGGAGACTGGTCCGGTGAGCAGCGCACCCCCCGCCCCCCGCGTCATCGCCGTCGTCGGACCGACCGCGGCCGGTAAGTCCGATCTGGGCGTCTTCCTGGCCCAACGGCTCGGCGGCGAAGTCGTCAACGCCGACTCCATGCAGTTGTACCGAGGGATGGACATCGGTACCGCCAAGCTGACGCCCGAGGAGCGCGGGGGCGTGCCGCACCACCTCCTGGACGTCTGGGACGTCACCGTCACGGCCTCCGTCGCCGAGTACCAGCGGCTGGCCCGCGCCCGCATCGACGCGCTGCTGGCCGAGGGCCGCTGGCCGGTCCTGGTGGGCGGATCGGGGCTCTACGTCCGTGGCGCCGTGGACAACCTGGAGTTCCCCGGCACCGACCCGGAGGTCCGTGCCCGCCTGGAGGAGGAGCTGACGCTGCGCGGCTCCGGCGCGCTGCACGCCCGGCTCGCCGCCGCCGACCCGGAGGCCGCGCGGGCGATCCTGCCCGGCAACGGCCGCCGTATCGTCCGGGCGCTGGAGGTCATCGAGATCACCGGCAAGCCGTTCACCGCCAACCTCCCCGGGCACGACTCGGTCTACGACACGGTGCAGATCGGCGTGGACGTCGCCCGTCCGGAGCTCGACGAGCGCATCGCACGCCGGGTGGACCGGATGTGGGAGGCGGGTCTCGTGGACGAGGTCCGCGCACTGGAGGCGCAGGGGTTGCGCGAGGGGCGTACGGCCTCGCGCGCGCTCGGCTACCAGCAGGTGCTGGCGGCGCTCGCGGGGGAGTGCACCGAGGAGGAGGCCCGCGCGGAGACCGTCCGTGCCACCAAACGCTTCGCGCGCCGTCAGGATTCGTGGTTCAGGCGCGATCCGCGGGTGCACTGGTTGAGTGGGGCTGCGGCGGATGTCACAGAACTTCCGCGACGTGCCCTGGCGTTGGTCGAACGACCGGTTACAGCCTGATCACGTCATGGCATCGGGACGCCCAGGCCGCCGTCCGGGCCTCCGGCGCCGTGCCATCATCGAGCTTCGATCGACCAAGTGGAGTCCGAGTCTGGGAGGGCGCGTGGCGATGGAGGCCGGCCCTCGTGACACCGCACAAGGCAGCGAACCGTTCACCGCGGCATGCGGTGACCGGGAAGCGGACGACGATCACGTGCGCCGGGACGAGGAGCGCGTCGAACAGGTCGGTGCCCCCTTCAGCCCCGACGACGACTCGTCGAGCCCGCGCGGCGAGGATTCTCTGAGTGCTGATCCCCTGAGTGCTGATCCCCTCGGTGCCGATCCGCTGCGTCTCGATCCCCTGGGCCCCGACGTGCTCGACGACACCTCCGACGGTGAGGTGACCGACGACGGTCCCGAGCCCGAGGAGATGTTCGCGAGCGGCCCCGAGGTCGAGGTGGAGCTGCGCCCGCAGCGCCGGCTGCGCATCTGGCAGCTCGCCCCGATCGTGGCCCTGGCCGCGACCGGCTCCCTGATGTTCGCCTTCCCCCTCGCCTTCGACTTCGGCGACAGCGGGGCCGTGATCGCGATGCTCGGGCTGCTGATCTGCTCGTGCGCCGCCGGCTGGGGCATGATGGCGGCCCGCCGCGTCGGCTACACCTGGCCCGGCCTGCCCCAGCGGGGCTCCGGCCGCCGTCCGGACTGGCGGGTGGTCCTGGCGTACGTCGTGGTCGTCGCCGCGGTGGCCGTACTCGCCGTCTGGCGCGTGGCCCGACTGCGCTGACCCCCGGCTCGCGACGGGGGCTCCCGGCGCGCGCGCATAGGCCTACGTGTGGATCGGCGCCCTCCACGCGACGCCGACCTGGGCGTCGGCCGCTGTCACAGCGACCCCGTACGATCGAGGAATGAGCACGCGGATCGCCTTCCTCAAGGGGCACGGCACCGAGAACGACTTCGTGATCGTCCCGGACCCCGACAACGCCCTCGACCTGTCCCCGGCCGCCGTGGCGGCCCTGTGCGACCGGCGCGCGGGCATCGGCGGGGACGGCCTGCTGCACGTCGTGCGGTCCGCGGCGCACCCCGAGGCACGCGCGATGGCCGCCGAGGCGGAGTGGTTCATGGACTACCGCAACGGCGACGGCTCGATCGCCGAGATGTGCGGCAACGGCGTCCGGGTCTTCGCACGCTACCTCCAGCACGCCGGGCTCGTCACCGAGGGCGACCTCGCGATCGCCACGCGCGGGGGCGTGAAGTCGGTCCACATCGACAAGGACGGCGACATCACCGTCGGCATGGGCCGGGCCGCCCTGCCGGCCGGCGACGTCACGGTGAGCGTGGGTGAGCGCAGCTGGCCCGCGCGCAACGTCAACATGGGCAACCCGCACGCCGTCGCGTTCGTCGACGACCTCGCGCACGCCGGCGACCTGTACGCCCCGCCGCCCTTCAGCCCGGCCTCCGCCTACCCGGACGGGGTGAACGTCGAGTTCGTCGTCGACCGCGGCCCGCGCCACGTCGCGCTGCGCGTGCACGAACGCGGCTCCGGCGAGACCCGCTCGTGCGGCACGGGCGCGTGCGCCGTCGCCGTGGCCGCCGCCCGCCGGGACGGGGCCGACCCGGCCGCCACGGGCACCGCGGTCACGTACACGGTGGACGTCCCCGGCGGACGCCTGGTGATCACCGAGCGCCCGGACGGCGAGATCGAGATGACCGGCCCGGCCGTGATCGTCGCCGAGGGCGAGATCGACGAGGAGTGGCTGGAAAACGCCCTGCGCTGATGGCAGTTGGGCTGCGATTCACAGGTCCGGGAGGATGTACGCGGCCGGCCTGCGGGCCCGGCGGTGGCAGGCACGCTGGTGCCGAAGGCGACGCCCTGTACCTGTGGCGCAAAAACGTAAACCTCCTTTGCCTCGCTCGAATGGGTGATCCGTTTCACGCTCGGCGAGAGGCGGTCGGTCGGGCGTGATGAGGTCGGTAGCATCAAGCACCGGCCTGGACGGGGGATCTACGCCAGTGCCCCGAGCCGTGTCCGCATGGGGCACCCCGTCAGCCGGTCGACGCAGCCGGAGGTGCCCCATGAGTGCGGAGGCCACGAACCCCGCGACCCCAGGCCCGGTAGCGCCCGCGGTGGCCCGCAGGCGCAGCCGCCCCCGGATCGACCTGCGCAGGCTGGGCCGCGCCGCGCTCCTCGGGCCCGCCTCGCGCGACCGGCTGCCCGACGCCATCGGCCACGTCGTCGAGGCCCACCGCGCCCACCACCCCGACGCGGACCTCGAGATCCTGCGCCGCGCCTACGTCCTCGCGGAGTCCTCGCACCGCGGCCAGATGCGCAAGAGCGGTGAGCCGTACATCACCCACCCCCTCGCCGTGACCCTCATCCTCGCCGAACTCGGCGCGGAGACGACGACGTTGACCGCCTCGCTGCTCCACGACACCGTCGAGGACACCGAGGTGACGCTCGATCAGGTCGGCGAGCAGTTCGGCGAGGAGGTGCGCTACCTCGTCGACGGCGTCACCAAGCTGGAGAAGGTCGACTACGGCGCCGCCGCCGAGCCCGAGACCTTCCGCAAGATGCTCGTCGCCACCGGCAACGACGTCCGCGTGATGTCGATCAAACTCGCCGACCGGCTGCACAACATGCGCACCCTCGGCGTGATGCGCCCCGAGAAGCAGGCCCGCATCGCCAAGGTCACCCGCGACGTCCTGATCCCGCTCGCCGAACGCCTCGGCGTCCAGGCCCTCAAGACCGAACTGGAGGACCTGGTCTTCGCGATCCTCCACCCCGAGGAGTACGCGCACACCCGGGAGATGATCGCCGCCAACGCCTCCCGCCCGGACGATCCGCTGGCCGAGTTCTGCGACGCCATCCGCGCGGTGCTGCGCGACGCCGACATCCCGGCCGAAGTCCTCGTCCGGCCACGCCACTTCGTCTCCGTCCACCGGGTCTCCCGCAAGCGCGGGGAACTGCGCGGCGCCGACTTCGGGCGCATCCTGGTGCTGGTCAACGAGGACGCCGACTGTTACGCCGTCCTCGGCGAGCTGCACACCTGTCTGACGCCCGTCGTCTCGGAGTTCAAGGACTTCATCGCCGTCCCCAAGTTCAACCTGTACCAGTCGCTGCACACCGCCGTCGCCCGCGAGGACGGCCAGGTCGCCGAAGTCCTCATCCGCACCCACCAGATGCACAAGGTCGCCGAGGCGGGCGTCGTCGCCCTGGGCAACCCGTACACCGCTCCGGCGGACCCCTCCGCCGCTCCGGCCGAGGAGCAGGCCACGGCCGACGGCGAGCGCGTCGACCCCACCCGCCCCGGCTGGCTGTCCCGGCTCCTCGACTGGCAGCGGGCCGCTCCGGACCCCGACACCTTCTGGTCCACCCTGCGCGAGGACCTCGCCCAGGACCGCGAGATCACCGTCTTCCGCCCCGACGGCGGCACGCTCGGCCTCCCCGAGGGCGCCACCTGCGTCGACGCCGCCTACGCGCAGTACGGCGAGGACGCCCACGCGTGCATCGGCGCGCGCGTCAACGGCCGCCTCGCGACCCTGAGCACCGTGCTGCGGGACGGCGACACCGTCCAGCTCCTCATGGGCCAGGACCCCGCCTCGGAGCCCTCGCGCGAGTGGCTCGAGCACGCCCACACCCCGGCCGCCCGTATCGCCATCCAGCGCTGGCTGACCGCGCATCCCACGTCGGCGACGGACCTGGAGACGGATGACCGGGATGCCACGGACGACCGTGCGGGGGCGGTGGTCGCGACGGCTGGGGCGGATGGGACGGCCGGAACCGGTGCGGCGGGGGACTTCGCGGGGGTCGTCGCGGCACACCAGGGCGCCGGGTCCGCCGCACCGCAGGGCGGTGCCGGAGCGGTCGTACGGTCCTCGCCCGAGGCTCCCGCCCCGCGCCCCGGTGACGGCGTCACCGTCGTCGGACGGCCCGAGGCGAGCGCGCGGCTCGCCGGCTGTTGTACGCCCGTGCCCTCCGACGAGGTGATCGGCTTCGCCGTGCGCGGGGGGATGGTGACCGTGCACCGCGTCGAGTGCGCCGGGGTGGCGCGGATGCGGGACGGGGGGCGCGCGGAGGTCGACGTGCGCTGGGGGGACACCACGGAGTGCCGGGTCACGCTGGTCGCCGAGTCGTTCGGCCGGCCGCACCTGCTGGCCGACCTGACCGAGGCGATCGCCTCGGAGGGCGCCGAGATCGTCTCCGCCACCGTCGAACCGCCCGCCCAGCAGCGCGTCCGCCACACCTACACCCTCCAACTCCCGGACGCCTCCCACCTGCCCACCCTGATGCGCGCGATGCGGAACGTGGCCGGGGTGTACGACGTGGGGCGCGCGCAGCACCACGTGTCGGCGTGACGGGTGGCCGCATCGCCCGGCTCTGTCGGCTCCATCGGCTCCGTCGGCTCCGTCTGACGGAGCCGGGCGCGGTGATGGCCCGGTGAACCCCACGCGCGCGTGAGCGACCCGTTCGGGTGGGCCGGGCGCGCGTCGTCGCCGTCGGGCGGGCGGGCGCTGGTAGCGGTGGTGCATGCCGCTCACCCTCCGCGCCCCCCGGTTCCGCAGGTCCTCCGCTGCCGACGCCCCGCCCGACACCGCCCCGGCGCCCGCCCCCGACGGCCCGCCCCGAGTGCGGGACGACCGCCGGGGCCGTACGGCAGCGCGTCGGCGCCGGGCCAGGGCCGCGCTGCTCGCCGGCGCCGCGTCCGCCGTCTCCTTCGCCCTGCTCGCGGCGAGCGCCCCCGCGGCCCCGCTGGGCCTGGGCGACCGCCTCTTCCCGTACCTGGGCAACCCGGGCTACGACGTGGCGGCGTACGACCTGGCCTTCACCTACTCGGGAGACAACAGCGAACCGCTGCAGGCGGTCACCACGATCGCCGCCCGCACGACGGCCTCCCTGGACCGCGTGAACCTCGACTTCGCCCACGGCACCGTCGGCTCCGTCGAGGTCGACGGGCGGCCGGCCGGCTTCACCGAGGCAGGGGACGACCTGGTCGTCACCCCCGAACGCCCCCTGCCGCGCGGCAGCTGGACGCGGATCACCGTGCGGCACACCAGCGACCCCATGCCCGCGCCCGACCGCGACGGCGGCTGGGTGCGCACCTCGGACGGCCTGGCGATGGCCAACCAGGCGGACGCGGCCCACCTCGTGTTCCCGTGCAACGACCACCCCTCCGACAAGGCGATGTTCACCCTCCGGATCACCGCCCCGAACGACTACACCGCCGTCGCCAACGGCCTGCCCACCGGCGTCGACCGCGGTGACAGGTCGACGACCTGGACGTACCGGACCCGGCACCCCATGGCCACCGAGCTCGCCCAGGTGTCCATCGGCCGCTCCGCGGTCGTCCACCGCGAGGGCCCGCACGGACTGCCCGTGCGGGACGTCGTGCCGACCCGGTACCGCGACGCGCTGGAGCCGTGGCTGACGAAGACCCCGGACCAGATCGCCTGGATGGAGGGCAAGGTCGGCGCCTACCCCTTCGAGACGTACGGGCTGCTCCTCGCCGACGCCTCCACCGGCTACGAGCTGGAGACGCAGACCCTCTCCCTCTTCGAACGGGAGGTGTTCACCGACCCGGCCTACCCGGCCTGGTACGTCGAGTCGATCATGGTGCATGAGCTGTCCCACCAGTGGTTCGGCGACAGCGTCAGCCCGCGCACCTGGTCCGACCTGTGGCTCAACGAGGGACACGCCACCTGGTACGAGTCCCTGTACGCGCAGGAGAAGGCCGACCGGCCGATGGAGGCGCGGATGAAGGCCGCGTACGGCGCCTCCGACCGCTGGCGCGCCTCCGGCGGACCGCCCGCGGCGCCGAAGCCGCCCAAGCCGGGCCAGAAGATCGGCATCTTCCGCGCGAACGTCTACGACGGTGCCGCGCTCGTCCTGTACGCCCTGCGCCAGGAAATCGGCGAACGTGCGTTCGAGCAGCTGGAGCGGGCCTGGGTGCAACGGAACCGGGACGCCACCGCGGGCACCGCCGACTTCGCGGCGCTGGCCGCCCGCGTCTCCGGCCGTGACCTCGACGGCTTCTTCCAGGGCTGGCTGTACGGCGACAAGACCCCGCCGATGCCCGGCCACCCGGACTGGAAGGCGACGGCGCCGGCCGGATCGGACGAGGAAAAGGCGGCCACGACGCCTGTCCCGCACGGCGACCGGAAGGCGACGGCGTCCGCCGCGTGAGGCGGCGGGGAGGGGACGGCGCCTGTCGCGCGAGGCGGCGGGGAGGGGGCGGCGTTCGCCGCGTGAGGCGGCGGGGAGAGGACGGCGCCTGTCGCGCGAGGCGGCCGGAAGGCCGTGGCGTCCGTCGAATAAGGCGGTGACGAGACGGGCCGTACCGTGCGACCATCGACCGGTCGGCGCGCCACCGGACAGGGGCGGGACACGGGAATCTCCCGGGGTACTCGCGCGTTGTCAGAAGTGAACGCCGCACAGGCATCCCCATCGACGTAAGGATCCAATGACCTCCTCTTCTTCCCCTTCCCAGGACACCAAGCGCTTCGCGCACGCCTACCCCGAAGGTCTCCGGGCCGATGCCCTGATGGAAGAGGACGTCGCCTGGAGCCACGAGATCGACGGAGAGCGCGACGGCGACCAGTTCGACCGCTCCGAGCGCGCGGCCCTGCGCCGCGTGGCGGGCCTCTCCACCGAACTCGAGGACGTCACCGAGGTCGAGTACCGACAGCTCCGTCTGGAGCGGGTCGTCCTCGTCGGCGTCTGGACGTCGGGGACGGTGCAGGACGCGGACAACTCGCTCGCCGAGCTCGCCGCCCTCGCGGAGACGGCCGGCGCCCTCGTGCTCGACGGCGTGATCCAGCGCCGCGACAAGCCCGACGCCGCCACCTACATCGGCTCCGGCAAGGCCGGAGAGCTGCGCGACATCGTGCTGGAGACCGGCGCGGACACCGTCATCTGCGACGGTGAGCTCAGCCCGGGCCAGCTCATCCACCTCGAGGACGTCGTCAAGGTCAAGGTCATCGACCGTACGGCCCTGATCCTCGACATCTTCGCCCAGCACGCCAAGTCCCGAGAGGGCAAGGCGCAGGTGGCGCTCGCGCAGATGCAGTACATGCTGCCGCGCCTGCGCGGCTGGGGTCAGTCGCTGTCCCGGCAGATGGGCGGCGGCAAGGGCGGCGGCCTCGCCACCCGTGGTCCCGGTGAGACCAAGATCGAGACGGACCGGCGACGGATCCGCGAGAAGATGGCGAAGATGCGCCGGGAGATCGCGGAGATGAAGACCGGCCGTGAGGTCCAGCGCCAGGTGCGCCGGCGCAACAAGGTGCCGTCCGTCGCCATCGCGGGCTACACCAACGCCGGCAAGTCGTCCCTGCTCAACCGCCTCACAGGCGCGGGTGTCCTGGTCGAGAATGCCCTGTTCGCGACCCTGGACCCGACCGTCCGCCGGGCGGAGACTCCGAGCGGCCGGCTGTACACGCTGGCCGACACCGTCGGCTTCGTGCGCCACCTGCCGCACCACCTGGTCGAGGCGTTCCGCTCCACCATGGAGGAGGTCGGCGACGCCGACCTGATCCTGCACGTGGTGGACGGCTCGCACCCCAACCCGGAGGAGCAGCTGCTGGCCGTGCGGGAGGTGATCCGGGACGTCGGCGCCACCGGCGTGCCCGAGATCGTCGTGATCAACAAGGCCGACGCGGCCGACCCGCTGACGCTCCAGCGGCTGCTGCGGGTGGAGAAGCGCTCCATCGCCGTCTCCGCCCGCACCGGCCAGGGCATCGCCGAACTGCTCGGGCTGATCGACAACGAACTGCCCAGGCCGTCCGTCGAGATCGAGGCGCTCGTGCCGTACACCCACGGCAAGCTGGTCGCCCGTGCCCACACCGAGGGCGAGGTGATCTCGGAGGAGCACACCGCGGAGGGCACCCTGCTCAAGGCGCGGGTCCACGAGGAACTGGCCGCGGACCTCGCACCGTACGTACCGGCGCAGGCACTCTGACACCTGCGTCCGGCACGCGCACCGCGCAGACGCCGAAACCGAAGGCCCGCCCCCTGCTCGTCGCAGGGGGCGGGCCTTCGCGCGTGCGGGATCACCGTCCGCCGTACGTCCTGCTCATGTTCCGGTAGATCGCCTCGGCCTCCGCGCCGAGCTGCGGGCCGGCCAGCCAGGTGTTGTCGGACGGGCCGATCGACGTGTTGGACACCAGCTTCGTCCTGCCGTCCACCACCCGGAACCAGCCGCCGCCCGACGAACCCCCGGTCATCGTGCAGCCGATCCGGTACATCGTCGGCAGGGCCGGGCTCAGCGACAGCCGGCCGGGCCGGTCGAGGCACTTGAACATCTTCAGCCCGTTGTACGGCGGCGCCGCCGGGTACCCCCAGGCACCCATCGAGGCCACCTCGCTCGCGGACGGCGCCGAGAAGTCGACGTCCAGCGCCCCGCCGACGGTCTCCTCCAGCGACTTCGAGCCCTGCTCCGGCGTGACGTGCAGCACCGCGTAGTCGTACGCCGCCCCCGCGCCGCCCGTCTCCGAGCCACCCGCGATCCACTCCTTCGACGTGGAGGCCCAGTCGGCCCACCAGTTGCCGTAGGGCGCGATCTCCGTGGAGGTGGCGTTGCGCAACTGTGCCTCGGACTCACCGAGGTCGTTGTAGGCGGGCACGAAGGCGATGTTGCGGTACCAGCCGCCGCCCGACCCCGCGTGCACACAGTGGCCCGCCGTCCACACGAGGTCGGACTTGCCCGGATGGTTCACGTCCTTGATCACCGTGCCGGAGCAGACCATCGACCCCTCGGGCGAGTCGAAGAAGACCTTGCCGACCGGGGCCGCGTTCTCGTGGTACGGCGTCTTCTCGGCCAACGCCTCGACGGGCTCGGGCGCGGGATCGCTCACGCCCTGGTCGGCGGCGGCGTCCTTGGCCGTGACCGTCTTGTCGGCCTCCTTCGCCGACTTCATCCGCTCCGGCTTCCACAGGCCCTCGATCATGGGGTTGACGAAGTCCTTGGCCGCGCTGAGCCACTTGTCCTCGCCCCAGTCCCGCCAGCCGCCCTTGGCCCAGTCGTCCACGTCGATGCCGTGGCGCTTCAGCTTGTCGGCGACACCGGCGGGGAGGCGGACCTTGCCGTCACCGCCTTCGCCGCCACCGGCCGTGACGGTCGCGGTCGCGGTGGCACCGGAGTTGGACCCATCGGCCGTGTCGTCGTCCCCGCCGCCGCAGGCGGTCGCGGTGAGCGCCAGGGCCGCGACGAGCCCGGTCGCGGCCACCAGGATGCGCCGCCGGCCGGACCGGGACGTGCCGGACGCTGATGACGCTCGGGACGAAGAAGACGCGCGAGGCGTGTCAACTGTGTGAGGCGTACCAGGAGTACGTGTGGCGTGCATGGTGCGGAGACCCCCGTGAGAAAGAAACGTGTACGGACGCGGGCGCGGCCCGCTGCGAGCGCCCGGTGCCGGGTGCCGCGACGGCTCAGCGCGACGTCACTGACCGGCGAACTTCTTGCTCACCGAGTCGTACACGCCCTTGGCCACCGCACCCAGCCGCGGCCCCGCGAGCCAGCCCGAACGGACCGGGCCGATGGACGTGTTGGACACCAGCGCCGGCTTGCCGTCCGAGCCGGTCTCCACCCAGCCGCCACCGGACGAACCGCCGGTCATCGTGCAGCCGATGCGGTACATCGTCGGGTCCGAGGCACCCAGCGACAGCCGCCCCGGCTTGTCCTTGCACTGGTAGAGCTTCTGCCCGTCGTAGGGCGCACCCGCCGGGTAGCCGGTCGCCGTCATGTTCCGCACCTGCGGCACGGCCGGCGCGTCGAAGTCCACCGGCAGCGCCGAACCCACCGTCTCCTCCAGCGACTTCCCCGAACCACCCTGCTCCGGCGTCACATGGATCACCGCGAAGTCGTACGGCGCCCCGTCGCCGCCGGTCTGGCCGCCCTGCGCGATCCACTGGTCCGAGGTCCGCGCCCAGTCACCCCACCAGACGCCGTACGGGGCCACCTGCTCCCTGGTCGCGGTCTGCAACGCCGAGGTCGACAGCCCCGCGTCGTTGTAGGACGGCACGAACGCGATGTTGCGGTACCAGCCGCCCTTCTTGCCCGCGTGCACACAGTGACCCGCGGTCCACACGAGGTTGGACTTGCCCGGGTGCGCCGGGTCCTTCACCACCGTCGCCGAGCAGACCATCGTGCCCTCGGGGGAGTCGAAGAACACCTTGCCCGCCTCGGCCGCGTTGGCGTGGTAGGCGGTCGGCACGGCCTGCGCGTCCACCGGGTCCGGCGTCGGGTCGGTCACGCCCTGGTCGGCCGAGAGGTCACCGCTGTCCACGCCCCGGTCGGGGTCCTCGGCGTCTCGCATGCGGTCCGGGTCCCACAGTCCCTCGATGATCGGGTTGACGAAGTCCTTCGCCTCGCGCAGCCAGTCGTCCCGGTCCCAGTTCTTCCAGGCCCCGTTCTTCCACTTGTCGAGGTCGATCCCGTGTTCCTTGAGCCGGTTCTTCAGGTCGTCCGGGATCTTGATCTTCCCGTGGCCGCCCTCGCCGGCCGAGGCGGACGCGGAGGACTGCCCGGACGCGTCGGTGTCGTCCCCGCCGCACGCCGTCGCGGTGAGCGCGAGCGCCGAGGCGAGGGCGACGGCCGACAGGGTGGGGAGGCTTCGGCGACGCGTGCTCCCGCCTCGACGAGCGGTGGACGACGGCCGTATCGGTCGCATGGTCTTACTCCCCCTGAGGTGGACGAACTGGACACCGTGGCCCGGACAACCGGCTGAACTCACGGTGCTTTCATGCCGGGTTCAGACGCGTCCCACAGCCTCGTGGAACGGCATCACACAATATGCCGTCCCCGTGGGGGACTTCCGACGGTACGGCAACGGTTTCGCTACGAGCTCCCTGACCTGCTGCTTCACCAGGTCGCCGGGAGGCGGACGATGGGGTCGGGCGGGGGCGCGCGTCCGGCCGAACTGCTCCCGCCGCCACGAGCTTCTCGGCGCGGGACCGTAACCCGTGAGGCCGACCGGGGTTGGTAGCGGTGAGGAGCCGGATGCCCGCGGGCCGCCCCCCTGACCGGCCGAACACCGGACGCCGACGGACCGGCCGTGTGCCCGTCCGGGCCCCGCGCCCCCACCCGGTACTCCGCGACGACGAACTCACCCCTGGACAGCGGGAGGACTGCGAGCCGTGGCCGTGACCGAATCTGTGTCCGGAGACACCGCCGGAGACATCGCCGGAGGAACCACCGGGGGAGCGGCAGGGGTGACCGCCGGAGGGGCGGCCGAAGGACGAGGGCCCACCGGTGCCGGAACCGGTGGGTTCCTCGGCGGGGTCCGGGAGAGCGGGCGTGCGGACCGGCCTGAGGACGGACCGGCGGACGCACGTGCAGACGGACCCGAGGGCGGGCGTGGGGGAGCGCACCCCGGCTACGAGGGGATCCTGCGGCGTCAGGCGGCGCGCGAGTCGTCCGCCCGAACCTACGCGCGCGCCCTGCCCATCGTGCCCGTGCGCGCTCGCGGACTGACCATCGAGGGCGCGGACGGCCGCCGCTACCTCGACTGCCTCTCCGGCGCCGGCGCCCTCGCGCTCGGCCACAACCACCCCGTCGTCCTTGAGGCCGTCCGAGCCGTCCTCGACTCCGGCGCGCCCCTGCACGCCCTCGACCTCGCCACCCCCGTCAAGGACGCCTTCGTCACCGAGCTGTTCCACACCCTGCCGCCCGGGCTCGCCGACCACGCACGCGTGCAGTTCTGCGGACCCGCCGGCACGGACGCCGTGGAAGCCGCCCTCAAACTCGTCCGCACCGCGACCGGCCGCACGGGCATCCTCTCCTTCACCGGCGCCTACCACGGCATGACCGCCGCCGCCCAGGACGCCTCCGGCCACGCCACCGACGTCCGCGCCACCCGACTTCCGTACCCGTACGACTACCGCTGTCCCTTCGGCACCGGAGGCGAGACGGGTGCCGAACTCGCCGCCCGTTGGACGGAGTACCTCCTCGACGACCCCCGCTCCGGCGTGCCCACGCCCGCGGCGATGATCCTCGAACCCGTTCAAGGCGAGGGCGGGGTCATCCCGGCACCGGACCCATGGCTCCGCCGCATGCGGCAGATCACGGCCGACCGCTCGATCCCGCTGATCGCCGACGAGATCCAGACCGGCGTCGGCCGTACGGGCGCCTTCTGGGCCGTCGAGCACAGCGGCATCACCCCGGACGTGATGGTCCTCTCCAAGGCCATCGGCGGCAGCCTCCCGCTGGCCGTCGTCGTCTACCGCGACGACCTCGACGCCTGGGAGCCCGGTGCCCATGCCGGAACCTTCCGCGGCAACCAACTCGCCATGGTCGCCGGCACCGCCACCCTCGCCTACGTCCGCCGGCACCGCCTCGCCGACCACGCCGCCGCCCTCGGCACCCGCATGCTGACCCAGCTCCGCACGCTCGCCGACCGGTTCCCGTGCATCGGGGACGTACGGGGACGCGGCCTGATGATCGGACTGGAGGTGGTCGACCCCGAACGGGAGGCCGCGGAGACCACGCACCGCCCCGTTCCCCGTGCACCCCGCCCCGCCGCGCCCGGCCTCGCGGCAGCCATCCGGCGGGAGTGCCTGAGGAGAGGCCTGATCGTCGAACTCGGCGGCCGCCACGCCTCGGTCGTACGCCTGCTCCCGCCCCTGACGATCACCGACGAACAGGCCTCGGCCGTGCTCGACCGCCTGGCCGACGCGGTGGAAGCGGTGGCCCGGGGCACAGCCGACCGCCCGGGCCGACCGAACCCCTGATCCCCGCTCGTCCCACCTTCCCCGTACAGCCCCCGCACCAGCCGACCGACCCGCCCCGCAAGGACCTCCGTTGACCGTCGCTTCCTCACCCGCTGCTCCCTGTGCCGCGGACCTGCCCACCACCGCAGCCCCCGCCCCCCGGCCCTCCGGGGAGTGCGTACTCCCGGTCGGTTCCTCGCGCGGCACCGAAGCCCCGCCCCCGGCGAAGCGGCCTCGCACGGCCCTGGACCCGGAACCCGACCTCCTGGACCACCACGACCCGCACACCGCGGCCCAGGCGGCCACCACCGAGAACCTGCTGCGCTGCTGGGTGCGCGAGACGAACCTCCCCGCCCCCCTCATCAACGTCCTCCGCATCCCTCTCCCCGCTTCCGGGACGGCCCTGCTCGTCCCTGTCCGCTACTGGTCCCCGACCGGCTGGCACCGCTTCGGTCCCCCTCGCCTCGCCAAAGCCCCCTTGGCCTGCCCACCCGCCGACCCGGCCACGGTGGCGGCACTCCTGGCTCGGGAGTCCGCTGAGGAGTCCCTGCGGGCCCGAGGCGAAGCCGGCAGCACCAGCACCACAACGGCCCCGCCCGTCGGCCACGGCGACGCCCCTTCCTCCACCCACGGCATCGACCTCGTCGCCCGCGTCGCCGACTCCGCACGGCGCACCGCGACCTTCATCACCGACCGCAGGGAACGCCCCGCCGACGAAGCGGACCTGTTCCTGGCAGCCGAGCAGGCCCTTCTCCTCGGCCACCCCCTGCACCCGACCCCAAAGAGCCGCGAAGGTCTCTCCGACACCGAAGCCCGGCCGTACTCACCCGAGTTGCGCGGCTCCTTCCCCCTGCACTGGCTCGCCGTGGCTCCCTCCGTCCTCGCGTCCGACTCCGCCTGGACCGAACGCGGACGCCCTGTCCCCGCCCTGCTGCTGACCGCCCGCCTGGTCGGCGCCGGGCTGCCGCTGCCCGAAGGCTGGGCAGCCCTGCCGCTGCACCCCTGGCACCTGCGCGAGGCCCGGCACCGCGGTGAGGTCGCCGCCCTCCTCGACGCCGGTCACCTCCGCGACCTCGGCCCGTACGGCCCGCCGTGGCACCCCACCTCCTCCGTCCGTACCGTTCACCGCTCCGGCGCCCCCGCCATGCTCAAGCTGTCGCTGGCGCTGCGCATCACCAACTCCCGCCGCGAGAACCTCCGCAAGGAACTCCACCGCGGCGTCGAGGTCCACCGCCTGCTGCGCACCGGCCTCGCCCAGCAGTGGCACGCCGAACACCCGGACTTCGACATCGTCCGCGACCCCGCCTGGCTGGCCGTCGACAGCCCGGACGGAACCCCGGTGACCGGACTCGACGTGGTGATCCGGCACAACCCGTTCACCCCGACCGACGACGTCTCCTGCGTCGCGGGCCTGGTCTCACCGCGCCCTCACCTCCACCCCCATTCCGACACGACCGTCACGCGCTCCCGCCTCGCCGTCGTCGTCAGTGCTCTGGCCTCCCGCACCGGCCGACCTGTCGGGGCCGTCGCCGCCGAGTGGTTCCTGCGCTACCTCCACCACGTCGTCCGTCCGGTTCTGTGGCTGGACGGTGAGGCGGGGGTGGCCCTGGAGGCCCACCAGCAGAACACCCTCCTGCTGCTCGACCGGGACGGATGGCCCGCCGGCGCCCGCTACCGCGACAACCAGGGCTACTACTTCCGCGCCTCCCGCCGCGCGGAACTAGAGGCCCGACTGGCCGGCATCGGTGAGCGGAGCGACACCTTCGTCTCCGACGAGGTCACCGACGAGCGCTTCGCCTACTACCTCGGCATCAACAACGTGTTCGGCCTCATCGGCGCGTTCGGCTCCCAACGCCTGGCCGACGAACACTTGCTGCTCGCCGCCCTGCGCCGCTTCCTCCAGGACGCCGCATCCGGCCCCCACCGGATGCGCAGCGCGCTGCCCGCCCGGCTGCTCGACTCACCCGTCCTGCGCTGCAAGGCCAACCTGCTCACCCGGCTGCACGGCCTTGACGAACTCATCGGCCCGGTGGACACCCAGTCCGTCTACGTCACCATCGCCAACCCCCTCCATTCCTGAAACTCGTCCCTGGGTCTTGAGCGCCCTTCCGGACCCACTCCCGAGAGGAGCGTCCCGTGCCGCCCACCGACACTGGCGCCGACGTCCTTACCGCTCCCGTCGTCGGCCTAGGCGCCGCCACGGACAACGAGGAGACGCTGGAGTTGCGCCTTCTGGCGGGGTTCCACAACCTCGTCGGCGAGGGGCCGAGTTCACCTGCCCGCTGGGCGTCGTCCACTGAGGACCTGCTCGACCACATCGACACCTGGGGCGCGGCCGCCACCCCCGTCGGTGCGTTCCGACTGGTCCCCGTACAAGCCGACCGCGACCTCCCCCTCGTCACCCGGTGGATGAACGACCCCTCCGTCGCGGCCTACTGGGACCTGGCGGGCCCCGGCGCCGTGACCGAGGAGCACCTGCGTCGCCAACTGGCGGGCGACGGACGCAGCGTGCCGTGCCTGGGCGTGCTGGAGGGCACGCCGATGAGCTACTGGGAGATCTACCGGGCCGACCTCGACCCACTGGCCCGGCACTACCCGGCCCGGCCTCACGACACCGGTATCCACCTGCTGATCGGTGGCGCAACCGACCGAGGGCGCGGTCTGGGCGGGGTGCTCCTCAGGGCCGTGGCCGATCTCGTGCTCGACCAGCGACCTGCCTGTGCCCGCGTCGTCGCGGAACCCGACCTCCGTAACATCCCGTCCATCGCCGCCTTCCTGACCGCCGGTTTCCGATACGCCGCCGAGCTCGAACTGCCGGCCAAGCGAGCCGCGCTGCTGATCAGAGACCGATCCCTACGTCACCTGTTGTGACACTCGGAAGAAGTGCCGTCACTCTCCGCAACGAACGGCTCGGCGGGCCGGTTCCCGTCGCCACCCCATATTTCGAAATCCACGGCCGGGCGCCCTCCGCCCCCCCCCGCTCATCGGCGCCCCACCACACCTATCCCTCCACCACCCCCGGCCCCTTCTCCCCACCCCTCCCACGAGAAGCCCAAGACCTTGATCCCCTCGCCCCTCACCTCCTCGACCCCACGTTTGTCAGTCCCGCGCCGTAGGGTGGTCGCGCTATGACGAAGCCCTCTCTCCCCGAACTCCTGCACGCCGCCGTCGCCGCCGTCGGCGGTACGGAGCGTCCCGGCCAGGTGGCCATGGCCGAAGCGGTCGCGGAAGCGATCGACGACGGCACCCACCTGCTCGTCCAGGCCGGCACCGGTACCGGTAAGTCGCTGGGCTACCTGGTGCCCGCGCTCGCCCACGGCGAGCGGGTCGTCGTAGCGACCGCCACGCTGGCCCTCCAGCGCCAGCTGGTCGAGCGGGACCTGCCGCGCACGGTGGAGGCGCTGCACCCCCTGCTGCGCCGCCGTCCCGAGTTCGCCATGCTCAAGGGCCGGTCGAACTACCTGTGCCTGCACCGCCTGCACGAAGGGGTGCCGCAGGACGAGGAGGAGGGGCTCTTCGACCAGTTCGAGGCGGCCGCGCCCACGAGCAAGCTGGGCCAGGACCTGCTGCGGCTGCGCGAATGGGCCGACGACACGGAGTCCGGTGACCGCGACGGCCTGACGCCGGGTGTCTCCGACCGCGCCTGGGCGCAGGTGTCGGTGTCCTCGCGGGAGTGCCTGGGCGCCTCCAAGTGCGCGTACGGCGCCGAGTGCTTCGCCGAGATGGCGCGTGAGCGGGCCAAGCTCGCCGAGGTCGTCGTCACCAACCACGCCCTGCTGGCGATCGATGCGATCGAGGGCGCGCCGGTGCTCCCGCAGCACGAGGTGCTGATCGTCGACGAGGCCCACGAGCTCGTCTCCCGGGTCACCGGGGTCGCGACCGGGGAGCTGACCCCGGGGCAGGTCAACCGCGCGGTGCGGCGTGCCGCGAAGCTCGTCAACGAGAAGGCGGCCGACCAGCTGCAGACCGCCGCCGAGGGGTTCGAGCGGGTGATGGAGCTGGCCCTGCCAGGCCGTCTCGAGGAGATCCCGGAGGACCTCGGCTACGCACTGATGGCGCTGCGCGACGCCGCGCGGACGGTGATCACCGCGATCGGCGGCACCCGTGACAAGTCCGTCCAGGACGAGGACGCGGTCCGCAAGCAGGCGCTGGCGTCCGTGGAGTCGGTGCACGACGTGGCGGAACGGGTCGTGAACGGCTCCGAGTGGGATGTCGTCTGGTACGAGCGCCACGACCGGTTCGGCGCGTCGTTGCGGGTCGCCCCCATGTCCGTGTCCGGGCTGTTGCGGGAGAAGCTCTTCTCCGACCGCTCGGTGATCCTGGCCTCCGCGACCCTGAAGCTGGGCGGGGACTTCAACGGCGTCGGCGCCTCGCTCGGCCTCGCCCCGGAGGGCACGGAGGGCGAGGACGTGCCGCAGTGGAAGGGCATCGACGTCGGATCGCCGTTCGACTACCCCAAGCAGGGCATCCTCTACGTGGCCAAGCACCTGGCCCGGCCCGCGCGCGACGGTGACCGCGCCGACATGCTGGACGAGCTGACGGAGCTGATCCAGGCGGCCGGCGGGCGCACGCTCGGGCTCTTCTCCTCCATGCGGGCGGCCCAGCTCGCCGCGGAGGAGCTGCGCTCGCGCATCCCCGAGTACCCGATCCTGCTGCAGGGCGAGGAAACCCTCGGCGAGCTGATCAAGAACTTCGCAGCGGACCCCAGGACCTGCCTGTTCGGCACGCTCTCGCTGTGGCAGGGCGTGGACGTACCCGGCCCCAGCTGCCAGCTGGTGGTCATGGACAAGATCCCGTTCCCGCGTCCCGACGACCCGTTGATGAGCGCCCGGCAGAAGGCGGTGGAGGACGCCGGGGGCAACGGCTTCATGGCGGTGGCCGCCACGCACGCGGCGCTCCTCATGGCCCAGGGCGCCGGCCGTCTCGTACGGGCGTCCGGGGACCGCGGTGTGGTCGCCGTCCTGGATCAGCGGCTGGCGACGGCCCGGTACGGGAGTTACCTGAAGGCGTCCATGCCCGACTTCTGGTTCACGACGGACCGCAACCAGGTCCGCAGGTCGCTCGCGGCGATCGACGCGGCGGCGAAGCAGACGGAAGACCAGTGAACGAGGGCCGGTACGCACGTACCGGCCCCTGACTGCGCAGCGCTCGCGGCACGAAGGCCTGGGCGCCAGGCGTGTCGCGCGCCCCGGCGCACACACGCGCCCGTGTCCCGGCACAGCACAGGGCCCCGGAACCGGCGCAGGGATCCCGGGGCCCAGTCACAGGGGGCGGGGTGAGGAGAAGCTCGCCCGGCGCCGTGCTCAGACGCGTCGCAGGACGGCCACCACCTTGCCGAGGATCGTCGCGTCGTCGCCGGGGATCGGCTCGTAGGCCGAGTTGTGGGGGAGCAGCCACACGTGCCCGTCCTCGCGCTTGAAGCGCTTGACGGTCGCCTCGCCGTCGAGCATGGCGGCCACGATGTCACCGTTCTCGGCGACCGGCTGGCGGCGGACCGTGACCCAGTCGCCGTCGCAGATGGCGGCCTCGATCATCGAGTCGCCGACGACCTTCAGGACGAACAGCTCACCGTCACCGACGAGCTGGCGGGGGAGGGGGAAGACGTCCTCGACCGACTCCTCGGCGAGGATCGGGCCACCGGCGGCGATGCGGCCGACGAGCGGGACGTACGACGCGGCGGGCTTGCCGGCGGTGTCCGTCGGCTGGACCTGGGCGGCCTGGTCCGAGCCGCGCACCTCGTACGCGCGCGGGCGGTGCGGGTCGCGGCGCAGGAAGCCCTTGCGCTCCAGCGCCATCAGCTGGTGGGCCACGGAGGACGTGCTGGACAGGCCCACCGCCTGACCGATCTCGCGCATCGACGGCGGGTACCCCCGGCGCTGCACGGAGTCCCTGATGACCTCGATCACCCGGCGCTGACGGTCGGTGAGTCCCGAGCTGTCGGCACGGATGCCTGGAGGTCGGCCCGGCAGGGAGCGCTTGTGCTCGGGATGCACGGCTTCGTTCATGGCGTGCACCGGCTCGAGTCGGCCCTGGGAGCGGTCCTGGGCGGTGATGCTGGCGCTGTCTGCGGTGGTGGTCACGTCGGCCCCTCTCGATGGTCTCCCTGCTGGACAACGGTAGTGGCTTTCGAAAGGTTGCGCCAAACACACGTTCGAGTGAAAAACCGTGGATAACCGGACCTGATCATGTGTCTGGGTGTATGGCTGACGCCGCGTCCCGGGCGGGCCGAAGAGCTCGTTGTTGTACTCTTCACCGCCGGGGCCGCCGACCTGTGGGCCGGAGCCTCAGTCTGCCATTCGTGGCCCCGCCCGTCGGGACCCGGAGCCGACCCTGTCCGGGAGTCGCACCGCTCCTCCCTGCGGCGCTCACGGTATCTCCGTACGCGTCCGCGCGATGCGTCCCCACACGCGCGTGTCGACGGCCGCCGGCTGGAGGCGGTCACCGTGCGTGCGCGAACCGCGGGTGCTCGCGGGACGCTTTCACGCGTGCGTGCCGTCGGCTTCACGCAGGTGCATCGTCCGCTCCATTCGTGGTCGCGCGCGTGCGGAGCGGACGCGATCATGCCGTCTCCCGGACGCTCGGCGTGACGGCCGGGCAGCGGTGCGTGAGGGCTCCGACCGCGACACGCGACACATCCTGCATGTATGAGCCAAGCCCTACATGTAGTGGTTGGATGTCATCAGCGGCCCAGAAGTTGTGGTCCCCGGTGTCTTCGGATGCTCGGCGATCGCCTATGCTGGGGGCTGCTTCGAGGGGCTCGTGTGGCCCACGAGGCTGTTGAGTCTGCTGTGAGGAGGGTTGGAGATCATGCACTGCCCCTTCTGCAGGCACCCCGACAGCCGTGTCGTCGACAGCCGTACGACCGACGACGGCACGTCGATCCGCAGGCGCCGTCAGTGTCCCGACTGCTCCCGTCGTTTCACGACGGTGGAGACCTGTTCACTGATGGTGGTCAAGCGCTCCGGAGTCACCGAGCCGTTCAGCCGCACCAAGGTCATCAACGGTGTGCGCAAGGCGTGCCAGGGACGGCCTGTCACCGAGGACGCACTCGCCCAGCTCGGCCAGCGGGTCGAGGAGGCGGTGCGGGCCACCGGGAGCGCCGAACTGACCACCCATGACGTGGGGCTGGCCATACTCGGCCCGTTGCAGGAACTCGACCTCGTCGCGTACCTGCGGTTCGCCTCCGTCTACCGGGCCTTCGACTCGCTCGAGGACTTCGAGACGGCCATCGCGGAGCTCAGGGACCAGACGGGACCCCCCGCCGCGGACGACGACGCGGGCGGCGACCGCGCGGACGGCGGAACCGTCGCGGGGAGCCAGGAAGACGACGGGGGGCCAGGGGGAACCGTTCAGGTCCCCGAGCCCGCCCGGGCCGCCGACTGACCGGAGGGCCGGAACCGGGATCCCGGCTCCGGGGGCCGGCCGGGCGGCGGCGTTGACAAGACCGGTTGCGGGCGGCGCGTGGGCGCCCGCAGCACCAGACACATCACCGTGCCACGGGAACATCGTGGCATTTCAGGGCGTTTTTGCCTGTACAGGGAGGCGGCATGACAGAGACGGCGAGCGGTCCGGCACGAGGTTCCCGGGCCAAGGGGACCAAGGCCACCAAGGGTCTGCGTATCGAGCGCATCCACACCACCCCCGGCGTGCACCCGTACGACGAGGTGGCCTGGGCGCACCGTGACGTCGTCATGACCAACTGGCGCGACGGCTCGGTCAACTTCGAGCAGCGTGGCGTCGAGTTCCCCGACTTCTGGTCGGTGAACGCGGTCAACATCGTCACCAGCAAGTACTTCCGCGGGGCCGTCGGCACCCCGCAGCGCGAGACCAGCCTCAAGCAGCTGATCGACCGCATCGTGAAGACGTACCGCAAGGCCGGTGAGGACTACAAGTACTTCGCCTCGCCCGCGGACGCCGAGATCTTCGAGCACGAGCTGGCCTACGCCCTGCTGCACCAGATCTTCAGCTTCAACAGCCCGGTCTGGTTCAACGTCGGCACGCCCCAGCCGCAGCAGGTCTCCGCCTGCTTCATCCTGTCCGTCGACGACTCCATGGAGTCGATCCTCGACTGGTACAAGGAAGAGGGCATGATCTTCAAGGGCGGCTCCGGCGCCGGCCTGAACCTCTCCCGCATCCGCTCCTCCAAGGAGCTGCTGTCCTCCGGCGGCAACGCCTCCGGCCCGGTCTCCTTCATGCGTGGTGCCGACGCCTCCGCCGGCACCATCAAGTCCGGTGGCGCCACCCGCCGCGCCGCGAAGATGGTCGTCCTCGACGTCGACCACCCGGACATCGAGGACTTCATCGAGACCAAGGTGAAGGAAGAGGAGAAGATCCGCGTCCTGCGTGACGCCGGGTACGACATGGACCTGGGCGGCGACGACATCACGTCCGTCCAGTACCAGAACGCCAACAACTCGGTCCGCGTCAACGACGAGTTCATGAAGGCGGTCGAGCAGGGCGGCAAGTTCGGGCTGCGCGCGCGCATGACCGGTGACGTGATCGAGGAGGTCGACGCCAAGGCGCTCTTCCGCAAGATCGCCGAAGCCGCCTGGGCCTGCGCCGACCCCGGCATCCAGTACGACGACACGATCAACAACTGGCACACCTGCCCCGAGTCCGGCCGGATCACCGCGTCGAACCCGTGCAGCGAGTACATGCACCTGGACAACACGTCCTGCAACCTCGCCTCGCTGAACCTGATGAAGTTCCTCAAGGACGACGGCAAGGGCAGCCAGTCCTTCGAGACCGAGCGCTTCCAGAAGGTCGTCGAGCTGGTCATCACCGCGATGGACATCTCGATCTGCTTCGCGGACTTCCCGACCCAGAAGATCGGCGAGAACACGCGCGCGTTCCGCCAGCTCGGCATCGGCTACGCCAACCTCGGCGCCCTGCTGATGGCGACCGGCCACGCCTACGACTCCGACGGCGGCCGCGCCCTCGCCGGTGCCATCACCTCCCTGATGACCGGCACGGCGTACCGCCGCTCCGCCGAACTGGCCTCCGTCGTCGGCCCGTACGACGGTTACGCCCGCAACGCCGACGCACACAACCGGGTCATGAAGCAGCACTCCGACGCCAACGGCACGGCCGTCCGCATGGACGACCTGGACACCCCGGTGTGGGCCGCCGCCACGGAGGCCTGGCAGGACGTCCTGCGCCTCGGCGAGCGCAACGGCTTCCGCAACGCCCAGGCGTCCGTGCTCGCCCCGACCGGCACCATCGGCCTGGCGATGTCCTGCGACACCACCGGCGTCGAGCCCGACCTGGCGCTCGTGAAGTTCAAGAAGCTGGTCGGCGGCGGCTCGATGCAGATCGTCAACGGCACCGTCCCGCAGGCCCTGCGCCGCCTGGGCTACCAGGAGGAGCAGATCGAGGCGATCGTCGCCCACATCGCCGAGAACGGCAACGTGATCGACGCCCCCGGCCTCAAGCCCGAGCACTACGAGGTGTTCGACTGCGCCATGGGCGAGCGCGCCATCTCCCCGATGGGCCACGTGCGCATGATGGCCGCAATCCAGCCGTGGATCTCCGGTGCCATCTCCAAGACGGTCAACATGCCGGAGACGGCGACCGTCGAGGAGGTCGAGGAGATCTACTACGAGGCCTGGAAGCTCGGCGTCAAGGCCCTCGCGATCTACCGCGACAACTGCAAGGTCGGCCAGCCGCTGTCCGCCAAGACCAAGGGCGACGACAAGGCCGAGGCCAAGACCGAGGCGCCCGCCGCCGTCGAGACCAAGGTCGAGAAGGTCGTCGAGTACCGCCCGGTCCGCAAGCGCCTCCCGAAGGGACGTCCCGGCATCACCACGTCCTTCACCGTCGGTGGCGCCGAGGGCTACATGACGGCCAACTCCTACCCGGACGACGGCCTGGGCGAGGTCTTCCTGAAGATGTCCAAGCAGGGCTCGACCCTCGCGGGCATGATGGACGCCTTCTCCATCGCCGTCTCCGTCGGCCTGCAGTACGGCGTGCCGCTGGAGACGTACGTCTCGAAGTTCACCAACATGCGCTTCGAGCCGGCCGGCATGACGGACGACCCGGACGTGCGGATGGCGCAGTCGATCGTCGACTACATCTTCCGCCGCCTCGCGCTGGACTTCCTGCCGTTCGAGACGCGCTCCGCGCTCGGCATCCACTCCGCCGAGGAGCGTCAGCGCCACCTGGAGACCGGCTCCTACGAGCCGGCCGAGGAGGACGTCGACGTCGAGGGCCTCGCCCAGTCGGCGCCGCGCCAGACGGACCTGAAGGCCGTGGCCACCCCCGCGGCGTCCACCGAGCCGGCCAAGCCCGTCACGAAGCAGGCCCACACCAGCGCCGAACTGGTCGAGATGCAGCTGGGCATCCAGGCCGACGCCCCGCTCTGCTTCTCCTGCGGTACGAAGATGCAGCGCGCCGGTTCCTGCTACATCTGCGAGGGCTGCGGCTCCACCAGCGGTTGCAGCTGACCCCGGCACCGGCCGGCCCGGTACCTCGCTGAGCGGGGGGACCACCTCGGTGGTCCCCCCGCTTTGCTGCCTTTACGGGCCCTTGTCACCCGTTTCCGCGAACATTTCTGTTTCCCGCGAAACGATCACCCGCTAGGCTCCACCGGCGCCATGTCAGGCGCACTTCAAGTGGGGGACAGGAAGCGCAGGTGGGGGACATGGTCGACGGTGCCGCCGAACCGGAGAAGACGACGAGTGCGGGCGCCCAGGCGGCCGCGGCACTGCTGCTGGTCGGCGGCCTCGGGGTGGGGCTGTGGGCGTTGGGCAACGTCGTCGGCGAGACGTCCGCCGAGGCGAAACCGGCCGTGTGCTCCAGCTCCTCGAGCGCGCCGCCGCGGGCGCAGCGCGTCTCCGGCCGGCAGTTGTGCAAGGCGCTCAACCGCCCCGACCTGGCGGCGCTCCTCGGCACGCCGACCGAGCAGCCGATGAGCGCGAACGGCAACGAACGCTCGTTCGCGCTCGCCGACGGCACCAAGATCATCACCCCCGAGGGCAGTGTCGACCTGGACACCTACTCCGTGAAACTGTCCGCCTCGTACGACGACATCTCCGTGGCCCGGATGAGCACGCTCATGGGCATCGACGCCGAGAAGAAGACGTTCCTCGGTCATCCGGCGCTCCTCTACTCGGACCGGACCATCGAGTTCGACTTCACCCTCGACGGGGACAAGGCGAGCACGGGTCCCGGCGGCATCGCCCGCTGTCTGATGGTCGCCCCGAGCGCCAAGGACGGCGGCGGTTCCCTCGAGATCGTGATCTGGCGCCAGGACAACGTGACGCCCGACGACGCGGCCCTGCTGCGGGTCGCCGAGCGCGTCCTGCCGACCGTGCCCGGCTGGGACAGCGCGGGCTGACGCGGGGAAGGGGCAGGGGGCGAGGGACGCGGGCGCCTTCCGCAGCGACGCGCGCCCCTCAGCTCCCCGAACCTCAGGCCTGGCCGAGCCCGCCCATCGACCGGGTGAACGTCACCGGGTCGTCCTCGAACCCCCGCACATCGTCGCGGAACGTCCAGCCCTCGTCCGGGTCGCGCACGAAGTCCGCGAACGTCGCCGCCGTGGCGCCGAGGACGGAACCGAAGTCGCCCTCGGCCAGGACGGAGTAGCCCTCGCGCACCCGGAAGCCCGGGTTGAGCACGCTCACGAACGTGCGGTGGGCGGGACGCTGCTGGATCACGACACCGACCACCACGCGCGCGTACCGCGCGTCCAGCCGCTCGAGCTCCACCGTGAGGACCTCGTCCCAGCCGAAGCCCTTGCCGTCCGTGCTGTCCCGGTTGAGGTAGATCGTGCCGTCGGGGGACCGGCTGTCGAAGTGCACGACGTACGCGGGTTCGCCGTACGGGTCGCTCGCCAGGTAGGTGGCGGCCACGATGTCGAGGTCGGTGGGCGGCTGCCCGGCCGGGCTCGGATCCCACTTCACCGCGGCTTCGACCTTGCGGATCCCCTTGTTGAGACCGTTCACCAGGCTCCCCTTCCCCGTCTCCGCATGTGCCCGACTGCCCGTTCCCGGTCGGTCGTCGGCCGTAACTGACCGACCCCCGGGGCGGGTTGTCCATCCTGCCACGCGCGCGTACGCGTCGGTGCGCCTGAGGTGCGCTCAGCGTGACCGACGCCACGCCCGCTGGCCTTACGATGGCGCGGTGCTGGTCAAGTGGATTCGCTGCACCGTGGTGGACCGCCGCGGTTTCGAGCGCGGGCAGCGGAAGTGGGCGGGGCTTCTGGGGGAGCCGGGGTTTCGCGGACAGGGCGGGGGCTGGAGCCGGCGACGGCCTTCCGTGGCCCACGTCTTCGCGTTCTGGGAGAGCCGCGCCTTCTACGACTCCTTCATGGCCCGCTCCCACGACCGCCTCGCGGCGGCGCAGGCCGGCACCTTCAAGGACGTCCAGGCCCGGCTCTTCGACTACCGCTTCGACGTGAAGACCGGTTTCGAGCCCCGCTTCACGGACGCCGACCTGCTGCGCGTGGCGCTGTGCCGCGTCCACGAGGACCGGGCCGAGCACTACACGCTGATGCAGGAGAAGGTCTGGAACCCCGCGATGGCCGGTTCCCCCGGCATGATCCGCGGCCTGTTCGCCGAGGCGCCCGGCAACGAGTTCCTGGTGCTGTCGATGTGGCGCTCGCAGGCCGAGCACGGCAAGTACCGGACCGAGCGCATCGAGCGGCTCTCCCTGCGCGCCCAGACGGAGGCCGACATCGCCTCGCTCACCGGTGACATCGTCGAGCTGGAACCCACCTGGACCGTCTGACGCCGTCGTGTGACCCCTGGAGCACGTTCGGTGTGACGTACGCCGTATGGGGCCCGCACGAGTGCTCGCAATCGCGCCATCCGATCTAGTGTTTTGGCATGGCACGACCACGGCGCATCGTCCTTGTCCGCCACGGGGAGTCAACGGGCAATGTTGATGACACCGTGTACGAGCGTGAACCCGACCACGCCCTCGCGCTGACCGAGCGCGGGTGGCGGCAGGCGGAGGAGACCGGGAAGACCCTGAGGGAAGTCTTCGGGCGCGAGCAGATCAGCGTCTACGTCTCCCCGTACCGGCGCACGCACGAGACCCTGCGCGCCTTCCACCTCGACCAGGAGCTCATCCGCGTGCGCGAGGAGCCCAGGCTGCGCGAGCAGGACTGGGGGAACTGGCAGGACCGCGACGACGTGCGCCTGCAGAAGGCCTACCGCGACGCCTACGGGCACTTCTTCTACCGCTTCGCCCAGGGGGAGAGCGGCGCCGACGTCTACGACCGCGTCGGCAACTTCCTGGAGAGCCTCTTCCGCAGCTTCGAGGCCCCCGACCACCCGCCGAACGTCCTCCTCGTCACCCACGGCCTGGCCATGCGCCTGTTCTGCATGCGCTGGTTCCACTGGACCGTCGCCGAATTCGAGTCGCTGTCCAATCCCGGGAACGCGGAGATGCGCATGCTCGTTCTGGGCGACGACGGCAAGTACACCCTCGACCGGCCGTTCGACCGCTGGCGTGACCCGGAATCGTACGGGATCACCGGATAGAGTGGCAGAACCGATGATCTCAGACACCTCTTCCGACGGGCGCCTGGAGCGCGCCCTGGCAAGCCTGCGCGGACTCGCCGTCGGCGACGCGCTGGGCTCGCAGTTCTTCGTACCGGTCAATGTCCCGCTGCTCAAGCTCCGCGAGCTGCCGTCCGGACCCTGGCAGTGGACGGACGACACCGAGATGGCCTGCTCCGTCGTCGCCGTCCTCGCCGGGCACGGGCGCATCGACCAGGACGCCCTGGCCCGCTCCTTCGCCGAGCACCACGACTTCGACCGGGGCTACGGCCCCGCCGTCAACCGGCTCCTGCGGCTGGTCCGGGAGGGCGGCGACTGGCGCGAGCTGTCCGCCGCGCTCTTCAACGGCCAGGGCTCCTGGGGCAATGGCGCCGCCATGCGCATCGCCCCGCTCGGCGCCTGGTACGCGGACGATCCCGAGCAGGCCACCCACCAGGCCGAGATCTCCGCCTACCCCACGCACCAGCACCGGGAGGCGGTGGTCGGCGCCATGGCCGTGGCCGCGGCCGCCGCACTCGCCGCCGCGCCAGGAGGCCCGCCGACCCCCGAGTCGCTCCTCGACGGGGTGATCGCGCTCGTCCCGCGCAGCGCGGTCGGTGCCGGCCTGCGCCGAGCGCGGGACATGCTCGACTACGGCGACGCGGCCACCGTCGCGGCGGTCCTGGGCTGCGGACGCCGTACGACCGCCCACGACACCGTCCCCTTCGCCGTCTGGTCGGCCGCCCGGTCCCTGGGCGGCTACGAGGAGGCGTTCTGGACGACCGCGCAGGTCGGCGGGGACGTGGACACCACCTGCGCGATCGTGGGCGGGATCGTCTCCGCGGGCCGGGCGGGAGCGCCGCCGGCGGCATGGGCGGAACGGACGGAGGCGCTGCCGGAGTGGGCGGGCGTGTCCGCCTGATGCGCCACTGAGCCGTCCCGGAGAGTGCTTTCGAAACTCTGCGTATTTGCCGGGAACTCTCTGTGACCGCGCGCTCGTTGTCCGGACATCCGCTGTGTGAGGTGCGGGTGGTTCTGGAGGGGATGTGCGAGGTCTAGGGGTGGTGCTCGTGGGGTGGGGAGCGCGCGTGCGAGGTGGGTGCCGACTTCGGGAACGGGCTCGGCCGGGCCCCGGCGGACGTGTTGGGCTCGCGTCCGCCGGGGACCCGGCCCGTTCGGTCCGTGGTGGTCCGGCTCCCCGGTCAGCCCACGATCGGGCCGGCCGTGCCGGACAGGGCCTCCAGGTCGCTCTTGCGGACCCGGATGACGAACCAGGCGGTGGCCAGGCCCAGTACACCCATGGCGGCCGCCGGGATGAAGGCCGTCGAGATCCCGTGGGCGAGCACCTCGTGCCCCCACGGGGCGGGCAGCTGGTGCGTCTTGGCGAACTCCGCCTTCTGCTCGGGCGACCCGTCGGCCAGGAACCGCGGCAGCTGCTTCTCGGCCTCGTCCTTGCTGGCCGACCCGAAGACGGTGGTCAGGATGGACAGGCCGAGCGAACCGCCCACCTGCTGCATGGCGTTGAGCAGCCCGGAGGCCGCGCCCGCCTCGTGGGGAGCGACGCCCGCGACCGCCGTGACGGTGGCGGTCACGAAGTTCAGCCCCATGCCGAAGCCGAACACGAGCATCGGACCGAGCACGCCGCCGAGATAGGAGCTGTCGGGGTTGATGAACGTCTGCCAGGTCAGCCCGACGACCACGAGGGCGGTGCCGCTGAGCATGAACGGCTTGGGGCCGAGCACGGGCAGGAAGCGCTGCGACAGACCGGCGCCCACGGCGATCGCGAACGTCACGGGCAGGAACGCGACACCGGCCTTGATCGGGCTGTAGCCGAGCACGTTCTGCACGAACAGCACGATGTAGAAGAACATGCCGAACATGGCGGCGGCCAGGCTGAGCATGATCACGTATGTGCCGGAGCGGTTGCGGTCGGCGAACATCCTCAGCGGGGTGATCGGCTCCTTGGCCCGCGTCTCGATGAAGACGAAGGACAGCAGCAGGATCACGGCGGCCGCGAAGGAGCCCAGGGTAAGGTCGTCCCGCCAGCCTTCCTCGGCGGCGCGGATGAAGCCGTACACCAAGGAGGCCATGCCGAGTGTGGAGGTCAGCGCGCCCGCGATGTCGAAGCGTCCCGGGTGGCGTTCGGACTCGCTGATGTACAGCGGGGTCAGGAACGCGATCAGGACGCCGATGGGCACGTTGACGAACAGCACCCAGCGCCAGTCGAGCCATTCGGTGAGCATGCCGCCGGTGAGCAGACCGATGGCACCGCCGCCCGCCGACACGGCGGCGAAGACTCCGAAGGCCCGGTTCCGTTCCGGGCCCTCGGGGAACGTGGTGGTGATGAGCGCCAGGGAGGTGGGGGACGCGATCGCTCCTCCCACGCCCTGCAGGGCACGCGCGGCGAGCAACTGCCATGGTTCCTGGGCCACTCCGCCCAACAGCGAGGCGAAGGTGAACAGCAGGATGCCGGTCATGAACACCCGGCGTCGCCCGAGGATGTCGCCGGCCCGCGCGCCGAGCAGCAGCAGACCGCCGAAGGTGAGCGTGTAGGCGCTGACCACCCAGGTGAGGTCGGTGGTGCTGAACTCGAGCGCATCTTGAATGTGCGGGAGTGCGATGTTCACAATCGTCGCGTCGAGGACCACCATCAGTTGGCAGGCCGCGATGACGGTGAGCGCGATGCCGGGATGCCCCTGCCGGCGGGCCGCACCCGGTTTCTGTTCTTCGATCAACTGAGAGGTTGTCACTATGGGTCCCCCACGCAAGGCTTAGTGAACGCTTGCGTTCACTGTTGCGCCCACGGTAGTGAGTCCCCGCTAGAGAACGCAAGCGTTCACTGTCTTCGCCGTACGGCAGCGCCCGTCCCCCAACTGCCGTCCGACGCCCGCTGCTTCCCCGCACCACCCCGCTTCACCTGCACCTGGAGAGACTCGGATGGTTACTTCGCGCTGGACGGCCGCCCCCGTTCAGGCGGCCTCCCCCCGCCGGCGCGGCGCCGTGCTCCAACGCGCGATCCTCGACGCGGCGTTGGAGCAACTCGGCACCGTCGGCTGGAACGGCCTCACGATGGAGGGCGTCGCCGCCGGCGCCCAGACCGGCAAGGCCGCGGTCTACCGGCGCTGGCCGTCGAAGGAGGACCTGGTCGCCGACGCCCTCCAGGCCGCGCTGCCGCGCTTGGACGAGGCGCCCGACCTGGGCACCGTGCGCGAGGACCTGCTGGCGCTGTGCCGCACGGCGCGCGACGCGATGTTCTCGCGCCCCGGAGTCGCTCTCCGCGCAGTGATTCACGAATGCGATCCGGCGCAAGTGGAACGCTTCCAGGGGCTGATCTTCGAGGGCGTCGTGCGGCCCACCGTCGAGCTGCTCCATCAGGCCATCAGCCGTGGGATCGAGCGGGGGGAGGTGCGGCCCGACGCGACGAACGACTACGTCTTCGACGCCGTCCCGGCGATGATGATGTACCGCTCGAAGGTGCGCGGCTGCGAATGGGAGGACCGGGAGCTGGAGGAGATGGTCGACCAGCTGATGCTGCCGTTGCTGCGGCCGCACGCGGGCTGAGCCGGGGCGCTACGGGGGCCGCCGCTTCCAGCGGGGTGCCGCCCTTGGGCGGGTGGCGGAGCAGCGGCAGGACGACTGGCGGTCGGCCTCGTGCCGGGCGCGCGGAGCGCGTTCAGGCCGACTTCCGGGCGGGCGGATCCGCGGAGGGGAACCGGGGTGTCGCGCAGCGATCCCGGCGGCGTAGTCTGAGGGCGCCATGCCGTACGAACCACCCACTCACACCGTCGAGCGCTCCCTCCGCGCCACGACCGGAGCGAAGATCATTGCCGGTGTCGACGAGGTGGGGCGCGGTGCCTGGGCCGGACCCGTCACCGTGTGCGCCGCGGTCACCGGACTGCGCCGACCTCCCGCGGGCCTCACCGACTCCAAGCTCCTCACCGTGAAGCGCCGCACCGAACTCGCCGAGGAACTGCGGACGTGGGTGACGTCCTACGCCCTCGGACACGCCTCCCACGAGGAGATCGACGGCATGGGGATGACGGCCGCGCTGCGGCTCGCCGCCGTACGGGCCCTCGAGGGCCTGCCGGTCCGGCCCGACGCGGTCATCCTCGACGGCAAGCACGACTACCTCGGCACCCCCTGGCGCGTTCGCACGGTGATCAAGGGCGACCAGTCGTGCGTTGCTGTCGCGGCCGCCTCGGTGCTCGCCAAGGTCCAGCGCGACAAAATGATGGCCGAACTGGGCATCGACCATGCAGACTTCGGTTTCGCGGACAACGCCGGGTATCCGTCACCCGTGCACAAGGCCGCGCTGCAGGAGTTGGGCCCCACCCCGTACCACCGGTTGTCGTGGGCGTATCTTGATGCGCTGCCCCAGTGGCGGCACCTCAAGAAGGCCCGCACTTGGGCGGACGCAAGCGTTCCGGAGGTCGCGGGCCAACTCGGCTTCGACTTCTGACCCCGTCGTTCGCACTGCTGTGCCACCCGCTGGCGCGAACCGCACCAGTGTTTGATAAAAATCAGCTCATGCCTCTCATTCCCGAGGAGCCTCAGATTCACGAGAGTGCCCAGGGTCCCCGCGCCACGCCGGCCAGCGGCCGTACCGCGCCGACCCCCCGCCCCGTACCCGGCCCCCGTCCCGCGGCTCCGTCGCGCCCCGGCCGCCCCGGTCCTCCGCGGCCGACGGCTCCGGCGCAGCGCACGCCCCGCGACGTGGCCGCACCCAAGCCCGGGCCGCAGGCCCAGGCCGTTGCCACCCCCTCGACGGCTCCGCAGGTCCAGCTGATCCCGGCCTCGGCCGAAGGTGCGCTGGACGCCGCCGAGGAGGCCGTGGACCTCCTGCTGGATTCGGGCCGCGCTCCGGGTGACGTGCTGGTGGTCACCACCGGCGAGCAGCACCCGTGGGCCACCCACGAACTGTCCTTCGGTGAGGCGTCCTACTGGGCGCAGCACGACGCGCGGGACGACGTCTTCTACGCCGGTGCCGAGGCCGTGGGCCGGGCGTCCGAGCGTCCCGTCGTCGTGGTCGCCCTCAACGGAGGCCCCGCCTCCGCGGCCTCCACCGTCCTCCCCCTGGCCCACGCCCGGGCCGGCGCCCTGCTGATCGTCTGCGGAGACCCGCAGCAGATCAACGCGGTGCTGGGCACGGGAGTCTGAGCCGAGCCCCGAGGGCCGTACAGGTGCCTCCGGCGTCACGGCCGGAGGGGCGCCGGTGCCGGCTGACGTCTGCGCGACGGCGCCGTCGCGTACCGGTGCGTGCGCGGGCTCGGCATGCTCTGGCGTCCGGCCGAGCCGTCGCCACCGTCAGCGGCCGGTACGGACGTCCGACGCTCGTCGTGGGGGCGTTCTGGTGACCGTCTTCGCCGGAACGTCCTGGAGCACTGGCCGAGAGGCTGGGATGCACGTGGCTGCTACCCACTGCATGCCGCATGCGGTGCATCAGGTGGTCCGGGGCCTTGCGCGTCGGCCGGAAGCCGCCGGTGTCCCGTACCGGCCCGGCCGACCGGTGTCGCTCAGCGTGCGGCGGCGCGTCGCAGGACGTCGGACGCGGCGCCGCCGGTGCGGGGCAGCGGCGGCACCTCGGACAGGGCGAACGGCTCCGGAGCCGAGCCGAGGCTGGGCCGGCGGCCGCCCCGCCCCTCGCCGAGCACCTGCCAGCCGTCGTCGGTCAGGGTGATGTACGCCCCGCAGCGCAACCCGTGCAGCGTGCACGCGTCACGCAGCCCCCACATCCACGCTCCGTCCTCCTCCGTCCAGCGCGCGTCGCCCTCGCGGCAGTAGAGCAGCACGGCCGTGCGCACCGGTGTACGGCGGCGCAGGTCGTGCGGAATGATCCGGCGCAGCTGGGCGAGGAGGGCGTTGCGGAACATCCACCCGTCGGCGGGAGCCGAACGGCGGATGAACGAGGCGCTGGCCGCCAGTCGCTCGTCCGGGTCGAGCACGGCCACGATCGCGGTGGCCGGCCCGGGCCGGTGCCGCGCGTGCAGCCCGCTCACGACCTCGCGGGGGTTGCGCAGCAGCGGTATGCCGGCTGCGGCCCATTCCGCGGGTTCGAGCAAGCGGTTGGCGGAAGCGTCGGACGCGGACAACGATGCCGCCGAGGACGGAGCGAATCCGAAGGTCACGGTCCTCCCTTCGGCTACGGCCCACACAGCGGGCGGGTCGGATTCGGGGGAGCGCGCACCGCAACAGACCCCTACCGGGGCCACGGCCGAGCCGTGCGGGGAGCGGAACTCAATTCTTCCTGTCGAACTGGGATGCGGCAACGAGCAATTGGGGCCACCGACGGTTATGCGGCGATGCGTGGCTTATATCACTACCCAGGACGGGCGCACGTGACGCCTGTTCCACCCGCACACGACCGGTTCGAGCGCACCCCGTCACGGGTGATCCACAGGGACGGACGACCCGTGGGAGGCCGGACCCGTCCGAAGGGCGGATTGGCAGCTGACCCCGGGTATCGGGTTGCATGGAGGCATGGACATCCAGGAGCTCCGCGCCGAAGCCGATGCCGTCCTCGCCGAGCTGGTCGGGGCTCCGGGAGATACCGCGCGGCTACGGGAGGACCAGTGGCAGGCGGTCGCGGCGCTGGTGCGGGAGCGGCGGCGGGCACTGGTGGTGCAGCGCACCGGCTGGGGCAAGTCCGCCGTGTACTTCGTGGCCACGGCCCTGCTGCGCCGCAGGGGAGCGGGTCCCACGGTGATCGTGTCGCCGCTGCTGGCGCTCATGCGCAACCAGGTCGAGGCGGCCGCGCGCGCCGGTATCCGGGCGCGCACCATCAACTCGGCCAACCCCGAGGAGTGGGACACCATCCACGAGGAGGTCGAACGCGGCGAGACCGACGTACTCCTCGTCAGCCCGGAACGCCTCAACTCCGTCGACTTCCGCGACCAGATGCTGCCCAAGCTCGCAGCCACGACCGGCCTGCTGGTGGTCGACGAGGCCCACTGCATCTCCGACTGGGGCCACGACTTCCGCCCGGACTACCGACGGCTGCGCGCGATGCTCGCCGACCTCGCCCCCGGCGTGCCCGTCCTGGCCACCACCGCGACGGCCAACGCGCGGGTCACGGCGGACGTGGCCGAACAGTTGGGTACCGGCGCCGGTGAGGCACTGGTGTTGCGCGGCTCCCTGGAGCGGGAGAGCCTGCGGCTCGGCGTGGTGCGCCTGCCGGACGCCGCGCACCGCCTGGCCTGGCTGGCCGAGCACCTGGACGAGCTGCCGGGCTCGGGGATCGTGTACACGCTGACCGTGGCCGCCGCCGAGGAGGCCACCGCCTTCCTGCGGCAGCGTGGCTTCCGGGTCGCCTCGTACACCGGGCGCACGGAGAACGCCGACCGCCAGCAGGCCGAGACCGACCTGCTGGAGAACCGCGTCAAGGCGCTCGTCGCGACCTCGGCGCTCGGCATGGGCTTCGACAAGCCCGACCTGGGCTTCGTGGTGCACCTCGGCTCACCGTCCTCGCCGATCGCCTACTACCAGCAGGTAGGACGAGCGGGCCGCGGCGTGGAGCACGCCGAGGTGCTGCTGCTGCCGGGCAAGGAGGACGAGGCGATCTGGCGGTACTTCGCCGACACCGCCTTCCCGCCCGAGGCCCAGGTGCGCCAGACCCTCGCGGCCCTTGCCGACGCCGGACGCCCGCTGTCCGTACCGGCCCTGGAGGCCCTGGTCGACCTGCGACGTACCCGGCTGGAGACCATGCTGAAGGTGCTCGACGTGGACGGCGCGGTCAAGCGGGTCAAGGGCGGCTGGAACTCCACCGGTGAGCCGTGGGTGTACGACGCCGAGCGCTACGAGCGGGTGGCACGGCAGCGCGCGGCCGAGCAGCAGGCGATGCGTGACTACGTGACAACGTCCCAGTGCCGGATGGAGTTCCTGCGCCGGCAACTGGACGACGACGGCGCCAAGCCCTGCGGCCGCTGCGACAACTGTGCCGGAGCGTGGATCGACGCCTCCGTCTCCGAGGAAGCACTGACCGGAGCGGCGAAGGAACTGGACCGCCCGGGCGTGGAGATCGAGCCGCGCCGGATGTGGCCCACGGGAATGCCTGCCCTGGGCATCGACCTCAAGGGCCGCATCCCGGGCGGCGAGCAGAGCTCCACCGGGCGCGCCCTGGGCCGGCTCTCCGACATCGGCTGGGGCAACCGTCTGCGCCCCCTGCTGTCCGAGAACGCGCCCGACGGCCCCGTGCCCGACGACGTGCTGAGGGCCGCGGTCGCCGTCCTGGCCGACTGGGCGCGCTCGCCCGGCGGATGGGCCACCCAGGCTCCGGATGCGATGGCCAGGCCGGTGGGTGTCGTCGCGGTCCCGTCCCTGAGCCGTCCGCAGCTGGTGGGTTCCCTGGCGCAGGGCATCGCGAGCGTGGGCCGCCTCCCGTTCCTCGGCACCATGGCGTACACCGGGCCCGACGGCGCCCACGCGGCCCGCCGCAGCAACTCCGCGCAACGTCTGCGGGCACTGTCCGGCGCCTTCGCCGTGCCGCAGGAGCTGGCCGAGGCGATCGCCGCCGCTCCCGGACCCGTCCTGCTCGTGGACGACTACACCGACTCGGGGTGGACGTTGGCCGTCGCGGCGCGGTTGTTGCGCCGGGCGGGGGGCGAGCAGGTGCTGCCGTTGGTGTTGGCTGCGGCGGGCTGAGGGGGAGGAGCTGGGAGGGATATGGGAGAGGCTGGGAGGCAAGTGAGGCGGCTGGCAGGGGCGGTGTGACCATCGGCCGACAGGGCCAGTGTGACCATCTGAAATGCCCTGACCTGCGGGAACTGTCCGTCGTGACGTGTCCCTGCTATGACTTGTCCACAGGTTCGCAGCGGATCTCGCGATCCGCGAGATCGTCGGCGCATGACGAACCACGACGAAATGACCGGCTCCTTCGACAACGACGACGTGGCGTACGAAGGCCGACCCCCGTACGCGCCCCACGGCCCGACCCCCTTCGACGGCGACCTCGGCACCCATCAGGTCACCCTGCGCTCACCCGCCGAACTGGCCGACGCCCTGCCGTACCTCCTCGGATACCGGCCCGAGGACAGCATCATCCTGGTCAGCCTCCACGACAGGGGCGGCCGCGGGCGGTTCGGTGGCCGGGCCCGCCTCGGCATCCCCACCCATTCCGACGACTGGGCCGCGGTGGCGCAGCAACTGGCCCACGGGCTGGTGACGGGCGGCGAACGCCGAGGAGCGCGCCCCGAGCAGATCGTCGCCTACCTCTGCCAGGAACCCGCCAAGGGCGAGACCGGCCGGAGCGTCATGGAGCGGCTCCAGCCACTGGCGCACCAGTTGCGCGTGGCCTGCGGTCGTCTCGACGTGCCGGTGATCGAGGCGCTGTGCATTTCCGACGGCCGCTTCTGGTCCTACTGCTGCGGCGGGCAGGGCTGTTGCCCCGACGAGGGGGAGCCCATGGGCCTGCCCGGCACTTCGGTCCTGGCCGCAGCCGCCGCCTACGCCGGGATCCAGGTGCGCGGTACCTTGCGCGAGCTCAGGGCCAGGCTGATGCCGCTCGAGACCGCCGTAGCCGTCGAACAGGAGGTCGCACTCGACACCGCGGGCATGTCCCTCGTCCCCCGGATCTTCGACGAGAACGGCCGGGCCGAGGTGGCCGACGAGACGATCGAGCTGGCCGAACGACTCATGCACCGCCTCGCCGCTACGGCACCCGTCCCCGACTCCGCCGCAGCGGACCGGCGTGACGACGACCTGCTCCGTGCCGACGAAGCCGCGGCCCTCATCCTCGGCCTCCAGGACCGCACCACGCGCGACCGGGCGGCCGAGTGGATGGAGGGCGACGAAGCGGGGCCCGCCCTCCGTCTGTGGCGCGCACTGGCCCGTCGCTGCGTCGGCCCCTACGCGGAACACGCCGCGGCGCTGCTCACGCTCGCCGGCTGGGTCGCCTGGTCCACCGGCGACGAACTCGAAGCCAGGGAAGCCCTGGCCATGGCCCTCGGAGCGGACCCCGACTACCTCTTCGCCCGTCTCCTGCACCAGGCCTGCAACGAAGGCCTGGACCCCGAGTCGGTCCGCCGCTGCCTGCGCGCCGAGCGTGTGGAGCGTGCCGAGCGTGCCGAGCGCGCGGAATGTGCCGAGCGCGCCGAGCGTGCTGAGCGCGGCGGCCGTGCCGAACGCGAGGAGCCTGTCAGCCCTCCGGACCCGGCAACCCCTGCACCGATGAGCCCCTCCCCGCACGTACCGGAACAACGGCGTCGCCGCCGAACCCGCTCCGGCACCTCACCCCTCGCCGCGAGCGGCGAAGGGCATGTGCCGAGCCCATCAGCCCGACGCCCGCGCACCTCAGCGGCGGACGGCAGCCGGCCCCTCACCGCAGGCCGGGGCAACACCGGCCCTCGAACGGCAGGGAAGCCGACGACACCACGCCGACGCGCGGACCGCGTGGACGCGCAGGAAGCGAACGTCCTGCGTACGGACGGAGGCACCCCAGAAAGCGAACCCGCCGCTGGCGACGACGTCATGTAGAGGGGGCAGCGGGACGACACTCCGCCGTCCACCAGGCCGCATGCCGCCGTTCGGTGGGCTCGCCCGCTGCCGGGCGTGACCTGGGGGAGACCCGCCCCGTTCACCTGAGTGGCGGAGTGCCCGTGCGGGGCGTCCCGCCACCCGCCCGTCATCCCAGCCGGAATGCCTGCCTGCCGTCGAACACGCCGGACCCCACACAGAGCGGAAGCAACCAGCGCATGCATCAGCCGACGCCCCCCTCTGCCGACACCTGCCGCACCGCTGAACAGCCCGTGCCGGCCCTCCGACCCGACGCCGGTGTGCCCCCTCCCGCGCCGACACCCAGAACACCCCCACCCCCGACACCCCTCCCGGCCTCCACACCGTCCACGCCCCGCAGGCCGAGGGACCTGCCCCCCGCCCACGACGCCTTGATCTGCGTCGCCCTGCCCGGACTGGCCCTCTCCACAGCGGACGGACAACTCGCCGGTCGCGGTCTGGAAGGTTTCTACCGGGCCGGCCGACGCCTGCTCTCCCGCTGCCACCTGCGCGTCGCGGGACGGGAGCCGCTCCCCGTCCAGGCCCGGATGGTCTCCGCCGACCGAGCCCGCTTCACCGGCGCCCTGCGCGCAGCTCCGCACGGCGGCCCCGACCCGGACGTCGTCGTCGAGCGGACCCGTTCGGCGGACGGCACGGAAACGATCACAGTGCGCAGCGCGGCGGCACACCCCTTGCGTGTGCCGGTCGAGATCACCCTGGGGACGGATCTCGCCGACCTGAGCGCGATCGCCTCGGGCACCGCGGGCCGCGACCTGCCCGCCGGCGTCCGCGCTTCCGGCCTGCGCTGGACCTGTCCGACCGCATCGGTGTCCGTGACCGCCGACCCTCCGCCCTCCGACGCCCTCGCCTCCGCCGGCATGCTGCGCTGGGAGTTCGACCTGTCCCCGGGCGGCAGCGCCGAAGTGGAGCTGAGGGTGCGCCTGGACGGGAGCGGCCCCGTCCGTCCTGCCGGTCGTGCGACGACGAACCCCCTGGCGCCCGCACACGCCAGCGGTGACGACCGTCGCGTCCAGGCGCTGCTGCGGGCCAGTGTCGAAGACCTGCAAGCCCTGCTGGTACGCGACCCCGTGCGGCCCGCCGACATGCACCTCGCGGCCGGTGCACCGTGGCGGTGCGGCCTGGCCCCGGCCGAGGCGCTGGCCGCGGCTCGCATGACCCTTCCGCTCGGCACCCGCCTCGCCGTCGGCACCCTGCGCACCCTCGCGCGCACCCAACTCGCCGGCCCGGGACCGCAGTGCGGCATGATCCCCGGCCCACGCCGGGACGCCGGCCCCCACCTGCCGCCCGGCTGCACGGCGACGGAAGCCACCCTCCTCTTCCCCGTCCTCCTCGCCGAGGCGCGTCGCTGGGGACTTCCCGAAGCCGAGACAGACGAACTGCTGCCGGCTGCCGAGCGCTGCCTGACCTGGCTGAGACAAGCCGTCGGCAACGGCACCTACCTGCCCGACCCACAGCCCGGCGGACCCGTGCGCTGCGAGACCCAGGCGCACGCCCACCGAGCCGCCCTCCTCGGCGCCGACCTCCTCGACGCCTGCTCGAGACCGGACGGCACCGGACTACGACAGTGGGCGGAGACCCTCGGCAGCGCGTTCCGTCAGGACTTCTGGATCGACGCCCCAGGCGGCGGGCGTCCCGCCGTCGCGCGCCTCCCGGACGGACGGCATCTGCCCCATTTCGGCGCGGGCGTGGCCCACCTGCTCGACACCGGTCTCCTCGGCAGCGGACACCTGGCACCCGGCCTCCTGGACAAGACACAGACGGAACAGCTCGCCCGGCTTCTGGAGGGCCCGTCGATGGACTCCGGCTGGGGACTGCGCTCCCTGAGCACCAAGGAACCCGGATACAACCCGTTCGGCCACCGCAGCGGAGCCGTCCGCGTCCACGAGACAGCACTCGCCGTGGCGGGGCTGATGTCGGCCGGCTACGAGAAGCAGGCGTCCGCCCTGCTCGACGGCCTCCTCGCCACCGCCGAGGCCTTCGGCCACCGCCTGCCGGAGATGTACGCGGGGGAGCAGCGCACCGACGGCGGTGCCCCGCTGCCCCACCCTGCCGCCTGCCGCCCCACCTCCACCGCGGCAGCCGCTGGAATCCTGCTGCTGACCACCCTCGCCGGCATCCGCCCCGACGCCCCCGCCGGCACCGTCACCCTGCGCCCCGTACGCAGCGCACCCCTCGGCGAGATCGTCCTGACCGGTCTCCGCGTCGCGGGCGCACCCTTCTCCGTCCGGGTCAGCCGACTCGGACTCGCGATGGTCGAGGAGGCGGCCGAGGGGCTGCAACTGGGCTCCTGACCTCGTATGACAGTCGAACGTACGACAGCGGGCACACCCTGGACCAGGCCGTGCCGACCGACACGATGCGTTGTGGATCAGCCATCGACGGGACCGACGAAGGGAGTGTTTATCGTCAGGAAGACGACTATGATCGCGGCATGTCCTACGACCCGTCAGCCTTTCCGCCCTTCGCTGTCACCGTGGACCTGGTCGTGCTGACCGTACGCCGCCACGCCCTGTGTGCGTTGGCGGTCCGCAGGGGCGAGGCGCCGTTCCAGGGGCGCTGGGCCCTCCCTGGTGGCTTCGTACGGCCCGACGAGGACCTGTCCCAGGCGGCGGCGCGCGAACTGGCCGAGGAAACCGGGCTGCAGGCCCACGACCCCTCGGTCCCGGTCCAGGACAACGGCGCCCACCTCGAACAGCTCGCGACCTACGGGGACCCCAAGCGCGACCCCCGCATGCGGGTGGTCAGCGTCGCCCACCTGGCGCTCGCCCCCGACCTGCCCGCACCCCGCGCCGGCGGCGACGCGAGCAACGCCCGCTGGGCGCCGGTCGAGGAACTCCTCCAGCAGGGCGGCTACGGCCGTGAGGGCGAGCCCGTGGCGCCCCTCGCCTTCGACCACGCCCAGATCCTCGCGGACGGCGTGGAACGCGCCCGGTCCAAGATCGAGTACTCGTCCCTGGCCACGGCGTTCTGCCCGCCCGAGTTCACCGTCGGCGAGCTGCGGCGGGTCTACGAAGCGGTCTGGGGCGTGGCGCTCGATCCGCGCAACTTCCACCGCAAGGTGACGGGCACCCCCGGCTTCCTGGTCCCGACCGGCGGCACCACCACCCGCCAGGGCGGACGCCCCGCCCAGCTCTTCCGCGCCGGCGGGGCCACCCTCCTCAACCCGCCGATGCTGCGGCCGGAAGTCTGACAGCGGAGCGACCGCGCCGTTCCCCGTGTACGGCGCTCGCGCTTGAGCGGTGGAGACCCCGTTGCCGACCCGGCAGATCGACCCATCGCTAGGTTCCCGACAAAACGGGCATAGGGCGCTATCTTGCTACGGGTGATCCAGGCCTTCGGACTGACCAGCGTCCCCCGCAAGGACCTTCCGCCCGCCGTCGACGACGTCTCGTTCGAGGCGCGCGCGGGCCATGTCACCGCGCTCCTCGGACCCCAGGGCGCGGGCAAGACCACGGTCCTCAGACTCATGCTCGAACTCCAACAAGGCCGGGGTATCACCCACTTCACGGGGCGCCCGCTGCACCACATCGCCCACCCCTCGCGCGAAGTCGGCGTCCTGCTGGGCGACGTGCCCGGCCACCCCGGCCGCACGGTGCGCGGCCACCTCCGCATGCTGTGCGCAGCGGCCGGAGTGTCCGTACGGCGAGCCGACGAAGTCCTCGAAGTCGTAGGCCTCGCCAGCCTGCGCGAGGAACGCCTCGGCACCCTCTCACGCGGAGTGGACCGCAGACTCGGCCTGGCCTGCGCCCTCCTCCCCGGCCCGCACACCCTCGTGCTCGACGCCCCCGGCGACGGACTCTCCGTCCAAGAGGCCCGCTGGCTGTACGACATGCTGAAGGCCCACGCCGCCCAAGGCGGCACGGTCCTGCTCACGATGGACGACCCCAAAGAGGCCGCACGCACCGCCGACCACGTCGTCACCCTGGACCAGGGCCGGATCGTCGCCGACCAGGACGTCCAAGACTTCGCCCGCACCCGCCTGCGGCCCCGGGTCGCCGTCCGCACCCCCCACGCCGCTCGCCTCGCCGCCGTCCTCACCAAAGAGGCCCGCGCGGCACAGCGCTCCGTCCAGGTCGTGCAGGACGGCGGCAACCGGCTCTCCGTGTACGGCAGTAGCTGCGCCCATGTCGGCGAGACGGCGTTCCGGCACGGCGTACTGGTCCACCAACTCGCGGACGAGGTCGGTGACCTGGGGCCCGGCACGACGGACGTCGAGCTTGCTGTCCCGGTCGGCGCGGCGGCGATCGAAGGTGAACGGGCGCCGATCGGAAGTGTTGCAAGCGCCGACCGCCTTTCACCGGTGGACGGAACCGGCGGTGATCAGCCTGCCGCCGAAGAGCACCGCGAAGTCTCCCTCCCGGTAGCTTCCCCCTCCTCCCCCCTCCCTCCGCCCCACCCCACCCCGCACCCCGGAGGAGCCACCACCCGGCCCTCGCCCGCCCCCCTCCCCGACCTCCCACCCCCCATCTCCGTCCGTCCCGCTCCCAGCCCCCTCCGCCCCCTGCGCTACGAACTGCGTCGCGCCGCCGGTATCAGCACCGGGTTCCTCACCGCAGGTGCCGTGCTGGCGACCTCCGCCGTCATGGCGCTGCTCCTCGCCCGCATCGGTCACACGCCGCAGGAGCGGTTGCTGGCCGCGTGGCCGGCCGAGCTGCCGTTGCCGCCGGCCGCGCTGGGTGCGGGGCTGTTGGGGGCGCTGGCGTTCGGGGACGAGTTCCGCCACCCCGCGCTGGCGGCCGACCGTGGCACCGTGCCCCGGAGGCTGGGGCTGCTGAGTGCGAAGCTCCTCGTCGCCGCGGCCACCGCGTTGATGCTGGCGTTCGTGACGGTGGGGTGTGACGCCGAGGCGTTGTACCTCGTCTACGGACGGGAGTTCGTGAAGGTTCCCGGGGAGTGGCTGTCGATGGGGGCGAGTTGGATCGGGCTGGTGGTGGGGTGCGCCTGGGCGGGGGTGCTGGCGGCGGGGGTGTTCCGGTCCACCACGGCGGGGCTGGCGGCGGTGCTGGCCGTGCCGGTGGTGGTCGTACCGGTCGTGCACAAGGCCTGGGACGGGGCGTCCGTGCGGAGTGCCGCCGGGCTGCCGATGCGCATGCGCCAGGTCTTCCTGTACCAGTGGCCCTTCGGTGGTGAGCGTTATCTGTCCGCGGTGGCCAGGGTGATCGCCCAACCTGTCGGAGGGGCGCTGACGTTGTCGCTGACGGTTCTCCTGTGCGCGTATGTGCTCACCACACTGCGGAGTCGGGTGCGATGACGACCGTCGTCGACCGTTCGTGCCCCCACTGTGCGCAACTCCCCGGAGAACGTCCATTTCTTTCCGATAAGGCGTCAATTGCGACGGTGTGAGCGATCACCCTTTCGTGTGCTTTTCACCAAAGACCTCAAGGCAGTTGGAGACGGCGCCGACAAAAGATGCGTGAGTACCCTTGCGCACACCATGATGACCGCCGCCCGCTCCTCCGACTCCGGTCTGGCAGGCCCGGGCGATCTCGACCGCTACCCCTACGCCGAGGCCCCCTCCGCCGAGCGCGTCGGACCCGCTGCCTGGGAAGCCGCGGAACCCGAGCTGGGCCGAGTGGGCCGACGTGCCTCCGGCAGTCGCGGCCGCGGGCTGCACGGCCAGCTCGTGCAGCAGCTGGGCCAGATGATCGTTTCGGGTGACCTGGGAGCCGACCGTCCGCTCGTGCCCGAGGAGATCGGGCAGCGGTTCGAGGTCTCCCGCACTGTCGTCCGTGAATCGCTCCGCGTCCTGGAGGCCAAGGGCCTCGTCAGTGCGCGGCCGAACGTCGGGACGCGTGTGCGTCCCGTCAGTGACTGGAACCTGCTGGATCCGGACATCATCGAATGGCGCGCCTACGGGCCGCAGCGCGACGACCAGCGCCGCGAGCTGAGCGAGCTGCGCTGGACCATCGAGCCGCTCGCCGCGCGCCTGGCTGCCGGGCACGGGCGCGACGACATCCAGCAGCGGCTGGGTGACATGGTCGAGATCATGGGGCACGCCATGGGGCAGGGCGACGCCCTGACGTACGCGCGTGCCGACGCCGAGTTCCACACCCTGCTCATCCAGGTCGCGGGCAACCGCATGCTGGAGCACCTGCACGGGATCGTGTCGGCCGCCCTCCAGGTCTCGGGCGGGCCGGTCACCGGTTGCGACCGGCCGACCGAGGCGTCGCTGACGCACCACCTGCGGATCGTCGACTCCCTCGCGGCGGGTGACGGTGCCGGCGCCGAGGCGGCCATGCGCCAGCTGCTCACCGTGCACCCCGAGGTCGAGCGCGTGGTGCCGGCCCCGCGCGAGCACTGAAGGCGCGCACCCCGGGCGGTGCGTCCGTGGACGTCTGTCTTCTCCCCGTGTCGTCCTCCGACCGTCGACCTCGTGTCGCCCTCCGGCCGTCGCCCCGTCCCTTCATCGGACCCCGCAGGCCCTCGCGGCCCTGCGGGGTCCGACGGTGCGAACTGCCGACCCGCATCCCTGGCTGTCCCTCGCACCCTCCGGTTACCTCGTCTGCCCGTATCTGACCGATTTTGAGCGCTTAAGCGGTGTGACTCGGGCCACGAAGATTGGGCGTAACGCTCACGGGAACTATGCGATGACCTAAGAGGTGACAGCCGCGGAGGGAATACGGACGCCGGTCAAGGCGCTGTGCTTCTCCCGGCCCCCGCCCGCACCGTCGGCCCATCCCCAGGTCGGTGGTCGGCTCCTGTCCGTCGTGGACGGGGCCGGAAGCCGTTTTCCAACGTTCCGAGAGGTTGTTCGTGTCGGCCAGCACATCCCGTACGCTCCCGCCGGAGATCGCCGAGTCCGTCTCTGTCATGGCGCTCATTGAGCGGGGAAAGGCTGAGGGGCAGATCGCCGGCGACGATGTGCGTCGGGCCTTCGAAGCTGACCAGATTCCGGCCACTCAGTGGAAGAACGTACTGCGCAGCCTCAACCAGATCCTCGAGGAAGAGGGTGTGACGCTGATGGTCAGTGCCGCGGAGCCAAAGCGCACCCGAAAGAGCGTCGCAGCGAAGAGTCCGGCCAAGCGCACCGCCACCAAGACGGTCGCGGCGAAGACGGTGACCGCGAGCAAGGCCACCGCCACCACGCCCGCCGCTCCGGCCGCTCCCGCCGTCGACGACCCTGCCACCGAGGAAGCCGCCACCGCCAAGAAGGCGGCTGCCAAGAAGACCACCGCGAAGAAGGCGGTGGCGAAGAAGACCGTCGCCAAGAAGGCCGCGCCCGCCAAGAAGACGGCGGGCAAGAAGGACGACGCCGAGCTGATCGAGGAAGAGGTCCTCGAGGACGCCAAGCCCGGTGACGAGCCGGAGGGCGCCGAGAGCGCCGGTTTCGTGCTCTCCGACGAGGACGAGGACGACGCGCCGGCCCAGCAGGTCGCCGCCGCCGGTGCCACCGCCGACCCGGTCAAGGACTACCTGAAGCAGATCGGCAAGGTCCCCCTGCTCAACGCCGAGCAGGAGGTCGAGCTCGCCAAGCGCATCGAGGCCGGTCTCTTCGCCGAGGACAAGCTGTCCAACGCCGACAAGCTGGCCCCGAAGCTCAAGCGCGAGCTGGAGATCATCGCCGAGGACGGGCGCCGCGCCAAGAACCACCTGCTGGAGGCCAACCTCCGTCTGGTCGTCTCCCTGGCCAAGCGCTACACCGGCCGCGGCATGCTCTTCCTGGACCTCATCCAGGAGGGCAACCTCGGTCTGATCCGCGCGGTCGAGAAGTTCGACTACACCAAGGGCTACAAGTTCTCCACGTACGCCACCTGGTGGATCCGTCAGGCGATCACCCGCGCGATGGCCGACCAGGCCCGCACCATCCGCATCCCGGTGCACATGGTCGAGGTCATCAACAAGCTCGCGCGCGTGCAGCGCCAGATGCTCCAGGACCTGGGCCGCGAGCCCACCCCGGAGGAGCTGGCCAAGGAGCTCGACATGACCCCGGAGAAGGTCATCGAGGTCCAGAAGTACGGCCGTGAGCCCATCTCCCTGCACACGCCGCTGGGCGAGGACGGCGACAGCGAGTTCGGTGACCTCATCGAGGACTCCGAGGCCGTCGTCCCGGCAGACGCGGTCAGCTTCACCCTCCTGCAGGAGCAGCTGCACTCCGTGCTCGACACCCTGTCCGAGCGCGAGGCGGGCGTCGTCTCCATGCGTTTCGGTCTCACCGACGGTCAGCCGAAGACCCTCGACGAGATCGGCAAGGTGTACGGCGTGACGCGTGAGCGGATCCGCCAGATCGAGTCGAAGACCATGTCGAAGCTGCGCCACCCGTCGCGTTCGCAGGTGCTGCGCGACTACCTCGACTAGGTCACCGTCGTACGACGCCGAAGGCCCGGTTCCCGTGGGGGAACCGGGCCTTCGGCGTGTCGGCGCGCGTGCGGCGCGGCCGGTACTGGATCACTCTGGGTTTCCTGTGGTCAGCCCTGAGTGAGGAGGATCCATGCGTCGTTCGTTCGTGCGGGCCCTGGTCCGGCCGGTGGTCATGGCAGCCGCGGTGATGGCGATACCGCTGGGGACGGCCGTCCAGGCCGCGGAGGCGGCCCCCGGTGGTGTCGTGGTGGGCGGCTTCCCGGTCGACGTGTCCCAGAGCCCGTGGACGGTCGCGCTGTCCAGCCGTGACCAGTTCGGGGGTACGCGGTCGGGGCAGTTCTGCGGAGGCGTGGCCGTCGGTCTGACGACGGTGCTCACCGCGGCCCACTGCATGAGCCGGGACGTGCTGGGGACGTCCGCGAGCAAGGCGCGGGACCTGAGGGTCGTGACGGGGCGTACCGATCTGTCCACGACGGCGGGCCAGGAGATCGCCGTGCGTGAGGTCTGGGTCAACCCGGGCTACGACTCCTCCAGCAAGTCCGGCGACTTCGCCGTGCTGACACTCAGCGAGCCCCTGCCGGCGTCCGCGATCCTCCGGATGGCCCCGGCGGGCGACCCGGCGTACGCGCCGGGCACCCAGGCCACGGTCTACGGCTGGGGCGACATCACGGGGAACGGCGCCTACCCGCACAGCCTGCGGGCCGCGTCCGTCCACGTACTGGCGGACGCCGTGTGCGAGAGGGCCTACCCGGGCTCCTTCGAGGGCCGCTACGCCGCCGGCAGCATGCTCTGTGCCGGGGAGGAGCAGGGTGGCGTCGACTCGTGCCAGGGGGACAGCGGGGGGCCGCTGGTCGCCCAGGGGCGGCTGGTGGGTCTGGTGTCGTGGGGGAGCGGCTGCGGACGGGCGGGGAGCCCGGGCGTCTACACGCGCGTCTCCGACGCTCTGCGGACGCTGGGCTGGGACCGCGGCTCCCGGACGCCGCACGGGGCCTCCTGAGGCGGTTCAGGGCGTCTGAGGAGCCACGAGTGCGGGCGGCCGCCCCTCCGTCGAGGGGCGGCCGCCCGCTGACCGGCCTGTGCCGGGTCTGGCTCGTCGTGGACGCCGAGGATCAGCGCTCTTCTTCGGAGACGGTGTTGGGAACGGCCGTCAGGCGCTCGGTCTCGTCCTGTATCTCAGCGGCGATCTTCTTGAGTTCCGGCTCGAACTTGCGACCGTGGTGGGCGCAGAAGAGCAGTTCTCCGCCACTGAGCAGGACGACGCGCAGGTAAGCCTGGGCGCCGCAGCGGTCGCAGCGGTCAGCGGCCGTCAGCTGGCTCGCGGGGGTCAGAACAGTAGTCACGTCGCCTCTTCTCTAGCTCGACGAGCTGTCGTACCAGGGTCAACATCCAACCAGCCCCAAACGTTCCCGCTCGTGGCCGTTCCACGAAAAAATCTTTCGTGGTGGCTGGGTGCAGCCGGTCTGGCGGCGAATGTGCCGTAGTGCGTTTCTGCGGTGCTTACGGTTTCGCTCTGTCGGTCATGGTCAGGTCCTCCCGGCCGGCTTGCCGGTTTGTTCATGAGGACGTGCCCGGAGCCTAAATGGTTCATGCCTGGAAGGGAACGTGATATGTACTTCACCCCATCGAGGGATCGAACATGCATACGAGTCTGGACTAGGCTGAGTTCACCGCGAGGGTGGCGTGACAACGGCTCTACCAGGCCTCGGTACCCTCGTGGCGGCGACCGAAGCCGTGCCCTTACCCAGAAGGGCCCCACCTGAAATTCAGCGAGGAGCGAACCGCGTGACCGCCGACACGTCCGTGCCGTCCACAGCTCTCCTGGCAGGAGCAGACCGGGACGGTTCCAACTACACCGCGCGGCACCTGCTCGTCCTCGAGGGGCTCGAGGCCGTACGCAAGCGCCCTGGCATGTACATCGGCTCCACCGACAGCCGCGGCCTGATGCACTGCCTGTGGGAGATCATCGACAACTCCGTCGACGAAGCCCTCGGCGGTTACTGCGACCACATCGAGGTGATCCTCCACGACGACGGCTCGGTGGAGGTCCGGGACAACGGCCGTGGCATCCCGGTCGACGTCGAGCCCAAGACCGGCCTGTCCGGCGTCGAGGTCGTCATGACCAAGCTGCACGCCGGCGGCAAGTTCGGCGGCGGCTCCTACGCCGCCTCCGGCGGCCTCCACGGCGTCGGCGCATCCGTCGTCAACGCCCTCTCCGCCCGCCTGGACGTCGAGGTGGACCGGGCCGGGCACACGCACGCGATCAGCTTCCGGCGCGGCGTGCCCGGCGCGTTCGCCGCCGACGGCCCGGACGCCAAGTTCGAGAGCGGGAGCGGCCTGCGCAAGGCCAAGCGGATCGCCAAGACCCGCACTGGTACGCGCGTGCGCTACTGGGCCGACCGCCAGATCTTCCTCAAGGACGCCAAGCTCTCCCTGGAGACGCTGCACCAGCGCGCCCGCCAGACCGCCTTCCTGGTGCCGGGCCTGACGATCGTCGTCCGTGACGAGTACGGCCTCGGCGAGGGCGGCAGCAAGGGTGAGGAGTCCTTCCGCTTCGACGGCGGCATCAGCGAGTTCTGCGAGTACCTGGCCACCGACAAGCCCGTCTGCGACGTCCTCCGCTTCACCGGCCAGGGGACCTTCAAGGAGACCGTGCCCGTCCTCGACGAACACGGCCAGATGACCCCCACCGAGGTCACCCGCGAACTGGGTGTCGACGTCGCCCTGCGCTGGGGCACCGGCTACGACACGACCCTCCGGTCGTTCGTGAACATCATCGCCACGCCCAAGGGCGGCACCCACGTGGCCGGGTTCGAGCAGGCCGTCGCCAAGACCATGAACGAGGTCCTGCGCGCCAAGAAGCTCCTCCGGGTCGCCGAGGACGACATCGTCAAGGACGACGCCCTCGAGGGCCTCACGGCCGTCGTCACGGTCCGCCTCGCCGAGCCGCAGTTCGAAGGGCAGACCAAGGAGGTCCTCGGTACCTCGGCGGCCCGCCGGATCGTGAACACGGTGATCTCCAAGGAGCTCAAGGCGTTCCTGACCTCCACCAAGCGCGACGCCGCCGCCCAGGCCCGGGTCGTCATGGAGAAGGCCGTCGCCGCCGCCCGCACGCGGATCGCGGCCCGCCAGCACAAGGACGCGCAGCGCCGCAAGACGGCCCTGGAGTCGTCCTCGCTGCCCGCCAAGCTCGCCGACTGCCGCAGTGACGACGTCGACCGCAGCGAGCTGTTCATCGTCGAGGGCGACTCGGCGCTCGGCACGGCGAAGCTCGCCCGGAACTCCGAGTTCCAGGCCTTGCTGCCGATCCGCGGCAAGATCCTCAACGTCCAGAAGTCGTCCGTGACCGACATGCTGAAGAACGCCGAGTGCGGCGCGATCATCCAGGTCATAGGAGCCGGCTCCGGGCGGACCTTCGACATCGACGCCGCCCGCTACGGCAAGATCATCATGATGACCGACGCCGACGTCGACGGCTCCCACATCCGCACCCTGCTGCTGACCCTGTTCCACCGCTACATGCGGCCCATGGTCGAGGCCGGGCGGGTCTTCGCCGCGGTGCCGCCGCTGCACCGCATCGAGATCGTCCAGCCGAAGAAGGGCCAGGACAAGTACGTCTACACGTACTCCGACCGCGAGCTGCGCGACAAGCTCATGGAGTTCCAGAGCAAGGGCGTCCGCTACAAGGACTCCATCCAGCGCTACAAGGGCCTCGGCGAGATGGACGCCGACCAGCTGGCCGAGACGACCATGGACCCGCGCCACCGCACCCTGCGCCGCATCAACCTCTCCGACCTGGAGGCGGCCGAGCAGGTGTTCGACCTGCTCATGGGCAACGACGTGGCGCCGCGCAAGGAGTTCATCTCCAGCTCGGCGGCGACGCTGGACCGCTCCCGGATCGACGCCTGACGACTGCGCCGGGCGTCCGGCACATCACACGTCGGGACGTCGTCCGGCGCTTCGCGTTCGGCCGGCTCCTCGCGGGCCGGGCGGGCTGGGGCTCTCCACCCGTGGGTGGAGAGCCCCAGCCCCGCTGAATCCACCCGTGATCCACCCGTGCTCCGATCACCGGAGCTCCGCCGATCCGTAGCGTCGAAGGCGTCGGCAGCGCTCGCTGTCGGCTCCCCTTCCCCGTTCACGGAGGCAGTGATGTCCGGGCTCGTCGACGCGTTGGTGATCGTGGCCGTGGCCGCCCTGGTGATCGCACGGCAGATGCGCGCCGTCCGGATCGACGCCGACCGGCGCTGGTGGCTCCTGCCCGGGATCCTCGTCGTCGTGGCACTGCGCGAACCGGGACTGCTCTACGCCCGCCACGGCGTCACCTCGGCCGCCCTGCTCGCTGCTGAACTGCTGGTGGGCCTCGCGATCGGAGCCGGCTGGGCCTGGACCACCCGTCTGTGGACGGAACCGGACGGCACGGTGTGGAGCAAGAGCACCAAGGCGAGTGCGGCGGTGTGGCTCGTGGGCATAGCCGTGCGGGTGGGTCTCTTCGCACTGGGCACGGCCCTCGGTGTCCACCAGGGCAGCGCCGCCCTGATGATCGCGCTCGCGGCCACCCTGCTCGTCCGCTCCGGGGTCCTCGTCCAGCGGGCGCGCTGGGCACAGGGGCCCGCCGGTTCCCCGGCGTACGGTGACGAGGTGTCCCGGTCCCCGCGATGGCGGAAGGAGCGCGTGTGACCGACAGCGCCCTGACCCGCTGGCCGTCCCGCGAAGCCCTCGGCCGTGAGGGAACCTCCCGGGCGCGGCGTCTGATCGCCTGGGCCGTACGGCTCCTCGTCCTCGGGGTCCTGCTGACGGCCGCCTTCCACAGCAGCCGGGCCCACGGCTGGGGCCTGGTGGCCGGAGTGGCCGGCGTTCTCCTCGCCGGAGCCCTCGCCTGGGCCTTCTTCCGGACGACGTTCGAACACCGGCTGTGGCCCTCCCTGGCCCACATTGCCCTGTTGCTGGGCCTCGCGGTGGGGGGATACGCCCTGGGTTTCCGTTCGCCCGCACTCGTCCTGTGCTGCGGGTGTGCCATCACCGCGCTGGAGCGGCTGCCGCTGGGAGCAGGCTTGCCGACCGCCGCGCTCGCGCTGGCCTCGTTCGCGATGGTCGACAACGACAGCTGGCCCACGGCGGCCGTGACCGCCGGAGGGATGGCGCTGGCCGGGTACACGCTCCGGCTGGACGCCGAGGCGCGCGGCAACACCCAGCGACTGCTGGCCCAGGAGAGGGCGGCCCGCGTGGCCGAGGCGGAATCGGCCGCCCTGGCGGAGCGGGCCCGGATCGCCCGGGAGATCCACGACGTGCTGGCGCACAGCCTCTCGGCTCAGCTGGTGCACCTGGAAGCGGCCCGGCTGTTGATCGAGCGGGGCGCGGAGCGCGAGCAGGTCCTCGAGCGAGTGGTCGCGGCGCGGGGCATGGCCCGGGACGGCCTCGACGAGACCCGGCAGGCGTTGTCCGCGCTGCGCGGTGAACTGACCCCGCTGGAGGACTTCCTGGCCCAGCTCGTCAGCACGGCGCCCCGGGCCGAGGTCACGATCGGGGGAGAGCGCAGACCGCTGCCGGCCGAGGCGTCCCAGGCGGTGCGCAGAGTCGCCCAGGAAGCGCTCACGAACGTCCGTAAGCACGCCCCGGGGGCCGAGGTGCGGGTACGGCTGGAGTACGGGCCGGGCGAAGTGACCCTGGACGTCCGGGACTCGGGCGGCCCGCCGGGCGAACTGGCGGGCGCGGGCGGCGGGTACGGTCTGCTCGGGATGAGAGAACGCGCCGAACTGCTGGGCGGCTCGCTGGAGGCCGGACCGGACGAGGAAGGGTTCGCGGTGAGGTTGAGGGTGCCGGTATGACCGGGGAGGCCGGGAGGCGGCCCGCACGGGTCGTCGTCGCGGACGACCAGACGGTCGTCCGTGAGGGCATCGTGATGCTGCTGGGGCTGCTGCCGGGCATCGAGGTGGTGGGCGCGGCCGGCGACGGGGAGGAGGCCGTGCGGCTCGTCGCCGAGGTCGCCCCCGACGTGGTGCTGATGGATCTGCGCATGCCCCGGTGCGACGGCGTGGAGGCCACCCGGCGCATCCGGGCGGAGCACCCGCAGACGCAGGTCGTGGTGCTCACCACGTTCGCCGACGACGACTCGCTGTTCCCCGCGCTGCGAGCCGGGGCGCGTGGCTACCTCACCAAGGACGCCGGGGGCGATGAGATCCTGCGGGCGGTTGAGAGCGTGCTGTCCGGGGACGCGGGCCTGTCCCCGAGCATCCAGAGACGGCTGCTCGAGCGCCTCTCGGAACCCGCGCCGGCACCGCCGCCCCCACTCTCCGAACCGCCCGACGGGCTCACCGCGCGGGAGGCCGAGGTGCTGGTCCTGATCGCCGAAGGGCTCAGCAACCACGAGATCGCCCAGAAGCTGCACGTGTCCACGGCCACCGTGAAGACGCACATCAACAACCTGTTCGCCAAGATCGGCATCAAGGACCGGGCCCAATCCGTGCGGTACGCGTACGGGAAGGGGCTGGTGCGGCCACCGGCGGAGTGAAGCCCGACGGGGCCGCCCCGGACAGGTCACCTGATGGGGTGAAGAGCGCGGGGAAGAGAAGTCAGGGATCGGCCCGTTCTGTCCATCCTTGGGCATGCAGTTCAGCAAAGGTCGCGTGCGCGGCGGGGACGGTTCCGGCCCATCGGAGGGGCACCACGAGGCGCGGGGTCCGGCCTCCGCCGACATGCCGGGGGACGTGCCGTTCGACGACCCCTGGTACGACGCGCTTTCCTCGGGATGGGGCGAGCCGAGCACGGTGGCCGCCCCGGTGCCGGCGGCTCGGCAGGGGCAGGACGACGACGTGGCGGCGGCCGAGGTCTACCTCGAGGTGCAGGGCAGCCCGGCTTTCCAGGAAGTGCGCAGCAGGTACCGGCGGTTCGTGGTGCCAGCGAGCGTCGCGTTCTTCCTCTGGTACGTGGCCTACGTCGTGGCGGCGACGGCGGCGCCGGGTTTCATGGCGCGTCCCGTCGCCGGGGCAGTGAATGTGGGGCTGGTGGCGGGACTCGGACAGTTCCTCAGCACGTTCCTGCTCACCTGGGCCTACGCGCGCCACGCCCGGCTGCGCAGGGACCGGGCCGCGCTGGAACTGCGCTGGGACACCCAGGAGTTGACCCGAGGAGCAAGGGGCGGTGCGGCGTGACCGGCAACCATCAGACACTGGCCCTGGTGCTGTTCAGCGCGTTCATCGCGGTCACGCTGGGCATCACGACCTGGGTCAGCCGCGACCGGCACGGTTCGGCCGAGGAGTTCTACGCGGGCGGGCGCCTGTTCTCGCCCATGGAGAACGGCTTCGCCATCGCGGGCGACTACATGTCGGCCGCGTCGTTCCTCGGGATCTCCGGGCTCATCGCGCTGTTCGGCTACGACGGGCTGCTGTACTCGGTGGGCTTCCTCGTGGCCTGGCTGGTGGTGCTGTTCCTGGTCGCCGAACTGGTCCGCAACTGCGGCCGGTTCACGCTGGCCGACGTCGTCGCGGCCCGGATGAGCGAGAGGCCGGTGCGGATCGCCGCGGGAACCTCGTCGGTCACCGTGTCCGTTCTCTATCTGGTCGCGCAGATGGTGGGTGCGGGCAGCCTGGTGGCGCTGCTGCTCGGACGCACCAGCGCGGCGGCCCAGTGCTGGACCGTGGTGGGCGTCGGCGCGCTCATGGTGATCTACGTGTCGTTAGGCGGGATGCGGGCCACCACCTGGATCCAGATCGTGAAGGCGGTCCTGCTGCTCGGCGGCACCGTGGCGCTGACGGCGCTGGTGCTGGTGCGGTTCCACGGTGACTTCGACCGGTTGCTGCTCACGGCGGCCGAGCGCAGCGGGCACGGGAACGCGTTCCTCGCGCCGGGGTTGAAGTACGGCGGGGACTGGACGGCCCGGTTCGACTTCATCAGTCTCGGGCTGGCCCTGGTGCTGGGCACCGCAGGCCTGCCGCACATCCTGTCGCGCTTCTACACCGTGCCGACCGCCCGGGCCGCGCGGCGGTCCGTGGTGTGGTCGATCGGGCTGATCGGCGGGTTCTACCTGATGACCATCGTCCTGGGCTTCGGCGCGGCGGCCATCGTGGGCCCGCAAGCGGTGCGCGCTTCCAACGCGGCCGGGAACACGGCGGTCCCGCTGCTGGCGCTCGACCTGGGCGGCGGGTCGGACTCGACGGGCGGCACCGTCCTGTTCGCCGTCGTGGCCGCCGTCGCCTTCGCCACGATCCTCGCGGTCGTCGCCGGCATCACGCTCGCGTCCTCCGCGTCGGTGGCCCACGACCTGTACGCGTCGTTGCGCCGCCGACGGGCCGAGCCCCGCAGCGAGGTGGCCGTAGCGCGGGCGGCCGCCGTCGGCATCGGTGTGGTGGCGATCGCGCTCGGCCTGCTCGCCCGCGACCTGAACGTCGCCTTCCTGGTGGGGCTCGCCTTCGCGGTGGCCGCCTCCGCCAACCTGCCCGTCCTGCTCTACTCGCTGTTCTGGCGAGGCTTCACCACCCGGGGAGCGGTGTACGCGGTGTACGGCGGACTGGTGCCGGCCCTGGTGCTCGTCGTGCTGTCCCCGGTGGTCTCCGGCAGTCCCGAGTCGCTGTTCCCGGGCGTGGACTTCCAGTACTTCCCGCTCCAGAACCCCGGCCTCGTGTCCATCCCGCTGGGCTTCCTCGCGGGCTGGCTCGGCACGGTCACCTCGGCCGAGGTCGCCGACGAGGCCAAGCACGCGGAGACCGAGGTGCGGTCGCTGACGGGTGCGGGAGCCGTGTAGTCGGTGGGCCGTGCAGCCGGGGCCGGGATGGCCTGTCGCGCAGCCGCTACGGGGCCACCCAGGCGTAGCGGTGTTCCGGGCGGCCCGTGTCGCCGTACTTGAGGGAGAGGCGCAGGCGGCCGGCCTGTTCGAGGTGGCGGAGGTAGCGCTGCGCGGTGGAACGGCTCAGGCCCGTCTTCGTGGCGACCTCGTGGGCCGACAGGGGGTGGCCCGCGCGGTGCAGGACGGCGCAGATCAGGTCGGTCGTCGGCTCCGAGTGGCCGCTGGGCAGGCCGGGGGAGGGCGGCACCGCTGCGGTGCGCAGGGCGCCGAAGATACGGTCCACCTGCTCCTGTCCGGTGAGGCCGTGGCCGCCCACGCGGTCGACGGTGCGGCGCAGTGCGGCGTAGGAGTCGAGGCGGGCCCGCAGGGCGGCGAAGGTGAAGGGTTTCACCAGGTAGTGCAGGGCGCCCAGGCGCATCGCCGCCTGGACCGTCGTGACGTCGCTGGCCGCCGTGATCATGATGACGTCGGTGCCGTGGCCCTGTTCCCGCATGCGGTGCACGAGGTGCAGGCCCGTCCGGTCGGGCAGGTAGTGGTCGAGGAGCACCAGGTCGATGCCGCCGCGTTCGACGGCGGCCAGCGCCTGGGCGGCGCTGTGCGCGCGGGCGGCGACCCGGAAGCCGGGAACCTTCCCCACGTACTTGGCGTTGATCTCTGCGACACGGAAGTCGTCGTCCACCACCAGGACGTCAATCATCGGGCCTCTTTCCCTCAAGGCCTGGCGGGCGCGTGTGACGCCCGTGTTTCGGCTCCGTTGTTCTAGCGCGAGCAAAACGAGCACAACAGCCTGTTGCAAGCAAAAGAAGGGCATGTGCGCACAAGGCTGATGCCGTGACGCCGGGCACACCTACCGTCCCCGGCCATGAGCGCACACACCAGCCCCGCCATCGAGCTGCGGGGCGCGAGCAAGACGTTCAGGACCCCGTCGGGGGGTCTGCACACCGCCGTCCGGGAACTCGACCTCACCGTCGGGCGCGGCGAGTTCGTGGCCGTCGTCGGGCCGACCGGCTGCGGGAAGTCGACCACGCTGACCCTGGTCAGCGGCCTGGAGGAACCGACCGACGGCGAGGTGCTCGTCGCCGGGCAGCCGGTGCGGGGCGTGGGCGACAAGGTCGGCTTCGTCTTCCAGCAGGACGCCACCTTCCCGTGGCGCACCGTCCTGTCCAACGTCATGGCGGGCCCCCGTTTCCGGGGCGTCCCCAAGGCCGAGGCCAAGAGCAGGGCGCGCGAGTGGCTGGCCCGGGTCGGCCTGTCCGCCTTCGAGGACCGCTATCCCCACCAGCTCTCCGGCGGCCAGCGCAAGCGGGTCGCGCTCGCCGCGACCTTCGTCAACGACCCCGAGATCCTGCTCATGGACGAGCCGTTCTCGGCGCTAGACGTGCAGACCCGGGCGCTGATGTCGGACGAGCTGCTGGAGCTGTGGGAGGGCACGGGCGCCTCCGTCGTCTTCGTCACCCACGACCTGGAGGAGTCCATCGCGCTGGCCGACAAGGTCGTCGTGATGACCGCGGGGCCCGCCACCGTCAAGCAGGTCTTCGACATCGACCTGCCGCGGCCGCGCAAGGTCGAGTCGGTGCGCCTGGAGCCCCGGTTCATCGACATCTACCGCGAGATCTGGGAGTCCCTCGGCGAAGAGGTCCGCATCACCCGCGAAAGGGGAGCCGCTCATGTCGCCTGAGGTGCTCAGTCAACCTGTCGTCGACACGGTCAAGACACCGGACCGCGCCCACTCACGCGCGCGTGCCGCCCGCAGACGCAGGATCGTCGTCACCGGCGCGCGCGTCCTGCTGCTGGTCGCCGTGCTCGGCCTATGGGAAGTGCTGTCCCGAGCCGAGGTCATCGACCCGTTCAACTTCTCCATGCCGTCGAAGATCTGGGACCAGATCTCCACCTGGGTCACCCACGGCACCGCGCTCGGCTCGCTGGGCGAACAGATCTGGTACACGCTCCACGAAGCGCTGCTCGGCTGGATCATCGGGGTGGTCGCCGGCGTCGTGTTCGGCATCGCCCTGGGACGGATCACCTTCCTCGCCGACGTCCTTGGTCCGTACATCAAGGTGCTCAACTCGATCCCCAGGATCGTCCTCGCGCCCATCTTCGTGATCTGGTTCGGACTGGGTCCGGCCTCCAAGGTCGCCTCGGCCGTCGTGCTGGTGTTCTTCCCGGTGTTCTTCAACGCCTTCCAGGGCGCCCGCGAGGTGGACCGCAACCTCGTGGCCAACGCCCGCATCCTGGGCGCCAGCGACCGCCGGGTGACCCTCCAGGTGGTCATCCCCTCGGCCACCTCGTGGATCTTCACCAGCCTCCACGTCAGCTTCGGCTTCGCCCTGATCGGCGCCATCGTCGGCGAGTACATCGGCGCGACCAAGGGCATCGGCCTGCTCGTCGCGCAGTCCCAGGGCACCTTCAACGCGGCCGGTGTGTACGCCGCCATGGTGATCCTCGCGGCCGTCGCCCTCGTCGCCGAGGGGCTGCTCACCTTCGCCGAGCGCCGCATCTTCCGGTGGAAGACGTCCGGCTCCGACCACTGAACCCGGACGCCCCCGCGCCACCTCCTCCCCCTCCCTTCGCCGCACCGCCTCCCTCAAGGACGTGAACCGTCATGCGCACAACCGTCAGGCGCACCGCCCTGGCCGCCGCCGGCCTGCTCGCCCTCGCCTCCCTCACCGCCTGCGCCAACGACGCCGCCGGCACCGCCTCGTCCGGCTCCGGCGGGGACGGCAAGGGCACCAAGGTCAAGATCATGGTGGGCGGACTCGACAAGGTCATCTACCTCCCCGCCATGCTCACCCAGCGGCTCGGCTACTTCGACGCCGAGGGCCTCAGCGTGGAACTGCTCAGCGAACCGGCCGGCGTCCAGGCCGAGACCGCGCTCGTCTCGGGGCAGGTGCAGGGGGCCGTCGGCTTCTACGACCACACGCTGGACCTCCAGGTGAAGGGCAAGGAGGTCGAATCGGTCGTGCAGTTCTCGCACGCCCCCGGTGAGGTGGAGGTCGTCTCCACCGAGCGGGCGGACGACATCACCTCGCCGAAGGACTTCAAGGGCCGCAAGCTCGGCGTCACAGGCCTCGGCTCCTCGACGGACTTCCTCACCAAGTACCTCGCCGTGAAGAACGGCGTGGACGTCAGCGAGTTCACCCCGGTCGCCGTGGGTGCCGGGCCGACGTTCATCTCCGCGCTGCAGAAGGGCGCCATCGACGGCGGCATGACGACCGACCCGACCGTCGCGACGGTCCTGGACAAGGGTGCCGGCAAGATCCTCCTCGACATGCGCACCCCCGCGGGGTCGGAGGCGGCGCTCGGCGGACCGTACCCGTCGTCCAGTCTGTACATGCAGACGGACTGGGTGAACGGCCACAAGGACACCGTGCAGAAGTTGGCCAATGCATTCGTCAAGACGCTCAAGTGGATGTCCACCCACAGCGCCACGGAGATCGCCGACAAGATGCCGGCCGACTACTCGCAGGGCAACAAGGTGCTCTACGCGTCGGCCATCAAGAGCACGCTGCCGATGTTCACCGACGACGGGGTGATGCCGAAGAACGGTCCGGAGACCGTGGAGAAGGTCCTCAAGGCGTTCAACCCCACGATCAAGAACGCCGACGTGGACCTGAGCCGGACGTACACGACCGAGTTCGTCCAGAAGGCGACCGGCTGACCACCCGGCCGGCACGCGCGGCGAGCCGTGCCGTCGTGCCTCAGCCGCGGGTCGCCCACACGTAACGGTGTTCCGGGCGGCCCGCGTCGCCGTACTTGAGGGTCAGCCGCGCGCGGCCCGTGCGCTCCAGCAGCTTGAGGTAGCGCTGGGCGGTCTGGCGGCTCACCCCGGTCCGGTCGGCGATCTCCTGGGCCGACAGGGGACCGTCGGCATTCATCAGGCACCGGCGGACCAGTTCCGCAGTGGTGGGGGAGTGGCCCTTGGGCAGCCCCGGCTCCGAGGGCGCCGACAGGGCGCCGAAGATGCGGTCCACGTCGGACTGTTCGGCCTCACCGCCGCCGTCGAGGGTGCGCCGCAGCTCCGCGTACGCCTCCAGCTTGGCCCGCAGGCCCGCGAACGCGAACGGCTTGACCAGGTACTGCAGGGCGCCGTGGCGCATCGCCGCCTGCACCGTCGAGACGTCACGCGCCGCCGTCACCATGATCACGTCCGTCTGGTGACCGCGCCGGCGCATCTCCTGGACCATCTCCAGACCGGTCTCGTCGGGCAGGTAGTGGTCCAGCAGGACGAGGTCCAGGCGGGGCAGCGCCTCCATCCGGCGCAGCGCATCGGCCGCGCTGTGTGCCTCGCCGACCACGTGGAAGCCGGGCACCTTCTCCACGTACGCGGCGTTGACCTGGGCGACCCTGGCGTCGTCGTCCACGACCAGCACCTCGATCATCGGGACTCCTCCTCGGCGGTGTCGTGCGGGCCCGCGGTCAGGGCGGGCTCCAGGTCCGGCGCGGCCAGCGCCTCGGGCAGGACGACCGTGAACCGCGCGCCGCCGCCGTCCGCCTCGTCCACCGACACGCTGCCACCCTGCCGCTCGGCGAGCCGGCGCACCAGGGACAGCCCGATGCCCCGCTTGCCGTGGGCGGGCGGCTTCTTCGTGGACCAGCCCTCGGTGAAGATCAACTCCCGTTGCTCCGGCGGGATCCCGGGACCCGTGTCGCACACGCTGAGCACCGCGGTACGGCCCTCCACGCGCAGCTCCACCTCCACGCGCGCGTGGCGCGTGCCCGCCACGGCGTCCAGGGCGTTGTCGACCAGGTTGCCGACGACCGTGACCAGCCCCTGCGGATCGACGAGACGGTCGGGCAGCCGGGTGCCGTCGGACACCCACAGGGCGACCCCGCGCTCGGCCGCGACGGTCGCCTTGCCGACCAGCAGAGCGGCCAGCAGCGGGTCATGGACCTTCTCCGTGACCTGCTCCGCGGTGACCCGGTGGTCGCCGACGACCTCGCCCACGAACTCCACGGCATCGTCGTACATCTCCAGCTCCAGCAGTCCGAGGAGCGTGTGCATGCGGTTGGCGTGCTCGTGGTCCTGTGCGCGCAGGGCGTCGATCAGACCGCGCGTGGAGTCCAGCTCCCGGCCCAGCTCCTCCAGCTCGGTCCGGTCGCGCAGGGTGGCCACGGCACCGCCGTCGTCCGTGGGCATGCGGTTGGCGACCAGGACGCGCTGGCCGCGCACGGTGAGCAGGTCGGTGCCCGTCACCCGGCCGGCCAGCACGTCGGCCGTACGCCCCTCGCCCAGGGCCTCGTCGGGGGTCCGGCCGACGGACTCCTCGCCGATGCCCAGCAGGCGCTGCGCCTCGTCGTTGAGCAGCCGGACGCGGCCCGCGCGGTCCAGGGCGACCACGCCCTCCCGGATGCCGTGCAGCATCGCCTCGCGCTCCGCCAGCAGCGCCGAGATGTCGGAGAAGGCCAGGTCGCGTGTCTGCCGCTGGACCCGTCGGGAGATCAGCCACGCGGCCAGGGCGCCCACGGCGAGCGCACCGCCCGCGTACGCCAGCAGCCCCGGGATCGCGTGGAACAACCGGTCCCGCACGCTGTCGTACTCGATGCCGACGGACACCGCGCCGACGATCCTGCCGGTGCTGTCGCGCAGCGGCACCTTGCCGCGCGCCGAGCGGCCGAGGGTGCCGGTGTCGATCTGCATGACGTCGTGACCCGCCAGTGCGGGCCCGGGGTCGGTCGAAACGTGACCGCCCACCTGGTCGGGGTCGCGGTGGGACCAGCGCACGCCGGCGGTGTCCATCACGACCACGTACTCGGCCCCGCTTGCCTTGCGGATCCGCTCCGCCTGCCGCTGCACCGGGCCGTCGACCGTCGGCGGCGTGCTCCGCAGGTCCTCCGCGATCTGCGGTATCTCGGCCGTGGTCCTCGCGATGGCCAGGGCGCGGCGCATCGCCTGGTCGTCGAGCTGGTCGCTGAGCGGCGCGAGGAACAGGCCGGTCGCGAGCACCGCGACTCCCGCGGCGATCGCCACCTGCATCAGCAGCACCTGCGAGAAGACCCGCCGGGGCAGACCCAGGCGCAGGCGGCGGGCGGGGGGAGTGGGGCTCATGCCGACGACGGTACGTGGACGGGTCGGCCGAGTCGTAGGGGCGGGGCGTGGATCGGTGCAAGGTGTGGCATGGATCTCTTGAGTGATCCATTGATCCACCGGTTGATTGATCCGCAGACGCCGACGGTCCGCGCAGATGACGGCTCGCACCGTTCCCCGCGTCAGCTCGCCAGCGCCGCCACTCGTCCCAGCTCGCGCACCGCCACCACGTCCATCTGCGCCGGTGCGCCGAGGACCGACGCCCCGCAGCTCTCCGCGCGGGGCGGGAGCGAGGCGCCCTGGGCGACCGTCACGAGCCACCGGCGTCCGTCCACGTGTGCCACGGTCACCTCCCGGCGCGGTCCCTCACCGGTCGTCCGTACGACGGCGAGCGCCTCCGCCGCGTACTCGTCGGCCGCCCGGCGCACGGCCAGCTCGGCCGCCTGACCGGGCCGGTCCCAGGCCGAGCTGCCCCGGCAGCCGTCCACGACGATCCGGCCCTCCTTGACGCCGCGCAGGACTTCCTTGACGCCGTGGGCCTCGGCGCGGCCGTAGGCGTAGCCGTACGGCAGGACGAGCACCGTGGGGGAGAAGCGATGACCACCCAGATGGGTGACCTCCCACACGCCCGGTACGTCCGACGCGTCGAGCTCGGCGGCCAGCGGCCGGCCCAGGAGGGCGCAGCAGCGGTCGCGCTTGCCGTTGGTGCAGATGAGGGCGAGCGGGTCACCGGTGTGGGCGCGGCCGTCGAGCGCGGCGTCGAAGGTGCGGTGGTCGCCGCGGCTCAGCGCGTCGAAGTCGAGGTCCAGGAGCCGCCGTGGGTCGCTGGTCGTGGCGGTGCGCAGCCACACGCGGCCGGGCACCGTGTGGGCCGCGAACACCCGGCGCACGGGCGGCGTGCCGAAGTCGGCGTGGCGTCCCGGGCGGCGGATCAGGGCGATGCGTACGCCGGTGCCCTTGGCGGCCCGGCGCAGGGCCCGGCCCAGCGCCGGGTCGAGATGGCTCGACGTGAGCGCTTCGGCACCCCAGGGGCCCGGCTGCTCCAGCAGGATCCAGGTCCTTGCCGTGGCCGCGGTTCCGGGAAGCGGCTCGCCGAGGTCTCGCGAGTCGGTCGCGCACGTACTCACAGAGGTGAGCCTAACCTGAGTTGGTCCCTGGTGGCTTCCGGGCGCCGGTGTGTCCTGCTCCGACCGGTTCGGGCCGCGGGGTCGGCCGGGCGGGCGTTCGGCGTGCGGAGGCCGTGCATGACCTCTGGGTTCCCGTGCGCACGCCTCCCATGCGCGGGCCGCGCGGTTCGCGGCACTCGGCAGGGATCGACGCGCGTCCTACGCCTCCGGCAGCGCCTGGGGCGGCTTCGGTCCCACGTAGTGGCCGCTGGGCCGCATCCGCAGCGGCCGCTCGCCGTACTCCTCCAGGGCGTGCGCGATCCAGCCCGCCGTGCGCGCCACGGCGAAGACCGTCTCGCCCGCCGTGGACGGCATCCCGGACGACACGGTGAGGACCGCCAGGGCCAGGTCGACGTTGGCGTGCAGCGGGGCGTGGCGGGCGGTGGTGGCGACGACGTCGCGGGCGGCGGCCAGGGCCGGTCCGGCGGCCGGGATGTCCTCCAACAGGGCGAACAGCGCACGCGCGCGGGGGTCCTCGCCCGGGTAGAGCCGGTGGCCCAGGCCGGGGACGCGGCGGCCCGCCCGCAGTTCCTCGGCGATCACGGGGCCCGCGTCCCCCTGGTCGAGGACCTCCAGCAGCAGCCGGTGGGCGAGACCGCTGGCCGCGCCGTGCAGGGGCCCCTCGATCACGCCGAGTCCGGCGGACACGGCCGCGTAGGCGTGCGCGCGGGCCGAGGCGGCCACGCGGACCGCCAGGGTCGAGGCGGCCAGGTCGTGGTCCGCGAGGAGCCCGAGGGCCGTGTCGAGGGCGCGCAGTGACGCCTCGTCGGCGTCCCGGCCGCTGAGCCGGCCCCACAGCTGCTGGGCCAGCGGCCCCTGGTCCCGGTGGTCGTACCGGCGGGGCGGCAGGGCCGCGACCAGCGTGGGGATGAGGATGCGCGCGGTGGCGAGCACGGCGTCCTCGGAGAGGTCGAAGCGCAGCGGGTCCGCGGTCGCGGCGGCGATCGCGGCCACCCTCAACCGGTCGGTGGGGCCGGTGTGTTCAGGCAGTGCGTCGACCGCGCGGCGGGCCGCCGCCACGGAGGACTCGGGCGCGGTGAGGGTGGCGCCGGGCTGGAGCCGGCCGGTCCACAGCCACTCGGCGACCTCCTCGTAGGAGTGCCGGGAGGCCAGCTCGACGGCGTCGACGCCGCGGAAGTAGTACCGGTCGGTGTCGATGAACGTGAGCCTGGTGCGCACGGACAGCTCCGCTCCGGAGCCCGGACTCCCGGCGCTCTCCCGGCGGTTGCGCCGTGCGAGCGCCTCGACCTCCTTGGCGTCGAAGGTGCTGGCCCGGCCGCCGGGCACGCGGCGGCTGCTGAGCTGGCCGCGGCTGACGTACGCGTAGACGGTCTCCGGCTTCACGCCGAGCAGTTCGGCGGCCTCCTTGGTGCTCAGTCGTCGTTCGGGGTGGCCGGGGCCGTGTTCCTGATCACGCATGCCAGTCACCGTATCCGCAGCGCAGCTATGTTGACTCAATCAACATTGACAGATCTCAAGTCAAGTATGCACAGTCGGATCAATAAGAGGTCAGTTCGAGATCAGCTCGTGCTCAGGTCGAGGGAGAAACCATGTCCGTCCACAGTTCCGCAGCCACACTCGTCGAGGTGCCCCGCGGCCTCGCCGGCGTCGTCGTCACCGACACCGAAGTGGGCGACGTCCGCGGGCTCGAGGGCTTCTACCACTACCGCCAGTACTCGGCCGTCGACCTGGCGCGCAGCCGCACCTTCGAGGACGTCTGGCACCTGCTGGTCCACGGCGACCTGCCGGACGCGGCCCGCTCCGCCGCCTTCACCGCGCACACGGCAGGCCTGCGTCGCCTTCCCGGCGAGGTGGCCGCTGCGCTGCCGACGATCGCGGCGGCCGGTGCGGGCGGCAACCCGCTCGCCGGACTGGGCACGGCGCTGTCGCTGCTCGGCGCCGCCAAGGGGTTCCGGCCGGTGTACGACATCGATGCGGACCGGCGCCGGGAGGACACCGTCGTCGCGACGGCCGCCGTACCGACCCTGCTGACCGCGCTGTACCGCCTCGGGCAGGGACGCGAGCCCGTGGAGCCCCGTGAGGACCTGTCGTACGCGGCGAACTACCTGTACATGCTGACCGGTTCGGAGCCGGACCCGGTGAGGGTGCGCGCGGTCGAGCAATACTTGATCTCCACCATTGATCACGGGTTCAACGCGTCAACCTTCACCGCGCGGGTCATCGCCTCCACCGGAGCGGACGTGGCGGCCTGCCTCGTCGGCGCACTGGGCGCCCTCTCCGGGCCCCTGCACGGCGGTGCCCCGAGCCGCGCGCTGGACACCCTCGACGCCATCGGCACCCCGGGCCGCATCGACCCCTGGATCCGTGCACGCGTCCTCGCGGGTGAGCGCATCATGGGCTTCGGGCACGCCGTCTACCGCACCGAGGACCCCCGTTCCCGGATGCTCCGCGACATCGCCCGGCGCTTCGGCGGCCCGCGCGTGGACTTCGCGATCGAGGTGGAGCGGAGGGTGGAGGCGATCCTCGCCGAACTGAAGCCGGGCCGGGAACTGCACACCAACGTCGAGTTCTACGCGGGCGTGGTCATGGAACTCTGCGGCCTTCCCCGCGCAATGTTCACCCCGACGTTCGCCGCGGCACGCGTGGTCGGCTGGAGCGCCAACGTCCTGGAACAGGCGGAGGACAGGAAGATCATCCGACCGGCCGCGCGGTACGTCGGCCCGCACGCGCCCGTGCCGGTACCGACGGCGTGACGGTGCCGCCCCCGCCCCCTGGAGCGAAGCACCCGGCCCGCCCGACCCCCGGCCCACCCGGCCCACCCAACTCACCCCCGCCCAACCGGCGCACCCGGCCCACCCGGCGCGCCGGAGCGCACGGATCGACCCCACCACCGACACAACCAACACACCACACCGCGCGCCGCCGCCATGACGCACCCGTAACAGCCGTCACTCGCGTATCTTGTCGCCTGGCCCTCTCCAGGCGCTCCGGCGAACACCCTTGCGCTCGGAGAGCGCAGTGCGACGAACCGCCATGGACCCCGTGGACCCCGTGGACAACCCACCGTGGAACACCCGAAGCGGGCACGACGCCGTCCGAGTCCGGGCTGCCTCCGTCCCTCTTTCGAACCACAAGGCGGTATCCCTCTGTGAAGATCGTGCGACGTGTCGGGGCCTCCCCCCGGGAGCGCGGCAGCGCCACCGGGCAGACCTGCCCCGACATCTTCGAGCTCAGCAACGGTGACTTCGCCGTGATCGGGCGCGAAGCGACCGCGGAACTCGATCCGGAGCTCCCGTCGGACGCCGCACGGGCCGAGTACGAGCGCATCGTCGTCATCTCCCGGGACACGCTCGTACGCGCCAAGCGCGACATCCCCGACGTCTGACCCCGGACGGCCACACGACGGCCGGGCCGCCCGGGGGTCACGCGGACTGCTCGGGCGGCTCGCCGACGACCCACCACTCGTCCGTGTCGGCGTCGAGGAGTTCCTGGATGAGGTCGTCCATCATCAGGCCGAGGGCGTACTCCTCGGACGCCTCGGGCAGGCTCTTGCGGTGGTGCCGGGTCGCCTCCCAGTACTCGCGGAACACCTCGTTCTGGCACATGACCCGCAGGTGCCCGTAGAGCTCCGCGCGGGTCATCGCCCCGATGCGGTGGAAGTACAGGGCGTTGATGTAGAGGGCGTTGGCGAAGAGGAACTGCCGCTGCTTCTCCAGCGGCACGTCGGTCTCGTAGGTGTCGAGGACCGCGGCCAGGGCGGGGTCGTCCATGGCCTTGCAGATCAGGTCGAAGTGCAGCCGGTGCTGTTGGGCGAGGACGGCCCTCCTGCGGTGGCGGGTGCTGCGTGTGCTGAGGGAGCCCGAGACGGCCGCGAGCGTGCCTTTCGCGGCCGAGACGATCTTCCGGACTCCCGAACTCTGTGTGGCCATGTCAACCCCCGGTTCAGGCGGCCGTCCGCCGGTCGTCGGGGTGCGGGTGGGCGGACGGGGACCGGCGAGCGGTGGGCGGCGCTTGCCGTCTCCCAGGGTGCCGAGCGGCTCTGATCGGCGGGGAGGCGGAGAGGAGGCGCACGGAAGGAAGCGAGGGTCGCACACCCCGGCGCCTTGACCAACGTCTGCCCCGCGCGCGCAGCTAACAATCGTTCACTCCGTGGTCGTCGGCCCCGCTCGTATCCTGGGACGGCATTCCGTTTCCGACCGCGCGCCCGCGCCGTGAGCCGGTGCGCGCCAAGGCGTGAGAGAGGTCGTACGTGCCGCACAGCCGCAGCACACCGCAGATCCCGGTCGTCGTCCTCGCCGGATTCCTCGGCTCCGGCAAGACGACCCTGCTCAACCACCTGCTCCACCGCAGCGGCGGCAGCCGGATCGGCGCGATCGTCAACGACTTCGGCGCGATCGAGATCGACGCGATGGCCGTGGCCGGCGCCCTCGGCGACTCCACCGTCTCCCTGGGCAACGGGTGCCTGTGCTGCGCGGTCGACGCGAGCGAACTGGACGGTTACCTCGAACGCCTCGCGCGTCCCTCGGCCGGCATCGACGTCATCGTCATCGAGGCCAGCGGCCTGGCCGAACCGCAGGAACTGGTACGGATGGTGCTGGCCAGCGAACACCCCGGGATCGTCTACGGCGGTCTCGTCGAGGTCGTCGACGCGGCCGAGTTCGACGAGACCCGCGTCCGGCACCCCGAGATCGACCGGCACCTCGCCCTGGCCGACCTGGTCGTCGTGAACAAGCTCGACCGCGCGCCCGACGGCACGCGCGTCCTGGACCTCGTCCGCTCGCTGGCCGACCGTGCCGCGGTCGTCCCCGCCACCTACGGCCGAATCGACCCGGAGTTCCTCTTCGACTGCCGCCCCGACGAGGAACGCGTCGGGCAGCTGTCCTTCGACGACCTCCACACCGGGGACACCGACCCCGCCGACCCCGCCGAGCAGGCCGGAGGTCACGCCGGGGGCCACGGCGGGCACCTCCACAGCGCCTACGACAGCCTGTCGTTCGTCTCCGACGTGCCCCTCGCCCCCCGCCGGCTCATGCAGTTCCTCGACAGCCGGCCCGAGGGGCTGTACCGGATCAAGGGGTACGTCGACTTCGGCGCGTACGACCCCGACCACCGGTACGGCGTCCACGCCGTCGGCCGGTTCCTGCGCTTCTACCCCGAGCCGTGGGCCGCCGCCGTGGCCCCCGCGGACGCTCCCGCCGGTGACGGGGAGCGAGCCGGGTCCCGTCTCACCCAGCTCGTCCTCATCGGCACCGGCATCGACACCTCCGCCCTCGGCAAGGAGCTGGAGGCGTGCCGGAACGACACCCCGGGCACCGCCGACGAGTACGGCATGTGGGGCGTCCTGCGCTTCGTCCAGGGCTCCGAGGAGGAGCCCGGCGAGCCCGCTGAGCCCAGCGGCCCAGCCACGCCGACCGACCCCGCTGCACCCATCGAGCCCACCGGGCCCGCCGACCCTGCGGACGCCCCCGGCGGCGGCGCCCAGGCCACCGCCTAGATCGGCCCGGCCACCACCGCCACCGTCTTCTGCAGGGAGACACCCGAGCCGTCGCGGCGCGGGTCCATCTCCGGCAGCTCGGCCGGTGTGCCGTTCTTCTGCGCGGCCTTGGCCGGTGTGGCGCCCGCCCAGGCCAGGGACAGACAGTCCTCGCCCTTCAGGAACCGCTGGCAGCGCACGCCACCGGTGGCCCGGCCCTTGCGCGGGAACTGGTCGAACGGGGTCAGCTTGGCCGTCGTCTGGACGGAGTCGTCCAGCGTGCCGCGCGAGCCGGCGACCGTGAAGACCACCGCGTCCACCGCCGGGTCGACCGCGGTGAACGAGATGACCTTGGCGCCCTCGGCGAGCTTGATGCCCGTCATGCCGCCCGCCGGGCGGCCCTGCGGGCGGACCTGCGAGGCCTGGTAGCGCAGCAACTGCGCATCGTCGGTGATGAAGACCAGGTCCTCCTCGCCGGTGCGCAGCTCGACCGCGCCGACGATCCGGTCGCCCTCCTTGAGGGTGATGACCTCCAGCTCGCCCCTGTTGGTCGGGTAGTCGGGCACCACCCGCTTGACCACGCCCTGCTCCGTGCCGAGCGCCAGCCCGGGGGAGGACTCGTCGAGCGTGGTCAGGCAGACCACCGTCTCGTCGTCCTCCAGGGTGACGAACTCGGCCAGCGGGGCGCCGCCCGAGAGGTTCGGCACGGTGGCCGTGTCCGGCAGCTGCGGCAGGTCGACGACGTTGATGCGCAGCAGCCGGCCCGCCGAGGTGACCGCGCCGATCTCCCCGCGCGCGGTGGCCGGCACGGCCGAGACGATCACGTCGTGCTTGGTGCGCCGGGCGTCCTCGTCGGCCGCGAACGGCTCGTCGTTGGCCGTGCGCGCCAGCAGGCCGGTGGAGGACAGCAGCACCCGGCACGGGTCGTCGGCGACCTGGAGCGGTACGGCCGCGGCCGTGCTGCCGGCCGACTCCAGCAGCACCGTGCGCCGCTCGGTGGCGAACTTCTTGGCCACCGCGGCCAGTTCGGCCGAGACCAGCTTGCGCAGCTCCGCGTCCGAGTCGAGGATCCGGGTCAGCTCGGCGATCTCCTCGGTGAGCCGGTCCTTCTCCGCCTCCAGCTCGATGCGGTCGTACCGGGTGAGGCGGCGCAGCGGGGTGTCGAGGATGTACTGCGTCTGGACCTCGCTCAGCGAGAAGCGCTCCATCAGGCGCTCCTTGGCCTGCGCGCTGTTGTCGCTGGAGCGGATCAGCCGGATGACCTCGTCGATGTCGACGAGGGCGGTGAGCAGGCCCTCCACCAGGTGCAGCCGGTCGCGGCGCTTGCCGCGGCGGAACTCGCTGCGTCGGCGCACCACGTTGAAGCGGTGGTCGAGGTAGACCTCCAGCAGCTCCTTCAGGCCGAGCGTGAGCGGCTGGCCGTCCACCAGCGCCACGTTGTTGATGCCGAAGGACTCCTCCATGGGCGTCAGCTTGTACAGCTGCTCCAGGACCGCCTCCGGCACGAAGCCGTTCTTGATCTCGATGACCAGGCGCAGGCCGTGCTCGCGGTCGGTGAGGTCCTTGACGTCGGCGATGCCCTGGAGCTTCTTCGAGCCCACCAGGTCCTTGATCTTGGCGATGACCTTCTCGGGGCCCACGGTGAAGGGCAGCTCGGTGACCACCAGGCCCTTGCGGCGGGCGGTGACGGTGTCCACCGACACCGTGGCGCGGATCTTGAACGTGCCGCGGCCCGTCTCGTAGGCGTCGCGGATGCCGTCCAGCCCGACGATCCGGCCGCCCGTGGGCAGGTCGGGGCCCGGGATGTGCCGCATCAGGGCGTCGAGGTCCGCGCCCGGGTGGCGGATCAGGTGCCGGGCGGCGGCGATCACCTCGCCCAGGTTGTGCGGCGGCATGTTCGTCGCCATGCCGACCGCGATGCCGGAGGCGCCGTTGACCAGCAGGTTCGGGAAGGCGGCCGGGAGCGCGACCGGCTCCTGCTCCTGCCCGTCGTAGTTGGGCTGGAAGTCGACCGTGTCCTCGTCGATGGACTCGGTCATCAGGCCCGTCGCCGCGGCCATCCGGCACTCGGTGTACCGCATGGCGGCGGGCGGGTCGTCGTTGCCCAGCGAGCCGAAGTTGCCGTGGCCGTCGACCAGCGGCACCCGCATGGAGAAGGGCTGCGCCATGCGCACCAGGGCGTCGTAGATCGACGCGTCGCCGTGCGGGTGGAGCTTGCCCATCACCTCGCCGACCACGCGCGCGCACTTGACGTACCCGCGGTCGGGCCGCAGGCCCATCTCGTTCATCTGGTAGACGATGCGGCGGTGCACGGGCTTGAGTCCGTCGCGGGCGTCCGGCAGGGCGCGGGAGTAGATGACCGAGTACGCGTACTCGAGGAAGGAGCCCTGCATCTCGTCGACCACGTCGATGTCGAGGATCCTCTCCTCGAACGCGTCGTCGGGCGGCGGGGTCTTCGTGCTGCGGCGGGCCATCGCTGCCGGCTCCTCCTGGTTCCTGGTAGCTCGCCGACGGGGGCGCCCCTCCGGCTCGCTCTCGCTGAAGCGTGTGACGGGATCTGTAGCGTGTGACGCGATCTGTGCGGTCCATTGTGGACCGCGGCACTGACAACGCGGGCGAGGACCCGGTCCCGGCGGACCGGCCGGCCCGTGGACGTCCCTCCCCGCGGCTGACCGCAGGCTACGCGATCCGCTGTGGGCGTACGTGCGGCGGGGACTTCGCCGACCGTCGGCACGCTTGCATACAGTGACAGGACCGGCAGGAACAGCGCGGTTCGACGACCGCGTCCGCGATCGAAGGGACGTACATGCCCATGGGTCACACGGCCACAGCCCAGGCAGGCTCCGGGGGCCTGACAGCGACCGAGCACCGCCTGGCCAACGGCCTGCGCGTGGTGCTTTCCGAGGACCACCTGACCCCGGTCGCCGCGGTGTGCCTCTGGTACGACGTCGGCTCGCGCCACGAAGTCAAGGGCCGTACCGGCCTGGCTCACCTCTTCGAGCACCTGATGTTCCAGGGCTCCGCCCAGGTCAAGGGCAACGGCCACTTCGAGCTGGTGCAGGGCGCGGGCGGCTCGCTCAACGGCACCACGAGCTTCGAGCGCACCAACTACTTCGAGACCATGCCGGCCCACCAGCTGGAGCTCGCCCTCTGGCTGGAGGCCGACCGCATGGGCTCGCTGCTGGCCGCCCTGGACGACGAGTCGATGGAGAACCAGCGCGACGTCGTCAAGAACGAGCGCCGCCAGCGCTACGACAACGTCCCGTACGGCACGGCGTTCGAGAAGCTGACCGCGCTGGTCTACCCCGAGGGCCACCCGTACCACCACACGCCGATCGGCTCCATGGCTGACCTGGACGCGGCGACGCTGGAGGACGCGCGCGCGTTCTTCCGCACCTACTACGCGCCGAACAACGCCGTGCTGTCCGTGGTCGGCGACATCGACCCCGAGCAGACGCTCGCCTGGGTCGAGAAGTACTTCGGCTCCATCGCCGCGCACGACGGCAAGCCCGCCCCGCGCGACGGCTCGCTGCCCGACGTCATCGGCGAGCAGCTGCGCGAGGTCGTCGAGGAGGAGGTCCCGGCGCGCGCCCTCATGGCCGCCTACCGCCTGCCCCAGGACGGCACGCGCGCGTGCGACGCCGCCGACCTCGCCCTGACCGTCCTCGGCGGCGGCGAGTCCTCCCGCCTGTACAACCGCCTGGTGCGCCGCGACCGTACGGCCGTCGCGGCCGGCTTCGGCCTGCTGCGGCTGGCCGGTGCGCCCTCCCTGGGCTGGCTGGACGTGAAGACGTCCGGCGACGTCGAGGTGCCCGTCATCGAGGCGGCCATCGACGAGGAGCTCGCCCGGTTCGCCGAGGAGGGCCCCACGGCCGAGGAGATGGAGCGCGCCCAGGCGCAGTTGGAGCGCGAGTGGCTGGACCGGCTCGGCACGGTCGCGGGCCGCGCCGACGAACTGTGCCGCTTCGCGGTCCTGTTCGGTGACCCGCAGCTCGCCCTGACGGCCGTCCAGCGGGTGCTGGAGGTGACGCCCGAGGAGGTGCGCGAGATCGCCCAGGCGCGACTGCGCCCCGACAACCGCGCGGTGCTGGTCTACGAACCGCTCGCCCCGGAGCACGTCGAGGACGTCGAGGGCACCGAAGACCCGGAGTCCGCGGCCACCGTGGAAGCCGACGACAACGAGGAGGCGGCCAAGTGACCGAGCTCGCCACGATGGAGTTCCACCCCCGGCCGAGCGCGGGCGAGGCCAAGCCGTGGGCGTTCCCCGCGCCCGAGCGCGCCACGCTCGACAACGGTCTGACGGTGCTGCACTGCCACCGCCCCGGCCAGCGCCTCGTGGCCGTCGAGGTCCTGCTCGACGCGCCCCTGGACGCCGAGCCGGCCGGCCTGGACGGCGTCGCCACGATCATGGCGCGGGCCTTCTCCGAGGGCACCGACAAGCACTCCGCCGAGGAGTTCGCCGCCGAGCTGGAGCGCTGCGGCGCCACCCTCGACGCGCACGCTGACCACCCCGGCGTCCGGCTGAGCCTCGAAGTGCCCGTCTCGCGCCTGTCCAAGGGGCTCGGGCTGGTCGCCGACGCGCTGCGCGCGCCCGCGTTCGCCGACGGCGAGGTCGAGCGCCTGGTGCGCAACCGCCTCGACGAGATCCCGCACGAGCTGGCCAACCCCTCGCGCCGGGCCGCCAAGGAGCTCTCCCGGCAGCTGTTCCCGGCGACGGCCCGCATGTCGCGCCCGCGCCAGGGCACCGCGGAGACGGTCGAGGCGATCGACGCCGCGGCCGTGCGCGCCTTCTACGAGCGGCACGTCCGCCCGGCCACGGCCACCGCCGTCGTCGTCGGCGACCTCACCGGCGTGGACCTGACCGCGCTGCTCGGCGACACCCTGGGCGCCTGGACCGGCTCCGCCGCGCAGCCGCGTCCCGTGCCGCCGGTGACCGCCGACGACACCGGGCGCGTGGTGATCGTGGACCGGCCCGGCGCCGTCCAGACGCAGCTGCTCATCGGCCGCATCGGTCCCGACCGGCACGACCGGGTGTGGCCCGCGCAGGTGCTCGGCACGTACTGCCTCGGCGGCACCCTCACCTCCCGCCTGGACCGCGTCCTGCGCGAGGAGAAGGGCTACACGTACGGCGTGCGCGCGTTCGGCCAGGTGCTGCGCTCCGCGCCGGACGGGTCGGGCGCCTCGATGCTCGCCATCAGCGGTTCCGTCGACACGCCCAACACCGGTCCCGCGCTGGACGACCTGTGGAAGGTGCTGCGCACGCTCGCCGAGGAGGGCCTGACCGACGCCGAGCGCGACGTCGCCGTGCAGAACCTCGTCGGGGTGGCGCCGCTGAAGTACGAGACCGCCGCGGCGGTCGCCGGCACGCTGGCCGACCAGGTCGAGCAGCACCTGCCCGACGACTTCCAGGCCACGCTCTACCAGCAGCTCGCCGCCACCGGCACCGTCGAGGCCACCGCGGCCGTGGTCAACGCCTTCCCGGTGGACCGCCTGGTGACGGTGCTCGTCGGCGACGCCGCCACGATCAAGGAGCCCGTCGAGGCGCTGGGCATCGGCGAGGTGACGGTGGTCGCGGCCGAGTAGGCCGGGTCGGCACGCCGCGCGTACGGCGCGTCAACACCGCGTGCGGTACAGGGGCCCTGGGCGACGGAAGCGTCACCAGGGCCCCTGCGTGTCCGAATTGGGCGAGTGGTTGCCGCTCTGCCCTGTGGGATGCGCTACAAAAGCCCGGTTCCGTTTGGGAATCGAAGGCGGCCCACTCTAAGTTCGTCCGGGCTGTCCGTCAGGCAGTGCGCCGCACCCGCGGCACCGGACAGTCATCGCCGAGTCCCCGTACGGCGCGAGCCAGGGGAGCCGGGGACCCATCAGTCCCTGGGGTGAATCGGGCGCCCGCGCGTGTCGCGAGGGGGGCCCGTAGGAGACCTTCCTGCTCCGAACCCGTCAGCTAACCCGGTAGGCGAGAGGGAAGGAAAGGACAGCACCACTACATGGCGTTCAGCTGCGCCACGGGTAAGCACCGTCGTCCCGGCCGTCTCCAGCGCACCACCGCCCGTGCGGCGGGCGTCGCGGCGCTCACCACCACCGGCGTCCTCGCCACCGTGGCCTCCCCGGCCCTGGCCGCCGAGCCCACCGTCGAGCAGACCGGCCTCATCCCCGTCCTCACCGTGAACGACTCGGTCGCCCAGCAGGTCGACGACCAGGCCGCCGCGCAGAAGCAGGCGGCCGCGGAGAAGGCCGCCGCGGAGGCCGCGCGCGAGAGGGCCGTGAAGAAGGCGAAGCTGGAGCGCGAGGCCCGGGCCCGCGCCGCCCGCGAGGCCGAGCGCAAGCGGCTCAACACGTTCGTGACGCCGATCGCGCACTCCTACGTGTCCACCGGGTACCGCACCGGCGGCTCCCTGTGGTCCTCCGGCACCCACACCGGCATCGACTTCCACGCCGCGAGCGGCACCACCGTGCACGCGGTCGGCCACGGCACGGTCGTCGCGGCCGGCTGGGGCGGCGCCTACGGCAACCAGGTCGTGATCCGCATGAGCGACGGCGTGTACACCCAGTACGGGCACCTGTCGTCGCTGGCCGTCTCCGTCGGCCAGACGGTCGTCCCCGGCCAGCAGCTCGGCCTCTCGGGCGCGACCGGCAACGCGACCGGCCCGCACCTGCACTTCGAGGCGCGCACCACGGCCGAGTACGGCTCGGACATCGACCCGATCGCGTACCTGCGCAAGCACGGCGTGAACGTCTGACGCCACCCGGCGACGGACACCCGCGGCCCCGGCTCCCCGAGCCGGGGCTTTCGCGTTTCTCACGGCCCGTTGTCCAAAAAATATCCCTGGATTCCGGACCGGCGTCGGAAATTCCGGCCGTTTGCATTAGAGTCGCTGAGCACACGTCGTCATCGACGTTTCACGGGGATTAATGCGGAGGTCGGTCATGCGCATTCCCGCGCACTCGGTGTGCACGGCCATCCGCGACGACATCGTCGCGGGTGTCTACGAGCGCGGAGGCCGGCTGACCGAGGAACTCCTCGCCCGCCGTTACGGCGTCTCGCGGGTCCCCGTCCGGGAGGCCCTGCGCACCCTGGAGGCCGAGGGTTTCGTGGTCACGCGGCGGCACGCGGGCGCGTGCGTCGCCGAGCCGACCGAGCAGGAGGCCGCCGACCTGCTGGAGATGCGCCTGCTCCTCGAGCCGCTCGGCGCCTCCCGGGCCGCCCAGCGTCGCACCGAGGCACACCTCAAGGTGCTGCGCGGCCTGGTGCGGCTCGGCCAGGAGCGGGCCCGGCGGGGCAGCAGCGACGACCTGCGGTCCCTGGGCGGCTGGTTCCACGAGACGCTCGCCCAGGCCTCCGGCAGCCACGCCCTGACGTCCACGCTCACCCAGCTGCGCCACAAGATCGCCTGGATGTACTCCGTGGAGGCCCCCGCGAGCCCGGCGGACACCTGGGCGGAGCACGGGGCGATCGTCGACGCGGTGGCGCGCGGCGACGGCGAGCGCGCGCGGGCGGTCACGGCGCTGCACACCGAGCGCTCCACGAGCGCGCACCGGCTGCGCTTCTCCGGCGGCGGGGACCGCCAGGACCGTGTGAGGACTTCGCAACATCCCGTAAACATCTCGGGCCAGCGGCATTAACACGAGCGCCGTATACAAAGAAGAGTTATTCGACGGCCGGGTTTTCGGGCTGTCTTTTTGTGCGTCCGTCGTGAATTCGCGACGGCGCTCCTTCCGTGTGCCCGCGCGCGGAATTCCGGGCGCCCGAGCATTTCCCGGGCGGGATCGTGGCACGGTCCGAGAACGGCTCCGAAAACGGTCGGACGGCATCCGGGGGGACGACGAAGCCGCGCCGCCCGGTGCGGGCGGCGCGGCTCGGCGTACGGCGGTGGGCGTCCTCCCGCGCGGGGAGTGACGGCCCGGTGCTCAGACGGTCTCGGGAAGCTCCTCGAGCCCCTCGGCGACCAGCTTCGCCAGCCGGTCGAGGGCGGCGTCCGCGCCCTCGGCGTCGGAGGCGAGCACGATCTCCTCGCCGCCCTGGGCGCCCAGGCCCAGCACGGCCAGCATGGAGGCCGCGTTGACGGGGTTGCCGTCGGCCTTGGCGATCGTCACGGGGACGCCTGTGGCCGTGGCGGCCCGGACGAAGATGGAAGCGGGGCGGGCGTGGAGGCCCTCGGCCCAGCCGACGTTGACGCGGCGCTCAGCCATGTGATGCTGCCCTTCAGTGTCTCAGGGTTGTCTAGACCAGTGTTCCACATCGTGACGCGTGCCCTCGAGGGTCCTGCGATCCCCTCCGGAGGGGGCGCCGGGCCGCGGCCTCGACCCGGGCTGCGTCCTCCACAGACTGCCTCGCGCCGTTGTCGGACGCTAGCCGTACGCTGGGCCCCATGCAGAGCGCCTCGGACCGGCCGGAGTACCCCGCCCACTGGGAAGCCGACGTGGTGCTGCGCGACGGCGGCACCGCGCGCATCCGCCCGATCACCGTCGACGACGCCGAGCGCCTGGTCAGCTTCTACGAGCAGGTGTCGGACGAGTCGAAGTACTACCGCTTCTTCGCGCCCTACCCGCGCCTGTCCGCCAAGGACGTCCACCGCTTCACGCACCACGACTTCGTGGACCGGGTGGGACTCGCCGCCACGGTCGGCGGCGAGTTCATCGCCACCGTACGCTACGACCGGATCGGCGCCGACGGCATGGCCGCCTCCGCGCCCGCCGACGAGGCCGAGGTCGCCTTCCTCGTGCAGGACGCCCACCAGGGCCGGGGCGTCGCCTCCGCCCTGCTCGAACACATCGCCGCCGTCGCGCGGGAGCGCGGCATCCGCCGCTTCGCCGCCGAGGTGCTGCCCGCCAACACCAAGATGATCAAGGTGTTCACCGACGCCGGCTACACCCAGAAGCGCAGCTTCGAGGACGGCGTCGTCCGCCTGGAGTTCGACCTGGAGCCCACCGAGCGCTCCCTCGCCGTGCAGCGCGCGCGGGAACAGCGTGCCGAGGCCCGCTCGGTCCGGCGGCTGCTGGCACCCGGCTCGGTCGCCGTCATCGGCACCGGCCGCACCCCCGGCGGCGTCGGCCGCGGCCTGCTGCACAACATCCGCGCGTCCGGCTTCACCGGACGCCTGCACGCGGTCAACAAGGCGTTCCCCGACGACCTCCGGGAACTCGACGGCGTGCCCGCCCACCGGTCCGTGCGGGACATCGACGGCCCGGTCGACCTCGCCGTCGTCGCCGTCCCCGCCGAGCACGTGCCCGAGGCCGTCACCGAGTGCGGCGCCCACGGCGTGCAGGGACTCGTCGTGGTCTCCGCCGGGTACGCCGAGAGCGGCCCCGAGGGGCGCGAACGCCAGCGCGCGCTCGTCCGCCAGGCACGCGCGTACGGCATGCGGATCATCGGCCCGAACTCCTTCGGCGTCATCAACACCTCTCCGGAGGTGCTCCTCAACGCCTCCCTCGCACCCGAGCTGCCCCGGGCCGGCCGGATCGGCCTGTTCACCCAGTCCGGCGCGATCGGCACCGCCCTGCTGTCCCGGCTGCACCGGCGCGGCGGCGGCGTCACCGGCGTGACCGGCGTGTCGACATTCGTCTCCGCCGGCAACCGCGCGGACGTCTCCGGCAACGACGTCCTGCAGTACTGGTACGACGACCCGGACACCGACGTCGTCCTGATGTACCTCGAGTCCATCGGCAACCCCCGCAAGTTCACCCGCCTCTCGCGGCGCACGGCGGTCGCCAAGCCGCTGGTCGTCGTACAGGGCGCCGGATCGGCACCGCAGGGCCACGCCGTGCGCGCCACGCGCCTGCCGCACACCACCGTCTCCGCGCTGCTGCGGCAGGCCGGCGTCATCCGCGTCGACACCATCACCGAACTCGTCGACACCGGCCTGCTGCTCGCCCGCCAGCCGCTGCCCCGCGGGCCCAAGGTGGCCATCCTGGGCAACTCCGAGTCGCTCGGCGTCCTCACGTACGACGCCTGCGTGTCCGCCGGGCTGCGCCCCCAGCCCCCGCGCGACCTCACCACCCAGGCCTCCGCCGACGACTTCCACGCGGCCCTCTCGCGCGCCCTGGCCGACGACACCTGCGACGCGGTGGTGGTGACGGCGATCCCGGCGATCGGCGAGTCCTCCCCCGGGGACGCCGAGCTGGCCGAGGCCCTGCGGTCCGCCGCGGCCGCGGTGCCCACCAAGCCGGTGCTCGTCGTCCACGTCGAGCTGGGCGGCCTGGCCGAGGCCCTGTCCGCAGCGACCAGCACCGCGCCCCAGGCCACCGGCTCCGCGCCCCCCGCCCGCGGCACCACGCGCGCGCCCGACACGACCACGGGGCCGCCCGCGGAACCGGCCGCCGTACCGACGCCGGCCACGGCCACCACCACCGGGCCGAGCGGCGCGGCAGCGGCCCCCGCCCCACAGACCCCCACCCCCCAGCCCCCCGCCCCCGAGGACTCCCGCCTCATCCCCGCCTACCCCGCCGCCGAACGCGCGGTGCGCGCCCTCGCCGAGGCCGTCCGCTACGGGCAGTGGCGCCGCGACGCCGCCGACCCCGGCAGGGTGCCCGAGTACGAGGACATCGACGAGAAGGGCGCCGCCCGCCTGATCGACGGCCTGCTCGCCCGCGGACAGGGCCTCACCCTCGGCCCCGACGACGCCTGCGAACTCCTCGGCCGCTACGGCATCCGGGTCCGCCGTGCCCTGCCCGCGCCCACCCCGGACGACGCCGCCCGCGCCGCCCGCGACCTCGGCTACCCCGTCGCCCTGAAGGCCACCGCCCCGCACCTGCGGCACCGCGCCGACCTCGGCGGCGTCCGGCTCGACCTCGCGGACGAGGAACAACTGCGCCGGGCGTACGCCGAGTTGACCGGGCTGTTCGGCAAGCCCGAGGAGCTGCGGCCGGTCGTCCAGGGCATGGCGCCGCGCGGGGTCGACACGGTCGTACGGGCCGTGATCGACCCGGCGGCCGGAGCGGTGCTGTCCTTCGGGCTCGCCGGGGCCGCCTCCCAGCTGCTCGACGACATGGCGCACCGCCTGGTGCCGGTCACCGACCGCGACGCCACCTCGCTGGTGCGGTCGATCCGCACGGCACCGCTGCTGTTCGGCTGGCGCGGGTCCACGCCCGTGGACACCCCGGCCCTGGAGGACCTGCTGCTGCGGCTGTCCCGGCTGGTCGACGACCACCCGGAGGTCGTCGCGGTGACCCTGGAGCCGGTCGTCGTCGCCCCGCACGGCCTGAGCGTGCTCGACGCGTCCGTCCGCCTGGCCCCGCCGCCCGCCCGCGACGACCTGGGCCCGCGGACACTCCCCGTGTACTGAGACGACGCGCGGGCGTCCCTCGCAGTCAGTGGGTCCCCGTAGGATGGAGCACATGGCCAAGACCAGTACGACGACCCAGGGGCTGCGTGCGGCGATCGAGCGCAGCGGCTACTACCCGGCCCTCGTGGCCGAGGCGGTGGAGGCCGCCGTGGGCGGCGAGCCCATCCGGTCGTACCTGGTCCACCAGGAGACCACGTTCGACCAGAACGAGGTCCGCCGCCACGTGACCGTACTGGTCCTCACCGCCCACCGCTTCATCGTCAGCCACACCGACGAGCAGGCCGCCGACGACACCTCCCCGACGCCGTACGCCACGACCTCCACGGAGTCGGTGAAGATCGGCCGGATCTCCTCGGTGGTGGTCAGCCGGGTGGTCGCCAACCCCGAGTCGTACACGCCGGGCACCCTCCCGCGCGAGGTCGTGCTGACCATCGGCTGGGGCGCGGTCTCCCGCATCGACCTGGAGCCGGCCGCCTGCGGCGACCCCAACTGCGACGCCGACCACGGCTACACGGGCAACTCGACGGCCGACGACCTCAGCCTGCGCGTGAGCGAGGCGGGCGACGGGCCCGAGACGGTGCGCCAGGCGCTCGCCTTCGCCCAGTCGCTCTCCGAGGCGACCGCGGACCTCACCCGCTGATGACCCAGTCCGCGCCCTGGGACCAGCACGCCGAGCCGCTGGCCGTCGGCTCCGCCCCCGCTCCGCAGTACGGCAGCGGCTCCCTCGCCGACCTGCTGCCCACGCTCGCCGCGGGCGCGGGCGTGCCCGGCCTGACGGCCACCATCGAGGAACTGTCCCCGGCCGACCGCAACTGCGTGTTCCTGGTCGACGGCCTCGGCTGGGAGCAGCTGAGGGCCCACCCGGACGAGGCGCCGTTCCTCACCTCGCTGCTGCCCGCCTCCCGCGGCGGCACCGGTCGCCCGATCACCGCCGGCTACCCGGCGACCACCGCGACCTCCCTCGCCTCCGTCGGCACCGGCCTGCCGCCCGGCGCCCACGGCCTGCCCGGCTACACGGTGCGCAACCCGCAGACCGGCGAGCTGATGAACCAGCTGCGCTGGCAGCCGTGGACCGCACCGGGCGCCTGGCAGCCGTACCCGACGGTCTTCCAGCTCGCCCACGACGCGGGCGTGCACGCCGCCCAGGTGTCCTCGCCGACCTTCCAGAACACCCCGCTGACCAAGGTCGCGCTCAGCGGCGGCACCTTCCACGGACGCCTCACCGGCGAGGAGCGCGTGGACTTCGCCGCCGGGCAACTCGCCGCCGCCGACCGCGCGCTGGTCTACACGTACTACGCCGAGCTGGACGGCGCCGGCCACCGCTACGGCGTCGCCTCCGACACCTGGCGCGGCCAGCTCATGTACGTCGACCGGTTGGCGCAGCGCCTCGCCGAGCAACTCCCGCCGCGCAGCGCGCTGTACGTCACCGCCGACCACGGGATGGTCGACATCCCGTTCGACGAGGAACACCGCATCGACTTCGACGAGGACTGGGAGCTGCGCGCCGGCGTGGCCCTGCTCGGCGGCGAGGGCCGCGCCCGCCACGTCTACGCGGTGCCGGGCGCCGCGAACGACGTGCTGACCTGCTGGCGCGAGGTGCTGGGGGAGCAGTTCTGGGTGGCCTCGCGGGACGAGGCGATCGAGGCGGGCTGGTTCGGGCCGCGCGTCGACGACCGGGTGTACGCGCGCATCGGTGACGTGGTCGCCGCCGCGTACGACGACGTGCTCCTGATCGCCTCGGAGCGCGAGCCGAAGGAGTCCGCCATGGTCGGCAACCACGGCTCGCTCACTCCTGCCGAGCAGTTCGTCCCGCTGCTCGAAGTACGAACCTGACGCCTCCCGCCCCCGTCCACGCCCCGTTGCTCCCCCCATGCCGAAAGGTGCTCGACTCCCCATGCCCGAGCTGGTGTTCTTCTCCGGAACCATGGACTGCGGGAAGTCCACCCTGGCGCTCCAGATAGAGCACAACCGCTCCTCGCGCGGCCTGGTCGGCATGATCTTCACCCGGGACGACCGCGCCGGCCAGGGGAAGCTGTCCTCGCGGCTCGGCCTGGTCACCGACGCGGTCGAGGTCGAGGACGGACGGGACCTGTACGCGTACCTCGTCGAGCACCTGTCGCAGGGCGGCCGCGCGGACTACGTGATCGCCGACGAGGCGCAGTTCCTGGCGGAGGAGCAGATCGACCAGCTCGCGCGCGTGGTCGACGACCTGGGCATCGACGTCTACGCGTTCGGCATCACGACCGACTTCCGCTCGAAGCTGTTCCCCGGCTCCCAGCGCCTCGTCGAACTCGCCGACCGGGTGGAGGTCCTCCAAGTGGAGGCATTGTGCTGGTGCGGCGCCCGCGCCACCCACAACGCCCGTACGGTGGGCGGTGTCATGGTCGTCGAGGGCGCGCAGGTCGTCGTCGGCGACGTCGACCAGTCGGCCACCGTGGGCTACGAGGTGCTGTGCCGACGCCACCACCGCCGCCGCATGACGGCGGCGACGGCCCGCGCGGCGGCCCTGTCGCCCGACGTGCTGCCGGTCACCCAGGCCTGACGAGCGGCGGCGCCTACGGCTTGCGCGCCAGCGTCGCGGCGATGAGGTGCTCCCAGACGGTCAGCTCCCGAGGCGCCTGACCGCGCCACGGACCGTCGGCCTCGGTCACCTCGTCGGGGTGCCACAGGGACGCCGGGACGACGCCCGGTTCGAGTATCTCCAGGCCGTCCAGCAGGGCCAGGATCTCCTCGTCGGTGCGCCACCGGCCCCGGCCGAACGTCTGCTGCAGGACCGTCTCTGCCTCCGCCGTCTCGGCGTTGTTGCCGGACCGGAAGTGGCTGACGAAGAAGTAACTCCCCGACGGCACCTGGTCCTTCCAGTAGCGGACGATGCCGGCCGGGTCCTCCTCGTCGTTCACGTGGTGCAGGATGGCGCTGAACATCACGGCGACGGGCCGCTCGAAGTCGATGAGCTCGACGGTGTCCGGGTGGTGGCGTATCGCCTCGGGTTCGCGCACGTCCGCCGCGACCACGCGCGTGTGCTCGTTCCTCTCCAGCAGCGCGCGGCCGTGCACCAGCACCTGCGGGTCGGTGTCGACGTATATGACCCGCGACCCCGGCGCGTGCCGCTGCGCCACCTCGTGCACGTTGTCGGCGGTCGGCAGGCCGCTCCCCAGGTCGACGAACTGCCGTACGCCGGTGGTCGTAGCGATCTCCCGGACCGCCCGGGTCAGCGCCGCGCGGTTGGCGAACGCGATCGCAACCGAACCGGGCAGGTCACGCTTGAACACGTCTCCCACCTCCCGGTCGACCGCGTAGTTGTCCTTGCCGCCGAGCAGGTAGTCGTAGACGCGCGCGATGCTCGGCTTGGTGGGGTCGATGGAGAGGCCTTCGGTCATGGGCGTCATTCTTTCCCGCAAACGCCCTCCCTGACCATGGTTTTGGGCGCGGAGGGCGGAGGGATCCCCGAAGACGTCCCGTGCGGGCCCCGCGGCGGTGGCCCTCAGCGCGGCCCCTCCACGAGGGCGAGCTCGGCCCCCTCGGGGTCGGAGACCGTCGCCACGCGCCCGTGGGCGCCGTCGTGGGGCGCGGTGAGCACCCGCCCGCCCAGCTCGGTGACGAGGGACAGGGCCGCCTCGACGTCCGTGACCTGGAAGTACGTCATCCAGTGCGGCCCCCGGTCCCGGGGCAGTGCGGTACCGACGCCGTGCAGGCCGGCGACCGGGCGGCCGTCGAGGCAGAGGGTCACGTGGTCCGGGTCGGCGGGGTCCGGGGCCCGGCGCTCGTAACCGAACACCGTCTCGTAGAACTTGACGACGCCGGCCGTCTCGATGGTCACCAGCTCGTTCCACGCGGGCGTGCCGTGCACACCCGTGATGCCGGTGCCGAGGTGGGCGGCCCCCTGCCAGATGCCGAACACCGCGCCGGAGGGGTCGGAGCCGATGGCGAGGCGGCCGAAGTCGGCGGCCTCCAGGGGGCCCACGCCGATGGTGCCGCCGCACAGCCGCACCGTCTCGGCGGTGGCGTCGACGTCGTCCGAGGCGAGGTAGGGCGTCCAGGCGACCGGCAGGTGCCGGTCCGGCGAGAGCTGGCCGATGCCGGCCACCTCACGGCCGTCGAGCAGGGCCCGCGCGTACGGGCCCAGTTGCGGTGGTCCGGGCACGAACTCCCAGCCGAACACGGCTCCGTAGAACTCCTGCGTGGCCGTCAACCCGTGCGCCATCAAACTCACCCAGCAGGGTGTGCCGGGCGCGTACCGAGCGTGCGCTTCGCCGTTGTGTCCGGCCGACCCACGTGCCCCGGTCATCGTCACTCTCTTCTCGGCCCCTCGTGGTGGCCGCGTCGCTTCCGCCCTCCGGCCGTCGCGCAGATGGTCGCACCACCGGTGGTACCGCGCGCCACGGGGCGCGCCGTCGCACGGTGGCCCGCGACCGGAGGATGCCCGATGTGCGGTGTCCCGTCCGTTTCGGTGCGGTGGCCGATGCCTGTCGATCGGCTGTACGGCACGTGCCCGGTCCCGTACGCCACGTGACCGGGCCTGCCCGGCGGAGCAGAGTAGCCGGACATCGACGGCGGGGCCACCCCGTGCGCGAGGATGGGCCCATGAACGCCATCATCTCCGCATCCGAACTCGCGAGCGCCCTGGCCGGCGGGACCCCGCCGGTGCTGCTCGACGTCCGCTGGCAGCTCAGCGTGGCGAAGGCGGCCGGGGAGCCGCCCTTCGACGGCCGCGCCGAATACCTGGCCGGACACCTCCCGGGCGCCGTCTTCGTCGACCTGGACCGGGAGTTGGCCGGCACCGCTGGTGCCGCGGGGCGCCATCCGCTGCCGGACCTGGCGGAGTTCGGCGCCGCGATGCGCCGGGCGGGCGTGTCGGCGGCGCGGCCGGTCGTCGTGTACGACGGCGGGCAGGGCTGGGCGGCGGCACGCGCGTGGTGGCTGCTGCGCTGGACGGGTCACCCGGACGTGAGTGTGCTCGACGGCGGGTTGACGGCGTGGGAGGGACCGCTCTCCACGGACGTCCCCTCGCCGGCCGAAGGCGACTTCGCACCCGTTCCCGCGGCCGCAGGCCTGCTCGACGCGGACGGGGCCGCGGCGCTGGCCCGCTCCGGAGTCCTGTTCGACGCGCGCGCGGGTGAGCGGTACCGCGGCGACGTCGAGCCCATCGACCGGGTCGGCGGGCACATCCCGGGCGCCGTCTCCGCGCCCACCAACGACAACGTCGGCCCGGACGGCCGGTTCCTGCCCGCCGAGGAGCTCGGCGCGCGCTTCAAGGCGCTGGGCGCCACCGACGGCACCGAGGTCGGCGTGTACTGCGGCTCGGGCGTGTCGGGGGCGCACGAGGTGCTGGCGCTGGCGGTGGCGGGCATCCAGGCGGCGCTGTACGTCGGTTCCTGGTCGGAGTGGTCGTCGGACCCGTCGCGTCCGGTGGCCGTGGGACCGGACCCGCAGTGACACGGTTGAGGGCCGCACCGTTCCCGGCGCGGCCCTCACCGCTGTGTCCTGGCCCTGTCCTGCTCTGCCTCTACTCCTGCTTCTTGCGGCGCGTCCCGAAGACGATCTCGTCCCAGCTCGGGACCGCCGCGCGGCGGCCCGGGCGGACGCCGTCCGCCTCGGCCTGACGGTCCGTCGCGCCGACCAGGCGGTCGCGGTGGCTGCCGACCGAGCGCGGCATGAGGACGTCCGCGTAGGCGGAGCCGGCGGACGCGGCCGGCGCCGGGGGCTCCTCGGCGGCCGGCTCCGGCACGGGCTCGTCGTCGGGCTCGTCCGAGGGGCGCTCCGGGACGACCAGGTCGCCGCGGAAGCTCGGCACCGCCTCCAAGAGGCTGGTCAGCGAGTCCCGTTCGCGCTCGGTGCTCTCCTCGGCCGACTCGGAGGCCTGCGCGGGCAAGCTCGGCCGGTCGAGGGCGCGGTCCATCCCGCGGTCGCGCGGCAGGCGCGCGATGCGCGGGACGAACGGGAAGCTGGGCTCCGGCGCGGCGAGGTCGTCGGACTCGCCGATCAGCGAGCGCGCCTCCTCGTCGACGGCCTGGACGAGCCGCCGGGGCGGGTCGTACGTCCAGCTCGCCGAGTGGGGTTCGCCCGCCACCTGGTAGGCCAGCATGACCTCCCAGGTGCCGTCGTCGCGGCGCCAGGAGTCCCACTGCACGGTGTCCTTCTCGGCGCCGCGCAGCAGCAGACGCTCCTGGACGGCCTCGCCGAGCTGGGGTCCCGCGGCGTTCTCACCGGGGCGGCGGACGGGCGTCTTGCGGGCCCGCTCGGCCATGAAAGCGCGCTCGGCGAGCACGGGCCCCTCGAAGCGGCGCACGCGGTCGACGGGGATGCCGGCCATCTGGGCGACCTCTTCCGCGGTCGCGCCGGCACGTATGCGCGCCTGGATGTCACGGGGGCGGAGATGGCTCTCCACCTCGATCTCGATCTGGCCGAGGCGGGGACGGTCGCCGCGCACGGCGGCGCGGAGCCGTTCGTCGATCGGAAGCGTGTACTCCGTGCTGTCCGCAGCCTTCAGCACCAGCCGTGTGCCGTCATTCGAGACGGCCACGACACGCAGTTCGGGCATGGGGACCTCCCGGGTGGTGCCTGCCGACGTCACGTGCGTCGCTGCTTCCGCTAGTCGAGTGTGGCCTGCCCGGGTGCAGCCTGCCACAACCTTGCCGAGTTGCCCGGCGTGTCGGGCTCGGACCCCGGATCGCCGTTATGGCACGGTTACCTGTTCGCCACGCTGAGTGACCAACTCGCTCACCCTGAGCAACAAGCCCCCTCCCGGCGGTCCAGCAAGGCCCCGGACACCCCTGGCGGGAGTCCGGACCCAGGGCTCGCAACAGTACTCCATTTGGGCCACGTGCGTGGATTGGCGCGCCGCCCAACTTCTGGCAAGGCGTGCGACTTGGCCGACCGTCACGCGGCCGTCGTGATCGTTCACGTGGCGTACTTCACGGAATCCCCGGAATCGGAACCATCGATTTCGCTCGTACGTCCCCTTCTTGTGCAGTTGGCCGATCAAGGGTGATTGGCCGGTCAACGTGTGGATCATGTGGATCGTGGATCACGTACGGGAAAGGCAGGCAAGGTTCCGGAATGCGCGAAAGGCCCGATGCCGTCGACACGTCGACCCCAGGAGGGGAGAGCGCCGAGGAAGTGGCGGCGCCGCCGGGGAAACGCCTCGACCTGAGCGTCCCCCAGGTGGCCGGCAGCGCCGTGGCGGCCGTGATCGCCGCCAAGCTCGCCTCGTACTTCGGGGTCTACGGCACGATCCTGGGCGCCGGTGTCGTCAGCATCGTCGCCACCTGCGGCGGCACGGTCTTCCAGCACTTCTTCAGCCGGACCGGTGAGCAGCTCCGTGGGGCGACCGTCGCCGCCCGGCCGCGCGAGACCTCGGCACCGAGGGCGCGTTCGGCACCCGGCGGGCCCCGCGGACCCCGGGCGCCGGGGGAGTACTCGGCGGGCACGGTCTACCGCGCGCGGACCCGGAGCTGGAAGCGCCCGGTCGTCGCGGCCGCACTGGTGTTCGGCGTCACCATGGCCGGGATCACCGCGTACGAACTGGTGTCGGGCGACAGCTTCAGCGGCGGCCGGGGCACCACCGTCAGCGACGCGGTCACCGGCGGCACCTCCCGGTCCGGCTCCGGGGGCGACCCCTCCCCGACGCCGCCCGCCGCGACACCGTCCGCCGACGGCGACCCGACCCCCTCGGCCGGTCCGTCCTCCGGCACCCCGACGGACGAGGGCGGTACGGCCACGGACAGCGGCACGCCGTCCGGCGCGACCCCCAGCCCCACCCCCACGCCGGGTGCCACGGGGGACACCGGGTCGGACGCCTCGCAGACCCCGGCACCCGGCGCCTCCGACGGGGCCGGCACCGCCCCTACTGGCCCAGCACCCTCCGCAGGTAGTCGTTCTGGAACAGCCGGTCCGGGTCCAGCCGGTCCCGAAGCGCCGTGAACTCCCCGAAGCGCGGGTAGACCGAGGCGAAGTACGCCGCGTCGCGCGTGTGCACCTTGCCCCAGTGCGGCCGGCCCTCGTGGGCGGTGAAGATCCGCTCGGCGTCGGTGAAGTACCGCTGGTAGGCCGTCCCCCGCATCATGTGGACGGCGATGTACGCGCTGTCCCGGCCGGACGCGGTGGACAGGGTGATGTCGTCGGCCGGCGCCGTGCGCACCTCGACCGGGAAGCTGACGCGCAGCCCGGATCGCTCGACCATGGCCTTCAGCTCGCGCAGCGCCCCGGTCACCGCCTCGCGCGGAACGGCGTACTCCATCTCCACGAAGCGCACCCGGCGCGGGGAGGTGAAGACCTTGTACGGGATGTCGGTGTAGGTGCGCGCGGAGAGCGCCTTGCTGGAGATCCGGGCGATCGCCGGGATGGTCGCGGGCACCGCCTGGCCGACCCACTGGGCCGCCTGGAACACGCCGTTGGAGAGGAACTCGTCCTCGAACCAGCCCGCGAGCTGCGGCACCGGCTTCCGGGGGCCCGCGCTGCGGTTGTTGCGCTTGGTGTTGGTGTTGCCGGTGTGCGGGAACCAGTAGAACTCGAAGTGCTCGTTCTCGGCCCACAGTTCGTCGAAGTCGGCGAGCACCTTGTCGAACGGCATCGGCTCCTCGCGCGCGGAGAGCAGGAAGACCGGCTCCACGGCGAAGGTGAGGGCGGTGACCACGCCGAGCGCGCCGAGCCCGATCCGGGCGGCGGCGAAGACGTCCGGGTTCTCCTTCTCGGAGCAGGTGAGCACCGAGCCGTCGGCGGTCACCAGCTCCAGGCCCCGGATCTGGGCGGCGATGGAGCCGGACTCGCGGCCCGTGCCGTGCGTGCCCGTGCTGGTGGCGCCGGAGACCGTCTGCTCCATGATGTCGCCCATGTTGGTCAGCGACAGGCCCTCGCGCGCGAGGGCCACGTTGAGTCGCTTGAGCGGCGTCCCGGCCTCGACCGTGACGGTCATGGCGTCACGGTCGATGTCGCGGATGCCCGTCAACAGTTGAGGGCGGATCAACACTCCGTCCGTGGCGGCTATCGCCGTGAAGGAGTGCCCCGTGCCGACGGCCTTGACCGTCAGGCCGTCCTCGGCCGCCCGGCGGACCTCCGCGGCCAGTTCGTCCACGGAGGCGGGCGTGACCTCCCGCGCGGGCCGGGCGACGACGTTGCCGCCCCAGTTACGCCACGTTCCGTTCCTGCCGCTCGTCGTGCTGCTCAACGGTGCCTCCCCGACCCGGAGCCGGCCTGCTGAGCCGGCGGAACCCCAGGAAACCGACCAGGGCCGCGACGGCCCCGGACACCGCCGGGACCCCGTACCCGGCCCGGGCGCCGGCCGCGTCGATGACCCAGCCGGCCGCCGACGAACCCAGCGCCACACCGACCGCGAGCCCCGTGCTCACCCAGGTCATGCCCTCGGTCAGTTGTGCGCGTGGTACGTGCTCCTCGATCAGGGACATGGTCGTGATCATCGTGGGAGCGATGAACAGGCCCGCGACGAAGAGCGCCACGGCCAGAAACGGCAAGTTTCCGACCAGTAGGAGGGGGATCATACTCACGGACATCAGGAGCACGCCCAGGAGCCAGCGGCGTTCCGGCGCCCCCTTCACGTGCAGCAGTCCGAAGACCAGCCCGGCCACGCAGGAGCCCGCCGCGTACAGGGCGAGCACGACGCTCGCGGCGCTCTTGTGGCCCCGCTCGTCGGCGAAGGCGACGGTCACCACGTCGACCGCGCCGAAGATCGCACCGGTGGCCACGAAGGTGGCGACCAGCACCTGCAGGCCGGGGGAGCGCAGCGCCGTGCCACCGCGGCCGTCGCGCCCGCGCGGGTGCGGCTCCGGCTCGGTGGCGCGCTGGGCGGTCAGCCAGAAGACACCGGCCGCCAGGAAGCCCGCCGCCAGCAGCGGGCCCGCCTCCGGGAACCACGCCGTCGACAGGCCGATGGAGATGATCGGCCCGAAGATGAAGCACACCTCGTCCACCACGGACTCGAACGAGTACGCCGTGTGCAGCTGGGGCGTGCCCCGGTACACCGCCGCCCAGCGCGCCCGGATCATCGCGCCGAGGCTCGGCACCGAGCCGATGCCGGCCGCACACACGAACAGCACCGCCTCCGGCCAGTCGAAGTGCGCGGCGAGCAGCAGCCCGGCCGCCGCCGCGAGCGCCACCAGGGTCGCCGGGCGCAGCACCCGGCGCTGCCCGTGCTGGTCGACCAGGCGCGAGATCTGCGGCCCGATCAGCGCCGCCGAGAGCGCGATGGTCGCCGACAGCGCCCCCGCGAGTCCGTAGCGCCCGGTGAGCTGCGAGACCATCGTGACCACGCCGATGCCCATCATCGACAGCGGCATCCGGCCGATGAACCCGGCAGCCGAGAAGCTCCTGGAGCCGGGGGCGGCGAACAGGGCGCGGTAGGGGCTGGGCACGGGCGGCTCCGGTCGGTGCGGTCACGCGCGCGGGGACGGCGGGGTGCGCGGTGAGCTCGTAAGGTGCGAATGCAGTCGATACAGCTTACGAGTGAGGGCACCCTCATGCACCACCCGGGAGGGGGCCGGGAACTCCGTCGGCCGCCCCGCCGTTTTCCCGGTGTCAGCGGCTGGTGGCAGGATCGACCCATGCCAGACGTGCTCGATGCCACCCCGTACGACGCCCTGCTCCTGCTG
>NZ_KQ948566.1:20801-195441 GCF_001514125.1 Streptomyces longwoodensis | reverse complement strand
GCCCCTACGCGTGAAGGCGCACGCCGTGGTGAAGGAAGGCGGTCGCTACGGCGTGCACCACAGGCACTCGCTCACCGGGCGGGGCGTTCCCGCCCGAGCCCGGTGAGCGTGCGCACCGCGTCGTGCAGGCTTGTCACGTGGGTGAGTTCGGACGGCTCCGCGTCGTCCGTCACCGGGTGCCAGCCGGGGCCGCACAGGAGGACCGGCGTCTGCGTCCGCGCGCCCCGGACACCCCAGCGCGCCCCGGCGACCCGGCGGGCGAGGGCCAGGTCCGCCGTGTCGCTGGTCTGGGCCCACAGGACCACGGCGAGCGACGCGACGCGCCGTACCGCGGTGATCAGCGCGTCGGCCGGTACCGATCCGCCCAGCATGAGGACCGCCAGGCCCTCGTCGCCGAGGACGGCGGTGAGCACGTCGAGCGGGAGCGTGTGCTGTTCCCCCGGGAGGCAGGACAGCAGGACGGGAAGCCCGGCGGCGGCGCGGCGGGGGCGTGCGGCGTCCAGGTAGTAGTGGCGCAGGGCGGCGGAGATGTGCCAGGACAGCAGGTGCTCCACCTCGACGTACTGTTCGCCCTCCTCGCCCGAGGACTGCCACTTGCGTCCGACGGCCTGGAGCGCGGGCGACATGACCTCCTCCCACGCCACCGCGGGACCGTGGTGGGCCACGGCCCGCCGCAACAGCTCCCGCACCTCTTCCGCGTCGAGCCGCACCGCGGCACGGGCGAGCCCGCGGCACTCGGACCGGACGCGTCCGAGCGGCAGCCCGCTCCCGGCTCGCGCTGCGGTCCCGTCCGTCCCGTCCGACGGGACCGGGGACCATTCGCCCGGCCCGCCCGTGCCGTCGGCGCCACGCGCGTGCAGCCGCGCGGTGCGTGCGGCCTCGGCCGGGGGTGTTCCCGTGGCGGTGAGCCGGCACATCTCCTGCGCCATGGCCACGTCGTCGGGTGACCAGCGCCGGTGGCGTCCGTCGGCCCGGGACGCCGGCCCGAAGCCGTAGCGGCGGTCCCACGACCGCAGGGTCGTCGGGGAGACACCGAGCAGACGGGCGAGCTGGCCGGTGGTCAGCCCCGCGACGGGCAGTTCGTCACGCTGGGGGGTCGCCATGCCCGCTCTTCCGGCGCGAGGGGATCCGCGGATGCGGGCGGGGCGAGGTCGGCCGGGAGCGGAGGGGCGATCGGTCGAGGCTCCGAGCTTGCATCGTTCCCGCGTCGGTCAGTCGTCGGACAGGGGCTCGTGGCTGATGCGCGGTCGGTCGAGTGCCGGCCGAGCGACAGCGGTCCGGCCCCTGGACGGGGGCCTCAGTGGTGGCTCAGGCAGTCGCCGAGGCGCCGCAGCCCCCGGCGCGTGTGGCTCTTCACGGTGCCCAGGGGCCAGCCGGTGACCTGGGCGATCTGCGTCTGCGTGAGGTCCTTGAAGAAGGCCAGTTCGATCACCGTCCGCTGTTGCGCGCTCAGCTCGGTCAGCGACTGGCTGATCAGGACGCGGTCGAGCGCCGACTGCGGGTCCGCGTCCCCCGGTCCTTCGCCGACGGTGAGCAGGGAGCCGGCCGTGGCGACCAGGGTGGCGCGGCGGCTGCGCGCCTCCAGGGCGTCGGCGATCTTGCGGCGGGTGATGCCCACCAGCCAGGCGGAGAGCGCACCGCGCTCGGGGCGGAACCCGGCGCGACCGCGCCAGGCCGCGAGGAAGACCGTCTGCGTCACGTCCTCGGCCTCGTGCACGTCGCCCAGGGTGCGGCGGCACATGCCCTGCACCATGACGCCCCAGGTGCGGTACGCCTCGGCGAGTGCGGACTCGTCGCCGGCGGCGAACCGGGTGGCGAGGTCGGACCCGCAGGACCCGCCGGACCCGCCGGACCCTTCGGACCCGTCGGACCCGTGGTGGTGCGCGGAGGACGTCGTCGGAGGAACCGTCCGTGTGGTTGTCATGATCGACCACTCCCGTTTCCGAGGCTGTGCGGGGCCCACGACCGTGGGACCGCTGCCCTCACGCACGCCTGAGGACCGTGCGCCCAGCCTCCGCGCGACCGTCCTGAGGAACAACTCGCAGCGATCGTGCATCGGATTCGGGGTCCGTGGGAGGAAGCCGCATCCGGGAGCCGCATCCAGGAGCCGGACCCGGGCGGAAGAGTGGGTGAGTTCCCCGTCTCGTGACCTCCTCTGACGGAGACGGGGAGCTCGCCCCCGCCGGTCGTTGACGAAGGGCAGGTCTCCCGGTGAACCCGACGGTCCGAGCACGGGCGTTCCTCACGGCGCACGCCCGGGTCCTGCTGGCCATCGCCCGTGACCCCGCCTGCCGCGTGCGGGACATCGCCCTGGCGTGCCACATCACCGAACGGGCCACGTCGAACGTCGTCCGTGACCTGGAGGCCGCCGGGTACCTCACCCGGCGACGCGTGGGCCGGAACACCCGGTACACCATCGACGCGGACCGCGCCCTGCACCATCCGTCGGAGGCGCACCTGAGCGTGGGGCGGTTCCTGACGCTCGTGACCCCCGTGACGCAGGCGGAAGAAGACATGGCGCCCTGGGCGCAGGCGGAGGGAGAAGGTTCCGGGCAGACGGCGCCCCGGTGACCTGAAGGACCCGCCCCGGGCCGGACCCCGGAGGCGGTGAACGGAACGCTGCACGTTCCCGCCCGCGCATCCGGCCCTCGCCCCGCTGACGAACCCCCCTCGAACGACCACTCAAGGGAGCCCCCGTGTCCGCGTCCACCCCCATGACCCGGCCCGACGACTGCCTCGCGCCGCCTTCCCGCGCCGACGGGGACCCGCTGGTCGACGCCCGCCGCGCCTTCTTCACCCGTTCCCCGGCCGTACGGTGGCGGCCCGGGCCGTCCCCGGTGGGGGGCGACGACCTCGCCCTGCTGCTGGAGGCCGAGTACGGGCTGATGCCTCGGGGCGCGGCGCACGGCCGTGCGGCCGGACTCGGTCGTGAGGACGTGGCGGTGGCCTCCCTCCGGCAGGCGGCCCGGCTCGGCGTGCCGCTCACGCCGGAAGCGCTGCTCGCCCACACGGCGGAGGGACCGCGGACGGCGGCGGTGCTCGCCGACCTGTGGCCGGGCACCGTCCGCGCGCACGGCCCGGAGTGGTGCGGCGACGCGCTGCGCCACGCCCTCCTGCGGCTCGCGCCCGGCGCGCCGGACGTGGCGGAACTGCTGGACCTCGCCACGGCGACCGGACTGTGGCCGCTCGACCCCGAGGAGGCGGTGCGCCTCGCCGGGCCCGGGGGCCGCGCCATCCGGCACGCCCTCTGGCGCCATCTGCACGGGCACCCCACGGGCGGCCGGCTGCTGCCGCCGGTGGCCGAGGCGGCCGACCCGTACGAGGCCCTGCTGCTGTGCCGGGACCTCACCCTGCCGGACGGTCCGGGCCGGGCACCCGGTCCGCTGGTGGCGCAGAGCATGCTGCTGGGCGGCTTCGACACCCCGGGGCAGGGGGCCAGCGGCGGCTTGTCCGTGCTGCTGGGCGCCCTCGGCGACGCCCTCGCGGACCTCGGCTCCCTCGCGGGCGTCCTCACGATCGTCACCGCCGGGCAGGCCGAACTGGCGTCGGGCGTCAGCCTGTTGAGCGAGCGGCACGCCGGGCACTGGCTGCTCCGGCTGCCGGTGGACTCCGACGGCCCGCCCCCGCAGCACCGGTTGCCGGAGCACCGGCCGGCGCTGGCCTGGTGGGCCACCCGGCTGCTCGGCCTGCTCGGGCGGCCCGTGGACGTCCTGCACGTGCGCTACGCGGACGAGGGCAGCCTGGCCCTCGCCCAGGCCGCCGACAGCGTCGACGCCCGGCTGGTGTTCACCGCGACGCCCGATCCGCACCGCCGCCTCGTGGAGAGCCACCGGCAGGCGGACCCGCGCGACCCGGAGCGGGCCCACCGCCTCCGCGACGCCCTGCACCGGGTCTTCCTCGCCGACCGCCTCGTCGACCGCGCCGCCACCGTGGTGGCGATCCCCGGTCCGAGCGGCACCCGCGACCTCGTCCGGCACTTCCCGCTGCTGGCCGCCCGCCACGGTCCCGCCGGCCCGCCCGCGCCCCCGGAGGGCATCGCCCCCTACCGCCCCGCCGAGGACGAGGACGCGGCTCGGCGTGCCCTGCTCGCCGAACTGTTCTCCGGCGGGCACCGCCCGGACGGACTCGCGCCCGCCGACCGGGACCTGCCGCTGCTGCTGTGCGTGGGGCGCCTGCACCCCGTCAAGCAGCAGGACGTGCTGCTGCGGGCCTGGCTCACCGCCGGTCTGTGGCGCACCAGCACGCTGGTGCTCGTGGGCGGTGCGGCCGAGCGCCCCACGGCGGAGGAGGAGCAGATGAGGGACGCCCTGCGGTCCCTCGTCGCCGGGCATCCCGAGGCGGCCCGTCGGCTGGCCGTACGTCCGGCCCTGCCCAACGCGGCGGTACGACGCCTGGAACACGCCCTGGGCGACCCGGTCCACGGTCCGCGCGCCTGGTACGTGTGCCCCAGCGCCAAGGAGGAGTTCGGCCTCGCCGTCCTCGAGGCGATGGAGGCGGGGCTGCCCGCCGCCGGCCCGCGCCGCGGGGGAGTGGCCCACTACCTGCGCGACGGCGTCAACGGCGTCCTCCTGGACACCGCGTCGTCGGCCACCCTGGCCGAGGACCTGGAGCGGCTGGTCGCCCTGCCCGAGCCGCAGCGCTCCCGCATGGCCCGCGCCGGGCGGGACACGGTGAACTCCCGGTTCCCGGTCTCGGGCATGGCCGAGGCGCTGGCGGAGCTCTACCGGGAGGCCCGGACCAGGAGGACGATGGTCCCTAGTCCTGCTTGAGGCCGGAGAGGAAGAAGTCCCGCACGTCCTCCGCGAACAGCTCGGGTACCTCCATCGCGGCGAAGTGACCCCCGCGGTCGAACTCCGACCAGTGCCGGATGTCGTACAGGCGCTCGGCGAGCGGTCGTACCGACTGGGTGATGTCGTGCGCGAACACCGCCACGCCCACCGGGGCCGGGCAACGGGGGGCCTGCCGCTGTGACTCGCGGCCCAGGCGTGCCGAGGACGCCGCGGTGGCGGTCAGCCAGTACAGCGAGACGTCGGTGAGCATCCGCTCGTCGTCGACGGGCGTGCGCGGATCGGTCCACTGGGCGAAGCGCTCGGCGATCCAGGCGAGTTGGCCGACCGGTGAGTCGGTCAGGGCGTAGCCGAGGGTCTGCGGGGTCGTGGCCTGGAGCGCCTGGTACGGCGGCCGGTTGGCCATGAGCTGCCTGACCTTGTCCAGCCGGGCCTCGTCCGTGGCGGACAGGGCGACGCCGGCGTCCGGGTCCGGCCGGGTCGGCAGGTAGTTGACGTGCACGCCGACGACCTGCTCGGGCGCCACCGCCCCGAGCGCCAGGGAGATGCCCGAGCCGAAGTCGCCGCCCTGCGCGCCGTAACGCTCGTACCCGAGACGGCGCATGAGCTCCGCCCAGGCCCGCGCGACCCGCGTGACGTCCCACCCCCGCTCGTGGGTGGGGCCGGAGAAGCCGAAACCCGGGATGGACGGGATCACCAGGTGGAAGTCGCGCGACAACGGCTCGACGACGTCCAGGAATTCGAGGAAGGAACCGGGCCAGCCGTGCGTGAGGACCAGTGCGAGCGCGTCCGGTCGCGGGGACCGCACGTGGACGAAGTGCACGGTCTGGCCGTCGATCCCGGTGGTGAAGTGCGGCAGTTCGTTGAGCCGGGCCTCGTGCGCGCGCCAGTCGTACCCGGTGCGCCAGTGCTCGGCGAGTTCCCGCAGCCGCGCCAGCGGAAAGCCGTAGTCCCACCCGGCGTCGGCGATCTCGTCGGGCCAGCGGGTGCGGGAGAGGCGGCCGGCCAGGTCGTCGAGGTCGGCCTGCGGGATGTCGATGCGGAACGGCTCGATCATGGGTGCGCTCCAGACGTGTCGATGACAGGAACGTTGGTGTGGCTAACGTTCGTCGCACTAACGAAGGTAGACTGTTAGTGGCACTAACACAAGAGCCGTTCTGAGGCGGAGGACCCACCCATGAGCTCGACCCCCGGAGCCATCCCGGCACGGACTCCCGAAGCCACCCCGGCCCGGCTGCGCGTCATCCCCAGTCGCCTGCTCGCCGGGGTCGCCGCTGTCGCCGACCGGCTCGTCGGGGACCGGCTGGCCGCCGAGGGCGCGCACAAGTGGCACTTCGCCGTCCTGGTCGCGCTCGACGAGGCCGGCGCCGCCAGCCAGGCGGAGCTGAGCCGCCGTACCGGCATCTACCGCAGCGACATGGTCGCGGTGCTCAACCAGCTGTCCGACGCCGGCTGCATCCGCCGCGACCCCGACCCGGCCGACCGTCGCCGCAACGTCATCACCCTGACCTCCGCCGGCCGGCGCCGCCTGGAACGCCTCGACACGCTCATCACCGACGCCCAGCGGGAACTCCTGGCCCCGCTCACGCCGGAGCAGCAAGAGCAACTCACCGATCTACTAGGCATTCTGACGGACCATCACCGGCCGCAGCACCCCGGCCGGGCGGACGGGGAGTAGCCCGTCCGGCCGGCTCCGCGCTCACTGGGCGCGCGAGGTCGACTACAGGCGCGTGGCCGTGCGGATCAGGGCCGCCAGGGCGAGGGAACGGCTGTGCGCCGGCCAGGCGATGTGGGTGACCACGGGCGGCGCGTCGGTCAGCGGGACGGCGGTGTGCTCGGCCCACAGCCAGGCGCGGGCGGACTCGGGGAAGACGGCCACGGTGCGGCCGAGGGCGATCAGCTGGGCCAGCTGCGTCTGGTCGCGGATCTCCGGGCCGGGCCCGGGCGGGTACGCGCCGTCCCGGGCCCACCGGGCGAGCGGGAGGTCGGGGAGGTCGGTGACCTCGGCCACGGTCAGCGACCCGCGTGCGGCGAGGGGGTGTCCGGCCGGCAGGATCGCGACCTGCCCCTCGGTCATCAGCTCCTCGCTGTCGAACCCGACGAGGGAGTTGAACGGCTTGTGCATGAGCGCCACGTCCGCGCGGCCGTCGCGCAGCATCTCCCCCTGCTCGCAGGTGCCGCTCGGCAGCACTTCGACCTCGGCGGCGCCGGGCTCGGCGGCGTAGGCGTCCAGGAGCTTGTGCAGCAGCTCGTGCGACGAGCCGGCCTTCACCGCGAGCACCAGGCGGTTGCGGGAACTCCCGGTGCCGTCCGCGCCGCCGGCCCGGCGAGTGCGGCGGACGGCGGCGGTGGCCGCGTCGAGCGCCGCGCGGCCCTCGTGCAGCAGCATCTCCCCGGCGCCGGTCAGGGTGACCCCGCGCCGGTCCCGCTCCAGCAGGCGCACGCCGAGACGCCGTTCGAGCTGCTGGATCGCCCGCGACAGCGGCGGCTGGGCCATTCCGAGGCGCGCTGCGGCGCGGCCGAAGTGCAGCTCCTCGGCGACGGCGACGAAGTACCTCAGCTCGCGGGTCTCCAGGGCGTCCACGGCCCCAGCGTACGCCTGTGATACCTCCCGGGTATCACAGGCCACCGGGCCGGTATTGGATGCGCCCGGCACCCGCGGGTGAGGATCGACGGCAGGGACGGGGCGGGCGCCGCCGCCAGTGCCGGTCACAGGGCACTGGTCACAGCGCACCGGTCACCGCGCTGCGGCACGCGAGCGTGGCCTCCGCGCGGGCGCCTCAGATGAGCACGGTGAGCACGGTGAGCACCCGGCACCGCTCGACACCCGACCCGTCCGGCCCACCCGTCAGGCGGCTCTCCAGCACGCCTCGACCACAGAAGGACGCAGACACCACCATGAACACGCCCTCCACCGCACTGCCCGGCGGCACCTGGACCCTCGGCGACCTCACCGTCAGCCGTTTCGGCTACGGCGCCATGCAGCTCGCCGGCCCCGGGATCATGGGGCCGCCCGCCGACCACGACGGCGCGCTCGCCGTCCTGCGTGAGGCCGTCCAACAAGGGATCACCCACATCGACACCGCCGGCGCCTACGGACCCCGCGTCACCAACCGGCTGATCCGTGAAGCACTCCACCCGTACCCCGACGCCCTGCACATCGTGACCAAGGTCGGCGCCGTCCGCGACGAGCAGGGCGGCTGGCCCCCGGCCCGGCGGCCCGACGACCTGTGCCGCGCCGTCGAGGAGAACCTGGAGGACCTCGGCCTCGACGCCCTCGACGTGGTCAACCTCCGGCTCGGCAACGCCCTGGGTCCCCTGCCCGGCTCCCTCGCCGAGCCCTTCGAGGCCCTCGTCGCACTCCAGGAGCGGGGCCTGATCCGGCACCTCGGGGTGAGCAACGCGACCGCGGACCAGGTCGACGAGGCGCGGAGCATCGCACCGATCGTCTGCGTGCAGAACCTGTACAACCTGGCCCACCGCCAGGACGACGACCTGATCGACGACCTCGCCGCGCACGACATCGCCTACGTGCCGTTCTTCCCGCTCGGCGGTTTCAGCCCCCTGCAGTCCACGGCCCTGTCCGCCGTGGCCGACCGGCTCGACACGACGCCGATGTCGGTCGCCCTGGCCTGGCTCCTCCAGCGCTCGCCCAACATCCTGCTCATCCCTGGCACTTCGTCGGTGGCGCACCTGCGCGAGAACGTCGCGGGGGCGGGACTGGTGCTCCCCGAGGACGCGTTGGCCGAGCTGGACAAGATCAGCAGCTAAGCGCGAGGGGTCGCCGCAGGGGTGGGAAGCGGGAGTGGATGGGGGAGCGGGAGCCGGCTGATGAGTGGTCCCCGGGGACCACTGGCGGCCCGGACTACTGCGGCGCAGGCGTGCGCCTCGACGTGCGGAAGTCGTAGTAGGCCCACCCGATGACCGTCGCGGCGCCCGTGAGACCGGCCACGACGATCCGCAGGGGCCCGCTGGTCAGGGCAATGCTCAGACCGACGACCAGCGCTCCGCCCAGCATGATCAGACGGCTGACGTACCGCTGCCGGGGCGACTGGGGGTCCTCGCGGTCCTTGAGGTCGCGCACGGCGTCACGGGCCGGGTGGGCGGAGCCACGGCGCACCCGGGCGCGGTACGTCAGCCCATAGGTGATCACCGCGTACAGCGCGACGGCGGCCAGGATCCAGAGCCAGCGGTCGGGGTCGTCACCCGATCCTCGTGCCAGAAGCATGACGCCTGTCCTCCCCAGGGAACGTCGCCGATACGGACATCACCGGTGCGGTCTCTACCGGTGCGGTCTCCACCAGTGCCGTCTTCACCGGTGCGTCGAACGCTCAACTGCCGCTTGCCTGCGCCTGGGCGGTGGCAGCGGGGTCGGCGGGACGGAAGCACGCCGTCACCGTCTTGCCGTGCCGCTGGCACTTCGTTCCCCACTCGTCGGCGAGTTCGCGCACGATGGCCACGCCGCGTCCGGAGACCGCGCCCGGCTCCGGATCGCGCGGCCGCGGCAGCGACGGGTCCTCGTCGTGGACGCTGACCTGGAGACAGTCGCCGTCCCAGGTGAGGACCAGCTGGGCGTCGCTGTGGGCGTGGACGTGCGCGTTCGTGATCAGCTCGGACACCGCCAGCACGATGGCGTCCACCGTGTCCGGTTCGGCGGCCGTCCACGGCAGGGTCTCCAGCCGCCCGCGCGTCCACTCCCGCCCGGCGCGCACCCCTTGGGACATGGGGAACGAGTGCGCCCAACCCTTTGCCTTCACCGCCACGGTCCGTCTCCCTCTCCTTGGTCCACCGAGGAACGCTTGCACGCGCTGCGTGTACCCGGCCGCGGACCCGACAGGCATGACGTCACTCTTCCGTGAGGAGGCGGGCCCCCTCAGGGGCGGGGATCGGTCACGCCGGTGATCGGTGATCGGTGATCGGTGATCGGTTCGGTCACCTGGGTGATCGGCGCGGAGCGGCGCGCGTCCGGTCAGCCGGCGTGGGGGAGTCGGTAGACCGAGACGTGGGAGCGGGAGTCGGCGGTGAACTCCGATCCGGACCAGTCCGCGTGCCTGGCCTCCAGCTCGAAACCGGCGAGCCGGGCCATCAGGTCCAGTTCCGCGGGCCAGATGTAGCGGTGGGGGCTGCGCCCCAGCTCCGCGTTCCTCGTCCCGTCGAAGCGGAAGTGGTGGGACACGACGAGCTGGTTCAGGACGTCGTAGGTGTCCAGGCCGACGTACCCGGGCTCGCACGCCCAGACGGTGGCGGCCTGCCCCGGCGGCAGCTTGCGCAGCTCCGGCACCCAGAGCTCGATCACGAACCGGCCCCCGGGCCCGAGGTGCCGGGCCGCGTTGCGGAAGCAGTCGACCTGGGCGGACTGGCTGAGCAGGTTCGAGATGGTGTTGTAGACGAGGTAAACCAGGCTGTACGTGCCGGGGGCGGTGGCGGTGGCCATGTCGCCGATGACGACCGGGATCGTCGCCTCGTCCGCCTTGGTGCGCAGTCGCTCCACCATCGGCCGGGACAACTCGATCCCGGTGACGGGCACTCCGCGCTCGGCCAGGGGGACCGCCACCCGGCCGGTCCCGACGGCGAACTCCAGCGCCGCTCCGCCCTCGGCGAGCTGGGCGAGTCGCTCCACCGCCGGACCCAGCACCTCGGGCGCGAACATGCCGGAGCCGGGTGTGTCGTAGCGCTGGGCGGTGTCGGCGTCCCAGATGTCGTTCGCGTGCGCGCCCTCCGCGCCCTCCGCGGCCTCAAACTCAGTCACGCCGTCCGCGTCGTTCACGTCATTCATGGCACCAACGCTCGACGCCGACGTGTCAGGTGTCCACCGAATATCACTCAGGGCGGGCGGAGTCGGTGACGGGACCCTCAGCGCTGCCGGTAGTGGCCGGCCTCCGTGCCCAGCACGTCCAGCAGGGCCAAGGCCTCGGCGCTGGGGGACCCGGGTGGGGCGCTGTAGAGCACGAGGTGCTGGTCGCGTTCGGTGAGGGCGAGCGTGTCGCAGTCCACCGTGATCTCCCCGACGGCCGGATGGCGGAAGGTCTTCGTGAGCATCGGTGCGGCGTGCACGTCGTGCCGCTCCCACAGTCGGGCGAACTCCCGGCTGCCGTCGCGCAGTTCGTCGACGAGGCCGGTCACGTCGGGGTCCGTCGGGTAGCGGGCCAGGGTGGTGCGCAGTTGCCTGACGGCGTGGTGGCGGAACTCGGCTGCGTCGGAGATGCCGTAGAGCGGAGCCTCGTCGGTCCGCGGTCCGAGGAAGACCCGGCGGGCGAGGTTGCGGTCCGCCGGCGTGAGGGGCGCGAAGTCCTCCATGAGCGCGGCGGCCAGGTCGTTCCAGGCGAGCACTTCGAACACGGCGGACGTCACGAAGGCGGCCGTCCTCGGCAGTCGTTCGAGCAGCGCGAGGATGCTCGGGCGGACGTCGCGCCGGTGCAGACGGGCCCGGGTGGGCGCGGTCCCGGCGAGGACGTGGAGGTGGTCGGTCTCGGCGTCGGTGAGCCGCAGCGCGCCCGCGATCCCGGCGAGCACCTCACCCGACGGCCTGGGCGCCCTGCCCTGCTCCAGCCGGACGTAGTACTCCGTGGAGATGTGCGCGAGCACCGCCGCCTCCTCGCGGCGCAGTCCCGGCGTGCGCCGGCGCGGTCCGGAGGGCAGACCCACGTCCTCCGGCCGCAGCCGCTCACGCCGACTGCGGAGGAAGGCTCCCAGCTCCTGCTTGTCCATACCCCCAGTCTGCCCGCGGCCCGGCCGCGGATCCTGGTACAGCCTGTGCCTCCATCCGGCCCGGCGGCCGATCCCACACTGGCGCCATGACGCACACCACCGACATCGCCCCCATCGGCCTGCTGACCGGCAAGGTCGTCTTCATCACCGGCGCCAGCCGCGGCATCGGGGAGGCCGCGGCCCGGCTCTTCGCCGCCGAGGGCGCGGCCGTCGTCCTCGCCGCCCGCAGCGCGGAGGCCCTCGACCGGCTCGTCGGCGAGATCCGCGCCGACGGCGGCACCGCCGACGCCGTCACCCTCGACCTGGCCGACCGGGCCGGCATCCGCGCGGCCGTCGACCGGGCCGGGGAGCTGCACGGGCGGCTCGACGGTGCCTTCAACAACGGTGCTGCCATCCAGCAGCCCGGCCCGCTCGACACCACGAGCGACGAGGACATCGACACCCAGTTCGCCGTGAACTTCCGCTCGCACTGGACCGCCATGACCGCCGAGGCCGACCTCATGCGACGCGACGGCGGCGGCGCGATCGTCAACACCTCCAGCATCGGCAGCCGCCGCGCGAACCCCGCGCTGCCCGCCTACGGCGCGATGAAGCGCGCGCTGAACAGCCTCACCGAGACCGCCGCCGTGACCTGGGCCCACGACGGGATCCGGGTGAACGGCATCACGCCCGGCGGGACGGCCACGGCGATGATCGACGAGTGGGAGGCGGCGTCCCCGGGCATCATCGAGCGCAACACGGCGGCCACCCCGCTCGGCCGCATGGCCGAGCCCCGCGAGGTGGCCGAGGCGGCGGCGTGGCTGCTCAGCGACCGCGCGTCGATGGTGACCGGTGCGATCCTGCCGGTGGACGGGGGCGCGGGAGCCTGAGGGCTACCCGGGCGAGGCAGACGTCGGCCGGGCGGGAACCCGGCCGGCGCGGAGGTGGCGTCACGGACTGCTGGGCGGCTGGGAGAGCCGGAGGCGCGGCGCGGGCGGCAGGGGCGTACGGGCCTCTGCCTCCCCCTCAGTGGCGCCGAACGCCTCGATCACGTAGGCCGCGAAGCGGCGGGACGCCTGCACGCGGGCGGCGCGCGGTGCGTCCTGGAGCCCTCGGTGGGCCATCAGCATGAGGATCAGGTCGTCGACGACGAAGCCGGGCCGTAGCCGACCGGTCTCCTGGGCCCGCCGGGCGAGCTCACGGACCGCGAGCAGGGTCCGCTCCCGGTCGGCGGCGAAGTCCATGGCCTCGGGGAAGGCCGTCATGAAGGCGTCGGCGAACCCCCGGCTGTGGGCGTGCAGTTCACAGATCCGCTCGATCAGACTCCGGAACCCGTCCCACGGGTCCTCGTCGGCGAGGGCGTCCCGTACGGCGCCGTGGCAGGCGCGCCGCTGCTCGGCGAAGGTCTCCGCGAGCAGTGCCTGCTTGGTCGGGAAGTGCCGGTACAACGTGGCGGGGCCCACCTCCGCGTGCCGGGCGACCTCGCGCATGGGGGCACCGAGGCCCTGCTCACCGAACACCGCGCGGGCGGCGTCGAGGATGCGGGCGCGGTTGTCGCACGCGTCGGAGCGGGGAGCGCGGGGAGCGCGGGGAGTGCGGGCGGTGCGGACCGGGTGAGGCACGTGGCTGGTCATCGTTTCTCACTTCAGCCAAACGGACGGGAGCGTCCGTTACGTTCCGAGGACGGCGCCGCGACCCCGTCCAGGCAGGTCCCCACGGTACGCCGACCGCGGGGACCGCTCACCGTCCGGACCCGCCGAAGCCGCACCCCGTCCACCCGCCGACCCCGGGAGCAGAGATGAAAGCCGTTGTGATCAGGACGTTCGGAGACCCCGACGGCCTGGAGGTCGTGGAGGCTCCCGAGCCCCCGCCCGGCCCCGGACAGGTGCAGATCGCCACGGAGGCGATCGGGGCGGGCGGCGTGGACGCCGTGATCCGCCGGGGAACGCTCGCCGCCTACGGCTTCCGCGAGGGCCACGTCCTCGGCAGCGAGGTCGCCGGACGGGTCACCGGGGTCGGCGAGGGCGTGGACGCCGCGTGGATCGGGCGAGAGGTGTGGGCGTTCACCGGCCTGTCCGGCGGGTACGCCGAGCTGGCCGTCGCCGCGGTCGAGGACGTCCTCGCCCTGCCCGACGGCCTGACCGGCATCGACGCGGTGACCCTCGGCGGCTCGGGCGTCGTGGCGCACTTCGCCCTGGAGCGGGCCCGGTTCATGCCCGGCGACACGGTGCTGGTGCGGGGCGCGGCGGGCAGCATCGGGAACACGGCGGTCCAGCTCGCGGCGAAGGGAGGCGCGGGCGCGGTGGCGGTGACCACCTCCTCGGCCGAACGCGGCACCCGCCTGCGGAACTTGGGTGCCACCCATGTCCTGGACCGCTCCGGCCAGTTGGCCGGCCCCGACGCACCGGAGGGCTTCGACGTCGTGATCGACGTCGTGGCGGGCCCCGACCTCCCCCTCTTCCTGGACAGACTGAGTCCCAACGGGCGCTACGTCGCCGTCGGCGTGGTCGCCGGCCCGCCACCGGCGGACTTCGGCATGCGCATGATCGACGCCTTCCGCAAGTCGCTGTCGTTCACCACGTTCAGCTCCGACACCGTGCCCGTCGACGACCGACAGGCCGTACGAGCAGCCCAGTTCACCGACGCCGCACGGGGGGAGCTGCGCACGGTGGTGCACGAAGTGCTCCCACTGGAGCGGGCGGCACTGGCGCATCGGGCGATGGACGCGGGGGAAGTGTTCGGGAGGGTCGTACTGAAGCCCTGATGAGTCTTTCCGGGGCCGACGTTCGGCCGTCCCCGACTCCGTGACACGAGGAGGGGCCGCCCACTGGAACGGACGGCCCCTACCGGTCGGGGTCGGCTACGCGGTTCCGCCGGGGACGTTCAGGCTCTGCGCGGGCCGCGGGGTCAGGGTCCCTGCGGCGGGGTCGAGGATCCACGCCGTGGTGACCCCGGTGGCCGACACGGTGCGCAGGTCCGGCGTGCCGTCACTGTTCAGATCGGCGGCTTGCAGGACGGGCACGGCTGCTGCGTCGTAGCCGCTGTCGGCGAGCTTCAGAGGGGTGACGGCGTTGCCGTAGGCGAGGTCTTGCAGTTGCTGCGGGGTGTAGTAGTAGAGGGCGCCGGTCGCCGCGTTGCGGGCGAACAGGGCGGGCAGCCCGTCGACGAGGCTGCTGGTCAGGCTCCAGCCGGTCCAGTCACCCGAGCCGGTGGGGTTGGTGCTGGTCAGCGGCAGGGCGTTGTCGAGGCCGAGGAACGCGCCAGGGGCCATCAGGCCCGGTTCGTCCCAGAGTTGGCCGTTCACGATCATGAGCAGGTCCGGGAGACCGGCGCGGGGCATGTCGTTCACCGTGCGGTACAGCTCGCCGCCGCTGGCGATGCTGGTGGCCCTGCTGCCAGGGGCGCCGGTGACACCGCTCTCGTCGGTGAAGGCCAGGGAACTCACGTTCACCTCGTGACCGCTGTACGGGCTGAGCGCCGACCCGTCGCCGGTGCCGTACAGGATCGTGCCTGTCCCCCTGGTAGGGGCGTAGACGAGGACGTCGTTGAAGCCTGCGCCGGTGTGGAAGTGACCGGTGATCGTCTGAGTTCCGTCCCAGTCGGAAGCGGAGCCGGCGGAGCTGGCACCCGTCCCTTGCCCTCCCACGTTGGTCACATCGGGGTCCACCTGGCCATCGGCCGTGCCCCTGGCCAGCCACAGGCCGCTGGGCAGACCCGCCTGCGCTCCGACGACCGTGAGGTCGGGCAGCCCGTCGCCGGTGAGGTCTCCATCGGGGGCCGTCGGCGGCGGGCCGGCGAAGAAGTGGCAGTTCGTCGAGCCGCCGATGGCCCCGTCGGCGGCCACCGCTGTGACGGTCAACGTGTTCGTGCCGCTGTCAGGGGTGACGTCGATGCCGGTGCCGGCCCCGGCGTTCGCGACGGAGAGCGGTATCGCGCCGTTGAGCTGGTACAGGTAGCGGGCAGCAGGCCCGCCGGAGGCGCCGGACGACAACGTGAAACCGGCGGCGGTGCCGATCCGGTACGAGGCAGGGCTCGCGGCATCACCGCAGGCGTACCCGGAGGCGTCGGTGATGGCCGGAGGCCCGGGACGGGCGGGGTCAGCAGGTGGGGTGTCGGCGCGAGCGGTGGTCACCGCACCGGAGAGGGAGAGCGCGCCTAACGCTGCCGCCGTGGCCGCGCTCAGCATTCTGATCCGCAGAGTGGATCTCACCTTCGCATACTCCTAGGTCTGGTCGACAAGGCTCGGAGATCATCCCCGCGCCCGCGGGGATGATCCCATGCAGACGGCCCCGGAAGACGTCGACATCGAGTGCTCCCCGCGCTGGCGGGGATGGTCTCCCGCCCTGACGCCAGCGGGTGCGTGACGGCGGGTACTTCCCGCGCCCGCGCCCGCGGGGAGGGTCCCGGCATCCTGCACCTATTGGCCCGGACTGGCCCAGACGGCGAGCAGGGTTTCGGCCTCGGGGCGCGCAGTGCACCGCGCACAACGGCCATTCGCGGGCGTCGGTCCGCGCGCGCCGACGGTTTCTGCCCGCCCATGCCGGAGTGGGTGGCTTCGGGTCAGGGCAGCAGGCGCTGTTCCTTCGCCACGGCCACGGCGCCCGCCCGGTTGTCCACGCCGAGCTTGTCGTAGATCCGGCGCAGGTGGGTCTTGACCGTGGCCTCGCTGATGAACAGGGCGCGTGCGATGTCGCGGTTGCCCAGGCCGCGGGCGAGCTGGGCGAGGATGTCGCGCTCGCGGCCGGTGAGGGAGACACGCAGGCCGCGCAGGCCGGCCATGACCCGGCCGGCGACGGGCGCGGAGAGCGCCGGGCGGCCCTGGGCGGCGGAGCGGATCGCGGCGAAGAGCTCCTCGGGGCGTTCGGCCTTGAGCAGGTAGCCGGTCGCGCCGGCCTCGACGGCGCGGGTGACGTCGGCGTCCGTGTCGTACGTGGTCAGCACGAGGACGTGCGGGGACGCGCCGGGAGCGGCCGTGAGGCGGCGGGTGGTCTCCACGCCGTCGATGCCCTCTCCGAGCTGGAGGTCCATCAGCACCACGTCCGGGGCCAGCTTCGCGGACAGGGCGAGTGCCTCCTCGCCGGTCCCCGCCTCGCCGACCACCTCGATGCCCGGGGCGCTGTCGAGCAGGGCGAGCAGTCCGGCCCGCACGACCGCGTGGTCGTCGCAGACCAGGATGCGCACAGGGGCACCGTCCGGGGCCGGGGCGGCGGGGCGGGTCATCGGGATGCCTCCAGCGGAACGGCGGCGGACAGGACCGTGCCCTCCCCCGGCGCCGACTCCACCGTCAGGGTGCCGCCGAGCCCGCCGAGCCGGGCCCGCATGGCGGGCAGGCCGTGGCCGCGCGTCCCGGCCGGTGCGGTGGCCGGGGCCGCCGGGTCGAACCCGTGGCCGTCGTCGCTGACGTCCAGGACGACCTGGTCCTCCAGGAGGGTGAGGGTGAGCACGGCGGTCGTCGCGCCCGCGTGTTCGCGGACGTTGGCCAGGGCTCCCTGGGCGACGCGCAGCAGGGCCGACTGGACGCGGTCCGGCAGCGGCGGGGTCCGCGCGCCGGCGTCGACGTGGACGCGCACGCCGAGGTGGTCGCCGCCCTCGCGTGCGGCCAGGGCGCGCAGCGCGGCGTCGAGACCGCCGCCGCGGGCGAGGTCCGCGGGGGCCAGGTCGTGCACGAAACGCCGGGCCTCGGCGAGGTTGTGCTCGGCGACGGACGCGGCGGACCGGACGTGGCCGCGTGCCTTGTCCGGTTCGCGCTCCCACACCCGCTCCGCCGCCTGCAGGAGCATGCGCTGGCTGGACAGGCCTTGGGCGAGGGTGTCGTGGATCTCCATGGACAGCCGCTGGCGTTCGGCGAGGGTGCCCGCACGGCGCTCGGACGCGGCGAGGTCGCGCCGGGTGTGCAGCAGGTCGTCGATCAGGGCGCGCTGCCGGGCGGCCTGTCGGCGGGTGTGCAGGAACACGGCCGTGGCGAGGGCGGCGACGGCCGGGGGCGCGAGCAGCAGGTTCGGGTCGACGTGGCCGGCGAGTCTGAGCTGCGCGGCGACGACGAACGCCGTCAGGACGGCGACCAGGACGAGTGCGGCGCCGGTCGGCAGGGTGCGCAGGCCGGTGTAGAAGAGCGGTACCGCGCACCAGGAGTAGCTCGGCGCGAGGACCACGAGCACCATCCACACGGCAACGACCAGCGCGAGCCAGGCCGGTGCCAGCCACCAGGGCCGGGGGAACGGGCGCGGGCGGGCCGGGCGTGGGCGGGCGGCCGTCCCGTCGGCCAGGGCGGGCCCCAGCAGGTGCAGGACGGCCAGGGCGCACGACAGGGCGATGATCCACGGGGCGCGGGGCTCGCCCGGATGGCGCGTCAGGAAGCGGGCCAAGGCGCCGCCGAGCAGCAGGAAGAACGCCGCGTGCAGTACGGCGCCCAGCCACCGCTCGTCCGGGTCGTGCGGCTCCGGCATCCGCCCTGACCTCCCTTCCACCGTTCTTCCCCGCTCCCCGCTCGTCCGCTCCTCCGCTCGCGCTGAACTGCGCAAACACTCCTATTGTCGCGGCTCGGGACGGCCCGGGGGTCAGCCGATCGGATGACAGGGCCGTCGTCCGTTCCGTGCGCCGGGAGCAGCCGGAACACCGACACGGCGAGGCGGGCGAGGGGGTGAGGGTGGAAGCACGACGGGCGGCCCGGACCACGGCGGGCGCCCACCCACCCCGAGGAGCAGACCAGATGAAGAACCTCTCCCGGCGCGCCCGCGTCGCCACCGGTGCCGCCGCCGTCGCCGTCGCCGGCGCCGCGGCGTTCGGCACGGCGTCGGCGAGCGCCTCCGCACCGGCGGCCTCCGCGTCGGCCGCCTCCCCGGCGGTCTCCGTCGCGCCGGGCGCCACGACCGCCTCGACGCATCTGACGGTGGACGCCGCGATCCGGGCCGCGCAGGCCGCGCTCGACGCCGCCGAGGCGGAGAACCAGCGGGTCACGGTCGCCGTCGTCGACCGCAACGGCAACACCGTCGTCACGCTCCGCGGCGACGGCGCGGGCCCGCAGTCGTACGAGTCGGCGGAGCGCAAGGCGTTCACCGCGGTGTCCTGGAACGCGCCCACCTCCGAGCTGGCCGGACGCCTGGCGCAGACGCCGAACCTCAAGGACATCCCCGGCACCCTCTTCCTCGCCGGCGGTGTCCCGGTCACGGCCCGCAACGCGCCGATCGCCGGCATCGGCGTGGCCGGCGCCCCGTCCGGCGCGTCGGACGAGACGTACGCGCGGGCGGGCGCGGCGGCCCTGGGCCGTTAGGGGCCGCAGAGGAAGCCCGCCCCCGGGGCTCCCCGGTCAGCGCCGGGGGCCTCGGCCGGCGATGCCCACGGTCTGCCCGATCGAGGCGGGCTCGTCGAGGACGCGCAGCATGTGGTGGGCGACGTCGGCGCGCGCGACCTTGCTACCGCCGCGGATGTTGCGCCCGTACGCCGTGCGGTAGTGGCCGGTGAGGGGTTCGTCGGTCAGCTGGGGCGGACGGGAGATGGTCCAGTCGAGGCCGCTGGCGCGGACGATGTCCTCGGTGAGGGCGAGGTCGGCGTAGTGCGCGGCGAACAGGGTGCGTGCGAGGCGGCTGCCCAGGTGGCGCATGAAGAACCCGTCACCCGGGTCGTGCCGGGGCGGGTGGGGCCGTCCCGGCGAGGGGACGGTGGCGACGGGTGGGGCGCTGACGACGACGAGGCGCCGTACTCCGGTGGCCTGCATGGCGGCGACGACGGCTGCCGTGCCCCGCCGGCTGCCGGTCGCGTTCGGCCGGCTGACCAAGCGCGGGGACGCCGCGACCGCCCGGTGGACGGCACCGGCCAGGCGGTGTCCCGCCGTGCGCCGCGACACCGTACGGATGCTGCGGGTGGCGGCGGCCGACCCCCGCGTCCTGCTGTCGGCGGCCGACCGCCTGCCGGGCTTCCGCGAGCCCGCACTCGTGATCTGGGCGGACGAGGACCGGGTGATGCCGCCCGAGCACGGCCGGCGCCTCGTGGACCTCCTCCCCAACGCGCGGCTGGTCGAGGTGGCGGACAGCTACACCCTCGTCCCGCTGGACCGGCCGGCGGAACTGGCCCGCGTCCTGCGCGAGTTCACCCACACGCCCGCACCTACCACCGCCGGGTCCGTCCGAATCGATACGTCACGGGACCGGCCAGGCTCAAGCTCGCTGCCGAGCTGAAGAAGGCGTACACGGCGGGGGTCTCGCTCCGCACTCTCGCGCACGGCTGCGGGCGCTCGCACGGGTTCGTCCACCGCCTGCTCACCAAGGGCGGCGCATCACCATGCGCACACGCGGTGACCCGACACCCGTTGTCGTCACGCACGCTAAAGGCAGGACGGCCGGTGCCGAGAGCGGAGGCTGGGGCGGGTGCCGTCGTGGTTACTTCTTCAGGTTGCCGTGGACGGCGGGGGAGCCGCAGGCCTTTCCTCGACGGCCTGGCCGGGGACCGGCGGCGCCGTGTCCTCCGCCGAATGCTTATGTTGGTGATGCCGTGTGTGCCCGTCCTCGGGCGCAGGGACTTCGTCCAGGAGGTACAGCAGCGTGCTCGAGGTGGAACGCGACGGCGTCCGAATCACTCTGACCCGGCGGGAGGGCTCGGGCCGACCACTGCTCATCGTGCCGGGAGTCATGGCCGATGCCGCAGTCTGGCAACCGGTCGTGGACGCCTTGGAGGTGGCCGGACCGGTCTACGTGGTGAACCGGCGCGGACGCCGGCCCAGTGGTGAGCTCGGCGCGGACTACTCGGTGCGCACCGAGATCGACGACTTGGACCGGGTCCTCGAGGAGATCATCACCGCCGAGGGCGCGCCGGGCGGGCTGGACCTGTTCGGCTGGAGCTTCGGAGGGCTCGTCGCGCTGGAGGCTGCGGCGCGACGCTCCGCCGCCGTGCACTCGCTGACCCTGTACGAGCCTGTCGTACGGCCCTTCGGCCGTCACGTACTTCCCGCCCTGTGGGAAGCCGACAGGGCCGGTGACCTGGACCGGGCCGTGGAGATCGTGAACCGCGACGTGTCGGGGTTCTCCGAGGAGTACGTGGCGGAACTGCGCCGGAGCGCGGTGTGGGACGTGTTGAGGCGTCTGGCCGTCCCGCTGGCACGGGAGTTGACGGCCCTCGACCAGCACCACGCCGACCTGCGGGAGCTGGGGACGCTCGACGTGCCCGTCACCCTCCTGCTCGGCGGCGAGAACGAGGGCGTCCCGCCGTACGGTGATGCCTTCGCCGCCTTCGCGTCGGCCCTGCCCCGGGCCCGCGTGGTCACGATGCCCGGCCAGGGCCACCTCGCGCACGCCCACGACCCCGAGAGCCTGGCCCGACACATCGAGCAGGCCCTTCCCGTGCGGAGGGACGCCGAGGCCCGCTTGCCGCAGCCGTAGACCTGGCCCGGTGCTGCTTGCCGCTGAGCGCGTGCGGGGTGTGCCGCGGGCCGGAGCCATCGCGGCAGCGTTGGTCGGACCCCGGCCGACGGGCACCCGGGCCGGCGGTCAGTGGATCAGCTGCGGAAGGAGGACGCGCCAGAAGCGGTCCAACGTCCCGGAAACCTCCACGGCGGTGTCCGGCTGGCGCGAGAGGATCTGCACGCCGACGGTAACCGCGAGGACGGCGGTGACCACGTTGGAATTGCGACGTACCTGCGACGGTCCAGTCCGGCTCACCGCCCCTCCGACGGGCCGTGAGCGGGACCCATTCGGGGACGGGCTGGATCTCGCCGAGTACCAGCCCAACTCCGTTCCCAGCATTGACATCTCATCCAGAGTACTTAACGTTGGGAGCGCTCCCATCACAGTCCTGTAACTGGAAGGAGTCCCCCCACATGCTCCAACAGAAGCCGTTGACGCGGCGTTCACGGCCTTCCCTTCGTCGGGCTCTTCAAGCCGTCGTCATGCTGTTCGCCGTAGTCGCCGGCGCACTGACCTGGTCGGCGCCCGCTCAGGCTCACGGCACCATCGTCGACCCCGCCTCCCGCGCGTACCAATGCTGGAAGACGTGGGGCAGCAACCACACGAACCCGGCCATGCAGACCGAAGACCCCATGTGCTGGCAGGCCTTCCAGGCCAACCCCGACACCATGTGGAACTGGATGAGCGCGCTGCGCGACGGCCTCGGCGGCCAGTTCCAGGCGCGGACCCCCGACGGCACGCTCTGCAGCAACAACCTGTCGAGGAACGCCAGCCTGGACAAGCCCGGGCCGTGGAAGGCGACCACCGTCGGCAACAACTTCTCGGTCCACCTGTACGACCAGGCGTCACACGGTGCCGACTACTTCAAGGTCTACGTGAGCAAGCAGGGCTTCGACCCCACCACCCAGACCCTGGGCTGGGGCAATCTCGACTTCATCACGCAGACCGGCCGCTACGCCCCGGCGCAGGACATCACGTTCCCCGTCCGGACCTCTGGCTACACCGGGCGCCACATCCTGTTCGTGATCTGGCAGGCCTCGCACCTCGACCAGGCCTACATGTGGTGCAGCGACGTGAACTTCGGCTGAGGCAGGAAGCACCACTCGGGTTCCAGCGGGGCAGGGTGACCTCCAGGGCACCCTGCCCCGACCCGATGGTCGGCAAGCGCGCTGCTGCGAGCGTGCGTTCACCCGTAATGGCGAGCGAAGATGCCGGCCACCAACTCGCGCCGGCTGCGCAGGCCGGTCTTGTCGAACACCGACTTGAGGTGGTCCTGGACCGTGTGCGGGGACAGCCCGGCGCGGCGTGCGATGTCGGCGGTGGAGTGCCCGCGCAGCACCAGCCCGGTGACGTCCCTCTCGCGTGGCGTCAGCCCGTAAGCAGCGGCGATCAGCCCGAAGTGCTCACCGGAGCCCGCCTTCTCGACGACCACGGCGGTGCGGGCCCCCGTCGGGTCGGAGCGGTCGAGACGCCAGGCGTGCAACCTCACGCAGCCGTGGGCACGGCTGTGCATCCAGGAGGTGTGGGTCCCCGGCGCATCGGGCGTCTGGACCGCGGCCGCCACGGCGTAGACGGCAGGAGGCAACCGGTCATCCGCGGACGGATCCGCGTCGGCCGGTTCGCCGGCCAGGCCCTCGAACCACATGTCCACGGTGGGGGTGCGGTGCACCACCCGGTACTCCTCGTCCAGCAGCACCAGACCCGGTGCCGCCGCCGACGCGCCGGCCTCGGCGAGCCGGGTCAGGTGCAGCCGGCGCAGTACGGAGCCGAGCGGCTGGGCGAGCGAGGCCGCCACGGCGAGATCGGACGGTGCGAAGGCGGGCGCGTCCTGCGCGCGCCCCATGATCAGCGCGCCCCATGCTCCGTGCCGGTCACGCAGCAGCACCCGCAGTTCGTCCCGGAAACCCAGGGGCCGCATGATGTCCCGGTAGCGCGGGCTGCGTTCGAGCCGGCCGCCCGTCTCGCGGCTCAGCAGGCCCACGGGCGTCGACCTGGTTGCCAGCTGGGACAGGTCGTTGGCGTCGCCCTCCCGGTACTCGATGTCGAGCATGCGCGGCATCATGGACGGCGGCAGTGCGTCGCGGTAGTCGCCGCCGGTGTTCATCAGGGTCTGTGGGTCCACGGTCACACCGGCGCAGATGTCGAACCGCAGCGCCGGACGCGTGGCCCGTTTGATCTTCTCGAAGAACTCTTCCACGGTCCGCGCGGAGCGCGCCGCCCGTAACGCCGCGTCCGTGACCCGATCCGCGCGTGCATCTCCCCCGTTGCGCTTCATGCCCCCCAGGCTAGCGCGCGGTGCCGTCGCCGGGCGCTGTTCGCGCAGGTGGGAGCCATGGCTCCGGTTGCGGAGCCCAGAGGAACCGCCGGGCGGGCACAGCGCCCGGCCCGATGATCCCGGGGACCGGGCGCTGTGCGCTCGCGGCGCGGAGCGTTGCCGCCGGCGCGGCTCCCTCTCCATGCCGCGGCGTGGGTGGCGTCGCGTCGGGCCGGTGCCTCGGCCCGACGCTCAGCAGCGGTCCGCGGTGCCGGTGGACCAGAGCGGGTGGTTGATGTCGCGGTAGATGGCGAAGTTGCCGTTGTCGCTGATCCGCGCGAACGTCGCGCCCCTGCCCCAGGTGCCGGAGTCCCAGATCGGGATGTCCGCCTTGGTGTACACGACGAGGTTGCCGTCCTCCTGGAAGACGGCGTAGGCACCGGGGTTGCCGTCGGTCGCGGTGTCCCACAGGTACTTGCCCGCCGGCGTGGTGCAGTAGAGGACCAGGTTGCCGTCCCCCTGCATGATCAGGTAGCCGCGGTCCGACTGGTAGTGGTCGTCGGCGTTGAAGCGGAAGCCGGGCTTGAAGTAGATGTTGGCCGCCTGCGCGGGCGAGGCGCTCGCCAAGGCGATGCCAACCACCGCGAGGCACGCGGTGAGCATGGTCATGAGTTTCCTTCGAAGCGGCATCGGACCTCCTGTGGCGGGGTTTCCGGTCGGTTGCGTCACTGGGGTCGGCTGACGTCGCCGGCCCGTCCCCATACTGGCGAGGGCGCAGCAAGGACCCCATCCCAGCAATCTGGGGGGTGCACACGGGGCGAGGCCGGGCTCACCAGCACGCTGCCGGAGCAAGCGGTGCTCACTAGGGGGTGTCATGTCGATCAGGCCGGGCTCGCGGCGCCTGGCACCGCGCCTCGCCGCGTTGTCGTCGGTTGGCGATGCTCCGAATCGCCGCCCTCCTCCGCTTTGCGATGCACGGCACCAGACGCCGCTCCCTGATCCGGCCTGATCGACAAGACACCCCCTAGGCTCGGTTCCACCGCCGACGTACGAAGTAGGGTGCCGCTCATGACCACTTCTCCTGATCACGTCGACAGCCGAGAAGACCTGGCTGGCTTCGTCCGTGCCCTCTACAGAAGCCACACCTTTGAGGGCCACTCATGGGAGAACGCGGACCTCCAGAGCTTCTTGGAGGCACTGGCGGCATGGATCGACGACGCGGACGGCTGGTACAGGAACGTCGGCCGGAACCTACCGGCCAATGGTGACTGGAGCTTCTTCGCACTCGCTCTGCGAGCTGCGACCACCTACGAGTAGTCCGTCGGTCAAGCGAAACGCACAGACCAGGCTGCACCCGTGTCACCCGCATGCCTGACCGTGCGGGGAACCAAGGGGATTGGCGGAGACTTGGCCGCCGCAAGCTTCCAAAGCGGAGCTGGTCGCACCTGCGCACCCGTTAGGGCTGCTGCGGGTCCACATCGTGCGCCGGGCCGACCGGGATTCTGCCACGCCGACACCGTCCGACCGGCTCCCCCTCGGGGCCGCCCCCGTCTCCGGCATCGAGTGCTCGCCGCCCGGCGCCTGACCTGTAGAGATGGAGCGAGGTACGCCCTTCACTGTGTACGGGTGCTTGTGCCGAACACGTCCCCTCCGCCCCTGCGTGCGGGGGCTAAATGCGGCCGTACACGTAGCCGTAGACGTACTCGCCCATGAGCTTGTGCGGGATGCGGGCTTCGAAGTGGGTCGCCCAGGTCCACACCGGCAGCACGTACACGTCGCCCTCGGTGCGGATCGGGCCGGTGACGTCGACGACGTGGGTGCACGTCGGGCGGGCCCTGCCCCACACGTCGGGGCCGGGTGGGGCGGGGGTGGTGAAGTCGAACGCGGGGTCGGTGGCCGGCTTCTTCCTGCGCGCCGCCCCTGCCGCCTCCATGAAGCGCCGACTGCCGTTGATCATCGCGTAGACGAAGCTTCCGGGACTGGCGCCGAACGCGGTGTTGGCCTCGGTGACCGCCACTGTGCTCTCGCGGATGGAGGAGGAGACCGCCGACGCCCGGATCACCTGCCGCATGAGGAACTCCAGTCCGTCCCGGTCGAGGCCGAGGTCCCCCTCGGCGCGCAGCGGGCCGTCCGTGCGGTAGCGGACGAGCAGTTCCTCGCCGCTGGTGCTGCCGTCGCGAACCACCGTGACGGTGCGGTGCTTGCCGTCCGGCAGCGGGTGGCCGATCCGCCACTCGCCGCCCGCCGTGACGGTGGTGACCTTGCTGGCGGGCAGGTCCAGTTCGAAGCCGCAGGCGACGAGCATGGGCACGCTCTTGAAGGCGAGGTCGCGGCGCAGGGCATCGTCGATCACCCCGGCATCGAGCGTCGCGGTGTGGGTGCCGGGCAGGCGGAACAGGTCGATCCACTCGTCCTTGACGTTGAACATCTTGGTGATGCGCTCGGAGAACGCGCACTGGTTGCGGTAGACGGCCGGGTCGGCGACCTTGATCAGCTTGCCGAGCGCGCGGGACAGGATGAAGTCCAGGTTGTACAGCTCCGTGTACGTCCGCCCGGTCGTCAGGTAGCGCTGTTGCTTGGCGTCGGCCTGGGCGAGCCGGCGGTCCAGCAGCGTGGCAGAGCCGGCACCGAGCCCGCGGAATCCCGGATTGCCGGGATCGAACACCGCGCGGAGCAGCTCCACGAAACGGGCCCGGTCGTGCTGGAGGAGCGTGCGCACGGCGGCCGTCATGGCGCAGACGCCGTAGGCGCCCTGGTTCAGGTTGTCGGGGTTGTCGATGATCGCTTCGGTGCGGGCGAGGTGCGGGGCGAAGGTGGCGCTGGTGCGCGCTAAGCCGCCTGCCGCGTCCTTGGCCTGGGTCTTGTCCATGGGTCCCCCTTGCTTCGGCGCCGCCGCTCCCGGCCCGGGCACACAGCCGTACCCGGCCACCGGTCCCCTTTCCGACGGCGAGTGGAGCGAGTATGCACCGATTAGCGCATGTGTGCCTCACCTTGCGCCGAACTGCCGTCGGGTGACCAGAATTGCTCACCGCGTGGCGATGGGGCATCGGTTCATCGCAGTAATCGCGCGTTTTGTGACCGGGGTTGTCGTTACGCAGCCCGGGCGAATTCCCTTGCCGGCCCGGCCCGGCGCCACGTCGCGCGACCCGCATAATCGCGCCAAAGAGTCGGCTCCCTGGCTTCCCGCTTGCAAGTGCTGGCTCAGACCGGCCGCTGCACTCCGGTCGGTTCACCGGTCCCGTCGGCGGAGGAGACACGGGTGATCGAGCCAGGGTGTCCTGTGCTGGTAGAGGGACTCGCGGCCATGGCGGTGAGTGCTTCGGCGGTGGTGGCGTGGACCGCCAGGATGGTGTCGAGGCCGGTGAGGGTGAGCATCCGCATCAGGCGGTCGGGGACTTCGGCGAGAACGAGTGCACCGCCCTGCGCCTGGGCGGCGTGCCAGAGGCCGATGAGCGCGCTCAGACCGGCGGAGTCGAAGAAGCCGACCTGGGAAAGGTCCAGAACCAGGTGCGGACACCCTCGCTCGATGAGTATCGAGGCGTCGCGGCGCAGGGTGTCCGCGGTGTGCATGTCCACGTCCCCGGTGACCGTGGCGATCGCGAGGCCGGGACGGGGGTGCTGGACGGTCAGCTCCAGCGTGTCGGTCACGTCGCTCACCCCTCCTGGGCGAAGTGTTCTGGCGCGGCGGCGGTGTGTGCGGTGGTAGCGACACTGCCGTCGGGTGTGGTGTGCGGCTGGGGGACGGACAGGGCCAGCAGAGCCACGTCGTCGCGGGCTCCGTCGGGAAGTGAGGCCAGCAGGGTGATGCTGTCCTCCACCAGGGAGGTGGCGGTGACGGGCGCGGTGCGCTGGTGGAGGAAACCGGTCAGGCCGTCTTCACCGAGCAAGGTGCCCTCGAGGGTGCGGGCCTCGGTCAGCCCGTCCGTGTAGAGGAACAGGCATTCCCCGGCTGTCAGGGAGAACGTGGTCCGGGCGAAGGGCGCCTGGGGGAAGGCGCCGACGAGCATGCCGCCCGGGGGCCGTACGGCTCGCACCCAGACGGCGCCGCTGTCGTCGGGTCGCACGTGGTAGGCCGGCGGGTGGCCTCCGGTGGCGAGCGTGACGGTGAAGCCACCGCCATCCCGAGGCTCGAGGAGGCCGAACAGGACGGTGCAGAAGCGGCGGCCGGCGGTGACGTCGGTGAGCAGCATGGTGTTGAGTGCGCTCAGCACGGCAACGGGGTCGGCATCGACATGGGCCGTGGCGCGCAGGGTGTGGCGGGCCAAGGCGGTGACGGTCGCCGCCTCGGGGCCCTTGCCGCACACGTCACCGAGGAAGAACGCCCACCGGTCGCTGTCGAGGGGGAAGACGTCGTAGAAGTCGCCGCCCACGTCGTGGGCGGAGGCGGTGCGGTAGTGGCAGGCCAGCTCCAGGCCCGGCACCACGGGGAGGGCCGGGGGCAGCAGGGTGCGCTGGAGGGTGGAGGCGAACGCGGCGATGGCGGCCTTGTCCTGCTCCGCTTTCTCCCGTGCCGCCCGTTCCGCCTCGGCCCGCGCCCGTTCCGCTTCGGCGTGACGCCTCTCCACTTCCCGGCGGGCCTGCTCGTCACGCAGGGCGCGCAGCGCCGACAGCCGCAGCTCCATCTCGTCCAGCACGATCGCGGCGAGGTCGGTGAGAGTGGCGGTGTCCTCCTCGGTGATCGAGCGTGGCCGGGTGTCGAGGACGTTGACCGTGCCGAGCTTGTGCCCGTCGGGGGTGGTGATCGGTGCGGCGGCGTAGAAACGTACGCCCATTTCTCCGGCGACCAGCGGATTGTCCGCCGCGACGGGGTCCTTGAGGGTGTCCGGGATGACCATCGTGTGATCGCGCAGGATCGCCGAGCCGCACAGCCCCGGATCACGGCCGATCTCCGCGACACCCTCCAGGCCGTGGGCGGCCTTGAACCAGATGCGGTCGGTGTCCACGATCGTGACGGTCGCCACCGGCACGTCGAAGAGCCGGGCGGCCATCGCCGCCACCCGGTCGAACGCTCCGTCGGGCGGCGTGTCGAGGATGTCGTAGCGGCGCACCGCCGCCATCCGGGCCGCCTCCGCATCCGGGTCGGGGACCAGCTCGGGGCGGCGCCCGGGAGCCGGGTCGGTGGCCGATGCCGGCTGCGTCATCGGCTTTCCTCTCCGTCGATCGGTTGCCGCCGTGAACGGCACGAATCGACGCAGCCTAGTTCGCCCCCACGCATCGACGCCAGTGCCACAAGATCATCCGGCGCCCACGGGACTCTGCCGCCCACCAGCGACACCTGCCGAGCTCACGAGCCAAGGTCACTCTGAAATGATCAGCAGGGCGTGTACCGGCGCAGGACGGGTAAACGCAAGAGGTTGACGGGAGAAGGCTGTCGTCGTGATGGAACCACTGCCAGTGAACGAGGACACGCCGGACGAGCAGCCCCTACAGACCACCGTGGACCTGCAAGGTGACGGTACGGGCATCGCCCGGGCACGCCACCTGGCCGGGCAGTTCCTCACCCAGGTCCAGGCCGACCACGGTCTGTCCGTCTCCCAGCGCGCCATCGACGTGACCCAGCTGGTGGTCAGCGAACTCGTCACCAACGTCCGCAAGCACGCGCCCGGCCCGGCGCTGATGCATGTGCGGATCATCGGCGACCTGGTCGAGATCGTCGTGCGGGACTCCGCGCCGGTGCTGCCGGTGGCCCGGGCCGCGGACGCCGGCCGCGTCGGGCAGCACGGGCTGGAGATCGTCATGATGGTCGCTCAGGACTTCGAAGTGCAGATGGAGCCGGCCGGCAAGCACATCACCGTCCGTATCGCCCTGCTCGACGACCCCGGTGGTGCCGTCACAGGACGCCGACCCCAGTAGGTATTCGCCCCGAGGTTCGGTGCGCGAGGACGGACGGCAAGCGTTCACCGCTTCGGGAGGCAGCCGGCTGAGACCGCCCATCGAACCGTTCACGAGAGTCGCGGCACTGCTTGAGGCGCGTTTCAGGCCGACAGCCTGGACTCACTGATCGAGATCGGCGCCGACACCGTGGTCGTCGGGGAGCTTGCTGGACCGCTGTGACGGCCGCGGTGATGTTCGCGCTTACCGTCGGCAAAGGACGCACAGGTACCGCACTGGACAACACACTGCTGAAGACGGAAGGCCGAGTCACCCTGATCGACGGCCTGCTGGCGCCTGCGCGACGTCGGCCCGTAGCTGCCGGAAGCGGGTCAGGCGGTTTCTGCCTCGGTCTGGGAAGTGCGCGGGCGGGGCACGGCGCCGGCGCCGATCGCGCGGGCCCGGGTGAGAGCGTCGTGCAGGGTCGCGGTGACGGTGATGACGCCGTCCAGGCCGAGGATGCCCATGCGCCGGCGCAGGTGTTCATCGGGGATGGCCATGATCAGAGCGCCGTGCTCGTCCTCTAGGCGCTGCCAGAGGGCGAGCAGGGCGGTGATGCCGCTGGAGTCGATGTAGGTGAGGGGGGAGGTGTCCAGGATCAGCAGGCGGCAGCCGTCGTCGAGGAGGCGCTCGCCCGCTGCGCGGACCTCGTCGCTGGTGAAGAGGTCGACCTCCCCTTCGAGGGAAGCGATGACCAGGTCGTCTTGGCGACTGATGAGCTGCAGCACTGTTTCATCTCCTCATGCCCTGCCTTTCGGCGTCCTTGCCGGAGCGGATCAAATGGCACTATGCCGCCTACCCGCTGTAGCCAAGGTGATGGGGGTCGTCGGTCTGACCACCCTGTGGCGTGGGGGGGAAGGGTGAGGTGTTGGCGGGTGCCGCTGAGCGTGAGCAGTCGACTGGGCCCGACTGGTATCTCGCGGTGTAGTCGAACACCGGTGTCGCCGTCGGTGAAGTCTGTCCGGCGCGCATCTCCGACGACCTCACGTCCCGCTTGCAGGATCTGGCCCTGCACGCGCTCAAGGTCCTCGGGTTCGGCAGTAATACGTACTCCCGCATCGACTTCCGCTGTGACGCCAGCGGTGCGCCTGTGTGCCTCGAGGTCAATGCCCTGGGCCGTGCACGACACCGAGGAACTGGTTACCGTGCCCCGATGGGTGCGCACGCGGCTCCCGGACCTACGCGAGAAGATGCCCTGGGTGCCGGAGGCCGTGTGGCGTCAGCTGGGGTCGGTGGACGCCCGCGAGTTCACGACGGCCGTTGCCGCGATGGCTGTCGTGGTCGCGGCAGCTGCAGCGGACGGGCACCGCACCGGCGGCCGCTCCGTCGTCCACCAGACTGTGCTCGACGCCTTCGGCCTGCACGGAGTGGTCCATGTGGCGCAGGCAGCCGTGCTCCGCGCCTACACACCCGGCTCGGTGACCAGCCCGCTCGTGGTCATCCCCTTCACCCTCTGGGCCCGCGCCCGCCTTCGCCGCGCCGGCACACTGCGCCCTACCCGCGCCCGCGACCTGACCCTGGCCCTGACCTTCGCCACAGCCGCGGCGACAGGCACCCACGCCCTGGCCCGCAGCCTCCAGCGAACCCACTGACCCAGTTGGCCGCGCCACCCCGCGCAGGCTTCACCCTCCGCCGCGCTCACCGCTGTCTCGCCCCGGTACCGCCCACGCAGCCCCTGCCGGGCACGCCACTCCCGGCGCCGTGCCCGGGGACACCATGGCGCGCTGCCCGGGAAGGACGTCCTGCCCCGGTTCCCGTCCGCACCGGCTACGCCCGGACCGCGTTCAAGCGATGGGTGGACGCGGACACGGACCGAGCCGAACGCCGCGGCGAGGGCCTTGCCCACCTTCTACTTCTTCTTGCGAGCCTGCACGACTCCGAAGACGATGAAAGCCCCAATGGCGACCCCGAACAGGAGCCAGAGGGGAATACCGTCAAGTCCCTTGTATGCCAGTGGCGTTCCAGCGGAATGCCGCACGAGAACTCCTTCGTGGGATGCGGGTGCCAAGCTGAGCGCGGTTCCAGCCGCTGCTCTTTGTCCCCCCTTGCCGATGAACCGGTAGGTCTGGACGACCGGTTCCGTCGATCGGGTGGACAGGCCGTGGGAGCCATAGGTATAGGCGTCGTCCTTGTTTCAGCCGAGTGCGCCCCCGTGGTCATGGTGTTCCACGTGCCCCCAGCCTCGCGGTTGAAGCTCATGCCCACACCTCGCGCCAGCAACCCCGATGCGGTGACCGAGCGGTGGGGCGGATAGGCATCCGGCTCCACGGTCACGCTGCCGCTACCGCGAGGAGACGACGGCTTCAAGGGGAACGCCCCGCATGGGGCGCTGGCGGCAGAGCCTGGGAAGGCTCCATGACCCCCGGTGAACACTTCGGGGTGTCAGCCGACATCACCGTGCATCCTCGGCGGATGGACATGCGTCACGCGTGCCGCGCGGTCCACGGCTCCTTCCCCTGCGGCGATCCGGTGGTGGTCCGCAGAAAGCTGACGACGGCCTCCTTTTCCCTGTCGATACGTTGTTCGACCTGAGGCGTGACGGGTTCGAACGCATCCACCTGGATGGAGCGCGAGCCGGGGCCACGGGTCCAGGTGGCAATGGCCAGGCCGTCGGCGATGACGGTGGGGCGGATGACGCCGCCTCCTGGCCAGACGCGGGCCTGGTGGAGGGTGGGGACGGAGGCCTCGCGGGTGCGGTAGCCGATCAGGTAGTTGTCGTAGGCGGGCAGCATGCGAACGTCCGGGGTGTCAGACGAGCGTGGGAGTTCCACCCGCCCGGTGAGCATGGTCAATGCGCCGTGTTCGGTGATCACGCCGGATTCCGCCAGCATCTTCCAGGACTTGCGGGCCCAGGTGACCGGCAGTCCGGACCACGCAGCGAAGTCCTCCAAGGTGGCGGGGGCGCACGCGGCCAGGTACCGGCGGGCCAGTTCGGCCAGAGCGGCGTCGCCCTCCCACCGGATGCGCCCCGTGGAGGGCAGCCAGTCGTCGAGCAGCACGTACGTGGCCTCACCGGTGCGCTGCGGACCATGGCAGAGGATGCCGGTGAGTGCTGCGTGGCGGATCAGGTGGAACGGTGCCTGCCCGTCCCGCGGAACACCGAGGCTGGTGAGCCGCTCGGTCAGCTCGGCCCGGGTGAGCGGGCCGTGCGTGGCGAGAGCACGTCGGATGAGATGGTCGGCGCGCTGGAGCAGATCATCGCCCAGGCCGAGCTGCTGGTAGCGGCGGCTGGTCGCGGCAAGGATCCGCGGGGACAGCAACTGCAACACCCAGCGGGCGTCGTCGCTGGGGATGGTGTGCAGGGTGCCGCGCATGTACCAGTTGCGGACGATACTCCGCTCTTTCTCGTATGCCGTGCGAATGGCCTGGGCGGTGATGTCCCGGCCGCGTACCCGGATGCCCAGGTCGACGGCCGTGGTGTCTTGGGCCTGGATGGCGAAGACCCGTCGGACGACCGCCACGGCAGAGGCCTGGCGTGCTCCGCCTGCCAGGGCCTGCGCATGAGCCCGGAGCCTGCGGATGCTCTCGTGGTCAGGCGTCGGTCTGTGCCTTTCGGCCGGCGCGGTCAGGAGACGGCCTTGCCGAGGACGCGGGCGAGTTCGGCGGGCGCGGACAGCATCGGCCAGTGCCCGGTGGGCAGGTCGAAGCGCCGCCACGGCGGCTGGTTCAGGTAGGCCAGCATCGGTACTCCGGCATCCAGCAGGCCCGTGAAGTCACGGCAGGCGATCAGGACACGGTCCACATCGGGACCGGGCTCGGCCGGGACGGCGAGAGGCTGGGTGTAAGTACCGAAGGGCTGAGGGGTGGCACGCGTGCGCAGATCGTTCCGCCGGCCCTCGTCGAGCCCGTCGAGGCTGCTGGACAAGCCCAGGACCTCGAAGGGCGGCATCGGTAGCCGCCACCCGTCGCCGGAAGTGTCGACCTGCCGGCGCAACTGTTCCGCTGTCTGCGGTGGCAGGAGGTCGAGCATGCACATGCCCTCGGTGAACGGGGCGCTGTCCACGTAGATCACGCGCTGCAAGCGGTCGCCGAGACGTCCGGCTGCCCCGGTCACCGGGGCAGCCGCGTAACTGTGGGCGACCAGCGTGACGTCGCGCAGGTCGTTCCCCTCGACGAATCCCGCCACGTCCGCGATGTGCGTGTCCAGGTCCGTCCGGGGGCCGCCCTGGTCTGCGCGCTCGGCCAGGCCGGTCAGTGTCAGCGGCAGGGCCGTGTGGCCGCGCTCCCGCAAGGCGTGGGCGGTGTCCTCCCACACCCACGCCCCGAGCCAGGCGCCGGGAACGAGTACGAAGGTGGCCATGTGATCTCCCAGAAGTAGGTACTGCGGCGAGCGTAGAGTCGATACAGGACAGAATCCGCCCTGAAATGCCGAGTCATCCATGTCGCATCCCCTCACCCGTGTGCTGACTCTGCTGGAACTCCTCCAGTCCAGCGCCCGGCTCACCGGGACGGAGCTGGCCGACCGCCTGGACACCGACGTCCGCACCGTGCGCCGCTACACGGCCCACCTACGCGACCTGGGCATCCCCGTGGAGGCCGAACGCGGCCGCCACGGCGGCTACCGACTGGCTCGCGGCTACCGCATGCCACCTCTGGTGCTCACCAATGACGAGGCCCTCGCTGTCGTCCTCGGCCTGCTCGCGGCGGAACGTCTGGGCATGGGCACCGCCGCGCCGGCCAGCGCCGGTGCCTTCGCCAAGATCGAGCGGGTGCTCCCGCACGCCCTGCGCGAACCGCTCGCGGCCATGCGGGAGACCCTGTCCTTCACCGCCCACGCCGTGATCGGGCAGACACCCGGAACCGGCGTCCTGCTGGCACTGGCCCAGGCCTCCCGCGCCCGCACGACCGTCGGCATCAGCCACCAGTCCTGGCGCCGGGACCACACCGAACGCGACATCGACCCCTACGGCGTGGTCTTCCACACCGGCCGCTGGTACGTCGTCGGCCACGACCACCTCCGCGACAGCCTGCGCACCTTCCGCATCGACCGCATCACCTCCGTCACCCCCCGAGCCGACAGCTTCACCGCACCCGAGGGCTTCGACCCCGTCGCCCACCTGACCTCGACCCTCGCCCAGGGGCCCTACCGCTGGCAGGTCGAGGTGACGATCCATGGCCCCCTCGATGAGATCGCTCGCCGGCTGCCTCGCTCGGTGGTGACCCTCACCGCCCAGCCCACCGGCGTTCTCATGCACGCACGGGCAGAACGGCTGGACGGCATGGCCCACTTGCTTGCTTCCCTGGAGTGGCCCTTCACCATCCATCATCCCGACGAACTGCGGCAGGCGCTCAGGGATCTGGCCGCTCAACTCGCCGCAGCCGCCCAGCGGAAACCGGAAGAACCACCGCAGTGAGCAACGGATTCACAGGAGCGGATTCACAGGGGCGGCGGCGCGCTGCGTGTGCCGCGCGCCCGGGTGGTGCCCCTGTCCGCTCCGCCCGCGTCGTACGCCGTGTCCGGTCGGCCAACCGCCGCTCGCCGACGATCCGTTGACACCCAGCCCGCAGCATGCTTGCATCCCGCCATGTCGTTCCCGACCCCTCTGACGCGCCGCCGTGCCGTGGACCTCGTCCGCGTGGCCGCCGCGCTGTGTCGGGTGAACGGCTGATCTCGCGCGCCTTCTGAGCCACGTCCGACGTGCCCGCCCATGGGCTTTGTCGGCGTGATCTCGCCCAGTCACCCACGCGTGCCGGCCCGCCCCCCGCCATGCCCCTCCGCCGCCCCACACCGAGGACCCGCCATGCCCTCTCCCGCCCAGCCCGGTGACCGTCACGAGACCGACTACGACCGCCGCAGGCTGCGCCAGTGGCTCGCGGGGGAGGCCAAGGCCGACGGTGTGTCCCGCCGCCGGCTGCTCACCCTGCTCGCGGCAGCCGCGACGGCCACCGCTGTCGGGTCGGCACTCGGCAATCCCGAGAACGCCTCCGCCGCCGAAACGGCGGTCGGCGTCGCGGACCGCACCATCCTCAAGCCCCTGCCGCCGGAGTGGTTCATCGAGCGCGGCACCAACGCCGAGACCCGCTGGGAAGCGCTGCGCGGAACCGGTCACCACACCCCCAACGAGCTGTTCTTCGTCCGCAACCACACCGCCACGCCGGTGCTGGACGCCACCGACTGGCGCCTGCGGCTGTGGGGGAGCGGGCTGCGTGGAACGCCCGGTGAGGACCGTCCGGTGGAGTTCGGCTACGACGACCTGCGAGCCCTGCCGTCCGTCACCCGCACCGCGTTCGTCGAGTGCGCGGGCAACGGCCGCTCCTTCTACACGACGCAGCAGGGTGAGACGGTCACCGGTACCGCGTGGACGCTGGGGGCGATCGGGGTGGCGCGCTGGCGCGGGGTCCGTCTGTCCGACGTGCTGCGCCGGGCCGGGCTGTCGTACCACGCCGTCGACGTGCAACCGCGCGGGCTGGACGCCGAGTACGTCAGCGGCGGCGAGAGCCTGGGGCGGGTCCGCCGGCCGCTGCCGCTGGCCAAGGCGCTCGACGACGTGCTCCTGGCGTACGAGATGAACGGTGAGCGGCTGCCGCACGACCACGGCTACCCCGTGCGGCTGGTGGTGCCATCCTGGATCGGGATCGCCTCCATCAAGTGGGTCGGCGACATCGAGGTGTCCGCGCAGCCGCTGTTCTCGCCCTGGAACACCACGTTCTACCGGTTGTTCGGCCCCGCCCATCCCGAGGGCGGGAGTGCGCCGTTGACCCGGCAGACCATCAAGAGTGCCTTCGAATTGGCGAGTGGGGCGACCTTCGCGGCGGGACGCAGGTACGTCCTGCACGGGCGGTCGTGGTCCGGCGCGGGCGCCATCGCCCGCGTCGAGGTCAGCGCGGACGGCGGAGCGGCGTGGCGGCCCGCCCGTCTGCACGACCACCCGCGCGCCGACACCTGGACCCGCTGGTCCCTCGACTGGCGGCCCGACACACCGGGCGCGACCCACCTCCTGGCCCGCGCCACGGACACGGCCGGCCGCACGCAGCCGGACCTCGCCGTGCCCAACACCCAGGGTTACCTGTTCAACGCGGTGGTACGGCATCCGGTGAGCGTCGTCTGACGCTGGATCACCTCACGAATTGCGCTGGCCGCCGCGTGCGCCGCGCCGGTATCGTCCGGGCTCCCGACCCGCCCGCCGCACCGGCGGCCACGTCCAGAAAGTGACGCACATGACCAGCCTGCGACCGACGACGACCTTGTGGCGCCCCACCGGCCCCGAGGAGTTGGAGCTGGTGCGGGAGGCGAACTGGCGCGCTTGGCCGCCCCGGCTGCCCGAGCAGCCGATCTTCTACCCGGTCCTGAACGAGGACTACGCGATCAGGATCGCGCGGGACTGGAACGTGCCGCACGACGGCGTCGGGTACGTCACGCGCTTCGACGTCGAGTCGGAGTACCTGAGCCGGTACCCCGTGCAGCAGGCCGGCGGGCGGACGATCCTCGAACTCTGGGTCCCGGCCGAGGAGCTGGACGAGTTCAACGCCCACATCGTCGGCGAGATCCAGGTGGTCCACGAGTTCCGCTGAGGCGCCGCTCGGGCTGATCGTCGTACCCCCGGCATCCGTGCGTCGCCTGCCGACGCCCATTCGTGGGCGAACCCTTTACGTCCAGGGTGCCCACGAGTAATCTCCCCACGCCTGCAAGCGGTTGCTGGAAGTTGCAGTAACCCAATGCAGTGCAGGAACGGCCCCTTCCCACCCAACCAGGAGCCGCATGAGACGCCACCGCTCCCTCGCCCGGTCCTGGGCGGCCGGAGCCCTCGCCGCCACGACGCTCGTCCTGCCCCTCACCCTTCCCACGACCCCCGCGGTCGCCGCCACCTCGACGAACGCGGCCGCGACCGGCACCACGGCCACCGTCTTCTATTCCACGAAGACCAAGAACTGGACCGACCACTACCTCCACTACGCCCCCGACGGCGGAGCGTGGACCACCGTGCCCGGGACGCGCATGCAAGCCGCGTGCACCGACTGGGTGAAGCTGACGGTCGACCTGGGCTCCGCCGCCGGGCTCCAGGCCACGTTCACCGACGGGAAGGGCGTCTGGGACAACAACGGCGGCCGCAACTACGCCCTCGGCACCGGGGACATCACCGTCAAGGACGGTGTGGTGGCCCACAGCGACCCGTGCGCCGGCTCCGGCGGGACCGGCACCGGGTCCGGGAACCAGGCCACCGTCTACTACTCGACCGAGACCCTCGGGTGGACCACCGCCAACCTCCACTACGCCCCGGCCGGGGGCTCCTGGACGACCGTGCCGGGCGTGGGCATGGAGGTGGCCTGCGCCGGCTGGTGGAAGAAGACCGTCGACCTCGGCACCGCGACCTCGCTCAAGGCCGCCTTCAACAACGGCAACGGCGTCTGGGACAACAACAACAGCGCGGACTACGCCCTCGGGACGGGGACGAGCACGGTGAAGAACACCACCGTGACCGCGAACGCCAAGGACCCGTGCGCGGCCGCCGGGCCGGACACCAGGGCACCCAGCGTCCCGGCCAACGTCCGGGCGAGCGCGACGAACACCTCCGTGGTGGTGTCCTGGGACGCCGCCACCGACGACACCGGCGTGGCCGGGTACCAGGTCACCCGCACCGGCGGCACCAAGGGAACGTCGGTCGTCGACGCCGGTTCCACGGTCTGGTCCGACACCGGCCTGGAGGAGGACACCACCTACGCCTACACGGTGAAGGCGGTGGACGCGGCGGGCAACACCTCCGTCGCCTCGGCCAGGGTCACCGCGACCACCGGCAAGAAGCCGGCCACCCCCGCTGCCGGCACCCCCTTGGGCACGGACCCGCGCAAGGACCCCATCTACTTCGTGCTGACCGCCCGCTTCTACGACGGCGACAGCACCAACAACCGGGGCGGGAGCCAGCACACCAAGTCCGGCAACGCGGCGAACGGCGACCCCATGTTCCGGGGCGACTTCAAGGGCCTGGTCGAACGCCTCGACTACATCAAGGCCCTCGGGTTCTCGGCCGTCTGGATCACCCCGGTGGTCCTCAACCGCTCCGACTACGACTACCACGGGTACCACGGCTACGACTTCTACCAGGTCGACCCGCGGCTGGAGTCCACCGGCGCCTCCTACCAGGACCTGATCAACGCCGCCCACGCCAAGGGCATGAAGATCTACCAGGACGTCGTCTACAACCACAGTTCCCGCTGGGGCGCCAAGGGCCTGTTCACCCCCACCGTCTACGGCGTCCGGGACAGCCAGTGGAGCTGGTACTACGACGAGAGGAACGAGGGCTTCGCGTACGACGGCCTCACCGTCGAGCCCAAGTCCGGCAAGGCGTACTACAACGGCGACCTGTGGTCGACCGCCGAGCCCGCCGGCAACACCTGCCTCAACTGGGGCAAGCCCACCGGCGGGAAGAGCGCGGAGGGCTATACCCTCTACAACTGCCAGTGGCCGAGCCCCACGTCCGGGATGTTCCCCAAGGCCTACTACCACCAGTGCTGGATCGGCAACTGGGAGGGCGAGGACTCCCGTTCCTGCTGGCTGCACGAGGACCTGGCCGACTTCAACACCGAGAACACCCAGGTGCAGAACTACCTCATCGGGGCCTACGACAAGTACATCGACATGGGCGTGGACGGCTTCCGCATCGACACGGCCGTCCACATCCCCCGCGTCACCTGGAACCGCCGCTTCCTGCCCGCCATCCAGGAACGCGTCACCCAGCGCTTCGGCGCCGGGGCGGCGCAGAACTTCTTCGTCTTCGGCGAGGTCGCGGCGTTCGTGAACGACAAGTGGAACCGCGGCTCGGTCAACCACTCCGCCCAGTTCTACACCTGGAAGGAACGCAAGGAGTACAGCGCCGACGACACGGCCGCCGCGCTCGAGCAGTACACCTACGAGAACGACCTGGGCACCGCCGGCCAGCCGACGTCCACCAACGCCTTCCTCGAGGGCAACGCGTACCACACGCCGGACCACAGCAGGTCCTCCGGGATGAACATCATCGACATGCGCATGCACATGAACTTCGGTGACGCGCACAATGCCTTCAGCAACGGCAAGGACTCCGACGACAGCGTCAACGACGCCACGTACAACGTCGTCTACGTCGACAGCCACGACTACGGCCCCAACAAGTCGAGCACCCGGTACGCCGGGGGCACCGACGCCTGGGCCGAGAACATGTCGCTGATGTGGACCTTCCGCGGCATCCCGACCCTGTACTACGGCTCGGAGACCGAGTTCCAGAAGGGCAAGCAGATCGACTGCGGCCCCACCTGCCCGCTCGCCACGACCGGACGCGCCTACTACGGCGACCACCTCGCCGGCACGGTCACCGCCTCGGACTTCGGCACCGTGGCGTCCGCGAGCGGCGAGGTCGCCACCACCCTCGCCCAGCCGCTGGTGAAGCACCTGCAACGGCTGAACCAGATCCGCAGGGCCGTCCCCGCGCTCCAGGCGGGCCAGTACTCCACCGAGGGCATCTCGGGCGGCATGGCGTACAAACGGCGCTACACCAGCGGGAGCACCGACAGCTTCGCGCTGGTCACCGTCACCGACGCGGCCACCTACTCCGGCATTCCCGACGGCACCTACCGGGACGCCGTGACCGGCGACGTGAAGACCGTCACCAACGGCTCCCTGAGCGTCGCGGCACCCGGCAAGGGCAACCTGCGGGTGTACGTCCTCAACGGTCCCGGGAAGATCGGGACGGACGGCCCGTACCTCAAGTAGGGGTACCGGCCGACGGCTTGCCCCGGCTCGGCCAACGGGGCGTTGGTCGTGGGGTCTTCGGACAGGATCCGCGCGAGCGACCGCAGCCGGTCGTCCCGCGGCTCCGGCAGCTCGGTCGGCGGCGAACGGGCATCACGCGGCAGCCCAGGGGGTGTCTCGTCGAGCATGCCGGACTCGCGGCGTGATCGACGAGACACCCCCTAGCGGTAGTGGACCGTGCTCCGGCGTGATCACCTGGAGGGGTCACGCACCGCGGACCCGCCCCGGCACCAGCCGTCATCGACGGACGGGCGACGGCGTCGCGGGGAAGGAGAGGAGAAGCCCATGGCGACGTTCGTCCTCGTGCCCGGAGGCTGGCACGGTGCGTGGTCGTTCGAGCGGGTGGTCCCGCTGCTGGAGCGAGCCGGTCACACCGTGCACGCCCTCACCCTCACCGGGCTGCGGCCCGACGACGACGAGGCGACGGTCGCGGCCGCCAACCTCGACACCCACGCCGACGACGTCCTGCGCCTCCTCGACGAGGCGCGCCTCACCGGGGTGACGCTGGTCGGCCACAGTTACGGCGGCATGGTGATCGCCGTCGCGGCCGACCGCGCCCGGGGCCGCGTGGCACGCCTCGTGCACCTCGACGCCTACGTGCCGCGCGACGGCGACTCGTGCTGGTCGTCGACCAGCGAGGAGTACCGGCAGGCGTTCCTCTCCGGGGCCGCGGGCACCGGCTACTCCGTGCTGCCCCCGGCCGGCGGGGATCCCCGCCGCCGGCCGCACCCGCTCGCCTCGTTGGTGCAGACGGCCCGGCTGACCGGCGTCGTGGACGAGGTGCCGCAGCGCGAGTTCGTCTACTGCTCGGGCTGGGAGGACCGCACCCCCTTCGCGGACCTGCGCTCCCGGCTCCGGGCCGACCCGCGCTGGCGGGTGAGCGAGGTGCCCACCGGCCACAACGCGATGCGGGAGGACCCGGAGGCGGTCGCCGCGCTCCTGGCGTGACCTCCGACGGGGTCGCTCAGCGGACGCGGATGAAGACCACGTCGTAACCGCTGTTCGTGGAGCGGTTCTTGACGTAGACGCCGTCGCTCCCGCCGTTGGGGTTGCTGGTGTTGCCCTCGACGGTGGTGAACGACGAGCCGCCGGACACCGTGCGCACGATGCCGATGTGCTCGTTGCCGCCGGTGAAGTCGCTCCCGCCGTCCCAGTCGAAGGCGACGATGTCACCGGGCTGGGGGTTGGTGGTCACCGACAGGTGGTAGTTGCCGGCCCGGGCCTGCTTGACCCAGCCCTCCACGTAGGAGTTCCGGTAGGAGCTGGCGCCCGTCTGCTTGGCCACCCAGCTCACGAACGTCGCGCACCAGGCGTAGTTGCTCGTGGACAGCGACAGCCCGACGGACGCCCCGTAGCTGTTCGCGCGGGCGCTGCCCTCGACCGTGCCTACCTCGGCCGCGGCCACGTCGAGGATCTTGGCGTAGCCGCCACCCGGGGCGGGCGACGACGGCGGGGTGACCGCTCCGTACAGGGCGGCCTTCGTGTTCGGTCCCACGCGGCCGTCGACCGCGAGGCCCTTCTCGGCCTGGAAGTCCCGGACGGCGCTGTCGGTGAGCGGACCGAAGTCGCCGTCGACGGCGAGGTCGGCGCCGTGGTGGTTGAGCAGGCTCTGCAACTCCGTGACGCAGCCGCTGCGCTGGCCCTGGACGATCTCGTTCGGGCAGGAGGCGGAGGTGAGGTTGACCGGTGCCGGGGCGCCGTTGCCGCCACCGCCGCCGATGTTCGCGTACAGGGCGGCCTTGGTGTTCGGGCCGACCTGACCGTCGGCGGACAGGCCGCTCGCGGACTGGAACGCCTTCACGGCCGTCAGGGTCCGCGGTCCGAAGCTGCCGTCGACGTCGACGCTCTGGCCCTTGCCGTTCAGCAGGGACTGCAGCGTGGCGACGCACCCGCCACTCTGTCCCTCCACGATGTTCTCCGGGCAGGACGCCGACCGCAGGTCCAGGCCCGTGGACGGGGACTCGTCGGTGTCGTACAGCGCCCGCTTGGTGTTCGTGCCGACCTGGCCGTCGGCCGTGAGCCCGTGGGACGTCTGGAAGCTGCGGACGGCGCTCGCCGTGCCGGCGCCGAAGTCACCGTCGACGTCGACCGCGTAGCCGTGGTGGACGAGCAGCCGCTGGAGCTCGGTGACGCAACCCCCCTTGGCGCCCTGGACGATGTTCGCGGGGCAGGAGGAGGAGTTGAGGTTGACGGGGGCGGGCGCCGAGCCGCCGGTCGCGTACAGCTTGCTCTTCGTCGCGGGGCCCACCCGGCCGTCCACGGCGATGGCGGTGGCGGCCTGGTACTCGCGGACGGCGTACAGCGTGGCCGTGCCGAACTGCCCGTCCACCGTCAGGCCGGCGCCGTGCGCGTTGAGCAGGTTCTGCAACTCGGTGACGCAGCCGCTCGTCTGGCCCTGCACGATCTCGTCGGGGCAGGACGCGGAGGTGAGTCTGACCGGCGCCGGAGCGGCGGCCGCCGGGTGCGCGCCGAGCACGAGTCCGGCCGAGACCATGGCCGCGGTGGCGGCGAACGTCCCGACGCGGATCCGCCAGCCTGCTGCGGCCCGGTGCGTGTCCCGGCGGGGCGGGGGTCCGTCGTCGGCGCGGACGAGGGGTGCGAGTCTTCCCATGGCGGCGAGGTTCTCCTTCGGCTGCGGGCGAGGGGGGAAGCGAGGGGGGAGAGAGCGCGCCGCGGCCCGTCCTTGCGGGTCAAGGACGGGCCGCGGTCGTACTCTCGGCGACTGGCTCAGGCGGCGAAGCGCTTGAACGCCGCCCGGGTGCCCGAGCCGGCGATGCCGTCGATGTCACCGGTGTAGCCGTAGTCGGCCTTCAGCAGGCGCTGCAGGGCCTTGATGGTGTTGGGGCCGGGGTCCCCGTCGATGTCACCGGTGTAGCCCCAGTACTTGGCGAGGCACCGCTGGAACGCCTTCCAGCTGTTGGTGCCCAGCTGCCCGTCGATGGCGCCGGTGTAGCCCCAGTAGTCCGCGAGGAAGTCCTGGACGTTCTTGGCCTCGGCCGTGGTCAGGCCGAAGTTCTGCGTCGCGGCCAGGGCGGCGGCCTGCGCGGCCGTCGCCGTCTGCGCGGTGGGCACGGTCGCCGCGGGGGCCGCGAAGCTGGTGCCCGCGGTCGCCACAGTGCCGGCGGCGAGGCCGGCGACGGCCACGAGGCCGGCGATGGTCCTGCCCAGAGCGTTCGGTCGCATGTGTTCCTCTTTCGGTCGTGGGGTGTGCGCGCCGCTCCCGTCTCTCCCGCCCGACGGGAGTGGCGGCGAGACCAAAGGTGCCGGAGCCGCGGGCCCGGCGGCCATGCCCACGGCCCAGTTGACGGCCGGACGGGACGACCACCCACCTGACCTGCGGCGACGCCGTCCGGTGGGACGGTCCGGCGGGACGGCGTGTGGGTCCCCTGTGACAGATGTACCGGGCTCATGCAGAATGCGCAGCAGCGGAAGGGGGGCCGCCGACCACGCTCGTGACCGCTCTGGGGGAAACATGCCGCGCTCCAAGGCGCTGCCCGCCGAACTGGACCCTCATGCTCAGCAGTTGGTCTCCGGCCTACGCCGGCTGAAGGACCGCGACGAGCTGACCCTGCGTCATCTCGCCGCCAAGACCGGCTACAGCGCCAAGTCGTGGGAGCGCTACCTGGGCGGTACGTCCCTGCCGCCCCGTGAGGCGGTGGAGGCCCTGGCCCGGATCACCGGCGCCGACCCGGCCCCCCTCCTCGCGCTGCGGGAGATAGCCGCCGACTCCTGGGACAGCCGCCGTGGCCGGCCCGCGGCGGACACCCTGCCCGTCGAGCAGGACCCGGCCGGACACGCCGGGGATCCGGCGGACGTCGTGGACGTGAGGGAGTCGGCGGAGGGGGAGCAGGAACCACCGGGCAGTCCCGCGGGGCCTCGTCCCGCCGCCCCGACCCGCTTCCCGCACAGGGCACTCACGGCGGTCCTGGCCGCCCTTGTCGTGGCCCTCGGGGTCACGCTGCTGCTCGTGCTGCGCCTCGACGACCACGCGGCCCCCGCTCCCGTCGTCGCCGCGCCCACCAGCGCCGCGGCCTCCTCGCCGCCCGCCTACACCTGTCACCTCACGCGCGTCGACGGCCGGTGGTCGGCCGGGCTCAACCAGGGCCGCGACACCGAGATCGGCTACGGCGCCACGGGCGCCGATGTCGCCGAGGCGCAGTGCCTGCTGCGCCGGGCGGGCATCTCACCCGGCGGCATCGACGGCATGTTCGGCCCGTTGACGCTGCGGGCGGTCAAGACGTTCCAGGCGCGGGCGGGCCTGGTCGCCGACGGCATGGTCGGGCCGCGTTCGTGGAAGGCGCTGCGCGGATGACGCGGAGCGCACCCTCTCCGCCGGGCGCCCGACTGGCGGCCGTGCTGCGGGAGTTGAAGTCCCGCACCCGACTCAGCCTGGCGCAGCTCGCGGACGCGACGACCTTCAGCAAGTCGTCGTGGCAGCGGTACCTGAACGGCGGGAGCCTGCCACCGCGCAGCGCGGTGGTCGAACTGTGCCGTCTCGCGGGCGAACCCGCGGACCATCCGCTGGCCCTCCTGGACATCGCCCGCACGGACCGGACGTCCCACGACCCGGAGCCCGCGACGACGGAGTCACCGGCCCCACCGGTCCTGCCGGGGAGTCCCGCCGCCGAGGGCACCGGTAGCCCGCCGGAGACCCCGCCCCCGGCCACCGCCCCGACCGACACCACCGCCGGCGGCACGGCCCCGACCGCCCCCGCTCCGGCCGACACCGCCCCCGCACACCCTTCCCCATCCCCGCACCGTCGCACCACCGTCCTCACCGCCCTCGCCTCGCTGCTCGCCCTGGCCCTGGGCGCACTCGTCCTCCTGCACCTCCCCCCGCCGCACCGCGAGCAGGCGCGGCCGGCCCCCACGCCCGCCGCCTCCACCACCGGCCCGCTCTGCCGGCACCGCTCCTGTCAGGGCAAGGACCCGCTCACGACGCGGTGCGGCGCCGGCCCGCAGACGCTCGCCGAGCACGAGACCGCCACGGGTGCCTGGGTCCAGATCCGCTACAACCCGGTGTGCGGGGCGAGTTGGGCCCGGATGTGGGGCGCGGCCCTGGGCGACCGGGTCGAGTTCCGGGCGGGGGGCACCGACGGCCGGGTCCACGGCGCCCGGGTCACCAACCGCACGGAAGCGGACACCTACGTCCACACCCTCATGAGCGTGGTGGACCTTCGTACATCGTTGCAAGCCTGCTTCGTCCCGGCGGCGGGCGGTCCGAAGGAGTGCTTCGGAGCCGTCGCCGGCGTCACCGCGGCCGGAACGGCCCCCTGACCGGCGCGGACCCATCGGCCGTTGCAACGAAGCCCGTTGGAGGTGTGGACAGGGGGAAACACGCGTGATCTCATGCGCTCGGACCGTCATGACAACGTTGTAAATGGCCCAAGGGAGCATGCTGTGCGACCAACGCCTTCGAGATCGCCCCGGAAGTGGCGCCCCCCGCTGATCGTCCCCCTCGCGGCCGGCCTGTCGGCGGGGCTCCTGCTGACCGTCCCCGGTGGTGCGGCCGCGGACAGCCCCGGCGCGCCGAAGCGCACCGGGACGGTGTCCGTGTCGGACGCCCGGTTCCAGGTCCTGTCACCGACCCTGATCCGGACCGAGTACGCGGGTGACGGCCGCTTCGAGGACCGTTCCACCTTCAACGCGGTCGGCCGGGGCTCCTTCACCCCGCCGCCCTACACCTCGTCGGTCCGCGACGGCGTCCTCACCATCGCCACCAGCGCGGTGACCCTGCGGTACCGGGTCGGCTCCGGCCCCTTCGGCGCGGACAACCTGACCGTGAGCCTCAAGGCGGGGCAGCAGCCGGTGGTGGCGGCTCCCTGGCAGTACCGCGCCTGCGCGCCCGGTGCCCTGTGCGAGGCGGAGGACCAGCGCTACGACGGGCCCGGACTCGCCGCGGACCACGGCGGGTTCACCGGGAAGGGCTTCCTGGCCGGGTTCGAGGTCGACAACAACTCCCTGTCCACCGACGTACGGACGACGACCGCGGGCACGTACGACTTCGCCGTGCGGTACGCCAACTCCGCGGGAAGCGACGGCCGTCACGAGACCCGGACGCTCAGCCTGAGCGTGGACGGCGGCGCGGACCGGACGTTCAGCCTCCCCGAGACGAAGGACTGGAACACCTGGGGAGTGGCCCGGCTGCCGCTGTCCCTCGGCGCCGGTCCCCACACGGTGACCCTGCACCGCACGGCGGCCGACTCCGGCAGCGTCAACGTCGACAGCGTGGCCCTCCTCGGATCAGGGGCCGCCTACCCGTCCCGGGCCGACAGCGCCCTGCCCGGCTGCCGGTTCGGCACCAGCTGCGAGGCCGAGGACGCCCTCCTGGCGGGCTCCGCGGGCATCGCCACCGACCACAAGGGCCACACCGGCTACGGCTTCACCGCCGAGCTCAACCAGGGGGCCGGCATCACCGACCGCATCGCGGGCGTACCCGCGGACGGCACGTACCTGCTGCACCTGCGCTACGCCAACGGCACCGGCGGCGACGGGCTGCACCAGGCGCGCACCGTGCGGGTCACCACCCAGGGCGGCACCGACACCACCCTGTCGCTGCCCCCGACGGACACCTGGGACTCCTGGGCGACGGCCTCGCTGCCCGTGCAGCTCAAGGCGGGCACGGACAGCGTCGCCCTGGGCTGCCCCGACGCCACCAGCTGCCACGTCAACGTCGACAGCCTGGCGCTCGCCGACCGGCAGGCGCCCGCCCCCGCGCCGCACCTCGCCCTCGGCGGCTACCGGCGCAGCCTCGACGGACTCAACGGCGACAGCGAGCCCGTCCCCTGGACCACGCCCGGCCTGCTGCACCGCGACGGCTGGTACCTGCTCGACGACACCGCCTCGGCCGTCCACGACCCCGCCACCCGGAAGACGTCCACCCGCCCCGCCCACGGCGGGCAGCCCTACCAGGACGGCTACCTCTTCGGCTACGGCCACGACTACCAGCGGGGCCTGTCCGACCTCGCCACGCTGACCGGTCCGCCTCAGTTGCTGCCCCGGTGGGCGTACGGCGTCTGGTACTCCGAGTACATCGACCGCACGGCGAGCGACTACCGGAACACGATCCTGCCCGCGTTCCGCGCGGCGGGCGTGCCCCTCGACGTCCTCGTCACCGACACCGACTTCAAGGCACCGAACACCTGGTCCGGCTGGAACTTCGACCCGGCCAAGTACCCCGATCCGAAGGGCTTCTTCGACTGGTCGGCCGGTCAGGGCCTGCACAACACGCTGAACGTGCACCCCAGCATCCTGGGCGACGACCCGCAGTTCGCGAAGGCGCAGGCCACCGCCAAGGGCAAGCTGCGCAAGGGCGGTTGCGGATCGGCGGGCGGCGCGGACTGCTACACCTTCGACTTCGGCGACCCCGACCAGCTCGCCGCCTACCTCGACCTGCACCGGCCGATGGACCGGGCGGGCAACGACTTCTGGTGGCTGGACTGGTGCTGCGACACCTCGCGGTCCTCGCGGGCCGGCGTCACCCCGGACGCCTGGATCAACCAGCAGTACGCCGACCTCACCGCCGAGACCAGCGAGCGGGGCTTCGTCCTCTCCCGCGCCTACGGCTCCCTCCAGGCGGGCGGCTACAGCGGGGGAGTGGGCCTGCCCACCGGGCCCTGGGCCGACAAGCGGAGCACGCTGCACTTCACGGGGGACACCACCTCCAACTGGGGCACCCTGCGCGCCGAGGTCGGCTACACACCGGGTGAGTCCGCCGCCACCGGCATGGCCGCCGTCAGCCACGACATCGGCGGCCACAACGACGGCTACGGCATCCCCGGGGCGGAGACGTACACCTCCGGCGGCCAGACCCACCGCACCACCAAGCTGCCCGACGACCTGTACGCACGCTGGGTGCAGTTCGGCACGTTCCAGCCGGTCGACCGACTGCACAGCAACCACAGCGACCGGCTGCCCTGGCAGTACGGCCCCGAGGCGGAGGCGTCCGCCGAGAAGTTCCTGCGGCTCCGGGAGTCGCTGGTGCCGTACACCTACACCCTGGCCCAGCAGGCCACGGCCACCGGAGTCCCGATCGTCCGGCCGCTGTACCTGCAGTACCCGGAGGAGGAGGGCGCCTACAGCAAGGCGGGCACCGAGTACCTGTACGGCCCCGACATGCTGGTCGCGCCGGTCACCACGCCCGGCACCAGCACGACGACGTCGGTCTGGTTCCCGCCGGGGCAGTGGACGGACTACTTCACCGGACGCACGTACACCGCACCCGCGGGCGGCGCCAGTCACGACGTCGCCACGACCCTGGACACCATGCCGGTCTTCGTCCGGGCCGGCTCCGTCGTCACCACGCGGGCCGAGAACGTGTCCAGTGACGCCCGGCACCCGCTGGACAAGGTCGCCGTCACCGTCACGGCGGGAGCCTCCGGCTCCTTCTCCCTCTACGAGGACGACGGCGTCAGCCCCGCCCCGCAGCGGGCGGCGACCACGCGACTGCGCTACACCGAGCACCACGGCGCCCACCTGCTGACGATCGACCCCGCCAAGGGATCCTTCAAGGGCCAGGTGAGCCGGCGCGCATGGACCGTGTCCTTCCGCGGCGTGGACACGAAGCCGGACCGCGTCACGCTGAGCGGCGCCGCGGCGGCGGCGACCGCCTGGCAGTGGAACGCCGACACGCACACCCTCAGCGTGACACTGCCGGCGCGCAGCGTGCGCACGGCGACGACGGTCATGTACCGCTAGCCAGGTCCTCGACGGGCGGGGTGCCCCGGTCCGGACTCCCGGGCCGGGGCACCCTTTTGCCGTGCCGACACGTACCTCTACGATCCGGTGGCCGGGAGCAGCTCCCACGCGATGTGCGGTGCCAGTGAGTCGAGGAAGTCGGGGGCGTCGAACAGGGCGCCCGCCGACGCGACGCCGGTCGTGCGGGTGCGGCCGGTGAGGACGCGGTCGACCGCTTCCACGGCGAGGGGTGCGGTGACGGCGTAGATGTCCTGGCCGCGGGCGACGGCGCGGCGTTCGGCGCTTCCGCGGCGTACGACGACGTCGACGACGAACGTCTGCGCGGAGCGGCCGCGTTGGTCGACCGGGGTGGGGGCCGGGGTGTCCGGGCTCGCCACGCCGGCGGCCGCTTCGGTCGTCATGTACGTGCGCACCTCAGGAACGGCCAGGTGGCTGGGGAGGGTGACGACGTCGGCCATGGTGAACTCGCTGACGACGGGCCGGGAGCCCACGGGCTCGGGGAAGGGCCACACCACCGTGGACAACTCGTCGTCGTGGTACTGGAGTCGGCCGTCCGTGAAGCGCACGCGGCGGCCACCGCGCCGCTCGGCGGAGACCCGGCCCGCGAGGCGCGTGCCCCGGGTGGGCGCCCAGCCGCTGAGGCCGTAGGCGATGTGCGCCTCGTCGGCGGCGGTCCAGTCGCCCGTCGCGGCGGTGGCCAGGAGGTCACCGAGTCCGCCGTAGAAGGCCATCGCGGGGACGACGACCGCTCCCGCCCGCCGGGCCCGGTCCGTGTAGCGCGTGAACGTGTCGTCGTTCGCCTCGATCTCCGCCGCCACGTCCACGTACGGGATCCGCGCGCGCAGGGCGGCCTCGATCACGGGGGCCGCCGTGGTGGCGAACGGGCCCGCACAGTTGACGACGGCCGCCGCGCCGGCGAGGGCGTCGTCCAGGGAGGACGGGTCGTCGACCGCAGCGGGACGGACCTCCAGGCCGGGGTGCTCGGCCGCCAGGGCCTCCAGCCGGCCCGCGTCACGTCCGGCGAGGACCGGCACGAACCCCCGTTCGCGCAGGTGCGCCACCACGAACCGGCCGGTGTGCCCGTACGCCCCGTACACCGTCACCGTCTGTCCCACTGCCACGTCCGCTCCCGTACCTCGCGCCGATCAACGGGATCCATCCTGGTCAGCGGTGCCCGTCCGCCGTGAGTGTCAGGAACGACACGCCCCGTACAATTACGGACATGACCTCGGTAGCGCTGGCCGTCACGGACGGGATGCTGCACTTCGAACTGGGCGTGGCCGAGGAGGTGTTCGGGCCCGCCCCCGCGGCCGTCACCGGGCCCTGGTACGACGTCGCGGTCTGCGGACCGCACGCGGTGCGCGTCGGACGCTTCCACGTGGAGCCCGACCGCGGTCTCGACGCGCTCGCGGCGGCGGACACCGTGATCGTCCCCGGCTGGGCGGACGTCGACGCCGACCCGCCCGGCGACCTCGTCGAGGCGGTGCGCGCGGCCCACGACGCGGGCGCCCGGGTGGTCTCCCTGTGCACGGGCGCCTTCGTCCTGGCCGCGGCGGGCCTGCTCGACGGCAGGCGCGCCACCACCCACTGGGCCCACACCGACGTGCTGGCGGCGCGCTACCCGCGGGTGGAGGTCGACCCGGGCGTCCTGTACGTGGACGGCGGCACGGTCCTCACCTCGGCGGGCAAGGCGGCGTCGCTCGACCTGTGCCTGCACCTGGTGCGCCTCGACCACGGATCCGCCGTGGCCAACACGGTCGCCCGCAACCTGGTCGTCCCCCCGCACCGGTCCGGCGGGCAGGCGCAGTTCGTCACCCGGCCCGTGCCCGACCACGACGCCCACCCGCTCACCGCCCTCATCCCCTGGGTCGTCGAGCGCCTCGACCAGCCCTTGACGGTGGAGGACCTGGCCCGCCGGGCCGGCATGAGCTCGCGCCACCTCACCCGCCACTTCCGGGCGGCCACCGGCACCACCCCCCTGCAGTGGCTGCTCGCCCAGCGCATCCGCCACGCCCAGGAGCTGCTGGAGAAGACCGACGACGGCATCGACGGCATCGCCGCCGCCACCGGCATGGGGACCGCGACCACCCTGCGCCGCCACTTCAACCGCGTCGTCGGCGTCCCCCCGGACACCTACCGCCGCACCTTCCGCACCCGGACCGGGCCGGCACCCCGGCCCGTCCCGGCACCCGGGTGACCGGGCGGAGGGCTGCCGCTACCGGCCAGGGCTACTGGTGGCGGCCCAGGGTCGACTCGCGTACCACCAGGTCGTGGCCCGGCCGCAGGCGCCGTGGCTCGGCCTCGGCCGAGTCGGTCAGGCGGGAGATGACGCAGTTGACCGCCTGACGGGCGATGGCCTGCTTGTCGGGCGCCACCGTGGTCAGGGTGATCGCCCCGAAGCGGCTCTCCTCGATGTCGTCGAAGCCCACCACCGCGACGTCCTGCGGGACGCGCAGCCCGCGCTCGCCCAGGACCCGCATGGCGCCGATCGCCTGGAGGTCGTTGTACGCGAAGACCGCGTCGGGCCGCACACCGCGGTCCAGCAGCGTGGCCATGGCCTGGGCGCCGTCCGCCCGGCCGTAGCCGTCGGTGGGGGCCACCAGCGAGTCGTCGTGCGGCAGTCCGGCCGCGGACAGCTCCTCCCGCCAGCCCCGCAGGCGCAGGTGGGCCGGCTGACGGGCGCTCTCCGCGCGGGCGCCGAGGAAGGCGATCCGCTGCCGCCCGATGGCGATCAGGTGGCGCACCGCGCTGCGCGCCGCCGCCACGTTGTCGATCGCGATGTGGTCGTAGGGCGCGTCGTACTCGCGCTCGCCGAGCAGGACCAGCGGCGAGGTGTCGGTGCGGCCGTGCAGGTCCTGGTTCTCCAGCTCGATCGGGGACAGGATCAGACCGTCGATCACATGGGTCTGGAAGCCCTGGCAGACGAGCATCTCCTTCTCCCGCATACCGGCGGTGTGGTCCAGCAGCACCGTGTAGTGGTGGCGGGCCGCCGCGTCGATGACCGCGCTGGCCAGCTCGGCGAAGTACGGGTTGCCGAGCTCGGGGACGGCGAGCGCGATGATCCCGGTCCGGCCCTTGCGCAGGTGGCGCGCGGTGAGGTTGGGGCGATAGCCGAGCTCGTCGATCGCCTGCTGGACGCGGGCCCGCATCGCGGGGGTGACGTGCGGATAGTCGTTGACGACGTTCGAGACGGTCTTGACCGAGACTCCCGCTCGTTGCGCGACGTCTTTGAGGCTGACGCCCACGGCGTTCCCTCCTTGTCGGGCCGGGCGCAGGACCGCGACGGGTCCCGCGCTGCGGCGTGTGTCATCAGGTGCGGCGTGCCCGGGCAAGGTACCGCTGGGCCACGACCACCACGATGAGGAAGCCGCCGCTGACCACGGACTGGTAGGACGAGTTGAGCGAGCCTATCTGGTTGATCAGGTTCTGGATCACCGCCAGCAGCAGCACACCCCACAGGGTGCCGCTGACCGAGCCGGCCCCGCCGGTCAGCAGCGTGCCGCCGATGACCACCGCGGCGATGGCGTCCAGCTCCATGCCCGAGCCGATGATCGTCACCCCGGAGGACAGCCGGGCGGCGTTGAGCGCGCCGGCGAAGCCGGCCAGCAGGCCGCTGAGCAGGTAGACCAGCACCCGGGTGCGGGCCACCGGCAGCCCCATCAGGGTCGCGGCGTCGGCACTGCCGCCCACCGCGAACAGCGACTGCCCGAACGACGTGCGCTGCAGCACCACCCCGCCCACCGCGAACAGCGCCAGCGCGACGAGCACGGGGTACCCGAAGCCGCCGAGCGTGCCCTGGCCGAGCTCGGCGAAGGCCGAGTCCCGCGGCACCAGGTACGTGGTGGCGCCCTCGTCGGTGAGGGCGAGCAGCAGGCCCCGGGCGCCCAGCAGGGTGGCCAGGGTGACGATGAACGGCGCCATGCCGGCCCGGGCGATCAGCAGGCCGTTCAGGGTGCCGATGGCCCCGCAGACGACGAGCGGCAGCAGCAGCGCGGCCCAGAAGCCGTACTGCGAGGCCCAGGCGGCCAGGACGCCGCCGAGGGCGAACACCGAGCCGACCGACAGGTCGATGCCGCCGGTGATGATGACCAGCGTCATGCCCAGCGCGACGACGGCTATGAAGGACGCCTGTACGGAGACGTTCTGGGCGTTGTCGAGGGTGCCGAAGGACGGGAAGACGAACGAGGAGACCAGGACGAGGGCCACCAGCACGGCGAAGGCGCCGTGCCGCTGCAGCAGCGGGGCGATCCGCTCCCGGCCGGTGGGGGAGGGAGCGGAGGCCTGCGGGACCCGGGGCGGGGCCGACGGGTTCGGGGCAGTGGTGAGTGACTTCATCGGGACCGACGCTCCCGGGCGACGTAGACGGCGATGAGGATGATGGCGGCCTGCGCCATCTGCGCGGTGGAGTCCGGCAGGTCGTGCTTGACCAGCGTGGCCCGCAGCAGCTGCATCAGCAGCGCTCCGGTGACGGTGCCCAGCACCCGTACCGAGCCGCCGGTCAGCGGGGTGCCGCCGACCACCACCGCGGTGATCGCGGACAGCTCCATCAGGTTGCCCAGCGCGGAGGGGTCGCTCGCGGTGAGCCGGGCGGTGGCCAGCACGCCGGCGAGGGCCGCGAGGACGCCGCACAGGACGTAGACGCCGATGAGGACCCGCCTGACGGGCAGTCCGGCGAGCCGGGCGGCGGCGCGGTTGCCGCCCACCGCGACCAGCTGCCGGCCGAAGGTGGTGCGGTGGACCACTCCGGCCACCACCAGGGCCAGCACACCGGCGATCAGCACCACGTCGGGGACGCCCAGCACCTCCCCGCTGCCCAGCGCCAGCAGGTCCGCGTTCTCGATCTGCTTGAGCTGTCCGTCGGCCATCACCAGGGCGAGCCCCCGGCCGCCGACGAACAGCGCCAGGGTCGCCACGATGGGTTGCAGGCCCACCACCGCGACCAGGGTGCCGTTGACCGCGCCGACCACGACACCGGCCACCAGCGCCACCAGCAGGGCCGGGACGATGCCGTATCCGAGGTAGAGCGGCAGCAGCGCCGCGGCCAGCGCCATCGTGGAGCCCACCGACAGGTCCACGCCCTCGGTGCCGATGACCAGCGCCATGCCGAGCGCCACGATGACGACTGGGGCGACCTGCACCAGCTGGGTGCGCAGGTTCGCGGCGGTCAGGAAGTGGTCGGTGAAGGCGGCGTTGTAGACGAGCAGCGCCGCCACCGCGGTGTAGACGCCGTACTTCTGGAACCAGGCCGGCGCGGCGAGCCGGACCGCGCGGCGTCCCAGTGCCGGGGACAACTGGGTCATGGCTGCTCCTTGTCTGCGTGCGGCGCCGACGGCGACGCGTCGGCGGGTGGCTCGGAAGCGGGTGGCCCCGAAGCAGGTGGCTCGCAAGCGGGTTGCTCCGAGGCGGGGGTTTCGGAGACGGCCGGCTCGGATGCCGGGGCCGGCGGCTCGGACGGGTGGGCGGCCAGGGCGCCGAGCAGGTCGGCCTCGGTGACGAGGTCGCCGCTCAGCTCACCGGCCACGGCGCCGCCGCGCAGCACCACCATTCGGTCGGCGCCCTCCACCAGTTCCTCTACGTCCGAGGAGATCAGCAGGACGGCCAGCCCCTCCTGCGCCAGTTCGTCGATGAGAGCCTGCACCTCCGCCTTGGCGCCGACGTCGATGCCCCGGGTCGGCTCGTCCAGCAGCAGCACCTTGGGCTCCAGGCACAGCCACCGGGCCAGCAGCACCTTCTGCTGGTTGCCGCCGGAGAGTTCCTCCACCTTCTGCTCGGGCCCCGCCGCCTTGATCCGCAGGCGCTCCATGAAGATCCGCACGATGCGGTCCTGCTGCTTGCGGGAGACGACACCGGCCCGGGACAGGCGGGGCATCGCGGCCAGCACGATGTTCTCCCGCACCGACAGGCCGGGCACGATGCCCTCGGCCTTGCGGTCCTCGCTCAGCAGGCTGATGCCGGCCCGGATCGCCGCGGCGGGGGAGGGGCGGCGCAGCTCCCGGCCCCCCACCGTCACCGTGCCGGAGTCCAGCGGCAGGGCACCGGCCAGGGCCTTGGCGGTCTCCGTGCGCCCGGAGCCCAACAGGCCACCCAGACCGAGGACTTCACCTGGACGCAGTTGCAGGGACACCTCGTCCAGGAGGTGACGGCGGCTCAGTCCCCGGGCGGTGAGCACCGGTTCGCGGGCGGCGTCGTGCGCGCCGCTGAACTGGGTGACACCGTGCCGCCGCACCTCGGACACCTCCCGCCCGAGCATCATCGACACCAGCTGGGTGCGGTCCAGTCCGGCGAGGTCGCCGGTGTGCACCAGCCGCCCGTCGCGCAGCACCGTGACCCGCTCGCAGATCCGGTACAGCTCGTCCATGCGGTGGCTGACGTAGAGGATGGCGATGTCCCGGCTGTGCAGGTCCTCGATGACCCGGAACAGGGTCTCCACCTCGCGCGGTTCGAGCGCGGAGGTCGGCTCGTCCATCACCACCACGCGGGCCTGCACCGAGACCGCCCGAGCCAGGGCCACCATCTGCTGGGTGCCCACGCCCAGGGTGTTCAGCGGACGGCGGACGTCCGCGGTGACACCGAAGCCGGCCAGCAGGTCGGCCGCCTCCCGGTGCATGCGGGGGAAGTCGATCAGGCGCAGGCGGTTCCGGGGCTCGCGGCCCAGGAAGATGTTCCGCGCCACGCTCATCATCGGGACGAGGTTGACCTCCTGGTAGATGGTGGACACGCCCGCCTGCTGCGCCTCGTGCGGCCTGGCGAACGACACCGGCTCCCCGCCCAGGCGCAGCTCGCCGCTGTCGGGCCGATGCACGCCGGTGAGGACCTTGATCAGGGTGGACTTGCCGGCGCCGTTCTCGCCGACCAGGGCGTGGATCTCGCCGCGGCGCAGGGTCAGGGAGACGTCGTCGAGCGCGACCACGCCCGCGAAGCGTTTGCCGACGCCGACGGCCTCCAGGACGGCGGGCGGCGCGGCGCCGTCGGCGCCCGGGTGCGGTGTGGCGAGGGCCGCTTCGGATGGTGCCATGGGTTCGACCTTCCTCGGTCGGTCAGCGGGGAGCGGGCCGCCCCGGTCGCGGGGCAGCCCCGGCAGCCCGAGGGCTCGTCAGTACGCTCCGGCCACGGAGCTCTTGGCGTTGGACGCGTCGTAGGCGCGGTCGGAGATGATGACGTCCTCCGGGATGGCGCCGCCGTCGAAGAACTTCTGCGCGGTGGCGAAGGCGAGCGGACCGAACCGCGGGTTGGACTCGATCACCCCGTTGTACTGCCCGTTGGCCAGGGCCTGCACGGCGTTGCGGGTCCCGTCGATGGAGATGATCTTGACGTCCTTGCCGGGCTCCTTGCCGGCCCCCTTCAGTGCGGTGACGGCGCCCAGGCCCATCTCGTCGTTCTCCGCGTACACGGCGGTGATGTCCGGCTTGGACTGGATCAGCTGCTCCATCACCTGCTGGCCCTTGTCCCGGGCGAACTCGCCGGTCTGCTGGGCCACGATCTGCAGGCCCGGGGCCTTGGCCTTGAGCTGGTCGACGAAGCCCTTGGTGCGGTCGGTGGTCACGTTGTTGCCCGAGGAGCCGAGCAGGATCGCGACCTTGCCCTTGCCGCCGGTCACCTTGATCATCGCGTCCGCCGCGCGCTTGCCCTGCTCGACGAAGTCGGAGCCCAGGAAGGCCACGTAGTCCTTGCAGGGGGTGGCGTTGAGCTTGCGGTCGATGGTGATCACCGGCACGTGCTTGGCCGCGGCCGCCTGCAGCGCGGGCTCCAGGCCGTCGGAGTTCAGCGGCGCCACGATGAGCAGCTGCGCGCCCTGGGCCAGCATGTCCTGGATGTCGCTGATCTGCTTGGGCAGTTGGGACTGCGCGTTGGTGGTGAGCAGCTTCTTGACGCCCAGCTTGGCGGCCTCGTCCTTGATGGACTGGGTCTCGGCGATGCGGAAGGGGTTGGCCTCCTTCTCCGACTGCGAGAAGCCGACGACCGCGTTCTTCAGGTCGACCTTGGTGGCGCCGTACGTCTTGAGGGTGCAGCCCGTGCCCGGGTCGGCGGAGGGGGTCTGCACGACCTGGGCGCCCTGGCCGGTGTCGGAAGAGGCCTTGTCGTCTCCCTCCTCCTTGGCGCAGCCGGCGGCGAGGACGACGGTGGCGGCGAGGCAGGCGGCGGTGACGAGTCGGGATCTGCGCGAAGTGGTCATGGGTGGTGCGCTCCTTGCGTGGTGGGGCGACTGGGGGGCGTGGGCCGACGGCGCGGCGACGCCGGACGGGAGGCCGCGGGGGCAGCCGCGGGATGCGGGGTGGTGCGGTGCCGGGGGAGGCGGGGCGGAGGGGGAGGCCCCCGGGGCGGACCCGGGAGCCTCCCCTCAAGGTCACTGCTTGGCGGGTGCGGTGGGCTCGTGGGCGGCCAGGGAGGCCACCTCGGCCGCGCTCAGGGCGCGGTCGTAGGCGTGGACGTCGGCGAGTGCGCCGGCCCAGTGGTCGACCGGGGCGCCGTTGTACTTGCCGCGCCCGATCACCAGGTTCCCGGTGGGCACCTCGGCGTTGCACGCACGGGTGGAGCCCGACTCGGTGCCGTCCACGTAGACCCGCAGGGTGCCGTCGCGGTGGCTGTAACTGCCCGCCAGGTGGTACCACTTGCCGGTCTGCGGCTCACCGATGCTGTTCGCCAGCGCCCGGCTGCCCGCGAAGCTGAACGCGAACCGCTTGTCGGCCTGCGAGTACTGCAGGAAGAAGACGCTGCTGCGGTCGCCGTCGAGGGACACCGCGGTGCTGAAGTGGCCCTTGTCGTCGAGGCGGACCCAGGCGGCCACCGAGTAGTCGCCCTTCTCGGTGTCCAGGACGGGCGCGCCGGCGTCGACGTACCCGGTGCTGCCGTCTAGCTGGACCGCGCCGCCGTTCGGGCCGGTGGTCCAGGTCGCGCCGCCCTTGAGGGTGCCGTCGTGGCTGCCCGCGACGTCGTCGGCGACCGTGCCGGACTGCTGGTGCAGCGGCCACCAGGACACTCCGGACAGGCCCGGGGTGCCCGGCGGGACGTCCGTGCCGCCCGCCGCGGCGCCGGCCGCGATCACCTGCTGGTTGACCTCCCGGACCGGGCCGGGCTGCACCTTGACCACCTTGCGGTCGTAGGTGAGCAGGCCGTTGAGCTCGCCCTCCACGTCCGTGATCTGGGTGTAGACCGAACCGGAGAGCCCGCAGGAGGCACGCTGGACCAGCTTCCTGGTGTTGTCCACGTAGGCCTTGGTCAGCTCCTCGGTGCTGGTGGCGGCGTCACCGTAGTCCTGGCCGCCGGCGGTGCCGAGGATGTGGCCGGGAACGACGTACGAGTAGCCGCCGTGCTCCCCGTCGACCGAGGCCCGCGTGGTGTCGGGGGCGGGGTTGGCCGGGCCGTGGTAGTCGTGCCAGTCGATGACGTCACCCCGGCCCGAATCGCCCTTGGAGGCGCAGCAGTTGACGCCGGAGTGGGCGTCCACCAGTCGGGACGGGTCCTGCTTCTTGACCGCGTCGGCCAGCTCACCGGTGGCGGCCTTGCTCCACTCGCCCCAGCCCTCGTTCATGATCGTCCACATGACGATCGACGGGGTGCTCAGGTGCTGGTCGACGATCTCGTGGGCCTCGTCGATCCAGGTCTGCGTCTCGGGTGTGCCCGCCGCGGCCGTCATCCGGCTCGGCATGTCCTGCCACACCATCAGACCGAGCCGGTCGGCCCAGTAGTACCAGCGCGCGGGCTCCACCTTGATGTGCTTGCGCACCGCGTTGAAGCCGAGCTCCTTGTGCGCCACCAGGTCGGACTTCAGGGCCTCGTCGGTGGGCGCGGTGTACAGGCCGTCCGGCCAGAACCCCTGGTCGAGGGTGGACATCACGAAGGTGGGCTTGCCGTTGAGGAGGATCTTGTTGACGCCGCCGACGGGGGCGACCTTGATCGACCGCATGCCGAAGTAGGAACCGACCCGGTCCTTCCCGGCCCGTCCGCCGTCGAGGGTCACCTTCAGGTCGTACAGGTAGGGGTCGTCCGGGCTCCACAGGTGCGGCTTGGTGACCGGGAGGCGCAGCGCGGCACCGGCGCGCCCGGTGACCGACGCCACGCGCCGCTTCCCGGCGTAGGCGGTGACGGTGACCTTCGCCGACGACGGGGTGGTGGCGGTGGGACGCACGGTGACGGCGAGCGAGTTGTCCTTCAGGTCCGGGGTGAGGACCAGCGAGTCGACGCTCGCCTCGGGGACCGGCTCCATCCAGACGGTCTGCCAGATGCCGCTGGTCGGCGTGTACCAGATGCCGCTCGGATCGGCCGACTGCTTGCCCACGGCGTACTTGTCGTCCGTGGTGTCCTTCACCTTCACCAGCAGCGTCTGCTGCCCGTGCCGGGACAGGGCGTCGGTGACGTCGGCGCTGAACTCCTCGTAGCCGCCGACGTGGTGGGCGACCTGTTCGCCGTTGACGTAGATCCATGTCTCGTGGTCGACGGCGCCGAAGTTGAGCCGCAGCCGGTTGCCCGACCCCACCTTCCAGCCGTTGGGCACGGAGAAGGTGCGCTGGTACAGCGACCAGTCGTGGTGCCGGGCCACTCCGGAGAGACCCGACTCCATCGGGTAGGGCACCAGGATCTTCCCGGTCAGCTTCCCGGTGGGCAGCGCGGCGTCCTGCGCGGTCGCCTGGAACTGCCAGGTGCCGTTCAAGTTCTGCCAGTTCCTGCGGGTCAGCTGCGGCCTCGGGTACTCGGGCAGCGCGTTGTCGGCGGAGACGTCCTTGGCCCACGGGGTGGCGAAGTACCAGGTGGAGTCGTTCTGCGCGACGACGGAGAACGGTCCGAGGTCGCCCTTCGCGGTGGTGATGCCGCCCTTGCCGTCGTAGCTGATCCGCACGTCGGCGTTCAGCGAGACGGGGGTGTCGTCCTTGCCCGCGGTGACCACGAGCGCGGCCGGGTTCTTGGCGTCCTTGGCCACCGTGGGGTGCCACAGGGTGCCCCCGGAGAGCACGGCGAGGTGCTGGGCCGCGTCGGCGGGCACGGACGTGAGGGCGGAGGGCAGTTCGACGGTGGCGGTCCGCCCGGTCCTGCCCACGGTCGCCTTGGCGTCGGCCGGGGCGAAGCCGGCCGGCAGGTGCAGCGCCGAGTCCGGCAGCGGCCGGCGGGCGAAGCCGGGGCCGGACCACTCGGTGTGCAGGTAGGCGCCGCCGTTGCCCTGGTTGTAGTCGACCACCAGGTCGTGCAGTCCGGCGGTCAGGGTGATCGCCTCGGAGGTGGTCTGGACGTCCCAGTCGGTGGTCCAGTGGTTGATCACACTGGTGCCGTCGAGGGACATCCGGAAGCCGTTGTCGCCCTTGATGTAGAAGGTGTAGGCGCCGTCCGCGGGCACCTCGAGCCGGCCGGTCCAGCGCACGGCGACGTTGTCGGTGGTGCCGGCGTACGTGCGCAGAGTGGGCAACAGGTCGTCGACGTGGAGGGAGTTGTCGATGCGGGTGCCGGTGTACGAGGCGAAGTCCAGCGCCGTGGGGCCGGACATCCGGTAGTAGTCGCCGCGCAGTCCGAGGTCGCCGGCGGCGGCCGGGGCCGGGGAGGCCGCAGTCGGTGCGGCACCGGCCGGGGCCGGCGTCAGCAACGCGGCTCCCAGCAACAGCGGCAGCAGCACGACGAGTCGGCCGAAGAGGGGTATTCGGGTTCTGCCTGGACTCATGCTCACCCTTTCCGCGACGGGAAACGCTCACGCCTGAACCTGGTGCGCCGGACGAGGCTCCACAGCAGACAGGACCGCCGGGAGCACCGGGAACTGGCTTGTATAACGTTGGAAAAATCGGCGCGGGCAGCATGAAAGCAGGGGCCCAGGAGCCTGTCCAGACCCTGTGCACGGACAAGTTCGGACCGCTGCGGGGGGTGTCGAGGCCCTTGGAGGGGCACGTACTGCACGGATCTGGACACGGCCACAGGGGGCGTGCTGTCATGGGGCCGGTCCTCGGTTTTCAACGTTGTAGAGCGGGTGGTGTCGTGCCTGTCCAGGGCGTGGGCCGTTCCCTGCGCGACGCCGGTCTTTGCGCACGGAGTCCGGTCAGGCACTGCTGACGCCTCCGCCGGTCTTCCTCGTGCCCCCGAACGCCGGCGGGCACGGCCGGGACGGAAGCCGGCCCGTGGTGCCCGCGCACCCGACCGGAGCGGGCACAGGATGTCGGGTGCGGCCGCCCCGCCCCCTCCTAAGGTGAGGGGAAAGAGGAGGTCAGGGGTGCTGGATCGGCTGAACGAGGCCATGGAGCACATCGAGCGTCACCTCGACCGGCACGTCGACGTGTCCGAGCTGGCGCGGATCACGCTCACGTCCGACTACCACTTCAGGCGGCTCTTCTCGGCACTGGCCGGGATGCCGCTCTCGGAGTACGTCCGGCGTCGGCGGCTCACCGTGGCGGCGGCGGACGTGCTGGACGGCGAGGAGACCCTGCTGGCGGTCGCGCTCCGCCACGGCTACGGCTCGGCGGAGGCGTTCGCCCGGGCGTTCCGCGCCGTGCACGGTGTCGGCCCCGGCGAGGCACGGCGGACCGGTGCCGCGCTCCACTCGCAACCCCGGCTGTCCTTCCGCCTCACCGTCGAAGGGAACAGCTCCATGCGCTACCGCATCGTGACGAAGGAAGCCTTCCGGGTCGTCGGGAAGAAGGCCCGCGTCCCGCTGGTGTACGAGGGGGTCAACCCGCACATCGCCGAGTTCGTGCGCGGCATCCCCCCGGAGACGACGCAGCGGATCGCCGGTCTCTCGGACCAGGCGCCCGAGGGGGTGGTGTCGGCGACCGTGCGGCTGTCGGACGACTTCGAGGAGGGCAGCGCACTGGACCACTACCACGCCGTGGTGACCGGGGCGGACGACGTGCCCGTGGACCTCGACGTGCTGGACTGCCCGGCCGGCACCTGGGCCGTGTTCGAGAACACCGGGCCCTTCCCGCAGGCACTGCAGCAGATGTGGGCCGATGTCGCCGCCCACTGGATGCCCTCCAACCCCTACGAGTACCGGCCGGGGCCGGAGATCCTGCGCGTCCGGCCGTGCCGGGACGACCCGGCCCGGTCCGACGCGCACCTGTGGATCCCCGTGACCCGTACGGCCACCCGCGCGGAGGTCGGATCGACCTGAGCACCCGGACGCGGCATGCGGGGGCGCGCCGGGCGACGTCCGAGTCGAAGGGGAGGGAGTCGAACTCGTGCGGTGCGCCGGGGTGGTGCAGGGGGAACTCCACCGGCACCCCGACCCGGCCGGGCTTCATCGGGTAGGCCGTGTCCTCGTCGCGGAACACGCCCAGTTGGCCGACCTCGATGCAGGCGGGCGGCAGAGCGGTCGGGTCCTCCAGACGGGCTGGAGCCGCCGTCGCCCACGGCCGGGGGAGTGGCGTCCGCCGACGCGCCGGCCGTCGGGGCCGGCGCAAGGGCGATCTCGGGGTTCAGACCGAGTGCCATGGCCCCGTCCCTTCGGTGGGGCGGAGCGGTGTCAGGCCGCGGACGGGACGACGACGACCTTGCCGTGCACGCCGCCCTCGGCGGCCCGTGCGTGCAGTGCGGGCAGCTCGGCCAGCGGCACCCGCTCGGCGACGTCGACGCGCAGCTCGCCGCGGTCGACCGACGCCACGAGCCCGGCCAGCAGGCCGGCGTCGCTCCGGACGAACAGGTCGACGCCGCGCACCCCGCGCTCCTCGTCGCTGGGGGCGGGCATCCACACCGTGGTGTTCACGAGGACCCCGCCGGGCTTGATCAGGGTGAGCAGCGCGGCCAGTTCGGCCGGGTCGACGGGGGCGAGGTTGAGCGCGAGGTCGACCGGCTCGGTCACCGCCGCGGCCAGGTCGGTGGTGGTGTGGTCGACGACCTCGTCGGCGCCGGCGGACCGCACCGCGTCGCCGCTGCGCGGGCCGGCCGTGGCGATGACGTGGGCACCGGCGTTCTTGGCCAGCTGCACGGCGTAACCGCCCACCGCGCCGCCGGCACCGTTGACCAGCACCCGCTGTCCGGCCACCAGCCCGCCGTGCTCGAACAGGGCCTGGTACGCGGTCAGACCCACCAGGGGCAGCGCGGCCGCGTCGGCCAGGGGGACGCTCTTGGGCGCCGGGGTCAGCACCTCGGCCGGTGCGAGGGCGTACTCGGCTGCGGCCCCGGGGCCGTCCATCGGCAGGAAGCCGACGACGTCGTCGCCGACCGCGAGGCCCTCGACGCCCTCGCCGAGCGCGTCGACCGTGCCGGCGACGTCGATGCCGGGGGTGTGGGGCAGCACCACCGGGATGGGGCCCTGCATGAAGCCGGCGCGGATGTTGCCGTCGACGGGGTTGAACGAGGTCGCCGCGACGCGGACGCGGACCTGACCGGGGCCGGGAACGGGCTGCTCCACGTCCTCGTGCACCAGGACGCCGGGGTCGCCGTACTCGTGGAAACGCACTGCCTTCATGGGGGTTCACCTTCGTTGCGGTGGGTGTTGCTTCGTGCTGCGGTCGCAGTTACTTCGAATTCGAAGCAACTGATGAGGAGACTACCTCTGCTTCGAATTCGAAGCAAGTCGGGTGGTGGGTCACTGCGGAACTGCATCTCTTCGAATTCGAAGCAGTAGAATCCGGCCATGTCTGATGCGACGTCGTCCCTCGACCCCGTGCAGCTCGGGGCCTACTTCGACCTCATCGAGGTGACCAGCCTGCTCCGCCACGCCGTCGAGCAGCAGCTGCGCGAGAGCGGCGACCTCAGCTACGTGCAGTTCCAGCTGCTGGCCCGCCTCGGTGACTCGCCGACCGGCAGCCACCGCATGACCGACCTGGCCGACGGGGTGGTCTACAGCCGCAGCGGGCTGACGTACCAGGTGGGTCTGCTCGAGAAGGAGGGCCTGGTCGTCCGCGCGCCCTCACCGGACGACGAGCGGAGCGTCACCGTCACCCTCACCGGTGCCGGGCGTGAGCTGCTCGCGAAGGTGCTGCCCGGGCACGTCGAGGTGGTCAGCGGCCTGCTGTTCGCACCGCTTTCGCACGACGAGGTCAGGTCCCTGGCCGGCCTGCTGGCGCCGGTGCGCGACCACATGCGCGCGACACCGCCCCGCTCGGCCGCGTCGCGCCGCCGCAAGGGTGGGGCGTAGAGGCGTAGAAGCCCAGGGGTGTCGGGACGCGGTGAGCCATGCCCGCCCTGTCAGCCCCGTCCACGTGCGAAGGCCGCCGGTGTCACCCCGTACTGCTTCCTGAACGCGCGGATGAAGTGGCTGCTGTCGGTGAAGTGCCAGCGCGCGGCGGCCTCGGAGACGGTGAGGCGTGACGTCGGAGCGGTGAGTGCCGTGGCCGCCTCCTCCAGGCGCCGGCGGCGTATGTACGCGCTGAACGGCTCCTCCAGGCGCGCGAAGGCCCGCTGCAGGGTGCGCGGGGCGACGTGCAGGGACGCGGCGACGGTGGCCGGGGAGAGGTCGGCGTCGGCGAGACGGGTGTCGGCCAGGTCCCTGGCCGCCTGGGCCAGTGCCGGGGTGAAGACGGGCTCGCGGTCGTCGAAGTGGTCGAGGACCAGTCCCTTGGCGAGTTCGATCAGGGCGTTGCGGGACGCGTGCGCCGCCGCCGGGTCGAGGTGGCCCACGGTCCGCTGGACCATGCCGGCATGCGCCATGAGGACCTGCGCCGCGGGCGAAGTGGCCTGCCCCGCACGGGGTTTGCCGGAGACCAGGGAGCGCAGGGCGTCACCCGGGAAGATGAAGATGCGGTTGGCGCTCTCGGGCGTGGAGTGGAAGTGGTTCTCCCGCACGACGTGGTGCATGAAGTAGGTGCCGGCCGGCACGTGGGCGTCGCCGCCCTGGTCGTGCGGGTCCTCCAGGGTCAACGCGCCGCGCAGCCCGACGTACAGCCTGACGTGGTCGTGCTCGTGCGTACCGACGGCCCGGGTGCTCAGGGGTGAGGAACCCCGGAACTCGTTGACCGCGGTGTCCTCCAGGGCCACCGAGCGCATCGTCCCCCGGAAGCCCTCGACCGTGGAGGCGCTGAACTCCGGCAGCGGGTACAGCTCCCCCATGCGGTCGGTCCAGGTGTCGGTGAACGACTCCCACGCCTCCCGGCCGGTGCCCGTGGAGCCGGCGTCGACGGTGAACGTGCCCACCCTGTCGCTCGGACCGAGGAAGCGCGGTCTGCTGCTCATGTGTCCTCCGCGCCGGCGAACGTGTCGCCGGTGTCCCGTCTGGTGTCGCCAACGTACCTTCATTCTCCGTACGGCCGTTCCTAGTCTTGGCGTACTTCGACGTGAACGATCTTCCCCCCTGCCCGTGAGACGAGGACCGCGATGCTTCCCGACGACGACCTGTCCCGATCGCTGACCGTGGCCGACCCGGACGACCCCGGCACGACGTACGTCTCCCTCGTGGGCAACACGTACGCCCTGCTGGTCACCGGCGAGCAGACCGACGGCCGGTACTGCCTGATCGACATGCGCGTGCCCGACGGTGGTGGCCCGCCGCCGCACCGGCACGACTTCGAGGAGATGTTCACCCTCCTCGAGGGCGAGATCGAGTTCACCTTCCGCGGGCAGAAGCACACCGTGCGGGCCGGGTCCACGATCAACGTCCCGGCCAACGCCCCGCACCACTTCCGCAACGTCTCCGGCGCACCGGCCCGCATGCTCTGCATGTGCACCCCCGCCGGCCAGGACGAGTACTTCCTGCGCATCGGCGACGTCGTCGAGGGCAAGGACGCGCCGCCGCCGCGGCTGACGGACGAGGAACTCGCCGAACGCCGCCGCCGCGCGGCCGAGTTGGCCTCGACCTACCGAAGCGAGTTCCTGTAGTCCGCGGCGCCGGCGCGCTCGACCCGCTTTCCCCCGCACCGGTCACGTCGGGCGAGCGTCGTGGCCCGGCAGTTGTGTGGCCGGCGGGCCGGCCGGCCGCGACCCCGTCGGACGCGGGCGGATCGGCGGTGGGACGGCTCGCGGGCCGGCTGGCCGCGGCGCGTGCCGGCGCGCTGGTGGGCAGGGAGGCGGAGCCGGCCGTCCTCGACCGGATGCTGTCGGGCGCGGCGGACGCACCGATCGTCGCCCACCTGCACGGGCCCGGCGGCATCGGCAAGTCCGCGCTGCTGCGCTACGCCGCCGGGCGGGCAGAGTTGGCCGGCCGCCGCGTGGTGCACCTGGACGGCCGGTTCCTCGACGGCGATCCGCGCCGGCTGGAGGAGGCCGCGGCCCCGGCGTGCGCCGAGGCCGGAACGGTACTGCTCATCGACACGTTCGAGCAGTGCCGGCCCCTGGAGGCGTGGCTGCGCGAGGCGTTCCTGCCACGGCTCGCCGACCACGCGGTCGTCATCCTGGCGGGCCGGGTCGCCCCCGACGTCGAGTGGACGCTGGACCCCGGCTGGGCGCACCTGTTCACCGCGCTGGCCGTACGGCCGCTCGACGCCGAACGGTCCCACGCACTGCTCGCCGCCCGGGGCGTCCCCGCCGAGCAGCGCGGCGCCTACGCCGCCTTCGCCGGCGGCAGCCCCCTCGCCCTGTCGCTGGCCGCCTCGGTGCCCGCTGCGGCACCCGGCACAGCGTGGGAGCCGACCGGCGACGTCCTGACGACCCTGGTCGAACGGCTGGTGGGCGACCTGCCCGGCATGGTCCACCGGCGTGCCCTCGAGGTCGTCGCCCAGGCGTACGTCACCCGCGAGCCCCTGCTGCGCGCGGTCCTGGGCGACGAGGACGCCGCGGCGGTGTTCTCCTGGCTGCGGCACCTGCCGTACATCGAGGTCACGCCCGAAGGGCTGCACCCGCACGACGCGGTACGGGCGACCCTCGCCGCCGACCTGCGCTGGCGGGACCCCGAGCGCTACGACGACGTCCGCGTGCGCGTCTCACTCGCCGCCCTGCACGCCGTACGCGGCGCGAGCGACGCCGACGCACCGCTGCGGGTCGCCGAGTGGATGTTCCTCTTCCGCCACCAAGGGGGCCCCGAGCACCCGTACGACTACCGCACGCACCCGCACCTCGAGGACACTCCGCTCCGGCCCGAGGACGTGTCCGGTCTGGTGCGCATGGCCGAGGACACGGAAGGCCCGGCATCGGCGGCTGCGGTCGCGCACTGGGTGGTCCGCCAGCCGGAGGCGTTCCGCGTCCACCGCCGTGCGGGCTCCGCCACGCCGGTGTCGTTCATGGCCGTGCTGCGGCTGGACACGCCCCTGCCCGAGGACCGCGCCGCGGACCCGGTGGTCGCGGCGGTCTGGGACCTCGTGGAGACGGCCGCGCCCCTCGGACCGGGCGAGCACCTGGGCGTCCGCCGCTTCGCGGTGCAGCCCGGCGGGCACCAGCGGCCCTCGCCCCTGATGGAGCTCATCAGCCGGCGCACCATCGGCGAGGAGATGCGCGCCCACGGGCGCGCGGTGACCTTCACCGTCTTCGAGGACGCCGACCGCTGGCGACGCTACCTCGCCGACGCCGGGATGCCGCAGCTCGCGGCCGTCGAGGTCGGCGGGCGGCGGCAGTACGTCTTCGGCCGGGACTGGCGGCGGCAGACGGTGGACGAGTGGGTGCAGCACCGCGCCCGCGCCACGAGCACACCCGTGGCGACCTGGCCCACGGCCTCCGCCGGGCCCCACCCCGCCGCCCGGCTGCCGCGCCCGGCGTTCGCGGAGGGAGTGCTGGAGGCGCTCCGCACCTGGCACACCCCCCGCGCGTTCGCCACCAACGTCCTGCTCACTTCCCGCCTCGTGCCGCCCGGTTCGCCCGACCCGGCCGCGGACCTGCGCGACGCCGTCCTCACCGCCCTCGACGCGATCCGGACCGACCCCGCGGGCGTGAAGGCCCACGAGGCGCTCACCGCCACCTACATCACGGCCTCCCGCACCCACCGGAGCGCCGCCCGACGCCTGGGCGTGCCCTACGGCACCTACCGCCGCCACCTGGCCCTGGCCAGGGAACGGCTCGTCGAACGGCTGCTGCGCGAGTGAGCGGGTGAAGGGCCAGGTGGAACGGAATGTCGGCGGCGCGGATCTTGTTGGTCGCCAGTGTTGATCAACAAGGAGGAGGACTCGTCATGCCCGCCGTACTTCGGCCCCGTGCCCTGCGTTCCGGCGACCTCGTGGTCGTGACCGCGCTCTCGGGTCAGCTCGAGCCGGGGGAGGAGCCGCTGCTCGCCCGTGGCGTGGCGGTCCTCGAGCGGATGGGGTTCCGGGTGCGGGTGAGCCCGATGGTCGACCCGGCGCGGCCCCGCTGGTGGGCGGCGGGAACGCCCGCGGAACAGGCGGACGAGCTCAACGCCCTGCTGCGCGACCCGGAGGTACGGGCCGTCGTCGCGCACACCGGCGGGCAGGCGACCATCGGCTACCTCGACCTGATCGACCTGGACGCCATCCGCGCCGACCCGAAGCCGATCATCGGCTACAGCGACATCTCGCTGCTGCACATGGCCCTGCACGCGCGGACCGGACTCGTCGGCTTCCACGCGGACATTGCCACCCACGGCTTCGGCAGCGACTGGTACACCCTGGCCGACGAGGCCCGCCGCTCCGAGCTCGTCGACCTCTACACCCGTGCCCTCACCCGGGCCGAGGCGCCGGGCGCGCTGCCGGCGAACGGCCCCTGGGAGACCTGGCGGCCGGGCCGCGCGCAGGGCCGCCTGTTCGGCGGTCTGCTGAACCGCCTGATCCTGCTCCAGGCGACGCCGTTCGCGCCGCCCGCCGAACTCTTCGACGGCGCCGTCCTGTTCTGGGAGGAGCTGCAGCGGCCGGTCTCCCGCGTCTGGAACGACCTGCACACCCTGCGGCTGTCCGGAGTGCTGGACCGGATCGCGGGCATGGTCGTCGGCATCCCCACCGAGGTCACGCCCCACGAGGGCGGCGGCGCCCCCGTGGGCCTGCGGGACGTGGTGCTCGACGTCCTGGGGAAGCGTGACATCCCGGTCCTCGCCCAGGTCGACTTCGGCCACACCTCACCGAACTTGCCCCTGCCCATCGGCGTCCGCGCGGACGTGGACGCCGACCGGCGGACGCTGACCCTGCTGGAGCCGGCGGTGGCACAGGGCTGAGCGCATCAGCCGGACCTGCCCTACCCGCCGAGGTGGGTCGCGGACAGGGCGCGCTCCCACATGCCGGGGACCTGCTGGCTGGGACGCTGCTGCTCGCCGTGCAGGGCGTTGAGGACCACCAGGCACCCGGTCAGTGCCGGTACCGCCCACTGCGCGCAGGCCAGCTGCCGCCGCGCCTTGGGCAGGTCCACGGGGTGCTGCCGCGCCTTCTCGAGGTCGTCGGGGTCGGTCGAGGAAGCGAGCTCCACCTTCTTGCCCAGGACGCGGGCGTACGCCGTGGCGGCCAGGGCCGCGGCGGTGACGACGGTCTTCGCCGCGGTGGAGCCGGCGACGCCCTGCTGGGTGGCGACCCGCTGCGCGTTCACCGCCAGCAGCCCGCCCCCGCCGAACAGGTGCGCGCCGATCGCGGCGGCGTTGACCGGCGTCCACTTGGCCCAGCCCGACGACGAGATGCGGTCGGTGGTGGTCTCCGTGCCGCCCTCGTCCCTGGCCGCCCCGTTGAGGCCGACCGCGCCCATCAGCGATCCGCCGAACCAGGCCGCCAGGCCCAGGTCGTGCAGGCTGCGGATGACGGTGTTGCGTTCGGACATGGCGGTGCTCCTTCAGTGGGGGAGGGGGAGGTACGGACGGGCGGACCCGTCCGGCACCCTCCACGGTCACCGACGCCGGGCTATTGCGCCATCAGGGGTGAGCCGGACGGGCAGCCCCTGCCGCACGCGCGTGGCCGGGACCGTGCGCGCATCCGTCAGGGGCGTCCCAGGTGGGACGCCCCTGACGAAGGGCTCCCCGCCCGGACCGCCGCGGTCCTCGTCCGCGTGACGCCCGGTCGGGGCGACCTCAGGCCGGCCGGGTCGGTCAGATCTGGCTGGCCCCGCCGTCGACGTAGATCTCCGCGCCGGTCATGTAGCTGCTGGCGTCGCTCGCGAGGAAGAGCACCGTGTCGGCGATCTCCTCGGGGCGGCCGAGCCGCTTCATGGGAACCCCGGCCGCCAGCCCCTGCAGGAGCTGCTCGGCCGCCTCGGGTCCGTCGGCCAGGCCGGTGAGGCCCGGCGTCTCGACCGGCCCGGGGGCGATGGCGTTGACACGGATGCCGCGGGTGACGAGTTCCGCGGCCCAGCTCCGGGTCAGGGAGCGCAGGGCGGCCTTGGTGGCGGCGTAGACGCTGAACGACGCGGCGCCCTTGGTGTCGATGTTGGAGCCGGTCAGGATGATCGAGGAGCCCTCCGTGAGCAGCGGGAGCGCCTTCTGGACGGTGAACAGGGTGCCGCCGACGTTGGTGTGGAACGTGTCGGCGTAGTGGTCCCAGGTGATGTCGGGCAGGGCCGCGAACTCCCCGCCGCCGGCGTTGGCGAACACGATGTCGAGACGACCGTGCTGCCGGATGCCGTCGAAGAGGCGGTCGAGGTCGTCGAGGTTCGCGACGTCGGCGCGGACGCCGGTCGCGCGTGCGCCGATGGAGGCGACCGCGTCGTCCAGCGCCTCCTGCCGTCGGCCGGTGAGGAAGACGTGGGCGCCCTCCGCGGCGAGCCGGCGGGCGGCTGCCAGGCCGATGCCGGAGGTGGCGCCGGTGACGAGGGCGGTCCTGCCGTCGAGCTGTCCCATGACGGTGCTCTCCTTTTCTGTACCGCTCGGTACTGAAGTCGATGGTGGGAGAACCCCGTCGCTCCCCGCCCTATTCCGTACCGCCCGGTTAAAATTCGAGGGGCGTCGGGAGGCGATGCGGGGACCGAGGAGGGCGGCGGAGATGGCGGTACGCGGCAGACCCCGTGGCTTCGACGCCGACGCCGCGCTCGACCGGGCGGTGGAGGTCTTCTGGCGCCAGGGTTACGAGGGCGCGTCGCTGACCGACCTCACCGACGCCATGGGCATCAACCGGACCAGCATGTACGCCGCGTTCGGCAACAAGGAGGAACTCTTCCACCGCGCCGTCGCCCGCTACGCCGAGGCGGACATGGCGTACGCCCGCGAAGCCCTCGCGCAGCCCACCGCCCACGCCGTCGTCGAGACCTTCCTGCGCGCCAACGCGGACGCGCTCACCCGGGCCGACCGTCCCTCGGGATGCCTGTCCGTGCAGGGCGGCCTGGCCGAGGGCGGCGAGGGCGGCCGCATCGCCCAGTTCCTCGCGGACAGCCGTCTGGCGGGCGAACGGGCCCTCGCCCAGCGCCTCGCCCACGCCGTCGAGGAGGGCGACCTGCCCGCGGACACCGACCCCGACGCCCTCGCCCGCTACGTCATGGTCGTCAGCGAGGGCAACGCCGTGCACGCGGCGAGCGGCGCGAGCCGGGAGGCACTGCACGCGACGGTCGACATCGCGCTGCGCGCCCTGCCCGGGGCTGACGCCCGCGGCGAGCGGTGACGGTGGCGGCCGAAGCCTGCTGGGGACCTCTCGTGCCGACCCTTGTGCCGATCCGCCTTCGATGCCCGGCGGTCAGCCAGCGGAAGAAGCGCGGTCCCGTGCCTCCTCGTGGCGCGCCTGCATGCGTGCGACGACGCGCTGTTGTCCCAGCCTCCTGGCCTGACGGAGCTTGGCCTCGGCCGCGAGCAGCGGGATCCACAACAGCCAGCCCCACATGCTGAAGCGCACCACCCCGCTCCACTGCTGCTGTTCCACGTCCCCACCCCGGTCGTCCGGGCAAGCACTGTCCGCCGCGCCCGGTGCCGCTGTCAATCACTTCTAGATCACGGCTACGGCACTCCACGGTGCGCCGGTCGCCACGACCCTGCTTGGCCGCGTCACCCGGGGGCACTGGGTTGGGCAGGAGGTGCCCTCGTGAGTCCGTTGCGCCGAGAGTACGACGTGCCGAACTGGACGCGTCCGGGAGCCCGTTGGGTCTTCTGGCTGGGCTGGGCGGTGCTGTGCCTGAACCTGGCCCTGCTGGTGTGGCGGCTGGCTGAGGGGCGCCCGGGCCAAGCCGTCTATCCCGCAGTAATGGTGGTCGTGTTCGGCTGTCTCCTGATCGCCAACCGGGCCAACCGACGCCGACGGACGGAGCACCCATGACCGGGCCGCACGCTCTCCGGCGCACGGAGCGTGCGTCCGTCCCGCCTCAAGTGGCCCGGGAAGCGGGCCTCGACCCAGTTCCGAAAAGGGGGATCAGATGGTCGTCGTACTGCTGTGCGTGTTCATCGTGATGGGACTCGTCCAGGTGGTCAGGCCCCAGTTGCTGTGGAAGGCCAACCGCCCGCTGCAGCGTCCGTTCGTGAAGGACTACGACGCCACGGAACCCACCAAGGCGGGCTACACGGTGGCGAGGGTCGGCGGCGTGATCTTCCTCGCCGTGGCGACGTGGATGCTCATCAGGCACCTCACCTGACCTGAGGCCACCGAGCGGGACGGAACCCCAGGGCTCGTCGCGGCGGGTCCCGGGCGACGCACGGCCGGTCAGAGCCACGTGGTCGCGAGCCACACCGTCACGGCCGCGGCGGCGACGAGGCCGAGGTTGAGTTCGATCCGGCGGTCGCCCCGGCTGAGGTGGACCCCGGTGGCGCCGAGCTGCAGCAGCACGAACCCGACGGCCGCGGCCAGGGCCAGTCCGGGCGCGACACCGGTGAGGGGCGGCAGGACGAGACCGAGCGCGCCGAGCACCTCCACCGCCCCGAGGGACCGGAGGGCGGGCATCGGCGTGCGGTCCACCCAGGCCATCATCGGCTGCAACTCCTCGCGTGTGCGCAGCAGTTTGAGCGCTCCGCTGTAGAAGTAGAACAGCGCGAGCAGACCGGCGAGCGTCCAGTAGGCGACCTTCATGGTGGTTGTGCTCATGCCCCGATCCCACCGCCCGGCGCCCCCAGCCGTCCAAGACCGTTTCGGCACGGCCCATACCCGGCGGGTATCGTGCCTGTTCATGGAGCTGCGCACGCTGCGGTACTTCGTCGCGGTCGCCGAGGAGCTGCACTACGGACGGGCCGCCCGCCGCCTGCACATGAGCCAGCCGCCACTTAGCCGGGCCATCAGGCAGCTGGAGACCGAGCTGGGGGCGACGCTGCTGCACCGCTCGGCGGCCGGCGTCACGCTCACCCCGGCGGGGGCGGTGCTCCTGGAGCAGGCGCGCGCCCTGCTCGCCCAGGCAGAGCGGCTACGCCTCCGCGTCACCGAGGCCGCCGCCGTCACCACCCTCACCGTCGGCATCCTCGGCGACGGCACCGACCCCGGCGCGATCCGCCTGGCCGCGGCCCACCGGCGTCGGTACCCGGGCGTCGAGGTGCGCGTCCGGGACGCCGACCTGACCGACCCGACCTGCGGGCTGCGGGGCGGACTGGTCGACGTCGCCCTGACCCGCAGGCCCTTCGATGAGACGGGTTTCGCCGTGCGCGAGCTGCGTGCCGACCCGGTGGGCGCGGTGCTGCGCGCCGACGATCCGCTGGCCCGGAACGACGCGCTGGTCCTGGCCGACCTCGCCGACCGCCGCTGGTTCCAGTTCCCGGAGGGCACCGACCCGGCCTGGCGGTCGTACTGGAACGGTGGCCGGCCCCGTGAGGGCCCGGTCGTCCGCGCCGTCCAGGAGTGCCTCCAGACGGTTCTCTGGAACGGCACGGTGGGCATGGCCCCCCTCGGCCACGACCTGCCCGCCGGGCTGACCGCGGTCCCGGTGACCGACATCCCGCCGAGCGTGGTGGTCGCGGCCTGGCGGCAGGACGACCCCAATCCGCTCATCCCGTCCTTCGTCCGCACGGCGGGAGCGGCCTACCGTTCCTGACCTGACCTGACCTGACCTGACCTGACCTGACCTGACTGAACTGGTGGTCCGGCCTCCCACGCGCGTCATCCATCATCCTCGGCCGTTCCCGCGACAGCCGGCCCCAGGTCGGCCGGCAGCCGGGACACCGCGAACGCCACGGCTTCCCCGGCCGTGGCGGCCTCACCGATCGCCGTCCGGTAGGGGCGCCGCATCACGCGGTACGGGCTCACACCGAGCGCCGGAGCGATGGCCACCTCGGTGCGGAAGGGGTATCCGGTGCACGAGCTGAAGCCGAGCGTCCAGTGGCTGGAGAACACGTACAGCTGTCTCAACCGCGGTTCGGCGTGCGCCGCTTCCACGAGGTCGCCGAACTCGGGGACGTCCGGCGCCCCGGCCGCCCGTCTCCGCAGGCTCCGCCACTGCAACGCGACCACCGCCGCGGGTCCGCGTTCGGCGGCCTTCGCACGCTCACCGACGCGCAGGAAGGGGAACCGGGCCTCCAACTCCCCGAGTGGAGCGCCCCGTCCCCACGCCACTCCGGCCAGGACCACCTCCGCCGGATCGGTCGTGCCTCCGGTGACGCTCTCGATGCCCTCACTCCAGCCCGAGACGATGAAGAAGCGCTGCTCGGCCGCGATGGACACCGACAGCGGCCTGCGTCCCGGGACCGATGAGGCGATTCCCGCCGACCGGGACGTCCGCCCTTCGTGCGGGACGACGGTGAGACCGACGCCGAGGACGGCCGCCAGCTGTTCCAGTGCCGCGCCCAGGCCGCCCGCGGCGACCAGGTCGGGGTACGCATCGGGGTCGACATCGGGGTCCATCTCCTCAGTCTGCCGCGTCGGTGACGTGAGGAGCGGGGTGACCGGTCATGCCGGGGCCGAGCCGGGGAAAGCGGGGTGCATGACTGCGAACCCCGGAACTCGCCTGCGCCGTCTGACCGTTGCCCTGGCGGTGCTGCCCCTCGCGGTGGCCTGCCACGGCGGGGACGGCGGCTCCGGTGGCCCGCGCGCCGACGGGATGCTCGGCGCCGTGGACTCCGGCAGCACGGTCGTCATCACCACCGACAACGGGGTCAGGCTGCGCCCCGCCGACGGCCGGAGCGTCTCCGTCGACGGCGATGTCGGCGCCCACTGGTCGCACCGCGACGGCATGGAGGTGCTGGACCTCTCCTGCGTCGAACAGGACCGCGAGGGCCGCCCGTGCCCGCGCATGCCCACGGTGGAGGTCCCGGACGACGTACGGATCACGGTCACCGCACGCAACGCGGGCGTCGACGTCGTCGGCATCGCGGCCGCCCTGGACGTGACCACCGTCAACGGCGATGTCACGGTGGCCCGTTCCGGCCGGGACGACGCGGCCGTCGAACTGACCACCCGCAACGGCTCGGTGCGTGCCACGGCCGTGTCCGCGGACCGCCTGTCCGGCGTCACGTCCAACGGGGACGTCGTCCTCGCCTGCGCCACGGCCGCGAGCCGTGTCTCCGGGCGCACCACCAACGGCTCGGTCGACGTCACCGTGCCGGACGACGCCCCCGCCTACCGGGTCACGGCCGCCACCCGCAACGGCCTACAACGGATCGCCGTACCGACACGCGGCGCCGGCGACGGCCCCGCGATGACGCTGAGCACCGTCAACGGCGACGTGGCGGCCCACCAGGAGTGAACGGACCCGTTCCGACCGTCCCCCGCTCACCACGGCCCCGTCACGTGCAGAACGCCGTGTCCACGGCCGCCATGACGGCCTTCGCGGCCTCGTCGGCGTCTCCGAAGGTCCCCGGCAGGGCGGTCACGGCGAGGCCGACCGAGCGGCCGTCGTCCGTGGCGCCGCCACGGGTCTCGAAGCCGTCGATGTCGCCGCCGTGCCCCCAGTACACGCCGCCGCAGCTCAACGGGACGCTGAACAGGCCGAGTCCGTAGCGCCATCCCGGCAGCAGCGGTGCGTCGACCGTCTTGCGCATCTCGGCCAACTGGGCGGGCGGCAGCAGCCGTCCGTCGAGCAGCGCACGGGCGAACGCCGCGAGGTCGCTCGGGGTCGAGATCAGCTGGCCGGCCGCCCCGCCCCAGGACGGGTCCATGACGGTGGCGTCGACGACGTTGCCCTTCTCCAGGTTGCCGGTCGTGTATCCGTGCGGGTGCGGTCCCCGGACGGACTGGTCGCCGGGCTGCGGCCAATACGTGTGGCGCAGCCCGGCCTTCCTGATCACGCGCCGGGTCATCTCCTCCTGCACCGGCCGCCCGGTGACCCGCTCGATCAGCAGGCCCGCCAGCAGGTAATTGGTGTTGCTGTACTCCCACCGCGAGCCGGGCGGGAATTGCGCGGGGTGGGCCAGTGCGGCGGACAGCAGGTCGTGCGGCTGGAAGAACCTGTGCTGCAGTCCCTCGAAGTTCTCCATGCCGATGTATTCGGTGTAGTTGGGAAGTCCGCTGGTGTGCTGCAAGAGCTGCCGTACGGTGATCCGGTGGCCGTCGATGCCCTTTCCGCGCACGAGTCCGGGCAGGTAGGTCTCGATGGGCGCGTCGAGCCGGACCTTGCCCTCGGCCACGAGCTGGAGCACCACCGTCGCCGTGAAGCTCTTCGTGTTGCTGCCCGCCCTGACCTGGCCGTCGTGGGGGACCGGCACCTGCCGGCGCAGCTCGGAGGAGCCGGCGACCAGGGACGTCGTCCGGCCGTTCTTGCTGGTCCAGGCGAACGCGGCCGGGAACTTCTCGTCCCGCACGAGCGAGTCGAGACTCTTCTGCAGCGCGGCCTCCTTCCGCGGCGACTCGGCCACCGCCGCACTCGTGACGGCGGTGCTCAGCATTCCTGCCGCCGCGACCGCCAGAAGGACCTTGCGCACTTTGGAAGTAAATACGTTCTGCACCGGTTCTCCCTCTCGCTTGGAAATGGCAGGGAAAACGATGCCGTGGTGCGTGGGAAAGGGCAGTGGTGCACGGTCCCGAAAGTGAGGTGTACGTAGCACCACCGGGGGAGCGGTGCGTCGGTCGCCGACCGGGCGCACACGGGACAACGGGGCTTACCCGCGCACCCGTTCCTTGGCTAGGGTCGCCACGAAGGTCAGCAAGCGCACGAGGCCGGCGCACGAGGCCGGCACATGAGGCCGGCGCACGAGGCACGCGCACGGAGCAGGCGCACGGAACGAGGGGGCGGCCGGTTGAACACACCCATGGGCAGCGGCGCGTGGTTACGGCGGTACCGCACGGCCGGGCCGGAGGCGCCCCGTCTGGTGTGCTTCCCGCACGCCGGGGGTTCGGCCAGCTTCTACTTCCCCGTGGCGAACGCGCTCAGCCCGGACGTCGACGTCCTGGCGGTGCAGTACCCCGGCCGCCAGGACCGCATGGGCGAGCAGCCGGTCACGGACCTCCGCCTGCTCGCCGACCAGGTCACCGAGGCACTCGCCCCCTGGCGCGACCGGCCCCTGCACCTGTTCGGACACAGCATGGGCGCCGTCGTCGCCTACGAAGTCGCTCTGCGCCTGGAGCAGTTGCCGGGTCCCGGCCCGGCCTCGCTGTACGTGTCCGGGCGACGCGCCCCCGCCGGCCGGGGCACCGGCACCGTGCACCTGGGGGACGACGCGGGCCTGGTCCGCGAGCTCAGGGCGCTCGCCGGGACGGACGCGGCGCTGCTCGCCGACGACGACCTCCTCTCCCTGATCCTGCCGGCCCTGCGCGCCGACTACCAGGCCATCGAGACGTACGGACACCGCCCCGCGCCCCGGCTCTCCTGCCCGGTGACCGCGCTGCTGGGCGACGCCGACCCCAAGGTGACGCCCGACGAGGCCGAGGGCTGGCGGCAGCACACCGACCACGACTTCGACCTGCACGTGTTCGACGGCGGCCACTTCTACCTGACGCACCATCAGCCGGCTGTGCTGGCCCTGCTCCGGGAACGCCTGAAGGCCTGACCGGGCGGCTACAAGGCACGGCGACCGGCCCCCCGGGCGTGACCGAGGAGAAGTCGGCCCCGCGTGTTTCACGTCGATCGTCTCGTCAATCCACGGGCACAGCGGGCATCCTGCTAACCGGCGTCCGGTGGCCGTGCCGACGGGGGACACGGCCGACGCCGTCCGTTGGGGGGACCTCATGGCGCACTCACCGTCACCGTCGCAGCAGCGCACCACGTCCGCGTCGTCGATGGGCCGAGGAGTGTTGAAGGGGGCGTTCGCGCTGCTGGACGAGTTACGGCGGCAGGGCGGTGAAGCCGGACTCACACAGATCGCGAACGCCTGCGGACTGCCCAAGGCGAGCACCCACCGGCTGCTGCACCAACTGCTCACCGTCGGCGCCGTCGAACGCCACCGCGGCCGCTACCGCGTGGGCGGCCAGCTCTACCGGATCGGCCAGGCCTGGCAGCCCCATCCCGGACTGCGCCTGGCCGCCCGCCAGCCCCTGCACGGGCTGCGCGCCGCCACCGGCGCCAGCGTCGTGGTCACCGTCCTGTACGAGGACCTCGCGCTGACCATCGCCTCCGTGCCCGGCGAGGTCGAGCCGGTCGCACCCGTCCGCGACGGCATGGGCTTCACCCTGGACACCGCGGCGGGCCAGGTGCTCACGGCCGGGCCGCCCCGCCGGACGGCGGGCCGGCCGGAGGCCGCCGTCCTGGAACGTGAGCAGGTCATGGACGGAGTGTGCTGCGCGGCCCTCCCGGTGTGTTCGCCCGACGGGCAACTCCGCGCCGCCATCACCGCGATGGTGCCGCCCCACCGACGGCTCCAGACGGTCGCCGAGCACACCGCACGGGCCGGTGCCGCCATCACCGCCAACCTCGGCAGGGCCGCGAAGGGCACCGCCCCGCTGCCGCCCGTGCTGCGCCACTGAGCGGTTCCGCTCAGCGGAACGCGCGTAGAGACCGCGGCGCCCGGCGGGCAGGGTGAGTGCCGTGCCGGTCAAGGGGACCGGCGCGCACCACGAAGGGGGAACACCATGAACGTGCGACTCGCCGGCGTCACCGCCGTCACCGCGCTGGCTCTCGTCACCCTGCCGGGCACCGCGGGTGCCGCGCAGGCCGCCACCGGGTCCGCCGACCGCGGCGGGCACTGCGTGCTCGACCTGACCGGCCGCGCCCGCGTCAGCTGCTTCGACACCTTCAGCGGCGCGATCGCCCACGCGACCGGTGGCAAGGTGCGGCTGCCGGCCGGGGCGACCCAGGTCGAGGGCCGCTACCTGACCCAGCTCCGCCAGGCCAACGCCGCTGCCCTGAGCCCGGTGGCGATCGGCACGCTCTACAACGACGCCAACCGCAAGGGCCACTCCTGGACCATCACCCGCTCCTCGGACTGCGACGCCGACCCGGACATCGACTGGACGTACAGCAACCTGTCGGGCGTGAAGGACGCCTCCGGGTTCGACTGGAACGACGAGATCGGCTCGGCCGTCCAGTACGGCCAGTGCGAGGCGGTCTACTACGAGCACTCCTACTTCCAGGGCGCCCGGGTCAGTGGGGACTGGTCGGGAGGTGCCCTGGACGACGAGGTGTCCTCCATCGCGTGGAGCTGACCTGACCGGGACCGACGGTCCCCGCGGCGGCAGCGGCAGGAACTCCGGGGCGTGCGGCCCCCGGCGGCCCTGCCGCTGCGGTCCGTCCCGCGGGAGCGCCTGCCGCGGCCAGTCCCACGGGAGCGGGTGCCCCGGTCACACCCCGACCGTGCCGGTCACACCTCGGCCGTCCCGGTCACGTCCACCGCCGGCAGGCCCTCCCGGCGGATCCGTTCGGTGCCCCAGGCCCCGAGCGAGCGGAGGGCCTCGTTGAGCGTGCGCCCGTCCTCGGTCAGGGAGTACTCCACCCGGGGCGGCACCTCGGCGTACACCTCCCGGTGCACGAGGCCGTCCTGCTCCATCTCCCGCAGGTGCTGGGTCAGCATCTTCTCGCTCACTCCCGGCAGGCCCCGCCGCAACTCGGCGAAACGGCGCACGCCATGGGTGTGCAGCTCCCAGAGGATCAGGCCCTTCCACTTGCCGCTGACCACGTCGAGCGCGGCGTCTATCCCGCAGACGTACGGTCCGCGCCTGGGCGCCTTGGCCATCCCGCTCCGCCCCCTCACCCAAAGGTAAGTACCGCAGTAAATAGTCGGTACTTCCGACCGTGACGGCATTCTCCCAGCATGGAGACGTGACCCCATCCCACCGCACCACCAGCACCGTCGCCGTGATCGGACTCGGCCCGATGGGCCGGGCGATGACCCGCGCCCTCCTGGCCGCCGGCCGTCCCGTCACCGTCTGGAACCGCACCGCCCACCGCGCCGACGGCGTCGTCGCCGACGGAGCGAGACGCGCGGCGACCGCCCGCGAGGCGGTCGAGGCCGGCGACCTCGTGATCCTCAGCCTGACCGACTACCGGGCGATGTACGACATCCTCGACGGTGCCACCGACGCGCTCACCGGCAAGACCCTGGCCAACCTCAGTTCCGACACCCCCGACCGCTCCCGCGAGGCGGCCACCTGGGCGGCCGGCCACGGCGCCGCCTTCCTCACCGGGGGCGTCATGGTGCCCGCCCCGCTGGTCGGCACACCGTCCGCCCACGTCTACTACAGCGGCAGCGCCCAGGTGCTGGAGAGCCACCGCGAGACGCTGACCCTGCTGGGAGCACCGAAGTACCTGGGCGGGGACCCGGGCCTCGCCCAGATGATGTACCAGGCCCACCTCGCGGTCTTCCTGACGACGTTGTCCGCCCTGATGCACGCCACCGCGATGCTGGGCAGCGCGGGCATGACGGCCCGCGAGGCCCTGCCGGAACTGCTCGCCGCCGCCGACTCGATCGGCGCCATCGTCCGGGCGGGGGAGGAACACCCCGGAGCCGCCCTGGACGAAGGGCGGCACCCCGGCGACCTCAGCACGGTCACCATGATGGGCGCGACGGCCGACCACATCGTCGAGACCAGCCGGACACTGGGCCTGGACCTCGCCCTTCCCCTGGCCGTGCAGTCCCACTACCGGCGTGCGATCGAGGCCGGCCACGGCGGCGACAACTGGACCCGTGTCATCGACGGCATCCGCGACCCGCGCTGACCCGCACGTGCCGTCCCGCGCCGACGCCGCCCCGCCGGTAGGCTGCGTCGGTGCGGACGGTCGAGCTCCTGGTGGATGACGCGGCGGACCAGGCGGTCCGGGAGGCCTGGCGGCGGCTGGCGGACGCGGGGCTGCCCAGTCAGGCCCGGCACAGCTCGCCCACCAACAGCCCGCACCTGACCCTTGCCGCCTGTCCGGAGCTGACCGGCCCGATCCGCTGGGAGCTCGCCGAGGTGGCGGCCGCCCTGCCGCTCCCGGTGCGGTGCACGGGGCTCATCCGTTTCGAGCGGCCCACCTCCGTGCTCGCCTGGGCCCTCGACCCGGACCCGGCGCTGACCGCCCTGCACCGCCGGGTGTGGGAGGCAGTGGCGTCCGACAGCCCGCCCGAGACCCTCAACCCCCTGCACGCGCCGGGACGGTGGAACCCGCACGTCACCCTCGGCCGCACCCGGCGTGCGGGCGCCTTCGCCGACCGGCGGATCCCCGGTCTGCTGCCCACGCCGCCGCAGACCTTCCTGCTCACCACCCTGCGCAGCTTCGACACCCACACCGGCACCCTGGAGGTGCTGGAGCCTCGCGGGTGAGCACCCACCCCCGCAAGCGCAACCGAATGTTTCGATAACCTTTCCGAACGGCGGCCTAGAACATAGGGCCTGCGTGCTCGAAGGTCAATCAATCACGCACTCACGGGTGAAAGTTGCCCGCTTGACGCGGAGGTCCGACAGCCCGTACGGAGCTTGCAAAAACGCGGCTGTCGCACCGGTTGACGTCCCCTGCGGTGCCCCATACCGTTGCGCCGCGCTCTTCCGAAAGCGCCTCGAAACATTCGGAACTCCACTCTCCCTAGGAGGAGTGCTAGTGAAGGTGCCCCGCCTCGTCCTGGCAGCCGCCATGACGTCGTCCCTCGCTCTCGTCCCCCTCGCCGCCGCCGGCTCGGCCGCCGCGGCACAGGCCCCGGCCCACGGCGGCAAGGAGCGCACGCTCCGCCAGCTGGCGGCCGACGACCGGCTGCGCATCGGCACGGCCGTCGACATGTCGGCACTCGCCGACGACACCGACTACCGCCGCCTCACGGGGGAGCAGTTCTCCACCGTCACCCCGGAGAACGTCATGAAGTGGGAGGTGACCGAGCCGCAGCGGGGCGTGTACGACTACGCCGCGGCCGACCAGCTGGTCGCGTTCGCCGCGCGGCACGGGCAGAAGGTGCGGGGCCACACGCTCGTCTGGCACAGCCAGTTGCCTTCCTGGCTGACCACCGGCGACTTCACCGGGCAGGAGCTGCGCCAGATCCTGCACCGCCACATCACCGACACCGTGCGGCACTTCAAGGGCCGCATCTGGCAGTGGGACGTCGTCAACGAGGCGGTCAACGACGACGGCACCCTGCGCGACTCGATCTGGCTGCGCAAGCTGGGCCCGGGGTACATCGCCGACGCGTTCCGCTGGGCGCACGAGGCGGACCCGCACGCCAAGTTGTTCTACAACGACTACAACATCGAGTGGTCCGGCCCCAAGAGCGACGCCGTGCTCGACCTGGTCGGCCGGCTGAAGGCCGAGGGCGTCCCGATCGACGGGGTCGGCTTCCAGGGGCACTTGGGCATCCAGTACGGGCTGCCCGGCGGAGTGCCCGAGAACTTCGCCCGCTTCGAGAAGCTCGGCCTGGACACCGCGGTCACCGAGGCGGACGTCCGCATGGTCCTCCCGGCGGACGACGAGAAGCTGGCCACGCAGGCCGAGGGCTACCGGCTGCTGCTGGACGCCTGCCTGCGCACCCGGCACTGCATCTCGTTCACCGTCTGGGGCTTCACCGACCGGTACTCCTGGGTGCCCGGCGTGTTCGAGGGGGAGGGTGCGGCGAACCTCCTGGACGAGGACTACGGCGTGAAGCCGGCCTTCCGCGCGGTCCAGAAGGCGCTCTCCGGCCACGCCCGCGCGAAGTCGACGACGCGGTAACCGCCGACGCACGTTGCGCCCCGCCCCGTCCGGTACGACCCGCCTCCTGCGCGGGCCACCGGGCGGGACGGGGCTCTCTGCGTTTCCCTCCAGGACACCCGGTGATCGAGCCGACCCGCCACCCCAACGCCCCACCACGGAGCCGTAGTTCGCTCCCTCACCCCATCGCCGGCCCCGCGGTCGTCTGACGCACCACCAGCCGGGTCGCCAGTTCGATCCGCCGGGCCGTGCCGTCCGGGTCCGCCTGCTCCAGCAGCATGCGGGTCGCTTCCTCGGCCATGTGGCGCAGGGGCTGGTGGACCGTGGTGAGGGGCGGGCTCGTCCACTGGGCGAGCGAGACGTCGTCGTAGCCGACCACGGACAGGTCCCGCGGGACGCTCAGCCCGCGTACGCGCGCCGCCTGCAGGACGCCCAGGGCCTGCAGGTCGCTGCCGGCGAAGAGCGCCGTCGGCGGGTCGGGCAGCGCGAGCAGCTCCATGGCGTGCCGGTAGCCGCTCTGGACGTGGAAGTCGCCGTACCGGACGAGAGCGGGGTCGACGGCCAGGCCCGCCATGGCCATCGCGGAGCGGTAGCCGTCGAGACGCGCCAGGGAGCACATCAGGTCCTCGGGGCCGGTGATCACGGCGACGCGCCGGTGACCCAGGTCGGTGAGGTGACGGGTCGCGGCGAGGCCGCCCGCCCAGTTGGCCGAGCCGACCGAGGGGACGTCGGGGTCAGGGTCGCCTGCGGGGTCGATGATGACGAACGGGATGCCGAAGGAACGCAGTCGGCGCTTCACGGGCTCGGGGAGCGTGGAGAAGACCAGCACGACGCCGAGCGGCCGCCGTCGCAGCACCCCCTCGACCCAGTCCTCGGCGGGCGCGTGCCGGGTACCGCTCTCGGTGAGGACGACCGTCGCACCGTTCGCTTTCGCGACGTTCTCGACGCCGAGGATGAGCTCGACCGCCCACACGCTCTCGAGTTCGTGGAAGACCAGCTCGACGAGGGGCGCCCGGGCGGCGCCGGGTGGGCGGCGCCGGTAGCCCTGGGCCGCGAGCAGGCGTTCCACCTTGGCACGCGTCCGGTGGGAGACGTCGGCACGCCCGTTGAGCACCTTCGAAACAGTCGGCAGCGACACCCCGGCCTTTCGGGCCACGGTCGCAAGGGTCACTCGCCCCTCGTCCGTCGCGTCGTCGTCATCGTCCATGCAGCGCAGGATAGGTCACCGGGGTCACGGCCGGGGTAACGCTTTGGTCGCGTGGCTGCAAGGTCATTGACCAGATATCGGATCGGCCCCTACTGTCCGTCCGCATGGACTTTCGGCAATGATGCCGAAACTTTCGAGAGGCGGACGATGAAGACACGCACGCGCTTGCACGGACTGCTCGCCTGTGGCGCCACCCTCGCCATGGCCGTGAGCCTGACGGCCTGTGGGGGGAACGGCAGCGGCGGTTCGTCGAACGACGGGAAGATCCACGTCCTGGTCTACGGCGACGCCAGCAACAAGGTCGAGAAGCAGATCGTCGAGACCTTCAACAAGACGTCGGACGTGAAGGCCGTGCTCGACACCATCCCCGGTGCCGACTACCAGCAGAAGCTGCAGACGATCATCAGCACGCCCCAGGCGCCGGACGTCTTCTTCAACTGGGGCGGCGGCAGCATCCAGCCGTTCGTCAAGGCCGACCTGCTGATGCCGCTGGACGACTTCATCGCCAAGGACCCGAACCTCAAGGACAAGTTCCTGCCCTCGGTGTTCAACAGTGCCGTGGTCAACGGCAAGTCCTACGGCATCCCGATGCGCGGCACCCAGCCGGTGCTGCTCTTCCACAACAAGAACGTCCTCGACAAGGCGGGCGTCCAGCCGCCCAAGACCTGGGACGACCTGCTCGCCGCGGTCAAGACGCTGAAGAAGAAGAACGTCACCCCGATAGCCCTCGGTGGCGGCGACCAGTGGCCGACGCTGATGTGGTTCGAGTACCTCTACGACCGCATCGCCGGCCCAGAGCTGTTCCAGAAGGCCCTGGAGGGCGACAAGGACGCCTGGGCGAGCGCCGACAGCAAGAAGGCCCTCGGCCAGATCAAGGAGCTGGTGGACGCCGGCGCCTTCGGCACCAACTACGACTCGGTGAAGTACACCAACGGCGCCTCCCCGGCGCTGGTCGCCTCCGGCAAGGCCGCCTTCGAGCTGATGGGCTCCTGGTACTACTCCCAGCAGCAGACGGACGCCAAGGAGTTCGCCGCCAAGGGCCTCGGCTACACCACCTTCCCGACGGTCCCCGGCGGCAAGGGCGACCCGGCCAACGTGGTCGGCAACACCAACAACTTCTACTCGGTGCTGAAGAAGACCAAGCACCCCGAGGCCGTCGCGCAGTTCCTGAAGCTCATGTACTCCGACGAGTTCGTCAAGGCGCAGATGTCCATCGGCAACCTGCCCACCACGACGAACGTGCCGAAGTTCCTCACCACGTCGGCGAGCCCCGAGTACTCGCGCTTCCAGTACGACCTGGTCGCCGCCGCCCCGTCGTTCCAGCTCTCGTGGGACCAGGCCTACCCGCCGGCCGCGAGCACCCCGATGCACCAGGCCGTGCAGCAGTTCTTCAACGGCCAGCTGGACGCCGACGGATTCATCAAGGCCATGCAGGCCCTGCCCACCGAATGACACTCATGACCACTCAGACCACGAGTGCTCCCACCGCCGCCGAGACCCCCAAGAAGGTCCGGCGGCGGCCGGAGGGCTCCTCCGCCGTCCTCGTGGGGCGCCCGGGCTTCGTCTGGGCGCTGCCCGCCACCCTGTTCTTCGCCCTGTTCGCCATCGCACCGCTGATCATGGTGGCGGTGCTGTCCTTCATGAGCTGGAACGGCCTCGGCTCGCCCCAGTGGGTCGGCACCGACAACTGGAACCGGATCCTCGACGACCCGGTGATGATCAACAGCATCTGGCTCACCCTGCTGCTGACCGCACTCGGCGTCGCCATCCAGACCCCGCTGAGCATCGTGCTCGGGGTGTGGGCCGCCGGCCACCAGCGCAACCGCGCCGTCCTGTCCGCCATCTACTTCATCCCGCTGCTGCTGTCCTCCACCGCGGTCTCCGTGCTGTGGCGGGCGCTGCTCGACCCCAACTTCGGCATCCCCGCACGCGCCACCTGGCTGTTCGGCGACGGCAACCTGTTCGGCAAGCAGGCCACCGCCATCGGCGTGCTGGCGTTCGTCAGCACCTGGCAGTTCACGCCCTTCCACACCCTGATCTACCAGGGCGCCGCACGCGCCATACCCGACGTCCTCTACCAGGCCGCGGAGATCGACGGCGCCGGGCGCTACCGGCAGTTCTTCCACATCACCCTGCCGCAGCTGCGCAACTCGATGATCACCTCGATGATCCTGATGATCGTCGGCGGACTCACCACCTTCGAGACCGTGCTGATCCTGACTCAGGGCGGCCCGGGCACCGACACCACCATCAGCGCCTACTACATGTACCAGAAGGCATTCAAGAGCTTCGACTTCGGCGCCGGCTCGGCGATCGCGCTCTGCCTGGTCGTGGCCGCCACCATCATCTCGCTGATCGTCGTGCGCGTCTCCGGCTACGACAAGATGCGCAGCGACATGGAGGGTGTGTCATGAGGCGCCGCCCCAACTACCTCGCCGGAGCGGGCTCGTTGGTCTGGCTGCTGTTCGTCGGCCTGCCGCTGTACGTGCTGCTCGCCGCGACCCTGCGCACCCGCGAGGACTACGCGAAGAACGGCCCGGTGTCCTGGCCGGACACCTTCACCCTGCACAACTACACCGGCGCCTTCGACTCGGGCTTCGGTCAGTACTTCTTCAATACCCTGCTGGTCACCGTGTGCGTGGTGGGCATCGTGCTCGCCCTGGTGCCGCCGCTCGCGTACGCCATCGTGCGCAGCCGCAGCCGGGTCACCTCGCAGATCTTCCGCCTGTTCCTGCTGGGCCTCGCAATCCCCGCGCAGGCCGTCATCGTCCCGATGTTCTACCTGATCAGCGAGGCCGGGCTGTACGACAACCTGCTGGGCGTGATCCTGCCGACGGCGGCCTTCTGCCTGCCGATGTCGGCGCTGATCCTCAGCGGCGCCATGCGTGACATCTCGTCCGAGCTGTTCGAGGCGATGGCGATGGACGGGGCGAGCCCGCGGCGGATGTTCTTCCAGCTGGTGGTGCCGCTGTCCCGCGGCGGGCTGTCCACCATCGTGGTGTTCTCCGCCCTGCAGGCGTGGAACGGCTTCCTGTTCCCGCTCGTCCTGACCCAGTCCGACTCCACCAAGGTCGTGACGCTCGGTCTGTACAACTTCCAGACCGAACACGGCGTCGACATCCCCGGCCTGCTGGGCGCGGTGACGCTGTCCATGGTGCCCGTCCTTCTCGTCTACCTGTTCGCCCGTCGCGCCCTGGTCCAGGGCCTGATGGGCGTCGGAGGAAAGTGACCCCCAACGTGGCCGTTGAGACCACCCCCGAAACCCCTCAGATTCCCTTGTGGAACGATCCCGCCCACGACATCGACACGCGGGTCTCGGCGCTGATCGAGGCCATGACCCTCGACGAGAAGATCGCCCAGCTGTACGGCGTGTGGGTCGGCGCGTCCGCCGAGGGCGGTGAAGTCGCCCCGCACCAGCACGAGATGGACGACGCCGTCGACCTCGACGCCCTGCTCCCGGCCGGGCTCGGCCAGTTGACCCGGCCGTTCGGCACCGCGCCCGTCGACCCGGCGCTCGGCGCGCTGTCCCTGATGCGCACCCAGGCGCGGATCACCGCCGCCAACCGCTTCGGCATCCCGGCCGTGGCCCACGAGGAGTGCCTGGCCGGCTTCGCCACCTGGCAGGCCACCGCCTACCCCGTGCCGCTGTCCTGGGGCGCTTCCTTCGACCCTGACCTGATCCGCGAGATGGCCGCCGCGATCGGCCGCGACATGCGCGCGGTCGGCGTCCACCAGGGCCTCGCACCCGTCCTCGACGTGGTGCGCGACGCCCGCTGGGGCCGCGTCGAGGAGACCATCGGCGAGGACCCCTACCTGGTCGGCACCATCGGCACCGCGTACGTGCGGGGTCTGGAGTCCGCCGGGATCGTCGCCACGCTCAAGCACTTCGTCGGCTACTCCGCCTCCCGCGCCGGACGCAACCTCGCCCCGGTGAGCGCGGGCCCCCGCGAACGCGCCGACGTGCTGCTGCCGCCGTTCGAGATGGCCCTGCGCGAGGGCGGCGCCCGCTCGGTCATGCACGCCTACACCGACACCGACGGGCTGCCGTCCGTGGCGGACGAAGCCTTGCTGACCGAACTCCTGCGGGACACCTGGGGCTTCGACGGCACGGTCGTCGCCGACTACTTCGGCATCGCCTTCCTCAGGATCCTGCACGGCCTGGCCGGCGACTGGGCCGACGCGGCGGGCACCGCCCTGCGGGCGGGCGTCGACGTGGAACTGCCCACCGTCAAGACCTTCGGGGCACCCCTGACCGAGGCCGTGCGCGCCGGACGCGTGCCCGAGGCCCTCATCGACCGCGCCCTGCGCCGCGTCCTCGCCCAGAAGGCACGGCTCGGCCTGCTCGACCCGGACTGGAGCCCGGTGCCGCCGGCCCTGGCCGCAGCCGACCCGGCCGACCCCGACGCACTGCGCGGCACCGTCGACCTGGACAGCCCCGCCAACCGCGAACTGGCCCGCACGGTCGCCGAGGAGGCGGTGGTGCTGCTCAGCAACGACGGCGTTCTGCCCCTCGCCGCACCGCGCCGCATCGCCCTGGTCGGCCCCAACGCCGAGGAGGCCACGGCCGTCCTGGGCTGCTACTCGTTCCCGCAGCACGTCGGCGTGCACCACCCCGACCAGCCCGTGGGCATCGAACTGCCCACCCTGCGCGAGAGCCTGGAGCGCGAGTTCCCCGACGCGGAAGTGACCGTGGTGCGCGGCACCGGCGTCGACGACGGCGACACCTCCTCCCTCGCGGACGCGGTGGCGGCGGCGCGCGACGCCGACGTGGTGGTGGCCGTCCTCGGCGACCGCGCCGGCCTGTTCGGGCGCGGTACCAGCGGCGAGGGCTGCGACGTGGAGTCGCTGGCCCTGCCCGGCGCCCAGCAGCACCTCCTCGACGCGCTGCTCGACTCGGGCACGCCCGTGGTGACCGTGCTGCTCGCCGGGCGCCCCTACGCGCTCGGCCGGGCCGTGGAGGAGTCGGCGGCCGTCGTGCAGTCGTTCTTCCCCGGCGCGGAGGGCACCCCGGCCCTCGCGGGGGTGCTGAGCGGGCGGGTCAACCCGTCCGGACGGCTGCCGGTCAGCGTGCCCCGCGGCTCCGGCACCCAGCCCTCCACCTACCTCGGCGCGCGGCTCGCGCAGGCCAGCGAGGTCTCCAACGTCGACCCGACGGCCGCGTTCCCCTTCGGGCACGGCCTGTCCTACACGCGGTTCGTGTGGAGCGACCTGGCCGTCGACACCGACACCGCCGCCACGGACGGCGAGGTGACCCTCGCGTTCACCGTCCGCAACGCCGGTGAGCGGCCCGGCACCGAGGTGGTCCAGCTGTACCTGCACGACCCGGTGGCGTCCGTGGTCCAGCCGGTGCAACGGCTCGTGGGCTTCACCCGGGTGCCCCTGCGGGCCGGCGAGTCCCGGCGGCTGCGGGTGACCGTCCCGGCCGACGTCGCCTCGTTCACCGGCCGCGACGGCCGGCGCGTGGTCGAGCCGGGTGAGCTGGAGCTGCGGCTGTCCGCGTCCAGCGGCGACCCCCGGCTCACCGCACGCGTCACGCTGGAGGGTCCGGAGCACCACGTCGACCACACCCGGCGCTTCCACGCGCTGTTCGAGGAGGACACCGCCATGACGGCGTAGGGAGACCGTCGGGCGGGGAGGACGGGCCGGTCGCGGAGTGAGGCTCCCGCGGCCGGCCCGTCATCGTGGGTGGCCTGGGAACCTGCCGTGCGACGACCACTGTGCGAAGCGAAAGGGAATGCCCACATGACCCACCACGACCGGTCAGCGCACCCCCCGGCCGCCCTGCCACCGCAGCGCGCGGCCGAGATCGACGACGTCATCGACCGGGTCACCGCGTGGTGCGGGGACCGGGAGGACGTCGTAGGACTCCTCCTGGTGGGATCCTGCGCCCGCGGGGCGGCGCGGCCCGACTCCGACGTCGACCTCGTCCTGCTCACCACGGCCCCCTCCCGCTACCTGCTGGAGGACGCCTGGGTCGCGGACCTGCGGCTGGGGGAGGTGATCCGTACCCGGTCGTGGGGGCCGGTCACGGAACGGCGCTGCCGTACGGCCTCCGGCCTGGAGGTCGAGCTGGCCGTCGGCCCCCCGGAGTGGGCGAGGACCGGTCCCGTGGACCCCGGGACGCGACGGGTCGTCGCCGACGGCGCCCGTGTCCTGCACGACCCGGCCGGCGTGCTGGCCGCGCTCGTCGCCGCCTGCTAGGCCGTGTCTCGGGACTCGTCACCAGTGGGGTGGTGCGCCGCGACCATCAGCACCCGATCGGCCGGCAGCAGCGACCACGGCCGGCCCCGCACCTTCAGGCGGGCGCGATGACGAGGGTGTTGGTCAGGCTGTCGGTGGCGCTGAGGCCGGTCGTGGCGCAGGCGGTGACGTCGAGGTTGGGTTCGACGGTCACCTGTGTCGCCACCTGGCCCTCGCCCAGCCCGTCGGTCACCGCGCCGACGGAGGTGATCGTCACGGTGCCGTCCGCGGCCCTCACTGCGGTCGTGGCGGGGTAGGTGACGGTGCTGGACTCCCCGGTGTTCCAGCCGATGGTGAAGGTGCGGGCCGGGAGGGTCAGCGGGCTCTGCACGGAGATGACGCAGCTGAAGTGCTCGGTGAGGACCAGGCCTTCCGGCGACTGGCGGGGGGTAAGGGGCGTGTGCGCATGGTGGGGTCCTTCTCGTTCCGGCATGGTGGTCCCGGCAGCGGCGGTTTCCGCTGCCGGATGTGCCGCGCCGTGGTGCTCAGGTGATCTGGAGGTCGACCGCGCCGGAGGAGGTGTCCAGGCCGTTGGCTGTCAGGCACTGCAGGGTCTGGGCGGGGGCGGGGGCCAGGACGATCTCGATGATGACGGTCGAGCCCTGGAAGTCGCCGGACTTGACCGTGCCGGTGAGGACGAGGACCGAGACTCCGCCGGGCCGCAGGCCGACGCCGGCCGTGAAGTCGAAGGTGGTCGTACTGGCTTGGTCGTTCTGCCAGTTGATGCGTCCGCTGCCGGACGAGTTGCCCGCGATGCAGGACAGCTGCCCGTTGCCGGTGAAGTGGATGGTGCCGTTGGTGTGGTCCAGCGGCAGTCCCACACAGGGGCCGACGGCACCGTCGGCCGACAACGCGACCTGACGGGTAGTCAGGGTCAGACCGGGGTTGTAGGTGGTGGTCTCGTAGCCGGGGCACTCCAGCAGGGCGGTCCGGGTGCCCGCCGCGCCGGCGGGTGCGGCCTGGGCGGCAGGTATGAGCAACGCGCTCAACGCGGCCGCGCAGGTGAGCAGAGCGCCTAAGCGCCGGGACCTTGTGAGGGTAGGCATGGCAGGACACCTTCTCTTTCGTGGTGCGAGGTGGGTTCGGTGGGGCAAGCGCCAACGACTTCGCGGCTGTGGCGGCAGGGCGGCTGCGGTGCTGGGTGGCTTTCTCCGTTCGGCGGGGTGGTGGCAGGGCGCACGCCGTTCCGATGCCGCGGCTTCGCTGAACGGCGGCCTGTCCGCTGGCAGACTCGACTGTCCTGGCTCGCTGTCGGGAATGCAGCGGTGTGAACGTGGTCGCCTGTAGCACGAAAAAAGCTCTGCCCACACCTTCGTGCGCCCCCCACTACGCCGAATTGTCATGGGCAGCGTCCACCCCGCAGCGTCCACGCTCCGCCTCCTCTACGCCCGGGCGTACCGATGGCCGGGCAGCATGAAGGTGAAGGTGCCGCGCCATAGGGCTCGTAGGGCGGACGACGCGCAGGAGCACCTCAGCACCCTCCACGTCGGGACCGGTCCGGCGGGTCGCCGACCTGTGGCAGCACCTCCGCGTCACACCCGGAGCCCTGGGGCCGACGAGTACTGCGGCTAGCTGTCGACGCCTGCGGTACCGGGTACACCTTTCGGGGCAGACGCCGCTCACGGCGCGTTCCGGGGCATCGCCGGGACGCGGACGTGGGAGACGTTCCGGAGGGACGAGAGGTGGAACCCAACATGATCAGCACGGAGCAGGCCGCTACTCCCCCCGTCGTGGAGCAGACGGTGCTCGACGACCTGCGACGGCGCCTTGCCGGCTACCGCCGAGTCGACGTGCCCGACGGGTTCGGCTGGGCGCGCGGAGTCGACGGTGACTACCTCGCCGACCTCCTCTCCTACTGGGCCAGCTCCTACGACTGGCGCGAGCACGAGGCCCGGCTGCGTGCCCTGCCCTGGGCCCTCGTCGGCCGCCCCGACGCACCGGTGCGGGCCATCCACCTGCGGGCAGCGCGCACCGACGCCGTGGCGGTGGTACTGCTCCACGGCTGGCCGGACTCCGTCCTGCGCTTCGAGAGGGTCTGGCCCTTGCTGACCGACCTCCACGTGGTCGTGCCGGCGTTGCCCGGCTTCCCGTTCGCCGCACCGGTCGCCGGCCGCGGCATGTCGTCCCGGGACATGGCCGAAGCGGTCGCGAACGCGATGACCGACCTCGGCCACGAGCGCTACGTCGTGTCCGCCGGCGACGTGGGCTGCGACGTCGCCGAGGCACTGGCCGCGGCGCACCCCGACCGCGTCGCCGCCCTGCACCTGACGGACGTGTCGCAGTACCGCTTCCTGGTGGACCCGCCTGAGGACCTGTCCGACGCGGAGCGGGCATACCTCCAGCACGGTCATCAGTGGCAGGCCGCAGAGGGCGGGTACATGCACGAACAGGCCACCAGGCCCCACACGCTTGCGGTGGCGCTCGGCGACTCGCCCGCGGGTCTGGCCGCCTGGATCCTGGAGAAGCTGCGGGCGTGGACCGACTGCGGCGGCGACGTGGAAACGGTGTTCACCCGGGACGAGTTGCTCACGTGGATCACTGCCTACTGGGTCAGTGGCGCGATCGGCACCTCCTTCACCCCCTACGCCGAGAACGCGGCGAAACCAGCCGGACGCCTCGACGTCCCCACGGCGTTCACCATCTTCCCGAAGGACCTCGTCAACGCGCCCCGCGCCTTCGCGGCACGCTTCTTCGACGTCCGCTCCTGGACGGAGGAGCCCGCCGGGGGGCACTTCCCGGCCTGGGAGCGCCCCTTGGAGTACGTCGCAGGTGTCCGCACCGCGGTGGACCTCGCGCAGCGGGTGCCGGCGTCCCCGTGAATCCCAAGGGGGCTGCACTGCGCCTTCGGGCCTGCGGCGAGCGTCCAGTCGGCACCGGCCGCTATCAGCCCGCGGTGGTGCTGGGGGTGTGGCGGTCGATGTCGCCCGGGACGCGGCCGGACGGCTCCGCCACCCGGTCCGCGCCAGCCCGTGTGCTTCCGATCATCCGATCGTTGGGCGGGTCGTGAGGGATGGGGAGTTGACTGACGCTACCCGGGCGGTGCCCGAGCCGTTGTTGCGATAGCACACGGCTGCCCAAGGGGGCTTGTAGAGCGCGGGCTCCGACGCTCCCGTGGCGGGCTGACCGGCAGGTCTGCCTGGCCTGCGACGGGCGGGACCGGCAGCCCGGTCGCTACCTCGCCGTCATCACCCTGGCCGGCACACCCATCTGGCTCCAGGCATGGTCGACAAGACGCTGCCCGGGTCACCCGCCGTCGCGACGGACGGCCTCCACGCTGACGGCGTGCGCCAACGCCATGATCGTGACCTGGGGGTTCACACCGGGGGAGGAGGGCAGCAGGCACGCGTCGGCGACCAGGACCCCCTCCGTCCCGCGCAGCCGTCCGTCGGGGCGCACGGGGGAGTGCCCGCCGTCCGCCCCCAGGGCCGCTGTCCCGGTCGGGTGGAAGGCCGACAGGTGGAGACGGCGGTAACCGGTGCGCCCGACCAGGTCGTCGAGGGCGTCGGGCGAGGTGACCGCGGGGTGCGCCGGGAGGCCGGTGAGCACCTCGCGAGCGCCCGCGGCGAACAGGACGCGCCCCATGTGGCCGACGGCGCGCAGCAGGCGGCGGCCGTCCTCGGCGTGCAGGGCGTACGAGGCGAGCGGCCGGTGCGCTCCGCGTACCCGCCCCGAGGGGCGGTCCGAGACCATCGCGCCGAGGAAGGCGAGGCGGGGCGCGTCGTCCACCTCGCGTTTGAGCGCGGCCCCGAGGTGCGGGAGGACGAACGAGGTCATCCCCGGCGGTGCGGCGGTCGCCTCGATGAGGATCCCGTCGGCGTGCCACTGGTCGACGCCGACGCTCTGCAGGACGTTGGGGCCGGCCCCCGGACCGGTGACGGGTTCGTCGAAGCGTCCGGCGACGCTGACCGCCGGGTGGATCGCCAGGTTCCGCCCCAGCCGGGGGTGACCCGCCAGGCCCGAGCGCCGCAGCAGGGCCGGAGTGTGGAGGGCTCCCGCCGCCACGACCACGAGGCCGGTGGTGAGAGTGAGGACCGAGCTGTCCGGGCGTACCGCCTCCACCGCGACGGCCCGGCGGGCACCCGCACGGTGCTCGGTGACGATCCGGGTGGCGCGGGCGCGGGTGACGATCCGCGCCCCTGCCGCACAGGCCCCGGGCAGCACGGACAGGTGCACGGCCTTCTTGGCACCGCTGGGGCAACCGGCGACGCACTCACAACACCCCCCGCACCCCCGGGCGTTGCGGCGCAGGGCGGTGGCGGACCACCCCAGGCGGTCGGCACCGAGCAGGGCCAGCGCGCCGTTGCGGCCGAGCACCGCCGGATCGGGCACGGCGACGCCCAGGAGCTCCTCGACGTGATCCAGGTGTCGCGCGAAGTGCGCGGGGTCGGCCAGTTCGACGCCGTGCTCACGGTGCCAGTGCCGCAGGACGCGGTCGGGGGTGCGGAAGCAGGTGCCGGAGTTGACCAGGGTGGTGCCGCCGACGGCCCGCCCGAGCGGCAGCAGCACCGGCGGCAGGCCCCAGGCGAACGTGGCGCCGCCGTCGCGGTAGGCGTCGGCGAAGCGGTCCAGGGGCGGCCGGGAGGCGAGTTCCCGGGTCGGGAAGTGCCGCCCCTCCTCCAGGACGACGACCGAGCGCCCGGACGCCGCGAGGGTCAGCGCCGCCACGGCCCCTCCCGCGCCCGAGCCGATCACCACCGCGTCGGCGCGGTGGGTGTCCGGCCAGTCGGACGAGGGGCACAGGTCCAGGGGAGGATCGGCGCGCTCGAAGGGCCGAACGGCGCGTGCGCCGTGGCGGCTCGATCCCGCGGCCAGGAGCACCGGGACCTTCACGCTGTCGAGCAGCGCCTCGCAGCCGGGCAGGCGGACCAGCCGCCGCAGGAGCCGCGCCCGGGCCTCGGGCGGCAACCGGTGGGCGCGCCGCGCGGTGGTCAGCAGGGAGAAGGCGTCCAGCGCCAGGTCCGCCGCGTCCAGGCCGGCCCTGACGCCTCGCGGCAGGGACGACGTGAAGGCCGCGAGGCGTTCCGGCACTCGCCGTTCCCAGGGCGCCCCGTCGGAGTCCTCGCCGATGTCCAGCAGTACGGCGGCCAGTGCCCGGCCGCGGTCCGAGGTCACCGCAGCCCCACTTCGGCGTGTGCGGTGCCCCGCACGTCCCAGACCCGCTCGGTCCGCCACCGGCCGGCGCTCCGCCGTTCCAGACGGACGTGGACGTCGGCCCGCTCGCTGTTGTGGCAGGTGGCCCCGGACCCGTCCGGGTCGGTGTAGGCGACCGCGGTCCTGCGCTCCGCGGGCAGGTGCACTCGCACCGTGATGCGGTGTCCTCCCGCGCGGCCCTGCACGCTCCAGGTCGGCAGCTCGGGCCTGGCCGTGAACCGTCCGGCACCCCACACGCCCAGGGCGCTGCGCCAGTCGCCCCGCGGCCAGTCGCGTCCGGAGCGGCGCAGCCGCAGGAACACCAGCGGCGGGAGGCGCCGCAGCAGGGGCAGGGTGGACACGGCCGCCACCACCTCCAGGACGGTGTCGTCGTCCAGGTCGGCGTGCAACCAGGCCCAGCGGTGGGCGTTGCCGCGGCCCACGATCCGGGCACCGGCCCCGACGGCGTCGGCCACCGGCAACGAGGTCCCGTCGAGGCGCACGGAGCCGGAGCAGCGCGCCCGCACCTGGGGGACGACGTGCACGGCGGGCAGCAGCCGGCGCCGCCAGGCGAGGCGGGGGAAGGTGTGCAGGGGCGCGGACCCGGCGCTCACCTCCAGGTCCCAGGCCAATCGGCCGGCCCTACCGCGCAGGTGACGGGCGGTCGCCACGGCCGAGGGGGAGTGGAACCCGGGCTCTTCGGCGGCGGCCGCGTCGACCCGGGACCACGGGTCCCCGCTGAGGGGGTGGGGGCCGAAGTACTCGATGACGGGGGGCGTGTCGGGCGGGTACACGGCCGCCCAGCCATGGGTGTAGGGAGTGCCGTCGACCGGGCGCACGAGCTCGTGGTGGAACCAGTACCCGGTGCCGGTGACCGGATCGGAGAAGGTGCTGTACCAGACGTTCAGCCGGCCCGGGCGCGCCGAGTTGTAGGCCCCCACGGCATCGGACGCTGCCGGAAACCGCCAGCTCGTCAGGAAGCCCGGCAAGCCGCGCAGGCGGAACCGCAGGACGCCCTCGCCACCGGACGGCCCCGGGGCACCGCCGGTGCCGTCCGCCTCCGCGGGCCGCAGGCGGACGGGCAGGAAGGTCATGGACCGCACCGGGTTCCGCCAGGTGGGGGACTTGTGGCCCTCCAGCACGTAGGCGCGGCCGTCCCGGGCCGTGAACCGCACCTGGTAGTCGATCCGGCCCCGGGCCAGCGGGGCGATGAGCATGCGCCCCGAGGCGTGCGGGTCGTCGGCCCAGCCGCTGACCCGCACGCGGCCCGTGACGTCCGCGGCGGTCGAGCCGAACGGCCGGACCACGTGAGGGGCGTCCACCCGCAGGTCGAGCCGCAGTCCTCGCTCCCGGCTCCCGCCGGGGTCGAGCCGCAGCGTTCCTTCCATCGTCTCCGCGAAGTGCGTCGTCCGGCCGTCTCCCACGTGCGACACCGTTCCTCTCCGAAGGGAACCCCAGCAGACCGGTGGCCCCAGTGGCTGACTGGCTCAGTGGCTCATCCACTGCCGGAAGGGAATCAGCCCACTGCCGCCGGGTCAAGACCCCCGACCGGCGTGCGCCGACCCGTCGTTACGTGCGCCGGCCGTGCGAGGCGAGGTCGGCGGTCATCTCCTCCGCGGTCAGCCGGAAGTACTCCTCGGCCGCGCGTCCGGCCTCGTCGGCCGTGCCGTCCGTCACGGGTTCCACCACCCCGCGGATGCGGTCCGCGACGGTCGCGGGGTCCGGGAAGGACGTGGTCATGAGGTGGCGGACGGGCAGGTAGGCGTTCAGCAGCGTGTTCGTGAGCAGGACGTAGACGCGGTTGCCGGTGGTGCGGGCGAGTTCCCGGTGCACCTCGAGCTCGGCCAGCTGCGCGCCGGCCGGGTCCGGGGCACCGGCCACCGCGTCGACGGCGGCGCGGAGCCGGGCCGCCTGCGCGGTGCCGCACTCCGCGGCGGCCTTGCGGGCGATGAGCGCACCGATCGCCCGCCGGGCCTCGAACACGTCCGCCAGCCAGCGCCCGTCCTGGCCCACCAGCAGCGGCAGCAGGTCGGCACCGCCGGACTTGAGGAAGTCCAGCACCCGGGTGCCGACGCCGTGCCGGGTGCGGAGCAGACCCGCCTGCTCCAGCCGGGACAGGGCGTGCTTCAGGGTGGTCCGGGTGACGCCGTAGGACGCGGCGAGCTCACGCTCGGGCGGGAGCAGGGAGCCGGGTTGCAGCGCGCCCTCCAGGATGCTCGTCCGCAGGCGCTCCTCCAGCACGTCGACGACGGACTGGCGGACGATCGCTTCGGCTGACATTTGCCGCACCCCTTCGCTTCGGTCCCCGCTCCCGCCAGGGAGATCCGGACCGGACGTCGCATCCTGGCAGGCAGTGGACCAGCGCGGACTTCCCACCGTCAAGCGCGGGCGGGCAGGCGCACCCTGTCCGACCCCATCCGCGTCTCGGTGCCGGGCTCGCGGTGACCACCCGCATGAGGGCAAGGGCTTCCCCTGATGTCGGCCTCCGCCCTCCTTCCCTAGCCTGAGGAAAGACGCGGTGCCCGGCCCTGGTCGGTCCTCACGGTGAGGCCGCGACCGCGGGGGCGGCCGCAGGTCTGAGAGGGCCGGCGAGGGCGGCCTGGTCCTCGCTCTGCTGGTCTTCGCGAGGTGTTCGACAACTCGTCACCTTTCAGTCAGGCGCATGACAACGGGGACCGAGAGTGTCTCCCTCGACGGAACAAACCACCTCATACAGGGAATAACGTGACGACACGTCTGGCACCTCGCGCCTCCGCGATCGCTCTCTGCACGGCACTGGCGACCTGCTTCGCTCCCACGGCACAGGCCTCCGGGCCGGACAGTGTCCGGCCGAAGGCCGAGACCGCGCCGTTGTTCGACGACGAGGCCGGCGGCAACGCCAATGCGGACGACCCGGCGATCTGGCGCAACGCCGCCGACCCGGACCGCAGCCTGGTGATCGCGACCGCCAAGCAGGGCGGCCTGCGGGTCTACGACCTGGACGCGCGCCAGGTGCAGTCGGTCCCCGCCCCGGCCGGTCCGGGCGCCGACGGCAAGCCCGGTCGCTTCAACAACGTCGACCTGGTGCAGGGCCTGCGTCTGGGGGGCGTGCGCGCGGACGTCGCGGTGGTCAGCGACCGCGGCAACGACCGGCTGCGGATCTACCGCATCGACCGGAACAAGTCCGGTGGCCCGCTCACCGACGTCACCGACCCGGGCGTGCGGCCCGTGTTCTCCGCCGACCAGACCGAGATCCACAAGCAGCAGACCGCGTACGGCCTGGCCACCTGGACCGATCGCACCACCGGCCGCTCCTACGCCCTGGTCAGCCGGCGCAACCGCACCCGGATCGCCCTGCTGGAGCTGATCGCCACTCCGGCCGGCACGGTCGACTACCGGCAGGTCCGCGCCCTGGACCTGCCGTCGTCCTTCCGGATGCCGAACGGCGCCTCCTGGACGCCGTGCGCCGAGCCGGGCGAGCTGCCGCAGGTCGAGGGCATGGTCGTCGACCCGGTGGACGGAACTCTGTACGCGGGGCAGGAGGACGTCGGTATCTGGCGCATCGACGCCGGCCTGACCGGCACGCCGACCCTGATCGACAAGGTGCGGGAGTACGGCGTCCCGGGCACGTACGACGAGCAGACCGAGGAATGCACGCCCGGCGCCGACCCCGGCTTCGGCGGTACGCACCTGACGGCCGACGTCGAGGGCCTGACCCTGGTCACCGAGCCGGACGGCGACGGCTACCTGCTCGCCTCCAGCCAGGGCGACAACACCTTCGTCGCCTACGACCGCGAACGCGACGAGGACAACGAGTACGAGAACGCCTTCCGCATCGCCGCGGCCTCCGCCACCCTCGACGGCTCCGAGGTCTGCGACGGCGCCGCCGCTCTCAACGCCCCGCTCGGCGCGCGTTACCCCGACGGACTGCTCGTCGTCCAGGACGGCCAGGAGACCCCCGGTGACGGCGACCGCGAAGCCACCGGCTTCAAGTTCGTCGACCTCGGCGAGGTCGTTGACGTCATCGACTGATGCGTGAACGCTGCGGGCGCAGGGTGGCACACCGTGCGCCCGCAGCGCCCCCGAGGCTTCCCTCCGTGCAGGACCGGTGCTGGGTGGGCGCGCCTGGAGGGTGTCGGTGCACTGCGGGGCGGGTGGCTCACGCGCCGGGTGGTGTCGTGCGCAAGCCCTCGAGGAGGGCCGCGAGGTAGCGGTGTGCGGTGTCGACCCGGTCGGCGTGGCTACCGCCGTGGACGCTCACGGCGTGGGCGATGCCGCACATGAGCGGGACGAGGTCGACGGCGGTGAGGTCGGGGCGGACCACGTCGGCATCGCGGGCCCGAGCGAGGAGGGTGGCGCCGACCGACGCCAGTGACTGCTTGAGCTCGGTGGTGCGCGGTACGGCGTCCGTGGGCGCGGCGACGACGGGGGGCAGGGCCGCGTCGGTCACCTGTGCTTCGACGACGTGGAAGAGGAAGCCCGTCAGACTGCGCCAGGGGTCGGTGTCGGTCAGCGCCTGCCGCCCGTGGGCGGCCAGGGCCTCCATGCAGGGTGCGGCTACGGTCTCCAGCAGCGCCTCGGGCGTGGCGAAGTGGCGGTAGACGGTGCCGACCCCGAGGCCGGCCCGGCGTGCGACGTCGTTGAGCTGCAACGGTGTGCCCTCGTCGACCAGGTCGCGGGCGACGGAGACGATCCGCTGCCAGTTGCGGGCCGCGTCCTTGCGTAGGGGCGTCGTCATCAGCCCATGTTAATCGGATGGTTCATCCGGATGGGTGCGCCGCCCGCCCAATGCTCACAGCGCCGCGCCGCGCGTACGACGCTCAGGCGGGAAACAGCGGCGCGTTCCGTTCGCTGAGTCGGCGTACGGCTTCGGCGACGCGGGGGTCGGCCGCCGCCCGGTGCGGGGCGACCGGGTGCGCCTGGGCGCCGATGACGAGGCCGGTCCGGCCCGTCAGCGTCTCGTCGGTGGCGGCCACGATGGAGGACCTGGCCGCCGCGGACGCCGGACCCGAGGTCGAGCGCTCGAACGTGCGGCGCACCAGGGGCCACAGCAGTCGTAGGGCGGGTGAGACGATCTTCGGGTCGGTCATGGTGCCGTTGGTCATGCCCGTCGCGGCCCCTCCGGGATCGGCGGCGAAGACCGAGACGCCGGTGCCGTCCAGCCGGTCAGCCAGGTCCAAGGTGTAAGCCAGGTTGGCGAGCTTCGCGCGACCGTACCAGTGGAAGCCGTAGTAGCCGCCCGGCGGCTCGACTTCGTCGAACACGCGCTTGGCCACGGTGACCGCGCCCGACGTCACGTTCACGATCCTGCTCGGCACACCGGCCGTCAGTGTGGGCAGCAGCAGCTCGGTCAGCAGGTAGGGCGAGAGGTGGTTGACGACGAACGACGCCTCGACACCGTTCCGGTCCTGGCGCTCGGCGAACATTGCCCCGACGTTGTTGACCAGCACGGTGAGCGGTTCCCCGGAGGCGGCGTGACCGTCCGCGATCGTCCGGGCGAGCGCACGCACCTGGTCGAGCGAGGCGAGGTCCGCGGCCAGGAACCGGGCCGGGTGCTCCGGTCGCGTCGCGTTGATGCGCTCGACGGCCTCGGCTCCCCGCCCGGGGTCGCGCCCGATCACCATGACCGCGAACCCTGCACCGGCCAGCCCCAGCGCCGTCTCCAAGCCAATGCCCCCTGTGCCAGCCGTGACCACCGCTGTCTTCTTCATGTGCCCCTCCACTCCGGCAAAAAGCGGATAGGTCATCCGCTTGGTTCCCAACGGTAGCATGCATGCGGATGGACTATCCGGTTGGGATGTGTGCCGGAAAGGCCGTCCGGCCCTCCGCCGCCCCACCTCCTCGGGCCGCTCTCCGGCCAGGGCGGGACCCGTGGCCCTCACCCGCGGCCGCCGACGGGCTCAGCCTGGAGTGTGACCTCCTCCACCGGGCGAAAGACGGGCTGACCCATGTACCCGAACGATGGTTTCCGTGAACTCGGCCGTCAGGAGTGCCTGCGCCTGCTGGTGATGGCTCCTGTCGGCCGGATCGTCTACACGCATCAGGCGCTGCCCGCGGTCACGCCGGTCAACTTCGGCCTGGACGCCGACGGAGCGGTGCTCCTGCGCACGTCGACGGCATCGGAGCTGGCCCACGCGGTCGACGGCGCTGTCGTCGCCTTCGAGGCGGACGAGGTCGACGCGGACACGCACTCCGGCTGGAGCGTCGTCGTCACCGGCCGGGCCGGCATCGTGACGGATCCGGCCGAGGCGACACGCCTGGAGCGGGTCACCCCGAACTCCTACGCTCCCTCGCCCGAGGAGGTCTTCGTGCGCATCGAGCCAGAACTGGTCACCGGGCGCGAACTCGTCGCGGGCCGCACCGTGTACGGCGTGCACCTCTCCGCCTGACCGCCGGCGAGGACCCCTGCACGGGGACGTCGGGCCTCTCCTGTCCCAAGTGCACTGTCCCAAGACTGACTTCCTGACTTAGTGACGTCGAAGGAGACCGAGATGCCCCGCACCATCACCGCAGGCCTGGACGGGTCCCCGGAGAGCCTGACCGCCGCCGACTGGGCAGCCAGGGAAGCCCTGTTCCGCGACGTCCCACTGCGCCTGGTCCACGCCGTCGGTCCGAAGCCGTACGTGCACGTATCCGCGGACGGAGTACCCCGGACGTCCCTGAGCCAGGATCCGCAGATGCGCTGGGCGGACCACATGCTGCGCGAGGCCGAGGCGACCGTCGCGCGGCGTCATCCGGGTCTGCGGATCATCACCGACCGTCTTGCCGAAGAACCCGTACCCGCCTTGCTCGGCGCGGCCGGCCGAGCGGACCTGTTGGTGCTGGGCTCTCGCGGCCTGAGCAGCGTGACCGGCTTCCTGGCCGGCTCCGTCGCCCAGGCGGTCGTGGCGGGCAGCTCTCAGCCCGTCGTCCTCGTCAGGGGCGGCCTGCGCCCGGAGGACGAACACCATACCGGCGCCTTCGCATCCGGGGCCGCACCGTTCCGCGACGTCGTCCTGGGCCTCGACACCGCGGCTCCGGACGACACTGTGATCGAGTTCGCCTTCCAGGCCGCCTCGCAGCGTGCCGCGGGACTGCGCGTCGTCCATGGCCGGTGCCCGGACCTGCCCTACTACGACCACGGCGGCGACCTCAACGCCGAACTGCACGACGAACTCACCGGCGACATGCACCGTGCCCTGTCCAAGGCGCTGGAACCCTGGCGGCACGAGTTCCCCGGCGTGCAGGTGACCGAGCAGGCCGTGATCGGCAGGGCCGGCTCGCACCTCGTGGAGGCCTCGCGCGACGCGTCCCTGCTCGTTGTCGGCCGCCGTCGGCGCCGCGCGGCGATCGGGGCGGCGATCGGCCCGGTCACCCACGCGGTGCTGCACCATGCCACCGCACCGGTCGCGGTGGTCCCGCACCTTTGACGGGCGCCCCGGCCGGCAGCGGCGGCTCGTGCCGAACGCGGCGTGAGAAGCCGCGTGGCTTTGCGGAGGACCGCGATCAGGTGGCGCCGCCGGCCTCGTCGTCGACGGTGAGCCGCACAACGGTGATTCCTGGCGGCGATCGGTGCCCTGGACGCGGCCTACGAGACCGTCCACGGCAGGTCGGGCACCCTGGTCCGGCAGGACCTCACTGCCGGCTGACGGCCCGTGGAGCGTGGCGCTCCGCCGTGGCGGCGCGCCTCCTGCTCGCCGCACCAGAGCGAACACCGAGCCACGGCTGGTGACTTCCCGCCACAGTTCCTCGACCGCGGCGAAGTCCGGCGCCTGGCGACGGAGTTGGTGTGGGCAAGGAGCGGACGCAAGTCGTCCCGGTGGCCTGCCGGTTCGACACCCGAAAGCCAACTGGCGCCGCCTGCAGGGACGTTCAGCCCAACGGCCGGAGACCTTCGGCATCGGGCGCGGTGCCGGGCATCGGACGAGAGTGGGACACGTCAAAAGGACGACGATTCACCCCTCCCCGAAGGGATCACCATCATGGCCGTGCACGAGCACCCCCACCGGGACCCGGGCTTCCACCTGCCGGCCGCCCTCCGCTGGAACCGAGCCGGCTCCGGCACCCGGTCCGCCGCTTCGACACGTCTCGGCTCGCACACCGCGCAGGCGTACGCCCTGGCTTCCCTGCGCATCCTGACCGGATTCGTCTTCCTGTGGGCCTTCCTGGACAAGACCTGCGGACTCGGCTACGCGACCGCCTCCGGCAAGGGCTGGATCGACGGCGGATCACCGACGAAGGGCTTCCTGAGCTCCGTCGCCGCCGGACCGATGGAGTCGACGTTCCACTCCTGGGCCGGCGACCCCTGGGCGGACTGGCTGTTCATGCTCGGCCTGCTCGGCATCGGCGTGGCCGTCATGGCAGGTGTGGCGCTGCGGCCGGCCGCGGTGGCGGGCACGGCGATGATGGCGCTGATGTGGCTCGCCGAGTGGCCGCCGGCCAAGCACCTGCCGAACGGCGCGCCCAGCATGTCGACGAACCCGTTCACCGACTACCACGTGATCTACGCCGTCGCGCTGATCGCCCTGGCGGCAGCGGGAGCGGGAGCCACCTGGGGCCTGGGCCGGCCGTGGGCGCGGCTGCCGATCGTCCGCGACCACCTCTGGCTGCGCTGACCCCCGCACCCGGCGAGACGGGCACATCGCCCCGGGCCCGTCCCGGCGGCCTGTGAGGGGCTCTTGGTCCCCGGTGAAGGACCAGCGGCCCCTGCCATGAAGAACCCCTGGACACGACGCTGGATCCGGGACCCCGTCGGGGTCCCGGATCAGGAGGTGGAGAACATGCCCCGCACCATCACCGTCGGCCTCGACGGCTCACCCGAGAGCCGCGCCGCCGCGGAATGGGCGGCCCGTGAGGCGGAACTGCGCGGACTGACGGTGAGACTCGTCCACGTCTGGGAGCCCGTCCCCGAGTCCATCGCCCAGGCACCGCTCCTCGGCCCCGAGACGCACCGGCACTGGACCGAGCGGATCCCCCGCGAGTCCGCCGAGGGCCTGCGACGGCGCCACCCCGGAATCGAGGTGAGCACCGAGCAACTCACCGGACGACCGGCTCAGTCCCTGGTCGATGCGGCGAAGGATGCCGAGATGCTCGTCCTCGGCTCCCGTGGCCTGGGCGGGATCGGTGGCTTCCTGGTCGGCTCCGTCGGGCTCGCGGTCGTGGCGCACACCGAACGGCCCGTCGTCCTGGTCCGGGCCGGCGAGCAGACCGCGGCTGAGCACCGGACGCACCCGACCGGAACTCCCTCCACGGCCACGGCACTCCGTCCCGTCGTCCTCGGCCTCGACGTCGCCGATCCCGACGAGACGCTGATCGGGTTCGCCTTCGAGGCCGCGGCGCGGCGCTCGGTGCCGCTGCGGGTCGTGCACGCCTGGAACCCGCCGCCCTACTACGCCTACGGCATGGCCCTGGAGCCCGCCGTCGAGCGGGAGATGGCGAGGGGCGACGCCGTGATCCTGAGCGAGGTGCTGGGCCTCTGGAGGCAGAAGTATCCCCACGTCGACGTCGTGGAGCAGTCGCACTACGGCAGCCCCTCGCTCCTGCTGATCGACGCTTCCCTCGAAGCCTCCCTGGTCGTCGTCGGACGCCGCATCCGCAGCTCTGCCGTCGGCGCCCACATCGGCACTGTCACCCACGCCGTCCTGCACCACTCCACCGCCCCCGTCGCCGTCGTCACCCACGACTGACGCACCCTTCCGGAGGAGAGAACAGATCATGAAGGCAGCAGTCGTACGAGCCTTCGGCGAGCCCCTGGTCATCGAGGAGCGCCCCGACCCCGAGCCGGGCCCCGGTCAGGTCCGCATCCGCGTCGAGGCCTCCGGCCTGTGCCACACCGACATCCACGCCGCTCACGGCGACTGGCCCGTCAAGCCCACTCCGCCGTTCGTGCCCGGCCACGAAGGAGTGGGCCTCGTCGAGGAGCTCGGCGACGGCGTCACCCACCTGGGCGTGGGGGACAGGGTCGCCGTGCCGTGGCTCGGCAAGGCCTGTGGGCGGTGCGAGCACTGCCTGTCCGGCTGGGAGACGCTGTGCGAGCAGCAGATCAACACCGGGTACGGCTGCGACGGTGGATACGCGGAGAAGATGCTGGCCTGGGCCGACTTCGCCCAGCCGGTGCCCGAGGGCGTCACCCCGTTCGACGCCGCCCCCCTCACCTGCGCCGGCGTCACCACGTACAAGGCACTCAAGGTCGCGGACGTCCGGCCCGCCCAGCTCGTCGCGATCTCGGGCGTCGGCGGCCTCGGACACCTCGCCCTGCAGTACGCCAAGATCGCCGGAGCCACCGTCGCTGCCATCGACGTCACCGACGACAAGCTCGCACTCGCCCGCGAACTCGGAGCCGACCTCGTCATCGACGCCCGCAAACAGGACGTCGGCAAGGAGTTGAAGAAGCACGGCGGCGCCCACGCCGCGATCGCCCTCGCGGTGAACCCGGCCGCGTTCGAGGCCGCGAGCGCCGGCCTGCGGCGCGGCGGCAGGCTCGTCATGGTGGCGCTGCCCGCACACGGCACGATCCAGGTCCCGATCTTCGACACGGTCCTCAACGGCACGTCCGTCATCGGCTCGATCGTGGGCACGCGGCAGGACCTCACCGAGGTCTTCCAGCTCCACGCCGCCGGCCGGACCAAGGTCATCTACGAGACCCGTCCGCTCGCCTCCGTCAACGAGTCCATCGACGCCGTACTGCGTGGCGACATCAAGGCCCGGATCGTCTTCGACCTGTACGCGGGAAAGTGAGTTCGACGGTGTGAAGTCACCGTCGACGTCGGCCGGCGTCACAGCACAGGTCACCCCGGGACGACGCCGGCGGTAAGGAGCAGATCCAGCACAGGAGGTGCGCATCATGCTGTCGCCCGTCATCGCCGGAGTGGACGGATCGGCCGAGAGCCTCGCCGCCGCGGAGTGGGCCGCCCGCGAGGCACTGCGTCGTGACCGGCCGCTGCGACTGGTGCACGTCCGGGACCGGCACCCGCGCGGACACAGCGGCGAGCCCGCGAACGCCGCGCAGCGGCAGCCGGCGCCCCGCGCCCTGCGGCAGGCGGTGGAGCGTATGCGCAGTGTCGTACCCGACGTGCTCGTCACCGGCGAGCAGGTCGACGGCCCGGCTACCGCGGCCTTGCTGAAGGCCGCCGAGCGGGCCGACCTGCTGGTGCTGGGTTCGCGCGGCCTCAGCGGCTTCACCGGGTTCCTCGTCGGCTCCGTCGCCCAAGGCGTGGTCGCCAGGGCCACTCGTCCCGTGGTCCTCGTCCGGAAGGGTGAGGAGACCGAGGGAGCGGGCGGCAGCAACGGGGCAACCCCCTCCCACAGGTCGTCAGAAGCGAGATCAGCACGCACCTCGGACACCCTGCCGACCGCAGCTCAACTCATTCTGAAACGATCAGTAAGGAGTCCCTGCGCTCAGCCGGCGTCGAACGCCTCGGCGACGGTCAGCGTGTCCTCGTACAGGTGCATGCGACCGATCCGGCCGTCCTCGATCGTGAGGTGCATGGCCACCGGTGTGGTGAACCTCTTGCCGGTGGGTGCGGCGGTGTGTGTGAAGACCGCCAGCAGCACCACGTCAGAACCGTCGACGATGAAGCGCTCCAGCACGACCTTGCTCTCGCCGGGCGCGAAGTACTGCCACATCGTGGAGAAGTAGGGTGCGATCTCCTCCCGACGGGTGCGACGACCGGTCCAGGGCAGCGCGCCACTGCCGGGGACATGCCAGTCGACGTCCTGGGAGAACAGTTCCTGGATGCCGTCGGGGTCCTGCCGGCCGAGGCGCTCCAGGAACCTCTCGACCACGGTCCGCGAGCTCTGGGTGTCTGTTGTCATCGTCCTTGCTTCCCTCTCTTCATCGATGTAACCATTTTGGTTACGTTCTTGGGTGCGGAAGGCGGCTCCCCTCGGTCAGGGGAAGTGCGCGGCCCGAGGTCAGGCGGCTTTCAAGACGTCCCGCAGTACGTCCTCCAGCGTGGTCTTCGCCAGCTCCCTGCGCAGAGCGGCCTCCACGTCGTCGTACACGGCGGTCAGTGCCGGCCCGATGCCGTGGCCCACGACGCACTCGGGGTCCGGCGTCGCGCGATGCAGGGCGAATACCGGCCCCGCTTCGATGGCCTGATAGACGTCGAGCAGAGTGATCGCCGCCAGGTCCCGCGTGAGCATCCAGCCCGCCCCCGCACCTCGGCGTGACTCGGCCAGGCCGGCCTTGCGCAGCTCACCCAGCAGGCGGCGGATCACCACGGCGTTGGTGTTGACGCTCGTCGCGATCTGCTCGGAGGTGGCGACCTCGTGACCACGTCGTTGATACAACCCGATCCAGGTCAGGGCGTGCGCCGCGATGGTCAGCCTGCTGTTGGCACTCATGTCGGACTCCACCTCCCGTACCCTCGGGCTTGATCGTAACAGAACCTGTTACAACCGCATTCGGCAAGTCTCCGTTGCCACAGGTCGCTCCGAGCGCGACGGCGCCGAAGACACCGTGAGCCCCGGACCAGGGGAGACCGGGGCTCACTCGCGTATCCGCGGGGGCCGGATGTGCACGCGTGCCCTGCCCAACGCTTACTGGATGCAGGAGTTGCGGCTGGGCGGAACAGGTGCCGGGCCGGCCGTCACGCCGTCGAGGCGGCCTTGCGCTGGGCCGCGCGGTGGCTGATCGCGCCGAGCACGGCGCCGACCGCGAGCACCACCAGCCCCCGCCACCAGACCTCGGCCTCGACCTGGGTGGCGAGCACCACGCAGGAGACCGCTCCCAGCACGGGCAGCACGGTGGGCGTGCGGAAGTGGTCCGCCGTACCGGTGTCACGGCGCAGGACCAGGACCGCGACGTTGACCATGAGGAAGACGACGAGCAGCAGCAGGACCAGCGTCGAGGCCAGCTCGGCCACGCTACCGGTCACCGCGAGGACCATCGCGAGGATCGTGGTGGCCGCGATCGCGACCCAGGGCGTCCGGCGGGCGGGCAGCACGCGCGTCAGCACCGAGGGCAGCAGCCCGTCGCGGGCCATGCCGAAGGCCAGCCGCGAGGACATGATCCCCGTCAGCAGCGCGCCGTTGGCGACGGCCACCAGCGCGATCGCGCTGAACAGCCGCGGAGGCACGCCGCCCGCCGCGTGGACCACCTCGAGCAGGGGCCCGCTGGACGCGGCGAGGCGGCTGGTGGGCACGGCGGCCGACGCGGCGATGCCCACCAGGACGTACACGGCACCGGCGGTGGCCAGCGCGCCGAACAGCGCGCGCGGGTAGGAACGCCGCGGGTCGCGGGTCTCCTCGGCGACGTTCACGGACGTCTCGAACCCGACGAACGAGTAGTAGGCGAGGACGGACCCGCTGAGCACGGCACGCGCCGCGTTCTCGCCGGGCGAGCCGAGCTGGGTGAGCCGGCCGACGTCGCCGTCGCCCCGCAGCAGCAGCCAGCCGCCGAGCGCGACGATGATCAGCAGCCCGCCGACCTCGATCACGGTGGCGACGACGTTCGCCCGCGTCGACTCCTGGATGCCCCGCGCGTTCAGGGCGGCGAGCAGGGCGAGGAAGACCACGGCGACCGCGGCCACGGGCAGGTCGACGAACGCCGACAGGTAGTCGCCGCCGAACCCCCGGGCGAGCGCGGCCACCGAGACGACGCCGGCGGCGAGCATGCAGAAACCGGCGATGAAGCCGGCGAATGGCCCGAACGCCTTCGTCGCGTAGTGGGAGGCGCCGCCCGCCCGGGGATACTTCGTGGCCAGCTCCGCGTACGACGAGGCGGTGAGCAGGGCGAGCAGGAGGGCGACGAGCAGCGGCACCCACACGGCCCCACCGGCGTCCGCGGCGACCTGCCCCACGAGGACGTAGACCCCGGCGCCCAGGACGTCGCCGAGGATGAAGAAGTACAGCAGCGGGGTGGTGAGGGCTCTCTTGAGGCCGGTGCCGGAGGCGGTGTCCGGCTGCGCGTTCTGGACCGAGGACATACGACGCGTCTCCCCCACCACCCGGAAACCACGCACTCCACATCCGTCACGTGGGTCACGCCGGCACTCGCCGGCGTCAGGACAGAGCGCGGAACTGCGGGCCGTAGGTGCTCCGCCTGCCGGGGATGCGGGTCTCCATCAGGTGCAGGGCCGGTTCCTCCAGGCCGCGCATGGCGTGGACGGCAGCGCCCAGGGAGCGGGGGCCGCCGTCCGACCAGGCGGCGTCGAGGGAGGTCAGCACGGTGGTGTACGTGGTGTCGAACCGGTGGAGGAGCCGCCGTACCGGCTCCGGCGGCCGGGACCAGCCGCCGGCCGGGACGCGGGCCATGGGGCGGGTGTCGGGGAAGGGGACCTGCGGCCCGCTGAAGGTCCAGCCCCGGTCGGTCACCCGCAGCTGCCGGCCGTGGTAGATCTCGCTGAACGCGTAGTAGTGGGCCGGGTGGTCGTCGGCGAAGGAGTCGTCCGGTGAACTGCCGGTGCCCTCGCCCTGCTCCCTGACGACGTCGATGGCACGCTGCACGTCGAGGAGCGTCCTGACCGGCCGCAGTTCGTCCGAGCCGATGCGCGCCTCCAGCTGCCCGTGGGTGGACAGGTGCGGGGCCACCAGCCAGAAGCCCTCCAGCACGGCCGTGTAGAAGTCGCCCACGGAGGGGGAGGTGCCACGGTCGCGCGTGAGCGCCGCGTCGGGTGCCTCGATGGCCATCATCACGTCGTGCACGAAGGACCGGGTGAGCCCCGACAGGTACACGGTGACACCCGGGTGCACGCCGCCGGGCAGGGGACCGGGGTAGGTGGGTGCCCCCGCCCTGATCCGGGGCCGCCCGCCCACGGCCACGAGGAGGTTGCACGCGATGCCCAGGTGGTACATCTCGTCGTCGATGATGCGCCGGATCAGGCGCGCGGCGTCCGAGCGGCGGTCCTTCACCGACCACCAGCCGCACAGGTATGGCGGGATGGTGGACAGCTCCAGCTCCACGGCGACCTGGAGGGCGGACCGGAGCCACGCGACCCCGCGGCCGGCCGCGGGCACGGCCAGGAGACGGGCCACCGCGGTGGACTGCCGTGCCCGGGCCGGTGCCCCGGTGCCCGCCGACGCGGGGGCGGCCGCCGCGACGGCGGCGGACGCCCCGGCCGCCGCGGCGGCGGTGGCCAGCAGGGTCCTGCGCTTGGGCTCCGCCACGGTCGGCCTCTTCGCGTCCTCGGTCATGCCCGCCGTCCTCGCCTTGGCTCACGCTCCGCGCCCCGCCCGCGCCGACGCGGTACGAGGCTCATGATCAGCTCGTGAAGCTAGCAGGGGGCACCGCTGGGGAGCGGTGTGACGGGGGAGTGCGGGGCCCGCACCACCCGGTCAGGCCAACCCGTGGGCGGGCGGGACGAACTCGGGCTGGTCGAGCAGGCGGAGCCAGCTTCCGTCGGGCTGGCGCCGGACGACCTGCGCCCGGGCGCCGGCCCCGTCCACCGGAGGGGTCGAGGTGAGGGCGATGTCGCCGCTGATCAGCGTGGGCAGGGGCTGTTCCTGCTCGAAACGGGGACGGTGGGCCAGCACCTTCTCCCACAGCGCGCGGATCGCCTCCCGGCCCACCGTCTGTGCGCCGGGCGGGTAGGCCATCACCGCACCCTCTTCGTACAGAGCGGCGACCCCGGCCGCGTCACCGGCGTTGGACCGTTCGACGAACAAGCGGGTGATGTCCTCGGGCCGCATGGCCTTCTCGTACTTCTCGTGCTCCGGCATGAGTTCCTCCTGACATCGGGCATCGACGTCTCCCAGCGTGGCCGGCGCCCGGTCAGAACTCCAACAGATGGATCTTCTGGAAACTAGAATCCGCAGTCATGGAGCTGAGGCAGCTGGAGTACTTCGTCGCGGTCGCCGAGGAGCGGAACTTCACCCGGGCGGCCGAGCGGGTGCACATCAGCCAGTCCGGCGTCAGCGCCCAGATCCGCCAACTGGAGCGGGAACTCGGGGCAGAGCTGTTCGACCGGTCGGCCCGCACCGTCACCCTCACCGTCGCGGGAAAGGCCGCACTCGCCCACGCCCGCGCCGCACTCGCCGCCGCTGGGGCGGTCGGCCAGGCGGTGGGCGAGGTGACCGACCTGATCCGGGGGCACCTCACCGTCGGGATGGTCATCGGCTGCACCGTCGCCCCGCTGTTCGACGCCCTCGCCGCGTTCCACCGGGCACATCCCGGTGTGGAGATCTCGCTGCTGGAGGACAGCTCCGACCGGCTCGTCGACGGGGTCCGCACCGGCGCCGTCGACCTGGCACTCGTCGGGGCGGCAGCCGACACCCCCGACGGGCTGGACGCGCTCACCCTCATCAGCGAGCGGCTCGTCGCGGCGGTCCCGGCCGGGCATCCCTTGGCGACCCGTCGGCGGGTCACCCTGCGCGACCTGATCGCCTACCCGATCGTGTGCATGCCGCCAGGCACCGGCCTGCGCACGGTACTCGACCAGGCCTGCGCCGCGGGGAGCCTTCGCCCCGCGATCACGCTGCAGGCCAGCGCCGCGGACGCCATCGCCGGCCTCGCCGCCCGCGGGCTCGCCGTCGCCGTCCTCACCGACTCCATGGCCGCGCAGCACCGCGACCGTCTCACCGCCCGCACCATCGAGGACGTCGAGACACCCGCACTGCTCGCCCTGGTCTGGAAGAAGACACTCAGCCCGGGGATGCGTGAACTGCTCGCGCACTGCCGGCGAGCGTTCACCTCGTGAGGGCGGGCGTGTCCCTCCCGACGACAGCTCTTCGATCGATGACAGCTATTCGATCGATGACAGCTATTCGATCGTGGTCACCCAGATCAGATCGCACACTCTGATCTGCAAGTCACCGGGATAAATGCTGTAGTTGAAGAACACGGGATCGTTGGACACCGCCATGCTGTACCAAGTGACCCCCCGGATGGTCATGGGCAGCCCGGGCGGCGGCTTCCCGGACGCGACCGCACTGCCGACCTCCAGGGCCAGGGCGCGCAGGAAGCGAACGACATTGTCGTGCAGGTCCACGAATCCGGATGCGCGCATCTGACTGAGTACTTTGGACGCGGTGACCTGCGTGACCGCGGTCCAGCCCTTGGATCCCGGATTCACCGCTCCTGCGTCTCCGGTTCGAGCTCGACGAGTCCCACGCCTGCGACGGTGTCGTCCAAGCGCTGGTCCCGTCCCGGCACCCTCTCGAACAGTGCTTCGAGCCACCACGTCGTCAGTGCAGCGTCCCGTTCGGGTCCTTGTCGGGCGCTGCTCACCGCGGCGTGGAACTCGTGGCGCCGGGCGGGGGGAAGCGCGTCGGCGACAGCGGCGATGGTCCGCGGGATCGGCTCCATTTCGCCGCTGCCCTGCCGCGGACACTCGTCACTCACGTTCACCTGCGGCTCCCGCGCAACTCGCTTCTACCGAACCCTTGCTGACGTACCGTTCACTGTACGTCAGCAGGACGTGACGGGGACCGGGAACAGGGAAAACTCGATGTTGGTCGCAGGGAGCCCGCGCTGAGGCCCCAGGGGGTCAGCCGGTCAGCTGGCGGGGTACGGCAGCAGGCTCCCCGCGGTCCGCTCCCACGCGGCCTTCAGCTCGGCGAGGAGCTCGGGCCGGCCCGTCGCGTGGTCGGCCTGTTCGCGCTGGTCCCGGGACAGGTCGTACAGGTGGTCCTTGCCGGCCGAGTCCTGGTAGTACTTCCAGTCGCCCCGCCGCAGGGCCCGGTTGCCGCGCACCCGCCAGAACAGGTCGCGTTCGGGCAGTTCCTCGCCGCGCAGCAGGTAGCCGGCCAGGCTGTGTCCGTCGAGCGGGTGGGTGGGGGCGGGGCGGGCGCCTCCCAGCTCCAGCAGGGTGGCCGTCCAGTCCGGGGAGAAGACCGGCTCGTGGCTCACCTGGTGGCCGTCCACCCGGGCGGGCCAGCGCAGGACGGTCGGGACCCGGATGCCGCCCTCCAGCAGCTCCGACTTGCCGCCCCTGAGCGGCCACAGGTAGGAGAAGCGCTCGCCGCCGTTGTCGCTGGCGAACACGACCACCGTGTTGTGCTCCTGGCCGGAGCGCCTGAGCGCGTCGAGCACCTTGCCGACGGAGGCGTCGAGGTTCTCGACCATCTCCTGGTACTTCCGCACCGAACCGCCGTCGTTGTGCAGCAGGGCGCCCAGGACGTTGCCGGAGCGGACCTTCGCGGCGATCTCGGCGCCGGTCTCCTCGTCGTCCTCGCCGAGCCACGGCCAGTGCGGAGTGGTGAAGTTCAGGTTGAGCAGCCACGGCTGGTGGTGTTCGCGCCCGACGTACTCCACGGCCCGCTCGGTCAGGACGGTCGTGTAGTACCGCAGGTCCTTGTACTCGGCGTCGCCCTCGTACAGGTCGTAGTCGCCGAGCTGGCCGAGCTTGGAGAAGTACTCCAGCGCGCCGCCGAAGTTGCCGAAGAACTCGTCCCAACCCGACTTGGTGGGGCTGTGGTCGGGCAGCCAGCCGCAGTGCCACTTGCCGATCAGGGCGGTGGCGTAGCCGGCCTGCTTCAGCAGGGAGGCCAGGGTCGGGTGGTTCGGGTCGAGTCCCTGCGTGCGGTTGCCGATGGGCTCGGCGAGCCCGCCCGGGGTGCGCCCCGGATAGCGCCCGGTGTACAGGCTGAAGCGGGTGGGGGAGCAGGTCGCCGAGCCGGAGTAGGCCTGGGTGAACCGCACGCCCTGCGCGGCGAGCCGGTCCAGGTGCGGCGTCCTGATGTGCGGCGCGCCGTACGACGACAGGTCCGCCCAGCCCAGGTCGTCCCCCAGGATGAACAGGAAGTTGGGCCGCTTTCCAGATCCCCCGGAGCGGCGTGCCCGGAACGGACGCTCGGCGGCGGAGGGGGCGGTGGGTGCGGATGCGGGGGCCGCCTCGGCGCTGCCGGACGCACCGGCGACCGCGGTCACGGCGCCGCCGCCGACGAGACCACCGAAGGAACGACGGGATATTTCGGGCATGGCGAGTCCTCGTGTCCGGTGTGCCCGCACGCGGACACACGAAGGGAAGGAGAGGGGAGGTGGAGGAGGAAGGGGAAGGGAGCGACCCGGGGAACGTGCTACGGCTCAGCGACAGAGGGCGCTGGACTGCCGGCACAGGTCGACGTGCCGCCGCTCCACGAGCACGACGCGCGCGCGGCAGTGGTCGGCGGGCCTCTTCATGATCGCGCACGCTGCCAGGAGCCACCCGGACCCGTCAAGGCACCGTCCACGGAACGGGATGCGTCCCGGAGGCCCCGCCCGACCGGGACGGCCGGCGCGTCAGGCCGGGTCGTTCGACTCGACCTGGAGGGCGAGCCGGCGCAGGACGTCGGCCGAGGAGGTGCCGGTGTCGCCGTTGTCGTGGTGGTGGGCCAGGCTCGCGAAGGCGGCGCTGAAGCAGGCCACGAGCGCGCCGAGCCGGTCCTGGAAGGACGCGGCCACGGCGGCGGCGACGGCCTGCGGGCTCGTGCCGGCCGGTGCGACGGTGCCCGGCCGCATCGCCTCGACGACGAACTCGGCGACCAGCTCCGCCTGGGCCGCGTACCGTTCGCCGCCGATCTCGTCGACCGGGGCCGCCGCCATCTCCGTGGCCTGGGTCAGGATCGCGACCACGCGCCGCATCGTCTCCGCCTCGGTCACCGCAGACCCCACGCCCGGACCTTTCGCACAAAAATTGTTATTGCGAGTAGTGTGCAATGAAGTCCGTCCGCTTGTGAAGCCCGGTCGGGCGCCGGTGATCACCCGCTCCGGGGTTTGTTAGGCTCCCCTTGCCTCCCGCGGGGGAAGTCCGGTGAGAACCCGGCGCTGACCCGCAACGGTGTGCACGGGACCGCGAGTTCGGTCCTCGTGCGAGCCCGATCGCCCGTGGGGAGCGTGTCGACCCGTTGACTGCTCGCCGTGGACTGCGAGAGGGGCCGTGCACGGCCGCACGCGCCGTACGGGCTGCTCCTGCTCGACGTCCAGCAGGCGGCCCGTGTGAAGGACGGCCCCGTGCGCCGACGTACGGCCCCCAGCCGGATACCCGTGCTGCCGCTCGCCCTGGCCCTGCTCCTGCTGCTCCTGCTGTCCCTCGTCGGCGGGGTGGGCCTCGGTGCCGCCGGCGTGGGCCGGGGCGAGGTGGCGCGGTTCCTGTGGGCCGGGCTCAGCGGTGGGACGGTGCACGCGGCGGACGCGGCCTCGTACACCATCGTCTGGGAGGTCCGGCTGCCGCGCGTACTGCTCGGCGCCGTGGTCGGAGCGGGCCTCGCCGCCGTCGGCGTGGCCGTGCAGGCGATGGTGCGCAACGCGCTGGCCGACCCCTTCGTCCTCGGCATCTCCTCGGGCGCGGCGGTGGGCGCTAACGCCGTGATCCTCCTGGGGGCGTTCGCCGGGCTGGGCGTCTGGGCGCTGTCCGCGTCGGCGTTCGCCTCCGCGCTCGCCGCCATGACCCTCGTCCACGCGGTGGCCCGCTCGCCGCACGGGCTGACGCCGCTGCGGCTGGTCCTCACCGGCACGGCGCTGGCGTACGGCTTCGAGGCGGTCACCACGGTCATGGTGTTCGGCGCGGCCCGGGGCGAGGCGGCCCGGTCGGCGATGATGTGGCTGCTGGGCAGCCTGGGAGGCGCCACCTGGGCCCAACTCCCGTTCGCAGCGGCCACCGTGGCCGCCGGGTGGGCCTGGCTGTACGGGCGTGCGGGGGCGCTGGACGCGCTCGCCATGGGCGACGAGACCGCGTCGGCGCTGGGTGTCCGGCCGGCCCGGCTGCGCCGGGAGCTGTTCCTCCTCACCGCGGCCGTGACCGGGACGGTGGTGGCCGTCAGCGGCGCCATCGGATTCGTCGGGCTGATGGTGCCGCACGTCGTGCGGATGCTGGTGGGCGCCGACCACCGCCGGGTGCTGACGGTCGCCCCGCTCGCCGGAGCCGTGCTCCTGGTCTGGGCGGACGTGCTGTCCCGGCTGCTGTTCGCCCCCGCCGAGCTGCCGGTCGGGGTCATCACCGCCGTGGTCGGGGTCCCGGCGTTCCTGCTGCTGATGCGGCGGGGCGGCGGCTACGCCTTCGGAGGGCGCTGAGCATGCGACTCGACATCGAGGACGTCACCCTCGAGGTGGCCGGGACCCGCCTGGTCGAGCACATCGACCTCACCGTGGGCAGCGGGGCGTTCGCCGGACTCGTCGGCCCCAACGGCAGCGGCAAGTCGACCCTGTTGCGCGCGCTGTACCGGGCGCTGCGGCCGGCCGGGGGAGTGGTGCGGCTGGACGGCGACGACCTGCACGCCATGGACGCGCGGGCCGCCGCCCGGAAGCTCGCGGCGCTGCCGCAGGAGTCCTCGGCCGAGTTCGACTTCACCGCCGCCGAGGTGGTCGCCATGGGTCGGCTGCCGCACCGCGGCCGCACCGCCGCCTCGGACCGGGAGATCGTCGCCGGGGCGATGGAACGCACCGGTGTCGTCCACCTCGCCGACCGCGGCTTCCTCGGCCTGTCCGGCGGCGAGAAGCAACGCGTCCTGATCGCCCGGGCCCTGGCACAGCAGCCCGGCGTCCTGGTCCTCGACGAACCCACCAACCACCTCGACGTCGCCCACCAGTTGGACGTCCTGTCCCTGGTCCGCGACAGCGGCCCGACCGTGCTGGCCGCACTCCACGACCTCAACCTGGCCGCCGCCCACTGCGACGTCCTGTACGTCCTCGACAGCGGCCGGATCGTCGCCCACGGGCCACCGCACGACGTCCTGCAACCTCCGCTGCTGGCCCAGGTGTTCGGTGTCCGGGCCCATCCCGTCCGGCACCCGGTGACGGGCGCCGTCCAGCTCCTCTTCGACCTGCTCCCGCCCACCACCTGAAGGACCCCCATGCGCAAGCGGCTCCTCGCCACCGTCCTCTGCCTCACCGCGACCGCCACCGGGTGCGGCGCCACGGTCGAGTCGTCCCCGGACGCGACGTCCCCGGCGGTCACGCTCACCAACTGCGGCCGCGAGGTGACCTACGACAAGGTCCCCGAGCGGGTCGTCACCAACGACGTGGGCATCACGGAGCTGATGTTCGCCCTGGACCTGGAGGACCGCATGGCGGGCTTCGCCATGCCCGACGACAAGGGGGACCTGCGCGGCGTCCCCTGGAAGGACGGCTACGACAAGGTCACCTGGCTGTCCAAGGACCAGCTCACCAAGGAGAACGTCCTCGACGCCCGCGCCGACCTCGTCCTCGCCGGCTGGAACTACGGCTTCCGCGAGGACAGCGGCTTCACCCCCGACGCCCTGGAGGAGCTCGGCATCCCCTCGTACGTCCTCACCGAGTCCTGCCGCAACGGCCGCTCGAAGACCGCACGCGGCATCATGCCGCCCCTGGACGCCCTCTACACCGACCTCACCAACCTCGGCCGGCTCTTCGGCGTGGAACAGCGGGCCGCGACCCTGATCGCCGGGTTCAGGGAGACGATCGCGGACGTACGGGCCAAGGCGCCCGCCGGCGCCGACCGCCCCTCGGTCTTCCTCTACGACAGCGGCCAGGACACCCCCTTCACCTCCGGCCGCTACGCCGCCCCGGAACAGATCATCACCGAAGCCGGAGGGGTCAACGTCATGCACGACGTGGCGGACTCCTGGACCACGGTCGGCTGGGAGAGCGTGGTGCGGCGCGACCCGGACGTCATCGTGATCTGCGACTACGGCGACGTCAGCGCCGAACAGAAGGAGCAGTTCCTGCTCTCCTACGCCCCGCTGCGCGGCGTCTCGGCGGTCCGGCACCGGCGGATCATCTCCCTGGACTACGCCGACCTGGTCGAGAGCCCGCGCAACCCCTCGGCGATCGCCCGCCTCGGCGCCTACCTGCGCGGCGTGCCGGGCGACCCTCGCTGACCGGCACTGGGCTCGCGGCCACGCCGTGCTCACCGGGAGGGGAGCTGACCGTCACGACGCCCCGTCGGTCCGGGCCCGCTGCGCCCGGACGGCTGCCGTGAGGGCCTCGCCGATGACCCGGGCGCCGGCCTCGTTGGGGTGCAGTGCGGCGGCGGGACGGTCGGGCGCCATGCCTTCGATGTAGCGGTCGCCCGGGGCGGCGCAGATGTCGTGGCCGATCCCCGGGCCGTAGGTGTCCACGAAGGTGGCGTGGTGCTCCTCGGCGGTCCGCCGCAGGACGGCGGTGAGGCGGTCGATCGTCCGCTGGAGATGGGTGGCGTCCTGGGACCAGAGGGGCTGCGTCGGGTAACAGCCGCCGGTGCGCACGAAGTTGCCGTAACCGACGACGAAGACCTCGGCGTACGGCGCCCGTCGGGCGATCTCGTCCAGGACGGAGGCGAACGTCGGCGCCCACGCGTCGATGCGCGCCGCGAGCCGGTCGGTGCCGTCGGCGGTGTTCCGCTCCGCGCAACTGGTGCCCAGGGGCTGCGGAAGGAGGTTGACACACTTCAGCGCCTCGGAGAAGAGCCGGACGTCGTTCGCGCCGATGGTGACGCTGACGAGGTCGGTGCCGGGGGAGAGGGCGGCGTACTGGGGCGGGACACCCGCGTGCTGGGAGGCGCTCAGGTCGCCGGTGGTCGCGGCCGAGCAGCTGACGTCGGTGAGGTCGGCGCCGAGGGCCCGGGCGGCGACGTGCGGGTACCCGGCCAGGGAGCGCAGGCACGCGGGGTCCGTCGGGTCGGCGGGCGGCACCAGCGGCTCGGCCGCGAAGGAGTCGCCCAGCGCGACGTAGCGCGGGGGAGGGGAGGGGGTGGCCGAGGCGGACGCGTGCGGTGCCGTGACCGACAGGGCGGCGGCGGAGAGCACGGTGGCGAGGGCCAGGCGCAGGGCTGTCTTCAAGGACGTCTCTCCGTCCGTGTCCTCAAGGATCAGGGGTGGAACCACCGGAAGCATAGCGTGACGAGTGGCTGCACACGGTGACGGGCGTCAAGCGGGCGTCGTGTTGCCGGGCCGCCCCGCCGACGTGACCGTTCCTCCGTCAGCCGTGGCGCAACTCGCTGACGTTCTCACCGAATTCGCGCTTCATGGCCCTGCCGAGGTGCTTGGGGTCGGGCACCCCCCAGCGGGCCGCGATGACGGCCGTCGAGACGTGCGCCGAGGACGGGTCGAGGAGGTCCCGGCGGATGCGCACCAGGCGTTCGTGCCGTACCCAAGCGGCGAAGGTCAGGTCGCACCCCTGGAACAGCGCGTGCAGGTGCCGGACGGAGATGTGGTGTCGACGGGCGACCTGCTCCGCACAGAGCCGGGGGTCGCCGAGGTGGGCCAGGACGTAGGCGCGGATGCGGTCCACGAGGCCGCTGGTGACCGGAACGCGCTCGGGTGAGGTGTCCGCGAAGGCGGCGAGCAGCAGCGCGGTGAGGGCGTCGGCCAGGTGCGTGCCCGCCGCACCCCGCCGGGGGAGGCCCTCGTCGGTCGTGGACAGCGCGTGGCCGAGGAGCCGGCCGATCCCGCCCCCCGTCGGCACCGGCAGCGCCGTACGCCGGCCGATCGAGCTCACGTACCCGCCGAGACTCGCCCGCGGGACGCAGAGCACGGTCATGTCGATGCGGTCGGCGCCGATGAGCCGGTAGGGCCGGGTGTTGTCGCAGGCGAACAGCTCACCCGGCCCCACCCTCGTCGTCCGGTCGGCCTGGGCCGCGATGAGCGGGCCCTGGTGGTGCAGGTTGAAGTGCATCCACTCCCGGTCGGTCGAGGTGATGCTGCGGTCGTCCCGCGTCACCACCGCGCCGGTCGCCCGTACGCGGGCGACGACCATGGGCCCGACGACCGTGTGGTCGACCACCGCCTGGAACCCCCGCGGGTCGGGATCCGTCACCCGGAGCGGGGCGAACAACCCTGACGCCACTGCCTCGAACGACTCGGTCCCCCGTAAACAGATGCCCTTGCGTTCCGCCATGCCGATGCGCCCCCCAGCCCCCGTTCGCACAAAAACCCTACAACCGGGTCTTGGTGCTGTGCACGGGCTGGGGAGCGGGCGACCGCGCGTCTCCCTGTCAGAGCCGGCACCTACGCTGTCGGCAGTATTCGATCAAGGAGTGGGACCGTGCGGATAGAGCGTCACCAGGTGGCCGGGGCAGTCGTGTCGGCGGCGCGTGAGGACTTCACGAACCGGATCGGGCGCACGGTGCGGTCCATGTCGCGGGGCGGCCGGATCGGGGCCCATGCATGGCAGTCGATCGCCGGGGAGTTCCTCGACTACCTGGGCGCGCTGTCCGTCGACACGCCCGACCTGGACACCCCGGAGGCCCGGGCGGCGCTCAAGGACGCGGCCGAGGCGGCGGCCGGTGCCGTCGCCTACGCGGCCTACGTCCCGCACGCGCCCTTCCACGTCTTCCTGGAGTACGTGGACTTCGGCCTGCGCTACGACCGGGGTGACGACGCCCCCGCGGAGAGCGTCAGGCCCGGGGAATGGGTGGACGCGCTCTGTCTGTCCGCTCTCCGGGACAAGGCCGAGGAGCACGGCGAGGCCTTCCACTTCGCGCGGGAGAAGTTCGTCGGGGAGGCGGAGGGAACGCCCACCGGGGAACTCGCCACCGGGCTGATGGCGGTGGTGCTGGACGACACGGGCGACATGGCGGAGTATCCGCCGACCGCGCAGGCCAAGCTCGCCGCCGTCGACGCGGCCCTCCAGCGGGTCCGTGCCCGCGCCGACGGGACCGGCGAGCCGTTGCTCGACCAGCCGGACACCACGGCCCTGCGCACGCTGCGCGCCCTGACCGCCGGGGACCGCCCGGCCTTCGACGCCGGGCTGTCCGAGCTGCTGGTGGGGCACTCACGCCTGCACGGTGGCCCGTCGGCCGCACCGAGCAGCCTCCTTCCGCTCGTCCCCCTCGCCCTGGCGGCGCTGGCCTATCGGACGTGGGGCTGGGCGCCTGCCGTGCGCACCGACTACCTCCCGCACGCCCTGGTCACCGGCTTCGAGGCCCACGGCCCCCGGGTCGGGGGGTTCGGCCGGAACCGGCGGCCGGACGCCGTCGCCGCGCTCGCCGCGGGCCCCTTGGTGGTAGAGCGGCCGGACCGCGACCGGACGGTGCACCCGGACATGCTGGCCCTGTACGAGGAGCAGCTCCACGAGGCGCTCACCGCAGAGGACGGGACGCCGCCGTCCTTCTCGCGACTGGTGTGGGCCATGGCCGACCAGGAGCGCCTGTTCAAGTGGCGCGTGGGTGCCCCCGGCGGCGCCACGGACGCCGTCCTCGCCCACCTCCGGCTCGCCTCCCGGATGCAGACGGCCGTCTTCCGGATCGCCCTGGCGGAGCCCGGGAGCGAGGTGGAGGTGACCCTGGACGGCCGCCCGCTGCGCTACCCGGCCCAGCGGGGCTCAGCCGCCGGTGCCGGCACCTGGCACACGGCCACGTCCCTCGCCCTGATCACGGGCGTACGTGAGGACCTGGCGCCCCTCGTCGTCGCCGGGCCCCTCTTGGCCGGCCCGGACGGCTCCGCGTTCGCCGCGTACCGCCAGGCGCTGCACGCCTACCTGAGGGGCACCGATCCCGAGCAGGCCGCCCAGCGGGCGCTGGACCAGGAAGAGAGGGCGAAGGGCTGGGGCTTCGCCATGCCGCCCGCCGTGCTGCTGTCCCAGCTCGTGGAGGGCGACGAGGTGAGCTTCAACCTGGCCCTCGCCGACGCCCTCGAGGCACACCGCGCCCACTACCAGGTCGCCGACCGCGCCGACGATCCCGACGCCGGCATCGACCTCGACGTCCTCGGTCTGGCCTGCCACGCCCGCCGCCGTGGCTGGGCCATCCGCGTCGACTCCCCGTACCTGCCGCAGGCTCTCCTGCGGGCGGCCCAGCCCTTCTGACCAACGGCTCCGGATCACGCCGACCAACTGCTGCGGATCATCGGGGTGTTGGCGCCTGCCCCCGCTTGCCAAGCCTTTACCCCTGGCGAGCCCTGCGCTGCGACCGAGCCCGACAACTTCGCATCGCGTCTGATCGTCCAGAGGGGCATTCGGATCGGTTCCCGGGCGGTGGTTGACAGCGTTCGCATCGGCCTTCATGCCGACCAGCAGCGCCTACTCCACCGGGGTGGGCCCGGCTTCACCGCCTTGTGCTACCTGGTGTTGGACGGACCGCATCATGCCGTTCGCAGGGTGGTGCGGTCCGTGTCTACATCATCTGGCGCAAAAAATGCGCGCCGGTCGCCGCCCTTGCGCGGTCATGAAGCGGGCGAAGGTTGTCGGATGGGGAAATAGGTGTATTGAGCTGAGTCGGTGAGCTGTCGTTGGGGGAGCGCCGGCCGTTCGGGGCCGGAGATCCTGCCGTTGCCGGTGACGGATGGTCAGCACCGCACATCACACGGTGTGTTGCCCGCCGTGCGCTGGTCCGGGCCGGGCCTGCGCGTCACCTTCCGGGGCCGCCGAGCGGAGGTACGCGGCCGGCGTTCCGGTGGCGCGTGACCTGCTGGTGCAGGGCAGTCGGTGGGCGCGGGGCCGCTGTCAATTCCTCGATCCGGCCGAGTCGGTGGGCGGTCGAGCGGGTGCCGTGGGGCCGGGACGGCGGAATCGAGGGTGGTACGCGGGGTGTCGGGACGCGCGCGAATTTTTCTTCCACACCCCGGGTTTGAGTGTGAAACCCCGGGATACACGCGGTCATTGGCGGGTTGCCGCACGGCCACCCCCTTCGATTTCGGGGGGTTGCCATCCGATGACCCAACGTGAAAACTGTGAGCGCATCGGCCCGGACGAACTGTGTCGAAGCGCATTCTTGACACGTACATCGTGGAATAGGGGACTCGCGCAGGGCCGCTGCGCGTGAGAGATCACTGGGGGGACGTGGTGGTGTCTGCAAGGTGTCCTGGCCGCGGGTCGCCAGGCTGCGCTCGGGCGGGTCTGTCCGTTGCCCGGCGGGCGTCCGGTCCGCTCGGAACCGCCGCCCCGCCGTCCCCGTTCCGCCAACGGGTCAGCTGACCAGCCTGACCGGCCACGTCCGGACGGCGGACCGACCGCCGCCCGCAGCCGGCCGACCCGGCCGGACCACGCACCGGCCCCCGGCACGCGGACACCACCCCGCGGGACCACCGCTCGACGCCCGCGCCCCGACGGCCACCGCTGCCCGCGGCCGGCCACGCGGCACCGCCGGTCACCCACCGCCGTGCCCGCGCGTCCTCACCCAAGGAGAAACGGTGACAAGCACACAACTGACCGGGGCCGACTCGCCCCTTGACGCGTTACCCGAGAGATGGCGGTCCTTACGCGGCGCGGGTCCCGTGACGTACGACGAGGAGCGGCGGCAGTGGCACGTCGTGGACCACCAGGGCGTCGCGGCGGTCCTGTCCGACCCGGCGACGTACTCCTCCGACATGACGCCGATCGCCCCCACCCAGGAGGACTTCGAGACCTTCACCCAGGGCAACTTCGTCGGCATGGACCCGCCGGAGCACCGCAAGCTCCGCACCCTGGTCAGCCAGGCCTTCACCCCACGCGTGGTCCACGGACTCGCGCCGCGCATCGAGGCCATCTGCGCGCGGCTCTTCGACGGCGTCGCCGACCGCGACCGCTTCGACCTCGTCGACACCCTCGCCTACCCCCTGCCGATCATCGTCATAGCCGAACTCCTCGGAGTCCCCACCGAGGACCACCGGCTGTTCCAGGAGTGGGCCGCGACCCTCTTCGGCGGCGACCAGCTCGGCGACAGCCTCGACATGGCCGACCTGGAACGCGCGCTGGAGGCCATAGCCCCGACCGTGCGCGAGATGAACGGCTACGTGCTGGACCACATACGCCGCCGCCGCGCCGACCCCGGTGACGACCTGACCAGCAGACTCCTCTCCGCCGAGGTCGACGGGACCCGGCTGGAGGACCAGGAGATCGTCGGCTTCGTCGCCCTGCTGCTGGTCGCCGGACACATCACCACCACCGCGCTGCTCGGCAACGCCGTGGTCACCTTCGACCGGCACCCCGGCACGCTCGCCGCGCTGCGCAAGGACCCGGACCGGGTGCCCGCCGCGGTGGAGGAAGTCCTGCGCTGGCTCCCGCCCTTCCCCGAGCTGGGCCGGCGCACCACCCGAGCCGTGGAGCTCGGCGGCCACGAGATCCCGGCCGACACCCTGCTGATGGTGCACCTGGGGGCCGCCAACCGCGACCCCTCCCGCTTCACCTCGCCGGACGTCTTCGACCCGGCCCGCGATCCCAACCCCCATCTGACCTTCGGGCACGGCATCCACTTCTGTTTCGGCGCCCCCCTGGCCCGGCTGGAAGCCCGTATCGCCCTGCAGATGATGATGGATCGCTTCCCCGACGTCGCGGTGCCCTCGTACGACGACGTCACGTACCAGAACCCGGCCGTCATCGTCGGCGTACGCCACCTGCCGATCGCCGTCACCAGGCCGTAAAGCACGTCGACGCGCACCCCCGCACCGCTCACCGCGGGCCGGCGCGTCCGCTCTCCCGCACCCGCTCTCACCAGGAGTCACGTCCCCATGCCCTACTCGACCGCCGCGCCGGCCACCGACCGGCCATCGGCCCCCTCACACCACGAGTTGCGCAGTCACCTCGACTCCCTCGCGCGCATCCACCGCGTGCCCGGCGCCCAGCTCGCCGTCCACACGGGAACCCACCTCGTCAGCCTGCACACCGGCACCGCCGACGCCCTGACGAACACCGCGTTCACCGCGCGGACGGCCGTCCCCCTGGGTTCCGTCACCAAGGTCGCCACCGCCACAGCCGTCCTGCTCCTCGCCGACGACGGCGACATCGACCTGGACGAGCCTGTCAGCGACCTCCTGCCCGACTTACCCGGCGGACTCCCCGATGTGACGGTCCGTCACCTGCTGAGTCACACCGCCGGCCTCCCCACCGGACCCGACTCGGACAGTGCCGTCGGCAGCACCGCCTCCCGCTACCTCTCGACCGTCTGGACCGCCCGCAACACCCTGTTCGCACCGGGCACCGGATTCTCGTACTCCAACGCCGGCTACGTCGCCGCCGGCCGCATCCTGTCCGAAGTGACGGGCATGACCTGGCAGGAAGCGGTGACCGCGCTCGTCCTGGAACCCCTGGGCATCGTCCCCGCCTTCCTCGGCGACGCCGTCCCCGCGCGGCCGCTCGCCAGCGGCCACGCCCTCAACACGGCCACGGGCCTGGTGCGCCCGGCCCACCAGAACCTCGCCCCGGTGGAGGCCCCGGCCGGAGCCCTGCTGGCCAGCGCCGAGGACCTGGTCACCCTGGGCAGAGCTCTCATCGGCAGATCGTCCGCGCTGCCGGCCGCCGTCGCCGACCGGATGCGCCGCCCCGAACCGGCCGCCGACGCCGGCGCGCTGGCGGCCTCCTGGGGCCTGGGCCTCGCCCTCTTCCAGCAGGACGGCCGGGCGTGGTGGGGCCACGACGGCAACGCCCAGGGCACCTCCTGCCACCTGCGGGCCGACGCCGAGACGGGCGTCGTCGTCGCCTTCACCGGCAACGCCGGTGCCGCCACCGCCCTGTGGCGCGACATCGCCGCGGAACTCACCCGGCTCACCGGCATCCGCGTGCCCACCGGCCCGTCCGCCGACACCCGCCGCGGACCCGCCGTGACCCTCACCGACTGCGCCGGGACGTACCGCAACGGCGGCATCGAGTACACGGTCAAGCTCGACGGGGAGGGCAAGCCGACCCTGTCCGTCGACGGCGACTACCCGATCCCGATGGTGTGCTACGCGGACCTGTCCTGCGACCTGGTGGACCCGTCCACCGACCGGCTCGAACCGGGCGGCCGCTTCCACCGCGACCCGGTCACCGGGGTCATCGACCGGCTGCAGATATCCGGGCGCACCGCGCGCCGAATAGGCACCGGCTGACGGCACGGCGCACCGGCCCCGGCCGGTCACCCCGTCGCACCGGCACTCCGCTGGTCACCCGTCGCACCGGCACCGGCTGATCGCGCGCCGTCCAGGCGCCGACCCGCCGCGCGCGGACGGGTGCCGACGGGCCGAGCGCCGCACCCGCGACGTCCGACCGCGCGCGCGATCTACGCCGACTGACCGTGCGCGCGACCGGCGCCGACAGGCCGGTGCCCCAGGTCGCCGATAGGACGGCGCCCCCACGGGCGCCGGCCGGCCAGTGCCGAAGGACGTCGACCGACCGCCTGCCCGATCGGCACCGTCCACCCCCGCGGCCGGACCGGCACCGTCCGCCCGCGCGGCACCGGTACGGCCCCGTCGTGTCCCGCACCCGCACCCGCCCCGTACGCAAGGACTCCCGCCCCGCTCCGGTGTGCCCACGGGCCGCCCGGAAGCGGAGCGGCGGGCCCGCGCGCCCCACCGCTCGAAGGACTGCACCCCGATGACGGACCTGCACGCCCAGCGCCCCGCCACGCCCCCGCCGGCCGGCTCCGTCCCGCCGGCCCCCGCTCACGTCACCGCCCGTCTCGTGCCGCTCGGTGAGCTGTTCGCCCGGCAGGTGACGCGCGACCCGGACGCCCCCGCGGTCACCGACGGCCGGCGCACCTGGTCGTACGGGGAACTCGCCCGCAGGGCGGCCCGGCTCGCCGCCCACCTCGCCGCGCACGGCGCCGGACCGGACCGGACCGTGGCCCTGGTCCTGCCGCGCTCGATCGAACTGATCGCCGCCGAGCTGGCCGTGGCCCTCGCCGGGGCCGCCTTCCTCCCCGTCGACCCCGACTACCCCGCCGAGCGACGGGCGTTGATGCTCGCCGACGCCGTGCCCGCCGTCGTCCTGGACGACCCGGAGCGGGTCCGCGCACTGCTGGACGGCGAGGCCGGAGAGGACGGGGAGGACGGAGAGGCCGATCTCCCCGCGAGCCGCGTGCACCCCGACCACGCCGCGTACGTCATCTTCACCTCCGGCTCCACCGGCACCCCCAAGGGCGTCACCGTCACCCACCGGGGCATCGCCGGTTTCGCCGCGGCGGCCGCCGAGCGCTACGCCGTCGGCCCCGGCGACCGCGTGCTGCAGTTCTCCTCACCCAGCTTCGACGCCTCCGTGCTGGAGCTGTTCATCTCCGTGCTGTCCGGCGCCGCCCTGGTCGTCCCGCCGCACGGGCCCTGGCTGGGCGACGAACTGGCCACCGTCCTCGCCGAACACCGCATCACCCACACCCTCATACCGCCGGCGGCCCTCGCCACCCTGCCCGACCCGGCGGACCTCGGCGGGCTGCCGTCACTGCGCACCCTGATCGTCGGCGCGGAGGCGTGCCCGGCCGCCCTCGTCGACCGGTGGGCCCCCGGCCGCCGCATGATCAACTCGTACGGGCCCACCGAGGCCACCATCGTCGCCACCTGGACCGGACCCCTGACCGCCGGCACCGGCACCCCCACCATCGGCGGCCCGCTGCCCGGCACCGAGGCCCACGTCCTGGACGCGGCACTGCGCCCGGTGCCGCCCGGCGGCGAGGGCGAGCTGTACGTGGGCGGCGACGGCCTGGCCCGCGGCTACCTCGACCGCCCCGGACTGACCGCCTCACGGTTCGTCGCCCACCCCTCCGGGCCGGCCGGCGCCCGCCTCTACCGCACCGGCGACCGGGTGCGCCGGCGCGACGACGGCGAGCTGGAGTTCCTCGGCCGCGCCGACCGACAGGTCAAGGTGCGCGGCTTCCGCATCGAACCCGGCGAGATCGAGGCCGCCCTGACCCGGGACCCGCAGGTCCGCGAGGCCGTCGTCGTGGTCCGCGACCAGGACCCGGGCCGCGGCCGGCTCCTCGGCTACGTCACCCCCGCCGACCCCGCCCGCAGACCCGGGTCGGCCCGGCTGCGCGCCGCCCTCGCCGCCGCGCTGCCCGCACACATGGTGCCCTCCGCGATCGTCGTGCTGGACGCGCTGCCGCTCACCCCGCAGAACAAGATCGACCTCAGGGCGCTGCCCGCCCCCGGCGCGGCGCCGGCCGAGCGGCACGTCGCACCGCGCACCGACGGCGAACGCACCCTGGCCGCGATCTGGGCCGACGTCCTCGGCGTCGACACCGTCGGCGTCGACGACGACTTCTTCGACCTCGGCGGCGACTCGATCCTCGCGGCCCGCGTGCTGACCCGCGTCCGGGAGGCGTCCGGCGCCCGGCTGACCCTGCGCGACGTGTTCACCGCGCGGACCGTCGGCGCGCTCGCCCCGCTGACCGCCGAGCCGTCCGCCGCCCCGCTCGAGCCGATCCCCGCCGCCCCGCGCTCGGAACCCGTACCGCTCTCCAGCGCCCAGCGGCGCCTGTGGTTCCTCGACGACCTCACCGACGGCGGCACCGAGTACAACACCGGCGTCGCCCTGCGCCTGCGCGGCCCCCTCGACCCGCCGTCCCTGGAACGCGCCCTGCACCGGCTCGCCGCCCGCCACGCCTCCTTGCGCACCACCTTCGCCACGGTCGACGGACAGGGCGTCCAACTCGTCGCCCCCGAGGCGGACCTGCCGCTGCGCACCGCCGATGTCGGGCACGTGCCCGCCGACCGGCGGGACGGTGCCGTCGAACGCCTGCTGACCGACGAACTGCGGCGCCCCCACGACCTGACGACCGGACCCCTGACGCGGGCGCTGCTCGTCCGCACGGCACCCGAGGACCACGTGCTGCTGCTGGCCCAGCACCACATCGTCACCGACGGCTGGTCGGTCGGCGTCCTCACCCGGGACCTGGCCGCGCTCTACCGCGCGGAGGCCGCCGGCGAACCCGACGGGCTGCCCGAACAGGCGGTGCAGTACCCGGACTTCGCCCTGTGGGAGCGCGAGCGGCAGACCGCCGACGCCCACGCCGACGACCTCGCCTACTGGAGACGCCACCTCGCCGGCCTCCAGCAGCTCGACCTGCCCACCGACCGCCCGCGCCCCGCGGTGCGCACCACCGCGGGCGCCGCCCACCACCAGGACGTACCGCCCCACCTGGTGGACCGGCTGCGGCAGTTGGCCGCGGGCCGCGACACCACCGTCTTCACGGTGTTCGCCGCCGCGGCGGCCGTGCTGTTCGCCCGCTACTCGGGCCAGCGGGACGTCGCCTTCGGCACCGTCACCAACGGCCGGGAGCGCCGCGAACTCGAGGACGTGACCGGCTTCTTCGCCAACACCGTCGTGCTGCGCGGCGAGGTCGACGACGCCGCCACGGTCGACCGGTTCGTGCAGAGCATGCGCGCGACCGTGCTGGACGCGTTCGCCCACGACGGCGTGCCCTTCGACCGGGTGGTCGAGGAACTGGCCCCGACGCGCGACCCCAGCCGCACCCCGCTGGTGCAGGCACTGGTGGTGCAGCAGGCCGCCCCCGCCCGGCCGCCGGTCGCCGCCGGACTGCGCATCGAGGACCACCCGCTGCCCCGCCCGGCCGCCCGCTTCGACCTGGTGCTGGAGTTCGCGCCGCGCGCCGACGGCGGACACGACCTGACGGTCGAGTACAACACCGACCTGTTCGACGCGGCGACCGTGGCCCGGATGGCCCGGCAACTGCACCACCTGCTCGAGGGGATGGCGGACGGCCCCCAGCGGACGCTGGCCGACCTCCCGCTGCTGTCCGACGACGAGCGGCGCGTGCTCCTGGACTCCTGGAACCCGCCCGCGTCGGCCGCCGACCCGGCCGCCGGCACCACGCTCCCCGCGCTGTTCGAGGAGCAGGTGGCCAGGACGCCCGACCGGACCGCCGTCACCTGCGGCGACGACCGGCTGGACTACGCCGGCCTGAACCGGCGCGCCAACCGGCTCGCCCGCCTGCTCGCGGCACGCGGCGCGGGACCGGAGTCCCTGGTCGCGCTGTGCCTGCCGCGCACCGCCGGCCTGCTGCCGGTGCTGTGGGCCGTCCTGAAGTCGGGCGCCGGCTACCTGCCCGTCGACCCCGCCTACCCGGCCGAGCGGATCCGCTTCATGCTCACCGACGCGGCCCCCGCCCTCGTCCTCGCCACCCGGGAGACCGCGCACGCGCTGCCCGAGGGCTGCGAGCCGCTGCTGCTGGAGGACGTGGCGCCCTTCGTCACCGAGACGAGAACCGACACGACCGCCCACGCCACAGCGGACACCACAGGCGAGGCCCCGGCCGACGCCGCAGCCGGCCCTGCGGACCCGGCCGACGCCGCAGCCGACCCCGCGGACCCGGCCGGTGCCGACGCCTCCCCGGCGGACGCCGACCTCACCGACGCCGACCGCACGGCCCCCCTGCACCCGTCCCACCCCGCCTACGTCATCTACACCTCCGGCTCCACCGGCCGGCCCAAGGGCGTGGTCGTCCCGCACCGCAGCGTGGCCGCGCTGGCCGCCTGGGCCCGGGAGACGTTCGGCGAGCGCGGCTTCTCCCACGTCGTCGCCTCCACCTCCCTGAACTTCGACGTGTCCGTCTTCGAGCTGCTGTGCCCGCTGCTGGCCGGCGGCAGCGTCGACCTCGTCGCCGACCTGACCGCCCTCGCCGACCTCCCCGCCCCCGCCGACGGCTCCGGCCCGCGCCGGGCCGGGCTGCTCAGCGGTGTGCCCTCCGCGCTGTCCCGGGTGTTCGGCGGCGCCGGCGCCCTGGAGGCGGACACCGTCGTCCTGGCCGGCGAGGCCCTGCCCGCCCGCACCGTCCGGGACCTCAAGGACGCGATGCCCGCGGCCGAGGTGGCGAACATCTACGGCCCCACCGAGGCCACCGTCTACGCCACCGCCTGGTTCTCCGGCGGCACCGTCCCCGACCAGGCCCCGCCCATAGGGCGCCCCGTCGCCCGCACCCGCGCCTACGTCCTCGACCACCTGCTGCGTCCCCAGCCGCCCGGTGTCACCGGCGAGCTGTACCTCGGCGGCGGCGGACTCGCACGCGGGTACCTGCACCGGCCCGGCCTGACCGCCGCCCGCTTCGTCGCCGACCCGTTCGGCGTCCCCGGGGAGCGCATGTACCGCACGGGCGACCTGGTGCGCTGGAGCGCCGACGGCCAGCTGGAGTACCTGGGCCGCGTCGACCAGCAGGTCAAGGTGCGCGGCTTCCGCATCGAGCTCGGCGAGGTCGAGGAGGCCCTGCGCGGCTGCGCGGGCGTCGCCGAGGCCGCCGCCACCGTCCGCGACGCCGACGGCCACCGCCGCCTCGCCGGGTACGTCGTGCCCGCCCCCGGCGCCACCGTGGAGCCCGAGGCCGTGCGCCGCGCCCTCGGGCGCACCCTGCCCGACTACATGGTCCCCTCGGCCGTGGTGGTGCTGCCCGCCCTGCCGCTCAACCCCAACGGCAAGCTGGACCGCGGCCGGCTCCCCGACCCGGCGCCCGCCGAACGCGCCGCCCGTCACGTCGCGCCCCGCACCGCCACCGAACGGACCCTCGCCGCCATCTGGGCCGGCGTCCTGCACGTGGAGCGGGTCGGCGCGGACGACAACTTCTTCGCGCTGGGCGGCGACTCCATCCTCAGCATCCAGGTCGTGGCCCAGGCCCGGCAGGCGGGCCTGACGATCAGCTCGCGGGACCTCTACCAGCACCAGACGCTCGCCGCCCTGGCCCGCCGCGCCGACGAGGCCGGCCGCCGGAGCGGGACGGCCCCGGCCGCCCCCGTCGAGGCCACCGGCACCGCGCCGCTGACCCCCATCCAGCACTGGCTGTTCGACAGCGCCGCCGAGCGGGCCGGGCACTTCGCCCAGACGCTGTCGCTGGACCTGCCCGCCGACGTCGACGAGGGCGCCCTCCAGGCCGCCCTGGACGACGTGGTCGCCCACCACGACGCACTGCGGTCCCGGTTCCTCGCCGACGGAGCGGGCGTACGGTGGCTGATCGACCGGCCGGCCGCGCGCTGCCGCCTCACCCGCCACACCGGCCCGGACACCGACGCCCCGCACCTCGGCCCGTACGACCTGGACCACGGCCCCCTGCTGCGCGCCGTCCTGCACGACCGGGGCGACGGACGGCCGCCGGTCCTGCACCTGTCGGTGCACCACCTCGTCGTGGACGGTGTCTCCTGGCGCCTGCTCCTGGAGGACCTCGAACTCGCCTACCACGCCCGCCGCGAGGGCCGCGACGGCGCGGCCGCGCTGCCCCGCAAGTCCTCCCCGCTGCGGCAGTGGGCCGAGCGGCTGGCCGCGCACACCGCCGCCGGCGGCTTCGCCGCCGAGAAGGCCTACTGGACCCGGGAGACCGAAGGCGCCCGGGCGGCGCTGCCCGCGGACCGGGAGGGCACCAACACCTACGCCTCCCAGCGCTCGGTGACGGTGCGGATCGGTCCCGAGGACACCGACCTGCTGCTGCGGACCCTGCCGGAGACGTACCGCACCCGGGTCAACGACGTCCTGCTCGCCGCGCTCGGCCGGGTGCTGTGCGGCTGGAGCGGGCACGAGCGGGTCCTGGTCGACGTCGAAGGGCACGGCCGCGAGGACCTGTTCGCCGACGTCGACACCAGCCGCACCGTCGGCTGGTTCACCACCCGCCACCCCGTCGCCCTGGCCGTCCCGCCCGGGGTCGGCTGGGACGGCGTGCTCAAGCAGGTCAAGGAACATCTGCGCGCGGTGCCCCGGCACGGCATCGGCCACGGCGCGCTGACCCTGCCGGGCCACGACCGCGCACCGCTCCCGGCGACCAGCGCGCACATCAGCTTCAACTACCTCGGCCGGTTCGGCCTGTCCGAGACGTCCGAGGAGGGCCTGTTCCGCGGGCTGGCCCGCCCGCTGGAGCTGGACGCCGACCCCGCCTCGACGCGCCCCCACCCCCTGGAGGTGGTGGGGCGGCTCGACGGCGACAGCCTGGAGTTCACCTGGTTCTACTCCGACCGGCTGCACCGCCCGGAGACCGTCGCGGACCTCGCGGAACGCTACGCCGACGCGCTGGCCGGCCTCGCCCGGCACGCGGCCCGTCCCGGCGCCGCCGGACGCACCCCCTCGGACTTCCCGCTGGCCCGGCTCGACCAGAGCCACGTCGACCGGATCGCGGGGGAGGACCCGGCTGGTCTGGAGGACGTCCACCCGCTCACGCCCACCCAGGCCGGCATGCTCTTCCACCGGCTCTCCCAGGCCGACCGCGGCGTGTACTTCCAGCAGTTGACGTTCGTCCTGGACGGCGTGCCCGACCCGGCCGTGCTGGCCGACGCCTGGCAGCGGGTCACCGACCGCACCCCGGTGCTGCGCGCGCGGGTGGTGTGGGAGGACGTGCCCGAGCCGCTGCTCGTGGTGCAGCGCCGGGCCGCCGTACCGGTGGAGACCGCCGACTGGCGCGGCCTGACCGCCGCCGAGCAGGACGAGCGGCTGCGCGACCTGCTCGACCGCGACCGCGCCCGGGGCGTCGACCTGACCCGCGCCCCGCTCCAGCGCCTGGTCCTCGCCCGGGTCTCCGACGCCGCGGTGCGCGTCGTGTGGTCCTTCGACCACCTGGTCCTGGACGGCTGGAGCCTGTTCCAGGTGCTGTCCGACGTCTTCGCCTGCCACGCGGGCCTGTCCGGCACCGCCCCGATGACGCTGCCCGAGCGCCGCCCGTTCCGCGACTACGTCGCCTGGCTGCGTGAGCACACCGACGGCACCGAGGGCGAACGGCACTGGCGTGCCCGCCTGGACGGCCTGGCCGAGACCACCGCGCTGCCCTTCGACCGCGAGCCCCGCGAGAGCCACCGCGCGGAGTCCACGGCGGCGGTGCGCGTCACGGTGCCCGAGGCCGTCACCAAGTCTCTGCTGGACGTGGCCAGGACGGCGGGCCTGACGGTCAACACCCTCGTCCAGGGCGCCTGGGCGCTGCTGATGAGCCGTCAGGCGGGCCGCGAAGAAGTGGTGTTCGGCACCACCGTCTCCGGGCGGCCGCCCGAGCTGCCCGGATCCGACGCCATCACCGGCCTGTTCATCGCCACCCTGCCCACCCGGGTGCGGGTGCCGCGCGACGAACCGCTGCTCACCTGGCTGGCCCGGCTCCAGCAGGAGCAGAGCGAGGACCGCCGCCACGACCACGTGCCGCTGCACCGGATGACGGCGTACACCGACCTGCCCGAGCGGGCCGCCCTGTTCGACAGCATCGTCGTGTTCGAGAACTACCCCGTGGACGACGACCTCGCCGCCGCCCACGGCCTCGGGCTGAGCGGCCTGGAGGGGATCGAGACCACCAACTACCCGCTCAGCCTGGTCGCCTACCCCGGCCCGGAGCTCACCCTGCGCCTCGGCTACGACCCGGACCTGTTCGACACCGCCACCGTCGAGCGGCTGGCCGAGTACCTCACCGTCCTGCTGGAGGGCTTCGCCGCCACCCCGCGGTCCACCCCCGCCCGGCTGTCCCTGCTGACGGCCGCCCGCCGCGAGCAGGTGCTGCACACCTGGAACGACACGGCCACCGACGCGCCCGTCACCACCACCGCGGACCTCTTCGCCGCCCAGGTGGAACGCACCCCGGACGCCGTCGCCCTGCTGGCCGGCGACGAGCGGCTGACCTACCGCGACCTCGACGCCCGGGCGAGTGCCCTGGCCGGCCGCCTGGCCGCGCTCGGGGTGCGCCCGGAGGTCGCCGTCGGCGTGCTCATGGACCGCTCGCCCGCCCTCGTCGTCGCCCAGCTCGCCCTCGCCCGCCTCGGCGGCGTGTACGTCCCGCTCGACGGGCGGGCCCCGGCGGACCGGCTGCGCACCATGCTCACCGAGGCCGGCGCCGACCTGCTCCTCACGGACGCCGAGTGGCACACGACGGCCGCGGACCTCCTCCCCGCAGGACACGTCCTGCGCCCGGACCTGGACACCGACGGGCCCACCGCGGACCTCGCCACCGTGCCGCGCGTGCACCCGGACAACGTCCAGTACCTCATGTTCACCTCCGGCTCCACCGGCAACCCCAAGGGCGTGGCCGCCCGGCAGCGGGACGTCGCCGCGCTCGCCCTCGACCGCGCCTTCGCGCACCACGACCGCGTCCTCGTGCACTCCCCGCACGCCTTCGACGCGTCCACCTACGAGCTGTGGGTGCCCCTGCTGCGCGGCGGCACGGCCGTCCTCGCCCCGCCCGGGGAGCTGGACGCCGCCGCCGTACGCCACGCCATCACCGAACAGGGCGTCAGCTGCGTGTTCCTGACGATCGGTCTGTTCCGCCTGTTCGCCCAGGAGGACCCCGCCTGCCTGCGCGGCGCCCGCGAGGTGTGGACCGGCGGCGAGGCCGTGCCCGGCGCCGCCGTACGGCGCGTGCTGGACGCCTGCCCCGACCTCACCGTCGTCGACGTCTACGGCCCCACCGAGACCACCACCTTCGCCACCCGCCGGCCCTTCCGCGCCGGTGACACCCTGTCCGCGGCGCTCCCCATCGGCCGCCCCCTCGACGACACGCGCGCCTACGTCCTGGACGGCGCCCTCCAGCCCCAACCACCGGGTGTGCCCGGCGAGTTGTACCTCGCCGGCGCAGGACTGGCCCGCGGCTACACCGGCCGCCCCGGCGCCACCGCCGCCCGCTACCTGCCCGACCCCTACGGACCGCCCGGCGGACGGATGTACCGCACCGGCGACATCGTGCGCTGGAGCGCCGACGGCGACCTGCACTTCGTGGGCCGCGCCGACGACCAGATCAAGATCCGCGGCTTCCGCGTCGAGCCCGCCGAGATCGAGGCCCGGCTCACCGCGCACCCGGCGGTCGCCGAGGCGGTGGTGTCGGTGTCCCGGCACGAGGGCCGCAAGCGCCTGGTCGCCCACCTGGTGCCGGCCCCCGGCGCCACCGTGCCGCAGACGGCCGAGCTGCGCGCCCACGTGGCCGCGGAACTGCCCGACTACATGGTCCCGGCCGCGTTCGTGCCCCTCGCCGAGCTGCCCCTGACCGCGAACGGCAAGGTCGACCGGCGCCGGCTGCCCGCCCCCGAGTGGTCGGCGGCCGCCGACAGCGCCTACCGCGCGCCGCGCACCGAGGCCGAGCAGGTGCTCGCCGGCATCTGGGCCGACCTGCTGGGCGTCGAACGCGTCGGCCTCGACGACCACTTCTTCATGCTCGGCGGCGACTCGATCGTCAGCATCCAGGTCGTCTCCCGGGCCCGCACCGCCGGGCTCGCGCTGACCCCCAGGGACCTGTTCCGCCACCCCACGCTCGCCGACCTGGCCGCCGCCTCGACCGGCGCGGCCGCGACCGTCGCGGGCACCGGCACGGTCACCGGCGAGGTGCCCCTCACCCCGATCCAGCACTGGTTCCTCGACGCCGAGCCGCCGCGCCCGGAGTACTTCAACCAGTCGGTGGTCGTCGAGACCGGCGAGGACGTCGACCCCGCCGCCCTGCACACCGCCCTGGCCGCGCTGTGGACCCACCACGACGCCCTGCGCGCCCGCTTCACCCGCGCGTCCGACGGCACCTGGCACCAGGAGTACACCGCCGCGGACACCGACGTACCGGAGCTGCTGCGCACACACGACCTGGGCGGCCAGGACACCGAGGCCGCCGCACGGGCCGAGGCCCGCCTCACCCACGAGGCCCACACCGGCTTCCGGCTGGACACCGGACCGCTGATCGCCGCACGCCTCTTCACCGGCGACGGCCGGCCCCCGCGCCTGCTGCTCACGGCCCACCACCTGATCGTCGACGGCGTCTCCTGGCGCGTCCTCCTGGAGGACCTGGAGACCGCCTACCGGCAGGCCAGGAGCGGCGAGCCGGTCCGGCTGCCGCAGCGCACCACCTCCGTGCGGGAATGGGTGCGGCGCCTCACCGCCCGCACCGGCGACGCGGACCTCGCCGCGCAGCGCGCCCACTGGGCAGAGGTCTCCCGGCACTGCGCCGCACCCCTGCCGGTGGACCTGGACGGCGGCAACACCGCCGCCGACCTGCGCGCCGTGACCGTACGCCTGGACCGGCAGCGCACCGAGGACCTCCTGCGCAAGGTCCCCGGCGTGTACCGCACCCGCGTCGACGACGTCCTGCTGACCGCCCTCGGCCGCGTCCTGGCCGACTGGACCGGCTGGCACACCGTCGCCGTGGGGCTGGAGGGCCACGGGCGCGAGGACCAGCACTTCGACGACCTCGACCTGTCCCGCACCGTCGGCTGGTTCACCAGCCTCTTCCCGGTCGCCCTCGACCTGCCCGACGGCGACTGGGGCGCGGCGCTGAAGGCCGTGAAGGAACAGCTGCGGGCCGTGCCCGACCGCGGGATCGGCTACGGCGCCCTGCGCCACCTCGCGGGCGACGGACACCTCACCGGGGCACCCCTGCCCGGCATCAGCTTCAACTACCTCGGCCGGTTCGACTGGTCCACCGCCGACGCCGAGCTGGTCCGGGCCGTGCCCGGCGGCCTGGACGGCGCGGAGGACCCCGGCGCGCCCCGGCCGCACCTGCTGGACGTGGTGGCCCGCGTCGAGGACGACCGGCTGGAGATCACCTGGCACTACAGCGGCGGCCGCCACCGCGAGGAGACCGTCGCCTCCCTCGCCGGGGGCATGCTGCGCGCCCTGGAGGAGATCGTCGCGCACTGCGCCGCCCCGCGGGCCGGCGGCCGCACCCCCTCGGACTTCCCGCTCGCCCGGCTCGACCAGGCGGCCGTGGACCGGGTCGTGGGCGACGGCCGCGGCGTCGAGGACGTGTACCCGCTGACCCCGATGCAGGCGGGCATGCTGTTCCACAGCCTGATGGACCCGCAGGGCCGCACCTACGTCAACCAGGTGCAGGTCGTCCTGCACGGCGTCACCGACCCGCACGCCCTCGCCGCGGCCTGGCAGGACACGGCGGACGCCAACGCGATCCTGCGCACCCGCCTGGTCTGGCAGGAGACCGCCGAACCCCTCCAGGTGGTGGAGAAGCGGGCCGCCGTGCCCGTCACCCACCACGACTGGACCGGCTGGAGCGCCGAGCGCCGCGCGCAGGAGACGGACGCCCTGCTTGCCGCGGACCGTGAGGCCGGCATCGACCTCGGCGCGGCGCCGCTGATGCGGCTCGCGCTGATCCGGCTGGCCCCCGACCGGGTGCGCATGGTGTGGACGTTCCACCACGTGCTGCTCGACGGCTGGAGCGCGGCCCAGGTCTTCGACGAGGTCTGCGAGCGGTACGCGGCCCGCACCGGTGGCCGCCGCCCGCAGGTGCCCGACCGGGCCCCCTTCGCCCGCTACCTGGAGTGGCTGGCCGGCCAGGACACCGCCCGCGCGGAAAGGCACTGGCGCGACACCCTGGCCGGATTCGCCGTGCCCACCGAGCTGCCCCGCGACCGGCGCGCCGCCGACACCCACGGCGCGTCCTCGTCGGGCACCGTGCGGGTGGCCCTCGGCAAGGAGGTCTCGGCCCGGCTCAGGGACACCGCCCAGCGGGCCGGCCTGACCGTCAACACCGTGCTCCAGGGCGCCTGGGGCCTGCTGCTGCATCACTACGGCGGCGGCGACGACGTCGTCTTCGGCACGACCGTGTCCGGCCGCCCGGCCGAACTGCCCGGCGTCACCTCGATGGTGGGCCTGTTCATCAACACCCTGCCCACCCGGCTGCGCGTCGACCGGCGCCGCCCCCTGCTGGAGTGGCTGCGCGAACTGCAGGCCGCCCAGTCCGAGTCGCGCCGCCACGACTTCGTGTCCCTCGCCCAGCTCCAGTCATGGAGCGAAGTACCCGGCGGCACCGGCCTGTTCGACAGCATCGTCGTCTTCGAGAACTACCCGTTCGACGCGGGCGCCCTGGCCCGGCACGGACTCGCCGTCGAGCAGGAACGCGACGTCGAGCCGACCAGCTACGCGCTCAGCGTGGTCGTCGCCCCCGGTGACGACGTCACCGTGAGCCTCGACTACGACCCGGCCGCCTTCGACGCGGCCACCGTCGAGGGGATCGGCGCCAGCCTGCGCACCCTGCTGGCGCAGTTCGCCGCCGACGCCGACCGCTGCCTCGCCGACCTGAGCCCCCTCGAACCGGGCGAAGGGCGGCGCCTGCTGGACCGCCTCGCCGGACCCGGGGCGCGCCTCCCGCGGCGCACCCTCCCGGACGCCTTCGCGGACCAGGTCGCCCGCACCCCCGACGCGCCCGCCGTCCGCCACGGCGGCGAGGAGTTGACGTACCGTCAGCTCGACGAGCGCGCCAACCGCGTCGCCCGCCTCCTGATCGAGGCCGGAGCCGGACCGGAGCGGTTCGTCGCCCTGGCCCTGCCCCGCACCGCCGACCTCGTCGTGGCGCTCCTCGCGGTCCTCAAGAGCGGCGCCGCCTACCTGCCGGTCGACCCCGGCCATCCGGCGGAGCGCATCGCGTTCCTCTTCGAGGACGTACGCCCCGACGCGGTCATCACCAGCGCGGAGACCTCCGCACGGCTGCCGAAGGGCCCGTACACACGGATCACCCTGGACGACCCCGACTGCACCGCCCGGCTCGCCGACGCCTCCGCCGCGCCCGTCGGCGACGGTGAGCGGCGCGGCAGGCTGCTGCCGGAGCACCCGGCCTACGTCATCCACACCTCCGGCTCCACCGGCCGGCCCAAGGGCGTCGTCGTCCCGCACGCCTCCGTGGTGGCGCTGACCGACTGGGCCGCCGCCGAGTTCACCGGCCGCGGGCTCGCCCACGTCGTGGCGTCCACCTCGCTCAACTTCGACGTGTCGGTGTTCGAGATCTTCTCGCCGCTGCTGGCCGGCGGCCGGGTGGAGGTCGTCCGCGACCTGCTGGCCCTCGCCGAGCGGTCCGAACCGTGGCGGGCCGGGCTGCTCAGCGCGGTCCCGTCCGCCCTCGGCCGGCTGCTGGCCGAGGACACCGTGCGCGTGGGCGCCGACACCGTCGTCCTGGCCGGCGAGGCGCTGCCCGCCCGCGCCGTGCGGCAGGTGCGCGCGGCGGTCCCCGGCTGCCGGGTGATGAACATCTACGGCCCCACCGAGGCCACCGTCTACGCCACCGCCTTCACCTGCGACCCGGCCGACCCCGACCGGGTACCGCCCATCGGCCGGCCCGTCGGCGGCGCCCGCGCCTACGTCCTCGACGCCCGCATGCGGCCCGTGCCCGTCGGGGCGCCCGGCGAGCTGTACCTCGCCGGGACCGGGGTGGCCCGCGGCTACCTCAACCGGCCCGGCCTGACCGCCGGTCGCTTCCTCGCCGACCCCTTCGGCCCGCCCGGCAGCCGCATGTACCGCACCGGCGACCTGGTCCGCTGGAGCGCCGACGGCGACCTGCTGTACCTGGGCCGCAGCGACGACCAGGTGAAGGTGCGCGGCTTCCGCATCGAACTCGGCGAGCTGGAGGCCGCGTTGGCCCGGCACCCGCAGGTCGCCGCGGCCGCCGCCCGGGTCGTGGAGCACGACGGCCACAAGCGCCTCGTCGGCTACGCCGTGCCCCGCGCCGGCGACCTCCCGGCGCCGGCCGAACTGCGCGCGTTCCTCGCCCGCACCCTGCCCGACCACCTGGTCCCGGCGGCCGTGGTGCCCCTGGAGCGGCTGCCGCTGGGCGCCACCGGCAAGCTGGACCGGCGCGCCCTGCCCGAACCGGTGTGGTCCGCCGCCACCCCGCAGGACACCCGTCCGCCGAGCACCGCGACCGAGCGGACCCTCGCCGCGATCTGGGCGCAGGTGCTCGGCGTGCCCGACGTGGGCGCCACCGACAACTACTTCGCGCTCGGCGGCGACTCCATCCTCGGCATCCAGATCGTCTCCGCGGCCCGCCGCGCCGGACTGACCCTGACGCCCCGTCATCTCTTCGCCCACCAGACGATCGCCGAGCTCGCCGCCGCGGTGGACACCGCACCGGCCGGCCCCGCGACCGCCACGGCCGACCAGGGTCCGGTCGTCGGCGACGTCCCCCTCACGCCCGTGCAGCACTGGCTGTTCGACGTCCTCACCGGCGACCCGGCCCGCTTCACCCAGGCGGTCTCCTTCGAGGTCGCGCCCGACACCGACGAGGCGCTGCTGCGCGCCGCCCTCGCCGCCGTCCTGGAGCAGCACGACGCGCTGCGCATGCGGTACGAGCGCGCGGGCGACGGCCGGTGGCGGCAGGTGGGCACCGCGCCCGGCGCCGCACCGCACCTGGAGGTGCACCGCGCCCCCGAGGAACCGGCCGACGTGGCCGCCGGGTTGTGCTCCGGGTTCGACCTCGCGGACGGCCCCCTGCTGAAGGCCGCCCTGTGTCACCGGGACGGCGACCGGCCGCCCGTGCTGCTGCTGGCCGCCCACCACCTGGTCGTCGACGCGGTGTCCTGGCGGGTGATCCTCGAAGACCTCGAGGCCGCCCACCGGGCGCTGAGCGCCGGCGAGACCCCCGGCCTGGGCGCGAAGACCACGTCGTTCCGGGACTGGGCCCGGCGCCTGGCCGCGCACACCGCCGACGGCGGCTTCGACGACGAGGTCGCCCACTGGAGCGCCCTGCACCCCACCGGCCTGCCGGCCGACCTCCCCGGCGGCAACACCGCCGCCGACGAGGGGACCGTCACCGTCGGGCTCGGTGCCGAGGAGACCCGGCGCCTGCTGACGGAGGTCCCCGACGCCTACCGCACCCGCGTCAACGACGTGCTGCTGACCGCCCTCGGCCGGGTCCTCGCCCGCTGGACGCGGGAGGACCGGGTGGTGGTCGCCCTGGAGGGCCACGGCCGCGAGGACCTCTTCGACGGCGTGGACCTTTCCCGCACCGTCGGCTGGTTCACCACCATGTTCCCCGTCGGCCTCGACGTGCCGCGCGACGCCGACCTCGGCACCGCGCTCAAGACCGTCAAGGAGAACCTGCGCGCCGTACCGCGCGGGGGAGTGGGCTACGGCGCGCTGCGCCACCTGCACCCGACGGCGGGGGCCGGGCTGCCCGCCCTGCCGCAGATCGCCTTCAACTACCTCGGCCAGCAGGACCGCGACGCCGGCGGGGACGGCCTGCTGCGGGCGCCCCACGAGGGCCTGACCGGCGGCATGGACCGCTCGGCGGAGCGGCCCCACCTCATCGACGTGCTCGGCCGGGTCACCGACCGGCGCCTGGAGTTCACCTGGTCGTACTCCCGCGCGGTGCACCGTGCGGAGACCGTCGCCCGCCTCGCCGAGGAGACGGCGGAGGAACTGCGCCGGATCGTCGCGCACTGCGCCGGGCCCGGCGCGGGTGGCCGGACCCCGTCCGACTTCCCGCTGGCCGCCCTGGACCAGGCCGCCGTCGACCGGCTCGTCGGCGACGGCCGGGACGTGACGGACGTCTACCCGCTCACCCCCACCCAGACCGGCATGGTCGTGCACGGCATGGACGAGCCCGGCGAGGGCCTCTACGTCGAGCAGATCACCTTCGTCGCCGACGGCGTGCGCGACCCCGCGCTGCTCGCGCGGGCCTGGCAGCACGTCGTGGACGCCACGCCCGTGCTGCGCACCGCCGTCGCCCTCACCGGGGTCCCGGTGCCGCTGCAGACCGTGCACCGCCACGTCCCGCTGCCCGTCACCCGGCTCGACTGGAGCGGCCTCGGCGCGGCGGAGCAGGAGGACGCACTGCGCCGGCTGCTCGACGAGGACCGCGCCCGCGGCATCGACCTGGGCCGCGCCCCGCTGCTGCGCGTCACCCTGATCCGGCTCGGCCCGGACGAGGTGCGCGTGGTGTGGACCTTCCACCACGTCCTGCTGGACGGCTGGAGCGTCTTCCACGTCCTGTCGGACGTCCTCCAGGTGCACGCCGCGCTCGCCGCCGGCACCGAGCCCCGCCTCCCGGCCCGGCGTCCGTTCGCGGACTACGCCGCCTGGCTGGCCGACCGGGACGACGCCGCCGCCGAGGAACACTGGAAGGCCGCCCTCGCCGGGTACGCCGCACCGACCCCGCTGCCGTACGACCGCAGGCCCGCCCCGGGCGCCGCCGCCCGGTCGGGCACCTGGCTGTCGCAGCGGCTCGACGCGGCCGGCACCGCCCGCCTGACCGACTTCGCCCGCCGCCACCGGCTCACCCTCAACACCCTCGTCCAGGGCGCCTGGGCGTTGCTGCTGGCGCGCTCCGGCGGCGGGCGGGACGTGTGCTTCGGCACCACGGTCTCCGGGCGGCCCGCCGACCTGCCGGGCGCGGACACCATCACCGGCCTGTTCATCACCACCCTGCCCGCGCGGGTCGCCGTGGACGAGTCCACGCCGTGCCCCGCCTGGCTCCGGGAGGTGCAGGCCGCCCGCGCCGAGGACCGGCGCTTCGACCACGTACCGCTCACCGACCTCCACCAGTGGAGCGAACTGCCCGCCGGCACGGCCCTGTTCGACAGCCTGCTGGTGTTCGAGAACTATCCGGTCGGCGACGCCACCGCCGGAGCGCACGGCGTGCACGTGCACGGACTGGACGCCCGCGAGGCGACCAACTACCCGCTCACCGTGGTGATCTCGCCCGGCGACGAGCTGACCGTGGAACTCGGCTACGACCCGCGGTACTTCGACGAGTCCACCGCCGACGCCCTGGCCGCGCGGCTGATGCACACCCTGACCGCCCTGGCCGCCTCCGGCGACGAGGCGCCGCTGCGGACGGTGGACGTACTGCCGCCGGCCGAACGCCACCGGCTGCTGCACGGACCCGCCCGCCCGCACCAGGCACCGCCGCCCCCGGCGATGCTGCCCGCGCTGATCGAGGCCGCCGTCGACCGTCGGCCCGGCGAACCCGCCCTCGAAGCGGGGGAGTCGACCCTCACCTTCGCGCAGGCGGAGGCCCGCGCCAACCGGCTGGCGCACCGGCTCATCGCCCGCGGAGCGGGGCCCGGCGACATCGTCGCGCTGGTCCTGCCGCGCTCGGCGGACATGGTCCTCGCCCAGCTCGCCGTCGCCAAGGCGGGCGCCGCGTTCCTCCCGGTGGACCCCGGCTACCCGGCCGAGCGGGTCGCGCTGATGCTGCGCGACGCGCGCCCCGCCGTCACCCTGACCGCCGAGGAGGTCGCCGACCTGCTCGCCGCACCGCCCGACGGCACGCCGGGCCACCGGCCCGCCGACCCCGACCGCGTCCGCCCGCTGCACCTCGACGACCCGGCGTACGTCATCTACACCTCCGGCTCCACCGGCACCCCCAAGGGCGTCGTCGTCACCCACCGGGGCCTCGCCGCGTTCGCCGCCGCCGAGGCCGCGCACTACCAGGTGGGCGCCGGGGACCGCGTCCTGGCCTTCGCCACGCCCAGCTTCGACGCCTCCGTACTGGAGCTGTGCATGTCCCTGCCGCACGGCGCGGCCCTCGTCGTACCACCGCCCGGACCGCTGCTCGGCGACGAACTCGCCCGCGTCCTGCGCGACGCGCGCATCACGCACACCCTGCTGCCGCCCGCCGCGCTCGCCACCCTCCCGCCGGACACCCCCGGCACCCTGCCCGACCTGCACACCCTGATCGTCGGCGCGGACGCCTGCCGAGCCGAACTGGTCGCCCGCTGGGCCCCCCACCACCGCATGATCAACTCCTACGGGCCCACCGAGGCCACCGTCGTCGCCACCTGGTCCGACCCGCTCGCACCGGACGGCGGGGCACCGCCCATCGGCCGCGCCCTGCCCGTCACCGCCACCTACGTCCTCGACGCCCACCTGCGCCCCGTCCCCGACGGCGTGCCCGGCGAACTGTGGCTCGCCGGACCGGCCCTGGCCCGCGGCTACCTGGGTCGCCCCGGCCTGACGGCGACGCGCTTCACCGCCGACCCGTTCGGCCCGCCCGGCGCCCGCATGTACCGCACCGGCGACCTGGTCCGCCGCGACGCCCGCGGCGAACTGCACTACCTGGGCCGCACCGACCACCAGCTCAAGCTGCGCGGCCACCGCATCGAGGCCGGCGAGGTGGAGGCGACCCTGGTGCGCCACCCCGCGGTCCTGGACGCCGTGGTGAGCGTGCGGGAGGACGAACCGGGACTGCCGCGCCTGGTCGCCCACGTGCTCGTCGCCCCCGGCGCCGAACCACCCGCCGCCGCCGAGCTGCGGGCCCTGGCCGCCCGCACCCTGCCCGCGCCCATGGTGCCCTCGGCGTTCGTGACGATGGACCGCTTCCCGCTCACGGAGAACGGCAAGACCGACCGGGCCGCGCTGCCCGCCCCCGGCCCGGAGACGCGGCAGCCCGACGCCGCGCACGTACCGCCCCGCACCCCCACCGAGGAGGCCGTCGCCGCCCTGTGGGAGGAGGCCCTGGAGACCACCGTGGGCGCCGAGGACGACTTCTTCGCCCTGGGCGGCGACTCCCTGCGCGCCCTGCTCATCGCCTCCCGCGCCAACGACACCTTCGGCGTGCACCTCACGCCCCGGGACGTCCTGGTGGGCCGCACCGTCGCCGCCCTGGCGGACCTGGTGGAGGAACAGGTGCTGAGCGAACTCGAAGACGCCGCACGCGGCGACAGCGACCACGAAGAACGGTGAGGACCGGACGACCATGACGTCTTCGAAGCGAAACCGTGCCGAGGCCCTCCCGCAGGACCTCCAGGAAGCACTCCGCCGCCGCCTGGCCGGACGGGCCGCCGCCGGCGCCCCCGGCACCGCCCGGCAGGCCATCCCGCGCGCCGACCGCACCCGCCCGCTGCCGCTGTCCTTCGCCCAGCAGCGCCTGTGGTTCCTGGACCGGCTGCGCCCCGGCGACCCGCGCTACAACAGCGCCGTCGCGCTGCGCCTGACCGGCGTCCTCGACCACACCGCCCTGGCCGCCGCACTGGAGCACGTGGTGGCGCGGCACGAGGCGCTGCGCACCACGTTCGAGGAGCACGACGGCACCCCCGCGCAGCGGGTGCACCCCGCCGGGCCGCTCCCGCTGCCCGTCCACGACCTCACGGAAGGGACCGGCGACGGCCTGGAGGCGGCGCTGCTGGCCGAGTACGAGCGCCCCTTCGACCTGGAGGCCGGGCCGCTGCTGCGCGCCCTGCTCCTGCGCGAGGCCCCCGAGGCGCACGTCCTGCTGCTGACGGCCCACCACATCGTCACCGACGGCTGGTCCATGGGCGTCGTGCTCGACGAGCTGATCACCGCCTACGACGCCCTCGCCCGGGGCGAGAGCCCCGCCCCGGCGCCGGTGGCCACCCAGTACCCGGACTTCGCCGTCTGGCAGCGCGAGCAGCTGTCCGGCGCCCGGCTGGAACGCCACCTGGCGTACTGGAAGGAGCAGCTGTCCGGGGCGGTCGCCCCCGAACTGCCGCTGGACCGGCCCCGCCGCGGCGAGGAGTCCGGCGCGGGCGCCGTGCACACCTTCACCGTCCCCGCCGCCACCACCGCCCGGCTGAAGCAGCTCGCGGCCGACCGGCACACCACCCTGTTCACCGCCCTGGTCGCCGCCTGCCAGACCCTGCTGGCCCGCTGGTCCGGGCAGGACGACATCACCGTCGGCTCGCTCACCCCCGGGCGCGGCCGCACCGACCTGGAGCGGGCCGTCGGGTTCTTCGTGAACACCGTCGCGCTGCGCACCCGCGTCGAGACCGGCGGCTCCTTCCGGGACCTGCTCACCGCGGCCGCCGACACCGTCAACGACGCCTTCGCGCACGGTGACACGCCGTTCGAGCGGCTGGTCGAGGCCGTCGGCGCGACCCGCGAAGCCGGCCGCAACCCCTTGTTCGACGTGATGGTCCTGCTGCACCCGGCACCGCCCACCGCGCCCGACCCGCACGGCCTGTCCGCCTCCCCGGTCGCCGTGCCCCGGCGGGCCGCCACCTTCGACCTGAGCGTCGAGTTCGTGCCCGATGGCGACGGGCTGACCGGCCTGCTGGAGTACCGCACCGACCTGTTCGACGCGGGCACCGCCGCACGCATGGCGGACCAGCTGCTGCGCACCCTGGACGGCGCCGCCGCCGAGCCCGACCGTCCGCTCGGCGCCCTGCCCCTGCTCTCGCCCGAGCAGGAGCGGCAGGTCACGCACGACTGGAACGCCACCGCGCTCGCGGTCCCCGAGGAGACCCTGCCCGAGCTGTTCGCTCAGCAGGCGGCCCGCACCCCGGACGCCACCGCCCTCGTCGCCGGGGACGTCCGCCTGGACTACGCGAGGCTCGACGCGCGCGCCGACCGCGTCGCCCGTCACCTCGTGGCGCGCGGTGCGGGCCCCGAACGCCTGGTCGCCCTCCGGCTCCCGCGCACCGCCGACATGATCGTGGCGATCCTCGCCGTCTGGAAGGCAGGCGCCGGCTACCTGCCCCTGGACCCGGCGCTGCCCGAGGACCGGGTGCGGTTCCTGCTCGACGACGCCCGCCCCGCGCTCGTCCTCGACGAGGCCGCGTTGCGGGAGGCGCACGACGCACAAGGCGCCATCGCCGACGAGACCGCGCTGGGGGAGGGGGACGACGCTCAGGACGCGGTCGCCGACGCCCCGTTGGCGCCCCCGCACCCCGACACCACCGCCTACGTCATCTACACCTCCGGCTCCACCGGCCGCCCCAAGGGCGTCGCCGTGGCCCACCGGTCGCTGGCGAACCTCCTCGCCGGCCACCGCGAGGGCTTCGTCGCCGAGGCGGGCGGCGGGCCGCTGCGGGTGGCGCTCACGGCGTCGTTCTCCTTCGACACCTCCCTGGAGGGCGTGCTGCTGATGGCCGACGGCCACCCGCTGCACCTGGTCGACGAGACGACCCGGCTGGACGCCGCCGCCCTGGTCGAGTACGTCGTCGAGCACCGCATCGACTTCCTCGACCTCACCCCCACCTACCTGCGCCAGCTGCTGCCCGCCGGGCTGCTCACCGACCCCCGCCACCACCCGCGCGTCCTCATGCTCGGCGGCGAGGCCGTCGGACCCGCCCTGTGGCGGGAGCTGGCGGCGCGGCGCGACGTGGCCGCGTACAACTTCTACGGCCCCACCGAGTGCACCGTCGACGCGCTGGCCTGCCGGATAGCCGGCGACGGCCGGCCCACCGTGGGCCGGCCGCTGCCCAACGTGCGCGCCTACGTCCTCGACGACCGGCTGCGCCCCGTGCCGCCCGGCGTCGGCGGCGAGCTGTACCTGGCCGGTGTGCAACTGGCCCGCGGCTACAGCGGGCGGCCCGGACTGACGGCCGCGCGGTTCCTGCCCGACCCGTTCGGCCCGCCCGGCGCCCGTATGTACCGCACCGGCGACCTGGCCCGCTGGAGCGCCGACGGACGCCTGGACTACCTGGGCCGCGCCGACGACCAGGTGAAGGTGCGCGGCCACCGCATCGAGCCCGGCGAGGTCGAGGCGGCCCTCACCGACCTGCCCGAGGTCGCCGCCGCCGCGGTCGTCGCCGTCACCGACCCGCACGGCCACGTCAGGCTCGCCGCCCACCTCGTCCCCGCCGACCCGGGCGCCCCGCCCGCCGCGGGCGAGGTGCGGGCCGCCCTGCGACAGGTGCTGCCCGACCACATGGTGCCGTCCTCCTTCACCGTGCTCGACGCCCTGCCGATGACCGTCAGCGGCAAGGTCGACCGGCGTGCCCTGCCCGTGCCCGACTTCGAAGGCGGCGAGCAGGAGCGGGAGTTCGTCGCCCCGCGCACCCCCGAGGAGGAGACCCTCGCCCGCATCTGGGCCGAGGTGCTGGGCGCGCGCCGGGTCGGTGTGACGGACAACTTCTTCGAGCTGGGCGGCGACTCCATCCTCAGCATCCAGGCCGTCTCCCGCGCCCGCGCGGCCGGGCTGCACCTGACCTCACGGGACGTCTTCCGCCACCAGACCGTCGCCGACCTCGCCGCCGCCGCGTCCGTGCGCACCGCGCAGGTGCCCGCGCCCCGGCGCACCGCCGAGGAGGGCCCGGCACCGCTGACCCCCGTGCAGGAGTGGTTCTTCGCCACCCACGGACCGCTCGAGCACTTCAGCATGTCGATGCTGCTGGACCTGCCGTACGACCTCGACGCCCCGGCGCTGGAGCGCGCCCTGGAGGCACTGGCCGCCCACCACCCGGCGCTGCGCACCCGGTTCGCCCGCTCGGGCGACACCTGGCGCCAGCACCCCGGCGAGGGCCCGGCCACCGGGCTGCTCACCCGCCACGACCTGTCCGGGCCCGCCGACCCGGCGGCGGAGCGCGAGCGGGCCGCCGGGGCCGCGCGCTCCGCCCTCGACCCGGAGACCGGCGCCCTGCTGCGCGCCGCCCTGTTCACCCGCTCCGGCGAGCGGCCGCAACTCTTCGTCACCGCACACCACTTGGCGGTGGACAGCGTCTCGTGGCGGATCCTGCTCGGCGACCTCGCCGAGGCCTACCGGCAGGCGGCCGGGGGAGGGGCGGTCCGCCTGGAGCCCGTCGCCACACCGTTCACCGACTGGGCCGCGCACCTGGCGCGCCGGGTCCGCGACGGCGAGCTCGACGCCGACCTGCCGCACTGGACGGCCGAGGCCGCCGAGCCCCGCACCCCGCTGCCCGTGGACCGCCCCGGCACCCCGACGGCCGGCTCGGTCCGCACCCTCGACGCCCGCGTGGACCGCGCCACCACCGAGGCGCTGCTGCGCCGCGTGCCCGCCGTCTACCGCACCCAGGTCAACGACGTGCTGCTCGGCGCGCTGAGCCGGGTCCTCGCCGACTGGACCGGCGCCGAGCGGGTGACCGTCCTCCTCGAGGGGCACGGCCGCGAGGACGACACGCTGGACCTGTCCCGCACGGTGGGCTGGTTCACCGCCCAGTACCCCGTCACCCTCGCGCCCGCCGGACCGTCCGGTGCGCCCGACTGGGGCGCCACCCTCAAGGCGGTCAAGGAGCGGCTGCGGTCCGTGCCCCGGCACGGCCTGACGTACGAGGCCCTGGCCCGCCTCGGCTCGCCCGACCCGGCCGCCCGTGCCCTCAGAGACGTACCGCTGCCGCAGATCAGCTTCAACTACCACGGCCAGTGGGAGGCCGGCGACGGCGGCGACTTCGCCCCGGCGGGCCGGACGCCCGGCCGCGACATCGCCCCGGACACCCCCCTGGACCACCTGCTGGACGTCTCCGCCGTGGTCACCGACGGGGAACTCCACCTCACCTGGCACTACAGCGACCAGGTGCACGACGAGGCCACCGTCCGCGCCCTCGCCGACGGCATGACCGCCGCGCTCGCCGCGATCACCGAGCACTGCGCCCGGCCCGGCGCGGGCGGCCGCACCCCGTCCGACTTCCCGCTGGCCCGCCTCGACCAGGACCGCCTGGACCGCCTCGTGGGTGACGGCCGCGACGTGGAGGACGTGCTGCCGCTCACCCCGCTCCAGGAGGGCATGCTCTTCCACCGGCTGGTCGGCGGCCCCGACGACGTCTACGTCGACCAGGCCGGCCTGCTCCTCGACGGCGTCGCCGACCCGCACGCCTTCGCCGTCGCCTGGCAGCGCGTCACCGACCGCACGCCGGCCCTGCGCACCTGCGTCGTCTGGGAGGACGTGCCCGTCCCCCTCCAGGTCGTGCGCCGCGACGTCCGGGTTCCGGTCACCCACCTCGACTGGCGCGAGCTGGACGAGGTGGAACGCGCCGAGCGCCTGACCCGGCTGCGCGCCGGCGACCTGGCCCGGGGCATCGACCTCGCCGCGGCACCGCTGATGCGGCTCACCCTGGTCCGGCTGCCCGACGCCCGGCTGCACCTGCTGTGGACCTCCCACCACCTCATCCTCGACGGCTGGAGCCTCGCCCAGGTGCTGACCGAGGTGTGCGAGGAGTACGCCGCGCTCACCGCGGGCACCGAGTCCCGCCCGCCGCTGCGCCGCCCGTTCGGCGACTACGTGCGCTGGCTCGCCGACCAGGACCCCGACGCCGCCCGCGCCCACTGGCAGGGCGTCCTCGCCGGGTTCGCCGAACCCACCCCGCTGCCCGCCGACCGCCCCCTGCGCGAGGCCCACCAGGCCCGCTCCGCCGCCCTGCACACGGCCGGTCTGGACGCGGAGACGTCGGCCCGCCTCGCGCGCACGGCCCGTGAGGCCGGCCTCACCCTCAACACGGTCGTCCAGGGCGCCTGGGCGCTGCTGCTCGCCCGCTACGCCGCCCAGGACGACGTGCTGTTCGGCACTACCGTCTCCGGACGGCCCGACGACCTGCCCGGCGTCGAGTCGATGGTCGGCATGTTCATCAACACCGTGCCCACCCGCGTCCGCGTCGACCAGGCCCGCCCCGCCGGGGACTGGCTGCGCGAACTCCAGGACGCCCAGGCCGAGTCGAGACGCTTCGCCGCCGCCTCGCTCGCCGAGCTGACCCAGCTCGGCGACGTGCCGTCCGGCAGCCCGCTCTTCCACAGCATGGTCGCCTTCGAGAACTACCCCTTCGACGAGGCCCGCACGGCCGGCTCCGGGATCCGCCTGGTCGACGTTTCCTCCCGCGACGCCACCAACTACCCGCTCGTGCTGCGCGCCTACCACGGCGAACGCCTCGGCTTCGACCTCGCCTACGACCCGGACCTGTTCGACGCGGCGACCGTCCATGCCCTCGCCGGCCGGCTCTGCCTGCTCCTGACCGGGCTCGCCGACGGCACCGACCGGCCGCTGCGCACCCTGGCCTGGACGACGGCCGAGGAACGCCACCGCATCCTCACCGACTGGAACGGCACCGCGTCCGGCCGCCCCGCCGAGACCCTGGTGGACCTGTTCGAGGCGCAGGCCGCCCGCACCCCCGGCGCCGTCGCCGTCACCTGCGGGACCGAGCACCTGGACTACGCGACCCTGGACGCCCGCGCCGGCCGCCTCGCCCACCGGCTCGCCGAACTCGGCGCCGGACCCGAGCGGTTCGTCGCACTCGCCCTGCCCCGCTCCACCGACCAGGTCGTCGCGGTCCTGGCCGTGCTGAAGGCCGGCGCCGCCTACCTGCCGATCGACCCGAACTCGCCCGCCGAACGCATCGCCGACCTCCTCACCGACGCCACCCCCGTCACCCTGGTGACCACCACCGGCACCGCGGCCCGCGTCGACGGCACCGGTGTGCCCGTCGTCCTGCTCGACGCCCCGGACGAGGGAGCCGGCCTCGCCCGGCGCCCGGCCACCGGCCCCGAGCCGGCCCGCCGTCCCCTGCCGGAGAGCCCCGCCTACGCCATCTACACCTCCGGCTCCACCGGCCGCCCCAAGGGCGTGGTGATCCCGCACGCCAACGTGGTGCGGCTGTTCACCCAAACCCGCCCGTGGTTCGACTTCGGCCCGGACGACGTGTGGACGCTGTTCCACTCCTACGCGTTCGACTTCTCCGTGTGGGAGCTGTGGGGCCCGCTGCTGCACGGCGGCCGGCTCGTCGTCGTGCCCGACGAGACCGCCCGCTCCCCGGAGGACTTCCTGCGGCTGCTGGCCGACGAAGGGGTCACCGTCCTCAACCAGACGCCGTCCGCGTTCTACCCGCTGGTGCGCGCGGACGCCGAACACCCCGACACCGGTGCCCGCCTCGCCCTGCGCACGGTGGTCTTCGGCGGTGAGGCCCTCGACGTCGGCAGGCTCACCGACTGGTGGGCTCGCCACCCGGCCGACACCCCCCGCCTGGTCAACATGTACGGCATCACCGAGACCACCGTGCACGTCACCCACGCCCCGCTGGACCCCGCCGCCGCCGCGCACGGTCCCGCCAGCCCCATCGGCGTCGCGATACCCGACCTCCGGGTCTACGTGCTCGACGCGGACCTGGCCCCCCTGCCGCCGGGCGCGACGGGCGAGCTGTACGTCGCGGGGGAGGGCCTGGCCCGCGGCTACCTGGGCCGCCCCGGTCTGACCGCGACCCGCTTCCTCGCCGACCCGTTCGGACCGGCCGGCAGCCGCATGTACCGCACCGGCGACCGCGCGAAGTGGCGGCCCGACGGCACCCTGGAGTACCTCGGCCGCGCGGACGCCCAGGTGAAGATCCGCGGCTACCGCATCGAGCCCGGCGAGATCGAGGCCGCCCTGCACGCCCACCCCGGTGTCGCCGACACCGCCGTCGGCGTGTTCGAGGACACCTCCGGCACCCGCCGCCTGGTGGCCCACGTCGTCGGCACCGGCGGCGCGACACCCCCGGCGGCCGAGCTGCGCGCCCACCTGGAGCGGCTGCTGCCCGCCCACATGGTGCCCGCCGCCTACGTCCCGATGGACGCCCTCCCGCTCACCGTCAACGGCAAGCTCGACCGGCGCGCCCTGCCCGCCCCGACGGCGGACGGCTACGCCGCCGACACCGACCGCACCGCACCGCGCACCCCCGCCGAACGGGCCGTCGCCGCCGCCTGGTCGGACGTCCTCGGGGTCCAGGAGGTGTCCGCCGGCGACGACTTCTTCGCCCTCGGCGGCGACTCCATCCTCGCCGTCCGCGTCACCGCCCGGCTGCGCGCCGCGTTCGGCCCCGACGTGTCCCCGCGCGTGCTGTTCACCCACAGCACCGTGTCCGCGCTCGCCGCCGAACTCGGCGACCCCGTGGGCGACACCTCCGCCGCGCCCGCCGACGCGATCCCCGCGACCGCCCCCGAGACCCCGGCGCCGCTGTCGTACGCCCAGCAACGCCTGTGGTTCCTCGACCGGTTCGAGCCCGGCAGCACCGAGTACACGACGCTGTCTGTGCTGCGCCTGCGCGGCCCGCTCGACGAACGAGCCCTGCGCACCGCCCTGGACGGCCTCGTCGCCCGCCACGAGTCCCTGCGCACCACCTTCGCCGAACACGACGGGCAGCCCCGGCAGGTGGTGCACCCGCCGCACCCGGCCGCCCTGACCGTGGTCGACCTCACCACCGCCGCCGACCCGACGGCCGCCCTGGAGGACCTGCTGGAGCGCGAGGCCACCACTCCCTTCGACCTGGCGATCGGGCCGCTGCTGCGCGCCCGCCTGGCCCGCACCGCGGACGACGAGCACGTCCTGGCCCTCGCCGTCCACCACATCGTCACCGACGGCTGGTCCCTCGGCGTCCTCGGCCGCGACCTCGGCGAGCTGTACGCGGCCGCCCACGAGGGCCGCGACCCCGAACTCCCCGGCCTGCCCGTGCGCTACGCCGACCACGCCACCTGGCAGCGCGCCCGCACCGACCAGGTCGAGCGGCAACTCGCCCACTGGCGCGAGCGACTGGCCGGCGTACCGCCGCTGGAGCTGCCGACCGACCGGCCGCGTCCCGCCGTCCGCACCCGCGACGGCGCGCTCGTGACCTTCACGCTGCCCGCCGAACTGACCGACCGGCTGCGCGAGCGGGGCCGGGAGGCCGACGCCACCCTCTACATGACCCTGCTCGCCGGCTGCACGGTCCTGCTGTCCCGCTGGGCCGGCCAGGACGACTTCGCCGTCGGCACCGTCACCGCCGGCCGCGAGCGCCCCGAACTGCACGACGTCGTCGGCATGTTCGTGAACACGCTGGTGCTGCGCAACCAGGTACGGCCCGGCACGTCGTTCCGTGCGCTGCTGGAGCAGGTGCGCGGCACCGTCCTGGACGCCTTCGCCCACCAGGACGTGCCGTTCGAGCGACTGGTGGACGCCCTCCAGCCCGAACGCGACACCAGCCGCACCCCCCTGTTCCAGGTCATGGTCGCCCTGCACAACCTGGGCGTCGAGGCACCCGAACTGCCCGGCCTGGACGCCGAGCCGCTCCTGCCGCCGGTCCGGCACGCCACCTTCGACCTGGCCTTCGACTTCGTCGAGGGCGACGACGGCGTCACCGGTCACCTGGAGTACGACACCGGCCTGTTCGACGAGGACACCGTCCGCGGCCTGGCCGCCCGCCTGCGCCTGCTGCTGGAGGCGGCGGTGCGGGAACCGGACCGCGACGTACGGGCGCTGGAACTGATGACCGCCGACGAACGGCGGCGGGTGCTGCACGACGGGCAGGGGACTCGCCTCACCGTCCCGGGCACCACCTTCCCCGCCCTCTTCGAGGCGCAGGCCGCCCGCACCCCGCACGCCACCGCGCTGGTCGCCCGGGACGCCACCCTCGACTTCGCCGCCCTGAACGACCGCGCGAACCGGCTCGCCCACCACCTGCTGGCGCTGGGCGCCGGACCCGAGCGGGTGGTGGCCGTCCGGCTGCCGCGCACCTCCGAGCTGGTGGTGGCGGTGCTCGCCGTCGCCAAGGCCGGCGGCACCCTGCTCCACCTCGACCCCGACCTGCCCGCCGAACGCGCCGCCGGGCTCCTCGAGGACGCCGCCCCGCGCGTCGTGCTCACCGCCGACGCGCTGCGCACCACCCCCTGGGACCGGCTGCCCGCCCACGACCCCACCGACCGCGACCGCCCGGCCCCGCTGCTCCCGCAGCACGCCGCCTACATGATCTACACCTCAGGCTCCACCGGCCGCCCCAAGGGCGTCGTCGTGGAACACCGCCACCTGGTCAACCTCGTCCACGACCACCGCGACGGGCTCGTCGCCCCGCACACCGCGGACGGGCGGCGGCTGCGCGCCGCGCTCAGCGCCTCGTTCTCCTTCGACACCTCCTGGGAGGGCCCGCTGCTGCTCGCCCTCGGCCAGGAGGTGCACCTCATCGACGAGGACGTGCGCCTGGACCCCGAGGCGTTCTGCGCGCAGATCGCCGACCGGAACCTGGACCTGGTCAACGTCACTCCGTCCTTCCTGCGTGAACTCCTCGCCGCCGGCCTCCTCGCCCCCGGCCGCCACCACCCCCGCGTCCTGCTCGTCGGCGGCGAGGCGACCGGCCCCGACACCTGGCGCGACCTGTGCGCCGCCGCCGAACTCGGCGTCACCGCCTACAACATGTACGGCCCCACCGAGTGCACCGTCGACGCCACCTACGGCCGCGTCACCGACCGCCCCGACCGGCCGGTCATCGGCCGGCCCGGCGCCAACCTGCGCGCCTACGTCCTCGACGGCGCCCTGCGCCCGGTGCCGCCCGGCACGCCCGGCGAGCTGTACCTCGCCGGCGCCCAGGTCGCCCGCGGCTACCTGGGCCGCCCCGGGCTGACCGCCGCGCGGTTCCTCGCCGACCCCTTCGGCGCGCCGGGGGAGCGGATGTACCGCACCGGCGACCGTGCCCGCCGCGACGCACAGGGGCTGCTGGAGTTCCTGGGCCGCGCCGACGAACAGATCAAGATCCGCGGCTTCCGCATCGAACCCGGCGAGATCGAGGCCGCGCTGCTCGCCCACCCGGACGTCGCCGACGCCGTCGTCACGGCACGCGACCACGCGGGCCGCCTCATGCTCGTGGCGTACCTGGTGCCCGCCGGGGACACCGCCCCGGACGCCGACGCGCTGCGCCTCGCGCTGCGCCGCACCCTGCCGGACCACATGGTGCCGGCCGCCTTCGTGCCGCTGACCCGGATCCCGCGCACCACCAGCGGCAAGACCGACCGGCGCGCCCTGCCCGCCCCGCCCGCGCAGCCCGACACCGCGGCCGGCCACGTGGCGCCCCGCCCCGGCACCGAACAGACGCTGGCCACGATCTGGGCCGACGTCCTGCGCGTCGAACGGGTGGGCGCACGTGACAACTTCTTCGCGCTCGGCGGCGACTCCATCCTCAGCATCCAGATCGTCTCCCGGGCCCGCCAGGCCGGTCTCGCACTGACCACCAAGGACGTCTTCCGCCACCAGACCGTCGCCGAACTCGCCCTGCGCGTCACCGAGTCGGCACCGGTCACCACCGACACCACCGCCCCCGCCGAGGCCCCGCTCACCCCCATCCAGCACTGGTACCTCGACGGCCGCGGCCCCGGCGACCCGCTGCGCTTCACCATGTCGCAGCGCCTCGAACTCGCCCCCGGCACCGACCTGTCGGCCCTGCGCACCGCCGTGGACGCCCTGGTGGGCCACCACCCGGCGCTGCGCACCCGCTTCCGCCGCACCGAGGACGGCTGGCGCCAGGAGGTCCTGCCCGGCGCCCCGGACGGCACCGTCACCCTGCACGACGTGACCGGCCTCGACGGCCCCGCCCTGGAGACCGAGGCGGCCCGCCTCGCGGACGAGGCCCGCGCCGCCCTCGACCCCACCGAGGGCCGGGTGGCGCGCGTCCTCCTCCTCGACCGGGGCCCGCACGCCCACGCCCAACTGCTCTTCACCGTCCACCACTTGGCCGTCGACGGCGTCTCCTGGCGCATCCTGCTGGCCGACCTGGAGACCGCCCACCGGCAGGCCGCCGCCGGACACCCCGTCGAGCTGCCCCCGGCCACCACCGCCTACGGCCACTGGGCGGCCCGGCTGGAGGACCACACCCGCTCCGGCGCCCTGGACGGCGACCTCGACCACTGGCGGCGCACCGCCGAGGCCCCCGCCGACCTGCCCGCGGGCCGCCCCGGCCCCAACACCCACGGCACCGCCGCCACGGTCACCGTGGAACTGGAGCCGGAGACCACCGAGGCCCTGCTGCGCCAGGTCCCCGAGGTCTACCGCACCCAGGTCAACGACGTCCTGCTCAGCGCCCTCGGCCGCACCCTGGCCCGCTGGTGCGGACGTGACGGCGTGCTGGTCGGCATCGAGGGCCACGGCCGCGAGGACCTCTTCGACGACCTGGACCTGTCCCGGACGGTCGGCTGGTTCACCGCCGAGTTCCCGCTCGCGCTGACCGTCGCCCCCGACGCCGGCTGGCACGACACCCTCCGCTCGGTCAAGGAACAGCTGCGCGCGGTGCCCCTGCACGGCCTGAGCCACGGCGCCCTGCGCCACCTGCTGCCCGACAGCCCGCTGGCCGGCGCCCCGGCACCATGGGTCGGCTTCAACTACCACGGCCGGTGGGACGCCGACGCGAGCGGCAGCGGCCTGTACGCCGCCGCCCTGCCCCCGGCCGGCTCCGACACCGACCCGGACGCCCCCCGGCCCTACCTGCTGGACATCACCGGCGTGGTGCAGGACGGCCGGCTCGAACTGGGGTGGACCTACCCGCCGGCCGTCTACGACGAGGCCACCGTCCGCACCCTCGCCGAGGAGATGTGCGCGGCGCTGCGCGAGATCGCGGCCCACTGCGCCCGCCCCGACGCGGGCGGCCGCACCCCGTCCGACTTCCCGCTGGCCGGGCTCGGCCAGCCGGAGCTGGACCGCCTCGTCGGCGACGGCCGGCACGTGGCCGACGTCCTGCCGCTGACCCCGCTGCAGGCCGGCATGCTCTTCCACGGCCTCGTCGACACGGCGGGCGCCTACTCCGACCGCGTGGCCGTCCGCCTGTCCGGGGTGAGCGACCCGCGGCGCTTCGCCGCCGCCTGGCAGCAGGTCGCCGACCGCACCGAGGCCCTGCGCACCAGCGTCCACTGGCAGGGCCTGCCGCACCCCGTCCAGGTCGTGCACCGGCACGTGGAGCTGCCCGTCACCCACCTGGACTGGCGCCGGCTCACGCCCGAGGAACGTACGGCGTCCACCGAGGACCTGCTGGCCGCCGACCGCGCCACCGGCATGGACCTGACCACCGCACCCCTCACCCGCATCACCCTGGCCGCACTGCCCGGCGACGAGGTCCTGCTGCTGTGGTCCTCCCACCACCTGATCCTGGACGGCTGGAGCTCCGGACAGCTCCTCACCGAGGTGTGCGAGCGCTACGCCGCCCTCACCGGCGGCCGGGCGGCCCCCGCACCGGTCAGGCGCCCCTACGCCGACTTCCTGCGCTGGCTGCACGACCAGGACGAGGCCGCCGCCGAGGCCCACTGGACCGACACCCTCGCCGGGTTCCCGGCCCGCACCCCGCTGCCCTACGACCGCACGCCGGCCGAGGAGCACCGCGCCCGCGCCGCCGCCCTCACCAGCCGGCGGCTGGACGAGGACCTCTCGGCGCGGCTGCGGCAGGGCGCCGCCCGGGCCGGGCTCACGGTGAACACCGTCATCGAGGGCGCCTGGGCCCTGCTCCTGGCCCGCCACAGCGGCCGCGACGACGTCGTGTTCGGCACCACCGTCTCCGGGCGCCCGGCCGAACTGCCCGGCGTGGAGTCGATGATCGGCATGTTCATCAACACCGTGCCCACTCGCGTCCGGGTCGCGGGCGGGGGAGCGGCGTCCTGGTTGCGCGCGGTGCAGGAGCACCAGAGCGACACCCGGCGCTACGACCACCTCGCGCTGCCCCGCATCCAGGCGCTGAGCGAGGTCCCGGCCGGCGAGGCGCTGTTCGACAGCATGGTGGTGTTCGAGAACTACCCCGTCGACGAGTCCGCCACCGCCCGCACGGGCGTCCAGGTCGAGGAGGTGCGCGCCGAGGACGCGCCCACCTTCCCGCTGTGCCTGCGCGCCCACCTCGGCGACCGCCTCGGCCTCGACCTCGCCTACGACGCCGGCCTGTTCGACGCGGACACCGCCGACCGCCTCGCGAACCGCCTCACCGTCGTCCTGCGCGCCCTCGCCGACGCCCTGGAGTCCGACGCGGACGTCACCGGCCTGGAGGCGCTGACCGAGGACGACCTTGCCCTGCTGGAGCGGTGGAACACCACCGCCCGCCGGACCGCACCGAGCAGCCCCGTCGCCCTGTTCGCCGAGCAGGCCCACCGCACCCCCGAGGCGCCCGCCCTGCGCGACGGCGACACGTACCTGACGTACCGTCAGCTCAACGAGTGGTCCGACGCGGTGGCCTCCCGGCTGCTCGGCGGCGGACTGCGCGCCGAGGACCGGGTGGCCCTGCTGATGGACCGCTGCGCCGCCCTCGTCGTCGCCCAGCTCGCCGTCCTCAAGGCGGGCGGCGCCTACGTGCCCGTGGACGCCCGCGCCCCCGAGGACCGGCGCCGCACGCTGATCGAACGCGCCGGTGCGACCGTCCAGTTGTCCGCCGAGGACGTCACCGCCGCCCGCACCCCCGTGCCGGACGCGCCCGCCGCCGCACCCGCGGACCCCGACCGGCTCGCCTACGTGATGTTCACCTCCGGATCGACGGGCGAGCCGAAGGCGGTCGCCGTACGCCACCGCGACGTGGCCGCCCTCGCCACCGACGGCCGCTTCACCGGCGGCGTGTGCGACCGGGTGCTGCTGCACTCCCCGGTGGCCTTCGACGCCGCCACCTTCGAGGTGTGGGCGCCGCTGCTCACCGGCGGCTGCGTCGTCGTCGCTCCCGAACGGCCGCTGGACGCCGCGCTGCTGCGGCAGCTGGTCCGCGACACCGGCCTGAGCGCGCTGTGGCTGACCGCCGGCCTGTTCCGGCTGCTCGCGCAGGACGCGCCGGACTGCTTCACCGGCCTGCGCCAGGTGTGGACCGGCGGCGACGTCGTGCCCGCCGCGGCCGTGCGCCGCGTCCTGGCCGCCTGCCCGGGGCTGGCCGTCGTCGACGGCTACGGCCCCACCGAGACGACGACGTTCGCCACGTCGTTCCCGCTCACCGACGCGGCCACCGTCCCCGACACCGTGCCCATCGGCCACCCGCTCGACGAGATGCGCGTCCACGTCCTCGACGGCCGGCTGCGGCCCGTGCCGCCGGGCTGCCCGGGCGAGCTGTACCTCGCCGGCGAGGGCGTCGCCCGCGGCTACCTCGGCCGCCCCGGCGACACCGCGGCCCGCTTCCTGGCCGACCCGGCCGGCCCGCCCGGCAGCCGCATGTACCGCACCGGCGACCTGGCCCGCCGCCGCCCCGACGGCACCGTGGAGTTCCTGGGCCGCGCCGACGACCAGGTGAAGATCCGCGGCTTCCGCGTCGAACCCGGCGAGGTCGAGGCGGTCCTCGCGGGCCACCCCGGCGTCACCGACGTGACCGTGCTCGCCCGCGAGGACCGGCCCGGCAGCCGCCGCCTGGTGGCCTACGTGGTCGGCGCCGAAGACGTCACCTCCCTGCGGGAGTTCGCCCGCACCGCCCTGCCCGACTACCTCGTGCCGTCGGCGTTCGTCGTCCTGCCCTCGCTGCCGCTCAGCCGCAACGGCAAGGTCGACCGGGCTGCCCTGCCCGCGCCGGAACCCGCCAGCGGCGCACAGGACACGCCGGCCGAGCCGCGCACCGACGCCGAGCGCCGCACCCTGGAGGTCTTCGCCGACGTCCTGTCCGTGCCGCGCCCCGGCGTACGGGACGACTTCTTCCAGCTCGGCGGCGACTCCATCCTCAGCATCCGCCTCGCCGTCCGCCTCTCCGAGGCGTTCGGCACCGAGCTCTCCCCGCGCGCGGTGTTCACCCACCCCACCCCCGAGGCCCTCGCCGCCCTCCTCACCGAGGAACGCCCCGGCGACACCGCGCCCGCGACGATCGCCCCGGTCACCCGCGACACGCCCGCCCCGATGTCGTACGCCCAGCAACGCCTGTGGTTCCTCGAGGAGTTCGCGCCCGGCAGCGGCGAGTACGTCACCGCGCTGGCCCTGCGGCTGCGCGGCCGGCTCGACGTGCCCGCCCTCACCGCGGCCCTGCGCGCCCTGGTCGAGCGGCACGAGGCGCTGCGCACCACTTTCGACGCCGTCGACGGCCACGGCGTGCAGGTCGTCCACCCGGCCGGGGACGTGCCGCTGACCCTGCACGACCTGTCGCAGCTCTCCGGCGGCGCACGCGACGCCCGGCTCGCGGACCTGCTGGACGCCGAACGCGCCCGCACCTTCGACCTGCGGCGCGGCCCCCTCCTGCACACGGGCCTGATCAGGCTCGCGGACGACGAGCACATCTTGACGCTGACCCTGCACCACATCGTCACCGACGGCTGGTCCACCGGCGTGCTCACCGGCGACCTCGCCCACTACTACCGCACCGAACTCGGCACGGAGACCGGCACGTTGCCGCCGCTGCCGGTGCAGTACGCCGACTACGCCCACTGGCAGCGCGGGCGCGGCACCGACGACCACCTCGCGTACTGGAAGGAGCACCTGGCCGGGCTGGAGACGCTGGACCTGCCCACCGACCGGCCCCGCCCCGCGGTGCGCACCCACCACGGCGCCTCCGTACGGCTCTCCCTGCCCCGCGAGACGACCCGTCGCCTCGCCCGGGTGGGCCGCGACCGGCAGGCCACCCTGTTCACCACCCTGGTCGCCGCCGCCCAGGCCTACCTGGCCCGCCTGACCGGCGGCGAGGACATCACCGTCGGCACGGTCACCTCCGGCCGTGACCGCGCCGAGGTCCAGCACCTCGTCGGGTTCTTCGTCAACACCCTCGTGCTGCGCTCCCGCGTCGCACCCGACCGCCCGTTCCCCGAGTTCCTCGGCGACGTCCGCGAGACCGTCCTGGACGCCTTCGCCCACCAGGAGGCGCCGTTCGAGCAGGTCGTGGACGAGGTCCAGCCGGTCCGCGACACCAGCCGCACCCCGCTGTTCCAGGTCATGGTGGTCCTCCAGAACGCCCCGGCCGGCGCCCTCGACCTGCCCGGCCTCGAGGTCAGCGACGTCGACACCGAGCTGCGGCACGCCGCGTTCGACCTCACCCTCGAGTTCGCCGAGACCGGCACCGGCGAACTGCACGGCGTCCTCACCTACAACACCGACCTCTTCGACGCGGCCACCGCCGAACGCATGGCCGACCAGCTCGGCACCCTCCTGACCGCCGTCGCCGAGGACCCCGACCGGCCGCTCGGCGCCCTGCCCCTGGCCACCGACGAGACGCTCAAGGCCGTACTCGACCAGGGCCGCGCCACCGCCCGCCCGGTCCCGCCGGCCACCCTGCCCGAGCTGTTCGAACGGCAGGCCGCCCGCACCCCCGACACCGTCGCCCTGGCCGACGCGGACGGCCGGGAGCTGACGTACGCCCACGTCGAACGCGCCGCCAACCGGCTGGCGCACCGCCTCATCGCCCGGGGCGTGGGCCCCGAGCGGATCGTGGCGCTGGCCCTGCCCCGCGGCGCCGCGACGGTCGTGGCGCAGCTCGCCGTCACCAAGGCCGGCGGCGCCTTCCTCCCCGTCGACCCCGACTACCCCGAGCAGCGCCGGGAGTTCATGCTCCGCGACGCCGGCGCCTGGCTCGTCCTGGACGACCCCGCCGCCGTGTGGGACGCCGACGGCCCGGACACCGCGCCCACGGACGCCGACCGCACCTCGCCGCTGACCGTCGACCACCCGGCGTACGTGATCTACACGTCCGGCTCCACCGGCACCCCCAAGGGCGTCACCGTGACGCACCGCGGCCTCGCCGCCTTCGCGGCGGGAGCCGCCGACCGCTACGACGCGGGCCCCGGCGACCGCGTCCTGCAGTTCGCCTCACCCAGCTTCGACGCCTCGGTGCTGGAACTGTGCGTGTCGCTGCTCAGCGGCGCCACCCTGCTCACCGGGGAGGAAGGACCCCTCGTCGGCGAGCGCCTCGCCGAGGTCCTCGCCGGTCGGCGCGTCAGCCACACCCTCATCCCGCCGGCCGCCCTGGCCACGGTCGACCCGGGCACCGCCGACGCCCTGCCGCACCTGCGCACCCTCATCGTCGGCGCCGAGGCCTGCCCCGCCCACCTCGTCGAACGGTGGGCCCCCGGCCGGCGGATGATCAACTCGTACGGCCCGACCGAGGCCACCGTCGTCGCCACCTGGACCGGCCCGCTCACCCCGGCCGCGGGCGCCCCGCCCATCGGACGCCCGGCCGGCGCGACCCGCGTCCACGTCCTCGACGCCGCCCTGCGCCCCGTCCCGCCCGGCGTCACCGGCGACCTCTACGTCTCCGGACCCGGCCTCGCCCGCGGCTACCTCCACCGGCCGGGACTGACCGCGTCCCGCTTCGTCGCCGACCCGTTCGGCGCCCCCGGGGAGCGCATGTACCGCACCGGCGACCGCGCCCGCTGGGACGCGAACGGCGACCTGCGCTTCGCCGGACGCGCCGACGCCCAGCTCAAACTGCGCGGCTTCCGCATCGAACCCGGAGAGATCGAGAGCGCGCTGCGCGGCAGCCCCCTGGTGCGCGACGCGGTGGTCACCGTACGCGCCGGCGCCGGCGACCCGGACGGCCGCTCCGGCGCACGGCTCGTCGCCCACGTCGTCCCCGCCGACGGCGCCCCGGACACCCTGCCCGTACCCGAACTGCGCGACCACCTCGCCGGACTGCTCCCGGCGCACATGATCCCCTCGGCGTTCGTGCCGCTGGACCGGCTGCCGCTCACCCCGAACGGCAAGACCGACCGCAACGCGCTCCCCGAACCCGGGCCCGCGCACACCGCCACCGGCCCGCACACGCCGCCGCGCACCGACACCGAACGCCGCGTCGCCCGCATCTGGGGCGACGTCCTCGGCGTCGCCGACGTCGGGGCGCACGACAACTTCTTCCACCTCGGCGGCGACTCCGTCCTCAGCATGCAGGTCGTCTCCCGGCTGCGGCGCGACGGGCTGCACGTGACCACCCGCGACCTGTTCACCCACCAGACCGTCGCCGAGCTGGCCGGCGTCGTCACCACCGCCCCCCGGCACACCGGGGAGGAAGCGGTGAGCGGGGACGTGCCCCTCACCCCGATCCAGGAGTGGTTCCTGACCGGACAGCGCGCCAGCCACGCCCACTTCAACCAGTCCCTGCTGGTGGAACTCGCCCCCGGCGTCGACGCCGGCGCCCTGGAGACCGCCCTCAACGCCCTGCTCGACCACCACGACGCCCTGCGCATGCGCTTCACCGCCGACCGGGACGGCTGGCGCCAGTACAACCCGCCCGCGGACGACACCGACCGCGACGGGCTCCTGACCCGCCACGACCTCGGCGGCCTCACCGCCACCGACGCCGACACGGCGATGGAGAAGGCCGCCGACGACCTGCACACCGGCTTCGACCTCGCACGCGGCCCGCTGCTGCGGGCGGCCCTGTTCACCGGCGCCGCCGACCGGCCCGACTTCCTCCTCCTGATCGGCCACCACCTGGTCGTGGACGCCGTCTCCTGGCGCATCCTGCGCGACGACCTGGAGGCCGCCTACCGGCAGGCGGCCCAGGGCGAACCCGTGGCGCTCGGCGAACGCAGCACCTCCTTCCGCGACTGGGCCCGCGGCCTCGCCGCACACGTCGCCTCCGGCGCCCTCGACCACGAACTGCCCTACTGGGAACGCGCCGTGGACACCGAGCCGCTCCCGTCCGAGACACCGGAGGGCGCCGACACCGGCACCGTCGACACGCTCACCGTCGAACTGGACGAGGCCGACACCGAGGCGTTGCTGCGCGCCGCACCGACCGCCTACCGCACCCGCGTCAACGACGTGCTCCTCGCCGCCCTCGCCCTCGCCCTGGCGCGCTGGACCGGCCACGAGGACGTCCGCCTGGACCTGGAGGGACACGGCCGCGAGGACGTCCTCGACGACGTCGACCTGACCCGCACGGTCGGCTGGTTCACCACCGTCCACCCCGTCGCCCTCCAGGTCCCCGAACCCGCCGACCTCGGCCCCGACCGCGACTGGCGCACCCTGGTGAAGTCCGTACGCCGCCAGCTGCGCGCCGTACCCGGCAACGGCCTCGGCTTCGGCGCCCTGCGCACCTTCGGACCCCCCGAGGTGCGCGAGCGCCTGGGACGCGCCGCCCACGGACAGGTCGTCTTCAACTACCTCGGACAGTGGGACTCCCGCCCCGAGAACCCCGGGGACGGCCTGGTCCGCGCCGAACACGGCTCGTTCGGCCGCCACCACGACCCGCGCGACAGCGGCTCCCACCCGCTGGAGATCGTCGGCGCCGTCCAGCGCGGCCGGCTGTCCTTCACCTGGCACCACCGGCCCGCCCTGCACGCCACCGACACCGTGCGCCGGGCCGCCGAGGACTTCGCCCGGGCCCTGCGCCACATCGCCCACCACGCCCGCGAGCGCCGGTGACCCGCCGCCCCGTGGGCCGCGCCCCACCACCGCACCGCACGACCCGACCCACGGCACACCGGAACCACCCACCCGTCACGACCCAGAGAGCGAGACCGACAGACATGGACGAGAACACCCGCTACCAGGTGCTGCGCAACGACGAGGACCAGTACTCGCTGTGGCCCGCCGACATCGAGGTGCCCGCCGGCTGGCAGCCCGTCGGCAAGGAGGGCACCGAGACCGAGTGCTCCGCCTACGTCGACGAGGTCTGGACCGACATGCGCCCGCGCAGCCTGCGGGAGCGCATGGAGAACGCCGAAGCCTGACGCACCTGCGCGGGACCGGGCCGGGGCGCACCCAGCGACGACGCGCCCCGGCCCGGTGCCGCCCGCCTGGCCCGCACCACCCGAGGAGCCCGCATGACACCCGTCCTGCACACCGAACGACTCACCTTCCGCCCCTACCGACCTGAGGACGAGGACCACTTCGTGCAGCTCCTGCGCGACGAGGAGGTCTGCCGCTGGATGGGCCAGGACCGCGTGCCCGAGCCGGACATCCGCACCCTGTTCCGCGCCATCCTCACCGACGTCTACCCCCAGCAGCTGTTCGACGTGTGGGGGCTATGGCAGGAGGAGCAGTTCGTCGGCCACGCGGAGGTCAAGAAGACCGGCAACGTCGACGGACACGAACTGGTCGCCGCGCTCGCCCCGCCCTACTGGGGCCGCGGCCTGGGCACCGAGGTGGTCCGCGGCCTGCTGCGCCACGCCGCCGACAACCTCGGCCTGAAGGAGGCCTACGGCATGGTCGGTGCCGACAACGCCGCCAGCCTGGCCATGTGCCGCCGCCTGGGCTTCCGCCCCGTGCGCGACGTGGTCGACGACGACGGCAAGGTGACGAAGCTGTTGGTGATCGCGACGACGGAACCGGACTGACCGGGGCGGCGGTGCGGCGGCGGACCCGGCCGCGACGGCCGCCAGGGCCGGGGCGGGACCGCCCACCTCATCAGGAGAAGTCCGCCGCGGTCATCCCGTCGGCGTGTCCGGCCGGCCACTCCACCAGTTCGATCCGGTACCCGTCCGGGTCCGTGAGCCAGCGGTCCTCGGACCCGCGGGGCCGCCCGGACGCTGGACGGGCCCCGGGTCCAGACCGGCCTCGGCCAGCGCCTCCAGGGTGCCGGCCAGGCCGTCCACCTGGATCGCGAGGTGGTCGACCCCGCTGCCCACGTCGACGGGTCCGTCGGCGGGACGGTGGACCAGCTCCAGCGAAGCCGCCGTCTCCTCGGGGAACTTCAGGACGACGAGGCGGCTCCCGTCGCCCGTCCCGACCCGGCCCAGCACGCCGTAGCCAAGGGCGGTGTAGAAGCGCAGGGAGCGCTCCAGACCGGTGACGCGGTACGAGACGAAGAGCGTCCTCATGCCGCCTCCCCGGTCCGGAGCACCCGGTAGCGGAGGTGGGTGACGCCCCGGTCGTCGAGCCGTCGGACGAGTTCGAGCTCGGTGCGCTCACCACCGAGGTGGTCGAACAGCCGTCGGCCGCCCCCGAGGAGGACCGGCACCAGGTGGATCTCCATCTCGTCCAGCTGCCCGGCCCGCAGCAGCGCCTGGGCCGCCCCCGCGCCGTGCACCATGACCGGCCGGTCCCCGGCGGCGGCGCGCGCCAGCCGGGCACACTCGTCGACGTCGGTGACGAACCGCGCATGGCCGGGTGGCTCGTCCCCGTCGTCCGCGTGGTGGGTCAGGACCAGGATGAGCACGCCGTCGTGATGGTCGCCCTGCCAGCGCCGGGCGAGCTCGAAGGTCCGCCGGCCGGAGATCAGCGCGCCCGTCGCCAGCGCCTCGCGGTAGACCTGGCCGCTCGGCCCGTCGGACTCCCGGTCGTCGAGCCAGTCGAAGAGCCGTCCGCCGCCCCGCCCCAGCTCCTGGCCTGGCCGGTCGTCCGGCCCGGCGATGAACCCGTCGAGCGACATCGACATGTACAGCCGAATCGGGTGGGACATCGTGGACTCCCTCGCTCCGCCTCGCCACCGGTTCCGCGGCCCTGCTCGGCCGACGCCAGGTGCGTGTAGGGGGAGACTGCCGACGACCGGCCAACTCATCGCACCGGCACGCCGAGAAGAGCGTCGGCGAAGGGCGCGAGGACTCGCTCAGTGCGCGAAGACCGCCGTCGCCACCGGCACGGCCAGCAGCAGGCTGAGCCCGACCAGCGGGAGCCGGTCCAGCCACAGCACGGCGGCGAACTCGCGCAGGGTCGCGGAGAGCCAGTACGCGGGGGAGGTCGGCGCGCCGATGACGTCGACGGGGACGCCGGCGCGACGGGCCAGCAGGGTGGTGCGGTAGACGTGGAAGCCGCTGGTGACCACCGTGGCCCGGTGACCGGGACCGGCGCGCTCCATGAGGGCCCCGCTGAAGCGCAGGTTCTGCCGGGTGTTGACGGAGCGGTCCTCCCGCACGATCCGGTCGGAGGGCACGCCGCGGGCGCGCAGGTAGTCGGCCATGGCGTCCGCTTCGGAGACGACCTCGTCGTCACCCTGCCCGCCCGAGACGACGAACGTCAGGGAATCCGTGTCCGGTACGTCGGGGGCGTCGACCGCGAGGGCCCGCTCCAGCCTGCGCCGCAGCAACGGTCCGGGCCGGTCCCCGTCGAGCCCGGCGCCCAGCACGACGACGTGGGTGGTCCCCGGCGGCGGGCTGCTGCGACCCCGGACGACCACGTAACCGGTGAAGACGAGGAAGAGCAGCGAGAGGTACCCCGCGGCCGCGCTCACCGCGACCATGAGCCCACCCGCCACCTCCCCGCCGACCGCGTAGAGGACAGCGTCGAGGCCGAGCACCGCCAGCACCGCGCAGCCGGCGGCGCCGGTGGCGAGCAACGGCGTCTGCGGCCCGTAGCGCCGGACCAGGAGGACGGCGTCGACCAGCAGGAGCAGGCCCAGCGCGAGCGCCCCAAGGAGGGCGAGGACGGCGAGCACGGCGGCGACGGTGTGGTGGGCTTCCGCGCTGCGGGCGGATACGCCGAGTCCGGCAGAGGTCACCGCGAGGCAGAACAGGACCGCGGTGGAGAACCGGTGCGGCGCCAGCACGGCATGCACGAGGCCGCCCGCGGCGAACACCGCCGCGGCAAGGTACTCCGGATATGCCGGCACGTCCCGCACCACTCCGCTCTCCCACCCGCGGGGCCGCTGGACCCGCCCCCGCCCGCCTGTCGCCGCCTGCGCGTCCCCGGGTCCCGCGCAGCACGGCGGACCCGGTGCGGACGGCCGCCGGACATCCTCGCAGACGGGCCGCGGTGCGCCGCGGGCGGCCCTGACCAGGCGTGCGCCCCGCCGGCCGGAACCGGAGACGCCCGTCGCTCAGATGCGCCAGGACCGCAGCGCCTCCGCGACGGCGTAGATGCCCAGCCGACTGTCGCGCACCTTCCTGACGAGATCCGACAGGGCCCCGTACGGCGGGTCGATGCCCTCACCGCACTGGTCCATGTACTGGGCGGCCACGAAGGCGGCGAACAGGCTGTTGCGGTGGGGGAGGGGCTCCAGCCGGACGACCGTGTGCAGGAGCGCGGCCGCGCGCCAGGCGGTGTCCGGGTCGGAGGCCTCCAGCGTCGGCATCCGGGTCTTGTGCCGGGCGACGGCCGCGACCAGCGCGGAGTAGTCGGTGACGGAGACGTCCTCGTGCCCGAGGGCGGCCTCCTGGACGTCGAGCAGCCAGGAGACGTCGATGTGCAGGACCATCAGGCGGCCGCGACCCCGCCGCGCCGGGCCGACGGCACCTCGTCGGGAAAGGCCTCGTCGAACTCCTGGCGCAGCCGGTCGGCCCACGCCGTGGCCCCGGCGACGAACTGCTTGCGGTGCATCTCGCGCACGCCCAGGTCGTGCAGGTACTGCTTGAGACTCTTGCCCTCGGCGGCGGCGGCGGCGCGGACGCCTTCCATTTCCTCGTCGGAGAAGGACACGTTGAGTGACGGCATAGCCGTGATGGTACCTAGTTGGTACCACGGGTCTCAAGGCCGGGGCCAAGCGGTCACCGAGCGAAAAGGGACGTCAACCGCCACCGCTTCTGAGGGAAAATCGGAGAGCCGGGACACACCCACCTCCCGTCCCCCCCCCCCGCCACGCGGGTCGCGCCTACTGTCTGGAAAAGCCTCCCATGACGAACGTCGTCCCCCTCGGAATATTCGGCAGGATCGCGAGCCAGTCGGCCTTCGCGCAGAACGCGGAAGAACTCCGCCGGCAGGCCGGCGTGATTCCCGAGGAGGAGCGCGGAAGGATCGCCGAATACCTCCGCTCCGGCACGCCCGTCATCGCTCTGATGGGCTTCTCGGAGGACATTCTGGGAAAGAAGTTCACCCGCTCCGGCGGCACGGCCATCATGAGCGACGGCCGCTTCTTCTGGCGGCTCGACGCCGCCGACTACGTCGAACACTACGGGGTCGCGCTGCCCGAGGAGTTCCTCACCCACGGCGCCGCCCGCCAGTGGACGGCCCGGCCCCTCACCCGCGACGAGGTCATCGAGGTCGACGACCGCCTCGGCGAACTGCGACGCGCCGGGGCCCTGTGACCTGAACGCCCCTGCCGTTCGGCGGGGCACCGGCCCTGGCACTCCCCGCGATCACGCCCGGAGTGCCGCCTCGGGCCCCATCACCACGACCGGGTGACGGGCCGCGTCCAGGACCCGCAGCAGCGCGAGCATGTGCGCCTTGTTCAGGGCGATGCAGGCGTTGGTCGGCCCGCCGTGGTCCACGTGGAGCCACACGCCGCCGCCCTCGCCGTCGCCCAGCGGCCGGGTCTCGTCCAACGGGCTGCTGCCCGGCACCCGGTTGTAGTCGATGGCGATGACGTAGTCGAAGGCACCGTCCAGCGGCTCGCCCAGGTGTCCGGTGCCGGAGGCGGTGAAGCCCTCGTCCTGGTGGTACGGCAGCCGGGTGCCCGGGTCGGGCAGCAGCCCCCCGGCGTCGCTGAGCGGGAAGACGCCGATGGGGGTGCGCAGGTCGTTCTCGTCGTGGTCGTCGGTCCACCCGCGCAGTCCGTTGCGGGCCGGCCACGGACCCGCGACGGGCATCCAGCCCGCGTCCGGCTCCCACTGGTACAGCATGACCCGGGCCTCGTTGGTGTCGGCCGTCCGGCCGGTGACGACCAGCACCTGACGGGCGGTCGCCGGGATACGGCCGAGCACGGCCGGCCCGATGCCCGGCAGCGTACGGACGACGGGGCGCGGGGGAGCGGGGCGGGCCGGGGACCCCGGCGCGGCGGGTACGGCCGGGTCCGCCGCCTCCCGCTCGCACCCGGCGGTACCCAGCACTCCGACACCCACGGCCGCGCAGGCCAACGCGGCCAGGGCCCTTCTGCGGTTCACTGCGACCTCCGACGGGGGACGTGGACGAGGGATGCATAACCACCCACGTCGCCGGCCTGCCCGCCGACACCGCTACCTCCCCCGTATGGCCTGCGCCCGGCGGCCGAACGCCCGCCGGGCCGTCGCCGCAGGTCCGGTCAGACGAAGGTGCGACCCAGGTGTGCCACGAGACGCTCGGGTGTGGCAGGGTGGAAGCGCCCGGAGACGTAGCCGTCCGGGCGGATGAGGATGGCCTCGCCGTCCCGCGGGGCGTAGGCGTCACGGAACTCGCCGGCCGTGTCCCGCACGCGCGACGGGCGCAGACCGACCGGACGGGCGTCCTGCGGTACGTCGGCGGCGGTGACGAAGTAGGCGTCGAGCAGACCGTGCGCGGCCCGCTGCGCCGCGGAGGCGCACGCCTCGAACTGTGCGGCCCCCTGGCCCGAGGCGTGCTCGGGCCCCGCGAACAACAGCAGCACGTGCCGCGGCGTACGGAGCAGGTCGAACAGCCGTCGCGGGTAGGCGGCGAGGTCGCTGACCAGACCGCGGCAGTCCGGCGCGCGGTGACCGGCGGCGGGACCGGCTTCCGCGCCGAGGTTCCCCACCTCCGCCGTGGTCAACGGGCTGTCCGGGTAGGAGACGAGCAGCTGGGCCTGACGCCACAGCATCGTCTGCGCCTGGTCCCCGCCGTTGAGGGGACCGGAACCGACCTGCCGGACGTTGCGGGCGTGTTGGACGGTGCGGTCGACCATCTCCTGCGCGACCGGGTGGCGTTCGGCGTGGTAGGTGTCGAGCAGGCCTTCCTCGGCGAGACCGCGAACGACCAGGGCCAGCTTCCAGGCGAGGTTGTGCGCGTCCTGCACACCGGTGTTGAGGCCCTGGCCGCCGATCGGCGGGTTGATGTGCGCGGCGTCCCCGGCGACGAAGAGGCGGCCGTTGCGGTAGCGGTCCACCAGCCGGTGACTGGTACGGAAGGCGGACGACCAGCGCAAGGTGGAGGCGGTCGTCACCTCCGGCGCCAACCGGTCGAGCACGGCCTGGATCTGCTCGAGGTCGGGTCCCTTCCCGCTGCCCGAGCCCAGGGCGGTGTCGTCCGGCGTGGTGGGGTCGTCATCGAGGGCGGCGACGGCGGGGACGGCGGTGGGCGCTGTGCCGGTGGCCGTGGCTGCGGGGGCGACCGGGGAGTCGGGGCGCAGCATGGACAGCCAGTAGCGTCTCGCGCCCATCGGGATGCAGACGAGCATGTCGTCCATCTCGCCGTTCCGGTCCAGGCTGACCGAGCGCACGCTGTAGCCGGCGGGCAGTTCCCAGTCGAGTTCGACGTCGCCGATCATGTAGAGCTCGGGGAGGGCGTCGCCGTCGAAGGTGAGACCGGCTGCCTTGCGGACGAAGCTGTGCGCGCCGTCGCAGCCCACGACGTAGCGGGCGGACACTCGCTCGGTCCGGCCGTCGGGGTGCGCGAGGACGGCGTCGACCGCGTCCGGACGTACGTCCACTGCTTGCAGCTCGACGGGCCGTTCGACTTCCGTTCCGTGACGGGCGAGGTGCTCGGTGAGCAGACGCTCCGTCGTGCACTGGGGCAGCGTCGCGAAGGGGTAGGGGACCTCGGGCGGCAGGGCCAGCTCGACCGGGGGGCGTGCCTTGCCGTCGACGTGGACGATCTGGCCCAGGTGCGGCACGGCCTCGTCCAGCACCCTGTCCACCAGACCCATGCTGTCCCACACCTCCAGGGTGCGGGGCACGATGCCGATCGCCTTGGCGTGGGGCTGGGGAACGGCCAGCCGGTCGACGATGCGGCAGTCCACGCCGTGCCTGCGCAGTTCGGCCGCGAGTGTCAGCCCCACGGGTCCTGCGCCGACCACCAGTACGTCCGTGTCAGTCATCGATCAGCCTCTCGTCGTCCGGTGGCTACCCGCTCACATGGGCTTCACCGGGGAGAGGACCGCACCGTCACCGGCGCGGTCGGCCCTGAGGTTCCTCTCGGCGTGTGGAAGCACATGGTCACCGCTTCAGCGTGGACTGTCCTGCTGAGCGGGGCATGCCGTGCTGGGCCGTCCGGGTGGGGTGGCCGGGGAGGCGGGCCGGTTCTCGTTCGTCCGGCTGCTCGGCATACGCCTGCTGTGAGCGCCTGTCGAGTCACCGAAAAGGGGAATTGGCCGAATTGCCCGGGCGGAATAACGTAGCGGAATCCACCTTTCCACTTCCTGTCGGAAGTGGCGCATGCGTACAGGCAGAGGCAGGAGAGGCTCCCATGACCACCTCGGACCGCAATGTGCTCAACTGGTCGCCCGACGCCGTCGTCTTCGACTGCGACGGCACCCTCGTGGACAGCGAACGCCACTGGCAGGAGGCGCGCAGCCGCGCCTTCCAGGAGTACGGCCTCCAGCCACCGCCCGGGTTCGCGGAGCAGGCCCTGGGCCGGCATTACGAGGACTGCGGCCGGCTCATGGCGCAGACCGTGCAGAAACCCGAACTGGCCGAGGACCTGACGGCCGCGCTTCTCGACCACTTCCTGGAACTCGTCACCGAGGAACCGGTGACCATGCCGGGCGCCGTCCGGCTCGTCCGACAGCTCTCCGGCCGGTTACCCCTGGCGGTGGCCAGCAACTGCCCGAGGGTCGTCGTCGAAGGCAGCCTGGAACGGGCCGGACTGCTCGGGCACTTCCAGCACCTCGTCGTCCCCGACCCCGGGGACGGAGTGCGCCCCAAACCGCACCCGGACGTGTACGCCGTCGCGGCACGGCTCTGCGGTGTACCCCCGCACCGGGCGCTGGCGGTGGAGGACACCCTGACCGGTGTGGAAGCGGCGCGCCGGGCCGGCCTACGGGTCCTGGGCGTCGGTCCCCGGCCACCGGGGGACGGCGCCACCCGGGCCGACGGCTGGGCCCAGGCGCTGGACGCTCCCGAACTGCTGGCTTGGGTCCAGGCACTCGACAGCCCCCGGGGCGTGCAGGACTCCTGACGGCCCGCTCAGCTCGGTGAGAGTCTGATCCGCCAGTCGGCAGCAATCCGCGGAAGAAGCGATCCGTCTGCGCGCGTCGCGATGACTTCCGTGGACCTCGGCGGTCCTACTGTCGAACCCGGTACCGAGGAGGCTTTCTGATGCGCAGCGTGACCTATTCGATGGGCTGTTCCCTCGACGGATACATCGTCGGGCCGGACGGCGGGTTCAACTGGTCCGCACCGGACAAGGAGGTCTTCCGATTCTGGATCGAGGAGATCCGGAAGGTCGACGTCCACCTGCTGGGGCGGCGCCTGTACGAGACGATGCTGTACTGGGAGACGGCCGAGGATGAGGGCGAGCCCGACGACGCGGAGCTCGAGTGGATCGCCCTCTGGAACCCGCTGCCCAAGGTGGTGTTCTCGACCACGCTGTCGGAGGTGCGCGGTCGTGCCCGCCTGGCCTCCGGCAGTGTGGCGGAGGAGATCGAGCGGCTGCGGGCAGAGCCGGGGGAGGGCGACATCGCGATCGGCGGTGCGATGCTCGCCGCCGAGGCGGCCGCGGCGGACCTGATCGACGAGTACCGGATGGTGGTCCACCCGGTCCTGGTCGGCGGCGGTACCCCGTACTTCCCCCGGGAGGAGCGCCGGGTGGATCTCGAGCTCGTCGAGACCCGTACCTTCGGTTCGGGCGTCGTCTACCTCCGCCACCGGGTCAAGCGTTAGCGCGCGGCCGCTGCCCGACCGCCTCCTGCACCTGAGCGGTTCGGACGCTGGACGGACGACGGCGTGGCCTGACCCCCGTACGGGTGCCAGGCCACGCCGTGCCTCGTTCGTGCCGGGTCAGCTCGTGGCGCGGACCGCGTCACGGATGAGGTCGGCGACCTCCCGGGGGCGGGAGACCGCCACCGCGTGCGAGGCGCCTGCGAGTTCGACGATCGTCGCGCCGGCCCGCTCGGCGCCGAAGCGCTCGACCTCGGGGTTGATCGCCTCGTCCGCGCCGGCGACCAGCGCCCAGGACGGCTTGGTCCGCCACGCGGCGGCCTGCGCCGTCTCCTCGAACGCCGAGGCGGCGAGCGGGCGTTGGGCCGCCGCGAGGACCTTCGTGACCTCCGCGGGCACGTCGGCGGCGAACACCGACGGGAAGGCGTCCTCGGCGATGGTGACCTCGACGCCCGGCTCGGCACCCGGGATCGGGTACGTCCACTCCTTCAGGTTGCTGACGAGCGGGGAGAGCGGGAAGCGTCCCTGCAACTCACCGAGGCTCTCGCCCTGTTCGAGGGCGTAGGCCGCCACGTAGACCAGACCGACCACGTTCTCCGTGACCCCGGCCACGGTGATCAGCGCACCGCCGTAGGAGTGGCCGACGAGGACGACGGGGCCGTCGATCTGTGCCGCCACGGAGGCGATGTACGCGGCGTCCGAGGCGAGGCCGCGCAGCGGGTTGGGCGGCGCGAGCACGGGGACGCCGTGCTTCTGGAGTTCCTCGATGACCCCGGACCAGCTGCCGGCGTCCGCGAAGGCGCCATGTACGAGGAGGACGGTGGGAGTGGTGGACATGTGCGGTTCTCCTTGTGGGATCAGCCGTGGAGCGCGGTGCGCAGGGTGGTGACGGCCTGGGTGATGGCGGCTTCGGCGGCGTGGGTCTCGCGCAGGGCGTTGAGCATGACGAAGTCGTGGATGACGCCCTGGTAGCGGACGGCGGTGACGGGGACGCCGGCTGTGCGGAGCTTGTTGGCGTAGGCCTCGCCCTCGTCGCGCAGGACGTCGGCCTCGCCGGTGATGACCAGGGCCGGGGGCAGGCCGGTGAGCTGCTCGACGGTGGCGCGCAGCGGGGAGGCGGTGATCTCGGCGCGTTCGGCCTCGTCGGTGGTGTACTGGTCCCAGAACCACTGCATGGCGTCGCGGCGCAGGAAGTAGCCGGTGGCGAACTGGTGGTAGGACGGCGTGTCGAAGCTCGCGTCGGTGACGGGGTAGAACAGCACCTGCTGGACGAGGGGCACGTCGCCGCGTTCCTTGGCCATGAGGGTGAGGGCGGCGCTCATGTTGCCGCCGACCGAGTCACCGGCCACGGCCAGCCGGGTGGCGTCCAGGCCCTGGGT
>NZ_KQ948566.1:0-19880 GCF_001514125.1 Streptomyces longwoodensis | reverse complement strand
TCGACGGTGATCCATTCCTCGTCGACCTCCGGCTTGGTGATGTCGCCGGACTGCACCTCGTCGACCGCCTTGCGGCCCTCGACGGGTCCCAGGTCGAACAGGTACGGCGGGTTGGCGGTCGCCTCGGCGAACGCCTGGGCGGCCGGCTCCAGCACCGGCTGGACCGGCTCGACGACGTCGGACATGCTGTTCTCCTCAGTGTTCGGATGCGCTGTGCGGGCGCCTCACTGACGACGCTAGGACGGTGCGGCCGACCCGAATTGCCCGAGAGCGCACCGACCCCGGTCCGGCAGCGCACGGGCGTGGGCGTCGGTTGGGTGGTGGTGCTGCTTCGGAGTGCGCCGGCCTTGGTTCGGTGGCGCTCAGGCGCAGGTCCGTCGGCCGGCCGGTCGGGTGTCAGCCGCCGTGGGCCTGGGCTCGGAACTGCGCGGGTGACATGCCGTACGCCTTGCGGAACGCGTGGCTGAAGTGGGCCGGGCTGACGAAACCCCAGCGGGCGGCCACGGCGGCGATGGAGCGGTCGGCTGCCGAGGGGCGGGCGAGTTCGGCCCGGCAGGCTTCGAGTCTGCGTCGGCGGATCCAGGTGCCGACCGTGGTGCTGTGTTCCTGGAAGAGCTTGTGCAGGTAGCGCAGGGAGATGCCGTGCGCCTCGGCGAGGACCGTGGGGGAGAGCTCGGGTTCGCTGAGGCGCGTTTCGATGGTGGCCTTCACGCGGTCGAACATCGCGGTCTCCCCGGGGACGTCGCCAGGCGGCCGATGTCCAGGTCCGGTGAGCTGGGCGGCGGCCAGGGCGGCCAGCACGTCCGTCACGGCGTGGGCGAGGTCCTCCCGGGTGGCCGGTGCGGCCGTTGCGATCTCGTCCACCAGCCCGGTCAGCAGCGGGAGCAGCAGCGCGGCCGGGGCCTGCGGTGCCGTCGCCCCGATGACCTGGGCCATGACCCGCCGGATGTCCGCCTCGCCCAGCCGCACCAACTGCCGCGGCACCATGAGGACACGGGCCCGCTGGCGTTCCGGCAACGCGAGGCTGAAGGGCCGGCCGGCGTCGTGGAAGGCGAGGTCCCCCGGGCGCAGGCGGGCGCGGCGGCCGTCCTGGAACACCAGTGCCGTGCCCTCGAGTTGGAGGCGCGCGAAGAGGTGGGTCCGCCCGTCGGCCGTGGCGTCCCGCGCGGTCCGTACGACCTCCACCGGGTCGCACTCCTCGGTCGCGACCTGGAGCACGCCGAGGTGGCGCAGACGCAGGGAACCGCGCCAGGCCTCCGGGGCGGCGCGGACGACGAGTTCGACCTCGCCGTACGCGGCGGAGAAGGATCGTTCCGCGTGTGGAGGCGGCCTCATGACGCCTCCAGGGGGTCATCGGGGCGTCCGGCCAGCAGCCAGGCCGTGGGCGAGGTGCCGTACTCCCGGCGGAACGCCCGTCCGAGGTGCGGGGCGCCGCTGAAGCCCCAGCGGCGCGCCACGCTGCCGATGCTCGCCGCGTCGGTGAGTTCCCTGCGGCACTCCTCGAGCCGCAGTCGGCGGATCCAGCGCCCGACCGTGGAGCCCTCCTGTTCGAACAGCCGGTGCAGATAGCGCACGGAGATGCCGTGGGCGCGGGCGATGACCGCGGGCGTGAGGTCCGCGTCCGCCAGATTCCAGCGGATGAACCGCTGGATCCGCAGCAGCAGCACCCGCTCGGCGCCGGGTAGTTCGGCCGGCTCCCCGTCCAATTGCTGCGCGGCGGTCGCGGCCAGCAGAGCGACGGCGCTGTCGGCCATCCGGTCGGCGACCGGCCCGTCGTAGTCCTCGGACGTGTCCGCCAGCCGCGCCACGAACGGCGAGAGCAGACCTGCGAGGCCGCTCACCGGACGGATCGCGCGGGCCGTGAGCCGGGCGAGCGCTGCCTCCGGCTGGCCGAGCAGGCCGCGCGGCACGGCGAAGATCTTCAGCTGGAAGCGCTCGGGGAACCGCGTGCGATACGGGCGTACGGTCTCGAAGAACGCGATGTCACCGGGTCGCAGCTCCGTGCGGCGGCCGTCCTGCTCGACCTGGGCCGTCCCGCTGGCCTGCACGGCGACGAACACCTGGGTGCCGTCCCCGCGCGCGACCCGGCCGGAGCTGCGGTGGACCTCCCCCGGATCGCAGTCGACCGTGGTGATCCGCAGCGCGCCGAGCCGGTCGGTGCGCATGGTGGCGTCGTACGTCCCGCTGCTGGTGCGGATGTCCATCCCCACCAGGGTGGCGAGTACGGCGTCGTGCCAGAACTCCAGACTCTCCCGGGCCGGTACCGATCTGGTGCAGAACACCTGGCCGCGCTGCCGTCCGACGTCCGCTTCCGCCATCACCGCCATGCTCCCGATCTCGTGCCTGCCTGAGGTCCCAGACTGCCGGTGAGGTGGCGGTCCGCGCTTCTGTCACATGACCGGTCACCGGCTCCGACCTGGCAAAATGGGGTGCGATCGGGGCGGGTGGGAACGGGATTCGATGGACTTCAGTGGCTTCAGCGGCACCAGTGACGGCAGTGACTTCGGGGCGGGGCAGGAGACCGGGCCCGAGTTGATCGGCAGGGAGCGTGAACTGGCGCGGATCGCGCGGCTGATCGCCGCGGCGGACGGCGCGGGCCCCCGGGTGCTCGTGCTGACCGGTGAACCGGGGGCGGGCAAGAGCGCCCTGGTCGACCGGGCCGTCGCGCAGGCCGTGGAGCGGGGCCGGCGGGTGCTGCGGGTGCGGGGCTGCGAGGGCGAGCAGGACCTCGGCTTCGCCGGCGTGCACCAGTTGCTGCGTCCGGTGCTCGCGGGCGTCGACCGGCTGCCCGCCCACCAGCGCGACGCCCTGCGCCACGCGCTCGGCATGGACCGGACCGGCGGATCGTCGGCGCCCGATGCGCTGACGATCCGCAGCGCCGTCCTGACCCTGCTCTTGGACGCGGCGGCGGACCGTCCCCTGTTGCTCGCCGTGGACGACGCCCAGTGGCTGGACGTCGGCTCACTGGACGTCCTCGCCTTCGCCGCCCGTCGCCTCGACGCCGAAGCCGTGGCGCTGCTGCTCGCGGCCCGGGACGGAGCGGTACCCGTGCGCTTCGACCGCGACTTCCCGCACCTGCCCGTCGGCCCGCTCGACCGCGCCGCGGCCGGCCGGCTGCTGGACGCTCAGCCGCGACCGCCGCAGGGCCGGATCCGCGCGCAGATCCTCACCCAGGCCGCCGGGAATCCGCTCGCCCTCATCGAACTCACCCGCGCCGTCACCCGCGGTCCGGGCGGCGGCGACCTCGCCCCGTACGGTGCCTTCACCCGCGATCCGGGCAGTGGCGACCTCGCCGCGCACGGCTCCCTGCCGCTCACCTCCCGCCTGGTGGACCTGTTCGCCGCCGATCTGCCCACCCTGCCGTCCGCCACGCGCCGCGCCCTGCTCCTCGTGGCGGCGGCGGGCACCGCCCGCCTGTCGGACGTCCCGGACGTCGGCGGACCTCAGGTGTGGGAGCCGGCCGAGCGAACCGGCCTGGTGCACGTGGACGGCGGCGAGGTGCGGCTGCGTCATCCGCTGGTCCGCTCGGCCGTCCAGCAGGCGGCGACGTTCGCCGAACGCCGCGAGGCGCACCTCACCCTGGCCGCCGCCGTCGCCCACGAACCCGACCGCCGGGCCTGGCACCTCGCATCGGCGGCGCTCGGCCCCGACGAGGAGATCGCCGACGCCCTGGCCGAGAGCGCGCGCCGCTTCCAGCACCGGGGCGGACACGCGGCCGCGGCCACCGCGCTCGAACGCGCGGCCGAACTCACCCCCGACCCGATCGCCCGTGCCCGCCGCCTGCTCGCCGCGGCCGAGTCCGCCATGTACGCGGGGCACCCGCAGTGGGTCGGGGAGATCGCGGGCCGCGTCACCACGCTGACCGGCGACCCGCACCTCCTCGCCGAGGCCTCCCTGCGCGCCGGCTGGTCCCTCGCCGTCACCCTGCGCCACGACGACTCCCTGGCCTTCCTGCTGCCCGTGGCCGCATCCATGGCCACCCCCGCTCCGGCTCTCGCCCTCAGCGCCCTGGGCACCGCCGCGACCCCGGCGTACAACTCGGGCGACCCTCGCCACCGGCACGAGATCCAGCGGATCGCCGGCCTCCTCGCCCCGGACCCGGACGGACCCGACCGGGTCTGGACGCACGCGGCGACCCAGCCGTTCAGCGACCGGCCGCGGACGCTGAAGAACCTGGCCCACGCCGTCGACACCCTGCCGTCCGACACGGACCGCACCCTGCCCGCACTGGTCACCCTCGGCGGCGCGGCCTGGATCCTCGACGAGACCGACGAGGCCGTACGCCTGCTCGGCCGGGCGATGAACCATCTGCGCCGGGCCGCCACCGCCGGCGCCAACTGCACCGTCGCGCAGGCCCTGGCCCTGGCGCACTTCGAGAGCGGGGCCTGGGGCGCGGCCCGGGCCGCCGCCGAGGAGGCGTTCTGGCTGGCCACGGAGGCGGGCGCGGACAACGTGGCCGTCGGCTCACCCCTCCTGCAGGCCACCCTGCGCGCCGCCCGCGGCGACCACGCCGGGGCCCGTGCCCAGGTGGCCGACGCCGTCCGCGGCCGCGACCTGCGCGCGTCCCGCAGCCTGTACGTGCGCCACCGCCACGCGCTCGCCCTGGCGGCCCTGGCGGAGGGCGACCACGAGACGGCGTACCGCGAGCTCCGCCGTGCCTTCACCGACGAGCAGCGCCCGGCCCCCGTCCACTACCACGCTTCCCTCTACTACCTCGCCGACCTCGCCGCCGCGGCCGTCCGCGCCGGCCGAACCGACGACGCCCGCGCCGTGCTCGCCGGCGCGCGGCGGACCCTCGCACAGCCCCCTTCCCCCCGGCTGGCCGCGATCGTGCACCGCGCTGCGGCCCTGCTGAGCGAACCCGAGGACGCCGAAGCCCACTTCCGTGCCGCGACCGAGGACCCGACAGCCGCCCGCTGGCCCTTCGAACACGCCCTCGCCCGCCTGGACTTCGCCGAATGGCTGCGCCGCCGCCGACGCGCCACCGAGGCCCGGCCCCACCTCACCGCCGCCCTCGAGACCTTCGTACGACTGGACGCGCGCCCGTGGGTCGAACGGGCCACCGCCGAACTCCGCGCGGCGGGCGTCGCTGTGACCTCCGTCGCCCCGTCCGACGCCCTGGCCGGGCTGACCCCGCAGGAGCTGGAGATCGCCCAACTCGCCGCGGAGGGCCTGACCAACCGGGACATCGGCGCCCGGCTCTACCTCTCCCCGCGCACCATCGGCTTCCACCTGCACAAGATCTTCCCCAAGCTCGGCATCACCGGCCGCGCCCAACTGCGCGACGTACTGGGCCGTTTGCCGAACGCGGACTGACCGTCCCCCGTCGCGTCACACGGTGACGAGCTTCTCGAAGAAGCCCTCGTCCGCCCGATGACCGGTCCCAGCCCTCCCCGCCCCAGCCGCTGACCGAGCCTGCGGCGGACGATGCCCTCGGCGGACCGTGCCCTCGGCGGACCGTTCCCTCGGCGGGCAGAGCCCGCGGCCGCCCGGCACCGCTGTCGGTCCGCACCAGCTCGGCCGTACGGGGGACTCCGCATCCGCCACCCGGCCCCGTGGGGAAGCAGCAACGTGTGTGCGCCGCGCGGCGGACACCGGAGGGAGCGGGACGTGGGCGACGAGTGGGACGCGGTCGTGGTGGGCGCCGGACTGGCGGGCCTGGCCTGTGCCCGGGACCTGCACGCGCTGGGCCTGCGGGTCCGCGTGCTGGAGGCCGGGGACCGGGTGGGCGGCCGGATGCGGACCGACCACGTGGAGGGGTGCGTGGTGGACCGGGGTTTCCAGGTGTTCAACACCTCCTACCCGCAGGTGCGCCGGCGCGTTCCCCTGGGACGGCTGCGGCTGCGGCCCTTCACGCCGGGATTCCTCATCCAGGACGGGGAGCGGCGGCTGCGGTTCGCCGACCCGACGCGCGCGCCGCGGCAGGCGTTCGGCGCGCTCACCGGGCCACTCGCCGGGCCGCGTGACCTGGCGGCGCTGGCCGCGCTGACCGGCTTCGACGCGCTCGCCCCGGCGGCCCTGGTCCGGCGGACGCCGGAAACCTCCACACGGCGTCTGCTGGCGGCGGCCGGTTTCCGCGAGGAGTTCGTACAGCGGTTCTTCCGCCCGTTCCTGAGCGGTGTGTTCCTGGAGGACGACCTCGCCACCTCCAGCCGGTTCTTCCACCTGGTGTGGCGCAGCATGGTGCGCGGCACGCTCTGCCTGCCCGCCGCAGGCGTCGGCGCCGTGCCCGAACTGCTGGCCACCGGGCTGCCGCCCGGGACGATCGTACGGGAGTCGCCGGTGACGGAGCTGACCGAGGACGGCGTCGTCGTCGGCGGGGAGCATACGGTGCCCGCGCGGGCCGTGGTCGTCGCGGCGGATGCCGTGACGGCGGCCCGGCTGCTGCCCGGCCTCACCGTACCCGCGTACCGGACGGTGACGACCTACTACCACCTCGCACCGGCCTCTCCGTTGCGCGAGCCGACCCTGGTCACGGACGTACGGCGGCGGTTCACCAACAGTGTCGTCCTCAGCGAGCTCCACCACTCCTACGCCCCGCGTGGGTACGCCCTGGTGGCCACGTCCGTCCTGGGCGACGGCGGCCCGGCGCGCGAGAGCGCGCTGCGCACGGCACTGGCCGAGTGCTACGGCACCGACACGGCGGGTTGGGACCTGCTCACCGCCCGTTCGGTCCCCGGGGCCCTGCCGGCCATGGAGCCGCCCCTGACGCTCAGCCGCCGCACCCGGGTGGGGCCGGGACGCTACGTGTGCGGCGACCACCGGGCGACGGGCTCGGTGCAGGGCGCGCTCGCCTCGGGAGCGCGGGCCGCCCGGGAAGTGGCCGCCGACCTGGCCTGAGCGACCGACGGCATCCCCTCAGCGGACGATGACACCGGCTGAACTCGATCAGGGAATTGGATCGTGAACGACGGGAACACAGAATCCATGACGAACTCCGATGATGAAGCGCAGACGTCCCACGCACCGGGCTCCCAGCCGAGCGTCCACCCGGGTTCCGACGAACCGCAGACGATCACGGCGCCGACACCGCCCGTCGCCTGGAGCAGCGGCGCTCCGGACCAGGCCGACCTGGCCGACGAAGAGGACGACTCGGAACGGCCCCGCACTCACGAAGAACCGAAGGCCGTTCCCCCGCGCGAGTGAGCCCTTCCTGACGTTCCGCCTGAGCACAGTCCGCGGCGGTGAGGCCGGACGTGAGCTGCTGGAGCAGCTCCGCCCGGCCCTCGCGCCTTAACCCGGGGGTGTCAGGAGGCGACGAAGCGGGCGATCGCGCCGAGTACGACCGTGTCCGTGAGGTAGCCGATGTGGGTCTGGCACGGCACGTTGTTGTTGTCGGCGCCGTCGAGGCGGGTGCTGGTGTACGGGAGGATGATGCCGTCGCACGCCGAGTACCAGGTGGAGTACCTGGTGTCGCCGGGTGTCTCGTCGCCCGCCGAGATCTGGGCGATGAAGGACGAGCCGGGGTACATCTGCTGGCAGGTGGTGTAGATCAGGCAGGCGCCGGCGTAGGTGGTGCCGTGGTTGGCGCCGGCGATGGAGGCCAGGTGGCTGACGCTGGTGTTGCCGCCCAGCACCTTCAGGTAGTACTGGCTGACGAGCCCGCCCATGGAGTGGTTGACGATGGCCACCTTGGCGGCACCGGTCCGTGCCTTGACGTTGTTGACGAAGGTGGCCAGGCCCTGGGCGTTGGTGATGTTGTTGCCGTAGGAGTTGTACTCGTAGGCGAACAGGTTGGAGCTGGACCAGCCGCTGGCCCGGAAGACGCTCATGGCGGTGACCCAGTTGGAGGCGTTGCCGGTGTAGCCGTGGACGAAGACGACCGGTGTGTTCGTGGCGAGGGTCCGAGCGGTCGCGCCGACGGTGTGGGCGACCGGGGCGGGGGCCGGCTCGGCGACGGCGGTCGGCGCGGAGGAGAGCAGGGTGAGCGCGACCGTGGGGGCGGCGAGAAGGCCGAGAAGCCGGCGTGGGGCACGACGACGCATGGGTGCTCCTGTGGGGAGTGAGAGGTGGGGTGCCTGTCCCGGTCAGCGTCGTGGCGCGGAGCGCGGCCGCCATCGGCAGAATCACCAGCGTCCGCGGGCCCGCTGAGTGGCCACCCCGCGACGAACCGAGGGAGGCTTGAGGGGGAGGAGCGGTGCGCGTGGTGGCGACGTCACTGCCGCGACGGTCGGTTCGCTGGATGTCCGACGGACGGGAGAAGCCCATGAAGGTCGGAGTACTGACCGGGGGCGGTGACTGCCCCGGCCTCAACGCCGTGATCCGCAGCGTCGTCCGCAAGGGCGTGCAGGAGTACGGCTTCGACTTCGTCGGTGTCCGCGACGGCTGGCTCGGCCTGCTCCAGGACGACGTCGCACCGCTGGACATCCCCCGCGTACGGGGAATCCTCCCTCGCGGGGGAACCATCCTCGGGTCCTCGCGCACCAATCCGTTCAAGCACGAGGACGGGCTGCGCCGGGTGCGCCGCACCCTCGCCGCGCACGGCGTGGACGCACTCGTCGTGATCGGGGGTGAGGACACCCTCGGTGTGGCGACCGAACTGCACCGGCAGGGCGTCCCTCTGGTGGGCGTTCCCAAGACCATCGACAACGACGTGTCCGGAACCGACTACACCTTCGGCTTCGACACGGCCGTCGGCATCGCCACGGAGGCCATCGACCGGCTCCACACCACGGCCGAGTCGCACATGCGCACCCTCGTGGTGGAGGTGATGGGACGGCACTCGGGCTGGATCGCCCTGCACGCGGGCGTTGCCGGAGGCGCCAACGTGATCCTCGTCCCGGAGCGGCCGTTCGACATCGAGCAGGTCTGTGACCAGGTGCGGAGTCGGTTCAAGATCAGGTACGCGCCCATCGTCGTGGTCGCCGAGGGAGCAGCCCCCCGACAAGGGCAGACCGTGCTCAAGGACGAGTCACTGGACGAGTTCGGGCACGTGCGGCTCTCCGGCATCGGTGAATGGCTGGCCCGGGAGATCCAGCAGCGCACGGGCCACGACGCCCGCACCACGGTGCTCGGGCACATCCAGCGCGGCGGCACCCCGAGCGCCTTCGACCGGTGGCTCGCCACGCGTTTCGGCCTGCACGCCATCGACGCGGTCAGGGACGGTGACTTCGGTGTCATGGTCAGCCTGCGGGGCACCCGCATCGTCCGCGTCCCCCTCGCTGACGCCACGGCGACGAAGAAGGTCGTCGACCAGCCGTTGTGCGACGAGTTCGGGGTGTTCTTCGGCTGACGTCCCCAGTCGTCTTCTTCGACTGACCGTTCCCGGTGCCGTAGGACCGGTGCCGTGACGCGAGCCCCGCCCGGCCGGTCCGCGCTGCTCACCCGGCGTGCGGGACCACGGCCACAGGGCAGCGGGCGTGGTGCAGCACGGCGTGCGTGACCGGGCCCAGCCGGCCTTCGGCGGCCCCCACGTCGGTCCGGCGTCCCACGACGAGCAGATCCGCGGTCCGGGAGGTGTTCAGGAGAGCTTCCGCCGGGTGCAGGAGAACCACGTCGCTGCGGGCCGCCACCTGGGGGTACTTCTCCGACCACGCGCGTACGGCGTCGGAGAGCCGCAGGACTTCCTCGTCCTCCCAGGTGGCACGGTCCTCCTCGGTGACCGCCAGGGTCGGCAGCGAGACCGACTCGGCGGGAAGGGCCCAGGCCTGCACCACTCGCAGGCGTGCCGCGTGCGTCTCGGCCGTACGGAAGGCGAACTCCGCGACCTCACCCACCGGACGGTGCGCGTCGAACCCCGCCACGATCCGGGTCACGCCCGGTGCCCGCGACACCTCCTCGCCGAAGGCGCGGGGCGGGCGGGGCACCACCACGACGGGGCAGGGGGCCGCTGCCGCCATCCGCAGGGCCACCGAGCCGACCGCGAGACCGTCGAACCCGCCCGCTCCCCGCGCGCCGACGACGAGGAGCCCGGCGTCGTCGGCCGCAGCCAGGAGAGCGGTGTGCGGAGTCCCCGCTGCCTGCTCCTCCCGCACCGCCAGGTCCGGGTAGAGGCGGCGGACCTCGGCGGCCACCCGGTGCAGCATGTGCGTCCCCACCTGCCGCAACCTGTCGCCGGCGGCACCGGGGAGGGGCGGACACGCGTGGAACAGGGACAGGGGGACACCCCGCAGCGCGGCCTCCCGCGCGGCCCAGTCGGCCAGCAGCGAACCGGAACAGGACCCGTCGACACCCAACAGCACACGGTCGCTCATCGTGGCCTCCTCCGCCCGAACCAATCCCTGGTGGCCCCGGCGACACGACTCCTGCTCCTTGCTCCCACTGTTCCACGACCTGACGGCCGCGGCTCCCGGACCGGAAGACGGACAGGCACCGCCGGGGTCGATCGGCGGCGGGCGCACCCGGACGGCCCGTGGCCGAGCAGGTGGCGCCGCTAGCGGGCGTCCCGACGCGGCGGCGCCGCCGTGCTGTCGCGTACCACGAGCCGGGTCGGCACCAGCGTCGTGCCGCGTTCCGCGCCCTCGCCCCGCACCTTGCGCAGCGCGGCCCGGACACAGAGCCGTCCCACCTTCGCGAAGTCCTGCTGGACCGTCGTCAGCGGGGGCACGAAGTGCGCGGCCTCGGGGATGTCGTCGAAGCCGACCACGCTGACGTCCTCGGGGACGCGCCGGCCGTGTTCGTGCAGGGCGTGCTGCAGCCCGAGGGCCATCTGGTCGTTGGCCACGAAGACCGCGGTGCAGTCCTGGCGCCGCGCGAGTTCCTGTCCCGCCCGGTAGCCGGACTCCGTCGACCAGTCGCCCTGGACCAGCGGCGGCGGGACCCGTCCGGCCTCGGTGAGGACCGCGCGCCAGGCGTCGGTGCGGCGCTGGGCGGCGAAGGAGCCCTCGGGGCCGGCGAGGTGCCAGACGGTGTCGTGCCCGAGGTCGAGCAGGTGCTGGACCGCCGCGCGGGTGCCGCCGGCCTGGTCGGTGTCGACCACGGTGTAGCGGTCGCCCGCGTCGGAGTCGACGACCACCACCTGCACGTGCGGGGGCAGGGTGATCGTCGCCGCGTCGAGGAGGTGCACCTCCATGATGACGATCACCGCGTCGACGGCGAGTTCCTCCAGCCGGGAGAAGGCGCCGCGCACCTCGTCCTGGGTGGGCACGGCGACCGGCAGCAGTGTGACGGCGTACCCCTCCTGCGCCGCCGAGGTGGCGATCGCCTCCAGGGTGCGCACGTTGCCGGTGGTGGCGAGCGTGAACGTGATGACGCCGATGGTGCGGAACTCGCCGCGCTTCAGTGCGCGGGCCGCGCTGTTGGGGCGGTAACCGAGTTCCTGCATCGCGGCGAGCACCGCGCGGCGGGTCTCCTCGTTCACCCCGGCGTAGCCGTTGGACACCCGCGAGACCGTCTGGGAGGAGACGCCGGCGAGCCGGGCGACGTCCGCCATGGAAGCGGTGCGCGGGCCGCGGCGGGAGCGTCCGCGGCCGTCGGCCGTGGCTGTGTCATCGGTGTCGGCGGAGGCCGTGCCGGCGCCGGAGCCGTGCGTGTCGGACGAACGTTTCCTCGCCATGTCCACTGGCCGTCAGCCGCCTTCCGTCGTCCTCCGATTGACGGTTCACCGTGGCGGACCACTCGGCCGCCACTGATGCCGAAGTCTCGCAGGCGCCCGGGGATGTTTACGCAAACATAACATAACCGGGGTCACGCAGGACAAGTGCGTCGCGGCCGTCGCGGCCCCTACGGCCCGTGGTGGCGGGGGAGTTGAGTTCTTCGACCACCGCAGGCGAGGCGTCTCCTCCCGTCCGCCCCGCCGCTCCGTCCACACCGAACCCCATACCGAACCCTTGACCGGTGTCACCCGGCGGGGGTAGACATGCCGCCGTCGGATGTTTACGTAAACATAACAGCGCGGAGTCGCGCCGCGACGTGATGTTCACGTACACCCCGCGGGCCTCGGGCCCCGGAAACCGTTGCCGGTCCCACCGCCGCCTGCTCCACCACCCCGAAAGCGCGAGGAACGACATGACAACGCTGCACCCGCCGGCGGCTGCCGCGCCGCAGCCGGCACCACCCCCGACCAGACGGGACCGTCGCTCCTGGGCGGGCTGGGGCTTCCTCGCCCCGTTCGTGATCGTCTTCGCCCTGGTCTTCCTCGCGCCCATCGCCTACTCGCTCTACCTGAGCCTCTTCCGTGACCGGCTCATCGGCGGCACCACGTTCGTCGGCCTCGACAACTACGCCGCGGCCCTGCAGGACGAGAACTTCTGGGCGTCGCTCGGCCGGGTCTCCCTCTTCCTGTGCGTCCAGGTGCCGGTCATGCTCGGCATCGCCCTGCTCGTGGCGCTCGCGCTCGACAGCGGACGCCTCTACGGCAAGAGCTTCTTCCGGATCTCGATCTTCCTGCCCTACGCGGTGCCGGCCGTGGTCGCCACCCTCATGTGGGGCTTCATGTACGGCACCCGCTTCGGCCTGGTCGGCGACATCGACGACGCCTTCGGCCTGTCGCTGCCCGACCCGCTCTCCCCGGGTCTCGTCCTCGCCTCCATCGGCAACATCGTGACCTGGGAGTTCGTCGGCTACAACATGCTGATCTTCTACTCGGCGCTGCGGGTGATCCCGCAGTCCCTCTACGAGGCGGCCGAGATCGACGGCGCCGGACAGATCCGCGTCATCACCGCCATCAAACTGCCGGCCATCCGCGGCGCCCTCGTCATCGCCACGATCTTCTCCGTCATCGGCAGCTTCCAGCTCTTCAACGAGCCGAGCGTGCTGCAGAAGCTCGCCCCCAACGCCATCACCACGGACTACACCCCGAACTTCTACACGTACTCGCTGTCGTTCTCGGGCCAGCAGCAGAACTACTCCGCGACGGTCGCCCTGGTCATGGGCGTGATCACCATGGTCATCGCCTACGTCGTCCAGCTGCGCGGCATGCGCAAGGGAGCGTGAGGCAGCCATGACCGTCACCACCACCGACGCCTCGTCCGGCACCGCGAGCCGGAGGACGCCTCTCGTCAGGACCGCGCCGCGCCTGCGCTCCGCCCGGCGCCGCCCCGAGGCCGGCCGGCCCCGGCGCAGTGTCCTGCTCACTGTGCTCACCGCCCTGGTACTGCTCTACAGCCTGGTACCGCTGCTCTGGCTGGTCATCAGCGCGACCAAGACCCAGGAGGGTCTGTCCCGTTCCTCCGGTCTCTGGTTCGACGGCGACTTCGCCCTGTGGGACAACATCACCCAGACGTTCACCTACCACGACGGCGTCTTCACCCGCTGGCTGCTCAACACCGTGCTCTACGTCGTGGTGGGCGCCGGCGGCGCCACCTTCCTCGCCGTGCTCGGCGGGTACGCGCTGGCCAAGTTCGCCTTCCCCGGACGCCGGGCCGTCTTCGCCGTGGTCATCGGGGCCGTCGCCGTACCGGGGACCGCGCTCGCCGTGCCGACCTTTCTGATGTTCAGCAACCTGGGACTCACCAACACCCCCTGGGCCGTGATCATCCCCTCGCTGATCTCGCCCTTCGGCCTGTACCTGATGTGGGTGTTCGCGGGCGAGGCCATCCCGGTGGAACTGCTGGAGGCGGCCCGCATGGACGGCGCGAGCGAGCTCCGCGTCTTCTTCCAGGTGGCCCTGCCACTGCTGGCACCCGGCATCGTCACCGTCTCGCTGTTCACCATGGTCGCCACCTGGAACAACTACTTCCTGCCGCTGATCATGATCAAGGATCCCGACTGGTACCCGCTCACCCTCGGCCTCAACAGCTGGAACGCGCAGGCGGCGACCGCCGGCGGCCAGCCCGTGTTCCACCTGGTCATCACCGGCTCACTGATCACCATCGTCCCGCTGATCGCCGCGTTCCTGCTGCTCCAGAAGTACTGGCAGTCGGGGCTCGCCGCGGGCAGCGTCAAGGAATGAGCCGCGCCCGGCCCGGCTCCTCCTCATCCTCCTTCTCTCACCGTTCCGTTCTTCGACCCTCACCCGCCGGTGCTCCGGCAAGAAGTGGAAGTACGTCCATGCCCAAGCACTCCCGCCGCCTGCTGAGCGGCATCGGCCTCCTGACCGTCCTGGCCCTCGGCGCCACCGCCTGCGGCGGCTCCGGCGACGATGGTTCGGACGCGAAGAAGTCCGTCTCCGAGGCCGACGTCCAGGCCGCGCTGCAGAAGGGCGGCACCCTCACGGTCTGGGCGTGGGAGCCCACGCTCAAGCAGGTGGCCGCCGACTTCGAGAAGGAGCACCCCGGCGTCAAGGTCGACCTGGTCAACGCGGGCACCGGCAACGACCAGTACAAGGCGCTGCAGAACGCCATGTCCGCCAAGAAGGGCGTGCCCGACGTCGCCCAGGTCGAGTACTACGCCATGGGCCAGTACGCGTTGACCAAGCAGCTCACCGACCTCAAGGGCTTCGGCGCCGACAAACTCTCCGCGTCCTTCTCCCCGGGCCCCTGGAACGGCGTGAAGGCCGGCGGCGACGGCATCTACGGCCTGCCCATGGACTCCGGCCCCATGGCGCTGTTCTACAACAAGAAGGTCTTCGACAAGTACAAGATCAAGGTGCCCACCACCTGGGACGAGTACGTGACCGCGGCCCACGCCCTGCACACCGCGGACCCGAAGGCGTACATCACCAACGACACCGGCGACGCGGGCTTCACCACCAGCATGCTGTGGCAGGCCGGTTCACGCCCCTACACGGTCGACGGCACCAAGGTGAAGATCGACTTCGCGGACCCGGGCGCCGGGAAGTACACCGCAACCTGGCAGAAGCTCCTCGACGACAAGCTGCTCGCGCCCGTCACCAGCTGGTCCGACGAGTGGTACAAGGGCCTCGGCGACGGCACCATCGCGACCCTCGCCACCGGCGCCTGGATGCCCGCCAACCTCGCCTCCGGCGTCAAGAACGCCGCCGGTGACTGGCGCGTCGCCCCACTGCCGCAGTGGACGGCCGGCGACCGCGCGAGTGCGGAGAACGGCGGCAGCGCCCTCACCCTGCCCGAGCTCGGCAAGAACGAGGCCCTGGCCTACGCGTTCGTCGAGTACGCCAACGCCGGCAAGGGCGTCGACACCCGCGTCCAGGGCGGGGCCTTCCCCGCGACCGTCGCCCAGCTGAACTCCCCGGCCTTCCAGAACACCGCCTTCCCGTACTTCGGCGGACAGCAGGCCAACAAGATCTTCGCGGAATCCGCCGCGAACGTCGCCGACGACTGGTCGTACCTGCCCTACCAGGTGTACGCCAACTCCGTCTTCAACGACACCGTCGGCAAGGCCTACGTGTCGCGCACCAAGCTGGCCGACGGCTTGAAGACCTGGCAGGACGCCTCCGTCAAGTACGGCAGCGAGCAGGGCTTCACCGTCGAGAAGTGACCGTCGGCCGATCAGGGTTGCACTGCGAGAAGTGACCGCCTGCCGATCAGGGTGGCACTGCGAGAAGTGACCGCCTGCCGATCACGGTGGCACCGCTATAAGCGATCGCCGGCCAAGCAGGACTTCGCCGCGAGAAGTGACCGCCGCACGGCGCGCCCGGCCCCCCGGGCCGCCCGCGGCCCCTCCCGGAAGGACCACCATGATCTCCACCCTCCTGTCCCGGATGCCCGGGGCGGACGGTGACCGCACCCCCCGCCTCCTCTACGGCGCCGACTACAACCCCGAGCAGTGGCCCCGCTCCGTCTGGCAGGACGACGTACGCCTGATGCGCGAGGCCGGCGTCAACCTCGTCTCCCTGGGCATCTTCTCCTGGGCCCGCCTCCAACCGGGCGCGGACACCTGGGACTTCGGCTGGCTCGACGAGGTCATGGACCTCCTCCACGAGGGCGGCATCGGGGTCGACCTGGCCACGGCCACCGCCTCCCCGCCGCCCTGGCTCACCACGGCCCACCCCGAGGTCCTCCCGGTCACGGCCACCGGAGAGACCCTGTGGCCGGGAGCGCGCCAGCACTGGCGCCCCACCTCGCCCGTCTTCCGCCGCCACGCACTGCGCCTGGTACGGGAGCTGGCCGCCCGGTACGCCGGCCACCCGACGCTGGTCGCCTGGCACGTCAACAACGAACTGGGCTGCCACAACGTCTACGACTACTCCGACGACGCCGCCCGCGCCTTCCGCGACTGGCTGCGCGCCCGCTACGGCACCCTCGAGGCGCTCAACCACGCCTGGGCCACCGCCTTCTGGTCGCAGCACTACACCGAGTGGGAGCAGATCCTCCCGCCCCGCCTGGCGGCGTCACACCCCAACCCCACCCAGCAGCTGGACTTCAAGCGCTTCTCCTCCGACGCGCTCAAGGACCACCTGTGCGCCGAGCGGGAGATCCTGCGGGAGATCACCCCCGACGTCCCCGTCACCACCAACTTCATGGTGATGGGCGGCACGAAGGGCATGAACTACCCGGACTGGGCCGCGGAGATCGACTTCGTCTCCAACGACCACTACGTCCACCCCGGCCCCCAGGACCGCGACGAGCTGTCCTTCTCCGCCAACCTCACCAGCGGCATCAGCGGCGGCCGGCCCTGGTTCCTGATGGAGCACTCCACCAGCGCCGTCAACTGGCAGCCCGTCAACGTGGCCAAGCGCCCCGGCGACCTGGCCCGCGACTCGCTGCTGCACGTCGCGCACGGTGCCGACGCGGTCTGCTTCTTCCAGTGGCGACAGTCCGCGGCCGGCGCCGAGAAGTACCACTCCGCGATGGTGCCGCACGCCGGTGAGGACAGCGACCTGTTCCGCGCGGTCCGCGACCTCGGCGCCACCCTGGAGTCACTCGCGCCCCTCGCCGGCAGCGAGCGCGAGGCCGCCCCCGTCGGCATCCTCTACGACTGGCAGTCGTGGTGGGCGAGCGAGCAGGACTCCCACCCCACCTCCCTGCTCGACTACCGGCAGGAAGCACTCGACTGGTACTCCGCCCTCCTCGCCCTCGGCATCCGCGCCGACCTCGTCACCCCGCACGGCGACCTGCACCGCCACCAGGTGCTGATCGCCCCGGTGCTGCACGTGGTCCCGGCCGACCTCGCCAAGACCCTCACCCGCTACACCGAGCAGGGCGGCCACCTCGTCACCACCTACTTCTCGGGCATCGTCGACGAGAACGACCACGTGTGGCTCGGCGGCTACCCGGGCGCCCTCCGTGACCTGCTCGGCATCCGCATCGAGGAGTTCGGCCCCCTCGTCGCCGGGGACGAGGTCGCCCTGGACGGCCCCGCGACCGGCACGCTGTGGACCGACCGGATCACCGTCACGGCCCCCGACACCGAGGTCCTCGCCCACTACCGCTCCGGCGCGTACGAGGGACGCCCCGCCGTCACCCGCCGTACGACGGGCAGCGGCTCGGCCACCTACGTCTCCACCCGGCTCGGGACACGGGGCCTCACCTCGCTCCTGCCGCGCCTGCTGGACCCGGCCGGCGTGCGCAGCGACCTGCCCACCGAGGCGCGGGGACTCGTCGAGACGACCGTGCGCCGCGGCTCCGACGCCCGCTTCCGCTTCCTCGTCAACCGCACCGACGACACGGTCACCGTGCCCGGCGTCACCGGTGACGCCCTGCTCGGCACCCTGGCCGCCGACGGCACCCTCACGCTCGCCCCCCGGGCCGTCGCCGTAGTGCGCCAGCCGCTCGCCTGACACACCCCCACCCCACCCCACCCCACCCGCCCCACCCGCTCGCCCGTGAGGACGCACGCCCTCCTCACGGGCGGTGCCCTCCTGCCCCGACACTGGCGGGAGGGCCCATCTCAGCGCGACCACACTCCAGTTGGGAGCACACCGATGGCACGCAGCACCCGCAGCAGACGGCTCACCTCCGCCGGCCTCACCGCCCTGGCCACCGCGGCCTCCCTGGTCTCCGTACCGGGCCCTGCCCGGGCCGCGGACGTCCCCTCCGTCACCGTCCGGCTCGACCCCTCCTACCAGCAGCAGCCGTTCGAGGGCTGGGGCACCAGCCTGGCCTGGTTCGCCAACGTCACCGGCGGCTACCCGCCCCACATACGGGAGAAGCTCGCCTCCCTCCTCTTCGGCGACGACGGCCTCGGCCTGAACATCGCCCGCTACAACCTCGGCGGCGGCAACGCGCCCGACGTCAAGGACTACCTGCGGGCCGGCGGCGCCGTCCAGGGCTGGTGGAAGGCCCCCGACGGCACCACGCGCACGGACACCGACTGGTGGGACGCCGACGACCCGGCCGACTGGAACGACAAGGCCGACGCCACCCAGCGCTGGTGGGTCGACCGCATCAAGAACGACATCACCCACTGGGAGACCTTCAGCAACTCCCCGCCCTGGTTCATGACGGTCTCCGGCTACGTCTCCGGCGGCTTCGACGCCACCGCCGACCAGCTCAAGGCCGGGTCGGTCGACGACTACGCCGCCTACCTGGCCGGCGCCACCCGTCGGCTGGAGGAGGCGCACGGCATCAAGGTGAAGACCGTCGACCCCTTCAACGAGCCCAATACCCCCTACTGGAGCACGCGCCTGGGGACCGACGGCCAACCGGTCGGCGGCCGCCAAGAGGGCGCCCACATGAGCCCCGCGCTGCAGCGCAACGTGCTCCAAGCGCTCGCACCTGCCCTGCGCACGGCGAAGACCAAGGCGCAGATCTCGGCGATGGACGAGACCAACCCCTCGACCTTCGCGCAGAACTGGAGCGCCTACACCGCCCAGGACCGCACCCTCGTCGGCCAGATGAACGTCCACACCTACGGCACCGGACAGCGCACCACCGTCCGTGACCTCGCCAAGGCCGCGGACAAGAAACTGTGGATGAGCGAGGTCGAGGGCGACTGGGGTGACGGACAGAGCTTCGCGGACATGCGCCCCGGCCTCGGACTCGCCCAGCACATCGTCGACGACCTGCGGGAACTGGAGCCGCGGGCCTGGGTGTTCTGGCAGCCGGTCGAGGACGAGGACAACATGAAGCCCGGCGGCGAGTCCGCCAAGGGCGGCAACTGGGGGGAGATCCAGGTCCCCTTCAGCTGCACCTCCGCGGACACCCTCGCCACCTGCCCGGTCCGCACCAACACCAAGTTCGACACGGCACGCAACTTCACCCACTTCATCAAGCCCGGCGACCGCCTGATCAAGGTCGACGACACCTCCAGCGCGGCCGCCGTGTCGAAGGACGGCAAGGGCGCCTCCCTGGTGCACGTCAACAGCACCACGAGCGCGCGCAGCGTCACCCTCGACCTGACGAAGTTCCGCAGCATCAGCCGGGGCGCCACCGTGACGCCCGTCGTCACCAGCGCCGACGGCAAGCTCGCCGTGCGGGACGCGGTGAAGGTCGAGGGCGGCCGGGCCACGGTCACCGTTCCCGCCCAGTCCGTGACCTCCTTCGTCGTCAAGGGCGTGTCCGGCGTCGCGCAGGACGCGCCGCTGCTGCGGACCGGCCACACCTACACCCTCACCGGCGTGCAGAGTGGCAAGGCGGTCACCGTGGCCGGCAACGGCACCGGCCTCGTCATCGGCGCACCCAGCGGCTCGATCACCCAGCAGTGGCGGCTGAGCCAGGTGGGCCCCGGCCGCGGCAGCGAGGCCCGCTACGTCCTCACCAGCGCCGTGGACGGCAAGCGCGTAGCGGTCCGCGACGACGTCCCGGTCGCCGAACCCGACACCGGCCGACGTGACGCGGCGACCGAATGGATCGCCTCGACCACTGGCGATGGCACCTGGACGCTGATCAACGCCGCGAGCGGGCGGCTGCTGGAGGTCGGGGGACAGTCGACGGGCGAGGGCGCCGCGGTCACCACGTGGCCGCCCAACTCCGGCGCCAACCAGCGGTGGGCGGTGAGGGACGTGACGGCGTCCGCCTCCGGCGACTAGCGCCCTGCCGCACTGGGGAGCCCGGCCGTCCGTGTGATCGGCCGGGCCGCCCTTTGCACGGCGCGCGGACGACGGCCGGTGCGCCGCCTGTTCCGGGTGTGCAGGATGCAGCCGCGTTGGCCGGGCGAGGTGTCGCAGAGGCAGGGTTGTGGAAGCCTGCGCATCGAAGTCT
>NZ_KQ948565.1:201629-211353 GCF_001514125.1 Streptomyces longwoodensis | reverse complement strand
TGGGTGAGGTTGAGGGTGTCGAGGGTGTGGGCGGTGAGGTGCTCACGGAGTCGGTGGTGGTGCTGGGTGGTGGTGATGACGGTGGTGATGTGGGCGTCTGCGGTGGTGGACGTGAGGCGTTCGTCGGGGAAGTCGGGGTCGAGGACGGCGTAGGCGGCGCCGGTCTTGAGGGTGGCGAGGAGGGCGGTGGCGAGGTGGGTGCCGCGTTCGAGGAGGACGCCGATGATGTCTCCGCGGCGGGTGCCGGTGGCCGTCAGGTGGTGGGCGAGTTGGTTGGCGCGCCTGTCGAGGTCTTGGTAGGTGAGGTGTTGGTCGGCGTCGATGATGGCGGTGGCGTCGGGTGTCCGGGTCACCTGGGCGGCGAACACGGCGGGAACGGAACGGTGTTCGGGCGGGGCCGCGGTGTCGTTCCACCGCTCCACCACCAGCGCCCGCTCCTTCGCGTCGAGCACGTCCAGCTCCGCCACCGTCCGCCCGGGAGGCCCCGTCACCACGGAGGACAGCAACTGCACGAACGACTTGCGGTAGGCGGCCAGGTCCACGGACCCGGCCTGTGCGGCGTCCAGCGTGACGTCGAAGCGCAGGCCCCCGCCGTCGCCGTAGGTCACGGACAGCGTCAGGTCGTCCGCGGTGCCGCCGGTGGACAGCAGGTGGCTCACCGCCGGCAGGCCGGCGAACGTGGTCCGCTCGTCCAACGGCACGATGTTGACCACCGGGCCGAACCGGCTGCGGCCCCGCACCGGCCAGCCCAGGTCGCGCAGCAGGTCGGTGTCGGCGTACCGCTGGTGCCACTGCGCGCGCAGGCTCTGGGCCGCCACCCGGGCGGCCAGGTCCTCGCACGACTCCCGCGGGTCGATCCCGCAGCGCAGCGGCACGGTGTTGGCCGCCATGCCCGGGGTGCGGTGCGACCCCGGGGTGACCCGGCCCGGCACCGGGAGCCCCAGCAGCACGTCGGAGTCGCCCGCCCACAGGCCGCGGTGCAGCACCGCGACCGCCAGCAGGGCCTGCTGCCAGGTCACCCGGGCCCGTTCCGCGAAGCCGACCAGGGCGTCCCGCAGGCTCCGGTCCACCTCGGAGACGTCACGCACGATCCCGGCGGGCGGGCCCTGCGGGACGGTCCCGTCGGGCGCCGAGCCGTGCGTCGCGGCGTCCGCCGGTGTCGCCGGGGTCGCGGACCCCGCCGGTCCGACGGGCGGTTCGGCACCCTCCATGAGGCGGGACCAGTAGGCACGGTCGCGACGCTGGGCCGCCGAACCGGCGTACGCCGCCTGTTCGTCGAGCAGCACGGCGTACGACCCGTACGGCGTGCCCGGGTCGCCGCCGGTGGCCAGGGCCGTGTAGATCTCGGCGGCCCGCCGGCGCTGGATCGAGGCGCTGTAGCCGTCGTGCACCAGGTGGTGCACGCGGTGGTACCAGATGAAGTGCTCGTCGCCGAGGCGGAAGAGCAAGTGGGTGAAGAGCGGGCCGTGTTCGAGGTCCGGCGGGGATTCCAGGTCGGCCCGCATGGCGCGCATCGCCGCCGCCGCGGGATCGGGGTCACCGCTGACGTCGTACAGGTGCGGGGTGAAGTCCGCCTCGGCGGCGAAGTACTGCTGCGGGACGCCGTCGGCCTCGGTGAACCGCAGCCGGGTGGTCTCGTCCTCGGCCACCAGGGCCGCGACCGTCGCCCGGAGCAGGTCCGGGTCGGCCGGACCCAGGATGTCCAGGTAACCGCCCATGTGGAACACGGGGTTGGCCGGATCGAGGCGCTGGGCGTACCACACGCCCGCCTGGGCGGGACTGAGCTGCCGTCGTACTCCGGCTGCCGGAGCGGACATAGGAGTTCTCCCTGTGCTTCGGTGGATGGGCCCGGGTCACTGCCGCCGCAGGACGGCGTCGAGGATGTCCCGCACCGTGGTGATGCCGGTGACCTCGGCGTCCGCGAGCTGGAAGCCGAAGCGCTTCTCGATCTGGACGAGGATCTCCACGACGGACATCGAGTCGATGCCGAGGTCGGCGCCGAGGGCGGCGTCCAGGGTGATGGGGGCGTCGGTCTCCGCGACCGCGTCCTGGATCGTCGCGCTGATCTGCTCGAGGACGGCGGAGGCGGCGGGGGCTTCGGCGGTGGTCATGGGGTTCTCCTGTCGGTGGTCGCCGGGCGGGTCGCCCGGCGGGGGAGGGGTGCGTGGACGGGGTGGAGCGGGCGGGGCACCGACGCGGCGCGGGTGCGGTGCGTACGGCGGCCGGTGGGAGCGAAGTCGGAAGGGGTTCGGGCGGCGGACGAGGGCGTCGACGGCCGTACGAGCGCTACCGGGCGGGTTGGGGACTCAGGCAGCGGGCTCCGTGCCCACCGCGATGTCGGGCCAGACCAGGGTGGTCGCGCCCCAGGTCGCCCCGCCGCCGAAGCCGGCCAGGACCACCTTGGCGCCGGGCCGCAGCACACCCGACTCCAGCGCGTCGACGAGTGCGAGCGGGATGGACGCGGCCGAGGTGTTGGCCACCCGGTCGACGTTGCTGAACGCCTTCTCGGGCGGCAGGCCCACCTCGCCCGCGGTCGCGGTGAGGATCCGCTCGTTGGCCTGGTGCGCCACCAGCAGGTCCACGTCGTCCACCGTCCAGCCGGTGCGGGCGACGACGTCCCGGGCGGCCTGCGCCATCCGCTGCACCGCGTGCCGGAAGACGAGCCGGCCCTCCATGCGGAGGTAGCTCGAGACCGGGTCCGGCGCCACGCCCGCGGCCCGCTGCCGCGAGCCGCCGGACGGGGTGATCAGCGTGTCGAGGAGCGAGCCGTCGCTGCCGGTGGTCTGCGCGAGCAGCCCGCCGGGTTCGTCCGGCGACCCGGCGCGCAGCACGACCGCGCCGGCGCCGTCGCCGAAGATCGGGGCCGTCACCGGGTCGTCGTGGTCGACGATGGTGGAGATGGCGTCGGCGCCGATGACCAGGCCGCTGCGGAACGCCCCCGAGGCGATGAGCCCGGTGCCCGCCGAGAGGCCGTAGACGAAGCCCGAGCAGGCCGCGTTGAGGTCGAAGGCGGTGACGGTGCCGAGGCCCAGCCGGGTCGCCACCGACGGCGCGGTGGAGGGGAACGTGTGGTCGGGGGTGCAGGTGGCGAGGATGACGAAGTCGACGTCCGGGTCGCCGGCCGCGGCCAGCGCCCGCCGCCCGGCCCGGACGGCCAGGTCGGAGGTGGCTTCGCCGGGAGCCAGCACGTACCGCTGCTCGATCCCGGTGCGGACGCGGATCCAGTCGGGGGTGACGTCCAGGCGCCGTGCCAGTTCGTCGTTCTTGACCAGGCGGTCGGCCGTGACGGCTCCGATGCCGGCGATGACGGCCGTGACGCCGCCCGTGCCGGAGCGCATGTCGTGGGACAAGGGTCCTCCTTGGGCCTGAGGCGTTCTTCCGGCCGGGCCCGACGCGTTGCCGTCAGTGGGCCGAAGACCGTGGAAGCCCATCGAATACCGGCGCCGCCGCCCCCAGCGGCAGTTCTTCCGGCACTCCGGGAGCAGCTGTGGCGGCGGGCCGCGGCACCCCGTCCCGCCACACCGCCCGCACCAGCTGGAGGACCTGGAACCGGGACCGCCCCGGCCGGTGACTGGGCCGCACGACGCCCCGCAGCAGCAGGTCGCGCACCAGCCGGCCGCACTCGGGCAGCCTCCGCCCGGTGAGCGCCATCACGTCCTCGAGGCCGAACTCGCCGTCCCCGGCGCACACCGCGTCCAGCAGGTCGTGCCGGCCGGGGTCCAGCCCGCGCAGCCCCCGTTCCAGGCAGGCGCGCAGCCGGGCACCCTCCCGGGCGTCCGTGAGGTGGTCGAGCAGCGCGCCGGGGTCGCTCGCCAGGCACTCGCGCAGGGTCTCCACGTCGTAGACGACCAGCCAGTCGGCGGCCGCGCGCAGCGCCAGCGGCAGCCCGTCGAGGCGGCGGCAGATGTCGGCGACCGCGCCCGCGGTACGCCCGTCCAGGACGAACTCGGGCTGTACGCGCCGCACTTGGGACAGGAAGAGCTGGACGGCGGTCGTCCCGGCCAGCTCTTCTGCGGCGGCCGTCGCGCTCTCGCCGGCGTCGTCCGGCGTGGTGAGCGGGGTCAGCAGGAACACCCGCTCGCCGGGGACGTCCGACGGGTGGTCCGAGGTGATCAGCACCCGCAGCTGCGGGCACTCCCGCACGAGGCGGCCGAGCCGGTCCGCGTGGAGCCGGCCGGGGGCGCCGTCGATCACCAGCACCGTCGGGTGGTCGCCGACCAGCTCCAGGAAGGCCGCGGGATCGGTGTCCGCGCTGGCCAGCAGGTGTTCCACGAGTGCGCACACGGGCCCGGCGAACTCCTCCCCGTCCGGGTCGCTCCGGTACTCGCCGGTGGTTCCGGGCGCGGCGTGCCACAGCACGGGCAGCTCCGCCTCCCGGTGCAGCCGGGCCGCGACCTCCAGGGCCAGCCGCGTCTTGCCCACCCCGCTCAACCCGACCACCGTCACGAGGCGTTCGGTACCGGAGGCCAGTTCGTCGGTGAGCACCCGCGCCTCGGCGTCCCGCCCGAACAGCGGATGCGTCGCGACCGGGGGAGCGGGCGGCGCGGTCACGAACCGCTCGTGCAACGCCGCCGAGCGGCGGCCCTGGTGCGCCGCCGACTCCAGGTCCGCCCGCGCCTTGGGTCCCAGCCGCAGACCGTCGGCTATCAGCCGCACGGTGTCGGTGCGCGGCCGGGTGGCGCGCCCCTGCTCCAGGTCCCGGATGGCCCGGACGCTGATCGTCGACAGGTCGGCCAGCTCGCGCTGGGTCAGACCGATCCGCAGGCGGTGGCGGCGCATGAGGCTTCCGAACTGCGGCGGAACGTCGGCGGTTCCGGGTGCGGCGCTCGTGGTCATGTCTCGGTCCCTGTCCCCTCTGGTTCGTCGTGCGAGGCCGGCGGACGACCGCCGTGCCGGTGGCCGTTCGGTCTCTTCACCCATCATTCGGGGGCCGCTATCCAGCCGACATCACCGTGCGGACGGGCCGGAGTTAGCGCGCCGGGACGTGATAGCGGCCGGTGATAGCGCCGGGATAGGCGCGGGGACGGTGCCGGAATTCCGCTGGTTCCTAAGTTGAAGTCATCGCAGCGAACGGAACTGCGAAGCCCCGAAGGACCGATGAAGGGAACCTCCCATGCGCATCGCCCAGGCTCTCCGGATCACCGTCGCCACCTCCGCCCTGGCCGGCACGCTGCTGCTGGGCGCGCAGATCGCCCACGCCGACGACCCGGGCACGCCGGCCCACACGGGCGTCTCGGTCACCACCACGGGCACCGGCGGCACGGCCGACTCCGTCGCCACCCCCTCGCCCACGGCCACCACGGGCAACAACCCCTGGGACTGACCCGGCCGCCGGGCCGAGACCCGCCGACCGACCGCATCCTGACCGACGTTGCCGCGGGCCGCTCCCGGGCCAGGAGCCAGCCGCCCCCGACCGTCTTGTGGTCACCGTCAGGCTGGCCTTCGCCAACTCTTCCTCTCACGACCGCCGTTGATACGGTCCATCGTCAGACCGGCGCCCGACGTCCGACCGACTCCCGGTCGTCGACGCAGCGGGCCACCGCAGGGCCGATGCCCGGGCCCGACCGTCTCCCGGTCACCTCAGGGCCGATGCCCGCCCTCCGACCGTCTCCCGGTCGCCGTCACTCCGGGCCACCGCTGGCCCCGATGCCCGGGCCCGACCGTCTCCCGGTCACTTCAGGCCCGATGCCCCCCACCGGGCCCCGGCGGGCCCACCGTCACACCGCCCCGTCCCCCGGAAGCAATGAGGTCCCCTGGCCGTACGGCCCGGCCGGCAGTGGCAACGCCGGTGCGGGCGTGGTGAAGTCCTGGGGCGTGAGGCGCGCGGCCGGTGTGCTGGTCGCGAGGTCCGCCCGGTGCCGCGGTGCCGGCACGGCGTTCGCTCCCGGCTCGCCCGGCGCCAACAACGCCTCCGCCTCCCGCAGTTCGCGGGACATCCCCCGGTCCCGGAAGGTCGCCACGGCCGCCTCCAGCAGCTCCGCCATGGCGCCCGGACCGCCCGGACCCCCGCCGAGGCGCGCCAGGTCCAGCCGGACGACGGCCGCGCCGCCGACGTCCATGATCTGCTCCCGCACCGCGAGGGCCCGCTCCAGCAGCTCGCGCGCCTGGTCCACCCGGCCCATCCGCACGTGCGCGTCGCCGAGGTCCCGCAGCAGGTGCCCCTCGCCGATGACGTCCCCGCTCTCCCGCACCATGAGCAGGACCTCGCTGAAGGTCTGCGCGGCCCGCTCGTGCTCGCCCCGCTGGACCAGCACCTGACCGACCCGGCGTAAGGCGCGGGCCTGGCCGCCGGTGTAGCCGACCGAGCGGAACACCTCCAGGGCCTCCTCCAGCTGGACGTGCGCCTCAGCGGTGCGGCCCCGGCGCATCCAGATGTGGGCGCGCTGGGTCAGGACGATGGCCCGCCCCACCACGTCGCCGCCGCGCTCGAAGTCGCGCAGCGCCTGCGCGTACAGGTCGAGGGCCTGGTCGTCGTCGCCCTGGAAGCGGGCGAGCAGCGCCAGGTCGCGGCGGCACAGCGCCCGGCCGCTCGCGTCGCCCAGCCGGTCGAAGAGGTCCAGCGCCGACGTCAACGAGGCCTTGCTCTGCGTGGCCTGACGACGGCTCAGGTAGAGGGTGCCCATCGAGGTGAGCAGCGCCGCGGTGCCGCGCAGGTTGCCCGCGCGGCGCGCCGCCTCCAGCGCCAGGGTGTGCGTGCGCTCCCACTGGTCGAGGTAGCCGCGGGCCTCGAACAGCGTCACCAGCGTGGTCGCCAGGTCCCAGGCCAGCTCGTCCAGCCCCTCCTGGGCGGCGTGCTCCACGGCGTGGCACAGGTTGGCCTGCTCCTGGTCCATCCACTCCAGCGGGTCCGCGAGCAGCGCGTCGACGTACGCGGCGGGCGGGTGCCAGCGGCGCGCGCGGCCGTGCAGCACCGTGTAGTCGCCGCCGTAGATCTTGCTGTGCGCCAGTTCGGCCAGGGCCAGCCAGCCGCCCAGCATGCGTTCGACGGCGGCCGTGCGCTCCTGCTCGTCGCCGTGCGCGACGAGCAGGTCCCGGGCGAAGACCCGGATGATCTCGTGGAAGCGGTAGCGGAACTCCCCGGTGTGCTCCACGCCCACCACGTCGAGCATCTGCACGTCGACGAGGGGTTCCAGCAGGTCCGACGGGTAGGGGCGGCGGTCGTCGAGCAGCGCGCCCGCCAGCCAGCCGGGCAGCGCCGGGCCGTGGGCGAGGGAGAGCAGGCGCAGCAGGCGCTGTTCGGTGGCGCCGAGCCCGTCGTGGGTGAGGGACAGGCTGGCGCGCATGGTCATCTCACCGTGCGTGAGCTCGTCCAGCCGGCTCCGCTCGTTGGCCAGCCGGTGCACCATCGAGGCGAGCGACCAGTGCGGGCGCGCGGCCAGCCGGGCGGCGACGATCCGCAGGGCCAGCGGCAGACCGCCCACCGTGCGCACCAGCGCCTGGGCCGCCTCCCCCTCGGCCGCGACCCGCTCGGGCCCGATGATCCGCCCGAGGAGTTCCTGCGCCTGGCCGGCGTCGAGGACGTCGAGTTCGATACGGCGGGCCCCGGGCACCCCCGTGATCCGGGTGCGGCTCGTGACGATCACCGCGCAGGTGCTGGTGCCGGGCAGCAGCGGCCGGATCTGGCTCTCGCTCGCCGCGTCGTCGAGGACGACCAGCACCCGGCGGGTGGCGAGCAGGGTCCGGTACATCTCGGCCCGCTCGTCGAGGGAGTCGGGCAGCACCGGGCCGGGGATGCCGAGCGCGCGCAGGAAACGGCCGAGCACGTCCTGGGCGGAGACCGGGACCAGGCCGGTGCCCCGCAGGTCGCAGTAGAGCTGGCCGTCGGGGAAGTGTTCCGCGCTGAGCCGGTGCGCCACGTGGGTGGCGAAGGTGCTCTTGCCGATGCCGGGCTTGCCGATGATGACCGCGATCCCGACCGCGCTGCGGGTGCCGCCCTCCGCGAGCAGCGAGGTGACGGTCCCGATCAGCGCCTCGTCGCCGACGAAGTCGGCCGTGTCGGCGGGCAGTTGGTGCGGGACGCGGTCGCGGGAGGGAGCGCTGGAGGCGGCGTCCGCGCCGGACTCCGCCTCCTCCTGGGGTTCCCGGCCGTCCGGCCGGGAGGGACCGGCGGGTCTTCGCGCGGCCTCGGTGGTCTCGGCGCCCGCGCTGAGCGACGCGTCGCCGGTGAGGATCGCCGACTCCAGCCGCTTCAGTTCCTCGCCGGGCTCGAGGCCCAGCTCCTCCAGCAGCAGGGCCCGCGCCGCGCGGTAGGCCTCCAGCGCCTCGGCCTGCCGACCCGACCGGTACAGGGCGAGCATCAGGTGGCCGCGCAGCCGCTCGCGCAGCGGGTTCTCGTGGACCAGGCGGCTGATCTCGCCCACCAGTTGGTGGTGCCGGCCGAGGTCCAACTCCAGTTGCAGATACGTTTCCACAGCGGTCAGGCGCTCTTCGTCCAGCTGCAGCGCGCGGCCCCGCAGCGCCTCGCTGAGCACCCCGTCCAGACAGGGCCCGCGCCACAGGGACACCGCGGAGCGCAGCAGGTCGGCGGCCTCGGCGCAGCGGCCCGTACGCACCAGACCGCGCGCCTCGGTGACCCGGGAGCCGAAGAGGCGTACGTCCAGGAGCTCGTCCGGCGCGTTCAGGACGTAGCCGGGCGCACGGGTCGTGATGGGCGCCTCCACCCCGGCGTCGGTGATGGTCCGGCGCAGCCGCGACACACAGATCTGCACCTGGGTGCGGGCCGTGCCCGGCGGGTCGTCCCCCCAGATCAGGTCGACCAGTTGGTCCGTCCCGACGACGCGGTTGGATTCCAGCAGCAGCGCGGCCAGGACGACCTCCTGGCGGCCGGGCGGGATCCGCACGTGACCACCGGGTCCCCGCACCTCGACCGGGCCCAGGATGTTGAACACCGTCCGATGGGGGCCGGACCGGTCCGCGTCCAACGCATCGATCATGTGTCTCCCAGCTCAGACGCGGCCCGCGCGGGATGCAGCCGTGTGCAGACGTCAGTCATGGCACCCATGTCCGACTTCGACGGGTCACCGCGACGGACCACAGTGTCACTGACCGGACTGCGGCTTGTCCATGGAGCCCGGGCCTCCCTCAACAGCAACTTGTTGCATGGTGCACGAGCGGGGTCGGGGGAGATCCTGTGAAGCGGTGACGGTGCGTGATAGTGACGCGATAGCTTCCCGATGCGCTGGTGGGGGAGGGTGGCCCAGGGCTCGCGGCCGGGCCCGGGAAAGGAAGTGTGCACATGACCACGCGCGACATCGCCGCTGGTTCGGTCAGCGGCGCCGTGACGGCGGCCGGCATCGACCACGTGCGGCTCTCCTACCACTACCTGGACATCGGCGACATCGACGGCTACGGCTCGCTGCTCGCCGACGACATCCGGGTGGTGCGCCCCGACGCCCCGCTGCGGGCCGGCCGGGAGGAGGTGCTGAGCCTCCACCAGGACGCCCTGGTGCCTCCCGGCACCCACCACATCGTGGAGATCGTCGCGGAGGGCCACAGCGTCGTGGTGACCGGACGCCTGACCCCGCTGGGCGCCTCCCGCACGGACGGCACGGTGCGTGACCTGGAGTTCGTGGACTGGTTCACGCTGACCGACGACAGCATGCTGCGCGGCTACCGCCGTTACTACTTTGCCGCCCCGGCCTGACCGGCGCCTTACGCGGACTGGGACTCACCAGCGCCGTGGACGGCCCGGCCGCGGGTCCGGGCGGCCGCACCACCCGGTGCC
>NZ_KQ948565.1:199642-200824 GCF_001514125.1 Streptomyces longwoodensis | reverse complement strand
GGCGGGGGGAAGCGGGCACGGAGGAGGTGTCCGCGGGGGCTGCTCCGCGCCGTGGGCCGGGTGAGTGCAGCACGGACGGGAGAGCCAGGCACAGGGCTGCCGCGGCGCAGGCCGCGGTCGCGCCCAGGGCGTGCCGGCGGTGGCGGCGCCGGTCGGCGCGTCGGCGGATCTCCGCGGCGGGCAGGGTCGGTGCCGGCATCTGTGTGCCGAGCAGCCGCAGCCGGTCGCCCAGGGTGTCGTGGAGGGGGTCAGACATGGAGTCGTCCTTCCTCGCTGGTCGGGGGCTGGTCGCCGAGTCGGGCCGCCAGCGCGGTCCGCCCGCGGGCGAGGCGGCTCTTGACGGCACTGACGCTGGCGCCGGTCTCGGTCGCGACCTGCTCGATGGAAAGGTCGCACATGTGGTGCAGGACCATGGCGGTGCGCTGCGCCTCGGGCAGGTCGCGGAGCGCGATGACCAGCATCAAGTACTCCTCAGTGGGCGGCTCGACGGTGCGGGGTTCATGGTGGTGACGTCCGGCCAGATGCAGACCCCGGGCCAGACGTCGCCAACGTGAGATGGCCAGCCGCCGGGCGGTGGTCCGGATCCAGGCTTCCGGGGCATCGCCGAGGTCGAACGTGCGCCTTCGGTCCCACGCGCGGACGAAGGCCTCCTGGACCACGTCCTGTGCTTCGGACCAGTCGCCGGTCATCGCGTACAGCTGCCCGGTCAGGCGGGAGAAGGACGCTGCGTAGAACGCGTCGAACTCCTGTGGCGTCATCAACGGCTTTCTCTCCTGGTGCTGTCGATCGGCTCGCATCACAGGCGGTTCGCCGGGAAGCGCTCCTCGACCACGGCTGTGGAGCCGTGCCTCCCGGGCGGAGCCTCGCGCCGCTCAAGCCTGTACGCACGAGCACCGTTCCCAGGTCGCGCGCACGTCCTGTGACATGGACCACGTGTCCGGGGCGCGACCGCACGGGCACCGAGGGGCGTACAGGGGTGCGGGCATCAACCGGACGCCCGCAGGAAAGGACACTGACTCATGCGTATCCGCCCGATCATGCTCATCGCGGCCTCCGCCACCGCCATCGCGACGGCGGCGGGAGTGGCCAGCGCTGCGCCCGCCGCCAAGATTCACGGCACCGGCTCGGCCGGCGCCTCGGTGGTCTCCGGTACCGGCGTCTCCGCGAACCGCGTGACCGCCG
>NZ_KQ948565.1:137784-198968 GCF_001514125.1 Streptomyces longwoodensis | reverse complement strand
TCATCGGGACGGCCCACCAACCTTGGCGGCTGCGGCTGCGGCTGCGGCTACGCCTCCGGCGACTCCGCCAGCGCCTGCTCCGTCGTGGCGTACAGGGGCAGGACCGTGGTCAGCCGGGTGAGCTCCAGGATGCGGTGGACCTCCGGCTGCGTCCCGGCGAGTCCGAAGCCGCGCCCCGCCTCCGTACGGCGGCGATGGAGGTCGACGAAGGCCCCCAGGGCGCTGGAGTCGCAGAAGTCGACCTTGCTCAGGTCGAGGACGAGCAGCGGAACTTCCTGCATCTCCTTCGTGGTCAGGTGCCCCAGGAGCTGCGGGGTGGTGTGGTAGTCGATGGGCCCCTCCACGACGACGACGGCGTGGCGCGCGCCGCGGCGCGAGACGAGGGAGAGCGTCGGACCGGTGGAGGTGGGCAGGAGGGCGCCGTCGGACGGCGCGGTGCCCTGGGGCTCCGCGGCCTCGCGGTCGGGGGGCACGGTCATGGGCTCAGCTCCCGTAGGTCCGAGGGGGGCGGGGTGTGATGTGTCCTGCGGCCGGGGACCGCTCGGGGCGGGCCCTCATGCGGTGCTGACCTCCGCCCACACGACCTTGCCGCCGTCGATCATGCGGGTGCCCCACCGCGTCGCGATCTTGTCGACGAGGAAGATGCCCCGGTGCCCGAACTCCTCGGGCCGCGAGACGATCAGGCGGGGCTGGTGCGTACTGCTGTCGGTGACCTCCAGGACCACCCGGTCCGCGCTGCGCCGCAGCTCGACCCGCAGGGGCGTCCGGGCGTGGCGCACGGCGTTGGCCACTATCTCGTCGGTCACCAGCATGAGGTCGTTCGCCAGGTGGGCCAGCCCCCACGCGCGCAGGGTGCGCGAGACGAGGTCACGGGCGTCGGGGACGGCACCGGAGACCGGGGGGTAGTCGCGCGACACGGTGAGCGTGCGGCGGGCGGCGTCCTCGGGCCGGTACAGGTACAGCATCGCGATGTCGTCGTCGTGCTGTCCGCCGGCCAGGGCGTCGAGCCACGAGTCGCAGTCAGCCTCGATCTCGCCGACCGGGCCGGCCAGCAGCTTCCGCAGCTGGTGCAGGCCCTCGTCGATGGGGCGGGACCGGCGCTCGACCAAGCCGTCGGTGTACAGCAGCAGCCGCGCGCCCGGCGCCAGGTGCACCTCCTGCTCCGGGTAGGCGCGGCGCCCCACCCCGAGGGGCGGCCCGATCTCCTCGTCCAGGAAGCTCACGCTGCCTTCCCGGTCGCGCAACACCGGCGGCAGGTGGCCCGCCACCGCGAGGCGCAACCGGGAGCGGTGCCGGTCCAGCACCCCGTAGGCGCAGGTGGTGATGCATCCCGGTGCGATGTCGTCGACGATGACGCTCAGCTGCTCCAGCACCTCCGACGGCGCGAGGCCCAGCTGGGCGTAGGCCCGGCACGCGGTACGGATCTGGCCCATGATCGCCGCAGCCCGGACCCCCTTGCCCATGACGTCACCGATGACGAGGGCGACCTCCCCGTCGCGCAGCGGTATGAGGTCCGTCCAGTCGCCGCCGGCGCCCCGGCTGCGGGCCGCGGGAAGATAGCGCGAGGTGGTGTCGATCCCGTCGACCTTCGGCAGCGTCGGCAGCAGCCGCCGTTGCAGCTCCATGGCCGCTTCCCGCTCCCGGCGGTACGTCTGTGCGTTCTGCAGGGCGACGGCGGTCTGCGAGGCGACACCGGTGACCAGCCGCTCGTGCCGCTCGGTGAACCGGCCGGGCTCCGGGTGGCCGAAGAAGAACCCGCCGAGCACGGTGCCGTGGGAGACGACGGGCACGGCCAGGTAGCTGCGCACCGGAAGGTGCCCCTCCGGCATCCCGTGGTGCGGGACGTTGTGCCCGTAGCGCGGATCGGTGGTGATGTCGTCCGAGCGCACCACCCCCAGTCCGCGGAAGGTGGGCTCGAACACCTGGGTGTTGCGCGGCATGGGGAACTTGTCGAACACCGAGCGGTCGACCCCCGAGATCACGTACAGCAGGTAGGACTCGCCGGTCTCGCCGAGGACGTTGTAGAAGAAGGCGCCGAAAGCGGCTCCCGCCAGGCGGGTGGCGGCGTCGGAGGCGTGCTGGACCAGGGTGTCGAGGTCGAGTTCGGCGGCCAGCGCGCCGCCGACCTCCTGCAGCAGCTCGACGACGGCCGCCTCCTCGCGCAGTTCGGTCTCGCGTCGCCGCAGTTCGTCCTCGGAGCGCCGCAACCGCGCGCTGGTGGAGCGCAGTTCCGCGACGGCCGACTGGAGCTGCGCGGCACGCCGCGCCACCAGCATCTCCATGCTCGCGGTCAGCGCACCGGCCGCCTCCAGCCGGTCCTCCGCGGACGACGCGCCGGCCGACAGCAGGGCGAGGCGCGTGCTGTGGGCGACGGGGCGGAAGAACTCGGTGACATCGGGGGGCAGTTCCTCGTCGACGAGGAGGGTGACCGCGAACCACTGGCCGGCGCGCACGGGACCGCCGAAGGCCAGGAGGCGGCCCGCCTGCTCCGAAGTCGACGGCGCGGACGGCGTGGACGCCTCGTCCGACTGGTCGGTCCGTCCGCCGGCCGGGTGGAGCAGCACCACGTCGATCTCGCCGGCCGAAGCGTCGTCGGCGGGCCACAGTCCCGAACCCCGCAGCAGCCGCAGCAGGGACGAGGAGTCGTACGCGGCGCCCGGCCCGCCCACCTCGGCGTCCGCCGCGCCCACCTCGGCGCCCGGCCCGCCCACCCGGGCGGTCTGAGGGCCGTCGTCGCCGGCGCCGAACTCCCATCCGCCGGCGCCGAACTCCCCCAGGAACACGCTCACCTGCGCACACGCACGGTGCCCCTGCCCGTCCACCAGGCTGGTGCGGAAGAAGTCCGCGAGGCGCTGGGCCGCGGCACGCGTCGAGCCGGCGCCCGCGACCGTCTGCCGCAAGTGCGTGCCGGTGGTGGCGGCTTCGGCCAGGTCGAAGGAGGACACGTCGAACCGTGTCCCCTGGTGCGCCCTGCTGTGTGCCCCGCTCTGCGACGGTGGAACCATGCGGGCCACGGTAGTCCACGCCCGGTCGGCGTCCCGCCGGGTGGTCCCGCCGTCACCCTTGAGTGACGGGTTCCGCATCGGTGTCGGGCGCCACCCACCCGCTGTTTCGGCCCCGCCCCTCGTGCTAACAGATGGGCGGCGCCATCGAGCAGAGCTCCGTCTTCCACCTCCAGGGCGACCGGATCTCCCCCGGGGTGCTCAAGCAGCGCGAGGACCTGCTGGGCACCACCAGCTCCTCCTCCCTCGTGTACGCCACCCTCGACGGCTGGCGGCGCCACATGGTCCAGCAGGGACACGGTCTGCTGGACGCGGCGCTCCAGCGCGCCGGACGCGTCCGCAAGGCCGTCACGGCCCTGCCCGGTCTGCGGCTGATGGACCAGGAAGTGGTCGAGGAGGGCCTGACCGCGGAGCTGGACCTGTTGAAGATCACCATCGACGTGCGGGAACTCGGCATCAGCGGCATGCAGGCCGCCGAATGGCTCCGCGCCCACTGCCACGTCGACGTCGGCTCCTCCGACACCTGCCGGATCAGCGCCCAGATCACCCATGCCGACGACGACCGGACCGAGAACCTCCTCGTCGAGTCCCTGCAGCGGCTCGTCGAGCAGGCCGACACCCTGGAGAAGCGGCCCGCGGTCCGGCTGCCGGAGCCCCGGGCGCTCCAGCTCGAACAGGCCATGCTGCCCCGCGACGCGTTCTTCGCGAGCGCCGAGCACGTCCCGGCCGACCGGGCCGTGGGACGCGTCGCGGCGGAGACGATCAGCCCCTACCCGCCCGGCGTCCCCGTCGTCGCACCGGGCGAGGTCGTCACCCGGGAGGTCGTCGACTACCTGACCAGCGGCGTCGCCGCCGGAATGCTCATCCCGGACGCCTCCGACCCCACCGCCGAAACCTTACGTGTGACCACCCGCTAGGCCACCAGCGGTCTTTGCGTCCCGTGGGGATAACGGTCGCTCCCGGGCGGGTACTGGTGGTCAGCCCGTGTGCTCGACCTGGGAAAGAGGCTCCCTTGACCGACCGGATCGCCGACATCTGGGGCACCCGTACGCCGCACGAGAAGGACACGCCCTGGCCGGTGCGCGTCGACAGCCACCTCGACTCCTCCGTGACCGAGCAGGACGTGGACCGGTGGGTGCAGTCGGCGTGCGTGCTGTGCAGCAACGGCTGCGGCTGCGACATCGCCGTCAAGGACGGCCGCATGGTCGGCGTCCGCGGCCGCGCGACGGACACCGTCAACCACGGCCGTCTGGGCCCCAAGGGGCTCTACGGCTCGTGGCAGTGGAACCGCACCGACCGCCTGACCCGCCCCCTGGTCCGCGACGCGGGCGGGAACCTGGTCGAGACCGACTGGGACACGGCGATGGACCGCATCGTCGAGCGCTCCCGCCAGTTGCTGGCCACCGACGCGGGAGCGCTGAGCCACGGCTTCTACACCTCGGGACAGCTCTTCCTGGAGGAGTACTACACCCTCGGTGTGATCGGGAAGGCCGGGCTGGGCACGCCGCACATGGACGGCAACACCCGCCTGTGCACCGCGACCGCGGCCGCCGCGATGAAGGAGAGCTTCGGCTCGGACGGACAGCCGGGCAGCTACAGCGACATCGAGGCCACCGACGCGGTGTTCCTGTACGGGCACAACATGGCCGAGACCCAGACCGTCCTGTGGATGCGCATCCTGGACCGGGTCCACGGACCCACCCCGCCGAGGATCGTCGCGGTCGACCCCCGCACCACCCCGGTCGCTGAGGCGGCGCGGGCCACCGGCGGGGTGCACCTGGCACCCCTCCCGGGCACCAACCAGGCGCTGATGAACGCGCTGGTTCGGGAGGTGATCCATCATGGCTGGCTGGACGAGGAGTACATCGCCGCGCACACCCTCGGCTTCGACGAGCTCAGGAGCACCGTCGGGCCGTACACCCCCGAGCACGCGGCGGAGATCTGCCGGGTCCCGGCCGACGACATCCGCCGCGCCGCCGAGATCTTCGGCACCAGCGAGCGGGTGCTGTCCACGGTCCTCCAGGGCTTCTACCAGTCCCACCAGGCGACCGCCGCCTCCTGCGCGGTCAACAACCTGCACCTGCTGCGCGGGCTGCTGGGCCGCCCCGGCTGCGGCATCCTCCAGATGAACGGCCAGCCCACCGCCCAGAACAACCGCGAGTGCGGCGCCGACGGAGACCTCCCGGCCTTCCGCAACTGGGACAACCCCGACCACGTACGGGAACTGGCCGAGCTGTGGAACGTCGACCCGCTGACCATCCCGCACTGGTCCCCGCCCACCCACGCCCTGCAGATCTGGCGCTACTGCGAACAGGGATCGATCGGACTGCTGTGGATCGCCGGCACCAACCCCGCGGTGTCCATGCCGGACCTGCCCCGCATCCGCAGGATCCTCCAGCAGGACTCCCTCTTCACCGTCGTCCAGGACGGCTTCCTCACCGAGACCGCCCGCTACGCCGACGTCGTCCTGCCGGCCGCCCTGTGGGGCGAGAAGCAGGGCACGTTCACCAACGTCGACCGCACCGTGCACCTCTCGGACCAGGCGATCGAACCGCCCGGCGAGGCCCGCAGCGACCTGGACATCTGGCTGGACTACGCCCGCCGCATGGACTTCCGCGACCGGGACGGCGCCCCGCTGGTCAAGTGGTCCGACCCGGAGGGGGCGTTCGAGGCGTGGAAGGAGTGCACCCGCGGCCGTCTTGTGGACTACACCGGCCTGTCGTACGACAAGCTCCGCGGCGGCACCGGCATCCCCTGGCCCGTGAACGAGGAGGCCCCCGAGGGCACCGAACGCCTCTACTCCGACGCGCAGTTCGCCACCCACCCGGACGTGTGCGAGACCTACGGCCACGACCTGCTCACCGGCGGCGCGCTCAGCGAGCAGGAGTACCGCGCCCTGCGCCCCGACGGGCGGGCGTTCCTCAAGGCGGCCGCCTACGTCCCGCCGCCGGAAGGACCGGGGGAGGAGTACCCGTTCGTCCTCTCCACCGGCCGTACCGTCTACCACTTCCACACCCGCACCAAGACCGGCCGCTCCCGCTCGCTGCGCCGCGCGGCCCCCGGCGTGTGGGTGGAGCTGTCGGCCGGCGACGCGGCACGGCTGGCCGTGGGGGAGGGTGACGTCGTACGGGTGGAGTCGCGGCGGGGCGCCATGCAGGGGCCCGTGCGGATCGGCCGCGGCCGGGACGGCGTGGTGTTCGTGCCGTTCCACTACGGCTACTGGGACCAGCCCGGCACCGACGGGGCGGCACCCGGCGACGCCCCCCGCGCCGCCAACGAACTGACGCTCACCGAATGGGACCCGGTCTCCAAGCAGCCGATGTTCAAGACCGCCGCGGTCAAGGTCACCAAGATCGCCGACGCCACCGGTCCCTCACCCGCGCCCACCACCGCGGCGTCCGCCCCCGCCGACCCGACGGGCGTCCCGCCCACCGTCGGCGGCCCGGAGGCCGACGTACGGGAACAGCCGTACGCCGCCGAACCCCCGCAACCCGCGCGGCAGCCGGAGGACTCGGGCGAGCAGCCCGGCTCCGGAGGGGCCACGACGTCCGCCACCGGCCCGAAGGACTGACCCCCATGCACCTCGCCACCTACGTCGGTCTGCAGCACACCGCGTCCCGCACGCTCGCCGGCTCCTTCCGCCAGGTCGCCGACGGCCACGCCGACGAACCGGACGTGCACAGCCTCTGCCACACCCTGGCCCGGATGTGCGACGCCCACGTCGAACGGCTCGCGCCCGTGGCCGAGCGGTACGGCGAACAGCACGAGGAGGAGCCCGAGCGCCTGCACGCCGACGGGCTGTCCGACACCCGCTCCGGCGGCGTCGGCCTGCTGCGCGACCTGCAGGACCTGTACACGCTGGCCTCCTTCGTCGACATCACCTGGACCGTCCTCGGCCAGGCCGCGCAGGGAACGCGTGACCACGGGCTGCTGGACGTCGTGGAGAGCTGCAAGACCGACACCCAGCGCCAGCTGAAGTGGCTCGACACCCGGATCAAGCAGGCCGCCCCCCAGGCGCTGATCGCGTCGGCGCGCTGACAGCGGCCCCGGAGGCGGGCGGGCCTCGGAGCCGGGCCACAGGGCACACGTGTGAGGGCCGGCCGGACAGTGTCCGGCCGGCCCTCACACGTGATGACGGTCAGTGCTGCGGGAAGCCCGCCCCCATGCCGGCGGGTGCCTTGCCGGACTCCGCTGCGCGGGTCGCGGCACTGGCGGCCATGGCCAGCAGGGCGGCGATCGCCCCGGTGATGACGTTGTTGACGACGGTCCTGGTGGTGCTGACGTCGCCCGCCACCACCCACGGCGCGACGATCGTCCACAGGCCCAGGGCGCAGGCGCCCCACGCCATGCTGTGGGTGCGCTCGTAGGCCCGGCCGAACCCTCCGCTCATGAGCAGCGCGTAGGCCAGCCCCACGAGCAGGTTGGTGACGGCGAGCCGTGACAGACCGTTGAACCCGGCGATCCACGGAGAAGCCGCCAGGTAGATGCCGGTGAGGAAGGCCAGTGTCCCGACGGCCTGTCCCTGCGGCGTGCTGGTCGCGCGCTCGGCCACCTCGTGGCGCTGACGCATGTCGATGATGTCCGGATGGGTCTCCATGGAAGGCCGTGAAGCGGAAGTGGACATGGCTGTTGCTTCTTTCTCTCCGGCCCGCGGTGGCGGTGAGCTGCTCACCCCTCGCCGCGGCCCCAAGCCGTTTGGTGTCCTCGCTGGCCCGGGTAACTCCTTATGCGGCCTTTACACATCGATGCGTGGACTGCAACGGGTTTTTTACCGGGGGCGGGAAGGCGTCCGGCGCCGGGGCGGATCAACCGCGGTCCGCCGACCCGCCGTCGTCCTCGCCGTCCGGCGCCTCGGCGGCTGCGCCGGCGGTGCCCTCCGGCACCTCGACGCCCTCGAGCGGGCGGCCCGCCGTCGTGCCGTGGTCCGGCTGGTACCCCTCCTTGCTGCTCGCCGTGCCCGGTACGGTCCGGTCCTGGGCCTGGCTCTCCGCGCCCGAGTGCGCGCCGGGCTCCTCGGGGTCCCGGGCCCGGGCGTAGTCCGCTCCGTGGTCGTCGCGCTGCTCTTCCTGGTCGGCCGTGTCGGTGCCCTCGGACATGAAGACCGCCCTGGTGTCGTGGGGCTGATGCGCTCACGGTCGCCGCGAGGGGTGCCGCGCGCACGCCGCCGCCTCGGACGTCACCCCGAGTCCCGCGCCGGGGGCCGCCCAAACGGGCCGACGGCGCCCGCCCGCCTCCTGCTCCGACCCTCCGCGGACCGCTCAAACCGTCCGCGGACCGCTCCGACTTCCACAGACCGCCCCGAGCCGCCCCCGAGCCGCCCGCGACCCGCGCACGGGACGCGGTACCGAGGGCGCCCGCCGGGTCTGCGACCATCCCGGGTGTGGACTACCCGAACGACCAGGCCCCCGGAGCGCCCGTCCGCTCCGGCATCCCGGAGCACGGCCGCGTGCCCAAGTACTACGCGGTGAAGGCGCGCATCGACCGACTCGTGGACGAGCTGGGCGAAGGAACACCGATCCCGACCGAGCGCGACCTGTCCGAGCGCTACGAGGTGGCCCGCGAGACCGTGCGCCAGGCCCTGCGCGAGCTGGTCCTCGAGGGCAAGCTGCGCCGACGGGGCCGGGGCACGGTGGTCGCCGGCCCCAAGCTGGAGCAGCCGCTGTCCCTGGCCAGCTACACCGAGGGGGTGCGCCGCCAGGGCCGTACCCCCGGCCGTACCCTCGTCACCCTCGACCGCTTCCCCTGCCCCGAGGCGCTGGCCGCCGAGACGGGCCTCGGGCGCGGCGAGCCCGTCTGGCACCTGGAGCGCGTGCTGCTCGCCGACGACGAGCGGGTCGGCCTGGAGAGCACGTACGTCGCGGTGGACCGAGTGCCGCGCCTGGACGCGGAGTTCGACCCGGACTCGTCGTTCTACGCCTACCTGGCCCGGCAGGGGATCGGCTTCGGCTCCGCCGACGAACGCATCGAGACCGTGCTCGCCACCCCGCGCGAGGCCCTGCTCGTCGGGACCCCGCCGGCCCTGCCGATGCTGCTCATCCACCGCGTCTCGCGGGACACGGGGGGCCGCCCGCTGGAGCGGGTGCGGACGCTGTACCGGGGTGACCGCTTCTCGTTCACCGTGCGCCTCGACGGCTGATAAGTACCGATTCGGCACCTTCCGCGAGACCCGTATGATCACGAAAAGATAACGGGTCTAGCCCAAAAGTGATGGCCAGTTCACGCTCTCGTTGAAGACCGGATTCCTCCGGTTCCCCGAGGACGAAGAGTGTGACGGACGTGAGAGTGATAGTCGTCGGAGCCGGCGTGGTGGGCACCATGCACGCCTGGCACGCAATGAACCGCGGCCACGAGGTCGTACAGATCGAGCGCGAGACGGAGGCTCGCGGCGCCTCGCTGCGCAACTTCGGCCAGATCTGGGTGAGCGGCCGCGCGGGCGGCGAGGAACTGGACACCGCGCTGCGCGCGCGGGAGCTGTGGGAGGAGATCGGCGCCCGGCTCCCCGCCCTGGGCTTCCGCCCCAACGGCTCGCTGACCCCTGTCCGCGGCGACCTGGAAGTGGCCGTCGCCGAGGCCGCGGTCGCCCGCCCGGACGCCGCCGCCCGGGGGTACAAGCTGCTCACCCCCGCCGAGGCCCGGGCCGTGAACCCGGCGCTGCGGGGGGAGTTCGACGCCGCCCTGTACTGCGAGCGGGACGCGGCCGTCGAGCCGCGCACCGCGCAACTCGCCCTGCGGGCCGAGCTGTCGAAGTCCCCGCGCTACACCTTCCTGCCCGGCCGCGAGGTGCGGGACGTGGTCGGTGAGCACGCCGTGCGCGACGACCACGGCGACACGCACACCGGCGACGCCGTGGTCCTGTGCACCGGCGCCTGGCTCGGCGGCCTGGTCCGCGAACTCGCCGGCCCCGACCTGCCGGTGCGCAGGGTGCGCCTGCAGATGATGCAGACCGCCCCGCTCGGCGAGGCGCTGACCACCTCGGTGGCCGACGCCGACAGCTTCCGCTACTACCCGGCGTACGCTTCGGCCGCCCTGGACGAGCTGAACGCCCGCCGGCCGCAGCCCGCCACGGCCGCGGACCACCGCATGCAGCTGCTGATGGTGCAGCGCGCCGACGGCGGCCTGACCATCGGCGACACCCACGAGTACGAGCACCCCTTCGCCTTCGACACCGTCGAGGAGCCCTACGAGCACCTCACCGGCGTCGTCGAGTCCCTCCTGGGCCGCCCGCTGCCCGCGATCCGCCGCCGCTGGGCGGGCGTGTACGCGCAGTGCACCGACACCACCCGCGTGGTGCACCGGCAGCGGGTGCGCGAGGGCGTCTGGCTCGTCACCGGGCCCGGCGGGCGCGGCATGACCTGCTCACCCGCCATAGCCGAGACCACCGCGAACGAACTGGGTTGGTGACCACCATGACGACCCCCGCCCCCGGCATCCGCCCCGCCCCCGCCCCCGACATCCGCCTCGTCGTGCTCGACATGGCCGGTACCACCGTCGCCGACGGCGGCCTGGTCGAGCGCGCCTTCGACAGCGCCGCCCGCGCACTGGGTGTCGAGCCCGGCAGCCCCGACCACGCCGAGAAGCTCGCCCACGTCCGCGCCACCATGGGCGAGTCCAAGATCTCCGTCTTCCGGCACCTGTTCGGCGACGAGGAGCGCGCCCACCGCGCCAACACCGCCTTCGAGGAGGCGTACGGCGCCCTCGTCGCCGACGGCCTGGTCGCCCCCGTCCCGGGCGCCCGCGAGGCCGTCGAGGAACTCGTTGCCGACGGCCGGACCGTCGTCCTGACCACCGGCTTCGCCCGCGTGACGCAGGACGCCCTCCTGGACGCCCTCGGCTGGCGCGACCTGGTGCCCGTCACCCTGTGCCCCGCGGACGCGGGCGGACGCGGGAGGCCGTACCCGGACATGGTGCTGGAGGCGTTCCTGCGCACCAAGGCCGCGGACGCCACGGCCCAGGTGGCCGTCGTCGGCGACACCTCCTACGACGTGCTCAGCGGCCTGCGGGCCGGCGCCGGCCTGGTGGCCGGCGTCCGCACCGGGGCGCACGACGCGCGGACGCTGCGCGCGGCCGGCGCCGATCACGTCCTGGACTCGGTCGCCGACCTGCCGGCCCTGCTGCGGGGAGCGGACTGATGGGCATCCGCTTCGACGGCGTCACCGTCGCCTACGACGGGACCGTCGTCCTGGACGCCCTCGACCTCACCGTCGCCCCGGGCGAGGTCATGGCGCTGCTCGGGCCGTCCGGATCCGGCAAGACCACCGCGCTGCGGGCGGTCGCCGGGTTCGTGCGGCCCGCCTCCGGGCGGGTCTTCCTCGGCGACCGCGACGTCACCGACCTGCCCCCGCACCGGCGCGGGATCGGCATGGTCGTGCAGAGCTACGCCCTCTTCCCGCACCTGCGGGTCGAGGACAACGTCGCCTTCGGCCTGAAGGCCCGCAGGGTCCCCCGGGCGGAGATCCGCACCCGGGTCGCCGAGGCCCTGGACCTGACCGGCATGGCCGCCCACGCCCGCCGCCACCCGCGCGAGCTGTCCGGCGGCCAGCAGCAGCGCGTCGCCATCGCCCGCGCACTGGCCGTCCGCCCGGACGTCCTCCTCCTCGACGAACCGCTCTCCGCGCTGGACGCCCGGCTGCGCTCCGGGATGCTCACCGAACTCGCCCGGCTGCACCGCGAACTGCCCGACGTCACCATGCTGTACGTCACCCACGACCAGGTGGAGGCCCTCACCCTCGCCGACCGCATCGCGGTGATGGACCGGGCCCGCCTCCAGGCGTGCGGGACACCGCGGGAGCTGTACCGGGCGCCGGCCGACGCGTTCACCGCGTCGTTCGTGGGCGGGGCCAACCTGCTGCCGGTCACGGTCGACGGCAAGGGCGCCCGGTTCGCCGGGACCCACGTCGAGCTGGACACCACCGCCGCGGCCGCCGGCGCGCGGGCCACCCTGTGCGTCCGGCCGCACCTGGTCGGCGTCGGCGACGGCCCCAACCGGCTCACCGGCACCCTCGCGGAGATCCAGTGGCGCGGCGCCACCCACCGGCTGTACGTCGACGTGGGCGGCCACCAGGTGATGGCCGACGTGCGCGAACTGCGCGAACCACCGGGTCTCGGGGACGCCGTGACCCTGCACTTCGCGCCGGAGGACGCCGTACTGCTGCCCGCGGGGGTGGGGGATGAGTGAGGCGGTCGCCGCGGTACGGCCCCGCCGCGGGAGACCGCGCGGCCTCCCGCGCCCCAGCACAGCACTGCTCTGGGCGCTGCCGCCCACGGCCCTGCTCGCGGTCGTCTTCCTCTACCCCCTCGCCCTCGTCGTCCGGCAGTCGGTCCATCCCGACACCGGGGGCACCTCCCTCCAGCCGTACGCCGACGTCCTCGCGTCGGGAGCGTTCCGCGAGGCGCTGTGGACGACGGTGTGGCTGGCGCTGGCGTCGACCGCCGGGTGTCTGGTCCTCGGGTTCGCGCTCGCGCTGGTGATCGCGTTCGTGCCGTTCCCCGGCGCCCGCGCCGTCTCCCGGTTCGTCGACGTCTTCCTCTCCTTCCCGTCCTTCCTGATCACGCTGGCCCTGGTGTTCGTCTACGGCACGGCCGGCCTGGCCAACGGACTGTGGACGGACCTGACGGGCGCCGCCGAGGGGCCCTTCCGGTTCCTCACCACGCCCTGGGGCGTCCTGCTCGCGGAGATCACCTACTTCACGCCGTTCGTGATGCGCCCGCTGCTCGCCGCCTTCTCGCAACTCGACACCGCCCAGGTCGAGGTGGCCGGTTCGCTGGGCGCCCGCGCCCCGATGATCGTGCGGCGGGTCATCCTGCCCGAGGCGCTGCCCGCCCTCGCGGCCGGCGGCAGCCTGGTCCTGGTCCTCTGCCTGAACGAGTTCGGCATCGTCCTGTTCACCGGTGCCAAGGACGTCACCACGCTGCCGATGCTCGTCTACGGCAAGGCCATCCTGGAGTCCGACTACCCCGGAGCCTGCGTGGTCGCCGTCGTCAACGTCCTGATCAGCGTGGGCCTGTACGGCCTGTACCGGGTGGTGAGCCGCCGTGCTGGTGCATAGCCGCCGGGCCAGACGGGCCGTGTGGGCCGTCTTCCTCGTCCTCTTCCTGCCCCTGTTCGCCCTGCCCCTCCTCGTCGTCCTCGCCGCCTCCTTCGCCACCCACTGGTCCGGCGTCCTGCCGTCCGGCCCCACCGGCGCCCACTACCGTGCCGCGACCCACGGCGAGGCCCTCCAGGCCCTCACCACCAGCCTAGTCACGGCGTCGACCGCCAGCGTGCTCGCGCTGGCCGCCGGCACCTGGGCCGCGCTCGCGGCCGCGGCCCTGAAGCGCCGGTACCGCAGGGTGCTGGACGCGCTGTTCGTCCTGCCCGTCGCGGTGCCCTCGGTGGTCGTCGGCCTCGCCACCCTGGTCGCCTTCTCCCAGCCGCCGTTCCTCCTCAACGGCACCCGCTGGATCGTCATCGCCGCCCACACCGTCCTGGTCACCGCCTTCGCCCACCAGTCCGTCGCCGCCGCGGCCGCCCGCCTGGACCCGGCGTACGCACAGGCCGCCGCCTCCCTCGGCGCGCGTCCCGCCCGCGTGCTGTGGACGGTGCAACTCCCGCTGCTGCTGCCGTCCCTGACCGCCGCCGCCGGCCTCTGCTTCGCCCTGTCCATGGGCGAGTTGAGCGCCACGATGATGCTCTACCCGCCCGACTGGACCCCGCTGCCGGTCCTCGTGTACGCCGCCACCGACCGGGGCGCCCTGTTCACCGGCTCGGCGGTCGCCGTGGTCCTGATGACGGCCACCCTGCTCGTCCTGCTCGCCGTGTCGCGCATCCGCACCAAGGCCTCGTATCGCTGAGCACACCTGCCCGGCCCACCCCACCACCCCGTTCCCCGCAAGGAGTTCACCTCGCCATGCCCAGAAAGCCCCTCCTCCCGGTCACCGCCCTCTGCCTGCTCGCCCTGCCGCTCACCGCCTGCGGCGGCAACTCCGCCGCCGCCGACGAGAAGGTCGTCACCGTCTACAGCGCCGACGGCCTCAAGGGCGAGAACGGCGACGGCTGGTACGACCAGGTCTTCGCGGACTTCCGCAAGGAGACCGGGATCAAGGTCGAGTACGTCGAGGGAGGTTCCGGCGAGATGGTGCAGCGCGCGGTCCGCGAGAAGAACAACCCGCAGGCCGACGTCCTCGTCACCCTCCCGCCGTTCATCCAGCAGGCCGACGCCAAGGGCCTGCTGCAGAAGTACACCCCCGAGGGCTCCGACCAGGTCGGCGCCGCCGACAAGGCGGCGGACGGCACCTGGACCGCCGTCGTGAACAACTACTTCGGGTTCGTCTACAACAAGAAGGAGCTGAAGCAGGCGCCCACCACCTGGCAGGAACTCCTCGACGACCGGTACGACGACAAGCTCCAGTACTCCACCCCGGGCGTCGCCGGCGACGGCACCGCCGTCGTCGTCAAGGCCGTGCACGACTTCGGCGGCGAGCAGCCCGCCATGGAGTACCTGAAGAAGCTCCAGTCCAACAACGTGGGCCCGTCCGCCTCCACCGGCAAGCTCGCCCCCAAGGTGGACAAGGGCGAACTCCTCGTCGCCAACGGCGACGTCCAGATGAACTTCGCCCAGTCCAAGACGATGCCGAACCTCGGCATCTGGTTCCCGGCACCCGAGGGCGGCAGGCCCACCACCTTCGCCCTGCCGTACGCCGCCGGTCTGGTCACCAGGGCCCCGCACAGCGCGAACGGCCGCAGACTCCTCGACTTCCTGCTGGACCGCAGGGCCCAGGAACAGGTCAGCGCGATCGGCGGCGGCTTCACGGCCCGCCAGGACGTCCGGGCCACCGACGACAACGCCCGCGCCCTGGCCCGCCTGATGGACGGCGTCGAGGTCTTCACACCCGACTGGACCGACGTCGAGAAGAACCTGACCTCGTACGTCGACGCCTGGAAGGAAGCCACCGGCAGCTGACCGCGCTTCACCCCCCCCGCACCGCCCCCCAGCACCATCAGGGAGCGGTGCCATGCCCGCACGCCCTCACCCGTCCCTCCCGGAGGACCACGTGTCGCACCGCATGTCCCGCCGCTCCCTCCTGTTGTCCGCCGCCGCCCTCACGGCCACCGCCGGCCCCCTCGCCGGCCTCGCCCGGGCCGCCGCCAGGACCCCGAAGGTCCTGGTCATCGGCCTCGACGGCGCCCTGCTCACCCGCATCAAGGACGCCGACGCGCCCCACCTCGACGCGCTGATGGCAGCCGGCCTCACCGCACCGAGCAGCATCTACGCCGACCCGCTCGCGCCGACCATGTCCGGCCCCGGCTGGTCCACCCTCATCACCGGCGTCTGGCCCGACAAGCACAACGTGAAGGACAACGCCTTCACCGGCCACCGGTTCGCCCGGTACCCCGACTTCCTCACCCGCGTCGGGAGCGCGAAGCCGGCCCTCACCACCTGCGCGATCTCCTCCTGGGCCCCCCTCACCGACACCGTCTTCTCCCCGAAGGTCGACACCCGGATCTCCACCCCGAGCGCCGAGTACGACACCGGCACCACCTCCCGGGCCGTCGCCCGGCTCACCGACGGCGACCCGGCCGCGGTCTTCGTCCAGCTCGACAACATCGACCACGCCGGGCACACCTACGGCGCCGCCAGTACCCAGTACACCGACGCCATCCACACCGCCGACGCCCAGGTCGGCCGCATGGTCGCCGCGGTGCAGGCCCGTCCCACCTACGCCGCCGAGGACTGGCTGATCATGGTCACCGCCGACCACGGCCACACCGACGCCGGCGGCCACGGCGGCTCCACCCTCGCCGAACGCTCCACCTTCCTCATCGCCACCGGCCCCACGCTCACCCCCGGTTCCGTCCGGTACGACGTGAAGATGCCGGACGTCGCCGCCTCCGCCCTCGCCCACCTCGGCATCCCCCTCGACCCGGCCTGGGACCTGGACGGCCGCCCCGTCCAGCAGCCCTCACCCGACGACTTCGACGCCCTGCGCCCGAAGCTCACCGCCCGCACCGACGAGACCGGCATCCCGGCCGCCGTCCTCGGCTACACCCACACCCCGCCCACCGGGTGGACCGTCGACAACTCCGCGATGGGCACCGGCGGCGTCACCGAGTGGCGCGGCTGGACCTTCACCACCGACGAGTTCTGGACCCAGGCCCAGCGCGACCAGTCCCGCGAGTCCAACGTCCGCGCCCGGGGCGTCTTCGCCGTGGCCGACGGCGACGAGTGGCAGGACAAGGCCTTCACCGGCACCTTCGACTCCACCCTCGTCAGCCCCGCCTGGACGGTCACCGGCGGCAGCGCCGCCACCCTCACCTACACCACCTACTACCGCCACGAGGCCCCGCAGAAGGGCGAGGTCCTGGTCGCCTACGACGACGGCACGCCCCTGACCGTGCGGACCTACACCGCCGACGTCCCCTCCCGCACCGAGACCCTCACCCTCCAGGTCCCGGCCGGCGCCCGCACCGCCCGGATCCGCTTCCGCTACACCGGCGGCAACAACTGGTACTGGGTGGTCGACCAGGTCCGCCTCACCCAGACCTGACCGGCCGCGCCCCCCCAGCCAGCTCCCGCTGGCTTCCCGGAAGCCACATGAGCAGGGAAAACGCAACGTCGACAGGGTCGGCGCGGACGGCTATCGTCCCCTGACGTCCGGCGGCGCCCCACCCTGTGGGGGGCGTCCGCCGGGCCGAGCCGGGAGCGCCGGCTCCCCGCCGCCCCGACCCGGGAGACGCATGGCCCACCTCGCCCTGTACACCTTCGGTGTCCTGAAGGCCCCCCTCACCGACCCCGCTCCGCTGGTGCGCGCGTTCCACGCCAGCGGGGCGGACGTCTACCCGCAGATCGCCCGGCACCCGGGGTACCTCGCCCGCGCCGAACCGGCGGACCCCGGGCGGGCCGGCACCACCCTCTTCGACCTCGACTGGGGCCCGTGGGGGGAGTTCGTGGTACCGGCCTGGTACGACCGGGGCCGCACCCCGGAGACCGCCGCGCTGGCCGCGACCCTGTCGCTCTGGACCGACCCGGGGTCCGCCGTCGACGGGGTCTACACCGGCCACCACCGCGTGGCGCTCGCCCGGCGCCGCGACTGGTTCGAGCGGACCGGACACCCGACGCACGCGTGCTGGTGGGTCACCGACGGCACGGTACCCACCTGGGAGGACGGGGTCCGCCGGCTGGAGCACCTGCACACCCACGGCACCGCGCCCCACGCCTTCACCCTCCAGCGGCCCTTCACCCCCGAGGGGGCACCGAGCAGCGCGGCGACATGAGAAACGGGCGCCTGCCGGAGCGGGCGCCCGTCGTGCTCGTGGGCCAGGGGGACGACGCGGCCGTCAGTCGTTGGTGAGCAGACCGGCCCGCAGACGGGTCAGGGTGCGGGACAGCAGGCGGGAGACGTGCATCTGCGAGACGCCGAGGCGCTCGCCGATCTGGGCCTGGGTCAGCTCCTCCACGAACCGCATGTGGATGATCTGGCGGTCGCGCTCGTCCAGGTCGGCGATCAGCGGGGCCAGCGAGTGGAAGTCCTCCACGAGCTGCAGCGCCGCGTCCTCGGTGCCGATGAAGTCCTGGAGCGCGGCCTCGCCGTCCTCGCTGTTGTTGATCGTGGCGTCCAGGGACGAGGAGTTGTAGCCGTTGGCGGCCAGGCGCGCCTCGCGCACTTCGTCCTCGGGCAGGCTCATCAGCTCCGACAGTTCCTTGACCGTCGGGGTGCGGCCGAGGCGGCTGCGGAGTTCCTCGGTGGCGCGGGCCAGCTGGACGCGGGCCTCCTGGAGGCGCCGGGGCACGTGCACGGCCCAGGTGGTGTCACGGAAGAACCGCTTGATCTCACCGACGATGTAGGGGATGGCGAAGGAGGTGAACTCGACCTCGCGGGTCAGCTCGAACCGGTCGATCGCCTTGATCAGGCCGATCATGCCGACCTGGACGATGTCCTCCATCTCCTCCGGGCCACGGCTGCGGAAGCGGCCGGCCGCGTAGCGGACGAGGGACATGTTCATCTCGATCAGCGTGTTGCGGGCGTACGCAAACTCGGGCGTACCCTCCTCCAGCACCGCGAGCTGGTCGAAGAACAGGCGCGACAGCTCCCGCGCGTCCTTCGGCGCGAGACGGGACGGGTCCGTGACCTCCGGCAGTGCGGATATCTCCGTGTCGGTCTTGGCTGCCGTCAGTGCCACCATGATGCGTCCCTCCCTGTGTCGCGGTGCCGACCCTCACGGGCCGACGAAGCGCGCTTACCCCGTCCTACGCATCCCATTCCCCTGAACTCGAATTCCGATTCCGGCTAGGAGCTCCCGCCCAGGGCCAGCGCCTTCCGCGCCAGTCCCCGCAGCCACCGGTGCGCCTGGTCGGTGTCGTAGCGCTGGTGCCACGACAAGTACACCGGGGCCAGGGGGAGGTCCAGCGGCAGGGGGAGCACCGCCAGCCCCAGGTCCGCGGCCGCGGAGCGCGCCGTCGCCTCGGGGACGCTGATCAGGAGGTCGGAGCCGCGCACGAAGTCCAGCGCGGCGGCCTGCGTGGGCACGGTCGCCACCACGCGCCGGGTCAGGCCGAGGCGGGCCAGGGCCTCGTCGAGGGCGTTGCCGACGCTGCCCCGTCGCGAGACGGTGACGTGCTCCGCGGCGGCGTACTCCTCCGCGGTGACGGTCGAGCCACGGGTGAGGGGGTGCCCCTGCCGCACGACGACGACCAGGGGGGACGCCCCGATCTTCTCGGCGCGCACGTCCCGGGCCCCCGGCTGGTTGGCGTTCGCCTCCAGGTCCACCTCGCCGCGCCGCAACTCCGGGGAGTCGACGCTCGACTCCGCGACGAAGCGCAGGCGTACGCCCGGCGCCCGTTCCCGGACCGCCGCGAGCAGGGCGGGGCCGCTCAGGGCGACCAGGGAGTCGTGCCAGCGCAGCGTGAAGGTGCGCTCCAGCGTCGCCAGGTCCAGCTCGCGGCTCGGCGCCAGCACGCCCTGGACCTGTTGCAGCAGCTCGTGCACCTGCTCGCGGACGGCGAGCGCGTACGGCGTCGGCGTCATCGTGCGGCCGGTGCGCACCAGGATCTGGTCCCCGGTGGTGCGCCGGATGCGGCCCAGGCTGCGGCTCATGGCCGGCGCGGTGACGTGCAGCCGTGCGGCCGCTCCCGCCACGCTGCCCTCCTCCAGGAGTGCGTCGAGCGCGGCCAGCAGGTTCAGGTCCAGTTGCACGGGAGTCATCCTAGGCGTGCCTGACATGCATTTGAAGTCAATCACCGGGCTCGGTAGCGTCGTTCACGAGGCGCCGGACGGAGCGCCCGGAACGGCCGGAACGGCCACACCACCCCCTACACGAGCGGGAGTTCACCATGCCCGGAACACTGCAGACCCCTGATGTCGCCGCCGGGGACACCGCCCTGCTCGACGGGACGGTGACCGCCGTACAGGAGGCCGGCACGGCACTGCGCGAGCGCTTCGGCGAGGTCGTCCGCTACGGGACCCGCGAGGAGCTGATGCGCGCGCTCGCCGTCAACGACGACACGGCCCTGGACATCCTGCGCCCCCGCCTCACCCGGCTGCGCCCGGACGCCCGCTGGGTGGAGGACGAGCTGGACGGCGGGGCGCTCCCGCCCGGCGAGTGGTGGGTCGTGGACCCGGCCGAGGGCAACGTCAACCACCTGCACGGCCTGCCGGAATGGGCGGTGACCGCCACCCTCGTGCGGGACAACCAGCCGGTCCTCACCGCGGTCCACCTGCCGCTGACCGGCGAGACCTACACGGCGGTGAGCGGCGCCGGCGCCCACCTCGACGGCCGCCCACTGCGCGTCGCCCCGACCGCGGACCTGGGCCTGGCCATCGTGGCCACCAGCCAGGCCCGCCCGGACGAGGACGAGGACGTCGTACGGCGCGTCGGCTCCTCGATCACCGCGATGCTCCACGACGCACTCGTCGTCCGCACCGCCGTGCCCGCGACCCTGCACCTGGTGAACGTCGCCGCCGGACGGATCGACGCCTTCTGGCAGTTCGCCGGCGCCCGCGCCGACCTGCTGCCCGGGGCGCTGCTCGTCACGGAGGCCGGCGGACGGGTCTCCGACGCCGAGGGCCGCCCCTGGACCCCGCAGAGCGAGGGCTTCCTGGCCGCCGCGCCCCGCGTCCACACCCAGGCCGTCGCCACCCTCTCCCGCTGACCCCGCACCACGACCCGCACCCTCGGAAGGACCCATCACCATGACCGACATCGCCGTACTCGGAAACGGCCGCGTCGGCGGCACCCTCGCCGCCGCCCTCACCCGGGCGGGCCACGAGGTGCGGGTGGCCGACCGCACCCCGGGCGCCGCCGCGGAGGCGGCCCGCACCGCGCGGATCGTCATCAACGCCACCCCGGGCGCCGACTCGCTGGACCGGCTCACCACGCTGCGCGAGGAGCTGCGCGGCAAGATCCTCGTCGACGTCTCCAACGCGACCGTGGACGGACCGGACGGCCTGCCCGCCGACCTCGTCTACCCGGGCTCGAGCCTGGCGGAGCACCTGCAGGAGGCGCTGCCCGACACGGCCGTGGTGAAGACGCTCAACACCATGCTGTTCCCGGTGATGACCGCGCCGGCCACGCTCACCGACGCGCCCGACGCCTTCCTGTCCGGCGACGACCCGCAGGCCAAGGAGACCGTCCGTGGCCTGCTCGTCGACCTGGGCTGGCGGACCGAGTGGATCACCGACCTGGGCGGCATCCGGACCGCGCGCGCCACGGAGGCCGCGATCCTGTTCGTGCCGCACGTGATCCGGGCGAGCGGCTTCACGCCGTTCGCTATCTCGATCGCCCGCTGAGCGGCAGAGGCGAGTCCCCGCCACGCGTTCTCGAACGTGCCCGGATCTCAGTGTTGACATGTTCATCCTCCTCCCCAATCATCCGTGGGGCCCGGCAACGCGAACAGTGTTCGGTATCACGAACGAAACTTTCGAGCAGCCCTAGGAGCCCCGGTGCACCGACGAACAGGCAGACGACTCCTCCACCTCCTGGCGACCGCCGCGCTGACGGTCACCGCGTCCCTCACGGCCGCCGTCCACTCCACCGCCTCCGCTGCCCCCGGCAGCCCGGCCCTCACCCCGCCGCTCGGCTGGAACAGCTGGAACAGCTTCGGCTGCGGGGTCACCGAGGCGCAGGTGCGGGCGGCCGCCGACGCGATGGTGTCCTCGGGGATGCGGGACGCCGGCTACCGGTACGTGGTGGTCGACGACTGCTGGTTCGACCCGCAGCGCGACGCGTCCGGCGCCCTGCGGGCCAACACGACCAAGTTCCCGAGCGGCATGAAGGCGCTCGGCGACTACATCCACGGCAAGGGCCTGAAGTTCGGCATCTACCAGGTGCCCGGCGACCGCACCTGCGCGCAGACCAGCGGCGCCTACCCCGGCTCGACGGGCAGCAGGGGCCACGAGGCGCAGGACGCGGCCACGTTCGCCTCCTGGGGCGTCGACTACCTGAAGTACGACTGGTGTTCCTCCAGCGGCACCCGTGACGAACAGGTCGCGCGGTTCACGCTGATGCGCGACGCCCTGCGCGCCACCGGCCGGCCCATCGTCTACAGCATCAACCCCAACAGCTTCCACGCCATCACCGGCGCCGACTACAACTGGGGCGAGGTCGCCGACCTGTGGCGGACGACCGAGGACCTGCTCGACATCTGGCAGAACGGCAACACCAACAGCTACCCCATGGGCGTCGGCAACGTCCTGGACGTCACCGCCCCCCTGGCCGCCCAGTCGGGCCCCGGACACTGGAACGACCCGGACATGCTGGTCGTCGGCCGCCCCGGCCTGTCGCTCACCGAGTCCCGCTCCCACTTCGCCCTGTGGGCGCTGCTGGGCGCCCCGCTCATGGCCGGCAACGACATCCGCACCATGTCCGCCGACGTCAGCGCGGTCCTGCGCAACCCGCGCCTGCTGGCGGTGGACCAGGACTCCCTCGGGGCGGGCGGGCGCAGGGTGCGCGACGACGGCAACACCGAGGTGTTCGCCAAGCCGCTGTCCGACGGCTCGGTAGCGGTCGGCCTGTTCAACCGCGGGGGGAGTGCCGCCACGGTCACCGCCACGGCCGCCCAGGTCGGCCTGTCCGGCGGGCCCTTCACCCTCACCGACCTGTGGTCCGGCGCCACGTCGAGCACGTCCGGGCAGGTCTCGGCGAGCGTGCCCGCCCACGGCGTGGCCGCGTTCCGGATGAGCGGCGGCAGTCCGCTGGCCGCCACCACGGCACGGCTGCGCGGCACCGCGTCCGGCCGCTGCGCGGACGTGGACAAGGCCTCCACCGCGGCCGGGGCCACCGTCCTGCTCTGGGACTGCCACACGGCCGCCAACCAGCTGTGGACCACCTGGGCCGGTGGCGAGATCCGCGTCTTCGGCGACAAGTGCCTGGACGCCTACGACCAGGGGACCACCAACGGCACCCGCGTCATCACCTGGCCCTGCAACGGCCAGGACAACCAGAAGTGGACCCTCGGCTCCGACGGATCGGTGCGCAACGTCCACGCCGGCCTGTGCCTCGACGCCGACGGCGCCGGCACCGCGAACGGCACCCGGCTGGTCCTGTGGTCCTGCACCGGCCAGGCGAGCCAGAAGTGGACCCGGCCGTGAGGCGCGCGCGCCGCGCGGTCGCCTCGGCCGCCGGCCTGCTGCTGGCGTTCGCCGTCGTGCCCGCCGCACTGCATCCCACCGCCGCGCGGGCGGACAACCCGGTCGTGCAGCACGTCTACACCGCCGACCCCGCCCCGCTGGTCCACGACGGACGGGTCTACCTCTACACAGGGCACGACGAGGACGGCTCCACCTACTTCACCATGAAGGACTGGCGGGTGTGGTCGTCCGCCGACATGGTCAACTGGACCGACCACGGCTCCCCGTTGAGCCTGGCCACCTTCAGCTGGGCGTCCGCCGACGCCTGGGCCGGACAGGCCGTGCAGCGCGGCGGCCGGTTCTACTGGTACGTGCCGGTGAAGAACCGCGCCACCGGCCGGATGGCCATCGGCGTGGCCGTCTCGGACAGCCCCACCGGCCCGTTCCGTGACGCCCTCGGCCACCCGCTCGTGGAGAACGGCGAGATCGACCCGACGGTCTTCGTCGACGACGACGGGCAGGCCTACCTGTACTGGGGCAACCCGAACCTGTCGTACGTCCGCCTGAACACCGACATGACCTCCTACTCCGGCGGCGTCAACCGGATCCCGCTCACCACCGCGGGGTTCGGCACCCGCACCGGCGACACCGCCCGCCCCACGCTGTACGAGGAAGGCCCCTGGGTCTACAAGCGCAACGGCCTCTACTACCTGGTGTTCGCGGCCAAGTGCTGCTCGGAGTTCATCGCCTACTCCACGGCACCCGGACCGACCGGCCCCTGGACCTACCGCGGCACCGTCATGCCCACCCAGGGCAGCAGCTTCACCAACCACCCCGGAGTCGTCGACTTCAAGGGCGGTTCGTACTTCTTCTACCACAACGGCGCCCTGCCGGGCGGCGGCGGCTTCACCCGCTCGGTGGCGGTGGAGAGGTTCTCCTACAACGCCGACGGCACGCTCCCGCTCATCACCATGACGAACAGCGGCGCCCCCCAGGTCGGCACGCTCGACCCGTACGTCCGCCAGGAGGCCGAGACGATCGCCTGGGAGTCCGGGATCGAGACCGAACCGGCGAGCGAGGGCGGCCGGGACGTCGGCTGGATCGACAACGGTGACCACCTCAAGGTCAAGGGCGTCGCCTTCGGCGCGGGCGCCTCCTCCTTCACCGCGCGCGTGGCCTCGGGCAGCGCCGGCGGCACCGTGGAACTGCGCCTGGGCTCCCCGACCGGGACGCTCGTGGGCCGCTGCACCGTGCCGGGCACCGGCGGCTGGCAGAACTGGACGACCGTGACCTGCCCGGTCAGCGGGGCGACCGGGACCCAGGACCTGTACCTGCGGTTCACCGGCGGCAGCGGCTACCTGCTCAACATCGACTGGTGGCGGTTCACCCGCGCCGTCACCTGACCCCCCACCCCCCGAAGGGAAGCGCGATGAGAAGGCCCCAACGCCTCTTGTGGCCCGCCCTGGTCGCGGTGCTGGTCGTCCTGGGCATGGGCGGCACGGCACTCGGCCAAGGCCGGCCCGACGCCCCGCCCACGGCCGCCGCCCGCACCGCGGCGGCGCCCGCCTCCGCAGCGGCCGCCAGTTCCGGGTGCGGCAAGGCCCCCACGCTCACGAGCGGCACGCAGACCATCCAGAGCGGCGGCAAGAACCGCACCTTCATCCTGCGGATCCCGGACGGTTACGACCGCGACCACGCCCACCGGCTGGTCCTCGGGTTCCACTGGTGGGGCGGCACCTCCACCGACGTCGCCACCGGCCGCACCGTGGAGACCGGCACCTGGGCCTACTACGGCCTCCAGCGGCTGGCCGGCAACAGCACGATCTTCGTGGCCCCCCAGGGCCTCGACAACGGCTGGGCCAACACCGGCGGCGAGGACGTCACCTTCGTCGACGACCTGCTCCGGCGCATCGAGGCCGACCTGTGCGTCGACACCACCCAGCGCTTCGCCCTGGGCTTCAGCTACGGCGCCGCCATGTCGTACGCGCTCGCCTGTTCCCGGGCGACCGTGTTCCGCGCGGTCGCCGTCCAGAGCGGCGGCGAGCTCAGCGGCTGCAGCGGCGGCACCCAGCCCATCGCCTACCTCGGGGTGCACGGCCTGCGGGACAACGTCCTCGCGATCTCCGGCGGACGGGCGATGCGCGACAGGTTCGTCAGGAACAACGGCTGCACCCCCCAGAACCCGCCGGAACCGGCGCAGGGCAGCCTGACCCACCGGGTCACCTCCTACGCGGGCTGCTCCGCGGGGCACCCGGTCGCCTGGGCCGCGTTCGACGAGGGGCACATCGCCGCCCCGCAGGACGGGGCCCCGGGCGACAGCGGCAGGACCTGGGTGCCGCAGGTGGTGTGGACGTTCTTCACGCAGTTCCAGACCTCCGACCCGCCGCCGCAGACGTCGACCTGCCGGGTCTCCGACACCGTCAGCGCCTGGAACACCGGCCTGACCTCGAACATCACCGTCACCAACACCGGCACCACCCCCGTCGACGGCTGGTCCCTGGTCTTCGACCTCCCCGGCGGCCAGACCATCACCTCCGGCTGGAACGCCACCTACACACCCGCCTCCGGCCGGGTCACGGCCCGCAACGCCCCCCACAACGCGCTCCTGGCCCCCGGCGCGTCCGTCGGCATCGGCTTCCAGGCGACGCACACGGGCAACACCTCGGCCCCCACGTCGTTCACCCTGAACGGCACGGTGTGCACGGTCACTTGACCATCGGTACCGGACGGGGCGGGGAGTACACGGCACGCAACGCCGCGCTCCCCGCCCCTCCCACGGGCGGGCGTCAGCGCTGCGGCACCATCGACTCGTCCTGGCCCCGGGTCCAGCTCACCCCGAGCCGCTGTTCGGTGAGGCGCCAGCCGTCGGCGCCGCGCCGGTAACCCCAGAGGTACGGGCCGCCCATGGCGAAGTGGTCGTCGGGCCGTTCGGCGTGCTGGACGGCGAGGAACCACATGTAGCCGTACCCGCGGGCCCGGTCGCCCGTCACCTCGAAGTACATGTTGAGGATGTGGTGCTGCATCGCGGGATAGCCGGTCTCGGCCTCCCGCACGCGCTCCAGGACGGCCTCCCGGCCACGCAGGGTGCCCCACGGCTCGAACTCGAACACCGCGTCCTCGGACCAGCAACTGATCCAGGCGTCCCAGTCCTTGAGGTCGAGCGCCCGCCACGCCCGGAGCATCAGGGTGCGCAGCGCCTGCTGGTCCTCCAGCTCGCCGAGACGGGCGAGGAGGCGGTCGTGGGCATCGGCGGGAATGCCGTCGGTCATGTCGGGCGGGTCCCTTCTCGGTTGCCGGGCACTTGCCCCCTGGCCGGGTCACGGTTCCGCGCCCCGGCGGGGGCACTGTGCCGCCAGCTTGTCGCGCCACCAACGCCCCGCTCCAGGACGGCTCTTGCCTGGTCGCCCCGCACCCCCTCTACGTCGGTGGCCGGCCTGTCCCGGCGGCTGTGCTCAGGTAGCCTGCTGTCCCGCGCCCGCGGGTCATGGACCAGGACGGTGAGGTGGTGGGGCATGGGCTCGTCGTCCTGGGCTGCCGAGCTGCTGAGCGGGCTCAGGCCGTGGTCCCGGGTGGTGCTGTTGGTTTGCCTGTGTGGTCTGGCAGTGCCGTTGTGGTTCGCAGCGCAGAACACGTACCGGTTCGTCGGTGGCCACCACACCAAGACCGAGGGGTACGTGCACTGCGAGTCGGGCGGTCCGTGCCGCGGCGCGTGGCGCCTGCCCGACGGGAAGCGCGGGGAGGGTGAGATCCGCGGTCTCCCCTTCGCGGCCGACGAGGAACTCCTGACGGACATACCGTTGTACGCGGGCCGGGACTGGGCCGTCGCCGACCGCTCCACTCTGCTGTCGGACGCGGCCTGGGAGTATGCCGGCACGGGCGTCGGAGCGGCCCTCACCTTGTGGATCGCCTGGAACCGGTCGTACAGCAGCGGTTCGCGCGACGACGAGAGTCGCCGGCGTCGTCACCGCGGCCACGCCTCCGCCGCCGCAGACGGTCACGCGCGCGGCAGGCGGAGTACATGACGTGGGCTGCGTGGGCGAGCCAGGGCAGGACGGGTCGGCGGTGCCTCAAGCGTCTCGAAGACCGTTACCGCACACCGACCCCGCCACTGTCTGAGACAGTGTCATCACTATGAGCAGTGAATCCCGCAGTGAGCTCGCCCCGACAGACGTCCCCGCGCCAACCGGCACCGGAACAGACCATGCCCCTGCCCCTCTCACCGTCGGGATCGAAGAAGAGTTCCTCCTGATCGAACCGGACAGCCGGACCCTCAGCCCACGCGGTCTTGAGCTGGTGGGCGAGGCAGCAGGTGATCTCGGTGACCGGGTAGGCCCGGAACTGACCCGATACCAGGTAGAACTGCGCACGGACCCGCACACCTGCCTGAAGGAAGCCGACGACCAGATCCGCGCCACCAGGACAGCGGCCGCCCGCGCCGCCGCCCGCCTGGGCCTGCGCATCGCCTCCACCGGCACCCCCGTCCTCGGCCGGACAGACCCCGTCCCGATCACACCCGGCACCCGCTACGCACGAAGCGCCGCCCACTTCCGCGCCCTGGACGATGAGCAGACCGTGTGCGCCTGCCACATCCACGTCGGCCTGCCTGACCCCCGCGACGCCGTCCATGTCAGCAACCGTCTGCGCCCCTGGCTGCCGGCCCTTACCGCCTTGAGTGCGAACTCCCCTTTCGAAGGCGGCCGGGACACCGGATACGCCAGCTGGCGCACCATGACCTGGGGACGCTGGCCGGTCTCCGGCCCGCCCCCCTACTTCGAATCACCCGCCCACTTCGACGACCTTGTCGGCACCCTCCTCGAAGCAGAAGCGCTCATCGACCGCGGCGGCCTGTACTGGGACATCCGCCCCTCCCACCACCTGCCCACCATCGAGGTCCGCGTCGCCGACGCCGCTCTCACCCCTCACGACACCCTTCTGCTTGCCGCCGTTGTCCGCGCCCTGACCGCCACCGCCCTCACCGCTCTCCGCGCCGCAGAGCCGGCCCCGCGCCCGGCACCCGAACTCCTCCGTGCGGCCTGTTGGCGCGCGGCACGCGACGGACTGGCCGGCCACGGCATCGACCCGCTGACCGGCCGCCTGGAACCCCAGACCGCACTCGTCGAGCGGCTGCTGCACACCATCACCCCGGCACTGCGCCGGCACGAGGACCTCGACCTGGTACGCGAGCAGTGGCAGCGCCTGCGCACCGAAGGAAGCGGCGCCGACCGCCAGCGCGCTGCCTTCCGTGGCCGCACCGACACCCATGACGTCGTCGACTTCGTCATCTCCGCCACTTGCGCGTTGTGAGCCGACAGCCTGACTCTCGCCCGTTCACGCGTCGGCTTCTTGCACCGCGAGTCAGTGCTGCGATCCGGATTCCGCCGCAGGCGACCCCTCCGGCGCCATGCCCCCGGTGACACCCAGCTCCTGGGTGCCTATCACGGACAGCAGCTCCAGTTGCTCGGCTCCGCGGGTTCCGGGTGGGGCGGTGAACCACAGCAGGCGCTGGCGGCCGTCCTCGCTGAGGAGGTTGTGGCAGTCGAGTTCGATGACGCCGAGCGTGGGATGGACGATCTTCTTGTGGTCCATGCGGCGCACCCCGACGTCGTGGGTGTCCCAGAGGGCCGCGAACTCCTCGCTGCGGCGGCGCAGCACGGCGATCATCCTCGTGACCTCCGGGTCCCGGCCGCGGCGGGCAGCCGCCGCCTGCAGGTCGGCCACGAACACCCGGGAGTGGCGCGGGTGGTCCTCGGACGGATACCTGTCGCGCGCCTGCGGGTCGGTGAACCAGCGGTACACGAAGCTCGCCGCCGGGCCGCGGCGTGCCGGGGACGGGCCGAGCAGGGCCAGGGCCAGGTCGTTCTCCGCCAGGGTTTCGTGCAGGTCGGTGATGACGCGCGCGGGGGTGTTGGACAGCCGGTCCAGCAGTCCGAGGAGCGCCGGCTGCACGTGGGTCGACGATCCGTGTGCCGATGGCGGGACCGGCCGTTCGGCCAGGTGGAACAGGTGGTCGCGCTCGTCGCCGTTCAGGCGCAGGGCCCGGGCGAGGGCGGCCAGGGTCTGGGCCGAGGGCTGTACGCCGTTCTTCGCGCTGCCGCGTTCCAGCTCGGTGTAGTAGTCGGCCGACAGTCCCGCCAGCTGGGCCACCTCCTCGCGGCGCAGCCCGGGGACGCGCCGGCGCGGGCCCTGGGGGAGACCGACCTCGGCCGGGCGGATGCGGTCGCGGCGCGTCCTGAGGAAGGCGCCGAGTTCTGGGAGGTTCACCCCTCCATGGTCACTCGCACGCCAGGCCGTAGCCAGGGGGTGGCATCCCCTGGGTGGACGCAGCCCTGGCTGGGGGGTGGAGGACCGGCCGATCGTGGAGCACGCAGCAGGGCGACGGCGAGACCGCGTCCCGATCACTTCCACCACAGGAGTCAGTCATGCCCGTCCCCACTTCCCCCGGCGGGAGCGCCACGCCGGCCCGCCCCTCCGCCCCACCCCGTGTCGCCGTCGTCACCGGCGGCTCGCGTGGCATCGGCCGCCGGACCGTCGGCCGGCTGGCCGCCGACGGCTACGCCGTCGTGGTCGGCTACGGCGGCAACCAGGACGAGGCCGAAGCAGCCGTGGAGGAGGCCGCCGACGGCGGCGGCCGGGCGATCGCGATGCGCGCCGACGTCGCCGACGAACACGCCGTCGCCGCCCTGTTCGACAGGGCCGAAGCGGAGTTCGGCGGCGTCGACGTCGTCGTGCACGCGGCCGGACGGATGCACCTGGCGCCGATCGCCGAGCTGGACCTGGCCGTCCTGGACGACCTGCACCGCACCAACGTACGCGGCACGTTCGTCGTCGCCCAGCAGGCCGCGCGCCGGGTGCGCCCCGGCGGCTCGATCGTGACCTTCTCCACGTCCGTGGTGGGGCTGGCCTTCCCGGGCTACGGCGCGTACGCCGCCGGCAAGGGCGCCGTCGAGGCAATGACGCTGATCCTGGCCCGGGAACTGCGCGGCCGGGACGTCACCGCCAACACCGTCGCGCCCGGCCCCACGGCCACCGACCTGTTCCTGGAAGGCAAGGACGAGGAGACCATCGCCCGCCTGGCCGCCCAGCCGCCCCTGGAGCGCCTCGGTACCCCGGCCGACATCGCCGAGGTCGTCGCGTTCCTGGCCTCCCCGGCCGGCCACTGGATCAACGGACAGGTCGTCCGCGCCAACGGCGGCATCATCTGAGCCGCCCGCGCCACCCGTAGCGATCGACGCCCGGCCCTCAGCCACGCCGCCCCGCCCGTGACACCCACTGAGAAAAGGAACAACCAGCCATGCCCTTCGCGAACTTCAAGGTCCCCGAGAAGACCCTCACCCCGCAGCAGAAGGAGGAGATCGTCACCCGCACCACCGAGCTGTACGTCGAGATCTACGGCGAGCGCGCCCGCGACAACACCATGGTGCTGGTCGAAGAGGTCGCCGACGGCGGCTGGGGCATCTCCGGCAACGTGCTGACCCTCGCCATGCTCGGCGAGGCGGCGGCAACTGCAGCGGCACCGACCGACACCGACGACGCCTGACCTCACGGGCCGTCGTCCGGCCGGGACACCACCACGAAGTCGAGGGCCGCCGCGGATCACACCCGGCGGCCCTCGACTGCGATGCCCCTCCGGACGGGGCACGGCCCCGAGCGTCCCCGGCGGACGAGTCGAGCGTGTCCGGCCGTCTCGGCTGTCGTTAGGTCGAGCATGATCAAGAAAATCGCCGGTCTGTCCGTCGTGGCCGCCGCCCTCCTCGCCGCTCCCGCCGCTCAGGCGGCCCCGCTGCCGCACCCGTCCGCCGGAGCTCCGGGAGCCCCGGGAGCGCCCTTCCTCAACAACCTGCTGGGAGCGCTGGAGATCGGCCACCCGGCCACCTCGCCGCAGTCGTTGCTCCCCGCGGGGCTCCTCGGCAGGTGAACGGATGACATGACGGATCGTGGGCCCGGGCGAGCAGCGCGAGCACAACAGCCTCGCCCGCGCCCACGCGAGGAGTGCCTCGGTGGGGGGCAGTAAGAGAAGGCGAAGTGGTCGCCACGGCTGACGGTGTGTCAGCCACGTACCGCAGTACCCGCGCCCCGGAGGGCCGGGACCGCGACGGGGTGTGTGCCGTGTCACGCACATCAATGTGCACCGGAGTTGTGTGCATCACAGCGCGAATGTCCCTTTATGGGTCATTCTCAATGCAGTTGCCCGCTCCCGAAGTGGAGCCTGCGGGCCCATTCTTGGGCACCCGGTTCGAGGGTGACCCATGGCACAGCACGCGTGACGTGCCCCGTCCTCCGTCCCTCCAGTTCGCCCCGATCCCTCCGGGAAGGTGCCGCACAATGGCCGCTTACCTCTGCCCTCCTGCCGTGATACACGGCGAGCACACCGTGAAGACCAGTCAGATCGTGGAAGAGGTGCGCGACCGCCACCCGAACGCGACGTGGGCGCCCCGGGTCGACGGCATCGCCGCCAGCACCGGCATAGACAGCCGTGGCTGGATGCTGCCCCTGGAGACGGCCGTCGCCCCCGGCAGCGGCAACGGGCTGCGCGCCGTCGGCGTCGAGCCGGCCCAAGAGGCGCTGGCCCGCGAGGGGTTCAGCGGCCAGGACGTGGACCGCGTGATCGCCGCCCTCGAGTCCGTACCCGGCCCGCAGACCGTGCAGGAGCGCACCGCCCCGGCCTGGGAGGCCGTGCAGGCGTACGGGGAGCGCGCCGCCCGTGGGGCCCTGCAGATCGCGGGCCTCGACGCCTCGGACGTCGACTGTCTGATAACCAGTCACTCCACCACCCCGGCGCTGCCCGGTCTGGACGTGGCCCTGGCCAATCGGCTCCCGCTCCGTGAAGACGTGATGCTGCTGCCGGCCACGCAGTGGGCCTGCATAGCGGGCACCCGCTCCCTGGCGCTTGCGGCGGACCTGGTGGCCGCGGACCCCGACCGGGTGGTCCTGGTCGTCATCTCCGAGGCGCTGAGCACGACCTACCAGCCCGCCGACGACACCCTCGAGTCCCTGATCGTCCGGCTGCTCTTTGCGGACACCGCGGTGGCCGCGGTGGTCACCGGCCGCCGGCGGCGCGAGTCGGTGCTGCGGCTGGACGCCGCCTGGCACCACACCCTGCCCGGCACCCAGGACCTGCACCGCCTGGAGACGCGGGCGGACGGCACCCACTTCGTGATGGACCGGCGGGGGCCGCGTGCCGTGCAGGAGACGGTCACCGCGATGTGGGAGTGGCTGCGCGTCCGCTACGAGGACCACCCCGGTTCGTGGCACCCCGACGTGCTGCTCGCGCACCCCGGCGGGACGCGGGTCCTGGAGTACATGGAGCAGACGATGCCCGAGGAGTGGCCGTCCGGCCTGCTGGACTACAGCCGGGACAGCTACACCAGCGGCAACCGCGGCGGTGCCGCCGTGTTCGACATCCTGCGGCGGGCGCACGACGCCGGGCTGCAGAAAGCCGGGAACCGGGCCGTCCTGTACGCGGCGGCGCCGGGCCTCACCGCCACCGCCCTCGACGGGGAGTGGTTGTAGGACACCGCGGCGCCGGTCATCGGGCGACCTCCGCCCAGACCACCTTCCCGGTGTCCGTCCACCGCACCCCCCACCGCGTGGTGAGCTTGTGCAGGATGCGCAGGCCACGTCCGCCGTCGTCGAACAGGTGGCCGCGTCGCAGCCGCGGTCTGCCGTTGCCGGTGTCACCGACCTCGCACAGCAGGCCGCGCCCGGTCCTGATCAGCCGCACCGTGATGGGCCCGGCCGCGAAGCGCACGGCGTTCGTGACCAGCTCGCTGACCAGCAGCAGCACGTTGTCCCGGGTGTCGTCCCTGACCTGCCACCGCCGCAGCAGCGCCGACACCTGGACCCGCGCCCGGGCCGGGGCGTCGTAGCGGGCGGGCAGCCGCCAGGTCGCGGTGTCCCCCTTCCGGTAGCCGATCATGCGGGCCAGCAGCAGGGTCACGTCGTCGCGCTGGGGCACGGGGGCCACGGCGGACACGACGTGCCGGGCGGCCTGCTGCAGGGCGTCCCAGGGGTGCACCGTGGCCGCGGCGGCCGCCAGACCGGCGATGCCCTCGTCGATCGGCACGGCCGGGTCCTCCACCAGGCCGTCGGTGTACAGGGCGAGCACGGAGCCCGGGGGCGCGGCGAAGGTGTGCACGTCGTACGGTTCGCGCAGCGCGAACTCGGCGCCCAGGCCGGGGTGCGGGCGGACGGAGAGCGGGCCCGCGTGCCCGTCCGGCGTGACCAGGACCGGCGGCAGGTGGCCGGCGCTGGACAGGGTCACCTGGTGGCTGACCGGGTCGTACAGGGCGATGCAGCAGGTCGACCCCAGGGCGCTGTAGCCGGCCGTCAGCCCGGACTCGGTGTCGTCCAGCAGTGACACGGTCTCGTCCAGGTGCTCCAGCACCTCGTCGGGCGCCAGCCCCGCGGACAGCAGGGCCCGGGCCTCCATGCTGAGCTGGCCCATGGTCGCTGCGGCGCCCAGGCCGTGCCCGACGACGTCACCGACGACCAGTGCGGTGCGGCCGTCCGGCAGCGGGAAGCTGTTCACCCAGTCGCCGCCGACGCCCGCGCTGTCGGGTGTCGCTGGCTGGTAGACGCTGGCGATCTCGATGGTGTCGCCGCCGGCCCGGGGCAGCAGCCGGCGCTGGAGGGCCAGCACCTGGGTGTGCTCGCGCTGGTGCTGCCGGGCCAGGTCGACGTCGTGGGCGGTCCGCGCCACCAGTTCCTGCAGGTCGAACAGCTCGCTGTCGCGGAAGGGGTGGTCCGAGCGCCGCCAGACCTCCGCCACGCCCAGGACCACGGGCGGCGTGCCGTCCAGGACCAACGGGATGCAGGCGACGCAGGCCGAGCGGTCCCCGGGCACCAGGGCGCGCACGGTCCGTGGACTGCCGAGGACCCGCTCGACCGCCTCCCGGTCGGGGAGGACGACGGTCTGCGGGGTGTCGTCCCGCAGCACCGCCTGCGCCAGCAGGCGACTGGCGTCGCCGGGCAGGTCGTCGCCCGGGGTCACGTACCCCTCGGGCCACACCCGGTCGGGCACCAGGGCCGCCCGCCGCAGCCGGATGCGCCCCTGCGGCTGCCCGGCGACCCCCTCGCCCGTCCAGACCGCGAAGTCGAGGTCGACGGCGGCCACGTCTCCCCAGGCCAGCAGGGAGTGCGCCAGCGACTGCGCGGTCTCGCCGATGTCCAGCGAGGTGCCGATCGCCGTCTCGGCGGCGTACAGGTGCAGCCTCCTGGCCATGGCGATCACGGAGACGGTCAGGCCCTCCTCGGTCGCCGCCGCGGGCAGGATGCTCATCGAGACCACCAGCTCCGACCCGTCGGTGCGCCGCAGCCGCTGGATGCGGGCGACGTGCGCCTCACCGCTGTCCACCACCTGCCGCAGCCGCCGGGTGACCGTCGGTACGTCCCTCTCCGGCAGGAGGTCGACGAAGGGCCTGCCCACCCTGGCGTCCAGGCCGTCGAACACCGGCGCGTCCAGGTTGCAGCGGGTGATGACCAGGTCCCGGTTCAGGTTGACCGCGCCGAGGATCTGCTCCTGGTGGCCGGCCGCCAGGTCGTCCGGGGCGGGCCGGCGCGGGCCGTGCTCCCCTGGCGCGTCGCCGCCGGCCCCGCCACCGCCGGCCGCAGCCGTCCCGCCGCGCGGGAGGTAGCGGCCCAGGGCGCTGCTGACCAGGCCGAACGCGGAAGACGACGAAGAGGAGGGTGTGGAGTCCATACGGCTCTCTCGGCAGTCCCCGGCCCAGCGCCGGGGCCGTGATCGGTCCCGTGCGACGGGGCCCCGAGATCCCTGACCGCACATCTCATTCAATAACACCGGCGCTCACTTCGCCCACACCTGCGCTCCTCACCCGCCGGAAGCCCGCCGGAAGCCTGCCGGAAGCCTGCCGGAAGCCCGCCGGAAACCGCTGAAGCCCGCCCAAGGTGGCCGCGCATACGCGTGTCCGCCCGGTGGGTGCTGCACCGGACGGACACGCGGGTGATCAGCGGCGCACCGCGGGAGCGGCCGGTGCGGCCCTGCCGCCGGCCGCGGTCGGGGTGGCTGGGAGCGTCCAGTTCTGCGCACCCGTGCCGTTGCAGGTGTAGATCTGCAACTGGGTGCCGTCGGACGTGGCGGAGTTCGGGACGTCCAGGCACTTCCCGGACTGCGGGTTCACGAGGGAGCCGGCGGTCCCCGGCTTCCACTGCTGGGCGCCGGTGCCGTTGCAGCGGTAGAGCTGGACCATGGTGCCGTTCGCGGTACCGCTGTTGCTGACGTCCACACACTTGCCCAGCACGCGCAGGGTGCCGTCGGGGGCGATCGTCACGTCCTGGGCGTAGGTCTGGTTGCAGCCCCAGGTCTGGAGGTGCGTGCCGTCGCCGGTGCCCGAGTCGGCGACGTCGACACAGAGTTTCCCGCTGCCACCCGTCACACCGGAGGTGATCGGCCCGACACGCGGCGTCGCCGGGGCCGCGACGCCCCCGGAGTAGGAGGGCGGGGCGGCGGAGGCGGAGGAGGCCCACCCGGTGTTCGGTGCGGTGCCCAGCGTGTAGGTGAGGGTGCCGCCGGAGGTCAGGGCCGTGGCCGGCGCGTAGGCGTTGTTCCAGGCGTCCGCGTTCCAGGTCGCCGACTGGACATAGGGGGCGTCGTCGGCGGCCCCGGTGCCGTTGACGGTCAGCGTCCTGCCCGAGGGCAGGGTGACGACCGCCTGCGGGAAGACCGGCGACCCGAGGGCGAGGTCGGCCGTGCCCGGGGTCTGCGGGAACATGCCGAGCGCGGACCACACGTACCAGGCGCTCATCGCGCCGAGGTCGTCGTTGCCGTCGGCGAGCCCGCCCGGGGTGTCGGACCAGATCCGGTTCTGGATGGCCCGGACCGTGCCCTGCGTCTTGTACGGCGCCCCGGTGTAGTCGTACTCCCACGGCAGTTCGATGCTGGGCTCGTTGCCCACCCAGGCGTAGCCCCGGTCACCGGTGAAGCTGCGCAGCACGGTGTCGAGGTAGTGGTTCATGACGGTGTTGCCGCCCTTGGCCCGGGCGAGCCCGGCGATGTTGAACGGGATCATGCCCGTGTAGATCCACGAGTCGCCCTCCACCATGTCCGTGCCGCTGGTGGGGTCGAACCCGCCGGTCCACGACCCGTTGGCGTTGCGGGGCTCCACGAACCCGGAGGCGGGGTTGAGCACGTTGCGCCAGTCCTGCGCCCGGGCGGCGTACGTCTTCTGGTCGGCGCTGTCCCCGAGGGAGCCGGCCAGCGCGGACAGGGCGAAGTCGGCGGTGTTGTACTCCAGCGTGGTCGCCACCGGCCCGTAGAAGTTGCAGCAGCCGTAGCTGCCGTCGTGCGGCATCCAGCCGGGGGAGTTCAGGTAGGCCAGGCCCGGCCGGTCGTTGTTGGTCCTCGACGCCTGGGCGACCAGGGCCTGGAGCGTCTCGGCGGTGTCGAACCCGCGGGCGCCGAAGGCGTAGTAGTCGGCGATGATGGCGGCGGCGGGGTCACCGACCATGACGTACGACTCGCCGTTGTACTCCGACCACTTGGGGAAGAGGCCGGTCTGGCGGTAGTCGTCGAGCATCGACTGCGCCGTGTCGGAGGCCACCTGCGGGTCGACCAGCGCCTCCAGCTGCGCCTGGGAGCGGTAGATGTCCCACCCGGAGTAGTTGCCGTACACGGCTTGGTGACCGGGGTCGACGGTGTGCGTGCGGCCGTCGAACCCCGCGTACTGCCCGTTGGTGTCGCTGACGATGTTCGGGTGCAGCAGCGAGTGGTAGAGCGCGGTGTAGAACATCCGCTGGTGGGCCACTGTGCCGCCGCCGATCTGGATCTTGCCCAGTTCCGCGTTCCACGCGTTCTGGGCGGCAGCACGGGTGGCGTCGAAGTCCCAGCCCGCGTTCTCCGCGGCCCGGTTGGCGGCAGCGTTGGCGACGGAGACGTAGCTGATGCCGACCTTCGCCTGCACGGTCGGGTGGGCGGTCGCGTCGAACGTGACGTACCCGTTCTGAACGGCGGCTTGGGGTGTTCCTGCGGCGGCAGGGGAGGGGGCCCTGCCGGGAGCGGATGCCTGACTTCCGTGCAGTACTGGCCTGTTGGGCCTCTCCACGGCTGTCGGGCGCGCGCCGTGGACGGTCGGCCGGCGGAGGGTGGACGTGGCCGCGGGGGTGCCGCTGCTCTTGAACGGCTGGTCGAAGACCATGTCGAAGTAGACGGTGTAGGTGTTGCCCGCGCCGCAGAAGTGCCCGCTGGTGACCTGCCCGCTGACCTCGGTGGGCGAGACCACGGTGAACTGGGTGTTGGTGGCCCCGTTCTGGCTGCCCGTCAACTTGAAGACGAGGTTGGCCTGGGTGGTGGACGGGAACGTGAAGCGCGCCATGCCGCTGCGCTTCGTGGCGGTCAGCTCGGTGGTGACCTTGTTGTCCAGCGCCACCTTGTACGTACCGGCGGAGGCGGTCTCATCGGCGTGCGAGAAGCTGTCGGTCGCCGAGGTGCTGACGGCGCCGACGGTCGGGAGCACCGGGACGTCGGCGGCGGCGCCGCAACCGGGGCCCGCGATGTGGGTCAGGCTGAAGCCGGTGATCGACGTGTCGTTGTACTCGTACCCGCCGCCCGGGGGCCGCGAGGGGGTGTCGGGGCTCCACTGCACCATGCCGAACGGCACGTCGGCGCCGGGGAAGTCGTTGGCCTCGTTCGACGTCCCGATGAACGGGTCGACGAGCGCGGCGGGCGCGGTCACCAGGGACGCGGAGGCGGGTGCCGCCGCCGCGGCGGGCGCGACGAGGAAGGTCGCGGCGACAGCGGTCGCCGCCAGCAGCCCGATGCCCAGGGCCGCGGGTGGACGGGGGGAGGGTCTCATGTCCGTCGTGCTCCTTGTGCTCGTGTCCGGCTGGTCCGGGACCGGCGGGCAGCGTGTGGGACAGGACTGTGCGGGGGGTGCGGGGGCGGCTCTGACAACGTTGTCTACCGACCGCGTGAACCGGATGCCGAGAGGGGCGGATCCTGGTGTGTTCGGCGCACGGCGGGGCGGTCGGATATACCGGGGCGGGGCGCGTGCTCCCCGGGACCGTAGAGCGGTTTACAGGTTCACGTCAAGGATGTGGGCGGGCCATGAAACAACAGCCCGTCTCCGCCGATCAAGCTCTCGGCGCGTCAATGGAGTTGCTCAGGGGCCGTGGCTCAGGGATAGGTTCGTGACCATGGACGAGATGGACCTGCTCAAGCGTTCCGGTGGTCCCGTGACGCGAAGCCGCATCAGCCGTGACCTGGCTGCCCTCGGCCTCGGGGACGGCGACGTCGTCATGTTCCACACTCGTATGTCCGCCCTCGGCTACGTGGCGGGCGGACCGCAGACCGTCATCGGCGCCCTCCAGGACGTCGTGGGAACGCGGGGCACCCTGATGGTGACCTGCGGCTGGAACGACGCGCCCCCCTACGACTTCGTCACCTGGCCACAGGACTGGCAGGACGCCCTGCGCGCGGAACATCCCGCCTACGACCCGGACCTCAGCGAGGCCGACCACAACAACGGCCGCCTCCCGGAAGCGCTGCGCCGCCGGCCCGGAGCCGTCCGCAGCCGACACCCGGACGTCAGCTTCGCGGCCCTGGGAGCAGCGGCGGCCGAGTTGATGGCCGACCACCCCTGGGACGACCCCCACGGCCCCGACAGTCCCCTCGCCCGGCTGACCGCCCACGGCGGCCGGGTCCTGCTGCTCGGCGCTCCGCTGGACACCATGACGCTGTTGCACCACGCCGAGGCGCTGGCCGAGGCCCCCGGCAAGCGGTTCGTGGAGTACGAACAGCCCCTCCTCGTGCGAGGCGAGCGGGTGTGGCGCCGTTTCCACGACATCGATTCCGAGGACGGGGCCTTCGACTACTCGGCCGTGGTGCCCGAGGGCGCGGAGCCGTTCGACGTCATCGCCCGGGACATGCTTGCCGCGGGAATCGGCCGCCGGGGCAGCGTCGGCGCTGCCGACAGCCATCTGTTCGAGGCCGCGGACGTCGTCGACTTCGCGACCGCCTGGATCGAGGACAGGCTGAGCAGGTAGCGGCCCACCTGGACCAACTGCGCGCGCACCTGGCCGGCTCCGGCCGCTCCTTGACCGACATCCGGGCCGTGCTCCTGACCCACGGGCATCCCGACCACACCGGGCTGGCCCACACCCTCCAGCAGGCCGGCGCCGACGTCTGGGTCCACGAGAGCGACGCCGCGATCCTGCGCGACGGCCCGCGCAGCGCCCTGCGCCACGCCAAGCCGGAACGCTCGATGCTGCCCTACCTCCTGCGCCGGCCCGCAGCGATCGCCACCCCGCTGCGCCTGGCCCGTGCGGGGGCCTTCACCGCCCCCGCCACCCCCGGCGTGCGGGCCTTCGGCGACGACCAGCGGCTCGACGAGGTCCCCGGCGCGCCGCGGGCCGTCGCGCTGCCCGCCCACACCCCGGGCAGCACCGGCTACCTCTTCCCCGCACGCGGGCTGCTCTTCACCGGCGACGCCCTGGTCACCCATGACGGCCTGACCGGACACACCGGACCCACCCTGGTCTGCGGCGGCTTCACCCACGACAGCCGCTCCGCCCTGACCCCCCTCGACCGGCTCGACCGGCTCGACCACCTCACCGACGCGACCCTGCTCCTGCCCGGCCACGGCGGACCCGTCACCGGCGATCCCCGCACCGTCTCCCACCGGGCCCGCCAGGCCGGTTCGCGCCGAGTTCGCACGGACGCCGTCGGCCGACGCCCCGTCGGTCCCGGGTCACCCCGCTGACGCGGCCCTCAGGTGCGCACCACGAAGTACAGCCAGCCGCCCCACGTGCTCACGTTGCCCAGGTCCTTCGTGGAGCGCTCGTACTCGGAGCGGACCCGGAACTTCTGGTTGAGGGCGTTGGTGAGGCTGAGCTGGGCCTTCGCGCTGCTGGTGGACGACAGGGCGTAGCAGCCCGACGTGGTGAGCGTGTGCCAGGCGCCGCTGTAGTACTGCTGGACCTGGAAGCGCTCGCACTGGCCGGCCTTGTTCGGCGTGACGGTCGCGGTCACCGTGGGCTTCACCGTCTTGTGGAAGACGCGGTAGCTGACGCCGCTGTACGTGGCGCCGGCGTAGGAGCCGCTGAGCGCCGTCGCGATCTTCACATAGCCGTTGACGGCGCGGGTGGCCGTCGCGGGCGCGTAGCGGTGGTCGCCCGCGAAGGACGCGGTGAAGGTGGTGTTGCGGGTGACCTTGTAGGTCGCACGCAGGTTGCCGTTCGCGTCCACGGTGCCCGTCGTGACGAGGGTCTTCGTGCCCCCGTAGGGCGTGGCGTGGATCGACACCGTGCGGCCGTTGTACGTCGTGCCGAGGTGCGCGGTGACGGTGGCCGTCGCGCCGTAGGCGTAGGAGGGGGCGCTGCTGGTGACGGTCAGTGCGGTCGCCGCGCGGGACACCTGGACGGTGGCGACCGCGGTGGCCGACTTGTGGCCGGCGTCGCCGGGGAAGGTCACCGTGTAGGTGTTGGCACCGCCGGTGTCCGGGGTGTCCTTCACCGTGATCGTGCCGTCGGCGGCCACCGGTGCCGTCCAGGTCACCGGGGTGGTGTGGGCGGCGTCCTTGCGGGAGACGGTGACGGTCCGCCCGGCGGCGTACGGGCCGTCACCGAGCTTGCCGCCGAAGGACAGGGCGGCACCTCGGGTGGCGTTCGTCGGCGCGTTCAGCGTCAGCGCCGGCGCGTACGGGGCGACCACGAAGCTCATGCCGCTCTCGGACGGCTGGTGGGTGGTGTCACCGGCGTAGGTGAAAATGTACGTGAAGGTGCCGGCGGCGCCCGGGGCGTCGGTGACGGTGAAGCGGAGGGTGGCCGGGTCCACGGGCACGGACCCGAGCGGCACGGTCTGCTGGGTGGCCTCGTCGCGCCGGGCCACCCGCACGGTGGTGCCCTGCGGGAAGGTGCCGAGGCCCAGCTGGGACGAGAGCCGGCCGGTGAACACGACCGAGCCGGGGCTCGCCGAGGCGATGTCGGTGCCCACGACATCGGTCGGGAGCTTCGCCACGTGCACGGTCAGCGACGCCGTCGCGGGGCGGTGGGTGGCGTCACCGGGGTACGCGACCTGGTAGGTGTACGCGCCTTCGTCCTGCCGGACGTCGGTGAAGGCGAACGTGCCGTCGGCGCCGAGCGTGACGTCGGGCAGGGCGGTGCCGTCGCGGGTGACCTTCAACGCGGCCCCCGCCGGCAGGAGGCCGCGGGTGCTCATCGAGCCACCGACCGAGAAGCGCTCGGTCGGCACCGCGTACTGCGGCAGTCCGAGGGCCAGTTCGGTGTCCGTCAGTTTGGGGGCGTCCAGCACGTTCAGGCGGTAGACACCCGAGGCGTCCTTGGTGACGGCGTAGAGGGTCGTGCCGTCGGCGCCCCACTCCAGGCCGTCCGGGGCGACCTCGCCCGACGGCAGGGTCAGGTGGTTCTCGGCGAGGTTGTTCGTGCCGGCGTACAGGTAGACGCCGGAGGCGCCGGCCACGGCGACCGTGCCGTCGGTGTCCACGGCCACGGAGCCGGGTGCGGAACCGGACCCGCCCGTGAAGTACGCGGCGGGGTCCGCGGCCGCGAGGTCCGTGCTGCGGTAGGCGCGCAGGGCGAGCTGTTGCGGGGCGGCCAGCAGCAGCCGCTTCCCGTCGCCGGTGACGGCGAGCCCGGTCGCCGTGCCGCCGTAGACCAGGGTGTCGGCCTCGGGGGACGCGGTGCCCGAGGTGATGCCGAAGGTCGCGACGTGACTGAGGCTGCCCTGCGGTTCCTCGGCCGCGAGCACGTCGCCGCCCGTGGCGAGCAGCGGCGCGGCCGTCCACTGCGACAGGGCCGGCTGCGGGGTCGCCGCGGGGGCGGGCGCGGACGGGTCGATCGAGCCGATGCCGCCCTTGCCGGCGGCCGAATAGCCGTACCAGACGCGGCCACCGGCCACCGCCACGGAGACGGGGGAGCTGCCCGCGCCCGTGGACCAGCGGGCGGTCTCCGCCAGGGTCGCGGTGTCGATCGCGACGATCGCGCCGCCGTCCGGGAGCGCCGCGTAGAGCGTGCCGCCGTCGGGCGACAGCGCCAGACCGCTGGCGCCCTGTTCACCCGCGAGGGTGGTGACCGGCGTGCCGGACAGGTCCGTCACGAGGATGCCGGTCGAACCGGCGCCCTGGCTGATGAAGACGTGCTGGTGGGCGCGGTCGACCACCAGGTGGGCGTACCCGGACAGCGGCAGCGTGGCCACGTCGTCGGCGTGGGCGACGGTGCCGACGGTGGCGGTGGTCAGGCCGGCCACGACCGAGAGGGCCGCGACCAGGGAGACCTGCTTGAGGCGCATGAGGCTCCTGTGCAAAAACGGAACGAGCAGCCGGACGATAACCCGACCGTCCGGCCCGCTCCGCAGCGGGGCCCTTGCGGGTGGCACCGGAGCCCAGGTCAGGGCGTCGACAGGTCGAACCGCGTGACGCGGACCGCGCCACCGAGCGCCTGGGTGGCGTAGTTGAACAGGGCGAAGCGGTAGCCCATGAAGAACCGCCAGTCGTTGCCCAGCGGGAACGCCGGCCCCAGGCGGGTGAAGGTGGTGCCGTCGAGGCTGTAGGAGAAGGTCGCGGACCGCACCGCGCCGGGCCGGATGTCCGCGGTCGCCCGCAGCCAGACGCTGCTGCCCGTCACGCTCGCGCTCGCGACCTCGCTACCGGTCCCGGTCGTGTTCCAACTGCTGTCCATCGTGAGGCCGTTGGTCATCACCAGACGGGTCGCGTCGCCGTCGCGCCGGACACCGATCCACGCGGAGGAGTCGCGCAGCAGCGCCAGTCCGGCCCGGTCCCCGTTGCGCATCGCCGAGTGGTCGAGCTGGACGGTGGCCGTCGAGGTGGGGCCCTGGATGCGGTGGGTGAGTGTGTTGCGGGCCCAGTACAGGTCGTTGGTGACGGTAGCGGTCCGCAGGGTCAGGCCGTTGCCGACGGACCACCTGGTGTTGTCCGGGTTGTGGTTCCACTCCCACCGGGGTTTCAGGGCCGTGCCGTCGAAGGTGTCGGTCCCGATCATGGGAGTGACCTGGCGGGGCGGAGCGGGCACGGCCGGGCTCGGGTAGGACGTCCCCCAGGCGCCGTTCACGAGCTGCACCACGGGCCAGCCGTCCGCGGTCCAGGTGACCGGTGCCAGGACGGGCACCCGGCCACCTGGGTACGCGTCCACGAACGCCAGGTAGTACCAGGCGCCGCCCTGGGTCTGCACCAGCCCTCCCTGGTGCGGGACGCCCCCGCCGGGGACCGGCCCGCGCAGGTCGAGCAGGACCTGGCGCAGGGTGTACGGGCCGAAGGGGCCGCCGGACGACTTCAGGACGTACTGCCCGTTCGCGGGGCGGGTGAGGAAGATGTAGTACTGCCCGTTGATCCGGTAGAAGCGCGAGCCCTCCAGGGTGCCGACGCTCGACGGCGTGGTGAACACCTGCTGCGTGCGGACCTGGCTGCGTCCGTCGGGCGAGAGCTGGGCCACGCTGATGGTGGTGTTGCCGTACGCCACGTACAGGGTGTCGTCGGTGTCGACGAGCAGCCCGGCGTCGTAGTAGGGGGTGCCGATCGTCGTCAGCCTGCTCCACGGCCCCTCGGCCGCGGTGGCGGTGTAGACGTACGTCCTGGCGAAGTCGATCTGCCCGAGCCAGTAGAAGGTCCGGTTGCTGGGGCGGTACGCCAGCGACGACGCCCACACGCCCCGGACGTAACCCCGGGCGCCGTTCAGGTCGTACTTGGCCCCGAAGTCCAGGACGGGCACCGAGTGACCCGCGATCTCCCAGTTGACCAGGTCGTACGAGCGCAGGACGGGGGCGCCCGGCGAGTAGTGCATCGTCGAGGCCGAGGCGTAGTAGGTGGCGCCGACGCGGATCACGTCGATGTCCGCGAAGTCCTGCCAGATCACCGGGTTGGTGTACTGCGCGGCCAACGCCGCTTCCTCCAGGCCGGCGGGCGAGGCGGCGGCGCGGCCGGCTCCGCCCAGCGGGAGCAGGGCGCCGGTGACCAGGCCCGACGCTGCGGCGAGTGCCTGGCGGCGATTCGGTTGCTGATGAGGCCATGACATGCCCATGGGCGTCGTCTCCTTGGAAGGCCGACCCGGTCGCGGGGAGGGTGAGGATTCGATATGTCGAACGGCGGTCGATGAGTCGAGCAAGTGGGATCGTAGGCGAGTCGCCGAGTCCGTCAATGACCCGCGCAGGATTCGTCGTTCACATCGAAAAATTCGAGCGGACGCGGGGTGGGTGAGAGCAGCGAACCTCGGGGCACTCGGAAGCCATGGCAAAGCTGCACATAGGTGGACGAAAAGACCAAGCGGCGGACGAGGGGCCCCGGCCGGACGACGTGGGCCCGGGCCCCGAGGTGGAACGGCGTGCGCCGGACGCTCCGACGAAGCTGCCGAAGGGCGCGTGGCGCGGGGTGCTCAAGGGCAGTCTGCGCGAGTTCAAGGACGACGAGCTGACCGACCGCGCTGCGGCGCTGACGTACTACGGGATCCTGGCGCTGTTCCCGGCACTGCTCGCCCTGGTGTCGATCTTGGGCCTGACCGGCAGGTCGACCACGGACAAACTGCTGGACAACATCAAGGACCTCGCCCCCGGCTCCGCCCGCGACATCCTCACCGACGCGGTCAAGCAGCTCCAGGGCAGCGCCGGCGTCGGCTCGCTCATGGCGATCGTCGGCCTGGCGCTGGCGATCTGGTCGGCGTCCGGCTACGTGGCGGCGTTCATCCGGGCGGCGAACGCGGTCTACGACATGCCCGAGGGCCGCCCTGTGTGGAAGATCCTGCCCGTGCGCCTCGGCGTGACCATCACCCTGCTGGTCCTGGCCGTGGTCAGCGCGGTGATCGTGGTCTTCTCCGGGGACCTGGCCCGCCGGGCGGGTGACGCGCTCGGCCTGGGGGACACGGCCCTGACGGTGTGGTCGATCGCCAAGTGGCCGGTGCTGGTCGTCCTGGTCATCATCATGATCGCGATCCTGTACTGGGCCACGCCGAACGCGAAGGTGAAGGGCTTCAAGTGGATCACCCCGGGCAGCTTCCTGGCCCTGGTGATCTGGCTGATCGCTTCCGCCGGGTTCGCCTTCTACGTCGCCAACTTCGCCTCGTACAACAAGACCTACGGCACGATGGCCGGCGTCATCGTCTTCCTGGTGTGGCTGTGGATCAGCAATCTGGCGATCCTGCTGGGCCTGGAGTTCGACGCGGAGGCCACCCGGCAACGGGCGATCGCCGGGGGCCACCCCCCGGAGGCCGAGCCGTACACCCAGCCGCGCGACACCCGGAAGTGGAGCGAGGAGGACCGCCGCCGCATGGGGGAGGGCTGACGGCACCTCCGGCCGACGGCAGGGGGACCGCGTCGCAGGTCGCGCCGATGAGGCCGGCGGTGCTCAACCCACCGTGCTCGCGCGGATCTCCAGCTGGTGCGGGACGACCACGTCCTGCGGCGGTACCGCCGTGGCGGGGCTGTAGATGCGGTCGGCGAGGCACTGCAGGGCGCGTTCCGTGATCTGCCGCTTGTCCGGGACGACCGTCGTCAGGGCCGGGTGGGCCCAGCGGGCGTCCTCGATGCCGTCGAAGCCCACGACCGCCAGGTCCCCGGGGACGCGCAGACCCCGCTGATGGGCGCAGTGCAGCGCGCCCAGGGCGAGTTCGTCGCTGAAGGCGAACACGGCGTCGACCTCGACGCCCTCCTCGAGCAGGGCCGACATCGCCGCGTACCCGTCCGCACGGTGCAGGGTCCGGACAGTCCGTTCCAGCGCGGGGTCGGGTGCGAGGCCGGCCCGGCGGAGCGCCGTCGTGTAGCCCTCGTGGCGCTGGCGGGCGGTGCCGTTGTGCAGGTGCGGCTGGAGTCCGAGGGCGGCGATGCGCCGGCGCCCCAGGCCGATCAGGTGCGTGGTCGCCTCGTCGGCCGCCAGCACGTTGTCCACGGCCACCCGGTCGGCGAGGCCGCCGGGACTGCGCTCGCCCAGGAAGACCAGCGGGACCCGCTGGGCGTGCGCCGCGAGTTCCTCGGGGCCGAGGGCCCAGGGGCTGATGATCAGCCCGTCGACCAGCCGCCCGCCGGTACCCTCCAGCAGGCGCCGCTCGGCGTCGGCGTCACCGAAGGTCTGGTCGATCACGACCGTCCAGGAGCGCTGCTGCGCCGCCTGCACGATGAGCCCGGCGAGCTCGCCGAAGTAGGGCGAGTGCAGCTCGGGGATGGTCAGGCCGATCAGGCCCGTCCGGCCGGCACGCAGGGTGCGGGCGGCGACGTTGGGGCGGTAACCGAGCTCGTCCAGCGCCGCCTGCACCTTGACACGGGTGTGCTCGGCGACGGCGCCGGAGCCGCTGACGACGTTCGAGACGGTCCTGATCGACACCCCGGCGAGGGCGGCGACGTCCTTGAGGCGGCTGGTCACGCCGGACATCTTCGCACGGCCCCACGGGTGCCGGGGCGGCGGGCGGACCGCCCCCGCCTCCACTCTTGCTACGTGGAATGCAACGTTGCATCATGGCAGGGAACCCACCCGAGGAGCCGCCCTGTGAGTGCTGCACACCTGCATCCCGACACCACGCCCTCCGCCCTCGACGCAGACGTCATGGCCGACGTGGAGGCGCTCTACTCGGACGGCATCACCGCCCGCAAGGGCGCCTTCGGCGTGGACTGGGCCGACAGGCTGCGCGAGGACGTCGACGCCGCGTTCGAGGAGGCGCTGTCCCGGCCGGGCGGTGCGGTGGGCCGCGGCCCCCACCGCTACTACGTCGAGATCCACCCCGAGCAGATCAGGGGCTTCGTGGAACTCGTGGACCACCCGTGGGTGCGCTCCGTGTGCGCCGCGGTGCTCGGCCCCGACTATCGCATCGTGGAGATCGGCTTCGACGTACCGCTGGAGGGAGCCGTGAACCAGCCCTGGCACCGGGACTTCCCGATGCCGGAGGAGACCCGCGCGGAACGGCGCCTGACCTCGCTCGCGTTCAACGTCACGACGGTGGACACCACCGAGGACATGGGCCCCTTCGAGATCGCACCGGGCACGCAGTGGGACGACGGCCCCGAGTTCGAGCACGGCATGTTCCCGCCCAAGGCGCACTACGGCCGCTACGCGGAGCGTGCCGTGCGCACGTACCCGCAGCGCGGTGACATCTCCGCCCGGACCGCCCTGACGATCCACCGCGGCACCATCAACCGCTCCCGGCTGTCCCGGCCCGTCCTCGTCCTCGGCGTCGACGGACCCGAGGCGGACAGCGGGGAGCGGCACGACCTCGCCGTCACCCGCGGCTTCTGGGAGCGGCTGCCCGAGCGGGTCCGCCGCCACCTCGACTGCCCGGTCGTGGACGAGCTGGTCCCCGTCACGCAGAAGCACACCATCGAGGGCCTGGTCATGGGCGACGCCTGACCGCCGCGCCCCCGCCGACGGGGCGTTGCGGCCGGCGTCCCGCACGGGGACGACACCCTGTCGGACCAGAACTGCTCCGACTCGTGGCCGAATGATCGTATGACGGGGGCCCGGTCGGGGTAGAACGGACGCCGGGACCCCTCCCGCAGGGCGGGATCCCCGGTTACTCACCCCTGCCGGCACCCCCGGCAAGATCGAAGGACGCAGTATGGCCAGCGGCACCGTGAAGTGGTTCAACTCCGAAAAGGGCTTCGGCTTCATCGCCCAGGACGGCGGTGGACCGGACGTCTTCGCCCACTACTCGAACATCTCCGGCACCGGGTACCGCGAGCTGGTCGAGGGTGAGGCGGTGACGTTCGACGTCACCCAGGGGCAGAAGGGCCCCCAGGCGGAGAACATCGTCCGCGGCTGACGTCCCGACGATTTCCCGGCGGCCCCTTCGACGACTCGTCGAAGGGGCCGCCGGCGTTCCGGCGGGCCGGGCGGGACCGTGGTGCCGCCGACGGGACCGCTTTCGGCCATTGGTCCGTCCGCGCTCAGGCCCTAGGGGGTGTCTCGTCGATCAGGCCGGGCTCGCGGCGCCTGGCACCGCACCTCGCCGCGTTGTCGTCGGTTGCCGATGCTCCGCATCGCCGCCCTCCTCCGCCTTGCGATGCACGGCACCAGACGCCGCTCCCTGATCCGGCCTGATCGACGAGACACCCCCTAGGGCGTAGCGCGTCGACGAGGAGGTCGAGCAGGCGGTCGGTGCGCTCCCGGGGAGCACCGTCCATGATCGCGGCGAACACACCGATGAGCAGCGTGGCCACGTCGTCCGGGTCGACGTCGGCGCGCAACGTGCCCGTCGCCGCGCCCCGTTCGAGGATCGTGCCGATCGTGGTGGTGACGCGCTCCCGTGACGGGGCCGCGATGCGCCCGGAGGCGAACGCGGTGCGCAGGGTGTCCATCATCCCGCGCTTGGTGGCGACGAACGCGGCGTAGCGGCCCGTCCAGGCGCGCAGGGCGACGTCGGCGGGGTGCTGGTCGAGCAGGCCGGGCGCGCTCGCGGTGACGGCGTCCAACTCCGAGGCGTAGACGGCGTCGACGAGGTCCTCGCGGGTGGGGAAGTGCCGGTACAGGGTGCCGATGCCGACGCCTGCCTCGCGGGCGATGGCCTCCAGGGGGACCGGGCCCTCCGCCGCGGCGAACGCGGCTTGCGCGACGGCGATCAGCTTCTCCCGGTTGCGGCGCGCGTCCCGGCGGACCGGCCGGCCCGGGGGATCGGCCGGGCTCGGCCCGGAGGGACCGGCGGAATCGGCGTGTCCACCTGGACCGGCCGGGTCCGGGGAGTGTGACGCGAACAAAACGGAGGCACCTCCGGTACTGCTACGGTTGACGTAACGGAGGCTCCTCCGTATCTCTCCAGTCTGTCACGAGAGCAGGTGGCCATGACCCCCGAAGCCACGTCCGACTCCGTCCCGCGCCCCGGAGGGACCGGGCCGCTGGCCGGCCGCACGGTGTCCCGCATCGGATACGGCGCGATGCAGCTCGAACGCCTCCACGACCGCCGCGACGACGCCGTCGCGCTGCTGCGCCACGCGGTCGAGCGGGGCGTCGACCACGTGGACACCGCCGAGTTCTACGGCTCCGGCTTCGTCAACGAGGTGATCCGCGAGGCACTGCGTCCCGAGGACGACGTCCTGGTCGTCACGAAGGTGGGGGCCGACTCCAACCCCGGCGGCCGGGTCCGCCTGCGTCTCGCCCAGCGCCCCGAGGAGCTGCGCGCCAGTGTCGAGGACAACCTGCGCAGCCTCGGCGTCGAGCGGCTGGACGTCGTCAACCTGCGGCGCCTGGACACCGGCCCCGGGCTGCGGCCCGAGGGGGACCAGGTCGTCGACCTCGACGACCAGCTCGCGACGATGACCGCCCTGCGTGACGAGGGCAAGATCGGCGCGATCGGCCTGAGCAGCGTCACCCTCGACACCCTGCGCCGCGCCCTGCCCGCCGGCATCGTCTGCGTGCAGAACGCCTACAGCCTCGTCGCCCGCGACGACGAGCTCCTGCTGGAGCTGTGCGCAGCCGAGGGCGTCGCCTGGGTCCCGTTCTTCCCCCTCGGCGGGGCCTTCCCCGGGCTGCCCAAGGTGACCGACGACCCGACCGTGCAGGACGTGGCCGCCGCCCTGGGCGCCACCCCGTCCCAGGTCGGCCTCGCCTGGCTGCTCCACCACGCCCCGAACGTGCTGCTCATCCCCGGCACCGCCGACGCCGCCCACCTGGAGGAGAACATCGCGGTCGGGGACATCGCGCTCGACGCGACGACCCTAGGAGCCCTGGACGCTGTGACGTCCCGCTCGTACGACGTCCCGATCGGCTGACGACCACCCTCCCCGCGGTCGCCCGCCGCACCTCCCAAGCGGCGGGCGACCGCTGCCGGGTCGGGCAACGGGTCCCGTCCGGGTCTCACGTCCCGACGGCGGGCGGTCGGCCGGCCTCGTCGACGACGGCGAGTTCCAGCTCGGCCTCGCTGGACAGGAGGGTCCCGGCCTTCCCGTACGGGGCGTCCGCGGTCAGGTAACTGCGGGAACCGAGGAACGAGTAGTCCTCGGTGCCGAAGACCCACTCGGTGCGCACGCCGTGGCGGACGTCGTCGCGGGCGATGCCGAGGCCGTGGCGGCCGATCGCGTCCTGCGCCTGCGGGGCGGGGACGACGCCGGGGATCTTCGCGGCGGCCCGGTAGAGGGCGGCGGCCGTGCGGGGCGGCATCATCCGGCCGAGCAGGGACCCGATCTGCTCGAACACCGCCTGGTCCCGTTCGCGGGCCTCGACCCGGGGGGTCTTGGCGTACAGGTAGGCCAGCAGCTCGTCCGGGTCGGTGGGGAGCGAGCTGAGCCAGCGGTAGGTCGGCCTGCCCATGCCGGCCGGGGTGCCGCCGGTGTCGCCGAACTCGGCGTTGATCGTCGAGGTCTGGCCGTTCTCCTTGATCAGGCCGAGCTTGCGCAGGGGGCCCGGTTCCTGCGCGAGCCACGTCTCCCGGTCGGTCAGGGGGCCGAGGACGGCCTTCCCGCTGGTCAGGTCGGCCCCGCGGGTCTTCTCCCGGGTGTAGACGAACTGGTCGTCGCGCACCGGGGGAGTGGCGCGGTCCGCGGCGGCGTCGGAGATCCGGCCCAGCAGGGCCGCGGCGGGCCGCATGTCCGTGGCCGCGCGGTGCGAGGCGGTGCCGGCGGGCCGGCGGCCGTCGTCGTGCAGGGCGATGCCCGCGGCCAGCACGCCGGCCAGGGTCAGCGCGGTCGCCGGCGCCAGGAGCGCGGGCCGCAGCAGTCGGCGGGCCGGGCGCGAACGCGGCGGCTGCTCTTGGTCGATGTGGTTCATCAGCAGGTCCTTGTGACGGAGGTGCTGCTCGCGCGGGAGGTCCCAGTCGGCCGGGGCCGGCAGCAGGCGGGCGATCTCTTCGCGGTCGCCGTTCGGCTGCGGGGAAGCGCCGGTGGTCTCGTCGTTCATGTGAGCTCCTCCCGTACGGGCAGGGCCGCGATCGCGGCCGCACTTGTCATCTCTCCGCGGGCGGCGGGTGGTTCCCGGTCCTCCTCGGCGAACCGGGCGAGCTTCTTGCGCGCCCGCGACAGGCGGGACCGCACGGTGCCGACGGCAATGCCCAGCGCTTCAGCCGTCTGCCGGTAGTCCAGGCCCGACCACACGCACAGGGCCAGGACCTCCTGTTCCTGGCGCCGCAGCCGGCCCAGCGCGGCGTGCACGGCCAGCAGGCGCCGCGCGTCGTCGATCCGCCCGATGGTCCGGGGCGCGAAGTCCTCCTGCTCCGGTGGCTGCGGCTGGCGCGCCAGGAACAGCCGGCGTCTGCGCTGGGCCCGGCGGGCGTTGTCCGCCTTGTGGGTGGCGATCCCCAGCAGCCAGGGCAGCAGGGAGCCGCCGTCCTCGTGCACCCGGGTCCGCGTGCGCCACGCCGCCAGGAAGGTGTCGGACATGATCTCTTCGGCCGTCGACCAGTCGCCGGTCAGCCGCAACGCGTGGTTGTACACGGCACGGGCGTACTCCTCGTACAGCTGGGCGAACGCCTCGCGGTCCCCCTCGCGCACACGGCGGCGCACATCGTTCTCTGAGTCCCTCACGACCACTTCTCTCCGCGACGCCCGGGGAGTTCCTGTGGCCTGGGTCACGCATCGGTGCCATTATCGTGCATTCACCTGGGGCGGACGGGGGAGGGCGATGACCGAGGAGCCGCCACTTTTCGATCCGTGTTCGTGGACGCTCGACCAGATGCACAGCTTCATCACTTCGAGCTCCGGCGAGGTGCTCGAGACGGCGCGGGTCGCGGCGCAGGGGCACGCCTACGACCGCGACCGTCCTCGGGAGGACCGGCTCAGGTGGGCCAAGCTGTCGCTGCTCGCGAACCGGGGCCTGCGCGACGGCACCGAGACGAGCCGGATCCGGGTCGCCCACCAGGAGTTCATGCTGCGCATGTGGGTGATCGAACAGCTGGGACCCGACGACACGGACCCCGACTGGAGTCCGGAGGCGCTGGCCGCCGACACCCTCGACGCGCTCACGTTGACGCCCGCACGTGCCGTCGAACTCGCCGACGGCCGGCGCGACCTCCCCGTCGGGGACATCCTCGTGCTGCGGTGGCACAAGAACCTGACGGCGCACCTGAGATGGCTGATCGACCACCTGGCACCCGGACCCGTGCGGGAGGCACTGGTCACCTGGGCCGGGACGAGGCCGCTGCTGCCCTGACCGGCCGTGCGGGTCAGGACCGTACGAGGCGGCGCAGGGCGACGTGCGCGAGCGGGGCGTAGAGGGCCGCCGCCAGGGCCGGACCGTCCACGAGGAGGGTCGTCCGGCTGCCCCGGCCGTGCGCGTGCACCTCGTGGTGGAGCCGGAGCCGGACGGGGCCCAGCCGGACGCGCCACGTCCAGCAGTGCCGCCGGTGGTCGACGGCTTCCACGGTGAACGCGGCCCGCAGGCCGACGACCGACTCGACCGTTCCGCTCAGCCCGGGGACGAGGGTGCGGCCGTCCGCGTGAACCGCACGGATCTGCGGGGACCAGGACGCCCACCGGTCGAGGTCGGCGTAGCGCCGCCACACCGTCGTCGGCGGTGCCGGGCCCGTGGCCCGCAGGGTCAGGCGGCCCATGGCCGGTCCGTGAGCCATCGCACCCGGCGCGCGGTGCGGGCGCGGTTCATCCCGCCTGGCCGTGCAGGTACTCCGACAGCGCCTTGCCCGGCCGGAACGCGGCCGTGCCGTCGGCGCTGTGGAAGCTGCCGAAGCTCCCCAGGCTGACCGTCTCGTCGCTCTTGAGGGCCTCCGCGACGGTCCCGGGGTGCTCCACCGTCCCGAAGAGGGTCTCCAGGACCCGGCCGACGTCCCCCGGGGTGAGCTCCCTGCCCCCGGCGCTCTCGCTGGCGCGGCGCGCCGTGATGTCGATGAGGTGCGTCTTGTCCATGGTCACTTCCCGGTGGGCAGGCGAAGGGCATCGGTTCCTCCACCATCCCGCCGGCCCGTGCCGCCCGCATCTCCGTCCCGGCCGTCGGCGGAGTCGGTCAGAGGCCGACGCCTCCGCTGGCGTCGATGGTCTGGCCCGTGATCCAGCGGGAGGCGTCGGAGGCGAGGAAGGCCGCGATGTCGGCGATGTCGCCCGGGTCGGCGATGCGGTTGAAGGGCGACTGCGCGGCGTGCGCGGCTTCCTTCTCCGGGGTCTCCCAGCGGTGGTGGTTGAGGTCGGTCCTGGTGTAGCCGGGCGTGATGGCGTTGACCGTGATGTTCCGGGGCGCGAGCGTGGGCGCCAGGGTGTGGGTGAGGGCTTCGAGCGCCGCCTTGGCCATCGTGTAGGCGAGGGCCGTCGGCAGGGCGACCCGGGTGGCGGCGGAGCTGATGTTGATGATCCGCCCGTGCGGCCGGAGCCGGGGGAGGGCCTGCTGCACCAGGAACAGGGGCGCCTTGGCGAGGACGGCGATCAGGTGGTCGAAGTCCTGGGGCGTCGTGTCGGTGATGGTGCCGCGGATGTTGAGGCCGGCGTTGTTGACGAGGACGTCGAGCACGGCCGGCCGGCCCAGCTGGGTCAGGGCCTGGTCGTAGCGGCGGAACAGGGTCTCGGCGTCGTCCGGGACACCCAGGGGGGCGTGCAGGGTGAACGCCTGGCCGTTGTTCTTGGTGATGAGGTCGGCGGTCTCCTGGGCGGCGGCCTCGTTGCTGTTGTAGTGGACGGCGACGAGCGCGCCGTCGGCCGCGAGGCGCTGGGCGATGGCCCGGCCTATCCCGCGGCTCGCGCCGGTGACCAGCGCGGTCTTCCCCTCCAACGGCCGCGCCGGGTCGGCCTGCGCCGCGTCCGGTCTCGGTGAGGGCGCGGTGCTGTCGTGACGCTGCATGGTGGTCCCCCCTGTTGCTTGCCGGGCCGCCTCCCGCTGGGGGCGGTCGTGCGGCAAGGTAACCGGTCCCGTGCGGTGCGGGGGAGTATTTCGCGCAGGTGTGCGCCCCTTGTTCTCGATGTGTTGGCGGCGCGGCCGCGTTTCCTCAACTCCGCAGGAGTGCGGGGGGAGCAAGTCCCCCCGCGTCAGGCCCGGTTGAGGCGCCCGTTCGACCTCAGCCCTGCAGGAACTCGGCCAGCCCGGCCAGCAGCCGGTCGACGTCCTCGGCGTCGTTGTAGGGGGCGAGGCCGATGCGCAGACCGCCGGCGTCGCCCAGGCCCAGGTGGCGGGAGGCCTCCAGGGCGTAGAAGTGGCTGGACGGCGCGTGGATGTCGCGGGCGGCGAGGAAGCGGTAGGCGTCGGCGGTGTCGTGCTGCGCGAAGGTCAGCAGGAGGGTGGGGGTGCGGTCGGCGGCCCGCGAGTGGACGGTGACGCCCGGAAGCGCGGCCAGTCCCTTCTCCAACTGCGCCCGCAGGGTGGCCTCGTGCCCTTCGAGCGCGGCGAACGAGGCGGCGAGGCGCTCGCGTCGGGTGCCCGTGGCGCTCGTGTCCAGCCCGGCCAGGACGTCCACGGCGGCCCGGGTGCCGGCCAGCAACTCGTACGGGAGGGTGCCCAGTTCGAAGCGCTCCGGAACCGCATCGCTGGAGGGCAGCAGCTTGTCGGGGCGCAAGGTCTCCAGCAGCGCCGGCCGGGCGGCCAGGACGCCGTGGTGCGTCCCGAGGAACTTGTACGGCGAGCAGACGACGAAGTCGGCGCCCAGCGCCGGCAGGTCGACCAGGGTGTGCGCGGCGTAGTGGACGGCGTCGACGTGCGCGAGGGCTCCCGCGTCGTGGGCCACGCGGCAGATCTCGGCGACCGGCGGGCGGGTGCCGATCAGGTTGGACGCGGCGGTGACGGCGACCAGGCGGGTGCGGTCGGACACGACGGCGCGGATGTCGTCGGCCGTCAACTCGCCGGTGGCCGGGTCGAACGCGGCCCAGCGCACGGTGGCGCCCACCCGCTCCGCGGCCTGCAGCCAGGGGCGGATGTTGGCGTCGTGGTCGAGGCGGGTGACGACCACCTCGTCGCCGGGCCCCCAGGAGGAGGCGAGGGTGCGGGCCAGGTCGTAGGTCAGCTGCGTGGCGCTGCGCCCGAAGACGATGCCCGCCGGGTCGGCGGCCAGCAGGTCGGCCATGGCCCGGCGCGCTCCGGCGACGATGTCCTCGGCGTTGCGTTCCCCCAGCGAGTACTGCCCCCGGTTGGACAGGGGCCGCGCCAGCGCGTCGCCGATCGCGTCGATCACGGGCCGCGGCGTCTGCGTGCCCCCGGGCCCGTCGAAGTGCACGGTCCCGGCCTGGAGTGCGGGGAAGAGCGAACGCAGGGAGTCGATGTCGTACGGCAACTTCTCAGCTCCTGTCGAGGTCCGGACCAGTGGCACGAGTCAACCGCATGGGCCGGAGCGGGGCGAGACCGCCTCCCTGATCACCGGCAGCGGCACCGGACGGGGCACCTGACGGAGCCCTCGGGTGGCCTGCCGACGGTCCTCGCCGGGTGCCTGGATCCGTGGTCGGCCGACTCGTTCGTTCGGCGGACTGCGGCTCCCGCGGCGGCGTGTTGTCCGCGGATCGAGAGCGCCGGCGCGAGAGTGGGAATTCCGTTCCTCGCCCCCTTTGTCCAGGAGTGTGCCATGAGTGTGCGTGTCGCCGTGATCTATTACAGCGCCACCGGAAACGTCCACCAACTCGCCAAGGCGGTGGCGGAAGGCGCGGCGTCACGCGACGCCGAGGTGCGGCTGCGGCGCGTCCACGAACTCGCGCCCGACACCGCCGTCGACGCCAATCCCGCCTGGCGCGCCCACGTGGACTCCACGAAGAACGAGGTGCAGGAGGCGACGCTGGAGGACCTGGAGTGGGCGACCGCCTACGCCTTCGGCACCCCGACCAGGTTCGGCAACGTCACGTCCCAGCTGAAGCAGTTCATCGACCTCACCGGTGGCCTGTGGCAGGCCGGGGTCTTCCACAACAAGCCCGCCACCAGCTTCACCTCGGCCATGAACCGCCACGGCGGCCAGGAGTCCACCATCCTCTCGATGAACAACGTCCTCTACCACTGGGGCTGCGTCATCGTGCCGCCCGGCTACACCGACCCGCTGCTGTTCGCCGCCGGCGGCAACCCGTACGGCACCAGCTGGGCCAGCGGCGGCGGCGAGACCCCCGACGAGGCCACCCTCGAGGCCGCCCGCTACCAGGGCCGCCACCTCGCCGACATCGCCGAACGCCTGCGGATGTCGTAGGCGGACGCCCGCAACCGGCCGGCACCGCCCGCAACCGGCCGGGAGCAGACGGGAGCGGCCTCAGTCCGCCTCGGCCCGCACGAGTTCCGCCGTGAACTGGGCGCCGGCCAGCAGGGCCAGGTTGGTCAGCCACAGCCACACCAGGAACACCACGACCCCCGCGAGGGAGCCGTAGAGCCGGCTGTAGGTGCCGAACCCCGAGGCGTAGGCGGCGAAGCCGGCCGAGGCGGCCAGCCACAGGCCCGCCGCCAGCACGCCACCGGGGACGCTGTGCCGTCGGCGGCGGGACGGCGGCGGGCCGTGCCGGAACACGATGATCACCAAGCCCGCCACCAGGCACAGCAGCAGCGGCCAGCGCAGCAGGCTCCAGGCCCAGGCCACCTTCGCGCCCAGCCCGAACAGCCGGCCGACGCTCTCGGCGACGGGCCCGGTCAGCAGCAGCACCAGCGCGCTGACGGCGAGCAGCACCAGCAGGGCCAGCGCGGTCAGCAGGATGCGGTGCGCCCGGTGCCAGGACGAGCGCGGGTCCTCGGCCCGGTGCATACGGTGCAGGGCGCGCCGGAAGACCGCCAGGTAGCTGCACGCGGACCACAGCGCGCTGATCGTGCCGCCCGCGAGGAGCGGCCAGGCCGCTCCGTCGGCCCGCAGCGCGCGCACCAGCACCCGGTGCAGGTCCGCCCCCGATCCCCCGGGGGCGTAGGCGGTGACCTGCGCGACCAGCTTCTGCGCGGTCCCCGGGCTGATCAGCCCGAAGGACAGCACCGTCACCAGCAGGGCGGGCAGCACGGCCAGGATGGCGTAGTACGTCAGCGCGGCCGCGTAGTCCGAGATGTCGTCGTTCCACAGCGACACCGGCGTGCGGCGCAGCGCCGGCCACCAGCCGTCCAGCCCCGCCCCGTCCCGGTGCGTGGCCCTGCCCGTCTCCGCCTGCTTCTCGACCGCCATCCCTGCCGCATGCCCCGCCCGGGCCGTCCGAACGCCTGGCGTACGCGGGACGGCCGTCTGCATCCTCGGCGCGGTGTCGGGGCGAAGCAGAGGGTATGACGAGATGGACGCCCCGGCCCGACGGCGGACGGCCGTCCGGGACAGCCTGTTCCCACACCTGGACGGCCGACCCGGCGCCGCTGAGCGCGACGTGCCCGGCCTGCGCGGCGCGCGGACGCGCACCCGGTGACCTGCTGCTCTGCCTGACCTGCGGCCACGTCGGGTGCAGCGACAGCTCTCCCGGAGCCCACGCCACGGCCCACTTCGAGGCGGACGGGCACCCGGTGGTCCGCAGCCTGGCCCGCGACGGCGGCTGGGCCTGGTGCTACGAGGACGAGGTGTACCTGGACCAGCTCGGCGGACCCGCGCCGCCGGCCGCTCCGCGCGCTCCCGAGTCCGTCTGGGACTACCCCCGGCCGCCCGCCACGAGCCCGGACGACCGTGTCGTGGTCGTCGAGTGCGCCGGGCAGGTCGTGGCCGAGAGCCGCAGGACGATCCGGGTGCTGGAGACCAGCCACCCGCCCGTCTTCTACGTCCCCCCGCAGGACGTCCGCACGGAGCTCCTGCGCCCCGCCGCCGGGGGACGGACCTGGTGCGAGTGGAAGGGAGCCGCCCGGTACTACGACGTCGTCGTGGGCGAGGAGGTGCGCGCCCGCGCCGCCTGGACGTACTTCCACCCGGAGCCGGCCTACGCGGACCTCACCGCCTTCTTCGCGTTCTACCCGAGCCGCGTCGACCGCTGCACGGTCGCCGGGGAAGTGGTCACGGCGCAGGAGGGCGACTTCTACGGCGGCTGGATCACCTCTGAGGTGCGGGGGCCGTTCAAGGGGGCACCGGGCACCCGGCTGTGGTGAGGCGGGGACGGAACGGCCCGCCCCCGTGACGCAGCGCGCGGCGGCGGGTCAGCCGAGCCGCCTGCCGGGCGGGGGCAGGGCGACCGGCGGGCCGAACCGCACCGGGAGCCCGGGGGCGTACAGCACGCTCACCGGCTCGCCCCGCGGCCTGGACAGACCCGCGGCCGCGACCAGGTCGTCCTCCCAGCCCAGCAGGCTGCACCTGCGGAACGTCCAGGCGGGGTGCGTGGTGGGCAGGTAGTAGGTGCGTCCGAGGAACCGCTCGTGCAGCCCCCACCGCTGGGTGAGGAACTCCTCCAGCGGTCCGGCCGTCACCGGCTCGTCCTCCACGTCCAGCCAGACGCGCGCCCCGGCGCGCTCACCCCCGCGTCGGCTCGTGCGGTACACCAGCCGGCCGTCGAACCACGCGCTCCTGATCCGGGACCACCGGTAGGGCAGCCCGAAGGCGCCGCGTGCCGTCAGTACGGGCAGCAGCCGGTCGCAGTCCAGTGACCGGAACACCACCCCGCGCCGGCCCACGGCGTCGCGGCTGTACAGCCGGACGTTGACCTCGCCGAAGCTGCCCAGGTACGGCAGGGGAGGGGTCGGGCCGAAGGCGAGGTCGTCCATGCGGAAGAACACCAGGCCGACGTACGCCCGTCCCTGGTACAGGTCGGGCACGGTGCCGGGCGGCAGCAGCCGGGCGACCTCGAACGGGTCGGCGGGCCAGTGCAGGAACACGAGGTCCCGCCAGCGCTGCCGGAACAGCACGTGCCGCACGGCGTGCGGGGCGACCGGTGTGAGGGCCTGAACGGGGCGTACGCGGTGGGCCGGGGGCCCGTACGCCGGACGTCTCCTCGGCATGCCCGCCCTACCCACTGCGGCGCGTCGGGCGGCACCGGCGCCCGTGACCTGCTCGGTTCATGTCCCGCCTCCCGTTTCCGCCGACGACGTCATGGGACCTACGTGTCTGGTTCGCCGGTCGGCGGCCCACCGGATGCAGCGGCCGGCTCAGACGGTGGCGGGCTGCTGGACGCAGCGGCCTCAGACGGTGGCGGGCTGCTGGATGCAGCGGCCTCAGACGGTGGCGGGCTGCTGGATGCTGTCGCCGCGGTTGTTGAGCGCGATGTAGGTGCCGATGCGGCGGAAGTCGTTGATCACGCCGAACAGGCTCTTGTTCGACGGCAGCAGGGCGCGCAGGGCGGGCTTGTCGGCCAGGCGGGCGTGGAGCAGGTCCTTGTAGGCGTTGTAGACGCGCGCGGTGTAGTTGGGTTCCTTCGCCGCGTTCATCCGGTAGTCGTTGGTGATCGCGATGGACGCCAGGTCCATGAGGTAGCAGTCGAAGAGGTCGGTGACGTCGCCTGCCTTCGCGCCCGCTTCGCCCGAGCGCGCCTGCCGCTCGAGGCTCTCGGCCATCTCCACGACGATGTCCCGGTAGACGCCGTGCCGGGTGCTGCTGGGGAAGGCCGCCATGATGTGGTCGGCCTGTCCGGCGCCCTGGGTGCTCATGGTCCGCGGGGTGGCCAGGTCCCCGAGGCCCGGGACGGGCAGGGGGATGTCCTGGAACATCGCCTCCTCGTCGGGGATGCTCCCGTTGCGGGAGGCCAGGGGGTGCAGGCCGATCTCGTGGGCGAGCATGCCCATGATGTAGCCGGTGTCGTACTTCTCGAAGTAGTAGCTGGCCAGGTTGATCCGCACGCCCTCGTCGGCGAGGTCACGCACGTCGGCCGGCGTCTCCGTCGTGCGCACGTGCAGGGTGATGCGGACCGGGCGGGCGCCGACGTAGGCCTGGATCGTCGGGTGCTCCCGGAGCAGCTCGATGATCCGGACGGCCTTGTCGCGGTACCTGTCGTCGGTGTGCTTGAGGTTGGTGAACTCGTAGTTCCCCGACCTGAAGGGGGTGAGGACCGGCTCGGGGGCGGGGCCCTGTGGCATCTGGGCCGGTACTTCCGTACCCCCGGGGCCGTCGGTGGTGTCGTCCGTCGTGGGGAGGGAAACGGGGTCGACCCACACGGAGGCACGCGGGGTCGGCGCGCTGGCCCGTCGGGTCTCCTCCCAGGTCCGGTCCGGGTCCGCGTCGCCGTCGTGGGGCTCGGGTGGTACGTCTCCGACGTGCGCCTGCAGGAGGGCCAGGTGGCGGCCCCGCAGCCCGCCCCGGGCGAGGGAGGCGTCCTCGGGAGCCTCGTCCAGGGCACCGAGGAGGCTGCCGGGGACGTGGGGGCGGTGCGGGGTGTCGGCGTCGCGGTACTCGTCGCGCAGGCCGAGCTGGTGGGTGAGCTCGTGCACCAGCTGGACGGGGTCGGCGTCGGCCCACCAGGTGGTCTGGTCCATGGTCCGGTCGCGGGCGGCCAGGTCCACGGTCAGGTGCGGGGCCCCGCCCGAGGCGTCGGTGGCGGCCGGGTCGACGCGCTCGACCGTGACGTGGAGACGGTCGCCGCCGGGCAGCAGGTGGCCGGGGTCGTTGAGGAACTCGTGCACGCCCGCTTGGAGTTGCTCGAAGACGCGGGCCGTGTCCTCCTGCGTGCCGCGCAGGGCGACGCGGACGGTGAGGTCGGTGACGGGCTCGCCGTCGTAGGTGAACCGGCGTGCGTCGAAGGCCGAACGGACGACGAACCGGGGACGGTGGTCGCGTGGCCTCCGGGGCCGCGGGACGTCCGCTGCGGGCGCCGCCGGCGCCGGGGCGTCGTCCGTGGGCGGCGCGAGGCGGGGAGCGGTCCCACCGGTGTCGCCGCTCCACCGTGGTGCGACGGTCTGGATGCTGTCGCCCTGGTTGTTGAAGGCGAAGCTGGCGCCGAGACCGAGGAAGTTGTTGGTGACGTTGTACCAGCTCTTGTCGGCGGGGAGCAGCGCTCGTACGGGGCTGTCGTCCGGCAACTGCGCCGCGAACTGCGCCTTGTACGCGTTGTAGACCCTCGCCGTGTAACGGGGCTCCCACGCGGCGTCCTTGCGGCGGTCGTTGGTGACCGCGATGGTGGCGAGGTCCATCAGGTAGGTGTCGATCAGGTCGGTGACGTCCTTGGTCTTGGCGCCTTCTTCGCCTGTGCGTGCGTCTTCGGCCAGGACGTGGGCCATTTCCGTGACGATGTCGCGGTAGATGCCGTGGCGGATGGTGTGGGGGAAGGCGGCCATGATGTGGTCTTCCTGGCCGGCGTCTTCGGTGTTCATGAAGCGGGGGGTCTTGAGGGTTTCGAGGCCGGGGACCATCAGGGGCATGCCGCGGTAGAGGTCTTCTTCCTCGGGGATGCGGGTGTTGCGGCTGGCCAGGGGGTGCAGGCCGATTTCGTGGGCGAGCATGCCCATGATGTAGCCGGTGTCGTATTTCTCGAAGTAGTAGCTGGCGAGGTTGATGTCGACACCGTCGTCACCGCGGTCGATGACGTCCGCGGGGGTCTCCGTCGTGCGCACGTGCAGGGTGATGCGGACCTGGCGGTCGCCGACGTAGTCACGGATCGTGTCGTGCTTGCGGAGCAGCTCGATGATCCGGATCGCCTTGTCGCGGTACGCCTCGTTCGTGTGCTTGAGGTTGGTGAACTCGAAGTTCCCCGAAGTGAAGGGAACGAGGGTGGGCTCCGCGGCACCGGGCGCACTACCGGTGGACTGCGGTGCGCGGGGCGCGGCACTGGGCTCGGTCGTACTGTCGGCGCTGCCCTGGGGTAGTCGGGGGCGTGTTTCGCCGGTCGTGTGGGTGGTGGGGGGTGTGGTTGGGGTGGGTTGTTGGATGCTGTCGCCGCGGTTGTTGGTGGCGATGCTGGTGGCGAGTTGGGTGAAGTTGCGTGCGACGCCGAAGAGGGTCTTGTTGGAGGGCAGGAGGTTGAGGAGTGTCGTGTTGTCGCCGAGGGCGGTGCGG
>NZ_KQ948565.1:134333-137160 GCF_001514125.1 Streptomyces longwoodensis | reverse complement strand
GCCGTCGTCACCGCGGTCGATGACGTCGGCGGGGGTCTCCGTGGTGCGGAGGTGGAGGGTGATGCGGACGGTGCGGTCGCCGATGTAGTTCTTGATTGTGGCGTGTTCGTCGAGGAGTTCGGCGATGCGGACGGCCTTGTCGAGGTAGCGGTCAGTCTGCTTGAGATTGGTGAACTCGAAGCTGCCCAGCTTGAAGGGGAGCTGGGTCTGCGCCGGGGCTTCGGGCGTGGTGGTCGTGTCCGTGTCCTGGGGCATGTGGGCCGGGACGTCCGAACCTGCCGTGCTGTCGGCGGGCCGGGGCAGGGAGACCGGGTCGACCCAGACGGACGTGCGAGGTTCGGGTACGGCGGCGTCGCGTGCCGCGGCCCAGCTCCGTTGCGTGGGCTCGCTGTCGGGTTGCGGGGCCTGGGCTACGTCGCCGATGAGGGCTGCGATCAGGGCGAGGTGGCGGTCGCGTAGGCCGGCGGGTGCGAGGGTGGGGTCTTCGGGGGCTTCGTTGAGGTCGCCCAGGAGGCTGCCCAGGACGTGGGGGCGGTGCGGGGTGTCGGTGTCGCGGTACTCGTCGCGCAGGCCGAGTTGGTGGGTGAGTTCGTGGACGAGTTGGACGGGTGCCGCGTCCGTCCACCAGGTCACCTGGTCCATCGCCTGGTCGCGGCCCACGAGGTTCACGGTCAGGTGCGGGGGCTCGGCCTGGGGGTCGTCGGGATCGATGCGTTCGACGGTGACGTGTAGGCGATCACCGTTGGGGAGCCGGTAGGCGGGGTCGTTGAGGAACTCCGCCACGCCCTGCTGGAGTTGGGTGAAGGCGTGTGTGGCCTGCTCGTCCGTGCCGCGCAGGGCGACGCGGACGGTCAGATCGGTGACGGGCTCGCCGTCATGCGTGAACCGGCGTGCGTCGAAGCCCGAACGGACGACGAACCGGGGACGGTGATCCCGCGGTCCGCGGGGACGGTCCGGTGCCGACTCGGACATCGTGGAGCCGCTGTTACTGCCGCTGCCGGGCAGCCGGGGTTGCGTCGAACCGGGGGTGGCCGGCGGCAGGCTGGGCTGCTGGATGCTGTCGCCGCGGTTGTTGGTGCCGACGCTGGTGGCGAGTTGGGCGAAGTCGCCGAGGACGCCGAAGCGTCCCTTGTCGGCGGGGAGCAGGGCTAGTACCGGGCTGGTGGCGGGCAGCTGTGTGGCGAACTGCTGCTTGTAGGCGTTGTAGACCCGTGCCGTGTAGCTGGGGTCGAGGACCGCCTTGGCCCGGTGGTCGTTGGTGACCGCGATGGTGGCGAGGTCCATCAAGTACGTGTCGATCAAGTCGGTCACGTCCTGCGCCTTGGCCCCGGGCACGCCCACCCGTGCGCGGTGTTCCAGGACGTTCGCCATTTCCACGACGATGTTGCGGTAGATGCCGTGGCGGATGGTGTGGGGGAAGGCGGCCATGATGTGGTCTTCCTGGCCGGCGTCTTCGGTGTTCATGAAGCGGGGGGTCTTGAGGTTTTCGAGGCCGGGGACCATGAGGGGCATGCCGCGGTAGAGGTCTTCTTCCTCGGGGATGCGGGTGTTGCGGCTGGCGAGGGGGTGGAGACCGATTTCGTGGGCGAGCATGCCCATGATGTAGCCGGTGTCGTACTTCTCGAAGTAGTAGCTGGCGAGGTTGATGTCGACGCCGTCGTCACCGCGGTCGATGACGTCCGCCGGGGTCTCCGTCGTCCGTAGGTGCAGCGTGATGCGGACCTGGCGGTCGCCGACGTAGTTCTTGATCGTGCCGTGCTCGTCGAGGAGTTCGGCGATGCGGACGGCCTTGTCGAGGTAGCGGTCGGTCTGCTTGAGATTGGTGAACTCGAACCGGCCCAGCCTGAACGGGAGTGGGGCCTCGGGCGTGGTTGTCGTGTCCGTGTCCTGGGGCATGTGGGCCGGGACGTCGGGGCCGGCGTTGTTGTCGGCGGGCCGGGGCAGGGAGACCGGGTCGACCCAGACGGACGTGCGAGGTTCGGGTACGGCGGTGGCGCGTGCGGAGGCCCAGCTCCTGTCGGTCGGGTCACCGTCGGGTTGCGATGCCGGGGCTACGTCGCCGATGAGGGCTGCGATCAGGGCGAGGTGGCGGTCGCGTAGGCCGGCGGGTGCGAGGGTGGGGTCTTCGGGGGCTTCGTTGAGGTCGCCCAGGAGGCTGCCCAGGACGTGGGGGCGGTGCGGGGTGTCGGTGTCGCGGTACTCGTCGCGCAGGCCGAGTTGGTGGGTGAGTTCGTGGACGAGTTGGACGGGTGCCGCGTCCGTCCACCAGGTCACCTGGTCCATCGCCCGGTCGCGTCCGACGAGGTCCACGGTCAGGTGCGGGGGCTCGGCCTGGGGGTCGTCGGGATCGATGCGTTCGACGGTGACGTGCAGCCGGTCGCCGTTGGGGAGCCGGTAGGCGGGGTTGTTGAGGAACTCCGCCACGCCCTGCTGGAGTTGGGTGAAGGCGTGTGTGGCCTGCTCGTCCGTGCCGCGCAGGGCGACGCGGACGGTCAGATCGGTGACGGGCTCGCCGTCATGCGTGAACCGGCGTGCGTCGAAGCCCGAACGGACGACGAACCGGGGACGGTGGTCGCGGGAGCCCCGCGAGGGTGACGCCGTCGGGGCGGGAGCCGTGCCGCTGTCGCTTCCGGGCAGTCGGGGGCGTGTTTCGCCGGTCGTGTGGGTGCTGGGGGGTGCGGGTGGGGTGGGTTGTTGGATGCTGTCGCCGCGGTTGTTGGTGGCGATGCTGGTGGCGAGTTGGGTGAAGTTGCGTGCGACGCCGAAGAGGGTCTTGTTGGACGGCAGGAGGTTGAGGAGTGCCGTGTTGTCGCCGAGGGCGGTGCGC
>NZ_KQ948565.1:37242-133775 GCF_001514125.1 Streptomyces longwoodensis | reverse complement strand
ACCGTCGTCGCCGCGGTCGATGACGTCGGCGGGGGTCTCCGTGGTGCGTAGGTGGAGGGTGATGCGGACGGTGCGGTCGCCGATGTAGTTCTTGATCGTGGCGTGCTCGTCGAGGAGTTCGGCGATGCGGACGGCCTTGTCGAGGTAGCGGTCCGTCTGGTTGAGGTTGGTGAACTCGAAGCTGCCCAGCTTGAACGGGCGGAGAGCCGGCGCGGGAGCCGGTGCCGGTGCGTCCGTGCTGGTGGTGCCGCTGTCGTCGGCGGTGCCGGGAGTGCTGTTGTTGCCGGACAGCGTGCTGAGGTCGCGTGCCTCTTCCTCGGCCTGTATGTGGAGTGGTGCCGGTTGCTGCGTCGGTGCCGGTGCCGGAGTGCGGGGCAGGAGGGGGACGAAGTCGCCGCCGCGGCGGCGCAGGCGCAGGTGGGGGCTGTCGGTGGAGGGGCCCGCATAGGTGTGGGCGGTGCCGTTCTCCTCGATCAGCGTGACCGTGGTGCCGGTCGCGGCGGCGGCCCACCGCGCCACCGCGCGGTCGGCCTCGGGACCCCACGGGGCCTCGGACAGGTGGCGGCGCAGGTGTCCTTCGAGGGCCTGGGGGCTGGGGGTCGGGGCGCCCGGCCTGACCCGCAGGGGCGGGGGCGTGAAGAGCGCGTCGCGCTCGGCGGCCTCGCCCGGCAGGCCGTTGAGGCGCATCAGCTGGGAGGGCGTGGCGCCGGCGCGGGTGCGCAGGCGTGCCGCCTCGCGGTGGTGGAGTCCGGGCTGTTCGGCGGCCTGGCGCAGGGCGGTGGAGAGCGCGCCGAAGAAGCCGTTGCCGCGGCCCGTCGGCGTGCCCTGGGCGTAGGTGGCCCCGTCGGGTGCGGTGAGGACGCCGTCGCGGGCGAGGCGGTAGCGCGGGCCCGAGCCCTGGGCGGGCGGCATCCAGGGGGGCGTGGTGTGGCTGCGGTGCGGGGAGGGCTGCCGGGGCGTGGCGTGGGTGGGGTCGGCCGTGGCCGTGGTCGTTCCGGATGCGTCCTCGGCCCGGTCGGCGGGAGCCGGCAGCGGGGTGGAGACCGGCGCGGGGGTGCCCGGGGGCAGCGTGGCGTGGAAGAAGTCCCCGGCGGCGAAGAGCACCGGGTCGGTGGCCGGCCGTACGGTGGCCGGGTCGGCGCCGTGCGGGAGGAAGAGCTGGCTGCGGCCCTCGCCGGTCACCACGGTGAGCGGCGTGCCCAGGACCCGGGCGGCCAGGGCGGGCAGCAGGTCGGCACCGCCGTGGTCGCCGGCCCGGCGGACGGGCGCGGCCTGCTCGCCGTCCGCCGGGGTGCCGCTGTCCTGGCGCGGCTCGCTCGCGAACGGGCGGGACAGGGCCAGGACGGCCAGCGCCACCCGTTGGCCGGGCGTCGGCCAGTACGTCTGCGGGAGGCGGCCGAAGGCGTCGAACTCGGCCTGCTGGGCCGGGGTGAACTTCAGCCCGGCGGCGTCGACCTCGTCCTGGGTGAAGGTGTCGGAGGCGTCCAGGGCGAGGGAGTCGAGCAGGTCCTGGTTGCTGTCCTCGCCCAGTTCCCAGGCGAGGCGGTCGCGGGCGGCGCCGACGGCCTCGGCCGTGACCGCGGGGTCGCCGGGGGCGGCGGTGAACCGCTCGGCGAGGTCGGTCCCGAGCAGGTGGGGCAGCCTGCCCCGGTCCTGGGCGACGGCGAGCAGCGCGTGGAAGAACGAGGCGCCGTCGTGCGGTACGTCGTGCACCTCGCGCACGGTGGCGCCGTCCGGCGAGGTGAGGGTGCGCGGGGTGGAGCCGGTGGCGTCGCTGACGGTGTACGGCGCGGGCGCCTCGGACCGCCAGGCAGGCTCGGTGTAGGTGGCCTGCTCGGGCGCCGGCGCGGGGGACTGGCCCCGGTGGTGGGCCGTGAGGCGGCTCGCGGCGAGGTGCAGGCGGTGGTGCTCGGCGGCGGCGGCGTCGGTGCGCTGCTCCCAGAGGCGGACCCCGGTGCGGGCCGCCTGCCAGGCGGCGACGGCGGCGGACACGGGCGCGGTTGCGGGCGGGTCGGTGGAGGCGCCCTGCGCCGCCTGTTCCTGCGGGGTGAGGTCGAGCCAGGTGTCGCGGGCCCGTGCGCGGGCGTCGTAGTAGCGCTGCTCGGCCGTCGCGAGGTCGGCCGCCGCCTTCGCCTGGGCGTCCCAGGCGGCGCTCACCTCGGCGGGGTGGGTGGTGTCGTCGAGGAGGCCGTAGTCACGGGCGATGTCCTCGCGCAGCCAGACCAGCGCGGACGTGCGGGCCTCCGCGGCACGGGGGCCGCGCCGGGCCTTGCCGAGGGCGTGCAGCGGGCGGCTGTCGGTCATCTGGTGGTGCACCTCGGAGACCGCCAGCCAGCTCACCGGTACGGCGAACAGCATGCTGCGCTCGGTGACGACCTTCAGGTGGGTGCCGAGCGTGGTGTCCGCGGAGCCCTTGAGGGCGGTCGTGTCGTTCGCGCCGCCGACCGGGACCGTGGCGCCGGGGTTGGTCATGCCCGCGTTGCTGTTGCCGGCCAGGGGCGACGTGCCCACCGCGCCCTCGACGTTGTCGGTGATGCCGGCCTCCAGCGCGTCGGAGGTCTTGCGGCGCTGCATGGCCTCCATGCGCGGCTTGTTCTCCACGGCGAGCAGCCGGGCGCCGGTGCGGTGCATCTTGGCGTAGAGGCGGGAGTTCGCGGTGTGGGACTGGCCGAAGAGGCGGGCGGAGGACTGGGTGGGCAGCGGCGAGCCGTTCGGGCCGAGGGCCTCGCGGAAGCCGGCGGTCAGGCCGCCCTGCGAGGTGGCTTCCTGCTGGGCCTGGGCGGGGGCCGTGCCCAGGCCGGTGAGCGGGGTGAGGTGGGCCATGCGGACGCGGGCGTCGAGCTGGTCGCCGGTGTGGCGGCGTCCGAGGTCGCTGTCGCCGAAGCCGTCCGCGCGGGCGGTGGCGAGGGTCAGTCCGTCCCGGACGTTGGCCGCGCCGCGGACGTCGACGGCCAGGATGCCGGAGCCGATGCGGTCGTCGAAGGGCAGGACGTCGGAGTCGGTGGAGGCCGCGTCCGTGCCGGCCGTGTCCGAGGTCCCCGAACTCGTGGGCTGGGGACCGCTGGTGCCGCGCCAGGCGGCGATGCCGTCCGGGCGGGCCTGGTCGGCGGTCAGGAGCCGCACCGCGCGTTCCGGCTCCGGCACGTCCTGCTCGGTGAGTGCGTCGTCCGAGCCGTCACCGTTCGGGGTGAGCAGGCCGGCCGGGAGCATCTCGTTGAGGGTGCCGACCGAGGCGCCGGTGCGGGGGGCGAGGGGCGTGCCGGTCGCGTCGGTCATCGAGACGGTGAGCACGTAGCTGGTGACGACCTCGGCGTGCGCCTGGGTGGTGGCGATGTTCGGCATCGCGGTGCTGCCGTGGGTTTCGGTCCGCGCGCCGGAACGCTGCTTGGCTGCCGTGCCCTGCGCCGACGGGCTGGCGGTGAGGACGCCGCCGCTGTCGGCCGCCGCGCGCTGGGCGGCGCTGAGCGTCACGTCGGCGCCGCGGTCCTGGGAGACGGCGGTGGCGTCGTCGCGGGCGATGGTGCGGTAGTCCTCCAGCTCGAAGCCGGTGCGCAGCCGCTGCACGGTGGTGGTGACGGGCGTCAGCTTGAAGTGCAGTTGAGCCGGACTGCCGCCCACCGGCAGGTGGTGCGGGCTCCGCCAGGTGCGGTGGCGGACGGGCAGGGTCATCCCGTCGGTGGTCAGCTCGTGCAGGTGGGCGCGGAGGAAGTCGGGTGACAGCCGCTGCAGGACCTGCTCGCGGTCGTGCGAGGGCACGCCGATCTTCTCGAGCTGCGGCAGCAGGTGCCGGGCGGCGCGGCTCGCGTCCAGGCTGCCGCTGGGGTGGGTGGGGAAGCGCCTGCCGCGCAGGAAGCCGGGCACCCGGTAGCCGCCGCCGAGGTTGTGCGGGGTGGTGGTGTCCAGGCCGTCCGGGGCGAGCCCGGCCTCGATGGCGTCCTGCATCGGCAGGTGGAACATCACCGCGTCGCGGACGCGGTGGAGCGCGGCGGCGGCGCGGCGGGGGGCCAGGCGGCGGCCGAGGTGCTCCGAGAGGCGCCCGGCGGCGGAGCTGATCCGGGTCCCGGCACGGGTGCCGGCCAGGCCCATCGCGGCCGTCCAGCGGTCGCGCACCGCGACGGTCTCGACGGCGTCGGCGACCACCAGGTACATGCGCCCGGCGAAGGCGAGGGTGGTGTTGCGCCCGCGCGTCAGGGTCTGCGAGACGCTCTGGCCGCGGCCCCAGGCGTACTGCAGGGCCGTCGAGTAGGTGCCGACCACGGGCTGTTGGCCGGGCGCCTGCTGGAGCGGCATGTCGGAGCCCTGGAGGCCCAGGGTGGCGTGCGCGACGGTGCTCGCGCTGCCGACGACACGGTGCTCGTTGCCGATGGTGTTCTCGAGGGTCGACGGTTTCGGGTCACTCTTGACCCGCAGGTTGTGCAGCTCGCCGCGGACCGCGGCCTTGAGGTAGTGCGTCTGGAGCGGTCCCGCGCCGGACAGCCCGGCGATGCGCGAGCCGAACGGGCCGAGGTATTGGCCGAGTTGACCGGCCACGCTGAGGTTCGCCATGGCGCGGCGCAGCGCGGTGCGGGCCGGGGCGCCCGGGGCGCTCACGTGCCAGGACGAGCCGGTGGCCCGGTCGGCGGTGTCCTGCACGAGCTGCTGGCGCTGCCGGCCGCCTTCGGTGCCGAGCACCACGTGCGGTGCGCCGAGCAGGCGCAGGGTGAGGCGCCGGTCGGCGGAGTCGACCCGCTGCGGCGGACGGGTGCCGTCCAGGAGCTGGTCCGCCTCGACGGCGGACAGCTGCCGCGGGGCGGTCGTGGGGGCCGGTGCGGGCCGGCCGGTGCTCGGGTCCGCGGGGGCGTGGCGTTCGGAGCCGTGCGCGGCGGGCACGGCCAGCTCCACCCGGCCCACGGTCTCGGTGCCACGGGTGAACAGCGGCCGTTCCTCGACCTTTTCCACGAAGACACCCGCGCCGAGCAGGCCGACCGTGGCCAGGCGGGCCCAGCCCCGCGGCCGGCGGTGCCCTTCGAACGTGGCGCCCAGCTCCACCCGGTAGCTGTAGAGGTCGGTGCCGTTCTCGAAGGCCAGGTGGTCGTGGGTGACCGCGACGGTGTTCCTGGTGGCCCTCTGGTCGGTCTTGGCGTAGCGGGCGCCGACGGTGACGTTGCCGGTCTGGCGCGGCACTCCCGCCTCGGGCACCTTGTCGTGGTCGCGCGGCGAGATGCCGAGCTCGACACCGCCCGAGAGGGTGATGGACGCCTGCTGTCCCTGGCCGGAGACCTCGGTGCCGACGACGGCGTTGCGCAGGGAGCGCTCGGTCAGGGTGGTCTCGAACCGCCGGTCGCTCAGCCGTGCGCGCAGGATCAGGGTGTGGTGGCCGCGGCGCACCTTGCCGTCCTCGGTGAGGGTGACCGGGACGCCGGTGGTGGTGAGGTCGTCCAGACTCTGCGCCAGGCTCGGCCGGTTGAGGGCCTCGCGCACCTGACGGTCGTTGTGCAGCGCGGTACGCATCCGGCCGTCGCCGTACCAGAACCTGGCCAGCCGGGGGTGGCGCAGCATGAGCGGCGGCACGAACAGGGACGGGTAGGAGCGGTGCAGCGTGTCCAGGACGGCGTCGGTGAAGGCCCCCAAGGGGTCCGGCGGGGCGGGTTGCGGAGCCGTGACCTGCGGCTGCGGCGGCCGCTGCTCTCCTTCGGACGTCGGGGGCTGCTGGGCCGGTCGCGCAGGGGCCGTTCCGGCCTGCTCGGTCTGCGCCTGCGGGGGTGTCTGCGCGGGCTCCTGCGGCCGGTCGGGGCGGAAACCCTCGGCCCGGACCTGGCCGCTGAGGTGCACCGGGTCCTCCCGCGTCAGGTACCACGGCACGGGCGGCTCGGCGTCCGGGTGGGGGCCGGTCCGGCCGGGCGTACGACTGTCCCAGCCGGCCAGGCGGCGCGCGTCCTGGGTGGACATCCAGTCCAGGCTGACCACCCGCACCGGACGGGCCGCCGACGCCGGCTCGCCGGGCATGCGCACCATCAGCGTGCGCTCGACCCGGTACAGCGCCATCGGGTGGTTGCGCACCCGGCCGGTGGTCTTGCGGGCCGCGTCGGTGCCGAGGTAGTGGCCGCGCCCGCTGGTGAGGTCGGCCCGGACGAGCGGACCGCCCTGCAGGCGCACGTCCGTCTCGGGGCCGACGAGGGTGTAGTTGGGGCCGGCGGTGACCTGGATGCCGAAGCGGGTGTCGCGGACGTGCCCGCGCTGGTTCTGGTACGTGGTCTGGGTGAGGTCGCGCAGCTCCATCTTGACCGACTCGGCGACCAGGGTGGCCCGGTGCGGCACGGAGCGTTCCACGATCAGGTGGCCCAGCGGGTGCTGGCCGCTGCCCCGGGTCAGCTCGGGGCCGGTGACCGGGCTCGTCATCCGCCCGAACAGGGCCAGCAGCCGGGTCGGCCGCACGTAGGACACCACCGTGCGGTGCGCCGAACTTCCGGGCCTCGCACCGGAGATGGCCAGCGCGACGTCCTCCGGCGGGTCGACCAGGTGCAGTCCGCCGGTGTCGGTCACCCGCGGCTCGGTCCCGTCGGGGAACGTGAGCGTGCGGGGCGCGCGGCGGGGGCCCGCGAACGGCATGGTGAGGTCGTCCGGCAGCCGCCAGCTGAGCCCGTCCCGCATGCCGAAGCCGGCGGTGTGCAGCTGGGTGCGGTGCCACGTCGGACGCGGTGCGGGCGAGTCGGCGGATGAGGTGGTGCGCGTGGTGGGGGATGGTCCGCCGTCCGGGCCCGTGGTGCGGGCTGTTCCGTCGGCCGGGCCCGTGGTGGGGGCTGTTCGGCCGTCCGGGCCCGTGGGGGTCGCGGGCGCCTCGGTGACGCGGTCCACCTGCACCCGGTAGTACACGTCGTCGAGGTGCAGGTGGGAGCCCTCGTGGGCGCGCCACTCGGACTGGTTGTAGGCCTGGGTGCCCTGGACGTAGTCGGTCCTGCGGGTCCAGCCCAGGGAAAAGCCGATCTTCAGCAGCCAGTTGAGCGGCGGGCCCATGCTGAGTGCACCGGCGATGCGGCGCCCGAAGCCGACGCTGCGCCCACCGCCGGTGCCGGCCTGACCTCGCCGCATGGTGTCCAGGCGTACGGTGCCGCCGTCGACGTCCGAGAAACGCTCCCAGCGGTGGTACGGGACGGCCTCGACGGTCAGCTCCAGGCCGACGCCGGACTTCTCACGGCCCACGAGACGGGCACCGCGCGGGGCGGTGAAGGCACTGGGCTGGTCGGTGAGCAGGCGCAGCAGCTCCGCCTCGTCGAACCGGGCACGCAGGTGCCTGGGCAGGCCCTCCATGATCTGCCGGGCCACCTGCTCGGGCGAGCGCAGCGTGGTGACGCCCAGGCCGGTGAACAGGCCCGTACGGTCGCCGCGTGACGGACCGTCGGTCGCCCGCGCACCCTCGCCCGTGGCGCCGTCGTCGGGGTCGGCCCCCGGGTCGAGCAGGACCGTGGGCAGTCGGCTGCCGTCGGCGAAGGTGACCGTGCGGGGCGCCGGACCCGGGGGCGGGGCGTCCTGGCCGGTCAACAGGCGTGCCGGACGGTGTCGTTCGAGCTGCGTCTCCAGCGGGACCGGATCGCCGCGGTCGGGGGTCCCGGCCTCGTCGGTCGCCTTGGTCTCCCCGGTCTCCCCGGTCTTCCCGGCCTTCTCCGCGCTGTCGTCCGTCGTCGGTGCGTCCGTCGTCGGTGCGTCGGGCGTCGGTGCGTCGGGTGGCGTGCCCACGGGGGCCTCGTGGGCCGGGTCCCGGGGGAGCGGGGGCGGGGTGGTGGTGTCCTGGTGGGGCGGGGGCGGGGTGGGGGCCTCCTGCTGGAGCGGGGTGGCCGGGGCCCGGGACGGGGCCGGGTCCGGGGCGGGCGGGGTTGGGGCCGGGACCAGGGCGTCGAAGTGGTCGGTGCCGTTGTACGCCAGGTGCAGGGTGCCGCCGCTGCCCCCGGGGTGCAGGGAGGTGACCGTGGTCCGGCCCGACACCCGCGGGTCGGGCTGCACCAGCCGCAGGTCCAGGTCCAGGGTGTGGGCCAGGGCCTCCGGGAGGAGGTCGGCGAAGGGCGACGCCCACAGCCCGGGGTGCTCGGCGGCCGCGGCGACCAGGGCGCCCGGGCCCAGCCGGCGGGCGTCGGCGGGTGTGGGGGCGATGTCGGCGAGCTGGGGGTAGTCACTGGCGCGCAGCAACCGCCGCCACTGCTCGGCATCGCCGTGGGTCACGACGGCCTGCGCGACGCGGTTCCACTCGCGGGTGAGCCGGTCGCGCTCGGCGGGGTCGCGCACGCCCGCCAGGGCACGGACCCGCAGGTCGTCGACCACGGAGTACACCGGGTCGGGGAACGCCGTGGCGGCGGCGGTGCCGAGCTCGGTGCCCGCGATCCGGTCACGCAGCAGGGTGCGCAGGCCGGCGACGTTCCGCGCGGCCCAGGCGGGCGGCACCGGACGGCTGCGGGCGCTGTCCAGCAGCGCCCTGAACAGGCAGTTGCCGCCACCGGGAGTGTCCAGTCGGGCGAAGGTCACTCCGTCCGCGCGCAGGGTGGGGGCGGAGGTGAGCGTGGTGTCGGTCGAACTGAGGGCCAGGTCCTGGGCGAGACTTTCCGGCCGGCTCGGCGTGGGGACGAGATCGGGTCTGCGGCGGGCGAGTTCGGCGGCGTCCGCAGCGCTGAGGCCGAGCTCCGCGAGCGGCAGCGGGGTGTCCGACAACGACCAGGTGATCTGCGCGGCGGGCGCGTAGGTCAGTCCGCGCACGTCCTGGGGTGAGACCAGGGTGGTGGGCGGGAGCGCGGGCGGAGGCGGGGGGATCAGGGTGTCGAGCGTGGCGTCGGGACCCGCGGTGGTGCGCAGTCCGGCCGCCGCGCGCAGGAACGCGGTGTACTGCTCGGGAGTGGGTTCGGCCGTGGGAGCGGCCGTGCCCTGCCGGGTACCGCTCCAGTCGGTGACCATCCGGCGCAGCAGGTCGGGGGTCATGCGGCCGTCGCCGTAGCGGTCCGCGCCGTCCCGGCTGAGCCAGCGCAGGCCGTCGACCAGGGCGAGGCCGGCCAGCAACTCGCGGTTCTCCGGACGCTGTTCGGCATCGGGCCCCAGCGCGTCGCGCAGGGTGCGGATCTGCTGGAGCGTACGGGCGCGGGTGAAGGCGTCGGCCGGGTCCGGACCGGCGTGCAGCCCGGCGTCCCGGGCCAGCTCGTCCAGGCGGGCGCCGGTGGGCTCGGGCGTGAACAGCCGCCAGCGCCCCGGCCCGTCCGCGCCCTCGGTCAGGACAGCGCGCACGGCGCCGTCACGGTCACGGGCGGTGCCCACCTCGGTGGTGGGCGCGTACACCGGCCGGCCGGTGCGGTTCGCCACGTGCTGCGCCACCGGCAGGCCCGCCACCTCCGGCTGCCGTCCCGTCTCGCAGGAGTACAGCACGATCGGACGGTTGGCGTCGCCGTCCTGGAACCAGGACTTGAGCACCTCGCCGAGCTGCACCCCGCTCACCTTCACGGTGGGGTGTACGGCGTCGTCCGTGCCGAGCGTGACGGTGCGCGGGGTGCCGTGCGAGCCGAAGTAGTCGGCACCCTGCTCGGTGCCGGACGACTCCGGGTCGGTGCTGCGGCTGCCGGAGCCGGGAAGGGGGGTCGGCGGGCCGGTGAAGACGGTGCGGGGCGGGCCGGGTGTGCCGCCCGGCTCCGTGGCGGGGCCGGCGGAGGTGGTCCGCACGCTGCGGAACGTGTCCTGTCCGAGCAGCGCGCGGCGGGCCTCACTGTGCGCGGTGCCGTCCTCGGCCGGACTCTGCGAGATGGTCAACGTCCGTACGGCGCGGCCCGGTTGTGGCTGCGTCGCCGCGTCCGGCATCCAGCGCCGCAGCTGCGCCACGGGCACGGTGTGACCGGTGAGGGTGGTGACGGTCGGCTGCCGCTCGCTGCGGGCCGTTCCGGCGCCGGTGTCGGCCGCGCTGTCCGACGGCCGTACGACGATCCGCGCAGGCGCAGGCGCCGGGGCGATGGGAGTAAGAGGCTGCGCGGGCTCGTTGCGTGGTGAGGTCGGCGGCGGTGGGGGCGGGGTACTCCCGTTGCCGGACCCGATGCCGCCGCCCAGCGCTCCGTCGCGTCCCGCGGGGCCGTCGCCGGACTCCAGGTGCAGGTCGGTGGCGGGTTCCGCCCAGGGGCGCGAGAGGGTGGCGAGCTTGGACGGAGCGGAAGTGTCGGTGATGGGCTCGGGCGTCGTCCGGTCGTCGCGTGCCAGAGGCGGTGTGTCCGACAGCAGCTTGTCGGACAGGGGGGTCGCGTGTGGGGCCGTCGACTCGGTGCGGATCGGCTTCTCGCCCGGCGGAGGCGCGTCGGGGACGGTGTCCGAGGCCGTGTCGGCGACTGGGCCGCTGCCGACGGCGGGACCGCTCTCGGTGACGGGCCGGGGCGCGGGATCGACGGTGGCGGGCGCGCCGAGGGCGTCGGCGAGAGGCAACAGCACGTCGGAGCCGGGGAAGTCGGTGCCGGCGTCAGCGCCCGGTACGGCTGTGTCCGGCGCGGGGGAAGGCGGCGGGCCGGTGAGCGTGCGGACCTGGACGGGCCGGCCCGGACCCTCGCGGGTGAGTTCGACGGCTGGGCGCACCGGTCGCCCTGTCCCGTCCGCCGAGGCGGGCGGGCCGAGGACCAGGGCCCGGTCGGCGCCGGCGGTGTCGAGCAGCGCGGCGGCCTCCGGCGACCCGGAAACCGGGGGCGGCAGCTCGGAGACCACGACGGTGAGGGGCGCCCGGGTGGGATCGGCGGCGCCCGCGAGGCCGGGACCGGCCTTCACGTCGGGATCACCGAGCGATGAAGCGTCGGAGCGACCGTCGGCGGAGCTGGTCGTGGTCACCTTCGGCGGTGCGGTGCCGGCGGTGTCGGATGCCGGGGCCGTGTCGGGGCGGGGCCGGGACGAGTCGGTGGTGCTGCTGCTGTCGGCAGGGCCGGTGACGGTGTCGCCGTCCGGTGCGCCGGCGGTGCCGGGGAGGTCATCGGCCGTGGGAGCGGCGGTCTGGTCCGGGTGCGGGGTGGACCGCTGGCCGTCCGCCGTGAGCCGGGTGGCGTCCGGGGTGCGGGTGGCCTGGGGCTGGGGCTGGGACTGAGGCGTCTGCGTCCGGCCGTCGACGGCGGGGGCCTCCGAGCGGACCGGGGTGTTGCCAACGGGGGCGTCCGAGTGGACCGGCATGTCGCCGACCAGGACGTCCGAGCTGACCGGCGAGTCGACAGCGGCGGCGTCCGAGCGGACCGGAGTATCCCCGGCGGGGACGTCCGGGCGCACCGGGGTGTCGAGGGAGTGCGGCGTGTCCACCGTGACCGGCACGCCGAGCGAGTCGAGTGCGCGGCGGACGCCGTCGGCGTCGACCTGGGCTGCCGGACCGTTCCCGGCGGGCACCACGCGTACCTCGGGGAGCTGCGACAGGTTTCCGTGCAGCGCGTCGCGGACCCCGATCTCGGTTCCGGTGGGCTGCTGCGAGCCGCGCAGGGCGGCGATGTCGCGGAGCGCCTGGTCGCGCAGGTCGGGTGTGCCGGTGTGGACCTGCTGCCACAGCGCGTTCTCGGCGGCGGTCATCGGCAGCGGGCCGGGGGAGTACGCCGGCGGGTCCACAGCCGTGTAGGGAGGCGGTGGCGTGCCCTGCACGACGGGCGTGGACGTCGTGGAACTGCCGTCGAGACCACCGGGGTTGCTCGTCTGCCCGCTGACGGGTGCGGGGGTGGTGCCGTCACCCGTGGCGTCCCGGTCGGGGCCACCGGTGCGATCGCCGTCGCTGTCGGTTTTCGTGGTGCCGCTGCCGTCACGCGAGCGCGGGGCATCGGCGGGGCCGTGGTCGCCGCCGGAGACGGTGGGCGGCTGCATGCGCAACTTGTCGATCGCGTGGCGGAGTTCGGCGCTGCTGTTGATGGCGGTGCCCATGAGGCTCGCCTCGACCTGGCTGCTGATGCCGGCACCCACGAAGGTCGACCAACTGGTGCTCCAGTCACCGTCGAAGGCGCCCTTGATCAGGATTTCCCCGAGCGCCTCGCCGGAGCCCGCGGCGAGGAAGTCGGCGACGCCCTTCAGACCGTAGTGGCCGGCCAGGGCACCCGGCCGGTCGGCGTTGTTCCGCAGCAGCTGGTTGTTGCGCCACAGCGTGGGGTTGTTCCGGAAGGACAGGGGGCCGTCGCGGAAGGTGGTGGGGGTGTGGGCCGGGGGCGTGGGGCGATTGGTGGACGGGTCCGGGCCGGGCCGGTCGTGGGGGGTGTCGCGGTGCGGGGTGGGGGTGGGCTTGAGGTCGATGTCCGGGGTGTCGCGCAAGGTGGGCGGCTTCTTGAAGTCGGACCCGCCCTTCAGGAAGTTGTTGTCGTAGCCCTTCACGATGCGCTTCGCGAAGTCGTCGAAGACGCTGGTGAAGAAGCCCGCCGCGGCGCCGAACGCGGCCGACTTCAGGATGTCGTTCCAGTCGAACCGGTCCGGGCGGCGGCCGTTGGGAGCGAAGTTCATCATCGCCAGCCGCACCGCGAAGGTCGTGAACGCCTCGGCGAACGCCTCGGTCAGGGAGGGGGCGAGGTGCAGGCGGTGCAGCAGGTGGCTGAGCGTGGTGAGGATCGCGAACCGGCTGCGCAGCTTGGCCATCATGATCTGGCTGGCCGAGGCGCCTCCGGTGAAGAAGGACATCGCCAGGTAGAGGGCGATCTCGATGAGCAGCCGGATGACCTCGGCGATGACCTGCCACTTGGACTCCATGATGTCCATGGAGGTCTTGCGGCGGCCCTCGGCGATCTTGTCGAGCTGTTCGGCGAACTCGCGCAGGTAGTTCTTGCCGGCGTCGTCGATGAGCACGCCCATCGCCTTGGCGTACGACTTGGCCAGGTCGTCCGGCATGGACTCGGCGATGTCGTGGACCGACTTCTCGATCAGCGAGGACATGCGGTCGAGCTTGCGGCCCAGGCCGGAGTAGGGCTTGCGGCTCTCGTACGCCAGGTCCTCGTCGGCGTCGATGAGCTTCTCCCCGGTGAGGATGAAGATCATCGCGTTGACCTCGGGCGATGCCTTCAGGCTCATCGGTGGTCCCCTCGGCGGGCGTGCGGGCAGCGCGCGGCGGCCGCTCCCGGTGTGGCGGGGGAGCGGCCCGGGACGCTGGGGTCAGCGGCGACCATGCCCGCTCGGGCCCCCGTCGCCGTTCAGCCCGTGGGTGTCGATCCGGCTGGTGCGCTGCTCGATGTCGTCGATGTTGCGGTCCCGGGTGTCCTTCATCATCCGGACCTGGCTGAGGGTCGCGTCGGTGATGCCGACCAGGGCGTCGCGGATGGACATCATCGTGTCCTTGGTGGTCTGCCGCTCCTTCTGTTCCTGCGGCTTCGCCTTCTCGGCGAACTCCCCGTCGGTGCCGGGCCAGCTGGCCGTGGGGGCCAGCTCGTCCAGGAACTGCTCGGTCATGCTCCGGGCCAGCGAACCGATCTCCTCGAGCTGCCCGGCCAGGGCCTCGATGCGGTGCGGGTCCACGTAGTAGCGCTGTCCCACCGGTCAGTCCTCCCCGTCCTCGTCGAGCGCGTCCCGCCAGCCCGGGCCGTGGCCCGAGCCGCGGGCGGTGTCCTCGTCGTCGTCGCGCAGCACCTCGGGTCCGAAGATGCGCTCCCAGTCGACCTCGAAGCCCTTCAGCTCCGGCACGTTGCTGCTGGGCTCGGTGAAGGGCGCCATCGCCTTCATCACGTGGCGGTTCACCTTGACGCGGGCCGCGGCGGCCGCCTCCAGGACGCTGGCGGCCAGCTCCTGCGGCGACATGTCGCGGTACTTGTTCTCCAGGAACTCGATCCCGGTCAGTTCGCCCTGCGGCCCCACGGTCGCCCGGACGGCGCGGTCGGAGGAGAGCACCGCGAACGACGCCTGGCGCAGCTCGCGTTCGGTGCGCGCCATCGCCTCCTGAGCGGCCTGGAGTTCGGCCATCGCCTTCTCCAGGCGCTTCTCCAGCGGTTCCGTCACGCTCGCGCCTCCTTGCTTCCGTGGGTCCGTGGGTGCGGCCCGGTGTCCGTGTCCGGCGTCGGTCCGGCCGGCCGGTGCACCAACTCACCCGTTGATCTTGCCTGGTGGCCGCCGGGGCGTGACGGGCGGGGTCGCACGGCGTGCGGTGCGCGGGTGCCGGTCACCGGCCGATGACGGCCGGTGTGCCGCCCTCCTCGGTGCCCCACACGTCCGCGTCCTCCTCCAGGTAGTCGGCGGAGGTGGTGGCCCTGCGGCCGGGCTCCTGCTCCTCCTCGGGGGAGTCGCCGCCGGTGGTCGCCACGCGGGAGGCCGGGGCGAGGAACGTGTCGTCGTCCTCCTGCCGGTTCCAGGGGCTGCGCCGGCGGCGGTTGCGCCGTTCGCTCTCCTCGGCCGCGTCGACGAGGACGGCACGGACCCGTTCGCCGTTGCCCCGTTCGCCGCCCGCGCCCATGCCGCCCGTGCCGCCACCCATGGGCATGCCGGGGCTGCCGGGTGTCCCGGGGGTGCCCGGGGCGCCGGCCTGGGCGGCCGCGGCGAGGGGTGCGGTCCCGCCCTCCGAGAGCGGGGCGACCCCGTTGCCGTCCGTGGTGAAGGACCCCGCGGTGAGGCCGCCGGCCGTGGCGGCCGCCGTGCCGCCGCCGGGACCGAGGCCGCCGCTGCCGAGCCCCAGGTCGGACAGCGGCACGTCCCGTGAGGTGGTGGGACTCCCGCCGATGCGGTCCAGGTCGTCCAGTCCCCCGAGGGAGCTCGAAGGGCCGTGACCACTTGAGGAGTTGAGGTCGTGCAGGTTCACGGTCTCGGTGTGGCCCCGGGGGTCGGTGACCGTGGCGATGCCGGTGTCCGGGTCGATGACCTGCTTGCTGCCGTCCGGGAAGGTGGTCGTCAACTGCCCGTTGTCCAGCGACGTGATGGAACCGTCCGGGTTGGTGACCCTCGCGCCGTGGGTGAGGTCGGTGGTCGTGGTGGACCCGTCGGCGTGCGTGCTGGTCAGCATCCCGTTGTCGGGGTCGAAGACGCTGTGGCTGCCGTCGCCGAACTGGGTGGTGAAGTCGCCGTCGGCGTCGAGCGCGGTGAACCCTCCGGTCGGGGTGTCCAGGCCGGAGTGGCCGGCGTTCAGCCCGCCGAGGTCGCCGAGCGACTCGGTCGTCACGTCGGAGGGGAGGCCGCCGAGCTGCTGGTTGCCGTTGAGGTTCCCCAGGCTGCCCAGGTTCTCTGTGCTGGTGGTGCCGTCCGGGTGGGTCGTGGTGGTCTGCCCGGTGGTGGGGTCGACGGTCTGGGTGGTGCCGTCGGGGAAGGTGGTCGTCAGCTTGCCGTCGTCGCCCAGGCTGGTCGTCGAGCCGTCCGGGTTGGTGACGGTCGCGCCGTTGCCGAGGTCGGTGGTGGTGACCGAGCCGTCGGGCTGGGTGGTGGTGAGCACCCCGGTGTCCGGGTCGAATGAACTGTGGCCGCCGTGGGGGAAGTCGGTGGTCAGGTCGCCGCCGCTGGTGAGCTGCGTACTGCCCCCGGTCGGGGTGTCCAGCACCCCGTCGCTGCCGTTGAGGCCGGTGAGGCTGCCCAGGTCCGTCGTCGTGGTGTGGCCGCCCGGGTCGGTCGTCGTCGCCTGTCCGGTGGTGGGGTCGACGGTCTGGGTGGTGCCGTCGGGGAAGGTGGTCGTCAGCTTGCCGTCGTCGCCCAGGGACGTGACCGAGCCGTCCGGGTTGGTCACCTTGGCGCCGTTGCCGAGGTCGGTCGTGGTGACGGAGCCGTCGGGGTGGGTGGTGGTGAGCACGCCGGTGTCCGGGTCGAAGGAGGTGCTGCTGCCGTCCGGGAAACCGGTGGTGAGCTTGCCGTCCTGGAGCTGGGTGCTGCCGCCGGTCGGGGTGCGCAGGGACGTTCCGCCGCCGTTGTTGAGGCCGCCGAGGCCGCCCAGGCTCTGGGTGACCGCGTCGTTGCCGGAGCCGGTGTTGAGCGGGCCGAGGTTCGCCAGGCTGGTGACCGGGGGGACGTCGCCGGTGGTGGTCTGGTTGCCGTCGCCGTTCAGGTCGCCGGCGCTCTCGGTGACCGGGAGGTTGCCGTTCAGCAGGCCGTCGAGGCCGTCGAGGTTCTGCTCCTTGACCGTATCGGGGTCGTTGAGGCCGTCCAGGCTCTCCTGCGCGGCCTTGCGCTGCTCCTCGGCCTCGCGCTTGGCCTCCTCCTGCTCGCGGCGCTGCTCCTCGCGCAGCTCGTCCGCGTACTTCTTGTCCTCGTCGCGCTGCTGGTTCTGTTCCTTGCGGAGGTCGTCCTGGTACTTCTTGGCCTCGTCCTGCTCGCGCTGCTGCTGGGCGCGCAGGTCGTCCTGGTACTTCTTGTCCTCCTCGCGCTGCTGGTTCTGTTCCTTGCGCAGGTCGTCCTGGTACTTCTTGTCCTCCTCCCGCTGCTTGTTCTGTTCCTTGCGCAGGTCATCCTGGTACTTGCGGTCCTCCTCGCGCTGGCGCTCCTGCTCCTTGCGCAACTCGTCCTGGTACTTGCGGTTCTCCTCGTTCTGCCGGTTGACCTCGTCCTTCTCCTCCTTCAGCTTCTTCTTCTCGTAGTCGTCGGCGGCCGTGCTGGTCGACTTCGGTTCGGGCAGGTTGTCCTTGAAGTCCCCGCCCAGGTCGAGGAAGTGGTTGTTGAGGGCGGACTGCACCTGGGCGGCGGGCTTGCCCAGGTACTCGTCGACGCCCTGGCTCCAGATCTTCACCGCCTTGTCGCCGACCTTCGCCCAGTTGGCGATGTCGTTGAGGTCGCCGTACTCGGGGTGCTCCTGCAGGAAGCCGGCCTGCGGCACGTGGTACGTGGAACTGCCGTAGCGCGAGGACGAGACCTTGATGTCGGTCTTGGCTACGTTGTTGGCGTCCACCCACTGGGCCAGGTCGTCCAGGACGTAGCGCAGCACCTGGTGCGGGTCGTAGTAGGGGGACTTGGCCCAGTCCAGCCACGCCTTGAGCAGGGTGTCGGCCGCGTCCGTCAGGTACTTGCGGCCCAGGGACAGCGCACGGGAGTAGACGGTGTTGCCGGTGCCCGTCTCGCTGCCCGAGCCCAGGCTGGAGTTGAACGTCTCGACGTAGTTGTCGTAGTTCTCGCGGATCTTCTTCAGCAGGCTGCGGAAGACCTCCGCGGCCTCGCCCTTCCAGCTGGCGTCGTCCCGGCCGAAGCGGTCCTCCCAGTCCTTGAGGACCAGCGCGTGGTCCTTGAAGAACTTGGCGGCGTAGTCGAAGGAGTCACCGGTGGCGTTGAAGGAGTTCAGGTCGACCACGTCGCCGCCGCCCACGCTCAGGTTGCTGAACCGGGCGTCCTGGGTGCTGCCGCCGAGCAGGGCGAGGAGCGCCGCCCGCGGCCCGTTCATGTACCGGGCGAGCGGGATCGTGCTCATCTTGTCCTTGTTGTAGTCCGTGAACTCGTTGCCCTCACGGACCTGGGCGTTGTGCACGTCGTCGGACCCGGGGGCCGCGAAGATGATCTCCTCGCCGGCCTTCACCCGGCCCTCGAAGACGATCCGGGCCTGCTTGATCAGGGTCTTCTTGCCCCGGTCGAAGAACCAGATGTCGTAGTCCTCGCCGTTGTTCCTCAGGAACCCGGAGTCCTGCACCAGCAGGCTGAGGCTACGGTCCTTGATGTCCATCCGGAACAGCTTGCCGCCGTGGTCGGAGCGCAGGTTGTCGAAGACCGTGGCGCGGTCCGGGACCGGGTAGCCGGTGATGTGCTTGACCAGGGTGGCCCAGGTGTCGGACGACGGATCGCCGGCATTGTCGAACTTGTCCAGGTTCGCAACGGAGTTGGGATCGTAACGGTCGGCCACCGGGCGCCCTTTCTGGTCGGTGCGTGACGTGCGCCCCGGCGCCCGTCGTCGTGCCGGGTGTGCTGCCGGGAGTCCTGCGCGGGCCGGCCCGCGGTCCTCGGACCGGGCCGGCGCGCGCCGCGCTGTCAGGTGTCTTTCTTGCCGCCGCCGGAGCCGCCGGCGGTGAGGGTGTCGACCTCCTGGAAGGTCGTGAGCAGCGTCTGCGCGTCGATGGCGCTGAGGTTCTTGTCCTTGGTCTTGTTGGCCTCTTCGATGGTGTCGCTGAGGGCTTCCTTCAGCTCCTTGAAGAGGTCCATCTGGTCACCGAGCAGCTTGTCGATCGCCTCGGCCGCCGCCCGTATGTCCTCGATCAGCTTGGGACCCGACACCAGGGGCTCGGTGGCCATCTTGCCGATGCGCAGGAGCTGTTGGTTCTGGTCGAGGTTGCCCGGCGTGGTGTGCCCGTCGATGAGCTGGCCGAGCGGCCGGATGTGGGCGCCGTCACCGACCTCACGGTGCTTCTTCGCGGCGGTGTACACCGGCTGGACCTCGTTGTCCCGGAAGTTCTCCATCTGCTTGAGGTCGAAGTGCTTGACGTCGGCCTTCTCACCGGCCATGGGACGTCCTCCTGCGGCTTGGTACGGGACGAGTGGTCGACAGTGCTCGGGGAGCCGGTGGGGCCGGCCGGCGCCCGGTGTGCGGGCCGCCGTGCCGGCGAGGGGCCCGTCCGGTGCTACCGGGCGCGGACGTTGCCCCAGTTGTCGGCGCTCCTGCGCTCGTCACGGGAGTGGTTGTCGTGGATGCTCTGCACCAGCTCGCCGCTGTCACCGAGCAGCGTGGCCATGTTCTTGGTCGCCTGGTCCCACTCCGCCTGGACCTGGAGGTACATCTGCTGGTCGGAGCCCTCCCAGGAGCTGACGAGCGGCTTGAGCTCGTCCTCCAGGGTGTTGAGGGCGTTGATGATCTGCTGGGTCTGGTCCTTCAGCTCCTCGATGGTCCGCTGGACCACGGGATAGCGCACGTCGATGATGCCGTCGGCCATGACGTCTCCTCTGGGGTGGCCGGGCGTCGGGGCCCGGGAAGCAAGCGGGATCCGGGGTCGTCCGAGGGGCCGACGCCGGTGGGGGGGATCAGAGCAGTGCTTCGAAGACGCCCTGGGTGGTCTTGCTGTTGAGGACCTCGGTGAGGTCCTGGTTCTCCTTCGCCAGCCGGTCGGCGGAGGTCACGTTCTCCTGCAGCGCGTCGATCATCTTGCTGATCTGGACGACGACCTTCTGCGCCTCGGCGTTCCAGCTGCGGAAGAGCTTCAGAAGGGCCTGGCCCTCGTCACCGCCGACACCCGAACGCGAGGCCAGCTCGGCCACGTTGTTCTGGATCTTCTCGACCTGGCTCCGGGCGGACTCCAGGGACGAGACGCCCCCCAAGCCCTTGGCGTAATCCGCTTTCCTCGCGGCACTGTCCGCCATGTCGCGCTCCCTTCGTTCGGGCAACTGCTGATCGCCACGTTGCCCGCTGAGGCTAAAGAGAACCCGGCGTTCCGCGCAACGCGCTCCGGCGTCGATTTTGAGCTTCGGTTCGCTCGCCAAGGACCGCGCGAACCGGGGGAGTTGCGGGAAGGTTTCCTGGAGATGAAGACATCCGTGTGTTCCGTCGACGAGCTCACCCGCCCGGATTTCCGCCGCTCCCCGGGATACGGGCCCGAAGCGGGCACGCGAAGTCGGCAAACGGTCACCGCGACGGCCCGTTTCCGAAATGTCCGCGTCGCCCGGGGAAATGCGCCGGCTCCCGGACGGCATATTCTGAGGTTGATTTGAGCTTTCTCCTCCGTGCCGGGCTTTCCTCGCGCCGGTTCGCGGCGGACGCGGGAGCTGATTGAGGGTCAATTCCCGTCGTCGGCCCCGCGCCCGGCGGCACCGGCCGCGCGGATGCGGCGATCAGATCGGCTGGATTTCGACCCCGCTTTCGACCGGTTCCTTTCCGTACGGTCCGGACGGGGCCCACGCCCGGGTTACTGGGCGGCGCCGGCGGTGTCCGCCGTGTCCGCCCTGTCTGCCGTGTCCGCCGTGCCGGCCTCCTTCGCCTCGGAGGCGGCACACGCCGGGGCCGTGACCTTGGGCTGCGAGGCGCCCGTAGCGGCCGCCGGGTCCAGGTCCGCCCCGGTCGGGAAGGCCGCCAGCAGCGGCGCCGGCACGGAGGCGACGTCCCCGGCCCCGAAACCGAGGGCGGACAGCGCGGTCCGGGAGGAAATCCGGTACTTCACCCCGTTGTCCGCCACCAGGTAGGTGGTGCCCGCGTGTGCGGCGCCGCTGGCGTGCAGCGCCCGGACCAGCACCCCGTGCCCGGGACGGACGACGGCCGCGTCCGGCGGCGCGCAGGCCGCCTGGAGCCGGTCGGTGCCCTCCGGGACCGCCACCGGGGCGAGCTGGGTCAGCGGGACCAGCACCGAGCTGATCCGGATGCCGCCGTCGGCGCCGTCCACCTGGGCGCACAGTGCGCTGCCCCGCGGTACGGACAGCGCGGCGGGCGGCGCGTCCGGCAGCTCGGCGGAGCCCGCCGGGGGTGCGTCCTTCGCCCGGTGCTCGCGCAGGACGTCCGCGCCGACCGTGCGCACCTCGGGCGACTGCCCTCCGTAGGCCTCCTTCTGGGTGGCCGGGTCACCCAGCACCAGGGCGGCGCCCAGCCGCGTCAGCGGCACCAGGCCGTCCTTGCGCAGCAGGTGGTACGTGCTGTCACCGCCCGGCACGCTCACCTTGAACAGCTGCCCCACCCGGCTCGCCCGGCCACCGAGTGAGGGGCCGTCCTCGCCCCGCCCCGGCACCTCGGGCGGGCTCAGGGCGGGCCCGGGGGCCAGCGCGTCGAGGAAGGCCGCGGAGACCGGCACCGGCTGTTCGGAGCCGTAGCCGAGGGCGGTCCGGGCGTCGGAGGTGCGGTCGAGCGGCAGCCGGCTGCCCCGCCACACCAGGTACTCGGTGCCGTCCGGGCCGCGCACCAGGGCCGCCCGGTCGCCGTCCAGGGCGCGGGAGTCCACGGGTGCCCCGGCGACCACCGTGGTGGCACCCGGCTTGCCGACACCGGAGTCCGACGCGCCGACCGCGGTGCTGGGGAGCGCCCCTCCCGGTCCGGTGACGCACATGTGCCAGGCGCCGGAGTCGAGTTGCGCCGGGTCCGGCACGGTGTCCGGGGCGCCGGGGATGCCGACCGCGGTGCCCGTCGGAGTGCCCCGGAGCGAGGCGCTGCCCACGTCGCTCGTCTCCAGGTCCGGGCCGCCGATCAGCCGCGCCGAGGCGTAGTTGCGCACCGGGTGCAGGACGCCGTCGGTGCCGGTCCACAGGTAGCGGGCACCGGTGTCGCGGTTGACCACCAGGTGCGGGCCGTCACGCCACCCGTCGTTGCCGCCGGGACGCAGCAGCCCGTAGACGGTGGCGCCCGCGCCGACCAGGACGGTGACCAGCACACCGAACACCACCCCGCGGGTGGTGCGTCCCAGGGGGCTCTCCGGGGCGTCCGGGTCGGCCGTCAGCAGGCCCGAACTGAGCCTGCCCATCATGAACGTGTGGGCCTGCACCTGGTCGCGTTTGGACTGCACAGCCTCTCCTCAACTCGTACTCGATGAACCGGCGACCGGCGCCGTCAGCCGAACAGTCCGCGCAGCCAGCCGAACAGGCCCGCCACCCACAGGCTGAGCGGCAGCAGGGCCACCGCGAGTCCGGTGTGCGCCACCTCCGCCGCGCGCCCCCAGTACGGCAGCACCCGGCGCCCGGGCACCACCCAGGCGGCCACCACGAGGGCGGCCGCGGCGGCGAGCAGGACCGCGGAGACCACCGTGCGGGTGTCGCCGCCGCTGTCGACGGCCCAGGCGCGCGCCAGCAGCAGCAGACCCCACACGCCGGGCACCGCGAGGGTCAGCCGCTGGCCGATGTGCACCAGGCCGCGGCCGTGCAGGAGCAGCAGCAGGCTCAGCGCCAGGGACACGAGCACCTCGGGCAGGTCCGGGTGGTGGGCGAGGACGGCCAGGGCCGCCGCGGCGACGACGCCCGTGGCGGCGAACAGCGCGGTGACCCAGCGCCCGGCCAGCACAGTCCGCTCGGCGACCTCGCCGCCCGCGTACGGCTCGATGCCCTCCTGGAGCTGGCTCGCCGAGGACGGCAGGGCCGGCATGCGCATTCCGGCCAGCTTGAAGGCGAAGGGTGCCACCGCGCCCGCGCCGAGCGCGACCACCGTCGCCACCAGCGCCACCGTGCCCGGCACGTCCAGGCCGCTGTAGCCGATCAGGACACCCGCGAGCGCGGTGGCCACCGAGACGACGGCGGTGGCCGTGAGGGCCGGGGCGCCGACCGCGGTCGCGGCCAGCGCCAGGACGGCACCGCCGGCGCTCGCGGCGCCCGCCGCGAGCAGCCGCGCGCCCACGACCCGGGCGGCGTCCGGACCGGTCACGTCGCCGCCGGGCAGCACCCAGCCGGCCACTCCCAGACACGGCGCGACCAGCAGCCCGAGCGCACCGGCCGAGAGCCGCTCACCGACCGCGCGGCTGGCGGTGGCCGCGCCGGCGAGCAGCAGCAGCCCGGTCACGCCCGCGTAGGCCGGCCGCACCGACGAGCTCACCCCGGGCCAGAACACCAGCAGCAGCGAGGTCAGCACGGTGGCCACCGCGGTCCCCACCAGCAGGGCGCGGGCGGCGCCGGGATGCCAGGTGTGCAGCCGCCGGGCCGCGGTGTCGGCCATCCCGTCCACCAGGTCGTCGAGCCGCGCCTCGGGCAGCGCTTCGGTGTGGGGGCGCAGGTACAGCACGTCGCCGTCGACGAGACCGCTGTGGGCGAGGGTGGTCTCCTCGTCCAGCGGCCCGTCGCCGAGGCGCTGGAGCACCCAGCCGGCGTGGTCGAGACCGGACTCCTCGGCCTCCTCGCCGACGTAGCGCAGGAGCGTGGGCAACAGGTCGGCGACCGGCACGTCGGCGGGTACGGCCAGATCGACGGAGACGCTCGGCGCGCGTACGGTCAGGCGGCACAGATCGGCCACCGCACTGTCGGTCATCAGCTGAACTCTCGTCTTCCGTGGGGGGCTTGGCAGGCAATCGTCCCCCGCGGAAAGGGGGAACGGCTGAAGACTACGTAAGGTATATGCGGACGAGAACAGCGGCCCGTCCACAGGGGAATTGCACCCCCGTGCCCGGTAACTGCCCGCCCCGCGTGGACAGGTGGTACCGGAGGAATGCAGACTACTGCCGACGCCCGCCGGATTGTGCTGCGGACCGGACCCGCGTCCGGTGCGGAGCCCAGCGGCACGGGAGTCGCCCGTCTGCTTCCGCCCCCGAACGCGCACCGGATTGCACCGCCCCCGGTAACCCCCGAGTCGTTGCGGTGCGGCGCTTTCCCGCTCCCGGAAGGGAGCGGCATTTCGGTGCGGGCCGGAAAGCCCAGTGAACCCGGAGGTTCTGTCCCTTGAGCGTGGTGCTGTTTCGCCGGCCGGCCCGCAGGCGCGGTCCGGAGATGCCCGAAGGCCAACTGACGCTCCAGGAACCACCGGTCCTGTCCGAGACGGTCCCGGACACCTCGGCCGTCTGGACCTACCTGCCGATGGCGCTCATGTCGGTGTCGATGATGCTGATGTTCCTGCGCCCCGGCGGCAGCAACGGCGTCTTCATCTACCTCGCGATGGGCGTCATGGCGCTCTCCGCCGGCGCCATGCTGCTGGGCCAGCTGATGCGCCGCTCCAGCGAGCGCAAGCAACGCCTGCGGGGCGAACGCCGCGACTACCTCCGCTACCTCGCCCAGATCCGCAAGCGCGTCCGCGCCACCATCGTCGAGCAGCAGCGCGCCCTCGCCTGGCGCCACCCCGACCCCGCTTCGCTGCGCTCCCTGGCCCGAACCTCCCGGCTGTGGGAACGCCGCCCCGCCGACGAGGACTTCGGCGAGGTCCGGCTCGCGGTCGGCGAACAGCAGCTCGCCCTCACCCTGCAGCCCGTCTCCACCCGCCCGGTGGAGGACCTCGAACCCCTCTGCGCCCACGCCCTGCGCCGCTTCATCCGCGCCTACTCCACCATCCCCGACCAGCCCCTCGGCCTGTACCTGCGCTCCTCCGCCCGGATCCTGCTGCGCCCCGAGGAGACGGCCGGCGCCGGTCCGGCCGAGCCCGCCCCCGCGCACACCGGCGACGACGCCGTACGCGCCCTGGTGCGGGCCGCTCTCGGACAGCTCGCCGTGTTCCACGCCCCCGAGGAGCTGTGGCTGGCGGTGTGCGCGAGCGACGAGCGGCGGGCGGACTGGGAGTGGGTCAAGTGGCTGCCGCACGCCCTGCACCCGCACGAGGAGGACGGCGCGGGCCAGGTCCGCCGCATCACCGCCGACCTCACCGAGCTGGACGACCTGCTCGGCGCCGAGTTCGCCGAACGCCCCGGCTTCGACCCGGACGCCCGGCCCGGCCGCGACGAGCCCTACACCGTCGTCGTCCTCGACGGCGTCACCGTCCCCGAAGGACACCGGTGGGAGGGGCACGGCTACCGCAACGCGGTGGTCCTGGACGTCTCCGGCGCGCTGCGCTGGCGGCCCGGCCGCAACACGCTGCGCCTGACCGTCGGGGACCGGCAGGTGAGCCTGGTGCGCACCGACCGCAGCCGCAAGGAGCGCTCCGTGCCGCTCGGCCGCCCCGACCGGCTCGGCGTGCTCGGCGCCGAGTCGCTGGCCCGGCTGCTCACCGCGCGCCGCATCAGCCTCGCCACCGACATCGCCCAGCCGCTCGACACCGACGTCGAACTGACCACCCTGCTCGGCATCCCCGACCTGTACCGGCACGACCCCCGGGCCCACTTCGCCCGGCACACCGGCGCCGCCCGGCTCAAGGTGCCCGTCGCCGTCGGCGTCGACGGCCGCCCCGTCGAACTCGACATCAAGGAGTCCGCGCAGGGCGGCATGGGCCCGCACGGCATGCTCATCGGCGCCACCGGCTCCGGCAAGAGCGAACTCCTGCGCACCCTCGTCCTCGGCCTCGCCCTGACCAACTCCTCGGAGACGCTCAACTTCGTCCTCGTCGACTTCAAGGGCGGCGCCACCTTCCTCGGCCTGGAGGAACTCCCGCACACCTCCGCCGTCATCACCAACCTCGCCGACGAAGTCGCCCTCGTGGAGCGCATGCAGGACGCCCTGCACGGCGAACTCATGCGCCGCCAGGAGCTGCTGCGCGCCGCCGGCAACTACACCTCCGCCCTGGAGTACGAGCGCGCCCGCGCCGCCGGCGCCGACCTCACGCCGCTGCCCAGCCTGTTCGTCGTGGTCGACGAGTTCAGCGAACTGCTCTCCGCGCACCGCGAGTTCATGGACCTGTTCGTCATGATCGGCCGCCTCGGCCGCTCCCTCGGGGTGCACCTGCTGCTCGCCTCGCAGCGCCTGGACGAGGGCCGCATGCACCAGCTCGAGAGCCACCTGTCGTACCGCATCGGCCTGCGCACCTTCTCCGCCATGGAGAGCCGCGGCGTGCTCGGCGTCCCCGACGCCTACCAGCTGCCCGCCCAGCCGGGCAGCGGCTACCTCAAGTCCGGCGTGGAGGCGCTGACCCGCTTCCGCGCCGCCTACTCCTCCGGCACCTACCGCCGCCGCACCGGCGCGGTGGCCCAGGCCCGGGTGGCCAACCAGGTCGTGCCCTGGACCAGCAGCTGGGTCGTACCGCGCACCCTGGACCCGACGCCCGCACCGGAGCCGGACACCAAGGACGACGACGAGGAGACCCTCCTCGAGGTGGCCCTGGACCGGCTGCGCGACTCCGGTCCGGCGGCCCACCAGGTGTGGCTGCCGCCCCTGGACGAGCCCTCCCCGCTCGACGCCCTGCTGCCCGGTCTCGCCCCCGACGCCGAACGCGGCCTCACCGCCAAAGGCTGGTCCGGCACCGGGAAACTCCGCGTCCCGGTCGGCCTGGTGGACAAGCCGTTCGAGCAGCGCCGCGACCCGCTCGTCGTGGACCTGTCCGGGGCCGGCGGCCACGTCGCCATCGCGGGCGGCTCGCAGAGCGGCAAGTCCATCCTCGCCCGCACCCTCATCGGCGCCCTCGCCCTCACCCACACGCCCGCCGAGATCCAGTTCTTCTGCCTCGACTTCGGCGGCGGCGGCCTCTCCCAGCTCGCCGGGCTGCCGCACGTCGGCGGCGTCGCGGCCCGCCTGAACCCCGAGCGCGTGCACCGGGCCGTCGCCGAGGTGATGACGCTGCTGGCCCGCCGCGAGCAGTTCTTCGTCGACCACACCCTGGACTCCATGCAGTCCTACCGCCGCCGCCGCGCCGCCGGGGAGTTCCCCGACGAGCCCTTCGGCGACGTCTTCATGGTGATCGACGGCTGGTCCACCGTGCGCCAGGACTACGACGACCTCATCCCGAAGTTCAACGAACTCGCCGCCCGCGGCCTGAACTACGGCATCCACCTGCTCATCACCACCACCCGCTGGGTCGAGCTGTCCGCCCAGGTCCGCGACCAGGCCGCCACCCGCCTGGAACTGCGCATGGGTGACCCGATGGACTCCGAGATCGACACCCGCAAGGCCCGCTCGGTGCCGCGCAGCGGCGGGCGCGGCATCACCGCCGACACCAAGATGCACTTCCTGGCCGGCCTGCCCCGCCTCGACGGCAGCGGCTCCCTCGACGACCTCGGCGACGGCGTCGCCCACCTCGTCGCCGAGGTCTCCCGGCACTGGAAGGGCGCACCCGCCCCGCGGATCCGGATGCTGCCGCACCGGCTGCCGCTCGCCGAACTGCCCGCCCCGGAGGCCACCGAGGGCGGCGGCATGCGCCTGCCGCTCGGCATCGACCAGGACGCCCTGGAGCCGGTCTGGCACGACTTCAGCCGCACCCCGCACCTGATCGTGGTCGGCGACACCGAGAGCGGCAAGACCAACCTGCTGCGCCGCGTCACCGAGGGCATCACCGCCCGCTACGCCCCCCACGAGGCGAAGATCATCGTGGTGGACTACCGGCGCACCCTCGTGGACACCGTCCCCGAGGAGTACCGCATCGGGCACGTGATCTCCCTGGACAACCTCAAGGAGACCGTGGAGGGCGCCGCCCGCGCCATGAAGACCCGCATCCCGGGCGCCGACATCGCCCCCGCCCGGATGCGCCAGTGCGACTGGTGGACCGGCCCGCGCCTGTTCATCCTGGTCGACGACTACGACATGGTCTCCGGCAACTCCTTCCAGAGCCCGTTCGAGCCGCTCTTCGAACACCTCACGCTCGGCTTCGAGATGGGCCTGCACCTGGTCGTCGCCCGCAGCGCCATGGGCGCCGGGCGCGGCCTGGGCGACGGCCTGCTGCGCCGCCTCGACGAGGCCAACAACCCCGCGCTGCTGCTGTCCTGCCCGCCCACCGAGGGCCGCCTGTTCGGCAACGCCAAGCCACGCAACCTCCCCCCGGGCCGGGCCCTGCACATCGCCCGCCGCCGCGAACGGCTGGTGCAGACCGCGCTGGTGGAGACGGGCGAGGACCAGCAGACCTAAGCCCTCCGGGTGGGGCGCGGGAGGTGCGTGACCGCTCACGGCCGGCTCACGGCCGTCCGGGCGGGCCCATCCTGTCCGGCGTCCCGGGAAGCGACCTGCGCGTGCGGGCTCGCGGCAGGGAGAGCAGTGGGCGGGGGCGGGCTCGCCTGGGTCGGCTCCCGGCCGGGTGAGCCCGCCCCCGCCGATCTCCGGCGCGCGCCAGCCGTGCGCGGGCTCGCGGCAGGGCGAACGGCGAGCTGGGACGAGCGGGACGGGTCCGTGCGGCTGCCTCGCGGCCGGCCGGGTATGGCCGTCGCTTCTGGTCTCGCCGGGCGTCACCCGCGTGTGCGGGCCCGCAGCAGGGGGGCCGTGGGCGGAGGACGGGAAGGACGTACGGGCGCGGTCGGCGCGCGGCCGGCCGGGGGCGCCCCCGTAGCTTGCGGCCAGCCCGGTGCTACCGCGTGTGCGGGCCCGCAGCAGGGCGGTCCGTGGGCGGGAAGGACGTACGCGCGCGGTCGGCGGCGGGCCGGGGCCGCCCCCGTGACGTCCGGCCCAGCCGGGTGCCACCCGCGTGTGCGGGCCCGTAGGGGGCGAGCAGTGGGTGGGCGACGTTGAGGGACGTGGGCGCGCCGTCGGCTCACGCCCCGTCGGGTGTGCTCGTTCCGTCCGGGCCCGCCGGGCGCCATCCGCGGGCTCGGGCTCGCGGCAGGGCGAACACCGCCCACAGCACCGACAGGACACCGGCGCCGCCCAGCAGGACGAAGAGGGCGGCGCGGCCGGTCGCGCGGTCGGCGGCGGCCGTGTCGCGCAGCGCCACGTGCCCGGACCCGGTGCCGGCCGTCACGGTCGCGCGGGCGTCGCCGAGGACGGTGGTGACGGCGGCGTAGGGGTCCAGCTGGGGGATGTCGGCCGGGTAGGCGGTGGCGGTCAGGCGCCGGACGACGGCCGCGGGGGAGTCGTCGGGGTGGGTGGCGCGGACGACCGCGGCCGCCCCGGCGGCGTAGGCGGCGGCCACCGAGGCACCGCCGCCGAGGTAGTGCCCGGCACCGCGGGGCCCGCCGGAGACGACCCCGGCGCCGGGCGCGACCAGGTCGATGTCGCCGGTGGGCAGGGCGTTGTCGGGGCGGGACCCGTCGGGAAGCATGTCGGCGACCGACAGCACCCCGGGCTCACCGGCCGGCCAGTAGGTGCGGGAGGGTACGTCGTCGGCGGCGCCCCTGGTCGGCGGGTCGGGCGTGGCGGCGGCGACCACGACCGCGCCCTTGCCCAGCGCGTCGGCGACGGCATCGGTCAGTTCGGCGTCACGGCGGGGCAGGGCCACCCCGACCACGATCACGTCGGCGCCGGCCCCGGTCGCGGCGCGCACCGCCTCGGCGACCAGCCCGGCGTCCGCCTGTCCGCGTTCGTCGGTGCCCCGCAGGGCGAGGACCTCGGCCGAGGGGGCGACGCCGGCCAGGCCCGGGGTGGCGCCGCCGCTCCCGGCGACCAGCCCGGCCAGGAAGGTGCCGTGCCCGACGCAGTCGACCGCGGCCGCGCCCTGGGCGGTGACCCGGTCACCGAGCCCGGTGGCTTCGGGGACGACCCCGGTGTCGACGAGCGCGACGGTCACGCCCGCCCCCGTGCTGTGCCGGTGCAGCCGGTCCAGGTCGAGGCGCTGGCGCGACCAGTCCTGCTTCTTCGCCTTCGACGTGGAGGCGGGAGTGCAGGCGTCGTCCCCGGCGTCCGTGCCGAGCGAGGACGGCATGCCGGGCAGTTGCTGGCCCTTGCCGTCGGCCGAGGGCAGGGACGGGGGCAGGGCCAGTGCCGGGCCGGCCGAGGACAGCAGCAGGGCGGCGGTCAGGGCCGTGGCGGGCAGGGCGCGGGCCGTGGCGCGCAGGGAGGGCTTCACCGGGGCGCCGCCTTCGTGGCCGGCGTGGTGACGTCCTCGGGCAGCAGCAGGCGCAGGTCGTCCAGGGTGGGCGCGGCCAGCGCGCTGAGCCGCCCCGCCTGGCGGGTCACCATCGACTCGACGACCTGGCGGGCCAGGCGGGCGTTGCCGAAGGAACGGTCGCGGGGGAGCGCGTCGAAGTACTCCTTCAGCAGCGGGCCGGTGCCCGGACCGCACTCGTAGCCCATGGCGGTGGCCTGGGTGCGCACGATGGTGACCAGTTCCTCGGAGGAGTAGTCGGCGAAGGCGACCCGGCGCGGGAAGCGCGAGGACAGGCCCGGGTTGGAGGCCAGGAAGCGTTCCATCTCGTCGGTGTAGCCGGCGACGATGACCACCACCTCGTCGCGGTGGTCCTCCATCAGCTTCAGCAGCGTGTCCACCGCCTCCTGGCCGAAGTCGGCGCCGCCGTCGCGCGGGGTGAGGGTGTAGGCCTCGTCGATGAACAGGACACCGCCACGGGCCCGTTCGAAGACCTCACGGGTGAGCTGCGCGGTGTGGCCGATGTAGCGGCCGACCAGGTCGGCGCGGGCCGCCTCGACGAGCTGGCCCCGCGCCAGGATGCCGAGCTGGGAGAGGATCTCGCCGTAGAGACGGGCCACGGTGGTCTTGCCGGTGCCGGGCGGCCCGGTGAAGACCAGGTGGTGGCTGAGGGACGGCACGGGCAGCCCGGCGGCCGCGCGGCGGCGGGCCGTGGTGATGAGGTTGACCAGGTCGGCGACGTCCCGCTTGACCTCCGCCAGGCCGATCATGTCGCCGAGGCGGGTCAGCGGGTCGTCCTGCGCCGCCGCACCGCCGGTGACCTGTGCGGCGGCGGCGGCGGAGACGTCCTCCGGCAGCAGCAGCCGCAGGTCGTGCTCACTGACCTGGGCCTGGGAGGCGAGCCGCACCGCCTGGCGGTCGACCATCTCCTCGAACACCCCGCGCGCCGCACGGCCGTTGCCGAAGCCGGCGTCCCGGGGCATCGCCTCGAAGTGCGCGGCCAGCGCCTGCGCGGTGCCCTCGCCCAGTTCGTACTGGTGCTGGGCGCACATGTTCTCCATGATCGCGACCAGTTCGGGCACCGAGTAGTTCTCGAACTGCACCGTCCGGGAGAACCGGGAGGCGAGGCCGGGGTTGGAACCGAGGAAGGACTCCATCTCGCGCGAGTAGCCGGCCGCCACCACGACGACGTCGTCCCGGTGGTCCTCCATCAGCTTGAGCAGGGTGTCGACCGCCTCGCGGCCGAAGTCGGCGCCGCCGTTGTTGCTGTCGGAGGTGAGCGTGTACGCCTCGTCGATGAACAGCACGCCGCCGAGGGCCCGTTGGAAGGTCTCGGTGGTCTTGATCGCCGTGCCGCCGACGACCTGGGCGACCAGGTCGGCCCGGGACACCTCGACCAGGTGCCCGCTGCGCAGCGACCCCAGCTCCGCCAGGATCGAGCCGTACAGCCGGGCCACGGTGGTCTTGCCGGTGCCGGGCGGCCCGGCGAAGACCAGGTGGCGGCTCATCGGCGGGGCCGGCATGCCGAGCTTCTCCCGGCGCTGGGCGAGCTGGGTCAGGTTGACCAGGGTGCCCACCTGCTGCTTGACGTTCTCCAGGCCGATCAGCGCGTTGAGGGCGCCGAGCGGGCCGTCGGCCCGGTCCGGCGGGGGCGCGTCCGCTGCGCCGGAGCCCGCCGGGTCGGTGTTCTCGGCGGCACCCGTGCCCCAGGCGTCCCGCTTGCCGTTGCCGGTGCTGTTCAGGCCATCCACGGCCAGCCGGGTGCCGGGGGCGGTCTGCACCAGGCCGCCGCCACCGTTCTCCCGGGCCAGGCAGTTGACCAGGGACACCGGCGCGGTGGACTCCACCCGGAAACCGTCCTGGGCGCCGCCGGTGACCTCGCAGCCGCTCAGCGAGGCGAGCGCGCCCTCGCGCAGCAGGAAACCGTGGCCCTGGGGGGCGTGCACCGCCGTGCGGTTGGCGGTCAGCTCGCCGCCCGCGGCTACCACCACGCCGTCCTCGCCGGACACCTCGACGCGGAAGTCGCGCACGGTGACGTTGCCGCCGTCCTCGACGGACAGCCCGCTGGTGACGGCGTCGGACACGCCGCCGCCGGCCAGGTACAGGGTGCTGCCGGACGCGGCCCGCACGCCCACGCCCTTCGGCCGCAGGACGTCGCAGTCCTCGACGCGCCCACGGGCGTCCTTCAGGGCGGCGATGCCGTCGCCCTCGGGCTCCACCAGCCGGGCCCGGCGCAGCAGCGGGTTGGCGCCGCTGCGCACCAGGACCGCCGGGGCGCCGCCGATCACTTCGAGGCGGTCCAGCTCGGCCGCGGAGTCCTCCTCGAGGAGCAGTCCGGTGCCCTCGCAGTCGCGGGCGGTGAAGCCGGTGAGCGCGGGTGAGGCGGCCCCGGCGACCCGCAGCGCCGACTCCTGCGCGCCGTCGACCCAGCAGTCCTCGAAGGTGCCGCGGGCCCGGTCGGTGACCAGCACGCCGTGGCCACGGGTCCGCGAGACGCGGCAGCGGCGCAGCACCGGGTCGGTGCCGGCTGCCAGCGTGATCCCGTTGCCGGACGCCCCGGTGACCCGTACGTCCTCCAGCGTCGTCCGGCCGGAGGTGCTCAGGTGCACGCCGGTGCTGGTGTCGTGCACGACGGTGCGCACCACCGACAGGGAGCAGTTCTGCTCCAGGGCCAGGGAGGGCTTGTCGGTGGAGGAGACGTCGCAGTCCTCCACCGTGCCGCGGGACTCGCCGTTGGCGAGCAGCCCGTTGCCGCGGGCGTCGCGCACGGTGCAGCCCCGCAGGCGTGCCTCGCCCTGCTCGGCGAGGACCACGCCGCTGGTCCCCAGGTGCTCGAAGGTGCAGGACTCCATGGTGGTGGGCGTGGTCGAGGTGACGACGACGCCCGCCCCGTGCGGGTTGCTCACCCGGCAGTCCCGCAGCGCCAGCGAACCGGTGCCGGAGGCCAGCAGCGCGGTCCACGCCGCCCCGACGACCTCGCAGCCGTCCAGCGCGGCCTGCCCGCGGCGGACGTCCACCGCCGGCTCCTCGGCGTCCGCGCCGCGCAGGGTCAGCTCCGAGAGCATCACGGCGTCGGCGCGCAGCGCGAGCACACTGCCCGAGCGCGGCCTGATCTCCACGGTGCCCCGTCCCTCGGCGGCGGCGAGGGTCACCCGGGTGTGGATCACCAGGTTCTCCGCGTAGCTCCCGGGCCGGATGCTGATGAGGGCGCCGGTGCGGGCGGCCGAGAGCGCCTCACCGATCGTCCGGTAGCGGTCCCGGTCGCCCGGACCGACCGTGAGTACCTGGCGCGACACGGTCAGACGCTCCACTTCTGGTTGTCGGCGCCGATGCAGGTCCACAGGTGCAGGGGCGCGGCGTTGCCGGGATTGACGTCCTTGATGTCGACGCACTTGCCCACCACGGTGTTGACCAGGTCGTGGCTGGCGTTCAGCGTGAACTGCTGGGCGGCGTTGCCGTTGCACCAGGCGATCTGGATCGGCGTGCCGTCGTTGTAGTTGGCGCCGGCCACGTCCAGGCACTTGCCCCCGATGCGGATCGTGCCGTCCGAGGCGAACTGCCACTTCTGCGCGGGGGTGTTGTTGCAGTCCCACACCCACAGCTGCTTGCCGTCGCTGAAGTTGCCGTCCGGCACGTCGATGCAACGACCGGACAGGTGGCTGCGGAAGGACACGGGCCCGCTGAACGTCACACCCGAACCGGCCTTGGCGTCCCGCCTGGTGGCGGTGCCACCGCCGCTGCCGCTGCTGCCGCTCTTGCTCGTGCTCTTGCTGCCGCCGGTCTTCGCACCGCCGGTGCTCTTCGCGGGCGCCTTCGGGCGGTCCTGGGCGGCGGTGCCCGGGTGCGACGCCCCGCCGCCCGGAGCGGGGTGCCCGGCCGAGGTGTGCGGTGCCGGCCCGGGGACGGTCTTCCCGGCGGTGCCGGAGGGGGTGTTGTCGGGCGAGGCCACCACGAAGTCGCCCGGCGCCTCCTGGCCGTCGTCGCCCAGTACGGTGCCGGCGCCGGCGACCTTCGTGCGGTCGTCGTTGTCGTCGTGGTTCCCGCCGAGCACCAGGAAGGGTACGGACACCAGCAGGGCGCCCGCGACGGCCGCTCCGGCGAGCACGGCCTTGCCCGGTCGCCCGACCGGCGCGGCCTGCTCCCGGGGCCGGTCGATCGCGGTCTGGGTCATGGTCCGTACGAGCGCGGGCAGCCTGCTCTTGGCCGCCGCGGCGGCACCGGGCTCCGCTTCACCGTCGGCCTGCGCACGACCGTCGGAACCCGTCCCCGCGCCGGCCCCGGCGTCGGGGGGCGTGGCGGTGCCCGGGGCGCTGGCGGGCTCCGGGGTGGCCGCAGGCGGTGCGGACGGCTCGGTCTCTTCGGTTTCGGCCGTGGTCCGGGTGGCCGGCTCGGGCTCGGGCTCGGGGCCGGTGGCGGGCTCGGGCTCCGCCGCCTCGGGTTCGGTGGCTGCCCCGGCCCCGGTCCTCGCACCGGTTGCGGCCTTCGGAGCGTTTCCGGCCGTCGTGCCCGGCTGCGGACCGGTACCGGCCGGGGCCCCCGCACCCGCCTCCGTCTCGCCCTCGGCCTCCGTACGGTGTGCGGGGCGCCCCCCGGAGGAGGCGGGCGGCTGCTGGGCGGATCGCGTCACGAGGTTCTCCCGGTGGTGGGGGACACGGGGTCGAGTGGGCCGTCGGGCCCAGGCGTGGCGGGGGAGTCGGCCGTGAGCACGGTCCGGTCCTCCCCCTGGGGGCCGGGGACACGGTCCGCCGGGACGAGCAGGGGAGCGGCGGCGCCCGCGTTGACGAGCAGCCAGGTGCCGGGCCCGCTCAGCGAGCGGACCAACTCCCGTGTGGCAAGGGTGTCGTGCCGAAGTGCCGGGGACATGAACTCGTGTGCCGGTGCGGTGAACAACAGGACCACGGGGTCGCCGTGCTGTCCCACGGCGGTCAGCGGCGCGCCGTCCGGCCCGCGCACCACGGTGACGTCGGCCTCGGCGAGCGCGTCGAGCGCCTCGTCCGTGGAGCCGTAACCGGTGGCGGCGCGCTGTGCCGCGGCGTCGACGGGATCGGTGGGTTCGGGCCAGCCGAGCATCCGCGCGGAGGGACGGTAGGCGGGGTTGGCCCGGAACTCCGTCGTCTCGCCGTGCTCGTCGGACTGCCATTCGCCCAGCACGGCCCACTCGGGCACGGCCCCTCGCCCGGTCCACTCCGGGTCCACCACGCCGATCCAGTGACCTGGCGCCTGGCGGGCCGCGGCGCGCACGGCGTCGGGTATCCCGGGGACGTCGGCGGCCCCGGAGGCGTCGGCCACCGCGTCGGTACGGGGGACGGCCGACCCGGAAACGGAAGCGGAAGCGGCGACCGGGGCGGAGGTATCAGGTGACACGGGCAGGGCGCCTCTTCTGGCCTCTTGTCGTTCTCGGGGCCACATCTCCACCTGAACTCTTGAGCCGTACGCCTTCGTGGGTGCCGAACGGCACGTCTGCATGCCGACATCGATCAGCCGGAGCCCCCAGCATGCCACACCAACGTGGCCCGCGGGGGCCCGGGTTGCGTCCGAAAGGGCCCCTGGCGTGCCCGTTTCCTGCCCGGGTGGAGAACTATCCGGGAGCAGCGTGGCGTCGGGGGACAAAGCGCCGGCGCCGACGGGCCGGGTGCGAGGTGACCGGCCGCGAAAGAAGCTAAGTTGGGCCCGTCGCCGAACGCGGCGACGCGCAGTGCCGTCCCGGCCGGCGGCCGGACCGGTGTCGTACGGCGGACCGGGCGAACCGGAGGGCCACGGACCGGCCCCCGCGGTGCGGCCGTGTCCCGAGCGGAACGCGACGGCCGGGGTGAGCCACGTCCCACCGACACGGCCGGAGGTGCCCGACGGCCGCCGGGAACAACGGAGTTCGTCCGGCTCGGCGCCGCTGTGCGGGCCCCCGACCACCACGAGCACTCCGCCACCGAGGAGGAGTAACCCCCATGTCTCCCCAGCAGCACACGCCCGGCGCGCGAGCGGAGAGGGCCGCCAACTCCGGCGAGGAGGAGGCCGCCGACCCTCCGACCCCCTCCGCATCCGCCGAGGAGGGACCCAACCCGGCTCCTGCGCCCGCAGCGCGGACGGGTGCCGCGCCGACGGGGGACCCGGTCACCCCTGAACCGAAGACCGCCCCCGCCCCCGAGACCGCCCCCGCCCCGGAATCCGACCCCACCCCGGAGACCGATCCCGGACCCGAGGCCACCGCCGACCCAGGCTCGGCAAGCTCCACCGCCGGCGCTCCCGCCGTAGCCGCACCTGCCACGACGACGCAGGCGCCCGAGACAGAGACACCCACCAGTCCGGACACCGCGACGGCGAACGCGACCACGGCCACCCCGTCCCCCGCGCCCGCGGAACCCGTCACCGGCATCGGCGTGGCCACCGCCGTCGCCACGGTTCCGCCGAGCCCGAAGGCCGGCACCGGCGCCGACGCGGGGCGCCCCCGCAAGCCGGTCCTGGCCGGAGCCGCGGTCGTGGGGGCCGTACTGATCGCCGTCCCGCTGGCGCTGGCCGGTGGCGCGCACGACAAGGACGGCGGCAAGCCCTCCACGACGGTCGCCGCCCAGGGTGCGGACACCGTCCTGCAGCCCGAGTCGGCCCCCGCCGCCCTGGACGACTACGTGGCCGAGAAGCCCACCGCATCCCCCAGCAAGAAGAAGCCCGTGAAGAGCGCGGCGCCGGTGGCCGCCGCACCCCAGCCCGTGCCGCCCGCGCCCAGGCCGAGCAGCTCACCGTCCAGGTCGGCCAAGCCGAAGCCGAACCCCAAGCCGGCCCCCAAGCCGAACTGGAGCACCGAGACCGTCTCGGCGGTCAGTGTCCTCGAGGTCAACCAGGCCTGGACCACCAACCGCATCCGCATGGTCATGCAGACCGACGGCAACCTCGTCGTCTACAACGAGCTGGACAAGCCGATCTGGGCGTCCATGACCTTCGGGCAGAACCACCGCGCGATCTTCCAGAGCGACGGCAACCTGGTCATCCACAACGGCGACGACCGTCCCATCTGGGCGTCGAAGACCCACGGCCACGAGGGCGCACAACTGGTCCTCCGCGCGGACGGCAAGGTGGTCGTCGTCCACAACGGCCAGGTCATCTGGTCCACCTGACCCCGGCCGGGCGGGTCTATGGCCGCATCGCGGGCACCGCGCACGCGGGTGTCCCCCCGGGCAGCCGCCCACGGTTCTCGGCCACGAGCCGGTACACGCCGTGGGCGGCCCAGCGCACCGGCGCCAGCGTCAGCAGCGCGCCCAGCACGGGCCACGCGCCGCGCGCGCTCAGCAGGATCTTCGCGACGGCCTGCGCGCCGCCGTACACCCGCCCGGTGGGCGTGACCCACAGGGCCTCGTACTGGGCCCGCCCGGCCGTCACGCCGAGCGACGCCAGGTCCGCGTGCTGCCAGGCCACGACCTCGCAGCGCGGCCGGACCAGTCGCCGGACGAGGCCCACCGACGTGGTGCAGAACCCGCAGTCGCCGTCGAAGACCAGTACTGGTTGGGTGCGCATCCTCCCACTGTCCCGCACTTCTGCCCGGTCCGGTCACGCGGCCCCCCGACGGGCGGAAGGGCAGTGCGAGCGCCGCCCGGAGCAGGGTGAACGGCGATTGACGTAGGGTCGCAGGGGCAGCAGCCAGGTGGTGGCGAGGTGGAGGCGGCGAGGTGTTCTCGGTCCAGGTGGGTTCGACGGTGCGGGCGTGCGTGCTCACGCTGCGCGGCGCGCTCGACCACGACAGCGCCGTGCAGCTGGACGAGGCCGCCGACCAGGTGTTCGCCGCGGGACGCCACCGGCTGCTGGTCGTGGACTGCGCGGAGCTGGAGTTCTGCGACTCCACCGGCATCGGCTGCCTGGTGCGGATGTACCAGCACCTCGCCGCGCGGGGCGAGGTACTGCGGCTCGCCGCGGTGCCCGCGTCCGTCGCGCGCGTGCTGGCCCTGACGGGCCTGGACCAGGCGATCGCGGTCCACGCCACCCTGCACGACGCCGTCCGTGCCGGTGGTGCGCGGCCGGCGTTCCGCAGCGACGACGGCCTGTCCTCGTTGCCCCGGGCAAGCGGGAGGTGACGGGGCGATGACCCACGCGGCGGGCGAGGGGCCCGGGTCCGGTGGTTCGCCGGACGTCGGCGGTTCCTTCGCGGGCACGGCCGAGCGCGATCTGCACGCCCTGTTCGGGCAGTCCACGGCGGTGTTCGCCTCGCTGGCCGGACCCGCACACGTGGTGGAGGCGGCCAATGCCGCCTTCTTCGCCGCGATCGGCGGCGACGCGCGCACGCGCACGGGCGTGCCCCTGGCACAGCTGATGCCGGAGCTGGCCGACCAGCGGTTCCTCGTCCTGCTGGACCAGGTGTACGGCACGGGTGAGCGGTACGTCGGCCGGGAGGAGCGCATCCTCCTCGGCACCGGCGGCGACATGCGCGAGGCGTTCTTCGACTTCACGTACGAGCCCCGGTTCGACGGGGGCGGCCGGGTCATCGGGGTGCGCGTCATCGGTGTGGAGACGACCCAGATGGTCCACGCCCGGCGCCTGGCCGCCGAGCACCGGGTGCTGCTGGAGCAGATCGCCCGGCAGGCCCCGATGGATCAGGTGCTGGAGGGCATGGCCCGGGCCATCGAGGACCTCGCCGCGAAGGAGGTGCTCGCGTCCGTGCTGCTCGCCGATGCCGACGGCCGGCACCTGCGCCACGGCGCCGGGCCCAGCCTGCCCGGCTTCTACAACGCCGCCATCGACGGCATCGCCACCGGCGAAGGGGTCGGCTCGTGCGGCACGGCCGCCCACCGCCGCGCGCCCGTCATCGTCACCGACATCGCCACCGACCCGTTCTGGGACGACTTCCGCGACCTCGCCGAGCGGGCCCGGCTGGCGTCCTGCTGGTCCACCCCGATCCTCGCCCGCGACGGGTCCCTGCTCGGCACGTTCGCGATGTACCACCGCACCCCGCGCGCCCCGCACGAGGCCGACCTCGCCCTGGCGCGGGTGTTCGCCGACACCGCCGCCCTCGCCATCGAACGCCACCAGGCCGACGAGGCGCGCAGGGCCGCCGAGACGAGGGAGCAGGCCGCCCGCGACGACGTGGCGTTCCTCCTGGAGGCCAGTACCCGGCTGGGCACGGACCTCGACCACACACAGACCCTCCAGCGCGTGGCCGAGCTGTGCGCCCCCAAACTCGCGCCCCTGTGCGCGGTGGACATCGTGGCGGGCGGCCGCGTCCGCCGCATCGCCACGGCCGCCCCGACGCCCGCCGAGGAGAGCCTGCTCGCGTCGCACACGCCGGGCCAGGACGCCGCCGACGACGTGGTGGCCCGGGTGCTGGCCTCGGGACGGAGCGAGGTCGCCGGCCGGCCTCCCGGCGGCCCGGGCCCCTGGCACGACCTGAAGGTCACCGGCTACCTGTGCGTCCCCCTGCTGCAGCGCGGCACCGCCTTCGGCGCGCTCACCCTGCTCACCACCGGCGAGGACGCCTTCGACGGCCACACCGTCGCCCTGGCCGAGGAACTCGCACGCCGGGCCGCCTCCGCGGCACTCAACGCCCGCCAGTACACCGAGCGCGTCGCCCTCGCCCGCGACCTCCAGGCGGGCCTCCTCCTGCCGGAGGTACCTCCCGTGCCCGGCGCCCGGATCGCCACGTACTACCACCCCGCCGGCGAGGGCCTCGACGTCGGCGGCGACTTCTACGACGTCTTCCCGCTCAGCGACACCACCTGGGCGTTCATGCTGGGGGACGTGTGCGGGCGCGGGGCGACCGCGGCGACCACCACGGCCCTGGTCCGCCACACCGCCCGCGCCGTGGCACACCTCCTGCCGGGCCCCGACGCGGTCGTCCAGGCCGTCAACCAGGCCCTGCTCAACCGTCCGCCCAGCCATGGCACGGGCTTCGTCACCCTCGTCTACGGCTACCTCACCCCCCTCGACGACGGCGGCCTGGACGTCACCCTCGTCCGGGCCGGACACACCTTCCCCCTGCACCTCGCCGACGGGCGTGCCGCACGCACCGTGGACTGCGAGGGCTCGCTGCTCGGCATCACGCCGGACCCGCACCTGGCCACCCACCGCCTCCGGCTCCGCCCGGCCGAGAGCCTCGTGCTCTACACCGACGGCCTCACCGAGGCCCGCGACCCGGCCGGCGACCAGTTCGGCGAGGACCGCCTCGCCCACGCCCTGACGGCGCGGCACGGCGGACGGCCCCAGCGCGTCATCGACACGCTCATCCAGGCGGTGCACGCCTTCACGGGCGGCAAGGGCGTCGACGACGACCAGGCCGCCCTGGTCGTGACCGCGACCGCTCCGGACGACCCGGAGCGGGCACCGGCCGTGGACCTCGGGCGGGGCCCGCGCGAGGACGCGCCGCGCACCGCTCGGTGAACCGGACGGTGCGGGGAGCCTCTCGGCCGGGGGATACTGACGGGCGCCGGGGCCGAGGGGTATCCATCACATACCCCCCGGCCCCGGTGCCGGGCGTCAGCGCCAGGTGTCGTTGACGGTCAACGTGCCGGTGGGCGGGGTGACGACGGAGCGGTTCTCACCGTTCTCCCAGGTGAGGGAGCCGTCGGGGTTCTTCTTGAAGTACTTGTACTGCACGGCGGTGTTCGGCGGCAGCGGGTGGGCGCCGGTCCACAGCGGGTAGGTGCCGGAGCCGGTGGTCAGGGGCACGGCCCGGGCCGGGTCCCAGCTGCCGAGGTCGGGCAGGTTGCCGGTGACGTAGAGGTTCTGGCCCCAGCTGGTGGTGGCGGTGGCGCGGAAGGTCGCGGAGACCGGGACGACGTTCCAGCTGTCGTTGGTGCCCGAGGTGTCCGCGGAGACGGTCAGGGTGCGGTTGGAGCTGCTCTCCCACGTGATCGTGCCGGTGGGGGAGCGCTTGAGGTACTTGTACTCCACGGTGGCCCCGACGGGCAGCCGGACGCCGGCGGACCAGTTCGGGTAGGCACTCGCGGTGGTGCCCAGCGGGACCGCCTTGGCCGGGTCCCAGCCGCCCAGCTGCGGGACGCTGCCGGTGACCAGGAGGGTCTCGCCCTGCGTCGTGGCGTTCACCCGGAAGGTGACGGAGGTGTCCTGCGCCGTGGCCGCCCGGGCGTGGGGGGCCGTGCTGGCGAGCAGTCCGGCGAGGAGCACCGCGAGCATGAGCACCGGCCGCAGGGCGGCGGGCACTCGGTGACGTATCGAGAACATGACATCCCTTCACATGGAAGAGGCGGCGGATCCACGCCCGCCGACCGCGCTCATCCCAACACAGCTTGAAGTCGCATGGTGACGCCATGCGCTTACTGCGTTCATCCATGCACGTGATCCGGCCGTCTCGCCCGTCTCGTCTCGCGACTTCCTTAAAGTTCTGAACGAACCAGCGGTGGTCGGGCCGGAAAGTTGATCAAGCTGGTGGGCGAGGGAGGGGCGCCGAGGATGGCATGCCGGCGTCACCCGCCGGTCATCTCGCGTCGGGCGATCGAGCCCTGGCTAAAGACGATCCGGCCTTGCGCAAGATGACGCAAAATCTTTCAGACCACGGCCCCGGCGCTACGCCGACGGGCCGGAAGGCAGGCGGCCGTCGGCGAGGGCCCGGGTGAAGGCGGCGTAGTCCTCGCGAGTCTGCCGGGCGTAGGCGAGGGCGAAGGCGGCGACGGCGCGGTCGAACGAGTCGTCGTCGCCCAGGTACGCGGCGATGGCGGCGCGGTGGCCCGAGCGGGCGTGGCCGCGGGCCAGGGCGCGGCCGCAGAGCCCGGCGTACTGGCGCATCAGGCTCTCCGACATGTCCTGGACGGACGCGGACCCCTTCATGTCGAGGAGCTGACGCCAGTAGAACTGACGTCCGGTGGGCCCGGTCGACCAGCCGAGGAAGATGTCGCCGAAGGCCTGGAGCAGCCGCTGGCCCTCGACCACGCGCCGCCCCTCGTGGGACACGGGCACCCGCACGTACGGGGCGAGGACGGAGGGCTCCGCCTCCTTGGCCTGCAGCAGCAGGAGGTCACCCGCCACGCGTCCCTCCAGCAGGAGGAGGTAGCAGCGGGTGCCCACGCTGCCGATCCCGACGACCTTGCGCGCCGCGTCCACGAACCGGAACCGGTCCAGCAGCCTGGCCTGCGCCGGGGCCAGGGTGGCGCGGTAGTCCTCGAAGACGTGCTCCACCGTGGCACGGTCGTCCTCCGCGGCCGGCTCCACCAGGGGCGGGTCGGGGACGAACCGGGGCCGGCCGTCCGCCCCGGGTGCGGTGAGCTTGGCGATGGCCTTGCCGCTGTCCGTCTCCCGTGCCCGGTCCAGGGTGCGGTGGAGCCGGGCCCGCTGCAGCGAGTCGCCGACCTCCTGGAGCAGGTCGTCGGCCGCGATGTGCTCGTACCAGACGGTGAGTTCAGTGGCGGAGGCCAGTTCGGTCATGTGGGTGCGGTAGCCCCGCGCGGCCTCGGTCGCGGCGGCCGAGGCCGCCTGCGGGGACGCGCCGTTGTCGTCGGCGGCCACCGCGATGCTGGCCGCGAGCCGCTTGACGTCCCACTCGAAGGGGCCGGGCAGGGTCTCGTCGAAGTCGTCCAGGTCGAAGACCAGGCGGCGCTCCGGTGACGCGAACAGCCCGAAGTTGGACAGGTGAGCGTCCCCCGACAGCTGGACCGTCAGACCGGAGTCCGGCAGGGCGGCCAGGTCGGCGGCCATCACGGCGGGTGTGCCGCGGTAGAAGGCGGACAGGGACCCGGTCATCCGGCCGTAGCGGATCGGCATCAGCTCGGGGATCCGCGGCTCGGCCTCCTCCTGGAGGATCTCCACGAGGTCGCGCCGTCGGGGGGAGGCGGCCCACTCGCCGTGGTGGGCCGGCGGGAGGCGTTCGCGGGCCGCGCGTCCCGCCCCGGGGGAGTCGTCGGACGCCAGGGATCCTGCGGGGGGCTCGCCGGGGGCTGCGGAGGTCGTGGACACGGGTGGCTCCTGTGGGGGTGGGCCTCGGGCGGGGCGCGGTGCCGCGGCCGGCGCTCGCCCCCGTGCCGGGCCTCGGCGGCCAGGGGCCTGTCGCCGACCACGTGCCGGTGCACGGGCGTCGCCTCCAGCGTCCCACGCCTCGCCACAGCCGCCACTCCGAACGGCGCCGGGCGGCTGGGGCGGGTGCCGGGTCGCTCCGGCGGGCCGGTGCTAGGGGGTGTCTTGTCGGTCAGGCCGGATCAGGGAGCGGCGTCTGGTGCCGTGCATCGCAAGGCGGAGGAGGGAGTCGATGCGGAGCGGTGGGGGCCCCTCCCGCTCGAGCGGAGCCGAGAGCGGGGGAGAGTGACGACAACGCGGCGAGGTGCGGTGCCAGGCGCCGCGAGCCCGGCCTGATCGGCAAGACACCCCCTAGGAAGCGGGGTCACAATGGGACACGCCCGCTGTTCCCGACCGACGGTCCCGGGAGGCTGCCGTGAGCGATCTCGAATTCGAACAGAAGCGGACCCTGTCCCGCGCCGAAGCGGCTGACCAACTCGAGGCGCTGGCAGCCGCGGTCAGGCGAGGCGGCCAGGCCGAACTGGAACTCGGCCCCGGCCGGCTGACCGTGCGCATCCCGGACGAGCTGCACACCGAGATCGAGGTCGAGCTGGAGGACGGCAAGATCGACCTGGAGGTCGAATTGTCCTGGCGGACGCCCCAGGCGCAGGCGCAGGAGGAGGAAGAGGGCGACGACTGACGGCGGTCGGGCCGACGGAGGTGCGCGGTCGTGCCGGGAGGTCCCGGCCGGCCGCGCACGCCGTCCGCCGACCCGACCGCGCCGTCAGATGCCGCAGTTGGGGGCGGACCAGTACGGAGAGGGGTCGAGGGCGACGTGGGTGTGGTCGTTGTGGTCGGGGTAGCCCGGGCCGAGGATCTCCGAGAAGCCGTGCGTGCGGGCCTGCTGGGCGAGGCGGCAGAGGGACGGTGAGCCGGTCAGGTCGGCCGCGTCGCCGTACAGGTGACGGCTACCGGACGCACCGCCCACGGCGCTGTTGCAGGCGTAGGAGCGGAAGCCGCTGGAGATGGTGAGCGGGACGTCGCCGAGCGCGTGCCGCATCGCCTCCAGCTTCCACATGGTCTTCAGCGCGTTCGCCTTGGCGGTGGCCGCCGATACGGCGCCGCCCGACCAGTCGGAGTTGCAGCGGTTGAGCTCGGCGTAGGAGAAGTGGACGGGCGTGCAGTCCGCGTCCTGGAGGGCGTAGAGCTTGCTGAAGGTCGCCGGGCCCGCGATGCCGTCTGCGGTGAGCCCGTACGCCGACTGGAACTTGCGCACGGCGGCGGTCGTACGGGCGCCGTACTGGCCGTCGTAGGAGAGGCGCTCGCCGGACGTGACCCAGCCCGCGACGCGGATCTGCAACTGGGTGACGTCGTTGCCGGAGGCGCCCTGGGACAGGGTGCGGCTCCAGGTGTAGCACTCGTCGGCGTGTGCGGCGCCCGCCGTGGCGCCCACGCCGACCACCACGCCTGACGCGATCATGACAAATGTGGCGAGGAGGCGTGCGATCCGTCTGAACATCCAGACCTCCGGTCCGTCGGTGTGATCCCGCTCCCACGGCGGCGATCGGCCCCAGCTTGGGGCCCAGCGCTACGCGCGTCAACGGCGCGGCCGTGGCGGGGCGGTGAACGACCGCCGCCTCCCCCCGGCGCCCGGCGCCACCGTAGCGTCGACGGCGCCGGGGCGGGCGCGTGCAGGAGCCGCCCGGGGCAGGCGTCAGCCCACGGGCTCCAGCCCCGGGGACCCGGCCCGCGTGACGAAGGACGCCGCGGTCGTCACGGGGGCCCCCGGCCGGGTGACGTACGGGACGGTCCGGAAGTCGGCGCGGGCCTCGTGCTGCCCCAGCGTGACGTTCACGTAGCCGCGCCGGCCGTCGTAGAACTTCAGGTGCGGGTTGGCGGCGCGGTAGGTGGCCCAGTTGGCGGGCCGCTCCGCGCCGTCGCGTCCGCTCGTGACCGACGTGGTGACGATCTCCGTGCCCACGGTCCGGGAACCGGGGTCGGCGAAGTCGCGCTTGATGTCGAACGCGTAGTGCACGTGCACGTCGCCCGTGAGCACCATGAGGTTCTCCACGCCGGCCGCCTCGGCCCCCGCCAGGATCCGTTCGCGGGAGGCCGGGTAGCCGTCCCAGGAGTCCATGGAGACCTTGGACGGCGTCGCGGTGGTGTTGTACCGCCGGGAGAAGGTGACCTGCTGCGGTACGACGTTCCACAGTGCCCGCGAACGGCGCCAGCCGTCGATGAGCCACCGCTCCTGCGCGGCGCCGGTGAGGGTGCGTGCGGGGTCCTCGGACTCGGGGCCGGGGTACTGCCAGCCGTCGCCGTAGGCCTGGTCCGAGCGGTACTGACGGGTGTCCAGGATGTCGAACTGGGCGAGCCGGCCCCAGTGCAGGCGGCGGTAGAGCCGCATGTCGGAGCCGGTGGGCAGCTGGGGCCGGCGCAGCGGCTGGTTCTCCCAGTAGGCGCGGTAGGCCGAGGCGCGGCGCAGCAGGAACTCCTCGGAGGAGCCGTTGTCCTCGGGGACGTCGTCGGCGTAGTTGTTCTCCGTCTCGTGGTTGTCCCAGGTGACCACGAAGGGGTGCGCGGCGTGGGCGGCCATCAGGTCCGGGTCGGACTTGAACAGGGCGTAGCGCAGCCGGTAGTCCTCCAGCGTCACCGTCTCGCGGGCGAAGTGCGCCGGGAGCGTGCGGTCGGTGTACCGGCGGTGGTTGCCGGTGGCGTCGACCGCGTACTCGTACAGGTAGTCGCCCAGGTGGAAGACGACGTCCACGTCCTCCTCGGCGAGGTGGCGGTAGGCCGTGTAGTAGCCGTCGGTGTAGGCCTGGCAGGAGACGGCGCCCAGGGTGAGGGAGGCGGGGCGGGCGCCGGGCTGCGGGGCGGTGCGGGTGCGGCCGGTGGGGCTCAGCCAGGCACCGGCCCGGAAGCGGTAGAAGTAGACCCGGTCCGCCGGCAGGTGGGACACCTCGACGTGGACGGTGTGGCTGAACTCGGGGTGGGCGGGGGCGGTGCCGCGCCTGACGATCCGGCGGAAGGCCGCGTCGTGGGCCAGCTCCCAGTGCACGGTGACGCGCTGTGCGGGCAGGCCGCCGTCGGGCTGGTACGGCTCGGGGGCCAGCCGCGTCCACAGCAGGACCGAGTCGGGCAGCGGGTCGCCGGAGGCCACGCCCAGCGTGAAGGGGTCGTCGGAGATCTTCCGGGCGTCGTACTCGGCGGCGGCGGCCGTGCCGGCGGCGGGCAGGTCGACGGCGAACGCGAGCGCGGCGGCGGCGCCGGTGACCGTGAGGAAGCGGCGGCGGCCGAAGTGCCGGGCGGCGGCGCGCAGTTCGGGAGCTTGCTGGGACGGGCGTGCTGCGGGTGTCATCCGGTCTCCCCTGTCGTGGTGGACGCAGGGGCAGTTGACCGGGCCGCGGCTACCGCGGAGGGGCCTGAACTTGGCAGGGCCATGACTTTCCCGTGGCGGAATGATGTCCTCCGTCGGGGAACGGGCCGCCCGGACGCGGACGCGGACGCGGAGGCGGAGGCGGAGGCGCGGGTGCCTCCGCCGATGCCCGCCGGACCGGGCCCGCGGTCCCTCCGCCGCGTCCCTCCGCCGTGGGCCGCCACCGTTTGCGGACCCCCGGGGTCACTGCTCGAATGTCCGAGGAAGGGGAGCGGCAGGTCGCGTCCCGTGCCGGCCAGGTCCGAAGGAGCCCAGACGTGAGCACCGACCCGGCGGCACCACCCGGCAGCGGCGGCACCCCGCCGGGCCCGCAGCAACGCGACGACGGTGCCTGGGAGCGGTTCCGGAACTCACCCTTCTGGCCCGCGTGCGTCCTGGTGCTGATCCTGGCCGCGGCGGCCGGACTGTTCGCCGGCTCCTACACGTACGCCATGGCCAACCCGACGCCGCGCAACCTCCCGACGGCCGTGGTCGGGGGGTACGACCAGGCCCGCGGCAGGGCGTTCCTCGACGAGCTCGGCAGGAGCCTCGGCTCCTCGGTACGGGCGCGCACCTACCCCTCCCGCGCCGCCGCCCTGGACGCGGTCGAGAACCAGACCGTCTTCGCCGTCTTCGAACTGCGCGACGCGGGCCGGAACGTGGTCCTGGACGTGTCCTCCGCCTCCGGCGCGTCCGTGGCCGAGCTGCTGGAGCAGGCGGCACCGCAGGTGGGCGCCCAGGTCGGCGTGCGGGTGACGGTCCGCGACGTCAACCCGCTGCAGACCGGCGACCCCCGCGGCCTGGCCATCTTCTACATCTCGCTCGCCGCGGTCATCATCGGCTTCGTCGGCGCCATCCAGCTCAGCGTCCACGCGCGGTCCCTCACGCCCCTGGAGAGGATCGCCTTCACCCTCGCGTACGCCGTGCTCGGCGGCTTCGCCATCGCCGCGACCGTGGACTGGCTGCTGGGCGCGCTCGACCTGCCCTTCGCGGAGTCCTGGGCCATCCTGGCGCTCACCATGTTCGCCAGCGGCATGACCTTCACCATGTTCAACACCCTGGTCGGGCGGTGGGCCATGCTCCCGACCTGGGGGGTGATGGTCCTGCTGGGCAACCCCTCCTCCGGCGGCGCCGTCTCGTGGCCCCTGCTGCCGTCCGCGCTCGGGATCATCGGACGCTGGCTCCCGCCCGGCGCCTCCGTCAACGCCCAGCACACCGCGGTGTACTTCGCCGGGCACCAGCACGCCTTCCCCTTCCTCGTACTGGCCGGCTGGGCGCTGGTCTCGTGCGCGGTGTTCTGGACCTGGCGCCACCGCCACCCGGGAGGGCGGGACAAGGAGGAATCCCCTCAGGACGCGCCGGACACCGGCACGACGGCGGAAGCCTGAAGCGCGGCGGAAGCCGGAGCGGCGGCCGCAGTCGGAGCGGTGGCGGGGAGAGCCGGAGCGGTGGCGGGGAGAGCCGGAGCGAGGGTGTGCCCGGCCGGCCCGGACACGCCGCCAATGTCACCGCGTCAGTCGCGCCGTCCCGCGAGCACCCGGAACGCGTTGCCGTCGGGGTCGGCCAGCAGTACCGCGCCGTCCCGGCCGTGGGCGGCGTCCAGGCGCTTCGCCCCGAGGGTGAGCAGGCGCTCCACCTCCGCCTCCTGCCCGCCGTCCGGCGCGAGGTCGAGGTGCAGGTCCCGGCCCGGGTCCGGCATGAGCGGCGGACCACCCCAGGTGATCTTCGTGCCGCCGTCCGGTGACTGGACGGCGGTCTCCTCGTCCTGGTCCCAGACCAGCGGCCAGCCCAGCGCCTCGCTCCAGAAGTACCCCACGGCCTGCGAACCGTCGCAGGCGAGCGCCCCGAGGCGGCCGCAGCCCGCGAGGAACCCGTTGCCCGGCTCGATGACGCAGAACTCGTTGCCCTCGGGGTCGGCGAGCACCACGTGGGACGCGTCCGGCCCCTGACCGACGTCGCAGTGCCGCGCGCCGAGGCCGAGCGCCCTGGCCACCGTCTCCCGCTGGTCGTCCGCGGAGGAACTGGTGAGGTCGAAGTGCAGCCGGTTCTGGTCCGTCTTCCGCGCCGGGGAGGAACGGAAGCCCAGGCGGTAGCCGGCGTCGTTCCCGGACCGCAGGAGGACGCCGTCGTACGGCTCGTCGGCTCCCTCCAGGTCCAGCAGGCCCGCCCAGAACCGCGCCAGGCGCTCGGGCTCCCGCGCGTCGAAGGAGATGGCGAAGAGTCGGCTGCTCATGGCGTCTCGCATCCTGGTCCGTCGGGTGCCCGCGGTCGGCCGGGCGCCGGGCCGGCGCCGCGCACGGGAAGTGTCAGACAGACCCTAGGGGCGGGCCGGCCGTGGTCGCAGCCCAATATCGAGCGCCGTAAGGAACCCGTCAAAGCCGAGGTCGTCGCCGTAAGGGAGCCGTCAACGGACGGCCGGACCGGCTGCGGGACGAGGTTTGCTTCCCTCGTCCGAGCTTCACCGCAACCGATTCCAGGAGTTAGCGATGGCCGATCTGGCCTTCGTCGTCACCGTGCTCGCGGCGTTCGCGCTGGTGGCCCTCGTCGCCCGGGGGGTGACGAAGCTGTGACCGCCGAGAACCTTGTCGGCCTGGTCGTGGCCGTCGCCCTGCTGGGTTACCTCGTCCTCGCCCTGTTCTTCCCGGAGAGGTTCTGAGAACAGCCATGGGTCCCGTCACGGCCGGCGTGCTCCAACTGCTCGCCCTCGTGGGCGCGCTGGCGCTCGTCCACATCCCCCTCGGCTCCTGCATGGCCCGGGTCTACTCCTCGAAGCGGCACCTGCGCGTCGAGAAGTGGATCTACCGGGGCACAGGAGTCGACCCCGACACCGAGATGACCTGGACCGCCTACCTGCGTGGGGTCCTCGCCTTCTCCGCCGCGGGCGTCCTCTTCCTCTACTTGCTCCAGCGCCTGCAGGGCGTCCTGCCCGGCTCGCTGCACTTCGCCTCCGTCGGCCCGGCGCAGTCGTTCAACACGGCCGTCTCCTTCGTGACCAACACCAACTGGCAGTCGTACTACGGCGAACAGACCATGGGCCACGTCGTGCAGACAGCCGGGCTCGCCGTGCAGAACTTCGTCTCCGCGGCGGTCGGCATGGCCGTCGCGATCGCCCTGGTACGGGGATTCGCCTTCTCCCCCGCCCGGTTCGGTTCGCGCGGTGGCACCGCCGTGCGCACCGGTGAGCTCGGCAACTTCTGGTCCGACCTGGTGCGCGGCACCGTGCGGATCCTGCTGCCCCTCGCGGCCGTCGCGGCGGTCGTCCTGGTCGCCCGCGGCGCCCTGCAGAACTTCTCCGGCATCCACGGGGTCGGCCAGTTCACGGGCGGCTCCCAGCAGTTCAACGGCGGCGCGGTCGCCTCGCAGGAGGCCATCAAGGAACTGGGCACGAACGGCGGCGGCTACTTCAACGCCAACTCCGCCCACCCCTTCGAGAACCCCACCCCGTTCACCAACCTCCTCGAGATCTTCCTGATCCTCGTCATCCCGTTCTCCCTGACCCGCACCTTCGGCGTCATGGTCGGCTCGGTCCGGCAGGGCTACACCGTCCTCGCCACCATGGCCACCATCTGGCTCGGCTTCGTCGCCCTGATGATGTGGACCGAGTTCGCCCACCACGGCCCCGCGCTCCAGGCGGCCGGCGCCGCGATGGAGGGCAAGGAGGTCCGCTTCGGCGTCGGGGGCTCCTCGATCTTCGCGGTCAGCACCACCCTGACGTCGACCGGCGCGGTGGACTCCTTCCACTCCTCCTTCACCGGCCTGGGCGGGGGCATCACCCTGCTCGGCATGATGCTGGGCGAGATCGCGCCCGGCGGCGTCGGCTCCGGCCTGTACGGCATGCTCGTGATGGCCGTCATCGCCGTGTTCATCGCCGGCCTCATGGTCGGCCGGACGCCCGAGTACCTGGGCAAGAAGATCGGCGCCCGGGAGATGAAGCTGGCCGCCGCCTACCTCCTGGTCACCCCGGCGCTGGTCCTGGTGTTCACCGCGGCCTCGATGGCGCTGCCCACCCCCGGGCACTCGGTGCTCAACCCCGGCGCGCACGGGTTCTCCGAGGTGCTGTACGCCTTCACCTCGGCGTCCAACAACAACGGCTCCGCCTTCGCCGGCCTGAACGCGAACACCGACTGGTACAACACCACGACCGGGCTCGCCATGCTGCTCGGCCGCTTCCTGCCGATGGTGTTCGTGCTGGCCCTGGCCGGCTCGCTCGCCGTGCAGCGGCCGGTCCCGGTGTCCGCGGGCACCCTGCGCACCGAGAAGCCGCTGTTCACCGGTCTGCTGGTGGGCGCCGTCCTGATCATCACCGGTCTGACGTACTTCCCGGCCCTCGCGCTGGGCCCGCTGGCCGAAGGGCTGGCGTGATGACCACCCGCACACAGAAGCCAGAGGACTCCATGTCCACAGCCACTCCGACCCGGGCGCCCCGCAGCGACGTGGCCGCCCCGGCCGAGCCCGCCGAACGACGCGTCGGCGCGGGCCTGTTCGACCCCCGGCAACTGGTGCGGTCGCTGCCGGAGGCCTGCCGCAAGCTCGACCCGCGGGTGATGGTCACCTCGCCCGTGATGTTCGTGGTGTGGATCGGCTCCGTCCTGACCACCGTCTTCGCCGTCACGGACCCGGGGGACTGGTTCGGCTGGGCGATCAGCGCCTGGCTGTGGCTGACCGTCCTCTTCGCCAACCTGGCGGAAGCCGTCGCCGAGGGCCGCGGCAAGGCCCAGGCGGACACCCTGCGCCGCGCCAAGACCGACACCGTGGCACGCCGGCTGCGCGCGGACGGCACCCGCGAGGAACACGTGCCCGGCACCGAGCTGACGATCGGTGACCTGGTCGTCTGCGAGGCCGGCGACGTCATCCCCGGTGACGGCGACGTCGTCGAGGGGGTCGCCTCCGTCGACGAGTCGGCCATCACCGGCGAGTCCGCCCCCGTCATCCGCGAGTCCGGGGGCGACCGCAGCGCCGTCACGGGCGGCACCAAGGTGCTGTCCGACCGGATCGTCGTCAGGATCACCACCAAGCCGGGCGAGACCTTCATCGACCGGATGATCAGCCTGGTCGAGGGCGCGGCCCGGCAGAAGACACCCAACGAGATCGCGCTCAACATCCTGCTGGCCTCGCTGACGATCGTCTTCCTCCTGGCGTGCGCCACGCTCCCGCCGCTCGCGGACTACGCGGGCACCCACCTGACGATGGTCGTGCTGGTGGCCCTGCTGGTGTGCCTCATCCCGACGACGATCGGCGCGCTGCTCTCCGCGATCGGCATCGCGGGCATGGACCGGCTGGTCCAGCGCAACGTCCTCGCGATGTCCGGCCGTGCCGTCGAAGCCGCCGGAGACGTCTCCACCCTGCTGCTCGACAAGACCGGGACCATCACCCTGGGCAACCGCCAGGCGGCCGCGTTCCTGCCGGTCCAGGGCACTTCCGAGGCCGAGGTGGCCGACGCCGCGCACCTGTCGTCGCTGGCCGACGAGACGCCCGAGGGCCGCTCCGTGGTCGTCCTCGCCACGCAGCGCCACGGACTGCGGGAGCGCCACCCGGGCGAGTTGGCGCACGCCGAGTGGGTCCCCTTCACCGCGCAGAGCCGCATGTCGGGCGTGGACGTCGACGGGCGCAGCATTCGCAAGGGCGCGACCGGCGCGGTCGTCGCCTGGGTCGAGCAGGAGGGCGGCACCGTCACGGACGAGGCGCACACGCTCTCCGACGCCATCGCGCAGGCGGGCGGCACCCCGCTGCTGATCGCCGTCAAGGACGACCGGGGCGCCCGCGTGCTCGGGGTCATCCACCTCAAGGACATCGTCAAGGAGGGCATACGGGAGCGGTTCGCGGAGCTGCGCCGCATGGGCATCAGGACCGTCATGATCACGGGCGACAACCCGCTGACGGCCAAGGCGATCGCCGAGGAGGCCGGCGTCGACGACTTCCTCGCCGAGGCCACCCCCGAGGACAAGATGGCGCTGATCAAGCGGGAGCAGGCGGGCGGCAAGCTGGTCGCGATGACCGGCGACGGCACCAACGACGCCCCGGCCCTCGCCCAGGCGGACGTCGGCGTGGCCATGAACACCGGGACGTCGGCCGCCAAGGAGGCCGGCAACATGGTCGACCTCGACTCCGACCCCACCAAGCTGATCGAGATCGTCGAGATAGGCAAGCAACTGCTCATCACGCGCGGTGCGTTGACGACGTTCTCCATCGCCAACGACGTCGCCAAATACTTCGCGATCATTCCGGCGCTGTTCGCGGCCGTCCACCCGGGCCTGGACAAGCTCAACATCATGGGCCTGTCCTCACCGGACTCCGCGATCCTCTCCGCGGTGGTCTTCAACGCGCTGGTCATCGTCGCGCTGGTCCCGCTCTCCCTCAGGGGCGTGCGCTACAAGCCCCTGAGCGCCGACCGGCTGCTGCGGCGCAACCTCACCGTCTACGGCCTCGGCGGGCTGATCGCCCCCTTCATCGGCATCAAGATCATCGACCTGCTCCTCTCCCTCGTCCCCGGGATCGGCTGAACGCCATGAACAACTCCATGACCCACACCGCCCGGCTGCTCGGAGCGGGCCTGCGCGCCCTGCTCGTGCTGACCCTGGTGACCGGCGTCCTCTACCCGCTCGCCGTCACCGGCGTCGCCCAGGCGCTCTTCCCCGGCCGGGCCAACGGCTCCGAGATCAGGGCGGACGGCAGGGTCGTCGGCTCCTCGCTGATCGGCCAGCGGTACGACCTGCCGCCGGAGAAGGGACAGCAGGGCCCCCGCCCTGACCCGAAGTGGTTCCAGGGCCGCCCGGCCAACGGACTCGGCGTCAACAGCATCAACACCCGGTACACGCTGCTGCTGTCCGGCGCGACCAACCTCGCCGCCGACAACACGGTCCTCGTGCGGCAGGTGGAGGACGCCAAGGCGGCCGTCATCAAGGACAACTCGGTGCCCGGCTACCGGGTCCGGGCGTCCGAGGTCCCGGCCGACGCCGTCACCTCCTCCGGCTCCGGCCTGGACCCGGACATCTCCCCGCAGTACGCGAGGATCCAGGTCCACCGGGTCGCCGCCGAGAACGGCCTGCCGGTCACCCGGGTGGCGAAGCTGGTCGCGGACCACACCGAGGGCCGCACCCTCGGCTTCATGGGCGAGCCGCGGGTGAATGTGCTGGAGCTCAACATCGCCTTGAAGGCGCTGGTGGACCAACACTGACGACGGACGTGACACGATAGGTGCAGCGCGCGGTGTGCCCGCCCGCGGGCGGGCAGCGGGCCGACTCGACCTGGGCCATGTCCTCGGCGGTGGGTTCCTCCTTCGTCAGCGACGAGGCGGCCGGCCAGGCCAGCACCCAACTCATGCGTGAGTAACGGACCTTGATCGCTCACGCCTCGTCGAAGGCCGCTAGCAACCGCTCGTACGCCGGCTTCGGCCGCAGGGCCGCGTCCCACGGCAGGGAATCGGCCGTGCGTGGTGGATAGACCTCGGTGTCGGCGGTGGAGCCGTACCGGTCGGTGAATCCCCAGGTGGAGAACGACGTGCAGTTCGGCTCCTCCAGGCAGACCCGCAGCTTGCCCGCCATCTCCTCGGCCTGGGTCTGCCGCCCGTTCTCCTCGTCCTCACCCACGGGGACGTCCATCTCCGACACCCGCGCTTGAACGCCGAGCTCCGCCAGGTCCCGCACATGGCTGCGGAAGGTCTCCGGGTCGATGCGGTCGCCCGGTGCGTACTCATGGGTCTGGAAACCCACGCCGTCGATCGGTACGCCGCGTTCCTTGAGCCGCTCGACCAAGGCGTAGAGGGCGTCCCACCGCTCGCCGTCCTCCTCGACCCCGTACTCGTTGAGGAACAGCCGTGCCTTCGGATCGGCCCGGTGGGCGGCCCTGAACGCCTCGTCGATGTACTCCTCGCCCATGGCCTCGAACCACGGGCTCTGCTCGGAGCGCAGACTGAGGTCGCCGTTGTTGTAGCTCTCCTCGTCGTCGGACATGGGCTCGTTGACCACGTCCCACTCCGCGACCTGTCCCTTGAAGTGCCCGGCGACCGTGGCGACGTGCCGGAGCATGGTCCGCCGCACCTCCTCGGGGTCGTCGTCCTCCCGCATCCAGTGCGGCAGGGCCTCGTGCCAGACGAGGGTGTGCGCGTGCACCTTCATGCCGTTCGCGCGGGCGAAGCGTACGAGCAGGTCAGCGTCGCGGAAGTCGTAGACGTCGCGGCGTGGGTGGAGGAACTGTGGCTTGAAGGCGTTCTCCGGAGTGAGCATGGAGAACTGGCTCCCCGCGAGCGCCCGGTAGCGCGAGTCGGTGAGCAGCGGGTTCTCGGCCAGGGCGGTGCCGATGTCGAACGGCCGCCCCACGTCCGCGGCCCGCGTGCGCAGCGAGTCGTCGGACTGCTCCTGGCGCAGTCGCGGCGCCTTGATCACGCGGAGCGAGTCACCGCTCTCCGCCCGCGCGGTCAGCTGCGTCAGGCGCCATCCCTCGCGGCGCTCCTCCTCGCCCGGGTCCGCCTCCAGACCGAACCAGACCGTGCCCTCGGCGAACACCCCCGGGTCCCGCACGGTTCCCAGCCGCCGTCCGTCGGCTTCCACGCGGAAGGTGTCACCGATGCTCGACACGGCGAGCGTCACCGTCCCGGAGCAGTCGCAGTCGAACTCCTTGGACGTGGCGGGCTCGTCGCCCTCGCCGTCCCACACCTGTACCGTCGCGTGTCCGTCAGCGGTCACGCCGACGCGGAGCGAGGGCCGCTCCTGCCGCCACTCGTCGTAGATGACCGGTACCCGTCCGTACAGCCGCAGCCATGAGTCGCCGCCGTCGTCCCCCACACCGGACATGCGCGCGGTGACGGTGAAGTCGCCATCGGATGCGAGATGCGGACCGGCCAGGTTCAGCGGGGGGTTGGGCCGACCGCCGGAGGCGTCCTGCTCCACGATGCGCCGGTCCAGGGCGCTGACCCGCAGGACGTCGTTCCGCGCGGTGGTGCCCGGCATCTGCGTCCAGTCCTGGTTCCGCAGCAGGTCCTCGTCGTTCCCGCCGCCCGCGCCGTCGCCCTGCCCCGTACAGCCGGCCGCCACCGCCATGACGAGCGCCACGGCGGTCAGTCGCTGCCACGTCCCCCCACCGAGGTCCACGGTCTCTCCCACTCCCTCGTTCGAGACGAGGTCAACGTCTCGAAACCGGGCCACAGTTCATCACACATGCGGTACGGCGGCCTTGTCGCCGTGGGCCCGGAGGGGGCGGGGGCGGGCGCTTGCGGGCACCCGCCCCCGGACGGGTGGGGTCAGCTCGTGCCGAGCAGCTTGTTCATCCGCGTGATCTCGGCGGACTGCGTGGTGATGACGGCGTCGGCCAGGGCCCTGGCGTCGGGGGAGGCGCCCTCGGCCTTCTCCGTCCTGGCCATCGCCACCGCACCGGCGTGATGCTCGATCATCATCTCCATGAAGGCGGTGTCGAACGCCGTGCCGGAGGCCTTCTCCAGCTGGTCCATCTCCTGCATGGGCATCATGCCGCCGGACGCACCGCCGTGGAGGGAGTGGTCCATGGCTCCCGTCGCGGGCACGTCCTCGCCCCAGGAGGTCAGCCAGCCCGACAGCGTCTTGATCTCGGGGTCCTGGGCCTTCTTGATGGCGGCGGCGAGCGCCTTCACCTCGGCGGACCGGGCGCGCCCGGGGGCGAGTCCGGCCATCTCCACCGCCTGGCGGTGGTGGGGGATCATGCCCTGGGCGAAGGCGACGTCGGCTGCGTTGTGCTGTCCCGGGGACGCCGCCGCAGAGGCAGCGGGGGAAGCGGTGTCGCCGTGGTGGCCGCCGTGCCGGGCCGGGTCGTCGCCGTTGCCGCCGCAGGCGGCCAGGACGAGCGCTGCCGCACCTGCGGCGGCGAGGACGGCGGTACGGCGGAACGGGGAACGCGTGCGGATCATGGTGGTGCAGCTCCTTGGTGCGCGCCGCCGACGGCGCGCGGTGGATCGGATGCGGGGCGTACGGGAGCACGGCACCCGCGCCACGAAGCGCGAAGGGGTACCGGGCGGGCCGCTCTAGATCCGCAGGAGCTGCAGCTCGGACAGGTCGGGCGGGGCGCGTCCGTCGTGCGGCGAGCCGGGGAGGAACGTGGCGGAGGCAGTGGCGGCAGGTGCGTGCAGCACCGGACCGGCGGCCGGCGCCGGCGGTGTGTACGGCGAACCGATACCGCCCGCCGCGCACGTGGCGTCGGCGTGATCGAGGTGCCCGGATCCGCCGTCCGTGTGCCAGCATCCCCCGTCCGCGTGCGGTACGCCGTCGGCGTCGGGCATGACCATCGCATGGCCGGCGCCCGCGTGCGCCGCCACGGCACCGCCCGGCGCCAGGCCGTGCATGCCCAGCACCCCGGCCAGCACCGCGAGCACCAGCAGCACGAACAGCCGCCCGACGGGGCGGCTGTTGCTGCGGGTGCGCGTGGTCACGGAACGCATCGTACGGGGCAGCCCGCGCGGGGCGTGGCCCACCGGTCCGTTTGCCGCGCCCGTTCACCCCCGCCGAGCATCGACCGGGGCATCACTGCGGGGTCGGGTCGCCGTAGTCGTCGAGAAGAGGGCTGTGACGTTCACCCATCAGATCCTCGCTGCCGCAACCCGTGTCGACGCATCGGCGTCCCACTCCACGACGACGGCTGCCGACAACCCGGGAGAGCGCGTGACGCAGAAGGACCAGAGGACGGACGCGGCGAGCGAGAAGGACCGCGAGAAGTGGATGGCGCGTTTCCAGGTGCGGCTGGCCATGCAGCCGGGCGTGGACCGGGCAGTGGTGCTCCAGGCGGTCAAGGACGTCACGGTCCACTGCGCGGAGACGGGGGAGCACCCGCGGAGCGCCTTCGGCGACCCGGACGCCCACGCCGTACGCACCGCCGAGCGGCTGGTGCCGGCGGACCGGGCGGCGCGCGCGCGGCAACGCAACGCCGTGGCGGACGCGTTCGACTCCGTGTTCAAGAAGGCCGGGGACATCGCCGGTCTGTGACCGGGCCCGGCGCAGGACCTTGCTCAACAGCTAGCGCAAGCAGGCTAAGTGTGGCGGCGGGGCACCGAACCCGACGACCTCCGCAGCCGTGACGTGGGCCTCCAGGCGGAGCTGGTCGAGTCGCCGAAGCCTCCCGGCCCTCGCTGCATCCGCTCGCCCAGGTGCGGGGGAAGGGTGAGGTAGGGCTTCCGCTCCGAGACCCCCCGAGCCGGGGCGGGAGCCCGCCCGCGTGCGGCCGTCTCTGTCCCGACGGACCCACGCAGGGGGGCCGGGCTCCCGCCCCGGAGCCCGGCCCCATTTGTCCAAGCGGCGTGAGCCGCCTAGACGTCCGGGACCGGCGCCGGCCCGGTCAGGCCGCCGCAGCCGCCTCGTGCCGCCAGAAGCCCGAAAAGAAGATGCGCTCCTTCGGGAGGCCCAGCCGGCGCAGGTGCCGGCGGCCCCCCGTGGCCAGCGTCGACTCCCCGACGACGAAGGCGTAGCCGGTCTCGTCCACGGCGGTGTGGCGCAGCAGTTCCCCGAGCGCGCCGGTGCCGGGCACGGCGGTGCTGCCCTCGCGGACGACCCAGGTGACGGACATCCCGGGCGGGGCGTCCAGCGCGCGCCGGTCGCCGGCCGTGGGCACCTCCTGGATGAGGCGGCCGACGGTGGTGCGCGGCAGCGAGCGCAAGATGTTGGTGCTGGCGGGCAGCCCGGTCTCGTCCGCGACGACGAGCACCTCGGCGGCGTCCGCCGGGCAGTCGAACAGGACGCCCTGGTCCAGCAGGGCGAGCGCGTCGCCGGGCCGGGCGGCGCAGGCCCAGATGGCGGCCCGCCCCTCCAACCGGCCCGAGGGGCCACGGTGCACGACGAAGTCGATGTCCATCTCGGCCGCTTCGGGACGGAAGTCGGCCACCGTGTAGTTCGCGCAGTGCGGGCGCTCCCGCTCGGGGATGGCGAGGTAGGGCTGCCACCACCTCGTCCCGGTGACCTCGGGGAGCCGCAGGGCCTGCTGGTGCGGCAGTCGGAGGAAGAGCCGGAACCAGTGGTCGTAGCGCATCCACGGGAACCCGCCCAGGTCGTCGCCCGTGACGGTGACGCGGTGGAGGGAGGGGGAGACCCGCTCGGTGCGGACGACCTCCGCGCGGAACATCCGCGGATTCTGCGGCATCAGCCGATGGACCCTCGCCATGCAGGCACTTCCCCTCAGTGATTCGACCCCGGGAAACCGAGTTAGCAAGGTTAGGCTAACCTAAGCTCGTGAGTCCTGGTGAAGAGACGACCGAGCCCTGCCGTTCCCGTGGTCACGCGCTGACCGCCCGGAACGTGACCGTGTCCTACGACGGGACCGACGTCGTGCACGACGCGGCCCTCGCCCTACGGCCCGGCCAGGTGACCGCACTCGTCGGGCCCAACGGCAGCGGCAAGTCCTCGCTGCTGCGCACCCTGGCCCGGTTGCAGCGCGCCCGCACCGCCACCCTCACCCTCGGCGACGGGACGGCCGACACCGACGGACTCGCCCTGACGGCCCGGGCGTTCTCGCGCCGGGTGGCGCTGCTGACGCAGGGGCGCCCCACTCCGAGCGGTCTGACCGTACGGGACGTCGTCGAGTTCGGCCGCTTCCCCCACCGGGGGCGCTGGGGCCGCACCGACCCCGACGCCGCGGCGGCCGTACGGCGGGCCCTGGCCCTCACCGACCTCGAGGCCCTCGCCGACCGCGGGGCGGACCACCTCTCGGGCGGCCAGCTCCAGCGCGTGTGGCTCGCCGGCTGCCTCGCCCAGGACACCGGAGTGCTCCTCCTCGACGAACCCACCACCTACCTCGACCTCCGCTACCAGGTCGAACTGCTCGACCTGATCAGGGACTTGGCGGACGACCACGGCATCGCCGTCGGCGTCGTCCTGCACGACCTCGACCAGGCGGCCGCCGTCGCCGACCGGATCGCCCTGCTGCACGCGGGCCGCGTCGTCGCCGACGGACCCCCCGGGGACGTACTGACCGCCGAACGCCTCACCGCCACCTATGGCATCCGCATCGACGTCGACACCGACCCCCTCACCGGCCGGCTGCGCACCCGCGCGATCGGCCGCCACCACGCACGGACCGAAAGGCTCAGCACCACCTCATGAGACGTTCCCTGATCGCCCTGACCGCGACCGTGTCGGCCGCCCTCGCCCTGGCCGGCTGCGGTACGACCCAGCCCGCCGCCGACAACACCACGCCGAGCGCGCAGCGCATCACCCTCACCGACGCGAGCGGCGCTAAGGTCACGCTCGACGGGCCCGCCGAGAAGGTGGTCGGCACCGAATGGAACGTGGTGGGGAGCCTCCTGACCCTCGGCGTCGAACCGGTCGGCGTGGCCGACGTCAAGGGCTACCGGACCTGGGACACCGCCGCCCCGCTGACCGGCTCGCCCCAGGACATCGGCACCCGCGGCGAACCCAGCACGGACACCGTCGCCTCGCTCGCCCCGGACCTCGTCGTCGCCACCACCGACCTGCCGGCCGCCGCCGTCAAGCAGCTGCGGAGCATCGCCCCCGTCCTCCAGGTCCGCTCCGCCGACGCCTCCGACCAGATCGGGCAGATGCGCGAGAACCTCGACCTCATCGCCCGGGCCACCGGCACCACGGCCGAGGCGCAGAAGGCCGAGAAGGCCTTCGACGCCAAGGTCGCCGAGGGCAGGAAGGCGCTCGCCGACGCCGGGCTCGACGGCCGGAAGCTCGCCTTCGCCGACGGCTACGTCGCCTCCCACCAGGTCACCGTCCGCCCCTACACCAGCGGCTCGCTCGTCGGTGCCGTCAACGAGGCGATCGGACTGGAGAACGCCTGGACGGTCGAGGGCGACGCGAGCTACGGCCTCGCCACCACCGACGTCGAGGGCCTGTCCACCCTCGGCGACGTGCAGTTCGCCTACATCGACAACAACAGCCAGTCCGACCCCTTCGCCGAGGACCTCGCGAAGAACGCCGTCTGGAAGGGCCTGCCGTTCGTCGAGAAGGGCAACGTCCACCGACTGCCCGACGGCATCTGGATGTTCGGCGGCCACCGGTCGATGGAGGCGTACATCGACGCCGTCGTCGACGCCCTCACGAAGTAGCGTCATGGCCGTCACCGCACCCGCTCCCGCCACCCACTCGCCGGCCGTCACCACCAGGACGGGCGCGGCGGCGGTGACGGCCCTGCTCGTGCTCCTGGTCGCCGTCCTCGCGGTCGTCGACATCACCCAGGGCACCGCGGCCGTCGGCGCCACCGACGTCTGGCACGCCCTCACCGGCCGTGCCGCACCCGGCGACGCGTCGATCGTGATCGCCTCCCGCCTGCCCCGCATGACGGCCGGCCTGCTGGTCGGCGCCGCGCTCGGCGCGGCCGGCGCGGCCCTGCAGGCCGTCACCCGCAACCCGCTCGCCGCCCCCGACACCCTCGCCGTGAACGCCGGTTCCTACCTGGCGCTGGCCGTGCTCGGTGTCACGGGCGCCTCCCTGCCACTGCTCGCCTCCTCCGGCGTCGCCTTCGTCGGCGCGCTCACTGCCGCGGCGGTCGTGCTGTCCCTGTCCGGCCTGGGCACCGGCACCGTCCGTCTCGTCCTCGCGGGCAGCGCCCTCACGCTCGGACTGACCTCCCTCACCCAGGGGCTGCTCCTGCTGCACCCCGAGCGGACGAACGGGCTCTACCAGTGGAGCCAGGGCAGCATCAGCCAGAACGGCTTCGACGGCGACGTCCAGATGGCGCCCGTCGCCGCCGTCGCCGTCGTAGGACTGCTCCTGGTGGCCCGGCGCGTGGACGCCCTCGCCCTCGGGGACGACGCCGCGCGCGGACTCGGCGTCCCGGTCCGTACCACCCGCGTCACGGTCGTCGTGCTGGCCTCCCTGCTCGCCGCCACGGCGGTCACCCTCGCCGGCCCCCTCGGCTTCGTCGGGCTGTGCGCCCCGGCGCTGGTCCGTCTGCTCGCCCGCCGCGTCCGGCCCCTGGTGCGGATGAGGGCGAGCCTGCTCGTGACCGCGCTGGCCGGCGCCGGGCTGGTGCTCGGCGCGGACGTCCTGCTGCGGGCGACCGTCCCGCCCGAGTCGGCCGTCGCCGTGCCCACCGGTGTCGTGACCGGCATCGTCGGCGCGGTCTTCCTCGTGGCGATGGCCCTGCGGGTCCACGACTCGGCGGCGGCGAGCGCCCCGGAACGCCTGCGCATCCCGACCCGGACGGTGTACCTCGCGACGGTCGCCGTGCTCATCGGCGTCCTGATCGCGGTGCTCCTCGCCGGAGTCCTCCTCGGCGACACGAAACTGCTGCTGGGCGACGTCGTGAACTGGGCGCGCGGCACCGCCGTGCAACCCGTCTCCTACGTCCTCGACACCCGCGTCCCCCGGGTCCTCGCGGCACTCCTCGCGGGAGCCGCGCTCGCCCTGTCCGGCACCCTGGTCCAGGCCGTCACCCGCAACCCCCTCGCCGAACCGGGCGTCCTCGGCGTGTCCGGCGGAGGGGCCCTGGGCGCGGTCCTGCTCGTCACGACGGTCCCGTCCGCCGGTTCCTGGGGCGTGGCCGGTGCCGCCTTCGCGGGTGCTGCGCTCACCGCGCTGGTCGTGTTCGGCCTCGCCGCACGCGGCGGCTTCGGGCAGAACCGGCTCGTCCTGGTGGGCGTCGGCGTGTCCGCCGCGACGAGCGCCTTCATCGGCCTCTTCATCGTGCTGACCGACCCCTTCAACGCGACGAAGGCCCTCACCTGGCTCTCCGGTTCGACCTACGGCCGCACCCTGCCGGACACCGTCCCGGTCGCGGCCGCCCTCGTCCTGGGCATCGTGCTCGCACTGGTACGGCGCACCGAACTGGACCTGGTCTCCCTCGACGACGACACCCCCGCGCTGCTCGGCCTCCGTCTGGCGCCGGCCCGCCTGGGCTTCCTGGTCGCCGCCGTCCTGCTGAGCGCCACCGCGGTCGCCGCGGCGGGCACCATCGGCTTCGTCGGCCTGGTCGCCCCGCACGCGGCGCGCGCCCTGGTGGGCCGCCGCCACGTACGGGTGGTCCCGGTGACCTTGTTGCTGGGCGCGGCCCTGGTCGGCACCGCCGACATCCTCGGCCGCACGGTGATCGCCCCTGCCCAGCTGGGAGCGGGACTGATGACGGCGGTGATCGGCACGCCGTACTTCCTCTACTTGCTGATGAGGGCCCGCCGCTGAGTGCTCTCAAAACTCTTCCGGCTTCTCCTCCCTCGGTCCGGCGGCATGGGTCAGCGGGGGTGCGATGGCCTGGGCATCGGCTCCCTCGCCGACCCACAGCCCGATGAAGAGTGCCGCGGTCGCCTCCAGGAGTCCCGCTCGCTCGAGGGGGCCGCCGGCCAGGGGCTCGCAGCCGACCTGCCGCACCAACCGGTGGACGAGAGCGAGAGCCGTCCCGTCGTCCCCGCAGACCGGAACGGCCAGCCGGCGCCCGTCGAAGACGGGTGCCGGCATGCGCCACACGTCCTCGTGGCACAGGTTGAACGCCTTGACCACATGGGCTCCGGGTGCCGCCGCGGCCAATTGCTCAGCGGCGGAGGGGCCGTTGCGGGTCAGCAGCCGGAAGCCCGGCCCGACCGGATTGCAGCAGTCGATCAACACCTTGCCGTCCAGGACCGCTCGCAGTTCCCGCACCACGCCCGTACCCGCGCCGAAGGGCAGCGCGGCCAGCACCACCTGCCCGAACTCTGCCGCCGCACGCAGGGTGACGGGCTTGGTGCCGCCCCCGAGGCGCGTCGCGAGTCGCTCGGCCTTGGCCAGGTCCCGCCCTCCGACGGCCACCTCGTGCCCGGCCCGGACCCAGTGGGTGGCGAGCGCGTCCGCCATGTTGCCCGTGCCCAGTACGCCGATCCTCATCACGCATGTCCTCCCACGACCCGCTCGGACGATTCGCTACGACGCTAGAGGGCCCGTCGGGCACCATCTGGTACGTGACGACCGACGCCTTCCTCGCCGACTGCCGTGCCCGCCTGGCCTTCGACCTCCTGTCCCACACCTGGAACGCCGTGGTGCTCTGGGCCTTGCGCGACGGCCCCAGACGTCCGGTCGAACTGCGCGAGCGGATCGGGGGGATCAGCTCCAAGGTCCTCACCGAGACCCTGCGGCGCCTGCAGTCCAACGGACTGGTGGAGCGCCGGGCGCACCCCGGATCGCCACCCCGCGTCGATTACCGACTCACCCCTTTGGGGCGGACGTTGCTCGCGCCCATCGACGCGGTCGGGGCCTGGGCCTTCGAGCACGGCGATGAGGTCATGGAGGCCCGGGAAGCGGCCGAGTGCCCCTCGGAGTGAGCGCGGCCGTCGCCGGCGGACGACCTGGCGGGACGACCTAGCGGGAGGTCCTGAGGTCGGCATCAGGTCGCCGTCCTTGAACGGCCTGGAACGTACCTGCCGCGGTGAACGCGTCGGTGATCGGCGCGATGATCGAGGCGAAGCGGCGGGCACCGGCGGTGCCGATCGGCGCCCACAGCGCGGCGCAGTGCTCGTCCGTCTCCCCTTCGATGCGCTCGCGAGCCGCGGTGCCGGCGTCGGTGACCACGGCGTCGGAGTCGAGCCAGCCACGTGCGACCAGGCGTGCCGTGGCCGCGTTCCACTCCTCGTCGTCCCACTGGCGGGTCGCGCGCGCGAGTGCTGTGGGGAGGCGGCCGGTCGCGGTGTGCAGGACGAGGCAGTCGCACGGCCCGAGGCCGTTGTCCGCGAGTACGACGAGGTGGGCGTCGCCGCGCCACTCGCGCACCACCGTGATCTGCTGCCAGAGCGCGACGAGAGGATCAGGGGGGGAGTTCCAGCGAGGCGTTCGCGGCGGCCAGCACCTTGCCGGCGAAGTCGGCACCGGCGACGACCGGGTCGATCAGCGAGCGCGCCTCGGCCAAGTGGCCCTCGGTGAGCTGTACGTCGACGCGCCGCATCGCCCGTCCGGCGGCGAGGAAGCGGGCGGCCTGCCATCGCTCGGGCGGCGCGGCGTCCCAAACGCCCGCCATGGCCCGCACCGCCCGCGGGCTGAAGTTGTAGAAGGCCGCGAGCGTGACCTGCCAGGGGACGGCGCCCATCGCGGCGGACCGGAAGGCCAGATACGCCGGCCCGCGGTCGGTCACGCCGAGCCCGGCCGCCTCCTCGGCGGACTCGGGGACGAAGTAGATGAACTGGTGGGCGGCGCTGACGGCGCGGCTGACGTGGCGGACGGCGTCCAGGTCCACCGGGCCGTCGCCGCTGCGGGAGGAGCCGGAAAGAGCGTCGAGGTGCATGGCGGCGTCTCCAGGTGTGGGGCGGGGCTATCAGGCGGGTGTTTCGGCGGTGGCGGTCAGCACCGCGCGTCCGAGGGTGTGGCCGGCCATGGTGAAGCCGAGGACGGCCGGTGTGGCATCGGCCGGGACGCCGATCGACTCGACGTCGAGGGCGTGCACGACGACGAAGTAGCGGTGCGGGCCGTGCCCGGCCGGCGGTGCGGCACCGATGTATCGGGCCGCGCGGGCGTCGTTGGGCAGCTGATAGGCACCCTCGGGCAGGTGTGACCCGTCGTAGTCGCCGGCGCCCTCGGGGAGTCCCGTGACAGTGGCGGGGATGTCGGCGACCGCCCAGTGCCAGAACCCGGACCCGGTGGGGGCGTCGGGGTCGTAGACGGTGACGGCGTAGCTCCTGGTGCCGTGCGGCGCGCTGCTCCAGGACAGCTGTGGGGAGAGGTCCTTCCCGCCGGGCAGACCGGAGGAGTGCTGCGCGGGCGGCCAGGCGGCGCCGTCGGCGACGGTGGTGCTGGTGACGGTGAAGGAGGCCGCCTCGGGGAGGCGGGCGAAGGGGTCGTTGGCAGACACGGCGGTCATTCCTTTCCGGAGGCGGACGAGGAGACCCTCGGCTCAGAATCGACTGTAGCACCGATAATCGATTATCTTTGAGATCATCTAGAGTGGGGCCCATGACGCACACGGCGCACTCCTCGACCCCGCCGGGGAAGCAGATGCTCTCCGAGCAGGTCTACGCATACCTGCGGGACGCGATCATGCGCGGGGACCACGCCCCCGGCGCCCCCCTCAAACCGCAGGACCTCGCCAAGGAGCAGGGGGTGAGCCTGGCCGTCGTGCGCGAGGCGCTCGTGCGGGTGGTCGGCGAAGGGCTCGCCGACCGGCTGCCCAACCGCGGCTTCGCCGTCCCGTCCTTCTCCGACCGCCGCTGGCAGGAGATCACGGAAGCGCGCCGGACGATCGAACCCGTCGTGTTGCGCCTGTCCGTCGAGCGCGGCGACGTCGACTGGGAGGCCCGCGTCCGTGCCGCCCACCACCGGCTCGCCCGCACCCCGGCGTACGCGCCGGAAGAGGGCGAGTACTACACCGACGCGTGGGCCGAGGCCCACAGGGCCTTCCACCGCACGCTGTTGGAGGGGTGCGGCAACCGCGCTCTGCTGGAGACCTTCGATCGGTTGTGGACCGCGAGCGAGCTGGCCCGCCGCTGGTCGGCACACCGCAACCCCGACCGGGACGGCGCCGAGGAACACCGCAGGCTGGAGGAGGTGGTACTGGCCCGCGACGCCGACACCGCAGCCGCGGTCCTGGTCCAGCACCTCACCCTGACCGCGGCTGCTCTGACCGACGATTCAGGTCGGGCCACCTAGGGGGTGTCTTGGGGCACGGCCGCAGCTATCAGTCGTCGTCGTGAGCGTGCGGCGCGGGTGCCCGCAGCTGGGTCATGATCTGTTGCAGGGACCCGCGGACCTCGCCGTCGCGCGTCCGGTGGAGCTCGCGCTCCAGGGTGATGACGAGCTGGTGGGCGGCGCCCGGCACCCCTTCCTCGTCGAGCAGGCGCACGGTGTGCACGGCGCCTTCGGCGAATCCCGTCGCACGGACCGCGGTCAGGACCCGCCTGCAGACCGTGGCGACCACACGCGAGTCGCGGCTGTACCGGGCGATGTAGCGGGCGGCGAGGTACTGGCCGAAGGGGTCCCGCACCAGGGTCCAGCGGGGCTCGTCGCCGGAGGCGGTGGCCGGCGCCGGACGGACGGGGAAGTCCGACTCGGAGAACAGGCGCAGGAGTTCGTCGGTGAGCTCGAGACCGCGGGCCTCGGGGACGGTGAGGCGCAGGGCCCGGTCGAGAGCGGCGACGAACTCGTCACCGGTCATGCCGGGGGAGCCGCCGGGCCGGATGACGAACCGGTAGGCCAGGCGGCACACGACCTGACCGAGCTGTTCGGGCCCCACAGCGGATCGGGAGATGCCCCGGTACAGCTCACGGCCGCCGAAGAGCAGGGCGTACGTGCTGTCGTACAGGTCGACCAGCCCGTGCGGGAAGCGGCCGTGACGCCGGTAGACGGCGGCCAGTTGGGAGAGCAGCAGCGGGGTGGTGAGCCAGTCGGCCATCTCCGCCGAGGAGGCCACGTCGCTGAGCATCCGTTCGGCGTCCCACGGGGGCATCCGGGTCGTCCGGGCCCACCGGGTGAGGTAGGTCCGGACGTCGTCCGGTGTGAACGTGTCGATCACGTGCGGGACGAAGCCGTTCGCCAGCAGACCCGAGACGGACGCGCCGGGGCGGCTGAGGACGAGGACCTCGGTGCGCGGGTACCTCGCGCAGAAGCCGGCCACGTCGGCCTGGGCGCGCTCGCGGTCGCGCACGGACAGTTCGTCGAGGCCGTCGAAGACGACCAGCGTCCGGCGCTCGGTGAGGAGGAGTTCGAGCGTCTCGTACGACAACTCCAGGCCGTGGCGCAGCCCGACCGAGTCGGCGATCAGCCGCTCCAGGGCCCGCTGCCGGCCGGAGCGTTGGCGCAGGGGGACGGTGAGCGCGACGTCGAGCCGGCCGCCGTCGCGCCTGCGGGCGATGTCGTAGCAGATCCGGTCCGCCAGGACGGTCTTGCCGGTTCCGGCGCCGCCGAGGACGACGACCTTGCGGTGCTCGGCGGTGACGTCCTGCCAGCGGGCGGGACGGGAGCCCGGGCGGGTGCCCCCGGCGGGAGACAGGCGCTGGGGGATGTACAGCTCGTCGGGGTCGGAGAGCCGCCGTTCGCCGCCGGGACTGGTCACGGGGACCGCTCCGGACCACTGGCTGCCCAGCAGGCGGCCGCGGTAGCTCTCGAGGAAGTCGCTGGTGTAGACGTCGAGGAAACGCGCGACCTGCTCGCCCCCGGGGTCGTCTCCCGCCTTCTCGTGGTGCTCGCGCGCGAACAGCCTGAGCAGGTCGTGGTAGCGGTAGTGGCCGCCGTCGCCCGTCTCGACGAGCTGGGCGTCGACCAGGAGTTCCAGCAGCTCCTCCGCCCGCGCCTCCGACACCCGCAGGAAGACGCCGGCGTGCCGGGCCCGGAAGCGGCTGAGGGGGAGCCGGGAGAGGACGCGGAAGGCACGGGCCTCGGCCTCGGGCAGGCCGCGGTAACTGATCTCGAAGCTGCCGCGCACGTCGAGGGAGCCGTCGGCCAGCTTGGCGAGCCGGGTGCGTTCGTCGGTGAGCACGTCGGTGAGCTTGCCGACGCTCCAGTGGCGCTTCTTCTTGAGCAGGGCGCCCGCGATGCGCAGGGCCAGCGGGAGGCGGCCGCACTGCTGCACCAGCGTGCGGACCGCGTGCTCGTCGTCCGTGCCGGACCAGTGGCGCCCGGAGACGCCGGCGAGCAGGGCCTGCGCTTCGGCTTCGCTCATCAGGCCCACGGGGTGGAGCCGCACTCCGTCGACGGCCGTCAGGGGGACGCGGGAGGTGACGAGGACCAGACAGGAGGTCGTGGCGGGGATCAGGTCCGCGACCTGGTCCGCCGACTGGGCGTTGTCCAGGAGGATCAGGCTGCGGCGCCCGGCGAGCAGGGAGCGGTAGCGCTGGGGGAGGTCCTGGGCGCCGAGCGGAACGCTGAGCGTGGCGGGGTCGAGGTCGGCGACGAAGCGTTGCAGGACCTGGGCGGCGGTGGGCGGCTCACTGTTCTGCTCGCCCAGGTCGGCGTGCAGCTGGACCTCGTCGAACCGCCCGGCGAGCCGGTGCGCCAGGTGCACGGCCAGGGCGGACTTGCCGACGCCCGCGGTGCCGTACAGGTCGATGACGTGCGGTCCCGGGCGGCCGTCGCCGACCAGCGCCTCGACCGCGGCGATGTGGTCGAGGCGCCCGCTGAAGTCTCGCGTCCCCTGCGGGAGTTGGTGCAGGGAACGGCTGGGGGTGGGGCCGGTGGTGAAGTAGATGGGGGCGTAGTTGTCGCGCAGGACGTTGACCTGCCGGGCCTGGTCGGTGGCGAGCGCCACCGTGGTGGGCCGGCCCGGCCGGCGTCTAGGAAAACGAAATGGGCCCACTGTTGTTTCCGCTGATGTTGACCTGCCTGGCGTCCCCGCTCGCATGAGCGATCAACGTCTGTGTGGCGGGGTCGCGTTCGGCCGCGGTCACCAGCGCGCGGAGGGTGGCGGCGAACTCCGCGTCGTTCTCCAGCTCGTGCCGCAGATGGCCGGCGACGGCGGCGCGCGCCCCCTCGTCCCCGGGGTTCGTCTCCAGTTCGCCCAGGGCGGCGCTCTGCGTGTCGGAACGGGCGAACCGCTGCCGGAGGGCGTGCGCGACGTCCTGGACCTTCACCCACGCGGCCCTCCCGGCCTCGGACGCGGCACCCTCCCCGAACTTGCCCGCCACCAGCGCCACCGCCACGGCACTCAACGTAGCCGGATCCATGTCCGCCTCCCCCACGCGTCCCGACGCCACAGTCCTGCCCCAACGCTATCGGGGCGAAGCGGTCTTCGGCAGCGAAACGGGTCGGCGGGGGAGGGGCAACCCCGGGATGTCGCCGTGCGTCTGTGCACGTACGAGACGTTGGCGTACGCGTCGCTTTGCGTGTCAGATCGGGAGCGCCTCGGCACCTTCACAGAGGGAGAGTTGAGCTTGCAGGCCATGGTCGAGTGGGTGGACGCACGCGAGAGGCTTCCCCGTCCCGGTATCCCGGTGGCGGCCGCGACCCACGGCTTTTACCCTCCCGACGACCCTGACAGCGAGGGCCCCGGTGAGGAGTTCTGGCTGGTCCTCTCCATGTACTTCACCGACCGGCACTTCGCCGAGGACGGCAGCACGCACGACAACTGCTTCGTCGACTCCGACGGTGTCATCCGGTTCCCACCCGGAGGAGGCAGCGCCGAGGCCGTCACCCATTGGGCGGCCCTGCCCACGCTTCCGGGCAGCCCGCACACGGTGGTGACGGGTACGGACGTCCAGGCAGCACTGCGGCAAGCCTACGAAGGGGGCAGCTGACTGGGCTCCGCAAGTTCAGCCGTCCAGAACATCCGGTACCAGGCGCCGTGACACCGGGAGCTGGGCCCCGCTCCCGTACGTCTGATGGGCGTGCACCGGCAGCACGACTTGGGACAGCGGGGCGGTCAACTCGGCGCCGCATCCAGCGCACACGAACACGAACACGCGCCCTCAGGGGTGTCGGACGCATCGTCGCGCCTGCCCTCGCCGACATGCGAACGTGAGGCTGGAGAACCCGCTGGCGTACGGCGGCGCGTACGACCCGTCCGACTGCTCTGCGTCTTCGGGTGGGCCTACTTCGACTACCGCACGGAGCCGCGCGACGGGACCAGCGCTTGAGGGAGCCGGTCCCCGGTGGGGGAGCCCACGACTGCAGGCTCCTCCACCTGTGCCTTTTCTTTTCCTTCACGATTTGGACACCTGGCCCTCATGAAGTGCGGTCCCTTAGGTAGGCTCCCCACCGCTCCAACCGCACCGCACGAGGGGGGACTTCACCCATGCACATACGTCACGTCCTGCCGGTCGTCGCCGTCGCCGGCGCGCTCGCCGCCGTCACCGCCGCCCCGGCCCAGGCCACCGAGTACTCGTCCGCGCTGAAGGTCAAGGGCGTCCAGTACGACGCGCCGGGCCCGGACTCCAACCGCTGCTCGGGCGGCAACACCAAGGACGAGTACCTGACGATCAAGAACTACTCGCGCACGGCGACCGTCGACCTCAAGGGCTACGTCGTCAAGGACGCCACCGGCAACAAGTTCACCTTCACCGCCACCCACCGGCTCGAGCCCGGCGACTACGTGAAGCTCCGCGGCGGCCGCGGCACCAACTCCGACGCCGGCAACGTCGTCTACCGCCAGAACTGCAACTTCATCTGGAACAACGACAAGGACACCATCTACCTGCTCAAGCCCGGCGGCGCCCGCGCGGACGTGCACTCCTACACCAAGTCCGCCAACGACCGCGACGGCAACGGGTACATCACCTACCACGGCTGACCGCAGGTCCGGCCGGGCGGCACCCCGTGCCGCCCGGTCCCGACGGCGACGCGGAGGGTGCCCCTGTGCTCACGGGCCGGGCACGCTTCGTCCGGCGGCTGCCGCGTCACGCCGCCTGGGCGCACAGCCCGAAGGCCCGCGTCAGCTCCTGGGCGCACCGGTCCAGGTCCACCGCCTCGTTGCGCAGGTACTGGCACAGCACACCGTCGATCGCCCCCCGGAGGGCGAACGCCATGGTGCGGCAGTCGACCGCCCCGAACTCACCTGCCCGCACCCCGTGTTCCAGCAGCGCGGCCAGTCGCTCCACGCAGAGGATGTCCTGCTCGACCCGCTCCAGCCCCGTGCTGCCGCGGTCGCGGGCCATGGCGACGATCTCGGCCAGGGCGAGGGTGTGGGTGGGGTAGGTCGACGCGAACTCGAAGGTCGATCCGATGAACACCCCGAGCTTCCCGCGGTACGTGTCCACCTCCCGCAGGCGGGGCTCGAGCATCGTCTCGGCCTGGCTCATGATGGTGTGGGCGACCTCGGTGATGAGCTCGGGCTTCCCCGCGAAGTGGTAGGAGATCATGCCGGTGCTGCACAGGCGTGCCTGGCGGGAGATCCTGCTGAACGTCGTACGCGTGTAACCACTTTCGGCCAGCGTCTCGATCGCGGCCTGGACTATCTGCGCCCTCCGCGCCCGCTGCGTGAAGGTGAAGGTGCCGGTGGGGCCCGCGTCGGTCGTCGTGGCCCTGCGGTTGTCAGATCGCATGCGGAGGTGTCCAAGGGGTGTGGTGGCGGCCGGCGTCGTCCCCGCGGCGGGCGCGGGGCCGCCGCCCGCGTTCCGGGCGGGAGGGGCGGGGAGGAGACGCGGCTCAGCGCTCTCGCTCGACGAACTCGGGCAGGACGCGCGGTGGCCACTGCCCGACGGCGAGCAGGCCGAGGGAATGCGCGCGAGCGACCAGCGCGGCCCGGTTGGGCGCCTCCATCCGGCGCAGCATCAGCCGGATGTGGTACTCGACCCCCTGTCGGCTCAGGTACAGCCTGGCCGCCAGCTGGACCGTCGAGGCGCCGCTCGCGATGCCCTCCAGGATCTGTGCGTCGAGCGGGTCCAGGAGGATCCGCGACACGGCCGGGAGCGGGTCGCTGCCGAGGAGCGGCGGCTGCGCGTCGGGGCGGACCTGCACGACGATGCCGGCGAGCCGGCCGTCCAGGTTCTGCACCGCCACACCGGTCAACTCGCCCGAGAAGACGCGGCCGGACCTGCCCACGCCGACCATGCGCTCACTGAAGCGGTCGCAGCGGCCCCGTGAGAGCCGGGCGAACTGTCCGTGGAGCGTGGGCGGGCAGCTGGGGTGCAGCAGGTCGAAGAGGCTGCGACCGCAGGTGTCGGCCGATGTGCGGTCGAACTGGCGCGCGAAGTCCGGTTCGGCCGCGACGATGCACATGTCCGGGTCGACGTGCGCCGTGTAGGCGCCGTGGCCGTGGTGGGGGAGGGCCCGCCCCTCACCGGGGTGCCGGGGGAGGAGGCGGGCGGGTGACGTCGTCATCGGGTCTGCGTTGAGCGGACTGCCTGCTGTTCGCCTGGTCACTGCGACGTACCACTTTCTGGATTCAGACGTGGGGATGTGCGCCGAAGACGTGCGAGGGAGGAGAAGGGTGCCCAGCTGTGGCGTGGGTCCGGAACCGTACTCCGATCAATTGACTCGGAGCCTAGGAATCGCCTCCGGAGCGGGTCAAGCAAACTCTTGCTCGCCCGCGAAAGACTGTGGTGCGTTGGTTCGGTGGTGCGGGAACGCAAAGCGGTCCAGGCGTTCCGGTCCCGTCCCCACCGGCTCGCCGCACCAGGGCCGGGCGATCACTCGGCGGGCTCGGCGGGGACCCCCTCCAGGGCGTACGGCAGGTGGGTCTTCCCGGGGATGTCCAACTTCCGGTACGACTGGGTCAGGTGCCTCTCCACCATGCGCGAGGAGATGCCCAGCCGGAGTGAGATCGCGGAGTTGCTCAGCCCCGAGGCGGCCAGCCGGGCCACCCGTCGCTCGGACGGCGTGAGGGGGTCCGCGGACGAGGCCGCCGTCTCCGCCCGGGTGTCGTCCAGGCGCCGCCGGACGCGGTCGGCGAGCCAGGGCGCTCCGCAGTCGACGGCGAGCTCCAGAGCCCGTCGGCACAGGGCCAGGCGACGGGCCGGATCCTGCTCCGGCCGGCCGCCGAGCGCGTGGAGGGCGCGGCTCAACTCGTAGGGACTGGAGCCCTGTTCGAGGACGGCCACGGACTCCTCCAGCCGTTCGGTACCCGCTCGGCCCGCTGTGACCCGGCCGAGGACACCGAGCGCCCGGCCGAGGGGCAGGGGGGCACCGAACGCCCGCGCCCGTTCCACGTCCTGGCGGGCGGCGGTCACCGCCTCTGGGTCCTCGCCGAGGCGGTGGTGCATGAGCGCGGCGCAACCGGACCACGGCAGGATGACCGGATTGCGCCAGCCGATCTGCTCGAGGACGTGCCCGGCCGTCCGGAACCGGTGCAGCGCGGTGCGCGGGTCCCCGCCGCGCGCCGACAGAGCGCCCCGCGCCGCGTGCAGCAGCGCCGTCAGCCGCGGGTCCTCGGCGTGCAGCGGGTGCCGCGCGAGGAGCCGCTCCGCCCGCTCCGGCTCCTCGGTGTCCAGGGCGATCAGGGCGACGGCCGCCAGGCAGACCGGGGGAAGGTCCCCGTCCCCGCCCTCCGCCGCGGCCTCGAGCGCCTGGGCCTCACGGCGGGCCCGGCCCGGGCGACCCGCGGCGAGGGCGACCAGCGCCTGTGCGGCCCGGATGACGACGAGTTCCGCTTCGGCGCCCTGCCGCGCGGCGGCCGGTGCCGCGGCGCGCAGCCAGGCCGCGGCGTCACCGGGGTGCCCGGTGGCGGCCAGGACGTTCAGCGCGAGGGGCAGGACCGTGTGGATCCGGTCCGGCGCGGCGGGCTCCCGCTGCAGCAACCGGGAGGCGAGCGCGGCGAGTCGGGGGGCCGGCGCGGAGTTGGTCACCAGAGCGTGGTGGATGAGGGACGCGGCCATCTCGCGCTCGCCGGGTGTCCGCGTCGCCGGGTCCGGTGCGAGGCCCTGGAACGCGGACAGCATGGCGTGGGCGTCCCGGTCGTCGGTGGAGAGCGCGTACGCGCGGGCTCGCAGACGCAGCAGCAGGTCCCGGTCGACTTCCTCGGAGATCGTCGAGGGGCGCTCGGCCGGAGGACACCGCCGCAGGTCGTGTATCAGCCGCCGGAAGGTGGAGCGGATGCGGAAGGCCGCCGGATCGAGGTGCAGTGGGCCCAGCCGCGCCAGCGCGGCGGCGCGCTCGTGCGCGTGGCGCAACAGCGGCAGGGCTTCGACCACGTGGCGCAGCGAGGCCGCTGGGGCGAAGCTCCGCTCGGCGGTGGCGAGGTCGACCAGCAGGCGTGCCCGCTCGGGGTCGGCGGAGGGGACGTTCACCAGCGCCCGGCGCAGGTAGCGCGCCGCGCTCCGGGGCGAACCGCGGTGCAGGGCGCTGTCCGCGGCGGCGCGGAGCAGGGCGACGGTCCGCCCGCCGTGCAGCGCGGGTACGGCCATCAGGTGCTCGGCCACCGTCTCGGCGGGGTACCCCGCGCGGTACAACACGTCGGCGGCCGCACCGTGCAGCGCGGAACGCTGGTCGGCGGGCAAGGCTTCCACGAGCAGGTCCCGCAGGACGGAGCCGAAGACGCTCCCGTCGCCGCCGACCAGACCCGACCGGCGCAGGGACACGACGGCCCGGGCGCGTGCCGGGCCCGTCAGCCCCGCCAGGGCGTCGAGCAGGGGAGGATCCGCGGCGGTGCCCAGCACGGCCAGGGCGTGGGCGGCGCGGCGCACGTCCGCCGGCTGGGTGCCGAGGTAGGAGGCGAGACGCCGCCGTACGCGGTCCGGCCGGAGGGCGGCGATGGCCGGGGCGTGCGCGCCGGCCGGCTCCAGGCCGCGGTACACGGCTTCGTCCAGGAGGCCGTGCACCACCAGGGGACTGCCGCCGGATGCCGTGTGCAGGGCGCGGGCGAACGGCTCCTCGACCCGAGTGCCGTAAGCGGCTTCGGCGAGCGCGCGCACGCTCCGTGGTCCGAGGGGGGACAGATCGACGGTCGAGGTCGCCCGCGCGAGCACGGCACGAAGTCGCGGGCGGCCCACGCGCACGTGCCCGCTGAGCACCGAGACGACGAGGACCACCCCGCCCGGCACTCCGGGAGCGAGCACCGTGAGCAGCGATCGCAAGGACGCCGTGTCACACCAGTGCAGGTCGTCCACGGTGATCACGAGTGGTCGGCCCGGCGCGGCGACGTCCACGAGTGCGGCGAACGAGTCGGCGGGCCACCGGGCCCCGACGGGTGGGCAGGCGTCGGCCAACTGGCGGACGACGCCGTACTCGAAGCCCTCCTCGTTCGGCGACGCGTGCGCCGCCAGCACCGGGGCCCCGTGACGGTCGGACAGGGAGGTCAAGGAGTGCAGGAAGGCGGACTTGCCGGCGCCGAGCGCGCCTTCGACCAGGAGCAGGGAGCCCCCGCCGTGCGCAGCCCGTCGCAGGGCGGCTTCGGCAGCGGCCGTCGCGGTCTCACGCTCCCACAGCATGAGGTGCCCCCTCGTCGCCGGCCCGCAGGACGAACCGCAGCTCCCTCCGGCCGGCCACGTTCAACTTGCGGTAGACGGCGGTGAGATGGACCTCCACGGTGCGCCGGGTCACGCACAGGGTCCTCGCGATGACCGCGTTGGTGAGGCCGCTGTCGGCCAGTTTCGCGACCCGGCGTTCGCTGCGCGTCAGGGCGTCCACTCCGCTCGGCACCGGGCGGCGGGGCCGCGCACCGGTGGCGAGCAGGGCCGTGTGCGCCTCCGCGTGCAGAGCGGGGGCGCCCAGGGCGTACGTCTCCTCCCAGGCCTTGCGCAGCACCGCGCGTGCCGCCTGCTTGTCGCCGCACCGGTGCAGCGCCCGGCCGCGGGCCACGCGCACGCGGGCCAGCAGCAAGGCCGCGGAGGTGGTCGCCAGGACCGCCTCCGCCTCCTGCAGCAGCAGCGGCCGGTGCCGCGCCGCCTCCGTCGCCGCCCGGAGTTCCAGACCCTGGGCGAGGGCGCACGGAAGGTGGGCCGCGCGCGCCGACTCGATGGCGTCGTCGGCCAGTTGCCGGGCCGTCGCGCGGTCGCCCCGGGCGAGATGGGAGCGCCCGGCCCAGTACCACCAGGACGACACCGCCGGGCTCGTGCGGTGCCAGGCCCTCTGCCGGCGACCGCACTCGGTCAGGTCGTCCAGGGCGCCCTCGACGTCGTCGGAGGCCAGACGCAGCCGCCCGCGTGCGCACAGCACCTCGTTCCACTGCCACGCCTCGTCGTCCAGGGGGTCGGGCAGGTCCCGGACGAGTGCGGTGCCGGCCGCGAGGTCACCCTGGTCCAGCAGGGTGTGCAGCCGGACGGCCAGCGGCAGTGCCGCGAGCCGTGTGGCGGGGGCGGGGGTGACGCCTTCCAGGGCCGCGGTGGTGGTGCGCAGGGCTTCGCCGAGCGCGCCGAGACGCGCGTGGGCCTCCGCCGTCAGCGCCAGCAGCGTGGGGTAGGCCTCCTCCCGCGTCACGTGCGGCGCGTCGAGCAACTGCCGGAACGCCTCGGCCGATTCGCGCGGCCGGTCCGTGTAGAGGAGCACCGACGCGGCCGTACCGAGGGTGGACACCGCGTCGGTGACCGGAGTGCCGTGGGCGAGGACCGTGCGCGCCGCGTCGCGGGCCTCGGCGACGCGGTCCGCGCGAGCGGCACACACGACCGCGCGGGAGGCGAGGAGCGCGCGGCGGGCGGCCGTGTCGCCGGGGAGACCGAGGTCGAGGGAGGTGCTGGCGAGCAGTCGCGAGTAGGTCGCGCGGTGGCCGGTGGCGACGAGCAGGAGCTGCGCTTCGAGCAGTTGGGCGCTGCTCGCCGCGGCGGCGGAGTCCGTGCCGTACTCACGACAGCGGTCGATCAGCGCCGTCGCGCGGGACACCTCCCCGGACCGCATCAGCGCGCCGGCCAGGGCGCCCAAGGCCGTCAGACGCGCTTGCGAACAGGTGAGCCGGTCCAGTGCCACGGCCAGCCGGGCCGCGCCGGCCGAGGGGTCCACCCGGCTCTCGGCCAGCCCCAGGTCCAGCAGCAACTCCGGCGCACACGTGCCCTCGTGACCGGGCGGCACGCACGGGCGCAGCAGTTCGACGGCGCGGTCGGGGAAGCCCTGCAGCGTCATCTCCCGAGCGGCCTCCCGCAGCACGGCCCGCGCCCAGGGGCGGGTCGCCGACTCCGGCGACTGCCGCAGCTGCTCGGCGACCTCCGTGACGCCGGCACCGGACTCGTGCAGCAGCCGCGCGGCCAGACCGTGCAGCAGGGACTTCTCGTCGGACGACACGCCCGTGGCCGCGGCGGCACGCACCTGCGGATGGGCGAAGCACCACGTCCCGCCGTCGGCCTGCGCGTCGACGAGTCCCACAGCGCCGAGAGCCGCGAGACACCGCTCGAAGACGCCGGGATCGAGCGCGGCCAGCCGTGCGCAGGTCTCCCGCGGCATCCCGTCCCCCAGTACCGCCAGGGCACGGGCCGCACGCCGCACCGTCGTCGGCTGCCCGTCCAGCAGGCGGACGACACACGCACGGAAGCCCTCCAGGGCCTTTGCATCCAGTGCGGCGAGGGCGTCCGCCGTCGGAGGGAGCCGCGCGTCGCGCAGTGCGGTCAGCAGGTGCGTCACCAGCAGGGGACTGCCTCCGGTGGCGGCCCGGCACGCCGCGCCGAACCCGTCGTCCACGTCCCGGCCGGTCAGACGCCGTGCCAGGAGGCCGATGCCGCCCGGTGTGAGGGGGAGCGGCCGCAGGACGCGGCACATCGGGAGCGCCGCGATCTCGTCCAGCAGCGGCGATCCGCCGCCGCTGCGACGCGCCACGCACAGCAGGACCGGCAGGCCCGCCATCCGACGTGCGACGTGGGCCAGGAAGCGCAGCGAGGCGGGTTCCGCCGCGTGCGCGTCGTCGACCGCGATCAGCAGGGGGCGTTCACGGGCGGCCCGGCGCACCACCTGGTGGAGGGCGTCCAGCACGCCGTGCGGGACGTCACTGCCCCCGACGTCGGACCGGGGGAGCACGTCGTGCCTCGGGGGCTCCTCGCCGGGCTGTGCGGTGGGGTGCCGGGCGGACGGACGACGGCTGGCGCCGTCCGACAGGGGTTCGAGCAGGGCCCTTACGGTGCTCAGCGGCGCCGTGTGGCCCGCCGCCACTCCGTCTGCCCGGAGCACCCGCAGACCCGCTGCGTGCGCTTCGAACAGGAGCCCGTTCATCAACGTCGTCCTGCCCATGCCGTCCGGTGCGTCCAGGACGACCAGTCCGGGCCGGCCGGCCGCGGCGTCGCGGACGGCCGCGGACAGCAGGGCGAGTTCACCGTCACGGTCGACCGGTGGCCCGGCCGCCCTCCCGTGGTCGGCCCGGCCTAATTCCCCGCCTTCTGCGGCAGTGGTCATGAGCATCCTTCTCTCCGGGGAGACCGATGTCCTCCCCGACCCCCGTGGTCAGTGGAATGATGCCCACCCGGTCGTCGTCGGCACGCGTGCCGACGGCAACTGCCGGTCGGGGGGACCACCATGGCCCGCAACCGGTGGAACGATCACCTGGCCACGGCGAGTTCCCCGCCCCCCCTTCCAGGACGATCGGGGCACCCCGCGCGTTCCCCGGCACCAGTCCGACCCTCCGTGACACGGTTCGCCTTCTGCCCGCACCGACCGGCTGGCATGGTGGTGCGGTGTCCATCTCGTCGCACGTCGGGGCTGTGTTCTTCTCGGCCGGTGTCCTCATCGAGGAGTCGAACCCGTCCTGTCTCATGGAGCGCCGCCTCGGTCTGCGCACCGCCCCGGAGGAGGACGGGGGGACCCGCCTCGACGCCTCACGGTGGGCCGGGGTGCCGACCCGGGCCCTGTGCTCGGAGTTGGGGACGCTGCGCCCGCTGCCCGGTGTGCGCGAGACGGCGGCATGGTGCTGGGAGCACCGGCTCCTGCCGGTGATCGCCACGGCGGAATGGGCGCCCATCGGCGCCTACCTCGCCGAACTTCTGGGGTTCCACTCCTACACGGGGACGGCCCTGGAGGCACGAGGGGGACATTTCACCGGGCGCGGCACCGCTGCGGTGGGCGCCGCCGGTCACTGCGAGATGGCGGTGCGCCGGGCGGCCGACCTGGGGCTGCGGCCCGAGGACTGCGCGGTGGTGAGCGCCGACGGCACGGACGCCCCGCTGTTCGACGTCGTCGGGTGCGGTGTCGCCTTCAACGCGCCGCCGGAGGTGCGGTGCCGGTCGACGGCGACGGTCGACGACGAGGACCTGCGGGCGGTCATCCCCGCGCTGGAACGCATGGCTGCTTGACGGGCGTACCGGCGTTTGGTGCCGCGCCGGAGGTCAGCGCCCCGGAAGGGTTCTTCTCCTATCAGACGATGGGCAGTTGAGCGACCGTCAGGTGTCCAAGGTCACACGGGCAGCCCTCACCGGTATGTCGCAGATCACATTCGCTGGATTAGGATGGCCCCCGTCGGATTGTGAACCACCTCACAAGCTCACGATTCACCCCCACGGCCGCGGGCGCCGACGCCCCCCTCGTGCCTCCGGAGGCGCGGTGGTCCGGGACCGGACGACCAGAACTGCTGGAGGACAAGTCCATGGGACTGGAAGAGAGCCTGCCGAGCGGCTTCCTGCTGAGTACCGTCGAGCAGGCCGCGGGCTGGGTGCGCAAGGCGTCGGTGTTCCCGGCGACCTTCGGACTGGCCTGCTGCGCATTCGAGTTAATGGCGGCCGGCGCCGGGCGCTACGACCTGGCGCGGTTCGGTATGGAGGTCTTCCGCGGCTCACCCCGCCAGGCCGACCTCATGATCGTCGCCGGGCGGGTCAGTCAGAAGATGGCCCCGGTCCTGCGCCAGATCTACGACCAGATGCCCAACCCCAAGTGGGTCATCTCCATGGGGGTCTGCGCCTCCTCGGGCGGCATGTTCAACAACTACGCGATCGTGCAGGGCGTCGACCACATCGTCCCGGTCGACATCTACCTGCCCGGCTGTCCGCCCCGCCCCGAGATGCTGATGGACGCGATCCTGAAGCTGCACGAGAAGATCCGCACCTCCAAGCTGGGCGTGAACGCCGAGGAGGCCGCCCGCGAGGCGGAGGAGGCGGCCCGCACGGCGCTGCCGACCATCGAGATGAAGGGGCTCCTGCGATGAGCGGGCGAGGCACGCTCCGGACCATGTCCCCCCGGGCGAAGGGCAGCCGGTCATGACGACGACGCCCACGCCCACCTCGCCCCGTGCCGGCCGGGAGACGACGGAAGGCACCGTCTACACGGTCACCGGCGGCGACTGGGACGAGATCGTCAGCTCGGCGGCCCGCGCCAACGACGAACGCATCGTCGTCAACATGGGTCCCCAGCACCCTTCCACCCACGGGGTGCTCCGGCTGATCCTGGAGATCGACGGCGAGACGGTCACCGAGGCCCGCTGCGGCATCGGCTACCTCCACACCGGCATCGAGAAGCAGACCGAGTACCGCACATGGACCCAGGGCACCACCCTGGTCACCCGCATGGACTACCTCACGTCGTTCTTCAACGAGACGGCGTACTGCCTGGCCGTCGAGAAGCTGCTGGGCATCGAGGACCAGGTCCCCGACCGGGCCACCGTCGTGCGCGTCCTGCTGATGGAGCTCAACCGCATCTCCTCGCACCTGGTGGCCATCGCCACGGGCGGCATGGAGCTCGGTGCCTCCACGGTCATGATCTACGGCTTCCGCGACCGCGAACTGATCCTGGACGCCTACGAGCTGATCACCGGCCTGCGGATGAACCACGCGTTCATCCGGCCCGGCGGACTCGCCCAGGACCTGCCGGCCGGGGCCGTCGACCAGCTGCGCGAACTGGTAGGGACGCTGCGCAAGAACCTGCCCGAGTACGACAAGCTCGCCTCCGGCAACCCGGTCTTCAAGGCGCGCATGCAGGACGTCGCCCACCTCGACCTGACCGGGTGCATGGCCCTCGGTGTCACCGGCCCGATCCTGCGCTCCACCGGCCTGCCGCACGACCTGCGCAAGGCGCAGCCGTACTGCGGCTACGAGACGTACGACTTCGACGTCCCGACCACCGACACCTGCGACGCCTACGGCCGCTTCCTCATCCGGCTCGAGGAGATGCGCCAGTCGCTGCGGATCGTCGACCAGTGCCTGGACCGGCTCCAGCCCGGCCCGGTGATGGTCGCCGACAAGAAGATCGCCTGGCCCGCCCAGCTGGCTCTCGGACCGGACGGCCTGGGCAACTCGCCCGACCACATCAAGCAGATCATGGGCACCTCCATGGAGTCCCTGATCCACCACTTCAAGCTGGTCACCGAGGGCTTCCGGGTCCCGCCGGGGCAGATCTACGTGTCCGTGGAGTCGCCCAAGGGCGAACTCGGCGTCCACGTCGTCTCGGACGGGGGCACGCGCCCCTTCCGGGTCCACTTCCGCGACCCGTCGTTCACCAACCTGCAGGCCATGGCGGCTATGGCCGAGGGCGGCCAGGTCGCCGACGTCATCGTCGTCATCGCCTCCATCGACCCCGTCCTGGGCGGCGTCGACCGGTGACCACGGCGCCCCCGGAGCGGTCCGGGGGCGCCCCGCTGGTCGTCGGACCGGTGCGTCGGGGACCTCCCGCCAGCACCGGTCCGTCTCACCAGCCGGGCACATGTCTAAGGGAATTGCTAGCAAGCGGCCCCGACCGCGGCCTCCTGGCCGACATCGCTTGACCCGCTGCGCGGACATGGCGTGAACTGCAGTTCGACTGCCCTCGGTGCGTCACCGTCCTAAGGAGCGTCCATGTCGCTGGAGCAGCCCGCCGTTCCGACGTTACGCAGCGCCGCCGAGGTGGGCGGGGAGCAACTGCCCGCCGTGCTCGGCGGTTTCGACCTCAGCGACCAGGACCGTTTCACCGACGGCTTCCCGCACGAGGTGTTCGCCCGGCTGCGCAAGGAGGCACCCGTCCTGCGCCACCCGCCCGGACGGACCCGTGACGGCGAGGACTTCTGGGTCCTCTCCCGCTACGACGACGTCGTCGAGGCGGCGGAACACCCCCTCCTGTCCTCCCAGGGCGGCGGCGACCGCGAGGGCGGCGGCACCCACCTCGACGACCTGCCCGCCGGCACCTACTCCGGCGCGATGCTCAACATGATGGACGACCCGCGCCACCGCCTGCTGCGCGACCTGGTCAGTCCGTCCGTGACGGGGCCCGTGCTCGAGGCGCTCGGCCCGCTCATCACCGAGCGGGCCGAGGCGATCGTCTCCGAGGTCGTCGAGCGCGGCTCCTGCGACTTCCAGAACGACGTCGCCGGCCGCTTCTCCGTCGAGGTCATGGCCGCGTTGATGGGCGTACCACGCGCCGACTGGCCGCAGTTCGTCGACTGGACCGAAGTGGTGATGGGGTACGAGGACCGTGCCTCCGGCGAGTCGTCCTCGCGCAGCCAGGCCGCCCTCCTCGCGATGTACCAGTACGGGGTGCAGCTGCTCGCCCGGAAGAGGGCCGAGCCGGCGCAGGACTTCCTGTCCGTCATCGCCGCGGGTGAACTCCCCGAGGGCCACGGCGAGTCGCCGTTGCGCCCCTACGAGCGGGAGGTGTTCGTCAACCTGCTGACCCTGGCCGGGAGCGAGCCGACCCGCAACGTCATCGCCGTCGGTCTGCTCGCCCTGGCCGAGCACCCCGAGCAGTGGCAGGCCCTGCGCGCGGACCGCTCCCTGCTGGACGGCGCCGTCGAGGAGATGATGCGCTGGTCCACGCCGACGCCGTACAACCGGCGCACGGCCACCGAGGACTTCACGTTCCGGGACGTGCGGTTCCGGCGCGGCGACAAGGTGACCCTGTGGTGGTCGTCGGCCAACCGGGACGAGAGCGTCTTCCCCGACGCCATGTCCTTCGACGTGCGCCGCAACCCCAACCCGCACCTCGCCTTCGGCCGCGGCCCCCACGTCTGCCTCGCCGTGGACCTCGCCCGGCTCGAACTGCGCACCCTGTTCACCGCGCTCCTCGACCGGGTCGCCGAGGTGCGCCTGAGCGGGCCGGTGCCGTGGGCCGCCAACAGCAAGCACACGGTGGCGCTGGAGGTCCCCGTGGAGTTCGTCCGGGCCTGATCCGCCGCCCGCCCGCCCGCCCACCCTCCCGGCCCCCGACGACGTCTCCACGCCGTGAGGGACTCCGGCCGGCGCGGCGCACCCGCCCCCGACGGCGGGCCGCGCCGCCCCCCCACACACACAAAGCCGCCCCCCACACACAAACACGACTCCGATCAGCGCGTCGCCACCCCGTCGACGCACTCCGCTGTGCCACGTGACCGGCGCCCCGTGCGCGCCGCTTCCGCCAGTGACCGTCCGTACCGTCCGCCCGGTGTGTCCGCCGGGTGGGTCCGACATGCCCGCGTCGCGCCAACCGACGGGGCGGAGGGGAAGTCCCGGATGGGTGACCGCATGGACACCGCCCCCGCGCAGGTGCCCGTGGCCGTCGTCGGCCTGGCCTGCCGGCTGCCGGGGGCGGCCGACCCGGCCGCGTTCTGGGCACTGCTGCGCGAGGGGCGCGACGCCCTGGGCGAACCCGGCCCCCGGCGCACCCACCCGGACGGGCCCGCCGCCCCCGTGCTCCCGTCCGGCGAACCGGTGCGCGCCGGCTTCCTCGACCAGGTCGACTCCTTCGACGCGCAGTTCTTCGGCATCTCCCCGGGCGAGGCGGCCGTCATGGACCCCCAGCAGCGCCTGGTGCTGGAGCTGGCCTGGGAGGCGTTCGAGGACGCCGGCATCGTCCCCGGTGACGGGGGCGGCACCGACGGCGGCACCGGCGTGTACGTCGGCGCCACGTACGACGACTACGCCACCCTGCGCGGCGACCGGCTCAGCCCGCACTCGGCCACGGGCCGCAACCGGGCGATGATCGCCAACCGGGTGTCCTACGCGCTCCGCCTGAGCGGGCCGAGCATGGTGGTGGACAGCGCCCAGTCCTCCGCCCTGGTGGCCGTGCACGTGGCGTGCCGGGCCCTGGCGGCGGGCGAGTGCTCCGTGGCCGTCGTCGGCGGCGTCAACCTGAACATCGTCCAGGACGGGTACGACGTCACCCGTGCGCTCGGAGCCCTCTCCCCGGACGGGCGCTGCCACACCTTCGACGCACGGGCCAACGGGTTCGTCCGCGGTGAGGGCGGCGCGGTGCTGCTGCTCAAGCCGCTGGCGGCGGCACTGGCCGACGGGGACACCGTGCACGCGGTGATCCTCGGCAGCGCCGCCAACAACGACGGCGGCGGCGACTCACTGACCGCCCCCCGCCAGGAGGCCCAGCAGGACGTGCTGCGCGCCGCCTGCGCCTCGGCGGGGGTGGCACCCCAGGACGTGGACTACGTCGAACTGCACGGCACCGGCACGCCCCTCGGCGACCCGGTGGAGGCGTCGGCGCTGGGCGCGGTGGCCCATCGTGAACGGCCCCTGCACGTCGGCTCGGTGAAGACGAACATCGGACACCTGGAGGGCGCGGCCGGGATCGCGGGCCTGCTCAAGACGATCCTGTGCCTGTCCCACCGCGAGCTGGTGCCCAGCCTCAACTTCCGTACCCCCAACCCCCGCATCCCGCTCGACGACCTCGGGCTGCGCGTGGTCACCGAGGCGGAGCCGTGGCCCGACACCGGGGGGACGCCGCTCGCCGGGGTCAGCTCGTTCGGCATGGGCGGCGCCAACTGCCACGTCGTGCTGTCCGCGGCGCCCGCCGCCGGTCCCGCCGGCCGGCAGGAGGCGCCGCGCTACGACGGTCCCGTCCTCGTCCCCGTGTCGGCGCGCACGCCGGCCGCGCTGACCGCGCTGGCCGACCGCCTGACCACGACCGACGCACCGTCCCCGCTGGACCTGGCGTACTCACTGGCCACCACCCGCAGCCCGCTGCCGCAGCGCGCGGTCCTCGTCGCCGACACCCCCGGCGACGTGCCCGGCCTGCTGCGGGCCCTGGCCGCGGGAGAACCCCAGGCCCGCGTGGTCCGCGGCACGGCCGCGCCCGGACGGACGGTGTTCCTCTTCGCCGGCCAGGGCAACCAGCGACCGGGCATGGGCCACGAGATCCACCTCCGCCACCCCGTGTACGCCGCGGCCGTGGAGGAGATCGCCGAAGAGATGCGCGCGCACCTGCAACGGCCGCTGCTGGAGGTGATGTTCGCCGAGGAGGGCTCGCGGGACGCGGCGCTGCTCGACGAACCGGAGTACACCCAGCCCGCGTTGTTCGCCGTCCAGGTCGCGCTGTTCCGCCTCGTGGAGAGCTGGGGCGTGCGCCCCGACGCGGTGCTCGGCCACTCCTTCGGTGAACTGGCCGCGCTGCACGTGGCCGGGGCGATGTCCCTGCCCGACGCCTGCGCCCTCGTGGCCACCCGGGGCCGGCTGATGCAGCACGTGCCGCCCGGCGGTGCCTCGGTCCTGGTGGAGGCGTCCGAGGCCGAACTGACCCCGGACGTGCGGGCGTCCGGCGGCGCGGTGTCGATCGCGGCGCTCAACACCCCCACCGCCACCGTCCTGGCGGGCGACGAGGAAGCCACCCTGGAGATCGCGCGGAAGTGGGAGCGGTCAGGACGGCGCACCCGCCGCCTCCGGATCCGGTTCGCCAGCCACTCGGCGCACATGGACCCCATCCTCGACGGAATGCGGCAGGCCGCGTCCCGGGTCCGCTGGCAGCGGCCCCGGCTGCGGGTCATCTCCTCGTTCACCGGCACCGAGCTCGACCCGACCGGGCTCGACTGGCCGGAGTTCTGGGCGCGGCACACCCGTGACACCGTGCGGTTCGCCGACGCCGTCGGGACGGCCTGCGCGGGTGGTGCGCGGACGTTCCTCGAACTCGGCCCCGACGGCACCCTGTGCGCCATGGGACCGGCCAACGCGCCGGACGACGTGGCCTTCGCCGCCGCGATGACCGGCGGTGACCGCCCCGACCTGAGGTCGCTGCTCACCGCGGTCGCCCGGGTGCACGCCCGTGGCGTCCCGGTCGACTGGACGCGCTTCCACGCCGGGACCGGCGCCCGCCGTGTGCCCCTGCCGACGTACCCCTTCCAGCGGCGCAGGCACTGGATCACCGGCGGAACCACCCCCGTCACGGCCGGGACGCCGCGGGCCGAGGCGCCGGCCTCGCCCCTGGCCGCGCTGCCCGCTGCCCAACGGACCCAGGCGGTCCGCACGTTGGTGCGCACGGAGGTGGCCGCGGCACTGGAACTGGAGTCCGCCGAGCAGCTGGACCTGCGCCGGCCGTTCAAGGAGCTGGGCTTCAGCTCGCTGATGACCGTCGAGCTGGGACACCGGCTCGCCGAGGCCACCGGGCTGCGGGTGCCCCCGACCGCGGTGCTGACCCACGCCACTCCCGCGCGGATGATCGAGCACCTCGACGCCGAACTCGCCGCCGTCCCGTCGTACGCGCCGGACCCGGCGCCCGGACCAGGCGGGGGGACGGGTGCCCCCGCATCCGTCGCGGACCCGGGGGCCGGGGCGGGGAGGGGGGCCGGGGCGAGGACGGGGGCGTCCGTCGCCGAACCGATCGCCATCGTCGGGATGGCCTGCCGCTACCCCGGCGGGATCGCCTCCCCGGACGACCTGTGGGACCTCGTCGCCGCGGGCGGTGACGCGATCGGCGCGTTCCCCACCGACCGGGGCTGGGACCTGGACCGCCTGTTCGACTCCGACCCGGACCGGCCCGGACGCACCTACGCCCGTTCCGGTGGCTTCCTGTACGACGCGGCGCGCTTCGACGCGGGGCTGTTCGGGATCTCGCCCCGCGAGGCGCTCGCGATGGACCCGCAGCAGCGGCTGCTGCTGGAGACCTCCTGGGAGGCCCTGGAACGGGCCGGAGTGGACCCGTTGTCCCTGCGGGACTCGGACACCGGCGTGTTCGCCGGGGTCATGGCCCAGGACTACGGCCCCCGGATGCACGAGGGCGCCGCGGGCGCCGACGGCTACGTCCTCACCGGCACCACGGCGAGCGTGGCCTCCGGCCGCATCGCCTACACCCTGGGCCTGCGGGGCCCCGCGGTCACGGTGGACACCGCCTGCTCGTCCTCCCTGGTGGCGCTGCACATGGCGGCGCAGGCCCTGCGCGCAGGGGAGTGCTCCCTGGCCCTCGCGGGCGGCGCGACGGTGATGGCCACCCCCGGCATCTTCGTGGAGTTCTCCCGGCAGCGCGGGCTGTCCCCGGACGGGCGCTGCAAGTCGTTCGCGGCGGCGGCCGACGGCACGGGCTGGGCGGAAGGCGTGGGCCTGCTGGTGCTGCAGCGCCTCTCCGACGCCCGGCGCGCCGGGCACCGTGTCCTCGGCGTGCTGCGGGGATCGGCGGTCAACCAGGACGGGGCGTCCAACGGCCTGACCGCGCCCAGCGGACTCGCCCAGGAGCAGGTGATCCGTGCGGCGCTGGGCGCGGCCGGGCTGTCCGCGGCGGACGTCGACCTGGTCGAGGCGCACGGCACCGGTACGGCGCTCGGCGACCCGATCGAGGCGCAGGCCCTGCTGGCCACCTACGGCTCCCGCCGCGCCGAGTCCCCCGTGTGGCTGGGCTCGCTGAAGTCGAACATCGGGCACACCCAGGCGGCGGCCGGCGTGGCCGGAGTGATCAAGGCCGTGCAGGCGATGCGGCGCGGTGTGTTGCCGCGCACCCTGCACGTGGACGAGCCGTCCCCGCACGTGGACTGGGAGTCGGGCGCGGTGCGGCTGCTCACCGAGGACCGGCCCTGGCCGGACACCGGACGGCCGCGCCGGGCCGCCGTCTCCTCCTTCGGGATCAGCGGCACCAACGCCCACGTCGTCATCGAACAGGCCCCGGCCTCCGTCGAGGAGGCCGAAGGAGAGGCGCAGCTGCGCCCCGGCCCCGTGCCCGTGGTGCTGTCCGGGCACACCGGAGCCGCCCTGCGCGCCCAGGCGGAGCGGCTCGCCACCCATGTGGAGACCCACCCCGGCACCACCGTCCCGCAGGTCGCACGCGTGGCCGCCGGCCGCGCCGCCCTGACCCACCGGGCCGTGGTCACCGCCGATAACCCCACCGACCTGGTGCGCCGGCTGCGCGCGCTGGCGACCGACCAGGACGACCCCGGCCTCGTGCACGGACAGGCCGACGTCGACCCCCGCACGGTGTTCGTGTTCCCGGGTCAGGGGGCGCAGTGGGCGGGGATGGCGGTGGAGCTGCTGGGCGCGTCGCCGGTGTTCGCGGCGCGGATGGCGGAGTGTGCGGCGGCGTTGGGGGAGTTCACGGACTGGTCGTTGCTGGACGTGGTGCGGGGGGAGGGGGGTGCCGCGTCGCTGGAGCGGGTGGACGTGGTGCAGCCGGTGTCGTTCGCGGTGATGGTGTCGTTGGCCGCGTTGTGGCGGTCGTTCGGGGTGGAGCCGGACGCGGTGGTGGGGCATTCGCAGGGGGAGATCGCGGCCGCGTGCGTGGCGGGCGCGCTGTCCCTGCGCGACGCCGCCAAGGTGAGCGCCCTGCGCAGCGCCGCCCTGCGTGACCTGGCGGGCACCGGCGGCATGATGTCCGTGGCGCTCCCCGCCGCCGAGGTGGAACGGCGTCTCGCGGACCGGGACGGCCGGGTGTCCGTGGCGGCCGTCAACGGACCCGCCGCGGTGGTCCTGGCGGGCGAACCCGCCGCCCTGGAGGACCTGGCCGCCGAGCTGACCGCCGACGGCGTGTGGGCCCGGCTCGTCGCGGTCGACTACGCCTCCCACTCCCCGCAGGTGGAACGGATCCGCGCCACCCTCCTGGAGCGCCTCGCCGGCCTCGAACCGCGCACCGCCGACATCCCCTTCTACTCCACCGTGACGGGCGAACCGATCGACACGGCCGCACTGGACGCGGAGTACTGGTACAGCAACCTGCGCCACACCGTCCGCTTCGAGGAGGCCGTCCGCGCCCTGGACGACGCCGGGCACCGGGCCTACGTCGAGGTCAGCCCGCACCCCCTGCTCACCGCCGCGGTGCAGGACACCGTGGAATCGACGGGCAGCTCCGCCGTGGTCGTCGGCACGCTGCGCCGCGACCAGGGCGGCCCCGACCGCTTCCTGCGGTCCCTTGCCGAGGCGTACGTACGCGGCGTACCCGTCGAGTGGACCCCCGCGACCGGTGCCGGCGGACCACGGCCCGACCTCCCCGTCTACGCCTTCCAGCGTCAGCACTTCTGGCTGCCCGCCCCGGCCGGCGCGGCCGACCCGGCGGTGCTCGGCATGGACGCCGCCACGCATCCGCTGCTGGGCGCCGCCGCCACCGTGGCCACCACCGGAGAGGTGCTCCTGACCGGGGAGCTGTCCCGGCAGCGCCAGCCCTGGCTGGCCGACCACGGCGTGCACGGCACGGTGGTCCTGCCGGGTGCCGCGTTCGTCGAACTCGCCGTGCACGCCGGGGACGAGACGGGCTGCACGGAACTGGAGGAGCTGACCGTCCAGCGACCCCTGCCGCTGCCCGAACGCGGCGGCGTGCGGGTGCAGACCGTCGTGGGCGCCCCCGACGACGACGGCGGCCGCACCGTGGACGTGTACGCGCGCACCACCGACCGGCCGGACTGGACGCACCACGCCACCGGCCGGCTCGGCACGGCGCGGACGCCGGCGCCGGACACCGTCGGCGGGCCGCCGGCCGGAACCGCGTCGGCCGAACCGGCCGCCCGCTACCTGGAGTTGGCGGGGCTCGGCTACGAGTACGGCCCGGCCTTCCAGGGCCTGCGCCGGTGGTGGCGCAGTGGTGAGGACGTGTGGGCCGAGGCCGAGCTGCCGGAACCGGCGGCCGTCGACGCCGGGGCGTTCGGACTGCACCCGGCGCTGCTGGACGCCGCGCTGCACGCGGCCCTCCCCTCCGGGGAAGCGGCCGGCCCGGACGCGGCGACCGTGCTGCCGTTCTCGTTCAGCGGGGTCCGCCTGTACCGGTCCGGCGCCGACGCCGTCCGGGTGCGCCTGCGGCCCGCGGCCGGCGGCGCGGTGTCCGTGACCCTCACCGACGCCGCCGACCGGACCGTCCTGGTCATCGACGCGCTGACCCTGCGCCCGGTACCGGCCGGACAGCTCACGGCGGACCGCCCCGACCACCTGTACCGCACCGCGTGGACCCCCCTCGAGACGCCCGCCCCCGAAGCGGCCTGGTCCCTGCACGCCGACCTGGACGAGCTGGGCGACCACGTGCCCGCCGCGGTCGGCGTGCCGGTGACCTCGGCGACCGGGGCCCTGACCCTCGCGCAACGCTGGCTGGCCGACGAACGGTTCACCGCGTCCCAGCTCGTCCTCCTCACCCGTGGTGCCGTCGGCACGGCCGCGGACGCCCCGCCGCCGGACCCCGCCACGGCGGCGGTCTGGGGTCTGGTCCGCACCGCGCAGACGGAGCACCCGGACCGGTTCGTGCTGGTGGACACCGACGACCGCCCCGCCTCGGCCGCCCTGTTGCCGGGTCTGGCCGGCACCGGCGAGCCCCAACTCGCCCTGCGCGACGGCCGCGTCCTGGTGCCGCGGCTGACCCCGGTGACCGACGACGCGGGAGAGAGCCCCTGGACGGCCACCGGCACCGTGCTGATCACCGGCGCGACCGGCACCCTGGGACGCCTGGTGGCACGGCACCTGGTCGACCGCCACGGGGTGAGGGACCTGGTGCTGGCCTCCCGCAGCGGCCAGGACGCGCCCGGCACCGCCGCCTTCACGGACGGCCTGCGGGCGCTGGGTGCCCGGGTGACGGTCGTCGCCTGTGACGTGGCGGAGCGGGACGAGGTGGCCGCGCTGCTGGCCGCCCACCCCGTGACGGCCGTCGTCCATGCCGCGGGCGTCCTCGACGACGCCGTCCTGACCGCCCTCACCCCCGAGCGCGTGACCGACGTGTGCCGCGCCAAGGTCGACGGCGCACGCCACCTCGACGAACTGACCGGCCCCGGCCTGACCGCCTTCGTGCTGTTCTCGTCCGTGGCCGGGACGCTCGGCAACGCCGGGCAGGCCGCCTACGCCGCCGCCAACGCCGCACTGGACGCGCTGGCCGAGCGCCGCCGGGCCGCCGGTCTCCCGGCCACCTCCATCGCCTGGGGGCTGTGGGCCGAGAGCAGCCGCATGACCGGCCACATGGACGACACCGACCGGGCCAGGCTCGCGCGGGCGGGCGTGCTGCCCCTGGACACCGACACGGGCCTGGCCGCCTTCGACGCGGCCACCGCGCGCGACGTCCCGGCCGTGCTCGCCGCCCCCCTCGACCGGGAGGCGCTCCGGACCCGGGCGTCCGAGGGCACCCTCCCCCCGCTGCTGTCCTCCCTGGTGCCGGTGGTGCGCCGGGCGGCCGCCGCGGACGGCCCGGCGGACGCCGCCGACGCCCTGCGCCGCAGGCTCGCCGAGCAGGACCCCCTCCGCGTCCTGCAGGACGTCGTCCTGACCCAGGCGGCCGTGGTCCTCGGCCACCCCGACCCCGCCGCCCTCGGCCCGGACCGGCCGTTCAAGGAGATCGGCTTCGACTCGCTGACCTCCGTGGAACTGCGCAACCGGCTCAGCCGGATCACCGGCACCCGGCTGCCCGCCACCGTCGTGTTCGACCACCCGACCCCGGCCGGGCTCGCCGCCCACCTGCGCGGCGAACTGGCCGGCGACACCCCCGCGGCCGCCGTCGTACCGGCCGCCACGGCCGCCGCCGAAGAACCGGTCGCGATCGTCGGCATGGCGTGCCGCTTCCCGGGCGGCGTGGCCTCGCCGGAGGACCTGTGGCACCTCGTGTCCACGGGCGGCGACGCCATCGGCGGCTTCCCCACCGACCGGGGCTGGGACGTCGCCGGCCTGTACGACCCCGACCCGGACCGGGCCGGCCACTCGACCACGCGGTACGGCGGATTCCTGTACGACGCCGGGCAGTTCGACGCGTCCCTGTTCGGCATCTCCCCGCGCGAGGCACTGGCGATGGACCCCCAGCAGAGGCTGCTCCTGGAGACGGCCTGGGAGACCCTGGAACGGGCGGGCCTGGACCCGGCCTCCCTGCGCGGCAGCCGGACCGGCGTGTTCACCGGCGTGATGTACCACGACTACGCCTCCGCGCTCGCCGACGTCCCCGAAGAGGTCGAGGGGCACCTGCTCACCGGCACCGCCGCTAGCGTCGCCTCCGGCCGCGTCTCCTACGCCCTCGGGCTGGAGGGCCCGGCGGTCACCGTGGACACCGCCTGCTCCTCCTCCCTGGTCGCCGTCCACCTGGCGGCGCAGGCCCTGCGCGCGGGGGAGTGCACGCTGGCCCTGGCCGGCGGGGTGACGGTCATGGCCCGGCCCACCACCTTCACCGCCTTCTCCCGGCAGCGCGGACTGTCACCGGACGGACGGTGCAAGGCGTACGCCGGGGCCGCCGACGGCACCGGCTGGTCCGAGGGCGTCGGCCTGCTCCTGCTCGAACCGCTGTCCGCCGCCCGCCGCAACGGCCACCGCGTCCTCGCCGTCGTCCGAGGCTCCGCCGTCAACCAGGACGGAGCCTCCCACGGCCTCACCGCGCCCAACGGCCCCTCCCAGGAACGCGTCATCCGCGCCGCGCTCGCCGCCGCCGGACTGTCCCCGCACGAGGTCGACGCGGTCGAGGGCCACGGCACCGGCACCCCCCTGGGCGACCCCATCGAGGCACAGGCCCTCCTCGCCACCTACGGCCAGGAACGGGCCGGCGACCCCCTGTGGCTCGGCTCCGTCAAGTCCAACATCGGGCACGCGCAAGCCGCCTCGGGCGTCGCCGGACTGATCAAGACGGTCCAGGCCATGCGGCACGGCGTACTGCCCCGCACCCTGCACGTCGACGAGCCGTCCCCGCACGTGGACTGGGAGTCCGGCGCGGTGCGGCTGCTCACCGAGGACCGGCCCTGGCCGGACACCGGCCGGCCCCGGCGGGCAGGCGTGTCCTCCTTCGGCATCAGCGGCACCAACGCGCACATCGTCGTGGAGCAAGTCGACGGCAGCGAAGCGGCTGAACCGGAACCGGACCACGTCCAGCCGCTGCGGCCCGTTCCGGTGGCCCTGTCCGGACACACCGAGGACGCCCTGCGCGCGCAGGCCGCACGGCTCGTCGCGCACCTGACCACGCACCCCGACACCCCGCTGCGCGACATCGCCTACACCGCCGCGTCCGGCCGGGCCGCCCTCGACCACCGCGCCGTCGTCCTCGCCGACGACCCGGAGCAGCTCGGCGAACGGCTGACCGCGCTGGCCGAGGGCCGCGACGTGCCCGACGTCGTCCGGGGCACCGCGGTCCCGAACGCGCGGCGGGTGGCGTTCGTCTTCCCCGGCCAGGGCTCCCAGTGGGCCGGGATGGCGCTGGAACTGCTCGACGCGGCCCCGGTGTTCGCCGCCCGGCTGGCCGAGTGCGCCGCGGCCGTCGAGGCCCACGTGGACTGGTCGGTGCTGGACGTGCTGCGACAGGTCCCCGGCGCACCGGGACTGGACCGGGTGGACGTCGTCCAGCCCGTCACCTTCGCCGTCACCGTGTCGCTGGCGGCGCTGTGGCAGGCCCACGGCGTACGACCCGACGCGGTGATCGGCCATTCGCAGGGGGAGATCGCCGCCGCCTGCGTGGCCGGTGCCCTGTCCCTGGCCGACGCCGCCGCGGTGGTGTGCCTGCGCAGCCGCGCGCTGACCCGGCTGTCCGGCAAGGGCGGGATGATGTCCGTGGCGCTGCCCGCCCCCGAGGTGCGCGAGCTCTTCACCGACGACCGGCTGCACGTGGCCGCGATCAACGGCCCCGCCTCCACCGTGGTCTCCGGCGACCCGTCCGCCCTGGAGGACCTGCGCGCCCGGTGCGACGCGCGCGGCGTCCGCGCCCGGCTGATCGCCGTCGACTACGCCTCCCACTCACCGCACGTCACCACCGTCAAGGACGAACTCGACGGCCTGCTCGCCGGCATCGCCCCGCGGGCCGTACCCGTCGAGCTCTACTCCACCGTCACCGGACAGCGCCTGGACCCGCGCGAACTCACCGGCGCGTACTGGTACACCAACCTGCGGCAGACCGTCCGGTTCGCCGACGCCGTGGGCGCCGCCCTCGACGCCGGGATAGGCACCTTCCTGGAGGTGAGCCCCCACCCGGTGGTGGCACCGGGCGTGCAGGAGACGGTGGACGCCGCCGGAGCACGTGCCGTCGTCCTGTCCACCCTCCGCCGTGACGACGGCGGCCGGCCCCGGTTCACCCGGTCGCTGGCCGAGGCCCACGTGCGCGGGGTCGGCGTCCACCTGCCCGAGGTGTTCGCCGGCACCGGGGCACGGACCGTCGACCTGCCGACCTACGCCTTCCAGCACCAGTGGTACTGGCTCGCCGACCAGGCCGCCTCCCGGTCCCTCGGGTGGCGCTACCGCGTCGAGTGGCGCCCCGCCCGCCCGAACGGGCGTACGGAGCCGGACGCCACATGGCTGGCCCTGGTGCCCGCCGGCTGCGACCAGGAGTGGCTGGAGCGGCTCACCGAAACCCTGCCGGTCCGTGTCCTGCCCGTGGACGCCGAGCATGCCGACCGCGCCGCGCTGGGCGAAAACCTGCGCCGCGCACTGGCCGAGCACACCCCGCGGGGCCTGCTGTCCCTGCTGAGCGCCGACCGCCGGCCGCACCCCCGGCACCCGGCCGTGCCCGCGGGCGTGGCCGCCACCCTCGCCCTGGTGCAGGCGCTCGGCGACCTGGCGGCGACCCAACCCCTGTGGCTGGTCACCGCCGGCGCGGTGGGCACCGGGGACACCGACCCGCCCCACGACCCGGACGCCGCACAGGTCTGGGGCCTCGGCCGGGTCGCCATGCTGGAGTACCCCACCTTCTGGGGCGGCCTCGTCGACCTCCCCGCCCGCCCCGACGCGGACGAGCTGGAACAGCTGCGCACGATCATGGCCGGCGGCTTCGGCGACGAGGATCAACTCGCCGTACGGGCGACCGGCACCCTCCTGCGACGCCTGGTCCGCGCCCCCTTGGACGGCACCCCGGCCGTCGGCTGGCAGGCCCGCGACACCGCCGTCGTGACCGGCGGCACCGGGGCGCTCGGCCCGGAAGCCGCCCGCTGGCTGGCCGGACTCGGCGCCGCGCACGTGGTCCTGGTCAGCCGCAGCGGTCCCCAGGCCGAAGGGGTCGCCGAGCTGGCGAGCGAACTCGACGCCCGCGGCGTACGGCTGACCGCCCACGCCTGCGACGTCGCCGACCGCGCTGCCGTGTCAGCCCTCCTGACCGGACTGCGTGAACAGGGCGAGAAGGTACGCACCGTGCTGCACGCCGCCGCCCTGATGCGGCTGGCCGCACTGCCCGACACCGACCTCGCCGAGTACGCCGCCGTGCTCGACGCCAAGGTCCAGGGCGCCCGCCACCTCGTCGACCTCCTCGACCGGGACGAACTGGACGCCCTCGTCTTCTACTCCTCGATCGCCGGGGTCTGGGGCAGCGGGGACCACGGCGCCTACGCCGCGGCCAACGCCACCCTGGACGCGCTGGCCGAACAGGCCCGAGCGGACGGCCTGCCCGTCACCTCGGTGGCCTGGGGCGTGTGGGACGGGGCCCGCTTCCCCGAGGGCGTCGACGCCGGACAACTACGGCGCCAAGGACTGCCGTTGATCCACCCGGAATCCGCCCTCGAAGGACTGCGCGTCGTCCTGGAACGCGGCGAGAGCGGCCTGTCGATGGCCGACGTCGACTGGGCGGCGTTCATGCCGCTGTTCGCCTCGGCGCGCAGCCGGCCCCTGTTCGCCGAGATCCCGGAGGCCCGGCGCGCACTGGAGGGCGACGAGCCCACCGGGGCGCCGCCCTCCGGCATCACCTGGGCGCAACGCCTGGCCGCCCTGCCGGATGCCGAACGCCGCGCCGCCCTGCTCACCCTGGTCCGCGAACAGGCCGCCGTGGTCCTCGGCCTGTCCGACCCCGCGCAGATCGGCGACGAACGGCCCTTCCGCGACCTGGGCTACGACTCGCTGACCGGCATCGAACTGCGCAACCGGCTCGGCACCGTCACCGGGCTCACCCTGCCCGCCACGCTGGTGTTCGACCACCCCACCCCGGCCGCGGTCGCCGACCGCCTCGACACCTCGCTGGCCCCTGCCGAACCACCGCTCCTCGCCGAGCTGGACCGGCTCGCCGAACGGCTGGGCCGCACCGACGGCGAGGACGAACGCACCACCGTCGCGCAGCGGCTGCGCGCCATGTTGTCGCTGGTCGACGGCGACCTGGACGAGGACGACGACTTCGACCCGGTGTCGAACGAGGAGATGTACGACCTCATCGACCGAGAGCTCGGGGCGAGCTGAACAGGGGGCTGGAGATGTCCGAGGAAGAGAAGCTCAGGGGTTACCTGAAGCGGGTCATGAACGACCTGCGCAAGGCCAACCGCCGCCTGGAGAAGGCGGAACGGGCCCGCACCGAGCCCATCGCGATCGTCGGCATGGCCTGCCGCCTCCCCGGCGGCGTGCGCTCACCGGAGGACCTGTGGCAGGTGCTCGCCGAGGGCCGTGACGTCACGGGCGACCTGCCCACCGACCGCGGCTGGGACGTCGACGCCCTCTACGACCCCGACCCCGAGCGCTCCGGCCACCTCTACGTGCGGCGCGGCGGCTTCCTCGACGACCCGGCCGCCTTCGACGCCGCCTTCTTCGGGATCTCACCCCGCGAGGCGCTGGCCATGGACCCGCAGCAGCGGCTGCTGCTGGAGACCTCGTGGGAGGCGCTGGAGCGGGCCGGGATCGATCCGCTGTCGCTGCGCGGCAGCCGCACCGGCGTGTTCGTCGGCCAGAACCATCAGGAGTACGGGACCAGGCTCGCGCACGCCCCCACCAGCGTCGAGGGCCACCTCGTCACCGGCGTGGTACCCAGCGTGCTGTCGGGCCGCATCTCCTACACCCTCGGCCTCGAGGGCCCCGCCGTCACCGTGGACACGGCCTGCTCCACCTCCCTGGTCACCCTGCACCTGGCCGTGCAGTCCCTGCGCAGCGGCGAGTCCTCGCTCGCGGTGACGGGCGGCGTCACCGTCCTGGCCAACCCCGGCCCGCTGGTGGAGTTCAGCAGGCAGCGCGTGCTGGCCGCGGACGGCCGGTGCAAGGCGTTCTCCGCCACCGCGGACGGCATGGGCATGGCCGAGGGCGTCGGCGTACTGGTCCTGGAGCGGCTGTCGGACGCCCGGCGCAAGGGGCACCGCGTGCTGGCCGTCGTCCGGGGTTCGGCGGTGAACCAGGACGGCGCCTCCAACGGCCTGACCGCACCCAACGGCCCCTCCCAGCAACGCGTCATCCGGGCCGCGCTGACGAACGCGGGGCTCGCCCCGGCGGACATCGACGTCGTGGAGGCGCACGGCACCGGCACCTCACTCGGCGACCCGATCGAGGCCCAGGCCCTGCTGGCCACCTACGGTGTCCACCGCGAACGGCCGCTGCACCTGGGCACGGTGAAGTCCAACATCGGCCACACCCTCGCCGCGGCCGGAGTCGCCGGCGTCATCAAGTCCGTCCTCGCCCTGCGCCACGGCACCGTGCCGAAGACGCTCCACGCGGAGACCCCTTCCCCGCACATCGACTGGTCCTCCGGCGCCCTCCTGCTCGCGACGGAGGCGACCCCCTGGCCGAGCGGCGAACGGCCGCGCCGCGCCGCGGTCTCCTCCTTCGGTATCAGCGGCACGAATGCGCACGTGGTGTTGGAGGAGGCGCCGGTGGGGGAGGAGGTCCCGGGCGCCGAGGCGGTGGTTGACCTGGTGGTGGCGGTGCCGGTGCCGGTGGTGGTGTCGGGGCGGGATGAGGTGGGGCTGGGGGTTGCGGCGGGTCGGTTGGGCGCGTTCGTTTCGGGTGATGTGGGTGTGTCGGTGGTGGGGGTGGCGCGTGCTGCGGGGGTGGGGCGGGCTGCGTTGGAGTGCCGGGGTGCGGTGGTGGCTGCGGATCGCGGTGAATTGCTCGCGGGGTTGCAGGAGTTGGCGGCCGGGGACGGGATCCGGGGTCTGGCCGGCCGTGGCGGGTCGACGGGGTTTCTCTTTTCAGGTCAGGGGTCGCAGTGGTCGGGGATGGGGGGTGAGTTGGCGCAGGCGTTCCCGCTGTTCGGTGAGGTGTTCGGTGACGTGTGTGGTCGGTTGGAGGAACGCCTGGGTTTCGGGCTGCGTGAGGTGGTGCTGAACGGCGGTGACGCCGTGGACGGGACGGTGGTC
>NZ_KQ948565.1:33473-36637 GCF_001514125.1 Streptomyces longwoodensis | reverse complement strand
TCCCGGAGGCCGAGATCGGCGAGGTGCTGCAGGGGCTGTCGGGTGTGGTGGAAGTGGCGGCGGTCAATGGCGCGTCGTCGGTGGTGGTGTCCGGGGATACGGCTGCGGTTGGTGCGGTGGAGACGGTGGCGGCTGAGCGGGGGTGGCGGCACCGGCGGTTGCGGGTGAGTCACGCGTTCCACTCGCCGCTGATGGAGCCGGTGTTGGGCCGTTTCCGGGAGGCGATCGAAGGGATCGAGTTCGGTCGTCCGCGGTTGGGGTTCGTCTCGTCGGTCGAGGTGGGTGCGGGTGGGGACTCGGTGGAGTACTGGGTGCGCAACGTGCGGCAGACGGTGCGCTTCGCGGATGCGGTCGGGCATGCGTGGCGGCAGGGCGTGACCCGGTTCGTGGAGATCGGCCCTGACAGTGCGCTGAGCGCTGCGGGTGCGGATTGTGTCCCGGACGACGCGGGTGTGTCGTTCGTGGCGTTGCAGCGTCGCGAGCGGCCGCAGGCGCGGGCACTGGCGGAGGGCCTGGCCCGTTTCCACGTGGCCGGCGGGTCGGTCGACTGGGCGGCGTATCTGCCGCCGGCCGGGCACGTGGACCTGCCCACCACCGCCTTCCGGCACCAGCGCTACTGGCTGGACTCCGTCGAACCGACCGACCCCGCCGCGCTGGGTGCCGTACCCGTCGGACACCCCCTGCTCGGCGCGCTGGTCGCGATGCCGGGCGAGCTCGGCTCCGTGTTCACCGGGCGGCTCAGCCTGCGGGGGCAGCCCTGGATCGCCGACCACCGCGTCACCGGCGCGGCTGTGCTGCCCGGTACCGCGTTGCTCGAAGTCGCCCGGCGCGCCGGTGAACTCCTCGGCGACCTGCGCGTGGAGGAGCTGGTCCTCGAAGTACCGCTGACTTTGCCCGCCGAGGGCGACACCGCCCTTCGTGTCGTCGTCGGCGAACCCGACGCTACGGGGCGCCGTACCGTCGAGGCGCACTCCCGGCCGGAGGAGCCCGGGTCACCGTGGACCCGGCACGCCACGGGCGTCCTGGTCGAGGACATGGACGACGCGCCTGCCGCCGGGGGAAGCCCGGTCGCGGAACTGGTGCAGTGGCCCCCGACCGCCGCCGAAGCCGTCGACCTGGACGACCTCTACCCGCGTCTGGCCGGGACGGGGCTCGACTACGGCCCCGCGTTCCAGGGCCTGCGCGCGGCCTGGCGGCGCGGCGAGGAGATCTACGCCGAGGTCGCCCTGGCCGACCACGAGCGCGGCCGGGCACAGGAGTTCGGGATGCACCCGGCGCTGATGGACGCCGCCCTGCACGCCCTCGGCGTGGACGACCGCCACGGACTGCGGCTGCCGTTCGCCTTCCACGGCGTCCGTACGTACGCCCCGGGCACCTCGGAGCTACGGGTCCGCCTCGCCCCGGTCGGGGAGGACGCGATCCGCGTCGACCTCGCGGACTCCCTCGGCACCCCGGTGGCCACCGTCGAGCGGCTGGTGCTGCGCGCTCTCACGGGCGAGCTGCGTCCCGTACGACCGAGCTCGCTCCACCGGCTCGACTGGACACCCGTGCCCACCCCCCACGAAGGCGGTCAGGGCACCGACACGTTCTTCCGCGTCCCGCACCTCCCGGTGGCCGAGTGCACCGCCGCGGTGCTGGAGCGGCTGCGCGAACGGCTCGGTGAGGACGACACCACGGACGCCCGGCTGGTCGTGGTCACCGAGGGCGCGGTGGCCGCGACCGACGACGAGACGCCCGATCCGGCCGGCGCGGCCGTGTGGGGCCTGGTGCGGTCGGCGCAGGCCGAGTGGCCCGACCGTTTCGTCCTGCTGGACACCCTCGGTGCCGCCACCACGGACGCGGAACTGACCCGGGCCCTGAGCACTGGTGAACCCCAACTCGCCCTGCGGGACGGGCGCGTGCTCGTGCCGCGGCTCGCTCGCGTCACCGGTACGGCCGACCAGGCGCCCTGGTCCGCGGAGGACACGGTCCTCATCACCGGCGCCGCCGGCACCCTCGGGCAGCTGGTCGCCCGGCACCTGGTCGCGCGGCACCACGTCCGGCGGCTCGTACTGGCGTCCCGGCGCGGTGCCGAAGCCCCCTCCCTGACGGACCTGACCGCAGAATTGCGCGCCCAGGGCACCGACGTCACCGTGGTGGCCTGCGACGTCGCGGAACGGCAGGCGGTGGCGGCGCTCCTGGCCGACCACCCGGTGACCGCGGTCGTGCACGCCGCCGGAGTCGTCGACGACGCCCTGATCACGGACCTGGACGAGGAACGGCTGCGCGCCGTGATGGCACCCAAGGTGCTCGGCACGCGCTGGCTGGACGAACTGACCCGCGACCGCGACCTGCACCGCTTCGTGCTGTTCTCCTCCGCCTCCGCCGTCCTCGGGAACCCCGGACAGGCCGCCTACTCCGCCGCCAACGCCGTCCTCGAAGCGGTGGCCCGCCGGCGCCGGGCCGCCGGTCTCCCGGCCGTCTCGCTGGCCTGGGGGCTGTGGGAGGAGACCAGCGGCATCACCTCCCGACTCACCGACGCCGACCTGGCGCGCATCGCCCGCGGCGGCATCGCCGCCCTCCCCACGGAGGAGGCCCTGGACCTCCTCGACACGGCGGTCGGGTCGGACGAGGCGGCCGTGGTGCCGGTACGGCTGGACACCGCCGCCCTGCACCGCCTGGACCCGCTGCCCCCCGTGTTCGCCGGCCTGGTCCGCGGAGGCCGCCCTACGCCGAGGCGGTCCGGCTGGGCCGACCGGCTGCGCGCGCTGTCCGACACCGACCGTCGGCGCGTCGCCCTCGACCTGGTCCGCGGCCGTGCGGCCGGCGTGCTTGACCTGGCCTCGGCCGCGCAGATCGACGCGGAGCGGACCTTCACCGACCTCGGCTTCGACTCGCTGACCGCGCTGGAACTGCGCAACCAGCTCGGTACCGCCACCGGGCTGCGCCTCCCCTCGACCCTCGTCTTCGACCACCCCACCCCGGCCGCGCTCGCCGACTTCGTGCTCGCGGAGGCCGGCGGACGGAGCACGGAGCTGGAGCCCGAGCCCGCCGCGGGCGCGGCGGTGGTCACCGTCACCCCCGACGAGCCGATCGCGATCGTGGGGATGGCGTGCCGTTTCCCGGGTGGGGTGGGCTCGCCCGAGGACCTGTGGGACCTGGTGGTGGACGGCCGGGACGGAATT
>NZ_KQ948565.1:31488-32860 GCF_001514125.1 Streptomyces longwoodensis | reverse complement strand
GACCCGTCTCACGCACGTCCCGCAGGAGCTGGAGGGGTACGTCGGCAACGGCAACCTGGGCAGTGTCGCCACCGGCCGGGTCGCCTACGTCCTGGGTCTCACCGGACCGGCGATGACCGTGGACACGGCCTGCTCGTCCTCGCTCGTGGCGCTCCACCTCGCAGCACAGTCGCTGCGTTCGGGAGAGTCCGCCTTGGCGCTGGCGGGCGGCGTCACGATCATGTCCAGTCCCACGCCGTTCCGCGAGTTCGACCGGCAGGGAGGTCTCGCGGCCGACGGCCGCTGCAAGTCGTTTTCCGCCGGAGCGGACGGCACGGGGTGGTCCGAGGGCGTCGGGATGCTGGTTCTGGAGCGGTTGTCGGACGCCCGGCGCAATGGGCACCGGGTGCTGGCCGTCGTCCGGGGCTCGGCGGTGAACCAGGACGGCGCGTCCAACGGCCTGACCGCGCCGAACGGACCGGCGCAGGAACGGGTGATCCGGTCGGCGTTGGCGGCGGCTGGGGTGTCGGCGCGGGACGTGGACGTGGTGGAGGCGCACGGTACGGGGACGACGCTGGGTGATCCGATCGAGGCGCAGGCGTTGCTGGCGACTTATGGCCGGGAGCGGGAGGGTGAGCCGTTGTGGCTGGGGTCGGTGAAGTCGAACATCGGTCACACGCAGGCGGCTTCGGGTGTGGCCGGGATCATCAAGACGGTGCTGGCGCTGAGGGAGGGGGTGTTGCCGCGGACGTTGCACGTGGAGGAGCCGAGTCCGCACGTGGACTGGTCCTCCGGTGCGGTGTCGCTGCTGAGTGAGGCGCGTCCCTGGCCGGAAACCGGTCGGCCGCGTCGCGCGGCGGTCTCCTCGTTCGGGGTGAGCGGCACCAATGCCCACGTCGTCATCGAGCAGGCCCCTGAGGAAGCCGTGGCGCAGGCCGAGGTGAGTTCCCCGGTGCCGGTGCCGGTGCCGGTGGTGGTGTCGGGGCGGGATGGGGTGGGGTTGGGGGTTGCGGCGGGTCGGTTGGGCGCGTTCGTTTCGGGTGACGCGGGAGTCTCGGCGCTGGGGGTGGCGCGTGCTGCGGCCGTGGGGCGGGCTGCGTTGGAGTGCCGGGGTGCGGTGGTGGCCACTGACCGGGCTGAACTGCTGGCAGGCCTGGAGGAGTTGGCGGGTGGTGGCGGGCTTCGGGGTGTGGCCGGCCGTGGCGGGCTGACGGGGTTCTTGTTCTCGGGGCAGGGCTCGCAGTGGTCGGGGATGGGGGGTGAGTTGGCGCAGGCGTTCCCGCTGTTCGGTGAGGTGTTCGGTGACGTGTGCGGTCGGTTGGAGGAACGCCTGGGTTTCGGGCTGCGTGAGGTGGTGCTGAGCGGCGGTGACGCCGTGGACGGGACGGTGGTT
>NZ_KQ948565.1:27259-30895 GCF_001514125.1 Streptomyces longwoodensis | reverse complement strand
CCTCGGAGGACGAGGTGCTCCAAGTCCTCCAGGGGCTGTCGGGTGCGGTGGAAGTGGCGGCGGTCAATGGCGCGTCGTCGGTGGTGGTGTCGGGGGATGCGGCTGCGGTGGCCCTAGTGGCGGGGGTGGCGGCTGAGCGGGGGTGGCGGCACCGGCGGTTGCGGGTGAGTCACGCGTTCCACTCGCCGTTGGTGGAGCCGGTGTTGGGCCGTTTCCGGGAGGCGATCGAAGGGATCGAGTTCGGTCGTCCGCGGTTGGGGTTCGTCTCGTCGGTCGAGGTGGGTGCGGGTGCGGACTCGGTGGAGTACTGGGTCCGCAACGTCCGGCAGACGGTGCGGTTCGCCGATGCGGTCGGGCATGCCTGGCGGCAGGGCGTGACCCGGTTCGTGGAGATCGGCCCCGACAGTGCGCTGACCGCCGCGGGCGTGGATTGTGTCCCGGACGACGCGGCCGTCTCGTTCGTCGCGTTGCAACGTCGCGAGCGGCCGCAGGCCCGGACGCTCGCGGAGGGCCTGGCCCGTTTCCACGTGGCCGGCGGGTCGGTCGACTGGGCGGCGTATCTGCCGCCGGCCGGGCACGTGGACCTGCCCACCACCGCCTTCCGACGCCAACGCTACTGGCTGCAGACCGACTCAGCGCCGACGCACCCCGGCGGGCACCCGCTGCTGGACGCCACCGTGGAGTTGGCCGAGGAGGACGGGTTCGTCCTGTCCGGGCGACTGGACAGCCGGTCCCAGACCTGGCTGGCGGACCACACCGTGCTCGGCTCGACCGTGGTGCCCGGCAGCGTGTTCGCGGAACTGGCCCTGCATGCCGCGGCGGAGGCCGGACTCGCCGGAGTCGTCGAACTGACCCTCGAGACCCCACTGTTGCTGCCGGAGGACACCTCGGTCGAGGTACAACTGCGCGTCGGCGCACCCGGCGCACCCGGCGCACCCGGCGCACCCGGCGCACCCGGCGCGGCGGGAGAACGGCCCCTGGCCGTCCACGCCCGGCCGGCGGGGGAGACCGCCCCGTGGACCACCTGTGCCCGCGCCGTGCTCGGCTCCGTGACGGAGCCGCCGCGAGCCGATGGAGCCGCCGCCTGGCCGCCGCCCGACGCGACACCGATCGACGTCGGCACGGCGTACGCGGACTTCGCCGCCGCCGGGCTGGAGTACGGCCCGGCGTTCCAGGGACTGCGCGCGGCCTGGCGGCGCGGCGAGGAGGTCTTCGCCGAGATCGCCCTGCCGGACCTCACCGGCAGCGGCGGCCGGTACCAGCTGCACCCGGCCCTGCTGGACGCCGCGTTGCACGCCCTGCGCTACCTGGACGGCACCCCGGACGACCGCGCCCTGCTCCCCTTCGCGTGGAACGGGCTGGCGGTGTCCCGGACCGGCGCGACCGCGCTCAGGGTGCGCCTTTCCCCACTGGCCGCCGGGTCGGCCCGCCTCGACCTCATCGACCCGGAAGGGGCGCCGGTCGGTGTAGTGGACGCCCTCGTCGTACGGCCGGTGACGGCAGCCCAACTCGGTCAGCAGGACACGCTGTTCGCCGAGGAACTGGTGCCCGCCGCCCCCTCGGCCGACCCGGAGCCGGCCGTGGTGACGTGCACGGACCTGGCTGAACTGGCTGAACTGGGCCAACTGGCCGACCGGGAACCGCCCGTGGTGGTGGTGCTGCGACCCCGTCCCGAGGACGAGCCGGCCCTCGCGGCCGGCCGGGCGCTGGACGCGGTGCAGGCCTGGCTGGCGGAGGACCGGTTCGCCGGCAGCCGGCTGGCGCTGTGCACCCGGAACGCGCGACGCGACCCGGCCGCGTCCGCCGTGTGGGGCCTCGTGCGCTCGGCGCAGCAGGAACACCCGGACCGCTTCCTGCTCGCCGACATCGAGGACCCGGACGTCGAGGACGGCACGCGCGCGGACGCGGACGGCACACACACGCACCCGGACGGCACACACGACCGTGCTGCCGCTGAGCCGGACACCACCATCCCCGCCGCCGTCTGGAACGTGCCCGGCGGCCAGGTGGTCGTACGCGACGGCGTCCCGCTCGTCCCGCGGCTGACGCCCCTCGCCCTGGCCGCCCTCCCCGCCCTTCCCGAGCGCCGCGACGCCGCTCGCCCGTTCACCGGCCCGGTGCTGGTCACCGGCGGCCTCGGCACGCTCGGCGCCGCCCTGGCCCGCCACCTGGCGGCCGACTGCGGCGTGCGTGACCTGGTGCTCACCGGGCGCCGAGGACCGGACACCCCGGGCGCCGCCGCCCTGGCCGACGAACTCGCCCGGTTCGGTGCCGTCACCCGGATCGTGGCCTGCGACGTCACGGACCGGGACGCCGTGGCCGCCCTGCTGGAGCAGCACCCGGTCACGGCCGTGGTGCACACGGCGGGCAGCGTGGACGACGGCGTGGTCACCGCCCTGAGCCAGGAACGGCTCACGGCGGTGCTGGCCCCGAAGGTGCTCGGCGCCCGCTGGCTCGACGAACTGACCCGCGACCGGGAACTGACCGACTTCATACTGTTCTCCTCCGCCGCCGGACTCCTCGGCTCGCCCGGACAGGGCGCCTACGCGGCGGCCAACGCCGCCCTCGACGCGCTGGCCCGCCGACGCCGGGCCGCCGGTCTCCCGGCCGTCTCGCTGGCCTGGGGGCTGTGGGAGGAGACCAGCGGCATCACCGCGCACCTCACCGACGCCGACCGGGCGCGCATCGCCCGCACCGGGCTGCGGCCCCTGGCCACCTCCGAGGCGCTGGAGCTGTTCGACCTGGCGCGGACCACCGACGAGCCGGTGCTCGCTCCGCTGCGCCTCGACCGGGCGGCCGTCAGGTCGGCGGGCCCGGTGCCGGCGGTGCTCCGGGGCCTGGTGCGGGGCGCCCCCGCGCCGGCCACCGGCGCCCAGGCGGGCGACGACCCGACCTCACCGACCGCCCTCACCTCACTGTCCGGGCCGGAACGGGAGAAGGCCCTGCTGGCCCTGGTGCGCGCCGAGGCGGCGGCCGTCCTCGCCCACGACTCGCCGGACGCCGTCCTCGGGCACCGCACCTTCGCCGAACTCGGCGTCGACTCCCTGGCCGCCGTGGAACTGCGCAACCGCCTCGCCGCACGGACCGGCGTCCGGCTGCCCGCTGCCGTCGTGTTCGAGCATCCGACACCGGCCGCCCTCGCGGCGCACCTGTCCGCGAGCCTGCCCGACGCCGACGGCACCACGGGCATCTCCGTGAGCGCCGGCATCGACCAGCTGGAAGTGGCCCTCACCGATGCCGCCCCGGGCACCGTGGACCGCACCGAGCTGCGCATGCGCCTCACCGCGCTGCTGGCCAAGTACGGCGGCGACGCACAGACCGGTGGCGACGAACAGACCGGCGCGACACCGGAGGCGGACCTGTCGTCGGCCTCCGACGACGAACTGTTCACCCTCGTGGACGACCTCGGCATCGACCAGCAGCAGGAAAGGAATCCGCGTGGCTGACGAGGACAAGCTCCGGGAGTACCTGCGGCGTGCGCTGGCCGAGGCCCAGAGCGCCCGGCACCGGCTCGCCGAAGTGGAACGGGCCCGGCGCGAGCCGATCGCGATCGTGGGGATGGCGTGCCGTTTCCCGGGTGGGGTGGGCTCGCCCGAGGACCTGTGGGACCTGGTGGTGGACGGCCGGGACGGAATC
>NZ_KQ948565.1:0-26340 GCF_001514125.1 Streptomyces longwoodensis | reverse complement strand
ACGCTGATGGACACCGTCCCCGAGGAACTGCACGGCTTCATCGGCAACGGGAACGCCGCCAGCATCGCCACGGGCCGGGTCGCCTACACCTTCGGCCTGGAGGGCCCCGCCGTCACCGTCGACACGGCGTGCTCCTCGTCCCTGGTCACCCTGCACCTGGCCGTGCAGTCGCTGCGCAACGGGGAGACCTCCCTCGCCCTGGCCGGCGGCGTCACCATCATGTCCACCCCCGGAACCTACGTCGAGTTCGACCGGCTCGGGGGCCTGGCGGCCGACGGCCGGTGCAAGGCGTTCTCGGCCGCCGCCGACGGCACGGGGTGGTCCGAGGGCATCGGGATGCTGGTCCTGGAGCGGCTGTCGGACGCCCGCCGCAACGGCCACCGGGTGCTGGCCGTCGTCCGGGGTTCGGCGGTGAACCAGGACGGCGCCTCCAACGGCCTGACCGCACCCAACGGCCGCGCCCAGCGCCAGGTGATCCTCGAAGCCCTGACCGACGCCGCCCTCTCGCCGTCCGACGTCGACGCAGTGGAGGCGCACGGCACCGGCACCTCACTGGGCGACCCCGTCGAGGCGCAGGCCCTGCTCGCGGCGTACGGCACGGGTCGCGAACGGCCCCTGTGGCTGGGGTCGGTCAAGTCCAACCTGGGGCACACCCAGGCCGCGGCGGGCGTGGCCGGCGTGATCAAGATGGTGCAGGCCATGCGGCACGGCGTGCTGCCCCGCACACTGCACGTGGAGGAACCGACCCCGCACGTCGACTGGTCCGACGGCGCCCTGGCCCTGCTCACGGAACCGGTCGAGTGGCCCGCCACGGACGTCCGGCGGGCGGGGGTGTCGGCGTTCGGGGTGAGCGGCACCAATGCCCACGTCGTCATCGAGCAGGCCCCTGAGGAAGCCGTGGCGCAGGCCGAGGTGAGTTCCCCGGTGCCGGTGCCGGTGTTGGTGTCGGGGCGGGATGAGGTGGGGTTGGGGGTCGCGGCGGGTCAGTTCGTCGCGTTCGTTTCGGGTGACGCGGGAGTTTCGGCGCTGGGGGTGGCGCGCGCTGCGGGGGTGGGGCGGGCTGCGTTGGAGTACCGGGGTGCGGTGGTGGCCGCTGACCGGGATGAACTGCTGGCAGGCCTGGAGGAGTTGGCGGGTGGTGGCGGGCTTCGGGGTGTGGCCGGCCGTGGCGGGCTGACGGGGTTCTTGTTCTCGGGGCAGGGCTCGCAGTGGTCGGGGATGGGCGGTGAGTTGGCGCAGGCGTTCCCGCTGTTCGGCGAGGTGTTCGGTGATGTCTGCGGTCGGTTGGAGGAACGCCTGGGTTTCGGACTGCGTGAGGTGGTGCTGAGCGGCGGTGACGCCGTGGACGGCACAGCGGTTGCGCAGTGCGGGTTGTTCGCGTTCGAGGTGGCGTTGTTCCGGTTGGTGGAGTCGTTCGGTGTGGTGCCGGAGTTCGTGGTGGGTCATTCGGTGGGAGAGGTGGCGGCGGCTCACGTGGCGGGGGTGCTGTCGCTGGAGGATGCGGTGCGGCTGGTGGCGGCGCGAGCGGTGCTGATGGGGGAGTTGCCGTCGGGTGGGGCGATGCTGGCGGTGGGTGCCCCGGAGGACGAGGTGCTCCGAGTCCTCCAGGGGCTGTCGGGTGTCGTGGAAGTGGCGGCGGTCAATGGTGCGTCGTCGGTGGTGGTGTCCGGGGATGCGGCGGCGGTGGCCCTGGTGGAGGGGATGGCGGCTGAGCGGGGGTGGCGGCACCGGCGGTTGCGGGTGAGTCACGCGTTCCACTCGCCGTTGGTGGAGCCGGTGTTGGGCCGTTTCCGGGAGGCGATCGAAGGGATCGAGTTCGGTCGTCCGCGGTTGGGGTTCGTTTCCTCGGTCGAGGTGGGTGCGGGTGCGGACTCGGTGGAGTACTGGGTCCGCAACGTCCGGCAGACGGTGCGGTTCGCCGATGCGGTCGGGCATGCGTGGCGGCAGGGCGTGACCCGCTTCGTGGAAATAGGTCCCGACAGTGCACTGAGCGCCGCGGGCGTGGATTGTGTCCCGGACGACGCGGCCGTCTCGTTCGTCGCGTTGCAACGTCGCGAGCGGCCGCAGGCGCGGGCGCTCGCGGAGGGCCTGGCCCGTTTCCACGTGGCGGGCGGATCGGTGGACTGGGCGGCGTATCTCCCGCCGGCCGGGCACGTGGACCTGCCCACCACCGCCTTCCAGCGCCAACGCTACTGGCTGCGACCGGCCGCCAACGGCGACATCGGCGCCCTCGGTCTGCTCCCCGCCGGCACCCCCCTGCTCGGCGCGGCCACGCCGCTGGCCGGTTCCGACGGCTACCTGCTCACCGGTCGGCTCGCGGTCGCGTCGCTGCCCTGGCTCGCCGACCACCGTGTCGCGGGCGAGGTCCTGCTCCCGGGCGCCGCGTTCGCGGAACTGGCCGTCCAGGCCGCCGACCGGGTCGGCTGCGACCACGTGGCGGAACTGGTCCTGCAGGCGCCGTTGACGCTCACCGCCACCACGGCCGTACGCCTGCAACTGGCCGTCCACGAAGCCGACGGGTCAGGGCGCCGCAGCGTCGAGATCCACTCCCGGGCCGAGGACGCGTCCCCGGACGCGTCGTGGACGCTGCACGCCACCGGTGTGCTCACCACCGCGCCGGCCGAGCCGGTCCGCACGGAGGACGTCTGGCCCCCGCGGGACGCCACCCCACTGCCCGTGGACACCGTGTACGGCGACCTCGCCGCCCTCGGCCTGGAGTACGGCCCGGCGTTCCAAGGACTGCGCGCGGCCTGGCAGCGGGGCGAGGAGGTCTTCGCCGAGATCGCCCTCCCCGAGGAACTGCCCCTGCAGCCGAGTGAGTTCGGCCTGCACCCGGCGCTGCTCGACGCCGCCCTGCACGCCCTGTCGCTCACCGGCACCACCGAGGGCGCCCGGCTCCCCTTCTCCTGGTCCGGTGTCCGGCTGCACGCCACCGGGCCTGCCGCCGCCCGGGTGCGTCTGGTCCCCACGGGCGACGGCACGGTCGCCCTCGACCTGTTCGACACCACCGGCGCCCCCGTCGCCTCCGTCGCGTCCCTCGCGTTGCGCCCGGCGGGGGGCCCGGCCGCCGTCCGCGTGCCGCACGACTCCCTGTTCCGGCTCGACTGGGAGGCCGCGCCCGCACCCGCCGACCCTGTCGCCGGAACGTGGGCGGTCCTCGGGACACCGCCCACCGAGCTGACGGCCGACCTGCGCGCCGCCGGTGTCGGACTCGTCGCCGACGGCCCGGCCACCGCCACCACCGTGCTGGCGGTCCCGTCCGGCGAACCGGTGCACCAGGTGACCGCGGCCGTGCTCCACCAGGTGCAGGACTGGCTGGCCGCCGCCGCGGCGCCCGCCCGGCTGCTGGTGGTCACCCACGGCGCCGTCAGCACCGGCCCGGACGACCGCCCCGCCGATCCCGGCGGCGCGGCCGTGTGGGGGCTGCTGCGCGCCGCCCAGGCCGAACAGCCCGACCGCATCCTGCTGGCCGACACGGACCTGACCGGCGAGTCCCGCCGCGCCCTCGCCGCCGTGGCGGACGCCGGGCACCCCCAGACGGCGTTGCGCCGCGGCGTTCTGCTCGTCCCGCGTCTGGTCCGCCCGGAGCCGGCGCCGCCCGCCGACCGCAACTGGCGGCTCGCCGTCACCCGCCCCGGGACCCTCGACCACCTCGCCCTGCTGCCCGCACCGGCCGCGCACGCACCACTGGCGGCGGGCCAGGTGCGCATCGCCGTGCGCGCGGCCGGACTCAACTTCCGCGACGTGCTGATCGCCCTCGGCATGTACCCCGGCGAGGTGGCCCTCGGCGGGGAAGGGGCCGGCGTCGTCACCGAAGTGGCCGACGACGTCACCGACCTGGCGCCGGGCACCCCCGTACTGGGCCTGTTCCCCGACGCCTTCGCCCCCGTCGCGGTGGCCGACCGCGCCGCCCTCGCGCCGGTACCGGACGGCTGGAGCTTCGAGCAGGCGGCCGCCGTGCCGATCGCCCACCTCACCGCGTACCTCGGACTGGTCCGCCTCGCCGGACTGCGCGAGGGCCAGGCCGTGCTGGTCCACTCCGCCGCCGGCGGCGTCGGCACGGCCGCCGTCCAGCTGGCCCGGCACCTCGGCGCCGAGGTCTACGGCACCGCGAGCCCCGGCAAGTGGCAGGTGCTGCGCGACCTCGGGCTCGACGACGCGCACATCGCCTCCTCCCGGGACACCGCGTTCGCGACCCGGTTCGGGCAGGTCGACGTGGTGCTCAACTCGCTGTCCGGGGAGTTCGTCGACGCCTCCGCCGCACTGCTGCGGCCCGGCGGCCGGTTCCTGGAGATGGGCAAGACCGACCTGCGTGACCCGGACGACTTCCCCGGCGTCCACTACCAGCCGTTCGACCTGATGCAGGTCCCGCCCGACGAGATGCGGGAGCTGCTCGCCGAGGTGCTGGAGCTGTTCGCCACGGGCGCGCTGACCGTCCCCGCGCCGTCCGTGTGGCCCGTCGCCCGCGCCGCCGACGCGTTCCGCCACCTCAGCCAGGCACGGCACACCGGGAAACTGGTCCTCACCCTGCCCCGTCGGCCCGACCCCGAGGGCACCGTCCTGATCACCGGCGGCACCGGCACCCTCGGCGCCCTCGTCGCCCGGCACCTGGTGCGCGAGCACGGCGTCCGGCACCTGCTCCTCACCGGCCGGCGCGGGTCCCACGCCCCCGGCGCGGCGGAGCTCGCAGCCGACCTCACCGATCTCGGCGCCGACGTGCAGATCGCCGCCTGCGACGCGTCCGACCGCGACGCACTGGCCGCGCTCCTCGCCGGCCTCCCCGCCGCACACCCGCTCACCGCCGTGGTCCACGCGGCCGGCGTCACCGACGACGCGCTCTTCACGGCCCAGACGCCCGAGCGGCTGTCCGGGGTCCTGCGGCCCAAAGTGGACGCCGCACTCCACTTGGACGAGCTCACCCGCGGGCACGACCTGGCGGCGTTCGTGTTCTTCTCCTCCGCCACCGGCACGCTCGGCGGGCCCGGCCAGGCCCCGTACGCGGCCGCCAACGCCTGCCTGGACGCGCTGGCGGCCCGGCGCCGCGCCGCCGGCCTGCCGGCCCAGTCGCTGGCGTGGGGCCTGTGGGCGCCGCCCAGCGGCATCACCGGCGACCTGTCCCCGTCGGACCTGGCCCGGATGGCCCGCGCGGGCGTGCAGGCGCTGTCCGCCGAGGAGGCCCTGGCCCTGTTCGACGCCGCCCTGGCGCTCGACGAACCAGTGCTCCTGCCCGCCAAGGTGCGGCTGCGCACCGCCGACCCGGCCCTGCTCCCGCCGCTGCTGCGCACCCTGGCGCCCGCACCCCGGCGCAGGGCGGCGGCCGGGCGTGCTCCCGCCTCCGCGCCGGCCCGGCTGACGTCCGAGCAGGCACTGTCCCTGGTGCGGACCGAGGCGGCCGCCGTGCTGGGACACACCGGGGCCGCTGCCGTCGACCCCGGCACCGAGTTCCGTGCACTCGGAGTGGACTCGCTGTCCGCCGTCGAGCTGCGCAACCGGCTCGCCGCGGCCACCGGCGTGAGCCTGCCCGCCACCCTGGTCTTCGACTACCCGACACCGGCCGTGCTGGCCGCGCACCTGACCGAGGAGCCCGACGAGCCGAATGCGGGGGGCGTACCGCCGGTCGAGGACGCGCCGGCCGTCACCGACGAACCCGTGGCGATCGTCGGCATGGCCTGCCGCTTCCCGGCCGGTATCCGCTCCCCGGAACAGCTGTGGCGGTTCCTGCTCGACGGCGGGGACGGCATCAGCGAGTTCCCCACCGACCGGGGCTGGGACCTGGACACCCTCTTCGACCCCGACCCGGACCGGCCGGGTACCTCGTACACCCGGCACGGCGGCTTCCTGCGGGACGCCGCCGACTTCGACGCCGAGTTCTTCGGCATCAACCCGCGCGAGGCCCTCGCCACGGACCCGCAGCAGCGGCTGCTGCTGGAGACCACCTGGGAGACCTTCGAGCGGGCGGGCCTGGACCCGACGGCCGTGCGCGGCAGCCGGACCGGCGTGTTCGTCGGCGTCATGCGCCAGGACTACGGCCCGATGCTGCACCACGCGGCCGAGGGCGTGGAGGGCTACCGGCTGACCGGCAGCGCCGCCAGCGTCGCCTCCGGACGGCTCGCGTACACCTTCGGGCTCGAGGGGCCCGCCCTGACCGTGGACACGGCCTGCTCGTCCTCCCTGGTCGCCCTGCACCTGGCCGCACAGGCCCTGCGCAACGGGGAGTGCGACCTGGCGCTGGCGGGCGGTGCGACCGTGATGGCGACCCCGGGACTGTTCGTCGAGTTCTCCCGGCAGCGCGGACTGGCCGCCGACGGCCGCTGCAAGTCCTTCTCCGCCGCGGCGGACGGCACCTCGTGGTCGGAGGGTGTCGGCATGCTCCTGGTGGAGCGGCTGTCCGACGCCCGGCGCAACGGCCACCGCGTCCTCGCCGTCGTGCGGGGCTCCGCCGTCAACTCCGACGGCGCCTCGAACGGGCTGACCGCGCCCAACGGTCCCTCCCAACAGCGTGTGATCCGGTCGGCGTTGGCGGCGGCGGGGGTGTCGGCGCGGGACGTGGACGTGGTGGAGGCGCACGGTACGGGGACGACGCTGGGTGATCCGATCGAGGCGCAGGCGTTGCTGGCGACCTATGGCCGGGAGCGGGAGGGTGAGCCGTTGTGGCTGGGGTCGGTGAAGTCGAACATCGGTCACACGCAGGCGGCTTCGGGTGTGGCCGGGATCATCAAGACCGTGCTGGCGCTGGGGGAGGGGGTGTTGCCGCGGACGTTGCACGTGGAGGAGCCGAGTCCGCACGTGGACTGGTCCTCGGGTGCGGTGTCGCTGCTGAGTGAGGCGCGTCCCTGGCCGGCTACCGGTCGGCCGCGTCGGGCGGCGGTCTCCTCGTTCGGGGTGAGCGGCACCAATGCCCACGTCGTCATCGAGCAGGCCCCCGACGAAGCGGAGACGCAGCCCGCGGCGGGACCGCCGCTGCCCCTGCCGGTCGTGGTGTCGGCCCGCACCCGGCCGGCGCTGCGCGCCCAGGCGGCCCGCCTGCTCACCCACCTGCGCGAGCACCCGGACCTCCCGCAGGACGCCCTGGCGGCCGCGCTGCTGACCACCCGCACCGCACACCCCTACCGTGCCCTGGTCCCGGGCGAGCCGTCCGCCGGCCTGGCCGCCCTGGCCGAGGGCGACCCCGGTGCCGCCGACGCGATCACCGGGTTCGCCCCGGACGCGGGCAAGCTCGCCCTCCTCTTCCCGGGCCAGGGGTCCCAGCGTCCGGGCGCGGGCCGCGCCCTCGTCGCGGAGTTTCCCGCCTACGCCGCGGCGTTCGGCACCGTGTGCGCAGCCCTCGACCCGCACCTGGCCCGGCCATTGCGCGAGGTCCTGTTCGCGGCCGAGGGCACACCCGAGGCCGAGCTCCTGGAACGCACCGACTTCACCCAGGCCGCGCTGTTCGCTGTCGAGGTCGCCCTGACCCGGCTCCTCGAGAGCTGGGGCGTGGTGCCGGACCTGGTGGCCGGTCACTCGGTCGGCGAGATCGTCGCCGCCCACGTCGCCGGGGCGCTCACCCTCGGGGACGCCGCACGCCTGGTGGCCGCCCGGGGCCGGCTGATGGCCCGTGCCACGCCCGGGGGCGCGATGGTGGCGGTCGAGGCGACCGAGGCGGAGCTCGCCCCCCAGCTCGCCGAGCACGCCGGGCGGGTGCGGCTGGCCGCGGTCAACGGCCCCCGCTCCGCGGTGGTCTCGGGCGACGCCGACGCGGCCGAAGAGATCGCCGCGCACTGGCGCGAGCGGGGCCGCCGCACCCGACGGCTGCGGGTGACGATGGCGCCGCACTCCCCGCACGTCGACGGCATCCTGGACGAGTACCGGGAGGTCGTCTCCGGCATCACGTTCACCGCGCCGCACCTGCCCGTCGTGTCCACGGTGACCGGCGCACCGCTGACGGAGCGGGAGATCACCGACCCGGAGCACTGGGTCGCCAACGTCCGCGACGCCGTACGGTTCCTGCCCGCCGTCCGCGCACTGGCCGCTGCCGGGGTCACCGCGTTCGTCGAGACCGGCCCGTCCGCGGCGCTGACCGCGATGGTCCGCGACTGCCTGCCGGGACCGACGTCTGGTCCGGACGCCGCCGACCGGGACGCCGCCGACCCGGACGCGCCGGCTCCGGAGCCCGTCGTGCTGCCGACCCTGCGCGACGGCCGGGACGAGGTGCCGGCCGTCCTCGACGCGGTGACCCGGCTCCACGTGCACGGCAGGTCCCCCGACTGGACGAAGGTCACCGAAGGACGGGCGCCCGGCCCGGTCCCGCTGCCCGTCTACGCCTTCCAGCCGCGCCGGTTCTGGATGACCGGCGAGACGGGCACCGGGGCCGACGCGGCCGGACTCGATCCCGTGCGCCACCCCCTGCTCGGCGCGGCCGTCGCCCTCGCCGACGGCACCGGCGTCCTGTTCACCGGCCGGCTGTCCACCTCCACCCACCCCTGGCTGGCCGACCACACCGTCGCCGGCCGGACCGTCGTCCCCGGCACCGCGCTGGTCGAACTGGTCGCACGCGCCGGAGCGGAACTGGGCTGCGACCGGATCGCCGAACTCATCATGGACACCCCCCTCGGCCTGCCCGAACGCGGTGCCACCGCGGTGCAGCTCGTCGTCGGCACCCCCGACGACACCGGACGACGCGAGGTGACCCTGCACTCCCGCACCGAGACGGGCGCCGACGACGTCCCGTGGGTCCGGCACGCCACCGGCGTCCTCGAACCGCACCCCGGCACGGCACCCGCACCGGCACCGGCCGCCTGGCCCCCCGACGGGGCCGAACCGGTGGAACCGGCCGACCTGTACGACCTGCTGGCCGACCGCGGCCTCGACTACGGGCCGGTGTTCCGCGGCCTGCGCGCCGCATGGCGGCGGGACACCCCGGCCGGCACCGAGGTCTTCGCCGAAGCGGAACTCCCCGACGCCACCGACCCACAGGGCTTCGGCGTCCACCCGGCGCTCCTGGACGCCACCCTGCACGCCCTCGCCGCCGACGCGACCGCGGACACGGCCACGCTCCCCTTCGCCTTCACCGGCGTCACCGTCCACCAGAGCGCCGGACGGACCCTGCGGGCACACCTCACCCCCCACGACGGCGGCCTCACCGTCACCACCCACGACGAGCACGGCACCCCGGTCCTCACCGTGGACCGCCTCGTCCTGCGTCCCGTCCCGGCGGACCTGCGCGGCACGACGCCCGGCACGGACGCCCTCTACACCCTCGACTGGACCCCGGTCGCCGCCGACACCGACGGGCCACCCCCCGCGGAACTCGGCCCCGACCTCGACCTCGACGCGCTCACGGAACCCGCGGAACGCCTACTGGCCGCGTTCCCCCCGGACGGAGCCGGCGGCCCCGCCGGGATCTCCGCGGCCGTCCACCGGGCGCTGGCCCTGCTGCGCGCCTTCCTGACCGACGAACGACTCGCCGACCGCACGCTCGTCCTGCGCACCCGCGGCGCCGTGGACGGCGAGGACCTCGGTGCCGCCGCCGTCTGGGGACTGGCCCGGTCGGCCCAGTCGGAGAGCCCGGGCCGCGTCGTCCTGCTGGACAGCGACGGCAGCGTGCCCGACTCCGTCGCCCTGGCCACCGGCGAACCCCAACTGGCCGTCCGCCGGGGCGAGGTGCTCGTCCCCCGCCTGACGCGCACCGACGCCGCGGAGCCCGCTCCCTGGGACCCCGAGGGCACCGTCCTCATCACCGGCGGCACGGGCGCGCTCGGCTCGACACTGGCCCGCCACCTGGTCGCCGAACACGGGGTACGGCACCTGCTCCTCGTCGCCCGCCGCGGCCCGGACGCGCCGGGCGCCGCCGACCTGGTCGCGGATCTCGCCCGGCTCGGCGCCACCGCCCAGGTCGCCGCCTGCGACGTCGCCGACCGTGAGACGCTGGCCGCGCTGCTGGCCGCCGTACCGGACGCGCACCCGCTCACCGCGGTGGTGCACACCGCCGGTGTCCTCGACGACGGCATGCTCACGGCGCAGACCCCCCAGCGCGTCGACCACGTCCTGCGGCCCAAGGCCGAAGCGGCCCTGCACCTGGACGAACTGACCCGTGGGCACGACCTCGCCGCCTTCGTGCTGTACTCCTCGGCCGCCGGCATCCTCGGCAGCCCCGGGCAGAGCAACTACGCCGCCGCCAACGCCGTCCTCGACGCGCTCGCCGCCCGCCGCCGCGCGGCCGCCCTGCCCGCCGTGTCCCTCGCCTGGGGCCTGTGGGCCGGCGCCGGCGGCATGGGCGACGCGGCGGACGACACCGCCCGGCGCCGCATCGAACGGCTCGGCGTGGTGCCGCTCAGCCCCGAGGAGGGCACGCGGCTGTTCGACGCCGCCGTCCACGGCCCGGCCCCCCTGGCCGTGCCGGTCCGCCTGGACCTGGCCGCGCTGCGTGCCCAGGCGCGCACCGTGTCCCCGGCCCCGGTGCTGCGGGGCCTGGTCCGCGTCCCGGCACGCCCCACCGGTACCGGCGCGCTCCAGGCCCAGCTCGCCGGCCTGGACGACGCCGCCCGGCGCCGCCTGGTCCTCGACACCGTGCGCACCGCCGTGGCCGCCACCCTCGGCCACACCGGCCCCGCCTCCCTCGGGGACCGGCGTGCCTTCACCGACCTCGGCTTCGACTCGCTGACCTCCGTGGAACTGCGCAACCGGCTGACCGCGCGGACCGGGGTGCACCTGCCCGCCACGCTGGCCTTCGACCACCCGAGCATCGACGCCGTCACCGCCTACCTCCTCGGCCGGCTCACCGCGGACACCGCCCCGGCGGCCCCCGCCGCGGCCCGCCGCGCCGGCCGGGCCGACGAGCCGATCGCCATCGTCGGCATGGCCTGCCGCTACCCGGGCTCCGTACGCTCCCCGGAGGACCTGTGGCGGCTGGTCACCGGCGACGACGACGCCATGTCCCCGTTCCCCACCGACCGCGGCTGGGACACCGAACGCCTCTACGACCCCGACCCCGACCGCGCCGGCCACACCTACCTCACCTCGGGCGGCTTCCTCCACGACGCGGCGCGCTTCGACGCGGGACTCTTCGGGATCTCGCCCCGCGAGGCGCTCGCCATGGACCCGCAGCAGCGGCTGCTGCTGGAGACCTCCTGGGAGGCCCTGGAACGGGCCGGGATGGACCCGCTGTCCCTGCGGGACTCGGACACCGGCGTGTTCGTCGGCGTCATGTACCACGACTACGCCACCCGGCTGCCCAGCACCCCGAGCGACGTGGAGGGCTACCTCGGCGCCGGCACCGCGGGCAGCGTCGCCTCCGGCCGCCTCTCCTACACCTTCGGCCTGCGGGGCCCGGCCGTCACCGTCGACACCGCCTGCTCCTCCTCCCTGGTCACCCTGCACCTGGCCGCGCAGGCCCTGCGCGCCGGGGAGTGCTCCCTCGCGCTCGCCGGCGGCGCCACCGTGATGGCCACCCCCGGCACCTTCATCGAGTTCTCCCGCCAGCGCGGCCTGGCCGCCGACGGCCGCGTGAAGGCCTTCTCGGCCGCCGCGGACGGCACCGTCTGGTCCGAAGGCGTGGGCCTGCTGGTGCTGGAGCGCCTCTCCGACGCCCGGCGCGCCGGGCACCGCGTCCTCGGCGTGGTCCGCGGGACCGCGGTGAACCAGGACGGGGCGTCCAACGGCCTCACCGCCCCCAACGGCCCCTCCCAGGAACGGGTCATCCGCACCGCGCTCCACGCGGCCGGGCTGTCCCCGGCGGACGTCGACCTGGTCGAGGCGCACGGCACCGGTACGGCGCTCGGCGACCCGATCGAGGCACAGGCCCTGCTGGCCACCTACGGCCAGGAACGGGCGGGCGAACCCCTCTGGCTCGGCTCGGTCAAGTCCCACCTCGGGCACACCCAGGCGGCGGCCGGCGTGGCCGGCGTCATCAAGGCCGTGCAGGCGATGCGGCACGGGGTGCTGCCCCGCACCCTCCACGTGGACGAGCCGTCCCCGCACGTCGACTGGGAGTCGGGCGCGGTGCGCCTGCTCACCGAGGACCGGCCCTGGCCGGACACCGGACGGCCGCGCCGGGCCGCCGTCTCCTCCTTCGGCATCAGCGGCACCAACGCCCACGTCGTCATCGAACAGGCCCCGGCCGCACCGCCGCTGGAACCCGCCCCCGCACGCCTCGTCCCGGTGCCGCTCTCCGGCAACACCGAGGCCGCGCTGCGCGCCCAGGCCCGGCAGCTGCACCGCTGGCTCACCGCCTCGCCGGACACCGGTCCGGTCGAGACCGCCGCCGCACTCGCCACCGGACGCGCCCAACTGCCCCACCGGGCCGTGGTGGTGGCCGCCGACCGCGAGCACCTGCTCGGCGGACTGTCCGCGCTGGCCGCCGACGAGAGCGCACCGCACGTCGTCACCGGAACCGCCGGCTCCACCGGCCGCACGGTGTTCGTGTTCCCGGGTCAGGGGGCGCAGTGGGCGGGGATGGCGGTGGAGCTGCTGGGCGCGTCGCCGGTGTTCGCGGCGCGGATGGCGGAGTGTGCGGCGGCGTTGGGGGAGTTCACGGACTGGTCGTTGCTGGACGTGGTGCGGGGGGAGGGGGGTGCCGCGTCGCTGGAGCGGGTGGATGTGGTGCAGCCGGTGTCGTTCGCGGTGATGGTGTCGTTGGCGGCGTTGTGGCGGTCGTTCGGGGTGGAGCCGGACGCGGTGGTGGGGCATTCGCAGGGGGAGATCGCGGCCGCGTGCGTGGCGGGCGCGCTGTCCCTGCGCGACGCCGCCAAGGTCGTCTGCGCGCGCAGCAGCCTCATCGCCGAGGAACTCGCCGGACACGGCGGCATGGCCTCCGTGGCCCTGCCCGCCGACGAGGTGAGTGCCCTGCTGCCCGCCACGGGTGACGTGACCGTCGCCGCGGTCAACGGACCCGCCTCCACGGTCGTCGCCGGCGAACCCGCCGCGCTGGAGCGGCTGTTGGCCGACTGCGCCGCACGCGGGGCCCGCACCCGGCACGTCGCCGTCGACTACGCCTCCCACTCCCCGCAGGTCGAGCGCATCGAGACCCGCCTGCGCGAGGTCCTGGCGGAGGTACGGCCCCGGGCGGCCGACGTCCCCATGTTCTCCACCGTCGTCGCCGACTGGGTCGGCCCGGACGACCTCGACGCCGGCTACTGGTACCGCAACCTGCGCCACACCGTCCGCTTCGAGGAAGCCGTCCGCGCCCTCGCCGATCAGGGACACCTCGCGTTCATCGAGGTCAGCCCCCATCCCGTCCTCGTCCCCGGCATCGACCAGACGCTCGACGAGGCGACCGTCGTCGGCTCCCTGCGCCGCGACGACGGCGGCCCGGACCGGTTCCTGCTGTCCGTCGCCGAGGCCCAGGTCGCCGGGGTGCCGGTGCGGCTGGCCGCCGCCTTCGACGACGACCGCCCCGCCCCGGTGGACCTGCCCGACCTGCCCACTTATGCCTTCCAGCAGCAGCACTACTGGCTGACCGCCCCCGAACACACCGGCGACACCGGCCAGGACAGCGCCTTCTGGGCGGCGGTCGACGACGCCGACCCCACCGACCCCGGACAACTGGCCGAACTGCTCGGCGTACCGGCCGGACCCCTCGCCGAAGTGCTGCCGGGGCTGACCGCCTGGCGCGCCGCCCAGGACGCGGCGGCCGCCGCCGACACCCTGCGCTACACGGTCCGGTGGCGCCCCGCACAGCTCGACGACGCCGTCCTCACCGGGACGTGGCTCGTGGTCGCCCCCCGAGGACTGTCCCTGGCCGCCGACTGCGCGGCCGCACTGACCCGCGCCGGCGCCGCAGCGCGCGTCGTCGGCCCGGACGAGGCGGCCGCCGCGATCGGCACCGCCGACGCCGTCCTGTCCCTGCTCGGCCTGACCCCGGACGACCCGGAGGACGAACCCGCCGTGCCCGCCGCACTGGCCGCCACCCTCGACCTCGTCCGCGCGGTGGTCCGCACCGGCGCGGACACCACGCTCTGGCTGGTCACCAGCGGAGCCGTCGCCGCCACCCCCGCCGACCGGCTGCCCCGGCCCGAACAGGCCACCCTCTGGGGCCTGGGCCGCACCCTCGCACTCGAACACCCGAAGCTGTACGGCGGCATCCTCGACATCCCGGACCTCCCGGAGGAACCCGACGGCACCCTGGACCGACTGCCCGCCGTGCTGGCCGGCACCGAGGACCAGGCCGCGCTGCGCGCCACGGGCGTGCTCGTGCCCCGGCTGGCCCGCGCCCCCCTGGCCGGGCGCACCCCGGTCGGGCCGTGGCGTCCCAGCGGCACCGTGCTCGTCACCGACGGGCTCGGCCCGATGGGCCTGCCGGCCGCCCGGTGGCTCGCTGCCAACGGCGCGCAGGCCCTGGTGCTGACCACCGACGACCCGTCCGCCACCGCACCCGACGACCTCGGCGTCCCGGTGACCGTGCGCACCTGCGACCCGGCCGACGAGAAGGAACTCGCCGCCCTGCTCGCCGCGATCCCGGCCGACGAACCCCTGACCGCGGTGGTGCACGCCGCCGGCACCCTGCGCTCCGGCCCCGTGGCCGACCTCGACCTCGCCGAGGCCGCCGCCACCCTCGACGCCAAGGTGCGCGGCGCCGCCACCCTGCACCGCCTCACCGGCGAGCTGGAGGCGTTCGTCCTCTTCTCGTCCGTCGCGGCCACCTGGGGCGGCGGTGAACAGGGCGCGTTCGCCGCGGCGAACGCCTACCTCGACGCCCTCGCGCACCACCGGCACGCCCTCGGGCTGCCGGCCACGGCGCTGGCCTGGGGCCCCTGGGAGGGCGTCGGGCTCGGCGCGGCGGACGCCGCCGCCGAGGCCGCCCGCCGCGAACAGCTGCGCCGGCGCGGCGTCCTGGCGCTGTCGCCCGAACGGGCGCTCACCGCGATGGCCGACGCCGTCCGGCACGGCGACGCCGCGGTGACCGTGGCCGACGTGGACTGGGCCGTCTTCGCGCCCGCGTTCACCGCCGCCCGGCCCAGCCCCCTGCTGAGCGACCTGCCCGACGTACGCGCCGGCGCCACCGCCGACGCCGGCGCCGAACCGGCCGCCGACAGCTCCTCCCTGGTGGCGCGACTCACCGCGCTGCCCGAAGCCGAGCAACGCCGCGCCCTGACCGACCTCGTGCGCCGCGAGGCGGCGGTCGTCCTCGGCCATGACGACCCGGACGCGATGCCCACCGACCGCCCCTTCACCGACCTCGGCTTCGACTCGCTCGCCGCCGTCAACCTGCGCAACCGCCTCGGCACGGCCACCGGCGTCCGGCTGTCGGCCACCGCCGTGTTCGACCATCCCAGCCCCGCCGCACTCGCCGACCACCTCCTGCGCCACCTCGCGGCCCCCCCGACGGCGGCCGTCGGCTCCCTGGACGAGGAACTGGACCGGCTGGCCGGCGTCCTCTCCGACGTCTCGGACCAGGACGAACGCCGACGCGCCCTCACCCGCCTCCAGGGCCTGGTCGGACGCCTGACCACACCCGCCGACGGCGAGCGCGCATCGGTCGGCGAAGCACTCGGCACCGCCAGCGACGAAGAGATCTTCCGGTTCATCGACTCGGAGTTGAGCTGATCATGAGCGACGTCGACCGTCTCCGCGACTACCTCCGCAAGGTCACCGTCGACCTGCACGAAGCCCGACAGCGGCTGCGCGAGCACGAGCAGCGCGACGCCGAGCCGATGGCCGTCGTGGGCATGGCCTGCCGCTTCCCCGGCGGCATCACCTCCCCCGAGGACCTGTGGGAGGCCGTGGCCGCCGGCCGCGACGTCATCGCCGCCTTCCCCCGCGACCGCGGCTGGCCCCTGGACCGGCTGTACGACCCCGACCCCGACCGCCCCGGCACCACCTACGTCAAAGAGGGCGGCTTCCTCTACGACGTCGCCGACTTCGACGCCCCCTTCTTCGGGATCTCCCCGCGGGAGGCGCTGGCGATGGACCCCCAGCAGCGGCTGCTCCTGGAGACGTCCTGGGAGGCCGTGGAGCGCGCCGGGATCGACCCGCTGTCCCTGCGCGGCACCCGGACCGGCGTGTTCGTCGGCAGCGGCGCGCAGGACTACGGCATGGTCGCGGCACGGTCCGCCGAGGACCTGGAGGGCTACCTGCTCACCGGCAACGCCGTCAGCGTCCTGTCCGGCCGCATCTCCTACACCCTCGGCCTGGAGGGCCCGGCGCTGTCCGTGGACACCGCCTGCTCGGCGTCGCTCGTCGCCCTGCACCTGGCCTGCCGCTCCCTGGCCCGCGGTGAGTGCTCACTGGCCCTCGCCGGCGGCGCCTCGGTGCTGTCCACCCCCGCCGGCTTCGTGGAACTGTCACGGCAGCGCGGCCTGGCCCCCGACGGCCGGGCCAAGGCCTTCGCCCGGGCCGCCGACGGCACCGCCTGGTCCGAGGGCGCCGGCGTGCTCGTGCTGGAACGGCTCTCCGACGCCCGTCGCAACGGCCACCGCGTCCTCGCCCTGGTCCGCGGTTCGGCGGTCAACCAGGACGGCGCCTCCAACGGCCTGACCGCGCCCAACGGCCCCGCGCAGGAACGGGTCATCCGTGACGCCCTCGCCGACGCTGGCCTGGCCGCCGCCGACATCGACGCCGTGGAGGCCCACGGCACCGGCACGGCCCTCGGCGACCCCATCGAGGCCAACGCCCTGCTGGCCACCTACGGCCGCAACCGCCCCGCCGACCGGCCGCTGTGGCTGGGCTCGCTCAAGTCCAACCTGGGCCACTCCGGGGCCGCCGCCGGGGTCGGCGGTGTCATCAAGATGGTGATGGCGCTGCGCGGCGACCACCTGCCGCGCACCCTGCACGTGGACGCGCCCACCCCCGAAGCCGACTTCTCCTCCGGCGCCGTGGCCCTGCTCACCGCACCGCAGCCGTGGCCCGAGACCGGCCGCCCGCGTCGCGCCGGGGTGTCCGCGTTCGGCATCAGCGGCACCAACGCGCACGTCCTGCTCGAACAGGCCGACGCGTTCGCCGCGCCCCCAGACCGGCCTACGACGCCCGCCGACACGGCACCCGCCCCCGCCACCACGACCTCCGCGGCGCCCGGCACCGGGCCCGTACCCCTGGCCCTGTCCGGCCGCACCCACGAGGCGCTGCGCGCCCAGGCCGAACGGCTTCTGCCGCTCCTCGACCCGGACACCCCGCAGGGACGCGGACACACCGCCGGCCTGCCCGACACCGCCGCGGCGCTCCTGCGCTCCCGCTCCGCCTTCGCGCACCGCGCCGTCGTCGTCACCGAAGACCCGGCGACCGCCACCGAAGCGCTCGACGCCCTGGCCGCGGGCCGGCCCCACGACGCCCTCGTCACCGGCACCGCCGGACCCGCCGACCGCGTGGTGTTCGTCTTCCCCGGCCAGGGCTCGCAGTGGGCGGGCATGGCCGCCGACCTGCTCGACTCCGCGCCCGTCTTCGCCGCCCACATGGCCGAGTGCGACCGGGCCGCCCGCGCCTTCGTCGACTGGTCCCTCGTCGACGTGCTGCGCGAGGAGCCCGGAGCGCCCTCCCTGGAACGCATCGAGGTCCTGCAACCGGTGCTGTTCGCGGTGATGGTGTCCCTGGCCCGGCTGTGGCGTTCCCACGGCCTCGTACCGGCCGCCGTGGTCGGCAGCAGCCAGGGCGAGATCGCCGCCGCCTGCGACGCCGGCGCGCTGTCCCTGCACGACGCGGTGAAGATCGTGGTGCTCCGCAGCCGCCTGTTCGCCGACGCACTGCACGGTAACGGCGCGGTGGTGTCGGTCGCCGCCCCCGAGACCGAGGTGCGCGCCCGGCTGGCCGCCCAGGGGGACGGCGCGCTGCACCTCGGCGGCGTCAACGGTCCCCACGCGGTCACCGTCGTCGGCGCGCTGCCCGCACTGGAGCGCTTCGTCGCCGACGCCACCCGCGACGGGCTGCGCGCCCGGCTGGTCGCCTCCAGCGTCGCCTCCCACTGCGACCAGGTCGACCCGCTGCGCTCCCGCATCCTCGACCTGTTCGCCGACGTCACCCCCGCCCGCACCGACGTGGCGTTCTGCTCCACCGTCACCGGGTCCTTCACCGACACCGCCGCCCTGGACGCCGGATACTGGTTCGACAACGCCCGCCGACCGGTGGCGTTCGACCCGGCCGTCCGCACCCTGCTGGACGCCGGACACCGCTTCTTCGTCGAGATCAGCCCCCACCCGGTGCTGGTCCACGCCGTGCAGGACATCGCCGAGGACGCCGGGACCGACGCCGCCGTCGTCGCCACCCTGCGCCGCGGCCAAGGAGACCTCACCCGCTTCCTGCGTTCCGTCGCCGACGCGCACACCCGCGGCGCACCGGTCGACCTCGCCCGGACGCTGGACGGCCGCCCCACCACCTGGGTCGACCTGCCGACCTACCCCTTCCAGCGGCAGCGCTACTGGCCGGAACCCGTCTCCACCGCGACCGCCGACACCACGGACCCGGCCGAGGCGGGCTTCTGGCAGGCCGTGGAGAACGACGACGTGACCGGCCTGACCGAGAGCCTGGGGGTGCGGGCCGAGCCACTGGCCGCCGTCCTCCCCGCGCTGGCCGCCTGGCACCTTGAACGCCGCGAACGCTCCCTCGTCGACTCCTGGCGCTACGCCCTCGACTGGCGCCCCCTGCCCGCCGCGAAACGGCCCCGGCTGTCCGGCACCTGGCTGCTCGCGGTGCCGCCCGGGCACCAGGGCCCGGAGGCGGACGCGCTGGTCCGGCACGGCGCCACCGTCCACCGCGTCGAGGTCACCTCCGGCCCACCGGACCCCGAAGCGTTACGGACCGCCCTCGCCGGAGCGCGTCCCAGCGGGGTGGTGGCCCTGCTCGGGTGGCCCGCCGCCGTCACCCTGGTACGGGCCCTGGCCGAGGCGGACGTACGGGCGCCGCTGTGGTTCACCACGAGGGAGAGCGTGGCCCTGGACGCCGCACCCGACGGCGACCCGGACCAGGCGGCCCTGTGGGGCCTGGCCCCCACCGTGGCCCTGGAGCACCCCGCCCTCGCGGGCGGAGTGGTCGACCTCCCCGCACACGCCGACGAACGGGTCCTCGCGTCCTGGTGCACCGCCCTGTCCGGCGGCACCGGCGAGGAGCAACTCGCCGTCCGGCAGGCCGGTCTGTTCGCCCGCCGCCTGGTGCGCAGCCCCCGGGCCGCACTGACCGGCCCCGCCTGGCGGCCCACCGGGACCACGCTGGTGACCGGCGCCGACACCGCGACGGGCGCGGCCGTGGCCCGCCGGCTCGCCGCCCTCGGCGCCCCCGCCCTGCTCCTGGCCGTGGCCCCCGGCGGGACCGTGGCCGAGGACGTCCTCACCGCACTGCGCGACGCGGGCACCCAGGTGACCATCCGCCCGTGCGACCTCGACGACCGGGAAGCGGTCGCCGCCCTCCTGACCCGGCAGTCCGCCGCCCCGCCGCTGACCGCCGTGGTGCACACCGCCGTACCGCTGTCCGAGACGCCCCTGACGAGCCTGCACGACGGGACCGGCGAGCGCCTGCTGCGCTCCGGGGCGGGCGCCGCACGGCACCTGCACGACCTCACCCGCGACCTCCCGCTGACTGCGTTCGTCCTCTTCTCCTCCGTGTCCGGCACCTTCGGCGGCGTCGGCCAGGCCGTCCACGCGGCGGCCACCGCGGCGCTGGACGCGCTCGCCGAGCACCGCGCCGCGCACGGGCTGCCCGCCTTGTCGGTGGCCTGGGCACCGTGGGCCGACCCGGCCGACACCACGGGCGCGGCGGCCGTCCGCCGGGACCGGCTGGCCGGCCGCGGCATCGGCGTCCTGGACGAGGAACGCGCGCTGACCGCCCTCGGCGATGCCCTCACCGCCGGGGACACCCGACTCCTCCTGGCCGACGTGGACTGGCCCCGCTTCCACGCCGCGTACACCGCCACCGGCCCGCGGCCCCTCATAGCCGAGTTCGCCCCGGCAGCCCGCCACGAGACCGCCCCGGGCGCCTCCCCCCTCGGCGACCTCACGGCGCTCCCCCCGCAGGAGCGACACGCCGCCCTGCTCACGGCGGTCACGGAGCAGGCCGCCTCCGTCCTCGGCTTCCCGGACGCCTCCGCCATCGACCCGGCCCGCCGCTTCCTGGAGCACGGCTTCGACTCCCTCACCACGCTCGAACTGCGCAACCGGCTGACCGCCGCCACCGGCATACGGCTGACCGCCGCCACCCTCTTCGCCCACGACACCCCCGAGGCACTCGCCCGTCACCTCCACGGCGAACTCGGCGGACCGGAAGCGGCGACCGACGCCCCCCGCGCCACCGGCAAGAGCTCCTTCGAGGGCCTCTACCGGCAGGCGGAACAGGCCGGGAAGATGGGCGAGTTCGTCGCCCTGCTCGGCGCCGCCGCCGCGCTGCGCCCCACGTTCACGTCCGTCGACGAGGCGGGCCCGCTGCCCGAGGCCGTGGAACTCACCGCGCAGGACGAGGGTCCCCTCCTGGTCTGCCTGCCCACGGTCCTCGCCACCTCGGGACCGCACCAGTACGCGCGCTTCGCCGCCGCCCTGCGCGGCAGACGGGCCGTGTCGGCCCTCGCGCTGCCCGGCTACGACGACGGCGCCCCCCTGCCCGCGGACCGGTCGGCCGCCGTGGCCGCCGTCACCGAGCAGGTACGACGGGCCGCGGGGGACCGGCCGGTGGTCCTGGTGGGCTACTCCTCGGGCGGACTGCTGGCCAACGGTGTCGCCGCCCGGCTCGCGGCCCAGGCCCACCCGGCCCACGCGCTCGTCCTGTTGGACACCTTCGTCTTCGGCCCGGAGCTGATCACCGACGGCGCCCCCCTGTTCCAGCAGGTCTTCACGCGCCTGGACGAGGCCGGCGGAGCCACCGACGCACGACTGACCGCCATGGGCGCCTACCTGCGCCTGCTCACCGACTGGGAACCGGCCGACGCGGCCACCCCCGTCCTGGTGGCACGCACCACCCGAGCCCTCGCCGGGTTCGACCGCCCGCCGGCGACCTGGGACCACCCCCACGACACGGTGGAGGTGGCCGGCGACCACTTCACCGTCCTTGAGGAACACGCCGACGCCGCGGCCCAGGCCGTGCACGAGTGGCTGGAGAAGCAATGACACGGCACACCACCGTCCTGGTCGTCGGCGCGGGCCCCTGCGGCCTGGCCATGGCCGCCCAGCTGCGCCGGCTCGACGTGGACGTCACCGTCGTCGACGCGCAGAACCGGCCGCACACCGGCTCCCGCGCCATCCTGCTGTGGCCGCCGGTACGGGAGGTGCTCGACGAACTCGGACTGGCCGAGGACGCCGCACGCGCCGCCGTCCGGCCCGCCGCCCTCCACTACCACCTGGGCTCGGGTGGCAGCGTGCGCGTCCCGCTGGCCGCGTCCGACATCCCCCTGGTCCTGCCCCAGGAACGCACCGGACAGCTGCTGGCCCAGGCGCTGGCGGACCGGGGCACCACCGTCGAGTGGGGCACGCGGGTCTCCCGCATCACCCCCACCGCGGACAGCGTGCGCGCCAACCTGACCCGGGAGGCCGACGGTGCGCAGGAGGAGATCGAGGCGGACTGGCTGATCGGCGCCGACGGCCTGCACAGCAGCGTCCGCGAGGCGCTGGGCGTCGAGTTCTCGGGAGCACGGTTCCCCGCCACGTTCCTGCTCGCCGAGGGACGGATCACCGGGACGACGGACCCCGCGGGAGCGGACGCCGCGGACCCCGCGGGACCGGGCGCGGCGCACACCGGGGGACCGGGCGCGCCGCCCACCGCGAACCTGAGTACCCAGGAGATCCACTACTTCCTCGCCCGCACGGGAGTCGCGCTGCTCGCCCCGTTGCCCAGCGGCGAGTTCCGCCTCTCGGGCGCCGTACCGGCGGGCACCGCGGCCACGGCCGAGCACGCCCAGGCACTCCTCGACGAACGCGGCCCGGGCGGGCTGCGCTTCACCGAGGTGCGCTCGGTGGCGCTCTTCTCCAGCGAGGAAAGGGTGGCCAACACCCTGCGCTCCGGCCGCTGCTTCCTCGTGGGCGATGCCGCGCACGTCCACAGCCCCATCGGAGGCCAGGGCCTCAACCTGGGCATCCCGGACACCCGCAACCTCGCCTGGAAGCTCGCCGGGGTCGTCCACGGCCGACTGCGCCCGTCGGTCCTCGACAGCTACGATCCCGAACGGCGCGCCGTCATCGCACAGACCCTCGAGGCCACCGGACGCATGGCCCGGCAGGCGGTGGCCGGCCCCGTGGCCGGCCGCGTCCGCAACCTCACCTGGAAACTGCTCCAGGTCACCGGAGTACTGACCCGCTTCTACGCGCCGATGCTGGCCGGCTGGCGCAGCCACTACCCGGACGTGCTGTTCGGCGCCCCGCTCCCGGACCCGAAGCGGCGCACCCGGCGCTCCCGGCCACGACCCGGAACCCGGGACCCGCGCTGGACCCCGCGCCCCACGGACGCACTGGCCGGCCGCTTCCAGCTGTTCACCCACGGCGACCCGGCAGGGCCGCTCGCCGCACGGGCCGCCCACCTCGCGGCCGACCTCCCGGACTTGATCGCACACATCCCGTCCGACGGCGGTCAGGAGCACTTCGTGCTCCTGCGCCCCGACGGCTACGTGGCCGCCTCCGGCGGCGCCGACGACCTCTCCCGCGCGGGCCGGCGACTCGCCTCCCTGGTTCCCGCCCTGCCGTCCGGGACCCCGGCCGGCGAGGGCCGCTCACGATGACGAAAGGACACGACATGCCGAACCCGGACGGCGACACGGCCACGGGCTGCCCCGTGCACGCGGACGCCACGACCGCTCCCCGGCCCTGGACACCAGGTCTGCCCGAACCCCGACCGGTGGAGCAACTGCTGCTGCCGGACAAGACCCCCGTGTGGATGGTCACCCGGTACGAGGACGCCCTGGCCGCCCTGAACAGCCGTCGGCTGAGCAAGGACCTGGGCAGCGCGCTGCCGGAGCTGTGGCCCGCCCTCGGCTACGACGGCCGCAAGACGATCCTCAACCAGCACATGAACCTGGCCGACCCTCCCGAGCACACCCGGCTGCGCGCCCTCGTCTCCCGGGCGTTCACCCCGCGCCGGGTGGCCGACCTCGGCGAGCGCATCCAGAAGATCACCGACGAACTGCTCGACGGAGTGGCCGCCGCCGGCACCGCCGACCTGAAGGACGCCTTCATCGCCCCCCTGGTGTCCACCGTGCTCTACGAGATGCTCGGCGTCCCCCTGGCGGACTGGGCCGAGTTCGAACGCAACACCTACATCTTCGTGGGCCTGGGCAGCTCCTCGAGCACCGAGGAGGTCATCGCCTCGGTCGGCTGGTTCGAGGACTACCTCACCCGGCTCACCGCACAGCGCCGCGCCGAACCCGGCAACGACCTGATCTCGGGCCTGGTGCAGGCCAACGTGGACGGCGACGCCCTCGCCGACCTGGAGATCCGCTCCACGGTCATGCTGCTGCTGCTCGCCGGCGCCGAGACCACCATCAACCTGCTGTCCAACGGCATCCTCCACCTGCTGCGCAACCCGCACCAACTGGCCGAGCTCAAGAGCGATCCCGAGAAGCTCGGCCCGGCCGTCGAGGAACTGCTGCGCCTGACCAGCCCGGTGTTCACGGTGGTGTACCGCTTCGCCAAGGAGGACATGGAGCTGGGCGGCGCGCGGATCGCCAAGGGGGAGCACGTGATGATCTCGCTGGCCGCGGCCAACCACGACCCCGCCCAGTTCACCGACCCCGACACCCTGGACATCCACCGGGACGCCTCCCGCCACCTGGCACTGGGACACGGCACCCACTTCTGCATCGGCGCCCCCCTGGCCCGCCTCAAGGCCCGCATAGCGCTGCGCACCCTGATCGACCGGTTCGACGACCTCCGCCTGGCGGTCCCGGACGAGGACCTGACCTGGACCCCCAGCCTGGTGGCGAACAGCCTGGACCACCTCCCGGTGACGGTCACCGCCCCGACCGCCTGACGGGCGGCCCCCGGGCCAGGGAGCCCGCCGCCCCCTTGTTCCTGCCCGGCTCACCGGCTCACCGGCTCAACCACGCACCCGCTCACCCTCTCGCCCTTCCGACCGGACCGGCCGCGCGACCTTCCACATCCGCGCGGAGTGAGGAATGCCAGCATGACCGAAGCGCCCATGCTCGACCCGGGGTTCATCGCCCAGCTGCTGCCCTTCGACCCCTTCGACCCGGCCTTCCTGGCCGACCCCTACCCCGTCTACGCGGCCATCCGCGAGAAGGGCCCGGTGACCCGCACCCCGCTCGGCCTGTGGGCCGTGACCGGACACGAGGTGAGCTCGGCCGTACTGCGCGACCCGCGGTTCGGCTGGGGTGACGGCGCCACGGTCGCCGACCACTTCCGCAGCACCGCCGACGGCTCCGTCGTGCGGCCGTTCATCTTCGCCGACCCGCCCGAACACACCCGTATCCGCGCGCTGGTCGGCAAGGCCTTCGCCGCGCGCCAGGTCGACCGGATGCGCGCCACCGCCGAGCGCATCGTGCGCGAGCTGATCGAAGCCGCCCGTGCCGAGGCGGGGGACGGCCCGATCGACCTGATGGCCGCGGTGGCGCACCCGCTGCCCGGCCGCATGCAGAACGCCCTCCTGGGCGTCCCGGAGGAGTACGCGGCGCGCTTCGACGAGCTGTCCGCGGACATCGCCCGCGGCCTCGACCCGAGCTTCCTGCTCACCCCGGAGGAGGTCGCCCGACGGGACCAGGCGCGTGCGGAACTGTACGGCTATATAGGTGAGTTGGCCGAGCAGCGACGCACCGAACCGGGGACCGACCTGATCAGCGAACTGGTCTCCGTCGAGGAAGGGGGAGAGCAGCTGACCCCCGACGAGCTGGAGGTCACGTGCACCCTCCTGCTGTCCGCGGGCTACGCCACCACGGTCAACCTGATCGGCAACGGCATGCTCGCCCTGCTCCGCGCGCCCGAACAGCGGGACTGGCTGCGCGCCCACCCCGACCAGGTGTCCGTGGCGGTGGAGGAGATGCTGCGGTTCGACCCACCGGTGCAGATGATCTCGCGGGTCGCCCTGGCGGAGACGGAGATCGCCGGGCAGCTCGTCCAGCCGGGCGACCAGGTCATGCTGCTGATCGGGGCGGCCAGCCACGACGTGGAGGTCTACCGCGACCCCGAGCGACTCCAACTGGACCGCGAGGGCACCCGCAACCTGGGCTTCGGGCTGGGCCCGCACTTCTGCGTCGGCGCCCCGCTGGCCCGCCTCACGGCACAGGCAGCGGTGTCCGCGCTGTCGGCACTCGACCTGGAGCTGGTGACCGAGTCGCCGACTCGCGTGCCCAACATCATCATGCGGGGGTTGGCCGAACTGCCCGTGCGGGTCGTGGACTGATCCGTCCGGCACGCCCGAGACGGGTGGACGACGGCCGTGGGGAGCACTCGCTCCCTGGCCGTGGTCCACCCGTTTTCGTATGTCTGGGGTTGCTGGAATTGCCTGCGCGGGTGAGAGTGCCGGTGCGGTCGGGGGCCGGGCGGGGGGGCCTCGCCCGAATGAGGGCTTGGGAGTGCGGCGGCATTGATGAAACCGGGGGCCCGGTTTATTATCGGAGTGGTCGCTTGGGGGGCGGGCCGCCTGGTTGGGGCTGGTGTCCTGGTGGCTGTGGGTTGCTTTCCTTCCTTGTCGGCTTGGTGCTGTGCGCGCCGGTGGGCGCGTGCGGTGGAGTGTGGGGGGTGGTCCGGGATGGCGGGTGCTCGTGGTGTCCGGTTGGTGGCGGTGAACATCGACGGGGTGCTGTTGAACGACACGTTCTCGCCGGTGATCCACCGGTTCGTGGTGGGGCGGGGTGGGGTGTGGTCGGCGGCCATGGAGCGGGAGTTGCTGTCCCAGCCGCAGCTGCGGGCGGCCGCGGTGGTGGCGGGATGGTGCGGCGGGTCGCCGAAGGAGGTGGTGGCGGCGTACTTCGAGGAGCGTGCACGGTTCCTGGCGGAGTGCCCGGTGCGGGTCGTGGACGGGGCGGAGGCGTTGGTGGGCCGGCTGCGGGGGTTGGGGGTGCCGGTGGTGTGTTACGGGGGGTTGGGCCGGGAGCACTTCGACCGGTACCTGTCCCACGTGGCGAGGTGGTTCGACGGACCGGAGTACGTGTGCACGGACGCGTTCCGGCCGGGGGTGCGGGAGATCGCGGGGATGTTCGGGGTGGAGTGCGACGAGGCGCTGTTCATCGACGACGTGGCGCGGGTGGGGGAGGCTGCGCGGGCTGTGGGGGCGGGGTTCATCGGGGTGCCGAGTGCCTATGTGCACAGCTTCCAGCGGCAGTTGATGCGGGAGGCAGGGGTACGGCACACCGTGTCGCACCTGGACGAGATCACGGAGGAGTTGCTGCGGCGGGTGGAGCGGGAGATGGCGGAGGGTCGACTGTGGCCTGAGCCGGCCGGGGCTGCGGGCCTGGCGGGAGTGCTGGCCGCTGCGGGCGCCTGACCCTGCCTGAGCGGGCACCGGGGTCGGGGGTTC
>NZ_KQ948564.1:208256-211052 GCF_001514125.1 Streptomyces longwoodensis | reverse complement strand
CTCGCATCGACCGGCTTCTCCGGTGAGGCGTGCTATTACCTCTGCATCGGTGGTGGTTTGTCGTTCAACGACGACGGATCGATTCACCCCAGCTTGTCCGTCGGAGCGGGGACCCCGGGAGTCAATGGCGGGGTCGACGCGAGCGCGGGTGACGCCAACAGCGGTGCGACCGGCGAATTCGAGTGCTCAGCGGGTTACTACCGAGCATCGGTGAGCAGCGAGGGGGACACCGCAGCAGGAGCCGGTACCGAGTACGCCAGCGACCCTATGTGCTCAGCCAAGATCAAGTACACATGGTAATTCCCGCCGAGGAGTCAGAATGCGCACCACAGCCATGGAACGGCTCGCCGCCCCGGGTGGCGGACCTGACTTCCCCGTTTGGGGGCAAGTCCTCTTCGTGATCGCTTTCGCAATCATCGCGATATTCGTCGTGGGCGGCCTCATCAGGACGAAGAGGAAACGGTAGTTCAGTTGACCGCTGTGTAGCCCCTGGCTCAATCAGCACACCGATCTGGGGTGCGGCCCGATGAGGCCGCACCCCACTGACGTGACTCACCGTCTGGGCCAGGGCCCTCGGGCCAGACGCAGAACACGCAAGACGGGCGACGAGAGGACCCGGATGAAGGAAGCGGTCCGGAAAACGCTGACCTTCTCGGCCATTGCCATTCTGGCCGGCGTCTGCGGCTGCATTGCTGGTGTTGCGAATGGAGACGTGCCGCCCATCGCCTTCGGTGCCGTGGCCATTGCGGGCGGGGGGATTCTGGCCGTCATGGCCGGGCTCGCCACACGTGAAGGCAACCGCTGAAACCGGAGAGTGAGACTGCTCGAGACACTCCATCGTGAAAGGTTGCGGCATGAGGAACGAGCTCGATGACCAGAGTCTCTTGGGCTCCGGGAACGACGGGGCGGAAGCCTTCGTCTCCGCTTCCCTCTGGGTCGCGCTGGCCGCCGGCGCGCTCTTCCTGATCATCGCCCTGTACGCCGCCGTCCAGGGCATGGCGACCGTCGCGCTGTGGCTCGCCGTCGTGGGGGTCGTCTGGTCCGCGGCGGTCGGGGCCGCGATCCGGTTCCGTAAGCGGCGTTGAAGGCGCGAAGGGGAAGCTCGTGACACGTCCTGGCCCGTCGATGGAGCAGCGGTCCCGGAGCCGGATGTACTTCATCACGGCCTCCGTCGCTTTCCTGGTCCTCGCCATGAGCGGGACAGCGCTCGCAGTCATGGGTAATGGCGCCGGATGGCTTCTGGTCGCCATCGCTGTCGTGCTGTGGGGAGGGCTCTACCTCACGCTGACGTACACACGGAGATCGCACCCGTAGACCGAGAGGAGACACAGAGTGCGTCAAGTCGGAGTTCCGCTGCAGCGCATCACGCTGGCAGCCGCCTTCACCGGCTACTACAAGGATGGCCTGCTCACCGCGCTGCTCCGGGCCCTGCCGTTTCGGTGGCCCAAGCAGGTGCCCGGGCCACCGAAACTCGACGTCGACAGGGATTACTTGCGCCCACTTCGGCGCGCCAGCATCGTGAGGACGAACACCGCGCCCACGGCTGCCAGCACCAGCCAGGCCCATTTGAACCACGGCGGGCCGTCCCACCGCTCGGCCAGTGTCATCGCGTGGAGCATCATGTGCTTGGTTCCTTCCGTGAGTGCGTGATGTCCCGCTCAGCCGACCGCGCCGATGGCGTAGGGAATGCCGAGCAACGCCGGGGCGATTCCGGTCACCGTGAAGACTGTCCGGTTCCAGACCCGCATCGGCTTTCCACCGGTCGTTCCGAACATCTCTTCAGAGCTGGCGGAGCTCGCCCGTGAGAAACGAGGAGCGAAGACGGCGAATGACAGACCGAACACGGTCATGAAGATCCCGACAGCGACGTTCACGGATGCTCCTTGCGTCCAGAAGGTGTACTGCCCGCGCACCGAGCACTTCCCCGTACTCCCCCCCAGTTTCGTATTCGAGGTCGGGACCACTCGCGCTACCCGCGAACTTGACGTTTCCGGGCCCGTAACCGCAGGACACCTCGCCCGACAAGCCACTGTCCATGTCACCGGTGTCGGCGGAGAGCTCAGCGCTGGCACCAGGGCTTCCGAACCCGAAGGAGACGGTCGGCTTGGCCGTGTGGCCGTCGGTCTTGCCGCCAAGGCCGACACAGACGCCGAAGCAGACCTCTCCGCCGAGGGAGCCGGCGATCAGCCCACTCGGGTCGATCCGGTTGACCGGGTCGCCCTCTGCGTACAGGGTAGTAGCGGGCCTGCAGGTGGTATAGGCCGGTGGGGTCTTGCGGGCGGGGCAGCGGTTGCAAGGGCGACTGTCTTGCGACAATCTCAGCGCCGCTTCCCGCGCACGATCAACGCGAAGGCTATGAGGGCGACCACTACGATTACGACACCCCACGTTGTTGTAGTAGTGGCAGTTGGCTTGGTCATTTTGGCTGGCTGGGTGCAGTCGGCCAGTTTTCGGGACTTCCTGCGCAGGCGACGCCAGCGGAAAGGTTGAGTTGCAGTATCCCGGCAACAGCAGGACCTTAGCCGCGCTTCCCATTCCGTACCCCCAGCACTGCGGCGCTCCCCGCGCGGGTGCGGTTGCACGGGGATCGCGTGAGATCAAAGAACCTTCAGACCGGCCTTGATCAGATCTCTTGCATCTTTGGCGTCCCCAAGCCAGCTCAAGGCGCCTCCTGCTCCTTCATCGACGTAGTCGCCCACGGCTTCCACGGCAACGCTTTCAGCACATCCGGTTGCGAAGGCCGCAGCGGCCGATGTTGGCGTCGTAGTAGCGACCCCGGGCCTGGAGGTGGTAGAG
>NZ_KQ948564.1:1407-208231 GCF_001514125.1 Streptomyces longwoodensis | reverse complement strand
CGACTCTCCCGTGCGGGCGTAGTCGTCGGTGGAGGAGCCGGCGGTCTCGTTGCCGACCGCGTCGTAGGACCAGGGGCCGCTGGAGCTGGACTTGGAGGTCAGTTCCTGGGCGACGCTGGTCCCGCCCGGTGCGGGCGGGTGCGCGAGAGGGCGACACCCCGCACAAGGTGTCGCCCTCTCTTCGTGCGCCGGGGCCGCCGCCGATCGGTGAGGGTCGGGGACCGGCGGCGGACCCGGGGTCCGTACGGCCTAGCGGTGGTCGCTGCCCGTCGACTGGGTCGCCGCGCGGCCCGCCTCCAGGCGGGCGACCGGGATGCGGAACGGGGAGCAGGAGACGTAGTCCAGGCCCACCTCGTGGAAGAAGTGGACGGACTCCGGGTCGCCGCCGTGCTCGCCGCAGACGCCGAGCTTGAGGTCGGGGCGGGTGCGCCGGCCCGCCTCCGCGGCCGCCTTCACCAGCGAGCCGACGCCGTCCTTGTCGATGGTCTCGAAGGGGCTGACGCCGAAGATGCCCTTCTCCAGGTACGCCGTGAAGAAGCTCGCCTCCACGTCGTCGCGGCTGAAGCCCCACACGGTCTGGGTGAGGTCGTTCGTGCCGAAGCTGAAGAACTCCGCCGCCTCCGCGATCTGACCGGCGGTCAGCGCGGCGCGCGGCAGCTCGATCATCGTGCCGATCGCCAGCTTCAGCGACGTGCCGGTGGCCGCCTCGACCTCCGCGACGACCTGGTCGGCCTCGTCGCGGACGATCTCCAGCTCCTGGACGGTGCCGACGAGCGGGATCATGATCTCGGCGCGCGGGTCGCCCTTGGCGGCCTTGCGCTCGGCCGCCGCCTCGGCGATGGCGCGGACCTGCATGGTGAACAGGCCGGGGATGACCAGGCCGAGGCGCACGCCGCGCAGGCCCAGCATCGGGTTCTGCTCGTGCAGCCGGTGCACGGCCTGGAGCAGCCGCAGCTCGTTCTCGTGCGGCTCCTGGCGGGACTCGGCCAGCGCCACGCGGACGGACAGCTCGGTGATGTCCGGCAGGAACTCGTGCAGCGGCGGGTCGAGCAGGCGGATGGTGACGGGCAGGCCGTCCATCGCCTCGAACAGCTCGACGAAGTCCTTCTTCTGCAGCGGCAGCAGCGCCTTCAGGGACGCCTCGCGCTCCGCCTCGGTGTCCGCCAGGATGAGCCGCTCGACCAGCTCGCGCCGGTCGCCGAGGAACATGTGCTCGGTGCGGCACAGGCCGATGCCCTGGGCGCCGAAGCGGCGGGCGCGCAGCGCGTCCTCGGCATTGTCGGCGTTGGCGCGCACCCGCAGCCGGCGCTTGCGGTCGGCGAAGGCCATCATGCGGTGCACGGCCTCGACCAGCTCGTCGGCGTCGTCGGCGCCCGGGTGCATCCGGCCCTCGAAGTACTCCACGACCGGGGACGGGACGACCGGGACCTCACCGAGGTACACCTTGCCGGACGAGCCGTCGATGGAGATGACGTCGCCCTCCTCGACCACGTGCCCGCCGGGGACGGTCATCCGGCGGCGCTTGGTGTCGACCTCCAGCTCCTCGGCGCCGCAGACACAGGTCTTGCCCATGCCGCGGGCGACGACGGCCGCGTGGGAGGTCTTGCCGCCCCGGGAGGTCAGGATGCCCTCGGCGGCGATCATGCCGTCCAGGTCGTCGGGGTTGGTCTCGCGGCGGACCAGGATGACCTTCTCGCCGGAGCGGGACCACTTCACGGCGGTGTAGGAGTCGAAGACCGCCTTGCCGACCGCGGCGCCGGGGGACGCGGCGATGCCGCGCGCGACCTGCCCGGCCTTGGCCGCCTCGTCGAAGCGGGGGAACATCAGCTGGGCCAGCTGGGCGCCGGTGACGCGCTGGAGCGCCTCGGTCTCGTCGATCAGGCCCTGGTCGACCAGCTGGGTGGCGATGCGGAACGCGGCGCCCGCGGTGCGCTTGCCGACCCGGGTCTGGAGCATCCACAGCCGGCCGCGCTCGATCGTGAACTCGATGTCGCACAGGTCCTTGTAGTGGTTCTCCAGCGTCTCCATGATCTGCATCAGCTGGTCGTACGACTTCTTGTCGATCCGCTCCAGGTCGGCGAGCGGGACGGTGTTGCGGATGCCCGCGACGACGTCCTCGCCCTGGGCGTTCTGCAGGTAGTCGCCGTAGACGCCCTGGTGGCCGGAGGCGGGGTCGCGGGTGAAGGCGACGCCGGTGCCGGAGTCGGGGCCGAGGTTGCCGAAGACCATGGAACAGACGTTGACCGCGGTGCCCAGGTCGTGCGGGATGCGCTCCTGGCGGCGGTAGAGCTTGGCCCGGTCGCCGTTCCACGAGTCGAAGACGGCCTTGATGGCCAGGTCCATCTGCTCGCGCGGGTCCTGCGGGAAGTCCCGGCCGGCCTCCTTCTTCACGATCTTCTTGAAGGTGGTGACCAGCTTCTTCAGGTCGGCCGCCGCGAGCTCGGTGTCGACCGCGACGCCCTTGGTCTCCTTGGCCTTCTCCAGCGCCTCCTCGAAGAGGTCGCCGTCGACGCCGAGGACGGTCTTGCCGAACATCTGGATCAGGCGCCGGTAGGAGTCCCACGCGAAGCGGTCGTCGCCGGCCTGCTGGGCGAGGCCCTGCACGGACGCGTCGGAGAGGCCGATGTTCAGGACCGTGTCCATCATGCCGGGCATGGAGAACTTGGCGCCGGAGCGGACCGAGACCAGCAGGGGGTCGTTCGCCTGGCCGAGCTTCTTGCCCATGCGCTGCTCCAGCGCGTCGAGGTGCGCACTCACCTCGTCACGCAGTGCCGCCGGCTCCTCGCCGCTGTCGAGGTAGACCTTGCAGGCCTCGGTGGTGATGGTGAAGCCGGGGGGAACGGGGAGTCCCAGGTTGGTCATCTCGGCGAGGTTGGCGCCCTTGCCACCGAGGAGGTCCTTGAGGTCTTTGTTGCCCTCGGTGAAGTCGTAAACGAACTTCGCTACGTGGGGTTCTCTGTTTTCCGACACGGTCTCGACTCCCTCGAGGACGCGGTGGCTGCCCTGACGTCGGGGAATGTACCCAGATCGAAGGCGTCTGGGTACGTCCACGCGTGCGTCATGTGCCTGTAACCAGTCGTCTGCCACGGGATCGAAAGTCAAGGCAGGGCAAGCAATCGGCAGCCGATGTTTTCACTTGTTGAACGCAGGCGTCCGTCAGTGACGGCTCCTCGCGCTCACATGAGCGGCAATTGCCACGTCCGAGTTTGCTCGATGAACGATCAAGCGGTGGCACTGAGTGCCACCCCTTGGAGAAGTGCAGACGCCCATGATCCGCTCATCTGAGCGTCACCCCGATCAGGGGTGGCGAGAATCACGCTGCCACAGGCCGTCCGGTGTCACCATGCGGACGGGTACCCCGGACGGAAACACCTCTGTCACGCACGCGGGAAGCCGCCGGGGCCGGGGGGCTCACACCCCCAGCGCCAGCAACCGCTCCTCCACCCGCTCCGGCGCGTACAGGTGGTCCACGACCAGCGCCCCCGCGCCCACCAGGCCCGCCTGCTCGCCCAGCCGGGAGGTCACCACCTCCAGGCGGGCCGTCGAGCGGGGCAGCGCCCGCTGGTACAGCAGCTCCCGCACGCCCGTCACGAACGGCATCCCCGCGAGGTCACCGGCGAGCACCAGCACGCCCGGGTTGAGCAGCGTCACCACCGTGGCCAGGACCTCGCCGACCCGCCGGCCGGCCTCGCGGGCCAGCGCCGCCGCCTCCGGGTGCCCGGCCGCGAGCAGGTCCCGTACGTCGGAGCCGGACGCGGCCGGCACCCCGGCCGCCGCCAGTCGCCGGGCCACCGCACCGCCGCTGGCCAGGGCGGCCAGGCAGCCGTAGGAGCCGCAGCGGCACAGCGCGTCGGCGCCGTCCGGCACCCGGATGTGCCCGAGGTCCCCCGCGCCCCCGTCGATCCCCCGGTACGGGGAGCCGTCCACCACGACCCCGGCGCCGATGCCGGTGGAGACCTTGACCAGCACGAACGCCGAGCAGTCGGGGTAGGAGGCGCGCTGTTCGCCGTACGCCATGAGGTTGGCGTCGTTGTCGACCAGCACCGGGACCGGTCCGGCGCCGGTGGCCTCGCCGAACGCGCGGGCGAGCCGGCCGCGTATGTCGTAGCCGTCCCAGCCGGGCATCATCGGCGGCTGGACCACCCGGCCGGTCCCGGTGTCCACCGGGCCGGGCACCGCGAGGCCGATGCCGCACACCTCCGCCGGGGCGTGCCCGGCCCGGGCCAGCACCTCGGCGAACCAGCGGCCCAGCTCGTCCAGCACCCGCTCGGGCCCGTCGTCGACGGCGAGCGGGCCCGCGTGCTCGGCCAGGATCTCGCCGGTGAGGGTGAGCACCGCCGCGCGCGCGTGCCGGGTGTCGAGGTCGGCGGCGAGGACGACCGCGTGCGCGTCGTCGAACTCCAGGGTGATGGAGGGGCGTCCGCCGAGCGGCGAGTCGACCGGGCCGCCCGCGCCCTCGCGCAGCCAGCCCGCGCGGAAGAGCCGGTCCAGGCGCTGGCCGACGGTGGCCCGGGACAGGCCGGTGACCTGCTGGAGGGCACCGCGGGTCGTGGCCCGGCCCGTACGTACCAGGTCGAGCAGGTCCCCGGCGCTCGCCTGGTTCCGGCTCCCGTGGACACGTCCGGTCATGCGCACCCCCTTGTGTTCATCCATCGTGCATTACATAGTGAGTTCTGCGTGTTAATCCGACGTAACCTCATGCAGTCGCCGCTGAACCCCCGGGGAGCCCCGCGTGGATGGAACAGCCCAGCTCACCGCCCGTCCGGTGCGCGCGTTCGCATACGATCCATCCTCCGCGCCGGGTTCCCCGCACGCGAGGGCGGTGGCCGTGCTCGACGCGAACTGGACCGGCACGTCCACGGTGCCCTCGCGCGGGCTGTACCCGCACCAGTGGTCCTGGGACTCGGCGTTCATCGCGATCGGCCTGCGGCACGTGGCGCCGCTGCGGGCGCAGACCGAGCTGGAGACGCTGCTGGCCGCCCAGTGGGGCGACGGACGCGTGCCGCACATCGTCTTCCACCCCTCCGTCCCGCTCGACGCCTACTTCCCGAGCCCCGACTTCTGGCGCTCCACGACCGCCGGGCGTGCCGCCGGGGCACCGCGCACCGTACAGACCTCCGGCATCGTGCAGCCACCGGTGCACGCGCTGGCCGCGTGGCTGGTGCACCGCGCCGACCCCGCGCTGTCGCGGGCGCGCGGCTTCCTGGCCCGGGTGTACCCCCGGCTGGCCGCCTGGCACCGCTACCTGCTGCACCGGCGCGACCTGGGCGGCGGCGGGCTGGTGTCGGTCGTGCACCCCTGGGAGCAGGGCATGGACAACAGCCCCTGCTGGGACGCCCCGCTGTCCCGGGTCGCCCCGGCGCCGGCCCGCTCCTTCCGCCGCGCCGACCTGGCCCACGGCGCGCCCGAGGACCGGCCGACGGACCTGGACTACGGGCGGTACGTGCGGCTGGCGGCCGACTACCGGGACGGGGAGTACCGCGACGGGCGGGGCGCGTTCGCGGTCGAGGACCCCTCCTTCAACGCCCTGCTCGCCGTCTCCGAGCACGCGCTCGCCCGCATCGCGCGCGAGCTCGGGGCGACGGGCACGGCCCGCCACGCGCGGGCGGAGCGGCTGACGGCGGCCCTGGTGGAGCGGCTGTGGGACCCGGCGTACGGCCAGTTCCTGTGCCGGGACGTGCTCACCGGGGAGGCCGTCCCCGAGCGCGGGGTCACCGGGCTGGTCCCGCTGCTGCTGCCCGGCCTGCCGCGCGAGGTGGCCCGCGCGCTCGTGGGCACGCTCACCGGGCCGCACTTCGGGCTGGGCACGCGCACCCGGCTGGTGCCGAGCCACGACCTGCTGGGCGAGGCGTTCGACCCGCACCGCTACTGGCGCGGGCCCGCCTGGTTCAACACCGGCTGGCTGCTGGAGCGGGGCCTGCGGCTGCACGGCGAGCGGGCGCGGGCCGACGCCCTGCGCACGGCGGTGCTGGAGCTCGCGGCGGCCTCGGACTTCGCGGAGTACGTCGACCCGTACACCGGCGAGGCCTGCGGCGCGACCGGCTTCGGCTGGACCGCGGCCCTCACGCTCGACCTGCTCCACGACGCGTCCGGCGAGGACGCCGCACTCCGCGGCTGACCCGGCGCCCGCCACGGCGACCACGGCGACCACGGCATCACGGCGGCCACAGCGGCCACAGCGGCCACAGCAGACCAGGCACGGCAGGCACACAAGACAGGCCCAGGTAGACCCAGGCAGACCCAGGGAGGGGACCGGGGATGACGGAGCGGCATCATCTGCTCGTGTACGGCGGGACGTTCGCCGCCGTCGACGACCGCGGGGACATCGGCGGCGGACGCGGCGCCGGAGCCTGCCCGCCGGGGCTGTTCGTGCGGGACGCGCGGCACCTCAGCCGCTGGCAGCTCACCGTGGACGGCGCCGTGCCGGAGCCGCTGGCCCCGGTCGCCGACGGGGACACCGCCCGCTGCGTGCTCGTGCCGCGCGGCGGCCGCGGCGAGCCGCCGTCCTGCACGTTCTTCCGTGAACAGGCCGTCGGCGACGGCTCGTTCGTGGAGTCGCTGCGGGTGACCAACAACCGCCCCGTGCCGACGACGGTGCGGCTCGCGGTCACCGTCGACGCCGACTTCACCGACCAGTTCGAGCTGCGCTCCGACCACCGCACCTACACCAAGGCGGGTGTCGTCCGCGCCCGCGAAGTCCTCGACGACGGGGTGGAGTTCACCTACCGGCGCGGCGCGTGGCTGTCCCGGACGACGGTGACCGCCGAGCCCGCCCCGGACGCCGTGGAGGAGACCGGCACCGGGGCCCGCCGCCTGGTGTGGACGCTGGAGCCGGAGCCGCACGGCACCGCGGAGCTGGTGCTGCGGGTGATGGCCCGGCCGCACGGCGAGAAGCGGGCGCTGCGCGTGCCGCGGTCCCCCGCCGCGCTCGCCGGACAACAGCGCGACGCCGAGGGGAGGTTCGTCGAGGGGGTGGCGTTCCCGACGGGCTGGCCGGAGCTGGCGGCGGCCTGTGCGCGCGGGCTCGCGGACCTGGCCGCGCTCCAGGTCCCGGCCACCGGACCGGACGGCGAGGAGCTGCGGGTGCCGGCGGCCGGCGCGCCCTGGTTCGTGACCCTGCTGGGCCGCGACGCGCTGCTCACCTCGCTGTTCACGCTGCCCTACCGGCCGCAGCCGGCGGCCGCCACGCTGCTCGCGCTGGCGGCGGCGCAGGCCACCGGGACCGGCCGGGAGGCGGTGGCGCAGCCCGGCAAGATCGTGCACGAGGTGCGCCACGGCGAGCTGGCCCACTTCGGCCAGGTGCCGTACGGCCGGTACTACGGCTCGGTGGACGCCACCCCGCTGTTCCTGGTGCTGCTCGGGGCGTACACCGAGCAGACCGGGGACACCGCCCTGGCCCGCCGGCTCGAGCCGCACGCCCGGGCCGCCGTCGGCTGGATGCTGGACCACGGGGGGCTCACCTCGCGCGGCTACCTGGTGTACCGCGCCGACCGGGGCGGCCTGGCGAACCAGAACTGGAAGGACTCCCCCGGCGCCATCTGTTCGGCCGACGGCAGCCGCCCGAGCGGGGCCGTGATGGCGGCGGGCGCCCAGGGCTACGCGTACGACGCGCTGCGCCGCACGGCGTGGCTGGCGCGCACGGTGTGGGACGACGGCACCTACGGCGCGCTGCTCGCCCAGGCCGCGGCCGACCTGCGCGACCGCTTCCAGCGGGACTTCTGGATGCCCCGCCGGTCCTTCCCGGCGCTCGCGCTGGACGGCACCGGCCGCCCGGTGGACGCGCTCGCCTCGGACGCCGGGCACCTGCTGTGGTCGGGGCTGCTGGACAAGGAGTACGGCGAGCTGGTGGGCCGGCGCCTGCTGGAGGAGGACTTCTTCTCCGGCTGGGGCGTGCGCACGCTGGCCGCCGGGCAGCCGGCGTACCACCCGCTGTCGTACCACCGCGGCTCGGTCTGGCCGCACGACAACGCGCTGATCGCGCTGGGCCTGGCCCGCTACGGCCTGCACGACGAGGCCCGCACGGTCGCGCACGCGCTGGTCGACGCGGCGACGGCGACCGGGCACCGGCTGCCGGAGGTCCTGGCGGGCTACGGCCGTGACACGCACCCCGAGCCGGTGCCGTACCCGTACGCGTGCGTGCGGGAGTCCCGGTCGGCGGCGGCCCCGTTGGCGCTGCTCACGGCGGTCGGCGGGGCGTGAGCGGCGCCCCCGGCGGGTGACCGGCGGCTCCCCCGGCGGGTGACCGGCGACTCCCCCGGCCGGTGCGCCGGCGGGCTCCTTGGGCGGGTGTTTGCGCGGTGTTTGCCGAGCCCGGGCCGTCGGGGCTGAACGCGGGCCCGCGGGGGGCCGTACGCAACGGTGGCGGATCCGGCCCACCCCGGGTCCGCCCCTCGACCGGCCGCCGCACGGAAGGACCCCCGGGTGCCCGCCTCCACACCCTCGCCCGCCCCGCCCGCCCCGACGTCCCCGGCCGAGCCGGAGGCGGAGGGGACGACGGACTCCGCGCAGACCACGAGTGCGGCGCCGGACGACACCCGGAGCACCTCCGCGGGGGAGCCCGCCGCCCAGGGCGGCGCGGGCGACGCCGACGACACGGGCGACACCCGGAGCACCACCGCCGCGAGCCCGGCCGCGCAGGACCCCACCGGCGAGATCGCCGGGGAGGCCGCCGGGGAGACCCCCGGGGCCCCGCGCGGGCGCGGTGCGGGCGCGCGGCTCGCCCGGCTGCGGGCCTGGCGGGAGCGGTACCCGCGGGCCGCGCGGGCGGTGTGGTGGGCCACCACCGTGCTGTCGGTCGTCCTCGTGTACCTGGCGCTGCTGCTGCCGGTGCCGCTGACCGGGTTCGAGCCGAGGATGCTGCTGCGGCTGCCCGGGGAGGCGGTCGTGATCGCGGCCGTGCTCACCGCGCTGCCGCGGCGGCCCCGCGTGGTGGTGGCGGCGCTGGGCGGGGCGGGCCTGGCCGCGCTGACGGTGGTGACCCTGCTGGACATGGGGTTCGGCTCGTACCTGGGGCGGGGGTTCAACCTCGTTCTCGACTGGGAGCTGCTGGACGACGCCCGCTCCTACCTCGCCGACTCGCTGGGCGGGACGACCACGGCCCTGCTCACGGCCGGGGTGCTGGTGCTGGTGGTGGCGCTGTTCGCCGGCATGGCGGCGGCGATGGTGCGCATCGGCACCGTCCTCGGGCGCGACGCGCAGCAGTCGACCCGGGCCACCCTGGTGGCCGGCACGGTGTGGATCACCTGTTCCGTCCTGACGGTCCAGCTGGCCGGGCAGCCGCTCACCGTGCACCGGGCGGCGGGCGCGCTGAACGCGCAGACCGACCGGGTGCGGGACACGCTGCGCGACGAGGCCGCGTTCGGCAAGGAGGCCCGGGCCGACCGGTTCGGCAACACCCCCGCCGCCCAGCTGCTGCCGGACCTGCGCGGCAAGGACGTGGTGTTCACGTTCATCGAGAGCTACGGGCGCAGCGCGATCGAGGACCCGGTGATGGCGCCCGGCGTCGACCGGACGCTCGCGTCGAGCACCGCGGCGCTGGAGAAGGCCGGGTACCGGGCGAAGAGCGGCTGGCTGACGTCGGCGACCTACGGCGGCAGCAGCTGGCTCGGCCACTCCACCACCCTGTCGGGGCTGTGGATCGACAACCAGCAGCGCTACCGCACGGTGATGGCCAGCGACCACCTGTCCCTGACCAAGGCGTTCCGCAAGACGGGCGCCTGGGACACCGTCGGGGTCATGCCGGGCGTGCAGAAGGGCTGGCCCGAGCAGAAGTACTACGGCCTGGACAAGGTCTACAACGCCTTCCAGCTCGGCTACCAGGGGCCGAAGTTCAGCTGGTCGACGATGCCGGACCAGTACGCGCTGGAGGCGTACCAGCGGCTGGTGCACGGCAAGCAGCGCGACAAGCCGCTGATGTCGGAGATCATCCTGACCTCCAGCCACCAGCCGTGGGCGCCGATCCCGAAGATGGTCGGCTGGGACCAGCTGGGCGACGGCTCGGTGTTCGGCCCGATCGAGAAGGCGGGCCGCCGGGCCGGGGACGTCATCGCCGACACCACCGCCTCGCGCGAGGAGTACGGCAAGTCGATCCAGTACTCGGTGACCGCGCTGACCCAGTGGCTGGAGCGCTACGGCACCGACGACACCGTGCTGGTCTTCCTCGGCGACCACCAGCCGATCTCCCGGGTCAGCGGCATCCACGCCAGCCGGGACGTGCCGGTGTCGATCGTGGCCAAGGACCCGAAGGTCCTCGACCGGATCGCCGGCTGGGGCTGGACGGACGGGCTGCGCCCGGCGCACGGCGCCCCGGTGTGGAAGATGAGCGCCTTCCGCGACCGCTTCCTGCTGGCCTACGGCTCCACCCCGCACCCGAGCGGGGGCTGACGCCCGGGGGCGGCGGCGGTCAGCCGCCCGAGGTGTCCAGCTCGGCGTCCTCGCCGATGCCCGCGCAGTCGTACGGGTCCTTCAGCCAGCCGTCCGGCAGCACCACCCGGTTGTTGCCGGACGTACGGCCGCGGGGCCCGTCGGCGCCGTCCGGCCAGGGCTGGTCCAGGTCCAGCTCGTCGAGGCCGGCCCGCAGCTCGGCCAGCGACGAGGTGACCGCCAGCCGCTTGCGCATCTCGCTGCCGACCGCGAAGCCCTTGAGGTACCAGGCGACGTGCTTGCGGAAGTCGATCACGCCCCGCGCCTCGTCGCCGATCCACTCCCCGAGCAGGGTGGCGTGCCGGACCATGACGTCGGCGACCTCCCGCAGCGCGGGGCGCGCCAGGTCGTCCGTACGGCCCTCGAAGGCGGCGACCAGGTCGGCGAACAGCCACGGGCGGCCGAGGCAGCCGCGGCCGACGACGACGCCGTCGCAGCCGGTCTCGCGCACCATGCGCAGGGCGTCCTCGGCGGACCAGATGTCGCCGTTGCCGAGGACGGGGATCTCCGGCACGTGCTCCTTGAGGCGGGCGATGGCCTCCCAGTCGGCGGTGCCGCCGTAGTGCTGGGCGGTGGTCCTGCCGTGCAGGGCGATGGCGGTGACGCCCTCCTCGACGGCGATGCGGCCGGCGTCGAGGTAGGTGAGGTGGTCGTCGTCGATGCCCTTGCGCATCTTCATGGTGACCGGCAGGTCGCCGGCCCCGCTGACGGCCTCGCGCAGGATGGCCCGCAGCAGGGGGCGCTTGTACGGCAGGGCGGAGCCGCCGCCCCGGCGGGTGACCTTGGGCACCGGGCAGCCGAAGTTGAGGTCGATGTGGTCGGCCAGGCCCTCCTCCGCGATCATGCGGACGGCCTTGCCGACGGTCGCCGGGTCGACGCCGTACAGCTGGATCGAGCGCGGGTCCTCGCTCGCGTCGAAGTGGATCAGCTGCATGGTCTTCTCGTTGCGCTCGACCAGCGCCCGCGTGGTGATCATCTCGCTGACGAAGAGGCCCTTGCCGCCACTGAACTCCCGGCACAGCGTGCGGAACGGGGCGTTCGTGATGCCGGCCATGGGGGCGAGGACCACCGGGGGCCGGACGGCGTGCGGGCCGATCTGCAGGGTCGTGTTCTGGGCGGGCGCGGTCGTGGGCATTCCCCCATTCTCCCGTACGGCACCCGGTGCGGCGACATTCTTTAGTTAGGCGTACTATTCACCTATGCCCGAGCTCAGCCACCGCCGGCGCCTGCTGGTCCTGACGATCTGCTGCTTCAGTCTCCTGATGGTCAGCCTCGACGTGACCGCGCTCAACGTCGCCCTGCCCGCCATGCAGCGCGACCTGGACGCGAGTACGGCGGGGCTCCAGTGGAGCATCGACGCGTACACCCTGGTCCTCGCCTCGCTGCTGATGCTCTCGGGCTCCACCGCCGACCGGATCGGACGCAAGAAGGTCTTCCTGTCCGGGCTCGTCCTGTTCGCCGCCGGCTCGCTGCTGTGCTCCCTCGCCCCGAGCCTGGACCTGCTGGTCGCGTTCCGCATGGTGCAGGCGGTCGGCGGCTCCATGCTGAACCCGGTCGCCATGTCGATCATCACCAACACCTTCACCGACCCGCGCGGGCGGGCCCGCGCCATCGGCGTGTGGGGCGCGGTGGTCGGCATCTCCATGGCGGCCGGCCCGCTGGTCGGCGGACTGCTGGTGGAGTCCGTGGGCTGGCGCTCCATCTTCTGGGTGAACCTGCCGATCGGCCTGGCCGCCCTGCTGCTCACCCTGCGCTTCGTGCCCGAGTCCCGCGCACCCCGGGCCCGCCGCCCCGACCCGGTGGGCCAGCTGCTGGTGATCGCCCTGTTCGGCTCGCTGACCTACGCGATCATCGAGGCGCCGGAGAGCGGCACCGCCACCGTCCTGCCGTTCGCGGCGATCGCCCTCGCCGGGCTCCTCGGACTGCTCTGGTACGAGCCCCGCCGCGACGAACCGCTCATCGACCTGCGCTTCTTCCGCTCGGTGCCGTTCAGCGGCGCCACGCTCGTCGCGATCTGCGCGTTCGCGGGGCTCGGCGGGTTCCTGTTCCTGTCCACGCTGTACCTGCAGAACGTGCGGGGGCTCGACGCGCTGCACGCCGGCCTGTGGATGCTGCCGATGGCCGTCCCGATGTTCCTGTGCGCACCGGTCTCCGGACGGCTGGTCGGCACCCGCGGGCCGCGGGTGCCGCTGCTCGTCGCGGGCGCGACGATGACCGTGAGCGGGGTGCTGTTCGCCGCGTTCGACGCGGAGACGTCGGACGTCACGCTGTTCCTCGGGTACGTCCTGTTCGGCATCGGCTTCGGCTTCGTCAACGCCCCGATCACCAACACCGCCGTCTCCGGCATGCCCCGCGCCCAGGCCGGCCTGGCGGCGGCGGTCGCCTCCACCAGCCGCCAGCTCGGCCAGACGCTCGGCGTCGCGGTGATCGGCGCGGTGCTGGCGTCGGGCATCGGCGCGGGGTCGTACCGGGGGTCGTTCGTCTCGGCGGCGGTGCCGGGGTGGTGGATCCTGGCGGGCTGCGGGGTGCTGGTCCTGGTACTCGGCGCGGTGAGCAGCGGGGCGTGGGCGCGGCGGTCGGCGGAACGGGCGGCGTCGAGCCTGGGGGTGGACGAGGTGCGGGGCGCCGAGCCGCGGGTGGGGTCGCGGGCCTGACGCTTGCGCCTCCGTGCGATCGCCGGACAGAGCGAGGAGCACGGGTCCATACTTGCGACACGTGGCGACTCATGTGCCGATGTCCCGACTCGTGCGGTCGCGGCGGGGATCGGCGACGCGGCCGGGGGGGGGGCTGACGCACACTCATGACGACTCCGACACCGTCCGGCACCGTCCGGTCCACGAGCCCGTGGCGGCTGGACGCGGAACGCCGACTGCTCGTACGGACCCTGGCCGAGCCGGTGGTGGCCGAGGTCGCCCCGGAGGAGCTCCCGCTCTTCGAGCGGCGTGCCCGGGGCCACTTCCGTCCCCGGCTGTGGCGCCGCAGGCCCCTGTCCCTCGACGTGGTGGGGCTGGCCACCGACGTGGTCACGCCCGCGGCGCTGACGGCGGCGGCCGGGGTGTTCGGGGTGATGTCGGCCGAATGGATGACCCGGCTCGCCTCGCGCCTCGTGGGCCGGGTGACGCGGCGCGGACGGCGGGCCGAGGCGGAGCCGCCCGGGTCCGCCGCACCCGCCGTGCCGCCGGTTCCCGCACCGACCGCGGCGGAGCTGGCCCGCTGGCGTGCGGCGGCCCTGTCGGGTGCCCTGCGGCACGTGTCCGAGCCGCGGGCGGAACAGGTCGCCGACTCAGTCCTGGCGGAACTCGTCCGCATGCTGGCCACGGACGCCTCCGGCGCCCCGGTCACCGGTCCCGGCGAGCCCGGCCCCACCGGAGACGGGAGGCCGGCCGGGGACGGAGCCGGGGACGCGGGCGGAGGGGGTCAGGCGGCGGGCGGGCGCTGACGTGTTCGTACGCGCCCTCCTCTTCTGCGTCGCCCTGATGGCCGCCGCGGTCACGATCGCCTACCCCGCCGTCACCAGCCAGGAGCACGACACCGGAGAGGCGTACGCCAGGTGCTGGCCGGGTGCCGTCCGAGAGTTCCAGTTGACCCTGCCGATCTCCCCGGTGGAGCGCGAGATCCTGCTCCGGGCGCCGGTCTGGCCCCCGCAACCGGTGGCGGAGGAGGACGGACCGGCCCTGGAGCGGTACTTGGCGGAGCACTGCCCGAAGCCCCCGGCGCACCGGGACGAGTTGAGGGTGGGCCTCGCGCTGGGGATCCTGGGCGTGGGGGGCTTCGTCCTGTACTGGCTCAGCCCGTACTGGCAGGTCTTCCACCGCCGTCTGCTGCGCCTGCGCCCGCACTCCGGCTACCGGCCGGACCTCGCCGACGCGGTGTTCCGGCTGGCGGACGACGCCGGCGTCGCCGTCCACGGGGTGTGGCTGAACGCCGACGACTACACCTCGAACGCCGTGGCCTTCGGGCACTGGCGGCGTCGGCACGTCGAGCTCGCCAGTGGCATGGTCCGGCGCTTCGACGAGGACCCGGGCACCTTCGAGGTGGTCGTCCGCCATGAACTCGGCCACGTCCGCCACCGCGACCTCGACGTCACCCACGGCGTCACCGCGCTGTGGCAGGCCTTCCTCGTCCTGCTCGCCGTGGCCCTGTGCTTCGCCGTGTCCGGTCACGCCGGTGAACCCACGTACCTGCTGCGGCTCTCCTTCCACCTGGCCCTGCTGGCCGGTGTGCTGTACGCGGCCCGCAACGCCTTCCTCCAGTCCAGGGAACTGCACGCCGACGCGTTCGCCGTACGGGGCGGCGCCGGCCCGACGGGCCAGGGGGAGGAACGGCGACGGAGCCTGGACGCCTTCTTCGTCGGCCTGGCCGCCGGACGCGACGGCAGCGGCCTGCCGTTCGGCACCCACCCCGCCCTCCCGCGCCGCCGCGCGGCCCTGCGCCACCCCGCCCTCGCCGGCGAACTCAGCGCGTGGGAAGCCGCGTTGACCGGCTGCGTCGCCCTGCTGGCGGTGAACCTGCTGCTGGGGGACAGCTACGACGTCATGCTGACCGGATGGCGCCTGGGCTTCCTGGAGGTGGACACGCTGCGCCCGGTGTACTCCTGGCTGGCGCTGCCCCTTCTCCTGCCCGCCGGCGCCGTCCTCGGGGCGGGCATCCGGCACACGGTCACCGCGTGGGGCGGTGGACGCGCCCTGCCGGGGCGGCTGGCGCTGATCGCCCTGGGACTGTACGCGGGGCTGTGCGCCGGGTGCGCCCTGCATCCGAGCCAGATGTACGGGGACCGGTCCGCGCAGGTGCGCAGCATGTGGTGGAGCCCGCTCACCGGCGCCCTCGGGCTGGGCCTCGCGCTGACAGCGGCGCTGTCGGTCCTGGCGCTCGCCGTGTTCGCCCTCGCGTGCGACGCCGTGTGCGGGCCACGGGCCGCGCCCCGGTGGGCGGGGGCGTACGGCGTGCTCGTCACGGCCACCTGGTTCCCGGCGGCCCTTCCGGGCGGGAGCGCCCCGTACGTCCGCGGCGTGGTGATCGGCATCGCCCTGCTCTGCGGCGCGTTCGTGCGCCGTCGGCCGGGAGGCACGCCGGCTGCTCCGGTGCCGCTCACCCCGCAGGAGCCGGTGGCCCGGACCGAGGCTCCGTCGGTGACGGGGCCGCGACTGCTCCTGGCGCACGCCGTCACCGCCGTCGTCACGGTCGGCGCCGTCCTGGTGGCGGCCCGCCTCCTGGTGCGGCCTCCCGACGCGCCGCTCGCCCTGGTGGCCGCCTCCGGTCTGGTCGGCCACACCGGCGTCCTGGCCGGTGCGGCGGCGGCCCCGTACGACGCCGAGTTCCGGCGTCGTATCCGGTACGCCGTGGTCTGCCTGGGGCTGAGTACGGGGGCCGCCTTCCTGGAGTCGCTGGGGGGCGCCGTACCGGGGATCGGGGCGGGTCTGCTGCTCGGCACGGCCGCGGCGGGCGTCGCGGTGGCCGGCCGGGTCTCGACGTCCGCCGTCTACGCCTTCCGCCACCGCCGGGCGACGGCCCCGCCGGCAGCCACCCCGTCCGACGTCGTGGACCGGCCCGGCCCGGCCGGTCCACGGGGCGAGCCCGGGAACCGGCCCCGGCGCACCACGGGACAGCACCGCTGACCGGCGCATCCGCACCCCACCGTCGCCGGGCGCCGTCAGCGCACCGCGCGGGGCAGGCGCAGGCTCATCAGGCCCGTGAGGAGCACTCCGGCCAGCTGGACCGTCAGGGTCCACAGCAGGGCGTCACGCATGCCGGTGTGGGGGACCAGGGAGAGGAACAGGGTGCCGAGGGTGGCCACGCCCAGGGCCAGGGCCGACTGCTGGGTGGTCACCATGACCCCGCCGCCCACGCCCGCCCGGGCCGGCGGCACCTCGGACAGCACGATCCGCATCAGCACCGGGAGCTGGAGCGCCTGGCCGGCACCGGCCACCGCCGCCCCCGGCAGCAGCCCCACCAGGCCGAGGTCCGGCCACGAGCGCCACGCCGCCAGCATCATCAGCGCCACGCCGACGCCCTGGAGCACCGCGCCCGCGCCCACCACCCGGGTGCCGTACCGGGTGACCAGCCGCGGACCGGCGAGCGAGACGCACAGGAACGCCAGGGCCATCGGGGCGAGCGCCAGTCCCGCCGGAACCGGGTCCAGGCCCGCGCCCCGCTGGAGGGCGACCGCGATGACGAACATGAAGCCGCTGAAGCCCATCGAGAACGGCACGATCATCACCAGCCCGCGCCGCAGCGAGGTCAGCGCGAACAGGCTCGGCGGCACCAGCGGCGTACGGCCCTGCCGGTCGGCCCGGCGCTCCACCGCCCAGAACGCGGCCGCCGCGCAGGGGAACGCGGCCAGGGACAGCCACGTCCACAGCGGCCAGCCGGCCGCCCGGCCCTCGGTCAGCGGGACGAGCAGCGTCAGCAGCGCGGCGGCGAGCAATACGGTGCCGGGCCCGTCCACCGGTTCGGGGCGCCGGGAGCGGGTCTCGGGCACCGCGCGGGCGGCCAGCACCAGGCCGACGACCACGACGGGCACGTTGACCAGGAACACCGAGCGCCAGCCGGTGCCCCAGAGGTCGGCGGCGACCAGGACCCCGCCGAGGATCTGGCCCGCCACCATGGACAGGCCGGCCGTGGCGCCGTACAGGCTCATCGCGCGGGCCCGGCGGGGGCCCTCGGTGGCGGCCTGGATGGTGGCGAGGACCTGCGGGAGCATCGCGGCGGCCGACGCGCCCTGCGCGACGCGGGCGGCGACCAGCATCCAGGCGTCCGGCGCGAGGCCGCAGGCCAGCGAGGTCAGGCCGAAGGCAGCCATGCCGCCGAGGAAGAGCCGGCGCCGCCCGAAGAGGTCGCCGAGCCGGCCGCCCAGGACGAGCAGCACGGCGTAGGCGACGCCGTACCCGGCGACGACGAGCTCCAGGACGGACTCGCTCGCGCCCAGGTCGCGGCCCATGGTGGGCAGGGCGACGTTGACGATGAAGAAGTCGACGAGCGGCAGGGACGCCGCCAGCAGCACGGTGAACAGTCCCAGCGTGCCCAGCACGGGCGGCGCCGACGCTGGGCCGGCGGTGCGCGGGGTGTCCGGGGCGTTCGGGGTGGGGGTCCTTCCGGTGGGTGCGGTCGATCCGGTCGTGCGGGTTGTCTCGGTCACGGGACCGAGCCTGCGCCCCGGCCCAGACGGGTACCAGAGTGTCCTTGTCCTGGTAGCAGGAGTACCTGGCAACAGGATCCGCGCCACGGCACCCTGGAGACATGGCGACCAGTACGGCGATCACGACCCCGCAGGGCACGAGCGCGGCCGCGCGGGACGGCCGGGAGATCCGGCGGCACGAGCTGGCCGGGTTCCTGCGCAGCCGCCGCGAGCGGATCACCCCGGAGCAGGTGGGCCTGCCGCGCGGCACCCGCCGCCGCACCCCGGGCCTGCGCCGGGAGGAGGTCGCCCAGCTCTCCTCGGTCGGCGTCACCTGGTACACCTGGCTCGAGCAGGCCCGCGACATCCACGTCTCCGTGCAGGTCCTCGACGCCCTCGCCCGCACCCTGATGCTCGACGCCGGCGAGCGCGCCCACCTCTTCCAGCTGGCCGGCGCGACCGATCCGACGCCCGCCGCGCGCTGCCCGTCGGTGACCCCGGCGCTGGAGGAGATGCTGCGCCGGCTGGAGCCCCTGCCGGCCTGCATCCAGAACAGCCGCTACGACATCCTGGCGTACAACCGGGTCTACGGCCGCCTCCTGGGCGACCTGGACGCGGTCCCGCCGGAGGACCGCAACTGCATGCTCCTCGTGCACACCGACCCGCAGTGGCGGTCCTCGATCGTGCACCTGGAGGAGGCCGAGCGGCTCATGGCGGCCAAGCTGCGGGCGTCCATGGCCGGTCACCTGGGCGAGCCCGCCTGGAAGATGCTGGTGGCGCGGCTGGAGGACCGGTCCCCGTCGTTCCGGGAGAACTGGCGCCGCTACGAGGTCCACGCCAGCCCCACCCGGACCAAGCTGTTCCGCAACCCCTGGGTCGGCCTGCTCACCCTGCACCACACGGACCTGTGGCTGACCCCCGAGTTCGGCGCCCGCATGGTGACGTACGCCCCGGCGGACGACGACACCCGGCAGCGCCTGGAGCGGCTGCACGCGCTGGTGACGCGGGTGGAACGGCAGGAGCAGCCGGAAGCGGCGGCGTGACGGCAGGGGGCCGGGCCCTGGGGCCCTGGTGACAAGCCTCAGGGCCGCAGGCCCCGGAGCAGCAGGTCCACCACCGCGGTGAACTCGTCCTCGATGCCGGGGCTCGTCCACTCGCGGGCGTGGCAGGGGTCGTGGAAGCGGCCTGTGGCGTGGAAGACGGCGCGGGCCGCGGTGAGCGGGTCGGGGGCCGTGAAGGTGCCGTCGGCGACGCCCGCGCGGATGACCGCGGCGAGCTGCGCGGTGAGGTCCTCGATGTGCTCGCCGACGGCGGGACCGCTCTCCTCGACCAGCACCATGTAGGTGGCGAACAGTTCCGGGTCGTCGCCCGCCTTGTGCCGCTTGGCCTCGAACAGCGCGGCGAGCCAGTCCCGCAGCCGGGCCCCGGCGTCGCGGTCCTCGGCGGCGATCACCGCGAGCCGCTCGGAGGTGCGGTCCAGCCAGCGCTTGGTGACGGCCTCGCGCAGCGCTGCCTTGGTGCGGAAGTGGCGGTAGACGCTGCCGTGGCTGACGCCGAGCGCGCGGGCCACGTCGACCACGGTGGCCTTGGCCGGTCCGTGGCGGCGCAGCACCTCCTCGGTCGCCTCGAGGATGCGCTCGGCGGTCAGGGTCTCGGTGGTCGCTGCCATGTCCTAGACCGTACCCGGTGGCCTCACTTGCTCCCGAGGTGAGCCATCTGGGCGGCCGGGTAGCGGTCGCCGGCGGCGGCGTCCGCGGGCACGGCCCGCTCGACGGCGGCGAGGTCGGCGTCGTCCAGCGTGACGTCGAGCGCGCCCAGGGACTCGGCCAGGCGCTCGCGGGTGCGGGCGCCGACCAGCGGCACGATGTCCTCGCCCCGGGAGAGCACCCAGGCGATGGCGATCTGCGCGACGGTCACGCCCTTCCGCGCGGCGATCGCGCGCAGGGCCTCGACGAGGCCGAGGTTGTGCTGGAGGTTCTCGCCCTGGAAGCGGGGCGACATGGCCCGGAAGTCGTTCGGGGCGAGCCGGCGGTCGGGGGTGAAGTGGCCGGAGATCAGGCCGCGGGACAGGACGCCGTAGGCGGTCACGGAGATGCCCAGGTCGCGGGTGGTGGGCAGGACCTCGTCCTCGATGCCGCGGGAGATCAGCGAGTACTCGATCTGGAGGTCGGAGATCGGGGCGGTGGCGGCGGCGCGGCGGATCGTGTCGGCGCCGACCTCGCTGAGGCCGATGTGCCGGACGTACCCCTTCTCGACGAGTTCGGCGATGGCGCCGACGGTCTCCTCGATCGGGACGCCGGGGTCGAGCCGGGCGATGCGGTAGACGTCGATGTGGTCGACGCCGAGGCGCTGGAGGGAGTAGGCGGCGAAGTTCTTCACGGCGGCCGGGCGGCCGTCGTACCCGCTCCAGCCGCCGTCGGGATCGCGCAGGGCGCCGAACTTCACGCTGACCTGGGCCTGCTCCCGCGATGCGGCGGGCGCGGTGCGCAGGGCCTCGCCGATCAGCATCTCGTTGTGGCCCATGGCGTAGAAGTCGCCGGTGTCGAGCAGGGTGATCCCGGCGTCCAGGGCGGCGTGGATCGTGGCGATCGACTCCGCCCGGTCCGCCTCGCCGTAGAGCGCGGACATGCCCATGCAGCCGAGGCCGAGGGCGGAGACCTGGGGACCGGTGGTTCCGAGCGTGCGCGTGTGCATCGTCATGCCCCCAGCTTGGCATGACGACTGACAGATTTCAATATCTGTTATTCGTTATCCGTCCGCGTGTCGCGTGCGGTCAGGCCGGCGCAGTCCGCGCACGTCCCGAAGATCTCCACCGTGTGGGCCACGTTGACGTAGCCGTGCTCCGCGGCGATCGCCTCGGCCCACTTCTCCACCGCCGGGCCCTCGACCTCGACGGCCTTGCCGCAGGAGCGGCAGACCAGGTGGTGGTGGTGCTCGCCGGTGGAGCAGCGGCGGTAGACGGACTCGCCGTCGGAGGTGCGCAGGACGTCGACCTCGCCGGCCTCGGCGAGGGTCTGCAGGGTGCGGTAGACCGTGGTCAGCCCGACGGAGTCGCCCTTGTGCTTGAGCATGTCGTGCAGCTCCTGGGCGCTGCGGAACTCGTCGACCTCGTCGAGCGCCGCCGCCACGGCGGCACGCTGCCGGGTGGCGCGGCCCTTCACGGGCGGTCCAGCGGTCGTCACCGGTCACTCCTTCGGATGGCTCGCGTCGGCACCTGCCGGGCCATTGTGCCAGCCCGGCTCCCGGCCGGTCAGACGCCGACTCCCCCGTCGGGCGCGCGGGTGGCCGGAATCGCGCACTCCGCCGGGTCCGCGGGCGGGCCGCCGGCGGCCAGGGCGCGGGCGCGCCGCCGGGCCAGCGGAGCGGCCAGCGCGGTCAGCAGCAGGAACGCCGCGATGGTCAGCAGCACGATCGTCGCGCCGGGCGGGACGTCCTGGTAATACGAGGTGACGGTGCCGCCGATGGTCACCGTGACGCCGATCGCGACGGCGACCGCGAACGTCGCGGCGAAGCTGCGGCTCAGCTGCTGGGCGGCGGCGACCGGCACGACCATCAGGGCCGACACCAGCAGCAGCCCGACCACCCGCATCGCGACCGTCACCGTGACCGCCGCCGTGACGGCCGTCAGCAGGTTCAGGGCGCGCACCGGCAGCCCGGTCACCCGGGCGAACTCCTCGTCCTGGCTGACCGCGAACAGCTGCCGGCGCAGGCCCAGGGCGACCAGCACCACGAACGCCGCGAGCAGGCAGATCGCCGTCACGTCCGACTCGGACACCGTCGACAGCGACCCGAAGAGGTACGACGTGAGGTTGGCGTTGGAGCCGCCCGGCGCCAGGTTGATGAACAGCACGCCGCCGGCCATGCCGCCGTAGAAGAGCATCGCGAGGGCGATGTCGCCGCGGGTCCTGCCGTACCAGCGGATCAGCTCCATCAGGACGGCGCCCAGCACCGACACCAGGGTGGCCATCCACACCGGGGAGGCGGACAGCAGGAAGCCGAGGCCGACGCCGGTCATGGCCACGTGCCCGATGCCATCGCCCATCAGGGCCTGGCGGCGCTGGACGAGGTAGATGCCGACCGCGGGGGCGGTGATGCCGACCAGGACGGCGGCGAGCAGCGCCCGCTGCATGAAGGCGTAGTCGAGGATTTCCATCAGCTGAGCAGTCCCGTGCGGAGGGGGCCGGCGTCCGCCGGTGCGTGCGGATCATGGCAGTGGTGCGCAGCACCTCCGCCAAGGGCGGCGGTGGGTGACGGGTGGACGTGGTCGTGGCCGGGGAGGGCGTGCTGGCCGACCGCCCGCGGGGGCGGGCCGTCGTGCAGGACGCAGCCGTCGCGGAGCACCACCGCGCGGTCGATGAGGGGTTCCAGCGGGCCCAGTTCGTGCAGGACGAGCAGGACGGTGGTGCCCTGGGCGACCTGCGCGCGCAGGGTCGCGGCGAGCACCTCCTGGCTGGCCAGGTCGACGCCGGCCATCGGCTCGTCCATGATCAGCAGCTCCGGCTCGGCGACCAGGGCGCGGGCGATCAGCACGCGCTGGTGCTGGCCGCCGGAGAGGGCGTCGACCGGGTCCCCGGCCCGGTCCGCGAGGTCGACCAGCTCCAGGGCGTGCCGTACGGCCGCGTGGTCGGCCTTGCGGAACAGGCCGAAACGGGTGCGGGAGAGCCGGCCCGAGGACACCACCTCGGTCACGGTGGCCGGCACCCCGCCGGCGGCGGTCGTGCGCTGCGGCACGTAGCCGAGGCGGGCCCAGTCGCGGAAGCGGGCCCGGGGCGTGCCGAACAGCTCGACGGTGCCCGCGCTCACCGGGACCTGGCCGATGACGGTGCGCACGGCCGTCGACTTGCCGGAGCCGTTGGCGCCGAGCAGGGCGACGACCTCGCCGCGGCCCACGGTCAGGTCGATGCCGCGCAGGACGGGGCGCGCGCCGAGTTCGGCACGGACGCCCCGCAGCGCGATGACGGGCTCGCCCATGCCGCTCCCCTTCCGGTCGGCCCGGTCGCTCCGGTCGCTCACTTCGCCCCCAGGGCGGTCTTCAGGGCCGCGAGGTTGGCCCGCATGACCTGGAGGTAGTCCTGGCCGCGGGACTTCTTGGTGATGCCCTCGATCGGGTCGAGGACGTCGGTCCGCAGGCCCGCATCCTTCGCCACCGTCTTGGCCGTCTTGTCGCTGACGAGCGTCTCGTAGAAGACGGTGGTGACCCCGTCGGCCTTCGCCAGCTTCTCCAGCTCCTTCACGCGCGCGGCACTGGGCTCGGACTCGGGGTCGAGGCCGTTGATGGCCTCCTCGGTGAGGCCGTAGCGCTCGGCGAGGTAGCCGAAGGCGGCGTGGGTGGTGAGGAAGACCTTGGTCCGGGCGGTGGCGAGGCCGGTCGTGAACTCGGTGTTCAGGGCGTCGAGTTCACGCACCAGGTCGGCGGTGTTCTTGCGGTAGTCGGCCGCGTGACCGGGGTCGGCCTCGGCGAAGGCGGCGCCGACGCCCTCGGCGACCTGGGCGTAGCGCACCGGGTCGAGCCAGATGTGGGGGTCGAGGCCGGACGACTCCCCGTCGCCGGAGCCCTCGTGCTCATCGTGCTCGGCCGCGTGGCCGCCGACCTCGTTGCCGTGCTTCTCCAGCGAGGTCAGGGAGGCGGCGTCGATCTTCGTCCTGACCCCGGACTGGGCGACGGCGTCGTCGACGGAGGGCTGGAGGTTCTTGAGGTAGAGCACCGCGTCCGAGTCCTGCAGCCGCGCGGTCTGCTTCGCGCTGATCTCCAGGTCGTGGGGCTCCTGGCCGGGCTGGGTGAGGCTGGTGACGTGCGCGTGGTCCCCGCCGATCCGCTCGGCGAGGAAGGCCATCGGGTAGAAGGAGGCGACGACGTCGAACTTGTCCGTGTTGCCCGCGTTGCCCGCGGCCGCGGTGTCGCCGCCGCAGGCGGTGAGGGTGGCGGTCCCGAGGACGGTGGCGGCCGTGATGGCCGCGGCGGATATGAGGCGTCGTCGTACGTTCATGACAGTCATTTTCAACGAAGATGGAAACCGTTGTCAACAAGCCCGGTCAGGGGGCCGGACCGGCCCCGGTTTGCCCCGCTGCCGGGCCCCCGATTTGGTTGAGGGGGAGCCCGCGCCGGTACGCTGAAGCATTCGCTGGAAGCACCTCGCTTCGTCGCCCGTCGTCGTAATGAAGAGAGCACCGTGGCCGCCGACAAGATCGACACCATCGTCAGCCTGAGCAAGCGCCGTGGCTTCGTTTTCCCCTGCAGTGAGATCTACGGCGGTCAGCGCGCCGCCTGGGACTACGGGCCGCTCGGTGTCGAGCTGAAGGAGAACATCAAGCGCCAGTGGTGGCGCTACATGGTGACCTCCCGCGAGGACGTCGTCGGTCTCGACTCGTCCGTGATCCTCGCCCCCGAGGTGTGGGTCGCCTCCGGCCACGTCGCCACCTTCAGCGACCCGCTGACCGAGTGCACCTCCTGCCACAAGCGGTTCCGCGCGGACCACCTGGAGGAGGGGTACGAGGAGAAGAAGGGCCGCGCCCCGGAGAACGGCCTGGCCGACATCAACTGCCCCAACTGCGGCGTCAAGGGCCAGTTCACCGAGCCCAAGCAGTTCTCGGGCCTGCTCTCCACCCACCTCGGTCCCACCCAGGACACCGGCTCCATCGCGTACCTGCGCCCGGAGACCGCCCAGGGCATCTTCACCAACTTCGCCCAGGTGCAGACCACTTCGCGCCGCAAGCCGCCGTTCGGCATCGCCCAGACCGGCAAGTCCTTCCGCAACGAGATCACGCCCGGCAACTTCATCTTCCGCACCCGCGAGTTCGAGCAGATGGAGATGGAGTTCTTCGTCAAGCCGGGCGAGGACGAGCAGTGGCAGGAGTACTGGATGGAGCAGCGCTGGAACTGGTACACCGGCCTGGGTCTGCGCGAGGAGAACATGCGGTGGTACGAGCACCCGAAGGAGAAGCTCTCCCACTACTCCAAGCGCACCGCCGACATCGAGTACCGCTTCCAGTTCGGCGGCTCCGAGTGGGGTGAGCTGGAGGGCGTCGCCAACCGCACCGACTACGACCTGTCGGCGCACGCCAAGGCCTCCGGCCAGGACCTGTCCTACTTCGACCAGGAGGCCGGCGAGCGCTGGACCCCCTACGTCATCGAGCCGGCGGCCGGTGTCGGGCGCGCCATGCTCGCCTTCCTGCTCGACGCGTACGTCGAGGACGAGGCGCCCAACGCCAAGGGCAAGCTGGAGAAGCGGACGGTGCTGCGCCTGGACCACCGCCTCGCGCCGGTGAAGGCCGCGGTCCTGCCGCTGTCCCGCAACCCGGAGCTGTCGCCCAAGGCCAAGGGCCTCGCCCAGGCCCTGCGCCAGCACTGGAACATCGAGTTCGACGACGCCGGCGCCATCGGCCGCCGCTACCGCCGCCAGGACGAGATCGGCACCCCGTACTGCGTGACCGTCGACTTCGACACCCTCGAGGACAACGCGGTCACCGTGCGCGAGCGCGACTCGATGAAGCAGGAGCGCGTCTCCCTCGACCAGATCGAGGGCTACCTCGCGTCCCGCCTCGTGGGCTGCTGACCCCCCGCCCACGGCACCCGGCACACACGACGTCCGCCCCGCACCCGCCTCGCGCGGTGCGGGGCGGACGTGTTCCGGGACTTCCTCGTTAGCGGTCCAGGTCGGCGTAGAGGGCCGCGTGGTCCGAGGCCTGGGTCGCCTTCGAGGTGACCGTGTCGAAGTGCTTGAAGGTGCGCGGCGCCCAGATGCCGCGCCGTTCGACCTCCACGTGCTCGACCGTGTCCCACAGCGCGGGTGAGAACATCAGGTAGTCGATCTTCTGCTCGGCCGTCCGGCAGGTGCCGATGGTACCCGGGGGGCCGGCGTAACCGCCGTGGCTCATCGCGTCCTTGAGCCCGGTGCCCAGCACCGCCCGCAGCCCCGGGCTGGACGGCTCGTCGTTGAAGTCCCCGGCGACCACCACGTGCGGCGAACGCTCCAGCGCCGCCTGGTAGATGGTGGCCACGTGCCGGGCCTGGGCCAGCCGCAGCCGGGGGTTGTCGCCGCTCTTGCTCTTGAGGTGGTTGCCGAGCAGCCACAGCGGGGGGCCGCCCAGCGCGATCTCGAACTCGGCGCAGTCCCGGCTGAACAGGCGCTCCCCGGGGCTGTCCGGGTCGGGGTCGAAGACGTGGGTCCGCAGCGAGGTGACCGGGTGGCGGCTGAGCAGGCCCACGTCGATGCCGCGCGGGTCGTTGCCGTCGATGACCATCTCGTAGGGGTACGGCGCCTTCTTCCACACCCCGCCGAGCACCTGCTCGTTGAAGCGGCGCAGCGTCAGCCGGTCCTCCACCTCGACGGTGAGCAGGACGTCGGCGTCGATCTCGGCGATCACCCGGCCGGTGTTGTGCACGGCCTCCCAGCCGAGGTCCTCGCGCACGAGCTCCACCCAGCCCGTCCAGTCCTCGCGGCCGTCCGCGACGACCTCGACGGTGCGCTTGTCGCCGCTGCCCCTGGTGCGGAACAGGGTGTGCTGCCCCCGGGTCTCGTTGATGAAGAAGGGACGCGTGCCGTCGTCGCGGCGGTCGTCCAGGTCGTACTTCTTCACCAGGGCGGCGATCAGCTCCTTGGCGTCCTCGTCGTAGGTGCGCCGTTCGAGCACGCCGACCAGCGTGGCGTGGTCGGCGAGGACCTCCTGGCGCGCGGCGTCGCTCCCCAGGGCGAACGCACGGGGGCGGCGGAAGAGGTTCTCGGTGTTGAAGGTGGCGATTCGGACGGTCATGGCCCGCCTCCTCGGGCGGCGCAGACGTACCGCGCGGCCGGCGGCAGGCGCCGCCGGGGACACTGCCCGCCGACACCTCCATTCTCCGGGGTGCGGAGGGGGGTGTCGACCGCGGGAGCCCCCGGCGGGCGGGCCCGCGCCGCTCAGGACGGCTGGTCGGGGCCGTGGCCCTCCATGGCGAGGAGTTCCTCGTTGGGGATGGCGCCGCCGAAGCGGCGGTCGCGGGAGGCGAACTCCAGGCAGGCCCGCCACAGGTCGCGGCGGTCGAAGTCCGGCCACAGCACGTCCTGGAACACCATCTCGGCGTAAGCGCTCTGCCAGAGCAGGTAGTTGGAGGTGCGCTGCTCGCCGCTGGGCCGCAGGAACAGGTCCACGTCCGGCATGTCCGGGTAGTACATGTACTTCTGCAGGGTCTTCTCGTTGACCTTGGACGGGTCCAGGCGGCCCGCCCGCACGTCCTCGGCGAGCGCCTTCGCCGCGTCGGCGATCTCGGCGCGGCCGCCGTAGTTCATGCAGAAGTACAGCGTCAGGCGGTCGTTGCCCTTGGTCTGCTCCTGGGCGATCTGGAGCTCCTTGGCGACCGACTTCCACAGCTTGGGCATCCGGCCCACCCAGCGCACCCGCACGCCCAGGTCGTCGAGCTGGTCGCGGGTCTTGCGGATGAAGTCGCGGTTGAAGTTCATCAGGAAGCGCACCTCGTCGGGCGAGCGCTTCCAGTTCTCCGTGGAGAAGGCGTAGAGGGAGATGTTGCGGACGCCGATCTCGATGGAGCCCTGGAGCACGTCGAGGACGCGCTCGGCGCCGACCTTGTGGCCCTCGGTGCGCGGCAGCCCGCGGTCCTTGGCCCAGCGGCCGTTGCCGTCCATGACGATCGCCACGTGCTCGGGGACCAACTCGCCCGGGAGCTTCGGCGGACGCGCGCCGGACGGGTGCGGCTCGGGCGCCCGGTACTCGCGCCGCTGACGCCCCAGGATGCCGCGTACGACCATGTGCTTCTCGTCTCCCTCGTGTCCCTCTGCTCTTGCTTGCTTGCTCTTCGGCCGCTCCGGCCCGCGCGGGGCCGGGACGGTCACTTCTCCACGTACCGCAGGGAGCGCAGTCCGCGCTCCAGGTGCCAGTGCAGGTAGGCGGAGACCAGTCCGCTGCCCTCGCGGACGTACCGCGCCTCGCAGGCGTCGGCCGTCTCCCAGTCTCCCGTGAGCAGCGCGCCCAGCAGGACCAGGGTCTGCGGGGACGGCACGACGCTGCCGGGCACCCGGCAGTCGACGCAGACCGAGCCGCCGGAGGCCACCGAGAAGAACCGGTTGGGCCCGGGCATGCCGCACTTGGCGCAGTCGCCGAAGCTCGGGGCGTAACCGTTGACGGCCAGGGAGCGCAGCAGGAACGCGTCCAGCACCAGGTGCGGGGCGTGCTCGCCGCGGGCGAGCGTGCGCAGCGCCCCGACCAGCAGCAGGTACTGCTGCACGGCCGGCTCGCCCTCGTGGTCGGTGAACCGCTCGGCGGTCTCCAGCATGGCCGTCCCGGCGGTGTAGCGGGCGTAGTCGGTGACGATGCCGCCGCCGTACGGCGCGATGGTCTCGCTCTGGGTGCACAGCGGCAGCCCGCGCCCGACGAGCTCGCTGCCGCGCGCGAAGAACTGCACGTCGACGTGCGAGAACGGCTCCAGCCGGGCCCCGAACTTCGACTTGGTGCGCCGCACCCCGCGCGCCACCGCCCGCACCCGCCCGTGCCCGCGGGTGAGCATCGTGATGATCCGGTCGGCCTCGCCGAGCTTCTGGGTGCGCAGGACGATGCCGTCGTCCCGGAACAGGCTCACGACCGCCCTCCCCGCACCGCCCGGACCCGGTGGGAACCCGCACCCCGGGCACGGGTGCACGCCGGGTCGCGGTGGAGACGGGACGGAGTCATGGGTCCATTCTCGCCTACGCGCGGGGGCGCCGTGGCGCACCCACTAGGATCGCCCGGTTCGTAGGGAGAGGTGGGGCCGGGTGGCACAGCGGTCGCTGGGGCGTGGGTTCGGGTGGCTGTGGGGGGCGTACGCGGTCAGTACGTTCGGGACGTGGCTGGCCTTCGACGCGCTCCAGGTGATCGCCGTGCTCGTGCTGCACGCCGGTGCGCTCGAGGTCGCGGCGCTGGCGGCGACGGGGCCCGCCGTGGGGGCACTGGCGGCGGTGCCGCTGGGGCCGTGGGTGGAGTTCCGGCGCAAGCGGCCCGTGATGATCGGCGCGGACCTGCTGCGCTGCGCGGCCCTGCTGAGCGTCCCGGCGGCGTACGGGCTCGGGCTGCTGGGGCTGGGGCAGCTGCTGGTGGTGTCGGTCCTGGTGGCCGCCGCCGACATCACCTTCACCGCGGCGAGCGGGGCGTTCCTGAAGGGGCTGGTGCCGCGGGAGGACCTGCTGGTGGCCAACGGCCGCTTCGAGTCGACGATGTGGTCGGCGACCATGGTCGGTCCCCCGCTGGGCGGGGCGGCGATCGGCCTGTTCGGCCCGGTGGTGACGGTGGCCGCGGACGCGGTGAGCTACCTGCTGTCGGCGCTCGGCCTGCGCGCCGTCGGTGACGGCGAGCCGGCCCCGGCGGCGCCCGCGAAGGCGGGCCGGCTCAGCGCGGGCGAGCTGCTGGAGGGCTGGCGGTACATCCTCACCCACCCCGTGCTGCGGCCCCTGTTCGTCAACACCGCGCTGGTGAACGGCCTGATCATGGTGTCCGCCCCGCTGCTGGCGGTGCTGATGCTCGGCCCGCTCGGCTTCTCCCCCTGGCAGTACGGCCTGGCCTTCGCGGTGCCCTGCACGGGCGGCCTGGTCGGCTCGCGCCTGTCGCGCCGGCTGGTGGCCCGGTACGGCCGCCGCCGGGTCCTGCTGACCGCGGGCACGCTGCGGGCCGTGTGGCCGGTCGGGCTGGTCCTCGTCGGGCCGGGGGTGACCGGTCTGGTCCTGGTCATGGTGGTCGAGCTGGCCCTGATCACCTGCGCGGGCGTCTACAACCCGGTGCTGGCCACCGCCCGCCTGGAGCTGACCCCGTCCGACCGGGTCACCCGCACGCTGACGGCCTGGTCGGTGAGCACCAAGACGAGCATCGCGGCCCTGACCGCCCTGTGGGGCCTGCTGGCCGAGCTGACCAGCCCACGGATCGCGATCGGGCTCGCGGGGGTCCTGCTGCTGGCGACACCGCTGCTGTACGCCGGCGTGCGCCGGGACCCGACGGCGCTGGAGCCGGAGCCCGGCACCGGACCCGTCGTGCCGGGGGCCCGGACCTGACCGGCCGCGGGCGCCCCGCGGCCCTAGGGGGTGTCTCGTCGATCAGGCCGACCCAGAGCAGGAACGACGCGAGCGTGACCCAGTCACGTGTCGTGCGTGACCAGACCGGCCGCCACGAGCAGGCGCAAGCTGTCGGTCACATGCCGGCCGGCCTCCTCCGAACCGACGGGGAGACCCGCCGCTCCGGCGTAGGCTGTGTGCAACGAGTCGAGGTCGCGCCCGTCACACAGCGAATAGACCGTCCATGAGCGGGCGTTCAACCAGTGCATCCGTCCGGACCGAACTGTGCTGACCACGAGTTGCCCCAGGTCGGGCAGAGCGCACGCGTCCACCGGCGTGGCGCGACGCAGAGCACTTGCCGACGCAATCTGCTGAGATGGCACCGCTTGTGGCAGCCACGTGCCCCCGACCTCGACCTCTTCGTCGGAGTCCGGCGCGTCCACATCCACCAGACGCAGGGCGGTGAGTAGCCAGCGGGCGAACCGACGCCCGTTCTCGGTGAGGGACTGCTCGGGCAGCGACAGTACGCACTCGGCGAGGTAGCGGGCCCTCTCCGCACTGGTGCGGTACTGCCCGCTCAGCGCGGCGGCAGTGCCCGGACTGGGCTCGTCCAGGTCCTCTGCAGACGGGGGCGGGCCGAACCTTTCCCGGATCGCCTCGCCCGCCGCCTCGGCCGCGGCCCGGAAAACCATGAGGTGCACATAGAAATGCAGGGCGACGAACACCCGGATGACAGTCCAAGAACCGATCCGCCACGGAATGGGGACGGTCTCGGTGGCGTTCCTGACCAAGGAGCCCGTGCGGAGTGCGTCGAAGAGCTTGAGATGGGCGCCCTCGTGCAGAAGGCTTTCGGCGATGAGCCACGGCGACGTGCAGCGTTCGGGCGCCAGGAGCACCGTCGAAGGAAGCGGATCGCCACCCGACATGGACTGAAGAGGGCCTTCTTCACTCTCGCGACGGGTGAAACCCACCATGGTGACGTGCCCAAGCACACCAGCTCCCGAGGCAGGCAGGAGCGTCGCGAGGAGTTCCGCGCCGTCCCGCAGGACGGCACGCTCCGCGTCCGTCGGATCGACGGGACTGCCCGCCTGGTCCCCACCGAGCGCATCGCGGTACAACTCCATGAGGCGCCCGGCCAGCATGTCCTGGTAGGGGCCCTGTGGTGTCGGCTTGCTCAGCACCCAGGCGTCCCCGAGACCGGGCCAGGCAGACCGCTGCGGATGGATGAGGGCTTCGCAGGGGCCCGGCGAGGACGGGATCTCCGCCGCCTGAGCAGTCAGGTGGCCACGCACGTACAAGCCGAACGAACTGCGCTCGAGGCGGTCGTTCTCCAGCCGCGCGAGGTCGACCTCGAAGCAGTTGCGAAGCACCGGGTCGTACAGCAGCGGCCGGAGGCGCTCGGCTGATGCGGCGGCCGTCGTCCGCAGCACGTCTGCCGCCTCGCCGTCATGCCGCGCCAGCATGGTCAGGCCCAAGCGGAACCGGGCGAGGTTGCGGGCGCGGATGGCATCGGAATCGCCGAACTGCCGGTCGGCGCAAAGCAACGTGTCGGCTTGCGCTGCGCGGTCCGTGACCGGCTCGGCAGAGGGTGAAGAAGGCATCGACAACCGTCCTTCGGCAGCGGGATGACGGACGCGGGAGGGGCAGCGGTCGGCATCGGTCCCTTCCGTGGGTACGATGCCGACCGGTCACGCGTCAGGCGGTGCGGGTCGCCTGGTAGGACGGGAGCCAGGCGCGCTCCTCCGGCGCGTCGACGGCGACCAGCGCAGAGTCGTCGTCGAGGTACGTCTGCGGAGTCAACTCCGGCGTTTCGATGGTGTCCACCAGCATGTTTTCCATCCCCTCTGTTCACTGACAGTACGGACCCCTGACAGGCCAGAAGCAGCCCGCCAGAACATCATGTTTCGCCATACCAGGTCTCAAGCCAATGGGACTTTTGTCTCCCTTTTCCTCCCACACCCCGTCAGACTCGGTGGAAACTCTGTCGTCTTTCGCCCCGGGCGTAACGATGGGCCGACTGATCGAGGGCCGGGCACCCTGCTGCGCATGACCTCCGCCCCCACTCCCGAACAGCGGGCCACCTACCGTTCGGCATCGGTTTCCTCCCGCAGGTGGCCGGTTCGCTCCTCCTCGGCGCACTCGCCGACCGCGCCCGCCCGCGCCGGGTCATCACCGTCGGATACGGAATCCAGTACGCAGCGGCCGCCGTGATGGGGGCGACCCGCCTGTCGGTAGCGGCGGTCCTGTTCCTCATCGCCGCCGTGGCCTTCACGACGCCCGCCGTCAGTGGTGCGTCCAACCGGCTCATCGCCGAGCGGCTCACCGGTGACGCCTACGTCCTGGGGCGCTCGCTGTCGAACATGTCCGTGTAGGCGGCCCAGTTGGCCGGTCTGGCCGCTGGCGGTGCCGCGGTCGGGTTCCTCGGCCCACAGAGGGCGCTGCTGGTCAGCGCGGGCGCCTATCTGGCAGCCGCTGCGGCCGTCCGCCTCCAGCTGCCCGACCTGCCCCCTGCTCCGCAGACGGTTGGCCACGAGGAACGACAGACCAACGGCTCGCTACTGCGTCTCAGTTGGTCCGGCAACACGAAGCTGCTCGCCGAACCGAGGGTGCGCAGCCTCCTGTTCGCCCAGTGGGTGCCACCGGCGCTCGTGGCCGGCGCCGAGAGCCTGGCGGTCCCCTTCACGAGCGGCCACGGCATGCCCGCCGGTTCGGCCGGACTGCTGCTCGCGTGCCTGCCCCTCGGCATGTTCGTCGGTGACCTGGCCATCGGGCGCTTCCTCCGGCCAGCCGCCCGGGAACGCCTGGTCGTCCCGCTGATCGTGGTTCTGGGCCTGCCTCTGGTCGGCTTCGCGTTGGAGCCGTCACGCGTGGTCGGCGCGGCACTGCTCCTGGTGTCCGGTACCGGGTTCGCCTACGCACTTGGGCTCCAGCGGCCCTTCCTCGAAGCGGTCCCGGAGGCCCGTCGCGGCCAGGCGTTCGCACTGCTGACCGCCGGACTGATGTCCGTGCAGGGGATGGGGCCGGTCTTGTGCGGTGCCGTGGCCGAGTTCACGGGCTCGGGTGACGCCATGGCGCTCGCGGGCCTCGCGACGGTGTGCAGGGCGGCATGGTTGGTGATCAAGTAACGAGTGGATCAATGGCCGGCTGTTCGGGTTCGTTTGCGTCTGGCCGGAGAGCGGCGCCCTGCGGACAACAGCACCAAGCAGCGGGTCGAGGCGGCGGGTGCAGGGCCTTCCGGCAGCAAGGTGTTTGGGGCACTGGGGCACAGGTGGATCGCCAAGGACCCGCTTACCCGGGGCGACCTTGCCGAACTCGAGGCTCAGACGGGCGTGCGGCTGCCAGAGGAGTACCGGACATTCCTGCTGAACGTCGGCGCGGGCGGCGCCGGCCCCGGGTACGGCCTGTTCACGGTTCGGCGCGAGAGAGGCCGCTGGCGTTGGGAAGGCGACGGCGCGGATCTGGCCGACCTGTCGAGGCTTGCCGAGCCGTTTCCCGACCAGGGCCCGGACCCGAAGTTGCTCGACGACCTTCTTACCCAACGCCCCCACCGCTCGTCCCACGCCTCGATGGCGTCGTCGAAGTCCTCGATGTCGTCGAAGTCCTCTTCCTCGGAGAGAATGGCTGATCATCAGCGGAAGCCACCGTGGCACGATCTGGTCCGACTGCCGGGTGGACGACGTAGACCTCGCCCCACTGCTCGGCCACGACGGTACGCCAGTAACGTTCGCCCGCTGGTACACCGACTGGCTGGTGAAAGCCGAGCGCACAGCCCTGTCGGCACCGTAAGCCGGGCCTGTGCTGTTGAGGGTCGCAGTGGTCAGACGGCCCGGCCCGCGACCCGGATCTTGTCGATGACCGTCTCGGCCTGGGTGCAGTCGTTGCGGGTGCCGGCCGTGAGCGTGAACGCCAGGGGGCGGCCCCGCCCGTCGCAGGCCAGGTGGATCTTGCTCGCCAGCCCGCCGCGGGAGCGTCCGAGCCCGTGTTCCTCGAGCCCCCTTTGGCAGCGGTGTGCTGGTGGGCCCGCACGATCGAGGAGTCCAGGGCGACCAGCCAGTCCCTCGGCCGAAAACCGCGCACGCCGGCACCCGGCCCATTGCACCGTAACTCAACGTCCGTAGAATTCAACGCGCCATGCATTTCTGCGCGCTGCACGTCCGCGCGCCGCATCCGAGCGACGGTGAGGCCCCGTGGAGACGACGAACGGTGGGAACGGCCCGGCGGAGTACGACGTCGGCGTGATCGGAGGCGGCTTCGCGGGCTCGCTGCTCGCGACGGTCCTGGCCCGGGCCGGCGTCCGCACGCTGCTGCTGGAGGCGGCACCGGGCCCGCGGTTCGCCGTGGGCGAGTCGATGGTGCCCTACAGCGCGGCGCTGGCCCGGGCCGTCGCCCGGCGCTACGACGTGCCGGAGATCGCCGCCCTGGGCTCGGCCGAGCAGGTCGCGGGCACCCTGTCGGCCCGCTCGGGGGTGCTGCGCAACGTCGGCTTCGTGCTGCACCGCCCGGGGCTGCGCCAGCACCCCGGCGAGGTGTACCAGGTGGTCAACCCCTCCGTCGTGCCCGACCCGCCGCACCTGTACCGGGAGGACGTCGACGCCCGGCTGCTCGCGCTGGCCGGGCGCACCGGCGCCGAAGTGCGCACCGGAGCCGGGGCCCGCGTCGAGGGCGTGCGCGTCGAGGCGGACCGCGGGGCGTGGCTGCGCACGGCCGACGGCACGGAGACCGCCGTGCGGTACGTGGTGGACGCGAGCGGGCCCGGCTCCCCGGTGGCCCGCGAACTGGGGCTGCGCGAGGAGCCGGCCGCCTGGGAGCACCGGTCGCGCTGCCTGTACACCCACATGACCGGGGTGACGCCGTACGACGACACCCCGGGCGGGCGGGCCGGCGGGCAGCCGGGCCGGTGGCACGAGGGCACCCTGCACCACGTCTTCGACGGCGGCTGGCTGTGGGTGATCCCGTTCGGCAACCGGCGGCGCGGCGGCGACGGCCCGTGCAGCGTCGGGCTCGTCCTCGACGCGCGCGGGCACCCGGCGGTGGAGGGGCGGTCGCCGCAGGAGGAGTTCGACGCCGTCCTGGGGCGACTTCCGGACGTGGCGCGGCAGTTCGCAGGGGCGCGGGCCGTGCGCCCGTGGGCCTCGGCCGACCCGCTCCAGCACTCCGTGAGCCGCATGGTCGGCGACCGCTACTGCCTCGCCTCCCACGCGGCCGGGTTCGTCGACCCGCTCTACTCGCGCGGGCTCGGGCACAGCCTGGAGGTCGTCAACGCCCTCGCCTGGCGGCTGATCGCGGCCGCCCGGGACGGCGACTGGTCGACGGAACGCTTCCGTCCCGTCGAGGACCTCCAGCGCTCCCTGCTCGGCGCGCACGACGACCTCACCCGCGCCTCGTTCGTGGCGTTCCGCGACCACGCGCTGTTCAACGCCGTGGTCCGGGTGTGGACGCTGAGCACGGTGCTCGGCGCGCTCGCCGTCGAGCACGCGAACGCGGCCTACGCCAGGACCGGTGACGACGCCGTCTTCCGCGCGCTGGAGGGGCCGGACCGGCCCGGCGGCGCCCACTTCGCCTCCCTGGCGCCGCTGGCCCGCACCCTGTGCACCGACGTCGAGGCGGGCCGGCGCACCCCCGCCGACGCGGCGGAGCGGATCTTCGCCGCACTGCGCGAGGCCGACTACGTCCCGCCGCCGCTGGGCCTCGCCGACCCGGCCGACCGGTTCTTCCACAACACCCCGGCCCGGCTGCTGCGGGCCGCCCGCTGGGTCCGCGCCGAGGCCCCGGAGGACACCGCCGTGCTGCTCAAGGGGGCGCTGCGCGGACTGCTCGGCGAACGCCTGCGCGCGGCCCGCCGCTGACCCGCGCACCGACGCCGGCCGGGCGGTCCCGCAGGAGCACCACCCCCTTCCCCCATCCCCCGACACCGATCGCCGTAGCGCCACCGTCCGGGCGGGCACCGCCCGGTGCGAGACCGACCCCGCGACACCGCCCCTCACGAAGGCGGCCGTCGCGGGGAGACGACCGACAAGGAGACAGGACATGGAGCCACGGGGCACGCAGAGGTACGACGTCGCGATCCTCGGGTCGGGGGTGGCCGGGTCGATCCTGGGCGCGATCCTCGCCCGGCAGGGGGTCAGGACGCTGCTGCTGGACGCCGGCTCGCACCCACGGTTCGCCATCGGCGAGTCGACGATCCCGTTCACGCTCGTCTCGCTGCGCACGCTCGCCGAGCGCTACGACGTGCCGGAGATCGCGCACCTGGCGTCGTTCACGGACACCACCCGGGCGATCGGCCCGCGCTTCGGCGTCAAGCGCCACTTCGGGTTCCTGCTGCACCACGAGGGCGCCCCGCAGAACCCGCGCGAGGTCAACGAGTTCGCCACCCCGCCCCAGCTGCTGCACGAGGCCGCGCACCTGTTCCGGCAGGACACGGACTCCTACCTGTTCCACGTGGCGGTGAAGTACGGCTGCGTCGCGCGGCAGAACTTCCGCGTCACCGACATCGACTTCGACGGCTCGGGCGTCACCCTGTCCGGCCAGGACGGCGAGTACCGGGCCCGCTACCTGGTGGACGCGAGCGGCTTCCGCTCCCCCGTCGCCGAGAAGTTCGGCCTGCGCGAGGACCCCTGCCGGTTCAAGCACCACTCGCGCTCGGTGTGGAACCACGTCGTCGGCATCACGCCCACCGACCGGCTCTTCGACACCGTGCCCGAGAACTGGCGCCCGCCGGTGCCCTGGTACGAGGGCACCGTGCACCACATGTTCGAGCGCGGCTGGGGCTGGGTGATCGCCTTCGACAACAACAAGTGGTCCAAGAACCCCCTGTGCAGCGTGGGCATGACCGTCGACCCGCGCCGCTACCCCAAGCCGGCCGGGCTGACGGCCGAGGAGGACTTCCACGCGCTGGCGGCGCCGTTCCCGGACGTCGCCCGGCAGTTCGAGGGCATCAAGCCGGTGCGCGAGTGGACGGCGACCGGCCGGCTGCAGTACTCCTCCTCGAAGACCGCGGGCGACCGGTGGTTCCTGCTGTCGCACGCGGCCGGCTTCATCGACCCGCTGTTCTCCCGCGGCCTGTCCAACACCACCGAGGCCCTGAACCTGCTCGCCTGGCGGCTGCTGCGGGCCGTGCAGGACGACGACTTCTCGGCCGAGCGCTTCGCCCCGGTGGACCGGCTCCAGCAGGGCCTGCTCGACCACAACGACACCCTGGTCAACTCGTCGTACATCTCCTGGACCGACTACGACCTGTGGAGCGCGGTGTTCAGGATCTGGGCGTGGGGCGCCAACGCGGGGGTGTACCGCATGCAGAGCGCGCTGACCAAGTTCCGCCGGGACGGCCGCGACAGCCACTTCACGGACCTGGAGGAGGTGCCCAACCCGGGCCTGTACTGGCCCGACCACGACGGTTTCGCCGACCTGTACGAGACGATGGTCAAGCAGTGCGAGGCCGTCGAGGCCGGCGCGGTGACCGCCGCCGACGCCGCCGACCTGCTCTACGACCGGCTGCTGGCCGCCGACTTCGTCCCGAAGAACTTCGGGTACGCCGAGCGCGAGGTGCGCTTCCTCAACCCGCGGCCCAAGACCCTGCTGAAGATGGTCCGCTGGGCCGCCACCGAGGCCGACCCGGTCGTGCGCCGGATGATCCTCGGCAACGGCCGCGAGGCGGTCAAGGCGCGGCTGAAGGGCACCAAGCTGTTCTGAGGCACCCCGCCCACGGGCGCACCCCCGGGCCCGGCCGGTCAGGCACCGGCCGGGTCCGGGCCGTTGGTCAGGGCGCGCAGGCTGTCCGGGTCGGGCTGGCCGTTCGGGGACTGCTGCTCGCGGGCGGCGTCCCAGAGCTGGTCGAAGCGGCGGATCAGCGGCTGCACCAGGTCGGCGCGGGCGTTGACGGTCGTCGAGGAGTTCACGCTGAGCTGGTCGGCGTGTATCTCGTAGCTCAGCGCCCCGTCGAAGACGATGAAGTCGATCATCTTGCCCCGGCGCAGGTGCGCGGGCAGCTGGTCCAGCGCCACCACCCGCACCTCGATGCCCATCAGCCGCTGCTCCTCGCAGATCGGGGCGAGGGCGGCCCGCTCCCCGCGTTCCTTGACGATGAACAGCCGCCGCACGGTGATGTGCCGCTCCAGGATCGCCTCCCGCTGCGCGGTGAGGTAGCGGCTGGCGGGCTCGGTGGACCAGAAGCCGTCGTCGACGACCGTGGTGCTGATCGCGTCGATGCTGCTGCGGGTGCACTTGGTGAGCGTCATCAGCCAGTCGTGGTTCTCGCCCGGCGTCTCGGCGCTGAGGTTGGTGAGGTCCTCCATCTGCGCGGCGAGGCGGTTGATCTCCTCGTGCGCGAAGTCGTGCAGGATGTCGGGCCCGGTGGAGACGACCTTGGTGGCGTGCTCGGCGAGCCGGGGCACGCCGTCGCCGCGTAACTTCTCCACCTCGTTGAACAGCTTGGTCGCCTCGCCGATGTCGGCGAAGCGCTTCTCGACCACGTACTTCAGCTCGGTGAGCTGGTGCGCGAACGAGATCATGAACTGGGTGAGCAGCACCGCCCCGCCGCACAGCACCGACAGCACGAGCTGCCAGGGGCCGTCGTCCTCGGGCAGCAGGACGTTGGTGAGGACGTAGACGACTCCACCGATGACGATGGTGACCAGGACCTTCTGGGTCACCCGGCGGGCGCTGTCGGCGTCGGAGCGGCGCGGTACGTCGGTGCGGTCGGGATGGTGCGGGTGCGTCGGGCCAGGCATCTCGTGTGTCCCCCCGTTGGGATGGTGCGCGGACCGTCTGTCTGTCGTGGGTCGTGCCGTGTGGTTCCTTCTCGTGCCGTGGTGGTGCGTGCGGGTGGCTCAGCGGGTGGTGAGCCGGGCGTCCAGCGCCTCGCGGCGGGCGAGCAGGGCGCGCAGGGCCAGCTGGTCGCGGATGCGCTGGGCCAGGGCGTCCCACTGGCGGGTGAAGCCCGGCGCCTCCTCCAGCGCGTCCCACAGTCCCGCGAGGACGCGTTCGAGGCGGGCCCGGGGCATCCACAGGTGGAGCAGGTGGTCGACGAGCGGTCCGAGCACCTTGCGCACGGCGGCCTGGTCGTCGGTGCCCAGCCGCACCCCGTCGAGTTTGTCGCCGACGGTGGTGAGCAGCCAGTCGTGCAGCGCCAGGTCCTCGCAGAGCCCGGCGACGGCGGCGGGCGCCGTGCCCTCGGGCAGCCGCAGGGCGACGGTGCGCAGTCCCTCCTCGCCGACGGTGAAGCGCAGGGACGGCTCGCCGTCCGCGGGCGCCGGCCGGGCGGACCAGCGCAGGACGGTGCTCGCCGTGTTGAGCGGGGTGTCGTAGTCCAGCAGCGGGGCGCGCGAGATGCGGGCCAGCAGGCTCTCGGCGACGGAGCCGACGTCCAGCTCCCCCTGCCGGTGCCCGGCGAGGAAGCCCTCGGCGACGGCGGGCGCGGGCAGGCGGCCCACCGGTACCAGCAGGCCGGGCCGCACCAGGTAGTAGCCCCAGGGGCGGCGGCCGTCGGGGCCTTCGGCGGGGGCGGCGAAGTACGCCGTGGACTGGAGCACCCGGCCCTCGGTGAGGACGGCGCGGGCGGCGACCGTGCCGATCGCGCGGACCTTTGCGCCGTTGGCGGTGGGCAGCCGGCAGTCGATGCCGGTCAGGACGTCCGGGGAGACGGCGCAGCGGTTGGGGCGCCGGGAGACCCGGACGCGTTCGTCGGCGCGCAGCCGCAGCAGCGCCTCGGCGGCCCGCTCGTCCACGGCGTCCCGGGTGGGCAGCAGACAGGTGCGCACCTCGCCGCAGGCGAGGACCGGACGCACCGGACGCGGGGTGCTCTCCTGGGCGCCCACGTCACAGTCCCGGCGGGAACACGTAGGAGGTGCGCTCGACGACCCCGCCCGGTAACGGGTACCCCTCGGCTTCGGAGCGCCGCGCGGCCTGGTCGAGCACGTCGGGTTCGAGCTGCACCTGGTCCAGGACGACCCGTACGGCGTGCTCGACGGGCAGGAAGCGGCCCGGGAGCACGCTGCACGTGCCGTAGGCGGTGAACGGCGCCGCGTCCGGGGTGAGCCGCACGACGGGCGGCAGGGCGTCCCAGTCGGCCGGGAAGGCGGCGGGGTCCCACGGGGCGGGGGTGAGGACCGCGCGTCCGTTGTCGCGGAGCAGCCCCAGGCGGGCCAGCTGCCACACCGAGGCCAGGAAGGCGCAGGACCAGGTGCGGTCCTCCTCGGTGCCGCTGAACAGCTCGACGTCCATGAAGACGGAGTGGCCCCGGGCGAGGGTCTCGCTGGGCGGCTGCCAGACGTCGCTCGCGTCGAGCGCGGCGGAGGTGCGCCGCGAGGGGGTGCGGCGGCCGTTGGTGAGCCAGCCGGTGCGGCCGACGGGCGGGCGGTACCCGGTGCTGCCGGGCGGCGGCGACTCGACCAGCCGGTGCAGCACGGACTCGGCGAGCGGCGCGCTGCCCGGGTGGGCGGGGTCGGGTGCGGCGCAGCCGGACTCGCGGGCCAGGTAGTCGATGGTCAGGCCGGCCTCGCGGGCGGCGGCGAGCAGCGGCGGGAGCAGCTCGGCCGGGGTGGCCAGACGGCTGAAGTAGTCGTCGACGAGGAAGCAGGTGCTGATCCGGGGGCGCCGGCCCTCGGGCAGCGGTCCCACGCCGGCCCGGACGGCGTCCGCCCAGGGCCGTACGGCGGCGAAGTGGCGGCGCAGCCGGTCCGGGCCCTCGGCGAAGTCCTCCATGTACAAGTGCCCCAGTTCCAGGGACAGGTGGGAGAACGGCACGGACGCGGTGTGCGGCTCGGCGCTGGTCTCCCGGAAGGAGGTCTCCTCCTCGGGGAGGGAGCCCTTCACAGCTGCCCCCAGTACTTGTCGTCGCCCAGCCGCTGCGCGAGGTCCCCCATCGCCTGCCAGGTCTCGAGGTTGGCGACGCGGCTGTCGACGACGTCCTCGTAGGTGATGAGCTGTTCCCGCCATTGCAGGACGGGTTCCAGCGGAATGGACGCCAGCGCGCGGGTCTTACCGATCCCCAAACCCGCTGCCATTGCTTCCAGTTGACGGTCGCGTTCGTGCATCCACACGGATTGTTCGGGGCGCGCCTGGGACCACAGCGGTGATTGCAGATCGGGCACGGCGGCCCGTACGAAGCGGATCGATCCGGAAAGGGCCGTCTCGTCGTGGCCCATGGCGACTCCGGCCCGGACAATGCCCTGTTTTCCTGACACGAGTTCGGCGGCCGCCATCACGTGCTGGCGGGTCCAGCGGTGATAGACGAGCCAGCGCGTGGTGATGCGGGCGAGCGCGCTGCGCGGAACGGTCGCGGCGAGTGCGAGGTCCATGGCATAACTGCGGCCGGCGCTCAAGTCGACCACGATGACGTCGAATTCGCGTTTCAACCGCAGGACGAGGTCCACGCACCGGTGCAGGTTCTCCTCGTCGGTGACGAATTCCCCGCCGGTGCGGTCGCCGGGCAGCAGCACCAGGCGGCCGGACCCGGAGGGCCGGGTGCGCAGCACGGGGTGTTCGGTGCGGGCCCACACGTCGACCCGCAGGGGTTCGCCGGTCTTGCCCTTCAGGTACGAGTGCAGCCCCTTGCCCTCGGCCTCGGCGAGGACGTCGGGCAGGTCGAAGACGGCCGGGGCGGTGGGCGAGCCGAAGTCGAAGTCCAGGTAGCAGACGTCGTCCCCGTCCAGCGCGCGGTGGTAGGCGAGGTTGGCGCTGGTGACCGAGCGGCCGGTGCCCCCCTTGTCGGAGGCGGCGAAGACGAGCACGCCTCACACCCCCGAGCCGGTGTTCTCCCGGGCGCGCGCCAGGGAGTCGAGCCGGGTGAGCACCCCGAGGGCCAGCGCGTAGGCGGTGCCGGGCTGGACGTCGACGAGGGCACGGGCGCGGCGCAGGTCGACCTCGACGGCCATCATGGCCTCGCCCTGCCGGCTCTTGGCGGGCGGCGCGGGCTGGTCCATCTGCACCTTGCCGAACAGGTGGGCCGCCTCACTGATCATCTCCCGGGCGAGGCCGGCGAGTTGGGCGCTGCGGATCGGTGGCTGGGCGTACAGGCCGTACGCGGCGACCATGCACTCGGTGACGCGCTCGGTGACGCTCCAGGAGATGCCCTGGGGGACCGGGCCGCCCTGGCGGGTCGGCGACTCGGGGTAGACGGCGTGGACGTTGTCCCACAGGCCGGTGCCGGACCCGTCGGCGATGCGGCGCTGCCAGAGGTGTTCGAGGATGTCCTCGGCGAGCCGGAGCAGCCGGTCCTGGGCGTCGCTGCGCCGGGACAGCGAGCACAGCTGCACCGTCCGTTTGAGCAGCTGCGCGGAGAAGTCGGACATGGTCCACTTCATGGCCGGGCCGATGTCCTCGCTGCCGAGCAGCGGCAGGCTGATGCCCGGGTTGTGCAGGGCGATCGCCGGGTCGTCACGGGTCATGCCGCTGGTGATGCGGCCGCGTTCGGCGAGGCGCTCCATGACGGCGACGGTGCGGGTGAGGTCGTCGTCGGTGGCGCGGCGGCGGACCAGGTCGTGCACCAGGATGGAGGCCACGGACAGGGAGAAGTACTCGGACTCCAGCTGCTGGAGCGTGGTGCGCCAGGGGATCTCCTCCAGCGGCCAGGTGCCGTCGCCGAAGCGGGCGATGGCCGACCAGTACTGCTGGGTGATCTCCCAGCGCAGCCGGAGCGCGTCGGCGAGCTTCTGCTGTTCGGCGTTGAGCAGGCCGAGGACGAGGGTGCGCTCGGAGAACAGGTCGGGGATGCCGTCGAGGGCGACGACGGTGAAGTACAGGTAGGGCACCGCGCCGGCGACGCCCTGGGGCTGCTTGCCGACCGGTTCGCCGGTCTCCACCTCGGGGGCGTCGCGCACCACGCTCCAGGACCAGCCGCACTCGAACAGGCGGTTGTCGTTGCGCAGTTGGTCGGCGATGTCGCTGTCGAGGCCGAGGGTGACGCTTTCGCTGATGACGGCGCGCAGGGCCTTGAAGCGGTCCTGGAAGCGCTGCACGACCTGCCGTTCGGAGAGCCGGCCCTGGCCCAGCAGCCGGACCAGGGACTGGCCCTGCGGGGAGGGCACGTCGACGACGTTGACCGTGAAGGAGCGCAGCAGGGCGACCATGGCGGCGGTCAGCCGGGTGCTGGTGGCCTCCTGGAGCCGGTCGATCAGCTCCAGGGTGCTCGGGCGCTGGGTCTTGGTCCGGTACACCTTGAGGAAGCCGAGGGTGGCCAGGCACAGCGTGACCGACATCGAGTAGGAGTCGACCACGCCGGTCTCGCGCTGCTCCTTGGCCAGCTCCTGGGCGGGGTCCGCGGCGGTGAAGTAGTGGCCGCCGGAGAAGGTGGGGCTGTCGCCGGTGCGGTGCCGGTCCATGAACGCGGTGAGGACCTTCACCAGGTTGCCGGGGATCTCCGCGGAGTCGCCCGCGGCGCGCAGGGCCCGCTCCACGTCCTCCTGGGTGGTGTCCGGGTCGTCCAGGCGGAACGAGGTGATCTCCGTCGCCGGGTACAGCAGGCAGAGCAGCCGCTCCGCGTCGGCGACACTGCTGCGCCCTCCCGCCTCACCCCAGTCCCACTCCCCGTCCTCGAAGGAGTGGCGGGCCACTGACTGCCACACCTCGAGCAGGTTCTGACGCGGTTTGATCTGCATGCCCATTCCCCTCAAACAGGCCCGACTCCCTGGCGGCGAAAAGGAGGCCGGTCATTCCTTCCGGCGGCCGCAGACGAGAATCATTCCGGTGTGCCCGTGGCGCACGAGATGGCCGACGTCGGCCATGCGGTGCACGTCTTTCTTGTCGATGTAGGCGAATTTCTGGAACGCGGTCAGCACCTCGGTGGTGTCGATTTCATAGGTGGCCGGGAATTCCAGATCGCCCACCCGATACCCCTCGGAATGCTCCATGAACGCGGCGGCGAAAGGCGCGCCGGGCCTCAGGACGTGCATGAAGCAGCTGACTCCGCGCCGGAATTCTTCCAGGGATTCAGTGATGGACTCGGCGACGAAGAACATGGTCCCGACGTCCCATTGCGGATCTTTCCGGCAGAGGTCGAAAAGGCTGCCCTGAACGGGTTCGGCGGCCCTACGAAAATAAGCCTTGGGATCGAACCCTCGGTATGCCCGGTCCTCGCGCAGCACCTTCCAGAACGGCTCCCAGTGCGCGTCGTAACTGGGCCGCTGGCGCTCCAGGTACTCGATGTTGTTCGCCGACCACTCCAGCAGGGTGATGCGTTCGCACCACGGGAGCATGGCGAGCGAGGGGTAGAGGTTGGGACCCGCACCGACGTCGATCCCCGCCAGGACCCGGCCGCTCCCCCGCAGCCGATCACTGAAATGATCGCGTACACGGGAAACGATCTCCTCGTCCACGGCCTTCATGTCGAGGTAGTTATTGCCGATGTACGCACCGGGGTCAAAGGAGTCCCATGGAACATCCTTATTGAGCGTCGGCTGCTCAGCGGTGTGCGGTCCCGAGGTCATGGTTCAGCCTAGCAGCAGCCCGGGGGTTGTAGGACCTGCCCACATGGGGCAATCATGGACGATCATAAGGTAATCACGCAAGGTCCGATGCGTACTTAAGGGGAACTCATGATTCCTCCCAGGGATCGCTATCCGTCGGCCCCGGGTTCGTTTCTGAGCCGGACCGCACGGAATAGACCAGCACGGATCAGAGCGGTCACCGAGACGGACCTACCCGAGATCGTCCGTGTCGACAAGGAGGCATTTCCGGCCGCGCCCTATCCATTCTTCGTGGTGCGCCAGTTCTTCGACGCCTTCCGTGAGCACATGTTCGTGCTGGAGGACGGCGACGGCGAGCTCAGGGGCTACGTGATGTCCACCGGCACCGACGACGCCGAGAGCTGGATCCTCAGCCTCGCCGTCACGGCGGAGATGCGCCGGCAGGGGTGGGGGCGGCAGCTGATGACCGAGGTGCTGAGCCACCTGCGCGGCCGGGGCGCGCACACCGTGGTGCTGTCCGTCGAGCCCGACAACGCCACCGCCGTCGCGCTCTACGACTCCCTCGGCTTCACCCCGTCCCCCGGCGGCCCCGTGCGCGACTACTTCGGCCCGGGCGAGCACCGCCTGCTGATGACCCTGGCCCTGTGAACGCGGGAGCGGGTGAGCCTGTGACCGGAACCGGAACCGGTGCCGTCGACCTCGGAGCGGCGCCGGTTCCGGTCAACTTCCCTGAGCATCAGGGGCGTTGTCCCCCTACCGCTCCGAACCGCCGTACGTAGCGCGCCTGCCAGGGGGTCTCCACCGCGCGCCGGTGGTAGTGCCGGCGCACGTAGGCCACCGCCTCCTCCGCCGGGACGCCGTCCAGCACCGCCAGACACGCCAGCGCCGTCCCCGTCCGGCCGCGCCCGCCACCGCAGGCGACCTCCACCCGCCCGGTCGCGGCGCGCCGCCACGCCTCGGTGAGCGCGTCGGCCGCCGCGTCCGGGTCGGCGGGCAGCCGGAAGTCGGGCCAGCGGATCCAGCGCGCCTCCCAGGGGACGGCCGGCGGCGGCCCGCCGAGCAGGTAGAGCCCGTACGTCGGGTCCGGACCGCTGGTCCCCGGCCCCCGCCGCAGCCCCCGTCCGCGCACCAGCCGCCCGGACGGCAGCCGCAGCACCCCGGCCCCGCCCGCCTCCCAAGGGCTCACCCCACCGTCACTCCCCATCGACCTTCACGCTCCCCTCCTCCGACCGGGCTCCCATCCGAGCGCACGCCCCGCTCGCCGGGCAACCGGCGCCGCCCCCGAAAAACCTCCGCGCCCCGGGCAACCCCCCGCCACCCCCCGGTGGTCTGGTGGGCGAGGAGGGGGTGCTGGATGCAGGACGGGCTGGAGGACCAGTTCCAGGAGTTCGTCAGGGCGCGGTGGTCACGGCTGGTGCGTACCGCGTACCTGCTCACGGGCGACGCCCACCACGCGGAGGACCTGACACAGACCGCGCTGGCCAAGGCGTACCGCTCGTGGCGGCGCGTGGCGCGCGCCGACAACCCGGAGGCGTACGTCCGGCGGATGCTCGTCACCTGCAACAGCGACCGCTTCCGCAAGCGCCGGGTCACGGAGTCGCTGACGGCGGCTCCGCCCGAGGTGGCCTGGCGGGACGAGGGCGCCGGTCGCGTCGAGGAGCGCGGGGTTCTCCTCGACGCGCTGGCCGCCCTGCCGCCGAAGCAGCGGGCGGTGGTGGTCCTGCGCTACTGGGAGGACCTGTCCGAGGCGGAGGTCGCCGAGGTGCTCGGCTGTTCGCCGGGCACGGTCAAGAGCCAGGCGTCCAAGGGCCTGGCCAAGCTGCGTGCCTGCCCGGGGCTGGCCCCGGCGGTGGGCGCGTCCACGAGGGCCGCGGGTCAGGGAGGCGAGCGGTGAGCGAGGAACCGCGCACGACGGAAGAGGACCAGGACGGCGAGGGGATGCGGGACTTCGAGGAGCGCCTGCGCCGGCTGCTCGCCGAGGACGCCTACGCCTTCCACCCCGCGCCGGCGCCGTACCCGGTGATCCGGCGGCGGGGCGTGCTGGAGCGGCGGCGCCGGCTGGCGGTCGCCGGGCTGGCACTGGCCGTGCTGGCGGTGGCGCCCGTGGGGGCGTACGCGTGGGCCGGGGGGAGCGGGGGACGGGGCGCCGGCCCGGCGGCGGCAAAGCCGTCGGCCGGCGCCTCGCGGACCCCCTCGCCGACGGCCGCGGCGACGCCCGCCGGGCCCGGACGGCCCGCCACGCCGGGGCAGTTGCTGGACGGCATCACGTTCGAGCAGGCCGCGGACGGCCTGGCCAAGTGCCTCGTCTACGGCCGGGAGGGCGACACGACCGCGGGTGCCGAATCCCTGGGCGTGCCCGCCGACTACCGGATCCTTCTCGCCCAGCGCAGCACGGGCGACTCCAACTCCCCCGGTGACGGGCGGTTCCTGGTGGCCGTCTCGTCGTCGTACCGGCTGATCTGCAAGCTGGTGGACGGCGCGGTGACCGCCATGAACACCAGCGGCGGCGCCCTGTCCGGCGACGGTCCCGGGCCGGTCTTCCCCGACATGAACGGCGGCAAGCTGTACCAGCAGTCGCTGCTGGACAGCGGCCACTGGAAGCTGCCGTTCCGCTGGGGGGCCGTCGGCACGGTGGAGCCGTCGGTGGCGAAGGTGACCGTGTCCTACGGCGGCGCGACGGCCCGGGCCGTGCTGGACCACGGCTGGTTCGTCGCCGCGGGCGAGCTGGACCGGCAGGTCACGGCGGCGCCGCACGTCAAGGGCTACGACTCCTCGGGCAAGCTGGTGTACGACTCGGACCACGACCCGTCGTACCAGCGCACCCTCCCGTAGGGTCCGCCCGGCACCAGGAGGACCATGTCGCTCCCCGCCCCGCTCACCGGTGTGATCCCGCCCGTCTGCACCCCGCTGGACCCGGACGGCGAGGTGGACGTGGACTCGCTGCTGCGGCTGGCCGACCACCTGGTGGCCGCCGGGGTGGACGGCCTGTTCCTGCTCGGGACGACGTCGGAGGCCGCTTTCCTGACCGACGGGCAGCGGCGGCGGGTGGTGGAGGCGGTCACCGGGCACCTGGGCGGGCAGCTGCCCGTGCTGGCCGGGGCGATCGACACGACCACGCCCCGGGTGCTGGAGCACATCGCGTCGGTGACGGCGGCGGGCGCGGACGCGGTGGTCGTGATCTCCCCGTTCTACGCCCGGCTCGGGCCGGCGGAGACGGCCCGCCACTTCCGGCTGGCCGCCGCGGCGAGCCCGGTCCCGGTGCTCGCGTACGACCTGCCGTCCGCGATCCCCACCAAGCTGTCCGCCGACCTCGTCGTGCAGTTGGCGTCGGACGGGGTGGTGGCGGGGCTGAAGGACTCCAGCGGCGACCTGGCCGGCTTCCGCGACGTGGTCACCGGCACCCGCCACCTGCCCGGGTTCAGCGCCCTGACCGGCTCCGAACTGCTGGTCGACGCGGCCCTCGCGCTGGGCGCCCACGGGGCCGTGCCCGGCCTCGCCAACGTCGACCCGGACGGCTACGTCCGCCTGGACCGGCTGTGCCGGGCCGGACGCCGGGAGGAGGCCCGCGCCGCACAGGAACGGCTCTGCGCGCTGTACGGCCTGGTCCACGTCGGCGCGGGCCGGATGGGGGCCGGCTCGTCCGCGCTGGGCGCGTTCAAGGCGGCGCTGCACCTGCGCGGCGTGATCGCCTGCCCCGCCACGGCGGAGCCCCAGGTGCCGCTGTCCCCCGCCGAGGTGGCGGAGGTGCGGCGGCACCTGGTCGAGGCCGGACTCCTCTGACCCGGTCCGTCCGACCCCGGCCCCTCCGACCCGCGCCCGCGTTACAGCTCCGCCAGCGGCAGCCGCCGGAACGCGATCGTCTCGTACGGCCCCGTCCCGCCCGTCTCGTACAGCACCCCGGCCGTCCGCGCGTCCACCTGCACCAGGTCGGAGTAGGCGGCGGGCCGGTCCGACAGGGTGAGCGCCCGGGTGAACGTGGCCCCGCCGTCCGTGCTGCGCCAGACGGCCAGGGCCTCGCGGACGGTGGGCCGGGACGGCGCCGAGAACAGCAGCGGGGCACCGGCGTCGCCGTCGAGCTGGAGCACGCTGCCCTGGACCACCGGGACGTCCGCGAGCGTGGGCTGCGCGGCGTACGGGCGGGTGAGGGTGCGGCCGCCGTCGCCGGAGTGGGCGTCGACGCGGTTGCCGGGCACCGTGCCGCCCTGGTCGCGCGCGTTGAAGTACAGGCGCCCGTCGGGGAGTTGGGCGGCGGTGGTCTCGTTGACGTGCACGGTGCCGGCCGGGTCGTCGGGGTGGTCGTCGGTGAAGCCCAGGTCCCAGGTGCGGCCGCCGTCGTCGCTGACCAGGCAGTGGCCGGCGTAGTAGCGGGACTCCCGGCCGGTGTCGGGGGAACCGGGCGGCGGGGACGTGGAGTGGTCGGCGGGTACGACCAGCCGCCCCGCGTACGGGCCCCGGGTGAGGGCCACGGCGTGTCCGGGGCCGGTGGCGTACCAGCGCCAGGACGCGGGCTTGACCGAGGCGGTGATCTCGCGCGGCGCGCCGAAGTGCCGGCCGTCGTCGTGGCTGTGCTGCACCCACACCCGGCGGCCCTGCCCGGGCGGGACCTCGCCGCGCATGATCTGTGCCTCGGTGACGGTGCCGCCGTTGGAACAGCTGACCAGGACGACGGCGCCGGTGCGCGGGTCGACCACGGGCGCCGGGTTGCCGCGGGTGTCCCCGTTCCCGGCGGCGACCACCGTAGGTGGGCCCCAGGTGCCGCCGCCGTCGGTGGAGCGGCGGACGACGAGGTCGATGTCCCCGGTGTCGCCGGGACCGTCGCGCCGGCCCTCGGCGAAGGCGAGCAGCGTGCCGCGCGGGGTGCGGACGACGGCGGGGATGCGGAAGGCAGCGTAGCCGTTCCGGCCGGAGACGTAGGGCACGGAGGTGTCAGGTGCGGGCGTGTCGGGTGCGGAGGGGTCCGGTGCGGAGGAGTCCGCTGCGGAGGGGCTCGGTGCGGAGGGGTCCGGTGCCGGGGTGTCGGGTGCGGTGCCGGGCGGGCGGCGGCCGGCGGCCGAGGCCGGGCGGGCGGCGGCGTACGGGGTGAGCAGGACGGCGGTGGCGAGGACGGCTCTGCGCAGGAGTGTCATCCCTGTCCCTCGGGAGGCGGGCCGGTGTCGCCCCCATGCTGCCCGGGCGGGACGGCCGGGACCGGGCACGCCACGGCCTGGCCGTCCAGGGCCGCCTGCGCTCAGGACGGTGTGCGCGCCGCCGCCGCCATCAGCCGGGTCACGTCGTCCGTGCAGAGGGTGAGGGCCGCGCCGACCGTGGCCAGCACCTCCCGCTCCGCCGGGGTGTAGGGCCCGTCGGCCAGGGCGATCCGGGCGCCCTGGAGCAGGATCGCCTCGCGGCCGATCGTGGCGAGGTGCGGGGCGAGCGGATCGAGGGCCTCGTGCAGCTCTATGGCCAGCCCGGCGCCGCAGGGCTCCCCGAAGACCCGGCCGGTGTCCGCGGCCAGGGCCTCCACCAGGGCGTCGAGCTGTTCCTCGGTGCAGTCGTCGAACCCCGCCGCGCGCACGGCGCAGGCGGCCGCCTCCAGGGACGCGCGGGCGCAGGTGCCGCCCGCCGCGAGGACCGCGAGGGCGACCGTGTGGACGGCGTCGCGGAGCATCGCGGAGAAGCGGGTGGTGGTCGGGTGGTCGAGGACGTCCGTGCCGAAGTGGCGGTGGCAGGCCGCGCAGGCCACGACCGGCCCGGTCTCGCCGCGCAGGAGGACGGGAACGCCCAGCAGGGTGAAGCGCCGACGGCCGGTGAGGCGCTGGTAGTTGCGGTCGCCCCCGCAGCCGGGGCAGAAGAACTCCCCGTCGCCCACGGGCGTCCACGCGGTGCGGGTGCCCAGGATGCGCGCACCCCTGACGGCACGGCCGTCTCGTCCCCGTACTGGCAGCACGTCGCACCTCCGTAACCACGCGGCAACATCGCCGCGCTTGCGTGATGTTAGCCACATCACGGACGCGGAGTCAGCACCCCGGACGAGACCTTCCCGTGACCCGCGCGGTCCTCTGGCCGAAAACAAGAGGTCCCGCCCCACCGGAACCGGCGGGACGGGACCTCCCGGACGAGCTAGCGCGCGGCCCGGTTCACGGCGGAGACGACCGCCTTCAGGGACGCCCGCGTGGTGTTGGCGTCGATGCCGATGCCCCACAGGACCTGGCCGTCGATCGCGCACTCGATGTACGAGGCGGCCTGCGCGGAGGCGCCCTCGCTCATCGTGTGCTCCTGGTAGTCCAGCAGGCGTACGTCGATGCCGATGGACTGCAGGGCGTCGAAGAAGGCCGAGATCGGACCGTTGCCCGAGCCGGACAGGACGGTGTCCTCGCCGTCGACGGTCGCCTCGACGGTCAGGGTGTCGATGCCGTCCGTGTCGGTGGTCGACTGGCCGGTGCGGACCTGGATGCGGCCCCAGGGGTTGTCGGGGTTGGGCAGGTACTCGTCCTGGAAGACGGCCCAGATGTCCTTCGGCGTGATCTCGCCGCCCTCGGCGTCCGTCTTGGCCTGGATCAGCTTGGAGAACTCGATCTGCATCCGGCGGGGCAGTTCCAGCTTGTGGTCGTTCTTCAGGACGTACGCGATGCCGCCCTTGCCGGACTGGGAGTTGACGCGGATGACGGCCTCGTAGGAGCGGCCGACGTCCTTGGGGTCGATCGGCAGGTACGGCACCGCCCACTCGATGTCGTCGACCGTGACGCCCCGGGCCTTCGCGTCGGCCTCCATGGCGTCGAAGCCCTTCTTGATGGCGTCCTGGTGGGAGCCGGAGAAGGACGTGTAGACCAGGTCGCCCACGTACGGGTGGCGCGGGTGGACCTCCATCTGGTTGCAGTACTCCCACGTACGGCGGATCTCGTCGATGTCGGAGAAGTCGATCTGCGGGTCGACGCCCTGGGAGAACAGGTTCATGCCCAGGGTGACCAGGTCGACGTTGCCGGTGCGCTCGCCCTGCCCGAACAGGCAGCCCTCGACGCGGTCGGCGCCGGCCATCAGGGCCAGCTCGGCCGCCGCCACGGCCGTACCGCGGTCGTTGTGGGGGTGGACGGACAGGCAGACGTACTCGCGGCGGGACAGGTTGCGGTGCATCCACTCGAAGCGGTCCGCGTGCGTGGAGGGCGTGGAACGCTCCACGGTGGCGGGCAGGTTGAGGATGATCTCGCGGCCCGGGCCGGGCTGCCAGACGTCCATGACCGCCTCGCAGACCTCCAGCGCGAAGTCCAGCTCGGTGTCGGTGAAGATCTCCGGCGAGTACTGGTAGCCGAACTCCGTCTCGGGACCCAGCAGTTTCTCGGCGTACTCCATCACCAGGCGGCTGCCGTCGACGGCGATCTGCTTGATGTCGTCCCGGGAGCCGCGGAAGACCACCCGGCGGAAGACGGGCGCGGTGGCGTTGTACAGGTGGACGGTGGCCCGGCGGGCGCCCTTGAGGGACTCCACGGTCCGCTCGATCAGGTCCTCGCGGGCCTGGGTCAGTACGGAGATCGTCACGTCGTCCGGGATCGCGCCCTCTTCCTCGATGATGGAGCGCACGAAGTCGAAGTCGGTCTGGCCGGATGCGGGGAAGCCCACCTCGATCTCCTTGTAGCCCATCGCGACCAGCTGGTCGAACATCCGGCGCTTGCGCTCGGGCGACATGGGGTCGATCAGTGCCTGGTTGCCGTCCCGCAGGTCGGTGGACAGCCACCGGGGAGCGGCGGTGATCCGCCGGTCGGGCCAGGTGCGGTCGGGGATGTCGACCTGCTCGTACTGACCGTACTTGTGGACCGGCATGGAACTGGGCTGCTGGCGGTTGGCCATGATGCTTCGGGCTCCTCAGGGTGTCCGGAATGGACGGCCGACGACGCAACACCGAGCTCCGCGGGGAGGGGGTCGGCCTCGACTACAGGCCCTCGCCGCGGCAGCTAAGGAGAAGCAGCCCGAAACGCATGATGCCTCGCAGCCTAGCGAAGGGATCCGGTGCGCGCGGGCCCGTATCAGTATGCGGGACCGCAGGGACGTGAGCGGACGATCGCGACAAAAAGTGCGCCATACCACTGGCCCGCCCGGTCCCGGCCGCCATGTCCGGGTATTTCACCAATCATGGTGGCGAGTAGTGACAGTGCGGTCACCCGGTGCAAGGGTGCCGGGCATGACCACCCACGGGGGCTTCCAGCCCGTCTTCTGCACCGTCGTCCCGCCCCACGTCCTCGACAAGCTGGCCCGCAGCGACGACCCCGCCCGCTCCGGCCCCGCCCGCCGCACCCTGCGGCGCGACGGCGAGCTGCGCGCGCTGCGCCAGGTGACCACCGAGTTCCGCCTCGCGGCGCAGCCGGACACCCGGGCGCCGTCGGACCAGCCGGCGCGCACCATCCACGACGCCGGGCACCGCACCGAGCTGCCCGGCACCCCGGTGCGCCGCGAGGGCGAGCCGCCCGGCCAGGACGCCACGGTCAACCGCGCCTACTCCGGCCTCGGCGCCACCTTCGAGCTGTTCCTGCGCGTCTACGGGCGCCACTCCATCGACGGCGAGGGCCTGCCACTGGTCGCGACCGTCCACTACGACGAGCAGTACGACAACGCCTTCTGGAACGGCGAGCAGATGGTGTTCGGCGACGGCGACGGCGAGGTCTTCCTCGACTTCACCCTGCCCTTGGACGTCATCGGGCACGAGCTCACCCACGGCGTCACCCAGCACACCGCGAACCTCACCTACTACGGCCAGTCGGGCGCCCTGAACGAGTCGGTGTCCGACGTCTTCGGCTCGCTCATCAAGCAGTACGCGCTCGGCCAGACCGCCGGCGACGCCGACTGGCTGATCGGCGCGGGGCTCCTCGCCCCCGGCGTCACCGGCTCGGCGCTGCGCTCGATGAAGGCGCCGGGCACCGCGTACGACGACGACGTGCTCGGCAAGGACCCGCAGCCCGCAACCATGGCCGACTACGTGCGCACCGGCCGGGACAACGGCGGCGTCCACATCAACTCGGGCATCCCCAACCACGCGTTCTACCTGGCCGCCACCGCGCTCGGCGGCCACGCCTGGGAGAAGGCCGGCCAGATCTGGTACGACGTCCTCACCGGCGGCGAACTCGCCGAACGCGCCCTGTTCGCCGACTTCGCCGGGCTCACCGTCAAGGCGGCGCGGGAGCGGTTCGGGGACGGCGGCGACGAGTTCGAGGCGGTGCGCAAGGCGTGGGAACAGGTGGGCGTGCGGGCCCTGTGAGCGGGAACCCGCCCGGAAGGGCACGGGTGCGGATCGCGCCCGTCCGTACTAGACAGGACCCATGCGGATTCAGGTGAGGCGCACAGGCGGGTTCGCCGGTATCGAGCGGCGGGGCGAGGTGGACACCTCGGGACGGCCGGACGCCGCGGAGTGGCGGGCCCTGGCCGAGCGCGCGGTCGCGTCCGGCCGGGGCACGCCCCCGGCCGGCGTGCCGGACGGGTTCGGCTACCGGATCACGGTGGACGACCGGACGGTGTACTGCGCGGACCCCCGGCTGACGGAGGACCAGCGGGAGTTGATCTCGCGGGTGCTGAAGGAGGGCGCCTGAGCGGCGGCCCCCGCCGGGGTCGCCGCGCGTGCCCCGCTCAACCGCCTCTTGCCGCCCGCCCGTTGACTTCCGTTACCGCCGGTACGGATGATCCGCGCATGGCGACCGACCGACGCACCGCGCTCCCCCCGTTCCCGCCCGGCTTCCTGTGGGGCGTGTCGACCTCCGCCCACCAGATCGAGGGCGCCGCGGACCTGCGCGACCCGTCCGTGTGGGACGAGTTCACCGCCGGGCCGGGCCGGGTGAAGGACGGCTCGACGGCCGCCGTGGCCTGCGACCACTACCACCGCTACCGCGAGGACGTGGCCCTCCTCGCCGGGCTCGGGGTGGACGCGTACCGCTTCTCGGTCTCCTGGCCGCGGGTGAACCGCCCGGGCGGCCTCGACTTCTACGACCGGCTGGTGGACGAGCTGTGCGCGGCGGGCGTCCGCCCCGTCCCCACCCTCTTCCACTGGGACCTGCCCGCCTCGCTGGACTGGCTGCGCCGGGACACCGCCGCGCGCTTCGCGGACCACGTGGCCGCCGTCGCCGACCGGCTCGGCGACCGCGTGGGTACCTGGATCACCCTCAACGAGCCCGCCGAGCACACCCTGCTGGGCCACGCGCTCGGCGTGCACGCCCCCGGGAAGCGGCTGCTGTTCGACGCGCTCCCGGTGGCCCACCACCAGTTGCTGGCCCACGGCCTGGCCGTCCGGGCGCTCCGCGCGGCCGGCGCCACCGACGTCGGCATCGCCAACTCCCACGGCCCGACCTGGCCGGCCTCCGGGGACGGGCCCGACGTCGAGGCGGCGGACTTCTACGACCTGCTGCTCAACCGCCTGTTCGCCGAACCGGTCCTGCTGGGCGCCTACCCGGACGGGATCGGCGAGCTGATGCCCGGGGACGTGGCGGCCGACCTGGAGGTGATCGCCGAGCCCCTCGACTGGTACGGGATCAACTACTACGCCCCGACGCGGGTGGGCGCCCCGCAGGGCACCGACATCGAGTTCGGCGGCGTCCGCATGCCCGCCGAACTCCCCTTCACCGTCCGGGAGATCGAGGGCCGGCCGGTCACCGACTTCGGCTGGCCGGTGGTCCCCGAGGCGCTGACGGAACTGCTCACCACCTTCAAGGCCCGCTACGGCGCCCGGCTCCCGCCCGTGATCATCACCGAGAACGGGTGCAGCTACGACGGCGTCGACGACCAGGAGCGCATCGCCTACCTCGACGCCCACGTCCGCGCCCTGCACGACGCCCACACCGCCGGCGTCGACGTGCGCGGCTACTTCGTCTGGTCCCTGCTGGACAACTTCGAGTGGGCCGAGGGGTACGCCCGCCGCTTCGGCCTGGTCCACGTCGACTTCACGACGAAGGAGCGCACGCCCAAGGCGTCCTACACCTGGCTGCGGGAGGCGCTGCGCACCAGGGGGTGACCGGCCTGTCCCCTAGAGGGCGCCCGCGTCCCGGGCCGCCCACACCGACGGGTGGACCGGGCGGTAGCCGAGCTCCCGGCGGATCCGCTCGGTGGACAGGACCCCGAAGAACGGGTCGGGGTCCGTGCGGGCGGACACCTCCGCGGGCACCTCCGCGCCGTTGAGCCGGTACAGCTCGACCGTGGTGACCGGGGCGTCGTCGGCGATGTTGTAGACGCGGCCGCCGATGCCCGGCGCGTGCAGCAGCCGCAGCAGGCCCTGGGCGACGTCCGCGTGGTGGACCATCTGGAGCCGCTGGGCCGCCGCCCAGTGCGCGGCCCAGCGCAGCGACTCCGCCAGGTGCGGGTCGCCGTCGCCGTAGACGAACGGCAGCCGCCCGATCCGTACGTCGAGTCCGTCCAGGGCGAGCAGGTCCCGCTCGGCCCGGATCTTGGACTCGGCGTAGGCGCCCCACATCTCGCCGCCGGGCCGGCTCTCGTCGTCCTCGGTCAGCGGGCGGCCACGGCCGACGCCGTACACGTTCGCCGTGCTCACCTGCACGAAGCGGCCCACTCCGGCGGCCAGCGCGGCGCGGCCGAGCTCCACGGCGGCGCCGTGGTTCACCGCCCACGCCTCCTCGTCGGGCACCCCGCGGAAGGTCGCGGCGACGTTCACCACCGCGTCCGCCCCGGCCACCGCCTTGCCGAGCGCCTCCGGGTCGCGCAGGTCGCCGGTGACGACCTCGGCGCCCAGCGCGGCGAGCCGCTCCGCGCGGGCGGCGTCGCGCACCAGGACGCGCACCGTGTCCCCCGGCCGCCGCTGGGCCAGCAGCCGCGGCGCGAACCTGCTGCCGACACGTCCCGTCGTCCCCGTCACCAGTGTCAGCATGATCTTCTCCTCGTCTCCGTCCGGTACGACCACCCTCCGGCCGGGAGGGCGGGACCGGGAGAGACCCGTGGATCGGGGGACCGGCAGTCCCTGGATAACCCGCACGCCGTGACGGACGCTGGAGGGGTGAACCGAGCCGAACTCGCCGACTTCCTGCGCCGCGGCCGCGCCCGGCTGAACCCGTCCGACGTGGGCCTCGCACCCGGCGCCCGCCGCCGCACGCCGGGGCTGCGCCGCGAGGAGGTGGCGGCGCTGGCCGGCATGTCGGTGGACTACTACACACGGCTGGAGCAGTCCCGCGGTCCGCGCCCGTCCCGGCAGATGCTCACCGCGCTCGCCCGGGCCCTGCGCCTGACCGACGACGAGCGCGACCACCTGTTCCACCTGGCCGGCGAGGAGCCCCCGCGCCGGGACGCGCCGGCCGCCCACGTGCGTCCGGGCCTCCTTCTGGTCCTGGACCGGCTGCACGACACGCCCGCGCTGGTGATGACCGACGTGGGCGAGGTGCTGGCGCAGAACGCGATGTCCCGGGCGCTCAGCGGGGACGTGCTGGCCCGCCCGCCGCACGAGCGCAACGTGGTGCGACGGTTCTTCCTCGACCGCGCGGGCCGCGACCTGTTCCCCGCGGAGGACCGGGCCGAGCACGCCCGCGCCCACGTGGCGAACCTGCGCGCGGTGGCCGCGGCCCGCCCCGACGACCCGGAACCGGCCGCCCTGGTGGCCGAACTACGGGCGTCCAGCGAGGAGTTCGCCGAGCTGTGGGACCGGCACGAGGTGGCGGTGCGCCGGGCCTCGGTCAAGCGCTTCCAGCACCCGGTGGTCGGTCTGCTGGAGCTCGACTGCGAGCTGCTGCTCACCGACGACCACCACCAGCACCTGCTCATCCACACGGCCCGCCCGGGCACGGACTCCCACGAGCGCCTGCAACTGCTGCGGGTGGTGGGGCTGCAGGACCTGACGCCGGGCGTCGTCTGAGCCGGGGCGCGCCCCGGGGCTCAGAAGCCCAGGCGGCGGAGCTGCTTGGGGTCGCGCTGCCAGTCCTTGGCCACCTTCACGTGCAGGTCGAGGAAGACCGGCGTGCCGAGCAGCGCCTCGATCTGCTGGCGGGACTTCACGCCCACGTCCTTCAGCCGCTTGCCCTTCGGGCCGATGATGATGCCCTTCTGGCTGGGCCGCTCGATGTAGATGTTGGCGTGGATGTCCACCAGGGGACGGTCCGCGGGGCGGTCCTCGCGCGGCAGCATCTCCTCCACGACCACGGCGATGGAGTGCGGCAGCTCGTCGCGCACGCCCTCCAGGGCGGCCTCGCGGATCAGCTCGGCCACCATCACCTGCTCGGGCTCGTCGGTGAGGTCGCCCTCGGGGTACAGCGCCGGGCCCTCCGGCAGCAGCGGCACCAGGAGGTCGGCGAGCAGCGCGACCTGCTGGTCCCCGACCGCCGACACGGGCACGATCTCCTGCCACTCGAACCCGAGCTCGCGCGCCATCTGGTCCACCGCGATGAGCTGCTCGGCCAGCGCCTTGGAGTCGACCAGGTCGGTCTTGGTGACGATGGCGATCTTGGGCGTCCGCTTGATCCCGGCCAGCTCCTTGGCGATGAACCGGTCGCCGGGCCCGATCTTCTGGTCGGCGGGCAGGCAGAAGCCGATCACGTCGACCTCGGCCCAGGTGGCGCGCACCACGTCGTTCAGCCGCTCGCCGAGCAGCGTCCGCGGCTTGTGCAGCCCCGGCGTGTCCACCAGGATCAGCTGGGCCTCGGGCCGGTGCACGATGCCCCGCACGGTGTGCCGCGTGGTCTGCGGCCGGTTGGAGGTGATCGCCACCTTCTTCCCGACCAGAGCGTTCGTGAGGGTGGACTTGCCCGCGTTGGGCCGCCCCACGAAACAGGCGAAACCGGCCCGGTGCGCGGCCTCGGCCGACTGCTCGGATGACTGGGTACGAACGCTCATGCCGCCCATTCTCCCTGATCCCCGGAGCTCCGCCGCACCACGCCCGCGACGCCGCCCCGCCGGTGAGGGTCCGGAAACCCGCCCGCAACGAAACGTCACGGAAACACACCCGTACGCAACCGGAAACGCGCAGCGGTGACCCTCTGACGAGCCCTCGCGAGCCCTCGCACCGTTGGAGACCCCGTGACGACCTTCGCCGCACCGCGGATCGACACCGGCGACACCGCCTGGCTGCTCGCCGCCACCGCGCTGGTGCTGCTCATGACGCCGGGCCTGGCCCTGTTCTACGGCGGCATGGTCCGCACCAAGAGCGTCCTGAACATGCTGATGATGAGCTTCGTGTCGATCGCCCTGGTCACCGTCGTGTGGCTGGCGGCCGGCTACTCCCTCGCCTTCGGCGGCGACACGGCCGCCGGCCTCGTCGGCGGCCTGGACCACCTGGGCCTCGCGGGGATCGGCCCGGAGAGCGTCACGGGCACGGTCCCCACGCTGCTGTTCGCCACGTTCCAGCTGACCTTCGCGATCGTCACGGCGGCCCTGGTGAGCGGCGCCGTCGCCGACCGCGCGAAGTTCGCCGCGTGGCTGGTCTTCGTGCCGGTGTGGGCGCTGCTGGTATACGTTCCGGTCACCCACTGGGTGTGGGGTCCGGGTGGCTGGATCCTGACCCACCTGGGCGCCCTGGACTTCGCCGGCGGTCTGCCCGTGGAGATCACCTCGGGCGCCTCGGGGCTCGCCCTGTGCCTGGTGCTGGGCCCGCGCCTGGGCTTCAAGAAGGACGCGATGCGTCCGCACAACCTGCCGATGGTGGTGCTGGGCGCCGGCCTGCTGTGGTTCGGCTGGTTCGGCTTCAACGCGGGCTCGGTGCTCGCCGCGAACGGCCTGGCCGCGGCGGTCTTCCTCAACACCCTCGCCGCGGGCTGCACCGGCCTGCTCGGCTGGCTCTTCGTCGAGCAGCGGCGCGACGGCCACCCCACCACGCTGGGCGCCGCGTCGGGCGCGGTCGCGGGCCTGGTGGCGATCACCCCGTCCTGCGGCTCGGTGTCCCTGCTCGGCTCCCTGGTGGTCGGCCTCACCGCCGGCGTCGTCTGCTCGTACGCCGTGGGCTGGAAGTTCAAGCTGAACTACGACGACTCGCTGGACGTCGTCGGCGTCCACCTGGTCGGCGGGATCGTCGGCACCCTGCTCATCGGCGTCTTCGCCGAGCGGGCCATGACCGGCGGCACGGAGGGCCTGCTGTACGGCGGCGGCCTCGCCCAGCTGGGCAAGCAGCTCGTCGCCGTGGTGGTGGTCGCGGTGTACGCGTTCGGCGTGACCTTCGCGATCGGCAAGGCGCTCGACCGCGTGATGGGCTTCCGCGCGAGCGAGGAGCAGGAGCACACCGGCCTGGACCTTACGGTGCACGCCGAGACCGCCTACGATCACGGGGTCCTGGGGCACGGCGCCCCGGTCGCCCACTCCGTCCTCCCCTCCGCCCAGAAGGTCAAGCCGCAGGCATGAAGCTGATCACCGCCATCGTCAAGCCGTACCGCCTCGACGAGGTCAAGAACGCCCTGCAGGAACTCGGGGTGCAGGGCCTGACCGTCACCGAGGCCAGCGGCTACGGCCGGCAGCGCGGCCACACCGAGGTGTACCGGGGCGCCGAGTACCGGGTGGACCTGGTGCCGAAGGTGCGCATCGAGGTGGTCGTCGAGGACGCCGACGCGGACCCGGTGATCGACGCGATCGTCCGGGCCGCGCACACCGGCAAGATCGGGGACGGCAAGGTGTGGGCGCTGCCGGTGGAGACGGTCGTCCGGGTCCGCACGGGCGAGCGCGGGCCCGACGCGCTCTGAGCCACCGCGGGGAAAGGCAGTGACGGGCCGTCAGTTGCCCGCGTCCTGACGGGTCTTCGCCCTCCTCACTCCGCCGGGACCGTCGAGCGCACCGTGCCGTCCGGGGCCGCCAGCAGCACCGGCGTCCCCGCTCCGCCCAGGTCACGGACGGCCGCCAGGTCCTCCGCCGGGACGGTGTCCGCCCCGGTCACCACCGCCGCCGCCTCCAGCGAGCTCGCGCCCGAGGCCACCGCCATCGCCACCGCCGTGCGCAGCGCGCTCAGCCGCAGCGACGCCAGCTCCACCGTCCCGGCGACGTAGGTGCGTCCGGTGTCGTCGCGCACGGCCGCCCCCTCGGGCACGCCGTTGCGGGCCCGCGCGGAACGGGCCAGCGTGACGATCTTGCGGTCCTCGGGGTCAAGCGCGTTGCTCTCGGTCATGCCCCGAGCATACGAACACCCCGCCCCCGACACGGGGCTGGGCCCGGCCACGTGCGGGGTGACCTGTGCTCAGGGGCGGTCGAGGCGGAGTCGCTCGGCGCGCGGCAGGCCGGCGACCACGAGGTCGTAGGAGTCCTCCACGAGCTCGCGCACCAGGCGGTCCGGGAGACCGCCGTCCACGACGACGGTGTTCCAGTGCCGCTTGTTCATGTGCCAGCCGGGCAGGACCAGCCCCGGGTGCTCCCCGCGCAGCCGCACCGCGTCCTCCGGGTCGCACTTGAGGTTGACCCGCAGGGGCCGGGCGTCCAGGGCGGACAGCGCGAAGAGCTTGCCGAGGACCCGGAAAACCGAGGTCTCCGGGCCGAACGGGAAGTCCTCCTCGGCCGCGTTGAACGACAGGCACAGGGACCGCAGCTCCTGGGGCGTCACGCCGGTTCCGCCCCCGTCCCGTCGACCCCCGCGTGCTCCTTGTGCTGCTCGCCGGTCCGGGCGGCCGGACCGACGGGCTCCACCAGCACGGTCACGATCTTGTTCCGGCGCCCGGCCGCCGCCTCGGCGGTCAGCCGCAGCGCACGGCCGTCGGGCAGGTCCACGACGCTGGACGCCCCGGCGATCGGCACCCGGCCGAGGGCCTTGGCGAGCAGGCCGCCGACGGTCTCCACGTCCTCGTCGTCGTACTCCTCCAGGCCGTACAGCTCGCCCAGGTCGGTGATGTCGAGGCGGGCCGTGACCCGGTAGCGGTCGTCGCCCAGCTCCTCCACGGGCGGCAGCTCCCGGTCGTACTCGTCGGTGATCTCGCCGACGATCTCCTCGAGGATGTCCTCGATGGTGACGATGCCGGCGGTGCCGCCGTACTCGTCGATCACCACCGCGACGTGGTTGCGCTCCTCCTGCATCTCGCGCAGCAGGTCGCCCGCGTTCTTGGTGTCGGGCACGAAGAACGCCGGCCGCATCGCCGTGGAGACCAGCTCGCTCTCCGCGTCCCGGCTGATGTGCGTCTTGCGGGCCAGGTCCTTCAGGTACACGATGCCGACGATGTCGTCCTCGCTCTCCCCGGTGACCGGGATGCGCGAGAAGCCCGAGCGCAGCGCGAGGGTCAGGGCCTGGCGGATCGTCTTGTAGCGCTCGATCACCACCAGGTCGGTGCGCGGCACCATCACCTCGCGCACCAGGGTGTCGCCCAGCTCGAAGACGGAGTGCACCATGCGGCGCTCCTCGTCCTCGATCAGCGACTCCTTCTCGGCGAGGTCGACCAGCGCGCGCAGTTCGGCCTCGGAGGCGAACGGGCCGCGGCGGAAGCCCTTGCCGGGGGTGAGGGCGTTGCCGATGAGGATCAGCAGCGACGGGATCGGGCCCATCACCCGGGCCAGCGGCAGCAGCACGTACGCGGCGGCCGTCGCCGTGTTCAGCGGGTGCTGGCGGCCGATGGTGCGCGGGGAGACGCCCACGGCGACGTACGACACCAGGACCATGACGCCGATCGCGGCGAGCAGCGCCTGCCAGGTCGTGTCGATGCCCCGCAGGCACGCGTAGGTGACGAGGGCGGCGGCCGCCATCTCGCAGGCGACGCGCACCAGCAGCGCCACGTTGAGGTAGCGGGTCGGGTCGGCGGCGATCTGGGCGAGCTTGGCGCTGCCCCGCCGGCCGGTGCGCACGGCTTCCTCGGCCCGGAAGCTGGAGACGCGCGCGAGGCCCGCCTCCGCGCAGGCGGCGAGCCAGGCGACGACGACCAGGGCGATCGCGCCGGCGACGAGCTGGGGGCTCATGACACGGTCGGCGCGGGCGACGGGCCGGTCAGGCCCTTCTCCGCACGCCAGCCGTCCACGATGGCCGCCTGCAGGCCGAACATCTCGGCCTTCTCGTCGGGCTCCTCGTGGTCGTACCCCAGCAGGTGCAGCACCCCGTGGACGGTGAGCAGCTGGAGCTCCTCGTCCATGGAGTGCTGCGTGGCGGCCTCCGCGCCCTGCCGGGCGGCGACCTCCGGGCACAGGACGATGTCGCCGAGGAGTCCCTGCGGGGGCTCCTCGTCGTCCTTGGAGGGCGGGCGCAGCTCGTCCATCGGGAAGGACATCACATCCGTGGGGCCCGGCAGGTCCATCCACTGCACGTGGAGCTGCTCCATGGCGTCGGCGTCCACGACGATCACCGAGAGCTCGGAGAGCGGGTGGATGCGCATCCGTGCGAGCGCGTAGCGGGCGATGTCGAGGATCGCCTGCTCGTCGACCTCGGTTCCGGACTCGTTGTTGACGTCGATCGACATGCCGTGCTGTGTCTACTTCCCCTTGCGCGCGGACTTCCCCCGGCCGCCCTGGTGCGCGCCGTTCTCCGTGCCGTGCTGGCTGTCGTACTGCTCGTACGCGTCGACGATACGGCCCACCAGCTTGTGCCGGACGACGTCGTGCGAGGACAGCCGGGCGAAGTGGACGTCCTCGACGCCCTCCAGGATCTCCTGCACCTGCCGCAGGCCCGACTTGGTGCCGCTCGGCAGGTCGACCTGCGTCACGTCACCGGTGATCACGATCTTGGAGTCGAAGCCGAGGCGGGTGAGGAACATCTTCATCTGCTCGGGGCTGGTGTTCTGCGCCTCGTCCAGGATGATGAACGCGTCGTTGAGCGTGCGGCCGCGCATGTACGCCAGCGGGGCGACCTCGATCGTGCCCGCCGCCATCAGCCGCGGGATCGAGTCGGGGTCGATCATGTCGTGCAGGGCGTCGTAGAGCGGGCGCAGGTAGGGGTCGATCTTCTCGTAGAGCGTGCCCGGCAGGAAGCCGAGGCGCTCGCCGGCCTCGACCGCGGGGCGGGTCAGGATGATGCGGTTGACCTGCTTGGACTGCAGCGCCTGGACGGCCTTGGCCATCGCCAGGTACGTCTTGCCGGTGCCGGCGGGGCCGATGCCGAAGACGACCGTGTGGTGGTCGATCGCGTCGACGTACCGCTTCTGGTTGAGGGTCTTCGGGCGGATGGTGCGTCCCCGGGAGGACAGGATGTTCTGCGTGAGCACCTCGGCCGGGGTCTCCTGACCGTCGTTGGTGCCCGCCTCGCTCGCCCGCAGCATCGCGATCGACCGTTCCACTGCGTCCTCCGTCATCGGCTGCCCGGTGCGGAGCACCAGCATCATCTCTTCGAACACGCGCGAGATGAGGGCGACGTCGACCGGGTCGCCGACCGCGCTGATCTCATTGCCCCGGACGTGGATGTCGGCCCCCGGGAAGGCCTTCTCGATCACGCGCAGGAGGGCGTCTCCGGATCCCAGCACGGTCACCATGGGGTGCTGGGCGGGAACGGTGAACTGCGCTCGCGCCTGCCCCTGCGCGGGGCTCTGAGCTGTGGGTGTCTGAGTCATGGGCCGGCTCTGTAGGCCTTGCTCGTCCTCCTCGATACGGCACGCGCGCCACACGGGCGGCCTGGCGCATTCAAGGGTACGCCGGGCCACCGACAACGCCGTAGGCGTTTTATCGGCCCGGCGTCCGGGCCGACGAGGGGCCGGTGTCCGACCCGCTCAGTTCGAACGGCCGAAGCCGATCGTCGGGACCGCCCGGCGCAGCGGCCAGGGCCGCGCCGCGTCCTCGGGGAGCAGCCGCTCCAGGAACGCGTACCGGCTCAGGGCCGCCCGGTCCTGGCCCTCGACCGACTGCACCTCGCGCCACCAGGTCGCGATCTCCGACCAGCCGGGCGCCGACAGCGACCCGCCGAACTCCTGCACCGACAGCGCCGCCACCAGCCCGGCGAAGGCGAGCCGGTCCGCCAGCGGCCAGCCGGCGAGCGAGCCGGTGACGAACCCGGCCACGAACACGTCCCCGGCCCCCGTGGGGTCGAGGGCCTCCACGGCGATCGCCGGCACCTCGGCCGTCTCCCCCGTCCGCCGGTCCACCGCGTACGCGCCCTCCGCGCCCAGCGTGACCACCGCGACCGGCACGTGCGCGGTGAGGGCGTGCGCGGCGGCGCGCGGGGAGTCGGTGCGGGTGTAGCGCATGGCCTCCTCGGCGTTGGGCAGGAACGCCTCGCAGTGGGCGAGGTCGGACAGGCCGGCCAGGTCCCACGCGCCCGTGTCGTCCCAGCCGACGTCGCCGAAGATCCGGGTGCCCCGGGCCGCGGCCTGCGCGATCCAGGTGGCCGGCCGGCCCGGCACCAGCGAGGCGACCGCGGCCCGCGCGCGGGGCGGGCAGTCGGGGGCGGGCTCCTCGGGGGGCGGCTCGTGGCCGTGGGAGACCATCGTGCGCTCCCCCTCGTACGCCATGGACACCGTGACCGGCGAGTGCCAGCCGGGGACGCTGCGCGACGGGGTGAGGTCGATGCCCTCGCCCTGCGCGAGGGCGTCCCAGCAGTACTCGCCGTAGTGGTCGTCGCCGAAGGCCGCCGCGAGGCTGGTGCGCAGGCCGAGGCGGGCCAGCGCGGTGGCCATGTTGGCGACCCCGCCGGGGCTGGAGCCCATGCCGCGCGCCCAGGACTCGGTGCCGCGCACCGGCGCGGAGTCGAGGCCGGTGAAGACGATGTCGAGGAAGACGGTGCCCGTGAGGTACACGTCCCACGGGGGGTCGCCGGGCGCGCGCAGGGCGGCCAGGGGATCGACGTGGGCCTGGCGGTGCGGGCCCTCGGTGAGGGGCGACGGTCCCTTTCCGTGGGACGGGCCGGACGCGGTCACGGTGCACTCCCTGACATGGTGCGGATCAGGCCAGTGTGCACCACCCCGCCGACAGCCGGGCGGCGCTCGCGCCCCGCGCTCGCGTCGCGTCCGGCGGCTCCCGGCGCGCCGTCCTCACCAGCGGGGCACGGCCGGCGTGACCCACTCGGGGTCGACGACGCGCAGCGCCGCCGCGTCGTCACGGTCGCGCAGCCGGCCGTCGTCCTCCAGCCACCGCCGGTGCAGGAACGCCAGCCGGTCCCGGTCGAGTTCGACGCCGAGGCCGGGTCCGTCGGGCACGGCGACCCGGCCGCCGGTGATCGGGACGCGCGCGGTGAGGACGTCCTCGGACTGCCAGGGGTAGTGGGTGTCGCAGGCGTGGTGGAGGTTGGGCACGGTGGACGCGACGTGGGTCATCGCGGCCAGGCTGATCCCGAGGTGGGTGTTGGAGTGCATGGACACCCCGACGCCGAACGCGGCGCAGACCGCGGCCAGGTGCCGGGTGGCGCGCAGGCCGCCCCAGTAGTGGTGGTCGGACAGGACGACCTGGACGGCGTCGCGGGTGAACGCCTCCTTGATCTCGGCGAACGTCGTCACGCACATGTTGGTGGCCAGCGGCACGTCGGTCCCGGCGGCGACCTCCGCCATGGCCGGGGTGCCGAGCGCGGGGTCCTCCAGGTACTCCAGGAGACCGCCCACCTCCTCGGCGACCTTCAGCGAGGTCGCCACCGACCAGGCGCCGTTGGGGTCCAGGCGCAGGGGGTGGCCGGGGAAGGCCGCGGCGAGGGCGCGGACCGCGGCGACCTCCTGGTCGGGCGGGAAGACGCCGCCCTTGAGCTTGAAGGAGGTGAAGCCGTAGCGCTCGGTGAACCGGCGGGCCTGCGCGACGATCCCGGCCGGGTCCAGGGCGGCGCCCCAGTCGTCCCGCTCGGCGGGCACGCCCTCGGGGTGCTGCGCCCACTTGTAGAACAGGTAGGCGCTGTACTCGACGGTGTCGCGCAGCTTGCCGCCGAGCAGTGCGTGCACGGGCAGCCCGAGCGCCTTGCCGAGGGCGTCGAGGCAGGCCACCTCGAAGGCGGAGACCACGGACAGGCGCAGCTTGTCGGCGGTCTGGACGCCGCGCAGCCCGCCGACGTCGACCTGTCCCGAGACCCGGGAGGCGTCCACGGCGACCTCGTCGGCGAGGGCGGACAGGGCGTTGAGCCCGCTGACCCGACGCCCCTTCAGCTTCTCGGCGAACGGCCGGGCCAGCTCCAGGTACTTGGTGTCGCCGTAGGTCTCGCCGACGCCGGTGGTCCCGTCCGCGGTGACGACCTCGACGACGAGCCGGGGGGTGTACGGCTGGTGCACGCCCTGGGTGTTGAGCAGGGGCGGGTCGGCGACCAGGATCGGGGTGAGGATCACGTCGGTGACGGTGAGGTTCACAGGGCGGCTCCCACGAGGTCGAGTCCGGCGGCGAGCAGGGTCCGCAGGTCGGCCAGGTCGGCCGCCGACGGGTCGGTGAGCGGGGCGCGCACGGGCCCGACGGGACGGCCGCGCAGCCGGGCCGCGGCCTTCACCAGGGACACGGCGTACCCCGGCGCCCGGTCGCGGAGTTCGACGAACGGGACGTAGAAGACGCGCAGCAGCTTGTCGACGGTGCCGTCGTCGCCGTCGCGCAGGGCGGCGAAGAAGGCGTTGGCGATCTCGGGCGCGAAGGCGTGGACGGCGGAGGAGTAGGCGCTCACGCCGACGGCGGCGTAGGCGCGGGCCTGGACCTCGGCGGTGGCGGCGCCGTTGAAGAACAGGAAGCCCTCGGGGGCGGCGAGGGTGAGCCGCTGGAGGCGGTCGAGGTGGCTGTGGCCGTCCTTGAGGCCGATGACGGACGGGATCCGCGCGAGGCGCCGGAACGCGTCGAGGGAGTAGTCGACCTGGCCGCGCTGGTAGACGACCAAGGGCAGCCGGGTGCGGGCGGCGAGCTGTTCTAGCTGGGCGACCAGGCCGTCCTGCGGTGCGGCGACGAGGTAGTGGGGCAGCACGAGCAGCGCGTCGGCGCCGGCGTCCTCGGCCTGGCGCGCGAACCGGACGGCCTGCGCCCAGCCGTACCCGACGCCGGCCACCACGGGCACCCGGCCCGCCGCCTCCTCGACGGCGATCTCGACGACCCGCCGGTACTCGTCCTCGTCCAGCGCGTGGAACTCGCCGGTGCCGCAGGCCGGGAACACGGCGCCGGGAGCGGCCGCGAGCCGGTCGGCGACATGGGCGCGGAAGCCGTCCGGGTCGAGCGAGCCGTCCTCGCGGAAGCTCGTGAGCGGGAACGACAGCACCCCGCGCGCCATGCCCTCCCGCAGCCGCCGGGCCGTGTCGGTGTCGAGGCTCACCCTCGCTCATCTCCCCATGTAGACGTCATCCACGTACAGGGATGAAGGTTAGGTACGCGAACGACACCCGTCAATGGCGCCGGCACCCCCGCCCTCGCGGCCCGCCCCGGCCACCCGCTTACGATCGGCACATGGCGGAGACAGACGGCGGCACGGGAGGCGTCCGCGAGGTGAAGTCCGCCGCGCGCACGGTCGAGCTGCTCGAACTGCTCGCGGGGCGCGGTGACCGCCCGGCCCGGCTGCAGGAGCTGGCCGACGAACTGGGCGTGCCGCGCAGCTCGATGTACGCGCTGCTGCAGACCCTCGCCGCCCGCGGCTGGGTGCGCACCGACGTCACCGGCTCGCTGTACGGCATCGGCATCCGCGCCCTGCTCACCGGCACGAGCTACCTGGACTCCGATCCGCGCGTGCGCGCCGCGCGCCCCTACCTCGACGAGGCGTCCGAGGCGCTCGGCGAGACGATCCACCTGGGGCGCCTGGACGGCCGGGACGTGGCGTACCTGGCGACGCGGGAGTCGCACGCCTACCTCAGGACGATCAGCAGGGTCGGCCGGCGCCTGCCCGCCCACGCGGGCGCGCTGGGCAAGGCGCTGCTGGCGGAACGCCCGGACGCCGAGCTGCCCGAGGGGCCGTACGCGGCGCTCACCCCGCACACGCACACCACCCGGGCGTCCCTGGCCGCCGACCTCGCGGCGACCCGCGCCCGCGGTCACTCGGTGGACCGCGAGGAGGGCGTCCCGGGCCTGGTCGGCTTCGGCTTCGCGCTGCGCTACGACACCCCCGCGCGGGACGCGGTCAGCTGCTCGGTGCCGTTGGCGCGGCTGTCGCCGGAGCACGAGGCGCGCATCGTGGCCGTCATGGCGGAGATCCGCACGAAGATCGAGGCGACGGCCGCGGCACCCACGGCGGGCGGCACCGTGCAGTGGAGGTAGCCGGCGCCGCGGCGGCCCCGGGGACGCGTCAGAAGCGGTACGCCTCCACCTCGGCGAGGTAGCGCGCCCGGCGCTCCTCGTCGTCGTCCAGGAAGGACGCGAGGAAGGAGTTGCGGGCCAGCTCGCGCAGCCGCTCCTCGTCCAGCCCGAGCGTGCGCCGGACGGCGTCGAGGTTGTCACCGGCGTAGCCGCCGAAGTAGGCGGGGTCGTCGGAGTTGACCGTGCACAGCAGACCGGCGTCCAGCATGGCGGGCAGCGGGTGGTCGGCGAGGGTGTCGACCGCGCGCAGGCGGACGTTGGACAGCGGGCACAGGGTGAGCGGGATCCGCTCCCGCACCAGCCGCTCGACCAGCGCGGGGTCCTCCAGGCAGCGCAGGCCGTGGTCGACGCGCTCGACGCCGAGCACGTCGAGGGCCTCGGTGATGTACGCGGGCGGCCCCTCCTCACCGGCGTGGGCGACGCGCCGCAGTCCGAGCGCTGCGGCGGCCTCGTACACCTCGCGGAACTTCGCCGGCGGGTGCCCGACCTCCGCCGAGTCCAGGCCGACGCCGGTGATCCGGTCCAGGTGCGGCTCGGCGGCCTTCAGTGTCGCGAGGGCCGACGCGGCGGACTCGTCGCGCAGGAAGCACATGATCAGCCGGGTGGAGACGCCGTGCCGCTCCTCGCTGCGCCCGAGGGCCCGCCACAGCCCCTCGACCACCGTGCCCAGCTCCACCCCGCGCTGGGTGTGCGCCTGCGGGTCGAAGAAGACCTCCGCGTGCCGCACGCCCTGCGCGGCGGCGCGGGCCAGGTAGGCGTCGGCGAGGTCGGCGAAGTCCTGCTCGGTGCGCAGGACGTCCATCAGCGCGTAGTAGAGGTCCAGGAAGGACTGCAGGTCCTGGAAGTCGTACGCCCGGCGCAGGGCGTCGGTGTCGGCGTGGGGCAGGGTCACCCCGTTGCGCGCGGCCAGCGCGAAGGCCAGCTCGGGCTCCAGGGTGCCTTCGATGTGCAGGTGAAGTTCGGCTATCGGCAGAGGCATCAGAGCATCGTACGGCCCGTTCACCGTCGATTGTTAACGTCGATCCCTACCGTCGCTTGGGAACCGGCACCCGGAGCAGGTCGTGGGCCACGGTCAGCTCGCCCTCGAACCCGGCCGCGCGGGCCTGCCGCTCGAACTCGTCGGGGTCGGAGTAGCGCTGGCTGAAGTGCGTCAGCACCAGGTGCCGCACCCCGGCGTCCCGGGCCACCGCGGCGGCCTGACCGGCCGTCAGGTGGCCGTGCTCGACGGCGAGCTGCTCGTCCTCGTCGAGGAAGGTCGACTCGATGACCAGCAGGTCGCAGTCCTCGGCGAGCGCGTGCACCCCCGGGCACAGCCGGGTGTCCATGATGAACGCGAACCGCTGTCCGCGCCGCACCTCGCTGACGTCCTCCAGCCGCACGTCCCCGAGGACGCCTTCGCGCTGGATGCGGCCGACATCGGGTCCCCGCACGCCGAGCGCGGCCAGCCGGTCGGGCAGCATCCGGCGGCCGTCGGGCTCGACCAGCCGGTAGCCGTAGGACTCCACCGGGTGGGACAGCCGGCGGGCCTGGAGGGTGTACGAGCCGGTGACGGCGAGCGTGCCGTCGGCGTCGACGGGCGCCTCGGTGATGCCGACGGTCTCCCGGTAGGCGGTGGAGTACCGCAGCCGGGTGAAGAAGTGCTGACCGGAGCGCGGGTAGTGGGCGGTGACCGGGTGCGGGACCCGGTCGAGGTTGATCCGCTGGATCACCCCGGCGAGCCCCAGGGAGTGGTCGCCGTGGAAGTGGGTGACGCAGACCCGGTTCAGGTCGTGCGCCGCGACCCCGGCGCGCACCATCTGGCGCTGGGTGCCCTCGCCGGGGTCGAACAGGATGCCCTCGCCGTCCCAGCGCAGCAGGTAGCCGTTGTGGTTGCGGTGCCGGGTCGGGACCTGGCTGGCGGTGCCGAGGACGACCAGTTCACGGACGGACATCGCGGCCTATCCGGGGGGCCATTCCAGGCCGCGCCCGCCGATGACGTGCGCGTGGGCGTGCCAGACGGTCTGGCCGGCGCCGCTGCCGGTGTTGAAGACGGTGCGGTAGCTGTCCAGTTGCTCGTCCTCCGCGACGGCCCGCGTCTCGCGCAGCACGTCGGCGGCGAGCTCCGGCGCGTCGGCGGCGAGGGCGGCGGCGTTCTCGTGGTGCGCCTTGGGGATCACCAGGACGTGCGTGGGCGCCTGGGGGTTGATGTCCCGGAAGGCGAGGGTCGTCTCGGTCTCCCGCACGACCGTGGCCGGCACCTGCCCGCCGACGATCTTGCAGAACAGGCAGTCGTCCTGCGGCTCCCCTGCCATGCGTGTGCCTCCTGACGCCGGTCGGATCTCCGGTCGGATCTCCGGTTGGATCTACGGGGCATGGTAGTCGCCCCGGGGGTGCCCGCCGTCACGGCAGGGTGGGCGGGGTCTTCGCCGGGGCGGTCTCCAGGGCATCGAGCGCCATCCGGATCGCCTCGTCCAGCTGGACGTCCCGGCCGGCGGCCCAGTCCTGCGGCCGTACGACCACCTCGACGTCCGGGTCGACGCCGTGGTTCTCCACGCCGAAGCCGTAACCCTCCAGCCAGATCGCGTACTTGGGCTGGGTGACGAGGGTGCCGTCGACCAGGTGGTAGCGGCTGTCGATGCCGACGGTGCCGCCCCAGGTGCGGGTGCCGACCACCGGGCCGATGCCCAGCGCCTTGATCGCCGCGTTGACGATGTCGCCGTCGGAGCCGGAGAACTCGTTCGCCACCGCGACGACCGGGCCGCGCGGCGCGTCCTCCGGGTAGCTGACCGGCCGCATCCCGCGCGGCAGGTCCCACCCGACGATCCGCCGGGCCAGCTTCTCGATCACCAGCTGCGAGGTGTGGCCGCCCCGGTTCTCCCGGACGTCCACGACCAGCCCCTCCCGGGCCACCTCCACCCGCAGGTCGCGGTGGATCTGGGCCCAGCCGGGCGCCTGCATGTCGGGCACGTGCAGGTACCCCAGCCGGCCGCCGGAGCGCTCGTGGACGTACGCGCGCCGGTCGGTGACCCAGGCGTGGTAGCGCAGCGCCTCCTCGTCGGCGAGCGGGACCACGACCGCGTGCCGCGGCTCGCCGCCGCCGGACGGCGAGATCGTCAGCTCGGTCGGCCGGCCCGCGGTCCCGACCAGCAGCGGCCCGGGCCCGGTGACCGGGTCGACCGGCTGCCCTCCCACGGCGACGATCGCGTCGCCCGCGCGCACCGCCACGCCCGGCGCGGTGAGCGGCGAGTGCGCGTCGGGGTCGGAGGTCTCGGAGGGCAGGATCCGGTCGATGCGCCAGGTGCCGTCCTCGTGCCGGGAGAGGTCGGCGCCGAGCAGCCCCTGCCGGGGGCCGCGGCCGGAGCCGCCGCGCGGGATGACGTAGGCGTGGGAGGTGCCGAGTTCGCCGTGCACCTCCCACAGCAGGTCGACGAGGTCGTCGTGGGTGGCCACGCGGTCCAGGACCGGGCGGTAGCGGTCGAGGACCCCGTCCCAGTCGACGCCGCCGAGGTCCGGGCGCCAGAAGTTGTCCCGCATGATGCGGCCGTTCTCGTCGAACATCTGCCGCCACTCGGCGGCCGGGTCGACGGTGCGGCGGATCCGGCCGAGGTCCACGGTGACGTTGCCGTCGCTGTCCTCGTCGCCGGAGGCCCGCCGGTCGCTGGGCACCACCTTCAGCTTGCCGTCGGTCCACAGCAGCAGCCACTTGCCGTCGCCGCTGACCTCGAAGTCGTCGGCGTCGGCGGCGAGGTGGTCCAGGCGGTGCTGGACCAGGTCGTAGCGCTCCAGCTCGGTGCGCGGGTCGGGGTCGTCGGGGGTGGCCCGGGAGGCGCCGAGGACGCCCCGCACCGGGTGCCGCAGCCACAGCACCCCGTCCTTGGCGGCCCGCAGCGAGGAGTAGCGGCCGGCCTCCACCGGGAACGGCACGACCCGCTCGCCCAGCCCGTCGAGGTCGATGCGGGTCGCCGGGGTGCCCTCGCCGTCGGGGGTCTCGTCCTTGTCCGGCGCGTCGAAGGGGCGGCCGTGGCGCTGCGGGCCGAACGGCGAGGGCGTGGTCGCGGCCAGCGTGATCAGGTAGGGGCGGGCCGCGACCACGAAGGACAGGTCGAAGGCGTGCTGGTCGTAGACCGGGTCGAAGGCGCGCGTGGACAGGAACGCCAGGTGCTTGCCGTCGAGGGTGAAGGTGGGCGCGTAGTCGCGGAACCGCAGCGGGGTCGCCTCGGTGACCGACAGGTCGGTGGTGTGGGCGAGCCGGAGCTGGCTGAGCGGGCGCGGGCCGGGGTGCGACCAGCCCAGCCACGTCGAGTCGGGCGAGAAGACCAGGTCGGACACCTCGCCGTCGTCGCTGCGGTCGACCTCGCGGACCTCGCCGGTCTCCCGCTCGACGAGCAGCAGCCGACCGTCGTGCGCGGCGACGGCGGCGCGGCTGCCGTCGGGGGCCACGGCCAGTTCCAGGACCCGGCCGAGCCGTCCGGCGGCCAGCCGGCGCGGGGTGGAGCCGGGCGTCACGCCGGTGGCGGGCGCGAACTCCAGGGCGTCCTCGCCCTCGGCGTCCGTCACCCACACCACCCACTCCTCGCCCTCGGCGCGGAAGGTGCGCGGCAGCCGGGCCCGCACCCCGGGCTCGGCGGCCAGCGCGCGGGCCGGGCCGGAGCGGTGGGTGATCCAGTGGACGGCGCCGCGCACCTCGACGGCGCTGCCGCGCGCGGTGTGGTCGGGGGCGGCCCCGCCCAGCCAGCGGGCGGCGGCCACGGGGTGCGGCCGACGGTCGGCGCGCTGTCCGCCGAGCCGGACGTCGAGCCGGCGCGGCCCGTCGCCGTCGAGGTCGTCGAGGATCCACAGCTCGCCCGCGCTGCTGTAGACGACGCGCCGGCCGTCGCCGCTCGCCTGCCGGGCGTAGAAGCCGCCGAGGGGCGTGTGGCGGCGCAGGTCGGAGCCGTCGGCCAGGGAGGAGTACAGCGCGCCGGTGCCCTCGTGGTCGGACAGGAAGGCGATGCGGTCGCCCACCCACTGCGGGTACTCGATGTTGCCGTCGAGGTCCTCGTGCAGCCGCGTGAACTCCCCGCTGTCCTCCCGGTCGATCCACAGCTTGCCCGCCGTGCCGCCCCGGTAGCGCTTCCAGTGGGCGGCCTCGCGGCCCATCGGCGCGGACTGGAGCACGGTGTGCGGACCGTACGCGACGTCACCGACGGGGCCGTACGGCAGGGTGGTGGCGGGGCCGCCGTCGAGCGGGACGGCGCGGGCCCAGGTGCGGCGCAGCGTCGCCTGGTCGTGGCTGCTGAGCGCGAGCACCCGCCCGTCGGGGGTCCAGCCGCGCACCCGGGTCTGCCAGCTCCCCCAGTACGTCAGCCGGGTGGAGGGCCCGCCGTCGACCGGCGCGACGTGCACCTCGGGGGCGCCGTCGCGGGTGGAGGTCCAGGCGACGGTGGTGCCGTCGGGCGAGACGCGGGGCGCGGTGACGGGCCGGTTGTCGGCGCTGACCCGCCAGGCGCGCCCCCCGTCCAGGGGCGCCAGCCACACGTCGTCCTCGGCCGTGAAGGCCACCAAGTCGCCGTGCAGGTGCGGGAATCGGAGATACGCGGCAGGGGCAGCGGACTGTGTCACGCGATCACCCTATGCAAGCACGCCGCTCGTCGACAGGGGGCCGGGACGATCTGATCACGGCCGCCCCTGCCTGCCTGAGGGGGCGCGGGGAACTGCGCGACCGGCCACGACGGCGCCGCACGGGTCCGCCGGCGCCGGCCGCACGGCGCCGTGCGCGGCACGGGGCGCCGGCCCTCGCCGCCCCGAACGGCCGGAGGCGTGCGCTCACTTGCCCCGGGACGGGCACTGCGGGTCGCCCGGGCACCACACGGTGACGGTGACCGTGGCGGTGGGGCGGGCCGGCTGCCCGGAGCGGGGCCGCTGGACGGGCGAGGGGGTGGCCGACGCGCAGTCGCCGAGGCCGCTGACCCGGAACAGCTGCTTGTCGCCGAGGTCGGCGGTGACGTCCCCGCGCACGCAGTGCCCGTCCACGGCCCGGGTGATCTCGCCGTCGACGGTGATGTCCCTGCCGTCGTCCGTCTTCCCCTTGCAGTCCACGGAGGCGACCGTCCCGTGGGCGCCGCCGTCGTCGTAGCCGCCGGTGCAGGTCAGCCAGCGCACGGCGACGTCACGGTGCTGGAGCTCCCGGGTCGCGGCCTGGTCGGTGGTGTACGCCACGGACGCCGCGTTCAGCCCGCCCGGGTCGCAGCCCACGGCCGCGCCGACGGCGAGCGCCCCGAGCCCCGCCCCGGCGAGCGCCCGCGCCCCGCGCGCCCGTCCTGCCCGCGCCCACGTCACCCCCATGCACAGCAGCCTGCCACCGCCGCCCCCGGCCCGGTAGACCGCATCGGCCAACGACGGGCGGGAGCTGACGGACCGTCCGCGCGGACGGAGTCCTTACGGTGGGCGACCCGCATCCGGTCGGTCAGGACCACCGGCCGGTGCGGCCGAGCACCAGGGCCGCGGCCGCCGTCCCCGCGGTCGACGTGCGCAACACGCTACGGCCCAGCACGTACGCCCCCGCACCCGCCTCCAGGAACAGCGCCAACTCGTCCGCGGCGACTCCCCCTTCGGGCCCCACGACCAGCACGATCTCGCCCTCGGCGGGCAGTTCGGCGGTGGCCAGCGGCGCGCCGGGGTGGTCGAAGTCGGAGTGCAGCACGGCGGCGAAGTCGGCGTCGGTCAGCAGCGCGGCCACCTGCTTGGTGCTCGCCGCGTCCGCGACCCGGGGGAAGCGCACCCGGCGGGACTGCTTGCCGGCCTCGCGGGCGGTGCCGCGCCACTTGCCGAGCGCCTTCGCGCCGCGCTCGCCGCGCCACTGGGTGATGCAGCGGGCCGCCTGCCACGGCACGATCGCGTCGACGCCGACCTCGGTCATCATCTCCACGGCCAGTTCGCCCCGGTCACCCTTGGGCAGGGCCTGCACGACCGTGATCCGCGGGGACGGCTCGGGTTCCTCCGTCACCGGCGCCAGCCGCACCAGCAGCCGGTCCTTGCCCTCCGTGCCGGTCACCTCGCCCGTCGCGTGGCGCCCGGCGCCGTCGGTGAGGACGACCTCCTCGCCCGGCTCCAGCCGCTTCACGGAGACCGCGTGCCGGCCCTCGGGACCGTCGAGCACGAAGGGACCGCCGTGCGCGTCGAGGTGGTCGACGACGAAGACCGGGGCCGTCATCGGACACCGCCCCAGGAGGACAACGCTGTCCGGGCGGCGGCGAGTTCGTCGGCCAGCACCTCCACCAGGTGCCCCGCGGGCAGCTCGCGGGCCAGCCGGTGGCCCTGCCCGGCCCACAGCGCCATGCCCTGCGCGTCCCCCGCCTTGGCGGCGGCCCGGCGCAGCGGCGCGGTGAGGTGGTGGACCTCCGGGTAGGCGGCGGGCGCGTAGGGCCCGTGCTCCCGCAGGAAGCGGTTGACCAGACCGCGGGCCGGGCGCCCGGAGAACGCCCGGGTCAGCTCGGTGCGGACGAACAGCGGGTTGGTCAGCGCCTGTTTGTGCACGGCGGGGGCGCCCGACTCGGGCGTGACGAGGAACGCGGTGCCCAGCTGGGCCGCGCTCGCGCCCGCCGCGAGGACGGCGGCGATCTGCCCGCCGCGCATCAGGCCGCCCGCGGCGACCAGCGGGATGCCCACCGTCTCGCGGACCTGCGCGAGCAGGGCGAGCAGCCCCACGCCGGTGCCGTCGTTCTCGCGGACGTCGCGGTGGGTGCCCTGGTGGCCGCCCGCCTCCACGCCCTGCACGATCACCGCGTCGGCGCCCGCCCGCTCCACCGCGAGCGCCTCCTCGGCGGTGGTCGCGGTGACCAGGGTGACGGTGCCGGCCCGGCGCAGCGCGTCCAGCACGTCCCGGCGCGGCACGCCGAAGTGGAAGGAGACGACCGGCACCGGGTTGTCGAGCAGCACGGCGAGCTTGGCGTCGTAGCCGTCGTCCCGCCCGCTGTCGGGGTCGCCGAGCTCGGTGTCGTACCAGCTCGCCTCGCCGGCCAGCTGGTGGGCGTAGACCTCGACGGCGCCCGACTCGGCGTGCTCGGGCTGCGGCAGGAACAGGTTGACCCCGAAGGGGCGGGAGGTCAGGCTCCGCAGTTGCTTGATCTCCTGGTACAGCCCGTCGGCGGTCTTGTACCCGGCGGCCAGGAAGCCCAGCCCGCCCGCCTCGCTCACCGCGGCGGCGAGCACGGGCACGGAGACGCCGCCCGCCATGGGGGCCTGCACGATCGGGTGGGGGAACAGATCGGTCAGTGCGGAGGACATGACGGCATGGTGTCATGTCCTCAGGACAACGCCGAATCGGGAGGCGCGGGACGGCCCGCGCCTCCTCGGCGTCGGTTCAGCGGGTCCGCTCAGCGGCCGTTGAACGCGTCCTTCAGCCGGCTGAACAGGCCCTGCTGGCCGGGCTGGAACTGGCCCTGCGGCCGCTCCTCGCCGCGCAGCTTGGCCAGCTCCCGCAGCAGCCGCTCCTGTTCGGGGTCGAGCTTGGTCGGCGTCTGCACCTCGACGTGCACCACGAGGTCGCCGCGGCCACCGCCGCGCAGGTGCGTGACACCCCGGTTGTGCAGCGGGATCGACTGGCCGGACTGGGTGCCGGGCCGGATGTCGATCTCCTCCAGGCCGTCCAGCGTCTCCAGCGGCACCTTGGTGCCGAGCGCCGCCGCGGTCATCGGCAGGGTGACCGTGCAGTGCAGGTCGTCGCCGCGCCTCTGGAACTGCGCGTGGGGCAGCTCGTGGATCTCCACGTACAGGTCGCCGGCGGGGCCGCCGCCGGGGCCCACCTCGCCCTCGCCCGCGAGCTGGATGCGGGTGCCGTTGTCGACGCCGGCCGGGATCTTCACGGTGAGCGTCCGCCGCGAGCGCACCCGTCCGTCGCCCGCGCACTCCGGGCACGGGGTCGGCACCACGGTGCCGAAGCCCTGGCACTGGGGGCAGGGCCGGGACGTCATGACCTGGCCCAGGAAGGACCGGGTCACCTGGGACACCTCGCCGCGGCCGCGGCACATGTCACACGTCTGGGCGGTCGTGCCGGGGGCCGCGCCCTCGCCGTTGCAGGTGCCGCAGACGATCGCGGTGTCGACCTGGATGTCCTTCGTGGTGCCGAAGGCCGCCTCCTCGAGGTCGATCTCCAGCCGGATCATGGCGTCCTGGCCGCGGCGGGTGCGCGAGCGCGGGCCGCGCTGCGACGCCGTGCCGAAGAACGCGTCCATGATGTCGGAGAAGTTGCCGAAGCCGCCGGCCCCGAAGCCCGCGCCGGCCCCGCCGGCCTGCGAGAGCGGGTCGCCGCCGAGGTCGTAGACCTGCTTCTTCTGCGGGTCCGAGAGCACCTCGTAAGCGGCGTTGATCTCCTTGAACCGCTCCTGGGTCTTCGGGTCCGGGTTGACGTCCGGGTGCAGCTCGCGCGCGAGCCGCCGGAAGGCCTTCTTGATCTCTTCCTGCGACGCGTCGCGGCGCACGCCGAGAACGGCGTAGTAGTCCGTGGCCACTTACGACTCCGCCAGGATCTGTCCGACGTACCGTGCCACTGCGCGTACCGCTCCCATCGTTCCCGGGTAGTCCATGCGGGTCGGTCCGACCACGCCGAGCTTGGCCACTGCCTCGCCGCCCGAACCGTAGCCGACCGACACGACGGACGTGGAGTTGAGTCCTTCGTGGGCGTTCTCGTGACCGATGCGGACGGTCACGCCCGGATCCTTCGCCTCGCCCAGCAACTTGAGGAGCACGACCTGCTCCTCCAGCGCCTCGAGCACCGGCCGGATCGTGAGGGGAAAGTCATGTCCGAAGCGGGTGAGATTGGCGGTGCCACCGATCACCAGCCGCTCCTCGTTCTCCTCGACGAGTGTCTCCAGGAGGGTGGAGAGCACCGTGGAGACCGTACCGCGGTCCTCGGCCTCGAACGCCTCGGGCAGGTCCTCCACCAGCCCCGGCACGTCCGCGAAACGGCGGCCCGCGACCCGGCTGTTGAGCCGCGCCCTCAGGTCCGCCAGCGAGGACTCCCCGAACGGCGCCGGGCAGTCGACCAGCCGCTGCTCGACCCGGCCGGTGTCCGTGATCAGCACCAGCATCAGCCGGGCGGGCGCCAGCGACAGCAGTTCGACGTGGCGCACCGTGGACCGGGTCAGCGACGGGTACTGCACGACGGCGACCTGCCGGGTGAGCTGCGCGAGCAGCCGCACCGTGCGGGCCACCACGTCGTCGAGGTCGACGGCGCCCCCCAGGAAGTTCTGGATGGCCCGCCGCTCGGGCGCCGTCATCGGCTTGACGCCCGCGAGCTTGTCGACGAACAGCCGGTAGCCCTTGTCGGTCGGGATGCGCCCGGCGCTGGTGTGCGGCTGGGCGATGTAGCCCTCGTCCTCCAGGGCCGCCATGTCGTTGCGCACGGTGGCCGGGGAGACGCCGAGGTTGTGCCGCTCGGTGAGCGCCTTGGAACCCACCGGCTCCTCGGTCCCCACGTAGTCCTGGACGATGGCGCGCAGCACCTGAAGCCTGCGTTCACTCAGCATCGCGCGCACCTCCAGAAATCGTCCCCGAGACGTCCACCTGGCACTCTTCGATCGTGAGTGCCAGCATTCCCCGGCCCAGTGTACGGCGGTGGGGTACCGGCTGGGCAAGGTCGGCCTCGCGGCCGGGGGCAGTACCGCTAGCGTCCCGGTATGACGGTGACTTGGGAAGAGCTGGGCTGGGAGCGCGTCGCACCGGGCGTGGGGCGGGTGCGGCTGCCGGGCTGGGACTGCACGGCGGGACTGGTCCCCGGGCGGGACGGGGCGCTGCTGATCGACGCCGGGTCGAGCCTCGCCGAGGGGGCGCGGCTGCGGTCGGAGGCGGAGCGCCTCACCGGGCGCCGTGTGACCCATCTCGCGCTCACCCACCCCCACTTCGACCACGTGTTCGGCGCGGCCGCCCTGGCGGGCGCCGAGGTGTACGCCGCGGTCGGCACGGACGCGGTGCTCGCCGCGGGCGCCGAGGAGCTGCGGGCGGACGCGGTGCGCAACGGGCTGGACGAGGCCACCGCCGAGGAGGCCGCGAGCGCGCTGGTCCGGCCCCGTCACCCGGTCTCCGGCGAGCTGACCCTCGACCTGGGCGGCGGCCGGCAGGTGCTGCTGGCCAACGTGGGGCCCGGCCACACCGCCCACGACCTCGCCGTGCTGGTCCCCGGGGAGACCGAGGTGGTCTTCTGCGGCGACCTCGTCGAGGAGTCCGGTGAGCCCCAGGCGGGCCCGGACGCCGTGCCCTCGCGCTGGCCGGCCGCGCTGGACCGGCTGCTGGCGTTCGGCGGCGACGACGCGCTGTACGTGCCCGGACACGGCGCGGTGGTGGACGCGGCCTTCGTCCGCGCCCAACGCGACGCGCTGGCGGCCCGGTTCGGCGTGTCGCCGTAACGGCGCCGGAGCTTCTCCTATCGTCATCCGAATGCGCCCACCCGTCTCCCGCCACCGCCCTTCCAGCGAGGGCCCTTCGGGCCCGCGCCCTCGTAGGTACTCCGCCGACCTGACCCCTCCGTGGAAGAAGTCCCAGCCGGTCCCCGAGGTCCCGGCGGAGCCGGACCTGGTGGTCGAGGAGCCCCGCACCGGCTTCTGCGGCGCGGTCGTGCGCTGCGAGGCCGGCACGGTGACCCTGGAGGACCGCTTCGGCAAGCACCGCGTGTTCCCGCTGGAACCCCGGGGCTTCCTGCTGGAGGGCAAGGTGGTCACCCTCGTCCGGCCCACCGCCTCCGCCCCCGCACGCCCCACCCGCACGGCCTCCGGCTCCGTCGCCGTCCCCGGCGCCCGGGCCCGCGTCGCCCGCGCCGGACGCATCTACGTGGAAGGCCGGCACGACGCCGAGCTGGTCGAGAAGGTCTGGGGCGACGACCTGCGCGTCGAGGGCGTCGTCGTGGAGTACCTGGAGGGCGTGGACGACCTCCCGTCGATCGTGGACGACTTCGCCCCCGGCCCCGACGCCCGCCTCGGAGTCCTGGTGGACCACCTGGTCCCCGGCACCAAGGAGTGGCGCATCGCACAGTCGGTCACCAGCGAGCACGCGCTGGTCGTCGGCCACCCGTACATCGACATCTGGGAGGCGGTGAAGCCGTCGTCCCTGGGTATCGAGGCGTGGCCGCGGGTCCCGCGCGGCCAGGACTGGAAGACCGGGGTGTGCCGGGCGCTGGGCTGGCCCTCGGACAACACCGGTGCGGTGTGGCAGGCGATCCTCAAGCGGGTGCGGTCGTACAAGGACCTGGAGCCGGAGCTGCTGGGCCGCGTCGAGGAACTGATCGACTTCGTGACGGGCGACGGCGGGGCCTGACGGCGGCGCCGGCCCGGACGTCGTGACCGGCCCGGTCGCTCAGTCCACCAGGTCCCGCACCACCGCGTCCGCCAGCAGCCGCCCCCGCAGGGTGAGCACCGCTCGGCCCCCCGCGTACGGCCCCTCCTGGAGCAGGCCGTCGGTCAGGGCCCGGCGGGACGCCGCGAGGCCGTCCTGCTTGAGGAGGGACAGCGGGACGCCCTCGCGCAGCCTCAGCTCCAGCAGGACGCGCTCGACCCGCCGGTCCTCCTCGGACAGCAGCTCACGCCCCGCACCCGGCGTGCGCCCGGACGCCAGCGCGGCCGCGTACGCGCCGGGGTGCTTGACGTTCCACCAGCGCACCCCGCCGACGTGGGAGTGTGCGCCCGGCCCCGCGCCCCACCAGTCGGCGCCCCGCCAGTACAGCTCGTTGTGCAGGCAGCGCCCCGCCTCGGAGGTGGCCCAGTTGGACACCTCGTACCAGGCGAAGCCCGCCGCCGACAGCACCTCCTCGGCCATCAGGTACCGGTCGGCGTGCACGTCGTCGTCGGTCATCGGGACCTCGCCGCGGCGGATCCGGCGGGCCAGCTGGGTGCCCTCCTCGACGATGAGCGCGTAGGCGCTGACGTGGTCGGGGCCGGCGCCGATCGCCGCGTCCAGCGAGGCCCGCCAGTCCTCGTCGCTCTCCCCGGGGGTGCCGTAGATCAGGTCGAGGTTGACGTGGTCGAAGCCCGCCCCCCGCGCCTCGGCGACGCACCGCTCGGGGCGGCCGGGCGTGTGGGTGCGGTCGAGCACCTTGAGGACGTGCTGCCGCGCGCTCTGCATGCCGAAGGAGATCCGGTTGAAGCCGCCCGCCCGCAGCTCCGCGAGGTAGGCGGGGTCGACCGACTCCGGGTTGGCCTCCGTGGTGACCTCCGCGTCCGGGGCGAGCCCGAACTCCTCCCGGATCGCGCCGAGCATCCGCACCAGGTCGCCCGCAGCCAGCAGGGTCGGCGTGCCGCCGCCGACGAACACCGTGCGGACCTCGCGCGGGTCGTCGCCCAGCACCTTGCGGGCGAGGCGGACCTCGTCGATCAGGGTGTCGGCGTAGTTGTCGCGGGAGGCCAGCACACCGCCCGTGCCGCGCAGCTCGGTCGCGGTGTAGGTGTTGAAGTCGCAGTAGCCGCAGCGGGTCGCGCAGTACGGGACGTGCAGGTAGAAGCCGAGGGGGCGGTCGGCGGCCCCGGCGAGCGCGGACGCGGGCAGCGCACCGTCGGAGGGGACGGGCTCGCCGTCGGGGAGTGCGGAAGGCATGCGTTCCATTGTCCCGCACCCGCGGGGTGACCTCGCCGGGCGTGACGCGACGGACGTCCCGCTACTCGGCCTGGAGCACCAGCAGCGCCAGGTCGTCCTCCGGGGGCCGGGCGCCGAAGGCGTGCACCTGCTGCCGGATCCGGGCCGCGATCCCGTCCGCGTCCAGCCCCACGCACCCGGCCAGGGCCTGCGCGAGCCCGTCGCCGTCGTCGAACTGGCGCGCGCCCGAGCGGCGCTCGGTGACCCCGTCGGTGACGCACAGCAGGCTGTCGCCGGACAGCAGCGCGCACGTCTCGCTGGTGTACGCCACGTCCTCCACGACCCCGAGCAGCGTCTGCGGCTGCGCGACCGTCCGTACGGTGCCGTCCGGGCCGAGGAGCAGCGGCAGCGGGTGCCCCGCCGAGGCGAGGGTGCAGTGGACGCCGCCGGGGAAGGGCACGAGCTCGCCGTAGAGGAGCGAGAGGAAGCGGGTCTGCGGGCCGTCGGCCGGTCCGGCGGGGCCCGTGGGGCCGGCGAAGGCGCGGGCCGCCGCGTCGGCCGCCTCGGTGGCGTCGTCGAGGAGGAGCTGGTTGAGCCGGTCGAGCACGTCGGCGACGCCGTACCCCTCGCGGGCCAGCAGCCGCAGCCAGGGCCGGGCGAGCCCGATGACCACAGCCGCCTCGGGGCCCTTGCCCTGCACGTCGCCGACGGCGAAGCACCAGCGGCCGTCGCCCGCCGGGAACAGGTCATAGAAGTCGCCGCTCGGGCCACCCTGGTCGCACGGCTCGTACACCAGCGCGCTGCGCACCCCGGGGATCTCGGCGACCGCGCCGGGCAGCAGGCCCCGCTGCAGGACGGCGCTGATGGTGGCCTGGCGGGCGTACTGGCGGGCCGCGCCGACGGCGAGCGCCACCCGGCGGCTGAAGTCCTCGACCAGGCCGGCGACCTCCTCGGGAAACCTTTCCGCTCCGGACCGCCCGATGACCAGCGTGCCCAGCGGGCGTCCGCCCGCGACCAGCCGGCAGGCGAGCACCGCACCCGGCCCGCCCGGCGCGGCGCCGGGCCAGGGCAGCTCGACCGGCCCGGCGAGGGCGGTTGAGCTGAGGGCAGTCGCGGCGAGGGAAGTGACGGCCAGGGAGGTCGCGGTGAGCGGGGTCTCCGTGAGGCAGGGCGGGTCCTTCTCCAGGGCCTGGCGCAGTTCCTCGACGTGGCCCTCGCTGCCGTGCCGGACGCGGGCGAGCCGCTGCCCGGAGCCGTCGCCCCAGCCGCGCCCGCCGACCTCGTCCTCCAGCCACACCGCGCACCAGTCGGCGAGGCGCGGCACCAGGAGCTGGCCGGTGAGCGAGGCGACCAGGTCCTCGTCGAGCTGCCCGGCGAGCAGGTCGGACGCCTCGGCGAGGAACGACAGCGCGTTCCGGCCGAGCCAGTCCTGGTCGCGGTCGGGGAGGGCGCCGGGCGCGGCGGGGCGGGCATCGGGGGCGGCTGGGCCGGCGGATGACGGGGCGGGCGTCCGGGACACTCCGGGCACGGATGACGGGTCGGGCGTCCGGGACACGCCGGGCGCCGGGTCCGGGTGCGCCCCCGACACGGCGGGCAGGCCCTCGCCGGCCTCCCCGTCCGCGTCCGTCCCGGTCGTCTCCGTCCCGGTCGCCTCCGTCCCGTCCGGTCCCGGCGCGCCGGGCAGGCGGGCCCACACCGTCTTGGCGCCGCGGCGGTAGGTCACGCCCCACTCCTCGGCCAGCGCCGCGACCAGGCGCAGCCCCCGGCCGTCCTCCGGGAGGGCCGCGGACGGCGCGTGGGGCGGGGGCGGGCCGTCGGCGGGGGGACGCGCGGGGTGCCGGCCAGGGTGCCGGTCGGAGATCTCGACGACGACGTCGTACGCCGTCCGCGCCGCGCCCGTGCCGGGCTCCCACGGTTCCGCCAGTCGGCAGTCGAGGTCGACGTCCGTACCGGCGTGCAGGACCGCGTTGGTGACCAGCTCGCTGACGACCAGCACCGCGTCCTCGGCGAGCCGGGCGGACACGGGCAGGCCGAGGCCGGCCCATTCCCGCAGGGCCCCGCCGAGCAGCCCGCGGGCCGTGCCGGGCGCCAGGGCGCCGCCCGGCAGCGTGGCCCGCACCCGGGGGAGCGGCCGGGCCGGCGCCGGCGTGCCGCCGGTCCGGGACACCGTCTCCCGTTGCGTGGGAAGGACCCCCATCGACAGCTCCCGCACAGTTCGGCGCCGCACACCCGTCGCTCGTCGCCGACAGGGTGCCAGCCGGGGGCGTGCGTGAGCGCCCGGTGGCCGAAGTGGGCCGTACGGGGCGACAGAGCGTCGGCATCTGTCCGGAAGAGGATCGAAAAGGGCGCGAAGGGGGCCGGTCCGGGGGCGCATTCCGAACATCGACCGACGGACCGCCGGCCGACGGGCGGAGTACGCCCCCTCCCTCCCGGAGGGCTACGCCTCCCGCGTCCCCGCGTACATCTCCTCGATCAGGTGCTTGTACTCGCGCTCCACCACGGGCCGCTTCAGCTTCAGGCTCGGGGTGATCTCGCCGTGCTCCACGTCCAGGTCCCGCGGCAGCAGCCGGAACTTCTTGATCGTCTGCCAGCGCTGGAGACCGGAGTTGAGCTCCTCGACGTAGCCCTGGACGAGGGAGACCGTCGAGGGGTCGGCGACGACCTCGGCGTACGACTTCCCGGCCAGCCCGTTCTCCTTGGCCCAGTCGAGGATGGCCACCTCGTCGAGCGAGATGAGCGCGGTGCAGTAGTTGCGGTCGGCGCCGTGCACCAGGATGTTCGAGACGTACGGGCAGACCGCCTTGAACTGGCCCTCGACCTCGGCCGGCGCGATGTACTTGCCGCCCGAGGTCTTGATCAGGTCCTTCTTGCGGTCGGTGATGCGCAGGTAGCCGTCGGGCGACAGCTCGCCGATGTCCCCGGTGTGGAACCAGCCGTCCGCCTCCAGGACCTCCGCGGTCTTCTCAGGCAGCTTGTGGTAGCCCTGCATGATGCCGGGGCCGCGCAGCAGGATCTCCCCGTCGTCGGCGATCCGCACCTCCGTGCCGGGCAGCGGCTTGCCGACCGTGCCGGTGCGGTAGGCCTCGCCCGGGTTCACGAAGGAGGCGGCCGAGGACTCGGTGAGGCCGTAGCCCTCCAGGATGTGGATGCCGGCGCCGGCGAAGAAGTAGCCGATCTCCGGCGCGAGCGCGGCCGAGCCGGACACACAGGCGCGCAGGTTGCCGCCGAACGCCTCGCGGATCTTGGAGTAGACGAGCGTGTCGGCGACCTTGTGCTTGGCCGACAGGCCGAACGGCGCGGTGCGGTTGCCGGTGCGGCGGAAGTTGTCCTGGGTGACCTTCGCGTACTCGCGGGCCACCTCGGCGGCCCACTGGAAGATCTTGTACTTGGCCCCGCCGCCCGCCTTCGCCTTGGCGGCGACGCCGTTGTACACCTTCTCGAAGATGCGCGGCACGGCGGCCATGTACGTCGGCTGCACGACCGGCAGGTTCTCGATGATCTTGTCGACGCGGCCGTCGACGGCGGTGACGTGGCCCACCTCGATCTGGCCGGAGGTCAGCACCTTGCCGAAGACGTGCGCGAGCGGCAGCCACAGGTACTGCACGTCGTCCGGGCCGACCAGCCCGGTCGCGGCGATCGCCTTCGCCATGTACGACCAGTTGTCGTGCGGCAGCCGCACGCCCTTGGGGCGCCCGGTGGTGCCAGAGGTGTAGATGAGGGTGGCGAGCTGGTCCTTGCCGATCTTGCCGACCCGCTCACGGATCAGGTCGGGCTCCTGCTGGAGCCGGGCCGCGCCGCGCTTCTCCAGTTCGTCGAGGGTGAGGACCCACTCCTGGCCCTCGCCGTCCCCCGCGCCCGCGACGTCTTCGAGGCCCGCGGCGTCCACCACGACCACATGGGTGAGGTCGGGCAGCTCGGCGCGCTTCGCGACCGCTTTGGCGAGCTGGTCGGCGTTCTCGGCGATCAGCACCCGGCTCTCGGAGTCGGAGAGGATGAACGCCGACTCGTCCGCGTTGGTCTGCGGGTAGACCGTCGTGGTGGCGGCGCCGGCGCACATGATGCCGAGGTCGGCGAGGATCCACTCCAGGCGGGTGGAGGACGCCAGCGCGACGCGCTGCTCGGGCTGCACACCGAGCTCGATGAGACCGGCCGCGATCGCGTACACCCGCTCGGCGGCCTGCGCCCAGCTCAGCGACCTCCACTCGTCCGGGCCCTCGCCCGAGGCGGGCGGCACCGGATGGCGGTAGGCCTCCGCGTCCGGTGTGGCGGCCACGCGCTCCAGGAAGAGGCCCGCGACGGACGGCGGACGGTTCTCGATCAGTGTCTGTGTGTCGCTCACGACATCCTCCGGGCCCGCGACGGTGCGGCTGGCTCGTGCGGCCAGCCCGGCCGGCTGGCTCTGTCTGGCTGATTCCTCCCCCGCGAGCCCTTGTTTAACTCGCGAGTAACTACCGAGCAGGCATCAGGGTAAGGCCCGACCGGCTGGTATGTAAGGGGCAGCGGCCTGTCACTTCCTCCAGGAATCCGCCGGGAAACACCCGCTTACATGCCGAAGGGCCTGCCGTTCTTCGTCCGGCAGACCCTTCTGTGGCCGGCTTGTGGCGCCGGATTCTGGCTGGCGGGCGGCCGTGACCGCCGGTTACTTCTTGCCCTTGGCCGATCCCGCGCTGTCGTCGCTGGACAGCACCGCGATGAAGGCCTCCTGCGGAACCTCCACGGAACCCACCATCTTCATCCGCTTCTTGCCCTCCTTCTGCTTCTCCAGCAGCTTCCGCTTGCGGGAGATGTCACCGCCGTAGCACTTGGCGAGGACGTCCTTGCGGATGGCGCGGATGGTCTCGCGGGCGATCACCCGCGAGCCGATGGCGGCCTGGATGGGCACCTCGAAGGCCTGCCGCGGGATGAGCTCGCGCAGCTTGGCGACGAGCCGCACACCGTAGGCGTAGGCCGCGTCCTTGTGGGTGATCGCCGAGAACGCGTCCACCTTGTCGCCGTGCAGCAGGATGTCGACCTTGACCAGGGAGCTGGTCTGCTCGCCGGTGGGCTCGTAGTCCAGCGAGGCGTAGCCGCGGGTCTTGGACTTCAGCTGGTCGAAGAAGTCGAAGACGATCTCCGCGAGCGGCAGCGTGTAGCGGATCTCGACCCGGTCCTCGGAGAGGTAGTCCATGCCGAGGAGGGTGCCGCGCCGGGTCTGGCACAGCTCCATGATCGAGCCGATGAACTCGGTCGGCGCGAGGATCGTGGCCCGCACGACCGGCTCGTACACCTCGTTGATCTTGCCCTCGGGGAACTCGCTCGGGTTGGTGACGACGTGCTCGCTGCCGTCCTCCATCACGACCCGGTAGACCACGTTCGGCGCGGTGGCGATCAGGTCCAGGCCGAACTCGCGCTCCAGCCGCTCCCGGATCACGTCCAGGTGCAGCAGGCCGAGGAAGCCGACGCGGAAGCCGAAGCCGAGCGCCGCGGAGGTCTCCGGCTCGTAGACCAGCGCCGCGTCGTTGAGCTGGAGCTTGTCCAGCGCCTCGCGCAGCTCCGGGTAGTCCGATCCGTCCAGCGGGTACAGGCCCGAGAAGACCATCGGCTTGGGGTCCTTGTAGCCGCCGAGCGCCTCGGTGGCGCCCTTGGCCTGGCTGGTGACGGTGTCACCGACCTTGGACTGGCGGACGTCCTTCACACCCGTGATCAGGTAGCCCACCTCGCCGACGCCGAGGCCGTCCGCGGCCAGCATCTCGGGCGAGTTGGTGCCGATCTCCAGCAGCTCGTGGGTGGCGCCCGTCGACATCATCCGGATGCGCTCGCGCTTGTTGAGCTGGCCGTCGATGACACGGACGTACGTCACGACACCGCGGTAGGAGTCGTAGACCGAGTCGAAGATCATGGCGCGGGCGGGCGCGTCCTTGACGCCGACCGGGGCCGGGATCTCGGCGACCACCTTGTCCAGCAGCGCCTCCACGCCCAGGCCGGTCTTCGCGGAGACCTTCAGCACGTCGTCCGGCTCGCAGCCGACGAGGTTCGCGAGCTCCTCGGCGAACTTCTCGGGCTGCGCGGCCGGCAGGTCGATCTTGTTCAGCACGGGGATGATCGTGAGGTCGTTCTCCATCGCCAGGTAGAGGTTGGCGAGGGTCTGCGCCTCGATGCCCTGGGCGGCGTCGACGAGGAGGATGGTCCCCTCACAGGCGGCGAGCGACCGCGAGACCTCGTACGTGAAGTCGACGTGCCCCGGCGTGTCGATCATGTTGAGGATGTGCGTGTTGCCCTTGTCGTGGGTGGGGGCCCACGGCAGCCGCACCGCCTGGGACTTGATCGTGATGCCGCGCTCGCGCTCGATGTCCATCCGGTCGAGGTACTGGGCACGCATCTGCCGCTGCTCGACCACACCGGTCAGCTGGAGCATCCGGTCGGCGAGCGTGGACTTGCCGTGGTCGATGTGCGCGATGATGCAGAAATTGCGGATCAGCGCCGGGTCGGTACGGCTCGGCTCGGGCACGTTGTTAGGGGTCGCGGGCACGCAGGGTCCTGTCTCTTGAGGCGCCTTATGCCTCGGGTCGGATCGATACGTAGCCTCCATGGTCCCACGGGCGCGGACCGGCGACCGGTTTGGGCCACTCGCCCGGCCACTGGTAGCCTGGGTGGCTGTGTCTCATGCCCTCTCAGCGCGAGGCACAACCCAAGAAATCACCTGGCACGGGACCCTCGCGGCTCCGTGCCTGAACCTGAAAAGGCTCATTCGTGGCGAACATCAAGTCCCAGATCAAGCGGATCAAGACCAACGAGAAGGCCCGGCTGCGCAACAAGGCTGTCAAGTCCTCCCTCAAGACCGCGATCCGCAAGGCCCGCGAGGCCGCTGCCGCGGGTGACGTCGAGAAGGCCACCGAGTACCAGCGCGTCGCCGCGCGTCAGCTCGACAAGGCCGTCTCGAAGGGCGTCATCCACAAGAACCAGGCCGCCAACAAGAAGTCGGCGCTGGCCGCCAAGGTCGCGTCCCTCCAGGGCTGAACCTCTCTGTGATCTGACCGCCGGACGGACCCAGAGCGGGCCCTCTCTCATCCGCTCCCGACCGGCATCCCGGATCCACGCGCGGCCTGCGTTCGCCACGCGGGCGTGGATCCAACACCAGCTGTAACCCGAGGACCCCGCCGCCCGCCCTTCCCCAGGGCGGCCGACGGGGTCCTCGGCGTGTGCGGTGTCGGTGTGCGGTGTCGGCGTGCCGTGTGCTGTGTCTCGTGTGCGCTGTCCGGGGGTGGGTCGTCCCCGTCACGCCCAGAACGCGTCGATCTGCTCGATGTCCGCGACGCACTCGTCGAGGTCGGTGATCTTCTCCCCGACGATCCGGAAGACGATGCCGCCCATCGCGTCGACGTGCCGCCCGCCCCGGTCCGCGGTGAAGCGGTGCACCGACACCGCGTGCCCCCGGCCGTCGACGAGCACGTCCCGCAGCTCCACCCGGAACGACCCGTCCGTCTCCGAGCCGAGCCGCCCGTAGTGGTCGAGGACCGCGTCGATCCCCTTGTGGTCCCCCGAGAGCGGGTGTGAACCGGGCACGTGGTGGGTGCAGTCCCCGGTCATCAGGCCCCGCATCGTGTCCATGTCCCCGCGCTGGAAGGCGTCGTAGCCCTTGCGGACGAGAGCGGCGTGCGGGTGTTCAGCCATGGTGATCGCCACCTTTCCGTCTCCGGCGGTGTACGGCTGACAGCACGATTGTCCTCCGGGTGACGGGGGTTCGCGCTGCGGGGAGACCGACGCCTCCGACCTGTCCGGCGACCACGCGCGCCCCCGCGCGGGCGGCTCGTCCTCCCGGTGACGCTGTTCGCGCTGCGGGGAGACCGACGCTCCTGACCTGCCCGGTGACTACCCGCGGCCCCGCGAACGCGCCGCGCGGGCGATCGCCACGACCGCCTTCTCCAGCGCGTACTCCGGGTCGTCGCCGCCGCCCTTCACGCCCGCGTCGGCCTCGGCCACGGCCCGCAGCGCGTACGCGACGCCGTCCGGGGTCCAGCCCCGCATCTGCTGCCGCACCCGGTCGATCTTCCACGGCGGCATGCCCAGCTCCCGCGCCAGGTCGGCGGGACGCCCGCCGCGCGCCGACGACAGCTTGCCGATGGCCCGCACGCCCTGGGCGAGCGCGCTGGTGATCAGCACGGGCGCCACCCCAGTGGCCAGCGACCAGCGCAGCGCCTCCAGCGCCTCGGCGGCCCGCCCCTCCACGGCCCGGTCGGCCACGGTGAAGCTCGACGCCTCCGCCCGGCCGGTGTAGTACCGGCCCACGACGGCCTCGTCGATCGTCCCCTCCACGTCCGCCACCAACTGCGACACGGCGGACGCCAGCTCCCGCAGGTCGCTGCCGACGGAGTCGACCAGCGCCTGGCACGCCTCGGGCGTCGCGGACCGCCCGGTGGCCCGGAACTCCTGCCGCACGAAGGCCAGCCGGTCCGCGGGCTTGGTCATCTTGGGGCAGGCCACCTCACGGGCCCCGGCCTTGCGCGCGGCGTCCAGCACCGCCTTGCCCTTGGCCCCGCCGGCGTGCAGCAGCACCAGCGTGATCTCCTCGGCCGGCGCCGAGAGGTACGCCTTGACGTCCTTGACCGTGTCGGCCGACAGATCCTGCGCGTTGCGTACGACGACGACCTTGCGCTCCGCGAACAGCGACGGGCTGGTCAGCTCGGCGAGCGTCCCGGGCTGCACCTGGTCGGGGGTCAGATCACGCACATCGGTGTCGGCGTCGGCGCTCCTCGCCGCCGCGACCACCTCCTGCACGGCCCGATCGAGCAACAGCTCCTCCTGCCCCACGGCAACCGTCACCGGGGCAAGGACATCCTCGTACGCACTCTTCCTGGCCATCGCCCCAAGGATGACACGCCCCACCGACAGCGCCGCCGAGCCGTTCCCGCGCCCGAACGGGCACGTCCCGCTCAGGGCTCCTCGCGCCACCCCTCCCACTCCCCCGCGAGCGCGTCCAGCTCGGCCGCGTCCAGCCGCCCTTCCTCGTCCCGCACCGGCACCAGCCACTGCGCGTCCTCCGCGTCGTCCTCCCCCGCCAACGCGTCGCGCACCACCCTCAGCTCCTCCCGCACCCCGAACCGCTCCCGCAACGCCTCCGCCGCCTCGTCCGCGGCATCCCGGTCCGGCAGCACCAGCACATGTCTCACATCACTCACGCCCCCATTCTCCCGCTCACCCCGCCACGTCCTGCCGCCCGGCCTCCCGCACGTCCGGCACCCGGTCCAGCACGATCCCGAACCACTCCCGGTACGCCGCCAGCACCTCCGCGTCCCGCGCCAACTCCCGCTCCTCCACGGCCCCGTCGGCCCGCGTCACCTTCAACCGCCGCCCGCTCAACGTCACCCTCCCCCCGTCCTCCGTGACCCGCGAACACACCGACGACCGCGTGAAGTGCGACTCGGGCGACGTCCGGTGCCACCACGCGCCGGCCACGAAGTCCCGCAGCTCACGCGGCCGCACCTCCAGCCGGTACTCGGGGCTGCCGTCCCGGACGACGTCCAGGTCCCCCGCCTCCCCCGCCTCCACTATCCGGAAGACCCCGCCCGGATCCTTCTGCTCCTCCCTCTCCCCGAACGCCAACGGGAAGTGGCTGTGCGCCCCGAACCCCACGTCCGCCAGCCACTCGCTCCCGTCCACCGCCCGCACCCGCAGCGCCATGTGGTCGTACGGCACCCCGAGCCGGTCCTCGCCGAACACCCGCCCCGCGAGCAGCGCGACCTCGTACCCGAGCGCGCCCAGCAGCGCCCCGAACGCCCCGTTCACCTCGTAGCAGAAGCCACCCCGGCCGGCGCCCACCACCTTCTCCAGCAGCCGTTCCTCCTCCAGCACGATCTCCTCGCCGAGGTGGATCGAGAGGTTCTCGAACGGCACGCTGCGCAGGTGGCGCAGGTGCAGCTCGCGCAGAGTGTCGGCGGTCGGTCGCGCGGGCCGCTCGGCCCCGATGCGACGCAGATAGGCATCAGCCTGTGCGGAATCCATGCGGCCAGTCTCCCGCCCGCCCTCCCGCCTCCTCAATCCACGGCCACCCGCAGGTCCCCTCCCTCCCCACTGACCGCCAACGCCCCGTCCCGGTCCGTCCGCAGCACCACCGCGCCCCCGGCCCGCAGCGCCGCGACCGTGCTCGGAGCAGGGTGCCCGTAGCCGTTGTCCGCCCCGCACGAGATCAACGCCAGCCTCGGCGCCACGACCCGTATCAGCTCCGGGTCCTGGTAGGCCGAGCCGTGGTGCGCCACCTTCAGCACGTCCACCCCGCCCAGCAGCCCGGCCGCCGGCGAGCGCAACAGCGCCTGCTGGGACAGGGGTTCGAGGTCACCGAGGAGCAGCAACCGCAGGCCTGCCGAGCGGACCAGGAGGGTGACGCTGGCGTCGTTGGGGTCGGCCGGGGGCGGCTCGGGGCCCGGGATCGGGATCGGGCTCTGGCTCTGTCGCTGACTCTGGTCCGTGCCCGTGCCCGTGCCCGTGCCCGGGGGCGGGGGCGGGGGCGAAGACGGAGGCGGGGGTGGTGGCCAGAGCACCTGCCAGTCCAGCGCCCCGACCCGTCGCCGCTCGCCGGCCGCGGCCGTCACCAGCGGTACCCCCCGGCTCCCCGCCTCCTTCCGGACGAACTCCACCTGGTCCTCGGGCTCCGCCAGCGCAGTCGTCTCGATCGCCCCCACCGACCGCCCCCGCAACACCCCGGGCAGCCCGGCCACGTGGTCGGCGTGGAAGTGCGTCAGCACCAGCAGCGGGACCCTGGTGATGCCGAGCGCCGTCAGGCACCGGTCCACCAGTTCCGGATCCGGGCCCGCGTCCACGACCACCCCGGTACCGGGCCCGGCCGCCAGCACCGTGGCGTCGCCCTGCCCCACGTCGCACATCGCGAACCGCCACCCCGGCGGGGGCCAGCCCGTGATCACCCTCGTCAACGGCGGCGGCTGCACCACCACCAGCAGGAGCAGCAGCCCGCACGCCGCGCACAGCCACGGGTGCCCGAGCAGTCTGCGCCCGGCCACCAGCACTGCCACCGTGACGAGCGCCAGCAGCAGCGCCCCGGTCCAGCTGCCCGGCCAGTCCACCCCGCTGCCGGGCAGCGCAGCCCCGGTCCGGGCCACCTTGGCGATCCACGCGGCCGGCCAGCCGGCGCACCACGCCAGCGCCTCGGCCACCGGCATCGCCACCGGCGCCGTCGCCAGGGCCGCGAACCCGAGCACCGTGGCCGGCGCGACCGCGAACTCGACCAGCAGGTTGCACGGCACCGCGACCAGGCTCACCCGCGCCGACAGCACCGCGACGACCGGCGCGCACAGCACCTGCGCCGCACCGGCGGCCGCCAGCGCCTCCGCGAGCCGCCCCGGCACCCCGCGCCGGCGCAACGCCTCGCTCCAGCGGGGCGCGAGCGTGAGCAGCGCGCCGGTGGCCAGCACCGACAGCAGGAAGCCGTAACTCCGGGCCAGCCACGGGTCGTACAGCACCAGCAACAGCACCGCCGTGGCCAGCGCCGGGATCAACGACCTGCGCCGACCGGTCGCGAGGGCCAGCAGCACGACCGCCCCGCAGGCGGCCGCCCGCACCACGCTCGGGTCGGGTCGGCACACCACGACGAAGGCGAGCGTGAGGACCCCGCCCAGCACGGCCGTCGACCGCAGCGAGATCCCGAGCCGGGGCGCCAGACCCCGCCGCTCGACCTGTTGGGCCAGTCCCGGCGGTCCGATCAGCAGGGCGAGGATGATCGTGAGGTTGCTGCCGGACACCGCGAGCGTGTGGGCAAGGTCCGTCTCCTTGAACGCCTCGTCCAGCTCGGGCGTGATCCGTCCGGTGTCCCCGACGACCAGGCCCGGCAGCAGCGCCCGCGCGTCCGCGGGGAGCCCGTCGGTGGCCTCGCGCAGCCCCGCCCGCAACCGCCCCGCCAGCCGCTGCGCCGCCGACGCCTCCCGCACCACCGACGGCGCCGCCCGGTCCCTCACCCGCAGCACCGCCGCGAACCGGTCCCCGCTGGTGGTGGCGGGCGCCAGCCGACCGTGCACCCGCACCCGCGTCGACGGCAGCAGCCCCAGCCACGGCGACACCTCAGGTTTCCGCGAGCCCACCCCCTCGGCCCCGGAGCGCCCCCGCCGCCCGGCGTCGACCACGAGGAGTACCGGTGTCCGCGTGGCGACCTCGCCCCCGCCCGGCACCTCCACCCGGCGCACCCGCGCGTCGACCAGCACCGAGTCCGGCATCATGTGGTCCCCGCTGATCCTCGGCCGGCTCAACCGCGGATCACCGGTCAGCTCCACCTCGGCGCTCACCCCGGCGAACTCCCGGGCCAGCCCAGGAACCGGCCCCCGCCGGAGGTCCGCCCCGTGCAACGCGGCCGACACCGCAGCGGCGGCCACGCACAGCAGCATCCCGCCCACGGTCACGCGGGACCAGGAACGCCTGCGGCGGTGACCTGGGCGACCGTTCGGACCTCCCGCCGACGAGTCGGCCCCGCGTCCTCGCGCCAGCAGCACCCCCGCGACCAGGAGGCAGCCCACCACCAGGCCGGCGACCATCCCGGCAGCCGCGTCCAGCGTGAGCGCGGCGGTCGCCCAGGCGGCCAGGGCGAGCGGCACCATGCGCAGGTCCACCGGGCCGTGATCGACGTGCGGTGGGCTCATGGCCGTACCAGGTTCCGCAGGTCGGCGAAGCGGCGTTCACCGATGCCGTTGACCTCGCGCAGTTCGTCGACCGAGCGAAAACCGCCGTGCCGGGTGCGGTAGTCGACGATGTGCTGGGCGAGCACGGGGCCCACGCCGGGCAGGGTGTCGAGCTGCTCGGCCGTCGCCGTGCTGAGCGAGATCGGCGCCCCTGGGGCGGCTCCCGCACCGGCCCCGCCGGCTGCGCCCGCGCCCGAGCCCACCGCGCCGCTGGTACCCGCGCCCGCCGGCGGCCCCGGTGCCGCTCCCATGATCCCCACCGCCACCTGCTCCCCGTCCACGAGGAACCGGGCACGGTTGAGACCGTCGGTGTTCGTCCCCGGCCGCACCCCACCGGCCGCCCGCAGGGCGTCCGCCACCCGCGAACCGGCCGGGAGGCGATGGATCCCCGGCTTCCTCACCTTGCCGCTGACGTCGACCACGATCTCGGGCGAGGCGCTGGCCCCCGGGGTCGACGATGGCCCGGCCGCCACTCCGGTCGCCGAGGCGGTGGGTCCGGCGGACGCCTTGTCGAAGGGCGCCACCGCCCGCACCACTTCAGGCGCCGACACGGTCTGGGTGCGCCCGCTCCAGAAGTGCTGGACGGCGAAGACGGCCGCGACGACGAGCACGACGGCGAGCGCCAGCACACTGCGCCGCTCCAGCCCGTACCGCGTCTGCATCCACAACGGCATCCGCTCCCGCACCGCGAACCCCGCCCGCTCCCGCCAACTGTCCATGCCACGGAAGGCGACGGAGCCGGTGTCGATCAGGGCATCGCCGGCCCCCACGGTGTCGACGCCCCCATGGTCCATGGGCGGACCGATGCCCGTGCCTGTGTCCGCGCCGGAGCCCGACCCCGGACCAGGAGCCGCCCCCGTCCCCGTCGGCCCGTCCGGCGGTTGCCGTCCGTCACCGTCCCGTTCGGCGAAGAGCACCCGCGCCCGTCGGCGGAGTTCGTCCGCCGAGGCCTGCCGGGGTCGCGTCGTGGCGGTGCGGGCCCGGACCGGTGTGCGGCGGTGGCGGGTGCGGCCGTCGGAGCCGGGCTGCCGGCCGGGGCCACTGGTCGCGGTGGTGCTGACGGTGCGTGATCGAAGAGCCATGCGACGAGCATGGAACACATCGCCGATTCACGATGATCTTGCTCAATTTCCGTGGACGGCACCCAAGTTGTGGACAACTCCACCACTCTCACGAGTGAAAGCGCGCTCGCCGCGAGCCCCGCCCCGCCGGACCACAGCGGCCCCGCCGCACCACCCCCGCCACGACCGACGTGGGCCTCATCGCGGTGAGACCACGACCCCCAGCAGCCCCGGCCCGGTGTGCGCGCCGATCACCGCGCCGATCTCGCTCACATGCAGATCGGCCAGCCCTTGCACCCGGGTCCGTAGCCGCTCGGCGAGGGCCGAGGCACGGTCGGGGGCGGCCAGGTGGTGGACGGCGATGTCCACGGGTGCGCTGCCCGCCCGGTCGGCGACCAGTTCCTCCAGCCGCGCGATGGCCCGGGACGCCGTGCGCACCTTCTCCAGCAGGTCGATGCGGCCGTTCTCCAGCTGGAGCAGCGGTTTCACCGCGAGCGCGGAACCCAGCAGGGCCTGGGCCGTGCCGATGCGTCCACCGCGGCGGAGGTATTCGAGGGTGTCGACGTAGAAGTAGGCGGAGGTGCCGGCGGCCCGCTTCTCCGCGGTCGTGACCGCCTCGTCCACCGTGCCGCCCGCCTCCGCCGTCTCGGCCGCGGCCAGTGCGCAGAACCCCAGGGCCATGGCGACCATGCCGGTGTCGACCACCCGCACCGGCACGGGTGCCTCGCGGGCCGCGACCACTGCCGCGTCGTAGGTGCCCGACAGCTCCGCGGACAGGTGCAGGGAGACGATGCCCGTGGCGCCGGAGGCGGCGACCTCGCGGTAGGTCTCGGCGAACTGCTGGGGGCTGGGCCGCGAGGTGGTGACGGAGCGTCGCTTCTGGAGTGCCTGCGCGAGGGAGCGGGTCGAGATCTCGGTGCCCTCTTCGAATGCCTGGTCGCCGAGGACCACCGTCAGCGGGACCGCGGTGATGCCGTGGCGCTCCATCGTCCGCTGCGGCAGGTAGGCCGTTGAATCCGTGACGATCGCGACATGGCGGGACATGAGCTGGAGGTTACCTGCCGTAGCGTGCGGGGGGCAGCCCGGCCCCTCAGGGCTTGACAGCCCTTGACCGGATCAAGTGGTGCTCTCGGGGCGCGGCTTCTTCTGCCAAGGGTAAGCGGGACGCGGCGCCGGCGGGGTGATCGCGGGCCGGTCCGCCTCCCGGTCCGCACGCGCGCCCTGCTGGTCGGGCCAGGTCTGGCTGTGGGTCGAGGAGCCGGCGGCGGGAGCGTCGGGCCACGGCGGAGGCGCCTGCGCGGACGGTCCCGTGGCGCCCGGTGACCCCGCGGACGGGGCGGAGGCCGCGGCGGCGGGGCCGGGTTCGGTGGTGGTCCAGTGCCGCAGCGCGCCCGTCTCCACGTCGATCTGCGCACTGAGGGTGTTCAGGTCGTCGTCGGCGAACCGGCGGGCGCGGTCGCGGGCCGCCCAGCGCAGGGCGTCCGCGGACGCGGTGATCCGCTCGGCGCGCTCGCGCAGGCCGGGCAGTCGCTCGGTGAGCGTCGCCCGGTCCGGTTCGGCCTCGAGGCGCTTGAGCTCCTCGTCCAGCTCGTGGCCGTGCGCGCTCAGGCGCCGGAAGAGGCCGAGGGACTCCTTGAGGGACTCGTCGTCGACGGCACCCGCGTGCAGGGTGTCCTGGGTGGCGCGCATCGAGGTGCGCAGCTTCAGCCGGAGCTGGGCGATCTCGGCGGCCGGCCCGAACTGGGCGAAGGACTTGGCCCGCAGGGTGTGGTCCTCCACGGTGCGGCGGGCCTGGGTGAGGGTGCGGTCCACCCCGCGCTTGGCCGCGCCGACCGCCTTGATCGTGGCGTAGGTGCCGAGGGCCACGAACAGCAGGAAGAGCACGGCGAAGACGGCGATCACTGCTTCCACGTGCTCCTCCTCGGTCCCGGCGCGGCGCGACGGTCGTGCCGCACACCGCTGTCCTCTCCCACGGTAAACGGCAGGGGCAGGTCCGGAGTTCCATGAGAACCCCGAACCTGCCCGCAGAAGACCCCGGCCCGTCCCGTAGGGGACACCCCGGACGCCCGGTTCACGCCGGGCGCTCAGCGCCCCAGGCCCCGGCGCACGCAGCCGTCACGCCGGAACGATGTTCACCAGCTTCGGCGCCCGCACGATCACCTTGCGGATGTCCGCGCCGCCCAGCGCCTTGACGACGGCCTCGTCGGCCAGCGCCACCTTCTCCAGCTCCTCCTCGGAGATGGACGGGGGCACCTCCAGCCGCGCCTTGACCTTGCCCTTGATCTGCACGACGCAGGTCACGGACTCGTCCAGCACGTACGCCGGGTCGGCCACCGGGAAGTCCTGGTGGACGACGGAGCCGGTGTGGCCCAGCTTGCGCCACAGCTCCTCGGCGATGTGCGGGGCCAGCGGGGCGACCAGCAGCACCAGGTCCTCGGCGACGGACCGCGGGACGGCACCGCCGGCCTTGGTCAGGTGGTTGTTCAGCTCGGTGATCTTGGCGATGGCGGTGTTGAACCGCATGCCCTCCAGGTCGCCGCGCACGCCGTCGATGGCCTTGTGCAGGGCGCGCAGCGTGTCCTCGTCGGGCTCGGCGTCGACGACCGTCAGCTCGCCGGTGGCCTCGTCGACGACGTTGCGCCACAGCCGCTGCAGCAGCCGGAACTGGCCGACGACCGCGCGCGTGTCCCAGGGGCGGGAGACGTCCAGCGGGCCCATCGCCATCTCGTACAGGCGCAGCGTGTCGGCGCCGTATTCGGCGCAGATCTCGTCCGGGGTCACCGCGTTCTTCAGGGACTTGCCCATCTTGCCCAGCAGGCGGCTGACCTTCTCGCCCCCGTGGTAGTAGGCGCCGTCGCGTTCCTCGACCTCGGCGGCCGGCACGGCGATGCCGCGGCTGTCGCGGTAGACGTAGGCCTGGATCATGCCCTGGTTGTACAGCTTGTGGAACGGCTCCGCGGAGGAGACGTGCCCCAGGTCGTACAGGACCTTGGACCAGAAGCGCGCGTACAGCAGGTGCAGCACGGCGTGCTCGGCGCCGCCGACGTACAGGTCGACACCGCCGTGCGGCAGGCCCTCGCGCGGGCCCATCCAGTACTGCTCGATTTCGGGGTCGACCAGTTGCTCGGTGTTGTGCGGGTCCAGGTAGCGGAACTCGTACCAGCAGGAACCGGCCCAGTTGGGCATGGTGTTGGTCTCGCGGCGGTACCGCTTGGGGCCGTCGCCCAGGTCCAGGGTGACGTCGACCCAGTCCTCGTTGCGCGACAGCGGCGTCTCGGGCTGGGTGTCGGCGTCGTCCGGGTCGAAGGTGCGCGGGCTGTAGTCCTCGACCTCGGGCAGCTCCAGCGGCAGCATCGACTCGGGCAGCGCGTGGGCGACTCCGTCCTCGTCGTAGACGATCGGGAAGGGCTCGCCCCAGTAGCGCTGGCGGCTGAACAGCCAGTCGCGCAGGCGGAAGTTGACGGTGCCCTCGCCGATGCCCCGGCGCTCCAGCCACTCGGTGACGCGCGCCTTGGCCTCGACGACGCCCAGGCCGTCCAGGGAGACGTCCTCCTGGGCGGAGTTGACGATCGTCGCGTCGTAGGAGACGAAGGCGTCGTCCCACGTGGAGGTGTCCGTGCCGCGGCCGTCGGTCGGCTCGACGACACAGCGGATCGGCAGTTCGAAGGCGCGCGCGAACGCGAAGTCACGGGTGTCGTGGGCCGGGACGGCCATGATCGCGCCGGTGCCGTAGCCCATCAGGACGTAGTCGGCGATGAAGACCGGGACCCGCTCGCCGTTGACCGGGTTGGTGGCGTACGCGCCGACGAAGACGCCGGTCTTGTCCTTGGCCTCGGCCTGGCGCTCGACGTCGGACTTCGAGGCGGCCTGCGCGCGGTACGCGGCGACGGCCTCGGCGGGCGTGGCGTGGCCGCCGGTCCACGCCTCGTGCGTGCCCTCGGGCCAGGCGTCCGGGGTGAACTTCTCGACCAGCGGGTGCTCGGGGGCCAGCACCATGTAGGTCGCGCCGAACAGGGTGTCCGGGCGCGTGGTGAAGACGGTGATGCGCTCGCCGTCGATCGGGAAGTCGACGCGGGCGCCCTCGCTGCGGCCGATCCAGTTGCGCTGCTGCAGCTTGATGGCCTCGGGCCAGTCCAGCTCCTCCAGGTCCTCCAGCAGCCGGTCGGCGTAGGCGGTGATGCGCATGTTCCACTGGCGCAGCTTGGCCTTGAAGACCGGGTAGTTGCCGCGCTCGGAGCGGCCGTCGGCGGTGACCTCCTCGTTGGCCAGCACGGTGCCCAGGCCGGGGCACCAGTTGACCGGCGCGTCGGAGGCGTAGGCCAGCCGGTACTCGCCCAGGACGTCGGCCTTCTCGACGGCGCTCAGCTCGCTCCACGCGCGCGGGGAGCCGTCGGCGCTCGGGACGGCGCGCTCACCGGACGCGAACTGGGCGACCAGCTCGGCGATCGGGCGGGCCCGGCCGGCCTCCTGGTCGTACCAGGAGTTGAAGATCTGCAGGAAGATCCACTGGGTCCACTTGTAGTAGTCCGGGTCGATCGTGGCGAACGACCGGCGCTTGTCGTGGCCCAGGCCCAGCCGGCGCAGCTGGGCCTTCATGTTCTCGATGTTGGCCTCGGTGGACACGCGCGGGTGCGTGCCGGTCTGCACGGCGTACTGCTCGGCGGGCAGGCCGAAGGCGTCGAAGCCCAGGGTGTGCAGGACGTTGTGGCCGGTCATGCGCTGGAAGCGCGCGTAGACGTCGGTGGCGATGTAGCCCAGCGGGTGACCGACGTGCAGGCCCGCACCCGAGGGGTACGGGAACATGTCCATGATGAACTTCTTGGGCCTGGCGACCAGCTCCGGATCGCCCGCCAGGTCACCCTTGGGGTTGGGCGCGGCGTACGTTCCCTCGGCGTCCCAGAAGTCCTGCCAGCGTGCCTCGATGTCGGCGGCCAGGGCCGCCGTGTAGCGGTGCGGCGCGGCCACCTCTGCGGGGGCAGCGGAGTTCGTCTCGCTCATGATCCTCAAAGCTCCATCGATCGTCTCTGCCGGCGGCTGTGCGTTCTAGAAACGAAAAATCCCCTCGCACAGGAGGGGACGCCGCGCCGATGCCGACCACGATCCGTGCGGTGGTCGGGACTGATCAGCGCGGCCCGCTAAGCAGAAGGCGTACGGCACGCATGGCGCTAGGGTACCGCAGCCCTTGAGCAAGCTGCGACGCGCTTGCGTATGCCTGGGAGACACGTCGCTCTCGGGGAGGACTGCTGGACCCAGGTCACGGATTACTTCGCGTAACAGCCGCTAAAGGACATCAGAAACGGCGCGCCGCCTGTGGATGACAATCCAATGACTCAAACCTCCTACTGATCGGTATGGCGCCACTTACAGTTCGGCAGCGGGACCGCTTTCCCGAACCGCTTCGGAGTTGCCCCCATGAACCCTCGTCGTAACACCACCTCGCTCCCCAGGCCGGGCCGATCGGCCTACGGGGTGGCGACGGCTGTCGTCCTGTTGCTCATACCCGTGGTCGTCCTCCTCGGAGGCGACTGGCTCCAGCGATTCCTCGACTTCGGGGCGGGCGTGCTGTCCCTGGTCAGCCTCACCTCGTCGGTGATCTGGGGACTCGTCGCGCAGGACCGGCTCATCCTCAACACGCGCCAGCGGATCGTGGCGCAGGGCATCCACCGGGTGACCGCGGTCGCCTCGATCGCGTTCCTCCTGATCCACATCACCATCAAGCTGACCCTGGAGCACACCGTCCTGATCGCCGCGCTGATCCCGTTCAGCCTGGGGGTCCAGGGCAGCGGCGGACTCATCGGCCTGGGCTCCCTGGCGGCCCTGCTCATGGTCTTCGTCGGTGTCACCGGCGCGCTGCGCAACCAGTTCGCCTCGCCCGCCCCCGTGGCGGCGCGCTGGCGCGCGATGCACATGCTGGCCTACCCCGCCCTGTGCGCCGCGCTGATCCACGGCCTGTTCGCGGGCCGCGCCGCCAAGCCGTTCTTCATGTTCGCCTACGAGCTGTGCCTGGTCGGCGTCATCGGCGCGCTCGCCCTGCGCGCCGCCCCGCGCCCGTTCAAGCGCCGGGTGGCCGACCGCATCGCCGCGGTGATCGGCAGCGAGGAGCGCTCCGCGCGCGAGGAGCTGCAGGACAGCCGCGCCCGGGCCGCCGAGAGCGGCTCCGCCCTGCCCGGCTACGAGAGCCGCGGCGGTCGCGCCGAGCGATCCGGGCGCGGGGACCGCTCCGGCCGCGCCGACACGGCGTCCACGCGCGTGGGGCCCTCGGCGTCGTCACTGTTCGGCACCCCCGACCCGGGACCGGCGGACGGCTTCGCGGCCGCCTACCGCGCGGTGGCCACGCCCCCGCGCGGGCAGCAGTCGTACGCCGACCAGACGGCCCGCATGGACGTGCCCTTCGACCTGCAGGCCACGGAGGCGGTCCCGCGGGTCGACTCCGGCGGCAGCACCTCCGGCAGCTGGCCGGTCCCGTCCCCGCCGCCGGTCGGCGAGGCGCCCCCGTCGGCGTACGACCCGCTCCAGGACACCGGATACACCATCCCGGTCTACGGCAATCCGGGCACGGCCGGATACGGCGGAAGTGACATGTACGACACCGGTGAGACGAACACCCGGTACGGCACGTACAACACGAATGACACGTACAACAGCGGTCCCGCCAATGAACCATCCCCCGGGGCGTCCTTCGACGCGCCGGGTTCGGGCGAACCTTGGAACACGCCTTCCGGAGGCTATAGGTGAACGAGGCCCTGCCCGACGTCCCGGAAGTCCGCGTGGTCGGCCTTCCGCAACTCACGTCGGGCTTCGACCTTGTGGAACGACTCGACCTGCCCATGCACCTGAAGGTGCACGGGCCGCTCGAACCGATCGGCGGCGAGAAACTCGCCCAGCTCGCCGAACGCATCAACCTCAGGGGCCGCGGCGGGGCGGGCTTCCCCTTCCACAAGAAGCTGCGGTCCGTCGCCGACGCGGCGATCAAGCGCGGCGTCCGGCCGGTCGTCGTCATCAACGGCAGTGAGGACGAACCGGCCTGCCGCAAGGACACGGTGCTCATCAACCGTGCCCCGCACCTCATCCTGGACGGCGCCCTGCTGTGCGCCGAGGCGCTCGGTGCCCGCACGCTCGTGGTGGGGGTCACCCGTGAGTCCACCCAGCGCTCCATGGAGGCGGCGCTCGCCGAGCGGGGCCTGAGCAACACCCGTCGCTCCGCGCTGCGCGCCTTCGTGCAGCGCAACCCGGTGCGCATGGTCACCGGGGCCGCCGCGTCGCTGGTCCGCTCGATCGACGGCGGCCCCGCCATCCCGCCCGGCCGCAAGACCAGCGCCTCACAGAACGGCGTGGGCGGCGCGCCGACCCTGCTGTCCAACGCCGAGACGTTCGCGCAGCTCGCCATCGCCGCCCGCATCGGCCCCGAGCGCTACGGCAACACCGGCCTGTACGACGAGCCGGGCACCGTGATGCTGACCGTCTCGGGGGCCGTCGCCCGGCCCATGGTGATCGAGGTCCCCACGGGCGTGCCGCTGCGCTACGTCCTGCAGCTCGCCGGTGCCCCGCCGGTCCCCCAGGGCGTGCTGACCGGCGGCTACCACGGCAAGTGGATCGACGCGGCCACCGTCAACGAGGCGGTGATCTCCCGCAACTCCCTGGAGGCGGTGGGCGGTTCGCTGGGCGCCGGCGCCATCCTGCCGATCAGCCAGGAGACCTGCCCGCTCGGCGAGTCGCTGCGCGTGGCGCAGTGGCTGGCGGAGGAGAGCGCGGGCCAGTGCGGCCCCTGCTACCTGGGCCTGCCGGCCGCCGCGCGCGGCATGGAGGACATCATCAACGGCGGCGGTCCCGCCGCCCTCGAAGCGCTCAAGCAGGTCGCCAAGAACGTCAAGCGGCGCGGCGCGTGCTCCCACCCCGACGGCTCCGCGATGTTCCTGGAGTCGACGATCAAGGCCTTCACCGACGACCTGGCCGCCCACGTCCTCGGGAACGGCTGCGGACGGCCCGTGGAGGGCGTCCTGCCGCTCTTCGAGGGGGGCAGGGCACCCACGGGCCTCCCGGGCGGCGCCGAGTCCGAGGAGAACGGCCCCAGCCGTCAGAAGATCTTCGTGGACTGGACGCTGTGCCGCGGCCACGGCCTGTGCGCCGACATCCTGCCGGAGGTCTTCCAGCTGGGCGCCGACGGCTTCCCCACGGTCGCCCAGGCCAAGGTGCCGCGCTACGCCGAGGCCAAGGCGCTGCGCGCGGTGCGCCGTTGCCCGGCGCTCGCCCTGCGCATCGAGGAGGACACCCGCGGACAGGCGCCGGCCCGCAACCTCCCCGTCCTCTCCCAGGGCCGCGGCCGACGCGCCCTGGGCCGCTGACGCGCCACGCGCGCGTACGGCGGGCCGCTCCTGTCCGGGGAGCGGCCCGCCGTCGTTCCCGGCCGGCCACGCGTGCGCGCGTACGCGTGCGGAGACGACGAAGGCGGGCCATCTCACGATGACCCGCCTTCACCCACTGTGGAGCTAAGGAGAATTGAACTCCTGACCTCCTGCATGCCATGCAGGCGCTCTACCAACTGAGCTATAGCCCCTTGTGCCGCGCGGCCGAACCGCGTTCCCGGCTTGTCCGCCCGGTCTCCCCGGCGGCGACGCCAACATTACACGGTCCGGGGGGTGGAACACCAAATCGGTTTCGCCGGGCCCGGACCACCCGGCTCTCCCTGTTCGCGCGGCCGGCTAGGCCGTCACGAACGAGTAGAAGCGCTTGAGCGTGCAGTGCTCCTCCAGGAGGCGTCCGTAGATCGGCTCCCCCTCGAGTTCGCGGTACGTCTCGATGGGGTCGCCTTTTATGATCAGCGCCCGCGCGCATTCCTCGCACCAGTACTGGTAGTCGGGATTGACCGGCTCCATGTCCCGGACGATCGGGTTGCCGCTCCCGCACCAGTCGCACTTCCGCCTGTGTGCACCCATCGATCAGCTCCAGCTGTGGCCGCAGGACGTGCACACGTACGAGACACCGCCGTTGTCCCCGAGAACCTGGGCCACGTGGGCGGAACCGCAGGAGGGGCAGCTGAGCCGCGTGACCGTGTCCCGTGTCGGTCCCGCGTCGAGGAGGTGACCGCCCTCCTCGAGGATGCTCGCAGGCATCGCTACTCCCTCCCGTCGGGCCGCGCCCCCTTCCGGCCGTTTGATTCTGCCACGGCCGGGCCGATACGGTCAGCGACGCCTCAGTACCAGTCCGGCGAGGGCACCCAGGGCGGCCGTCGCCGCGAGCGCGGACATGCAGGTCATCAGCGCGTCCGAAGAGGTATACGCCTGCCGGGCCCCGAGTGACTCAAGCCGGTCGAAGAACAGTGTGCCGAAGGCCGCGACACCGATCAGCTGGCCGAGCTGCGTCACCGTGGCGAGCAGTCCGCTGGCGTCGGCGGCGTCCTCGGGCCGCACCCCGGCCAGGGCCCGGGTCAGCGTCGGACTGAAGGCGAGCGCGAGCCCCGCTCCGACGCCCGTGTAGGCGAGGTAGACCCAGGCGCCGCCGTGGCTGCCGTGGCGCAGGGCGAGGCCGACGCCGGCCACGGACAGTGCGGTGAGGGTGAACCCGGCGGGGATCAGGACGCGTTGGCAGACCGCGGGCCAGCGGCGCCAGGTGAGCCCGACCACACCGAACACGGCGGCGGTCGGCGCGAAGGTCAGGCCGGCGCGCAGCGCGCTGTAGCCCAGGCCGCCCTGGACGTGCAGGGTGAGCACGAAGAGGAAGCCGCCGTTGACCGCCATGACCGCGCCGATGCGCATCACGGCCAGCCCCATGCCGGGGTGGCGCAGCACCCGGGGTGCGATCAGCGGGGCGCCGCCGCGCCGGGCCAGCCGGGCCTCGTACCGGCAGAACAGCGCGAAGACGACCGCGCCGGCCGCCATGGACAGCCAGGACCACAGCGGCCAGTCCTCCTCCTGGCCGAGCACGAGCGGCACGGTGACCAGGGACACGGCCGCGCCGAGCAGGACCAGGCCGGGGCCGTCCAGGCCGCGCGCCGACTCGACGCCGCCGCCCCGCGGCAGCACGCTGCGGCCGAGGACCAGCAGGACCAGGCCCACGGGCACGTTGACCAGGAACACCGGCCGCCAGCCGGTGCCCAGCAGGTCGGCGCTGACCAGCAGGCCGCCCACCACCTGCCCGGCCGCCGCGCCGACGGCCAGGACCGCCGAGTAGGCGCCCAGCGCCCGCATCCGGGCCTCACCGGTGAAGGACCGCTGGATCAGGCTGAGCACCTGCGGGATCATCACCGCCGAGCCGGCGCCCTGCACCAGCCGGAAGACGATCAGCTCGGTGACGCCCTGGGCCAGGCCGCAGGCCAGCGAGGCCGTGGTGAACAGGGCGAGCCCGACGAGGTGGACCCGGCCGTGCCCGAACCGGTCGCCGAGCCGGGCCCCGGTGATCAGCAGCACGGAGTAGGCGATGGCGTAGCCGGCCACGACGAGTTGCAGGTCGGCGCCGGAGGCGTGCAGGTCGGAACCGATGGTGGGAGCGGCGACGTTCACGATGAAGACGTCGAGCAGGGCCATGAACTGGGCCGCGAGCACGACGGCGAGGAGCCGCCGGGGGCCGTTGTCAGTGGTGGGGTGTTCACTGTGAGTAGCGATCGGAGCGGGCGCCGGAACGGGGCCCGTTCGGGGTGTGGTCGTCATGCCGTCGAGCGTGACGAGACCTCGATACGGGTGCCGAGTGCCCGCCGATGCTGGTACTGACAGCACCTGGCAGGAATGGGGAAGGGCTTCGACCATGGGGGACGTGACGATGGGGGACGTGGCGATGGGGGACGTGGCGGACGGGACGATGAGTGCCGTACCGATGCGGGACGCGGCGACGGGGGGCGTGGCGATGCGGACGACACAGCGGCGCCGGACGGAGCTGGCGGCCTTCCTGCGCGGCAGGCGGGCGAGGGTGACGCCGGCGGACGTGGGGATGCCACCGGGGTTCCGGCGGCGCACGCCGGGCCTGCGCCGCGAGGAGGTCGCCCAGCTCTCGGGCGTGGGGGTGACCTGGTACACGTGGCTGGAGCAGGGCCGGCCGATCAACGCCTCGGCGCAGGTCCTGGACGCCGTGGCGCGCACGCTGCGGCTGGACGCGCCCGAGCGGGAGCACCTGTACCACCTGGCGGAGGTGCCGTACACACCGGTGCAGGGGCCGCCGGCCCAGAGCGTGGGGCCAGAGGTCCGGGGGGTCGTCGACGCGCTCGTGCCGCGCCCGGCGGTGGTCTACAACGCGCGCTACGACATCCTGGCCGCCAACCAGGTCTACCGCGACCTCTTCCTGGACGGCGGCGACCTCAGCACCCCGAGGAACGCGCTGTGGACGCTGTTCACCGTGCCGGAGGAGCGCTGCCCGCTGATGTTCCGGGAGACGGAGCTGCCGATGATGGTGGCGACCCTGCGGGCGGCGTACGGACTGCACGCCGGGGAGCCGTCCTGGGAGGAGTTCATATCCCGGCTGTCGGCGGCGAGCCCGGAGTTCGCGCGGCTGTGGCAGGCGGGTGACGTGGCGAACCGGGACCGCCGCCTGAAGGTCTTCCGGCACGCGACGGTGGGCGAACTGCGGATGACGTCCCTGTCGCTGTCGGTCGACGGGATGCCCGAGTGCCGGATCGTCGTCTACACGCCGGACGACGAGGAGACCGAGCGGCGCACGGACCTGCTGCGGCGCCTGTGCGGCGGGGCGCGCCAGGAGGGCCAGGCGCGGGCGGGGCAATGAAAAAATCCCGCCCCTGCCGGGACGGGATGCTCATGTGTCGATCTTCGACCACCGATCTTTGACAACTCAACAGAGCGTCGATCCGGTCGATCTGTGGAGCTAAGGAGAATTGAACTCCTGACCTCCTGCATGCCATGCAGGCGCTCTACCAACTGAGCTATAGCCCCTCGTTCTTCCCGCTCGGCGGGCGAACAAGAAGAACTTTAGCCTGTGACCTGCCGGAAAGTGAAATCCGGGCCCGTCGCCGCCACGGGCCGCTCAGTCGTCGTCACCGAGGACCGGCTCGGGCAGCGTACCGGCGTTGTGCTCGAGCAGGCGCCAGCCGCGGGCGCCCTCGCCGAGGACCGACCAGCAGCAGTTGGACAGGCCGCCCAGGCTCTCCCAACTGTGCGCGTCGAGGCCGAGCAGCCGGCCGATGGTGGTGCGGATGGTGCCGCCGTGGCTGACCACCACGAGGGTGCCGTCGTCGGGCAGCTTCTCGGCGTGCCGCAGCACGACGGGGGCGGCGCGGTCGGCCACCTCGGTCTCCAGCTCACCGCCGCCGCGGCGCACCGGCTCGCCGCGCTTCCACGCGGCGTACTCCTCGCCGTGCCGGGCGACGATCTCCTCGTGGGTGAGCCCCTGCCACACGCCCGCGTACGTCTCGCGCAGCGCCTCGTCGTGGGTCACCTCCAGGCCGGTCAGCGCGGCCAGCTCGGCGGCCGTGTGCGCGGCACGCGACAGGTCCGAGGAGACGATCGCGTCGGGCCCGAGGGAGGCCAGCAGCCGGGCCGCCCGGCGGGCCTGGGCCACGCCGGTCTCGGTCAGCGCGACGTCGGTGGTGCCCTGGAAGCGGCGCTCCACGTTCCAGGCGGTCTGGCCGTGGCGCCACAGGATGACGCGGCGGCCCCGGCCCTTGCGGTCGCTCACCTCACCCGTGGCGCTCATCACCACTCACCGCCCGGCCGGTCGGCGTCCTCGGCGGCCTGGAGCTTGGCGTGCTCCTCCGCCTTGCCGCGGGTCGCGCGGGCGTCCTCGGGCAGGTCGAGCTCGGGGCAGTCCTTCCACAGCCGCTCCAGGGCGTAGAAGACGCGCTCCTCGCTGTGCTGGACGTGGACGACGATGTCGACGTAGTCGAGCAGGACCCAGCGGGCCTCGCGGTCGCCCTCGCGGCGCACCGGCTTGGCGCCGAGGTCCTTCAGGAGCCGCTCCTCGATCTCGTCCACGATCGACTTGACCTGGCGGTCGTTGGGGGCGGAGGCGAGGAGGAAGGCGTCCGTGATCGACAGCACGTCACTGACGTCGTAGGCGATGATGTCGTGCGCGAGCTTGTCGGCGGCCGCCTGGGCGGCCGTGTTGATGAGTTCGAGAGAGCGGTCCGTGGCGGTCACTGCGTGGCTTTCCGTAGGCGGTCACTGGACTCCAAGGGTCTCATGACCGCCCACGCCTTCCACGCGATTACCCCGGCCCCCCAGCCGTCCGGTCCGTCCTAGGACGACGAGGGCTCGTAGTCCCCGCCGAGGACGACCGCCACGTCCGCGTTGCCGGGGACGGTGCCCTTCGCCACGACGCCGGCGGGCAGGCCCAGGGTCTTGGCGACCTCGGTGGCGTTCTCCTTGTCGGCGGCGTCCGCGTAGAGCACCTTCGAGGTGGCCCGGTCCGTGGCGGCCGTACCGGCCTCCACGAAGGTGAAGCCGCCGTTGAGGAGCACCACGCGCGCGTCCTCGGTGTCGGCCTTTCGGCCGCTGGCGTTCTGCACGGAGACGCTGACCGCGGCGTCCCGGTCGGGGCTCTTCGCGGTGCCGCCGAGGACGTCCTTGACCACGCTGGCGCTGGCTTCGGCGCTCAGCGTGCCGTCGGCCTGCACCGGGAGGACGGCGGTCTTGTAGTCGCCGCCCTTGGCGAGGTCGGCGAGCTTCGCGAGGAAGGTGCCGAGGTCCTTGTCGGTGAGCGAGGGGTCGAGGATCTGGGCCAGGGTCTGCACGGTGACCGTCGCCGCCTGCGCGTCGGAGGAGATCTTGCGCAGCACGCCCTGCATGACCTGGCCGAACCGCTGCAGCTGGGCGTTCTGGGCCTCGCCCTCGGCGCGGTAGGTGGCGTAGGCGACGGCCATCTTGCCGCTGAGGGTCTGGTTGCCGCCCTTGTGGACGAGGGGGGCGGCGCCCTTCTTCTTGGCGGCCGGGTCGGGGACGTCGGTGTCGGTGTCGATCTCGATGTTGCCGACCAGGTCGACGAGGTTCTGCAGGTAGGGCGTGTCCAGGCGCCAGGTGCCCTGGATGTCGGTGCCGAGGACGGTGTCCAGCGCCTCGCGGGTGCCGGAGGAGCCGTCGTCGTCGACGGACTTGGCGAGGGTCGTGGTGGTGCCGTCGTCGTCGGTCAGCACCAGGGAGTTGGGCAGCAGGACAGTGGTGCCCTGCCGGGTGGTGGTGTTGTCGACGAGCAGGGCCGTGGCGGTCCCGCCGCCCGAGGTGTCGTGCAGGTGGAGCGCGATCACGTCGCGCTTCTGGGCGGCGGGGGCCGCGGTGGTGCCGGACTTCTTGTCGGACGAGGACGACAGCCCGGGCAGCTTCCCGGCGTACCAGAGGTAGCCGACGCCGCCGACGGCGACCAGCGCGAGGGCCACGACGAGGGCGACGAGCCGGCTGCGGGCGCGTCGCTTGGCCTCCTCGCGGCGCTCGGTGCGGTTCTCGGTGAAGTTCAGCCAGTCGATGACGTCCTCGGACTCGGCGTCGGGGTCCTCGACGAAGGCGAACTGCTCGGTGTGGTACTCGCGTTGGGGTGCGTCGGCGTCCTGCGGACGCTGGGCGTCCTCGTCGGCGGCGGGGCCGGCCTGCTGCGGGATGTAGGCGGTCTGCTCGGCGACGCGCGACTCGGCCCGGGGCTGCCGTCCGCTGGTCGCGCCCTGCCCGTAGGGGTCGTACGGCGGGGTGGGCGCGGACTGCTGCGGGGCGGTGCCGTAGGAGTCGTGGCCGACGGGGTCCTGCCGGCCGGTGTCGTACGGCTCGTAGGAGGGGGTGGGGTCCTGCCGGCCGGTGGCGTAGGGGTCGTAGCCGTAGCCCTGCTGGTCGTAGCCCTGCTGGTCGTAGCCCTGCTGGTCGTAGCCCTGGCCGCCGTGCTGGTCGTAGCCCCGGCCGTCCTGCCGGTCGTAGCCGCCCTGGCCGCCCTGCTGCGGGTAGCCCTGCTGGTCGTAGCCGTAGGGCTGCTGCTGGGCGTACGGGTCGTAGGACTGCTGCTGCGGGACCTGCTGGGACGGGTCCTGCCGGGGCGGCACCGGCCGGTAGACCGGCTGGCCGAACTCGTCGTAGCCCACGAGCTCGTACGGGTCGCCCCCGTACCCCGCGTCGTATCGGTCGTTCACCGGTACCCCTCTCGGCTCACTGGCCGCGGTACAGCTCGCGCTTGTCGATGTAGCGCACGACTCCGTCGGGCACCAGATACCAGACGGGGTCGCCCTTGGCGACCCTCGCACGGCAGTCCGTGGAGGAGATGGCGAGTGCGGGAACCTCCACGAGCGAGACGCCGCCCTCCGGCAGGCCGGGGTCGGCGAGGTTGTGCCCGGGACGGGTCACGCCGATGAAGTGCGCGAGGGAGAACAGTTCCTCGGAGTCCCGCCAGGTGAGGATCTGGCCGAGCGCGTCGGCGCCGGTGATGAAGAACAGGTCCGTGTCCGGGTTCAGGGCGCGCAGGTCACGCAGGGTGTCCACGGTGTAGGTGGGGCCGCCGCGGTCGATGTCGATGCGGCTCACCGAGAACTGCGGGTTCTCGGCGGTCGCGATGACCGTCATCAGGTAGCGGTCCTCGGCCGGGGAGACCGCGCGGTGGCTCTTCTGCCAGGGCTGTCCGGTCGGGACGAAGACGACCTCGTCCAGGTGGAACTGGGCGGCGACCTCGCTGGCCGCCACCAGGTGCCCGTGGTGGATCGGGTCGAACGTTCCGCCCATCACGCCGAGGCGGCGCTTGCCGGGGTTCGACGGGCCGGTAGGCATGTCCTGCTCTCCCATGCGTGCAGACCCTACCGGCCCGAGCTGGGGGCTCCGGCGGGAGGAGGCCCGCAGTGCCCCGTCACGACCCTTCGGTGCCTCAGCGGTCGCGGTTGAATCGGGTGGTGATCCACAGCAGGAGCAGCAGGATGAAGAAGGCGCTGCCACCGGTGAGGTAGGGGCTGAGGCTCTCGTGGTTGCCGCCGTGCTCCTCGCCCTCGGCGGCAAGGGTGACCAACTGGGCTGCGGTGCTGTGGAAGCTCATCTTCGGCAGGACCTATCCGGTGTGGGCGGGATAAAGACGTCGGCCCATCGTAAGCGGCGGCCCGTACGGCGATCACCCCGACTCCACCGAAGGGGAACCTTCGCCGGCGCTCAGTCGTCCTTCCGCTTGTAGCCCCGCAGCAGGAACCACGCGGTCAGCGCACAGCCGAGGATCATCACGACGAGGACGATCCGGAGCAGGTTCCCCGTGCCCTGTTGCTGAGCTGCGGTCGCGGCCTCGGTGAGCCAGGTGGCGGCGGGGTGGTGCTCCATGACGGCGGGACTCCTTCGATGTAGTGCCCGTCCACCGTAACTCCGCCTACGCTGGGCCCTGCTTCGGGGGCGCAAAGGGCCGTACAAGGGTCCGCAAAGGCCACTCTCACGCGCATGGGGGAAGACATGTCCGACGACGGTCACCAGCAGAGCGGGCACGAGAAGGTGCCGAGCAGGCAGCGCAGGCGGTTCCCGGGGATCTCCTCCCGCGCGTACGAGCACCCGGCCGACCGGTCCGCGCTGGTCGCGCTGCGCAAGCTGAGCGGCTTCGACACGGTGTTCAAGGCGCTCAGCGGGCTGCTGCCCGAGCGGAGCCTGCGGCTGCTGTTCCTGTCCGACTCGGTGCGGGTGTCGGACCAGCAGTTCGCCCACCTGAACGACATGCTGCGGGACGCCTGCTACATCCTGGATCTGGAGAAGGTCCCGCCGATGTACGTGACCCAGGACCCGCGGCCGAACGCCATGTGCATCGGCCTGGACGAGCCGATCATCGTGGTCACCACGGGCCTCGTCGAGCTGCTCGACGAGGAGGAGATGCGGGCGGTCGTCGGCCACGAGGTGGGGCACGCGCTGTCGGGGCACTCGGTGTACCGCACGATCCTGCTGTTCCTGACCACGCTGGCGGTGCGGGTGGCCTGGATCCCGCTGGGCAACCTCGCGATCATGGCGATCGTGACGGCGCTGCGGGAGTGGTTCCGCAAGTCGGAGCTGTCCGCGGACCGGGCCGGTCTGCTCGTCGGGCAGGACCTGCAGGCGTCGATGCGCGGCCTGATGAAGATCGCGGGCGGCAACCACCTGCACGAGATGAACGTGGACGCGTTCCTCAAGCAGGCCGAGGAGTACGAGGCCGGGGGCGACCTGCGCGACTCGGTGCTCAAGATCCTGAACGTCCTGCCGCGCTCGCACCCCTTCACCACGGTGCGGGCCGCCGAGCTGAAGAAGTGGGCCGAGTCCCGCGACTACCAGCGGCTGATGGACGGGCACTACCCGCGGCGCAGCGAGGACAAGGACACGTCGGTCACGGACTCCTTCCGGGAGTCGGCCAACCACTACGCCACGCACGTGAAGTCGTCCAAGGACCCGCTGATGAAGCTGGTCACGGACCTCGCGGGCGGTGCGGGCGACCTGGGCGGCCGGGTCCGCCGGGGCTTCAGCGGCTTCGCCGCCGGCTCGCCGAAGGACCAGCCGTCCAGGAACGGGACCACGACGGAGGAGCCGCCGGCCGACGCGCCGCCGCGCGACGAGGACTGAGCGCGGACCAGCCGGAGCAGGCAGACCATCCGGCCCCCGGCCGGGCCGGCCTCGTTGTCGGGTCCCGTCCGGGCCGGGCGCGCGGGAGCGGCCCGGGCAGGGCTCACACCTTCGGCTGGGCGCTCGTCGCCAGGGTGCCGCACAGGGCCGTGGCGCCGCCGGTGGCGTAGGGGTCCGTGCCGGCCGGGCCGCCGGTCCTGGCGGTCTGGCCGGCCAGCAGCGGCCGCAGGTGGTGGGTGGAGTCGTCGGTGCAGGACAGCGGGCCGGCCTGCACGTAGGAGACGATCAGCTGCGTCTGGTGCAGGCGCAGGTCCTCGCGGTCGAAGCGGAAGTGCAGCTCCCGGCGGACGGTGAACAGGGAGGCCGCGGCCCTGCGGTCGGCACCGGCGGGGCGCAGGGCGTAGACGAAGGTGTGGTCGGCGGTCACCTCGAGGGTGGCCGCGTCGGTCTCGGCGGCCTGGAGCGTGCCCTGGACCCGCACCTTGCGGTCGGCGAGTTCCACGCGGGCCGGGTCGAAGCGGACCAGCCAGCCGGTCGGGGCGTGCCGTCCGTCCGCCGTCGGGTGGGAGAAGCTCTCGTCGAACTGGTCCAGCTGGTCGGGGTCGACCAGCACCCGCGCCGGGCGCACCTGGTCCCCGGTGAGGACCTCCGGGTAGAGCGAGGACCGCACGATGTAGTCCTTGGCCGTGGTCAGCGCGGTGACGACCTGGCTGTCGGAGAAGTGGGCGGTGCGCCGGGAGGCGGGCAGCGTGATGCCCTCGGCGCCGAGGCGGAACTGGGCGGCCGGGCTGTGGTCGTACAGGGCGTCGGTGTCGGCCGTGCCGGGGACGGCGATCTGCGGGGCGAGCGGGATGACCGTCATCCGCAGCGGCTCGACGGGCCGGCGTGCGGACGGGCTCTGGTAGGGGTGGCGGACGCCCATGTAGATCGCGGTGCCGAAGGCGAAGGCGACCAGGACGAACAGGGCGAGCAGCTGGCGGGTGAGACCGCGGTGCAGGGGCGGGCGGCGGCGCACGGCGGGCGCGTGGTCGGCCATCCGCTCCTCGGCGGAGAACTCCTGGAGGCGGGCAGCACGGACGAACGATTCGTCGAACACGACGGATCGGTACTCGTCCTCGCCACCTCCGGGAGCGCCCTCGGGTGTCCCCTCCGGTGGGTCGCCAGGCCCGCCCATACTTTGAGAGTAGGTCGCGGGGAGCCCGGGTAAACGCCGGGCCGCGCGACAAGTTCTGACAGGTTCTCACCCGCCCGGGGGCGTCGGCGCGGCCGGGTTCAGGGGGTGCGCGGGACCGCCGAGACGGGCGGCCGGGACACCTCGGCGCCGGCCGAGGGGGTGACGCGGCTGCCCTGTTCCAGGCCGGTCGTGGCGGGCGGCGGGGCCTGGTCGCGGTCCCCCGAGGAGGCCCCTCGGTAGACGGCGGCGAAGGCCAGTGCGACCATCCCGACGCCCATCACCAGGGCGAGCATCCAGGCGACGGGACGGTGCCAGCGGGCCACCTGTCTGCCGTACGGGCCGGAGGCGCCGTACGAGTGGTCGAGCAGGTCGGCGTCGTCCAGGTCGTCGACGTCCCGGTCGTGGCCGAAACCGGCGGATCCAGCGGCTGCGTCGGAGCCGAAGGCGTCGTCGTAGCGCTCGGCGCGGCTGCGGGCGCGGCGGGTCTCGGCCTCGGCGGCCTCGGCTCTGGCCTGGGCGGCGGCAAGGAGGCGCTCGACGGCGGTCGGCTCGTGGACCGGGGCCGCCCGTACGAAGTCCTCGTCGAAGACCACGGAGGCGAACTCTTCGTCCGACACCCCGCGGTCGTGGTCGTCGTCGGGCTCCCAGCCGTCCGGGAACGGCGTGCCCCCCACGTCCTCCGGCACGGGTCCAGAGTAGACCTGGGGGGTCGCTTTGGGCAGGCGGTCCGGACATTCATCCGTCTGGTGAGACGCCTCTCACGGGCCGCCGCCCATACCCCTCGGTCAGCGGCGGACGTGGCCGTCGCCGGTGACGATGTACTTGGTGCTGGTCAGCTCGGGCAGGCCCATGGGGCCGCGGGCGTGCAGCTTCTGGGTGGAGATGCCGATCTCGGCACCGAAGCCGAACTGGCCGCCGTCGGTGAAGCGGGTGGAGGCGTTCACGGCGACGGTGGTGGAGTCGACCAGCTGGGTGAAGCGGCGGGCGGCCTGCTGGGAGGTGGTGACGATGGCCTCGGTGTGGCCGGAGGTCCACAGCCGGATGTGCTCGACGGCCCGGTCGAGGGAGTCCACGACGGCGGCGGCGATGTCGTGGGAGAGGTACTCGGTCTCCCAGTCCTCCGGGGTGGCCTCCACGACGGTGGCCCGGGAGCCCTTGGCGTGGGCCATGACCCGCTCGTCGGCGTGGACGGTGACCCCGGCGTCGGCGAGGGCGTCCAGGGCGCGCGGCAGGAACTCGGCCGCGATGTCCTGGTGGACCAGGAGGGTCTCGGCGGCGTTGCAGACGCTGACGCGGTGGGCCTTGGAGTTGATCAGGATGTCGACGGCCATGTCGAGGTCGGCCTGGGCGTCGACGTAGACGTGGCAGTTGCCGGTGCCGGTCTCGATGACGGGCACGGTGGACTCGTTCACGACGGTCCGGATCAGGGAGGCGCCGCCGCGCGGGATCAGCACGTCGACCAGGCCCCGGGCGCGCATCAGCTCGCGCACGCTGTCGCGGCTCTCGCCCGGCACGAGCTGGACGGCGTCGGCGGGCAGTCCGGCGCCGCCGACGGCGTCGCGGATCACGCGGACGAGGGCGGTGTTCGACTCGTAGGCGGAGGCGGAGCCGCGCAGCAGGACGGCGTTGCCGGACTTCAGGCAGAGGGCGGCGGCGTCCACGGTGACGTTCGGACGGGCCTCGTAGATGATGCCGACGACGCCGAGCGGGACGCGGACCTGGCGCAGGTCGATGCCGTTGGGCAGGGTTGAGCCGCGGACGACCTCGCCGACCGGGTCGGGCAGGGAGACCACGTCGCGCACGTCGGAGGCGATGGCGCGGACCCGCTCGGGAGTCAAGGTGAGCCGGTCGACGATCGCCTCGCTGGTCCCGGCCTCGCGGGCCTTGGCGACGTCCTGGGCGTTGGCCTCGACGATCTCGCTCGTGCGGACCTCCAGCGCGTCCGCGATGGCGAGGAGGGCGTCGTCCTTGACGGCACGCGGCAGCGGCGCGAGGTCGGCCGCGGCGGCCTTGGCCCGGTAGGCGGCCCGGGTGACCGGGGACATCGAGTCGTACGGCGAGAGCGTGGTCATGAGGGAAGGGTAGTGCGCCGCGCGGACGCGTTCACGGCGCGTTCCACGTCCCGAGACAACTCCCCCGCGTCCCGCACGAGGTCACTCAAAAGGGATGCACGCCCACGGGTGTCGCGGGGGGTGGACCGTAGCCCTCGGCGATGCGCTGGTGGTAGGTCTCGCGGTCGATGACCTCCAGGCCGACGATCTCCCAGGGCGGGAGCCCGGCCGACTGGCGGTGCTCGCCCCACAGCCGCAACGCGACGGCGGCGGCGTCGTGCAGGTCGCGGGCCTCCTCCCAGTAGCGGATCTCGGCGTGGTCGCCGGCGTAGCGGCTGGTCAGGAGGAAGGGGTGGTCGTGGGCGAGCTGTTCCAGGGAGCGGCGCAGGTCCACCAGCGGGACCTCCTCGCCGGAGACGCTGAGGGTGACGTGCCAGAGCCGGGGCAGGTCCTTCGGCTCCTCGTACCGGTCGCCCGCGGCCACGCTGGTCAACGTGCGCTCCTCCCGCGCCGGCCGCGACGGGGAGTCGTTCGTGCCGCCACGGGCCGCCGGCACCCCAGGGCGCACTCGTCTCACGACGGCCTCCTTCACGCATGCGCAGCGCTCGTGCGGGGCGCGTCCCCGCGACACGCCCTCCAGACAAAGTGGAGCAGGCCGCAGGGCTCCGTGGGGCGGTTTCACGGAACGTCCCCCACCGGTACGGGCCGTTCGACTCGCCGGGAGGACCCGTTCGACCGGGACTCAGCGGGCTCGCCGCGCTCCCTGGGGCGGGGCCGGTCAGCGCAGGACGACCAGGTCGTCGCGGTGGACGACCTCCCGCTCGTAGGCGGGGCCCAGCTCACGGGCCAGCTCGTGGGTCGAGCGCCCGATGAGCTGGGGGATCTCCTTGGCGTCGAAGTTGACGAGCCCCCGGGCGACGGGGCGTCCGGTGCCGTCGCGCAGCTCGACCGGGTCACCGGCGCTGAAGTCGCCGTCGACGGCGGCGATGCCCGCGGGCAGCAGCGACTTGCGGCGCTCGACGACCGCGCGGACCGCGCCGTCGTCGAGGGTGAGCGAGCCCTGCGGGGTAGAGGCGTGCTGGAGCCAGAGCAGCCGGTCGGCGGACCGCTTGCCGGTGGGGTGGAAGTAGGTGCCGGTGTCCCCGCCGGCCAGCGCCTCGGCGGCGTGGACGGCGCTGGTGAGCACCACGGGGACGCCGGCCGCCGCGGCGATCCCGGCGGCCTCGACCTTGGTGACCATGCCGCCGGTGCCGACGCCGGCCTTGCCCGCGCTGCCGATCTCGACGTGCGCGAGGTCGCCGGGGCCGCGCACCTCGGCGATCCGGGAGGTGCCCGGCCTGCTGGGGTCGCCGTCGTAGACGCCGTCCACGTCGGAGAGCAGGACGAGCAGGTCGGCGTGGACGAGGTGGGCGACGAGGGCGGCGAGGCGGTCGTTGTCGCCGAAGCGGATCTCGTCGGTGGCGACGGTGTCGTTCTCGTTGACGATCGGGAAGGCGCCCATCGCGAGCAGCTTGTCCAGGGTGCGCGAGGCGTTGCGGTGGTGGGCGCGGCGGCTCATGTCGTCGCTGGTGAGCAGGACCTGGCCGACGCGGACGCCGTAGCGGGCGAAGGAGGCGGTGTAGCGGGCGACGAGCAGGCCCTGGCCGACGCTGGCGGCGGCCTGCTGGCGGGCGAGGTCCTTGGGGCGGCGGCGCAGGCCGAGCGGGGCGAGGCCGGCGGCGATGGCGCCCGAGGAGACCAGGACGATCTCCTTCTCGCCGCCGCTGCGGACCTTGGCGAGGACGTCCACGAGGGCGTCGACCCGGTCGGCGTCGAGGCCGCCGGAGGCGGTGGTCAGCGAGGAGGAGCCGACCTTGACCACGATCCTGCGCGCCTCATGTACGGCCTGCCGTGCCCCTGCCACCGTGCCCACTGTCCCCTCGTCCGGCCGCCGGACCGCCCGGCGCGTGGCGCGCCCGGCGTGGTCCGCCTGTCAGGAAATCTACGCGAAGGGGTCGTGGCGTCGCGCCCCGGTCCACGCAGCGGACAGTGCCGGGCCGCTGCCCCTGCGTGACCATTTGCTCACGATTCGCGTACGGCAAAAAGGTTGTACGGGTTTCCGATGGTAATTAAAGGAAACACAAACTACTTTTGAAGTTTGTGTCTCCTACTGTTCGCCCTGTGAAGCGTCTGCTCCTGAGATCCGGGAAGAGCCCCTTCGACGTCGTACCCGTCGAGGAAGCCATCCACCGTGACGTCATCGGCACCAACTCCGGCAACCTGATCTTCAGCGATGCCGCGCACAAGATCCTCACCACGCCGGAGACCGAGGTCGTCTCCAACGGCATGCGGACCGACGTGTCCGCGGCCGGGCGGATCAGCGAGGAGTACGACGCCTTCGTCATCCCGCTGGCCAACGCGTTCCGGCCGTCCTTCGAGCCCTCGCTGCAGCGGCTGACCCGGCTGATATCCAAGCTCAAGATCCCGGTGGTGATCCTGGGGGTGGGCGCCCAGGCGGGCGTGACCTACGATCCCGCCCGGCTGAAGGCCATGGAGCCCACCGTGCGCGCGTTCTGCGCGGCGGTGCTGGAGCGCAGCGCGTCGATCGGGGTGCGCGGTGAGTTCACCGAGCAGTACCTCACCGGCCTGGGCTTCAAGGACGTCGAGGTCATCGGCTGCCCCTCGATGTTCCTGCACGGCGACAAGCTGCCGGTCGAGAAGAAGGCGCCGGCGCTGACCGCCGAGTCGCGGATCGCGGTCAACGGCTCGCACACCGCCATGCGCGGCGGCGGCCTGCACCGCATCGTCGACCGCGCCCACGCGCGCTACCCGCACCTGCGCTACATCGGCCAGAACATCCAGGACGCCCGGCAGCTGCACTGGCGGGACGTGGACTCCGCGGCCGGGCGCATCACCGAGATGCCGACCCACCCCGACCACCCGATGTACCGGGAGGGCAAGGCCCGCGTCTACATGGACCCGGCGACCTGGATCGAGGACCTGCGCGGCTTCGACTACTCCTTCGGCTCGCGCATCCACGGCAACATCGCCGCGCTGCTCGCGGGCACGCCGGCGACGGTGCTGGCCTTCGACTCGCGCACGCTGGAGCTGTGCCGCTACTTCGAGATCCCGCACCAGCGGCTCGACCAGACGCCGCCCGACACCGACCCGGCCGAGCTGTACGAGAAGGCCGACTTCGGCCCGCTGACCGGCAACCACCGGGAGCGCTTCGACCGGTTCGTGGCGTTCCTGGACAAGAACGGCCTGCCGAACACCTTCAGCCACGGCGACGGCGGCGAGGCGTTCGAGAAGAAAATGCGGTCGCTGTCCTTCCCGCCCGGCGTCCAGCCCTGGAACGACACCGACCTCGCCTCGCTGAGCACCCGCTTCGGCTGGCTCCAGCAGCGCATCACCGAACTCGACACGCACAACGCGCAGCTCAAGCGGGAGCTGGCGAAGAACCGGGCGGGCGCGAAGGCCCTGGTGCACGCCGCCAGGCCGGTGCCGTCGGTCTACCGCCGCGCCCGCCGCGCGATGGGCGGCCGCCTCCGCCGCGCGCTGGGCTCAGGCCAGTGAGCCGGTAGCCGGTAGCCGAGAGTCAAGAGCAGCACCTCGGCAGCGCCGGCTGCCGCGCGCCCTCAGGTCGTCGCGGCCCCGCGCGGCGTCGCACGCCGCGGCGACAGCAGGCGGCGCAGCTTGCGGGCCGCGCGGCGGGTGAACGACGTCGTCGGGCCCTGGCGCCAGCCGGGGTGGCCCTTGGCCTCGCGCGGCTCGGCGAGGTAGATCCGGTCCGGGACGCCCGCCGCCCGGGAGCGGAAGTGCGGGTAGGCCAGGTAGAGCCGGGTGCCGCGCTTCTCCAGCACCGGCTCCGGCTCCTTCTTGGCCTGGAGGAACCGGAGGACCTCGTCGAGGAGGTCGGGCCGCCCCGCGGCGACCAGGTGCAGCCGCAGGCGCTGCTCGACCTTGAGGCGGTGGGCCACGCCCTCGTTCCAGTGGGCGGCCAGCATCGGCGCGGCCAGCTCCAGCTTGCGCCGGCGCACCTCCTCGGTGTCCCGCAGGAACACCGGGCCGAACTGCGGCAGCAGGGTCACCAGGAAGGGCCGGACCATGAGCACGTCCCGCTTGGCGCCGGGCGGGACCAGCCGCTCGATCAGGCCCATGAGGGCGCGCGCGGAATCGAAGCGCTTGAGGTAGCCGCCGGTCTTGGTGACGTGCTTGCCGTCGCTGCGGCCGACCAGGTAGTAGCAGGTGTGGTCGGCGACCACCGAGACGCCGTCGGCGCGCAGGTACGCCTCCATGGTGAACACCGCGTCCTCGCCGGTCCACAGCGACTCGTCGAACCGCATCGCGTACCGCTCGAGCATCGCCCGGCGGAACAGCTTCTGCGCGCTGAGCGTGAACTTGATGTTGGACGAGTAGACGTCCGTGCGGTCGAGGGTCTTGCCCCACATCGAGGTGGGCGGCTTGCGGTTGATGCCCTCGACCCGGCCCAGTACGACGTCCGTGCCGTTGCGGTCGGCCATCGCGACCATGCGCTCCAGGGCCTCGGGCCCGAGCCGGTCGTCGGCGTCCAGGAAGAACACGTAGCGCCCGGCGGCCTTGGACAGGCCGACGTTGCGCGGGCCGCTGGGGCCGCCGGAGTTGGCCTGGCGGACGACGGTGACCGGCATGGGGGCGCGGGCGGCGAACTCCTCCAGGTACGCACCCGTGCCGTCGGTGGAGCCGTCGTCGACCGCGATGACCTCGATGCGCTCGGGGGCGAGCGTCTGCGCCTCGACCGACGCCAGGCACTCGACGAGGTACGGCATCGCCTCGTACGCCCCGATCACCACGGTGACGTCCGGCTGAGCGACGGTCACGTGTCCCCCTCGTCCTGCTCGTCCTGTGCGTCGTACGTGTTCCGGTACGTGCGCCTCACACTTCTATGGCTACCTGATAGACGGGAAATCGTGACGGCGCGTTCACTCACTCACTGTGACCCGGAGCACGCCAAGAGCACGCGAAGAGCAGGCCAAGTGCCCGCCAAATCGGGCGGCGGCACGGCGGCGCGCCCGCCCGGACACGCCGCAGGGCCCGGCCTGGGAGGGCCGGGCCCTGCGGTGGGTCCGAACGGGTCACGCCGTGACCGGCGCGTCGGCCGGCCGGCCGGGACTCAGCCGGCCGGGACCCCCTTGGTGCTGGTCAGCCCCGGGTCGTCGGCCGTCGTGGCGATCCGCGCCGTCTGGCCGGCGTTGCGCGCCTCCGCCTTGAGGGCGAGGTCGGCGACCGCGGCGTTGAACCGCTCGACGGACGTCGGCTCGTCCGGTCCGAGCAGGTACTCCTTGAGCTCCTTGCGGCCCCCGGCCAGCGGATCGGCGGCCGGGTCGCGCACGGCGGCCAGCAGGGCGTCCAGGCCCGTGGCGCCGTTGTCGAGGATCACGGCGGCCCGCACCGCGGTGTTCTGCCGCTTGAACTCCTCCGGGCCGAGGCCCGCCGAGTCGGTCACCGCGTACGGCTTGCCGCTGGCGATGTAGTCGGAGACCACGCTGGAGATGTCGGAGACCATCGCCTCGGAGACGTTGAAGCAGTCGTACAGGCGCGGCTCGGCACCGGTGATCACGCGGTGCTCCCACTCCGGGAAGGAACGCCAGTAGGCGTCGTTCCACTCGGCGCGCAGCCGGGCGACCTCCTCGTGCCTGCGGTAGTCGACGAGCCCGTCACGGGCGGTCTCCGCCTCGTCGCCGCCGCCCTCGAACGTGCGGGCCAGCTCGGCCAGGCGCTGCTCGACGCGGGCCAGCTCCGCCTTGGCCGCGGCCTGGGCGGCGGTGTCGGGGGTGAAGCGGGGGTCCATGGCGCGCTCGGCGGCGGCCTTCTTGACCAGGGCCTCGATCCGGCGGTGCGCGGCGCCGGCGCGGGCGCTGCGGGTGCCGGTGAAGGGGTGCGGCTTGTACAGCACGCGGACCGGCGGGTCGGCGGCGACCAGCCGCTTGACGATGTTCTCGCCGGCCAGGATCAGCGAGGTGTTGCCGGGGTTGTCGTCCCAGCCCTCCCAGGTCGGGGCGTAGAGCACCGTGGGGACGCGGCCCGCGGGGGCCTCGCGGCGCGGCTGGATGGGCGCGAGCTGCGGGCGGCCCACCTCGACGATGTCCTCGTCGCGGATGCCGACGTCGGCGATGGCGTAGCGGTCGCGGCCGGCCCGGCCGGCGGTCCACACCTCGTCGTAGACCTTGCTGAACGGGTTGACGCTGGCGAGTTTGTCGCTGTCGCCGTGGCCGATGAAGACGTGCTTCATGGTGGGCACGCGCAGCAGGTGGATGTTCTTGCCGACGTTCGCCGCGTAGAGGGCCACCCGCACGGTCGACAGGTCCAGGTTCATCAGGTGCACTCCCCCGGGCACGCTGATGACGGGGACCGTGGTGGGGGCGAGCTTCTCCAGGATGACGTGCTCGCGCAGCAGGACCAGCGGACGCGAGTCCAGCTGCTCCATGGTCTCCAGCCACATGTTGACCTGGTACGCCGAGTCGGCGGAGCCGGAGAAGTACAGCACCGTCTCGGGGCGGTACTCGCGCAGCCAGGCGCTGACGGCGGACAGCACCTTGTCGGCCCGCGGCGGGATGCGCTTGGCGCGCAGGTACGGCACCAGCGCGAGGACGTACAGCAGGCCCAGGCCCAGCGTGACGACGACACCGGCGTAGGCCGCGGCGGCGGGGCCGCCCTGGGCCCACACGAGCAGGCCCACCACGGCCGGCAGGTCCAGGTGCAGCATCTTCTCGCCGGCGTCGCGCAGCAGCAGCCGCGGCGGGGCGTCGGGGATGCGGACGCGCGAGACCAGGTCGACGTTGCGGGTCTGGACGGGCATCGAGCGGCGCTTGCCGATCAGCGTCACCAGGGCGCCGTGCGGGGCCTGGAGACCGAAGAAGACCGTGAAGCAGGCGATGGCCGCGTAGAAGGCCGACGCCTCGGAGAGGTCCAGGCGGGCCAGGAGCAGCACCAGCAGCAGCTCACGGACGAGGAATCTGATCGACAGACCCGCGCGCACCTTGGTCAGCAGCTCGATCAGGTAGCTGTGCCTGCGGTGGAGGTAGAGGTCCGCGAGGTACGTCACGGCGGCCACGGCCGCGAAGGCGGGGACGCTCGGGAGGAGCGCGGTCAGCATGAGGCAGGGGTAGCCCAGCATCATGAGGGCCGCCGCGGCCAGCTCAGCAGCGCTGCCCACACGGGCGACGCGGATGGCTTTGGTTATCACGGGGGAACCTGCTCTGGGAGGGGGAGGCCGGTCAGCCGGGTCGGGTGCGGTGTTCGGTTCTTCGGTCCTTCGATTCCCGCCGACCGGGGCAATTCGGGCCGAATCGGAAGGGACCCTGTGCGTCGGCTGAGAGAGTTCGGGCGAGTTCTACGGATTCAGGCCCCTGCGGGCTCCGGTTAACGGGGAGCCACAGAGGCCTGAAATTCGTATGGCTATTTGCGGCCGATTATGCCATGCCGTCGTGCCGGTCCAGCACACCGGCCAGCGCCTGCTCGAACCCGGACGCCTGGCCCGCACTGGCCGTCGGGTCCTGCTGGCGGACGTCGATGACGTGCCCGGTGAGCTCGGAGAGCAGCACGTCCAGGGAGGTGCGGGCCACGGCCTCGGAGGACAGCAGGGAGCCCGCGGGCTCCTGGCCGAACGCCTTGGTCCGCATGGGGGTGGCGGTGCGCTCGGGGTTGATGCAGTTCACCCGGACGCCGTCGCCGGCCCACTCGTCGGACAGGGCCTGGGTGAGGTTCACCATGGCGGCCTTGGTGGAGGAGTACAGGCTGTACTCGGCCCGGCCGCGGGTGTAGCTGCTGGAGGTGTACAGCAGCAGCTGGCCCTTGGTCTCGGCCAGGTACTTGTAGGCCGAACGGGCGATCTGCACCGGGGCCAGGTAGTTGACCTTCAGCGCTTCCTCGATGGTCGCGTTGTCGGTCTCGGCCAGCTTGCCGATGCGCAGCACGCCCGCGGTGTTGACGACGTAGTCGATGCGCCCGGTCTCGGCGTACGCCTTGGACAGGGCGTCGTCGACCTCCTCCGGGTTCTCCACGTGGGTGCCGGTGGTGGAGCGGCCGAGCGCGTACACCGTGGCGCCGTAGCCGCGGGCGAGTTCGGCGATGTCCTTGCCGATGCCGTAGGAGCCGCCGAAGACGACGAGGGTGCGGCCGGTGAGCAGGGCGCGGTAGTCCTCCTCGCCGTTCTGCTCGGGCGCGGCGGTGGAGGCCAGCTGGAAGAGCTTGTCGGCGATGAAGACGTCGACGGGCTGGGTGACCTTCATGTTGTACTCGTCGCCCGCGACGACGTGGATCGGCACGTCCGGCAGGTAGCGCAGGACGACCGTGCAGTCGTCCGTGGCCTGGAAGTTGGGGTCGCCGGCCGCGACCTCGTAGGCCCGGCGGATGGTGGAGAGCTTGAAGGCCTGCGGGGTCTGGCCGCGGCGCAGCCGGGAGCGGTCCGGGATGTCGGTGATGAACTCCCCGTCCTCGCCGTGGGTGCGCGTGACGATGATGGTGTCCGCGGAGGGGATGGCGACGTCGACGGCCTGGTAGCGCTCCAGCGCGGCGACGCAGTCGTCGATGACGCGGCGCGACAGCAGGGGGCGTACGGCGTCGTGGAACAGGACGTTGGCGTCCTCGCCCTCGGCCAGCCCCTCGCCCAGCACGGAGATGGCGCGCTCGGTGGTCTCGTTGCGCGTGGCGCCGCCCTCGATGATCCGGGAGACCTTGCGGAACCCGGCCTTGGCGACGATCTTCTCCACGTCCGGGACGTAGCCGGGCGCCATCAGCACGATGACGTCGTCGATGGAGTCGGCGTGCTCGAAGGTGGTCAGGGTGTGCTCGATGACTGCCTTGCCGGCGATCTTCAGCAGCTGCTTGGGGATCTGCAGACCCACGCGCTGACCGGTACCGCCGGCCAGGATCACTGCGGTCGTACGGGGCTTGGCTATGTGCTGGGACACAGGGTGACCTACCTTGGGGCGAGGGAACGGGGAAAGGTTCCCACTTGCGGTTACCGCGATGCAAGGCGAGCGCCCCTCCCTGGTTATGCGGGCGCCACCTGTCATTCACCTTGTTTTTCACAGCCGAGTGTCACGAGCTTAACGCCGATCGGGTCGGCGGCACGCCCGCAGGCCGCACCCCTCGCCTGCCCGGGCAGCGGCCACGCACGCCTGGTAGTGAAGATCGCCGCACGGGTCGCCACGCCTTCTCCCTGTGCCTCACCCGCTGTGACGCATGAAACGGAAATGCAATTGCGGGGAGGACGGCGGCAGCGATTCCCATGGAATTCCTCGCCGCCAGCACGAAAGACCCGTTGCTCGGGCAACGGGCCTTTCGGGCCGGGGCGGGCCGGGTGTCTAGAAGGGCTCGAAGCCGTCGAACTCGCGGCCCGCCTCGTCGTGTTCGGCCTGGCGGTCCCGGCGGCGCTGGGCCGCCGGGCGCGGGGCCTCGAAGCGGTGGTCCTCGCCGCGCCGGCCGAGCATCTCGGCGCCGGACACGACGGACGGCTCCCAGTCGAACACCACGGCGTTCTCCTCGGGGCCGATGGCCACGCCGTCGCCGGAGCGGGCGCCCGCCTTCATCAACTCCTCCTCGACACCGAGGCGGTTGAGGCGGTCGGCGAGGTAGCCCACGGCCTCGTCGTTGTTGAAGTCGGTCTGGCGCACCCAGCGTTCGGGCTTCTCGCCGCGCACGCGGAACAGCGGCTCGCCGTCGACGTCCTCGCGGGTGACGGTGAAGCCGGCGTCGTCCACGGCCTGGGGCCGGATGACGATGCGGGTGGCCTCCTCGCGGGGCTTGGCGGCCCGGGCGCGGGCGACCAGCTCGGCGAGCGCGAAGGACAGCTCCCGCAGTCCGGTGTGGGCGACGGCCGACACCTCGAAGACGCGGTAGCCACGGGCCTCCAGGTCGGGCCGGACCATCTCGGCCAGGTCCTTGCCGTCCGGTACGTCGATCTTGTTGAGGACGACCATGCGCGGACGGTTGTCCAGGCCGCCGTACTGGCGCAGCTCCTCCTCGATGATGTCGAGGTCGGAGACGGGGTCGCGGTCGGACTCCAGGGTGGCCGTGTCCAGCACGTGCACCAGGACGCTGCACCGCTCGACGTGCCGCAGGAACTCCAGGCCCAGGCCCTTGCCCTGGCTGGCGCCGGGGATGAGGCCGGGGACGTCGGCGATCGTGTACACGGTCGAGCCGGCGGTGACCACGCCGAGGTTGGGCACCAGGGTGGTGAACGGGTAGTCGGCGATCTTCGGCTTCGCGGCGGACAGCACGGAGATCAGCGACGACTTGCCGGCGCTCGGGTAGCCGACGAGGGCCACGTCGGCGACGGTCTTCAGCTCCAGCACGATGTCCCGCAGGTCACCGGGCTCGCCGAGCAGGGCGAAGCCGGGCGCCTTGCGGCGGGCGCTGGCCAGGGCCGCGTTGCCGAGGCCGCCGCGGCCGCCCTGGGCGGCGACGAAGGAGGTGCCGTGGCCGACGAGGTCGGCGAGGACGTTGCCCGCCTTGTCCAGGACGACGGTGCCGTCCGGCACGGGCAGGACCAGGTCCTGGCCGTCCTTGCCGCTGCGGTTGCCGCCCTCGCCCGGCTTGCCGTTGGTGGCCTTGCGGTGCGGGGAGTGGTGGTACTCGAGGAGGGTGGTCACGGACTGGTCGACGGTGAGGATCACGTCGCCGCCGCGGCCGCCGTTGCCGCCGTCGGGTCCGCCGAGCGGCTTGAACTTCTCACGGTGGACGGAGGCACAGCCGTGGCCTCCGCTACCCGCGGCGACGTGGAGTTCGACGCGGTCCACGAAGGTGGTCATGGTGGGTGCCTCCAGCACTTCGGTCTGCCGTACGTACGGGTGTTTCTCTCGGCGCGGGTGGTGCTGCGCGCCCTCTCCTGCGTAACACGCGAAAGGCGGACCCGCCTTCCCTCCCGGGAAGTGAGGTCCGCCTCGCGAAGAGTTTCGATCAGCCTGCTCAGGCGACCGGAACGATGTTCACGACCTTGCGGCCGCGGTGGGTACCGAACTCCACCGCACCGGCCTGCAGCGCGAACAGCGTGTCGTCGCCGCCGCGGCCGACACCGGCGCCCGGGTGGAAGTGGGTGCCGCGCTGGCGGATCAGGATCTCACCGGCGTTCACGACCTGACCGCCGAAGCGCTTCACGCCGAGCCGCTGGGCGTTGGAGTCGCGACCGTTCCGGGTGGACGATGCGCCCTTCTTGTGTGCCATCTCTCCTCAGTCCCTTACTTCGCAGCCGCGGGGATCTCAGTGACCTTGATCGCCGTGTACTGCTGGCGGTGGCCCTGACGACGACGGTAGCCGGTCTTGTTCTTGTAGCGCAGAATGTCGATCTTCTGGCCCTTGTGGTGGTCCACGACCTCGGCCTGGACCTTGATGCCGGCCAGCACCCACGGGTCGCTGGTCACGGCGTCGCCGTCGACAACGAGCAGGGTCGAGAGCTCGACCGTGTCGCCAACCTTGGCGGTGGAAATCTTGTCAACCTCAACGATGTCGCCGACAGCAACCTTGTGCTGGCGACCACCGCTGCGCACGATGGCGTACACGCGGATCTCTCTTTCGCTCGGAGAACGGCACCCCCGCAGGCCAGCCGCCCGGCGCACGGGCAGCCTCTCCGGACCGACCCGTGGGGGCCTGCCCGGAGGAAGAGGTTTACGGGGATGTGACGCGTCAGGCGACACGCCGAGGGTCAAGGCTACGGGGCCCGGCTTGAGGGGTCAAACCGGGCCCCGTAGAGGCAGCAGTGCCGTCACCAACGGCTACGTCGGCGTCAGCTCCCTCCGACTTCCTGCGTCAACGTCGACGTCGACGGCTTTATACCGAAGCACGTGACGACTGACATCGTCGCCGGGTCGAAGAAGAGCTGGAAGTAGAAACCCCCTCGCCCACGGTCATCGATGAATCCCAGCGCGAGTTCAGGACCCGAGAAGGTACGCAGTTCTTCGAGTGCACGGTCAAACCCTATGGACGGCTGACCCGATCGCTGCGCGATGCGCTCGCGCCTCCCGTAGATGCCTACCAGACGATGCACAGGTACACCATCTTGCTGCATTTGATATGCGGCACCTGCGGCAAGGGCACCTCGAGAGAGAGTCCTTACCTCGTCCGTTCCTGCCAAGAGATGCAGAAGGCGATCCCTGTCCACGCAACCTCCAGCGTCAGCTCCCGAGTCTTGCCCAGGGGCATCGTCTCCCGTCACCCTGCACCGCCAGGCCTGCGCCAGGGGCCCCTATCGATACTGATTTCGGCACCCTCGATCACCCCTCGCAGGGCGTGCTCCGACTCCTCATAGACCTCGTAGTCGGTGTCATGGATCTGCACGTCTCTCCCCGCGGGCACACTGGATCGAGGAATACGCATCACGATGCCCCCTGAACCCAGTTCTTCCGCCGCGTCAAGAGCAACGCCTTCGTAGTCATGAGTCCATGAGGTGAATTCACTGTCGGTGTTGCCACCTGCATGTCGACCGGGATCCGAATGTCCTCCGTGAGGCACTGCGCGCCCTTCCAGAGCATCGTCGTACTTGGAGTGTCCATTAGGCACTCCACGATACAAGTAGTCGCCGTCCTCACCACAGTTGTGCACCAGCAACGGAACAGTCGCCGCCTGCACGTAATACGTGTGGACATCCTCGACCGTCAGGTCGTGCGTGCGCTGGCGCCGGTCGAAGGCACGGATTGCGGTGAGTTCCACCGGCTCACCATTCGCCGTATGCAGACCCGTGCCCAGTTTCAGGTCGCCCGCTTCGATCCAGGCCTGCTCGGAGTCCGACCAGAACGGGTGCGTCGTCGTGGAGACGAGAGACTCCGTTTTGCCGGACTTCGTCTTGATCGTCAGGTCGACGAAGTGCTTGTCGTCCTCGGTGACGATCGTGCCGACGACCTCGCGGACCTTGGTGGCACCCGTCTTCGGGTCGGTCACGACGACCTTGTCGCCGAGCCTGACCTTCTCGATCTTCTTGGTCTTGCCGCCTGCGAGCAGCACCTTCGTGCCCGGCAGGAAGCTGTGCTTGCCTCCGATCGGGCAGGAACCGCCGCCACCCTCCTCGGTCTTCTTCCTCTTCTTGAGGGCCTCCGCTGCCTTCTTCTGGGCCGCGGCCAGTTTCTCCGTCGCCTTCGTCAGGCCCATGCGGGCCTTGCCGACCGCCTTGTTGGCCTTCCACAGGCCCTTCACGCCGCCGATCAGGTCGCCGACCAGGCCGGCCACGCGCTTGGCGAGCTTGATGCCCTTGGCCCACTTCCACGGGGCGCCGTACTTGGCGAGGATCTTGCCCGCCAGGCCGCCCGCGAAGCTGCCCGCGATGTTGAGCAGGGTCTCGCCGCACGCGCCGACGTCGCCGCTGGAGATGCAGTCCAGCGCCGCGTCCACGCCCAGGATGTCCCGGGCGATCTTGACCAGCGCCTTGCCGGCGGACTTGATGCGCTGCTTGGCGGAGGCCTGCTGCATCTGGGCGCCGGCCAGCTCGGAGGAGGCCTTGCTGGTCTCCTGCTGCGCCTTCTGCACCCCGGGGTCGACGTCCGTGACGGGCATGCCGCCCCGGCACTCGATCAGACCCTCCCGGCACTCCGGGATGATCATGCCGCTCGGGTCGGCGTGGGTGACCGGCGAGTTGTTCGCGTAGGCGTAGCCGTTGATCTGCTGCGGCTGGGTGACGTCGATGATCGGGTCGACCGAGATGAACTTGCCGATCACCGCGTCGTACTCACGCGCCCCGAGGTGCGTCAGGCCGGTCGAGGCGTCGATCGTGCCGCCGACGTAGCCCTTCTGCCCCGGCCAGACGCCGGTCGTCGCACCACGTTCAACACCGAAGGGGTCGTAGCGGCGCTGGCTGATCGCCCCCGTGGCCGCGTCGATGGCCACCTCGCCGGTTCCGTGGTGGTCGGACCCGACGAAGGAGACCTTGTTCGCCGTGCGGACCGCGACGGACTGGCCGGCGAAGTCGTAGTAGCGGGTGGCCTCGGTCTTCGTACCGTCCGCCGACAGCTTCAGCTCGGTGCCCGGCAGGTAGACGGTCGTGCCGGTCGGGTCCTTGCGGACGAGCCGGCTGCCGGCGCCGTCGTAGACGTAGCTGGTCTTCGAGCCGTTCGCCTCGGTGACCTCGCTGAGCTTGCCGGTGTCGTCCCACAGCAGGCCCTGGGCGTTGCCGCCGATGGTCCGCTTGGTGGTGTTGCCGGAGTCGTCGTACTCGTACGTCGACTGCCGGTCACCGGTCGGCGTCTTCTCGGTGACCTTGGTGACCTGGTGCGGGCCGTCGCCCGCGGCGCCCGCCGTGCCGTACTCGTAGCTGCGGGTGATGTTCTTTGCCGCGTCGAGCCCGGTGTCGTGGACGGTGTCCGAGACGCGGTTGCCGATGGCGTCGGTCTCGTACGACTTCCAGTACGGGGCCGGACCGCCGAGGGCGCTCGCACCGGCGGCGGCGTCACAGGCCGAGGGGCCCGTGCCGTCCACCGGGGTGGTGGAGCCGCGGGTACCGGTGCCGGCGGCGGTGGCCGCCGTGGCAGCCGGGGTCCAGGCGTCCGCCAGCCGCTGCCTGCCGTCGTAGGCGAAGCACTGCACGTCCGGGGCCGCGGAGTTCGCCGTGTCCGCGATGGACAGGACGTTGCCCGCCTGGTCGTAGGAGTACCGGGAGTCCTTCGCCGGGGCGGTCGCGCCGTAGACGTCGACCACCGAGCGGGTCAGCCGGTCGGTGCCCTTCTCGTAGCTGTAGGTCTGCCAGACCTTCTTCCCGCTGCCCGTGGACAGCTCCAGCTGCTGCACGAGGCTCTTGCCGGAGTAGGTCGTGTTCGTGACGTACGGCGTGGAACCCGTCATCGTCACCGGGCGCTGGAGGTCGTCGTACGTGTAGGTCAGCGCCTCGGCCGGGAGGTCACCGATGGCCGGCATCGTGGTGCCGCGGACCGTGCCGTCCCGGTTGTACGACGTGGAGAAGACGTAGGTGCCCGCGAGGGACCCCTGCGAGGCGGGGACCTGGTAGGCCGTCTTCAGCGGACGGTAGAACTCGTCCATCGACTGGATCGCCGTGGCGAAGTACTCCGTCGGGGAGGTATAGCTCAGGAAGCCGTAGGCCTGGCCGAGCCACCCCGCCTTGTCGTACTTGGTCTCGCTCAGCTTGGTGCCCGTAGTGGGGTCACCCTGCCAGGTGGACTCGACGCGGCCGAGCTTGTCGTACACCGTCGAGGTCTTCTTCTGCCGGCCGTCCCAGGTGGCGACGGGCCGGTCCAGCTCGTCGTACTCCGTGCGCGAGGTGCCCGCGTCCGGGTCGATGCTCCTGGTCTTGCGGCCCAGCTGGTCGTACTCGTACCGCCACACGTTGCCCTTGGCGTCGGTGACCGTCTCCAGCAGGCCCTTGGTGTTGTAGGTGTACTTGGTGGAGTCGTACGGCACACCCGCGCCGGGCGAGGAGCCGCGGTAGTGGCGGATCTCCGCGACGTTGCCCTGGTCGTCGGTGACCGTGGTGGTGGGCACACCGCCGACGGGCGGGTCGACGTGGGTCAGCTCGCCGTCGTAGCTGGTCGTGGTGCGCCACTGCTCGGCGCCGGACACGGCGAAGATCTGGGCCGTGGAACGCCCGACCCCGTCGTACTCCAGCAGGCTCTGCGCACCGACCTGACCGTTGCTCACCAGCAGCAGTTCGTCGGAGGCCGCGCCCGCCGCGTTGTACGTGGAGTTCGTCTTGCGGACGTTGCCCGTGCCGTCGTACCAGGTGTCCGCGACCATGCGGGTGCCGTCAGGACCCTCGGTCTGGATCTGGCGGGGGCGCAGGAGGCTGTCGTAGAGCTGGTACTCGGCGCCGTAGGAGCCGTCGTTCTCGACCTTCTCGGTCTTGATCGCGGTGACCTTGTCCTTGCGGACGGTGTAGCCGTACTTGATGCTCGGCGTCTGCGTCGAGGCGCGGTCGGCGAGCCACACCGAGGTGAGGCGGCCCAGGGCGTCGTACGCGAGGTCGGTGCGCTGGCCGTTCGGGTCGGTCTGGCCCTTAGACATGCCCCAGGCGGGGGCGTAGTCGGTGGTCGTGATGTGGCCGAGGGCGTTGGTGACCTTGGTCTGCGTCAGCAGGCCGTTGGTCTCCGTGTAGCCGGTCTTGGTCTCGTTGAGCTTGGCGTCCTTCTGGGACGTCGGGCGGCCGTAGGTGTCGTAGGCCGTGGTGCCGGTGACCTGGTACGTCGCGGTCGTGCCGTCGTGGGCCGTCATGCGCTCGGTCTTCGTCGCGTCGCCCTTGGTGGGGGCGGCGCCGAAGGCGAGGTTGTCGTACGAGGTGCGCTCGTCCGCCAGGACCTGGGTCTTGCGGTCCGGGGTGGCGGAGCACTTCACCGAGACCGACTCGACCCGGGACGGCAGCGAGAGGATGTTCTTCGCCGTGTTGTCCGCGTAGGTCGTGCGGGTGCAGGAGTCGTCCTTGGCGGACCCGACGTCACCGAGGTCCTCGACCTGGGTGACCCGGCCGCCCTTGGCCGCGTCGTACGTCGTGGTGGACTTCGTCTCCTGCCAGGTCCCGTCGGACTTCAGGCTGAAGCCGCGGCCGACCTGGGAGCGGACGACCGCCGCCCGGGTGGTGCCCCAACTGCTCTTCTGGGTGGCGGTGTACGCCTTCCAAGGGGTGTCGATCGTCTTGGAGATCAGCTTGGCGCCGTCGTAGGTGGCGGCCTCCAGCTGGTGGCCGGTGAACTCCTCGTCGTCCGTGTAAGCGGCGCCGGTGGAGTCCTTGACGGTCACCGAGCGGGTGCCGCCGGCCGGGTCGGCGTCGCCGTCCATGCCCTGCATGAACGTGTAGTCGATCCGGGTCTTCTGCACGTCGGACGTGCCGCTGGTGACCTTGACCTTGCCGTAGCCCTGCCAGCCGCCCCAGGTCAGGTACTTGGCGTCGGTGATGCCGTCCGGCTTCGCCTTACGCCAGGCCGCGTCGCCCTGGTAGTCGTAGCGCGTGACCATCGAGTCGCTGCCGCCGGTGCGGTCGGTCTCGATGACCGCGGAGACCACGTACTTGTGGAACCAGTCGGTGATCGGGTCGACGTAGCCCGGCGGGGCCCACTTCACCGGGTAGCAGCGCTTGGTCGACTCGCCCGGCTTGGGCAGCGCGGACTTCGTGCAGTCGGTGGGCGCGTAGGTGACGTCGAGCTGGGCGCCGGTCTCGCTGAGCACCATCGACAGGCGGAAGCGGAGGAACGGCGCGATGTTGTCGCCGATCGCGTCGACCCGGTTGGCGAGCTGCTCGCCGAACAGGTCCACGGAGGGCAGCTTGACCGCCGTGCCGGCGCGGCCCTCGTGCTCGATCTTCGACAGCCACAGCGTCTTGGAGTCGTCGCCGTTGTCGGTGAACAGGTGCGTGAGGGTCCAGGCGTCCACGTCCTGGTAGCTGGTGGCGTCCTTGCGCATCTGCGTGACGACCGACGTCAGCCGCTTGGTGGTCCAGAACGTCTGCACGGGCATGGTGCACTTGGTGCCGGACTTGCACTCCTGGTCGACCGGGACGTCCGGCCAGTGGGAGGCGTTGGCCTTGGTGCGCTTGCTCTCCGCGCAGTCGAAGTCGGCGTCGGGCAGGCAGCGTTCGGCGGTGTTGAACACGATCCGGGCCGGCGCCTTGGCGGCGTAGGCCTGGCCGTCGCGCTGGCCGTAGTCGATGCGCTTCAGGTAGCCGCCGCGGTGGTACGCCGTGCCGTTGACGTCCGTCTTGCCGTTCAGGGCGTAGTAGTTGGTCTCGCGGTCGTAGAAGTAGGACATCACGTTGCCGTGGGTGTCCTTGACGTAGTCCAGGCTCCAGCGCCAGGCCTGCTGGCAGTGGGCGCTGGTGAACGTGGCGTTGTAGCAGGGCTCGCCGGAGTCGTCGCCGAACACCGGCGCGGTCCAGGTGGAGTTGGTCTCCTCGTTGCCCGAGGCCCAGCCCGGCAGGCGGTTCTGGCCGAAGTAGTACTCGGTGCCGTCCGAGGTGGTGATGCGCCAGTACTCGCCGTCGTTGTCGCCGTTGGTGGCGCCGGTCAGCTTCTCGACCTTGCTGCCGTCGTCGGACGACATGTGCCACTCGCCGGTGGTGTCGTCCTTGACCAGCTCGCCGGCCGAGCCGTTGAGCATGACGGTGGCGTTGTCGAACGCCCAGCACTGCTCGCCGGAACCGCTGTGGCCGTCGTCGGAGCAGGGCTTGTAGCGCCGCTCGACGTAGCCCGGGTCGTAGGAGAAGCCCTCACCGATCCACGAGCCCTGGTTGTTGGTCGCGGAGGTGCGGCCGTCCGCCGACTGCGAGGAGTAGCCGAGGCCCACGGTGGGGACCAGGCCGCCCGGCGTCGGCACGGAGCGCAGCGGGTAGTTCCAGTTGAACGCGCCGGAGGAGGTGGCGACGCTCCAGCTCGCGGAGGGCGCCAGCGCCGTGGCCTGGTAGGTGCCCTGCGCGGAGGACGGGCCGGCCGCGACCGCGACGAGCGAGGTCGCCGTCCCGGCCATGGTGGACACACCCTCGGCGGCGGCCGGGGCGGCGGTCACGTCGGCGGAGACGGTGCCCTTGCGGACGTCGTTGACCGTGGGCAGCACCGTCGGCTGCTGCGGGCAGTCCTTGCTGCCGGGCGCGGCGAGGGCCGCGCACGCGGGGAGCTGGACGAGCCGGAGCCGGGAGGCGTACGACCCGCCGAAGCCCTCGGCGAACCGCGAGTAGTCCACGCTGAGGCGGACCGTGCCGGAGCGGGTGCCGCCGTCGGCGCGGGCCACGCCGAGCAGGACGCCGGCGCCGAGCCGGGCCGCGCGGGCCGGGTCGAGGACGTCGACGCGGACCTTGCCGGGCGCGGTGGACGCGGGGGCTGCGGGGCCCGCGGCGGCCGCGCTCTTGGCGGCCTTCGGCTTCGCGGCGGGCGCGCCGACCGTCACGGGCAGGCCGCCCGCCTCGGTGGTGGCCCCGAGGGCCACGTCGGCGCCGCCCCGGTGGGGCCACACCGCCTTGTCGAGCCCCTTGACCGCGGCCTTGTGCGCCGGGTCGGAGGGGCGGGAGGTCGACCTGGCGTCGCGCCCCTTGGCGGGATCGCCGTCGTCCTGGACGCCGGGGCGGCTGGTGCGGCCCCGGTCGCCGTCGTCGAGCACCGACGCCTGGACCGACGACGCGGACAGCGCGAGCGAAAGCCCGATCACTGTCGCGACGACCGTCCGTCTGGGCATGCGGCGGCTCAGTGAGCGGCCACGAAATGGCATGCGGGAACAACTCCCTTGCAGAAGGAGTACGTCATGGATGGGAAGGAGACGAGGAAGGGAACTGAGGGAAGCGAAGCGGGCCCCGGACGGGCGTGCCGGGCCCGAAGGACCCGGCACGCCACGCTCGACGACCACCCGTCACATGTCGGGGACGGACTCCAGCAGGCTCATCTGCTGGACCGCGATCTGGTCGGCGGCACCGCTGTAGACGCGGACCTCGTCGACGGCGCCGGCGAAGTACTCGCTGGCCCCGCGCAGCGAACGGCCCACCTGCAGGCCGCCGGTGGCGGACCACAGGGTGTCGTCCTTGCCGTAGGCGCCCGCCACGAGCTGGCCCTCGACGTACAGCCGCACCGAGTTGGCGAAGGCGTCGTAGACGACCGCCAGGTGCTGGCCGGAGCCGCCCGTGTCGGGCAGTTCCTGGTCGTCGGTGTAGGTGACGACCTGCGCGCCGGCCGTGTCGGTCTTCGCGATGGCCAGCTCCCACTGCTGAGTGGCCGCCTGGTAGCGGACCTGGATGCGGTTGGCGTTGGCGCCCGGCAGCGACAGCACGGTCTGGGACTTCTCCGGGTCCAGCGAGGTGAGCTGGGCGCGGGCCGAGACCGTGAAGCTGGTGTTGCCGGTGACCGGGGCGGTCGCGGTGGACGCGTAGTCCCCGTCGCCGTCCAGGACGAGGTTGCCGTCGCCCACCAGGGCGGCGGTGTCGAACAGCGGGTCGGCCGGGCGGTAGATGGCCGCGTTGCCCGCGAGGGTCAGCGCCTGGCCGCCGCCGGTCTCGGCGGAGGAGCCGCTGCTCGCGCTGTCGAGCTGCCAGTAGCCCTTGCGCAGCGGCTTGACCGTCATCAGCTCGGCGACCTGGGCCGGGGGCAGGACGCGGTCGAAGACGCGGACCTCGGCGAGGTCACCGGTGAAGTGGTCGCGGTAGCCGCTCTTGGCCGTGGTGCGGCCGATCTGCAGCGGGCCGTACGACTTCCAGGCGGACCGCCGGGCCGCGGACCCCTTGAGGTCCTTGTTGATGTAGAGCTGGAGCTGGGGACCGCCGGTCTTCTGGGCGTCGTACACGCCGGTCAGCAGCACCCACTGGTCCTTGACCACGGAGACGCCGGTGGAGACGGCCTTCCACTCGCCGAGCGAGTCGACGTCGTTGACCGGGACGGCGAACTTCCAGGTCTGGGCGCCCGCGTCGTAGCCGAGGGTGAAGCCGGGCTCGCCGGTGCCGTCCTGGCTCACGATCGTCATGTCCTTGTCGAGCGCGGTGGGCCGCACCCAGGCACTGACGCTGAAGCTCTTCGACGTGTCCAGGACCGTCTCGCTGGCGTCCAGGTAGGCGCCGGAACTGCCGTCGAAGCGGGCGGCCTTGTCGACCTTGCCGCCGGGGCCGTCCACGCCGAAGGCGACGTTGGTGCCGGCCGTGGCCGAGAACTCGCCGCTCTCGTCGTGCGCTTCGGTGTCACCGGCCTGGTCGGCGAGGTTCCACTGGGCGACGACCGGCTTGCCCTCACTCACCAGGAAGTCGTAGGGCGTGCTGCTGGCGTGGTTGGCCTTGTCGATGGCGACCACTTCGAGGACGTGGCGTCCGGCCCGGGTCGGCATCCACTGCAGCGAGACCGAACCGCCACCGGTGGACGGGTTCAGCGGCAGGGGCGCCGCTCCGTCGAAGGAGTAGGTGTACTTGACGACGTCCGCGTCCAGGACGGAGTCGTTCGGGTTGGGCGAGAAGGTGAAGGTTCCGTAGGTGCCCACGCCGTCGTGGTAGACGGTGTCCGACGGGTACTGCTTCGACAGGACCAGCGGCTTGCCCGGCCACGTCTTGTCGTACATGAACTCGCAGCGCTGGGGGGTGTCACCCTCCGAGCTCCACGGGCCGTAGCCGTCACCGTCGTAGGCGCGGGCGCTCCAGTAGATGACGGTGTTCTGCGGGATCGTCGACTTCACGGTGTGCGTGAACTTGGTGGCGGTCGTCGGGGACAGCCAGTCCGGAGTGGTGTACGTGTACGAACCCGGGCTGCTGCCGCCCCACTCGACCTTGAACTGGACCTTCACCTTGTCGGTCTGGCCGTTGCCGTGGTCCGGGTCGCTCGCGATGGCCATCAGCTTGGGCGGGGTGTCCGTGTAGGCGCGTCCGGAGCCCCACTTGCACACGCCGCCCGGGTCGGTCGACATGTCCGACGTCTTGATCTGCCGCGGCAGATTGTTGTACTTGACCGACAGGAAGGCGTTGCCGCAGATCCGCTTCCACTCGGCGAACCGGGACTCGTCCGCCGCGCGCAGGCCCAGCGTCATGGAGTTCCAACCGCCGGCCGCGGCCGTCTTGACCTCGCTGGTCAGCTCGCCGGTCGCGCCGCTCTCGAAGTTGAGGTTGGGCTGGCTGGAGCAGGAGGTCGGGGAGATCGCCTTGTCGACGGTCTGGAGGTAGTCGTCCCAGTCGTCCGAGGTGTTCGACCAGCTGCTGGACGAGCTGAGCGAGTAGTTCTGGCCGCCGATGCGGTAGAGCTGGATGGGCTCGGCGGTCGGGGACGCGCTGTAGATGTGCTCGACGCGGGCGGAGAAGGTCGCGCCGAGGATCTGCTTGCCCTTGTAGAAGGAGAGCGGCAGCGTGAACATCACGCGGCGCACGCCGACGCCGTTGCAGGAGACCGGGTTGTAGTCGGTGGGGCACTTGCCGACGCCCGCGCTGCCCGAGTACTTCCAGTCCTGCTCACCGGGCATGCCCGACATCACGCCGGTCCACGAGGAGCGCGAGGTGGTGCGCTGGATCGGGTCGATGACGACCGGGAAGACGGTGTCCTTGCCGCGCAGCAGCTTCTGGTCGGGGACGAGCCGCAGCTTGCCCTTGCCGACCGCGACGTCGAGCGGGGCGACCTTGCCGCCACCGCCGGGGCCTTCGAGGGCGGCCTCGGGGGTCTTGGAGGCCTGAGGAGCCCTGGATGCGGCCGGGGCCTTGGGGCCGACGGTCGGGGAGGGGGTGGCTGCCGCCGTGTCGGCCGATGCCGCGGCCGACTTCACCGCCCGCGCGACCGCCTTCGGCCCGTCCTCCTTCGCCGCGGCCTCCTGGACCGCCGCCGAGTCCCACATCGCCGGCTTGCCCGCCTCGAAGACGGTGCCGCCGACGACCGCGTCCTCGGCGACGATCGCGCCGGTGGCGTCCTCGGCGACCTTCAGGCCGTCGGTGGTCAGGCCCAGGTCCAGGGCGGCCAGCCGCGGGTCGGCCGCCGCCTCGGGCGTCTTGACGACCAGCAGGTGGCCGAAGCCGTCGGTCTCGGCGCGCACGGTGAGGTCCACGCCGGGCAGGGCGTCGACGTAGGTGGCCGTCTCCCCCTCGACGCGCGGGGCGGGCAGCTTGCCGTAGGGCCAGGTCAGGGCGAACTCGCGGCCCGCGCGCTGCATCGTGACGAACGGCCGGCCGGCCTGTCCGGCGGAGAAGGCCAGGTCGACGGTGGCGGCCTTCGGGCTCCAGCCGCCGTCGGCCCGCCGGACCAGGGTCGGGTCGATCGGGACCCACTTGCCGCCCTGGACGGTGCGCACGGGCTCGGTGTACTCGCGGGCGGTGAAGGTGCCGTCGGGTTCGGCGAAGATCTCGCGCCGCTCGGTGCGCAGGCCGACGACCTCGGTCTTCTTCCCGCTGTCCTTGGCCCGGGCGAGGGCCTGCTGCTCGGTCACCACGGGCTGGTCGGCGGCGACGGGCGCCGGGCCGTGCCCCGGGCCACCGTCCGGGAGGACGGCCAGGCCCCCGGCCGCCACCGCGCCGGCGACGGCGGCCGCCACGGCGGCGCGCCGGAGCACGCCTCGCCGCATCGGTGTGTGTCTGTCTGCGGACACGCGTCCACGCTCCAGTTGCGTCAAGTCTGTGAAGGGGTTCGGGCCGGAGGCCGTGCTCCGGCGGGACGTCCGGCGGGGCCGGGCCGTCACCGGGCGGCCGCGCCGAAGGCGACGTCGCCGGCCGGGATGCCGCCCGTGCCGGGCTGGTACGTCACGGTCGGGGCGCCGCCGGAGGCCACGTTCCAGGGGAAGCCGTGCACCGCGTGGCCCTCGGCGGGGCCGTAGGGCATGCCGACGTAGAGCAGCGAGGGGGTCGCGGCCAGGGACAGGCCGGCCAGCTGGCGCGGGGCGGGTGTGCCGGGGATGCCGTAGCCGGGGTCGATCCACTGGTCGGAGCCGCCGGCCGCGCCGACCATCGGGACGACGAGGACGCCGCCCTTGTCGGCGTGCTCCTCGGACGACTCCTCGCCGGGGACGCCGATGGCGAGACGGGTGGTGGTGGCCGTGGAGGTGGCGCTCGGCGAGGTGTTGACGGCGGCGAGCCGCTTGCCGAAGAAGTCGCCCGCCTCCGCGTCGCCGTCGACGTCGGCGCTGTTCTGGTCGATCCAGGCGACCTCGGACCAGCTGCCGCTCGCCGTGATCCGGAAGACCTGGACGGCGCCGGCGTCGACGGTGGTGGACAGGTCCTCGCCGGGGACGCCGACCGCGAGCAGCGACTCGGTGGTGGAGGTGGCGCCGGCGGGGCGGTACGGGACCATCGCGAGGGCGTCGCCGAACTGGTCGCCGACCTCCTCGGCGCCGCTGATCGTGTCCTGGTCCTGGCCGAGGCCGCCGATGGGCTTGGGGTAGCCGTTGGTGAGGGCGTGGGTGAACAGGCCCACGCCGCCGGCGAAGGTGGTGGTGCCGAGGGCCTCGCCGGGGGTGCCGACCGCGAAGTGGGTCGGGGTGGCGGCGATGGACGAGCCGAAGCGGTCGTCCGGTTCGGCTGAGCCGGAGACGGCGCCGGCGACCTCGGTGTCCTGGCCCGTCATGGTGACCGTCTGGGCGGTGCCGCTGACGTAGTAGAAGGCGCCGGCGTCCTCGATGGTGCCGAGGGACTCGCCGGGGCTGCCGATCAGCAGGTAGGGCTGGCCGGCCGCGGTCTTCCCGGCTGCGACGGCGTAACCGACCCAGTCGTCGGCCTCGGCACCGCCGCCGAGCGGCTTGTCGGTGCCCTGGTAGAACTCCTTGACCGGCTTGCCGGCGTTGATCCCGCTCGGGGACCCGTAGATCAGGTGCACGGCGCCGGAGTCGACGTTCGTGCCGATGTCCTCGTACGGCTCGCCGACCGCGAGGTCGCTGCAGCCGTCGAGGTCCGCGTCGTAGACCGCCAGCGCGAAGCCGTAGCGGTCGCCCGTCTCGGGGACGCCGGGGATCGCGTCGAGCGCCTGAGTGAGCGTCACCGTCCCCTTGCCGCCGCCGTACACGACGTTGATGGCCCCGGCCCTGGCGACCCCGTCGACGGTCGCCTCGGGGTCGGCGATCACGGTGTCCCGTGCGCCGTCACCGTTGAAGTCCGAGTCGACGCCCGAGGGACAGGCGACGGCGGCCGCGGCGGGCGAACCGCCGTTCCCGACCCCCCAGGACAGCAGTACTCCGGTCATCGCGAGGGCAGCACAGAGCCGCCCCCCTTTCCCCACCCTTGACACACACGCCCCGTAGATAAAGAGATCCAAAAAATGGTCAAGGGATCATCGCTTTGCGTGAAGTGCACATGCAATACCCGCTGCGATTTCCAGGGACATGACATGAATCACGTTTGGCCACAGCATGCACACAGCACGTACACGAAACGACCGCTTCGTCGGGGCCCCGCACCCCCGCGGCCGCCGTGTGACGGCCGGACCGCCCCTTCGCCGTATGCTCGCCGGGCGAGGCCGAAGAGCGGAAGGCGGAGAAGTGAACTACAGGGTCCAGCCCAGTGCGCAGGTCGACGAGAGCGCCGAGATCGGTGCGGGCAGCAGCGTGTGGGATCTCGCACAGATCCGCGAGGGCGCCCGGCTCGGCGAGGGCTGCGTGGTCGGCCGGGGCGCCTACGTCGGCTCGGGCGTGCGCATGGGCGACAACTGCAAGCTGCAGAACTACGCGCTGGTCTACGAGCCGGCCGAGCTCGGCGACGGCGTGTTCGTCGGCCCGGCCGTGGTGCTCACCAACGACCACAACCCGCGCTCGGTGGACCCCGAGGGCAAGCAGAAGCGCGGCGGCGACTGGGAGGCCGTCGGGGTGCGCATCGCCGACGGCGCCTCGATCGGGGCGCGCTCGGTGTGCGTGGCGCCGCTCACCATCGGCCGCTGGGCGATGGTCGCCGCAGGCGCCGTCGTCACCAAGGACGTGCCCGACTTCGCGCTCGTCGTGGGCGTGCCCGCGCGGCAGGTCGGCTGGGTCGGGCGCGCGGGCGTGCGCCTCGTGGAGAAGGACGCCGAGCCGGGCGTGTGGGAGTGCCCGCAGACCGGCGCCCTGTACGACGAGAAGGACGGCACCCTCACCGAGCGCGCGCTTTAGGGGCGCCCCGGGCAGCGGCCCGCGGCCGCAGGGCAACCATTCGGGCCCCCCGGGCATCCCATAGAAGGGGGATCCGTGGTTCGGTGGGCGTGCGCGGCCGGTTCACTCAATCGTTATCCGGCGGTCGTACGGGCCCGAACCCGCTGTCTGACCACGGCATGAACACGTCGTGACGCCCCGCGCCCGCTCCGGCCGCGGGGCTGGTCAGCACGTGAGTTGCCTACCATTACGTGCGGAAAGATCCGACAAAGATCTGCCGCGCAGGTCCGGCGACCCGGATCCGCCGATCAGATCCGCCGACACAGATCCGCCGACACAGATCCGACCGAGAAGAAGAGTGCTCAGTGAAAGTCATCAGCATCGTCGGGGCCCGTCCTCAACTGGTGAAGCTCGCGCCCATCGCCGCGGCCTTCGCCAGGACTGAGCACGAGCACGTCATCGTGCACACCGGGCAGCATTACGACGCGGACCTCTCCGACGTCTTCTTCTCCGGCCTCGGCATCCCGGACCCCGACGTCCACCTCGGCGTCGGCTCCGGCAGCCACGGCGTGCAGACCGGCTCGGTGCTCTCCGCGCTCGACCCGGTGCTGGACCGCGAGCAGCCCGACTGGGTCCTCGTCTACGGCGACACCAACTCCACCATCGCCGGCGCGCTGTCCGCCGTGAAGATGCACCTGCCGGTCGCCCACCTGGAGGCCGGCCTGCGCTCCTTCAACCGGCGCATGCCGGAGGAGCACAACCGCGTCCTCACCGACCACTGCGCCGACCTGCTGCTGGCCCCGACCGAGGAGGCCATGCGCCACCTCGCGGCGGAGGGCCTGGCGGACCGCGCCCGGCTGGCCGGTGACGTGATGGTCGACATCTGCCTGCGCATCCGCGACCAGGTCCGGGCCGGCGAGTTCCCGGCGCCCGAGCTGCCCGAGGGCATCGACCCCGCCGAGCCGTTCCTGCTGGCGACCCTGCACCGCCCGGACAACACCGACGACCCCGAGCGGCTGTCGGCGATCCTCGGCTCGCTGGCCAAGCTGCCGGTGCCGGTGGCGCTCGCCGCCCACCCCCGGCTGGTCTCCCGCGCCGAGGCGCACGGCATCGACCTGGCCCAGGGCAACATCCACGTCGGCCGTCCGCTGCCGTACGCGAGCCTGGTCGCCGCCGTCCTCGCCTCCGTCGGCGTGGTCACCGACTCGGGCGGCCTCCAGAAGGAGGCCTTCCTGCTGGAGCGCATCTGCACCACCATCCGCCCGGAGACCGAGTGGGTGGAGACCGTCGACACCGGGTGGAACGTGCTCGTCCCGGACCCGCACACGCTCGCGCCGGACGAACTGGCCGCGACCGTGACCCGTCCCGTGCCCGCCGGCGACCCCGGCACCCCGTACGGCGACGGCAGGGCCGCCGAGAACGTCGTACGCCTCATGGAGGAGTGGAAGGAGGGCCGCCGGCACGCGTGACGCGGTCCGCCGGACCCCTCGGCCGCCCGGACACCGGGCGGCCGTCCGTAACCGGTTCCCGCGCACGTCACCGTGCTAGCGTCGACAGCTATGGCATCGTCTCCCCCGTCCCCGTCCGGCCCGCCCGCGGAAGGCAGGCGGCCGCACGTCATCTACCTCGCCATCGGGTTCCCGCCCGCCGCGAAGAGCTCCACCTACCGCATGCGCGAGACCGCCAACCAGTTCGTGAAGGTCGGCTGGGACGTCACGGTGGTCAACATCGCCCGGGAGTCCTGGGAGCTCGACTCCGGCATCGACCTCTCCCTGCTGGACGCGGTCGACCCGCGCGTCGAGATCGTCGAACTGCCCCTGGCCCGTGAGGACCTGGAGACGGACCTCCGCCTCTACGACGAGGCCCGCGCCCTCAACCCCAACGGCTGGGTCGCCTCGCTGCGCCGCCGCCAGACGAAGACGTTCCCCGAGCCGAACTTCGGCGAGTGGCGCTCCGACCTGGAGCAGGCCGTCGCGAAGATCCACCGGGAGAAGACGGCCGACCTGGTGCTCGCCAGCTGCGTGCCGTACGTGAACCTCGCCGCGGCCTGGAAGCTGTGGGAGGACGAACGCGTGCCCTACGCCGTCGACTTCCGCGACGGCTGGTCCATCGACGTCATCGACGGCGTCGAGGCCTTCGCCCGCGACTCCGAGGAGGGCCGCTGGGAGAAGAAGGTCCTCGACCAGGCCGTCTCCCTGTGGGTCGTCAACGACCCGATCGCCGAGCACTACCGGACCCGCTACCCGGAGTTCGCCGACCGCGTGCACGTGGTGCGCAACGGCTACGACGCGGACAGCTCCCCGGGCCGGGTGCACAACGCCGACCCGGACAAGGGCCTGGTCTTCGGCTACCTCGGCACGGTCAACTTCTCCATCCCGCACCTGGAGACGGTGCTGAACGCCTGGCGGGCGGCCCGCGAGAAGGAGCCCCTGCTGGCCCACGCGCGCTTCGAGCTGCGCGGCCACATCGGCAACGGCGCCAACCGGGGCGCGAACCGGCACGCCGAGGTCCTCAAGGAGGCCGAGGCCGACGGCGTCTTCTTCGGCGGCCCCGCCGCCAAGGCCGAGGTGGCCTCGATCTACGCCGGCTGGGACGCCATGGTGCTGATCCTCATCGGCGGACGGTACGTCACCTCCGGCAAGGTCTACGAGTACATGGCGACCGGCCTGCCCATCGTCTCGGCGCACGCCGTCGAGCACGACGCCTCGAACGTGCTGCGCGGCCACCCGCTGTGGACCGGCGCGCCCGGCCTCGACGTCGAGGGGCTGACCGAGTCGTTCATCCGGGCCGCCCACATGGCCGTCGAGACGACCGACGAGGAGCACGCCGAAGCGATGGCCCACGCCAACCAGTTCACTCGCGAGGCGCTGATGTCCGTCGCCGTGAAGAACCTCGTCGAGGAGCTCGCCAAGTGACCGAAGTCCTGCTCGTCGCCTCCACCTGGCCGCAGTACGGCGTCCTGGCCGACTCGGTGCGCAAGTTCAACGCGCTCGGTGCGCGGGTCCGCCTCGCGGGCACGTTCCCCATGGACGCCGAGGGCGTACCGGAGCAGCTCGCCGAGAGCGAGCTGGCCGAACTGCACCAGCTGCCGCGCAACCTCAAGCACCGCAGCCAGGCGCTGCGCCGCCGGGCCAGCAAGTCCCCGGCGGGCCTGCGCGTGTGGATGCAGGCGGGGCGCGACTCCTGGCTGCGCTCGCGCGCCCGCAAGGCGGACGTCCTCGTCGCGCTCGACCCGGGCGCCGTGTACACGGTGTGGCGGCTCGCGGAGTTCAACCGCGCCGCGCCCGCCCGGTTCGGCCTGGCGCCCGCGCTGAAGGCCGTCGAGGAGCTGAAGGCGCAGGGCGGTACCGCCGGTGCCCGCGGCTCCGTGCTGCCGCCGCTGCACGCCATCACCCGTGACGTGAAGCGGACCGTGGACCACCTGCCCGCGCAGATCGTCCGCGCCGCGACCCCCCGCCCGGTGATGCGCTCCGGCGTCGGTGCCCGGCTGTGGCGCTCCGCCGTCACCGCGCCCGGCATGCCGACCAAGGTGCGCGCCGCGACCTCGCGTTACGTCGCCGAGGGCATGCGCTGGGCGGGCCGCACCAGCGGTGCGGCGCTGACCCTGGCCGACGCCGCCGCGAAGATCCCCGACCTCAAGCTCAAGGCCGACCTCTACGACGAGGCCGCGATGCAGGAGATCGGCAAGGGCATCAGCCCGCGCGGCATCGAGAAGGCGGTGGCGGCCCGACTGGCGCTCGCCGACGCCGAGTTCGCCAAGGGCCACGTCAAGGAGGCCGCGGAGGCGCTGAACCGGGCGCTGTTCCTGGACTTCCACCGAGTGCTGCACATCGACCAGCTCTCCAGCCCGCTGGCGAGGGACGCGCAGGGCTTCGTCGCCCCGCTGTACCGCTCGACGGCGATGCAGGCCCTGAGCCGGCCGCGCGGCCGCAGGGCACCGGCGGCGCCCGCGCCGACCGACCGCCCGCTGCGGCTGCTGGTCACCACCAGCGCCAACGACAACTTCCTGCACCTGATCAAGGAGCACTTCGGCGACCACCCGGGCGTCGAGCTGCGCTACCTGGACCTGGCCGCCAACAAGCACCTCAAGCGCATCTCCTGGGCCGCGCCGCGGATGCTGCAGGACCGGCTGACCGACGGGGAGAGCGACTACCACGAGGAGGTGGAGCGCCTGATGCGGCCCCACCTCGACTGGGCCGACACGGTGTTCCTGGAGTGGGCGGCGGGCCCCGCCGGCATGCTGACCACGATCGACCCGGGCACCACCCGTGTCGTGGTGCGCCTGCACAGCTACGAGGCGTTCACCCGCTGGCCGCACATGACGGACTTCTCGCGCGTCGACGACCTGGTGTTCGTCGCCCCGCACGTGAAGGACCTGACCACGTCGCTGGTGCCGATGCTGCGCGGCGAGCACGCCCCGCGCTTCCACGTCCTCGACAACGCGATGGACCTGGCGGGCTTCGACCGGCCCAAGTCGCCCGAGGCGCGCTTCAACCTCGGTCTGGTCGGCATCAGCCAGGTCGCCAAGGACCCCAAGTGGGCCATCGACGTCCTGCAGCGGGTCCGCAAGCACGACGACCGCTACCGGCTGCTGCTGGTCGGCGGCGACATGGACCGCAGGACCAGCAAGGCCACCCGGGACTACCTGCGCGAGTTCGAGCAGATGCTCCAGCCGCTGGAGGAGTCCGGCGCGGTGGTCCGCCTCGGCCCGACGGACGACGTGCCGGGCAAGCTCGTCGACATCGGTACGATCCTCAGCTCCTCGGTGCGTGAGGGCTGCCACGTCGGTCTGATGGAGGGGGCGGCCAGCGGTGCCGTCCCGGTGGTGCGCGACTGGCCGTTCTACGCGGGCAAGCCGAACAGCGCCCGCACCCTCTACCCGGAGGGCTGGGTCGTGGGGTCCCCGCAGGAGGCGGCCGAGCGGATCCTGAAGACGACGGCCACCGAGGAGGCCTGGCGCGCGGCGGGCGAGCTGGCCACCCAGCACGCGCTGACCGTGTGGGACTGGCCGGTGGTGCAGAAGCACTTCGAGGAGCTGTTCCTGGGCGAGGACCTCGGCCGGAAGTAGCTCCGGCGAGCGACCGTGCACATGACTGAGGCCCCCCGGACTCCTCCGGGGGGCCTCAGTCGTTCGGCCGGGCACCTGGCGGGTCTCACGGGTGGCGCAGTCGCCACCCGGCCCACGCCGACTCGACCATCTCGCGCACGCCGCGTTCGGCGCTCCAGCCCAGCTCCGCGCGGATGCGGTCCGCCGAGGCCACCACGCGCGCCGGATCGCCGGGCCGCCGCTCGGCCACCTTCGGCCGGACGTCCGTACGGCCCGCGACCTCCTGGACGAGACCGACCATCTCGGCGACCGAGACGCCCTCGCCGCGGCCGATGTTGAGGACCAGCCGGGCCCCCGGGTCGGCGGCCAGCCGGCGCGCGGCGGCCACGTGCGCGGAGGCGATGTCCTCGACGTGGATGTAGTCCCGCACGCAGGTGCCGTCGGGCGTGGGGTAGTCGTCGCCGAAGATCCACGGCGCCTCGCCCGCGTCCAGCCGCTCGAAGACCATGGGGACCAGGTTGAAGACCCCGTCGTCGCCGAGCTCGGGGGTCGCGGCGCCCGCCACGTTGAAGTAGCGCAGCGACGCGGTCGCCATGCCGTGCCGGGCGCCCACCGCCGACACCAGCCACTCCCCCGCGAGCTTCGTCTCGCCGTAGGGGTTGATGGGCGCGCACGGCGTCTCCTCGGTGACGAGGTCGACGTCGGGCATGCCGTAGACGGCGGCGGACGAGGAGAACAGGAAGCGGTCCACGCCGGCCTCGACGGCCGCGTCGAGCAGGACGCGCAGGCCCTCGACGTTCTCGCGGTAGTAGTACAGCGGTCGCTCGACGGACTCGGCGACCTGCTTCTTGCCCGCGATGTGCACCACGCCGGTCACCGCGTGCGCGCGCAGCACCCGGGCCACCGTGTCGCGGTCGAGCACGGTGCCGACCTCCAACGGCACGCCGTCCGGGAGCCGTTCGGCGCGTCCGGTGCTCAGGTCGTCGAGGACGACGACGCGCTCACCGGCGTCCTGCATCGCCTTCACCACGTGGGAGCCGATGAATCCGGCGCCGCCCGTGATCAGCCAGGTCATGGGAAACCTTCCTGCACAAGGGCCCCGCCCCGGGGTGCGGGGCGGGGCCACTGCGTGACTCTTCGGGGGTCAGCCGCCGATGACGACCCGGCGGACGCCCTTCCAGGCCTCCGGGTCGGTGGTGCGGCGGCCGTCGACGAGGACCGTGACGTCCGGCAGGTCGGCCGGGGTCAGCGTGCGGTACTCGGCGTGGTCGGCCTGGAGGATGGCGGCCGTGACCGTCTCGCCCTGGTGCGGGGTCAGCCCGTGCGCGGCCAGCTCCTCGGCCGTGTACATCGGGTCGGAGACGTACGGCTGGGCACCGCGCGCCCGGAGCGCCTCGACGGTCGGGAACACGCCCGAGAAGGCCGTCTCCTTGACCCCGCCGCGGTAGGCGGCGCCCAGCACCAGCACGTTGACGCCGGTCAGGTCGCCGTAGGCGGCGGCCAGCAGGTCCACGGCGTACTCCGGCATCGCGGCGTTCGCCTCGCGGGCGGAGCGCACCACGGTGGCCGACGGGTCGTTCCACAGGTACATCCGCGGGTAGATCGGGATGCAGTGGCCGCCGACGGCGATGCCCGGCTGGTGGATGTGGCTGTAGGGCTGCGAGTTGCAGGCCTCGATGACCTTCTTGACGTCGATGCCGTTCTGGTCGGCGAAGCGGGCGAACTGGTTCGCCAGGCCGATGTTGACGTCCCGGTAGGTGGTCTCGGCGAGCTTGGCCAGCTCGGACGCCTCAGCGGTGCCCAGGTCCCACACGCCGTTGGGCTGGGGCAGGTCGCCGCGCTCGTCGAAGTCGAGGACCTGCTCGTAGAACGCCACACCGCGCTGCGTCGACGCCTCGTCGATGCCGCCGACGAGCTTGGGGTAGCGGCGCAGGTCGGCGAAGACCCGGCCGGTCAGCACGCGCTCCGGGGAGAACACCAGGTGGAAGTCCTCGCCGGCGGTCAGGCCGGAGCCCTCGGCGAGCATCGGCGCCCAGCGGGTGCGGGTGGTGCCGACGGGCAGCGTCGTCTCGTACGACACCAGCGTGCCGGGCTTGAGGCCCTGGGCGATCGCCTTGGTCGCGGAGTCCATCCAGCCGAAGTCCGGCACGCCCTCGGCGTCCACGAACAGCGGGACGACCACGACGACGGCCTCGGACTGCGCGACCGCGGACGCGGTGTCCGTGGTGGCGCTCAGCAGGCCGGCGTCGACGGCCTGCTTGAGCTTGACGTCCAGGTCGTGCTCGCCGGGGAAGGGCTCGACACCGGCGTTGACCAGCTCGACGACCTTCTCGTTGACGTCGGCGCCGATGACCTTGTGGCCCTTCGACGCGAACTGCACGGCCAGCGGAAGCCCGATCTTGCCGAGCGCTACTACACAGATGTTCATGGACAGTGGCTACTTCCTACGGGACTTCTGCTTGGTCTTCAGCACGGGCCTGAGCGCGCGCTTCAGCGTGGACTTCAGCTTCCGCCTCAGCTTCCCCGCGAAGCCCCGCAGGGCCTCGAACGCCAGGGTGTGCCTCGGCGTGTGCATCCGGGCCGTGTGCACCACCACCCGGCCCTTGTCGTTGACGAGGGCGGACGCGCGGTACGGGTCCTCCTCGCGGCCCCAGCGGCGGGCCAGCGGCATCGGCTTGCCGGTGCCGCGCACCGGGATCTCGTACGTCGACCCGGCGACGTCCAGGTAGACGCGCACGCCCAGCTTCACGGTACGGCGTTCCAGCGGGACGCGGGCGCGCAGCACCGTGGCGGTGCCGTCCTCGGCCGGCTCTGCGGTGACCTCGCCGACCGGGGCGGGCAGTTCACGCCCGGCGGGCACGCGGCGGGCGCCGGGCTTGTCGGCCGACTTGGGCATGGCGCCCTGCACGAGCCGCAGGGTGGCGCCCCGGACGTCGCCGACGACGGGGACCCGCACGGACGCGGTGTACAGCAGGTCGTCGCCCGGCTGCTCCCAGGCGGACGCCAGCAGGTCGGTGCCCTGCGCGAGGTGCGCGGCGACCGACTCGCCGAGGACGGCGAAGGTGCGGTCGGGCAGCCCCAGGCGCGGGTCGCGGAAGCCGGGCCAGCGGACGTACGCGCCGTCGGCGTCGAGGAGCAACGGCGGTGTGCGCCCGTCGCGTTCGGCGCTGATGGCCTCGGTCAGCTCGTCGACGGCGCCGGCCTGGGCGAGCGCGATGCGCACCCGGCGCTTGACGTCCATGGCGTCACGGATGCCGTCGGTGAAGTAGGCGCCCGCGAGCTTGGCGATGCCGGCGCAGAGGTCCTCGCGCAGCGAGCGCTCCAGGCCCGGGAAGTCGTCCTGTACGAGCTTGGCCAGCTCCCAGGTGAAGTGCCGGCGCAGCACGGAGTCCCGGGTCGGGCCCGCCTCGACCAGGGAGGCCGTGAACTCCATGATCTCGGCGGTGCAGCGCAGCCGGGACAGGTGGTCGGCGCGGTAGGTGATGTTGCTGGCGTCGCCGCGCTTGACGGCGTAGTAGCAGACGTAGTCGGCGACGACGGAGATCTTCCGCGCGCGCACGCACGCCTCGATGGTGAACGGCTGGTCGCTGCCCACCGGCAGGTGCTCGGGGAAGCGCAGCTTGTGCTTCTCGACGAGTTCGCGGCGGAACAGCTTGGTGTTGGCCAGGGTGAACGGCAGCGCGGAGTCGTCCAGGGTGACGTCCCGGTTGCCGTCCTTGTACAGCGCCTGGTGCACGTAGCGCCCGTTGGTGCCGACCATCCGGCCGACGACGACATCCGCGCCGCGCCGGTCGGCCTCGGTCACCATGCGCTCCAGGGCTTCCTCGCCGAGGTAGTCGTCGGAGCCGATGAAGTACACGTACCGCCCGGTGGCGATCTCCAGCGCCCGGTTGCTGGGCGCGGCGGGGCCGCCGGAGTTGGCCTGGTGGATCACCTTGACGGTGTCCGGGTAGCGCTCGGCGAACCGGTCGAGTTCGCGGCCGCTGTCGTCGGTGGAGCCGTCGTCGACCGCGACGATCTCCAGCCGGTCGCGGCCGATGCTCTGCCCCACCAGGGAGTTCAGGCACTCCGTCAGGTAGGGCATGGTGTTGTAGACAGCGACGATCACACTGACGTCGGGAACGGCACTCATATTCCGGCTCCTGGTCGCCGACGGCCGGTCCGTGGCCGGGCGGTGAGGGGAAGGACTCGCGTGGGGGTGGAGCGCTCGGACGCGAGGTGCCGGAAGCGGGCCCTAGTCATGGGTCCCCGCCCGTCTGATGCTGCCCGGTGAACCGGTCAGCGAGCCCCCGTGCCCGCTGCCGAGGAGCGGCACAGCGCGGGTGTGCGCGGGCCGCTCCGTCGACGGGTGAATCTCAGGTACCACTGGTCGACAGGTCCTCCGGCTGAAGGCTGACACTCCTCAGGCCCATCGCCGACTCGAGCACCGCCGCCGCCACCTCGACCGTCCGCATGCCCTGGCGGAGGGTACAGATGTCGGCGGGCTTGCCGAGCACGGCGTCCCGGAACAGTTCGTGCTCGACCTGGAGCGGCTCCCGCTTCGGTATGGCGTACCGAATCATGTCACCTTCGGAGACGCCCCGGAACGCCCGGAGGGCTTCCCACTCGGTCGCGACGGCCGCGTTGGAGTGGAACGTGAGGTCGGCCGTGAGGGTGTCAGCGATGAAGCAGCCGCGCTCGCCGGTCACCGAGGTGAACCGCTCCTTGAGCGGGCTCAGCCAGTTGACCAGGTGGTTGACCATCGTGCCGTCGTCCAGGCGGCCGACCGCGGAGACCATGTCCTCGTGCTCGCGGCCGCTCTTGGAGACGGTGTGGGCGGCGATCGACACGTACTGGCGGCCCGTCACCCATCCGGTGAGGTCGATGTCGTGGGTGGCGAGGTCCTTGACCACGCCGACGTCCGCGATGCGGTGCGGGAACGGGCCCTGACGACGGGTGACGACCTGGTAGACGTCGCCCAGTTCGCCGGCCTCCAGGCGGGCGCGCAGCGAACGCAGCGCCGGGTTGCACCGCTCGATGTGGCCGACGCCGGCCACCAGACCGCGGGACTCGAACGCCTGCACGAGCCGGCGCGCACCCTCGACGGTGTCGGCGACCGGCTTCTCCACCAGCGCGCACACGCCGGCCTCGGCGAGCTGGAGGCCGACCTCCTCGTGCAGCGCGGTGGGGCAGGCCACGACCGCGTAGTCGATGCCGAGCGCGATGAGCTCCTCGACGGTGCTCAGCACGGGCGCGCCCTGCGCGGCGCCGTACTTGTCACCGAACGGGTCGACGACGCCGACGAAGTCGACGCCCTCCAGACCGGCGAGGACACGGGCGTGGTGCCGGCCCATCGATCCCAGGCCGACGAGGCCGGCCCGCAGCGGCTTGGTGGTCACAGCTGCTCCCCCAGGGCGTTCACGGCGGTGACGATGCGGTCCAGGTCCTCGCGGCTCAGGGCGGGGTGGACCGGGAGGGACACGACCTCGGCGGCGGCGCGCTCGGTCTCGGGCAGGTCCCAGGTGCGGCCGGCCTTCTGGTCCGGCTCCCAGTACGGCTTCAGCCGGTGGATCGGCGTCGGGTAGTACACCGCGTTGCCGACGCCCGCCTCGGTGAGCTTCGCCATGGCGGCGTCGCGGTCGCCGAGGATGCGCACCGTGTACTGGTGGAAGATGTGCCGGGCACCCTCGGCGATCGTGGGCGTGACCACGTTCGCCGCGGAGATGTGCTCGGTGAGGTAGGCCGCGTTGGCGTTGCGCTGCTCGGTCCAGCCGGCCAGCTTGGTCAGCTGCACCCGGCCGACGGCGGCGGACACGTCGGTCATGCGGACGTTGGCGCCGACGATCTCGTTGGCGTAGCGCTGCTCCATGCCCTGGTTGCGCAGCAGGCGCAGGGTGCGGGCGAGCTGGGCGTCGGCCGTGGTGACCATGCCGCCCTCGAGGCTGTGCATGTTCTTGGTCGGGTAGAAACTGAAGGTGCCCGCGGCGCCGAACGCGCCGACCGGGGTGCCGTTCAGCGCGGCCGCGTGCGCCTGGCAGGCGTCCTCCACGACGGCGAGGTCGTGCTGCTGCGCGATCGCCATGATGCGGTCCATCGCGGCCGGGTGGCCGTACAGGTGGACCGGCATGATCGCCGCGGTGCGCGGCGTGATGGCGGCCTCCACGGCGGCCGGGTCCAGGCAGTACGAGTCGGCCTCGATGTCCACGAAGACGACGTCGGCGCCGACCAGCCGGACCGCGTTGGCGGAGGCGGCGAAGGAGAAGGACGGGACGATGACCTCGTCACCGGGGCCGATGCCCAGGCCCAGCAGGGTCAGGTGCAGCGCGGAGGTGCCGGAGTTGACGGCCACGCAGTGGCGTCCCTCGACCAGCTCCGAGAACTCCTCCTCGAAGGCGGCGACCTCCGGGCCCTGGACGACCCTTCCGCTGCGCAGGACGCGCACGGCGGCCTCGATCTCCGCCTCGTCGATCACGGGCTTTGCGGCCGGTATGAACGCGTGGGCGTCGGTCATCGACATCCCTTCCTCTACGGCGACCTCGTAGGTGCCTCTTCATGCAGGGTCGGGAAGGGACCGTGTCGAGCACGGCACGTCCGCTCCCCTGGGGAGTCCGCCGGCACCTGTCGGGCGGCGAACGGCTTGTGCACAGACCCCGCCCCCGAAGGGTTCCTTGCGGGAAGACAGCCGTATCCGGGATTCAGGACCGGACGTGCTCAGCGGCTGCGGTCCGGGCATGCTCGACTCGGGCGGCCAGGACCGCAGTTCACGTTACCAGCACGGGCCCGCGAGTTTTCCCCGGGGTTACCACAGCGAGACCCACCGGGTGCGTGCGGTGGCTCACAGACGGAACGCATGGTGACCGCGCCATGGACGCAATGTTACGACCCCCGGACGGTCCCCGCACGGCCGGAGCGGCCGCCGCCCCCGGGCCCGGATCGAGGGATCCGGGCCCGGGGGCCGCCGGGTCAGTCCTCCGTCGAGGCGGACACCGACGGGGCGCTCTGCTCCGCCGCCACGGTCTTCTTGGCGGTCGCCTTGGCCGCCTTCTTGGCCGTGGTCTTCTTGGCGGCCGTCTTCTTCGCGGCGGTCTTGGTGGCCGTCGTCTTCTTGGTGGCGGCCTTCTTCGCCGTGGCCTTCTTGGCGGTCTTGCGGGCCGTCTTCTTGGCCGGGGCCGCCTCCGCCTCGTCGGCGGCCGGGGCCTCCGGCGCCTCGGAGGTGCCGGACGCGTCAGCCGTCCCGGACGCCGACGGGACCACCACGACCGCGGTCTCCACGGGCGCGGTGGGCGCCGTGGCCTTGCGGACCGCGCGGCGCCGCGGGCGGGCCGGGGCCGCGCTGTCGGCGACCGGCTCGGCGGCCGGCTCGGCAGCGGGGGCCTCGGCGACCGGTTCGGCCGCGGCCTGCGGCTGCTCCGCCGGGGCCTCGGGCTCCTGCGGCGCGGCGGCCGGCTCGGTGACCGTCACCACGGCGGCCTCCGCTCCCGCCGGCGAACCGGCCGGGGCGGTCGCCTTGCGGGTGGCGCGACGGCGCGTACGGCCCTTGGGCGCGGCGTCCTCGGCGGTCTGCTCCGGCGCCGCCGGGGCCTCGACGACCGGGTCCTCCACGGCGACCGGCTCGGCGTGCGCCCCGGTGGCCTCGGCCGGCACCACCGGGCGCTCGGCCTCCGCCTCGGCGGTGACGTCCTGCGCGGTGGGCGCGTCGGCCGTGGCCGGCGTGGCCGCGACCTCCGCGGTGCCCGCCCGCCTCGGCGTGCCCGCAGGGGCCGACGCGCGACGGCTCGTCCGACGGCGCGACCGGCCGCGGGAGGCGGCCGCCTCGGCCTCGGCGACGCTGCTGTACAGCTCCTCGTCCGGGGCGAAGTCCGGCGAGGGCAGCGCGACCGGCTCGCTCACGCGCTCCGTGTCGGTCTCCGCCGACGCCGACCCGGCGACCTCGAGGGCCTCGGGGGCCTCGGTCACCTCGGCGACGGCCTCGTGCTCGTGGCCGTGCTCGTGGCCGTGCTCGTGCTCGTGGTCGTGGCTGTCGCCGCCGCGCCCGCGCTTCTTGCGCTTGCCGCCGCCGCCACCGCCGGTGGTGGACGGCTGGTCGAGGTGGACGATGACCCCGCGCCCGTTGCAGTGGACGCAGGTCTCCGAGAACGACTCCAGCAGGCCCTGGCCGACCCGCTTGCGGGTCATCTGGACCAGGCCCAGCGAGGTGACCTCGGCGACCTGGTGCTTGGTGCGGTCCCGGCCCAGGCACTCCAGCAGGCGCCGCAGCACCAGGTCCCGGTTCTGCTCCAGCACCATGTCGATGAAGTCGATCACGATGATGCCGCCGAGGTCGCGCAGCCGCAGCTGGCGCACGATCTCCTCGGCCGCCTCCAGGTTGTTCCTGGTGACCGTCTCCTCGAGGTTGCCGCCCTGACCGGTGAACTTGCCGGTGTTGACGTCGACGACGACCATCGCCTCGGTCCGGTCGATCACCAGCGAACCGCCGCTGGGCAGCCAGACCTTGCGGTCGAGGGCCTTGGCCAGCTGCTCGTCGATCCGGTAGGTGGCGAAGACGTCGACGTCGGAGGTCCACCTGGACAGGCGGTCGGCGAGGTCCGGCGCGACGTGCGCGACGTACCCGTGGATCGTCTGCCAGGCCTCGTCACCGCTGACGACGACCTTGGTGAAGTCCTCGTTGAAGATGTCGCGCACGACCCGGACGGTCATGTCCGGCTCGCCGTACAGCAGCGTCGGGGCGTTGCCGTTCTTCGCCTTCTTCTGGATGTCCTCCCACTGCGCCTGCAGCCGCTCGACGTCGCGGCGCAGCTCGTCCTCGCTCGCGCCCTCGGCGGCGGTGCGCACGATGACGCCCGCGTCCTCGGGGACGATCTTCTTGAGGATCGTCTTCAACCGCGCCCGCTCGGTGTCGGGCAGCTTGCGGCTGATGCCCGTCATCGAACCCTCGGGCACGTAGACGAGGTAGCGGCCCGGCAGGGAGACCTGGCTGGTCAGCCGGGCGCCCTTGTGGCCGATCGGGTCCTTGGTCACCTGGACCAGGACCGGCTGGCCGGACTTCAGGGCGGCCTCGATGCGCCGGGGGCCGTTGGCCATGCCGAGCGCCTCGAAGTTGACCTCACCGGCGTACAGGACGGCGTTGCGGCCCTTGCCGATGTCGATGAAGGCGGCCTCCATCGACGGCAGCACGTTCTGGACCCGGCCCAGGTAGACGTTGCCGACGTACGACGTCGACTGCTCCTTGTTGACGTAGTGCTCGACGAGCACGCCGTCCTCCAGGACGCCGATCTGCGTGCGGTCGCCGTGCTGGCGGACGACCATCACGCGCTCGACGGCCTCGCGCCGGGCCAGGAACTCGGCCTCGGTGATGATCGGCACCCGGCGGCGGCCCTGCTCGCGGCCCTCGCGGCGGCGCTGCTTCTTGGCCTCCAGACGGGTCGAGCCCTTGATGGACTGGACCTCGTCGGACGGCTCGGCGGCCTTGCGCGGCTCGCGGACCTTGACGACGGTCCGCTCGGGGTCGTCGTCGGACGACTCGCCGTCGGAGCTGCCGTCACCGGCCCGGCGACGGCGGCGGCGCCGGCGCCGGCTGCCCGCGGTGGACGGGCCGGAGTCCTCGCCGTGCGCCTCCTCGGCGTCCTCTTCCTCCTGCTCGGCGGTGTCCTCGGCGTCCTGCGCGGCCTGCTCGGTGGCCTGCTCCTCGACGTCGGACTCGCCGTCCGTGCCCTCGGCGTCGCCCTCGCCCGCGTCACCGCGGCGGCGACGGCGGCCACCCCGGCGGCGGCGGCGCCGCGAACCGGTGTCCTCGTTGTCGTCGCCCTCGGCGCTGTCCTCGGCGTCGTCGGCGTCGTCGGCCTCGTCCGGCTCCTCGGTGTCGGGCTCGGGCCTGCGGGCGGTCTCCGGCGTCTGGAACGCGGGCTCGGGGGTCTCGTCACCCTGGGCCGCGCCGCGGCGACGGCGGCGGCGCCGGGAGCCGGCGGCCTGCTCCTCGGGCAGCTCCTCGGCCTCGGGGGCCTCGGGCTCGGTCACGGCGGCAGCGGCCTCGGCGGCAGCCCGCTCGGGCGTCTGGAAGCTCGGCTCGGCGAACACCGGCTGCTGGAACACGGCCACGGCGGGCCGGGCGGGCCTGCGCGGCGCGTCGTCCTCGCCGCCGCGCTCCCGGGCGCCCCGGGCGGGCTCGGAGAAGCCGACGGCGGCCTTGCGGACGACCCGGCGGCGGCCGCGGCGTCCGGTGGTCTCCTCGGCGGCCTGCTCCCGCTCGGCGGGGGCCTCGTCGGCGACGGGCGCCTGCGCGGCGGTGCCGGCGGCCTGCGCGGGGGTCGCGGAGGTGTCGGCGGGCACGTCGACGGCGGCCTCGGCGGCCTCCGCCTCGTCGGCGCGGGCGGCGGCGGTGTCCGGCGCGGACACGCGGCGGGTGGCCCGGCGGCGGGCACGGCGCGGAGCGGCGTCCTCGGCGGTGTCGGTGACGGCGGGGGCGGCGGGCGCCTCGGCGGTCTCCGGGGCGGCGGTCTCCGGGACGGCGGGCGCCTCCGGGGTGTCGACGGACTCGACGGCCTCGGCAGCCTTCGGCGCACCGGCGGGCGCGGACGCCCGGCGGGCGGCGCGACGGCGCGTGCGGGCCGGGGGCGCCGCCTCGTCGGCGGGGGTGGCCTCGGTGGACGGCGTCTCCGCCACGGCGGGCGCCTCGGTCCCGGCGGCCGCGGGCACGACCGTCTCTGCGGCCTCGGCGGCCTCGGCCGCTGCCGGGGCTCCGGCGGGCGCGGAGGCGCGGCGGGTGGCCCGGCGGCGCGAACGGCCGGCGGGTGCGGGCTCCTCGACGGGCTCGTCCGCGGGCCCGGAGGCCGCGACGGCCGGGGTCCCGGCGGCGGGGGCGCTCACCTCGGCGGTGGGGGCCGCCGCGGGCTCCACGGTCTCGGCGGACTCGGCGGCGGCCGGCCCGGTGGGCGCGGAGGCCCGGCGGGTGACCCGGCGCCGGGCGCGGCGCGGCGCCGCCTCCTCGTCGGAGGCGGCGGGGGCCGCGGCGTCGGCGGCCTGCGGCGTGTCGGCGGGTGCGGAGGTGTCCGGCACCGCGGCGGTCACGGAGGCCTCCTCGGCCTCGTCCGTCTCGGTGTCCCCCTCGGCGGCCACGGCCGGCAGGGCGGTCTCCGCGGGTGCCCCGGAGCCCCCGGCCGGCGGACCGGCCGGGCGCGAAGCGGCCCTGCGCCGACGACGCGGCGGCAGGGTGTCGCTGGGGGTGTTGTCCTCGGAGCCCGTGGTGGACTCGGTGGGTTCGGTCGGCTCGAGCATGCGGGCGTTTCTCCCGTCAGGCTCCCGGGCGCCGCACCTGGTCCGGCGTCGATCCTGGGATCGACCACCGGTGACGTCCGCGGCTCGCGCGATGCGCGGTGCCGCCGTCCGGGGCGCGGGCGCCGCACGGGAGCTCTCTGTGTCCTGTCTCGCCGGTTCCGTACGCCGATTTGCGTACGGCCTGGCGAAAGTCTTCAAGTCTTCTGTCGGTGCGCTGCCCGACCCAGGTGGCTCCCGAGTCCGAGGGCGGCGCTACGACGTCCGTCCTTCGCGGGACCTTCTACGCCGGCACCGACGCGGCGGCGGCGCGATCGGCCGTGTTCAGGGCCGTCGCCGCCTCGCGGTCGGGCGCGAGCGGGTCGGTCACCGTGCCGGTCTCTTCATCGAGCAGCCCCTGCGCCAGCCTGGTCACCGCTGCGGGGACCGGCGGCGCCAGGTCGGCCACGGCGCGGAGACCGGACAGGACGTCGTCGGGTCGAACGGCAGGCGTCACGTGCCGAACAACCAGCCGCAGTATCGCACAGGGCTGGTCGCTCGGCCTATCAGCCCGCGAACTGTGCGTTTCCGTCGCGGGCAGGCTCTGCAGGTCCACCACGGCGGAACGGGCGTCGAACGTGCGGACGCCGTTCTTGGTGAGGCGCTGCACCTCGACGGTCCCGGCCGCCCGGAAGGCGGCCACCGCGCGGTCGGCGTCGGCCGGGTCCACGCCGTCGAGCCGCAGCTCCCACACGGAAGCCGTCAGCCGGTCGGCGAGCCCCGACGTGTGCGCCTCGACCGCCTCGACCACGTCGAGCCCGGGGGGCAGCGACTCGTCGAGGAGGACGCGCAGCGTCTCGGGGTCACGCGCCGCGGTGAGCGCGATCTCCAGGTACTCCGCCTCACTGCCCGTGCCGGTGGGTGCGGCATTGGCGTACGACACCTTCGGGTGCGGCGTGAAGCCGGCCGAGTAGGCCATCGGCACCTCGGCACGGCGCAACGCACGCTCGAAGGCGCGCTGGAAGTCACGGTGGCTGGTGAACCGGAGGCGGCCGCGCTTGGTGTAGCGCAGTCGGATGCGCTGCACCGCGGGTGCGGGCGGCGGGCCTTCGGGCTGTCGCTTGCCCAGTGTCCTAGTCCTTCGTGAGATGCGTGAGTGCGGTGGTACTGCCATCAAGAGTACGTCCCGCGGGCCGCCGGGGTTCCCGGGAGGCCGGGGCGTCCCCCTGCGGGTGTTCCCCGAACAGCGCGCGACGAACATCGGCGCGGGCCTGCCGGACGGTCTCCCGGGCCGCGGCGACGGCCTGCCGGGCGGCCCGTCCGGCACCGCGCGCGGCCTCCGCGACGGGCCGCAGCACGGCGTCCCGCACGACGTGGCCCAGCGGGGTGAGCACGCCGCGGTACACCCACCGCACCGGTTCCACGACGACCCACCGGAAGAGGGCCGCCAGGAACCGGCCGACGGCCACCGAGACGTACCCGGCGACCCGCCAGGCGTGCCCGAGGGCCTCCCCCACCTCGCGCCCCACGACCAGGAGGGCCCGTCCGACGGGCACGAGCACCCACCGCCAGACCGCCACCGCGGGCACGATCACGAGGATGCGGCCGACCCGGAGGAGCGCTGTCACGCCCCCGGCGACGATCACCGCCGCGAGCCAGGCCACGCCCCGCGCGCACCGTGCGAGGGCACGACCGGCCGGGGTGAGCACGCGGGCGTACAGCCAGACGGCGGGCACGACGACGAGGTACCGCACGAGCCACCGCACCGGCACGACGACGAGGTACCGGACCGCCCACGCCACCGGTACGACCACCAGGTACCGCACGAGCCACACGGTGCCGGTCCACAGGCCGGCCCCGACGGCGGCGAGGACGGCGCCGACGCTCCCGAGCAGCCACAGCGCGCCCCGCCCCACGGGCGTGAGCACGCGCGCGTACAACCACGCCAGCCCCCGCCCCAGGGGTGCGAGCAGGTACCGCCGGACCCACCCGGCCGGCACCACGACGAGCACCCGCGCCAGCCACGCGAGCCCGCGCCCGGCCGGTACCAGCCCCCACCGCCACAGCGCGACGAACGGCCACACGCACACCCCCCGCGCCAGCCACGCCAGCGCCCGCCCGGCCGGACGGCCCACCGTGCGGTACAGGAACCGCCCGGCGGCGGCCAGCGCGTCCCAGGCCATCCGCACCGGCACGACCAGCACCAGCGCGACGATCCGCACGGGCATCCGGATCGCGACGACGAGACAGCCTCCGGACGCCCCGGACGCCCCGGCCCCGCCCGGCCCCCGACCGGACGGCTGCGCCGGCCGCTTCTCCCGCTCCACGTGGTCCATACCGACGTAGACGCGGCGGGGGGCGGGACGGATGCAGGCCGGCGGAGCCGTCCGGTCGGGGGCCGGCTCGCGGCGCGCGCGTCGGCCTCAGGCCGGTGCCCCGGGGGTCGTCGGGCGGAGGGCGAGGAGGGCGACGTCGTCCGTGGTGTCGGCGCCGAACGCGATGACCAGCACCGAGGATGCGGGACTCGCCGGTCAGCAGCAGCGAGGTGAAGGCGGTCAGGTGGCGGTGGCGCAGGTGCTCGGGCATCAGCACGGTCAGGCGCTGGCCGACGAGCTCGTGCGGCTGCCAGCCGACCAGGGCCGCCGCAGCCTCGTTCACCGCGATGATCCGGTTGCGGTCGTCGGCGGTCCGGCCGCCGGTCGGCGACCCCCATGTGGGTCCAGCCGTCGACCGTGCAGGACCGGACCTCCGCCTCGGTCCGCGCGTGCAGGACCACGTTGGTCACCAGCTCACCGGCCAGCGGCGCGGCGGTCTCCACCAGGTCCGGGTCGGCACCGTCGAGCGCCGACCGTACGAACGAGCGGGCCGCCGCGACGTTCTCCGGCTCGGGAGCCGGACGCCACGACGGCACGCCGGGGGGCGGACGAACGCCTCAGTCGAGGCGCGTCCCTCAGTGCGTGTGCCCGCTGCCCGCCGGCTGCTTCACCGTCAGCGGCAGCAGCTTCTTGCCCGTCGGGCCGATCTGGATCTGGGTGTCCATCGCCGGGCAGACACCGCAGTCGAAGCACGGCGTCCAGCGGCAGTCGTCGACCTCGGTCTCGTCGAGGGCGTCCTGCCAGTCCTCCCAGAGCCAGTCCTTGTCCAGACCGGAGTCGAGGTGGTCCCAGGGCAGGACCTCCTCGTAGCCGCGCTCGCGGGTGGTGTACCAGTCGACGTCCACGCCGAACGGGACCAGCGCCTTCCCGGCGCACGCCATCCAGCGGTCGTACGAGAAGTGCTCGCGCCAGCCGTCGAAGCGGCCGCCGTCCTCGTAGACCGCCCGGATGACCGCGCCGATCCGGCGGTCGCCCCGGGACAGCAGGCCCTCGACGATGCCGGGCTTGCCGTCGTGGTAGCGGAAGCCGATCGAGCGGCCGTACTTCTTGTCGCCGCGGATCTTGTCGCGCAGCTTGGCCAGGCGGGCGTCGGTCTCCTCGGCGGAGAGCTGGGGCGCCCACTGGAACGGCGTGTGCGGCTTGGGCACGAACCCGCCGATGGAGACCGTGCAGCGGATGTCGTTGGCGCCGGAGACCTCGCGGCCCTTCTGGATCACGCGGGTCGCCATGTCGGCGATCTGCAGGACGTCCTCGTCGGTCTCGGTGGGCAGGCCGCACATGAAGTACAGCTTCACCTGGCGCCAGCCGTTGCCGTAGGCCGTGGCGACCGTCCTGATCAGGTCCTCTTCCGAGACCATCTTGTTGATGACCTTGCGCATGCGCTCCGAGCCGCCCTCGGGGGCGAACGTCAGGCCGGAGCGGCGGCCGTTGCGGGTCAGCTCGTTGGCCAGGTCGACGTTGAAGGCGTCGACCCGCGTGGACGGCAGGGACAGGCCGATCTTGTCGTCCTCGTAGCGGTCCGCGAGGCCCTTGGCGATGTCGCCGATCTCCGAGTGGTCCGCGGAGGACAGGGAGAGCAGGCCGACCTCCTCGAAGCCGGTCGCCTTGAGGCCCTTCTCGACCATGTCGCCGATGCCCGTGATGGAGCGCTCGCGCACCGGGCGGGTGATCATGCCGGCCTGGCAGAAGCGGCAGCCGCGGGTGCAGCCGCGGAAGATCTCCACCGACATCCGCTCGTGCACCGTCTCGGCCAGCGGCACCAGGGGCTGCTTGGGGTAGGGCCACTCGTCGAGGTCCATCACCGTGTGCTTGGACACCCGCCACGGCACGCCCGACCGGTTCGGCACGACACGGGCGATCCGGCCGTCCGGCAGGTACTCCACGTCGTAGAAGCGCGGGATGTACACCCCGCCCGTGCGCGCCAGGCGGAACAGGACCTCCTCGCGGCCGCCGGGCCGGCCCTCGGCCTTCCACTCCCGCACGATCCGCGTGATGTCGAGGACGGCCTGCTCGCCGTCGCCGATCACGGCCGCGTCGATGAAGTCGGCGATCGGCTCCGGGTTGAACGCGGCGTGCCCGCCGGCCAGGACGATCGGGTCGTCGACCGTGCGCTCGCGGGCCTCGAGCGGGATGCCCGCGAGGTCCAGCGCGGCCAGCATGTTCGTGTAGCCCAGCTCGGTCGAGAAGGACAGGCCGAACACGTCGAAGGCCTTCACCGGGCGGTGGCTGTCCACGGTGAACTGCGGGACGCCGTGCTCCCGCATGAGGGCCTCCAGGTCCGGCCACACGCTGTAGGTGCGCTCGGCGAGGACGCCCTCCTGCTCGTTGAGGACCTCGTAGAGGATCATGACGCCCTGGTTGGGCAGACCGACCTCGTAGGCGTCCGGGTACATCAGCGCCCAGCGGACGTCGCAGCCGTCCCAGTCCTTGACGGTGGAGTTGAGCTCGCCGCCCACGTACTGGATCGGCTTCTGCACATGCGGGAGCAAGGCTTCGAGCTGCGGGAAGACCGACTCGACAGACATCGCGGGATTACCTTCGTGAGCTGACAGGAGTGACCATCCAGCCTAACCCGCCCACGGGGCCCGCCCGACCGCCAGGCGTCACACCGCCGTCGTCCGCCGGACCTTCTCCCACCGCCCGGGCAGCGCCGCCTCGCTCACGGCCGCCCGGTGCTCCTCCCGGCCGTACAGCACGCCGTACGTGAACGCGCTCTCCCCCGCCGCGTGCGCGACGGCGGCCAGCTCGCCCAGGGTCGTCCGGGCCATCACGCTGTCCTGGTGCTCGCCCAGCACCTTCTGCACGGACTTGACGGCCTTCACCAGCTTCCTGGCCGGCGCACCGAGCGCCGGTTCGGCCGCCTCGGCCGCGTACCGGGTGCGCTTGGCCCGCTTGCGGGCCTCGTGCAGCGCCACGTCGCGGTCCTGGCCCGGGGGGAGCCACAGGGCCTCTTCGACCAGCACCGACAGCTTCCGTACGTCCTTGCGGACCGCCTTGGCGGCCACCTTCCGGGGCTTCGCGGCCGCCGCCCGGCGCAGCGGTGGGTCGGCGAGCAGGGCGTCCAGGGTGTCGAGCAGGGTCAGGTAGCGGCGGGAGTCGAGAACGGCGATCAGGTGCCGTCGGGAGCCGCCGTGCCGTTCCCGGGCCCAGCCGTGCAGCCGGTCGTGGACCGGGCCGGCGACGAGCGTGGCGGGCAGGTCGTCCAGGGCGGCGGTGAGGTGCGCGGTCAGCACCTCGCGGTCGCGGTCCACGCCCAGCTCACCGGCCAGCCACTTCAGCTCCGCGCCGACCGGGTCGGTGACGGCGCGGTCGAGGACCTTGGCGTAGCTGCGGAAGGCGCTGCGCGTGCGGCGGGTGGCGACCCGCATCCGGTGCACGGCGTCGGGCAGCTCCTGGCGGACGGCCGGGTCGAGCGCGACGATCGCGTCCCGCTGTTCGCGCAGGTAGGCCAGGACGTACTCACCGGCCGTGAGGTCACCGTCGGACGACTTCTTCTTCCGGCCGCCGCCCTTGCCGGAGCCGGCGTCGCGCGGGGCGGGGTCCGTCTCCTCCAACGCCCGCGCCAGCTTCGACGGGGACGACGCGGGCCGTACGCCCGCCTTGCGCAGCCGCTTGTCGACCTGGTCCAGGAAGGCCGGGTCGCCGCCGTCGGCCAGCTCGACCTCGATCTCGGTCCACTGCGCCGTGCCGCTGCCCCCGCTCAGCCGCTCGGCCCGCACCGTGTCCAGGCTGACCTCGGCGAGCAGCGCCCCGGAGGCGTCCACGAGGTGGCGCACGTCGCGCGCGGAGCGCAGCCGCACCACGGGCACCGGCTCGCCGTCCCGGACGCGGGAGCGCACGAGCGCGGCCAGGGCGGGCGGGAGGGTGTCGGACAGCGGGGCTCGGATCTCGTCCCGGACGCCCGGGGAGACGGGGAGCTTGAGGTGCCAGCCGGCGTCGGAGCCGCCGGTGCGGCGGCGCAGGGTGACGGAGGCGGCGGCGAGCCGCAGGTCGGGGGTGTCGTAGTAGGTGGCGTCCAGTTCGGCGACGCCCTGGTCGAGGACGGCCGCCACCCCCGCGACCCCGGTCAGGTCCGGGAGTCCGTTGTCGTCGGCTGCGTACTTGCGTTCGATCTCGCGCTTCGTCTCCGCCATGAGCCGACTCTAGTTCCGGCCGGCGCGCGACGGCAGTGCGCGGGCGGTGCGCCGGGCGTCTCCGGCGCACCGGCGTCACGCCGACAGGGGTCGCTGCACCTTGATCGACTGCAGCAGTCCGACCGCCACCCACACCGCGAACATCGACGTACCGCCGTACGACACGAACGGCAGCGGCAGGCCCGTGACCGGCATGATGCCGAGGGTCATGCCGACGTTCTCGAAGGACTGGAAGGCGAACCAGGCCACGATCCCCGCGGCGACCACCGTGCCGTACAGGTCGCTGGAGTCGCGGGCGATCCGGCAGGCCCGCCACAGCACCACACCGAGCAGCACGATGATCAGGCCGGCGCCGACGAAGCCCAGCTCCTCGCCCGCGACCGTGAAGACGAAGTCGGTCTGCTGCTCCGGCACGAACTGCCCGGTGGTCTGCGAGCCGTGGAACAGCCCGGCGCCGGTCAGCCCGCCCGAGCCGATGGCGATCCGGGCCTGGTTGGTGTTGTAGCCGACGCCCGCCGGGTCGAGCTCGGGGTTGGCGAAGGCGGCGAAGCGGGCGATCTGGTACTCGTCCAGGACGTGCAGCTGCCAGACCGCGATCGCGCCCAGGGCGCCCGCGCCGAGCAGGCCGAAGACCCAGCGGTTGGAGGCGCCGGAGGCCAGCAGCACGCCCAGCACGATGATCACCATGACCATGACCGAGCCCAGGTCGGGCATCAGCATCACGATCAGCATGGGCACCGCGGCCAGGCCCAGCGCCTGGAGCACCGTGCGGTGGTCGGGGTAGGGCTTGTCGCCCGCGTCGACCCGCGCCGACAGCAGCATCGCCATGCCGAGGATGATCGTGATCTTCACGAACTCCGAGGGCTGGAGCGAGAAGCCGCCGCCGAGCACGATCCAGGAGTGGGCGCCGTTGACGGTGGAGCCCAGCGGGGTGAGCACCAGCAGGATGCCGAGGACCGACAGGCCGTACAGGACCGGCACCGCGTTGCGCAGGGTGCGGTGGCCGAGCCAGATCGTGCCGATCATCAGGGCCAGCCCGATGCCGGTGTTCATGGCGTGCCGGATCAGGAAGTAGTACGGGTCGCCCTGGTTGATCTCGGTGCGGTTGCGGGTCGCGGAGAACACCAGCAGCGAGCCGATGGCGGACAGGGCGATCGCCGCGAGCAGTATCGGCCAGTCCAGCCGCCGGGCCATCGCGTCCCGGGCGAAGACCCGGGTCCAGCCGGCCCGCTCCGGGCCGTACCCCGAGACGGAGAATCCGTTCGCGCCGGTCATGTGCAGGCCCTCCGGCTTCCTCGCCCGCGTCCTCGTCGGCGCTGCCGGCGCCGGGTGTCGCGGTTGGTCGTCCCGGTCGACCCGGTGGTCGCCGCGGGCTGGGTCCCGTCGGGTGCGGCGGTCCCCTGCGAGGTGGCCTTCTGGGCGGCCTCCTCGTCGGCCAGGGCGTCCTTCGCCGGGTCCTTGGAGATCTTCGGCGAGGTGATCGAACCGTCCGCCTGGATCTTCGGCAGGGCGGTCTGCGGCGTGGGGAGCAGCGCCCTCTTCTGGTCGATCGAACCGTCCGCCTGGACGCCGTACATCGCGCTGTAGATGTTGCGCACGGCCTCACCGGAGGCGCCCGAACCCGTACCGGCCTGGGCGATGGTCATGATGACCGTGTAGTCCTTGGTGTAGGTGGCCAGCCACGACGTGGTCTGCTTGCCGTAGACCTCGGCCGTACCGGTCTTGGCGTGCAGCGGGATCTGCTCCTGCGGCCAGCCCGTGAACTTCCAGGCGGCCGTACCGCGCGTCACCACGCCCGCCAGGGCGGCGTCCATGCCCTTCAGGGTGGCCTTGGTGATCGGCAGCCTGCCCTGCTTCCGCGGCTTGATCTCGCTGACCGTCTTCCCGTCGGCGCTGACGATCGCCTTGCCGATGGTCGGGTGGTACATGGTGCCGCCGTTGGCGAGGGCGCCGTAGATCACGGCCTCCTGGATCGGCGTGACGAGGGTGTCGCCCTGGCCGATGGAGTAGTTGATCTCGTCACCGGCGCGCATCTTGTTGCCCTCGAGGCAGTTCTCGTACGCGATCTTCTCGACGTAGCTGCCGTCCTTCTTGCCGGTCCGGCACCAGGCGTCCTTGTTGGCCTTCCAGTAGCTCTCCTTCCACTGGCGGTCCGGGACGCGGCCGGTGACCTCGTTGGGCAGGTCGACGCCGGTCTCCTTGCCGAGGCCGAACTGGTGCGCCGCCTTGTAGAAGAAGTCCTTCGGCTCGCCCTTCTTCGGGTTGATGCCGCCGTCCTTCTTCCACTCGTTGTGCGCGAGGCCGTAGAAGACGGTGTCGCAGGACACCTCCAGGGCGCGGCCCAGCGAGATGGGGCCGAAGCTCTCGCCCTCGAAGTTGTTGAAGACCTGGCCGCCCACCGAGTAGGCGCTGGTGCAGGGGTAGTGGCCGTCGAACTCGTAGCCGGCCTCGACCGCGGCGGCCGTGGAGACCACCTTGAACGTCGAACCGGGCGCCGCCTGACCCTGTATGGCGCGGTTGAGCAGCGGGTAGTCGGACTTCTTGCCGGTGAGCTGGGCGTAGTCCTTGGCGGAGATGCCGCCCACCCACACGTTCGGGTCGTAGGTCGGTGCCGAGGCCATGGCCACGACCCGGCCCGTCTTGGCCTCCATCACCACGACCGCGCCGGAGTCCGCCTTGTAGTTGGTCCCGGTGATCTTGTCGAACTGCTGCCGGGCCTTCTTCATGGCGGTGTTGAGCTCGTACTCCGCGACCCGCTGCACGCGCGCGTCGATGCTGGTGACGAGGTTGGAGCCGGGCTCGGCCGGGGTCGCCTCGGCCTCGCCGATGACCCGGCCGAGGTTGTCCACCTCGTAGCGGGTGACGCCGGCCTTGCCGCGCAGCTGCTTGTCGTACTGGCGCTCCAGGCCGGAGCGGCCCACCTGGTCCGAGCGCAGGTACGGCGAGTCGGTGTCCTGCGCCTGCTGGATCTCGTCGTCGGTGACCGGCGAGAGGTAGCCGAGGACCTGCGCGGCGTTGGACTTGCCGGGTGCCGCGTACCGGCGCACGGCCTGCGGCTCGGCGCTGATGCCGGGGAAGTCCTCGGCGCGCTCGCGGATCTGCAGGGCCTGCTTGGGCGTGGCCTCGTCGGTGATGGGGATGGGCTGGTACGGCGAGCCGTTCCAGCAGGGCTGGGGGGTCTTGGCGTCGCACAGCCGGACCTTCATCATGACGTCGGCCGGGGCCATGCCGAGGACGCCGGCCAGCTTGGTCAGCACCGCCTTGCCGTCGTCCTTCTGCTTCAGCAGGTCGGTGCGGGAGGCGGAGACCACGAGCCGTGTCTCGTTGTCGGCGAGGGGCACTCCGCGCGCGTCCAGGATCGAGCCGCGCACGGCGGGGTCGACGACCTGCTGGACGTGGTTGCCCGAAGCCTCCTTGGCGTACGCCGCGCCCTCACGGATCTGGAGGTACCACAGGCGGCCGCCGAGGGTGCCGAGGAGGGAGAGGACGAGGATCTGGATCACGATGAGCCGGATCTGGACGCGTGGCGTCCGGCCGGTCTCGGGAATGTTGGTCACTGCGGCTGCCTCCCCCTCTCAACGCCGGTACGGATGTGCGGCCACTCGCGACCGCGTACGAATCATGAACGACGGGCCCGTGCGGCCCGGTTCCGGCCGGGGCTCCCCCGTCCGGGTGAACTCCTCGCACCTCACAGCCGCTTGACCCCCTTGATGCGCCCGGCCCGGGCCGTGCGCGAGCGGGCCGTCTTCATGCGCAGGCCGCCGCGCTGGCCGCCGATGCGCAGTCCCGTGCCGGAGGCGAGCCAGCCGGAGGAGATGTCGGTGGCCTTGGCGGCGGAGGTGGTCTCGGCCAGCGGGTCGTTCTCGGCGCGGCGGGCCAGCGCCATCACGGCGGGCACCACGAACGGCGCGAGCAGCAGGTCGTACAGGGCGGCGCTGAACAGCAGCCCGGGCAGGCCCACGTGGCGGGCGGCGGTGTCGCCGACCAGGGCGCCCACCCCGGCGTACAGCAGCGTGGAGCCGACGGCGGCGCCGACCACCACGAGCATCGGGCCGGTCGCGGACTTCAGGCGGCCGTTCTCCGGCTTGACCAGCCCGGCCGCGTAGCCGATGACGCACAGCACCAGGGCGTAGCGGCCGGCCGCGTGGTCGGCGGGCGGGGCGAGGTCGGCCAGCAGGCCCGCGCCGAAGCCGACGAGGGCGCCGCCGACGTGGCCGTAGACCATCGCGAGGGCGAGGACGGTGAGGAGCAGCAGGTCGGGGACGGCGCCGGGCAGGTGGAGGCGGGCGAGGACGCTCACCTGGACCACCAGGGCGACGACGACCAGCGCCGTGGAGAGCAGGATCCGGTTGACGCGCATGGGGGAAGTCAGCTCCTACTGCTGCTCTGGCCGGCCGTCTTGCTGCCCGCCCGCGGGCGTCCCGGCGCCCGGGGTGACCGTGACGGTGACCGTCGGGACGGGCGTCGGCTTCGGCTTGGCGGGCAGGACCGTGTCGCGCGGGTCCTTCTTCGGGGCCTGGACGACGACGCCGACGACGTCGAGCTGGGTGAAGCTGACGTACGGCGTGACGTAGAGGGTGCGGGTGAGGTCGCCGCCGGAGGGGTCGACGCGGGAGACGACGCCGACCGGGACGCCGGGCACGAAGGGCTTGTCGGCCTGCGAGCCGAAGGTGACGAGCCGGTCGCCCTTCTTCACCTCGGCCTTGCCGTTGAGGAGTTCGACGCGCAGCGGGCGGTCGCCCTGCCCGGAGGCGAAGCCGAGTTCGTCGGTGGACTCCATGCGGGTGCCCACGGTGAAGTCGGGGTCGTTGGCGAGGAGCACGGTGGCGGTGTGCGGGCCGACGGTGGTGACCCGGCCGACCAGCCCGTCGCCGTTGAGGACGGTCATGTCGCGCCGGATGCCGTCGTCGGCGCCGACGTCGATGGTGAGGGTCCAGGAGAAGCCCTGGGCCGCTCCTATCGCGATGACCTGGGCGCCCTTGATGCCGTACTGGCCGTCGCCGGCGATCTTGAGCATCCTGTCGAGCTGGGCGAGACGGCTGCGGTTGCGGTCGTCGCTGCCGAGCTTCGCCTTGAGCGCGGCGTTCTCCTTCTCCAGCGCGGCGAGCCGGTCGTGGCGCTCCCCGGAGTCGCGCACCGCGGAGACGGCGTTGCCGACCGGGTCGACCGCGGAGGACACGCCGTTCTCGATGGGACCGAAGGCCGCGGCCGCGGCCTGCCGGGCACCGTCGACCGGCGAGTCCTGCCCGCCGCGGATGTCCACCGTGATCAGCGCGAACGCGACGGCGACCAGCAGCACCAGCAGCAGCCGGCTCTCTTTCGTGTCCCTCACGTGCGGCGGCCGTGCCCTTCCCTCTAGGAATTTCGGGTGACCCGGTCGGCGCGACGCCGACGGGTCCGCGGGGTCTTGCGTGGGAGCTTATGCCTCGGGAGCGACGATCCGCCGCACGAGGGAAGTGCTCCCGTGCGGCGGAATCGAAGCGTTACCTCATCTGCGCGGCGCGGCGTCCAGGACCTGCTGGAGGGCCTCGAACTCCTCGACGCACTTGCCGGAGCCGAGCGCCACGCTGTCCAGCGGGTCCTCGGCGATGTGGATCGGCATGCCGGTCTCGCGCCGCAGCCGCTCGTCCAGACCGCGCAGCAGGGCGCCGCCGCCGGTGAGCACGATCCCGCGGTCCATGATGTCGCCGGACAGCTCGGGCGGGCACTTGTCGAGCGTGGTCTTCACGGCGTCCACGATGGCGTTGACCGGCTCCTCGATCGCCTTGCGGACCTCCGCGGCGGAGATGACGACCGTCTTGGGCAGTCCCGAGACGAGGTCCCGGCCGCGGATCTCGGTGTGCTCGTCGGAGTCGAGGTCGTACGCCGAGCCGATGGTGATCTTGATCTGCTCGGCCGTCCGCTCACCCAGGAGGAGGGAGTACTCCTTCTTGATGTGCTGGATGATCGCGTTGTCCAGCTCGTCGCCCGCGACGCGGATGGACTGGGCGGTGACGATGCCGCCGAGCGAGATGACCGCGACCTCCGTGGTGCCGCCGCCGATGTCCACCACCATGTTGCCCGTGGCCTCGTGGACCGGCAGGCCGGAACCGATGGCCGCGGCCATGGGCTCCTCGATGATGTGCACCTGGCGGGCGCCGGCCTGGGTCGACGCCTCGATGACGGCGCGGCGCTCGACGCCGGTGATGCCGGAGGGCACGCACACGACGACGCGCGGCCGGGCGAGATACCGCCGCTTGTGGATCTTCAGGATGAAGTAGCGGAGCATTCGCTCGGTGATCTCGAAGTCGGCGATCACGCCGTCCTTCAGCGGGCGCACGGCGACGATGTTGCCCGGCGTGCGCCCGATCATCTTCTTCGCTTCGGCGCCGACCGCGAGGATGCCACCGGTGTTGGTGTTGATCGCGACGACGGACGGCTCGTTCAGTACGATCCCGCGACCCCTGACGTACACCAGCGTGTTGGCGGTCCCGAGGTCGACAGCCATGTCACGGCCGATGAACGACATTGAGTTCCCCATCAGGATTCGTCTGGCCTTCCCACGAGCTTTTGAGGGCTTTTCAGGTCGGCGAGGTGGGTGCTGTGACGTGAAGGCTTCCATCGTAAACGCGCCTGCACGAACACTGCGCGAGGGTCCTGGCCATTGTCAGCAGATGACCGGCCGGGCCGCTTGGTGAGACGACCCATCGGGGGCACGCGTTCCCCCGATCGGCACCGCATATGCCGAGCCACGGCCGAAAACGCACGCTCACCGCAGGTCAGACCGGCCACCGATCTGACGGACCCTCAGAAAGATCCACGAAAAATCCGTCCGGGGAGTGGGACGGCCCGGCCGTGTCGCGGGGACGGGGGCACCTGGGGGCACCCCCGGGGGGAGCAAGGTCAGGCGTGGTGCGGGAAGAAGAGCTTGACCTCGCGCTCCGCGGACTGTTCCGAGTCCGAGGCGTGGATCAGGTTCTCGCGGACGATCACGCCGTAGTCTCCCCGGATGGAGCCCGGCGCCGCGGCGATCGGGTCGGTCGGGCCGGCCAGCTGGCGGACGCCCTCGATGACCCGCTCACCCTCGACGATCAGCGCCACCACCGGGCCGGAGGACATGAACTCCACCAGCGGCTCGTAGAACGGCTTGCCGACGTGCTCGCCGTAGTGCTGCTCCAGCGTGGCCCGGTCCAGCGTGCGCAGCTCCAGCGCGGTGATCCGCCAGTCCGCCTTGCGCTCGATACGGCCGATGATCTCGCCGGTCAGGCCACGACGGACGGCGTCGGGCTTGAGGAGGACGAGGGTGCGCTGGGTCACGGGGGGACTCCTTCTTCCTGCCAGGTGTGCGGTGGGACGACACGACTGGCCCTGAGGTTACAGGGCGTGTCGGGGCGGCTGTCACACAGCGTCAGGGCTGCCGGAGCCGCTCTGCGCCGCGAACCTCGCCTTGGCCTCCTCGACCTTGCGGCCGAAGTGCACCGAGGCCCACCACAGGGCCGCGAACACCACACCCAGGAAGAACATCATCGGCACGAAGAACCCGGACGCGACCAGCGCGATCTGCAGCGCCCAGCCCAGCACGACGCCCGCGGGCCGGGTGACCACCCCGCACAGCGCGACGCACAGGAACATGGCGATCCCGCACACCGTCCACACCGTGCCCGTGGACAGGTCGGGGTCCTTCATGGCGACCAGACCGGCGAACCCGACGACGAAGAACTCGCCGATCAGCGTCGAGGAGCAAAGCGTACGCACTGTCGGACCTCAGCCCTTTCCCAGCAGCAGGCGTGCCTCGCCCACCGTGATGACGGAACCGGTGACGAGCACGCCCCCGCCGGCGAACTCGCCCTCCTCCTCGGCGAGCGTGATCGCCGCCTCCAGCGCGTCCGGCAGCCGCGGCTCGACCTGGACGCGCTCCTCGCCGAACACCTCGACGGCCAGCGCGGCCAGCTCGTCGGCGTCCATGGCGCGCTGGCTGGAGTTCTGCGTGACGACGACCTCCGCGAAGATCGGCTCGAACGCCTCCAGCAGGCCCCGCACGTCCTTGTCGCCGCTCGCGCCCACCACGCCGATCAGCCGGCTGAAGTCGAACGCCTCGCCGACCGCCTCCGCGGTGACGCGGGCGCCCGCCGGGTTGTGGGCGGCGTCCAGGACGACGGTCGGCGACCGCCTTACGACCTCCAGGCGGCCCGGGGAGGAGACGGCCGCGAACGCCTTGCGCACGGTGTCGACGTCGAGCTGCTCGGCGCGCTGGGCGCCGACGCCGAAGAACGCCTCCACGGCGGCGAGGGCGACGGCCGCGTTGTGCGCCTGGTGGGCGCCGTGCAGCGGCAGGTACACCTCGGGGTACTCGCCGCCCAGGCCGCGCAGCGTGACCAGCTGCCCGCCGACGGCCACCTGCCGGGCGACGACGCCGAACTCCAGCCCCTCGCGGGCCACGGTGGCGTTCACCTCGACGGCCTTCTTCAGCAGCACCTGTGCGGCGTCGACCGGCTGCTGGGCCAGGACGACCGTGGCGTCCTGCTTGACGATGCCGGCCTTCTCCCCCGCGATCGCCGCGTGCGTGTCGCCCAGCCGGTCGGTGTGGTCCAGGTCGATGGGCGTCACGACGGCCACGTCACCGTCGATGACGTTGGTGGCGTCCCAGGAGCCGCCCATGCCCACCTCGACGACGGCGACGTCCACGGGCGCGTCCGCGAACGCGGCGTACGCCATGCCGGTCAGCACCTCGAAGAACGACAGCCGGTACTCCTGCTGCGCGTCGACCATCTCGACGTACGGCTGGACGTCCCGGTACGTCTCGATGAAGCGCTCGGCCGAGATCGGGGCGCCGTCGAGGCTGATGCGCTCGGTGATCGACTGCACGTGAGGGCTGGTGTAGCGGCCGGTGCGCAGCTCGAAGGCGCCGAGCAGGGCCTCGATCATGCGGGCCGTGGAGGTCTTGCCGTTGGTGCCGGTGATGTGGATCGAGGGGTACGACCGCTGCGGCTCGCCGAGGACGTCCATCAGCGCGGCGATCCGGCTGACCGACGGCTCCAGCTTGGTCTCGCCCCAGCGGGAGGCCAGCTCCGCCTCGACCTCGCGCAGGGCGCGGTCGACCTCGGGGTCCTCCGGGCGGGCCGGCACGTCGGCCTGCTGCGCGCCGCCCTGGGTGCGCAGGGTGCGGCTGCCGGCCTCGATCACCGCCAGGTCGGGGTCGCGGGTGGTCTCCTCCGCGATGAGGTCCTCGAAGGCGTCGAGGGGGTCGACGGGGTCGGGCTGGTCGTCGGTGGGGTGGCTCACGGGGCCCAGTCTACGGACGTGGCGGCGGTGTGCGTGCCGCGGCCCGGGGGTGCGCGGTGCGGGTGGGAGCTCGTCGCCGTGGGCGGCTGCGGGTCCGTCGTGGCTGGTCGCGCGGTTCCCCGCGCCCCTGAGGTCGGCACGACCTGGCTCCGTGAGCAGTGCACCGGTTCTCCAGCGGGACTCGAGAAGGCCCCCGGCGCCTCAGGGGGCCGGGGGCCTTCTCGGGGGTGCTGTCGGCTACGCCTGGGGCAGCCTCTCCAACTGGGACTGGATGCGGGCGATGTCCTCCTCCGCCTTGGCGAGGCGGGTGCGGATCTTGTCGACCACCTGGTCCGGGGCCTTCGCCAGGAACGCCTCGTTGCCCAGCTTGGCCGTCGCCTGGGCCTTCTCCTTCTCCGCGGCGGCCAGGTCCTTCGCGAGGCGCTTGCGCTCGGCGGCCACGTCGATCGTGCCGGAGAGGTCCAGCGCGACCTCGGCGCCCGCGACCGGGAGGGTCGCCGTCGCCGTGAAGGAGTCGCCCTCCGGCTGCAGGCGCAACAGCTGGCGGATGGCGGCCTCGTGCGGCGCGAGCGAGGTGCCGTCGAGGGTCAGCCGGGCCGGGACCCGCTGGCCGGGCTGCAGGCCCTGGTCGGCGCGGAAGCGGCGGACCTCGGTGATGACCGACTGGAGGGAGGAGATCTCCCGCTCGGCCGCCGCGTCACGGAAGCCGCTGTCGGCCGGCCAGTCGGCGATCACGACCGACTCGCCGCCGGTCAGCGTCGTCCACAGGGTCTCCGTGACGAACGGGACGACCGGGTGGAGCAGCCTCAGCGTGACGTCGAGAACCTCGCCGAGGACCCGCTGGGAGACCTTCGCGGGCTCGCCGCCGGCCTGGAAGACCGTCTTGGACAGCTCGACGTACCAGTCGAACACCTCGTCCCACGCGAAGTGGAACAGCGTGTCGGACAGCTTAGCGAACTGGTAGTCGTCGTAGTACGCGTCCACCTCGGCGACGACCGAGTTGAGGCGGGAGAGGATCCAGCGGTCGGTGGAGGACATCGCCGAGGGCTCCGGCAGCGGCCCCTCGACCGTCGCGCCGTTCATCAGCGCGAAACGGGTGGCGTTCCAGATCTTGTTGGCGAAGTTGCGCGAGCCCTGGACCCAGTCCTCGCCGATCGGCACGTCGACGCCCGGGTTGGCGCCGCGGGCCAGGGTGAAGCGCAGGGCGTCGGAGCCGTACTTGTCCATCCAGTCCAGCGGGTTGACCGCGTTGCCGAAGGACTTGGACATCTTCTTGCCGAACTGGTCGCGGACCATGCCGTGCAGGGCGATGGTGTGGAACGGCGGGGTGCCGTCCATCGCGTACAGGCCGAACATCATCATCCGGGCGACCCAGAAGAAGAGGATGTCGTAGCCGGTGACCAGGACGGAGTTCGGGTAGAACTTCGCGAGCGACTCGGTCCGTTCGGGCCAGCCGAGCGTGGAGAAGGGCCACAGGCCGGAGGAGAACCAGGTGTCGAGGACGTCGGTGTCCTGGCGCCAGCCCTCGCCGGTGGGCGGCTGCTCGTCGGGGCCGACGCAGACGACCTCGCCGTCGGGGCCGTACCAGACGGGGATGCGGTGGCCCCACCACAGCTGGCGTGAGATGCACCAGTCGTGGAGGTTGTCGACCCAGTCGAAGTAGCGCTTCTCCATCTCCTGCGGGTGGATCCTGACGCGGCCGTCGCGGACCGCGTCGCCGGCGGCCTTGGCGAGCGGGCCGACCTTGACCCACCACTGCATGGACAGGCGCGGCTCGATGGTGGTCTTGCAGCGCGAGCAGTGGCCGACGGAGTGGACGTAGGGCCGCTTCTCGGCGACGATCCGGCCCTCGGCGCGCAGCGCGGCGACGATGGCGGAGCGGGCCTCCAGGCGGTCCAGGCCCTGGAAGGGACCGTGGGCCGTGATCACGGCGTGCTCGTCCATGATCGTCAGGGACGGCAGGCCGTGGCGCTGGCCGATGTCGAAGTCGTTCGGGTCGTGGGCCGGGGTGACCTTGACGGCGCCGGTGCCGAACTCGGGGTCGACGTGCTCGTCGGCGACGACCGGGATGGAGCGGTCGGTCAGCGGGAGCTTGACCAGCGTGCCGACGAGGTGCCGGTAGCGCTCGTCGTCGGGGTGGACGGCGACGGCGGTGTCGCCGAGCATCGTCTCCGCGCGCGTGGTGGCGACGACGATGGAGTCGTCCCCGTCGCCGTAGCGCATGGAGACCAGCTCGCCGTCGTCGTCCTGGTACTCGACCTCGATGTCCGAGATGGCCGTCAGACAGCGCGGGCACCAGTTGATGATGCGCTCGGCGCGGTAGATCAGCTCGTCGTCGTAGAGCCGCTTGAAGATGGTCTGGACGGCCTGGGACAGGCCCTCGTCCATGGTGAAGCGCTCACGGGACCAGGCGACGCCGTCGCCGAGGCGGCGCATCTGGCCGCTGATCTGGCCGCCGGACTCGGCCTTCCACTGCCAGACGCGCTCGACGAACGCCTCCCGGCCGAGGTCGTGCCGCGACTTGCCCTCCTTGGCCAGCTCGCGCTCGACGACGTTCTGGGTGGCGATGCCCGCGTGGTCCATGCCGGGCTGCCACAGCGTCTCGTGGCCCTGCATGCGCTTGCGGCGGGTGAGGGCGTCGATCAGCGTGTGCTCGAAGGCGTGCCCGAGGTGCAGGCTGCCGGTGACGTTCGGCGGCGGGATGACGACGGTGTACGGGGGCTTGTCGCTCTTGGCGTCCGCCTCGAAGTAACCGCGCTCCACCCAGCGCTCGTACAGCGGCCCCTCTACGTCGGCCGGCGCGTACTGGGTCGGCAGTTCTGTGGTGGGCGCTGGCGGCTGCTGCGATGCGTTCTCGGTCACGGGGCTCAGTTTAGAGGTGTCACGACCCCGTCCCGAAACGCGTTTGTTCTGTAACGGTGGGCCCCCCGCCGCTTCGTGCCGCCTGTGCCTGGGTGAGGATGTCAGGAACACATAAGCTCTGGAGGGGAACGCAGGAATGAGTCACAACCAGCCGGGCCCGTACGGCGGGCAGCCCCAGCAGCCCGGGCCGTACGGTCAGCCGGGCCCCTACGGCCAGCAGCAGCCGCAGGCCCCCCAGCCCGGTTACGGCTACCCCCAGCAGCCGCAGGCCCCCCAGCAGCCGGGTTACGGCTACCCGCAGCAGGCGCCGCAGGGCGTGCCGCCGCAGCCGGGTCCGTACGGCCAGCAGCCCGGCACCCAGCCGATGGGCCAGCCCCCGTACGGCCAGCAGCCGCCCTACGGCCAGGCCCCCTACGGTGCCCCGCAGCCGCCGGCGTCCGGCGGCGGCAAGAAGAAGGCCGCGATCATCGTGGCCGCGGTGGCGGTCGTCGCCGCGATCGCCGTCGGCGCGACCCTGCTGCTGGGCAACAGCTCCGGCTCCGGCTCGGACATCGCCGACGACGGCCCGCACAAGCTGACCACGCCTGCGACGGTGCTCAGCGAGTACAAGAAGTCCGACGACGTGGACTCCGGGGGCTTCGACGACAGCGACATCGAGGACGCCGAGAAGCACGGCGTGAAGAACGCCGAGGGCGTGCACGCCGGTTACCAGGCGGGCGACGAGAACAACCCGCTGGCCATGAAGATGATCAACTTCATGGGCGTGTACGGCGACATCGACGACCCCGAGGCGGTCGTGGACGGCGTGTTCGCCGACACCAAGAAGGAGGCCCTCAAGGACGGCGACGGCGAAGTCGTGGGCCAGCCGAAGGAGTTCAAGCCGGCCGGGCTGAAGGACGCGGTCCTCAAGTGCCAGGAGATGAAGGTCAAGGACGACTCGTCGTCCTCGTCCTCCGGGCCGAGCGAGATCAGCATGCCAGTGTGCATCTGGGGCGACCACAGCACGATCGGCGTGATCCTGCACGTCGACCTCGCGGACGCCATGGGCGGCAAGTCGGCCGACCTGGCGGCGGCGGCCGACCTGACGGCCAAGTTCCGCAACGAGGTGCGCGTCAAGGCGTGACGCGGGACGGGCCGCAGGCCCGGAACGCGTGAACGTGAAGGGGCCCCGGTCGGTCGACCGGGGCCCCTTTCGTGCGGGCTTCGCTACGCCGTCTTCTGCTCGCCCGGGCCGCGGCCGCGGGCGTCCCTCGGGATGAGGGTCGGGTTCACGTTGGAGTGGACGACGTCGGCCGTGATGACCACGCGGGCCACGTCCTTGCGGGAGGGCACCTCGTACATCACCGACATCAGCACCTCCTCCATGATGGCGCGCAGGCCGCGGGCGCCGGTCTGGCGCAGGATGGCCTGGTCGGCGATGGCCTCCAGCGCCTCGCGCTCGAAGTCCAGCTCCACACCGTCGAGTTCGAACAGCCGCTGGTACTGCTTGACCAGCGCGTTGCGCGGCTCGACCAGGATCTGCAGCAGGGCCTCGCGGTCGAGGTTGTGCACGCTGGTGATGACCGGCAGACGGCCGATGAACTCCGGGATCATGCCGAACTTGACCAGGTCCTCCGGCATGACCTCCTCGAACTGGTCCTTGGACTCCAGCTCCCGCTTGGAGCGGATCGTCGCGCCGAAGCCGATGCCCTTGGCGCCGGCCCGGGTCTCGATGATCTTCTCCAGGCCCGCGAAGGCACCGCCCACGATGAACAGCACGTTCGTCGTGTCGATCTGGATGAACTCCTGGTGCGGGTGCTTGCGGCCGCCCTGCGGCGGGACCGAGGCCGTGGTGCCCTCGAGGATCTTCAGCAGGGCCTGCTGGACGCCCTCGCCGCTGACGTCCCGGGTGATCGACGGGTTCTCGCTCTTGCGGGCGACCTTGTCGATCTCGTCGATGTAGATGATCCCGGTCTCGGCCTTCTTGACGTCGTAGTCCGCGGCTTGGATCAGCTTCAGCAGGATGTTCTCGACGTCCTCGCCGACGTAGCCGGCCTCCGTCAGCGCCGTCGCGTCCGCGATGGCGAACGGGACGTTCAGCATGCGGGCCAGGGTCTGCGCCAGCAGCGTCTTGCCGGAGCCCGTGGGCCCGAGGAGCAGGATGTTGGACTTCGCCAGCTCGATGGCGTCCTCGCGGCTCTGGCCGCCGCCGTTCTCACCGGCCTGGACGCGCTTGTAGTGGTTGTACACCGCGACCGACAGGGCCTTCTTCGCGGCCTCCTGCCCGACCACGTAGCCCTCGAGGAACTCGTAGATCTCGCGCGGCTTCGGGAGTTCCTCCCAGCGGACCTCGCTGGTCTCCGCCAGCTCTTCCTCGATGATCTCGTTGCAGAGGTCGATGCACTCGTCGCAGATGTACACACCGGGCCCTGCGATGAGCTTCTTGACCTGCTTCTGGCTCTTGCCGCAGAACGAGCACTTGAGCAGATCGCCGCCGTCACCGATGCGTGCCACGGTGTGCTTCCCCTTCGCCTGGGAGACGCCTGGACGTCAGTCCAGCGGCTCCTGGTGCTGCCTTATGTCGACGGTACCTTGCCGGGCCCCCCGTTCGGGCCCCCCTTGGCACGGTTCGCTTTGACGTGATCCGTGTCAAACCGTGCCAAGGGGCGGCAGACGCTTCGGTCTGCGCGTCAACGCAGGGACGCGTTGTTCATCTTCCGGGTGGAGATGATCTGGTCGATCAGCCCGTACGACAGGGCGTCCTCGGCCGTGAGGATCTTGTCGCGCTCGATGTCCTCGCGGATCTTCTCGATCGGCGTGGTGGAGTGCTTGGCCAGCAGGTCCTCCAGCTGGGCCCGCATCCGCAGGATCTCGTTGGCGGCGATCTCCAGGTCGGAGACCTGGCCCCGGCCGGTCTCGCTGTACGGCTGGTGGATCAGGACACGGGCGTTCGGCAGCGCCATGCGCTTGCCCGGCGTACCGGCGGCCAGCAGGATGGCGGCGGCCGAGGCCGCCTGGCCCATGCAGACCGTCTGGATGTCGGGCTTGACGAACTGCATCGTGTCGTAGATCGCCGTCAGCGCGGTGAAGGAGCCGCCGGGGCTGTTGATGTAGACCGAGATGTCCCGGTCGGGGTCCATCGACTCCAGGCACAGCAGCTGCGCCATGACGTCGTTGGCCGAGGCGTCGTCGATCTGCACGCCGAGGAAGATCACGCGCTCCTCGAAGAGCTTCGCGTACGGGTCGTACTCGCGGATGCCCTGGGAGGTGCGCTCGACGAAGCGCGGGATGACGTAGCGGGACTCGGCCGTCGGGCCGGTGTACTCGGCGCGGGTGCGGTCGTAGAGGCCGGCGCCGGGGAAGTCGTTCACGGTGTCTCCTGGAAAAGGCTGGGGCGGTGACTGGGGGGCTGCTGGAGCGCTGCGGGCCGTGCGGGGCCCTGCGGGGACCCGTCGGGCCCCTGGGGGCCCGTCAGGCCCGCTGGGCCGTGCGGCCTCAGGCCGCCCCGGTGCCGCCGCCGCCCGGCATGCCGGCGGCCGTCGGGATGACGTCGTCGATGAGGCCGTACTCCTTGGCCTCGAAGGCGTCGAACCAGCGGTCGCGGTCCGAGTCGCGGGTGATCTGCTCGACCGACTGGCCGGTGTGCTGAGCCGTGAGCTCGGCCATGCGCTTCTTGGTGTGCAGCAGCCGCTCGGCGTGGATCTTGATGTCGGAGGCCGAGCCCGCCAGGCCCGCGGAGGGCTGGTGGATCAGGATCTCGGCGTTCGGCAGCGCGAAGCGCTTGCCGGGGGTGCCCGCGCTGAGCAGGAACTGGCCCATCGAGGCCGCGAGGCCCATGGCGATGGTCACCACGTCGTTCTTGATGAACTGCATGGTGTCGTAGATCGCCATGCCGGCCGTGATCGAACCGCCCGGGCTGTTGATGTACAGGTAGATGTCCTTGTCCGGGTCGGCGGCAAGGAGCAGCAGCTGTGCGGTGATCTTGTTCGCGATGTCGTCGTCGACCGGCTGGCCGAGGAAGATGATCCGCTCGTTGAGCAGCCGGTTGTAGACCTGGTCGCCGAGGCCACCACCGATGGAAGGCTCGCCGGCGGCTGAGGGCATCAGATTCGTCACGTATCCACCTGCTCGTCTTACGACGGCGCCGGGCCGTCTCACATTGTTCTGCCTTTCATGGACCCTAACGCGCGGGTCCCTTCGGCGAGTCCCGCAGAGTGAGGTGTTCGCCGGGGGCGTAGCGCAGCGCCGTGGGGCGGGTGGCGGGCCCCCGGGGCCGGGGACGCGAACGGGCCCCCGGTGGGGTCCGGGGGCCCGTTCTGCGTGCCGTCGTGCCTGGCTCCGTGGCCGTCCCGCGGCCCGCGGGGCGGGCGTCAGGGGTGCCGGGGGGCCGGTGCGTGGGCTGTTCAGCCCTCGGTCTTCTCCTCGGCGGCGTCGGCCGCCTCGGTGTCGGCGTCGGCCGCCTCGGCGGTGGCCTCGTCCTCTTCGTCGTCGAGGTCGACGACCTCGCCGTTGGTGTCCTTCACCGTGGCGGACTCCACGACCAGGGCCAGGGCCTTGCCGCGGGCGACCTCGCCGACCAGGAGCGGAACCTGGCCGCCCTCGACGACGGCCTGGGCGAACTGGTCGGGCGACATGCCGGAGGAGGCGGCACGTCGCATGAGGTGCTCGGTGAGCTCCTCCTGGTTGACGTTGAGCTTCTCGCGCTTGACGAGCTCGTCCAGGACGAACTGGGTCTTGATGCCCTTGACCGCGGCCTCGCGGGTCTCGGTCTCGAACTCCTCGGCGGTCTTGCCCTGGAGCTCCAGGTACTTGTCGAGGGTCAGGCCCATCTGGCCGAGCTGGTGGTGCTCGAGGTTGTGCTTGCGGGTGTTGATCTCGTCCTCGAGCAGCTTCTCGGGGACCGGGACCTCGACCAGCTCGAGGAGCTTGTCCAGGACGCGCTCCTGGGCCTGCGTGGCCTGGTCGAACTGCTTCATGTTCGCGAGGCGCTTGGTGCTGTCGGCCTTCAGCTCGTCCAGGGTGTCGAACTCGGAGGCGAGCTGCGCGAACTCGTCGTCCAGCTCGGGCAGTTCGCGCGCGGCGACCTGGGTGACCTTGACGGTGACCTCGGCCTCCTTGCCGGCCGCGGAGCCGCCCTTCAGCTCGGAGGTGAAGGTGGCCTCCTCACCGGCGGACAGGCCCTTGACGGCGTCGTCGATGCCGTCGAGCAGCTCGCCGGAGCCGATGGTGTAGGAGACGCCCTGGGCGACGCCGTCCTCGAGGACCTCGCCGTCGACCTTGGCCTCCAGGTCCACCGTGACGACGTCGCCGTCCTCGGCGGCCCGTTCGACCGGGGAGGTGGAGGCGAAGCGCTCGCGCAGCTGCTCGACCGACTTCTCGACGTCCTCGTCGGTGACCTCGACGGCGTCGACCTCGACCTCGATGGAGGAGAAGTCCTCGGGGAGCTCCAGGGACGGGCGGACGTCGACCTCGGCGGTGAAGTTCAGCGTCTCGCCGTCCTTCAGCTCGGTGATGTCGACCTCGGGCTGGCCCAGGACGTTCAGCTCGGCCTCGTTGACCGCCTCGGTGTAGAACTTCGGCAGCGCGTCGTTGACGGCCTCCTCCAGCACGGCACCGCGGCCGAACCGCTGGTCGATGACCCGGGCGGGGATCTTGCCCTTGCGGAAGCCCTTCACCGTGACCTGCTGGTTGATCTTCTTGTACGCCGCGTCGAGGCTGTCCTTGAGCTCCTCGAAGGGCACCTCGACAGTGAGCCGAACCCGGGTCGGGTTCAGGGTCTCCACGGCGCTCTTCACGGTTAGGTCTCCTTGTGGCTGACTGCTTGGGTTCTGCCGGGGCCAGACTGGTCCGGCGGATCGCCGCCCGGAGGAGTTCGTGGCCGATGAGGCCGGGACACACGGGCGCGCAGCTTGCATAGTAACCGCAGGGCGTGGGCCACCCAAAAGACGATCAGCGCGGCGCCGCACGGTCCGATCCGAGAGGCACGGCCTGGTGGTCGGGGTGGCGGGATTTGAACCCACGGCCTTCCGCTCCCAAAGCGGACGCGCTACCAAGCTGCGCCACACCCCGTCTGGTGCGACACGTAGGGTACATGCCCGCGGGCGCGCCGACGGCCGGGTTTCCACGGGCGTCCGGGGACGCGCCCCGTGGCCGGTCCTCGGGGTGTGCGACGAGGGGCACCGACCCGCTACGATGCCTGAGGCGCCGCGGTCCACCGACCTGCGGCCCACGTGTGCGGGCGTAGCTCAATGGTAGAGCCCCAGTCTTCCAAACTGGCTACGCGGGTTCGATTCCCGTCGCCCGCTCCAGCACGACACAGGCCCAGGTGAGCGGGTGCTTTCCCGCTTCCTGGGCCTATGTCGTTCCTAGGGCCGGATCAGTCGTTCGTGTCCCCCGCGTGCCCCTTCCGGCCGGAACCGCGCTTGAACGCCTCCAGGATCAAGCCGTCCACCGCGTCGGCGATCTCCCGTTCCCGGTCGTAGTTGGCGTGTTGGTAGATCAATGCCGCCCGTGCGGTGCTGTGCCCGAGACGCGTCATCAGCTCCTTGGTACTGGCGTTCGTTCGAGACGCCAGCGTGTTGCCCGTGTGCCGAAGATCATGGAACCGGAGCCCTTCGACGCCGGCAGCCGCGCACGCCCTGTGCCACAGCCGGTTGAAGTGATTCCGGCGCGGCGTGGCCTTCTTGGCTCCGACGAACACACGACCCGCCGCACCGCCTTCTGCGTAGATCTTCATGTGCGCGTCGAGCACGGGCAGGAGCGAGGCGGGAACGGCCACCACCCGCTTGCCGGCCGCGCTCTTGGGGGCCTTGTAGACCCGCTTACCGCTGGTCAGTTCGGACACCGCGCCGCGCACCCGGATCATGCCGTGGTCCAGGTCGACGTCCGACCGGTGCAGCGCGACCAGCTCACCCCAGCGCAACCCGCAGAACGCGGCCAGGAGGACGAGCGCCTTGTAGCGCGGCTGAATCTTGTCGGCGATCGCGAACGCCTCCGGGATGGTCGCTGTGGGACGCTCCGGGGTGACCACCGTGCCGCCGTTCTTGATCTGGCACGGGTTCCGCCGGATCAACTCGTCCTGCACGGCCGTTCCCATGATCGTGCGCAGCAGGGCGTACGCCTTGGCGACCGTGGACGCTCCGACGCCCGCGTCCAGCCGGGCACGGCGCCAGGTCCGCACGGCAGCCGGCGTCACGTCGGCGACCGCCACGTCCGCGAAGGTGGGCGCCAGATGCAGCCGAAGCAGCGAGGCGTACAGCTCCGCCGTCCGGGGCGCCAGCGGCCGTTCCTTGACCCAGGCAGCCGCGTAGTCGCCGAACGGCACCTTGCCGGCGTCGGGGTCCCGCCAGTCGCCACGCCGCAACTCTGTCTGCTTGTCGGCCAGCCAGGCGTCCGCGTCCTTTTTCGTGCGGAAGGTCTCGGGGGCCGGTCGCAGGAGCCCGTCAGGGCCGACGTACCGCGCCTGGTAGCGACCAGACGGCAGCTTGCGGACCCGTCCGAACTGACGACGCTTGCCGGCCATCAGGCAGCCACCCCCCGCAGCGCGGAACCCCTACGAGGCTGCACCGTGTTGGCGGCGATGAAGTCCCGTACCGCGCTTTCCGGGATGCGCACGTGTCGCCCCACCTTCACGTAGGTGATGCGCCGTTCCTCGATCAGCCGCCGGGGGAAGCGCACCGTCGTGCCGAGAACTTCGGCGACCTGCTCGACGCTGAGGTACCGCTCATTCATGGTCGTGCTCTCCTTCCTGGCGCAGCTCAGCCAGCGCCTCACGTGAGATCTCGCGGTTGTGCTCGATGTCCCGGCGGACGTTCGCGGCGAGCCAGGATTCGCCGGGGGTGTAGCCGTGGCCGGCGTAGGCCCAGTGGGCGACGGTCAGCGTGGTTGCCTCCGAATCGTCCGGGTCGGGTAGGCCGAGGGCTTCGCGTTGTTGGGCTGCGCGGTAGTCGGCGCGGGTCTGGCGGAGGGCGCCGAGGGTGGTGGAGTAGCGGCGGGACTTGGTGGAGAAGTGGCCGCGGAAGCCGAGCATGTGGGCCCAGTCGCGCAGCTTGCGGTCGGGATAGAGCGGGTGCAGGTCGAGGCAGGCGGCGATGAGCCGCGCCGGGTGCTCAGGGATGCCGAGCAGGGTCAGGGCTTCCTTGTTGCCGATGCGGCGGTCGACGGTGCCGGTGGTCTCGGCCGCCTTGGTTGCGTACTTGGCGACGTAGGAGGCCACGGCCTGTTCGGTGATCTCCTCACCGTCGCCGAATGCCCGGATGGTGCGGACGTCGAGCTGTGTTCCCCAGCGCAGGGTCCGGGCAGGCTGGTCACCGGCCGGGGGCACGTCGACCGCAACGCGGACAGCGGCGGCCCGGATCGAGTCGGTCAGCAGGTCGAGGGTCGCCCACGTCGGAGGCGGGTCGTCGGGTCCCTCGGGACCGTCGAAGCGGATCACGGCGTGGAAGTGGACAGCTCCGCGCTTCTGGTACTCCGCGACCTTGCCGAAGGAGACGCGGGACTCCTCCCGGGCCGCCTTCTGCGTGAGCCCCGCGCGCTTGGCGATCTCGCGGCGCAGGTAGATCGTGAAGTACCGCCACAGCTCCGAGGCGTGGTTGTTCCACAGCACCGCGCCCGCGTAGTCGTAGGTGCCCGGGTCCAGGGGCGTGCCCAGCTCCGGTGCGTCCTCGGCGTGGCGGGCCCCACAGCGGCACGGCCGGTTGCCGGGACGGTTGTGCACCGGGCCGAACGACGGAGCGGTGAGGGTCGCGAACACCCGAGGGTGATCACGGACCGTGGGCGGGGTGCCTTTGGCGGGGTCGCCGACGAGGCCCGCACGGATGAGGTGGTACGTGTCGCCGGCGTAGGTCCAGGCGCAGGCCGGGCAGCGGGACGCGCGGCGGTTCCCGCAGGCCACCCGCAGGACTCCGCCCGGTTCGGTGTCGGTGGAGTAGGAGTGCAGGACGTGTCCCGTCTTGCGGTCGCGGATGACGGTGGAGCCTTGCAGGCGGATCGGGTCGGAGCAGCCGCCGGTGCGGCGGATCTGCTCTTGGATGCGGTCGAGGCCGGTTGACCCGGCCAGCCTCAGCACGTCGGCGAGGGTGGCCGGGTCCAGGCCCGCCGTAGTGGCGGCAGTGGTCATCAGGCACCGTCCCGGCGCTTCTTGCGCGGGTGGTCGGAGTGGTAGCGGGTGGTGCCCAGGTCGTGGCCGTTGTGCTCGTAGCGGGGGGCGCCGGGGTTGCGGTCGTTCCAGTCCTCCGCGCACACCTTGTGGACGGGTTCGCCGGCGTGGGAGCGCATCGGGGTGGGCTTGCCGCACTGGGTGCAGGAGCAGTTCTCGCCGTGGTCGAAGTGCTGACCGGAGGTCCAGTTCAGGAGTCCCACGGCGATCACGTGCCGGCGTGCGTGTGAGCGGGGGCGACCAGCCAGAGGGGGGCGTAGCCGCGTCCGGCGCAGGAGGGGCAGGAGACGGTGACCGTCTCGCGGGTGCCGTCCGGGCGGCGCAGGCCGGTGGTGATGGCGACGACGGGGAAGCCGTCGCAGGTGGGGCAGACACGCGCGCCCGCAGGGGTGTGCTGAGGCATGATGGGACTTCCCTTTCGGGTCCGTTGGATCTGGAGGGGTGCAGGCGCCCGGAGCGGACGAAACTTGGCGGTAGAGGCCGCTCCGGGGGCCGTTTCAGCGGTGGTTGTGCAAGTCCTTGATGAGCAGGCGCAGCACGACGGCGACCACGGCGACGGAGACGCCCGTGATGGCGACCGCGAGCAGCAGCGAGACCAGGACCGCGCCGACGACGAGGACCACGGCACCGCCGCCGGCAGCGAGGGCGAGCGCACTGCCCGGGGTGAGCTGGACCGTGGGCCGGTGGGAGACCGGCACGACCGGGGCCGGGGCCGTGATCTGCGTCGGCTGGATCGGCGCCGGGGTGTGCACGGTCGGCGTGGTGTCGGTGGCGGGCGGGGCGGTGTCCTGGGGCGGGTACTTGGGGGTGAACACGAGGGCGGGTCCCTTCTACTTGATGACGGTGTCCAGGGCGGGGGCGAGGAAGCTGTCGGCGACGAGGTAGCCGCCCAGCAGCAGCACGGCCACCAGCCACCAGGGCGGGCGGACAAGCTTGATGCCAAGCCAGCCGACCGCGAGGAGGGCGAGCCAGAGCGGGACGTCCATGGCGATCCCCTTTCGGGTCAGGCCCGGCAGCGGTGGGTGCGGGCGGCGAGTTCGGCGGCGGAGCGGTCGGCGTAGTCGCTGGAGAAGCCGCAGCCGGGGGCGGTGCAGGCGGCGGTGTGCCGGTCGCGGCCACGGCCGTCGTGGTAGGTGGCCACCTCGACGGGGCCGATGCGGATGCGGTCGCGGAAGCGTCGGTGCACAGGCACGGTGGAACTCCTCTCTGTCAGGCGAGTTGGAGTTGCGTGGTGATGGCGTCGGCCATCGGGGCGGGCAGGCCGAGGCGGGCGGTCAAGGCTTCGGCGGGCATTGGTGTGCCGGTCGAGGCCCGGTGCGCGTCGGCGATCTTGCGGGCGTGGTCCAGCAGCGCGGCCGGCACCACGGGCGCAGCGGCAGGCGGGGTGGGGTCGGCCGCCGGGGCGAGTTCCGGCGCGGTCGGTGGGGCGGGTGCCGGTTCGGGTGCGTCAGCACGGTGGACGTCGACTTCCGCAGCCGGCACCTGCTCCACGGCTTGCGCCGGGGTGGGGGGTTGGGTGGGTGAGTGGACCAGGAGGGTTCCGCCGAGGAAGGCCAGGGCGGGCCAGCCAGCGACGAGGATGCGCAGCCAGGCGGGAACGTCGTGCAGGTCGAGCAGACCCGCCGTGGCGACGTTGGCGCCGAGGGATGCGGCCAGGGCGATCACGAACCAGGTCCAGGCGGAGCTGTCCCGGCGGGCCGTGCGCAGCCGCCGCCAGGCAGCGACCAGCAGCAGGTCCACGGAGATCGGGTAGGCCCAGGCTTTCCAGCCGGACTGTCCGGTGGCTTCGGCCAGGTCGTGCAGGTGGGCGAAGGACAGGGCGCCGGCGATGACGGCTTGGATCAGGACGGCATCGGGGCGGATCGAGCGGGACATGTCGTCATCCCCCTTGCGGCTGTTCTCCGGAGCCCAGGCAGGTCAGGCACACGGCCGCCTGGGCATCGGGGCGGATCGAGCGGGACATGTCGTCATCCCCCTTGCGGCTGTTCTCCGGAGCCCAGGCAGGTCAGGCACACGGCCGCCTGCCGGTGGTCGGTGGCGCGGCCCTTGCGGGCGCCGACGCGGACGGTTTCGGTGGTCTCGCCGGTGCCGTCGCAGTCCGGGCACGTCACGACCGCGGGCGTACGGCGGGCGGGTTTGCGGGTGGCCATGGCGATCACTCCGTCACGGGTCGGGGCTTGACCAGGGACCGGCCGGGCGCCGGCGTCTCGACGGGCACGGGCGGGCGGAACGGGGCCAGGAACGGCAGGTCCGGGACCAGGTGGGCGAACTCGCGGCAGACCGCCGCCACCTCGCTCTTGGAGATCTCCGGGGTGCGGATCTTCGACCAGCCGCCCGAGGTGTCCGCCGCAACCGCCGTACCGGGGCGTTCGATCGGGATCAGGCACGCCACCTGCACGGCGTCCGGGGCGACGTCGGCCAGGCCCATTTCGGCGGTCTGCTTGTCGTTGACGCGGTGCACGATCCGGGCAGTGAGCTGCGCGCGGAGCATCGTGGCGCCCTTGCCCAGATCGGAGCCGAAGCGCTGCCCGCAGATCTCCAGGTAGATCCCCGCCGCACGGGCCATCTGCGCCAGCCGGATCAACGCCGTCACGATCCGCTCCCGGCGCTCTTCGTTCTTGCGGGAGGAGATCAGGAACAGTTCCGCGATCTCATCGACCAGGACCACGACCGGCACCGGCCGCACCTTCTCCGACAGCTCCCACACGTCCGAGGCGCCGTGCCGGCTCAACAGGTCGAAGCGCTCTTCCATCTCCCCGACCAGGGCGCCGAGCAGTGCGGCCGCTTCGTCCGGGGTGGTCGCCAGCGCCGACAGCCGGGGCGCGAAGGCGGACTGTTCCACCCCGCGCTTGCAGTCGATCCCGACCAGGGCCACCGGCAGCGTGGCCAGCCCCTTGATCAGGTTGCGTTGCAGCATGGACTTGCCCGAGAAGTTCGCGCCCAGCGTCAGCGCCATCGGAGCCTTGCGGTAGTCCCGCTCGAACGCGGTCCCGTCCTGGCGCAGCGCCACCGGCACGACCAGGCCGTGCGGTCGGGCCGAACGCGGCATCCGCACCCGCTTGAGCACGTCATGCCCGGCCATCCGCAGTTCCACGAAGCCCGGCTTGGTCTCCACCACGGTCACCGAATGCACGCCCCAGGCGTGACGCAGCCGCTCCGTGGAGGCCATCAGGTCCGCCGGCTCCAGTCCGGCCGGCAGACGCAGGGTCACCCGCAGCCCGGTCGCGGTCGGCCGCACCCGGCGGATCTTCGGAGGGACCGGCTGCACCTCGCGGCGGGCCACGTTGCGGGTCATGAACGCCCGCAGACCCGATGGCTGCACCGTCAGCCCGCATACATCCATGGTCGAGCGGTACGAGAGGGTGAACCGCCCCCAGGTGACCGGCAGACCCACCAGCGACCAGTACACGCGCGGCGCACGGTACTTGGCGTAGCCAAGACCGCCGGCACCCGCTAAGACGCCCGCGCTCTCCAGCATCATCGTCAGGTCGGCCACGATCAGGCCGCCGGGGTGATCGCGACCGCGCGGAATGAGATCCCGTGCCGCTTCTGGCCGTTGAACTCGTTCTCCCAGTCCCGCGCCTTCAGGCCGATCACCTTGACCGGCATGCCCGGCGCCAGACCCTCCGGGTAGCCCGTCTCGGGGATCGTGACCTGGTAGAGGTTGCCCTCTCCCTCGTCGGAGACCAGCAGGCCCACCGTCGACAGGGCCGCACCGGTCTCCCGGTCCATTGCCCGCTCACCGGTCTTGGCGTTGGCCAGCTTCGGCACGGGCGCAGTCGCCACGAACACCACAGCGGTCTGAAGGTCGATCTTGAAAGACGGCATGAGCGCATCCCTCGTTCAGGAGGCCACCCAGTGTGACCTCTCTAGACATCTCCACTTTGACTGTAGGTCTCTAGAGATGTCAAGCAAGATGTCTAGAGATGTTGAGAGGCGCTTATGCGGGCTACACGCAGGAGGCGAGGCAACACGTGTTGCCCTAGAGTGGGGTGTCTAGAGAAGTAGGAGGGAGGGCTCCGGAATGGCCAGCACCGGCGACGACCGTCGTCCGAAGTACCAGCGGATCGCGGACTCTCTACGTGAAGCGATCCAGTCGGGCGAGTACGGTCCTGGTGATCGGCTTCCGGGGGAGAACGACCTCATCGCCGAGCACGGCGTAGCGCGCATGACGGCCCGCCAGGCTCTGGGTGTGCTCAAGGACGAAGGTCTAGCCGAGTCCCGTAAAGGCGCCGGCGTGTTCGTTCGGTCATTTAGACCCTTGAGGCGCCGAGGCATCCAGCGGCTCTCTCAGGAACAGTGGGGAAGCGGTCGATCCATCTGGTCAGCGGACATCGAGACCCGCACACTTACAGTCGATCAAGTGGCGGTGTCGGAGGAGGCTGCACCAGAACACGTCGACCGGGTCCTGGATCTAGGACAGGGTGAGACCGTGTGCGTGCGTCGCCGACGGTTCGTCTTGGATGAGAAACCCGTCATGTTCGCTACCAGCTACCTCCCCACATCGGTCGTGGCAGGTTCAGCGATCACACAGAAGGACACCGGCCCGGGTGGAACGTACGCCCGCCTCGCAGAGCTTGGGTACAAGCCTGTGCACTTCCGCGAGGAGATCCGCTCACGCATGCCTACGAGGGATGAGGCACAGCAGCTTGGCATCTCAGCGGGTACACCCGTGATCCTCATCTGCCGGACGGCGTTCGCCGACGAGGGGCGCCCCGTCGAGATCAACGAGATGACGCTTGACGCAGCTTCGTACGTCCTGGAGTACGACTTCGACGCGTGATGCGCCGGCTGTTACAGGTTTCTCTACCTCATCAAGCCCCGGCTGCGCTCCGCTCCGCCGGGCGCGCTTCCCGGCTCCGCTGCGCGCTGCGCTCCTGCCTTCGGCCCGCTCCGCGCACGCTGCGCCGACGCGCGCCCACATGTGGGTAGGGCCGGTAGCCATGAGTCGATCACCTCATAAAGCGGCATACGGTCAAGGCAATTCCTCCGGCGGGGGATCAGCCGGCACCGGGATGGAGGGGGCGCCGTTCCCGCCCGCGGGCTCGTAGTGGCGTGCGTGGGGGAGCTCCCATCCCGTCCACCGACAACCCAGGCAGAGCCGAGCAGACGCGGCCCAGGGCGTCCAGGTCGTTCGTACAGTGGCGCGCTCCACCTGGACGCCCTGAACCACGCCCGCTCCACGGTGTGTGGGTCGACGGCGGACGGGATGGGAGCTGGGGCGAGTGGTGGGCTGAGGTTGCAATCGGGCGCGAAGCGGTCATGTTCGCTCAGACCCAAATTGACCAAACTCCAGCAACCGTAGCTAGCACGAGACCACCAGCAGCCAGCCACGCCGGGCCTCGAAGATCGTTCATAGCCTGTGCCCAGACCAGCCGCTGGCTCCACTCGTAGGTGTAGGTAAGGCGCCCACCGTTGAACTTCGGCTCTCGGATGGCGTACATGGCAGCGCTCTGCGCCTCGGACGATGCGTAGGTGCCCTCCGGAGCTTCGATGACTAGATCGATTGCGTCCAGGTCGCTGACCAACTTGCGGTAGTCCTCCCGAAGGGCCAGCCCGCCCCAGACGATGGCTGCCAACGGGAGCAGGCCCCCCAAAGCTGTCATCAAGGTCAGCATCAACTTCATGAGCGGACCCTAGAGGCACGTCGACTGTTGCGACACCCCGGGACGCTGACAGCAGCATGCGTCTGTTCCAGCCAACCTTGGTGGTCCCTGGAAGCTGATGAACACCCCGCCAACGCCCCACCAAGGCCACAGCAACGCCCCGCCAAGGCGACGCGCGACAGCAAGCGCTTCGTTGCCGGAAGCGATCGACTAACGAGCCGCCCAGATAGGGGGGTAGTCCTTGCGCTGCTACGGTCTCCGACCAGGGCAGCGCTACGGGACAGGGCAAGAGCCAGAGATGGACGGCTAGTTGGCAGCCCACCTGCTAGGGTGCCCAATTGCACACTGAAGACCCGCATGGCGATGAGTCTTGGCGGACACGCCGTGCGGGTCACTCGACACTCGAAAGGAGATCGTGCCTGTGCACGACGACCCTCCGAAGCCTGCGACAAGAGACAACTGTCTCTCGTCGCAGAATAGTACACCCTGGGCAATGAGCAGAGCGCCTGAGGCTTCCAACATGGCCGCGCTCATTTCGGCGTTCGCGAATCTGATCATGGCCCTGACAGGTCTCGCAGCCCTTCTGCTGTATCGAGGCTGACCGACCGGCCACCGTGCCCCCTGCGTGCCCCGCACCGAGGTGCGCAGGGGGGAACCACGGGAAACGGCGGCGACCTCCGGAAGAAACGGCAGGTCGCCGTCTCGCCAGGTCAGACACCATCCACGTACGCGATCTTCCAAACTGGCTACGCGGGTTCGATTCCCGTCGCCCGCTCCAGCACGACACAGGCCCAGGTGAGCGGGTGCTTTCCCGCTTCCTGGGCCTGGGTCGTTCCCGGGGGGCTCCGCGCGCCCCCGTCCCGGTCCGGTCAGAAGCTGATCGAGTTGATCGTCTCCGCCAGGGAGTTCAGGAACCTGTTGATCGACGGGGCCATGCCCGTGGAGGCGAGGAAGAAGCCGAAGAGGATGGCGACGATCGCCGGGCCCGCCTTGATGGAGCCGCCCCGCATCAACACCACCAGGATGATCGCCAACAGCAGCACCACAGACAGTGAAATGGCCACAACTGATCACACCCTCGGTCGTCCGCTCTCCCGGCCCGGGGACGCACCCCCGCATGGACCATCGTGCCACCAACAGGGCCGCGCCATGCGGGTCATGGGACATCAGTCGTGGGTGATGCCGGACCAAGCGCCCCGCACGGCAATTCGACAGCCGTACGGGGGAGGCCGTCCGGGGGACTTCGGCGTCGTATCGACGTCCTATCCGCACAACGTATTCGCGGGAAATGCGAATTGCCGTCGGGCGGTGGGAGGCGTGGGGCTTTTTGTGGTGATTTCGCGGGGACTTGGAGGGATGTAGCGGGGCATACCGGATGCCGGTGTGGTTCGTATGACACGTGTCCTTGTCGGAATTCCGGGTAGTCGGGAAGGGCTCGCTCCGCCGCCAACCCGGAATGACGTCAGGGGTTTTACGCAAACCCACGGACACCGCTAGGGTGCCTCAGATGTTCCACGCCGCCTCGTCCCCGGTCCCGAGTCCCCGCCCGCCGCGCCCCGGTCGTGACGCGTTCTTCGACAACGCCAAGTACCTCGCGATCGTGCTGGTGGCCGTGGCCCACTCCTGGGAGCCGCTCAAGGGCGACAGCCGGACGCTGCAGGCCGCGTACCTGTTCGTGTACGCCTTCCACATGCCGGCGTTCATCGTCGTCTCCGGGTTCTTCTCCCGCAGCTTCGACGGCAGCCCCGACCGGCTGAGACGGCTGATCACCGGCGTGGCGGTGCCCTACGTGGTGTTCGAGACGGCGTACCCGCTGTTCCGGCAGGCGGTCGACGGGCAGCCCATGGACATCACCCTGCTGGACCCCTGGTACCTGACCTGGTTCCTGGTCGCCCTGTTCATCTGGCGGCTCACCACCCCCGTCTGGAAGCTCGTGCGGTGGCCCCTGCCGATCGCGCTGGTCCTGGCCATGCTGGCCTCCGTCACCCCCGGCATCGGGGACGACCTCGACCTCCAGCGGGTCCTGCAGTTCCTGCCGTTCTTCGTCCTCGGCCTGTGCCTGAAGCCCGAGCACTTCCGGCTGGTGCGGCGCGCGTCCGTGCGGATCGCCGCCGTCCCCGTGTTCGCCCTGGCGCTGGCGTTCGCGTACTGGGCCGTGCCGCGGATGAACACCGCCTGGTTCTACCACCGCGACGCCGCGCAGGAGCTGGCCGCGCCCTGGTGGGTGGGGCCCGTCATGCAGCTCGCGCTGTTCGGCTGCTCCCTGCTGCTCACCGCGTGCTTCTTCGCGTGGGTGCCGGGACGGACCCTGTGGTTCACCGCGCTGGGCGCCGGCACCCTGTACGGCTACCTGCTGCACGGCTTCCTGATCAAGGCCGCCGACTACCGGGGCGTGTTCGCCCGCCCGTTCTTCCACACCCACCTCGGCATGCTCACGGTGAGCCTGGCCGTCGCGGCCGCCGTCACCGTGCTGTGCAGCGCCCCCGTGCGGCGGGTGTTCCGGTGCGTCGTGGAGCCCCGCATGGACTGGGCGTTCCGCAAGGACCCGGTGCGGGCCGCGCAGGAGCGCGAGCCCCGGCGGGAGAAGGTCTCCGCCTGAGGCCTCCGTCCCGCGCGGGGTCCGCGCTCCGTCGGCTCCACCTGGTCGGCTGCCCCTGGTCGGCCGCCCCCGGTCAGCTGCCCTTGAGGTGCCGCATCAGGCGCTCGAAGTCCTGCCAGCCCGACAGGTCCGACGGGTCGCCCGGGAACGGGTAGTACAGCGCCGGGCGGGTCCTCGGGCCCAGCTCCCGCGGCTTCTCGCGCAGCGGCGTGCGGCGGGCCCGGTCGCCGGGCATCGTTCGGACCTCCTCGGCGCCCAGCACGAAGGCGTACGGCACGCCCGGGCCCTCGAAGTGCGGCGGGACGGAGAGGTCGCGGCGGGCCCTGCGGACCTGGACCAGCATCGACTGGAGGTCGTGGCGGGTGGCCAGCGCCTCCGCGGCCCGCTGCACCGCCTCGGTCGGCGGCTCCTCGGCGGCGCCGTAGCCGAACGCCAGCGTGACGTCCTCCTCGACGCCCGCCGTCGTCCGGGTGATCCGCACCGTCGCGAGGCCGGGCCGCTCCGGGGTGCCGACCACGACCACCCACGTCGGCTCCGGCGACCGCTCGAACGCCACGTCGGTGAGCTGACGCAGCGACCAGGGCAGGTTGGCGGGCTCCTCGGTGCCCCAGCCGGCCGGGGGCTCGCCGGTGATCTCGCGCCAGACCGACTCCACGGCGCCGCCGAGCACCAGCCGGTCGTCGGCGGGGTGCACGCAGCGGAAGGAGACCGCCAGCTGGCGCTCCCCGGTGTCCGCGGCCCCCTGGGCGAAGGTCTCCGCGATGGGGGTGCGCGGGTCCTCGGCCGTCGCGTCGGGCGACTCCAGCGTGACGAACAGGCCGTTCGCCCACTGCAGGATCGCGCCGGACAGGCCGTCGTAGTAGCCGCACTTCTCGTCCTGGACGACCCAGCGCGACGGCCAGCCCGGCAGCGCGCCGCGCACCGCCGGCGACAGCCGGGTGCCCGCCGGGGTGACGATCTGCAGGCCCAACTCGGCCTCGGCGGCGGCCCGGAAGGTGTCCGCGAGCCAGGAGGTCATCGCGACGACCGGCCGGTCCTGGATGACCACGGCGACCTTGTCGGTGAGCACGTCCACGGCGGGCTGCGCGGCCGCCGGCACCGGCACCGCCGTCATGCCGTCGGTGTTCACCACCCCGATCGAGGTGGCCGCCCCGCGCGGCCAGGCGGTGCCGCCGACCAGCGTGGCGATGCGCCCCACGAAGGTCCCGGCGAGCGCCTCGGCCTCCTTCACGCCGGTGGTGGCGCGCGCCTCGGTCCACCAGTACGGCACCTCCGGCTCGCTCGCGCCGAGCAGCCGCTGCGCCTCGCCCCTGACCTGCACGAGGAGCGGGGCCTCCACGGACAGCAGCGGGCGGCCCTGCTCGTCGTGCAGCCGGACGAGCGCCCCCTCCGCCTCGGCGCCGACCAGCAGGTCGGGGCCGCCGGAGAGCAGGCCCGCGATCACGCTCAGCGGGTCCGGCATCTTCTTCGTGAGCGCGACGACGTCCTTCGTCATGGGTTCACCCTCTCCCCCGCGTAGACGGTCTGGATCAGCCGGTTCGGCTCGCCCCGGCGCACCAGCACGCCCCGGCCGGGCGGCTGCTGGGAGGCGTAGACGCCGGTGAAGAGCTGGCCCTCGCTGCGGTCGCCGGTCATCACCAGCGCGGCGGCGCCCGACTCGCGCAGGCCCATCATCAACGGCTCGTACAGCCCGCGTGAGGCGCCCGCGACGCGGCGGGTCAGCACGAAGTGCAGCCCGATGTCCTGCGCCGAGGGGATGTACGGCACGAACGGCGCGAGCGGCTGCTGGCCGGCGGTGGTCAGCACGTCGTAGTCGTCGACCAGGATCACGATGCGCGGGCCGGAGAAGCTGCCCGGCTCCAGGTCGGAGCCGTCGGCGCCGTCGTCGGGCAGCCGCTTGTCCAGTTCGGTGGCGATGCCCGCCGCGAGCGCGCCGCACAGCTTGGCGTTGTAGGCGTAACCGCCCCGGTACTCCTCGGGGATGGCGCCGCGCAGGCCGCGGCGGGGGTCCATCACGCCGAAGACCAGCTCGTCGTCGCCGTAGCGCTCGATGAGGCCCTGGGCGATCACCTTGAGCAGGTTGGTCTTGCCGCACTCGCTGTCGCCGAGGACCAGCAGGTGCTGGTCGTGCCGGAACAGGTCGAGCATGACCGGCGCGAGGTGGGTCTGGTCCAGGGCGATGGGCACCCGGCGCGGTTCGGCGGCCGGGCCGGGCAGCAGCTGCGGCTCCAGGACGTGCGGCAGGACCCGCACCGGCTGGGCGACCTCGCCGGTCCAGGTGGCGCGGATCGTGCGGGCGGTGCGCTCCAGGACCGCGCCCAGGTCGGAGGTGTCGGCGAGGCCGTCGGTGCGGGGCAGCGCGACCTGCGCGAACAGCTTGCGGTCGGTGAGGACGCGGCCCTTCTCCTCCGGGGCGAGGGTCTGGGCGAGCTTGCGCTCGATGCTGGACTCGCTCGGGTCGTTCAGCCGCAGCTCGACGCGGGTGCCGAACTGCGACTGGGTCGCGATCCGCACGTCGTTCCAGCGCAGCATGCCCGCGACGACGTGGATGCCGTAGCCGCTGCCGCGCTTGAGGATGTCGACGACCGCGTCGTCCAGTTCCTCGAAGTCGTCGCGCAGGGCGCCGAACCCGTCGATCAGCAGCACGATCTCCGTGGACGCCAGCTCGGACAGCCGGCCCGCCGCGCGCAGGGTGCGCAGCTGCTCCAGGGAGTCGATGTTGTGGACGCGGAACAGCTCCTCGCGCTGGTCGAGCATGCCGCGCACCGAGTCGATGGTGCGGGCGGCCCGCTCCCGGTCGGCGCGGCCGGCGACGCCGCCGACGTGCGGCAGCCCGGCCAGGGCCTGGAGGCCGCCGCCGACCAGGTCGAGGCCGTAGACGCCGACCTCCTGCGGGGTGTGGGTGAGCGCGAGGGACAGGGCGAGGGTGCGCAGCAGGGTGGTCTTGCCGGACTGGGGTCCGCCGATGACGGCCGCGTGGCCGCCGGCGACCGTGAGGTCCAGGTACCACTGGCCCTGCCACTGCCGGGTCGGGTCGTCCAGGAGGCCCAGCGGCACCTGGAGCGGTCCGCGCCGCGCGGCCAGCTGCATGCCGCGCGCGCCGACCTCCAGGGGGCCCGCGACCTTGTCGAGGGCGACGGCGTCGGGCAGCGGGGGCAGCCAGATCTGGCGCACGGGGCGGGCGCCCGCGTTCTCCAGCTGCTGGACCATGACGCCCATCTCGGTGGGCCCGGTCTCCCGGCGCCGCATCTGCGGCTCCTGGGGCGCGGCGCTCTCCTCCTGGCCGAGGGTGTTGTACGCCTCGTACTCCAGGGCGAGCGGTCCGGTGTCCTCCTCCTCGCGGCGCACGGGGCCGCGGTAGGCGCCGGAGACGTAGCCGGCCTTGAACCGCTCGTAGTGGCTGGTGTCGACCTTGAGGTAGCCGAAGCCGGGCAGCGGCGGCAGGTGGAAGGCGTCGGTGGTGTCCAGGACGGTGCGCGACTCGTCGGCGGAGAAGGTGCGCAGGCCGAGCCGGTACGACAGGTAGGTGTCCAGGCCCTTGAGCTTGCCGCCCTCGATGCGCTGGCTGGACAGCAGCAGGTGCACGCCGATGGAGCGGCCGATGCGGCCGATGGACAGGAACAGGTCGATGAAGTCCGGCTTGGCGGTGAGGAGTTCACCGAACTCGTCGATCACCACGAACAGGTGCGGCAGCGGGTCGAGGTCGGGGCGCTTCTCGGCGCGCAGGGCCGCGTAGTGGCCGATGTCGGCGACGTTGCCCGCGTCCTTGAGGACCTGCTGGCGGCGCTTGACCTCGCCGGCCAGCGAGGCGTGGACGCGCTCGACGAGGCCGGCCTGGTTCTCCAGGTTGGTGATCACGCCGGCCACGTGCGGGAGGTCGGCGAAGGGCGCGAAGGTGGCGCCGCCCTTGTAGTCGACCAGGACCAGCGCGAGGTCCTCCGGCGGGTGGGTGGCGACCAGGGCGAGGACCAGGGTGCGCAGCAGCTCGGACTTGCCGGAGCCGGTGGCGCCGACGCACAGGCCGTGCGGGCCCATGCCGAGCTCGGAGGACTCCTTCAGGTCGAGCAGGACCGGGTCGTGGGAGTCGCTGACGCCGATCGGCACGCGCAGGAAGGCGCGTTCGCCGCGCGGCGCCCACAGCCGGGCCAGGTCGAGGTCGGCGACGTCGTCGATGCCGAGGAGGTCGGCGAAGTCGACCGGACCGCTCAGCGGGGTGTCGGCGGCCATCGAGTCGGCGGACAGGCGCAGCGGGGCGAGCATGCGGGCGAAGCCCTCGGCGAACGGCACGCCGACCTCGTCGACGGTGCCGTGGGCGCCGATCGGCTCCTCCTCGCGCAGGTCCTCGATGGCGATGCGCTCGCCGTCGACGGTGATCCGCACGCCGACGCTGCCGGGTTCCTGGATCCGCTCGTCGAGCAGGTGCAGCACCGTGACGCCCATGTCGCGCAGCCCGACCGCGTCGTCGGGCCGGGGCAGGTCGACCGCGTCGTCGCCGTGCGCGTCGGCGACGACGAGCAGCCGCGAGGTCATCGCGAGGGCGTCCCGCCCGGACAGGCCGCGGCGCACCTCGGCCGCGTAGGAGGCGCGGCGGCGCAGCTCCGGGCCGATCTGGCGGGCCAGTTGGGGCATCGAGGGGGCGATGCGGCGGGCGCTGACCGGCCCGTCGAACTGCTCGGGGTCGAGCAGGTGGGGCAGCCACTTGGCCCACTCCCAGTCGGCGACGCGGTCACCGGGCGCGGCCAGCGCCAGCGCCACGTCGTCGGGGGCGTGCATGGCGGCGGCCTGCACGAGCAGGGCGCGGGCGACGCGGAGGGTGTCCTCGCGGCGGCCGATGACGCTGACGTTGCCGACCCGGTCGAGCGGCACGGTCAGCGGCAGGTCGGTGCCGGTGCGGAAGCGGGCCATCAGCGCGGACGCCTCGTTCAGCATGAACTGGTCCGGCGGGGTCAGCACGGACGAGCCCTGCTGGCCGACCTTGAGGTCCCGCACGGGCATCTCGCCGGTGCCGACCCGCACGCGCAGGAAGTCGCCGTCCAGGCGCCGCCGTTCCCACAGTCGGGCCGGGTCGCGCACGACGTCGTAGAGGGCGTCCGGCGGCGGGTTGAGCACCTGGGCGGTCTCCGCGCGCTCGCGCTCCTCCCGGGACAGCTCCTCGCGCAGGTCCTCCAGGTAGGCGAGGTAGGCCTCGCGCTGGGTGCGGCGGGTGCGCTGGGCCTTGCCGCGCTGGGAGAACACCAGGGTGAGCGAGCCCACCAGGGTGACGACCAGGATGATCGCGCCGAGCCCCGCGAACTGGCTGTTGCGCACGACCGTCATCATCACGACGGACGACATCACGCCGGCCACGGGCAGCAGCGACGTGGCGATCGAACCCGCCTTGCCCTCGGGCAGGTTGGGCGGCGCCTCTATGGTGCGCGGTTCGCTGGCGGCCGGCGGCCGGGTGGTGCGCGCCGGGCGGTGGATCAGTCGGGTACTCATCGTCGTGGCCTCTGTGGGGTCCCTCGGAGGGGGCTCAACGGCGCTTCTGGGACAGTTCGAAGACGTCCGCGGCGAGCCGGGTCACGGCCTGCCGGGTGGCGCGGGCGAGCAGGTCGGTGCGGATGGCGCCGCCGGCCGCGAGGTGCCGGTCGTAGGGCAGGGTCAGCACGCTCGCCCCGGTCGCCTTGAGCTGCTCGGCGGCCTTGTCCAGGTCGAGCCCGCGGTGCGGGACGGTCTCGGTGAGGACGACGACGGTCGAGGTGGTGATGTCCCGGGGCAGGCCGCGCATCCACTCCAGCACCGAGCGGGTGCTGGCGATGCCCTCCAGGGTGGCGGGCACGGTGAGCACCCGGGCCTGCGCGGCGGACAGCGCGGTACGGGCCACCTCGGCGGGCAGCGTCTCGCAGTCGACGACGGTCACGCCGAAGTAGCGGCGCAGCGACACCATCACCCGCTCGTAGCCGCGGGTGTCGAGCATCGCGCCCACCTGCCCCTGGCTGCCCGGCAACAGCCAGGCGTTCTCGGGGAGTTGGACGAGGTAGCCGGTGATGTCCAGCAGCGACATCTGCGGTTCGACGAGGGCGGCGAGGTCACCGGTGGTCCAGCGCAGGCTCTCCGCGCCGAGCCGCACCGGCAGCGAGCCGAGCGCCGGGTCGGCCTCGACGATCAGCACCGGGTCCTGCCGGTAGTGCGCGTAGGTGGCGCCGAGCAGCGCGGCGACGGTGGTCTTGCCGGAGCCGCCGCGGATGGAGGTGACCGCGATCTGCCGCCCGGTGGTGACGGGCCGCTGCAGCACCTCGGCGGTCGCGGTGGCCCCGGCGACCTCGCGCGCGGCGGACGACGACACGGTACGGCGCACCGCGCGCAGCGCCCGGGCGGCGAACGGCTCGCCTCGGCGCGGCTTGAGGGCGGCGGCGGACAGCCGCTTGTCCAGGACGGGGCGGGTGTCGGGCACGGAGCCCCGGCGCGCGGCGGCACCGGCGCCCCGGGCGGGGGGCTGCGGCTGTGCGGGCGGCTGCGGGGCCGGGGCGGCGTGCCGGTCCGGCTGCGGGGCCTGGTGTCCGGGGTGGGGCTGCTGCTGGGCGTAGGGGGCGGCGGGTACGGGGCCCTGGTCGCCGTAGGGCTGCTGGTGGCCCGGGGCGGCGGCGCCCTGGTCACCGTACGGCTGCTGGGGGTACGACGCGGCGGGCGCGCCCTGCTCGCCGTACGGCTGCTGCGGGTAGCCGTAGGCGGGGGCGGGCTGCTGCGGGTAGCCGTACGACGGCTGCTGCTGGGGGTAGCCGTAGCCGGGGCCGGCCTGCGGGGACGGGTCGGGACGGCCCGGGCCCGGGGCGTTCTGCGCGGGCACGCCGGGGTGGGCCGAGGGCCGGGGTGCGGGGGCGCCCCCGTCGGGGGCGGGCTGCTGCGCGGCAGCGTGCTGCTCCGGGGCAGCGTGCTGCGACGGGGGCTGCTGGCCCGCGGGCTGCTGTGACGCGGCCTGCTGGGGGGCCGCGCCGGCCCTCAGGTCGCGCAGCACGTCGTTCTGCCAGTTCTCACCGCTCGGCATGTCGCCCTTCTCCCCTTGCGTCGGCCTCCCCCGGAGCACCGCCGCGTCGTCCCTCGGAACTCAGAACTTGTCGAGCAACTGCCCGTAGATGCCGAACACACCGACGGCCAGCGGGAACAGCCCGATCACGCCGAAGGACTCGATGAGATCGGCGAGCCTGCGCAGCCGTACCCGCACGTGCTCGGGCGGTTCGATCGCGAGGACCAGCAGCGGCAGCACCGCGGCCGCCGCCAGCAGCGCCAGCGCACCGGCCCCGCCGGAGTGGTCCAGCCACAGCACCGCGAGGCGCACGACGAGCACGGCCGCCGCGCCGAACAGCGCCACGACCTCCGCGACCAGCGGGAACGCGCGGGCCCGCGACAGCAGCACCACGGCGGTGAGCGAGGCGAGGACCACCGTCCACACGCTCGGCTCGTCGGCGGTCGTCAGCAGCCAGCCGCCGCCGGCGGCCGAGGCGGCCGCGACCACGGTGGCCAGGGCGAGCCCGCGGTGCGTGGCGGCGAGCGCGTTGGAGACCTGGTGGCGGCTGACGGAGACGCCCGAGGACCGCCGGTCGTCGAGACCGGTGAGCCCGGAGGCCATCAGCGCGAGCCGCGGCAGCAGGCCGAGCAGCACCACGGAGAACACGGCCATCACGGCACCGAGCCGGTCCGGGCGGTCCTGCAGCGCGGCGACGGCCTCCCAGACGAGCGCGACGGCGACGGCGGCGACGGCGCCGATCAGCCCGCCGCGGCCGAGCGGTGAGAAGTAGGCGAGCGCGACCAGCGTGAGCACCAGCGCGCCGACGACGCCGGCCAGCCGGGCTTCGCCGGACCAGTCGTAGGCGTCGGCGGCGGTCCACGCGGCGAGCAGGCCGAGCCCGCCGGCGGCGAACAGCAGCGCGGTGGCGAGCCCCAGATTGCCCTCGCCGACCTTCGCCACGACGGCACCGGCCAGCAGGAAGACCACGGTGGCCGCCAGCAGCGCGGTGGTGACGGACTCCAACGCGAACTCGTGCCGCGCCAGCACCGCCGCGGACACGGCGAACACGACGGTGGCGACCCCGGCGCTGACCCGGCGCGCGGCCGGACGCCAGCGCCAGGCACGCAGGTCGAGGTCGTCGGCGACCTGGTCGGTGACGTCGTGCACGACCGGCGCGGGGGGCGCGGCGTGCGCCCGCACGAGCTGGAGGACGGCGCCGTCGGCGACCTCGGCCGAGGACAGCGTGGCGTCGTTCGGCAGCACCGAGCCGTCGGAGGTGACCAGTTGCCGGGTGGTGGGCCGCGTGGCGACCCGGTCGTCGAGCAACCGCAGTATGTCGGGCAGCAGTTGACCGATCGGCGTGTCCGACGGCAGGACGAGGTCGGCGCGCCGCCGTTCACCGATCAGGGTGACTCGGCTCAGCTGGGTCCGAGACGTCGTTGCAGTGCTCACCACTCACCGGAACCTATCATCGCGTCATTTCGGCCACGGGCCCCGTTCGAGGGGGTCCCGTCACCCCTGTCGGTCGTCTTCACCGCTTCTCCCCACTCGCGCCGGAGGCGCTGCCGGACGGGCCGCCCGACGGAGTGCCCGAGGGGCTGCTGCCGGAGGGGTTGTACAACTGCTCCTGCTGCTGCCGCTGCTTGTCCTGCTCGGCCTTCTGCTTGGCCAGGGTGGCCTGGAGGAAGGACCAGCCGACGCAGCCGGCGCACAGCACGGCCGCGATCGCGATGCCCGCGAACACCTTGCCGAGCCGCTCGTCCAGCGTGCGGCGGCCGCGCTGGGTGCCGAACAGCAGCGCGTCGCGCATCCGCCGCCGGCGTACCGCGACCGACTCGAGCAGTTGGCTGTCGTAGTCCCGTGCCATTCAGTCGTCGTCCCGTGCTGGTGTCGTCTGGTGTCGTCCGCCGGTGTGGTCCGCCGGTGTGGTCCTGGCGTGCCGGTCCGGTCGGTCGGTGCCGGTCAGTCGTCCGGGGTGAGGCCCAAGTACTGCCTCATGGCGCTGTACTTCCGCTCCAGGCGCCGCGCGGTGGCCTCGTCGAGGACGGCGAGCCGGTCCGGGTCGGCGTTGTGCGCGAGGTCCGCCGCCTTGACCAACCGGGCGCCCGGGGTGGCGAGGATCCGCCGCGCGTACTCCTGTGGTGCCTCGCCGGGCCGCTTGGTCACCGCGCGGACGACGTCCTTGGTACGCCGGTCCAGGTCGGCCGTGCGCAGCCAGTCCTCGCTCAGCGCGCCGTCCTCCACGGCGTCGTGCAGCCAGGCCGCGGCGACGAGTTCGTCATCGCCGCCCCGGGCGCGGACGCCCTCGGCGACGGCGCGCAGGTGCTCGGCGTACGGCCGGCCCGCCTTGTCCGTCTGCCCGGCGTGCGCGGCGCGCGCGAGGGCCTCGACCTCGGCGAGACCCAGGCTCACGACGCGCGCCTTCCATCGTGCCCGTGCCCGTACTGCGGCATGCAAGCTCCCCCTTACTTTGCCCGTGCAACATAAGGCACGGGAGGGCGGGGAGTACACCCGGGGGTGCGGATCGGGGGGTGGAGGCGTGGGTGCCGTGGATGCCATGGATGCCGTGGGTGTCGTCGGCTGGTCCGTCGGTCAGGGGTTCTGCGTCAGCCCGGAGACGATCATGAACAGGAGCCACAGGACCGGGACCAGGCCGACGTAGGCGAGGGGCCTGCGGTGCACGGGAACGCCCGGGTCGACCTGCCGCCCGTGCTGCCCCGGCGCCGGGGGCTGGAGCTTCTTCACCTTGCGCGAGACCACGAGGTTGTGGATCAGCGTGAACGGGGTGAACACGAACAGCGAGACGGGACTCCACCAGCCCTGCCAGAGGGTCTCCGTGGTGAGCGCCCGGTACACGGCCACGCCGCACGTCCCGCACATCGGCCCGTCCAGCTTCCGGAAGGTCATGACGACCAACAGCCCACGGTGGGCCCGGAAGGTGACGGGGACGGCGGGGGAACCTCCACAGAACCTGCACGCGGGGGTGAGGGGTTGGGGGTGGGCGGGGTGGGCTTGGTAGCCGGGATGGGGAGAGGGCTGACCGGGGTAGGCGTGGGGTGGTGCGGGGGCGTAGGGGGTGCCGGGGTGCCCGTAGGGCTGACCGGGGTGGGCCTGGGGTGGCCCGAAGGTGCCTGGCCGGGCGAACGGGTTGCCGGTCGGCTGCTGCGGCGGGACGGCGGGCGCCTGGGGGTGACCGCCCGGCTGGGCATACGGGTGGGGACCGCCGGCCTGGGGGGCGGTGGCGTACGGGTTGCCCTGGGGCGGGGTGGCCATGGGTGAGTGACTCTCCGTGGATGACGTCTTCCGGACGGTCATGCATATCGTGGGGGACCCGGGGGACGTCAACCGGGTTGTCCGGCAGAGGGGTTGCCCCGCCGGGGGCGCCGCGACCGGGCGGGGTCAGGAGTCGCTCGCGGCCAAGGCCTTGACCGCGTCAGAGTTCGGGGCGTCGGCGAGCGAGCCGGGCAGGACGCGCCCCCGGTTGCTCTCCGAGGACGACAGCTCCGCGAGCGCCTGAGACGGCGGAATGCCCCGTCCCTTGGCATCCTGCAGCCGGGTGTGCCAGTGCCCCCCCTCGGCGAGGCCCCGGCCCCCGGCGTCGCTGCGGGAAACCCATGCGGCGGCGTCGTCCTCGTCGCACGCCCATACGTAGCCGAGAACGGCGCCGCTCTCCTTGTCCACCACCGTGAGGTACCGCACCGGCTTGTCGGTCCGCCTCTTGTACCGCGACGGCCCCGACCCCACCTGATTGAAATGCACGTCCTCGGCGAAGCGGGGATTGATCGGTCGTTCACTGCTGCTCATGTATCAAAGACTTCCTTGACTGGCTCGGCTCTCAACGCAGCTGATGCTAGGGCTTCGGCCGCGGCAGCACCTCGCCATAGATGTGCCACTTGCCTTGCGTCTCGTCGTAGAACACGCGCGTCACCTTGTACTCGGAACCGCGGGCAAGCAGCAACTCGCGTTCGCCGGGATACTCAGAAAGGTGGTCGATCCAGAGAGCGGGAGTGTCTTTCGGCACTCGGAGGTGCATCCACACGGGCTTCCCGTCGAACGGGGGCGGCGGCGTCTTGCCCAGTGCCGTCGAAGTGAAGGCCTTGTCGTCGAAGGTTTCGCCGAGCATGTCGATGGGACTGTCGATCGGCAGCCCGTCGACCTGGATGTGATCGACCGCGGTGCCACGCACCACCATCAAGTCCTCGGGCACTGGACGGGTGCCCATCACGCGGTCCATCTCAGCGATGGTGTGCTTGAGCGTGTCGCTCAGCGGGCTGTTGATGCGAAGGTGGTTGTTGATGAGCCCGTACTCATTGCCGCTGTACGTCCTGAGCGCGTCCCGAGACTCGGGGGACAAGTCGTCCAGGAAGTCGTTCCAATACGCGTTGCCGTAATTCAGTCCTGCTTCATTACTGACACTGGGCGCAGGATTCGTGCCGTGTGCCAGCTCGGCTTGGGCGACTGCGTGCTTTTCGGCGTCCGTAAGTGCATTGAAGTCGTCCGCGGACACGAGCGGCTTGTACTCGAACGGCTCCATGACCCCGGGGTGCCCCGGGACGTCCACGTCCGGGTGGCCCGGGGTGACGGGCACGTCGGTGCCGTGGTGGGCGCCGGCGTCCGCGGCGCCGTCCCCGACGTCCACGTGGTCCCACGTGCCCGCGTGGTCGCCGGCGTGGGCGTGGTCGTCCCCGGCGTGGGCGGCGTCGTCCGTGTGGCCGGGGCCGTGGGAGCCGTCGTGCGGGTGGCCGTTGGGGGCGTCGTGGCCCGGCGTGTGCGGTGCGTCGGGGGTGTGGCCGCCCGTGTGCGGGGTGGTCGTCGGCGTCTCGTGCGGCGTGGTCGTCGGGACGTCGTGGGTCGCGCCGCCCGCCGGGGTGTCGTGGTACCAGGCCGACGGCGTCGTACCGGAGTGCGCGCCCGCCGAGACCGCGTCACCCGTGCTGTGCGGGATCCCGCCCTGGATGCCGTGGGACACGGGCGCCCCGCCGGTGTACGTCCCACCGCCCCCGGTGGAGTGCGGTACGCCGCCGTGGATTCCGTCGGACGGCGTATGCGCGACAGGGGTGTGCACGCCACTGTCCGCCGTGTGCGGAACGCCCGCGTAGGCCGGGGTGTCGGGGGTCTGGATGGTCCAGTGCTCGGGGAGGCCCGAGGGCGTCTGGTACGACGCCGGAGCCGTCTCGTGCGGGACCGGCGTCGTGTCGATGGTGCCGTCGGGCGAGACGAGGTTGCCGTTCGGCTCCAGGAGCCGGCCGTCGGGGAGGTGGACGGAACCGTCCGGGAGGGTCGGGACCTCGATCTTGCCGATGCCCTTGAGGCCCTTCGCGATGTCGCCGATCTTCGAGAGGCCCGCGCCCGCGCCCTTGGCGATGTACGTCATCGGGTCGATGACCTTGCCGGCCTTGCCCGCCACGGAGAGGACCTTGGCGACCGCGCCGGCCTTGCCCGCGCCCGCCGCGGCACCGCCCGCGCCGCCCGTGAACACCGTCGTCAGGACGTTGAAGGTGACGGCGCCCGCCGCCCGGCCGGGGTTCTTGCCCCACTCGTCCCACGCCACCAGCGCCTTGCCCGTCTCCTTCATCGCGGTGCGCGAATCACGGATCCAGGAGGGCAACTTGTCGTCGGGGACCAGCCAAAAGGCCGTACCGACACCGGGGATGGACGCCAGGGCGAGACCGGTGGCGAGTTGCGCGAGGCCCTTCCAGGCCTGGCCCATCGCGTCCCAGCCGCCGAAGCCGACCAGGGTGCCCAGGCCCTTGATCGTGCCCCATACCCCGTCCACGATCAGCCCGTCCCAGACGAAGGACTTCACCCAGTGGCCCACCTCGTACCAGTGGTGCTTCTCGTCCACCGGGTCACCCCAGGGCAGCTTCGCGTTCTTCAAATCCTCCGCGTTGAAGCCGTACTGGTCCTTACGGTCCGAACCGTCACCGGCCACCATCTGGGTGCCGTTCCAGATCGCGGTGATCTTGTTGTGACACGTCCGCTCCGCCGCCCAGAACGCCGCCACCGTCGCCGTGATGTCGTCCCGCAACTGGTTGTGCTCGTCGACCTTGTCGCCGTCGTACTCCCAGTCGTCGTCGTCCTTCACGGAGTTGACGAACGTCTGCGCCTTGGTCTTGAGCTCCTTGAGCTTCGACACCAGGGGACGGATCTCGGTGGCGTACGACGACAGCGCGCCGGAGACGGTCTCCAGGTGGGTGGCGAAGTCGTCGGCGCGGTCCTGGACCGGCTTGGTGGTGGCGAACAGCTGCTCGGCCTCGGGCGCCGTGTAGAACGCGGACAGCCCCTGGAACTGGGTGTGGACGTCCTTGCCCGTGTCCCGGACGTTCCCGGCATCCTTCTTCAA
>NZ_KQ948564.1:0-680 GCF_001514125.1 Streptomyces longwoodensis | reverse complement strand
GACTTCGCCTTCGCCAGCGTCGACTGCGCCGTACCGTCGTTCTGCTCCAACGTCGACTTCAACAACCCGATGATGTTCTTCACCTCGGTCGACGCACGGTTCCAGCGCTGCTCCTTGCCGTGGTACTCATCCGCCACACCATCCGCAGTGAAATCAGCCATCGCCGCCTTCACCTGACGGTCACGCTGACCGATGACCTCCTCCAGACGCGCGATCACACTCTGGATGTTCCCCTGCGCATCCGTCGACGCACCCACGTCGTACGAACGACGATCCGAACCCGCACCCGCCATCACTGATCACTCCCCGTCAAAAGCAACGCTACGTACCGATACTGGAGTTGGAGCTCAGCGCGCGCCGAAGCGGGCCGCGTCGAAGTTCGCCGCCGACATCTGCTGCCGCGCGTTGTCACCCTGCTCCTGGTCACCCGTGCTGAACGCCGACTCCATCCCCGACTGACCACCCAGGATCGCCGACAGCGAACCGTTCAGCTCACTCGCGATCTCATCCGCACGCGCCTTGAACTGGTCGAACATCACCCGGCCGTTGCCGTTGAACTTGCCCTCCAACGGCTGCGCCGCCTGCACCAACTGCCGGATCAACGAACCGAGATCGTCACTCGAACCCCGCGAATCACGCATCAGGGTCGACAACGTCTGCGCACCCATGTCGAACTTCAT
>NZ_KQ948563.1:58468-235442 GCF_001514125.1 Streptomyces longwoodensis | reverse complement strand
TTCGACGTCATCGGCAGCAGCGCGCCCAGCGAGGTGGCGCCGTTCGCGTTGCGCTTGAACCAGATGTTCGGGAACGCCAGGAACCGGTGCCAGGCGATGCCCATGTCCGTCCGGAGCGAGACGACGATCATCCAGATGAAGGACGTCGCGATCTTGATCATCGCGGTGAGGTAGACCAGGTTCTGCAGCGTGCCGGTGCTCAGGCCCTTGAAGGCGAGGACCAGCGGGTACGACGCGAAGTAGGCGGCCTCGTAGTGGTGCACGCCGGCGAGCGCGCCCTCCAGGCCCCGCAGAGTCATGATCGCCAGGCCGATGATCAGGATCACGGACTCGACGAAGTACGCCTGGCCGAAGTTCGAGCCGGCGAAGCGGGACTTGCGCCCGGGCCGGCGCGGGTGGCTCAGCTGGCGGATGACGATCAGGGTCAGGATGCCCAGCGACGTCATGGTGCCGATGAACTCGACGAAGAGCTCGTAGGGCAGCCAGTGCCCGATGACCGGCAGCATCCAGTCGGCCTGGAAGAGCTGGCCGAAGGCGTTGACCAGGGTCGCGACCAGGGAGAAGAAGCCGATCGCGACGAACCAGTGGGCGAATCCGACCACGCCCCACCGGTTCATCCGGGTGTGACCGAGGAACTCCCTGATCACCGTGGCGGTACGGGCGGTCCAGTCGTTGGTCCGGGCGCCCGCGGGCACGTCCTGGCCGAGCCGGACGAACCGATAGATCTGGGCGATGGCGCGGCCGAACAGCGCCACGCCGACCACGGCGAGCACCAGCGACACGATGATCGCGGCGAGTTGCATGGGGGCTCCTGGAGGGCGGCCTCGTCATTACTAAGCGGTAACTTATGCAGTCCGTCTGAGACTACCCCCATCCTGAGCCGCACTGTAGCCGGGAGTGCGGTGATCTGCGTCGCTGAGGGTCCCCTCAGCGGCGGGGGTCGGGTGCGTCGGGCAATCCGATCGTGTTATTCGTACCAAATTGGTACATTCACTACTAACTTAAGCCTGTGCTCTACGGAATCGCCGCCGCCACCACCGCCCTGCTCCTCACGGCCGTGCTGGCCGCCCTGCTGCGGGTGCCGGCCCGCCGCCTCGGGCTGGTCGAGCGCCGGCAGCGGCAGCGGCGGGTGCCGGTGTCCGGCGGGCTCGCCGTCGTGCTCGTCACCAGCCTGGTCGCCGTCGCGGGCGACCGCACCGGCTGGGCCCCGCTGGGTGACGGCGTGGGGCGCCTGCTGGTGGCGGCCGCCGCCGTCGCGGGGCTCGGCCTGGTCGCCGACGTCTCGCGCCTGAAGACGAGCATCCTCGTGGTCGGTACGGCGGTCGCGGCCGCCTGCGTCATGCCGTACGGCGACCTCGGCGTACTCGGTGGCCTGCTCGGGGCCGGATGGGTGACGTTCGCCGCGCTGGCCCTGCGGTCGCTGGACCACGCCGACGGGCTGGCCGGGACCGTCGGGCTGGTGACCGCGTTCGGGGTCGGCGCCTGTGTGGCGGCCGAGCTGCTGGACGGGCTCGCGGTGCTGCTGAGCGTGCTGGCGGCGGCGCTGACCGGGTTCCTGCTGCACAACTGGCCGCCGGCCCGGGCCGCCCTCGGGGCCTGCGGATCGCTGTTCGCCGGGTTCCTGCTGGGTGCGGGCGGTGTCTACGCGCGCGTGGGGCACGATCCGCTGGAGAGCGCGGGCGTGCTGTTCGCGCTCGTCGTCCTGGGCGCCGCCGACACCCTGCTCGTGGTCCTCTCGCGGAGGCTCGCCGGGCGGCCGCTGCTGCGGGGCGCCCCCGACCACCTCGCGCACCGGCTGCGGCGCCTGGGGATCACCGCGCAGGGCGCGGTGGTGCTGCTGGGACTGCTCGCCTCGTGCGGGGTACTCGCGGGCGTGCTGGTGCACATCGGCCGGCTGGGCGCGCAGGCGCCGCTGTGGGGGGCGGGGGTGGTGGCCGTGATCGTGCTGGGACTGCTCCGGGTGCCCGTACAGGTGCCCCGGCGTCCCTCCCACACGGTGGTCCGCCAGCCCGGGAGCCCGACGTCGACGCAGGTCAGGGAGCCCTTGCGTGTAAGGAACGGATAAGAGTTGAGCCTGACTGGCTCAGGTCTGTTGACCCAGCGGCCGACCTCATGCACACTTGAGCCTGTTGCACTCAAGTCAGCTGGAGGAATCAACCATGGCACGTGCGGTCGGCATCGACCTGGGCACGACTAACTCCGTCGTCAGCGTTCTGGAGGGCGGCGAGCCCACCGTCATCACCAACGCCGAGGGTGCCAGGACCACGCCGTCCGTCGTCGCCTTCGCGAAGAACGGTGAGGTGCTCGTCGGCGAGGTCGCCAAGCGTCAGGCGGTCACGAACGTGGACCGGACCATCCGCTCGGTGAAGCGCCACATGGGCACCGACTGGAAGATCCAGCTCGACGGCAAGGACTTCAACCCTCAGCAGATCTCCGCGTTCATCCTGCAGAAGCTCAAGCGGGACGCCGAGGCCTACCTGGGCGAGAAGGTGACCGACGCGGTCATCACCGTCCCGGCGTACTTCAACGACTCCGAGCGCCAGGCGACGAAGGAGGCCGGCGAGATCGCCGGCCTGAACGTCCTGCGCATCGTCAACGAGCCGACCGCGGCCGCCCTGGCCTACGGCCTGGACAAGGACGACCAGACCATCCTGGTCTTCGACCTCGGTGGCGGCACCTTCGACGTCTCGCTGCTGGAGATCGGTGACGGCGTCGTCGAGGTGAAGGCGACCAACGGCGACAACCACCTCGGTGGTGACGACTGGGACCAGCGCGTCGTCGACTACCTGGTCCAGCAGTTCAAGTCCGGCCACGGCGTGGACCTGGGCAAGGACAAGATGGCCCTGCAGCGTCTGCGCGAGGCCGCCGAGAAGGCCAAGATCGAGCTGTCCTCGTCCACCGAGACCTCGATCAACCTGCCCTACATCACGGCGTCCGCCGAGGGCCCGCTGCACCTGGACGAGAAGCTCACCCGCGCCCAGTTCCAGCAGCTGACGGCCGACCTGCTGGAGCGCTGCAAGACGCCGTTCCACAACGTCATCAAGGACGCCGGCATCTCCATCAACGAGATCGACCACGTCGTCCTCGTCGGTGGCTCCACCCGCATGCCCGCCGTCGCCGAGCTCGTCAAGGAGCTGACCGGTGGCAACGAGGCCAACAAGGGTGTGAACCCGGACGAGGTCGTCGCCATCGGCGCCGCCCTCCAGGCCGGTGTCCTCAAGGGCGAGGTCAAGGACGTCCTGCTGCTCGACGTCACCCCGCTGTCCCTCGGCATCGAGACCAAGGGCGGCATCATGACCAAGCTCATCGAGCGCAACACCACGATCCCGACCAAGCGGTCCGAGATCTTCACGACGGCCGAGGACAACCAGCCGTCCGTGCAGATCCAGGTCTACCAGGGTGAGCGCGAGATCGCGGCGTACAACAAGAAGCTCGGGATGTTCGAGCTGACCGGTCTGCCGCCGGCGCCGCGCGGCGTCCCGCAGATCGAGGTCGCCTTCGACATCGACGCCAACGGCATCATGCACGTGACCGCGAAGGACCTGGGCACGGGCAAGGAGCAGAAGATGACCGTCACCGGCGGCTCCTCGCTGCCGAAGGACGAGGTCGACCGCATGCGCCAGGAGGCCGAGCAGTACGCGGAGGAGGACCACCGCCGCCGCGAGGCCGCCGAGGCCCGCAACCAGGGCGAGCAGCTCGTCTACCAGACGGAGAAGTTCCTCAAGGACAACGAGGACAAGGTCCCCGGCGAGATCAAGACCGAGGTCGAGGAAGCCGTCGGCGAGCTGAAGGAGAAGCTCAAGGGCGAGGACACCGCCGAGATCCGCTCCGCCACGGAGAAGGTCGCGGCCGTCTCGCAGAAGCTCGGCCAGGCCATGTACGCCGACGCCCAGGGCGCGCAGGCCGCGGGTGACGCAGGTGACGCCGGCGCCGGCCAGGCCAAGGCCGACGACGACGTCGTGGACGCCGAGATCGTGGACGACGAGCGCAAGGACGGTGCCGCGTGACGGAGGAGACCCCGGGCTTCGAGGAGAAGCCCGACGTCCCCTCCGGCGCCACCCCTGACGACGCCGAGCCGAAGGCCGCCGCCTCCTCCGAGGAGACGGCGGCCCCGGCCGGGGACGCGAACGAGACAGCGGGTCTGGTGGCCCAGCTGGACCAGTCCCGCAAGGCGCTCGACGAGCGCACCGCGGACCTCCAGCGGCTCCAGGCCGAGTTCCAGAACTACCGCCGCCGGGTCGAGCGCGACCGGATCGCGGTCAAGGAGATCGCCGTCGCGAACCTCCTGACCGAGCTCCTGCCCGTGCTCGACGACATCGGCCGCGCGCGGGAACACGGCGAGCTGGTCGGCGGGTTCAAGTCCGTCGCCGAGTCGCTGGAGACCGTCGCGGCCAAGATGGGCCTGCAGCAGTTCGGCAAGGAGGGCGAGCCCTTCGACCCGACGATCCACGAGGCCCTGATGCACTCCTACGCGCCGGACGTCACGGAGACCACGTGCGTGGCCATCCTGCAGCCGGGGTATCGCATCGGCGAGCGCACGATCCGCCCCGCGCGGGTCGCGGTCGCCGAGCCCCAGCCCGGCGCGCAGCCGGTCAAGGCCGACGAGCAGCAGGGCGAGGCCGCGGCGGAGGACTCCGCGACGAAGGACAACGGTGGCCCGGAGGAGGGCTGACGTCGACACCCACGGACGCACTGAAGGCACTGACGTAGGGAAGGAGGGGCGTCGGGGATGAGCACGAAGGACTTCATCGAGAAGGACTACTACAAGGTCCTCGGCGTCCCGAAGGACGCCACCGAGGCCGAGATCAAGAAGGCGTACCGCAAGCTCGCGCGCGAGTTCCACCCGGACGCCAACAAGGGCAACGTCAAGGCCGAGGAGCGCTTCAAGGAGATCTCCGAGGCGAACGACGTCCTCGGCGACCCCAAGAAGCGCAAGGAGTACGACGACGCCCGCGCCCTCTTCGGCAACGGAGGGTTCCGGCCCGGCCCGGGCGCGGGCGGCTCCTTCAACTTCGACCTGGGCGACCTCTTCGGGGGCGGCGCCGCACAGGGCGGGGGCGGGGGCGGCTTCGGCGGCGGACTCGGCGACGTCTTCGGGGGCCTGTTCAACCGCGGCGGCGCCGCGGGGACCCGGACCCAGCCCCGGCGTGGCCAGGACATCGAGTCCGAGGTCACCCTGAGCTTCACCGAGGCCATCGAGGGTGCGACGGTCCCGCTGCGGATGTCGTCGCAGGCGGCCTGCAAGGCCTGTTCCGGCACCGGCGACAAGAACGGCACACCGCGCGTGTGCCCGACCTGCGTCGGCACCGGGCAGGTCGCGCGGGGCTCCGGCGGCGGCTTCTCGCTGACGGACCCCTGCCCCGACTGCAAGGGCCGCGGGCTGATCGCGGAGAACCCCTGCGAGGTCTGCCACGGCTCCGGGCGCGCCAAGTCGTCGCGGACCATGCAGGTCCGCATCCCGGCGGGGGTGAGCGACGGCCAGCGGATCCGGCTGCGCGGCAAGGGCGCACCGGGCGAGCGCGGCGGCCCGGCCGGCGACCTCTACGTCGTCGTGCACGTCGGCGAGCACCCGGTGTTCGGGCGCAAGGGCGACAACCTCACGGTCACCGTGCCGGTGACGTTCACGGAGGCGGCGCTCGGCGGCGAGGTCAGGGTGCCCACCCTGGGCGGTCCGCCGGTCACGCTGAAGCTGCCGCCCGGCACGCCCAACGGCCGTACGATGCGCGCCCGGGGCAAGGGGGCGGTCCGCAAGGACGGCACCCGCGGCGACCTGCTGGTCACCGTCGAGGTGAGCGTGCCCACCGACCTGTCGGAGAAGGCTCGTGACGCGCTCGAGGCGTATCGCGAGGCGACCGCGGGCGACGACCCGCGGGCGGAGTTGTTCGAGGCCGCGAAGGGAGCATGACGCAGATGGAAGGCCGTCGACGGAACCCGTATGAACTGACCGAGGAGACCCCGGTCTACGTCATCTCGGTGGCGGCCCAGCTCTCCGGACTGCACCCGCAGACGCTGCGCCAGTACGACCGCCTCGGCCTGGTCTCCCCCGACCGCACGGCGGGCCGGGGCCGGCGCTACTCGGCCCGCGACATCGAACTGCTCCGCCAGGTGCAGCAGTTGTCGCAGGACGAGGGCGTCAACCTGGCCGGCATCAAGCGGATCATCGAACTGGAGAACCAGGTGGCCGCGCTCCAGTCCCGCGTCGCGGAGATGGAAGCGGCCCTGGACGCCGCCGCGGTGGCCATCCAGCAGCGGGAGGCCGCGGTCCACGCGTCCTACCGCCGCGACCTGGTCCCGTACCAGGAGGTCCAGCAGACCAGCGCCCTGGTGGTCTGGCGGCCCAAGAAGGCCAAGGACTAGCAGGCACAGGAACAGTCACACGGCGAGGGGCCCGGGAGTCGAACTCCCGGGCCCCTCGCCGTCGTTGCGGGCGGATCAGGCGGCCGGTCCGGTGACCGCGTCGTCCACGTTGGAGAAGGCCTCCGTGCCGTCCTCGTTGGTGAAGGACACCAGGTAGTACAGCGTGGTCCCGGCGGGAGCGGTGGTGTCGGTCCAGTAGGAGGTCGTCACCGGGGCGTCGGTGAGACGGGTCCAGGTGGCCTTGACGCGGTCCCAGCGGTAGACCTGGTAGCCGTCCGCCTCCTTGAAGCGCGAGCCGTAGCAGTACGGGTCGACCTGGACGGCGCCCGAGGCCAGCGCGATGGCGTCCAGGTCGCAGGCCGTGTTCTCGGGGGCCTGGGCCGTCGGGCGCAGGTCGAGCTCGGTCACCTTGACCGCGGCGACGGGCTGGTCCCAGTAGGTGCCGTCGCCCTCGGGGTCGCCCACGTGGGTGGCGACGTTGCCCCAGCGGTCCGCGGCCAGGACGACGTACCGCTTCTGCTCGCCGTCCGCCGCCATGCGCAGCGTCGCATAGGTGCGGGTGGCGTCCACCGTGCCGACGTACTGCGGGGTGTCGAAGTCGGCGGGCTGCTCGTAGATGCGGTACTCGGCGAGGTCCGCCGCCGTGCTCGCCTGCCACTGCAGGCGCACGCCGTACTCCAGCGCCCGGGCGGTCAGGCCGGTGACGGCCGGGGGCGCCACCTCGTCACCGGGGCGGGTGACGACGGTCTCGGCGGAAGGGGAGGACCAGCGGAGGTCGGTGTCCTTGCGGCGCACGACGTAGGCGTACGGCTTCCCCCGGTCACCGCTGCTGTCGGTGCAGGTGCGCACCGTGTTGCCGGACGCGTCGGTGGCCGTCGTGCGGCTGCCGCAGGTGACGTTCGTCCAGGTGCGGGCGGCGCTCGTCGCGGGGGAGCGCAGCACGGTGTAGTCGGCGGTGTCGTTGCCCGCGGGGTCCGTCCAGCTGATGACGGCGCCGTAGTCGACGGTGGTGGCCGTGACGTGCTGGGGCACGGCGATGGTGGTGCGGCCGGTCACCACGGCGGAGTCGGAGTGGTTCCAGGCGGCGTCGTAGGCACGGACCTTGTAGTCGTACGCCTTCCCGTACTCCGGGAAGGAGTCCACCCACGTGGTCGTCGTGATCTCGGGGGTGTACTCCTTCCACTCCGTGTCGCCCGACTTCTTGCGGAAGACCGAGTAGGCGACCGCGTCCGACGGGGCCTTCCAGGACAGCGTGTTGGTGTCGACGGTGCTGGTGACGGTGAGCACCGGAGCGGCGGGCGCGGTGGAGTCGGGCGTGGGGACCGGGCCGAGGGCGGCGGTGCCGGCCGACTCATTGCCCGCCTTGTCGTAGGCGCGGACCTGGTAGAGGTACGACTGGCCGGTCTGCGGCGGGGTGTCGTCGAAGGTGCGCCGGGCGGTGGTGGTCGCGCCGATCCGGGTCCAGGCGGTGGTGCCCGCCACCTGGCGGTAGACCCGGTAACCGGCCAGGTCCATCTCCTTGTTGGCGGCCCAGGACAGGATCGCGGTGTTCCGGTTGATGTCCACCGGCTGGTAGTCCCAGGTGGCGCCGGTGGGCGCGAGGGGGCGGACCTTGTCGACCGTGGCCGTGGTGCGGGGGGTGTAGGTGAAGGCGACCTTCGCCGAGCCGGTCCAGTGCGCGTAGTCGACGCGCAGGGTGTGCTTGCCCGACGGGACGGTCAGGTTGACGGTCGTGCCGACGGCCGTGGAGGTGTTCTTCCACAGGTTGATCTTCAGGCTGCCGTCGAGGTAGACGCGGATGCCGTCCAGCCCGGACGCGGACAGGGCGAAGGGGCCGCCGGAGCCGAAGTCGCGGGTGACGGACCAGCGGACGGAGAAGTTGTCCTTCGGCACGCCCGAAGCGGGCGCGCCCGTGCCCCAGTTCTCACTGATCGCGGCATCGCAGCCGGTCTGCTTGGCGGTGCCCGAGAAGGTCGTGTTGGCGTAGATCTGCCGCTTGTAGACCGGTGCGGTGCAGGTCGTGGCGGCGGACGCCGGGCTCGCGGCCACGGAGGTGAGCAGGCCGCCGGCCGTGGCGAGCACCACGGCCGTCGCGAGGCTGACTGGCTTCATTCGTTCCCCTGTCGGACGGTCGGCGGCGGGAACCGCCGTGATCATGACGCGCCGGGAAGGGAATTGGTTGCACGGATTTCTGCCGGGTCGTGAAGTCCCGTCGGTGAAGGGCCCGTAAAGACCGTCAGGAGGCGGTTCCGCTTCGTCTCCATGCGTCTTCACCCGCTGAGCGGAGCGTGATGTTGTCATCTCGTTAAGTAGTTCCGCTTGACGCCGGTACGGCTGGCCGCGTTGTCTTTTCAGACACCTGGGTCGACTTGCCCCATGCCCCGAACGCACTCGAAGTGAGCCCCTTAATGCGTCGAATAGCCATCGCTGTGGTCGCCGCCACGATGACCCTCTCGCTCGCCGGCTGCGGCGTGCTGAACGCGACGGAGGACGGGGCCGACGCAAGTCCCACCAAGGGCAACGGCATCACCGTCGGCGTGCTGATGCCGGAAACGACGAACACCCGTTACGAGCGGTTCGACTACCCCATCATCCAGGCCAAGGTGAAGTCCCTGACCCGGGACGAGGGCAAGACCGTCTACGCCAACGGTGAGGCGGATCCGGACAAGCAGGCCCAGCAGATGGAGAAGATGATCGACGACAAGGTCGACGTCATCCTGCTGGACGCGGTCGACGCCGAGGCGATCGCCGACACCGTCAAGAAGGCCAAGGACGCGGGCATCCCGGTCATCGCCTACGACCGCCTCGCGCAGGGGCCGATCGACGCCTACGTCTCCTTCGACAACGAACTCGTCGGCGAGGTGCAGGGGCGCACCCTGGTCGAGGGCATGGGCTCGCCCGACGCCACCGACAAGATCGTCATGATCAACGGCTCGCCCACCGACCCCAACGCCGGTCAGTTCAAGCAGGGTGCGCTGTCCGAGCTCAACGGCCGCGTGACCATCGCCGCGACCTACGACACGGACAAGTGGAAGCCGGAGCTGGCGAAGAAGGAGATGGCCGAGGCGATCGCCAAGATCGGCAAGGGCAGCATCGCCGGTGTCTACTCCGCCAACGACGCCATGGCGGGCGCGGCCATCGAGGCCCTGAAGGAGGCCGGCGTCAGCGAACTCCCGCCGGTCACCGGCCAGGACGCCGAACTGGAGGCCGTGCAGCGGATCATCTCCGGCGAGCAGTACATGAGCGTGTACAAGCCCTACCCGCAGGAGGCGGAGGCCGCCGCGGAGATGGCCGTCGCCAAGGTCCAGGGCCGTGACATCCAGTTCGACGCGCTCACCCGCGACAAGGTCGACAGCCCGACCGACAAGAACATCCCGGCGCAGCTGGTGACCGTGGTCGCGCTGACCAAGAGCAACATCAAGGACACCGTGGTCGCCGACGGCATCTTCAAGGTGTCCGACATCTGCACCGGCAAGTACAAGACGGCCTGCCAGACCGTCGGCCTGAAGTAGCCGCTCCGGCGGCCGCGAGGGTGCTGGATCCGGACGGCCGACGGCCGACCGGATCCGGACAGCCGTCGAACGGCCGGAAGGTGACGTTCCGGCATTCGGCCGGAACTCGTCGGTCCGCACTCGCCCCCGGGCCCCTCCCCGGTCGCGTCACGGGCCGCTCCGCGGCTCCCGGCGGATCAGCACGCCGTCCGGCGCGTGGTCCGCGGGGCGGGTGCTGAGGTAGCCCGACGGGTCGCGGTCGCCCGTCACCCGCAGGCCCGTGACCCGGGCGTCGCGCGGGACGTCGTACCAGAGCTCGACCTCGACGAGGTCGTGGCCGCCGATCTCGACCTCCTCGTGCTGGCGGCGCACGGCCATGGCGAAGGCGTCGGGCCGGGCGCGGGGGCCGGTCACGCCCGCCAGGCGCTGCCGCGCGGTGACGTAGGTGTGGAAGTTCGGGTCCTGGTTGTCGACCCGCAGCCGCGCCGAGCAGAACTGCCCGTCCGGCTGGGCCTCGCTGTGCGACCCGGCCACCGCGGTCAGCCCGCAGCGCAGGTCGAGCAGGGTGAACGTCAGGTGCCCGTCCCGGTAGGGGCGGGAGGGCCGCTGCGAGGCCGACGCGGACGCCCGCGCCGACTCCCCCTCGGTCCCCGCCCCCGCGGGTCCGTCGCCGCCGCAGCCCGCCGTGCCGGCCAGGACGCCCAGCACGACCGCGCACGTCAACCCCGCCACCACCGGCCTCGTCGCCATGTGCCGATTGTCCGCCGGACCGGGGCGGAAGGGGAGGGGCCGACGCCCCCGGAGCGCCCGGACGACAGCTTGTTGCACGGCGGCGCGCAGGGGTGGGTACGAGGCGGTGCGAAAACCTGTCAAAGCGGCGGTTTCCCCTGGGGCCGCCGGGGGCAGCCGTGTTGCGGAGCTGGTCCGGGCCGCGCATAGTGGCGTCGCGGAACAGGCGCGCAGCGGGGGTGGTATGGGCGATGGCCGGGACCGGGACGGAGGAGCATCCTCACGGTGCCGACCGACTGTGCGAGGCCGGGGATCGCGTGTATTCCCGGGCCGTACGGCGCGGCCGGGTGCCGCGCCGTGACGCCGACCAGGTGCCCTGCCTGCTGGACCTGGCCCTGCTGCACCCCGACCCCGACGACATGGACTGGCTGGTCCCGACCTCCCCGCAGGAGGTCATGACCCGGCTGCTGCGCGGGCTCTACGAGGACGTCAGCGCGAGCCAGCGCCGGGTGGGCACGGCGGTGGCGGCCTACGAGTGGTACGCGGGCCTGGGCGGTTCCGCACCGTCCGGCGAGGGCTCGGCGATCCGCGTCCTGGAGGGGCTGTCCCGGATCCAGGCCGCGATGGACGAGGCCACGGAGGCGTGCACCCGCGAGGTGCTGACCGTCCAGCCCGGCGGCATCCGGCGCGAGGACGAGCTGGCGGAGGGCCTGCACCGGGCGCTCACCCTGCGCGGCCGGGGCGTGCACATGCGCGACCTCTACACCCACGTGGCCCGGCACGGGCAGGGCCTGCTCAACTACCTGGAGCTGATGGGCGACGCGGTCGAGGCGCGCTCGCTGGACGAGGTGATCGACCGGCTGATCCTCTTCGACCGCACGGTCGCCTTCATCCCCGCCAACACCGACCGCACGGTGGCGCTGGAGCTGCGCCACCCGGCGCTGGTCGGCTACCTGGTCACGGTGTTCGAGCGGCTGTGGCGACTGGCGATCCCGCTGACCGCGCCGCTGCCCGACACCCGCATCGAGGGCATCTCCCACCGCGAGCAGTCCATCGCGGCGCTGCTGGCGGAGGGCCACCAGGACGCGGTGATCGCCGAGCGCCTCGGCATCAGCGTCCGCACCTGCCGGGCGCACATCGCCCGGCTCTCGGAGACCCTCGGCGCGGCCAGCCGTACCCAGCTCGGCGTGCGCATCGCCCAGGTGGGCCTGGACGGCCCCCAGGAGCCCGTGGACCTCACCCAGGTCACCGTGCCGGGCCAGGGCTCCCGCACGGGCCGCTAGGGGCCCGTGTGGCCCCTGTGGTCCGGTCCGGCCCCCGTGGCCCGTCCCGCCGTGTGTCAAAAGCTGGCCCCGGGCCCGGTCCGGCACCCGTCACCCGCGGCCCCCGTGTCCCGGTCCGGCACCTGTCACACGCCGGCCGCCGGGGCCCGGTCCGCCGCGTGTCAAAAGCTGGCCCCCCTGGCCCCGCTCCTAGGTGTCCTGCTCCAGGATCCCCGACTGCGCTATCAGGTACCCCAGTTGGGCCCTGCTGCCGCTGCCCAGCGCCGTCGCGAGCTTGGCGATGTGGGCGCGGCAGGTGCGGACGTTCATGCCCAGGCGGCGGGCGATGGCCTCGTCGACGTGGCCCTCGACCAGGAGCTTGGCGATGGAGTGCTGGATCTCCGTGATGCCGTCGGGGGCGGTCTCGTAGGGGGCGCCGGCGCTCAGCGGGACCGCGCGGTTCCACATGAACTCGAAGACCTTGGCCAGGTACTGCACCAGCCCGGGGTGCCGCAGTTCGAGGGCGACCTGACGGTCGTCGCGTATGGGGATGAAGGCGACCGTCTCGTCGCAGATGATCAGCCGCTCGACCAGCTCGTCGATGGTGCGGTACTCCGCCTTGCCGTTGGCGAAGCGGTCGACGTAGGCCAGCCGTTCGGGGCTGTAGCGGGCGGTGTGCTGGTACAGGGTGCGGATGCGCACGCCGCGGTCGATCAGGGTCTGGTCGCGCTCCAGGCCCTCGATGACCCGGCGTTCGGGGTGGCGGGCGCTGGGCTGCACGGTGAGCATCTCGTTGCGGCACTGGTCGGCGGCCAGGTCCAGGGCCGCGTTGATGCGGTCCAGCCCCTCCAGCACGGTGATGGCGTGGGTGGGGGCCGTGTCCTGGGCGCTGAGCGCCATGAACGGCTCGAAGACCCCGGCCAGCTCGATGGAGGTGCGCCGGCGCTCGGTGATCTCCCGTTCGATCGGATTCAGCCGTTGGGCCAGTGCCACCGTCGGGGGAACCGGGCGCAGCCAGCCCGCGTCGTCCGGGTCGGGGTGGAGCAGGGCGAACTCCATGAGACAGGGGGCCGTCTCCACCTCCGCACGGGCGATTCGTCCGGTGCGCAGCGCGTGGGCGTACAGGCGCCCACCCTCCTCGCACAGTTCAGTGATGGCGTGGGGATGTGTCGCTTTAGCCGGATTTGTTGTCAAATCTCCACCCCCCAGGGTCCTGAACATGCAGGAACATGATGCACCGATTGTGTGGTCATGACGTGCCTGAATGAGCCATCGTCTAACGCGACGGGGGAATGAGGGGACCTTCAAGTGAGGACGAAGCCGACTATGCGTAAGAGAATGCTTCGCTCGGTGCTTGTCGCCGCCTTCTCCGCCGTTGTGGCCTTCGGGACTCTGAATGGCCTCTCCACTGCGAAGGGCGACGCACAAGCGGACAGCCGGTGGTCCGTGGTGGTCCAGTCCGCCGGCCCCACCGACGAGGCCGACGGGGTCGTGGCCACCCCCAACGACAGTATTTGGTCCTGACATGACGACACCTCCCGACGACCGCAGCTTCCGCCGCGAGATGGCCACCGCCTACCGCTCCGGCTGGCACTTCATCGACCTGGTCACCGCCATCCCCCACAGCGGCGACTCGTTGATGGTCACCGTGTTCGGCGAGCCGGTCGTCGTCACGCGGGACGAGGACGACGACGTACGGGCGTACCGGTGTCTGCGGCGGCCTCGGGGGGCGCCGCAGCCGGTCCGGTGCGCGATCCGGTACGGCATGATCTTCGTCAACCTCGACCAGCGCGACCACGAGCTGGACGAGCCGGCGGCCCCCACCGCCCCGCGCACCATCTCAGCCACCCCCCGCAGTGCCTGACGCGATTCCCCCGTCGTAACAGATCGCCTCAGGTGCTTCCCCCCGCAGCGGCGTCACCGTGACCTGAACACGGTGACGCCGCTGTGTTGTGCGGGGAAATGTCCCGCTGTCCGCCGATCCCGTCAGTGGCCGGAAAACGACGGGTCGTATCGGGTCAGCCCTGTCCCATCGCCCGGGTCAGGGCGATCTCGATCACCGCGCGGGTGGGGTTGGGGCGCGGGGTGCGCCCGTAGCGCTCGGCGTAGCGCCGTACCGCCTCCGCCACCCGCTCCGGGTCCTCGCTGACCGTCGCGCGGCCCTCCAGCGTCGCCCAGCGGCGCCCGTCGACCTGGCACACCGCGACGCGTGCGCCGTCCGGGCCGGCCGCCAGCACGTTGCGCACCTTCCGGCTCGCCCGGTCCGCGATCACGCGGGCCAGCCGCCGCTCCGGGTCGTAGGTCACGCCCACCGGCACCACGTGCGGGCTGCCGTCGGGGCGCGGGGTCGTCAGCGTGCACAGGTGCCGCTCGCGCCAGAAGGTGAGGTACGGCTCGTCCGGCGCACCCGGGTCCCGTTGGTTCGTCATGACCGCCGAACTTAGCCGCCCCGGCCCTCCCGCATCGACCCTTGAGTGGAATAGACTCAACTTTGTGTACGTTGACTGAGTCAGTACGGGGAACCCGGACGACGTGGCACCCGGACGACGTGGCACCGACCGCTGACGCAAGGAGGAGAAGCAGACCGTGGACGCCGAGCTGACCAACCGGAGCCGGGACGCGATCAACGCGGCCAGCAACCGGGCCGTGACCGAGGGGAACCCGGACCTCACCCCCGCCCACCTGCTGCTGGCCCTGCTCCAGGGTCAAGGCCGCCAGGCAGCAAACGAGAACATCGTCGATCTGCTCGCCGCCGTGGAGGCCGACCAGGCCGCCGTGCGCGCCGGTGCCGAGAAGGTGCTCGACACGCTGCCCCGGGTCGCCGGGTCCACCGTCGCGCCGCCCCAGCCCAACCGCGAGCTGCTCGCCGTGGTCGCCGACGCGCAGAGCCGGGCCCGTGACCTCGGCGACGAGTACCTCTCCACCGAGCACCTGCTCATCGGCCTGGCCGCCAAGGGCGGAGCCGCCGGTGACGTGCTCGTCCAGCAGGGTGCGACCGCCAGGAAGCTGCTGGACGCCTTCCGCAAGGCCCGCGGCGGCCGGCGCGTCACCACCGCCGACCCCGAGGGCTCGTACAAGGCGCTGGAGAAGTTCGGCACCGACTTCACCGAAGCCGCCCGCGAGGGCAAGCTCGACCCCGTCATCGGGCGGGACACCGAGATCCGGCGGGTCGTGCAGGTGCTGTCCCGGCGCACCAAGAACAACCCGGTGCTGATCGGCGAGCCCGGCGTCGGCAAGACCGCCGTCGTGGAGGGCCTCGCCCAGCGCATCGTCAAGGGCGACGTGCCCGAGTCGCTGAAGGACAAGCGGCTGGTGGCGCTCGACCTGGGCGCGATGGTCGCCGGGGCCAAGTACCGCGGCGAGTTCGAGGAGCGGCTGAAGACCGTCCTGGCCGAGATCAAGGACTCGGACGGGCAGGTCATCACCTTCATCGACGAGCTGCACACCGTCGTCGGCGCGGGCGCCGGCGGCGACTCCGCGATGGACGCCGGCAACATGCTCAAGCCGATGCTGGCCCGCGGCGAGCTGCGCATGGTGGGCGCCACCACCCTCGACGAGTACCGCGAGCGGATCGAGAAGGACCCCGCCCTGGAGCGGCGCTTCCAGCAGGTGCTGGTCGCCGAGCCGAGCGTCGAGGACAGCATCGCCATCCTGCGCGGGCTCAAGGGCCGCTACGAAGCCCACCACAAGGTCCAGATCGCCGACAGCGCGCTGGTCGCGGCCGCGACCCTGTCCGACCGCTACATCACCTCCCGCTTCCTGCCGGACAAGGCCATCGACCTGGTCGACGAGGCCGCCTCCCGGCTGCGCATGGAGATCGACTCCTCGCCGGTCGAGATCGACGAGCTCCAGCGCGCCGTCGACCGGCTGAGGATGGAGGAGCTGGCCATCGGCAAGGAGACCGACGCGGCTTCCCGGGAGCGCCTGGAGAAGCTGCGCCGCGACCTCGCCGACAAGGAGGAGGAGCTGCGCGGCCTGACCGCCCGCTGGGAGAAGGAGAAGCAGTCCCTCAACCGGGTCGGTGAGCTCAAGGAGAAGCTGGACGAGCTGCGCGGCCAGGCCGAGCGCGCCCAGCGCGACGGCGACTTCGACACCGCCTCCAAGCTGCTGTACGGCGAGATCCCCACCCTGGAGCGCGACCTGGAGGCCGCCTCCGCCGCCGAGGAGGAGGTCGCCAAGGACACCATGGTCAAGGAGGAGGTCGGCGCCGACGACATCGCCGACGTGGTCGCCTCCTGGACCGGCATCCCGGCCGGCCGCCTCATGGAGGGCGAGACGCAGAAGCTGCTGCGCATGGAGGACGAGATCGGCCGGCGCCTGATCGGCCAGGGCGAGGCCGTGCGGGCGGTGTCGGACGCGGTGCGCCGCTCCCGGGCCGGGATCTCCGACCCCGACCGGCCCACCGGCTCGTTCCTCTTCCTCGGCCCCACGGGCGTGGGCAAGACCGAGCTGGCCAAGGCGCTCGCCGACTTCCTCTTCGACGACGAGCGGGCGATGGTCCGCATCGACATGTCGGAGTACGGCGAGAAGCACAGCGTGGCCCGGCTGGTCGGCGCCCCGCCCGGCTACGTCGGCTACGAGGAGGGCGGCCAGCTCACCGAGGCGGTACGCAGGCGGCCGTACTCCGTGGTGCTGCTGGACGAGGTGGAGAAGGCGCACCCCGAGGTCTTCGACGTCCTGCTCCAGGTGCTCGACGACGGGCGCCTGACGGACGGGCAGGGCCGCACGGTCGACTTCCGCAACACCATCCTGGTGCTGACCTCCAACCTGGGCAGCCAGTTCCTGATGGACCCGCTGACCAGCGAGGAGGAGAAGAAGGAGCAGGTGCTGGAGGTCGTGCGGGCGTCCTTCAAGCCCGAGTTCCTCAACCGGCTCGACGACCTGGTCGTCTTCTCGGCGCTCACCAAGGAGGAGCTGAGCCGCATCGCCCGGCTCCAGATCGACCGGCTCGCCCGGCGCCTCGCCGAGCGCCGGCTCACCCTGGACGTCACGCCGGACGCGCTGGCCTGGCTCGCCGCCGAGGGCATGGACCCGGCGTACGGGGCGCGCCCGCTGCGCCGTCTGGTCCAGTCCGCGATCGGCGACCGGCTGGCCAAGGAGATCCTGTCCGGCGAGGTCAAGGACGGCGACACGGTCCGGGTGGACGCCTTCGGCGACGGCCTGATCGTGGGCCCGGCCACCGGGAAGACCCTCTGACCCGAGCCGCTCCGCACGGGCCCGTCTTCCCCCGGGTGGCGGGCCCGTCGCGCGTCCCGGGCCGCCCCGCGAACGCTCTGAGCTGAATTACGCCAAGCACAGGTGAACCATGGGAGGCGGGGCTTGCCACCCCCCTCCCCGCATGGGGGAGGATGGCGGAATCCGTACGAAGGGAAAATCACGGTGACCATCGACCCGTCCTCGATTCCGAACTTCGGGGGCCAGCCCGAGCCGCAGCCTGAAGGACCGGCGGGCCCCGTCGTCCCGGATCAGGATCTCGTGAAGCAGTTGCTCGACCAGATGGAGCTGAAGTACGTCGTCGACGAAGAGGGTGACCTCGCGGCGCCGTGGGAGGAATTCCGCACGTACTTCATGTTCCGCGGCGACCAGCCCGAACAGATGGTCTACTCGGTGCGGACGTTCTACGACCGGCCCCACCCGATCGAGGACAAGGCGCAGCTGCTGGAGTCCATCGACGACTGGAACCGGCGCACCCTGTGGCCCAAGGTCTACACCCACACCCACGACGACGGCACCGTCCGCCTGATCGGTGAGGCGCAGATGCTGATCGGCGCCGGGGTGAACATCGAGTTCTTCGTCTCCTCCACGGTCAGCTGGGTCCGCGCGGCCATCGAGTTCGACAAGTGGCTCGTCGAGCAGCTGGGCCTGGAGCAGGACGTCAACGACGCCGACGAGCCCGGGGAGGGCGACGCGTAACCGGGGCGCACCCCGGACCCACAGGCATTCACAGCGGTGTGCGGGCGAGGACGACCAGGTACGCGCCGTACGCGTAGGAGAGCCCGGCCAGCGCCGCGACCACCACGGTGGCGTGGACGGGCCGGGCTCTCGCCGTGCGCACCAGCGCCCCCGCGAGCGGCAGCAGCAGCGGGAACGCCGGCAGCAGGAACCGCGGCTTGGACTCGAAGAACCCCGAGCCGCCCAGCGCGATGAGCAGCAGCACCCCGGCGTAGACCTGCAGGGGCAGCGGTGCGCGGTCGGCGAGCAGCAGCGCGTACAGCACGACCGCCGCCGCGACGATCACCAGCACCATCGGGAAGACCATCCGGTCGCCGTGCAGCAGCAGGCGGCGCACGAACCCCAGTGAGCCCCGCCCGAAGTCGAAGCGCGAGCCCCACAGGCGCTGCACCGCGAAGTAGCCGCGCAGCGGGTCACCCGTGCGCGCCCCCACCCACAGCACGTACGACACCCAGCCCAGCGGGGCGAGCGCCACGCCCGTCCACAGCCTGTGGGAAACCCGGCCGCGCGCCCGCCACACCGTCCACGCGGCCGTGACCAGGACGGCGGCGGCCACCGCGAAGCCGTTGGGCCGCGACAGCCCCGCGAGGGCCGCGAGCGCCCCCGCCCACCGCCAGTGGCCGCGCAGCACCGCGTACAGCGCCCACGCGGCGAACGCGGTCAGCACCGGCTCGGTGTACCCCATCGACAGCACGATCGAGTGCGGCAGCAGCCCCCACAGCACGACCAGCGCCGTCGCCACCGCCCGCCCGTGCAGCAGCCGGCCCACCGCGTAGATGCCCCAGGCGGCCACCGCGGCCGCCGTCCACGACACCACCAGGCCGGCCGCGCCGCCGCCCAGCGGGGTCACCGTGGTCACCGTGCGCACCAGCGCCGGGTAGAGCGGGAAGAACGCCAGGTCGCTGTGGACGATGTCGGGCGCGAAGTGCAGGGTGCGGCCGTAGCCGTGGGCGGCGATGCCCAGGTACCACAGCGAGTCCCAGGAGCGGCCGAGCAGGGCGAGCGGCTGCTGCCCGGTCACCTCGGCCGTGAGCGCGAGGAGCGCGACCCCGGTCAGCCGGGCCGCGGTGAACAGGGCGAGCGCGGCCGCCGCCCCCGGCACCCGGCGGGCACGGCGGCCCGCCTCGGCGTGCGGGTGTGTGACTGCGGACGGGGCGAGCGTGCTGGCATGGGTCACACCCGCACGATGCCGTGCCCCTGCCGGGGGCGCGAGCGGGTCTGCGCCAGGCGGGTGGCGGGTCTGACGGGGCGTCGGGCGGGGTCGGGTGGTGTCGCGAGGGGCGGGGCTCGTGGGTGGGGCTTGCGGTGGGCGGCGTGCCTGGCGGGGCGTCGCGCCAGGGCGGTGTCGTCAGGGCCGGGCTCATCGGCGGGTGGGGCGTCTGGCGGGGCGTCGGGCGCGCCGGGCTCATCGGTGGGCGGGGCGTCGGGCGGGCTGGACCCATCGGCGGGCGGGGCGTCGGGCGGGCCGGAGCCGTGTCGTCCGGACGGCCGTCGCGCCGGGGCTCCTGCGTCGGCCACCGCGCCCCGGGCGGCTTCCCGCCGGTCGTGCCGCACCTGGGCCACCGGGGTGACGTCCGTGGCCGAAGCGGACCGGCCGGGCGCGTCGCGCCGGCGTCCGCGGCGCCGATGCACTGTCCTGTCCAGCGGATCTGCCCCTGCCGCAAGGCGGTGCGGGCCCCACCGGCCGCGGCCGGCCGCGGCACATCCCGGTCGCCGCCGTCGCCCCGGCCGGGGAGGCCCGGGGCCGCGCGGGGCGCCCCTCCCCGCTGCCGACCTCGCCCAAGGGATGGCTCGTGACGACGGATGACGTGTTCCTCGGCGTGGGCCTGCTGGTGGTCCTCGCCGTCGGCTCCCAGCTGCTGGCCGGCGTGCTGCGCATCCCCGCGCTCATCGTCCTGCTGCCGGCCGGCTTCACGGCCGGCGCCCTGACCGACGTCGTCGACCCGCGGCAGCTGCTCGGCACGGCGTTCTCCCCGCTGGTGTCCCTCGGCGTCGCCGTGATCCTCTACGACGCCGGGCTCGGCCTGGACCTCGGCCGGCTGAAGGGACACAACCGCCGGGTCGTCAGCCGGCTGATCTGGCTCGGTGTCCCCGTCACCTGCCTCCTCGGCGCCGCCCTCGCCGTCCCGCTGCTGGACATGTCGCGCGGTGCGGCCATCACGCTGGGGGCCGTCCTGGTGGTGTCGGGGCCCACCGTCGTCGGGCCCCTGCTCGCCCTCGTACGGCCCGCCGACCGCCTCCGGCACATCCTCGTGTGGGAGGGGTCCCTCATCGACCCCGTCGGGGGCATCCTCGGCGCGCTCGTCTTCCGGGCCGTCGACGCCAGCACCCAGCCCACGGCGTCCCGCGGCGTCCTGCACTTCCTGGCCAGCCTGGGCACGGGCGTGGCGGGAGGCGTGGCCGGGGCGGCCGTGTTGTGGGCCGTGTTCCGGCTGGCGCGGCCCGGCGAGGTGCTCGGCACCACGGCCCAGCTGGCCGTCGTGATCGGTGTCGCGGCCGCGTGCGACGTCGTCCAGGACGACTCCGGGCTCATCGCCGCCGTGCTGATGGGCCTGGCGGTGGCCAACCTCGCCCGCATCGACGTACCCGTGCGCCGGACGTTCTTCGAGACCCTGGTCAGCCTCGTCATCGGGCTGCTCTTCACCTCGATCTCGGCCACGATCTCCCCCGCGTCGCTGCGGCACGTGGGGCTGCCCGCGCTCGGGCTCGCGGCCTTCCTGGTCGTCGTCGTACGTCCCCTCGTCGTCGCGCTGTGCACCGCCCGCACCGACCTGTCGCGCGTCGAGCGGGGCTTCCTCGGGTGGATGGCGCCCCGCGGGATCGTCGCGGCCGCCACCGCCTCGACCTTCACGTCCGCCCTGGTCGCCCGGCACGTCGGCGGCGCGGCGAGGATCCTCCCGGCGACCTTCGTCGTCATCGTCGCCACCGTCACGCTCTACGGCCTGACGGCCGCCCCCGTGGCCCGGCTGCTGCGCGTGGTGCGCCCGTCCCGTTCGCGCCCCCTCCTGGTCGGCGGGGACCCCTGGGTCGTCGACCTCGCGGCGACCCTGAGGTCCACCGGCATGGAGGTGCTGATGTGGGCGGGCCGGCACGAGCAGCGCGAGCGCATCGAGCGGGCCGGGCTCGAACTCGCGCCGGGGGAGATGCTGGCCGACGCGACCGGTCCCGGCGCCGCGTGGGAGGGCGTGACCGGCGTGTACCTCCTCACCGGGGAGGACGACTTCAACGTGCTGGCGAGCACGATCCTGCGCGGCGGTGTCGAGGGGCCGGTGTACCGCGTCGGCCCCGCGGCCGACAGCCGGGGTGCGGTGGTCCCGTACGGAGACGGCGAGGTGCTGTTCGGGCCGCGGCTGTCGGGCCGCGCCCTGGCCCGCAGGCACCACGACGGCGCCGGCATCGTGGCCGTGCCCGCCCGGGAGCCCGTGCCGAGCGGCAGCGACCTGCTGTTCGTCGTCCGTCCCGGTCACCGGCTGGAGCCCGTGACGCAGGGCGGCCCGCCGCACGTCGATCCCCAGGACACCCTGGTCCTGCTGACGCCGGGCGGCTGACGGTCGGCGGGCGGGTTCGCCGACCGCGGCGGATAGTGGGTGGTGGGGGGAAACCGACGGCGCAGCACGACGGCGCGGCCGTCCCCCCACCCCTACTGGAGGACCGATGCGCGCTCCACGGTCGTCGGCCGCGCTCGCCGGCATCGCCCTGTCCGCCCTGCTCGGCACCGTGCTGACCGGGTGCGCCGACAACGCGTCCGGCCAGCTCATGGCCCGCAACGGCGACCGGCTCGTCGAGACCCTGTCGAACCCGCCGACCGGCACGTGCCACCGGTTCCCGCAGGGCGTGACCCACGTCGACAACCACATGCTGAGCAACATCGTCCTGTACACCACGGAGGACTGCACCGTGCCGGAGGGCGGGGGGAGCACCTACCTCTCGCAGCAGTCCTCGGACGCGGCAGTCCACTCCACCGGGCTGTGGCGCAGCTTCGGCTTCGCCGACGAGTGAAGACGAGTTAACGGACGCGTCGGCGTCGCTCACGCGTGCGCCAGGCCCTTGAGCCGGGTCACCGCATCCTGCAAGACCTCCGTGCGCTTGCAGAACGCGAACCGGACGAACGGCGCGCCCTCCTCGCGGTGGTCGTAGAAGACCGCGTTCGGGATGGCCACCACGCCCGCGCGCTCCGGCAGCGAGCGGCAGAAGGCGACGCCGTCGGTCTCGCCGAGCGGGCGGACGTCGGTGGTGACGAAGTACGTGCCGGACGGGACGTAGACCCCGAAGCCCGCCTCCGCCAGGCCCCCGGCCAGCAGGTCGCGCTTGGCCCGCATGTCGGCGCGGAAGTCCTCGAAGTAGGTCTCCGGCAGTGCCAGGGCCTCCGCGACCGCGTACTGGAACGGGCCCGACGCCACGTACGTCAGGTACTGCTTGGCCGAGCGCACCGCCGTGACCAGCGGCGCGGGCGCCGTCACCCAGCCGACCTTCCAGCCGGTGAACGAGAAGCTCTTGCCGGCGCTGCCCAGCGTCACCGTCCGCTCGCGCATCCCCGGCAGCGTGGCCAGCGGCACGTGCTCGGCGTCGTCGAACACCAGGTGCTCGTACACCTCGTCCGTCACCACCAGCAGATCGCGCTCGACGGCCAGTTCGGCGACGGCGGCCAGCTCCGCGCGGGTGAGGACCGTGCCCGTCGGGTTGTGCGGGGTGTTGAGCAGCAGCAGCCGGGTGCGGTCGGTGACCGCGTCGCGCAGCTCGTCCAGGTCCAGCCGGAAGCGGCCCTCGGAGGGGCGCAGGGTGACCGGCACGCGGCGCGCGCCGGCCATCGCGATGCAGGCCGCGTAGGAGTCGTAGTACGGCTCCAGCGCCACGACCTCGTCGCCCGGCTCCAGCAGCGCCAGCAGCGACGCCGCGATCGCCTCGGTGGCGCCCGCGGTGACCAGCACCTCGGTGTCGGGGTCGTACGCCAGCCCGTAGCGGCGCAGCTGGTGGTCCGCGACGGCGTGGCGCAGCTCGGGCACGCCGGGGCCCGGCGGGTACTGGTTGCCGCGGCCGTCGCGCAGGGCGCGCACCGCCGCCTCCCGGATCTCCTCGGGACCGTCCGTGTCGGGGAAGCCCTGCCCGAGGTTGATCGACCCCGTCCGCAGGGCCAGCGCCGACATCTCGGCGAAGATCGTGGTCCCGAACTCGGCGAGCCGGCGGTTGAGGAAGGGACGTGCGCTGGAGGTCATGGCGGCCATCCTGCGCCGAAGCTCTGGAGTTCCTCAAGTGTGCTTTGGCCGTTCGGGCGGCCGGGCATCCCCCGTGCACGCAAGCGGTCGGGGACCGCACGGGGCGCCCACGGGGGGCCGCTTCGGGGGAACGGAAGGAGGGCGGGGCCATGATCTTCGGCATCAGCCTGGTGGTGGTCGCGGTGGTGCTCGTCGTCGGGCTCACGGCGGTGGCGCGGCGCCCGTCGGCCGGGGTCCGGCGCCCGGCCGGCCGGCGCGGCTGGGGCAGCGGGGACGGCGGCAGCTGGTGGGCCGGCGGCGGTGACGGGGGGTCGTCCTGCGGCTCGGGCGGCCACCACGGGGGAGGGCACTCCTGCGGGGGCGGCCACTCCTGCGGCGGCGGGTCCTCGTGCGGCGGCGGTGGGTGCGGCGGGGGCAACTGACCCCGGCGGCAGGGCCGTCACGTCACCGGCGCGGGCCGGGCGTACGCCGGTGACGTGCGGCGCGCGGGGTGGGTGAACAGGTGAGCTGGGGAGCCCCCTGAGGGATGGAAACCACACGAAGTTGGGTAAAAACGCTGTGGCCGCACCGGCGTTCATGATTCCCTCCGGACTTACCCCTCTTGCGTGCTAGCGGAGCCGATCCATGCTCACGACCCTGAACACCTCCTACACCGACACGCGCGCGGCCGACCTCGCCTGGGCCCTGGGACGCGAGCCGCTCCCCGCGCTGGCCTCGCTCGACCTTGAACTCGCGGGCAGCCGCCTGCAGTTAAGGCTCCTCGGCGCCTCGCACCAGGTGCTCCTCGAGGAGGAACGGGGCCGCTGTTCGGAGACGGTCGCGTGCATCGCGGGCAGCAGCACGCCCCTCCCGCTGGGCGTGGCCAAGCGGGTGGGCGGCTGGGAGTACGAGTTCGCCGCGCGCGTCGAGGCGCTGCCGCCGGACTCCTTCGCGGGCCGTGCGCAGGAACTCCTGGCCCTCGTCTCCGACCACCCGCACGGCCTCGTCGGGGTGTTCCCCGGCAGTCCGCACGCCTTCACCGCCCTGCTGGCGCACCGTCAGGGCACCCACGTGCACTGGCGGACCTGGCACGCGTACCCCCAGGACGGGCAGGTGGTGGCGACCCGGACCCGGGTCGGCGTGCGCGTACCGGCGGCGCGACGCGCGCCGCGCGCGGCGCTCCGGAGTGACGGCGCGCGCGGTGGCGCGGAATAAACCCGAACACCCCACCCTTCTCCCGTTCCACACGTGTGGGTGACCGGGCGTGCCGGACCCGTGACGTAACGTCGCAGTCGTGATCGACCCGCACGCCCCCGCACCGCCCGGCGCCCCACCCCCCTGGCGTGCTCCCGCGCGGCTGCCCGTCCGGCCGGCGACGGGGCGGTTCCTGGTCCTCGCCTGCGTGTTCGTCTGCGCGGCCTGCGGGCTGGTCTACGAGCTCGAACTGGTCGCCCTCGCCTCGTACTTGATGGGCGACTCGGTCACCCAGGCGTCCGTCGTGCTGTCGGTCATGGTGTTCGCCATGGGCATCGGCTCGCTCGCCGCCAAGCGGCTGCGCCGGTTCGCGGCGGCCGGGTTCGCCGCCCTGGAGACGTCCCTCGCGCTGATCGGCGGCTCCAGTGCCATGGCGCTGTACGCGGTCTTCGCCTGGACGGGCGACTGGGGCGGCGTGTGGGCCGACGGACCGCGGCTGCTGCTGGTCGCCTTCTCCCTGGCCATCGGGCTGCTCATCGGCGCCGAGGTGCCACTGCTGATGGAGCTGATCCAGCGCATCCGCCGCCAGGACGCGGGCGGCGCGGTGGCCGACCTGTTCGCCGCGGACTACGTCGGCGCGCTGGTCGGCGGCCTCGCCTTCCCCTTCCTGCTGCTGCCCCTGCTGGGCCAGCTGACCAGCTCCCTGCTCACCGGCGCCGTCAACGTCGTCGCGGGCGGCGCGCTGGTCCTCGGCCTGTTCCGCCGCGACCTCACCCGCCGGGCCCGCCGCGTCCTGCTCGCCGCCACCCTCGGCACGCTCCTGCTGCTGGCCGCCGCGGCCGCCCTCGTCGACGACTTCGAGCAGGCCGCACGCCACGCGGTCTACGGCTCCGACGTCCGCGTGGCCGTGCGCAGCCCCGTCCAGGAGATCGTCCTCACCGGCGGCACCCGCGGCCGGCCCCTCGGCCTCTACCTCGACGGCCGCCTCCGCGTCGGCGCCGACGAACGCCGCTACCACGAGGCCCTGGTCCGCCCCGCCCTCGCCGGCCCCCACGCGCGTGTGCTCGTCCTCGGCGGCGGCGACGGGCTGGCCGCCCGCGAGGTGCTGGCCCGGCCCGGCGTGCGCCGCCTGGACCTCGTCGAGCTGGACCCCGAGGTGGTCCGCCTGGCCCGCACCGACCCCGGCCTCGCCCGCCTCAACGCGCACGCGTACGGCGACCCGCGCCTCCACGTCACCGTCGACGGCGCCTTCCACCGGCTGCGCGTCACCCCGCCCGGCCGTTACGACGTCGTCGTCGCCGACCTGCCCGACCCCGGCCTCACCGAGAGCACCAAGCTCTACTCCCAGGAGTTCTACGGCCTCGTCCGCCGCGCGCTCGCCCCGCACGGGCGGCTCGTCGTGCACGCCGGCCCGGCCGCCGGCCGCTCGCGCGCCTTCTGGACCGTGGAGGCGACGGTCCGCGCCGCCGGCCTGCACACCGCGCCCTACGTCGTCGACGGCCGCCGACCGGGCCCCGCGGCCGGTGCCGACCGGCCGTCCGGCGCCTCCGGGGCGCCCCGCGACTGGGGGTTCGTGCTGGCCTCCGCCGAGCGCGCGCCCGCCCTGCGGCTCCCCGCGGAGGGGCCCCGCCCGCGCACCCTCACCCAGGCCGGTCTGACGGCCGACGGGCGGTCCGCCGAACGGCTCCGGGTGACCGGACTGCGGGCGTCCACCCTGGTGCACCCCCGGTACTGAACCTCGGTCACGGCGGGTGCTTTTCCACGCCCGCTGGGTAGGCTCCAGCGACATGGAGCATGAGGTGTTCGTTCCGGTCCCGCCCGACCGGCTGAGGGCGTCCCTCGCCGACCCCGCGCAGGTGGCCCGTGCGGTTCCCGGGCTCCAGCGGGACGCGGGCGCCGAACAGCCCGTCGCCGGGCGGCTCAGGGTCCGCGTCGGCGGCCACACCATCACCTACCGGGGCGAGCTGCGCGTCTCCCCCGGCGACGACGACGCGTTCACCGTCGAGGGCGACGCGACCGAGGCCCGCGGCACGGGCACGGTCATCCTCGCGCTGACCCTCCGGGTCACGGAGGCCGACGGCGGCAGCACCCTCCACGTCCACGGCACGGCGACGGCCGACGGCCGCATCACCGAACTCGAGCCCGACACCGTGGACGCGACGACCCGCCGCCTGCTGACCCGCTTCGCGGAGAACCTGGGCGACGCGGGGGCCGGGGACCCGGCGGAGCCGGAAGCGTCCGGGACCCCCGGAGAGCCGGACGCCCCCGGAGGGCCGGGGGAGCCCGAAGCGTCCGACGAGCCCGAGCCCGAGCAGGGGAAGCGGGCGTCGGTCTTCGAGGCCGAGGTCCCGCCGCCCGCACTGGACCCGTCGGCCGAGGACGACTTCACCGACTCGCCCGAGCCGCCCGCCGAGGCCGCGCACGCCCGCCGCACGATGATCGGCCGCAGCGCGGAGGAGGTCGACCACGCCCCACCCCGCGGCCGCTACGCCCCCGTCCCGGCCCCCCAGACGGTCGTGCCCACGGAAACACTCCGCTGGGCGGCCCCCGCAGCGGCCCTGGCCCTGGCCTCGGCCATCGTGGTCACCAGAGCCCTACGCCGCCGCCGCTGAGCCCCGCAGCAGCGCGAGGAACCGCGCGCCCAGTCCCCTCAGGGGCGCGGGGAACTGCGCAAAGAACCACGACGCACCCGCACCCGACGACGGACCTCCAGCCACCCCCTCAGGGGCGCGGGGAACTGCGCGAAAACCCCAACGCACCCGCACTCCACCACACCCCCAGCCACCCCAACGGCGCGATGCCCCCTCACCCCCCGACGACCAGCCCAGTAGGGTCGTCCCGTGAGTGACGAAGACATCACGCTGACCGCGGGCGACGCGGAAGCGGTCGTACAGCCGGGCAACGGCGGACGCATCGGCTCCCTCCGCGTGGCCGGCACGGAACTGCTCCGCCAGGGCGACCGCTTCGGCTGCTTCCCGATGGTCCCGTGGTGCGGCCGCATCCGCGACGGCCGCTTCCGCGACGGCGCCACCGTCCACCAGATGCCGCTCAACGCCCCGCCGCACGCCATCCACGGCACCGTCCGCGACGGCGCCTGGCGCGTGGCCCGCCGCTCGCAGGACGAGGCGGTGCTCACGTACGACCTGGTCGACCCGTGGCCCTACCCCGGCCGCGTCACCCAGGTGGTCGCGCTGACCGAGGACGCCCTGACGCTGACGATGGCCGTCGAGACGTACGGCTCGTCGTTCCCGGCGCAGATCGGCTGGCACCCCTGGTTCCACCGCACCCTCGGCGGCGCGGACGTCACGCTCGACTTCACGCCCGCCTGGCAGGAGGAGCGCGGCGCGGACCACCTGCCCACCGGCAACCGCGTCGAGCCGAAGCCCGGCCCGTGGGACGACTGCTTCGGGATGCCCGACGGCGTCGACGTCACCCTCACCTGGCCGGGGCAGCTGGAGCTGAACGTGTCCAGCCGCGAGGAGTGGGTCGTCGTCTACGACGAGCAGGAGGCCGCCGTCTGCGTGGAGCCGCAGACCGGCCCGCCGGACGGGCTGAACACCCTCCCGCGCCTGGTCACACCCCTGGAGCCGCTGGAGGCCGCGACGACCTGGCGCTGGCGGCGCCTCTAAGCTGGTCGGCATGACGGACGTCGACGAAGCAACGCCGCGGGACCCGCGGGGCGCACTGCTCCAGCAGATCAAGGACAAGGCCGTGGTGCACGGCAAGGTGACCCTCTCCTCGGGTCTGGAGGCCGACTACTACGTCGACCTGCGCCGCGTCACCCTCGACGGCGAGGCCGCGCCGCTGGTCGGGCAGGTGCTGCTGGACCTGACGGCGGAGCTGGAGTTCGACGCCGTCGGCGGTCTGACCATGGGCGCCGACCCGGTCGCCGCGGCCATGCTGCACGCCGCCGCGGCGCGCGGGAGGCGGCTGGACGCCTTCGTCGTGCGCAAGGCGGCCAAGGCGCACGGGCTGCAGCGGCGCGTCGAGGGCCCGGACATCGAGGGCCGCCGGGTGCTGGTGGTGGAGGACACCTCCACCACGGGCGGCTCGCCCCTGACGGCCGTGGAGGCCGTGCGGGAGGCCGGTGCCGAGGTCGTCGCGGTCGCCACGATCGTGGACCGCGCGACCGGCGCCGACGCCAAGATCCGGGAGGGTGCCGGGGTGCCGTACCTCTTCGCCTTCTCGAAGGATGAACTGGGTCTGGACTGACGGGCGGCTTTGACCTGGACTTGTCGGGCGCGTGGACCATCTCCCCAGGTCTGGGAAGATGGGCTCGACGATGACGTCGAAGCGCAAGGTCTAGGTCAGGGCCGTAGCACGTAGAACGCCAACCCGCAGACTCAAGGAGCGGACGAATGCCCATCGCAACCCCCGAGGTCTACAACGAGATGCTCGACCGGGCGAAGGCAGGCAAGTTCGCCTACCCGGCCATCAACGTCACCTCGACCCAGACCCTGCACGCGGCCCTGCGCGGCTTCGCCGAGGCGGAGAGCGACGGCATCATCCAGATCTCCACGGGTGGCGCGGAGTTCCTCGGCGGCCAGTACAGCAAGGACATGGTGACGGGCGCCGTGGCCCTCGCCGAGTTCGCGCACATCGTCGCCGAGAAGTACCCGGTCACCGTGGCGCTGCACACCGACCACTGCCCGAAGGACAAGCTCGACGGCTACGTCCGCCCGCTGCTCGCGATCTCCGAGGAGCGCGTCAAGGCCGGCCGCAACCCGCTGTTCCAGTCGCACATGTGGGACGGCTCCGCCGAGACCCTGGCCGACAACCTGGCGATCGCCCAGGAGCTGCTGGCCCGCGCCGCCGCCGCGAAGATCGTCCTCGAGGTGGAGATCACCCCGACCGGTGGCGAGGAGGACGGCGTCTCCCACGAGATCAACGACTCGCTGTACACCACGGTCGACGACGCGATCCGCACCGCCGAGGCCCTGGGCCTGGGCGAGAAGGGCCGCTACCTGCTGGCCGCGTCCTTCGGCAACGTCCACGGCGTGTACAAGCCGGGCAACGTCGTGCTGCGTCCCGAGCTGCTCAAGGAGCTCGCCGAGGGCGTCGCCGCGAAGTTCGGCAAGCAGAACCCGTTCGACTTCGTCTTCCACGGCGGCTCCGGCTCCACCGAGCAGGAGATCGCGACCGCGCTGGAGAACGGCGTGGTCAAGATGAACATCGACACGGACACGCAGTACGCCTTCACGCGTCCGATCGCCGACCACATCCTCAAGAACTACGACGGCGTCCTCAAGGTCGACGGCGAGGTCGGCTCCAAGAAGACGTACGACCCGCGCACCTGGGGCAAGCTGGCCGAGGCGTCGATGGCCGCCCGGGTCCTCGAGGCCACGCAGCACCTGCGCTCCGCGGGCACGAAGATCAAGTAGCAGACGGCCGGCGGACCACTCCGTCGCGGTGGGCCCGGTGCTTCGGCACCGGGCTCGCTGTATACCTGGGGACATGTCCGACGTCCGGCTGGCCTCCCCGCAGGGCAGGTGGATCCTGCTGACCACCGTGCTCGGCTCCAGCATGGCCCTGCTGGACTCCACGGTCGTCAACGTCGCCCTGCCGCGCATCGGCCGCGACCTCGACGCCGACCTGGCGACCCTGCAGTGGACCGTGAACGCGTACATGGTGACCCTGGCCGGGCTGATCCTGCTCGGCGGTTCGCTCGGCGACCGGTACGGCCGGCGCAAGGTGTTCGTCATCGGGGTGGTGTGGTTCGCCGCCGCCTCGCTGCTGTGCGGGCTGGCGCCGAACGCGGGGGTGCTGGTGGCCGCCCGCGCGCTCCAGGGAGCCGGCGGCGCGCTGCTGACGCCGGGCTCGCTGGCCCTGATCCAGGCGTCCTTCCACCCGGACGACCGGGGCCGCGCCGTCGGCCTGTGGTCGGGCTTCGGGGGCATCGGGGCGGCCGTCGGGCCGTTCCTCGGCGGCTGGCTGGTGGACGGGCCCGGCTGGCGCTGGGTGTTCCTGCTGAACGTCCCGCTGGCGCTGCTGTGCGCCCCGATCGCGGTACGGCACGTCCCCGAGTCGGACGCCCGCTCCGGAGCGGGGGAAGGCGGGGCACTAGACGGGGGGCGCGCTCCGCACGGCCACTTCGACGTGCTCGGCGCCGCGCTGGGCGCCCTCGCGCTCGCGCTGGTGACGTACGCGCTGATCGAGGCGCCCGGCGGCTCGCCGTACGTCGCTCCCGTGGCGGTCGCCGGGGTGGCCGCGGGGGTCGCCTTCGTCGTGGTCGAGCGGCGCCGGCCCGACCCGATGATGCCGCCGGACATCTTCGCGTCCCGCCAGTTCACCGCGGTGAACCTGGTGACGCTGTGCGTGTACGCGGCGTTCGGCGGCTTCTTCTTCCTGGCGGCCGTGCATCTCCAGGTGGTGGCCGGCTACTCGGCGCTCGGCGCGGGCACCGCACTGCTGCCGACGACCGTCCTGATGCTGCTGCTGTCCGCCCGGTCCGGGGAGCTGGCCGAGCGCATCGGCCCGCGCCTGCCGCTCACCGTGGGCCCGCTGCTGTGCGCGGCCGGGATGCTGCTGATGCTGCGCGTCGGCGAGGACGCCCGCTACCTCACCGACGTGCTGCCCGCCGTGCTGGTGCTCGGGCTCGGCATGGTCAGCCTGGTCGCGCCCCTGACGGCGACGGTCCTGGCCTCGGTCGACGTGAGCCGGGCCGGCCTGGCCAGCGGCATCAACAACGCGGCGGCCCGCGCGGCCGGCCTGGTCGCGGTGGCCGCGCTGCCGCTGGTGACCGGGATGGGACCGGAGGCGTACCGGTCGGCGCCGGCCTTCGACCACGCCTTCCACCGGGCGATGGTGGTGTGCGCGGGGGTCCTCGTGGTGGGCGCGGGGCTGGCGTGGGCGACGGTGCGGCGGCCGGTGCCGGGGTGCCGGAAACCGGAGTGTCGGCGGCACGGGAGTGTGCTGGCTCCGCCGCTGGAGGGTGGGCGGCGGGGGTAGGGGGTTCCTGCTGTGCTTTGCCGGGTGCGGGTGGGTGCGTGGGGGTGGGCTCGGGTGTGTTGTCGGGTGGGGGTGGGTGGGGGCTGGTTGCGCAGTTCCCCGCGCCCCTGAGGGGGTGGCGGGTGGTTCGTCGTCGGGTGCGGGTGCGTCGTGGTTGGTCGCGCAGTTCCCCGCGCCCCTGACGGGGTGGCGGTGCGTTGTCGGGTGCGGGTGTGGTGGGGGATCGTCGCGCAGTTCCCCGCGCCCCTCAGGGGGCGGTGCCGGTGACAGACTGGGATGCATGACGATTCACGAGAACCTGCTCGGGGGGCCGCCCCCGACCCACCTCCCCGACGACCCCGAGCCCCGCGAGCTGCTCGCGAACGGCACGCCGGCCGCCGACGTCGCCGCGAAGTACCCGACGTCGTCACTCGCCTGGGCGCGCCTCGCCGACGAGGCGTTCGAGCGGGGCAGCGTCGTCGAGTCGTACGCCTACGCCCGTACGGGCTACCACCGCGGCCTGGACTCCCTGCGCCGCAGCGGCTGGAAGGGCCACGGCCCGGTCCCCTGGGAGCACGAGCCGAACCGCGGCTTCCTGCGCGCCCTGCACGCCCTCGCCCGCGCCGCGCAGGCGATCGGCGAGCAGGAGGAGTACGAGCGCTGCAGCCAGTTCCTCAAGGACTCCTCGCCGACCGCCGCCCAGACCCTGGGCTAGGCACGTCGTCGCTGGTCCCCGGCCCGCCTGTGCCACCAGGCGGGCCTTGCCTTTTCGTCGGACCATCGAAGAGGATTCCGGCGGGGACCGGGGCCCCCGTGTCGGTAACGGCAGGGGCGGACCGCTACCCGGAGTAACACAGGAGACAGCGATGTCCCACGAGGCTCACGAGGCCGAAGAGCCCGCGACTCCGCATCTCGACTTCCAGGGCACGACGCCGTACGAGGACTACGTCAAGGCCGACGTCCTCACCCACCTCCAGCACCTCCTCTCCGACGATCCCGGCGAGATGGTCTTCCTGGTCACCACCCAGGTGATGGAGCTGTGGTTCACCGTCGTGGTCCACGAGTGGGAGACCGCGGCCCGCGCCCTGCGCGAGGACGACGTCCCGACCGCGATCGCCGCCCTGAAGCGGTCCGTGCGGGAGCTGGAGGCGCTGAACGCCTCCTGGAAGCCGCTCGGGCAGCTCACCCCGGCGCAGTTCAACTCCTACCGCTCGGCCCTCGGCGACGGCTCGGGCTTCCAGTCGGCGATGTACCGCAGGATGGAGTTCCTGCTCGGCGACAAGTCCGCGTCGATGCTGGTCCCGCACCGCGGCGCGCCGCGCGTCCACGCCGAGCTGGAGAAGGCGCTGCACGAGCCGAGCCTGTACGACGAGGTCGTCCGGCTGCTGGCGCGGCGCGGGTACGACATCCCCGACGACGTGCTGCTGCGCGACGTGTCTCGGCGCTACGAGCCGTCGGACGCGGTCGAGGCGGCCTGGGCGGCCGTGTACGCGGGCGACCAGAACGGCGAACTGGCCCGCCTGGGCGAGGCGTTGACCGACGTCGGCGAACTGGTGTGGCGCTGGCGCAACGACCACCTGGTCGCCACCCGCCGCGCGATGGGCGCCAAGCAGGGCACCGGCGGCTCCGCCGGGGTGGCCTGGCTGGAGAAGCGGGCGCAGAAGAGCGTCTTCCCCGAGCTCTGGACGGCGAGGTCCCATGTCTGACCCCGACCTCGCCCGCCGCGCGGAGAAGCTGGACGGGTCCGACGAACTCGCCGCCAAGCGGAGTGAGTTCGAGCTGGACGACACGGTCTACCTGGACGGCAACTCGCTCGGCGCCCTGCCCGCCGCCGTCCCCGGCCGCATCGAGGACGTCGTCCGCCGGCAGTGGGGCCGGCTGCGCATCCGCTCCTGGGACGAAAGCGGCTGGTGGACCGCGCCCGAGCGGATCGGCGACCGCATCGCCCCGCTGGTCGGCGCCGCGCCCGGACAGATCGTGGTCGGCGACTCGACCAGCGTGAACGTCTTCAAGGCACTCGTGGCCGCCGTGCGGATGGCGGGCCCCGGCCGGGACGAGATCGTCGTCGACGCCTCCACCTTCCCCACCGACGGCTACATCGCCGAGTCGGCCGCCCGCCTGACCGGCAGCACGCTGCGTCCCGTCCCGCCCGCCGAGGTGCCGGGCGCGCTCGGCGCGCGCACCGCCGCGGTGCTGCTCAACCACGTCGACTACCGCACCGGACGGCTGCACGACCTGCCGTCCCTGACCGCCGCCGTCCACGCGGCGGGCGCGCTCGCCGTCTGGGACCTGTGCCACAGCGCGGGCGCCCTGCCGGTCGGGCTCGACGAGCACGGGGTCGACCTGGCGGTCGGCTGCACCTACAAGTACCTCAACGGCGGCCCGGGCGCACCGGCGTACCTGTACGTGCGCCGGGAGCTGCAGGACCGTTTCGACTCGCCGCTGCCCGGCTGGAACTCGCACGCCGACCCGTTCGGGATGAGCCCGGCCTACACGCCCGCGCCCGGTGCGCTGCGCGGACGCGTGGGCACGCCGGACATCCTCTCCCTGCTCGCCCTGGAGGCGGCACTGGAGGTCTGGGACGGCGTCCCGGTCGAGACGGTGCGGGCCAAGTCGCTGGCGCTGACGGACTTCTTCCTGGAGTGCGTGACCGCGTACGTCCCGCCCGGCGCGGTCGAGTGCGTGACCCCGCTCGCCCACGCGGAGCGCGGCAGCCAGGTGGCCCTGCGCTGCGCGGACGCCGGGAACGTCATGAAGCGGCTGATCGACCGCGGGGTGGTCGGCGACTTCCGCCACCCGGACATCCTGCGCTTCGGCTTCACCCCGCTGTACGTCGGGTTCGCGGACGTGGAGCGGGCGGCGCGGGTGTTGGGGGAGGTGCTGGGGGGCGCTGCGGGGTAGAGGCGGTGCCCGCACCGGGTAGGGGGCGGTGCCCGCAGGCGTGCGGGGGTGACGGTCCGTGCGGTGGCGGCACGCGCGCGTGCGGTGACCGTGCGTGCGGGTGCCGCGTCCCGGGACCGCTGCGGCCTCACCCTGCGTGACATCCGCGTGTCCGCGCACGTCACCGGCCTGGTACCGTCCCGGCCAACGGCCGCTCTCCCTGTCGGCCCGTCCTCGCCTGGACCGCCAAGTCCACGTGACCGCTGAGAGGTTGGAGCATGCCGGACGACGTCGCCGCAGCCCGGGCCGCCGCCGAGGAACGGTCGGCCTTCTCGCACCCGCCCGTCGATCCGGACGCCACCGCCCCCTACGGTGACCTGCCCGACCAGGTCATCGACTTCTACGCCCCGCGCGTGCAGGTCGGCCCCGGTGGCCCCGTGCCGCTGGTGGTCGTCCTGCACGGCGGGGCCTGGCGCGCCGCGCACGACAGGCGCCACGTCACCCCGTTCGCGGACTTCCTGGCCCGGCGCGGCTTCGCCGTGGCCAGCGTGGAGTACCGGCGGGGCGGCGACACCCCCGAGGGCACGGCGGGCACGGCGGGCACAGCGGGCACAGCGGGCACGGCGGGCGCGGTGGGCACGGCCCCGGCCGCGGGCCGCTGGCCCGAGACCTTCGACGACGTCGCCGCCGCCCTCGACGCCCTCCCCGCGCTCGTGCGGGAGGTGTTGCCGCAGGGCGACCCCCGCCGGACGGTCCTCGTCGGGCACTCGGCCGGCGGTCACCTGGCGCTGTGGGCGGCGGCCCGGCACCTCCTGCCCGCCGACGCCCCGTGGCGCACGGACCGCCCGGCGCCGCTGCGGGGCGTGGTCGCGCTGGCCCCTATCGCCGACCTCGCCGTCGCGGACAAGCTGGACGTGTGCGGGGGCGCCACGCGCCAACTGCTGGGCGCCGACGACCTCTTCGAGCAGCGGCGGCCGTACGCCGACCCGGCCCTGCTGCTGCCGACCGGCATCGCGACGACGCTCGTCCAGGGGCGCGCCGACCGCGTCGTTCCCCAGGCGGTCGCCGAGGCGTACGCGGACGCCGCGGCCAAGGCGGGCGAGGTCGTGGGGCTCACGCTGCTGGCGGACGTCGGCCACTTCCCGCTGGTCGACCCGGTGGCGGACGCGTGTGCGGTGGTGGCGGAGGAGATCGCCCAGCTGGCGTGGTGACGCGCGGCCTCTTCGCCGTTGGCCCGGGTGCGTGCCCCCTGTCGTACCCGTAGTACCTGAGAGCTACGTCGCGGAAGAGCTCTGCGGTGGGACGCGAACGACGTGCGCTGATCCGTAACTTCCCAGCCAGAGCGGTCCGATGGGCGGACCCGGCGGGCGGGGAGGTCGACGGGCATGGGCGCGGTGACGGGCGCGGGGAGGGGCGGGGCGACGGGTGCGGGGGCGACCCGGGAAGCGGGCCGGGGGACGGGTGCCGTCGGGGGCCGAAACCGGGACGGGGAGGTGCGCGGGGACGCGGCGCGGGACCGGCCCCGCCTGCGACCCCTGCGACCCTTGCGGCCCCTGCGGCCCTTGCGGGCGCTGTTCGCCGCCCTCGTGGTCGCCGCCCTGGTCGTCCCCCTGTCCGGCGCGGCCCGTCCCGGCATCCCCGCTCCCCGTCCGGCCACCCTCGCCCCGGTCACCGCGGCGACACTGACGCAGGCGTACGCCGCCAACCGGGCCAACGCGGCGCTGGCCTCCCGCATGGCCGCGGCCCACGGCGACGGTCACCGCGCGGCGGCGGAGCGCGCGTTGGCGGCCCCGGGCGGCGCCCTGCTGGCCTTCGACGGGCGCGGGCCCGGCCTGGTCACCGAGGTCTTCGGCGACCTGGCCCACGCCGACCGGGTGGCGGTGCTGGTCCCGGGCTCCGACACCTCGCTGGACACCTACGCCCGCCTGCGCACGGCCGCCGCGTCCCTGCACCACCGGCTCACCCGGACGGCGCCGCCCGGCACCGGTACGGCGGTGATCGCCTGGCTCGGCTACCGCACGCCGGGCACGGTCAGCACGGCGGTGACGACCACGGCCCGCGCCGACGAAGCGGCCCCGCGCCTGAGGGACCTGCTGCGCGAACTGCGGGGCGTCACGGGCCCCGGCGCCCGCCTGACGCTGGTGTGCCACTCCTACGGCTCGGTGGTGTGCGCCCGCACGGCGACCGGCGCGGACGTCGGCGACCTGGTCCTGCTCGGCAGTCCGGGCACGGGCGCGGACACCGCGGCCGGCCTGCACACCCGGGCGCGGGTGTGGGCGTCCCGGGGTGCCGACGACTGGGTGGCGCACGTCCCTCACGTCAGCGCGGACCTGTTCGGCACGACCGTCGGCTTCGGCACCGACCCGGTGTCCCCGTCCTTCGGTGCTGACGTCTTCGCCGCCGGACCGGGCGGCCACAGCGACTACTTCGCGCCGGGCTCCGCCTCCCTGGCCAACGTCGCCCGGATCGTCCTCGGCAGCACCACGGAGGTGACCCGTGCGTAGGACGACCCCAGGCACGAAGGCATCCGCGCTGCGGGCGCGGCTACGGCGGGCGGCCGTACGGATCGACGCGGCCACCCCGCCCGGCCGCGACCGCGCGGTGGACGCCCTGCGCGCCTGCGCGATCCTCGGCGTGGTCCTCGGCCACTGGCTGGTCACCGCCCTGGTCGCCGACGGCAGCACCCTGCGCGCCGCCAGCCCGCTGGGGCACCTGCCGTGGCTGGCCCCGGTCTCCTGGGTGTTCCAGACGCTCGCGGTGTTCTTCATGGTCGGCGGGCACGTGGCGACGAAGAGCCTGGCTTCGGCGCGCGCCCGGGGCACGTCGTACGGCGCGTGGCTGCGGGCGCGGCTGGCGCGGCTGTTCGGGCCGGTCGCCGCGGTGCTGGGGGTGTGGGCGGTGGTGGTGCTGGGGCTGCTGCTGACGGGCGCGTCCTTCGTCACCCTGCACACGGTGCTGAAGCTCGCGCTGTCACCCCTGTGGTTCCTGCTGGTCTTCGCGGTGCTGACGGCGGCGACCCCGCTGCTGACCCGGCTGAACCCGCTGTGGCCGCTGGCGGTCGTCCTGCACGTCGACCTGGTGCGCTTCGGCCTCGGGGGCCCCGACCGGCTCGGCTGGGTCAACCTGGCCGCGGGCTGGCTGGTGCCGTACACCCTGGGCGCGGCGTGGACCCGGGGCGAGCTGGAGCGTCCGCGTGCGGGCTGGGTGCTGCTGGCGGGCGGCGCGCTGGCGACGGCGCTGCTGGTTGCCTGCGCGGGCTATCCCGCGTCGATGGTCGGCGTGCCCGGTGCGGCGGTCTCCAACCTGAACCCGCCGACGCTGGCCGCGGTGACGTTCGGCCTGGCCCAGTGCGGGCTGGCGCTGCTGCTGCGGGAGCGGCTGCGGCGGGCGCTGCGCCGGCCCGTGCCGTGGGCGGCGGTCGCGCTGGTGAACCTGTCGGCGATGACGGTGTTCCTGTGGCACCAGACGGCCATGATGGCGACCACGGCCACCGCTCTGGCGGCCGGCCGCCTGCCCGGACTGCACACGGTGCCGGACGGGATGACCTGGGGGGCCGCCCGGCTGCTGTGGCTGCCGGTGTTCGCGCTGGCGCTGGCGGTGTGCTGGGCGGCGTTCCACGGGTTCGAGCGGGGGCGGTCCCGCCGGGCCCGTTCCGCGGGCGGGAGCCGCGTGGTGCGGGTGGGGCGGGCGTCGGACAGGTCCGCCGGGGAGGCGGTGCGCCGTGCATAGGGTGGAGGGGATGGACGGGGTGGACGGGGTGGAGAAGCGGCTGACCCGTGGACTGCGGGTGCTGCGCGAGGACTTGTGGACGCTCCGGGCGGCGCCGCTGCCGCCGTCGGTGTGGCTGCGCTGGCTGCCGCACGGCCTGGTCTGCCTGGTGGCGTTCGGGGTGGCGGTCGCCGACACGGACCAGTTCGTGGAGCGGTACGGCCTCGGCCCGCAGTTCGGGCTGCTGTGCGCGACCGCGCAGGGCGTCGCGGTGGCCCTCGCGCTGTGGCGGCCGGTGCCGGCCTGGTGGCTGTCGACGGTGGTGACCGTGGTGGTGGCGCTGGGCGCCCGGCAGAACATGCTCGGGCCGGCGGGCATCGAACCCCCCTGGCCATGGGGGCCGCCGGGCCTGGTCGCACAGTGCCTGGTGCTGTTCCTGCTGGCGTTGCGCCTGCCCACCCGGGTGTCCGCCGAGGTCCTGGCGGTGACCGCGCTGGTCACGTACGGGCTGGAGGGTGTCCTGGGCGGCGCCTCCTACACGCCGACCGGCGCCCTCGGGGTGGCGCTGTTCGCCGGTGTCACCGTCCTCGGCACCGCCCTGCGCGGCCGCCGCGTGGCCCGCCACCAGCTCGTCGAGCAGGCCGGCATCACCGCCGAGGAGCGCGCCCGGCGCACCCTGCTGGAGGAGCGCAACCGCATCGCGCGTGAGCTGCACGACGTGGTCGCGCACCACATGTCGGTCATCTCCATCCAGGCCCAGGTCGCCCCCCACCTGGTGGAGAACCCGCCGCGGGAACTCCGGGAGAACCTCGACGGCATCCGGCAGAACGCCTTGGAGGCACTGGCCGAACTGCGCCGGGTGCTGGGTGTGTTGCGCTCGGAGAACCCCGACGACCCGTACGGGCTCGGCGCCGGCGGCGGCGCCGCGGCCGACGCCCCGCAGCCCACCCTCGACCGGCTGGACGCGCTGATCGAGAACACCCGGGCCGCCGGCCTGGACGTCGTCAGCGAGGTCAGGGGGCCGGCGCCGGTGTACCCGCCGGGCGTGCAGCTGTCGGCGTACCGGATCGTGCAGGAGGCGCTGAGCAACGCGATGCGGCACGCGCCGGGCGCCCGGGTGCGCGTGGAGCTCACGCACCGCCCGGACGGCCTGTGCCTGGAGATAACGAACTCCCGTCCGCCCCGGCCCGCCGGGCGGCCCAGCAGTGGCGAAGCCGGTGGGGGACTCGGCGCGGGACCCGGCGTGGGGCACGGCCTGCTCGGCATGCGCGAGCGGGCGGCGATGCTCGGCGGCCGGGTCACCGCGCACCCCACGCTGCACGGCGGCTTCTGCGTGCTCGCCTTCCTGCCGCGCGACGGCACCGCCCGGCCCACCGGACCGGAGGAGGACGCCGGACCGCCGGACGGCATGGAACTGTTCTTCCCGGACCCGCCCCCGACAGGAGACGAGACCCCATGACCACCGGCCCGACCACCGACCCCGCCCAGGGCCCCGCCACCGATCCCGCCCGAGGTGCCGCCGGCGGTCCCACCGGCGCTCCCGCCCAAGGCCCCACCGCCGGAACCATCCGTGTGCTGATCGCCGACGACCAGCAGATGGTCCGGCAGGGCTTCACCGTGCTGCTCAACGCCTACCCCGACATCGACGTGATCGGCCAGGCGGTGCACGGCCTGGACGCGGTCGAGCGGGTCGCCGCCCTGCTCCCGGACGTCGTGCTGATGGACATCCGGATGCCCGAGCTCGGCGGCATCGAGGCGACCCGGCGCATCAAGGCGGCCACACCGGACATCAAGGTCCTGGTGCTGACCACCTTCGACCTGGACGAGCACGTGTACGACGCGCTGGGCGCCGGGGCGTCCGGGTTCCTGCTGAAGGACGCCTCCGCCGACCAGCTCGCCGAGGCGGTCCGGGTGATCGCGGCCGGGGACGCGCTGCTCGCGCCGGGGATCACCCGCAAGCTGATCACCGAGTTCTCCCGGCTGAACGGCACGCCCCGCCCGCCGCTGAAGGAACGCGTCGGCGACCTCACCGAGCGCGAGACGGAGGTGCTGACGCTGATCGCGCAGGGCCTGTCGAACGCGGAGATCGCCCGGCACCTGGTCGTGGCCGAGCAGACGGTGAAGACCCACGTGGGCCGCATCCTGGTCAAGCTGGGCCTGCGGGACCGCACCCAGGCGGCGGTGTTCGCGTACGAGTCGGGACTGGTGCGCCCGTCGGGGAACTGAGCCCCCCAGGGCGCCGCCGCAGGACCCGTAGTACCTGAGACGGATGCCGCAGGACCCCTCTCACTGGTGACGCCGGGGACCTCCCGCCGCCTCTACGTTGGGGAGCGTGACCGAGACGACCCACACCCAGACGGCCCCGCCCGCGGCGGGCGGCCGACCGCGCAGCCCGGAGTACCGGCTCGCGGCGGGCGCCCTGCGGGGCCTGCGCCAGGACCTGTTCCACGACGCGTTCGCCTACCGCCCGCTGCCCGCGATGAGCGTGGACGGCCCGATCACCGGCCGCCTCACGCCCCGCCTGCGGCAGCGCGCCCTGTGGACGCCGCACTGGCTGGTGGCGGGCGTGGCCGTGTTCGCCCTGCTGGTGGGGTGGGCCTCGACCGGCGGGGGTGTGGGCTCGACGCTCGCCGGCGTGCTGGTCGCCGTGCCGGTGCTGCTCACCCTGATCCGCCCGGTCGGCGCCTTCTGGCTGTCCTTCGTGGTGACCACGGTCGTGACCGTGCTCAGCGGCTCCCTGCTGGACTGGCCGTGGCTGCCGGGCTCGGGCGTGTCCCACGTGGCGGTGCTGACGATCGTCGCGATACGCACCCGCCCGCGCACGGCGGCCTGGATGTGGGCGCTCACGGGGGCCTACGGCTTCGTCGCGGAGTTCCTGTTCGGCGGCGGCGACGACTACGGCTCCAACACCGCGCCGATGCTGGTCGTCTCCGCGATCGCCCTGCTGGCGGTCACCGTCTGGCACATCCGGCGCGACGCCCGGCAGGAGGTGACCGCCCAGCGCACCGCGACCGCGCACGAGCGGTCCCGCCGGACCCTGCTGGAGGAGCGCACCACGATCGCCCGCGAGCTGCACGACGTGGTCGCCCACCACATGTCGGTGGTCGCCATCCAGGCGGAGGCCGCGCCCTACCGGGTGGAGAACCCGCCGGAGGAGCTGGAGAAGGCGTTCGCCACCATCCGGGAGAACGCGGTGGCGGCCCTGACCGAGCTGCGCCGGGTGCTGGGCGTGGTCCGCGCCGAGGACTACGAGGCGCCGGACGCCCCCCAGCCCACGCTCGCCGACCTGGACGCCCTGCTGGCCAACGTGCGGGAGGCGGGCCTCGACGTCAGCAAGACGGTGACCGGGGCGGTGCGGGAGCTGCCGCAGGGGGTGGAGCTGTCGGCGTACCGGATCGTGCAGGAGGCGCTGAGCAACGCCCTGCGGCACGCGCCGGGCGCGGGCGCCCGGGTGGAGGTGGCCTACGTCCTCGGCGGACTGGGCCTGCGCGTCGTCAACTCCGCGCCCCCCGCGCCGGATCAGGTGCGGCCCTCGCCGGGGGCCGGGCACGGGATCACGGGGATGCGGGAGCGGGTGTCGATGCTGGACGGCGAGATGACGGCCGGTCCGACGCAGGCCGGGGGCTACGAGGTGACGGTGTTCCTGCCGGCGCGGTCCACGGGCGAGGAGGAGGCGTGACGATCCGGGTGCTGGTCGCGGACGACCAGATGATGGTCCGCGAGGGCTTCTCGGTCCTGCTCAACGCGATGCCGGACATCGAGGTCGTCGGCGAGGCGGTGAACGGGCGGGAGGCGGTGCGGCGGGTCCGGGAGCTGGCCCCCGACGTGGTGCTGATGGACATCCGCATGCCCGAGCTGAACGGCATCGAGGCGACCCGGGAGATCGTGGCCTCGGACACCACGGCGAAGGTGCTGGTGCTGACCACGTTCGACCTGGACGAGTACGTCTACCAGGCGCTGCGTGCCGGGGCGTCCGGGTTCCTGCTGAAGGACGCCTCGGCGCGGCAGCTGGCCGACGGGGTGCGGGTGGTGGCGGCGGGAGAGGCCTTGCTGGCGCCCTCGGTCACCAAGCGGCTGATCACCGAGTTCTCCAAGCTCGGGGACACCCCCCGTCTGCCCCCGGCGGCGCAGGCCGCCTACGGCGACCTCACCGAGCGGGAGACGGAGGTGCTGATCCTCATCGCCCAGGGCCTGTCCAACGCGGAGATGGCGGAGCGGCTGGTGGTGGCCGAGTCGACGATCAAGACCCACGTCAGCCGGATCCTCGTGAAGCTGGGGCTGCGGGACCGTACCCAGGCGGCGGTGTTCGCGTACGAGGCGCGGCTGGTGACGCCGGGGTAGCCGGGCGGGACAGCGCAGGTCGGGATGAGGGAACCCCCTGGTCAGTGGGGGGCCGGGCGGGTAGCGTCCCCGCATGGTTGCCTTCGATCCGTGGGACCCGGCGTTCGTGGCCGACCCGTACCCCGCCTATGCCGAGCTGCGTGCCCAGGGGAGGGTGCGGTACTTCGAGGCCACCGACCAGTGGCTCGTGCCGCACCACGCCGACGTGTCGGCGCTGCTGCGGGACCGGCGGCTGGGGCGGACGTACCTGCACCGGTACGCGCACGAGGAGTTCGGGCGGACGGCGCCGCCGCCGGAGCACGAGCCGTTCCACACGCTCAACGACCACGGGATGCTGGACCTGGAGCCCCCGGACCACACCCGGATCAGGCGGCTGGTGTCGAAGGCGTTCACGCCGCGGACCGTGGAGCGGCTGCGGCCCTACGTGGAGCGGCTGGCCGGGGAGCTGGTGGAGGGGCTGCGCGAGCGGGGCGGCGGGGACCTGCTCACCGACGTCGCCGAGCCGCTGCCCGTCGCCGTGATCGCGGAGATGCTGGGCGTCCCGGAGGGGGACCGGCACCTGCTGCGGCCGTGGTCGGCCGCGATCTGCGGGATGTACGAGCTGAACCCGTCCGAGGAGACGGCGGAGCGGGCCGTGCGGGCGTCGGTGGAGTTCTCGGACTACCTGCGCGGGCTCATCGCCGCGCGGCGCGCGGAGCCGGGGGAGGACCTGATCTCCGGGCTCATCGCCGCCCACGACGAGGACGACCGGCTCACCGAGCAGGAGATGATCTCGACGGCCGTGCTGCTGCTCAACGCCGGTCACGAGGCGACCGTCAACGCCACGGTCAACGGCTGGTACGCGCTGTTCCGCCACCCCGGCCAGCTGGCCGCGCTGCGTGCCGACCACGCGCTGGTGCCGTCGGCGGTCGAGGAGCTGATGCGGTACGACACCCCGTTGCAGCTGTTCGAGCGCTGGGTGCTGGAGGACATCGAGATCGACGGCACGACCGTCCCGAAGGGCGCCGAGGTGGCCCTGCTGTTCGGGTCCGCCAACCACGACCCGGCCGTCTTCACCGACCCGGAGCGCCTGGACCTGACCCGCGCGGACAACCCGCACATCTCCTTCAGCGCCGGCATCCACTACTGCATCGGCGCCCCCCTGGCCCGCATCGAACTGGCCGCCTCCATGACCGCCCTGCTCACGAAGACCCCCACCCTCACCCTCGCGGCGAACCCCGCCCGCAAGCCGAACTTCGTGATCCGCGGCCTGGAGGGCCTGCCCGTCGAGCTCCGCTGACCGGCACCCGCCGGCGACCCCACCCCCGGCATAGGGCCCCGGCCCCTTCGACCCGCCCTCACCCCTCCGGCAGCACCAACCCCAACGCCCCCTCCCACACCGTCCACGTGCGGCGGCGGACCGGGCCCGCCTCGGTCGCGTCCGCGCGGTAGCGGAAGTCCGGGCCGGAGACCGTGACCCGGTGGCCCCGGGCCAGCAGCGGGGACGCCTCCGCGCCGACCGACAGGGGCCGGACCTCGACGTGGGCGAGGCCGGCGGCGCCCGGGGTCACCGAGACCGCCTCCAGGGGCAGGCCGAGGTCGACCAGGGTCTCGTCGTCGACCTCGACGCGCAGCCGGGGCGGGGCCGGTGCCGGCGCCGGGGCGACCCGCTGGGGGCGGGCCGGGACCAGGGTGCGGACCAGGGACTGGCAGGTGCGCAGCCAGGGGTGGGACCCGGCGGGCTCACCGGGGCCGTAGGCGGGCGTCAGCGGTACGGACGGTATGCGCAGGGCGCCCAGGACCACCCCGTCGCTGTCGTCGACCAGGACGTCCAGCCGGCGCTCCCTGCCCTCCAGGACCGCCCGGGCCGCGGCGACCGTGCCCGCGGGGACGCCCAGGGAGCGGGCCACGGACAGGCAGGGCCCGACCGGGACGACCGACAGGGCGCACCCGGACAGCTCGCGGCGCCGGTGCAGCAGCGACACCGCGCGCACCAGGGAGCGGTCGTCGCCGATCACCACCGGGCGGCGCGAGCCGCGCCGGGTGAGGGCGCGGGTGAACTCCTCGGCGTCCTCGGGCAGGCACACTTTGGTGGCCGCACCCGCGCTGAGCACGTCTTTCGCGATGCGGACGGACTCTCCGTCGGTCCGCCGGGCGACCGGATCGACGACCACCAGCAACTGTTCGGACATCGCGGAAGTCGCCACCTCGGTCCTGCCTCGCTTCCTCGGGTAGCATCTTTGTGCAAGAGCCCCTTGCGCTATTGCGCCAGGGGCTTCGTCTATTCCGGGGCATCCGGTCCGACGGTTGTGCGGCCAACGACGGTCGCGGTGGCACGCGGCGGTGTACCTTACGCCCACGCCCCTGACCTTGGACATGCCCCGCCCGGAAGGGGTGTACGCGCGTGCCCGCACTTGTGCTGCTCGGTGCTCAGTGGGGTGACGAAGGCAAGGGGAAGGCGACCGACCTGCTCGGTGGCTCCGTGGACTATGTAGTGCGCTACCAGGGCGGCAACAACGCCGGCCACACGGTCGTCGTCGGCGACCAGAAGTACGCACTCCACCTCCTCCCTTCCGGAATCCTCTCGCCCACATGTACGCCGGTCATCGGCAACGGCGTCGTCGTCGACCCGTCGGTCCTGCTCTCCGAGCTGAGCGGTCTGAACGAGCGAGGCGTCGACACGTCCAAGCTCCTGATCAGCGGCAATGCTCACATCATCACGCCGTACAACGTGACGGTGGACAAGGTCACCGAGCGGTTCCTCGGCAAGCGCAAGATCGGCACCACCGGGCGCGGCATCGGCCCGACGTACGCCGACAAGATCAACCGCGTCGGGATCCGTGTGCAGGACCTGTACGACGAGTCGATCCTGACGCAGAAGGTCGAGGCGGCCCTCGACGTCAAGAACCAGATCCTGACCAAGCTCTACAACCGGCGGGCCATCGCCGTCGACCAGGTGGTCGAGGAGCTGGTGGGCTACGCGGAGAAGCTCGCTCCGTACGTCGCCGACACGGTGCTGGTGCTGAACCAGGCGCTGGAGGACGACAAGGTCGTGCTGTTCGAGGGCGGCCAGGGCACGCTCCTGGACATCGACCACGGCACGTACCCCTTCGTGACCTCCAGCAACCCGACCGCGGGCGGCGCCTGCACGGGTGCCGGCGTCGGCCCGACGAAGATCAGCCGGGTCATCGGCATCCTGAAGGCGTACACCACGCGGGTGGGCGCCGGTCCGTTCCCGACCGAGCTGTTCGACGAGGACGGCGAGGCGCTGCGCCGCATCGGTGGCGAGCGGGGTGTCACCACGGGCCGCGACCGCCGCTGCGGCTGGTTCGACGCGGTCATCGCCCGCTACGCGACCCGCGTGAACGGCCTGACCGACTTCTTCCTCACCAAGCTCGACGTGCTCACCGGCTGGGAGCAGATCCCGGTCTGCGTCGCGTACGAGATCGACGGCAAGCGGGTCGAGGAACTGCCGTACTCCCAGTCGGACTTCCACCACGCGAAGCCGGTCTACGAGACGCTGCCGGGCTGGTCCGAGGACATCACCAAGGCGAAGTCGTTCTCCGACCTGCCGAAGAACGCCCAGAACTACGTCAAGGCGCTGGAGGAGATGTCCGGCGCCCCGATCTCCGCGATCGGCGTGGGCCCGGGCCGGGACGAGACGATCGAGATCAACTCGTTCCTGTAGCCGCTGCCCGGAGCAGCACCGGATCGTCCCCCGGGCGGCAGCGCGCCGACCGGGGGACAATCGGTTCATGGGCGTCCACCGGAGCGCATTGTGCCGGGGACCGTACGGCGGTGACGGTGACCGGAGCGACGGCACGGACTGCTCCGACCCGGCCGTCTTCGAGGTCGCCCGCCACGACAGGCCCCCGCTGCGGGTGTGCCCGGTGCACCTCGGCCCCTCGCTGCTGCTGGCGAGCGGCGTGCTGTGGCCCCCGGAGATCACCCTGATCGGCCGCCTGTGAGCCCGCTCGCCGGGCGCGTCCGCCACCCCTTCACCAACCGCGCCGAACGTCTTATTTCTGCATATTCCGACCCCGTACTCGCGTGCGTCGGCCAGAAGAAGGTGATCACGATGCGCGTGCTGATGAAGGCCACCATGGACACGGAGAAGGCCAACGAGGCCATCCGCAGCGGCAAGATGCCCGAGATGATGAGGGAGACCCTCGACATGCTGAAGCCGGAGGCCGCCTACTTCGGCGCCATCGGCGGGAAGCGGACGGCCCTGCTCGTCCTCGACATGCAGGACAGCTCCGAGATGCCGCCCACCGGCGAGCCGTTCTTCATGCAGTTGAACGCCGAGATCGAGGTGTCCCATCATGAACGCGGACGACCTGCAGCGGGGCCTGTCCCAACTGCGCTGATCCCGCCCCGGGTCAGCTGAACACGATCATCGAGCCCTGCGCCAGCGACCGGGTCGCCGCCGCGTGCAGCCCCAGCCAGACGTGGCGTTCACGGGCGAACGGGCTGGGGTCGTACGGCGCCGGTACGGCGGGCTCCTCCAACTCCGTGGGAGCGGTGGGGGCCTGGGGGGCCGCCGGGGGGTTGGCCGGGTCGATGCCGATGGTCGGGGCGACCTGCTCCAGCTCGCGCAGCAGTGCCTGCGAGGAGCCGAGCGGGCCGCCCCCGGCCAGCAGGTCGTCGTTGGACAGCGGGTGGGCGAAGTCCACCGGGACGTAGGCGCCCGCGTGGTCGTAGTGCCACACCAGGTGGGACTGCTGGGCCGTCGTCTCGAACATCTCCAGCAACTGCTCGTAGTCGCCGCCGAGTTCGTCGACCGGCGTCACCGGCAGCCGGCACACCTGGAGCAGGTAGGCGCGGCGCAGGAAGTGCAGTGCGTCGTAGTCGAAGCCGGCCACCGGGGCGACCTCGCCGGACAGGCCCGGCATGTACTGGTACACCGGGACCGGTGGGAGGCCGTTCTCGGCGAGCGCCTTGTCGTACTGCGCGAGTTCCTCGGCGAACGGGTTGTCGGGGGTGTGGCACAACACGTCGACGAGCGGTACCAGCCACAGGTCACAGGCCAACGAGGGCTCCTCATTCGGTGCGTACGGTGCGCAGAACGGTCAGGGAAGCGTAGTCGGTGCCGCCCGGCGGCGGGCACGGTCGTACGGGTCCCCTTCCCCCACGGGATACCCACACCGGGGCCGCCCGTCTCATCCGGCGGCGAGGCGCTCGACCAGCTCGGCGGAATGTGCGTGGTACGCGGTGAGGATCGAGCGGGCCGCGGGAATGTCCTTGGCCATCAGGGCGTCGACCAGTTCGGTGTGCCCGGCCCACAGGTGGCCGCGCAGGTCGGTGGGCCGGCGCAGGTGCTGCACGGTGCACACCCAGGACTGCACGCGCAGCCGGTGCAGGAAGTCGGCCAGGTAGGGGTTGCCGAACAGGGCGCTCAACTCGCGCCAGAAGCGCAGGTCGTAGCCGACGAGGACGGTGAGGTCACCGGCGGAGGCGGCGCGCTGGGCCTCCTCGCCCCGGCGCCGCACGCCCGCGACGGCGGCGGCGGTGCGCGGGTCGTCGAGGTGTTCCAGGCCCGGGTGGCCGTCCTCCAGGGCGAGGAACATGCCGTCGGTGACCAGGCTGCGGGCCTCGACCATGCCCCGGTGGTCGGCCACCGAGTAGGCGTGCACCCGGAAGCCCCGGTGCTGGTCGGCCTCCAGCAGGCCCTGCGCGGAGAGGTCCACCAGGGCCTCGCGGACCGGGGTGGCGGAGACGCCGTACTGGTCGGCGATCTCCTTCACGGTGAACGCCCGGCCCGGCTGGAGGCGCCCCGCCAGCACCTCGTCGCGGAGCGCGTCCGCGATCTGCTGCCGCAGGGTGCTGCGCGTCACGGCACCGGTGCCGCTGCTGCCGGGCATGGGCGGGACGTCTCCCTCGTGGTCGCGGCCGTTCGCCCGCGGGGGGCGTGCTCGTCTGGGTCCTCCGAGCACGCCACCTTACGCGTTCGCACCGGGGGCGGACCTGCCCGTGCGGGCGGTACCGCTACACGGTGTACTCGTCGGCGACCGACAGCGCCGCGTCCAGCGCCGCCAGGCCCTCCTTCAGCTCGGCCTCGCTCACGTTGCAGGGCGGGACCACGTGGGTGCGGTTCATGTTCACGAACGGCCACAGGCCGTGCCGCTTGGCCGCGGCGGCGAAGGCGGCCATCGGCGCGTTCGCCTCGCCGGTCGCGTTGTACGGCACGAGCGGCTCGCGGGTCTCGCGGTCGCGGACCAGTTCGAGGGCCCAGAACATGCCGACGCCGCGCACCTCGCCGACGCTCGGGTGGCGCTCGGCCAGCGCGCGCAGGCCCGGCTCCACCACCGACGCGCCGAGCCGGGCGGCGTTCTCCACGACGCCCTCCTCGTCCATGACGTTGATCGTCGCGACGGCGGCCGCGCAGGCCAGCGGGTGCCCGGAGTACGTCAGGCCGCCGGGGTAGGGCCGCTTGCCGAAGGTCTCCGCGATCTTCCCGGAGATCGCCACGCCGCCGAGCGGGACGTAGCCGGAGTTGACGCCCTTGGCGAAGGTCATCAGGTCGGGCACGACGTCGAACAGGTCGGCCGCGAACCAGGTGCCGGTCCGGCCGAAGCCGGCCATGACCTCGTCCAGCACGAGGACGATGCCGTACCGGTCGCACAGCGCGCGCACCCCGGCCAGGTAGCCGGCCGGCGGGACCATGATGCCCGCGGTGCCCGGGATGCTCTCCAGCAGGACCGCCGCGACGGTGCCGGGCCCCTCGAAGGCGATCGTGGTCTCCAGGTGCTCCAGCGCCCGGGCGCACTCCTGCTCCTCGGTCTCGGCGTAGAAGCGGGAGCGGTACGGGAAGGGCGCCCAGAAGTGCACGACGCCGTTGGTGGCGCTGTCGTTGGCCCAGCGGCGCGGGTCGCCGGTGAGGTTCACGGCCTGCTGGGTGCCGCCGTGGTACGAGCGGTAGGCCGACAGGACCTTGGGGCGGCCGGTGTGCAGCCGGGCCATGCGCACGGCGTGCTCGACGGCGTCGGCGCCGCCGTTGGTGAAGAAGATCTTGTCGAGGTCGCCGGGGGTGCGCTCGGCGATCAGCCGGGCGGCCTCGGAGCGGGCCTCGACGGCGAAGGCGGGCGCGAAGGTGGTCAGGCGGGCGGCCTGCTCCTGGATCGCGGCGACGACCTTGGGGTGCTGGTAGCCGACGTTCGTGTAGACGAGCCCGCTGGTGAAGTCGAGGTAGCGGTTGCCGTCGTAGTCCCAGAAGTACGACCCCTCGGCGCCGGCCACGGCGAGCGGGTCGATGAGTTCCTGCGCGGACCAGGAGTGGAAGACGTGCGCGCGGTCGGCGGCCTTCACGGCGGCGCCGGCCCGGGGGTCGGTCTGAGGGGTCATGCCCGCGAGCGTAGGTGTCCGCGATGCGGAAGCGGTATCGGCGTCCTGTCTGCGGACCCGGGCTTTCCGCGACAGGTTGTCGGGCGTAGGGGCCTGGGGGCGTACGAGAGCGACGGGGCCACCCGTTACGGAACCGTAGACACCGTGCCGCACGACTCCCCGGGCCGCGGGATTATCCTCGCCCCGATCACACGTGTGGGGGGAAGGTGGGGCGGCCATGGAGAAGCTGGGACCGGGGGATCCGCAGCGCATCGGTGGCTACCGGCTGCTCGGGCGGCTGGGGGCCGGCGGCATGGGCCAGGTCTACCTCGCGCGCTCCGACCGCGGGCGGACGGTCGCGGTGAAGCTGGTGCGGGCCGATCTGGCGGCCCGCGAGGAGTTCCGGGCCCGCTTCCGGCAAGAGGTCCGCAACGCCCAGCGGGTCGGCGGCTACTGGACCGCGCCCGTGCTCGACGCCGACACCGAGGCGCGGGTGCCCTGGGTCGCCACCGGCTACGTCGCCGGGCCCAGCCTGGAACAGGTCGTGGGCCGTGACCACGGGCCGCTGCCGGAGCGGTCGGTGCGCATCCTCGCCGCCGGGCTCGCCCACGCGCTCACCAACATCCACGCGGCCGGGATCGTCCACCGCGACCTCAAGCCGTCCAACGTGATGGTCACCATCGAGGGGCCCCGGGTCATCGACTTCGGTGTGGCCCGGGCGCTGGAGACGTCCGGCGCGCCCGGCACCGACGGCCTCACCCGCACCGGCGCGGTGATCGGCTCGCCCGGCTTCATGGCGCCCGAGCAGGTGCGCGGCGAGCGGATCACGCCCGCGTCGGACGTCTTCTGCCTCGGCTCGGTCCTCGTCTACGCGGCCACCGGCAGGCTGCCCTTCGGCTCCGCCGACAGCGGGGCGCACGCCCTGATGTACCGGATCGCCGAGGGCGAGCCCGACCTGACGGGCCTGCCCGAGGGCCTCGCCGACCTGGTCCGGGCCTGTCTGCGCAAGGACCCGGCCGCCCGGCCGACGCTGGAGTGGATCCTGGAGCGCACCGGCGCCGAGGACACCGTCTTCGAGGGCCGCTCCCGCGACCCCTGGCTGCCGGGCGCGCTGGTGGCGCAGCTCGGGCGGCACGCCGTACGGCTGCTCGACACGGAGGACCCGGAGGGGGCGGTGCCCGAGCACGGCTCGCCCGGCCGGGCCGCCCTGGCGCCGGGCCCCGTCGGGGTGCCGCCGCAGCCGGTGGCGCCGGTCCCGCCGCCCGCGTACGGGCACGCCCAGCCGCATCCGCAGCCGGCCTACGGCTACCCGCAGCAGGGCGCCTGGACCGGGCAGCCGGTGCCGGACAACCCGTACGCCGGCGGGACCGCGCCGCAGCCGCCGTACACCGGCCACGGCGGGCCGCCGGTCACGCAGCCGTACGGGTCGTACGACCCGGCCGGACCCGTCGGTCCGGGCGGCCCCCACGGCCCCGGCGGCGACGAGGCCGAGGAGCCGCGGCGCGGCGGGCGGACCGCGCTGCTCGTCGTGATCGCGCTGGTGGTGGCGCTCGCCGCCGGGGGGTCGGTGTACGCCTTCCTCGGGGGCGGGGACGACGGCGGGGGCGGCCAGGCGCACGGCACGACACCCGCTCCGACGCTCACCACGGCCTCGGACGGCCCGGCGCCCTCGGAGTCGGCGTCCGGGTCGCCGTCGCCCTCCGCGAGCACGGACGGGGCGGTCCCGGACGGGTACCTCGGCACGTGGACCACGACGATCGACAACGCGGGCGGGACCAACACGCGGCGGCTCACCCTCGTCCAGGGGGAGGTGGGCGACGCCGTGCTCACGCTGGTCGCGGAGGGGGCGGACTACCACTGCGAGTTCTCCGCGGCCCTGGCGGCGCGGCCCACCGGGAACGGCCCGCTGGAGATCGGGCCCTCGAAGGTCACCACGGGCGAGCCGCGGACCTCGTGCACCCCGGGGGCGCCGACCGAGGTCACGCTGCTGTCGGACGGGCGGCTGCAGCGGGTGAACACGAGCACGGGGGAGAAGCTGACGTACGCCAAGGGCTGAGGACCCCCTCGCCTCACCTGGGCTCCGGCGGGCGCTGCCTCGGCATGTTGGGGCGGCTGCCGTTCGGGTGCGCGGAGAAGCGGACCCGGTCGGGGAGGTCGGCGCCCCGGCCGCCCGCGGTCAGGGCCGACTGGATGCCGAGGGGGGCCGGGCCGGTGCGGAACTCGACCATCCAGTCCGCGGTCTCGGTGCGGACCAGCTCCGTGACGTCCTCCGAGAAGCGCCGCAGCACCGCCAGGCACCGTTCCGCCGCCTCCGCCGCCGTGCCCTCGGCCGGCCCCAGGACCTCGCGCACGCTCTCCGCCGCCCAGTCGAACTGGAGCACCTGGAGCCGCCGCTGCACCGCCTGCGCCGTCGCCACGTCCCGCATCCAGCCGGACGTCACCCCGAGGAACCGGTCCACGCCCACGCACGAGACCGCCACCAGCAGCGCCAGGTACCCCCACCGCGCCGCTCCGTCCAGCACCCCCGTCAGGTCCAGTAACGGCAGCGCCGCCGCGGCCACGGCCCCCGCCGCCGTCCCGGCGCGCAGCGCCCGCGCCCCGCGCCGCTTGCCCGTCCGGTCCGCCAGGTACCAGGCCGCCGTCTCCAGCGCGCCGCGCTCCGCCCACCGGTACAGCTCGTCGAGGCGGGCCGCCGGCTCGCCCCAGTCGCCGAGCGGGAACGCCCGCCCGGACAGGTCGCCCGGCCGCAGCCCGGCCGCGCCGTCGCCCCGCCCCTCCTGAGGGGGACCCTCGGGCTGCATCTCCGGCTGACCCACCCGGCACTCCCTCACGACTCTGCCCTGACCCTGCGCCGGACCCTTCCTACCGCCCCCCGGGCGGCCGGAGGATCGCTTCCGTACCTTTTCCGCCCGGAAGAGGCCCGTGATCAGGTGGCAACCCGCCGGTCGACTCACTCGAAAGAGTGGCGGGGCGAGCGTCACCCGGACCACGTAGGCTCGTGCCGAGCGGGAAACAGCCCGTACGGACGCTAGGAGTGATCGTGATTCCCGGTGGTGGCCAGCCCAACATGCAGCAGCTGCTCCAGCAGGCCCAGAAGATGCAGCAGGACCTCCAGCAGGCCCAGGAGGAACTGGCGCGCACGGAGGTCGAGGGACAGGCGGGCGGCGGCCTGGTGAAGGCCACCGTGACCGGCGCGGGCGAGCTGCGCGCCCTGCGGATCGACCCGAAGGCGGTGGACCCGGAGGACACCGAGACCCTCGCCGACCTGGTCGTCGCGGCCGTCCAGGCGGCCAACGAGAACGCGCAGGCCCTCCAGCAGCAGAAGCTCGGCCCGCTGGCCCAGGGCCTGGGCGGCGGCGGCATCCCGGGCCTGCCCTTCTGACCCGGGTCGTTCCCTTGTTCGCCCCCCGCACGACACTCCCGCCGCCTTCCTAGGAGGGGCGGCGGCCAACTACCGTACGTACTGAAGGAACCCGAGGAAGAAGGCAGTCCGTTGTACGAAGGCGTGGTCCAGGACCTCATCGACGAACTGGGGCGGCTGCCCGGCGTCGGTCCCAAGAGCGCGCAGCGGATCGCCTTCCACATCCTCCAGGCCGAGCCGACCGACGTGCGGCGGCTCGCGCAGGCCCTGATGGAGGTCAAGGCGAAGGTCCGCTTCTGCGCGACCTGCGGCAACGTCGCGCAGGAGGAGCTGTGCGGCATCTGCCGCGACCCCCGCCGCGACGCGTCGGTGATCTGCGTGGTCGAGGAACCGAAGGACGTCGTCGCGATCGAGCGCACGCGTGAGTTCCGCGGCCGGTACCACGTCCTCGGCGGCGCGATCAGCCCCATCGAGGGCGTCGGCCCGGACGACCTGCGCATCAGGGAACTCCTCGCCCGGCTGGCCGACGGCACGGTCACCGAGCTGATCCTCGCCACGGACCCCAACCTCGAGGGCGAGGCGACGGCCACGTACCTCGCCCGGATGATCAAGCCCATGGGCCTGAAGGTCACCCGCCTGGCCAGCGGCCTCCCGGTGGGTGGCGACCTGGAATACGCGGACGAGGTGACCCTCGGCCGCGCCTTCGAGGGGAGACGACTCCTAGATGTCTGACGCCACGCTGCACGCGACCGACCACAACCCGGACGACTTCGCGGTCCAGATCGCGGACCAGGTGGAGAGCTTCCTGGTGGCCGTCACGGAGGTGGCCCGGGGCGACGAGCCCGGCTCCGCCGTCCCGTTCCTCCTGCTGGAGGTCTCCCAGCTGCTCCTGGCCGGCGGCCGGCTCGGCGCGCACGAGGACTTCGTCCCCGACGAGCGCTACGAGCCCGACGCCGGCCCGGACACCGACATGGACGAGCTGCGCGAGAACCTCGTCCGGCTGCTGGAGCCGGTCGACGTCTACTCCGAGGTGTTCGACCCGTACGAGCCCCGCAAGGCGCCCGTGCCGGCCCGGATCTCCGACGACCTCGCCGACGTCATCAGCGACCTGCGCCACGGCATGGCCCACTACCGGGCCGGCCGCACCACCGAGGCCCTGTGGTGGTGGCAGTTCTCCTACTTCTCCAACTGGGGCCCCACGGCGTCCGCCGTCCTGCGCGCCCTGCAGTCGGTCCTCATCCACGTCCGCCTCAACCAGCCCCTGCAGGAGCTGGACGGCCTCGACACCGACCAGTCCGACCTGGGTGACGACACCCTGGAGTTCGAGGCGGGCCGGGTCATGGTGCAGGAGATCGCGGGCCCGCTGGGCCTGCGCCCGGCGAGGAAGTGACCGCCGGCCGCGCCCCGAGCGGCAGGAACGACGGGGTCCCGCGGGCCGGCGGCGCGTGAGCCGGGGCACATTCCGCTTGTCCCCCGGACCGCCTGGGAAGGAGCCCCCGCGGCGTGTGTCCGGGGCATCTCACGATGCGGCACTCCAGGGGCGGGATTCGGGCGCTCGTTAGACTGAGCCGACCCGCAGTACAAGGGCGTACGTGCGGAAACAGACAAACTGAGCGAGGAGCGCACGTGGGCCTTGTCGTGCAGAAGTACGGAGGCTCCTCCGTAGCCGATGCCGAGGGCATCAAGCGCGTCGCCAAGCGGATCGTGGAAGCCAAGAAGAACGGCCACCAGGTGGTCGCCGTGGTTTCCGCGATGGGCGACACGACGGACGAGCTGATCGATCTCGCCGAGCAGGTATCCCCCATCCCTGCCGGGCGCGAGCTCGACATGCTGCTGACCGCCGGAGAGCGGATCTCCATGGCCCTGCTGGCCATGGCGATCAAGAACCTGGGGCACAACGCCCAGTCGTTCACCGGCAGCCAGGCAGGTGTCATCACCGACTCGGTCCACAACAAAGCCCGGATCATCGACGTCACGCCGGGCCGCATCCGTGACTCGCTCGACGTCGGCAACATCGCCATCGTCGCGGGGTTCCAGGGCGTCAGCCAGGACACCAAGGACATCACCACGCTCGGCCGCGGCGGCTCCGACACCACCGCGGTCGCGCTGGCCGCCGCGCTCGACGCCGAGGTGTGCGAGATCTACACCGACGTCGACGGCGTGTTCACCGCCGACCCGCGGGTGGTGAAGAAGGCGAAGAAGATCGACTGGATCTCCTTCGAGGACATGCTGGAGCTCGCGGCCTCCGGCTCCAAGGTGCTGCTCCACCGCTGTGTGGAGTACGCCCGCCGTTACAACATCCCGATCCACGTCCGGTCCAGCTTCAGCGGACTGCAGGGCACGTGGGTCAGCAGTGAGCCGATTGGGGACCAGCAGGTGGAGCAGGCCATCATCTCCGGTGTCGCGCACGACACCTCCGAGGCCAAGATCACGGTCGTCGGCGTGCCCGACAAGCCCGGCGAGGCGGCGTCCATCTTCCGCACGATCGCCGACGCCGAGGTCAACATCGACATGGTCGTGCAGAACGTGTCCGCCGCGGCCACCGGCCTGACGGACATCTCCTTCACGCTGCCGAAGACCGAGGGCCGCAAGGCCATCGACGCGCTGGAGAAGAACAAGTCCGGCATCGGCTTCGACTCCCTGCGCTACGACGACCAGATCGGCAAGATCTCCCTGGTCGGCGCGGGCATGAAGACCAACCCGGGCGTCACGGCCGACTTCTTCACCGCCCTGTCGGAGGCGGGGGTGAACATCGAGCTGATCTCGACCTCCGAGATCCGCATCTCGGTCGTCACGCGCGCCGACGACGTGCCGGAGGCCGTCCGCGCCGTGCACACCGCTTTCGGGCTCGACTCCGACAGCGACGAGGCCGTCGTCTACGGAGGCACCGGGCGCTGACGCCCGGGACCGCAGATGCCCGCATCGCAACGTCCGACGCTGGCGGTCGTGGGGGCGACCGGCGCCGTCGGGACCGTGCTGCTCCAGATCCTGTCCCACCGGGCGGACGTCTGGGGTGAGATCCGTCTCCTCGCCTCGCCGCGCTCGGCCGGCCGCAAGCTGGCCGTGCGCGGCGAGGAGGTCGAGGTGGCCGCGCTGGGCGAGGACGCCCTCGACGGCGTCGACCTCGCGCTGTTCGCCGTGCCCGACGAGGTCGCCGCCCGGTGGGCGCCGGTCGCCGTCGCGCGCGGCGCGGTCGTGGTCGACACCTCCGCCGCGTTCCGCGCGGACCCCGAGGTGCCGCTCGTCGTGCCGGAGGTCAACCCGCACGCCGTACGGATGCGGCCGCGCGGCATCCTGGCCGGCCCGGACGGCACGACCCTGACCATGATCGTGGCCCTGGGCGCCCTGCACGCCGAGTTCGGGCTGCGCGAGCTGGTGGTCTCCTCGTACCAGGCGGTCAGCGGCGCGGGACGGGACGGCGTCGGCACCCTGCGCCGGCAGCTGTCCCTGGTCGCCGGCACCGAACTGGGCACCAGCCCCGGGGACGTGCGGAGGGCCGTGGGGGACGGCACCGGGCCGTTCCCGGAGCCGGTCGCGCTGAACGTCGTGCCGTGGGCCGGGTCGCTGCACGCGGACGGCTGGTCCTCGGACGAGATGGCGGTCCGCGACGGGACCCGCAAGGTCCTCGGCCTGCCCGCCCTGCCGGTGGCCATGACGTGCGTGCGGGTGCCGGTGGTCACCGTGCACTCCCTCACCGTCCACGCCCGCTTCCAGGACGAGGTCACCGTCGGCCGGGCCCGCGAGATCATCGCCACCGCGCCCGGGGTGGTGCTGTGCGACGACCCCGAGGCCGGCGAGTTCCCCACGCCCGCCGACGTGGTGGGCACCGACCCCACCTGGGTGGGCCGGGTGCGCCGCGCCCTGGACGACCCGACCGCCCTGGAGCTCTTCGCCTGCGGCGACAACCTGCGCAAGGGCGCCGCCCTCAACGCCGCGCAGATCGCCGAACTGGTCGTGGCTGAGCGTCAGTGAACGTTTCCCGGCAGGGGGTTGCCGCACGTAACCCCTGGCCAGGGCCGAAAACGTTTGTAGGATTTGCTCACCGGTTGTTTCCTCCCCGCTCTCCGCAACCGTGCGGAGCGCGGGGAGCGTCTTTGCGGTCGCCCTTTCCAGGGTGCGGAGGCAGACGGCCACGGCGCGCAGGGGGCGCCGCGGTCGCGGGCGTGGGGACGCCCGATCGTTGGTGGACACAGGGGAAGAGCGGGACGCATGAGGGCATGGGACACACCGTCGGTTGTGCTGCCCGGCGCCGGAGACGGGCCGGCCGGGGCGTCCGGGGGGAGACGGGTGGTGCCACCCCGCGCAAGAGGGGGGCATCGCGCGTACAACCCCCGAGGGGGTGTGCGTGTCCAACTGGCGTGGCAGAGGTACTCGACTTCCCCGCGACGGCCCGGGGCACCGCTTTGCGGCCGCCCCGCCGGACCGTCCGGCCCCGCGCGGCCGGGGCGCCCGGCGGCATGCCGGTGATCGCCCCCATGCCCGCAGCGCGGCCCGCCCGCATCCCCAGCCCGCGTGACGGCGCCGACGAGACCGTGGCGGCCGGCACCACCGTCGACCACCTCACCGAGACCTACCGGGCGCACTACCGCTCGCTGCTCGGCCTCGCCGCCCTCCTGCTCGACGACACCGCCTCCTGCGAGGACGTCGTCCAGGAGGCCTTCATCCGCGTCCACTCCGCGCGCAAGCGCGTCCGCGACCCGGAGAAGACCCTGGCGTACCTGCGCCAGACCGTCGTCAACCTCTCCCGCTCCGCGCTGCGCCGGCGCATCCTCGGCCTGAAGCTGCTCTCCAAGCCGATGCCCGACATGGCGAGCGCGGAGGAGGGCGCCTACGACCAGCTGGAGCGCGACGCCCTGATCAAGGCGATGAAGGGCCTCCAGCGCCGCCAGCGCGAGGTCCTGGTGCTGCGCTACTTCGCGGACATGACGGAGGCCCAGGTCGCCGAGACCCTCGGCATCTCGCTCGGCTCCGTCAAGGCGTACGGCTCACGCGGCATCGCCGCCCTGCGGGGCGCGATGGGAGCGTCGGCGTGAACCAGGACGGCGAGGGGCGCGACTCCCATGAGCGACACGAACCGTACGCGTGGCACGAGCCGATGGACCCGGCCGGCCACCCGAAGCACACGCACGCTGGGAACGGACACGTGAACCACCACCTCGACGACCAGGGCCCCGACGGGTTCGGCTCGGACGAGCTGGCCCTGCGGCGGATGCTGCAGCAGGCGGTCTCCGACATCGAACCGCGCGACGGCAGCCTCGACCACCTGCGCAAGGCCGTCCCGGCCCGCCGGGCCCGCAAGCGCCAGGCAGCCGTCGGCATGGCCGCCGCGGCACTCTTCGTCGGCACCGCCGTCCCGGCCCTGATCCACGTCTCGAACTCCGGCGGCACCGACGCCAACCCCGCCATCGCCGGCCAGGCCTCCCAGGCTCACGGCGGCACCGGCGAGGGCAAGCAGCCCGACGGCGGCTCCGAGGGCCGGGCCGACTCCGGCGGCCCGACCGGCAGCCAGGGCGACGGCAGCACCAAGGGCAGCGACGAGGGCAAGGGCGACGGCGGCGCGGCCGGCACCGCCGGCGGCGCCGGCCCGTCCGCACCCAGCTCCGCCGAGGCCCCCGCCTGCGCCGCCGACCAGCTCGGCTCCGCCACCGCCGCCGTCCAGGGCGCCGACGCGGCCGGCATCGTCTACGGCGGCTTCCGCGTCACCAACGTCTCCGCCAAGAGCTGCGCCGTCGACGGCGGGGTCGCCCTGACGACCACCCCGCAGGGCGCCGCCGACCCGGCGAAGATCAGCGTCACCGAGCACACCTCCGGCGACGCCGCGGCCGCCCTGCCCGACCCGTCGCTGTACGTCTCCCGGCTGGTCCTCACGCCGGGCTCCGCCTACGACGTGCGGTTCGCCTGGGTGCCGTCGGAGACCTGCCCGACGAACGGCGGCGGCGACTCCGGCGGCTCCTCGTCACCGAGCCCGAGCCCGACCGAGCCGACCGGCGTGGCGAACGGCGGCACGTCCACCGGCGCGTCCGGCGCGTCCGGTACCGACGGCACCTCCCCGCAGCTGTTCACCGAGGACGGCACGGCCGACGGCAGCGTCGCCGTGGCGTACACCCCGGACGGCGGCGGGCCGACCCTCACCGCGACGGTGCCCGACGCGTGCGCCGGGACGGTCTACCGGACGGGCGTGCTGGCGCCGTCGTAGGGAGCGGCCGGGGTGGCGGGCTCCTCGCCCGTCGCCGGTTCCCCGGCCTCCCCCTCCGGGAGCAGGCCGAGGGCCGCGTCGCGCTGGAACTCGACCTCGCGGCGCAGCAGGCGGAACCACATGAACACCACGAAGCCCGCGAAGACGAACCACTCGCCGGTGTAGCCGAGGTTCTGGAACGCCTTCAGGTCCAGGCCGGTCCCGGCGGGCGCGGTCGCGGGCACCGCCGTCATCCCCGAGTCGGCCCGGTCCAGCGTCACCCAGGCGTCGTAGACGTCGAACGGCACCACGTTGACCAGCGAGGCCGCGCTGATCGCGGCGGTCTGCCCGGCCGGCAGCCCGCCCCGGGCGCTCACGCCGTTGTCCCCGGGCGTCTCGGACGCCTGGAGCGCGCCGGTGACGGTCACCTCGCCGGCCGGCGGGGCGGGCGCCGCGGCCGCGTCGGCGGTGCCCGGCAGCCAGCCCCGGACCACGGGGAGCGCCTTGCCGCCGTCGGTGCGCAGCAGGGTCAGCACGTAGAACCCCTTGCGGCCGTCCAGCGTGCGGTCGGGCACGAGCAGCTGGGTGGCGTAGCGGCCGGTCGCGGTGACGCGCTTGCCCGAGGTCGCCTTGTCCACCGGCAGCATGTCGGCGAGCGGGCGGGGGGCCTCGGTGCGGTCCTCGGAGACCTGCGCCTGCGCGGTGCGGTGGTCGTCCACGCGCGCCTCGAACCGGCTCAGCTGCCAGGACCCCATGAAGATGCAGAACGGCACGGCCAGCAGCAGGAAGACGTTGATCCCCCACCAGCGGGGCGTCAGCAGGAACCGGTACACGCCCTCAACGGTACGGGGCCGTCGCGCCGTGCCGGGGCGCGGGGGGCGGGTTCGGGGGCCTGCCGGGTACACGGTGGGGGCGTGCCGGGGACACCGGCAGGGACGCGGTGGGGGCGTGCCGGGGACACCGGCAGGGACGCGGTGGGGGCCCGACGGGGACGCGGTGGGGACCCGGCGGGGAACGCTCCTGGTAAGTACATGACGAAAGTTGTCCACAGGCTGGGGAGCGGACCAGCACACGGGCGGTCCGAGCAGGCACTATGGGGCCATGACTGAGAGCAACGGGCCGGACGCGGCCGAGCGGACCGTGGAGATGCCGGACTGGGAGAAGCGCTTCCGCGCGCCGAGGGTGTCCCTGCCCGACTGGGCGGAGGACGCGCCGGACCGGTCCTTGTTCGTGTCGAACGCGACGGGGACGTACGAGCTGTACGCGTGGGACCGCGCCACCGGCGAGCAGCGCCAGGTGACCGACCGGGCGAACGGCACCACGGACGGCGTGCTCTCCCCGGACGGCGCCTGGATCTGGTGGTTCGACGACAAGGACGGCGACGAGTTCGGCGTGTGGCGCCGCCAGCCCTTCACCGGCGGCGAGGACGAGCTGGCCGCCCCCGGCCTCGACCCGTCCTACCCGGCCGGCCTGGCCCTGAGCCGCGACGGCCGCACCGCGGTGATCGGCCGCTCCACCGACGAGGACGGCACCACCCTCCACCTGGCCCGCGAGGGCGAGGCACCGTTCGAGCTGTACCGGCACCGCGAGTCGGCGGGCGTCGGCGACCTCTCCCACGACGGCTCGCTCATCGCGGTCGAGCACACCGAGCACGGCGACGCCATGCACTCGGCGCTGCGCGTGCTGCGCCCTGACGGCACCACGGTCGCCGAGCTCGACGACACCGACGGCGGCCGCGAGGAGCTCGGCCTGGACGTGCTCGGCTTCGCACCCGTCGACGGCGACAGCCGCCTCCTCGTCGGACACCAGCGCCGGGGCCGCTGGGAGCCGCTGGTGTGGGACGTGCTGACCGGCGAGCAGACCGACCTGGAGCTGGACCTGCCGGGCGACGTGAGCGCCGAGTGGTACCCGGACGGCTCCGCGCTGCTCGTCGTCCACGGCTTCGAGGCCCGCAGCGAGCTGTTCCGCTACGACCTCGCCGACGGCACGCTGACCCGCATCCCCACCCCGCCCGGCACCGTCTCGGGGGCGACGGCCCGCCCGGACGGCAGCGTGGAGTACCTGTGGTCCTCGGCCGCCGAGCCGCCCGTCGTGCGCTCCACCACGGGGGACGTGGTGCTCGACCCGCCCGGCATGAAGTGCCCCGGCTCGGTGCCGGTGGAGGACGTGTGGGTGGACGGCCCCGGCGGCCGCATCCACGCCCTGGTGCAGAGGCCGAGGGGCGCCACGGGTCCGCTGCCCACGGTGTTCGACATCCACGGCGGCCCCACCTGGCACGACAGCGACGCCTTCGCGGCGGCCCCGGCCGCCTGGGTCGACCACGGGTACGCCGTGGTCCGCGTCAACTACCGCGGCTCCACGGGCTACGGCCGCGCCTGGACGGACGCGCTCAAGCACCGCGTCGGCCTGATCGAGCTGGAGGACATCGCGGCGGTGCGCGAGTGGGCGGTGGGTTCGGGGCTCGCCGACCCGGCCCGGCTGGTGCTCACCGGCGGCTCCTGGGGCGGCTACCTCACCCTGCTGGGCCTCGGTGTCCAGCCCGACGCCTGGACGCTGGGCATCGCCGCGGTCCCGGTCGCCGACTACGTCACGGCGTACCACGACGAGATGGAGGCCCTGAAGGCCCTGGACCGCACGCTGCTCGGCGGCACCCCCGAGGAGGTCCCCGAGCGCTTCGCGGCCTCCTCCCCGCTGACCTACGTGGACGAGGTCAAGGCCCCCGTCCACATCTCGGCGGGCGTCAACGACCCACGCTGCCCCATCCGCCAGATCGACAACTACGTCAAGCGCCTGGAGTCCCGCGGCGCGCCCCACGAGGTGTACCGCTACGACGCCGGGCACGGCTCCCTGGTGGTGGACGAGCGCATCAAGCAGGTCAAGCTCGAACTCGACTTCGCGGCACGGCATCTGCCGAAGTAGCCGAGGGCTGGAGGGGCCGGTGACTGGGGGCCGGCCCTTTCAGGGGGCCTGCGGGCGGGGGCGGCCGGCTCCCTCAGGGGACCCGCGGGCGGGGCGCGGCCGTCCGGGCCGTCGTGTCCCGGCCCCGGCGGCGCAGCAGCTCCGCCAGCCCCTGCCGGGTCGCGGCCAGTACCACCCGGTCCCGCCCCCGCAGCACGTAGTCGTCGGGCAGGTCCCACACCAGCCCCGACGCCCCGGCGCCCGTGTCCAGCGCCAGCACCCGCCAGTACCCGGCCCGGAACGCCTCGCCGACCGTCCTGTCCGCCAGCTGCGCGTGCGCCCCGGCCTCCAGCGCCACGAACAGCAGCACCCGCCGCTCGACCGGTATGGCCCCCAGGATCTGCCGGCCCAGCATCGCCCCCGCGAACGCCGGTGCCGCGAGGTGCGACACGCTCCGGCTGCGGGTCTGCGCCCCCGGGTAGGCCACCCGCAGGGTCCGGTACACCGCCGTGGCGAAGTCGTCGTCGTACAGCCGCAGCACCACCCGCAGGTCCGGCCGCACGGACCGCGCGTACAGCACCGCCTCCAGGTTCGTCGTGTCCGAGCTGGTCACCGCGAGGAACGCGTGCGCGCGGTGGATCTTCGCGGCCTCCAGCACCCCCTCCTGCGTCACGTCCCCCAGCACCACCGGCACCCGCAGCCGCCGCGCCACGGCCAGCCCGCGCGCGTCGGCCCCGGCCTCCACGCACACCACCGGGATGCCCAGCTCCCGCAGCCGGACCAGCACCCGTGTGCCGATCTTCCCCAGCCCCAGCAGCACCACGTGCCCGCCCATGCCGCGCGGCGGCCGCCGCAGCGCCCCGGCCCCGCGGAACGTGCCGAGCGCCTCCAGCACCGCCGCGAGCAGCACCGGCAGCAGCAGCAACCCGACCAGTCCGGACAGCAGTTGGAGGACCTGCCGTTCGGTGGACGCGCCGACCGCCGGGTCGTTGATGGAGAACAGGTCGAGCAGGGTCAGGTACAGCGCCCCGAGCGGGTGGATGCCGGTGGCCAGCCACAGCGCCACCGCCAGCGCGACCACGCAGGCCACCAGACCGGCGAGGGACCACCGCAGCTGCCGGGAGAACAGCGAGGCCAGCCGCGACACGACCCCCGACACCAGGCCCAATGGCCCACCGTCCCCGCGCCCCCGACGGCGGGGCCCACCGGAGGAGGCCTCCGGTGCGTACGACACCTGCTCCAGCACGACGGTCCCGCGCCCGGTCGCCGACCGTACGGCGTCGGCGTCGGGGAGGAGGGCGGGGCCCTGGTCGTCGCCCGGGGCCGAAGGGCCGCCCGCTGTGCCTCCGTCGGCCGCCGCGGAGCTTCTGTCGGCCGCCGCTGTGCTTCCGTTGGCCGGCACGGACAGCAGCGCGAGGGTGGCCAGGCTCGGACCGGCCGTCTCGCCCGGTGCCCGCTCGACGGCCCGCAGCAGCAGCCCGTCCGTCTGCACCACCTTGGTCGTGCCCACCACGGCGCTCGCCGCCAGCGCGGGCGCGGCCGTGTCGGCGTCGGACAGCACGGTCGTCGTGGCCGCGTCCGTCCCGGCGGCGTCCGCCCCGGCCGGGTGCCCGGTCGCCAACGCGGCGGCCTGGTCGAGCAGTTCCTCGATGTGCTGGCCCAACCGCCGGTTGTACAGCCGGACGACGAGCCGCAGCCGCGGGTTGAGGCGCCGGGCGGTGAGGGCGGCACGGATGTTGGTCTCGTCGTCCTCGTAGACCAGCGCCAGTGCGGCGGCCCGCTCCACGCCCGCCTCGGCGAGCACGGCCTCGCTCGGCTCGGCCGCCTCCAGCGTCCTCTGGCCCGCGGCCGGCTCCCCGACGGCGGACGCGTCGGGACCTCCCGCGCCGTTGGCGGCACCGCCGGCCCGGTTGACGGCCGCGCTCACCACCCGGTCGAGCAGCGCCGCCGACACCGCGCGGGCGCGCCCCACGACGGGTGGCCGTACCGTGCGCTCGGAGGCCGGTACGACGAGGGTGACCTGCTCCCCGTACACGCCCCGGAGTTCGGCGGCGAGGCGGTGCGCGAGCCCGTCGTCGCCGCACACCACCATGTGGCCGCCGTCGTCCGGCGACCCCGCCCGCACACCCTGGTTCGGAACGCTCCCCACGAGGGAGAAGAGTGCCCCACCGGGACGCGTGGTTCCACCGGCCGGCCGAACGCACGGCTGAACGCAGGGCGGCGCCCGTCCGTACGCAAGGGGAGGCGACGACACGACCGGAGGTACCCGCACGTGGCCCTCACCAAGTCGGCCCCGCAGGAGGGGACTCCGCACGACGAGCCCGGGGAGAGCGCGCCGGCCGGCCCGCAGGGACGGGTCACCTCGCCCCTCGTCCTCACCCTCGTCCTCCTGCTCCTCGTCACCTTCCAGGCCCCCGTCCGCCGGGCCCTGTCGGCGCCGGTGATGCAGAGCTGGACCACGGTGTTCGTGGCGGTGGTGGTGCAGGCACTGCCGTTCCTGGTCCTCGGCGTGCTGCTGTCGGCGGCGATCGCCGTCTACGTCCCGCCGTCGTTCTTCGCCCGCGCCCTGCCCGGCCGCCCGGCGCTGGCGGTGCCCGTGGCGGGCCTCGCGGGAGCGGTGCTGCCCGGCTGCGAGTGCGCGTCGGTCCCGGTGGCCGGGGCGCTGGTGCGGCGGGGCGTGACCCCGGCGGCGGCGCTGGCGTTCCTGCTGTCCGCGCCCGCGATCAACCCGGTCGTCCTGACCGCGACGGCGGTGGCCTTCCCGCGCGAGCCGCGGATGGTGGTGGCCCGGCTGGCCGGCGGCCTGCTGGTGGCGTGCGTGATGGGCTGGCTGTGGCAGCGGCTGGGCCGCACCGACTGGCTGCGCCCGCCCCGGCACGCCCCGCACGAGGGGGCGACCCGGGGGGAGACCTTCTGGAACTCGGTGCGGCACGACGTGATGCACGCGGGCGGCTACCTGGTGCTCGGCGCGATGGCCGCGGCCACGCTGAAGGCGGTGGCCCCGCAGAGCTGGCTGCGCACGGCGGCCGAGAACCCGGTGTTCTCGGTCCTGGCCCTGGCGGTCCTCGCGGTCGTGCTGTCGATCTGCTCGGAGGCGGACGCGTTCGTGGCGGCGTCGCTGACCCAGTTCTCCCTGACGGCACGGCTGGCGTTCCTGGTGGTGGGCCCGATGATCGACCTGAAGCTGTTCGCGATGCAGGCGGGGACGTTCGGCCGCGCCTTCGCGGTACGGTTCGCGCCGGCCACGTTCGTCCTGGCGGTGGCGGTGTCCGTGCTGGTCGGGACGGTGCTGCTGTGAACCGGCAGGCACAGTCCGCGCTGCTGTTCCTGCTGGGTGCGGCGCTGTGGCACGCGGGCACGACCGACCTGTACCTGCGCTACGTCAAGGCGGGCCTGCGGCCCCTGCTGCTGGCGGCGGCGGTGGTGCTGGTCGCGGCGGCGGTGGCGTCGGTGGGGTACGGGTGGCGGAGGGGGCGGCGGGGTGCCGGGTCGGGGGCTGGGCCTGGGTCGGGACTCGGGCACGGGCTCGGCACGGACGGGCCCGGTGCGGACGGGCACGGTCACCACGCCCCGCACGTCTCCTGGCTGCTGCTCCTGCCCCTGCTGGCGCTGATCCTGGTGGCGCCGCCGGCCCTGGGCTCGTACAGCGCGACCCGTACGGGCACGGCCCTGCAACAGCCGCTCGCCTACCCGGCGCTGCCCGCCACCGGCCCCCTGCGGCTGAGCGTGGTGGACTACGCGGGCCGCGCGGTCTACGGCAAGGGCCGCACGCTGGAGGGCCGCCGGATCCAGGTCACCGGCTTCGTGGCGGTGGACCGGAGCGGCACGCCGTACCTGGTGCGTATGGCGCTCAACTGCTGTGCCGCGGACGCCCAGCCGGTGAAGATCGGCCTCACCGGGGCGATCCCGCCGGTCCTGCAGCCGGACACCTGGCTGACGGTCACCGGCACCTACACGCCCCGCACGGAGAAGGACCCGGTGAACGGCGGCCCCGTCCCGTTCCTGCGGGTGACAGAGGCGACACCGGTACCGGTGCCGCACGACCCGTACGACGAGAGCTGGAACACCTGACGGGGGAGCCCACTGGGTCCTCAGTGGACTCCCCTCGACCCTTACTGGCTCACTGGTCCGAGTACCCGATGTCCCCGATGGTCCAGGCGCTCACGTCGGAGAGCGCCACGCGGTACATCCCGCCGGAGTCGGGGATGCCGTAGCTGCCCTGGAGGATGCGGGCGACGTGGAAGTGGAGGTGGGTCGGCGGCCCGTCACGCCGTGGCGCGACGGTGCCCTCGCGGGCGGAGCGGATGAAGACGGAGGCGAAGTCCCCGAGCTGCGCGGAATCCCGCAGGACCTCCGCCACGCGCTCCTTCCACATGGCCTCAGGGGCCAGTCGGCCCGTGATGACGGCCCCGGGGACCACGACGGTCAGGGACATCCGACTGGTGTGCTGCGACTCCACGAGCTCGGCGATGCCGACGAGCAGTTCGTCAGGGTGCGACATGGTGAGGAGCCTAGTAGGGCGCGCCCCCGGCGGACGCTGAAGGGGGGCGGATGCGCCTTGACGGGAGCGGACGGGGGAGCTGATCTGGCAGAGTGCGCCGCGGCCTGCGCCGACCGCGCCGTACGCGCCGTCACCGTTCGACAGAACCACCCGGAGCCCCGATGACCGCACGCGACGACGGCACGGAGGCCGCGCCCGGCCCCTCCCCGGAGGAGCCGGTCTCCTCCCCGGAGGAGCAGGGCGCGGCCCTCGAGGAGCCGGTCTCCTCCCCGGAGAGGCAGGGTGCGGCCCCGCCCCGCCAGATGTGGCCGCTGTACGCCGCCGGCTTCACCACGGCCTTCGGCGCGCACGGCATCGCCGCGAACCTCGGCGGCTTCTCCTCCGACGCGGTCACCTCCCTGCTGGTCCTGGGCGGCCTGCTGGCCCTCTACGACGGCGCGGAGGTCGTCCTCAAGCCGCTCTTCGGCACCCTCGCCGACCGGGTGGGCGCCCGCCCGGTGCTGCTGGGCGGCCTGGTCGCCTTCGCGGCCGCGTCCGCGGTGTACGTCGTGGCGGACAGCCCGGGGTGGCTGTGGGCGGCCCGGCTGGGCCAGGGTGCGGCGGCCTCGGCGTTCTCGCCGTCCGCCTCGGCCCTGGTCGCGCGGCTGAACCCGGCGGCGAAGCGGGGCCGGGCCTTCGGCGGCTACGGCTTCCACAAGTCGATCGGCTACACGCTCGGCCCGCTGCTGGGCGGGGTGCTGGTGTGGGCCGGGGGACTGCGCCTGCTGTTCGGGGTGCTGACGGTGCTGGGCGCGGGGGTGGCGGTGTGGGCGGCGCTGGCCGTGCCGGTCGTACCGCCGCTGCCGAAGGCCCGCCAGACGGTGCTCGACCTGGCGCGCCGCCTGGCCGATCCGTCCTTCCTCGCACCGACGGCGGCACTGGCCGCGGCGACGGCGGCGCTGTCGGTGGGCGTCGGCTTCCTGCCGGTCTCGGGACGCGCGGCGGGCCTGGGCACGGTGGCGACGGGGGCGGCGGTGTCGTTGCTGGCGGCGACCGCGGCAGTGGTCCAGCCGTGGGCGGGCCGCGCCCTGGACGAGGGCCGGGTGTCGACCCGCACGGGCCTGACCGCGGGCCTCGCTCTCACGGCGGCGGGCCTGGCCTGCGCGACGCTCCCCGGACTGACCGGCATCCTCACCGCAGCGGCCCTCACGGGCGCCGGAACGGGCCTGATCACCCCGCTCGGCTTCGCGACCCTGTCCACGCACACCTCACCGGAACGCCTGGGTCAGACGATGGGAGCCGCGGAACTGGGCCGGGAACTGGGCGACGCGGGCGGCCCGCTGCTGGTGGCGGGGGTGGCGTCCGTGTGGACCCTGACGTACGGCTACGTGACGCTGGCGGGACTGATCGGGCTGGCGGCGGTGGCGTCGTGGGCGACCAGGGCGAGGCCCGCCCGCCCCTGAACGACGCCGCCGGGAGGACGCCTCAACCCTGCTCCCCGCCGCCCGCGCTCCCCTCCCCGATGTCGACCATCCAGGGAACCCCGAACCGATCGGTACACGCCCCGTAGACGTCCCCCCACATCTGCTTCTCCAGCGGCACGGACACGGACCCGCCGTCGGACAGCTTCTCCCAGTAGCCCCGCAGCTCGGCGTCGTCGTCCCCGCTGAGGGCGACGGCGAAGTTGGACCCGGCGCTGAACTCGGCCCCGGGCGGCAGATCGCCCCCCATGAGCGTGAACCCGCTGCCCGACTCCAGCATCCCGTGCATGATCCGCTCGGCGTGCGGGGTCCCCTCCAGCCCGAACTCCCCGAACGTGCTGAGCGTGAGACTCCCCCCGAACACCTCCCGGTAGAACTCCATCGCCTCCCGCGCGTCCCCGTCGAACGTCAGGTAGGGATTCAGCCGCGACACCATGACAACCTCCACGAACCGGGACGAACGAACCGACCACTTCGCACGGTAGCGCGGGGCACTGACAGCGGCACGACGGAGATCCGCCACGGAAGGGGGCGCAACCTGCGAGGCTCGGGGCTGTGACGTACATAGTGACGGTGGATGTCGGCCTTCCCGGGGGCGTTCCGGAGCTGGGCCCGCTGCAGCGGGTCGGAGCGGTGGCTCTCCTGGAGGACGGGTTCGGCGCGGTCGACACCGCGAGGGCGCCCGCCGACCTGCGGGTCGACCTCGTGGACAGCGTCGTGGCCGTCCACCCGCGGGGAGCGCTGCTCAAGGTCGTCGTGGACGCCCCCGCACTGGAGGCGGCCGAACGTGCCGTGCGCTTCCTGGTGGAGGGACTGCTGGAGCGGTCCGAGCTGTTGGCCGACTGGCCGATCGAGCGGTGCGAGGTCGTCCTGCATTCGAAGGCCGCCCTGGAGAGCCTGGAGGCGGCGGAGGGCCCGGATGCTCCGCCGGCCGACCCGGCGGCCCGCAAGGCCCGGCACAGCGAGCCCCCTGCCCGGGCCGGCGCGGGGATCGGCTACGACGAGGACGCCGAGGCGCAGGGGGCCCGCCGCCGGATGCTGGGGCTGGCCGGCGAACTGCGCGCGTTCCCCCCGGAGGTGTTCGGCGGGCGGACCGAGGAGGACGCCCGGCTGGCCGCCGGCGCCCTGGTGTGGGCGACGGGCGTCCTGGTCGACCAGCTCTTCGAGGACGTGCAGACCCTGGCGGAGGAGGACACCACGGTCGCCGAGTGCGACAGCCCCCTGTGGCACCTGGAGGCCCTGCCCGCCAGATACGCGCTCCAGTACGACAGCCTGTTCGCGCGCCGCTTCCTGGTGACGGTGATCGCCCTGACCACCCGCTTCACGGACGGCACGTTCGCACGCCTGAGCTGCGTCGCGGAGGAACTCGCCCTGAAGCTGCTGCTGGCCGAGGTGCACGTGACCCTGGAGACCTTCGGCCTCCTGACCGACGACGTCTCGGCCGCGCTGGCGAAGTTCGCCGACACCGTCTACGAGGACATGGACCACGAGTGGCTCTACGACGACTCCATGGACGGCATCGACGAAAGCCCCGCCGGCGACGCCCTGGGGGTGTCCCCGATGCGCTTCGCGGAGTGGTTCACCCCGTTCGACAAGAACCGGCACGTGCATCCGTACGCGACGGGAGAACGTGACGGCGACTGACCATGCTCGTCTTTGGCGGCCTGCTGCTCGGACTCGCAGTGGCGGAGGCCTGGTCCTGGCTCGCGGTAGCCGGCTTCGCCCTCATGACCCCGGTCTACGCAGTACAAGGCACCCGCCGACTGCGGACGCGGCGCCGTCGCCCGACGGCTTGCGCGGAACGACAGGCTTAGCGCTCGACCAAGAGGATCAGCGCAGTCCGGCGAAGAGGTCGTTCTCGGGTACGTCCGCGCCGGTGGTGTCCTGGACCCGCAGGAAGGTCTCCACGCCCATCAACTCGCCGAACCTCTCCTTGCCCATCCGGAGGAAGAAGATGTTCTCGCCCTGACTGGCGTGCGCGGCCAACGCGTCGAACTTCTGGCCGCTGAACGCGGTGGCGTCCACCCAGGTGGTGATCTCGTCGTCGGGCAGGCCGATCTCGCCCATCGCAGCGACCTCGGCGGGATCCGGCTCCGGCATGTCCGGCTGGAACTCCCGCATGAGCTCGCCGAACCGCTGCATCCCCGAGCGGGGCACCGTGGTCCAGTACACCTTCGGGGTCAGCCCGGACATCTCCAGCGCCGCCATGGTGATGCGGTGGGCCTGGATGTGGTCGGGGTGGCCGTAGAAACCGTTCTCGTCGTAGGTGACGACCACATCGGGCCGGTAGTGCCGCATGAGGTCCGCGAGCCGGGCCGCGCCTTCCTCCACGGGGGTCTGCCAGAAGGCCCCGGGGGCATCGTTGCTCGGCCAGCCCATCATCCCGGAGTCGGCGTACTCCAGCAGCTCCAGGTCACTGATCTTCAGGATCTCGCAGCTCGCCTCGAGTTCCTGACGACGCATCAGGGCGACGGCCGCCGGATCGTGCCCGGGCTCGCCCGGCTTGACCCCCCCCGGCCCGTCCCCGCACCCGCCGTCGGTACAGGTCACGAGAACCGTACGGATGCCTTCTGCGGCATACCGCGCGAGAACCCCTCCGGTCCCTGTGGCCTCGTCGTCGGGGTGAGCGTGCACAGCCATGAGCGTCAGGGGCCGGTCGGTCATCTGGCAGTCCTCCTGCGGACGTACGTCCTGGTTCCTCGCGGTTGCCGGATTCCCCGCCCGTGCGGCGCCGGCCTTCCGGCCCATCCAACATCACCGGCCGGACCCGATGTTCCCCACGCGGCTGGGCACGTTCTCCGCTCGCACCTCTGGGGAGACGCTGCTGCCGTTCGTTCCCCATGGGCCGAAGGTGAGGTGCGCCCAGCAGCGTCAGAGTGACCGATCGGGGAACAGCAAGGCGTCCAGAGCCGCTCGGGCCCCGGCGACCCCACGGCGCCACTTCTCACTCCGCAGGGCCGCGACGTCCCACTCCACCACCGGTTCCGCACCGGTCGTGCAGTAGCCGTAAACCTGGTCGGCCACCTGGTCGGTGAGGAGTTCGTCGTAGTGGAACGTCCCCTCGAAAGCCGTCCAGGCCACCGCCCGGGTGTCTGCGCAGACCCGCCGAAGTACCGCTCGTGTGTACTGGCGCAGATCGAGCGAGGTGTCGACGAAGTCGACGTCGTACGACACCAGACCGAGCCGCTCGACAGCCTCGGGCTGTTCCAGCAGGGGGTACGGCAGATAGGCGTCGGGGACCATCCCCGCGAGGTGAAAGGCCTCCTTCGGCAAGGGGACGTTGCCGGCGCCGATGACGAACACGTTCACCGAGAGGGGACCACGCCAACACAGGTACTCGTGCACCCCGCCCGCCGTCATCCTTCTTCCCCTCCCGTCGACAGCACCAGCACGTGCACGGTCGTCCGCCTGCCAGTCACCTGCGGGACCGCCCCGTACCGGGCCATCATGAACGGGGCGGACGCAGGGGCCGGCCGCCGGGGTCAGGAACGGATGAACGCGAGGATGTCCGGGTTGAGGACCTCCGGGTGCGTCGACAGCATCCCGTGCGGATAGCCCTCGTAGGACTTGAGGGTCCCGTTCTTCAGGAGCTTGACCGTCAGGGGTGCCGAGTCGTCGTACGGGACGACCTGGTCGTCGGTTCCGTGCGCGACGAGGACGGGCACGTCGATCTGCTTCAAGTCCTCGGTGAAGTCGGTCTCGGAGAACGCCGCGATGCACTCGTAGTGCGCGTTCGCCGCGCCCATCATGCCCTGCCGCCACCAGTTGTCGATCAGACCCTGCGACACCTGCGCTCCGGGACGGTTGAAGCCGTAGAACGGCCCCGAGGGAATGTCGATGAACGTCTGGGCCCGGTTGCCGGCAACGCCCTCACGGAAGCCGTCGAAGACCTCCTTCGGCAAGCCGCCCGGGTTGGCCTCCGTCTTCAGCATCAACGGTGGCACCGCACCCACGAGGACCGCCTTCGAGACACGGCCGGGCTTTGCACGGGCGACGTAGCGGGCGACCTCGCCACCGCCGGTGGAGTGTCCGATGTGCACGGCTCCGCGCAGGTCGAGCGCGTCGGTCAGGGCGGTCACGTCCGCGGCGTAGGTGTCCATGTCGTGGCCGGTCGCGGTCTGGGTGGAGCGTCCGTGGCCCCGGCGGTCGTGGGCGATGACCCGGTAGCCCTGCGCCAGGAAGAACAACATCTGGTTGTCCCAGTCGTCGGCGCTCAGCGGCCACCCGTGATGGAAGACGATCGGCTCCCCGTCCCGAGGACCCCAGTCCTTGTAGAAGATCGTGGTGCCGTCGCCGGTCGTGACAGTGCCCATCGCAGAATCCTCCGCTCGTCCAGGCGCACCTCGGCCACGGAGCGAAGGGTGGGAGGCACGCGGGACATCACGCCCAGAGGGCGCGGTCCGGGTGTAAGGCCACATTACGCCCGGCGCCTGCGGGCCACATCCGCAGCTGGTCGACGCCCGCCCTATACGTTGGGACAGAAACAGGTGAGGCACCTAGGACCGCGCCTAGGTGCCTCACCTGGTGTTTTGGCTGTCGGGGTGGCGGGATTTGAACCCACGACCTCTTCGTCCCGAAGCAACTCGGGTGAGGGTGCTGCTTGTGGCTGATGCGGCTCTCACCTGCGCAGATGGTCCGCAGACGTTCGCGCTCGTCCGCCGTTGTTCGTCGGCGTTGTCACGCAGTTAGACACTCACTGGTGCTGCGTCCTGCTGGTGCCTATCGCGGAACAACACCTGATGCGTAGCTCTGGCCCGATCGGTCAGCGACGGTCATACCGCCGGCTCCGATGCACCTGAGGGACGTTACCGGACGGGGTCGGCCGTTGAGGTTGCGGTACGGAGTTGCTGTTCAGCGACCGGGCAGGAAGCCTGTCGCGCCAGCTCCTTCATCGACCGCGAGCAGCCGCACCCTGCGGTCCGTCTGTGGCACGCCGGGCCGTGACCAGATAGCCCGCGAAGCTAACATCCGGCCTGGCCGTCGCCCACCCGTCCGCCTCCTTGACCGGAACCAGCACGGTCGTGCCCGGAACGGGGTAGTTCACATTGTCCGTGGAGCCCGGAGGTACCTCGTAACGACAGTGCACCTCGGCTATCGACACCACCTCTACTGAGGCTGGTGCGTGCCCCTCCCCTTGGCCGTGATGCTCCTCGCGGAAGTTGATCTCATTCGCAAGTTCGCTGCCAACGACGTCGGCGTACTCCTCCGGATCGACCTCCAGCAGCGTCCAGGAGACAACATCCCCTGGCGCGAAACTCTTTCCGCAGCACTGGACCTGCCAGTCATCGACCCAAATCGTCAACGTCATCTCGCCATTGTCCGCCGAGCGTCCGGAGCTCATCAGGGGCCTCGCGCATGATCGACGACACCCGCATCAGGAGTTTGGTCTGACCGCCTGTCCACACATGCTGCGCGGGGTGACCGTGGCTGTGTCAGACCGCACCGTGCCACCGCTGTCCGCTGTCGCTGATGTCAACCGGGGATGTCACCTCGCACAGGCTGAGGTCACTTGCGACGCTTGCGTGTCTTCGCCTTGCGTTCGGCTTCCTTGCGTTTCTCGATGGTGTACGACGACCACTCGCCACGGTGCAGGTTGCATCGCGACGCACCGACCATGGCCAGCCGCCGGCAACGAGTGCCCTTCGCCGTGAGCGCTCCACGCCTGGACTGCGTAGCCACCACGTCTCCCACCCCCGGTCTCGGCCGTTGTGCGGACCAGTGCAGAGTTGCCGGGCACATGTCCTCTATGGAAGGCGCACTGCTCCGCGCAGCGGTGCACGGCGACCCAAGGAGGTTGCTCGGGGGCGCACGCTTTCCAACTGTGTTGATCGGGTGACGGGATGCGTGCAGGGGCGTTCACCTGCGTTCAAGGGCGGCTGTCCGTCAGTGTGGAGACAGCGCTAAGTCCCGCCTGAACGGCCGTGAACGGCGCTGAATGAGACGGAAACTGAGACGGGCGGTTGGACTGCCGGCGCGCCTTGCCACCTCAGATGATCACCTGGAGAGTGCTTCACCGCAGGAGATCACTGTTTTGTCCTACACGGACCGGCTGGGGGTACCACGATGTACGCACCACCGTGAGAGGGCACCCATGACTACCACTCTTGCCAAAGGCGGCAACACTGTCTTGTCCGCAGCGGTCTGCCGCGTCACCCTCACCTCGCTCACAACAGGCATCGACGTTTCTGCTGTTCTGCTCGGGCAGGACGGCAAGGTACGGAGTGATGACGATCTGGTCTTCTACAACCACTCGTCGCAAGACGGGGTCGTACTGAACGGGCAGACGATCGTTGCGGATCTGGTCGCGCTCCCTGCGACAGTCGACCGTGTCGCGGTCGTCGCCAGCATTGACCCTGAGCTGCGGGTTACTCACTTCGACGAAAGCAACACTCCTCACGCGGTCATCGAGTGTGGGAGCGCACGGATCACCTTTGCGCCGCCGCCGCTCATGCACCGGGAGACAGTGGTCATCCTCATTGAACTTTACAGGCGGGCAGGCGTCTGGAAGGCAAGGGCAGTAGGCCAGGGGTGGGATACGGGGCTGGCGGGTCTAGCCTCGGACTTCGGCATCGTTGTAGATGACCCCGGGCCGTCCACGGCGCAATCTCCATCTTCGGCGACGGGCGCGCAGACTCGGCCCACGCCTACTGTGCCGCCACGACCCACCTACGCACCGAACATCTCACCGGGTGCGCCAGTGCCGCAGACGCCACCGACGCGCCCTCTCGTCCCGCTGGGCAAAGTCGCCCTCACAAAGGCCGGCCAGGCGACCATCGACATGCGCAAGGACGATCCAAGCCTCGTCGTGACCGCCACACTCGAATGGAACGGCGGGAGCGCAGCCCGAAGGCAAGCCGGTGCTGACCTTGACCTCTACGCCCTCTATGTTCCCGGGAGTCTCGTCACCCCGCTTGGCAAGCGACCGAACAAGTCAGATCAGGTGGTGTACTACCGACAGCTCGGGTCGCCTTTCACGCCGCCCTACATCGCCCTGGATGGCGACTCTCGGGTGCCGGGCCGCGAAACGATTACGATCCGCCGCCCCGACCTCCAGGGCTACGTCCTTCTGTGTGCCTACAGCGCCGTGGAAAACGGGACCGGTTCGTTCAAGTCCTACGGTGCTCGGGCAGTCATTACCGACGGGCGGGGTTCCACAGTGACGGTGCCGCTGTTCAACAACCGCAATTTGTCCTACTGGGTCGCCATCGCTTTGATCGACTTCACCGTTCCGGGCGGTGCCCAGATCCGGCACGTAGAGAAGTACAGCGGCAACCATGTTGAGGCCCGCCCCACCCTTTACTCGAACGGAAACTTTCGCATGAGCACTGGAAAGGTCGAATTCAAAACTAGATAGTCCGAAGAATGATCAGATCCATCTTCAAGTGCAAGGGACACTTGTCCACTTGGGCGTTCATCCCAACGAAAAGGTCGGCGTAACAGCACTGGCGAGGTTCACTGACCGAGTGAAGGCGGCCTGCCGGCGTTCCCCCTCGATACGAACTACGGGCGGGGCGGTCGCTGAGGTCTGTTGGGCAGGTGGCCCAGATGCCTGTGGTCGATGACGACTGGCTACAGTCGCAGTGGTTGCTGTACTCCGCTGCTGTACAGCAGAGCAGCCTCCTCATGCCGGTTCTCCTGGCTTGGGCATGATGCATCCAGTGTCGCAGATCGACTCCGGTGGCCCAGGCCGGAGCGGGTGAAGGCGGTCACCGGTGGGTGTCGGCTGTCAGCCTTGGTCAGCCTCGGACGGCCCAGGGGATAAGCATCGCGGCCCCGGCTGCTAGCGCTTGGCACCCCTCGTGGCCTAGCACTTCAGGTGCAGCTTCAGCTAGTCGACTGCTGGGTGTCAGTGCGGTCTGCCATGCTCCGAGTGCCATATAAGACCGTGGCCTAGGGGGGCTCGTGGCCAAGAAGACGCGACAGCAAGCACAGAAAAAGAAGACCCAAAAGGGCGTAGCGATTTACCATGACATGAAGGTGTACGAGAACTTTGAGCGGAGCGCTATTCGCATTTTCGAGTGCGTCAAGGCAGCCGAAAGGAAATCGCCAGGCGCCCCGCGTTTTCTGTACATCGACATCCAGGGGCACAGGAATGAAGCTGGCGGATACGACCACGACGCCCTTGAATTGATCAAAGATTTCACGCTCGGGTTCCTGGGGGACTACCTAACGGAGATCCACACCCCCCTTTACGGTGCGCGGAACCCGCGTAAACAGTGCAATGATATTCCAGACGTCTTGCGTATCAATCATCCAGATGATGGCAGCAAGTACGGGTACGATGCCGGATCACTAGGGATTCAGCCCCGAGAGAAGGAGCCAGTCAACAGGAAGACGGCACCCACCGTACGGGCGATTACCGAATATCTTGGCATGCAAGAAGCCGCCTGCCTGGTGTGCTGGCGCAAGCCTGTCGAGCGGGCACACGTTGTCCCGACTGCACTCGGGGGCTCGATGGATGTCAGGAATTTTGCGCTGCTGTGTTCAGACCATCACGCCGAGGCTCCGGATGTGGCTGACGCGGAGAGCTTTTGGGCGTGGATTGACTACGCAGGGCTAAGGGATAGTCCGGACATGCTGGCGGGCACACCTGAGGAGATCAATGAACCTCGGAGGCAGAATCTTTCGACCGGAAAGGAACCCCGCGAACCTGTGTCCTTCTTTTCGGCAGTGAAGGAGGAATTGAGATCTCTCTACGGCTGGACGGATGATGATCTCGGTGCAGTAGCCTGGCCGGACCTGATGGATGAGTTCCATCGTGTTCTGGACACGGCAACAGGACGACACTTCTCTATTGATAAAAAAGTCTCCACTTACGCCTGGGCTTATGATATCGCCCTGAGGAGGGTCAAAGGAGACGCTCGCCGTGTCGTACGTGACAGCCCATGACGTAGGTCGGCGGAGCGGCTTTGGGCTGGAGCTGCTTTGGGGCGAGTGATCATGGCCCCGTAAGCTTCCGGCGCGTCGGGCAGTCTGTGGACCTGCCCGGTAAAGCACGACGTTGGGGCCATGATCTTAGAGGCTCGCCCCAAAGTGGCTGCCTAAAGCCGTGGAGCCGACCGCCCCAGCCACAGAGGGTGTCTCCCACTTCATGCCCGCAGCCGCCGAGCGCGCCGCCGGGCGCGGCCAGCCGGGGCGCAGACAGGAGGCAGGCCGCGCCCGGCGGCGCGCGCCCGCGCCGTGCGCGGGCACTTGAACTCGTGAAGAAGGTTGTTACTCAGTCGGACGCCTGGGGCTTGAAGGCATGCGCGCAGATCGGTAGTTCGTTGCTCTGGCGGTGCGCGAGCTCCAGGAAGATCACGGGTCGGATCGTCCACGTGATGCGTATGTCCTCGTGGGTCACTGACACCGTGCAGGACTCGGCGCGCAGAAGTGCTCGCCTGGTTTCGATGCGGCCGTCATACAGCCACTCCCAAGCGGCGTCCGAGGCGTCTGGGTCAAGGGCCGGGGAGATCGTGCGCAGCGTGACTGCTACCCATCGATCGGCCTGGGGCGCCGAGTACGCGTCGAAGGAGGCGAGCAGCGCCGGCCTTCGCTGTTCGGTGAGGTCTTCGGTCCAGCACTCGCACCAATAACCGCGTCGTGGTTGCTTCATCGGCACCCGTGGCCTCCTGCGGCGACCGTGCGCCCGCCGTTGTCGTCATCACTTCTCCTGGGCACGTCGGCCCAGCAGGTGTCCCGCTTGGGCTTCAGACGCACTGCGCTGACTCCTCGATGCCTGCGTGGACGCGCAATTCGGCTGTGACCGTGCGGCCCGAGTCGTCGCCCTGGACCGTGACGCTGTCCGCGACTGCGGTCACCAGAGCTAGCCCGCGGCCGTGGGTGGAGTTGAGGGGCGGCTCCTGGACCTCGGGAGTCGTCTTCGTGTCGCCCGAATCGGTCACCGCGATCGTGATCGTCCGTTCGGACACGGTGAGCGCGACGTGGAAGGTGCCCGCGCCGTCGCCACTGGCGGTGTGGGCGAGCGCGTTGGTGCCGAGTTCCGTGACGATCAGCGCGGCGTCGTCCGTGTGCGGGTGGCCGTCCAGCGTGGCGCGGGTCCAGCGGCGTGCGGTGCTGAGTTCTTGAGGGACCCCGGGGAAGGTTCGTCCGTGGGTGGGCATGGCGTCCTCCATGGCGGTGACCTGCTGCCTTCCGGGCCAGCCGGGCCGACCGGCTGACACGGACCATTCAGAGCCGTACAATTAGTACTAGCACCGTACCGAATGTGCGCGTACCGGGAGTGCGGGTTCGTACTTTTCGTGCGGGCGGTCGGCGCATAGCGTTCGCCGGGTGGTCTGGTGCTGGCCTGGATGCCGATGGAGAGAGGACCTCGCATGTTCGGACTGATGGTGCGTTTCACCTGCAAGGACGAGGCGTCGGCGGCAGCCTTCGACGACCTCGTGGCGCGGACCGGGGAGTTGATCCGCGCGAACGAACCCGGAACGGTGATCTACACCGTGCACCGCGTTGACGGGCGCCCGCTGGAGCGGATCTTCTACGAGCTGTACCGGGACAAGGACGCCTTCGAGGAGCACGAGTCGAAGGACTACGTGCGGGCCTTCCTCTCCGAGCGGGACAAGTACCTTGCGGCGACAGAGGTCGACCGTCTGGACTTCGTGTCCGGCAAGGGCGTGGACGTTGAGCACTGAGTATCAGAAGGCGCTGGGCCGCAAGATCGCCTTTCATCGCAAGCGACGCGGCCTCTCGCAAAAAGAGTTCGCCGGCCTGCTGGAGCGATCCGAGGCGTGGGTGTCCCAGGTCGAGCGGGGCGTACGGCGCATCGACCGCATGACCGTGCTGGAAAAGGTCGCCGAGGTGCTGGAGGTCCCGATCGGCGAGCTGGCGGCCGAGGCGCCCATCGTCGCGTCGGTGGCCGAGGGGGAGTTGCCGGGGGCCAGTCGGCTACGGCTCGTGCTGAGTGCCGCGCACTCACTCAGGGCCGTCCTTGGCCGGCAGGACACGTCCCCTGATGTGTCGGCGCTCCGCTCAGAGGTCGACCGTGCCTGGGAGTTGACGCACCAGGGCAACTACGCCGACTTGGCCGAGCTGCTCGAAGGGCTCGTTCCCCGGCTGGAGGCGGCCACCCGAGCCGTTGCCGAGGCGGAGCGCCCAGAGCTGTTCCGGCTCCTGGCCGTCATGTACCACACGTGCAGCGGAGCGCTTGCGAACATGGGAGAGCCCGAGGCGGCCTGGATCGCCGTCGACCGGGCCGTGGTCGCCGCTGAACGGGCCAATGATCCGCTCCTGATGGCGGCTGGTGAGTTCCGGCTCTCGATCGTGTTCCTCGGGGCACGGCACTTCGAGCAGGCGGCTCAGGCGTCCGGCAGTGCGGCTGACGCGCTGCAACCCTTGGCGGAATCGGGTCAGGCCGAGGCAGTAGCGCTCCGTGGAGCGCTGACCCTGCAACGGGCCGTTGCCGCTGCCCGGCTGAACCTGGCCGACGAGGCGTACGGCTACCTCCGTGACGCTCGTGCCATGGCCGAACAGGTCGGCGACGGACGCAACGACTACAACACCGAGTTCGGTCCGACCAACGTCGGCTTGCACGAGGTGGCCGTGGCGGTTGACCTCGGCGACGCCGGCGTGGCTCTCCGAGCCGCTCAATCGGTCGATGCGTCAGGGCTGTCCGCGGAGCGGCAGACGCGGTTCCAAATCGACGTGGCGAGGGCCTACGCGCAGCGTCGGCAGGTCCCTGACGCCGTAGCGGCGCTGATGAAGGCGCGTGGACTGTCCTCCGAGATGGTGCGGTCCCTGCCGATGGTGAAGCAGATCGTGGCGGACCTGCTGACCATGAGCCAGCCGCCCTCTGAGGAGCTTCGTTCCTTGGCGGGCGAGTTGGGCGTACACGAAGTACGGACTGGTACCTGAAGTACTAGACAGTACTAGGAGTGCGGGTTACTGTGGTTGGCGTCGGCACGCCCCTTCGCGTCCAGCGGAGTTGACGTGCGGGCGTGCGAACGGCCGGAACAGGAAGGCAGACCTGTGCCGGCACGTGAGCGAAAGAGGCCACAGAAAGCAGATGTGGCCTGAGCGGGAGGCAGCCCACTCAGGCCGGGTGCGTCGTTGGCATCAACGCTCTTGGAGCGTATCGCGCCCAGTCGGTATGAGGTCAACCTCCCGTTGCGTAGGCGTTCGTCACTGATTGCACCGTGCGTACGGTGCTGCGCAAGGGAGTTCAGTTCTGTGCGTGTGATCCGTATGGAGACTTCGGCGGCCACAATCCTGCTGACCGAGGCCCCGGAACCCAAGGTCCGCGACCGGCAGACCGGTGAGATCGCCAAGGATGCCGTGAGCGGTGAGGCGCTGATGACCATCGGCGTCGTCTACATCGAGGACGGCGAGTCCTCCCTGATCAAGGTCACCGTCCCGGAAAGCGGCGTCACCGAGGGCCTGACCCTCGGTTCCCCGGTTTCCCTGGTGGGCCTGATGGCCCGGCCGTGGGAGTCCGTGTTCAACGGTCAGCAGCGTCACGGCATCGCCTTCCGTGCGGCTGCGGTCACGCCGGCCGCCTTCCCGGCCGCCGTCGGAGCCACCGCCTGATGTCCGACTGGGCGACATTGGTGGAGGTGGGCGGCCCTCTCGCCACACTCGGTGGTGGGGTCGCCTACACCCGGGCTCGTCACCCGGGGATCTACTGGTCCACGGTCGGCCTGCCGTTGTCGACGGCCCGGCTCCTGGGCTCCTACGGCTCCGTCATGGAGGCGTGCGGGCTCACGGTGCAGCCTTCCCGGCTGCGTGCCCTCGCGGTGAGGGCGACGACTCGACGTGACGTCCGACCGGTGCCGCCTCGACGCGGAATCATCCGGCCCACCTCGACGGGCCTACGGATTCGGCTACGGCTGGCCCCCGGGCAGGAACCCGCCGATGTCACTGCGTCGGCCGAACGGCTCCGCCACGCCTGGGGTGTTCATGCCGTGTACGTGCGGGACGTAAAGCCCGGTGTCGTTGAACTCAGGCTCGTCGGCTACGACGTCTTACGCAGGGTGCGCATGCCGCGTCATGTCGACCACGGGCTTCTCGGCGTGCCGGTGGCGTTACGGGAGGACGCGACCGCGTTCGTCCGCGACTACCGCGCCGTACCGCATGAACTCGTCCTGGGCGCGACGCTGTCCGGCAAGTCCATGTACCTCCGGCACCTCATCTCCGGTCTCGCGGCGCACCCCGTCGCCCTGGTCGGCATCGACTGCAAGCGCGGCGTCGAGCTGGCGCCGTTCGCCTCGCGGCTGTCCGCGCTGGCGACCGACCCGGACGAAGCGGCCGAGCTGCTGCCGGTCCTGGTCCGGGAGATGGAGGACCGGTACGACCTGATCAAAGCCCGGCAGGGCATCGCACCTGGCATCCCGGACGAGGAGATCACCTCGGACATCTGGGGGTTGCCCGCGAGTGAACGCCCGGCCCCCATCGTGCTGTTCGTCGATGAGGTGGCCGAACTCTTCCTCGTTGCCACCCGCAAGGACGAGGAACGGCGGGATGAGATGGTCACCCATCTCATCCGCCTTGCCCAGCTGGGCCGCGCAGCTGGCATCTACCTCGAAGTGTGCGGGCAGCGCTTCGGCGCCGAGCTGGGCAAGGGCGCGACCATGCTGCGAGCCCAGCTGACCGGCCGTGTCTGCCACCGCGTCAACGACGAAGCCTCCGCCAAGATGGCGCTCGGCGACATCGCACCCGAAGCGGTCGACGCGGCCTGTTCCATCGCCCCAGAACTGCCCGGCCTCGCCGTCGTCGGCGACACCTCCGGCGGCTGGTCCCGCATCCGTACTCCGTACCTGTCACTCGCCGATGCTGCGGCCACCTGCCGGGAATCGGCTCACCTCGCCCCCGACGTACCGGCGCTCGCGCCCTACCGCCCGTACGTCCCGCCCGTGCCCGTGGAGACGCCCGGAACGGCGACCGTTCCCCGCCCGGTGACCGAGTAGCCGTACGCCACCCCTCGGCCGGCGCGGCCATACCGCGCCAAGTCCCTACCCCCTCCATGCCCGAAATCGGAAGGAGTGGCGCCGTGCGTGCCCTGCCCGTCCGTCTCGACGCCGTACTCGTCCAAGCGGTGATCGCCGCCGCACTGTCCTTCGCCCACCTGCACGACCTGGCCTCGGCTGCCGGACAGGACGGCTGGAAGGCGTGGGCCTATCCGGTCTCCGTCGACCTGTTGTTGGTGGCGGCCTGGCGGCGACTGCGCTCCGGCGGGGCGAAGGCGGCCGGGTGGTCCTGGTTCCTCGTCGCACTGACCGCGTCGCTCGGCGCCAACGTCGCCACGGCCGGGCTCCTCGACCTGGGCGCCGTACCGGCCTGGCTGCGCATCCTCGTCGCCGGATGGCCCGCGGTCGCCTTCCTCGGCGGCACGCTCCTCGCCCACATCGCACACGAGACGACCGACGCACCCGAAGCGGCCGGCCCCGAGCTGACCGCAGTGGAGCCCGCCCCCCAACCGGTCACCATCCGCCCCGCGGTGCCGGTCCCGGTCGCGCTCGTCACTCATGCCCGCAAGGTCGCGGACGAACACCGCGCCCGGACCGGGACACCCATCGACACCCCCACCCTCCGCGCGCGGCTCGGCGTCCCCGCACCGCTGGCCGAAGCCATCGCCGCACAGCTCTGAAAGGAGCGCTCATGCCCGCCAACCGCCGCTTCCGCCGGGTCGTCCGCATCGGCCCGGTCCAGGTCGGCACCTACTACGACGGCCGGGGCCGTGAGAAGCACGCCGCTGTGTGCACAGCTCCGCGCTGCGGCTTCTCCGTCGACTACGACAGCCGGGCCGCCGCCGAGCTGGCCGCCCGCACCCACCGCTGCCGCGTCCGCTGACCTTCTGAGGAGAACCCGTGACCGTCTCGCTGCCGCTCGTCTTCGTCCTGGGCGTCATCGCCTGGGCCGCGATCAAGTTCCTCGGTGTCCGCCTGTGGGTCGCCGTCGTGATTGCCCTGTTCGGCTTCTGGCTCTCCCACACCTTCCTCGCCCCCGCCATCGAGACCGGCACCCGTACCGGAGTCGGTGTCGTCAACGGCACCGACAAGTGAGAAGGAGGCTCGCCGTGCTATTTCGCCCGCGGCTCCCCGACGTCCCGCACCTGCCCACGACCGTCGTCACGGACCGGAACCGCGATCCCGTGCCCTCCGCCGGCCGCCCGCTCACCCCCTACGTGGGTGCGGTCGCCGCGGTGGTCGTCGTCGGCGTCGTCCTCACCGCGCTCCTAGCCGCGGTCGCCATATCGGCCGTGTCCGTGGCCATCGCCGCCGTGGTCCTGCGCTCCCTCACCAACGAAGCCAAGAGGCGCTGACCGGCCGCCGGGGCGGCAACAACGCCGCCAAGCATCCCGCCGCCCCGGGGCCTTCCCTCCCGACCGACGCATCAGCCGAAAGGAAGTCCCATCATCACCCGGCAGACTCCGCCCCCACTGGCGGAACTCTCCACACTCGCCTCGCTCGGCACCCTGCCCGAGCTGGCTCACCAGCTCTCCGGCCTGGGCAGGTGCACCCATCCCATCCGTCTCGACGGTCACCGCAGCGAATACGCCGTCGACACCCGCACGGGCGAGATCGGCAACGCCCTTCGCCATCTCGACTCGGCCACCCTCCCGGCCGGTCAGCTCCTGGTCCGGTGCAACAACCGCCGCGCCACCCGCTGCCCGGCCTGTGCAGAGGTCTACTGCCGCGACACCTACCACCTGGTCACCGCTGGCTTACGAGGCGGCAAGGGCACCCCCGACCGGGTCGCCTCGCACCCCCGGGTCTTCGCCACCTTCACCGCCCCCGGCTTCGGCCCGGTCCACAACCGACGTACCGACGGCCGTCCCTGCCGCTGCGGCGCCCACCACGACCAGGCCGACACCGCGCTGGGCACGCCCCTCGACGCGGACACCTATGACTACGAAGCGGCCGTTCTCTGGAACGCACACGCGGGCGCCCTATGGCGACGGTTCTCGATCTACCTCCGCCGGGAGGTCGCCAAGCGAGCCGGCCTCACCCAACGGGCATTCCGGAACCACGCCCGGATCTCCTTCGCCAAGGTCGCCGAGTACCAGAAGCGGGGCGCCGTCCATTTCCACGCGGTCATCCGCCTCGACGGCCCGGAAGGCGGCGACACCCCACCCCCGGCCTGGGCCACGGCCGAACTGCTCGCGGACGCCATCGAAGCAGCCGCAGTCCTCGCCCGCATCGCCGGCCCGGAGATCGACGGCTGGGCCCACACGTTCACCTTCGGCCGTCAGCTCGACGTCCGCACGATCCGGTCCGCTGACTTCGACGGCGGCCAGGAGCTGACCGAGCGGGCGGTTGCGGCGTACATCGCCAAGTACGCCACCAAGGGAGCCGAGACAGCGACGGGCACCCTGGACCGGCCGATCCGCTTCCTCGCTGAACTGGCACAGGCCCGGATCACCGACCACGCCCGCCGCATGATCCGAACGGCCTGGACCCTCGGCGCACGCAAGGAGCTGGCAGACCTCCGCCTGCGGGCCTGGGCCCACATGCTCGGGTTCCGCGGCCACTTCTCCACCAAGTCCCGCCGCTACTCCACCACTCTCGGCGCCCTCCGCGACGCTCGCGCCGAATGGCGCCGCTCCCAGACCGCTACCGCCTTGCCGCAGGACGGTGAAACGACTCTGGTCCTTGCCCACTGGGTTTTCGCCGGGACCGGCCTCAGCGCCGGTGAAGCCTGGCTCGCCGCATCGCTCGAACCCGCTCCCGGAACCGAAGGAGAACCAACGCCTGCGTGACGACGAGCTGTTGACCGTGGCCGATGTCATGGCTCGCCTGAAGGTCGGGCGGTCGACGGTCTACGACCTGATCCGTACCCGCCGCCTGCCCTCTGTCGCCATCGGCAGGTGCCGGCGCATCCCGGCCTCCGCCGTGGGCGAGTTCATCGCCGGGCAGTTGGAGCGTGCGGCCTGATGACCAAGCGCCGTAGCCGTGGTGACGGCGGCCTGCACTGGGACGAGAAGCGACAGCGGTGGATCGCCACGGCGAACCTCGGGTTCGATCCGAGCGGTAAGCGGATCGTGAAGCGGGGGAGTGGCAAGACCAAGACGGAGGCGAAGACCAAGCTCAAGGAGGTGCTGAGGGACCACGAGGACGGCCTAGCCATCGCGCCCACCAACTACACGGTCAAGGACGCCGTGGCCGACTGGCTGGAGTTCGGATTGGCGGGCCTCGACCCCAGCACCGTCGAGACCGTCACGCTCCTGAGCCGCAATCACGTCATCCCGTCTCTCGGCGCACGCAAGCTGCGCGACCTGAGTGCGGAGGACGTGGATCGCTGGCTGGCCACCAAGTCGAAGACGCTCAGCACGCGCACGCTCCAGGGCATCCACTCCTGTCTCAACCGTGCGGTCAAGCGGGCCATGGCGCGGGACAAGGTGAAGCGCAACGTCGTCGAGCTGTGCTCGGTGCCGCAGGGACAGGCCGGTCGTCCGTCGAAGGCGCTCACCTTCGCCCAGGCCGAGGCCGTGCTCAAGGGCGCCGAGGGGACCTCGATGTATGCGTACATCGTCGTCGCTCTGCTGACCGGAGCCCGCACCGAGGAACTGCGGGCCCTCACCTGGGATCACGTCTTCCTCAAGGGCCGGCCGGACCTCGACCCGCCGCAGCCTCCGCACATCGCGGTCTGGCGGTCGGTGCGGAGGAGTGGGGACACCAAGACCCGGAAATCTCGGCGCACGCTCGCCCTGCCGGCGCGCTGCGTGGATGCCCTCTGGCAGCAGTTCGAGGATCAGGGCTGGGACCGGCTTGCCGCTGATGAGGAGTGGGAGGAACACGGCCTGGTCTTCTCGTCGGCCGTGGGCAAGCCGCTCGACGCGGCCAACGTCCGCCGCGCCTTCCGCCAGGCGCTCAAGGGCATCGACGGGATCAACGCGGAGGAGTGGACGCCGAGGGAGCTCCGGCACAGCTTCGTGTCCCTGCTCTCCGATCGGGGCGTCCCGTTGGAAGAGATCTCGCGGCTTGTCGGGCACTCCGGGACCGCCGTCACCGAGGAGGTCTACCGGAAGCAGATCCGGCCCGTGATCCAGACCGGCGCGGTGGTCATGGACGGCATCTTCGGCACGCAGGATCGGCGCTCGTAGACACGCAGAAGCGTTAGTCACTCAGATAGACACGCAGGCAAAAACAAGAAGACCACCTAGGAACGTTCCTAGGTGGTCTACCTGCTGTTTCGGCTGTCGGGGTGGCGGGATTTGAACCCACGACCTCTTCGTCCCGAACGAAGCGCGCTGCCAAGCTGCGCTACACCCCGGTGTCGCTGCTCGTCGCGGCGACGTCGTTTACTTTAGCCCACCGGAGGCTGGAGACGAAATCCGGTTTTGGTGTGGTGACGGGTGGGGTTCGGGCGGGCGTGGTCCAGGGCGACCAGGGCGAGGGCCAGGGCGTAGAAGGCCAGGCCGAGGAGGAGGGCGTTGGCCAGGACGTGCCGGTAGCCGTGGGCGGCCACGTCCAGGAACGGGTAGAGGTACCGCGTCCCCTTCTCACCCTTCGCCGCCACCGTGCCCGGCATTCCCAGTGCCCCTCGGGCCAGTGTGAACACCAGGTACACCACCGGGTACACCAGCCACGACGCCGCCTGCCGCAGCCGCAGCGCGCCCGGTGCCGTCAGCAGCAGCCAGTCCAGGACCGCCGCCGCCGGGACCACCGTGTGCAGGAGGACGTCCGCCAGTTGGTGCCAGCCCGTCGGCGCGGCGCCCGGGGTCGTCACCGAGAACGGCGGGGTCCTGTCCGACAGGAGCAGGTGGTCCACCAGCGCCGTCATCACCGTGTAGAGCAGCACCGCTCCCGTCAGCGCCGACGGGAGCGGCTTGCGGGCCGTCCAGGCCCGCCGTGCCGACGTTGCCGTCACCAGCGCCAGCAGGATCGTGCTCTGCACCGCGAAGTGGCTCAGTACCCGTACGGGACTCCCCAGCAGCAGGGTCAGGGCCACCGTCCCCGCCGCCAGACCCGCGATCAGCAGGCGGAACAGCCCCACCAGGGGGCGCCGGACCGGGGCCACCACCGCCGCCGCGGGGACGTAGGAGGGGATCAGCGCGTGCGTGCGGGGGATCGCCGGCAGCTCCGGGATGTCCCTGGGTATCGGTGCCGTCATGCCCTCAAGTTAGGCAAAAGGGGCATGACCTGCTATAGGGGTGCACCGTTCGGGTGGTGAGCAGTGTGGCGAGCGGACCGCCCCGGCGCTACTCCCGCCCCACCAGCGTCAGCAGCGTCGCCTCCGGCGGGCACGCGAACCGTACCGGGGTGTACCGGCTCGTCCCGCAGCCCGCCGAGACGTGCAGGTATGCCGTCCTGCCCTCCGCCGTGTGCTTGGACAGGCCCTTCACCCGGTCCGTGTCCAAATCGCAGTTGGTGACCAGGGCGCCGTAGAAGGGGATGCACAGCTGGCCGCCGTGCGTGTGGCCGGCCAGGACCAACGGGTAGTCGTCCGCCGTGAACGCGTCCAGCGCCCGCAGGTACGGCGCGTGCACCACGCCCATCGAGAAGTCGGCCGAGCCGGACGGGCCGCCCGCGACCCGCTCGTAGCGGTCCCGCTTGATGTGCGGGTCGTCCACGCCCGTGAGCTCCACCGCCACGCCGTCGACCTTCAGCACGCCCCGCGTGTTCGTCAGGTTGAGCCAGCCGCCCGCGTCGAAGCCGTCGCGCAGGTCCTCCCACGGGTTGTGGACGGCGCCGACCACCGGCGGGTTGCCGTTCAGGCCGTGCCGGCCGCTGAGCTTCTCCAGCAGGTAGCGCCCCGGGTTGCGCAGCGTGGGGCCGTAGTAGTCGTTCGAGCCGAAGACGTACGCCCCGGGGAACTCCATCAGCGGGCCGAGCGCGTCCAGCACCTCGGGCACGCCCTCCGGGTCCGACAGGTTGTCGCCCGTGTTGATCACGAAGTCGGGGCGCAGGCCCGCCAGCGAACGCAGCCAGCGCTGCTTCTTGCGCTGGCCGCTCACCATGTGGATGTCGGAGACCTGCAGGACGCGCAGGGGGCGCATGCCCGACGGCAGCACCGGGACCGTCACCCGGCGCAGGCGGAAGGAGCGGGCCTCGAAACCCGCCGCGTACACCAGACCGGCGGCGCCAACCGCCGTGATTCCCAGGGGGATTTTGTATCGCGCGCGCATACGTCCATCGTCTCAGACCCGGGGGGTGGGGCGGCGCGCCGCGGGTCGTGAGTCATTGCCACCCCGCCCCCAACCATCGACACCTCGCCCCCCGAGCCATCGCCACCCGTCACCCAAGCCATCGCCCCCCGCCTCCCGGCCCCCGGCCCCCGGCCCCCGGCCCACCGCCCCCCGTCACCCGCCCCGGAAATCCGCGGGCGGCCCCCCTCCCGCACCTGCGACAATCAACGACATGACCACGCTCAAGTCGAAGCTGCAGGAAGACCTCAACGCCGCGATCAAGGGGCGCGACGAGCTCCGCTCCTCGACGCTCCGGCTGACGCTCGCCGCGATCACCAAGGAGGAGGTCGCGGGCAAGGAGAAGCGCGAGCTCTCCGACGACGAGGTCCTGAAGGTGATCACCAAGGAGGCGAAGAAGCGCCGTGAGGCCGCCGACGCCTTCGCCCAGGGCGGCCGGGCCGAGCAGGCCGAGCGGGAGCAGGCCGAGGGCGAGGTGCTCTCCGCGTACCTGCCCAAGCCGCTGAGCGACGACGAGCTGAACGCGATCGTGGCCCAGGCCGTCGAGGAGGCCAAGGCCGCCGGCGCCGAGGGCCCCCGCGCCATGGGCGCCGTCATGAAGATCGTGAACCCGAAGGTGGCCGGTCAGGCCGAGGGCGGCCGCGTCGCCGCCGCGGTGAAGAAGCACCTCGCCGGCTGACCCCGACGTCGGCGTGCCACCCAACTGACCCCGACGTCGGCGGACCACTCGGCTCGCGTACGACGTCGGCGGGCCACCCGGCTCGCGTACGACGTCGGCGGGCCACCCGACCTGCGTACGACGCCGACCCCGACGCACGAAACGGCCCCTGCTCACCGGAGCAGGGGCCGTTCCCGTCCCACCGATCAGGCGCGGTCACGCCGTCACCGCGACCTCAGCGCCGCCCTCCGCTCCCGTTCCCACGCCCCCCGTTGCCCTGCCCCTGGAACAGGTTGTCCGGGAAGGAGACCGTCGGGGCGGGCCCCCCGCCACCGTTGCCGCCGTCGCCCGTGCCGCCGTTCAGGAAGCCGCCGATGAAGCCGCCGCCGTCACCGTTGCCGTCACCGTTGTCATCGCCGCCGTTGTCGTCGCCGTCGCCCGGGTCGCGGTCCTTCTTGTCGTCCGGGATGTCGACGGTGTGGAAGTCCGGCGAGTCCTTGCCGTCCAGGGCGCCGGTCATGGCGTCCTTCCAGATCGGACCCGGCGTGTCACCGCCGTAGACTTGGGCGTGGTAGCGGCCGCCGATGGTGATGTCGGTCATCTCCACCTTCTGGGTGGCGCTGCCGACCCACACGGCGCCGGAGAGGTTGGGCGTGTAGCCGACGAACCAGGCGTTCTTGCGGGAGTCGGTCGTACCCGTCTTGCCGGCGTTGTCGCGGTCCTTCAGGCCCGCCGCCTGGCCCGTACCGGAGTCGATCACGCCCTGGAGCAGGGTGTTGATGGTGTCCGCGGTCTTCTCGCTCATCGCGCGCGAGCAGGTGGACTTCGGGACCTCCAGCGACTTCTGCTGGTCGCCGACCTTCTGGGTGATCGACTCGATGGCGATCGGCGTGCAGTACATGCCGCGCGAGGCGAAGGCCGCGTAGGCCGAGGCCATGGTCAGCGGCGAGATGCCCTTGGAGCCGAGCGCGATCGCGGGGACCTGGGGGAGCTTGTCGCCGTTGCCCTGCACCACGTGCAGCCCGTCGGTCATGTCCATCACCGGGCACAGGCCGATGTCGGAGATCATCTGCACGAAATAGGTGTTGACCGACTTGGCCATCGCCTCGCGCAGCCGGTAAGGACCGTGCTCCGACTCGCTCTCGTTCTCCAGGCGGGTCCCGTCGGTGTTGACCCACTGCTTGCCGTCGCACGTCCGGACCGGGCTCGGGTACTCCATCTCGTACGGCGAGGAGTACTCCTGGGTGGGCGGGCGGCCCTGCTCCAGCGCGGCCGCGGCCACGAAGGGCTTGAACGTCGAACCGGTCGGGAAGCCGAAGTTCGAGCCGCCCCGGTCGGAGCCCACCGAGTAGTTGATCTCGGTCTCGTTCTTGCCGTAGCCATACGGCTTGGACTGGCCCATCGCCAGGATCTTGCCGGTGCCGGGCTCGACCAGCGTGGCGGCCGCGGCGACCTTGTCCGACTTGTAGACGTGGTCCTTGAGCGAGTCCTGCACCGACGCCTGGGCCTGCGGCTCGAGGGTCGTGCGGATGGTCAGGCCGCCCTGGTTCCAGATCTTGGCCCGCTCCTCCTTGGTCCGGCCGAAGACCGGGTCGCTCAGGAAGACCTTCTCGACGTACTTGCAGAAGAAACTGGCGCCCTTGGTCGCCGTGATGCAGCCGTTCTTCGGCTGGGTGGTCTTCAGGCCCAGCGGGGTCTTCTTCGCCGCGTCCGCCTCCGCTTGGGAGACGTCACCGACCTCGGCCATGCGCTGCAGCACGACGTTGCGCCGCTCGATGGCCTGCTCGGGCTCGTTCATCGGGTCGTAGAAGGTGGGGGACTGGACGATGCCCGCCAGCAGTGCCGCCTCCGGGAGGGTCAGGTCCTTGGCGTGCTTGGAGAAGTAGCGCTGGGAGGCCGCCTCCACGCCGTAGGCCTGCTCACCGAAGAAGGTGATGTTCAGGTAGTTCTCGAGGATCTTCTTCTTGCCCAGCTCCTCCTCGACCTGGATCGCGTACTTCAGTTCGCGGATCTTGCGGCCGATGGTCTGCTGGGTGGCCTCGGCGACCTTCGTCGGGTCGTCGCCGGCCTCCTCGATGAACACGTTCTTCACGTACTGCTGGGTGAGCGTCGAGGCGCCCTGGCTGACGCCGCCGCTCTGGGCGTTCTTGTTCAGCGCGCGCAGGATGCCCTTGAGGTCGACCGCGCCGTGCTCGTAGAAGCGCGAGTCCTCGATCGCGACGATCGCCTTCTGCAGGTACGGCGAGATGCTCTTCAGCGGCACCACCGTGCGGTCGCGCGAGTAGACCGAGGCGATCTGGTGGCCGTCGGCGTCCAGGATCGAGGTGCGCTGGCTCAGCGGCGGGGTCTTGAGGTTGGCGGGGAGTTCGTCGAACGACTCGACGGAACCCTTGGCGACCAGCCCCAGCGCGCCCACCGCGGGCAGCGCGATGCCGGCCAGCACCGCTCCCGCGAGCACACTGACACCGAGGAACTTGGCGGCCTGCTGTGTGGCGGACAGGCCACCGCCCGATCGCTTCTTTGGCATGGGGGCAGCCTACGTTCTCATTCGCCGGACACGCGTATATGCCTTGGCCTAAGCTGCTCTCAACTGTCACAGCAGCAGGGCTACGTATCAATACGTCCGGCGACCCCGAATCGTTCCGGAGGCTCCCCGATTTCTTGGTGGAGGCGTGTCCGAATCCGCCTTCTGTGTCATCAGGCGTCCGGTGTGACGAGCTAAAAATGTCCCGCTTTGCCGGGATGGTCGCGCATGTCGTGGGCTCACTCCCCCGGGTGATCTGCCGCTTACCCATAGTCCGTTCGGGCCATTCAAGATTGGGCCCGGAGGGGGTGTTGCGCTGCGCCCACCTTCCGTAACGTCCTCAACTGGCGGCGGTGAATATGCCGCTTGCCGCCGTGGGGGAGCCTCGATTCGGGAGAGGACGGCGCCGGTATGGGCTGGGTTACCGACTGGAGTGCGCAGGCTGCCTGCCGCACTACCGATCCGGATGAACTGTTCGTTCAGGGAGCAGCGCAGAACAGGGCCAAGGCGGTGTGCACGGGCTGCCCGGTACGCACCGAGTGCCTGGCCGACGCGCTCGACAACCGTGTGGAGTTCGGTGTGTGGGGAGGCATGACGGAGCGCGAGCGCCGCGCTCTGCTGCGCCGGCGGCCGACCGTCACCTCGTGGCGGCGCCTGCTGGAGACGGCGCGTACGGAGTACGAGCGCGGCGTGGGCATCGTGCCGCTCGACGACGACCAGGTGTACGAGAACTACGCGGCCGTGAGCTGAGCCGGGCTGAGCTCAGCTGACACGGCCGCGGCGGGCCCTGCGGCCTCCGCGTCGCCCTGCCGACCGCCCGTCACCTCGGTGACGCCGTGTCACCTCGGTCACGCCGTGCGCCGAGGCGCCGTCCCCAGGGCGCCTCCACGGCCGTCCCGCAGGCGGCCTCCACGGCCGTCTCCCAGGTGTGTCCAGTGACGGCCGACCGGCGTGTATGCCGACGGCCGACCGGCGTGTCCACTGACGGCCCACCGGTGTGTTCACCGACGGTCGCCCGGCATGTCGGGTCAGGCCCCGGCCGGCCCCGGCAGTTCCGGGCGGTTGTCCGCGAGCCGGTTGCCGATGTCCCGCAGGCCCGCCAGGTCGTGCACGTCGCCCGGGAGGGCGGCCACTTCGGCCACCGCCACCTCCGGGTGGAGCGCGGTGAAGCGGTCACGCGTGCGCTGCTCCCGGAAGAGCAGGTGCATGCGCTCGGCGTGCAGCCGCAGCAGACCCGCGGTCAGCCGGTCGACCGGCCGTTCCTCGCCGGAGTCGCCGTCGCCACCGTCACCGCGGTCGCCACCGGGAGCCGGTGTCGTCCCGGACGGGTCGTCGGATGCCGTGGGGGCGGCCCCGGACGCGGACGGGTCGGGCGACCTGGGAGTTCCTGAACTGCCGTACGTTTCGGGAGAGTTACGAAGTCCAGCTTTCCCGTCGTCCTGATCGACAATGCGGGCGTCCACAAGATTTTCCGCGGCGTCCAGCGCCCGCTCGGCCGAGAGCTGCGTGGCCCCGCTGCCGTGGACCCGGTTGAGCACCAGGCCGGCCAGCGGCATGTCCTCCGCGGCCAGCCGCTCCACGAAGTACGCCGCCTCCCGCAGCGCGTCCCGCTCGGGCGCCGCCACCACCAGAAACGCCGTCCCGGGCGCCTGGAGCAGCTTGTAGGTGGCGTCCGCGCGCGTGCGGAAGCCGCCGAACATGGAGTCCATCGCCGCCACGAACGTCTGCACGTCCTTCAGCAGCTGACCGCCCAGCACCTTGCCGAGGACGCCGGCCATCATCGACATCCCGACGTTGAGGAACTTCATCCCCGCGCGGCCGCCCACCTTGGCGGGCGCCAGCAGCACCCGGATCAGCTTGCCGTCCAGGAAGGACCCCAGCCGCTTCGGCGCGTCGAGGAAGTCCAGCGCGGAGCGGGACGGGGGCGTGTCGACCACGATGAGGTCCCACTCCTCCTTGGCCCGCAGCTGCCCCAGCTTCTCCATCGCCATGTACTCCTGCGTGCCCGCGAAGCCCGCCGAGAGCGACTGGTAGAAGGGGTTGCCGAGGATGGCAGCCGCCCGCTCCGGGTCCGCGTGCGCCTCGACGATCTCGTCGAAGGTGCGCTTCATGTCGAGCATCATGGCGTGCAGCTCGCCGTCCCCCTCGACGCCCTTCACCCGGCGCGGAGTGTTGTCCAGGGAGTCGATGCCCATGGACTGGGCGAGCCGGCGGGCCGGGTCGATGGTGAGCACGACGACCTTGCGCCCGCGCTCGGCCGCGCGCAGCCCGAGCGCCGCAGCGGTCGTCGTCTTGCCGACCCCGCCCGAGCCGCAGCACACCACGATCCGGGTGTCCGGGTCGTCGAGCAGCGGGTCGACGTCGAGCACGCGCGCGGGGCCGAGGCGGCGTTCCTGGGTGGCGGCCGGGTCCGGACTCATGCGATCCCCTGCTTCCGCAGCTCGGTGGCCAGTTCGTACAGACCCGCCAGGTCCATGCCCTCGGCGAGGAGCGGCAGCTCGTGCAGCGGCAGGCCCAGCTCGCCCAGCACCGCGCGCTGCTCCTGCTCCAGCGCGTACCGCTCGGCGTACTCCTCGGCCTGGGCCAGCAGCGGGTCCACCAGCTTCTCCGCGGTGCCGCCGCGGCGGGCGCCGCCGAGGCCGGCCGCGGACAGGGAGCGGGCGATCGCCGTGCGCGGCGTGCTGCGCACGAGGTCCAGGTCGGCCGCGTCCAGCAGCTCGGGGCGGACCATGTTGACGACGACCCGGCCCACCGGCAGCCGCGCGGCGCGCAGTTCGGCGATGCCGTCGGCGGTCTCCTGGACCGGCATCTCCTCCAGCAGCGTCACGAGGTGCACGGCCGTCTCGGACGACTTCAGCACCCGCATCACCGCCTGCGCCTGATTGTGTATCGGGCCGATCCTGGCCAGCCCGGCGACCTCGTCGTTGACATTGAGGAAGCGGGTGACGCGGCCGGTCGGGGGCGCGTCCATGACGACGTAGTCGTACACGAAGCGGCCGGCCCGGTCCTTGCGCCGCACGGCCTCGCACGCCTTGCCGGTCAGCAGGACGTCCCGCACGCCCGGCGCGATGGTGGTGGCGAAGTCGATGGCGCCGAGCTTCTTGAGGGCGCGGCCCGCGCCGCCCAGCTTGTAGAACATCTGGAGGTAGTCCAGAAGGGCCAGTTCGGGGTCGATGGCGAGCGCGAAGACCTCGCCGCCCCCCGGGGCCACGGCGATCTTGCGCTCCTCGTAGGGCAACGCCTCCGTTTCGAAGAGCTGTGCGATGCCCTGCCGGCCCTCCACCTCGACGAGAAGCGTCCGCTTCCCCTCCTCGGCGAGGGCCAGCGCGAGGGCCGCGGCGACCGTCGTCTTTCCGGTCCCGCCCTTACCGCTGACGACCTGGAGCCTGCTCACGTCTTCGAGCGTAACCACTCGGCGCCGGGACCAATCAACAGCCTGTGGACAACCGGGCCGACAGTACGACGATCGCGGGGTGCGACCGGGGCACGGCGCGGCCCCGGCCAGCGGCTACAGTCGGCCCATGACCAAGTGGGAATACGCAACCGTGCCGCTGCTCGTCCACGCCACGAAGCAGATCCTGGACACCTGGGGCGAGGACGGCTGGGAGCTCGTCCAGGTCGTGCCCGGGCCGAACAACCCCGAGCAGCTCGTGGCCTACCTGAAGCGGGAGAAGCAGGCGTGAGCGCGGTCGAGGAGAAGCTCGCCGAGCTGGGCCTGACGCTGCCGGCGGTCGTGCCGCCGCTCGCGTCCTACCAGCCGGCCGTGCAGTCGGGTGCGTACGTGTACACCTCCGGCCAGCTGCCCATGGTGGAGGGCAAGCTGCCGGTCACCGGCAAGGTCGGGGCCGAGGTCACTCCGGAGGAGGCCAAGGAGCTGGCCCGCACCTGCGCGCTGAACGCCCTGGCCGCCGTGAAGTCCGTCGCCGGTGACCTGGACCGCATCGCGCGCGTGGTGAAGGTCGTCGGCTTCGTCGCCTCCGCGTCGGACTTCACCGGCCAGCCGGCCGTGGTCAACGGCGCCAGCGAGCTGCTCGGCGAGGTCCTCGGCGACAAGGGCGTGCACGCGCGCAGCGCGGTCGGCGTCGCGGTGCTGCCGCTGGACGCGCCGGTCGAGGTCGAGATCCAGGTGGAACTGGCCTGAGCGCCTGAGCCGTCTGGGGCGCTGAGGCGCCCGGGGCGCTGGGGCGCCTGAGGAGCACGGGGAGGGGCCGGCCGTCCGGCGCGGGCCGCCGGGAGCGGCCTCCGGTCGCCCGGCCCAGGTCGCGGGCCCCTCTCGAACATTCGCTCACCACGGGATAGCCTCCGGCCATGGCGAATGGGCAGTGGTTCCCCCCGGACTGGCCGGAACGCATCCGCGCGCTCGCGGACGGCACGCTCGAGCCGGTCGTGCCCCGGCGCGCCGCCACCGTCATGCTCCTGAAGGACACCGGTGAGGGTCCCGTCGTCCACATGCTGCGCCGGCGCGCCTCCATGGCCTTCGCCGCGGGCGCGTACGCGTACCCGGGCGGCGGTGTCGACCCGCGCGACGACGAGCACCACGTGGGCTGGGCGGGCCCCCCGCGCGCGTGGTGGGCCGAGCGGCTCGGGGTCGACGAGGCGGCCGCCCAGGCGATCGTGTGCGCGGCCGTGCGGGAGACGTACGAGGAGGCCGGCGTCCTGCTCGCCGGGCCGACCGCCGAGACGGTGGTCGGCGACACGACCGGCCCCGACTGGGAGGCCGACCGGGCCGCGCTGGTCGCCCGGGAGCTGTCCTTCGCGGAGTTCCTGGAGCGGCGGGGCCTGGTGCTGCGCTCGGACCTGCTGGGCGCCTGGACGCGCTGGATCACGCCCGAGTTCGAGAGCCGCCGCTACGACACCTGGTTCTTCGTGGCCGCGCTGCCCGAGGGCCAGCGCACCCGCAACGCCTCCACGGAGGCGGACCGCACGGTGTGGATCCGCCCGGCCGAGGCGGCCGCGTCGTACGACCGGGGCGAGCTGGTGATGATGCCGCCGACGATCGCGACCCTGCGCCAGCTCGCGCCGTATGGCTCCGCGGCCGAGGCGCTCGCGGCGGCACCCGCGCGTGACCTGACGCCGGTGCTGGCCCGGGCCCGACTGGAGGGCGACGAGGTCGTGCTGAGCTGGCCGGGCCACGACGAGTTCACGAAGCACGTGCCGACCGCACCGACCGGTGGAGCCCCCGCATGAGCGACGCACCCGCGCATACCCGTACGGGGCGGCCGCCGGCCGGCCGCGCCACCCGGATCCGCCCGCGTCCGGAAGGAGCCCTCCGATGACGGAAGCGGCCGCCCTGCCCGGTCAGCCGCGCGGCGGGGTGCTGTCGGGCCCCGCGACGCCCCGCGCGGTCAACGTCCTCGCGCCCAACGCGTCCGCGATGACGCTGGACGGCACCAACACGTGGATCCTGTCCGAGCCGGACTCCGCGCTCGCCGTGGTCGTCGACCCCGGCCCGCTGGATGACGGCCACCTGCGCCGGGTGATCGACACCGCGGAGGAGGCCGGCAAGCGCGTCGCCCTGACGCTGCTGACGCACGGGCACCCCGACCACGCCGAGGGCGCCGCGCGCTTCGCCGGGCTGACCGGCACCAAGGTGCGGGCGCTGGACCCGGCGCTGCGGCTCGGGGACGAGGGGCTGGCCGCCGGGAACGTGGTCGAGGTGGGCGGCCTGGAGCTGCGGGTCGTCCCGACGCCGGGCCACACGGCCGACTCGCTGTGCTTCCACCTCCCGGCCGACGGGGCGGTGCTGACCGGGGACACGATCCTCGGGCGCGGCACGACGGTCGTGGCGCACCCCGACGGACGTCTGGGCGACTACCTGGACTCGCTGCGCCGCCTGAGGTCGCTGACCGTGGACGACGGCGTGCACACGGTGCTGCCGGGCCACGGTCCCGTCCTGGAGGACGCGCAGGGCGCCGTCGAGTTCTACCTCGCCCACCGCGCCCACCGCCTCGCCCAGGTCGAGACGGCCGTCGAGGACGGCATCCGCACCCCGGAGGAGGTCGTCGCCCACGTCTACGCCGACGTCGACCGCTCCCTGTGGCCCGCGGCGGAACTCTCGGTCCGGGCCCAGCTGGAGTACCTGCGGGAACACGGCCTGATCTGAACCCCTGCCCTTGCGGCCGGCCGGGACGTCACGGACCGTCGGGCCGGGGTGCCTTCACCCCGTGCACGCGCGCGTACTCCCGTGCCAGCCAGGGGCCGAGGTCATCGACGTAGGAGCGCAGCACGTCCGGATCGCCGATGGGCTCCCGTCGCGTGGGACGCAGTGGCCTGGACCTGCTGGTCGCCCTCCACGAGGAGCCGACGGACACGGACCGGGAGGGCCTACGGGAGTTCGAGCGGGCCCTCGACACGGAGTTCGAGCAGGTCGACGGCGTGGCGACGCTCCTCTACAGCCGGGCACGCGTGCTCAGCGAGCCAGAGCGGTACGACCTGGCGTGGTTCGTCGCGTGCCTGCGCACGCCGCTCCTCGGTGACGACCTCGCCGCGTACCTTCCGCGGTACCGGCCCGACAGCCTCCTCGCCCGCGAGACCAACGGCGACCTCGTGCGGAGCCGCGGGGGACCGAGCCGTAGAGGTACGCGCTGTGCAGCCGCGCGCCGAGGACGTCGCGCAGGCGCTCGCGGGCCGCGGTGACCACCGGGCGGAAGGCCGGTGGCACCCGCGTCAGAGCGCCTTCGCGAGCGATGTGACCCTGGGGATCCAGACCGCGGGCGGTCCGGTGCGGTGTTTCGGACATGCGGGTGGGGGCCGTTGCCCGACCCCCTGTGCGCGCTATCGCGACCGCTTGGCCAGGCGTTCCACGTCCAGGAGGATCACCGCGCGGGCCTCCAGGCGCAGCCAGCCGCGCTGGGCGAAGTCGGCGAGGGCCTTGTTGACCGTCTCGCGGGAGGCGCCGACGAGCTGGGCCAGCTCCTCCTGGGTGAGGTCGTGGACGACGTGGATGCCCTCCTCGGACTGCACGCCGAAGCGGCGCGACAGGTCGAGCAGGGCGCGGGCCACGCGCCCGGGGACGTCCGAGAAGACCAGGTCGGACATGGCGTCGTTGGTCTTGCGCAGGCGCCGGGCGACCGCGCGCAGCAGCGCCGCTGCCACCTCGGGGCGGGCGTTCAGCCAGGGCTGGAGGTCGCCGTGGCCGAGGCCGAGCAGCTTGACCTCGGTGAGGGCGGTCGCCGTCGCCGTACGGGGGCCCGGGTCGAACAGCGACAGCTCGCCGATGAGCTCGCCGGGGCCCACGACGGCCAGCATGTTCTCCCGGCCGTCGGGGGACGTGCGGTGGAGCTTGACCTTGCCCTCGGTGACGACGTAGAGCCGGTCTCCCGGGTCTCCCTCGTGGAACAGGGAGTCGCCACGCGCGAGGGTCACCTCACTCATGGAGGCGCGCAGCTCCGCGGCCTGCTCGTCGTCGAGAGCCGCGAAGAGCGGGTTGCGCCGCAGAACGTCGTCCACGAGTTCTCTCCTTGTCGACCTGCTCAGGGGATCTTGCCCCCCGTGTACCCGTGTACCAGGGGTCCGTGGTGCCCATTTTGCCGGACGGTCCAAACAGTGTGATCTGTCACAAGGATGCCGTACACGTGTCCGGGGGTACGCGGCAGGGGTCCAATCGGGGGCCGATCCTTCGGCCCCACGGCGGATGTCGGTGCCGGGCCCTAGGCTGGCCGGGTGTCCAAATCGCCGGTGAGAGCACAGGCCAAGGGGGCTGGGCGGGTGGCTGTACGTCGTGATTCCGCTGTGGGCGAACAGACTCCGGGCGGTGATGAAAAAACGACAAAAGCAACAAAAGCGGCGAAGGCCGCTCCGGTCAAGCCGAAGGCCGCTCCGGTCAAGAAGGCGGCCGCCAAGAAGGTGAGGGCCGCCGCGAAGAAGGCCGCGCCCGCGAAGGCGGCCGCCCCGGTGAAGAAGGCCGGCGCCCCCAGGACGGTCGAGGTGCGCCCGCCGAGCGGCGAGTCCCGCACGGCCCTCGTCCGCCGCGCCCGGCGCATCAACCGCGAACTCGCCGAGGTGTACCCGTACGCCCATCCGGAGCTGGACTTCGAAAGCCCCTTCCAGCTGATCGTGGCCACGGTGCTGTCGGCGCAGACCACCGACCTGCGGGTGAACCAGACGACGCCCGCCCTCTTCGCCAAGTACCCGACCCCCGAGGACCTGGCCGCGGCCAACCCCGAGGAGGTGGAGGAGATCCTCCGCCCCACCGGGTTCTTCCGGGCCAAGACCAAGTCGGTGATAGGGCTGTCCAAGGCCCTCGTGGAGGACTTCGGCGGCGAGGTGCCCGGCCGGCTCGAGGACCTGGTCAAGCTGCCCGGCGTCGGCCGCAAGACCGCCTTCGTCGTCCTCGGCAACGCCTTCGGGCGCCCCGGGATCACCGTGGACACCCACTTCCAGCGGCTGGTGCGGCGCTTCGGGTGGACCGACGAGACCGACCCCGACAAGATCGAGGCCGCGATCGGCGCGCTGTTCCCCAAGAGCGACTGGACGGACCTGTCCCACCACGTCATCTGGCACGGCCGCCGCATCTGCCACGCCCGCAAGCCGGCCTGCGGCGCCTGCCCCATCGCCCCGCTCTGCCCGGCCTACGGCGAGGGGGAGACGGACCCGGAGAAGGCGAAGAAGCTGCTGAAGTACGAGAAGGGCGGCTTCCCCGGCCAGCGGCTCAACCCGCCCCAGGCCTACCTGGACGCGGGCGGCCGGCCGGCACCGCCGCTGGGGGCCGGATGAGGAACGATCTCGGGGGCGTCGGGCGTTGTGCCGGGTGAACGGGGGGTGGTGCGCAGATGACGCGGGCGAGTGACATCCAGGACGTGACGCTGGGCAAGGAGGGCCTGCCGGACTGGCTGGACCCGGTGGTGCGGGCCGTGGAGACGGTCGAGCCGCTCCAGCTGAGCCGCTTCCTGCCGCCGCGCGACGGCACCGGACGGCAGTCGGCGGTGCTGATCCTGTTCGGCGAGGGCCCGCGCGGGCCCGAGCTGCTGCTGATGGAGCGGGCCAGTTCCCTGCGCTCGCACGCCGGCCAGCCGTCGTTCCCGGGCGGCGCGCTCGACCCGGAGGACGGCGACCCCGAGGGGGACGGACCGCTGCGGGCCGCCCTGCGCGAGGCCGAGGAGGAGACCGGCCTCGACCCGTCCGGCGTCCAGCTCTTCGGCGTGCTGCCGAAGCTGTACATCCCGGTGAGCCGGTTCGTGGTGACCCCGGTGCTGGGCTGGTGGCGGGAGCCCACCCCGGTCGGGGTGGTGGACCCCAACGAGACCGCGCGGGTCTTCACCGTCCCCGTGGCGGATCTCACGGACCCCGCCCACCGCGCCACCACCGTGCACCCCAGCGGCCACCGCGGCCCGGCATTCCTGGTCGAATCGGCCCTCGTGTGGGGCTTCACGGCCGGCCTCATCGACCGCCTGCTGCACTACGCGGGCTGGGAGCAGCCCTGGGACCGGGACAAGCAGGTCCCGCTCGACTGGAGGTCATGACAGGGTGTCCCCCGTGCCGTGTCAGCCCGGGGGGCGCCTCCGGGGGCCACGGCCGACCGGAACCGACGGCGAGACGACGAGGCGAGGCCCCAAGCGGTGAACGTGCTGGACATCCTGTTGCTGGTCGCTGCCGTGTGGTTCGCGGTCGTCGGCTATCGCCAGGGCTTCGTCGTCGGCATCCTGTCGGTCATCGGCTTCCTCGGCGGCGGACTCGTCGCCGTCTACCTCCTGCCGGTCGCCTGGGACGCCCTCACCGACAACTCCGAGGTGAGCACCACCGCCGCCGTGGTCGCGGTCGTCGTCGTGATCGTCTGCGCCTCCGTCGGCCAGGCCCTGACCACCCACCTGGGCAACAAGCTGCGCCGCTACATCACCTGGTCACCGGCCCGCGCCCTGGACGCCACCGGCGGCGCCCTGGTCAACGTGGTCGCGATGCTGCTGGTGGCCTGGCTGATCGGCTCCGCCCTGGCCGGCACCACCCTGCCCACGCTGGGCAAGGAGGTCCGCAGTTCCAAGGTGCTGCTGGGGGTCTCCCGGGCGCTGCCCGACCAGGCCGACACCTGGTTCGCCGACTTCTCCTCCGTACTCGCGCAGAACGGCTTCCCGCAGGTCTTCAGCCCGTTCTCCAACGAGCCGATCACCGACGTCCAGCCGCCCGACCCGGCCCTCGCGAACAGCCCGGTGGCCACGCGCGCGCAGCGCTCCATCGTCAAGGTGATGGGCACCGCCGAAAGCTGCGGCAAGGTCCTGGAGGGCACCGGCTTCGTCTTCGGCGAGCGCCGCGTGATGACCAACGCGCACGTGGTCGGCGGCGTCGACGAGCCCACCGTCCAGATAGGCGGCGAGGGCCGGCGCTACGACGCGACCGTCGTCCTCTACGACTGGAAGCGCGACATCGCCGTCCTGGACGTGCCCGACCTCCACGCGCCCGTGCTCCGCTTCGCGACCAAGGACGCCGCGAGCGGGGACGGCGCGATCGTCGCCGGCTTCCCGGAGAACGGCGCGTACGACGTGCGCGCGGCCCGGGTGCGCGGCCGGATCACGGCCAACGGTCCCGACATCTACCACCGCAGCACCGTGCGCCGTGACGTGTACTCGCTGTACGCGACCGTCCGCCAGGGCAACTCTGGCGGCCCGCTGCTGACGCCCGACGGCCGGGTGTACGGCGTGGTCTTCGCCAAGTCGCTCGACGACGCCGACACCGGCTACGCGCTCACCGCGGACGAGATCCAGCGGGACATCGCCAAGGGCCGCGCCGCGAACCAGCAGGTGGACAGCGACAGCTGCGCCCTGTAGCGCACGCCCCGTGCCCGCGCGGGTGTCAGGGGCGGGGGTGACGCAGGCGTACCGAGACCCAGCGGGCCCGGCGGCGCAGGATGACCGGAATGCCCACCCGGAGGTCGCTTCCCGACTGTGGGGAGCCGTCCCGCTGGTGGGTGCTCAGGCCCGAGGCCGAGCGACGGTTGCGTGCTGCGTCACTGTAGTCGTGCGTCCAGCCCATACCTCGACGTCTGCCCCCGCCCCAAGGTCCATAACCGCCTGGGAGACGGCCAATTGGCCTATGCGGCGGGCATGTGGCCGTTCATAGGACAGTAGGTTCGGCCGCGGGTGCCGAACGCTTTCGAACGGTCACCGGTCGGGTTCGGGATCCTTCAGCCAATCGACCAGTTCGGAGGAGAAGGCGACCGGGTCCTCCTCGTGCGGGAAGTGCCCCAGGCCGTCGAACAGCCGCCACCGGTACGGCGCCTCGACGTACTCCCCGGAGCCAGCCGCACTGCGCGTGCGGGTCACCGGGTCGAGTGAACCGTGCAGGTGCAGCGTCGGCACCCGCAGCGGGCGCTTCATCCGGCGGTAGAACTGCACGCCGTCCGGCCGGGCCAGCGAGCGCACCAGCCACCGGTACGGCTCGACCGAGCAGTGCGCCGTGGAGGGGATGCACATCGCCCGCTGGTAGGTCTCGATCGCCTTGTCGTCCAGCGGGTTCGGGCCGGACCACTGCCGGATCAGCTCGCCGACCAGCGCGCCGTCGTCCGCGGTGAGCCGGCGCTCCGGGATCCACGGCCGCTGGAAGCCCCAGATGTGGGAGCTCGCCGCCGACTGCCGGTAGTCGGCGAGCATCGCCGAGCGCCAGCGCCGCGGGTGCGGCATCGAGGCCACCACGAGCCGCCGCACGAGCTTGGGGCGCATCACGGCCGCCGTCCACGCCAGGTAGCCGCCGAGGTCGTGACCGACCAGCGCGGCGTCCGGCTCGCCCAGCGAGCGGATCACGCCGGTGATGTCCAGGGCGAGGTTGGCCGGGTCGTAGCCGCGCGGGGTGCGGTCGCTGCCGCCGACGCCCCGCAGGTCGACCGCGACCGCGCGGAAACCGGCGTCGGCGAGCGCCGTCAGCTGCTCCCGCCACGTCCACCAGAACTGCGGGAAGCCGTGCACCAGGAGGACCAGCGGCCCGTCGCCGGCCTCCGCGATGTGGAAGCGGGCGCCGTTGGCCGCCACGTCCCGGTGGGTCCAGGGACCGTCGGGTCGTACGACCGAAGCGGGTTGCGCCGAAGGGGTGGGGGCCGGGTCCGTCATGAGGACGAGCGTGCCACAGCCTCGATGGCCTGCGGGGCGCGGTCCACGTCCAGCTCCGGCCGCGGGTGCGGCTTGGCGTTCTGCAGCACGCCCGCCGTCTCCTTCACCGACGCGGCCACCTTCTGCGGGCCCTTGCCCTGCTTGGCCTTCTTCGCGAACACCACGCCGATCAGCGCGAGCACGCCGGCGACCAGGACGTTCGCCGCGAAGGAGAGCAGGAAGCAGACCGCCAGGTTCCAGTGGCTCCAGGTGCGGATGCCGTACGCCAGGGCGAAGTTGAGCATCGGCAGGGAGAACACCAGCAGCGCGCCGGCCAGCGAGAACGCGCCGCCGCTCGTCGCCCCGCGCTTCACGTCCTGCTTCAGCTGCGCCTTCGCCAGCGCGATCTCGTCGTGCACCAGCGCCGACATCTCGGTCGTCGCCGAGGCGAACAGCTGGCCGATGCTGCGTTCCACGCCGACCGGGCTGCCGTCGGGTGCGCTCATCGCGGTCTCCCTCGTTCTCCTCGGGGGCGCGCCGCCCGGCCGCTCGGCCGGACCGCACACGGTCCCGTGTTTTGTACCGTCCCGTCAGATCATGCCGGACGGTCGCCCTCCTCGCCCGCCCCGCCCGGCACTTCGGCGCGTGCGCGCCGCGCCGCGGCCATCTCCGCGGCGATCCGGCGGTGCTCGGCGGCCTTGCGGTCGTGGATCGCGGCCATCCGCAGGTGGTACTCCGGCTGGTCCTCCTCGTAGACGTCCGGGATGCCGTCCTCGTCGTCGTCGCGCTCCTCCGCCTCGCAGAGCCTGCGGTACCTGGCGTTCCGTACCTTCAGCAGCACCGTCGACCAGCCCGCGGCGATCAGCGAGCCGACGAGCACGGCCGCCTTCACCTCGTCGGTCAGGACCGCGTCGCCCTCGAAGGCGAGTTCGCCGATCAGCAGCGACACGGTGAAGCCGATGCCGGCCAGCGAGGCGACCGCGAAGACGTCCGGCCACGCCAGGTCGTCGCTGAGCGAGGCGCGGGTGAAGCGGGCGGTCAGCCAGGTGCCGCCGAAGATGCCGACTGTCTTGCCGACGACCAGACCGAGCACCACCCCGAGGGTCTCCGGCCGGGTGAAGATGTCGCCCAGCGCCCCGCCCGAGACGGTGACACCCGCGCTGAACAGCGCGAACAGCGGCACCGCGAGCCCCGCCGACAGGGGACGCACCAGGTGCTCGACGCGCTCGCCGGGGGAGCACCGCTCGCCCTCGCGGGTCGTGCAGCGCAGCATCAGGCCCATCGCGACGCCGGCGATGGTGGCGTGGACGCCGCTGTTGTACATCAGCGCCCAGATCACGACCCCGAGCGGGACGTAGACGTACCAGCCGTGCACGCCCTTGCGCAGCAGCAGCCAGAACACCCCGAGGCCGACGGCGGCGCCGCCGAGGGCCGCGAAGTGGATGGTGTCGGTGAAGAACACCGCGATGATCAGGATCGCGAACAGGTCGTCGACGACGGCGAGGGTGAGCAGGAAGGCCCGCAGCGCGCTCGGCAGGGAGGTGCCGATCACGGCGAGCACGGCCAGCGCGAATGCGATGTCCGTGGCGGTGGGCACCGCCCAGCCCGCCAGGGAACCCGCCTCGGCCGTGTTGGTCAGCGTGTACACCAGCGCCGGTACGGCCATCCCGCAGAGCGCCGCCACGACGGGCAGGGCGGCCGCCCTCGGGTCGCGCAGGTCACCGGCGACCAGTTCCCGCTTGAGCTCGATGCCGGCCACGAAGAAGAAGACCGCGAGCAGCCCGTCCGCCGCCCAGTGCGCGACCGACAGGTGCAGGCCGAGGGCCTCGGGGCCGAAGTGGAAGTCGCTGACGCTCTCGTAACTGTCATGCAGCGCGGGGACGTTCGCCCACACGAGGGCCGACACTGCGGCCAGCAGGAGCAGCACACCGCCGACCGTCTCCGTACGCAGGGCGTCCCCGACGAGGGTCCGCTCCGGCAGGGACAGACGGCCGAAGAGCTTGCGGGACGAGCTCTGGCGGGTGGCGGGGGAGCGGGGCGCGGCCACGGGGGGAACCTCCGGTCGGTGGGCAGGACTGAACACCTGCCGACCAGACTTCCCGGCACACCGTGGTCTTCTCGTGTTGCGTTCGTCGCGTGTTGCGGTCTTCGCGTGGTGCGTGCCGCTCCGTTCAGGTTACCCAAGCGGGGCGGCGTACACCCGACGGGACCTGCGCGGCGTTCGGCCGCCGCTCCGGGTGCCGGGGCGGGTTGCCCCCGCACCCGGAGCGGATCTCCTCGGAACTGTTCGGGCCGGCTGTCAGTCCTCGGAAGGCGCCACGGGCAGCTTCGCCTGGATCAGGTCCATCACCGTGGAGTCGGTGAGGGTCGTGACGTCGCCGAGCTGCCGGTTCTCCGCGACGTCCCGCAGGAGGCGCCGCATGATCTTGCCGGAGCGGGTCTTCGGCAGCTCCGCCACCGGCAGGATCCGCTTGGGCTTGGCGATCGGGCCGAGCGTCGCGCCGACGTGGTTGCGCAGCTCGTCGACCAGCCCCTCGCTCTCCGCGGCCGTACCGCGCAGGATGACGAACGCCACGATCGCCTGGCCGGTCGTCTCGTCCGCCGCACCCACGACCGCCGCCTCGGCGACGGAGGGGTGCGACACCAGCGCGGACTCCACCTCGGTGGTGGAGATGTTGTGGCCCGAGACGAGCATGACGTCGTCGACCCGGCCCAGCAGCCAGATGTCGCCGTCGTCGTCCTTCTTCGCGCCGTCACCGGCGAAGTACTTGCCCGCGAAGCGCGACCAGTACGTGTCGATGAACCGCTGGTCGTCGCCCCAGATGGTGCGCAGCATCGACGGCCACGGCTCGGTGAGCACCAGGTAGCCGCCCCCGCCGTTGGGCACCTCGTTCGCCTCGTCGTCGACGACCGTGGCGGAGATGCCCGGCAGCGGACGCTGCGCCGACCCCGGCTTGGCCTCCGTGACGCCCGGCAGCGGGGAGATCATCATCGCGCCGGTCTCGGTCTGCCACCAGGTGTCCACGACGGGCGTGCGGTCCGCGCCGATGTTCTTGCGGTACCAGACCCACGCCTCGGGGTTGATCGGCTCACCGACCGAACCCAGGACCCGCAGGCTCGACAGGTCGAACTTCGCGGGGATGTCGTCGCCCCACTTCATGAACGTCCGGATCGCCGTCGGCGCGGTGTAGAGGATCGTGACCCCGTACTTCTGCACGATCTCCCAGAAGCGGCCCTGGTGCGGGGTGTCCGGGGTGCCCTCGTACATCACCTGGGTGGCGCCGTTGGCCAGCGGCCCGTACACGATGTACGAGTGACCGGTCACCCAGCCGACGTCGGCCGTGCACCAGTAGACGTCGGTCTCCGGCTTGAGGTCGAAGACCGCGTGGTGGGTGTAGGCGGCCTGGGTGAGGTAGCCCCCGGAGGTGTGCAGGATGCCCTTCGGCTTCCCGGTCGTGCCCGAGGTGTAGAGGATGAACAGCGGGTGCTCCGCGCCGAACGCCTCCGGCGTGTGCTCGGCCGACTGGCGCCCGACCAGGTCGTGCCACCACACGTCCCGCTCGTCGCTCCACGCCACGTCTTGTCCGGTACGGCGGACCACCAGCACGTGCTCGACGTTGTCGACCTTGGCCACCGCCTCGTCGACGGCCGGCTTGAGCGCGGACGGCTTGCCGCGCCGGTAGCCGCCGTCCGAGGTGATCACGACGCGCGCGTCGGCGTCCTGGATGCGGGTGGCCAGCGCGTCCGCCGAGAAGCCGCCGAAGACCACGGAGTGCGCGGCGCCGATCCGGGCGCAGGCCAGCATGGCGATGGCCGTCTCGGGGATCATCGGCATGTAGACGGCGACCCGGTCGCCCTTCTGCACACCCAGCTCCAGCAGGGCGTTCGCCGCCCGGGAGACCTCGTCCTTCAGCTCGGCGTAGGTGAGGGAGCGGCTGTCGCCGGGCTCGCCCTCGAAGTGGATCGCCACGCGGTCGCCGTGCCCGGCCTCCACGTGACGGTCGACGCAGTTGTACGCGACGTTCAGCTCGCCGTCCGCGAACCACTTGGCGAACGGCGGGTTCGACCAGTCGAGCGTCTCGGTCGGTTCCTTGGCCCAGGTCAGTCGGCGGGCCTGCTCGGCCCAGAAACCGAGCCTGTCAGCCTTGGCCTGCTCGTACGCCTCTGCCGTGACGTTGGCGTTGGCGGCCAGGTCAGCGGGCGGCGCGAAGCGTCGCTCCTCCTTCAAGAGGTTGGCCAGGCTTTCGTTGCTCACGACATCTCCCTTTCCCAGGGTGTCCGTTGTGTCCCGGGCCACAGCTCATCAGACCCGGGAGCCGGTGACAAGGGCAGCCCGGGAATTGGTTTAGACCTGTGCTGTGGGGTGTGGGGTGAGGTGTGCTGCGGGGTGGGCACGGCCGGGCTGTCGTCGGTAGGCACGGACCCCGGTGGGGGAGAGTTCAGCAGTTCAGCGGGTGTAACCCCTTTCACAGTCGCCCGGCTCCTCCCGCGCGGCCGCCGGGTGCGGGGCGGTGCGGCGCGGCCGCCCGGGTGGGGGCGGCCGCGCGGGTCGTCAGGCCGGGACGTCGACCGGTCGTACGTGGTCGAAGACCTTGCCCTCAGTGAGCAGGTACGCCTGCGCCTCACCCACGTGGAAGTACATCCCGTGCAGCTCCAACGCACCGGCCCGCAGCGCCCGGTCCACGGACGCGTGGGCCCGCAGGTGATCCAGCTGCTGGACCACGTTGGTCAGGCACAGCTGCTCCACCGCGTCCGCGGCGGCGCGCCCGGCGAGCCGGGCCCACGGCCGGCCGTCGTCGGCCATCCGCTCCAGGCTGGGCAGCCCGTGCCGCAGCCACCGCTTCAGCGGGGTGTGCGCCTCACCGGGCTCGGCACTCAGCAGAGCTTGCATGGCCCCGCACCCGGAGTGCCCGCACACCGTGATGGACCGCACCTCCAGTACGTCCACCGCGTACTCGATCGCGGCGGCCACCGAGTCGTCCCCGCTGTCCTCGCCGGGCAGGGGCACGAGGTTGCCCACGTTGCGCACCACGAACAGGTCGCCCGGACCGCTGGACGTGATCATCGAGGTGACCAGCCGCGAGTCCGCGCAGGTGAGGAACAGCTGCGAGGGCCGCTGCCCCTCCCGCGCCAGCCGCTCCAGCTCGTCCCGCACCAGGGGGGCGGTGTTGCGCTGGAAGGCGCTGATGCCTCGGACGAGCTGGTGGGCGGTGGGTGGGGGGTCGGTCTCCTTCCGGTCGGTGTCCCTGTTGCTGCCTTCGTCCGTGTCGTCGGGCGGGAGGTCCGCGCTCTCGGCGCCCGCGCTTTCGGGGGTCGCGCTCTGGGCGGCCGTAGTGCCGGTACGGGTGGGGGTGGGGGCATGGTTGCCGGTGCCGGTGCCGGTGCCGGTGCCGGTGCCGGTGCCGGTGCCGGTGGCGGTCTCGGTGCTGGTGCTGGTGGCGATGACGGTGTCCGTGCGGCGGCTGTCCGCGTCGCCCGTGGTCGCCCGCGCGAGGCTCGTCAGGTCGCACTGGTGGTTGCGCCACGGTGTCCAGGGTCCGCAGCGGCAGTCGGCGTCCTCGTCGGCGTGCGGGATCACCGGCTCGGCGATCCGCAGACCCGGGCGCCGGCCACCGAACTCGACCGTGCCTCCGTGCGCGGTGTGCGTCTTCTGCCAGTCCTGGAGGGTCTCGTACGCCGCGTGGTCCATGAACGAACCGTCCAACTCCACGACGGCGGGGGCGCCGTGGGGCACGAGGTGCAGGGCCCGGCTGAGGCGAGGGACCGCTAGGAAGGTCAACTGACCCCGGACGCGTACGTGGTGGACTCCTTCCTTCTCGTCATGGGTGATGCGGGTGTGGGCGAGGCGGTGCAGGGCGGTGGCCACGGCGACGGCGATGCCGAGTGCCACGCCCTGGAGGACGCCGAGGAAGACCACGCCGAGGGTGGTGACGGCGTACACCAGCACCTCGCGGTGGCGGGTCACCGTGCGGATGTGGTGCAGGGACACCATCTGGATGCCGACGGCCATCACCAGGGCGGCGAGGGAGGCGAGCGGGATGAGCTCCAGGATCGGAACCATCAGCAGCGCGGCGACTACTACCAGAACGCCGTGGAGCATCGTGGAGTTCCGGCTCACCGCCCCGGCTCGCACGTTCGCCGAACTCCGCACCGCGACGCCGGCGATGGGCAGCCCCCCGAGCGCTCCGGAGACGATGTTGGCGGCGCCCTGACCGAGCAGCTCACGGTCGAGGTCGGAGCGGGCGACGCGGGGCGCCGAGGGGACGGTCGCCTGGGAGGCGGTGGCGGTGGTCGAGCCGGTGGGGGAGGCCGAGCCGATGGCGGCCGAGCCCGTGCCGTCAGTCGGTTCCGCTCCGTCGGGGGACGCGGCCCGGGCGGCCACCAGCTTGTCCACGGCGACCGCGCCGAGCAGCGACTGCACGCTGCACACCAGGGTGATGGTGAGGACGGCGGCGACCAGGCCCAGGGCCGGGCCCTCGGGCAGTCCGGCCAGGGCGTGGCTGCTCCAGGACGGCAACTCGACGCGGGGCAGGGTGAGTCCGGTGAGGGAGGCGACCGCGGTCGCGCCGGAGACGGCGACGAGCGCGGCGGGCACCTTGCGGAGCAGACGGCCCGCGCGGCCGGGCAGCCGTGGCCAGAGGAGCAGCAGGGTGAGGGTCAGGGCGCTCACCACGAGGGCGGCCGGGCGCCCCGCGGCCACCTGCGCGGGAAGGGCCAGCAGGTTGGCCAGGACGGAGCTCTGCGGCGTGCCGCCCAGAACGATGTGCAGCTGGGCCACGGCGATGGTCACGCCGATGCCGGCGAGCATGCCGTGCACGATGGCGGGGCTCACCGCGAGCGCGGTGCGGGCCACGCGCAGGCAGCCGAGGCCGAGTTGGGCGAGGCCGGCGAGGACGGTGATCGCGCACGTCGTGCGCCAGCCGTAGCGGTGGATGAGGTCGGCGGTGACCACGGTGAGCCCTGCGGCGGGTCCGCTGACCTGCAGCGCGGAGCCCCCGAACCGGCCGGCGACCAGGCCTCCGACGGCCGCGGCCACGAGGCCGGCCTGGAGTGGCGCGCCGGTGGCCAGGGCGATGCCGAGGGACAGGGGCAGGGCGATCAGGAAGACCGCGATGGACGCGGACACGTCGGCGCCCGCGAGGTGGAAGCGGCGGCGCGGGGCCGGTGGCGGGCTGTGGGGCTGGTGCAGGCGCTCGGGCGTGGCCGAGTCGGTCGGTTGGGTGGCGCGTGTGGGGACGCAGGCTGACATGTTCCCGTCTCCTCCGGGGCAGCGCGGTCGCGGAACTCGGTCTTCCCCCGGCGGTGGCGGGGGTGGTCGCGGCCGTGGGTCACGGCGTACAAGCGGCGGGATGGATCAACGCTTGGTAAATGGATCGTAATGCAGAGTAAAGGACGAGCATGGATATTCATGGCAAATGGCCCACGTAACCCTCCCAAAGAGTGAAGTGAGCTTTTTATCGGCTTGTCGTATTAATTCCTTCTCGGCCTCCGTGCGACGTTGACGGCGCCGTCGGCTGGTCGGCGGCGCACCAGAACGCCGTGGTCGGCGTTGGCCTGAGAGAAGGAAGAAGGTGGGCGGAACATGACCGCCACCCAGAGGATCGCCACGGGGACCGTGGTCGCCGCGGCCGTCGCCGCGTCACTGGCCGGTTGCTCGACGGGGACCACCGGTTCTCACGCAGCGGGCGCGGCCGCGTCCGGGCCCGGGAGGCAGCAGGCGGCTCCCGCGCCCAAGAGCATGGTCCGCCTGATCGGCGACGGCTCGACCGCGTACACGGGGGCCCAGCCGCACCTGCCCCGGCCCGAGCGCCTGAAGCCGGGGCAGAAGCCGCCGCAGTTCGTCGTGTTCTCCTGGGACGGCGCCGGCGAGGACAGCCAGAGGCTGTTCTCGCACTTCCGCGAGGTCGCCAGGGCCAACAACGCGACGATGACGTTCTTCCTCAGCGGCGTCTACATGCTGCCCGAGGAGAAGCGCGACCTGTACAGGCCGCCGCAGCACTCGCCCGGCCGCTCCGACATCGGCTTCAACGACGAGCAGGGCATCGCCGACACCGCCCGGCAGCTGCGCCTCGCGTGGCAGGAGGGCAACGAGATCGGCACCCACTTCAACGGCCACTTCTGCGGCAAGGACGGCGGCGTCGGCCAGTGGTCGGTGGAGGACTGGAAGGACGAGATCACCCAGGCCAAGCAGTTCGTGAAGACCTGGAAGACCAACACCGGCATGACCAAGGCCGCCCCGCTGCCCTTCGACTACGACAAGGAGCTGATCGGCGCCCGCACCCCGTGTCTCGAGGGCCAGAAGAACTTCATGAAGGCCGCCCGGGACATGGGCTTCCGCTACGACACCAGCGGCGTCAACAACCAGGTCTGGCCCGGCAAGAAGGAAGGGCTGTGGGACCTGTCGATGCAGCTCGTGCCCTTCCACGGCCACTCCTACGAGCAGCTGACCATGGACTACAACTTCATGGTCAACCAGTCCGGGACCGCCACCCAGGGCGACCCGGCCAAGCGTGCGTTCTGGGGGCACCAGATGCGCGACAGCCTGCTCGCCGGCTTCCAGCGGGCGTACGACGGCAACCGCGCGCCCCTGGTCATCGGCAACCACTTCGAGTCCTGGAACGGCGGCGTGTACATGCGCGCCGTCCAGGACGTCGTCGAGGCGGTCTGCAACAAGCCCGACGTGCGCTGCGTCTCCTTCCACCAGCTGGCCGACTGGCTGGACGCCCAGGATCCGGAGGTCCTGGCCAAGCTGCGCACCCTCGAGGTGGGTGAGGCGCCGCGCGAGGGCTGGGAGCAGTTCCTGTCGGACCGGCCCGCCCCGGCCCCCAAGGGGGTCCCGGGAGCACCGGCGGCCAAGCCGTAGCTACGCGGGGGCCGTGACGCCCTCGTGGAGCACGAACCCGGGGTCGACCTGCGCGGCCAGGTCGGCCCCGGTGCGCTCGTTCCCCCACGACTGGGCGTTCTTGAGGTGGAAGTGGACCATCTGGCGGGTGTAGCGCTCCCAGTCGCGCCGTGCGTACGTCGCGTCCGCGGCCGACCGCAGCCGGCGCAGGGCCTCGTGCTGGGGCTGCTCCAGGAGGTCGAACCGGGGCGGGCGGCCCTTCTCCATGGCGCGCACCCAGTCCGAGTGCCCGACCGTCACGAGCAGGTCGTCACCGACCTCCGCGCGGAGGAAGTCGATGTCGTCCTGACCCTGCACCTTGTTGCCGACGACCTTCAGCTCGACGCCGTAGTCGCGGGCGTACTCCTTGTACTGGCGATGGACGGAGACCCCCTTCCGGGTCGGCTCGGCGACGAGGAACGTCATGTCGAAGCGGGTGAACATGCCCGAGGCGAAGGAGTCCGAGCCCGCCGTCATGTCGACCACGACGTACTCGTCGGGGCCGTCCACCAAGTGGTTCAGACACAGCTCCACCGCTCCGGTCTTGGAGTGGTAGCAGGCGACCCCCAGGTCGGCGTCCGTGAAGGGTCCCGTGACCATCAAACGGACGGCACCGCCGTCGAGTTCCACCGGTCGGGCGCAGGCGTCGTAGACCGGGTTGTCCTCTTGTACCCGCAGCAGCCGGGAGCCCTCGCCGGGCGGGGTCGTCTTGATCATCGTCCCGGCGGAGGCGATGCGGGGGTTGGAACCGCGCAGGTAGTCCTTGATCAGGGGCAGGTGCTCGCCCAGCGCGGGGAGTGCGGCGGCGTCCGCCTCCTCCAGGCCGAGGGCGGCCCCCAGGTGCTGGTTGATGTCGGCGTCGACGGCGATCACTGGTGCGCCGCTCGCCGCGAGGTGACGGACGAACAGGGAGGAGAGGGTGGTCTTGCCGCTGCCGCCCTTCCCGACGAAAGCAATTTTCATGTTCACCAAGAGTAGTCGCATGATTGCTGTGCGTGGCAGGGGTGCGTGAAGAAGACCACTCCATCGTGGGGTCACGGCCGGGGGTGCGTAGGGTCGTACGCATGAGTACGACAGGCGCCACCGCCGATCCGCTCGCGGCCCTGGGTTCGCTGCCCGGCGTGCCCGCATCCGTGGAGTCCGTCCGCAAGGCCGTGGACCGGGTCTACGGGCACCGCATCATGCGTCGCCGCAGTACCGAGATCACCTCCGAGGCCGCTCTGCGCGCCTCCCGCGGCTCCGCCGCGCTGTCCGGCGCGGACTGGGCCCTGGAGGAGGTGCGCCGGCGCAGCGACTTCGGCGCGGACGACGAGGCGCGGACCGTGGGTGCCGCGCTGCGGCTGACCGCGGAGGCAGGCCAGCTGCTGTCGATCTGGCGGCAGTCGCCCCTGCGGGTGCTGGCGAGGCTGCACGTGGTGGCCGCCGCGGAGGCGGACGACGCGGTGGGACGGCCGCGGCGGGCCGGTGAAGCGGTGCGCGAGCCGCTGATCGAGCTGCCGGCGCCGGGCGCCGACGAGGTGTCCGGGCGGCTGGACGGTCTGGCCGAGCTGATCGTCGCGGGCAGCTCCGCGCCCGCCCTGGTGACGGCCGCCGTCGTGCACGGCGAGCTCCTCGCCCTGCGGCCCTTCGTCTCGCACAACGCGCTGGTCGCGCGCGCGGCCGAGCGCATCGTGCTGATCGGCAGCGGTCTCGACCCCAAGGCCGTCTGTCCGTCCGAGGTGGGCCACGCCGAACTGGGCCGTGCGGCCTACCTCGCGGCCCTGGACGGCTACGTCTCCGGCACGCCCGACGGCATGGCGGCCTGGATCGCCCACTGCGGCCGGGCCGTGGAACTGGGCGCCCGCGAGTCGACGGCCGTGTGCGAGGCCCTGCAGCGCGGAGCGGCGTAGCCGACGGGAAGGAAAAATGCGGCGGTACGAGGGCTCGTACCGCCGCTGGCATGTCCACCGGGTTACCAAGCGTCCTCGATATGTGCCCATCAGGTCGGGGACTTTGCCCGCCACCTGGTGCGGCTGGCCCGTAATCGACGGGTCGACGTCGCGTGGGTGCCCGGTGTTCATGCTCGGTCCGTGGGGCCAATGCGTTGAAGAAGGGGATCCTCGCGGATGTCCTTTTGGTCTCGCGGGCCGCTGAATCCTTTGTACTCCAAGCCCCCGGCGAGCGAAAGCCCTGGTTCGAGTTCTTTACTTTTGCGCTCAAACAGGGCGTAAGCGGGCGGGTAGGCCCGACAGCTGGGGCCGCCGGGCCGGACTGCTCAGGCGGGAGCGGCCGCCCGGCGTCGGCTGGCGTACCAGACCACGCCCGCGGTGGCCGCCGCCGCACCCACGGCCGCCGCGACGACCAGGGCCGGGCGCGGCGGTACCGAGAAGCGGGGCATCCGCTTCTTGAGGCGCACCGGGCGGTGGAAGTCGAGGATCGGCCACCCGCGCGCGACGGCCTCGCGGCGCAATGCCCGGTCCGGGTTCACCGCGTGCGGGTGCCCCACCGCCTCCAGCATCGGCAGGTCGGTCGCCGAGTCGCTGTAGGCGTAGCAGCGGTCGAGGTCGTAGTTCTCGGACTGCGCCAGCCCGCGGATCGCCTCCGCCTTGGTCGGGCCGTACGCGTAGTACTCCACCTCGCCGGTGAAGCAGCCGTCGTCGCCCACGACCATCCGGGTCGCCACCACCCGGTCCGCGCCGAGCAGTTCGCCGATCGGTTCGACGACCTCGGCGCCGGACGTGGAGACGATCACGACGTCGCGGCCGGCCCGGTGGTGCTCCTCGATGAGGGAGGCGGCCTCGTCGTAGATGATCGGGTCGATCAGCTGGTGCAGGGTCTCGGCCACGATCTCCTTCACCTGCTGGACGTTCCACCCGCGCACCATGGCGGACAGGTACTCGCGGGTGCGTTCCATCTGCTCGTGGTCCATACCGCCCACGAGGAAGACGAACTGGGCGTACGCGGTACGCAAGGCGGCCCTGCGGTTGATCAGACCGCCTTGGTAGAACGACTTGCTGAAGGTGAGCGTGCTCGACTTCGCAATGACCGTCTTGTCCAGATCGAAGAAGGCGGCCGTGCGGGGCAGGGAGTGGTTTTCCACGCCCCTGAGCATAGGGGCAGCCCATTCGGCGTAAGGTGGGCGCGTGGGTTTGCCTGACAGGGCTGTCGGGTACACCATGGAAGTCACGGATCGTTCGCGACCGTGCTAACCCGGCCCGACTCCTCCCCCCCCGAGTCGGCCGTGGAGACGACCCCCGCTCTCCCCCCCGGCGGGGGTCGTCGCATGTCCGGGTGCATTTTCCTCTTATCATCACGGCACGGCCCCCTCTCCTGCGCGTAGCGCATCACTCGCGCCGTGCACCCCAGCGTAGTCACTCTGTGTAGCCGTTGCGCTGCGCTGTGGAAGCCGCACAGGAGTTGCCGCAGGGCTCACCGGTATGGGTGACGGCGATATTCACAAGCCCTGACTCGTCCACAGAAATCGACCAAGATCCACACGATTTCCGGCTTCGCTGCACGGTGATTCCCAGGCGTCCCGCTCGGGCCGAGTTCATGTCCCGTTCCGTTTGTCGGACGCCCACGGCCGGATTCCGCCGGCCGTTCAAGGCGGCTGTTCCTCACGGCCGTTCAAAGGGGGACCGGTTGCCGGTTCTTCACACATTCGGGAATCGCGGGGCCGCAGGGGCTCGGCGAGACGCAGCGAAGGGGGACGGAAACCGTGACCGGAACCGTCACACACGACCCGCCACCCGCGGCCCCGGGCGGCCAGGGAAGGCCGTTGATCGTCACCGAGGACACCGAGCTCCTCGACGACCTGCTGCGGCTGTGCGCCGCCGCCGGCGCCACACCCGAGGTCCGCCACTCCCTCCCGAGGAGGAGGGGGAGCTGGGAGTCCGCACCGCTCGTCCTGGTCGGCGACGACGCCGCCCGGCGGGTCCGGGGGGCCACCCGACGGCGCGGCGTGGTCCTCGTCGGACGCGACCAGGACGACTCCGGCGTCTGGCGCCGGGCCGTCGAGATCGGCGCCGACCACGTCCTGGTGCTGCCCGACGGCGAGCAGTGGCTGGTCGACCGGATCGCCGATGTTGCCGAGGGCGTCGGACGACCCGCCCTCACCGTCGGCGTCATCGGCGGCCGCGGTGGGGCCGGAGCCTCCACGCTCGCGTGTGCCCTCGCCGTCACCTCCGCGCGCGAGGGACTGCGCACCCTGCTCGTGGACGCCGATCCCCTGGGCGGCGGACTCGACGTACTCCTCGGCGGCGAGACCGCCCAGGGCCTGCGCTGGCCCGCGTTCGCCGCCTCGCGCGGACGCGTCGGCGGGGGCGCCCTGGAGGAGTCACTGCCCGAGCTGCACGCCCTGCGGGTGCTCAGCTGGGACCGCGGTGACCGGGTCGCCGTCCCTCCACAGGCCGTCCGCGCCGTCCTCGCCGCGGCCCGCCGACGGGGCGGCACGGTCGTCGTCGACCTGCCGCGCCGCGTCGACGACGGTGTCGCCGAGGTCCTGGCCCAGCTCGACGTCGGTCTGCTCGTGGTGCCGGCCGAACTGCGCGCCGTCGCGGCGGCCGGACGGGTGGCCTCCGCCGTCGGCATGGTGCTGAAGGACGTCAGGGTGGCCGTCCGCGGGCCGTACGCGCCCGGCCTTGACGACCGCGAGGTGGCCCGCCTGCTCGGTCTGCCGCTGGTGGGCGAGGTGCCCGTGGAGCCGGTGCTGCTCCGCCCGGACGGCGGCCGGACCCCTCCGGGAGCGGCGGTGCGCGGACCGCTCGCGCGCTTCTGCAAGGAGTTCTGGGAGCGGGCGCTGGCGGAGGTGGGGAGCGGATGAGCGCGGCATTCGACGAGGGGGGCGCTCCGGCGCTGCTGGACGGGGTGCGCCGGTGGCTCGCCGAGAGCGGGGCCGAGCCGACGCCCGCGCGCGTGGCGCAGGCGCTGCGGGAACAGGGCAGGGTGCTCGGGGACGCGGAAGTCCTGGGCGCGGCGGAGCGGTTGCGCTCGGAGCTGGTCGGCAGCGGGCCGCTGGAGCCGCTGCTCGCCGATCCGTGGGTCACCGACGTCCTGGTGTCCGCGCCCGACCGGGTCTGGGTGGACCGGGGCGGCGGCCTGGAGCGGGCCGACGTGTCCTTCCCGGACGCGGCGGCGGTACGACGCCTCGCGCAGCGCCTGGCCGCGGTGGCCGGACGGCGCCTGGACGACGCCCGGCCGTGGGTGGACGCCCGGCTGCCCGACGGGACCCGGCTGCACGCGGTCCTGCCACCGGTGGCCGTCGGCTGCACGTGTCTGGCGCTGCGGGTCGTACGCCCCCGCGCGTTCACCCTCGACGAGCTGGTGGCCGCCGGCACGGTGCCGCCCGGCGGTGACCGGGTGTTGCGGGCCCTGCTGGAGGCGCGGCTGTCCTTCCTGGTCAGCGGGGGCACCGGCAGTGGCAAGACGACCCTGCTGAGCGCGCTGCTCGGGCTGGTCGGGTCCGGGGAGCGGATCGTGCTCGCGGAGGACTCGGCCGAGCTGCGGCCGGACCACCCGCACGTGGTGCGGCTGGAGACCAGACCCGCCAACCAGGAGGGCGTCGGGCTCGTCACGCTCGAGGACCTCGTGCGACAGGCCCTGCGGATGCGGCCCGACCGGCTGGTCGTCGGCGAGGTCCGCGGCGCGGAGGTCGTGCACCTGCTGGCCGCGCTCAACACCGGCCACGAGGGCGGCTGCGGGACGGTCCACGCCAACGCGGCGGCGGACGTGCCGGCTCGCCTCGAGGCGCTCGGCACGGCGGCCGGGCTGGACCGGGCCGCGCTGCACAGCCAGTTGGCGGCGGCGCTGTCGGTCGTGATCCACCTGGTGCGGGACCGGACGGGGCAGCGGCGCATCGCCGAGGTGCACGTGCTGGAACGGGACCCCGCGGGGCTGGTGCGGACCGTGCCGGCGCTGCGGTGGGAGGCGGGGGCGTTCGTGGAGGAGGCCGGGTGGGGGCGGCTGCGGGGGTTGTTGGGCGCGGGTGGGGCGCTGGGCTCGGTGGGTGCAGAGGACGGGGCGGACCCGGTGCGGGTGGGTCCGCTGCCGGTGGGTCCGGTGGCTGTGGAGGGTGCGGGTCCGGCGGTCCGCAGCCGCACGCAGGAAGCGACGGGAGGGTCCGGTGAGCGGGTTGCGTGAGGTGGCGACGGTGGCGGCGGTGGCGTGGCTCGCGGTCGCGGCGTGGATGTCGAGCCGGTGGCACGCCGGGGCCCGGCGGGCCCGACTGGTGCTGACCGGTGGTGGAACGGTGGGCGTCGGGCCGCCGACGTGGCACGACTGGGCCGAGGAGGTGCGGCGGATCCGGCGCCGGTGGCGGCCGGAGTGGTGGTCGCTCGTGGCCGGGCTGGCGCTCTCGGTGCTGGGGGCGTCGGTGTTGCCGGTCGTCGCGGGGGCGCTCGGGGTGCCGGTGCTCCGCCGGGTGTGGCGGGCCGGGACGCGGCGGCGGGCCCGCGAGCGCCGGGGGGACGCGGTGATCGCGCTGTGCGCCGCGCTCGCCGGTGAGGTGCGGGCGGGACGGCAGCCCGGGGAGGCGCTGCTGGTGGCGGCGCGGCACTCCGGAGGGCTGGGCGGGGCGCAGGCGGGGGTGTTGGCGGCGGCCCGGTTCGGCGGGGACGTGCCCGGAGCGCTCGCGGCGGCGGCTCGGCGACCGGGGGCGGAGGGACTGCTGGGGCTGGCGGCGTGCTGGCGCGTGGCCGTGGACCAGGGCGCCGGCCTGGCCGACGGACTGGACCGCCTGGAAGGGGCCCTGCGGGCCGAGCGGGACCAGCGGGCCGACCTGCGGGCCCAGTTGGCGGGGCCGCGGTCCACGGCGGTGATGCTCGCCGGATTGCCGGTCCTCGGCCTGCTCCTCGGTGCGGCGTTGGGCGCCGATCCGCTGCACGTCCTGCTGCACACCGGCGCGGGACTCGGTTGCCTGGCGGCCGGGGCGGTGCTGGAGGGCGCCGGGTTGTGGTGGGCGCTGCGGGTCGTGAAGGGGGCCGATGCGGCATGAGCCGGAGCGGGATCGGAGGCGTGCGGTGAGCGCGGAGTTCGTCCACAGGCTGGGGGTGGCCGTGGGGATGGTGCTGGCCCTCGCGTGGTTGGTGCGGTGGGCGGAGGGCGTGCGGCACCGGCGACGGGCGCGCCAGCGGGCCGCGGAGCTGTTGGCGGTGGCGGTGGTGCGGCGGGCCCCGGGATTCGTGCTCGGAGACCGTGCGCGGCGGTGGCTGCCCGAGGTCGGGGTCGTGGGCATCGGCTGGGCGCTGGTCGGCGGTGCCACCGGGGTCGTGGTCGGCCTGTGCGGCGCGGCGGCGCTGTGGCGGTGGCGTCGGGGGCAGGAGGCGTCCGGTGCGGCTCAGGAAGCCGAGCAACAGGCCGAGGCGGCCCGCCAACTGCCCTTGGCGGCGGACCTGCTGGCTGCCTGCATCGCGGCGGGGGCGGGGCCGGTGGTGGCTGCGGCGGCCGTGGGGGAGGCGCTCGGTGGTCCGGTGGGCGAAGGGCTGGCGCGCGGGGCGGCGGAGGTGCGGCTCGGGGGTGAACCGGCCGACGCCTGGCAGCGGTTGGCGTCGGCGCCGGGAGCGGCACCCCTGGCCGCGCTGTTGGAGCGGGCGGACGTGTCCGGGCTTCCGGCGGCCGGACCGGTCGCGCGGCTCGCCGCCGATGCCCGCGCGGAGTGGGTGCGCGCGGCGACGGCACGCGCCCGGCGGGCGGCCGTCGTGGTCACCGCGCCGGTCGGGCTGTGCTTCCTGCCCGCCTTCATCGCGGTGGGCGTGCTGCCCGTGGTGATCGGGCTGGCGGGCGGCGTGCTGGGAGGAGGTGGGCCATGACGGGGTGAGGGCGCACGAGTGGGCGGCGGATCAGCGGAACGCCGCGGATCACTGAAGCAACAGAAGCGCAGGACAACGACAGCGGTGCAGGACAACGACAGCGGTGCAGGGCACCGGCAACGGAACGAGACCTCACGGGGGTTCACATGTTCAAGGCGGTACGGGCGCGGCTGCGCGCCCTGGTGTGCAGGGTCCGGGCGGCGCGGGGGGACGCCGGGATGGTCACCTCCGAGTACGCGATGGGGATCGTCGCGGCGGTGGCGTTCGCGGTGCTGCTCTACAAGGTGGTGACGTCTCCGGCCGTGGCCGAGCAGCTGCAGGCCATCGTGAAACGAGCGCTCAGTGCGCGGATGTGAGCGGGGGCGCCGGTGCCGTTCGGACCAGGGGTTCGTGACGGCGGAGGCGGCCGTGGTGCTGCCGGTCCTGGTGGCGTTCGCGATGGCGCTGGTGTGGGGGCTGCTCGTGGCCGCCGCCCAGATCCAGTGCGTGGACGCGGCCAGGGCCGGCGCCCGGGCGGCGGCTCGGCAGGAGGCCCCGGACGCCGTGGTCGAGATGGCCCGGTCGGCCGCGCCCAAGGGCGCCGAGGTGACGGTCGGCCGCGAGGGGGACCAGGTCCGCGTGGTGGTCGTGGCGCGGCCGCCGTTGCTGCGCGGGCTGCCCTTCGAGGTGCGGGAGGAGGCCGTGGCGACGGCGGAGGACGCGGAGGTGGGGTCGCCGTGAACGCACGTGTCGGGCGCGACCGGGGCTCCGCCTCCGTCTGGGCCGTGGCGGTGATCGCCGTGCTGTGCGTGGTGTTCGGCGTGGTGCTCTCGCTCGGGCACGCCGTGGTGGTCCGGCACCGGGCCGCCGGCGGCGCCGACCTCGCGGCCCTGACGGCGGCCGACCACTGGACCGACGGCGAGGAGGCGGCGTGCGACCGGGCGGAGCGGGTGGCCCGGGAGCAGGGGGCCCGGCTGGTGCGGTGTGCGGTCGTGGGCGAGGTGTCGGACGTGACGGCGAGATCGGGAGGAGGCCCGTTCACGGCGGAGGCGAGGGCACGGGCGGGGCCGGCGGGGGTGGATTCTCCTTCGGCTATGGGCCCTCCGCCCCCGGTTCCTCCGCCTTCGCGTCCTCCGCCCCCGGTTCCTCCGCCTTCGCGTCCTCCACCTCCACCTCCCCCGGCGCCCCCCGCAGCAGTTCCGTGAGCAGCCGTACCGCGCCCCGCTTGTGCAAGGGATCGTTGCCGTTGCCGCACTTGGGGGACTGGATGCAGGACGGGCAGCCGGCGTCGCACTCGCAGGAGGCGATGGCCTCGCGGGTGGCGGTGAGCCAGGCGCGGGCGGTGTGGAAGGCGCGCTCGGCGAATCCCGCGCCGCCCGGGTGGCCGTCGTAGACGAAGACGGTCGGGAGCAGCGTGTCGGGGTGCAGGGGGATGGACACGCCGCCGATGTCCCAGCGGTCGCAGGTCGCGAAGAGCGGCAGCATGCCGATCGAGGCGTGTTCGGCGGCGTGCAGGGCGCCGCCGAGGATCTCGGGGTTGATGCGGGCCGCGTCCAGCTGGTCCTCGGTGACCGTCCACCACACGGCGCGGGTGCGCAGCGTACGAGGAGGGAGGTCGAGCTTGGTCTCGCCGAGGACCTCGCCGGTGATGAGGCGGCGGCGCAGGAAGGAGACGACCTGGTTGGTGACCTCGACGGAGCCGTAGCACAGGCGGCCGTCGCCCCAGGGGACCTCGACGTCGGTCTCCAGGACGGAGATCGCCGTGGTGTCGCGGGCGACCGTGGAGTAGGGCGGGGCGGCCTCCTCGACGAGCGCGACGGAGTCCTCCAGGTCCAGTGACCGCACCAGGTAGGTGCGGCCCTGGTGGAGGTGGACGGCGCCCTCGTGGACGGTGGTGTGGGCGGAGCCCGCGTCGACCGTGCCGAGGAGGCGGCCGGTGCCGGCCTCGACGATCTGGATCGGCCGGCCGCCCTCGCCGCGGATGTCGGCGAGGTCGGCGGCCCGTTCGCGGCGGGTCCAGTGCCAGGCCTTGGTGCGGCGGCGCAGCAGGCCGGCGGCCTCCAGCTGGGGCATCAGCTCGGCGGTGGCCGGGCCGAACAGCGGCAGGTCCTCGTCGGTCAGCGGGAGCTCGGCGGCGGCCGCGCACAGGTGTGGGGCGAGGACGTAGGGGTTGTCCGGGTCGAGGACCGTGGATTCCACCGGTTGGTCGAACAGGGCCTCGGGATGGTGGACCAGGAAGGTGTCCAGGGGGTCGTCGCGGGCGATCAGGACCGCCAGGGCGCCCTGTCCGGAGCGGCCGGCGCGGCCCGCCTGCTGCCACAGGGAGGCGCGGGTGCCGGGGTAACCGGCGATCAGGACGGCGTCGAGGCCGGACACGTCGACGCCGAGTTCCAGGGCCGTCGTCGCGGCGAGGCCGAGGAGCTCGCCGGAGTGCAGGGCGCGTTCCAGGGCGCGGCGCTCCTCGGGGAGGTAGCCGCCGCGGTAGGCCGCGACACGCCGGGCCAGGGAGCGGTCGACCTCGCCCAGCCGTTCCTGGGCGATGACCGAGATCAGCTCGGCGCCGCGCCGGGAGCGGACGAAGGCGACCGTGCGGATGCCCTGGACGGCGAGGTCGGTGAGCAGGTCGGCGGTCTCCGCGGTCGCCGTGCGGCGCACCGGCGCGCCCTTCTCGCCCTGCATCTCGGTGAGCGGGGGCTCCCAGAGGGCGAACACCAGTTCACCGCGTGGTGAGGCGTCGTCGGCCACCTCGACCACGGGCAGGCCGGTGAGGCGGCGGGCGGCCACGGACGGCTCGGCGGCGGTCGCGGAGGCCAGCAGGAAGACCGGCGACGCGCCGTAGCGGGCGCAGAGTCGGCGCAGTCGGCGCAGGACCTGGGCGACGTGCGAGCCGAACACGCCGCGGTAGGTGTGGCACTCGTCGATGACGACGTACTTGAGCGACTTCAGGAAGGAGGACCAGCGCGGGTGGGAGGGCAGGATCCCGCGGTGCAGCATGTCCGGATTGGTCAGCACGTAGTTGCCGTACTGGCGGATCCACTCGCGTTCCTCGAACGGCGTGTCGCCGTCGTACACGGCGGGGCGCACGGCGGTGCCGAGCGGTCGGGCGAGTTCCTTCACCGCGCGGCACTGGTCGGCCGCGAGGGCCTTGGTCGGGGCGAGGTAGAGGGCGGTGGCGCCTCGGCCGTTCGGGGCTTTCGACCCCTCCAGGAGGGTGGACAGGACGGGCACGAGGTACGCCAGGGACTTTCCGGAGGCCGTGCCGGTGGCGACGACCACCGAGTCGCCGTCCAGGGCGTGCTCGGCGGCCAGCGCCTGGTGGGCCCAGGGGTGCTCGATGCCCGCCGCCCGGACCGCCGCGATCACCTCGGAGTGAATCCGGTGAGGCCAGACGGCATGGCGGCCCGCACGCGGGGGCAAGTGCTCCGTATGAGTGATGCGCGAGGCCCGGCTCGGTCCCGAGGCGAGCCGGTCCAGGACAGTGCCCGGGGACGGGCGCTGCACGGTGTCCGCCGGGGATCGATCGGATCGGTGATTCTTGGCCATCGGCACCGAGTGTGTCACTGGCGTGACGGACAATGGAGCCAAGGCGTCGTGCACGCCTGCCGGTAAGTGATTGAATGCCATCGCGGCTGGCGAACCGTCCTGGGGGCTTCAAGCCGAGGTGACCCGAGGGGCGACCGCTCGATAGCAAGGTGCTGGAGGATCCGTGGACCTGTCCCTGTCGACCCGTACCGTCGGCGATCGTACGGTCGTCGAGGTCGGTGGCGAAATCGACGTATATACCGCGCCCAAGTTGCGCGAGCAGCTGGTCGAGCTGGTGAACGACGGGAATTTCCACCTCGTCGTCGACATGGAGGGCGTGGACTTCCTCGACTCCACCGGGCTCGGCGTGCTGGTCGGCGGCCTGAAGCGAGTGCGTGCCCATGAGGGCTCGCTGCGCCTGGTGTGCAACCAGGAGCGCATTCTGAAGATCTTCCGCATCACCGGCCTCACCAAGGTGTTCCCCATTCACACCTCGGTCGACGAAGCGGTCGCGGCCACCGACTGATCCGCCGCTCCGGGCCGCGCGCCCGGGCGGCATCAGGTGAACACCGGGGGACCGGGCCCTCGCGCCCGGCCCCCCGACAGCACGCCCGTAGTTCGGAGGGGATGCATGGCCACCGTTGAACTCCGCTTCAGCGCGCTGCCGGAGCACGTGCGGACCGCCCGTCTGGTGGCGGCGGCGGTCGCGCGCAGGTCCGGAGTGGACGAGGCCGTCCTCGACGAGGTCAGACTCGCCGTCGGTGAGGCCTGTTCGCGTGCCGTCGGACTGCATCAGCTCAGCGGGGTGACCGCGCCGGTGAAGGTGTCGCTCATCGAGGAGGAGAAGCAGTTCTCCATCGAGGTGGGCGACGAGGCGCCGCACGCGGTGCCCGGGGCGCGGGGTTCCGGCGGTGCCGAGCCCGACGCGGAGACCGAGGAGGACGAGATGGGCCTCGCGGTCATCAGCGGCCTCGTCGACGACGTCGAGGTCTCCACCGGGGAGCACGGCGGCCTGATCCGCATGACCTGGCCGACGACCCCGGTCACCACTCCACTGGCCTAATCCGTCCCGGACGGAGCAGTCGGCCGGAGTTCTTCTTTCCCAAGGGCCCCACCCACCGGGTGGGGCCCTTCGGCGTGTGCGGACCCGGGCCGGCGTGCTTACAGTGGTCCCGTGAAATGAATCATGGGAAGTGAATCATGGCGCGTGGAATATCGTGAAGCAATTCACGATCAATGCCTTTGAGGCATTACTTGACGCCGAGGCGAATTCCGTTTCCCGCGATCTGTTTTGATCAGGTTCCGGTACCTACAATCCGTCCACATCTTGAGCTCAGCCCAAGCGTCAAGGAGGACGAATGGCGGGGCTTTCTACCCCTCAACGGTTGGACCACACCACAACGTTCGCAGCCGCGGTGCTGACCGACGACAACCGCATCCTCGTGATGGTCATCGGCCTCGTGGCCCTGGCCGCCCTGGTGGTCGCGGGCCTGCTGCTGCGGCAGGTGCTCGCGGCCGGCGAGGGCACCGACAGCATGAAGGAGATCGCCGCGGCGGTCCAGGAGGGCGCCAACGCCTACCTGGCCCGGCAGCTGCGCACCCTCGGCGTATTCGCCGTGGTCGTCTTCTTCCTGCTCATGCTGCTGCCCGCCGACGACTGGAAACAGCGCGCCGGACGATCCCTGTTCTTCTTGATCGGCGCCGCGTTCTCCGCGGCCACCGGCTATATCGGCATGTGGCTCGCCGTGCGCAGCAATGTGCGGGTCGCCGCGGCCGCCCGGGAAGCGACACCCGCGGAAGGCGAACCGGAAAAGGATCTCACCGCCGTCTCGCACAAAGCGATGAAGATCGCTTTTCGTACGGGAGGCGTGGTCGGCATGTTCACGGTGGGCCTCGGCCTGCTCGGCGCCTCCTGCGTGGTGCTCGTGTACGCGGCCGACGCGCCCAAGGTGCTGGAGGGTTTCGGTCTCGGCGCCGCCCTGATCGCCATGTTCATGCGTGTCGGCGGCGGCATCTTCACCAAGGCCGCCGACGTGGGCGCCGACCTCGTCGGCAAGGTCGAGCAGGGCATCCCCGAGGACGACCCGCGCAACGCCGCTACCATCGCCGACAACGTGGGCGACAACGTCGGCGACTGCGCGGGCATGGCGGCCGACCTGTTCGAGTCGTACGCCGTGACGCTGGTCGCCGCGCTGATCCTCGGCAAGGCGGCCTTCGGTGACGCGGGGCTCGCCTTCCCGCTGCTGGTCCCCGCGATCGGCGTGCTCACGGCGATGGTCGGGATCTTCGCGGTCGCGCCGCGCCGCGCCGACCGCAGCGGCATGTCCGCGATCAACCGGGGCTTCTTCGTCTCCGCGGTGATCTCGCTCGTGCTGGTCGCGATCGCGGTGTTCGTCTACCTGCCGGGCACGTACGCCGACCTGGACGGCGTCACCGACACGGCGATCAGCGGGAAGAACGGCGACCCGCGGATCCTCGCCCTCGTCGCGGTGGCCATCGGCATCCTGCTGGCCGCCGTCATCCAGCAGCTGACCGGCTACTTCACCGAGACGACCCGGCGCCCGGTCCGGGACATCGGCAAGACGTCGCTGACCGGACCCGCCACCGTCGTCCTCGCCGGCGTCTCCGTCGGCCTGGAGTCGGCCGTCTACACCGCCCTGCTGATCGGACTCGGCGTGTACGGGGCGTTCCTGCTCGGCGGCACGTCGATCATGCTCGCGCTGTTCGCGGTGGCCCTGGCCGGCACCGGCCTGCTCACCACGGTCGGCGTGATCGTCGCGATGGACACCTTCGGGCCGGTCTCCGACAACGCGCAGGGCATCGCCGAGATGTCCGGCGACGTCGAGGGGGCGGGCGCCCAGGTGCTCACCAACCTCGACGCGGTCGGCAACACCACCAAGGCCATCACCAAGGGCATCGCCATCGCCACCGCGGTCCTCGCGGCGTCGGCGCTCTTCGGGTCGTACCGTGACGCGCTCACGACCGGCGCGCAGGACGTCGGGGAGAAGCTCAGCGGCGACGGCGCGCCGATGACGCTGATGATGGACATCTCCCAGCCGAACAACCTCGTCGGTCTCATCGCGGGCGCGGCGGTCGTCTTCCTCTTCTCGGGGCTGGCGATCAACGCGGTGTCGCGGTCGGCGGGCTCGGTGGTCTTCGAGGTGCGCCGGCAGTTCCGCGAGCGGCCCGGGATCATGGACTTCAGCGAGAAGCCGGAGTACGGCAAGGTCGTCGACATCTGCACCAAGGACGCCCTGCGCGAGCTGGCCACGCCCGGTCTGCTCGCCGTCATGGCGCCGATCTTCATCGGGTTCACCCTGGGGGTCGGGGCGCTCGGCGCGTACCTGGCGGGCGCGATCGGCACCGGCACGCTGATGGCGGTGTTCCTGGCGAACTCCGGCGGGGCGTGGGACAACGCCAAGAAGCTCGTCGAGGACGGCCACCACGGCGGCAAGGGCAGCGACGCCCACGCGGCCACGGTGATCGGCGACACGGTCGGCGACCCCTTCAAGGACACCGCCGGCCCGGCGATCAACCCGCTGCTGAAGGTGATGAACCTGGTCGCGCTGCTCATCGCGCCCGCGGTCATCAGGTTCTCCTACGGCGACGACAAGAACGTCGGCGTGCGGATCCTGATCGCGGTGCTGGCGGCCCTCGTGATCGTCGGCGCCGTGTACGTCTCCAAGCGGCGCGGCATCGCGGTCGGCGACGACAATGACGCCGAGCGGCCCGCCAAGTCGGCGGACCCGGCGGTGGTTTCGTAGGAGCGGCCCCCAGGACGGGTTCCGAGGGTCTGCTCAACGGGCGGGCGGACGGCGCGGGTTGACGCGCCGGACGCCCGCCCCGTCCGTGTGGGCCGCGTCTCGCCGTGAGGCTTCTCTCCTCCGGGGCGAAACACCGCAAGCACGGGCACAACGGTCATCCGTTCTGGGGTGGTCGCCCGGTCTGCGTGTATGTTCCGGGGCCGAGAGCCATGGAAGGGACGCAACCGGTGAACAAGAAGCTCGCGGCCGTACTGTCCGGCGGTGCGGTACTGGGACTGGCGCTGACGGGATGCAGCAGCAGCGGCGACGACGGGAACAAGGAGCTCGACGCCTGGGCCAAGCAGGTCTGCGACGCGCTGCCCGCCCAGGACGCGAAGGTCGACGCGGCCAACGAGGCGATCAAGAAGGCCGCCACCGACAACAACGCGCCGGCCACCGTGCAGAAGACCGACTCCCAGGCCTTCCAGGACATGTCCGACGCCTACAAGGCGCTGGCCGGCGCCGTCGACTCCGCCGGTGCGCCCCCCGGCGTCGAGGACGGCAAGAAGAAGCAGTCGGACGCCGTCGCCGCGCTCAACGCGCTCTCCACCTCCTACGCCGATCTGAAGAAGAAGATCGACGTCCTCGACACCAAGGACCAGGCGAAGTTCGCCGAGGGCCTCCAGGACATCGCCACCCAGCTCGGCACGCTCAGCAAGAGCGGCAACACCGCCCTGAAGAACCTCGAAGAGGGCGACGTCAAGTCGGCCATGGCCAAGCAGGAGAGCTGCAAGAAGGTCGCCGCGTCGTCGTCCACCGGGGCCTCGCCGCAGACGACGCAGGGCTGATCCAGCCCGGCCCCTCGACGCGGCCCCGGCCGGACTTCCCACCGGGATTCCGCCCGGGCCGCACCCGCGACGCGACGCGAAGGCGCGAGGGGGACGGGACACAATGGGGGCGTGAGTAACGCCACCCTGTCCCCCCTGCCCTTTGCCGACCACGAGGTCGCCGCCCGGCTGCGCGAGGCCCTGCTCGCGGCCTCCTTCACCGCCGACGGCCTGCTCGACCTGCTCGGCGCCCCCGCGTACGCGGCCCTGGCCCGCAGCGAGACCGTGCCCGCGCTGCGGGCGACCCGCGGGGACACGCCGCTGGAGACCCTCGTCCGGCTCTTCCTGCTCCAGCAGCCCGTGCCGCACGCGCGCGTGGAGGGCGTACTGCCCGTGCACGCGTGCGTGGCGGGCGGCTGGCTCATCCGCGTCGGCGACGCCGGGGGCGACCTGGCCGCCACCGTGGACGTACGGCCGTACGGCGGGCCCGACGGCGAGGACTGGTTCATCGTGTCGGACCTCGGCTGCGCGGTCGGCGGCGCGGGCGGCATCGGCAACCGCGACGAGGGCGTGGTCCTGGGCGTCGGCGGCGCCTCCACGACCCTCGCCGGCATCACCGTCCGTACGCCCGTCGCATCCGCGCTCGACCTGGGCACCGGCTCCGGCATCCAGGCGCTGCACGCGTCCCGGCACGCCACGCGCGTGACCGCGACCGACCTCAACCCGCGCGCACTGCACATCACGGCGCTGACCCTGGCGCTGTCCGGCGCCCCGGCCGCGGACCTGCGCGAGGGCTCTTTGTTCGAACCGGTCCGGGACGACGAGTCGTACGACCTGATCGTCTCCAACCCGCCCTTCGTGATCTCGCCGGGCGCCCGCCTGACGTACCGCGACGGCGGGATGGGCGGGGACGATCTGTGCCGCTCGCTCGTTCAAGGGGCGGGGGAACGGCTGAACGAGGGCGGGTTCGCGCAGTTCCTCGCCAACTGGCAGCACGTGGAGGGGGAGGACTGGCAGGACCGGATCAGGTCGTGGGTGCCGCGCGGCTGCGACGCGTGGATCGTGCAGCGCGAGGTGCAGGACGTCACGCAGTACGCCGAGCTGTGGCTGAGGGACGCCGGTGACCACCGCGGCGACCCGGCCGAGTACCAGGCGCGCTACGACGCCTGGCTGGACGAGTTCGAGGCGCGCAAGGTCAAGGCGGTCGGCTTCGGCTGGATCACGCTGCGCCGGACCTCGGCCGCCGAACCGGTGATCACGGCCGAGGAGTGGCCGCACCCGGTCGAACAGCCGCTCGGGGACACGGTCCGGGCGCACTTCGAGCGCCTGGACTACCTGCGCGCGCACGACGACGCCGCGCTGCTCGCCGGGCACTTCCGGCTGGCCGGGGAGATCGTCCAGGAGCAGGTCGGCCTGCCCGGGGCCGAGGACCCCGAGCACGTCGTGCTGCGCCAGAACCGGGGCATGCGGCGGGCCACCAAAGTGGACACCGTCGGCGCGGGCTTCGCGGGCGTGTGCGACGGCACGCTCAGCGCCGGCCGCATCCTGGACGCCATCGCGCAGCTGGTCGGCGAGGACCCGGTGCTGCTGCGCGACCGCACGCCCGCACAGATCCGGCTGCTGGTGGAGCAGGGGTTCCTGGAGCCGGCGCCGCGGTGACGGACGACGGGCTCCGCAGAGGGCGGGCGACGGGCTCCCGGTAGGAATCCGGCCGAAAAGCACGCGCCGCCCGCCCGCCGGCGGCGCCCCTCGGCCGGTCCCCGCGCCCGGCCAGTTCCCCGCGCCCCCAGCCTGCTCCCTCCGCCCCGCCTTGTTCTCCCCACCCCCGCCGCCCCTTCCCCCGCCCCCGGCCCGTTCCTCCCGCCCCCGCACACCCCCGTCGACCCCCCGTTCACCTCAGGTTCTCCCGGACGCCGCCCGCGCGTGTCAGTCTCCGAGGGCTGGACACGGGCGGGCGGGAGAAAAAGGGGCGGGGCGGGCATGGACGGCGGACCGGCGGTGTTCACGGGCGCGGTGTTCGCCCTGTTCGGACTGGCGCTGCTGGCCTGGACCGCGGTGCGGGTCCGGCACCGCGAACCCGTCGCGCACGGTGTGAGCCCTGTCGCATCGGCGGCCCTCGCGACCCTGGCCGCGCTGCTCTCGCTGGCCGCCGGCGCGTGGTGCCTGTCCCGGCTCTGAAGAGCGGGTCGCACCGGCCGTGAGCACCGGATCGGGGTGGTGGCGCGGTGCGCCGTACCGTTGAGGGGGAGGCCTGCGTTCCGGTCGGGTGGAAAAGCACCGGTCGGCAGTCCGGGCGGCAGGAATGGCGGTAGTCGGGTTACCGTTCGAGTGGCCGTTGCGGGCTTTTCCCGTTTGACACGGGGGCGGGATGTACCGTCACACTCCGCAGCGTCACCATGACCGTGCCCCGGGACGAAGGCCTGGGGAGGCCCCAGCGTCGACCGGAGAGAAGAGCGAAGTTGTCCCCGACCAGCGAGACCGCGAAGGGCGGCCGCCGACTCGTCATCGTCGAGTCGCCTGCCAAGGCGAAGACGATCAAGGGCTATCTCGGCCCCGGATACGTTGTCGAGGCGAGCGTCGGGCACATCCGCGACCTCCCCAACGGCGCCGCCGAGGTGCCCGAGAAGTACACCGGCGAGGTGCGCCGCCTCGGCGTGGACGTCGAACACGACTTCGAGCCGATCTACGTCGTCAACGCCGACAAGCGGGCGCAGGTCAAGAAGCTCAAGGACCTGCTGAAGGACTCCGACGAGCTCTACCTCGCCACCGATGAGGACCGCGAGGGCGAGGCCATCGCGTGGCACCTGCAGGAAGTGCTCAAGCCCAAGGTGCCGGTCAAGCGGATGGTCTTCCACGAGATCACCAAGTCCGCGATCCAGGCCGCCGTGGCCAACCCGCGCCAGCTCAACCAGCGCCTGGTCGACGCCCAGGAGACCCGCCGCATCCTCGACCGCCTCTACGGCTACGAGGTGTCGCCGGTCCTGTGGAAGAAGGTCATGCCGCGCCTGTCGGCGGGCCGCGTCCAGTCCGTGGCGACCCGGCTCGTCGTCGAGCGGGAACGCGAGCGCATCGCCTTCCGTTCCGCCGAGTACTGGGACCTGACGGGCACCTTCTCGACCGGCCGCGCGGGAGACCCCTCGGACCCGTCGACCCTGGTCGCCCGCCTGCAGACCGTCGACGGCAGGCGCGTCGCGCAGGGCCGCGACTTCGACTCCCTGGGGCAGATCAAGGGCGCCAACACCCTCCACCTCGACGAGGCGAACGCCCGCGCCCTCGCCGCCGCCCTGGAGGACACCCGGTTCGCGGTGCGCTCCGTGGAGTCCAAGCCGTACCGCCGCTCGCCGTACGCCCCGTTCCGTACGACGACGCTGCAGCAGGAGGCGAGCCGCAAGCTCGGCTTCGGCGCGAAGGCCACCATGCAGGTCGCGCAGAAGCTGTACGAGAACGGCTACATCACCTACATGCGTACGGACTCCACGACGCTGAGCGACACGGCGGTCTCCGCCGCCCGCGCGCAGGTCACGCAGCTGTACGGCGCCGACTACCTGCCGCCCCAGCCGCGCACGTACGCCGGCAAGGTCAAGAACGCGCAGGAGGCGCACGAGGCGATCCGCCCCTCGGGTGATCGTTTCCGCACCCCCGCCGAGACCGGTCTGACCGGCGACCAGTTCAAGCTGTACGAGCTGATCTGGAAGCGCACGGTCGCCTCGCAGATGAAGGACGCGACCGGCAACAGCGTGACGGTGAAGATCGCCGGCACCGCGGCCGACGGCCGGGACGTCGAGTTCAGCGCCTCCGGCAAGACGATCACCTTCCACGGCTTCCTCAAGGCCTACGTGGAGGGCGCCGACGACCCGAACGCCGAGCTGGACGACCGCGAGCGCCGCCTGCCGCAGGTCGCCGAGGGCGACGCGCTGTCGGCCGAGGAGATCACCGTCGACGGGCACGCGACCAAGCCCCCGGCGCGCTACACCGAGGCCAGCCTGGTCAAGGAGCTCGAGGAGCGGGAGATCGGCCGCCCGTCGACGTACGCGTCGATCATCGGCACGATCCTCGACCGCGGCTACGTGTTCAAGAAGGGCACGGCCCTGGTGCCGTCCTTCCTGTCCTTCGCCGTGGTCAACCTCCTGGAGAAGCACTTCGGGCGGCTCGTCGACTACGACTTCACCGCCCGCATGGAGGACGACCTCGACCGCATCGCGCGCGGTGAGGCCCAGGCCGTGCCGTGGCTGAAGCGGTTCTACTTCGGCGAGGGCACGGTCACCGGCGCCGCCGCCGACGCCGGCAACGGCGACGGGGACCACCTCGGCGGCCTCAAGGAGCTGGTGACCGACCTGGGCGCCATCGACGCGCGCGAGGTGTCGTCGTTCCCGGTGGGCAACGGCATCGTGCTGCGGGTCGGCCGCTACGGGCCGTACATCGAGCGCGGCGAGAAGGACTCCGAGAACCACCAGCGCGCCGACATCCCCGAGGACCTGGCGCCCGACGAGCTGTCCGTGGAGCTGGCGGAGGAACTGCTGGCCAAGCCGAGCGGCGACTTCGAGCTGGGCACCGACCCGGCGACCGGCCACCAGATCATCGCCAAGGACGGCCGCTACGGCCCGTACGTGACCGAGGTGCTGCCCGAGGGCACGCCGAAGACCGGCAAGAACGCGGTCAAGCCGCGCACGGCCTCGCTGTTCAAGTCGATGTCGCTGGACACGGTGACCCTGGACGACGCCCTGCGGCTGATGTCGCTGCCGCGCGTCGTCGGCACCGACGCCGAGGGCCAGGAGATCACCGCGCAGAACGGCCGCTACGGCCCGTACCTGAAGAAGGGCACGGACTCGCGGTCCCTGCAGTCCGAGGACCAGCTCTTCACGATTACGCTGGAGGAGGCGCTGGCGATCTACGCCCAGCCCAAGCAGCGCGGTCGGGCGGCCGCCAAGCCGCCGCTGAAGGAGCTGGGCGAGGACCCGGTCAGCGGCAAGCCGGTCGTGGTGAAGGACGGCCGCTTCGGGCCGTACGTCACCGACGGGGAGACCAACGCGACCCTGCGCTCCGGCGACAGCGTCGAGGCGATCACCCCGGAGCGCGGCTACGAGCTGCTCGCCGAGAAGCGCGCCAAGGCCCCGGCCAAGAAGACGACGAAGAAGGCGGCCGCGAAGAAGGCCCCGGCGAAGAAGGCGGCTGCGACCAAGACCGCCGCCAAGAAGACGGCCGCGAAGAAGACGACCGCCAAGTCGGCGGCCGCCAAGACGACGGCCACCGCCAAGAAGACCGCGGCGGCTTCGCGGGCGGCGGCCTCCGAGGACTGAGTGCCCGCTCCGCCGGCCCGGTGATCCTCTGGTCCTCTGATCCTCCGCCAGTTCTTCACCGCGGCTCCACGATCCGCGCGCCCCGCCCCACTTCGGTGTGTCGGGGCGTGCGTGCGTTCGGGCGTGTCCCACTCGGTGTCAGCCGCGGCCGATAGGCTGAATGCATGACCCGAGCCGAGCAGCCAACGGCCCCCACACCCGCCCCGGACGACGCCCTGGTGGTGGACTCCCGCGAACGCGCCGTGCGCGCCCTGTTGCGTCAGCCGACCGTACGGCGACTGTGGAGCGCCCAGCTCGTGGGCGGTGTGGGCGACGCCCTCGCCCTCCTGGTGCTGGTCCTCCTCGCCCTCCAGGCGGCCATCGCCCAGGGCTCCTTCGGGGGCGGCTACCGGGGCGTGGCCTTCGCCGTGACGACCGTCTTCGCGGTGCGTGTTCTGGCCACCCTGCTCTTCGGGGCGGTGCTGCTCGGACCGCTGACCACCCTCACCGCGAAGGACGGCCCGCTCGACCGGCGCTGGACCATGGTCGGCGCGGACGGCCTGCGGGCCGCGCTGCTGATCGTGGCGCCGCTGTGGATCGACTGGACGCCGGACAACGCCCTCGCGCTGCTCCTCGTCACCGTCTTCGTGCTCGGGGTCGCCGAGCGGTTCTGGACGATAGCGCGCGAGAGTGCGGCGCCCGCGCTGCTCCCGCCGCCGCCCCCGGAGGGCGCGACGGTACGGCCGCTGCCGGACCACCTCGACGCCCTGCGCCGCCTGTCGCTGCGCACCGGCTTCCTGGCCATCCCGCTCGGCGCGGCCGCGCTGGTCGTGGCAGGCCTCGTCAACAACCTGCTGGGCGCGGGCATCGACTGGTTCGCCCAGCACCAGGCGGCCCTCGCCTCGTACGTGGCGGCGGGACTGTTCGCCGCGGCCCTGTCCGTCGTGATCTACCTGGAGCTGCCCGACACGCGCACGCCCCGCGCGCGTTCGCCGCTCGAAGGACTGCGCAGGCCGCGCACGGCCGCCGGGGTGGACGCCGGCCGCACGCGCGCGATCCCGCTGCTGGTGCTCGCCTGCGCGGCGGTCGCCGGTGCGATCTCCGCGGCGGTCGCCGTCGCCGTGCTGCACGCCAAGGACCTGGGCGGCGGCCCCGTGCTCTACGGCCTGCTGGTGCTCGGACTGACCGGCGGGGTCGTCGTGGGCATCCGTACGGCGCCGTCCGTGCTGCCCGCCCTGTCGCGCCGCCGCCTGCTGTCGCTGGCCATCGCCTTCACCGGCGTCGCCCTGCTCGTGGCCGGACTGGTGCCGGACGTCACCAGCGTGCTGCTGATCGTCACGCTGGCCGGGGTCGGCGCGGGCGTCGCCGCCAACGTCGGGCACACGCTGCTGGACCAGGAGGCCGAGGAACTGCGCAGGGCGCGCACGACGGAACACCTGCACGCGGTGGTCCGGGTGTTCGTGGCGCTGGGCGCGCTGATCGCCCCACTGGTGGCCGCGCTGATCGGGCCGCACCGGCTGGAGAACGGCAAGTTCGTCTTCGCGCACGGCGGCGCGGCGTTCACGCTGATGCTGGTGGGCGCCCTGCTGCTGCCGGTGGCCGTGCTGGTGCTGGCCAAGCTCGACGACCGCTCGGGCGTCCCGCTGCGCAAGGACCTGCGGGACGCGGTCCTCGGCGGCGACGAGCCGACGCCGGCGCCCGCGACGAACGGTTTCTTCATCGCCCTGGAGGGCGGCGACGGCGCCGGTAAGTCGACGCAGGCCGAGGCGCTCGCCGAGTGGATCCGCGCCAAGGGCCACGAGGTCGTCCTCACGCGCGAGCCGGGGGCCACCCCGGTCGGCAAGCGGCTGCGGTCGATCCTGCTGGACGTCTCCAGCGCCGGCCTCTCGCACCGCGCGGAGGCCCTGCTGTACGCGGCGGACCGCGCCGAGCACGTGGACACCGTGGTGCGCCCGGCGCTGGAGCGCGGCGCAGTCGTCATCTCCGACCGCTACGTCGACTCGTCCGTGGCCTACCAGGGCGCGGGCCGCGACCTGTCCCCGGTGGAGATCGCGCGCATCTCGCGCTGGGCGACGAACGGGCTGGTGCCGCACCTGACGGTGCTGCTCGACGTCTCGCCGGAGACCGCCCGCGAGCGGTTCACCGAGGCGCCGGACCGGCTGGAGTCCGAGCCGGCGGAGTTCCACGCGCGCGTGCGCTCCGGGTTCCTCACGCTGGCCGCGTCCGACCCCGGCCGCTACCTCGTCGTGGACGCAGGCCAGGAGCCGGAGGCCGTCACGACGGTGATCCGCCACCGCCTGGACCGCATGCTCCCGCTGTCCGAGGCCGAGATCGCGGCCCAGGAGGAGGCCCGGCGCAAGGCCGAGGAGGAGGCGCGCCGCAAGGCCGAGGAGGAGGCCCGGCGCAAGGCCGAGGAGGAGCGCCTGGAGCGCGAGCGCCAGGAGCAGCTCGCCAAGCTGCGCGCCGAGGAGGAGGAGCGCAAGCGGCGCGAGCTGGAGGAGGCGCAGCGCCGCGAGGCCGAGCGGCAGGCGGAGGAGGCCCGGCAGCGGGCCGAGGAAGCGCGCCGGCGCGCCGAGGAGGAGCGGCAGCGGCTGCTCGCCGAGGAGAAGGCCCGGGCCGAGGAGGAGGCGCGCCGCAAGGCCGAGGAGGAGCGGCGCCGCCAGCAGGCCGAGCACGAGGCCAGGCTGCGTGCCGAGGCCGAGGCGCGGCGGCTGGAGAAGCAGCGCAAGGCCGAGGAGGCACTGCTGCGGGCCGAGGAGGCCCGGCGGGCGGCCGAGGAGGCCGCCGCGGTGGCCCAGGCCGGACCGAAGCCGGTGGCACCGCGTCCGGCCGCGGCGGCCGCGGCCGCCTCTGACGCGCTGACCGTGCCGACGCCCGTGGTGTCCTCGCCGGGCACGTCGGACGACACGACGGTGCTGCGCCCGGTGCGCGGGGACGAGGAGCCGGACGCGCGGGCCGGCGGCGCGGTCGCCGACGCCGAGGTGACGGCGGAGCTGCCGCAGCCGAAGGTCGCGGCGGGGCCGGCCGGGTCGTCCGCGTCGGCGCCGGAGTCGAAGGCGAAGTCGGAGGCGGAGTCGGAGTCGGAGGAAACGGCAGTGCTGCCGCCCGTCTCGGCGCAGGAAGAGACCGCGGTGCTGCCGCCCGTCTCGGCGCAGGAGGAGACGGCCGTGCTGCCTCCGGTGTCGCCGCAGGAGGAGACGGCGGTCCTTCCCCCGGTGCGCGACGAGGAGCCGGTGGACCGCCGGGTGCCGCCCGGATTCTTCCGCGACGAGCCGGCCGGCCCGGCCCGCACCGAGGAGGCCCGGGCGGACGACCGCACGCGTGAGCTGCCCCAGCTCGACGAGGACGGCACCCCGCGGCGCCGGACCCGTTCCGACTGGGCCGAGGAGACGCCCCTCGACGACCTGCCGACCCTGGCGGACGAACTGCTCGGCCCGCACCGCGAGGAGGACGAGCCGGACGAGGGCCGCGGGCGCGGCTGGGGGCGCCGCCGCTGAGGTTCCCGGTGGGGGGCTGCACCGACGGCGGACCCGCTGACGGCGTCCGCTGTCAGTGCCGCCCCCCACAATGGAAGCCGCGACACCGAGCACCACGGAAGGGCGGCGCCGAGCGATGACCGTGTGGGACGACCTGGTCGGGCAGGAGAAGGTCTGCGAGCAGCTGGCCGCGGCCGCCCGGGACGCCGACGCGTTCGTCACGGCGATCTCGACCGGCGCCCCGCCGCCCGAGGCGTCGAAGATGACGCACGCGTGGCTGTTCACCGGACCTCCGGGGGCCGGCCGCAACCAGGCCGCCCGCGCCTTCGCCGCCGCCCTCCAGTGCGTCAGCCCCGACCGGGCCCTGGGCGGGGTCCCCGGCTGCGGCTTCTGCGACGGCTGCCACACCGCGCTGATCGGCACGCACGCGGACGTCACGACCGTCGCCGCCGTCGGCACCCAGATCCTCGCCGAGGACATGCGCGACACGGTCCGCAAGTCGTTCACCTCGCCGGCGAACGGCCGCTGGCAGGTCATCCTCGTCGAGGACGCCGAGCGCCTGAACGAGAAGTCGGCCAACGCCGTCCTCAAGGCCGTCGAGGAGCCCGCCCCCCGCACCGTCTGGCTGCTGTGCGCCCCGTCCATCGAGGACGTGCTGCCCACGATCCGCTCCCGCTGCCGCCACCTGAACCTGCGCACGCCCTCGGTCGACGCGGTCGCCGACCTGCTGATGCGCAGGGAGGGTGTCGAGCCCGCCGTCGCGATGGCCGCCGCCCGCGCCACGCAGGGCCACATCGACCGCGCCCGGCGCCTCGCCACCGACCCCGCCGCCCGTGAGCGCCGCGCCGCCGTGCTGAAGCTGCCGCTGCGCGTCGAGGACGTCGGCGGAGCCCTGAAGGCGGCCCAGGAACTGGTCGACGCGGCCGCCGAGGACGCCAAGGCGCTCGCCGAGGAGCTGGACGGCAAGGAGACCGAGGAGCTGAAGGCGGCGCTGGGCGCGGCCCAGGGCGGCCGGCTCCCGCGCGGCACCGCGGGCGTGATGAAGGACCTGGAGGACAAGCAGAAGCGCCGCCGCACGCGGACCCAGCGCGACAGCCTCGACGTCGCCCTCACCGACCTCACCGCCTTCTACCGCGACGTGCTCGCCCTCCAGCTCGGCTCCCGCGTCGCCATCGCCAACGCGGACGCGGAGGACGCCCTGGAGCGGCTGGCCCGCGCGAGCACCCCCGAGGCGACGCTGCGCCGCATCGAGGCGGTCGCCGCGTGCCGCGACGCCCTGGACCGCAACGTCGCGCCGCTGCTGGCGGTGGAGGCGATGACGATGGCGCTGAGAGCGGGCTGAGCGCGCGGGACGGCTGAGGAGGGTGTCACTCGTCCGAGGGGCATCCGTCGCGCAGAGCACCTAACTGATTGCGCAGAGTTACGCTCGCTTGATGCACGCCCTGCGCTCCCCCCGCCCCCGCACTCGCACCGGCCACCGAAGGTGCCGGCCCCTCACCGGTCTCGGTCTGCTCGCCGTAGCCGCACTGCTCGTCCCGGCCTGCTCCGCCCAAGGCGCCAGCACTGCCGCGGGCTCGACCAGTACCGCCGCGGCCCAGGCGGTGCTGACCCCGCTGCCGACGGCGACGCCGTCGGCGCTGGCGCCGTACTACGGCCAGAAGCTGAGCTGGCGCGACTGCGGTGTGCCCGGATTCCAGTGCACCACCATGAAGGCGCCGCTCGACTACGCGAAGCCGGACGGTGGCGACGTACGGCTGGCGGTGGCCCGCAAGAAGGCCACCGGCCCGGGGAAGCGGATCGGGTCGCTGCTGGTGAATCCGGGCGGCCCGGGCGGCTCGGCGATCGGCTACCTCCAGCAGTACGCGGGCGTGGGCTACCCGGCTCCGGTGCGCGCCCGCTACGACATGGTGGCCGTCGACCCGCGCGGCGTGGCCCGCAGCGAGCCCGTCGAGTGCCTGGACGGGCCGAAGATGGACGCGTACACGCAGACCGACGTCACGCCGGACGACCAGCGGGAGAAGACCGAGCTGGTCGACGCGTTCAAGACGTTCGCCGAGGGGTGCGGCGCCGACGCCCCGACGCTGCTGCGGCACGTCTCCACGGTCGAGGCGGCGCGGGACATGGACATCCTGCGGGCCCTGCTCGGCGACGAGAAGCTGCACTACGTGGGGGCGTCGTACGGCACGTTCCTCGGCGCGACGTACGCGGGGCTGTACCCGAAGCGGGTGGGCCGGCTGGTGCTGGACGGCGCGATGGACCCGTCGCTGTCGGCGCGCCGGATGAACCTGGACCAGACGAAGGGCTTCGAGACGGCGTTCCAGTCGTTCGCGAAGGACTGCGTACGGCAGTCGGACTGCCCGCTCGGCGGCCGCGGTACGACGCCCGCCCAGGTGGGCCGCAACCTCACGGCGTTCTTCGACCGGCTCGACGCCCGCCCGATCCCGACCGGCGACGCCGACGGCCGCACGCTCGGTGAGTCGCTGGCCACGACCGGGGTGATCGCGGCGATGTACGACGAGAGCGCGTGGGGCGAGCTGAGCGAGGCGCTGACCGCGGCGGTCAAGCGCGGCGACGGCTCCGGCCTGCTCGCCCTGTCGGACAGCTACTACGAGCGGGACCCGGACGGCCGGTACAGCAACCTGATGTTCGCCAACGCGGCCGTGAACTGCCTGGACCTGCCGCCCTCCTTCGACACCCCGGACCAGGTGACGAAGGCGGTGCCGTCGTTCGAGGCCGCGTCGCCGGTCTTCGGCGAGGGCCTGGCCTGGTCGTCGCTGAACTGCGCGTACTGGCCGGTCGGGCCCACGGGTGAGCCGCACCGCATCGAGGCGAAGGGCGCGGCGCCGATCGTCGTGGTCGGCACCACCCGCGACCCGGCGACCCCGTACCGCTGGGCCCGGTCCCTGGCCGGCCAGCTCGCCTCCGGCCGCCTGCTGACCTACGAGGGCGACGGCCACACCGCGTACGGCCGCGGCAGCTCCTGCATCGACACCGCGATCGACACCTACCTGCTGCGCGGCACGCCCCCCGCGAAGGGCAAGCGCTGCGCCTAGGGCGGGGGCCAGGGTGTGGTCGGAGCACCCTGGGAAACTGTGTAGACTTACCGACGTTGCCGATCGCACCATGGTGCGGAACGGCGCGCCGCCTTAGCTCAGATGGCCAGAGCAACGCACTCGTAATGCGTAGGTCTCGGGTTCGAATCCCGAAGGCGGCTCCACCAGACCCCAGTCCGGAAGCATTCGGACTGGGGTCTTTGTCATTTTCGTGGTTCCCGAGCCCGGTCATTGACCTGAAGTATCCGAATTAGGGGTCGTCGGAATAGTGCTCGTCTGTCAATTCCCTCACCCGTTCGCCACAGTATCCGTGTCACCCGGGCGCCGTTAGGTGGGATATGACGAAGGCAACCGGGGATGGGTGCTTCGACCTCAGGGCGACCGAGGGACGAGCGGGTCAACTGATCGAGCGGGCTGCCGTACTGGGGGCGTACACCTACGTCCCGGCTCCAAGGGGTTCGGCGGCCGTGACCAACGGGGCGCTGATCAGGGACGGAAGGGCGGTGACCCTCCGGGTGACCGAGCCGCTGCTGCGGGACTTCGTGGAATCGATGCTCTGCATGGAGGCCGATCTGGCCCGCCGCTGGATGACCGCACAAGGCCATTCGCCTTTTCCCGGCGCGGAATAGTCGGTCCGTATCATGTACGACGAACGAACGGGCCCGTGGGGATTCCAGGATCCCGGGCAGCAATTTCATGACGTCGGCACGGGCCGCCACCGGGCGGCCTCGGACGTCTTCGTCGACCGGGCGGACACCGCGGACCTGATCTGGGACCCGGCGGAAGAGCTCGCCTTCATGCTGCAGGACGCCATGGAGCGCGACGGCGAGCCGCGGCCGAAGATCCCCGCGGCGCGCGAGGAGGCCTCCCTCGTCGACCCGGCGCCCGGTACGCCGCTGCGCAACCTCCAGGACCTCACCGCGGAACTGCCGCCCCTGCGGCACGCGCCCGCGGGACACCGGAAGGTCCGGAAGCGCCGGCGCATCAGCAGCCTCCGGCTGGTCAGCCTGTCCATCACGGGAATGGTGGCCGTCATGGCATCGGCGGTGAGCCTGTTCGGCGGCATGGTCGCCTACAGCCCCCTGCACCTGCTGGCGGTCACCCGCACGGGAGGCGGCATGGCCGCGTGGTGGCCGCTGCTCGTGTACGGGCCGTGGCTGGTGGCGGCCCTCTCGGTGCTGCGGGCCGCCGTGCACCAGCGGCGTGCCGTCCACTCCTGGTGCGTGGTGCTCCTGTTCTCGGCGACCGCGCTGCTGATCTGCGTGCTCCAGTCGCCCCGGTCGCTGACCGGCCACGTCGCGGCGGCCCTGCCGAGCGTCGCGTCGCTGGCCTGCTTCCAGCAGCTGGTCCGGCAGATCACCCTGACCCGCCCGCCCCGGCGCGCCGTCGTACCGAGGCACCGGCAGCGGCCCCCCGCCCAGGAGGCGCAGACCGCGCAGGCCCCGGACGCGGGACCGGGGGAGGTGCGGCCCGGGCGCGGTGCCGCCGGTGGGCGGACGGGGGAGCGGGGCGGCAGGTGAGCGCCGCCCGACGGGCGGGCGCTGCGGGCGGTCGCTCCGGGTGCCGTCCGCGTCCGCGACCGCGTCCGCGCCCGCGCTGAGCACGGTGAGAACGCTGTACGCACTTAGCATGGGCCCATGGCCGAACCACACGACGTGCACCGCCCGAGCGGCGACCGCCCGAGTGACCCGGGCGACCTGAACGACCCGCAGCCGATCATCTGGATGCGGCCCGAGCGGGGAGCGCGCGGGCCGGTGCCGGCGTACAGCCGTGAGCGCATCGCCGAAGTGGCGATCGCGCTGGCCGACGGCGAGGGCATCGAGGCGGTGACGATGCGCCGCATCGCCAAGGAGCTGGGGACCGGGGCGATGACGCTGTACCGGTACCTGCCGACCAAGGAGGACCTGTACGCCGTCGTGATCGACCAGGCCCTCGGGTACGAGCCGCAGGAGCCGACCGGTGACGTACGGGCCGACCTCGCCACCTTCGCCCGGCGCTACCGGGAGACCCTGCGCCGGCACCCCTGGCTCGCGCACGCCGTCGCGAGCCGGCCGGTCATGGGACCCAACATGCTGCGCGGCAACGAGCGCGACCTGGCGCTGGTCGACGGCCGGGGGCTGGGCATCGACGAGATGATGCAGGTGGTGAACCTGATCCGGCACTGGGTCACCGGCGCCACGCAGGCCGAGACGGCCGAGCGGGAGGCCGCCCTGCGCTCCGGCATGGACCGCAGGACGTGGCAGCAGCGGATGGGCCCGTACATCGGGGAGCTGCTGGCCACCGGCCGGTTCCCCTACCTCGACCGGATGGTCCGCGAGGCCCGCTACCCCAGCCGCGACGAGCGGTTCGAGACCGGGCTGGCCGTCCTGCTGGACGGCATCGAGGCGCGCTTCCCCGCGCTCGCCGGGCGGCGGGGCTGAGAGCTCCCGCCGCTCCCGCCGCTTCCCCCCGCTCCCACCGCACCGGCCGCGGCTTCGCGCGTCAGAGTCCCGCGCGGGTGAACCGCCGTACCGACAGGGGCACGAAGACCGCCAGGAGGAACGCGGACCACAGCAGGGTCGCGGCCAGCGGGTGGGTGAGCGGCCAGGAGCCGCCCGCTGCCGCCGCGCCCGGGTTGCCGAACAGCGACCGGCAGGCGGCGACCGCCGCGCTGAGGGGGTTGCCCTCGCAGACGACCCGTAGCCAGCCCGGCATGCCGTCCGTCGGCACGAACGCGTTGGACAGCATGCTCAGCGGCAGCGTGAGCGGCGCCAGCGCGTCGGCCGTCTGCGCGGAGGGCATGATCAGGCCGAGGTAGGTGCCGACCCACGACATCGTGTACCGGAACAGCAGCAGAACCCCGATGGCGCCGAGCGCGTGGCCGAGGCCGTGGTGGGCCCGCCAGCCGAACGCCAGCCCCGAGGCCATCAGGATCAGCAGGCCGAAGAGGCCGGTGACGGTGTCGGCGCCGGTCTGCCCGACGGGCACCGCGGCGCGCGCGGTGGGCATCGAGCGCAGCCTGTCGGTGACCCCGCGGCCCTGGTCGGTGGCGACGTCCACCATCGCGGACGACAGCGCGAACACGCCGGTCATGACGAAGAGGCCGGGCATCAGGTACTCGCGGTAGTTGCCGCCGCCGGGCACCTTGATGGCGCTGCCGAAGACGAAACCGAAGAGCACCACCATGACCGCGGGCATCACCAGCATCGCGACCAGGGTGCCGGGCTGGTGCCGGAGGTGGAGCAGCTTGCGCTCCACGAGGGTGAGTCCGTCCGCCAGGACGATCATGCCGTCGCCCCTTCCTTCGCCCGGTCGTGCCGCCGCATCCCGGTCGCGCCCCCGTCGGCTCCACCGGTTCCGGTGGTGCGGCCGGTCAGCGTGAGGAACACGTCGTCGAGGCTCGGGCGGCGGACGCCGACGTCCTGGACCGCCACGCCGGCCGCGTCCAGCTCGCGCACCAGCCGCGGCACCGACGGCGCCCGGCCCGGCACCCCGGTGACGATCCGCAGGTCCTCGACCGCCGGCCGGCCGCCGGTCAGCCGTTCCAGGACGGCCACTGCACCCGCCAGGTCGGCCTCGCCGCCCACCTCGACGTCGACGTGGCTGCCGATCCGCGCCTTCAGCTCGGCGGGGCTGCCCTCGGCGATCACCCGGCCGCGGTCGACCACGGCCACGGCGGACGCCAGCTGGTCCGCCTCGTCCAGGTACTGGGTGGTGAGCAGCACCGTCGTGCCCTCGGCGACCAGCTCGCGCACGATCGCCCAGATGTCCAGGCGGCTGCGCGGGTCGAGTCCGGTGGTGGGCTCGTCCAGGAAGAGCACCGCGGGGGCGCGCAGCAGGCTGGCGATCAGGTCGATGCGCCGGCGCATGCCACCGGAGTACGTGCCGACCAGCCGGTCGGCCGCCTCGGTCAGCTCGAACCGCTCCAGCAGGTCGTCGGCGCGGTGGCGGGCGCCGCGGCGGCCCAGCCGGGCCAGCCTGCCGAAGATCCGCAGGTTCTCCCGGCCGGTGAGCTTCTCGTCTACGGCGGCGTGCTGTCCGGCCAGGCCGATGGCCTCGCGGACCGCGTCGGGCCGTGCGGCCACGTCGTGTCCGGCGACCGTGGCCCGGCCCGCCGTGGCGCGGGTCAGCGTGCTGAGGATCCGTACGACGGTGCTCTTGCCGGCGCCGTTCGGGCCCAGCAGTCCGTGGACGGTGCCCGGTGCCACGGTCAGGTCCAGGCCGGACAGGGCCTCCACGTCGCCGTAGCGCTTGCGCAGGCCGTGCACGGACACGGCGGGCGAGTCCCCGTTTCCCGGTTGTCCCAGGTTTCCCACGTTCCCCTCACTCTCTCCTCCGGTGATCGACTTTCTGAGTACGGCGTACGCGGTCACCGTACGCAGGTGAGTACGGCGTACGCAATAGGGGCGTTCAGGGGCGGTGGGTCAGTCGGTCAGCCTGTTGCTGCCAGGGGAAGAGCAGGCCTCACTTGGCGTCGGCGTAGCACTCCACCACGGCCGTCGTGAACGGGAAGCGCACCGGCGTCTCCCCGAACGTCAGGCGGCCGGCCGTGCGCGACGCCTCGCGGATCGCCGCTACGACCGCCTCCGCCTCCTCCTCGGGGCAGTGCACGATCACCTCGTCGTGCTGGAAGAAGACCAGCTCGGCCGCCAGGCCCGCGCAGGCGCGGCGCAGCGCGGCGAGCAGCAGCAGGGCCCAGTCGGCGGCGCTGCCCTGGACGACGAAGTTGCGGGCGAACCGGCCGCGGGCGCGGGCATCGGTCGAGGCGTACCCCGGCACCCACGGGCGGTCGTCGGTGCCCTCCTCGCCCGTCGGGATGCCCGCCTCGTCCTCCGCGTCCTCGCCGGTCCGGGCCGCGGGCGGGCAGGTGCGGCCCAGCCAGGTGCGCACCAGCCGGCCCTCCTCACCGGCCCGGGCGGCCTCGTCGACGTACGCCACCGCGCGCGGGAAGCGGCGGCGCAGGGCGGCGAGGTTCTTCAGGCCGTCGCCGGAGGTCTGGCCGTAGACGGCGCCGAGCACGGCGAGCTTGGCCTGGGCGCGGTCGCCGGAGAAGGCGCGGTCGGACACCGCCTGGTAGAGGTCGCTGTCCCGGCCGGCCACCTCCATCAGCCCGGGATCGCGGGAGATCGCGGCGAGCACGCGCGGCTCCATCTGGTCGGCGTCGGCGACCACCAGCCGCCAGCCGGGGTCGGCGACCACGGCGCGCCGGATCACCTTGGGGATCTGCAGGGCGCCCCCGCCATTGGTCACCCAGCGGCCGGTGACCGTGCCGCCCGCGTGGAACTCCGGCCGGAAGCGTCCGTCGCGCACCCAGTCCTGGAGCCAGGACCAGCCGTGCGCGACCCAGATGCGGTACAGCTTCTTGTACTCCACCAGGGGTTTCACCGCCGGGTGGTCCAGCGACTCCAGCTCCCAGCGGCGGGTGGACCTGACCTTGACGCCGGCCTGCGCGAACGCCTTGACCACGTCGGCCGGCAGGTCGGGCCGCACCCGGCGGCCGAAGGCGGCGGACACCTCGTCGGCCAGCTCGGCCAGGCGCCGCGGCTCGCCCCTTCCGGCGTACCGCTCGCCCAGCAGGTCGTGCAGCACCGCGCGGTGGACGTCCGCGCGCCACGGCAGCCCGGCGCGGTTCATCTCGGCGGCGACCAGCATCCCCGCCGACTCGGCGGCGGTCAGCAGCCGCATCCGGTCGGGGTGCTCGGCCCGGTCGTGGCGCCGCTGCTGCTCGGCGTAGACCGCGAGCAGGTCAGCCAGGCGCACCGGGACGCCCTGCGGCTCGAACAGCGGCGACTGGGAGCCGGGCTCGGCCGAGCGCGGCGGCGGGTCGCGCGGGACCGGTCCGCCGCGCAGCCGGGCCAGGGCGGCGGCCGCGGAGCGCGGCTCGCCGCCCCTCCCCTCGTGGCCCAGGAGGAGGGTCTCGGCGTCCTCGACGTCGTAGCACCGCTCGACTCGCACCCCCGTGGCGAGCAGACGCGGGTACACCTCGGCCGTGGAACGCCAGACCCATCGGGTCACGTCGGGCCGTCGGCGTACGGCCTCGACGAGATCCGCCTCCCGGACGACCGGGCCGGCGGGCAGCCCGTCCCGGCCGAGGGGGGCGAGCTCCACGCCGCCGTCCTCGGCCGGGGCGAGCGCCCAGCGGTCGGTCATGCGGTCAGTGTGGCAGGGGGGTCTGACAATGGCCCTGACCTGCGCTGTCATGCCTCCGGAGGGCGTGGGGCGCTCCGGGGTCACGGGCCCTTCGGCGCCTCGGGCGGGTCGGCCTCGGCCTGCCGCGCCACCAGCTGTGCCAGGGTCTCGGCGACGTACCGCTCGGTCGCCGCCTTCTCGATGCCGAGTCCGCTCAGGACGCCCTCGCCGTTCTCGTGCTCCAGCAGGGCGAGCAGCAGGTGCTCGGTGCCGACGTAGTTGTGGCCCAGGCGCAGGGCCTCGCGGAACGTCAGCTCCAGGACCTTCTTGGCGTCCGGGCCGTACGGCACGAGCTCCGGGGCGTCCTCGGTGGCGGGCGGCAGCGCTGCCCTGGCCGCCTCGCGCACCGCGTCCAGGCCGACGCCCTGAGCGGTGACCGCGCGGGCGGCCAGCCCTTCCGGCTCGGCGAGCAGGCCGAGGACCAGGTGCTCGGGCAGGCCCTCGGTGGCGCCGGCCGCCTTGGCCTCGTTGTGGGCGCTGACGACGACGTTGCGCGCGCGGGGGGTGTAGCGGGCGAAGCCCTGGCTGGGGTCGAGGTCGGTGGACTCCTTCGGCACGAACCGCTTCTGGGCGGCCTGCCGGGTGACGCCCATGCTGCGGCCGATGTCGGTCCAGGAGGCGCCGGAGCGCCGCGCCTGGTCCACGAAGTGCCCGATGAGGTGGTCGGCCACGTCCCCGAGGTGGTCCGCGGCGATCACGGCGTCCTGGAGCTGCTCGAGGGGCTCGGTGTGGACCTTCTTGATGGCGTCGATGAGGTCGTCCAGGCGGACGGGAGTGGTGACGGCGGGGTTGGGGTTCGTCGACATGTGTCAACCGTAGGTTGACAGCGGCGAGCCGTCAACCCGCGGTTGACAGTCCCTTCCGCGCGCGTGCCACCATCGACGGGTGAGCAGCAGCGACACCCCCACCGGCCCCTCCACCGTGGAGCGCGCCTTCCGCACGGCCCTCTACGACAGCGCCGACGCCTCCCTGGACAGCGGCGCCTCCCTGCTGGCCGCGGACCCCGCGGCGGACGCCGAGCTCGTGCGCCGGGGGGAGGAGTTCGTGGCGGCCCTGTGGGCACGCGGCTGGCAGCCCGCCGACGTCGTGCGGGTGGTCCGGCGCGAGCTCGGGGACGCCCCGGTGTGCCTGCTCGCGGAGCTGATCCGCGCGCAGGCGCCGCGCGACCGGGTGCGCGGGCGCCGCTGGCGCGACCAGCTCGCCCAGCTCGACGAGGTGCTCGCCGAGGCCCCGCCCCGCCCGGACCGCTTCTCGCACGCGACGGCGGTCCTGGAGCTGTACCGCCTGTTGCTGCGCCTGCCCGCGCTGGAGCCCTTGCAGGACGCGCCGCCGCACGGGTCGGGCCGGACGAACACCGCGGGCGGCTCCGGCGGCTCCGGTGGCTCCGGCGGGCGGATGCTCGCCCGGATCCGCGCCCTGCTCGCCAAGGCGGAGGCGACCGGGTTCCCCGAGGAGGCGGAGGCGCTGAGCGCGAAGGCGCAGGAGCTGATGGCCAAGCACAGCGTGGACGAGGCCCTGCTGGACGCCGCGGCGCCCGCACCCGACGCGCCCGGCGCCTGCCGGATCGGGGTCGAGCCGCCGTACGAGCAGGCCAAGGCGGTCCTGCTGGACGCGGTGGCGTCCGCGAACCACTGCCGGGCCGTGTGGAACGAGCCGTTCTGCTTCTCCACGGTCGTCGGCTTCGAGGCCGACCTGGAGGTCGTCGAGCTGCTCTACACCTCGCTCCTGGTGCAGGCCCAGTCGGCGATGACCCGGGCGGAGGCCGCCCAGCGGGCCGGCGGGCGCAAGCGGACCAAGACCTTCCGGCAGTCGTTCCTCGCCGCGTACGCCCATCGCGTCGGCACCCGGCTCGCTGAGGCGGCCGGGTCCCAGGTGACCGACGACCTGCTGCCGGTGCTCGCCTCCCGCGAGGTCGCGGTCACCGCGGCGGCCGACCGGCTGTTCCCGGACACGGTCAGCACGCGTCTGCGCGGGGTGAGCGACGAGGCGGGCTGGACCGAGGGCGCCCGCGCCGCCGACCGGGCGCAGATGCGCTCCCGGCCGCGGCTGCCGTCGGAGTGACCGGGCCGCCGTACACGCACCCGCGCGTGGACGCGTCCCCGCCCGCGCCCACGGGGACGTCCACGCACGCGTGGGCACGCGGGCGGCCGTCGAACTCCTGCCGGGATCAGTCGCCCGCCTGCTGGAACCCGCTCACCGTGGCGTCCACCGCGCCGTCGTCCTTGCGCGCGACGTCGCCGTAGGTCCAGTCGAAGTCGACGGGGTCGCCGGTGCCGTTCGGCAGGGCGTAGGAGGCGGTCTTGGCGGCGACGCTCTTGCCGCCGTCGCCCCGCACGTAGGTGATCGTGAACGACGCGGTGCCCTGCTCCGGCAGCGTCAGTGCCTGGGCCGGCGCGCTGGGGTCCTGGGGGACGTCGACGGCCGTGTCGGCGTGCAGGCGGACCACGGGGAAGCCCTTCAGGGTGCACTCGGCGCCCTTGTTGGTGAGCGTGACCGTGACGGTGCCGGTGTCCCCGGCCGCCGGCGCCTCGCTCACCGGGCCCACCTGCGCGTCCAGCCCGTCGGCCGCGCAGCCGCCCGAGGCGGCGGCGGACGGGGTGGACGGGGGCTTCGCGTCGTCGTTGCCGGAGTCGCCGCCGTTGTCGCAGGCGGTCAGCAGCAGGGCGGCGGCGAGGGTGGTGACGGTGATGGGAACGGCGCGCATGAAGGGGTCCTCGGATGTCGTGACGGTGCTCGAAGGATCATCACGCATGATCACCCCCGTCCGCCGCCCGCCCCCGCGGTCGTGACCGGACCGCTACGAGCCCAGTCCCGTCGTCGGCAGCCCCGACGGCCAGCCGCCGCCGCTCTCCGCCTTGGTGTACGTCTCCTGACCGGCGCCACCCTGCCAGGTGACCCGGAGCGTCGAGCCGTTGACGGAGTCGACCGTGCCGGTGGTGCGGGTCTTCTTGCCGCTGGCGCAGGACAGGCGGATCGTCCGGGCCCCCGCCTGCCCGCCGGCGCTGCCGCTGCACACGGTGCCGCCGGTCGCGTACAGCGCGGCCTTGCCGCCGGTCACCATCAGCACGACGGCCTCGCCGTCGACCGTGCCGAGCCAGCTGCCCTCCAGGGAACCCGCGGCGGCGGTCGCCGACGCCGAGGGGCTGCCGTCCGTGCCGTCGGCCCCTCCGGTGTCCGCCGTCGCCGTGGCGCTCGGCGTGGGGGACGCCTTGCCGTCGGGGTCACCGCCGTCGTCGCTGCACCCGGCCAGCACGAGCGCACCGGTCAGCGCGGCGGCGGCCGCCCACGTGCACCGGCGGGAGTACGTCACCGAAGTCACTGCACACTCCAAGCTGTCGCCGGCCGGCCCACCCGACCGGGAGGTCCGCAGCAAGCTACCAGCAGGGGGCGCACGACGACCCCGAGCGCCGTCGCTGCACCTTCTGCGTCCCGAGCCGGTCATCGACCGGCCCATCCCCGCCGCTCAGCCCTTGCTCGGCACCCCGCTCAGCGCGAAGCCTTCCGCACCCCCGCTCACCACGACGCCTTACGCACCCCTGGCAGGTACCCCGCGTGTGCCTGCTCCCGCAGGTGCACCCGCGCCAGCCCGAACGCCCGGAAATAGCCGCGCGGACGCCCGTCGACCTGGTCGCGGTTGCGCACACGCGTGGCGCTCGCGTCGCGTGGCTGGCGGGCCAGCTCCCGCCGGGCGGCGAGCCGTTCCTGCGGAGTGCAGGAGGGCCGGCGGAGGACCTCCTTCAGCTCGGCCCGGCGCGCGGCGTACCGCGCGACGACCGCGCGCCGCTGCTCGTTCTTGGCGATCTTGCTCTTCTTGGCCATCAGACCCGCACCCCCCGCGCGCGGATGCGGGCGACGGCCGCCTCGACGCCGATCGCGTCGACCGTGCGGATGCCCCTGGCGCTCAGCCGGAGGCGTACGTACCGCCCCTCGCCCGGCAGCCAGTACCGCTTGGTCTGCACGTTCGGGTCGAAGCGGCGCGACGTGCGCCGGTGGGAGTGGGAGACGCGGTTGCCGAAACCGGGACGGGCCCCGGTCAGCATGCAGTGGGCGGACACGGTGACGTACCTCTCCTCGATCGCTTGACGCTAATGGTATTCATTTTCAGTAAGGTACCAGTATCGCGGCCGTACCGAGCGCCGCGTCGACTTCCCTGAGGAGCGCTGAACCACCGTCATGCGCAACGGAATCCACCCCGCCTACGGCCCCGTCGTCTTCCGTGACCGGGCCGCGGGCCACGCCTTCCTGACCCGCTGCACCATGACGAGCGAGAAGACGGTCGTCTGGGAGGACGGCCGCACGTACCCGGTCGTCGACGTGGAGATCTCCGACGTGAGCCACCCCTTCCACACCGGTACCGCCCGTGTCCTGGACACCGCGGGCCGCGTCGAGCGCTTCGAGCGCCGGTACGGGAGCGGGGAGAAGGGCTGATGCTCCCGGTCGTGATCGTCGGCGGGCTGCACGCCGACGCCCGCCGGGCGACCGTCGCCCGGCTGCTCGCCGACGTGCCCGGCGCCGTGGTCCTCCACCACGACCTCACGACGGCCGCGTCCGGCACGGTCGTCCGCACGGTCCGCGACGCCGCCGGCCTCCGGTCGGCGGGGGAGGCGCCGCTCGTCAACGACTGTGCCTGCTGTGCGTTGCGCGAGGACCTCGTGCCGGAGTTGCGCCGGCTCGCCGAGGACGGCGCCACCCGGCTAGCGGTGGTCGAACTGTGGGACTCCGTCGAGCCCAGGCCGATGGCCGAGGTGGTCGTCGCGGGCGGTCTCACCCTCATGGGGGTGGTCACCGCCGTCGACCCGGCTCTGCTGCTGCCCTGCCTCGGCAACGGCGACGACCTGGCCGAGCGCGGCCTCGCCGCGGCCGCCGAGGACCGGCGCACCGTCGCCGACACCTTCGCCCGGCAGATGGAGTATGCCCCCGTCCTGGCCGTCGTGGACTCCCCGGAAGCGGACGACGAGGACCGCGAGCTGCTGCGCCAGCTCCACCCGACGGCCCGCCGTGTCCCGGTCCCGAGCGGTGCGTCCGCCGATCCGGCGACTCCCGGCGCACCGGAATCGGCACCTTCGTCTGCACGTGCATCGAACCCTCCCGCACGGCTGACCTCGGCGGACGGCCGCATTCCCGCTGCCCTCTCCCCGCTGGCCGCGGCCGTCCTCGCCGGGTTCGACGTCGAGGCCGCGGCCGCCGCCCAGCACCCCGCGTGCGCGCTGCTGCCCGCCGAGGCCGACGCGCACGGCGTGAGCACCCTCGTCTGGCACCGGCGCCGCCCCTTCCACCCCGAACGGCTCTACCGGGCCCTGGAGGACCTGACCTGCGCGGCGGCCCGCAGCCGGGGCCGGTTCTGGCTCGCCGACCGGCCGGACACCCTGCTGCACTGGGACGCGGCCGGCGGGGCGCTGTGCGTCGAGCCGGCCGGACCCTGGCTCGCCTCCCTGTCCGACGCGGCGTGGGACGGGGTGCCGCCGGTGCGCCGGGCCGCCGCCGCCCTGGACTGGCACCCCGAGCACGGTGACCGCGGCCAGCACCTGGTCTTCACCTCGCCGGGCCTGGACCGCGAGGGCCTGACCCGGCTGCTGGAGTCCTGCCTGCTCACCGACGCCGAATACGCAGCCGGGCGCGACGCCTGGAAGCGGCTGCCGCCCGCCTTCGACCCGCTCCTGGAGGTCTGACCCGCCATGCCCCGCCGCACCGACCGCAGCCGCACACCCGGGAAGAACCGGCCCAACCCGCTCGACCGTGCGGGTGTCACGTACGTCGACTACAAGGACACCGACCTGCTGCGGACGTTCCTCTCCGACCGCGGCAAGATCCGCAGCCGACGCGTCACCCGCGTGACGGCCCAGCAGCAGCGCCTCATCGCCCGCGCCGTCAAGAACGCCCGGGAGATGGCCTTGCTGCCGTACGGGAGCCGCTGACCGCGACCCCGTCCGGAGCGACCCCACCGACCGACGCCCACCTTCCGCCCCGCCGACCGACGCCCGCCCTGACCCGCCCCCGGAACCTCCCCTCCGGGGGCGTCCGGTTTCCGCCCCTTGGATGCGCTCATCGCCGTACGGGATCCCCCGCATCGGTACGGCTGTCACCCGTCTTCGGGGGCGACGCGTCTCGGCCACGCGGCGCACCGCGCTCACCCGGGCGCCGACGTCCGCGCCCGGTCGTAGCACCGGCGCACCTCGCCCCTACGTCGTACGGCGCTCTCCGCCGTGCGTACCGGAGCGCCTCGGCCGGGCGGAGGGCCCGGGGTCCGCGTGCGCCGCGCGGCGCAGCACGGCGCGGTCGCCCTCCCCGGGCCGGTCACGGCGCCGCGGCCCGGCGTGGTCGCCGCCGGCGGTGACCGCGCCACGGAACGGACGCCTTCCGTCCGGCGGACGGCGGGGGTCCGCCCGGCCCGGCGCCACGGATCTTCACATCCGCGACGGAACAACGGGGGCGCCCCGTGCGTCTGTTCCTAGTGAACGGGGGTCGGTCACCGCATGTGCCGTGCCCCTCGGGGCAGACGCTGGAGCAGATCCCTAGACATCGCACCGGTCCGGTAAAGCGTGCGTCAAGGCTGTAACCACAGGAACACCGCGCGTGCACGTGCATCTGCTCATGCAACTGCACATGAACGGGGTTATGATCCCCGACAGTTGACCACCGCACCAATGGCCACACGAGCCAGTGCACCAGCAGGGAGCGACCTGTGGACCACGATGTTGACGGGGGGCGCGACGTGTACAACGGCATGGCGGCCACACACCTGCACGGCGTCGCGTGGCAGAAGAGCAGACACAGCAACTCGCAGGGATCCTGCGTGGAGTTCGCGCGGCTGCCCGGCGGTGACGTGGCGGTGCGCAACTCGCGCTTCCCGGACGGCCCGGCGCTCGTCTACACCCGGGCCGAGATCGAGGCGATGCTGCTCGGCGTCAAGGACGGGGAGTTCGACCACCTGATCGCGGGCTGACGCCCACGCCCGACGCACACGCCGACGTCCCCGCACGGCCGCGCCCACCGGAGCGGGCCGCGACGCGCGTAGAGGAGCGCCCACACAAGGTCGTGCGGAGGCCCCGGTGCCCCCGGACGCCGGATCGCGTCTACTCGGCCGGCGTGTGCAGCCGGAACAGTGCCCAGACCACCTTGCCGCCCAGCGCGCCGTTCAGCGGCTGCCAGCCCCACCCGTCGGCGAAGGAGTCCACCAGGAACAGGCCACGGCCCGACTCGGCCGCGAAGTCGTCCGCCTCGCCCGCGACCGGCCCCTCACGGCTGGGGTCGCGCACCGCGCAGACCAGCCGGCCGGTCCAGTGCATCAAGTGCAGCCGGACGAAAGGGTGTCGGTCGACGGGGCACGGGGCGTCGTGGGACGACAGGCCGTGCCGCAGGGCGTTGGTGACGAGTTCGGAGACGACCAGGCATATGTCGTCGAAGCGGTCGCCGACGTCCCACTGTCCGAGCGTCTTCCGGGCGAACCCGCGCGCCTCGCCCACCGCTTCGAAGCGGGCGGGCAGGGCACACGAGGCAGCGTTGGACACGGCCGCGGGATCCAGCGGCGGAAGGCCCTGCCGTAACGGCTCGAGCATGGTCGATCCATTCGTCCCCATGCGAGGCACTCCCGGGAATTCGCGGTCGTTGCGATGCAGCGGTGGCGCGGGACCATGGTTTCGGATGCGTACACCAGATGCAAGGGCAGATGCACGTGCACGTGACCGAAATCGACCCGCCCGTACCGCTTCTTGGCCATTTTTTCCGCCATCTTCGTGCACATCGACGGCCGGTGGTCGCGTCCTCCGCCCTCTTCCCTTGTGCGCCGCCGTGCGTATGCTTTGGCTTCTTTCCGTCTCTGTAATCGGACGAGTACTGCTCGAAGTGTTTTAGTGGCAGACTCCTGCCCCTGAAGACGGTTGGGGAGGCTGGCGAACGTGAGCGCGGGAGAGCCCGGATCGGTGGTGCGACGCATGCTGCTCGGCTCGCAACTCAGGCGGCTGCGTGAGTCGCGCGGCATCACGCGCGAGGCTGCGGGGTACTCCATTCGTGCCTCGGAATCGAAGATCAGCCGGATGGAGCTGGGCCGGGTGAGCTTCAAGACACGTGACGTCGAGGACCTGCTGACGCTGTACGGCATCACGGACGAGGCGGAGCGCGCGGCGCTCGTCGGACTCGCCCGCGAGGCCAACGTGGCGGGCTGGTGGCACAGTTACTCGGACGTGCTGCCGAGCTGGTTCCCCACCTACGTCGGCCTGGAGGGCGCGGCCTCGCTGATCCGCGCCTACGAGGTGCAGTTCGTGCACGGCCTGCTCCAGACCGAGGCGTACGCGCACGCCGTCGTCAGCCGGGGCATGAAGGACGCGAGCACCGCCGACATCGACCGCCGGGTGGCACTGCGCCTGGAGCGGCAGAAGTACCTCGTCTCCGAGAACGCCCCCGACGTCCACATCGTCCTCGACGAGGCCGCCCTGCGCCGCCCCTACGGCGACCGCGAGGTGATGCGCGGCCAGCTCCAGCACCTCATCGAGATCTCCGAGCGCCCCAACATCCGCCTCCAGGTCATGCCGTTCAGCTTCGGCGGCCACGCGGGCGAGTCCGGCGCCTTCACGATCCTCAGCTTCCCGGAGTCCGACCTGTCCGACGTGGTCTACCTGGAGCAGCTCACCAGCGCGCTGTACCTGGACAAGCGCGAGGACGTCGCCCAGTACGAGAACGCGCTGCGCGAACTCCAGCAGGACAGCCCGGGTCCCGACGCCAGCCGGGACCTCCTGCGGGGCCTGCTCCAGCTGTCGTAGGACGCGCGGTGCCGTCGTAGGTCAGGGCGGTGCCGTTTCGTAGGTCAGGTGCGGTGCCGTCGTGGAACCGCGCGGTGCCGTCGCAGGCCCGCGCCGGTCCGTCGCGCCCGGGGGGACAGACCCCCGCATCCCGCCCGTCGCCTCGCCTTTTCCGTCAACGCGCCCTCCAACTCACGCCGGACATAAGTACGATGACGCGAGATCAGAGCCTTCGTGCTCCGACGGCAAGGGATTGAGGGATCACATGTCGTCCTGCTTCACCGACCTGGCCCTGCAGTACATCGACGGCGAATGGCGCCCGGGCACCGGCTCCTGGGACATCATCGACGTCAACCCGTACGACGGCACGAAGCTGGCCTCGATCACCATCGCCACCGTCGACGAGGTGGACCAGGCCTACCGCGCGGCCCAGCGGGCCCAGCAGGCGTGGGCGACCACGAATCCCTACACCCGCCGTGCCGTCTTCGAGCGCGCCCTGCGCCTGGTCGAGGAGCGCGAGCAGGAGATCACCGAGGCGATCATCGCCGAACTGGGCGGCACGCACCTCAAGGCCGGGTTCGAGATCGGGCTCGCCAAGGAGTTCCTGCGCGAGGCCGCCCAGTTGACCCTGCGCTCCGAGGGCCGGCTGCTGCCGTCGCCGATCGAGGGCAAGGAGAACCGCCTGTACCGCGAGCCGGTCGGCGTGGTCGGCGTGATCAGCCCGTTCAACTTCCCGTTCCTGCTGTCGATCAAGCCGGTCGCCTCCGCGCTCGCCCTCGGCAACGGCGTCGTGCTCAAGCCGCACCAGGACACCCCGGTCGTCGGCGGCACCTACATCGCGCGGATCTTCGAGGACGCGGGCCTGCCGGCCGGGCTGCTCAACGTCGTGCTGACCGACATAGCCGAGATAGGCGACGCCTTCATCGAGCACCCGGTCCCCAAGGTCATCTCCTTCACCGGCTCCGACAAGGTCGGCCGGCACATCGCCACCGTCTGCGCGGCCCAGCTCAAGCGCACGGTGCTCGAACTCGGCGGCAACAGCGCCCTGGTGGTCCTGGACGACGCGGACATCGACTACGCCGTCGACGCGGCCGTCTTCAGCCGCTACGTCGACCAGGGCCAGGTCTGCATGGCCGCCAACCGCGTCCTGGTGGACCGCTCGGTGGCCGAGGAGTTCACCGAGAAGTTCGTCGCCAAGGTCAGGACGCTCAAGACCGGCGACCCGAGCGACCCGCAGACCGTCATCGGCCCGGTGGCCAACTCCCTCCAGGCGAACGCCGTGTCGGCCGCCGTCGACCAGGCGGTCGCCGAGGGCGCCACGGTCCTGGTGCGCGGCGGGGCGACCGACAACCTCGTCGAGCCGTCCGTGCTGACGGACGTTCCCGCCGACTCGGCGCTGCTGCACAAGGAGATCTTCGGCCCGCTCGCGCTGCTCGTCCCCTTCGACGGCGAGGAGGAGGCCATCCGCATCGTCAACGACACGCCGTACGGCCTCAGCGGCGCCGTCCACACCGCCGACGTCGAGCGGGGCGTCGCCTTCGCCAAGCGCGTGGACACCGGGATGTTCCACGTCAACGACGGCACGATCCACGACGAGCCGCTGGTGCCGTTCGGCGGCGAGAAGCACTCCGGTATCGGCCGGCTGAACGGCGAGACGACCCTGGACGCCTTCACCACCCTGAAGTGGATCTCGGTGCAGCGCGGCCGGAGCCGGTTCCCCTTCTGAGCGGTCCCAGGGGTCTGCGGGAGTCGTGGAACCCTTCGGGGGACGTCCCCGGGTTGAGGACAGCGGCTGACCGCAAGGGTCCGTAACGTCGTCCGTGTCAGGCAGCAAGGGCCTGGCGGTGGGACCCGACGAAAGGCGGCCGAAAATGGTCACTCACGTGCGAGCCGAGGCGCAGGGCGACGAGCGGGGGGCGCTGCTGTCCTTCCTCGCGGAGCAGCGCGGCGGCATCCGCCGGGCGGTGCTGGGGCTGACCGAGGAGCAGGCGTCCAGCCGCCCGAGCGCCAGTGAGCTGTCCCTGGCCGGGCTGGTCAAGCACGCCGCCGAGGTGGAGCAGGGCTGGATCTCCCGCGCCAAGGGCGTGCCGCCGGCCGTGAAGCGGGACCGGTCGAACTGGCACGAGTGCTTCGTCCTGGTCGGCGACGAGACGCTGCCCGGGCAGCTGGCGTACTGGGAGGAGGTCGCCGCCGAGACGGAGGAGTTCATCCGCTCCGCGCCGAGCCTGGACGACACCTTCGCGCTGCCGAACGAGCCGTGGTTCCCGCCGGACGAGCGGGTCTCGCTGCGCTGGCTGTGCCTGCACCTGATCCGCGAGACCGCGCGGCACGCCGGCCACGCCGACATCATCCGGGAGTCCCTGGACGGCAAGACCGCCTTCGAGCTCGTGGCGCTGGAGCAGGGCGGCTCCTGAGCGCGCCGGGCCCGCGGCCGCCCCGGTCCGGCGCGGCCCGCACGAGTCCTACGCTGGAGCCCATGTCAGCGATCCGTCTCCTCGTGCTGGGCGCGGTGCGCCAGCACGGGCGGGCCCACGGCTACCAGGTCCGCAACGACCTGGAGTACTGGGGCGCCCACGAGTGGTCCCACGCCAAGCCCGGCTCGATCTACCACGCGCTGAAGCAGATGGCCAAGCAGGGGCTGCTGCGCGCGCACGAGACGGCCCCGTCCACCGCCGGCGGCCCGCCGCGCACCGAGTACGAGATCACCGAGGCCGGCACCGAGGAGTTCCTGCGCCTGGTGCGCGAGGCGCTGACCTCGTACGACCAGAAGGTGGACGTGAAGTCCGCGGCGATCGGCTTCATGGTCGACCTGCCGCGCGAGGAGGCGGTGGCGCTGCTGAAGGAGCGGATCGAGCGGATCGCGCAGTGGCGCGCCGCCGTCACCGAGCACTACGTCCCCGCGGACGGCCCCGAACAGCTCGGGCACATCGGCGAGATCATGCACTTCTGGGTCCACACGGCCGACGCCGAGTCGGCGTGGACCCGCGGGCTCGTCGAGCGGATCGAGGGCGGGGCGTACACCTTCGCGGGGGAGGGCGAGCCGTTCGTCGGCGTCCTGGCCGACGGCCAGGAGAACCCGTACGCGACGGGGGACCGGCACCCGCAGGACGATCACTAATCAAGTTTGACGAGTAGGGCCGGCCGCAGTACGGTGAAAGCAAGTAGTCAAGTTTGACTAAACGGGAGGGCGCGCTGTGACCGACGACCCCGCGATCACCGTCGAGGGAGTCCGCAAGCGGTACGGCGGCAAGGCCGCGCTGGACGGACTGGACCTGCTGGTCGCCCCCGGCACCGTGCACGCGGTCCTCGGACCCAACGGCGCCGGCAAGACCACCCTGGTGCGCATCCTGGCCACCCTGCTGCGGCCCGATGCCGGCCGGGTCGAGGTGGCCGGGCACGACGTGGTGGGCGGGGCCCGCGCGGTCCGCCGCGCCATCGGCCTGCTGGGCCAGCACGCGGCCCTGGACGAGGAGCTGGGCGGCCGGCAGAACCTGGAGATGTTCGGCCGCCTCCACCACCTCGGTGCCCGCCACGCACGCGTGCGCGCCGACGAGCTCCTCGCGCGCTTCGGCCTCACCGACACCGGCCGCAAGCCCGTCCGCGCCTACAGCGGCGGCATGCGGCGCCGCCTGGACCTCGCCGCCGCCCTCGTCACCGAGCCCCGCGTGCTGTTCCTGGACGAGCCCACCACGGGCCTCGACCCGCGCGGCCGCGCCGAGGTGTGGGCCTCGGTGCGCTCCCTGGTCGGCGGCGGCACGACCGTGCTGCTCACCACGCAGTACCTGGAGGAGGCCGACCAGCTCGCCGACCTCGTCTCGCTCGTCGACCGCGGGCGGGTGGTCGCCGAGGGCACGCCCGACGCGCTCAAGTCCCGCACCGGCGGCGACCGCATCGACGTGGTGCTGCGCGACGCGGGACAGCTCGGCGCCGCCGTCGCGCTGCTGCCGGTGGCCCGCGACGACCTCCGCGTGGACGCCGACCGTCGGCTGATCAGCGCCCCGGTCACCGACCGCATGGCCGCCCTCTCCGGCGTCGTACGGGCGCTCGACGAAGCGGGGATCGAGGCCGAGGACATCGCCCTGCGCCGGCCCACGCTGGACGAGGTGTTCCTGCACCTGACCGGACCGCGGGACGGGGCGGAGGAGCGGGACGGCACGGAGGCGCGGGACGGGGTGGCGGGACGCGACCGCGCGGGGGACGGCGACGGGACGGCGGGACGCGACCGCACGACGGACCACGACCGCACGAAGGGCAGGGCCGCATGAACGCCGACGCGCTGACCGACTGCTGGACCATGACCCGCCGGGAGCTCGCCCACTGGGCCCGGCAGCCCGTCCGGCTGGTCGTCGGGGTGGCCTTCTCCGTGATGCTGCTGCTGATGTTCGGCTACCTGATCGGCGGCGGCCGCGGGGTGCGCGGCGACTACCTCGACTACCTGCTGCCCGGCATGCTCGCGCTCACCATGGTCTTCGGGCTGGAGAGCACGATGCTCGCCGTCACCCAGGACCTGAACAAGGGCGTCATCGACCGCTTCCGGTCCCTGCCCATGGCCGACGGCGCCGTCCTGGTCGGCCGGGCGGGCGCCGACATGCTCCAGTCGGTGCTGTCCCTGGCCGCGCTGGCCGGGGTGGGCCTCGCGCTCGGCTGGCGGCCGCACGGCGGCCCCGGCGCCTTCCTGGCCGCCGTCGGCCTGCTGCTGCTCCTGCGCTTCGCGATGCTGTGGATCGGCATCCACCTGGCCCTGGTCGCCGGGAAGCCGGAGCTGGTGCAGGCCGTGCAGATCCTGGTCTGGCCGGTCGGGTTCCTGTCGAACGCGCTCGCCGCGCCCGGGTCCATGCCGGGCTGGCTGGGCACGGCCGTGGAGTGGAACCCGATGTCCCGGACGGCCACGGCCGTGCGCGACCTGCTGGGCGCCCCCGGCGGGGAGGACGGCCACCTGACGGCGGCCATCCTGTGGCCGCTGGCGCTCCTCGCGGTCTTCTTCCCGCTGGCGGTACGCACGTTCACCCGCCTGGGCCGCTGACCGTGCGGTGGTCAGCGCACCGGGGTCCCGTCAGGCCGCAATTGCATCTGCGGTCGTCCCGTCACCAGCAGCCAGGCCCGGCAGCGAGGCGATGCACAGCAGGGCGAGCACGGTCGGCGAGGAGACCAGCACCGCGGCGGTGAACAGGCTCACCCAGCCCTGCCGGGTGACCGCGAGCAGCACGCCGAGCACGGCCGTCGCCACCCCGAGCGCCGGGTGCACCGCCGGCACGAGCGCGTGCGCGCACAGGCCGAGGGCGGTGCCGACGAACACCGACGGGAAGATCCGCCCGCCGCGGAAGCCGCAGGACGCGGCGACGAGCATCGCCGCCAGCTTCACCACCGCCATGGTCGCGAAGCCGCCCGCCGACCAGCCCTCCGGGTCGCGCGCCAGCTCCCCGATCTCGTCCAGCCCCTTGAAGAGCGTCAGGTGCCCGCCCGCGGCCGCCAGCAGGGCCAGCACGACCCCGCCGGCCGGGAGCGCCAGCATCGGGTGCCGCAGCCGCCGGAAGGCGCCGTGGACGTACGGGAAGAGGTACACCGCGCACAGGCCGAGCAGCGCGCCCGCCGAGGCGACCACGAGGGCGGCGAGCAGGTCGGTCCAGTCGGGGCGGCCGAGCGGCGGCAGGTGCAGGTCGAAGCTCGGGTGGGCCACCAGCGTCGTGGTGATCGCACCGGCCGCGGCGGCGGTCAGCGGCGCGAACAGGTTGTCCCACAGCAGCCCCTGCACCCGGCGGCCCGCCAGCGCCTCGGAGATGACCAGTGCCGCCGCGACCGGCGTGCCGAACAGCGCGCCGATCGTCGCCGCCTCCGCCAGCGCGCCCCACAGCCCGGTCGGGGCGCGGGGGAGCACCCGCGTGCCCAGCCACACCGCCAGGCCCACGTTCACCGCGATGATCGGGTTCTCCGGGCCGAGGCTCGGACCGCCGGCCAGCATCAGGGCGGTCGCGAGCAGCAGCCCGGGCAGCACGACGGGCGGCAGCACGGGCGCGTCGAGGCCGGTGGTCGCCGGATCGGGACCCGCGTGCCCCGGGATGCGCCACACCACCAGGCCCACCGCCACGCCCGTCGCGACGAGCATCACCGTCATCCACAGCACCGAGTAGCGGCCCACGCCCAGGGCGTCCGGCAGGTCCGTCCACAGCACGTCCTGGAGCTGTTCGGCCGCCGCGCTCACCCCGATGAAGATCAGACTCGCCGTCACGCCCACCACCAGGGCGGGCAGCAGCGACCGCAGCAGCACGCGCGCGGGGGCCGCCGGAGCGGTGGAGGGCGCCTGCCGCGCGGAGTCCTGGGCCACGCGATCACGATAAGCAGACAAAAGGGACGCGACCTCCCAAGCGCGGCCCTCGGGGGAGCGCCGGGCAGCCCCGCCGGGGGAAAGCCGCTTGCACCTCACGCGGCGTGAGGACCCACTGTGGAGCGCGCAAGGAAAGGAGCGGAAGTGAGCCATTCCGTCGGACAGGTGGCCGGCTTCGCCGGGGTCACGGTGCGCACCCTGCACCACTACGACGCCATCGGCCTGCTGGTGCCGAGCGAGCGCAGCCACGCCGGCCACCGGCGCTACGGCGACGCGGACCTCGACCGGCTCCAGCAGATCCTGTTCTACCGGGAGCTCGGCTTCCCCCTCGACGAGGTCGCGGCCCTGCTCGACGACCCGGACGCGGACCCGCGGGAGCACCTACGCCGGCAGCACGAGCTGCTGACCGCCCGGATCGAGAAGCTGCGGAAGATGGCCGAGGCCGTGGAGCACGCCATGGAGGCACGCACGATGGGTATCAACCTCACGCCCGAGGAGAGGTTCGAGGTCTTCGGTGACAAGGACCCCGAGCAGTACGCCGAGGAGGCCGAGCGCCGCTGGGGCGGCACGGAGACCTACGCCGAGTCGCAGCGCCGCGCCGCGTCCTACACCAAGGGCGACTGGCAGCGGATGCGGGCCGAGGTGGCCGACTGGGGCGAGCGCTACGCCGCCCTGATGGCCGCGGGGGAGGCGCCGGCCGGCGAGGCGGCGATGGACCTCGCGGAGGAGCACCGGCTGCACATCGACGGCTGGTTCTACCCCTGCTCGTACGCCGCGCACCGCGACCTCGGCGACCTGTACGCCGCCGACGAGCGCTTCAAGGCGTTCTACGACGCGATGCGGCCCGGCCTGGCCGAGCACCTGCGCGAGGCGATCCGGGCGAACGCGGCCCGGCACGGCGGCTGAGCCGCTCCTGGGCCCGGGATCACTCCTGGGCCAGGATCACCGCCGTGCCGTACGCGCACACCTCCGTGCCGACGTCGGCCGCCTCGGTCACGTCGAAGCGGAAGGCCAGCACCGCGTTGGCGCCCCGCGCGCGTGCCTGCTCGACGAGCCGTTCCATCGCCTGGTTGCGGGTCGCCACCAGCGTCTTCGTCAGGCCCCTCAGCTCGCCGCCGACCATCGACTTCAGGCCGGCGCCGATCTGGCTGCCCAGGTGCCGCGAGCGCACGGTCAGTCCGAAGACCTCACCGATGACCTGCTGCACCCGGTGCCCGGGCACGTCGTTCGTCGTGACGACCAGTACGTCGGGGCGGGGGTCCTGCCCACCGCCGTGGTCCTCGATGCTCATGGACACAGCTTTGTGCCGGGGCGCCCACAGTGCATCCTGAGGGGGCCCATGGAACCTGGGCCCGGTCGGCTGCGTTGATACGTTGAGGCAGCCAGCCCCCCGCCCGCACCCCCACCCGCAGGAGCCACAGACCCGTGACCACGCTTGCGCTCGGCCCCGAGTGGCTCAGCCCGGACTACCTGATCGAGACGTTCAGCCTGCCCGGCATCCTGCTGATCGTCTTCGCGGAGTCCGGGCTGTTCGCCTTCCTGCCCGGCGACTCCCTGCTGTTCACGGCCGGTCTGTTCGTGGCCGAGGGCACCTTCATCAGCCAGCCGCTGTGGCTGGTGTGCACGCTGATCGTGCTGGCCGCCGTCCTCGGCGACCAAGTGGGCTACATGATCGGGAAGTTCCTCGGTCCCAAGCTCTTCGGCCGGCCCAACTCCAAGCTCTTCAAGCAGGAGAACCTGGACAAGGCCCACGAGTTCATGGAGAAGTTCGGCCCGAAGGCCATCGTGCTGGCCCGCTTCGTGCCCATCGTGCGCACCTTCGCCCCGATCGTGGCGGGCGCCGGCCGGATGAAGTACCGCACGTTCCTGGTCTACAACGTCATCGGCGGTGTCGCGTGGGGCACCGGCGTCACCCTGGCGGGCTACTGGCTGGGCCAGATCGGGGTCATCAAGAACAACGTCGAGGCCATCCTGGTCCTCATCGTCCTGGTGTCGGTCGTCCCGATCCTCATCGAGTACCTGCGCGAGCGCGGCAAGAAGAAGAAGCGCGCGGCGGCGCAGGCCTCCGAGGAGCCCGAGGCCCCGCGACACCAGCACCAGCACCAGATGATGGACGACGCCACGACCCAGCTCCGCCGCATAGAGCCGGAGCCCCGGCACCCGCAGCAGGCCCGGCAGCACCAGCAGCCGTACCCGCAGCAGTACGAGCCGCAGCCTCAGCACCAGCAGGCGCCGTACGCCAACGACCAGGGCTACCAGCAGGGTTACGACCAGAACGAGTACTACGGCGGTCAGTACCCCCAGCAGCAGCACCAGCACCAGCACCAGCCGCAGCAGCAGCCGTACGGCGCCCAGCAGGGCGGCTACCCGCAGCAGGACGACGGCCCGTACCAGCAGCGCGACAACGGCCCGTACCCGCAGCAGGACAACGGCCGCTACCAGCAGCAGAACAACGGCCCGTACCCGTACGACCAGGGCGGGTACTGACCGGCCCGGGCGGCGGTCCGTCAGCCGCCCGGCTCAGAAGCCGCGGGTCCGCTTCGCCGCCCTGCGCTTCTCCACCGAGACGCGCAGGAACAGCCGGGAGACCTCCGACCCGAGGTTGACGCCGATCGCGATGGCCATGGCCAGCGCCGCCGCCTTGGTCAGCGACACCAGCCCGCGGTCCACCTCGTTCTGCGCGATGGCCAGCAGCCCGAAGTACGTGGCGGAGCCCGGCAGCAGCGGCCCGATCGCCGCCGTCGTGTACGGCAGCGCCGACGCGAACCGGTAGCGCGAGAGCAACTGCCCGAACAGGCCCACCAGGCCCGCCGCGGCCGCCGTGGAGGCCACCGGTGAGATCTCGCCCGTGTAGCGCATCGCGCCGTAGACGACCCAGGCGACACCGCCGTTGAGGGTCACCGCGAGCACCGTGGACCGCTCCTGCTGGAGCAGCACCGCGAAGGTCAGCGACAGCACCATGGACGCGACGGTCTGCACCACCGGCCGCTGCGCCCCGACCAGCGCCGCGTCGGGGTTGAGGTGGGCGCCCAGGCTCACGCCCACGTAGAGCACCACCAGCACCCCGACGACGATGCCGACGAAGAAGTACATGACCTCCAGCAGGCGCGCGGCCGCGGTGATGTAGAAGCCGGTCAGCCCGTCCTGCACACCCGCCACCAGCGCCCGCCCCGGCAGCAGCGCGAACAGCCCACCGGTGATCACCCCGGACGCGGCCACGTCGACGTGGGCGAGCGTCAGTGCGACCCCCAGCGCCGCGGGCGGCATCGCGGCCACCAGGAACTGGTAGAACTCCGGCAGCCCGCGCCCCGCGCACAGCCAGGCCAGCCGGTCGCCGAGCATGGCGCCGACCGCCGCCGCCAGGAACACCAGCACCCCGCCGCCGACCAGCACCGAGGCCGCTCCCGCGAGCAGCCCGCTGGCCGAGGTGAGCACCCAGGTGGGGTACGGGTGCCGGTTGCGGCGGATCTCCGCGAGGCGCCGGTAGGCGTCCTCCAGCGACAGGTGGGTCTCCGGGTCACTCAGGTCGTCCACGAGCCGGAACACGGCCGCCAGCCGCGTGTAGTCGCTGCCCCGGCGGCGCACCGTGCGCGACGCCGTCACCGGGTCCTCCACCAGCGACGGCTGGTAGGAGATCGACAGCAGCGTGAAGGTGACGGTCGGCTCGCAGCGGTCCAGGCCGTAGCTGCGGCACACCGCGAACATGGCCGCCTCGACGTCCTCCGCGCCCTCCCCGCCGGCGAGCAGCAGCTCGCCGATGCGCAGGGTCAGGTCCAGCACGCGCGGAACGGCCGGCCCCTCGTCCTCCGCCTTCGAGCGGTGTTCCAGCGCGGGCCGCTCGGTCACCGGCATGCGCAGCATCGCCCGCATCCGGTCCTGCCAGGGCACGTCCTTGGCGAGGCTCACCGCAGGCATCCCGGCGGGCGGCGTGAACGCGGCCGGCGCGCTGCGCGCGTCGTACGTGCTCGGCAGGCTGAACGCCGACCCCTCCGGCTCGGCGGTGGTCACGTGCGGCGCGTCCAGCCCTCGCGGGAGGGCGAACTCCGACGTGGTCTCCGCCTCACCACCGGTCCTGTGGACCGCCAGCCCCTCGGGGAGGGCGAACTCCGAGGTGATCTCCGACGTCGACTCGCCGTCGTAGCCACTCCTCGCCTCGTCCGACTGCGGCTTGCGGTCCTCCGCCTCCGTCACTGAGCAACGCTCCCTGAACGACACATTCCGTATCCCTCAGTATGCGCACGGAGATCCATTCGACACACGAAGGGGCCGCACGCGCACGCGTGCGACCCCTCGGTGTGCCTGCTCAGAGAATCAGAGCTCAGTGGCCGCCCTGCTCCTTGAAGCGCTTGTACGACCGCTCGATCTCCGTCTCGGCGTCCGTGCGGCCGACCCAGTTGGCGCCCTCGACGGACTTGCCGGGCTCGAGGTCCTTGTAGACCTCGAAGAAGTGCTGGATCTCCAGACGGTCGAACTCCGACACGTGGTGGATGTCGCGCAGGTGCTCCACGCGCGGGTCCGTCGACGGGACGCACAGCAGCTTGTCGTCGCCGCCGGCCTCGTCGGTCATCCGGAACATGCCGATCGCGCGGCAGCGGATCAGGCAGCCCGGGAAGGTGGGCTCGTCCAGGATGACCAGCGCGTCCAGCGGGTCACCGTCCTCGCCGAGGGTGTTCTCGACGAAGCCGTAGTCGGTCGGGTAGGCGGTCGAGGTGAAGAGTCGACGGTCCAGGCGGATCCGACCGGTCTCGTGGTCCACCTCGTACTTGTTCCGCGAACCCTTCGGAATCTCGATCGTGACGTCGAACTCCACCGGTGGCTCCTCCATGATCAACACATACTTCGGGTGATTAAGTGTCCCTCACGCAGGTGTGTGATCGCGAAAGGGGCTGGTGGTCGTGCCAGAACTGAGGCCTTGGCGGGCCGCGGGACCGCACGCGGCACGGGTCGCCGCCGCCCTACGCCCCCGTCTGGCCCGGGTCGCGGCGGCCGTGGCACCACCGCTCGCCCGGCTGCGGCGGAACGTCTCCGCGCGGGTCACGCCGTCCGGCGCACCGCGGGACACGGACGCCGCCGGCCCCCGGGTGGCCCGGGTCGCGCGGGCCGTCCAGCCACGGGTCGCACGGCTGGTGCAGGCCACGAAGGCGCGGGTTGGGCACCTGCGCGGCTCACGCCCGAAGCCCGGCCCGCACTGGCGCTACACCGCGGGTGCGACGACCGTCGGGCTGGCCCTGGCCGCCGGTGTGGTCACCGCCGCCGGCCCCTGGGACTCCACCGGTCAGCGTACGGCCGAGCGGGACCACGCCGTCGCCCTCGACCGCACGGGTGGCACAGATCACGGACCCGCGCACGGCCCGACGCACCCCGGGGACGCCGTACCGCGCCCCGCGCCCAGCGCCGCCGCCGTCCTCACCGGCCTCGGCGGCGCCACCGGCAACACCGTGAAGTCCGCGCCGCAGTCCGCCCCGGACCCGGCCGCCGTCGCCACCGTCCTCGGCCCCCTCCTCGGCGACCCGGCGCTCGGCCCCCTGCACACCGCCGCCGTCGTCGACGTGGCCACCGGACGGCTGCTCCACGGCTCCGGCGCCGACCAGGCCCTGACGCCCGCCTCGACCACCAAGATCGCCACCGCCGTCGCCGCGCTGTCCGCGATGGGCCCCGACCACCGCCTCACCACGCGCACTGCCCTCGAACCCGACACCGGCGAACTCGTCCTGGTCGGCGGCGGCGACCCCACCCTCACGGCGCGCCCCCGCGCCGACGGCTGGGCGAGCCTGCGCACCCTGGCCGGCTCGACCGCGGCGGCGCTGAAGAAGCGCGGCATCCAGCGGGTCACGCTGTCGTACGACACCACCCTGTTCGCCGGGTCCGGTCGGCACCCCATCGGGGACAACCCCAACCTCGCCCGCGTCACCGCCCTGGCGGCGGACGAGGCCCGCACCGACGACTCCACCAGCGGCCCCGTACGGCGCTACCCCGACCCGGCGGCGCAGGCCACGAACGAGTTCGCCGCGTTCCTCAACGCGGCCGGCATCGCCACCTCGCCCCCCGGCCCCTCCAAGGCGTCCACCCGCGCCGAGACCCTCGCGACGGTGTCCTCCCCGCCGCTGTCCGCGCTGGTCGAGCGGATGCTCACCAACAGCGACAACGACATCGCCGAGGCCCTGGCCCGCCAGACCGCCCTCGCGACCGGCACGCGCGCGGACTTCGCCGGCGGGGGCGCGGCGATCGGGGCGCAGCTGAAGAAGCTCGGACTGCCGCATGCGGGGGCCGTCTTCCACGACGGCAGCGGGCTGGACCGGACCGACAAGCTCACCGCGCGGCTGCTCACCGCCCTCCTCACCAAGGCGGCCGACCCCACCCGGCCCGGTCTGCGGGCCGCCCTCACGGGGCTGCCGGTCGCCGGGTTCACCGGCACGCTGTCCACGCGCTACACGGACGGGCCGGCCGACGGCGCGGCGGGCGTGGTGCGCGCCAAGACCGGCACGCTGACCGGCGTCAACACCCTGGCCGGCACGGTCGTCGACCAGGACGGACGCCTGCTGGCGTTCGCGTTCCTCACGGCGGACCCGGAGAGCCCGGGGCCGGCGGGGCCGGTGCAGGCGGCGCTGGACCGGGCGGCTACGGCGCTGGCGGCGTGCGGCTGCGGCTGAGCGGGGCGGTTCGTGGGGGTGGGCCGCGGTTGTCGTCGGGGTGCGGGGCCGGTGGGGGCTGGTCGCGCAGTTCCCCGCGCCCCTTCGGTGGGAGCAGCGAAGGACGTTGAGCAGTAGCCCCTGGTGCTCCGTGCTCTGCCCCAAGGGGGAGGGCTCACGTACGGTTGACGCATGACGAGCATCGGTGGTGCCGAGATGGTCGACTGGAATCTCGCGGTCGCGACCGCGACCCGGCTCGTGCGGCCGGGCCCCGAGGTGAGCCGCGACGAGGCCAGAGCCGTCGTCGCCGAGCTGCGCCGTCACGCCAAGGCCTCCGAGGAGCACGTCCGGGGCTTCACCCGGATGGGCACCGAGGAGATCCACGACACCCCGGTCCTGGTCGTCGACCGCCCCGGCTGGGTCCGGGCGAACGTCGCGGGCTTCCGGGAGATCCTCAAGCCCCTGCTGGAGAAGATGCAGGAACGTCGCGGCAACAGCGCCGGCGGCGCGGTCCTCGGCGCCGTCGGCGGCAAGGTCACCGGCGTCGAGCTGGGCATGCTGCTGTCGTTCCTGTCCTCCCGCGTCCTCGGACAGTACGAGACCTTCGCCCCGGCCACCCGCGACCTGCCGGCCGGCGGGAGCGGCGGCGGCCGCCTGCTGCTGGTCGCCCCCAACATCGTCCACGTGGAGCGCGAACTCGACGTCGACGTCCACGACTTCCGCCTGTGGGTGTGCCTGCACGAGGAGACGCACCGCACCCAGTTCTCCGCCGTGCCCTGGCTGCGCGACCACCTGGAGGGCGAAATCCAGTCGTTCTTGGCGGAGACCGACGTCGACCCCATGACCTTCCTGGAGCGGATCCGCGAGGCGGCCCAGTCGCTGGCCGGCGGGCGTCCCGAGGCGGAGGAGGACGACGGCGGCCGGTCCCTCGTCGAGCTCGTGCAGTCCCCGGCGCAGCGCGAGATCCTCGGCCGCCTCACCGCGGTGATGTCCCTCCTGGAGGGCCACGCCGACTTCGTGATGGACGGCGTCGGGCCCGCCGTCGTGCCGAGCGTCGCCGAGATCCGCGAGAAGTTCCAGCAGCGCCGCGCCAAGGGCGCCTCCCGCCTGGACACCGCCCTGCGCAAGCTGCTCGGCCTGGACGCCAAGCTCCGCCAGTACCGCGACGGCGAGCGCTTCGTGCGGGCCGTCGTCGACGAGGTCGGCATGGACGGCTTCAACCGCGTCTGGACCAGCCCGAACACGCTCCCCACCAAGGCGGAGATCTCCCGGCCGGCGGACTGGATCGCGCGCGTGCACCGCCCCGCCGGGTCCTGATCCCACCCGCCGGGCAGAAACGGCGGGCAATTCACGGGCAACGGCGAGCAACGACGGGCGCGGACGGGAAACGACGGGCGAGGACGTGGAGGGACGCGGAAGGAATCGGCCGACGGCAGACGAACGCCGCTCCAATCACCCGTCCGAGGGACCGTGAGGCTCCCGCAGGCGTGCAATGCTCGGGGAGCGCCCCGGTTCTGTCACCATCTACACACTCTGCGTGACCGGACTTCGGGCTCACCCCCCGAAAACTTCATGAAGGGAACCGGACATGGGTCCCCATCCTGCGGTCGCGGCGATACGCCTGGCGGTCCGCCGCGTCCTCCACGACATCCTGACCGAACAGACCTCCGCGCAGCGCCCGGTGCCGACCCCGGCGGCCGCCGGATCCCCGGCGCCGTTCGTCCCGGCCGCCGCGCACCCCCCGCACGAGCGCCCGCAGTCGCCGCTCGTGCTCGTGGCATGCTCCGGCGGGGCCGACTCCATGGCCCTCGCCTCCGCCCTCGCCTTCGAGGCGCCCCGGCTCGGCATCCGCGCGGGCGGCGTCACCGTCGACCACGGCCTGCAGACCGGCTCCGACCAGCGCGCCGCCGAGGTCGTCCAGCGCCTGCGCGAACTCGGGCTCGACCCCGTCGAGTCGACCGCCGTCACCGTCGGCCGCGAGGGCGGCCCGGAGGCCGCCGCGCGCGACGCCCGCTACGCCGCCCTCGACGCCGCCGCTCGGCGCCACGGCGCCGCCGCGGTCCTCCTCGGCCACACCCGGGACGACCAGGCCGAGACCGTCCTGCTCGGTCTGGCCCGCGGCTCCGGCATCCGCTCCCTGTCGGGCATGGCCGCGGTCTCGGGGGCCGGCGGCCGTTACCGGCGCCCCTTCCTCCACCTCGACCGGCAGACCGCCCGCAAGGCCTGCATGGCCCAGTCGCTGCCCGTCTGGGACGACCCGCACAACGCCGACCCCGCCTACACCCGGTCCCGGCTGCGGCACGAGGGCCTGCCCGCCTTGGAGAAGGCGCTCGGCAAGGGCGTCGTGGAGGCCCTCGCCCGGACGGCCCAGCTCTCCCGCGACGACGCCGACGCCCTCGACACCTGGGCCCGCCAGGCCGAGGCCGCCGTACGGGACGCCACGGGCCTGCTGGAGTGCGCCAAGCTCTACGCCCTGCCGCCCGCCGTGCGCCGCCGGATCCTGCGCCGGGCCGCGATCGAGGCCGGCGCTCCCGCCGGTTCCCTGTTCGCCCGCCACATCGAGGAAGTCGACCGGCTGATCACCGGCTGGCGCGGCCAGGGGGCCATCAACCTCCCCGGCCGGGTCGTCGCCCAGCGCCAGGGTGGCAGACTGGTGATTCGGCAAGGCTGAATCCGACCCCCTGCGGCGGAGCGCGACAGCCGGTGGGACGACCGAAAGTGATGCGGGTGGACGCGAAAGACATGGGTGCCGACCTCCAGCAGGTGCTCATCACCAAGGAAGAGATCGACGCGAAGCTGGCCGAGCTGGCCGCGAAGATCGACGCGGAGTACGCGGGCAAGGACCTGCTCATCGTCGGCGTCCTGAAGGGCGCGGTGATGGTCATGGCCGACCTCGCCCGGGCGCTGTCCACCCCCGTCACGATGGACTGGATGGCGGTGTCCTCGTACGGCGCGGGCACCCAGTCGTCCGGCGTCGTGCGGATCCTGAAGGACCTCGACACCGACATCAAGGGCCGGCACGTCCTGATCGTCGAGGACATCATCGACTCCGGCCTGACGCTGTCCTGGCTGATCAACAACCTCGGCTCGCGCGAGCCGGAGTCGCTGAAGATCTGCACCCTGCTGCGCAAGCCGGACGCCGCCAAGGTCGCCATCGACGTGGAGTGGGTCGGCTTCGACATCCCGAACGAGTTCGTCGTCGGGTACGGGCTCGACTACGCGGAGAAGTACCGCAACCTGCCGTTCGTCGGGACGCTCGCGCCCCACGTCTACGGCGGCTGAGTCCCCTTCCCGTCCGGTCACTGGGCCGGACGGGCCGGTTCGGCCCGGCGACCGGGAACCCCAGCGGGTCCCCCGCCGTTGGACCATGCGGACGGCCTCCCGGCTCTCCGGTGCGGCTTCGGCCCACGATGCTGGGGTACCGTCAGAAGAACTGTCTTATCAAACTCACTATGGCAGGAGGGACGGGGCGGCTCCGCTCCGTATGGATGGACGTGAAGCGATACTTCCGTGGGCCGGTCATGTGGATCGTGCTGGCCGTCCTTGCCGTGGTCGTGTTGATGCAGGTCGTCGGCTCGTCCGGCGGCTACAAGACGGTGGACACCGGCCAGGTCGTGGCAGCGATCAACGACAACAGGGTCGAGTCGGCCAAGCTCACCACCGGTGACGAGCAGACCATCAAGGTCACGCTCAAGGACGGCGAGAAGGTCGAGGGCAGCTCGAAGATCCAGGCGAGCTACATCGGCGACCAGGGCGTGACCATCGCCAACACGCTGCAGACCAAGTACCAGGACAAGCAGATCACGGACGGCTACACCGTGGCGCCGTCCAAGCAGAACCCGTTCGTCGGGATCCTGCTCTCCCTGCTCCCCTTCGTCCTCATCGTGGTCGTCTTCCTGTTCCTGATGAACCAGATGCAGGGCGGCGGCAGCCGCGTGATGAACTTCGGCAAGTCGAAGGCCAAGCTCATCACCAAGGACACCCCCAAGACGACCTTCTCGGACGTCGCGGGCTGTGACGAGGCCGTCGAGGAGCTCCAGGAGATCAAGGAGTTCCTGCAGGAGCCGGCGAAGTTCCAGGCCGTCGGCGCCAAGATCCCCAAGGGCGTGCTGCTCTACGGCCGTCCCGGCACCGGCAAGACGCTCCTCGCGCGCGCCGTGGCCGGCGAGGCCGGGGTGCCGTTCTACTCGATCTCCGGTTCCGACTTCGTCGAGATGTTCGTCGGTGTCGGTGCCTCCCGCGTCCGCGACCTGTTCGAGCAGGCCAAGGCGAACGCCCCGGCGATCGTCTTCGTCGACGAGATCGACGCGGTCGGCCGCCACCGCGGCGCCGGCCTGGGCGGCGGGCACGACGAGCGCGAGCAGACCCTGAACCAGCTCCTCGTCGAGATGGACGGCTTCGACGTCAAGGGCGGCGTGATCCTCATCGCCGCGACGAACCGGCCCGACATCCTCGACCCGGCGCTGCTGCGGCCCGGCCGCTTCGACCGCCAGATCGCGGTCGACCCGCCGGACCTCCAGGGCCGTCTGGAGATCCTCAAGGTCCACCAGAAGGGCAAGCCGGTCGCGCCCGACGTCGACCTCGCCGCGGTCGCCCGCCGCACGCCCGGCTTCACCGGCGCGGACCTGTCGAACGTGCTGAACGAGGCGGCCCTGCTGACGGCCCGCAGCGACAAGAAGCTGATCGACAACTCCATGCTGGACGAGGCGATCGACCGTGTGGTGGCGGGCCCGCAGAAGCGGACACGGATCATGTCGGACAAGGAGAAGAAGATCACCGCGTACCACGAGGGCGGACACGCCCTGGTCGCGGCGGCCTCGCCGAACTCCGACCCGGTGCACAAGATCACCATCCTGTCCCGCGGCCGTGCCCTGGGCTACACGATGGTCCTGCCGGACGAGGACAAGTACTCCACCACGCGCAACGAGATGCTGGACCAGCTGGCCTACATGCTCGGTGGCCGCGCGGCGGAGGAACTGGTCTTCCACGACCCGACCACGGGCGCGGCGAACGACATCGAGAAGGCCACGGCCACGGCCCGCGCCATGGTCACCCAGTACGGCATGACCGAGCGGCTGGGCGCCATCAAGTTCGGCGGCGACAACACCGAGCCGTTCCTCGGCCGTGAGATGGCTCACCAGCGCGACTACTCGGAAGAGGTCGCCGCGCTGGTGGACGAGGAAGTCAAGAAGCTCATCGAGAACGCGCACAACGAGGCCTGGGAGATCCTGGTCGAGAACCGCGACGTCCTCGACAACCTCGTCCTGAAGCTGCTGGAGAAGGAGACGCTGGGCAAGGAGGAGATCGCCGAGATCTTCGCCACCATCGTCAAGCGTCCGGCGCGGCCCGCCTGGACCGGCTCCTCGCGGCGCACGCCGTCCACCCGTCCGCCGGTGCTCTCCCCCAAGGAGCTCGCCCTGACGAACGGCGCCAACGGCGCGACGCCCGCGATCTCCACGGTCAAGTCCACGGCGACGGAGTCCGCCCCGGTGGCGGAGCCCGCTCCGGAGGACCGCCCGGACAGCTGACCAGGCCCGGAATGGATGCCGCGCCCCCCAGGTTCTAGCCTGGGGGGCGCGGCTGTTCGTGTGACCGCCCGGACCGACCGCCCCCGCAGCGCGTGACCCACACGTGTGACCCGCAGAGGAACGAGGCACGAAGATGACCGACCCCGTCACGCTGGACGGCGCCAGCGGCGGCGCCAGCGGCGAGTTCGACGAGAAGCGCGCCGAGAACGCCGTGCGCGAGCTCCTGCTGGCGGTCGGCGAGGACCCGGACCGCGAGGGCCTCAAGGAGACGCCGGCGCGCGTGGCACGGGCCTACCGGGAGATCTTCGCGGGGCTGTGGCAGAAGCCCCAGGACGTCCTGACGACGACCTTCGACATCGGCCACGACGAGATGGTCCTGGTGAAGGACATCGAGGTGTTCTCCACCTGCGAGCACCACCTGGTCCCGTTCCGGGGCGTCGCCCACGTCGGCTACATCCCGTCCTCCAGCGGCAAGATCACGGGCCTGTCCAAGCTGGCCCGGCTCGTCGACGTCTACGCCCGGCGCCCCCAGGTGCAGGAACGTCTCACCACGCAGATCGCGGACTCCCTGATGGAGATCCTGGAGCCGCGCGGCGTCATCGTCGTCATCGAGTGCGAGCACATGTGCATGTCGATGCGGGGCATCCGCAAGCCCGGTGCGAAGACCCTCACCTCGGCGGTGCGCGGCCAGCTGCGGGACGCCGCGACCCGCAACGAGGCGATGAGCCTCATCATGGCGCGCTGACGCGCGCCGCTCGTGGCCGGACGTGAGCCGGTCGGTGCCCCCGCCGCCCGCTTCGCGCGGCGGGGGCACCGGCTCAGGCCGGTTCAGGCCCGGTCAGGCGGCCGACGTGGCGCCCTTGTCGTGGTCGTCGTCCTCGGGGAGCCTGCAGACGCGTTCCAGGAAGATCCCGGCCGCTATGACGCCGATGCCCGCCAGGACCGAGAAGCCGGCGTAGATGGCCTGGTCGCGGCGGGCGGGGATGTCCAGGGACTCCAGCAGGACCACGCCCGTGCCGCCGTACATGCCCGCGACCAGCGCCGCGACCAGGGCGCTGGCCTGGCCGAAGACGACGGCGCGGGCCGCCATCAGCGGGTCGACGCCCTTGGCCTCGGGGCGGCGCTCGCGCTGGGCGCGCAGGCGGGCCCGGAGCGAGAGCGCCGTGGCCAGCAGGACCACCGCGATCAGGGCCAGCACGATGGGCGCGGCCAGGGGGACGCTGGGGAGGGTCCCGAGCGAGTTCCAGAGGCGGGCGCCCGCCCAGGACAGGACACCGGCCACGACGAACACGCCGGCCAGCAACCTGATGCGCAGCTCTCTCACGGTGATCCTTCAGCTCCCCCGGCCGGGCCCGGCGTACGTGTGGTGTCCTCGACCTTAACGACTACTCGGGCAGCCGGAGTTCCAGGTCGGCGCGGGGCGCGACACCCTCGCGGGTGACGCCGCCGAGGAGGTCGGCCACCGGGCCGCGGCCGGGCAGCTGGGCGGCGGGCTCCACGTCGTGCCACGGGGCGAGCACGAAGGCCCGTTCGTGGGCGCGCGGGTGGGGGAGCGTCAGGTGCGGGTCGTCGGAGACGACCTCGGCGTAGGCCACGATGTCGACGTCCAGGGTGCGGGCGCCCCAGCGCTCCTCGCGGACCCGGTGGAAGGCCTCCTCGACGGCGTGCGCCCGCTCCAGGAGGGACGACGGGGGCAGGGTGGTCTTCAGCAGCACCACGGCGTTGAAGTACGACGGCTGGCTGCCCGGCTCGACGCCCCAGGGCTCGGTCTCGTACACCGGGGAGACGGCCTTCACGCGGACGCCCGGGGTGTCCTCCAGGGCGTCGATGGCGCCCTGGAGGGTCTCCAGGCGGTTGCCCAGGTTGGAGCCGAGGGAGATCACGGCCCGCTGCGGGTTGTGCAGCGTGGTGTCGGCGGCGTCGACCTGCTCGACGACCGAGGCCGGCACCGGCTGGACGGTCGGGTCCGTCGGACCCTGCGTGAAGGACGCGGTCATGCTCGGCTCCGGATGATGGTGACGGTCACGTCGTCGAACGGGACGGTGATCGGCGCGTCCGGTTTGTGGACGCGGACCTCGACCTCCTGGACCTGCTCGTGCTTCAGGCACGTCTCGGCGATGCGCTCGGCGAGCGTCTCGATGAGGTTGACCGGCTCGCCCTCGACGACGGCCACGACCTCCTCCGCCACGATGCCGTAGTGCACGGTCTTCGCCAGGTCGTCGTCGGCCGCGGCCGGCCGGGTGTCCAGTCCCAGCACGAGGTCCACGAGGAAGGTCTGGCCCTCCTCGCGCTCCTTGGGGAACACGCCGTGGTGCCCGCGGGCCTTCAGGCCGCGCAGCGCGACACGATCCACGCGAATCACTCCTGCAATCGTCGGTGACGGCCGGTCGCTGCCGCGTGCGGGCGGCTCGCCGGCCTCGAACGAATCTACCTGCGGCCACCGACAGCGGCGGGCCGCGGGGGCGCCCGCGGGTGTCGGACCGGCCGGTTCCGCCGGGCGTTCCCCCCGGGGAACCCCGGTGGCTCACCGGTCGGTGGCCGCTCCTGCCGCCGGCGGGTGATCCCCACCACGCCCCGAGGAGCGTCTACCCCTCAGGAGGGGGTCTCCTCGTCCTCGGCCTCGTCGTTTTCGGCCAGAACCGGCGAGGCGTGGTGCGACCACAGCTTCCAGCCGTCGGGCGTGCGGCGGAACACGTTGGTGGCGACGACCAGCTGCCCGACGAGCGGGCCCAGCTCCTCGCCGTCGTCCGGGGCGGGGCCGCCGCTGAGGATGTTCTCGGTGCAGGTCACCACGGCGGTGTCGCCGGTGACCGAGACGTGCACGTCGGTGAGGAAGAACTGGATGTAGTCGGTGTTCGCCATGATCAGCGCGTACGACCGCAGCACCTCGCCCCGGCCGGTGAGGACCGGCCAGCCCGGGTGCACGCAGGAGACCACGCCGGTGTCGGCCGGGTCGTGGTACGTCTCGTCGACGCCCAGGTCGGCCGGGGTGAGCCAGAGCGAGGACACCTGTTCGAAGTCGCCGCGCTCGAGCGCCTCGTAGAAGGCGGCGTTGGCGGCCTCGACCCGCTCCACGTCCGTGTGCGCGGCGGTCACCGGGTCCCACCCGCCTGCCGGGCGCCCTCGAGGGCGCGCGCGACCCGTACGGCGTCGGCCGTGGCGTGCACCTCGTGGACGCGGACGGCCCAGGCGCCGGCCTGCGCGGCGAGGGCGGAGACGGCCGCGGTGGCCGCGTCCCGCTCCCGCGCGGGCGGGGGCGCGCCCTCGGGGCCGGCGAGCACCCGGCCGAGGAACCGCTTGCGGGAGGCGGCCACCAGCAGCGGGTGGCCCAGGGCGCGCAGGCGGTCGAGGTGGGCGAGCAGGGTCAGGTCGTGCCCGGCCTCCTTGGAGAAGCCGAGGCCGGGGTCGACGACGATCCGGTCCGGGGCGATGCCCCCGGCGAGAACGGCCTCCACGCGCGCGTGGAGCTCGTCGACCACCTCGGAGACGACGTCGTCGTAGACGCCGCGGACGGCGCCGCCCTCCAGGAAGCCGCGCCAGTGCATGACGACGAAGGGGGCTCCGGCGTCGGCGACGACGGGGACCATCGCGGGGTCGGCGAGGCCGCCGCTGACGTCGTTGACGAGGGCGGCGCCGGCCGCGAGGGCCTGCTCGGCGACGGAGGCGCGCATGGTGTCGACGGACACGACGACGCCCTCGGAGGCCAGGCCGCGGACGACGGGGATGACGCGGCGCAGCTCCTCGGCCTCGTCCACGCGCGTGGCGCCGGGGCGGGTGGACTCGCCGCCGACGTCGACCAGGTCGGCGCCCTCGGCCACCAGGGTGAGGCCGTGCTTGACGGCGGCCGTGGTGTCGAACCAGCGGCCGCCGTCGGAGAAGGAGTCGGGCGTGACGTTGACGACGCCCATGACCGCGCACCGGTCCCACTCGGGAAGACCGGCGACCCGCCCGCGTCCGCTCTGCTTGCTCATACGTTCAGCCTAGGCCCAGGGCACGACAGGCTGTGCGGCACGCACGCGTGGTGCGGGTGGGTGAGGGGGGTGAGGGGCGGGGG
>NZ_KQ948563.1:0-57672 GCF_001514125.1 Streptomyces longwoodensis | reverse complement strand
TGGTCCCCGTGGGGTCTACGCGGCGCGCGCGTCGTGCTCGGTGAGGGCGTGGGCGCACGGGCGCGGGGCGGGCCGGTGCCGGCGCAGGAAGCGGGGCAGCGGCAGGGCGAGGGTGACGAAGCCCTCCGCCTGCATGGCGGCGAAGCCGATGCGGGGCAGGTCGGCGGAGGCGCGGTAGACGACGAAGCGGGGCTCCCAGCGCGGCTGGAACTTGGCGTTGAACTTGTACAGCGACTCGATCTGGAACCAGCGCGACAGGAAGACGAGCAGTCCCCGCCAGGCGCGCAGCACCGGGCCCGCGCCGATCTTCTCGCCGCGGGCCAGGGCCGAGCGGAACATGGCGAAGTTCAGCGACACGCGCGTGATGCCGAACCGGGGCGCGGCCTGGAGGGCGGCCACGATCAGCAGTTCGTTCATACCCGGGTCGGCGGCGCGGTCGCGGCGCATCAGGTCCAGCGAGGCGCCGTCGGTGCCCCAGGGCACGAAGTGCAGGATCGCCTTCAGGTCGCCGTAGGGGCCGGGCTCCGGGTCGGACTTGTGGGCGGTGGCGATGAGGCAGTCGCCGTCGGCCAGGTCGCCGATGCGGCCCAGCGCCATGGAGAAACCGCGCTCGGTGTCGGTGCCGCGCCAGTCCTCGGCGGCCTGCCGGATGCGCTCCAGCTCCGCCTCGCCGAGGTCACGGACACGTCGGACCCGGGTTTCGTAACCGGCGCGCTCGATGCGCTTGACCATCTGGCGCACGTTGCGCATCGCGCGGCCGGCGAGCGAGAAATCCGCGACGTCCACCACCGCCTCGTCGCCCAGCTCGAGGGCGTCGAGACCGGTCTCACGGGTCCACACCTCGCCGCCCGTCTCCGAGCAGCCCATGACGGCGGGCGTCCAGGAGTGCGCCCGGGCCTCGTCCATGAACCGCTCGATGGCGCCCGGCCAGGCCTCGACGTCGCCGATGGGGTCACCACTGGCGAGCATCACGCCCGAGACGACGCGGTACGTCACGGCGGCCTTGCCGCTGGGGGAGAACACGACGGCCTTGTCGCGGCGCAGCGCGAAGTGGCCGAGGGAGTCGCGCCGGCCGTGCTTGTCCAGCAGGGCCCGCAGGCGCGCCTCGTCCTCCTCGGTGAGCCGCGCGGCCGGGTGCTCGGGCCGGAACGCGAGGTAGATGGTGGTGACGGCGGTGATCAGGCCCAGCGCGCCCAGGGAGAAGGCGACCGTCCAGGAGGTGTCGCCCTGGTAGTCGACCGGGCCCTCGAAGCCGAACAGGCCGTACAGGACGTGCGTCAGGCGGTCGGCGAGGCTCGGGTCGCCGACCACGCGGTTCGGGTGGACGCTGACGATGACCAGCCCGAGGACGAGGGAACCGGCGCCCATCAGGACGAAGTTGGCGAGCGCGCGCCAGCGGCTGCGCGGGTCGGGCAGCGCCGCGAACTGGTCGCGGTGGCGCAGCAGCGGCACCAGCAGCGCCGCGGAGAGCAGCGCGCCCAGCAGCGAGTGGCGGTAGGAGAACTGGGCGATGGCGCCCGCCGGCAGCAGCGCCACGGCCGCCCGCCAGGCCCGCCGCTTGCCCCGCTTGAGCCCGTGCGCGAGCAGCAGCAGGAGCATCCCGGCGCTGAGCGAGAGCGCGGCGGCGAACGGCCCGAACGCCCCGGGCAGCACCTCGGCGAGGGTGTGCATGCGGCTGTGCCGGAACCGCGGGAACACGCCGGCGGCGACGTCCAGCAGGCCCACGAGCGCGCAGGCCCGGCCGACGAGCACGGGAACGGATTCGGGGCGCGGACCCCGGAGCATGCTCCGCACCCGGCTTGATCGGCGCGGAACCCCGCCCGACATTTCCCCATCTAGCCTGACAGACATCGCTTCCCACAGTGTTCGCGAGAGACCTGGATTCCGGAGCCGATCGGGCATCCGGCGACATTGCGCCCTCTAGGACGGTGTCTCGGGGAGAGAGGTTCACTCGTCTCCTCAAAGCCACTCCAAAGCCCACGGAAAGTCCGGGGCAAGCGTGCCCGACTTCGCGGGTGCGCGGACCGAAAGCGCAGGTGCCAGAACCCCCATGGGTCTCACGAGCACAACGGTTCTGCTGGTGGCGGTGGTGTCCGCCGCCACGCTCTTCGTCGGTACGGTCTGGCTGTGGCCGCGGCTGGCACGGCGTGGCTGGCGGGCCGTCGGCGGGCGGGTCGGACTGCTGCTGGGCACCCAGCTGATGCTGTTCGCCTCCGTCGGCCTGGCCGCGAACCAGGCCTTCGGCTTCTACGCGAGCTGGGCCGACCTGTTCGGCCGGGAGACCGACCAGGGCGTGGTGGTCGACCACACCGGCGGCTCGGGCGGTCCGCTGGAGGTGCTGGGCACGCGCCGGGTCGACGGGCCGGGCGGCGGCCGGCCGCAACAGGGCGGGCAGATCCAGAAGGTGGCGCTGACCGGCCGTACGTCGCACATCGCCACGCCCGCGTACGTGTACCTGCCGCCGGAGTACTTCCAGCCGCAGTACCGCACGCGCGTGTTCCCCGCCGCGGTCGTCCTGACGGGGTATCCGGGCACGGCGGAGGCGCTGTTCGAGAAGCTGCACTACCCGCGCACCGCGCGGGACCTCGCCAAGAACGGCCGGACGCAGCCGATGATCCTGGTGATGATGCGGCCGACGGTGGCGCCACCGCGCGACACCGAGTGCGTGGACGTCCCGGGCGGGCCGCAGACGGAGACCTTCTTCGCCAAGGACCTGCCCGAGGCGATGCGCGCGCACTACCGGGTGGGCCGCGTACCGGGCGGCTGGGGCGTCATCGGCGACTCCACGGGCGGCTACTGCGCGCTCAAGCTGGCCCTGCACCACCCGGGCGTCTACGCGGCGGGCGTCGGCCTGTCGGCGTACTACAAGGCGCCCCTCGACCCGACCACGGGCGACCTCTTCCGCGGCGACGCGACGCTGCGCAACGAGGCGGACCTGCGCTGGTTCGTGACGCACCGGCCCGCCGCGGACACCTCGCTGCTCGTCACGACCAGCAAGGTCGGGGAATCCAACTACAAGGCGACGCTGAAGTTCATCGACGAGGTCAAGGCCACCGGCAAGACCCGGATCTCCTCCATCGTCCTGGACAGCGGCGGGCACAACTTCAACACCTGGCGGCGGGAGATCCCGGCGGCCCTGCAGTGGCTCAGCGGGCGGCTCGGTTGAAATGATCTTGATCCTCGCCGAATTCGGCACGCATTCGGCGAGGACGGTGATTTCTGATGCCCCGTGAAGGCCACGGAACGGCAGCGTTTTTACGGGGCGGGGCGCCAACATTCGCCTACGCGCGGTAAGTTTCTGGCCATGCCACGTGGACGTCACCGCCATTCCCCACCTCTGCACAGGCTGTTGCCCCCCTCGGCGATCGCCGGCGTCTCCCTCGTCTGCGCGCTGGGCCCCTGGGTCTTCACCGAGGCCGTGGTGCTGCGCGTGCTGGCCGCCGCTGCGGCCGCCACGGCGATCACCGGCGCGTTCGTCATGCGCCGCTGGGACATCCAGGCCGGCAAGCAGGTCGCCGACCTCACGCGCGCGCGGGTGAGCGACGAGTGGCGGTTCGAGGAACGGGTCGCGGAACTGGAGTCCGACCTCGAGGAGTCGCGCGAACTGCGCAAGAAGCTGGAGCAGCGGCTGCGGGCCAAGCGCTCCGAACTCGCGGGGCTGCGCAACGAACACGCGGCCCTGCTGCGGCGGTACGCGACGGCGGAGACCGAGCGGGCGAGCGCCCTGGAGGGCCGCCGCCTGCTGGAGATCGAGACCACCGTCCCCGTGGCGCGCGAACTCACCGCCGGGCCGGGGAAGTCCGCGGCGGCGGAGAGCGAGACCGATCGGGCGGACTCCGCCGACGCCTCGAAGGACGAGCCGGTCGAGGCGACCGACGCGGCGGACGGCACTGCGGAGGTGCCCGAGACGCCGGGGGCCTTCTCCCCCGAGGGCTCCCAGCTGTTCCTGCGGGCCGGCGCGGCGCTGAGCCGCCTGGACACCGAGAGCGGCGAGGACGCAGGGAACGAGGCCGGCGGGGAGTCCGCCGCCGACGGCGGCGACGGCGAGCCGGTGGACGCCCAGGCGGCTGCGGAAGCGCCCGCGCCCGCCCAGGAGGACGACGACCCGCAGGGGAAGCCCGAGGCGGCCGACGAGCTCGCGCGCGCGGCCGCCACGGACACCCCCGACGCCCCCGACGTCACGGACACCGACGACGCGACCGCGGACGTGGACGTGGACGTGGATGACGTGGACGCGCCGCGCCGGACCGTCACGGACGTAGATGACGGCGTGAACGGCGAGGACGGCGAGGACGGCGGGGACGACGACCCCTCCGCCCAGCCGGTCGCCCGCGAGACCGAGGACGAGCCCCGGGCCGCGCGCCCCGCGGAGACCCCGGCGCCCTCCGCCGCCGTCGTGCCGCGTCCCGCGGCCCCCGCGCAGCGGCCCGCCGGTCACTTCACCGTGCCGACCGCCGTGGCCGTCGTACCGGCGTCGCAGCCCGTGCGGCGTCCCGCGTCCGAGGGCGGGTTCGACTTCTTCGGTACGCACAAGTCGTCGGCGTCGGCCGCGATGGAGGCCGTGCAGAACGAGGACCTCGCCGACGTCGTCGGGCAGGAGGCGCTCGCGCTGCACAAGGCGGAGGCCGAGGCCGACTTCAAGCCGGCCGACGAGGACACGCGCGGGGTCGGTCAGGTGATCGACCTGACGGCGCACGACGAGACCGAGCAGATCGACCTGCAGGGACTGCGCAGCGCCGCGTCCTGAGTGCTGCCGGGTCCCGAGGGGGCCTCAGGCCATCCAGCGGTCGGGCCGGGCGCTCCTGCGCCCGGTCCGCGACCGTTCCGCCTGACCGCGCAGCAGGTCCGCGGCCTCCTGCGCGTCCCGCAGCCGGGCCGTGACGGTCTTCCCGGCCCCCGTGTCCACGTGCACCGCCGCGAGCCGCCACAGCCGCAGCCAGGGCCCCTGGGTGAGCCGTACGCTCTGCACCTTCGCGTGCGGCACCAGGGCCAGGTCGCGCCGCAGCAGCCCGTGCCGGGCCGCGAACACCGCGTCCGTGACCGCGATCCCGTACCCGCGCCACCACAGCGGCAGGCACCGCCCGGCCCGCCGTGGCGGGCGCGACAGCGCGGCGCCGGCCGGGACGGTCACCCCGGGCAGCACGCGCGCGATGACGGCCTCCGCCGCCGCGCGCGGGGCGACGGGGACCAGCACGGAGTTGTCGGAGCCGGCCACGTCCAGCTCGACCCGCACCCAGTCGCGCCGCCGCCACAGCACCGGCTGCACGATCCGGACCGTCTGCACCCGGCCCGGGGGCACCGTCTCGTGGGTGCGGTCCAGCAGCCCGTGGTCCAGGCGCAGTCCGTCCGGCGAGTCGCCGACCGTCCAGTCGTACTCGGCGACGAACCGGCCCGCGCTGCGCGCACCCGCCGCGCCCAGCAGCGGCAGGCCCGTGGCGAGCACCGTCCACACGCTGTGGGTGACCAGCCACAGCACCGGCGGGACGACCAGCGCGGCGGCCAGCGCGCCCCAGGTGGCGCCCCGCAGCGCCAGGGACACCGCGAGCGCGCGCGGTGGCACGCGCAGCAGCTCGTGCGCTGGCGCCTCCCCGACCTCCCGCGCCGCGTCGGGCGCGAACCCGGCCGCCCGCGCGAGGAGTTCGGCGCGCAGGACGCGCGCCTCGTCCTGGCCGAGGAACGCCAGCTCGTCCTTCTTGTCCGCGCCCACGACATCCAGCCGCAGCTTGGCCACGCCCGCCACGCGCGCGAGGAGCGGCTGGGTGACGTCGACCGCCTGGATGCGCTCCAGCCGGATGTGCGCGGTGCGCCGGAACACCAGGCCGGTGCGGATGCGCAGTTCGCCGTCCGTCACCGAGAAGTACGTGAACCACCAGCTGAGGAAGCCGTACAGGGAGGCCGCCGGGACGATGACCGCGAGCGCGAGCAGCAGCGTCGTCGTGGTCAGCCGGGTCAGCTGCTGCTGCGCCTGGTTCGGGTCGTGCGCCGCCCAGCCGACGAGCACCGCCACCGGCGCCCACGCCCGCCGGAACGGCGTCACCGGGTGCAGCCGCCGCTCGCCCACCGGTTCCCGCACGCGTACGGCGTCGTCGACGCCCTCCGCGGTCACAGGCCCGCCGATCGGGCCTCGCCCAGCTCGGTCAGCCGGTCGCGCAGCCGCTCCGCCTCGGCCGGGTGCAGTCCCGGGATGGCCGCGTCGGTCGCCGCGGCCGCCGTGTGCAGCTGCACGCTGGCCAGCCCGAAGTGCCGTTCGACCGGACCGGAGGTGACCTCCACCAACTGCATGCGCCCGTAGGGCACCACGGTCTCCTCGCGCCAGAGCACGCCGCGGCTGATCAGCAGGTCGTCGGCGCGCTCGGCGTACCGCCAGGAGCGCCAGTTGCGCCCGACCAGCACCCAGCCCCAGGCCAGCGCGGCCAGCGGCAACAGCGCGAACGCCGCCCACGCGGGGCCGGCGCACAGCCCCGGTACCAGCCCCGCGGCGAGGGCGGCCGGCACCAGCCACACCGCCAGCAGCAGCCGGCGCATCCGCAGCAGTCCCGGCGGCAGACCGGTCCACGCCGGTCCGTCCCCCACCGCGTCCTCGGTGTCCACGTCCCGTGGGCTCCCCGTCTCCATGCGGCCAGCGTACGTAGGGGAGACTGGGTCCATGACTCCTACGACGGAGACCACGGTCGGGATCGGCGGTGCCGCGGAGAGCACCGACATGGTGCTCAACATCGGACCCCAGCACCCGTCCACGCACGGGGTGCTGCGGCTGCGGCTGCTGCTGGACGGCGAGCGCATCACGCGCGCGGAACCGGTGATCGGCTACATGCACCGGGGCGCGGAGAAGCTCTTCGAGGCGCGCGACTACCGTCAGATCATCATGCTGGCCAACCGCCACGACTGGCTGTCGGCGTTCTCCAACGAGCTGGGCGTGGTCCTCGCCGTGGAGCGGATGCTCGGCATGGAGGTGCCCGAGCGGGCGGTGTGGACGCGCACGCTGCTCGCCGAGCTGAACCGGGTGCTCAACCACCTGATGTTCCTCGGGTCGTACCCGCTGGAACTGGGCGGCATCACGCCGATGTTCCACGCGTTCCGCGAGCGCGAGGTGCTGCAGAACGTCATGGAGGAGGTCTCCGGCGGCCGCATCCACTACATGTTCAACCGCGTCGGCGGCCTCAAGGAGGACCTGCCGGCCGGCTGGACGACGCGCGCCCGGGCCGCCGTCGCCGCCGTCCGCTCCCGCATGGACGTCTACGACGACCTGGTGCTCGGCAACGAGATCTTCCGCGGGCGCACCCGGGGCGTGGGCGCGCTCGCGCCGGAGGCCGTCCACGCGTACGGCGTGAGCGGGCCCATCGCGCGTGCCTCGGGCGTCGACTTCGACCTGCGCCGCGACGAGCCGTACCTCGCCTACGGGGAGCTCCAGGACACCCTGCGGGTCGTCACCCGCAGCGAGGGCGACTGCCTGGCCCGGTTCGAGGTGCTGCTGGCCCAGACGCACAACGCCCTCGACCTCGCGGACGCCTGTCTGGACCGGCTCGCGCAGCTGCCGCCGGGGCCGATCAACCAGCGGCTGCCGAAGGTCCTGAAGGCGCCCGAGGGGCACACGTACGCGTGGACCGAGAACCCCCTCGGGATCAACGGCTACTACCTGGTCAGCAAGGGCGACAAGACCCCGTACCGGCTCAAGCTGCGCTCGGCGTCGTACAACAACATCCAGGTGCTCACCGAGCTGCTGCCGGGGACGCTGGTGGCCGACATGGTGGCGATCCTGGGGTCGATGTTCTTCGTGGTGGGGGACATCGACAAGTAGGTGGCGCCACGCAGGGCGCCGAGCGCACGCAGGGCGCCGAGCGCTCACCCGGCCAGCGGGTCCGGGACGCCCACCGGGTGCAGCAGCCAGCCGAAGTCGCCCAGTCCGCCGGGCGCCGTGAGTTCGGCGGCCTCGCCGGCGCCCGCGAGGGCGCGGACGTAGCCCGCGGGGTCCGTGGAGGCGAGCGCGAGCGGGGGGCGCGTGCCGGTGACGCCGAGGGCGCGCAGGGCGGCGCGCTGGGTGAGGAGGAGGGGGGCGGTCGCACGCGCGTCCGCCGCTGCGGCTGCCGGCGTCGCCGTTCGGGCCGCCTCCGCGCACGCGTCCAGGGCCACGTGGGCCGTGATGTCGCAGGAGCCGTCCGGCACCGGGGGCGTCTCGCGGCCCTCGCGGAAACCGGTGAGCGTGCCGAACGGGGGGCGCGTGGAGCGCGTGTGGGCGTAGTCCACGGCCACCGCGAGCCCCCGCCGCACGGCGGCCACGGCCGAGGCCCACGCGGCGTCCCGGGGCAGCCCGATCTCCGCGCGCGTGCCCTCCTCGGCGGGCAGCGGCCACCAGCGGTCGAGCCACCGCGCCTGCGCCCCGGCCACGGGCTCCCCGAGGCGTTCGGCGCCGTCGTCACGGACCAGGACCAGGCGGGGCACGCCGGTGGCGTCCGCCTCGGCGACGTCGACGGGCACGTTGTCCAGCCACTCGTTGGCGAACAGCAGTCCGGTGACGCCCTCCGGCAGGTCCGCGCGCCACTCCACCCGGGGGTCCAGCCCGGCCGGGCGGTCGGCCAGCTCGACGGCGTACGCGCGCGTGCGGGCGGCCACCTCGGCGGGGAGCGCGGTGAGCACGCCGGTGACCAGCTCGCCCCGGCCCGCGCCCACGTCGACGAAGTCCAGCGCGGCGGGCCGGCCCAGCGCTTCGTCGACCCGGCACAGCAGCCGGGCCACGGCGCCCGCGAACAGCGGCGAGGCGTGCACCGACGTACGGAAGTGGCCCGCGGGGCCCTCGGGCCGCCGGTAGAAGCCCTGGGGGCCGTACAGGGCGCTCTGTGCGGCCGTACGCCAGCCGCGCCAGGTGTCGCCGTCGCCGCCGTCGTCGCCCGCGTCTTGGCTGTCGGCCCCCGTGCCGTGGCCGCCCGTGCCGTGATCGTCGTCGTCCCCGCCGTGGCTCTTCACGCGCGTGCCCTCCCGTCCGTGCCGTGTGATCCGTCGTGCCGTGCCGTGCCGCGCCGTGCCGTGCTGTGCTGTGCTGTGCGTCGCGCCGCCGCTGTCGCCCGGCGTCCGCGGGCCCGTCCGGTCAGCCTAGGGGCACCGATGATCACTGCCTCCACCTTGGGGAGTACGCGCGTCGGGTGCGGATCGGCCCTCCGGTTGACCCCTGCACGCATCTCACTTCCCTACGCTGGGTTACGTGCAGCGCCTCTATGACTTCCTCCGCAGGCACCCGACCGGGGTCGACGGCTTCTGGGCCGTCGTCCTGTTCGGGCTCTCCGTGGTGACCGCGGGAGCCGGCCAGGAGGTCCGGGGCACCGACAACCTGGCGCTGATCATCCCGATCGTGCTGCTTCTCAGCCTGGTCGTGGCGCTGCGCCGGCGGATGCCGGAGAAGATGCTGGTGCTGGCCGGCGCGCTGGGCCTCGCGCAGCTGGTGCTGGACGTGGAGACCACGGTCGCCGACTTCGCGATGCTGGTGATCGTCTACACGGTGGCCGCCACGGGCGCCCGCTGGGCGTCCCGGCTCGCGCTCGGCATGGGCCTGTCGGCGGCGGCCCTGGCGCAGCTGCGCTGGCCGAACGACCAGGCCAGCGTCCCGGGCAACATCGCGATAGTCGTCTTCCAGACGGTGCCGTTCGCGCTCGCCTGGGTGCTCGGCGACTCGATGCGCACCCGGCGCGCGTACTTCGCCCAGCTCGAGGAGCGCGCGGCGCGGCTGGAGAAGGAGCGCGAGGCGCAGGCGAAGGTCGCGGTCGCCGCGGAACGCGCGCGGATCGCGCGTGAGCTGCACGACGTGGTCGCGCACAACGTCTCGGTGATGGTGGTCCAGGCCGACGGCGCCGCCTACGTCCTGGACGCGGCGCCCGACCAGGCCAAGAAGGCCCTGGAGACGATCTCGTCCACCGGACGCCAGGCCCTCGCCGAGATGCGCCGCCTGCTGGGCGTGCTGCGCACCGGTGAGCACCAGGAGGGCGGCGAGTACGTCCCGCAGCCCGACGTGGAGCAGATAGAGGACCTGGTGGAGCAGTGCCGCGGCTCCGGCCTGCCCGTCGACTTCAAGGTCGAGGGCACCCCGCGCCCGCTGCCCAGCGGCGTGGAGCTGACCGCGTACCGCATCGTGCAGGAGGCGCTCACCAACACCCGCAAGCACGGCGGGCCCAACGCGGGCGCGAGCGTGCGGCTGGTCTACTTCGACGACGGGCTCGGCCTGCTCGTCGAGGACGACGGCAAGGGCGCTCCGCACGAGATGTACGAGGAGGGCGGCGCGGACGGCCAGGGCCACGGCCTGATCGGCATGCGGGAACGGGTGGGCATGGTGGGCGGCACCCTGGACGCGGGGCCCCGGCCCGGTGGAGGCTTCCGCATCAGCGCCCTGCTGCCGCTCAAACCGGCGCATTGACGCCGACGCACGCCCCCTGGTGACACCTGTCACGCCCTGCACGACCCACTCGCTCACCCCCTTTGGACGGAAGAGGACCGATGACGATCCGCGTGATGCTCGTCGACGACCAGGTGCTGCTGCGCACCGGGTTCCGGATGGTGCTCGCCGCCCAGCCGGACATGGAGGTCGTCGCGGAGGCGGGCGACGGCGTGGAGGCCCTCCAGGTGCTGAGCGCCACCGCGGTGGACGTCGTGCTGATGGACGTGCGCATGCCGAAGCTGGACGGCGTGGAGACCACCCGTCGTATCTGCGCGGAGGCCGAACCGCCGAAGGTCCTGATCCTGACCACGTTCGACCTCGACGAGTACGCCTTCTCAGCGCTGAAGGCCGGAGCCTCCGGGTTCATGCTCAAGGACGTGCCGCCCGCCGAGCTGCTGGCCGCCATCCGCTCGGTGCACAGCGGGGACGCGGTCGTCGCGCCCTCGACCACCCGTCGGCTGCTCGACCGGTTCGCGCCGATGCTGCCGAGCACCGGCAGGGAGCCCCAGCACAAGGAGCTGGAGCGCCTCACCGAACGCGAACGCGAGGTCATGATCCTGGTCGCCCAGGGCCTGTCCAACGGCGAGATCGCGGCCCGGCTGGTCCTCTCCGAGGCGACCGTGAAGACCCACGTCGGCCGCATCCTCACCAAGCTGGGCCTGCGCGACCGCGTCCAGGTGGTGGTCCTGGCCTACGAGACGGGCCTGGTCCGCGCGGGCGGCGGCGGCCACGGCTGAGCGGGACGGCGGAGCCGTCGGCGCGGTGTGGGACGCGGTCCGCGGGCTCGGTTTGCGGGCTCGTGGTGCGGGTTGGGGGCGCGGAGGACCGGTGAACATCGGCCGGGCGTGACCGGTGTCCCCTAGGGTCGGCGCATGCTCCTGTGGATCAACGGTCCCTTCGGAGGCGGCAAGACACAGACCGCGCACGAGATCCTGCGCCGGCTGCCCGGCAGCGTGATCTGCGACCCGGAGCACCCGGGGTTCGGACTGCGCCGGATGCTCCCGCCCGGGCTGCGGGGGGACTTCCAGGACCTGGTGTCCTGGCGGCAGGGCGTCGTCGAGGTCCTCGACCTGGCGCTGCGCCGGCACGACGGTGTGGTGATCGCGCCCATGACGGTCACCGATCCCCGCTGCTTCGACGAGACCGTCGGCCGGCTCCGCGAGCTCGGTCATGACGTCCGGCACTTCACGCTGCTTGCCGAACGGGAGACCGTGCTGCGGCGGCTGCGCGAGCGCAACCTCGGGCACCTCCTGCGGGCCGTCACGGGCAGGAGCGCCGGACTGCGCCGGGAGAGTTGGGCCGTCGCGCGGCTCGACCACTGCCTGGAGCGCCTCCGCGAGCCCGAGTTCGCCGAGCACCTGTGGACGGACCGCTCGACCGTGCCCAGGACCGCGGACCGGATCGCCGTGCTCGCCGGACTGACGCTCACGCCGAACACCGAAGGGGCCCTGCGCACGCGCCTGCGCCAGGCCCGGGTGGGTCTTCGGCACATCCGGTTCGACTGAGCGGGGGGCGCCAGGGGCGACTCGGCAGAGCATGCCGCCCGGGCCGCTCAGCGCAGGATGCCCTCCAGGAAGTCCGTGCCGAGGCGGGACACCACCGTCACGTCCAGCTGGTGCAGGACGTAGCGGCCGCGGCGGCGCGTGGTGAGCAGGCCCGCCTTCTTCAGAACGCCGAGGTGCCGGGATATCTCGGGTGCGGTCATGCCGTGCGCCTGTGCCAGCTCGCTCGTGGTGTAGGCGCTGCGGGCCAGGTGGCGGCACAGGCGCATGCGGACCGGGTGGGCCAGGGCGGTCATCCGCAGGGCCAGCTGCTCGACCGGGGTCGGCGCGGCCGGTTCGGGGGAGCCGACCGGGTAGTGCAGCACCGGTTGCCAGGCGTACCGGTGCAGGACGCTCAGGTGCGGCCAGCCGAGGCTGGTCGGGACGAGCAGCAGGCCGCCGTCCCCCGTGGCCGAGTGGCCGGTGCCCAGCTTGTCGACGGTGATCCGCGCGGTCGCCTCGTCGAGGGAGAGCGCGGGCGACGTGGCGGTGAGTGCCTCGCCCAGGCCCTTGCGGCGCAGCAGCTCGGTCTTGTGCCGGGCGTCCGCCGCGAGCGGGTGGCGCAGCCGGGACCACACCTCGGCGAAGAACGCCTCGTCGCAGTCCTGGAGGAACTGCCGCAGCCAGGCCCTGGTCCGTGGCGGGTCGTCCAGCAGCCGCTCGCTGAACCGCAGCTGCCGGGGTCCACGCGCCGCGGCCAGCTCCAGCGCCCGCCGCCGCAGGCTCGCGTCGGCCAGCACGTCGGGTCCGTGCGAGCAGTACGGCAGCGCGCAGGTGAACTCCAGCGCGGCGTCCACGAACTGCTCGTCCGTCAGCTTGTCCAGCAGGTCCAGGTCCTCGGCGAGCGTGGCCCCGGGGAGCGTGCTGCGGCCGGGCAGCCCGGCGAACGGCATGAACAGGTCCGAGAACGTCGTCCGCCACAGGAAGTCCGCCTCGCACATGCGGTCGGCCAGGTGCGGGTCGAGCCCCGCGCTCACCCCGGTCACCCAGCCCCGCAGCCCGGGGTGGTGCCCCGGCTCGGACAGCGCGTGCAGCGCCATGCCGAGCTCGGCCAGGGGCGAGGGCACCACGGCCACCCTCTCCGGCCGCAGCCCCGCGACGTCGATGCTCACGCTCATGGGCCCATGGTGCACCCCACCACTGACAGCGCCGCCGCCCGGCTACCCGTGCACCCGGCCGGCCTCCTCCCGCAGCCGGACCACGAAGTCGGCGACCGCCGCCCGTACGTCCTCCGCGCTCCACTCCAGGCCGGAGGCGCGGACGTCGACCTCCGTCCGGGCCAGCCCCGGCACGGTCCCGTCCCAGGCGCGGCCGAACAGCAGGGTCCCGGTCTCCTCCGCCGTGCGGATCGCGGCCTCGGCGACCACGTCGGCGTCGTACGGCAGCCACACCTGGAACTCGTTGGTGTGCGGCACCTCGGGGTGCACCCGCGACCACGGCAGGCCGGCCTCCGCCAGGGCCTCGCGCAGCGCGGCGGCCACCACGCGCGCGTGGCGCACGTACTCGGGCAGGCGCGGCAGCTCCCGCTCCAGCCCGAGGAGTGCCGACAGGGCGGTGGGGAACTGCTGGAAGACCTGACCGCCGTACCGGTGGCGCCAGGTCTTCGCCTCCTCGACCAGCGTGGCAGGCCCGGCGAGCGCGGCGCCGCCGAAGCCGTCCAGGGACTTGTAGAACGACACGTAGACACTGTCGGCGAGCCCCGCGATCTCGTCGAGCGGGCGGCCGAAGTGGACGGTGGACTCCCACAGGCGCGCGCCGTCGAAGTGCACCACCGCGTCGCGCTCGCGCGCCGCCTCCACCAGCTCGTTCAGCTCCTCCCAGGACGGCAGCAGGTACCCGGCGTCCCGCAGGGGGAGTTCGAGCATCAGCGCCCCGAAGGGCTCGGGGCAGTCCCGCACCTCCTGGGCCGTGGGCTGGCGGGGCTCCCCGGTCAGCTGGACCGGCCGCAACCCGCTGACCCGGCTGAACGCATCGCGTTCGTGCACCTCCGGGTGGCCCAGCGCGTGCAGTGCGACCGCCGGGTTCCCCGAGCGCCCGGCCCAGCAGCGCAGGGCGACCTGCTGGGCCATGGTGCCGGTCGGGAAGAACGCCGCGGCCTCCGTGCCGAGCAGTCCGGCGACCTTCCGCTCCAGGGCCTCGACGACGCCGTTGCCGTAGACGTCGACGGACTCGTCCAGGTCGTACACCTCGCCGGCGGCGTCCAGCGAGGCCAGCCGCCCGCGGATCGTGCCCTGCAGCCCGGAGCGCGCGAGCACCCGGCGCGCGCTGCGGGCCGCGCTCCTGCGCCGCTCCCACCGGCGGGTGCGCCGCTCCTCCTCCGACAGCTGCTCGATGGGCCCCTCGTCGGGCACGCGCGTGGTCCGCTCCGTCGTATCGCTCATGTCGGGGATCATGTCGCGCGCGGGGCGGCCGCGGCACCGCATTTCCGTCCGCGCGCCCACCCCGGCACGGCGTGTAGTTACCCACAGCCTGTGGACGAACGGACGCCGCCGGGACAGATCGCGTTAACATGACGAGAAATCGTCCGGTACCCCGAGCGGACTGGAACGGGAAGGCCTCCGTCGCGTGAGTACAAGCCAGCAGCCAGATCCCCGGGACCGTCCCGCGCGGCTCACCGTCGGCGTCGTCGGCGCCGGCCGGGTGGGTCCCGCGCTCGCCGCGTCCCTCCAGCTCGCCGGGCACCGCCCGGTGGCCGCCTCGGGGGTCTCCGACGCCTCCCGCAGACGCGCCGCCCTGCTGCTGCCCGACGTCCCGCTCGTCACGCCCGCCGAGGTCCTGCAGCGCGCCGACCTGGTGCTGCTCACCGTCCCGGACGACGCCCTGCCGGACCTGGTCGAGGGCCTCGCCGGGACCGGCGCCGTACGGCCGGGGCAGCTCATCGTCCACACCTCCGGCCGCTACGGCGCGAAGGTGCTCGACCCCGCCCTGCGCGCGGGCGCGCTGCCGCTGGCGCTGCACCCGGCGATGACGTTCACCGGCACGCCCGTGGACGTGCAGCGGCTCGCCGGGTGCTCCTTCGGCGTCACCGCGCCCGAGGAGCTGCGGCTGGCCGCCGAGGCGCTGGTCATCGAGATGGGCGGCGAGCCCGAGTGGATCGCCGAGGACATGCGGCCGCTCTACCACGCGGCCCTCGCCCTCGGTGCGAACCACCTGGTGACGCTGGTCGCCCAGTCCATGGAGCTGCTGCGCGCCGCCGGCGTCCAGGCACCGGACCGGATGCTCGGCCCGCTGCTCGGCGCCGCGCTGGACAACGCCCTGCGCTCCGGCGACGCCGCCCTCACCGGCCCGGTCGCGCGCGGGGACGCCGGCACCGTCGCCGCGCACGTCGACCAACTACGGCGGCACGCCCCGCAGACCGTCGCCGGCTACCTGGCGATGGCCCGCGCCACCGCCGACCGCGCCCTCGCCCACGGCCTGCTCAAGCCGGAACTCGCCGAGGACCTCCTCGGGGTCCTCGCCGACGGCGACCACGGCACCCACGGCACCGAAGGAGCCGCCGGATGACCACCACCCTGCTGCGCACCGCCGACGACCTGCACGCGCGCGTGCGGCACGGACGCCGGGCCGTCGTGATGACGATGGGCGCCCTGCACGAGGGCCACGCGACCCTCGTGCGCACCGCCCGCGGCATCGCCGGACCGGACGGCGAGGTCGTCGTCACCGTGTTCGTCAACCCGCTGCAGTTCGGCGCGGGCGAGGACCTCGACCGCTACCCGCGCACCCTGGACGCCGACCTGAAGATCGCCGAGGAGGCGGGCGCCGACGTCGTCCTCGCGCCCTCGGTGGACGAGGTCTACCCGGGCGGCGCACCGCAGGTGCGCGTCAGCGCCGGGCCCATGGGGGAGCGCCTGGAGGGCGCCTCGCGGCCGGGCCACTTCGACGGCATGCTCACCGTCGTCGCCAAGCTGCTGCACCTGACCCGCCCGGACGTCGCGCTGTACGGGCAGAAGGACGCCCAGCAGCTCGCCTTGATCCGCCGCATGGTGCGCGACCTGAACTTCGGCGTCGAGATCGTCGGCGTCCCCACCGTGCGCGAGGACGACGGGCTCGCCCTGTCCAGCCGCAACCGCTACCTCTCCCCCGAGGAGCGGCGCACCGCGCTCGCCCTGTCCCAGGCGCTGTTCGCCGGCCGCGACCGGCACGCCGCGCAGGAGGCGCTGCGGGCACGCGCGCGTGAGGTGCCCGCCACGCGCGCGCGGGCCGAGGCGCTCAGCGCGATCGGCGAGTCCCGCGCAGCCGCCGACACGCACGCCGTCGTCAAGGCCGTCCCCGGCTCCGCAGCGGCCGTGCGCGCCGCCGCCCGGCTCGTCCTCGACGAGGCCGCCCGGCTCACCCCGCCGCTCGCCCTGGACTACCTCGCCCTCGTCGACCCCGCCGACTTCACCGAGATCGACGACGACTTCACCGGCGAGGCCGTCCTCGCCGTCGCCGCCCGGGTCGGCTCGACCCGGCTGATCGACAACCTCCCCCTCACCTTCGGAGCCGCCTCGTGACCAGCACAGGCATACGACTGCACGCGCCCGCGCCCGGGTGGTCCATCGCCGCGGACGTGGTGGTCGTCGGCTCCGGCGTCGCCGGCCTGACCGCGGCGCTGCGCTGCGAGGCCGCCGGCCTGGACACCGTCGTCGTCACCAAGGCCCGCCTCGACGACGGCTCCACCCGCTGGGCGCAGGGCGGCATCGCCGCGGCCCTCGGCGAGGGCGACACCCCCGAGCAGCACCTGGACGACACCCTGGTCGCCGGCGCCGGCCTGTGCGACGAGAACGCCGTGCGCCTCCTCGTCACCGAGGGCCCCGACGCCGTGCGCCGCCTCATCGCGACCGGCGCCCACTTCGACGAGTCCGACGAGGGCGGCCTGGAACTCACCCGTGAGGGCGGCCACCACCGCCGGCGCATCGCGCACGCGGGCGGTGACGCGACCGGCGCGGAGATCTCCCGCGCGCTCGTCGAGGCGGTCCGCGCGCGGGGCGTGCGGGCGATCGAGAACGCGCTCGTGCTGGACCTGCTCACCGACGCCGACGGCCGCACCGCGGGCGTCACCCTGCACGTCATGGGCGAGGGCCAGCACGACGGCGTGGGCGCCGTGCACGCACCGGCGGTCGTCCTCGCGACCGGCGGCATGGGCCAGGTGTTCTCCGCGACCACCAACCCGTCGGTGTCGACCGGCGACGGCGTGGCGCTGGCGCTGCGCGCGGGCGCCGAGGTCAGCGACCTGGAGTTCGTGCAGTTCCACCCGACCGTGCTGTTCCTCGGCCCCGACGCGGAGGGCCAGCAGCCGCTGGTCTCCGAGGCGGTACGCGGCGAGGGCGCCCACCTGGTGGACGCCGACGGCGTGCGCTTCATGGTCGGGCAGCACGAGCTGGCCGAGCTCGCCCCCCGCGACATCGTCGCCAAGGGCATCATGCGCCGGATGCAGGAGCAGGACGCCGAGCACATGTTCCTCGACGCCCGCCACTTCGGCGCCGAGATGTGGGAGCACCGCTTCCCGACGATCCTCGCCGCCTGCCGCGCCCACGGCATCGACCCGGTCCACGAGCCCATCCCGATCGCCCCGGCCGCCCACTACGCCTCCGGCGGCGTGCGCACCGACTCCCACGGCCGCACGACCGTGCCGGGCCTGTACGCGTGCGGTGAGGTCGCCTGCACCGGTGTGCACGGCGCCAACCGGCTCGCCTCCAACTCCCTGCTGGAGGGCCTGGTCTACGCCGAGCGCATCGCCGCCGACATCGCGACCGGCCGCTCCGCCGACGGCCTGCCCGCGCGCGAGCCGCAGGCGGTGCCGCAGCCCGAGAAGCCGTCCCACCCGCTGCTCGCCGCCGAGGCCCGGTTCGCCATCCAGCGGATCATGGCCGACGGCGCGGGCGTGCTCCGCTCCGCACCGTCCCTGGAGCAGGCCGCCGACCAGCTCCAGCGGCTGCACGCCGACGCGCGCGACGCGCTCGACGAGAACGGCAAGACCGCCGAGCCCGGCGTCGACACCTGGGAGGCCACCAACCTCCTGTGCGTGGCCCGCGTCCTGGTCGCCGCCGCCGCGCTGCGCGAGGAGACCCGCGGCTGCCACTGGCGCGAGGACCACGCCGGGCGCGACGACACCCGGTGGCGCCGCCACATCGTCGTACGGCTGAATCCGGACCGGACGCTGGCCGTACGCACCACGGACACCGCAGACTTCCCCCCGACCGTCCCCTCGTCCCGGCAGCCCCAGGAGCAGTGAGCGAAGTGAGCAACGACCTTCCCCTCGTCCCGAGCGGAGGCTGCGCCGACGGCTGCGGCTGCGGCGCCGAAGGAGGCGACGCGGACGAGGCGTACCTGGAGTGCGGTCTCGACCCCGCCCTCGCGCAGCTGCTGGCCGACGCCGGACTCGACCCGGTCGAGGTCGAGGACATCGCCAACGTGGCCATCCAGGAGGACCTCGACCACGGCGTGGACGTGACGACCGTCGCGACCATCCCCGAGGAGGCCGTGGCCACCGCCGACTTCGTCGCGCGCGAGGCGGGCGTCGTGGCGGGCCTGCGGGTCGCCGAGGCGGTCCTCTCCGTGGTCTGCACGGACGAGTTCGAGGTCGAGCGGCACGTCGAGGACGGAGACCGCGTCCACCCCGGGCAGAAGCTGCTGTCGGTCACCACGCGCACGCGTGACCTGCTGACCGCCGAGCGCAGCGCGCTCAACATCCTGTGCCGCCTGTCGGGCATCGCCACCGCCACGCGCGCGTGGGCCGACGTCCTGGAGGGCACCAAGGCCCGCGTGCGCGACACCCGCAAGACCACGCCGGGCCTGCGCGCGCTGGAGAAGTTCGCGGTGCGCTGCGGCGGCGGGGTCAACCACCGCATGTCGCTGTCCGACGCGGCCCTCGTCAAGGACAACCACGTGGTCGCCGCGGGCGGCGTCGCCCAGGCCTTCAAGGCCGTCCGGGAGACCTTCCCGGACGTGCCCATCGAGGTGGAGGTCGACACCCTGCACCAGCTGCGCGAGGTCGTGGACGCGGGCGCCGACCTGATCCTGCTGGACAACTTCACCCCCGGAGAGTGCGAGGAGGCCGTCGGCATCGTCGGGCCGCGCGCCCTGCTGGAGGCGTCCGGACGGCTCACCCTGGACACCGCGCGCGCGTACGCCGAGACCGGCGTCGACTTCCTGGCCGTCGGGGCGCTCACGCACTCCTCGCCGATCCTGGACATCGGCCTGGACCTGCGAGCGGCGGAGTAGGGAGCGGGTAGCGGCCATGCTGCTGACGATCGACGTGGGCAACACCCACACCGTGCTCGGCCTGTTCGACGGTGAGGACATCGTCGAACACTGGCGGATCTCGACGGACGCCCGCCGCACGGCCGACGAGCTGGCGGTGCTCCTCCAGGGCCTGATGGGGATGCACCCGCTGCTCGGCGACGAGCTGGGCGACGGCATCGACGGCATCGCCATCTGCGCGACCGTGCCGTCCGTGCTGCACGAACTGCGCGAGGTGACCCGGCGCTACTACGGCGACGTCCCCGCCGTCCTGGTGGAGCCCGGCGTGAAGACCGGGGTGCCGATCCTCACCGACAACCCCAAGGAGGTCGGCGCCGACCGCATTATCAACGCGGTGGCGGCCGTCGAGCTGTACGGCGGGCCGGCCGTCGTCGTGGACTTCGGCACGGCGACGACGTTCGACGCGGTCAGCGCGCGCGGGGAGTACGTCGGCGGCGTCATCGCGCCCGGCATCGAGATCTCGGTGGAGGCGCTGGGCGTCAAGGGCGCGCAGCTGCGCAAGATCGAGGTGGCGCGACCGCGCAGCGTCATCGGCAAGAACACCGTCGAGGCCATGCAGTCGGGCATCGTGTACGGCTTCGCCGGCCAGGTCGACGGCGTGGTGAACCGGATGGTCCGCGAACTCGCGGACGACCCCGACGACGTGACGGTGATCGCCACGGGCGGGCTGGCGCCGATGGTGCTGGGCGAGTCCTCGGTGATCGACGAGCACGAGCCGTGGCTGACCCTGATCGGCCTGCGCCTGGTGTACGAGCGCAACGTCGCGCGCATGTGAGGACGCCGGGACGCACGGACGCGCCCCGCGCGCGGTCCCGTGCCTCCCGGCGGCGCCGGCCATGGGTCCAGGTGAGTGGTCCTGGCGCGACACCCTGCGCGGCGTCCCCGCTTGCGGTGTCCCATTTGTCTGATTAGCGCGTACCGTCGGCGCATGCCCACGCCATACGGATCCCGAGGCGGCATGGCGTTCGGCGTGGAGGAGCTGCGTGTGCTCCGCCGCGCCCTCGCCCTCGCCCTCCAGCCCGAACCCGCCTCGGCCGAGGACGTCCAGGACTGTCTGCGCCTCGCCGAGTCCCTCGACGAGGCGATCCGCGAGGGCGCCCGGCTGCGGGCCTTCCTCGTGGCCGACCTCGCCCGGTACCGCGCCGCCCTGCCCGGCACCGCGGCGGGCTACCTGACGCTCCTGGACGAGGTCCTCGGCACCGGCTACCGCCCCGTCGCCGACGACCTCGCCGCCCTGCGCGCACTGCGCGGCAACCCCGCCGGGGCCGCTCTCCTGGCGCGCTGCCAAGTGCTCGCCGAGCAGGACGTCCGGGCCCGCCTGGCGCGCTGCACGGTCCCGGCGCCGGCCGCCCCCACCGGCACGGTCACGGCGGCCGCCGCCCCCGCCGCACCCACGGTCACCGTCCCCGCCTCCCGGACCCGCTTGCTGGCCCTTCCCGGCGGGCGGGCCGGGAGCGCGGGAGACGGCGCGCCGCGGCCGGAGCGGGCCAAGGAGAAGAGGCCCGCGGACCAGCCCGCCGCCCCGGGGCCCGGCCGTGGCACGCCCCAGCCGGCCCGTCGGCCCGTCCCCACCCCGGGCGAGGTCTTCCCGCGCCGCAAGCCCGCCGCGCCGCCCGCTGAGCCCGAACAGCGCCCGAGTGAGTCGGCCCACCGTCTGGCGGTCGGCTGACCGCCGGACGCCCTCACGCACGCGTCCCGCGCACGCGTCCCACGGACGCATGGAGGGGCCGGTCGCCACGTCGGCCGGCCCCTTCGCCGTACGCCCGACCGCGCCGGGCTGTGCCCGATCGACCCGCACCCGGCCCGGGCCGGCCCGTACGGCTCCCTCCCGTGGACGCTCACGCGCACGCGTAGCGCCCCAGCCCACCAGCGGCCGCGCCCGGGGTGCCACCCCGGCCGGATGTCCGCTTCCTCCGTGGCTACCCTGGATGCATGGACTACGTCTCCGCGCTCGTGCCCCCGGTCGTCATGGCCGTGTTCTTCGTCGGCGTGATCAGGGTGATCGTGAAGACCCAGGGCGGCGCCAACAAGGCCAAGGAGGACGCGGCCGTCGACGCCGCCCTCGCGCGGGCCGAGGGCACCCGTCAGGTGTCCGGCCCCGCCGACGCCTGAGCGCCCCGCCTCCACCGGCGTACGTCTGCCCGCGCGCGCTCCGCGCACGCGTGCCCCTGCGGGGGCCCAGGGAGCCGTACGCCCTTTTTGTTGTGTTCGGCGAGGTAAGCGCCCGTCCCGCACGCCATGGGGGAGATCTACCACTATTGTCTTGAGGTGTGCCTCGCCCCTTGGGAGAACTCGAAGACGCGGTCATGACGCGGGTGTGGAAGTGGAACCGTCCGGTGACCGTTCGAGAAGTCCTGGAGGACATCCAACAGGAACGCTCGATCGCGTACACCACCGTGATGACCGTTTTGGACAATCTCCACCAGAAGGGCTGGGTGCGCCGTGAGGCGGAAGGCCGGGCCTATCGATATGAGGCGGTCTCCACCCGTGCCGCCTACGCGGCCGCCCTCATGAACGACGCCTGGTCCCAGAGCGACAACCCCGCCGCCGCTCTCGTCGCGTTCTTCGGCATGATGAGCGAGGAACAGCGGCGGGCGCTGAGCGATGCCGTGCGCATCGTCCAGGGCCCGGAATCCCCGGGGCCCGCGGAACAGCCGGAAGGCACCCGTCCCGCCGAACCCCGCGAAGAGCGCGAACCCCGCGAAGAGCGCGGACCCGGTGAGAGCGCGGCACGGAACCCCGGCTCGGCAACGGAGCAGGGCGGGCGATAGCGTCCGTACATGTCCGCAGAGAGTCCCGAAGTCCCCGCTAAAGCCATCACCGTCCGGCGGGCCCGGACGAGCGATGTCCCGGCCGTGCGGCGTCTCCTTGACGCGTACGTCCGTGCGGGCATCCTGCTGGACAAAGCGACGGTGACGCTTTACGAGGACATCCAGGAGTTCTGGGTGGCGGAACGCGACGACAACGCGGAGGTCGTGGGCTGCGGCGCCCTGCACGTGATGTGGGAAGACCTGGCGGAAGTGCGCACGCTGGCCGTGAAGCCCGGCCTCAAGGGCGCCGGCGTCGGCCACCAGTTGTTGGAGAAGTTGCTGCACACCGCGCGCTGGCTCGGGGTCCGGCGCGTTTTCTGTCTGACCTTCGAAGTCGACTTCTTCGGCAAGCACGGCTTCGTGGAGATCGGTGAGACGCCCGTCGACACCGATGTCTACGCCGAGCTCCTGCGTTCCTATGACGAGGGCGTCGCGGAGTTCCTCGGGCTGGAGCGGGTGAAACCGAACACCTTGGGCAACAGCCGGATGCTTCTGCATCTGTGATCGCCGGGGATCGGCGAAGCGTCGTCCCGGTGTATTCCGCCCTTCGCCGGTCCTTCCCGGTGCGCTTCCCCGTACCGTTCCCTGGGCCCTTCCCCGTCTTCCCCACGTGCCCCTATGTCCGAAACGCGTACGTTTCCCGCCGGGTGGCGGGTGGTCGGTCTCTGCCGGGGGTTTGTGTTTTCCCGGCAAAAGCGGTTTGCTTTCCGACGTAACGCAGTACTGCATATAAGGGGGGAGCGGCGAAACGGCGGACGCCGCGGACCCCCGGCCCTCACGTTATCGATGAAAGGAAATCCGGTGGCACAGAAGGTTCAGGTCCTTCTTGTCGACGACCTCGACGGTGGCGAGGCGGACGAGACCGTGACGTTCGCGCTGGACGGCAAGACGTACGAGATCGATCTCACGACTGCGAATGCGGACAAGCTGCGCAGCCTTCTCGACCCCTATGTCAAGGGTGGTCGTCGTACCGGGGGCCGCTCTTCGGGCGGACGCGGAAAGGCCCGTGCCGCTTCCGGTGGCAGCCAGGACACCGCTGCCATCCGCGCGTGGGCGAAGGAGCAGGGTCTCGAGGTCAACGACCGCGGCCGGGTTCCCGCGGCCATCCGTGAGGCCTACGAGAAGGCCAACGGCTGAGCGCCGGCGCGTCGCAGCCGGACGCGGTGACACTCGGTCGCCACCGTGTCCACCAGCCGTACGAGATCGGGGGCGCCCCCAGTGGCCCCCGGCGTCGGCAGTGCCGACAGTGTCGGCAGCGAGGCCTCGACCTCGCACCCGGCCCCGGGGGGCCGCAGCCACACGGCGGCCCCCTGCGCAGGCCCCTCCGGCCCCCTGGCGGCACCCGGTCCCCGCGGGCTCGACGCGCGTACGCCCACGCCCTGGCCCGGTAGACCCGCCCCCGGCGGTCCGGGCGGCAGCGGCGCCTCGATCGTCCCGCCCGCGCCGATCGCCGCGATGTCCAGCGGCAGGCCGCCCCACTCCAGCCACCGCAGGACGCCCGGCAGCTCCTCCGCGCTGCCCGCGGCCACCAGCAGCCACATCCGCTGCCCGCGCACGGCCACGGGTGCCGTGCCCGGCGCCAGGCGCCGCAGGGCCGCCTGTCCGGCCGCGGCGGGGACGTCCAGGACGTCGAAGCGCCGGCCCGCGATAAGTCGTACCGGCGTTCCGGGCACTGTCGCCCATCCCAGGTCGTTCTCGTACCAGCCGCGGATCCGCTCGTCCGGGTCCTGCGGCCGACGGGGGTACGGGAGGAGAGGGCCGGGGATGAGTCGAGTGACGGACGGGGTCGTGTGCGAGACCTCCGCGGCCGCCTCCGAGGCGGTCTTCGGCGCTGAGCCAGTCATGTCAGCGCCAACCGCGCGGAGGACCGTGGAGTTACGCTGGGTGCCCTTACGGGTGCGCACGGTGTCGAGCAAGGGAGCGCGTCGGGGTGGGGGGAGGCGCAAGGTTGTTCGCCCGTAGCGGAGGGAATGGGGGCGCGCGGCATGGACTGTCTGTGCGCGCGGGTAAGACATCCCTAGTGGGAGGGGGCGACGCGCGGGAAAGGCCGTCTCACGTTCGCCATCGGCGTAGTGGCGACTGGGGTATCTGCCTGGCCTGCGGGAACATCGTCTCGCACCATCGGGTTGGAGCAGATGTCGGCGTTCGGGGTCAGGAGGCCATCGACGGTGTCGGCAGTTGGAATGAGCGGTCCCCGCTTGCGGGACTAAGCTGCGGAAGGACAGGGAGGGGAAGTTCCCCCCACTGCCTGACCGCTCTGAGGAGCGATTAACGATGTTCGAGAGGTTCACCGACCGCGCGCGGCGGGTTGTCGTCCTGGCTCAGGAAGAAGCCCGGATGCTCAACCACAACTACATCGGCACCGAGCACATCCTCCTGGGCCTGATCCACGAGGGTGAGGGTGTCGCCGCCAAGGCCCTTGAGAGCCTCGGGATTTCGCTCGAGGCGGTCCGCCAGCAGGTGGAGGAGATCATCGGTCAGGGCCAGCAGGCCCCGTCCGGGCACATCCCCTTCACCCCCCGTGCCAAGAAGGTCCTGGAGCTGTCGCTCCGCGAGGCCCTTCAGCTGGGCCACAACTACATCGGCACGGAGCACATCCTGCTCGGCCTGATCCGCGAGGGCGAGGGCGTCGCCGCCCAGGTCCTCGTCAAGCTGGGCGCTGATCTGAACCGCGTGCGGCAGCAGGTGATCCAGCTGCTCTCCGGTTACCAGGGCAAGGAGACCGCCACCGCCGGCGGGCCTGCCGAGGGCACCCCCTCGACGTCCCTGGTCCTCGACCAGTTCGGCCGGAACCTCACCCAGGCCGCTCGTGAGTCCAAGCTCGACCCGGTCATCGGGCGCGAGAAGGAGATCGAGCGGGTCATGCAGGTGCTGTCCCGCCGTACCAAGAACAACCCGGTGCTGATCGGTGAGCCCGGCGTCGGCAAGACCGCCGTCGTCGAGGGCCTCGCCCAGGCCATCGTCAAGGGCGAGGTCCCCGAGACGCTGAAGGACAAGCACCTCTACACGCTGGACCTCGGCGCCCTGGTCGCCGGCTCCCGCTACCGCGGTGACTTCGAGGAGCGCCTGAAGAAGGTGCTCAAGGAGATCCGCACCCGCGGCGACATCATCCTGTTCATCGACGAGCTGCACACGCTGGTCGGTGCGGGTGCCGCCGAGGGCGCCATCGACGCCGCTTCGATCCTGAAGCCGATGCTGGCCCGCGGTGAGCTGCAGACCATCGGTGCGACCACGCTGGACGAGTACCGCAAGCACCTGGAGAAGGACGCGGCCCTGGAGCGCCGCTTCCAGCCCATCCAGGTCGCGGAGCCGTCCCTGCCGCACACCATCGAGATCCTCAAGGGCCTGCGCGACCGGTACGAGGCGCACCACCGCGTCTCCATCACCGACGAGGCGCTGGTCCAGGCCGCCACCCTGGCCGACCGGTACATCTCGGACCGCTTCCTGCCGGACAAGGCGATCGACCTGATCGACGAGGCCGGTTCCCGGATGCGCATCCGCCGGATGACCGCTCCGCCGGACCTGCGCGAGTTCGACGAGAAGATCGCCTCCGTCCGCCGGGACAAGGAGTCCGCGATCGACTCGCAGGACTTCGAGAAGGCCGCCTCCCTGCGCGACAAGGAGAAGCAGCTCCTGGCCGCCAAGGCCAAGCGGGAGAAGGAGTGGAAGGCCGGCGACATGGACGTCGTCGCCGAGGTCGACGGCGAGCTGATCGCCGAGGTCCTCGCCACGGCCACCGGCATCCCGGTCTTCAAGCTGACCGAGGAGGAGTCCAGCCGCCTGCTCCGCATGGAGGAGGAGCTGCACAAGCGGGTCATCGGCCAGAACGACGCCGTCAAGGCGCTGTCGAAGGCGATCCGCCGTACGCGTGCGGGTCTGAAGGACCCGAAGCGTCCGGGTGGCTCGTTCATCTTCGCCGGCCCGTCCGGTGTCGGTAAGACCGAGCTGTCCAAGGCGCTCGCCGAGTTCCTCTTCGGTGACGAGGACGCGCTGATCTCCCTCGACATGTCGGAGTTCAGCGAGAAGCACACGGTCTCGCGCCTCTTCGGTTCGCCCCCCGGCTACGTGGGCTACGAGGAGGGCGGCCAGCTGACGGAGAAGGTGCGCCGCAAGCCGTTCTCGGTCGTCCTCTTCGACGAGGTCGAGAAGGCCCACCCGGACATCTTCAACTCGCTGCTGCAGATCCTGGAGGACGGTCGCCTGACCGACTCCCAGGGCCGGGTCGTGGACTTCAAGAACACGGTCATCATCATGACGACCAACCTCGGCACCCGGGACATCTCCAAGGGCTTCAACCTGGGCTTCGCGGCCTCGGGTGACACGAAGACCAACTACGAGCGCATGAAGAACAAGGTGTCGGACGAGCTCAAGCAGCACTTCCGCCCCGAGTTCCTCAACCGCGTCGACGACGTGGTCGTCTTCCCGCAGCTCACGCAGGAGGACATCCTGCGGATCGTCGACCTGATGATCGGCAAGGTGGACGAGCGCCTGAAGGACCGGGACATGGGCATCGAGCTGTCCCAGGCCGCCAAGGAGCTGCTGGCCAAGAAGGGTTACGACCCCGTGATGGGCGCGCGGCCGCTGCGCCGCACGATCCAGCGCGAGATCGAGGACACCCTGTCGGAGAAGATCCTCTTCGGCGAGGTCCGCCCCGGTCAGATCGTGGTCGTGGACACCGAGGGCGAGGGCGAGACCCAGACCTTCACCTTCCGCGGCGAGGAGAAGTCGGCGCTGCCCGACGTCCCGCCGATCGAGCAGGCGGCCGGCGGTGCCGGGCCGAACCTGAGCAAGGAGGCCTAGCCTCCGCGCTCGGCCTGAACGGACGAGGGGCCGGCCCCGGGACACATGTCCCGGGGCCGGCCCTTTTCCCTGTCTGCGGGCCCGTGGGGCCTCAGGGGCGGCCGTCAGGACAGCTGGCCGTTGTAGTCCGGCAGCTTGAACGTCTTCTCGGCGTGGCCGCCCGACAGGTCGGTGGCGCTGTTGCCGATGTTCGCGATGATCGTGTAGCCCTTGTTCTCGATGCCGACGCGCTGGGCGGTCTTGTAGGCGCCGACGTTCTTGAAGAGGTCGAACAGGCCGCGGACGGAGAGGCCGGAGACCTCGTAGCCGTCGTGCTCGAGGTTGTACTCGGTGGGCAGCGCGATGATGCCGGGCCGGGCGGTGACGAAGAACAGGGAGACGCCGTGCTCCTGGGCGTAGCGGGCGACGTCGAGGACGGGCCTGTTCGCCGGCTGCGGGAAACTGAAGCCGAAGTCGGTCTCCAGCGCGGTGTTGTCGACGTCCAGGACGATGGCCTGCCTCTCGCCGGGCCGGGCGGCGGCGATGCGCTGCTTCAGGTACGGCAGTGCCTGGTCCATGACGGCCCGGCAGTCCTGCTGCCAGGTGGCGTAGTCGACGTCCGCAGCGGCGGCCGTGGCGGCGGCCGTGGTGCGGGCGGGCGCGGTGTCCGTCGCCGCGTCGGCCGGGGCGGCCAGGGCCACGAGGGCGGTCGCGGAGACGACGGTCACCGAGGCGTTGCGCAGCCAGGCACGTCTGTGGGTCATGTGGGGGTCCTCTCCCGTTCAACGCTGCTGTGTCGTGTGCATGTTCGTCGGCGAGGGTGGCGCGAGAGGAACCGTAGGGTTACCGGACGGTAGGGCGCTAGAGGCGTGCGTCACCCAAAGGGGCCCCGCCGGTGACGGCGGTCACCATCCGGCCGTCGGTTGGGGCGACATGACGATGCGTCAGGAGGGTGGCCCGGGTCACCTCTTCGGGGTCGTGGGCCACGGCCCCCGGTGACATGCCGCACAGGCGGATTCGGTAGTACTAGCGGGAATAGTCGCCACACAGAGTGGGGCAAAACGGACAGCGGAGATGGACCTCAATGCCCGTTTTCGCCGTACTGCACGGAATGACCGCCAGGAACCCTTCTGTCAAGAAGTGGGAAAGTTCTGTGTTCACGTACTACTTTCCGTCGTAGGTCACGCGTTTGGGTGGGGATGGGAGTGCGGGTTACCAAGGACTGGCCCACCCGGCAGGCGTCCTCGCCCCGGGGGGTGACCCCCGCTCCCGACCTCATGAGGTTTCGATGTTCCACCGCGCCATGAACCGCTCTTCCCGTACGTCCCTGCTTCGCACCCGCGTGGCCGTCGGGGCCGCTGCCCTGGGTGCCACCGCGGTCGTGCTGGGCGGCGGAGTGGCGACGGCCGCCGAGCACACCAGCGTGACGGCCGTCAGCAAGAAGGCCGCTTCCTGGGTCGACCCGGTCAAGCACTACGAGCTGTCCGCCGGCTTCGCCCAGTCCGGCAGCCACTGGGTCGCCAAGCACAGCGGCCAGGACTTCGCGGTGCCGATCGGCACCAACGTCGTCGCCGCGCACGGCGGCACCGTCGTCAAGGCCGGCGGCAACGGCGCCGGTGACGGCCCCGCCTACGGCAACGCCATCGTGATCAAGCACGCCAACGGCGTCTACTCGCAGTACGCGCACCTGTCGCGCATCGACGTCAAGATCGGCCAGGTCGTCAAGACCGGCCAGCACATAGCCAAGTCCGGCAACACCGGCAACTCCACCGGCCCGCACCTGCACTTCGAGATCCGCACGACGCCGAACTACGGCTCCGCGGTCAACCCGGTCAGCTTCCTGCGCGCCAAGGGCGTCACCGTCTGACCCCTCGGGCGGGGTGAGTGACTCGGTCAGCCGCCCTGGTGGGCCTGGGTCACCAGATCGATGGCGACCTCGAGGACGGCCGCGCGCTTCTCCTCGGGGTCGACCTCCAGGTCCTGCAGCACGAACATGCCGGCGTGCAGCGTGAAGAGCGCGCTGATGCAGCGGACCTGGTCGGTCAGCGGGGCGTCCGGATCGATGATGATCTCCCGCAGACCCTGCATCCGGCTCTTGAAGGACTCGCCGATGCGCAGCTCGCGGATCGTCGCCTGGTTCTCCTGCATGAAGCGGAAGAGCGGGGCGGCGTCGTCGAGCGCCTGGCCGTAGCGCCGCACGATCTCCTGCTTGGTCTCCAGGGTGTGCGGCTGCTCCCGGCCCCACTCGATCAGGTCTTCGATCGGCTGCGTCAGATCCTGGAAGATGCTGACGAGGATCTCTTCCTTCGTCTTGAAGTGGTAGTACAGGGCCGCCTTCGTCACATCGAGCCGCTCCGCGATCTCGCGGAGCGACGTCTTGTCGTAGCCCTGCTCGGCGAAGAGTTCGAGCGCCACGTCCTGGATGCGCTGGCGGGTGTTCCCGCGCCGCTGCTGCTTGGTGCCGTCGTCGTCCATGGTGACGTCCATCCTCGTACTCCTCGCGTCCCCGCGAGAACGTGGGTCCCCCGCGGGGGCGTGTGTGCCGCCCAGCAGGTGTGCCCTCCGGAAACTTACTTGACGACCGGCTAGTGACAGGTCTACCTTCCCAGTGTACTGAACTAGCCGGGCGGCAAGTAAGTAGCAGCCCTGGGGGAGTGGGACGAGATGGCGGACACACAGCCGGCCGTGGCGGCCGGGACCAGCGAGGGCAAAAAGCCCAAGAGCGTGCGGGTGGTCCTGCTCGCACTGATGATCACGATGATGCTCGCGATGCTCGACAACATGATCGTGGGCACCGCGATGCCGACGATCGTCGGCGAGCTCGGCGGGCTCGAACACCTTTCCTGGGTGGTGACCGCGTACACCCTCGCGACCGCCGCCGCCACGCCGATCTGGGGCAAGCTCGGCGACATGTACGGCCGCAAGGCCACCTTCATGACCTCGATCGTGCTCTTCCTGATCGGGTCCGCGCTCAGCGGCATGGCCCAGAACATGGGCGAGCTGATCGGCTTCCGCGCCGTGCAGGGCCTGGGCGCCGGCGGTCTGATGGTCGGCGTCATGGCGATCATCGGTGACCTGATCCCGCCCCGCGAGCGTGGCAAGTACCAGGGCATGATGGCCGCCGTCATGGCCGTCGCGATGATCGCCGGACCGCTCGTCGGCGGCACGATCACCGACCACTGGGGCTGGCGGTGGGCCTTCTACATCAACCTGCCGCTCGGCGTCGTCTCCCTCGGCCTGATCAGCGCCGTGCTGCACCTGCCGAAGAAGCGGTCCAAGGCGGGCATCGACTACCTCGGCGTGATCCTGCTGACGGTCGGCATCACCTCGATCGTGCTGGTCACCACCTGGGGCGGCACGGAGTACGCCTGGACGTCCGCGCGGATCATGGAGCTGATCGGCATCGGCGTCGCCGCGCTCGTCGGGTTCGTGTTCTGGCAGACCAAGGCCGCCGAGCCGGTCGTCCCGCTGCACATCTTCCGCAGCCGCAACTTCACCCTCATGTCGGTCATCGGCTTCATCACCGGCTTCGTGATGTTCGGCGCGACCCTCTTCCTGCCGCTCTACCAGCAGTCCGTGCAGGGCGCGTCCGCGACCAACTCGGGCCTGCTGCTCCTGCCGATGCTCGGCGCGATGCTCGTCACCTCCATGATCGCGGGCCGGATCACCACCAACACCGGCCGCTACAAGGTCTTCCCGGTCATCGGCAGCGCCTTCATGATCGTCGGCCTGTACCTGCTGTCCACGATGGACACCGGCACCACCCGGCTCACCTCCGGCCTGTTCATGGCGGTCCTCGGCCTCGGCATGGGATGCCTGATGCAGATCACCATGCTGGTCGCGCAGAACAGCGTGGAGATGCGGGACATGGGCGTCGCGTCCTCCTCGACCACCCTGTTCCGTACGCTCGGGTCCTCCTTCGGCGTCGCGATCATGGGCGCGCTGTTCAACCACCGGGTCCAGGACGTCATGAGCGAGCGTGCCGGGTCGATCGGCTCGAAGGTCACCGAGCAGTCCGCCCAGCTCGACGCGGCCAGCCTGGCGAAGCTGCCGGCCGCGGCCCGCGAGGCCTACCAGTACGCCGTGTCCGACGGCACCCACGCGGCCTTCGTCCTCGGGTCCGTGGTGGCCGTGGTCGCCCTGGTCGCCGCCGTCTTCGTCAAGGAGGTGCCGCTCAAGGGGGCGGGCCCCAAGAGCGAGGACGCGCCGGCCGAGGCCGCGCCGCAGCCGCCCGTCGTCGAAGCGGTCTGAGCCCTACGGCTCCGGCTTCCCCCATCGAAGGCCCCCGGCGGGTGTCCGCCCCGGGGGCCTTCTCCTGTGCCTGGGGCCTCTCCTACGGGCCCAAGGGCCGGGGTCCTACCGGCGGGCCGGGTCTGGGTCCCTGCGGTGAGGCCGCGCCCGGGAGCGGCAGCACCGGGTAGCTGCCCGTGTTGGTCGGGGCGTGTTCCGGCAGCCACAGCACGGCCACCGCGCCCTCCGCCGGTACGTGGTCGGGGGCGCCCGCGGGGCGGACGTTGCGGAAGGTGAGGCGGGCGCCCAGGACGCGGGCCTGGCCCGCGGCGATGGTCAGGCCGAGGCCGTGCCCGTGCCCGGAGCGGTCGGTGCTGCCGGTGCGGAAGCGGCTCGGGCCCTCGGCGAGCAGCGCCTCGGGGAAGCCGGGGCCGTGGTCGCGGACCCGGATGACGCGGCCCTCGACGGTGACCTGGATCGGCGGTCTGCCGTGGCGGGCGGCGTTGGCCAGCAGGTTGAACAGCACGCGCTCCAGGCGGCGCGGGTCGGTGGTGACCTCCGACTCGTGCACCACCCGCACCTCGACGTCCGGGTCCTTCGCCGCGACCCGCCGGGTGACGAACTCGCCCAGCATGATGTCCTGCAGCTCGGCCCGCTCGGAAGCGCCGTCCAGCCGGGCCACCTCCAGCACGTCCTCGACGAGCGTGCGCATCGCCTGGGCGCGGTCCAGCACCAGCTCGGTCGGCCGCCCGGGAGGCAGCAGCTCGGCGGCGGTGAGCAGCCCGGTCACCGGGGTGCGCAGCTCGTGCGCGATGTCGGCGGTGACCCGGCGCTCGGCCTCCAGCCGCTGCTGGAGGGCGTCCGCCATGGCGTCCACCGCGCTGGCCAGGTCGTCGGTCTCGTCGCGGACGACCCCGCCGATCGCGTCCCGCACGCGCACGTCCGTCTCGCCCTTGGCGACCTGGTTCGCCGCGGCCGCCGCCTTGCGCAGCCGCCGCGAGAGCTGCCCGCCGATGAGCACGCCGAGCGCGCTGCCGCCGAGGACGACCGCGATGGAGCCGATCACCAGGGCCTGGTCGAGGTCGTTGAGGATGTCCGTGCTGCGGTCGGTGAAGCCGGTGTGCAGGGACATCACGTGCCCGTCCTTGAGCGGCATCGCCGCCCAGATGTCGGGCACCCCGCCCGCCCGGTCGGCCACGAACGTGGCCCGGCGGCCGTCCTCGACCTTCTGCCGCAGCTCGGCCGGCAGCCGCGGGTCGTCGATCTTGACGCTGGGGAAGTTCGGCCGGCCGGACAGCTCGTAGTTGCGCTGGGCGATCCGGACCCGCTCGTCGGCGAGGTCACGGGCGTTGTCCAGCATCGACACCCGGGCGGCGTTGTGCACGACCAGGCTCAGCGCGATCGCCACCAGCGCGCCGACCAGCGCGATCGCCGCGCTCAGCTTCCACCGCAGGCCCGTCCGCATGCCCGCGCGTTCCACGCGGGCCGGAACCAGGTGCCGCACCATCCCCCGCATCCCCTGCTCCGCTCAGGCCTTCAGCTTGTAACCGAAGCCGCGGACCGTCTCGATGCGGTCCTGGCCGATCTTCTGCCGCAGTCGCTGCACATGGACGTCGACGACGCGGGTGTCCCCTCCCCAGCCGTAGTCCCAGACGCGCTCCAGGAGCTTGTCGCGGGAGAGCACCGTGCCCGGGGCGGAGGAGAACTCCAGCAGCAGCCGCATCTCGGTCGGGGTGAGCGCCACCGGCCGGCCGTCCCGGCGGACCTCCATGCCCTCGGTGTCGACCTCCAGGTCCCCGAAGGTCAGCAGTCCGCCGTCGGCGGCCGCCTCGGGCTCGGCGCGGTCACCGCCCCCCGCGTGCCCGAACCGGCGCAGCACCGCCCGGATGCGGGCGACCAGCACGGCCCCGTCGAACGGCTTGGTCACGTAGTCGTCGGCGCCGGCCTCCAGGCCGAGGACCACGTCGATGGAGTCGGCGCGCGCGGACAGCATGATCACCGGCACGGTGGACTCGTCGCGGATGCGCCGGCACAGGCTCACGCCGTCCAGGCCGGGCACCATCACGTCCAGCAGGGCGATGTCGGGGCGGTCCGCGCGGAACGCCTCCAGGCCCGACAGCCCGTCGGGCATGGCCGTGACGACGAAGCCGTCCCGCTCCAGGGCGAGCTGGGTGGCCTCGCGGATGACGTCGTCGTCCTCGACGAACAGGACGTGTGTCTGGTCTGCCATCCCGGTGCTCTCAGTCCTCGTGGTCCTCGTGTGGATCTCGGTCGTCCCCCGCGGGTCCCCTGAGGGGGACGTCCGCGGCGCGTGGTGCGTTCACTGTCCTCATCGGATCCGGAGGCCCGATCGGTTCACGCCCACCCGGAAAGTGTCGCGGACCCCGTTCATCCGCTCTCGGGGGCGGGGGTCGCGTCCCCGCCGACCACGTTGCTGTAGTCGTTGTGGGTGCGGAACGCCTCGGTGAAACGGCCCGCGCTCCAGTGGTACGTGATGACGTTCTCGCCGGACGGGCTGGAGACCGGGTCGCCCCGCTCGTAGACCTGCTTGGTCACCACCAGGTCGCCCCGGTCGATCTCGGCGTAGACCGGCGGCTCCTCGGCCTTGAAGACGTTCTCGTACCGGCCGCCGCGCTCGCGGTACACGTAGGCGCCGACGCCGACCGGGTCGCTGCACGTCAGGATGTTGACGACGACGTCGCTCCCGGAGCCGCCGGTGAGGTCGCCGTAGGAGACGTCGACCGGGTACTCGTCGCCGACGCACGGCTTGAGCTCGCGCTTGACCTCCGCCGAGACGGCCGGGTCCTGCTTGATCAGCCGCACGGCGTCCACCCGGTCGGGCGTGTCGCTGGGCGCCGCCGAGGCGGAGACCTTCGCGCTGCCCGCCACCCCGTCGGCGTGGGCCGGGCCCTCGTCACGGGCGCCGGTGCCGCCGGTGGCGCACGCGGAGACCAAAAAGGCCAGGGCGGCGAGCACGGCCACTGCCGTGCCTGCCGCCTGCAGGGCCCCGGGGGCCGGGGTGGTCCCGGGCCGGTCCGGGGTGGGCCCGGGGTCGGTCAAGCCGCCGCGCAACGCTCCCGCTCCTCACGCTCCAGCGCGCGTGCGTCCAGGTCGCGCGCCTCCAGCTCCTCGCGGAGCCGGGCGAGCGCCCGGTGCAGCGTGCTCTTGACCGTTCCCGCCGACATGCCGAGGGCCGCGGCGGTCTCCTCCGTGGACATCTGCTCCCAGTGTCGCAGGACCACGACGCTGCGCTGCTTGGGTGCGAGGACCTTCATCGCGTCCATCAGCAGGGCGCGGTCCGCGTGCTGCTCGGTGGCGTCGTCCACGCACGCGTCCGGGAGCTGCTCGGTGGGCACCTCCTCCAGCTTGCGCGCGCGCCACCACTCGGTGCGGGTGTTGATCATGACCCGGCGCAGGTAGGCGTCGGCGAGCCGCTTGTCGGCGATGCCCTCCCAGCGGCCGTAGGTGCGCGCCAGCGCGGTCTGGAGCAGGTCCTGGGCGTCGACCGGGTCCGGGACCAGCCGGCGGGCGCTGCGCAGCAGCGCGTCCTGCCGGGTGCGGACGTACTCCTCGAACTCGAGCACCTCGCCCTGCGCCATGATCAACCGCCTCCGAAAAGTTCCCCGTTTTCCGGCGGGCTGCCCCCGGCCGGTTCCTGCTTCAGGTCCGTGGCCCCCGCGTCGGTGGCGGCCACGGAAGAGAAGCTACGGAGCACTTGTCACGGCGCTGTCCGAAGCAGCCTGCGGCCAGCGCTCAGCTGTCCGTCGGTTGTGTAACAGCCGCGGTAACGGGGTATAGGGATGGGGCTGTTGAGAGGCTTATGAGGTGATTTGTCCGGCATCCGGCTGTGACGATCGCCGTGTCACGGGCGCGATACGGCCGTTGCCGGTGGTGCGTCCGCTGTCGGGCTGCCGTGCGTCAGCTGTGCGGCAGCCGGTACAGACCGCCCGGCAGCGGCTCGACCAGACCGTCCGCCACGAGACCGTCCAACGCCCGTGCGCGCTGCACCGGTTCGTGCCACACCCGGTCCAGCGCGGACTGCGGCACGGGCGCGTGGGCCTCGCGCAGCACGGCGAGCAGCTTGCCGCGCACCTGTCGGTCGGTGCCCGCGTACGTCTGCCCGCGCCGCGGCGGACCGGCGTGCTCCGGCTTGCCGGCGAGCCGCCACGCGCACTGGGCCGCGATCGGGCAGCGGTGGCAGCTCTCGTTCTTCGCGGTGCACACCAGCGCGCCGAGCTCCATGGAGGCGGCGGCCCAGCGGGCGGCCGTCCGCTCGTCCTCGGGCAGCAGCGCGCGGGCCAGCCGGCGCTCGGCGGCCGTGGTGGCGTTCGGCGGGTACTGCACACCCGTCACCGCGCGCGCGAACACCCGGCGGACGTTGGTGTCCAGGACGGCGTGCCGCTGTCCGTACGCGAAGGAGGCGACCGCCGCGGCCGTGTACTCGCCGATGCCGGGCAGCGCGAGGAGCTGCGCGTGGTCCGCCGGTACGTCACCGCCGTGCCGCTCCGTTATGGCCACCGCGGCGCCGTGCAGGCGCAGGGCGCGCCGCGGGTAGCCGAGGCGACCCCACGCGCGGACGGCCTCGCCGGGGGCGTCCGCGGCCAGGTCGGCGGGGCGGGGCCAGCGGGCGAGCCACTGCTCGTAGACGGGCAGGACCCGGCTGACCGGCGTCTGCTGGAGCATGAACTCGCTGACCATCACGCCCCACGCCCCGGCCTCGGGGCGACGCCAGGGCAGGTCGCGGGCGTTGTCCTCGAACCAGTCGATGACGGGGGAGTGCAGGTGCGCGCCGCCCGGCACCGGTCCGGCGGACGGCGGCTCGGCGGCGGCCGGGCCGGGGACGGTGTCGGCGGCGGCTGCGGGGTCGGCGGCGGTGTCGGGGGCGATCGCGGCGGCGGCGGGGGGCAGGGCGGCGGTGCCGTGCGGGGGCTTCGTGGGCGCAGTCATGGCCTTTCGATCCTGCCACGACAGGGGTGCACGCGTGCGTACCGTCACCCGACGGGGTGGGGCGGCCGCCGGGGGGTCGACGGCGCGGGGCGAGCCGTGGCCAGAGCTGCAAGGCACGCGATCGCGAATCCGTACGGGGTCCGCTCACTGTCCGTGCCGGGTGCGCCGTCCTCGTCACGCACCGCATTCAAGGGGCTGGGCGGGGGCCGCAGGGAGCGGAACTCGCCGCGGGGACCGGGATGATGATCCGGAAAAGTTGCGCCGCGGGCGGCGGGTGAGAACGGCGAAGGCCAAGATCTCTCGTACAGTTTGCGCCGTGGGATCTCTGCGCAATCCGGTCGGGCCGCTTCCCTCCTCCATCTACTGGCGACGGAGGGTCGTACTGGTGTCCGTGATCGCCCTGTTGGCGCTCCTGGTCGCCTGGATCGTCACCTCGGGCGGCGGTGGCGGCCACAACGGCGCCGACGGGGGCGACGGCAAGAATCCCGCCTCCTCCATCACGCCCGGGCCCTCCGGATCGGGGCCCGCCATCAGCCAACACCCGGGCGGACGCGACGAGTCGAGCAGCGGGGGCTCCGGGACCGGCGGGTCGTCGTCCGGGTCCTCCGCGGGGGACGGTTCCGGTTCCGGGTCCGGTGGGTCGGCGGGCTCGGGCGGTTCCGGGAGCGGCGACGGCAACGGTGACGCGTCCGTGAGCGGCGGTGCCGTCGGGGACGGTGTCGGCGCCGGGAGCGCGGCGACCACACTGCCGGCCGGGACCACACTGCCCAACTGCACGCCCAGCGTGGTGACGTTGACGCTGCGCAGCGTCCGCAACAGCTACGCGCCGGGGGAGACGCCGACGTTCCGGATCACGGCGAAGAACCGCTCCGGCAGTGACTGCAAGCTCGACCTCGCGCCGAAGAACGCAGTGCTGACGCTCACTCAGGCCGGGTCCACGGACGACTACTGGGCGTCGGACGACTGCCCGAAGGTGTCCGGGAGCCTGCTGTACCGGGTGCCGGCCGGGGAGGCCTTCACGTACACCGTGAAGTGGGACCGCCGGCCGAGCGCGCCGCACTGCGCGACGCCTCCCGCGGGGAAGGCCGGGGCCGGGACGTACCTGGTGGAAGCCGAGGTGCCCGGGTTCGCCAAGGCGCAGACGTCGTTCGTGCTGACGGCGGACTAGCGTTCGTTCCGACGGCGGACCAGGGCGCTTGCGGCGGGGCAGGGGGCATCCGGCGGACCGGGGTGCGTCCGGCCGGCCCGAGCGCGCCGTGCCGTTCCAGCGGTACGGCCGTCCGCGGCCGAGCCGGTGGCGGCGCGGCGCTGACCCGTCCTAGACGTACCGCTCCAGGATCGACGACTCCGCCAGGCGGGACAGGCCCTCGCGGACGCTCCGGGCCCGGGCCTCGCCGACGCCGTCGACCGTCTGCAGGTCGTCGACGCTCGCGGCGAGGAGCTTCTGCAGGCCGCCGAAGTGCTCCACCAGGCGGTCGATGATCGCGCCGGGGAGCCGGGGCACCTTGGCCAGCAGCCGGAAGCCGCGCGGGGAGACCGCCGAGTCCAGTGCCTCGGGGGAGCCGGTGTACCCCAACGCGCGGGCCACCGTGGACAGTTCGAGCAGCTCGGCGTGGCTGAGGGCGTCCAGCTCGGAGAGGGCCTCGTCGACCGTGCGGGAGCGCTTGGCCGTCGGCTCGGGCACGTAGTCCCGGACGACCAGGGAGCGCTCGGGCTCCACGCCGGCGATCAGCTCGTCCAGCTGGAGGGCCAGCAGGCGGCCGTCGGTGCCCAGCTCGACGACGTACTCGGCGATCTCCGTCGCGATGCGGCGCACCATCTCCAGGCGCTGCGCGACCGCGGAGACGTCCCGGACCGTCACCAGGTCCTCGATCTCCAGCGCCGACAGCGTCCCCGCGACCTCGTCCAGGCGGAGCTTGTAGCGCTCCAGGGTCGCCAGCGCCTGGTTCGCGCGGGACAGGATCGCCGCCGAGTCCTCCAGCACGCGCCGCTGCCCGTCGACGTAGAGCGCGATCAGCCGCATCGACTGCGAGACGGACACCACCGGGAAGCCGACCTGCTTGGAGACGCGGTCCGCCGTGCGGTGCCGGGTGCCGGTCTCCTCGGTCGGGATCGTGGCGTCGGGCACGAACTGCACGCCCGCGCGGAGGATCTTCGACAGGTCGGAGGACAGGACGATGCCGCCGTCGAGCTTGCACAGCTCGCGCAGCCGGGTCGCGGTGAACTCGACGTCCAGCACGAATCCGCCCGTGGCCATCGTCTCGACGGTCTTGTCGGAGCCCAGCACGATCAGGCCGCCGGTGTTGCCGCGCAGGACGCGCTCGAGCCCGTCGCGCAGGGCCGTGCCGGGTGCCACGGCGCTCAGCGAGGCGCGCATGAGGCCATCGGAACCGGCACTCCCACCGGACTTGCCGGGAGCTGCTGCCCGGTCGTTGGCTGCCACTGCACTCCTCCGGTCGCAGGTTCTGGGGCGCTCCCGTTTCGCGCACTCGGTTCGTACGGACGGGCGAGACCTGGGCAAAGTCTACCGGCGGTCCTCCGCCTCCCGCGGGGCCTCGCGGCGACGGGAGCGCGGCAGGACCCGCAGGGCGTCCCCCATGTCCGCCACTTCCAGGACCTTCATACCGGCCGGGACCTTGCCCGGATCGCCCGGCACCAGCGCGTGCGTGAAGCCCAGCCGGTGCGCCTCGGCGAGCCTGCGCTGCACGCCCGTGACCCTCCTCACCTCGCCCGCGAGGCCGACTTCGCCGATCGCGACCAGGTTCTTGGGCAGCGGGGTGTCGCTGGCGGCGGAGGCCAGCGCGAGGGCGATCGCGAGGTCGGCGGCCGGCTCGGACAGCTTCACACCGCCCACCGTCGCCGAGTAGATGTCGCGCTTGCCGAGGGCGCTGATGCGGCCGCGCTGCTCCAGGACGGCCAGCATCATCGACACCCGGGAGGTCTCCAGGCCGGACGTCGTGCGGCGCGGGGAGGGGATCTGGGAGTCGACGGTGAGCGCCTGCACCTCGGCGACCAGCGGGCGCCGGCCCTCCAGGGTGACGGTCAGGCAGGTGCCCGGGACCGGTTCGTCACGGCGGGTCAGGAACAGTCCGCTCGGGTCTGCGAGGCCCGTGATGCCCTCGTCGTGCAGTTCGAAGCAGCCGACCTCGTCGGTCGCGCCGTAGCGGTTCTTGACGCCCCGTACGAGCCGCAGGCGCGCGTGGCGGTCGCCCTCGAAGTGGAGGACGACGTCCACCAGGTGCTCCAGCAGGCGGGGCCCGGCGATGGCGCCGTCCTTGGTGACGTGGCCCACCAGGAGCGTCGACATGCCGCGGTCCTTGGAGGCGCGGATCAGGGCGCCGGCCACCTCGCGCACCTGGGCCATGCCGCCCGGCGCGCCGTCGATCTCCGGGGAGGCGACCGTCTGCACCGAGTCGAGGACCAGCAGCGACGGCTTCACCGCGTCCAGGTGGCCGAGGACGGCGGAGAGGTCGGTCTCGGCGGCCAGGTAGAGGTGGTCGTGCAGGGCGTTGATGCGGTCGGCGCGCAGGCGGACCTGGCTCGCCGACTCCTCGCCGGTCACGTACAGCGTGCGGTGTTCCTCGCTCGCCGCCTTGGCGGCCACGTCCAGCAGCAGGGTCGACTTGCCGACGCCCGGCTCGCCCGCGAGCAGCACCACCGCGCCCGGCACGAGCCCGCCGCCGAGTACCCGGTCCAGCTCCGGCACGCCCGTGGAGCGCGCGGTGGCCTGCCGCCCGTCGACCTGGCCGATGGGCAGCGCGGAGGTGGTGACCCGGCCCGGCGCGGTGGTGCGTACCGCGGGGGCGCCGCCGTACTCCTCGACGGTGCCCCACGCCTGGCACTCGGCGCAGCGGCCCAGCCACTTGGCCGTCTGCCAGCCGCACTCCGTGCAGCGGTACGACGGACGGTCCTTGGTGGTCTTGGTACGGGCAGCCATGGGGAAACCGTAACCGCAGGGTCTGACAACCGGGCCCGGGCTCCGCCCCGCGCTCCTCCCCGGGGGCCTTCCGGGGACCTTCCGGGGACCGTTGCGGCGGTCCGTGCGGGGCCGCCCCGGAGGCCGCTGTCCCCTTATGAGGGATCGTTTCACCCGTACGGATTAAAAGGGCTCAAGGGGCGGGAGCTGTCCGTTCCAGGACGCCTACGGTCGCACGGGTGACGAGCAGCAGCCCGGAGACCACGACCCGCACGACCGGCGCACACCGGGCGCACCGGGAGGCGCGTGACCGCGGTGCGACCCGCACGGCGGTGCAACGCCCGGCGACGCCCTACGAGCCGTACCTGGACGGCCTGTTCACCTACTGCCTGTCGGTGCTGTGCGACCACGACGCGGCCACCGCCGCCCTCGCGGACGTCCTCGCCCTCGCCGACCGGCGCGGACAGCGCGTCCCGGACGCCGCGGGCGACCGCCGCGCGTGGCTGTACGCCCTGGCCCGCTGGGCGTGCCTGCGCAAGCTGGCCGAGGCCAAGCAGAAACGTCAGGGCACGCACGCGGCGGGCCGCCACGGCACCCACCGCCCGCCGGCCGCGCGGCCCCCCGCCCCACCCGTCCCGGACGACGTGCGCGAGCAACGACGGCGCGAACTCGCCCTGCTCGCCTGGCCGGAGGCGGCCGGCACCACCCCCGAGCAGCGCGAGGCGCTGGAACTCGCGGTGCGCCACCAGCTCGCCGCCCACGAGGTCGCCGCCGTCCTCGGCATGGACCACGCCGCCGCCCGCGAACTGCTCGCCAGTGCCGCCTGTGAGGTCGAGCGCACGCGTGCGGCGCTCGCCGTCGTGGAGACCGGCGGCTGTCCCGGGGTGGCCCGGCTCACCGGCGACCAGCAGCTCGTCCTGAGCTCCGCCCTGCGCCGCGAACTGGTCCGGCACGTCGACGACTGCCCCCGCTGCCGCCGCGCCGCCGAGCGCGCCGTGCCGGGACGCTGGCCCGGCGCCGGGGTCACCCCGGCCGAGCTGCCCGTGCTGTCCGCGCCCCGCCGGGCCCTGCACCACGCGCTCGCGCACCTGCCCCGCGCGCGGGGTGCCACCGCGCCCCGCTTCGACCGGCGCGGCTTCCCGATGGACCCCAAGGACCGCGCGGCCCGCCGCGACCGCCTGCGCGCGCGTGCCGTCACCACGACCGTCGTGGCGACCGTCGTCGCCGCGCCCGTGTTCGCCCTGTGGGCCGCCTACCGGGGCACGCCGACCGGCGAGGGCGTCGACGGCCACGCGGCGGGCGCGAGCGAGGCGCACGGCCCCGGCACCACCGACGGGGACGTCACCGGCGGCTACGAGAACGCGGGCAACGCCAGCACCCGCCCCGGCTCCGGCATCGACGGCGCTGACGGGTCCGACGTCTCCGTGGAGGTCGTCAGCGTCAGCGGTGCCGGCACCAAGGGCCCGGACAGCCTGTCGGTCACCGCGAGCAGCCGCGGCGACACCACGCTCATCACGCTGACCGCCGCCGCCGAGGCCGACGGACCGGTCACCTGGTCCGCGTCGACGGGCGCCTCCTGGCTCTACCTGAGCCGGTCCTCGGGCACCCTCGCGCCCGGGGAGTCGGTCACCGTCAAGGTGTACGTCGACCCCCTGCGCGAACCCGCCGGGCAGTGGCACGCACGCGTGGCGATCGCCCCGGCCGGCGCCGTCGTCTCGATCGAGGGCCGCGGCGCCGTGCCGCACGGCCCCGGCCCCTCAGGCCCGGGGTCCGGCAGTCCCAGCGGACCGCCGCCCTCCTCGCCCGAGCCCACGCCGTCCACCTCGACGCCCTCCGACCCGACGCCCAGCGACCCGCCCACCACGACCGACCCGGAGCCCACGCCCAGCGGCTCGCCGTCCGGGCCGGACGACACCCCGTCGCCGGTCGAGAGCAGCGGGGCGCCGAGCCCGGAGACGTCGTAGGAGGCGCAGCACGCGGGGCGAACCGGACGGCGTCGGGCGTGAGGCCCGGCGTCAGGCGGCAGAACCGTCGTCAGGCGGCAGAACCGGTCAGGCGTCCGGGCCGACCGGGTCCGCCGGGTGCGGGGCCAGCAGGGGCAGGCTGGACGCCAGGCGCTCCTCGCACAGCTCGACCAGGCGGTCGTAGCCGGCCTTGCCCATCAGCTCGGTCAGCTCCGCGCGGTAGGACACGTACACCGGCTCGCCCGCGCCGTGCGCCGAGGTCGCCGACGTGCACCACCAGTGCAGGTCGTGGCCGCCGGGGCCCCAGCCGCGGCGGTCGTACTCGCCGATCGACACCTGCAGCACGCGCGTGTCGTCGGGCCGGTCGATCCAGTCGTACGTCCGCCGGACCGGCAGCTGCCAGCAGACGTCCGGCTTGGTCTCCAGCGGCTCGCGGCCCTCGCGCAGCGCGAGGATGTGCAGCGAGCAGCCCGCGCCGCCGGGGAAGCCGGGGCGGTTCTGGAAGATGCACGAGCCCTCGAACGGGCGGGTCTGACGGGAGCCGTCCTCGTCCTCCGAGACCCAGCCGCCGCGCGTGCCCTCGGCGTGGTGCTGCCAGATCTCCGGAGTGAGCCGGGCGACGTGGCCGGCCACGCGCTGCTCGTCCTCCTCGTCGGAGAAGTGGGCGCCCAGCGTGCAGCAGCCGTCGGCCGCGCGGCCCGGCTGGATGCCTTGGCAGCCGCTGCCGAAGATGCAGTTCCAGCGGGAGGTCAGCCACGTCAGGTCGCAGCGGAAGACCTGCTCGTCGTCCGCCGGGTCCGGGAACTCCACCCACGCGCGCGTGAAGTCGAGGCCGCCCTTCTCGTCCGCCGCCAGGGCGGCCGCCTCCACGGCGGCCAGGGCCTTCTTCGACTTCTTGGAGGGCTTCACCGGTGACTTCCCCTGCACAGGAACCTCGGACGATTCGCGCACGATGTCGGCATCGGCCTTCTTCGTCGCCTTTTCGTCCTTCGCCTTTTTCGTCTTTGGCACGCGTCCAGGGTAAGTCGCCCAGGTCCGTTCCCGGCACCGCACGGGGGCCCGGGAAAAGCACTGGCGGCAGTAGCGTTTCCCTCCATGAGACTCGGTGTCCTCGACGTGGGATCGAACACGGTGCATCTGCTGGTGGTGGACGCGCACCCGGGTGCGCGCCCGCTGCCCGCGCACTCGCACAAGGCGGAGCTGCGCCTCGCCCAGCTCCTCGACGGGGACGGCGCGATCGGCCCCGAGGGGGTCGACCGGCTGATCGCCGTCGTGCACGACGCCCTCCAGGCCGCCGAGGACAAGGGCGTCGAGGAGCTGCTGCCGTTCGCGACCTCCGCCGTGCGCGAGGCCAGCAACGCCGACGACGTCCTCGCGCGCGTGCAGGAGCAGACCGGCGTCGAGCTGCAGGTCCTGGCCGGCGACGAGGAGGCGCGGCTCACCTTCCTCGCCGCCCGCCGCTGGTTCGGCTGGTCCGCCGGGAAGCTGCTGGTGCTGGACATCGGCGGCGGCTCCCTGGAGATCGCCTACGGCATCGACGAGGAGCCCGACGCGGCCGTGTCGCTGCCGCTGGGCGCCGGCCGGCTCACCGCGGGCTGGCTGCCCGGCGACCCGCCCCGGCCCGAGGACGTACGGGCGCTGCGCCGCCACGTGCGCGCGCAGATCGCGCGGACGGTGGGCGAGTTCAGCCGGTTCGGCGCGCCCGACCACGTGGTGGCCACGTCCAAGACGTTCAAGCAGCTCGCCCGGATAGCCGGGGCCGCGCGCTCCGCCGAGGGCCTGTACGTGCAGCGCGAACTCAAGCGGGAGTCCCTGGAGGCGTGGGTGCCGCGGCTGGCCGGCATGACCGGGGCCCAGCGGGCGGAGCTGCCCGGCGTCTCCGAGGGGCGCGCGGGACAGTTGCTCGCGGGGGCCCTGGTGGCCGAGGGGGCGATGGACCTGTTCGGGGTCGAGACGCTGGAGGTCTGCCCCTGGGCGCTGCGGGAGGGCGTGATCCTGCGGCGGCTGGACCAGATGGTGGTGGTGTGACGCGGTGACCCCGGCGCGGCTCGGGGACGCGGCGGGTTCAGGGGACGGCGCGGGGACGCGGCGGGCTCCGGGGACGGCACCGCGACGCGGCGGGCTCCATGGACGGCGCGGGGAATGGGAGGCCATCGGGAACGGCCCGGGGACAGCAGCGTCCCCACTCCCTACGGCGCCCACGGGCCCCCGTACGCCGTGAAGTGCGCCACCTTCCCACCCGTGAACGCCGCCCCCGGCCCGCCGTCCGCACCCCCCGCCCGCGCACCCGCCCCGCACCGGCCCACCCCCCGGCTCACGAGCGCGAACGCCCGCGTACCGGGCCCCGGACGCCCCGGTGACGACGGGCCACGCACGCGTGGCCGGTCGGCGCGGGGCCGACGGGGGAGCGCCCGGTCCAGCTCCCCGACGGCGAGCGCGGGACCGTACCCTGTCCCTCGTGGCAGAACCAGTGGTGCGCATCCCGGATGCGAAGGTCGCGCTGTCCACGGCCTCGGTGTATCCGGAGTCGACGGCGACGGCCTTCGAGATCGCCGCGCGCCTCGGGTACGACGGCGTCGAGGTCATGGTGTGGAACGACCCCGTCAGCCAGGACATCGACGCCCTGCGCCGCCTCAGCGACTACCACGGCATCCCGATCCTGGCCGTGCACGCCCCCTGCCTGCTCATCACCCAGCGCGTGTGGTCGACCGACCCCTGGACCAAGCTCCAGCGCGCGCGTGCGGCGGCGGAGAAGCTGGGCGCCGGCGCCGTCGTGGTGCACCCGCCCTTCCGCTGGCAGCGCCAGTACGCGCGCGACTTCGTCCAGGGCATCTGGCGGATGGCGGACGAGACGGACGTGCGGTTCGCCGTGGAGAACATGTACCCGTGGCGGTACCGGGACCGGGAGATGCTCGCCTACGCGCCCGACTGGGACGTCACCAAGGACGACTACCGGCACTTCACGATCGACCTCAGCCACGCCGCTACGGCCCGCACGGACGCCCTGGACATGGTCGACCGCATGGGGGACCGGCTGGGCCACGTCCACCTCGCCGACGGCCTGGGCTCCAACAAGGACGAGCACCTGGTGCCGGGCCGCGGCAGCCAGCCCTGCGCCGAGCTGCTGGAGCGCCTCGCGCGCACCGGCTTCGACGGGCACGTCGTCATCGAGGTCAACACCCGGCGCGCCATGTCCGGCGCCGAACGCGAGGCCGACCTCGCCGAGGCCCTGGCCTTCACCCGCCTCCACCTGGCCTCGCCGGTGAAGGTGCCCCGGCGGTGACCGACGTGCCCGACACCCGGTCCGAGCCCGCCGCGCCCGACCCCCGCCCCCGCACGCGGGGCCGCGGCCGACCGCGCCGTACCGAACCCGCCGACACCCGGGACCGGATCCTCGACACCGCGCGCGCGGAGTTCTCCCGGTACGGGTACGACGGGACGTCGGTGCGCGGCATCGCCAAGGCCGCGGGCGTCGACTCGGCGCTGGTGCACCACTACTTCGGCACCAAGGAGGGCGTCTTCGAGGCGGCCGTGGCGGTCGCCTTCGCGCCCGCGCTGCACGCGCCCGACGCCGTCGCCGAGGGCCCGCGCGAGGACGTGGGGGAGCGGCTGACGCGCTTCATCTTCGGCGTCTGGGAGAACCCCACCACCCGCACGCCCCTGCTCGCGATCCTGCGCTCCGCGGTCAACAACGAGACCGCGGCCGCCGTCTTCCGCCGCCTGGTCGTCTCCCAGCTGCTGCGCCGCGTCGCCGCCCAGCTCGAGGTGCCGGACGCCGAGCTGCGCGCGGAACTCGCGGCGGCGCAGCTGGTGGGGTGCGCGATGCTGCGGTACGTGATCAAGGTGGAGCCGCTGGCGTCGGCGGACCTGGAGCAGGTGATCCGCCGGGTGGCGCCGGTGGTGCAGGGACACCTGACGGCGCCGTGAGGCACGGGTCCCTCGGAGCGATCGGGTCCCTCGGAGCTCCGCTCCCGTAGCACGGCGCCGAGACACGCGTCCCGCATTCCGGACACCTTGTCCCGACCCCTGGATGACGGGCGTAGGCTCGTTCACAGTCAGAAGTCTCTCTGACGGTCACGATCTCCCAGATCGCAGTCTCTGAAGGAGCGAGCGACGATGCCCGAGCTGAGGTCCCGCACAGTCACCCACGGCCGCAACATGGCGGGCGCCCGCGCCCTGATGCGCGCCTCCGGTGTACCCGGTGCGGACATCGGCCGGAAGCCGATCATCGCCGTCGCCAACTCCTTCACCGAGTTCGTGCCGGGCCACACGCACCTCCAGCCGGTCGGCCGCATCGTCAGCGAGGCGATCCGCGAGGCCGGCGGCATCCCGCGCGAGTTCAACACGATCGCCGTGGACGACGGCATCGCCATGGGCCACGGCGGCATGCTGTACTCCCTGCCCTCCCGCGACCTGATCGCGGACTCGGTCGAGTACATGGTCGAGGCGCACTGCGCCGACGCGCTGGTCTGCATCTCCAACTGCGACAAGATCACGCCGGGCATGCTCAACGCGGCCCTGCGCCTGAACATCCCCACGGTCTTCGTCTCCGGCGGCCCGATGGAGTCCGGCCGAGCCACCCTGGTCGACGGCACGGTCCGCACGCTCGACCTGGTCGACGCGATCTCCGACGCCGTGAACGACAAGATCTCGGACGAGGACATCCTCCGCATCGAGGAGAACGCCTGTCCGACCTGTGGCTCCTGTTCGGGCATGTTCACGGCCAACTCGATGAACTGCCTGACCGAGGCGATCGGCCTGTCGCTGCCCGGCAACGGCTCGGTCCTGGCCACCCACACCGCGCGCAAGCAGCTCTACGTGAACGCGGCGCACACGGTGATGGACCTGGTCCACCGCTACTACGAGCAGGACGACGAGAGCGTGCTGCCCCGCTCGATCGCCACCTTCGCGGCGTTCGAGAACGCCATGGCGCTCGACATCGCGATGGGCGGCTCCACCAACACGATCCTGCACCTGCTGGCCGCCGCCCAGGAGGCGGAGGTGCCCTTCGGCCTGGAGCAGATCGACGCGGTCTCGCGCCGGGTGCCGTGCCTGGCGAAGGTGGCGCCCAACGTCGCCAAGGACCGCACGTACTACATGGAGGACGTGCACCGGGCCGGCGGCATCCCCGCCCTGCTCGGCGAGCTGCACCGCGCGGGCCTGCTGAACGAGGACGTGCACTCGGTGCACAGCCCGTCGCTGTCGGACTGGCTCAAGACGTGGGACGTGCGCGGCGGTTCGCCCTCCCCCGAGGCGGTCGAGCTGTGGCACGCGGCGCCGGGCTGCGTCCGCTCGGCGGAGGCCTTCTCCCAGTCGGAGCGCTGGGAGGCGCTGGACGTGGACGCCGAGGGCGGCTGCATCCGCAGCCTGGAGCACGCCTACTCCCAGGACGGCGGGCTCGCGGTCCTCAAGGGCAACCTCGCCGTGGACGGTTGCGTGGTCAAGACGGCCGGCGTGGACCCGTCCATCTGGACCTTCGAGGGCCCCGCGGTGGTCTGCGAGTCGCAGGAGGAGGCCGTCCAGAAGATCCTGACCCAGCAGGTCAAGGAGGGCGACGTGGTGGTCATCCGCTACGAGGGCCCCAAGGGCGGACCGGGCATGCAGGAGATGCTCTACCCGACCTCGTACCTGAAGGGCCGCGGCCTGGGCAAGGCGTGCGCGCTGGTCACCGACGGCCGCTTCTCCGGCGGCACGTCCGGCCTGTCCATCGGCCACGCCTCGCCCGAGGCGGCCTCCGGCGGCACGATCGCGCTCGTCGAGGACGGCGACCGCATCCGCATCGACATCCCCGGCCGCACGATCGAGCTCCTCGTCGACGAGGCCGAACTGGCCCGCCGCGAGCAGGCGCTGGGCGGCGCGTACGCGCCCAAGAACCGCGACCGCAAGGTCAGCGCGGCGCTGCGGGCCTACGCCGCGATGGCGACCAGCGCCGACAAGGGCGCGGTGCGCGACGTGTCGAAGCTGGGCTGAGCCCCAGGCGAACAGCACCGGCCGTACAGGCACCGAGGGCCGCTTCCCCTGAGGGAGGCGGCCCTCGCCGTCACCACCCGGCCGGGTCCCGGCCGTCCACCGCGAAGACGGTGCCGTCGGGGGCGGCGGCGTAGACGCGGCCGTCGGCCACCACCGGTACCGGCAGGTACCCGCTGACCTGGTCGGAGTTCGCGCCCAGCCGCGGCGGCGTCTGGCCCAGGAGACCGCCGTCGCGGGCGTCCACGGCCAGGAGCCGTCCGTCGGGTGCGGTGAGGTAGAGGTGGTCCCCGGCGGCCACGGGCGCCGAACCGCGGGTCACCCCCGTCTCCAGGTGCCACAGCCGCTCGCGCGCGTCCATGTCGACGGCCTCCAGGGACCCGCCGGTGGCCAGCAGGTACACGACGTCCCCGTGCACGCCGACGACCGGATCGGCGCGTTCGACCGGCAACGGCACCCGGCGCGTCGCGCCCGAGACCGGGTCGTACCGCACGACCGCGTCCGTGAAGCCGGAGCCCTTGTCGACCGAGAGGAAGAACAGGCGGCCGCCGCTGCTGCCGACCGGCCTCAGCGTGCCGTGCAGCCGGGCGTCCCAGCGCACGGTCCCGGTGCCGGGGTCGACCGCGGTGACCTTCGTGCTGCCGGCGTCGGACGCGCTGGTGGCGTAGGCCAGCGGGTCACCGGCGAACGAGGAGAAGGCCGGGGTGCCCCGGCCGGGGAGCGCGTGGCGCCACGTCGTCGCGCCGGACGCGGCGCCCACGGCGGTCACCGTCCCGTCGGGGCCCGTGAGCAGCACGGTGCCGCCGGCCACCCGCAGCCCGACGTGCGCGGGCATGTCCCGCGTCCAGCGGGGCGTGCCCGTACGGGGGTCGAGTCCCTCCAACCGCCGCTCCTGGTCCGCCATCGGCTGCACCAGGCCCCCGGCGAGCACCGGCGGGGCACTCCCGTACGCCTTCCTGACGCGGTGCTTCCACAGCACGGCGCCGTCGGAGGCGTCCAGGGCGAAGACCAGGCCGGACTGGGCGCAGAACAACGCCCCCGAGCCGTACGAGCACCGCGGCACGGACGCCGCCCCGGACACCGATGCCGACTCCCACGCCGCGAACCCGCCCGCCGTGGCCCGGGGGCCCGGGTTCGGCGACGAAGCCGCTCCGCCCGCGAGCTCCACCGAGGCGAACACCCCTCCGACCACCAGACCCAGCGTCGCGGCCACGAGGGCCATGCGCCGCGAGACCCTGTGGCGGGGCCGGCCCACGGAGGGCCCGGCCGGCTCGGCGGCGTCCGCGGGGTGCTTGGCGTCGGCGGAGCCGCCTGCGTCGGCGGAGTCATCGGCGTCTGCGGGGTCACCGGCGTCTGCGGGGTCACCGGCGTCTGCGGGGTCACCGGTAGCAGCAGCGGGGGCCCCGAGGTCGGACGCGCCACTCGGCGCCCCGCCCCTGTCGGTGCCGGACACGGGACCGCCCCCGCTCCCCGGACCGCTGTCGCCGAGCAGACCGCCCACGCTCGCCGGGTCACCCTCCGGCCGCTGCGCCGGTATGAACGCCTGCGTGTCGTACGAGGCCGCCACCGACCGCAGCTCACGCATCAGTTCGTCCGGCGTGGGCCGATCCTCGGGCTCCTTCGCCAGGCACCGCAGCACCAGCGGGGCCAGGTTCTCCGGGACGCCGGTCATGTCGGGCTCGTGGTGCACCACTTGGTAGGCCACGACGTACGGGCTGTCGGAGTCGAACGGCCCGCGCCCCGTCGCCGCGTGCACCATCACCGACCCCAGCGCGAAAACGTCCGCCGCCGGCCCCACCTCGCGCGGCCGGCGGAACTGCTCCGGCGCCATGAACGGCGGCGTGCCGATCAACTTGCCGGTCTCGGTGCGCAGTTCGCTGTCCTTGGGCCGGGAGATGCCGAAGTCGATCACCTTCGGTCCGTCCTCGGCGAGCAGTACGTTGCTCGGCTTGAGGTCGCGGTGGACGACGCCGACCCGGTGGATGTCGCGCAACGCCTCCGCGAGCCCGGCCATCAGCCGCCGCAACTCACCCGGCGCCAGCGGCCCGTTCCGCTTCACGCGGTCGGAGAGGGTGGGCCCGGGGATGAACAGGGTAGCCATCCAGGGGCGTTCGGCCCCCGGGTCGGCGTCGACGACGGGCGCGGTGAAGGCGCCGCTCACCCGCCGGGCGGCGGCCACCTCCTGCCGGAAACGGCCCCTGAACTCGGGGTCCTTGGCGAACTCGGCGTGCACCACCTTCACCGCCACCCGCATGCCGGAGGTGCTGCGGGCCAGGTGGACGACGCCCATGCCGCCGGAGCCAAGACAGGACTCCAGGACGTAGTGGCCGGTGTACTCGGGAAGTCCGGGACGTTCCGCTTCCGCGCCCGCTCCGGTGTTGCGCTGTGGCGTCATGAACCACCCCCGTGCTGTTCGTTCGCGCGCGCGACGCACGGAGCCTAGTCGATGACCCGTACGGGACAGAGGAGGCGTGCTGGTCCCCTCGTGCGAATTGCGCACACGTGTTTCAAACGGCGCCGGTGGGGAATCACTGGGACCCCATGGCTGTCATGGGGTGCAACGGGGGAGGTTTTTCATGTCTGTCGAGCGCATCGAGGAGACCGTCGGAGCCGGGGACACCGGCGTCATCGCGGAGGCCGAGATCGCCACGGCGACCGCCGCGGCCGTCACGTACTACCCGGTCGCCCCGGGCGTGCGCCTCAACGTCCGCAGCGGCCCCGGCACGGGCTACAGCATCGTCCGCGTCCTGCCCGAGGGTTCAAAGGTCGCGATCTACTGCCAGACGCCGGGCACGAACGTCTCGGGCCCCTACGGCACGTCGAACATCTGGGACAACATAGCCAGCGGCGAGTTCGTGTCCGACGCGTTCGTGAAGACGGGCAGCGACGGTTACGTGGCGTCGCGCTGCGCCCTCTGACCAACTGGCCGGCACCACCTGGCCCGGCACCACCTGGCCCGGCGCCATCCGGCCAGCCGCACCCAGCCCGGGAGCCCGCCCCCGTCCGGAGCCATAATCGTCCCGTGAGCGACGACAACGGCACACCGGACACCACGGCGGGCTCCACGGGCCCGCGCCCCGAGCCCCTGCGCTTCTTCGGCACGACCTGGGTGGAGCACGACAAGGGCTACACGCCCCGCCGCGTCGGCGTGGCCGTCGGCTCGCTCGCCGCCGCCGTCGCCTCCTGCCTCGTCCTGCGCTTCGCCTACCAGGGGCTGCGGATCGCCGACATCGGCGCCTTCGTCACCGTCCTGGTCGTCGTGATGTTCGCCGTGTGCAGCGCGCTCGCCTTCCGGCACACCTGGGACGGCTTCACCCGGCGGCCCGACCCCGAACGCCAGGCGTCGCTGCGCGGCCTGCTGGCCATCGGCTTCATCGGCTCCCTGCTCGCCTACTTCTTCCGCTCCCTCACCGAGGCCCCCGGCGAGAAGCTGCACCGCGAGGAGTACGAGGCCGCCCTCGACCAGCACCGCCGCCGCACGTCCCGCCGCACGGGCAACCCGTCGAGGAAGCGCCGCCGCTCCTGACGCAGTCCGCTCACCGATCCAACGCGTACGGGCTTGCGCCCCGGACCCGCACCCGACAACGCACCGTCACCCGGCACCCCCTCAGGGGCGCGGGGAACTGCGCGACGAGCCCCCACTCACCGGCACCCGACAGCGCACCCGAGCCGACCTGCTGGTGGCGACCCCTTCCTGACCTCCGATCGACGTTCCCCCTTGACGGCACCCCCTACTCAGGTCATTTAATCATCACATGATGATTAATTCAGCCCGTCCACCCGACCCCACTTCCGCCCCCCTCCCCACTTCCGCCCCCCACCCCGACTCCGCCCCCCACCCCGACCCGGCCCTCCGCGCCGACGCCCTCACCGTCACCCGAGGCCCCCGCACCGTCCTGCGCGGCCTGCGCTTCACCGTCCCCCGCGGCCAGATCACCGGCCTGCTGGGCCCGTCCGGCTGCGGCAAGTCGACGTTGATGCGCTCGATCGTCGGCACCCAGGCCAAGGTCAGCGGCACGCTCGACGTGCTCGGCCACCCGGCCGGCCACCCCGCCCTGCGCACCCGCGTCGGCTACGTCACCCAGGCCCCGTCGGTCTACGACGACCTGTCCGTCCGGCAGAACCTCGACTACTTCGCCGCGGTCCTGTCCCCGGCGAGCCCGGCCGCCGCCCGCCGCGCCGACGTCGACCGGGTCCTCGCCGAAGTGGACCTCGCGACCCACGCCGACGCCCTCGCCGGCAACCTCTCCGGCGGCCAGCGCAACCGCGTCTCCCTCGCCGTCGCCCTGCTCGGCACCCCCGAGCTGCTGGTCCTCGACGAGCCGACCGTCGGTCTCGACCCGGTGCTGCGCCGCGACCTGTGGACCCTCTTCCACCGGCTCGCCGACCGCGGCGCCACCCTGCTGATCTCCTCGCACGTCATGGACGAGGCCGAGCGCTGCCACCGCCTCCTCCTCATGCGCGAGGGCGAGATCCTCGCCGACGACACCCCCGACGCCCTGCGCGAGCGCACCGGCGCCGACACGGTGGAGGCGGCGTTCCTGCACCTGGTCGACGAAGCCGCGGCCAGGACCGGGCACAGCACGGAGCCCACGGCGCAGCGCACCGAGGGCGCGAAGGAGACGACGACCCGATGAGCACCACCGCCACGACCCCCGCGGCACCGACACCGGCACCGCGACCGGGAGCGACACCGACGCCCGCCCCCGCCCGCGCCCTCAGCCCCGCCCGCACCCTCGCCACCGCGACCCGCGTCCTGCGCCAACTGCGCCACGACCCCCGCACGATCGCCCTGCTGGTCCTCATCCCGTGCGTCCTGCTGGTCCTGCTGCGCTACGTGTTCGACGGCAGCCCGCGCACGTTCGACAGCATCGGCGCGTCCCTGCTCGGGATCTTCCCGCTGATCACGATGTTCCTGGTGACGTCCATCGCCACCCTGCGCGAGCGCACCTCCGGCACTCTGGAACGCCTCCTCGCCATGCCGCTCGGCAAGGGCGACGTCATCGCCGGCTACGCCCTGGCCTTCGGCGCCCTCGCCATCGTCCAGTCGGCCCTCGCCACCGGCCTCGCCCTCTGGCTCCTGGGCCTCGACGTCACCGGCTCCCCGTGGCTGCTGCTCCTGGTGGCGCTGCTCGACGCCCTGCTGGGCACGGCCCTCGGCCTGTTCGTGTCGGCCTTCGCCGCCTCCGAGTTCCAGGCGGTCCAGTTCATGCCGGCGGTGATCTTCCCCCAGCTGTTGCTGTGCGGACTGTTCACCCCGCGCGACGCCATGCACCCCGCCCTGGAGGCCGTCTCCGACGTCCTGCCCATGTCCTACGCGGTGGACGGCATGAACGAGGTCCTCCGGCACACCGACATGACCGCCACCTTCGTACGGGACGTCCTGGTCGTCGCCGGCTGCGCCCTCCTCGTTCTCTGCCTGGGAGCGGCCACCCTCCGACGCCGCACGGCGTGACCCCCGGCCCGCACCCCCGACGTCCCACCTCCCGGACACCACCCCCCACCCCCCGCCCCGAATGGGAGGATGCCCCCAGGACGACGCACCCCCGGAGGGCACCGCAGCCATGACCCAGACCGTCGCAGTCCTCGGCACCGGAAAGATCGGCGAAGCCCTGCTCAGCGGCATGATCCGCGGCGGCTGGACCCCGGCCGACCTCCTGGTCACCGCCCGCCGCCCGGAGCGCGCCGAGGAGCTGCGCAGCCGCTACGGCGTCACCCCGGTCACCAACGCCGAAGCCGCCAAGGGCGCCGACACCCTCATCCTCACCGTCAAGCCGCAGGACATGGGCAGCCTCCTCGACGAACTCGCGCCGCACGTCCCCGCCGACCGCCTGGTCATCAGCGGGGCCGCCGGCATCACCACGGCGTTCATCGAGGAGCGCCTCACCGAGGGCACCCCGGTGGTCCGCGTCATGACGAACACCCCCGCCCTCGTCGACGAGGCGATGTCCGTCATCTCCGCCGGCACCCACGCCACCGCCGCCCACCTCACCCACGCCGAGGAGATCTTCGGCGCCGTCGGCAAGACCCTGCGCGTCCCGGAGAACCAGCAGGACGCCTGCACGGCCCTGTCCGGCTCGGGACCGGCGTACTTCTTCTACCTCGTCGAGGCCATGACCGACGCGGGCATCCTGCTCGGCCTGCCCCGCGACAAGGCCCACGACCTGATCGTCCAGTCCGCGATCGGCGCCGCGACCATGCTCCGCGACAGCGGCGAACACCCGGTCAAGCTCCGCGAGAACGTCACCTCCCCCGCGGGCACGACCATCAACGCCATCCGCGAACTGGAGAACCACGGCGTACGGGCCGCCCTCATCGCCGCCCTGGAAGCCGCCCGCGACCGCAGCCGCGAGCTGGCCTCCGGCACCAAGGACTGACGGCCGACCCAATGGAGGGGAAGGGGGCGGGTCACTTCGCCGCGGTCACGACGTCCTGCGTCGTCACCACGCGCGCGAAGCCGCCCCCGTGCAGCGACACCGCCGTCGCCTGCGCCAGTTCCTCCGCCGTGCGCCGCCAGCCGAACGGCCCCACGAGGTCGAACGTGTGCGTCGCGTCCAGCGCCACCACCACGTCGTAGCCCAGGTTCCCGCCCATCCGCGCGGTCGTCTCCACGCACATGTTCGTCTGGATGCCGGCCAGCACGAGCTGCCCGATCCCGGCCTCCGTCAGCCACGCCCCCAGGTCGGGCGTCCCGTAGAACGCCGAGTTCACCGACTTCGTCACCAGCAGCTCACCGCCGCTGCCCTTCCCGCGCCGCGCCTCCACGTACTCCTTGAAACCGTTCCCGGCGTGCCCCACGCGCAGCGGCGAGTCCGGCTTCACCGAGTCGTGCCGCACGAACACCACCGGCCGCCCCGTCGCCTGCCACACGTCGATGAGGGCGGCGACGTTCTCGTCGGCCCCCGGATTGTTCCGCGGCCCCCAGAAACCGGCCTCCTCGAAGCCCTTCTGCACGTCCACGACCACCAGCGCTGCGTTCTCCGCTATCTCCATGCCCCGAGCATCCCGCCGCAGGACCCCGGGTCCCAGACCCGGGAAAGTCATCGATCGATGGTTTACTGCCATCATGGCCGACCCGCAGCGCACACAGCCCCACCGCGCACAGCCACACGGTGCAGAGCCCCACCGCGCAGCCCCCTACCGCGTCGCCCTCGTCGCCTTCCCCGGCATCCGCGCCTTCGACGTCTCCGTCATCACCGAGGTCTGGGGCACCGACCGCACCGACCGCGGCGCCCCCGCCTTCGACCTGCGCCGCGTCGCCGCCGACCCCGCGACCCCCGTCCCCCTGCGCGGCGGCCTCACCCTCCACGCCGACCGCGCCCTGAGCTGGCTGCGGCGCGCCGACCTCGTCGTGGTCCCCGGCCTGGACGACCACCTCACCCCCGCCCCGGCCCCGGTCCTGGACGCCCTGCGCCGCGCCCACGCCCACGGCACCCCCCTCGCCGCCCTGTGCGGCGGCGCCTTCACCCTCGCCCAGGCCGGCCTCCTCGACGGCCGCCGAGCCATCACCCACTGGAACCTCATCGACCTCCTGCGCACCCACCACCCCCAGGTGCACGTCGTCCCGGACGCCCTCTTCCTCGAGGACGACAACATCTGGACCGCCGCGGGCACCGCGGCCGGCATCGACCTCTGCCTCCACCTGGTCCGCCGCTCCCACGGCGCCGAGGCCGCCGCCACCATCGCCCGCTCGATGGTCACGGCCCCCTTCCGCACCGGCGGCCAGGCCCAGTTCATCGAGCACCCCACCCCGCACGCCGACCGCGACGCCGACACCCTCGCCGCCGTCCGCGAACACGCGCTGCGCCACCTGCACGAACCGCTCACCGTCGCCGGCCTCGCCGCCCGCGCGGGCATGGCACCGCGCACCTTCGCCCGCCACTTCACCGCCGCCACCGGTACGACCCCGCTGCGCTGGCTCCTCGACCAGCGCCTCGCCGCCGCCCAGAAACTCCTCGAACGCACCGACCTCCCCATGCCCGAGGTCGCCCGCCGGGCCGGCTTCGGCAGCGAGGTCACGATGCGCCAGCACTTCGCATCGCGCCTCGCCACCAGCCCCCGCGCCTACCGGGCCGCGTTCGGCACGGGCGGCAGCAACCCGATCGCCCGGTAGGCCGCGTCCACCCTCGGCCGCGCCATCGCCCGAGCCTTCTCCGCACCCGCCCGCAGCACGCCCTCCACGAACCCGGGATCGGCACACAGCTCCCGGTGCCGCGCCCGCACCGGCCGCAGCACCTCCACCACGGCCTCGGCGGTGTCCTTCTTCAGTTGCCCGTACGACCCGTACGCCCCGGCCAGCGCGCCCGGCTCACCCCCGGTGCAGGCGGCCAGGACCTCCAGCAGGTTCGCCACCCCGGGCCGCCCCTCCCGGTCGTACACGACGTCCCGCCCGCTGTCCGTCACCGCCCGCGCGACCTTCTTGCGCACGACCTCCGGCTCGTCGAGCAGATAGACGATCCCCGGCCCCGAGTCGTCGCTCTTGCCCATCTTCGACGTCGGGTCCTGGAGGTTCATCACCCGCGCCGCCACCTTCGGCACCGTCGCGCGCGGCACCACGAACGTCCCGCCGTACCGCTGGTTGAACCGCACCGCCAGGTCCCGGGTCAGTTCCACGTGCTGCGCCTGGTCGTCCCCGACCGGCACCTCGTCCGCCCCGTACGCCAGGATGTCCGCCGCCATCAGCACCGGGTACGTCAGCAGCGACAGCCGCACGCTGCCCCCGCGCTCCCGCTCCCGCGCGGCCTTCTCCCGGTACTGGATCATCCGCCGCATCTCCCCGTCGGTCGCCACGCACTCCAGCACATACGACAACCGCGCGTGCTCGTCGACGTGGCTCTGGACGAAGAGCGTGCACAGCTCGGGATCGAGCCCGGCCGCCAGCAGCAGCGTGGCCGCCTGCCGACTGAGCCGGCGCACCCGCGCCGGATCGTGGTCGACGGTGAGCGCGTGCAGATCGACCACGCAGAACAGCGCGTCGGACCGGTGCTGGTCCACCGCGGCCCACTGCCGCATGGCGCCCAGGTAGTTCCCCAGCGTCAGGTGCCCGGTCGGCTTGATCCCACTGAAGACCCGCGTCATCTCGTCTCTACTCCCTCTCGGACCGGAGCCGCCGTCCCGGCGGCCGATCCCCGGAGCCCGGAGCCCCTGGAGGGAGAAACGCGAACGGCCGCCGAAGCGGCGGCCGTTGGTGTGCGTACGTCAGCACGGCCGCCGTCAGGCGGCCCACCAGAGCTGTCGGTACGTACGCGTCGTCATGGACTCCACGGTACGCCCCGGGCGGGCTCCGAGCAGGCGAGTTGACACACCCCGACCCGGTCCGTAGTGTTCTCCGGGTTGTCCGACGTGAGCGCCGACTCCGGTCGGTCCCCGGACAGCCATTCCGCAGGTACTCACCGAGAAGCGATGATTCGTCGTCGTGGACTTGGCACGCTCATGCGTGCGTATTTGCGAAATGAGGACTCCGCGTTCGAAAGGGCGCAGGCCCCCGATTAGCTCGGGAGCCGGGAATCCGCTAAAGTCTCACTCGTCGGAACGGCCCAACAGCCGCGAAGACAAATCCCGCTGACTGGGAATCAGACGCCGAAAGGATCTGATAGAGTCGGAAACGCAAGACCGAAGGGAAGCGCCCGGAGGAAAGCCGCGAGAGAGTCTCTCGGGTGAGTACAAAGGAAGCGACCGTTCCTTGAGAACTCAACAGCGTGCCAAAAATCAACGCCAGATATGTTGATACCCCGTCTCCGGTCATCACGGCCGGGACGAGGTTCCTTTGAAGAAAACACAGCGAGGACGCTGTGAACCGTCGGGCTTATTCCGCTCGACGGTTCCGCTCTCGTGATGTGTGCACCGGATTACCGGT
>NZ_KQ948562.1:108228-241714 GCF_001514125.1 Streptomyces longwoodensis | reverse complement strand
AGGCTCGTTCCATGCGCTATGACCTCGTCATCTTCGACAACGACGGTGTGCTCGTCGACAGTGAGCCCCTCTCGAACCGGCACCTCGCCGCGTACCTCACCGAGCTCGGGCACCCGACGACGTACGAGGACTCGATACGCGACTACATGGGGTCCGCGATGCACCGGATCCACGACCTGGTGCTGGAGCGGACCGGGCAGCGGCTGCCGGCGGACTTCGACGACGTCTTCCACGCGCGGGTGTTCGCCGCCTTCGAGCGGGAGTTGAAGCCCGTGACCGGGGTCGTCGAGGTGCTGGAGCGGTTGCGTGCCGAGGGTGTGCCGTACTGCGTGGCCTCGTCCGGGAGCCATGAGCGGATCCGGGTGGGGCACCGGGTGACGGGGCTGGACCGGTGGTTCGACGAGGGGCGGATCTTCAGCTCGCAGGACGTCGGGCGGGGCAAGCCGGCGCCCGACCTCTTCCTGCACGCGGCCCGGGAGATGGGTGTGGCACCGGAGCGGTGCATCGTCGTCGAGGACTCCCCGCTGGGCGTCCAGGCCGCGGTCGCGGCCGGGATGGACGTGGTCGGGTTCACCGCGATGACGCCCGCCGAGAAGCTCACCGGGGCCGGCAAACTCTTCGCCGACATGGGGGAGTTGGCCGGCCTCCTCGTCTGACATTTGTCATGCGGAGTGCCGGACGATCGTTCCTACCGGGCGACCCTCCCCGGCGGCGAAGCTGAGGGCATGACGACGAAGACGCACGCGAAGCGCCCGGCCCTGGCTCCCCTGATCGTGGATGTCGCGGTGCCCGTGGGCGGGTACTACCTGCTCAAGGACGGGTTCGGGACGAGCACGTTCGCCGCGCTGGCGGGCAGCAGCGTGGTGCCGGCGCTGCGGACCGCGTGGGGCGTGGTCCGGGAACGCGCGGTCAACGGGCTCGCCGCGCTGATCCTCGCCGTCAACGTCGTCGGGCTGCTGCTCGGCCTGGTGTCCGGGGACCCGCGGCTGATGCTTGCCAAGGAGAGCGCGGTGGGCAGTGTGATCGGGCTCGGGGTGCTGGTGTCCGTGGCGTTCGGGAAGCCGCTCATGACCGCCGCCATGAAGCCGTGGCTCGTCAAGGGGCGGGCGGAGCGGGAGGCGGCCTGGGAGCGGCTGTGCGCCGGGTCCGCGGACTTCCGGCGGGCCGAGCGGGTGTTCTCGGGGGTGTGGGGCGGCTTCCTGCTGGCGGAGTGCGTCGTGCGGGTCGTCGGCGCGTACACGCTGCCCGTGGACACCATGGTGTGGCTCGGGTCGGTGATCGTGGTGGTCACCCTGGGCTCGGCGTTCCTGGTGAGCGGTGCGCTGGCCGCCGGGCCGATGGCGCGGATGCTGCTCGCCGAGGTCGAGGCCGGGGGCCGGGCGAGGAGCGCCGGGATGCCCGAGGTCGCCCTCGCCCGGTAAAGCTGAGGAGAATTCATCTTTGGCCGGATCTACCCAGCAGTAGCCCGGGGCCCTACGCTCGCCGCCATGACTGATGTGCTGCGGCGCGGCAGGGCCTCGTTGGCGTTCAGCTTCCTCGCGCAGGGCGTCGCCTTCGCCCTGCTCGTCACGCGCATCCCGGCCGTCCAGGACCGCTACGGGGTGTCCGACGCGCTGCTGCCCGTCTTCCTGGCCGCCGTGCCCGTGCTGGCCGGCATCGGCAGCGTGACGACCGAGCAGCTGGTGAAGCGGGTCCGGCCCAGTGTGGTGCTGCGGTGGTCCCAGCCGGTGGTGCTGTTGGCGCTGCTGGGGGTCGGGGCGGGGGAGGGGATGGCCGAACTGGCCGTCTCGCTCGCGGCGTTCGGCCTGGCGGTGGGTGCACTGGACGCGTCCATGAACATGCTCGGGGTGAGCCTGCAGCGGTCGTACGGGCGCAGCATCATGCTGAGTTTCCACGCGGCGTACAGCCTGGGCGGGATCGTCGGGGCGTCGCTGGCGTGGGTGGGGGCGCACTGGCACCTGGCGCTGTGGGTGTCGTACCTGCCGGTGGCGGCGGTGCTGTTGCCGGCGGTGCTGGTGGGGAGCCGGTGGTACGTCGACGCGGGCCCGGCGGAGCCCGGTGCGGAGGGTGCCGTCGGGGAGGGCGGGGCGCTCGTCTTCAAGCTGCTGCTGCCGCTGTGCCTGGTGATGGCGTTCGCGTACATCGGCGACTCGACCGTCTCCAACTGGAGTGCCAAGTACCTCCAGGACGTGCTGGGCAGTTCCGAGCAGCTGGCGACCGTGCCGTACAACGTCTACATGGTGACCACGCTGCTGGGGCGGGCCATCGGGGACTTCGGGGTGCGGCGCTTCGGGGCCGTCGCGGTGGTGCGGGGCGGGGCCGTGGTGGCCGCGGCGGGGTTCGCCGTGGTGGCCGTGGCGCCGGGGCCGTGGGTGGGGATGCTCGGGTTCACGCTGCTGGGGCTCGGGTTGTGCGTGCTGGTGCCGCAGACGTTCGCGGCGGCCGGGCGGCTGTTCCCGGGGGCCTCGGACGCGGCGATCGCCCGGCTGAACATCTTCAACTACGTCGGGTTCCTGGTGGGCTCGCCGTTGGTGGGGGCGCTGGGCGACGCGTGGAGCTACCGCGGGGCGATGCTCGTGCCGATGGTGCTCGTGTTGCTGACGCTGGTGTACGCCCGGTCGTTCGCGCGTCAACCGGACCGATACGGTGGCGGGCATGAGCGGCCGCGCACAGCTGATGTGGGACGAGGCAGTAACGGGCTATGACTTCGGGCCCCAGCATCCGATGGACCCGGTCCGGCTGGAGCTGACCCGGAAGCTGGTGGACGCCCTCGGGCTGGACCGGGAGGTGGACGTCGTCGCGGCCAAGCCGGCCGGGGAGTCGACGCTGCGCCTGGTGCACCGCGAGGACTACATCGACGCGGTGAAGGCGGCGTCCGCGGACCCCCGCTCGGCCGACGAGGCGTACGGGCTCGGCACCCTGGACGACCCCGCGTTCGCGGGCATGCACGAGGTCAGCGCGCTGATCGCGGGGCAGTCGGTGGGCGCGGCGGAGGCGGTGTGGCGGGGTGAGGCGCTGCACGCGGTGAACTTCTCGGGCGGGCTGCACCACGCGATGCCCGGTGCCGCGTCCGGGTTCTGCGTCTACAACGACGCGGCGCTCGCCATCGCGCGGCTGCTGGAGCTGGGCGCCGAGCGGGTCGCGTACGTGGACGTCGACGTGCACCACGGGGACGGTGTGCAGGCGGCGTTCTGGGACGACCCCCGGGTGCTGACGATCTCGCTGCACGAGCATCCGCGGACGCTGTTCCCGCAGACCGGGTGGCCGGAGGAGACCGGGGCGGACGGTCCGGCGGAGGGGTCCGCGGTGAACGTGGCCCTGCCCGCGGGGACCGGGGACGCCGGGTGGCTGCGGGCGTTCCACGCCGTGGTGCCCGAGCTGCTCGCGGAGTTCCGGCCGGACGTGCTGGTGACCCAGCACGGGGCGGACACCCACTTCGAGGACCCGCTGGCGCACCTGGCGGTGTCGCTGGACGCGCAGCGGGCCGTGCAGGTGGCGTGCCACGAGCTGGCGCACGCGCACGCCGGGGGCAGGTGGGTGGCGCTGGGCGGCGGTGGTTACGCCGTGGTGGAGGTGGTGCCGCGGTCGTGGGCGCACCTGGTGGGGATCGCCGCGGGCCGGGAGGTGGCGCCGGAGACGGTGATCCCGGAGAGCTGGCGGCAGGCCGTGTACGCGCGGACCCGGCAGCTGGGGCCGATGCGGATGACCGACGGGCGGTGGCCGGTGGAGTGGGCCTCGTGGGAGGCGGGCTACGACCCGGCGGACCGGCTGGACCAGGCGGTGCTGGCGACGCGGCGGTCGGTGTTCCCGCTGCGGGGGCTGCTGGCGTAGGTCGTTCGCGGGTCCGGTCCTTCGGGCGGGTGCCGTTAGGCCGACCGTGCGCAGTTCCCCCGATCCGCTGGCCCGCCCCCGGGCGCTGGGCCAGGATCGTCGGGTGGTGAGCGCGGGGTCCCTGCGGGGCCATCTGGTGGGCTCCCGGCTGGCGGGGGTGGTGGGCACCTCCCGGGAGGCGGGACTGCGCAGCTACCGGGCGTTCGCGGCCCGGGACCCGCGGGTGCTGCTCGGGATCGATCCGGGCAGCGGGTGGGGCTTCGGGGACGTGCTGGCGGTGATGGCCGAGCGGGTGGGCGTGCCGGCCGACCCCCGGTGCGTGGCCGGACCGGACGTGATCGACCCGGCGCTGACCCTGGCCGGCCTGGACGTGTTCGCCGGGCGGGTCGCGGAGGTGGCGCGGCGCCGGGGAGCGGTGCTGATCGGCACCGGGCACCCGCACCGGCTGCTCGGCTTCTACGCCCGTCTCGCGGACGCCTTGTCGGCGGGGGGATGTACTGTCCTCACCCCAGCGCAGGGTCGCTGTGTCGACATAACGACCCGGTTCGGTCTACGCACGTACAACCTCGCGTACGTACGGGGCGTCGGGTTCGTACGGGAGAGCGGGGACCTTCGCGCCGGGAGCACGACCGGCGCGCACTGCCACTCGCCGCTGCCGGTCCGGGTGGCCCTGGATGCCGCCGCCGAGGCCGGCGGGCCGCTGCCGCAGCTGGTGATCGGCGACCACGGATGGGTCTGCGGGGCAGGTCAGCTGGGGTTCGAGGCGGTCGGCCTGGCCGACACGGACGACCCGGCGCCCTTCGTGGGGCAGGCGCAGGGCGTGGTCTCCGCCGTCGTCCCGGTCGAGGACGGTGCGCGGGACGATTACTACCTGCCGCTGGCCCGCTACGTACTCAATCGAGCGTGTCTGTCACAGTAGGCCGCCGATGGGTGCACCTCTTCCCCACTCGCATCACCCGCCCCTAGTCTGGGGAGTGAGCACGCAACGACGAAGAGTCACCGGAAGGGGAAGCCGGTGGCCGTCGAGTGCGGAAGGTTCAGGTGTGTCATGGCAGCAGCCGGCGAGAGGCCTCTGAGCGAGGTCCAGTTCCTTACCGTGGCGGAGGTCGCCTCGGTGATGCGAGTGTCCAAGATGACCGTGTACCGCCTGGTGCACAGTGGTCATCTGCCCGCGATCCGGGTGGGGCGGTCCTTCCGCGTCCCCGAGAACGCGGTTCACGAGTACCTCCGCGACAGCTACGTGGGGGTGGAAACCGCCTAGTGGAGACCGGCCGACAGCGGCCCCCGACGCTCGATTAACGACCTCGGCACTCGGGCGGGTAGGCTAGCCCCTCGTAGGTCGTGTGGGCCCATGGCGCCCAAACACCGAGTGATGAGAAGTGAGCGAGGGTAGTCGTGGGCTCTGTTATCAAGAAGCGGCGCAAGCGGATGGCCAAGAAGAAGCACCGCAAGCTGCTCAAGCGCACGCGCGTCCAGCGTCGTAACAAGAAGTAAGTTCGCGCGACGCGAGCCGCGAAAGCGTGTTGTGGCCCCCCACCAGGATTCCGGTGGGGGGCCACGCGTCTTTCCGGGGCGGTTTCGGTCATCGGGCACCGCGTGGTCGTCACAGGGCGACATCGAACCGATAAGTTGACGCAGAGGGGAAACCCGCCGGACGGAGGGTCCTGTCGCAGGTGAGTCCTGAAGGTCCTGGAAGGAAGGCGCTGCACCGTGGGCAAGGTCGTGCTCGTGACCGGGGTGGCCCGTCAGCTGGGGGGCCGGTTCGTCCGGCGGATCCAGCGTGACCCGGAGGTCGACCGGGTCGTCGCCGTGGACGCGGTGCGGCCCGAGCACCACCTGGGCGGCGCCGAGTTCATCCAGGCCGACATCCGGCAGCCCACCATCGCGCGGGTGCTCGCCGAGACCGGCGCCGACACCGTCGTCCACCTGGACGTGACGGGGACCGCCCTGGGCAGCGGCAGCCGGGCCACGGTGAAGGAGACCAACGTCATCGGCACCATGCAGCTGCTCGGTGCCTGCCAGAAGTCCCCCAAGGTGCAGCGGCTGGTGGTGAAGTCCAGCACCAACGTGTACGGGTCGGCGTCCCGGGACCCGGCCGTGTTCACCGAGTCGACCCCGGCCAAGTCGCTGCCGAGCGGCGGCTTCGCCAAGGACGCCTGCGAGGTCGAGGGCTATGTGCGCGGGTTCGCCCGGCGCCGGCCCGACGTCGCCGTGAGCGTGCTGCGGTTCGCCAACATCCTCGGCCCCACCGCCGAGACACCGCTCGCCGCGTACTTCTCGCTGCCGGTGCTGCCGACGGTGTTCGGCTACGACCCGCGGCTGCAGTTCGTGCACGAGGACGACGTGATCGACGTGCTGCGGATCGCCTCGCACGAGCCGCGCCGGGGCACCCTCAACAGCGGGACGTTCAACATCGCCGGGGACGGGGTGCTGCTGCTGTCCCAGTGCTCCCGCCGGCTGGGGCGGCCCACCGTGCCGCTGCTGCTGCCGGCCGTCACGTGGGCGGGCTCGCTGGTGCGTACGCTGGGGATGACGGACTTCTCTCCCGAGCAGATCCGCCTGCTCACGCACGGCCGGGTCGTGGCGACGGACCAGATGCGCGAGACGCTGGGCTTCGTGCCCAAGTACACGACGGCGGAGGCCTTCGCGGACTTCGCCCGCAGCCGGGGGCCGGGGCTCCTGCCCCCGCAGGCCGTGGCCGGGGCCGTCGACCGGGTCGCCGCCCTGGCCGTGCGGGGTGGCGGCGGCCCCGCGGCGTCTGCCGCGCCGACGTCCCACTCCCCGACGCAGAGCGCCAACTGAGGAGCGCAGCAACGATGGCGGACGCCAAGGTCATTCCGTTCGACGACGACCGGTCCCGCGGGAGCGCCGCGCAGCGGCCGCCGCGGCGCCGTGGCACGGGGAACCGGCGCACCGGCGGCGAGCAGCCGGTGCCGGTGCGCGAGCTCCACGGCGCGGGCGAGGCCCGGGACGACGCGGCACGGGACGCCGGTGACCTCCAGGCCCTGCCCGGCGGGACCGCCGCCCCGGACGACACACCCGTGCCCGGCGAGGAGCGGCGGGCGGACGCCGGCGGGCTGGAGCGGCGCATCGCGGGCGGACTCGCGTTCCTGCGCCGCCGTCTCACCGGGGACTACGAGGTCGACGACTTCGGCTACGACGAGGAGCTGACCGACCAGGTCCTGATGTCGCTGCTGCGGCCGGTGTACGAGAAGTACTTCCGGGTCGAGGTGAAGGGCGTCGAGAACATCCCGGCCGACGGCGGTGCGCTGATCGTCGCCAACCACTCCGGGACGCTGCCGCTGGACGGCCTGATGATGCAGGTCGCCGTGCACGACCACCACCCGGCGGGCCGGCACCTGCGGCTGCTGGCCGCCGACCTGGTGTTCGTGCTGCCGGTCGTCAACGAGCTCGCCCGCAAGCTCGGGCACACCCTGGCCTGCGCCGAGGACGCCGAACGGCTGCTGGCCCAGGGCGAGCTGGTGGGGGTCATGCCGGAGGGCTTCAAGGGCATCGGCAAGCCGTTCAGCGAGCGCTACAAGCTCCAGCGGTTCGGCCGGGGCGGCTTCGTCTCGACCGCCCTGCGGCACGGCGCGCCGATCATCCCCTGCTCGATCGTCGGGGCGGAGGAGATCTACCCGATGCTCGGCAACGCCAAGACGCTGGCCCGGGTGCTGGGCTTCCCGTACTTTCCGCTGACGCCGACGTTCCCGTGGCTCGGTCCGCTGGGCGCGGTCCCGCTGCCGACGAAGTGGACGATCCAGTTCGGCGAGCCGATCCCGACGGACGGCTACCCGCCGGAGGCCGCCGAGGACCCGATGCTGATGTTCAACCTGACCGACCAGGTGCGCGAGCAGATCCAGCACACCCTGTACAAGCTCCTGGTGCAGCGGCGGTCGGTGTTCTTCTGACGCCTGCGGCCCCCGTGGCCGGTGGGTACGTCGATGGGGGCGCCCCTCTCCGGGAGGGGCGCCCCCACCTGCGTCCGCGGGCCGCTAGTCGGCGTCCTCGCCGTCGATGCCCAGGCCGGGCAGCAGGCCCGGGAGCAGCGGCGGGATCGTCACGTCCGGCTGGGCGCTCGGCAGGACGGGCGGCGAGGTGGTGCCGGCGCTGTCCTGCGGCGGGTCCAGCAGGCCGCCGGTGTTGCCGCCGAGCAGGCCGTCGTCCGAGGTGCCGGAGCTCGCGGAGCGGCTGGGGCTGCCGCTGCCGTCGCCGGTGTGGCCGCCGGTCGCCTTGCTGCTGCCGGTGCTCGGCGCGGTGGAGCGGTCGCTGCTGGAGGCGCCGGCCGACGCGGAGCCCGTGCCCGGGCCGGTCCCCGTGCCGCCGCCCCGGGCCGGGGGCTGCGGGAGCAGGGACTGCAGCGGCGCGACTTCCTGGTCTATGGCGTCGAGCACCGACGACACCTGCTCGCTGACGTCCCCGAGCTGCACCGGCAGCCGGTCGCGCAGCTTGCTCCACGTCTCGCGGTGGGACTGCGAGAACGACGACAGGGCCTGGATGGGGACCAGGGACCGGGGGTCGCGCTCGTAGGCCTCGTGCAGCAGCCGGTGGCCCTCGGAGGCGTCGTGCTGCATGCCGAACAGGGTGCGGCGGATCTCGCTCACGGAGTCGTGGTCGAGGTCACCGCCGCGGCCGCGCTCCAGGAGCCGGCGCGCCTCGTTCAGCCGGGTGGACGCCAGGTCGAGGTACGCCTGGCCGCGCTCGCTGTCGCCCTCGGCGAGGTAGTTGAGCTTGAAGTCCTCGATGCCGCGCTTGAGGCCGTAGAGCGAGTCACCGGGGAGGGCGTCGGAGCTGGCGGCGGCCACGCCGCCGAACGCGCCCGCGGCGACACCCACACTGAGTCCGCCCGCGGTGAGGCTCTTGGCGAGCCTGCTGCGGGGGCGGAACCTGCCCAGCGGGGTCGCCCGGTGTGCGCCCCGCCGGGCGGAGCGCTGCTCGGGCACCGAAGGGTCCGCGGCCTCGCCCCCGAACCTGCCTTCCTGGAGCATGGCCTCCATGGCGGCGACCAGCTGGGCCCGCTGCACGACCTTGACCTCGGGGTCGAGTTCGGGTCTGGGCAGCTCGGCGAGACTCGTGGCGAGGGCCAACAGCCGGCCCTGCCCGGTCTCGTCCGCAGCGGCCGGTGCCGGTGCAGGTCCTTCGGACTGCTCGGCCGCCGGGCCCTGTTCGGACTGCTCCTGAAGGGCTTGGGCGAAGGCGTTCGCCCGCCGGTGCGCCGATACGTTCGCGATCACTGGCGGCACCTCCTCTCGTCATGACGGTCGACTCCCCTGGGGTCCTCGGGGTTGCACGTCTTCGACCGGTTCTCCCCGATCAGGTGATCGAGGCCGGTCGGGACGTGACCACAGGGAGCCTGTATCCCGCACAACGACTGGCGCGGCACTTGGGTTACGGACTGCGGATGATCGGATCGGGAAGTCAACGGACTGTCACTGACCGTGAGTTGGGGATCGCGGAGCGTGGGGGTGGGGCCGGGTGGGGCCGGCTCGACGGGTGCGGGACGCTCAGCGGGCGTCGTCCGGGAGGAGGCGGGCCAGCGTGCGCACGGCCCGGTACTGGAGGGTCTTGATGGCCCCCTCGTTCTTGCCCATCACGCGCGCGGTCTCGGCGACCGACAGGCCCTGGAGGAAGCGCAGCGTCACGCACTCCTGCTGCTGGGGGTTGAGCCGGCGCACGGCGTCGAGGAGCGCGGCGTTGGACAGGGACTCCAGCACGGAGTCCTCCGGGGAGCGCTCGACCTCGTTGGCGTCGAGCATCTCGCCGGTGGTGACCTCCAGCCGGAAGCGGCTCGACTTGAAGTGGTCGGCGACGAGGTTGCGGGCGATGGTGACGAGCCAGGCCCCGAAGTCGCGGCCCTGCCAGGTGAAGGTGCCGATGCGGCGCAGCGCGCGCAGGAACGTCTCACTGGTGAGGTCCTCGGCGGTGGCCCGGCCGCCGACGCGGTAGTAGATGTAGCGGTAGACGGTGTCGCTGTACTGGTCGTAGAGGCGGCCGAAGGCGTCGGCCTCGCCGGCCTGGGCGCGCTCCACGAGGTCCATCATCCGGGCGCTGTCGCTGTCGGCGGCGGGCCGCCGGGCGGTGGTCGCGGCCGCGCGTCCGCGTCTGACGGCCGCGCGCCCGTCGCCCGACCGCCGTCCTTCGACGACGGCGCCGCGCCCCGGCACCTGCTCGAGGCCGTCGGCCAGTGCGTAGGCCGGGCCGGCCGGTGCGGCGGCCGTGGCGAGGGCGGGGACGGCGTACGCGGTGGGGACGAGGCCGCGCAGCGTCTCTTTGACCGATGCGACTGTTGCGCGCAGCGTAGCCAGGCCCGAGGCGTCAACCCCGACGTGTGGGTACACAAGACTCCCAGAGGCAGAGCTTCCATCACGTGCAGTGCGGAACCGTTCACCCGTCGTAGCGACGGAGGGGTACCGGATTGCGTCTGAGGAGAATAACGCTTCGTGCAGGGCCTGCTACACCGAGTTGCTCAAATCATCGATTGCGTCGCTTCCGTATCCGTTTGACGCTCGGTCAAGTGCCTGAGTGTGAACGGATATTGATCGGAACGGTTCGGATCGGGGGGTGATACGGGACATGTTGTGGCTGTCCGCCGACAAGAGGACTGGAAGCGGCTCCGGCGGGGTACGACGGTGGGATTGGTCGCCCGGTCCGGGGGTGTCGCCGAACGCGGCGCAAACGATCGACTCGGGCGGCGCACGTGATCGACCTGAGCGGCGCACGTGATCGACCCGATCGGCCGACGGACTCCGTGACCGTCCCGGCGCGGGCGCGGGACTACCGGCGGCGCCGGTGCAGCGCGATGGCCGCCGCCGTGCCGCCCGCCACCGCGCCCACGCCCGCAGCGGCCGGGATGCCCACCTTCGCCGCCTTGCGGCCCGTGCGGTAGTCGCGCAGGCGCCACTCCAGCTCGCGCGCGTGCTTGCGCAGCTTGCTGTCCGGGTTGATGGCGTACGGGTGGCCCACCAGGGACAGCATCGGGATGTCGTTGTGGCTGTCGCTGTAGGCGGCGCAGCGGGACAGGTCCAGGCCCTCCGCCGCGGCCAGCGCGCGCACCGCCTCCGCCTTGGCCGGGCCGTGCAGCGGCTCGCCGACCAGCCGGCCCGTGTAGACCCCGTCGACCGACTCGGCCACCGTGCCCAGCGCGCCGGTCAGCCCCAGGCGGCGGGCGATGACCTGGGCGATCTCCACCGGGGCCGCGGTGACCAGCCACACCTTCTGGCCCGCGTCCAGGTGCGCCTGGGCCAGCGCCCGGGTGCCCGGCCAGATGCGCTCGGCCATGTACTCGTCGTAGATCTCCTCGCCGATCGACTGCAGCTCGGAGACGCGGTGGCCCTTGACGATGGACAGCGCCGAGTCGCGGGCCTCCTGCATGTGCTCGGGGTCCTCGATGCCGGCCAGCCGGAACCACGCCTGCTGCCAGGCGAAGCGGACCAGGTCGCGCGTCTCGAAGAACTTCCGCTTGTACAGGCCCCGGCCGAAGTGGAACAGGGCGGCGCCCTGCATCACGGTGTTGTCCAGGTCGAAGAAGGCGGCGGCCCGTTCGTCGCCGAGGACCGGGAACGCCGGTTCGCCGGCCGGCCGGGTCTCCTGCGTGGACTTGCGGGCGGCCTCCGCCGAGGCCTCGCCTGCCAACACGCTCCGCGCCGTGGCGGAGCGCCTGCGGGGGGTGAGCCATCCGAGAGCGGCCATGGCGTGAGCATAGCCATTCCACGTGCGGATTCCCGCAGCCGCCCGGTGGGGACGCCGTGAACTCTCCGCGTCCGGACCGTTAAAGGGGAAGGGGCGAGGCGTGACAATGGCTGGCATGAGTCCCCTCTTTCGTCGTAAGGGCCCCGCCCCGCAGGACCGGCTGGTCACGCTCATCGGGAAGCCCGACTGCCATCTGTGCGAAGAAGCACAGGAAGTGGTCGAGAAGGTGTGCGGCGACCTCGGCGTCCCCTGGGAGAAGCAGGACATCACCCAGGACCCCCGTCTCCACGAGCAGTACTGGGAACAGATCCCGGTCGTCCTCGTGGACGGACGGCAGCACACCTTCTGGCGCGTGAACGAGCAACGGCTGCGCAAGGCGCTGACCGACTAGTCCAAACGGGTCGCCGCGTCGCTTAGGATCGACGGCGACTTGGTCTCGGGGGCGGGATTCGTGAGGAGAGTGGGCGGTTTTGCCCCCGACAAGGAAGGAACGCGGGCGCCTGTGCGCCGGTTCCCCGCAGCCGCGCCGGGATCGCGTGACCCCGGTCACGTTGGCCGGGCAAATCGGACACCATCTTTGTGCACGCGTTCACAAAGACATAGCCTGCATAGGACGGGGCGGTCGTGGGACGTCTGACCGCCTACAGCCCCGCTCTACCCGCAGGAGCACCGTGGCAACTGGCCGAACTCACCGACCGGCGACCCGTAGCCGAGGGATTCCCGAGGCCACCGTCGCCCGTCTTCCGCTGTACCTCCGCGCCCTGACCGCACTGTCGGAGCGCTCGGTCCCCACGGTCTCCTCCGAGGAGCTCGCGGCCGCGGCCGGCGTCAACTCCGCCAAGCTGCGCAAGGACTTCTCCTACCTGGGCTCCTACGGGACGCGCGGTGTCGGCTACGACGTCGAGTACCTCGTCTACCAGATCTCCCGGGAGCTGGGCCTGACGCAGGACTGGCCCGTCGTCATCGTCGGCATCGGCAACCTCGGCGCGGCGCTCGCCAACTACGGCGGGTTCGCCTCGCGCGGCTTCCGGGTCGCCGCCCTGATAGACGCCGACCCGGCGATGGCCGGCAAGCCCGTCGCGGGCATCCCCGTGCAGCACACCGACGAACTGGAGAAGATCATCCAGGACAACGGTGTGAGCATCGGCGTGATCGCGACGCCCGCCGGCGCCGCCCAGCAGGTCTGCGACCGGCTCGTGGCCGCCGGCGTCACCTCCATCCTGAACTTCGCGCCGACCGTGCTGTCCGTGCCCGACGGCGTCGACGTGCGCAAGGTCGACCTCTCCATCGAGCTGCAGATCCTCGCCTTCCACGAGCAGCGCAAGGCCGGCGAGGAAGCGGGCGCCGGGACGGCCCAGCAGGCCGCCGCCGCCCGCTCCGACGCGGCGGACCAGGGACCCGACGGGGACGTACCCGCCGTGATGCCGGCATGAGCCTCCTCGTCGTCGGACTGAGCCACCGCAGCGCCCCGGTCAGCGTGCTGGAGCGGGCCTCGCTGGGCCCGGACGCGCAGATCAAGTTGCTCCAGGACACCGTCGCCGCCGAGCCGGCCGCCGAGGCCGCGGTGCTGGCCACCTGCAACCGCATCGAGCTCTACGCCGACGTGGACAAGTTCCACGCGGGCGTCGCCGAGCTGTCCACCCTCCTCGCCCAGCACAGCGGGGTCGGGCTGGAGGAGCTCACCCCCTACCTCTACGTGCACTACGAGGACCGGGCCGTCCACCACCTGTTCTCGGTGGCCTGCGGACTGGACTCCATGGTCGTCGGCGAGGGCCAGATCCTCGGACAGATCAAGGACTCCCTGGCCAGGGCGCAGGACCTGCACACCGCCGGCCGGCTGCTGAACGACCTGTTCCAGCAGGCCCTGCGGGTCGGCAAGCGCGCCCACTCCGAGACCGGCATCGACCGCGCCGGACAGTCGCTGGTCACCTTCGGCCTGGAGCAGCTCGCCGGGGACGGCGCGGTGCCCGACTGGGTGCGCGGCAAGAAGGCACTGGTCATCGGCGCCGGATCGATGTCCTCGCTGGCCGCCGCGACCCTCGCGCGCGCCGGGGTCGCCGAGATCGTCGTCGCCAACCGCACCTTCGAGCGCGCCGAGCGCCTCGCGCAGATCCTCACCGACGCCGAGGACACGGCCGTGACGGCCCGCGCGGTGCCCATGGACGCCGTCGCCGCCGAACTGACACGTGCCGACGTGGCCGTCTCCTGTACCGGCGCGACCGGACTTGTGCTGACGGCCGAGGCGGTCGCGACCTCCGTGGACGGCCGCACCGGCCACGCCATACCCGCGCCGCGGCCCGACGCGCCCGCGGACACCCGCGCGGAGCGGGCACCGCTGCCGCCCACCTCCCTCGGCACCGACGAGGGCTGCCCGCTCGACCTGCCCGCCGTGCAGGCGACCGCCGGCTTCTCCGTGGCCGGCGAGGCCGCCGTCGCCGGGATGGGCGCCGCCGAGCTGGAGCAGCACGCCGCCTGGGTCGACAACGGCGCCCCCGACACCGCGCCCCGCGCCCCCCGCGCCGCGGCCGGCACCGCGACCCGGCCGGGCACCGCCGTCCCGCTCGACCCCGCCGAGGACGCCGACGCCATCGCCGCGCTCGCCGCGGCCGTCGCCGCCGTCGGCCGGATCCCCGAGCGCCGCAGGCCCGAGCCGGTCGCCGACGTCGTACGGCCCGAGCCCGTGCTGTTCCTGCTCGACCTCGCCATGCCGCGCGACATCGACCCGGCCGCGCACCGGCTCGCCGGGGTGCGGCTGGTCGACATCGAGTCGCTCGCCGAGGCCTCCGCGGACGCGCCGATGGCCGCCGACGTCGACCAGGTGCGCCGCATCGTCTCCGACGAGGTGGCCGCCTTCGGCGCCGCCCAGCGCGCCGCGCACATCACGCCGACCGTCGTCGCCCTGCGCACCATGGCCGCCGACGTCGTCGCCGGCGAGATCGCCCGCCTCGAGGGGCGGCTGCCCGCCCTCGACGACAAGCACCGCGCCGAGATCACCCAGACCGTCAAGCGGGTCGTGGACAAGCTGCTGCACGCGCCGACGGTGCGGGTCAAGCAGCTCGCGGCCGAGCCGGGCGGCGCCGGGTACGCGGACGCGTTGCGCACCCTGTTCGACCTCGACCCCGAGACGGTGGCCTCCGTCTCCCGCGCCGAGGACAGCACCACCGAGAACACCGAGAAGAAGGCCAGAACCGAGGGCCAGCGATGACTGAGAAGGCACTGAGGCTCGGGACCAGGCGGAGCAGACTCGCCATGGCCCAGTCCGGGCAGGTGGCGGACGCCGTGAGCCAGGTGACCGGACGGCCCGTCGAGCTCGTCGAGATCACCACCTACGGCGACACCTCGCGCGAGCACCTCGCGCAGATCGGCGGTACCGGCGTCTTCGTCACCGCGCTGCGCGACGCGCTGCTGCGGGGCGAGGTCGACTTCGCGGTTCACTCGCTGAAGGACCTGCCGACGAGCCAGCCCGAGGAACTGGTGCTGGCGGCCGTGCCCGTGCGCGAGGACCCGCGGGACGTGATCGTCGCCCGGGACGCGCTGAAGTTCACCGACCTGCCGCGCGGCGCGCGCATCGGCACCGGCTCGCCGCGGCGCATGGCACAGCTCAACGCGTACGCGCGCGCCCACGGCCTCGACATAGAGACCGTGCCGATACGCGGCAACGTCGACACCCGCATCGGGTACGTCCGTGACGGCGGACTGGACGCCGTCGTCCTCGCCGCCGCCGGGCTGAACCGGATCGGCCGGGGCGAGGAGGTCACCGACTTCCTCTCGGTCGACACCGTGCTGCCGGCCCCCGGCCAGGGGGCCCTGGCGGTCGAGTGCCCCGCCGACCGGGCGGAGCTGATCGCCGCGCTCGCCGAGCTCGACGACCCGTTCACCCGGGTCGCCGTGACGGCCGAGCGGTCGCTGCTCGCCGCCCTGGAGGCCGGCTGCTCCGCGCCCGTGGGCGCGCTGGCCGACCTCCCGCCGTACGCGGCTCCGTTCGAGCGGGGGAACCCCCACGCGGACGGCCAGATTGTCAAGGAAATGCGCCTGCGCGGCGTCGTCGGCACGACCGACGGCTCCCGCATGGTGCAGCTGTCCACCACCGGTCCCGTGCCCGAGACGCACGACCAGGCGACGACGCTCGGTCGGCAACTCGCCGCCGAGATGCTCGCCCAGGGCGCGGCCGGTCTGATGGGGGAGCGAGCACAGTGAGCCCCACCGCCCTTCCTGCCGCCGCCGGTCCTGAACACGGGCACGTCACCTTCCTCGGTGCCGGACCCGGGGATCCGGGACTGCTGACTCTGCGCGCCGTCGAGGCGCTGGCGAACGCGGACGTCCTCGTCGCCGAGCACGAGGTGCTCGACGTCGTGCGTGCGCACGCCAGGCCGGGCGTGTCCGTCGTGAACGCGGACCCTTCGCCGGACCTCGTTCCGGTCCCGGGCACACCCCAGCCGACGGTTGTTGACGGCGCGTCAACGACCGCTGCTGTCCCCGCCGTGCGGGATGCCGCACATCTTGTCATGGAGGCCGCGCGGGGCGGCAGGCGGGTCGTCCGTGCGGTCCCCGGGGACCCGGGACTTGATACGTACGCGGCGGAGGAAATGCTCGCCTGCGCGGCCGCCGGTGTTCCCTTCGAGGTGGTGCCCGGTGTCGCGGCCGCGGTCGGCGTGCCCGCGTACGCCGGTGTGCCGCTGCGCGACGCCCAGGGCGCGGACGTCCGGTTCGTGGACGCCCGCACGGCGTCCGACCGGTGCTGGACCGAGGTGGGCGCCTCCGACGGCACGGTCGTCGTCTCGACGACGCTGGACTCCGTCGCCGCGGCCGCCGGCGAGCTGGTGGCGGCCGGGCGCAAGCCCGACACCCCGCTCACGGTGACCGTCGCCGGCACGACCACCCGCCAGCGCACCTGGAACGCCACCCTCGGCACCATCGCGCAGACGCTGAAGCAGGCCAAGGTGCTGCCCTCCCCGGAGGGCGGCCGCCCGGTGATAGCCGTGGTCGGCGAGCGTTCCGCCCCCGCCCTGCGCGACCAGCTGGCGTGGTTCGAGTCCAAGCCGCTGTTCGGCTGGAAGGTCCTCGTGCCCCGCACGAAGGAGCAGGCGGCGTCGCTCTCCGACCAGCTGCGGTCCTACGGGGCCGTCCCGCACGAGGTGCCGACGATCGCCGTCGAGCCGCCGCGCACGCCCCAGCAGATGGAGCGGGCCGTCAAGGGCCTGGTGACCGGACGCTACGAGTGGATCGCGTTCACCTCGGTCAACGCGGTGCGGGCGGTCCGCGAGAAGTTCGAGGAGTACGGGCTCGACGCCCGCGCGTTCGCGGGCATCAAGGTCGCCGCGGTGGGCGAGCAGACGGCGAAGGCCCTGATCGCCTTCGGCGTGAAGCCCGACCTCGTCCCGTCGGGCGAGCAGTCCGCGGCGGGCCTGCTGGAGGACTGGCCGCCCTACGACCCGGTCTTCGACCCGATCGACCGCGTCTTCCTGCCGCGCGCCGACATCGCCACCGAGACCCTGGTGGCCGGGCTGATCGAGCTCGGCTGGGAGGTCGACGACGTCACGGCCTACCGGACCGTGCGCGCCTCGCCGCCGCCGGCCGAGACCCGTGAGGCGATCAAGGGCGGCGGTTTCGACGCGGTGCTCTTCACGTCGTCCTCGACGGTCCGCAACCTGGTCGGCATCGCCGGCAAGCCGCACAACGTCACCGTCATCGCGTGCATCGGCCCGGCCACGGCCAAGACGGCCGAGGAGCACGGGCTGCGGGTGGACGTCATGGCACCGGAGCCGTCGGTGCACAAGCTGGCGGAGGCCCTGGCCGACTTCGGCCTGCGCCGCCGGGCGGCGGCCCTGGAGGCGGGCGACCCGGTGACGCGGCCGAGCGAGCGGCGTCCGGGGGCGCGGAGGCGCCGGGCGACGTGATCCAGGGCGGCCGGGTGGTCGGGCGCCGGGGCGCCGGATCCCGCCGCGGGACACGGACCGGGGGTCCGGGGGCTACGGCCGCCGGGCCCCCGGTCCGTTGCGGCGGCAGGGCTGCCGGTGGTCCGCGGTGGCAGGGGCTTCGGTGCAGTGGCCGGTGGCACGTCTGGCAGCGGCCTGCCCACCGGGCTCAGGGGCCGGCCCCGGCGCTCCGCAGCGCCAGCGGCAGCTGACGCGCCCGTCAGGCCCTCAGGAAGTCCCCCAGTGCCGCCGCCAGGTCCTGCGGGGCCTCCTCCGCGACGTGGTGGCCGGAGTCGATGCCGTGGCCGCGGACGTCCGTCGCCCAGTCGCGCCAGATCCGCAGCGGGTCGCCGTAGAGCTGCTCCAGGTCGTCGCGGAGCGACCACAGGATCAGCGCGGGGCACCGTACGCGCGTGCCGGCGGCGCGGTCCTCCTCCTCGTGCCGGCGGTCGACGGTGAGGCCCGCCCGGTAGTCCTCCAGCATCGCGCGCACCACCTCCGGGTCGCGGGTGGCCTTCCGGAACTCGTCGTGGTTCTCCCGGCCCATGACCCGCGGGTCGCCGCGGTACCAGGCGTCCGGGTCGGCGTCGATGACGCGCTCCGGGGTGTCCGGCTGGGCGAAGAAGAACCAGTGCCACCACTGGGTCGCGAACTCCGGTGTGATGCGCGCCAAGTGCTCGCTGATCGGCAGGCAGTCGATCAGGGCCACCCGCTCCACCGCCTCCGGGTGGTCGAGGACCAGGCGGAAGGCGACGGCGGCCCCGCGGTCGTGCCCGACCAGCGCGAACCGTTCGTGCCCCAGTGCCCGCATCACCGCCACGACGTCGGCGGCCACCGCCCGCTTGGAGTGCGCGCTGTGGTCCGGCGTCGGTGCCGGACCCCGGGAGCGGCCGTAGCCGCGCAGGTCCGGGCAGACGACGGTGAAGCCGCGCTCGACCAGCAGCGGGGCGACCCGGTGCCAGGTCGCGGACGTACGGGGATGGCCGTGCAGCAGGACCACCGGCGGGCCGTCCCCGCCGTACCGCACGAAGACGGACGCCTCACCGGTTTCGACGTGCCTGGTCGCGAATCCCTCGAACACGCTCGCGTGCCTCCCGCCCTCGTCCCGACGCCAGGGGTGACCCGCCGTCCTCGTGCGTGCCGCCGAGGACCGCGGGCGCAGCGGTGTGGGTTCCCCGCGTGGCGGCGCCGACACCGTGGCGGGCGGCCGCTCGGGGGCGGTGTGGGGCCGACTCGGCGTCGGCAAAGGCACCGTCCGGGCGGGCGTAGCGTAGACGTATGGCGAAGTACGGATCCTTTCCCGGTGCGCGGCCGCGGCGGCTGCGGACCAGTCCGGTCATGCGGCGGATGGTCGCCGAGACGCGGTTGCACCCCGCCGACTTCATCCTCCCCGCGTTCGTGCGGGAGGGCGTGGGCGAGCCGGTGCCGATCGGGGCCATGCCCGGCGTCGTGCAGCACACACGCGACAGCCTGAAGAAGGCCGCCGTGGAGGCCGCCGAGGCCGGGGTCTCCGGGATCATGCTGTTCGGCGTGCCGGAGGACGCCAAGAAGGACGCGCTCGGCACCGCCGGGACCGACCCGGACGGCATCCTCCAGGTCGCCCTGCGCGACGTGCGGGCCGAGGTCGGCGACGACCTGCTCGTGATGGCCGACCTGTGCCTCGACGAGTTCACCGACCACGGGCACTGCGGTGTCCTGGACGACCAGGGCCGGGTCGACAACGACGCCACCCTGGAGCGGTACGCCGAGATGGCGCAGGTGCAGGCCGACGCCGGCGCCCACGTCGTCGGGCCGAGCGGGATGATGGACGGGCAGATCGGCGTCATCCGTGACGCCCTCGACCAGATCGGCCGCGAGGACGTGGCGATCCTCGCCTACACCGCCAAGTACTCCTCCGCGTTCTTCGGTCCCTTCCGCGAGGCCGTCGGGTCCTCCCTGCGCGGCGACCGGCAGACGTACCAGCAGGACCCCGCCAACTGGCGCGAGTCGCTGCGCGAGCTCGCCCTCGACCTCGAGGAGGGCGCCGACATGGTGATGGTCAAGCCGGCCGGCCCGTACCTCGACGTCCTCGCCCGGGTCGCCGACGCGGTGGACGTGCCCGTCGCCGCGTACCAGGTCTCCGGCGAGTACGCGATGATCGAGGCCGCCGCCGAGAAGGGCTGGATCGACCGCGACCGCGCGATCCTGGAGGCCCTCACCGGCATCAAGCGGGCCGGCGCCCGCACGATCCTCACCTACTGGGCGACCGAGGTGGCCCGGACGCTGGACTGACCCGGAAGGGGGGTCTCCGGGCACCTTCAAGTGCCCTCAGGAGTTAGGTTGTTGACCACTTCCGCGCTTGTGCGCCGGACGACACCGACCTGCTCATGACCCAGGGAGACCCCCATGCCCGGTGACGCGCTCGACCAGGACCCCGCCGAGCTGCGCAGACGGATCGACACCAGCAAGGCCCATCCGGCGCGGGTGTACGACGTGTTCCTCGGCGGCAAGGACAACTACCCCGTCGACCGGGCCGCCGCGGCCGCCGGTCTCGCCGCCAACCCGCGCGGCTACCTCGACGTGCGCCACAACCGCGACTTCCTGCGCCGCGCGGTGACCGCGCTGGTCCGGGAGGACGGCATCCGGCAGTGGCTGGACATCGGCACCGGCCTGCCGACCGCCGAGAACGTCCACCAGATCGCGCAGCGGATCATCCCCGACTCGCGCGTGGTCTACGTCGACAACGACCCCGTCGTCCTCGCCCACGCGCGGGCGCTGCTCACCTCGGGGTCCGAGGGCCGCACCGACTACATCGACGCCGACCTGAAGAGTCCCGCGCAGATCCTCGAACAGGCCGCCAAGACCCTCGACTTCGACCAGCCGGTCGCGCTGTGCCTGGTGGCGATCCTGCACTTCATCGAGGACGAGGAGGCGTACCCGATCGTCCGCGAGCTGGTGGACGCGCTGCCCGCCGGCAGCCGGCTGGTGCTCAGCCACCTCACCGACGACCTCAACCCGGAGAACATTCGCGCCGTCCAACGCACGTACACCGAGCGCGGGTTCACCTTCGTGCTGCGGTCGCGCGCCGACGTCGAGCGGTTCTTCACCGACCACGGCCTGGCGCTCGCCGAGCCGGGCGTGGTCCCGGTGCACCACTGGCGCCCCGAGCCCGCCCCGGTCCCCGAGCAGCCGGACGCGGCGTACCTGGCCTCCCTCGACGAGATCGAGAAGGTCCGCTACTACGACATAAACGACGTGACGGACGCGGACATCAACGTGTACGGGGGCGTGGCGGCCAAGGGATGAGCCCTGTGCGGTTCGTCCACATCCCGAAAAGGTCATGTGTAGACGGCACCCATCTCCCTAGGCTGCGGGCAACGCGAGGCGCCCGCCCGCAGCCGAAGGAGCCGTCATGACCGTCGCCCCGGAAACCGCCCGCCCGCGCGAAGCCGCCGCCCCGCCGCCGCTCGCCGCCCGCGCACGGACCGTCGGCGGGTCGCCGGTGCGGGACATCCTCGCCGTCACCGCCCGCCCCGAGGTCATCAACTTCGCCGGCGGGCTGCCCGCCCCGGACGTCTTCGACCAGGCCGGGGTGGCCGCCGCCTTCCGGTACGTGCTCGACGAACTCCCCGCGCAGGCCCTGCAGTACGCCACCACCGAGGGCGAACCCGCCCTGCGCGACCTCCTCGCCGCCCGGCACACGGCCCGCGGACTCGCCACCGACGCCGACGACCTGCTCGTCACCACCGGCTCCCAGCAGGCCCTCTCCCTCCTCGCGAGCGCGCTCCTCGACCCCGGCGACACCGTCCTCGTCGAGGAGCCCTGCTACCTCGCCGCCCTCCAGGTCTTCGGCCTCGCCGGCGCCCGCGTCCTCGCCGTCCCCGGCGACGCCGACGGGCCCGACCCGGACGCCCTCGCCGACCTCGTCGTGCGCGAGCGGCCCAAGCTGCTCTACACCGTCCCCACCTTCCAGAACCCCACCGGCCGCACCCTGCCCGCCGGCCGCCGCGCCGCGCTCGCCGCCGTCGCCGCGCGCCACGGCCTGTGGATCGTCGAGGACGACCCGTACGGCGAACTGCGCTACGAGGGCGAGCGCGTGCCCTGGATCGCGACCCACGACGACGCCCGCGACCGCACCGTGCTGCTCGGCTCCTTCTCCAAGGTCATGGCCCCCGGACTGCGCCTGGGCTGGCTGCGCGCCCCCGCCGAGCTGCGCCGCGCCTGCGCCGTCGCCAAGCAGGCCGCCGACCTGCACACCCCGACCGTGAACCAGCTCGCCGCCGCCCGCTACCTCACGGAGTACGACCTCGACGCCCACGTCGCCAGGGTGGCGGGCGTCTACCGCGAGCGCCGCGACGCCATGCTCGCCGCCCTGCCCGGCGCGCTCCCCGAGGGCTCCACCTGGAACCGCCCCGAGGGCGGCATGTTCCTCTGGGCGCGGCTGCCGGAGCCGTACGACACCACCGCGCTGCTGCCCCGGGTCGTCGCCGAGGACGTGGCCTACGTCCCCGGCGCGCCCTTCTACGCCGGCACCCCCGACCCGGGCACGCTGCGGCTGTGCTTCGTGACCCAGACGCCACAGGAGATCACGGAGGGCCTGCGACGCCTGGGCCGAGGCCTGCTGGGGGGTTGAGTTCCTCTTTCGGTGGGACGGGGCTCAGTCCCACCAGAAGGTCCAGGCGTGCTCGCCGACGAGCCCCTTGGCGTAGGCGTCGAGCGTGCCCGGGCCGCTCTGCAGGATGTTGTCCGGGCAGAACGCGAAGTGCTCCGCCGCCACCTGCCCGGCCTCCGTGAGGGTGGCCGGCGGGGCGGCGACGGACGCGACCAGGACGTCGAAGCCGAGGCCGACGACGCGCAGCCCGAAGCGGTCCTCCCAGGTGCGCAGCACGGCGCACAGGCGCGCGACGTCGCCCTCGTGGTTCAGCGGGCCCGTCCAGCCGACGGCCGCGGGTATGTCGGCGCTGCGTCGGGCGGACACCAGGGCCAGGTGCGGGTCCTTGAACCAGGACGGGCACTCGGCGGACAGCCCGTCGGCGACCTCCGCGGCCCGCACGTCCGGCGTGGCGGTCGCACCGGGCCGGCTGTCGCCGAGCCCGGGCCACGGCTCGTCCTCGGCGGCGCACTCCTCCCAGTACTCGGCCAGCACCTCGTCCGGGTCGTGGTCCCCCGGGTACGACACCTCGCCGGGCAGCAGCTCCCACCCCTCGGGCCCGCCCTGCGACCCGCCGAGGTCCACCAGCACGGGCAGCAGCCCGGCCCGCGCCGCGGGCCCGCCGAGGGCGCTCCAGGTGCCGGGCGCGGCCGACTTGTCTGCGTGCCACAGCAGGGGTTCGTGCCACGGTCCGTCCTCCGTGACGTCGATCAGCCGCCCCGGCGGAAGCCGGAGCCCGAGCGAACGCCCACTCGGATCGGTGGCCAGGGAGGGCAGCGGATTGGGAAGAGTCGCCATGCGGCCGACTGTAGGGGCGCCCACTGACAACGGCCCGCGGCCGAGGCTCACTTCACGGCGTAGGCGAGGAAGTCGGTCCAGGTGGCGGGGGTGATGTGGAGGGTGGGGGCGTGGTGGTCCGGGGCGGTCTTGGAGTCGCGGACGTGGATGGTGTGGGGGGTGACGGCGACTTCGAGGCAGGCGCCGCCTTCGCTTCCGCTGTAGGACGACTTGGACCACTGAAGGGCCTCGGTGCTCATCGCTCTCCTCGCAGGCGGTCGAGCAGGCGCAGCGAGTCCTGGGTGGTCATGGCCTGCGTCCGCAGCATCGCATGTCTGCGCGCCAGGATGGATACCTCCTCCGGGCTGGAGACCCACTGGCTCCCGCGCTGCGACTCGGTGTAGGCCACGTGCTCGTGGTTCGGCGTTCAAGGCGCGACAAGTGGGGCGTGCGGCAACGGGAGCTCGGCAGGCGGTGTGGTGCGACTTCGCCTTCTGATCAGCGCAACGGCCCCGCCGGAAGGATCCCGACGGGGCCGTTCACGCGTGCAGTTGACGCGGCGTCAGAGACGCTCAGGCGTCCTGATGCCCAGCAGGGCCATGCCCTGGTGGAGGGTCTTCGCCGTGACGTCCGACAGGAACAGGCGGTTCTCCGCGACGTCCCGCGGCGGCTCCGGCTTGATCACCGGGCACTTGTCGTAGAACGTCGTGAAGAGCGAGGCCAGTTGGTACAGGTACGCGGCCAGCTTGTGCGGGGCGTACTCGGCGGCCGCCTCCCCCACCGTCTCCGCGAACGCGTCCACGTGCAGGCCCAGGGCCCGCTCCGCCGGGTGGAGTTCCAGTTCCGGGTGGGCCGCGGGGCGGACCTCGCCGGCCTTGCGGAGGATGGAGTGGATGCGGGCGTAGGCGTACTGGAGGTAGACCGAAGTGTCGCCGTTGAGGGAGACCATCTGGTCCAGGTCGAACTTGTAGTCGCGGGCCGCCGACGTCGACAGGTCCGCGTACTTCACCGCGCCGATGCCCACCTGGGTGCCCCGCTCGGCGATCTCCTCCTCGCCCAGCAGGCCCTGGGTGTCCTTCTCGCGCACCACGGCCGTCGCCCGGTCGATCGCCTCGTCGAGGAGGTCGACGAGCTTGACCGTCTCGCCCTCACGCGTCTTGAACGGCTTGCCGTCCTTGCCGAGGACCGTGCCGAAGGCGAGCTGGACCGCCTTGACGTCGTCGTTCAGCCAGCCGGCCCGGCGGGCGGTCTCGAAGACCATCCGGAAGTGCAGGGACTGCCGGGCGTCCACGACGTACAGCAGCGTGTCCGCCTTCAGGTGGAAGACGCGGTCGCGGATCGCGGACAGGTCGGTCGCCGCGTAGCCGTAGCCGCCGTCGGACTTCTGGACGATCAGCGGGACCGGCTTGCCGTCCGGGCCCTTGATGTCGTCGAAGAACACGCACAGCGCGCCCTCCGAGCGGACCGCCACCCCGGACTCCTCCAGCAGGCGGCACGTCTCGGCGAGCATGTCGTTGTAGCCGGACTCGCCGACGATGTCGGCGTCCCGGACCTCCATGTCCAGCTTCTCGAAGACGGAGAAGAAGTAGATCTTCGACTCGTCGACGAACTTCTGCCAGGTCGCCAGCGTGTGCGCGTCGCCCGCCTGGAGGTCCACCACCCGGCGCCGGGCGCGCGTCTTGAACTCCTCGTCGGAGTCGAACTTCCGGCGCGCGGCCTTGTAGAGGCGGTCCAGGTTCGACATCGCCTCCTCGCCGCTCACCTCGGCGCCGCCGTGGTCCAGCTCGTGCGGGTGCTCGTCCAGGTACTGGATGAGCATGCCGAACTGGGTGCCCCAGTCGCCGATGTGGTGCCGGCGCACCACCGTCTCCCCGGTGAACTCCAGCAGTTGGACCACCGCGTCACCGATGACGGCGGACCGCAGGTGACCGACGTGCATCTCCTTCGCCACGTTCGGCTGGGCGTAGTCGATCACCGTGGTGCCCGGCTCCGACGCGAGCGGCACACCGAGGCGGCCGGTGTCGTCCGCGTACCGCGCGGCCAGGTTCCGCACGATCGCCCCGTCCGCGACGGTGACGTTCAGGAAGCCCGGACCCGACACCTCGACGTCCGCGATCACGTCACCGGTGACCACCCGGGAGACGACCTGCGCCGCCAGCTCCCGCGGGTTCGCGCCGGCCTTCTTCGCCAGGGCCAGCATGCCGTTGGCCTGGTAGTCCGCCCGGTCGCTTCGTCGCAGCAGCGGGTCCGCGGAACCGGCCTCGGGCAGGGCGGCCGAGATCGCGGACGACAGGTGCTGCTGGACGGAGTCGCTGAGGGACGTGACCGAGGCCATAGGAGTGGGTGCCGTTCTCCTCGTGGGATGGATAGACCCAGCCAGTATCCCACGGGGGGTAAAGCCGTTTTCCCGGCCACGGCGCCGTCTGGGAGTATGGGAAGGTCCAATCCCCTTCCAGCTCCAGATCAGAGGACGTGCCGATCGTGGCTCAGAGCACCGAGACCACCGACTGGGTCTCCCGTTTCGCGGACGAGGTCATCGAGGCGTCGGAGCGCCGGGCCCCGGGCAAACCGGTCGTGGTCGCGTCCGGGCTCTCCCCGTCCGGCCCGATCCACCTCGGCAACCTCCGCGAGGTCATGACCCCGCACCTGGTCGCCGACGAGATCCGCCGCCGCGGGTACCAGGTGCGCCACCTGATCTCCTGGGACGACTACGACCGCTACCGCAAGGTCCCGGCCGGCGTCCCCGGTGTCGACGAGACCTGGTCCGAGCACATCGGCAAGCCGCTCACCTCGGTGCCCGCCCCCCAGGGGTCCCCGCACCCCAACTGGGCCGAGCACTTCAAGGCGGCGATGGCCGCCTCGCTCACCGAGCTGGGCGTCGAGTACGACGGGATCAGCCAGACCGCGCAGTACACCTCCGGCGTCTACCGCGAGCAGATCCTGCACGCCATGAAGCACCGCGCCGACATCGACGCCGTGCTCGCCCAGTACCGCACCAAGCCCAAGACCGGGCCCAAGCAGTCGCAGAAGCCCGTCGACGAGGCCGAGCTGGAGGCCGCCGAGGGCTCCGGCGCCGCCGCCGAGGACGACGGCTCCTCCGGCTCCGCCGGGTACTTCCCGTACAAGCCCTACTGCGGCAACTGCGAGAAGGACCTCACCACCGTCACCTCCTACGACGACGACACCACCGAGCTGACCTACACCTGCTCGGCGTGCGGCTTCTCCGAGACCGTGCGGCTGGCGGAGTTCAACCGCGGCAAGCTGGTCTGGAAGGTCGACTGGCCCATGCGCTGGGCCTACGAGGGCGTCGTCTTCGAGCCCAGCGGCGTCGACCACTCCTCGCCCGGCTCCAGCTTCCAGGTCGGCGGGCAGATCGTCGGCATCTTCGGGGGCGAGCAGCCCATCGGGCCGATGTACGCCTTCGTCGGCATCTCCGGCATGGCCAAGATGTCCTCCTCCCGCGGCGGGGTGCCCACCCCGGCCGACGCGCTGCAGATCATGGAGCCCCAGCTGCTGCGCTGGCTCTACGCCCGCCGCCGGCCGAACCAGTCGTTCAAGATCGCCTTCGACCAGGAGATCCAGCGGCTCTACGACGAGTGGGACAAGCTCGACGCCAAGGTCGCCGACGGGACCGCCCTGCCCGCCGACGCCGCCGCCCACTCCCGCGCCGTGCGCACCGCCGCCGGTGAGCTGCCGCGCACCCCGCGCCCGCTGCCGTACCGGACGCTGGCCTCCGTCGCCGACATCACCGCCGGCCACGCGGACCAGGCGCTGCGCATCCTCAGCGAGCTCGACCCCGACCAGCCGCTCGGCTCGCTCGACGAGGCACGGCCCCGGTACGACAAGGCCGAGGCGTGGATCAACACCCACGTGCCCGCCGACCAGCGCACCATCGTCCGCGACGAGCCCGACACCGAGCTGCTGAAGTCCCTCGACGACCGCGGCCGCGAGTCCGTACGACTGCTGCTCGACGGGCTGGCCGACCACTGGTCACTGGACGGGCTGACGCACCTCGTCTACGGCGTGCCCAAGGTCCAGGCCGGGTTCTCCGCCGACGCCACCCCCAAGGAACTGCCCGCCGAGATCAAGACCGCCCAGCGGGCGTTCTTCGCGCTGCTCTACCACCTGCTGGTGGGCCGGGACACCGGCCCGCGCCTGCCGACCCTGCTGCTGGCCGTGGGCCAGGAGCGCGTACGGCGGCTGCTCGGCGAGTAGCCCGGCGACGCGGTGACGCACGCATGAGGAAGGGGGCCCTCCCCGGGAGGGCCCCCTTCCTCATGCTCATCGCCGCCGCCGGGGCTCAGGCGATGTGGTCCTCCTCCAGCTCCGCGTTGTAGCGGTTCGTGAAACGGTTGACCATCCGCTTGGCGTCCTCCGGCAGCAGCGCCAGGCCGAACTCCGCCTCGACGTTCTCGCTCAGCTCACGGGCCGTCGGATAACCGCTGCCACTGCTGATCGACTGCTTGAAGACCTGGTAGTAGTCCTCCTCGGTCGGCTCCGGCGCGCCGCCGCCCTCGCCGAGCTCCCGCGTGCGGCCCGGGGCCACCGGGATCGGGAAGCTGCCCGTCTCCTCCGGAGAAGGCTCCGGCTCCTCCGGCGGAGGCTCCTGCAGGTACTGGTCCTGGTACTGCTCGGCCTGCTGCTGCTCCTCGTACCAGTCCGCGTACTGCGCTTCCGGGTCGTAGTTGGGGTCGTAACCCCCGTGGTACTCGATCTGCCGCGGGTCCCGCGCGTGCAGCCACGGGCTCACCTCCGGCTCCGGCTCGGCCGGCTCGGGGCGCCGCGCGGGACCGGGCACCGCCCGGCCCACCGGCGCCGCACCGGCCGCCGTACCACCGCCCGCCGCCACCCCCGCCAGCTCCGGCACCGCCGCCGGCGCCTGCTGCCGCGGGGCCGGCGGCAGCAGCACCGGCTCGATCCCCGCCGCCGCCAGGCCCGCCGGGGCCGTCTCCGCGAGCGGCACCCCGTAGCGCGCCAGCCGCAACGGCATCAGCGACTCCACCGGCGCCTTGCGCCGCCACGCCCGGCCGAAGCGCGAACGCAGCCGCGCCTGGTAGACGAGACGTTCCTGCTCCAGCTTGATGACCTGCTCGTACGAGCGCAGCTCCCACAGCTTCATCCGCCGCCACAGCAGGAACGTCGGCACCGGCGACAGCAGCCAGCGGGTCAGCCGCACGCCCTCCATGTGCTTGTCCGCCGTGATGTCCGCGATCCGGCCGATCGCGTGACGGGCCGCCTCCACCGACACCACGAACAGCACCGGGATGACGGCGTGCATGCCCACACCCAGCGGGTCCGGCCAGGCCGCCGCGCCGTTGAACGCGATGGTCGCCGCCGTCAGCAGCCACGCCGTCTGCCGCAGCAGCGGGAAGGGGATGCGGATCCACGTCAGCAGCAGGTCCAGGGCCAGCAGGACACAGATGCCGGCGTCGATGCCGACCGGGAACACGTACGAGAAGTTCCCGAAGCCCTTCTTGATGGCCAGCTCCCGGACGGCCGCGTACGAACCGGCGAAACCGATGCCGGCGATGATCACGGCGCCGGTCACCACCACGCCGATGAGCACGCGGTGCATCCGGGTCAGCTGTATCGGCGCTGCCACTCGTACTCCCTCCCCATTGCGTGTCGTTGCGCGCAACAGAGTGGCACATGTGTGCGGCGCACGGGGTGCCGGTCCGTCAGCTCTTGCGGGAAGCGGAGGGAGAGGCTCCCGCCGCGGCCGCCTTCGCGGCGGACTTCGACGGGGAGGCCGACGGAGACACGGAGGGCGCCGACGACGCCTTGGACGACGCCTTGGACGACGTCGACGGCGACGCCGAAGCCGACGGCTTCCCGTCCGAACCACCCGACGCGGCACCGCCGTTGCCCTCGCCATTGGCCGCGCGGACCGACACCACGGCCTCCTTCGCCGCCTTCTCCGCCGCCTTCACCAGGGTGTCGGCACTGGGCGTCTTGTCACCGGCCAGACCCGCGCCGTTGTAGTCGACCGTCACCACCACGTTCTCCACCCGCGCGACGACCGTCTGCTGCTTGAAGGCGCCTTCCTTCTTCTTCAGGTCGTACCGCACCACCGTCGCCTGGTCACCGGTACCGGGCACCGCCTGCGACGTCGTGCCCTTGGCACCCGCCACGGCCTGCGCGTCCCCGACCTGCTTCGCGTAGTACTCCTGCGCCAGCCGGTCACCGGCACCCCGCGTCGCGTCCGACTCGAAGCGCAGCAACGACACGTTCAGCCAGCGGAACTGCGAGCCCTTGACGCCGTTGTTGTCCAGGCTGCTCCACGAGCAGCTCGCCCGGTCCTGCGGGTCCGTGGACGTGCCCTGCTTCGCCTTCGCCTTCGGCACCAGCTCGGTCAGCGTCTTCGCGGACAGCGTCGCGCACGCCTTCGGCAACGCCTTGAACGCCGCCGCCTGCACGGTCGGCGCCGCGCTCACCGACGGGTCGGACGCCGAGGAGCCGCCCGCGTCCGCCTGGGCGGTGCCGCCCGAACCAGCGGAGTCGTCGGAGCCGGAGTCCGAGGAACAGGCCGCCGCGAACAGCAGCACGGGCAGGGCGGCCGCGGCGGCCAGGGCGCGGTTCACCCCGCCGGCCCGGGACGCACGCCGCACCCGCCGGTCACCGCCGTCCGTCAGGACGCCCGGCTCACTGCGGTCGGTCCGGTCGCTCTGGTCGTCTCGCTGGGCTCGTCGCTGCATGGTTCCTTCACTCATGACGCTCGTGGTTCCTGCGGTCGGATCGGGTCCGGTCGGTCCGGTCGGATCGGGTCCGAGGGGCCACCGTACGCGGTGGACGAGCGGCGCGGCTCCCGTTCCCGGCCCCCGCGGCGCCGCCCGCCGGGCACCTAACCGGCGAGCGCGTCGGCCAGCTGGGAGGCCAGTTTCCGCACCTTGTCCTGCATTTCCTTGCTGTCCGGGACGGCACCGACGGTGGCCGGCTGCTCCTCGTACTGGACGGTCACGATGACGTTGGACGTGCGGAACGCCACAGTGATCGTGCGCTGTTTCGCCGTCGAACCCGAGCTGCTCAGGACGTCGTTGAGGAACGCCTCGTCACCGAGGTCGTCCAGCGTGCGGGGCTGGAGGTCCGCCGAGGCGGTCGAGGACGACGCCGACGGGGTCGGTGTGCCGCTCGCGGAGGAGGCGCCGGCCGGGGAGGTACCGGAGGGGGAGGTGCTCGCGCTCGCCGACGGGGTGCCGCCGCCCGTGCCGCCCGTGCCACCCGTGCCGCTCGGCGCCGGCGCCGGCGCCGGCAGGTCGGCCGCGTCCCGCTTCCCGGCGAACAGCTGCTCCGCCTGCGCGTCGTCGCTCACCGCGTTCGCGTACGACACGACGCGCTCGAAGTCCACCGACAGGTGGTCGGTGGCCTCGCTCGACTCCACCTTCCAACGGCAGCCGACCTTGCGGTGCGTGTCGAAGGTGAGGGTGGCCGAGCCGTCGTACGCCGCCTCGCGCTGCTGCTGGTCCGGCAGCTGCCGGATGCCCGGCAGGAGCGAGTCGAGCGTGCCCCGCGGGACGGCGCCGCACGGCTCGGGCAGCGTGGCGTACTTGCCGGGCTGGGCGGGCGCGGTGACCGTGCCGGCCTGACCCGACTTGGAGTTGTCGTCGGAACCGCCGTCGTCCGAACCGCCGGTGCAGCCGGCCAGCAGCGCCGCGAGGAGGGCGGCGACGCCGGTTACGTACGCCTTCCGCTGCACGGTCGGCTCCTCTCGGGGTGGGTGGCCTGCTAATTGCGTTGCCGGGCGGGGGTGACTCCTGGAGACAATGTGTATCGCACGCACCACCGCGCACGCCGGTCCGGCGTCCCGTTCGTGGCCCTTGGCGCCGGTTTTGCGATTCACCACTTCTGTCTGTCTTCCGGGGGAATGAGGGCGTTATGTCGTACGTCGAGATGCCGGGTGCGAAGGTACCGATCCGCATGTGGGCCGACCCGGCGACCGTCGAGGAGGGCGCGCTCCAGCAGCTGCGCAACGTCGCGACGCTGCCGTGGATCAGGGGCCTGGCGGTCATGCCGGACGTCCACTACGGCAAGGGCGCGACGGTCGGCTCGGTCATCGCCATGCAGGGCGCGGTGTGCCCGGCGGCGGTGGGGGTGGACATCGGCTGCGGCATGTCGGCGGTGAAGACGTCCCTGACCGCGAACGACCTGCCCGGCGACCTCTCCCGCCTGCGCTCGCGCATCGAACAGGCGATCCCGGTGGGCCGGGGGATGCACGCGGACCCGGTGGACCCGGGGGGCTTCCACGGGCTGGCCACGGCGGGGTGGGAGGACTTCTGGGGGCGGTTCGACCGGGTCGCCGAGGCGGTGCGGTTCCGCAAGGAGCGGGCGGCCGCCCAGATGGGAACCCTCGGCCAGGGCAATCACTTCGTCGAGATTTGTGTCGATTCGTCCGATTCGGTGTGGCTGATGCTGCACTCCGGCTCCCGCAACATCGGCAAGGAGCTCGCCGAGCACCACATCGGGATCGCGCAGCGCCTGCCGCACAACCAGGGGCTCGTCGACCGCGACCTGGCCGTGTTCGTGGCGGACACCCCGCAGATGGCGGCCTACCGCAACGACCTGTTCTGGGCGCAGGAGTACGCCAAGTACAACCGCACCCTGATGATGGCGCTGCTCAAGGACGTCGTGCGCAAGGAGTTCAAGAAGGCGAAGCCCACCTTCGAGCAGGAGATCTCCTGCCACCACAACTACGTGGCGGAGGAGCGGTACGAGGGCATGGACCTGCTGGTGACCCGCAAGGGCGCGATCCGGGCGGGCTCCGGCGACTACGGGATCATCCCGGGCTCGATGGGCACGGGCTCGTACATCGTGAAGGGCCTCGGCAACGAGAAGTCCTTCAACTCCGCGTCCCACGGCGCCGGTCGGCGGATGAGCCGCAACGCCGCCAAGCGCCGCTTCTCCACCAAGGACCTGGAGGAGCAGACGCGGGGCGTGGAGTGCCGCAAGGACTCCGGTGTGGTGGACGAGATCCCGGGCGCCTACAAGCCGATCGAGCAGGTCATCGACCAGCAGCGGGACCTCGTCCAGGTGGTGGCGAAGCTCAAGCAGGTCGTCTGCGTGAAGGGCTGACGTGGGGGGACCCGGGTGACGCCCGGGCCCTCACCCGGTCACGGCCGGCTGGGCGTGCCCACTTGGCCGGTGCCCAGGCGCCACCGGCGCAGGTGACAGCTCTGGATCGTCCTGCCGAGTGCCTCCGCCGCCGCTGCCGGGCTGTCACAGGCGAGGAGGATCCGTCCTCCTCCTGCGTCCAGCGGCGCCGCGTGTGGGCGGCTCGCATGCCCGCCGGGCGAGCCCAGGCCGAGAGCAACCCGGCGGCGGTCCGTTTGCGCTCCAAGGACAGGCAGCCGGGGTAGTAGAGGTCCGCGGCCAGGCGCTGGGCCACCTCCATCGTGTAGAGGACGTTGTAGATGTTGTCGCGGGCGTTGCGGCTGAGGATCCGCTCGGCCCCCGTCGTGTCCTTGCAGTAGTCGCGCAGGAAGCGTGCGACGGCGTCACTGGCGGTGGTCAGGGAGACGAAGGGGAAGCCCTTGCTGGTGAAACCGACCGAGCCGTCCGCGTCGATCAGGCCCCGCAGGTAGTCGCGACGGGAGAACTCCCCGTGCGGAGGAGCGATCGTCGCCGACTTGCGTCCGTACGGCAGGCCGCAGGCGTTGAGTCGGGTCCTCGCCTCCAATGAGCACAGGGTCCACGTGGCCGACGTGTGGGCCTCGGCGAAGTTGGTGGTTCTGGTGCGCTCGGTGACGCTGCTGTAGTAGGGCGTCAACCGCTGGAACGCGCGCAGCAGATCGATGTCGTGGCTGTTGAGTTCGACCGACAGCTTGCCCTTCCGCCCGGCACTTTGCTGCAGGTGCCCGTCCGCCTGCAGGAATCCGAACATGTAGGCGTACTCGGGGACCGTGAGGTCCATGAACCGGTGGTCGACGGGCTCGCGGTCAGCCATGGGAAGCCCCCCACTTCCATGCTGGTCGGGCCCGCGGCCGGAGGTGTCCCGGTCGCGGGCCGACGAGTTGATCGTGTGGCGCGAGCCCAGGTCGGCAGTTCGGTGGCCGGATGGGTGATCGACCACCCTCACCCCTGTGGGTTACCTCAGCCGCTTCTCCAGCAGGGTCACCGCGTACGGGCTGCCCGTGGCGTTCGGTTTGGCCTTTTGTTCTCCTACGACGGTGTAGCCCGCCTTCTCGTAGTAGGCGCGCAGGTGCGGGTTGGTGGCGAGGCAGTCCAGGCGGGCGTGGGTGCGGCCGGTGGCCGTGATGCGGGACTCGGCGTGGGCGAGGAGGTGGCGGCCGGTGCCGGGCGGGGCCGTGTGCGGGGTGACCATCAGGCGGTGGACGTAGCCCGCGTCCGCGGGGCGGGGGCCCCAGGCCGCGAGGTCGGTCCACCACAGCTCGTAGGCGCCGGTCAGGTGGGGGCCGGTGTGGGCCAGCCAGACCTCGCCCTCGCGCATGCGGCGCAGGAAGTGTTCCTCGTCCTTCGCGCCGGGCTGCCACTGGTCGATGCCGCGGGCCTGCTGCCACAGGGCCGCCGTGGAGTACAGGCGCACCAGCGCGGGCGCGTCGTCCGGGGTCGCCCTGCGGTACACCGGCTCCGGGCGGCCGGCGGGCGGCTCCTCCAGGTAGCGGGCGCGCAGGGCGGCCTTCAGGGCGTCGACGTCCATCCCCAGGGCCGTGGCGACGTACGCGTCGACCGAGCCGTACCGCTCGCGCAGCGCCGCGAGGAACAGGCGCATCACCGCGGCGGGGGCCGTGCCGAAGGCCGGCCAGGCGGGGGTGCGGCCGCCGTTGCGGGCGGTCCACTCCGCGAGCAGGGCACCGGTGGCCAGTCCGGTGAGGGAGAAGTCCTCGACGACCGTCGTCTCGGGCACGTCCAGGAGGGTCAGCACCAGGGCGGCCAGCTCGCCGGTGCGGTCCTTGCCCGACGCGCAGTGGAAGACCACGGGCTCACGCGCGTCCGCGATCAGCTCCAGGGCCGTGCGGATCTCCGCGTGGCCGTCCTCGGCCACCTCCAGGAAGCGCTCCGCGAGGTACGGGCCCGGGTCGACGTCCGCCGTCAGCGCCGCCTGGTCGTACGGGCGGTGCTCGATGCTCAGGTGGTGGTAGGTGAAGGAGGCGTCCTCGGGGACCCGGCCCCGCGCCTCGATCTCCCAGCCGTGGCGCAGGTCGATCACCGTGCCCACGCCGAGGGCGAGGAAGCGGTCCCAGTCCGCGGTGCCGGTGCGCAGCTTGCCGAGCGAGTCGGCGCGGTACAGCAGGCCGGGCCGGACCCGGTGGCGGCCGTCCGCGGTGCGGTAACCGCCCAGGTCACGGACGTTGTGCAGGGTGTCGAAGGGTATGTGCCGGTCCACGCCGCCCGCCCTACCGCTGTTCCCGGTGGACCTTGGTGTTCGACGCCTGGGCGCGCGGCCGCAGGACCAGCAGGTCGACGTTGACGTGGCTGGGGCGGGTGACGGCCCAGGTGATGGTCTCGGCGACGTCGTCCGCGGTGAGCGGCTCGGCGACGCCCTCGTAGACCTTCGCCGCCTTCTCGCGGTCGCCGCCGAAGCGGGTCAGCGCGAACTCGTCCGTCTTGACCATGCCGGGCGCGATCTCGATGACGCGGACCGGCTTGCCGACGATCTCCAGCCGCAGCGTCTCGGCGAGCACGTGGGCGCCGTGCTTGGCGGCGACGTAGCCCCCGCCGCCCTCGTACGTGCCGTGCCCGGCCGTCGAGGACACCACGACCACCGTGCCGTCGCCGCTCGCCTCCAGCTTGGGCAGCAGGGCCTGGGTGACGTTCAGGGTGCCGAGGACGTTCGTCTCGTACATCGTGCGCCAGTCCTCCGGGTCGCCGGTGGCGACCGGGTCGGCGCCGAGCGCGCCGCCCGCGTTGTTCACGAGCACGCCGATGGTCTTGAAGGCGGTGGCGAACTCGTCGACGGCGGCGCGGTCGGTGACGTCCAGGCGGTACGCGGTCGCGGAGCCGCCGGCCTCGGTGATCTCCTTGGCGAGCGCCTCGACGCGGTCTTCGCGGCGGGCGGTGAGGACGACGCGGTAGCCGGCCGCGGCGAGCCGGCGGGCCGTGGCGGCGCCGATGCCGCTGCTCGCGCCCGTCACGACGGCGATGCGGGAGGCGGCGGACGGGGCGGCGGGGGCGGTGGCCATGGAGGGCGACTCCTCGTGCGGACGACGGGTGGCTGGCCCCGCCAGGATAAGCGGGGCGTCGTCGGCGCCGGTGGGCCGGAGGGCCGGAGGGCCCGTGGGGGGTGGGGGGTTGGGGCGGGGCGCCGGTCCCGGTGGGTGGCTCGGGGAGCGCTGGTCGGTCTGCGGCGGCGGCGGGGGGAGGGGCGCTCGGTGTCCGTCGGCGGCCGGGGAGAGGCGCTCGGTCTCCGTCGGAGGCCGGGGAGGGCGGTCGGTCTCCCCGGGCGGCCCGCGGGACGGGCAGTATCCGCCGCGTGAGAGGCCCGCGCTCAGTTCCCCCGCGGCGCGTACATGATCAGTGCCATGCCCGCCAGGCAGACCACCGCGCCCGTGACGTCCCAGCGGTCCGGCCGGTAGCCGTCGGCGACCGCGCCCCACACCAGCGAGCCCGCGACGAAGACGCCGCCGTACGCGGCGAGGATGCGGCCGAAGTGGGCGTCGGGCTGGAGCGTGGCGGCGAAGCCGTACGCGCCGAGCGCCAGGACGCCCCCGGTGATCCACAGCCAGCCGCGGTGTTCGCGCACGCCCTGCCACACCAGCCAGGCCCCGCCGATCTCGAACAGCGCGGCGACGACGAAGAGGGCGACGGAGCGGAGGATCGACATGGGGGCAGCTTCGCAGACGCCCCCGCGCGGGGCCCGGCTCGGGCGACGTCACCCGGACGTCACCTGTTGGAGGGCGCCTGCCGGTCGGCGCGCGGGGGATACATCACCAGGTCCCGTGGGTCCGGTCGGCCGAGGAGTGACTGTGGTGGTGGCAAGGGGCGGCAGGCGCCGTGCGCGGGTTCTCGCTCGCCGGGGGGTGGCGGTCGGGTGCGCGCGCACCGGTGAGCGGGACGTGATGTGCCGTACGGGCGCGCTGGACGCGGACGGGTGGGGCCGGGAACTCGCGCTGGGGGTGTGGCTGCGGGGGCGTCCGGCGGAGGTGACGCTGGACATCGACACGGTGTGGGCCGCGGGGGCGGTGGACCGCGACCGGGGGGACGACCGGCAGCGGCTGCTGGTGCTGGACACCGGCGACACGTACTCCTTCTGACGGGTGGTGCAGGCATGTCCAGCTACTCCGGGTACGCGCGGGTCCGGCTGCTCGACGAGCTGTCCGTCGTCTCGCACCGCTACGTCGCCTCGTACGCGCTGTTCAACCAGGCCGTCGCCGACCACCTCGGGCTGCACCCGACCGACCTGCAGTGCCTGAACCTGCTCACGCTGGAGCCGGGGCCGGTCACGACCGGCCGGGTCGCGCAGCTGACGGGCCTCACGACCGGGTCGGCGACGCGGCTGGTGGACCGGCTGGAGCGGGCCGGGTACGTCCGCCGGCAGCGGGACGCGGCCGACCGGCGCAAGGTGCTGGTGGCGACGGTGCCGGAGCGGATCGCCGAGTTCCGGCGGATGTGGGAGCGGCTGGGCGGCGACCGCTCGGAGCTGTTCGAGGACCTGGAGGAGGAGGAACTCGCCGCGATCGTCGGTCACATGCGGCGGACGGTGCAGTTCAGCGGGGAGCAGATCGCCCGGCTGAGGTCCGGAGGCGTGCGGGACCCGGAGAACGGCGGACCAGGGGCGTCCGTCAGCGCACGGCCTGGGCGTACGCCGTAGGGGGCACGCCCACGGTCGCGGTGAAGTCGCGGACCAGGTGGGCCTGATCGGCGTAGCCGAGGTCGGCGGCGAGGGCGGCCCAGTCGACCGCGCGCTCGGTCTCGGCGCGCTCCAAGGCCTCGTGGATGCGGTAGCGCAGGATGACCCACTTGGGGCCGACGCCGACGTACGCCGAGAAGAGCCGTTGCAGCAGCCGTACGGAGAGCCCCTCGGCGCGGGCGAAGTCGGCGACGCGGCGGATGGAGCGGTCGGTGCGGATGCGCTCGGCCAGGGCCATCGCGAGGTCGGCCTGGGGGTCGGGGCGGGGACCGAGGGAGAGGAGGAAGGCGTCGAGGGCGGCGACGCGGGCGTCCTCCTCGGGCGGGTCGAGGACGGCGGCGACCGTGGCGTGCATGGTGTGCACGACGGGCGTGGCGTGAGTGCTCTGTGTGACTCGCGTGCCCTCCGTGGCCCGCGTGACCTCCTGGCCCGTCGGCCCCGTCAGGGCCTCGGGGAAGCGGACCCGGCGGCCGGTCCAGCCGGACACCGGGTGGTCCGGGAAGAAGGGGCGGAAGCCGCCCGGCCGGAACTGGACGCCGCAGACCCGGCCCCACCCCTCCAGCTTCTGCGTGAAGAGCCCGAGCCCGATACCGGAGACCTCGGCGAACGGGTCCTGGTCGCCGAAGCGCTGGAAGACGATGTTGACCGACGGGTGCGGGACGACGTGGGAGGCGTACGGCTGGGGGAGGTCCCAGTCGATCAGCCAGTAGTGCTCCAGGTAGGGGCGCAGGGCCTCGGCGGGTTCGCGGCGGCGGAACCGCACACGGGCGAAGAGCTCCGCGGCGTCCACGATGCCTCGGGTGTCACGGCGGGGAGCGGCCATGGGGCGATCGTAGGACGGGGGTCCGACAGTCACAGGGGAGCAGGGGAGCAGGGGAGCAGGGGGAGCAGAGGGGGCTGGGGGAGCGCGGTGGAATACGGGGACGGGGGCCGCTGTTTGCCCGTATAGTTTAATCGTCAACCAAATGCGGAGGGTGAGCGGCCATGCAGTTCGGGATCTTCACGGTCGGCGACGTCACGCCGGACCCCACCACGGGGCGTACGCCGACCGAGCGCGAGCGGATCAAGGCCATGGTCGCCATCGCGCTCAAGGCCGAGGAGGTCGGCCTGGACGTCTTCGCGACCGGCGAGCACCACAACCCGCCGTTCGTGCCGTCCTCCCCGACGACGATGCTCGGCTACATAGCGGCCCAGACGCAGCGGCTGGTCCTGTCCACCTCCACCACGCTGATCACCACCAACGACCCGGTGAAGATCGCGGAGGACTTCGCGATGCTCCAGCACCTCGCCGACGGCCGGGTGGACCTGATGATGGGCCGCGGCAACACCGGCCCGGTCTACCCGTGGTTCGGCAAGGACATCCGCCAGGGCATCAACCTCGCCGTCGAGAACTACGCGCTGCTGCACCGGCTGTGGCGCGAGGACGTCGTGGACTGGGAGGGCAAGTTCCGCACCCCGCTGCAGGGCTTCACCTCAACCCCGCGTCCCCTGGACGGGGTCCCGCCGTTCGTCTGGCACGGCTCCATCCGTTCGCCGGAGATCGCCGAGCAGGCCGCGTACTACGGCGACGGCTTCTTCCACAACAACATCTTCTGGCCGGCCGACCACACCAAGCGGATGGTCGAGCTGTACCGCGACCGGTACGCGCACTACGGCCACGGGACGCCCGAGCAGGCCATCGTGGGCCTCGGCGGCCAGGTGTTCATGCGCCCGAACTCCCAGGACGCGGTCCGTGAGTTCCGCCCCTACTTCGACAACGCGCCGGTGTACGGCCACGGGCCCTCGCTGGAGGACTTCACCCAGCAGACCCCGCTGACCGTCGGCTCCCCGCAGCAGGTCATCGAGAAGACGCTGGCCTTCCGCGAGTACGCCGGTGACTACCAGCGCCAGCTGTTCCTGATGGACCACGCGGGGCTCCCGCTGAAGACCGTGCTGGAGCAGATCGACCTGCTGGGCGAGGAGGTCGTACCGGTGCTGCGCAAGGAGTTCGCGGTGGGCCGCCCGGCCGGGGTGCCGGAGGCGCCGACCCACCCGACCCTGCTCGCCGCCGCCCGCAGGGGCCGGGAAGCCGAGGACCAGGACGTCAAGGACCAGGAGGTCGTGGCATGAAGCTCGTCGTGGTGTCCGCGGGACTGAGCGTGCCGTCGTCGACGCGGCTGCTGGGGGACCGGCTGGCCGCAGCGGTGGAACGCCGGGCCGGGGACGTGGACGTCCAGGTGGTGGAGCTGCGCGAGCTCGCAGTGGAGATCGCCCACCACTTCACCAACGGCTTCCCGGGCCGGGCACTGGCCGCCGCGCTGGACGCGGTGGCCGGGGCCGACGGGCTGATCGTGGTCACGCCGGTGTTCTCCGCGTCGTACAGCGGACTGTTCAAGTCCTTCTTCGACGTGCTGGACAAGGACGCGCTGACGGGCAAGCCGGTGCTGATCGCCGCGACCGGGGGCACGGCACGGCACTCGCTGGTCATGGAGCACGCGCTGCGGCCGCTGTTCGCGTACCTGCGGGCCGTGGTCGTGCCCACCGGGGTCTACGCCGCCTCGGAGGACTGGGGCGGCCCGGACGGCCTGGCCGACCGCGTCGAACGGGCAGCCACCGAACTGACCACCCTCATGCAGGGCCTCACCCCGACCCCCCGCACCCCGAAACCGGACTTCGAGGTCACCCCCTTCGCCGAACTTCTGAAATGAGGGCCACTGCTCCCACCTCAGGGGCGCGGGGCGGTTTCGACATGCGGCTCCGCCGCGTGGGCGCGACCAGCCCCCACCGGCCCGCACCCGCAAAACGACCGCCCCACGGCACAACGCCCACGACACGGTGAGAGCCCAGTAAGAAGCCCATCCCCACCCATCCCACCCCCGCCCAACCGCCGGAGGCCTTGGCAGACTGGACCCGTGCCTCAGACCCTGCTCCTCGCCGAAGACGACCGCGCCATCCGTCACGCCCTCGAACGGGCGCTGACCCTGGAGGGCTACCAGGTCACCGCGGTCGCCGACGGCGTGGAGGCACTGGCGCAGGCGCACAAGAGCCCGCCGGACGTCCTCGTCCTCGACGTGATGATGCCGGGCATCGACGGCCTCCAGGTGTGCCGCGTGCTGCGCGCCGAGGGCGACCGCACGCCCATCCTCATGCTCACCGCCCTCGTGGAGACCGCGGACCGCATCGCGGGCCTGGACGCCGGCGCCGACGACTACGTCGTGAAGCCCTTCGACGTCGAGGAGGTCTTCGCCCGGCTGCGCGCCCTCCTACGCCGCACGAGCAGCCCCACGGGCACCACGGGCACCACCGGTGCCGGGACCGGTCGTGACGCCGGTGGCGGCCCGGCCGGTCCCGGCACGCCCGCCCCGGCCGTCCGCGAGTCCGAACCCCCCGCCGAACGGCTCCTCACCGCCGCCGGCCTGCGCATGGACCCCCAGGCCCGCCGGGCCTGGCGCGGCGGGCGCGAGCTGGAACTGACCCGCACCGAGTTCGAGCTGCTGGAACTGCTCGTCCGCAACGCAGGCATCGTGCTCGACCACTCCACGATCTACGACCGCATCTGGGGCTACGACTTCGGCCCCGGCTCCAAGAACCTCGCCGTCTACGTCGGCTACCTGCGCCGCAAGCTCGACGAGCCCGGCGCGCCGCAGCTCATCCACACCGTGCGCGGTGTCGGCTACGTCCTGCGGGAGGACTGAGTGGGCACCGCCCCCGGCGTCCGGCTGCGCCGGCTGCTGGCCCGGCGGCGCCCCAAGCTCGTCTCGCTCGGCACGACCTTCGCGGTGTCGTTCGCGGCCGTCGCCGCCGCCGTGACCGTCCTGGTCGGCATCCTGTCGTACAACGCCGCCGCCCGGCTGGTCCGCGTCGACCAGCAGTCCGTCTTCGACGAGGTGGTGCAGGACCTGCGCGACGAGGTCCGCCAGCACGCGATGACCCCGGAGGACTTCTCCTCCTCCGCGCCGGGTCACGACCTGGTCCGCCCCGCCCGCACCGACGTCCAGGTCCTCGGACCCGACGGCGCCGTCGTCGACCCCGGGCGGCCCGGGCTGCCGGTGACCGCCGCCGACCGGGCCACCGCCACCGCGGCGACGGCCGGGCGGATGACGGCGCACAAGGACGTCGACGTCGGCAGCGACGTCTACCGCATCGCGACCGTCTCCCTCGGCAGCGGCCGGGGCGCCGTGCAGGTCGCGCAGGAGTTCAGCGACACCGAGGACCTGCTGCGGGCCCTCCAGCAGCGCACGCTGATCCTGATGGCGGCGGTCGTCACGGCGGCCGGGCTGTTCGGCTGGTGGCTGGCCCGGCGCATCACGCACCGGCTGGTCATCCTCACCAGCGCCGCGGAGGACGTGGCCCGCACCCGGCAGCTCGGGGTGCAGGTGCCCGTCACCGGTTCCGACGAGGTGGGGCGGCTCGGCCGGGCCTTCGACCGGATGCTGGGCCGCCTCGCGCAGTCCGAGGAGGACCAGCGCCGGCTCGTCCAGGACGCCGGCCACGAGCTGCGGACGCCGCTGACGTCCCTGCGCACCAACATCTCCCTGCTGCGCCGGATCGACGAGCTGCCGCCCGGCACCCGTGACGACCTGGTCGCCGACCTCACCCAGGAGGCGCGGGAGCTGACCGACCTGGTCAACGAGCTCGTCGAGCTGGCGGCCGGGCAGTCCGGCACGGAGCCGCCGCAACGGGTGGACCTCGGGGAGATCGCCGAGGAGGTCGCGGCGCTCGCCCGGCGCCGTACCGGGCGGGAGGTGCTGGTGCGGGCCAGCGGGGACACCACCACCGACGGGCGGGCGGGGATGCTGACGCGAGCGGTGTCGAACCTCGTGGAGAACGCCACGAAGTTCGACCGGGGCGGGGAGGCGCCGGTCGAGATCAGTGTCGTGGGGCCGGCGCGGCCGGGGACGGTGCGGGTGGAGGTGCTGGACCGGGGGCCCGGGATCGCCGAGTGCGATCTGACGCGGGTGTTCGACCGGTTCTACCGGGCTGCGGATGCGCGGTCCCTGCCGGGGTCGGGGCTGGGGTTGTCGATCGTGCGGGAGGTTGCGCTGTCGCATGGGGGGACGCCGTTTGCGTTTCGGCGGGCGGGGGGTGGGGCGGTGATCGGGTTCACGGTGGGTGGGCGGCCGTAGTTTTCTGGGTGCGGGTGGGTGGGGGCTGGTCGCGCAGTTCCCCGCGCCCCTGGGGGTGTGGGTGGTGCGGTGTTCGGTTCCCTGCGGGCCGTCATGGGCTTGTCGCGCAGTTCCCCGCGCCCCCGGTAGCTTCCGCCGGCCTGAGAGTTTCCGCACCGCTGGCTGCCCCCAGCCCCTGACAGTTGCCGCCCCCGACCAACCGGGTGGATCACGCCGGGTAGGCGTGGGTCTGGGTTGCTTTGACCGTGGCCCAGACCTGGGTGCCGGGGCGGAGGTCCAGTTCGGTGGTGGCGACGGTGGTGAGGTCGGCGGCCAGGGAGAGGTCGCCGGTGAGGGCGAGGCGGATCCGGTCGCCGTGGGTCTCCAGGCCGGTGACCTGGCACTGCCAGAGGTTGCGGGCGCTGGAGCCGGTCGGGCGGTCGCGGTGCAGGGTGACCGCGCTGGGTGGGAAGGCGACGAAGACCGGGCCGGTGAGGTCCTCGGTCGTGGTGATCGCGGGCCCGGCGTCCAGGCGGACCGTGTGTCCCGCGGCCTCGCCCCGGTAGAGGTTGAGGCCGACCAGGTGGGCGATGTAGTCGGTGCGCGGGTGGCGGGCGATGTCGGAGGGCCCGCCCTCCTGGACGCTGCGGCCGTCCTCGATGACGACGAGGCGGTCGGCCAGCACCATGGCGTCCAGCGGGTCGTGCGTCACGAGCACCGCGACCGCCTCGAACTCGGCCAGGTGGTGCCGGAGTTGAGCGCGCACGTCGAGGCGGGTGCGGGCGTCGAGGGCGGCCAGCGGCTCGTCGAGGAGCAGCAGCCGCGGGTGGGTGGCCAGGGCGCGGGCGAGGGCCACGCGCTGCGCCTGGCCGCCGGAGAGCCGGCGCGGCTTGCTCGCCGCGTGCTCGGCGAGGCCCATGCGCTCCAGCCACTCGGCGGCCTGCGCCCGGGCCCGCGCCCGCCCGGCGCCCCGGCAGCGCGGTCCGAACGCGACGTTGTCCAGCGCGGACAGGTGCGGGAAGAGCAGGTAGTCCTGGAAGACCACGCCGACCGGGCGGTCCTCCGGCGCCGTACGCTCCAACGGCACGCCGTCCAGCCGTAGATGACCGCCGGACAGCGGGACGAGACCGGCGAGGGCGCGCAGTGCGGTCGTCTTGCCGGCGCCGTTGGGGCCGAGGAGCGCGACGACGTCGCCGGGGGCCGCGGACAGCGCCACGTCGAGCCGGAACGAGCCCCGCTCCACGACCAGGTGGGCGTCCAGCCCCTCGGCGGGGCGGGGCGCGGCGACGGCGGCCGGGGTCGGGTCCTTCATGGTCATGAGGCGGTCATCCAGCGGTCGCGCAGGCCCGCCAGCACCGCGATCGACACGGCGAGCAGGACCAGGCTGAGGGCGATCGCCGCCTCGGGGTCGTTCTGCAGGGCGAGGTAGACCGCGAGCGGCATGGTCTGGGTGCGGCCGGGGAAGTTGCCGGCGAACGTGATGGTCGCGCCGAACTCGCCGAGCGCCCGCGCCCACGCGAGGACGGCACCCGCGGCGACACCGGGCGCGATGAGGGGCAGGGTCACCCGGCGGAACGCGGTGAAGCGGGAGGCGCCCAGCGTCGTGGCGGCCTCCTCGTAGCGGGGGTCGGCGGCGCGCAGGGTGCCCTCGACGCTGATGACCAGGAACGGCATCGCGACGAACGCCTCGGCGATCACCACGCCGGTCGTGGTGAACGGCAGGGTGAGCCCGAACCAGGAGTCCAGCCACCGCCCCACCACCCCGTTGCGGCCGAGCGCCATCAGCAGCGCCACACCGCCCACCACCGGCGGCAGCACGAGCGGCAGCGTGACCAGGGCCCGCACCAGCCCCCGCCCCCGGAACTCGACCCGGGCCAGCAGCCAGGCCAGCGGCACCCCGAGCACCAGGCTCACCGCGGTCGCCGCCGTCGCGCACACCAGGGACAGCCGCAGCGCCTGCCACACCTCGGCGCTGGTCAGCAGCTCCGGCATGCTCCGCCAGGGGGCGCGGACCAGCAGCGCCACCAGCGGCAGCACCAGGAACACCAGCCCGGCCAGCGCGGGCAGCAGCAGCGGCAGCGGGGCGCCGCCCCGGCCGGGGCGCGGGGGCGGGGGCGTCACGGCTCGAGGAACCCGGCCCCGGTCAAGACCTTCCGGCCCTCGGCGGAGCGCACCAGGGCGATGAACGCCTCGGCGGTGTCGGTGCGCTGCGCGCCCTTGAGGAGGGTGATCGGGTAGTCGTTGACGGCGTCGGCCGACTCGGGGAAGTCCACGCCCTCCACCTTGTCACCGGCGGCCCGCACATCCGTCCTGTACACGACGGCGGCGTCGGCCTCCTTCAACACGACCTTGTTCAGCGCGGACTTGACGTCCTCCTCGTAGGAGACCGGGGTGAGCTCCAGCCCGGCGGCGTCCAGGGCCTTCCGTGCGGCGGCCCCGCACGGCACGGCCTTGTCGCACAGCACGACCTTCAGGCCCGACCGGGTGAGGTCCTTCAGCGAGGCGATCTTGTCGGGGTTGCCGGGGAGGGTCGCGATCTCCAGCTGGTTGCGGACGAAGGTGGCGGGCGTGCCGGCGGCGTCGCCCGCGTCGGTGACGACCTTCATCGTCTTCGGGCTGGCCGAGGCGAACACGTCGGCGGGCGCGCCCCCGGTGATGCTCGCGGCCAGGGCGTCGCTGCCGCCGAAGCTGAAGGTGACCGTGGTGCCGGGGTGCGCCTTCTCGAACTCCTTGCCCAGCGTGGTGAAACTCTCCTTCAGGGAGGCGGCGGCGAAGACGGTCACCTCACCGGACAGCTTGCCGGTCGAGTCCTTGCCGGAGGAGCTCGTGGCGGCGGAGTTCTTCCCGGACGCGTCGGAGCCGGAGTCGGAGCAGGCGCTCAGGGCCAGCAGGGCGGCGGCCCCCGCACCGGCCACCTGCAGCGTCCGGCGGGTCCGGTGGGTCCGGCGCACGGAACGGGTCATCACGGGTCCATTTCCTCGGGTCCTGACGGACTCGGCCACGGTCCGATGATAATGCCGCACCTGCGAGGTGAAAGCCCCTAGTCGCATCGCATGAGCAGGGTCTGAGCGCGCCGTGCCTGGCATGTGCGATCGTACGAGGGTCCTCAGGCCCGGTCGACGTGCACGTTGGTGGACTTCACCCGGGCCGTGGCCTCCATGCCGACCTCCAGGCCCAGTTCCTCCACGGCCTCCCGGGTCAGCAGGGACACCAGGCGGTGCGGGCCGGCCTGGATCTCCACCTGGGCGGCGACGTCCCCGAGCTTGATCGCCGTGACGATGCCGGGGAAGGCGTTGCGGACGGAGGTGGTGGGGACGTCCTCCTCGCCGCTGCCGGTGCGCGCGAGCTCCACGGAGAAGGAGGCCAGGTCCCTGCCGTCGATGAGCCGCTTGCCGTGCTCGTCGCGGTGGGTGGCCACCCGGCCCGCGTCCGCCCACCGCCGGGCGGTGTCCGGGCTCACTCCGAGCAGCCGCGCGGCCTGACCGATCGTGTATGACTGCATGCGCGCCAAGATAGGCCAGCGCCGGGACACGCACCGGGAGGGGCCACGGCCGGCCCCGGCCGCGGTCGGCTCAGGGCCAGACCAGGCAGTACGGCTGGTGTCCCGCCTCGTGGAGGCGGTGCGAGAAGTCCTGCCACTCGTGCAGCAGCTGGTACACGTTGAACGCGTCCCGCGGGCCGCCCCGGTCCGGGACCGTCGACCAGATGAACGCCGCCGCGCCGACCGCTTCCTCGCCGATGTCGCGCAGGGGGTCGACGACCGTCATGGGGAGCTTCACGACCGCGTAGTCGGGGTGCAGGACGACCAGTTCCAGCGGGGGGACCTTGTGCAGGGGGACGCCCTCGATGCCGGTGAGGACCATCGCGGCCATGGTCTCGGGCTTGATCTTGGTGAACATGCCGCCCATGCCGAGTTCGTCACCGCCGAGTTCCTCGGGGCGCATCGAGATCGGGACCCGGGCCGCGGTCGCGCCGTCCGGCGCGCCGAAGTACTTGTACGTCACCCCCACCCGACCACCATTCCTGCTCCCGGCCCGCAGCGGGTCCACCCGGCCCAGCCGGTCGATCCGCTCGGACTCGCTCGGTGCACCCTGTGCCTGACGTGCCTCGTTCGCTTCCTCCGCGTCGCGCCGGTGCCTTCCCCGCCGGGCACGTCGAGGACCCAGGTCGTCAGTCCCCTCGCCCAGTCCGCCACCGCGATGCATATCTCCACCCGACTGCTTTTCTAGGACGCGTGGCCCCCGCCGCGCAACCCGATCATCGTGTCAGTGACCTCCCCCACGGCCGCCCGCCGAAACGTGCGCTCAAACACCTCTCGACTGGGGGCGCGGGATCTGCCCGGTCCCTGACCATCACGGGCCGCGCGGGCCGTCCGTTCAAGAACTCTGTGTATCAGGGGCCAGTTTCGCAGATCACCGGCGCCCGCATGAGTTCGATCACCGGCCGGCGCCGACCCGCCCGCCCGTCCCCACGCCCCGCTGCCGCGTCGGCCCCCTGGCCTACCCTGAGGAGGTCACCCAGCATCCGGAGTCCGAGCAAGTCGGAGAAGGTCGGAGAAGTCGCAGGTCATGAGCGAAACGCCCTCTTCGGGAGCGCCCTCCGCGGCGCCCTACCCCTACGAAGCGCCTGTCTCCCAGGCACTGTTCGACCGTGCGGCCGCCGTCACGCCGGGCGGGGTGAACTCCCCGGTGCGCGCCTTCCGCGCGGTCGGCGGCACGCCCCGGTTCATGGTGTCCGGCAAGGGCGCCTGGCTCACCGACGCCGACGGGCGCGAGTACGTCGACCTGGTGTGCTCCTGGGGACCCATGATCCTCGGGCACTCCCACCCCGAGGTGATCGCCGCCGTGCAGGACGCCGTCGCGCGCGGTACGTCCTTCGGCACGCCCGGTGAGGGCGAGGTCGCGCTCGCCGAGGAGATCGTCGCGCGCGTGGCGCCCGTGGAGCAGGTGCGGCTGGTCTCCAGCGGCACCGAGGCCACCATGAGCGCCATCCGCCTGGCCCGCGGCTTCACCGGCCGGTCCAAGGTCATCAAGTTCGCCGGGTGCTACCACGGCCACGTCGACGCCCTGCTCGCGGCCGCCGGCTCCGGCCTCGCCACCTTCGCGCTGCCCGACACCCCGGGCGTCACCGGCGCCCAGGCCGGCGACACGATCGTGCTGCCGTACAACGACCTCGAGGCCGTGCAGGAGGCCTTCCACCGGCACCCCGGTGAGATCGCCTGCGTGATCACCGAGGCGTCCCCGGGCAACATGGGCGTCGTCCCGCCGCTGCCCGGCTTCAACCAGGGCCTCAAGGACGCCTGCGCCACCAACGGCGCCCTCTACATCTCCGACGAGGTCATGACCGGCTTCCGCACCAGCCGCAGCGGCTGGTTCGGCATCGACGGCGTGGTCCCCGACCTGCTGACCTTCGGCAAGGTCATGGGCGGCGGCTTCCCCGCGGCCGCGTTCGGCGGGCGCGCCGACGTCATGGCGCACCTCGCCCCGGCCGGGCCCGTCTACCAGGCCGGCACCCTCTCCGGGAACCCGGTGGCCACCGCCGCCGGCCTCGCCCAGCTGCGCCTCCTCGACGACGCCGCCTACGCGCGGGTCAACGCCGTGTCCGAGCAGATCCAGGCGCTGGTCTCGGAGGCCCTCGGCAAGGAGGGCGTCGCGCACACCGTGCAGAGCGCCTCCAACATGTTCTCGGTGTTCTTCACCGACCGCCCGGTGCGCACCTACGAGGACGCCCGGACGCAGGAGTCGTACCGCTTCACCGCCTTCTTCCACGCCCTGCTCGCGAACGGCGTCTACCTGCCGCCGTCCGCGTTCGAGTCGTGGTTCGTGTCGACGGCCCACGACGAGCGGGCCCTTCAGACGATCGCCGACGCCCTCCCGGCGGCGGCCCGAGCCGCAGCGGAGGCCACGCCCGCATGAGCAGCAGCACCGACATCACCGTCGTCCACCTGATGCGGCACGGCGAGGTCGAGAACCCGGACGGGGTCCTCTACGGCCGGCTGCCGGGCTACCACCTGTCCGAGCTCGGCCGGCAGATGGCCGACCGGGTCGCCGAGCACCTCTCCTCGCGGGACGTGACGTACGTGTGCGCCTCCCCGCTGGAGCGGGCGCAGGAGACCGCCACGCCGATCGCCAAGGCGCACGGCCTCGACCTCGCCACCGACGAGCGGCTGATCGAGGCCGAGAACACCTTCCAGGGCAAGACCTTCGGCGTCGGCGACGGTGCGCTGCGCCGGCCGGGCAACTGGAAGTACCTGGTCAACCCGATGAAGCCGTCCTGGGGAGAGCCGTACGTCGACCAGGTCGTGCGGATGATGGGCGCGCTGGACTCCGCCAAGGAGCGGGCCCGGGGGCACGAGGCGGTGCTGGTGAGCCACCAGCTGCCGATCTGGATCGTGCGGTCGTACGTCGAGAAGCGCCGGCTGTGGCACGACCCGCGCAAGCGGCAGTGCACGCTCGCCTCGCTGACCACGTTCACCTACCGGGGGGACCGGATCGTCTCCGTCGGCTACAGCGAGCCGGCCCGCGACCTCGTCCCGGCCCACCTCCTGGCCGGTGCCAAGCCGGTCAAGGGGCAGGGCAAGGGGCAGGGCAAGGCCTTCGGCGCCTGACCGTACCGGGGCGGCCACCGGCCGTAACGGGTCGTCCGACCTGTTACGGAATCCGGACCTTTCCGCGGAACCCCCCCGTTCGTCGCGTCCTCTGACTGGGTGACCACCCAAGCACGTGAACGAACGGGGGACGCGCATGCGCATTCTCACCCGCAGGGGAGCACTCGGAATCGGCGCGGGCGCGGCGGCCTCCGCCGGACTGGCGGGCTGCGGCACCCTCACCTCCGGAGGCGGGTCGAGCGGGTCGCACGGGTCGGACGGGTCCTCCGAGGGCCCGTCGGGCAGGCCGAGCGCCACCGCCACCGCGCGCCCCATCGGCGACGGGTCCACCTCCTTCACCGGCAAGCAGCCCCACCAGCCCGGCAAGCCGGTGCCCCTGGAGCCGGGCCAGCAGCCCCCGCAGTTCGTCGTCTTCTCCTGGGACGGCGCCGGCGAGGTCGGCAACGGCCTCTTCCCGCGCTTCCTCGACCTCGCGCGCGAGCACGGCGCGTCCATGACCTTCTTCCTGTCGGGCCTGTACCTGCTGCCCGAGGCGAAGAAGCGGCTCTACGACCCCCCGAACAACGCCCGCGGCGCCTCCGACATCGGCTACCTCACCGACGGCCACATCAAGGAGACGCTGAAGAACGTCCGCCGTGCCTGGCTGGAGGGGCACGAGATCGGCACCCACTTCAACGGCCACTTCTGCGGCGAGGGCCACGGCTCCGTCGCCCACTGGACGCCGCAGCAGTGGCGCAGCGAGATCGACCAGGCGAAGTCGTTCGTGAAGCAGTGGCGCACCAACACCGGCTGGACCGACCTGCCCGCGCTCCCCTTCGACTACGACAAGGAGCTGGTCGGCGGCCGCACGCCGTGCCTGCTCGGGCAGGACAACCTGCTGCCCACCGCCCGTGCCCTCGGCTGGCGCTACGACGCCTCCTCGCCGGGCGGCCGCCAGGTCTGGCCGCAGAAGCGGCAGGGGCTGTGGGACCTGCCGCTGCAGCAGGTGCCGTTCCCCGGCCGCAGCTTCGAGGTGCTGTCGATGGACTACAACATGCTCGCCAACCAGTCGGTCAACTCGACCAACGCGCCCGCCCACAACCACCCGGCCTGGCGGCGGCAGGCGGCCCAGGCGTACATATCCGGCTTCCAGCGGGCGTACGAGACGAACAGGGCGCCCCTGTTCATAGGCAACCACTTCGAGCGCTGGAACGGCGGCATCTACATGGACGCCGTCGAGGAGGCGTTCACGCACATCGCCCGCGAGAAGGAGAAGGGCGCCGACGTCCGGCTCGTCTCCTTCCGGCAGTTCGTGGACTGGATGGACGTCCAGAAGCCCGAGGTGCTGGCCAAGTTGCGCACCCTGGAGGTCGGACAGCAGCCGGCCGGCGGCTGGAAGACGTTCCTCGGCGCCGGGACCCCCTCGGGCACCGGCACCGGGACCCCCGCCGGTGCGGCCACGCAGATCCCCGCGGCGTGACGGAACCGCCGCCTGAAATGCGGGTTTCCGCCCGCAAGGGGGGCGGGCAAGATCCCCAGAACGGGCATGCGAAACTTTTCACATGAGTGCCGCCCGCCGCGCCGTACCCCTGCGCTCGACCAGCGCACCCCGCCCGTCCGGCTCCCCCCGACCCTCGGGCCCGTCCGGCCTTGCCGACGCCCCCCGCCCGACCGCCCGGCCGAGGCGGCGCACCGCCCTCGCGGCGGCCGCCGGCGCCGCGGCCACGGGGCTGCTGCTCACCGCGTGCAGCTCCGGCGGCACCTCCGGCGGAGGGGGCGACACCAACTTCGTCATGGGCAAGGACGGCATCTCCACCGTCGACCGCGGCGCGCGGACCACCGCCCCCGACCTGTCCGGCACCGCCCTGGACGGCACGAAGCTCGACGTCGCCGCCTACAAGGGCCAGGTCGTCGTCCTCAACGTCTGGGGATCGTGGTGCTCGCCCTGCCGGGCTGAGGCGCCCAACTTCGAGAAGGTCTACCAGCAGGTCAAGGGCCGGGGCGTGCAGTTCGTCGGCATCAACACCCGCGACACCAGCACCGACAACGCCCTCGCCTTCGAGAAGCAGCAGGGCATCAGCTACCCCAGCCTGTACGACCCGGCGGGCAAGCTGCTGCTGCGCTTCAAGAAGGGCACCCTCAACCTCCAGGCGATCCCCTCCACCCTGGTCCTCGACCGGCAGGGGAAGATCGCCGCCCGCTCGCTGGCCCCGCTCAGCGAGACCAAGCTGCGCAAGATGATCGACCCGGTCCTCGCGGAGAAGTGACGTGACCGCAGTGTCGACGCTGGCCGCGGCCACCGACCCCAACCAGACCGTCCTGCACGGCGCCCTGCTGGTCGCCCTGCCGGTCGCGGTCCTCGGCGGCCTGGTCTCCTTCTTCTCCCCGTGCGTGCTGCCCCTCGTCCCCGGCTACCTCTCCTACGTGACCGGGGTCACCGGCACCGACCTCGCGGAGGCCAAGCGCGGCCGTATGGTCGCCGGCGCCTCCCTGTTCGTCCTCGGCTTCACCGCCGTGTTCGTCTCCAGCGGCGCCCTGTTCGGCTACTTCGGCGACACGCTCCAGGCCAACAAGGGCGTGCTGTCCAAGGTCCTCGGCGTGCTGATGATCGGCATGGGCGTGTTCTTCATGGGCCTGATGCCCTGGCTCACCCAGCGCGAGTTCCGCTTCCACCGCACCCCCACCACCGGGCTGATCGGCGCCCCCTTCCTGGGCGCCCTGTTCGGCATCGGCTGGACGCCCTGCATCGGCCCGACCCTCACCTCGGTCCTCGCCCTCTCCTACAACGAGGGCAGCGCGGGACGCGGTGCCATACTGACCGTCGCCTACTGCCTCGGCCTCGGTGTGCCGTTCGTGCTCGCCGCGGTCGCCTTCCGCAAGGCGCTCGGTGCCTTCGCCTGGGTCAAGCGCCACTACGTCTGGGTGCTGAGGATCGGCGGCACGATGATGATCGTGACCGGTGTGCTGCTGCTCACCGGCGCCTGGGACCGCATCGTGCAGGACATGCAGACCTGGTCCAACGGCTTCACTGTGGGGATCTGACCGATGAGCAAGACCACCGCGCCCACCGACCCGACGGGCGAGCGGGACCTGGCCGAGGCCGGCTCCCAGCTCTCCACCGCGCCCGACGAGTCCGCGCCCCAGCTCCCCGCGCTCGGCGTCGTCGGCTGGGCCCGCTGGTTCTGGCGGCAGCTGACCTCCATGCGGGTCGCGCTGCTGCTCCTGCTGCTGCTCGCGCTCGCCGCGATCCCCGGCTCGCTGATCCCGCAGACCGGCACCGACGCCACCAAGGTCGCCGCCTTCCGCGCCGCCCACACCACCCTCGGGCCGGTGTACGAGCGGCTCGGGCTGTTCCACGTGTACAGCTCGGTGTGGTTCTCCGCGATCTACATCCTGCTGTTCGTCTCCCTCGTCGGCTGCATCGTGCCCCGCACCTGGCAGTTCGTCGGCCAGGTGCGCAGCCGCCCGCCGGGCGCCCCGCGGCGGCTGACCCGGCTGCCCGCGTACACCACCTGGCGCACCGAGGCGTCGCCGGAGCAGGTGCGCGAGGCCGCGCTGGCCCTGCTGAAGAAGCGCCGCTTCCGGGCGCACACCGCCGGGGACGCGGTCGCCGCCGAGAAGGGCTACCTGCGCGAGATCGGCAACCTCGCCTTCCACGTCGCGCTGATCGTGCTGCTGATCGCCTTCGGCTGGGGCCAGCTGTTCAAGTCCGAGGGCAACAAGCTGGTCGTCGAGGGCGACGGCTTCTCCAACACGCTCACCCAGTACGACGACTTCAAGTCCGGCAGCCTCTTCACCTCCGACGACCTGGTGCCGTTCAGCTTCCACCTGGACAAGTTCACCGGCACCTACGAGATGACCGGGCCCAACCGGGGCACCCCGCGCACCTACCAGGCCGCCCTCACCTACAGCGAGGGCGCCTACGGCAAGGACCGGAAGACCACCGTCAAGGTCAACCACCCGCTGGAGATCGGCGACGCCAAGGTCTACCTCACCGCGCACGGCTACGCGCCCGTGATGACCGTCCGCGACGGCAAGGGCAACGTGGTCTACCGCGACGCCGTCCCGCTGCTGCCGCTGGACAACAACGTCACCTCGACCGGCGTGGTCAAGGTCATGGACGGATACCGCAACGCCCGGGGCGTGAGCGAGCAGCTCGGCATCAAGGCGTTCTTCTACCCCACGTTCGGCGGCGCGGGCACCGAGGCCGGCTCGCAGTTCCCGGCGCTGATCAACCCGCTGCTGAACCTGGAGCCGTACCACGGCGACCTGGGCGTCGACTCGGGCATCCCGCAGAGCGTGTACCAGCTCGACAAGACCCACATGAAGAACTACAAGGACGCCAAGGGCCTCCAGGTCCGCGGCAATCTCAAGCCCGGCGAGACCCTGACCCTGCCCGGCGGCGCCGGCTCGGTCACCTACGAGGGCACCCGGCAGTGGGCCAACTTCCAGGTGGTCCAGGAGCCGGGGGGCGGCTGGGCCCTGGCCGGCGCCCTCGCCGCGATCTTCGGACTCGCCGCCTCCCTGTTCATCCAGCGCCGCCGCGTGTGGGTGCGCGCCGTACGGGGCGACGACGGCGTCACCGTCGTCGAGATGGCCGGGCTCGGCCGCAGCGAGTCCGCCAAGGTGCCCGAGGAGCTCGGCGACCTCGCCGGTCTCCTCTACGAGCGGGCCCCCGGCGCCCCGGACCCGGATCCCGACCCCGCAGTTTCCCCCGACCCCGACCCTCACGTCGTACCTGCCGAAGGGGCTGAGCAGCAGTGACCCTCGCCGCCGCCACCAACGAACACCTCGCGAACATCAGCAACACGCTGATCTACTCCGCGATGGCCGTCTACACCCTGGCCTTCTTCGCGTACATCCTCGAGTGGCTGTTCGGCAGCCGCAGCAAGGTCGGGCGCACCGCCGCCGCGCTGACCGCCGAGGCCCGCCGGGCGGAGGCGCCGGCCGTCACCGTCCGCCGGAACGGCGGGACCGCCGTCCTGGAGCGGCCGGAGGTCGTCGTGCGCTCGGCGGCCGGGGCGCGGGACGTGCCCGACGGGCCGGGCGCGCACGGCGGGGACGAGCAGGGCGACCTGTACGGCCGGATCGCGGTCTCCCTCACCGTGCTGGCCTTCGCGGTGGAGCTGGCCGGCGTCATCGCCCGCGCGGCCTCCGTGGAGCGGGCGCCGTGGGGCAACATGTACGAGTTCAACATCACGTTCTCCACGGTCGCCGTCGGCGTCTACCTCGCCCTGCTGGCCCTGAAGAAGAACGTCCGCTGGCTCGGCCTGTTCCTGACCACCACGGTCCTGCTCGACCTGGGCCTCGCGGTCACCGTCCTGTACACCGCGAGCGACCAGCTGGTCCCGGCGCTGCACTCGTACTGGCTGTACATCCACGTCTCCACCGCGATCTTCTGCGGCGCGGTGTTCTACGTCGGCGCGGTCGCCACCATCCTGTACCTCTTCAAGGACGGCTACGAGACCAAGCTGGCCGGCGGCGGCACGCCCGGCCGCTTCGCGAACTCCGTCCTGGACCGGCTGCCGTCCGCCGCGTCCCTGGACAAGTTCTCCTACCGGGTCAACGCGGCCGTCTTCCCGCTGTGGACGTTCACGATCATCGCGGGCGCCATCTGGGCGGGCGACGCCTGGGGCCGCTACTGGGGCTGGGACCCCAAGGAGACCTGGTCCTTCATCACCTGGGTCGCCTACGCCGGCTACCTGCACGCCCGCGCCACGGCCGGCTGGAAGGGCCGCAAGGCCGCCTACCTGGCCCTGATCGCCTTCGGCTGCTGGCTGTTCAACTACTACGGCGTCAACATCTTCGTCTCCGGCAAGCACTCCTACGCGGGCGTCTGAGCCGGTCAGGGGGCACCCTGGAGACATGACCGGTTCCATTGAACAGGGCACCAGCCAGACCCACGGGAACACGCACATCCTGCACTTCCTGGTGACGTTCCCGCAGCCGATGGAGGCGGTCTGGCCGGCGCTCTCCACCCCCGAAGGGCTCGGCGCCTGGTGGACCCCCGTCGACGTGCTGGAGCCCCGGCTCGGCGGCACGGTCGCCCTGCGCGGCCAGGGCGCCGGCCAGGTCACCGCGTGGGACGTGGACCGGGTCGCCGAGTACACCCTCGACGACGGCGCCCGGGTCCGCTTCCACCTGGAACCCGACGCCGGCCAGGGCAGCGCCCTGCGCCTCACCCACGAGTTCCGCGGCGAGGGCACCTCGGAACAGGCCTGGCGCGACCACCTCGAACGCCTGATCGGAGAGCTGGGCTAGGTCGTGTCCGCAGGGCAGGCGGGACTTTGCGGACACGGCCTAGGACGGTCCGGCGCCGGTCACGCGCCGATGTCCTCGTGCCACAGCTCCGGGTCGCTCTCGATGAAGGCGCGCATCATCGCGACGCACTCGGGGTCGTCCAGGAGGACGATCTCCACGCCGTGTGCGGCCAGCCAGTCGTGGCCGCCGTGGAAGGTGTCGGCCTCGCCGATCACCACCCGGGAGATGCCGAACTGGCGGACCAGGCCCGAGCAGTACCAGCAGGGCGACAGCGTGGTGACCATCGTGGTGCCGCGGTAGGTCCGCTGCCGGCCGGCCGCGCGGAACGCGGCGGTCTCCGCGTGGGCCGAGGGGTCGCCGTCCTGGACGCGGCGGTTGTGGCCGCGGCCCAGCAGGGTGCCGTCGGGGCCGTGGAGGGCGGCGCCGATGGGGACGCCGCCCTCGGCGAGCCCGGCCCGCGCCTCCGCCACCGCCGTGGCGAGCCACTCACGTGCCTGTGCCTGGTCCATGCGTCCGGTCTCCCGTCCTCGTCGTGCCCGCTCCGCTGGTGCCCGCCGACGGCCGGGCCGCTCAGCCGACCCGCAGCAGCAGCTTGCCGGTGCTGGCCCGGGTGCCCATCAGCCGGTGGGCCTCCGCCGCGTCCGCCAGGTCGAACTCCGCGGTGACCGGCAGGGTCACGGTCCCGTCGACCGCCGTGGCGAACGCCCGCTCCGCCAGCGCCCGCAGGTCGGCCGGGGAGGTCTGCGCGAGGGACAGGATGGAGAAGCCGCCGACCGAGCGGCCGCCCGGGTACAGCTCCGGCTGCCCCACGTGCCACGGCTCGGCCGAGCTCGCGTTGCCGAAGGAGACCAGCCGCCCGAAGACCGCCAGCGAGGCCAGGGACTGCCGGAAGGTCTCCCCGCCGACCGCGTCGAGGGCGAGGTCCACGCCCCGGCCGCCGGTGGCCGCCCGCACCCACGCGGGCAGGCCGTCCGTTCCCGGGTCGGCCTCGACGTCCCCGACGTACACCTCGTCGTAGCCGTGCTCGCGGGCGTACCGCGCCTTGGACTCCGACGACACCACCCCGTACACCGCCCCCGCGCCCGCCGCGCGCGCCAGCTGGCCCGCCACCGTGCCGACCCCGCCCGCCGCGCCCTGCACGAGCACGCTCTCGCCGGGCTGGAGCCGGCCCACGGAGTGCAGCAGCGCGTACGCCGTCGGCAGCACGGTCGGCAGGGTGGCCGCCGTGCGCAGGTCCACGCCGGCCGGGACCGGGAAGACGGTCACCGCGTCGGCCACGACGACCTCGGCGTACGCCCCGCCCTCGGTCAGCGCGGCCACCTCCTGGCCGACGGCGAGCCCCGTCACGCCCGCGCCGACGGCCCGGACGCGGCCGGAGACCTCCAGGCCGGGGCGGTGGGGGAGCGCGGGCACCCGGTACCCCTCGGAACGCGCTTTCAGGTCGGCGAAGTTGACCCCCGCCCAGGCCACGTCCACGCTCACCCGGCCCGGGCCCGGCTCGGGCACCTCGGCGTCCACGACCCGCAGCACCTCGGGGCCGCCGTACTCCTGGAACTCGATCGCGCGCATGCTGCAGCCGTCCTTCCGGCAGGGGAGCGGGGCCGTAGAAATACGATGACCGTCAAACTACGACGGTCATCGAACAAGCGCAAGCGGTGCGCCGGGCGGCCGCGGGCCCCGTCGGGAACGTCCTGTCAGGAACCCTGCGTGTCCTCGCCCCGCTCCTTGCGGCGCAGCTCCTCCTCGCGGCGGCGCAGGTCCGCCTCCCAGTCCTTCAGCAGCGCCTCGTCGCGCTTGTTCTCCTCGGCGAGGGACTTCAGGAACTCGGGGTTGTCGTCGGGTGCGACGTACTGCGGGCGGTGGTTGCGGTGCCACTCGGAGGGTGTGCGCCCGCCCGCCGGCACGGTGCGGACCTTGCCCGCGGCCAGCCACGCGATCGGGCCGACGATCCAGAACAGCAGGATGATGAACACCCAGGCGATCTTCGGCAGGTGCCGGGCCTCGTCCTCGGGCGTGTTCAGGCAGTCGATGAACGCGAAGATCGTCAGCGCCAGCGGCACGAGGTACATCAACAGCCGGAACATGGTGGTGCGACCCCCAGGAGACGGTTGCGGGGCCCCGAGGGCCCCGATGACGCGCACAGGGTAGCGGGTGGGCGCGAACCCCTCCCACCCGGCGGCCGGGGCGGGGCCATAGCGGGACAAAGGGACGGCTGGCCCGGCCGGCCACGGGCGGCCCCGCGCGCGGGACGGGCGGGGGCCTCGGCGATACTGGGACGCATGGCTTACGACGATCTTCGTTCCCTGCTGAGGGCACTGGAACGCGAAGGCGACCTCAAGCGCGTCAAGGCGGAGGTCGATCCGTACCTGGAGGTCGGGGAGATCGTCGACCGGGTCCAGAAGTCCGGCGGGCCCGCGCTGCTCTTCGAGAACGTGCGCGGCTCCGACATGCCGCTCGCCATGAACGTCTTCGGCACCGACCGCCGCCTGCTCAAGGCGCTCGGGCTGGCGTCGTACGGCGACATCTCCGACAAGATCGGCGGGCTGCTGCGGCCCGAGCTGCCGCACGGGTTCGTGGGCGTGCGCGAGGCGTTCGGCAAGCTCGGCGCGATGACCCACGTGCCGCCGAAGAAGGTCAAGGACGCCCCCGTGCAGGAGGTCGTCCTGCGCGGTGACGACGTCGACCTCGACCGGCTGCCCGCGCTGTTCACCTGGCCCCAGGACGGCGGCTCCTTCTTCAACCTCGGACTCACCCACACCAAGGACCCGGAGACCGGGATCCGCAACCTCGGCCTGTACCGCCTCCAGCGCCACGACAAGCGCACCATCGGCATGCACTGGCAGATCCACAAGGACAGCCGCAACCACTACCAGGTCGCCGCCCGGCGCGGCGAGCGGCTGCCCGTGGCCATCGCCTTCGGCTGCCCGCCCGCCGTCACCTACGCCTCCACCGCCCCCCTGCCCGGCGACATCGACGAGTACCTCTTCGCCGGGTTCGTCGCGGGCAAGCGCATCGAGATGGTCGACTGCAAGACGGTCCCGCTCCAGGTGCCCGCGCAGGCCGAGGTCGTCCTGGAGGGCTGGCTGGAGCCCGGCGAGATGCGGCCCGAGGGCCCCTTCGGCGACCACACCGGCTTCTACACCCCGCAGGAGCCCTTCCCGGCGCTGACCATCGACTGCGTCACGATGCGCCGCAAGCCCCTGCTCCAGTCGATCGTCGTGGGCCGCCCCCCGACCGAGGACGGGCCGCTGGGCCGCGCCACGGAACGCTTCTTCCTGCCCCTGCTGAAGATCATCGTCCCGGACATCGTGGACTACCACCTGCCCGAGGCCGGCGGCTTCCACAACTGCGCGATCGTCTCGATCGACAAGAAGTACCCCAAGCACGCCCAGAAGGTGATGCACGCCGTCTGGGGCGCGCACATGATGTCGCTGACCAAGCTGATTGTGGTCGTCGACGCCGACTGCGACGTGCACGACCTGCACGAGGTCGCCTGGCGCGCCCTCGGCAACACCGACTACGCCCGCGACCTCACGGTGGTCGAGGGCCCCGTCGACCACCTGGACCACGCCTCCTACCAGCAGTTCTGGGGCGGCAAGGCGGGCATCGACGCGACGCGGAAGTGGCCGGAGGAGGGATACACGCGCGACGGCGGGTGGCCCGAGATGGTCCTGTCCGACCCGGACACCGCGGCCCTGGTCGACCGCCGCTGGAAGGAGTACGGCCTGTGAGCTCCGCGTCCGCCGCGATCCCCACGCCGGGGCGCACCAAGGCGTTCCTGCGCCTGGTGATGATCGAGCACTCCGTGTTCGCGCTGCCCTTCGCCTACATCGCCTCGCTGACCGCGATGTACGCCTGGGACCGCAACATCCACTGGGGCCGGCTGCTGCTGGTCACCGTCTGCATGGTGGGCCTGCGCACCTTCGCCATGGCGGTCAACCGGATCATCGACCGCGAGATCGACGCCCGCAACCCGCGCACCGCGCAGCGGGAGCTGGTCACCGGCGCGATGTCCGTCCGGCACGCCTGGACCGGCGCGGTGATCGCCCTGGTGGTGTTCCTCGGCGCGGCCGCGCTGCTGAACCCGCTGTGCCTGGCGCTCGCACCCGTGGCCGTGGTCCCGATGGTGGTGTACCCGTACGGCAAGCGGTTCACGAACTTCCCGCAGGCCATCCTGGGTCTCGCCCAGGCGATGGGCCCGATCGGCGGCTGGCTCGCGATCAGCGGCGAGTGGTCCTGGGACGCGGTGATCCTCGGCCTCGCGGTGGGCATCTGGATCGGCGGCTTCGACCTCATCTACGCCTGCCAGGACGTGGAGACCGACCGGCGGATCGGCGTGCGCTCGGTCCCGGCCCGCTTCGGCATCCCGGCCGCGATCTGGGCGGCGCGCGGGTGCCACGTGGTCACCACGGCCCTGTTCGCCTGGTACGCCGTCGCCACCGACGCGGGCGCCTTCTTCTGGCTGGGCCTGCTGATCGTCGCGGGCGCCTTCGTCTACGAGCACTCCCTGGTCCGCCCGCACGACCTGTCCCGCCTGAACCGCGCCTTCTTCAGCGTCAACGGCTTCATCGGCATCGCCCTGTTCGTGTGCGCGCTGCTGGACCTGCTGGTGCGGGGGCTCACGCCTTAGGGGGTATCTCGGGCCCGGACCGGGGGCGCCGCGTGGTGCCGGAGGCGGGTGCGGGCCCGCGGGAGTGCGGGCGGTCCGCGGTCCGGTGCGACGCGCCGGTAGGCTCGTCGTGTGAACGCAGGAGAAAAGCAGCGCGCGCCTTGGATCGTGGGGGTGTCCGGGGCCTCCGGGACGCCCTACGCGGCCGCCGTGCTGCGGGCGCTGATCGCCGCCGGGGAGAGCGTCGACCTGGTGGTCAGCCGGGCGTCGCGGCTGACGCTGCTGGACGAGACCGGCATCTCCTTCCGTGACGCCCACTGGCGGGACGACCTGGGCGCATGGCTGGCCCGCGGGGCCGACGGCAAGCCCGACACCTTCGCCCCCGCCCTCGACGACGTGCGGTACTGGAACCCCGGGGACCTGGCCGCCGGGCCGTCGTCCGGGTCGTACCCGGTCAAGGGCATGCTGATCGTGCCGGCCTCGACGGAGTGCGTCGCGGGTGTGGCGCTGGGGCTGTCGAAGGACCTGCTGCAGCGGGCGGCGAGCGTCACACTGAAGGAGCGCCGCAAGCTGGTGGTGGCCGTGCGGGAGACCCCGCTGAACGGCCAGACGCTGCGCCACCTCGTCGCGCTGGACGACGCCGGGGCGAGTGTCGTACCGGCCTCACCCGGCTTCTACGCCGGTGCCACGCACATCCAGGACCTGGTGGACTTCGTGGCCGGGCGGGTGCTGGACGCGGCGGGCGTCGAGCACGGCCTGTACCGGCGCTGGAAGGGCGAACTGGGCGGCGGTGCGGCACCCGCACCGACCCGGTAGCCGGCACCTCGCGGTACCCCGCAGCACCTCGTACCACCCCGTACTCCGCAACACCCCGTACTTCGCAGCACCTCGCAACACCTCAACCGAAAAGCGACTTTCACCGGAAGGCTTCGATCGCATGGACGCGGTGGACAGGCAGCTCATCCAGGCCCTGAGGGAGAACGGCCGGGCCTCCTACGCGGAGCTGGGGCGCCTCGTCGGCCTGTCGGGACCCAGCGTCACCGACCGCATCAACCGGCTGGAGGCGGCCGGTGTCATCACCGGCTACCGGGCCACCGTGAACGCGGCCCAGCTCGGCCTCGGCGTGACCGCCCTGATCGGCATCTCGCTGTCCGACGCGGCCGACCACGAGGACGTGGCGCGCCGGATGAAGGACTTCACCGAGATCGAGGACTGCTGGTTCATCGCCGGCGACGACTCGTTCATGCTCAAGGTGCGGGCCGGTGACGTGGACGGCCTGGAGCGGATCATCCGCCGGCTCAGCGGCACCAAGGGCGTCTCCCGCACCCGTACCACGATCGTGCTGTCCACGAAGTGGGAGAACCGGGTCGGGGAACTGCCCGAAGAGGTCTAGGGATACCGTGGGTCGGGCTGTCGGAGAAAGGTGTGGGCATGGACGTCGGGCTCAAGCGCGAGCTGGAGGAGAAGGTCAGGGCCGGTGAGCGGCTGACCCGCGAGGACGGCATCGCCCTGTACGCGTCGGACGACCTGGCCTGGCTCGGCGGCCTGGCCCACGAGGTGCGCACCCGCAAGAACGGCGACGTGGTGCACTTCAACGTCAACCGGCACCTCAACATGACCAACGTGTGCACGGCGTCCTGCGCCTACTGCTCGTTCCAGCGCAAGCCGGGCGAGAAGGACGCGTACACGATGCGCATCGAGGAGGCCGTGAAGCTGGCCAAGGCGATGGAGGGCGAGAACCTCACCGAGCTGCACATCGTCAACGGCCTGCACCCGAACCTGCCCTGGCGCTACTACCCGCGCTCGCTGCGCGAGCTGAAGGCGGCCCTGCCGGACGTCTCGCTGAAGGCGTTCACCGCCACGGAGATCCACCACTTCGAGACGATCTCCGGACTGAGCGCGAGCGAGATCCTGGACGAGCTGATCGACGCCGGTCTGGAGTCGCTGACCGGCGGCGGCGCCGAGATCTTCGACTGGGAGGTCCGGCAGCACATCGTGGACCACCGGACCCACTGGGAGGACTGGTCCCGCATCCACCGGCTGGCGCACGAGAAGGGTCTGAAGACCCCGTGCACCATGCTGTACGGCCACATCGAGGAGCCGCGCCACCGCGTGGACCACGTGCTGCGGCTGCGCGAACTCCAGGACGAGACCGGCGGGTTCCAGGTCTTCATCCCGTTGCGCTACCAGCACGACTTCGTGGACGTGAAGGACGGCAAGGTCCGCAACCGGCTCCAGGCGCGCACGCAGATGGCGACGGGCGCGGAGGCGCTGAAGACCTTCGCGGTCTCGCGGCTGCTGTTCGACAACGTCCCGCACGTGAAGGTGTTCTGGGTGATGCACGGCGTCCAGACCGCGCAGCTCGCCCTCCAGCACGGCGCGGACGACATGGACGGCTCGGTCGTCGAGTACAAGATCACGCATGACGCGGACAACTACGGCACGCCGAACAAGCTGACCCGCGAGGACCTGCTGGAGCTGATCCGCGACGCGGGCTTCCGCCCGGTGGAGCGCAACACGCGGTACGAGATCATCCGCGAGTACGACGGCCCGGACCCCGCGCGCCGGGAGTCGCCGCAGCCGATGCGGGTCTGACGCCGTGAACGGGTAAGGGTTACGATGCGATCGTGTCCCTTACCTTCACCCTCGACCCCGCCGTCACCCCCGAGCTGCGCGACGGGGTCCTCGGACTGTGGACGGACGTGTCCAACGCCGGGGGCTCCGTCGGGTTCGTACCGCCGGTGACGCCGGAGGCCGTCCGGCCGGAGCTGGTCAAGCACCTGGTCGCGATGGCCGAGGGCCGCACCCGCCTGCTCGTCGGGCACGACGCGGACGGGCGGGTCGCCGCGACGGCCTTCCTCACCCTCAACACGCACCGGCTGATGTCCCACTGGCTGTGGCTCTACACGGTCATGGTCCACCCGCGCCACCAGGGCAAGGGGTACGGCCGCGACCTGCTCGCCGCCGCCGCGGACGCGGCCCGCGGCATCGAGGGCATCGAGGCGATCCGGCTCACCTGCCGGGGCGGCCTCGGCCTGGAGCGGTTCTACGCCTCCTGCGGCTACAAGGAGGTCGGCCGGGTGCCGGACGCGATCCGGGTCGCCCCGGGCGACGACCGCGACGACGTCATCCTGCTGCTGCCGCTGCGCTGACGGAGGCCCCAGCCCCCCGGGACCCCCTGCCAAGATCCGTCCCCCGGCGTGCTTCACTGGAAGCTGCCAGGGTGTCCCTTTTTGGAATCGGAAGAGTGGATTGAGATGCTCCGCTACACGCTGATGCGCCTCGGGATCTTCGTGGGCTGCCTCGTGGTCGTCTGGGGTCTCGTCTACTCCGGGATCGTCCCGCGCGGCCTCGGCGACTCCAACGGCATGTGGGTCGTCCTGCTCTCGCTGGTGATCTCGGCCCCCCTCAGCTTCGTCCTGCTGCGCAAGGAGCGCGACCGGGCCTCGGAGACGGTCGTGCGCCGGGTGGACCGGATGAAGGCCAACCTCGACGCCAACCGCTCCCAGGAGGACGCGGTCGTCGACGAGACCACCGCCTCCCAGCGGACGGCCTCCTGAGCAACCGCCCCTGAGGGACCGCCCCTGCGGCATCGGGCCTGAGGCATCGCCCCGCCCCGCGGAGGGGCCGGTCCGCGGCACCGCCCAACTACCCTTGGCCCCATGGGTGCCGTGAAGACCAAGCGGATGCCGCGCGCGGTCCGTGAGCAGCAGATGCTGGACGCCGCCGTGCGGACCTTCGGCCAGCGCGGGTACCGGGCCGCGTCGATGGACGAGATCGCCGAACTCGCGGGCGTGTCCAAGCCGTTGGTCTACCTGTACCTGAACTCCAAGGAAGACCTCTTCACCGCGTGCATCCGCCGGGAGGCCACCGCGCTCGTCGCGGCGGTGCAGGCCGGCGTGCGCACCGACCTGCCCGCCGACCGCCAACTCTGGGACGGGCTACGGGCGTTCTTCGCGCACACCGCGCAGCACCCGGACGCCTGGTCGGTGCTCCACCTCCAGGCCCGCACCCACGGCGAGGTGTTCGCGGCCGAGGTCACGGCGATGCGCGACGAGATCGTCACCTTCGTCACCCAGCTCATCGCGGCCGCGGCCCGGGAGGCGCACCGCAACCCCCACCTGCCCGAGCGGGAGGTCGCCGGACTGGCCGAGGCCCTGGTCGGCGCCGCCGAGTCCCTGGCCGCCTGGGCCAACGCCACCGAGGGCGTCACGGCCCGCCAGGCGGCCACCACCCTGATGAACTTCGCCTGGTCGGGCCTCGGCGACCTGATGGCGGGCCGCCGGTGGTCCCCGCCGGGCGAGGAGCCCCTCACCCGGCCGGCCGGCTAGCCGCGGGCGCGCGGTGCGGGGAGGCGCTCCACGCGTCCGCTCACGTGCAACCGTCCGTCGTCGCCGGCTCCGCGCAGCGTGAAGCGGTCGCCGTCCGCCGCGAACACCACCGTGCCCGGCAGCAGCACCGGCGCCCGGAAGGCGGCGTGCACCCGGACCGCCGCCGGGGTGCCGTGCGCGGCCAGACAGCGCGCCACGGTCCACATGCCGTGCGCGATGGCCCGGGGGAAGCCGAACAGGCGGGCGGTGAGCGGGTGCAGGTGGATGGGGTTGCGGTCGCCGGAGGCGGCGCCGTACCGGCGCCCGACGTCCCCCGAGAGCCGCCACTCGTCGACGACCGGCAGCGGCACGTCGTCGGCGTCCCCCCTGCCCGCCCCGGGTGACGCCACGGGACCCTCCGTCCGGTGCCGGGCCAGGTAGGTGCTGCGGGACTCCCACACCACCTCCCCGCCGGAGCGCAGCGCGGTGGCCACGGTGGCCTCCGTGCCGCGCCGGTGCGGGGCCAGGCCCTCGACGTGCACGGCGAGGTCGTACGGCTCGGTGGCCGGGAGCGCGGTGTGCCGGGTGACGTCGATCGAGGTGTGCACCAGGCCGAGCAGCGGCAGCGGGAAGTCCCGCCGGCTCATCAGCCGCATGGCGGACGGGAAGCCCAGCACGTGCGGGTAGGTCACCGGCAGCCCGTCGTCCCCGGGGGCGAAGCCGCACACCCGCTCGTAGGCGGCCAGCCGTGCCAGGTCGACGCGCAGGCCGGGCAGCACGATCCGGTCCCGCGGGTGGCCGGCGTCGGCGCGCGGGCGCTTGAAGGGGGACAGCAGCGCCCCGCGGGCGAGCAGCAGGCCCAGCGGGGGACCGGACGTGGCGGGGGCCGCGGGGGTGGGCGGCGTCGAGGAGTCCGTGGTGGTCATCACGCCCCCAGCAGGCTCTGGCCGCAGACCCGCACGACCTGTCCGTTGACCCCGCCGGACGCGGGGTCGGCCAGCCAGGCGGTGGTCTCGGCGACGTCCACGGGCAGTCCGCCCTGGGCGAGGGAGTTCATCCGGCGGCCCGCCTCGCGGAGGAACAGCGGGACCGCGGCCGTCATCCGCGTCTCGATGAAGCCCGGCGCGACCGCGTTCACCGTCACGCCGTGCTCGGCCAGCGCGCGCGGCGCCAGGGACCGCACGAGACCGACGATCCCGGCCTTGCTCGCCCCGTAGTTGGTCTGCCCGGCGTTGCCCGCGAGGCCCGCGATGGAGGCGGTGGCGACGATCCGTCCGCCCGGGCGCAGGGTGCCCTTGGCGAGCAGGGCGTCCGTGGTGCGCAGCACGCTCGCGAGGTTGACGTCGAGCACGGAACTCCAGCGCTCGGCGGGCATGTTGACCAGGCGCCGGTCGCGGGTGACACCGGCGTTGTGGACCAGGACGTCGAGCCCGTCGGGGAGTTCGGCGGCGATCCGTTCGCCCGCGTCGGCGGCCGTGATGTCCAGGGTGAGCGCGGTGCCGCCGAGGCGGCCGGCGAGGCTCCGGGCGTCCTGCTCGGCCTGCGGCACGTCGAGGACGACGACCCGGGCGCCGTCGCGGGCCAGGGTCTCGGCGACGGCCGCGCCGATGCCCCGGGCGGCCCCGGTGACCAGGGCGGTGCGGCCGGCGAGGGGACGGCCGGGGTCGGCCTGCGGGGCGTCGGCCTGCGGGGCGGAGCCGGCCGCCGCGAGGACGTCGATCACCTGGCCGCTGACGTAGGCCGACCTGGGGGAGAGCAGGAAGCGCAGGGTGGACCCGGCGGCGCCCGCGTCGGTGAGCCGGACCAGGTTCACGGTCCTGCCCCCGCCGATCTCCTTGCCGAGCGACCGGGTGAAGCCCTCCAGGGCCTGCTGGGCGGCCGACTGGTGGTGGTCGGCCGGGTCGAGCGGCGCCCCGAGGACGACGATCCGCCCGCTCGGGGCGACGGACCGCACGACCGGGTGGAGGGCCGCGTGCACCCCGGCGAGCGTGTCGACGTCCCGGACCCCGGTGGCGTCGAGGACGACGGCGGCCGGGCGGGCGGCACCGTCGGCCGGGCGGGTGCCACCGGCGCCCGGATCGCCGGCAGCCGCGACCTCCGGCCGCCGCGTCGTGACGGTCAGCCCCGTCCGTGCGAGCACGGGTGCGAGGTCGAGGGACGAGGGGCCGGCCGTGAGGTGGAGCACGGGGCCGTCGAGGGCGGGGCGGTCGGGGGACCAGCGGTGCAGGGCGGCCGGCTGGGGCAGCCCGAGCCTGCGGGTGAGGAACCGGCCGGGTGCGGTGCCGGTGAGGCTCAGATAGCGGTCGGCCATGTGTATAACTCCCCGGTGTCCCTGGCGCGTTGTCGTGTCCCGGTGTCTTACCCCGGCGTCTTACCCCAGTCCTTACTCTGGAGTAAGGTTACCGGAGGTAATGCTACGTGACCATGAGGAGCAGGTCGAGATGAGCCCCGTGCAACCGCCCCGGGCCCGGCGTGTGGCGATCATCGGCGGGAGCCGTGTCCCGTTCGCCCGCTCTGACGGCCCCTACGCCACCGCGTCCAACCAGGACCTGCTCACCGCGGCGGTGGACGGCCTCGCCGACCGCTTCGGGCTGCGGGAGCCGGGCGCGGTGGACGAGGTGATGGCCGGCGCCGTCCTCAAGCACAGCCGGGACTTCAACCTGGCCCGCGAGACCGTCCTCGGCTCGGCCCTGGACCCGCGCACCCCGGCGTACGACGTCCAGCAGGCGTGCGGCACCGGACTCCAGGCGGTCGTCGCCGCCGCCAACAAGATCGCCCTCGGGCAGACCGAGTCGGCGGTCGCGGGCGGCGCGGACACGGCGAGCGACGCGCCCCTCGGCGTCAACGACCGGCTCCGGCGCATCCTGCTGGAGGCCCGCCGGGCCCGGTCCACCGGTGACCGGCTCAGGGCGCTCGCCCGGATCCGCCCCGGCCACCTCGTCCCGGACGTCCCCCGCAACGCCGAGCCGCGCACCGGCCTGTCGATGGGTGAGCACGCGGCGGTGACCGCGCGCGCCTGGGGCATCGGCCGTGAGGCGCAGGACGAGTTGGCGGCCACGAGTCACCAGCGGTTGGCCGCCGCCTACGAGCGGGGCTTCTTCGACGACCTGGTCGTCCCCTTCCGCGGCCTGGAGCGCGACCAGAACCTGCGCCCGGACTCGACGGTCGCGCAACTCGCCCGCCTGAAGCCGGTGTTCGGCCTCGACGCCCCCGACCCGACAATGACCGCGGGCAATTCGACCCCGCTGACGGACGGCGCCGCGGTGGTGCTGCTGGCCTCCGAGGAGTGGGCCGAGGCACGCGGCCTGCGCCCGTTCGCGTTCCTCACCACGTACGCGACGGCCGCCGTCGACTTCGTGCACGGCGACGTGGCCGACGGCGAGGACGGCCTGCTGATGGCGCCCGCCCACGCGGTGCCGCGCATGCTGGAGCGCGCCGGGTACGGCATCGAGGACTTCGACCTGGTCGAGATCCACGAGGCGTTCGCCTCCCAGGTGCTGGCCACCCTCGCGGCCTGGGAGAAGCGCGGCCTGGCCCCGGTGGACCGGGACCGGCTCAACGTCACCGGCTCCTCGCTGGCGACCGGGCACCCGTTCGCGGCGACCGGTGCGCGCATCGTCGCCACCCTGGCCAAGCTGCTCGCCGAACGCGGCGGTCCGGGACGGGGGTTGATCTCGGTGTGCGCGGCCGGCGGGCAGGGGGTGACGGCGGTGCTGGAGCGGGAGTGAGCCCGGCCGGAGCGGTCGGAGGGCGGTCCGGGGCGCCCGGGACGGCGTACCTGAGGGTCACTCACATGACCGGCAAGAATGCACAGCCCCGGCCCCGGAGCAACCCGGAAACCTCACAGCACGCTCACGTCAGGCCCGTACGATCCACTGGCTGACCGGCGGTAACACCTTTCCGGGACGTACCACGGTGAACGCCTCGACACCCGAGGCACGTAGTTCAGGCAGCAAGCAGTTCTCGTCGCTGCACGCCCAGGGAGCCGCCCCGTGTCCATCGCACACCCCACCTCCGCCGACTACGACACGGCTCCCCCCGCCCTCGTCCAGCCCGAGACGCTGCGCCTGGACGGGGTCGTGCGCGAGGCCTCCGTACCGGCGTTCGCGCAGCCGGTGCGGCACGGTTCGCTCGCCGACCTGCCCTTCGACAACGCCTCCGCCGCGCCGGGCGCGGTGGTCCTCAGCCGCAGGTGGCCGGACGGCCGCTGGAGCGACGTGACGGCCGAGGAGTTCGCGGCGCAGGTGCTCGCCCTGGCCAAGGGGCTGATCGCCGAGGGGCTGACGCCGGGCGACCGCATCGCCATCATGGCGCGCACCACGTACGAGTGGACGCTGCTGGACTTCGCCGCCTGGGCGGCCGGGCTGGTCACCGTGCCCGTCTACCCGACCTCCTCCGTCTTCCAGACCCGCTGGATCCTCCAGGACTCCGGCGCGGTCGCCCTGGTCACGGAGACCGTCGCCCAGGCATCCGCGCTCGGCCCGGAGCGCGACCGCATCCCCGACCTGCGGCACGTGTGGGTCATGGACAAGGGGCACCTCGACCGGCTGGGCGAGGTCGGCGCGGCGCACGTCACGGACGGCGAGGTGTCCGTGCGCCGGGGCGTGCTGGGCCCCGACACCCTCGCCACCCTGATCTACACGTCCGGCACCACCGGCCGGCCCAAGGGCTGCGCGCTCACCCACGGCAACTTCTTCGCCGAGGTCGACAACGCCATAGAACTCCTCCACCCGGTCTTCCGGGCCGGCGGCGACGACCTCTCCGTCCTGCTCTTCCTGCCCCTGTCCCACGTGTTCGGGCGCATGGTCGCCATCGCCTGCCTGCGCGCCCGGGTGCGGCTGGGCCACGCGCCCAGCCTGAGGTCCGAGGACCTGCTGCCCGACCTGGCCGCGTTCCGCCCCACGTGCCTGCTGGCCATCCCGTACATGCTGGAGAAGATCTTCAACACCGCGCGCGCCCGGGCCGAGGCGGGCGGACGGCTGTCCGCGTTCGACCGCGCGGCGGCCGTCGCGCGCCGCTACGGCGAGGCGGTCGAGGCCCACAAGGCCGGCACCGGAGCGGGGCCCGGCGCCACCCTGCGGGCCGCCCGCACCTTCTACGACCCGCTGGTCTACCGGCGGCTCCGCAACGCCATGGGCGGCCGCGTCCGGCACGCCATCTGCGGCGGCTCCCCGCTCGGCCGCCCCCTGGCCGCCTTCTACCTGGGCGCGGGCATCGAGATCTACGAGGGCTACGGCCTGACCGAGACGACCGGCGCGTCCACGGTCACCCCGCCCCTCAAGCCCCGCCTCGGCACCGTCGGCTGGCCGCTGCCCGGCACCCGGGTGCGCATCGCCGCCGACGGCGAGATCCTGCTCGCCGGCGACCACGTGCTGCGCGGCTACTGGGACCCGGCGGCCGGCGGGGTCGTCCCGGCGGACCGCGACGGCTGGCTGCCGACCGGTGACCTCGGGCAGCTGGACGACGAGGGCTACCTGACGATCACCGGCCGCAAGAAGGAGATGATCATCACCGCGGGCGGCAAGAGCGTGGCGCCCGCCCCGCTGGAGAACTGGCTGCGCTCGCACCCGCTGATCTCGCAGGTGATGCTCGTCGGCGACGGCCGCCCCTACGTCTCCGCCCTGATCACCCTCGACGCCGACGGCATCACCCACTGGCGGCGGATGAACGGCAAGCACCCGGTCCCCGCCGAACTCCTCCTGGACGACGACGACCTCAAGGCGGTGCTGCAACGGGCCCTGGACGAGGCGAACAAGCTCGTCTCCCGCCCCGAGTCGATCCGCCGCTTCGCCGTGCTCCCGGTGGACTTCACGGAGGAGGCCGGCCACCTCACCCCGTCGATGAAACTCCGCCGCGACCGGATCCTGCGGGACTTCACGGACGTGGTGGACGGGCTGTACCCGGCGCAGTAAACGGGTGGCACGTTCCTGCGCGGGCGCCCGAGGATGCCCGGGTGCACACGATCGAGTTCCTCCGCCACCCCGCTCCGGAGCACCCCTCCGCCCACCTGTGGGCCGTGCGCGTCGACGGCGTGGACCTGCGCCGGCGGGTGGCGGACGCGACCCGCGCCCTGTGGCACCCGGAGCTGGCGGACCAGTTCGAGGACCAGGAGCGTGAGGAGGAGGAACTCCTCCTGACCCAGCACGCCGGTCTGCCCACGACGGAGTTCGCCCCCGCCCACTTCCTGACCCCGAAGGACAGCACCCCGGTCCTGGGCTGTTCCTGCGGCATCTGGGGCTGCTGGCCCCTGCTGGCCGCCGTCGGCGTGACCGCGGAGTCGGTCACCTGGACCGGGTTCCGCCAGCCCCACCGGCCCCGGTGGGGCACCCTGCCCCTGGGCCCGTTCACCTTCGCCCGCACCTCGTACGAGAGGGCCCTGGCGTCGGCGCCGACGCTGGACCGGGACCCGCTGGAGGGCGAGCAGCCGGGGACCTGTTCGTAGGGACGCGCCCCCGGGGCCGACGCGCCGTCAGGCCACCCAGTCCCCGGTGTTCCGGTGCCGGTGCAGGCCGGCGGTGGCGAACTCGTCCTCGCCGGGCCGCGCCGTGACCCCCAGCCGGCGCAGCGCCCGGGAGACCGGGCTGCCGGCCGGCGGGAACGGCTCGCCCTCCTCGACCCGGAGCGGACCCAGGACGAGGGAGCCGCCCTCCCAGACGGCCGCCCGCTGCTCGCCCGCGCCGCCGAAGTACTCGGCCTCCACGTAGGCCACCGGTCCGCCGGCCGACCAGACGGCGAGCACCCGGTCGAACCCTTCGGGCACCTCCCGGAAGCCCAGGGCGCCCCGGCCGCGGCCGTCGGCGACGGCGTGGAACAGGGCCTCCGTCATCGGCAGCAGCGACAGACCCCGGCCGAGCGCCGCCGTACGGACGGCGGGCAGACCCCGGGCGGCCGTGCGCAGGACCTCCTCGCCGGCGATCACCGCGCTCAGCTCGTAAGCCATTCCAGGGGCCTCCTCGGAGGGGCGTGGGCGGATTTCCGCCCGGACGGACGGGGCCGGACGGTGCAAAGGCAGGAGCCCCGTCGCCTTGCGGCGCGGGGCTCCTTGGGTACTGCACTCGGTGTCTGTGCTCAGGGCCTGGTCAGCCCCGGATCAGACGGGGGTGACGTTCTCCGCCTGCGGGCCCTTCGGGCCCTGCGTGACGTCGAAGGACACCTGCTGGTTCTCCTCGAGGGACCGGAAGCCGGTCGAGTTGATCGCGGAGTAGTGGACGAAGACGTCCGGGCCGCCGCCTTCCTGGGCGATGAAGCCAAAGCCCTTTTCGGCGTTGAACCACTTCACGGTTCCGGTAGCCATAAGCCCTCCTTGGGCCCAAAGGGTTGCCCTGCTCCAGAACCAGCAAGTGTGAAGACGATGTTCTGCACAACTGCGTACGTCTGAAAACGACGAGAGCCCGCGGTCACATGCTCCGCAGGCTCTGTACTGCAAGGGAAACCAAACTGCAACTTGCGGCGAGCCTAGCACGCGGGCAGCCGAAAGCAACAGGGGTCAAGATCACATCACTCGGATGTTTGAACCGTGCCCGAGTGGTTGACGTCGCCCGGCGGCGGGGGGCGAAGCTCACAGCCTATCGGATGGGGTCTAGCCTCGCGATGTGGACAATTCTCGCACCCGGCCGCGCGTCGGCCACATCCAGTTCCTGAACTGCCTGCCCCTCTACTGGGGGCTCGCGAGAACGGGCACGCTCCTCGACTTCGAGCTGACGAAGGACACCCCGGAGAAGCTCAGCGAGCAGCTGGTGCAGGGCGACCTCGACATCGGGCCGATCACCCTGGTCGAGTTCCTCAAGCACGCCGACGAGCTGGTCGCCTTCCCCGACATCGCCGTCGGCTGCGACGGCCCGGTGATGAGCTGCGTGATCGTCTCGCAGGTCCCGCTGGAGCAGCTGGACGGCGCCCGCGTCGCCCTCGGCTCCACCTCCCGCACGTCCGTGCGCCTGGCCCAGCTGCTGCTGGCCGACCGCTACGGCGTCACCCCGGAGTACTACACCTGCCCGCCCGACCTCAGCCTGATGATGCAGGAGGCCGAGGCCGCCGTCCTCATCGGCGACGCCGCGCTGCGGGCCAACCTGCTCGACGGCCCCCGCTACGGGCTGACCGTGCACGACCTGGGCGCGCTGTGGAAGGAGTGGACCGGGCTGCCGTTCGTCTTCGCGGTGTGGGCGGCACGCCGCGACTACCTGGAGCGCGAGCCGTTCATCACGCGCAAGGTCCACGAGGCCTTCCTCGCCTCCCGCAACCTCTCCCTGGAGGAGGTCGGCAAGGTCGCTGAACAGGCGGCGCGCTGGGAGGCGTTCGACGAGGAGGTCCTCGAGCGGTACTTCACCACCCTCGACTTCCGGTTCGGCGCGCCCCAGCTGGAGGCCGTCACCGAGTTCGCGCGCCGGGTCGGCCCCACGACGGGTTTCCCCGCGGACGTGAGGGTGGAACTGCTGCGGCCGTAACCTGCCTCTGAGTTCTCACAGGGCGCCGCGCGCGGTGGCACGGGGCGCCGTACGGGGGAGGGGTGGACGGCATGCAGCCGCTCGGAGCGGACGAGCCCACGGTCGTCGGGCCCTACCGGCTGCTCGGCCGGCTCGGGGCCGGCGGCATGGGCCGGGTCTACCTGGGGCGCAGCGCGGGCGGACGCACGGTCGCCGTGAAGATCGTGCACCCGCACTTCGCGCTGGACGAGGAGTTCCGCGCCCGCTTCCGGCGCGAGGTGGACGCGGCACGCCGGGTGGGCGGCGCCTGGACCGCGCCGGTGCTGGACGCCGACCCGGACGCCGCGGTGCCCTGGGTCGCCACGGCGTACGCGGCCGGGCCGTCCCTGGCCGCCGCGGTCGGCCCGCACGGCGAGCCGCTGCCCGGGCACACCGTGCGGGTCCTGGGCGCGGGCCTCGCCGAGGCGCTGACCGCCGTGCACGACCTGGGCCTTGTCCACCGCGACGTGAAGCCGTCCAACGTGCTGCTCACCATGGACGGCCCCCTGCTGATCGACTTCGGCATCGCCCGTGCCACCGACGGCACGGCCTCCCTCACCTCCACGGGCGTCTCCGTCGGCTCGCCCGGCTACATGGCCCCCGAGCAGATCCTCGGCAAGGGCGCCTCCGGCGCGGCCGACGTCTTCTCCCTGGGCGCCGTCCTCGCGTACGCGGCGGCCGGCGCGCCGCCCTTCCGGGGCGACACCTCGGCCGCGCTCCTCTACAAGGTGGTGCACGAGCAGCCGGAGCTGGGGGAGCTGCCCCCGGGCGAGCTGCGGGACGTCGTCGAGGCGTGCCTGGCCAAGGACCCGGCCGCGCGGCCCACCCCCGCCGAGGCGGCCCGGCGGCTCGCCCCGCAGGGCGCGGCCCGGCTGGTGACGGCCGGCTGGCTGCCGGGGCCGCTGGTGGAACAGGTGGGCCGCAGTGCCGTCCAGCTGCTCAACCTGGAGGGCGCGGCCACCGGCCCGGGCGCCGCGCCGGTGGCGTCGGGACCGGTCGGCTTCGACGGGGTGGCGGTGGAGTCGGACGGGACGACGGCGACGGGGGGCCGCGGGACGGGTCCGGCCGCCGACCGGGCCGCGACCCACGGCACGTTCGGGCCGCCGCCGGTGATGCCCGGGTCCCGGACGCCCGCGGACGCCCCGTCGGTGCCGCACGGCGGCGCGTCCACCGTCGTACCGGCGCCGCGGGAGGACAAGCCCGGCAAGGTGTCCGTCACCGTCGCCGCCGGGGTGGCGCCCGGGGAGGGCGGCCGCGGGCGGCGGATGAGCTGCACGGTCGCGCTCGCGGTGGCCGGGGCGCTGGCCGCCGTGACGCTCGGCTCGACGGTCCTCTTCGACCTCGTGCCCGGCGGGGACCACGACCGCGACAGCGGGGCCGCGGGCGCGCCGTCGTCGCCCCCGGCGGACGGCTCCGACCGGCCCGGCCCGAGCACCGGCGGCCCGTCCGGTCCCAGCGACTCCAGTTCGGGCGCCTCCAGTCCGGGCGCGTCCAGCCCCGGGCCGACGGCCTCCGGCGCGCTGCCCGCCCGGTACGCCGGCACCTGGGAGGGCGAGGGCAGCGGGCTCGGGGGGACCCTGCCCATGGGGACGTTCCGGGTGACGCTCCACAAGGCCGCGGTGGGTCAGCGGATCGGCGAGCTGCGCCAGACCGACGTGCTCGGCTCGGTCTGCGTCGACCTGCTCACCCTGAAGCAGGTCACCGCGAGCGAGGTGGTGGCCACCTCGACCGGCGCCGCGTCCAACCACGGCGGCTGCAACCCGACCCCGCACACCGTACGACTGGTGCCCACGGGCGAGGACCTGACGTACCGCTCGGACAGTGCGGCGGAGGGCGAGCCCGTCGCCCGCATGGCACGGGTCGGGTGAGCGGCGTGCCCGTCGACCCGCTGCTGGTCCTGGCCGCCGCGCTGTGGGGCGCGGTGGCCGGAGCCCTGCTGCCGCGCCCGGCCCACCGGTTCTCCGTGGCCCTTCCGGAGCCTGAACCGGAGGGGACAGAGGCGGAGGCTGTCTGGGGGTACGGCTGGCGGGACGCGTGTCCCGGCGGGCACCCGGTCCGGGGCTGGCTCGGGCCCGCGCGCTGCGCGCCGTGCGGCGGGGTGGCGTACGGCCCCCGCCCCCTCCCGTTCGCCGTCGTCACCGCCCTGCTCTGCGCCGTTCTCGCCGCCGCGACCGGGACGCGGCCCGAGCTGGCGGTCTGGCTGCTGCTCGCGCCCGTGGGCGTGCTGCTCGCGGCCGTCGACCTGGCGGTGCACCGGCTGCCGGACCCGCTCACCCTGCCGCTCGCCGTGGCCGCCCCCGCGCTGCTCGGCGCGGCCGCCCTGCTGCCCGAGCACGCCGGGGACTGGACGACGGCCCTGCTCGGCACGGTCGCGCTCGGCGGCGCCTACCTGGTGCTGCACCTCCTCAACCCCTCCGGGATGGCCTTCGGGGACGTGAAGCTGTCGCTCGGGGCGGGGGCCGTGCTCGGCTGGTACGGCTGGCCGACGGTGATGCTCGGCACGCTCGCCGCGTTCGTGCTCGGCGCGCTGTATGGCGGGGCGCTGGTCCTGGCGCGGCGGGCGGACCGCGGCACGGTGATCCCGTTCGGCCCGTTCCTGCTCGCGGGGACGCTCGTGGGCGTCCTGGTCGGCGCCGGTGCGGCCTGACCTCGGGCGCCCGAGCGGGCTGGCGTAGGCTGGCTCAGTCCGTCCACAACCCTTGTGAACCTTGCGAAAGGGACGCCGGTGACCGAGAAGGCCGACCTCACCCCCATCGATGTCACAGCCGTCCTCGACCGTGCCGCCGCCGGGGGGCGGATCACCCCCGAGGAGGCGCTCGTCCTCTACCGCGACGCGCCCCTGCACGCGCTGGGCGCCGCCGCCGACGCCGTGCGCCGCCGCCTGTACGCGGGGACCGAGCACATCGCGACGTACATCATCGAGCGGAACATCAACTACACGAACGTGTGCGTCACGGCGTGCAAGTTCTGCGCCTTCTACGCCGCCCCCAAGGACACCGCCAAGGGCTGGACGCGCGACCTCGACGACATCCTGCGGCGCTGCGCCGAGACCGTCGAACTCGGCGGCACGCAGATCATGTTCCAGGGCGGCCACCACCCGGACTACGGCGTCGAGTACTACGAGTCGCACTTCCGGGCCATCAAGGAGGCCTTCCCGCAGCTGGTGATCCACTCGCTGGGCGCCTCCGAGGTCGAGCACATGGCCCGGATCAGCGGGGTGTCGGTCGAGGAGGCCATCACCCGCATCCACGAGGCCGGACTGGACTCCTTCGCCGGCGCGGGCGCCGAACTGCTGCCCGAGCGGCCGCGGAAGGCCATCGCCCCGCTGAAGGAGAGCGGCGAGCGCTGGCTGGAGATCATGGAGACCGCGCACCGGCTGGGCGTGGAGTCCACCTCCACCATGCTGATGGGCACCGGCGAGACCAACGCCGAGCGCATCGAGCACCTGCGGATGATCCGCGACGTCCAGGACCGCACCGGGGGCTTCCGGGCCTTCATCCCGTACACCTACCAGCCCGAGAACAACCACCTCAAGGGCCGCACCCAGGCGACGATCTTCGAGTACCTGCGGATGATCGCCATCGCCCGGCTGTTCCTCGACAACGTCCGGCACATCCAGGGCTCCTGGCTGACGACCGGCAAGGAGATCGGCCAGCTGTCCCTGCACTACGGCGCGGACGACCTCGGCTCGATCATGCTGGAGGAGAACGTCGTCTCCTCGGCCGGCGCCAAGCACCGCTCCAACCGCCTGGAGATCATCGACCTGATCCGCAAGGCGGGACGCGTGCCGGCCCAGCGCGCGACGACGTACGAGCACCTCGTCGTGCACGACGACCCGGCGAACGACCCGGTCGACGACCGCGTGGTCTCCCACATCTCCTCGACCGCCATCGAGGGCGGCACGGCCCACCCGGAGCTCAAGCTCCTCGCCCCCAACTGAGCGGTCCGTGCTGACGATCCACGCGGACGCCCGCGGGCACGCGCTCGCCGTGCGGGGCGAGTGGATCGCGGACGCCGGGCCCCTGGCGGACGTGGTCGCGGCGCACCCGCACGCGCGCGTGCGGGAGTGGCCCGGCATCCTCACCCCCGGGCTGGTCAACCTGCACGGCACGGAGCTGCTGGAGGAGGCGTACCACCCGGATCCGCGCGAGGCCGACACCCTGGGCACCGAGCCGCTGACCGGCGACGCGCTCGCCGACCTCGCGCCGGACGACGCCCGTTGGGGCGCGAGCGCCCGGCGCGGGGTGCAGCGGATGCTGGCCCACGGCACGGTCGCCGCGGCCTGCGAGGAGCTGCGCAACCGCGCGGTGCGGGACGCCGTGTGGCGCACCGGGCTCGGCGTGGTGGGCCGCATCGGGCGCCCCGGCGGGGTGCCGTCGCTCGACCCCTACGCCTCGGGCCTGCCCGTCGAGTTCCCGCCGCCCCGCGTGCGGGGGTCCGCCGCCCGCTTCGCCGTGTTCGACGTGCGCGACGAGTCCGAGCTCGCGGAACGCGGGGCGGGGACGTGCGTGGCGACGGTGGTCGGCGGCCGGCTGGTGTACCGCGGGCGCTGAGCGCGCCGGGGTCCGGCGGCGACGGTTCCCCGGCGGCCACGGCCGAACGGCCACCGGCTGAACGGCTACCGACTGAACGCCTTGGCGAACGCGCCGCTTCCCTGCCGCACCCCGCTGCACGTGGTCAACGCGTCCTCGGTGGAGGCGTCCGCGCCGCACTGCTGGTCGCGGAACGCCGACCACATCGACACCCAGCCCATCCCCTCGCCCTCGGCGAACGTGCGCACCTGGGCCGCGTCGGACAGGGTGAACGTCTCGCCGGCGACGTCGTTGACGCCGATCATCGAGGTGAGGGCCATGCCCTTCCAGGCCGCCGCCCCGGACGTGCCGAACACCTCGGCCAGTTGAGCGTGCGCGGCGGTCGCCGAGGTGATCGCGTAGTCGCCCATGTCGCCGTCGTACGACTCGCCGTAGTTCATGGTCATCAGGTTGACCGTGGAGACCTGGACGTCGTACGTGTTCGCCGAGGCGAGCAGTGCCAGGCCGTCCGCGTCGAGCCCGGACGGCATCACCGGCAGGGTGAAGGTCACGCCGAGACCGGGCCGTTCCCGCTGGAGGCGGGCGATCGCCCGTGAACGCAGCGCGACCGAGGCGGAGTCGGTCAACGCGTCCCCCTCGATGTCGAAGTCGGCCTGCGTGGAGCCGGCCGCGTCCAGGGCCGCGCCGTACGCCTCGGCCAGCGCGGAGACGCTGTCGCAGGTCGCCGCGAGCTCCTTGCCGGAGGCGCCGCCGAAGGAGACGCGGACCCGCGCGCCGTTCTTCTTCAGCGCGCCGATCCGGGAGGCCACGGTCGCGTCGTCCACGGCGTGCGTGCCGTTCCAGCGGGGTGTGCAGGCGCTGTCGTCCGAGATCACGAAGGCCAGGTTGTACGTCGTCGGTGAACCGGCCGCGTCGTGGGCGGACGCCTCGGTGGCGTCGACGTACGGCGCGTACGCGGTCGGGCTCTGGTGCTCCTGGCTCTCGTGCTCCGCCGTCCCGGAGCATCCAGCCGTCGCCAGTGCGAACAGACAGGTGAGCCCGGCCAACGGCCTCAGGGAACTCCTCATTGCGCATGCACCCGCTCTCGTGACGTCCGTCCCGCGACCGGAAATCTCTCACACCAGAGCGGCCCGCAGTTCATTTTCTCAGGGAAGTGACAGGTCAGGCCCTTTCTCACGGCTCGCTCACAACGTGAGCAGAGTTCCCGGCACACAAACGCGCCTACTGTCCGGGGCATGCAATCCGAGCCTGCCCTCGCACACCGCGCCGCCCCGCGCGGTCGCCGTCGCAAACGCGGGAACGACTCCGTGGAGGGTCCCGTCTTCGTCGACACCTCCGGCCGCCGTTCGAAGGTGCTGCGGCGCATCGGCCTGCTCCTGGGAGCCGGGTGCCTCGCCTACGCGGCCGTCCTCGGCGCCGCCTTCATGGGCTGGGGCACGGACCTGGCACCGTCGTCGCTGCTGCCGTTCGGCGACAGCGCCCGGGGCGGCCCCGGAGGCCTCCGCCCCGCAGGCGGCTACGGCGATCCGGCCGGCCGGCCGTCGGGCGCGCCCACCGCGGCACCCACCTCCGACACGGTCCCCACCGCTGCCCCCGCGGCCGCCGACTGACGGGAACGCACACCACCACCATGACCACGACGACGTCCTCCCGCGGCCGCCGCCGCGCCCCCAGCCGCATCGAACGGGCGGCGGGCCGGGCCGCGGCGCTCCAGAAACCGCGCGTCATCCTCGCCGCGCTGCTCCTGCTGGCGCTGACCAGCGTGCTGCTCCTCGACGGCTACCTGCGCGCCGAGGTCGGCGGCGACCAGCGCGTGCGCACCGGGGCCAGTTCCAGCGAGGTGCCCGACGCGGTCCTCGACGGCGGCCCGATCCTCACCTTCCGGGGCGGACGGGCCACGACCGTCTCCGTCCCCGACAAGACGATCGCGCTCACCTTCGACGACGGCCCCGACCCCACCTGGACGCCCCGGGTGCTGGCCGTCCTGGAGAAGTACGACGTGCCGGGCACGTTCTTCCTGGTCGGCTCCATGGTGTCCCGCTACCCGGGTGTGGTGCGGGACCTGGTGCGCCAGGGCAACGAGGTCGGCATCCACACCTTCACGCACGTCGACCTGTCGTACCAGGGCGACGCCCGCGTCCGGCGCGAGATCACCCAGACCCAGCTCGCGCTGGCCGGCGCGGCGGGCATCACGACGACCCTGTTCCGCGCGCCCTACTCCTCCCAGACGGACGCCATCGACAACTACAGCTGGCCCGTCTACCGCACGCTCGGCGAGGAGGGCTACACCAGCGTCTTCGTCGACACCGACAGCGACGACTGGAAGAGGCCGGGCGTCTCGAAGATCGTCCGGTGGGCCACGCCCGAGGACGGCGAGGGCGCCTCGGTGCTGTTCCACGACGCGGGCGGCGAACGCTCCCAGACGATCGCGGCGCTGCCCAAGTACATCGAGAAGATGAAGGCGAAGGGCTACACCTTCACCACCGTCAGCGGGGCCCTGGAGGAGCAGCGCGGCGGGGCCCGGGCCGTCGGCGGGACCACCGGTCGGCTCCAGGCCGCCCACCGCCCGGCCACCGGCGTCACCCTCTACGAGGGCAAGGCGCTGGTCGCGGCGGTCGCGGTCGCCGAGTGGACGGTGCCGGCGCTGAGTGTGGGCCTGGTGGTCGTCGGCGTCGCGGTCCTGGGCCGCTTCGCGATGATGCTCGTCCTCGCCCGCCGCCACCACCGGCAGCGCAACAGACGCCGCTTCAGCTGGGGTCCGGCCGTCACCCGGCCGGTCAGCGTGATCGTCCCGGCGTACAACGAGAAGGAGTGCATCGCCCACACCCTGGAGTCGCTGGCGCGCAGCACCCACCCGATCGAGGTCCTCGTCGTCGACGACGGCTCCACCGACGGCACCTCGCAGATCGCGCGGGCCGCCGCCGACCGGCTCGGCATGCGCAACGTCCGGATCGTCCGCCAGGAGAACGTCGGCAAACCCGCCGCCCTCAACAACGGCGTCCGCAGCGCCCGTCACGACATCGTGGTGATGATGGACGGCGACACCGTCTTCGAACCGGACACCGTACGGCAGCTCGTGCAGCCCTTCGCCGACCCGCGCGTCGGCGCCGTCGCCGGCAACGCCAAGGTCGGCAACCGCGACACCCTCATCGGCGCCTGGCAGCACATCGAGTACGTGATGGGCTTCAACCTCGACCGCCGCATGTACGACCTGCTGCGCTGCATGCCCACGATCCCGGGCGCGATCGGCGCGTTCCGGCGGGAGGCGGTGCTGGAGGCCGGCGGGATGAGCGAGGACACCCTCGCCGAGGACACCGACATCACCATCGCCCTGCACCGGGCGGGCTGGCAGGTCGTCTACGAGGAGCACGCGCGCGCGTGGACCGAGGCGCCGGGCTCCCTGAAGCAGCTGTGGTCGCAGCGCTACCGTTGGTCCTACGGCACCATGCAGGCGCTGTGGAAGCACCGCGGGTCGCTGACGGACAAGGGGCCTTCGGGGCGCTTCGGCCGGGTCGGCATGCCGCTGGTGGTGCTGTTCCAGGTGGTCACGCCCGTCTTCGCGCCGCTGATCGACGTGTTCACCGTCTACTCGATGGTCTTCGTCGACCTCCGGGCGGCCCTGCTCGCCTGGCTGGCCGTGCTCGGCGTCCAACTCCTGTGCGCGGCCTACGCCTTCCGCCTCGACCGGGAGATGTACCGCTACCTGCTGATGATGCCGCTCCAGCAGCTCGCCTACCGGCAGATGATGTACCTCGTGCTGATCCACTCCTGCGTCACGGCGCTGACCGGCGGCCGGCTGCGCTGGCAGAAGCTGGAGCGCACGGGCGAGGTCGGCACCCCGGCCGGGGTGGGCTCGTGACCTGGGAACAGCAGGGGTACGCGCATCCCTCCGCGGCGGAGGCGCAGCCGCAGCCGCAGGTGAAGGCAGCCGACGAGCGGAAACCCCCGGCCCGGCACGCGGCCCGGCCGCCCGCCGGCCGGGACCGCTACTTCGACACCCTGCGGGCGCTGGCCCTCGTCCGGGTCGTCGCGTACCACACCTTCGGCTGGGCCTGGGCGGGCCTGGTGTTCCCCTCCATGGGGATCATGTTCGGCCTGGCCGGCAGCCTGATGGCGAAGTCCCTGGAGCGCCCCGCGCCCACCGTGGTCCGCGGCCGGCTGCGCAGGCTGCTGCCGCCGTTCTGGTTCTGGGGCGTCTTCGTCGTCGCCGCGATGCTGGTCCACGGCTGGATGCCCGGCCGGGAGATCGTCCTCTGGATCGTGCCGCTGGGCGACCCGCCGGGCAACGCGTGGGGCGAGCAGGCCTGGGAGATCCTCTGGTACCTGCGCACCTACCTGTGGTTCGTGCTGCTGTCGCCGCTGCTGCTGCGGGTGTTCCGCCTGGCCCCGCCGCCCGTGCTGGCCCTGTCCCTCGTGCCGGTCGTGGTGCTCCAGTTCATCTGGGCCGGCCCGGACGGCCGGGTGGGCAGCGCCCTGTGGGACCTGGCGACGTACCTGTGCTGCTGGCTGGCGGGCTTCGCGCACCGCGACGGCGTCCTGCGGCGGCTGGGGCCGGCGGCGGTGGTGCTGCCGGCGCTGGCCGCGATGGCGTACGGCGGCTGGTACGCCGTCTCCCACCAGGCGGTGTACGGCACGTACGACCTGGACGAGGACCCGCTCGCCCAGGCCTTCTGGTCGGCGGGCGCCGTGCTGCTGCTGATGTGGGCGAAGGCGTACTTCCGCGTCGACTTCGCCTGGCTCACCCGCTACCGCCGCCTGGACCGGACCGTCACCGTCTTCAACGCGCGCGCGGTGACGATCTACCTCTGGCACGAGATCGCCCTGGTCCTCGCCGTCCCGGTGATCGACCGGTTCTGGGACGTGCCCGCCCTGGCCGCGCACCTGCCGCTGGACAGCCAGTGGTTCCTGTTCGGCGTCGGCTGGGTGCTGATCGCGCTGTTCGTGCTGCTGTGCGGCTGGGTGGAGGACGTCGCGGCGCGCAGGAAGCCCCGGCTCCTGCCGTGAGACCGGGCTGCAACAATGGGCCCGTGACCCGCGCATCCCTGGACAAGCAGCCGCACGAAGTCGCTTCGATGTTCGACAACGTGGCGGAACGGTACGACCTGACCAACGACGTGCTGTCCCTGGGACAGGACCGGCGCTGGCGCAAGGAGGTGGCGCGGGCGGTCGACGCGCGCCCCGCGCAGAAGGTCCTCGACCTCGCGGCCGGCACGGCGACCTCCTCGCTGCCCTTCGCCCGGACCGGCGCCTACGTCGTCCCCTGCGACTTCTCGCTCGGCATGCTCCAGGTCGGCAAGAAGCGCCAGCCCTGGCTGCCGTTCACCGCGGGCGACGCGACCCGGCTGCCGTTCAAGGACGACACGTTCGACGCCGTGAGCATCTCCTTCGGGCTGCGCAACGTGCAGGACTTCGACGCCGCCCTGCGCGAGATGCACCGCGTGACGCGGCCCGGCGGGCGGGTCGTCATCTGCGAGTTCTCCCACCCCACCTGGGCGCCCTTCCGCACCGTCTACACCGAGTACCTGATGCGCGCGCTGCCCCCGGTCGCCCGCGCGGTCTCCTCCAACCCCGACGCCTACGTCTACCTCGCCGAGTCCATCCGCGCCTGGCCCGACCAGCCCGCCCTGGCCGAGAGGCTGCGCGGGGCCGGCTGGTCGCGGGTCGCGTGGCGGAACCTCACGGGCGGGGTCGTGGCCCTGCACCGGGGCTTCAAGGAGAGCTGAGTCGCCGCGGAGACGACTCAGCGGACGATCGCCTCGAAGGCGTCCCCCGGCCGGTCCAGTTCGCGCTCCAGTCCGCCCCCGCCCGGTCTCGGCACCCGCGGTTCGCGCACGCCCGAGCCGCCACCGCCCTCCCCCTCGCGGAAGTCGAACCACACGGTGACGACGGCCCCGCGCGGTACCTCGGCCCCGGGTGGCGGGTACTGCCGTACGACGTGGTCGACGACCGTGCGGCCGAACTCGGGCCGGTCGGGCGCGGCCAGCAGCACGCCGTGGGCCAGGGCCGTCTCGCGCGCGTCCACGGCCATGAGACCGACGAGCCTGGGCACGCGCACTTCGGGAGTCTTGGGCGGTATGAGCACAGATGTCACCCCCAGCGGTACTGGCAGGGTAGCCGCCCGGGGTGCCGTCCGGAAGCGCCAAGTGGCTTTCTGTGACAGTCGGTTACGCTGCGTTACCAGTCGCGGGGGCGAGGTCCAGCCGGTAGCAGTGGCCCTCCCGCTGCGAGGCCGGCGTGGTGAACACCTCGGCGAGCCGCATCCCCAGCCGCCTGGTCACCGCGATCGACCGGGTGTTGCGCGCGTCGACCATCGCCACCACCGTCGGCACGCCCGCCTCCCGCACCCGTTCCAGGGTCATGCGGGCGGCCGCCGTGACGTACCCCCGGCCCCAGAACTCCCGTCCGAGCCGCCAGCCGATCTCGATCTCACCCGTGGGACCCCAGTCCCGCGGCCACGGCTGGGCGCCGGTGAAGCCGATGACCCGGTCGGACTCGTCGAGCACCGTCCACAGGCAGAAGCCGTGCTCGGCGTCGTGCCGGCGCTGGCGGGCGGTGAGTTCCTCGTAGACGAACAGCTCCGCGGAGCGGCCGCCGTGGAACTCCATCACCTCGGGGTCGTCGAAGACCCGGTGCCAGGCGACCGCGTCCTCGTCGGTGGGGACGCGCAGCCGTACTACGGGGAGAGCTCGGTTCACGGGGCAGCCCTTCAGCCGGGTGATCAATTCTGCTGAATAGACTGCCCATGTCCAGTGCCGGCCGGCACGCAGATGTCGAACTTGGGGAGATCCCGCCGTGACCGTCGAGACCGAACCCCTTCCCGAGCCCTCCGAGTCCTCGTCGCCCGCCGGGCCCTCCTCCTCCGCCGAGCCCTCGTCGCCCGCCGGGCCCTCCTCCTCCGCCGAGCCCTCGTCGTCCGTCGAGCCGTTCGCCGGGAACAACACCGCCGACGTGATCGTCGTGGGCGCGGGACCGGCCGGTTCCACCACGGCCTACCACCTCGCCAAGGCCGGCCTCGACGTCCTGCTCCTGGAGAAGACCGAGTTCCCGCGCGAGAAGGTCTGCGGCGACGGCCTCACCCCGCGCGCCGTGAAGCAGCTCGTCGCCATGGGGATCGACATCTCCGAGGAGGCCGGCTGGCTGCGCAACAAGGGCCTGCGCATCATCGGCGGCGGCGTCCGGCTCCAGCTGGACTGGCCGGACCTCGCCTCCTTCCCCGACTACGGCCTGGTCCGCAAGCGCGACGACTTCGACGAGCAGCTCGCCCGCCAGGCGCAGAAGGCGGGCGCCCGCCTGTACGAGCGCTGCAACGTCGGCGCACCCCTCGTCGACGACCGCACCGGCCGCATCACCGGAGTGCGGGCCAAGCTCGGCGAGGACAAGCGCGAGGTCACCTTCCACGCGCCGCTGGTGGTCGCCGCCGACGGCAACTCCACCCGCCTGTCCCTCGCGATGGGCCTGCACCGCCGCGAGGACCGCCCGATGGGCGTCGCCGTGCGGACGTACTTCACCTCCCCGCGCCACGAGGACGACTACCTGGAGTCCTGGCTGGAGCTGTGGGACCGGCGCGGCCCCGGCGAGGACCGCCTGCTGCCCGGCTACGGCTGGATCTTCGGCATGGGCGACGGCACCTCCAACGTCGGCCTCGGCGTCCTCAACACCTCCGACTCCTTCAAGGAGCTGGACTGGCGCGAGGTGCTCAAGGCCTGGTGCGCGTCGATGCCCGAGGACTGGGGCTACACCCCGGAGAACATGACCGGCCCGATCCGCGGCGCCGCCCTGCCCATGGCCTTCAACCGCCAGCCGCACTACACCAAGGGCCTGCTCCTCGTCGGCGACGCCGGCGGCCTGGTGAACCCCTTCAACGGCGAGGGCATCGCCTACGCCATGGAGTCCGGGCAGATCGCCGCCGACGTCATCGTCCAGGCCCACGCGCGCGCGACGCCCGGCCAGCGCGAACTGGCCCTCCAGCGCTACCCGCGGATCCTCAAGGACACCTACGGCGGCTACTACACGCTGGGCCGCGCCTTCGTGAAGCTCATCGGCAACCCGAAGGTCATGAAGATCGCCGCCCAGCGCGGCCTGACCCACCCGATGCTGATGAAGTTCACCCTCAAGCTGCTCGCCAACCTGACCGACCCGACGGGCGGCGACGCGATGGACCGCCTCATCAACGGCCTGAGCAAGGTGGCCCCGAAGGCCTGAGGCGCCGACGTCACGACCACACGACGAAGGGTCGCCACCGCTCGGCGGTTGCGACCCTTCGTCGTGTTCGTCGTGCTTCCGTGCCGCTGCCGGTCAGAGCACCCGCACCGCGCCGGACGGCGGGTCGTACGACAGCGGCTTCTCGACCACACCGGTGGACGGGTTCTGCGCGCCCACGAACATGCCGCCGCCCACGTACACCGCCACGTGGTAGGCGCTGCCGGCGCCGCCCCAGTAGAGGATGTCGCCCGGCTGGAGGTTGTCCAGCGACACCTGGGTGCCGGCGGTGGACTGGTCCTGGGAGACGCGCGGCAGGTCGATGCCGACCTGGCGGAAGGCGGCCTGCACCAGGCCGGAACAGTCCCACGAGTTGGGGCCGGTGCCGCCGGAGACGTACGCGTCGCCGACCTGCGCCCGCACGAAGTCGATGACGGCCGCGGCCGAACCGGTCGCCGTGGACGTGTGCGTGGACGTGCTGACGCTGCTGGAACCGGTGTCCGCGGCCGCGGCGAGCGTGGTGCGCTGGGAGTCGCGCGCGGCGCGCTCGGCGGCGGCCTGACGGGCCTCCTCCGCGGCCTTCTTGCGGGCCTCGGCCTTCTTGGCGGCGGCGAGGTCCTTCGCGGCCTCCTTGGCGGCCGCGGCGGCGGCCGCGTCACGCTCCGCCTGGAGCTGGTAGTTCGCGGCGGCCAGCTGCGTGGCCTCCGCGGACTGGGCGACCTGTGCGGACAGGTCGGCCGTCAGGGTGGGCAGTTCGAGCGTCTGCGTCACCGGCTCGGCCGCGTTCGCCGCGGCCGAGGCTCCGGCCACTGCCACGGTGCTGAGGATGCCACCGGCGACTCCGGCCCGCATCGCGATCGTCGACGCGGTGCGGGAGCGGGGTTTCCGGTGGCTGCGTATGTGAGCGGTGTGGGACATGGGTACTAGCGGTACCAGGGGCTCCTCCATACCTTCAAGAAACGTGTGGTGCGCCACAATTGCTCAACGCACGCCCCAACTCCCCGGCGTGTGGTTCTTTATTGACGCCGTAACGGACATTGCGGACGCAAGTGATCATGCCTGTGATCATGGGCTTTCGCTGTTACGCCCGAATTGCCCGCCGCCTACCATTGGTTGAGACCGTTGGCCAACCCCGGTTCTCAGGCGCCTCTCATCATGTGGCGGAGGTCACGGAACGATCACCGGGCCGGCCGCGTCCGACGGCCCGCGGAGCCTCCCGGTCCGCTCGTGAACGCGCGCACGCGGCCGTCCGCCGTCCACATCAGCCCCTCGCGTCCCTCTGATGTGTGAACGCGGTCCTCTACCAAGGCCCCGCGTCCAACGCCAATTTGCATGCAAGGGAACCCTCTTGATATGGAGACGCACCCTCCTGCCTGCGATGACGAGCGAGAATGTCACTTCTTGTGATCACTCTGACGCTTCGCGTATGAAGATCACCGCTGATATGACTTCATGATCCTTCGTCAGGTGGTGGAGATCACAAAGCTTGTGCAATACCCCGTGTCGCAGATCACAGAGTGGCAGGCATAGGATGCGAGGCAGTTGGGCTTGTGACCTGCTTCACATGTTCTCGATCTTCGCCGGGACGAGCGGGGTTCGAGGGGCGCGTGGGGCGGGCGTGAGCCGGACGCAACCGCCAGCAGTCAGTGCCGACTGAGAGGAGCGAGGAGCGGTGAACGCGTATGCGCCCATCCTCGTACTGGGAGCCCTCGGGGCAGGCTTTGCGATCTTCTCCGTGGTCATGGCCACGCTGATCGGTCCGAAGCGGTACAACCGCGCCAAGCTCGAAGCCTACGAGTGCGGCATCGAGCCGACCCCCACGCCGGCCGGCGGCGGGCGCTTCCCCATCAAGTACTACCTGACGGCGATGCTCTTCATCGTCTTCGACATCGAGATCGTCTTCCTCTACCCCTGGGCCGTCACCTTCGACGCCCTGGGGGTCTTCGGGCTCGTGGAGATGCTGCTCTTCGTGCTCACCGTCTTCGTCGCGTACGCGTACGTATGGCGGCGCGGCGGCCTGGAATGGGACTGAGGGGCTCAACGACATGGGACTCGAAGAAAAGCTGCCGAGCGGCTTCCTGCTGACCACCGTCGAGCAGGCCGCGGGCTGGGTGCGCAAGGCGTCCGTCTTCCCCGCCACCTTCGGACTCGCCTGCTGCGCGATCGAGATGATGACCACCGGCGCCGGGCGCTACGACCTGGCGCGCTTCGGTATGGAGGTCTTCCGCGGCTCGCCCCGCCAGGCGGACCTGATGATCGTCGCCGGCCGGGTCAGCCAGAAGATGGCGCCGGTGCTGCGGCAGGTCTACGACCAGATGCCGAACCCCAAGTGGGTCATCTCCATGGGCGTGTGCGCGTCCTCCGGCGGCATGTTCAACAACTACTCCATCGTCCAGGGCGTCGACCACGTCGTCCCGGTCGACATCTACCTGCCCGGCTGCCCGCCGCGCCCCGAGATGCTGGTGGACGCGATCCTCAAGCTCCACCACAAGATCCAGAACTCCAAGCTCGGCGTGAACGCCGAGGAGGCGGCCCGCGAGGCGGAGGAAGCGGCGCTCACGGCCCTGCCCACGATCGAGATGAAGGGGCTGCTGCGATGAGCGACGCGAACGGCACCCACGGCCCGAAGCAGCCGGACGGCGCGAACGAACCTGACGGCACGAAGCAGCCGGGTGGCGCGGACCGGCCGGCTGGGGCGAACGGCGCCCCCGGCACGAAGGGACCGGACGGGGTCGGACAGCCGGACGGCACGAAGGCCGGCGAGCCGGGCGGCGGCGCGACGGCGAACGAAGCCGCCGGGGCGAAGACGGCTGACGCGAAGGCGCCCGAGCCGGCCGGGGCGAAGACGGCTGACGCGAAGACGGCCGGGGCGGGCGATGCCGCGGCCGCCGGGACGGCCGGTGCCAAGGCCGCCGGGGCGGCCGGTGCGAAGGCGCCCGAGGGCAAGGCGGGCGACGCGGCCGGGGCGGCACCCGTGGCCGCGGCGCACGGTGTGGCCGGGCCGAACCCGGACAAGGACCTGTCCGCCTCCAACCTCCCCGGCCAGCGCGGCGACGGCGGCGAGGAGATCCGTGTCCAGCGCGGCATGTTCGGCGCCGACAACGGCGGCGACACCTCCGGCTACGGCGGCCTGGTCCGCTCGGTGCGGCTCCCCGGCCCGGCGAGCCGGCCCTACGGCGGCTGGTTCGACGAGGTCGCCGACGAACTCGAGGGCGCGCTGGAGGAACAGGGACTCCTCCCCGACAACGCCATCGAGAAGACGGTCGTCGACCGCGGCGAGCTCACCTTCCACATCGAGCGCGAGCACCTGCCGCGCGTCGCCCGCACCCTGCGCGACGACCCGGCCCTGCGCTTCGAGCTGTGCACCGGCGTCAGCGGCGTCCACTACCCGCACGACAAGGGCCGCGAGCTGCACGCCGTCTACCACCTGCGCTCGATCACCCACAACCGGCTGATCCGCCTCGAAGTCAGCGCCCCCGACGCCGACCCGCGCATCCCGTCCCTGGTCTCCGTCTACCCGACGAACGACTGGCACGAGCGCGAGACGTACGACTTCTTCGGCATCGTCTTCGACGGTCACCCGGCCCTGACGCGGATCATGATGCCGGACGACTGGCAGGGCCATCCGCAGCGCAAGGACTATCCCCTCGGCGGCATCCCCGTCGAGTACAAGGGCGCCCAGATCCCGGCCCCGGACCAGCGGAGGTCGTACTCGTGAGCACGCAGTCAGCATTCGCCGCATCGGCGGCCTCGGCGCGCGAGACCACCGAGGGAACCGTCTACACCGTCACCGGCGGCGACTGGGACGAGGTCGCCCAGTCGGCGGTCCGCGCGGACGACGAGCGCATCGTCGTCAACATGGGTCCCCAGCACCCCTCCACCCACGGAGTGCTGCGGCTCATCCTGGAGATCGAGGGCGAGACGGTCACCGAGGCCCGCTGCGGCATCGGCTACCTCCACACCGGCATCGAGAAGAACCTCGAGTACCGGACCTGGACGCAGGGCACCACGTTCGTGACGCGCATGGACTACCTGACGTCCTTCTTCAACGAGACCGCCTACTGTCTCGCCGTCGAGAAGCTCCTCGGCATCGAGGACCAGATCACCGAGCGGGCCGAGATCGTCCGGGTGCTCCTGATGGAGCTGAACCGGCTCTCCTCCCACCTGGTGTGCATCGCCACCGGCGGCATGGAACTCGGCGCCACCACGATCATGATCTACGGGTTCCGCGATCGTGAAATGATTCTCGACCTCTACGAGCTCATCACGGGCCTGCGCATGAACCACGCGTACATCCGGCCCGGCGGACTCGCCCAGGACCTGCCGCCCGGCGCGGTGGACCAGGTCCGCGAGTTCGTGAAGAAGATGAAGCGGAACCTCCCGGAGTACGACAAGCTCGCCACCGGGAACCCCATCTTCAAGGCCCGCATGCAGGACGTCGGCTACCTCGACCTGGCCGGCTGCGTGGCCCTCGGCGCCAGCGGGCCCATCCTGCGCGCCACCGGCCTGCCGCACGACCTGCGCAAGGCGCAGCCGTACTGCGGCTACGAGACGTACGACTTCGACGTCCCGACCGCCGAGTCCTGCGACGCCTACGGCCGCTTCCTCATCCGGCTCGAGGAGATGCGCCAGTCGCTGCGGATCATCGAGCAGTGCCTGGACCGGCTCCGGCCCGGCCCGGTGATGGTCGCCGACAAGAAGATCGCCTGGCCCGCCCAGCTCGCCCTGGGACCCGACGGGCTCGGTAACTCCCTGGACCACATCAAGCAGATCATGGGCACCTCCATGGAGTCCCTGATCCACCACTTCAAGCTGGTCACCGAGGGCTTCCGGGTCCCGCCGGGCCAGGCGTACGTGGCCGTCGAGTCGCCCAAGGGCGAACTCGGGGTGCACGCCGTGTCCGACGGCGGCACCCGCCCCTTCCGGGTCCACTTCCGTGACCCGTCCTTCACCAACCTGCAGGCCATGGCGGCGATGTGCGAGGGCGGCCAGGTCGCCGACGTCATCGTCGCCGTCGCGTCCATCGACCCCGTGATGGGAGGCGTCGACCGGTGACCACCAGTTCTTCGGAGCGGGGCGTCAGCCTGGGCATGCCCGAACTGCCCGCACCCGCGTACCCGGACGACGTCCGCGCCCGGCTCGAGGCGGACGCGCGCGAGGTCATCGCGCGCTACCCCGACTCCCGCTCCGCGCTCCTGCCGCTGCTGCACCTCGTGCAGTCGGAGGAGGGCCACGTCACGCGCACCGGGATGCAGTTCTGCGCGGACGTCCTCGGCCTGACCACGGCCGAGGTCACCGCCGTCGCCACCTTCTACACGATGTACCGGCGCAAGCCGAGCGGTGACTACCAGGTGGGCGTCTGCACCAACACCCTGTGCGCCGTGATGGGAGGCGACGCCATCTTCGAGGCGCTCCAGGACCACCTCGGCGTCGGCAACGGCGAGACCACCGACGACGGGAAGATCACCCTGGAGCACATCGAGTGCAACGCGGCCTGCGACTTCGCGCCGGTCGTGATGGTGAACTGGGAGTTCTTCGACAACCAGGACGTGCACAGCGCCAAGCGCCTGGTGGACGACCTGCGCACCGGGCGGACCGTCTCGCCCACGCGCGGGGCGCCGCTGTGCACCTTCAAGGAGACCGCGCGGATCCTGGCCGGCTTCCCCGACGAGCGGGACGGGGCCGTCGAGGCGGGCGGCAGTGCGGGACCGGCGTCGCTGGTGGGCCTTCGCCTGGCAAGGGGAGAGGCCGCACCCGCGCGCGTGGTCCATCCGCGCGACGGCGGCCCGCACGACGAGCCGCACGGCGGCACGGTGCACGAGCCGTCGCCGAACGAGCACCTCAGTTCGCACGACGCGCCGCAGGACACGTCGGCCTCCGACCCCGCCCACCCGGCAGGGCCCACCGCCGAGGAGGGGGAGTGATGACCTTGGCACCCGAGCTGAAGGACACCGGACCCGAGAAGCTGCTCGCACCCGTGCTGTCGGCCTTCTGGGACGAGGACCGGTCCTGGACCCTGGACGTCTATCGGAGGCACGAGGGGTACGAAGGGCTCCGCAAGGCGCTCGCCATGTCACCGGACGACCTGATCGCGTACGTGAAGGACTCCGGTCTGCGCGGCCGCGGCGGCGCGGGGTTCCCGACGGGGATGAAGTGGCAGTTCATCCCCCAGGGGGACGGAAAGCCGCACTATCTTGTTGTCAACGCCGACGAGTCGGAGCCGGGGACGTGCAAGGACATCCCGCTCCTCTTCGCGAACCCGCACAGCCTCATCGAGGGCATCGTCATCGCGTGCTACGCCATCAGGTCCTCGCACGCGTTCATCTACCTGCGGGGTGAAGTCGTCCCCGTCCTGCGGCGGTTGCACGCGGCCGTGCGCGAGGCCCACGAGGCCGGCTTCCTCGGCGAGAACATCCTCGGCAGCGGACTCGACCTGGAACTCACCGTGCACGCGGGCGCGGGCGCGTACATCTGCGGTGAGGAGACCGCGCTGCTGGACTCCCTCGAAGGCCGCCGGGGTCAACCGCGGCTCCGTCCTCCCTTCCCTGCTGTCGCGGGCCTGTATGCGTGCCCCACTGTCGTGAACAACGTCGAGTCGATCGCGTCGGTTCCCGCGATCCTGCAGCGGGGCAAGGACTGGTTCCGTTCGATGGGCAGCGAGAAGTCCCCGGGCTTCACGCTCTACTCGCTCAGTGGCCACGTCGCCAGCCCCGGCCAGTACGAGGCCCCGCTCGGCATCACCCTGCGCCAGCTGCTGGAGATGAGCGGCGGCATGCGGCCGGGCCACCGGCTGAAGTTCTGGACGCCGGGCGGCTCCTCCACGCCGATGTTCACCGACGAGCACCTGGACGTCCCCCTCGACTACGAGGGCGTGGGCGCCGCCGGTTCCATGCTCGGCACCAAGGCGCTGCAGTGCTTCGACGAGACCACCTGCGTGGTGCGGGCCGTGACCCGCTGGACCGAGTTCTACGCCCACGAGTCCTGCGGCAAGTGCACCCCCTGCCGCGAGGGCACCTACTGGCTCGTGCAGCTGCTGCGCGACATCGAGGCCGGCAAGGGCGCCATGAGCGACCTCGACAAGCTCAACGACATCGCCGACAACATCAACGGCAAGTCGTTCTGCGCCCTCGGCGACGGCGCCGCCTCGCCGATCTTCTCCTCGCTGAAGTACTTCCGCGAGGAGTACGAGCAGCACATCACGGGCCGGGGCTGCCCCTTCGACCCGGCCAAGTCGACGGCCTGGGCGGACCGCCCGGAGGTGAACGCATGACCGTGACCACCAGTGCTCCCTCCGGCGGAGGAGAGGCGGCGGTCCCGCCGGAAGACCTCGTGTCGCTGACGATCGACGGCATCGGGATCAGCGTGCCCAAGGGCACCCTGGTCATCCGGGCCGCCGAACAGCTCGGCATCGAGATCCCCCGCTTCTGCGACCACCCCCTCCTCGACCCGGCGGGCGCCTGCCGCCAGTGCATCGTCGAGGTCGAGGGCCAGCGCAAGCCCATGGCGTCCTGCACCATCACCTGCACCGACGGCATGGTGGTGAAGACGCACCTCACCTCGCCGGTCGCCGAGAAGGCCCAGCACGGCGTGATGGAGCTGCTGCTCATCAACCACCCGCTGGACTGCCCGGTCTGCGACAAGGGCGGCGAGTGCCCGCTGCAGAACCAGGCGATGTCCCACGGCAACGCCGAGTCCCGCTTCGAGGGCCGCAAGCGCACCTACGAGAAGCCCGTGCCGATCTCCACCCAGGTGCTGCTCGACCGCGAGCGGTGCGTGCTGTGCGCGCGCTGCACCCGCTTCTCCAACCAGGTCGCCGGCGACCCGATGATCGAACTGATCGAGCGGGGCGCGCTGCAGCAGGTCGGCACCGGCGAGGGCGACCCGTTCGAGTCGTACTTCTCCGGCAACACCATCCAGATCTGCCCGGTCGGCGCGCTCACCTCGGCCGCCTACCGGTTCCGCTCCCGCCCGTTCGACCTGGTCTCCTCGCCGTCGGTGTGCGAGCACTGCTCCGGCGGCTGCGCCACCCGCACCGACCACCGGCGCGGCAAGGTGATGCGGCGCCTCGCGGCCACCGACCCCGAGGTCAACGAGGAGTGGATCTGCGACAAGGGGCGGTTCGCGTTCCGGTACGCGCAGCAGAAGGACCGGCTGGAGACGCCCCTCGTGCGCAACGCGGAGGGCGAGCTGGAGCCGGCCTCCTGGCCGGAGGCGCTGCAGATCGCCGCCCAGGGGCTGCTCGCCTCGCGCGGCCGCACCGGCGTCCTGACCGGCGGCCGCCTCACCGTCGAGGACGCCTACGCGTACAGCAAGTTCACGCGCGTGGCGCTCGACACCAACGACATCGACTTCCGCGCCCGTGTGCACAGCGGCGAGGAGGCCGACTTCCTCGCGGCCCGGGTCGCCGGCCGCGGTCGCGACCTCGACGGTACGGGCGTCACGTACACCGCCCTGGAGGAGGCGCCCGCCGTCCTGCTGGTCGGGTTCGAGGCCGAGGAGGAGGCGCCAGGCGTCTTCCTGCGGCTGCGCAAGGCCTGGCGCAAGCACGGGCAGAAGGTCTTCGCGCTGGCCACGCACGCCACGCGCGGCCTGGAGAAGGCGGGCGGCACGCTGCTGCCGGCCGCTCCGGGCACCGAGACCGACTGGCTCGACGCGCTCGCCGGCCAGGTCGGCCTCGAAGGCGACGGCGCCCTCGCGGGCGCGGCGCTGCGCACCGAGGGCGCGGTCATCGTCGTCGGCGAGCGGCTGGCCGCGGTGCCCGGCGGTCTCACCGCCGCCGTACGGGCGGCGACCGCGACCGGTGCCCGGCTGGTGTGGATCCCGCGCCGGGCCGGGGAGCGGGGCGCCATCGAGGCGGGCGCCCTGCCGTCGCTGCTGCCCGGCGGCCGGCCGGCCACCGACCCCCGCGCGCGCGACGAGGTCGCCGCCGTCTGGGGCGTCGCCGAACTGCCGCTGCGCTACGGCCGCGACACCGGCCAGATCGTGCAGGCCGCCGCGGACGGCGAGCTGCAGGCGCTGCTCGTGGCAGGTGTGGAGCTCGCCGACCTGCCCGACCCGGCCCGCGCGCGTGCCGCCCTCGACGAGGTGGGCTTCGTGGTGTCGCTGGAGCTGCGGCCCAGCGAGGTCACCGAGCGCGCCGACGTCGTCCTGCCCGTCGCCGCGGTCGCGGAGAAGCCCGGCGCCTTCCTGAACTGGGAGGGCAGGGTGCGCTTCTTCGACGCCGCGCTCAAGCCCGACCAGATGACCCGGCGCCTGGCGCCCACCGACGCGCGCGTGCTGCAGATGCTGGCCGACGCCATGGACGTCCACCTGGGCCTGCCGGACCTGCGCACCACGCGCGCGGAGATCGACCGCCTCGGCGCCTGGGAGGGCGGCCGGGCCGCCGACCCGCTGGACACCGCGGGCGCGCTGCCGCGGCCCGCGGCCGGGGAGGCCGTGCTCGCCGGGCACCGGCTGCTGCTCGACCAGGGCCTGCTGCAGGAGGGCGACGAGGCGCTCGCCGGGACCCGGCACGCGGCACGCGCGCGTGTCTCGTCGGCCACCGCCGCCGAGGCGGGCGTCACGGACGGCGAGCTGCTCTCCGTCACCGGGCCGGCCGGAGCGGTCGAGCTGCCGCTGCAGATCACCGAGATGCCCGACCGCGTGGTCTGGCTGCCGCTCAACTCCACCGGCCGGGGCGTCGCCTCCGACACCGGCGCGCGGCCCGGCTCCCTCGTCCGCATCGGCCCGGCGACGCCGGCCGCCGACGTCCCCCAGGAGGTGGAGGCATGAGCCCGTACGTCGCCGCTGAGGACCTCTCGATGTTCGGCCGTGACCCCTGGTGGCTGATCGTCGTCAAGGCCGTGTTCTGCTTCGCCTTCGTCCTGGTGACCGTGCTGTTCTCCATCGTGTGGGAGCGCAAGGTCGTGGCCTGGATGCAGCTGCGCATCGGCCCCAACCGGCACGGCCCCTGGGGCATGCTCCAGTCGCTCGCCGACGGCGTGAAGCTGATGCTGAAGGAGGACGTCGTCGTCAAGCGCGCGGACAAGGTCGTCTACGTCCTCGCGCCGATCATCGCGGTCGTCCCGGCGTTCATGGCGATCGCCGTGATCCCCTTCGGCCCGGCCGACAACGAGGTCTCGATCTTCGGCACGCGCACCACGATGCAGCTCACCGACCTGCCGATCGCGCTGCTGTACATCCTCGCGGTCGCCTCGGTCGGCATCTACGGCATCGTCCTGGCGGGCTGGAGCTCCGGCTCCACCTACCCGCTGCTGGGCGGCCTGCGCTCCTGCGCCCAGATGATCTCGTACGAGATCGCCATGGGCGCCGCGTTCGCCTCGGTGTTCCTCTACTCCGGCTCCATGTCGACGTCGACGATCGTCGACCAGCAGACGGACCGCTGGTACGTCCTGCTGCTGCCGGTGTCCTTCATCCTCTACATCGTCACCATGGTCGGCGAGACCAACCGCGCCCCCTTCGACATGCCCGAGTCCGAGGGCGACCTGGTGGGCGGCTTCAACACCGAGTACTCGTCGATCAAGTTCGCGCTGTTCATGCTCGCCGAGTACGCGAACATGGTGACGGTGTCGGCGGTGTCGGCCACCCTCTTCCTCGGCGGCTGGCGCGCCCCGTGGCCCGTCAGCACCTTCTGGGAGGGCGCGAACCACGGCTGGTGGCCGATGCTCTGGTTCGTCCTCAAGGTGCAGCTGCTGCTGTTCGTGTTCATCTGGCTGCGCGGCACGCTCCCGCGCGTGCGCTACGACCAGCTGATGAAGCTCGGCTGGAAGGTCCTCATCCCGGTCTCCGTGACCTGGCTGATGCTCGTCGCGACCGTACGGACCCTGCGCAACGAGCACTACGACTTCGCCGACATCGCCCTCTACGTCGGCGGCGCCGTGCTGGCCCTGCTGCTCGTCTCCTTCGTCGCCGACATGTTCCGCGAGAAGTCCAAGGAGAGCGCGCAGGGCGCCGAACCGCCCCCCGGCTTCGACCCGATGGCGGGCGGGTTCCCCGTGCCGCCGCTGCCCGGACAGGAGCTGCCGCCGGTGCCCAGGCGCCGCCCGCGTCGGGAGCGGGAGCTCATTGTCAGTGGTGGGGTCGATACTCAGAGTGACGGATCTCTGGAGGGAAAGGAGGCGTCCGATGGCTGAGGAGCCGAAGGAGACCGAGCCGTTGAAGCCCGGCTTCATGAACCCCGTCGCCGGCTTCGGCGTGACCTTCAAGGCCATGTTCAAGAAGCGGCTGACCGAGCAGTACCCGGAGCAGCAGAAGACCACGGCTCCGCGGTTCCACGGACGGCACCAGCTCAACCGCCATCCGGACGGCCTGGAGAAGTGCGTCGGCTGCGAGCTGTGCGCCTGGGCCTGCCCCGCCGACGCCATCTACGTCGAGGGCGCGGACAACACGGAGGAGGAGCGCTACTCCCCGGGCGAGCGGTACGGGCGCGTGTACCAGATCAACTACGCCCGCTGCATCCTGTGCGGCCTGTGCATCGAGGCGTGCCCCACGCGCGCGCTGACGATGACCAACGAGTTCGAGCTGGCCGACTCCAGCCGCGCGAACCTCATCTACACCAAGGAGCAGCTGCTCGCCGGGCTCGACGAGGGCATGGTCGACACGCCCCATGCGATCTACCCCGGCATGGACGAGCAGGACTACTACCGCGGACTCGTGACCGAGGCCGCGCCCGGCACCGAGCGGCAGACCGCCCTCTCCAAGGGCGAGGCGCCGCAGGAGGCGTCGTCCACCTTCGGGACGGACGAGCCGGCGTCGCGGGAGGTGACCGGCCGATGAGCACCCCGCTCGCCGCCTACTCCACCTCCACCGGCGAGGCCGTCCAGTTCTGGGTCCTCGGCACCGTCGCGGTGATCGGCGCCCTGTGCACCGTCTTCATGAGGCGGGCCGTCCACAGCGCACTCTGCCTCGCCGGCACGATGATCGTCCTGGCGGTCTTCTACCTCGCCAACGGCGCCTACTTCCTGGGCATCGTGCAGGTCGTCGTCTACACCGGCGCGATCATGATGCTGTTCCTGTTCGTGGTGATGCTCGTCGGCGTGACCGCGGCCGACTCCCTGAAGGAGACCATCAAGGGCCAGCGCTGGCTGGCCCTGCTGTGCGGAGTCGGCTTCGGCGTCCTGCTGTTCGCCGGGATCGGCAACGCCTCCCTGAAGGAGTTCAACGGCCTCACCCAGGCCAACTCCGGCGGCAACGTCGAGGGACTCGCGGCCCTGATCTTCACCAAGTACGTCTTCGCCTTCGAGATCACCGGCGCCCTGCTCATCACGGCCGCCGTCGGCGCGATGGTGCTCACCCACCGCGAGCGCACCGAGCGCGCCCGCACCCAGCGCGAGCTGGCCGAGCAGCGCGTCCGCGAGGGCACGTACATCCCGCCGCTGCCGGCCCCCGGCGTGTACGCGCGGCACAACGCCGTGGACATCGCCGGCCTGCTGCCCGACGGCACCCCCTCCGAGCTCACCGTCAGCAAGACGCTGCGCGAGCGCGGCCAGATCCGTGACGTGTCGGCCGAGGCGCTCAACGACCTCAAGGCCCTCGAACAGCGCGCCGGTGAGCGCCTGGAGCGGGGCGCGGTCGAGCCGCCGCTGTTCAAGCGGACCCCCGAGCGGACCTCCCAGCGCACCGAGGAGGCGTCGAAGTGAACCCGGTCAACTACCTCTACCTCGCCGCCCTGTTGTTCACGATCGGTGCCACGGGCGTGCTCATCCGGCGCAACGCGATCGTGGTGTTCATGTGCGTCGAGCTCATGCTCAACGCCTGCAACCTCGCCTTCGTCGCGTTCTCCCGGATGCACGGCAACCTCGACGGCCAGATCATCGCCTTCTTCACGATGGTCGTCGCCGCCGCGGAGGTCGTGGTCGGACTCGCGATCATCGTGTCGGTGTTCCGCGCCCGCCACTCGGCCTCGGTCGACGACGCCAGCCTGATGAAGCTGTAAGGGGTCGGAAGAAACGTGGAGAACCTGATCGCGCTGCTCATCGCGGCGCCCCTGCTCGGAGCGGCCGTCCTGCTGGTCGGCGGCCGTCGGCTCGACGCCGTCGGCCACTGGATCGGCACGCTCCTGTCGGCCGTGTCCTTCGTGTTCGGCCTGATCCTCTTCAGCGACCTGCTCGGCAAGGACGCCGCGGACCGCACCCTCGTCCAGCACCTGTTCACCTGGATCCCGGTCCAGGGCTTCCAGGCGGACGTCGCGTTCCGCCTGGACCAGCTGTCGGTGACGTTCGTCCTGCTCATCACGGGCGTCGGATCGCTGATCCACCTGTACTCGGTCGGGTACATGGAGCACGACGAGCGGCGCCGCCGCTTCTTCGGCTACCTCAACCTGTTCCTGGCGGCGATGCTGTTGCTCGTCCTCGCCGACAACTACCTGCTGCTGTACGTCGGCTGGGAGGGCGTCGGCCTCGCCTCCTACCTGCTCATCGGCTTCTGGCAGCACAAGCCCAGCGCGGCCACCGCGGCGAAGAAGGCGTTCCTCGTCAACCGCGTCGGCGACGTGGGCCTGTCGATCGCCATCATGCTGATGTTCACCACCTTCGGGACCTTCGCCTTCGGGCCGGTGCTCGGCACCCACGAGGACCCCGGGCTGGTCGGCGGCGCCGGCGAGGGCAAGCTCACCGCGATCGCCCTGATGCTGCTGCTCGCCGCCTGCGGCAAGTCCGCCCAGGTGCCGCTGCAGTCCTGGCTCGGCGATGCCATGGAGGGCCCGACCCCGGTCTCCGCGCTCATCCACGCGGCGACCATGGTCACCGCCGGCGTCTACCTGATCGTCCGCTCCGGCACGATCTTCAACGCCGCGCCCGACGCACAGCTGGTCGTCACCGTCGTCGGCGCCGTCACGCTCCTGTTCGGTGCGATCGTCGGTTGCGCCAAGGACGACATCAAGAAGGCGCTGGCCGGCTCGACCATGTCGCAGATCGGCTACATGGTGCTGGCGGCGGGCCTGGGCCCGATCGGCTACGCCTTCGCGATCATGCACCTGGTGACGCACGGCTTCTTCAAGGCCGGCCTGTTCCTCGGCGCCGGCTCGGTCATGCACGGCATGAACGACGAGGTCGACATGCGCCGCTACGGCGGCCTGCGCCGGTACATGCCGATCACGTTCATCACCTTCGGCCTCGGCTACCTCGCCATCATCGGCTTCCCGGGCCTGTCGGGCTTCTTCTCCAAGGACAAGATCATCGAGGCGGCGTTCGCCAAGGGCGGCACCGAGGGCTGGATCCTCGGCGCCTGCGCCCTGCTCGGCGCGGCCATCACCGCGTACTACATGACGCGCGTGATGCTGATGACGTTCTTCGGCGAGGAGCGCTGGCGCAACGCCCCGACCCCGTCGCCGGACCGGCCCAGCGTGGAGCCCGCCGCCGAGACCCGCGGCGAGCACAGCGAGCCGCACCCGCACGAGTCGCCCAAGGTCATGACGATCCCCATGATCGTGCTGGCCGTCGGGTCCGTGTTCGCCGGCGCGTTCTTCAGCATCGGCGAGCGCTTCCTGCACTGGCTCGAGCCCGTCACCGGCTACGAGCACGGCGACTCCCCGGTCAGCGCCCTCACGGTCACCCTGGCCACCATGGCGGTCCTGGTGATCGGCGTGGCGATCGCGTACGCGCAGTACGGCCGCCGCCCGGTCCCCGCCGTCGCCCCGCGCGGGTCGCTGCTCACCCGGGCCGCCCGCCGCGACCTGTACCAGGACGACTTCAACCACGTGGTCCTGGTGCGCGGCGGCGAGCACCTCACCCGGTCCCTGGTCTACGTCGACCACACCCTGGTCGACGGCGTCGTCAACGGCACGGCGGCTTCCGTCGGCGGCCTGTCCGGGCGGATGCGCAGGCTGCAGAACGGCTTCGCGCGGTCGTACGCGGTCTCGATGTTCGGCGGTGCGGCCCTCCTGGTCGCCGCGACCCTGCTGATGAGGGCGGTCTGATACCGATGTCCTTTCCTCTGCTGACAGCGACGGCGGTGCTCCCGGCCATCGGGGCGATCGCCACGGCTGCCGTACCGGCCGCGCGCCGCGACGCCGCCAAGGTGCTCGCGCTGCTCTTCTCGCTGGGCACGCTCGCCCTGGCGATCGCCGTCCTGGTGCGCTTCGACCCGGACGGCGGCCGTTACCAGCTCACCGAGTCGCACGCCTGGATCGCGGACTTCGGGGTGCGCTACGAACTGGGCGTCGACGGCATCGCGGTCGCGCTGGTCGCGCTGACCGCCCTGCTGATCCCGTTCATCCTCCTCGCCGGCTGGCACGACGCCGACCCGCTGGAGACCGGCAGCAAGCGGTGGCGGCCCACCCAGGGCTTCTTCGCGCTGATCCTCGGCGTCGAGGCGATGGTGATCCTCTCCTTCGAGGCCACCGACGTCTTCCTCTTCTACATCTTCTTCGAAGCCATGCTGATCCCGATGTACTTCCTCATCGGCGGCTTCGGGGACCGGGCCCACGCGCACGGCGAGCAGGTGGCGTCCACGCAACGGTCGTACGCGGCCGTGAAGTTCCTCCTCTACAACCTCGTCGGCGGCCTGATCATGCTGGCCGCGGTGATCGGGCTGTACGTGGTCGCCGGGAACTTCAGCCTGCAGGAGATCGCCCAGGCGCGGGCCAACGGCTCGCTCGACATGGCGACCAACACCGAGCGCTGGCTGTTCCTCGGCTTCTTCTTCGCCTTCGCCGTGAAGGCACCCCTGTGGCCGCTGCACACCTGGCTGCCCAACGCCATGGGTGAGGCCACCGCCCCGGTCGCCGTGCTCATCACGGCGGTCGTCGACAAGGTGGGCACCTTCGCGATGCTCCGCTTCTGCCTCCAGCTCTTCCCGGAGGCCAGCAAGTGGGCGACGCCCGTCATCCTGGTGCTCGCCGTGATCAGCATCATCTACGGCGCGCTGCTCGCCGTCGGGCAGCGGGACATCAAGCGGCTGGTGGCGTACGCGTCGATCTCGCACTTCGGCTTCATCATCATGGGCATCTTCGCGATGACCAGCCAGGGCCAGTCCGGCGCGACGCTCTACATGGTCAACCACGGCCTGTCCACGGCCGCGCTGATGCTGGTCGCCGGCTTCCTGATCTCGCGGCGCGGCTCGCGGCTCATCGCCGACTACGGCGGCGTGCAGAAGGTCGCCCCGGTGCTCGCGGGCACGTTCCTGATCGGCGGCCTCGCGACGCTGTCGCTGCCGGGACTCGCGCCGTTCGTCAGCGAGTTCCTGGTCCTGGTCGGCACGTTCACGCGGTACCCGGCGATCGGCATCGTCGCCACCCTCGGCATCGTGCTGGCCGCGCTCTACACCCTCGTCCTGTACCAGCGGACGATGACCGGCCCCGTCAAGCCGGAGGTCTCGGCGATGCCCGACCTGCGGATGCGTGAGCTGCTGGTCGTCGGGCCGCTGGTCGTCCTGCTCATCGTCCTCGGCGTCTACCCCAAGCCCGTCGCGGACATCGTCAACCCGGCGGTCAAGCAGACCATGTCCGACGTACACAAGAGCGACCCCAAGCCCGAGGTGGAGGCGGCCAAGTGAGCGCAGTAGCCGTCCACAGCCTGTGGACAACCGCGGCCGGTCCGATCACCAAGATCGACTCGCCGAAGATCGAATACGGGCAGCTGTCGCCCACCCTGATCGTCGTGGGCGCGGCGATCGTCGGAGTACTGGTCGAGGCGTTCGTGCCGCGCAAGTCCCGCTACTACGCCCAGCTGTTCGTGTCGGTCGTGGCCCTGTGCGCCGCCTTCGCGGCGGTCGTCGTGCTCGCGGCCGACGGCTACGGCACCACCAAGGCGCACATCGCCGCCATGGGCGCCGTCGCGGTCGACGGACCGGCGCTGTTCCTGCAGGGCACGATCCTGCTGGCCGCGCTGGTCGGCCTGTTCACCTTCGCCGAGCGCAAGCTGGACCCGCAGGCGCACGGCAACCACGTCGACTCCTTCGCCGCCCAGGCCGCCTCCGTCCCCGGCAGCGACAGCGAGAAGGCCGCCGTGCGGGCCGGCTTCACCACCACCGAGGTCTTCCCGCTGCTGCTGTTCGCGGTCACGGGCATGCTGATCTTCCCGGCGGCCAACGACCTGCTGACGCTGTTCGTGGCCCTGGAGGTCTTCTCCCTCCCGCTGTACCTGCTGTGCGCCCTGGCCCGCCGCAAGCGGCTCATGTCGCAGGAAGCCGCGGTGAAGTACTTCCTGCTCGGCGCGTTCGCCTCGGCGTTCACCCTGTTCGGCATCGCCCTGCTCTACGGGTACGCGGGCTCGGTGTCCTACGCGACGATCTCCCAGGTCGTCGACGGCACCCTGACCACTGTCGACCCGGCGCTCGCCGACACCATGGGCAATGACGCGCTGCTGCTCATCGGCACCGCGCTGATCGTGATGGGCCTGCTGTTCAAGGTGGGCGCGGTGCCCTTCCACATGTGGACGCCCGACGTCTACCAGGGCGCCCCGACCCCCGTCACCGGCTTCATGGCCGCCGCCACCAAGGTCGCCGCCTTCGGCGCGCTGCTGCGGATCCTGTACGTCGTCCTGCCCGGCCTGCGCTGGGACTGGCGGCCGGTCATGTGGGGCGTGGCGATCATCACCATGCTCGGCGGTGCGATCGTCGCGATCACCCAGACCGACATCAAGCGGCTGCTGGCCTACTCGTCGATCGCGCACGCGGGCTTCATCCTCGCGGGCGTCATCGCCACCAACCCCGACGGTGTGTCGTCCGTCCTCTTCTACCTGGCCGCGTACTCCTTCGTGACGATCGGCGCCTTCGCCGTCGTCACCCTGGTGCGCGACGCGGGCGGCGAGGCGACCCACCTGTCCAAGTGGGCGGGGCTCGGCCGGCGTTCGCCGCTGGTGGCTGCCGTGTTCGCGGTGTTCCTGCTGGCCTTCGCGGGCATCCCGCTGACGTCCGGCTTCGCGGGCAAGTTCGCCGTCTTCAAGGCCGCCGCGGAGGGCGGTGCCGGTCCGCTGGTCGTGGTCGGTGTGATCTCGTCGGCGATCGCGGCGTTCTTCTACATCCGCGTGATCGTGCTGATGTTCTTCAGCGAGCCGCGGCCCGAGGGCCCGACCGTCGCGGTGCCCTCACCGCTGACGATGACGGCGATCGGCGTCGGTGTGGCGGTCACGCTGGTGCTGGGTGTGGCGCCGCAGTACTTCTTGCACCTGGCGGGCCAGGCGGGGGTGTTCGTGCGGTGAGGCGCGGCTGAGTGCTGCGCGGTCGTACGGGTCGTGTGGCTCGTACGGGTCGTACGGGTCGTACGGGTCGTACGGGTCGTACGGGTCGTACGGGTTCGGGTCGTACGACGCCGGGGCCCCGGTTCCTCTTCGGAGGGGCGGGGCCCTTCGGCGTGCTGCGGGAGTGGTGCGGGTCAGGTGTGGGAGGTGCTCGTGGTGCTTGCGGAGGCGGTCGCGGCCGGGCACGTCACCCGGGGGTTCCACTGGGCGAAGGTGCCCTTCGGGTTCTGCTTGTACAGCCACGCGTGCAGGTCGTAGTGGCGCGGCATGCCCGGGTAGTGCCCGTCCATGGGGCCCTGGAAGTCCTGACCGAACAGCCGCGGCCGCGTGCTGCCGGCGGCGTCGACCGGGACGACCCACTCCACGCCGACGAGCCGACGGCCGCCCCGGCCGTCGTCCTCGTACAGCAGACCCGCCGGCTTGGCGGGGTCCAGGGAACCGAAGAGTGCCTCGTTGAAGTAGTGGAAGCCCATCCCGCCCTCGTCGCGGGCCATGCACAGATGCTCCTCGTAGCCGTCAGCGAGCGCGCGTGGCACGGACCGGTACTTCATGGTCGCCCCGTACGCCTTCGTCAGCCCCAGCAGCGTGCCGGGATCCGGGCGCGCGGCCCGCGCGTGTGCTCCGCGGTCGACGGGGTGGCCGGGGGCGGGCGCGGTGGCGATGGCGGACGAGGCGGCGGGCAGGGTGAGGGCGAGCGAGGCGGCCAGGGTGAGGGCGGTCTTGGCGAGGCGGACGGGCATGGGGGGGACTCCTCGGGGCGAGGCGGGGCGGGGCGTGGGGGAGCGTTGGATACGGCGGCGCTGGGCAGCGACGGTTGCGTGAGTCTCCCGCTGCCCCGCCCGGCCAGCATGTCGCCGGGGAAGGGGGGGTGCCAGGCGGGGCGGCCGATGGGTGGACCGCCTTGTGCGTCGATCGGGTGGTCGGCTGTGCCGTGGTCGGCTGTGCGGTGGTCCGGGTGTGGGCCGGACGAGGATCGGCGGGCCATCGGACAGGTGACCGGATGCGCAGCCTGTGGATAACTCCGACGCTGTCGGTCCCGGCCCCTATGGTGGACGCAGTGGTCGAGGGACGACGTACGGGGGACGAGGCGATGGGCGGGACGGGCGGGACGGGTGTGATGACCGAAGTGGACATGCCGGGGACGGACGGGAGCAGCGAGGCGCGGGCCACACTGCACCGGGTCTTCGGGTACGACGCCTTCCGCGGTGAGCAGGAAGCGATCATCGACCACGTCGTGGCGGGCGGCGACGCGGTCGTCCTCATGCCGACCGGCGGCGGCAAGTCGCTGTGCTACCAGATCCCGGCCCTGGTCAGACCCGGCACCGGCATCGTCGTCTCCCCGCTGATCGCGCTGATGCAGGACCAGGTGGACGCGCTGCGGGCCCTCGGCGTGCGCGCCGGGTTCGTCAACTCCAGTCAGGACTTCGACGAGCGGCGCGTCGTCGAGGCCGAGTTCCTGGCGGGCGAGCTGGACCTGCTGTACCTGGCGCCGGAGCGCCTGCGCCTCGACTCCACGCTGGACCTCCTCTCCCGCGGCAAGATCTCCGTCGTCGCGATCGACGAGGCGCACTGCGTGTCCCAGTGGGGCCACGACTTCCGCCCCGACTACCTGGCGCTGTCACTGCTCGGCGAGCGCTGGCCGGACGTCCCGCGCATCGCGCTCACCGCGACGGCCACGCGCGCGACGCACCAGGAGATCACCCAGCGGCTCAACATGCCGACGGCCCGGCACTTCGAGGCCAGCTTCGACCGGCCCAACATCCAGTACCGGATCGTGCCGAAGGCCGACCCCAAGAAGCAGCTGCTGGGCTTCCTGCGCGAGGAGCACCCGGGCGACGCTGGCATCGTGTACTGCCTGTCGCGCAACTCCGTGGATAAGACGGCGGAGTTCCTCAGCAGCAACGGCATCGAGGCGGTGCCGTACCACGCCGGCCTCGACGCGGGCACCCGTGCGGCGCACCAGGCGCGGTTCCTCCGGGAGGAGGGCCTGGTCGTGGTCGCGACCATCGCGTTCGGCATGGGCATCGACAAGCCGGACGTGCGGTTCGTCGCCCACCTCGACCTGCCCAAGTCGGTCGAGGGCTACTACCAGGAGACCGGCCGTGCGGGACGCGACGGCCTGCCGTCCACGGCCTGGATGGCCTACGGACTCAACGACGTCATCCAGCAGCGCAAGCTCATCCAGTCCGGCGAGGGCGACGAGGCGTTCCGCCGGCGCGCCCAGGCCCACCTGGACGCGATGCTCGCCCTGTGCGAGACGGCCCAGTGCCGCCGGGGCCAGCTCCTCAACTACTTCGGGCAGGAGCCCGGCGCGGCGGGCTGCGGCAACTGCGACACCTGCCTCACCCCGCCGGAGACCTGGGACGGCACCGTCGCCGCCCAGAAGGTGCTGTCGACGGTGGTGCGGCTCCAGCGCGAGCGGGGACAGAAGTTCGGCGCCGTCCAGATCGTCGACATCCTGCTGGGCAAGCGCACGGGCAAGGTCATCCAGTTCGACCACGACCAGCTGTCCGTGTTCGGCATCGGCCAGGAGCTCAGCGAAGCCGAGTGGCGCGGAGTGGTCCGGCAGTTGCTGGCCCAAGGGCTGCTCGCGGTCGAGGGTGACTACGGCACCCTGGTGCTGACCGAGGCCAGCGGCTCGGTGCTGCGGCGCGAGCGCGAGGTGCCGCTGCGCAAGGAACCGAAGCGGCCCACCACCGCCAAGTCGGGGTCCTCGGGCCGGGGCGACCGTAAGGCCAAGACGGCCGCCGCGGAGCTGCCGGAGAGCCTGCTGCCCGCCTTCGAGGCACTGCGCGCCTGGCGTGCCGAGCAGGCCCGCGAGCAGGGCGTCCCGGCGTACGTCATCTTCCACGACGCGACCCTCCGCGAGATCGTCACCGCCTGGCCCACGTCGGTGGCCCAGCTCGGCGGCATCAGCGGGGTCGGCGAGAAGAAGCTGGTGACGTATGGCGAGGGCGTGATCGAGGTCCTGGCCGGGCTGGGCGGGACGCCGGGCGACGGGGAGTCGGGCAGCGGGACACCGGACGGCGAGTCGGCGGGCAGTGGATCGTCCGCCCAGGGCCGCTCCGGCAAGCAGGCCGCCCAGGGTGACCCGGCGGCGGACGACTGGCCGGAGATGGACGCGGAGCCGGAGCCCGACGACTGGATATAGGGCTCAGCTCGCCAGGAGTCTGAAGGCCGCTGGCCGCTGGGGTCCGGTGGCCAGGCTTCCCGCCGCCGAACGGCCCTCCTCTCCCCACCGCCCCTCGGCCGCCCCGCCCGCGTGTCACAGCGCGCGGGAGGCGTACGCCCTGACGTCCGCGTCGGAGTCCGACCTGACCGTGGCGAGGGCCGCCCTCGCCTCGGGCAGATCGCGGTGCCGGGTCAGCGCGAGCACCGCGGCCTTGCGGACGTCGGCGTTCACGTCGGCCAGGGCCTTGGCGAGGGCGGGGACGGCCGTATCGGGGTGCGCCGAGGACAGCGCGGTCGCCGCTCCGGACCGTACCTGCCAGGCGGGGTCGGACAAGGCCGCGACGGCACGGGCGGCGAGGGGCGCCGGGCAACCGGTGCTGCCGAGCGCGCCGTAGGCGGCGGCCCGCACCAGGGCGTCCGGGTCGTCGGCGAGGGCGGTCAGGGCGTTCAGGACAGTGGGCACGGGGCCGTGACCGTCCTTCGTGGCCGGCCGGTCCGTCGTCACCGTGGCGAGGGCCTTGGCGATGGTGACCCGGACCTCACGGGACGGGTCGGCGGGTGCGGCGCCGGCCAGGGCGTCGACGGCGTCGACGGACACGAGGGCACGCACGGCCGCGATCCGTACGGCCGTGTCGGCGTCGGACAGCGAGGGGGCGAACAGCGCGGTGTCGCCCCACCGCAGTGCCCGCAGGACGTCGAGTGCGGCGGCCCGCACGGCCGGGTCGGCGGCCGGACCGGACTCGGTCAGCGCGGCGGCCAGTCCGTCGCCCAGGGCGGGCTCGGGCGGAAGCGTCTCGACGAGCTCGCGCAGGGAAGCGGCCGCAGCGGCGCGCACCTCAGGCGCGGGATCCCGCAGGGCGGCGGCGAGGGCGGGCCCGGTTCCCACGGGAACCGTCTCCGTCAGCACGGCGACGGCCTCGCGCCGGACGGCGGGGTCGGGGTCGGACAGGTAGGGGTGCAGGGCCTCGAGTTCGGGTTGCTCGTCGGCGAGGGCGATCAACGCCAGGAGCCGGTCGGAGGCCGGTCCGGTCGGCGCGTGGGAGACGAGGGTGCTCGCCCCCGGGACGGGGACCGACCCGGCACCGGCGGATCCGTCCGTGCCGACGGGCTCGGATACCTGCGCATCGGCGGGGGCTCCGCTCGTGGCAGCGCGGGCGGCGACCGGGGCTTTGTCCCGGGAGCCCGCGGTCGCCACGTCCTCGGCGTGGACCTCACCGAGCGCACGGGACGGGCCGCCGGTGGGGGCGAAACCGTCCACCGGCACCAGGTACGGAGCTACGGGACGAGCCGTGAACTCCATGACACCGGAGGGGGACTTGTGCAGGTCGAGGTGGTGGAACCAGGAGACGTCGTCACGCTCGGGGTGGTCCAGCCGGTCGTGGTAGAGGCCCCAACGGGATTCCGTACGGGCCAGGGAGGCACGGGCGGCCATCTCGGCGCAGTCACGGATGAAGGTGACCTCCGCACAGCGCATCAGTTCGTGCGCGGTGCGAGCACCCATGGCGGCGATGTCGTCGCGCATCCGCTCGAAGGCCTCCAGCGCGAGCGAGAGGCGGGCGCCCGACTTCGGCGGGGCCACGTAGTCGTTGACGAAGCGGCGCAGCTTGTACTCGACCTGGGGCTGCGGCGGGCCGTCCGGGTTGCGCAGCGGGCGGTAGATCAACTCGTGTGCCTCGCGCAGCTGGTCGGCCGGCAACTCCCCTGCGTAGGCCGTGTACCGGGAGGCGTCCGCACCGGCCAGATCGCCGAAGACGAACGCGCCGATCATGTAGTTGTGCGGGACGCAGGCCAGGTCACCGGCCGCGTACAGGCGCGGGACGGTCGTACGGGCGTGATCGTCGACCCGGACGCCGGAAGCGGAGTGACCGCCGCACAGGCCGATCTCGGAGATGTGCATCTCGACGTCATGGGTGCGGTAGTCGTGCCCCCGGCCCGCGTGGAACGTGCCGCGGGTGGGCCGTTCGGTGGAGTGCAGGATGGACTCCAGGGCGGAGACCGACTCCTCGGGCAGGTGGCTGAGCTTCAGGTAGACCGGGCCGCGGTCGCTGGCGACCTCGGCGGCGAACTCGGCCATCATCTGCCCGGACCAGTAGTCGGAGTCGACGAAACGCTCGCCGTGCCGGTTGACCTGGTAGCCGCCGAAGGGATTGGCGACGTACGCGCACGCGGGCCCGTTGTAGTCCTTGATCAGGGGGTTGATCTGGAAGCACTCGATCCCGGTCAGCTCGGCACCCGCGTGGTAGGCCATGGCGTAACCGTCACCGGCGTTGGTCGGGTTCTCGTACGTCCCGTACAGGTACCCGGAAGCCGGCAGACCGAGGCGGCCGCAGGCGCCGGTCGCCAGGACCACGGCGCCCGCGCGGACGGTGACGAACGCCCCGGTACGGGTGTTGAACCCCGCCGCACCCACCGCCGCGCCCCCGGCCGTCAGCACGCGCACCGGCATCACCCGGTTCTCGATGCGTATCCGCTCCCGCATCTCACGACGCCGAAGCTGCCGGTACAGGACCTTCTTGACGTCCTTGCCTTCCGGCATCGGCAGTACGTACGAGCCGGAGCGGTGCACCTGGCGGACCGCGTACGCGCCAAACTCGTCCTTCTCGAACTTGACCCCGTACGACTCCAGTCGCTGGACCATCGCGAAGCCCCGGGTCGCCGTCTGGCGGACGGTGGACTGGTCGACGATGCCGTCGTTGGCGCGCGTGATCTCGGCGACGTAGTCGTCGGGCTCGGCCCGGCCGGGAATGACCGCGTTGTTGACTCCGTCCATGCCCATGGCGAGCGCGCCGGAGTGGCGGACGTGCGCCTTCTCCAGCAGCAGGACGTCCGCGCCGTGCTCGGCGGCGGTGAGGGCGGCCATGGTGCCGGCGGTGCCGCCGCCGATGACCAGCACGTCGCAGGTCAGTTCCTCGGCGTCGGTGAGGGCGGGGATCACCAGGGGAGCGGGCGCGGGGGCGTTCACGGGAGGGGTCACCGGGGGACCTTTCAGGTGCCGAGCGAGGAGAGGACGGCGCGGCGCAGGGCCACGCGGGCCGGGTCGTCGAGGGCTCCGCGGTCGCGCGGGCGCGGCACGTCACGCACGGACGCCACGCGGCCGGCGGCGAGCAGGGCGACGCGGTCACCGAGGAAGAGCGCCTCGTCCACGTCATGGGTGACGAAGACGACGGTCGCACCCGTGCCGCGCAACACCTCGACCAGCAGGTCCTGCATGCCGGACCGGGTCTGGGCGTCGAGCGCGCCGAACGGCTCGTCCATGAGGACGGCACGCGGGGAACCGGCCAGGGCGCGGGCCAGCTGGGCGCGCTGGCGCTGCCCGCCCGACACCCGGTGCGGCAACTGCTTCGCCTGCGCGTCCAGCCCGACCCGGGCGAGCCAGGAACCGGCCTGCTCGCGCCGCCCGGAGCGCGGGACTCCCTGGATGGCGAGCGGCAGCTCGACATTGCCGCGCAACGTGCGCCAGGGCAGCAACGCGTCCTCCTGGAAGACCAGCGCCCGGTCGGCGGACGGCCCGGTCAACGGCCTGCCGTCCTGCTCCACCGACCCGGCCAGCGGGGCCAGCAGCCCGGCGAGCGTCCGCAACAGCGTCGACTTGCCGCAGCCCGAGGGACCGACGACGGTGAGGATCTCCCCGGGCCGGACGTCGAGGGTCACGTCGTGCAGCACAGGGGCACCGGGACGGCCGAGCACGGCGGCGTCGAAGCGGAGCCGAGCCCCGGGTGCGGTTGCGCCTGTGAGCCGGGGAGCCGAGGTCGGCGCCGGGACGGCCGCCGCCGGTGCGGTGGTCTCAGACGAGGTGCTCATCGCGCGCCTCCTGCTCGGTCTCACCGCTGCCCTGCTGCTGGGCATCGGACTGGTACTGGGAGTCGCCCTCGGCCTTCACCACGACGGGTCCGGGGACGGGGGCGGTGGCGGGGAGCACCGCGGAGCGGGACCGACCACCGGGCACGTACGAGGTGCGGGGCAGCCAACGCGTCAGCCGCCGGCCGAGGAGCTCCACCGCCGTCGAGGTCACCCAGCCGAGGACGCCGATGGTGACCATGCCGACGAACACGCCCGGGTAGTCGACGACCGTGTAGTCCTGCCAGGTGCGGTAGCCGACGCCGTACTGGCCGGAGATCATCTCGGCGGAGATCACACAGATCCAGGACACCCCGATGCCCACCGACAGCCCGCCGAAGATGCCGGGCAGTGCGCCGGGCAGGACCACCGACCCCAGGATCCGCCACCTGCCGCCGCCCATCGTGCGCACCGCCTCTTCCCAGACGGGGGTGAGCGCACGGACCGCGTGCCGCGTGGAGACGAGCACGGGGAAGAAGGCGGCGGTGAAGGTGATGAAGACGATGCCCTGCTCGTTGGACGGGAACAGCAGGATCGCGACCGGGACGAGGGCGATCGCAGGGATAGGGCGGACCACCTCCAGGACCGGACCGAGCAGGTCCTCGGCGAGCCGCGAGCGCGCCACGAGCACGCCCACGGCCACACCCAGGACGGCGGCCAGCAGGAAGCCGGAAAGGATGCGGGTGAGGCTGTCGGTGAGATCGGTCCAGTAGTCGCTGCCGGTGAGGCGGCCGGCGAAGGCGTGAGTCACGTCGGTGACGGTGGGGAACTGCGAGAAGCGCAGCCAGATGTCCACGTCGAGAGCGGTGAGCAGCTGCCACAGGCCCAGGGCGGTGAGCAGCGCGACGAGGCGGAGCGCATAGCGACCCAGTGGGTGGCGGGTCATGAGGCCGCCTCGAGCGCCTCGCTGTAGGTGACGATCCGTGCGCCGCTGTGGACGTCGACATAAGCCTGGGCGGTGGACGGGGCGACGAAGGGCAACAGTTGCTGACCGTCGGCGACCCAGACCGCTTTGTCGGCGAACCAGAGAGTGCCGGTGGTGGCGTCCGGGACGTAGGCGGCGCGGACACCGTCACGGTGTGCCGCGAGGTAGGTGAGCAGCTCGGTGGGCGAGGTGAAGGTCTGCGTTCGCTCGGTCCCCTCGGCCCAGACCTCGCTCGCGGCCGGCGGGGGAGCGGCGGCGAGCTTCTGGGCGTAGGTCGCGCCGAGTGCCTTCTTCACGTACTGGTCGTCGACGAACGCGTCCACGTCCACATCACCCGTGAGCTTGGCCGCCTTCAGGATCGACACGTCCTCCTTCAGTGCCGACACGAGTTGCGGCTTGAGCGCCGGGTCGAAGGTCGAGATGCCGTGAGCGCCGTTGTAGAGGTAGACGACCTCAGGGGGCAGTCCGGTGGCCTTCGCGACCTTTTCGGCGGCTGCGACCGGGTGGGCGTTCAGGTAGTCGGTGGCCTGCGCCTGAGCCTTCAGGAACGCCTCCAGCACGAACGGGCGCTTCTTCGCGAAGTCCTGGCGTGCGGTGACGCCGTGGAAGGTGGGCAGGTCCAGTTCCGCGCCGTCGTAGAGGGCCTTCGCCTTGCCCTGGTAGGCCAGCAGTCCCGGCCAGGCCACGAACTGGGACAGCGCGTCGGCGCTGCCGGCGGAGAGGGCCGACGCCCCCACCGCAGGCTGCTGGTTGAGCTTCTCGATCCCCTTGTCGGCGTCGATGCCCGCGCGCTTCAGCGCACGCACCAGCGTCCCGTCGGCCGCGGAGCCGACGCTCGTGGAGACCTTCTTCCCCTTGAGGTCCTTCAGCGACGTCAGCTTCGAGTCGGGGGCCGTGACGATGGTGTTGAGACCACCGCGGAGGTTGTACCCGGTGACCGACACCAGGTGGGTGGGGCGGCCGAGCTGCTTGCCGCGAGCCGCGTTGATGAGCAGCGGGAAGTCACCCATCGAGCCGATGTCGATCTTCCCAGCGGTCATCTGGGCGGTGATGGGGGCGCCGGTGGCGTAGTCCTGCCAGACGACCTTGTAGTCGTGCCCGTCGCCGAGGGCGTTCAGCTGCTCCTCGAAGTAGCCGAGGGAGCGCAGCAGCGTGCCGGCGGTGACCGTGTTGATGGTCTTGGACTGGTAACCGACGGTGACGGTGATCGTGCCGCCGTCGCCGGCCGCGACGTTGCCGCCGCACGCGGACAGCGCAAGCAGCAGCGTGGCGGTGCCGGAGGCGACCGCACTGCGATGCAGGGACGTTCGGGACCTGCGGAACATGGCTGGGAGACCTTTCACCGGAGCAGGTAGGGCATGTTGACCGTGACGGCTCCGGTGGGACAGCGGGCCGCGCACGGGCCGCAGTACCAGCACTCGTCGACGTGCATGTACGCCTTGCCGCTGTCGGTGTCGATGGCCAGCGAGTCCAGCGGGCACATGTCCACGCAGAGGGTGCAGCCGTCGATGCACTTCGACTCGTCGATGGTCACGGGCACGTCGGCCCGCTGGGGCACCAAGGGCATGGCGGTCTCCAGAGAAGGATTTCCCGAAATGGTCCGCCCGGTCGTGAACCGACGAGGTCCCGCCGAACGATGAAGGAGTGCAGGCGTCGGCAGCGCGAACGCCGAGAAGAACTGACGAACGGGGACGGGCAGATGAGAACGGTCGGGATCAGGCGGTGCGGTGCAGCAGGCCGCTCATCGAGATGCGGTCGCCGCGGAAGCGGATGAACTCCAGGTCGACGGGGCGGCCGTCGGCGAGGTGCGTCAGGCGTTCCAGCATCAGGACGGCGGCGCCTCGCGGTGCCTCCAGGACGGCGGCGGAGTGGGCGTCGGCGTTCACCGCCTCCAGTGTGATGTCGGCATGGCCGAGGGGGCGGCCGGTGATCGACTCCAGGAGGCGGAAGACGTCGGTGTTCTCGAGGTCGGCGCCGAGCAGGGCGGTGCCGAGGTCGAGGGGGATGTAGGTGAGGTCCAGGGAGAGGGGCAGGCCGTTCAGGCGGCGCAGGCGTTCGATGTACAGGACGTCGGCGCCGGGCGGGAGGTGAAGCCGGTCGGCCACAGGGGCCGGAGCCGACACCGGGCCCACGGTGCGGACCTCGTTGGTGACGCGGCCGTGTTCGTGCAGGGTCTCGGCCAGACCCATCAGCCGGTCGAGCCCGTGGGGGTACTTCCGGGCGACGACGACCGTGCCGACGCCCGGTAGGCGGTCGACGAGGCCCTCGGAGCGCAGCAGGTCGAGCGCTTCGCGGACTGTGTTGCGGGAGGTGCGGTAGTCGGTGGCGAGCAGTGATTCATGGGGGAGCGTGCCGGACCCGAAGCCGTCGGTGAGCAGTTGGCGGCGGAGCAGGTCGGCGAGCTGGCGTGCCCGATCCGCGCGCAGCCTGCGCCGCGCGCGGTGGGCGGCGACGGTGGTCGCACCCTGGCCGGCGTGGTCCCGGATGCGGTCGGTGGGTGGCATGGCTGGAACCATACCGAGGCGCTAGGAAAAGGGGTGTTGCGGAAGTGTTGCGCCACCTGACGGCAGGTCGGCAAGCGCGCTGATCTGCGGTTCCTTGCCCTTCGCGGCAAGATCTGCCACTGCCGGCGGGACAAGCGCCACATCGGCGCGGGCCGCGCCGGTCGTCACCGGCACCGCCCCACCCGGCCCGGCTCGTGCCGGTGCCGCCGGACCCGTGCGGCCGCCCCCGGCAAGTAACCGGTGCTTGAGTCAGGCGCAACACCGGTGGCCGCCCGCTCACCCTCGGATGAGAGGGCAGTGCCGCCGAGCTCAGGCCAGTGCCGTCAGCCCCGGTGCGAATGTGATCAACAGCGGGAGCAGCGGGACCAGCGACGCCACGGTCGTCGTCAGGGCGCGGTGGCGTCGGTCCAGCCGCGGCGGGGGCTCCAGCAGCCGGTCGACGCGCTCGCCCAGGAGGCGGTGGCTGTTGGCGCAGGACAGGACGCCCCGGTGCTGGTTCAGTTCGATCAAGGCGAGGGCGGTGGTCAGGTGGCCGCAGCGGCGGGAGGCCGTGTCGTCGGCGGCGAGTTCGACCAGGCGGTGGGTCTGGTCGCAGAAGTGGGTGAAGAGCGGGACACGCGGGAAGCCCGTCGCCAGGGCGGTCGACAGGTGCAGCAGCCAGTCGTGGTGGGCGCGGGCGTGGCCGCGTTCGTGGGTGAGGACGGCGTCGAGCTGGTGGGAGGTGAGGCGGTGCAGCGCACCGGTGGTGACGATCAGCTGGGGCGGGCTGCCGGGCAGCCACCAGGCGTCCGGGTACTCGTCCTCCAGGACCAGCAGGGGGCCGCGGCCGGACGGCAGACCGCCGGGCAGGTCGGGGGCCCGCTCGCGCAGGTGGGCGCGGGCCCGGCCGCGCCGACGGCGGGCCTCGACGAGCTCGCGGGCGAGCATCGCCGTGGTCCAGGCGGCCCCGCAGGCCAGCAGCACGGTGAGGCTGGCGGCCCAGACCGGGGCGGTGGTGAGGTCGTACGCCTCGGCCACACCGGGCGGCGCGGGGGCGAAGACCTGGGTGCGGACGGTGTGGAAGACGGCGGCGGCACCCAGGGTCAGGGCCGTCAGACAGCACAGCAGCACCGTGGCGACCAGGCACTGCCAGACCCACAGGGCGACGACCGGTTCCTGTTCCGGCCAGGACGCGCGCGTGAGGGCGCGGGGGACCGGCCAGGCGGCCATGAGGACGACGGCGCTCAGCAGGAGCAGGCAGACGGTCATGCCACGGGCTCCGGATCCGGTCGGGACGAGCTGCTGTGGACGTGCGTGGTGCTACGAGGCGGGACACGGCTCTGGCGGTGCGGGGGCGGCGAGCCGTGCTCGGAGGCCGTGCCCGCCGCCTGTAACCGCCAGTATGACGCCGTCCGCCTCGTCCGTCAGCCCGCGACGATGCGCCCGGTCACCTCGCCCAGGGACACCCGCAGGCCGTCGGGGCCCGGGGCCCACGCCGACAGGGTCACCACGTCGCCGTCCTCCAGGAACGTCCGCTTGCCGTCGGGGAGTTCCAGCGGGTCGCGGCCGTTCCAGGTCAGCTCCAGCAGGGAGCCGCGCTCGCGCTCGCTCGGGCCGCTCACGGTGCCGGAGCCGTACAGGTCGCCGGTGCGCAGGGAGGCGCCGTTGACCGTCATGTGGGTGAGCTGCTGGGCCGCGGTCCAGTACATGGTGGAGAAGGGGGGTTCGGAGACCACGTGGCCGTTGATCGCGACGGAGATGCGCAGGTCGTAGCCGGCGGGTTCCTGCGCCGAGTCGTCCAGGTAGGGCAGCAGGGGGTGCGTGCGCTCCGGCGGGGCCACGCGCGCGTGGTCGAGGGCTTCGAGCGGGGTGATCCAGGCGGACACCGACGTGGCGAACGACTTGCCGAGGAACGGTCCGAGGGGGACGTACTCCCAGGCCTGGATGTCGCGGGCCGACCAGTCGTTCAGCAGGCACAGGCCGAAGACGTGGTCGCGGAAGCCGTCCAGGCCGACCGGGCTGCCCATCGGCGAGGGCGTGCCGACGACGAAGCCGACCTCCGCCTCGATGTCGAGCCGGACGGACGGGCCGAACACCGGGGTCGGGTCGGCCGGGCCCTTGCGCTGCCCCGCGGGGCGCACGACGTCGGTGCCGGACACCACGACCGTGCCGGACCGGCCGTGGTAGCCGATCGGCAGGTGCTTCCAGTTCGGGGTGAGGGAGTCGGCCGCGTCGGGACGGAAGATCTGGCCGACGTTTCGCGCGTGGTGCTCGGAAGCGTAGAAGTCGACGTAGTCGGCGACCTCGAACGGCAGGTGCAGGGTCACCGAGGACAGGGGGTGCAGCAACGGTTCGAGCACCGGCCGGTGGGCCGGGTCGGTCACCCACGCGTGCAGCGCGGCGCGCACCTGCGACCACGTCGGCCGGCCGGCCGCCAGCAGGGGGTGGAGGGTCGGCGCGGCGAGGAGGACCGCGTGCGGCGAGCCGAGGGCCCGGGCCGCGGCGCCCGCGTCGAGGACGTGGTCGCCGAGCCGCACGCCGACCGTGCGCTCCGGGTTGCCGGGGCGGGAGAAGACGCCGTACGGGAGGTTGTGCGGGCCGAAGGGGTCGCCCTCGGGAAGGTCGAACGGGGGCATCGGGTGCTGCCTCGCTTTCGTGTTCGCCATGTCGTGCTCGCGGGTGCCCCGCCGTCGGCGGGAGCCGGGCCACACGTTACGGCTGACCTGGCACGAGCGGCACGGGGCGGCACCGGTGAGAAGGACGGGCCGGCCGTCGGTTCCGCTGGGGTGTCGTGGCGACGGCCGCGTGCCGAAGTACCGCATACACCTCGATGTGCCGCAACGGACGGAAAACGAGACGGGGGAGATCTTTTCCGGTCAGTGTCAGACGGGAGTGAAAGCTGACAGACAGGCCCCAACTCCCGTCAACCGGAAATGAGTCGGCGAGACGCGATGTCCGTATTCTCTGATCATGGCCGCACCCCTCACCCCTGCCCGGCGCTCCGCGTACGCGCTCATCGCCACCGACCTGGACGGAACGCTGCTCCGCGGCGACGACACCTTCTCCGACCGGTCGCTCCTCGCGCTGGCGCGCGTCACCGACGCCGGCGTCCGCCACCTGGTGGTGACCGGCCGGCCGGCTCCGCGGGTGCGGCCGCTGCTGGAGCACCTGCGCGGCAGGGGGCTCGCGGTGTGCGGACAGGGTGCGCAGCTGTACGACGCCGGCACCGATCGCCTGCTGTGGTCGGTCACCCTGGACCGGGAGCTGGCGGAGACCGCGCTGGGCAAGATCGAGGCCGAGGTGGGCCAGGTGTACGCCGCCGTCGACCAGGACGGCGTCGACGGGCTGACGCTCATCGAGCCGGGCTACCGGATGCCGCACCCGACCCTGCCGGCCCTGCGGGTCGAGCGGCGCGACGACCTGTGGTGCGCGCCGATCAGCAAGGTGCTGCTGCGCCACCCCGACCTGTCCGACGACGAGCTGGCGGCGACGGCCCGCTCGGTGGTGGGCTCGCTGGCCACGGTCACCATGTCGGGGCCGGGTACGGTGGAGCTCCAGCCGTGCGGGATCACCAAGGCGACGGGACTGGCACTGGCCGCCGAGCACCTCGGGGTCGGCCCGGCCGACACGGTCGCCTTCGGGGACATGCCCAACGACGTGCCGATGTTCGACTGGGCCGGGTACGGGGTCGCGATGGCCAACGCCCATCCGGAGCTCAAGGCGGTGGCCGACGAGGTGACGACGTCGAACGAGGACGACGGCGTGGCCGTCGTCCTCGAACGTCTCTTCCTCTGACCCGCGGGCGCTCCGACCCGTGCGCGCGCTGCTCGCGCGCCCTCCGGCAGGGCTGCCGCAGGGAGGCCTAGTACGCGCCGAACACGTTGTCGATCGAGCCGTAGCGGTCGGCCGCGTAGTTGCAGGCGGCGGTGATGTTGGCGACCGGGTCGTACGGGTCCCACGAGGTGCCGTCGACGTGGTAGGCGGCGAAGGTCGGGTCGATCACCTGGAGCAGGCCCTTGGAGGGGGTGCCCGCGACGGCGTTGGAGTCCCAGAGGTTGATGGCGTTGGGGTTGCCGGAGGACTCGCGCATGATGTTGCGGTAGATGCCGTCGTAGCTGCCCGGGATGCCCTTCTGGGCCATGATCGCGAGGGACTCGCGGATCCAGCCGTCGAGGTTGTTCGGGTAACCGGCGACCGTGGTCGAGGCGGTGGTGGCGGTCGTGGCCGCGGAGGCGCTGGTCGCACCGACCAGCGGGACGGCGAGCACGGCCGCGCCGGTGCCGGCGAGGACGAGGGTGCGCTTGAGACGGCTCATGCGGGCACGACGGGGCTGAGCGTTTGCGGACATGGGGAAGTTCCTCTCCGTCGCCTGCGAGGTGAGCTGTCGGGTTCGGGCTGGGAGGTGCCCGGCCGGCCGCCGTGGGGACGGCGACGCGGCTTCACCCCAAGCCGGCGCGGTGCGTCGCACTGCGTGACCGGTGCCGGGTACTGGGTGCTCGGCACTGATCACTGCGTACTGTGTACGACGTTTGCGTCGGCGTTCTACCTGGGTCCCCCGCTCCTGCCGTGCGTGAGTGGTCGTCGATGGGTGGGACCGGGCGGTGGCAGGATTCGGCGTCCGCCCGACGGCCGGGAACGTATGCGAGAGCACATGTCCGGAACAAGTAGCGGATTCACAGCTCGGGCCTATTGATCTTTGTTTGAGGCTTTTGGCGTGCTTGATCCTTTGCAGTTGCCAAGCATCAACTCGCCGAGCCGGGAAGGAAGTAGACGCGGCGTCGGACGGAAGGGGCCCGAGGGGCGGAAGTGAGCCAACTCACCACCGTCGACAAGAGTGGCAAATCGGGCAATAGACTCAACTAGTGGCTAATGAATGTGGCCGCGTGATCGAAATTGCTATTTTCCGGTAAGTGGATAAATGTCTGTTTCCGCCTGTCTGGCAGCCCCGGGGCCTCTCGGTGATCGAAAGGTGACCGGATACGCTGACTTGAGTGATGGCAGCGACCTATCGACAAACCGCGTGAGCGCCAGCAGACACCAGCAGACAGGAGATCCCTCGTGACCGTCGTCGGGCCGTTCGGGCTGAGCGTGCGGGACCAGGCTCTGGAAGCCGATGTCCAGCGCGGATTGGCGGCTGTCGAGGAAGGCTTGCTCGAGGCCACCAAGAGCGAGGTCCCTTTCATCACGCAGGCCGCGCAGCACCTCGTGCGGGCGGGCGGGAAGCGGTTCCGGCCGCTGCTCGTGATGCTCGCGGCGCAGTTCGGCGACCCGTACGCGCCCGGGGTCGTGCCGTCGGCCGTCGTCGTCGAGCTGACCCACCTGGCCACGCTGTACCACGACGACGTCATGGACGAGGCCCACGTGCGGCGCGGGGTGGACAGCGCGAACACCCGCTGGGGCAACTCGGTGGCCGTGCTGACCGGCGACTTCCTGTTCGCGCGTGCCTCGCAGATCCTCGCGGACCTCGGGCCCGAGGCGGTGCGGGTGCAGGCGCTCGCGTTCGAACGGCTCGTGACCGGTCAGATCCTGGAGACCGCCGGGCCGACCGACGGCCGGGATCCCGTGGAGCACTACCTCGATGTCCTCGGCGGCAAGACCGGGTCGCTGGTCGCGGTCTCGTGCCGGTTCGGGGCGATGATGTCCGGCGCCGACGAGACGGTCGTGGACGTCCTCACCCAGTACGGCGAACGGCTGGGCGTCGCCTTCCAGCTCGCGGACGACGTGCTGGACGTTGCCTCGGACTCGCACGAGTCGGGCAAGACGCCGGGCACGGACCTGCGCGAGGGCATCCCCACGCTGCCGGTGCTGCGGCTGCGCGAGCGGGCGGCCCGGCTGGGGCACCCCGAGGACGTCGCGCTGTGCGAGCTCCTTGACTCCGACCTGAGCGACGACGCGCGGCACGCCGAGGCGCTGGCCGCGCTGCGGGCGCACCCCGCGCTGGAGCAGGCGCGACGCGACACCGTGCGCTACGCCGAGGAGGCGCGGGCCGCGCTGGCCCCGCTGACGGAGTGCGACGCGAAGCGGGCGCTGGTGGAGCTGTGCGACCTGGTGGTCCACCGGGCGGGCTGACGCGACCCCGCCCCGCCCCTGGGGCTTCGCGCCGGCATCCCGGTACGGCGAGGGCTCCGCATCTTGCGGAGGCCGCGCATCCCGACGGGAGTCCCGCGTCTTGGCGGAGGCTCCCCGTCCCCCGTGAGGGTTCCCGGCCGTCCCCCGTGAGGGTTCCCGGTGAGGGCCCCCGCATCCCCGCAGGGCTCCGCGTCCCGACGCGGACCCGCCACCCCGGCAGAGGTCCGCATCCAGCCCGGGACTCACCCTCCCTGCGACGACCCGCCCTCCCGACAGGACTCCGCACCCGGCCGAGGACTCCGCCCTCCCCGGGCGCCCCTCGGCCGCCCCGGCGTCGCGCCGCTACCGCAGCCCCGCCCCGCGCCCGCCGCCGCGACCTCCCCCGCCTACCCCTAAGGGCCCCCTCCACCCTCACGTCATACCCCAGGCGTACATCGAGTTGGCTCCGCGGGTTGACGCCTAACGCCGGGGGATTTGGTCAGATGGATGTCACGGACTTCACCACTGCTCACCGATTCGGGTGAGAATGGCGGCAGTTGCCGCCGACTACGGAGGTAGGCACACATGGCACCGTACGCATCCGACGACACCACCAGTGGCCGGCGCAAGGCTGTGCGGTACGTCGTCCCCGTGACCGTGGTGGGCGTGGCGGCGGCGACCATCGGGCTGGTCCCGGCGCTCGCCGACTCCGGCGACCCCGACCTGCCGAAGATCACGGCACAGCAGCTGATCGAGAAGATCGCGGCCTCGGACGTCGAACAGCTTTCCGGCACCGTGAAGATCACCACCGACCTCGGCCTGCCGGACCTCGGGGGTCTGGCAGGCAGCCTCGCGTCCGCCGGCGGTGGCGCCGGCGGCGCGGGGGACGGCTCCTCGGCCGACCCCTCCGCGCGGCTGACCGAACTCGCCTCCGGCACGCACACCCTGCGGATCGCCGCCGACGGCCCCGACCGGCAGAAGGTCTCCCTGCTGGAGAAGGCCGCCGAGTACAGCGTCATCCACAACGGCGCGGACGTGTGGGGCTACGACAGCGCCACCGACGAGGTGTACCACTCCAAGTCCCCCGAGGGCACCGACGCCCACGGCAAGGAGAGCGGCAGGACCGGGGCCGAGCAGGCGCCCACCCCGAAGGAGTTCGCCGACCAGGCCCTCAAGGCCGTCGACGGCACGACGTCGGTCACCGTGGACGGCACGGTGCACGTGGCCGGACGCGACGCCTACAAGCTGCTCGTCAAGCCGAAGGACGCCGACTCCACCGTCGGTGCCATCAGCATCGCCGTCGACGCGAAGACGGGGCTGCCCCTGAAGTTCACCCTCACCCCGAAGAGTGGCGGCGCCGCCGTCGTGGACGTCGGCTTCACCCAGGTCCGCTTCGCCAAGCCCGCCGCCTCGACCTTCGACTTCACCCCGCCCAAGGGCGCGAAGGTCACCGAGGCCGACGACGCCGGCCACTCGGTGGCGGACAGGGCCAAGGGCAAGGGTGGCGCCGGCCTCCCCGGTGGCGAGGGGTTCGGCGGCCTCGACGGGCTGAACGTCCTGGGTGACGGATGGGACTCCATCGCCACCTTCGACACCGGCTCCGGCAGCGAGCTGCCGTCCGCCTCCAAGCCGTCGGGCGGCGAGGCGGGGGCGTTCGGCGACCTGCTCGGCTCCTTCGGCGACAAGGCCACCGGCAAGTTCGGCTCCGGGACCGTCTTCTCGACGCGCCTGGTCAACGCCCTCATCACCGACGACGGCAAGGTCTACGCCGGCGCGGTCACCAAGGACGCCCTGGTGAAGGCCGCCGACGCGGCGGCGAAGAAGTAGACCGGGACGGGACACACGGGGAGCCGATGGGCACGGGAGCGGAGGACGGCGGCCACGCCGAGGACGGCGGTCCAGCAGACGCCGGGGACCACCCGAGTGACGGCGACCTTGCCGACGCCGCCGTCATCCGCACCCGTGCCCTCACCAAGCGCTTCCGCGGCGGGCACGTGGCCGTGAACGGCCTGGACCTGACCGTCCCCGAGGGGAGCGTCTTCGGCTTCCTCGGCCCCAACGGCTCCGGCAAGACCACCACCATCCGCATGCTGATGGGGCTGATCGAGCCGACCTCCGGCACGGCGCGCGTGCTCGGGCAGCCCATGCCCCGGGCCGTGCGCACCGTACTGCCGCAGGTCGGCGCCCTCATCGAGGGGCCCGCCCTGTACGGACACCTGTCCGGCCGGGACAACCTGCTGCGCTACGACGCCGCCGACCCCACCGCCGACCCGCGCACCCGGCGTGCCCGGGTCGGAGCGGCGCTGGAGCGGGTGGGGCTGTCGGCGGCCGCGGGCAAGAGGGCACGCGCGTACTCGCTCGGCATGAAGCAGCGGCTCGGGCTCGCCGCGGCGCTGCTCCAGCCGCGCCGGCTGCTCGTCCTGGACGAGCCCACCAACGGACTCGACCCGCAGGGCATGCGGGAGATCAGGTCATTGGTGCGGGAACTGGCGTCCGACGGCACCACCGTCTTCCTGTCCTCCCACCTCCTCGACGAGATCGAGCAGGTCTGCACGCACGCGGCCGTGATGGCGCGTGGGCGGCTGCTGGTGCAGGGCGCCGTGGCGGAGCTGGCCGCACGCGCGCGTGGCCGGCTGGTCGTCACCACCCCCGACACGGCGGAGGCCGCGCGCGTGCTGAAGGAGCAGGGTGTCGGCGACGTCGTCGTGGAGGAGCGGGGCGACCGGGTCACCGGCGAGCCGCCGGAGCGGGAACCGGCCGAGCTGAACGCCGCGTTGGTTGCCGCCGGCGTCCGGGTGCGCGCTTTCGGCGTGCGCGAGGCCTCGTTGGAGGACGCGTTCGTGGCGCTGACGGGGGAGGGGTTCGATGTCGCGGGCTGACACCGCGGGCGCGGGCGTGCGGGTCCGCAGGTCCTGGAGCCTCGGGCTCTTCGCCGGAGAGTTCACCGTCACCCTGCGGCGCTGGCGGACCCTCGCGCTGCTGGCGGTGCTGGCCGCCGTGCCGGTGCTGGTCGGGATCGCCGTCAAGATCGAGTCGGACGGCGGCTCGGGCGGGGGCTCCGGTGGCGGGGACGGGGGCGCGGGACCGGCGTTCATGGCGCAGGTGACGAACAACGGGCTGTTCCTGGTGTTCACCGCGCTGGCCGCGACACTGCCGTTCTTCCTGCCGATGGCCGTCGGGGTCGTCGCCGGTGACGCGATCGCGGGCGAGGCGAGCGCGGGCACCCTGCGCTACCTGCTCGTCGCCCCGGCCGGCCGTACGCGCCTGCTGCTCGCCAAGTACGCCACCACGGTCGCCTTCTGCCTGCTGGCCACGCTCGTGGTGGCGGTGTCCGCCCTGGCGGTCGGCGCGCTGCTGTTCCCGCTCGGCGACCTCACCACCATCTCGGGGACCCGCATCACGTTCGGGGAGGGGCTGGCGCGCGCCCTGCTGATCGCGCTGGTCGTCGCCGCGTCGCTGCTGGGGGTCGCGGCGCTCGGGCTGTTCGTCTCCACGCTCACCAACAGCGGCATCGCGGCGATGGCGACGACCGTGGGCCTGTTGACGACCGTGCAGATCGTCGACCAGATACCGCAGTTGCACGCGGTCCAGCCGTACCTCTTCCCGCACTATTGGCTGTCCTTCGCCGATCTGATGCGCGAGCCCATCTACTGGGACGACCTCCAGAAGAACCTCGGCCTCCAGGCCCTCTACGTGGCCGTGTTCGGTTCGGCGGCCTGGGCGCGCTTCACGACGAAGGACATCACCACCTGAGCCCGGGCACGGCTCAGCGTTCGTACGGGAAGCGCGCGAGGGGTGCCTCCTGCGCGAAGAAGGTCTTCGCCCGGGCCAGCGCCTCGGTGTCCGTGCGGACGTCACCGGGCTTGCTGCCGTTCCCGAGCAGCACCCCGCCGAACCGCATGCCGAGGTACGCGGCCGAGGTGCGCAGGGTGCCGACCAGCGGATCGGCGACCTCGAACTCCTCGTGCGCCAGCGCGGTGACGCCCCACAGCGTGCGGCCCGCCATGCGCGCCTTGAAGTCGACGCCGGGCAGGCGCAGCCAGCCCGCCCAGTGGTCCAGGTAGCGCTTGGTCTGCGCGGACACCGAATACCAGTACAGCGGCGAGGCGATCACGAGGTCCGTCGCGGCGAGCGTCGCGTCGAGGAGGTGTGCCGCGGCGCCCTCCGGGCGCGGTATCTCGGCGTCGTGCCGCACGTCCACGAAGTCGGGCAGCGGCTGCTCGGCCAGGTCGAACCACTCCTGCTCGGTCCCGGCGGGCAGTTGCTCGGCGGCGGTCCGCGCGAGAAGTTCGGTGTTGCCGTCCGGGCGACTGCTGCCCAGCACGAACAGGAAACGTCGGGTCACGGGGGCCTCCCTGAGGATCGATCGACGTCCAGATCGACGTCCATCATATGCGTACGCATCTTATGCGTCAGAATGTAAAAGCTCCGCGAAGTCCAGCAGCGCCCGCTCACCGCCGCGCGGAGCGACCACCTGGAGTCCCAGCGGGCACCCGTCCGACCCGAACCCCGCCGGGATGCTGAGCGCCGGATGCCCGCTGAGGTTGAAGGACCAAGTCAGCGCGGTCGAATAGCGCTCGCCGGGGCCGTTGTGGCCGTGCGCGGCGCACGGGGTGGTCGGCGTCAGCAACAGATCGGTCCGCCGGAACAGCGCGTCCAGGCGCCGGTCGTTCACGGCGCGGATCCGGCGGGCGAGGGCGAGAGCGAGGGGGTCGTCGCCGGAGGCGGTCCGCAGGGCCAGCCAGGCGTCGGCCGGGTCCTCCAGCCGCAGGGGCGCACCCTCCGGGGCGGGTCGCCGGCCCCTTGGAGCCCGCCGGTCCCTTGCAGCGCGCCGATCCCTCGGACCGGGCAGGTCCTGTTCGATGCGTACGGCCCCGGAGTCGGCGAGCCGCAGCGCGGCGGCGTGCGCGACGGCCACCGGCTCGGGGTCGACGTCGGCGAACCCCAGATCGGGTGACCAGACGGCGCGAAGCGGACGCGGCTTCACCGCCGCACCCTCCCCGGCCACCCCCGTCCCCGCCACCCCCGCCATCCCCGTCGTCCCGGCCGCCCCCACCGTCACCGCCGTCCACCACGCCCGCGCGTCCGTGGCGCACCGTACGAGGACCCCGGGCGCCGCCAGCCCCGTACGGTCGGCGGAGGGCAGGCGGCCGTTGGTCGTCTTGAGGCCGAGGACGCCGCACCAGGCGGCCGGTATCCGCACCGACCCGGCCCCGTCGCCGCCGGTCGCGAGGGGGACCACTCCCGCGGCCACGGCCACCGCGGCCCCCGCCGACGAGCCCCCCGGCGTACGGTCGGCCCGCCACGGGTTGACGGTGCGGCCGTACCGGCCCAGGCCCCAGGTCTGCCACGGCGTGCCCGGCCCCGGTACGGCGGTGGCGCCCACGGCCACGCACCCGGCGGCCACCAGCGGCCCCGCCGACCGCAGCCCGTGCCGGCCCTTCACCGCGAACGGCACCCCGGCCAGCGGCAGCCGCTCACCGGCGGCGACCCGCGCGTCCACCTCGGCGGCCCGCCGCAGCGCGTCCTCCTCCCACACCTCGCGGAAGGCGCACAGGGACCGGTCGGTACGGGCGATCCGCTCCAGTGCGTCGGCGACGACATCGACGGCACGCACGCGTCCCGCGCGGACGGCGGCGGCGAGGGAGTGGGCGTGGGTGCCGTGGTCCACGGTCTCGCCGGAGCCGGCCGAGGGACCCCCGGGTCCGCGCTCCGGCGTCATCCGCTCCAGCCGGCGTGCGCGCCGGTGAGGCGGGTGAGCGCGTCCGTGTCGCGCGGCGGGGGGCCGGTGAGGTCGCCGAGGCGCCACGCGGGCACCCACGGGACGCGGTGGACGTCCACGACGGACTCGAGCAGCCGCACACCCTGGGCCAGCGGGCGCGGCAGCCGGCCCGGCGCGTCCGCGACCAGCACCACCGCGCCCAGGTCGAGCCCGCGCGGCGCCTGGCCGCGCCGGAAGACCTCCAGGGTGCGCAGGGCCGCCTCGATGCCGTACGCGTGCGTGCGGGCGACGAGCAGCACCGACGCCGGGTCGCCGGGGCCGGGCCAGCCGCGGCCGCAGTCGTGGCCGCCGTAGACGCGGGACAGCGTGGTGGCGCCGGCGCCGCCGTGCGCGCCCAGCCAGGAGAAACGGCGCGGGGCACCAGGGGGTGCGGCGGGGCCGTACGCACCCGGCTCCGGTGGGGCGACCGGGCCGCGCAGCCAGATCTCCGGTCCGCCGCGCGCGTCCGTCGTCCGCATCTGCCGTACCCCCTCCTCGTCGGCCGTCAACCGCCGCGGGCCCCGGTGTCCGGTGCGGCGTCCCGGGTGCGGTGGGTTCCTGGAACGATGCTGTGACAGCGTGGTGACGTGTGCACCGGGGGCGAGCGGTGAGACTTCAACAGTACGTGCAGGACCGGATCGTGACGCTGGGGAGCGGAGCCCTACGGCTTCCCCACGCATCCGAGTGTGAGGGAACCGATGTCTCGACTGAGCCGCGAGAAGACGAACCGCGAGAAGAAGCGGGACCAGATGCTCGCCGCCGGGAGTCCGACGGCCGGCGTGGTGCCGCTCGACGTCCGCGTCCCCGGTGCGGGACCGGGCGGGGCCGGCGCGACGATCGGCGGGGTGCCGGTCGCCGCGGCCGACGGTGAGGAGACGCAGCACGCCGTGCTGCGCCACCTGCACCGCATCGCCCTCGCCACCGGGCACCCCGTGCTCGCCACCGTCCACGACACGCGCATCGGCTACGTCGTTCCGCTGCGGGTCGACACGGACGGTTCGAGCCACTTCACGGGGGAGCCGGCGCGGATGGCACCGCTGGGGGAGGCGGCGGCGCCGCCGGTGCCTGTTGCCCCGCCGGAGCGCGCGCCGGCGCCTGCGCCCCCGCACTCACCTGAGCCTAGGCCCGCGCCCGTCCCCGAGCACCCGGACGTCGCCGAGGACCCGGCCGCGTCGGACCACTCCACCACTCCCGGACCGCCCCCGTCCTCCGAGCCGGCTCGTGACAAGCCCACGCACCTCCTGCGGTCCGTGTCCGAGCCGGTGCGGGACGCCGCGCCGACGTTCCGGCTGCGCGCGGTGCCCGAGGCGCAGGACGCGGCCCCCGCGCCCGGCACGGTCGCCCAGCCGACGGGCGTCTTCGGCCCGCCCCCCGCGATGGACCCGTCCCCGGAGCACGCGACGGCCGTCCCCACGGACCCGGCGCAGCCCCCGGCCCCCGTCGCCGCCCCGGTGTCCCCCGCCACCCGCGACCTCGGTCTGGAGCTGGGTCCCGCGCTGGCCGAGGCCGACCCGGAGCCCCAGCACACGCCCGCGCGGGGGTTCGACGCGGTCGCCGAGGCGGTGCTCGGGGAGGACCCCCGGACGGTGACCGGGACCGACGGGACGCCCGCGGTGCTCGCCGAGCCGACCGCACGGATCAACGAGGCGGTCAGGGAGGGCCGCATAGAGGCGGCCGCACAGCTCGCCGAGCGGACCGTGGCCGAGGCGTCCAGCGCGCTGGGCCCGGCCCACCCCGAGGTGCTGAGGCTCCGCGAACTGGGCGCCTACATCGCCTACTTGTCCGGCGACGCGCTGCGCGCCTTCCACGTCTCCCTGGAACTGGCCGGCGTCCACCGCCGCGCGGGCGACGCCGAGGCCGCGTACGGCAACGTCCAGAGCGCCGCCGCGGCCTGGCGTGCCGTACGCGACCCCTTCCAGGGCCTGAACCTGGGCACGGAACTGATCGGGCTGTGGACGGAGTTGGCGGCCGAGGACGGCCCGGCCGCCGAGGACGCCGAGGAGCTCGAGTCGGCCCGCGCCCGTATGCTCCGCCTGGCCCAGCGGGCCCGCACCGCCGGAGCGTGAGAGAGGGTCGGCCTCTCCGCTCCCTTACGGGGACAGCGCCACCCCGCTACGAGGACAACGTCCACACCGCGTACGCCAGCGCGTCGGCATTGCGGTCCAGGGCCGTGTCGTTGAGGTTGGCGATCGTGTCGCACGAGGAGTGGTAGCAGCGGTCGAAGGGCTGGCCGGCCGTGCCGCCCCACTTGGCCGCCTGCGCCGACGTCTTGACGTAGTCGGCGCCGCTGAACAGGCCGCCCACGGGTATCCCCACGTTCTTGAACGGGGCGTGGTCGGAGCGGCCGTCGCCCTCGGTCTCGATCTCGGTGGGGACGCCGAGGCCCGAGAAGTACGTCTTGAAGGTCTGCTCGATGGTGGGGTCGTCGTCGTAGACGAAGTAGCCGGGGTTCGGCGAGCCGATCATGTCGAAGTTCAAGTAGGCGCTGATCCGTGAGCGGTTGGCCGACGACAGGTTGTTGACGTAGTAGCGGGAGCCGACCATCCCCAGTTCCTCCGCGCCCCACCAGGCGAACCGCAGGTGCCGGGTGGGCTGGAGACCGGCGCGGGACACCGCCAGCGCGGTCTCCAGGACGGCGGCCGAGCCGGAGCCGTTGTCGTTGATGCCGGGGCCCGCGGTGACGCTGTCGAGGTGGGAGCCGGCCATGAGGACCCGCGTGGTGTCACCGCCGGGCCAGTCGGCTATCAGGTTGTAGCCGGTGCGGCTGGAGGACGTGAACTGCTGGATGGTCGTGGTGAACCCGGCGGCGTCCAGCTTGGCCTTCACGTAGTCGAGCGAGGCCCGGTAACCGGTGCGGCCGTGCGCCCGGTTGCCGCCGTTGGCGGTCGCTATGGACTGGAGCTGGGACAGGTGCGCCTTGACGTTGGCCACGGGGAGGTCGGGCGCGGCGGCGACCGCGGGGGTGGCGGGCGCCGCGCCGGCCAGGGACCCGGTGGCGAGGAGGGTGGTGGCGGCGACGACGGCAGCGGCCGCCGCGCGCCCGGAAACGGAGAGCTTCATGGTGGGGGACTCCGGCTTCCAGCGGGGTTCCCCTGGGACGGCCGCCACGGAAGGCGCGGGGGAGCCCACAGGAACCCACGGTGAATGGGGTGCCTGGATGGTGAAGCCGGGACTGACTTTGCGTCAAGAGCGCCATCCAGACACGGAGTTCACCTATCGAAGCGCCCCCGCCCACCCTCACTGCACGCAGAACTCGTTGCCCTCCGGGTCCGTCATCACCACCCACTGGCCCGACGGCTCCTTCACCTCCCGCTCCACGCGCGCGCCGAGCGCGGTCAGCCGCTCGACCTCCCCGGCGCGGCGCTCGCCGCCCACGTGCAGGTCGAGGTGCAGCCGGTTCTTCGTGGTCTTGGGTTCCGGCACCCGCTGGAACAGCAGCCGCCGCCCCAGCCCGGTGCCGCTGTCCGCGTCGACGGGGTCGTCGGGGTGGCGTACGGCGACCAGGTCGCGGAAGGCGGGGCGGCCGTGGAACTCCACGGTGGCCTCGCCGGGCAGTGCGCCCATCGCGAGCAGCCGCTCGATCAGCGCGCTGTTGTCCTCGGTCTCGTAGTGCAGCGCGGCGGCCCAGAAGTCGGCCTGGGCGTGCGGGTCGGCGCAGTCGACGACGAGCTTGAAGTGCACGGGTGCGGGAGTGGTCTGCGTCATGTAACCACTTATATTGGTTACGTGAGTGAGCGCGCAACGGAACCGCCGGAACGGTCACCCGGTCTGACCCTGGTCTCCTACGACGGCAAGCCCTACCGCTTCGACCCGGGCGCCCTCTGCCTGGAGCTGCTGACGACCGGCGGGCCGGGTGCGTTCGCGCGGTACGAGGTGCTGCACGAGCCCGCCGACCTGGTGGCGTGGGCCGCCCGCAGCCGCCTCCCCGACGGGCTGGATCTCACCGTCTCCGGGGCCGAGCTGGAGCGCGCACGGGCCGTCCGCGACGCCCTGTTCCTCCTGGCGGCGGACCGCGCCCACAGCCGGCCGCTCGACGCGGGGCACGTCGAGGTGGTCAACGCGGCGGCCGCGGCGCCTCCACTGGTGGCCCGTCTCCTCGCCGACGGCACGCGCGCGTGGGCGCAGGGCGCCACCGGGACCGGCCTGCTGTCGACCGTCGCGCGCGACGCGGTCGACCTATTCACCGGGCCGTACGCCGAGCGCGTCCGCGAGTGCGGCGCCCACGACTGCTCCCTGCTGTTCGTGGACACCTCACGCCCGGGCCGCAGGCGGTGGTGCGCGATGGAGCACTGCGGGAACCGGGCGAAGGTGCGGGCGCACCGGGCCCGCGGCAGGACCGCCTAGCGGGACTCGCCGCCCACCCGGCAGGCCCGCCCGCCCCAAGTCAGGCGTCGGTCGCCGCAGTCGTAGCAGCGGAGGCAGCCGTAGCGGTGGACGCAGCGGTAGCGGAGGCGGCCGTGTCGGCCGTAACGGCCGGTGCGACCCGCGACCCGACCGGCTCACTCACCGGCTCCCACCGCCGCGCCCGCCGCGCGGTGCGCAGCGCGTCCCAGGTGAGCATCGACAGCGCCAGCCACACCAGGGCGAAGCCCGCCCAGCGCTCGGCCGGCATCTCCTCGTGAAAGTAGGCGATGCCCAGCAGGAACTGGAAGACCGGCGCCAGGTACTGCAGCAGCCCCAGGGTGGACAGCGGCACGCGGATCGCCGCCGCGCCGAAGCAGACCAGCGGGATCGCCGTGACCACGCCGGTCGCGGTCAGCAGGGCGGAGTGGCCCGCGCCCTCGGAGGTGAACGTGGACTCGCCGCGGGTGCTCAGCCACGTCAGGTAGGCCATCGCGGGCAGGAACTGGATCGCGGTCTCCGCGGCCAGTGACTCCACCCCGCCGAGATTGACCTTCTTCTTGACCAGCCCGTACGTGGCGAACGAGAAGGCCAGGCACAGGGAGATCCACGGCGGCCGGCCGTAGCCGACGGTCAGGACGACCACGGCGACGACAGTGACACCGACCGCCGCCCACTGCACGGGCCGCAGCCGCTCCTTGAGGATCAGCACGCCCATCGCGATGGTGACCAGCGGGTTGATGAAGTACCCGAGGGACGCCTCGACGACGTGCCCGGCGTTCACCGCCCAGATGTAGACGCCCCAGTTCACGGTGATCACCGCGGCGGCGACGGTGAGCAGGGCGAGCCTGCGTGGCTGCCGCAGCAGCTCACCGGCCCAGGCCCAGCGCCGGATGAAGAGGAGGGCGACGCCGACGAAGGCGAGCGACCACACCATCCGGTGGGCCAGGATCTCCACCGCGCCGGCGGGCTTGAGGAGCGGCCAGAACAGGGGGACCAGCCCCCACATGCCATAGGCCGCGAAGCCGTTCAGCAGACCTATGCGCTGCTCGCTCCTGGACTTTCCGGCCACGGCCACTCCTTCTCACTTCACGCACGCACGCGTGGTCGAAGGTAACGCCGCGGACCCCCGTCTGTCATGCCCGTATCGCCATACGGTCATGACCGACGAGGGTGGGAGCCACTCAAGCGTGATCGACAGACGTATCGACGGACGTGATCGACTTCGCGGCTCAGCCCTTGAGCGCCGCCGCGATCGCCTCGGACAGCGGCGTCGTCGGGCGGCCGATCAGCCGGGACAGGTCGCCGCCGGCGACGACCAGCTCGCCCTTCTCGATCGAGGCGTCGACGCCCGCGAAGACCTCGGCCAGCGGAGCGGGCAGCCCGGCGCCGGTCAGGATGCCGGTGAGCGCCTCGGCGGACACGGCGTTGTAGACGATCTCCTGGCCGGTCTGCGCGCTGAGCTCGGCCGCGTACTCGGCGAAGCTCCACGCGGTGTCGCCGCCCAGCTCGTACGTCGCGTTCTCGTGGCCCTCGCCGGTCAGTACGGCGACCGCGGCCGCTGCGTAGTCGGCGCGGGACGCGGAGGACACGCGGCCCTCGCCGGCGGCCGCGACGACGGCGTGGTGCTCGAGGACGGGCGCGAGGTTCTCGGTGTAGTTCTCGTGGTACCAGCCGTTGCGCAGCAGCACGTACGGCAGGCCCGAGGCGAGCAGCGTCTCCTCGGTGGCGCGGTGGTCGTCGGCGAGCGCGGCGGTGAGGGTGCCGGGGGCGCTGGTGTACGCGAGGAGCGCGGCGCCGGCGGCCTTGGCCGCGTCGATGACGACCCGGTGCTGCTGGGGGCGGCCCTTGTCGAACTCGTTGCCCGAGATCAGCAGGACCTTGTCGCCGGCCGCGACGACCCCGTCGAAGGTCTCGGGCCGGTTGTAGTCGGCCACGGCCAGCCGCACCCCGCGCGCCGCGAGGTCGGCGGCCTTCGCCTCGTCGCGCACGACGGCGGTGATCTGCTCCGCCGGGACCTTCTCCAGCAACTGCTCGACGACGTGGCGGCCGAGGTGTCCGGTGGCTCCGGTGACGACGATGCCCATGGTTCACAACTCCTTGTGGGGGTGGCTGATGCACTAACCCTAGAGCTGGCGCTAACTGAACGAAAGTACCCACTTTGAAGTAAGGTACTGGCATGGCCGTAAGTAACCGAAGCAACCCGGGGGTCACCGCCTCCGGCGCCGAGCGCATGTGCCCCCACCGCCTCGTGCTGGAGCACGTCACCAGCCGCTGGGGCGTCCTCGTCCTCGTCGAGCTGCTGGAGCGCCCCTACCGGTTCAGCGAGCTGCGCCGTGCGGTGGGCCGGTACGGCAGGGACGTCAGCGAGAAGATGCTCACCCAGACCCTCCAGACCCTGGAGCGGGACGGCATGGTCCACCGCGACGCCCACCCGGTCATCCCGCCCCGCGTCGACTACTCGCTGACCGACCTCGGCCGCGAGGCGGCGGAGCAGGTGCGCGCGCTCACCCGGTGGACCCAGGACCGCCTGGGACAGGTGGAGGAGGCCCGCCGGGCGTACGACGAGGCCCGGGACCTCAGGTCCCGGGCCTCGTGACACACCGCTGCGGCTGACTTCCTCAGCCGACGACCGTCCAGGTGTCGCCGCCCGCCAGCAGCGCGGCCAGGTCGCCCTTGCCCTGCTGCTCGATCGCGGTGTCGAGCTGGTCGGACATCTGCGCGTCGTAGACGGGCCGGTCCACCGAGCGGAACACCCCGATGGGGGTGTGGTGCAGTGTGTCCGGGTCGGCCAGCCGGGAGAGCGCGAACGCCGTCGTCGGGGACGCCGCGTGCGCGTCGTGCACCAGGACCTGGTCCTCGTTCTCCGGCGTCACCGCCACCACCTTCAGGTCACCGGTCCGCGCGTCCCGGACGACCCCCTTGGACAGGTCGCCGCCGAAGCGGATGGGCCGGCCGTGTTCCAGCCGGATCACGGCCTCTTCGGCGGACTGCTTGTCCTTCAGGGCGTCGAAGGCGCCGTCGTTGAAGATGTTGCAGTTCTGGTAGATCTCGATGAGGGCGGTGCCGGGGTGGGCGGCGGCCTGGCGGAGGGTCTCGGTGAGGTGTTTGCGGTCGGAGTCGACGGTGCGGGCGACGAAGGAGGCCTCGGCGCCGAGGGCGAGGGAGACCGGGTTGAAGGGGGCGTCGAGGGAGCCCATGGGTGTCGACTTGGTGATCTTGCCGACCTCGGAGGTGGGCGAGTACTGGCCCTTGGTGAGGCCGTAGATGCGGTTGTTGAAGAGGAGGATCTTGAGGTTGACGTTGCGGCGCAGGGCGTGGATGAGGTGGTTGCCGCCGATGGAGAGGGCGTCGCCGTCGCCGGTGACGACCCAGACGCTGAGGTCGCGGCGGGAGGCGGCGAGGCCGGTGGCGATGGCGGGGGCGCGGCCGTGGATGGAGTGCATCCCGTAGGTGTTCATGTAGTACGGGAAGCGGGAGGAGCAGCCGATGCCGGAGACGAAGACGATGTTCTCGCGGGCCAGGCCGAGCTCGGGCATGAAGCCCTGCACCGCGGCGAGGATCGCGTAGTCACCGCAGCCGGGGCACCAGCGCACTTCCTGGTCGGACTTGAAGTCCTTCATCGACTGCCGGGCCTCCGCCTTCGGCACCAGTGAGAGCGCCTCGATCGCGCCGGTGCCCTCCGTGGTCGTCTCAGCCATCGATGGCCTCCTTCAACGCCGTGGCGAGCTGTTCCGCCTTGAACGGCATGCCGTTGACCTGGTTGTACGACTGCGCGTCCACCAGGTACCTCGCCCGGATCAGGGTGGCGAGCTGGCCGAGGTTCATCTCCGGGACCACGACCTTGTCGTACCGCTGGAGCACCTCCCCGAGGTTGCGCGGGAAGGGGTTGAGGTGGCGCAGGTGGGCCTGCGCGATGGACTCCCCGGCCGTGCGCAGCCGGCGTACGGCGGCGGTGATCGGCCCGTAGGTGGAACCCCAGCCGAGCACCAGGGTGCGGGCGCCGTGCGGGTCGTCCACCTCCACGTCGGGCACCTCGATCCCGTCGATCTTGGCCTGCC
>NZ_KQ948562.1:0-108203 GCF_001514125.1 Streptomyces longwoodensis | reverse complement strand
GGCAGCTCCAGCGAGACCGCCAGGCCGATCGTCTCCGACTTCAGCGCCACGCCCGGCCCGGAGGTCGTGGTCACGGCGAGCGACCCGCCGAACGCCGCCCCCAGCGCCGCGCCGATGCCCGCGATCTCGTCCTCGGCCTGGAATGTGCGCACACCGAAGTTCTTGTGCCGGCTCAGCTCGTGCAGGATGTCCGAGGCCGGGGTGATCGGGTACGAGCCCAGGAACAGCGGCAGGTCGGCCTGGCGCGAGGCGGTGATCAACCCGTAGGCGAGGGCCAGGTTCCCGGAGATGTTGCGGTAGGTGCCCACCGGGAACGCCTGCGCGGCCGGCGCCACCTCGTAGGAGACGGCGAAGTCCTCCGTCGTCTCACCGAAGTTCCAGCCCGCGCGGAACGCCGCGATGTTCGCCTCGGCGATCTGCGGCTTCTTCGCGAACTTCGTCCGCAGGAACCTCTCCGTGCCCTCGGTCGGCCGGTGGTACATCCACGACAGCAGGCCCAGCGCGAACATGTTCTTGCTGCGCTCGGCCTCCTTGCGGCTGAGGTCGAAGTCCTTCAGGGCCTCCACGGTCAGCGTCGTCAGCGGCACCGGGTGCAGGTGGTAGCCGTCGAGCGAGCCGTCCTCCAAGGGCGAGGCCGCGTAGCCGACCTTCTGCATCGCCCGCTTGGTGAACTCGTCCGTGTTGACGATGATCTCGGCGCCGCGCGGCACGTCGGCGATGTTCGCCTTCAGCGCGGCGGGGTTCATGGCGACCAGGACGTTCGGCGCGTCGCCCGGGGTCAGGATGTCGTGGTCGGCGAAGTGCAGCTGGAAGGACGAGACGCCGGGGAGGGTGCCGGCGGGGGCGCGGATCTCGGCGGGGAAGTTGGGGAGCGTGGACAGATCGTTCCCGAAGGAGGCCGTCTCCGACGTGAAACGGTCACCGGTGAGCTGCATGCCGTCACCGGAGTCGCCCGCGAACCTGATGATCACCCGGTCGAGGCGACGGACGTCCTTGGTCCCGGCCGGTTTGCGCTGCTCTCCCACGACGGTTCCGTCGGCCTGCTCCGCTGGGCTGCTGACCTGACTGGTCACTGAACTGGACCTCCCTCGAGGCGGCTGTCGGGGAGCGGCCTTCCCGAAGGCCGTCCCACGTTCAACCCTACGTCGGTAAGGGTCGCCTTCCCGGGCCATTCGCCCCGACCGACACCCCTACGTCTCACCTTCCGGCCGACCGACACCCCTACGTCTCACCTTCCGGTACGGGGTCGTCCCGGGTCTCAGGAGTTGAGGTAGGTCAGCACGGCCAGCACCCGGCGGTGGTCGCCCTCGCTCGGGGACAGCCCCAGCTTGAGAAAGATGTTGCTGACGTGCTTCTCCACGGCGCCGTCGCTCACCACGAGCTGCTTGGCGATCGCCGAGTTGGTGCGTCCCTCGGCCATGAGGCCCAGCACCTCGCGCTCCCGCGGGGTGAGCCCCGCGAGCACGTCCTGCTTCCGGCTGCGCCCGAGCAGCTGCGCGACCACCTCCGGGTCCAGCGCCGTACCGCCCTCGGCCACGCGCACCACCGCGTCGACGAACTCGCGCACCTCGGCCACCCGGTCCTTCAGCAGGTAACCGACGCCCCGGCTGGAACCGGCGAGCAGCTCGGTGGCGTACCGCTCCTCCACGTACTGCGACAGCACCAGCACCCCGAGCCCGGGATGCGTCCGCCGCAGCTGTACCGCGGCCCGTACGCCCTCGTCCGTGTGCGTGGGCGGCATCCGCACGTCGGCCACGACGACGTCGGGCAGCGCCTGCTCGGCGTGCAGCTCGGTGATCGTCTTCACCAGCGCCTCGGCGTCCCCGACCCCGGCGACGACCTCGTGCCCGCGGTCGGTGAGCAGCCGCGTCAGCCCTTCACGCAACAACACCGAGTCCTCGGCGATGACGACCCGCACCCTGTCCTCCACGATCTGTGTCCCCCCGCACCGGCGTCCCCACCGGGCCGACTCCCGTCACGCGACCCGCCCGGGGTGGGTCCCAGCATCCCAGCAAACGGGTCCGGACAGAAAGGAGAACCGGCGGGGGTGGGGTGACCGGAGGGACGTAGGGGGGACGCATGGAGGACGGAGGCGTACAGGGGCGGCCGGCGCGACGTGCGAGGGGCGGTCGGGGGACTTCCGCCCCGACCGCCCCTCGCACGCCCGACGACCTTCAGCCCGCGGCGCTCATCCCGCGACGCTCACCCTGGGACGGCTCACCCCACCGTGCCCCGCCACGGCAGTTCCGCCGTCACCCGGGTGGGTCCGCCCGCCGGTGAGTCCACCACCAGGATCCCGTCCACCGCGTCCAGCCGTCCGGCCAGCCCTGCCAGACCGGAGCCCTTGGCCGCGTCGGCCCCGCCGGCGCCGTCGTCGACGACCTGCACCATCAGCCGGTCGCCGGCCCGCCAGACCTCCACGGACGCACCCCGGGCGCCACTGTGCTTGCTGACGTTCTGCAGGAGCTCCGACACCGTGAAGTACGCGATCCCCTCGATGGCCGGCGCCGGCCGCTCCGCCAGGTCCACCTCCACCCGCACCGGCACCGTGCAGCGCGAGGCGACCGACGACAGGGCCGCGTCCAGACCACGGTCGGTCAGGACGGCGGGGTGGATGCCGCGGGCCAGGTCGCGCAGCTCCTGGAGCGCCGTCTTCACCTCACCGTGCGCCTCGTCCACCATCCGCGCGGCCTCCTGCGGGTCCTCGCGCAGCTTCTCCTTCGCGAGCCCGAGGTCCATGGCGAGGTTCACCAGCCGGGCCTGCGCGCCGTCGTGCAGGTCGCGCTCGATGCGCCGCAGGTCGGCCGCCGCGGTGTCCACCACGACCCCCCGGCCCGACTCCAGCTCCACCACCCGCGACGCCAGCTTCGACGGGCCGAGCAGCCCGTGCACCATCAGCCGGTCCACCGTGGTCAGCGCCCGCACGATCCACGGCGTGGCCAGCGTGAACAGCAGGCCCACCGCCGCCGTCACCGCGATCTCGAACGGGTTGTCGAGGTACACACTGTGCTGCGCGTCCCCGTACAGCTGCAGCCCGCCCTGCCCGCCGTACATCGGGAACACCCAGAACCACAGCGGGTACGTCAGCAGCGCCCACCCGTACACCCAGAAGTTGACCGCCACCACGAACGAGAACGTCGACCAGGGCAGCTGCAGCACCGCGTACAGCAGGTGCCGCCAGGACGTCCCGCTCTTCAGCACCGCCCCCATCCACGCGAACATCCCCCGCCCGCGCGGCCGCAACGGCTCCGGCTCGGCCACCTCCAGCCCCAGCAGCCCCCGCGCCCGCGCCCGCTCCAGCGTCCCGAAGCCCCGGCAGCCGGCCAGCGCCGCCGCCAGCACCGGCACGCCGAGGAACGTCACCAGCAGCCCCGCGCCCAGCGCCACCATCGTCACGGCGTACGTGAACAGCACGACGCTGATCGGCAGGCTGGTCAGCACGTACGCGAACTCGCGCCAGCTGCGCCCCTCGAAGGGCGCCCGCAGCCCGGCGGGCAGCAGGTGGCCCCGCTCGCGTCCCCGCTGGCCCGCGGGTTCGCGCGCCGGCCCGTAGTGCTCGGCGTACCGTCCGTACTCCGTGGTCATCGGCGTGGTCCGTTTCTGCTCGTCTGCCGCTCGTTCGGTGCTCGTGTGCCGTGTGCCGTGTGCCGTGTGCCGGTCGTGCCGGGGACTGCCCGTCCGGGTGGCCTCGTACCTCCAGCCTCCTCGACCGGCGCCCCGCGGACCATGCGGTCCGTCGGCCTGTCGACCCGGGGGTTTTCCCCACCCCGCGACCACGGTCGTTGCCGCCAGGACCCCGCTCAGGGCCGCGGGCCACGGCCCCGCTCACGGCCCCCGCTCACGGCTGCTCGGTGCGGTCCCGCCAGGGCAGCTCGGCCGTCACCGTCGTCGGACCGCCGGGCGGGGAGTCCACGACGAACAGGCCGTCGACCGCGTCGAGGCGCTCCGCGAGCCCCCGCATGCCGCTGCCGGCATCGAGGCTCGCCCCGCCGTGGCCGTCGTCCCAGACCTGCACGAGCAGCCGGTCGTCCGAGCGCCACACCTCCACGCTCGCCTGCCGCGCCCCGCTGTGCTTGCTGATGTTCTGCAGCAGCTCCGAGACGGTGAAGTAGGCGATGCCCTCGATGGCCGCGGCCGGCCGCGCCGGCAGGTCGGCCGTCACCTTCACCGGCACCGTGCAGCGCGACGCGACCGAGGACAGCGCCGCGTCCAGGCCGCGGTCGGTGAGGACGGCGGGGTGGATGCCGCGGGCCAGGTCGCGCAGCTCCTGCAGCGCGAGCTTCACCTCGCCGTGCGCCTCGTCGACCATGGCGGCCACCTGGTCGTCCGCCTGTCCCTCGAGCAGCTTCTCCTTGGCCAGGCCCAGCCCCATCGCGAGGTTCACCAGCCGGGCCTGCGCGCCGTCGTGCAGGTCGCGCTCGATGCGCCGCAGGTCGGCCGCCGCGGTGTCGACCACGACCCCCCGGTCCGACTCCAGTTCGGCGATACGGCGCTCCAGCTCGTCGGAGGGCGACAGCAAGGCCCGCACCATCGCCCGGTCGGCGTTGGTCAGCCCGCGCGCCAGGAACGGCAGCACCGGCCACAGCACGAACAGCGAGGTCAGCGCCACCGTGAAGGTGAGGATGCCCCACGGCAGCCGGATCAGGTCGTACAGGATCGTCCGCCAGCCCACCGGGTCCTTCAGGACCAGCCACATCCCCTGCAGACCGCCCGCCCGGCGCAGCGGCAACGGGCTCGGCTCCTCGATCCGCACCCCCAGCAGCGCCCTGGCCCGCGCCCGCTCGGCCCGCCCCATCAGCCGCGCGCCCATCAGGCCGAGCGCCAGCAGCGGCAGACCGATCACGGTCAGGCTCAGCATGGCGCCCGTGAAGGTCACCGTCATCACGTAGACGAACCCGGCCAGCGACAGCGGCAGGTTCGCCAGCAGATGGGCGATCTCCTTCCAGGTCTGCGCGTCGTAGGCGAGGCGGGGCGGGGGCAGCGGAGCGTCGGCGCCGGGCGCGGCGCCCCGCTGCGGGGCGAGGGCCGGTGCGGGTGCGGGTGCGGTCATACGCGTTAGCGTGCCGCGCGCCGGAGCCGCGCGCCATGGAGTTCGCCGCCCGGGCGGACGGGGGAAAACCCCACCCCCGCACCCCGAGGTGCGACGGGCTGCTTACGCTCCCTTTAGCAGGCCCTAGACTCGCGTGCGTACGGATCGTCGAACGTGTCGAGGGCAGGGAGCGAGGGGCGGACGTTGCGGGAGACGCTGCGGGAGCCGACCGTCGTCGCGGCGGGCTACTTCGAGTCGTACTCGGTCGTCGGCCTGCTGGCCGTCGTGGGCGTGCTGTTCGTCGCGGTCGCCTTCGGCGCCGGACGCCTGCTGCGCCCGGTGGTGCCCACCCCCGAGAAACTCCTCACCTACGAGTGCGGTGTCGACCCCGTCGGCGAGGGCTGGGCCCACACCCAGGTCCGCTACTACGTCTACGCCTTCCTCTACGTCATCTTCGCGGTCGACTCGATCTTCCTCTTCCCGTGGGCGACGGTGTTCGCCGCGCCCGGCTACGGCGCGGCCACGCTCGTGGAGATGTTCATCTTCCTCGGCTTCCTCACCGTGGGCCTGCTGTACGCATACAAGAAGGGTGTCCTGGCATGGACGTGAACCCGTCCGCCGACGCGCGCCCGGCCGCCACCCCGCCGGAGACCGCGCCGGGACCGCACCCCGCCCCCGAGCCGGTGCTGCTGCCCGAGCCCAAGCGGCTCGGCTCGCTCGCCCGACTCGCCCCCGAGCCCATGAAGGTCGTCCTCAACTGGGGCCGCCGCTACTCGCTCTGGGTCTTCAACTTCGGCCTGGCCTGCTGCGCCATCGAGTTCATCGCCGCGTCCATGGCCCGCCACGACTTCATCCGCCTCGGCGTGATCCCCTTCGCGCCGGGCCCGCGCCAGGCCGACCTGATGGTCGTCTCCGGCACGGTCACCGACAAGATGGCCCCCGCCGTCAAGCGCCTGTACGAGCAGATGCCCGAGCCGAAGTACGTCATCTCCTTCGGCGCGTGCAGCAACTGCGGCGGCCCCTACTGGGACTCCTACGCCGTGACCAAGGGCGTCGACCAGATCATCCCGGTCGACGTCTACGTCCCCGGCTGCCCGCCGCGCCCCGAGGCCCTGCTCCAGGGCATCCTCAAGCTCCAGGAGAAGATCGCGCGCGAGTCCCTGGGCGAGCGCTACGGCACCCCCGCCCGCCCCTCCGTCGCCGCCCTCCAGTCCGACCTGGTCATGCCGCCCGCCCCCGGCAATGGCGCGGGGGAGGCCCGATGACCACCGTCGGCTGGCTGCCGGCCCCCGCCGAGCAGCTCTTCGGCCCCGACGCCACGGCCGAGGAGTCCTACGCCGTCCTCACCGTCGACGTCCCGCCCACCGCCTGGCTCGAGGCCCTGCGCACCGCCCGCGACGAGCTGACCTGCACCTACTTCGACTGGCTCAGCGCCGTCGACGAACCCGGCGTCGGCTTCCGCGTCTGCGCCCACCTCGCCTCCCTCACTCCGCTGCGGCGCCTGCTGCTGCGCACCACCGTCCCGCACGCCGCACCGACCCTGCCGTCGGCCGTGGACGTCTACTCCGGCGCCGCCTGGCACGAGCGCGAGACCCACGAGATGTTCGGCGTCGACTTCACCGGTCACCCGGGACTCGACCACCTCCTCCTCCCGGACAACTTCGAGGGCCACCCCCTGCGCAAGGACTTCGTCCTCGCCGCCCGCGTCGCCAAGGCCTGGCCCGGCGCCAAGGAACCCGGCGAGTCCGACCACGGCGGCCCCAAGCGCCGCCAGATGCTCCCCCCGGGCGTCCCCGACCCCAACGAGTGGGGCCCCCTCAAGGGCCAACTCCCCCCGGTCCCCGCCCGCCCCACCCGCACCGCACCCCGCCCCACCACGGACCGCCCGCCCCGCCGCACCCGCACGACAGCGGAGGGCTCAGCGAGCCAGGCGACGCCCGCGGCGGACACGGCTGCCGGTTCCGGTGCCGGTGCGCGTGCAGGTACGGGCGCGAGCGCAGGCACAGAGACGGGTGCGGGTACGGCACCTGCCCCCGCACCGAGGCGCACCCGCACGGCCGCACAGGGCTCGGCCAGCCAAACTCCCGCCGCCCCCACCGGCGAGGGCACCGGCGCGGCTCCGGCCGCCCCGTCCGGACCTCGCCGTGCCCGCAGCGCATCCCAGGGCTCCGCTTCCCAGCGTGCCCAGGACGGCCCCGCGACCCCCGGCGCGTCCCCGCCCCGCCCGGCGACACCCCCGCGCAGCGCCGACGCCCCGTGGCACCACGCTCGCCCGGCCTTCGACGAACCCGACCCCGAGGCACAGCCCCGCGACGAGGCCCAGCCCGAGCCCGCACCGGAGCCGACGCCCGCACCGGAGCCGGCCTCCACACCGGAGCCGACGCCCGCACCGGAGCCGACCTCCGCATCGGAGCCGACGCCCGCACCGGAGCCGACCTCCGCCCCCGAACCCCCGGCCGCCCCCGAACCCCCGGCGACCGAAGCCCCTGAACCGGAAGAAGCCCCGGGCACCGCCCACGCGCCCGACCCTTCCCCCCAAGAGCGCAAAGCGCCCCGAGCCCCCCAAACCCCCAAGGACCCCCCAGGAGGCCAGCAGTGAACGACGCTCTCGACGTCGCCCTGCGACTCCTGATCGTCTTCGTCGTCTTCCTCACCTTCCCCCTGATCGTCGGTCAGACCGAGCACAAGGTGATGGCCCACATGCAGGGCCGCCTCGGCCCGATGTACGCCGGCGGCTTCCACGGCTGGGCCCAGCTCATCGCCGACGGTGTGAAGTTCGCGCAGAAGGAGGACGTCGTCCCGGCGGGTGCGGACCGCCGCATCTTCCAGCTGGCCCCCGCCGTGGCGCTGCTGCCCTACCTGCTCGTGCTGCTCGCCATCCCCATCGGCCCCGGCGAGGGCGCCGTCGGCCAGGTGCTGGACGCGGGCGTGTTCTTCGTCCTGGCCGTGATGGGCGTGGGTGTCCTCGGCTCACTGATGGCCGGCTGGGCATCCGCCAACAAGTTCTCCCTCCTCGGCGGCCTGCGCACCGCCGCTCAGCTCCTGTCCTACGAACTGCCCATGCTGCTCGCCGCCGCCTCCGTGGCGATGGCCGCCGGCACGGTCTCCCTGCCCGGCATCGTCGACGCCTTCGAGTGGTGGTGGCTGCCGTGGCAGATCACCGGTGCCCTCGTCTTCTTCATCGCCGGCCTCGCCGAGCTCCAACGGCCGCCGTTCGACATGCCCGTCGCCGACTCGGAGATCATCTTCGGTGCCTACACCGAGTACACGGGCCTGCGCTTCGCCCTCTTCCTCCTCGCCGAGTACGCCGGGATCGTCGTCCTGTGCGGCCTGACCACGGTTCTCTTCCTGGGCGGCTGGCACGGCCCCTGGGGCGCCGACGGCCTCGGCTGGGTCTGGACCCTGCTGAAGACCGCGATCCTCGCCTTCGTCGTGATCTGGCTGCGCGTCACCTACCCCCGCCTGCGCGAGGACCAGCTCCAGAAGTTCTCCTGGACCCTCCTCGTCCCCCTCTCCCTCGCTCAGATCGCCCTCACCGGCATCGTCAAGGTGGTGATCTCCTAAATGGCCCCCATCCCCGGCTCCGGCCTCGCCAAGGGCCTGGCCGTCACCCTCCGCACGATGACCAGGAAGACGGTCACCGAGCAGTACCCGGACGCCCAGCCCGACCTCCCGCCCCGCACCCGCGGGGTGATCGGCCTGTTCGAGGAGAACTGCACGGTCTGCATGCTGTGCGCCCGTGAGTGCCCCGACTGGTGCATCTACATCGACTCCCACAAGGAGACGGTCCCGGCGGCGACGCCCGGTGGCCGCGAACGCAGCCGCAACGTCCTCGACCGCTTCGCCATCGACTTCTCCCTGTGCATGTACTGCGGTATCTGCATCGAGGTCTGTCCTTTCGACGCCCTGTTCTGGTCCCCGGAGTTCGAGTACGCCGAGACCGACATCCGCGAGCTCACCCACGAGCGCGACAAGCTGCGCGAGTGGATGTGGACCGTGCCGGCCCCGCCGGCCCTCGACCCGGGTGCCGAGGAACCGAAGGAGATCGCCGCCGCCCGCAAGACCGCCGAGAAGCTCGCGGCCCAGCAGGCCCCGCCGGTCACCGAACCCCTCGCGGACGAGCAGGCCCGCGCCGCCGAGGGCCCCACCCGGGCCCAGGGCGACTCGCAGCAGCAGACCGACCAGCCCCGCCCGTCGAGCTCGCCCACGAGCGGGCTCGCGGGTCCGCCCTCGGACCGGTCTGCCGCGGACGACCGGCCTCAGCCGGACCCGTCCGCCCCCGCCCAGCCCGGCACTTCGCCCCGGCCGAAGCAGGAGGGGCAGGAATGACCTACGCCCTCGCCACGGCCGTGACGGCGCACCCCGGTCCGAGCGGTGTGCCCCTGGCCGCCGCCGCCCACGGCTTCCTCTCACCGACCGGTGTGGAGATCGCCTTCCTCCTCGTCGGCCTGCTCACCTTCGGCGCCGCCCTCGTCACCGTCACCACCAGGCAGCTGGTGCACGCCGCCCTCTGGCTGGTGGTCGCACTCGGTGGGCTCGCCGTCGAATACCTCCTGCTCACCGCCGAGTTCATCGCCTGGGTGCAGGTCCTCATCTACGTGGGCTCCGTCGTCGTCCTCCTCCTGTTCGGTCTGATGCTCACCAGGGCCCCCATCGGCCGCTCCCCGGACGCCGACTCCGGCAACCGCTGGGCCGCCCTCGCGGTCGCCGTCGCCGCGGCGGCCGCGCTGGTCTGGGTGGTCGTCGACGCCTTCCGCACCACCTGGATCGACCTGGACGGCCCGGCCGCCGGCTCCACGGAGGTCACCGGAGCGAGCCTCTTCCAGCACTGGGTCCTGCCCTTCGAGGCCCTCTCCGTCCTCCTCCTCGCGGCCCTGGTCGGCGCGATCGTCCTGTCCCGCAAGGCCAGGGCGGAGAAGAGCTCTCCCCCTGTGAACTCCCGGGCCTCGGCCGGCGGTTCCCCTGTCGTCCCGGAATCCCGGAATCACCCGTCCGGGGGACACCGCCCCACCGAGCAGGAAGGCGCCCGCTGATGCACCTCGCCTATCCCGCCGTCCTGTCCGCCCTCCTCTTCTGCACCGGCGTGTACGGCGTCCTCGCCCGCCGCAACGCGATCCTGGTCCTGATGTCGGTCGAGCTGATGCTCAACGCCGTCAACCTCAACCTGGTCGCCTTCGACGTCTGGCTCAGCCGTACCGCCGAGGAGACCCTGCACTCCGGTCAGGCCCTGACCCTGTTCACGATCGCCATCGCCGCCGCCGAGATCGGCATCGGCCTGGCGATCGTCCTCGCCGTGTACCGCAACCGCGGCACCTCGGACATCGACAAGCTCCGTGACACCGCCGAAGGCCACGGGAGCGGCACCGACGGCGACGCCCCCGCGGCGGAGAAGGCTGAGGCCACCGCGTGACCACGACCACCCTCGCCGTCCTCGTCCCCCTCCTGCCGTTCCTGGGCGCCGTCGCCGGCCTGCTGCTGGGCCGCACCGCACCCGGCTTCGTGCGCCCGCTCGCCGTCCTGCCGACGCTCACCGCCTTCGTCCTGGCCGTACTGGTCGCCGTGCGCCAGGGCGGGGACGCCGCCGTCGACGCGGCCACCGAACTCACCCCCACCGGCTCCGTCCCGGTGTACCTCGCCCTGCACATCGACGGCTTCGCCGCGCTGGTCGCCGTCCTCGTCGGCCTGGTCGCCTCCTGCGTGCAGATCTACTCCACGGGCTACCTGCGCGACGACCCCCGCTACCCGTCGTACGCCGCCCTCGTGTCGCTGTTCACCTCCGCGATGCTGCTGGTCGTCTACTCCGGCGACCTGATCGTCCTGCTGGTCGGCTGGGAGGTCATGGGCATCTGCTCGTACTTCCTGGTCGGCCACTACTGGGAGACCCCCGAAGCACGCGCCGCCTCCCTGAAGGCCTTCCTGGTCACCAAGCTCGGCGACGTGCCCTTCCTGATCGGCCTGTTCGCCCTCGGCACCGACGCCGGGTCGTTCCGCATCACCCGGGTCCTCGGCACCGTCGCGCACGGCGGCCTCGACCACCCGACGGTGATCGCGCTGCTGCTCCTGGCCGGTGTGGCGGGCAAGTCGGCGCAGTTCCCGCTGCACACCTGGCTCCCCGACGCGATGGCCGGCCCCACGCCCGTCTCCGCGCTGATCCACGCCGCGACGATGGTCGCCGCCGGTGTCTACTTCATCGCCCGGCTCCTCCCCGTGTTCGAGGCGTCCGCCGCCGCGATGGTCGTCATGGCCGTCATGGCCGCGGTCACGATGACCGGGTCCGGGCTCGCCGCGCTGGCCCAGGACGACATCAAGCGCGTCCTCGCCTACTCGACGATCGGCCAGCTCGGCTACATGACCGGTGCCCTCGCCGTCGGCGACCGGGGTGCCGCCGTCTTCCACCTCCTGTCCCACGGCGCCTTCAAGGCGCTGCTGTTCCTCGCGGCCGGCGTGGTCATCCACGCCGCCGGCACCAACTCGCTCGCCGCCATGTCCCGGATGAGCGGCCTGCGGGACCGCGTCCCGGACGCCTACTGGACGATGACCGTGGCGCTCCTCGCGCTCGCCGCGATCCCGCCGTTCAGCGGCTTCTTCTCCAAGGAGTCGGTCCTCGGCGCCGCCGAGCACGTCACGGCCGGTCACACCGGGCACGTGCCCGCCGCGACGGGCTGGATCGTCCTCGTCGCCGGTCTCGTCACCGCCTTCCTGACCGCCGCCTACGCGACGCGTCTGTGGCTGCTGGCGTTCCGCGGACACGGTGCGCAGGCCCCCGACCACGGCCGCCAGCCGCTGACGATGACCGTCGTGCTGTGGGTGCTCGCCGTGCCGTCCCTCGCCCTGGGCGGGCTCGCCTACCGCACGCTCCCCGACTGGTTCGACGGCGGCGACCTCGCCCCGACCCTGACCACGTCCGTGCTCGGCACCGGGGTCGCCCTGATCGGCGGCCTCGTCACCTACGCGGCCTGGCGGCACCTCACCGGGCTCGCCGCGCGCGTGCCGCTCGGAGCGGTCGCCGCCCACCCCGAGGGCGACGCCGGCCAGGTCGAGGCCGAGGCGATCGCCACGCACGCGCCCGCGTACGGTGACGTGGCCTCGGCGCCCGACCCCGCCGACCCCGGGCGGCTGCTGCTCGGCCCGCTGCACCGGCACGCGGCCGTCGGCTTCCACCTGGACGCCGTCTACACGGCGCTCTTCGTGCGGCCGGTGCTGGCCGGTGCCTCGCTGGTGCGGTTCCTGGACCGCGAGGTCGTCGAGACCTACGTCCGCGGTGCGGGCGTCCTACCCCGCTGGTTGGGCGCCGCCGTACGGCGTGCCCAGACCGGCAACGTGCAGACCTATGTGAGCGCGCTGCTCGCCGGCACCGTCGTCCTCGCGGTCGCCGCCGTCCTCGTCGCCACGGGAGCGTGAGCAGGCGTGATCGATATCAACGAGTCCGTGATGCAGTTCCTCCTGGCGTTCGTCGTCGTCGGGCCGCTCCTCGGCGCGGCCGCCGCCCTCCTGCCCGCCCCGCCCGGACTGAAGGGGAAGTCGCCCGAGCAGGCCGTGCTGCGGCACGGCGTGACCGTCACCGGCGCGGTCCTGGTCGCCGCGATCGTCCTCGCGCTCGGCTTCGACCACGACCATCCGTCGAGGATCCAGGCGAGCACGGACATCAGCTGGATCCCCGCACTCGACGTGCGCATCCACCTCGGCATCGACGGCATCTCCCTCCCCCTCGTGGTCCTCACGGCGTTGCTGACGTTCCTGAGCGCGCTCTACAGCTACTTCAAGATGCCCGCGGGCCCCAGCGCGAAGGGCTTCGTGGCCCTGGTGCTCGTCCTGGAGTCCGGCACCCTCGCCACCTTCGCCGTCCTCGACCTGCTGCTGTTCTTCCTCGCCTTCGAGATGGTGCTGATCCCGATGTACTTCCTCATCGCCCGCTGGGGCGGCGAGGGCCGGACCGCGGCCGCCTGGAAGTTCATCCTGTACACGCTGCTCGGCTCGGTGGTCATGCTGCTCGGCCTGCTTCTCATCGGCCTGAGGGCGGGCACGTTCGACATGGTGGCACTCGTCACTGACAACGGCCGGTCGCTGAGCACGTCCGTGCAGGTCATCGCCGTTCTGGCGATCGGCGTCGGACTCGCCGTGAAGACCCCGATGTGGCCGCTGCACAGCTGGCTGCCCGACGCCCACACCGCCGCCCCGACCGTGGGCTCGGTGCTGCTGGCGGGTGTCCTGCTGAAGATGGGCACGTACGGGTTCGTCCGGATCCTGCTGCCGATTGCACCCGACGGCTTCCGCACCTTCGCGCCGTACCTCGCCGCGTTCGCCGTCGTCGGCATCATCTACGGATCGCTGGCCTGCCTGGCCCTCGCCAAGCAGGGCGCCAAGGGCGACCTCAAGCGCCTGATCGCCTACTCCTCCGTGGGCCACATGGGCTTCGTCCTCCTCGGCATCGCCACCATGACCCCGACCGGCGTGAACGGGGCCCTGTTCGCCAACATCGCCCACGGTCTCATCACCGGCCTGCTGTTCTTCCTGGTCGGCGCCCTGAAGGACCGCACCGGCACCACCGACCTCGACACCCTCGCCGAGGGCACCGGCGCCGCGCTGTACGGCAAGGCGCCCCGCCTCGGCGGCCTGCTCGCCTTCGGCGCCGTCGCCTCCCTCGGACTGCCCGGCCTCGCCGGGTTCTGGGGCGAGATGCTGGCCCTGTTCGGCGCGTTCCGCCCCGCCGCCGACCTCAGCCGGCCCGCGTTCCTCACCTTCACCGCGATCGGCGCCTTCGGCACGCTGCTGACGGCCGCGTACCTGCTGGTCGTCGTGCGCCGCGTCTGCATGGGCGCCGTACCGCAGGACGCGCCCGCCCTCACCGACGTGCGCTCCTACGAGTTCGCCGCCTGGACCCCGCTCGTCGCCCTCACCGTCGTCGCCGGACTGTGGCCCAGGACCCTGCTCGGCCTGACCGACCCGGCCGTGCAGCAGCTCCTCGCAGGAGGCACCCGATGAGCTCCCTGGCCCAGCCGCTGGCCGGCACCGTCGTCCAGTCGGTCGACTGGCTCGCGATCGCCCCGCCCACGCTCGCGGCGGTCGTCGCCCTCGCCGTCCTCGTCGCCGACCTGTTCGTGCCCGAGGCGAGGAAGCAGCTCCTCGGATGGCTGTCGGTGGCCGGACTGGCCGCCTCCGCGGCCCTGCTGCTGCCGCTCCTCGACGGCGACCGCTCCACCTTCTGCGTGACCGGCACGCGCGACGCGTGCAGCTACACCGTCGACCGCTTCACCCTGGTCATCCAGTTCCTGGTCCTCGGCGGAGCCCTGCTCGCCGCCCTGCTGTCGGTCACCGCGCTGAAGGACGCGCGCAAGGAGCTCCCCGAGGGCGAGTTCTGGTTCCTGCTGCTGTCCTCCGCCGCCGGAGCCGCCCTCCTGCCCGCCTCCCGCGACCTCGCCACCCTGATAGTCGCCCTGGAGGTCGCCTCCCTGCCCGCCTTCGCCCTCGTCGGCCTGCGCCACGGCGACCGCAGGTCCTCCGAGGCGGCCCTGAAGTTCTTCCTGTCGTCCGTCACCGCGACCGCCGTCAGCCTCCTGGGCATCAGCTTCGTCTACGCCACGACCGGCACCCTCCACCTGACCCGGGTCGCCGACCGCATCCAGCACGTCGACGGGCAGCTGCACACCCTCGCGCAGACCGGCGTCGTCCTCACCCTCGTCGGCTTCGCCTTCAAGACGGCCGCCGTGCCCTTCCACTTCTGGGTCCCCGACACCTACGTCGGCGCCCCCCTGCCGATCGCCGCCTACCTCTCCGTGGTCGGCAAGGCGGTCGGCTTCTCCGGCCTCATCCTCGTCACCGTCGTCGCCTTCCCGTCGTACGCCGACGTCTGGGGCCCCGCCCTCGCCGCGCTGGCCGCGCTCACCATGACCGTCGGCAACGTCGGTGCGCTGCGCCAGCGCACCACGCGCGCGTACAGCGCCGTACGCCTGCTCGCCTGGTCCTCCGTGGGCCAGGCCGGCTACCTGCTGGTGCCGATCGCCGCGGCCGCCTACTCCGACGACGCCGACCACGCCGTCGGCTCCACGCTCGCGTACGCCCTCATGTACGCCGCCGTGAACCTCGGCGCCTTCGCGGTGGCCGCGCTGGTCGGCCGCACCGCCCGCGAGAACCGCGTCACCGACTACCGCGGCCTGTACGCGTCCCACCCCGTCACGGCGCTGCTCCTCGCCTTCTTCCTGCTGTGCCTGGCCGGACTCCCGCCGGGCATCATCGGTCTGTTCGCGAAGGTCACCGTGTTCTCCGCCGCCGTCGACGCGGGCCTGGGCTGGCTCGCCGTCGTCATGGCCGTCAACGTCGTGATCGCGCTGTTCTACTACCTCCAGTGGACGGCGCTGCTGTTCCGCGCCCCCGAGGGCGAGCCGGCGAAGCACCGCGTGCCCGCGCCGCTCACCGCCGCGATCACGCTGACCGCGGTTGTCGGCATCGCCCTGTCCGGGGCGCCCCAGCTGGTCCTGCGCTTCGCCGACACGACGCTGTTCTGAGCGCCGGCACGTCGCGCACGGCCGGCGCCGCCGGGGGCCGTCACCCGGACGGCTCACCCCTGTGCGCCCGGGTACAAGGGAACTCGTGACTTCCGCCTGGCGTTGACCATGACGGGAGGGTCCACTGGACGTGACACCAGACAGGACCGCAGATCGACCAGCAAAGGGTTCTCCTGCCGCACGACTTGGAGGGCGTACCGTGCACCGCCGGCACAACGGGCTCAGGACCGCAGTTCTCCTCGGAGGACTGTCGGCGCTCATCATCGTCATCGGCGGCTTCTTCGGCCGTACGGGACTGATCGTCGCGGTCCTCGTCGCGCTCGGCACCAACGCGTACGCGTACTGGAACAGCGACAAGATGGCCCTGCGCGCCATGCGCGCCCGCCCGGTGAGCGAGTTCGAGGCACCGGGGCTCTACCGCATGGTGCGTGAGCTCTCCACCCAGGCCCGTCAGCCGATGCCCCGCCTGTACATCTCGCCGACCGAGGCGCCCAACGCCTTCGCGACCGGCCGCAACCCGCGCAACGCCGCCGTGTGCTGCACGGAGGGCATCCTGCGCATCCTCGACGAGCGCGAGCTGCGCGGGGTGATCGGCCACGAGCTCAGCCACGTCTACAACCGCGACATCCTCATCTCGTCCGTCGCCGGCGCCCTGGCCTCCGTGATCATGTTCCTGGTGAACTTCGCCTGGCTGATCCCCATCGGCCGCTCGGACGACGACGACGGCCCCGGCATCCTCGGCATGCTCCTGATCATGATCCTGGGACCGCTGGCGGCGAGCCTCATCCAGCTCGCCATCAGCCGCTCCCGGGAGTACGAGGCGGACGCGTCCGGCGCCCGGCTCACCGGCGACCCGCTGGCACTCGCCGGGGCCCTGCGCAAGCTCGAGGCGGGCACCAAGCAGCTCCCGCTGCCCCCGGAGCCCCGCATCGAGACCGCCAGCCACATGATGATCGCGAACCCGTTCCGCCCGGGGCAGGGGCTGTCGAAGATGTTCTCGACGCACCCTCCGATGGCGGAGCGCATCGCCCGCCTCGAGAAGATGGCAGGTCACCCGTGAGAACCATCCTGAACGTCATATGGCTCGTCCTGAGCGGCTTCTGGCTGTTCCTCGCCTACCTGGTGGCGGGCCTGATCCTCTGCATCACGATCATCGGCATCCCGTTCGGCATCGCGGCGTTCCGCATCGGTGTGTACGCCCTCTGGCCGTTCGGCTACACCACGGTCGAGCGGCGGGACGCGGGCGCCCCGTCCTGCGTCGGCAACGTGCTCTGGCTCGTCCTCGCGGGCTGGTGGCTGGCGCTCGGCCACATCGTCACCGGGCTGCTGTTGTGCATCACGATCATCGGCATCCCGTTCGGCGTGGCCAACTTCAAGCTGATCCCGGTCTCGCTGTTCCCGCTCGGCCGCGAGATCGTGCCGACGGACGAGCCGTTCGCCGTACGCTGACCAGCCCCCACAGCCCGGCGGGCAGGTGTCCGACCAGCCCCGGATCACAGCCAGTTGTCCACAGCCGCCGACTTGTCCACAGGCCCGCACGGCTGTCAGTGGCGGCCCGCATCATGAACGCATGACCGAGAACGAGCAGTTGCTGGAACGGGTGGCGGCCAAGGCCCGCACCACCCGCCCCTGGGGCTGGCCCACCCTGCCCGCGTCCGTCGACGCGGACACCCTGACCCGCGCCGAGGCCGCCCTCGGCTTCCCGCTGCCGCCCCTGCTCGCCGACCTCTACCTACGCATAGGAGACGGCGGGTTCGGCCCCGAGTACGGCCTGCTGCCCCTGCTCGACAGCCCACCGGCCGGTGAGCCCGCCGCCGTCGCCCAGTACCTCACCTACCGCGAGCGGGGCCAGGACGACCCCGACTGGCCCTGGCCCGAAGGCGTCCTGCCGATATCCCACTGGGGCTGCGCGATGTACGCCTGTGTCGACTGCCTCTCCCCGCACGCTCCGGTCCTCCTCTTCGAACCCAACCCCGGTGAAACCGACCAGGCCTGGTTCGTGGACGCTCCCCGCCTCACGGACTGGCTGCGCGCCTGGGTCGACGGCACGGGCTGGTACGACGTCATGGACGAGGACACGGAGATGGCGCCGTGGGAGGAGTTCCGAATACGCACGGGCACCGCTGCCGGGACATCCAGCCCGACGGCCCGACGGACGGCCGGCTGACGCAGCCCGCGCGGCCGACGCCCGACCGGACAGCGCCCACGGCCTCCTCGGCGCCCACCGACCCATCACCGTCCACCGCGCAGGCGCCGACGCCGGAGTCGGCCAACGCCCGGTCAACGACCGCGGAGCGACCCGCCCCTGGCTAACGCCCGGCGAACCGCCGCCGCACCCCGTACCCGACCACGCCCACCGCGACCACCCCCGCGCCCACGGCCACGGACGTCCCCGGCAGTGAGAACGCCAGGACCGCGCACCCGGCCAGGCCCAGCGCCGGCAGCACCCGCGCCCCGACCGTCGCCTCCAGGGTCCAGGCTGAGGCGTTGGCCACCGCGTAGTACGTCAGCACACCGAAGGAGGAGAACCCGATCGCGCCCCGCACGTCCACCGTGGCGGCGAGGACGGCGACCACCGCACCCACGGCCAGCTCGGCCCGGTGCGGTACGTGGAACCGCGGATGCACGGCGGCCAGCGCGCCGGGCAGGTGCCGGTCCCGTGCCATGGCCAGCGTGGTCCGGGAGACACCCAGGATCAGGGCGAGCAGCGAACCCAGCGCGGCCACCGCCGCCCCGACCCGGACCACGGGCACCAACCCCGGCACCCCGGCCGCGCGCACCGCGTCCGCCAGCGGCGCTCCGGAGCGCCCGAGAGCACCCGCACCCAGCACGGAAAGGACCGCGACCGCCACACACGCGTACACGACCAGCGCGATGCCGAGAGCCAGCCGGATCGCGCGGGGGATGGTGCGCGCCGGGTCCCGCACCTCCTCGCCGAGAGTCGCGATGCGCGCGTACCCGGCGAAGGCGAAGAAGAGCAGGCCCGCCGCCTCCAGCACCCCGCCGGCGCCCCGGGAGGCCCCGATGTCCAACCGTCCCGCAGCGAAGGAGTCCGACCCCAGACAGACCACCACGACACCGGCCAGCACCGCCAGGACGACCGCGACGACGACCCGCGTCAGCCAAGCCGACTTCTGGATGCCGCCGTAGTTCACGGCCGTCAGCACCACCACGGCCGCGACCGCCACGGCGTGCGCGCGCCCGGGCCAGACGTACGCGCCGACCGTCAGTGCCATCGCCGCGCACGAGGCCGTCTTGCCGACGACGAACGACCAGCCGGCGAGGTAGCCCCAGAACGGGCCGAGCCGCTCACGGCCGTAGACGTACGTGCCGCCGGACGCCGGATACACGGCGGCGAGGCGGGCCGACGCGACGGCGTTGCAGTAGGCCACGACGGCGGCGACGGCGAGGCCGAGCAGCAGCCCGGAGCCCGCGGTGCGGGCGGCGGGCCCCAGCGAGGCGAAGATGCCGGCGCCGACCATCGAGCCGAGCCCGATGACGACGGCGTCCCCGAGCGCCAGGGTGCGCCGAAGTTCTGCGGCGGAACCGGACGGTGTCATGCGCCGCACCCTACTGACCAGGGGAACCACCGGACCGCGCAAGGGCGTCGTCCACGGCAACAAGGTACGAACAGGCAGACGAACACCGCCCCCACGGACCGGAACCACAGTCCCGGGACAGTGTGTGCACAGGGCAGAAGGGCAGGTTCCCGGGCATGAGCATCCTCGCCTGGATCATCCTCGGACTGTTGGCCGGCGTCATCGCCAAGATCCTGCTCCCGGGCCGCGACCCGGGCGGGCTCGTGGGCACGACCCTGATCGGTGTCGCAGGCGCCTTCGTCGGCGGCTGGATCTCGGCCCGCTGGCTGGACCACCCCGTCAGCAAGGACTTCTTCGACGCGGCGACCTGGGCGTCCGCGATAGGCGGCTCCCTGGTGCTGCTGATCCTCTACCGGATCGTGTTCGGCAACTCCCGCGACTGAACGCGCGCGAACGCCGACGCCGACCCCCGTCCCCGTCCCCGGGTCCGGGCGCGGAAGGGAACGGAAAGAGGGTGGGCACCGCGCGGTGCCCACCCCCTGCACACCGGCGCCTAGCGGTAGTTCACGAACTGCAGCGCGAAGTCGAAGTCCTTGCCCTTGAGCAGGGCGATGACGGTCTGGAGGTCGTCGCGGCTCTTGGAGCTGACGCGCAGTTCGTCGCCCTGGACCTGGGCCTTGACGCCCTTGGGGCCCTCGTCACGGATGATCTTCGCGACCTTCTTGGCGTTCTCCTGGGAGATGCCCTCCTCGATCGACGCGAAGAGCTTGTACTCCTTGCCGGACAGCTGCGGCTCGCCCGCGTCCAGGGCCTTCAGCGAGATCCCGCGCTTGATGAGCTTCGACTGGAAGACGTCGAGGACGGCCTTCACCCGGTCCTCGGAGTTCGCCTCCATGAGGATCTTCTCGCCGGACCACGAGATCGAGGCGCCCACGCCCTTGAAGTCGTAGCGCTGGGAGATCTCCTTGGCGGCCTGGTTGAGGGCGTTGTCGACCTCCTGCCGCTCGACCTTCGAGACGATGTCGAAACTGGAGTCGGCCATGTCCTGTGGCTCCTTGTATCGGGGTGCGTATCGGTGCGTATCGATGTCGACGCGTGCGCGTCGGCGTCCGTGAGGACGACCGGCCGACCGGGTCGGGGCCCGGGCCGCATCCGCACAAGCCTAGCCACCTCGCCGGTGCCGGGTGGTGATCAATCGGGTGGCGGAGCACCCCCCGGGATCGGGTATTGTTTACGTCGTTGCCACGGAGCACCGCCGAAAAGCAGTGCGAAGGGCGGCAAACCCGGCGGTGTGCCCGAGCGGCCAAAGGGAGCAGACTGTAAATCTGCCGGCTCAGCCTTCCCAGGTTCGAATCCTGGCGCCGCCACACGGACGAGAGGCCCCTGCCTTCTGCGGAGACGCGGAGGCGGGGGCCTTTCGGTGTGCACGGGGGACGGACCTACATGACCGCCACGTCGCGGGAGCTACGCCCCGGGTGACCCGTTGCCCGGCGTCTGGGCCGCGCGTTTCACCTCCGCCTCGACCTCGATGCGGGACTTGCCTTCCTCCTTCGCGTACTCGGTCACCGTGGCCTGTACGTCCCGAGCCAGGTCGCGCCAGGCGCGCCAGGCCGTCTCGTACGTGTCCGTCTGGGTCTGCGACCAGGGGGACGCCGTGGGGGCGCCGTAGTTGTCCCGCAGCTGGAGGACCCGCACATGGGCCTCGTCCGCCGCGCGCTGCATCGCCACGAGTTCCTCGAAGGTATGTGCCACGAGTACGGATGCTAAGGAGGTCCCGGCCCATCCGCGCGGCGAGCGCGGCGCACGTCGCGGCGCCGTACCCGCGTGGCCCACTGCGGCACACTGGCTCCATGTCCAGCCGTCGCCGCACCTGCCCCGAGTGCCGCCGCGAGATCGCCGTCGTCGCCGGACGGTTCGCCCGGCACGACCCGCCCGGTGCGCGGGGGAGCGGGCTGCTCACTTCCTGCCCCGGCTCCCGCCGCCCCGCCCAACTGGACGCCGTGCAGCCCTCCCTGGACGGCTACGTCGTCCCGGAGATCCCCGGACAGATGCCCCTCTTCTGAGCCAGGGCCATCAGGGCCATCAGGCCCACAGGGCCATCAGGCCCACAGGGCCACCAGGGCCACCAGGGCCACCAGGGCCATCAGGCCCACAGGGCCATCAGGCCCACCAGGGCCGTCCGGGTCACCCGCGCAGCCGTCCTCAGTTGCCCGCCACCGACTTGACCGCCACCGACACCGGCGTCGAGCCGCTGATCAGTTCCAGCGTCAGACCCGCCGTCGCCGGGGTGTCCAGCAGCTCGGCCAGGACCCTCGCCACGTCGTCGCGGGGGACCGGACCGCGGCCCGTGCGGGCCTCCAGGCGCACCAGGCCCGTGCCCTTGTCGTCCGTCAGCGAACCGGGGCGCAGCACCGTCCAGTCGAGGGCGTCCAGACCCTGCACGTACGCGTCCGCCTCGCCCTTGGCGCGCAGGTAGACGTCGAAGACCTCGTCGCCCTGGTGCCCGGGGTCCGCGCCCATCGAGGAGACGATCAGGAACCGGCGTACCCCCGCGCGGACCGCCGCGTCCGCGAACAGCACCGCCGCTCCCTTGTCCACGGTGTCCTTGCGGGCCACCCCGCTGTTCGGGCCCGCGCCCGCGGCGAACACCGCCGCGTCCGCGCCCCGCAGCCGTTCCGCGACCTCCTCGACCGACGCCGACTCCAGGTCCAGCAGCACCGGTTCGGCACCCGCCTCCCGCAGATCGTCAGCCTGTTCCGGCTTGCGGATGATCCCCGCGACCTCGTCCCCGCGCCCGGCGAGCAGCCGCTCCAGCCGCAGCGCGATCTGACCATGACCACCAGCGATGACAATGCGCATGATTCCGACCGTACGCCCCCATGGCCGTCGACGCCGTACGACCCCCGGCGGCCCACAACTCCCACCCCATGACCGGACGACCGCCCTCACGCCCCGCCCCGCCCGGCCTCCGGACGACACCGACCCACCCCGCTCCGCCCGGCCTCCGGACGACACCGGCCCACCCCGCCCTACGACACCTCCCCCCGCCCCTGCCGCGGCAGCCCCAGTTCCGCCGCCACCGCCGAGTTGCAGTACTCGCGGACCGCGCTGGTCCGTGCCACCACGCGCCCCCGGTGGATCACGATCCTGCTGTACGCGAGCGACAGTGCCGCCGACAGCCGGTCGCCGCGCACCGCCAGCAGGTCGGCCGGGAAGCCCGCCTCCACCCGCACCTCGGGCAGGCCCAGCACCGCCCGCGCGGACGTGCTGACCGCGTCGTAGGCGTCCTCGGGGCGCAGGCCGTGGCGGGAGGCCAGCAGGTAGGCCGCCTCCAGCGGGTCGCCCCGGCCCACCGGGTTGGACACGTCCCGCAGGGCGCCGCTGCCCGCCGCGAGGCGCACTCCGGCCGCGCGCAGCAGTCGTACCGGCGCCGTGCCGTGGCCCTCCACGCCGCCACAGCCGCCCTGCGGCAGGCACACCACGGTGATGCCCGCGGCGGCGAGCTGGTCGGCGGTGCGCGAGGCGGCGTCGGCGGGCAGCCGGGCCAGGCTGCCGCACGGGCTGAGGGTGACCCCGGGGCGCAGGCCGCCGGCCATCGCCGCCACGCGCGCGAGGCGGGCCGGGTCGGCGGCGTCGGTGTGCAGGTCGACGGGACAGCCGTGCTCGGAGGCGACCTCCAGGACGGCCTCCACGTAGCCCGTGGGGTCGGGGTCGAGGTCCGGGCAGCCGCCGACCACCGAGGCGCCCATCTTCAGCGCGTCGCGCAGCATCGCGAGCCCGTCCGCGCCGGCCGCCCCGGTCAGCAGCCGGGGGACCGCCACCGTGGTCAGCTCGGCGAGGCCGCGCAGCGAGCGCCGGGCCTGCAGGACGGCGCCCAGCGCGCCCAGGCCCTGCACGTCGCCCACGCGCACGTGCGCGCGCAGCGCGGTGGCGCCGTGGCCGAGCTGGAGCAGGGCCGCCTCGGTGGCGCGGCGCTGGACGTCCTCGGGGACGTAGGAGACGGGACCGTCGGTGTCGGCGGACAGGGCCGTGTCGGCGTGGGCGTGCGGCTCGGCGGGGGCGGGCAGCAGGAGGTAGCCGGTCAGGTCGACGCGCGAACCGCGGGCCGGTCCGGCGGCCAGGCTGCCCGCGGTGCCGACCGCCTCGATCCGTCCGCCGCCCAGCCGCACGTCCACCGTGCGGCCGTCGGTGAGGCGGGCGCCGCACAGCAGGAGGGCGGTCGGGTCCGGCTGTCCCGCGGCGTCCGGCGAGGAGGACGAGGGGGGCTGCTGCGGCTGGCTGTCGGGCATCGCACTCCAGGGGCAAGATCACGCAGAGTGAGTCGAGCCTAGGGCGGCGGTACGGCGGTGCCGGGGAGGAGCGCAATAGTCGTACCGGCGTGGCCTGGGCGTACGGGCGCGGGCACGCCGGTACGACGGTGCGGTGCGGAGGCCCGCGCGCGGACGGGCCGCGGGACGGTCACGGAGCGCTCGTGGCGGGGTCGCGCGGACGCCCCGGGGGAGGCCGCGGGGAGGGCCCGGTCGAAGGGCGCGAAACGGATTTGGGCGAACGGCGGGGGACCGTGTAATGTCTTCATCGCTCGCCCCAATAGCTCAGTCGGCAGAGCGTCTCCATGGTAAGGAGAAGGTCAACGGTTCGATTCCGTTTTGGGGCTCTGGTGAGAGAGGTTCCCGTCGCAAGACGGGTTCCGATTGATCCGAAGCGGTGTAGCTCAGTCGGTAGAGCAAGCGGCTCATAATCGCTGTGTCACCGGTTCAAGTCCGGTCACCGCTACTGACAGTAGCCGATTGTGGGGTCGGTCCTTCGATCGGCTACTCTTCTTTGCGTTGAATCAGTCCATCCGTTCGTCTTAGGAGCACTCACGTGGCTGCCACCGACGTCCGCCCGAAGATCACGCTGGCCTGCGTGGAGTGCAAGGAGCGGAACTACATCACCAAGAAGAACCGGCGTAACAACCCGGATCGTCTGGAGATGAAGAAGCACTGCCCGCGTTGCAACGCGCACACCGCGCACCGCGAAACGCGATAAATCAGGCTCGTACACGAGGCCGCCCCCGCAGTCGGGGGGCGGCCTCGTGTCGTTCCGGCCCCGGTTACCGGCCGGTTCCGGCCGGCCGCGGGCTGACCACGAGGTCAACCACAGCCAACATCAGGAGGTGCCGGGCCATGGCGCTCGACCAGTCCTTCGTGGGGCGGAGCTACCCGCCCACCGAGCCCTACGAGGTGGGCCGGGAGAAGATCCGTGAGTTCGCCGAGGCGGTGGGCGACGCCAACCCCGCGTACACGGACCCGGAGGCCGCGAAGGCGCTCGGGCACCCCGATGTGATCGCCCCGCCGACCTTCGTGTTCGCCATCACCTTCAAGGCCGCCGGCCAGGTCGTCCGCGACCCCCAGCTCGGCCTCGACTACGACCGCGTGGTGCACGGCGACCAGAAGTTCTCCTACGTCCGTCCCCTGCGCGCCGGCGACCGGCTGACCGTGACCTCCACGATCGAGACGATCCGGTCCATGGCCGGCAACGAGATCCTGGACGTCCGCGGTGAGGTGCACGACGAGGCGGGCGAGCACGTGGCCACCGCGTGGACCAAGCTCGTGGCGCGCGGGGCCGACGCCGAGCAGGACACCACGGCAGGGGAGGCGTGAGCACCACCATGACGGCGAAGATCGCTTACGACGACGTCGAGGTCGGCACCGAGCTGCCCGCGCGGACGTTCCCCGTGACCCGGGACACCCTCGTGCGGTACGCGGGGGCCTCCGGTGACTTCAACCCCATCCACTGGAACGAGAGGTTCGCCAAGGAGGTCGGACTGCCGGACGTCATCGCGCACGGCATGTTCACCATGGCCGAGGCGGTCCGGGTGGTCACCGACTGGACCGGCGACCCCGGCGCGGTCGTCGAGTACGGCGTCCGCTTCACCCGGCCCGTCGTCGTGCCCGACGACGACAAGGGGGCCGTGATCGAGGTCACCGGCAAGGTCGCCGCCAAGCTGGAAGACCACATCGTCCGCGTGGACCTCACGGTCACCAGCGGCGGCCAGAAGGTGCTCGGCATGTCCCGGGCGGTCGTCCGACTGGCGTGAGCCCGACGGCGCAGGCCGGCCGGGCGGACGCCTGAGCCGGGTAAGAGGCGCCCGCCAGGAGAGCGCCTCTTACCCGAGCGGGTACGTCCTACCCGGCCGGAGCCCGGGAAATGCGCGCCGCGCGCGTGAGCCGGGAAACGGCACGCGGGCGCCCGCGGCCGCACCGCCGACTCGACGGCTCGGCCCCCGGAGGGTCTCGTAGGGTGGGACCGTGCAGGTACTTCACGATGTTCCCCTCGCCCCCCTGACCACCTTCCGGCTCGGTGGGCCCGCGGCGCGCCTGGTGACCGCCACGACCGACGCCGAGGTCGTCGAGGCCGTGCGGGAGGCCGACGCCGCCGGGACGCCGCTGCTGGTCGTCGGCGGCGGGTCGAACCTCATCATCGGGGACAAGGGCTTCGACGGAACCGCGCTGAGGATCGCCACGCGCGGGTTCGAACTCGTCGGCAACCGGCTGGAGCTGGCCGCCGGCGAGGTGTGGACCGACGCCGTCGGCCGCACGGTCGAGGCCGGCCTCGCGGGCATCGAGTGCCTGGCCGGCATCCCCGGCTCCGCGGGCGCCACGCCGATCCAGAACGTCGGCGCGTACGGCCAGGAAGTGTCCAGCACGATCACCGAGGTCGTCGCCTACGACCGCACGTCCGGTGAGACGGTCGTGCTCTCCGGCGCCGAGTGCGCCTTCTCCTACCGGCACAGCCGCTTCAAGGCCGACCCCGAGCGCTACGTCGTCCTGCGCGTCCGGTTCGAACTGGAGGACGCCGGGGGCCTGTCCGCACCGCTGAAGTACGCCGAGACCGCCCGCGCGCTGGGCGTCGAGCCCGGCGACCGCGTGCCGCTCGCCGACGCGCGCGAGACCGTGCTGAAGCTGCGCGCCGGGAAGGGCATGGTGCTCGACCCCGAGGACCACGACACCTGGTCCGCCGGGTCCTTCTTCACCAACCCGATCCTCACCGAGGCCGACTTCGCCGCCTTCCACGCGCGCGTGAAGGAGCGGCTGGGCGAGGACGCCGAGCCGCCCGCCTACCCGGCCGGCCCCGGCCGCACCAAGACCTCCGCCGCCTGGCTGATCGACAAGGCCGGCTTCACCAAGGGATACGGCAGCGGACCCGCCCGCATCTCCACCAAGCACACCCTCGCCCTGACCAACCGGGGCGGGGCCACCACCGAGGACCTGCTGGCGCTGGCCCGCGAAGTCGTCGCCGGGGTGCGCGAGGCGTTCGGCGTCACCCTGGTCAACGAGCCGGTGACGGTCGGCGTCCAGCTCTGAGACGGCCGACCGGCCCCTGAGGCCGTCGGCACCACCAGGACAGCCCTCGTGGCCGAGCGGCCGCCGCCCTACGCGGGATCCGCCGCCAGCCAGTCGTCCACGCCCCCCAGCAGCTTGGTCTTCACGTCCTCCGGGGCCGCCGAGCCGCGGATCGACTGCCGGGCCAGTTCCGCCAGTTCGCGGTCCGTGAAGCCGTGGTGGCGGCGGGCCAGCTCGTACTGGGCGGCGAGGCGCGCGCCGAACAGGAGGGGGTCGTCGGCGCCCAGGGCCATCGGGACGCCCGCCTCGAAGAGCGTGCGCAGCGGCACGTCCTCCGGCTTCTCGTAGACGCCCAGCGCCACGTTCGACGTCGGGCACACCTCGCAGGTGATCCGGCGGTCGGCGAGCCGCTGCAGCAGCCGTGGGTCCTCCGCCGCGCGCACGCCGTGGCCGATGCGCGCGGCGTGCAGGTCGTCCAGGCAGTCGCGCACGGAGGCCGGGCCGGTCAGCTCGCCGCCGTGCGGCGCCGACAGCAGGCCGCCCTCGCGCGCGATGTGGAAGGCGCGGTCGAAGTCGCGCGCCATGCCCCGGCGTTCGTCGTTGGACAGCCCGAAGCCGACCACGCCCCGGTCGGTGTACCGCACCGCGAGCCGCGCGAGGGTGCGCGCGTCCAGCGGGTGCTTCATCCGGTTGGCGGCGACCAGGACGCGCATGCCCAGGCCCGTCTCGCGGCCGGCCGCGTCCACGGCGTCCAGGATGACCTCCATCGCCGCGATCAGCCCGCCCAGCCGCGGGGCGTACGACGTGGGGTCCACCTGGATCTCCAGCCAGCCCGAGCCGTCCCTGATGTCCTCCTCGGCGGCCTCGCGGACCAGCCGCTGGATGTCCTCCGGCTCCCTGATGCACGAGCGCGCGGCGTCGTACAGCCGCTGGAAGCGGAACCAGCCGCGTTCGTCCGTCGCCCGCAGCCGGGGCGGTTCCCCGCCGGTCAGCGCGTCGGTCAGCGCCTCCGGCAGGCGCACCCCGTACTTGTCGGCCAGCTCCAGCAGGGTCGCCGGCCGCATCGAGCCGGTGAAGTGCAGGTGCAGATGGGCCTTCGGCAGCTCAGAGACATCACGTACACGCTCCATCCCAGGATCCTGCCGTACGGCGGCGGCCTCCCGGAAGCGGATTCCCCGGACGGGGTCTTGCCCGAACGAAGGAACGCCAACGGAAAGGGCACCCCGGGACGTGCCCGGGGTGCCCTTCAGGCAGTGGACGCGGCTCAGTCCCGCGCCTCCGCCAGCAGCTTCTGGATCCGGCTGACGCCCTCGACCAGGTCCTCGTCACCGAGGGCGTAGGACAGCCGCAGGTAGCCCGGCGTGCCGAACGCCTCGCCCGGGACGACCGCGACCTCGGCCTCCTCCAGGATGAGCGCGGCCAGCTCGACGGTGTCCTGCGGGCGCCTGCCGCGGATCTCCTTGCCGATCAGCGCCTTCACCGAGGGGTAGGCGTAGAACGCGCCCTCGGGCTCCGGGCAGAGCACGCCGTCGATCTCGTTGAGCATCCGCACGATCGTCCTGCGCCGCCGGTCGAAGGCCTCGCGCATCGTGTCGACGGCCGACAGGTCGCCGGAGACCGCCGCGAGCGCCGCGGCCTGGGCCACGTTGGAGACGTTGGACGTGGCGTGCGACTGGAGGTTCGTCGCGGCCTTGACGACGTCCTTCGGGCCGATGATCCAGCCCACGCGCCAGCCGGTCATGGCGTACGTCTTGGCGACGCCGTTGACCACGATGCACTTGTCGCGCAGCTCGGGCAGGATCGCCGGCAGCGACACGAAGGTCGCGTCGCCGTAGACCAGGTGCTCGTAGATCTCGTCGGTCAGCACCCACAGGCCGTGCTCGACGGCCCAGCGGCCGATCGCCTCGGCCTCCTCGGCGCTGTAGACCGCGCCGGTCGGGTTGGAGGGGGAGACGAAGAGGACGACCTTCGTCTTCTCCGTGCGCGCCGCCTCCAGCTGCTCGACGGAGACCCGGTAGCCGGTCGTCTCGTCGGCGACCACCTCCACCGGGACACCGCCGGCCAGCCGGATCGACTCCGGGTACGTCGTCCAGTACGGCGCCGGGACGATGACTTCGTCGCCCGGGTCGAGGATCGCGGCGAACGCCTCGTAGATGGCCTGCTTGCCGCCGTTGGTGACCAGGATCTGCGACGGGTCGACCTCGTAGTCCGAGTCGCGCTTGGTCTTCGCGGCGATCGCGGCCTTCAGCTCGGGCAGGCCGCCGGCCGGCGTGTACCGGTGGTACTTGGGGTTCTTGCAGGCCTCGACGGCCGCCTCGACGATGTAGTCGGGCGTCGGGAAGTCGGGCTCACCGGCGCCGAAGCCGATCACCGGACGCCCGGCGGCCTTCAGGGCCTTGGCCTTGGCGTCCACGGCGAGGGTGGCGGACTCGGAGATCGCGCCGATGCGGGCCGAGACCCGGCGCTCGGTGGGAGGGGTTGCAGCGCTCATGGGGCCCATGGTTCCAGACCCGAAACCTGCCCGGCACGCCGGTTTCACGGAGTGGGAACCGACCGGTGGGCCGACAGAACATCAGACTGATTCCCGCCAAGAGCACTTTCCGTTCGACTAGGTGCCCCAGGACCACGTACACTCACACGTCGTTGGCCTCCAGCAGCCGTGCCGCCGTCGGTGTACACCGAGCATCCGGGTGGATGCGGTAGGTTGGGGAACACGCAAAGGGTCGTAGCTCAATTGGTAGAGCACCGGTCTCCAAAACCGGCGGTTGGGGGTTCAAGTCCCTCCGGCCCTGCTTCACACACCTTCGCCAGGATGTGTGCGCAGGTACGTACAGCAATGCACCGCCGTGCGGCTCAGACCGGGCGCGGCACGGCCACGACCCGGGATCAGGTGAGGACGAATGGCGGACGCCGTGGGCTCCATCGACACGCCTGATGCTCAGGACGAGGCGCCGGAGAACAGGAAGAAGTCCCGCAAGGGCGGTAAGCGCGCCAAGAAGGGCCCGCTGAAGCGGCTCGCGCTCTTCTACCGGCAGATCATCGCGGAGCTCCGCAAGGTCGTCTGGCCGACGCGCAACCAGCTGACGTCGTACACGACCGTGGTGATCTTCTTCGTCGCCATCATGATCGCCGTGGTGACCGTGATTGACTATGGACTCAGCCACGCCGCCAAGTACGTCTTCGGCTGAGTCGAGAGCGAAGGGCGCCGAGGTATCCGGCGCCCGTTTCGCATGTTCCACCCCTATGTATCCAGGAAGAAGCAGCCACCGTGTCTGACCAGAACCTGAACGACGCCGTCGAGCCACGTGGAGAAGGCGTCGAGTCCGTCGACGACGAGCTCGACAACGTCGGGGGCGCGGACGAGGACCTGGACGAGGCCGGGGCTGCCGACGCGGACGAGGCCGCCGAGGACGACGCGCCGCTCGCCGAGGACGACGCCGAGACCGAGGACGCCGACGGCGTCGAGGGCACCGCGTCCGCCGAGTCCGCCGAGGACACGGCCGACACCGAGGAGGCCGGCGCCGACGAGGCCGAGGCCGCCGAGGAGGAGCCCGCCGAGCCGGCCGAGCCCGTGGACCCGGTCCAGGCCCTGCGTGACGAGCTGCGTTCCCTGCCCGGCGAGTGGTACGTCATCCACACGTACGCCGGCTACGAGAACCGCGTGAAGACCAACCTGGAGCAGCGCGCCGTCTCGCTGAACGTCGAGGACTACATCTTCCAGGCCGAGGTGCCGCAGGAAGAGGTCGTCCAGATCAAGAACGGCGACCGCAAGACGATCAAGCAGAACAAGCTGCCGGGTTACGTCCTGGTCCGCATGGACCTGACGAACGAGTCCTGGGGCGTCGTCCGCAACACCCCGGGCGTCACCGGCTTCGTCGGCAACGCCTACGACCCGTACCCGCTGACGCTGGACGAGATCGTCAAGATGCTCGCCCCGGAGGCCGAGGAGAAGGCCGCCCGCGAGGCCGCCGAGGCCGAGGGCAAGCCGGCGCCGCAGCGCAAGGTCGAGGTCCAGGTGCTGGACTTCGAGGTCGGCGACTCGGTCACCGTCACGGACGGCCCCTTCGCCACCCTCCAGGCCACGATCAACGAGATCAACGCCGACTCCAAGAAGGTCAAGGGTCTCGTCGAGATCTTCGGCCGGGAGACGCCGGTCGAGCTCAGCTTCGACCAGATCCAGAAGAACTAGCTCCCCACCGGAGCGGGCTCTTCCCCCCGAACCCCGAGCAGGTCAGACCGGCTGTCCAGCTTGTCTGACCTGCTCGTTTTTGGCCGCGCATCTATACCCGTTATCGTTGTGCGGTATGCCTGCGTCAGGGTCGCGACCCGGCCGCGGGCATGGACCCGAAGGAAAGGACCCGGAGAGCAATGCCTCCCAAGAAGAAGAAGGTCACGGGGCTCATCAAGCTCCAGATCAACGCCGGTGCGGCGAACCCCGCCCCGCCGGTCGGCCCCGCGCTGGGTCAGCACGGCGTCAACATCATGGAGTTCTGCAAGGCGTACAACGCCGCGACCGAGTCGCAGCGTGGCTGGGTGATCCCGGTGGAGATCACGGTCTACGAGGACCGCTCCTTCACCTTCATCACCAAGACGCCGCCGGCCGCCAAGATGATCCTCAAGGCCGCGGGTGTCGAGAAGGGCTCCGGCGAGCCGCACAAGACCAAGGTCGCCAAGATCACCGAGGCGCAGGTCCGCGAGATCGCCCAGACCAAGCTCCCCGACCTGAACGCCAACGACCTGGACGCCGCGTCGAAGATCATCGCCGGCACCGCCCGTTCCATGGGCATCACGGTCGAGGGCTGAGCCCCTTCCCCCCAGCAGTAGAAGTGGCAGGGCCTGCTCGGCCCGCACCACGACTCCTCAAGAACACACAGGAGCAGTAGTGAGCAAGCGCAGCAAGTCTCTCCGCGCTGCGGACGCCAAGGTCGACCGGGACAAGCTCTACGCCCCGCTCGAGGCCGTCCGTCTCGCCAAGGAGACCTCCACGACCAAGTTCGACGGCACCGTCGAGGTCGCCTTCCGCCTGGGTGTCGACCCGCGCAAGGCCGACCAGATGGTCCGTGGCACCGTGAACCTCCCGCACGGCACCGGTAAGACCGCCCGGGTCCTGGTCTTCGCGACCGGTGACCGTGCCGAGGCCGCGCGTGCCGCGGGCGCCGACATCGTCGGCGCCGACGAGCTGATCGACGAGGTGTCGAAGGGCCGTCTGGACTTCGACGCCGTCGTCGCCACCCCGGACCTCATGGGCAAGGTCGGCCGCCTCGGCCGCGTCCTCGGCCCCCGTGGTCTGATGCCGAACCCGAAGACCGGCACCGTCACCCCCGACGTCGCCAAGGCCGTCACCGACATCAAGGGCGGCAAGATCGAGTTCCGCGTCGACAAGCACTCGAACCTGCACTTCATCATCGGCAAGGTGTCGTTCGACGACGCCAAGCTGGTGGAGAACTACGGCGCCGCGCTGGAGGAGATCCTCCGTCTGAAGCCGTCCGCCGCCAAGGGCCGCTACATCAAGAAGGCCGCCCTCTCCACCACGATCGGCCCCGGCATCCCGCTGGACCCGAACCGCACCCGCAACCTCCTCGTCGAGGAGGACCCGGCGTCGGTCTGAGACCCCGGTCTGCCGACGGGCCCCGCACCTTCCGAGGTGCGGGGCCCGTTCCCGTTCCCGGACGCCCCGCCCCCGCGGTCGCGGGTGCGGAACTTTCCCGGAGCGCACGCCCTCTTCTGGGCTAGCGTGCGATGAGGGTCATCGCCGGGGGGAGGTACCGATGGGGGTCACGAGGGCGCGCCGGGCACTGGTGTCGGCGGTGCTGGTGACCGCGGCCGCGCTGACGGGGGTGTCCTGCACGGCGTCCTCCGCGGGCCGGCCCGCCGGGCCGACGGCCACCCCGCCCGCCGCGGCGGCCTCCCTCGCCGCCCTGCGCGCCGCCCAGCGGGCCACCGATGGCGCCGCCTCGGCCCGGGTGCGCTCCACGACCGTGATGGGCGGCCAGCTCTCGCTGCGGGCCGACGGGGCGCTGCGCTGGCGCGAACGGCTCACCGGCACCCTCACCATCACGTACACCGGCGGCGCCACGGCCGAGCAGATGCGGGCGCTGGGCGTGACGTCGATGCAGGCCCGCTACCTGCCGGACGCCTACTACGCGCGCCTGGGCGACGCGTTCGCCCGCAGGGCGGGCGGCCGGCACTGGATCCGCTACGCCTACGACGACCTGGACGCCCTCGACGGCGCCGCCGGGGCCGACTTCGCCGAGCAGGTCCGCAACACCACCCCCGGCCAGTCGGTGAAGCTGCTGCTGGAGTCCGACGACGTCCGCCGCACCGGCACGGAAACGGTCGCCGGCCGCCGTACGACGCACTGGACCGGCACCGTCGAGGTGGCCGACGTCTCCGACCCGGAACTGCGCGGCCAGCTGACCCGGGCCGGGATGACCGGCGGGACCGTGGACATCTGGGTCGACCAGCGGAACCTGCTGGTGAAGAAGGTGGAGAAGGGCCGCACCACCAGCGGCGGCTACACGCAGACCGCGTACTACAGCGACTACGGCACCCCGGTCGCGGTGACCTCGCCGCCCGCCGGGGACACCGCCGACTTCACGGAGCTGGCCCCCCAGTCGTGAGCGGTCCTGGGAAATCCCGGAGACGGCGGCGGGACGCCCGGATACGCTCGTGCCGGGTAAAGGGAACGTCATGAAGCCGTGAGGTGCGGGGGACCATGAAGAGGACGATGTACGGCTCGGCGGGGGCGGTGCTGCTCCTGACCGGCGCGGTGGCCTGTCAGGACGGCGGCGCGGACGGGCAGGGCGCGCAGCGCTCCGCGGCCCAGGTGCTGACCGCGGCCTTCGAGAAGACCACCGAGGCCAAGTCGGCCCGGGTGACCATGACCATGTCGGCTCCGGCCACCATGAAGGACGGCGGGAACGTGACGGCGAGCGGCGTCCTCGGCTGGGACCCCGCCGTCATGGACCTCACCGTGGAGGGCTCCGCGCTGGCCGCCGAGCCGGACGCCCCGGAGAAGGTCCGGATGATCTGGCGCGACAACGTCATGTACATGGACATGGGCGAGGCCGCCGCGCGCGAGGCCGACCTGGGCGGCAAGCGCTGGATGAAGATGGACCTCAGTGCGCTCGCCGAGGAGGCGGGCGGGGACGCGCTCGGACGGAAGATGAGCGGCGGCCTGGCGGACATGAACCAGGACCCCGCCCAGCAGCTCGCGCTGCTGCTCGACTCGCCCAACCTCAAGCACCTGGGCAGCGAGAAGATCGACGGGCAGCGGGCCGAGCACTACAAGGGCACGCTGACCGTCGAGGAGATGATGAACTCCAACGACTCCCTCGACCTCCTCGGCCCCGCCGAGCGCAAGCAGCTGCTCGGCAGCATCGAGAAGTCCGGGATCAAGGGCTACGACACCGAGGTCTGGGTCAACGAGGACGACCTGCCGGTGCGGATGGACGTCGCCATGGACACCCCCGAGGGCACAGTCGAGATGAGCATGACCTACGCCGACTACGGCGCTAAGGCCCAGGTGACCGTGCCCCCGGCCGCCCAGACCTTCGACTTCCTGGAGATGTTCCGGGACCTCGGCGAGGCGGGCCGGACGTGACCCGTACGGACGGATTTGCTTGACGGCGACCCGTTCCCGTACGCTCATACAGAAGCCAAAGACCGCTGGTCGTTGCCGTGCGCCTCAAGGGTGTGCGGTGGCCGAAGGATCCGCTGCAAAGTGGGCGACCCGCGCAGGTGACTGTGGAAGAACTCCCGGAGCACGAACGTCCTCGTGCGTGCGCCCGGTCGAGTCCGCCCCGAGCGCCTGCGCCGGGGCGTTTCGTTTTCCCCAGTCCTCCTTCGGGTCCGCGCGGTCAGAATCACCCGGAAGGAGGCCGAGGCTCTATGGCGAGGCCCGACAAGGCTGCCGCGGTGGCCGAGTTGACGGAGCAGTTCCGCAACTCCAGCGCTGCCGTGCTGACCGAGTACCGCGGTCTCACCGTGGCACAGCTCAAGACGCTGCGCCGGTCGCTCGGTGAGAACGCCCAGTACGCCGTGGTGAAGAACACGCTGACCAAGATTGCGGCCAACGAGGCCGGGATCTCGACGCTGGACGACCTGTTCAACGGTCCGACGGCAGTCGCCTTCGTCACCGGTGACCCGGTGGAGTCGGCGAAGGGTCTCCGTGACTTCGCCAAGGACAACCCGAACCTCGTCATCAAGGGCGGTGTCCTTGACGGCAAGGCGCTGTCCGCCGACGAGATCAAGAAGCTTGCGGACCTCGAGTCCCGCGAGGTTCTGCTCTCCAAGCTGGCGGGTGCCATGAAGGGCAAGCAGACGCAGACTGCTCAGCTCCTCCAGGCGCTCCCGACGAAGCTGGTCCGCACGCTGGACGCGCTTCGCGCCAAGCAGGACGAGCAGGGCGGTGCCGAGTAATTCGGCTCGCATCATGACCGCCGCCCCGGCAGCGGTCTAGCGGGCCAACGTACGCCCGCCACTCATGTACATCCGGCACCTGCCGAATAGTGGAAGGAAAGCCATCATGGCTCTCACCCAGGACGAACTGCTTGCCGAGTTCGAGAACATGACCCTCATCCAGCTTTCCGAGTTCGTGAAGGCGTTCGAGGAGAAGTTCGACGTCACCGCCGCCGCGGCCGCCCCGGTCGTCGTCGCCGGCCAGGGTGGCGGCGCCGCCACCGAGGCCCCGGAGGAGAAGGACGAGTTCGACGTCGTCCTCACCGGTGCCGGCGAGAAGAAGATCCAGGTCATCAAGGTCGTGCGCGAGCTCACCTCCCTGGGCCTCAAGGAGGCCAAGGACCTGGTCGACGGCACCCCGAAGCCGGTCCTCGAGAAGGTCAACAAGGAGCAGGCCGAGAAGGCCGCCGAGTCCCTCAAGGCCGCCGGCGCCTCCGTCGAGGTCAAGTGACACCCCTGAGGTTCGCCTGAACCTCTGCGCGTGACCGGAACGGCCCCTGGGGCTGTAACACGAGCGCACCGAAGAGCGATCATCCATCCGGGTGGTCGCTCTTCGGCGTTCCTGGGGGCGCGGCCACGGTTGCCTTGCGCCCCTGTTCAACGGGGGTATGGTGATCTTCGTCGTGTCTCCGGACGCCGCCGGCTCGGGCCGGGGGGCCTTGACGAACCGCACGCAGCGCGCAATTCTCAGGACGCGTCGTCACAACGGTCCGAATCCGAGGCATGGATCGGCGGCGAAGAGGGCAGTATCACCGTGCGTTGAGGGCAGGCATGCCGCAGGCGTATAGGACAGCGAGGGTGTTTGAAAACCGGGCTGCAAACCGGGACTGGACATCAGTGTGCCAAGTGGCTACACTGACCCTTTGCGCTGCCTGTTAGCTGTCCCCTGCCCGTCACCAGGGGTCTGCCCTCGCCTCAGCACGGACGACCGGAACATTCCCGATCGGGGATTCCCGTCTCTGCCGCACTGGCGAGGGGCCGGAAGCGCGTAGTGAGTCCGAGCCCTCGGAAGGACCCCCTCTTGGCCGCCTCGCGCAACGCCTCGACCGCGAATACGAACAACGCTGCCAGCACCGCCCCGCTGCGCATCTCCTTTGCAAAGATCAAGGAGCCCCTCGAGGTTCCGAACCTTCTCGCGCTGCAAACCGAGAGCTTCGACTGGCTGCTCGGCAACGACGCGTGGAAGGCTCGCGTCGAGGAGGCCCTCGAGAACGGTCAGGACGTCCCCACCAAGTCCGGTCTGGAGGAGATCTTCGAGGAGATCTCCCCGATCGAGGACTTCTCCGGGTCGATGTCGCTGACGTTCCGCGACCACCGTTTCGAGCCGCCGAAGAACTCCATCGACGAGTGCAAGGAGCGCGACTTCACGTACGCCGCCCCGCTCTTCGTCACGGCCGAGTTCACCAACAACGAGACCGGCGAGATCAAGTCCCAGACGGTCTTCATGGGCGACTTCCCGCTCATGACCAACAAGGGCACCTTCGTCATCAACGGCACCGAGCGTGTCGTCGTGTCGCAGCTGGTCCGTTCGCCGGGCGTGTACTTCGACTCCAGCATCGACAAGACGTCCGACAAGGACATCTTCTCGGCCAAGATCATCCCGTCCCGGGGTGCCTGGCTGGAGATGGAGATCGACAAGCGCGACATGGTCGGCGTCCGCATCGACCGCAAGCGCAAGCAGTCCGTCACCGTCCTGCTCAAGGCGCTCGGCTGGACCACCGAGCAGATCCTCGAGGAGTTCGGCGAGTACGAGTCGATGCGCGCCACCCTGGAGAAGGACCACACCCAGGGCCAGGACGACGCGCTGCTCGACATCTACCGCAAGCTGCGTCCGGGCGAGCCCCCCACGCGTGAGGCCGCGCAGACGCTGCTGGAGAACCTCTACTTCAACCCCAAGCGCTACGACCTGGCCAAGGTCGGCCGCTACAAGGTCAACAAGAAGCTGGGCGCGGACGCGCCGCTGGACGCCGGCATCCTGACCGTCGAGGACATCATCTCGACGATCAAGTACCTGGTGAAGCTGCACGCGGGCGAGACCGAGACGGTCGGCGACAGCGGGACGAACATCGTCGTCGAGACCGACGACATCGACCACTTCGGCAACCGCCGTCTGCGCAGCGTCGGCGAGCTCATCCAGAACCAGGTCCGTACGGGTCTGGCCCGCATGGAGCGTGTCGTCCGCGAGCGGATGACGACCCAGGACGTCGAGGCGATCACGCCGCAGACCCTGATCAACATCCGGCCGGTCGTCGCCTCCATCAAGGAGTTCTTCGGCACCAGCCAGCTCTCGCAGTTCATGGACCAGAACAACCCGCTGTCCGGGCTGACGCACAAGCGTCGTCTGTCCGCGCTCGGCCCGGGTGGTCTGTCCCGTGAGCGGGCCGGCTTCGAGGTCCGTGACGTGCACCCCTCGCACTACGGCCGCATGTGCCCGATCGAGACGCCCGAAGGCCCGAACATCGGTCTGATCGGCTCGCTCGCCTCCTACGGCCGGGTCAACGCGTTCGGTTTCGTCGAGACCCCCTACCGCAAGGTGTTCGAGGGCCAGGTCACCGACGAGGTCGACTACCTGACCGCCGACGAGGAGGACCGCTTCGTCATCGCGCAGGCCAACGCGCCGCTGACGAACGAGCTCCGCTTCGAGGAGAGCCGCGTCCTGGTCCGCCGCCGTGGCGGCGAGGTCGACTACGTCGCTCCCGAGGACGTGGACTACATGGACGTCTCGCCGCGCCAGATGGTGTCGGTCGCGACCGCCATGATCCCCTTCCTCGAGCACGACGACGCCAACCGTGCCCTCATGGGCGCGAACATGATGCGCCAGGCCGTCCCGCTCATCAAGAGCGAGGCGCCGCTCGTCGGCACCGGCATGGAGTACCGCTCCGCGGTCGACGCCGGCGACGTGGTCAAGGCCGAGAAGGACGGTGTGGTCCAGGAGGTCTCCGCGGACTACATCACCACCGCCAACGACGACGGCACGTACATCACGTACCGCCTGGCCAAGTTCTCCCGGTCCAACCAGGGCACCTCGGTCAACCAGAAGGTCATCGTCAACGAGGGCGACCGGATCATCACCGGCCAGGTCCTGGCCGACGGCCCGGCCACCCAGAACGGCGAGATGGCGCTCGGCAAGAACCTGCTGGTCGCGTTCATGCCGTGGGAGGGTCACAACTACGAGGACGCGATCATCCTGTCGCAGCGCCTCGTGCAGGACGACGTCCTCTCCTCGATCCACATCGAGGAGCACGAGGTCGACGCCCGTGACACCAAGCTCGGCCCCGAGGAGATCACCCGGGACATCCCGAACGTCTCCGAGGAGGTCCTCGCCGACCTCGACGAGCGCGGCATCATCCGCATCGGCGCCGAGGTCGTCGCCGGCGACATCCTCGTCGGCAAGGTGACCCCCAAGGGCGAGACCGAGCTGACCCCCGAGGAGCGCCTGCTGCGCGCGATCTTCGGTGAGAAGGCCCGTGAGGTCCGTGACACCTCGCTGAAGGTGCCGCACGGCGAGATCGGCAAGGTCATCGGCGTCCGCGTCTTCGACCGCGAGGAGGGCGACGAGCTTCCCCCCGGTGTGAACCAGCTGGTGCGCGTCTACGTCGCGCAGAAGCGCAAGATCACCGACGGTGACAAGCTCGCCGGCCGCCACGGCAACAAGGGCGTCATCTCCAAGATCCTGCCGATCGAGGACATGCCGTTCCTGGAGGACGGCACCCCGGTCGACATCATCCTCAACCCGCTGGGTGTGCCGTCCCGCATGAACCCGGGACAGGTCCTGGAGATCCACCTCGGCTGGCTCGCCAGCCGCGGCTGGGACGTCTCCGGCCTCGGGGAGGAGTGGGCCCAGCGCCTCCAGGTCATCGGCGCCGACCAGGTCGCTCCCGGCACCAACGTCGCGACCCCGGTCTTCGACGGTGCCCGTGAGGACGAGCTGGCGGGTCTGCTGCAGCACACCATCCCGAACCGGGACGGTGAGCGGATGGTGCAGCCGACCGGCAAGGCGCGGCTGTTCGACGGCCGCTCCGGTGAGCCGTTCCCGGACCCGATCTCGATCGGGTACATGTACATCCTGAAGCTGCACCACCTGGTCGACGACAAGCTCCACGCCCGCTCGACCGGCCCGTACTCCATGATCACGCAGCAGCCGCTGGGTGGTAAGGCGCAGTTCGGTGGCCAGCGCTTCGGCGAGATGGAGGTGTGGGCCCTCGAGGCCTACGGCGCCGCGTACGCCCTCCAGGAGCTGCTGACCATCAAGTCCGACGACGTCACCGGCCGCGTGAAGGTCTACGAGGCCATCGTCAAGGGCGAGAACATCCCCGAGCCCGGCATCCCCGAGTCCTTCAAGGTGCTCATCAAGGAGATGCAGTCGCTCTGCCTGAACGTGGAGGTGCTGTCCAGCGACGGTATGTCCATCGAGATGCGTGACACCGACGAGGACGTCTTCCGCGCTGCGGAGGAGCTCGGCATCGACCTGTCCCGGCGCGAGCCGAGCAGCGTCGAAGAGGTCTGACGGGAGTCCGGCCGGGGCCCGCCACCGCGCGTGGCCCCCGCCGACCCCCAGGCCCCCGTTTCAGACCACAGACTCACGACCCTGAGAGGGATTGACGCATAGTGCTCGACGTCAACTTCTTCGACGAGCTCCGGATCGGCCTGGCCACCGCTGACGACATCCGTCAGTGGAGCCACGGCGAGGTCAAGAAGCCCGAGACCATCAACTACCGCACGCTCAAGCCGGAAAAGGACGGGCTCTTCTGCGAGAAGATCTTCGGTCCGACCCGGGACTGGGAGTGCTACTGCGGCAAGTACAAGCGCGTCCGCTTCAAGGGCATCATCTGCGAGCGCTGTGGCGTCGAGGTCACGCGCGCCAAGGTGCGCCGTGAGCGGATGGGCCACATCGAGCTCGCCGCGCCCGTCACGCACATCTGGTACTTCAAGGGTGTCCCGAGCCGGCTCGGCTACCTGCTGGACCTGGCCCCCAAGGACCTCGAGAAGGTCATCTACTTCGCGGCGTACATGATCACGTTCGTCGACGAGGAGCGCCGTACCCGCGACCTGCCCTCCCTGGAGGCGCACGTCTCGGTCGAGCGCCAGCAGATCGAGAACCGCCGGGACGCCGACCTGGAGGCCCGCGCCAAGAAGCTCGAGACCGACCTGGCCGAGCTCGAGGCCGAGGGTGCCAAGGCCGACGTGCGCCGCAAGGTGCGCGAGGGTGCCGAGCGCGAGATGAAGCAGCTGCGCGACCGTGCGCAGCGCGAGATCGACCGCCTCGACGAGGTGTGGACCCGGTTCAAGAACCTCAAGGTCCAGGACCTCGAGGGCGACGAGCTGCTCTACCGCGAGCTGCGCGACCGCTTCGGCACGTACTTCGACGGTTCGATGGGTGCCGCGGCGCTGCAGAAGCGCCTGGAGTCCTTCGACCTCGACGAGGAGGCCGAGAAGCTCCGCGAGATCATCCGCACCGGCAAGGGCCAGAAGAAGACCCGCGCGCTCAAGCGCCTGAAGGTCGTCTCCGCGTTCCTGCAGACGTCCAACAGCCCCAAGGGCATGGTGCTCGACTGCGTGCCGGTCATCCCGCCGGACCTGCGTCCGATGGTGCAGCTGGACGGTGGCCGCTTCGCGACCTCCGACCTGAACGACCTGTACCGCCGTGTCATCAACCGCAACAACCGCCTGAAGCGGCTTCTCGACCTCGGCGCGCCCGAGATCATCGTGAACAACGAGAAGCGCATGCTCCAGGAGGCCGTCGACGCGCTCTTCGACAACGGCCGCCGCGGCCGCCCGGTCACGGGCCCCGGCAACCGTCCGCTGAAGTCGCTGTCCGACATGCTCAAGGGCAAGCAGGGCCGCTTCCGCCAGAACCTGCTCGGCAAGCGCGTGGACTACTCCGCGCGTTCCGTGATCGTCGTCGGTCCGCAGCTGAAGCTGCACCAGTGCGGTCTGCCGAAGGCGATGGCGCTGGAGCTGTTCAAGCCGTTCGTGATGAAGCGCCTGGTCGACCTGAACCACGCGCAGAACATCAAGTCGGCCAAGCGCATGGTCGAGCGCGGCCGCACCGTGGTGTACGACGTCCTCGAAGAGGTCATCGCCGAGCACCCGGTGCTGCTGAACCGTGCGCCCACCCTGCACCGCCTCGGCATCCAGGCCTTCGAGCCGCAGCTGGTCGAGGGCAAGGCCATCCAGATCCACCCGCTCGTGTGCACCGCGTTCAACGCGGACTTCGACGGTGACCAGATGGCCGTGCACCTGCCGCTGTCCGCGGAGGCGCAGGCCGAGGCCCGCATCCTGATGCTGTCCTCGAACAACATCCTCAAGCCCGCCGACGGCCGTCCGGTGACGATGCCGACCCAGGACATGGTCCTCGGTCTGTTCTTCCTCACCACGGACGCCGAGGGCCGGGGCGTCAAGGGCGAGGGCCGCTCGTTCGCGTCCGTCGCCGAGGCGATCATGGCGTTCGACGCGGGCGAGCTGTCGCTCCAGACGCCGGTCGACATCCGCTTCCCGGTGGGCACCATCCCGCCGCGTGGCTGGACGCCGCCCGCGCGCGAGGAGGGCGAGCCCGAGTGGCAGCAGGGTGACAGCTTCCGGCTGAAGACCACGCTGGGCCGTGCGCTCTTCAACGAGCTGCTGCCCGAGGACTACCCGTTCGTCGACTACGAGGTCGGCAAGAAGCAGCTCTCCGAGATCGTCAACGACCTCGCCGAGCGCTACCCGAAGGTCATCGTGGCGGCGACGCTCGACAACCTGAAGGCGGCCGGCTTCTTCTGGGCGACCCGTTCCGGTGTCACCGTGGCCATCTCCGACGTCGTCGTCCCCGAGGCGAAGAAGGAGATCGTCAAGGGCTACGAGGCGCAGGACGAGAAGGTCCAGAAGCAGTACGAGCGCGGTCTGATCACCAAGGACGAGCGCACGCAGGAACTCATCGCGATCTGGACCAAGGCGACCAACGAGGTCGCCGAGGCGATGAACGACAACTTCCCGAAGACCAACCCGATCTTCATGATGGTGAACTCGGGTGCACGAGGCAACATGATGCAGATGCGTCAGATCGCCGGTATGCGTGGTCTGGTGTCGAACGCGAAGAACGAGACGATCCCGCGTCCGATCAAGGCGTCCTTCCGTGAGGGCCTGTCCGTGCTGGAGTACTTCATCTCCACCCACGGTGCCCGTAAGGGTCTGGCGGACACCGCCCTGCGGACCGCCGACTCGGGTTACCTCACCCGTCGTCTGGTCGACGTCTCCCAGGACGTCATCATCCGCGAGGAGGACTGCGGCACCGAGCGCGGCCTCAAGCTCGTCATCGCCGAGCGCGGCGCGGACGGCGTGCTGCGCAAGGCGGACGACGTCGAGACGTCCGTGTACGCGCGCTGCCTCGCCGAGGACATCGTGGTCGACGGCAAGGTGCTGGCCCCGGCCGGCACCGACCTGGGCGACGTGCTCATCGACGAGCTCGTCCGCCACGGTGTGGGGACGGTCAAGACCCGCTCGGTCCTGACCTGCGAGTCCGCCGTCGGCACCTGCGCCATGTGCTACGGCCGCTCGCTGGCCACCGGCAAGCTGGTCGACATCGGTGAGGCGGTCGGCATCATCGCCGCCCAGTCCATCGGTGAGCCCGGTACCCAGCTGACGATGCGTACCTTCCACACCGGTGGTGTGGCCGGTGACGACATCACCCAGGGTCTGCCGCGTGTCGTCGAGCTCTTCGAGGCCCGTACCCCGAAGGGTGTCGCCCCGATCTCCGAGGCCTCCGGCCGCGTGCGGATCGAGGAGACCGAGAAGACCAAGAAGATCGTCATCACGCCGGACGACGGCAGCGACGAGACGGCGTACCCGATCTCGAAGCGCGCCCGACTCCTGGTCAGCGAGGGCGAGCACGTCGAGGTGGGCCAGAAGCTCACCGTGGGTGCCACCAACCCGCACGACGTGCTGCGCATCCTGGGCCAGCGTGCCGTCCAGGTCCACCTGGTCGGCGAGGTCCAGAAGGTGTACAACTCGCAGGGCGTGTCGATCCACGACAAGCACATCGAGATCATCATCCGGCAGATGCTGCGCCGCGTGACGATCATCGAGTCCGGCGACGCCGAGCTGCTGCCCGGCGAGCTGGTCGAGCGCTCCCGCTTCGAGCAGGAGAACCGTCGTGTGGTCCAGGAGGGCGGTCACCCGGCCTCCGGTCGTCCGCAGCTGATGGGTATCACCAAGGCCTCGCTGGCGACGGAGTCCTGGCTGTCGGCCGCCTCCTTCCAGGAGACGACCCGAGTCCTGACGGACGCGGCGATCAACGCCAAGTCCGACAGCCTCATCGGCCTCAAGGAAAACGTCATCATCGGTAAGCTCATCCCGGCCGGTACGGGTCTGTCCCGCTACCGCAACATCCGGGTGGAGCCGACCGAGGAGGCCAAGGCCGCGATGTACTCGGCCGTCGGCTACGACGACATCGACTACTCGCCGTTCGGCACCGGCTCCGGCCAGGCCGTTCCGCTGGAGGACTACGACTACGGTCCCTACAACCAGTGAGCGGCAGCTCGGCTGGTGAGTAGCTGAAACGAGCCGAAGGGCGGCCATCCCGTGCGCAACGGGGTGGCCGCCCTTCGGTGTGTCCGCGGTGGGCCGGCGGCGGCTCAGCGGCCGGCGAGCTGCCACGCCGTGACGAGGACCGTGGCGACGGCGGCCAGCGTGCCGACGCTGGCGAGCGGCCAGCGGGAGCGCTCCAGGGCCTCCAGGCGCTGCTCGTGGTCGGCGAGCTGTCTGTCGGTCTGGTCGCTGCGCTGGACCAGCAGCGCGAGCGAGCCGTCGATCCGGGCGAAGCCGGCCTCGACGGTGCCGCGCAGCCGCTCCAGCTCGACGGCGACGGCGGTCGGGTCGGGCGGGAAGTGCGGCGGATCGGTCATGGGTCTCTCCGTTCCACGGTGATGCCGTCCCCTCGGTGGTGCGCCGGAGCGGAACCGGCGCGCCACTGGTTCGAACTAGTGTACGAGTATTCCGGTGGTGTCGCTCCGTGTTTGCCGAAGTCGTTTCGTGACGTAGCGTCACGACGGACGGAGGCACACCACCCGGGGGGAACCGCGCCCGCCCGCACCGCGTTGGGTCATGATGGAGGCAGTCAGCCACCGGGGGAGGTGGGTCCGTGTCGTATCCGTCGCCATGGCAGCCGTGGCAGGGGCAGAGCAGTGGGGCCATGCTCGCCTCCCACGCCGACCGCGAGCGTGCCGTCGACGTGCTCAGAGCCGGCTTCAGCGAGGGGCGCCTGCAGCAGCCCGAGTTCGAGAAGCGGGTGGCCCGGGCCTACGAGGCCCGCACGGTGGGCGAGCTGTCCCTGCTCGTCGCCGACCTGCCCCAGGGCCCCCTGGCCGCCCAGCCGGCCCTCCCGCAGCCGTACGCCGCCCCCGTCCCGCGCACCTTCCTGCCGGCGCCCGCCCCGCCGACCAACGGCAAGGCGGTCGGCGCGATGGTGTGCGGCATCCTCACCACGATGACCATGGGCCTGACCGGCATTCCGGCGGTGATCCTCGGGCACACCGCCCGCTCGGAGATCCGCCGCACCGGCGAGGGCGGTGACGGCTTCGCGCTGGCCGGCCTGATCCTGGGCTGGCTGTCGGTCGCGGGCTGGGCGGTGGTGGTGGTGATCCTCACGCTGGCGACGGCCTCCGGCGCCTGACGCCGTGCCCGGACGGGCGCACGCCCGCCTCCTACGGGATGCCCAGCTCGAAGATCACGTAGTGCGCGTACCAGCCCGACGCCACCGCCGCCGTCGTGAAGAACACCGCCAGCGTCGGCCACTTCAGCCGGCCCAAGGCGGCCGCGGGCGCCAGCAGCAGCGGGAAGGCGGGCAGCAGGTAGCGGCCGGTGTTCCCGAACATCTGCTGGGTGCCGAGCACCGTCAGGACGCTCGCCAGGGTGTACGCCACCAGCACCAGCGGCGGCTTCCTGCGCAGCATCAGCGCGATCAGGAACGGCAGCGCGATCACCAGCTGCACGCCGAGCAGGTCCGGGACGGAGAACGCGAACAGGTAGTCGTTGTGCCCGACGGCGACGTTGCGCAGCACGTCCAGGGTGTACGCGCCCCCGTCGAAGTAGTGCGCCCACCCCTCGCGCTGGAGCGTGAAGTACGCCGTCAGGTCGCCCATGCTCAGCCCGACCCAGGCGATGTAGGTCAGCAGCCCGAGCGGTGCCGCCACCATCGCGTACACCGGCCCGAGGACGCCCTGTTCGCGCCGGCTGTCCGGCCGCAGCAGAGTGACGAGGGCGGCCAGGCCCACGGCGCCGATGAGGGCGGCCGAGGTGGGCCGGTTCAGGCCCGCGAAGAAGGCCAGCAGGCCCGCCGCCAGCCAGCGCTTCGTCATCACGCACCAGCAGGCCCAGGCGGCGATCGCGACGAACAGCGACTCCGAGTACACCGCCCACTCGACGCCCGCGCCGGGCGCGACCGCCCACAGTCCGGCGGCGATCGTCCCCGCGCGCGTGCCGGCCAGGGTCGAGACCACCGCGTAGATGCCGGCGGCCGCCACGAAGGACGCCAGCACGGACACCAGGATCGCGGAGCCGTACAGGCCGAGGCCGGTGACCTCGGAGGTGCCCCGAGTCAGGCCGGGGTACAGCGGGAAGAAGGCGACCGAGTTCTGCTGGACCGTGAACAGCCCGCCCGGCGCCAGCGGCTGGAGGGGCCGCGGCTCGTAGCCCTTCTCGGCGACCTGGAGGTACCACCAGCCGTCCCAGGTCTGCAGCACGTCCCACCAGTGGGCGCCGCCGCCGAACCGCGGCTCCTTTTTCCGGTAGTCCCCGGCGTACTCGAGCAGACACGCGAAGATGGTGAGGCCGACGAGCTTGGTGACGCCGTACAGGACGAGCGGGGGCACGTAGGGTCGGGCGGCGGGCGGCAGCGACAGGCGGCCCGTGCGGGGCCGTCCGGCCCGTTCGCCGGGGCGGGCGGAGTCCTCCGCCGTGTCCCTGGAAGCGGTGCTCATCCCCGCGGTCCCCCCTCGGCCGACCGCCGGGCCACGGGGCGTCCCGCTGTCCGGTGGGTCGTGAACGTGCCAGTCATAAGATCACAACAGAGTCGTGTGCGTGCGGCCACAGAGTCGCACGTGCGCGACGGAGGGGGGAGGGGCGGGTGTCCGAGGAATCCGGTGAGCCCGGGGAATTGGCGGGATCCGGGGGATCGGCGCGATCCGGCACCCCCGCGGGGTCCGGGGTGCCGGCCGGGACGACCGTGCTGTCGGTCGTCATACCGATGTACGACGAGGAGGAGGCCCTGCCCGCCCTCGTCGGCAGGCTCCGCCCGGTCCTGGACGCCCTGGGCGTGCCCTACGAGCTCGTCGCCGTCGACGACGGCAGCACCGACCGCACCGCCGACCTGCTCGCGGCCTTCCGGCTCGGCTGGCCGGAGCTGCGGGTCATAGGGCTGCGCCGCAACTGCGGCCACCAGGCCGCGCTGACCGCTGGGCTGGACCGGGCGGTGGGGGAGTACGTCGTGAGCCTGGACGCCGACCTCCAGGACCCGCCCGAGAAGATCCCCGAGATGCTGCGGCTGGCCCGGGACGAGGGCCTGGACATCGTCTACGGCGTCCGCGCCGACCGGGCGAGCGACACCGGCTTCAAGCGGTGGACGGCGGCCGTGTACTACCGGCTCGTGCGCCGGCTCGCGGGACCGTCCGTGCCCGATCAGGCGGGCGACTTCCGGCTGCTCAGCCGGGCCGCGGTGGACGCGCTGAAGGAGCTGCCGGACCAGCAGCGCGTCTACCGGCTGCTGGTGCCCTGGCTGGGGTTCCCCAGCGGGCGGGTCACCTACGAGCGCGCCCCGCGCACGGCCGGGCGCAGCAAATACCCGCTGGGGCGGATGATCCGGCTCGCGGTGGACAGTGTGACCAGCTTCTCGGCGGCGCCGCTGCGGCTGGCCACCTGGCTCGGCGGCTGCGCGTTCCTGGTGTGCCTCGGTCTGATGGGGTACACGTTGGGGGCGTACGCACTCGGCCGCACGGTGCCGGGGTGGACGTCCCTGTTCACCGGGGTGCTCTTCATCGGTGCCGTGCAGCTGATCTGCGTGGGACTGCTCGGCGAGTACGTCGCCCGGATCTACACGGCGGTGCAGAACCGGCCGTCGTACTACGTGGGCCACGACTCGGCCGAGGAATCCCCGGTCGCACGCCGGCGTTCCCTGTGGTAGGGAGGCGGGCTCTCCGGTTTCTGTTTTGACCGGAGTACGTGCGCTGGGTACGCTCAGACCTTGTGCCTGGGGTGTGCCCTGGCCCTTGTGCGTGCCTTCGAACCGCACACGGGGTCCCTGAGCGGCCACCGCAATCCGCGCTTTCCTCCACCCCGGTGGCGGGGGTCCGCGGGATTCGACACACCCGACCGCGTGGGTCGGCGACGTTCCAGGTTAGCTGTACCCATCGGCACACAGAAACCGGAGAAGTAGTGCCTACGATCCAGCAGCTGGTCCGCAAGGGCCGGCAGGACAAGGTCGAGAAGAACAAGACGCCCGCACTCGAGGGTTCCCCTCAGCGTCGGGGCGTCTGCACGCGTGTGTTCACGACCACCCCGAAGAAGCCGAACTCGGCCCTGCGTAAGGTCGCGCGTGTGCGTCTGACCAGCGGGATCGAGGTCACCGCTTACATTCCGGGTGAGGGACACAACCTGCAGGAGCACTCCATCGTGCTCGTGCGCGGCGGCCGTGTGAAGGACCTGCCGGGTGTTCGCTACAAGATCATCCGCGGCTCGCTCGACACCCAGGGTGTCAAGAACCGCAAGCAGGCTCGCAGCCGTTACGGCGCCAAGAAGGAGAAGTAAGAATGCCTCGTAAGGGCCCCGCCCCGAAGCGCCCGGTCATCATCGACCCGGTCTACGGTTCTCCTCTGGTGACCTCCCTCATCAACAAGGTGCTGCTGAACGGCAAGCGCTCCACCGCCGAGCGCATCGTCTACGGCGCCATGGAGGGCCTGCGCGAGAAGACCGGCAACGACCCGGTCATCACGCTCAAGCGCGCGCTCGAGAACATCAAGCCGACCATCGAGGTCAAGTCCCGCCGTGTCGGTGGCGCCACCTACCAGGTCCCGATCGAGGTCAAGCCCGGTCGTGCCAACACCCTGGCGCTGCGCTGGCTCGTCGGTTACTCCCGCGCCCGTCGCGAGAAGACCATGACCGAGCGTCTGCTGAACGAGCTCCTCGACGCCAGCAACGGCCTGGGTGCCGCTGTGAAGAAGCGCGAGGACACGCACAAGATGGCCGAGTCCAACAAGGCCTTCGCGCACTACCGCTGGTAGTCGCAACCCACATCGAGACCGAGAGAAGACTGAAGCCTTATGGCTACCACTTCGCTTGACCTGGCCAAGGTGCGCAACATCGGCATCATGGCCCACATCGACGCGGGCAAGACGACCACCACCGAGCGGATCCTGTTCTACACCGGTGTGTCCTACAAGATCGGTGAGGTCCACGACGGCGCCGCCACCATGGACTGGATGGAGCAGGAGCAGGAGCGTGGCATCACGATCACCTCTGCTGCCACCACCTGTCACTGGTCGCTGGAAGACGTCGACCACACCATCAACATCATCGACACGCCGGGCCACGTGGACTTCACCGTCGAGGTGGAGCGCTCCCTGCGCGTGCTCGACGGTGCTGTCACGGTGTTCGACGGCGTCGCCGGCGTAGAGCCCCAGTCCGAGACGGTGTGGCGCCAGGCGGACCGCTACGGCGTTCCGCGGATCTGCTTCGTCAACAAGCTGGACCGCACCGGTGCCGAGTTCCACCGCTGCGTCGACATGATCACCGACCGCCTGGGCGCCCAGCCGCTCGTCATGCAGCTGCCGATCGGCGCCGAGGCGGACTTCAAGGGCGTCGTCGACCTGGTGAAGATGAAGGCCCTGGTCTGGTCCGCCGAGGCGACCAAGGGCGAGATGTACGACATCGTCGACATCCCGGCCACGCACACCGAGGCCGCCGAGGAATGGCGCGCCAAGCTGGTCGAGGCCGTCGCCGAGAACGACGAAGAGATCATGGAGCTGTACCTGGAGGGCGAGGAGCCCACCGAGGAGCAGCTGTACGCCGCGGTCCGTCGTATCACCATCGCGTCCGGCAAGGGCACCGGCACCACCGTGACCCCGGTGTTCTGCGGCACCGCGTTCAAGAACAAGGGCGTCCAGCCCCTGCTCGACGCTGTCGTGCGCTACCTGCCGTCCCCGGTCGACATCGAGGCCATCGAGGGCCACGACGTCAAGGACCCGGAGACGGTCATCAAGCGCAAGCCCTCGGACGACGAGCCGCTCTCCGCGCTGGCGTTCAAGATCATGAGCGACCCGCACCTGGGCAAGCTCACCTTCGTCCGCGTGTACTCCGGCCGCCTGCAGTCCGGCACCTCGGTGCTGAACTCCGTCAAGGGCCGCAAGGAGCGCATCGGCAAGATCTACCGGATGCACGCCAACAAGCGTGAGGAGATCGAGTCGGTGGGCGCCGGCGACATCGTCGCCGTCATGGGCCTGAAGCAGACCACCACCGGTGAGACGCTGTCCGACGAGAAGTCCCCGGTGATCCTGGAGTCCATGGACTTCCCGGCGCCGGTGATCCAGGTCGCCATCGAGCCCAAGTCGAAGGGCGACCAGGAGAAGCTGGGCGTCGCGATCCAGCGCCTGGCCGAGGAGGACCCGTCCTTCCAGGTCTCCACCAACGAGGAGACCGGCCAGACCATCATCGGCGGTATGGGCGAGCTGCACCTCGAGGTGCTGGTCGACCGCATGCGCCGTGAGTTCAAGGTCGAGGCCAACGTCGGCAAGCCGCAGGTCGCGTACCGCGAGACCATCCGCAAGGCTGTGGAGAAGGTCGAGTACACCCACAAGAAGCAGACCGGTGGTACCGGTCAGTTCGGTCGGGTCATCATCGCGGTCGAGCCGATCGAGAGCGGCGACACCTCGTACGAGTTCGTGAACAAGGTGACCGGTGGTCGCATCCCGAAGGAGTACATCCCTTCGGTCGACGCCGGCGCCCAGGAGGCCATGCAGTTCGGCATCCTCGCGGGCTACGAGATGACCGGCGTACGCGTCACGCTGCTCGACGGTGCCTACCACGAGGTGGACTCCTCCGAGCTCGCGTTCAAGATCGCCGGCTCGCAGGCCTTCAAGGAGGCCGCGCGCAAGGCCAGCCCCGTGCTGCTCGAGCCGATGATGGCCGTCGAGGTCACCACGCCCGAGGACTACATGGGTGACGTCATCGGCGACATCAACTCCCGCCGTGGCCAGATCCAGGCCATGGAGGAGCGGGCCGGTGCCCGCGTCGTGAAGGGTCTCGTGCCCCTCTCGGAGATGTTCGGTTACGTCGGCGACCTGCGCAGCAAGACGTCCGGCCGCGCCAGCTACTCCATGCAGTTCGACTCCTACGCCGAGGTTCCGCGGAACGTCGCCGAGGAGATCATCGCGAAGGCCAAGGGCGAGTAACGCACCGCGTTCCGACGCCTTAGGCTTGACCCCGGAGCCTCGCGGGGCAAACGCCCGAAAAAGGTGTTTGCCCCGGGGCCCGGGACTTAACAGCAAAGATCACCTGGCGCCGATGAAGTAAGGCGTACCAGAACCACTCCCAGGAGGACCCCAGTGGCGAAGGCGAAGTTCGAGCGGACTAAGCCGCACGTCAACATCGGCACCATCGGTCACATCGACCACGGTAAGACGACCCTCACGGCCGCCATTACCAAGGTGCTGCACGACGCGTACCCGGACCTGAACGAGGCCACCGCGTTCGACAACATCGACAAGGCGCCCGAGGAGCGCCAGCGCGGTATCACCATCTCCATCGCGCACGTCGAGTACCAGACGGAGACCCGTCACTACGCCCACGTCGACTGCCCCGGTCACGCGGACTACATCAAGAACATGATCACGGGTGCGGCGCAGATGGACGGCGCCATCCTCGTGGTCGCCGCCACCGACGGCCCGATGCCGCAGACCAAGGAGCACGTGCTCCTGGCCCGCCAGGTCGGCGTGCCGTACATCGTCGTCGCCCTGAACAAGGCCGACATGGTGGACGACGAGGAGATCATGGAGCTCGTCGAGCTCGAGGTCCGTGAGCTCCTGTCCGAGTACGAGTTCCCGGGCGACGACCTGCCGGTCGTCCGCGTCTCCGCGCTGAAGGCGCTGGAGGGCGACGCCCAGTGGACGCAGTCCGTCCTCGACCTGATGAAGGCCGTCGACGAGTCCATCCCGGAGCCCGAGCGTGACGTCGACAAGCCGTTCCTGATGCCGATCGAGGACGTCTTCACGATCACCGGTCGCGGTACGGTCGTCACCGGCCGTATCGAGCGTGGTGTCCTCAAGGTCAACGAGACCGTCGACATCATCGGCATCAAGACCGAGAAGACCACCACCACGGTCACCGGCATCGAGATGTTCCGCAAGCTGCTCGACGAGGGCCAGGCCGGTGAGAACGTCGGTCTGCTGCTCCGCGGCATCAAGCGCGAGGACGTCGAGCGCGGCCAGGTCATCATCAAGCCGGGCTCGGTCACCCCGCACACCGAGTTCGAGGCCCAGGCCTACATCCTGTCGAAGGACGAGGGTGGCCGTCACACCCCGTTCTTCAACAACTACCGCCCGCAGTTCTACTTCCGTACCACGGACGTGACCGGCGTCGTGCACCTCCCCGAGGGCACCGAGATGGTCATGCCGGGCGACAACACCGAGATGCGCGTCGAGCTGATCCAGCCCGTCGCCATGGAGGAGGGCCTGAAGTTCGCCATCCGTGAGGGTGGCCGGACCGTCGGCGCCGGCCAGGTCATCAAGATCGTCAAGTAAGCACTCCGCTTGCTTGGGTCCGATGACCCGGTAGCTCCAGCTGCGAGCATCTGAGGGGGCCCGTACGACTCGTTCGTACGGGCCCTTTCGCATGCCCCGGCACAGCCGCCGGGCGGGGCCGTGTAGTCCTCAGGGGGGACACCGAGTCCGTCCCGGGGCCCAGGCGCCGTTCGTGCTCCTGGCGGACGCCCGGCGCGTCGACGCCCGTAAGGGTGGAGGCATGGACACCGCCGTGCTTGTCGTCGTCGCCGTCGTCGTCGTGCTGGCCGGCTCCCTGCTCACCCTGACCACGGAGCCGCCCTTCCCGCTGGTGCTGGCCGTCGTCGTGGCCAGCTTCCCGCTGGGCACGGCCCTGCTCGCGGTGGAGCCGCTGTGCGGGCACGGGCTGGCCGGGCAGTGGTGCGTGCGGCTCGGCCTGATCGGGCTCGGGGCGGGCGCGCTGAGCCTGGCCGTCGGCCGTCGCACGGGACGGGGCCCTGTCGCCCCGCGTCGGCCCCGTACGCCCTCCGGGACGCGCTCGGCGGGCCAGGGACGCGGGGGCGCCGGCCGGCGCTCCTGGGGGAGTTCTTGAGCCGCCGCGTCAACCCGGCGCGCCGAGGAGCGGGCGGAATCGGCGGTGCGGCACCCGGGGGAGGGGCCGGATCTCTAGGCTGACGGGGGTCCGGCGGCGGCCGAGGCCGCCCCACCGCACCCGCACGACGGCATCCACGGCACGGAGGACAGATGTTGCCGACCGGCTACGCGACGGACTTCGTCGCGGACTCGTCGCTGTTCCACGCCATGTTCCGCTTCGTCCGCCGCGCCCAGCAGCGCTGGCCCGGACTGCACGTGGACGGGGAGCCGCTGCCGCCGGAGGCGCTCGGCGACTGGTACCTGCCGGAGCCCGGGGAGGAGGGCCGGCCGTCGGCCGTCACGTTCTCCCCGAGCCGACCGGGGGAGGACGCCCGGGAGGGTGCCGGCCACGGTCCGGACGCCGCGGGACGGGGTGCCTACGCCGTCTTCTACCGGGCCCATCGCCAGCCGCTCGGGGAGGTCCTCTACGCGGTCAGCGTGGTGACGCCGGCGGACCCGGACACGGACCCGTTCTCCCGCGACGTCGTGCGGGACTTCCTGGAGGCCTTCGAGGGCAGCCGCCCGGGAGCCGTGCGCCACGCGTGAGGCCGGGCGGCGTGCGCCCGGCCTTGTGTTTGACGTACGTCACTCGCGGGGTATTCTCTCCGGCTCGATTGGCCAGGCCCCCGTCCCGTGTGGCAGACTGTCCGAGTTGCTCGGTCGAGTGTTGATGCTGTGCGCCTCCCGCCGGGGGGACCGGAAGCGAGTCCCACAGTACTCGTCGCCCTAACTGCCACATGGCAGCGCTGGGGCGGACGTACGGGAATCTTCCGGGAAGTGCAGTGCGGCACCGGCCAGGCGCCCGGTGGGCCTTCGCCCCCGGTCTGCGGTTCCGGAAGGGCCGTGTGCATTCCCCGCAGGGATGTTCGAACAAGGGACATCTGTGTCAGCGGGAGCGCGACACGCCCGACCGCGTGGGTCGGAGGAGAAGGCGGAACCACCGGGTTCCGGAGCGTAAGAAGAGACAGGACTACTGAGTAGCCATGGCGGGACAGAAGATCCGCATCCGGCTCAAGGCCTACGACCACGAGGTCATCGACTCCTCGGCGAAGAAGATCGTCGAGACGGTGACCCGTACCGGTGCGTCGGTCGCGGGCCCGGTGCCGCTGCCCACTGAGAAGAACGTGTACTGCGTCATCAAGTCGCCGCACAAGTACAAGGACTCGCGCGAGCACTTCGAGATGCGCACGCACAAGCGCCTGATCGACATCCTCGACCCGACCCCCAAGACCGTTGACTCTCTGATGCGACTCGACCTCCCGGCCGGTGTCGACATCGAGATCAAGCTCTGAGGCCGGTGATCTGAACGATGGCTAAGCAGATCAAGGGCATCCTGGGCGAGAAGCTCGGCATGACGCAGGTGTGGGACGAGAACAACCGCGTTGTTCCGGTCACCGTCGTCAAGGCCGGCCCCAACGTCGTCACCCAGGTCCGCACGAACGACGTCGACGGCTACGAGTCCGTCCAGATCGCGTTCGGCGAGATCGACCCGCGCAAGGTGAACAAGCCCCTCAAGGGCCACTTCGCCAAGGCCGACGTCACTCCCCGCCGCCACCTCGTCGAGATCCGTACCGCTGACGCCAGCGAGTACACCCTCGGCCAGGAGATCACCGCCGAGGTGTTCGAGGCCGGCATCAAGGTCGACGTGACCGGCAAGAGCAAGGGCAAGGGCTTCGCCGGCGTCATGAAGCGTCACAACTTCAAGGGCCTCGGCGCCGGACACGGCACCCAGCGCAAGCACCGCTCGCCCGGTTCCATCGGTGGCTGCGCCACCCCGGGCCGTGTGTTCAAGGGCCTCCGCATGGCGGGTCGCATGGGCAACGAGCGCGTCACCACCCAGAACCTGACCGTCCACGCCGTTGACGCGGAGAAGGGTCTGCTGCTCATCAAGGGCGCGGTTCCCGGTCCGAACGGCGGCCTCGTCCTGGTCCGCACCGCGGCCAAGGGGGCCTGAGGTACCGATGAGCACTGTTGACATCCTTTCGCCTGCCGGCGAGAAGACCGGTAGCGTCGAGCTCCCCGCGGAGATCTTCGGCGTGGAGAAGGTCAGCATCCCGCTGATCCACCAGGTCGTCGTCGCGCAGAACGCGGCTGCCCGCCAGGGCACGCACAAGACCAAGACCCGCGGTGAAGTCCGTGGTGGCGGCAAGAAGCCGTACCGCCAGAAGGGCACCGGCCGCGCCCGCCAGGGTTCGACCCGCGCGCCGCAGTTCGCCGGTGGTGGCGTCGTGCACGGTCCCGTGCCGCGCGACTACTCGCAGCGCACCCCGAAGAAGATGAAGGCCGCCGCCCTGCGGCACGCCCTCACCGACCGGGCCCGCGCGAACCGCATCCACGTCGTCTCCGGCGTGATCGAGGGCGAGACCCCGTCCACCAAGGCCGCGAAGAGCCTGTTCGGCAAGATCTCGGAGCGCAAGAACCTGCTCCTGGTCGTCGAGCGCGCCGACGAGGCCGCGTGGCTGTCCGCCCGCAACCTGCCCCAGGTCCACATCCTGGAGCCGGGCCAGCTGAACACGTACGACGTGATCGTCTCGGACGACGTGGTCTTCACCCAGGCCGCTCTCGAGTCCTTCGTCGCCGGCCCGAAGGCCAACGACACCGAAGGGAGCGACGCCTGATGGCTACGCGTCACCCGAGCATTGCCTCCAAGGCGGCGAAGGCCGCCAAGGCCGCGCGCGTCGCCAAGGCGCGCCGCCACGCCGCCGAGGGCAAGAACACCGTCGTCACCCCGGCGAGCAAGGCGTACACGGACCCCCGTGACGTCCTGCTGAAGCCGGTCGTGTCCGAGAAGAGCTACGCGCTGCTCGACGACAACAAGTACACGTTCGTCGTCGACCCGCGGGCCAACAAGACCCAGATCAAGGAGGCCGTCCAGGCGGTCTTCTCGGTCAAGGTCACCGGGGTCAACACGATCAACCGCCAGGGCAAGCGCAAGCGGACCCGCACCGGCTTCGGCCAGCGTGCGGCGACCAAGCGCGCGATCGTGACCCTCGCCGAGGGCGACCGTATCGACATCTTCGGCGGTCCGACCTCCTGACGGAGGTCCGGATCGTTCGATATCGGACGAGGACTGAGAAATGGGTATCCGCAAGTACAAGCCGACGACTCCGGGCCGTCGTGGCTCCAGCGTCGCCGACTTCGTCGAGGTCACGCGGTCCACGCCGGAGAAGTCGCTGGTCCGTCCCCTGCACAGCAAGGGCGGCCGTAACAATTCCGGTCGTGTGACCGTCCGCCACCAGGGCGGTGGCCACAAGCGCGCCTACCGCGTGATCGACTTCCGTCGTCACGACAAGGACGGCGTGCCGGCGAAGGTCGCGCACATCGAGTACGACCCGAACCGCACCGCGCGCATCGCGCTCCTGCACTACGCGGACGGCGAGAAGCGCTACATCCTGGCCCCCAAGGGCCTCAACCAGGGCGACCGGATCGAGAACGGCCCCTCGGCCGACATCAAGCCCGGCAACAACCTGGCGCTGCGCAACATCCCGGTCGGTACGACGATCCACTCCGTGGAGCTTCGTCCGGGCGGCGGCGCCAAGTTCGCCCGCTCCGCCGGTGCCTCCGTGCAGCTGCTCGCGAAGGAGGGCTCGATGGCCCACCTCCGCATGCCCTCCGGTGAGATCCGCCTGGTCGACCAGCGCTGCCGCGCCACGGTCGGCGAGGTCGGCAACGCCGAGCAGAGCAACATCAACTGGGGCAAGGCCGGCCGCAAGCGCTGGCTGGGCGTCCGCCCGACCGTTCGCGGTGTGGCGATGAACCCGGTTGACCACCCCCACGGTGGTGGTGAGGGCAAGACCTCCGGTGGTCGCCACCCGGTCAGCCCCTGGGGTCAGAAGGAAGGTCGTACTCGTTCTCCCAAGAAGGCGAGCAACAAGTACATCGTCCGCCGCCGCAAGACGAACAAGAAGCGCTAAGGACGGGTTGAGATGCCTCGTAGCTTGAAGAAGGGGCCCTTCGTCGACGACCACCTCGCCAAGAAGGTGGACGCTCAGAACGAAGCCGGCACCAAGAACGTCATCAAGACCTGGTCTCGGCGCTCCATGATCATCCCGGCGATGCTCGGGCACACGATCGCGGTGCACAACGGCAAGACCCACATCCCGGTGTTCGTCACCGAGTCGATGGTCGGGCACAAGCTCGGCGAGTTCTCGCCGACGCGCACCTTCCGGGGTCACGTCAAGGAAGACCGGAAGTCGAAGCGCCGCTAGGCAGCGGATCGCATTCAGACACGTAAGTAACTGAAGGGACAACCATGGAAGCCAGGGCCCAGGCGCGGTACATCCGCGTCACGCCCATGAAGGCCCGCCGCGTGGTGGACCTCATCCGTGGCATGGACGCCACGGAGGCCCAGGCCGTCCTGCGATTCGCTCCGCAGGCCGCCTCGGTGCCGGTGGGCAAGGTGCTGGACAGCGCCATTGCCAACGCCGCGCACAACTACGACCACACCGACGCCGACAGCCTCTTCATCTCCGAGGCGTACGTCGACGAGGGCCCGACCCTGAAGCGGTTCCGGCCGCGTGCCCAGGGCCGCGCCTACCGGATCCGCAAGCGGACCAGCCACATCACCGTGGTCGTCAGCAGCAAGGAAGGAACCCGGTAATGGGCCAGAAGGTAAACCCGCACGGGTTCCGGCTCGGCATCACCACCGACTTCAAGTCGCGCTGGTACGCCGACAAGCTGTACAAGGACTACGTCAAGGAAGACGTCGCCATCCGTCGGATGATGACGTCCGGCATGGAGCGCGCCGGCATCTCCAAGGTCGAGATCGAGCGCACCCGTGACCGCGTGCGGGTGGACATCCACACCGCTCGTCCGGGCATCGTCATCGGCCGCCGTGGCGCCGAGGCCGACCGCATCCGCGGCGACCTCGAGAAGCTCACCGGCAAGCAGGTCCAGCTGAACATCCTCGAGGTCAAGAACCCCGAGACGGACGCTCAGCTCGTGGCCCAGGCCGTCGCCGAGCAGCTCTCCTCCCGCGTCTCCTTCCGTCGGGCCATGCGCAAGAGCATGCAGTCCGCCATGAAGGCCGGCGCCAAGGGCATCAAGATCCAGTGCGGTGGCCGCCTCGGCGGCGCCGAGATGTCCCGCTCGGAGTTCTACCGCGAGGGCCGCGTGCCCCTGCACACGCTCCGCGCGAACGTGGACTACGGCTTCTTCGAGGCCAAGACGACCTTCGGCCGCATCGGCGTGAAGGTCTGGATCTACAAGGGCGACGTGAAGAACATCGCCGAGGTCCGCGCCGAGAACGCTGCCGCCCGTGCGGGTAACCGCCCGGCCCGCGGTGGCGCCGACCGCCCGGCCCGTGGTGGCCGCGGTGGCGAGCGGCGCGGTCGCAAGCCGCAGCAGCAGGCTCCGGCTGCCGAGGCCCCCCAGGCCGACGCGCCCGCCGCCGCTCCGGCTGAGAGCACCGGAACGGAGGCCTGACCACCATGCTGATCCCCCGTAGGGTCAAGCACCGCAAGCAGCACCACCCCAAGCGCAACGGCATGTCCAAGGGTGGCACGCAGGTTGCGTTCGGCGAGTACGGCATCCAGGCGCTGACCCCGGCCTACGTGACGAACCGCCAGATCGAGGCGGCCCGTATCGCGATGACCCGCCACATCAAGCGTGGCGGCAAGGTCTGGATCAACATCTACCCGGACCGTCCCCTCACCAAGAAGCCGGCCGAGACCCGCATGGGTTCCGGTAAGGGTTCCCCGGAGTGGTGGATCGCCAACGTCAAGCCCGGACGCGTCATGTTCGAGCTGTCGTACCCCAACGAGAAGATCGCCCGTGAGGCGCTGACGCGTGCGGCCCACAAGCTGCCGATGAAGTGCCGGATCGTCAAGCGCGAGGCAGGTGAAGCGTGATGTCGGCCGGTACCAAGGCGTCCGAGCTGCGCGAGCTGGGCAACGAGGAGCTCCTCAACAAGCTCCGCGAGGCCAAGGAAGAGCTGTTCAACCTCCGCTTCCAGGCGGCCACGGGTCAGCTCGAAAACCACGGTCGGCTGAAGGCCGTCCGTAAGGACATCGCGCGGATCTACACCCTGATGCGCGAGCGTGAGCTGGGCATCGAAACGGTGGAGAACGCATGAGCGAGAGCAACGTGACTGAGAACAAGGAAGCGCGCGGCTTCCGCAAGACCCGTGAGGGTCTCGTCGTCAGCGACAAGATGGACAAGACCGTCGTCGTCGCCGTCGAGGACCGCGTCAAGCACGCGCTGTACGGCAAGGTCATCCGCCGTACGAACAAGCTCAAGGCGCACGACGAGCAGAACGCCGCGGGTGTCGGCGACCGCGTCCTCCTGATGGAGACCCGGCCGCTGTCCGCGACGAAGCGCTGGCGCGTCGTCGAGATCCTCGAGAAGGCCAAGTAATTCCTGCGGGCATTCCCGCAGGAGAGTTCCGCCAGGCTCCGGGGGCCGCTGAGAAGCGGCCCCCGGGGAACCGGCAGACGATCAGGAGATAGACGTGATCCAGCAGGAGTCGCGACTGCGCGTCGCCGACAACACGGGGGCGAAGGAGATCCTTTGCATCCGTGTGCTCGGTGGCTCCGGTCGCCGCTACGCGGGCATCGGTGACGTCATCGTCGCCACCGTCAAGGACGCGATCCCCGGTGGCAACGTGAAGAAGGGTGACGTCGTCAAGGCGGTCATCGTTCGCACCGTCAAGGAGCGCCGCCGTCCGGACGGCTCGTACATCCGCTTCGACGAGAACGCCGCCGTCATTCTGAAGAACGACGGCGACCCTCGCGGCACCCGCATCTTCGGCCCGGTCGGGCGTGAGCTGCGCGAGAAGAAGTTCATGAAGATCATCTCGCTGGCTCCGGAGGTGCTGTAAGCATGAAGATCAAGAAGGGCGACCTGGTCCAGGTCATCACCGGTAAGGACAAGGGCAAGCAGGGCAAGGTCATCGCGGCCTTCCCCCGCGAGGACCGCGTCCTGGTCGAGGGTGTCAACCGGGTCAAGAAGCACACGAAGGCCGGTCCGACCGCTCGCGGTTCCCAGGCCGGCGGCATCGTCACGACCGAGGCCCCGATCCACGTCTCCAACGTCCAGCTGGTCGTGGAGAAGGACGGCAACAAGGTCGTCACGCGTGTCGGTTACCGCTTCGACGACGAGGGCAACAAGATCCGCGTTGCCAAGCGGACGGGTGAGGACATCTGATGGCTACCACCACCGTGACTCCGCGTCTGAAGCAGAAGTACCGCGAGGAGATCATCCAGAAGCTGCGTGACCAGTTCCAGTACGAGAACGTCATGCAGGTTCCGGGCCTCGTCAAGATCGTGGTCAACATGGGTGTCGGTGACGCCGCCCGTGACTCGAAGCTCATCGAGGGCGCGATCCGCGACCTGACCACCATCACCGGTCAGAAGCCGGCCGTCACCAAGGCCCGCAAGTCCATCGCGCAGTTCAAGCTGCGCGAGGGTCAGCCGATCGGTGCCCACGTCACGCTCCGTGGCGACCGCATGTGGGAGTTCCTGGACCGCACCCTGTCGCTGGCGCTCCCGCGCATCCGCGACTTCCGCGGCCTGTCCCCCAAGCAGTTCGACGGCCGTGGCAACTACACCTTCGGTCTCACGGAGCAGGTCATGTTCCACGAGATCGACCAGGACAAGATCGACCGCGTCCGGGGTATGGACATCACCGTGGTCACCACGGCGACCAACGACGAAGAGGGCCGCGCGCTCCTCCGTCACCTCGGCTTCCCGTTCAAGGAGGCGTGAGCGAGATGGCGAAGAAGGCTCTCATCGCGAAGGCTGCTCGCAAGCCCAAGTTCGGTGTGCGCGCGTACACCCGCTGCCAGCGCTGCGGCCGTCCGCACTCCGTCTACCGCAAGTTCGGCCTGTGCCGCGTGTGCCTTCGTGAGATGGCTCACCGTGGCGAGCTGCCGGGCGTGACCAAGAGCTCCTGGTAGTCCCCGACTTAGGGACTCCAAGGCTCTCGGTAAGCAGTACGGGCGGTCGGACGCCCACCTCGCATGCCTTAGGCTTGTGGGGTTGGGCGTCTGCCGCCGCCCGTACACCCGCGGGCACCGCCCGCTAACGTTTGCTTACTACGCCGTAGGTCCACCGCGCCGCACCCGTCCCGTCTCGGATCGGGGAGAGGGATGGCGCACCAGGAAACCCCGGCGAGAGAGGCCGAAGGCCAATTCATGACCATGACTGATCCGATCGCAGACATGCTCACGCGTCTGCGTAACGCGAACTCGGCGTACCACGACTCGGTGTCGATGCCGCACTCCAAGATCAAGTCGCACATCGCGGAGATCCTCCAGCAGGAGGGCTTCATCACGGGCTGGAAGGTCGAGGACGCCGAGGTCGGCAAGAACCTCGTTCTCGAGCTGAAGTTCGGCCCGAACCGTGAGCGCTCCATCGCGGGCATCAAGCGGATCTCCAAGCCCGGTCTCCGGGTGTACGCGAAGTCCACCAACCTGCCGAAGGTGCTCGGCGGCCTGGGCGTGGCCATCATCTCCACGTCGCACGGGCTCCTCACCGACAAGCAGGCCGGCAAGAAGGGCGTGGGTGGGGAAGTCCTCGCCTACGTCTGGTAGCGGAAGGGAACGGAGGAAACAGCTATGTCGCGCATCGGCAAGCTCCCCATCGCGGTTCCCGCCGGCGTGGACGTCACCATCGACGGCCGCACGGTCAAGGTCAAGGGCCCCAAGGGCGAGCTGACCCACACCGTCGCTGCTCCGATCGACATCGCCAAGGGCGAAGACGGCACCCTGCAGGTGACCCGCCCCAACGACGAGCGTCAGAGCAAGGCCCTGCACGGCCTGTCCCGCACGCTGGTGGCGAACATGATCACCGGCGTGACCGAGGGTTACGTGAAGAAGCTCGAAATCAGTGGTGTCGGTTACCGCGTGACCGCCAAGGGCTCGAACCTCGAGTTCGCGCTCGGTTACAGCCACCCGATCACGGTCGAGGCCCCCGAGGGCATCACCTTCAAGGTCGACACCCCGACCCGATTCCAGGTCGAGGGCATCGACAAGCAGAAGGTCGGCGAGGTCGCGGCCAACATCCGCAAGCTGCGCAAGCCCGACCCGTACAAGGCCAAGGGCGTCAAGTACGAGGGCGAAGTCATCCGCCGCAAGGTCGGAAAGGCGGGTAAGTAAGCCATGGCATACGGGCAGAAGATCCTCAAGGGCGACGCCTACAAGCGCGCCGCGATCAAGCGCCGTCACATCCGGATCCGCAAGCGGATCGCCGGTACGGCGGAGCGCCCCCGTCTGGTCGTGACCCGCTCCAACCGCCACATCGTGGCGCAGGTGATCGACGACCTGAAGGGCCACACCCTGGCGTCGGCGTCCACGCTGGACGCGTCGATCCGTGGTGGCGAGGGCGACAAGTCCGCGCAGGCCAAGCAGGTCGGCGCCCTGGTCGCCGAGCGCGCCAAGGCCGCCGGTGTCGAGGCCGTGGTGTTCGACCGTGGTGGCAACCAGTACGCCGGGCGCATCGCCGCCCTGGCGGACGCCGCCCGCGAGGCCGGGCTCAAGTTCTGAGCCGCTTGTAGCTAGCGGAAAGAGAGAGGTAATCCAATGGCTGGACCCCAGCGCCGCGGAAGCGGTGCCGGTGGCGGCGAGCGGCGGGACCGGAAGGGCCGTGACGGCGGCGCTGCTGCCGCCGAGAAGACCGCGTACGTTGAGCGCGTCGTCGCGATCAACCGCGTCGCCAAGGTTGTGAAGGGTGGTCGTCGCTTCAGCTTCACCGCGCTGGTCGTGGTGGGCGACGGTGACGGCACCGTGGGTGTCGGATACGGCAAGGCCAAGGAGGTGCCGGCCGCCATCGCCAAGGGCGTTGAGGAGGCCAAGAAGCACTTCTTCAAGGTCCCCCGCATCCAGGGCACCATCCCGCACCCCATCCAGGGTGAGAAGGCGGCCGGTGTCGTGCTGCTCAAGCCGGCGTCCCCCGGTACCGGCGTGATCGCCGGTGGTCCGGTGCGTGCCGTGCTCGAGTGCGCCGGTATCCACGACGTGCTGTCGAAGTCGCTCGGCTCCGACAACGCGATCAACATCGTGCACGCGACCGTGGAGGCCCTCAAGGGCCTGCAGCGTCCCGAGGAGATCGCGGCCCGCCGCGGTCTGCCCCTCGAGGACGTCGCCCCCGCGGCCCTCCTTCGTGCGCGTGCCGGGGCGGGTGCGTAATCATGGCGCAGCTCAAGATCACGCAGACGAAGTCCTACATCGGCAGCAAGCAGAACCACCGTGACACCCTGCGTTCCCTGGGCCTCAAGCGCCTGGGTGACGTGGTCGTCAAGGAGGACCGCCCCGAGTTCCGCGGCATGGTGCACACCGTCCGCCACCTCGTGACGGTCGAGGAGGTCGACTGATCATGGCGGAGCAGAACCCGCTCAAGATCCACAACCTCCGTCCCGCCCCGGGCGCCAAGACCGCCAAGACCCGTGTGGGTCGTGGTGAGGCGTCGAAGGGTAAGACGGCCGGTCGTGGTACCAAGGGCACGAAGGCCCGTTACCAGGTTCCGGAGCGCTTCGAGGGCGGCCAGATGCCGCTGCACATGCGCCTCCCGAAGCTGAAGGGCTTCAAGAACCCGTTCAAGACCGAGTACCAGGTCGTGAACCTCGACAAGCTGGCCGCGCTGTACCCCGAGGGTGGCGAGGTCACCGTCGAGGGCCTGGTGGCCAAGGGTGCCGTTCGCAAGAACGCGCTCGTCAAGGTGCTCGGCCAGGGCGAGATCTCCGTGGCGCTGCAGGTGACGGTCGACGCCGTCTCCGGCTCCGCCAAGGAGAAGATCACCGCCGCCGGCGGTACTGTCACCGAGCTCGTCTGAACTCCTCAGGCACCTCGATGACGTGAACGATCCCGACCGGGGATACCCCATAAAAGGGGTATCCCCGGTTGGTCGTTCCGAGGGAGCTGTGTCGCGGGTAAGGTGGCCTGCGCTGTTCTCTATTCGTATTCGTCGAACCTCAAGACCGTCACCCTTGACGCAGATGCGCGGGGGTCGCAGGAGGCACCGTGCTCACCGCGTTCGCCCGGGCGTTCAGGACGCCCGACCTGCGCAAGAAGCTGCTCTTCACGCTGGCCATCATCGTGGTCTACCGGCTGGGTACGCACATCCCCATCCCGGGCGTCGACTACAAGAGCGTCCAGGAGTGTGTGGACCAGGCGTCCGGCAACCAGGGCCTGTTCGGTCTGGTCAACATGTTCAGCGGCGGCGCACTGCTCCAGATCACGGTGTTCGCGCTGGGCATCATGCCGTACATCACGGCGAGCATCATCCTCCAGCTGCTGACCGTGGTCATCCCGCGTCTGGAAGCCCTCAAGAAGGAGGGCCAGGCCGGTACCGCGAAGATCACGCAGTACACCCGGTACCTCACCGTGGCGCTCGCCATCCTGCAGGGCACCGGCCTGGTGGCCACCGCCCGCAGCGGCGCCCTGTTCTCCGGGTGCACGGTCGCGAGCCAGATCGTCCCGGACCGCGCGATCTTCACCACCATCACCATGGTGATCTGCATGACCGCGGGCACGGCCGTCGTGATGTGGCTCGGTGAGCTCATCACCGACCGCGGCATCGGCAACGGCATGTCGATCCTGATGTTCATCTCGATCGCCGCGACCTTCCCGTCCGCGCTGTGGGCCATCAAGAAGCAGGGCACGCTGGCCGGCGGCTGGATCGAGTTCGGCACCGTGATCCTGGTCGGCCTGGTCATGGTCGGCCTGGTGGTCTTCGTCGAGCAGGCCCAGCGCCGCATCCCCGTCCAGTACGCGAAGCGCATGATCGGACGCCGGTCCTACGGCGGTACCTCGACGTACATCCCGCTCAAGGTGAACCAGGCCGGTGTGATCCCGGTCATCTTCGCCTCGTCGCTGCTCTACATCCCCGCCCTGATCGCACAGTTCTCCAAGGACGACTCCGGCTGGAAGCGCTGGATCGAACAGAACCTGGTCAAGGGCGACCACCCGATCTACATCAGCCTGTACTTCTTGCTCATCGTGTTCTTCGCGTTCTTCTACGTGGCGATCTCCTTCAACCCCGAGGAAGTCGCGGACAACATGAAGAAGTATGGTGGCTTCATCCCGGGCATCCGGGCTGGCCGACCGACCGCTGAGTACCTCTCGTACGTGCTCAACCGGATCACCTGGCCGGGTTCGCTGTATCTGGGACTGATCGCTCTCGTACCGACGATGGCGTTGGTTGGCTTCGGGGCAAGCCAGAACTTCCCGTTCGGCGGGACCTCCATCCTGATCATCGTGGGTGTGGGTCTCGAGACGGTGAAGCAGATCGAGAGCCAGCTCCAGCAGCGCAATTACGAAGGGTTCCTCCGCTGATGCGTATCGTCCTCGTCGGGCCGCCGGGTGCCGGTAAGGGAACGCAGGCCACGCGCCTCGCAGAGAAGCTGCGTGTGCCCCACATCTCCACCGGTGATCTGTTCCGCGCCAACATCAGCGGGCAGACGGAACTCGGCAAGCTCGCGAAGTCCTACATGGACGCCGGCAACCTCGTCCCCGACGAGGTGACGATCGCGATGGCCAAGGACCGCATGGAGCAGCCGGACGCGGCGAACGGCTTCCTGCTCGACGGGTTCCCGCGGAACGTCTCCCAGGCCGAGGCACTGGACGAACTGCTGGAGACCGAGCAGATCAAGCTGGACGCCGTGCTGGACCTCGAGGCCCCCGAGGAGGAGGTCGTCAAGCGGATCGCCGGCCGGCGTGTCTGCCGCAACGACTCGGCGCACGTCTTCCACGTGACGTACAAGAAGCCGGCCCGCGAGGGCGTGTGCGACGTGTGCGGCGGCGAGCTGTACCAGCGCGACGACGACTCCGAGGAGACCGTCCGCAAGCGGCTGGAGGTCTACCACACCCAGACCGAGCCGATCATCGACTACTACAAGGCCCAGGGCCTGGTCGTGACGATCGACTCCATGGGCCCGGTGGAAGAGGTCACGGGCCGCGCGCTGGCGGCGCTGAAGCGCGACGGCGACGACCAGTAGTCGTCGGTCGTCTGCGGCCGTGACGCCCCTGCGGGCGTCACGGCCGTAGTGTTGTGCAGGTAACCGGTTGACGCGAGTGACGGAGAGCGCAGGCCCCCATGGTGCAGATCAAGAGCCCCGAGCAGATCGCCAGGATGCGTGCGGCGGGGCTGGTCGTCGCCGCGATCCACGCCGCCACGCGTGAGGCCGCCGTCCCGGGTGCCACCACCAAGGACCTGGACGAGGTGGCCCGCAAGGTGCTCGCCGAGCACGGCGCCAAGTCCAACTTCCTGGGCTACGGCGGGTTCCCGGCCACCATCTGCACCTCGGTGAACGACGTGGTGGTGCACGGCATCCCGTCCGAGGACGTCGTCCTGAAGGACGGCGACGTCATCTCCATCGACTGCGGCGCGATCGTCGACGGCTGGCACGGCGACGCGGCCTACACGGCCTTCGTGGGCTCCGGTCACGCCCCGGAGCTGCTGGAGCTCTCCCGGGTGACCGAGGAGTCGATGTGGGCCGGCATCGCGGCCATGAAGCAGGGCAACCGGCTCGTCGACGTCTCCCGGGCGATCGAGACGTACATCCGCCGCCAGCCCAAGCCGGGCGGCGGCCGGTACGGGATCATCGAGGACTACGGCGGCCACGGCATCGGCACCGAGATGCACATGGACCCGCACCTGCTGAACTACGTCGACCGGCGCCGCGGCAAGGGCCCCAAGCTGGTGCCCGGCTTCTGCCTGGCGATCGAGCCGATGGTGTCGCTCGGCACGCCGAAGACCCGCGTGCTGTCCGACGACTGGACCGTCATCACCACCGACGGCACCTGGTCCTCGCACTGGGAGCACTCCGTCGCGCTGACCGAGGAGGGCCCGCTGGTGCTCACGGCCCCCGACGGCGGCCGGGCCAAGCTGGCCGAGCTGGGCGTCACGGCCGCGCCGGACCCGCTCGGCTGACCCTCCCGCGCCGCTGAACCTTCTCCCGACTGCCCCGCATGGTGATCTCCCCTGCGGGGCAGACTTCCGCGATTCGTCTTTCCGGGTGCGCTGACGTAGACTGACTCGTCGGCTCTTGTGCACCCGCATGTCTGCATGCGTGCGTACGGAGTCGATCAAGGTAGTCGATTCGAAGGGCGAAGCGTGGCCAAGAAGCAAGGTGCCATCGAGATCGAGGGCACTGTCGTCGAGTCTCTTCCGAACGCCATGTTCAGGGTCGAGCTCCAGAACGGCCACCAGGTCCTGGCACACATCAGCGGCAAGATGCGCATGCACTACATCCGCATCCTCCCTGACGACCGGGTCGTGGTGGAGCTGTCTCCGTACGACCTGACGCGTGGCCGGATCGTCTACCGGTACAAGTAGATCTTGCCCCACGTTCCGCCCTCGGGCGGGGCCGCCGGCAACTGACCCGGAGAACCTCACATCCCATGAAGGTCAAGCCGAGCGTCAAGAAGATCTGCGACAAGTGCAGGGTGATCCGCCGTCACGGTCGGGTCATGATCATTTGCGAGAACCCGCGCCACAAGCAGCGCCAGGGCTGATCGCACGATCGCACACCCTCTGCACCACTGCCGCAGAGTTTCGCGCGACGCGAGCTGAATATGTTCATACGCAGAACCCAGGTCCCTCGGGCCTGACACCCCCGGTTCGGAGGCCGGGGACCCGTTCCGTACCTCATACGGCGGCCGGGAACCGGTTCTGTGGAAGACCTCCGAAGATCACCAGGAGCCATTGAATGGCACGCGTTTCCGGTGTCGACATCCCGCGCGAAAAGCGCGTGGAGATCGCCCTGACCTACGTGTTCGGCATCGGCCGGACGCTCTCGAAGGAGACGCTGGCCGCGACCGGCGTCGACCCGAACACCCGTGTTCGGGACCTCACCGAAGAGCAGCTCGTCGCGATCCGCGAGTACGTCGACAACAACATCAAGACCGAGGGTGACCTCCGTCGCGAGATCCAGGCCGACATCCGCCGCAAGGTCGAGATCGGTACCTACCAGGGTCTCCGTCACCGTCGCGGTCTGCCCGTCCGCGGTCAGCGCACCAGCACCAACGCCCGGACCCGCAAGGGCCCGCGTCGCGCCATCGCCGGCAAGAAGAAGCCGGGCAAGAAGTAGTCCGCAGCGGACACCTGTCCACGGTCTTCGCTGTAGGACCGACCACCTCCCGTAGGAGTTAGTAGATGCCCCCCAAGGGTCGTCAGGGCGCTGCCAAGAAGGTGCGCCGCAAGGAAAAGAAGAACGTCGCGCACGGCCAGGCGCACATCAAGAGCACGTTCAACAACACGATCGTGTCCATCACGGACCCGAGCGGCAACGTGATCTCCTGGGCCTCCGCCGGCCACGTCGGCTTCAAGGGCTCCCGCAAGTCCACGCCGTTCGCCGCGCAGATGGCCGCCGAGTCGGCTGCCCGCCGCGCCCAGGAGCACGGCATGCGCAAGGTCGACGTGTTCGTCAAGGGTCCGGGTGCCGGTCGTGAGACCGCGATCCGCTCCCTGCAGGCCACGGGCCTCGAGGTCGGCTCCATCCAGGACGTCACCCCGACCCCGCACAACGGCTGCCGTCCGCCGAAGCGTCGTCGCGTCTGACGCACCGGCTCAGTCGGACGGCACCCTGCTGGGGGTGCGGGGGTCGCCCCCCGCAATGTCGCAGCACGGTTGCCGTCCGCCGAAGCGTCGTCGCGTCTGACCTCGCTTCACCGGGTGTTCCGGGCGGTACGGCTCCGTGAAGGGGCCGTGCCGCCCGTACCCTTGCAGTACCCGCGTTCCTCACGGGCGCGGTTCCCGTCGGGCGTCAAATAGCGGGCGTCCACGAATGAAGGATCTGATCCCCACATGCTGATCGCTCAGCGTCCCTCGTTGACCGAAGAGGTCGTCGACGAGTTCCGCTCCCGGTTCGTGATCGAGCCGCTGGAGCCGGGCTTCGGTTACACCCTCGGCAACTCCCTCCGCCGGACCCTGCTGTCCTCCATCCCCGGTGCGGCTGTCACCAGCATCCGCATCGACGGTGTCCTGCACGAGTTCACCACCGTGCCGGGCGTCAAGGAGGACGTCACCGACCTGATCCTCAACATCAAGCAGCTGGTCGTCTCCTCGGAGCACGACGAGCCGGTCGTGATGTACCTGCGCAAGCAGGGCCCGGGTCTGGTCACCGCCGCCGACATCGCGCCCCCGGCCGGTGTCGAGGTGCACAACCCCGACCTCGTCCTCGCCACGCTCAACGGCAAGGGCAAGCTGGAGATGGAGCTGACCGTCGAGCGCGGTCGCGGCTACGTCTCCGCCGTGCAGAACAAGCAGGTGGGCCAGGAGATCGGCCGCATCCCGGTCGACTCCATCTACTCGCCGGTGCTCAAGGTCACGTACAAGGTCGAGGCCACGCGTGTCGAGCAGCGCACCGACTTCGACAAGCTGATCGTCGACGTCGAGACCAAGCAGGCCATGCGTCCCCGTGACGCCATGGCGTCGGCCGGCAAGACCCTGGTCGAGCTGTTCGGTCTGGCGCGCGAGCTCAACATCGACGCCGAGGGCATCGACATGGGCCCGTCCCCGACGGACGCCGCCCTGGCCGCCGACCTGGCGCTGCCGATCGAGGAGCTGGAGCTCACGGTCCGCTCCTACAACTGCCTCAAGCGCGAGGGCATCCACTCCGTGGGTGAGCTCGTGGCGCGGTCCGAGGCGGACCTGCTGGACATCCGCAACTTCGGTGCGAAGTCCATCGACGAGGTCAAGGCGAAGCTGGCCGGCATGGGCCTGGCCCTCAAGGACAGCCCGCCCGGATTCGACCCGACCGCCGCGGCGGACGCCTTCGGGGCGGACGACGACGCGGACGCCGGTTTCGTCGAGACCGAGCAGTACTGAGAGCTCCGCGGGGAGGCCGTACTGCGCTGCGGGCCGGCTGTGGCCGGTCGCGCAGTTCCCCGCGCCCCTTCCGGGAGCGTCCCCTGCGGGGACGTCTCCCGGATCTTCGACAGGCGACCGCCTGCTCGGATACTGACTTCGGTACCTGATACGGCCGGGGCAGACACACAGGAGAAGAACCATGCCGAAGCCCACCAAGGGTGCCCGTCTGGGCGGCAGCGCCGCGCACGAGAAGCTGCTCCTCGCGAACCTCGCCAAGAGCCTCTTCGAGCACGGCAAGATCACCACCACCGAGGCGAAGGCCCGCCGTCTGCGGCCGTACGCCGAGCGTCTGGTCACCAAGGCGAAGAAGGGTGACCTTCACAACCGCCGTCAGGTGCTCCAGGTCATCTCGGACAAGGGCATCGTCCACACGCTCTTCACCGAGATCGGCCCGCGGTACGAGAACCGCCCCGGTGGTTACACCCGCATCACCAAGATCGGTAACCGTCGCGGCGACAACGCGCCCATGGCGGTCATCGAGCTGGTCGAGGCGCTGACGGTCGCGCAGCAGGCCACCGGCGAGGCCGAGGCGGCGACGAAGCGTGCCGCCAAGGACGCCGAGGCGACCGAGGCCACGGAGACCAAGGTCGACACGACCAAGGCCGACGAGGCCGGCGAGGCTCCCGCCGAGGAGTCCAAGGACGCCTGAGGCTCTGCCTGACGTCTGACGAGCGGGCCCGTTCCTTCCGGGGAGCGGGCCCGTTCCCGTGCTGCTGAGAGGATCTGTGGGTGAGTGACGACGTAGCGCCCGGTCACGTCCGGGTCCGGCTGGACCTGTCGTACGACGGGACCGCGTTCTCCGGGTGGGCCAAGCAGGCCGGGGGCCAGCGGACCGTGCAGGGGGAGATCGAGGACGCCCTGCGCACCGTGACCCGGTCGCGGGAGACGTACGAGCTGACCGTCGCCGGGCGCACCGACGCCGGGGTGCACGCCCGCGGACAGGTCGCGCACGTCGACCTGCCGCGCGAGGTGTGGGCCGAGCACCACGACAAGCTGCTGAAGCGGCTCGCCGGACGGCTGCCCAAGGACGTGCGGGTGTGGGCGCTGCGCGAGGCCCCGCAGGGCTTCGACGCGCGGTTCTCGGCCGTCTGGCGGCGCTACGCCTACCGCGTCACCGACAACCCCGGGGGAGTGGACCCGCTGCTGCGCGGCCACGTCCTGTGGCACGACTGGCCCCTGGACGTGGACGCCATGAACGAGGCCGCCCGGGCGCTGCTGGGCGAGCACGACTTCGCCGCCTACTGCAAGAAGCGGGAGGGGGCCACCACCATCCGCACCCTGCAGGAGCTGAGCCTGGAGAAGGGCGCCGACGGCATCATCACCGCGACCGTGCGGGCCGACGCCTTCTGCCACAACATGGTCCGCTCGCTCATCGGCGCGCTGCTGTTCGTGGGCGACGGGCACCGCCCGCCGGACTGGCCGGGCAAGGTCCTGGCCGCCGGCGTCCGGGACTCCGCCGTGCACGTCGTACGGCCGCACGGGCTGACGCTGGAGGAGGTCGGCTACCCGGCCGACGAGCTGCTGGCCGCCCGCAGCCGGGAGGCACGCAACAAGCGGTCGCTGCCCGGGGCGCCCGGGGCGGGCTGCTGCTGAGCCGGCCCCGGGGGCGAGGCGTGGTCAGCCGCCCGCGGCGGCCGACGCCTGGGTCTCGCCGCGGCGGTGGATCTGCTGGAAGGTGAACTGGGCCAGGTCGTCGCCGGTGGTGAACACCTGGGTGTCCTTGGTGGTGACGTTCTTGCCGTCGGTGAAGCCGGTGAGGGTGAAGTAGGCGTAGCGGCCGTAGGAGTTGGTCGTCGAGCGGCACACCGCGCCGTTGCAGAAGGCGGCCACGCCCTTGCCGGACAGGGCCTGCACGAAGCTCTTGCGGTCGGCCTGCTGCTTGGCCTTCAGGGCCTGCGCCTCGGTGTCGAAGACGGCCACGCCGACGGTCACGGCCATGCCGTCGCGGGTGTAGGTGACCCGCATCAGGCGGGTGCAGCCGTTGGCGGTGAGGACGCCGGGCAGGCTGCCCTTGACCGCGGTGGCGCACGCGGTGGTGTCGGCCGTCGGGCCCTTCTTGTACACGTTGGCGCCCATGGTGAGCTGCCGGCCGGGGAACATGATGCCCGGCCCGTTGGGGGCGGTGTCCTTGGCCTTGCTGGCGACGAACTCCTTCGGGTCCAGCGGCGGCGGCGCGCTGGTCGGGGCGAAGGACGGGGTGCCGGACCCGCTCGGCAGGTCCGCGGTCGCGGGCAGCGACGAGGTGGGCCGGCCGGCCTTCCCGTCGTCGTTCGCCGAGACGACGCCCATGGCCACGGCGGTGCCTATGCCGACGACGGCCAGCACGCCCCCGCCGATGAACAGCAGCCTGCGGCGCTTGTTGCGGGTCTCGGACGCCTCGGCGAGTGCCGCCCAGTCCGGGGACTGCCCGCCGCCACCGTCGCTCCACGGCTGCTGCGAGTTCGGTTTCCAAGGGTCCCACTGGGACTGAGGTCCCCCCTGCCCATAGCTCATGGGGCGCATCTTAGACGGGGCCCGGGGTGTGCTGTTCCGCGCCAACGAGCCCTCCGGCACCTAGCGTTGCCCGCGTGACTATGGGCAAAAGCGACATCTTCGGGTGGTTGGTGCGGCGTTCCCCCTGGCCGTGGTGGATCGCGCCGGCGGCGGTCCTGGGCGCCCTGTCCGGGCACGTGGCGCGAGCCGCCCCGGACGGCGGCATGGACAACGCGATCGTCGTCCGCGCCGCCCGCACCTGGCTGGCCGGCGGCTCCCCGTACGACGACCCGCACTTCCTCTACCTGCCCGGCGCGGTCCTCGCCGCCGCGCCCCAGGCCCTGCTGCCCCAGACCCTGGTGCGGGTGCTGGTGCCGTGCGCGGTGACCGCGTGCCTGGTGGCGGCGTGGGCCTGCGCGCTGCGGCTGCACCGGGTGCCGCTCGGCAGCCGCCTCGCCGTGCTGGGCCTGACCGCGCTCGCGGCCGGGTTCGCGCCGTTCGCGCACCTGGTGCGGCTCGGCAACTGGACGGTGTCCGCCGCGCTCGCGCTGCCGCTGGCGCTGCTGCTGGCGGGCCGGGATCGGTGGGTGGCGGCGGGCGCGGTGATCGGCGCGACCCTGGCGGTCAAGCCACTGCTGGCCCCGGTGGCGCTGCTGTTCGTGTGCGCGCGCCGGTGGCGGGCGCTGGCCGTGCTGCTCGCCGTGCCGGCCGTCGTCTCGGTCCTGTGCGCGCTCGCGCTGCCCGACCCGGCGGGCTTCGTCACCCGCACGCTGCCCTTCCTGCTGCACGGCGACGACGCCTTCGTCCGGCTCTACGAGGCGTCCCCGGCGGCGGTGCTGCCGCGGCTCGGGGTGCCCGCGGCCCTCGCCCGGGCGCTGGCGCTGGCGGCCTGCGCGGCGGGGACGGCGTGCGCCTGGCTGCGCTGGCGGCGGGGCGGCCCCGGCCCGCTGCGGCTCGCCGAGACGGCGTGCGGGCTGATGCTGTCGGCGTTCCTCGTCTCCCGGCCCTCCTACGACCACTACCTGGTCGTCGTCCTGCCGCTGCTGCTGGCCGGCCTGCCCTGCGCCGGTGCGGTGGCCCGGGGCCCCTGGTTCTGGCTCGCGCTGGTCCCGCAGCTGCCGGGCGTGACCTGGCCCTTCCTGGAACCGGTGACCCGCAGGGCGTTCCGGGACGCGCTGACCCTGGTCGCCCTGGCCCTGGCGGTCGCCCGCACCGCCCGCCCCGGCCCGCCGCGCGGCAGCGACCCGGCGCCCGTCCGTACCGGGGCCGCGGTGCCGGTATCCTCGGGGGCGGGCAGCGATCCCGCGTTTTGACCCGCCAGGTCGGATCCGGGTATCCTGCATTTTCGTTGTGTATTGGCTTGCTCATTCTCACGGGACGGGCCCTTACACCGGTCCACCGGGCCGATGACCAGCGACCAGCACGCGGTTTGCGTCACCGCAGTGCGGTCTGGGCTGTCGTGATCGCTTCGGTGACCTTGTCAGGACCATTCACTGAAGAAGCGAAGGCTACGAACCGTGCGTACGTACAGCCCCAAGCCCGGCGATGTGACGCGTCAGTGGCACGTCATCGACGCTCAGGACGTCGTCCTGGGCCGTCTGGCCTCCACTGCTGCCTCCATCCTGCGTGGCAAGCACAAGCCGATCTACGCGCCTCACGTTGACACGGGTGACTTCGTCATCATCATCAACGCCGACAAGGTGCACCTGTCCGGCAACAAGCGGACCCAGAAGATGGCGTACCGCCACTCCGGCTACCCGGGTGGTCTGCGCTCCGTCCGCTACGACGAGCTGCTGGACAAGAACCCGGAGAAGGCCATCGAGAAGGCCGTCAAGGGCATGCTCCCCAAGAACACGCTGGGCCGTCAGATGCTCTCGAAGCTGAAGGTCTACAAGGGTGACCAGCACCCGCACGGCGCGCAGCAGCCGCAGCCGTTCGAGATCACCCAGGTCGCGCAGTAAGTCCGGCCAACCCCAAGCCTGAAGAGAATCTGAGGAGAACCGTGGCCGAGACCACTGCCGAGCAGCCGCTCGAAGAGCTTGACATCGACAGCTACACCACCGAGTCCGAGGTCCCCGTCGAGGGCGAGTACACCTCGGAGTCGATGGCGTCCCGCTTCGGCGACCCCCAGCCGGCCGCCGGCCTGGGCCGCCGCAAGAACGCCATCGCCCGTGTCCGGATCGTCCCGGGCACCGGCAAGTGGAAGATCAACGGTCGCACCCTCGAGGACTACTTCCCGAACAAGGTGCACCAGCAGGAAGTCAACGAGCCGTTCAAGGTGCTCGAGCTCGAGGGCCGCTACGACGTCATCGCCCGCATCGCGGGTGGCGGCGTCTCGGGTCAGGCCGGCGCCCTGCGCCTCGGCGTGGCCCGCGCGCTGAACGAGGCCGACGTGGACAACAACCGCGGCGCGCTGAAGAAGGCGGGCTTCCTGCGCCGCGACGACCGTGCGGTCGAGCGCAAGAAGGCCGGTCTGAAGAAGGCCCGCAAGGCCCCGCAGTACAGCAAGCGTTAAGCTTCGCTGCCTGCTCGTACGCCTGCGGACCCCGTGGGGGCCCGTACGTACTCCGAACGCCCCGGCGGCACGCCACTGTGCCGCCGGGGCGTTCGTGTATCGCCCCCTTCGGGCGTATAACGACACAAGACACTCAAAGGCTTGTGTGATCGGATGTTCAGAGGCATGGAATGCCTGGGACGCCGGAGCAGCCGTGCGGGCCGCACCTGGCACGGCTCCGGCGCCCGCGACTGACGCTTCCTCAGGAGGACAAGTGGGACGACTCTTCGGCACGGACGGCGTGCGCGGTGTCGCCAACGCGGATCTGACGGCCGAGATGGCCCTCGGTCTGTCCGTCGCGGCGGCCCACGTGCTGGCCGAGGCGGGCACGTTCGAGGGCCACCGGGCGACCGCGGTGGTCGGACGGGACCCGCGTGCGTCCGGGGAGTTCCTGGAGGCCGCCGTGGTGGCGGGCCTGGCCAGCGCGGGCGTGGACGTGCTGCGGGTCGGCGTGCTGCCGACGCCGGCGGTCGCCCACCTCACCGGCGCCCTCGGCGCCGACCTCGGCGTCATGCTCTCCGCCAGCCACAACGCCATGCCGGACAACGGCGTCAAGTTCTTCGCCCGCGGCGGCCACAAGCTCGCCGACGAGCTCGAGGACAAGATCGAGGCCGTCTACGAGGAGCACCGGCGCGGCGAGCCGTGGGAGCGGCCGACCGGCGCGGGCGTGGGACGCGTGCGCTCCTACGACGAGGGCTTCGACCGCTACGTCGAGCACCTGCTCGGCGTGCTGCCGAACCGGCTCGACGGGCTGCGCATCGTCCTGGACGAGGCGCACGGCGCCGCCGCCGGGGTGTCGCCCGAGGCGTTCCGGCGGGCCGGTGCCGAGGTCGTCACCATCGGCGCCGAGCCGGACGGGCTCAACATCAACGACGGATGCGGCTCGACCCACCTGGGCCCGCTCAAGGCCGCCGTCCTGGAGCACGGCGCGGACCTGGGCATCGCGCACGACGGCGACGCCGACCGGTGCCTGGCCGTCGACCACACCGGCGCGGAGGTCGACGGCGACCAGATCCTCGCGGTGCTGGCCCTCGCCCTGCGCGAACAGGGGGTGCTGCGCTCCGACACGGTCGTCGCGACCGTCATGTCCAACCTCGGCTTCAAGCTCGCCCTGGAGCGGGAGGGGCTGCGGCTGGTGCAGACGGCGGTCGGCGACCGCTACGTGCTGGAGGAGATGAAGGAGCACGGCTACGCGCTCGGCGGCGAGCAGTCCGGGCACGTGATCATCCTCGACCACGCGACGACCGGCGACGGCACGCTGACCGGGCTGCTGCTCGCCGCGCGGGTGGCCCGGACCGGCCGGACGCTGCAGGACCTGGCGTCCGTCATGGAGCGGCTGCCGCAGGTGCTGGTCAACGTCCCCGACGTCGACAAGTCCCGGGTCACCACCTCGGCCGACCTCGCGGCCGCGGTCGCGGACGCCGAGCGCGAGCTGGGCGCGACCGGGCGGGTGCTGCTGCGGCCGTCGGGCACCGAGCCGCTGGTGCGCGTGATGGTGGAGGCGGCCGACATCGAGCAGGCCCGGTCGGTGGCCGGCCGGCTGGCCGACGTGGTGAAGTCCGCGCTGGGCTGAGCCCGGTGCGCGCGTGAGGGGGCGGGGCCGGACGAGGCCCCGCCCCCTCACCCTTGGAGTCCCTGCTGCTGTTGCGTCTGCCGTCGCTGCCGTCGGTGCTGCCCCCGCCAGAAGGCCTTCTGGGCCGTCAGGGTCAGGGTGCCGGCCAGGACGATGCCCAGCAGGTTCAGCAGGAGCTGCTCCGTCGAGCGGCCGGCCTGGGTGGTGTCGCTGTAGACCAGCGCCACGGCCGCGTTCGCCGCCGCGGGGACCGTCGTCACCGAGATCGCCACGCCCACCAGGGCGCCCGACTTGGCCGACGTCAGGGACAGCATGCCCGCCGCGCCCGCCAGGACCGCCACCACGAACGAGAACCAGTCCGGGGCGTAGATGAAGCCCGTGTTGGGCCGGTCCGCCTCCAACTGCCCCTTGCTGAACAGGCCGACGGCGTCCATGAAGAGGCTGAAGCCCGCCGTCAGCGCCATCGCCGCCGCGAAGCCGGCCAGCAGCGCGACCAGTGAGCGCAGCGCCAGCCGCGGGGCGCGCTGCACGATCGCCGTGCAGATGCCCGCCAGGGGCCCGAACTCCGGGCCGACCGCCATCGCGCCCACGATCAGGATCGCGTTGTCCAGGACGACACCGCAGGCGGCGATCATCGTGGCGAGGGTGATGAAGGCGACGTAGGTGACGGAGAGCGTCGACTCCTCGTGGGTCGCGTCCGTCAGGTGCTCCCACAGCACCGCGTCCGCACCCTCGCCGGGAGCCTCCGCCTCCGCCTTGTCGGCGCGCTTGGACAGCGACAGGTCGATGTTCTCGACGGCGATCGAGCCGGTGCGGTCCAGCCCCAACTCCTGGAGACTGCTGAGCAGTTCGTCGCCGGCCTCGCGGGCCACGTCGCACAGGACGACGTCGCCGGCGGGGTTGCGGGCGGCGCCCGGCAGCACCACCAGGTGCGTGGTGCCGACGGTCTTCTCGATCAGCCGGACCACGTCCGAGGTGCGGTCGGCCGGCGTGATCAGGCGCAGGTGCAGCATGCCGCCCTTTGTAGCAGGCGGCCGTGGCGCGGCAGGCGGCCGTACGCCCTCAGAGCTTGCGCAGGCGCAGGCGCTGGACCGTGTGGTCGGGGCCCTTGCGCAGCACCAGGGTGGCGCGGCCGCGGGTGGGGGCGATGTTCTCGACCAGGTTGGGCTTGTTGATCGTGCGCCACAGGCCGCGGGCGTAGTCGAGGGCCTCCTCCTCGGAGACCTGGGTGTACTTGCGGAAGTACGAGTCCGGCTTCTGGAAGGCCGTCTGGCGCAGCTTCTTGAAGCGGTTGAGGTACCAGCGCTCGATGTCCTCGGCGCTCGCGTCGACGTACACGCTGAAGTCGAAGTAGTCGGCGAGGCCGACGCGGGTGCGGCCGTCGGTGCCGGGCAGCGCCGGCTGGAGCACGTTCAGGCCCTCGACGATCAGGATGTCGGGCCGGCGCACGGTGAGCTTCTCGCCGGGGACGATGTCGTAGATCAGGTGGGAGTAGACCGGGGCGGTCACCTCGTGCTTGCCGGCCTTGATGTCGGCGACGAACCGGGTCAGGGCCCGGCGGTCGTAGGACTCGGGGAAGCCCTTGCGGGACATCAGGCCGCGGGCCTCCAGCTCCCGGGTGGGCAGCAGGAAGCCGTCGGTGGTGACCAGCTCCACGCGCGGGTGCTCGGGCCAGCGGGAGAGCAGCGCCTGCAGCAGGCGGGCCACGGTCGACTTGCCGACCGCGACCGACCCGGCGACGCCTATCACGAAGGGGGTGCCGGACTGGGAGCCCTGTTCGCCGAGGAAGGTGTTCAGGGCGCCGCGCAGGCCGTCCGTGGCGCCGACGTAGAGGTTGAGCAGCCGGGACAGCGGCAGGTAGATGTCCCGCACCTCGTCGAGGTCGATGACGTCACCGAGGCCGCGCAGCTTCTCGACCTCCTCGGCGGTCAGCGGCAGCGGCGTCTTGTCGCGCAGCGCGCTCCACTCCGTACGGGTGAGGTCGACGTAGGGAGTCGCCTCCGGCCGCTGCCGGTGGGCGCTCCGGGGCATCGGGGAGACCGGAGAGATCACAGTCCATTGTTAACGGAGTTTGAACGGCGTGGCGGGTGGGGTCCGTCACGCTGCGCGGGACGGGCGGCCGCGCGGGGTCGTACGGGCGCGGGAATTTCCGGAATCGGGCACGCAGGGGCGGTTTCCGGCGGCCCGGGGACCGTAGGCTGCCGCGCATGTGCGGAATCGTGGGTTACGTGGGGGCGCAGTCTGCGCTCGATGTCGTGATGGCCGGACTGAAGCGGCTGGAGTACCGCGGCTACGACTCGGCGGGCGTCGCCGTGCCGGCCGACGGGGGACTCGCCGCGGCGAAGAAGGCCGGCAAGCTCGTCAATCTGGAGAAGGAGCTGGTCGACCGGCCGCTGCCGGCGGGGACGACCGGGATCGGGCACACGCGCTGGGCCACGCACGGCGGGCCCACCGACGCCAACGCCCACCCGCACCTGGACAACGCCGGGCGCGTGGCCGTCGTGCACAACGGCATCATCGAGAACTTCGCCGTGCTGCGCGCCGAGCTCGCCGAGCGCGGGCACGAGCTGGTCTCGGAGACCGACACCGAGGTCGTCGCGCACCTGCTGGCCGAGGAGTTCTCCTCCTGCGCCGACCTCGCCGAGGCGATGCGGCTGGTGTGCCGACGGCTGGAGGGCGCGTTCACCCTGGTCGCCGTGCACGCGGACGAGCCGGACGTGGTGGTCGGCGCGCGGCGCAACTCGCCGCTCGTGGTGGGTCTCGGCGAGGGCGAGTCGTTCCTCGCCTCGGACGTCGCCGCGTTCATCGAGCACACCCGCCAGGCCGTCGAACTCGGCCAGGACCAGGTCGTGGAGCTGCGCCGCGACGGGGTGACGGTCACCGGCTTCGACGGGCGTCCGGCGGACGTGCGGACGTACCACGTGGACTGGGACGCCTCGGCCGCCGAGAAGGGCGGCTACGACTACTTCATGCTGAAGGAGATCGCCGAGCAGCCCAAGGCGGTCGCCGACACCCTGCTGGGCCGGATCGACGCGGCGGGCTCGCTGAGCCTGGACGAGGTGCGGATCAGCGCCGCGGAGCTGCGCGAGGTCGACAAGGTCGTCATCGTCGCCTGCGGTACGGCCTTCCACGCCGGGATGATCGCCAAGTACGCCATCGAGCACTGGACGCGCATCCCCTGCGAGGTGGAGCTGGCCAGCGAGTTCCGCTACCGGGACCCGATCCTCGACTCCCGCTCCCTGGTCATCGCGATCTCCCAGTCCGGCGAGACCATGGACACGCTGATGGCGCTGCGCCACGCCCGCGAGCAGGGCTCCCGGGTACTGGCGATCTGCAACACCAACGGCTCGACCATCCCGCGCGAGTCGGACGCGGTGCTCTACACGCACGCCGGGCCGGAGGTCGCCGTCGCCTCGACGAAGGCGTTCCTCACCCAGCTGGTCGCCTGCTACCTGGTCGCGCTGTACCTCGGGCAGGTGCGCGGCACCAAGTGGGGCGACGAGATCCGCGCGGTGATCCGGGACCTGTCGCAGATCGCGGGTGCGGTGGACCGGGTGCTGGAGACCATGGAGCCGGTGCGCGAGCTGGCCCGGTCCCTCGCCGGCAAGGACACGGTGCTGTTCCTCGGCCGGCACGTGGGCTACCCCGTCGCGCTGGAGGGCGCCCTGAAGCTGAAGGAGCTCGCCTACATGCACGCCGAGGGCTTCGCGGCGGGCGAGCTGAAGCACGGGCCGATCGCGCTGATCGAGGAGGACCTGCCCGTGGTCGTCGTGGTGCCCTCGCCGCGCGGCCGGTCGGTGCTCCACGACAAGATCGTCTCCAACATCCAGGAGATCCGGGCGCGCGGTGCCCGCACGATCGTCATCGCGGAGGAGGGCGACGAGGCGGTCACGCCTTACGCCGACCACCTGGTCCGCATCCCCGCGACGCCGGTGCTGCTCCAGCCGCTGGTGGCGACCGTGCCGCTGCAGGTCTTCGCCTGCGAACTGGCCACCGCCCGCGGCAACGAGGTGGACCAGCCGCGCAACCTGGCGAAGTCGGTCACGGTCGAGTAGGGGCGCGGGCGCGGGCAAGATCCCGGCCGGGGCCTTCTGGTCGGCCGGACCCGCGGGTCAGGAGATGGCCCGCAGCCGGCTACGGCGGCGCGGCGGGCGGCCGGCACGCCGTGCTGCACCTGGAGAACGTCCTGACCGAACTGCACGCCGTGACGATCCGCGACGGCCTCGCCTTCCCGGACCACTTCACCGGGTGGCAGGACGGCGCCCCCCTCGACGCACGGGCCGCAGGCCACGCCAAGACCCTCCTGGACCAGCTGACCTGGTGGGCCGACGCCCTGCGCACGGCCAGAAGGACGTCGCCCTACCCGGCGTGATCGACGGGACACCCCTACGCTGCGGAGCATGAGCATCATCGGGGTCGGTATCGACGTGGCCGAGATCGAGCGGTTCGCGGCGTCGCTGGAGCGTACGCCCGGACTGGCACAACGGCTGTTCGTGGAGCGGGAGTTGCTGCTCCCGAGCGGGGGACGGCGCGGGGTGGCGTCGCTGGCGGCGCGGTTCGCGGCGAAGGAGGCGGTGGCCAAGGCGCTGGGGGCGCCCGGCGGGCTGCTGTGGACGGACGCGGAGGTCTTCGTCGAGGCCAGCGGGCAGCCACGGCTGCGCGTGCGCGGGACCGTGGCGGCGCGGGCCGCCGAGCTGGGGGTGCGGGCGTGGCACCTGTCGCTCAGCCACGACGCCGGGATCGCCTCCGCCATGGTCGTCGCGGAGGGATGACCCACCGGTCCCCGGTTCCGAGCGCCGGTCGCGGACGGTCGGTGTGAGACTGGGGGCCATGCGTACTGCCTATCGCGTCGAGACCGTACGGGCCGCTGAGCGGCAGGTGATGGAGCGGCTCCCCGACGGGGCGCTGATGCAGCGGGCCGCCGCCGGACTGGCCGCCGCCTGCGCCGAGTTGCTGGACCGGGTGTACGGCAGCCGGGTCGTGCTGCTGGTCGGCAGCGGGGACAACGGGGGCGACGCCCTGTACGCCGGGGCCCGGCTGGCCCGGCGCGGGGCCGGGGTCGCGGCCGTGCTGCTGTCGCCCGGGCGGGCGCACGCGGCGGGGCTCGCGGCGTTCCGCCGCGCCGGGGGCGCCGTTCTCGAGCGGGACCGCGCCGAGGACGCCGTCGCCCACGCGGACCTGGTCGTCGACGGGATCGTGGGCATCGGCGGGAAGGGCGGTCTGCGGCCGGAGGCCGCCGCGCTGGCGCGCGCCGCCGCCGCGTCACGGGCCGCGGTGGTCGCCGTCGACCTGCCCAGCGGCGTCGAGGCCGACACCGGCGAGGTGCGCGGGGAGGCGGTACGGGCCGACCTGACCGTCACCTTCGGCACGCACAAGCCGGGACTGCTGATCGACCCGGCGCGCGCGTACGCCGGTTCCGTGCGGCTCGTCGACATCGGGCTGGACCTGCCCGCGGACGGGGCCGAGCTGGAGGCCCTGCAACACGCCGACGTGGCCCGGCTGCTGCCGGTGCCCGCGGCCGAGAGCGACAAGTACCGGCGCGGCGTGGTCGGCGTCGCCGCCGGGTCCGACCGCTATCCGGGCGCCGCCGTCCTGGCCGTCGCCGGGGCCCTGCGGGGCGGCGCCGGGGCCGTGCGGTACGTCGGGGCCGCCGGGGACGCCGTGATCGCCCGCTACCCCGAGACCCTCGTCTCCGACACGGGCCCGGCGAAGGCGGGACGCGTCCAGGCGTGGGCCGTCGGACCCGGGGCCGGGGAGGACGCGGCCACCGTCGCCGAGGTGGTCGCCGCCGAGGTGCCCGTGCTGATCGACGCGGACGGGCTGCGCCTCGCCGACCGGGCCGCCGTCCGCGCCCGCACGGCCCCCACCCTGCTGACCCCGCACGCCGGCGAGGCGGCCGCCCTGCTCGGGGTGTCCCGGGCGGAGGTCGAGGCGGGCCGGCTCACCGCGGTGCGGGAGCTGGCCGAGGCGTACGGGGCGACCGTGCTGCTGAAGGGCTCGACCACGCTGGTCGCCGATCCCGGCGGCGGGGCGCCGGTCCGGGTGAACGCCACGGGCACGCCGTGGCTGGCGACAGCCGGGAGCGGGGACGTGCTGTCCGGCGTGGCGGGCTCCCTGCTCGCGGCCGGCCTGTCGGCGCGGGACGCCGGGAGTGTGGGCGCCTACCTGCACGGCCTCGCCGGGCGGCTCGCGGCGCGGGGCGCGCCGGTGCGGGCGCACCAGGTCGCGGAGGCCGTGGGCCAGGCCTGGCGGGACGTCGTGCGGGGGTAGGCGGGGCCCGGGGGGCGTACGGGGGCGAGGGGGCGTACGGGGGCGGCGAGGGGACGCGCCGGGAGCGGGGAGCCGCCCCGCCACCCCCTCCCGCGGCCGCCCGCGTCGGGAACGCCGGGCCGCCCCTCTGAGACACTGGGCGGGATGAGTGAGACTGCACCACCGCGGGGCGGAACACCGCGCGCCCGCGCCGAGATCGATCTGGCCGCCCTGCGGGCCAACGTGCGCACCCTGCGCGCGAAGGCCCCCGGCGCGGCCTTCATGGCCGTGGTCAAGGCCGACGGGTACGGCCACGGCGCGATCCCCTGCGCCCGCGCGGCCGTGGCGGCGGGCGCCACCTGGATCGGCACCGCCACGCCCGAGGAGGCCCTCGCGGTCCGCGCGGACCCCGCCCTGCCCGCGGACGTCCGCGTCCTGTGCTGGCTGTGGACGCCGGGCGGCCCCTGGCGGGAGGCCGTCGAGGCGGACATCGACCTCTCCGTCAGCGACATTTGGGCGCTGCGCGAGCTGACCGGGGCGCTGCGCGGCACGTCCCTCGTCGCGCGCGTGCAGCTCAAGGCCGACACCGGGCTCGGCCGCAACGGCTGCCAGCCCGCCGACTGGCCCGGGCTGGTCACCGAGGCGCTGCGGGCCGAGCGCGCGGGACTGCTGCGCGTCACCGGCCTGTGGTCCCACTTCGCCTGCGCCGACGAGCCCGGGCACCCCTCCATCGGCGCGCAGCTGTCGCTGTTCCGCGAGATGGTCACGCAGGCGGAGGACCTGGGCGTGCGCCCCGAGGTGCGGCACATCGCCAACTCGCCCGCCACGCTCACCCTGCCCGAGACGCACTTCGACCTGGTGCGCCCCGGCATCGCGATGTACGGCCTCTCACCCGCCCCCGCCCTCGGCAGCAGCGCCGACCTCGGACTGCGGCCCGTGATGACGCTGTCCGCGTCCCTCGCCCTGGTCAAGGAGGTGCCCGGCGGCCACGGCGTGAGCTACGGCCACCACTACGTCACGCCCGGCGAGACCACCCTGGGCCTCGTCCCGCTCGGCTACGCCGACGGGGTGCCCCGGCACGCCTCGGGCACCGGTCCGGTGCTGGTCGGGGGCAAGTGGCGGACGGTCGCCGGGCGCATCGCCATGGACCAGTTCGTCGTCGACCTGGGGGGCGACCGGCCGGCGCCGGGGGACGAGGCCGTACTGTTCGGCCCCGGTGACCGCGGGGAGCCCACCGCCGAGGACTGGGCGCAGGCCGCGGGCACGATCGGGTACGAGATCGTGACCCGTGTCGGCGCCCGGGTGCCCCGCGTCCACGTGAACGAGGGACGAGCGGGGTAACCGCCAGGCAGGGAGTCCCCCTCCGGGGCTCCCGCACGGGGGGACCCCGCCCGGGGCACCGGCCGGACGGCGACGAGGAGCGGTACGTGAGCGAGAGCAGTGCGGAGGCGGTGGCGGGCCTCGCCTCGGCGGCCGTCGCCGCGTCCGCGGCGGGGGCGGCCGGCGGCTGGCGCCGGACCACGGGCATCGCGGGGGCCGCGCTGGGCGTCCTCGCCGCGGGCGCCGCGGCGGGGGTCGCGATCGAGCGGATGACCGTCGGACGGGGCATACGCAGGAAGGCCCTCCTCGCCCTGGACGCGACCGGCCCCTACGGCACGCTGCGCGGCACGCCCGGCACGGCGTACGCCGACGACGGCACCGAGCTGTACTACGAGGTCGACGAGGTCGAGCCGCAGGCCGCGCTCGCCGGGCGCCGGCGCCGCCTCTTCGGCCGCAAGGCCCCCGCCCCGGTCACCGTGGTGTTCAGCCACGGCTACTGCCTCAACCAGGACTCCTGGCACTTCCAGCGGGCGGCGCTGCGGGGCGTCGTGCGCACCGTGCACTGGGACCAGCGCAGCCACGGCCGCTCGGGACGGGGCGTGGCGCAGGTCCAGGACGACGTGCCGCTCACCATCGACCAGCTGGGCCGCGACCTCAAGGCCGTCCTCGACGCGGCCGTACCCCACGGGCCGGTCGTGCTGGTGGGGCACTCCATGGGCGGGATGACCGTCATGGCGCTGGCCGCGCAGTTCCCCGAGCTGATCCGCGAGCGGGTCGTCGCCACGGCCTTCGTGGGGACGTCGTCCGGACGGCTCGGCGAGGTCAACTTCGGCCTGCCGGTGGCCGGCGTCAACGCGGTGCGGCGGGTGCTGCCGGGGGTGCTGCGGGCGCTGGGCCAGCAGGCCGAGCTGGTGGAGCGGGGGCGGCGGGCGACCGCCGACCTGTTCGCGGGGGTCATCAAGCGGTACTCGTTCGCGTCCCGGGACGTCGACCCGGCCGTCGCCCGGTTCGCCGAGCGGATGATCGAGGGCACGCCGATCGACGTGGTCGCCGAGTTCTACCCGGCCTTCACCGACCACGACAAGACCGAGGCCCTGGCCTTCTTCGCGGACCTGCCGGTGCTGGTGCTCGCCGGCATCGGCGACCTGGTCACGCCCAGCGAGCACAGCGAGGCCATCGCCGACCTGCTGCCGGAGGCCGAGCTGGTCCTGGTGCCGGACGCCGGGCACCTGGTGATGCTGGAACACCCCGAGGTGGTCACCGACCGCCTCGCCGACCTGCTCACCCGCGCCGGTGCCGTCCCGGCAGGGGCTACCGTGGGTGGCTATGGAAGCACCAGCAGCACCGCACGACGCGGCTGACCTCCGCCTGACCGTCACCTCCGCCGAGCAGATGCGGGAGCTGGGCCGCGAGCTCGCGAAACTGCTGCGCGCCGGTGACCTCGTGATGCTCAGCGGGGAGCTCGGCGCGGGCAAGACGACCCTCACGCGCGGCCTCGGCGAAGGACTCGGGGTGCGGGGCGCGGTCACCTCGCCGACGTTCGTGATCGCCCGCGTCCACCCGTCCCTCACCGACGGCCCGCCGCTCGTCCACGTCGACGCCTACCGGCTCTCCGGCGGGCTCGACGAGATGGAGGACCTCGACCTCGACGTGTCCCTGCCGGACTCGGTGGTCGTCGTGGAGTGGGGCGAGGGCAAGGTCGAGGAGCTGACCGAGGACCGGCTGCACATCACCCTGCACCGTGCGGTGGGCGACACCACCGACGAGGTACGGCACGTCACCCTCACCCCCGTGGGGGAACGCTGGGGCGCCGTCGACCTGGGCGTGCTGGCGGCCTGAGCCCGGCTCCGGCGGCGGGGCCGGGGCGGGCGGGAGCGTTTGCCGACAGGGTGTCGGCACCGTATTGCGCCGGGAGCGCCGGGCGTGGTCACATGGTACCCAGTTCGTAGTTAGGTCTACCTAACCACGTCCGCCCCCGACCACCAGGAGGCGTCCATGCCCGCTCCCGAGCCCACGGCCGAGCCCCGGCGGCACCCGGCGCCCTCCCTCGTCGCCCCCGCGACTCACGAGGCTCCCGCGGCCCCCGTTGTCGCGGTGTCCACTGGCGCCCCGGTCCCCGCGGTGTCGATGCGCGACCTGCTGGCCTCCTGCGCGGCCGCCGACGCCGTCTCCCGGCCCCCGCGCGCCCCCGAGCCCCACGACCGCCCGGCGTCCCGCGGCCACCGCGAGGCCGCCTGAGCGGTCACGGCCGGGGCGGGCAGGGGCGTCGCATCGCCCACGGACCATGGCCAGGTGCGCCGCTAGCGGATCACGACGACCCGCCTGCCGAGCGTCGCGAAGTCCCACAGCGCGTTCCCGTCCGCGCGCGACGCGCGGATGGCGCCCGTCCGCACGTCCGCCCCCGCGGCGGGCGCCGAGCCGTCCACGGCCGCGCTGAACCCGATCGCCAACCCCTGCGCGGTGGCGAAGCGGACGACGTGCTCCACGGGCGTGCCGTCGGTGCCGGTGACCCGGTTCGCACGGGAGGTGACCGCGTAGGCGCCCGGTGAGGGGTCGAGGGCGCCGGGCGCCACCGTGAAGGTGCGCAGCACCGTGCCGGCCGCGCCGACCAGCCACACCCGGTCGTCGTCCACCGAGTACACGACCCGTTCACCCTTCCCGGAGCCCGACGGCAGCGCGGCCGGCCGGCCGCTGTCGCGGGGCGCCTTGGTGGCGCTGATCCCGGACGTCCGCGCCGCGTCGGCCGGGTGCGCGAGGTCGGCGGGCACGTGCGCCGCCGCCTGCCAGGCCAGGAAACCGACGGTCGCCAGGGCCGTCGCGGTGAGCCCGGCCACGATCCCCGCGCTGCTGACTGCCACCTGCGCCCACCTCTGCCTCGGCTCGTACGGACGTACCGTGTCGCACGGAATCACTGTCTTGTGCGGGTCTGTCGGGATATGTAGGGATGCGGGGTGACGTTAGCAGTCGCCGTGGGTCCCGCCCGGGCGGCGGTGCCGCCGCCCGGGGCGCCGTAGGCTGTTTGCGTGCTCTTGCTCGCTCTGGATACCGCCACCCCCGCCGTCACCGTCGCGCTGCACGACGGGACGGACGTCATCGCCTCGTCGAGCCAGGTGGACGCGCGCCGCCACGGCGAGCTGCTGCTGCCCGCCGTGGACCGCGTCCTCGACGGAGCCGGGCTCACGCTCGACGCCGTCACCGCGGTCGTCGTCGGCACCGGCCCCGGCCCCTACACCGGGCTGCGCGTCGGCCTGATGACCGCCGACACCTTCGGGCTCGCCCTCGGCGTCCCCGTGTACGGCGTGTGCACCCTCGACGGCCTCGCCTACGCCTCCGACCTCGCCGCGGGCCAGGGCCCGTTCGTCGTGGCGACGGACGCCCGCCGCAAGGAGGTCTACTGGGCGACCTACGCCGACGCGCGCACCCGGCTGACCGACCCCGCCGTGGACCGGCCCGCGGACATCGCCGAGCGGGTCGCCGGGCTCCCGGCCGTCGGCGCGGGCGCGCTGCTGTACCCCGACACCTTCCCCGTGGCCCACGAGCCGGAGCACGTCTCCGCCGCGGCCCTGGCCGGGCTGGCCGCCGAGCGGCTGGCGGCCGGCGAGGAGCTGCCCCGGCCGCGCCCGCTGTACCTGCGCCGGCCCGACGCCCAGGTCCCCAAGAACTACAAGGTGGTCACCCCCAAGTGACCGAGCCCGTGACTCCTCGCCTGCGCGAGATGCGCTGGTGGGACATCGACCCCGTGCTGGAGCTGGAGAAGAACCTCTTCCCCGAGGACGCCTGGTCCCGGGGCATGTTCTGGTCGGAGCTGGCGCCCGCCCGCGGCCCGGAGGCCACCCGGCGGTACGTGGTGGCCGAGGCCGGCGACCGGCTGGTCGGCTACGCGGGCCTGGCCTCCTCCGGCGAGCTGGCCGACGTCCAGACCATCGCCGTCGCCCGTGACCACTGGGGCACCGGGCTCGGCGGGCGCCTGCTCACCGAGCTGCTGCGGGCGGCCACGACCTTCGAGTGCGCCGAGGTGATGCTCGAGTGCCGGGTCGACAACGTCCGTGCGCAGAAGCTGTACGAGCGGTTCGGCTTCGAGCCGATCGGCTTCCGGCGCGGCTACTACCAACCGGGCAACGTGGACGCGCTGGTGATGCGCCTGACCGACCCGGCCACCTCCGTGAACGGCGTACAAGGAACCGAGACCCATGGCTGACTCTCGGGACGAGCCCCTCGTCCTCGGCATCGAGACCTCCTGCGACGAGACCGGCGTCGGCGTCGTGCGCGGCACCACCCTGCTGGCCGACGCCGTCGCCTCCAGCGTCGACGAGCACGCCCGCTTCGGCGGGGTCGTGCCCGAGGTCGCCTCCCGGGCCCACCTGGAGGCCATGGTCCCGACCATCGACCGGGCCCTGAAGGAGGCGGGCGTGTCGGCCCGCGACCTCGACGGCATCGCGGTGACGGCGGGACCCGGCCTGGCCGGCGCCCTGCTGGTGGGCGTCTCGGCGGCCAAGGCGTACGCCTACGCCCTCGGCAAGCCCTTGTACGGCGTGAACCACCTCGCCTCGCACATCTGCGTGGACCAGCTGGAGCACGGCCCGCTGCCGGAGCCCACCATGGCGCTGCTGGTGTCCGGCGGCCACAGCTCCCTGCTGCTGTCCGCCGACATCACCTCGGACGTGCGCCCCCTCGGCGCGACCATCGACGACGCGGCCGGCGAGGCCTTCGACAAGATCGCGCGCGTGCTGGACCTGGGCTTCCCCGGCGGCCCGGTCATCGACCGCTACGCGCGCGAGGGCGACCCGGGCGCGATCGCCTTCCCGCGCGGCCTGACCGGCCCGCGCGACCCGGCCTACGACTTCTCCTTCTCCGGCCTGAAGACCGCGGTGGCCCGCTGGATCGAGGCCAGGCGGGCGGCGGGCGAGGACGTCCCGGTGCGGGACGTGGCGGCGTCCTTCCAGGAGGCCGTGGTCGACGTGCTGACCCGCAAGGCGGTGCGCGCCTGCAAGGACGAGGGCGTCGACCACCTGATGATCGGCGGGGGAGTGGCCGCCAACTCCCGGCTGCGCGCCCTGGCCCAGGAGCGCTGCGAGGCGGCCGGCATCCGGCTGCGGGTGCCGCGCCCCAAGCTGTGCACGGACAACGGCGCGATGGTGGCCGCGCTGGGCGCGGAGATGGTCGCCCGGAACCGGGCCGCCTCCGACTGGGACCTGTCGGCCGACTCGTCCCTGCCGGTGACGGACCCGCACGTGCCGGGCCGCACCCCCGCGCAGGACCACGACCACGTGCACGAGCTCGGCGAGGAGAACCTGTACTCGTGACGGTCGCCCTGATGTGGGAGGCGCGGGCGGTCGCCGGGCGCGGCGCCGACCTGCTCGCCTGGGCGCGCGCCCAGCACCTCGCCGGGACCCCGCTGCGCCGGGAGACCTTCCGCGCCCCGCAGGACCGCGTCCTGGTCATCACCTGGTGGGACGCGGCCTACGACGCCGACCTCCCGGAACTGCCCGAGCCGGACGGCACGCTGGTCGGCCGCCCGGTGCACCGCTGGCGGTTCGAGGCGGTGGACTGAGACGGGCGGTGGGCCGGCTCCGGCGGTGGGCCGAGGCGGGCGGCAGGTGCGGCCCGGCGGCGCTCCCTGCACCGCCGGGCCGCCCTCCTCCCCCGGGAGGAACGCCCGGACCACCCCGCCCAGGCGTCCGTGCCGTCGGCCCCGGTGGCGGGGGCGGCCGGTCAGCACGACCAGCACCCCCACGACGCCGGTCGCCACCAGCACGTCCGGCAACCCGCCCGGTCGTGGACCTCCCGTCCGGGGTCCGGTGAGCCACCGGGCTGGTGACGAAGCCGCGACTCCGAATGTTTCGCCGAGTCAGTCGAATGTTCCGGGAACCTATGGCGCCGCCAGGGGTTCGTCAAGGGGTCGCGCGGGGATACGATCGCGGCCATGAGACCCCCCGAGCCCGCTGAGACGCGGACGACCACAGCGCAGGACCGGTCGGCGATGCCTGCGCAAGAACGATCGGCGCCACGGGCCGAGGGCCGGACGGCGCAGACCGCCACCCTCGCGGAGATCGCCCGCGAGGCCGGTGTGTCCGCGCCGACTGTTTCGAAGGTCCTCAACGGCCGCGCCGACGTCGCGCCCGCGACCCGGACCCGCGTCGAGGAGCTGCTGCGCGCCCACGGCTACCGGCGCCGGCGCGCCGAGGCGACCCGCTCGCCCCTGCTCGACCTGGTCTTCCACGAGCTGGAGAGCGCCTGGGCGATGGAGGTCATCCGGGGCGTGGAGAACGTGGCGCGGGACGCGGGGCTCAGCGTGGTGCTCAGCGAGAGCGCGGGTCGGCTCACCCCGGGCCGGACCTGGGCCGACCAGGTCGCCGCGCGCCGCCCGCACGGCGTGGTGCTGGTGCTGTCCGAGCTCGACGAGTCCCAGCGCGCGCTGCTCACCAGCCGCTCCATCCCCTTCGTGGTGATGGACCCGGCCGGCGACCCGGGCGCCGACGTCCCCTCGATCGGCGCGACCAACTGGCAGGGCGGCCTCGCCGCCACCCGGCACCTGGTCGACCTCGGCCACCGGCGGATCGGCGCGATCAGCGGGCCGCCGGCGATGATGTGCAGCCGGGCCCGCATCGACGGCTACCGTGCCGCGCTGGAGACCGCCGGGCTGCCGGTCGACCCGGGGCTGATCAAAACGGGGGACTTCCACCACGAGACCGGCTACCGGCTCGGCCGCGAGCTGCTCTCCCGCCCCGACCGCCCCACCGCGGTCTTCGCCGGCAACGACCTCCAGGCGCTCGGCCTGTACGAGGCCGCCCGTGAGCTGGGCCTGCGCATCCCGGAGGACGTCAGCGTGGTCGGCTTCGACGACCTGCCGGTGGCCCGCTGGGTCGGGCCGCCGCTGACGACCGTACGGCAGCCGCTGACCGAGATGGCCGAGGCGGCGGCCCGGCTGGTGCTGGAGCTCGGCCGCGCCGACGAGGCCTCGGCCGCGACCCGGGTGGAGCTGGCGACGAGCCTGGTGGTGCGGGCGAGCACGGGGGCGCCGGGCGCCGAGTGAGCGGGAGGGGGCCCGCGTCCCGCCGGTGCCCGGGTGGTTCCGGTGGCCGGAAGGTGACGTATTGACGGGTGGTGCGGGCCCCTCCACACTCCTCCGAAGTCAATCGGTGACACGACCGAAACTTTCGAAGGCACCCGCCATGAGATCCTCCAGCACGCCATGAAGTCGGTCACCTTCGGCTTCAACGGCACCTGGAGCGGCGGCAATCCGTGCCGGCCGTGACACTGGGCTGAACGTGAGATTCCCGCAAGAAAGCGGCACCGGCCCGCCGTTCCTCACAGCGCCCTCATAATTCGGACGTACGTTCCTGCTGTGACGCGACACGAGGAGCAGGGCGAGGACGGCGGACACGACGGACGACCAGGCCGGCGGCCGGTCCTGTGGAAGGCCGCCGGGCTCACCCTGGCGGGTGCCCTGGTCCTGGGCCTGGCGGCGGCGGGCTGGGCCTACCGGCACCTCGACGACAACATCACCGGCGTCGACATCGACGGCGCGCTCGGCGACGACCGCCCGGCCAGGGCGGTCGTCACCCCCTCGGCGTCCGGCGCCGACGCCACCCCGCTGCCGACCGGGGCCCTGACCCTCCTGGTCCTCGGCTCCGACTCGCGCAGCGGCAAGGAGAACAAGGCGCTCGGGGGCGGCGACAGCGGCGGCGCCCGCTCCGACACGGCGATGGTGGTGCACGTCGACGCGGGGCGCAGGAGCGCGACCGTGGTGAGCATCCCGCGCGACACCCTGGTGACCCGGCCGTCCTGCCCGCGCACCTCCGGCGGGTCGACGCCGGTCGCGCACGGCGTCATGTTCAACACCGCCTACGAGGTGGGCGGTCCGGTGTGCGCGGTCAAGACCGTCGAGTCGCTCACCGGGGTGCGCATGGACCACTACGTCGAGGTCGACTTCTCGGGGTTCGCCCGCATCGTCGACGCGCTCGGCGGGGTCACCGTCACCACGGACCAGGACATCGACGACGACTACAGCCACCTGCACCTGGCGGCCGGCACCCACCACCTCGACGGCACGACCGCCCTCGCCCTGGCCCGCACCCGGCACGGCACGGGCGACGGCAGCGACCTGGGGCGCATAGGGCTCCAGCAGGAGCTGGTGAAGGCCCTGCTCGACCAGATCGCGCACGCCGGCCTGCTGACCGACCCGGCCCGGCTGTACCGGGTCGCCGACGCGCTCACCGCCGGCCTCACCACGGACACCGGCCTGGACTCGCTGGGCGAGCTGACCGGGCTGGGGCGGAGCCTGTCGGACCTCGCCTCCGAGCGCGTGACGACGGTGACCATGCCGGTGGTCACGGCCCCCTCCGACCCCAACCGGGTGGTGGCGAAGCAACCGCAGGCGCGACAGCTGTGGCAGTCGCTGCGGTAGCCCGGGACCGGGACCGGGACCGGGACCTGGGACCCGGACCGGGACCGGGACCGGGACCGGGAGGATCGTCCCGGCCGCCGGGAAAAAGTTCCGGGAAATCTCCGGGCCTCGTGTCGATCCCGTCGCGCGCCGATCGACGTAGGTGTGGAAGGCGGGGACGGACCCCGCCGCCGACCCGAGGAGTGACCATGCCGCGCTACCTGTCCCTCGTGAAGATCGACGAGGCGTCCGCCCCCGCCGAGGGCCCGAGCCCCGAGCTGATGCAGCGGATGGGCGAGCTGATCGAGGAGATCACCAAGGCCGGGGTGATGCTCGACACCGCAGGCCTCACGCCGTCCGCGCAGGGCACGCGGGTGCACTGGGAGGGCGGCGAGCTGTCGGTGACCGACGGGCCGTTCACCGAGGCCAAGGAGGTCGTCGGCGGCTACGCGATCATGCAGTGCAAGGACCGTGCCGAGGCCCTGGAGTGGACCAAGCGGTTCCTGAAGGTGCACGAGCCGTTCTGGACGGTGACCTGCGAGGTCCGCGAGATCGCGGAGGGCTGACCTCCGCTTGGCTCGCCGCCGCTCGGGGTGTTCGATGGTGGGCTGTGGAACGACAGCCCACCGCCGCCGCCCCCGAGCGCGGCCGCCCCCCTGCCGACGACTCGCGCCGGGCCATCGAGACCGTGTTCCGGCTGGAGTCCCCGCGCGTCGTCGCCGCCGCGGCCCGGGTCGTGCGGGACGTCGGCATCGCCGAGGAACTGGCGCAGGACGCGCTGGTCGCCGCGCTGGAGCAATGGCCGCGCGACGGTGTGCCGGACAACCCGGGCGCCTGGCTGACGACCACCGCCCGGCGCCGCGCGGTCGACCTGGTGCGCCGCCGGGAGACCTACGCCCGCAAGCTGGCGGAGCTCGGCCGGGACCTGGACACCGTCCAGCCGTTCGAGGAGCCCGCCGACCCGGACGACATCGACGACGACCTGCTCCGCCTGGTGTTCACCGCGTGCCACCCGGTGCTGTCCGCCGAGGCCCGCACCGCCCTGGTGCTGCGGCTGCTCGGCGGTCTGTCCACGGCCGAGATCGCGCGCGCCTTCCTGGTGCCGGAGCCGACCGTCGCCCAGCGGATCGTCCGCGCCAAGCGCACCCTCGCCCGGCGCAACGTCGCCTTCGAAGTGCCCTACGGCCCCGACCGCGAGGCCCGCCTGGGCTCGGTCCTGGACGTCATCTACCTGGTCTTCAACGAGGGGTACGCGGCGACCGCCGGCGACGACTGGCTGCGCCCGGCGCTGTGCGAGGACGCGCTGCGGCTTGCCCGCCGGCTCCAGGGCCTGATGCCGAAGGAACCCGAGGTGCACGCCCTGGCGGCGCTGCTGGAGTTCCAGGCGTCGCGCACCCCGGCGCGCACCGACCCGGACGGCAGGCCGGTCCTGCTGCGGGACCAGGACCGCCGCCGCTGGAGCCGCCTGCTCATCACCCGCGGCATCACGGCGCTCGCCCGCGCCGAGTCCGCCGGCTCCGGCCCGCCCGGCCCGTACGCGCTCCAGGCGGCCATCGCCGCGTGCCACGCGCACGCGTACACCTACGAGGACACCGACTGGCGCACCATCGCCACCCTGTACGGCCTGCTCGCCGTCCGCTCCCCGTCCCCGGTGGTCGAGCTCAACCGCGCGGTGGCCGTGTCGATGGCCGAGGGCCCGGCCGAGGCCCTCGCGCTGGTCGACGCCCTCGCCGGTGAACCGGCCCTGCGCGACTACCACCTGCTGCCCAGCGTCCGCGGCGACCTGCTGACCCGCCTCGGCCGCACGACGGAGGCCCGCGCGGAACTCGAACGCGCGGCGTCCCTCACGTCCAACACCCGCGAACGCGACCTGCTCCTGGAACGTCTCAGGGAACTGGACGACGGGGCCTGAGCGGCACGGGGCGCCGATCAGACCGACCGGACCGGACCACCCAGCGCACCGGGGACGTCGCGCGCCCCCGGCGGACTCACACCGCGGCCGGTGCGCCGATCAGCATCGTCGGGGCGCCCGCCACGCGGGTGAGGAACACCGTCGCCGCGTGCGGGCCCTGCGGCTTGACCTTGCGGCGCAGTTCCTCCGGCTCCACCGCCGAGCCGCGCTTCTTCACGGTGAGCACGCCCACCCCGCGCTCGCGGAGCAGCGCCTTCAGCTTCTTGACGTTGAACGGGAGCTGGTCGGTGATCTCGTACGCCGTGGCGTACGGGGTGGGGCGCAGGGTGTCGGCGGTGACGTACGCGATGGTCGCGTCGAGCAGGCCGCCGTCCAGCTCCGCGGCCACGTCGGCGACCAGGTGGGCGCGGATGACGGCGCCGTCGGGCTCGTAGAGGTAGCGGCCGAGGGGGCGGACCGGCGGGTCCGGCAGACCGGCGCCGCGCAGGGTGCGGGGGCCGGGCAGGAGCGTCGCGCGGACGGTGCCCGGCGCGGTGCCGAACCACAGCACCGCCTCCTTCACGTCCCCGTGGTCCGAGAGCCACTCGGCCTCGGCGTCGGCCGGGACCGCCTCGTGCGGGACGCCGGGCGCGATCTTCAGCGCGGCGACCCGGGCCGTGCGGGCCGCCGCCACCGCCCAGGACAGGGGCGGCGAGTAAGCCTCCGGGTCGAAGATCCGGCCGCGTCCGCCGCGCCGGGCGGGGTCGACGAAGACCGCGTCGTGACCGGAGGTGTCGACCTCCGTGACGTCGGCCTCCCGCACCTCGATCAGGCCGTCGAGCCCGAGCGCGTCCGCGTTGGCCCGCGCGGTCGCCGCCGTCGCCGGGTCGCGGTCCACCGCGAGGACCCGGATCCCGGCGCGGGCGAGCGCGATCGCGTCCCCGCCGATGCCGCAGCACAGGTCGGCCACCGAGGTCACGCCCAGCTCCTTGAGCCGCGCGGCCCGGTACGCGGCCACGCTCGCCCGGGTCGACTGCTCGACCCCGTCGGGCGTGAAGAACATCCGGTGGGCGTCCTCGGTGCCGAACTTCGCCACCGCCCGCTGCCGCAGCCGGGCCTGGGCGAGGGCCGCCGAGACCAGCGGCGCGGGATGGTCGCGGCGCAGCCGGGTGGCGACGGCGAGTTCGTCGGCGGACGCGGTGCCGCGCACCGCGTCGAGGAGGGCCCGGCCCTCGGGGGTCAGCAGGGGAGCGAGGTCGTTCACCGGCTCATTGTGGGCCAGTCGGAGGACCGTACGCCGCCGGCCGCGGTGTCGGGCCGGGTTCCCCGACGGCGGCTGGGAAGATCCGGCTCCATGCGAGAAGTCGTACAAAACGATGAAAAGCGGAGGGGGGAGTCCGTGGGGCGGCCCGGTGCGGGGCGCGGCGGGCGCCCCGGGGCCGGCGCGCGGCGCGCCCTCCTGCTCCTGGCCCTCCTCGCCCTCGCCCCGGCCGGCTGCGGGCGCACGGGGAGCCACGCCCCGGGCGGCGGTCCCGCGGCGGGCCAGCAGCCCGAACAGGCCGGCCCGGCCCGCGCGCTGATGTCGTACGCCGGGAGGCTGCGCGCCGAGCAGGCGGCCCGGGTCGCCGCCGCCAGGCGCTGGGGCCTGCGCCGGGTGCCGCTCCCCGCGCCGGCGCCGCCCGCGCGCAAGCCGCACATCACCACCCGCGAGGGCTTCGAGGTCGACGGGCAGGAGGAACTCGGCCTGCCGCCGGTCCTCACCACCGTCCCCACCCGGGACAAGGTCGTCTTCCTCACCATCGACGACGGCGCCGAGAAGGACCCGGCGTTCCTGCGCATGATGAGCGACCTGAAGGTGCCGTACACCGCCTTCCTCTCCGACTTCCTGATCAAGGAGGACTACGGCTACTTCAAGCGGATGCAGGCCGCGGGCGTGACCCTGAACAACCACACGCTGCACCACCCCTACCTGCCGGCCCTGTCCTACGCCCGCCAGAAGGCCGAGATCTGCGGCATGCAGCGCGTCCTGGAGGAGCGCTACGGCAGGCGCCCGACCGTCTTCCGGCCGCCCTACGGCAACTACGACCGGAACACCCTGCGCGCCGCGAAGAGCTGCGGGATCCGGTACGCCGCGCTGTGGGACGAGGAGGTCTTCGTCGACCACTGGGACTACCGGGAGGGCGACCGCGACCTGCACCCCGGTGACATCGTGCTCACCCACTTCCGCGGCCGGAGCGAGTGGAAGGGCACCATGCCCGATATGGTCCGCCGGTTCCTGAACAAGGTGACGGCCAAGGGGTACGCGGTGGCCCGGCTGGAGGACTACCTGTGAGGCCCCGGGGGCTGGTGGCCGCCGCGGCGGCGACCGCACTGCTCGTCCTGGCCGGCTGCGCCCAGTCGGTCGACCCCATCGAACGGCTCGGCAAGAAGGCCGCCGAACGCGTGCACCCGCACGGCGCGGCCGCCGCACCCGCCCACCGGCGCTGGGGCCTGGCCACCCCGCTGGCCCCCGCCCCGCGCCACCCGCTGCCCGGCGGCCCGTCGCGCTCCGCCCCGCCCCGCGTCGTCGACCGGGTCCCCACCCGCGACCCCGTGGTCTTCCTCACCTACGACGACGGCGCCGAACGCGACCCCCGCTTCGTCGACATGGTCCGCGAACTGCGGCTCCCAGTGAGCATGTTCCTCACCGACAGCGTGGTCGGCCCGGGCTACGGCCACTTCGCGCGCCTGCGGGCGGTCGGCGCCGACCTGGAGAACCACACCCTCGACCACGCGGCCCTGCGCGGCCTGCCCCACGCCGGCCAGCGCGCCGAGATCTGCGGCCAGCAGGACAAGCTGCACGCCCGCTTCGGCGTGCGCCCGCGCCTGTTCCGCCCGCCGTACGGCACGTACGACACGACGACCCTGCGCGCCGCCGCCGACTGCGGCATCACGGCCGTCGTCCTGTGGCGGGCCGCCATGGGACCCGCCGAGCTCACCTTCACCCACGGCCCGCACCGGCTGCTCCCCGGCGACATCGTCACCGTCGACCCCGACGAGCTGTCCGGTCCGGGGCTGCGGGAGCGCACCACCCGTCTGCTGCGGGCCGTCCAGGGGCAGGGGCTGACGGTGGGACACCTGGAGGACTACCTCTGACACCGCCCCCGGGAGCACCGCGAACGGGGGTCCCCGGCACGGACACACCGGCCGTCGTTGGCACTCCGCTTGACCGAGTGCTAATCGCGGTCATAGTCTCGGCTCTGGCACTCCCCACGTGAGAGTGCCAACAACGCGACGGGCAGGTCCGGCACCCGCGACGACGGATCGACCTGGTCGCCACCTCAGACAGTTAACCCCGTGAGATCTCCGAAGGGGGAGGTCGGATCGTGACGACCGCCAGCTCCAAGGTTGCCATCAAGCCGCTCGAGGACCGCATCGTGGTCCAGCCGCTGGACGCCGAGCAGACCACGGCCTCTGGCCTGGTCATCCCGGACACCGCGAAGGAGAAGCCCCAGGAGGGCGCCGTCCTCGCCGTGGGCCCGGGCCGCTTCGAGAACGGCGAGCGCCTGCCGCTCGACGTCAAGGTCGGCGACGTCGTCCTGTACAGCAAGTACGGCGGCACCGAGGTGAAGTACAACGGCGAGGAGTACCTCGTCCTCTCGGCCCGCGACGTCCTCGCGATCATCGAGAAGTAGTTCACCCCGCTTCCTCGCGAAGCGCCTTTGCTCGATCTGCGCCCCTGGCACCCTGCGACCATTAATCAGCCGGGCGCCGGGGGCGCGGCTCATTTCACCCGATTTTTCCGCCCAAGTTTCCGAGAGGGCTCCCGCTGTCATGGCGAAGATCCTGAAGTTCGACGAGGACGCCCGTCGCGCCCTCGAGCGCGGCGTCAACAAGCTGGCCGACACGGTCAAGGTGACGATCGGCCCCAAGGGCCGCAACGTCGTCATCGACAAGAAGTTCGGCGCCCCCACCATCACCAACGACGGTGTCACGATCGCCCGTGAGGTCGAGATCGAGGACCCGTACGAGAACCTCGGCGCCCAGCTGGTGAAGGAGGTGGCGACCAAGACCAACGACATCGCGGGTGACGGCACCACCACCGCCACCGTGCTCGCCCAGGCGCTGGTGCGCGAGGGCCTGAAGAACGTCGCCGCCGGTGCCTCCCCGGCCGCCCTGAAGAAGGGCATCGACGCCGCGGTCAAGGCGGTCTCCGAGGACCTGCTCGCCTCGGCCCGCCCGATCGACGAGAAGTCCGACATCGCCGCCGTCGCCGCGCTGTCCGCCCAGGACCAGCAGGTCGGCGAGCTCATCGCCGAGGCGATGGACAAGGTCGGCAAGGACGGTGTCATCACCGTCGAGGAGTCCAACACCTTCGGCCTGGAGCTGGACTTCACCGAGGGCATGGCCTTCGACAAGGGCTACCTGTCGCCGTACTTCGTGACGGACCAGGAGCGCATGGAGGCCGTCCTGGAGGACCCCTACATCCTCATCAACCAGGGCAAGATCTCCTCCATCGCCGACCTGCTGCCGCTGCTGGAGAAGGTCATCCAGACCAACTCCTCCAAGCCGCTGCTGATCATCGCCGAGGACGTCGAGGGCGAGGCCCTGTCGACCCTGGTGGTCAACAAGATCCGCGGCACCTTCAACGCGGTGGCCGTCAAGGCCCCGGGCTTCGGTGACCGCCGCAAGGCGATGCTGCAGGACATGGCCGTCCTGACCGGCGCCACCGTCATCTCCGAGGAGGTCGGCCTCAAGCTCGACCAGGTCGGCATCGACGTGCTCGGCTCCGCCCGCCGCGTCACCGTCACCAAGGACGACACCACCCTCGTCGACGGCGGCGGCAACTCCGCCGACGTCCAGGGCCGCGTCGCGCAGATCAAGGCCGAGATCGAGAACACCGACTCCGACTGGGACCGCGAGAAGCTCCAGGAGCGCCTCGCGAAGCTGGCCGGCGGCGTGTGCGTGATCAAGGTCGGCGCCGCCACCGAGGTGGAGCTGAAGGAGAAGAAGCACCGTCTGGAGGACGCCATCTCCGCGACCCGCGCCGCGGTCGAGGAGGGCATCGTCTCCGGTGGTGGCTCCGCCCTGGTCCACGCCGTCAAGGTCCTCGAGGGCAACCTCGACAAGACCGGCGACGAGGCCACCGGCGTCTCCGTGGTCCGCAAGGCCGCCGTCGAGCCGCTGCGCTGGATCGCCGAGAACGCGGGCCTCGAGGGCTACGTCATCGTCTCCAAGGTCGCCGAGCTCGAGAAGGGCAGCGGCTACAACGCCGCCACCGGCGAGTACGGCGACCTGGTGAAGGCCGGCGTCATCGACCCGGTCAAGGTCACCCGCTCCGCCCTGGAGAACGCCGCCTCCATCGCCTCCCTGCTGCTCACGACCGAGACCCTGGTCGTCGAGAAGAAGGAAGAGGAAGAGCCGGCCGCCGCGGGCCACAGCCACGGGCACGCCCACTGAGCCCGAGCTCGACCCGAGCTGAACGAACGGTGCCCGGCACCCCTCACGGGGGGTGCCGGGCACCGCGCGTTCCCCGGCCCCGGGTCACCGCTCCAGCGGCTCCAGCGCCCCCAGTTGCTGCATCAGTCCCAGCTGGTCGTGCTGCCACCACAGCTCGGTGATCTTGCCGTCGGGGCCGAAGCCGCACATCGTCATCCCGGTCATGGTGACCCGCTTGCCCGTGGGGGCGATGCCCAGGAAGTCGCCGGTGTGGGTGGCGTCCCAGGTCCAGCGGGCGCAGGCCCGGCCGGTCTGCGCGACCAGGTCCTCGACCGTGAACGCGAAGTCGAAGGCGCCGCGCCACATCCGGAACTCGGCGCGCACCGCGTCCAGCCCGATCGTGGGCCCCGGGTTGACCGGGTCGACGCTGTGGACGTCCTCGTCGAGCAGGTCGTTGAGCGGGGGGAGGTCACCCGGGGTGGCGAGCACCTCGAAGAGCCGCCGCGCGGTGTCCTCGGCCAGCTGCGCGTCGCGCACCACGTCCAGGTCGGTGAACGTCGGCATCTCGTCGCACAGGGCGACCATGTCCCGGAAGACCTGGTCGGTCTCGGGCAGGTTCGAGTTCCGCATCGCCTCCTCGTACGACGGGAACTCCACGATCTCGACGACGTGCGACGCGTCCGAGCGGTCGGTGCCGACCACCGCGTGCGTCGCCGTCCGCTTCCCCTTGGTCTTCTCGACCCACTCGTCCATGAGCCGGTTCATCTCGTCCAGCCGGCTCGTCCTGCACTCGATGAGCTGTACGAAGGTCATGGCGCGCCTCCGGTCCCCCGTGGTCGGGTACCGTCGCGCCCATTTTCCCACCGGCGGGCGCTCGGCGCCCCCGGTCACCGGCCGCCCGCCCGGGAGGGGCTCACTGGGGCCCGTACTTGCGCCCCGTCCGCGACGACAGGCCGCCCAGCATCCCGCGCGGCACCAGCTTCGCCGCGCCCATCAGCGCCTTGTAGCGCGGGTCCGGGATCGACAGCGTCCGCCCGCGGGCCAGGTCGTGCAGCGCCGAGGCGACCACCTTGTCCGCGTCCAGCCACATCCAGCCGGGGATGTTGTCCGTGCCCATCCCGGCCCGCTCGTGGAACTCCGTGCGCACGAACCCGGGGCACAGCGCCATCAGCCGCACGCCGCTGCCCGCCAGGTCCCGCGCCACGCCCTGCGTGAACTGCACGACCCACGCCTTGGAGGCGCCGTAGGTCCCGCGCGGCACGAACGCGGCGACCGACGCGACGTTGACGACGCCCCCGCGCCCGCGGTCCCGCATGGCCTCCGTCGCCGCCGAGGTCAGGCGCAGCACCGCCTCGCAGTGCACCTTGAGCATCCGCAGCTCGTCGGCCAGCGAGACCTCGAGGTAACGGCCCTTGTTGCCGAAGCCGGCGTTGTTGACCAGCAGGTCGACGGGGCGGCGCCGGTCACCGAGCCGGGCGGCGACCGCCTCGATGCCCGCGTCGGCCGCCAGGTCGGCCGTCAGCACCTCCGCCTCGATGCCGTGCCGGTCGTGCAGCTCGGTCGCCTGCTCCCGCAGCCGCTTGGTGTCCCGTGCGACGAGCACCAGGTCGTGCCCGTCCGCCGCCAGCCGCCGCGCGAACGCGGCACCGATACCCGCGGTCGATCCCGTAATCAGAGCCGTTGTCATGGCAGCAGCGTAGTGACCCGGACCGACGGCGTCCGGCGCGCACGGGGCCGTCCCACCAGGTGGGAAACGGTGGCCGGCCCCGGTGACGCGGGCTCAGCCGCCCTGCCGCGCCACGTACTTCCGCGCCTGCGCCAGCGCCTCCGGGTGCAGGGCCTCGCCCGCGTCCAGCAGTCGCGGCAGCAGGTCCCGCTCGGTGGTCGTGGCCCGGAACTCCATCCGGGCGGTCACCCCGTGCCCGGGCCGGTGCACGACCCGTATCGCGTCCCCCGCGCGGATCTCGCCGGGCACGATCACCCGCAGATACGCCCCCGTCGCGCCCTTCTGCGTGAACCGCCTGACCCAGCCCCGCTCGCCCAGGTGGCCCTGGAACGTCCGGCACGGGATCCGGCCCCCGGTCACCTCCAGCACCAGCTCGGCCCCGACCTGCCAGCGCTCGCCGATCACCGCGTCCGACACGTCGAGCCCCTCGGTGGTGAGGTTCTCGCCGAACGAGCCGTTCGCCAGCGGGCGCCCCAGCTCGCGCTCCCACGCGTCGAGGTCCTCGCGCGCGACGGCGTACACCGCCTGGTCGTCCCCGCCGTGGTGGCGCAGGTCGCACACCGCGTCCCCGGCCAGGCCGCTGCCCCCGGTGCCCTTGGGACCGGGCGCCGTGACCAGCACGGGGTGGTCGACGGGCCGCTTGTCGATCCCGGTCAGGCCCTGCGGCTGGTCGGTGTACGGGACGGCCGCGGCCCGGCCCAGGTTCAGGGAGAGAAGCCTCATGCCCGCACGGTAGGCGGGCCGGGGTCAAAGCGTCCACGCATTATTCGGCGCGCGGCCCAAGTCTGGCTTATGCTCGACGGGTGATCGAGGCCCGTCATCTCCGTGTGCTGCGCGCCGTCGCCGCCACGGGCTCCTTCTCCGCGGCGGGGCGCGAGCTGGGCTGCACCCAGCCCGCCGTCAGCCAGCAGATGAAGGCCCTGGAGGCGTCCGTCGGCACGCCCCTGCTGGTGCGCACCGGACGCGAGATGCGCCTGACCCAGGCGGGCGAAGCCCTCGTGCGGCACGCGTCCGGCATCCTCGCCGGGCTGACGGCGGCCGAGGAGGAGGTCGCCGCGATCGCCGGGCTGCGCGCCGGCCGGGTCCGCCTGGTGTCGTTCCCGAGCGGCAGCTCGACCCTCGTCCCCACCGCCCTGGCCGCCCTGCGCGCCGCCCACCCCGGCACCCGCGTCTCCCTGGAGGAGGCCGAGCCGCCCGAGTCGGTGGACAAGCTGCGCGCCGGCGACTGCGACGTCGCCCTCGCCTTCCGCTACGAGAAGCCGGCCGGCGCCGAGCGCGCCCCGGGCCCCGAGGAGTGGGACGACCTCGTCGTACGGCCGCTGCTGACCGACCGTCTGGTCGGGCTCGTGCCCGAGCGGCACCGGCTGGCCGCCGCGGGGTCCGTCGCCATCGGGGACCTGGCCGACGAGCCGTGGATCGCGGGGTGCCCGCGCTGCCGGGGCCAGTTGGTGCAGGTGTGCGAGGGCGCGGGCTTCACGCCCCGCATCGACTTCGCCACCGACGACTACCCGGCCGTGGTGGGGCTGGTCGGCGCCGGCCTCGGCGTGGCCGTGCTGCCGCAGCTGGCCGTCGCCTCCGTACGCCCGCGCGGTGCGCGTACGGTGACGCTGGAACCGGCGGTGCGCCGCGAGATCGTCGCGCTGACCCTGCCCGACCTAGCGCAGGTGCCGGCGGTGGCGGCGACGCTCGGTGAACTCCAGCGGGCGGCGCGGCCGCGCTGAGCGCGGGAACCCCCGTCGTCCGCGGGCGACTCCGCCGGAAATGACACGGAGGGCGTCCCGACCTGACGTCCGGGATGCCCTCCGCCGGTGCACTGAGGGGTGACGACACCTTCCAACATCGTGCGGAAACGTTCCTTCAGTTGTTCGAAGCGGTGTCCATGCCGCTCGACGACGATACGAGGCGGGTGCGGGCCCGCCCCATCAACTCCTCGCGCTCGTCCTCGGTCAATCCGCCCCACACCCCGTACGGCTCGCGCACCGCCAACGCGTGCGCCGCGCACTGAGCACGTACCGGGCACCTCATGCAGACCTCCTTGGCCGAGTTCTCGCGAGCGCTCCGGGCCGCCCCGCGCTCGCCCTCCGGATGGAAGAAGAGCGAGCTGTCCACCCCGCGACAGGCAGCCAGCAGCTGCCAGTCCCACAGGTCCGCGTTCGGTCCGGGAAGGCGGGAGAAATCTGCCATTGCGTGACCCCTTGTAGCCGTTCAGAGCGGATACGGTGCCCACGACCGTACAACTACGATCTAAGGAGATGAAAATATGACTCATTGCGAATCTAGCCTCAGACACCAGGAAAAGGGAAGAAATGGGGCCGAATGGGGCACGGCTTGTGATGAAAGCTTGAGGGTCGGCAGTGCTTCCCCGGGTCGTGTCCGGTCCCTCACGTAGAGTGCCGAAGAGTGCACGCAGCCCCGTAACTCTTTCGAGTGACCGTCGTTGAGAGTGTGGAGGCGGTTGAAAACACAAGCGCTCGGGCAGGCGTCCGAGACGGTCGACCGCACAGGTGACGATTCGTACCAGCCTGGAGGCACAAGGTGACGCGCATCAGCTGCGGAGGGCGGCCATGACTTCCGTCCTCGTCTGTGACGACTCCCCGCTCGCCCGAGAGGCGCTGCGCCGCGCGGTCGCGACCGTGCCCGGCGTCGAGCGCGTGACCACGGCGGCCAACGGCGAGGAAGTCCTCCGCCGCTGGGGCGCCGACCGTTCCGACCTCATCCTGATGGACGTGCGCATGCCCGGTCTGGGCGGCGTCGAGACCGTGCGGCGGCTGCTGTCCGCCGACCCCGGCGCACGCATCATCATGCTGACGGTCGCCGAGGACCTGGACGGCGTGGCGCTCGCGGTCGCCGCCGGCGCCCGGGGCTACCTCCACAAGGACGCCTCGCGCGCGGAGTTGAGGGCCACGGTGACCCAGGCCCTCGCCGACCCGACCTGGCGGCTCGCCCCGCGCAGGCTTCGCTCGGCCGAGATGGGCGCCGCACCCACGCTCACCGCGCGGGAGATCCAGGTGCTCGAGGGCATGAGCCACGGCCGCTCCAACGCGGAGATCGGCCGGGAGCTGTTCCTCTCCGAGGACACCGTCAAGACCCACGCCCGGCGGCTGTTCAAGAAGCTCGGCGCCTCCGACCGCGCCCACGCGGTCGCGCTGGGCTTCCGGTGGGGTCTCGTCCGCTAGGCCGTGTCTCCCGGTTCGTCCCGGGGCCTCGCCCCTGGGGGGCGTACGGCGCGGCGCGCGCACCCGTCCCACTCGAACGGGACGGGCGCGCCCCCCGCGGCGACGCCGACCGCGGCACCGTCGAGTGCCGCGGCGTGGCCGTCGGGACCGAGGTGCCTGCGCCCGACCGTGCCGGAGCGGGGGCCCTCCCGTCCGGTCGACGCCCTCGGCTGACCCGGAAGACACGGCCTGGGGCCCGCGGCCCGGGACCCGTCGGCCGGGCGGGAACTCCACCCGCCCGGGGAGAAGCGGCGGCTCGGCGGTGCGTTCTTTCTCACGGCGTTGAGCCCTTTCGTCCCGTATGCGGCCCGTCGTCCCGCACGCGTGCGTGGCCGCCGGCCCACCGGCCGCCGGACCGGGCGCGAACGTCGACGGGGCCGTTCCGCGCAGGTCGGCCGGGGTGGACGCCCGTCCGTCCGGCCGGTGCCGTGCGGGACGCCCGCGGCGTCCTGGCGGGCCCGGGCGAGGGGCGTCACGCACCCGTCCCGGCGGCCCCGCGCGCGGGGTGTCCCGCGCTCGGTCGCGACGGCCGCTGCTCGTTTCGGCGCGGATGCCGCATCCTTGAGGTGTGGAGTTCCTCGGGGACGATTCGGTCGAGCGGAAGGGGAGGGCGCAGGGGATGAGTTCCGGCGCACCTGCTCATAACGCTTCGGTGCACAACGACGGGCGCGGTGCCGCGGACCCGACGCGCGCAGGGCACCATGGACCGATGCGCGACGACGAGGCGGCCACTCCTGCCCAGGGGACGATCGGCCCACTCGTGCACCGCGCCGTCGACGGGGACGAGCAGGCGACGCACGACCTGCTCGCCCACGTCCACCCCCTCGCCCTGCGCTACTGCCGCACCCGTCTGTCCCGGCTGCCCGGCGACGCCCGGCACTTCGTGGAGGACCTGGCGCAGGAGGTCTGCGTCGCCGTCCTGCTCGCCCTGCCGCGCTACAAGGACACCGGCCGCCCCTTCGAGGCGTTCGTCTTCGCCATCGCCGCGCACAAGGTGGCCGACCTCCAGCGGGCGGCCATGCGCCACCCGGGGTCCACGGCCGTGCCCTCCGACGAGATGCCCGAGCGGCCCGACGACTCCCTCGGACCCGAGGAGCGCGCCCTGCTCAGCAGCGACGCGGAGTGGGCGAAGAAGCTCCTCGCGAACCTCCCGGAGAACCAGCGCGAGCTGCTGCTGCTGCGGATCGCGGTGGGCCTGACCGCCGAGGAGACCGGACAGATGTTGGGAATGTCACCCGGGGCGGTACGGGTGGCGCAGCACCGCGCGCTCAGCCGGCTGCGCGCGCTCGCCGAGCAGTAGGGCACGCGGAGTTGGCCCGTTCGTGAACAGGGCGTGGACCCGGTCCGTACGAACGTACGAAGCCGGGGGCGGCCTCCGGCCGTGGAATGAGACCACCCCGCTTCCCGTTAGCATGGACATCCGCACCGATCAAGGCCATTTGGGGAAGGTGTCATGACTGCCAACGTCGACGGAGTGCCCGACAAATTCGCGACGCTCGGGCTGACCTACGACGACGTGCTGCTGCTGCCGGGCTCGTCGGACATGGCACCCGACGAGATCGACACCGCCTCGTACGTCTCCAAGAACGTGCGGGTGAACATCCCGCTGCTGTCCGCCGCCATGGACAAGGTCACCGAGTCGCGCATGGCGATCGCGATGGCCCGCCAGGGCGGCGTCGGCGTCCTGCACCGCAACCTCTCCATCGAGGACCAGGCCAACCAGGTCGACCTGGTCAAGCGGTCCGAGTCGGGGATGGTCGCCGACCCGATCACCGTGCACCCGGACGCCACGCTGGCCGAGGCCGACGCGCTGTGCGCCAAGTTCCGCATCAGCGGCGTGCCGGTCACCGACGGCAACAAGAAGCTGCTCGGCATCGTCACCAACCGCGACATGGCCTTCGAGTCGGACCGCACGCGCCGGGTGCGCGAGGTCATGACGCCGATGCCGCTGGTCACCGGCAAGGTCGGCATCTCCGGCGTCGAGGCCATGGAGCTGCTGCGCAAGCACAAGATCGAGAAGCTGCCGCTGGTCGACGACGAGGGCGTCCTCAAGGGCCTGATCACCGTCAAGGACTTCGTCAAGGCGGAGAAGTACCCCAACGCCGCCAAGGACGCCGAGGGCCGCCTGCTGGTCGGTGCCGCGGTCGGTGTCGCCGGTGACGCCTTCGAGCGCGCCCAGGCCCTGATCGAGGCGGGCGTCGACTTCATCGTCGTCGACACCGCGCACGGCCACTCCCGCCTGGTCGGCGACATGATCGCCAAGATCAAGTCGAACCACACGCGCGTGGACGTCATCGGCGGCAACATCGCCACCCGCGACGGCGCCCAGGCGCTCGTCGACGCGGGCGCCGACGGCATCAAGGTCGGCGTCGGCCCGGGCTCCATCTGTACGACCCGGGTGGTCGCCGGTGTCGGCGTCCCGCAGGTCACGGCCATCTACGAGGCCGCCGAGGCCGCCCGCGCGGCGGGTGTCCCGGTCATCGGCGACGGCGGCCTGCAGTACTCCGGTGACATCGCCAAGGCGCTGGTCGCCGGCGCCGACACGGTGATGCTGGGCTCGCTGCTCGCGGGCTGCGAGGAGTCCCCGGGCGAGCTGCTCTTCATCAATGGCAAGCAGTTCAAGTCGTACCGCGGCATGGGCTCGCTGGGCGCCATGCAGACCCGTGGCGAGCGCAGGTCGTTCTCCAAGGACCGCTACTTCCAGGAGGGCGTCGCCTCCGACGAGCAGCTGATCCCCGAGGGCATCGAGGGCCAGGTGCCCTACCGCGGCCCGCTGTCCTCCGTGGTCCACCAGCTGGTCGGCGGCCTGCGCCAGTCGATGTTCTACGTCGGCGGCCGCACGGTGCCCGAGCTGCAGGCCAACGGCCGCTTCGTGCGGATCACGTCGGCGGGCCTGAAGGAGAGCCACCCGCACGACATCCAGATGACGGTCGAGGCGCCGAACTACAGCGCCAAGCGGTGACGCGCACGCACGCGTGACGCCCGTCAGCGTCTGACCGACGCCTGACCGACGCCTGTCCGCCGAGGGCGGCCCCGGGACCATCCGGGGCCGCCCTCGGCGCGTTCCCGGTACGTCCGGGCGTCCGCTGTCGTGACGGTCGGCGACCGTCGGCGATACTGGAAGACGCTGCAACGCATCAGGGAAAGGCCACAGACGTGACTGAGATCGAGATCGGGCGCGGCAAGCGCGGCCGCCGGGCGTACGCCTTCGACGACATCGCCGTCGTCCCCAGCCGTCGTACGCGCGACCCGAAGGAGGTCTCGATCGCCTGGCAGATCGACGCCTACCGCTTCGAGCTGCCGTTCCTGGCCGCCCCCATGGACTCGGTCGTCTCCCCGGCCACCGCGATCCGCATGGGTGAGCTGGGCGGCCTCGGCGTGCTGAACCTCGAGGGCCTGTGGACGCGCTACGAGGACCCGCAGCCGCTGCTCGACGAGATCGTGGAGCTGCCCGCCGAGTCGGCCACCCGCCGCCTCCAGGAGATCTACGCGGCTCCCATCAAGGAGGAGCTGATCGGCGCGCGCATCAAGGAGGTGCGCGACTCCGGCGTGGTCACGGCGGCCGCGCTGTCCCCGCAGCGCACGGCGCAGTTCTCCAAGGCCGTCGTGGACGCGGGCGTGGACATCTTCGTCATCCGCGGCACGACCGTGTCGGCCGAACACGTCTCCGGTGCGCACGAGCCGCTGAACCTGAAGCAGTTCATCTACGAGCTGGACGTCCCGGTGATCGTCGGCGGCTGCGCCACGTACACGGCGGCCCTGCACCTGATGCGCACCGGCGCGGCGGGCGTGCTGGTCGGCTTCGGCGGCGGCGCGGCGCACACCACGCGCAACGTGCTGGGCATCCAGGTCCCGATGGCGACGGCGGTCGCGGACGTGGCGGCGGCCCGCCGCGACTACATGGACGAGTCCGGCGGCCGGTACGTGCACGTGATCGCGGACGGCGGCGTCGGCTGGTCCGGCGACCTGCCCAAGGCGGTCGCCTGCGGCGCCGACGCGGTGATGATGGGCTCCCCGCTGGCCCGCGCCACGGACGCGCCGGGCCGGGGCCACCACTGGGGCATGGAGGCCGTGAACGAGGAGCTGCCGCGCGGCAAGAAGGTCGACCTCGGCACGGTCGGCACCATCGAGGAGGTCCTCACGGGCCCGTCCCACACCCCCGACGGCTCCATGAACCTCTTCGGCGCCCTGCGCCGCGCGATGGCCACGACGGGCTACAGCGAGCTCAAGGAGTTCCAGCGGGTCGAGGTGACGGTGGCGGACTCCCAGCACCGCCGCTAGGTCGTGTCCGCAAAGTCCCGTTGTCCGCCCGGAGGGCGGGGGGTCCCCCCTCTGGGGGAGGGACTTTGCGGACACGGCCTAGC
>NZ_KQ948561.1 GCF_001514125.1 Streptomyces longwoodensis | reverse complement strand
CCTAGCCCCTCCGGGCAGACGCTAGGGCCGGTCACTCCCGTGAGGGGGGACCGGCCCTTTTGCGTGCGCGCCGCGGCGGGTCGGACGGCGCACGGCGCGAAGGGGGGCGCGCGGTTGCGTTCGGGGCGAATGGGGGCCGAACGGGCGTATGGAGGGCGGTAATGTCCGTGATCGGCGACCCGAGCTCTCTGGGTCGCCCCCTTCCAAGGAACGGTTCCGGACCCGCGCCCGCGGGGCCCGGCCCGCGTTCCGAACGGACCGCCCACCCGGGCTACTGGGCGGTGTCGTGGAAGGGGGCGCCCATGGGACGCCATCGCAAGCCCACTCGCTGGGACGGGATCCGGCTTCGGCTGGTGAAGTTCCGGAGGAGGTGGGTCTTGCGACTTTTCGGATGGTGAGCGGCCGTCCCTATAAGAGCTAGGGACGGACACCCGTCAACCATCAGGAGCCTGCCGCAGTACCCGCTGCGGTGGGCTCCACCTGTTGCCAGATTACCGGCGCCCCCACCCCTGTGCCAGCAGTCCCCGGACCGTGCACCACCTCGCGCCCCCCTCACAACCGGTGCGCCGCCCCCGTCGGGGTCGCGCCGCGGGTGTCCAGGAGGAGTTGGGCCTTCACCGACAGGCCCTGGAGGTCGTACGTGCGGTGCTGTTGGACGAGGATCGTGAGGTCGGCGTCGGCGGCGGCCTCGTAGAGGGAGTCCGCGCGGGGGACCGGGCGGTCCAGGACGCTCCAGGACGGAACGTGCGGGTCGTGGTAGCTGACGGACGCGCCGAGTTCCATCAGCCGGATCGCGATCTCCCGCGCGGGCGTGCCCTGTTGGTCGGCGAGGTCGGGCTTGTAGGTGACGCCGAGGAGCAGCACGCGCGCGCCCCGGGCGGACTTGCCGTGCTCGTTGAGCAGCGCGGCCGCGCGCTGGACGACGTAGCGCGGCATGCGGCTGTTGACCTGCTGGGCCAGCTCCACCATGCGCAGCGGGCCACCGGCCTGCCCGGCGCGGTCGAGCGGCACCGCGTGCCCGCCGACCCCGGGCCCCGGGCGGAAGGACTGGAAGCCGAACGGCTTGGTCTCCGCGCAGCGGATGACGTCCCACAGGTCGACGCCCAACTCGTGGCACAGCACGGCCATCTCGTTGACCAGCGCGATGTTCACGTGCCGGAAGTTGGTCTCCAGCAGCTGCACGGTCTCCGCCTCGCGCAGCCCACGCGCGCGTACCACCTTCTCGGTCAGCCGGCCGTAGAACGCGGCGGCGGACTCCGTGCACGCGGGCGTGAGGCCGCCGATCACCTTGGGCGTGTTGCCGGGCGTGAAGACCCGGTTGCCGGGGTCGACGCGGCAGGGCGAGTACGCAAGCTGGAAGTCGCGCCCGGCGCGCAGCCCCGAGGTCTCCTCCAGCAGCGGCCGCAGGAAGTCCTCGGTGGTCCCCGGCGGCACCGGCGACTCCAGGATGACCGTGGTGTGCGGGCGCAGGTGCCCCGCCAGGGTGCGCGCGGCCTGAGCCACGAGGCTGAGGTCGAGCCCGCCGTCCGCGTCGCGCGGGGTGGGCGCGCAGATGACGGCCGTGCGCACCCTCCCCAGCTCGGCCGCGTTGGCGGTGCGCCGGAAGCCCCCCGAGAGCATCCGGCGCAGTTCGGCGGGGCTGACGGAGCCGGCCTCGGGCCCGGTGGCGTAGCCGAGCGTGGGGATGCCCGCCGCGACCGCCGCCTGGGCGAGGGGCAGGCCGAGCGGGCCGAGTCCGATGACGGCGAGATCTGCGGGCATGGCGTGGGCCGTCCTTCCCAGTAACCGAAGCGGGGCAGGCACGCAAGCCCTGTGGACAGGACGAGCGAGCGCAATGTCAGACTAGGAGTAAATATGACCGTTATGTGGGATTGATCGGCTGTGTTTTCCCGCCGGTCCGTTCCGCTTCCGTGGCAGTTGTCCACAGGCTGGGGGCGAGTGGTGGCTGATGTCGGGCATCCCGGTCAGAATTTGGGCATGGGGAAGGAAGACCGGGCCTCGCCCTGACGGTGCGGCCGACGCGACGGACGAGCGGGAGGCAGCGGTGAGGACAGCGACACTGGGGCCGGCGCAGCGGGCCGAGTCACTGGCGGCCATGGCGGAGCGCGAACTGGACGTGCTGGTCGTGGGGGGCGGGGTGGTCGGCGCGGGCACGGCCCTCGACGCGGTCACCCGCGGCCTGTCCACGGGACTGGTGGAGGCCCGCGACTGGGCCTCGGGCACCTCCAGCCGGTCCAGCAAGCTCATCCACGGCGGCCTGCGCTACCTGGAGATGCTCGACTTCGCCCTCGTGAGGGAGGCGCTGAAGGAGCGCGGCCTGCTGCTGGAGCGCATCGCGCCGCACCTGGTCAAGCCGGTGCCGTTCCTCTACCCGCTCCAGCACAAGGGCTGGGAGCGGCTGTACGCCGGGTCGGGCGTCGCCCTCTACGACGCGATGTCCATGGCCCGCGGGCACGGCCGGGGTCTGCCCACCCACCGCCACCTGTCCCGCCGCCACGCCCTGCGCGTCGCCCCCGCCCTGAAGAAGGACGCCCTGGTCGGCGCGCTGCAGTACTACGACGCCCAGATGGACGACGCCCGCTTCGTCGCCGCCCTGGTCCGCACGGCGGCGGCCTACGGCGCGAAGGTCGCCAACCGCGCGCGCGTCACGGGCTTCCTGCGCGAGGGCGAGCGGGTCGTCGGCGCCCGGGTCCAGGACGTCGAGGCCGGCGGCGAGTACGAGGTCCGCGCCAAGCAGGTCGTCAACGCCACGGGCGTGTGGACCGACGACACCCAGGCGATGGTCGGCTCCCGCGGGCAGTTCCACGTCCGGGCGTCCAAGGGCATCCACCTCGTGGTGCCGAAGGACCGCATCAACTCCACCAGCGGGCTGATCCTGCGCACCGAGAAGTCGGTGCTGTTCGTCATCCCCTGGGGCCGGCACTGGATCATCGGCACCACCGACACCGACTGGGACCTCGACAAGGCCCACCCGGCCGCCTCCAGCGCCGACATCGACTACCTCCTGGAGCACGTCAACTCCGTGCTGGCCGTGCCGCTGACCAGGGACGACGTCGAAGGGGTGTACGCGGGGCTGCGGCCGCTGCTGGCCGGCGAGTCGGACGCCACCAGCAAGCTGTCGCGCGAGCACACCGTGGCCCACCCGGTGCCGGGCCTGGTCGTGGTGGCGGGCGGCAAGTACACGACGTACCGGGTCATGGCCAAGGACGCCGTCGACGAGGCGGTGCACGGGCTCGACCTGCGCGTCGCCGACTGCGTCACGGAGGACGTCCCGCTGCTCGGCGCGGAGGGGTACCGGGCGCTGTGGAACGCGCGGGCGCGGATATCCGCCCGCACCGGACTGCACGTGGTGCGGGTCGAGCACCTGCTGAACCGTTTCGGGTCCCTGGCCGAGGAGGTCCTCGACCTGGTCGCGGCCGACCCGTCGCTGGGCGAGCCGCTCCAGTTCGCCGACGACTACCTGCGCGCCGAGATCGTCTACGCCGCCTCGCACGAGGGCGCCCGTCACCTGGACGACGTGCTGACCCGGCGCACCCGCATCTCCATCGAGACCTTCGACCGCGGGGCCCGCTCGGCCCGCGAGGCGGCGGAGCTGATGGCGCCGGTGCTGGGCTGGGACAAGGACCAGATCGAGCGCGAGGTCGAGCACTACGAGAAGCGGGTCGAGGCCGAGCGCGAGTCCCAGCTCCAGCCGGACGACCAGACGGCGGACGCGGCGCGGCTGGGGGCGCCGGACATCGTGCCGTTGTGACGGGCTCAGCCCTCATTCCCCGCCGCGGTGACAGCCGGCACCCGGCCGATTCACTCGAACGGGTGTAGTGGTCCGGGATCTCCGTTCGGGGCTCGCTCGTTCTACGGGGTGCGAGGGCAGAACTCGGCGGCGAGCAGGGCCGGTTCGAGGTCGGGATCTGCGATCGCCGTCGTGTTCACCCGGAAGGTCAGGACACGACGGCCGTCGGGGGTGGCCGCGCTGCGCACGTAGCTGCCCGCTATACGGCCGTTGTGCCCCCACACCGTGACGCCGCACGGAAGCCGTTTGGGGAACAGGCCCATGCCGTACAGGCCGTGTGCGGCACGGGTGTCGAGCATCTCGCGCAGCCAGCGCGGGGGCAGCAGCCGGCCGCCCAGCAGCGCCGCGTAGAAGCGGTCCAGGTCGGCCAGCGTGGTCACCAGCGAGCCCGCGGCCCCGGCCGTCCGCGGGTCGAGCTCGGTGACGTCGGAGCCGTCGGCGGCGAAGGCCCGGCCGTGCGGCGGGGGAAGGGTCCTGCGGGACCCCGGGAAGGAGGTGCCGGTCAGACCCAGCGGAATGAGCAGCCGCCGCTCGGCCTCGGCGGCGTAGGAGCGGCCCGTGACCTGTTCGACGACCAGGCCGAGCAGGACGTAGTTGGTGTTGGAGTAGGCGAAGCGGCCTCGGTCGGCCGGAGGGTGGGTGAGGGCGAGACGGACGGCTTGCCGCGCGGTGACGGGCACCGTGCCGCTGGTGTCCCGGGTGTAGTCGTACAGGCCGCTGGTGTGGGTGAGCAGGGAACGGAGGGTCAGCGCGCGCCCGTCGTTGCCCGCCCCACGCACCAGGCCGGGCAGGTGCCGCTCCACCGGGTCGGACAGCGACAGCCGGTGCTCGGCGGCCAGTTGGAGCACCACGGTGGCCACGAACGTCTTGGTGACGCTGCCGGCCCGGAAGCGGTCGTCGCGTGCGATGCCCGGACCCGCCTCGGCGTAGCGGGTGCCGTTCTCCTCCCGGGCCAGCAGCGCGGCGGCGGGCACCCCGCCCCGGGTGAGCAGGAGCGGCAGCAGGGCGTCCGCCGGTGCCGGGGACGCGCTCTGCGAGGCGCTCGTAGTGAGCCACAGGAGCACCAGGACCAGGGGGACGACCCGCAGACTTCGGAGCAGCGGAGCGGCGCTGGCGCGGCGGCTCGGCATCGCGGGTCCTCTCGTGGGCGGGCGCCCCATCCTGCACGGGCTCCCTGTGAACCGCGTCGGCGGGTGGCGGGGGAGGTGTGGAAGGTCCCGTTCCCGGCGTGTCGCGGTCCGCGGCCGAACTGTGACGCACCTATTGGCCGAAATGTGCCGTGCAAGAGGTCCGGACGGGGGCACCCGGGGCGTTGGGCACTTGTCGGGTGAGGGACAATGGAGGCTCTGTCAGGGCGGGTTGCTTGAGGGGACGCATGTCGGAGGCGGAGCGGGCGGGAGCATCCCGTCAGGACAAGAGCGCACGTCTCCTCGCCGGGCGGTACCGGCTGGGAGACGTACTCGGCCGCGGCGGCATGGGTACGGTGTGGCGCGCCGAGGACGAGACGCTCGGACGGACGGTCGCCGTCAAGGAGTTGCGGTTCCCGTCGAACATCGACGACGACGAGAAGCGCCGGCTGATCACGCGGACGCTGCGCGAGGCCAAGGCCATCGCCAGGATCCGCAACAACAGCGCGGTGACGGTCTTCGACGTGGTCGACGAGGACGACCGGCCGTGGATCGTGATGGAACTCGTCGAGGGCAAGTCGCTCGCCGAGGTCATCCGCGAGGACGGCGTGCTGGAGCCCGAGCGGGCCGCCCGGGTGGGCCTGGCGATCCTGGACGTCCTGCGGTCGGCGCACCGCGAGGGCATCCTGCACCGTGACGTGAAGCCGTCCAACGTGCTGCTGGAGTCCGGCACCGACCGCGTCGTGCTCACCGACTTCGGCATCGCGCAGGTCGAGGGCGATCCGTCCATCACCTCCACCGGCATGCTCGTCGGCGCCCCCTCCTACATCGCCCCCGAGCGGGCGCGCGGGCACAAGCCCGGCCCGGCGGCCGACCTGTGGTCGCTCGGAGGACTGCTGTACGCGGCGGTCGAGGGCACCCCGCCGTACGACAAGGGCTCGGCGATCGCGACGCTCACCGCGGTGATGACCGAGCAGCTGGAGGAGCCGAAGAACGCGGGTCCGCTGCGGGACGTCATCTACGGGCTGCTGACCAAGGACCCGGAGCGGCGCCTGGACGACGCCGGGGCGCGCGCCATGCTCAACGCGGTCATCCTCGCGCGCGACCCGAAGGAGTCCGAGCCGGCGGACGCGACGAAGGTCGTGCCGCTGCCCAAGCAGGCGGACGGGACGCGGGAGAAGGGCAGTTCGGGCGAGAAGCTGCGCGGGGCGCTGCGGTCCGTGCGCAAGGCTGCGGCGGGCGGGGCGGCGGCCGCGGCGGCCGGGACGCGTGACGGGTCCGCGAGCGGGACGGCCGCGGGCGGGGTCGACACGGCGGACGCGGCCGGCTCCGGCGGGACGCGGTCCACGGGCACGGCCGCGACGACCTCCGTGCGGTCGGCGTCCGTCGGGACGGCGGGCGGTGCGGGCGACGCAGGCTCCACCGGCTCCACCGGCTCCACCGGCTCCACCGGCTCCGCCGGCTCCACCGGCTCGGGCGGGGGCCGCAGTTCGGGCTGGCCCGTGATGACGCCGCCGGCCGATCTGCCGCCGAGGCCGGTGCCCCGGGCGCCACTCACCGACGTGGTGCCGCGGCGCACGCTGGTGATCATCGCCGTGGTGGCGGCGCTGGCGGTGCTCGGCACCGTGCTGGCCCTCACCCTCGGCGGTGGGGACGACGACGGTTCCGACGGCGCCAAGGGCGGCCCCGGGGCGAGTTCGGTGACCGGTCGCAGCCCCGGCACCAAGGAGGACAAGAGCGGCGGCACCGGCACCGACGGGTCGGCCTCGCAGTCCGCTCCCACCGGGACCTCCTCCGCCGCCGCGCCGGGCAGCGGGTCCGGGGCGAGCAGCAGCACCGGTGCGGGAGCGTCGGCGGGTGGGAAGGGCACGGCCGTGTTCACGCACAAGGGCGGCCAGGGGTACTCCATCGGACTGCCGCCGGGGTGGAAGTTCCAGACGACCGCCGCCGCCGGTGACCGGTTCACCGGGCCGAACGGGCAGAAACTGCTCATCGCCTGGACGACCGAGCCGAAGGACGACCCGGTCGCCGACTGGACGAACCAGGAGCGCTACATGGTGCGCTCGCAGTACCAGAGGATCCGGATAGCCAAGGTGGACTACCGCGACTGGAACGCGGCCGACTGGGAGTTCACCTACGTCGACGGCGGCACCGCGTACCGGACGGTCGACCGGGGTTTCGTGGTGAACGACCACCAGGGCTACGGGCTGATGTACACGGCGAAGGCGGCCGACTGGAACAGCGCCGAGCGGGCGGCCACCTGGAAGACGCTCTCGGAGACGTTCCAGCCGAAGAAGTGACGGCCGGCCGGCGTTCGGGGCGCGGTACGGCGGGAAGCCGTGGAAGGAGCGGCCGGGGAGGCGAGATCTGGCATCCCCTCTTTGCGGGTTGCCTCCGGCACGTATCGTGAGTGCTTGCGGACCGTACGCATCCAGCCGGATGCCCACAACGGTGCGTGACACGAACGGATTTGACCGACCGGGCGGCCGGGGGAGGCAACGTGGACGACTATGCGGGGCGGGTGCTCGCCGACCGCTACCGCCTGCCGCTGCCGCCCGCCGACGAGTACGAACTCACCGAGAGCCGGGCCTTCGACACCTACAGCGGACAGGAAGTCCTGGTCCGTCAGGTGCCGTTGCCCGAGGTCGTCGAGGCCGAGGTGCTCGACGCGGAGGGACTGCCCGCGGGATTCACCGCCCGTGAGCGCAGGATGCCCGGCACCAGCACGCGCAGGCCGTCCGACCCGGTCGTGCGGCGCGCCGTGGAGGCCGCGCAGGCCGCGGCCCGCATCCCCGACCACCCCCGCCTCGACCAGGTCTTCGACGTGTTCGCCGACGGCGGCTCGCTGTGGATCGTCAGCGAGCTGGTGGCCGCCCGGCCGCTCGCGGCGCTGCTCGCCGAGCGGACGCTGACGCCGTACCGGGCGGCGGAGGTCGCCTCCGACGTGCTGATGGCGCTGCGGGTGCTCCACGCGCACGGCTGGGTGCACCGGAACATCACCGCGCGCACCGTCCTGGTCTGCGACGACGGCCGCATCATGCTGACCGGGCTCGCGGTCGGCGCGGCCGAGGAGGCGCTGTGCGGGTACGACCCCGTGCCGACCGAGGACGACGGCGGGCCGGGCCCAGGCCCCGGTGGCCCCGCGGCCGGTGGGCCCGGTGGCTCCACGGCCGGTGGGCCCGGCGGTGCGGTCGACCCCGAGGCCGCGCGTCGTGCCGCCATCGAGGCGCGGGCGGCGGGCCGGCTCCCCGCGCCCTCACCCGCCCCGGGCAGCGCACCCGGAGTCGCTCCGGGGACGAGGCCCGTGCCCCCCGGGGGGACCTCCCCGGCCGTTCCCGGATCCCGTGGCGCGCTCGCCCCCCGGGCGCTGGACAGCACTGAGGACATCCGCGCCGCGCGGGCCGGCGCGATCGCCGCGTACCGGGCGGGCGCGCGGGCGGCGGCCCGGATCCAGGAGGCCCAGGACGCCCAGCAGGGCCGACGGCCGGCACTCCCCGGCGCCCGCACCCCGGTCGAGGGCGGCCCGGGGGAGGGCGCGCCGATGTCGCCGTACGGCAGCGGGCTCGCGCAGCCGGGCGGTCAGCCGCCCGGGCAGATCGCCGACCCCTACGGGGCGCGTGGGGCCGGGGCGGGCCTGCCCGCCCCGGCCCCCTACGACGGCGGCCGCCAGCTCCCCGCCCCCGCTGAGGGCCCCGGCGCCGTCGAGCAGCCGGGGACGCGGCCCGCCCGGTGGGACGACCCCGCCGCCGGGACGCCCGCCCCGCGCGGGCCCGCCACCGCGCTCGCCGCCGAGCGGGCACGGCAGGCCCGGATGGCCGTGGTCGGCCCGGTCACCGAGCGGTGGGCGCCCGAACAGGCCGGCCCGGTGCACGAGAACTGGCAGCTCGCCGCGCCCATCGGACCCGCCACCGACCTGTGGGCGCTCGGCGCCCTGCTGTTCCGCGCCGTGCAGGGCCACGCGCCCTATCCCGAGGACTCGACCGCCGAGCTGGTGCAGATGGTGTGCGCGGAGCCGCCCGCGTTCGCCGAGGAGTGCGGGCCGCTGCGGCCGGTCGTGGAGTCGCTGCTGCGCCAGGACCCCACCGAACGCCCCGACGTGGAGCTCCTCAGCGGCTGGCTGCGCTCCCTGGTGCGCTCGGCGCCCGAACCCGAGGCGGGCGCCCACGTCATCGCCGCGCCGCCGGCCGATCCGCGCCGGCTGCCCATCATCCGGCGCAAGGGCGAACTGGTGCGCCGCCGCAGGGCCGGACTGCCCGCGCACCACGGACGGCACAAACGGCAGGAGGCGAGCGGATCGCCCCGCAGCCTGGGCCGCACCCTGCTCGTGCTGATCCTGCTGGTACTGGCGGCGGCGGTCGCGTACGCGGTGCTGTTCATGCCCAAGGCGGACGAGCGGGACGGCACCGCGCAGAACACCGGCTCGGGCACCGTCAGCGACGCGCCCGCGGCGAGCAGCAGCAGCGAACCCCGGCCCGAGCAGACCTCGCCCGCGCCGCGCGGCAGCGGCAGTTCGGCCGCCGGGACCCCGTCCGGCTCCGGCCCCGCCGTCGCCGACGGCTTCACGCTGCGCACCGACACGGCCGGTTTCCGCGTCGCCGTGGCCGACGGCTGGGACCGCACGCCGAAGAACGGGCGCGCCCAGGTCGTGTACTCCCACGGCGACTTCGAGCTGATCGTCGTCCCCGGCCGGGACTCCGCGGCCCGGTACGGCGGCGACCCGATGGTCTACCAGCGGGAGAAGGAGAGCGAGCTCCAGCCGTACCGGGACTCCAGCTGGGCCACCGCCTCCGGGCTGCGCACCACCCAGGTGGGTGAACGTGTCATGGCGGAGGGCCAGTTCACCTGGACGGGGTCCGGCGGACGGGAGCTCTACGTGCGCAACCTCGCGCTGCTGCTCCACGGCCGCTACCACGTCGTCCAGGTGCGCGGCCCGGAGGCCGAGCGCGACGAGGTGACCCGCATCTACGAGCAGGCGCAGGCTACTTACCAGTACACGGGCTGACCGGCACGGGGCCGACGGTGACGGGGGCCGGTGACGCGTCCGGTTCCCGCCGCGGGCCGGAAGCGACAACCGTCACAGTGCGGTCTCCTTGGCACCCCGCTGGTTCCGTGGACGCTGGGCAATCCTTACGCTGACCCTGTCAAGAGCATTGCGGGGCAACGTGAATCAGATGCAGGGCCTGCTCCTCGCGGGCCGCTACCGGCTCGCCGATTCCATCGGCAGCGGCGGCATGGGCCGGGTGTGGCGCGCCCACGACGAGCTGCTGCACCGGGCCGTCGCCATCAAGGAGCTGACCGCCGCGCTCTACGTCTCCGAGAGCGAACAGCCGGCCCTCCTCGCGCGCACCCGGGCCGAGGCCCGCGCCGCCGCGCGGATCAACCACTCCGCCGTGGTCACCGTGCACGACGTGCTCGAACACGACGGCCGCCCCTGGATCGTGATGGAGCTGGTCGAGGGCCGCTCGCTCGCCGACGCCGTCAAGCAGGAGGGCCGCCTCGAACCCGCCGAGGCCGCCCGGATCGGCCTGTGGGTGCTGCGCGCCCTGCGCGCCGCGCACTCCGCCGGTGTCCTGCACCGCGACGTCAAGCCCGGCAACGTCCTTCTCTCGCACGACGGCCGGGTCCTGCTCACCGACTTCGGCATCGCCCAGATCGACGGCGACACCACCATCACCCGCACCGGGGAGGTCGTGGGCTCCGTCGACTACCTGGCCCCCGAGCGGGTCCGCGGCCAGGACCCCGGCCCGTCCTCCGACCTGTGGGCGCTCGGCGCCACCCTGTACACGGCCGTCGAGGGCCGTTCGCCGTTCCGCCGCACGTCCCCGCTGTCCACCATGCAGGCCGTGGTGGAGGAGGAGGCCGCCGAGCCGCGGTACGCCGGTCCGCTCGGGCCCGTCATCACCGCGCTGCTGCGCAAGGACCCCGCCTCCCGTCCCGGCACCGCCGAGGCCGAGCACCTGCTCGCCCAGGCCGCCGAGGGCCGCAGCCCGCACGAGGCCCAGGCGTATGTGCCGACGCAGTACGGCCCCGACCTGCGGCCCGGCTACGACAGCGGCAGCGGGCGGACGCCCTACGCGAGCGGCACCCACCCCGGCGGTGCCGACGACGCGACCGGGGCGCCGTACGGCCCGGGGACGCCGGGCGGGCACACGCCGCCCTCCCACACGCCCGCCTCCCACACGCCCGCCTCCCACACGCCCGCCTCCCACACGCCCCTGCCGTACGCGTCCCTCGCGCACACGCCCGTGCCGCAGTCGTCCGTCACCGGTCCGACCGCCGTGGGGCCGACCCCGATGGGGCCGCCGCCGGGGCCGGGGACCGCCGTGCGTCCCCAACAGCCGTCCCGGCGGCGCCGGTTGCGCACGCTCGCCCTCGTGGTGGCCGTGGCCGCGCTGATCGGCGGCGGTACGGCCGTGGTGCTCCAGCAGTGGGACTCCGGCCGGCACGACCAGGGCGGCGGCCGTACGACCCTGTCGCCGAGCCCCTCCGCGCCCAGCCCCTCGCAGCCCAGCCCGTCGGCGAGCGACGGCACCTCGCCCGACTCCTGGCAGCCGGTGACCGACCCGCTGGGCTTCCGGCTGTCCCTGCCCCCGGGCTGGAAGCGCGTGGTGTACCAGGACGACGGCGACCTCAAGCAGGTCGACTACACGCCCGACGGCGGCGAGCACTTCGTGCGCATCGCCGTGGACACCTCCCCGGACTACGACGACGCCTACGAGCACCAGGCCGACCTGGACACGCAGTTGAGGCGGCTCGTGGACTACCGGCGGGTGACGCTGGAGCGCAACGTCTACCGTGACCGCCCCGGGTCCGAGTGGGAGTACACCTGGACCGCGCTCGCCAAGGACACCGACTTCCCCGGGCCGCGGCGCGCGAAGGAGGAGACGTACCTCGGGCGGGACGGTACCGAGTACGTCCTGTACATCTCCTCGCCGGCCGACGACTGGGACACCACCGCCGAGCAGTTCGAGTCGGTGCTGCGCAGTTGGCGGGAGCCCGCCGGCACCTCCTGAGCCGGACCCCGGTGGCCCCGCGGCCGCCGGAGGGCACGGGAGTTGGCCGGTCACCGCCCCGGAGGCGGACCGTCCGGTGCGGCATGATGGGGCCCATGGGGACCGAGGGGGACGAGGACCGCCGTGTGATCGCGGGCCGTTACCGGCTGCGGACACGGCTCGGGCGCGGCGGCATGGGCGTGGTGTGGCGGGCGACCGACGAACTGCTCGGCCGCAGCGTCGCCGTGAAGGAACTCTCCCAGGACGCCTCCCTCGACGACACCGACGCCCGCGACCGCCGCGACCGCACCCTGCGCGAGGCCCGCGCGGTGGCCCAGCTGCACCACCCGCACATCATCGTGGTGCACGACGTGGTGGTGGAGGACGAACGCCCCTACATCGTCATGGAGTTGATCGACGGCGGCTCGCTCGCCGACCGGATCGCCGAGCACGGCCCGGTCGACGTGGCCGAGGCGGCGCGGATCGGCCTGGCCCTGCTGGGCGCCCTGCGCGCCGCGCACGAGGCCGGTGTCCTGCACCGCGACATCAAGCCCGCCAACGTCCTCATCGAGTCCGGCACCGGCCGGGTCGTCCTGACCGACTTCGGCATCGCCCAGGTCGCGGGCGCCACCACGCTCACCGAGACGGGTTCGTTCGTGGGCTCGCCCGAGTACACCGCCCCGGAGCGCATGTCCGGCGAGCGCACCGGCCCGGAGTCCGACCTGTGGTCGCTGGGCGCGCTGCTGTGCACGGCCCTGAGCGGCCGCTCGCCGTTCCGGCGCGACTCGCTGGGCGGCATCCTGCACGCCGTCGTCTTCGACGAGATCCGCACGCCGGCCGAGGCGGGGCCGCTGCTGCCCGTCGTACGGGGGCTGCTGGAGCGCGATCCGCAGCGGCGGCTGGGCGCGGAGGAGGCGGAGCGGATGCTGCGCGCCTACCGGGACACCGGGCGCGTGCCCGCGGCGCCCGCCGACCGCACGCCGACCCAGCGGGACGTACCGCACGCCGGTCCGCCGCGGCGCCGGCCGCCGGGGGAGACGGCCGGCGCCGCCCCGCAGGAGCCGTCCGGGCCCGCCGACCGTCCGGTCCCCCGGGACCGGCCGCCGCGCACCAAGCGGGGCGCGCTGATCGCCGCGCTGCTGGTGGCCGCGCTGGCCGGGGCCGGCCTGTCGGCGGCGGCGCTGCTCGTGCACGGCGGGGGCGACGGGGGCGGCACCCCGGCCAGTTCGGCGCCGCACGGCGCGACCGGCAGCGGCACGCGCGGGCCGACGCCCGCCCCCACGACGTCTGCGACGCCGCACCCCACCGTGACCGTGACGCGCACCGCCGCGCCGGCCCCGCCCGTGTCCCCGGCCTCCCACGCCCGGCCGGGGGCGCCCTCCGGGTACCGCATCGCCGACGACCCGGCCGGGTTCGCGCTCGCCGTGCCGGACGGCTTCACCCGCAGCCCGCAGGGGGAGCGGGTCTTCTACCTCTCCCCGGACGGCGCCTTCCGCCTCGGCGTCAAGGTGACCGCACCCGGGCCGGGCGGCCCGCACGCCGTGATGGAACGCGCCGCCGCCGAGGGCACCGACACCAACCCCGGCTACCGCGACGGCGTGGTCACCGACACCACGCACGGCGGACGGCCCGCCGCGCTCTGGGAGTTCACCTGGAACGGCTTCAGCGCGGCGGAGGGCCCCCGGCACACCTACGACCTGTGCTGGGAGGACGGCGGCCGGCTCTACGACGTGTGGGTGTCGGCGCCGGTCGGCAAGGTGCGCGAGGCGCGGGAGTACTTCGACGTGGCCGTCGACACGTTCACGGCCTCGTGAGGCCACGGGGGAGGCGGCGGGCACGTGCCCGGTACGTCACGGCTCTGTGACCGGTGGGCCCCGGGTGTGGAGCGGCGGGCGCCCGGCGCGATAGGGATGGACGCATGAGCAGCAACGGGGGAGCTCCGCACGGGGCCGAGGACACGACGAGTTTCGTTCTCCAGCCGCCACGGCCTGGGGCGGTACCGGCGCAGGGTCCGGTCCCGCCGGTCCACGGGCCCACCCCGCCGGTCCAGGGCCCCACCCCGCCGGCCCCGGCGTCTCCCGCGCAGGCCGCCGCACCGGGCCCGGCCCCCGCACCGTCCCCGCCCGTCTCCCAGGACCCCGGAGCCGGCCGGCTCGTCGCGGGGCGCTACCGGCTGCTGGCCAGGCTCGGGCACGGCGGCATGGGCACGGTGTGGCGGGCCGAGGACGTGACGGTGGACCGGGAGGTCGCCGTCAAGGAGCCGCGCGTACCGGACCACCTCCCCGAGCGGGAGCGGGCCAACGCCTTCGAGCGGATGCGCCGCGAGGCGCGCGCGGCGGCCCGCCTCGACCACCCCGCCGTCGTGAACGTGCACGACGTGGCCGTCGTCGACGGCCGCCCGTGGATCGTGATGGAGCTGGTCCACGGGCGCTCTCTGGGCGACGTCCTCCAGGAGGGCACGCTCGACGCCCGCGAGGCGGCCCGGATCGGCCTGGAGGTGCTCGGCGCGCTGGAGGCCGCGCACGCGGCGCGCATCCTGCACCGGGACGTGAAGCCGGACAACGTGCTGCTGGGCCGGCACGACCGCGTCGTCCTCACCGACTTCGGCATCGCCCACATCGAGGGCGAGAGCAACCTCACCGACACCGGCGGCTTCGTCGGCTCCCCCGAGTACATAGCGCCGGAGCGGGTGCTGGGCCGGCGGCCGGGACCCGCGTCCGACCTGTGGTCGCTGGGCGTCGTGCTGTACGCGGCGACCGAGGGCGTCTCGCCGTTCCGCCGCAGCAACACCCCCGCCACCCTCCAGTCGGTGCTGCACGCCGTGCCGGCGCCGCCCGCCGCGGCGACCGGTCCGCTCGCCGAGGCCATCAACGGGCTGCTGGAGAAGGACCCCGCCCGGCGCCCGGACGCCGCCCGGGTGCGGGCACTGCTCCAGGCCGCCGCGAAACCGCCCGTGCCGCCGCCGGCGCCGCTCGTGCGCGAGGTGCACGTCCCGCGCCCGAAGCGGTCATCGGGGCGTGCGGCGTGGACCGGGCTGGGGGCGGCCGTGGTGGCCGCGGCGGTGGCGGCGTACCTGGTGCTCGCCGACCCGTTCGCCGGGCCGCTGCCCGACTACTGGTCCAAGGGCCACGAGAAGGACCTCACGGCCACGGTCGCCCACCCCGACGCGTACGTGCGGAGCGTGCCGGAGAAGGCGTCGGACGACGGGCACCGGGTCGCCTACACCGACCCGAGCGGCGCGATCTCGCTCGCGCTGTCCGTCGCCCGCAAGGCCGAGGACCGCGGTACCGGGATCAAGGAGTCCGCGGCGGCCGAGATGTACGCCGACAACGGCGACTTCCTGGCGAGCGGCGACTACCGCCTCGACATGCCCGAGCACCCGCGCACCGCGACCGACGACAACGTCACCTTCCACGGCCGCAAGGCGGCCCGGAACACGGTCCGCTACGACACCGACGACAGCCGCAACCCCCTCCCGCGCGAGGTGCAGATCTTCTACTACCGTTCCTCCGCCGGGGACATGTACAAGCTCACCGTGTCCTATCCGGGCAAGGGCGACTTCACCGGCCGGGGCCGCGAGGTGGCCCGTACCGCGATCGCCAACCTGGACGTGGACAGGCTCTGACCGGCGGGCGCCGGTGCGCGTCGACAACCGGGGGCCGCGCACGGTAGTCATGGGGCATGAGCAACGACCGGGACGCCGCGGGCGGCGAGGGGCGGACCGTCGGCGGCCGGTACCGGCTGCTGGAGCGCATCGGCTCCGGCGGCATGGGCACGGTCTGGCGGGCGCACGACGAGCTCGTCGACCGCGAAGTCGCTGTCAAGGAGCCCCGGTTGCCCGGCGAACCCGGGGACGAGTCGCACCGCCGGGCCGCCCACCGCCTCTACCGCGAGGCCCGCGCGGCCGCCCGCGTCGACCACCCCTCGGCCGTCTCCATCCACGACGTGGTCGCCGAGGAGGCGGACGGCGAGGGCGCCGACCCGGTGGTCGGGGCGGCTGGCCTCGACGTACTTCCGTGGATCGTCATGGAGTTGGTCCGCGGCGAGTCCCTCCAGGAGCTGCTGCGGCGCGGCCCGCTGGCGCCCCCGGAAGCCGCGCGCGTCGGCCTCGCCGTCCTCGGCGCGCTGCGTGCCGCGCACGCGGTCGGCATCGTCCACCGGGACGTCAAACCGGCCAACGTCCTGCTCGGCGCGCACGGCCGGGTCGTCCTCACCGACTTCGGCATCGCCCACGTCCAGGGCGAGGACTCCCTCACCGCGACCGGCGAGTTCGTCGGCTCGCTGGAGTTCGTCGCCCCCGAGCGCATGTCCGGCCGCATCGCCGGCCCGCCCTCCGACCTGTGGTCCCTGGGCGTCCTGCTGTACGCCGCCGTGGAGGGCTGGTCCCCGTTCCGCCGTACGTCGCTGGAGTCGACGCTCGCCGCGATCCTGGCCGCCGACGTGCCGGAACCGCAACGGGCGGGCGACCTCGGCCCGTTGCTCACCCGGCTGCTGGTGAAGGACCCCGCCCTGCGCCCGGACGCCGAGGAGGCGGAGGCGGTGCTGCGGGCGGTGGCCGACGGTACGCCACCGGTGCGGGAGACCGCCGACGGTACGCCACCGGTGCGGGAGGCCGCCGACGACGTACCCGCGGCCGACGCGTGGCCCCTACCGGGGGCGCCGACGGCAGACGGCCTCGCACCCCAGGAGGCCCGCGCGCTGCGGGAGTTCGCCGAAGACATACGCACGCGACGACTGGCGTCACCGCCCGCCGCAGCCGCGGATGCAGCCGACGCCGACGCCGACACCGACGCCGACGCCGACGCCGACACCGACGCCGACGCCGACGCCGACGCCGCACCGGAAGCCGACCGCACACCCCCCGACGACGCCACCCCCGCCCGACCCGGCACGACGGACGAGCCCCCGCCCCCGCCGACCGGGCCGCAGGCCCCCGCGTCGTCCCCGCGCCGCTCCCTCCACCGCCGCCCCCTCCCCCTCGCCCTCCTGGGCGGGGTCCTGGTCGGCACCGTCTGGTTCGGGTCCGCCTTCGTCCTCGGCCCCGACGACGGCGCGGACACGAGGAACACGGCGGCGCACAACCCCTCGTCCGGGAAGCCGGGCCCCGGCACCGCCTCCGCTTCCGCCCCCGCCCCGAGCGCCGCGGGCTGGACCGCGCACCCCGAGCAGGCGATGCGCGCGACGCTCTCCCTCCCCACCGCCTACACGGAGTACGCCCGCCAGGGCAGCGACACCTACCAGCCCCGCATGGTCGAGTACGCGGCCGGCTCCGTCCAGGTCCGCCTCGTGCAGTACGACTCCTCGCCGGACGGCGACCTCATGGGCCAGGCCAAGCAGCACGCGCGGACCTGGACGTACTTCGACGAGCACGCCACGCAGTACACGGTCACCTCGCTGCGCGGCCGGGACGCCGTGCAGTCCGACACGGTGTACGGCGACCAGGACGCCCGGCACCGGGTGCTGGAGTTCTTCGTCCGCACCGAGGACGGGCGCCAGTACGAGCTGCGGGTCGAGATGCCCAAGGGGTCGGCGGAGGAGAAGCAGGGGGCCGCGCTGTTCAAGGCGGCCCGGGACCGGCTCGTCATCCTCCCGGGCTGAGGGAAGGCCCCTGATCAGGGCATTCGTGCCAGTGATCACTGGCGGCGTGTGAGCGCTGCGTGAATCCCTGTTACCGACGGGTACACAAAGGGCGTCCGGCGGCATACCCTGCGCCTCATGACCGACGCGCAGGCTCCTGAGAAGGCCGCTACCGGCACCAACCCCGTCGCCCCCGTCCCGCCGGGCGCCCGCACCGCGGCCGACGTGGTCACGCCGGAGCTGGTGGCCCAGCTCACCAAGGGGGTGGCCGGCTCGGGCCGGACCGCCAACCACACGCCGTTCACCGGCGAGAAGCTCGCCGACCTGCCGGAGTCCACGCCCGAGGACGTGGCCGCCGCCTTCGACCGCGCCCGCGCCGCGCAGGCCGTGTGGGAGCGCACGCCCGTACGGGAGCGCGCGGCCGTGCTGCTGCGCTTCCACGACCTGGTCCTGGAGCGCCAGGCGGAGGTCCTGGACCTGATCCAGCTGGAGACCGGCAAGGCCCGGCTGCACGCGCACGAGGAGGTCCAGGCCGTCGCGGTCGCCGCCCGCCACTACGGCCGCAAGGCCCCCGCCTACCTGCGGCCCAAGCGGCACACCGGCGCGATGCCGACCCTGACGAAGGTCACCGAGCTGCGCCACCCACGCGGAGTGGTCGGCCAGATCGCCCCCTGGAACTACCCGCTGGAGCTGTCCGTGGGCGACGCCCTGCCGGCGTTCGTGGCGGGCAACGCGGTGGTGATGAAGCCGGACACGGAGACCTGCCTGACCGCGCTGTGGGCGCGCGACCTGCTGGTCGAGGCGGGCCTGCCGGCCGAGGTCTTCCAGGTCGTCCTCGGCGAGGGCCCGGTCGTCGGTCCCGAGGTGGTCAGGCACGCCGACTACGTCTCCTTCACCGGCTCCACCCGCACCGGCCGCGAGGTCGCGCAGGGCGCCGCCGCCCGCCTGGTCGGCGTCTCCCTCGAACTCGGCGGCAAGAACGCCATGCTGGTCCTGGAGGACGCCGACCTCGACCGGGCGGCCGCGGGCGCGGTGCGCGCCTGCTTCTCCTCCGCGGGCCAACTGTGCATCTCCATCGAACGGTTGTACGTCCACGAGTCGATCGCGGACGCCTTCCTGGAGCGCTTCGCCGCCCGCACCCGGGCGATGCGCCTGGGCACGGCCCTCGCCTACGGCGCCGACATGGGCTCGCTGGTGGGGGAGCGGCAGCTGGAGACCGTCACCCGGCACGTCGAGGAGGCCGTGGCCAAGGGCGCGCGGGTGCTCGCCGGCGGTGTCGCCCGGCCGGACGTCGGGCCGTACTTCTTCGAGCCGACGGTCCTCGACGGCGTCACCGAGCCGATGGCGGTGTGCACCGAGGAGACCTTCGGCCCGGTCGTCTCCGTCTACCGCTTCCGCACCGAGGACGAGGCCGTCGACCTCGCCAACTCCACGCCGTACGGCCTGAACTCCTCGGTGTGGACCAAGGACGGCCGCCGGGGCCGCGCGGTCGCCGCCCGGCTGCGCTCCGGCACGGTCAACGTCAACGAGGGCTACGCCGCCGCGTACGGCAGCGTCCAGTCCCCGATGGGCGGCATGAAGGACTCCGGCCTGGGCCGCCGCCACGGCTCCGAGGGGATCCTCAAGTACACGGAGGCCCAGACGGTGGCCCAGCAGCGGCTGCTGCCGATGGCACCGGCGCTGGGCATGACGGACGAGAAGTACGCGCAGTTCATGAGCCGCAGCCTGCGGCTGATGAAGGCCCTGCGCCTCAAGTAGGGACCCCCGCACCGGTTTCCGGGCCGGGCGCGGTCCCTCCCGGCCCCACCCGTTCTCGACGAGGAGAGCACGTGCCCCAGGACAGCTCCGACAGCTCCCACCACGGCGTCGTCCGTGCCGCCGGCGACGCCCACGACGCTGCCGACGCCCACGACGCTGCCGGCGTGTACGACTACGACGTCGTCGTCGTCGGCTCCGGCTTCGGCGGCAGCGTCACCGCCCTGCGCCTCACCGAGAAGGGTTACCGGGTGGGGGTGCTGGAGGCCGGCCGCCGCTTCACCCGGGAGACCCTGCCGAAGAACTCCTGGGACCTGAAGAACTACCTGTGGGCGCCGAAGCTCGGCATGTACGGCATCCAGCGCATCCACCTGCTCGGCAACGTCATGGTGCTGGCGGGCGCGGGCGTCGGCGGCGGGTCGCTGAACTACGCCAACACCCTGTACGTGCCGCCCACCGCGTTCTTCGAGGACCCGCAGTGGCGTGACATCACCGACTGGCAGGAGGAGCTGAAGCCGTACTACGACCAGGCGCGGCGGATGCTCGGCGTCCGGCTCAACCCGACGATGACGCCCTCCGACGTCCACCTGAAGGCGGCGGCCGAGCGGATGGGCGTCGGCGACACCTTCCACCTGGCCCCGGTCGGCGTGTTCTTCGGCGACGGCGAGGACGCCGACGGCCGGACGCGGGCCCGGCCGGGCGAGCGGGTGCCCGACCCGTACTTCGGCGGTGTGGGCCCGGAGCGCGCCGCCTGCGCCGAGTGCGGCGAGTGCATGACGGGCTGCCGCCACGGCGCCAAGAACACGCTCAACGAGAACTACCTCCACCTCGCCGAGAAGGCCGGCGCGGTCGTCCACCCGATGACCACGGTCGTGTCGGTCACCGACGACTCACGGGGCGGCTACGCGGTCGCCACCCTGCCGACCGACGACCGCAGCGCCGAGGGCCGCCTCTTCAGGGCCCGCCGGGTCGTCGTGGCCGCCGGCACCTACGGCACCCAGACCCTGTTGCACCGCATGAAGGCCGGCGGGCAACTGCCCTACATCTCCAAGCGGCTGGGCGAACTGACCCGGACCAACTCCGAGGCGCTGGTCGGCGCGCAGACCGACAACCGGCGCTACCGCAAGGTGACGGGCGCGCCCCGGGCCGACTTCACCCGCGGTGTCGCGATCACGTCGTCCATCCACCCGGACGAGAACACCCACATCGAACCGGTCCGCTACGGCCGGGGCTCCAACTCGATGGGCAGCCTGTCGATCCTCCAGGTCCCGTATGCGGAGGGCTCGTCGCGGGCGCTGGCCTGGCTGCGCAACGCGGCCCGGCACCCCCTGCTGGTCCTGCGGTCGCTGTCGAACCGGCGCTGGTCGGAGCGCACGATCATCGGCCTGGTGATGCAGTCGCTGGACAACTCCCTGACCACGTACCTGAAGCCGGACGGCGTCGGCAAGGGCCTGCTCACCGCCCGCCAGGGCCACGGCGCCCCCAACCCGAAGCAGATCAAGGCCGCGTCGGAGGCCGCCTCCGTGCTCGCCGCCGACATCAACGGCTTCGCCGGCTCGAACGTGGGCGAGCTGATGGGCACCCCGCTCACCGCCCACTTCCTCGGCGGCTGCCCCATCGGCGACTCGCCCGAGACCGGCGTCATCGACCCGTACCACCGGCTGTACGGCCACCCCGGCATCTCGGTCGTCGACGGCGCCGCGGTCTCGGCGAACCTGGGCGTGAACCCGTCGCTGACGATCACCGCGCAGGCCGAGCGGGCGATGTCGTTCTGGCCCAACAAGGGCGAGGCGGACCCGCGTCCGGCGCAGGGAGCGGCGTACGAGCGGCTGAAGCCGGTCGAGCCGAAGAGCCCGGTGGTCCCGGCGGACGCCTTCGGCGCGCTGCGGCTGCCGTTCCTCGGGATGCCGGCGGTGCCGCCCAAGCAGTGACCCGGCGGGTCCCTCGCCGGGCCGCCCGCGGCACGACAGAGGGACCTGCGCCCCCCTCCGAGCGCAGGTCCCTCTGTGGTTCACGGGGTGGTTCAGGGGTGGGCCGTACTGGCGTCCCGCGGGACGGGCACGGCACCGGTGGCGGGCCGTACCGTCACCCGTGACGCGCACGGCCACCGGTGGTGCGTCAGGCGTGCGCCCCGGAGCCGCGGCGGCGCACCGCGAAGACCACGCCGGCGCCGGCGACCACGGCGATGCCGCCGACGGCACCGATCACCGGCAGCGCGGAGCTCGAACCGGTCTCGGCGAGGCTGCCGGTGGCCGGGAGCTCCTCGGCGCCGCCCTGCGGCGCCTTGCCGCCGGCCGGCTTCTCGCCCTTGCCCGGCTTGGCCGTGCCCGGGTCGTCGTTGCTGCTGCCGGGCTTGAGGACCGTGAACTCGAACAGCGCGAACGCGTTGTGCACGCAGTTCTTCTCGGAGTCCACGTAGCCGCCGAGGCCGACGGTGTAGCCGTCGCCGACGGGCGCGTTCCTGGCGATGTTCACGCGGAGCTTGATGTCCACGGTCTGCCGGGCGCCGAGGGTCGTCTCGCCGAAGTAGAAGCCGTTGCCCACCTGGTCGGCGATGGACTCCCAGGCCTTGGTCTGCGGGTTGAAGAACTGCAGCTGCGCGAACTCGCTCAGCCAGGTGTCCTCGTCGTCGCTCATCGAGTCGTTGTCGACCGCGGCGAGCCACTGCACGGTGCCGAGCGTCTTGTCGCTGTGGTTCGCGGCCCTGAGCTTGAACGTGTGCCAGCCGCTGCCCGCGACGATCTTGCCGGGCAGGCCGGTGACGTCCAGGCTGAGCTGCGAGTCGACGTCCACGCCGTCCTCGTCGACCGGGCACTCGCTCGGGTCCTCGGAGGGCTCCTCGGGGGTGGACTTGCTCGGGCTCGGCTTGCCGTCCTCCGGCTGGCCGGGCTTGGCGTCGTCCTCGCCGGGCTTCGTGTCGTCCTGGCCGCCGGTGTCCTCCTGCGAGCCCTTGTCCTCCGGCGTCGTCCCGGCGCCCTGCTCGGCGTCCTCGCCCCTCGAGCCCTCGGACTGCTGCGGGTCCTGGTCCTGCGACCCGGAGTCGGCCTCGGTACCGGTGCCCGGCGTGGTGTCGCCTTCCGAGGCCTGGGCCTCCCCGGTCTGCGACGAGGACGTCTCCTGGGAGGTGGAGGTGCCCGACGTCGGGGACGTGTCCGCGAACGCGGCGGGGGCGGACAGCAGGGCGAGCGGCACGAGGGCAGCCGTCGCCGCCGCGGTGACCATGGCGCGGCGAAGCTTCATGTAGACCTCTAAACGATCAGTCGTGCCCCGGGGGGACCGCGGCACGGTGGGAGGCCTCCGCACGCGCTGCGCGGACATGGCCCGTGGTTCTGGACGTTTGATCGGTGAGGCCTGCGAATGGTTGTGCCTGATCTGACGAGATTCTTATGTGGCCTGTGTCACGCCATTCCTCGGTGGGCCCGGGTGACGGCACGTCTTCGGTGGGCCCGGGTGACGGCACGACGAAGGGCCCCGCGGGACGGAGCCGCGGGGCCCTTCTCTCGTCAGCACCGGCGTCAGGGCAGCGCCGGTGCCTGGGGAGCGGCGCCGGGGGGTTGCGCCGCTGGTCTCGATCCGCCCGGGGGCGGGGTGTCGTTCCGCCGGCCGGCCCCGGGCGTCCCCGGGACCGGCCGTTCTCTTGATGACCGGGCTGCTGTCCCCTGCCGTCCGGTCACTTCCCTGGAGCGAGGTCCCACGGCCTGCGGCACTCCGCACGCCTCATCGCTCCAGCGAGCCACGCGTGGTTCTTCCGGGCCCGCCCCTGGCTGACGCGGACACCGGGACCAACGAAGGCCGTCCGGGCCGGTCACGCGCCGTACGGGTGAGAGCGGGACCGAACTCAGATGCGACCGCGGCACAGTTCGAGCAGCGTCAGGGCGAGGGAGGTGCCGGGCTTGCCCAGCGCGTCCCGGTAGTGGCCGAGGACCTCCATCTCGCGGGAGAGGTTCACGCGCCGGCCGCCGGAGGTGATCCGGGCCTCCTGGATCACCGCGGAGACGGCCATCCGTTCCTGGATCAGCCCGATGATCCGGTCGTCGAGCGCGTCGATGCGCTCGCGGGCACCGGTGATCACGTCGGCGGCCTCGGAGGTGCGGGCGCCGGTCACGTCGAGGGTGGTCATGGGGGCTCCTGGGTTCTCGGGTGCGGAGCCCCGGACCGGCACGGCCCGGGAAAACGCCAGACGCCCCGGACCTTGTCGGCCCGGGGCGCCTGGGAAGTCGCTTGGCGGTCAGCTCAAGCAGCACGACCATGGCAGCCGGCGGGCCGGATGCCATAGGTAAAGACGAAGGTCGGGTGCGTGAGCATGCGGACAGTATGCCACGGCGCGCACTCGGTAGAATCGGACAGCACCAAGACCCCGCCCACCGCCGGAAGGCCCCCGTGTCATCAGCGACTCCTAGTGCCGCCGCCCCCGACACCGTCCTGGTCGTCGACTTCGGCGCGCAGTACGCCCAGCTCATCGCCCGCCGAGTCCGCGAGGCCCGGGTCTACAGCGAGATCGTCCCGAGCACCACGCCGGTGGAGGAGATCCTCGCCAAGAACCCGGCGGCGATCATCCTCTCCGGCGGCCCCTCGTCCGTGTACGAGGAGGGCGCCCCCCGTCTCGACCGCGCGCTCTTCGAGGCCGGCGTCCCCGTCTTCGGCATGTGCTACGGCTTCCAGCTGATGGCGCAGTCCCTCGGCGGCACCGTCGACAACACCGGCGCCCGTGAGTACGGCCGGACCGACCTGCACGTCGCCAAGGCCTCCTCCACCCTCTTCGAGGGCACGCCGGCCGAGCAGCACGTGTGGATGTCGCACGGCGACGCCTGCTCCGCCGCTCCCGACGGCTTCACGGTCACCGCGTCCACGGACGTCGTCCCGGTCGCCGCCTTCGAGAACGACGAGAAGAAGCTCTACGGCGTCCAGTACCACCCCGAGGTCATGCACTCCACGCACGGCCAGCAGGTGCTGGAGCACTTCCTGTACCGCGGCGCCGGCCTGCAGCCGAACTGGACCACGGACAACGTCATCGAGGAGCAGGTCGCGGCGATCCGCGAGCTGGTCGGCGACAAGCGCGCGATCTGCGGCCTGTCCGGCGGTGTCGACTCCGCGGTGGCCGCCGCGCTGGTCCAGAAGGCCATCGGCTCCCAGCTGACCTGCGTCTACGTCGACCACGGCCTGATGCGCAAGGGCGAGACCGAGCAGGTCGAGAAGGACTTCGTCGCGGCGACCGGCGTCCAGTTGAAGGTCGTCGACGCCGAGGAGCGGTTCCTCAAGGCGCTGGCCGGGGTGTCCGACCCCGAGGAGAAGCGGAAGATCATCGGCCGGGAGTTCATCCGGGTCTTCGAGCAGGCCCAGGCCGAGATCATCGCGGACGAGGGCCCGGCGGTGGAGTTCCTGGTGCAGGGCACGCTCTACCCGGACGTCGTCGAGTCCGGCGGCGGCACCGGCGCCGCCAACATCAAGTCCCACCACAACGTCGGCGGCCTCCCCGAGGACCTCGAGTTCCAGCTCATCGAGCCGCTGCGCAAGCTGTTCAAGGACGAGGTCCGCATGGTCGGCCAGGAGCTGGGCCTGCCGGAGGAGATCGTCCAGCGCCAGCCGTTCCCGGGTCCCGGCCTGGGCATCCGGATCGTCGGCGAGGTCACCAAGGAGCGGCTCGACCTGCTCCGCGAGGCCGACGCGATCGCCCGCGAGGAGCTGACCGCGGCCGGCCTGGACCGCGACATCTGGCAGTGCCCGGTGGTCCTGCTCGCGGACGTCCGCTCGGTCGGCGTCCAGGGCGACGGCCGCACCTACGGCCACCCGATCGTGCTGCGCCCGGTGTCCAGCGAGGACGCCATGACCGCGGACTGGTCCCGCCTGCCGTACGACGTCCTCGCCAAGATCTCCACCCGCATCACGAACGAGGTCCGCGACGTCAACCGCGTCGTCCTCGACGTCACGTCGAAGCCGCCGGGGACGATCGAGTGGGAGTGACCTCCCGGTAGGGACGACGGGGGTGACGGGCCCGGCGGGCTAGATGCGCTTGACGGTGCGCAGGGGCTCGCCCGGCCTCCAGGTCTGCAGGACGAGGAAGGCGTCGTCCTCGACGTAGGTCCGCACGACCTCGGTGAGCTCGGCACGGAAGAGGTGGAACGGCTCCGGCGGCTCCACCTCTCGCGCGTACGCGGCCTTGGCCCCGGCGTCCGTCACCTCGACCGCTCGGCCGCCGATCCGCACGTCGCCCCCGCCCATCGACTGCCCCTCCCCGGGGTTGGCCTGGAGCGCGAAGCGCGGGTCGCGGCGCAGGTCGAGGGCCTTGAGGGACCGCGGCATCATGCCGAGCCACAGCTCCCCGTGCAGGAAGCGCACCTCCAGCCCGCTGGTCCGCGGGGACCCGTCCCGGCGCAGCGTGGCGAGGACGTGGTGCGTGAAGGCGCCGAACCGCTCCTCGACGGTCCGGGCGAGATCGGGCTCCGCGGCGGCGAAGGCCGCCCAGGTCACAGGGGTCTGCACAGTGCTCATGCACCCAGCGTCCCCCGTAAAGCAGACACCTCTTGTCCGGTATTCGAGCGGTGCTCCCTCAGCGCTCCCTCGTGGCTCTCTCATCTCTTCATCAACACCACTGTTCTCCCGCGCTGACCGACGGTAACTTCCGCCCGGTAAAGCAACCCAGTGCTGGAGGACCGATGCACGGGCCCACACCCCCCGCCCCGCTGCCCACCGACCGGCTGCAGTTCGCCATGCCGCCCCGGCACGAATCGGTCGAGGACGAACGCCGGCACCGCAAGGAACGGCTGGCCGGCGCCCTGCGCCTCTTCGGCCGCCTCGGCTTCGAGGACGGCGTCTCCGGGCACATCACCGCCCGCGACCCCGAATACAGCGACTGCTTCTGGGTCAACCCCTTCGGCCTGCCCTTCAAGCACGTCACCGTGAGCGATCTCGTGCTGGTCAACGGCGACGGCCAGGTCGTCGAGGGCCGCTACCACGTCAACCAGGCCGCCTTCACCGTCCACGCCCAGGTGCACGCCGCCCGCCCCGATGTGGTCGCCGTCGCCCACTGCCACTCCGTGCACGGCCGCGCCCTCGCCGCCCTGGGCGACCTCCTCGACCCGATCACCCAGGAGAGCTGCGCCTTCTACGAGGACCACTCCCTGTACGACGCCTACTCCGGCGTCACCGTGGACGCCGAGGAGGGCCGCCGCATCGCCACCGCCCTCGGCACCCACAAGGCGCTGGTGCTGCGCAACCACGGCCTGCTGACCGTCGGCGACTCGGTGGACGCGGCCGCTTGGTGGTTCGTGTCGATGGAGCGGTCCAGCCAGGTGCAACTGACCGCCCGCGCGGCGGGCCGCCCGGTGCTCATCGACCACCGGCAGGCCGTCGCCACCCGGGAACAGCTCGGCGGCGACCTGGTCGCATGGATCAACTACCAGCCCCTCTGGCAGGACATCAGCCGCAGCGAACCCGACCTGCTGAGCTGAGCCCGGCCCGGCGGGGTGACCGCCGGGTCAACACGGTGACCCCAGCTTCACCCGCCCCGGGAGAGTCCGCTTCTGAGCCGTTTCCGGCCCCGCCCACCCCTCGGTCCTGGGCAGATGCCACCCGCGCCCGGCCGGTCCCGTCCGCCCACCGGACCTGGGGGGCGGAGCACGTGTCGCGTAGGGCACAATTCGCTCTCGTCGCACGGGAGTTGCACGGCGGTGCCCGCGGTCCGCGGAACCCCGCCGTCCTGAGGGGTCGCGGGGAAGGCGGGCGTCACACGTGGCGGTGCAGGAGGCGAGACAGAACACGGAGCCGGGCGCACACGCGGGCGGCTGCACCTGCGGGGACTGCCCGCACGGCGCCCGCGAGGGCCACCGGCGTGCGGTGGCCGCGTTCCTGGTGAAACGGGACGAGTTCGCGGCCGGACAGGGCCTGCCCGCGGCCGTCGCCCACTCCGCCTCGGCGTCCCGCCAGTGGGTCTCCGAGGAACTCACGCAGTCCGCCGAACTCGTCGCCGACCGCCGCCGCGCCGAGGGCCAGGCCTGGCTGGCCCGCCTCTGGCTGCGCACCACCTGCACGGTCTGGGTGGCCGTCGTCGTCCTGCTGCTCGCCCAGTCGCTCACGGCGATCGGCGCGGGCTGGACCACCGCCCGCACGGCCGGCCTGCTCGCCGCACTCGTCGTCGCCGGCGCCCTCACCGCGGCCTCCTGGTTCCACCGCGCCCGGGGCGGCGCACTGGCCCCCGTCATCGGCGAGGACAACCGCCTGTCCACCTCCCGCGCGGTCGCCGCCGCCTGGGTGCTGCTCGTCGGGTACGCCGTCCTCGTCCTGGCCGCCCGGCTGGCCGCCGCCTCCGGCCCCGCCGAGCGCGACGCCCTCATCGCCGGGCTCGACCTGGCGCGCGGGGCCGGCGTGGTGACCGTCCTCGCCGTGGTGTGCGGGATCGCCGTGCTGGTGCGCCGCGTGGTGGGCCTGCGCGTCCTCACCCAGCGCCTCCAGAAGGTCCGCGCCGACCGCCCCCGCGCCGCCGACCTGCTCACCGACGACTCGGGCCGCGGCACCTTCGCCGACATCCAGTACGTCGTCCTCAGCGGCGTCGCCCTGGCCTTCGCCGCCGTGCGCCTCGCCCGCCGCCCCGACCAACTGCCCGACCTGCCCTGGGGGCTCGCCGTCGCCGTCCTGGTCTCCGCCGCCACGTACGTCGCCGGCAAGTACGCCGAGGGCGGCCGCCCGGTCATCCTCTCCGTCGTCCGCTCCCGCGAGGCCGGCGACCTCGACGGCCCGATCCGCACCGGCGACGACATCGAGATCCGCGGCGCCGGATTCGTCCCGCCGGGCGCCCACACCGCCGACCGCCTCTCCCGCATGGTCGTCCGCATCGGCCCCGTCCACGTCCACGTGCCCCTCGTCCCCGTCACCGGCGGCTTCAGCAACCCCACGGACGCCGTCCTCACCGTCCCCGTCCCGGCCGACGTGGAGCCCGGCCGGCTGGAGGTCCAGGTGGTGACCGCGGCCGGCGTGGAGACCAACCGGTACACGATCGACGTCACCGACTGACACCCGCGAAGGGCAACCGTCCCGAGGGCGGCAGCCACCCGATCCGTCCACCGTTCCCTTGAGCGCACCGCCCCTTTCGTGCGTAGTGTCTGGTGAGGGCTCATCCCAGCGGGCGAGAGGCGGCTACGGGAGATGACTCACAGCATGCGGACCGACACCCACACCCCCTACCTCGACAGCGGCCACCGGGACTGGCGCGACACCGCCACCCGCTACGCCCTCGTCCCCCTCCGGGTCTTCCTCGGCGTCACGTTCATCTACGCGGGCCTGGACAAGCTCACCTCCAGCTCCTTCATGAAGGACTCCGGCGCCGGCTCCATCGGCGAGACCATGCGCGCCGTCCGCGACTCCTCGGCCATCCCCGCCCTGGTCGACTTCGCCCTGAAGAACCCACCCGCCTTCGGCTACGCCATGGCCTTCGGCGAACTCGCCGTCGGCATCGGCACCCTCCTCGGCCTCTTCTCCCGCCTCGCCGCCCTCGGCGGAGCGCTCATCTCCCTCAGCCTGTGGCTGACCGTCAGCTGGGCCTCCGACCCCTACTACTACGGCAACGACCTCGCCTACCTGATGGCCTGGCTGCCGCTGGTCCTCGCCGGGGCCCCGGTCCTCTCCCTGGACGCGGCCCTGCGAGCCCGACGGCGACGGCGAGCGGGTACGTACTGAGCCGTGGCGGACGGCTGAGCGTCTGCGCCGGGCCGGCAAGGCCCGGCGCAGACCGTTTCGCTGGGTGGCGGCGTCGCCCACGCGCAGCCTGGCGTCGACCGCCCGTGCGTAGCCTGGCGTCGACTGCCCATGCGCAGCCCGCGCCGACCGCCCGCGCGCCCCCACGGACGTCCGTCGCAGCCTCGACGGATCCCCTGGACGGGGTGCGCCCGCTCCCTGGGCCTGGGCCGGCCGAGCCCGCCCCTCAGCCCGTCGGCCCCCTCCACGCCCCAGTCGCCGTAGCCCCGCCACGACCCTCGGCCCCGGCGGAGGCACCGCGTCCGCCCGAGGTACCGCCCTCGCCGCCGTCCGTCCCCCGGCGGCGCCTGCGTATGCCCCCGGCCAGCAGCGCCGTCACGGCGGCCAGGACGAGGCCGACCACGACGATCGGGATCATCGCGAACCACGGTGTGTCCCACAGGCCGCCCGCGTCGCCCGCGAACGTGACGCCCGCGAGGACGAAGAACGTGCCCGCGACCAGCCGGCCCGGCCGGAACTCATGACGCAGCACGGCTCACCTCCGCCTGTCCCGCACCGACCTGGAGATCCAGGTCGAGCGTCCCGGTGTTCCCGCCGCGCGTGACGGGCGTCAGCGTCACCTGCTTGTGCTTGTCGGGCTGCACGTCCACGTCCTTCTGGTCGTCCCCCGGCAGCTGGATGTCGCCCAGGCCCACGTCGATCGTCAGTCTCACCGTCACGTCCTTCGGCACGACGACCCGCAGCCGGCCCAGTCCCACCTCGGCCTGGGTGCTCAGCGCCTGTCCCGCGGCCGGTCTCAGCCGGGACAGGTCCAGCGTGGCGTCGCCGGTGCCGAGGTCGTACGACGGGCGCAGGTCCGCCACCGCGGCCGGCCGCCACGTGGTGGTCGTCCAGTGGGTGCTGATGTCCCGGGGCAGTGCAGTCGAACCGGCCAGCAGGCCCGCCGTGACGATCGCCAGGAACACCGACCCGGCGCCGGTCCGCCCCAGGAAGGAGCTGACCGCGATGCCCATGCCCAGCACGATCAGCGCCACCGACAGGCCGGCCTGCAGGCTGGTGCCGAGTGGGTGGTCGTCCCAGACCAGTCGGCTGGTCAGGCCACCCGCCAGCAGCGCCAGCAGGAACAGCCAGCCACCGATCCAGCGGGGGCCGCGTGCTCTGCGCGCCGCCTGCTGGTGAGGTACCCCCACCGCCTCGCGGCGGTGGGGGTACGACGGGTCGAGGCCGATGTCGACCGCCCCGAGGATGTCGTGGTCGCGGGAGTCCCGCGGGCCCCACAGGTACCCGGTGCCCCCGACGTGCGTGCCGTCCTTCACTATCGGCTCGCGCCACCAGGACGGGTAGGCGGCCGGCACGGGCGGCGCCTGGGCCTCGGGCGGGGCGTCGGCGACGGCCTGCGCGGCCAGCGGGTCGGGGTCGGGCGCCCCGCGCCGCTGCGACCAGTACCCGGCGCCGGCCAGGAGCAGGGAGAGGATCACGGCGAAGGTCAGCACCCCGCCGTTGCTCAGCATCGTCAGGAACACCCCGCAGCCGACCAGCGCGAACAGCACCGCGGTCAGCGCCTGGCCGTCCACCCGGCCGGTGAGCAGCCGGCGCACCTCGTTCTGGTCGTCGTCCGCGAAGGGCACGAAGAGCCAGGCGAAGCCGTAGAAGATCAGTCCTATGCCGCCGGTCGCGGACAGCACGGCCAGGGTGATCCGGAAGATCACCGGGTCCATGTCGCACTGCCGTCCCAGTCCCGCGCAGACCCCGGCGAGCATCTTGTGCTCCCGGTCCCGCCGGAAGTGGTGCGGTGCCCCCGGTGCGCCCCCCGCGACACCGCTCGACGCGGTCGCCCCTCCGCCGTCACCGTCCGTGTGCCGGGCCCCGGGACCTGACCCGACGGAACCTGCTCCTCTGGGACCCGACCCGGCGGAACCCGCTCCGGCGGAACCCGTCCCTGCGGAACCCGCACCCGCGGAACCCGCTCCGGTGTCCGCTGCCACCCCGTCCCTCACCCTCTGCTCACCCACGCTCGCCTCCCCACCCCGGCCCGCCCCCTCGGACGCACCCCTCTCTCCACCGGCACCGGACCCACCCGCTCCGGGCCCCGCGGACACCCCTTCTTCCGCGCGCCCGCCCGCCCGCTCGTGCGCGCGCGGTTCCTCACCCGCGGCGCCGGGCGTCGCCGGCGAGGACGAGGTGGCCGCGTCGGACGCGGCGCCCCCGTCGGGCACGGCGTCCCCGGCGTGCTGGTGATCCGTCATGAGTCCATGGTGGCGGGCGAGGCGCCGTCGCGGCAGTCGGAACGACCCTGGTCGGACCCTGAGATCGGCCCTGAGGCGGGGCCGGGAGGCGTTCGAGGCGCGGCGGCGCTCCAGATCAGGGGCGTCTCGGGGGAGAACCCTGATGCCCCGGCCCGCCCGCCGTGTGACCATCGTTGGCATGCCGGAAGCCGCCACTGCGCCACTCGTCGAACCGCGGCCGCCGCGCAAGCTCTACCGCAGCAGCGACGGACGCTGGCTGGGTGGTGTGGCGCGGGGGCTCGCCGGGCACCTCGGACTGCCCGTGATCTGGGTGCGGCTGGTGTTCGTCGGCCTGTTCATGGCGGACGGGCTCGGGGCGCTGCTGTACGCGGCCTTCTGGTTCTTCGTGCCGCTCGGCGTCGGCGGGGTGGAGGCGCAGCGGCCACCGTCCCTGGTGACCACCGAGACGTCCCCCGACGGCCGCCGCAGACTCGTGGCCCGCAAGCCGGACAAGGGCCAGATTGTCGCCCTGCTCCTCATGGTCGTCGTCGCCGTGGTCTTCGTCGGCAACGTCAACCTGGGCAACGGTGCCAAGGCCTACCTCCTGCCGGCCGTCCTCGTCGGCGCCGGTGTCGCGCTGGTGTGGCGGCAGGCGGACAACGCCCGCCGGGCCCGCTGGGCCGAGGTCGGGCGCCGCAGACGCACGCTCACCCTGCTACGCACGGTCGGCGGCGTCCTGCTGGTCACCGCCGGTGTCTCGGGGGTCTTCGTCCTCCAGGGCTCGGTCGCCCACCTCGGCTCGGTCCTCCAGGCGGCGCTCGCGGTCCTCGTCGGCATCACCCTGCTCGCCGGACCGTACCTGGTGCGGATGACCCAGGACCTGTCCGAGGAGCGGCTGATGCGCATCCGCGCCCAGGAGCGGGCGGAGGTGGCGGCCCACGTGCACGACTCGGTGCTGCACACCCTGACCCTGATCCAGCGCAACGCGGAGAACGCCGCGGAGGTGCGCCGCCTCGCCCGGGCCCAGGAGCGTGACCTGCGCACCTGGCTGTACAAGCCGGAGGGCACCGGCAAGGACGAGGCCGACGAGCCGGCCACCCTCGCCGACGCGGTCCGGCGCAACGCCGCCGAGGTCGAGGACAAGCACGGGGTGCCCATCGAGGTCGTGGTCGTCGGTGACTGCCCGCTCGACGAGGGGATCGCGGCACAGATGCAGGCCGCGCGCGAAGCGATGGTCAACGCTGCCAAGTACGGTGGCGAGGGCGGCGCCGTACAGGTCTACGCCGAAGTCGAGGGGAGGACGGTCTTCGTGTCCGTCCGCGACCGGGGTCCCGGCTTCGATCTCGACTCCATACCCGCCGACCGCATGGGTGTCAGAGAATCGATCATCGGCCGTATGGAGCGCAACGGCGGTACGGCGCGGCTGCGGGCGGTGCCCGACGGCGGCACGGAGGTCGAGCTGGAGATGGAGAGGGCGGAGAAGACGTCATGAGCGATCCGACCGAGACGAACGCGACGGCGGCGGGGGAGCAGGCAGCCGACGGCGCCGGCCGACGCCATGTGCGGGTGGTCCTCGTCGACGACCACCGGATGTTCCGCACGGGGGTGCAGGCGGAGATCGGCCGAACCGAGCAGACCGGCGTGGAGGTCGTGGGGGAGGCCGCGGACGTCGATCAGGCGGTCACGGTGATCACCGCGACCCGGCCCGAGGTCGTCCTGCTCGACGTGCACCTGCCGGGCGGCGGCGGGGTCGAGGTGCTGCGCCGCTGCGCCGCGCTGATGGCGGACGCCGAGCGGCCCGTCCGCTTCCTCGCCCTGTCGGTCTCCGACGCGGCGGAGGACGTGATCGGCGTGATCCGTGGCGGTGCGCGGGGCTACGTCACCAAGACGATCACCGGCTCCGACCTGATCGACTCCGTCTTCCGGGTCCAGGAGGGCGACGCGGTCTTCTCCCCCCGGCTGGCCGGGTTCGTGCTGGACGCCTTCGCCTCCACGGACGCCCCGCCGGTCGACGAGGACCTCGACCGCCTCACCCAGCGCGAGCGCGAGGTGCTGCGGCTCATCGCGCGGGGCTACGCCTACAAGGAGATCGCCAAGCAGCTCTTCATCTCGGTGAAGACGGTCGAGTCCCATGTCTCGGCGGTCCTGCGCAAGCTCCAGCTGTCCAACCGCCACGAACTCACCCGGTGGGCGACGGCCCGGCGACTGGTCTGAGCTGCCGCAGCCGCCCACCACGGCCCGCTCACGCCACCCGGGTCGCCCCCGCGAACGGCATCTCGTCGATGGGGGCGATGCGCACCGGGGCCGAGGGGTTCGGGGCGTGGATCATCCGGCCGTTGCCGACGTACAGGCCGACGTGACTGATGCCGGAGTAGAAGAACACCAGGTCGCCGGGGCGGAGCTCGGAGCGCGAGACCCGGCGGCCGGCGTCGATCTGGGCGTAGGTGGTGCGGGGCAGGGAGACGCCGGCCGAACGGTAGGCGGCCAGGACGAGGCCCGAGCAGTCGAAGGCGTTGGGGCCGGTCGCGCCCCACACGTAGGGGCTGCCGAGCTTGGAGTAGGCGTAGGCGACGGCCGCGGCGGCGCGGGAGGTGGGCGCCTGGGCGGTCGCGGAGCCGGGTGCCGCGATGCCGGTGCGCGCGCCGGGCACGGTGCGTGAGGCGCGGCCGGAAGCGCCGGGGGCCGTGGTGTCCGCCGCGAAGCGGGCGCGTTCCCGCGCGGTCAGCCGGGACAGCAGCCGGCGGGCCGCGTCCAGTTTGTCGGTGACCGTCTTCTTCTGCTGCTGGAGTTCGGCCCGTCGGGTCTTCAGGGCGGCCAGTTCGACGCGGGCGGCGCCGCGCACCTGCTCGATCTCCCGCAGCTGCTTGCGGACGCCGGCGACGGCGGCCGACTGGCGGTGGCCGGCGCGTTCGGCGAGGGCGACGCCGTCGAGGTACTGGTCGGGGTGGTCGGAGAGGGCCAGTTGCACGGCCGGGTCGAGCCCGGCGCTGCGGTACTGCGCGGCGGCCATGTAACCCAGTGCCTCGCGGGCGGAGTTGAGCCGCTGTTCCTTGCGGGCGGCCTCGTCCCGCAGCGACTCCAGCCGCTGTTCGGCCTGGTGTGCCCGCTCCTGGGCGCCGTTGTACTTCTCGGTGGCGACCTCCGCCTCCTGGTAGAGCTTGTCCACCTTGGCCTTGACCTGCGCCGGGGTCAGTGCCGGTTCGGCGTGGCCGGTGCCGTCGAAGGCGGTCGCGGTGGCCGCGCCGGCGAGGGCGAGGGTGGCCGCGGTGCGGACTGTATGGCCGCTGAGCGAGCGCTGTCGGGACTTGCGGTGCGCTGCCACGTGGGACTGCACGTCCTTTCGTACGACTGTTCCCCGCCCTCGTGAGGGGCGAGGTGCCGGGGGTGCGGGCCCGGCCGCGGGGGGACGGCGGGCGGGTCCGGCGACGCCCCGCACGGGGGAGCGGGGGCGCCGCCGGACCTTTCGGCGGTGGTGCCCGACCGTCGCCCTGGCCCGGGCGGCGGTGGAGAGCCGGTCACCTGGGGGAGGACGCTAGGCCCGTCCGTGTCGGCTCGGTAACGAGATGTACGGAAATGACACGAGCGGATCGATGGAGGACCGCATGTGACCGTGTCGGAGGTCCGGGGGCGTCGACTTCGCGGGGCGCGGTGACCGATGTGGGGAAGGGGAGGCGCAAGGGAGGGGCGCGCTGCTATGGACGCATATATGCGAGCGGGTGGATGTGCCGCGGGCGCTTGTCACGGGGCCGGTGTCGGGGGGCGTCAGGACGGCTGATTAGAGTCCGGCCCCATGGACGTACTCATCCATCTCTTCGTCGGCCTGCACATCATCGGCATCGCCGCGCTCCTCGGCGGCTTCCTGACCCAGATGAAGGCGATGGGCCGGGGCACCGCCCGCTTCGTTCCCGCCATGCTGCACGGCGCGGCGACGATGCTGGTCACCGGCGTGATCCTGGTCGGCCTCAACCAGGCGGACGACCACCACGTCAACAACGTCAAGATCGGCGTGAAGCTGGCCCTGCTGATCGTGATCCTCGGCCTCGTCTACGTGAAGCGCGACGACGAGAAGGTGGACAAGGGCCTGTTCGGCCTGGTGGGCCTGCTGACCGTGGCGAACATCTTCATCGCGGTCCTGTGGACCTAGCCGGCCCCCACCCGTGGGAGGCGAGGGCCGCGCGGGCCGTGGTGAGCGCTCCCGCCGCCACGGCCAGCCAGGCCGCGACCGCGATCCACAGCAGCACCTGCCCCGGCCCTTCGAGCCAGGGCAGGTCGAGGGCGGCGGCGACCGACAGGGTGGCCGTGGCCGTCATGCCGAGGGGGAACACCGTGGACCAGCGGCGCAGGTCGTAGCCGGGGCGCCGCCACAGCAGCTCCGCGACCAGCAGGACCACGTACCAGGCCAGGTCGAGCACCAGCAGGGCCCCCGTGACGGTGCGCAGGACGTGCGTGTCGTCGCCGTTCCACAGGTACAGGCCGGCGTCGTCCGCGCCCAGCAGCTTGGTGCCCGCCAGCGCCGAGATCGCGAGGGCCCCGCCGGCCACCCAGTGGTCACCGGCCCCCGTGGCGATCTGCCGCGGGTCGAAACGGGTGAGGGCGAAGACGTAGAGCAGCAGCCCCAGCCAGAAGAACACCAGCGCCGTGTGCGCGAGCCACGCCACCGCGTCGGCCCGTGCCAGCGTCGCCCCGAGCACGGCGAGCCCCTCGGTGGCCACGCAGCACAGGAACACCGCTCCCGGCATCCGCGGCCGCACGTGACGTACGACGCTCACCAGCAGCACGGGCCAGAGCAGCGCCGACAGCGCCAGCAGCGCCGCGGCGAGCGACTGCCGGCCCGCCATCGAGACCCTGGTCCCGAGGACCGTCGTGGCCGCCACGGCCACCAGCGCCCCCGGCGTGCCCGCGTCGGCCAGCCACCGCGCACGGTCGCGCCCCAGCCGTACGACGAAGTCCGCCGCCAGCGCGACCCAGGCGATGGCGGTCACCAGCAGGGCGAGGCGGGACAGGAGGTCGTGGCCGGTGAGGCGCAGCCCGACCGACAGGATGCCGGTCGCCATCACGGCGGCCCCGGCAGCGGGCGGACGGTGCGCCCACCAGGCGCGCAGAGGTGAGGTCCCGGACATGCGCCCGATGCTAGGAAGCTTCGGGCGCCGAGCGGGCGGGCCACGCGCGCGTGCGCCCGTAAAGGCGCCGCCGCTCCGCCGGCCGCACCACGCGCGCGTGCGCCCGTGAAGACGCCGCCGCTACGCCGGCCGCACCACGCTGTGGATGGCCGACTCGCCGTCGTAGTAGACGGACTCCTCGCGCACGTACGCGCCGGGCTTCGGGGCGTGGATCATCATGCCGTTGCCGATGTAGAGGCCGACGTGGCTGATGTCGCCGTAGAAGAAGACCAGGTCACCGGGCCGGGCCTGGGAGAGCGGGACCGTGGTGCCCGCGTCGACCTGGTCGTAGGTGGTGCGCGGGAGGCTGACGCCGGCGGCCTTCCAGGCGGCCTGGGTGAGGCCGGAGCAGTCGAAGGAGCCGGGGCCGGTGGCGCCCCAGACGTACGGCTTGCCGATCTGCGCGCGGGCGAAGGCGAGCGCCTTGTCGGCCCTGGTGGCGTAGGCGGGGTCCGTTGCGGCCGAGCCCGTGGACGACGAGGACGTCCCCGACCCCGCCCCCGAGACCGACCCCGACCCCGCGACCGCCCCGGAGCCGGACCCGGACGCGCTCTCCTGCTGGGCCGCCCGCGCCTCGGCCTGCTGCTTCGCCAGCGCGGCCGCCTGGCGCGCGGCCTCCTCCTGCTTGCGCTTCTCGATCGCGGCGAGCCGCGCCTTCTCCTGCGCCGTCAGCTGCGCCAGCAGCTCCCGCGCGGCGGTGAGCTTCTGCTGGACGGTGGCCTTGGCGGTCCTGAGGTCGCTCTGCGTGTCGGTGAGCGTCCGCAGGCTCCGTGAGGCCTCCTCGCGCTTCTTCATCGTGGCCGCCTGCTCGGTCACGTAGTCGTCGACCGCGCTCTTCTGCCGCTCGGTCATCCGCCCCATGAGCTGGGACTGGTCGAAGTAGTCCTGCGGGGTGTCCGCGAGCAGGAACGTCGCCGTGCCGGGGACGGAGGCGCCGGTGCGGTACTGGGCGGCGGCGAAGGTGCCCAGCTCCTCGCGCGCGGTGTTGAGCTCCTGGGTGCGCCGGGCGACGTCGTCGAGGAGGCCGTCGACGCGCCGGCGCTGGGTGGCGGTCTGCTCCTTGGCGGCGTTGTACTTCTCGGTCGCCGACTCCGCCTGGCGGTAGAGGTCGTCGACCTTCTTCTCGACCTCTTCCAGACTGGGCCGGCGGTCGTCGGCGGGCGCGGCGTGCGCCGTCTGGGAGAGCAGGGCCACCGAGGTGAGGGCGGCGGTGGCGAGGACGGGCGGGCGTATTCCGGCCACCCGCGGTCCCGCGGAGCGGGGCTTGCGGTGCTGCGACGCCAAGGGAGGCGACTCCTTCCACGGTCCGCCTACCGGGTTAGCTGTCGGGTTCGGGCGGTCGGTCGGAAGGGTTGCCCTACGGCCGTGTCCCCCGCGGGAGGTCGGGCCGATTCACCCCAAGGATCTCGGTGGGTCCCCGGCTCCGGCTGCCGTCGTGGCGGGCCGGACTCGGCGGAGGCCGCGCGGCCCGGCGGGGTTCGCCGGTGGGGGTCGTACGGCCTGCCGGAACGGTAGCCAACGCGTGGGGCGCCTGGGAAGGTTGACGGGTGATATGCCCGATACATTTTCGTGACCTGGGCGTGTCCGGATCCGTACCGGAGCAGTGTGTGTCGCGAGGGGCACGGAGCGTCACGAACGCCCAGTTTCCGGGAGGGCGACCGGGGTGTCAGTGGGGCCCCCTAGACTCGTAGAGCGATGAGCAGCCTCTTTGACGACAGCTTCCTGGCGAACCTCCAGGCCCCGCGGGGCCACGAGGAGGAACCTCCGCCGCCCCCCGAGGACGATCACCTCCCGGAGCCGCTTCCGGACGATCTGTTCGCCGGGAAGTTCGACGTGCCCCCGGACCGGGAGACCCACTACCGCGACGGCGCCCCGCGCCCGGTGCTCGACGCGGCGGCGCTCCTGGACGGGCTGAACGACAACCAGCGCGCCGCGGTCGTGCACGCCGGCACGCCCCTGCTCATCGTCGCCGGCGCCGGCTCCGGCAAGACCCGCGTGCTCACCCACCGCATCGCCCACCTGCTCGCCGAGCGCGACGTCCACCCCGGCCAGATCCTCGCGATCACCTTCACCAACAAGGCCGCGGGCGAGATGAAGGAGCGCGTCGAGCAGCTGGTCGGCCCGCGCGCGAACGCGATGTGGGTCATGACCTTCCACAGCGCGTGCGTGCGCATCCTGCGCCGCGAGAGCAAGAAGCTCGGCTTCACCTCGTCCTTCTCGATCTACGACGCCGCCGACTCCAAGCGCCTGATGGCCCTGGTCTGCCGTGACCTGGACCTCGACCCCAAGCGCTTCCCGCCCAAGTCCTTCAGCGCCAAGATCAGCAACCTCAAGAACGAGCTGATCGACGAGGAGGACTTCGCCGCCCAGGCCACCGACGGCTTCGAGAAGACCCTCGCCCAGGCCTACGCCCTGTACCAGTCGCGGCTGCGCGAGGCGAACGCCCTCGACTTCGACGACCTGATCATGACGACGGTCAACCTGCTGCGCGCCTTCCCGGACGTCGCCGAGCACTACCGCCGCCGCTTCCGGCACGTCCTGGTCGACGAGTACCAGGACACCAACCACGCCCAGTACGCCCTGGTGCGCGAGCTGGTCGGCAGCAGCGAGCACCCCGTGGACGTGCCGCCCGAGGCCGTGGTCCCGCCCGCCGAGCTGTGCGTCGTGGGCGACGCCGACCAGTCGATCTACGCCTTCCGCGGCGCGACCATCCGCAACATCCTCCAGTTCGAGGAGGACTACCCGGACGCGACGACGATCCTGCTGGAGCAGAACTACCGCTCCACGCAGACGATCCTGTCCGCGGCCAACGCGGTCATCGAGCGCAACGAGTCCCGCCGCCCCAAGAACTTGTGGACCAACGCGGGCGCGGGCGCGCGCATCACCGGCTACGTCGCGGACAACGAGCACGACGAGGCGCAGTTCGTCGCCGACGAGATAGACCGCCTGGTCGACGCGGGCGACGCCAAGGCCGGCGACGTCGCCGTCTTCTACCGCACCAACGCGCAGTCCCGTGTCTTCGAAGAGGTCTTCATCCGCGTCGGCCTGCCCTACAAGGTCGTCGGCGGTGTCCGCTTCTACGAGCGCAAGGAGGTCCGGGACGTCCTGGCCTACCTGCGCGTCCTCGCCAACCCCGAGGACTCGGTGCCGCTGCGCCGCATCCTCAACGTGCCCAAGCGCGGCATCGGCGACCGCGCCGAGGCCATGATCGACGCACTGGCCCAGCGGGAGAAGATCAGCTTCCCGCAGGCGCTGCGCCGCGTCGACGAGGCGTACGGCATGGCCGCGCGCTCCACCAACGCCGTCAAGCGGTTCAACACGCTGATGGAGGAGCTGCGGACGATCGTCGAGTCCGGTGCCGGACCCGCCACGGTGCTGGAGGCGGTGCTCGAACGCACCGGGTACCTCGCCGAGTTGCAGGCCTCCACCGACCCGCAGGACGAGACGCGCATCGAGAACCTCCAGGAACTCGCCGCCGTCGCCCTGGAGTTCGAGCAGGAGCGCGGCGAGGGGGAGACGGGTACGCTGGCCGACTTCCTCGAGCAGGTCGCGCTGGTCGCCGACTCCGACCAGATCCCCGACGAGGAGCAGGACGGCTCCGGCGTCATCACCCTGATGACGCTGCACACCGCCAAGGGCCTGGAGTTCCCGGTGGTGTTCCTCACCGGCATGGAGGACGGCGTGTTCCCGCACATGCGCGCCCTCGGCCAGACGAAGGAGCTGGAGGAGGAGCGCCGCCTGGCCTACGTCGGCATCACGCGCGCGCGGGAACGGCTCTACCTGACCCGCTCGACGATGCGCAGCGCCTGGGGACAGCCGTCGTACAACCCGCCGTCGCGGTTCCTGGAGGAGATCCCGGGCAGCCACGTCGACTGGAAGCGCACGGGTGCGCAGGCCGCGTCCCCCACCTCGGGCGTGGCGGCCTCGCTGTCGTCGACCCGGTCCCGTTCGTCGGCCTCGGGCGCGTCGGGCTTCGCCACCCGGCGCACGGCGGAGCAGCCGGTGGTCGCGCTGGCCGTGGGCGACCGGGTCACGCACGACCAGTTCGGGCTCGGCACGGTCGTCGGGGTCAAGGGCACCGGGGCGAACGCGGAGGCGACGATCGACTTCGGCGACACCAAGCCGAAGCGGCTGCTGCTGCGGTACGCGCCCGTGGAGAAGCTCTGAGGTGAGCCGGCTCCGGGGCGAGTGGGCTCCGGGGCCGGCTCACCTGACGTGACACGGCGGAGCCCCCGCTGACGGGCGGGGGCTTCTGCGGGCTTCCGGTGGCTTCCGGCTCAGGTCGGGTCCAGGCCGTGGCTGCGCAGCCACGGCAGGGGGTCGATCGCGGAGCCGCCGCCGGGCCGGACCTCGAAGTGCAGGTGCGGGCCGGTGGAGTTGCCGGAGTTCCCGGAGTACGCGACGGGCTCGCCGGCCTTGACCGTCGTCCCGGAGGCGACGCGGTAGCTGGAGAGGTGGCAGTACCAGGTCTCCGTACCGTCCTTGGCCGTGATGATCATCATGTTGCCGTACGCGCTGTTCCACTGCGTCCGCACGGTGCCGTCGGTCGCGGCCATCACGGTGGTGCCGTAGGAGACGGGGAAGTCGATGCCCGTGTGCAGGGACATCCAGTTGACGCCGGACTGGCCGTAGTAGGCGCTGAGTCCGCGGGCGGCGACCGGGAGGGCGTACTTGGGGCGCAGCCGCTCCTTGCGGGCCGCCTCCGCCGCCGCCTTCTTCCGCTCGGTCTCCTGCTGCGCCTTGAGGTCGATGCGCTCCTGGGTGCGGCTGGCCCGGTCGGCGAAGTTGTCGGCCTCGGCGCTCAGAGTCTCGAGCTGCGTGTCCAGCGTGTTGTTGGCGGCGGACGGCTTGACCGACTTGGTCTCCGCGGCGGAGGCGCTGGTCTCCTTGCCCTCGTCGGTGAACGTGCCGACGGACGCGGCGGCGATCCCGGCGACGCCCATCACGCAGACCGAGGGCACCGCCACGGTCAGCAGCGCGGAGCGCTTCGGCGGCGGTCTGCGCCGGGAGCGGTTCGCGCTGCGGGTGGCCGCGCGCGGGGCGGGCGCGGTCTCCTCCTGCTCGTCGAGGAGCGGGGCGGTCTCCACGGCGGGCAACTCGCCGGTGGCGGTGAGCCCGTCGTCGTCCCGGGCGTCCTCGAAACCGGAAGTCTCCTGCTGGTCGAACGATTCGGCACCCTGTTCGTGCGCGTCCCGCGCCGCGGCGTCCCCGTCGGAGTTCCACTGGGTGGCGTCGTAGGCCCCGGTGTCGAACGTGCCGGTGTCGTAGGCCTGGTCGAGGCCCTGCGCGTTCCAGTCCCACTGCTGGGTCCGGTCGGCGGGACCGCCGGCCCGGTCGGGCTGGAGCCAGGCGCTCGCGTCCCACTGGCCGCTGACGTCGGGCGCCGCGGTCTGCTGCGGAATGGCCGACAACTGCTCGTAGTCCGCGGACCAGTTGGTGGTGTCGTACGCGCCCGTGTCGTACGCCGCGTGGTGCTGGGCCGCGTACGGGTCGTAGTTCAGGGTGTGGTGCGTGCCGGTCGCCCACTGGGTGGTGTCGTACGTGCCCGTTCCGTAGGCGTGGGCGGTGCCGTGGTCGGCGGGGGAGCCGTAGTCAGCACCGGACGGGGCGAACTCCTGGGTGTAAGCACCGGGAGCGTGGATACCAGAGGTGTGGGCATCCGTGCCGTGGGCGCCCTGGGAACCCTGGACGTCGAAGCCGGAGCCGTACGTGGAGTAACCGTCGTACTGGGCCTCCTGGCTGCCGTACGACGCATAGGGCGCCGAGGCGGCCTCGGAGGCCGTGGTCGGGGTGGTCAGAGTCCCCGACGGGTGACGGTCGTTCACCAACTTCTCTTTCGCCTCGACAACAGGGGCCGGCAGAGCAGTGCGGCGACTGTACCCGGCGGTATGCGGGCGCGACAATCTTCGACCGGTTGCGCGCGCGCTGGAAACGGGCATTCGGCCGTGTTTCGGGGGACGGCGGGCACGACCTTGGCCCTATGTTCGACCTCTGTTCGAAGTTGTGAGGGGGTCAGGCGACCGTCAGACCGCCCCGGTGCGCCTTCGTGCCGTTCGTGTCCCGGGTGCCGGTCCCGTCGAGTGCCTGCCGGATCCCGGTGGCGACCGCCGGGTGCACGGGCAGGGCGAGGTGGCCGACGCCGGTCACCCGCACGTTCTCCGCGTGCAGGTCGGGGTGGTCGACGCAGGCGGACTCCAGCGGGTCCATCAGGTGGTCGAGGTCGCTCCAGAAGCTGACGAACCGGGTACGGCAGCCCGGCGCGGGCGCCTGCAGCTCCTGGATCAGCGGGGACTCGGGGCGCATCTGGCGCACGATCGGGTGGGCGTTGGCCAGCGGCGCCACGCGTGTGCCCGAGTGCGGGGTGCCCAGCGTGACCAGGGTCCGCACGCGCAGGTCACCGCCGAGGCACTGCACGTAGTAGCGGGCGATGAGCCCGCCCAGGCTGTGCCCGACGACGTCGACCTGCTGGCTGCCCGTGCGCTCGCAGATCTCCTCGATGTGGCGGCCCAGCAGCTCGGCGGCGGTGCGGATGTCGCAGGTCAGCGGCGAGTAGTTGAGCGACTCGACCCGGTGCCTGCCGTGCTGGACGAGGCTGCGGCGCAGCAGCACGAAGACGGAGCGGTTGTCGATGAAGCCGTGCAGCAGGACGACCGGGGGCGGCCCCTGGGTGGGCAGGCGCGCCGGGTCCTCGGCGTCCTCGGCGGACTGCAGTGCGGCCGCTTCGCGGCGCTCCTGCATCAGGCCGGACGGATAGAGGAGCAGGTGCCCGGCCAGGATCGCGAACTCCAGCGCGGTCGCCTTCAGGAGGGCCACGGAGAGTCCCGCCAGCCGGCACGGCAGCAGCCGCTGGCACAGCGGGACGAACGGCTCGAACGCGTCGGTGACCTTCATGGCCGACCTCCTGTCGGCACGCCGGGGACCACCTGCGACCCCCGTGTGCCCTCGTGGGAGACGGTGGGCGGGGCAGGCGACGGGGCACGGCGGCGACGCGGCGGGAGGGAGCGGCGAACGGCGCGGGCGCCGGTGACCTGACGGGGCCCCGTGCCGGTGTGGCGACGAGGCGTCCCGCTGTCGTGCCGTACCTGTCCTGCGTGTCCGTCGTGCCGGCGTCGGTGCGCCGTGTCCTCGCGCCGCACGGCGTGCGGCGGTGCGGTGCGGCGACCCCGTTGCGGCTCCCGGTGCGCGTGGTCCCCCGCCGGAAGGGGGATCGACGCGCGGTGGATGTGTCCCACCGTGTGATTTCCCCCTCGGTCCCCACCGCGAAACGGCCGGTTGCGGGATGCTGGCGATAACGTTCGTTCACTTCCCCGCACGCTGTGGTGCGGGCGTCCGGAGTACTGCCGGGTGTGCAGGGTCGCACCGGGGTGGGTACGGATGGACGGAGTCGCTTCATGGAGGCAGTGATGGGTGTGGCAGCCGGTCCGATCCGCGTGGTGGTGGCCAAGCCGGGGCTCGACGGCCACGATCGCGGGGCCAAGGTCATCGCGCGTGCGCTGCGCGACGCCGGTATGGAGGTCATCTACACCGGGCTCCACCAGACCCCCGAGCAGATCGTGGACACCGCGATCCAGGAGGACGCCGACGCGATCGGCCTGTCCATCCTGTCGGGCGCCCACAACACGCTCTTCGCCGCCGTGATCGCCCTCCTCGAGGAGCGGGACGCGGCGGACATCCTCGTGTTCGGGGGCGGGATCATCCCGGAGGCGGACATCCCGCCGCTGAAGGAGAAGGGCGTCGCCGAGATCTTCACGCCCGGGGCCACGACGCAGTCGATCGTCGACTGGGTGCGGGCGAACGTCCGGCAGCCGGCGGGCTCCGGCAGCTGACACCCGGCCTCCCCGCGTGGACGGACCGGGACGGGCGCCCACCAGGGGCCGCGGCCACCGCGGCTCCGGGCGCCCCGTCGTGCTGTGGTCGGGCGTGTCGTGAACGGGACCGAGCGTCATGGCGCCTCCAGCTCCTCCCTCATCACCCCTCGCAACCTGAGCGTGGTCACCAGCCTCTGGAACGCCTCCGCCCAGTAGCCCCCGGCACCCGGCGACGCGTCCTCCGGCTCGTCCGGGACGGCCATGAGGGCGTCGAGGCGACCGGCCTCCGACGGGTCGAGACAGCGTTCGGCGAGACCCATGACGCCACTGAAACTCCACGGGTAGCTGCCCGCATCCCGGGCGATGTTCAGCGCGTCGACCACGGCCCGCCCCAGCGGCGCGGCCCACGGCACCGCGCACACGCCGAGCAGCTGGAACGCCTCCGACAGGCCGTGCGTGGCGATGAACCCGGCCACCCACTCGGCCCGCTCCCCGGCCGGCAGGGTGCCCAGCAGCTTGGCCCGCTCGGCGAGCGAGACGGCCCCGGGACCCCCCGCCTCGGGCGCCGAGGGAGACCCCAGCAGCGCCCGTGACCAGGCCGGATCCCGCTGGCGCACGGCGGCCCGGCACCAGGCCGCGTGCAGCTCGCCCCGCCAGTCGTCGGTGACCGGCAGCGCCACGATCTGCTCCGGCGTACGGCCGCCCAGACGCGTGGGCCAGGTGGCCAGCGGGGCGGCCTCCACCAGCTGGCCGAACCACCACGACCGCTCGCCCCGCCCCGTCGGCGGCCGGGGCACCACGCCGTCCCGCTCCATGCCCGCGTCGCACTCGTGCGGGGCCTCGACGACCAGCGTCGGCACGGACCGGGTGCGGTCCAGGGCGACACACGCGGCGGCCCGTACCGCCATTCGGGCGGCGAGGGCGGACTCCGGGAGCGCCGACAGGAGCTCGGCCGCGGTCGCCCGGACGTTGCGGGAGCGGTCGGCGAGGGCCTGCTCCAGGAAGGGCTCGTCGCGCGGCCCGAGGCCCGTGCGCAGGGAGTCCAGGAACATCAGGCGGTCCTCGGCCCGCTCCGTCGCCCAGGTCGCCGTCAGCAGCTCGCGCGCGGTGTCGGGCTCGCGGGAGCGCACGGCCGCCAGCAGGGCGACCCGCTCGGCGAACAGCCCCTCCTCCCACAGCCGCCGCACCCGGTCGGTCTCCTCGGGACGCGGCAGGACAGCCCCGCCGCCGGGCAGCGCGCGCAGCGCGAACCTCCAGTCCGGGTTGAGCCGGGCCAGCCACAGGGCGCGCGGCCCGGCGAACTCCAGCGCGGCCGGACGCAGGTCCGTGCGCCCGCGGGCCGCGTCGAGCAGCGCGGGCAGGACCTGCGGGGGAGCGGCGTACCCGCGCGCGTTGGCCGTGGCGAGCCACTGGGGCAGCAGTTCCATCAGGTCGGGGGCCGCGCCGCGGCGGCCGCCGGACGCCGCACCCGGCCGGTCGGCGAGCAGCATCGCCAGCCGGCGGGCCGCGGCGGCGGGCAGCGGCGGACGCGGGTCCCCGGGCGCCGGCTCGGGGCGGGGGGCGGCCGGACCCGGCCGCAGCCCGGCCCGGCGCCGTACGGTCTCGGCGGCCGCCCTGTCCAGCAGGTCCAGGGGCGCCGACGGCCCCGGCGCCACGCCCGGCGGTGTGCGCCGGTCGGTGCCCAGGAGGGCGGCCGTGACCAGCTCCTCCCAGGTGTCCGTGCCGCCGCTGGGCGGCAGCGCGGCCGCAGTGCCGTTCATGACGTTCCTTTCCGGCGCAGTCCCCGGGCGGGAGAACCGCCGCACGGATCCGGGTGTCCGATGTGGCCGGAGATATGCCTGTATACAGCGGTGGCGGTAGGGAAGGACGGGTGGCGGTGCGGGCTCAGCACAGCGGGACCGCCTCTCCCGCGCCGGTCGGCCAGGCGGTCAGCGGCGTGAACCCGCGGTGGCCGCACTCGCCGAACACCTTCACCGGAGCCCCGCCCGACAGCGCGACCAGGCGCCACAGGCCCGGACGGGACGCTGCGGAGGACGTGAGCGGCAGGGCGGCGCCGCCGTCGGCGTCCGCGAGCTGCCAGGAGTCGCCGTCCGGCGTCGGTACGACGTCGCCCAGGGTCACCGGGACCGACTCCAGCCACGGGTCGTCGCGCAGGGCGTCGCCGTAGCGGGCGGCGGCCTCGACGGTCGTCACGCCGGGTGGGCGCACCGGGGTCGGCTCCGGCGGGGCGTGCCGCTCGACCAGCGCGGCCCGCTGCCGGCCCGCGTCCGGGTAGGCGGACAGCTCCGCGTCCAGCGCGAGACCGACCGGCAGGGCCAGCTCCGGAGCGCGCCCCACGGGCCCGTAGGACAGGAGCAGGGCCGTGCGGCCGGACCCCGTGCCGTACAGCCAGACGCGGCGGGTGGTCAGCTTCGCGTCCGCCGTGTCGTACTGGGCGAGGACCAGCCAGTTGTCGCGCACCGGCGGACCGCCCGCCGTGCCCGTCAGGCCGACCCGGCTGCGCACCGTCGCCGCGAGGCCGTCGGGCAGCTCGGCGCGGCGCAGCCAGCCGCGGTCCAGCAGGTGGAGCAGCGCGCACTCCTCCAGCAGCCGCGCCGGCCAGCCGGGTCCCGACCCCGGTATCGCGCCCAGCTCACGGACCCGCGCCGCCAGCCCAGGCGCCTGGGCGTCGACCATGCGGGCGGCCGTCTCGTCCCACAGCCCGTACCCCGACTGCTCGGCCGAGGCCAGGCCGGACCGCAGCAGGTCCGCCAGCCGCTGCTCCAGCTCGGTCGCGCCGGCGCCGATCCGCTCGGCCCGGCGCTCCGCGCGACGCCGCGCCGCCTCGGGATCCGCCGCGCCCCCCGCCGCGTCGGCCGCCGATCCCTCCGTCTTCTCCCCCTTCTCCCCCTTCTCCGTATTCCTCCCCAGGCGTGCGCGCCGCTCCGTGAGCCACTGCCCGGCCCACTCCGGCGGTTCGGCCCGCGGCACCGGCTCCCCGCCCGACCAGAGCAGCAGCAGCCCGAGGGCGTGCTTGCACGGGAACTTGCGGCTGGGGCAACTGCACCGGTACGCCGGGCCGGAGGGGTCCGCGAGGTCGACGACCGTCCGGTAGGGCGTCGCGCCGCTGCCCTTGCACAGACCCCATACCGCCTCCTCCCGCGCACTCCCCGTCCCGGACCACGAACCGGCCGAGCCGAGTTTGCTCCCCGCTGTGCGTGACGCGTCGTCAGCCGCCAGTGCCAGCACCTGGTCCGCGGTCCAGCGCACCCCCTGCTGAGTCATGCCGACGACGGTAGATCCCCCCACTGACAATCGGTGCCCCGATCGTCCCCGGAACGGCATTTCCGCAGGTCGGGACGGACTGTCAGTGGGATGGTGCAAGGTGGTCACCAGATCCGAACCGGCCGAGCTGGAGGGGGACTCCCAGCCATGTCCGTCACCGCCGACAACACGTCCGCCGCACCGGGCGGGACCCACTCCGCGCCCGCCGACGCGGCAGGTACGGGAGAGCCCCTGCGGCCGCACGCCGAGGACGCCTTCGCCGACGAACTCACCGCGCTCGCGGCCCACGACGACCGCCCGCGCCCGCCCCGCTGGAAGTTGTCCCCGTGGGCGGTCGCCACCTACCTCCTCGGCGGCACCCTGCCGGACGGCACGGTGATCACACCCAAGTACGTGGGCCCCCGCCGCATCGTCGAGGTCGCCGTCACCACGCTCGCCACCGACCGCGCCCTGCTGCTGCTCGGCGTCCCCGGCACGGCCAAGACCTGGGTGTCCGAGCACCTGGCCGCCGCGGTCAGCGGCGACTCCACCCTCCTCGTGCAGGGGACCGCCGGCACCCCGGAGGAGGCCATCCGCTACGGCTGGAACTACGCCCAGCTGCTCGCCAACGGGCCCAGCCGCACCGCCCTGGTGCCCAGCCCCGTCATGCGGGCCATGGCGGAGGGGATGACGGCCCGGGTCGAGGAGCTGACCCGCATCCCCGCCGACGTGCAGGACACGCTCATCACCATCCTGTCGGAGAAGACGCTGCCGATACCGGAGCTCGGCCAGGAGGTGCAGGCGGTCCGCGGCTTCAACCTCATCGCCACCGCCAACGACCGCGACCGCGGCGTCAACGAGCTGTCGAGCGCGCTGCGCCGCCGGTTCAACACGGTCGTGCTGCCGCTCCCGGCGAGCGTCGAGGCCGAGGTCGACATCGTCGCCCGCCGCGTCGACCAGATCGGACGCTCCCTGGACCTGCCCGCCGCGCCCGACGGGATCGACGAGATCCGCCGGGTGGTGACCGTCTTCCGGGAGCTGCGCGACGGCATCACCGCCGACGGGCGCACCAAGGTCAAGTCGCCCAGCGGCACGCTCTCCACGGCCGAGGCGATCTCCGTGGTGACGGGCGGGCTCGCCCTGGCGGCCCACTTCGGCGACGGCGTGCTGCGGCCCGGCGACGTCGCGGCCGGCATCCTCGGCGCGGTCGTCCGCGACCCGGCCGCCGACCGCGTCGTCTGGCAGGAGTACCTGGAAGCGGTGGTCCGCGAGCGCGAGGGCTGGACCGACTTCTACCGCGCCTGCCGGGACGTGAGCGGGTGAGCGGGGGACCGCCCCGGAGCGGTGGCGGCGCGGCCGACGAGGGTCCCCTGCTGCTGGGCGTACGGCACCACGGGCCGGGGTCGGCAAGGGCCATGCGGGCGGCACTGGAGGCGGCACGCCCGCGGGTCGTGCTGATCGAAGGGCCGCCCGAGGCCGACGCGTTGGTCCCGCTCGCCGCCGACGAGGGGATGCGCCCGCCGGTCGCCCTGCTCGCCCATGCCGTCGACGAGCCCGGCCGCTCGGCGTTCTGGCCGCTGGCCGAGTTCTCCCCCGAGTGGGCCGCGATCCACTGGGCCCTGGACCACGGCGTCCCGGCCCGCTTCATCGACCTGCCCGCCGCCCACACGCTGGCCTGGGAGAAGGAGAAGGAGGAGACCTCGGGCGACAGCGACGACACCGGCGACAGCGACGACACCGGCGGCAGCGACGGCACCGGCGAAGGGGACGCCGAAGGGGACCAGGACGGCGGGGCGCCGCACGCGGGCGTGCGGATCGATCCGCTGCGGGCGCTGGCCGGGGCCGCCGGGTACGACGACCCCGAGCGGTGGTGGGAGGACGTCGTCGAGCACCGGGGGGTGGGGGACGGCGACCCGTTCGCGCCGTTCGCCGCGCTGGAGGAGGCGATGGGGGCGCTCCGCGAGACCTACGGCGACGGGGGCCACGAGCGGGACGCCGTGCGCGAGGCGTACATGCGGCTCCAGGTGCGGGCGGCGGGGCGGGAGGTCGGGGACGACGGGGTGGCCGTGGTGTGCGGGGCGTGGCACGTGCCGGCGCTGCGGCGGCGGGCGTCCGTCGCCGCCGACCGGGCCCTGCTCAAGGGGCTGCCGAAGGTCAAGGCGGACCTGACCTGGGTGCCGTGGACGCACCGTCGGCTGGCCCGGGCGAGCGGCTACGGGGCGGGGATCGACTCGCCCGGCTGGTACGCGCACCTGTTCGGCGCGCCGGACCGGCCCGTCGAGCGGTGGATGACCAAGGTGGCCGGACTGCTGCGCGAGGAAGACCGCCTCGTCTCCTCGGCCCACGTCATCGAGGCGGTCCGGCTGGCGGAGGCGCTCGCCGTGCTGCGCGGCCGCCCGCTGCCCGGGCTGGGCGAGACGACCGACGCGGTGCGGGCGGTGATGTGCGACGGCTCGGACGTGCCGCTGGCGCTGGTGCGGGACCGGCTGGTCGTCGGGGACGTGCTCGGGGAGGTGCCGGCGAGCGCGCCCGCGGTGCCGTTGCAGCGGGACCTCGACCGCCAGCAGCGGCGGCTGCGGTTCAAGCCGGAGGCACGCGAGCGGGAGGTGGAGCTGGACCTGCGCAAGGAGACCGACGCCGAGCGCAGCAGGCTGCTGCACCGGCTGGGGCTGCTCGGCGTGGCGTGGGGCGAGCGGACCGTGTCGCGGGGGAGCACGGGGACGTTCCGGGAGACCTGGCGGCTGCGGTGGGAGCCGGAGCTGTCGGTGCGGGTCGCCGAGGCGGGCGTGTGGGGCACGACGGTGCTCGCGGCGGCCACCGCCAGGGCCGAGGCGGACGCGCTCGCCGCGCCGGACCTCGCGGAGGTCACCGGGCTCGCAGAGCGCTGTCTCCTGGCCGGCCTGTCGGACGCGCTCCCGGCGGTGATGCGGGTCCTCGCCGACCGGGCGGCCCTCGACACCGACGTCGGGCACCTCGCCCAGGCCCTGCCGGCGCTCGTCCGGTCGCTGCGCTACGGCGACGTGCGCGGCACGGACACCGCGGCGCTGGCGGAGGTCGCGGCGGGCCTGGCGGAGCGGGTGTTCGTCGGACTGCCCCCGGCGTGCGCGGGGCTCGACGCCGACGCCGCCGAGGAGATGCGGCGGCACGTGGACGCGGTGCACGGGGCGGTGGGGCTGCTGGACGACAGCCCCGCGCCGCACCCCACGGACCTGCGGGGCCGTTGGCGGGGGGTGCTGCGGGTGCTGTCCGGGCGGGACAGCGTGCCCGGGGGGATCCGCGGGCGGGCCGTACGCCTGCTGCTGGACGGGGGTGACGTGGACGCCGGGGAGGCGGCCCGGCTCATGGGGCTCGCCCTGTCGGTGGGGACACCGCCGGCGGACGCGGCCGCGTGGATCGAGGGGTTCGTCGGGGGCGGCGCCGGGGGCGGGATGCTGCTGGTCCACGACGAACGGCTGCTGGCGCTGGTCGACGGCTGGCTGACGGGAGTGCCGGTGGAGGCGTTCACGGACGTCCTGCCGTTGCTGCGGCGGACGTTCTCCGCGTACGAGCCCGGCGTGCGCCGGACGCTGGGTGAGCTGGTGCGCCGCGGACCGGGGGAGCGGGCGGGCGTCACCGGCACCGGGGCGGGGATCGCCGGGTTCGCGGCCGAGCCGGACACCGCGCGGGCGGCCGCCGTGCTCCCCGTGGTGCGGCTGCTGCTCGGCACGGACCCGGAGGGGAAGGAAGCGGAGCGGCAGCGGGACGGCCTGGCGGGGGTGGGGAGATGACGGGTGAGGCGGGCGACGGGAGCGACTACGGCGCCGAGGTGACCGAGGTGAGGGACGGCGAGGCCTCCGAGCGGCTGCGCCGGTGGCGGCTGGTGCTCGGGGGAGACACGGCCGACGGCACCGGGTACGGGCTGTCCGGGCAGGACGCGGCGATGGACCAGACGCTCTCCGCGCTGTACGGCAGGGACGACAAGGGGCCGGCGGGGCGGGACCGCGCGGCGGGCCTCGGGGCGTCCGCGCCGTCGGTGGCGCGCTGGCTGGGTGACGTGCGGACGTACTTCCCCGCCTCCGTCGTCCAGGTCATGCAGCGCGACGCCATCGACCGGCTCGGGCTGTCGACGCTGCTGCTGGAGCCGGAGATGCTGGAGGCGGTGGAGGCCGACGTGCACCTCGTCGGCACGCTGCTCTCGCTCAACAAGGCGATGCCGGAGACCACCAGGGAGACGGCACGGACCGTGGTGCGCAAGGTGGTCGACGACCTGGAGAAGCGGCTCGCGAGCCGCACGCGCGCCACCCTCACCGGCGCCCTCGACCGCAGTGCGCGCGTCAGCAGACCGCGCCACCACGACATCGACTGGAACCGTACGATCGCCGCCAACCTCAAGCACTACCTGCCCGAACACGGCACGGTGGTGCCCGAGCGGCTCGTCGGGTACGGGCGGGCGGCGCGGTCGGTGCGCAAGGACGTGGTGCTGTGCATCGACCAGTCGGGGTCGATGGCGGCGTCGGTGGTGTACGCGTCGGTGTTCGGGGCGGTGCTCGCCTCGATGCGGTCGCTCACCACGCGGCTGGTCGCGTTCGACACCTCCGTCGTCGACCTCACGGACCAGCTCGACGACCCCGTGGACGTCCTGTTCGGCACCCAGCTCGGCGGCGGCACGGACATCAACCGGGCGCTCGCCTACTGCCAGGCCCGCATCACCCGGCCCGCGGACACGGTGGTGGTGCTGATCAGCGACCTGTACGAGGGCGGCATACGCCAGGAGATGCTGAAACGGGTGGCGGCGATGAAGGCGTCGGGGGTGCAGTTCGTGGCGCTGCTCGCGCTGTCGGACGAGGGCGCGCCGGCCTACGACCGGGAGCACGCGGCGGCCCTGGCGGCGCTCGGGGCACCGGCGTTCGCCTGTACGCCCGACCTGTTCCCGGAGGTGATGGCGGCGGCGATCGAGAAGCGGCCGCTGCCGATACCCGACGGGGCCTGAGACGGGCCCGGCTGCTGACGACTTGTCGACCTGTTTCCGCCAGCAAAACGGGACATGCCTACCCATCGGTAACGGAGGGCTTGCGCGAGCGTGGGACGGGCGTGCGAGGATCGGTGCCTCTCGACGCCCCTCAGGACACCGGCCCGCGCCTCTCAGGACACCGGCCGTCCCCTGTGAACCCGACCGTCAGGACACCGACCCGTACGCCGCAACGGAGGCCCGTCCGTCTTGCTCCGGCCCACGGCTCCGCCCCGAGCCGCCGCTCCGCGCGTCGCGCGCACGGCGGTGGGGAGGCATGCGGTCCGGCTGGTGCTGCTGGTGGGCGGACTGTTCACGCTGGGCCTCCTCTTCGGCGGGCAGGCGCAGGCCGCGGAGGGCACGCAGGACACCGGGTCGCGGGCGGTCGCCGGACCCGTCCCGAGCGGGGCTGACCCCGCCGGGGAGACCGCCTCGTCCGCGCACCCGGCTGCCGCGACGACCGCCGCGCCGACGCACCCGGCTGCCGCTGCGGCCACCCCTCCCGCAGGGCAGGTCCTGCGGATCGTGGGGGAGGGCGTCGTACGGCCCGTCGGGCACGTGGTGCAGTCGGTGACCGAGGGGCTGGGGCAGGTGCAGGTGCAGGTGCAGGCGCAGGTGCCGCCGGTGTCGTCGTTGCCCTCGCTTCCGGCCCTGCCCTCGCTTCCCTCGTTGCCCGCGCTCCCCTCGCTCCCCTCGCTCCCCTGGCTCCCGTCCCTGCCGACGGAGCCGACCGTGCCGGGGCTGCCCCAGGTGCCCGGCCCGCCCGACGGGTCCGACGGGTCCGAGGGGTCCGAGCCGCCGGTGACCACCCTGCCCGCGCCGGTCGACGAGCTGCCGCAGCAGGGCGTCACCCCGGTGACGTCGGCGCCGCAGGAGCACGCGCCGGAACAGGGGCGGGCCACTGCGACCGCACCCGCGACCACGCCCGTCGGTCCTCGCCCTGCCCGGGGGACCTCCTACGGCCCCTGGGACGCACCGCGTCAGAACACCGACGACAGGTCGGCGCACGGTGTCGCCCACCACGGCGGCGTGCGGCCGAGCCCCCGGGCCCCCGCGCAGCACGCCCCGGGCGGCGGCCCCTCCGACGGCGTACTGGGCAACGCGCCCGCGATGGACAGCGGCGCGCCGCGGCACGGTGACGCGCACGCCGTGACCCCGCACCACCCCGTGTTGCCGCGGCTCGTGGCCGGCGGTGCCGTGGGCGCGGAGGCGACCGGGACCCGGGACCGGTACCGGGACATTCCCGTTTTCCCCGCTTAGGGAAGACCTCCCGCCCGTCCGCATCCCTCGGGTGCCCGGACGGGCCGCTGCCCGGAATGTCCCCCAGCCTTCCGATGTCTCGGAACCCCCTAAGGATGCGACGCGCGCATGACCACGAACACCCGCCGTTCCCTCGTGACGACCGCCGGGGTCACCGGCCCGACCCCTGCCGTGCGGGCCCCCAGGGTGCGGGCCGCCGAGGCCATCCAGGGCGCCCGTGCGGCGCGGGCCGCGCGGGCCACGGAGAAGGCCCGCGCCACGGCCCGGGCCCACGCCGTGGCCCTCCAGGAGCGGGCGGCCGCCCTGCTCGCCGACACGACCCCGGCCCAGAGCTGGCGCGAGGCCGCCCACCTCTTCGGTGAGAAGCCCGCCCACCTCTTCGGCGAGAACGCCACCGGCGCCGCGCCCACCACGCCGTACAACGGCTGACCCCCACCACCCCTCTGTCACAGCCCTCCACACCCCCCGGCTCCCCCGGACCCGCCGCCCGGACGGCCGAAAGCCGTCGGACCCGTTCGGGCGGTGGGCCGGGGAGGAGGCGGGTCGCCCTCATGGGGTGAGGACGACGACCCGCCGACCGCAGCCCTCCGGGGCTGCCCCGGGTCCCACCGGGCCGACCCCCAGCCCGGTGGGACCCGAGTCGACTCCGCGCCGTGCACCGACCCCCGCCCCACGCCTCGCCACCTTGCCTCGCCACCTCACCTCCGGCACCCCGTGCCAGAGAGGGCGGCATCATGTGACAGGTATCACCGCTCAGGTGTGACTCGCGATTTAGGGGGCCCCCGGAAGCAGCGATAACCTGCGAGACGGACATGCCGCGCGCTCGGACACCGTGTGCGCATCCCTTGTGACACATGCGGACGTCGTCACGTTGCCCTTCGCGGCACGCCCACGCATCCAACGAACCGCGAGATCACTGATAGGGACGGAAGCGCGTGGACCTGTTCGAGTACCAGGCGAGGGACCTCTTCGCCAAGCACGATGTACCGGTGCTGGCCGGTGAAGTCATCGACACGCCTGAGGCGGCGCGCGAGATCACCGAGCGTCTGGGCGGCAAGTCCGTCGTCAAGGCGCAGGTGAAGGTCGGTGGTCGCGGCAAGGCCGGTGGCGTCAAGCTGGCCGCCTCCCCGGACGAGGCCGTCGCCCGCGCGACGGACATCCTCGGCATGGACATCAAGGGCCACACGGTCCACAAGGTGATGATCGCCGAGACCGCTCCGGAGATCGTCGAGGAGTACTACGTCTCCTTCCTCCTCGACCGTGCGAACCGCACCTTCCTCTCCATCGCCTCCGTCGAGGGCGGCATGGAGATCGAGGAGGTGGCGGCCACCCGTCCGGACGCCGTCGCCAAGACGCCGATCGACCCGATCGACGGTGTGGACGAGGCCAAGGCCCGCGAGATCGTCGCGGCCGCCAAGTTCCCGGCCGAGGTCGCGGACAAGGTCGCGAACGTCCTCGTCAAGCTGTGGGACACCTTCATCAAGTCGGACGCCCTCCTCGTCGAGGTCAACCCGCTGGCGAAGGTCGCCTCCGGCGACGTCATCGCCCTGGACGGCAAGGTGTCGCTCGACGACAACGCCGAGTTCCGTCACCCCGAGTACGAGGAGCTCCACGACAAGGCCGCGGCCAACCCGCTCGAGGCCGCCGCCAAGGAGAAGAACCTCAACTACGTCAAGCTCGAGGGCGAGGTCGGCATCATCGGCAACGGCGCCGGTCTCGTGATGAGCACCCTGGACGTCGTCGCGTACGCCGGTGAGAAGCACGGCGGCGTCAAGCCCGCCAACTTCCTGGACATCGGCGGCGGCGCCTCCGCCCAGGTGATGGCGAACGGCCTGGAGATCATCCTGGGCGACCCGGACGTGAAGTCCGTCTTCGTGAACGTCTTCGGTGGCATCACCGCCTGCGACGAGGTCGCCAACGGCATCGTGCAGGCCCTGAAGCTCCTGGAGGACCGCGGCGAGAAGGTCGAGAAGCCGCTCGTCGTCCGCCTCGACGGCAACAACGCCGAGCTGGGCCGGAAGATCCTCACGGACGCGAACCACCCGCTGGTGCAGCGCGTCGACACCATGGACGGCGCGGCCGACAAGGCCGCCGAGCTGGCCGCCGCCAAGTAAGCACGAGGACGAGGACTCACACCACCATGGCTATCTGGCTCAACAAGGACAGCAAGGTCATCGTCCAGGGCATGACCGGCGCCACCGGCATGAAGCACACCAAGCTCATGCTCGGTGACGGCACGAACGTCGTGGGCGGCGTCAACCCGCGCAAGGCGGGTCAGACCGTGGACTTCGACGGCACCGAGGTACCCGTGTTCGGGACCGTCAAGGAGGCCATCGAGAAGACCGGCGCCGACGTCTCCGTCATCTTCGTGCCGGAGAAGTTCACCAAGGACGCGGTCGTCGAGGCCATCGACGCCGAGATCCCGCTGGCCGTCGTGATCACCGAGGGCATCGCCGTGCACGACACGGCCGCCTTCTGGTCGTACGCCGGCAAGAAGGGCAACAAGACCCGGATCATCGGCCCGAACTGCCCCGGCATCATCACCCCGGGCCAGTCGAACGTCGGCATCATCCCGGGCGACATCACCAAGCCGGGCCGCATCGGCCTGGTGTCGAAGTCCGGCACGCTGACGTACCAGATGATGTACGAGCTCCGGGACATCGGCTTCTCCACCGCCGTCGGCATCGGTGGCGACCCGATCATCGGCACCACGCACATCGACGCCCTGGCCGCCTTCCAGGACGACCCCGACACCGACCTGATCGTGATGATCGGTGAGATCGGCGGCGACGCCGAGGAGCGGGCCGCGGCCTTCATCAAGGAGAACGTGACCAAGCCGGTCGTCGGCTACGTCGCGGGCTTCACCGCGCCCGAGGGCAAGACCATGGGCCACGCCGGCGCCATCGTCTCCGGTTCCTCCGGCACCGCCCAGGCCAAGAAGGAGGCCCTCGAGGCCGCCGGCGTCAAGGTCGGCAAGACGCCGACCGAGACGGCGAAGCTGGCCCGGGAGATCCTGAGCGCCTGACGTCACCCGTGACGGAAGGCCGGTCACCGGCAGCAGGAAGGGTCCGCGTCCCCCCGGGACGCGGACCCTTCCGCGTGTCCGGGCGCCGATGCCGACGCCCGTCCGCCCGTCCGTAAGACGGCTTCACCGCGTCTCCGGCAGCAGCCTCTCCGGCCCGTGCGCCGTGTGCGCGCGCAGCTTCGCGCGCAGCTCCAGCTCCGTGTCCGAGAGCGTGCCCGGGGCCGGCTTCGGCGGGACCCCCTGTACCGACTCCCCGGCCGGGACCGGGGCCTCGTACTTCGTGGGAGCCGTGTGCAGGGTCAGCGCCGTCGCGCCGATGACGGCGAGCGTGAAGGCGACCGCCGCGCGGGTCCAGAACCGGGCGCGGCGCTCACTGCCCAGGCGCACGGCCGGCGGCTTCGCGGACCGCAGCCGCTCCGCCGAGGCCACTTCCGTCAGCCGCCGGTGCAGTACGGCCGGGTCGGCGAGGTCGGGCAGCAGCGCGGCGATCTCCGCGCGCCCGTGCAGCAGGCGGTGCGCCGCCGCCGGGGTGCTCGCCTCGGTCTCCGCCGCCGTCTCCGGCAGGTCAAGCCCGACGCCGTCGTAGAGGAGCACGGTGCGGCGGTACGTCGGGGGCAGCGACAGGAACGCCTCGAGCAGCGCGCGGTCGGGCGGTGCGGCGGGCGGGGGTTCGGGGTGCCGGTGGCGGGGGCGCAGCCGGTGCCAGGGGGAGAGGGCGTACTCGTGGGCCGCGGCCCGCACCCAGCCCGGCGGATCGGGGTCGCGGGCCACCTCGGGCCAGCGGTCCCAGGCGCACTGGAAGGCCCGCTCGACGGACTCGCGGGCGAGTTCCCGGCGGCCGGTGAGCAGGAAGGTCTGCCGTACGAGGGCGGGGGCGCAGAACGCGTAGAGCGCGTCGAAGGCCTGAGCGGGCGTCAGGGAGGCCGCCTCGTCCGGGCCTCGGCGCTCCTCGGGGGCGGGGAGCGGGGTGGCGGAACTCTGGGTCACCGGACACCCTTTCGTACGAAAAAGTACATAAACATATATTGAGCGACACAACGGGGCTTCGCCGGGTACGTGGGAAAAGCGCGTGTCGTTGGGAGCATGACGGGCGTGATCCCGATGACCGCCCGCCGGCCCTCCCCGCGCCGACCGTCCAACTCGCAGCTGCTCACCCGGGTGCGCGACCGTTCGCCCGGCCTGGCCGCCGGTCTGGTGGGCGGGGCGGTCGCGGCCGGACTGGGGCTCGGCGCGCTCACCGTGCTGGTGATGGTGCTGTGGATCAGCTCGCCCTACCCCGACAGCGGGCCGGGCGGCGCGCTGCACGTCGCCGCCGCGCTGTGGCTCCTCGCCCACGGCGTCGAACTGGTCCGCGCCGACACCCTCTCCGGCGTCCCCGCCCCGGTCGGCGTCACCCCGCTGCTGCTCTCCGTGCTGCCCGTGTGGCTGGTCCACCGCGCGGCGCGCGACGCCGTGGACGCCGACGAGGACGGCGTCGCCCCGCCGGTGGGCGCCCGTACGGCGTGGGCGGGCGTCGTCCTCGGCTACCTGGCCGTCGGTGCCGGCACCGCCCTGTACGCGGCCGGTGGACCGCTGCGGCCCTCCTGGGCCTGGACCGTGCTCGGCCTGCCCACGGTCGTCGCGCTGTCGGCCGGCACGGGCGTGTGGACGGCGTACGGCCGTCCCCGCGAGCCCGTCGACCGGCTGCTGCGGCTGCTGCCGGGCGGGACCCGGCGGGTATTGCTCGGCCCGCGGGAGCGGGAGAAGTTCCTGGTGGCGGTGCGGGCGGCCGGGGCCGCGGTCGCGGTGTGCGTCGGGGGCGGGGCCGGGCTGGTCGCCGCGTCGTCGGTGTGGCACGGGGACCTGGCGCGGGAGGCGTTCCTGCAGCTGACCGAGGGGTGGTCCGGGCGGTGCGCGGTGCTGCTGCTGTGCGTGACCCTGGTGCCCAACGCGGCGGTGTGGGGGGCGGCGTACGCGCTCGGGCCGGGATTCGCGCTGGGCACCGGGCACGGGGTGGGGCCCTGGGTGTCCGACCCGGCGCCGATGCTGCCGCCCTTCCCGCTGCTGGCGGCCGTGCCGGACGCCGGGGCCGGGACCCCGTGGAACTGGGCGGCCGGGGTGGTGCCCCTGGCGGCCGGGGTGACGATGGGGTGGTTCGTGGGGCGGGGCGGGATGCGGTGGTCGGTACGGCGGACCGCGGTGATCGCCGGGCTGGCCGCGACGGTGTGCGCGACGGCGCTGGCGGTGGCGGCGGGGATGGCAGGCGGCCCGCTGGGGGTGGGGGTGCTGGCCCGGTTCGGGCCCGTGTGGTGGCAGGTCGGGGGCGCGGCGCTGGCCTGGGGCGTGGGGGTGGCGGTGCCGGTGGCGGTGGTGGTCCGGGTGTGCGGCGGGTGGGTCACGCGGTGGCGGACGGCGGCGGCCACCAAGGCCGTGACCAGGGCCGCGGCCAAGGCCGCCGAGGAGGCCTCCCGGGCCCTCTCCCTGGCACAGGCCAGGGCCACGGCTTCCCGGACGGCGGAGGCTCCCAGGACGACGGCGCAGAAGGCGGCAGCTCAGAAGGCGGCCCCACCGAAGGCGGCCCCACCGAAGGCGGCGGCGACGAAGGCGACCGAGCCCGCAAAGGCGACGTCCGCCAAGCCCCCCGCCCCCGCCAAGCCCCCCGCCTCAGCCAAGCCCCCCAAGACACCCGTGGTGGCCCCCAGGGCCGGCGTGACCCTGCGCAAGAAGACGGCGACCCCGGTGACCCCCGAAGCGGCCGCACCCCCGAGCCCGCGGACCCCGCCGAAACCACCGGAGTCCGAGGCCTACGACCTGCTCCCGGCGGACGAGCCGGTGGAGGACGTCTGGCGGGACGAGGCACTGCGGGCGCGGTGGGACGCGCTGCGGGACGAGTTGCGGAACCGAACCCCGGAACCCGACGCCCCGACGGACGCCGAGCCGGAACCCACCGCAGCACGAGCCGGACCCGAACCCGCACCCCCTGCCCCTGAGGACGGGGGCACGTCGGGCACGCCCTGACCGGGCTCCCCGCCCCGGCTAGCCGCCCGTCCCCAGCACGCCCCGCAGTTCCTTCGGCAGCAGGTCGCTGCAGGACTGCTTCGCCTCGTGGGTCAGGGCGTCCTTCGTGCAGGTGTAGTAGTCCTGGTACACCAGCTGGGCCGTGAAGCCCACCGCGACCAGGGCCAGCGCGAGGGACGCCGTGACCAGCCCGGTGATCGCCGCCGTGGTCTTCGGGCGGCCGGGCGGCTCGGGCGCGGCCGGCGTCTCCGGGTCCGGGGTGCGGGGCTTCGCGCGCAGGGCGCTGATGCCCCAGTACAGGGCCAGCGCGCCCAGCAGCAGGGCGACGTAGGGCCAGCCGAACAGGGCGAAGAAGAAGCCCCACATGCCGCTGAGCAGGGCGTAGCGCGCGCGGCGCTGGGCGGGGTCCATGGGGTCCCAGCGCGGGCCGGGCGCGCCGGGGCCGGCCGGGCCCTCGGGGCCGCTGCCGGGACGCTCGCCGAAGCCGCCGGAGGAGCGGCCGGGCTGGCGGTCGCTCCACTGGCTGCCCCACGGGGCGCCGGCCGGACCGTGCCCGGAGGGGTCCTGTCCGGCCGCCGGGGGGTGGCCCTGGTCGTCGTCGGAGCCCTGGGCAGGGCGGCGGGGCTGCCAGGGGCGGTCGGGGGTGCCCTCGGGCGGCGGCGCGAAGGGGTTGTCCTCGTCGGCCGCCTCGTCCCTGCCGGGCCGGTCCCCGCCCCCACGGTGCTCGTCGGGTGCGTCGGGGGGTGACGTCGGACGCTCCCGCAGCAGCGCCGGGACGCGCTCCCCTCCCTGGGCGGGGTGCGGGGGGAACGTGAGGGGTCGCAGGCTGCGGTCCGGCATCAAAAGGCGTCTTCCCCTAGGTGACCAACAGGTGACCGAAGAATTGCTGTCTTCGTGAGCGTTCACCCGGGAAACGTGCCGTGCCTCCACGGCGTTCCCGGGACCGCTCCCGCAGACGCTACCTTCCGGCCGCGCCCCCGTCCCACGGGGGCCGTCCGGAGTGCCGGTATCGTTGCTGACGGTCGGCCGCTTCGTAGACTTCCCCGTATCCGGGGGCGCGAAGCATTCGTACGACCGTACAAAGCGGCCGTACGCACGCCGACCGCGCAACCGCTTCCCCGAGAAAGGGCCCCACCGTGGCCGCCAAGCCCGTGGCCAAGCGCCTCGTCGTCCTGGTCTCCGGATCAGGCACCAACCTGCAGGCGCTCCTCGACGAGATCGAGCGCACCGGAGCCGAGTCGTACGGAGCGCGGATCGTCGCCGTCGGGGCGGACCGGGACGGCATCGAGGGGCTGGCCCGCGCCGAGCGCGCCGGGCTGCCCACCTTCGTGTGCCGGGTCAAGGACCACGAGACCCGTCAGGCGTGGGACGCCGCGCTCGCGGAGGCCGTCGGCGCGTACGAGCCGGACCTGGTGGTGTCCGCCGGGTTCATGAAGATCGTGGGCAAGGAGTTCCTCGCGCGGTTCGGCGGGCGGTTCGTGAACACCCACCCCGCGCTGCTGCCCAGTTTTCCCGGCGCCCACGGCGTCCGTGACGCGCTCGCGTACGGCGCCAAGGTCACCGGCTGCACCGTCCACTTCGTCGACGACGGCGTCGACACCGGGCCGATCATCGCGCAGGGCGTGGTGGAGGTCCGGGACGAGGACGACGAGAGCGCTCTGCACGAGCGCATCAAGGACGTCGAGCGAAGGCTGCTCGTCGAGGTCGTGGGGCGGCTCGCCCGCAACGGCCATCGCATTGAGGGACGAAAGGTAGTTATCCAGTGACCGCCGAGAGCAACAAGCGGGCCATTCGTCGCGCGCTCGTCAGCGTCTACGACAAGACCGGCCTGGAGGAGCTGGCCCGCGGGCTGCACGAGGCCGGCGTGGAGCTGGTCTCCACCGGGTCGACGGCCGGCCGTATCGCCGCCGCCGGTGTCCCCGTCACCAAGGTCGAGGAGCTGACCGGCTTCCCCGAGTGCCTGGACGGCCGGGTCAAGACCCTGCACCCGAAGGTGCACGCCGGCATCCTCGCCGACCTGCGCCTGGACAGCCACCGCGAGCAGCTCGCCGAGCTGGGCGTGGAGCCGTTCGACCTCGTCGTGGTCAACCTCTACCCGTTCCGCGAGACCGTCGCCTCCGGCGCCACCCCCGACGAGTGCGTGGAGCAGATCGACATCGGCGGTCCGTCGATGGTCCGCGCCGCCGCCAAGAACCACCCCTCCGTCGCCGTGGTCACCAGCCCCGGCCGGTACGCCGACGTCCTCGCGGCCGTCAAGGACGGCGGCTTCGACCTCGCCGCCCGCAAGCGGCTGGCCGCCGAGGCCTTCCGGCACACGGCGGAGTACGACATCGCCGTCTCCTCCTGGTTCGCGTCCTCCTACGCCCCCGCCGACGACTCGCAGTTCCCCGAGTTCGTCGCCTCCTCGCTGCAGCGCGCGCACACCCTGCGCTACGGCGAGAACCCGCACCAGCCCGCCGCCCTCTACACCTCCGGCGAGGGCGGGCTCGCGGCCGCCGAGCAGCTGCACGGCAAGGAGATGTCGTACAACAACTACACGGACACGGACGCCGCCCGCCGTGCCGCGTACGACCACGCCGAGCCCTGCGTGGCGATCATCAAGCACGCCAACCCCTGTGGCATCGCGATCGGTTCGGACGTCGCCGAGGCGCACCGCAAGGCGCACGCGTGCGACCCGCTGTCCGCGTTCGGCGGGGTCATCGCCGTCAACCGGTCGGTCAGCAAGGAGATGGCGGAGCAGGTCGCGGAGATCTTCACCGAGGTCATCGTCGCCCCGGACTACGAGGAGGGGGCCCTGGAGGTCCTCACCCGGAAGAAGAACATCCGGGTGCTGCGCTGTCCCGACGGCCCGGCCGGCGCGGTCGAGGTCAAGCCGATCGACGGCGGCGCGCTGCTCCAGGTCGCCGACCGGCTCCAGGCCGAGGGCGACGACCCGGCCCACTGGACGCTGGCGTCCGGCGAGGCCCTGTCGCCCGAGGAGCTCCAGCAGCTCGCCTTCGCCTGGAAGGCCTGCCGCGCGGTGAAGTCCAACGCGATCCTGCTCGCCAAGGACGGCGCCTCGGTCGGCGTCGGCATGGGCCAGGTCAACCGCGTGGACTCCTGCAAGCTGGCCGTCGAGCGGGCCGGCGAGGAGCGCGCCCGGGGTGCCTTCGCGGCCTCCGACGCGTTCTTCCCCTTCCCCGACGGCCCGGAGATCCTGATCGGCGCCGGGGTGCGGGCCATCGTCCAGCCGGGCGGCTCGATCCGGGACGAGCAGGTCGTGGAGGCCGCCAAGGAGGCGGGCGTGACGATGTACTTCACGGGCACGCGGCACTTCTTCCACTGAGCTGAGCCGCTGAGCCGCTGAAACGCCGAGTCACTGAAGCGCCGAGCCGCGCTGACCGCGGCGTGGGCGCATGAGAGGGCCCGTCGACCGTTCCTCCGGTCGGCGGGCCCTCTCATGTGGCGCGGTGGCGCCCGGCGCGTTACTGGGCGCGGACCACCAGGGTCGAGCACATCTTGTCGGCGAACGTCTGCTTCTTGTCGTCCCACAGCGGCCACAGGTAGCCGAGGTAGCAGGGCAGGCCGTCGACGATGTGCGCCAGGCGGCGCACGAAGGCCATGCCGAAGCCCAGCGTGCTGCCGTCGGCCTCGCGCAGCACGCGCGTGCCGACGACCTTCTTGCCGGTGGTCTGGCCGGTCGAGCCCTCCAGGTAGAGCTGGTAGAAGCCCATGCCGATGGCGTACAGGACGCCGATCAGCGTGACGACGGCCCCGGCCGCCGTGTCGCTGCCCATGGCGGCCGCGATGCCGATGAGCGCGTACATCGGGCCGGCGATGATCAGGCCGTCGAGCAGGAACGAGCCGACGCGCAGGCCCCAGTGGGCGAGCTCGGGACGGGCGCCGTAGCCCGGCTGCTGCGGGTAGCCGTAGCCCTGCTGCGGATAACCGGGCTGCTGCTGGGGGTAGCCGTAGCCCTGCTGCGGCGGGATGCCCTGCGGGGCCTGCGGGTAGGCCGGGTAGCCGGGCTGCTGGGGGTTCTGCGGCTGCTCCCCGTAGGGGTTGCCGCCGGGCTGGCCGAAGCTCATGACTGTGTTTCCTCCGTTGCCTCTGGGGACGTCGCGGATGCCGCGGAGGAACGGGTGGGCGTGAGCGGTTCGTCCCCCTGCCGGACCGCAGTGATGCGCCGCTCATCGTCATGTGCCGGACGAGTACTTGTCCAGTCGGATATACGGCTGTTGTGCAAGTGCAACATCGGAGGTCACCCCGGGGACGGGGGCCGGGCCGCCCGCCGGCCACCCTGATTGGAACCGGGGGCCGGTCATCCGCGAGGATGGAGGCATGACCGCCCAGATTCTCGATGGCAAGGCCACCGCAGCCGAGATCAAGTCCGAGCTGACCGCCCGTGTGGCGGCGCTGAAGGAGAAGGGCGTGACGCCCGGCCTCGGCACGATCCTCGTGGGGGACGACCCCGGCAGCCAGAAGTACGTCGCCGGCAAGCACCGCGACTGCGCCGAGGTCGGCATCGCCTCCATCCAGCGCGAACTGCCCGCCACGGCCACGCAGGAGGAGATCGAGGCGGTCGTCCGCGAGCTGAACGAGGACCCGTCCTGCACCGGTTACATCGTGCAGCTCCCGCTGCCCAAGGGCATCGACGAGAACCGCATCCTGGAGCTGATGGACCCGGACAAGGACGCCGACGGCCTGCACCCGATGAACCTCGGCCGCCTCGTCCTCAACGAGCCGGCCCCGCTGCCCTGCACCCCCAACGGCGTGCTCACGCTGCTGCGTCGCTACGGCGTGGAGACCAAGGGCGCCGAAGTGGTGGTCGTCGGCCGCGGTGTGACCATCGGCCGGCCGATGCCGCTGCTGCTGACCCGGCGCAGCGAGAACGCCACGGTGACGCAGTGCCACACCGGCACCCGTGACCTGTCCGCGCACCTCAAGCGCGCCGACGTCATCGTGGCCGCGGCCGGCTCCGCGCACCTGATCCGCGCGGAGGACGTCAAGCCCGGTGCGGCCGTCCTCGACGTCGGCGTCTCGCGCAACGCCGAGGGCCGGATCGTGGGCGACGTCCACCCCGACGTCCGCGAGGTCGCCGCCTGGATCTCCCCCAACCCCGGCGGTGTCGGCCCGATGACCCGCGCGCAGCTGCTCGTCAACGTGGTCGAGGCGGCGGAGCGCAGTGTCGGCTGAGCCAGGACGGCAACTCCGCGCCCAGGGCGCGCCGAAGGACGCCGACGCCACGCGGGACGCGGACGGCGCGGAGAACGCGGTCACCGCTCAGGACGCGCCCCGCCCCCAGGATTCTCAGGACACGCAGCACCCGGAGGACACCCCGGACCCGGACGACGCCCCGGGCCCCGACGGCGAGGAAGGGTCCCTCGGTCCCGTGCCCGAGGGGGCCGAGGCGTTCGAGAAGCCGCTGGTGCGCGGTCCGGTCAGCGCGCCCGACGCCGAGGGCCGGCCCCGCCGTGTCACGCGCCGCTTCCCGCTGTTCACCCGGGACACCGCCCGCCCCGAGGGCGGCGGCCGGGCCGCTCCCGGGGACGCGCCGGCGCCCGCCCGGCAGTGGCCGATGCTCGCCGTCCTGGGCCTGGTGGCGCTGGGCCTGCTGCTGACCGCGCTGGACGTGTTCCGCGTCGGCTGCATCCTGATCGGCGCCGCCCTGCTGGTCGGCGCTGCGCTGCGCTGGCTGCTGCCGGGCGTCGGCATGCTGGCCGTGCGCTCGCGGTTCACCGACATCGTGACGTACGGCGTGCTGGGCGCCGCGATCGTCCTGCTCGCCCTGATGGCGCAGCCCGGTCCGTGGCTGCAGATCCCGTTCCTGAAGGACACCCTGCACTTCACGGTCAGCAACTGACGGCACGTCGGCGGCCCGTCCCCTCCCCCGAGCGAGGGCGGGCCGCCGACGCGTTCCACGCTCCCGCACGGTGAACGTGCCGTTCAACAGCTGTCAGCCCGCTGTGGCACGGAAGTGACCGTTCCGGTACGGAACCGAACAGCCGTCCGCCGTCGTCCCCCGGAGCGGACCCGGGCGGGCCGGGCGACCAGGGGACGACGCCGTGGAGGCGGGGGATGGGCTCCTGGTCCTCCTGGCAGCGGTACCTCAACGGTGTCCAGCCCTCGCCCCGGCACGCCGTCGCGGCGCTGTGCCGGGTGGCGGGACTGACCGGCACGGAGGCCGAACGGCTCGCGGTGCGCTGGGAGTTGGCGGTCGAGGCGTGGCCGCGTCCGGCGGCGGCGCAGGGCGGCGGCCCGGAAGGCGGGGACGCGGGCGCGTACGGCGGCGCCGGCGGCTACGAGGACGACCCGACCGTCCCCTGGTGGGAACGGCTGGAGGAACACGCCCCGCCCGGCCACCGGCCGCCTGCTGCTGGCGGCGGTCGCGCTGCTCTCGGTCCTCCTGGTGGCCGTACTGGTGTCGGCCGTGGTCCTCGGCCAGCGGACCAGGGGCGCGCATGGGGCGCCCCGGACGGGGCACGCGATCCGTACCCCCACGGGAGTCCGGATGCCTGGTCCCCCCACGGCGGCCGTCACGTCCACCCCCTCCCGGACCGGCGGCCGCCGCCTCGCGCGGTGTCCACTCTGTGGGACGGGCCACACGGCCCCAGCGGTCGGGGATGCCCGATGCGCGATAGCCTGACCGGTGGATCTCTTGACGCCAAGAGATCGATCATCCGTTCCCGCCCCGGGGCAGGGACGCCCCACCGCCAGCTGTCATACGGAGAACGCCATGACCCGCACTCCCGTGAACGTCACCGTCACCGGCGCGGCCGGCCAGATCGGTTACGCCCTGCTCTTCCGCATCGCCTCCGGCCAGCTGCTCGGCGCGGACGTGCCGGTCAAGCTGCGCCTGCTGGAGATCACCCCGGCGCTCGGCGCCGCCGAGGGCACCGCGATGGAGCTGGACGACTGCGCGTTCCCGCTGCTCCAGGGCATCGACATCACCGACGACCCGAACGTCGCCTTCGACGGCGCCAACGTCGCCCTCCTGGTCGGCGCCCGCCCCCGCACCAAGGGCATGGAGCGCGGTGACCTCCTGGAGGCCAACGGCGGCATCTTCAAGCCCCAGGGCAAGGCCATCAACGACCACGCCGCGGACGACATCAAGGTCCTCGTCGTCGGCAACCCGGCCAACACCAACGCCCTGATCGCCCAGGCCGCCGCCCCGGACGTACCGGCCGACCGCTTCACCGCGATGACCCGCCTGGACCACAACCGCGCGCTGACCCAGCTCGCGAAGAAGACGAACACGCCGGTCTCCGAGATCAAGCGCCTGACGATCTGGGGCAACCACTCCGCCACCCAGTACCCGGACATCTTCCACGCCACGGTCGCCGGCAAGAACGCCGCCGAGGTCGTCAACGACGAGAAGTGGCTGGCCGAGGACTTCATCCCGACCGTCGCCAAGCGCGGCGCCGCCATCATCGAGGCCCGCGGCGCCTCCTCCGCTGCCTCCGCCGCCAACGCGGCCATCGACCACGTCCACACCTGGGTCAACGGCACCGCCGACGGCGACTGGACCTCCATGGGCATCCCGTCGGACGGCTCCTACGGCGTCCCCGAGGGCCTCATCTCGTCCTTCCCGGTCACCACCAAGGACGGCCGGTTCGAGATCGTCCAGGGCCTGGAGATCAACGAGTTCTCCCGCGCCCGGATCGACGCCTCCGTCCAGGAGCTCGCGGAGGAGCGCGAGGCGGTCCGCTCCCTCGGCCTCATCTGATCCACGCCGGCCCGCCGGGGCCCCCGGGCACGGCCGACAGCCCGTGCCCGGCCGGTGTGTGATCGTCAGCCCGGAGATGCGCTATAGTTGATCACACACCGGCCGCCGGGAAGTCCCGGAAGCCGACTGTGCGTTGGTGGTCCAAGGAAAGACGCCCCGCTTCCTGCGGGGAGATGCAGGTGCAAGGCCTGCCCGGCGCTCCGAGACACGAGTCCCGTCCCGCATCACGCGGGGCGGGACTCGTCGCGTTTCAGGCCACCGGCTCCTTCGCGGGCGCCGTACCGGACGCCACCGGGGCCGCACCGCCCGTGCCGCGGTAGCCGGCCACCACGACCGCCGTCGCCACCAGCACCACCGTGCCCACCACCCGCAGCGCCGGGCCCATCCCGGACGCGAAGTCGGCGTGGCCCGCGAGCGCCGTGCCGGCGACGGCGACCCCGAGCGCCGCGCCGACCTCCCGGGCCGAGGTGCCGAGGCCCGAGCCGAGCCCCGCCCGGTGCTCCGGCAGGGACACCACCACGCCCAGGGTGAGCGCGGGCATGGCCAGGCCCGTCCCGGCCGACAGGACCAGCAGCCAGCACGCGTACAGCGGGTACGGGGTGTGCGCGTCGGCCGTGGAGGCGGCCAGCAGGCCCAGGCCGATCAGGGTGAGCCCGGTGCCGACCACCGGGCGCGGGTGCGCCGCCCAGCGGGCCGCGAACCTGGGCACCAGCGCCATGCCGACGATCAGCGGCACGATCGCCAGGCCCGTCACGGCCGGCGAGAAGCCCTTCACCTCCTGCAGGTACTGGGAGTTGACGAAGAACAGCGCGAACAGGCCGAAGAAGCCCGTGGCCAGACCCAGCGTCGCCGTGCGCAGGCCGCGGGAGCGGAACACCCGCGGGTCGACGAGGGGTTGGGCCGAGCGCAGGGCGTGCAGCGTGAAGGCCGCCAGCAGCAGCGCGCCCGCCGTGAACGCCGTCAGGATGCGCGCCGAGGTCCAGCCGTGGCCCGGGCCCTCGATGATGCCGAACAGCACGGTGACCAGGCCGGCCGTCAGCAGCAGCGTGCCGACCGGGTCCGGACTGCCCTGCGCGGAGCGGGCGGTGCGCGGGGTCGTCACCGCCACGGCGAGCGCGAGCACGGCCGCCAGCGGCACCATCGCCCAGAACAGCGCCCGCCAGGACAGGAACTGGCCGACCAGGCCGCCGCCCAGGTTGCCCGCGAGGCCGCCCAGGCCCAGGGCCAGCGTCCAGGACGCCAGCGCCTGCGCCCGGCGCTCGGGACCGGCGAGCCGGACCAGGATCGACATCGTCGCCGGGGTGATCAGCGCCGCACCCGCGCCGGACAGGCCCCGGCCCGCGATCAGCAGGGCGGGCGAGGGAGCGAGCGCGCTGGTCGCGGCGCCCGCGGCGAACAGGGCCAGCCCGGCCAGCAGGGCGCCCTTGCGGCCGTGCCGGTCGCCGAGCGCGCCCGCCGGGACGAGCAGGCCCGCGAAGACGATGACGTAGGCGTCGACGGTCCACAGGACCTCGGTGGGCGAGGGGTGCAGGGGCGACGAACCCAGTTGCGGGATCAGGAGATTGATGGCGGCCACCATGCTCTGCGCGACGAGCACGCAGGCGCACAGGGTGAGCAGGGTCGAGCGTTTCAGGGCGTGCGCGGGCACGGCTCCTCCCGGGAGCTGGACGAGGGGTGGGATGCCCTGTCACCGTAGGCGCGACACTGGCCTGCACTCCAGTGCAACCTTTGCAGGGGACACATGCACATGACGCAATCCACCGGGATCGACCTCAACCTGCTGCTCGCCCTGGACGTGCTGCTGGAGGAGCAGAGCGTGCAGGGCGCCGCCCGCAGGCTGCACCTCTCCGAGCCGGCCATGAGCCGCACGCTCGGCCGGATCCGCCGGGCGCTCGGCGATCCGGTGCTGGTGCGGGCCGGGCGGCGCATGGTGCCGACTCCCCGCGCCCTCGCGGTGCGCGCCGAGGTGAGCGCGGTCGTGGAGCGGGCGCGGGCGCTGTTCGCCCCGGCCGCGGACACCGATCTGCGCACCGTCAGCCGGACGTTCACGGTCCTGTGCCACGACGCCGTGCCCGCCGCGCACGGGGCGGTGCTCTTTGCGCGCGCGGCCGAGGAGGCGCCCGGCATCCGGCTGCGCTTCCTGAGCGAGAGCCACGTGGACGCGCCGTTCCTGCGCGAGGGCACCGCAGATCTGGAGGTCGGCGTGGTCGACTCCACCGCCCCCGAGGTGCACGTGGAGATCCTGCACGAGGACCGGATGCTCGGGGTCGCGCGGGCCGGACACCCGCTGCTGGAGGGGGAGCTGACGGCCGAGCGGTTCGCCGCGGCCGACCACCTGATCGTCTCCCGGCGCGGCCGGCTGCACGGCCCCGTCGACGCCGCGCTCGCCGAGCTCGGGCTGCGCCGCCGGGTGACCGGCACCGTCGGCACCCTCCCGGCCTCGCTGTTCGTCATCCGGGAGACCGACCTCGTCGGCCTGGTCCACTCCTGGGGCCTGCCGCTCGCCGACACGCTCGGCCTGGTGCCCTTCGAGATCCCGCTGCCCCTGCCCCCGCTGCGCCTCGGCCTGGCCTGGCACCCCCGCCACGAGGCCGACCCGGCCCACGCCTGGCTGCGCGCGACCGTGCGCGACCTGGTGCGGGACTGGTCGGCCGCCCGGCCGGGGCCCCGCTGAGCCGCCCGGGTCAGCTCCCGGTGCCGCGGGGCGCCAGGTCGGCGGCGATCTCCGCCAGCGCCGCCGTCGCCAGCCGCTGCAGGCCCGGCCCGAACGTGACCCGGGTGGCGCCCCGTTCGCCGAGCTCGGACGGGGTGGGCCCCCCGGTGGGCCGGGCGAACACGTTGACCGGGCCCTGGATGCCGGACCGCAGCAGCGGCAGCACGTCCACCGGAGCCCCGATCGGGTACACGCAGTCGGCGCCCGCGGCGACGTACAGCGCGGCCCGCTCGATGGCTCGGTCGGGGTCGGTGACGCCGCGGACGAACGTGTCGACGCGGGCGTTGACGAACAGCTCCCCGCCGGCCGCGGCGCACACCTCGGCCAGCCAGTCGGCGTGCGCCCGCGGGTCCTTCAGGACGCCCCCGGCCGAGTCCTCCAGGTTGCAGCCGACCGCGCCCGCCTCCAGCAGCCGCTCCACCAGCTCACCGGGCGCCAGCCCGTACCCGTCCTCGACGTCCGCCGACACCGGCACGTCCACGGCCCGGGCGATGCGCGCCACGGCCGCGAACATCTCCTCGGGCGGTGTCTCGCCGTCCGCGTACCCGAGGGAGGCGGCCACGCCCGCGCTGGGCGTGGCGAGCGCGGGGAAGCCCGCGTCGGCGCACACCCGTGCCGTCGCCGCGTCCCAGGGGCCGGCCAGGACCAGCGGGTCGTCGGGGGAGGGGCGCCGGTGCAGGGCGCGGAACCTCGCCGCCCCGCCCGTGCCGGACGGTCCGCCGGCCGTCTCCGCGGGGCTCACGGGGTGTACCCCCCGGGCGGGATCCGCCGGCCGACCATCACCCGGTTCCAGTTGTTGATGGCCACGACCAGCCCGATCAGGTGGGCGAGCGCGGTCCCGTCGAAGTGCCGGGCCGCCCGGTCGTAGACCTCGTCCGGCACGAAGCCGTCGGTGAGCACGGTGACCGCCTCGGTCAGCGCGAGCGCGGCCCGCTCCCGCTCGTCGAAGACGTCCCCGGCCTCCTCCCAGGCGGCGAGCAGGTCGAGCTGCCGTTCGGGCACGCCGTGCTGCCGGGCGATCCCGAGGTGCATGTCCAGGCAGAACGCGCAGTGGTTGAGCTGCGAGGCCCGGATGACGACCAGCTCGGCCAGGGCCGGGTCGCCGAGGCCCTTCTTCGCGGCGGCGCTCAGCCCGGACAGCGCCCGGGCGACGGCCTGGTCGAGGTGTGCCGTGCGCGCCGTCACGCGTGCTGCCCCGGCTGGTAGTGGCCCGGCACCATGCGGGTGCTCACGCCGAACCGGTTCCAGGCGTTGATCACCGTGATCGCGGCGATCAGCTGCGCCAGCTCGGTCTCCTCGAAGTGCCGGGCCGCCCGCTCGTAGACCTCGTCCGGCACGAAGCCGTCGGTCAGCACGGTGACCGCCTCGGTCAGCTCGATCGCGGCCAGCTCCTTCTCCGTGTAGAAGTGCCGCGACTCCTCCCACGCGCCGAGCTGGACGATCCGCTCGACGCTCTCGCCCGCCGCCAGGGCGTCCTTGGTGTGCATGTCCAGGCAGAACGCGCAGTGGTTGATCTGCGACGCGCGGATCTTCACCAGCTCGTGCAGCGTCGGGTCCAGGCCCCGCCGGGCGGCCGCGTCCAGCCGGACCATGGCCTTGTAGACCTCCGGGGCGCGCTCGGTCCAGGACAGGCGCGGGGCGTGCTCGGCGGCGCGGGCGGTGCCGTCCGCGGTGGGGGCGGGGGTGTCCGTGGGGGTGTCGGTGGTGGTGGTCTGTGCGCTCATGCCCTCGACCCTAGGAGCGAAGCAGCCCAGGAGTATGGTCCATTCCCATGCCGGAATCCTGGGCCACCCTGGGTGTCGACCTGCACCTGAAGCCGACCGGGCCGCGGGTGCGGCGCGGGCTGACCGACGCGCTGCGCGAGGCCGTGCGCAGCGGGCGCCTCGCGCCCGGCACCCGCCTGCCGTCCTCCCGCTCGCTCGCCGCCGACCTCGGCGTCGCCCGCAACACCGTCGCCGACGCGTACGCCGACCTGGTGGCCGAGGGCTGGCTGACCGCCCGCCAGGGCTCCGGCACGCGGGTCGCCGACCGGGCGGTGCCCGCGCCGCCCGCGCCGCCGCCGCACCCGCGCGCGCCCGGCCGCCCCACCCACAGCCTCGACGCCGGCACCCCCGACCTCGCCGCGTTCCCGCGCGCCGAGTGGCTCAGGGCCGCCCGCCGCGCCCTGAACGCCGCCCCGAACGACGCCCTCGGCTACGGCGACCCCCGCGGCCGCGCCGAACTGCGCACCGCGCTCGCCGCCTACCTCTCCCGGGCCCGGGGCGTGCGCGCCGACCCCGAGAACGTCGTCGTGTGCTCCGGGTTCGCCCACGGGCTGCGGCTGCTCGGCGAGGTGCTGCACGCACGCGGGGCGCGCACCGTCGCCGTCGAGTCCTACGGCCTGCCGCCGCACTGGGCCCTGCTGGAGCGGGCCGGGCTGCGCACCGCGCCGCTGCCCTTCGACGCGCACGGCACCCGCACCGAGGACCTGGACGGCGAGGGGGCCGTCCTGCTCACCCCCGCCCACCAGTTCCCGATGGGCGTCGCGCTGCGGCCCGAGCGGCGGGCCGCCGTCATCGACTGGGCGCGGCGCACCGGCGGGCTGGTCCTGGAGGACGACTACGACGGCGAGTTCCGCTACGACCGGCAGCCCGTCGGCGCGCTCCAGGACCTCGGCCCCGACCACGTCGCCTACCTCGGCACCGCCAGCAAGTCCCTCGCCCCGGGGCTGCGGCTCGCCTGGCTGGTCCTGCCGCCGTCCCTCACCCCCGAGGTGACGCGGCTCGTCGGCAGCCCCACGACGGGCGTGCTCGACCAGCTGACCCTCGCCGAGTTCCTGACCTCCGGAGCCTACGACCGTCACGTCCGCGCCTCCCGGCTGCGGTACCGGCGCCGCCGGGACGCCCTCGTCGAGGCGGTCGCCGCCCAGGCGCCGGACGTGCGGGTGACCGGGATCGCCGCCGGACTGCACGCCGTGCTCCAGCTCCCGCCCGGCACCGAGGACTCCGTCGTGCGCGCCGCCGCCTGGCAGGGCCTCGCCCTGATGGGCCTCTCCCGCTTCCGCCACACCGCGGCCCGCGCCGAGCCCCTGGACGCCCTGGTGGTGGGCTACGGCGGCCCGTCGGACCGCGGCTGGCCGGCGGCACTGGAAGCGTTGTGCCGGGTCCTGCCGTAGGGGTGGGCGGGGGGTTGTGCGGCGGAGTGCGTGCTCGGGCCGGTGCCGCGGCGGGGGTGGGGCGACGTGCGGGCGTCGTCGCCGGGCGGAGGCACCGGCCGGTTCGGCACCGCCGGAGGCCGCCGCGGTGGGTGCCCGCCGTTGCGGCGGATCCAAGGGAGCGGGTGGGTCCCGTAGCGGGGTGGGGCGGCGGCTCTTCCGAGGCGCCTGCCGATCAGCTCAGCCTCGTTCCCGCAGGGCGCCGGTGTCCGTGTCTTGTTCCGCGCCGGGCTCCGCCGGTGCCTCCCCGAAGCGGGCCAGGGCCAGTGCTCCCGCCACCGCGACCGTGAAGCCGAGGACGGCCAGCCAGGCCAGGCCCGGGCGGGTGCGGTCGCCGAGCCAGACGACGCCGACCGCGGCCGGGCCGATCGTCTCGCCGAGGACCATGCCGGCCGTGGCGGTGGTCACCGAGCCGCGCTGGAGGGCCGAGGTGAGCAGCAGGAACGCGGCGCCGCCGCCGAGCAGCAGGGCGTAGACCGCCGGGTCGGTCAGCAGGTCGAGCGGGCGCAGCGAGTCGATCAGGCGGACCGCCACCTCCACCACCCCGAACCCGCACCCGGCGCCCAGACCGAGCACCAGTGCCCGCGACCGCCCCCGCAGCCGGGTCCCGGCCAGGCCCAGCACCAGCACCGCCCCGGCCGCGCCCAGCATCACCCAGGGCAGCGCCTCCGGCCCGCTCTCCTCGCCCTCCGGTCCCGACGCCAGCGCCAGCATCGCCAGTCCGGCGCACACCACGCCCACCGCGGCCCACTCGCCCCGGCTCAGCCGCACCCGCAGCAGCCGGGCCGCGACCACCGCGGTCACCGCGAGGCTGGAGGCCAGGGCGGCGCCCACGACGTAGATCGGCAGGGACCGCAGGGCGGCGATCTGGAAGACGAACCCCAGCCCGTCCAGGGCGAGTCCGGCCAGGTACCGCCACTGCCGCAGCGCCCGCAGCAACAGCGCGGCCTCGCCGCCCCCGGTCCCGGCGGCCCGCGCGGCCATCGCCTGCAACACCGTCGCGGTACCGAAGCAGAGGGCCGCGGCCAGCGCACACACCATTCCGAAGAGCACGAGGCGACTGTAGGTGAGGGGCAGGGGGCAGGGGTCCTTGCGGGGCCGGTCACACCGATCTCTAGGCTGACCGACGGGAACCGGACACCACATCCGACGGAAACGAACGCATCACGGGGGAAACGATGGCCGACACACGACGACGACTGCGCTCCGGCACGGTGGTCCTCGGCGGCATGGGACTGCTCGCCGCCGCCCTGACCGCCTGCTCCTCGGACCCGGACAAGCGCTGCGTGGACCGCGGCAGTTACCAGCTCTCCAAGGGCTACAAGGTCGTCGCGGACAAGAACTGCAAGTCGGGCTCGCGCACCGGCGTCTGGTACTACGGCGGCAAGAAGCGCAACGGCTGGGTCGACGGCGGCTCGTTCAGCAAGCCCCGCAAGGGTGGCGGGGGTTCGGGCGGCGGCCACGGCGGCGGCGTCGACCGCGGCGGCTTCGGCGGCGGCAAGGGCAGCGGCGGCGGCTGAGCGGACCCGAGGCCCCGACGCGCCGACGACGCCGACGACGCCGACGCGCCGACGACCCGAGAACCCGACGAGCCGACCGGCCGAGCCGCCGAGGACGCGAGGACCCGACCACCCATGGAACGCCGTACCGTCGCCCCCCGCCCCGGCTGGCAGCAGACCGTCGAGGCGCAGGGCCTGATCTACCCGCTCACCCGCCACCCCGACGGATCCCTGCGGCCGTACTGGGACGAGAGCGCCTACTACGTCTTCTCCCTGGAGGAGGTCGAGGCGCTGGAGGAGACCGTCGGGGAACTGCACCGCATGTGCCTCGAGGCCGCCGCGCACATCGTCGCCACCGGCCGCCTCGCCGACCTCGGCATCACCGACCCGCGCGTCGCCGCCGCCGTCACCGAGGCCTGGCACCGCCGCGCCGAACTGCCCTCCGTCTACGGCCGGTTCGACCTGCGCTACGACGGCACCGGCCCGGCGAAGCTGCTGGAGTACAACGCCGACACCCCGACCTCGCTGGTGGAGGCGGCGTCCCCGCAGTGGTTCTGGATGGAGGAGCGCTTCCCCGGCGCCGACCAGTGGAACTCCCTGCACGAACGGCTCGTCGCCGCCTGGCGCAGCCAGGGGAAGCTGCTGCCGCCCGGCGGCCCGCTGTACTTCGCGCACTCCTCCGACGACGAGCTCGGCGAGGACCTGATGACGGTCGCCTACCTCAAGGAGACCGCCGAGCAGGCCGGCCTGGACACCGACTGGATCTCGGTGGAGGAGATCGGCTGGGACCCGCTGTCCGGCCGGTTCGTCGACAACCGGCTCCGCTTCATCCGCAGCTGCTTCAAGCTCTACCCCTGGGAGTGGCTGACCACCGACCGGTTCGCCGGGCACGTCCTGGACACCCTCGACAACGGCGGCGGCACCGGCTCCACCCTGTGGATCGAGCCCGCCTGGAAGATGCTGCTCAGCAACAAGGCCCTGCTGGCGGTCCTGTGGGAGCTGTACCCCGGCCACCCCAACCTGCTCCCGGCCTACCTCGACGGGCCCCGCGAGCTGGCCGACGCCGACGGCCCCGGCTGGGTCGCCAAGCCGCTCCTGGGCCGCGAGGGCGACGGCGTCACGGTCCACGAGGCGGGCAGCGCGCCCGCGCCGCGCGACGAACCCTGCTGCTACCAGCAGCTCGCCCCGCTGCCCGCCTTCGACGGCAACCACGTCGTCCTGGGCACCTGGGTCGTCGAGGGCGAGGCGGCCGGCCTCGGCATCCGCGAGTCGTCGGGCCTGGTCACCGACGGGTACGCCCGCTTCCTGCCCCACGTGATCCTCTGACGGCGTCCGGGCCGGCCCGGATGGTGGACGGCCCGGCGGCGCCGACCGCCCGGGCCGGTAGGCTGGCCGTGGGCCGTGACTGGCGCGCTGGGATGGGACCGACCATCGGGGAGCGGCCCGTTCGACACAGTGCCGTGCGCCTGGGCCGTACCCGTGAACGCTGAACGCCGACGTCCGGAGGTCCCCATGCCAGCCGAGCCGCTGTCCACCGAGTCCACCGCCTTCCGTGCCGCCCTCGACGTGATCCGCGCCGTCGAGCCCCGCGTCGCCGACGCCATCGGCCAGGAGGTGCACGACCAGCGCGAGATGCTCAAGCTGATCGCCTCCGAGAACTACGCCTCCCCGGCGACGCTGCTCGCGATGGGCAACTGGTTCAGCGACAAGTACGCCGAGGGCACGATCGGCCGCCGCTTCTACGCCGGCTGCCGCAACGTCGACACCGTGGAGTCGCTGGCCGCCGAGCACGCCCGTGAGCTGTTCGGCGCCCGCCACGCCTACGTCCAGCCGCACTCAGGCATCGACGCCAACCTGGTTGCCTTCTGGGCCGTCCTCGCCGACCGCGTCGAGGCGCCCTTCCTGGAGCGGACCGGCGTCCGGCAGATCAACGACCTGACCGACGCCGACTGGGCCGAGCTGCGCCAGGCGTTCGGCAACCAGCGCATGCTGGGCATGTCCCTGGACGCCGGCGGCCACCTCACCCACGGCTTCCGCCCGAACATCTCCGGCAAGATGTTCGACCAGCGCTCCTACGGCACCGACCCGGCGACCGGCCTCATCGACTACGACGCTCTGCGCGCGCAGGCCCGCGCGTTCAAGCCGCTGATCATCGTCGCCGGCTACTCCGCCTACCCCCGGCTGGTGAACTTCCGGGTCATGCGGGAGATCGCCGACGAGGTCGGCGCGACGCTGATGGTCGACATGGCCCACTTCGCCGGCCTGGTCGCGGGCAAGGTCCTCACCGGCGACTTCGACCCGGTGCCGCACGCCCAGATCGTGACGACCACCACCCACAAGTCCCTGCGCGGCCCGCGCGGCGGCATGGTGCTGTGCGACGACTCCCTGAAGGACCAGGTGGACCGCGGCTGCCCGATGGTCCTCGGCGGCCCGCTCCCGCACGTCATGGCCGCCAAGGCGGTCGCCCTGGCCGAGGCCCGGCAGCCGTCCTTCCAGGACTACGCCCGGCGGATCGTGGACAACTCCCGCGCCCTGGCCGAGGGCCTCACGCGCCGCGGCGCGACCCTGGTCACCGGCGGCACGGACAACCACCTCAACCTCATCGACGTGGCCTCCTCCTACGGCCTCACCGGCCGCCAGGCCGAGGCGGCGCTGCTGGAGTCCGGCATCGTCACCAACCGCAACGCCATCCCGGCCGACCCCAACGGCGCCTGGTACACCTCCGGCATCCGCGTCGGCACCCCCGCGCTCACCACCCGGGGCCTCGGCACGGCGGAGATGGACGAGGTGGCGGGCCTGATCGACCGCGTCCTGACCACCACCGAGGCGGGCACCACCAAGTCGGGCGCCCCGTCCAAGGCGGCGCACGTCCTGGACGCCAAGGTCGCCGACGAGATCTCCCAGCGGGCCACCGACCTCGTGGCGGGCTTCCCCCTGTACCCGGAGGTCGACCTGGGCTGAGCAGCCCGGAAGGGCGTCGGGGACGGGGCGACCGGCCGGGTCCGGTCACCCCGTCCCCGGCGCCCCGGACCACCCCCACCTCCCGGCCCGGCCCACCCCGGGGCTCTGCGAGAATGGGCCCATGGCCACTGCAGACCGTCCCCGCGTGCTCTCCGGCATCCAGCCCACCGCCGGTTCGTTCCACCTCGGCAACTACCTCGGCGCCGTCCGCCAGTGGGTGGCGCTGCAGGAGAGCCACGACGCGTTCTACATGGTCGTCGACCTGCACGCGATCACGGTCCCGCAGGACCCCGCGGACCTGCGCGCCAACACCCGGCTGGCCGCCGCGCAGCTGCTCGCGGCCGGCCTGGACCCCGACCGCTGCACCCTGTTCGTGCAGAGCCACGTCCCGGAGCACGCCCAGCTGGCCTGGGTGATGAACTGCCTCACCGGCTTCGGCGAGGCCAGCCGCATGACCCAGTTCAAGGACAAGTCCGCCAAGCAGGGCGCCGACCGCGCGAGCGTCGGCCTGTTCACGTACCCGGTCCTCCAGGTCGCCGACATCCTGCTGTACCAGGCCCACCAGGTCCCGGTCGGCGAGGACCAGCGCCAGCACATCGAGCTGACCCGCGACCTCGCCGAGCGCTTCAACGGCCGCTTCGGCGAGACGTTCACGATCCCGTCGCCGTACATCCTGAAGGAGACGGCGAAGATCTACGACCTCCAGGACCCGTCGATCAAGATGAGCAAGTCGGCGTCCACGCCGAAGGGCCTCGTGAACCTGCTCGACGACCCGAAGACCACCGCGAAGAAGGTCAAGAGCGCCGTCACCGACACGGACACCGTGATCCGCTACGACGCGGAGCACAAGCCCGGCGTGTCCAACCTGCTCACCATCTACTCCACGCTCACCGGCCGCACGATCGCCGAGCTGGAGCAGGCGTACGAGGGCAAGATGTACGGCGCGCTGAAGACCGACCTCGCCGAGGTCATGGTGGAGTTCGTCACGCCGTTCCGCGAGCGGACCCACCAGTACCTGGACGACCCGGAGACGCTGGACTCGGTCCTCGCCAAGGGCGCCGAGAAGGCCCGGACCGTCGCCGCCGAGACGCTGTCCCAGGCGTACGACCGGATCGGCTTCCTCCCGGCGAAGCACTGAACCCGGCCCTCGCGGGCACTGAGCCGTAGAGCACACCGCCGCGGCCGTCCAACACGGCGGCGGCGGTCGTACAGTCGATAGTCGAGAGCTGCCCGGGCGGGCACCCGCCGCCCGGGACCACACGATGACAGGAGACCTCGTGGGGACCGTAACGATCGGCGTGTCGATCGCGGTCCCGGAGCCCCACGGCAGCCTGCTCCAGGAGCGGCGCGCGGGCTTCGGCGACGCCGCGGCTCACGGCATCCCCACGCACGTCACGCTGCTGCCGCCGACCGAGGTCGAGGCGGCGGCGCTGCCGTCCGTCGAGGCGCACCTGAGCGCGGTCGCCGCGGCCGGCCGGCCGTTCCGGATGCGGCTGTCGGGCACCGGCACCTTCCGGCCGCTGTCCCCGGTCGTGTACGTGCGCGTCGCCGAGGGCGCGGAGGCCTGCACCCGGCTCCAGCAGCAGGTCCGCGACGCCTCCGGGCCGCTGGCCCGCGAGCTGCACTTCCCGTACCACCCGCACGTCACCGTGGCGCACGGCATCGAGGACGCGGCGATGGACCGCGCCTTCGCGGAGCTCGCCGACTACGAGGCCCTGTGGTCCTGCACCGGGTTCGCCCTGTACGAGCAGGGCCCCGACGGCGTGTGGCGCAAGCTGCGCGACTACGCCTTCGGCGGCGGCCCGGTCGTCCCCACGCAGGCGTCCGCCCCGCTGGAACAGGGCACCCTGCCGGCCCACTGAGCCCCGGGCGGCCCGCCCGGGCCGCCTACACGGGCAGCCGGCGGAACACCCCGCGCGGCACGTGCCGCAGCGCCGACATCACCACCCGGAGCACCCCGGGCACCCACACCGTCTCCGACCGCCGCCGCAGCCCCAGCTCGATCGCCGTGGCGACCGCCTCGGGGGTGGTGGCCAGCGGGGCCTCGGGCAGCCCGGCCGTCATCCGGGTGCGCACGAAGCCGGGGCGTACGACCATCACGTGCACGCCGGTGCCCTGGAGGGCGTCGCCGAGGCCCTGCGCGAACGCGTCGAGGCCGGCCTTGCTGGAGCCGTAGATGAAGTTGGCGCGCCGGGCGCGTTCCCCGGCGACCGAGGAGAGCACCACCAGCGAGCCGTGGCCCTGGGTCTGCAGGGCGCGGGCGGCGACCAGACCGGCGGAGACGGCCCCGATGTAGTTGGTGCGGGCGACCCGCACGGCCGCGGACGGGTCGCGCTCGTCGTGGGCCTGGTCGCCGAGGATGCCGAAGGCGAGCAGCACCAGGTCGATGTCGCCCTCGGCGAACACCTTGCCCAGGGCCTCCTCGTGGGTCTCGGGGTCCAGCGCGTCGAACGCGACGGTGCGCACGTCCGCGCCGTGCGCCCGCAGGTCCTGGACGGCCTCGTCCAGCGCGGGGGAGGGGCGGCCGGCGAGCCACACGGTGCGGGTGCGGCGCGCGATCAGCCGGCGGGCCGTGGCCAGCGCGATCTCGGACGTGCCGCCGAGGACCAGCAGGGACTGGGGAAGACCGAAGGCGTCCTTCACGACAGCAGCTCCTAAAGGGCGTGGGGGGGACTACGTGAGCGATCTAGAGCGACAGCCGGCGGGCGAGGTCGGAGACGAACACGCCGCGCGGGTCCAGCTCGGCGCGCAGCGCGCGGAAGTCCTCCAGCCGGGGGTACATGCCGGCGAGCAGCTCCGGGCGCAGCCGGGAGTCCTTGGCGAGGTAGACGCGCCCGCCGGCCGCGGCGACCTGCTCGTCCAGCTCGTCGAGGAAGGGGCCGAGGCCCGGCAGCGCGGCCGGCACGTCCATGGCGAGCGTCCAGCCGGGGCGCGGGAAGGACAGCCAGCCGGGGTCGGCGTCGCCGAACCGCTTGAGGACGGCGAGGAAGGACGGGCAGCGCCGGGCGGCGATGCGGTCCACGATCCGGCGCAGGGCGTCCTCCTGGCCGTACCCGACGACGAACTGGTACTGCACGAAGCCGCCGCGGCCGTAGATCCGGTTCCAGTGCGGGACGCCGTCGAGGGGGTGGAAGAACGCGGTGATGGTCTGCAGCTCGCCGCGGCGCAGCCGGGGGGCCCTGCGGTACCAGAGCTCGTTGAACGCGCCGACGCTGCGGCGGGTGAGCAGGCCCCCGGGCAGGTGCCGGGGGGCCGCGGGGAGGCGGCCGGGGCGGAAGGCCAGCGGGTCGCGCCGGGCGCGGGAGCCGGCCGGCAGCGCGTCCACGGGGGCGTGGTCGCCGCGGGTGAGGACCGCCCGGCCGGTGGCGGCGCCGCGCGCGAGCAGGTCGATCCAGGCGACCGAGTAGCGGTAGTGGTCGTCGCCCGTGGTCAGCCGGGCCATCAGGTCGTCGAGGTCGGTGGCGCGTTCGGTGTCCACGCTCATCAGGGACGTCTGCACCGGCTGCAGTTGCAGGGTCGCGGTGAGGATGACCCCGGTCAGGCCCATGCCGCCGGCCGTGGCGTCGAACAGGTCGGTGCCCGGCCGCACGGAGTGCACGGTGCCGTCGGCGGTGAGCAGCTCCATCGCGAGCACGTGGCGGGAGAAGGAGCCGGAGCCGTGGTGGTTCTTGCCGTGGATGTCCGCGCCGATCGCGCCGCCGACCGTGACGTAGCGGGTGCCGGGGGTCACCGGCACGAACCAGCCGAGCGGCAGCAGGACCTCCATCAGCCGGTGCAGGGAGACCCCGGCGCCGCACAGCACGGTGCCGCCGTCGGCGTCGATCGCGTGCACGCGGTCCAGGCCGGTCATGTCGAACACGGCACCGCCCGCGTTCTGCGCGGCGTCGCCGTACGCCCGTCCGAGTCCCCGCGGGATGCCGCCGCGCGCCCCGCACGTGCGGACGGCGGCCACGGCCTCCTCGTACGTCCTCGGGCGGATCAGACGGGCGACGGAGGGGGCGGTGCGGCCCCACCCGGTGACGGAAGCGGTCTCGGCAGGCATGTCGGTGACCGTATCGCCGACCTCCGGGCGATCAGCCGGGAAACATACCGGTCTACCCGAAATGGGTGATTAATGGTATGTCGCCCGATATTGCCAGAGGTCCGGCGCCGCGGGCGTGAACAGTGAGTCCTCATGGACCAGATGGAGAAGAGACACGGAATCGACCACCGGCTCCTTTCCGCGCTGCGCGCCCGCGGCGCCGACCCGCGCGTCGCGGGGACCGCGCGCGCCCTGTCCTGGGCCGGGGAGCACGGCGCGCTGTGGCTGGCGGCGGGCCTCACCGGGGCCGCCGTGGACCGCGGCCGGCGCGGCGCCTGGCTGCGCGCGACCGCGCTCACCGCCGGGGCGCACGCCGCCAGCATGGGCGTGAAGCGCCTCGTGCGCCGCCCCCGCCCGGCCCACGTCGACCCCCTGGTGCGCACCGCCGGGCGGCACTCCTTCCCCAGCTCCCACGCCACCTCGTCGGCCGCCGCCGCCGTCGCCTTCACCGCGCTCGGCGCCCGCGCCGCCCGCGCCGTCCCGCCGCTCGCCGCCGCGGTGTGCCTGTCCCGCCTGGTCGTCGGCGTCCACTACCCGTCCGACGTGGCCGCCGGCGCCGCCCTCGGCGCCCTCACCGCGCGCCTGGGGGCGCGCTGGATGCGCGCGGGCCTGCCCGGCTCACCGGCCGGCACCCACGGCGTGCGAGGGGGAACGCATGACTGAGGCGGCCCCCCTCGCCGACACCGCACGCCCGGCGGGCACCCTCCTCGAACAGCGCACCCGGCGCCCGAGGCCCACGCCCCCGAGCCGCCGCCCCGGCACCCTCCTCGGCGGACTGCTGCGGACCACCCGCCCCAAGCAGTGGGTCAAGAACGTCCTGGTCGTCGCCGCCCCGGCCGCCGCCGGACAGCTGTTCTCCCGGGCCGCGGCCGGCCGACTCGTGCTGGTCTTCGCCCTGTTCACCGCCTGCGCCGCCGCCGTCTACCTGATCAACGACGCCCGCGACGCCGACGCCGACCGCGCCCACCCCACCAAGCGCCACCGCCCGGTCGCCGCCGGGCAGGTGCCCGTCCCGGTCGCCTACGGCGTCGGCGGCGCCCTCGCCGTCCTCGCCCCGGCACTCGCCGTCTGGCTCACCGCCCCCGCCGTCGCCGCGCTGCTGACCGCCTACCTCGGCATGCAACTGGCGTACTGCGTCAGCCTCAAGCACGTACTGGTCGTCGACCTCGCCGTGGTCACCACCGGGTTCCTGATGCGGGCGATGATCGGCGGACTCGCGCTCGGCATCCCGCTGTCCCGCTGGTTCCTGATCACCACCGGCTTCGGCGCGCTGTTCATGGTGTCCGCCAAGCGCTACTCCGAGGCCGTGCAGATGGCCGGCACGGCCGGTGCCACCCGCGCGCTGCTGTCCGAGTACACCACCGGCTACCTCCGCTTCGTCTGGCAGCTCGCCGCCGGCGTCGCCGTCCTCGCCTACTGCCTGTGGGCGCTGGAGCAGGGCGGCGTCCCGCACACCAGCGTGCTGCCCTGGCGCCAGCTGTCCATGGTGCCCTTCATCCTCGCCGTGCTGCGCTACGCCGTCTTCGCCGACCGCGGCACCGCCGGCGAACCCGAGGAGGTCGTCCTCGGCGACCGCGCCCTCGCCCTGATCGGCCTCGCCTGGCTCGCGATGTACGGGCTGGCGGTGGCCGACTGGTGACCTCGCACGCCGGGCCGGTGCGCGGCCGGGAACTGGCCGGGTTCGCCGCCGTGGGCCTGCTCGCCTACGCCGCCGACCTCGCCGTCTTCACCGGCCTGCGCGGACCGGCCGGCGCGGACCCGCTCACCGCGAAGGCCCTGTCGTTCCTCGCCGGCTGCGCGGTGGCCTACGCCGGCAACGCGCTCGGCACCTACCGCCACCGGGCCGCCCGCACCCTGCGCTCCGGCGCCGTCTTCCTCGCGGTGAACGCGGCGGGCGCCCTGGTCCAGTTCCTCTGCCTCCTCGTCAGCCACTACGGCCTCGGCCTCACCTCCCAGCGGGCGGACACGCTCTCCTGGGCCGGGGTCGGCATGGTCCTGGCCACGGCCCTGCGCTTCTGGGGCACCCGCACGTGGGTGTTCCGCGGGGACGAGGGCAGAGTCGGACCATGGACTGGCTGAAGAGGCTCCCCGGCATCGGGCCGTACATCGCCCGGCTGATGACCACGCACGCGTGGCGCTCGTACGAGCGGCTGGACCGGGTGAAGTGGACGCGGCTCGCCGCCGCGATGACCTTCATCAGCTTCGTCTCGCTCTTCCCGCTGCTCACGGTGGTCGCCGCGATCGCCGCGGCCACCCTCGGCGAGGACCGGCAGAAGACCCTGGAGGGCAAGATCGCCGACCAGGTCCCGGGCATCTCCGAGCAGTTGAACATCGGCTCGCTCGTGCAGAACGCGGGCACCGTCGGACTCATCGCCGGTGCCGTGCTGCTGTTCACCGGCATCAACTGGGTCGGCCAGGTGCGCGACTGCCTGCGCGCCGTGTGGGAGCTGCCCGACAGCGAGCAGAACCCCCTGCTGCTCAAGGCCAAGGACGCGGGCGTCCTGCTGGGCCTCGGCGGCGCCGTCCTGCTCACCTTCGCCGCGTCCGCCGTCGCCTCGGCCGCCATCGGCTGGACGTCACGCCAGCTCGGCCTCGACGAGCACGGCTGGGGCACCGTCCTGCTGCGGGTGCTGGCCTTCGCCGTCGCCGTCCTCGCCGACTTCCTGGTCCTGCTGTACGCCCTCACCCTGCTGCCCGGCGTCGAGCCCTCGCGCCACCGGCTCTTCGTCGCCGCGCTCGTCGGCGCGGTCGGCTTCGAACTGCTCAAGCTGCTGCTCAGCGGCTACATGCAGGGCGTCGCCACGAAGAGCATGTACGGCGCGTTCGGCGTGCCGGTCGCCCTGCTGCTGTGGATCAACTTCACGGCGAAGCTGGTCCTGTACTGCGCCGCCTGGACGGCGACCGGCAGCAAGGCGGAGGAGGGCGTCACCGTCGGCGGCGCACCAGGTCCGGCAGCGGCCAGCGACGATTGACGAGGAACGCGCCCCCGACCAGCAGCACCATCAGGCCCGCGGCGACGGCCATCGCCGTACCCACCCCGGTCGAGTGGCCCGAGCCCGTGGCGGCCGCGACCGGCGTGCCGGAGGGGTTCGCCGAAGCGCCCGCCCCGCCGGAGGTGCCCGACCCGCCGCCCGCCTGGCCGGACTCGCCCGCCGAGTCGCCGGCGCCGGGCTGCGCACCGGCCCCGCCCCGGGGCCGGACCAGCTCGCCCACCGGGGTCACCTTGCCGGCCGCCTGGAAGCCCCAGTCGAGCAGCGCCGCCGACTCCTTGTAGACCTCGTTGTGGTCCGGCTTCTCCGGGTTCATCACGGTGACCAGCAGCACCCGCCCGCCCCGCTCGGCGACACCGGTGAAGGTGGCGCCCGCGTTGGTGGTGTTGCCGTTCTTCACGCCCGCGATGCCCGGGTACTGGGAGATGTCGTAGTCGCCCGCGAGCAGCCGGTTGGTGTTCTGGATCTCGAAGGACGAGCGGGACGACTTGCCCTTCTTCGTCGTGGTCGCGCCCGGGAACTTGGCCCGGACGGTCGAGCAGTACTCCCGGAAGTCCTTCTTCTGCAGCCCCGAGCGGGCGAACAGCGTCAGGTCGTACGCCGACGAGACCTGGCCGGGCGCGTCGTAGCCGTCGGGGGTGATCACGTGCGTGTCGAGGGCCTGGAGCTCCTCGGCGTGCGCGTTCATCTCCTGCACGGTGGCGGGGACGCCGCCGTTCATGGCCGACAGCACGTGCACCGCGTCGTTGCCGGAGCGCAGGAACACCCCGAGCCACAGGTCGTGGACGGTGTACGTCTCACCCTCCTTTATGCCGACCATGCTGGAGCCCGAACCGACGCCCGCCAGGTCCTGCACGGTCACCTGGTGGGTCTGCGTGCGGGGGAAGCGGGGCAGCACGGTGTCCGCGAACAGCATCTTCAGCGTGCTCGCGGGGGGCAGCCGCCAGTGCGCGTTGTGCGCGGCGAGCACCTGGCCCGACTCGGCGTCCGCGACGATCCACGAGCGCGCGGTGAGGTCCTTCGGCAGCACCGGGGCGCCGCCCGCGAGCTGCACCTGGGTGCCGGGCTGCCCGAGGCGCGCCCCGCCGACGGTCGACATGGCCGCCGGGGGAGTCGCCGTCGGACGGGCCGAGGCACTGGCGGAGGCACGGGCGGAGGGGCCGGGCGTGGGCGTCGGGGCGGCGACGGCGGCCGGCGCGGCGAGGGCCAGGGACGAGGCGAGGGACACGAGGGTGGCGGAGGTGACCAGCAGGGACCGCCTGCCGGCCGGCATCTTCGGTGCGGGCACGAGGCGAAACGTACCTGGCGCGCGACGGGAAGTCCCGCCGCCCTCCCCACCCCGGTCCCGGAACCGGCCACGGGACGGCGATACTGAACCCATGAAGCTCAGCCGCCCCCTCTCCTGGTTCCTGCTCGCCTTCGGGGTGTGGAGCTGGGTCATCTGGGTCACTTTCGTCAAGAACCTGGTCAAGGACAGCAGCGGGCAGGCCTTCGACGACGGGCAGCCGACCGCGTTCTTCTGGGTGCACCTGACGCTGGCCGTCGTCTCCTTCGTACTGGGGACGGTCATCGGGGGCATCGGGTTGCGCGGGCTGCGCGCACTGCGTCGGACGTCATAGGGCACGGGGACGGGGACACGACGCATGGTGATCGTCTACGTGCTGCTCGCCCTGGCGGTCCTGGCCGTGCTGGTCGCGGCCAACTGGTACCTGTGGCGGCGGCTGTTCCGGGACACGACGACCGGCCCCGGCCGGGCGCGCCGGGCCGGCGCCGTCGTGATCGCGGGTGGCTGGATCCTGGCGGTCGGCGCCCTGGTGGCCGAGCGGGCCGGTGCCCCGTTCCTCCTCCAGCGGGTCCTGGCCTGGCCGGGGTTCCTGTGGATGGCCCTGTCGGTCTACCTGCTGCTCGCGGTCCTGGCCGGCGAAGTGGTGCGCCCGCTGCTGCGGCGCGTCCTGGAACGCCGCGCCCCGCGGCCGGCCGTCGAGACGCCGTCCCCCGTCCCGTCCCCGGCGGGGTCCGCACCGTCGGCCGGGCCCGCACCGTCGGGCGAGCCCGCGCTCCCGGCCGAACCCGCACCGTCGGCCGACCCCGCGCCCCCGGCCGAACCCGTCGCGCCCGCGCAGCCCGCCCCCTCCCGCCGGCTCCTGGTCTCCCGGGTCGTCGCCGGTGCCGCGGCCGCCGCGGCCGTGGGGACGGTCGGCTACGGCACCTACGGTGTCCTGCGCGGCCCGCGGGTGAAGCGGGTCACCGTGCCGCTGGCCAAGCTGCCGCGCGCGGCGCACGGGTACCGCATCGCGGTGGTCAGCGACATCCACCTGGGTCCGGTCCTGGGCCGCGGCTTCGCGCAGACGGTCGTCGACACGATCAACTCCACCCGGCCCGACCTGATCGCGGTGGTCGGCGACCTGGTCGACGGCAGCGTGAAGGACCTCGGCCCGGCCGCGGCCCCCCTCGCGCAACTGGAGGCCCGGCACGGCAGCTGGTTCGTCACCGGCAACCACGAGTACTTCTCCGGCGCCGATCAGTGGGTCGCGGAGGTGCGGCGGCTCGGTCTGCGCCCGCTGGAGAACGCCCGCGCGGAACTGCCCTGGTTCGACCTGGCCGGCGTCAACGACGTCACCGGCGAGCGCGAGGGCCAGGGCCCCGACTACGCCAAGGCCCTCGACGACCGGGACACCGCCCGCGCGTGCGTGCTGCTCGCCCACCAGCCCGTCCAGATCCACCAGGCCGTACGGCACGGCGTCGACCTCCAGCTCTCCGGCCACACCCACGGCGGTCAGCTCTGGCCGGGCAACTTCGTCGCGGCCGCCGCGAACCCGACGCTGGCCGGCCTGGACCGCTACGGCGACACCCAGCTGTACGTCTCCCGTGGCGCGGGTGCCTGGGGCCCGCCGACCCGGGTCGGGGCGCCGTCCGACATCACGGTGATCGAACTGGCGTCGACCCGCGCCTGACCGCCGCCCGGACCCGCGTGCCGCGGGCGGTTCGTGCATGCGTTCGCCCGCTGACGGGCAGTCACCCCACGGGCGCGTTGTGACGGGGGCGGGTACGGGGTGAGGAGCCGATGTGCTGAGACGCCACTCGATCCGGCTGCCCCGGCACCCGGCGTCCGTCGCGCTCGCCCGGCGCGGAGTGCGTGAGCACCTGGCCGCCTGGGGGCACGGCCCCGACGACCCGGCACTCGCCAACGCGGTCCTGCTGGTGTCCGAGCTGGCCACCAACGTCGTACGGCACGGGCCGCGCGCCGAGCGGGAGTTCGAGGTGGCCGTCACCGCCCTCGCCGACGGCTCCTGCCTGGTCGAGGTGTCCGACGGGGGACTGCGCGAACCCCGCCCGCGCCGGGTCGGCACGGCCGCCGAGCACGGCCGCGGACTGCACCTGGTGGAGCACCTGGCCGCCGCGTGGGGCGTGTGGACCCGCGGCCACGACGGCAAGACGGTCTGGGCCCTGATCCACGCCGACCCGCCCCGCTGATTCCGAGGACCCTAGTCGCACTCCTCGCGCCGGGCCGGCAGCTCCACCGTGACCGTCAGCCCCTCGCCCGGTGCCGTGCGCACCGACACCTCGCCGCCGTGAGCGTGCACCACGCCCTGCACGATCGCCAGCCCCAGGCCGCTGCCCGCGCCGCCGCCCGCGCGGAAGAAGCGGTCGAAGACCCGCGCCGCGTCGTCCGCGGCCAGCCCCGGCCCCTCGTCCCGCACCCACAGCCGTACGACGCCCTCGGCGTCCCCCGTCCGCTCCGCGCCGAGCCGCACCGGCACGTCCGCGGGCGTGTGGATGCGGACGTTGGCGACGAGGTTGCCGAGCACCTGGCGCAGCCCCGACTCGTCCGCGCGCACCCGCACCGGCGCGGCGGCGTCCACGGTGAGCGGCCGCTCCGGCTGCTGCGCCCGCAGGTCCTCGGCCGCGTCCCGCACCAGCCGGCCCACGTCGACGTCCCGCAGCCGCAGTTCGGGCCGCTGGTCCAGCCGGGCCAGGGTGAGCAGCTCGTCCACGAGCCGGCCCATGCGGTCCACCTCGCCGTTCATGCGGTCCCAGGCCCGGCGCCGCTCCTGGGCGTCGCGCAGCATCCCCTGGTCGTACAGCTGGAGGTAGCCGCGGATCGCGGACAGCGGGGTGCGCAGCTCGTGCGAGGCGTCGGCGACGAACCGGCGCAGCTGGGTCGCGCTGTGCTCGCGGGTGCGGTACGCCGACTCGACCTGGTGCAGCATCGAGTTGAGCGCGAGCCGCAGTTGCTCCACCTCCCGGGTGGAGTGGTGCCGCGAGGGCACCCGCCGGGTCAGGTCGCCCTCGGCGATGGCCGAGGAGGTCTCCACCATGTCCTCCAGCGGCCGCATCCGCCGCCGCACGCTGAACAGCGTCAGGCACGCCAGCAGCGACAGCAGCAGCGTGCCCACGGCCAGGTCGAGCTTGAGGGCCTTGCCGATGCCCTTGTGCAGGCCGTCGGTGGAGGCGGCCAGCAGCACGTACGTGCCGTCGGCGAGGCGGGTCGCGGTCACGCGGTAGGCGGCGCCGTGCACGTCGACGGAGTGCGGGTCGGGGTCGGAGGTCAGGGCGGCCGGGTCGTCGACGGCCTCGGCCAGGCCCCGCTGGGCGGGGGTCGGGGCCACGCCGAACAGGGTCTGCGGGCGGCCGTGCGCGTCCACCGCGGTGAAGATCGAGTCGGGTGTCGACCGCTCGTCGAACTGCCCGGGCGCCAGCCGGTCCCGGACGAACGACAGCACGGTCAGCGAGTCGATCTGACGCACCGTGAGTCGCGTGCTCGCGATCGACGCGCGGGTCTTGGTCAGCCCGGAGTCGACCTGGTCCAGCAGGTAGTACCGCATGCCCATCAGGCTGACCGCCGTGGTGGCCACGATGCCGAGGGCGAGCAGCGCCACGTTGGCCAGCGTCAGCTGCACCCGCAGCGAGTGGATCGCCCGCCGCGCCCGGGGCGCTTTCACCGGCAGCCGGGGGCGCCTCATGCCAGCCCGTACCCGACCCCGCGCCGGGTCGTGATCAACGGCGGGCCCAGCGCGGCGAGTTTGCGCCGCAGGTAGCTGATGTACGTCTCCACCACCGTGGACTCCGGCGGGGTGTGCTCGTACTGCCAGACGTGGCGCAGCAGTTGCTCCTTGGGCACGATCCGCCCGGCGTTGCGCACCAGGAAGCGCAGCAGCGCGTACTCGGTGGGCGTCAGCTCGACCGTGCGGCCCGCGCGGTGGACGCTGTACGTCGTCTCGTCCAGCTCCAGGTCGCCGTAGCGCAGCGGGGGGTGCCGGGGCAGGACGTCGGCCGGGCGGGTGCGGCGGATGACCGCGCCGATCCGGGCCACCACCACGTCGATGTCGAACGGCTTGGTGATGTAGTCGTCGCCGAAGCCGAGCGCGCCGACGATCTCCGCGGGCGCGTCCCGTGCGGTGAGGAACACCAGCCCCAGCTGCGGCTGTTCGTCGCGCAGCCGTCGGCCGAGCTCACGGCCGTCGCCGTCCGGCAGCATCACGTCCAGCAGGGCCACGTCCGGCCGGGTGCGCTCGGCGAGGGCCAGCGCCGCGCGGACCGTGGCCGCGGTCATCACCTCGAAGCGGTGGAAGCGCAGGGCGATGGCGAGGACGTCCGCGATGCTCGGCTCGTCCTCCACCACCAGTACCGTCCCGGGGGCCGTCGTCATGCCCCCAGTATCGGGCGGTGGGCCGGTGCCCGGGCGGCCCGTTGCTTTGGAGTTCCTTGAGAACCGCCGCAGACGGCCGCCCCGCGCGCACGCGGGCACCCATGCTGGAGCCAGGACCCGGGGGAACCGAGCGAAGAAGGAGCTTGAGCGTGGCGGCATTGGCGCGGTGGTGCCATCGGCACCGGCTGGTGGTCCTGTTGCTGTGGGTGGGGGCGCTGTTCGGCCTGGGGTTCTCGGCCTCGGCGGCCGGCACGGACTACGCGAACGTCTTCTCCCTCCCGAACACGGACTCCAAGAAGGCGTACGACCTGATGGAGAAGGCGTTCCCGGCCCGGGCCGGCGACACCGACACCGTCGTGTGGAAGGTCGACGAGGGCTCGGTGCGCGACGCGGACGTGCGCGCCCGCATCCAGCCCGCGCTGCAGAAGATCGCCGGGATGAAGGGCGTCGGGGACGTCGCCGGCCCCTACACGGGGGCGCAGGGCGCGGCGCAGGTCAGCCGGGACGGGCGGATCGCGTACGCGCAGGTCACCTTCACCCAGCGGGCCAACGAGGTGCCCAAGGAGCTCGTGCAGGACGTCGTCGACACCGCGCAGGACGCCGAACGGGACGGGCTGCGCGTGGAGTTGGGCGGCCAGGCCATCCAGCGCGTGCAGGAGCCGCCGACGGGCCTCGCCGAGATGGTGGGCCTGGTGGCCGCGGCCGTCGTGCTCTTCCTGGCCTTCGGCTCGGTGTTCGCGATGCTGCTGCCGATCGCGGTGGCGGTCTTCGGCGTGGGCATGGGCCTGTTCGGCACCCAGCTGCTCAGCCACAGCACCGACATCCCCGACCTCGCGCCGCTGCTCGCCTCGCTGATCGGACTCGGCGTCGGCATCGACTACGCGCTGTTCATCGTCACCCGGCACCGGCGCGGCATCCTGCGCGGCCTCGACCCGGAGGAGTCGGTGGTCACCGCGATGAACACCTCCGGACGGGCGGTGCTGTTCGCGGGCGGCACGGTGTGCATCGCGCTCGCCGGGATGCTGGTGACGAACCTGCGCTTCCTGGACGGCGTGGTCATCGGCACGTCCCTCACCGTGGTGCTGAGCGTGCTCGCGGCGACCACCCTGCTGCCGGCCCTGCTGGGCTTCCTGGGCCCGCGGGTCCTCAGCCGCCGGCAGCGGCGCCGGCTCGCGGAGGCCGGGCCCGAGCCGGAGCGTGCGAGCGGCCTCGCGGCCCGCTGGTCGGCGGGCGTGCAGCGGAGGCCCCGTACGGTCGCGGCGCTGGCGCTGGTCGTCATGGCGGTCCTGGCGCTGCCGGTGCTGTCGCTGCGCCTCGGCGCCACCGACCAGGGCAACGACGACACCACCACGACCACCCGCCAGGCGTACGACCTGCTCGCCGAGGGCTTCGGGCCGGGCTTCAACGGCCCCCTCCAGGTCGTGGCCGACGGCGGCGACACCGCGGCGCTGGTCAAGGGCATCCAGGGCACCGAGGGCGTGGCCCGGGTGGCGGCGCTGCCGCCCGCCGGCGGCGTGACGGTGGTCCAGGTGGTCCCGACGACGTCCCCGCAGTCGAAGGAGACCGACGAGCTGATCGACACCCTGCGCGACGAGGTGATCCCGCGGGCCGGGGCGTCGGCGCACGTCGGCGGGGTGACGGCGGTGTCCAAGGACTTCGCGACGGTCACCGGCGACCGACTGCCGCTGTTCGTCGCGACGATCATCGGACTGGGCTTCCTGCTGCTCCTGGTGGCGTTCCGCTCGCTCGTGGTGCCGCTGACGGCGGCGGTGATGAACCTGATCGCGGCGGCGGCGTCGTTCGGCGTGCTGGTCGCCGTCTTCCAGTGGGGCTGGGGCCTGGACCTGCTCGCCCTCGGCAAGGAGGGCCCGATCAACGCGTTCCTCCCGGTCATCATGCTGTCCCTGCTCTTCGGCCTGTCGATGGACTACCAGGTGTTCCTGGTGAGCCGGATGCACGAGGAGTGGGTGCACACCCGGGACAACGCACGGGCGGTGCGGGTCGGCCTCGCGGAGACCAGCCGGGTCATCAACTCGGCGGCGCTGATCATGGTGTGCGTCTTCCTCGCCTTCGTCCTCAGCGGCGACTCGGGCGCGGCGATGGCGGGCGTGGGCCTCGCGGCGGCGGTGGCGCTGGACGCGTTCCTCCTGCGCACGGCGCTGGTCCCGGCGGCGATGCACCTGCTCGGCAGCTCCAACTGGTGGCTGCCGGCCTGGCTCGACCGGCGGCTGCCCCACCTGGCGGTGGAACCGGCGGAGGACCCGGCTCCGGAGCCCGCCCCCGGCACGGGCGGCCCCTCCTCCGCGGTCCACGGCTTCGTCCGCGACGCCTCGGGCGCCCCGGTCGACGGCGCGGCGGTGACGCTCCTGTCCAAGGGCGGCCGCCAGCTGGACCGCGTCACCACCCTGGCCGACGGCTCCTACATCCTCACGGTCCCCGCCCCCGGCACCTACCTCCTGGCCACGACGTCCCCCGCCCACGGCTCGAACGCCCGCCACGTCACGGTGCCCGACACCCCCCTGACCCACGACGTGGAACTGACGGGGGGCGGGGTGGACGCGGTCAATTAGCGGCGCGCGGGCCGGTTCGACGGCGGGGCACGGAAGGGATCACTCGCCGTCGCCGCGCCCGCGCTCCCGTCCCGGGTCCGGCAGGACCCGCGTCATGCCCGGCAGGAAGTCCGTGAAGAGTTCGTGGACCTCGTGGACCAGGGGGCGCAGGAGGCGGAAGCGGGAGAGGGAGACGCCGCGGGCCGTGAGGCGGGCGCCGCGCTCGGCGAGGCGGTAGCTGCGCTCGCGGCCCTCCGTGCGGTCGAAGATCCAGTACAGGACGAGGCCCATCTGGGAGAGCCACATCAGCTCGGGCAGCACGTCCCGCAGTTCCTCGGGGACCTTGGTCCGCGTCGCCCCCGCCAGCACCTCGCGGTGGACGGAGACGGCCTCCTCGCGCGCGTGCTCGCTCTCCGGGGAGAACGGGCTGAGGGGGCTGTCCGGATCGGCGGCGTTCTTGAAGAACTGCACCGCGAACTCGTGGTACGGCGTCGCCACGTCCAGCCACACCCGCAGCACGCCCGCCAGCCGGGCCTCCAGGTCGGTCTCCCGGTCCAGGACCGCGCGGACCGCCTGCCGGTGCTCGGCGGCGAGGCGGTCGTAGAAGCCCTGGATCAGGTGTTCCTTGCCCGCGAAGTAGTAGTACGCGTTGCCGACCGAGACCCCGGCCTCCTGGGCGATGGCCCGCATCGTCGTCTTGTCGTACCCGCGCTCCTGGAACAGCCGCATCGCGGTCTCCAGGATCAGCGCGCGGGTCTGCTCGGACTTGCTGGGGACGGGGACCGGCTCCTCGGGGCAGGCGCCCTGGTTCTTCGCGGACACGGACAGAGCCTAACGAGTGGCGCAGGTCCCACCGGCACAGCCGTCGCCGCCCGGCAGGTACGTCCAGCCGGCGGCGGGGTCGTACACCCACCCGTCGGCCCGCCGGTAACCCTGTCCGCCCCACGGCCGGCCCTGGGCCTGCGACGGCCCGTACGGGGCCGGCCAGGCCGGGGCCCGCCCGCGGTCCCGCCACTTGGCCGCCGCCAGCGCCGCTCCCCGGGCGAGCCGCAGCCCCGAGGGGGTGCTCAGCCGGTGGGCCAGGGCCCGGTGCCGGCGCAGCGCCCACAGGGTGACGACCCAGGCGGCGGCGTCCCGGTAGACCTGCCCGGTGTCGTCCACCACGGTGATCTCCTCGAGGGTGGCGGCGTGGTCGAGCCCGGGCAGGAGCCGCCGGGCCTGCTCCGACCCGGCCGGGACCAGGGCGAGCGGCACCAGCTGCGGCTGCCGTACGAGCCAGTCGCGCAGGAAGGCGCACGGCGGGCACTCGGCGTCGTAGAGGACGGTCAGCCCGCGCACCGGGACGCGGGCGGCCTCGGCCGGCACCGGGATCACGCGCCCGGCGTGGCGGCGACCCGGCCCTGCGGCCGCACCGGCGGGATCTCCTCCCGCTCCAGCAGCCCGCGCCGCCGGATCCGGTTGAGCACGTACACGTTGCCCAGGTGCATCACCCCGAGCACCAGCAGCACGACCCCGAGCTTGGTGGACAGCGCCTCGAAGACGCCGCGGGCGTCCACGATGGTGTCGTCGCCGCTCAGGTACAGCGCGACGAAGCCGAGGTTGACGAGGTAGAAGCCGACCACCAGGAGGTGGTTGACGGCGTCCGCGAGCTTCTCGTCGCCGTGCAGCACGTCGGCGAGGAAGACCCGGCCGTTGCGGCTGAGGGTCCGGGCCACCCAGACGGTCAGCGCGATGCTGACGGCCAGGTAGATGACGTAGGCGATGACGGTGCGGTCCATGCCCCACCCCTTCTTGAACGCGTTCAAAACGCTGACAGGGGTGACTGTAGACCTGTTTTTGAACACGTTCAAGACGGGGGTGGCCGGGGGAGGGCCTCAGCCGCGGCGGCCCAGCTCCGGGCGCTTGGCGTAGTCCGTGAAGCCGATGACGTTGCCCCAGGGGTCGGCCACCTCCACCGTCCAGCCCGTGGCCACCGCGAACGGCTCGTCCAGCGGCGCGATCCCGGCGGCCGCGAGCCTGCGCGCCGCCTCCCGCGCGTCCGGCACCTCCAGCCACACCCGCGGGGACGGCCACGGCGGCGGCCGGTGCCCCAGCCCGTCCTCCCGGCGCAGCAGGACGCCGGGGGTCTCGCCCCCGACCTTCAGCAGGGCGATCCCGCCCTCGTCGAAGCGGAGGCCCACCACGAACCCGGCCCGCTCGTAGAACCCCACGGCCTCGCCGAGGTCCCCGACGGGCAGCAGGACGTTGTCGAACCCGAGCAGCTCGTACGACTGGTCATCTGACATACCGTCACTTTAGGTGCGCATCGCCCGCGAACCCGTGAGGGGCACGCCCCGCCCCGCGCGGCCGTCGCCCCGGGCCCGGACCCGGCTTCTCAGCGGGGCGCCCCCTCCTGCAAGATGACCTGAACTCACTTCACCGTCGGAGCCGACAGCTCCGTCCACGTGCCAACGGGGAGACACCGCCGTGACCGAACAGCCGCAGCAACCGCCCCAGCCGGGGTACGGCTACCCGAACGCCGGCCAGGGCCCCTACGGGGGCGGGCAGGCCGGCCCCTACGGCTCCCCGCAGCAGGGCTACGGCCAGCAGGCGTACGGCCAGCCGGGCTACGGGCAGCAGGGCTACCCCCAGGGCGGCTACCAGCAGCCCGGGTACGGCTACCCGCAGGGCGGCGCCGTCCCGCCCGGCTCCTACACCGGCGACCCGAACGCCCCGTACGGCTACGACCCCTACGGGCGCCCCTACTCCGACAAGTCGAAGATCGTCGCGGGCATCCTCCAGCTGTTCCTGGGCACCTTCGGCGTCGGCCGGTTCTACATCGGCAACGTCGGCCTCGGCCTCGCCCAGCTGTTCACCTGCGGCGGCTTCGGCATCTGGGCCCTGATCGACGGCATCATCCTGCTGACCAGCAGCAACACCACCGACGCCCAGGGACGGGTCCTGCGTGGCTGAGGCGGCACCCCCGCCGGTGCCCCCGTCGGCGCCCCCGTCGGCCGGCCCCTCGGCGCGTGCGCTGCTGCGGCACCCGGCGGCGGGCCCCCTCGCGGTGCTCGCCGCCGGCGCGGCGGGCAGCGCCCACGTGTACGTCACCGACCCGCACGAGCCCGGCCACCTCCTGCCGCGCTGCCCCTTCCGCCTGGTCACCGGGCTGCTCTGCCCCGCCTGCGGTGGCACGCGCATGGCGTACGACCTGATGCACGGTCACCTCACCCAGGCCTGGCTCGACAACCGTGCCCTGCTGCTGGCCGCGCCCTTCGCGCTGGCGATGCTCGGCCGGTGGATGGCGGAGGGCCTGCGCGGCCGCCGCTGGCAGCCCCGCGTCGGCCCCCGTGGCCAACTGCTGATCCTCGCCCTCGCCGTCACCTGGACCGTCGTCCGCAACCTGGTCTGATTCGGGCCGCGTTGACGGCAACTCACCCGCATACCCGTCAGGGGCCGGATCAAGCCGGGACTTGACGAAGTTTTGATCACGGAACAGGAACGATCACCCCGCGCCCCTCCCCGCGGCCTCCTCCCGCTCTCTAGGCTCACCGCTTACGGGGGGTGGGCCGAGCCATGGGTCCGTGCGCCCTCCGTTCCGGAGCCGTCCCGCTCCGGACTCTCGCAGCACGTCATCCAGGAGCAGTGCACATGACCGTCCCCACCCCTGACGCCCCCTTCGGCTTCGACCCGCAGGGCCGTCCCTACTCCGACAAGTCGAAGATCGTCGCGGGCCTCCTGCAGATCTTCCTCGGCGGGCTCGGCATCGGCCGCTTCTACGTCGGCTCCGTCGGCGTCGGTGTCGCGCAGCTGCTCACCTGCGGCGGTCTCGGCATCTGGTCCCTGATCGACGGCATCCTGTTCCTGACGAGCAACGACCGCACCGACAAGCAGGGCCGCGTCCTGCGCGGCTGACGCCGCCGGCGCGCCGGTGCGCAGCAACGGCGAGGGCCCCCTCCGTGTCCTACCGGAGGGGGCCCTCGCCGTCGTGCTGTGTGCCGGCCGGCTCAGAAGCGGCGGGTGATCAGCGCCCGCTTGACCTCGGCGATGGCCTTGGTGACCTCGATGCCGCGCGGGCAGGCGTCCGTGCAGTTGAAGGTCGTACGGCAGCGCCACACGCCGTCGCGGTCGTTGAGGATCTCCAGCCGCTGCTCCCCGGCCTCGTCACGCGAGTCGAAGATGAAGCGGTGGGCGTTCACGATCGCGGCCGGGCCGAAGTACTGGCCGTCGTTCCAGAACACCGGGCAGGACGACGTGCACGCGGCGCACAGGATGCACTTGGTGGTGTCGTCGAAGCGCTCGCGGTCCTCGGCGGACTGCAGCCGCTCGCGCGTCGGCTCGTTGGTGTCCTTCGTGATCAGGAAGGGCATCACGTCCCGGTACGCCTGGAAGAACGGCTCCATGTCGACGACCAGGTCCTTCAGGACCGTCAGGCCCTTGATGGGCTCGACCGTGATCGGCTTCTCGGGGTTGATGTCCTTGATCAGCGTCTTGCACGCGAGGCGGTTCTTGCCGTTGATCCGCATCGCGTCGGAGCCGCAGATGCCGTGCGCGCAGGACCGGCGGAACGTCAGCGTGCCGTCCAGGTCCCACTTGATCTTGTGGAGGGCGTCGAGGACGCGCTCCTTCGGGTCGATCTCCAGCTGGAAGTCTTCCCAGGTCGCCTCGGCCGCGACCTCCGGGTTGAACCGGCGGACCCGGAGGGTGACCGTGATGTACGGGGAGTCGGCGAAACCGGGCTCGGGGCGGCCGGCCGCGTCGTCCTTCTCCAGAACAGGGGTAGCCATCAGTACTTACGCTCCATCGGCTGGTAGCGGGTCTGGACGACCGGCTTGTAGTCCAGACGGACGGTCTCGGAGCCGTCGGCGCCGACTTCGCGGTACGCCATGGTGTGACGCATGAAGTTGACGTCGTCGCGGTTCGGGTAGTCCTCGCGGTAGTGACCGCCGCGCGACTCCTTGCGGGCCAGCGCGGAGACCGCCATGACCTCGGCCAGGTCGAGCAGGTTGCCCAGCTCGATGGCCTCCAGCAGGTCCGTGTTGAACCGCTTGCCCTTGTCCTGGATCGCCACGTTCTTGTAGCGCTCGCGCAGCTCGGCGATCTTCTCGACGGCCGTCTTGATCGTCTGCTCCGTGCGGAACACCATGACGTTGGCGTCCATGGTCTCCTGCAGCTCACGGCGCAGCGTCGACACCCGCTCGGTGCCGGTCGAGGTCCGCAGGCGCTCGATCTGCTCGACCACGAGGGCCTCGGGGCGCTCCGGCAGCTCGACGAAGTCGGCCTTCTGGCTGTACTCCGCCGCCGCGATGCCGGCCCGCTTGCCGAAGACGTTGATGTCCAGCAGCGAGTTGGTGCCCAGGCGGTTGGCGCCGTGCACGGAGACGCAGGCGACCTCGCCGGCGGCGTACAGGCCCGGCACGACGGTGGTGTTGTCCGCCAGGACCTCACCCTCGACGTTGGTCGGGATGCCGCCCATCGCGTAGTGCGCGGTGGGCTGGATCGGGATCGGGTCCGTGTAGGGCTCGATGCCGAGGTAGGTGCGCGCGAACTCGGTGATGTCGGGCAGCTTGGCGTCCAGCTGCTCCGGCGGGAGGTGCGTGAGGTCCAGGTAGACGTGGTCGCCCTCGGGACCGCAGCCGCGGCCCTCGCGGATCTCCGTGTAGATGGACCGGGACACGACGTCACGGGACGCCAGGTCCTTCATGACCGGCGCGTACTTCTCCATGAAGCGCTCGCCGTCCTTGTTGCGCAGGATGCCGCCCTCACCGCGGGCGCCCTCCGTGAGCAGGATGCCCATGCGCCAGATGCCGGTCGGGTGGAACTGGAAGAACTCCATGTCCTCCAGCGGGATGCCCCGCCGGTACACCGCGGCCTGGCCGTCGCCGGTCAGCGTGTGCGCGTTCGACGTCACCTTGAAGAACTTGCCGCAGCCGCCGGACGCGTAGATCACGGCCTTCGCCTGGAAGACGTGGATCTCGCCGGTCGCCAGCTCGTACGCCACCACGCCGGCCGAGCGCTTGACGCCGTCGACCTCGGTGATCAGCTGGTCCAGGACGTAGAACTCGTTGAAGAACTCCACGCCCTCCTTGACGCAGTTCTGGTACAGCGTCTGGAGGATCATGTGGCCGGTGCGGTCCGCGGCGTAGCAGGACCGGCGGACCGGGGCCTCGCCGTGGTTGCGGGAGTGACCGCCGAAGCGGCGCTGGTCGATGGTGCCGTCCGGCGTGCGGTTGAACGGCAGGCCCATCTTCTCCAGGTCGAGGACCGAGTCGATGGCCTCCTTCGCCAGGATCTCGGCGGCGTCCTGGTCGACCAGGTAGTCACCGCCCTTGACCGTGTCGAAGGTGTGCCACTCCCAGTTGTCCTCCTCCACGTTGGCCAGCGCGGCGGCCATGCCCCCCTGCGCGGCGCCCGTGTGGGAGCGGGTGGGGTAGAGCTTGGTCAGCACGGCGGTGCGGCTGCGCTTCGTCGACTCGATGGCCGCGCGCATGCCCGCGCCACCGGCGCCGACGATGACGGTGTCGTACTTGTGGATCTTCATGATTCTCGCAGCCCCGTGCCTAGCGGATGTTCGGGTCGAAGGTGAAGATCACCAGCGTGCCCAGCAGGATGGTGAACACCGTGGCGGTGTAGAGCAGGCCCTTGAGCCACAGCCGGGTCTGGGCGTGCTCCGCGTAGTCGTTGATGACCGTGCGCAGGCCGTTGGCGCCGTGCAGCATCGCGAGCCACAGCATCAGCAGGTCCCAGACCTGCCAGAACGGGGACGCCCAGCGGCCGGCCACGAAGGCGAAGCCGATCTTGGAGACGCCGCCGTCCAGCACCAGCTGGATCAGCAGGTGACCGATGACCAGGACGACCAGCACCACGCCGGACAGGCGCATGAAGAGCCAGGCCGCCATCTCGAAGTTGCCCCGGGTCGACTTCGGGGACTTCTTGGTGCGCTTGCGCGGGGCCTCGATGAGGGGCGCGGGGTTGTCGACGTTGTAGACCGAGCCGCCCTCGACGGGGCCGATCCCGGACGCGGTGGTTTCAGTCGTGGACATGTGCGTCAGCTCCCGAACAGTTCACGAGCGGCGTGGCCGAGGACGGGGTAGACCGCCCCGAGCATCAGCACGACCCACAGGCCGACCACGGTCCAGAGCATCTGCTTCTGGTAGCGGGCGCCCTTGATCCAGAAGTCGACGGCGATGACGCGCAGGCCGTTGAGCGCGTGGAAGAGGATGGCGGCGACGAGGCCGTACTCCAGCACGGCGACGATCGGCGTCTTGTACGTGGCTACGACCTTGTCGTAGTCCTCGGGGGAGACACGCACGAGAGCGGTGTCCAGCACGTGGACGAACAGGAAGAAGAAGATGAGGACGCCGGTGACTCGGTGAGCCACCCAGGACCACATTCCTTCCCGGCCGCGGTACAGCGTTCCAGCCGGCACGGAAGAACCCTCCGGGAGCGGGGACTAGGGCCGCGCCGGCTTCGGTGTCGGTCGGGCCCGGCCGGGTACGGTCCACCGGCCCCCAGCATGGTATCCACCCGCTGAGCCGGTGCTCACAGGGGGCCTGCCGGTGTGATCGAAGAGGCACCGGACGTGTGATCGAGGTGGCACCGGACGGGCTAGGGGGTTTCTCGGGCCGGGCCGCGCGGCGGACCGGTCAGGCGCCGCGCCCCGCGCCGTCGTGGCTGGTCGTGCCGTCCGGGGTCCCCGTGAGGCGGGACAGCAGCCGTCCGCCCGCCAGCCGCCGCAGTTCCTCGGCCGCGAGGACCCGTTCTTCCTCGGGATCGTTGGTCAATCGTGACCGGATGCCTTCGAGGAGGCGGTCGAGGGTCTCGCCGGCGGGGGTGTCGCCCAGGTAGATCACGAAGACGTGGCCGAAGCGGGCCTCGTACGCCGCGTGTGCCGCGCGCAGGGCCGTGTGGGCCGCCTCGTAGGTGCCGGGCGGCAGCGGCGGCAGTGCTTCGGCGGCCAGGGCCTCGGCGAGGTCCCCGGGGCCGAGGTCGTAGGCCGCCTCGTCGGCCGCGGCGAGCAGGGCGTCGACCGTGGGGTACGGACGGTGGTCGGCCACGCGGCGGGCCCAGCGCGGGCTGTGCAGACAGGCCAGCAGGACGGCGCGTGCCTCGTCGGCGGGCAGGGCGTTGAACAGGGCGAGCCCGGTCGCGACGGAGACGGCGTGCACCGGGGCGGCCGTGCGGACCGCGGTGGCCCTCGTGGTGGCGGTCGCGGCGGCCGTGCGGACCGGCGGGGAGCAGGGGCGGGGCTGTTCGGGCAGGGCCGGTATGGCCGCGCGGCCGGACGGGCCCGGGCAGTGGGGGAGGCGGTGGGCGGACAGCGTGGATCCTCGCGTCACGAGCGATGTGGCAGGGGATGCTGTGAAGACTGTGACGCCACGTTATCGACAGCGGTCATCCTGTGTCCGACGGATGCCCGAATTTCACTCGAACGGGAGAGTTTCGGAACGTGTGGTGGACACCTCCGGGACGCACGAGTCGTAGGTTGGCTGGGTGAGCAGTCACAGGCGCCGGGCACGGCAGGGCAGGACCAGGCAGCGTGCGGTGATCGCCGGGGCGTTCGTCGCGACGATCGGGCTCGGCGTGGGCCTGGGCGTGTGGGCCTCGACGTCCGGCGACGGCGACGGCGGGAACGCGTCGGCGGCGGGCTCCGGCGAGCGCGGCCGGGCCGCCACGGGCACGGCGTCGCACAGCGCGGCCCCCGCGCCGACCCGCACGTACCCCCTGTCGCAGGCGCCGAGGACGATCCCCGCCGTCCGCTCGCACACGCCGGCGCGCGGACCCGGGTGGAAACCCGCCGCCGGGAAGCGGGTCGTCGTCGGCGACGCCCGCCTCGCCGACGAGGGCCGGCTGATCGCCGGGGAGCTGGGGCTGGCGTACGCCGGGCAGGCGTCCGACGAACGCGCCGGGGACCTGCGGCTGACGCTGAACGCCGGGCAGGGCGCCGGCCCGGAGTCGTACACCATGACCGTGCGCGGCGGGCGGGTCACCATCAGCGGGCCCTCGGACGCCGGCGTCTTCTACGGCACCCGCACCCTCAAGCAGGAGGTGCACGGCGGCGGCACCGCGCCGGAGGGCGTCGTGCGCGACCAGCCGGCCAAGCCCAAGCGCGGCTTCATGGTGGACATCGCCCGCAAGTACTACACGGCCGGCTGGATCGAGGACCGGGTCCGCGAGCTGGGGGACCTGAAGTACAACGAGCTCGGGCTGCACTTCTCCGACGACCAGGGCTTCCGGATCGCCTCCGACACCCACCCGGAGATCGTGTCCCGGCAGCACCTGACCAAGGCGCAGGTGAAGAAGATCGTCCAGCTGGCGGCGGCCCGGCACATCACCGTCGTGCCGGAGATCGACTCGCCGGGACACCTCGGCGCCGTCATCGCCGCGCACCCCGACCTCCAGCTGCGCAACGCACAGGGCACCGCCACGCGCGGTGCGATCGACATCTCCAAGGACGCCTCCGCCGAGATCGTCGACGACCTGCTCGACGAGTACGCCGGGCTGTTCCCCGGCGCCGACTGGAACCTCGGCGGCGACGAGTACCAGGCGCTGGTGGTCTCCGACCCCGAGGCGTCCTACCCGCAGCTCGCCGCCGCGGCCCGCTCGGCCTACGGCTCCGGCGGCACCGTCGCCGACCTGACCACCGGCTGGCTCAACGACCGCGCCGCCACGGTCCGCGCCCACCACCGCACCCCGCGCGCGTGGAACGACGGCTTCTTCCGCGGGACGTCCGTGCAGCCCGACAAGGACATCCGGGTCGGGTACTGGACGGGCAAGGAGATCGGGGCGCGGCCGCCCGGGGAGTACCTGAGCGCCGGCTGCAAGGTGATCAACTACAACGACAAGTACCTGTACTACGTCCTCGGGCAGCCCAACGACTTCTTCTACCCGACCGGCCGGCTCATCTACGAGCAGTGGACGCCGAGGGTGCTGCGCGGCTCGACCGCCGTGCCCGCGCGGTACGACGCCCAGATCCTCGGCGGGTCCTTCGCGGTGTGGGGCGACTACCCGAACGCGCAGACCCAGGACCAGGTGGCGGCCGGCATCCGGATGCCCCTGCGGGCGACGGCCCAGAAGCTGTGGGACGCCCGTCCGCCGACGCTGACGTGGACGCAGTTCCGGGCGCTGGCGGGACGGCTGGGCTGACCCTGCCGGGTCGTGCCGTCCCCCGGCGGTTGGCTGGATCCTTGCGTTCCGCCTCCTGGCGCGTCCTGCCGTGGTAGGTCTGTGACACTCCGGCGCTGTGGCACGCAGTAAGGGGAAGTGCGGGCTCCGTGAGGGATGGCGCCCCGGGGAGGGAGGCGTTGATGAGCCTGGTGGAACTGATCGCGCGGGCCGACGAGCGGGGCCTGGCCGCGGCGGGGCTGGCTTGTTCGGATCGGTGCGTGACGCTGCTCGGGGGCGACGACGAGACCCTGCGGCCGCTGTGGGGCACCCTCATGGAGGACTCCGACACCGCGCGGTGGGGCGACCTGGTGGCAGTGGTGCGGGACAAGCTGGAGGGGGCCGCGGGCGACCAGGACGGCGGGCCGGGGGCCGCCCCGGAGGAGTCCGCCGTGGCGGAGGCCGTGGCGCTCGCCCGCCGGATGCTCGACACGGCGCCGGACCGGCGCACCGGGGCGGAGCTGCGGGAGTGGGCGGACGCCTGTTCCGTCGCCGCACTGCGGATCCACCGGCTGCTGGACCCGGCGCAGGACCCCGAGGACGTCGACGCCCGCCGCGCGGGCCGCACGGAGGGCATGCCGCCGCTCGCCGCGGCCGAGCTGCGCCGCCAGGTCACGGTCCTCGAACTCCTCGCGGAACACGGCGCCCAGGGCCTGCGCCGCGCGCTGGAGGTGTCGACGGAGGGCAGGCGGGTGCTGCGGGCGGCGGTGTCCCGCAGGGCACGCACGGCGTGAGGGCGGGCCCCTCACAGCGGGGTCACGGTGTGAGGGCGCTGCGGTGACCGTGCGCCGTTCCCGCGCCGTTCCGACGGAGGGCGCGCGGGAGGAGTGACACCGGGCGCGCCGGACCCGCTCTTGTACATGTGACCAGTGCGATGAGCGAGACGACGCCCGACGAGACGACGACGCCCCAGCAGCCCCGGCCGCACGCCGCCGCCAAGCCGGTGCGTTGGGCGGCCGACGCCGTGGCCACGCTGCGCGAGGGCGCACGGCTGCACCTGGACTACTCGGCGCGGAGCCTGTGGCGGGTCGACCGGATGATCGACGACATACGCCGCGAGGGCACGCCCCCGGCCGCGATGGACCACGTCCTGCGCGGACTCGGGGCGTACGCGGGCGAGGTGATCGTCCGGGAGACCGGCGGCGAGTGGTGGACCGGCGACGGCGAGCACTGGGTCCGCACCCCCGACGGCCGCCTCTGGAACCCCGTCGAGGAGTCCCACCGCTGCTTCGCGGGCCACGGGTCGCTGCGGCTGCTGTGCCGGGACGCGAGCGGCTGCTGAGGCCGGGCGGCTCCGTCCGGCCGCCGCGACCTGCCACCGGCCCCGGAGGGGGTGCGCGGAGTAAGCTGGCCGTCACCGGGAGTTCTTCGTGCACCGGCTCCGCCGCGGGTGCCGTTCCCGGTGATCGACGACGCCGGGTCGCACCACGGCCCGGGGACGGGTCCGCGCCATGTCCGTGACCATCCACCGCAGGACCCCCGGCCCGCGCGTTCCCCCGCTTCCGGTCCGCCTGTCCCTGACGCCCGCCCCCGGTGGCCTGGACGGCGTCTGGTGGCCCCGGTCCCGGGCCCTGACCCGTGAGCTGCCGGGTCTGACAGCCGCCCTCGACGGGCCCTGGGGGCGCGTCACGGAGGTCGTGATCAGTCCGGCCTGCTGGCCCGTCGTCCCGCACTGGGTGTCCGTCCGCGGTCGCACGGTGCGGGTGGACTCCGCCACCGGTACGCAGGACCCCCACCGACTGACCCTGAAATGTGCCCATGGTCGCCGGGACGTGCTGGTGATCCCGCCCGAAGCCGGTGCGCAGCGCGCCCGGCGGCTGCTGGCGGAGGGCCTCGTCGGCGTCCCGGATCCGGAGCGTACGGCCGAGCGGGCGGGTGCCCGCGACGTGCGGCAGGCGCCGGGGGCCGACGACTCAGCGGTGCCGTTCCGGGTACCCCGCTGCGGCCTCGCCCGGGTGTCGGACCGGCGTCCGGGGCGGTGAGGAGTCAGTGACCGCCCTGCTCGTCGCCGTCCTGCTCATCCTGGCCGCCCTCGGCTGCGTACTGATCCACCGGCTCGACGCCCGGCACGACACCACGGTCGCTGACGTCCGCGGCGGAGACGCGCCGCCGGGGATCGGTCCCCCGTCACCCGCACCCGGGCCCGGCGCGCCGGCCCCGGACCGGCCCGCGGCGACGGCACGCGCGCGCAGCGCGGACCTCCGTCCGGCGGTGGGAGCCAGGGCACGCCAGGTCATGGCGATCCTGCGGGAGCGGCAGGTGTACCGGGACGAGATCATGCGGGCGCTGCACCGGGCCGCCCGGGCCCCGGCCCGTGTCGTCGTCGACGGGGCGCGACTGGGCGTCGACCTCGGCATCCCCGTCGGGGCCATGGCCCCGACCTGCGCCCGCCTGGAGGCCGCCGGCTTCATCGACGTCGCATGGGGCGCGGACGGCACGCCCGGTCTCCTCTCGCTGACCCCGCGAGGAGCCGAACAAACAGTGCCGGAACGGGCACGGTCAGCACCGCGGGGCGCCGCTCCGCCCGAGGAGGAGGCGGCGTCCTGAACGACCACGTCCGCCGGCCGCACCCGGCCGGGGAGGGGCGTCGCGTCGTCCGAGGTGGATCCGCCCCGCGCGCTTGAGGCCGTGGGACAGGGACCGGGCCACTGACCGGATCTCCCGCGGCGTCCGTTCCAGGCCGTCGACCAGGGCGATGAGCCGTTCCTGGACGACCGCCGCCGGGGCGGCCGACCGGTCGTACCGTCACCAGTAGTGGCGCCGGCCCCCGACGGCGTGTCCCGTCGCTCCGACGATCCACAGGACGATGCCGATGACCGCCAGGACGATCCCGATGGTCCACAGGATGGATATCCCGGTGAGGAAGCCCACGACGAGCAGGATGACGCCAAGGATGATCATGATTCCTCCAAGGGAGCTGAGCCCCTGTTCCGCGGTTCCCGCAGGACCGTGGAAAGCGGCACGGTAACGGCTGGTCCCCTCCTCGCTCCGCGCGTGGCGGTGTGGGGCCCGCGTCCAGCGGGCTGACGTCGGTGGACGTGACGGCGCGGCGCCCCCGGATCGCGGGCGCGATCCATGCCGGCCGCTGGACCGTGACGCCCGCCCCGCCCGCGCGCCAACCGGCCGACGCGGCACGCACGTGACCGGCCGGAGCGGCCGCGGGCGCCCGCGGAACCGCCCCCGGTCCAGGGGGACGGCGCCGCGCTGTCACCGTCGTCCCCGGGAGCGCAGGTCGAGGTCGCCCTGCACGGCCAGGCCGATGGTCAGCCCGACCGCGCCCAGGACCAGGACCAGCAGGAAGGCCCAGAAGCCACCGAAGTAACCGGCGAAGCCCAGGGCCATGCCTGCCGCCAGGCCCGTGGTCGCTGCGTTCATCTCACCCACGTCCGTCCCGCGCGCCGTCTTCCGTCCGGGCACTCGCCGTCGGCCCTCAGGGGCGGCGGTGCATCACCGCACGCGGCCCTCGTCCGGTGCGGTTTCCTCTTCCTCGTCGGGCAGGTGGACGTCGGCGACGGCGATGTTCACCTCGACGACCTCCAGGCCCGTCATGCGTTCCACGGCGTTGATCACGTTGGTGCGCACGTCACCCGCGATGTCGACGATGGAGACGCCGTACTCGACGACGACGTCCAGGTCCACTGCGGCCTGCCGCTCACCGACCTCGACCTTCACACCCCGCGTGACGCCTCCGCCCGAGCCGGGCACGCGTTCCCGCACGGCGCCGAAAGCACGGGCCATGCCGGCTCCCAGGGTGTGGATGCCCGGTACCTCACGGGCGGCCATTCCCGCGATCTTGGTTACCACGCCGTCCGCGATGGTCGTCCTGCCCCGGGTCTCGGCCGGAGCCCCCGTCCCGGCACGGCCCCTGAGCGCGCTGACGCCCGCATCGGGCCGGCTGCCTGCCCCGACGCTTGTGATGTTGTCCGTCATGGCGGTCGCCCCGATCAGTCGTCCGGACACCGGTGCGGCGCCCGTCACACGTTGGACACCCGGTGCGGCTCGTTCCTCACGGCCAAGTGAAGTGATGTGCATCACATTTCGCCTGCCGGGTACCCGGGGGGTCCGAGCCTCAGGCGGGAGCGTCATGAGCGAACGCACTGCTTCCCCTCCGGCGGCACGCGACCCGCGGGTACGTGCGGTCCTGGACGGCGGTCCGGCGGGCCGCGGCCTGCCGGACGGGCTCCTGGCCGCACGGGCGGCCGAGGGGGACGAGGAAGCCTTCTCCGTCCTCGTCCTGCGGCACCGTCTCTCCCTGCTCGCCCTGGCCCGCAGCCTGCTCGGCAACGCCGAGGACGCCGAGGAGGCCGTGCAGGACGCCTTCGTGAGTGCCTGGCGGCGACTTCCGGAGTACCGCCACGGCGCGGAGTTCCACACCTGGATGCATCGGATCACCGTCAACCGCTGCCTGACCATGCGCCGCCGCCGGCCGTCCACCCTCTCGCTGGACATCGTGGTCGAGCCCGCGGCGGGCGACCCCGGGAGCCAGCCCTCGCGCTCCGCGGAACAGCAGGCGGCCACCGTCGCCCTCTCCCACGCCCTGGCGGACCTGGACGCCGGGCAGCGGGTCTGCTGGGTCCTGCGGGAGATGCAGGGCCTGTCCTACCGGGAGATCGCCTGCGTGACGCGGACCAGTGAACCGACCGTGCGGGGAAGGCTGTCCAGGGCACGCCGGTCCCTGCAGGACACGATGGGGCCATGGCGTTAGGGGATGTCTCCGCGGGACACCCCGTGGCCGACGCGGGGCACCTGTGCGCTGCACTGCCGCCACGGAAGCCGGACCCGTCAGCGTGCGACGGAGAGCCGGGGCTGCCGCAGGGGCGCTCCGGCCCGGTGGAGACTGGCGAGGGCCTGACGGTAGGAGGCGATCAGCCCGGTCTCGACGTAGTCCAGGCCGAGTTCCTCGCAGTGGCGCCGCACGACGGTCCGGGCCCTGCGCAGGTTGGGGCTGGGCATGCTGGGGAACAGGTGGTGCTCGATCTGGTGGTTCAGTCCGCCCAGGGCGATGTCGGTGAGCCTGCCGCCGCGCACGTTGCGCGAGGTGAGCACCTGACGACGGAGGAAGTCCGGGCGGTCCTCCCCCGTCAGGATCGGCATCCCCTTGTGGTTGGGCGCGAAGAGGGAGCCGAGGTAGACCCCGAACAGGCACTGGTGGACGGCGAGGAAGGCGATCGCCATGCCGGGCGGCAGCAGCCAGAACAGCAGGGCCAGGTAGACGGCGAAGTGACCGTAGAGCAGCGTGCCGTCGAGGGCGCGGTGCTTGAGCGAGCGATCGGCCAGGGCCCTCGCGCTCGACACGTGCAGGTTGAACCCCTCCAGTGTGAGCAACGGGAAGAACAGGAACGCCTGGTGACGTCCGATCAGGCGGGGCAGACCCTGGGCGGCCCGGGCCTGGTCCGGGGACCAGACCAACAGGTTGGGGTCGAGGTCGGGATCGAGGTCCTCGTGGTTGGGGTTGGCGTGGTGGCGGGTGTGCTTGTCCTGCCACCACCCGTAGCTCATCCCGACACCGGCACCGGCGATCCGTCCGGACACCTCGCTGGCCCGGCGCCTGCGGAACACCTGCCGGTGCGCCGCATCATGGGCGAGCAGGGCGACCTGTCCGAAGACGACGGCGAGGAAGGCGGCGACCGCCAGGGTCCACCAACTGTCGCCGAGCAGCGCGACGGTGACCCAGCTGCCGACGTAGAGTCCGGCCACCACCGCGCTCCGCAGGGCGTAGTAGCCGGGGCGACGTCCCATCAGGCCGGCATCGGCGATCTTCCTCGACAGCCGCGCGAAATCACTGCCGGACGTCTCCGAGCGCGGAGGCCGGACCGTGTCACTGGTCATGGGGGTGCAACTCTCTCCTGAGGAGGCAGACCGGCTCGGTGCCGCCTCGGGAGTCACAGGGGCCGGGCCGTGGGTGGGGTGCGCTTCCGCTCCGGGAGAACGCGCGTCACGCGATCGCGGAGCAAGGACGACGTCTGCTTCGTCTGTCGGGAGCAGCGCAGGCCCTTCGTACGCGCCGGGTTCCCCGGCGGCCGCGTCCCACACCGAGCCGCAAGGACGGCCGAGGCGGCATCCCGCTCCATTGCTCTCCCGTGGGGAGTAGGCTCGGGGCACCGAGGATGTTCCGCACACCGGTTTCCACGCCCGTGTCGTTCCCGGTGATCGAATAGGCCGGGCCGGTCACGGTCGGTCCGGGGCAGGGTTCGCGTCATGGTTGCGACCAGTTACGGCTCGCCGACGCTCGAAGAACACCGGTTGCCGAGTTCCCCCCGTTTCTCTGCTTTTTCTGCTTTCTCCGCTCCTCGTCCGTCCCTGGCTGCCTCCGGCGCCCCGACCACCCTCCTGGACGGCGCGTGGTGGCCCCGCTCCCGGGACCTCGCGGTCCAACTCCGCGCTCCGACCGCGGTGCTGGACGCGCTGGCCGGCCGACGGACGACCGGCGCGAGTGATCCCCTCGGCACGCCGGCCGCCGGCCGGCTGATGGAGGAAGAGGGGGCGGCGCGCACCCGTGCGGCGTCCGGGGCCGACCGGGCCCGTACGGCGGTCCGGGACCCCGAAGGCGGACACGGGGCCCACTGACCCGTCGCATGAGGCGGGACCCTGCTCCCGCACCCGAACACCCCGACGACGCGGATCCGGCCGCCGCGTCCGCGGTGACCCCGTGCCGGGCTGCCGGGGACGGCCGTGCTCGGCCCACGGCGACCTGACACTCCGCTGGCCCCGGTCACCGGTCGACCGCGGGAAGGTGCACCTCCGTCGTCGGCCGGGACGGCGACGCCGCCCGGCCGAAGGCCCCCGCCCGGCGCCGCGGCTCCGCCCTTGCCTCGCGGCTCCCGGCCCCGCGCCCGCTCCTCTCGCCTCCCGCCCCGACGCGCCCGCCCGAAACAAGAGGAATCATGACCCTTCCCCAGCTCAACGTCGCCCGCCACGACCGCGACACCGACACCCTGATCACCCTCGCCGGCGAGATCGACCTGGTCACGGCGCCACTGGTGCGTGAGGTGCTGGGCCGGTGCCTGCACGACGGCATCCACAGGATCGACGTCGACCTCACGGCGGTCACCTTCTGCGATGCGAGCGGCCTCAACGCCTTCCTCCTGGCATCCCTCCTCGCCACGGACGCCGGAGGAACCCTGCGACTGCACCACCCATCACGGGCGATGACCCGCGTCCTCGACATCACCGGCTCCGGGTTCCTCCTCGGCCCGGTGCGCACCACCGGAGCGGGAACGCCCCACAGCCAGGGATGACGGACCGGCGTTCCGGCGAACAGTACGTCCGCAGCGGCCCGCATCCCGGACGGGCCGGCTGGCCGCGGCGCGGACGGCGGCCGGGTGGATCCGCAACCACTCGGGGAGCAGCGTCAGCCGCCTCCCGGCGTGGGCGCCCGGGGGGCTTTCCGCACCCCCGTTCCGTGGTCCCGCACGGGCGGCCCGGCGGGTGGCCGCCTGATCGCACTGTGACACTTCCATGCACACGGGCGCTGATCACCGTGGGGGCGTGGCCGCGACCGACCGTCGACGCGGCACGGGGGCCGCGCGCCCGCCACGAACTCCGCACGAACGAGGACAGTCTTGGGCCAGGGAGGGGAACCCCGGCGCGCGCAGGCGTACGACGGGGAGCTGGGCGCGGCGGTCGCACGGGCCCAGGGCGGCGACGAGGCCGCGTTCGCGGCGGCGTACCGGATGGTGCAGCCGGGGCTGCTCGGCTACCTGCGCGGGATCGTGGGGGACGACGCCGAGGACGTCGCCTCCGACGCCTGGCTGGAGATCGCCCGCGACCTCGGGCGGTTCCAGGGCGACGGGGCCGGGTTCCGGGGGTGGACCGCCACGATCGCCCGGCACCGCGCGCTCGACCACCTGCGCCGGATGCGGGTCCGGCCCCGGTCGGCCGCGCTGGAGCAGGACGTGCTCGACCTGCCCGGGCCGCGCAGCACGCACGACGAGGTGCTGGAGAGCCTGTCGACCGAGCGGGCCCTGGCCCTGGTCAGGGGGCTGCCTCGGGACCAGGCCGAGGCCGTGCTGCTGCGGGTGGTGGTCGGGCTCGACGGGCTCTCGGCGGCGCGGGTGCTCGGCAAGCGGCCGGGTGCCGTCCGCACGGCAGCCCACCGGGGCCTGAAACGGCTCGCACGCCAGCTCGACGTGGAGGGTGTGACGGATGACGGCCCCCGGACGCTGGGTGAGTCGACATGAACGGCGACGGCGCCGGACCGTATGAAGTGGGGGACCCGTGCGCTCTCGGGGCGGCGGCCTCCCGCGCCGACGGGGCCCCGGGTCCCGTGAGCAGTGACCAACCGGACAGAGGCGGAAACGGACATGGGTGAACGGCAGGACGACCGCGGGGCCGCGGACGGCCGCCGACGGTGCGTGCAGCCTGGCGCCACCGCGTCCGGCGCGCCCGCCCGGGGTGACCGGACCGGGCTGGAGGAACTGCTGGCCGTCGTCCTGCGCGCCCCCGGGACCGGGCCGGCAGGCGGCAGCGAGGGCGAGCAGCGGGCCGTGGCCGCCTTCCGCGCCGCCCGGGACGCCGGCGCCCACAGCGCCCGCACCCGCCGCCGCGACGACTGGCGGCAGCAGGGGCAGCGACGCGCCAGACGTTCGCTCAGGGCCACGCTGACCGTGGCCGTCGCGAGCCTCGCCCTGGGCGGGGTCGCCGTCGCGGCCATCGGCACGGTCGGCTCCTCCACCGACGACGGCTCCGGCGCCCACCCCACGACCCGGCCGTCCGCACCGCCCGCCGCGTCCGGCGGGCACTCCACCGCGGACCCCGCAGCCCCGGCCTCGACCCGGGCGCTCCCGGCCGGTCCGGCGGCCACCGCGGAGGAGACCGCGGCCCGGTGCCTGGCGTACGAGAAGGCCGGCGGCAGGAGCGGCGAGGCCATGGCGACCACCGCCTGGCAGCGGCTGGTCGCCGCGGCGGGCGGCGAGGACCAGGTCACCGCGTACTGCGCCCACGTCACCGCGACCGCCTCCCCGCCGGACGGGACGACCCGGGGGAACACCACCCCGGGCACGGCCCGCGCGACGGCCCGGCCCGACGGCGCCGGCGGATCCCCGGGGGCCGCCGCCTCCAACGGCACCCAGGGCCAGGGCCAGGACGGCGGACAGGGCAACGGACGGACGGAAGGACAGACGGAAGGACAGACGGACGGACAGTCCAACGGGGCGAAGACCGGCGGCGGCAAGGGTTCGTGACCCGGCCCGGCACACCGCGCCCAGGGCGCCGCAGTGTCGTGTCCGGTGGCGGCGAAGGGGCCGTACCGAGGCGACGGCCGGGGCCGCCACCCCCCACAGGAGAGGCCCCGGCCGTCGCGGCACGGACCGCGCCGCGGTCCGTACTCCCTACAGCGCCGGGCGGGCGCTTCGTGTCACACCCCGGTCCGCATCGTCCGTGTCACGAGATAGTTGCATGTTGGACGTACATGGACGCGCCGCGGTTTCACGCCGTAACGTGCCTTTCGCGCCGAGTGCGGGGCGGCCGGACCACCGCGACCATCGACCGAGGGACAGGGTGCTGGGGGACGACGCGGAGCTGACCGCCGCGGTGCTTGCGGCGCAGGGCGGGGACGAGACCGCGTTCCGTGCCGTGTACCGCGCTGTGCACCCTCGGCTCCTCGGTTACGTCCGTACCCTCGTCGGTGAACTCGACGCCGAGGACGTGGCTTCCGAGGCCTGGCTCCAGATCGCCCGGGACCTCCAGCGCTTCAGCGGTGACGCCGACCGCTTCCGCGGCTGGGCCGCCCGCATCGCCCGCAACCGCGCCCTCGACCACATCCGCATGCGGGGCCGGCGCCCCGCCGTCGGCGGTGACGAGAGCGAACTGACCGGCCGGGCGGCCGCGTCCGACACCGCGGGCGAGGCCATCGAGGCGCTCGCCACCGGCCGTACGCTCTCCCTCATAGCCAAGCTGCCCCAGGACCAGGCCGAGGCCGTCGTGCTGCGCGTCGTCGTCGGCCTCGACGCCAAGACCGCCGCGGAGACCCTCGGCAAGCGGCCCGGCGCCGTCCGCACCGCCGCCCACCGCGGGCTGAAGAAGCTCGCCGAGCTGATCGGTGACGACCCGGAGACGGCCGGGGTGCTCGACGCCCTCCCACTCCAGCGACGACCGCCCTCGGGCGCGGTGACCTCCGCCGGTGTGACGCACGCGTGCCCGCGGACGCAGAAGGACGTGTGATGGCCGACGAGTACAGGTGGCTGGACAGCGAGGCGGCCGAACGCTTGCTGCGCCGCGAGTCACCGGACGACGCCGTCCCCCCGGCCGCCCGTGAGCAGGCCGAACGGCTCTCCCGCACCCTCGACGCCCTGTCCGCCTCCCTCACCGGGTCCGGCGCGGCGGAGCCCCCCTCCGCCCCAGCCCCCGCCCCCGCCCTGGGCGACCCCTCCGGTGAACTCCCCGGTGAGGCCGCCGCCCTCGCCGCCTTCCGCGCCGCCCGTGCGGAGCCCGCCGCTACCGGGAGCGGCCTGGTCCGCATCGGCCGTCCCGGGCAGCGGGGCACCGCCCGTTCCTCGCGCCGCCGCCACACCGTCCGTCTCGGACTGGCCGCCGCGCTGATCGTCGGCACGGTCGGCGGGGTCGCCGTCGCGGCCGGCACCGGTGTGCTCCCCGAGCCCTTCGGCGGGGCAGGCCCGGAGCCCGCCACCTCGGTCTCCGCCGCCACCCCCGGGCCCGGCGGCCACCCGGACCCCACTCCCTCACCCCGGGCGGGCGACTCGGCCACCGCCGACGGCTCGGACGGCGGCACCGCGACCGGCCCCGCGGAGCCCGGCTCCGTGCACGGCACCCCGCCCGAGGTCGCCGCCGCCTGCCGCGCGGTCCGGCAGGGCAGGACCGTGAACCCCGTCCTGCGCCACACCCTGGAGAACCGCGCCGGCGGCCCGTCCCGCATCACCGCCTACTGCACCGACCTCCTCGAGGAGGAGAAGGGCGGCTCCGGCACGGGCAAGGACACGGGCAAGGGCAAGGGCAACGGAAGCGGCACCGACGGCAACGGCAACGCCGACGGGAACAAGGCCAACAGCGGCGGCACGGGCCAGGGCGACAACGGCAACGGCAACGGCAAGGGGCACGGCCAAGGCCAGGAGAAGAAGGCCTCGACCGCGGGCACCACCGGTACCACCGGCACCACCGGCACCCATCGAGGCTCGGACCAGGGCGAAGGCCACGGTCACAGCCGGCGGCCGGACCCGCAGTCCCACAACCCCCTCTGACCTGCGACGTTCCCCCTCCCCGAAAATTTCCCGCCCGAGGTGTGACATTTTCCGGCCCCGTCACGCAGGTACTAGTGAGCCGACTGGTCATCGGCCGTCGCACGGAGCCGGGGTTCCCCCCGTACCCACGGCTCGTGCACCTGGCGCGGGCGGGACACGTTCCCCCGGTCCCGCCCGCGCCCCACTCACGCGACGCCCCGCCCCGCCCCCGTCGCCGCCCCTCCCCACCCCACTTCCGGTCGCCCGTACCCCTAGGACGCGCTCCTCGGGTGACGCGTCGCGTACGACACGGCATCGTTGTGAGGAAGGTCCCAGCGTGGGCCACTCCATAGGGCACACGGCCGCCGCTACAGTCCGTGGCGAGGAGTCGGCCCTACCGGCGAGTAACCATGAGAGCGCGGAGGCAGAGCATGGCACGCGAGTCCGAGTCCGGACTGCCCATCGAACCGGTCTACGGACCCGACGCCCTGGCCGACTGGGACCCCGCCGAGAAGCTGGGCGAGCCGGGGGCCTACCCGTTCACGCGCGGTGTGTACCCGTCGATGTACACGGGCCGGCCGTGGACGATGCGCCAGTACGCCGGCTTCGGCACGGCGTCGGAGTCCAACGCCCGCTACAAGCAGCTGATCGCCAACGGCACGATGGGCCTGTCGGTCGCCTTCGACCTGCCCACCCAGATGGGCCACGACTCCGACGCCCCGATCGCCTCGGGCGAGGTCGGCAAGGTCGGCGTCGCCATCGACTCGATCGACGACATGCGGGTGCTGTTCGGCGGGATCCCGCTGGACAAGGTGTCGACGTCGATGACGATCAACGCCCCGGCCGCCCTCCTGCTGCTGCTCTACCAACTCGTCGCCGAGGAGCAGGGCGTCGGCGCCGACCAGCTCACGGGCACCATCCAGAACGACGTGCTGAAGGAGTACATCGCGCGCGGGACGTACATCTTCCCGCCCAAGCCGTCGCTGCGCCTGATCGCCGACATCTTCAAGTACTGCCGGGCCGAGATCCCGAAGTGGAACACCATCTCGATCTCCGGCTACCACATGGCCGAGGCCGGCGCGTCCCCCGCGCAGGAGATCGCCTTCACGCTCGCGGACGGCATCGAGTACGTCCGTACGGCGGTCGCGGCCGGCATGGACGTCGACGACTTCGCGCCCCGGCTGTCCTTCTTCTTCGTCGCCCGCACGACGATCCTGGAGGAGGTCGCCAAGTTCCGCGCGGCCCGCCGGATCTGGGCGCGCGTGATGAAGGAGGAGTTCGGGGCGAAGAACCCGAAGTCCCTGATGCTGCGCTTCCACACGCAGACGGCCGGTGTGCAGCTCACCGCGCAGCAGCCGGAGGTGAACCTGGTGCGGGTCGCCGTCCAGGGCCTCGCGGCCGTGCTCGGCGGCACCCAGTCCCTGCACACCAACTCCTTCGACGAGGCGATCGCGCTCCCGACCGACAAGTCCGCCCGCCTGGCGCTGCGCACGCAGCAGGTCCTCGCGTACGAGACCGACGTGACCGCCACCGTGGACCCGTTCGCCGGGTCGTACGTCATCGAGAAGATGACCGACGAGGTCGAGTCGGCCGCGCTGGAGCTGATGCGGAAGGTCGAGGACCTGGGCGGCGCGGTCACCGCCATCGAGCACGGCTTCCAGAAGAACGAGATCGAGCGCAACGCCTACCGCATCGCCCAGGAGACCGACGCCGGCGAGCGCGTCGTGGTCGGCGTCAACCGCTTCCAGCTCGACGAGGAGGAACCGTACGAGCCGCTGCGCGTGGACCCCGCCATCGAGGCCCAGCAGGCCGAGCGCCTCGCCCGGCTCCGGGCGGAGCGGGACCAGGCGGCCGTCGACACGGCGCTCGCGGCGCTGCGGAAGGCCGCGGAGGGCGAGGACAACGTCCTGTACCCGATGAAGGACGCGCTCCGGGCCCGCGCGACGGTCGGCGAGGTGTGCAACGCGCTGCGGGACGTGTGGGGGACGTACGTGCCCACGGACGCGTTCTGAGACCCGCCCCGGGAGCACCGCGGACCGGGTGAGGGAAACCACGGTGAGGAGTGCCGCACGCGCGTGCGACACTCCTGCCATGTTCGGCGTCATCGACCTCCCCACCTACCTGGCAGGACTCGTCCTGATCGTCCTGCTGCCAGGCCCCAACTCGCTCTACGTGCTGTCCGTCGCCGCCCGCAAGGGCGTACGGGCCGGGTACACCGCGGCGGCCGGCGTGTGGTGCGGGGACGCCGTGCTGATGACCCTGTCCGCCGCGGGCGTCGCCTCGCTGCTCCAGGCCAACGCCCTGCTGTTCGGCATCGTGAAGTACGCCGGGGCCGGCTACCTGACGTGGCTCGCGGTCGGGATGATGCGGGCCGCGTGGGGGATGTGGCGCTCCCGGCGCGAGCGGGGCGCGGCCGGGGACCCGGCGGCCGGGCCGTCGGCGGGTGCCGGTGCCGCTGCCGCCGCCGTCGCCGAGGAACGCCCCTTCCGGCGCGCCCTCGTCGTCAGCCTGTTCAACCCCAAGGCGATCCTGTTCTTCGTCGCCTTCTTCGTGCAGTTCGTCGACCCGGCCTACGCCTACCCGGCGCTGTCCTTCGTCGTCCTCGGGGCGTTCGCCCAGGTCGCCAGCTTCCTCTACCTCAGCGCCCTGATCTTCAGCGGCACCCGGCTCGCGGCGGCGTTCCGGCGGCGCCGGCGGCTGGCCGCGGGTGCCACGAGCGCGGCGGGCGCGCTGTTCCTGGGCTTCGCGGTGAAGCTGACGCTGGCCAGCGCCTGACGCCGCCTCCTGTCTCCGGCGGTCACCGCGTCGCCGTCCCCGGCCGTCCCTGCTTCCCGGCTCCCGCGCCCGCTCCCACCCGGGCCGCGTACGCCGCCAGGCCCTCCGGGTCCGTGCCCGTCCAGCCCACGTAGCCGTCCGGCCTGACCAGGTACAGGCCCGTGCCGAACGGCTCGACCGGTGGGCAGGACAGCACCCGTACGCCCTCGGGCGTCCGCGGGGCGTGCGTGCCCATCGCGAGGAGTGTCCAGCGCGGGCCCGCCAGCGACGCGTGCAGGCGTGCGCCGTCGACCTGCACGTCGGGCACGCGGTCGCCCGCCCGCACCTCGCCCGGGGTCTCGCCGTCCGTCACGGCCAGCGACGACTCCCGGTAGCCGAGGCCCAGTTGGCGGGTCGCCGCACCGCGTCGCGCCTGGTCGCGGTGGATCGCCGTGGACAGGGCCAGGATGTGCGCGGCGATCGGGCGGCGCTCCTCCTCGTAGGTGTCGAGCAGGGCCTCGGGCGCGGCCCCGGTCAGCACGGCGGCCAGCTTCCAGCCGAGGTTGTAGGCGTCCTGCACGCTGGTGTTGAGGCCCTGGCCGCCCGCGGGGGAGTGGACGTGGGCCGCGTCCCCGGCGAGGAACACGCGGCCGGCGCGGAAGCGGTCCGCGAGGGCCGCGCGCGGGCGGAAGTCGGAGGACCAGCCGACCGCCGTCACCGACTCGGGGGCCAGGTGGGTGCGTTCGCCGACGACCTTGCGGACGCCCTCCAGGGAGGGGTCGGGCCCGTCCGCGCCATGGAACTGCGCCACCAGCTGGAAGTCCTCCGTGCCGGCCAGCGGGCAGATCGCCAGGAAGCCGCGGCGCCCACCGCTCCCGTCGGACTCACCGGGGTCACCGGGGTCACCGGGGCCACTGGGGCCGCCAGAGCCGCCGGGGTCACGCGCCTCGCCCGCCTCACCCGCCTCGCCCGCCCCGCCCGGCGGGAAGAGGTGCCAGAACTCCCGGCTCAGCCCCTCGACGCGCACGTCCGCCACCAGGATCGGGTCCGGGTCCACGGTCTCCCCGGTCATCCCGATGCCCAGCGCCCGCCGCAGCGCCGAGCGGCCCCCGTCGGCCGCGACCGCGTACCGGGCGCGCACCGGCGCTCCGGAGGCGAAGCGGACGGTCACGCCGTCGGCGTCCTGGTCGACGGCCACGGCCTCGCGGCCGAAGGCCACCCGGCCGCCCAGTTCCGTCAGCCGCGCGTGCAGGATCCGCGTGGTCCGCCACTGCGGCACCATCCAGGGGACGGTGAAGCGGGAGTGCGGCTCGCCGTCCTCGGCCGGGTCGAACATCCGGTGCTCGCCCAGTTGCCGGCCGTCCCGCCAGACCATGCCCACCGGGTAGGTGCCCCCGGCCGCCAGGACCGAGTCCAGTACGCCGAGGTCCTCGAAGACCTCCATCGTGCGCGGCTGGAACCCCTTGCCGCGCGAGCCCGGGGCGAGCTCCGCGCCTCGCTCCACCACCAGCGCGTCCACCCCGCGCCGGGCCAGGTCGATGCCGAGTGCGAGGCCGGTGGGTCCCGCGCCGACGATCACGACGTCCGTGGGGGTCGCTCCTGTGGCCATGCCTGCTCCTTAACGTTGTTAAGTGCTGTCGCCGACCAGCCTGCCCTTAACGTCGTTAAGGAGTCAAGCCCCACCGCTTAACGGTGTTAATTTGGCCGGGTGAGCACCGAACGCCGAGCCCCCCTGGACCGCGCCCGCGTCGCCGACACCGCCCTGGCGCTGCTGAACGAGGTCGGCCTCGACGGCCTCACCCTGCGCGCCATCGCCCGCGAGCTGGACGTCAAGGCGCCCGCGCTGTACTGGCACTTCAAGGACAAGCAGGCGCTGCTCGACGAGATGGCGACCGCGATGTACCGCCGGATGGTCGCCGACGTCGGCCCCGCGCCGGGCGGCACCTGGCAGGAGCGGCTGCGCGCCACCCACCACGGGCTGCGTGCGGCCCTGCTCGCCCACCGCGACGGGGCCCGGGTCTTCAGCGGCTCCCGCTTCACCGGCACCGACCACGCCGTGCAGATGGAGGACACCCTGCGCGTCTTCACGGCGGCCGGCTTCACCCTCGCCGAGGCGGTCCGGGCCACCTCGACGGCGTACGCGTACACCGTCGGCTTCGTCATCGAGGAGCAGGGCGTACGGCCCCTGCCCGGCGAGCGCCGCGAGGGCTACGACCTAGAGGAGCGCGCCCGGCTGCTGGCCGACTTCCCGCTGTCGGCGGCGGCCGGACCGGAGATCTTCACCGACTACGACCGGCACTTCGAGGAGGGCCTGGAGCTGGTGATCTGCGGGATCGCGGCACGGTACGGCCACGCCTGACGGCCCCGACGCGGATGTCACAGCGAGTTCACCCGACTGTCGTCGGCGGGACATCAGGGTGCTGATCTTACTTTCTTAGAGTCACTTGACTTCCCGCTCAGAATCCAGGTGCGCACCCGTGGCCAACACACCGACCCTGTCCGTCGTCGTCCCCTGCTACAACATCGAGGCGTACGTCTCCGAAACGGTGACCAGCCTCGTCAACAACGCCCGGGACGACTTCGAGTTCGTCTTCGTCGAGGACCGGTCCACCAAGGACCGCACCTACGAGGCCCTGCTCGCCCTGACGGAACGGCTGCCCCGCAGCAGGGTGATCCGGCACGAGCACAACGGCGGACTCGCCACGGCCCGCAACACCGGCATCGACGCCTCCGAGGGCCGCTACCTCACCTTCCTCGACGGCGACGACTGGCTGGCGCCGGGCTACCTGGCCCGCCTCGTCGACGTCGTCCAGCGGTTCGACGTCGACTTCGTGCGCACCGACCACGTCCAGGTCACCGGTGTCGAACGGGCCGTCCACCGCGCGCCCGAGGGCCGCCGCCACACCCCCCTGGACCCGCGCACCTCGATCCTCCCGGTCGACGACACCACCATGGTCGACTACCCCTACGCCTGGGCCGGCGTCTACCACCGCCGCCTGCTGGACAAGGGGCTGCTGCGCTTCCACGACGGGCTGCGCACCGCCGAGGACCGCCCCTGGATCTGGGGCCTGCACCGCAGGGCGGAGTCCTACGTCGTCGCCAGCCTGCGCGGGGTCTTCTACCGCCGGGGCGTGGCCAGTTCGCTCACCCAGATCGGCGACGTGCGCCAGCTGGACTTCTTCCGCTCCTTCGACCTGGTCCTCGCCGAACTCGCCGACGACCCCGAGGCCGGCCGGCTGCGCACGAAGGCGCTGCGCAACTACTGCGTCGTGATCGCCCACCAGCTGCTGGACCGGGGGCGGTTCGAACGCGGGGTGGCCGCCGAGCTCAAGCGCCGTGCCGCCGAGGCGCTGCGCGCGATGAGCGAGGACGAGCTGGGCGAGGCCGTCGTGGGGATGGGCGAGGAACGCGTACACCTGCTGCGCCGGGTGCGCGGTGGCCTGAAGGGAGTGGCGGCATGATCCAGATGTTCTTCTCGGCGACGCAGTACGCGGCGGCGACGGTGACGGCCGCGATCCGCGCCGGGCAGTTCGGCCCCCGCGAGGGCGTCCGCCGCATCCTCGTCGTCAGCAACGTCGCCGCCGTCCCGGAGGTCGGCACGCCGCTGGACCGGATGCCCGGCTTCGAGAAGCTGCGGCCCGAGTTCGACGAGGTGCGCTCCTGGAACGAGTTCATCTCCCCGCACCACCCGGCCGGCTGGGCGCCGCGCGCCCAGGACGCCCCGCTGTGGGAGAAGGCCGTGCGCCTCGCCTGGGACCTCGGCGACGAACCGGTGGAGATCGCCTGCGAGTCCATCCAGGCCAACCCCTCCCGGGCGGTCGCCGACATCTTCGCCGACAGCCCCCTGCACGTGTACGCGGACGGCCTGATGACCTACGGCCCCACCCGCAACCGCATCCCGCACGGCATGAGCAGCCGCATCGAGCGGGTCCTGCACCTCGACCTGGTGCCCGGACTGCGGCCCCTGCTGCTGTCCGAGTACGGCGTGGAGCCCGAGGCCGTGCCCAGCGCGGCGATGGTCGAGGTCCTCGCGCAGCTCGGCGAGTCCGGTGCCGGTCTGCTCGCCGGTCTGCTGCCCGCCGACCACCCGCCCACCGCCGTGCTGCTCGGGCAGTACCTCTCCGCCCTCGACCTGATCAGCCAGGACGAGGAACAGGGACTGCACCTGCGGATGCTGCGGGCCGCCGCCCGCGCCGGGCACCGGGACGTGCTGTTCAAGCCGCACCCGAGCGCGCCCTCCGTCTACAACGAGTCCCTGGAGGCGGCCGCCGGCGAACTCGGCGTCCGGCTCACCGTGCTGAACGAGCCGGTCCTCGCCGAGACGGTCTTCGCGTTCCTGAAGCCGAAGCTCGTCATCGGCTGCTTCTCCACGGCCCTGATGACCGCCGCCGCCTTCTACGACATCCCCGTCGCCCGGGTCGGCACCGACCTGCTGCTGGAGCGCATCACGCCCTACGAGAACAGCAACCGGGTGCCGCTCACCCTCATCGACGCGGCGCTGCCCGACGCCGAGCGCGACGAGGTCGGGACGCCGCTGGAACTCGAGGGCATCGCGCAGGAGCTGACGCCGCTGGTGCGGGCCGTGGGGTACTGCATGCAGTCCCGCAAGCACCACGCCCTGCGCGAGGAGACGGCGCTCTGGCTCGCCGTCCACCTCACCGAGTACCAGCGGTACTTCAAGCGCCGCCGGCTGACGAGCCTGCGGCTGCCCGGCGGCGCCCAGGTCCGCGCCGAGGCGCTGCGCCGCCACCCGGCCGTCCGCCGGGCCGTACGGCGGCTGCGGACGGCGGCGCGGCCCGCGTAACGGCCGTGCGGGGGGCGTCGACTCACGGCACCGCACCGCTTACCACGCGTTAGCGGCACGTTCACATGGTCCCCCTAGGTTCGGCGGATGCCAGACATATCCCGCCGGGCGCCACAGGTGCACGTGCCGCGCCAGCGTGGTGGCGCCGCGCTCGTCTCCTATGTGCTGCCCGTCTTCAACGAGTTCGACGGGATCCGTCACTTCCACGAGGAACTCGTGGCGGCCCTGCGCGAACGACCCGAGTACACGTACGAGTTGGTGTACGTCAACGACGGCTCCGCGGACGGCACGCTCGCCGTCCTGGAGGACATCGCCAAGAACGACCGGCGGGTCCGGGTCGTGGACTTCGCCCGCAACTTCGGCCACCAGATGGCCATCACGGCCGGGATCGACGTGGCGCGCGGCGATGCCGTCATCGTCATGGACACCGACCTGCAGGACCCGCCCCGGGTCAGCCTGGAGCTGATCGACGCCTGGCGCGACGGCGCGGAGATCGTGCACGCCCGCCGGCGCAGCCGGCAGGACACGTTCTTCAAGCGGACCACCGCGCACGCCTTCTACCGGGTCCTGCGCTCCTCCACCGACGTCGACATCCCCCTGGACACCGGGGACTTCCGGCTGATGGACCGCCGCGCCGCCGACGAGCTGCGGCGCTTCCGCGAGCGCAGCCGGTTCGTGCGCGGCATGGTCGCCTCGATGGGCTTCCGCCAGAGCGAGGTCACCTTCGACCGCGACGAGCGGTTCGCCGGGGAGACCAAGTACCCGCTGAAGAAGATGGCGCGCCTCGCCGTCGACGGGCTGACCGGCTTCTCCACGGCGCCCCTGCGCCTGATCACCAAGCTGGGCTTCGCGGTGCTCGCGCTGTCGCTGCTCGGCATCGCCTACGCGCTCGGCATGAAGGTGCTGCGCCCGGACATCACGGTGTCGGGCTGGACGATGCTCATGGTGGTCGTCCTCTTCCTCGGCGGCGTGCAGATGCTCTCGCTCGGCGTGCTGGGCAGCTACATCGGCCGCACCTACAGCGAGGTGCAGGGCAGACCGCTGTACACGGTGCGGCAGATCATCGCGCACGGGACGGACACGGCCCCTGCCCCCGCTCCCGCCCCGGTCCCCGTTCCCGTCCCCGTCGGCGGTGACGGCACCGGCCATGGCGACCGATGACCTGATGCCCGCGGGCACCGGCACGGGCACGGACACCCCGGCCCCCGCGCGTCCCGAGGCCCACGGCCGCGCCCGTGACGTGCGGCAGCTGATCACGTACGCGCTGGTCGGGGGCAGCGGCGTGCTGCTCGACCTGGGGGCCTTCCTGCTGCTCTACGACGTCGCCGGCTGGCACGAACAGCTGGCCAACGTCCTGTCCACCAGCATCGGCATCACCAACAACTTCGTGCTGAACGCCCTGTTCACCTTCCGCAGGCGGGACCGCCTGCTGGTGCGCTACCTGCGCTTCTACGCCGTCGGCCTGACCGGCATCGCGCTGACCTTCGTGCTGCTCGCGGTGTTCTCCCGGGGCCTCGGCATCGACCCGAACCTCGTCAAGGCCGGTTCGCTGCCCGTGGTGCTGCTCTTCCAGTTCGCGCTCAACAGAAAGTGGAGTTTCGGATGAACCTCGGCGTCATCGGCGCGGGAGCCACCGGCCTGACCGCCGCGTACGACGCGGTCAAGCAGGGCCACGCCGTCACGGTCCTGGAGGCCGCCGACGAACTCGGCGGACTCGCCGCGTCGATCACCGTCGGGGGAGTGCCGCTGGAGCGCTACTACCACCACATCTTCCGCAGCGACCGGCAGATGATCGAGCTGATCGAGGACCTCGGCCTCGGCGGTTCGCTGCGCTTCCACAAGACGACGACCGGCGTCTTCCGGGGTGACCGCACGTACCCCTTCAGCACCCCGCTGGAGATGCTGCGCTCGCCGCTGTACGGGCTGCCCGCGGGCATCCGCTTCGGGCTGTCGTCGGCCTGGCTGAAGGTCGTGCGCGACGGTGAGCGGTTCACCGACCGCACGGCGCTGGGCTGGCTGAACAAGTGGGCCGGGCGGCGTGCCACCGAGGCGGTCTGGGAGCCGCTGCTGCGCGGCAAGTTCGGCGACCGCGCCGACCAGGTGTCGATGGCCTGGCTGTGGGCCCGCGTGCACTGCCGCACCTTCGAACTCGGCTACCTGGACGGCGGGTTCGAGCGGGTCTACGCCACCCTGCGGGACCGGATCGCCGAGCGCGGCGGCAAGGTGGAGTTCGGCAAGCGGGTGGACACGATCCGGCAGCCCGACGCGGGCGGCCCGGTCACCGTGCGCACCGCCGACGGCGCCTCCTACGCCTTCGACCACCTGATCGTCACCACCCCGCAGCCGGCCTTCGCCCACGCCGCCGACGCCCCCGCCGACGACACGGTGTGGCGCAACCAGTACCTGGGCGCGACCTGCTTCGTCCTGGAACTGGACCGCAGCGCGATCCCGTACTACTGGCTCAACGTCAACGAGCCGGACTTCCCGTTCCTCGCGGTCGTCGAGCACACCCGGATGATCGACCCGGCCGAGTACGGCGGGCGGCACATCCTCTACGTCGGCAACTACGTGGAGCGCGACGACTGGCGCTTCACCACCGAGCCGGCCGAGCTGCTGGACCGCTACCTGCCGTGGCTGCGGCGGATCAACCCGGAGTTCGACCGGACCTGGATCCAGGACTGGCACTTCTCCCGGGCGCCCTTCGCGCAGCCCGTGGTCACGCCCGCGTACAAGGCGCTGATCCCCGGGCACCGCACCCACCTCGACGGGGTCACGCTGGCGACGATGGCGCAGATCTACCCGCAGGACCGGGGGCAGAGCTACTCGGTGGAGCTGGGCCACAAGGCGGCCCGCATCGCCGGGGTCGCCTGACCTCAGTGCGGGTGGCGCAGGGTGCACACCACCAGCTGCTGCCCCTGGGCGGGCCGGGGGCAGCGGTAGGTGGTGCGGATGGCGGACGCGACGCGCGGGTCGATCACGCCGAGTGAGAGCCAGCTGGGCTGGTAGACGGCGTACGCGGGCGGGTGCTCCTGGGTGATGCAGCGGACGTTCTCCCGGCTGGACGTCAGCGACGGCACCTCGGTGAGCTGCTTGGGCACGTTGAGGAACGTCGGGAACGGGTAGCGGCAGCGCGTCGGGTGGCCGATGTAGTACGCCTGCTGCCCGAACACGAGGTACTGCACCTCGGCGCCGGCCGGCAGCAGGGCGTCCACCTGCTCGGCCGCGTCCTTCGCCGAGCGGGCCTGCGCCTTCAGCTCGGCGTTGGTCGTGACGAGCCGGCCGACGATGATCCTGACCCCGGAGCACGGCCACACGGTCACCGCCAGGCACACCACCAGCGCCAGCACGGACAGGGCCGCGGGCACCCGGGGGCCGCGCGCCCCGCGAGGGCCGCGGGACAGCAGGACGTCGAGGAGCGCGGCGCCGAAGGACAGGGCGGCGGCGTACCCGGCGAGCACGGCCGCGTCCACGTCCTGGCGGACCGTTGCCAGCAGCGGGGTGAGCACGCCCAGCAGCAGCGCCAGCGCGGTCAGGCAGAGCGGCGGCCGGCCGTACCGGCCGTACCAGCGGCCGATCGCGAGGCCGGTGAGGGCCGCCGCCACCACCGGCAGGTTCTCACCGTGGTAGGCGAACCAGTTGCCCTGGTAGACGACGACGGCCACACCGCAGAGCACCAGCAGCACGGTGACGAGCGTCGCCTCCACGCGCTGCCGCCGGGAGGCGAGCGTCAGCGCGTACAGCAGCAGGGCGCCCGGCAGCAGCGCGAGCACCGGCGTCAGCGCCGTGCGGTCGCCCAGGTAGTAGGCGGTCCGCCGCAGCAACTCGGAGGCGACCACGGGGTCGTTGCCCCAGGCGTGCGCGTTGATGTGCGGCATGTCGCGCAGCCACTGCACCTCGCGCGAGCCGGACCAGGCGCTGACCGCGAACAGCAGGCCGGTGGCGACGGCGGTGGCCGCGGCCAGCAGCACGGCCCGCACCCGGTCCACGGTGAACACCACGAGCAGCGCCATCGCCGCGGTGCCCGCCGTCGAGTACTTCATCAGCACGGCCAGACCGAGCGGCGCGGCGGCGAGCGCGGCGGCCCGCCACCGGCTGCGCACCCCGAGCACGGCGGCGACGGCGACCACCGAGAAGACCAGGGCGAACCACTCGGGCTGCAGGTAGTCGATGACCGGCGCGAAGGCGAGGGTGAGCGCGGTCAGCCCCGACACGAGCAGCGCGTCGCGCTCCGGCAGCCGGGCGCGCAGGGCGCGGTGCAGCAGCAGGCCGGCGCCCGCGCACAGGAGCAGCCCGACGCACCGCATCAGCGCCTCGCGCACCGCGTCCGGCCCGGCGGTGAGCGCGTCCAGCCCGGCGATCAGCCAGCGGTAGAAGAACGGCCGGTGGGCGAACACCTCCGACGGGGACAGCCCGCCCCGGCCCGTGGTGCGCAGGGCCGCCAGCACGTACCGCAGGTCGAGGAACACCCCGGTGGTGAGCGTGGTCGCGAGCAGCAGCCCCGCGGTGACGACGGCGGTCGTCCAGCCGGCGGGAGAGGTCAGGCGCGGCCGGCGCGCGTGCGGCCCGCGCGGACCGGGGCCGCGCCGGGCGGCGGAGACGTCCTGGGTCGGAGTGGGGGCCGGGGTCGGGGTGGGCATGTCGGTCACGGCCGCGCGGGGTCCTCGACCCGGCGGACCACGAGGGCCCTTTTGAGCCGCGGGCCGATCGGTTTCTCGACGCACTTGTGCAGCAGCCAGGCCAGTCCGAGCATGATCAGGATGCTGCCGGTGATCGTGACGTACGGGTTCAGGCCGAAGCCCCGGTGCAGGACGCGTATCGCGAACCAGCCCAGGTGCTCGTGGATCAGGTAGAAGGGGTACGTCAGCGCGCCGGCCACGGTGAGCCACCTGCCGTTCGCCCGGCTCGTCCAGCCCACGGCCACCGCGGCGACGGCGGCGAAGGCGACCAGGACGATCAGCTGGATGACGTGCGGGTCGCGGTGGAAGTCGCCCTGGGGGCCCGGGTGCCACAGCGCGGTGACCGAGTAGCGCTGGCCGAGCAGGAAGCTCATCACGACGATGCCCCACAGCAGCAGGTCGTTGCCGTAGCGGTGGATCAGGTAGAGGGCGAGGCCGCCGATGAAGTAGGGGGCGTGGTCGCGCATCACCAGTTCGTCGGTCAGCGGGGTGTCCGCGACCCGGGCGAAGGCCCCGGCCAGCGTCCACAGGCAGCAGAACACCACCACCCGCCGGTAGGTGACGCCCCGCCAGACCACGCACAGCGCGAACAGGGCGTAGAAGCGGACCTCGACCCACAGCGTCCAGTCCACGCCCAGCACGCGGTCCACGCCCATCGGCTGCTGGAGCATGGTGAGGTTCACCAGGAGCTCGTCCGAGCGCAGTGGCTCCACCACCACCGGCAGGACGTACGCGGCCACCGTGACGAGGACGATCGCCGCCCAGTACGCCGGGTACAGCCGGGCCACGCGCGAGCGGAAGAAGTCGCCCAGGCTGCGGCCCCAGCTGCTCATGCAGATGACGAACCCGCTGATCAGGAAGAAGAACTGCACCCCGAGGCTGCCGTAGGTGGCGAACTGCGAGAAGGTCGGGAACACCTCGCTGGGGGACTGGTGCCAGGACTGCGCGACCTCGCCGTTCTTGCCGGCGTAGTGGTAGCAGCACACCATGAGCGCCGCCAGCAGCCGCAGCCCGTCCAGCGCGCGCAGCCGGCCCTCCGCCCGGGGCCGGACCGGTGCCGGGCCGGACAGCAGGGCGCTCCGCCCCGGGGCCGGCGCCGGCGGGGGTGCCGGGGCCGTGGCCTGGTCAGCCGCGCTCATCCTGGGGACCTTCCGTGGGAGTCGGGGGACGCGTGCACGCTAGGGACCTCCCGCGCATGAGGAATGAGGGACGGCTGACCCGCCGGGGGCGTGAACATGACGATCGGATGAACGGCTGCCCGGTCGGACTCCGCTGCCATCAGCGCCTGTTGCCCGGCACGCCCTTCTTCAGGGCCCGCGCCCGGCGGGCGATGCGGCGCACGGCCGCGTTGCGCGGGAGGAAGGCGAGCTGGGCCGGTACGGCACCGGGCAGCGCCAGCGCGGCCAGGCGCCGGCGCTTGAAGTAGCGCCAGGTGTGCGGGTCCAGGTGCGCGGCGAGGTACCGCTCGGCCTCGCCCCGCAGGGACGGGTGGATCTTCGGCTGCATCGCGAAACCGACCGCCCGCAGCAGCGCGGCCAGCTCCGCCACCCGCTCCCGCCCCGGCATGCTCCACGCCCCGACCGCCGCCCCGTCCTCGACGTCCGGCAGCAGGGCGTCGACGATGGTCAGCGGCACCCGGTTGCTGTTCTGGTACGGCGCGAGCCGGGCCAGCACGGTGCCGGTGCCGGCCCGGGCGACGGGCAGGCCGTACAGACCGGCCGCGGTGAGCAGCGCGGTGGAGAAGCAGCCGACGACGAGGGCCGGACGCAACCGCTGGTAGGCCACCTCCGCCAGCACGGGCCGCTCCAGCAGCGTCAGCCGGGCGCCCAGCCGCTCCGCCTCCTCCTCCAGCAGCCGCGACCAGCGGGCCGGGGCCGTGGGGTGCGGCTTGAACACCAGGCGGCGGTGCCCGAGCGCGACCGCGCCGCGCACCATCGCCAGGTGCAGCTGCTCCTCCTCGGCGTCCCCGAGGATGCCGAGCGCCGAGAGGTACTGCCCGAGCAGCAGCGCGGGCCGCTCCTCGATACCGGCCCCGGTGTCGGTCTCCGCCTCGGCCAGTTCGCCGAGCACCTTCAGGAACGCCTCCGACGGCACCAGCACCGGCGGCACGCCGAACTCGGTGAGCAGCAGCGGGGTGAGGCCCGGCACCAGGTCCAGGTGGAGCAGCCGGTCGATGCGGGTGCCGACCAGCGGGTCGATCTTGTCGCGGGTGGGGCCGTAGCTCATCAGGCCGTCGGCGTAGACGTCGAGGGGGGCGCCGGTGAACAGCTGGGCCAGCGCCAGCGCCGGGTTCACCTGGACGGACTCCACGGCCAGGTGGACCTCGTCGTCGCCGAGGCCCCACAGCAGCCGCACGTACCGCTCCCACATCGGGACGTCGTCCGCGCGCGGGCCCCAGCCGCCCGGGTGGAAGGGGGCGATGGTCTCGTTCCAGGACAGCACGTCGTCGAACCGCTCACGGATCCGGTCGAAGCCGGGCATCGTGTCGACGGACGGGGTGGTCTCCGGGTTGGCCGCGTTGTTGGTGACCAGCAGCAGCCGGCGGTCCGTCGGGGCGAACAGCCCGGCGTCCAGGGCGGCGGCCAGGGTCGCGGCGCCGAACAGGGTGGAGACGCAGAAGACGCGGGTGGTGCCGGGCATCAGACGGCCACCGCCGACCGGGCCGCCGTGGGACGCCGCCGCACCCGGCGCAGCGTGCTCGCGCGCTCGGTGTCCATCGAGTCCATGACCTCGGCGAGGACGTCCTGCGGCATGCGCCGCAGGGCCGCCGCGCACAGGGAGCGCAACTGCCGGGCCACCGCGGGTTCGAACCGCTCGATCGTGCCGAGGTGATGGGTCATGATCGCGCAGTAGGTGCGCACGGCCTTGGGCAGCAGCCGGCCGGCCTCGGGGTCGCGCGCGGTCTCCTCGACCACCTGGTCGAAGGCGCGGATGAAGTCCAGTTGGCGCACGTCGCCGATCTGCGTGAGCGAGGAGGCCACCCCGCGCCGGTAGTGGACGCCCAGCAGCCCCACCACGGCGAAGCTGTCCGCCTCCCGGTGCAGCTTCCAGATCCAGGGCCGGTCCTCGGCGGTGCGCAGTCCGTCGGTGAAGTGCAGCAGCCCCCGGTCGACCAGGCGGCGGTGGTAGACGCCGGCCCAGGCGTAGGCGTAGTCCACCGAGGTGGACCGGTCGGCGGGCAGGATGCCGTCCCGCGGGCTCAGCACCGTCCCGCGTCGGCCCAGCGGCACCCGGTGGATGCTGCGTGCCCGCCCGGTGCACTGCACGTGGTCGGTGCGCACGAAGTCGCAGCCCAGTTCCTCGATGGCGGCGAGGAGCCGCGGGAAATACCCGGGGGCGAGCCAGTCGTCGCCGTCCAGAAATGTCAGATAATCACCGCGCGCCGCGTCGATCCCGGTGTTTCTCGCGGTGGCCAGCCCCCCGTTCCGCTCGTGTCTGATCACCACGGCTCCCGGCAGTTCGCGCTCCGCACGCTCGAGGATCTCCGGGGTCGCGTCGGTCGAACAGTCGTCGACCAGCAGGAACTCGAAGTCCTCCCGCGTGTTCGCCCGCAGGCTCACCAGGGTGTCCGGCGCGTATTGCTGCACGTTGTAGAACGGCACGATCACGGAAAGCTTTGGCACGGCGAAACCCTAGGGCGCATCGGGGCGGCAGGAATTTCGGTCCGGGATACAGCAGGTGAACTCGATGTGTCGGAACAGTGCCCCGCTTCTACTTCCCGTCCCGGGGCGAGCCGATTCGGCCCCAGGTGATGTGTTGTTAACTCATTGTTGACTTGTGGTTGGCACGTCGCTGGATTTCTCTTTCTAGCGTCTTGGCCGTGCCACCGAGTAATACGAAGAGCCTCCGGATCGCCGTCCTCGCGGACTCCGACACCCGCTGGAAATGGGGGGCGTCGACCGCCGGACGCGTCGCACCCGCCGCACCCGCCGCACCCGTCCTGGACGGTTTCCTGCTGCGCGGCCGCGCCACCCCCACCCCGCGCCAGCTGGCCGAGGTGGGCGTGCGCGCCGACTCCCTGCGCGAGGTCACCGCGGCCGAGTTCCTGCGCGTCATGGCGCGGGAGCCGTACGACGTGCTGGTCCTCGCGCTCGTCGGGGGCGGGGTGCAGGCCGTGCTGCACGGGCTGCGCCGGGTCTGGGAGGACCGCGCCGACCGGCCCGTCGTCGTCACCGGCTACGTCGGCGTCGTGTACGAAAAGCTCGCCGACGGACTGCTGTTGCGCCACGGCGCGGACCTCGTCCTCGCCAACTCCCGCCAGGACGCGGAGCGGTTCCGGCAGGTGTACGAAGGGGTGGGCGCCGACGCCTCGTCGGTGACCGAGGTGGCCCTGCCGTTCCTCGGCGGCGCGCCCTACACCGGCGAACACGACCCGTACACCGTGGTGTTCGCGGCCCAGCCGTCGGTGCCGGACACCCGCCGGGACCGCACCTACCTGCTGGAGCGGCTGGTCCGGCACGCCCGGCTGCACCCCGGGCGCGAGGTGCTCCTCAAGCTGCGCTCCCGGCCCGGCGAGCACACCACCCACCTGGAGGAGCTGCCCTACCAGAAGCTGGCGCAGCGCCTCGACCTGCCGCCCAACTTCCGGCTGGTGTACGGCAACATGGGCGAGGTCCTGGACCGCACCGACCTGATGGTCACGGTCAGCTCCACGGCCGCCCTGGAGTCCCTGCACCGCCGCATCCCCACCGTCGTGCTCACCGACCTCGGGGTGCGCGAGGCGCTCGGCAACCACCACTTCGTCGGCTCCGGCTGCCTCGCCTCCTGGGACCAGCTCGACGCCGGCCACCGGCCGGTGCCGGACGAGGAGTGGGTGGCCCGCCAGGGCGTCGCGGCCGACGGCCGGTACGCGTCGGCCTTCGACGCGGCCCGCGACCGCATCGCCGAACTGCTCGGCCGGCCCGGGGGACGTCCGCCGCTCGCGCCGTACTACACGCCCGAGACCGCCCCCGGCTACCTGCCCGGCGTCCTCGCCCGCCACCACCTCGCCCCCGACGGCTCCCTGCTGCCCGGCGCCCCGGCCGCCGACCGGGAGCCCGGCCCCGTCCGCCAGATCGTCCGCCGCGCCGCCCGCGGCGCCTACCGGCACGGCGTCCAGCGCGTGGCCCCGGTCATCCGCCGGATGGGCGAGCTGTGACCCCGCCCGCGGCCCCGCCCCCACCCCCGTCCCGAGACCGAGGAGTTCCCCCCATGCCCCACCCCGACGGCCCCCCGGTGCGCCGGGTGCTCGCCGTGATTCCCGCCCGCGGTGGCTCCAAGGGGGTGCCCGCCAAGAACCTGGCGCCCGTCGGCGGGGTCCCGCTGGTGGTGCGGGCGGTGCGGGCGTGCCTGGCGGCGCGGCGCGTCACGGACGTCGTCGTCTCCACCGACGACCAGGCCATCGCCGCCGCGGCCCGTCAGGCCGGCGCCGAGGTCGTGCTGCGGCCCGCCGCCATCGCCGGCGACACCGCCACCTCCGAGGCCGCCGTGCTGCACGCCCTGGAGGCCCACGAGGCCCTGCACGGCGCCCCCGTCGACGTGGTGCTGCTCGTCCAGTGCACCAGCCCCTTCCTGGTCCACGAGGACGTCGACGCGGTGGCCGGCGCGGTCGCCGAGCACGGCGCCGACACCGCCGTGACCGTCGCCCCCTTCCACGGCTTCGTCTGGCGCGACGCCGAGGACGCGTCCGAGGGCGGCACCGGCGTCAACCACGACCGGTCCCACCGGCCGCGCCGCCAGGACCGCCCCCAGGACTACCTGGAGACCGGCGCCGCCTACGCGATGGACGCGGCGGGCTTCCGCACCCACGGCCACCGCTTCTTCGGCCGCACCGAGCTGGTCCGCACCGACCCGGCGCGCGTCCTGGAGATCGACGACCCGCACGACCTGGCCCGCGCCCGCGCCTTGGCCCCGCTCCTCGACGCGGACCGCCCGGGCGCCCTCCCGACCGCGGATGACGTCGACGCGGTCGTGCTGGACTTCGACGGCACCCAGACCGACGACCGGGTGCTGATCGACGCCGACGGACGGGAGTTCGTCTCCGTGCACCGCGGGGACGGACTCGGCATCGCCGCCCTGCGCCGCAGCGGCCTGGCGATGCTGGTCCTGTCCACGGAACAGAACCCGGTGGTCGCCGCCCGGGCCCGGAAGCTGAGGCTCCCGGTGCTGCACGGCGTCGACCGCAAGGACCTCGCGCTGAAGCAGTGGTGCGAGGAGCAGGGCATCGCGCCGGAGCGCGTGCTCTACGTCGGCAACGACGTCAACGACCTCCCGTGCTTCGCCCTCGTGGGCTGGCCCGTTGCGGTCGCGAGCGCCCACGACGTCGTACGCGGCGCCGCGCGCGCGGTCACCACCGTCCCCGGCGGTGACGGCGCGATCCGAGAGATCGCCGGCTGGATCCTCGGCCCCTCCCTCGACTCCCTCCACACCTAAGGACAGTTCCCGCCATGAGCACCAACTCCCGCCTGCGCACGTTCGGTTCCCGCGAGGTCGGCCCGGGCCGCCCCGTCTACATCTGCGGCGAGATCGGCATCAACCACAACGGCGAGCTGGAGAACGCCTTCAAGCTGATCGACGCGGCCGCCGAAGCCGGCTGCGACGCCGTGAAGTTCCAGAAGCGCACCCCCGAGATCTGCACCCCGCGCGACCAGTGGGACATCGAGCGCGACACCCCCTGGGGCCGGATGACGTACATCGACTACCGCCACCGCGTGGAGTTCGGCGAGGACGAGTACCGGCAGATCGACGCGTACTGCAAGGAGAAGGGCATCGCCTGGTTCGCCTCCCCGTGGGACACCGAGGCCGTGGCCTTCCTGGAGAAGTTCGACGTCCCGGCCCACAAGGTCGCCTCCGCCTCCCTCACCGACGACGAGCTGCTGCGCGCCCTGCGCGCCACCGGCCGCACCGTCATCCTGTCCACCGGCATGTCCACCCCGAAGCAGATCCGCCACGCGGTGGAGGTCCTCGGCAGTGACAACATCCTGATGTGCCACGCCACCTCGACCTACCCGGCGAAGGCCGAGGAGCTCAACCTCCGCGTGATCAACACGCTGGAGAAGGAGTACCCGAACGTCCCGATCGGCTACTCCGGCCACGAGACCGGCCTGCAGACCACGCTGGCCGCGGTCGCCCTCGGCGCCGCCTTCGTCGAGCGCCACATCACCCTGGACCGCGCCATGTGGGGCTCCGACCAGGCCGCCTCCGTCGAACCCCAGGGCCTGACCCGCCTGGTGCGCGACATCCGCACCATCGAGGCGTCCCTCGGCGACGGCGTGAAGAAGGTCTACGAGTCCGAGCGGGGCCCGATGAAGAAGCTGCGCCGGGTCACCGGCGTGGTCGCCGAGGCGGAGATCGCCGCCGCGGCGGGCGAGCCCCTGACGGTCTGACCCCGGCCGCCGATCCGCACCCCGACAGCGCCCCACGACGGGATGGTCGTACGAGGATGAGCCCCCGCGCCGGGAACACCGGCACCCCCCACACCCTCGCCTTCGTCGAGAGTCCGGTGCAGCTCCTGAACGTGCTGGAGTGGGCCCACGCCCAGGGCCCGCACCCGCCCGAGGAGCCCGGCGCGGGGTTCACCCTGGTCGTGCTGTCGCCGACCGACCCGATGACCCGCGGCCAGCTGCGCCGGATGGCGGAGCTGGCCCGCGAGGAGGGCCACGAGGTGCGCTGGGAGGAGGCCCGGGGCGGCGCCACGGCGCCCTTCCGCACCGTCGGTGCCCTGGCCGGCCTGCTGCGGCGGGCCGAACGGGTCGTCATGGGGGACCCGTTCTCCCGCTACGTCCAGCTGCTGCTGACGATCACCCGGGCCCGGTCCCTGGTGGTCGTCGACGACGGCACCGCGACGATGGAGTTCGTCGCCCAGCTCGCGCGCGGCGAGCGCCTGGTGCGCTGGCACCGCAAGGGCGGCCGGCCCGCCCCGCGCGACCTGCTCTTCGCCCCGGTGTCGGCCCGCGCGCGCCGTCGGCTGTCCCCGGCCGGGAACCGGACGGTGGAGGTGTTCTCCGCCATGCCGGTCGAGGAGAGGCCCGAGGGCGTCACGGTCACCGCCCACACCTTCGCCTGGACCCGCGAGCGCTTCGGCCCGCCGCACCTGATCGACGGCGCCGACCTGGTCGGCACCTCCCTGGTGGAGACCGGCGTGGTGGACGGCGAGCGCTACCTGGAGGCGGTCCGCACTCTGGCCAAGGCGCACGGGGTGCACCGCTACTTCGCCCACCGGCGCGAGAGCGCCGACAAGCTGCACCGGCTGGCCGTGGAGACCGGCCTGGAGGTCGTCCGGCCCGAGCTGCCACTGGAACTGATCGCCCGCCGCGGCCCGGTCGGCCGGACCGTGCTCAGCTTCCCCTCCACGGTCGTGCACACCCTGCCGCTGGCCCTGGCCGGCACCGGGGTGCGCATCGTGGTCTGCGACATCGACCCCGGCTGGCTCACCGACCACGCCTCCCCGCGCGCCGAGGGCTTCCTCGCGGGCGTCACGACCACGGCCCGCGACGTCCACCGGCTGGCGGCGGTGACCCCGGCGTAGGCGCGCGGCAGTCCCGGCGCAGGCGCGCGGCGCCCGCGCGCGTCGACCAGGGCCGGGGCCACGCCGGGGTCGGGGGCCCTTACCTCCCGGGTAATCGCACCCCCGCACCGGCGCCGGTACGTTCGACGCGTCACCCCAGCAGACGCGCCGAAGGAGCCGGACATGACCGCCTACGCCTTTGCCCACCTGCACCACAGCGCCCTGCACCCGGACATCGTCGAGTACATCGACCGCATCCAGGACACGCTGGACCCCTTCCAGGGCCGGTTCCTGCTGCACGGCCCGCCGGCCGAGGTGGTGGAGGGCAGCTTCGAGGGCAACCTCGTGCTGATCGCGTTCCCCGGCCTCGCCGAGGCCCGCGCCTGGTACGCGTCCCCCGCCTACCGGGAGATCCTGCACCTGCGCACCGACCACATCGCCGGGGACATCGTCCTGGCGGAGGGCGTGGCGCCCGACTACGACCCCCGCGCGACGGCGGCCACGCTGCGGGCGGCCCTCTGACCGGCGCCGGCGGGCCGGCACCGGTTTCAGGGGCCGCCCGCGGGACCTACGCGGGGCGTGTGCGGGCGTCCAGCAGGACCGCCGCCGTGAACAGCTCGACGCCCACCCGGATCGCCGACTCGTCCGCGTCGAAGTCGCCCTGGTGCAGGTCGCGGACCGTGCGCTCGCCCGGGGGGCGGACGCCGAGGCGGGCCATGGCGCCGGGCACGTGCTCCAGGTACCAGGAGAAGTCCTCCCCGCCGAGGCTCTGCTCGGTGCCCTCCACGGAGTCGGCGCCCCGGCGCGCGGTCATCGCGCTGCCCAGCAGGTCTACGACCTCGGCGTCGTTGACGACCGGCGGCACGCCCCGCACGTAGTTGATCTCCGACTTGGCGCGGTGCAGGTTGGCCACCTCGTCGATCGCCGCGACCACCATGTCGGGCGCCAGCCGCCACGCCTCGATGTCCAGGCAGCGCACCGTGCCGGACAGCTCGGCGTGCTGCGGGATGACGTTCGGCGCGTGACCGCAGTCGATCCGGCCCCAGGTGACCGCCAGCCCCGCGCGCGTGTCGACGCGCCGGCCGACCAGCGCCGGGACGTCGGTGACCACCCGGGCCGCCGCGGTCACCAGGTCGGTCGTCAGGTGCGGCCGGGCGGTGTGGCCGCCGGGGCCCTCCAGGGAGATCTCCAGCCGGTCGCAGGCCGAGGTGATCGGCCCGACCCGCAGCCCGATCCGGCCCGCGTCCACCCGCGGGTCGCAGTGCACGGCGATGATCCGGCCCACCCCGTCCAGCGCGCCGTTCGCGATCGCGTCGGCCGCGCCGCCGGGCAGCACCTCCTCGGCGGGCTGGAAGATCAGCCGCACCGGGCGCTGCAGCAGGCCGTCGCGGTACAGCTCGGCCAGGACCAGGGCGGCGCCCAGCACCACGGTGGTGTGCACGTCGTGGCCGCAGGCGTGCGCGCGGTCGGGCACCGTGGACCGGTACGCGCAGTCGCTCTTGGTGTCCGGGATGGGCAGCGCGTCGATGTCCGCGCGCAGCGCCATCACGGAGCCGGTGACCGGGTCGACGTCGCCGATGTCACAGAGGAGGCCGGTGCCGCCGCTCAGCACCCGCGGCCGCAGACCCGCCTTCTCCAGGCGGGCCTTGATCGCGGCCGTGGTGCGGAACTCCTGGTTGCCGAGCTCGGGGTGCATGTGCAGGTCGCGGCGGAAGGCGACGAGCTCGGCGCGCAGCTCCTCCGGGAGGGCACCGGGGAGCGGTGCGTGCCCGGCGGTGGCGGCGGGTTCGGCCTCGGACTCTCGGGACATCAGTTGCTTCACCCTTTGAAGGGTAGGACGCCGGGACGGTCAACCGACCCACGATCACCAAACTTCAACCCGTCAGGCGAAGAAAAATTGGCCGCACGGCGCATGGCGGTTGTGTCGGGTGGGTAAACTCGCCCGTCCTCCGGCCGAGCCGATCATGGGCTCCACCCGTCGTGCCTCTTGCTCGTTCTTCCTCTTTCCTCCTCTTCCACGGATACCACGCGTCGCCACAGAAACGCTGGAGTTGTCCACCCAGCGGAACCGGCCACCGCCCACCGGACACCGGGAAGCGCCCCGCCCCGGCTCCGCCCGGTGGCGGAACCATCACCGCCGCGCGGCGGTTCGGCCACACCGCGTGACCCCCGCCCCGCCGCCGGGCAGGGTGCCCGCATGGCGACCCCGGCGAACGACCTCGTGCAGGCATGCGGATGCGCCCCGGATCCCTTCACCCTGCTCCGGCTCGGCTTGTTCGACGCCGTCTCCCTGGTCCTCGGCATGATCCTCGGCATGATCGTGCTCACGGCTCTCGCCGGCTGGGTGCTGGCCACGCTGGTGTGGCTCGCGGGATGGCGCGGCCGTCGCGCCCGCGCCCGGGCCCGGCGGCCCGTACCGGACGAGGAGGCCGTCCTCACGGACGCCGGCCGGCTGCTCGCGGGCTTCACCCGGTACGAGGACGACCCGCCGCCGTGACCCGACTCGGGCCAACACCCAGGGGCGGGCAGGCCACTTCACCGCACGGGCCTCTCGTCCGGAGGACCCCCGGGGGGTCCGCCCCGCGGGTAGAGTCCGCTCCCGTGACCGACTCCGACGCAGGGACCACGACCACGCGGGCGGACCTGGCGGACGCCCTCCGGGCCGCCCGGGACTCGTACGACACGATCGCCGAGGACTACACCGGGGAGCACCCCGACGGCCTGGGCGACGGCCCGCTGTACGGTGCCCTGCTCACCGCCTTCGCCGACCTGGTGAAGGAGGCGGGCGGCGGACCGGTGGCCGACGTCGGCAGCGGACCGGGGTACGTCACCGCCCGGCTGCACGCCCTCGGGGTGCCGGTCTTCGGCGTGGACGTCTCGCCGCGCATGGTCGCGCTGGCCCGCCGCGCCCACCCCCACCTGCGCTTCCACGTGGGGTCCATGACCGCGCTCGACCTGCCGGACGCCACGCTCGGCGGGATCACCGCGCTGTACTCGATCATCCACGTCCCGGACGAGCACCTGCCGGGGGTCTTCGCCGAGTTCCGCCGCGTGCTGGCCCCGGGCGGCCACGTGATGCTGCTCTTCCAGTTCGAGGAGGACCTCGACGGCCGGCACCTGGCCGAGCGCTACGGCCGCCCCGTCGACCTGCGCTACCACTGGCGCACCCCGGACAGGGTGGCCGGCCTCCTGGCCGACGCGGGCCTGGACGTACGGGCCCGCGCCGTCCTCGCCCCGGAGGGACCGTCCCGCCTGCGGATGCCCCGGGGCTACGTCCTGGCCCGCCGGCCCGGGTAGGGCGGGCCGTCCCCACCGACGTGGGACGGCCCCCGGCGGCCGTGCATCCCGCGTGCGCCGGCCACGTGCCCGTCAGCCGCGTCAGCCGAACATGCCCGGCTGGTAGTCGCCGGCCGGCTGCTGGTTGATCACGTTGACCCGGTTGTAGGCGTTGATGATGGCGATCAGCGAGACCAGCGCGGCGAGCTGCTCCTCGTCGTAGTGCTTGGCCGCGTTCTGCCACACCTCGTCGGACACGCCGCCGGCCGCGTCGGCGATCCGGGTGCCCTGCTCGGTCAGCTCCAGGGCGGCCCGCTCGGCCTCCGTGAACACCGTGGCCTCGCGCCAGACGGCGACCAGGTGCAGGCGCTGCGCGGTCTCCCCGGCGTGTGCGGCGTCCTTGGTGTGCATGTCGGTGCAGAAGCCGCAGCCGTTGATCTGGCTCGCGCGGATCTTCACCAGTTCCTGGGTCGCGGCGGGCAGGGACGAGTCCGAGACGGCCTTGCCCGCGGAGTTGATGTGCTTGAGGACCTTGCCGAAGAAAGGGTTGGCGAAGAGGTTCAGCCGGGCTTCCATGAGAACTCCTCTGTCGTGGCTGCGGGTTGTACTTCTCTGACGGAACGGCACGCACGGATGTGACAGCCCTGCGTGTGACCTGCGTCTCAGGCCCCGCGAGAGGGGCGCCCGCGCCCGGTACGTCCTGCTTCGCCCCGTGCTGACACCCGCCCGTAACCGCCGGGACCCGCCCGTAACCCGGGGGCGGCACGAATCGGTAACGGCCGCGAGGAACCCCGTTCCGCTCCCCTTCTACGCGCGTTACTGTGCGCCGGAATCGCCACCGCGGGTGGCTGATTGGGGATGCGGGCCGGCGCAGGCGGCGGTGCCGCGGGGACGAAGGGTGCTTGTCATGCGTCTGATCTCTCGGGGGAGCAGGGTCTCCCAGGCAGCGGTGGCCGTCGCGGTCGTCGCGCTCGCGGCCGCCGGGTGCGGCGAGTCCAGCACCAGCTCCAAGGGCGGTGACAAGGAGTCCGCCGGCGGCTACACGGGCAAGGGCATCGGCCTGGCGTACGACATCGGCGGCAAGGGCGACCAGTCCTTCAACGACGCGGCCTACGCGGGGTTCCAGAAGGCGGAGAAGGAGTTCGGCCTCAGCGGCCGGGACGTCGAGCCGCAGGACGGCGAGTCCGACGCGGACAAGGTGCAGCGCCTGACCCAGCTGGCCCAGGCCGGCTACAACCCCGTCATCGGCGTCGGCTACATCTACGCGCCGGCCGTGAAGGCGGTGGCCGCGAAGTTCCCGAAGACCACCTTCGGGATCATCGACGACGAGACCGTCCAGGCGAAGAACGTCGCCGACCTGGTCTTCCACGAGGAGCAGGCGTCCTACCTCGCCGGCGTGGCCGCCGCGAAGGCGTCGAAGAAGGCGCACATCGGCTTCATCGGCGGTGTCGACATCCCGCTGATCCACAAGTTCGAGGCCGGGTACGTCCAGGGCGCCAAGTCGGTGAACCCGAACATCAAGATCGAGTCGCAGTACCTCACCGAGACCCCGGCCGAGGGCGGCTTCTCCAGCCCCGACAAGGGCAAGGAGGGCGCCGGCGGCCAGATCGAGAAGGGCGTCGACGTGATCTACCACGCGGCCGGCCTGTCCGGTCAGGGCGTGATCTCCGAGGGCGCGTCCAAGGGGATCTGGGTCATCGGCGTCGACTCCGACCAGTACAGCCAGAGCTCGCTGGCCGCGTACAAGGACCACATCCTCGGCTCGGCCCTGAAGAACGTCGGCGGCGCGGTCTACGACCTGGTCAAGTCGGTCCACGAGGGCAAGCCGCTGAGCGGCGTGGTCCGCGGCAGCCTCTCCAACGACGGCGTCGGCTTCGCCGACTCCAACCCGAAGTACAAGGCGATGACCGACGTGGTCGGCGCGGTCGACAAGGCCAAGCAGGACATCACCTCCGGCAAGGTCACCGTCAAGACCCAGTGACCGTCCGCCACCGCGGAACCCCGGCGGGCCGAAAGGTCTGACTTTTTCCGGGCCCACTGGGCCCTCCGGGCCCTTTGCGATCCGTGCGCCCCTTGCCTCCCGCAAGGGGCGCATTGCTGTCCGTAGTCTGGCGGCAAAATGCGGCCACAGCTCGATAACGGACCGGACAGAAGGGTTTTTCCGTCTGGTCTACGCGCGTTACGCTGCGGCGGAACCAGCGCCTGGTATGGGCGCTTGCACAAAGGAGTCTCGTTCCATGCGCCGGGTGTCCCGTATCGCGGTTGCGGGTGTTGCTACCGCAGTCCTCGCCGTGACGGTTTCCGCTTGCGGAAGCTCGTCCACGTCGTCGTCCTCCGACAGCAGTGACAAGAACCTGGGCCTCGCGCTGGCGTACGACGTCGGCGGCAAGGGTGACCAGTCCTTCAATGACGCGGCCACCGCCGGCCTGGAGAAGGCCGACAAGGAGTTCGGCTACAAGTCGGCCGCCGTCGAGCCGCAGGACGGCGAGTCCGACGCGGACAAGACGCAGCGCCTGGAGACCCTCGCCAAGCAGGGCTACAACCCGGTGATCGGCGTCGGCTTCGCGTACGCGCCGGCCGTCAAGGAGGTCGCGGCCAAGTTCCCGAAGACCACCTTCGGCATCGTCGACGACAACTCCTTCCAGGCGAAGAACGTCGCCAACCTCGTCTTCCACGAGGAGCAGGCGTCCTACCTGGCGGGCGTGGCCGCCGCCAAGGCCACCAAGTCCAACGTCGTCGGCTTCATCGGCGGCGTGGACGTGCCCCTGATCCACAAGTTCGAGGCCGGCTTCAAGCAGGGCGTCGCGGACACCAAGAAGGGCGTCACGGTCAAGTCGCAGTACCTGACCGAGACCGCCGCCGAGGGCGGCTTCTCCAGCCCCGACAAGGGCGAGAGTGCGGCCGACGGCCAGATCGACGCCGGTGCGGACGTCATCTACGCCGCCGCCGGCCTGTCCGGCCAGGGCGTCATCAAGGCCGCCTCGGCGCACAAGGTCTGGGCGATCGGCGTCGACTCCGACCAGTACAAGCAGGACGCGCTGGCCAAGTACAAGGCCTCGATCCTCACCTCGGCCATGAAGAACGTCGAGGGCGCGGTCTACGGCCTGGCCAAGTCCGTCCACGACGACAAGCCGGAGACCGGTGAGATCCGCGGCAGCCTGGCCAACGGCGGCGTGAGCCTGTCGGACTCGAACCCGACGTTCGCGAACGACAAGGCGATCCAGGACGCCGTGAACAAGGCCGAGGAAGGCATCAAGAACGGCACCATCACCGTCAAGACCTCCTGACCCGGCGCGGCCGCAGAGGCCGTACGGACCATGGCCAAAAGGGCGCTGTCATGACAGCGTTACCGCCACGGAACGGGGCGCGCGGAGGATGGCCTCCCCGCGCCCCGTTCGCGCGGCACAATGCTCGGAACGGATCAGACTGGAAGCAGTGCGATCAGGTCCGGGCACTATTTAAAGCAGGGGCGCTACGCGCGTAGAGCGGCCCCTTTCCCGAGGAGAGTGCGCCATCGACGCGTCCAGCAGCCCTCCGCTCACCGCTCCGTCGACAGTGGCGGTGGAGCTCACGGGCATCACCAAGCGGTTCCCCGGTGTCGTCGCCAACCACGACATCCACCTGACCGTCCGCAAGGGCACCGTGCACGCCCTCGTCGGCGAGAACGGCGCCGGCAAGTCGACCCTGATGAAGATCCTCTACGGCATGCAGAAGCCGGACGAGGGGACCATCGCGGTCGGCGGCGAGCAGGTGACCTTCTCCAGCCCCGCCGACGCCATCGCGCGCGGCATCGGCATGGTCCACCAGCACTTCATGCTGGCCGACAACCTCACCGTGCTGGAGAACGTCGTCCTCGGCAGCGAGAAGCTGCACGGCATCGGCGGCGGGGCCCGCCGCAAGATCCAGGAGATCTCCGACCGCTACGGCCTCGGGGTGCGCCCCGACGCCCTGGTGGAGGACCTCGGCGTGGCCGACCGCCAGCGCGTGGAGATCCTCAAGGTCCTCTTCCGCGGTGCCCGCACCCTGATCCTCGACGAGCCGACCGCCGTGCTGGTGCCGCAGGAGGTCGACGCGCTCTTCGCCAACCTGCGCGGGCTGAAGTCCGAGGGCCTGTCCGTCATCTTCATCTCCCACAAGCTGGGCGAGGTGCTCTCCGTCGCCGACGAGATCACCGTCATCCGGCGCGGCACGACCGTCGGGACGGCCGTCCCCGCCAAGACCACCCCGCGCCAGCTGGCCGAGATGATGGTCGGCAGCGAGCTGCCCACCCCGGAGACCGCCGAGTCCACGGTCACCGACCGCGCGGTGCTGGAGGTCAGGAACCTCACGGTGCACGCCCGCGGCGCCGTGTCCGTGGGTACGGAGGAGGAGCCCACCGCCGGTGGCCTCACCGAGTTCGCGCCCGCCGGCGAGGTCAAGAAGGTCCTCGACGACGTCACCTTCACCATCCACGCCGGTGAGGTCATGGGCATCGCCGGTGTCGAGGGCAACGGCCAGACCGAGCTGATCGACGCGCTGATCGGCACCAAGGCCGCCGACTCCGGGCAGATCGTCTTCCTCGGCGAGGACATCACCCCCTGGGCCACCCGCAAGCGGCGCGAGTCCGGCATCGGCTACATCCCCGAGGACCGCCACCGCCAGGGCCTGCTGCTGGAGGCCCCGCTCTGGGAGAACCGCATCCTCGGCCACGTCACCGAGGCCCCCAACGCCAAGGGCTTCTGGCTCAACCCCAAGGGTGCGCAGGCCGACACCCGCCGGATCGTCGAGGAGTACGACGTCCGCACCCCCGGCATCGACGTCACCGCGGCCTCCCTGTCCGGCGGCAACCAGCAGAAGCTGATCGTCGGCCGCGAGATGAGCCACGACCCCAAGTTCCTGATCGCCGCCCACCCCACCCGCGGTGTGGACGTCGGCGCGCAGGCCCAGATCTGGGACCGCATCCGCGAGGCCCGCCGCGAGGGCCTGGCGGTGCTGCTGATCTCCGCCGACCTGGACGAGCTGATCGGACTGTCGGACACCCTGCGGGTGATCTTCGACGGCAAGCTGGTCGCCGACGCCGACCCCGCCACCATCACCCCGGAGGAGCTCGGTTCCGCGATGACCGGCGCCGCGACCGGGCACCTGCACCATTCCGAAGACAGCGCGGCGGACACCGCCCCGGAGGACGAGGCCCGATGAAGAAGTTCGACAAGGAGCGCGTGCTCGTCGCGGTGGCGGGCCCCGTCATCGCGCTCGTCGCGGCGATCCTGCTGACCTCGGTCGTGCTGATCGCCTCCGGCAAGAACCCGTTCGAGCCGTACCGGCTGATGCTGGAGCAGGCCGGGTACTCCGACGTCCAAGTGCTGATCGTCAACCAGGCGTCGCTGTACTACATCGCCGCCATCGCGGTCGCCCTCGGCTTCCGGATGAACCTGTTCAACATCGGCGTCGACGGCCAGTACCGCCTCGGCGCGATGATGACGGCCGTGGTCGGCGCCCACGTCGCCCTGCCGTCCTTCCTCCAGGTCCCGATGCTGCTGCTGGTGGGCGCGCTCACCGGCGCCATGTGGGCGGGCATCGCGGGTGTGCTGAAGGTGACCCGGGGCGTCAGCGAGGTCGTCGCGACGATCATGCTGAACTCGATCGCCACCAGCGTCATCGGCTACCTCACCCTGACCGACAACCTCGGCGTGCTGGTCGGCGACAACGTCACCACCGGCATCATGAAGGACTCCGGCTGGGTGCCCGGGATCGACCTGGGCCAGGACGTCGGCGAGATCTACGGCCTGGTCTTCCTCGCGATCGCCCTGGGCATCGCCTACTGGCTGGTCCTCAACCGCACCCGCTTCGGCTTCGACCTGCGCGCCACCGGCGAGTCCGAGACCGCCGCCGCCGCCTCCGGCGTCGACGCCAAGCGCATGGTGCTCACCGCGATGCTGATCTCCGGCGCGGTGGCCGGCATCTCCGGCCTGCCGCTGCTCCTCGGCGACGTGCACACCTACTCGCTGAGCTTCCCGGCGGGCCTCGGCTTCACCGCCATCGGCATCGCCCTGCTCGGCCGCAACAACCCGGGCGGCATCGCCCTGGCCGCCCTGCTCTGGGCCTTCCTCGACAAGGCGTCCCCCGCCCTCGACTACGCCGTCCCGGTGGCGTACGAGAAGGAGATCGCCACCATCATGCAGGGCCTGATCGTCTTCGCGGTCGTCATCTCGTACGAGGCCGTACGGCAGTGGGGCCTGCGCCGCCAGCAGAAGCAGGTCGGCGCCCAGCTCGCCGCCGAGGCCGCCAACCCGAACGCCCAGAAGGAGGTGGCTGCCTGATGAGCACCGCGACCGTCGCCAAGCCCACGGCGCAGCAGCCCGGCAAGGGCAGCCGCCGATTCTCCCTGCCGGTACTCCTGCTGATCATCGCGGGCGTGCTGGTCCTCACCTCCGTCGTCCGGCTGATCTCCGGCGCGGACGGCATCACCTCCACCGGCCAGATGTCCACGGCCCTGCGGCTCGCCGTGCCGATCGGCCTCGCCGGCCTCGGCGGCCTGTGGGCCGAGCGCGCGGGCGTGGTCAACATCGGCCTCGAGGGCATGATGATCCTCGGCACCTGGTTCGGCGCCTGGGCCGGCTACCAGTGGGGCCCGTGGACCGGTGTCGCCTTCGGCATCATCGGCGGCGCGCTCGGCGCCGTCCTGCACGCCATCGCCACGGTCACCTTCAACGTCAACCACATCGTCTCCGGTGTGGCGCTGAACATCCTGGCCCTCGGCACCACCCGCTACCTGTCGAAGTTCACCTTCGAGGACGCCCCGCAGGGCTCCTCCAAGCAGTCCCCGCCGATCGACTCGCTGGGCACCTTCGACATCCCCGGCCTGTCGAGCTGGCTCCAGACGCTCAACGAGAAGCACTGGTTCCTCGTCTCCGACATCGCCGGCCTGGTCGGCGGCCTGGTCACCAACCTCTCGCCGCTGACCGTCGTCGCGGTCGCCCTGGTCCCCGCCACCTGGTGGGTGCTGTGGCGCACGGCGTTCGGGCTGCGCCTGCGCTCCTGCGGCGAGAACCCGGTCGCCGCCGAGTCCCTCGGCGTGAACGTCTACAAGTACAAGTACATCGCCGTGATCGTCTCCGGTGGCTTCGCCGGCCTGGGCGGCGCCTTCCTGTCGATCGTCGCGTCCAACGTGTACCTCGACGGCCAGACCGCCGGCCGCGGCTACATCGGCCTCGCCGCGATGATCTTCGGCAACTGGATGCCGGGCGGCCTCGCCCTGGGCGCTGGCCTGTTCGGCTACACCGACAGCCTCAACCTGCGCGGCGGCACCACCAACGTGCACGCGCTGATCCTGCTGCTCGCCATGCTGCTCGTGGTCGGCGGCGTCTACCTGCTGTGGCGCCGCAAGCTGATCAGCGGGGTCATCACGCTGGTGATCTCCGCCGTGATGTTCCTCTGGTACGCCGGCACCGACGAGGTCCCGCGCCAGGTCGTCACCGCCGCGCCGTACGTCGTCACGCTGCTGGTGCTGTCGCTGTCCGCGCAGCGCCTGCGGATGCCGAAGGCGGACGGCCTGCCGTACCGGAAGGGGCAGGGCAAGTGACCCCGCCCGAGGGGGCCTGCGACTGGGAGGCGCTGCGCGCGCTGGCCCACGAGGCGATGCGCCACGCGTACGCCCCCTACTCGGGCTACCCGGTCGGGGTCGCCGCCCTCGTCGACGACGGCCGCACGGTCTCCGGCTGCAACGTGGAGAACGCCTCCTACGGGCTCGGCCTGTGCGCCGAGTGCGGGCTGGTCTCCGAGCTGCAGCGCACCGGCGGCGGCCGGCTGACGCACTTCACGTGCGTCGACGGCAACGGCGACGTGCTGGTGCCGTGCGGCCGCTGCCGGCAGCTGCTGTTCGAGTTCGGCGGCCCTGACCTGCTGCTGGAGACCCCCGAGGGCGTCCTGCCGCTGGCGCGGATGCTCCCGCAGGCCTTCGGGCCGGACCACCTCACCAAGTGACGTCCCGCGGCCCCTCCGAGTCCGTCAGGCCGGAGGGGCCGCGCTCTTTTTGAACCACCCGGAAGGAACGCCATGGCCATGGACGCCGTCTCCGTCATCCGCACCAAGCGGGACCGCGGAGAGCTCAGCGACGAGCAGATCGACTGGGTCATCGACGCGTACACGCGCGGCGAGGTCGCCGACGAGCAGATGTCCTCCCTCGCGATGGCGATCCTGCTCAACGGCATGAACCGGCGCGAGATCGCCCGCTGGACCGCCGCGATGATCGCCTCCGGCGAGCGCATGGACTTCTCCTCGCTGTCCCGGCCGACCGCCGACAAGCACTCCACGGGCGGCGTCGGCGACAAGATCACGCTGCCGCTCGCCCCGCTGGTGGCGGCCTGCGGCGCGGCGGTCCCGCAGCTGTCCGGCCGCGGCCTCGGCCACACCGGCGGCACGCTGGACAAGCTGGAGTCGATCCCCGGCTGGCGCGCGCTGCTGTCCAACGAGGAGATGCTGCACGTCCTCGACACCACCGGCGCGGTGATCTGCGCGGCCGGCGACGGACTGGCCCCCGCCGACAAGAAGCTGTACGCGCTGCGCGACGTGACCGGCACGGTGGAGGCCATCCCGCTGATCGCCTCGTCCATCATGTCCAAGAAGATCGCCGAGGGCACCGGCTCGCTGGTGCTGGACGTCAAGGTCGGCAGCGGCGCCTTCATGAAGACCCTGGAGGACGCGCGCGAGCTGGCCTCGACCATGGTCGGCCTCGGCACGGACCACGGCGTGCGCACCGTCGCGCTGCTGACGGACATGTCCACCCCGCTCGGCCTGACCGCCGGCAACGCGCTGGAGGTCCGCGAGTCGCTGGAGGTGCTGGCCGGCGGCGGCCCCGCGGACGTGGTCGAGCTGACCCTCGCCCTGGCCCGGGAGATGCTCGACGCGGCCGGGGTGCGCGATGCGGACCCGGCGAAGGCGCTGGCCGACGGCTCGGCGATGGACGTCTGGCGCCGGATGATCGCGGCCCAGGGCGGCGACCCGGACGCGGCGCTGCCCACCTCCAAGGAACAGCACGTCGTCAAGGCGCCCGCGAGCGGGGTGCTGACCCGGCTGGACGCCTACGACATCGGCATCGCCGCCTGGCGCCTCGGCGCGGGCCGCGCCCGCAAGGAGGACCCGGTGCAGGCCGCCGCGGGCGTCGAGCTGCACGCCAGGCCCGGGGACACGGTGACCGAGGGGCAGCCGCTGCTGACCCTGCATACCGACACCCCCGAGCGCTTCGACTACGCCCTCCAGGCCGTCGAGGGCTCCTGGGACATCGCGGCGCCGGGCACGCCGTTCACCCCGTCGCCGGTGGTGCTGGAGCGCATCGCCTGACACCGGTGGGCCGACCGGACCGACCCGGACCCGCCCGGCCCGGCGGGGCCGGTTGCCGGTCGGCCGCCGGGCACCGATGAGTCGGGGGCCCCGCCGCGGTCATACCGTACGTGGACCCGACGACACCGCCCGTACTCACGCTGACCGGTCCCGCCACCCGCTCCGAGGTGGCGGGGCTCTGCGACGCCGTGCGGGCGCTGCTGGAGGTCACCGCCGGCCGGGTGGTCGTCTGTGACGTCACCGGGGCCGGACCGCCGGGCCTGCCCGTGGTGGACACCCTGGCCCGTCTGGAGCTGGCCGCCCGGCGGGCCGGGGGACACCTCCGGCTGCGCGGCGCCGACCCCGCCCTACGCGCCCTGCTCGGCCTGGTCGGCATCCCCTTCGAGATGGAGGGGGACCCCGAACAGCGGGAACCACCGCTGGGTGTCGAGGAAGAAGTGGAACCCGGTGAGGCGGCCGTCTGAGATCTCCAGCACCTGGATCGCCCAGGGGGCGTAGCCGCCCCGCTCCGGGTCGGGCTTGTACTGCGCGAACCCCGGCAGGCCGTTGACCCGCACCGGCAGCAGCCGCGAGCCCGCGCACGCGGAGCCGAACGTGGTCATGAAGCCGGCGATGTCGTCGTGGCCGGTCAGCCACAGGTCGAACGGCGGCATCGTCATGACGGCGTCCTCGTGCAGCAGCGCCGTCAGCGCGGTCATGTCGTACCCCTCGAAGGCCGCCACGTAGCGGTCCAGCAGCTTGCGCTGCTCGTCGTCCAGCGGGTCGGACACGGCCGCCGAGGCCGCCTTGTCGTCCCGCTCGGCGAGGGTGGCCCGGGCCCGCTGGAGCGCGCTGTTGACCGACGCGACCGACGTGCCGAGCAGCTCGGCGACCTCACTGGCCCGCCAGGCCAGCACCTCGCGCAGGATCAGCACCGCCCGCTGCTTGGGCGGCAGCTGCTGCAGCGCCGCCATGAACGCCAGCCGCACCGACTCCTTGGCCACGGCCGCCTCGGCCGGGTCCTCCACCGTGGGCAGCACGCGCGCGTCGGGCATGGGTTCCAGCCAGGTGTGGTCGGGGCGGGGGGAGAGGGCGGCCCGCGCCAGCGGCGTGGCCTCCTGGAGGTCCATCGGGCGGGCCCGCTTGTTGCCCGCGGCCAGCATGTCCAGGCAGACGTTCGTCGCGATGCGGTAGAGCCAGGAGCGCAGGCTGGACCGGCCCTCGAACGTGGCGTAGCTCCGCCAGGCGCGCACCATCGTGTCCTGCACCGCGTCCTCGGCCTCGAAGGAGGAGCCGAGCATCCGGTAGCAGTACCCGGTCAGCTCGGTCCGGTGCCTCTCCAGCCTGACGTCGAGGTCCTCGACCGTCGCCGTGCCGTCCGTCATCGTCGTCCACCCGCCCCTGTGGCCGTCCTGTGCCGCGCCTTCGCGCCACTACTCCGGAAGCTACCGCAGCCCACTGACAACGGCCCGCCGAGTGCGCGAAAGCCCAGGTCGGGAGGGGTGTCCCGACCTGGGCTCCAGGGACGTGCGAGGGCCCGGCACGGGGCGCCGGGCGGGGCCGTCAGTGCGCCGGCACCGGTTCCCGGCGGGCCGCCACCCGCGCCGCGCGCGTGCCGCACAGGGTGATGCCCACCACGCCGAGCACCGCGAGCAGGCCCACGCCGACCGTCCCGGCCCAGCCGCCGGAGTGGAAGGCCAGGGCGCCCACCGTGCTGCCGGCGCTGGAGCCGACGTAGTACGCGGACTGGTAGAGCGCGGAGGCCTGGGCGCGGCCGGTGGTGGCCGTGCGGCTGACCGCCGAGGACGCCACCGCGTGGCCCGCGAAGAAGCCCGCGGTGATGAGCACCAGGCCCAGCAGGACGAGCGCCAGGCGGTCGCCCAGGGACAGCAGCAGGCCCGCCGCCGTGGTGCCGCCCGCCAGGTACAGGGCGCCCCGGCGGCCGAGGCGGCCCACCAGGCGGCCGGCCGTCGACGCCGACACGGTGCCGACCAGGTAGACCAGGAAGATCGAGCCGACGACGCCCTGCGGCAGGCCGAACGGCTGCTCGGTGAGGCGGTAGCCGATCACCGTGTAGACGCCGCCGAACACCGTCATGAACAGCGCGCCGATCGCGTACAGCCGGCGCAGCAGCGGGTTCGCCAGGTGGTCGCGGACCGTGCCGAGCAGCACCCGGGGCCGCAGCGAGCCCGGGGTGAAGTGCCGGGGCGCGGGCAGCAGCAGCCGGAACGCCACCGCGCAGGCCACGGCGAGCGCGCCGATCACACCGACGGCGACCCGCCAGCCCCACTCCTGCGCCACCCAGCCGGTGATGACCCGGCCGCTCATCCCGCCGACGCTGTTGCCCGCGACGAACAGGCCGATCGCTGTCACCAGCGCCCGGGGCCGCACCTCCTCCGCGAGGTAGGCCGTCGCGGACGCCGGGAGCCCGGCCAGCGCGGCGCCCTGCACCGCCCGCAGCACCACCAGCGCGCCGATCGACGGCGCGAAGGGCACCAGGACGCCGACGGCCACCGCGACCGCCAGCGAGGCCGTCATCACCGTACGGCGGCCGTAGCGCTCGGACAGGGCGCTCATCGGCAGGACGAACAGCGCGAGGCCGCCGGTCGCCGCCGCGACCGTCCAGCTCGCCTCGCCCGCCGCGACCCCGAACTCCCCGGAGATCAGCGGCAGCAGCGCCTGGGTGGAGTACAGCAGGGCGAAGGTGGCGACGCCGGCGAGGAACAGGGCGAGGCTCATCCGGCGGTAGCCGGGGCCGCCCGGGGCCATGCGGGAGTCCGTCGGGGAGTCGGGGGAGGCTGGCAGACGGGCGCCCACGGTGGTGGACGCCCCGGTATCGGCGGGAGACATGCCACCGACGCTACGGACGCCCCACTCATCCGTCCAATGCACGGACTGTCCATAATCGTTCCCATGGTGCATCAGCAGAGGTCCGCGGCCCGCCTGTCACCGTCCAGTGACACAGAAGACACGACCGACATGGGGATGCTGCTCGCGCCGCGGCTCGCCCACTTCGCCGGTGTGGCCCGCACCGAGCACGTCACCAGGGCCGCGCAGGAGATGAACGTCCCGCAGTCCACCCTCTCGCGCGCGATGGCCCGCCTGGAACAGGACCTGGGCGTCGACCTGTTCGCGCGGCACGGCCGGACGGTCTCGCTGACGCCCGCCGGCCGCACCTTCCTCACCTCCGTCGAACGGGCCCTCGCCGAGGTGCAGCGCGCCGCCGACGAGGTCCGCGCCGACGCCGACGCGGCCACCGGCAAGGTCGCGTTCGGCTTCCTGCACACCATGGGCGCCGAGACCGTGCCGGGCCTGCTGCACGCCTTCCGCGCCGACCACCCGCGCGTGCGCTTCGGCCTGGTCCAGAACCACGGCGAGGCGATGCTGGAGGGGCTGCGGGCGGGGCAACTGGACCTGTGCCTGACCTCGCCGGTGCCGGACGCGCCCGACCTGGTCGCGCGCCGGCTGGACGAGCAGAAGCTGCGCCTGGTGGTCCCCGCCGAGCACCGGCTGGCCGGCCGCAGGCGGGTGCGCCTCGCCGAGGCCGCCGAGGAGACCTTCGTGACCCTGGAACCGGGCTACGGGCTGCGCCGCATCACCGACGCGCTGTGCCGCGAGGCCGGGTTCCGGCCCCGGGTCGCCTTCGAGGGCGAGGAGGCGGAGACCCTGCGGGGCCTGGTCGCGGCCGGCCTGGGCGTGGCCCTGCTGCCCCCGCCGACGGTGCCCCGGCCGGGGGTCGTGGAACTGGCGGTCACCGCCCCGCGGGCGGTCCGCGAGATCGGGGTGGCCTGGCTGGCCGACCGCGAGGACACCCCGCCGGTGGCGGCCTTCAAGAAGTTCCTGCTCTCGCGCCGGGGCGCCCTGCTCCCCGACTGACGCCCCGGGCGGCCGCCGTCGCGCGCGGCCGCCCGCGCGCGTCACCGCCGCAGCGAGCGCCCGAACCCCGCCGCCAGGGGCATCCGCAGGCCCAGCGGCGGCGGCGCGGCGAAGGCGTCGGTCACCGGGCGGGAGAACGACCGCCCGAACAGGGTGCCGATCACGAAGTCCTCGGCCAGCGAGTGCACCTCGTCCCGGTACTGGTGCAACCCGTGCCCGTCGGCGTGCACTTCGAAGCGGCACACCTCCCGGTTCGCCTTCTTCGCCCGCTCCGCCAGCCGGAACGACAGCTCCGGATCGGTCCGCCGGTCGTTCGTGCCGTGCACGATCAGCACCCGCCGCCCCGCCAACTGCCGTACCGGCTCCGGCGTCCCGGCCACGTCCTCCTCCGGCAGCCAGGGCGCGAGGGCCAGCACGGAGGTGACGGCCTCGTGCCCGCCCGCGCGCAGCGCCGCCCGCCCGCCCATGCCCGGGCCGGCCAGGCACACGGGGACGTCGCCGTAGCGCCGTACCGCCTCGTCCGCGGCCCAGGTCGCGTCCGCCGCCGGGTGGGCGTCGCTGCCGTTCCAGCCGCGGTAGCGGTAGTGCACGACGTGGGTGGCCAGCCCCTCGTCCCGGCCGGCGCGGGCCAGCCGCCGGCCGAGGCCGTGCACGGAGGCCGCCGCGCGCAGCGGCGAGGGTCTGCGGTCGGAGACCTCCTCGCCGGCGGGCAGCAGCAGGACGACCCCGCTCACCGACGTCGGTTCCGGTCCGATCGCCCTGCCCAGCCGGGCCGTTCGGGCCGGCGTCGCTTGTTGTGCCATGGCAGAACAGTGTCAGAAGCGCTGGTGTACGCCACCCTGCCGGGGGGTCACCGTTGCGTATCGACGGCCCCGCGCGACGGGCGATCTACGCGCGTAGGAGTTAGAGTGCCGCAATGACGAGCCAGACCACCGCGACGGGCGTCACGCCCAGCCCGGACCAGATCCGCCGGGCGCCCAAGGTTCTGCTGCACGACCACCTCGACGGCGGGCTGCGTCCCGGCACGATCGTGGACCTCGCCCGCGCGACGGGCTACCCGCACCTCCCCGAGACCGACCCCGGCAGGCTCGGCGTCTGGTTCCGCGAGGCCGCCGACTCCGGTTCCCTGGAACGGTACTTGGAGACCTTCTCGCACACCGTCGGCGTCATGCAGACCCGCGACGCGCTCGTGCGGGTCGCCCGCGAGTGCGCCGAGGACCTCGCCGAGGACGGCGTCGTCTACGCCGAGGTGCGCTACGCCCCCGAGCAGCACCTCGAGGGCGGGCTGACCCTCGAGGAGGTCGTCGAGGCCGTCAACGAGGGCTTCCGGGAGGGCGAGCGCACCGCCCGCGCCCACGGCCACCGCATCCGCGTCGGGGCCCTGCTGACCGCCATGCGGCACGCGGCCCGCTCCCTGGAGATCGCCGAACTCGCCAACCGCTACCGGGACGTGGGCGTCGTCGGCTTCGACATCGCGGGCGCCGAGGCCGGCCACCCGCCGACCCGGCACCTGGACGCCTTCGAGTTCCTGAAGCGGGAGAACAACCACTTCACCATCCACGCCGGCGAGGCGTTCGGGCTGCCGTCCATCTGGCAGGCGCTCCAGTGGTGCGGTGCCGACCGGCTCGGGCACGGGGTGCGCATCATCGACGACATCGAGGTCGCCGGGGACGGCACCGTGAAGCTCGGGCGGCTCGCGTCGTACGTGCGCGACAAGCGGGTCCCGCTGGAGCTGTGCCCCAGTTCCAACCTCCAGACCGGGGCGGCCTCCTCGTACGAGGAGCACCCGATCGGGCTGCTGCGGCGGCTGCACTTCCGGGCCACCGTCAACACCGACAACCGGCTGATGTCCGGCACCAGCATGAGCCGGGAATTCGAGCACCTGGTCGACGCATTCGGCTACACGCTCGACGACCTGCAATGGTTCTCCGTCAATGCGATGAAATCAGCGTTCATTCCTTTCGATGAACGACTGGCCATGATCAATGACGTGATCAAGTCGGGATATGCCGAGCTGAAATCCGAATGGCTGTTCCAGCAGACCGCTTCGACCAGGGATTCTTCCGGTCTGGAGGGCTGATAGGGGCGGTATTGCGGCGCGGAGCGCGGACGGGGCTTCACCATCCGTCCGCATTTCGATGTTTGCGGTGGGCACCCGGGCATGTTTACGGTCGTGGACCGCTCGGTTCCCCGTATCCCATTCGAGGACGCATTCATGAAGCAGTCTGCTGCCAAGACCCTCGGCGTCGCCACCCTCGGTGCCGCCTTCGCCGCCGCCGGCGCCGGTGCGGCGAACGCCGCCCCCGCCGCCCTGCCGGACGCCGCCCAGACCCTGGACGGCGTGACCCGGACGCTGCCGGCGGAGACCGTCGCCCAGGCGCTGCCGGGGGCCGGCCAGGCGCTGAAGCAGGCCCAGCCGGCGGTCGGCCACGGCCTGACCGCCGTCCAGCCGATCGCGGAGCGCCTCGTCGCCGAGGGCCCGACCAAGCCGGTCGCCGGCCTCCTCGGCGGCCTGCCGGTGCAGGGCCTGCCGACGCACGGCCTGCCCGTGAACGGGGTCCCGCTGGGCTGAGCCCGCCCGCACGCCGTCGGGGCGCACCGGTCGACTCCGGTGCGCCCCGACGGCGTTGGTACGGACACTCCCCGGCGGCCGGCGGCGCGCCGGCCGGGTCACCAGGCGGTGCGGGCCTTGTCCTCCGAGGGCAGCAGCGCCCACAGCGCCAGGTAGAGCAGGAACTGGGGTCCCGGCAGCAGGCAGGACACCAGGAAGATCACGCGCATCGTCGTGGCGGACGTGCCGAACCGCCGGGCCAGCGCGGCGCACACGCCGCCGATCACGCGTCCGTGGGTGGGTCGGGCGAGGCTGGACATGGCAGCGGCTCCTTCGTGGGCGTCCGTCGCAGGCGGCCCCGGTGGCCCCTCGACTGTGCCTTCCACGGTAGGGGGACGAATCCGCCCGAGCGTCGCTCTACGGGGCGATCCCGACCCTGGGAATCGTCGGGGTGCGACCCTGAGCCGGTTCCTCCTGGCGGGGGGCCCGCAGCAGCCGGAGGTCCGCCCTGCGACGGAGCCGGGTGCGGACCGCGGGGACGACGAGGGCGTGGGCGAGCCCCACCCCGGCCGTATTGAGCAGCAGCGAGTCCACGTCGACCACCTGGCCCGGCACGCCCGTCTGGAGCAGCTCGATGACCAGCGACAGCAGGGCGCCCGCCAGCACCGTGCGGACCAGCGAGGCGAGCGGGGAGACGACGGACCGGCCGTGCACCAGCGGCAGCAGGACGCCCAGCGGGGCGAGCAGCCCGAGCCCGGTGCCGATGCGGCGGGCCGCCTGCGGCCAGCCGAGCGCGAGGTCGGCACGGATGCCGGCGAGCGGGTGCAGGTTCGTGGGCATGACCCACGGGACGTCCAGCGGACGCAGCGCGTACCAGGCGACGAACGCGAGGTGTGCGGCCAGGAGAACACCCCCGGCCACACGGATGCGGTACGCGGCGCTGCCGCCGATGGAGCCTTGACGCTGCACGACCGACTAGACGCCCGCCGCGGGACGATCGGTTCCGGACCACCCCCGAACCGGCGGACGAGGCGTGCGCCACATCCGGGACCCCGCGCCCTCCGGCCGCGGGTGCCCCGGCCGTTCAGCCGCCGGTGACCTCGGAGGACGGCGGTTCGCTGCTGCCGGGGCGGTTGCGCACCCCGGAGGTGCAGGCGTAGCGGCGCGGCGGCTGCGTCCCCGGACCGCCGAGGACCACCGAGCCGTCGCCCTCGGTGGCCGCCGAGTCGGACAGCGTGCACACCACCTGCGCGAGGGCGTACGACGTGAGCGAGCCGGGGGCCGCGGACAGCCGCAGCGCGTCGTCCGGGTCGTCCGGGCCCGGGCCGCTCACCGTCACCCCGCCGCGCACGTCGGTGGTGTACCCGGCCTCCTTCTCGGCCGCCGACGGCGACTGCGCCAGCTGGTCGAGCAGGCCCTGCGCCACCAGCACCCGCCGCTCGGCGCCGGCCGCGCCGTCCGGCACCGGCACCGACCGGTCGACGGCCACCAGCGACGACCCGCACAGCAGGAACACCTGCACGGGCACGCCCGTGCCGCTCTGCGTGGCCCGGCCGGGGTCGGCGAGCGAGCAGCGCACCCGGGACGGCGCGGGCCCGAAGTCGGTCGGCACCTCGGTGGACCGGATCCCGCACCCGGCGAGCAGCGCGGCGAGGACGGGCAGCGCCAGCAGGCCCGGCAGTCGGCGTACGGTCATCGGGCGTCCTCCTGGCCCAGGCCGGTGCCCTGGCCCGTGACCTGGACCGCGCCCGCGCGCTCGCCCGGCTGCTCGGCCAGGTCCGAGGCGTCCCGCGGCAGCCGCAGCGTGAACACGGCGCCGCCCTCGGGGCAGTTGGCGGCGGTGATGGCACCGCCGTGGATGTGCGCGTTCTCCTGCGCGATGGACAGGCCGAGGCCGCTGCCCTCCGACCGGGGCCGGGAGGCGCTGGCCTTGTAGAACCGGTCGAAGACGTGCGGCAGGACGTCCTCGGGGATGCCGGGCCCGTGGTCGCGCACGGCGATCACCACGGACTCCTCACCGCCGTCACCGGCATCTTCGGCACCGGCCTCCGTCCCCGGCGCGCCGGAGCGCTCCGCGCGGACCGACACCCGCACCGGCGAGCCGCCGTGCTTGAGGGCGTTGCCGATGAGGTTGGCGAGGATGACGTCCAGGCGGCGCGGGTCGAGGCGGGCGTGGATGCCGCGCGCGGCGTCCAGTTCCACCGCGTCGAGCCAGGCGCGGGCGTCGATGCAGGCGGTGATCTGGTCGGCCACGTCCACGTCGTCGAGCACCAGCCGGGCGGTGCCCGCGTCGAAGCGGGTGACCTCCATCAGGTTCTCCACCAGGTCGTTCAGCCGCCGGGTCTCGCTGACCACCAGCCGCACGGCCGGCTCGATCATCGGGTCCATGCTGCCGGTCTCGGCCTCCAGCTCCTCCTCCAGCACCTCGGTGACGGCGGTGATGGCGGTGAGCGGGGTGCGCAGCTCGTGGCTCATGTCGGCGACGAAGCGCCGGGACGCCTCGTCGCGGGCGGCCATGTCGGCGACCCGCTTCTCCAGTGCCTCGGCGGCGTTGTTGAACGTCCGCGACAGATCGGCGAGTTCGTCGGTGCCGGACACCCGCAGCCGGGTGTCGAGCCGGCCCTCGCCGAGCCGCCGGGCGGCGACGCCCAGCCGGTGCACCGGCTTCAGCACGGTCGTGGCGGCGGCCTGCGCGAGCAGCGCGGCGCCGATCAGCGCCAGCCCGGTGGCGATCCCCAGCGACCAGGCCAGCGAGTTGAGGTCCTTCGCCTCGGGCTCCAGCGACTTGCGCAGGTAGCCGGTCGGTCCGCCGCCGATCACCCGCGTGCCCGCGACCAGGTACGGCGTGCCGTGGTCGACGACCCGCTGCCAGTACAGGTGGTACGGCGACTTGTTGCCGCCGGTGAGCGGCTGCTGCTTGTTCACCGCCGTGCGCAGCGACGCCGGCACGTCGTCCAGCGAGAACCCGCTCAGCCCGCCGGAGTTGCCGTAGACCGTCCGCCCGTCGGTGCCGGTGGCGACGAGCAGCACGCTGAAGCGCTGGCTGCTGTTCGCCATCTGCCCCGCGGTGTGCTGGAGTTCGTCCTGCTCGGGGTGGGCGGGCAGGGCCCCGGCGCGGTTCTGCATCTCCTGCTGGAAGTCGCGCAGCACCGCGCCCTGGGTGCGGGTGAGCACCGCCTCGCGGTTGAGCCAGTAGGCGATGCCGGACGCCGAGACGGCGGCGGTGAGGGCGACCAGCCCGAACACCACGACGAGCCGCAGGCGCAGGCTGGTGAAGCGCAGTCGTGTCAGGTGTCCCGTACGATCCGCGGCCCAGCCGCGGAACCCCCCGTGCGTGCGTGTCACTGAGGCGCGTCCAGGCGGTAGCCGACACCCCGGACCGTGCGGATCAGGGTCGGTGACGAGGGCACGTCCTCGACCTTGGCGCGCAGCCGCTGGACGCAGGCGTCCACCAGGCGCGAGTCACCGAGGTAGTCGTGCTCCCACACCAGCCGCAGCAACTGCTGCCGGGACAGCGCCTGTCCGGGACGGCGGCTCAGCTCCAGCAGCAGCCGCAGCTCGGTCGGCGTCAGCTGGAGGTCCTCGCCGTTCTTGGTGACGGTCATGGCGGCCCGGTCGATGACCAGGCTGCCGAAGCTCGCCGCGTCGTTCGACTCGCGCTCCCCGCGGCGCAGCACCGCCCGGATCCGGGCGTCGAGCACCCGGCCCTGCACGGGCTTGACGACGTAGTCGTCCGCCCCGGACTCCAGGCCGACGACGACGTCGATGTCGTCGCTGCGCGCGGTCAGCAGGATGATCGGCAGCTGGTCGGTGCGCCGGATGCGCCGGCACACCTCGAAGCCGTCGATGCCGGGCAGCATGACGTCCAGCACGATGAGATCCGGCCGCTGCTCGCGCAGCAGCTTCAGACCGTCCTCACCGCTGGCAGCGGTGGCCACCCGGTGTCCCTGGCGCGTCAGGGAGAGCTCCAGGGCCGTACGGATGGCGTCGTCGTCCTCGATCAGCAACAGGGAAGGCACGGGCTCATTCTGGCCCATGCGGGGGCTTCTGTTCGACCTGTGGGGCCGCCGGACTCGCAACCGCCCCGCCGCCCCGCGCGTCCGTCCTCTCCGTGAGGCCGTCACCGCGACACGCGGTTTGACGGCCCGGACCGGCCCCTGTGACAGGTCTGTGACAGTCGGCGGACACGGCGATGAAGTCCCCTCGGCAAGCTTTTCGGCACGGGCAAGGACGTACGCCCGAGCAGACGGACACCACGGAAGTCCACGACGGGGGGCGCGAGATGAACACGCTGCACGGCATGAGCACCAGCGCAGTGGTCACGCGCCTGCACGACGTGAACCGGGAGAAGTCCGGCGTCGCGATCGGGCGGGGGTGCGCTCGCGGCGCCGGGCGTCAGCACACAGCCCTGGTGGCCGTGGCCGACGCGGGGGAGCAGGCGGCTCACGGGGGAGCCGCGTACGGGGAGGAACCGGGGGAGCGCCGCTCCCTGACGGAGGCGGAGTTCACCGCCTACGTCCAGGAGCGCCGCGCCTCCCTGTACGCCACCGCCTACCACCTCACCGGCGACCGGTTCGAGGCCGAGGACCTGCTGCAGAGCGCGCTGTTCTCGACCTACCGGGCCTGGGAGCGGATCAGCGACAAGGCCGCGGTCGGGGGCTACCTGCGCCGCACCATGACGAACCTGCACATCAGCGCGTGGCGCCGCCGCAAGCTGAACGAGTACCCGACCGAGGAACTGCCGGAGACGCCCGGCGACACGGACGCGATGCGCGGCACCGAGCTGCGCGCCGTCCTGTGGCAGGCGCTGGCCCGGCTGCCCGAGACCCAGCGGACGATGCTGGTCCTGCGCTACTACGAGGGCCGCACCGATCCGGAGATCGCCGACATCCTCGGCATCAGTGTCGGCACGGTGAAGTCGAGCATCTGGCGGTCGCTCCGCCGGCTGCGCGAGGACGAGGTCCTCAGCTTCGGCCGTGACGAGGAGGACGCCTTCGGGGAGCTCGTCGCCTGAAGGTCACGGGGGAAACACCGGGCTCCGGCCCGGCAACGGGGGAACGCACGGGGGAAACACGGGGGAACACGGGAGCGGTACCGGGGGGACCCGACGGGGGACGTACGGGGAGCGGTACCGCGACCGGGGGGAACACGGGGGAACAGCAAGGGGAAGAACGGGGGAGCACGGGGGAGCACCGAAAGGGAGCGGGACCGGAGGGCCGGGGGGTCCGTCCGGTCCCGCTTTCGTGTGCCGTGCCGTGCCGGGCCGGGCGCCGGCGGCCGGGGACGTTCACCGCGCGCGTCGGCGTTACGCCGGGGTCGGCTCCTGGGCGTCCCGCGTGTCCTGCACGTCGGCCACACCGTCCATGTCCCGCACGTCCGGCACGTCCCGCACCGCGTGCGCGCCCCGCGCGCCCGGCACACCGGTCCCGCCCGTCCCCGCGGCCGCCAGCCGGTCCAGGGCCTCGTCGCGGTCGCAGGCGTGGGCGCCCAGCGCGGTCTGGCGGGCCACGATCGAGCGTTCCAGGCGCATCAGGCGCCAGCCCCGGCGCAGCAGGAACGGCACCGACTTGCGGCCCTCGCGCAGGTCCCGCAGGAAACGGCGGCGGAACGTCTTCACCGGGCCGCGGCTCAGGCACAGCGCGTCCGCGAGCAGGCCCAGCTCCCGGCAGCGCCGCACGATCTCCGCCGCGAAGATGCCCTCCGCGATGAACAGCGGGGTCGGTCCGATGTCGAGCGCGTCCGCGCCGGTGCGGGCGCTCAGGGAGATGTCGTACACCGGGACCCGGGTACGGCCCTGGCGGCACAGCTCGGCGATCGCGGCGACGGCCGCGTCCGCGTCCCAGGAGTCGGGGTGGTCCCAGTCGATGTCTGAACTTCCCGCCACCAGCGGCAGCGTCGGGTCGCCGGCCTCCTTGTAGAAGTCGTCGAGCCGGAGGACCGGCAGGCCCGAGCGGGCGGCGAGGAGGGACTTGCCGGAGCCGGAAGGGCCGCAGAGCAGCACGACTCGCGTGGGCGGGAGGGGATGGGGACTCACGGGACACCAGTGTGCGGCATCCCCCGGCCCCCCCACGACCCCGCGGGTCGGCTTTGAAGCGCGCGTCACATCTCAACTACCCTCTGCGCTGAACCGCTTACTTTCCGCACACAAAGGTGGCAGCAGCGATGGCCCGACACCTCTTCCCCCAAACCACCACCGGCCGGCGCGCCCTGGCCGTCCTCGCCACCGCGGGGGTCGCCCTCGGTGCGGGCGCGGGTGCCGCGGCCGCGGCGGACAGCGCGCCGCTCCTGGGCGGGGTGCACACCCGTCCCACCTCACTCGGCCACATCGACCCCCAGTCGGGCCTGCGGGCGCTGACGGAGGCGGTGCCGTACGCGACCGGCGCCCTGACGAACCTCAAGCCCAACCCGCTCGCGGGCACCGGCGTCGACCCGCTCGACAACGGCGTCGGCACCCAGCTCGCCGACTTCAAGCCGCTCGACTCCCAGATGCTGACCAGGCCGGTCGCCCAGGCGGCGTCGATCGGCTCGCTCCCGGTGGTGGGACAGGTGACGGGGCTGCTCGGCGCCTGACGGCACGCGTGCGGAGGGCCGCGGTTCCCCCGGACGGGGAGGAGCCGCGGCCCTGCTCAGGGGGGCGTCGCCCCGGGGTGGCCGGCCGTCAGTACGACGAGCCCGACGCGCCCAGCGAACCCGTGGGGTGCCAGACCGTCTTGGTCTCCAGGAACGCGGTCATGCGGTCGGTGCCGGGGGTGGCGAAGTAATCCACAGGCTGTGGACGGAGCACCCGCTTCAGGTTGTCCGCCGCCGCGACCTCCAGCTCCTTCGCCAGCTGCTCGTCGGCGCCCGCGAGGTCGATCGCGTTGACGTCCTGGTGCGCGGCGAGGGGCGCCGCGAGCTCCGCCGTACCGCCGGACAGGACGTTGACGACCCCGCCCGGCACGTCGGAGGTGGCCAGGACCTCGGCCAGGGACAGCGCGGGCAGCGGGGCGCGCTCGCTGGCCACCAGGACCGCGGTGTTGCCCGTGGCGATCACCGGGGCGAGCACCGAGACCAGGCCCAGGAACGACGACTCCTGCGGGGCCAGCACCGCGACCACGCCTGTCGGTTCGGGCGAGGAGAGGTTGAAGTACGGGCCGGCCACCGGGTTGGCGCCGCCGGTCACCTGGGCGATCTTGTCGGTCCAGCCCGCGTACCAGACCCACCGGTCGATCGTGGCGTCCACGACCCCGGCGGCCCGCGCCTCGGACAGGCCCTCGGCGTCGGCCACCTCGCGCACGAACTGGTGCCGGCGGCCCTCCAGCATCTCCGCGACCCGGTACAGCACCTGGCCGCGGTTGTAGGCGGTCGCGCCGGACCAGCCGCCGAACGCCTTGCGCGCGGCCACCACCGCGTCCCGGGCGTCCTTGCGGCTCGCCCGCGGCGCGTTCGCCAGCCAGTTGCCCTCGGAGTCCGTCACCTCGTACACCCGGCCGCTCTCGGAACGCGGGAACTTCCCGCCCACGTACAGCTTGTAGGTCTTGAGGACCGTCACCCGCGGCCCGGCACCGGCGGCCGGGGCCGTCCCGTCACCCGTGACGGCCGGGACGGCCTCGACGTCCGCGGCGGCCTCGTGGGTCCCGCCCGCCTTCTGGGCCCTGGACGCCTTGTGGGCCTTGTGGGCCTTGTGGGTCTTGTCAGACATCGAGGTACGCCTCCAGGCCGTGGCGGCCGCCCTCGCGGCCGAAGCCCGACTCCTTGTAACCGCCGAACGGCGAGGTCGGGTCGAACTTGTTGAACGTGTTGGACCAGATCACGCCCGCGCGCAGCTTGCCCGCCACCGCCAGGATCCGCGAGCCCTTCTCCGTCCAGACGCCCGCCGACAGGCCGTACGGCGTGTTGTTCGCCTTGGCGACCGCCTCGTCCGGGGTGCGGAAGGTCAGGACCGACAGCACCGGGCCGAAGATCTCGTCGCGGGCGACCGTGTGCGCCTGGGTGACCTTCGTGAACAGCGTCGGCGCGAACCAGTAGCCCGCCGAGGGGATCTCGCACTGCGGGGACCAGCGCTCGGCGCCCTCCGCCTCGCCCTGCTCGACGAGCCGGGTGATCCGGGTGAGCTGCTCCTCGGAGTTGATCGCGCCGATGTCGGTGTTCTTGTCCAGCGGGTCGCCGAGGCGCAGCGTGGACAGCCGGCGCTTGAGGGCGTCCAGCAGCTCCTCCTCGACGGACTCCTGCACCAGCAGGCGGCTGCCCGCGCAGCACACCTGGCCCTGGTTGAAGAAGATGCCGTTGACGATCCCCTCGACCGCCTGGTCGATCGGGGCGTCGTCGAAGACGATGTTGGCGCCCTTGCCGCCCAGTTCCAGCGTCAGCTTCTTGCGGGTGCCGGCGACGGTGCGCGCGATCTCCTTGCCGACGGCCGTGGAGCCGGTGAAGGCCACCTTGTTCACGTCCGGGTGCGCGACCAGCGCGGCGCCCGCGTCACCGTAGCCGGGGAGGATGTTGACGACGCCCCGGGGCAGGCCCGCCTGGCGGCAGACGTCCGCGAAGAACAGCGCCGACAGGGGCGTCGTCTCGGCGGGCTTGAGGACGACCGTGTTGCCGGTCGCCAGCGCCGGGGCGATCTTCCACGCCAGCATCAGCAGCGGGAAGTTCCAGGGGATGACCTGGCCGGCGACGCCGAGCGGCCGCGGGCGCGCGCCGAAGCCGGCGTGCTCCAGCTTGTCGGCCCAGCCCGCGTAGTAGAAGAAGTGCGCGGCGACCAGCGGGAGGTCCGCGTCGCGGGTCTCCCGGATCGGCTTGCCGTTGTCCAGCGTCTCCAGGACGGCCAGCTCGCGGCTGCGCTCCTGGATGATCCGGGCGATGCGGAACAGGTACTTGGCGCGCTCGGCGCCCGGCAGCGCGGACCAGGTCCCGAACGCCTTGCGGGCGGCCCGGACGGCGCGGTCGACGTCCTCGGCCCCGGCCCGGGCGACCTCGGAGAGGACCTCCTCCGTGCTGGGGCTGATCGTCTTGAAGACCTTGCCGTCGGCGGCCTCGGTGAACTCACCGTCGACGAACAGGCCGTAGGACGGGGCGATGTCGACGACCGAGCGGGACTCGGGCGCCGGTGCGTACTCGAATGCGGAAGCCATGGGGAATCAGTCCACCGTCACGTAGTCGGGGCCGGAGTAGCGGCCGGTGGCCAGCTTCTGGCGCTGCATCAGCAGGTCGTTCAGGAGCGAGGAGGCGCCGAAGCGGAACCAGTGGTTGTCCAGCCAGTCCTCGCCCACGGTCTCGTTGACCAGGACCAGGAACTTGATCGCGTCCTTGCTGGTGCGGATGCCGCCCGCCGGCTTCACGCCGACCTGGACGCCGGTCTGCGCCCGGAAGTCGCGGACCGCCTCCAGCATCAGCAGGGTGTTCGCGGGGGTCGCGTTGACGGCGACCTTGCCGGTCGACGTCTTGATGAAGTCGGCGCCGGCCAGCATCCCGAGCCAGCTGGCCCGGCGGATGTTGTCGTACGTCGACAGCTCGCCGGTCTCGAAGATGACCTTCAGGCGGGCGGCGCCGCCGCAGGCCTCCTTCACGGCGACGATCTCGTCGTACACCTTGAGGTACTTGCCCGCGAGGAACGCCCCGCGGTCGATGACCATGTCCACCTCGTCGGCGCCGGCGGCGACGGCGTCGCGCACGTCGGCGAGCTTCACCTCCAGCGCGGCGCGGCCCGCGGGGAAGGCGGTGGCGACCGAGGCGACCTTCACGCCGGAGCCGGCGACGGCCTGCTTGGCGACGGCCACCATGTCGGGGTAGACGCAGACCGCGGCCGTGGCGGGCGCCGTGCGGTCGGTCGGGTCGGGCAGGACCGCCTTGGCGCCGAGCGCCCGGACCTTGCCCGGGGTGTCCGCGCCTTCCAGCGTCGTCAGGTCGACCATCGAGATGGCGAGGTCGATCGCGTACGCCTTCGCGGTGGTCTTGATGGAACGGGTGCCTAGCGAGGCGGCGCGCGCCTCCAGGCCGACCGCGTCGACGCCGGGCAGCCCGTGCAGGAAGCGGCGCAGCGTGCTGTCGGACGCGGTGACGTCGGCGAGAGCGTTGGCTGTGGGTGCGGTAGTGGGCATGGTCACCAGACGAGCATATCTACGCGCGTAGCGGCTGTACAGCCTCGGCGGCGACCGCGGGCGGGCGGAACGGGCGCGTGGAGGCGGTCGGGCCGGCCCGGGGGCGCTGAGGCAGAATCGGGCGCATGACGACCCCCGACCACGAGTCACCCGAGCCGCAGCCCCCGGTCCCCGCCGTCAAGGACCGGATCTACCGGTCGCCCGCGGGCATGGCCGGCGGGGTGCTGCTGCTCGCCCTCATGGGATGGCTCGGCATCGACGCGCTCGTCGTCGGCGAGGGCCGCGTCCCCTGGCTGGCGCTCGCCTCGCTGCTCCTCGCCGTCCCGCTGGTGGTCGCGTTCACCCTGCGGCCCGCCGTCTTCGCGAACCCGGAGCGGCTGCGGGTGCGCAACCCCTTCCGGGTCGTCGTGCTGCCCTGGGGCCGGGTCGTCTCCCTGCGGTCCGGCTTCTCCAACGAGGCCGTCACCGCCGACGGCGACACGTACCAGTTGTGGGCCATCCCGGTGTCCCTGCGCGCCCGCAAGCGCGCCTCGCGCAAGGACGCCCGGCTGCGGGCCGAGGCCGCGGCCGGGCGCGAGGGACGCGGTACGAGGGGGTCGCGCGGCGCCTTCGGCGGTCCCTCGCGCGGCGCCGTGGTCCCGGAGGTGCCCGAGGGTCCCCTGCGGGCGGAGACCGACAAGGTGATGGACGAGCTGCGCCACCTGCACGCGGACCACGAGAAGACCGCGGGACCCCCGCCGGCCGGCCCGGACGAGGTCACCGTGCGGTGGGCCTGGGAGATCCTGGGCCCGGCGCTCGCGGGAGCGGTGCTGCTGGTGATCCTCATCGCCGTCGGCTGAGCGGACGGCGGCGCACCGGACCCCGCGACGCGCGACGCGGGACCGATCCGGACGGCGGACGCTACGGGGCGCTCGGCCACACCAGGGACATGTAGGCGCCGCAGTACGCGCCGCCCAGCACCGCCGCCGCCAGCGCCAGGGCCCGGAAGCGCCGCGAGGCCCGGTGCAGGTGCAGGGCCACGGGCAGCAGCAGCGGGAAGCCGGGCAGCAGGAAGCGGGCCCGCGGGAAGTACACCCCGCCGCTGCCCAGCACGATCACCAGCAGCACCCCGGTGAACACCAGCAGCGCCACCGGCTGCCGGTCCGCCAGCGACAGCCCGTACAGCACCACCGATGCCAGCAGCGTCACGGTCACCACCACGAGGAACAGCTCCGGCGTCGAGTCCCGCCCGAGCAGCTCCCGGAACCGGCGCAGGGTCTCCGCCCCGCCGTCCCACTCGTTGTGCCACAGCCGCTGTACGGCGAAGTAGCCGTCCCAGCGGTGCAGGCGCAGCCCCACCCAGCCGACGTACCCGCACCAGCCGAGCGGCGCGAGGAACACCGCGGCCAGGGCCCGCGGCGGGACCGGCCGCCGGCGCAGGGCGAGCAGCGCCGCCACGACGACCGCGGCGGCCACCGCCACGCCGGTCGGCCGGGTGAGCCCGGCCAGCGACGCCAGCACCCCGGCCGTGATCCAGTGCCGCGCGAGCACCGCGTACAGCGCCCAGGCCGCGCACGCCGTGAACAGCGACTCGGTGTACCCCATCCACTGCACCAGCCCGACCGGCAGCGCCGCCCACAGCACGGTCAGCAGCACCCCCGTACGCCGGCCGTGCAGCCGGTCGCCGACGGCGAAGATCCCCCAGGCGGCCGCGAACGAGGCGGCGACCGCGAGGCACAGGCCCGTCGTGGCCCGGCTGCCCGGGGTGACCGCCGCGACCGCCTTGACCAGCACCGGGTACAGCGGGAAGAACGCCAGGTTGTTCGCGTCGAAGGCGGTGCCCAGGGTGCGCGCGTACCCGTGGTCGGCGATCCCCAGGTACCAGTCGGCGTCCCAGTGGGTCGCGAGGACCGGCCAGACGCCGTGGTGGCGCCGGTGCGCCCAGACGGTGAGGAACAGCAGCCCCGTGAGCCGCACCGCGAGGTACGCCAGCAGCGCGGGCGCCGCGTACGCAGGGCCCGGCCGGTACGTGCGCGGCGCGGCCGGGGCGGGGGACCGGCGCCGGGTGCCCGGGACGCCTGCGCCGCGGGCGGTGTCGGGGGCGGTGGGGGTCACGGCGGCGGCTCCGGGCACGGACTCGGTGGACGGACGTACCGGTCCACCGTTGCCCGCCCGGAGCGGCCCCGCGCGCAGCGTGCGTCGGCTGGCGTGGGGGATTCACCCGATGGAGTGCCACGACGTGGGCCGCGCGGCACGGGTGCGGGAACTACTCCATGGCGCCCCCCGGGGCTCAGATGCCGGCGGCTGCCGACAGGTCCCGCTTGATCGCCGTGAGGAGTTCCGTGGCCCTGGTGCGGGCCGCCGGGAGCGCCGCGTGGCCGTCGACCGGGACGACCACCTCCAGGTAGCACTTCAGCTTGGGCTCGGTGCCGCTGGGGCGGACCACGACCCGGGCGCCGTCGAGCGTGTAGCGCAGGCCGTCGGTCGGCGGCAGGGCCTCCGTGCCCCGCTCGAGGTCCTCCGCGCGGGTGACGGGAAGGCCCGCCAGCTCCGTCGGCGGGTGCTCGCGCAGCCGGCGCATGGCGTCGGCGATCACCGACAGGTCCTCCACCCGGACCGACAGCTGGTCGGTCGCGTGCAGCCCGTGCTCCACGGCGAGGTCGTCCAGCAGGTCCACCAGGGTGCGGCCCTCGGCCTTGAGGGCGGAGGCGAGCTCGGTGACGAGCAGGGCGGCGGTGATGCCGTCCTTGTCGCGCACCCCCTCGGGGTCCACGCAGTAGCCGAGGGCCTCCTCGTAGCCGTAGCGCAGGCCGTCGACGCGGGCGATCCACTTGAAGCCCGTCAGGGTCTCCTCGAAGGGCAGGCCCGCCTTCTCGGCGATCCGGCCGAGCAGGGAGGAGGAGACGATCGACTCGGCGAAGGTGCCGCGCGCGCCGCGGGCCACCAGGTGCGCGCCGAGCAGCGCGCCCACCTCGTCGCCGCGCAGCATGCGCCAGGCGCCGCCGTCCTTGACGGCCACCGCGCAGCGGTCGGCGTCCGGGTCGTTGGCGATCACCAGGTCGGGGTCGGCCTCCCGCGCCGTGGCGAAGGCGAGGTCCATCGCGCCGGGCTCCTCCGGGTTGGGGAAGGCCACGGTCGGGAACAGCGGGTCGGGCTCGGCCTGCTCGGCGACCAGCACGGGCGCGGGGAACCCGGCCCGGGCGAACGCGGCGAGCAGGACGTCCTTGCCGACGCCGTGCATCGCCGTGTACACGGTGCGGGCGGTGCGCGGCGAACCCGGCGACAGCACGGCGTCGGTGCGCGCGAGGTACGCCTCCAGCACGGAGTCGTCCAGCGTCAGCCAGCCCCCGTCGGGGCGCGGCACGTCGGCGAGGGCGGCGATCGCGTCGATCTCCGCGGCGATGCCGGCGTCGGCGGGCGGGACGATCTGGGAGCCGTCGCCCAGGTAGACCTTGTAGCCGTTGTCGCGCGGCGGGTTGTGGCTGGCGGTGACCTCCACGCCGGCGACCGCGCCGAGGTGCCGTATGGCGAACGCGAGCACCGGGGTCGGCAGCGGGCGGGGCAGGACGGCCGCGCGCAGGCCTGCGCCGGTCATCACGGCGGCGGTGTCGCGGGCGAAGTCCGCGGACTTGTGGCGGGCGTCGTAGCCGATGACGACCAGGCCGGCGTCGGCGCCGCCGTGGGGGGTGCCGTTCGCCTTCAGGTACGCGGCCAGGCCGGCGGCGGCGCGGATGACGACCGAGCGGTTCATGCGCATCGGGCCGGCGCCCAGCTCGCCGCGCAGCCCGGCGGTGCCGAACTGCAGGGTGCCGGCGAAGCGGGCGGCGAGTCCGGCGGTGTCACCGGACGCGAGGAGGGCGGCCAGCTCGTCGCGGGTCTCGGGGTCCGGGTCCTCGGCGAGCCACGCCCGGGCCCGGGCCATCAGGTCGTCGTGCACGTCGGGGTCAGCCTCTCGTGTGGGTGCGGTGGGCCGTCGGGGCCCGTCGTTCGGACCGTCCGGGGACCAGGGGGCCGACCGGGCCCCCTGGCGCCGGGGCTACAGGCGGCCGAGCAGCTGGGCCAGCAGGGAGCCCATGCGGGTGGCGCTGTCGCGGCCCGCCTGGAGGACCTCCTCGTGGTTCAGCGGCTCCCCGGTCATCCCGGCGGCGAGGTTGGTGACCAGCGAGATCCCCAGCACCTCGGCCCCGGCCTCGCGCGCCGCGATGGCCTCGAGCACCGTCGACATGCCCACCAGGTCGGCCCCGATGACCCGCGCCATCCGGATCTCCGCCGGCGTCTCGTAGTGCGGGCCGGGGAACTGGGCGTACACGCCCTCCTCCAGCGTCGGGTCGATCTCCTTGCACAGGGCGCGCAGCCGCGGCGAGTACAGGTCGGTCAGGTCCACGAAGTTCGCCCCGACGATCGGCGAGGTCGCCGTCAGGTTGATGTGGTCGCTGATCAGGACGGGCTGCCCGGGACGCATGCCCTCGCGCAGACCGCCGCAGCCGTTGGTCAGCACGATCGTCTTGCAGCCGGCGGACACCGCGGTGCGCACCCCGTGCGCGACCGCCGCGACGCCCCGGCCCTCGTAGAAGTGCGTACGGCCGAGGAAGACCAGCGCCCGCTTGTCGCCGATGCGGTACGAGCGGATCTTGCCCCCGTGGCCCTCCACCGCCGGCGGCGGGAAGGCGGGCAGCTCGGTGACCTGGAGCTCGGCGTCGGGGGCGCCCAGGGCGTCCACCGCCGGGGCCCAGCCGGAGCCCATCACGAGGGCGACGTCGTGGGTCTCGGCGCCCGTCAGTGCGCGCAGGCGCGCGGCGGCGGCGTCGGCGGCCGCGAGGGGGTCGCCCTGGATGTCGTCCGGGAGAAGAGATGCGTTCACGCCGATGAGGGTAGCCGGTCCCGGCCTACGCGCGTAGATGACAGAGCGCACGGGAAGGCGATCGTTGTCTTGTCGTTTCCAACGAGCCGCGGCACGCCCCGCGGGCCGGCCCGCCCGGACGTCAGCAGGGGCGCTTGCGCAGCTCCATCACGTAGTCGTACGGCGCTCCGGCCGACTCCGCCGCGTCGGCGAGCTCCCCGAGGTAGCGGGCCGACGGCAGGCCGCCCTCGTAGCCGTCGAGGACGTACGCCCACGCGTTCTCCTCGCCGTCCAGGGTGTGCGCCCGCACCCGGACCCGGCGGTATATGCCGAGACCGACGCCCTCCCAGCGGTCCAGCGAGTCCTCGTCCATCGGGGCGATGTCGTACAACGCCACGAAGACCTGGGACACCGGGTCCTCGACCAGCGTCGCCAGCGCGCCCTCCCAGCCCATGTGCTCGCCGCCGAAGGTGAGCCGCCAGCCGTTCAGCCAGCCGGTGGCGCGCAGCGGCGAGTGCGGGGCGCGGCGCGTCATCAGCCGGGCGTCGAGATTGCCGGCGTACGCGGCGTAGAGCGACATGCGACGAGGGTACGGCAGCGGCCCGCGCGCCACCCGTGCCCCAGGGGCACCCGGTACCCCTCCCGGCGCCCCCGTGCGGAAGCACGTTGAAGCGTGCGGGACAATGGGGTACGTGACTCGGATCGTGATCATCGGTGGCGGACCCGGCGGCTACGAAGCGGCGCTGGTGGCCGCGCAGCTCGGCGCGGAGGTGACCGTCGTGGACTGCGACGGTCTGGGCGGGGCGTCGGTGCTGACCGACTGCGTGCCGTCGAAGACCCTGATCGCCACGGCCGAGGTGATGACCACCTTCGACTCCTCCTACGAGGAGCTGGGCATCATCGTCGCCGACGACACCCCGCCGCTGGAGCAGGCGGCCCGGGTGGTCGGCGTGGACCTGGGCAAGGTCAACCGCCGGGTGAAGCGCCTCGCGCTCGCCCAGTCGCACGACATCACCGCCTCCGTCACCCGGGCCGGCGCCCGGGTGCTGCGCGGCCGCGGCCGGCTGGAGGGCATGCAGTCCCTCGACGGCTCCCGCAAGGTCGTCGTCACCGCCGCCGACGGCACCGAGGAGACCCTCACCGCCGACGCCGTGCTGCTCGCCACCGGCGGTCACCCGCGCGAACTGCCCGACGCCCAGCCGGACGGCGAGCGCATCCTCAACTGGACCCAGGTCTACGACCTCACCGAGCTGCCCGACGAGCTGATCGTGGTCGGCTCCGGCGTGACCGGCGCCGAGTTCGCCGGCGCCTACCAGGCCCTCGGCTCCAAGGTCACCCTGGTCTCCTCCCGCGACCGCGTGCTGCCCGGCGAGGACCCGGACGCCGCCGCCGTCCTGGAGGACGTCTTCCGCCGCCGCGGGATGAACGTCATGGCCCGCTCCCGCGCGCAGTCCGCCAAGCGCGTCGGGGACCGGGTGGAGGTCACCCTCGCCGACGGCCGGGTCATCACCGGCAGCCACTGCCTCATGGCCGTCGGCGCCATCCCCAACAGCGAGGGGCTCGGCCTGGAGGAGGCCGGCGTCAAGGTGCGCGAGTCGGGCCACATCTGGACCGACAAGGTCTCCCGCACGACCGCTCCGGGCGTGTACGCCGCCGGTGACGTGACCGGGGTCTTCGCCCTCGCGTCCGTCGCCGCCATGCAGGGCCGCATCGCCATGTACCACTTCCTGGGCGACGCGGTGGCCCCGCTCAACCTCAAGACGGTCTCCTCGAACGTCTTCACCGACCCCGAGATCGCCACCGTGGGCTACACCCAGGCGGACGTGGACGGCGGCAAGATCGACGCCCGCGTGGTCAAGCTGCCGCTGCTGCGCAACCCGCGCGCCAAGATGCAGGGCATCCGCGACGGCTTCGTCAAGATCTTCTGCCGCCCGGGCACCGGCATCGTGGTCGGCGGCGTGGTCGTGGCGCCCCGCGCCTCGGAACTGATCCACCCCATCTCGATCGCCGTCGACAACAACCTGACGGTCGAACAGATCGCGAACGCCTTCACCGTGTACCCGTCCCTTTCGGGCTCGATCGCGGAAGTGGCACGGCAGTTGCACACCCGGAAGACGGCCGGCGAGGTCTGACCGCGACACCGGCTCCCCCGCAGGTCGGCGGGGGCCGGGCGGGGCGCACGGGGCCCGGGCGGGCGGCGACGGGGGTACGACAGGGGTAATTCGACCCCTATACCACTTCCCGCCCCACCGTGCGGACAACTTCTGTTATTCGGCGCAAAGAGCTGAAAGCAGACGGTCGCCCGCGTTACTGTCAGTTTCGTGTTCGCTGCAGAACGTCGTCAATTGATCCTCGAAATGGTGCGCGCGAACGGGGCCGTATCGCTCCGGGAGCTCGCCCGCGTCGTCCAGACCTCCGAAGTGACCGTACGGCGGGACGTGCGCGCACTGGAGGCAGAAGGACTCCTCGACCGCCGGCACGGCGGTGCGGTACTGCCGGGCGGGTTCACGCGGGAGTCCGGCTTTCCGCAGAAGTCCCATCTCGCGACCGCCGAGAAGACGGCCATCGCCGACCTCGCCGCCACCTTCGTCGAAGAGGGCGAGGCCATCGTGGTCGGGGCGGGGACCACCACCCAGGAGCTCGCGCGCCGGCTGGCCCGCGTCCCCGGGCTGACCGTCGTCACCAACTCCCTGCTGGTGGCCCAGGCCCTGGCCCACGCCAACCGCGTCGAGGTCGTGATGACCGGCGGCACCCTGCGCGGCTCCAACTACGCCCTCGTCGGCAGCGGGGCCGAACAGTCCCTGCAGGGACTGCGGGTGTCCCGGGCCTTCCTGTCGGGCAGCGGTCTGACCGCCGAGCGCGGCCTGTCCACGTCCAACATGCTCTCCGCCTCGGTGGACCGCGCGCTCGTGCAGGCCGCCGCGGAGGTCGTGGTCCTCGCCGACCACACCAAGCTGGGCACCGACACCATGTTCCAGACCGTGCCGACGGACCTCATCACCCGCCTGGTGACGGACGAGCCCCCGGCGCACGACGACCGGGCCCAGACCGAGCTCCAGGCCCTGGCCGACCAGGGCGTCCAGATCGCCGTGGCGGGGGCCACCCCGTCGGGAAACGGCAGCCAGGGCGGTGACGGCGGCCCGGCGACCCGCCGGCACCGCCAGGACGTGCCCCTGCCCGCGCCGCGCCGCGGCCCGGGACTCCGCGCCGCCACCGCCCTGGGCGAGCGGGACCGCGACCAGCCGGCCCCCCAGGAACGGGCCCGCGTCGCGGACATGCGCCGCCGCTGACCCGCCGGGAGGGCGCCGGACGTCCGGACGGCGCCTCACCCCGAACGCGCGGTTCCCCGCGCCCTGGGGAGGACGCGGGGAACCGTGAGCGGGGTGCGGGCGGATCAGTCGGCGATCTCGCAGATCGCCGCGCCCGACGTCACCGAGGCGCCGATCTCGGCGCTGAGGCCCTTGATGGTGCCGCTCTTGTGGGCGTTGAGGGGCTGCTCCATCTTCATGGCCTCCAGGACGACCACCAGGTCGCCCTCCTTGACCTCCTGGCCCTCCTCCACGGCCACCTTGACGATGGTGCCCTGCATGGGGGAGGCGAGGGTGTCGCCGGAGGCGACGGGGCCGGACTTCTTGGCCGCGCGGCGCTTGGGCTTGGCGCCGGCCGCCAGACCGGTGCGGGCCAGGCTCATGCCCAGGGACGACGGGAGGGAGACCTCCAGGCGCTTGCCGCCGACCTCGACGACGACCGTCTCGCGCCCGGCCGCCTCCTCGTCCGCCTCGGCGTCGGCCGGCGCGGTGAAGGGCTTGATGTCGTTGACGAACTCGGTCTCGATCCACCGGGTGTGCACCGTGAACGGATCCTGGGAACCGGTCAGTTCCGGGGCGAACGCCGGGTCGCGGACCACCGTGCGGTGGAACGGGATGGCGGTGGCCATGCCCTCGACCTGGAACTCGTCCAGCGCGCGGGCCGCCCGCTCCAGGGCCTCCTTGCGGGTGCGGCCGCTGACGATCAGCTTGGCCAGCAGGGAGTCCCAGGCGGGGCCGATCACGGAGCCGGACTCCACGCCCGCGTCCAGGCGCACGCCCGGGCCGGACGGGGCCTCGAACCGGGTGACCGTGCCGGGGGCCGGCAGGAAGTTGCGGCCCGGGTCCTCGCCGTTGATGCGGAACTCGAAGGAGTGGCCGCGCAGTTCGGGGTCGCCGTAGCCGAGCTCCTCGCCGTCGGCGATGCGGAACATCTCGCGCACCAGGTCGATGCCGGCGACCTCCTCGGTCACCGGGTGCTCGACCTGCAGACGGGTGTTGACCTCCAGGAAGGAGATCGTGCCGTCCTGGCCGACGAGGAACTCGCAGGTCCCCGCGCCCTCGTAGTGGGCCTCCTTCAGGATCGCCTTGGAGGCGCGGTACAGCTCCGCGACCTGCTCCTCGCTCAGGAACGGCGCGGGCGCCTCCTCGACGAGCTTCTGGTGGCGGCGCTGCAGCGAGCAGTCACGGGTGGAGACGACGACCACGTTGCCGTGCTTGTCGGCGAGGCACTGGGTCTCCACGTGCCGGGGGCGGTCCAGGTAGCGCTCCACGAAGCACTCGCCGCGGCCGAACGCGGCCACCGCCTCGCGCACCGCGGAGTCGTACAGCTCCGGGACCTCCTCCAGGGTGCGGGCGACCTTCAGGCCGCGGCCGCCGCCGCCGAAGGCGGCCTTGATCGCGATGGGCAGGCCGTGCTCCTTGGCGAAGGCGACGACCTCCTCCGCGCCGGAGACCGGGTCGGGGGTGCCGGCGACCAGCGGCGCGCCGGCGCGCTGGGCGATGTGCCGGGCGGCGACCTTGTCGCCGAGGTCGCGGATGGCCTGCGGGGGCGGGCCGATCCAGATCAGGCCCGCGTCGAGGACCGCCTGGGCGAACTCGGCGTTCTCCGAGAGGAAGCCGTAGCCCGGATGGATGGCGTCCGCGCCGGATTCCCGGGCGGCGTCCAGGATCTTGTCGATCACCAGATAACTGGTCGCCGGAGTGTCACCGCCCAGGGCGAACGCCTCATCCGCGGCGCGGACATGCAGAGCGTCCCGGTCCGGGTCGGCGTAGACGGCCACGCTCGCGATACCGGCATCCCGGCAGGCCCGGGCCACGCGGACTGCGATTTCGCCACGGTTGGCGATGAGCACCTTGCGCACGATTGAGGCTCCCTCCTTGAAACAAGCCGAGTTTAGGGACTGCCGACACGGCACTACGAGTCGTCCCCAAAGGTGAGCTTGCCCACACGGAGCGTGATGCGAGGCTCGCTCGACCCCCGAAATCCCTTGTAGTACGGCGATACGCAGGACTCCTCGGGCAAACCCTAGCCTCCCCGTGTGGCCAAGGTCTCTGTGAGAGCGTGCTGCGGCCCACTCTGTTTCTTTGTGGAGTCCCTACGAATGGCCCAATGATTCTTTGCCCGCGCCGCAAGTCTTGTCCCCCGGTTTACCCGTTAGTAGCGTTCACGCTGTCTCGAACGTACTTGGGGTAACAGGAGTTCTGCTCGAAGGGCGCCGGAGGGCGCGGACGGCTCGGAAGTGGGTGGGGACCGGTGGTGCGCAGGCCGGTGGCGTGGATCGTGGCGGTCGTCCTCCTGCTGGAGGCGCTCGGCATCGCCGCGGTGAACTGGTTCCTCGGGGTGGTCGTCGACCGCCAGGACATGTCCCTGGCCGGCCTCGACCCGGACACCATGTCGACGTCGTCCAAGATCGGCGGCGTGGTCTTCGGCCTCTACTTCGCCGCCTGCGGGCTGGTCGCCCTGCTCGTCGCGGTCCGCGACCGCCCGCCGGCCGGCCTCGGGCGGGTCCTGCTCGTCAGCGCCGCCGTGGTGCACGCCCTGCTGGGCGCCTTCGCCTGGAGCCTGATGGGCTGGCCGGCGTTCCTGTACATGGTCGTCGTCCTCGCCCTCATCGTGCTGCTCCTGATGACGTACGACCGTCCCGCGGCCGGAGCGGCCCCGGGTGGCCCCGCGGGGCCCCAGGACGCGCCCGCGGGCCCCGGGGACCCCCGGGGCGACGGCGGCTCCCCGGTCAGTCCTCCGCCGGCGCCCACAACTCCGTGATGCCCACGCCGAGCTGCGCGAGCAGCCGGCGCAGCAGGGGCAGGCTCAGCCCGATCACGTTGCCGTGGTCGCCGTCGATGCGGTCCACGAACGGCGCCGAACGGCCGTCGAGGGTGAACGCCCCGGCGACGTGGAGGGGTTCGCCCGAGGCGACGTAGGCGGCGATCTCCTCGTCCGTGGGGTCGCCGAAGTGCACGACCGTGGACGCGGTGGCGGAGGCGTACCGTCCGCTCGTCGTGTCGTAGACGCAGTGCCCGGTCTGCAGGGTGCCCGCGCGGCCGCGCATCGCCTTCCAGCGGGCGGTCGCCTCCTCGGCGTCGGCGGGCTTGCCGAGCGCCTGGCCGTCCAGGTCCAGCACCGAGTCGCAGCCGATCACCAGGGCGCCCTTCACGTCCGGGCGGGCGGCCACGACGGACGCCTTCGCCTCGGCCAGGGCCAGGGCCAGCTCGGCGGGGCTCGGGGCGCTGACGGCGTCCTCGTCGACCCCGCTGACGATCACCTCGGGAGCGAAACCGGCCTGGCGCAGCAGGCCCAGCCGGGCGGGGGACTGGGAGGCGAGCACGAGTCGCCTGCGGTGCATCTCGGTCATGCGATCAGGTTAGTCAGCGTCGGCCGTCCGGCTCACCTGAGACCGATCACGATCATGATCAGGAACATGGCCAGGGCCATGAGGAAGCCGAGCCGCCGAAGCATGTCCTGCGTGTCGCGCAGTTCCTTCGGCGGCTCGTCGTCGCGGTCTTGCCACAGCATTCCCCCAGCGTGCGCCCTCCGGGCGGGCTCGCGCCTGAGTACGCGTACTCAACTCGCCGGGGAGCCGGGGGGCCGGGGGGGGGGCAGGCCTAGCCCGGCCAGTACGTGCGGCTCCAGGACGTGGGGCCGGGGCGGGGGACGCGGCGGTGGGCGATGCGGGACGGGTCGGACCACGCGGCCCTCGGGGGTTCCGCGCCGCTCGGCTGTGCCGCTGCCGCGGCGGCGCGGGCCCGGACCACCGCCAGGGCGGCGGCGAGCTCCTCGGGGGTCGGGTTGCCCCGGACGACCTTGATGGTCACAGCGACTCCTTAAAGGGGGATGTTGCCGTGCTTCTTGGGGGGCAGGGACGCGCGCTTGGTGCGCAGCTGGCGCAGGCCGCGGACGACCTGGCGGCGCGTGTCGGACGGCATGATCACGGCGTCGACGTAGCCGCGCTCGGCCGCGACGTAGGGGTTGAGGAGGGTGTCCTCGTACTCCTGGATCAGCCGGGCCCGCACCGCCTCGACGTCCTCGCCGTTCGCCTCGGCCTCGGCGAGGGTGCGCCGGTGCAGGATGTTGACGGCGCCCTGGGCGCCCATGACGGCGATCTGGGCGGTCGGCCAGGCCAGGTTGAGGTCGGCGCCCAGGTGCTTGGAGCCCATCACGTCGTAGGCCCCGCCGAAGGCCTTGCGGGTGATCACGGTGATCAGCGGGACGGTGGCCTCGGCGTAGGCGTAGATCAGCTTGGCGCCGCGGCGGATGATGCCGTCGTGCTCCTGGCCGACGCCGGGCAGGAAGCCGGGCACGTCGACGAAGGTCAGCACGGGGATGTTGAACGCGTCGCAGGTGCGCACGAACCGGGCGGCCTTCTCCGACGCGGTGATGTCCAGGCAGCCGGCGAACTGCATCGGCTGGTTGGCGACCACGCCGACCGGCTGGCCCTCCACCCGGCCGAAGCCGGTCAGGATGTTCGGCGCGAACAGCGGCTGGGTCTCGAAGAACTCGGCGTCGTCCAGGACGTGTTCGATCACCGTGTGCATGTCGTACGGCTGGTTCGCGCTGTCCGGCACGAGGGTGTCCAGCTCGCGGTCCTCGTCGGTGACCGAGAGGTCGGCCTCCTCCGGGAAGACCGGCGCCTCGGAGAGGTTGTTGGACGGCAGGTAGCTCAGCAGCTGCTTGACGTACTCGATGGCGTCCTTCTCGTCGCCCGCCATGTGGTGGGCCACGCCGGAGACCGCGTTGTGGGTGCGGGCGCCGCCCAGCTCCTCGAAGCCGACGTCCTCGCCGGTGACGGTCTTGATGACGTCGGGGCCGGTGATGAACATGTGGGACGTCTGGTCGACCATGACCGTGAAGTCGGTGATCGCGGGGGAGTACACCGCACCGCCCGCGCACGGGCCGACGACCAGGCTGATCTGCGGGATCACGCCCGAGGCGTGGGTGTTGCGGCGGAAGATCTCGCCGTACGCGCCCAGCGAGGCCACGCCCTCCTGGATGCGGGCGCCGCCGGAGTCGTTGATGCCGATGACCGGGCAGCCGGTCTTCAGCGCGAAGTCCATGACCTTGACGATCTTCTGGCCGTAGACCTCGCCCAGCGCGCCGCCGAAGACGGTGAAGTCCTGCGAGAACACGGCGACGGGACGGCCGTCGACGGTGCCGTAGCCGGTGACCACGCCGTCGCCGTAGGGCCGGTTGCGCTCCAGGCCGAAGTGGGTGGAGCGGTGCTGGGCGAACTCGTCCAGCTCCACGAACGAATCCTCGTCCAGGAGGAGTTCGATGCGCTCACGGGCCGTCAGTTTGCCCTTGGCGTGCTGCTTCTCGACGGCGCGTGCGGAGCCGGCGTGCGTCGCCTCCTCGATCCGGCGCTGGAGGTCCGCGAGCTTGCCCGCGGTCGTGTGGATGTCGATCCCTTGGATCTCGTGACGCTCTTCCGGCTCGGACATCGGGATGCGGCTCCCTGCCTGCTCAAAAGGGGGGACGGTTACTCATCCGTAGCGTAGTGGTGGCCCTCCGGATCGGCAGTGCGGCGTTTACCACACCTAGGGTGGCTTGCATGACGCCGCGAGATGCAGCAGACGCGAACAGCAGCCGGTGGTCCGACCTCGAACGCCCGCCCCTCGGCGTGACGGCCCTGCGCCGGGGCCTCGTCCGCGAGGGCGGGCTGTGGTCCGGGATCGAGGTGGTCCAGCGCACCGGCTCCACCAACAGCGACCTGGTGGCGCGGGTCGCGGCCGGGACGGCGGCCGAGGGCGCGGTCCTGGTCGCCGAGGAGCAGACGGCGGGCCGGGGCCGTCTGGACCGCCGCTGGTCGGCGCCGGCCCGCTCGGGGCTGTTCTTCTCCGTGTACCTGCGCCCGGCCGAGGTGCCGGTGGCCCGCTGGGGCTGGCTGCCGCTGCTGACCGGGGTCGCCGTGGCGACGGGCCTGTCCCGGGCGGCCGGCGTCGACACGGCCCTGAAGTGGCCCAACGACCTGCTGGTGACCGTCGGCGGCGAGGAGCGCAAGGCCGGCGGCATTCTCGCGGAGCGGGCCGGCCCCGACGGGGTGGTCGTCGGCGTCGGCGTGAACGTCTCCCTGCGCGCCGGGGAACTGCCCGTGCCGCAGGCCGGCTCCCTCGCGCTGGCCGGAGCGGTCACCACGGACCGGGACCCGCTGCTGCGGGCCGTCCTGCGGTCCCTGGAGGACTGGTACGGGCGCTGGCGCGCGGCCGACGGCGACCCCGGCCCCAGCGGCGTGCAGGAGACGTACGCGGCGGGCTGCGCGACGCTGGGCCGCACGGTGCGGGCGGAGCTGCCCGGGGACCGGTCGGTGGTCGGCGAGGCGATCGCGGTCGACGGCGACGGCCGCCTGGTCCTGGCGACGCCGGACGGCCTGCGGGAGCCGGTGGGCGCGGGCGACATCGTCCACCTGCGGCCGGCCTGATCGACGAGACACCCCCCTGGGGAGCGGGGACAGTGGGACGAGGGCGGCCCTGAACGCGATCGCCGCCCGTTCCGTACCCGACAGCGGGCCACGGCCCCCGCTCCGGCTCTCGGAGTGAGCTGGCGCACACCTGCCGTAGAGTTGAGGCCGGTCGATACCTGACCGCGGTAGATCGGAAGGGCAGCAGGCGTGACCGTCGACGACACGGGCTCGGGCGCGGACGCGCAGCCCGGCGACGCGGGCGAGGACCCGCTCGCACTGCGCCTCGAACAGCTCATCCTGGGCGCCGAGCGCCGCTACACCCCGTTCCAGGCCGCGCGCAGCGCCGGCGTCTCCATGGAACTGGCGTCCCGCTTCTGGCGGGCCATGGGCTTCGCCGACATCGGCCAGGCCCGGGCCCTCACCGAGGCCGACGTCCTGGCCCTGCGCCGGCTCGCCGGCCTCGTCGAGGCGGGACTGCTCAGCGAGGCCATGGCGGTGCAGGTGGCGCGGTCCACGGGGCAGACCACCGCCCGGTTGGCGGAATGGCAGATCGATTCCTTCCTGGAGGGCCTGACCGAGCCCCCCGAGCCGGGCATGACCCGCACCGAGGTGACGTACCCGATCGTCGAGCTGCTCCTGCCCGAACTGGAGGAGTTCCTGGTCTACGTCTGGCGCCGCCAGCTCGCCGCCTCGGCCGGCCGGGTCGTGCAGACCGGCGACGACGAGGAGATGGTCGACCGGCGCCTGGCCGTCGGCTTCGCCGACCTCGTCGGGTTCACCCGGCTGACCCGCCGGATGGAGGAGGAGGAACTGGGCGAGCTGGTCGAGGCGTTCGAGACCACGGCCGCCGACCTCGTCGCCGCGCGGGGCGGGCGCCTGATCAAGACCCTCGGCGACGAGGTGCTCTACGCCGCCGACGACGCCGGCACGGCCGCCGAGATCGGCCTGCGGCTCATCGAGACGATGGCGAACGACGAGACGATGCCCGAGCTGCGCGTCGGGATGGCGTTCGGCACCGTCACCACGCGGATGGGCGACGTCTTCGGGACCACCGTGAACCTCGCCTCCCGGCTCACCTCCATAGCGCCCCGGGACGCGGTGCTGGTGGACAGCGCCTTCGCGGAGGAGCTGATCCGCACCGGGGAGGCGCCCACCTCGGAGGCCGAGGCGGCCGAGGAGGCGGCGGCCGCCGAGAAGGAGGGCGAGGAGCCACCGACGTACCGCTTCGCGCTCCGCCCGATGTGGCAGCGCCCGGTACGAGGCCTGGGCGTGGTCGAGCCGTGGCTGCTCAGCCGACGGGAAGCGGACCCGGAGTAGTCGTACCCGGGAGCAGCGGCGCGTCCAGCAGGTCCACGCACAGCCCGAGCAGCGGCACGCAGAGGCCGGGCTGCCGTGTGGTGGGCGCGGGAGCGGGCGGTGCGGTGCCGGGCGGGGGTGCCGGGGGTGTGGTGGCCGGCGGTGCGGGGGCGTGGCTGGTCGGGGCGGGACCGGCCGGCGGGATGCCGGGCGCGGGGGGTGTCCGGTGCGGGGCGGGAGCCCCGGTGTGCACGGCCGCGCTGCTTCTCGGGACCACGGTGACGGGGGCCGTCCTGCCGCCGGCTGCGGCCGCCGCGCCCGGGGTGGGCCCGCCCAGCGGTGTGGTGGCCGTGGGGGAGGCGGTGGGCCGGGCGGCGACGGTGGCCTCGCCGGTGCGGTCGGGGGCGGCGGGGGTGGCCGAGCGGTGGTCGGTACGGGGTTCGGCCTCCGCCGTGCCGACTCCCCCCACCCCGGACTCCGGGGCGAGCCGCACGAGGCTCAGCACACCGACGGCCACGAGCAGCCCACCGACCGCGAGCAGGGCCTTCCGGTGCCGGGGGCGCCGGTGCCGACCCCGGCCGACGGACGGGTCCGTGGGGGCGGGGGGAGCGGGGGTGCCGGCGCGGGCGCGGGGCGTTGTTGCCGCTCGGGGGGTTCCCTGGGCGGGGAGCGTCGCCGTGCCGCCTCCAGGTCGTGTCCGCAAAGTCCCGTCGTCCGCCCGGAGGGCGGGCCCTGCGGCGTCCGGTGCGTGCTCTCGGCGTGCCGGGCGGACACCCGCGTACTGGCCGTACTCGGGTGTTCGCCCGGTGCGGCGAGAGTGCGTGCCGGGCGTCGGGGGGCTGGGGGTCCCCCCTCTGGGGGAGGGACTTTGCGGACACGGCCTAGGGCCGTCTGCCGGGGGTGCCTTCGGCTGGGCCGGGGTGCCGCCCTCCGACGGGGCGGCCGGGCGCCGGGCCGCTGTCTTCCCTGAGGCCGTGGCCGCCGGGGCCGTGCCCTTGGCGGGAGCCGTCGGGAGCGGCGCCGGGGTCGTGGGCTCGGCCGCGGCGCGGTTGCCCGCCGAAGCGGTGTTCTTGGGCTTCGGGTGAGGGGTCACCGCTCCTCGGGGAGCCGTCATCGACCGGGTCGTGCCCCTGGCCATGGCCATCGGGTGCGGCACCGGTGCCGGGGGTTCGGTCGGGGCGTGGGCTGTCGGCTCGGCGTCCTGCGCGAGCTTCTCCGCTTCCGTTTGGGCGGTGTCCGCCGACCTGGTGCCGGTGGCTGTCGGGACCGGCTCCGGGGCCGGGCTCTCGGCGGTGGGCCGCGGGTCCGTCGCCGCCGTTTCGGCCGGGGTACCCGCCGGCGCCGTGTCCCCGGGCGTCGGGGGCGGCGCCACCGCATTCCGCCGGGCCTGGACGGCCCTGGCTATCGCGGACGCCGCCTGCCCCGCACCCCCGGCCCCGGTCGGCTGAGCCGGTGCGGGTGGGTCCGTGGGCGGCTCGGCGGGCCGCGTCGTCGTGGTCGATGTCGTGGCCGTCGTGTGTGCCGGCGTGTTCGTCATCGTGTTCCCTCCCCGATGCGTTCGCGCCCCCGCGCCCCTCCACGGGACCTGTGCGCCGTGGCGGACGCACGCTATGCGCTCGTGTGGGTGAAGGGTGGGTCTCCGGGGGATTTGTCACTCGAACGGGTAGTCGGTCCCGGGTTCCGGGGCCGCCCGGCGTGTCGGTCTGCTCTTTCCCCCGGCGGGCCGGGCTGCGATGATCGGGCGAGCGGATCAGTTAACCGGCGTTAACCAGGAGGGTGTCATGAGCGAGGAGCGGTTCGGGGAGTTCGTCCTGGTGCGGCGGCACGAGGACGGGCACGTGGCGGAGCTGGCCCTGGATCGGCCGAAGGCCATGAACGCCGTCTCGTCCGGGATGGCCCGCGCGATCGCCGGCGCGTGCACGGCGCTGGGCGAGGACCGGGACGTACGGGTGGTGGTGCTGACGTCGACGCACGAGCGGGCGTTCTGCGTGGGCGCCGACCTGAAGGAGCGCAACTCCCTCAGCGACGCGGAGCTGCTGCGGCAGCGGCCGGTGTCGCGCGCGGCGTACACCGGGGTGCTGGAGCTGCCGGTACCGGTCATCGCGGCGGTGCACGGGTACGCGCTCGGCGGCGGGTTCGAGCTGGCCCTGTCGTGCGACGTCATCGTGGCCGACCGTACGGCCGTGGTGGGCCTGCCGGAGGTGTCCGTGGGCGTGCTCCCCGGCGGCGGCGGGACCCAGCTGCTGCCGCGGCGGGTCGGCGCGGCCCGGGCGGCCGAGCTGGTGTTCACCGCGCGCCGGGTGGAGGCGGCGGAGGCGCGGGAGCTGGGGCTGGTGGACGTGCTGGTGGACGAGGGCCGGGACCGGGAGGAGGCGCTGGCGATGGCCGCCCGCATCGCGGGGAACTCGCCCGTCGGCGTGCGCGCGGCCAAGCGTGCCCTGCGCCTGGGCCAGGGCCTCGACCTGCGGGCCGGCCTGGAGGTGGAGGACGCGGCCTGGCGCACGGTGGCGTTCTCGGGCGACCGCGCGGAGGGCGTCGCGGCGTTCAACGAGAAGCGCAGGCCCCAGTGGCCGGGGGAGTAGGGAGACCGCTCCGGAACGCCCGCGAGGGTGAGGGGTCCCGCGGTTGGTCCATGCGCCACGTCCGCGACCGTTTTCCGTACCTTTCCGCCTGATTGTCCCTAGCCTGGGTGGATGGGTGACGACAGACGGCTCGCCGCCGTGGTGGCGTTGGCGCAGGGGATGGCCGCGGCGCACACGCCCCGGGACTCCTGGCGCGCGGCCGCCCTCGGCGCGTGCCGCGCGCTGGCCGGGACGTTCGCCGCGCTCTCGGTGTGGGAGCGCGAGCTCGGCCTCCTGCGCGTCCTGGTGAACGTCGGTGACCGCGCCGCCGACGAGGAGGAGTTCCCGGAGGACGAGGCGTACCCCGTCCACCGCTTCCCGGAGATCACCGAGTTCCTGCACGAGCGCTGGATCACCGGCGGTGAGCCCAACGCCTGGGTGGAGACCGCGGACGGCGGGGCCGCGGGCGAGCCCGGCTACTGCCACCAGCGCGTGGCGGCGCTGCGGCGCCGGGGCCGGGGGTCCTGCGTGGTCGCCCCGATCGTCCTGCACGGCCGCGCCTGGGGCGAGCTGTACGTCGCCCGCTCCATGGGCACCCCGGTCTTCGACCGCGCCGACGCCGACTTCGCCACCGTGCTCGCCTCCGTGGTCTCCGCCGGCCTCGCCCAGACCGAGCGCCTGGAGGAGGCGCGGCGGCTGGCCTTCACCGACGCCCTGACCGGCCTCGCCAACCGGCGCGCGGTCGACGTGGGCCTGGAGGAGGCGGTGGAGCGCTACCGGCGGGAGGGGACCGTCGTCAGCCTGGTCGTGTGCGACCTCAACGGGCTCAAGCGGGTCAACGACACCCTCGGGCACGCCGTCGGCGACCGGCTGCTGGAGCGGTTCGGGTCGGTGCTGTCGCTGTGCGGGGCGATGCTGCCCGGCGCGCTCGCGGCCCGGCTCGGCGGCGACGAGTTCTGCCTGCTGGCCGTCGGCCCGCCCGCCGACGACGTGGTGAAGGTCGCCGACGAGCTGTGCCGCCGGGCCGGCGAGCTGGAACTGGGCGACGGCGTGGCCTGCGGGGTCGCCTCCACCGGGGACGCGGTCGGCCCCGTGCGCTCCGCCCGCCGGCTGTTCCGGCTGGCGGACGCCGCGCAGTACCGGGCCAAGGCCGAGCACGCGGCGCGGCCCGTGGTCGCCGGCCGCGAGGGCCCCGACGACCCGGTGGTCCGCCTCGCGGACGCGCCGGACACCCCCGACGGCCGGACCGTCGCCGAGCGCCGCCGCTTCCGGGGGCGGCCCTGACCCGGCCCGCGGCCGTCCCGGCAGGGCCGTCCCCCGGACCGGCGTGCGGTGTGACGCAATCGGTAAGGGGTGAACCCCACCCCCACTGGTGACATCCAGGAATTCACTGCGTACGCTCCTGAATATGGATATGCACACTGTGGTGGTGGGGACGTCCGGCGTCACCGCGTCCGACGTCCTCGCCGTGGCACGCGGCGGCGCCCGGGTCGAGCTCTCCGACGAGGCGGTGGCGGCCCTCGCCGCGGCCCGCGAGATCGTGGACGCGCTGGCGGCCAAGCCGGAGCCCGTCTACGGCGTCTCCACCGGGTTCGGCGCCCTGGCCACCCGGCACATCAGCCAGGAGCTGCGCACCCAGCTCCAGCGCAACATCGTCCGCTCGCACGCCGCCGGCATGGGGCCGCGGGTCGAGCGCGAGGTCGTCCGCGCCCTGATGTTCCTGCGGCTGAAGACGGTCTGCTCCGGCCACACCGGCGTACGGCCCGAGGTCGCGCAGACCATGGCGGACCTGCTCAACGCCGGCATCACCCCGGTCGTCCACGAGTACGGCTCGCTCGGCTGCTCCGGCGACCTCGCCCCGCTCTCCCACTGCGCCCTCACGCTGATGGGCGAGGGGGACGCCGAGGGCCCGGACGGCGCCGTACGGCCGGCCGCCGAGCTGCTCGCCGAGCACGGCATCGCCCCCGTCGAGCTGCGCGAGAAGGAGGGCCTGGCCCTGCTCAACGGCACCGACGGCATGCTCGGCATGCTGGTCATGGCCCTCGCCGACCTGGACACCCTCTACACGTCCGCCGACATCACCGCGGCCCTGAGCCTGGAGGCGCTGCTCGGCACCGACAAGGTGCTGGCCCCGGAGCTGCACGCCATCCGGCCGCACCCGGGACAGGGCGCCTCGGCCGCCAACATGCTCGCCGTCCTGAAGGACTCGCAGCTCACCGGGCACCACCAGGACGACGCCCCGCGCGTCCAGGACGCCTACTCCGTGCGCTGCGCCCCGCAGGTCGCCGGCGCCGGCCGGGACACCCTCGCCCACGCCCGCCTGGTCGCCGAGCGCGAGCTGGCCGCCGCCGTCGACAACCCGGTGGTGCTGCCCGACGGGCGTGTGGAGTCCAACGGCAACTTCCACGGCGCCCCGGTCGCCTACGTGCTGGACTTCCTCGCCATCGCGGCCGCCGACCTCGCCTCGATCGCCGAGCGCCGCACCGACCGGCTGCTGGACAAGAACCGCAGCCACGGCCTGCCGCCGTTCCTCGCGGACGACCCGGGCGTCGACTCCGGCCTGATGATCGCCCAGTACACCCAGGCCGCCCTGGTCAGTGAGATGAAGCGGCTCGCCGTCCCCGCGTCGGCGGACTCCATCCCGTCCTCCGCGATGCAGGAGGACCACGTCTCGATGGGCTGGTCGGCGGCGCGCAAGCTGCGCACGGCCGTCGACAACCTCACCCGCGTCCTCGCGATCGAGCTGTACGCCGCCACGCGCGCGGTGGAGCTGCGTGAGGGCCTGACCCCGGCGCCGGCCACCCGGGCCGTCATCGACGCCGTACGCCAGGCGGGGGTCGAGGGTCCCGGGCCGGACCGCTTCCTCGCGCCCGACCTGGCCGCGGCCGACGCCTTCGTGCGTGACGGCCTGCTGGTCGCGGCGGCGGAGAAGGTCACCGGCCCGCTGCGGTGAACGCGCGGGGCCCCCGCGCCGACCCGGCGCGGGGGCCCCGGACGCCGTGCCCCACGGCGTTGTGCGTCCCGCTACGTGAGCTTGGCGATCTGCGCCCGGGTCACGGCCGGCGGGATGGCCGTCGCCTTCCCGCTGGCGAGGGCGGCGAAGTTGACCGTGTAGAACGAGGCGACGGTGCTGCCCTTGCGGACCACCTCGGTGTGGAAGGTGGCCGTGCCCTCGCCGTCCATGTCGACGGACTCGGCGAACGCGACCGACTCGTCGCCCAGGCCCGAGCCCTTCTCCGCGGTCACCTTGGTGACCTTGGACTTCTCGCCGTCGGCGGCCAGGCCGAACCCGCCGGCGCAGGCGCTCACGCCGTCGGAGACCGCCTTCAGGGCCTTCTGGGCGCCGTCGCCCTCGTACGAGGACAGGCCCACGAACGTCAGGTTCACGTTGAAGGCGTCCTCGAGGCCGGCCGCGGGGTCCGACGGGGCCGCGGTGCCCGGGGTCTTGGCCTCGGTGACGGAGTTGCTGGCGTTCGCGGGCGTGTCACCCGGGGCGAGGCCGGCGGTGGCCCAGGCGAGCGGGTCGCAGGCGGCCTTGTCGGTCTTCACCGCGGACTTGGACTTCGGCAGGGTGTCGTCGCCCGAGTCGACCTTGTAGCCCGGGACGTCGCCCTGGGCGAGGAGCAGCTTCTCCAGCGCGGCCGACGTGAGGGCCTCGGCGGCCGGCGTGGGTGACGCGGCCGACGCGCTCGCCCCGCCCGCGTCCTTGCCGGAGTCCCCGGCGTCGTCCGAGGCGTCGGAGCACCCCGTGATCAGGGCGAGTGACAGGACGCCCACAGCTGTCGCGGCGTACAGCCGCGCCCCCGATGATCTCTTCATGGGCGGACTATGAACGTCCTGTCAAAGGTTCGTCAAGTTCTGTCAAAAGCCCAGGCGTTCGCGGCGGACGGAATACACCACGAAGCCGGCGCCCAGCGCGAGCAGGGTCGTCCCGCCCACCACGTAGGGCGTGGTGTCGAAGCTTCCGGTGTCGGCGAGCCGGGTCCCGGTGTCGGACGGCCCGTCGGCGGCGGTGCTGCCCGCGGCGGTGTCCGTGGTGGTGCCGGTGGTGGTGTCCGAGGCCGTGCGGGCGGCGGTGGAGGTGCCCGTGGCCGTGCCCGCGGCGTGCGCCGTGGTGGCCCGGGCATGCGTGCTGACCTGCGTCGACGCGCTCGTGGTCGCCCCCGTGGTGTCCGCCGTCTCCTGGGTGGCGTTGGCGGTCGGGACGAACCAGAGGGCGCACAGCAGCGTCCCCGCGGCGGCGGCGGTCAGCAAAGGACGGCGAGCGGATGACACGGAATATCGATCCCCTTGTGGCGCTGGCGAATTGGCCGTGTGGGGCGATGTTAGTGAAAGCCGCGGGTCACGGGAAAGTCACGGGCGGCGGGAGCCGTACGCTCCGGACCATGAGCACTGAAGAGACATCACGTTTTGTACGGCTTCGGGTGGAGCTGGTGCTGGAGGTGGCGGACGGGGACGCCGTGACCGGGGCGGCCCTGCGGCACCTCGCCGACGACCCGGAGGTGCCCGACGAGGAGCGCACCCAGGCCCAGAGCGCTGTGACGGAAGACACCGCGGAGGCGCTCGCGTACCTCGTCGACCCGTTCGCGCTGGTCAGCGAGGTACCCGGGGTCGAGCTCCAGCAGGCGTCCTGGTCGAGTGAGCGGATCGACTACGACCCGGACTCGCCCGACTGGGACCTCGACGACGATGATGTCCAGGAAGATGAGGACGAGCACGGCAGCGCCGGCATCGGCTGAGCGTTCCGGGGAAATCGTGACCCCGGGCGGCAACCACCGTCCGGGGTTTCGTCGTCTCAAGGGGCGCACGGGCCGACCCCCGCACCACGGGCCACGCGGTGGACCACCACCGCCCGGACGTGGTGTGCCCCACACATACGGTGGATGTGGAACGGGACGAACCGGTCGCGGCGTTGAACTCAGTTACGGGGACCCTCGGGGTTTTTCGGTTATCGGCAACGATGGAGAAGCGTGTGATTGCGAACAGTAAGCGGCGCAAGGGTCTGATGGCCGCGTCCGCACTGCTCGGCGGCATCCTGGTGCTCTCTGGATGTTCGGACGGCGACGCGAGCGCCTCCGGCGACAGCGGCAAGGACACCTCGTCGGCGAACGTCGACGAGGCGGCGGCCCAGAAGACGTCCGAGGCGCAGATCAAGATCACACCCGGGGACGGCACGAACAACGCCTCCATCAACAACTCCGCCTCCGTCACGGTGAGCAAGGGCACGCTCACCGAGGTCACCATGACCACCGCGGACGGCGGCGCCGTGCAGGGCGCGATGTCGGCCGACCGCACCAGCTGGAAGCCCAGCGGCCAGCTGGAGCGCTCGACCACCTACAAGCTGGCGGTCAGCGCCAAGGACTCCGACGGCCGCGTCGCCCACGAGAACGCCTCGTTCACCACCGTCTCCCCGGCCAACAGCTTCATAGGAAGCTTCACGCCGGAGAACGGCTCCACGGTGGGCGTCGGCATGCCGGTGTCGATCAACTTCAACAAGCAGATCACCAACAAGGCCGCCGTCCAGAAGGGCGTCACGGTCACCTCCAGCAGCGGCCAGGAGGTCGCCTGCCACTGGTTCAGCGCCCAGCGCATGGACTGCCGCCCCCAGGACTACTGGCAGGAGAACTCCACCGTCACGCTGAAGCTGGCGCTCGACGGCGTCGAGGGCGCGAGCGGCGTCTACGGCGTGCAGCAGAAGACGGTCACCTTCCACATCGGCCGCAACCAGGTCAGCTACGTCGACGCGAAGACCAAGCAGATGAAGGTCACGCACAACGGCGCAGTCGTCAAGACCATCCCGATCTCGGCCGGCTCGCCCGACAACAAGACGTACGAAGGCATCATGGTCATGTCCGAGAAGTTCAAGGAGACGCGCATGAACGGCGCGACCGTGGGCTTCACCGACGACGACGGCAAGGGCGAGTACGACATCAAGGACGTGCCGCACGCCATCCGGCTGACCAACTCCGGCACCTTCGTGCACGGCAACTACTGGGGCGCCAAGTCCATCTTCGGCAGCGTCAACACCAGCCACGGCTGCGTGGGCCTGTCCGACACCAAGGGCGCCAATGACACCGGCACGCCGGGCTACTGGTTCTTCACCCACTCGATCGTCGGTGACGTCGTCGTCGTGAAGAACACCGGCGACAAGACCGTCGCCCCGGACAACGGCCTCAACGGCTGGAACCTCGACTGGGCGACCTGGAAGGCCGGTTCGGCCGTCTGACGCCCTGACGGCCCGCCCGCCACGCGGCCGGACGCACACACGCCCAGGTGCCGCCCCCTTCGCCGAGGGGGCGGCGCCGCTGCGTCCGGGGCCCGCGCACGGCCTTCTCATCCCGCTCTTATGCGGGCCTTATCGAGTCATCACGCGCCGTCCCTAGCTTTCGGCGCATGTTCTTCACCTACCTGAGGCGCGAACTGCGCCGCCGCAGAAAGGCGGCCCTCGTCGTCGCCTCCGGCCTCGCGCTGGGCATCGCCCTGGTCATCGTGGTCACCTCCGTGTCCTCGGGCATGGGGAAGGCCCAGGACAAGGTCCTCCAGTCGCTCTACGGCCTCGGGACGGACATGACGGTGACCAAGGCCGCCGCGCCCGCGGCCAGTTCGTCCGAGCGGCCCCGCTTCCAGTTCGACGCGCGGGAGGACGGCGACGACTCCGAGCAGAGCAGCGACCGCGTGATGGTCCAGGGCTTCCAGACCCTGGCCGCCTCCACCGTCGCGAAGGTGAGCGCACAGAAGGGCGTCCAGGGCGCGGTCGGCGGACTGAGCCTGCAGGTCCTCAAGGTCAGCGGCCAGTTCACCCGCGGCCAGTTCCAGCAGGACGGCACCGGCGGGCAGCAGGGCGGACCCGGCGGCAACGGCGGCAGCGGCGCCCCCCAGGGCGAGGTGCAGGGCGGCGGCGCGAACTTCGACGTCAACAGCTACTCCGTCTACGGCACCGACGTCACCGAGCCGGCCCTCGGCCCGCTGACCTCCTCGAAGATCACCAGCGGTCGGACGTTCAGGACGACCGAGACCGCCGCCCGGGTGGCCGTGGCCGACTCGGCCTACGCCAAGGAGAAGAAGCTCAAGGTCGGGTCCACCGTCACCGTCAAAGGCGTGAAGTACACGGTCATCGGCGTGGCCACGGCCGACAGCGGCGACGCGGCGGCCAACCTCTACCTCCCGCTGAAGCAGGCCCAGACGCTCGCCGACGCGGCCGACAAGGTCACCACGATCTACGTCCAGGCGACCGACTCGAAGAAGATCGACACCGTCAAGTCCGCGATCCAGAAGAACGTCTCGGGCACCACGGTGACGACCTCCGCCGACCTCGCGGACACCGTCTCCGGCTCGCTGTCCACCGCGTCCTCCCTCGCCACCAGTGTCGGCAGGTGGCTGTCCATCGCCGTGCTGGTCGCCGCGTTCCTGGTGGCCGGGCTGCTCACCTCCGCCGCGGTCTCCCGCCGCGTCCGGGAGTTCGGCACGCTCAAGGCCCTCGGCTGGAAGTCCGGCCGGGTCACCCGCCAGGTGGTCGGCGAGGCCATGGTCAACGGCCTGCTCGGCGGCGCCCTCGGCATCGCCCTCGGCCTCGCCGGCGCCTACGCGGTGACGGCCGTCAGCCCGACCCTCCAGGCCCAGCTGGGCGGCGGGAGCGGGGGGGACGGCGGCCCGGGCGGCGGTCCGGGCGGCGGCTTCGCCGGCCCCGGCCGGCAGGCGGCGGCCAAGACCCTGGACGTCGCCCTGACCGCGCCGGTGAGCGTCACCACGGTGGCGGTCGCGGTCGGTCTCGCGGTGGCCGGCGGCCTGATCGCGGGGGCGTTCGGCGGCTGGCGCGCCTCACGCCTGCGCCCCGCGGACGCGCTGCGCCGCGTCGAGTAGCGCCGTCCCGCGCCGACCCCCCTTCCCCTCCCAGGAGTTGCACCCACCATGTACGAACTCAGAGGCGTCACCAAGCGCTACACCCGCGGCAAGGAGACCGTCCACGCGCTGGACGGCGTGGACCTCACGATCGCCGACGGCGACCGCCTGGTCATCCAGGGACCCACCGGCGGCGGCAAGTCCACGCTGCTGCAGATGCTGGGCGGCCTGGACCGCCCCACCTCCGGCGAGGTGGTCCTCGACGGCACCGACCTGGCCCGGCTGTCGGAGACCCGGCTGACCACGGTGCGCAGCGAGAACATCGGCTTCGTCTTCCAGTCCTTCAACCTCATCCCCACCCTCACGGCCCAGGAGAACGTCGAGACGGCGCTCGTCCCGCTCGGCGTGAAGGTGAGGGAGCGCCGCGAGCGGGCCGCGGAGGCCCTGCGCTCGGTCGGCCTCGGCGAACGCCTCGGCCACCTGCCCTCGGAGATGTCCGGCGGCCAGCAGCAGCGCGTCGCCATCGCCCGCGCGCTGGTCAAGCAGCCCAAGGTGCTCCTCGCCGACGAGCCCACGGGCAACCTCGACGAGGGCATGCGCGACGAGATCATGGACGTCCTGGACACCCTGTGGAAGGAGCGCGGCCTGACCTTCATCATGGTCACCCACGACTCCGCGATCGCGCGCAAGGCACCGCGCCTGGCCACGATCCGCAAGGGCAGGCTGACCCTGACGGAGAAGGCGGCGCCCTGAGGGGCGTGGCTCGCCTGAGGGGGCGCCGGCGCCGGCGTCCGCCGTACGCCGTCCGAGGTTCCGCCGCCCCCCGCCGTCCGTCAGCCGACCTCGATCCCGAAGTCTCCCAGCAGTTCCTCCAGTCCGCCCCGGTAGCCCTTGCCGCCCAGGACGAAGTCCCAGTCGCCGGAGGACCGGCGCCGGAAGGAGCCGAGGACCAGCGCCGTCTCCCCGGTGCGGCCGTCGGAGACGCCCAGGACGCCGAGTTCGGCGAGGGCGGGGTCCAGCAGCCGGATGTGCGCGTCGGTGAAGCCCGACAGGTCGGCGCCCGGGTCGGCCTCGGGGTCCACGGCGGCGACGAGCACCAGCCGGTCCGCCCCGGCGGGCAGCGCGTCGAACGCCACCCGGACCGCCGCCCGGTCCGGCGGGGCGGGCGGCACGGCGTGCACCGAACCGTCGGGCGTACGGGGGTTGTTGTAGAAGACGAACCAGTCGTCGCCGAGGACCCGGTCGCCCCGGCAGACCAGCGCGCACACGTCCAGCGCGACCCCGCCGGACCACGACATGCCGAGGACGTTGTGGTCGCCGGCCGGCGGGGCGGGCCGGGCGGGGGCACCGGCCGCGGGCGCCGCGGGCGCGCCGTCGCCGAGCCGCCCCCGCAGGCCGTGCCGGTGCAGCAGGTCGACCAGCTGCGGGCCCGTGATCAGCTCCAGCGGCTTGCCCCGGACGAACGTGTACGAGCTCGGCCCGAAGCCGGACGTCGTCACCAGCACGCCCTTGTTGGCGCCCCGGTCCTGGACGGTGCCGTACAGGTCGCGGACGGCGCTGGGCGGCACGGTGTTGCGGTAACGCTTGACCTGGACGACGATCTTGCCGCCGCGGATCGGGGCGGGGTCGAGCGCGTCGACGTCCACGCCGCCGTCGTTGGAGCGCTGCGTCATGACCGCCTGCATGCCCATGGCCCGGAACAGCTCGGCGACCAGGGCCTCGAAGGCGATCGGGTCCATGGCGGACAGGTCGGGCTCCTCGGCCCCGTCGTCGTGCGTGACGACGCGGTCGCCGAGGTCCGCGGGGCGCAGGGCGGGCCGTACGGCGGTGAGCTGGTCGGGGCGGGCCGACAGCTGCCCGCGCAGCCCGTCCGTGACGCAGCTGACGGGGTCGACCACCTCCAGGCGCAGGCCGCCGAAGACGGACCGCTCCGCCATGACGGTGGCGAGCACGATCCGGCCGCGCTGCCCGGTCGCCGGGTCGGGCTCGTCCACGAAGCCGTTGAGGGTGACGCAGGCCAGCGCGCCGAACGGGTCGGCCGCGAACAGCTGGTGCAGCACGAGCAGCACCGACTGGGCGAGCACCTCGCGGTACAGGGCCCGCCGCTGCGTCACCGGACGGGCCGTCTCGCGGAAGTCGCCGTCCGCGGCGGACCACCGCACCGCCTTCGCCTCGGGCACGACGCCGAAGCCGGGCAGCTCCCAGTCCACCACCAGGTGGCGGGCCGCCGGGTCGTAGGCGGCGCCGACCTGGCGGGGGAAGCCCTCGGGCCAGGCCGTCGCGGCGTACAGGGCGGCCGAGAAGAACTCGACCACCGCGCCGGGCTCGCCGCGGCGCACCCCGTCGGTCACCTCGGTGACGCCGGCGTTGTGGCGCCGCACCTCGGCCCGGTGGGCCTCCGTCTGACGCTCGTACTCCCGCTGGTACGCGGCCAGTTGCTGCTGGCGCCGGGTCTCCGCGGCCTGCGCGGCGTACCAGTCCTGCTCGAAGCGGGCGCGCGCCTCCGCCTGGGCCTGTGCGCGCTGGTGCGCGGTCCAGGCGGCCCGCGGCGGGTAGGCGTCGGGGTGCGGCAGGGGCAGCGGGTGCGCCAGCGCTCCCGGGGCGAACGGCGCCACCTCCTCGGTCCGCAGCAACGCGTCCGCCCGGAACGCCGGCGCCCGGGTGCCGCTCGCCAACAGCCCCCGCAGCGCCTCCACCTGGGCTTCCAGCTCCTGGGTGCGCCGACGTGCCTCGGCCTGCCGGTGCTCCCGCTGGGCCTGCGCGGCGTAGCGCTGGTACGCGGCGGCCTCCCGGGCCTCCGCCCGCCGGCGCCGCGCCTCGGCCTCCAGCAGGCGCTGCTGCTGCCGCTGCATCTCGGCCCACGTACCGACCACACCCGTTGCGCGACGGCTCATCTCCGCGCGGCCCCCTCCCCGGACACCGGCACCACCGGTGCCGCGCCGGCCGTCCCCACGACCAGCGGTAACCCCCCGACTCTAACCAGTCACCCGCACGGCGCACAGCCCGCTGCCGGATGCGGGGCGGCGGCCCCGGTCAGACGGACGGCGACCGGTCCTGCGCGCCCGCGCGGGACGCGTCCGTGCCCCAACTCGCCAGCAGGCGCAGGGCCTCGGCCGACGGGGTGCCCGGTTCCGCGTGGTACACGACCAGGGACTGGTCGGTGTCGCCGGCCAGGCGGAACCCCTCGAAGTTCAGGGCCAGTTCCCCGACCAGGGGATGCCTCAGGCGCTTCACGCCGTGGTTCTTCTCCTTGACGTCGTGGGTCGCCCACAGTCGGCGGAACTCCTCGCTCTTGACGGAGAGTTCGCCCACCAGGGCCGACAGCCGCGGGTCGTCCGGGTAGCAGCCGGCGTCCATGCGCAGGGCGCACACGATGTCGATCGCCTTCTGCTCCCACTCGACGAACAGGTCCCGGTACTCCGGCCGCAGGAACACCATCCGCGCCCAGTTGCGTTCGGCCGCCGGCAGCTCCGACCAGTCGCCGAAGAGGGCCGCCGCCATCCGGTTCCAGGCGAGGATCTCCGAGCGCCGCCCCACGATGTAGGCGGGCACCGCGTCCATCGTGTCGAGCAGCTGCCGCAGCGAGGCCCTGACCTGCTGGGGGCGGGCGGCCTGCCTCTTCTTGTGCTTGGGCTTGGCCAGGTGCGTCAGGTGCGCGTGCTCGGCGTCGCTCAGCCGCAGCGCCCGCGCGATGGCGTCCAGCACCTCCGCCGACACGTTGCGCCCGTTGCCCTGCTCCAGCCGCGTGTAGTACGCCACCGACACCCCGGCCAGCTGCGCCAGCTCCTCGCGCCGCAGCCCCGGCACCCGGCGGTGCCGTCCGAAGTCGGGCAGCCCCACGTCCTCCGGCTTCAGCCGGGCCCGGCGCGTGCGCAGGAACTCGCTCAGCTCGGCCCGCCGGTCCAGCGGGCGGCCGACGGCGGCTTCGGTGCCGGCCCCGGCGGCGCGGGGGGCGGAATCGGGGCGTTCGTCCATGTGTCCAGTATTCCTGGTCCTACCACCAGGAGCCTGACCCCGTCAGTGGTACGCACGCCGGACGTACGCAAAGGCGTGACCTGGGTGGACGCACGGATCCCGGGCACGCTGGAAGCCGTGCCCGGCCGCCGCACGGCAGGCCGGGCGGTACGGAAACCCCCGTGACGCGACCCTGCTAGGAGACCCCTCGGCATGACCACTGTTGCTGCGTACGCCGTCCCCGCCCCCAAGGCTCCGCTGGAGCGCACGACGATCGAGCGGCGACCGGTCGGCGAGTTCGACGTCCTGATCGACATCAAGTTCGCCGGCATCTGCCACTCGGACATCCACCAGGCCCGCGAGGGCTGGGGCGAGGCCATGTTCCCGATGGTCCCCGGCCACGAGATCGCCGGTGTCGTCACCGAGGTCGGCCCCGGCGTGACGAAGTACGCCGTCGGCGACCGCGTGGGCGTCGGCTGCATGGTCGACTCCTGCCGCGAGTGCGACAACTGCAAGACCGGGCAGGAGCAGTACTGCACCGGCGGCGGCATGGTCGGCACGTACAACGCCCTCGACAAGAACGGCGAGCCCACCTACGGCGGCTACGCCCGGGCGATCGTCGTCGACGAGAACTACGTCGTGCGCATCCCCGACGGCCTGTCCCTGGACGTGGCCGCCCCGCTGCTGTGCGCCGGCATCACCACGTACTCCCCGCTCAAGCACTGGAACGCCGGCCCCGGCAAGAAGGTCGCGGTCCTCGGCATGGGCGGCCTCGGCCACATGGCCGTCAAGATCGCGCACGCGCTGGGCGCCGAGGTGACCGTGCTGTCCCAGTCCCTGCGCAAGAAGGACGACGGGCTGAAGCTGGGCGCCGACCACTACTACGCCACCAGCGACCCCAAGACCTTCGAGGAGCTGGCGGGCAGCTTCGACCTGATCCTGTCGACCGTCTCCGCCCCGCTGGACTTCGGCGCGTTCCTGTCGCTGCTGAAGACCGACGGCGCGCTGGTCAACGTCGGCGCCCCCGAGGAGCCGATCTCGCTCAACCTCTTCTCGGTGATCAACAACCGCAAGACCCTCGCGGGCTCCATGATCGGCGGTATCGCCGAGACCCAGGAGATGCTCGACTTCTGCGCGGCGCACGGCTTCGGCGCGGAGATCGAGCTGATCGCCGCGGAGGAGATCAACGAGGCGTACGAGCGGGTGCTGAACAGCGACGTGCGGTACCGGTTCGTGATCGACACGGCGACGATCTGACGGCTGACGGCTGACGGCTGACGGCTGACGTCCGCCGGCCGGCGGTCCGATGACGGGCCCCGGTGCGCCACGTGCGCACCGGGGCCCGTCGCGTCCCGGCACGCACGCGGTCCGTACGTCAGCCGCTCACGGTGAACGACGCGCCGGCCCCGTACGACCGGACCAGCACCCCGGCCCCGTCGGCCGCCCGGTGCACGGTGTGGGCGCGGCCGAGCCCGGCGACGCGCACGACGGCACCGCCGTCCTCACCCGCGCCGGCGGTCACCTCGACCGCCGTGTCCTCGTCGAGCGCGACCCCCCGCTCCACCCGCCCGGCGGCCACGGCGGCGGCGAGCCGGGGCAGCGTCCCCCACTGCGCGGCGTGCACGTCCACCGCGAACGGCACGAGTCCGAGCCCCGGCCGCACCGCGACCTCGTCGAGGTCCTCCCCGGCGTCCTCGGGGCACACCGCGACCCCGTCCGCCCGCCACCCGCCGACCACGGCGTCCCGGGCGGCCAGCGCGGCCCCGGCGGAGAACCCGGCGTAGGGGATGCCCCGCTCCGCCAGCAGCGCGGCCGTCGAGGCGGCGTCCGCGGCGAACGCCTCCTGGTAGGCGGGCGTCAGCCCGCCGCACACCAGCAGCCCGTCCACGCCGTCCACCCCGTCCAGCACGGCGGCCGGTGCGAACCGCCCCCCGAGCGGCACCAGCACCGGTACCGGCGCGCAGTCACCGGCCGCGCGCAGCACCGGCTCGTACCGGGCGAACTGCGCGGGCCCGTCGCCCTCGTCGAGCACGACGCACCCGATCCGGGGCACGCGGCCCGCGGCCCGCGCGGCGGCCGCCCGGACGAACGGCCCGTACACGGCGGCGACAGCCGTCCCGTCCCACCCACCGCCGATCAGGAACGTGGACCAGCCCACGCGCCCCCCTCTCCCGCTCACGGTCGCTTCCCCCTCAGTCCTGGCCGTACGCCGCAGCCGCCCGCCGGCGTGGCGGGTCGGGGCGTACGGGATCGAGGAGCCCACCCTACGGAATCGCCGGGCACCCTCCCGTGTTGACGACATCGGGCCCAGGACACGCGCGCCCGGTGCGCGGGGTTCGTCCGGGTGACCAGTGATCGAGTCGACGAGTGTGGAGGCCGCAATGGGTGCGCAGACGCAGAGGGCCGTGCTGGCGGGCGGATGCTTCTGGGGGATGGAGGAGCTGATCCGCCGGCTCCCGGGCGTGACCGCGACCCGGGTCGGCTACACCGGGGGAGACGTGCCGAACGCGACGTACCGCAACCACGGCACGCACGCGGAGGCCATCGAGGTCCTCTTCGACCCGGAGCAGACCGACTACCGGGCCCTGCTGGAGTTCTTCTTCCAGATCCACGACCCGAGCACCAAGAACCGCCAGGGCAACGACATCGGCATGAGCTACCGCTCGGCGATCTACTACGTGGACGACGAGCAGAAGCGGATCGCCGAGGACACCATCGCGGACGTGGACGCCTCCGGGCTGTGGCCCGGCAAGGTCGTCACCGAGGTCGAGCCGGTCGGCCCCTTCTGGGAGGCGGAGCCGGAGCACCAGGACTACCTCCAGCGCTACCCGGACGGCTACACCTGCCACTTCCCCCGTCCGAACTGGCGCCTGCCGCGCCGCGCCCAGGTGTGACGCGGGCGGTGCGGGCGCGGGGTCAGTGCGGCAGCGTGGCCGGGCTGCCGCCGTTGGCCTCGTAGCCCGCCACCGCCAGCGCGCGGTACACCGCGAACTCCGCCGCCGGGTCCGGGGAGAGGGTCCAGGGCAGCGCGCCGACGTGGCCGTCGACGTGCACCAGCTGGTTCATGGCCTCCGACCAGCGCTCGGCGCGGACCAGGAAGAACACCAGCAGGTGGCGGACGTGGGCCAGCATCGGGTCGTCCGGGCGCGCCGAGTGCACCGCGTGCAGCGCGCCGTGGATCGCCTTGGTCACCGTCTCCGACTGGTAGAAGCTCGCGACCAGGTTGACCTCCGGCAGGTGCTCGAAGACCGCGAACAGCGGCATCGCGGCGAGCAGGGAGCCGCGCGGGGCGCGCGCCGCCGCGGCCTCCGCGAACTGGTACGCCAGCTCCCGCGAGCCGTGCCACTTCTCGCACCAGTAGTGCAGCGCCGCCAGGTGGGCCCCCATGTGGTGCGGCGCCCGGTCCAGGACCTTCAGCCAGAGCTGCTCGAACTCGGGCCGGGAGTAGCCCAGGCCGCGGGCCACCGACAGCTCCGTGATGTGCGGCACGGGGTCGCCCGGGGCCAGCAGGGCCGCCTGGCCGCAGGCGTCCCGGGCCTCCTCCATGATGATCCGGAAGTCGTCCGTGCCCGGCGCCGCCGTGCGCCACGCCTGCTGCACCAGGAACTCGGCGTGCACCGCCGCGCCGCCCGGGTCCTCGGGCGCCTGGAGCCGCCACACCCGCAGCCACTGCCCGCCCGGCGTCTCGCTGACGCCGCCCGGCCGCTGCTGGAGCTCCAGCGCCGCCGCGCCGGCGAAGGCCTGCACGCGCTGCCAGCGCAGCTCGCCCTGTGTCTCCGTGCCCGCGAGCAACTGCTGGGCCGCGCGGTGGTCCTGGCCGCGCTGGACGACGTCGAGGACGTCCAGCAGGTCCTGGTCGGGTCCGGGCAGGCGGACGTCCAGCTCCTCCTCGCGCACGAAGCCGTAGTCCGCCGGGTCCGCGGCGTCCGGGTGGCCCGGCGCGACCTGCTCGATCCGCCCCCGCCTGCGCAGCAGGAACGGGCTCAGCACGACGCCCATCATGACCAGCGCCATCAGGACCCAGAGAATCTCCATGCCTCAAGCGAACCAGACCGCGCCGACAATTGGCCAACCCCCTCCCGCCGCCTGTGGAAAACCCCGGACGAGCGGGCCGCCGGGGCGCGGCGCGGGGAGGGTGCGCGGGAGGTTGTGCCGGGGGCCACGCCGCCGCCGATCGGCATCCGCCCCCCGGGCGCACTACCCTCGGTGCACATGAGCGACAGGCACATCAGTCAGCACTTCGAGACCCTCGCGATCCACGCGGGCAACACCGCCGATCCCTTGACCGGCGCGGTCGTCCCGCCGATCTACCAGGTCTCGACCTACAAGCAGGACGGCGTCGGCGGCCTGCGCGGCGGCTACGAGTACAGCCGCAGCGCCAACCCGACGAGGACGGCCCTGGAGGAGAACCTCGCCGCCCTGGAGGGCGGTCGCCGGGGCCTCGCGTTCGCGTCCGGACTGGCGGCCGAGGACTGCCTGTTGCGTACGCTGCTCAGCCCCGGTGACCACGTGGTGATCCCCAACGACGCGTACGGCGGCACGTTCCGCCTGTTCGCGAAGGTCGTCGCCCGCTGGGGCGTCGAGTGGTCGGTGGCGGACACCAGCGACCCGGCCGCCGTGCGGGCCGCGATCACCCCGAAGACCAAGGCCGTCTGGGTCGAGACGCCCTCCAACCCGCTGCTCGGCATCACCGACATCGCCGCCGTCGCCCAGGTCGCCCGGGACGCCGGCGCCCGGCTCGTCGTCGACAACACCTTCGCCACGCCCTACCTCCAGCAGCCGCTGTCGCTCGGCGCGGACGTCGTGGTCCACTCGCTCACCAAGTACATGGGCGGCCACTCCGACGTCGTCGGCGGTGCGCTGATCACGGCGGACGAGACGCTCGGCGAGGAGCTGGCGTACCACCAGAACGCGATGGGCGCGGTCGCCGGGCCCTTCGACTCGTGGCTGGTGCTGCGCGGCACCAAGACCCTGTCGGTGCGCATGGACCGGCACAGCGAGAACGCCACCAAGGTCGCCGAGATGCTCGGCCGCCACCCGCGCGTGACGCAGGTGCTCTACCCGGGCCTGCCCGAGCACCCGGGCCACGAGGTCGCCGCCAAGCAGATGCGCGCCTTCGGCGGCATGGTGTCGTTCCGCGTGGAGGGCGGCGAGGAGGCGGCCGTCGAGGTCTGCAACCGCGCCCAGGTGTTCACCCTCGGCGAGTCCCTCGGCGGTGTCGAGTCGCTGATCGAGCACCCGGGCCGCATGACGCACGCGTCCGTCGCCGGGTCCGCCCTGGAGGTCCCGGCCGACTTGGTCCGCCTCTCCGTCGGCATCGAGAACGTCGACGACCTGCTGGAGGACCTGCAGCAGGCCCTGGGCAAGTAGGCCCACCGGCGGGGCCCGCCCCCGCGCGGTTCACCAGTCGGTCAGCGGTGGGGTCGTCTGCGACGGCGGCTCCACCCACGGCCGGGCGGTCAGCGCCCAGACCAGCAGCGCCACGGCCGCCGCCCACAGCGCCAGCCACATCAGGCGCCGGGCGAGCCGGCGGCGGTGCACCGCGCGCGTACCGCGCCGGACGGCGTCGGCGTACAGGTCCGGCGGCACGCGCGGGGTCGCGCGGTCCATGATCCGCCGTACGGCGGCCTCCCGCTCCACCCGGTTCACGACGGCGCCACCTTCGGCCGGCCCACCGTCGGGGCGGACGTCCGCGGCGGGTGCAGCACGGTGGCCGTCGCCCGGTCGCAGACCGTGGCCACCCGCTCGCGGGGCAGCCCCAGCAGTGCCGCGACCTGCTCCTCGGCGACCCCCTCGTACAGGCGCAGCACCAGGATCAGCCGCTCCTGCGGGCCCAGGACGGCGAGGGGGTTGTCGGGATGGGCGCGCCGCCGGCCCGGGACGCCGTACCGGTACCAGGCGCCGTGCGCGAACCGGGTGGCCAGGTGCTGGCGGGCGTGGTCGTACGGGTCGTCGCCGCGCAGCCGGTCCCAGCACGCGTACGTGTGCGCCAGCGCCAGCGTCAGCAGCCGCCGCGCGCGGGGGGTGTCGTCGGGTGCCTCACCGGTGAGCAGGGCGGCCGTGTGCAGCAGCCGGCCCGCCGCTCCCGCGACGAACGCCTCGAACTCGCGGGCCCGGAGGGTGTCCTGGGCCTGTCGCCTTCGTCGCACCGCGCCTCCCCCCGACGCCGATCCGTGGATCCTCGGGATCCGGTCTCATCTGAGGCCAGGGGGAGCCCTCCGGTCAAGAGCCGCGCACGCGCGGGTGCGTGCCGCGCGGCGCCGCCCGGGTCAGGAGGCCGGGGACTGGTCCGCTCCGGAGACGCCCGGGGCGGACATGCGCGCCGACAGGGCGCCGTTGAAGCGCGTGAGGAGCGCGCAGAACGTCTCGCGCTCCTCCGGCGCCCAGTCGTGGGTCAGCTCGGCCATCAGCTGACGCCGCGAGGAGCGCACCTCCTCCAGCCGCGACTGGCCGCGCGGGGACAGCTGCAGCACCACCGCGCGCCCGTCCTCGGGGTGCGAGGTCCGCTTGACCAGGCCGGTGTCGACGAGCGGCGCCACCTGCCGGGTGACCGTCGAGGAGTCGATGCCCATGCTGGCCGCGAGGGCCTTGACGCCCATCGGCCCTTCCTTGTCGAGGCGGTTGAGCAGCAGGTACGCGGCACGGTCCATGGAGTTGCGCACCTGGCCGACCCCGCCGAGCCGGGTCTGTTCGGCACGGCGCGCGAAGAGCGCGACCTCGTGCTGCAGCGTGTCGAGAAGACCGGTGTCACCGACGGTCGTCATGTCCATCGACATTCCAGGTGTTGTGGGCATGGCCGGGGGCTCGCTTCATGAGGGTGCTGGGCTGGGGGACAGGGTACGCGGCCCGGACGGCGGTCGTACCGGCGCTGCGCAATCCCGTTCCGCGGGTTGGTCACACCGGGTCGCGACGCCTGTGAACTGCGATGCTGGGGTCATGAGCTACAGCACGGCTGACTCCTTGCGGACCGTGACCGCGGACGACGTCCGGGGCGCGCAGAAGATGCTGTCGGGCGTGGCCCGCACGACCGCGATGGAGGGCAGCAGGTACCTGTCCCGGCTCGTGGGGCAGCCGGTGCACCTCAAGTGCGAGAACCTCCAGCGGACCGGGTCGTTCAAGCTGCGCGGCGCCTACGTGCGGATCGCCGGCCTGCTGCCCGAGGAACGGGCCGCCGGGGTGGTCGCGGCGAGCGCCGGCAACCACGCGCAGGGCGTCGCGCTGGCGTCGTCGCTGCTCGGGGTGCGCTCGACGGTGTTCATGCCGAAGGGCGCCCCGCTGCCGAAGATCAGCGCGACCCGCGAGTACGGCGCCGAGGTGCGCCTGCACGGGCAGGTGGTCGACGAGACGCTGGCCGCCGCGCAGCAGTACGCGGCCCGCACGGGCGCGGTGTTCATCCACCCCTTCGACCACCCGGACGTCATCGCCGGTCAGGGCACGGTGGGCCTGGAGATCCTGGAGCAGTGCCCGGAGGTGCGCACGGTCGTCGTCGGCATCGGCGGCGGCGGTCTCGCGGCGGGCATCGCGGTCGCCGTGAAGGCGGTGCGGCCCGACGTGCGGATCGTCGGCGTGCAGGCGGCGGGCGCGGCCGCGTACCCGCCGTCGCTGGCGGCCGGGCGCCCGGTCGCGCTGGAGAACCCGGCGACGATGGCCGACGGGATCAGGGTGGGGCGGCCGGGCGACGTGCCGTTCGCGCTGGTCGGGGCGCTGGTCGACGAGGTGCGCACGGTGTCGGAGGACGAGCTGTCCGCGGCGCTGCTGCTGTGCCTGGAGCGGGCCAAGCTGGTCGTGGAGCCGGCCGGGGCGAGCCCGGTGGCGGCGCTGCTGAGCCGGCCCGGCGCGTTCGAGGGGCCGGTGGTGGCGGTGCTGTCGGGCGGCAACGTCGACCCGGTGCTGATGCAGCGGGTGCTGCGGCACGGCATGGCGGCGCAGGGCCGCTACCTGGCCGTGCGGCTGCGGCTGACGGACCGGCCCGGGGCGCTCGCCACGCTGCTGGGCGTGCTGTCGGGGGTCGAGGCCAACGTCCTGGACGTCAGTCACATCCGCACCGACCCGCGGCTCGGTCTGACCGAGGCGGAGGTGGAGCTCCAGCTGGAGACGATGGGCCCGGAGCACTGCACCGAGGTCGGCCGCGCGCTGCGGGCGGCGGGGTACACCGTCATCGACTGAGCCGGGGAGGGGCCCCCTCGGGCCCCCTGGTCCTCCCGCCTGGTCCCCCCGTCGGCCGGTCGCTCACTCCTTCGGGTCATCTGCCCGAAACCCGTTGTGACTCGCGATACATCGCGTTATGGTGTGTGCCGGGTCACGGTCCGGGCGTCCCCGAAAACCAGGGGCGCGCCGCACCCACGCCCACTGAGACTTGACTCGCCATCCGAACTCATCGACGGATCCCCGACGACCCCGACGACGTGGAGAACTGTTATGCCGGGCGCCATCTACGCCGAAGGCCTGGTGAAGACCTTCGGTGACGTAAAGGCTCTGGACGGCGTCGACCTCGACGTCCCCGAGGGCACGGTCCTGGGCCTGCTGGGGCCCAACGGCGCGGGCAAGACCACCACGGTCCGCTGCCTGACCACCCTGCTGCGCCCCGACCGCGGCCGTGCCCTGGTGGCCGGCATCGACGTGCTCAAGGACCCGGTCCGGGTCCGCCGCTCGATCGGCCTGTCCGGCCAGTTCGCCGCGGTCGACGAGTACCTGACCGGCCGGGAGAACCTGCAGATGGTCGGCCGGCTCTACCAGATGAAGGCCGGGCCCGCGAAGGCCCGGGCCGCCGAGCTGCTGGAGCGGTTCGACCTCGCCGAGGCCGCCGACCGGCCCACCAAGACCTACTCCGGCGGCATGCGCCGCCGCCTCGACCTGGCCGCCGCGCTGGTGGTCTCGCCGCCCGTGATGTTCATGGACGAGCCGACCACCGGGCTCGACCCCCGCAACCGCCAGCTGCTGTGGGAGGTCATCAAGCAGCTCGTCTCCGGCGGCACCACCCTGCTGCTGACCACGCAGTACCTGGAGGAGGCCGACCACTTGGCCCACGACATCGCCGTCGTCGACCACGGCCGGGTGATCGCCCGGGGCACCTCCGACCAGCTCAAGGCCCGCACCGGCGGCGAGCGCGTCGAGGTCGTGGTGCACGAGCGCGACGCGATGGCGACCGCCGCCGAGGTGCTGCGCGGCTTCGGCAAGGGCGACACCACGGTCGAGGACCACACCCGCAAGCTGACCGTCCCGGTCACCGGCGGCGCCAAGCTGCTCGCCGAGGTGATCCGGGAACTGGACGGCCGCGGCATCGAGATCGACGACATCGGGCTGCGCCGGCCCACCCTCGACGACGTCTTCCTGTCCCTGACCGGACACGCCGCCGAGACCGCAGACGACGAGAGCGACAAGGAGACCGCGTCATGAGCGGCATGAGCATGGTGTCCGACTCGCTGGTGATCGCCCGCAGGAACCTGATCCGGATGACCCGGATCCCCGAGATGGTCCTGTTCGGCGTCATCCAGCCGGTGATGTTCGTGGTGCTGTTCACCTACGTCTTCGGCGGCTCGATGAGCGTCGGGGGCTCCACCGACCCGGACGTCTACAAGAACTTCCTGATGGCCGGCATCTTCGCCCAGACGGTGACCTTCGCGACCGCCGGCTCGGCCGCCGGCATCGCGGACGACATGCAGAAGGGGCTCGTCGACCGGTTCCGCTCCCTGCCGATGGCCCGCGGCGCGGTGCTGACGGGCCGGACCGTCGCGGACCTCGTGCAGACGTGCATCACGCTGACCGTCCTGGCGATCGTGGCCCTGATCGTCGGGTGGCGCACCGGCTCGGCCGAACCCACCAACGCGGGCCGCGTCCTGGGCGCCTTCGGCCTGCTGCTCCTGCTCGGCTACGCCTTCACCTGGATCGGTGCCCTGATCGGGCTCTCGGTCCGCACCCCGGAGGCCGCCACGTCGGGCGGGATCATCTGGCTCTTCCCGGTGACGTTCATCTCCAACGCCTTCGTCGACGCCAGCCAGATGACGCCCTGGCTGCGGCACATCGCCGAGTGGAACCCCTTCAGTGCCACGGTGCAGGCGTGCCGCGAGCTGTTCGGCAACCCCGGCGTCGTCCAGTCCGACGCCTGGCCCATGCAGCACCCGGTGTGGGCCTCCCTGATCTGGTCCGTGCTGATCGTCGGGGTCTTCCGCACCCTGGCCGTGCGCAAGTACCGGGCGGCGGACGGCTGACCCCTCCACCGGCCGCGGCATGACGCGGCCCCCGGCACCGTCAGGACGCCGGGGGCCGCGGGGTGGTGCGGGTGAGCGGCTCAGCCGCTGTAGGGCTCGGCCTTGAGGATGCGGACGGAGGCCTTCTTGCCGTTGGGCAGCTCGTACTCCGCGTCCTCGCCCACCTTGTGGCCGGTGACGCCGGAGCCCAGCGGCGACTGCGGCGAGTAGGTCTCGATGTCGGAGCTGGCGTACTCGCGGGAGGCCAGCAGGAAGGTCAGCGTGTCGTCCTCGTCGCCGTCGAACGCGATCGTCACGACCATGCCGGGCGCGACCGTGCCGTCCGTCGTCGCCGGGGCCTCGCCGACCTTGGCGTTCTCGAGGAGCTGGGTCAGCTGGCGCACGCGGAGCTCCTGCTTGCCCTGCTCCTCCTTGGCCGCGTGGTACCCGCCGTTCTCGCGCAGGTCGCCCTCCTCGCGCGCGGCGGCGATCTTGGCGGCGATCTCCGTGCGCGCAGGACCAGTAAGGTACTCAAGCTCGTCCTTGAGCTTGTTGTACGCCTCCTGGGTCAGCCAGGTGACGTTCTCGCTGGTCTGGGTCACAGGTGCTCCTCGTAGGTACTGGGAATACAAAACGTCGCCCCACCCAGAAGCATGTTCCTCCAGGGGAGGGCGAAACCACGAGCCTAACAATTCACCGGCGAAAGGGGGAGGACATAACCGACCAGATTGTCGTCAACGCAGGTCAGTCGGCGTGGCAGCCGAGCAGCTCGGCGGTCGTGCCGCGCGCGGTCGTACGGAGCGTGACGACCTTGTCGACGCGGGTGGCCGAGCCGGTGAAGCGGAAGTCCGCACGCCCCACCTCGGAGCCGTCGGCCGCCTGCGAGCGGACCGTGCAGTAGCCGCTGGTGCCGGCGTCCTTGTGGACCTCCAGGTGCACCGACACCGCGTCGTCCTGAGCCTGGAAGGCGATCACCTGGGCGCTGATCTTGTTCTGCCCGACGTAGTGGTAGGCGAAGTAGCCGACCAGGAGCAGCAGCAGCGCGCCGAGCACGGCACCGACGATTTTGAGCGTGCGGTCGGCGTTCCGGTCCGAGGAAGGCCCGTAGCGCCGCTCGGGCACCCGGGTGCTCGGCGTCGTACTCATGATCGTCCTCTCGCCGGGTCCTGGTCGGTGGCGGGCGGTGTTCCGAAAACCGTCCCCGGAGCAGGGCCCCGGAATTATTGGACCCCCGATTCGGTCACTATAGAAGCCGCCGAACGCACCCCCAGACGCGGGGCGCCGACTTACGAGGATTGAGTCTTGACTGACCAGCTGCGACTGATGGCCGTGCACGCCCACCCCGACGACGAGTCGAGCAAGGGCGCGGCCACCATGGCGAAGTACGTGTCCGAGGGGGTGGACGTGCTGGTCGTGACCTGCACGGGCGGGGAGCGCGGCTCCATCCTCAACCCCAAGCTCCAGGGCGACGCGTACATCGAGGAGCACATCCACGAGGTGCGCAAGAAGGAGATGGACGAGGCCCGCGAGATCCTGGGCGTCAAGCAGGAGTGGCTGGGCTTCGTCGACTCCGGGCTGCCCGAGGGCGACCCGCTGCCGCCGCTGCCCGAGGGCTGCTTCGCGCTGGAGGACGTCGACCACGCGGCCGGCGAGCTGGTGAAGCAGATCCGCGCGTTCCGCCCGCAGGTGATCACCACCTACGACGAGAACGGCGGTTACCCGCACCCCGACCACATCATGACCCACAAGATCTCGATGGTGGCGTTCGAGGGCGCGGCGGACACCGAGAAGTACCCCGAGGCCGAGTACGGCCCGGCGTACCGGCCGCTGAAGCTCTACTACAACCAGGGCTTCAACCGCCCCCGCACCGAGGCCCTGCACCAGGCGATGCTCGACCGCGGCCTGGAGTCGCCCTACGGGGACTGGCTCAAGCGCTGGGACGACTCCGGTCACAAGGACCGCACGCTCACCACGCACGTGCCGTGCGCGGAGTTCTTCGAGATCCGCGACAAGGCGCTGATCGCCCACGCCACGCAGATCGACCCCGACGGGGGCTGGTTCCGGGTGCCGCTGGACCTGCAGAAGGAGGTCTGGCCGACGGAGGAGTACGAGCTGGCGAAGTCGCTCGTGGACACCTCCCTCCCCGAGGACGACCTCTTCGCGGGCATCCGCGACAATGCCTGACATGAGCGCAAGCGTGAGCGTGGCAATGGCACACCTCGTCCCCCTCGCCGAGGTCGACGAGAACAAGGTCACCCCCGGTGTCCTCGGCTTCATCGTCTTCGCGGCGATGGCGGTGGCGGTGTGGGCGCTGATGAAGTCGATGAACCGCCACATGGGCAAGGTCGACTTCAAGGAGCCCCCCGGCGCCGAGGACACCGCGGACCGGGAGGCGGGCACGGCGGCCCGCACCACCGGCTCGTCCGAGGCCGGGCCGCAGCGGGGCTGAGCGGCCGGCCGGCGGCCCGGCCGACGGTGGCGGGTGCCGCCCGCCCGGCCGCGCCGGTCAGTCCGCCAGGTCCACCGCCACCCCCATCACCTCCCGGGCGTGGCGGTCCGGCACCGTGCCCAGGTGCCACGCCTGCCAGCCCTTCTCCAGGATCACCCCGCGCTCCAGCAGGAGCCGGTGCGCCTCGACGCAGTCGGTGAGCTTGCTGTCGCGCAGCGGATGGTCGGCCCCCGCGAGGCGGGTCAGTTCCTCCTCGGCGACCGCCGTGCCGACCTCCACACCGCCGGGGGAGGCGTACGGCAGCAGGGTGCAGCGCAGGAACCGGGCCCAGTCCTCGCCGCGGCGGTCGCCGTAGGAGGCGAACAGGCCCGCCGCCTCGTCGCACAGCGCCAGCGCCTGCGGGGTGCGCGCGTTGCCCGCGTCCACGATCGCCAGCTCCAGACAGGTCCACGCCTCACCGTGCGGGACGCCGATGCGCTGGAAGTCGGCACGGGCGTCCACCAGCAGCTGGCGGGCGAAGCCGGAGTTGCGCAGCGAGCCCGTCCGGGCCGCCCGCTGGTCGCGGGTCACCCGCGCCGAGTGGTGGCGGGCGCACGCCAGGCCGTACACGTCCCGCATCCGCGAGAACATCGACCGGGCCCGCTCCAGCTCCCGCACCGCCTGGTCCAGGTCGCCGCCCTCCTCCAGCGCCAGCCCCAGGTAGTGCACCGTCCACGCCTCGCCGCGCGCGTCCTCGTTGTCCCGGTGCCGGGCCGCCGCCCCCCGCAGTCCCTCCGCGGCCGGCGCCGCGTCGCCCGCGACCAGCCGGGCCCTGGCCAGCTGGGTCAGCGCCCACGCCTCACCGCGGGCGTCGCGGGTACGGCCGTACAGCTCCAGCGCGGTGCGCAGGTCGGCCTCGGCCCGCGGGACGTCGTCGAGGCGCAGGTACAGCTGGCCCCGCTGGAAGTGCGCCCACGCCTCGCCGTGCACCGAGCCGCCCTCCCGGTGCAGCTCCAGGGACCGGCGCAGCAGGTCCAGCGCCTCGGCGGGCCGGGCCCGGTCGCGTTCCACGGCGGCCAGCGCGTGCAGCGTCCACGCCCGGTCGGTGGCCAGTTCCGGGGCCGTCTGCAGGTCGAGCGCCTCGCGCAGCTTGGCCGCCGCCTCGGTCAGCCGGCCCTGGTGGTGCAGGGTGATGCCCAGCGAGCCCAGGGCGCGGGCCGCTCCGGCGTCGTGGTCGGCCCGCAGGTACAGGTCGACCACCGAGGCCAGCGTCGTGCGGGCCTTGTCCAGCTCGCCGAGCTGGCGGGCCGCGATGCCGGTGCGCCACTGCACCGAGCGCACCAGCAGGTCCTCGTCGACGGACTGGGCCAGCTCGCTGATCTCGCCCAGCCGGTACAGGTCGCCGCGCAGCAGGCAGTAGTCGCACAGCGCGCCCAGCAGGCTGAGCACCGCCGCCCGGTCCACGCCCTCCGCGTGCCGCAGCGTCGCCGTGATGAAGCTCGACTCGTCGTCCAGCCAGCGCAGCGCCTCCTCCAGGGAGGTGAAGCCGTGCGGGGTGAAGCGGTCCGAGCGGGTCGACATGTTGCCGTCGACCAGGCGCAGCACCGAGTCGGCGAGCTCGGCGCAGCTGACGATCAGGCGTTGCTGGGCGGCGGCGCGCTCGGCCGGGTCCTCCTCCTCCAGCAGCCGGGCCTGCGCGAAGGCCCGCACCAGGTCGTGCAGCCGGTACCGGTCGCCGCGGACGGTGTCGACCAGACCGGCCCGGGCGAGGTCCGTCAGGTGCCGGGCCGCCTCGGTGCGGTCCGTGCCGAGCAGCGCGGTCGCCGCGGCCACGCCCAGCGAGGCCCGGCCGGACAGCGCCAGCCGCCGCAGCAGCCGCCGGGCCGGCTCCGGCTGGTCGGTGTAGCGCAGCCACAGCGCCCGCTCCACCGGCCCGACCGGACCGTACGCCGCCAGGTCCGCGGCCAGCCGGCGCGGTGAGCGCGGCCCCAGCGAGGACCCGGCGACCCGCAGTGCCAGCGGCAGCCCGCCGCACAGGCCGACGATCCGCTCGGTGGCCTCCGCGTCGTACGGGCCGGTGCGGTCCTGCGCGGCGGCGCCCAGCAGTTCCTCCGCGCCGGCCGGCTCCAGCGGTGCGACCGGCAGCTCGTGCACCCGCGCCGGCCCGTCGTCCGGCAGGTCCAGCGGGGTGCGCGCGGTGACCAGGACCAGGCTGTCGGAGCGCTCCGGCACCAGGGCGAGGACCTGCGCGGCGTCCGAGGCGTCGTCCAGGACCACGATGACGGGCACCCCGGCCAGGTGCTGGTGGTACAGCTCACCGAGCCGTTTGACCTGCTGGTCGGGCGACGAGCGCTCCCGGAAGAGCAGTTGCTCGCGCGGTGCGCCGAGCCGGTTCAGCAGGTGCAGCAGGGCGTCCCGGGTGGGCAGCGGCGGTTCCTCGGCGCTGGCGCCGCGCAGGTCCACCACGCACGCCCCGCGGAACTCGTCGCGCAGGTCGTGCGCGGCCCGGACCGCCAGCGCCGTCCGGCCGCTGCCCGGCTCCCCGTGCAGCACCACGACCGTCGGCCGGGTGGTGGTGCTCGCCCGGCCCGCCCGTGCCCACTGCCGGATCCGCTCCAGCTCCGCGCGCCGCCCCGCGAACGCACCGCCCACCTCGGGGAGTTGGCCGTACGACTGCTCCAGGAGCGTCCGGCCGCGGGCCGCCGCGCTCTTGTCGGCGCCGCGCAGCCGCGGTCCCGTCCGCCGCGGACCGGTGGTGGCGCCCAGCACCCGCTGCTGGTCCAGGAACGGGCGGATCCCGCGTACCTCCAGCGCGCTCAGCCACTGCAGGCGCAGCTGCTCGGGGCCGCCCGGCCGGCCCGCCGCGCCCGCCCGGTGGTGCGCGGCGGGCAGGTGGGCCCCGGCGGCCTTCACCACGGTCGCCGCCGCGCCGACGACGCCCACGGTCGCACCCGTGCCGAGCGCGGTGCCCGGCCCGGTGCCCAGCACCAGGTCGGCGACGACCGCGGTGACCGCGGCGACCGACGCGACGACCAGAGGGGTCCGGCCGCCCTGCGCGGCGTACCGCTGCGCGAAGCCGACCCGGCCGGCCTCCGCCTCGTCCAGCGCCCGCACGTACGCCTCGTACTCCTCGGCGGCCGGCCGCGCGAGCTCGTCCAGCGCCGCGCGCCCCCGGGCGAGCAGCGCCGCGCCGTCCGTACGCCCGCCCGCGCGCCGTACCTCCTCCCGCACGGCCCGCTCCAACAGCCGTTCCACCTCGCTCCGATGAGCGTCCCGCATGTCCCGCGTCCCCCTCCGCGCCGACGGTGTCCCACGGTCAAGTGTGGTGCCGCGGGCGCGCCGGGGCGAGGGTGCGTGACGGGGCCGGACCGGGGCCGGTGCCGTGCGGGGTGCCTGAGCGGTGTCGTGCGGGGTACTGCGGCAGGATGGGAGACATGGCGAACCGACTGGCCCTAGAGACGTCCCCGTACCTGCTCCAGCACGCCGACAACCCGGTCGACTGGTGGCCCTGGTCGGACGAGGCGTTCGACGAGGCCCGCAGGCGCAACCTGCCGGTGCTGCTGAGCGTCGGGTACAGCAGTTGCCACTGGTGCCACGTGATGGCGCACGAGTCGTTCGAGGACCGGACGACCGCCGACTACCTCAACGAGCACTTCGTCAACGTCAAGGTCGACCGCGAGGAACGGCCCGACGTGGACGCCGTCTACATGGAGGCCGTGCAGGCCGCCACCGGGCACGGGGGCTGGCCGATGACCGTGTTCCTCACGCCCGACGCCGAGCCGTTCTACTTCGGCACCTACTTCCCGCCCGTGCCCCGGCACGGCATGCCGTCCTTCCGGCAGGTCCTCGCCGGTGTGACCCAGGCGTGGAACGAGCGGCACGACGAGGTCACCGAGGTCGCCGGGAAGATCGTCCGGGACCTCACCCAGCGGGAGATCGCCTTCGGCGGCACCGACGCCCCCGGCGAGCAGGAGCTCGCGCAGGCGCTGCTGGCGCTCACCCGGGAGTACGACGCGCAGCGCGGTGGGTTCGGCGCGGCGCCCAAGTTCCCGCCGTCCATGGTGGTCGAGTTCCTGCTGCGCCACCACGCCCGCACCGGCGCCGAGGGCGCGCTGCAGATGGCGCGGGACACCTGTGAGCGCATGGCGCGCGGCGGCATCTACGACCAGCTCGGCGGGGGCTTCGCCCGCTACTCCGTCGACCGGGACTGGGTGGTCCCGCACTTCGAGAAGATGCTCTACGACAACGCGCTGCTGTGCCGGGTGTACACGCACCTGTGGCGCAGCACCGGGTCGGAGCTCGCCCGCCGGGTGGCCCTGGAGACCGCCGACTTCATGGTGCGCGAACTCCGTACCGAGCAGGGCGGGTTCGCCTCCGCGCTGGACGCCGACAGCGACGACGGGACCGGCCGGCACGTCGAAGGCGCCTACTACGTGTGGACGCCGGAGCAGTTGCGCGAGGTGCTGCACGACGACGCCGAACTCGCCGCCCAGTACTTCGGCGTGACCGAGGAGGGCACCTTCGAGGAGGGCGCCTCCGTGCTGCAACTCCCGCAGCAGGACAGCGTGTTCGACGCGGCGCGGGTGGAGTCGGCACGGGTGCGGCTGCTCGCCGCGCGGGCCACGCGCCCGGCGCCCGGCCGGGACGACAAGGTCGTCGCCGCCTGGAACGGGCTGGCCGTCGCCGCGCTCGCCGAGACCGGCGCCTGCTTCGAGCGGCCCGACCTGGTCGAGGCCGCCCTCGCCGCCGCCGACCTGCTGGTCCGGGTGCACCTGGACGAGCACGGGCGGCTCGCCCGCACCAGCAAGGACGGCCGGGCCGGCGCGAACGCCGGGGTGCTGGAGGACTACGCCGACGTCGCCGAGGGCTTCCTCGCGCTGGCGTCGGTGACCGGGGAAGGTGTCTGGCTGGACTTCGCCGGGCTGCTGCTCGACCACGTCCTGACCCGGTTCCTCGGCGAGGACGGCACCCTCTTCGACACGGCCGCGGACGCCGAGCGGCTGATCCGGCGCCCGCAGGACCCGACGGACAACGCCGCGCCCTCCGGCTGGACGGCCGCCGCCGGCGCGCTGCTGTCGTACGCCGCGCACACCGGTTCCGAGCCGCACCGGACCGCCGCCGAGCGGGCCCTCGGGGTCGTCAAGGCGCTCGGGCCGCGCGTGCCGCGGTTCATCGGCTGGGGGCTCGCGGTGGCGGAGGCGCTGCTCGACGGGCCGAAGGAGGTCGCGGTGGTGGGCCCCGCCCTGGACGACCCCGCCACCCGGCTCCTGCAGCGCACGGCCCTGCTCGGCACCGCACCGGGCGCGGTCCTGGCCTGGGGCACCCCGGACAGCGACGAGTTCCCGCTCCTCGCCGACCGCCCCCTGGCCGGCGGCACGGCAACGGCCTACGTCTGCCGCAACTTCACCTGCGACGCCCCGACGACGGACCCGGAGCACCTGAGCAGGACCCTGCGCGGCTGACGCCACCCGGGGCCCGTCCCGGACAGCACATCTAGGGGGTGTCCCGCCCCCCGTGCTCCGTCACCGCGCGTTCCACGATGGCCTCCAGTTGGTCGTGGTGGGCGCCCTTCCAGTACGCGCGGCCGCAGGAGTCGCACCGGGCGAACACGTCGTATGTGCGGTGCGTGCCCTGGGCGAGCTGGTCGGCGACCTCGTCCTTGGTGGCCTCGTGCAGCAGGCCGTTGCAGGCGGTGCAGCGGGTCCAGGGGCGCAGCTCGGGGCGGAAGCGGTCGAGGACGTCGTCGAGCTGGTCGTCGGGGCGGGTGCTGTAGACGAACGCGCCCGCCCACAGCTCGCGCCGGCGCAGCAGGCCCCGGTCGCGGCTGAGCAGCACCCGCTGCTCGGCGGCCGACCGTGCGGCCAGCGCCGGGTCGCCGATGTCGGTCGACTCGTACGCCGTGTCCACGCCCAGCAGCCGCAGCCGGCGGGCCAGGGTGCCCAGGTGCACGTCGAGCAGGAAGCGCAGGGGCGCCCCGGGCACCCGCTGGGGGCGCGTGACGGGCCGGACGCTCACCGACTCGCCGTCCGCCGGGACGTGCCCGACCGGCACCCGGCGGCCGTCGACGACCAGCGCGCCGACCTCGGTGAGCGGGACGCCGAGCGACTCGACGACGTGGCCCAGCGTGGAGACGCCGTCGACGGCGAGCGCCGTGCTGCCCCGGCGTCGGGCGTGCGGGACGAACAGGGCCAGCTCGGGGGCGACGTCGACGTGGATCTCGGGTGGGGTCACGGGGTCAGGATGACACGCGGGGGTGGGCCGGCCTCAGGGCTTCTTCCCGGGGAACCCCTGCTCCAGCACGGTCAGGGCGCGGTCGAGGAGGCCGTACAGGTCCTCCCGCATGTCGTTCTCCGCCCACCACTGGTACACCTCCGCGAGGCCCCCGATCAGGGACATCGTGTAGACCCGTACCTCCAGGTCGTCCGTGCCGAGGCCGGCGCGCTCGGCGACGGCCTGGGCGAGCATCCGGCCGGTGACGGACATGGTCTCCAGCATCCGGGCGCGCACCGCCGGCACCTGCGTCATCAGGCGGGCCCGCAGCCGGGTGATCGCGAGGTCCTGGTCGGACAGCTGGACGGCCCGGCCCACGACGTACCGGACGGAGTCCGTCCACGGCTCGTCGGCGGGACGCGAGCGCAGCTCCTCCAGCATCAGCGGGTCGTACTCGTCCGTGAGGACGATGTCCTCCTTGGTCGGGAAGTACCGGAACACCGTGGACGGCGACACCTCGGCCCGCTCCGCGATCTGCTCGATCGTGGTGGCCTCGTACCCCTGCTCCGCGATCAGCGCATAGGTCGCCTCGCGGATCGCCGTCCTGGTCTTGATCTTCTTCCGTTCCCGGAGGCCCGGCCGGGGACCGTCCGGCGCGGGGGAGGTGTGTACGGGCGTCATGGCGTCATTGTCGGGCATCGGCCTCCCCGTCAGCCATGACGGGGGCGGCGGGCGCCCGGTCCGGCCGGGCCGCGCCCGGCAGGAAGGCCGCCGCGGGCAGCGCCGAGACCAGGGCGGCGACGCCGCACACCAGGAGCACGACGCCCATGCCGTGGACGTAGGCACTGTTGGCGGAGGCGGCCAGGTCGGCGGAGCCCACCCGCTCGGCGACGAGGTGCGCGGCGACCACGGAGTCCCCGGCGGTGTCGGCGGCCCGCGGGGGCAGCCCGCCGGTGTGGAGGCGGTCGCGGAAGGTGCCGGCGAGCAGGCTGCCGAGCAGGGCAATGCCGATGGCGCCGCCCACCTGGCGCAGGGTCATCAGCAGGCCGGAGCCACTGCCGGCCCGGTCGCGGGGCAGGGCGTCCAGGGCGCTGTTCATGGCGGGGATGAGCGCGAAGCCGAAGCCGAGCCCGGTGACGGACAGCCACAGCGCGGTGAAGCCGTAGCCGGAGTCCGTCGTCGTCCGGCTGCCGAGGAACGCGGCGAACGCCAGGACCACCAGGCCGGCGGTCACCGCGGCGCGGGCGCCGAAGCGCGCGGTGAGCTGCGGGGCGGTGCGCGAGGCGACGAGCAGGCCGCCCATCATCGGCAGCAGCCGCAGCCCGGTGCCCAGTGCGTCGTGGCCGAGCACGGCCTGGAGATAGGGCGGCAGCACGAACAGCAGGCCGGACAGGACGAACATCACCAGGGTCGCGGCGACCGTGTTGAGCAGGAAGCCGCGGTGGGCGAGCAGGGTCATGTCGAGCATGGGCCGTTCGACGCGGCGTTCGCGCAGGACGAGCGCGGTGAGCAGGACGACGGCCCCCGTGAGGGCGCCCAGCACCAGCGGGTCGCCCCAGCCGCGGCCGGGCGCCTCGATGATCCCGTAGACGAGGGCGCCGAGGCCGGTAGCGGTGAGCGCGGTGGACACCACGTCGACGGTGGGGGAGGCGGGGTCCCGGGTCTCCGGGAGCAGGAGGACGCAGGCGGCGATGCCGAGGGCGGCCATGGGCACGTTGACCAGGAACACCGAGCCCCACCAGAAGTGGTTCAGCAGCCAGCCGCCCACGATCGGGCCGAGCGGCAGGCCCAGCGCGGAGGCGGCGGAGGTGATGCCGACGGCCTTGGCCCGCTCCTCGGGGGCGAAGAGCGACGGCAGCACGGAGAGCGCGAGCGGGGTGACCAGGGCCGCGCCGACGCCCATCACGGCGCGGGCGGCGATCACCGCCCCCACCCCGTCGGCCAGCGCGCCGACCAGGGAGCCGGCCAGGAAGATCCCGAGTCCGACGACGAGCATCAGGCGCCGTCCGAAGCGGTCGCCGAGGAGACCGGCCGGGAGCATCAGCGCGGCGAAGACGACCACGTAGGCGTCGGCCATCCACTGCTGCTCGCCGGTGGTGGCGCCGAGGTCGGCGGCCATGGTCGGCAGGGCCACGTTGAGGATCGTCGTGTCGAAGCCCAGGGTCAGCATGCTGGCGACCAGGGCGGCGAGGGCCCACCAGCGACGGGGGTCCGGAGTGAAGGTGTCCATGAAGTGAGAGTAGCTGTCAAAAGATATGCTCTGTCAATCGGAAGGGTCGGTCAGTCGCGTTCGGCCATGCAAAAAGGGCCACGGCGGGGAGCCGTGGCCCTTTCGGTCCGGTGCGGTGCGCCGCACCGCGCGCGTTACGCGTGCTGGTAGGCCACCAGGGAGATGCCGACGTAGTGCACCGCGAACGCGGCCAGTGTCAGGGAATGGAACACCTCGTGGAAGCCGAACCAGCGCGGTGAGGGGTTCGGGCGCTTGATGCCGTAGACGATGCCGCCCGCGCTGTAGAGCAGGCCGCCGACGATCACCAGGACCAGCACGGCTGGGCCGCCGGTGTGCAGGAAGTCGGGCAGGAAGAACACGGCCGCCCAGCCCATGGCGATGTAGCAGGGCGTGTAGAGCCAGCGCGGGGCGCCGACCCAGAACACCCGGAACACGATGCCGGCGCCCGCGGCGGCCCAGATGCCCCACAGCAACCAGCGGCCTTTGACGCCCGGCAGGAGCAGCAGGGTCAGCGGCGTGTAGGTGCCGGCGATGATCAGGAAGATGTTGGCGTGGTCCAGCCGGCGCAGGACGCCGTCCATGCGCGGGCTCCAGTCGCCCCGGTGGTACAGGGCGCTCACGCCGAACAGCAGGCAGGCCGTCAGGGCGTAGATCCCGCAGGCGATGCGGCCGCGGGTGGAGTCCGCCAGTGCGGTGAGCACCAGGCCGGCGATCAGCGCGGCCGGGAACATGCCGAGGTGCAGCCAGCCGCGCAGCTTCGGCTTGATCGGCTCGGTGAGGTGCTCGGTCACCTGCTGCTTGACCTGCTGGGCGAACTGGTGGGCCGTCGAGGGCGTGGCGGAGGAGGAGCGCGCGCCGGAACGGCGGCCGGCGGCCGGCGAGTCCGAGGGCACGTCGGGGACGGGCGCAGTCATACGCCGAATTTTACTTACGGAGCCGTAAGTCATGAATCAGCCCCGCGCCGACTGCGGCGAACGGCCGTCACCTCGTGCTCCTACGGGGGCCGTTCACCCTCCTTTCTTTGGTGAAACCCGTGGTTCGCCCAAAGAACACCCCCCTGAACGCCAAGTGGACGCAAAGGGGCGCCGTGCACGTGGCGAGCCTCACTCCGCTCATCTGTGACGTCCTCTGGACAGATGGGCCCGGTCGTCGGAGGATCAAATGAGTGCGGTCGGCACCGGATGAGCGCAGCCAGGGAGGCGGCGCGGCATCCGGGTCGCGGCCCCCACGGGGCAGACAAGGACAAAATCCCTCACCTAGGAGCGATCGTGGCGCGCGACATCGCGGCTCCCCCCGTCACCCCGACCACTCACCAGGAACTGATCTCGTGGGTCGACGAGATCGCGGAACTCACCCAGCCGGACGCCGTGGTCTGGTGCGACGGGTCCGAGGCCGAGTACGACCGGCTGTGCGACGAGCTCGTGGCCAAGGGCACCTTCCGCAAGCTGGACCCGATCAAGCGCCCGAACTCCTACTACGCCGCCTCCGACCCGACCGACGTCGCGCGCGTCGAGGACCGGACCTTCATCTGCTCCGAGAAGGAGCAGGACGCCGGCCCCACCAACCACTGGAAGGACCCCGCCGAGATGCGGGAGGTCTTCACCGGTGAGCAGGGCCTGTTCCGCGGCTCCATGCGCGGCCGCACCATGTACGTCGTGCCCTTCTGCATGGGCCCGCTCGGCTCCCCGCTGTCCGCGATCGGCGTAGAGATCACCGACTCCGCCTACGTCGCCGTGTCCATGCGCACGATGACCCGCATGGGACAGCCCGTCCTGGACGAGCTCGGCTCCGAGGGCTTCTTCGTCAAGGCCGTGCACACCCTGGGCGCCCCGCTGGAGGAGGGCCAGGAGGACGTGCCGTGGCCCTGCAACTCCACCAAGTACATCTCGCACTTCCCCGAGTCCCGCGAGATCTGGTCCTACGGCTCCGGCTACGGCGGCAACGCCCTGCTGGGCAAGAAGTGCTACGCCCTGCGCATCGCCTCCGTCATGGCCCGCGACGAGGGCTGGCTCGCCGAGCACATGCTGATCCTCAAGCTCACCCCGCCGCAGGGCGAGTCGAAGTACGTGGCCGCCGCCTTCCCCAGCGCCTGCGGCAAGACCAACCTCGCCATGCTGGAGCCCACCGTCTCCGGCTGGACGGTGGAGACCATCGGCGACGACATCGCGTGGATGCGCTTCGGCGAGGACGGCCGCCTGTACGCCATCAACCCCGAGGCGGGTTTCTTCGGCGTCGCGCCCGGCACCGGTGAGCACACCAACGCCAACGCGATGAAGACCCTGTGGGGCAACGCCGTCTTCACCAACGTCGCCCTCACCGACGACAACGACGTGTGGTGGGAGGGCATGACCGAGGAGCTCCCGGCCCACCTCACGGACTGGAAGGGCAACGACTGGACCCCGGAGTCGGGGACCCCGGCCGCGCACCCCAACGCCCGCTTCACCGTGCCGGCCGCGCAGTGCCCGATCATCGCGCCCGAGTGGGAGGACCCCAAGGGCGTGCCGATCTCCGCGATCCTCTTCGGCGGCCGCCGCGCCAGCGCCGTACCGCTGGTCACGGAGTCCTTCGACTGGAATCACGGCGTGTTCCTCGGCGCCAACGTGGCCTCCGAGAAGACCGCCGCCGCCGAGGGCAAGGTCGGCGAGCTGCGCCGCGACCCGTTCGCGATGCTGCCGTTCTGCGGCTACAACATGGGCGACTACATGGCCCACTGGATCGACGTCGCCAAGGGCAAGGACCAGTCCGAGCTGCCGAAGATCTACTACGTCAACTGGTTCCGCAAGGACGACGCGGGCCGGTTCGTCTGGCCCGGCTTCGGCGAGAACTCCCGCGTCCTGAAGTGGATCGTGGAGCGCCTGGACGGCCGGGCCGAGGGCGTCGAGACGCCGATCGGCGTCCTGCCGGCCAAGGGCGCCCTCGACACCGAGGGCCTGGACCTGTCCGAGTCCGACCTCGACTTCCTGCTCACCGTCGACAAGGACGTGTGGCGCGAGGAGGCCGCGCTGGTGCCCGAGCACCTCAACACCTTCGGCGACCACACCCCGAAGGAGCTGTGGGACCAGTACCACGCACTGGTGGAGCGCCTCGGCTGAGCCGCCGCTCCTCCCAGAACTCCGCGGCCGGTCTTCCGAGTGTGCCCTGACCAGCAACATCGTCACGGGCCGGCCGCGGTGCAGACCGGCGAGGTCCCGCACAACGGCGTGCGGGGCCATGGGCCCGCCGCCGCGCCCCCGTCCGCCCCGACGGGAGCACGGCGACGGGCCCCCGCCCGTTCCCGGGGACCCTCAGCGGTCCTCCAGGTAGCGGGTGTGGGTCTCCTGACGCCGTGCGTCCGCCTCCTTCAGCACCGCCGCCAGATCGACCGCCTCCCGCGCCAGCAGCGCCAGTTGGCGCTCCAGGTGCCGCTCAGGCGACTCCTGACCCGGTGCGAGACGGCTCCACCAGCGGGCCCGTACGAAGCTGTCGACCGCCTCGGGCAGGTCCTGGCGCACGATCCGCGCCACGGTGTGCAGGCCCTCGGGGTCCTGGGCCAGCGCGTCGGCACCCCAGCCGCGCTCCAGCAACGCCCCCAGCACCCCGGTCAGTTCGGTGACCCGGGGCGACGCCGACGCGGGCAGGCCCACCTCGCCCAGGTAGCCGTCCAGGCGGGCGAAGTCGGCGCGCAGCTCCTCCAGCCGGTCCGACGGGGTCGGGAAGTCCGGCACCGGGGGCCGCTCCGGCGGGGCGACCAGCGCGCCCGCGCCGTAGAGCCCGGCCACCACCACGGGCCAGTAGGGGCCGGCCACCCCGGTGAACGTCAGGACCAGGCCCAGCAGTCCGCAGGCGCCACCGGTGAGGTTCTTGCGGGACTCAAGGTAGCCGAGGACGCGGTCACTGGTAGCCACGGATCTCCTCGAAGGCGCCGTCCAGCGAGCCGTCGCGGGCGTCGAACAGGCGGCCGCCGGTCAGGTCGGCGATGTGCTCCAGCTCCTCGCGGTCGGAGTCGCCGAACAGGACGGTGAAGACGGGGATGCGCCGGCGGTCCGCGGTCAGTCCCCGGTAGAAGGCGTCGAAGTCGCCCGCCTTGGCGCCGGTCGTGTTCTCGCCGTCGGTCATCAGCACGATCGAGGTGAACGCGTCCCGGTCCGCGCCGAGGTGGTCGTACGCCTTCTCCAGAGACGTGTACAGCGCGGTCTTGCCGTCCGCGCTGAGGGCGTCGGTGTCCGCGCGGATCGCCTTCAGGCCCCGGCCCGGATCGGCCGGGTCGACGACGTGGGTGCGCACGTCCTTCACGTCCGACCCGAACGGCATCAGCGTGACCTCCTCCCGGTCGCGGAAGTCGCCGGTGAGGCCGGTCAGCGCCGTCTTCAGCCGGGCCAGGCGGCCGCCCTCCATCGAGCCGGAGGTGTCCAGGACGTACACCGTCCGCGAGGGGCGGCGCAGGTCGTTCTCGTAGGCGTCCAGCAGCCCGTCGGCGACCGACCGGGTGCCCGGGAAGGGCAGTTCGCGGCGCCGGGCGGTGTCCAGTCCGGCGCCCGGCGGCACCGAGGGGACGACCGGGCGGCGGTGCGTGGTGTCGGTGATGAGCTTCTGCAGCGGAGCCGAGCGCAGCGCCTCGGTGACCCGGCGGACGTCCTCGCGGGTCGCGGCGCTGGTGGAGGCGAGCGAGGCCAGCGGGTAGTCGGCGGTGACCACGCCGTCGGCCGGGCGGATCACGGTCAGGCCCGGGACGCCCTTGAGGACCGACTCGTAGTTGAGCAGCGCGTCCACGTCGCCGCGCCGCCGGTAGGCGCTCGCCAGCCAGCCCGAGGAACCCGACGTGAGCTTCTGGCCCCGGAAGAACTCCTTCAGCCGTGGGGTGGCCTCGCGCACGTCGGCGTCGGTGAGCGCGGACTGCGCCCCGGACAGCGCCGAGGCCACCGACACGAGCGTGGAGAAACCCGAGTTGGAGCGCGCCGGGTCCGTCATGCCGTACGTCAGCCGCCCGGCCCGTACGGCCTCTTCGACGTCGCTCCAGGTGACGTCCGCGGGGTTCCAGCCGAGGGCCCGCACGGTGGCCGGGCGGACGCCGACGGCGACCGGGCTGGACATCACCGGCGTCTCGGAGACGACCTTGCGCGCCGCGTCCGGGTGCAGCCGCAGGTAGTCGTCGGAGGACAGCCACAGGGCGTCGTACCGGCCGTCGGCCCGGCCCCGGGCGAGCAGGTCGACGGCGTCGAGGGTGCCCAGGTAGGTGGGGCGCACGGTGACACCGGTGCTGCGGGCGACCTGGGCGAGGACCGTGGTCATGTCGCTGAGCTCGCTGGAGGCGAGCACGCGCAGGGTGCCGGGCCGGGCGGCGTCCGGATCGGTGTCCGCCTGCTCCCCGGAAGCGGTGCAGCCGGTGAGGAGGGCCGCCGCGGCGAGCGCGGCCGCGAGGAGGCGTGCCGGTCGTGTCGTCACAGCCCGCCCTCCAGTGCGCCCTGGGAGCGGCTGCGCTCCAGGCGGCCGCTCGCCGCCTGGAGCTCGGCGGTGAGGTTCTCCACGGTCGTCGCCATCGCCTCGGTCGCCCGCACCTTGTAGGTGTCGATCGCGTCGAGCGTGGAGCAGATCTGCTGGAACGCCGTGCGCAGGGTCTCCGCGCCGACCGCCGGGTCGGCGGCGATGCGCTGGACGTCCCCGCTCTGGCCCGCCAGCATCTCGGCGTTGCCCCGGATGAGGTCCTCGGTGGTGCCGCGCAACGCGTCGACCTGCTGGACCACCTTCTTCTGGTGGTCCAGGGCGGAGGCCAGCATCACCGAGATGCGCAGGGCGGAGACGGTGGTGGTGGCCGCCCGGTCGACGCCCTTGACCAGCTCCTCGTTGGTGCGGCGCACGACGTCCATGGCGAGGTAGCCCTGGGCGCACACGGCGAGCTGGGTGAGCAGGTCCTGGTGCTTCTGACGGACCGGGAACAGCACGTCGGCCCGCAGGCCGTCGGCCTGCTCCGGGTCGGCCGCCGCCACGCCGTCGATGTGCCGCTCGACGGCGGAGTCGAGGGCCTCGGTGAGGACGACGTACTCCTGGAGCTTGCCCATGGTCTCCCACAGGCGGGTCCGCTCGGTCTGCAACGCGGCGTTGTCCCGGCGCAGTTCGTCCTGGCCGCCGCGCAGCGCGCCGACGATCCGGTTCAACGTGTCCTGTGCGGAGGCGTACTTGGCGACGTGGTCGCGCAGCCTGTTGCCGCCGGGCAGCCGGGACAGCAGCCGGCGGCCCCGGCCCGCGGGCACGTCCCGCGGGTCCAGGTCCTCCACCACCCGGCGCAGTTCGACGAGCGAGCCGGCCACCTTGGCCTGGGCGTCGCCGCCCTGGTCGGGCAGGGAGCGCACGGCGCGCTCCAGCATGCGGTTGGACTGGGCGGCGGCGGCCCGCATCTCACCCGCGCCGAGCGCGGTGATCTCGCCGACGCGGCCGGCGAACTCGGGGGAGCGGGCGTCGAGGGCGGCGAGGCCCTCGACGTACTCGGCGGCCTTGCGGGCCATCTCGGTGCGCACCCCGTCGGCGACCGGGACCAGCCCGCCGGCCTTCTCCCGCGGCACGGACGCCACGGGCTCGGGCGGGGTGAGCGTGAACCCTCCGTCGAGTCCGGCGGCGCCCGCCCCGCCGGCCGTACCTGTCATGTCTGCCATGTCTGTCATGTGTGCTGGTCCCCCGTCATCCGCGCGCCCGGCGGGCCATCTCGTGCAGCACCGCGGAGGTGGGCACGGGGGCCTGCTTGACGCCGGTCAGTTCCTGCTGGAGATAGGTGCCGGCCGGGGCGAACCCGGTGGCGGTGCCCTGCGGGCGGAAGCCGTGCCGCACCGCCAGCCGGCGCAACGCGGGGTCGATGCCCAGGAGTTCGGCGAACGTCCGGCCGTCGTCGGTGAGCGGTACGACGGTGTGGTCGCTGTTGACCGTGGTGTCCGGGTAGAGCACGACCAGGTCGCCGGGCTGCTGTCCGCCGGCGAGCAGGGAGGCGACCTGGGACTCGTAGACCAGGACGAGCGGGTTGCCCGCGCTGCTGACGAAGTCCCGGAAGACCGCGTCGGAACTGCTCTGCTGGGCGCCCTGGACGGTGACGAGCTTCTTCATCAGGGGCGCGGTGCGGGCGAGTCCGGCGGCGTCGGCGACCACCCGGCCGCCGTTGTCGACGTAGGAGGCGGCGGCGAGGTAGAGGGCCCCCGAGTTGGACGACTCCGGGTCGGTGGAGGACACGAACAGCGTGCCGCTCAACTCCCCGTACTTCGCCGCTCCCTTGAGCTGCTGCCAGGTGCGGTCGTGGCGGGCCGCGTCGAGGTAGGCGGCCATCCTGAGGGTGCCGCGGTGCCCGGTGGCGAGCGTGGCGAGGCCGTTCGCGGCCAGCACCTGGGCGGCGTCGCGGTGGGCCACGACGACGAGCGGCGAGTAGAAGGGCCGGGGGAGCGTCCCGCGCACCCCGTGGCGCCCGGCGAGTTCGGCGGCGGGTGCCTGGCTGGAGGGGAACGCGAGGTCGTACCCCTTCAGGTCCAGCCCCTCCATGGCCCACGACCCGGAGGTCTCGGCCTTGACGGTGTAGCCCTTGGCGGCGAGGGCCTCCACCACGTCGGGGTCCGCGAAGTACTCGGCCTTCTCGGACCCGATCACCATGCGCACGGTCTTCGTTGCCGTGCCCGTGTCCCCATCGCTGCGGCCCGCGACGACGGCGGCCACCACGCCACCGACCAGCAGAACCGCGAGGACGATCCCTGCGATACGTCTCACACCCCGCACACTCCACGCGGAACCCAACATTCCCCACGGCGCGGGATGAACGGGGGGTGACACACCGGTCCCGTTACGACACGGCGACCGGAACGACGAAACGGACGCTCACCGCACCACCCTCAGGGCCGCGGAACGCCCGCCCTGTGAACAAGGCTCACGACCACCCCCTCAGGGGCGCGGGGAACTGCGCGACAAGCCACGACGAACCCGAAGCCACCCCCCGACAGAACCCTCCACGGCGCACACCCCTTAAGCACCGACCACCAGCACGACAACTCCACCGGCACCACAGAGGGACCGCCCGCTCAAGCGCACGCAGTGCATGGCGCCCGGTCCGCGCGACGCTGCGGGTGCACGCGGACCGGGGCCGTCAAGGGGATCCCGGGTGCCCAGGATCAGCCGGCCGCACTCAACGACCGCGGCCCGGCCAGCGCAGCGCCGTGCGCGTCCATCCGCTCCGCCGCCAGGATCGCCGCCGCCGTGTCCGCCCGGGACGCGGCGACGACCAGGGCGCGCCCCGCCAGCGCGTGGGCGCGGCGGTGCAGGGACGGGGCGTCGGCCGTGCGGCCGGAGCCCGTCGCGCGCACCGGCGGGCGGCCTCCCCGCAACCGTGCCACCTGCCCGGCGAGCCGCTCACCGGCGGCGTCCAGGTCGGTCGACGGTGCCAGCGCCCGCAGCTCGTCGGTGACGGCGAGCAGCGCGGCGAGGTGCCCCGAGAGCTGGATGTCCAGTTCCTCCTCGCGGGAGCGGTGGGGGAAGTCGGAGGGCGTGCCAGCCACCGTGCTGTGCACCGACTTGGTCCGGATCGGTTCGTACATGGATGGCCTCCCAATGCTTCAGGAAGACATCCTAGCTTGGATTCTGTCTAAAGTTGAGCTGTCCACAAAAGCGGAACCGTCCCGCCCGCTCCGCTCGACGCGGACCGCGCCGCGCACGTCAGGTCTGGCCGTAACCGTCCAGGAAGCGTCCGATGCGTCCCACCGCGTCCCGCAGGTCCGTGGCCGTCGGCAGGGTCACCACCCGGAAGTGGTCCGGCTCGGGCCAGTTGAACCCGGTGCCCTGCACGACCATGATCTTCTCGCTGCGCAGCAGGTCCAGGACCATCTGCCGGTCGTCCTTGATCTTGAACACCGTGGGGTCGAGGCGCGGGAAGAGATAGAGCGCGCCCTTGGGCCGCACGCAGGTCACCCCGGGGATCTGGGTCAGCAGCTCGTAGGCCGTGTCCATCTGTTCCTTCAGGCGCCCGCCCGGCAGGACCAGGTCGTTGATGGTCTGCCGTCCGCTGAGCGCGGCGACCACCCCGTGCTGGCCCGGCATGTTCGCGCACAGCCGCATGTTCGCCAGGATGGTCAGGCCCTCGATGTAGGAGTCGGCGTGCGCGCGCGGGCCGGAGATCGCCATCCAGCCGACCCGGTAGCCGGCCACCCGGTACGCCTTCGACATGCCGTTGAAGGTGAGGGTGAGCAGGTCGGGGGCGACCGCGGCGGTGGGCGTGTGCCGCGCGCCGTCGTACAGGATCTTGTCGTAGATCTCGTCGGAGCAGACCAGCAGGTTGTGGCGGCGGGCGATGTCGGTCAGGCCCTTGACGACCGCCTCGTCGTACACCGCGCCCGTGGGGTTGTTGGGGTTGATGATGACGATGGCCTTGGTGCGGTCGGTGACCTTGCGCTCGACGTCCGCGAGGTCCGGCATCCAGTCGGACTGCTCGTCGCAGCGGTAGTGCACCGCCGTGCCGCCGGACAGCGAGACGGCCGCCGTCCACAGGGGGTAGTCCGGGGCGGGGACCAGCACCTCGTCGCCGTCGTCCAGCAGGCCCTGCATCGCCATCACGATCAGCTCGGAGACGCCGTTGCCGATGAAGACGTGCTCGACGTCCGTCTCTATGCCGAGGGTCTGGTTGTGCATGACGACCGCGCGGCGGGCGGCGAGCAGGCCCTTGGCGTCGCCGTAGCCGTGGGCCGTGGAGACGTTGCGGAGGATGTCCTCCAGGATCTCCGGCGGGCAGTCGAAGCCGAACGCGGCCGGGTTGCCGGTGTTCAGCTTGAGGATGCGGTGACCTGCCGCTTCCAGCCGCATCGCCTCCTCGAGCACCGGACCCCGGATCTCGTAACAGACGTTGGCGAGCTTCGTGGACTGGATCACCTGCATGTCTGGGAGCTTACGGCCCGCCCCCGCGTCCCGCGGCGTGTTTTCCGCCACGTGAGACGCGGCGGTTCGGGCGGGTATGTCCCGCGACTGTCCCAGGAACCCCTCCCGTCTCTAGAATGCGCGTTCATGCCAAGCCCGTCCGACGTCCCCTCCGGCCCGACCGGTCCGAACGTCTACCTCCCGCACAGCGCCGAGACCCCCTCGTACGAGGAGTACGCCGATCCGGCGGCGGCCCACGGCTGGCAGGTCTCGGCCTACGACGAGACGCGCGAGCTGCCCCGCCTCGCTCGGGAGCCCGAGGCGGGCGGCCGGGCGGACCGGCGGCGGGCCCGGCGCCGGGCCACCGGGTGGCGCTCGCGCCGGGGCGTCGTGGCGGCGGGCGCCGTGGGCGCGGTGTCGGTCGCCGCACTGGTGGCGGGCCTCTCCTCGGGGGGCTCCCCGTCCGGCGGCGGCAGTGGGAGCGGGCCGACCGCCGGGACCCTGTCGGCGTCCGAGGGCGCGACCCCGTCCGGCCCGCCGTCCGGGACCGGCACCCCGACGACCACCCGATCGAGTGACCCGGGATCCTCCGGCTCGGGCGACACCCCGCCCTCACCGTCCCCGGGCACCTCCGCCCCGGAGCAGCCGCCGGCCACCGCGTCCCCCTCCTCGCCGGCCTCTCCGTCGACGTCCGCCCCGACGTCCGACTCCCCGTCCCCGTCCTGGACGTCGGGCCGGGGAAGCGCCCGGGGCAAGGGGTGGAAGCGGCGGTAGCCGGGGACCTCTCCCGGCCGAAAAGCGCTCCTTGTCGTGGGTCCTGTCGGCGCTAACAATGCGCATGACAACTCCGTGGGCGGCCCGACGACCTCCGGTCGCCCCGTCGCTAGAGGGGACCCCACATGAGAAAGCCTCTCGTCGCCGCGTTCTTCGCCCTGGCCATCGCCGGGGCGGGTGCGGCACCCGCGGTCGCCGCTCCCACGGGAGCGCCCGCGGACGCGGCCGGTGCCCAGCGCGCCCAGGCCGCGTCGCCCACCCTGCAGGCGGTGAACTTCGCAGGGACCGTCTCGCTCAGCAACTGTTCCGGCTCGGTGATCCGCTTCCCCGCCTCCGTGGACACCGACCCCGCGCTGGTGCTGACCAACGGCCACTGCCTGGAGACCGGCTTCCCGTCGCCCGGCCAGGTCATCACCGGCCAGTCCTCCACCCGCAGCTTCGGGCTGCTGAACTCCGCCGGCACCCGGGTCGGCACCCTGCGCGCCAACCAGGTCGTCTACTCGACCATGACCGACACCGACGTGACGATCTACCGGACCACCACCACGTACGCGTCGATCCGCAGCACCTACGGCATCAACGCCCTCACCGTGCAGGACACCCACCCCGTCGCCGGCACCGCGATCACCGTGGCGTCCGGTTACTGGAAGCGGCTGTACAACTGCAACATCGACGGCTTCGTCTACCGCCTCAAGGAGGGCGACTGGACCTGGAAGGACTCGGTCCGCTACACCTCCGCCTGCAACACCATCGGCGGCACCTCCGGCTCGCCGGTGATCGACCAGTCCACCGGCAAGGTCGTCGCCGTCAACAACACCGGCAACGAGGACGGCGAGCGCTGCACGGTCAACAACCCGTGCGAGGTCGACCAGAACGGCACGGTGACGGTCCGTCAGGGCATCAACTACGCCGAGGAGACCTACCAGATCCCGGCCTGCTTCACCACGGGCAACCGGCTCAACCTGAGCGCGAGCGGCTGCACCCTGCCCAAGCCGTAGGACGCCGACGGCTAGGGGTGGGCGGTCCGCCGCACCGCCCGCCCGGCCAGGACGTCCGTGCGCCGCCCGTCCTCGATCACGAAGCGCCCGTCCACCAGGACGTGCGGGATGCCCACGGGCAGCGCCCGGGGATCGTCGTAGGTGGCGCCCGCCGCCACCGTCGCCGGGTCGAACAGCACCAGGTCGGCCCGGTACCCCTCGCGCACCAGCCCGCGGTCCGGCAGGCGCAGCCGGGCCGCCGGACGCCCGGTCAGGTGCGCCACGCACTCCTCCAGCGACAGCACCCCCAGCTCCCGCACGTAGTGGCCCAGGTAGCGCGGGAACGTGCCGTACGCCCGCGGGTGCGGCTTGGCGCCCCGCAGGATGCCGTCCGAGCCGCCGGTGTGCACCCGGTGGCGCATGATCGCGCGGACGTTCTCCTCGTGGCCCACGTGCTGCAGGATCGTCGGCGCCAGCCGGTCCTCCCGCAGCAGCCGCCGCGCCGTCACCCAGGGCTCCTCGCCGCGCTCGCGCGCCGCCCCGAGGACCGTACGGCCGACGTACGGCGCGAGGGCCGGGTCGGTCACGCCGGAGATCTCCACGGTGTCCCAGTCGACCGGCACGCCGTGACAGCCGTCCGAGCCGACGACCTCCAGGTCGTACCGGATGCGCTCCGCCGTCGCCTCGTCGGCCAGCCGCCGCAGCACCTCCTGCGGGCCGCCCTCGCTCGCCCAGCTCGGCAGCAGCGCGGCCAGCGTGGTGCAGCCCGGGGTGTACGGGTAGGTGTCCAGGCTGATGTCGGCCCCGTCGGCCAGCGCCCGGTCGAGCAGGGCGAGCAGCTCGGGCGCCCGGCCCTCGTTCACGCCGAAGTTCATCGTGGCGTGGGCGAGGTGCAGCGCGCACCCCGCCTCCCGGGTGAGGGCCACCATCTCCTCGTACGCCTCCAGGGCGCCCGCCCCGTAGGAGCGGTGGTGCGGGCAGTAGTAGCCGCCGTAGCGCGCCACCACCCGGCACAGCTCGGTGAGTTCGGCGTCGCGGGCGTACATCCCGGGCGTGTACGTCAGCCCCGACGACAGGCCCACGGCGCCCTCCTCCAGGCCCTGGGCGACCAGCGCGCGCATCCGGTCCAGCTCCGCGGGCGTCGCCGCGCGGTCCTCCCAGCCGACGACGAGCGCGCGCACGGTGCCCTGCGGGACCAGGTACGCGGCGTTCACCGCGATGCCGCGGTCGAGCCGGTCGAGGTACTCGCCGACCGACCGCCAGTCGAAGTCGACGTCGTCGCCGGGCCCGTTCCAGCCGGCGATCGCCCGGCGCACCCCGGCGAGCGTGCGGTCGTCCACGGGCGCGTACGACAGTCCGTCCTGGCCGAGGACCTCCAGGGTGACGCCCTGGGCCGCCTTCGCGCTGTGGTCGGGGTCGCGCAGCAGGGCCAGGTCGCTGTGCGCGTGCATGTCGATGAAGCCGGGGGAGAGGACCAGGCCCTCCGCGTCCAGCTCGCGCACCGCGTCCGGGCGCTGGCAGCCGGCGGCGGCCGCCTCCTTGACGATCGCGACGATCCGGCCGCCGTCGACCACCACGTCGGCGCGGTAGGAGTCCGCGCCGGTGCCGTCGACGACGTCGGCGTCCCGGATGACCAGGTCCTCCATGGCGGGCTCCTCAGAAGAAGGTGCGGATGTAGTCGACCACGGTGCCGTCCGCCTCGGCGAGGGGGATCAGCGGCCACTTGTCGAACGACGTGCACGGGTGGGACAGCCCGAGCCCGACCCAGTCGCCGACCTCCAGGTCCGCCTCCGGGCCGGTGCGCAGCCAGGTGTGCTGGTCGGACAGGGCGGTGACCTCGACGCCGGTGGCCGGGCGCTCGGTGCCGTCCCGGCGCACCACCTGGGCGACCGGCAGGTCCAGGTCGTACGCGGCGTCGCGCTTGCCCGCGTTGAGGAACGCCTGCTCCGGCGACGGCCGGGAGACGACCTGCGCCCACAGGCGGAACGCGGGCTCCAGCGCGCCCTCCTCGGGCACCCGGTTGAACGGGGTCAGCCGCCGGTAGTGGCCGTCGTCGTGCGAGACGTACGCGCCCGAGCGCAGCAGCTTCAGCACCGGCGCGGACAGGCCGGGGAGCGAGGCGAACACGTCGGCGACCGCGTCGAACCAGGCGCTGCCGCCCGCGCTGACGACGATCTCGTCCAGGCCCGCGAACCGACCGGCCGCGTCGAAGTCGACGGCCAAACCGACCAGTTGCCGCAGCCAGGCGTGCACCCGCTCCGGCGTGGCCCGCGGGACCTCGCCCTCGTAGCCCGCGACGCCCACCAGCCGCAGCGTCGGCGCGGCGGCCACCGCGTCGGCGACGGCCACGCACTCGGCCTCGGTGCGCACACCTGTGCGAGCGCCCTCGCCGGCGGCCAGCTCCACCACGACGTCCACCGGGCGGGCCGCGCCGGTCAGCGCCGCGTCCATCAGCGCGACGCCGCGCACCGAGTCGACGTAGCAGACGAACCGGAAGTCCGGGTCGGCGGCGAGCTCGGCGGCGATCCAGCGCAGGGCCGCCGGGTCGACCAGTTCGTTGGCGAGGAACACCCGGCGGACGCCGAACGCCCGTGCCACCCGCACCTGGTGGGGCACGGCCAGCGTGATGCCCCACGCGCCGCGCTCGAGCTGCCGCCGGAACAGCTGGGGGGCCATGGTGGTCTTGCCGTGCGGGGCGAAGGCGAGGCCGTGCCGGGCCGCGTAGGTCTCCATCAGCGCGAGGTTGTGCTCCAGGCGCTCCGCGGACAGCGCGAGCACGGGCGTGGCGAAGCCGTCGGTGAAGAGGTTGCGGCGCCGGCCCGCCAGCTCGCCCACGGTGAGTCCGTCGGCGTCCGGCGGGAGGCCCTTGAAGCGGTGGTCGACCCGTTCGTCGGCCAGGCGGGCGACGGCGTCGCTGCTCATAGAGCCTCCCTGATCAGTTGCGTTGCGCAAGGTGCAACGTTCATTGCGTATGTCGCTCACCGCTGTCTAACATCTCGGCCAACGCCGGGTCAACGAACCGGCCGCCGCCCACCGAAGGAGCCACGACCATCGTGACCACCCCGGCCCCCCGTCACGCACCCGGCGACGACGGCGCCCGCGCCCTCGACGTGGTGGCGCTCGGCGAGTCCATGGTCACGTTCCTGCCCACCCGGCCCGGCCGCCTCGCCGACGTCCCCTCCTTCGACCGGGCCATCGGCGGTGCCGAGTCCAACGTCGCCTGCATGCTGGCCGCCGCCGGGCACCGCGTGCGCTGGGTCAGCCGGGTCGGCACCGACGGCTTCGGCGACCACCTGGTGGAGACGATCGGCGCCCACGGCGTCGACGTCACCCGCGTCCAGCGGGACCCGGACCGCCCGACCGGCGTCTATTTCCGCACCGCCGGGGAGCGCGGCACCGACGCCCACGAGGTGGCCTACTACCGGGCCGGCTCGGCGGCCTCCGCGATGTCCCCGGCCACGGTGGACCTCGCGGCCGCCCGCGCCGGCCGGGTCCTGCACCTGTCGGGGATCACCGCTGCGCTGTCCGACGGCTGCCGGGAGCTGCTGCACGCGCTGACGGCGCCCGGACCGGGGCGGCCGCTGGTGTCGTTCGACGTCAACCACCGGCCGGGGCTGTGGCGGTCGCCCGCGGGGCCAGGCGTCCTGCTGGAGCTGGCCCGGGCCGCGGACCTCGTCTTCGTGGGCGAGGACGAGGCCGAGCAGGCCTGGGGCGTCACCGGCGGCCCGCGGGCGATCCGCGCCCTGCTGCCGGAACCGGCCACCCTCGTGGTGAAGCACGGCGAGCGGGGCGCCACGGTCCTGCCGGACGCCGCGCCGGCCACCAGCGTCCCGGCCCTCCACGTCGATGTCACGGCCACCACCGGCGCCGGCGACGCCTTCGCCGCCGGCTTCCTGCACGCGACCTTGCGGGGCCTGCCCCCGCACGCCCGCCTGCGCCACGGCCACCTCTGGGCCGCCGCCGCCCTCACCACCCCCGGCGACCTCGCCGCGCCGCCCTCCCGCGCCCACGCCGACCGGCTCGCCGCCGTCGACGACGCGGCATGGGGGACACTTCGACTCGGCCCCGGCTGGACGCACGCCGAGCAGGCCGAGGAGGAGGGAGCCACCCCATGAGCCAGACCGTCGACCGCGCACTGAGCATCCTGCCGCTGCTCGCCGAGGGCCCCGCCGACCTCGGACAGGTCGCCGACCGCCTCGGCGTCCACAAGTCCACGGCGCTGCGCCTGCTGCGCACCCTGCACGAACACGGCTTCGTCTACCGCCAGTCCGACCAGCGCTACCGCCTGGGCGCCCGTCTCTTCGCCCTCGCCCAGGAGGCGATGGAGAACCTCGACATCCGCGAGATCGCCCACCCGCACCTGGTCCGCCTGAACGAGACCTGCGGGCACACCGTCCACCTCGCCGTGCACGAGGAGGGCGAGGTGCTCTACATCGACAAGGTCGACAGCCGCTACCCGGTGCGCATGTACTCCCGGATCGGCAAGCCCGTCGCCATCACGGTCGCCGCCGTCGCCAAGCTGCTCCTCGCCGACCTGCCCGAGCCCGAGCGGCGCGCGGTCGCCGAGAAGCTCGACTACCCCCTCTACACGGCCCGTTCGACGCCGAACGCCGACGCGTTCCTCCGGGAGCTCGCCAAGGTGCGCGAACAGGGCTGGGCCACCGACCTCGGCGGCCATGAGGAGTCCATCAACTGCGTCGCCGCCCCCGTCCGCGGCGCGGACGGCCGGGTGGTCGCCGCGATGTCGGTCTCCGCGCCGAACGTCGTCGTCACCTCCGACGAACTTCTCGCCCTGCTGCCGCTGGTCCGCCGCACCGCGGACGCCATCAGCGGCGAGTACTCCGGAAGAACGCCAGTAAAGGACCCCGCATGACCGAGAAGACCGCGCTGACCCCCGCGACCCACACCACCCCGCCGGCGAAGTTCTCGCACGGGGTGCGCAAGGGCAACATCCTCCAGGTCGCCGGCCAGGTCGGCTTCCTGCCGGCCGAGGAGGGCAAGGCCCCGACCCCGGCCGGCCCCACCCTGCGCGAGCAGACCCTCCAGACCCTCGCCAACGTCAAGGCGATCCTCGAGGAGGGCGGCGCGAGCTGGGACGACGTGATGATGATCCGCGTCTACCTGACCGACGTGGACCACTTCGCCGAGATGAACGCGCTCTACAACGCCTACTTCGAGGAGCAGGGCCTCACCCAGCCGCCCGCCGCCCGCACGACCGTCTACGTCGGTCTGCCCGCCGGCCTCCTCATCGAGATCGACGCGCTCGCCGTCCTCGGCTGAGCCACCGGTCCGCCTTCCCCACCCCCCTTCCCCGCTGTACGACGGCGCGGTGCCCCCGCCCGGGGCGCCGCGCCGCGATGCCCCCTGCCCGAAAGCTCCATGCACTTACCCCAGTCACGCAGAGGACCCCCGTATGTCCCTCCCGCTCGCCTCGCCCGCCCCCGCCGCGACGCCACCGCACACCGGTGGCCTGCTCCTGCTCCTCGACGGCACCCCCGGACTGCTCACCGTCGCCGCCCTCGGCATCGCGCTGCTGCTGTTCCTGATCATCAAGGTCAGGCTCCAGCCGTTCGTCGCGCTGCTCGCCGTCTCCATAGCCGTCGGCCTGCTGGCCGGCCTGTCGGTGACCGAGCTCTTCGGCACCGTGCAGCGCTCGGACGCCGTCTCCACCATCGAGTCCGGCATGGGCGGCATCCTGGGCCACGTCGCCGTCATCATCGGACTGGGCACCATGCTCGGCGCGGTCCTCGAAGTCAGCGGCGGCGCCGAGGTGCTGGCCTCCCGGCTGCTCGCCCTGTTCGGCGAACGGCGCGCCCCGCTCGCCATGGGCCTGACCGGCCTCATCTTCGGCATCCCGGTCTTCTTCGACGTCGGCATCTTCGTCCTCGCGCCGATCGTCTACGCGGCCGCCAAGCGCGGCGGCAAGTCGATCCTGCTGTACTGCCTGCCGCTGCTCGCGGGCCTGTCGATGACCCACGCCTTCCTGCCCCCGCACCCCGGCCCCGTGGCCGCCGCCGGACTGCTGCACGTCGACCTCGGCTGGGTCATCCTGATGGGCGTCGTCTGCGGCATCCCCGCCGTGCTGGCCGCCTGGGCCTGGTCCGCCTGGATCGGGCGCCGCATCTTCGTCGCCGTACCGCAGGACATGGTGGAGGCCGCGGCGGACGCCAAGCAGGCCGTCCTGGACGAGCAGCGGGCCTCCGGGGTGGAGCCCCGCGAGGCGCCGGTGCCCCTCGGCACGGTCCTCGCCATCATCGGTACGCCGCTGGTGCTCATCCTCGCCGCGACGTTCTCCTCGATCGCGCTCGACCCCTCCACGGGCCGCTCGGTGATCGAGTTCTTCGGGCACCCCTTCGTCGCCCTGACCCTCGCCCTGCTGCTGGCCTACTACCTGCTGGGCATCCGGCGCGGCTGGTCCCGCAAGTCCCTGGAGACGGTGTCCACGGCGTCGTTGAAGCCGATCGGCAACATCCTGCTGGTCGTCGGCGCGGGCGGCGTCTTCGGCGCCGTGCTGAAGGCGAGCGGGGTGGCGCAGGCCCTGTCCGACACCTTCCACGACGTCGGCCTGCCGGTGATCGTCCTGTCCTACCTGATCTCCCTGGTGCTGCGGGTCGCCCAGGGCTCGGCGACGGTCGCGATCGTCACCACGGCCGGCATCGTGGCGCCGCTGCTGGCGGAGGGCCACCACTCGCAGGCCTTCACGGCCCTGGTCATCATGGCCATCTCCGCGGGCTCCATCTTCGCCTCGCACGTCAACGACGGCGGGTTCTGGATGGTGGCCAAGTACTTCGGCATCAGCGAGCGGGACACCCTCAAGACCTGGACGGTGCTGGAGAGCGTGCTGTCGGTCGCCGGGTTCGTGGTGGCCGCGGCCGTCAGCCTCGTGGTGTGACCGGGCGCTTCGTGTAGGAGTCTGATAACGAAGTCGGGGCTGGCTGTGTACGGCACAGGAATGTCGACCATACTGCCCGCTGTGGAGCAGCGCAGAGGTTCGAGCAGCCAGCCCCTGAAGGCCGAGCCCGTGACGGGCGCCGGTTTCGACCCGGCCTTCATCCCCGGGCTCACCGCCCCGGCCGGTGAACAGCCGGAGGACGCCCGCCCGGAGGAGGCCGGGCCCGACGGCACGGCCGAGGCGTCGGCCGCGGCCCCCGTCGACGCCGGGGCGAGCGGGAAGGCCCCGGGCGCCGCGGGGACGGCCGGGTCCGGGGCCACCGGCGCGGCCGTCGCGACCGGCGGCCCCGACGGGACGGAGTCCGGCGTGACCGCCGCGGCCGACGACGCCGAGGTGGCCGACGACGATGCCGAACCCGCCGCCGACGGCCCGGTGTTCGAGGCCGCCGACCGGCGCGCCCGGATCGTCGCCGACCGCCGGGGCGTCCGGCTGGCCCTCGACGACCAGGGCTGCGAGTTCCGCTGGGACGAGATCGGCGCCGTGGAGACGGAGACCGCCCGCTTCGGCAAGCGGTTCACCGTCACGGTCCACACGCCCGACAGCCGCTGGTACCCGATCGAGATCGAGGCGAAGGCCAGGTCGGACTTCAAGCAGTGGGAAGAGCAGCTGGACGCGGTCCTCGACGCCTACTTCGAGGCCGAGTAGCCCGCGGCCGGGAGCCCTACCGGCCGCAGTACTGCTGGGCCTTGCCGATGGACCGGTACATGCAGTCGGCGTTCTCCAGCAGTTGCAGCACCGCGTCCCGGTTGCGCGCCGTCTCCCGCTCGATCACCTCGTCGGGCGGGTAGAAGCCGCCGCCGGAACTCGACGTCGGGTACATCTCGAAGGTGTACGAGAAGATCTTCTGCGTGCCCCAGAGGTAGTCGTCGATGGACCCGTCGGTGATGTACAGGTCGCTCGACTGCTCCGGGGTGTAGCCGTTGCTCGCGGCCATCTTCTGCCCGACGGCCTTGAACGCCGCGTTGTCGTCGGCCGTCATCCCGGTCGTGGTGTCGGAGTAGGTGTACCCGAAGGGCCACAGCACCAGTTCGCTGTAGGTGTGGAAGTCGATCCCGGCCGTGATCTGCTGCTTGCCCCCGACGATCCGGCTGCGCACGAAGTCGGCGACCACCTTCACCTCGGGCGCCGACTCGGCGGACGCGCCGCGGTAGGTCTCGGACGAGGTGGAGCCGGAGGAGCCGCCGCAGCAGCCCCAGCGGTGGTTCCAGTTGCGGTTGAGGTCCGTGCCGACGTACGAGGAGCCCGAGTTGGGCTGCCGGTTCTTGCGCCAGGAGCGGTAGGAGCCGGTCGCGATGTCGTACTCGCCGCCGTCCGGGTTGAGGTCGGGGACGATCCAGATCTCGCGGCCGTCGACCATGGCGGTGATGCGCGGATCGGTGCCGTAGCCGGTGCCGAACTCGCGGATCAGGTACAGCGCCATCTCCACCGTCAGGTGTTCACGGGCGTGCTGGTGGTGGGTGAACAGCACCTCGGGCTCGGCCTCGTCCGTCGCCACGTTGTCGCTGATCTTGACGGCGACGATGTCACGGCCCTGGTAGGAGCGGCCGATCACGCGCTTGCTCATGATGCCGGGGTGGGCGGCGACCGCCTGCTCGATCTGCGCGGTCATCTCGGCGTAGTTGTGGTACCGGGAGTCGGCCGACGGGAAGTCGTACAGCCGCGTCCCGCCCGCGTCCGTCCGGTCGGGCGCGGAGCCCACGGGTGTCACGGGGGTCACGTCGTAGCCGAGCCGGCGCAGCGCCCGGGCCTGGTCGGCGCGTCCGGAGACCACCACGGTCTCCTCGTCGGCCTCGTCGACGCTCACCCCGGCCGCGGCGATCGCGGTCCGGGTGACGGGGGTGTTGTGGCCGACGTGGATCTCGTACTGCCGTACGTCGTCGGCGGTGGGCGCGGGTGCGCGTCCCGAGGCCGCCGTCGCCGACACGGTCGCCGAGACCGGGGCCGCGAGGGCGAGGGACATGAGCGCCGCGAGGGCGGCAGTGCGTCTGCCGCGGAGCCGGAGTCGCATGAAGTCTCCTTGTGGGAGGTGGGGTTGTTCGTGCGACGTGCAGGGGGGTGCGGGGTGTGCGGGTCCCTTGTGCGGGTCCTCGTGCGGGTCCCGCTCATCGTCCGGCCATGTCATGGTCAGGTCAAGCGCGGGTGGGTCATCGGCTGGAAGGAGCCGCACCGGGCGGGGCAGTGTACGGGGACCCGGGACCCCCGGACGGTTCCCGGCCGAAGAACACCCGGGGGTGTGAGCCGGACGTGCATCCCCGCACCGTCCGGGAGAGGGTGAAGCCCCCCACACCGCACCCACCCCCACCCCACCCCCGAGGACGGGCTGAGCATGGGCGGATCAGCGCCACGTCGTGACGCGCACCTGCCGGTGGAGACCACCAGCTTCGTCGACCGGCGGGCCGAACTCGCCGAGGCCCGCGAGCTGCTGGCCCGGGCCCGGCTGGTCACCCTCACCGGGCCCGGCGGCGTCGGCAAGACCCGCCTGGCCGGTCGGATCGCCGCCCGCGTCGCCCGCGCCTTCCCCGACGGCGTGCGCTTCGTCCACCTCTCCGGCCTGCACGACCCCGCCCTCGTCCCGCTCGCCGCCGCCGACGCCCTCGGTCTGCACGACCGCTCCGAACGGCCCGCGCTGGACGCCCTGGTGGAGCGCGTACGGGACCGCCGGCTGCTCCTCGTCGTCGACAACTGCGAGCACCTGCCGGCCGCCTGCGCCGACCTCGCCGGCGCCCTGCTGCGCGGCACCACCGGCGTGCGCGTCCTCGCCACCAGCCGGCACCGGCTCGGGCTGACCGAGGAACACCTCATGGACGTGCGGCCGTTGGCCGTGCCCGATCCCGACGGCGACCTCGGCGACGCCGCGGGACACCCGGCGCTCGCCCTGTTCGCCGACCGCGCGGCCGCCGTCGTCCCCGGCTTCCGGCTGACCCCCGCCAACCGGGCGTCCGTGGCCCGGCTGTGCCGGCGCCTGGACGGACTGCCCCTCGCCATCGAACTGGCCGCCGTCCGCCTGCGCGTCCTCGGCGTCGAGCAGCTCCTGGACCGCCTCGACGACCGCTACCGGCTGCTGTCCGCCGGCAGCCCCGCCGTCCTGCCCCGGCACCGGACCCTGCGGGCCGCCGTCGACTGGAGCCACGACCTGTGCACCCCCCAGGAGCAGACCGTGTGGGCCCGGCTGTCCGTGCTGGCCGGTTCCTTCGACCTGGAGACCGCCGAAGCGGTGGGCGGCGACGGCGAGGCACCCCCCGGGGACGTCCTGGAGGCCGTCGCCGGACTCGTCGACAAGTCCGTGCTGTGCCGCGAGGGCGGACCCGACGGGGCGCGCTACCGGCTCCTGGACACCCTGCGCGACTACGGCCTGGAACGGCTGCGGGCCCGCCCCGGCGAGGAGCGCGCCGCCCGCGACCGGCAGCGGGACTGGATGCAGCGGCGCGCCGACGCCTGCGAGCGCGCCTGGTTCGGACCCGGCCAGAGCGCCGTCGTCGCCCGGCTGCGCGCCGACCGCGACAACCTGCGGGCCGCCCTCGACCACAGCCTCGGCACCCCCGGCGAGGAACCGGCCGCGCTGCGCCTCGCGGGCACCCTGTGGTTCCACTGGCACGCCTGCGGCGCCCCCCGCGAGGGCCGCTACTGGCTCGACCGCGCGCTGGACGCCAACCCCGAGCCCACCCCCGAGCGCGCCCGCGCCCTGTGGGCCTCCGGCCTGCTCGCCGGCTGCCCCGAGGACCTCACCCGGGGCCGCCGCCGCGCCGAGGAGGCCCGGGACCTGGCCCGCGCCCTCGGCGACGAGGCCGAGGCCGCGCACGCCGAGTACGTCGTCGGCGTCACCCGGCTGTTCGCCGGGGACGTCCGGGGCGCCCTCGACCACTTCCGCACCGGCGTGGCCCGCGGCCGCGTCCCCGGCCAGCACCTCAGCATGGCCGGGCTCGACCGGGTCGAACTCGCCTGCGCGCTGGCCTTCCTCGGCGAGGCCGACCAGGCCATCGCGGTCTGCGAGGAGACCCGCCGCACGTGCGCCGAGCACGGCGAGCAGTGGGTGCTGTCCTACGTCGAACGGATGCTGGCCCTCGCCCACACCGTCCGCGCGGACTGGGCCCGGGCCGAGCGGCACGGGCGCGAGGCACTGCGCCTGAAGCACGCCGTGCACGACGTGGTCGGCATCGGCCTCACCCTGGACCTCCTCGCCCGCGTCGCCGCCGGGCGCGCCGAACCGGAGCGCGCCGCCGTCCTGCTGGGCGTCGCCGACCGGGTGTGGGCGGACGTCGACCCCGACCGGTGGGGCTCCGCCGACCTGACCGGCCCGCGCCGGGACAGCGAGCGGTACGCGGCCGGGGCACTGGGCCGGGCCGCGTACCGGCGGGCGTACGCGCGCGGGGCCGCCCTGCCCCTCGCGGCGGCGGTCGAGCAGGCACTGGACACCGGCCCCGCCGGGACGGACCCGGCCGCCCGGACGGCCACCGCCGCCCACGATGCGGCGCCCGCACCCGCCCTGACCGCTCCCGCCCTCCTCGACCCCGTGCACCCCGGCGTGGCACAACTCGGCCCCGAGCAACCCGACTCGGCAGAGCTCACCCCCGCGCACCCCGTCCCCACCCCCCGTCCGCCCGGCCCGCGCCCCTCCGCCGGCCGGCCGTCCGGCGCGCGTGCCCCCGAGGGCGTCCGGCTCACCCGCCGCGAGGCGCAGGTCGCCGAACTCGTCGCCCAGGGGCTCGCCAACCAGCAGATCGCCGACCACCTGGTGATCGCCCGCCGTACCGCCGAGGGCCACGTGGAACGCATCCTCGGCAAGCTCGGCTTCAGCAACCGCAGCCAGATCGCGGCCTGGGTCGCCGGCCGCAGGTGACCTCCCGGCCCGGAAAGGAACCCCATGACCACCCGACCGGTGGGATCCCCGGACACCTTCGACCACCGCATGGCCGAGTGCGCCACCGACCCGGCCTTCCTGGCCGCGGCCCTGCCCTTCCTGGAGGAGGGCCTCGCCGCCCCCGACGAGCCCCCGCCCGTCGCCATCGCCGCCCCCGACAAGCTGGACCTGCTGCGCGACGCGCTCGGCGGCACGGCCGCCCGGGTCGGCCTGGTCCCGCACACCGACTGGTACACCGGCTCCGCGTCCAACGCGGTGGCCCGCGCCGCCGGTCACCTCGCCGCCCACGCCGGCCCCGGCGGCCGGCTCCACCTGCTGATGGAACCCGTGTGGCAGGGCCGGGCCGGCCGCTCACCGCGCGAGAGCGCCGAGTGGATCCGCTACGAGGCCCTGGCCAACGTCCTGTTCGCCCCCCTGTCCACGACCGCGCTGTGCGTCTACGACACCCGCACCGCGGGCCGCGCCGTCGTCGAGGCGGCCCGCCGCGCCCACCCGGGCTCCGGCGTCTACACCGAGCCGGCCCGCCTCGCCGCCGAACTGGACGCCGTCCCCCTGCCGCCGCCCCCGCCCGGGGCCGAGCGGCTCGCCCGGCCGGACGTGCCCGCCGTCCGCGCCTGGGCCGAGCGGCAGGGGCTGGCGGAGGCCGACGCGGAGCTGTTCGGCACGGCCGTCGGGGAGGCGGCCGCGCTGGGCCGGGTCACCGGTGCCCTGCTGTGGGGCGAGGCACCGGGCTGCGTGTGCGAACTGTCCCTCGCCCAGCGCGTCGACGACCCGCTGGCCGGCTTCGTCCCGCCCGCGGGCACCGACCTGGAACCCGGCCAGGGGCTCTGGTACGCCCGCCAGGTGTGCGCCTACGTCGACCTGCGTCCGGCCGACGACGGGGGAACGGCCGTACGCCTCCAGTACGCGTAGCCGTACCCGCGTACCCCCCGGGGCGCGGCACGGGGAGCGAATCGGGTAGTCCTCCCCGTGTGCGCGGCCCGCGGGGAGGACAAGCTGGGCGCATGCTGGAACTCTCCGGGGACCGCCGCCCGGACCCCGACCCCCGCTACGGCGCCTATCCCCAGCCGCCCCTGGGTGCGGGCCACGCGAGCGCCGCGTACGAGCCCCGGCCCGCCTCCGTGCGCCAGGCCCGCCGGGAGGTCCGCCGACGCCTGGAGGAGTGGGGTCTCGGGGTGCGCGGCGACCTGGTGGAGACGGCCGAACTCCTGGTGAGCGAGCTGGCCACCAACGCGCTGCTGCACTCCGCGACCCCGTTCCGGCTGACGGTGTCCGCGGCGCACGGCGTCCTGCGCTGCGAGGTCACCGACGGCGGGCCCCTCGCCCCCCGGGTCATGGGTGCGGAGCGCCCGCCGACCGTGGAGGGCGGCCGGGGGATGTTCCTGGTGGAGGCGCTCGCCCGGCGCTGGGGCTGCCACCGGGAGGGACCGGGCAAGACCGTGTGGTTCGAACTGGGCACCTGCGGGTGCGACGGCTGCGAGCCGTAGCACCCGCGGGTGCCGGGCACCGGCCGGGGGCGTGCGGGGCGCGCCCCGGCGGGTCGGTGCACGCCCCCTTGCCGGTCCCGGCGCCGTGCGATTCCTTGGTGCCCATGGCGGACACCACGGGACACCCCACGGACACCCAGGCCTCCTCCGACCCCCACCCCCCACAGCGCAGGCCCAGCTGGCGGCACATCGGGCCCGGCGTCGTCGTCGCGGCCACCGGTGTCGGCGCCGGCGACCTGGTCGCCACCCTCATCGCCGGCAGCAACTTCGGGTACACGCTGCTGTGGGCCGCGGTCGTCGGCTGCCTGGTGAAGATCTCACTGGCGGAGGCCGCCGGACGGTGGCACCTGGCCACCGGGCGGACCCTGTTCGACGGCTGGGCGAGCCTCGGCCGGTGGACGGGCTGGTTCTTCGCCGTCTACGCGGTCGTCTGGGGCTTCGTGTACGGCGCGGCGGCGATGTCGTCGAGCGCCCTGCCCCTGCAGGCGATGTTCCCGGAGGTGATGGACCTCCAGTGGTGGGGCGTGGCCTGCGGCCTGGTCGGCCTGGTCTTCGTGTGGTTCAACCGGTACGCGGTCTTCGAGAAGGTCATGACGGTCCTGGTGGGCGTCATGTTCGTGGTCACCGTCTACCTGGCGGTCCGGGTCACGCCGAACCTGCCGGACGCCCTGGCCGGCCTGCTCCCGGTCCTGCCCGACGAGAAGGACTCCGTCCTGAACACCCTGGGCCTGATCGGCGGCGTCGGCGGCACGATCACGCTCGCCGCCTACGGCTACTGGGTCAACGCCAAGGGCTGGACCGACACCGGCTGGATGCGGGTCATGCGGCTGGACAACCGCGTCGCCTACGCCACGACCGGCGTGTTCGTCGTCGCCATGCTGTTCGTCGGCGCCGAACTGCTGCACTCCGCGCACGTCGCGATCGCGAGCGGCGACCAGGGACTCGTCCAGCTCGGCGACATCCTGGAGGCCGAGTACGGCGGCGCCACCTCCACGTTCTTCCTGATCGGCTTCTTCGCCACGTCGTTCACCTCGCTGATCGGCGTCTGGCACGGGGTGAGCCTGATGTTCGCCGACTTCGTGGCCCGGCGGCGTGCCGCGTCGGGTGCGACCGGCGAGGAGGTCGCCTCCGGCGAGCGGGAGCGGTCGTGGCCGTTCCGCGCCTACCTGCTGTGGCTGACCTTCCCGCCGATCGTGCTGCTCTTCCAGGGCCAGCCCTTCCGCCTGGTCATCCTCTACGGCGTGCTGGGCGCGGCCTTCCTGCCGTTCCTGGCGCTGACCCTGGTGTGGCTGCTCAACTCCGACCGCACCCCGCGCCCGTGGCGCAACGGCCCGCTGAGCAACGGCATGCTGGCCCTCGCCGCCCTGCTGTTCCTGGTCCTGTGCGTCAAGCAGGTCTGGGACCAGCCGTGGTCGGAGTTCTTCTAGGCCGGTCCCGTACCGCTCAGCCGAGCGCGAGCCACCGCGACGACAGGGCGATCGCCCGCAGTTGCCCCATCGTGAGCGCGGGCGTGGCCCGGGTCGCGGCGGTGGTCTGCGAGGCGGCGTTGAAGGCGCTCACGACGATCCGGCGGCCGTCGGGGCGCAGGGTGTCGACCGTCCACATGACCAGGTCGCCGCGGTCGCCGGGCCCCTGGTGCTCGGCGACCAGCGTGCCGTCGGGGAGGGTCTCGGCGCCCGAGCCGAAGAGTTCGCCCGCCACGTCGGACATGCCGGGCTGCACGTTGACCTGGACGTAGCTCGCGCCCTTGCCGTCGTCGGCCACGACATAGGCGAACTCGCCGTCCTGGCTGCCCCGGGCGGTCACCTCCACGCCGTCGGGCATCAACGCGGCGAGCACCCCGGCGATGCGCCGGCCGCCGGGCGCGGCCGGCGCGGCCGTCACCTCCTCGGCGGCGGGCAGCGACCCGACGACGTCCCGCCAGGCCGGGGCGGCCGCGAGGTCCCGCAACTCAGCGGCCGAGAGCGGTGGGTCGGGTCGGGTGACGGGCGCGTCCTTCTCCGCGGCGGCGTTCCACTCGCTGACGCTCACGTGGGCGCCGTCCGCGCTCACCAGGTCGGCCGACCACAGCTTGGTGTCCACGCGCCGGTCGGGATACTCGTAGCCCTTCAGCACGCGCACCACGGACCCGTCGGGCTGCCTCTCGCTGGTGCACGCGTCGTAGGCGGCGAGCACCTTGTCGGGGCACTCGGTGAGCTGGCGGACGTCGTCCCCGCCCGGGGCGACCCGGCCGAGGCCGACGGAGAGGGCCGCCGCCCCCTTGCCGTCGTCGAAGACGAGCTGCGCGTAGGGCGTGGCCGACCGCCCGTCGGAGCCACGCCCCTGCGCGCCGCTCACCTTGCCCTCGGGGAGCAGGCCCTTCAGCGTGGCGATCACTTGGTCGGCGGTGACCGGTGCGGCCGTGGGGGAGGCGGTGGGGCTCCCGGCGACCGGGGCGGGGCGCGGAGTGCCGTCCCGGTCGCCCGGTGCCAGCAGCAGCGTCCCGCCCAGGCACGCGGCGGCCACCCCGGCCGCCCCGCCCGCCAGGGCCGTCCGCCGCAGCAGCCGCTTGCGCCGCCCGCGGGCCGCGCCGCCGGCGGCGAGTGCGCGGCGGTCGGCGTCGAACGCGCCGCCGGTGTGGTGCAGGGCGCGCGAGAGCCGGTCCTCGAAGGGGTCGGGGGGCGTGTCCAGGTGCGGGCCGTGGTCGACGGGCATGGGGCATCACCGTTTCGGTGGAGGAGGGGTGAGGGGGAGGGCCGGGGGCGTGCGCCCGGTCAGGGGCGGGCGTACTCGCCGACGTCCTCCCCGAGGAGGTCGCGCAGCCGGGCCAGCGCCCGCACGCACCGCGTGCGCACCGCCGCCGAGCTGGTGTTCATCGCGTCGGCCGTCTCCTGGATCGAGCGGTCCTCCCAGTAGCGCAGGACGACCACGGCCCGGTCCTTGGCGGGCAGCCGCCCGAGCGCGTCCAGGAGGGTGACGCGCAGGGTGGCGTCGCCGCTCGCGGCGGCCACGTCGGGCAGCGTGGCGGTGACCCGCTCGGTGCTGCTGCGGCGCCGGTGGTGGGCGAGGAACGCCCGGGTGAGCACGGTCTGCGCGTACCCGGCGGGGTTCCCGACGCGGGCGACGCGCCGCCAGCTGACGTAGATGCGGCCCAGGGTCTCCTGCACGAGGTCCTCGGCGAGGTGGGTGTCCCCGGCGGTGAGCAGACAGGCCGAGCGGTACAGGTGTCCGGCTCTCGCGGCCGCGAACTCGGCGTACTCGTCCGCGCGGGCCTGTCCCATGTACGTCCCCCTGCTCACTGTGCGCCGGCTGTCGGTCGACGTCCTCACTCCACTGATGCGGTGGGCCGGGGAGAATGTTTCACGCCCCGGGGCACCACGTCCCGGGGCGACGACGGACGAGCCCCGAGGACGCCGGATGACGCAGCAGCCACCCCCTCCACCGCCCCCTTCCGGCACCCCGCCGGCGGGCTTCGGCCCGCCCCCGCCGTCGTACGGCCCGCCCCCGCCCGGGCAGTTCCCCGCCCCGCCCCCGTACGGCGCCGGCCCGCCGCCTCCGGCGTACGCCCCCGGCCCGCCGCAACCGGCGCCCCAGGCGCCCGAGTTCGTCGCCGTGGACCGGAACAACGCGATCGTGGTCGACGCCGACGGAGTGACCCTGGACCTGAACGGCGTGCAGGCCGATTTCCCCTGGCCGGAGATCCGCAGCGTCCACTACAAGGCGAGCCCGAACGGCAAGGCGCTGATGCTCGGCGTGGTCCACCTGGACGGCCACTTCTACGAGAGCGTGGTGGAGGCCCGCCCCAAGGGCCGGCTGGGCCAGTGGTTCGCCCAGCTCGGCTGGGTGCTGTCCCACTACCGCCCGGCGGGCTGAGCCGGGCCCCCGCCACCGACGACGCACGGCCGCGGTGCCGCCCCCGGGACGGGGCGGCACCGCGGCCGGCTTCGGAAGCGGGAGGTCCGCCGTTACGGCAGCGCGTGCACGTGCGGGCCCACCGCGTTGGACCAGGCGTTGCCCGCCGTCGCGTCCCAGTTGGTCGACCAGGTCATCGCACCGCGCAGGTCGGGGTAGGTCCTGGACGGTTTGAAGGAGCCGCAGTTGGTGAGCTTGGTCAGGCAGTCCAGGGCGTTGTTGACGACCGTGGGCGAGACGTAGCCGCTGCCCGCGCCACGGGTGGAGGCGGGCAGGCCGAGGCCGACCTGCGACGGGGCGAGGCCGCCCTCGAGCTGGATGCAGGCGAGCGCGGTGAGGAAGTCCACCGTGCCCTGGCTGTAGACCTTGCCGTCACAGCCGAGCATCGAACCGCTGTTGTAGTACTGCATGTTGACGACCGTGAGGATGTCCTTGACGTTCAGGGCCGTCTGGAAGTAGCCGGCCGACGTCGACTGCATGTCGATCGTCTGCGGCGCCATGGTGAGGATCAGCGAGGGGCCCGCCTTCGCCGCCAGGGAGCGCAGCGCCTGCGTCATGTAGGTCGGGTTGATGCCGTTCTCCAGGTCGATGTCGACGCCGTCGAAGCCGTACGTCTGCATCACGGAGTAGACCGAGTTGGCGAAGTTCGCCGCGGACGTCGGGTCGCTGACCGACACCGTGCCGTTCTGCCCGCCGACCGAGACGATCACCTTCTTGCCGGCCGCCTGCTTGGCCTTGACGTCCGCCTTGAACTGGTCGACGGTGTAGCCGCCGAGCCCGGCCGAGTCGAGCGTGAAGCTCACCGCGCCCGGCGTGGTCGTCGCGTCGGCGAAGGCCACCGCGATGATGTCGTACTGGGCGGGCACGTCCGAGATCTTCTGGACCGTGGCCCCGTTGTTGAAGTTCTGCCAGTAGCCGGTCACCGCGTGCTTGGGCAGCGTGCCGCCGCCCCCGGGGTTCCCGGACGACGTCGTGGTGCCGGTGACGGTCGCCGACTTGGCCGACTCACCGGCCGCGTTGGTCGCCGTGACCTGGAAGGAGTACGCCGTGGACGCGGCGAGCCCGGTCACCGTGGCCGACGTGCCGCTCACCGCGGTCACCTTGCTGCCGTTGCGGTACACGTTGTAGCCGGTCGCGCCCGACACCGCGTTCCACGCGAGCGACACCGACGAGGACGTCGTCCCCGAGACCGCCAGCCCGCCCGGCGCGGCCGGCACCGTCGGGGCCGGGTCGCCGCCCCCGCCGCCGTCGGGGCCGTAGACCGAGACGTCGTCGGCCAGGTAGGCCGCCTGCCCGTACCAGCCGTGCAGGTAGACGCTGACCGAGGTGGTGCTCGCGCCCGTGGTGAAGGTGGTGGTCAGCTGCTTCCAGGACGCGGAGTCGGGGGTCCAGGTGGACACGTCCGTGGTGCCGGTGCCGCTCGCGCCCAGGTAGGCGTAGCCGCCCTGGACCCAGGCGCTCAGCGTGTACGTCGCGTTGGGCTTGACCGCGACCGTCTGGGAGCAGCGGGCGTTGTCCTGGCCGGCCGGGGTGGCCTTGAGCGCGCCGGCGCCGGCGTGCACCGGGGAGGAGACGGCCGTCCCGCTGTTCGCGGAACAGGTCCAGCCGGACAGGCCGGACTCGAAGCCGGCGTTCTTCGCGTTGTTGACGTCGGCGGCGGACGCCTGGCCGACGGCCGTGAGGGACAGGGCGAGCGCGGCCGTGACCGCTCCCGACCACAAGCGCGTGCGTCGGCGTCTGCGTACGGGGTCCACTGGGGCCTCCGGGAGGGGGAGTGGGGAGCGCGAAAGACGGTGGCCACCGCTGGACGTACAAGTTGGTCCAGACCAATTCCGTTGTCAAGGGGTCGCGTTGCGGAACACCGGTGCGTACCTTGCGTTGTTTTGCAGCGAGTTGTGCGCGAAGAGATGCCGTTCAGTCACCGAAAGTTGTTCTCCGGCCACAGGGGCGTGGTTACAGTGCTGAGGTAGTCACGCAATGAAGTCACCCCGGTGCACCGGAGTCCCCCCGGTGGACCGGACCGCGGGAATCGGGGAGCTGCGCGTGCCAACTGCCATTGCCGTGACCGGAGCCGACCTCGCGCTGCCGCCGCAGGACGAGCGCACCCTGCCCGCGACGGTCCTCGCCGACCTCCACCGCCAGCCGCTCGAGGAGTCCGTGGCCGCCTTCCAGGCCCTCCTGGACGCCCACGGACACGTCGTCGTGGTGCACTCCTCCGCCGTGCCGCCCGCCGTCGAACAGCGGCTGCACACCGTGCGCTCCCTCCTGGAGAGCGACCGCATCGCCCTGTTCCGCCCCGACCTGCCGCCCCTCGCCGTGGCCGTCCTCGCCCGCCAATTACGCCAGCTCGCCTCCTGCGACCTCGGCCCCGGCGTGCTCGCCTCCGCCGCCCGGCTGCTCACCCACTACCTGCACGCCGGAGCGCTGCTCGGTTCCGTCGCCCGCCTCGACCGGGTCCCGGTCACCCTCACCTCGCACGCCCGCTCCTGGGTCCCCGGCAGCCAGTTCGCCGTCCTCGCCCACCCGCAGCCGCAGCTCGTGCGCGCCGCGCCCGGAGTCACCCTGCCCGGACCCGAGTTCGGCACCTGGATGCTCGTCGGCCGCGGCCAGCTGCCCGCCGACTGGGTCACCGGCACCCTCGTCCCCTCCTGGCGCGCCCAGGGCCTGCGCGAGACCGACGCGCCCGCCGAGTCCGCCGTCTGGTGGGGCACGCCCCGGCTCGTGGAGTTCTGCGCCTACCTGGCCGACCTGTCCGTGCTGTACCAACTGGTCACCTCGGTCCGGCAGGGCACCTGCCACTGGTGCGGGATGGACGTCATCGGCGACCGCTGCGTCTTCTGCTCCGCCACCCCGCCGCCCCCCGAGGGGACCGCCCCACCCGCGCACCCCGCGGGCCCCGCACGAGCCGTCCCACCCGCACGACCCGTCCGCGAACTCACCGCGGGCGGCGGCTGAACCCCGCGAGACGTCCCCCGGCCACGCTCCCACCCCCAACGAGGTTGCACGGTCCATGAACTCCCGTCAGCGCCGCGGCGTGATCCTCCTGCTCCTGTCGGTGTTGTGCGCCCTCGGCGCGTTCGCCGGCGTCCTGTCCGTCGTGGACGACGCGCAGTCCAAGGTCGGCCCCGAGGTCACGGCGTACCGGGTCAGGTCCGACGTGGCCCCCTACACCGCTTTGAGCGCGGGCCAGTTCGAGAAGATAGGGATGCCCGAGCGCTGGCTCTCCCGCAACGCCGTCACCGACCTCGACCGGATCCGCGGCAAGATCGCCGTGACCACCCTGCGCAAGGGCTCCCTGCTGCAGAGCGACATGATCGTGGACCAGCCGGCCCTGCGGCCCGGGCAGCAGGAGGTCGCCATCATGATCGACGCCGCGACCGGGGTGGCGGGCAAGATCACCCCCGGCTCGACCGTCAACGTCTACGCCACCTTCGAGGGCGCCAAGGACAGCGACCCCGACGTCTCCAAGATCATTGTCACGGGCGCCCGGGTCCTGGACGTCGGCGAGATCAAGGCCCTCGACCCCGACGCGGGCGACCGCGACCGCCGGCCCACCGACGCCGTGCCCATCACCTTCGCCCTGTCCACCCTCGACGCCCAGCGCATCACGTACGCCGAGTCCTTCGCCAAGCGGGTACGCCTCGCGCTGGTCGCCCCGGGCACCGGCACCACGGTCCCCGAGCAGGACCGCACGTACCAGCTCGCCAAGGACAAGTGAGAGGCCGTCATGCCCACGAGGATCCTCCCGGCCGTCGGCGACGCGGACGCGGTCCGTTCCCTCATCACCCTGCTCAGCCAGCTCCCCGACGCCGAACCGCTGCCCCCGCTCGGCGACTCCACCCAGCTCGTCGACACCCTCGCCCGGCTGGCCGCCGACTCCGTCGACGAACTGCCCGAGGTGGTGATCGTCCACGAGCGCATCGGCCCGGTCCCCGCACTGGAGCTGGTCCGCGAGGTCGCCCTGCGCTTCCCGGCCGTCGGCGTCATCCTCGTCACCACCGACGCGAGCCCCGGCCTGTTCTCCGCCGCCATGGACTCCGGCGCCCGCGGCCTGGTCACCCTCCCCCTCGGCTACGAGGACCTCGCCCACCGCGTCCAGGCGGTGGCGCAGTGGTCGGTGGGCGTACGGCGCCACCTGGGCCACGGCGGCGACGTGTTCACCGGCGCGGGCGGCACCGTGGTCACCGTGTGCGGCGCCAAGGGAGGCGTCGGCACCACCCTCACCGCCGTCCAGCTCGCCCTGGCCGCCCAGGCGTCCGGCCGGCCCACCGCGCTCGTCGACATGGACCTGCAGACCGGTGACGTCGCCTCCTACCTCGACGTCCAGTTCCGCCGCTCGGTCGTCGACCTCGCCGCCATCAGCGACATCTCCCCGCGCGTCCTCGCCGACGCCGTCTTCCGCCACGACACCGGCCTCGCCCTGCTCCTCGCCCCCGGCGAGGGCGAACGCGGCGAGGAGGTCACCGACCGCGCCGCCCGCCAGATCCTCAGCGCCCTGCGCTCCCGCTACGAGGTCGTGGTCGTCGACTGCGGCGCCCAGCTCGGCGGGGCCGGCGCGGCCGCCGTCGAGATGGCCGACACCGCGCTGCTGGTCACCACCCCCGACGTGGTCGCCGTGCGCGGCGCCAAGCGCGCCGTCCGCATGTGGGACCGCCTGCAGATCCGCAAGGCCGAGGAGACGACGCTCGTCGTCAACCGGCACAGCCGCGGCACCGAGATCCAGCCCGCGCTCATCCAGAAGATCACCGGCACCGCGCTCGCCGCGACCACGGTCCCCGCGCACTTCAAGGAACTCCAGGCCGCCGTCGACGCCGGCCGGATCCACGCCCTCGACCCCAAGGGCACCGTACGGCAGGCCCTGTGGGCCCTCGCGGGCGAACTGGGCCTGGTCAAGGCACCGGAGACCGCCGTGGTGCGCCGGGGGACGCGGGCCCGGGGCGGCGACCGGGGCGCGGTGGGCTTCCGACGGCGGAGGGAGTGAGCCATGGGACCGGACCGCGGACGCGGCCACACCGACCGGGGCCAGGTCACCGTCGAGTTCCTCGGCATGACCCCGCTCATCATCGTCACCCTGGTCGTGCTGTGGCAGTGCGTGCTCGTGGGATACACCTTCACCCTCGCGGGGAATGCTGCCGACGAGGCCGTACGGCACGGGACGGCCGCGCACCGGGGGGAGCGGCAGGCCGTGTGCGACCAGGCCGGCAAGGACAAGCTCTCCGGGGCGTGGGCGTCCGGCGCGAACGTGTCCTGCGCGACGTCCGGGGACTACGTGACGGCGGACGTCTCCCTGGAGGTCCCCGTCCTCTTCCCCGGCGCGGTGAACTTCCCCTTCACGGTCCACGGCCACGCGGGGGCCGTGGAGGAGGAGGACCACTGACATGCCGTACCGCGACCGACGCGACGACCGTGGCCAAGTGGCCCTGGAGTACCTGGGGTTCCTGCCGATCCTGCTCCTGGTGGCGCTGGCCGCCGTCCAGCTGGGCCTCATCGCCTACGCCGCCCAGCAGGCCGGCACCGCGGCCCGGGCCGGGGCGCGCGGGGCGGCCCTGGACCGGGACGCGGGGGCGGCCTGCCGGGGCGCGGTGAGCAGCCGGTGGACGGTCGGCTGCAGCACCGCCGACCTGGGCGACGAGGTGCGGGTCACCTCGTCCGTGACCATCCCGTCCGTGATCCCCGGCATCGGGGACTTCGGACAGGCCCACAAGACGGCGACCATGCCGGTCGACCACTGAGGCGGCCGCGACCCATGACGACGACGGTGACAGGCGCGGCGACGGTGACAGGCGCGACGACGGCGACGGCGTCGGCGACGACGAGGAAGGCGGTGAACCGATGAGCCTGCGGGCACGCATCACCTCCCCGGAGGAGAGCGGCGGCCGGGGCGAGGACGGCCACCTGGTCGCCACGTACCGGGCGAAGCTGCTGGAGGAAATCGACCTCGCCGAGATGAGCGCGCTGACGGCGGCCGACCGCCGGGCCCGCCTGGAACGCGTCCTCGGCCACATCATCAGCCGCGAGGGCCCGGTCCTGTCGACGGTGGAGCGCTCCCAGCTGATCCGCCGGGTCGTCGACGAGGCCCTCGGCCTCGGCATCCTCGAACCGCTCCTGGAGGACGCGTCGATCACCGAGATCATGGTGAACGGACCCGACGCGATCTTCGTCGAACGCGCGGGCCGCGTCGAGCAGTTGCCGCTGCGCTTCGCCTCCGTGGACCAGCTGATGCAGACCATCGAGCGGATCGTCTCCACGGTCAACCGCCGCGTCGACGAGTCCAACCCGATGGTGGACGCCCGCCTCCCCTCCGGCGAGCGCGTCAACGTGATCATCCCGCCGCTCTCCCTGACCGGCCCCATCCTCACCATCCGCCGCTTCCCGCGCTCCTACACCCTCAACGAACTGATCGGCTTCGGCTCGCTCGACGAACACATGCTGTTCCTGCTGGCCGGGCTGGTGCAGGCGAAGTTCAACGTGATCGTCTCGGGCGCCACCGGCACCGGCAAGACCACCCTCCTCAACGCCCTGTCCGGGCTGATTCCCGAGGGCGAGCGCATCATCACCATCGAGGACTCCGCCGAACTCCAGCTCCAGCAGCCGCACGTCATCCGCCTGGAGTCCCGCCCCCCGAACGTGGAGGGCAAGGGCCGCATCACCATCCGCGACCTGGTCCGCAACTCGCTGCGGATGCGCCCCGACCGCATCGTCGTCGGCGAGGTCCGCGGCGGCGAGTCCCTCGACATGCTCCAGGCGATGTCGACCGGCCACGACGGCTCGCTGGCCACCGTGCACGCCAACAGCGCGGAGGACGCCCTGACCCGGCTGCAGACCCTCGCCTCGATGTCCGACGTGGAGATCCCGTTCATCGCGCTGCACGACCAGATCAACAGCGCGGTCGACGTCATCATCCAGCTCACCCGCTTCGCGGACGGCGCCCGCCGGGTCACCGAGATCGCCCTCCTCGACAGCCACGGCGGCGAGCCCTACCGGCTGGCCACCATCGCCCGCTTCGAGGCCCGGCCCATGACCCCCGACGGCCGCGTCCACGGCGCCTTCCGCCACTTCCCCCTCCCGCGCCGCACGGCCGACCGCCTCTACATGGCGAGCCAGCCGATCCCGCAGGCGTTCGGGGTGGCGCCGACGGAGAACGCCCTCGCCACCCGCGTGGCCCGGTAGCACGGAGACAGGACGGACACACCACCCATGGACCTCCAGACCCGGATCACCCTCACCATCGGAGTGACCCTCCTGGCCTGCACCCTGGCCGTCGTCGGCGTCCACTCCTACGCCGCCGGCCGGGCCCGGCGCGCCGCCCTGGTGGAGCGCCTGTCGTACACCGGGAACCTCCCCGGCCCGGGCCGCGGGCGCCGCTTCCGCGCCCTGGACCGGCGGCTGCGGCCCACGCGCCTCGGCCGCACCCTGGAACGCAAGCTGGCGGCGACCGGCCTGGACGTGACGCCGGGCGAGTTCTTCGCCTACGTGCTGGCCGCGGTCGTGGGCCTGTGGCTGGTCGGCCAGGCCACGCTGGCCCCCTTCTTCGGGCCCATCGCCGGCCTGCTCGGCATCTGGGCGGCGTGGCAGTTCCTCGGCTGGCAGCGCCAGAAACGCATCGAACGCTTCATCAACCAACTCCCCGAGCTCGCCCGCATCCTCGCCAACGCCACCAGCGCCGGCCTCGCCCTGCGCACCGCGATCGGCATGGCGGCCGAGGAGCTGGAGGCCCCCGCGGGCGAGGAACTGGGCAAGGTCGCCGACCAGTTGTCCGTCGGCCACTCCATGGACGACGCCCTCGGCGAACTGGCCGACCGCCTCCCCTCCCGCGAACTGGTCGTCCTCGTCACCACGTTGGTCCTGTCCAACCGGGCGGGCGGCCAGGTGGTCGGGGCGCTGCGCAACCTCACCGAGACGCTGGAGGAACGCAAGGAGACCCGCCGCGAGGTCCGCACCCAGCTGTCCCAGGTCAACATGACGTCGTACGCCGTGCCCGTCCTCGGCGTCGGCTCGTTGTTCCTGATCAACAGCGTCAACGACGGCGCCCTGGACCGCATGACCGGATCGCCCTTCGGCCAGGCGGCCGTGATCGTCGCCTTCGGCCTGTACGCGGTGGGCTTCCTGCTCATCCGCCGTCTGTCCCGCATCGACGTCTGAGCAGGAGGTGACCGTGGGACTGCTGCTCGCCCTCGTGGCGGCCCTGAGCGTGGGGGGCGTGTTCGCCGGCCTGCGCATGTACCGGGCGGACACCGTGCTGCCCCCCGACCTCGCCCTGGCCCTGGAGGTCGGCTCCACCCGCACGACCGCGGTGGGCTCCCTCGTCGACCGCCTCGGCATGCGCTACGCGCCCGCGGTGCTGCGCCTGATGGGCCCCAAGCAGGTCGCCCGCTACCGCCGCCGCATCGACCTCGCCGGCAACCCCGGCGGCCTCACCCTCGACCGCTACGCGGCCCGCCGCGCGGTCTACGGCGCCGTCGGCGCCCTGGGCGGCCTCGTCGCCCTCCTTCAGGGCAGCTTCTTCCTCGCCCTGCTCCTGTTCGCTTTCGGGGCGTTCTGGTCCGAGGTCGGCATCTGGTCCGCGATCCGGGTCCGCAAGGACGCCATCGAACGCACCCTGCCCGACTTCCTGGACGTCCTCGCGGTCGTGGTGAGCGCCGGCCTCGGCTTCCGCCAGGCCCTCGACCGGGTCGCCACCCGCTACCAGGGCCCGTGGGCCGACGAGATCCGCATCACCCTGCGCCAGATGGACCTCGGCGTCAGCCGCCGCGAGGCGTTCGAGGAACTGCGCCGCCGCAACGACTCCGAACAGGTCGCCATGTTCGTCACCGCGCTCCAGCAGGGCGAGGAACTCGGCGCGCCGATCGTCGACACGCTGGTGGCCATCGCCAAGGACATGCGCCGCACCGACGCGCAGAACGCCCGCCGCAAGGCGGCCCGCGCGGTCCCCAAGGCCACGCTGATGATCACCACGTTCATGGTCCCGGCCACGATGCTGCTGCTCGGCGCGGGGATGCTGCTCGGCTCCGGCACGGACTTCAGCACGATCACGGGGAAGTAGGGGGCGGGGAGATGGCGACGACGGGTCTGGCGGGGGTGGGACGTACCGGCGTGAGGCGTGCAGGGCGTGCAGGGCGTGCAGGGCGTGCGGGGCCTGTGGGGCGTGCGGGGCGGTGGTGGCGCGGGGGGCGCTTACGGGACCCGGGGCGGCCGCGACGGCCCGGGCACCTGTCGGCGGCCGATGCCCCGGCGACGCTGCCGGCACCGGTCGCCCTGGAGGTGAACGCCCTCCAGGCGATGTGCCGCCAGGTGTTCGGCTTCCGCCTGGCGATGATCGCCGTGGCCGCGCCCGCCGCGCTGCTCAACGCCACCCCCGGGCTGGGCGTACGCCTGGTCGGAGCCGCCGTCGTGGTCACCTTCATGGGCTCCTACGTCCTCTTCCGCGACTGGGAGCGCTTCGGACCGCTCCTCCTGCGCCACCCGTCGCTGCTGGCCGTGGACACCCTCTTCGGCACCCTGCTGCTGATCTCGGCCGGCCCGGACACCACGCTCGCCTACGTCAGCGTCTGCACCCCGCTGCTCGCGGGCATCGTCTATGGCTGGCGCGGCGCCGCCTGCTTCGCCTCGCTCCAGTCGCTGATCCTGCTGCTGGTCTACGCGACCCTGACGGAACACCCCGGCTCGGGCCCGGCCGAACGGCTGCTGCTCCCCGGCTTCTGCGTCATCACCGGCGCGGTGGGCTCGGCCCTGCGCGGTCTGATGCTGCGCTTCGGGGAGGCCACCCAGGCCCTCACCACGACCCAGGCCCGCCTGGCGGCCGCGGAGGCGACGGACGCCGAACGGGCCCGCCTGGCACGGGAGATGCACGACTCGGTGGCCAAGACCCTGCACGGCGTCGCCCTCGCCGCCGAGGCCCTGGCCCACACGGCCGGCACCCCGACCGCCGACCCGGACCGCATCCGCAGACAGGCCGACCTGGTGGCCCGGGCCGCGCGCCGGGCGGCGGCGGAGTCACGGGACCTGCTGACGGACCTGCGCGCGGAGGCGCCGGGCACGGAGCACAGGAACGCCCTGGAGGAACTGAGGACCCTCACCGCCGACTTCAGCCGCCGCACGGGCCTGACGACGACGTACCGCACGACGGGCGACCGCACGGAGGTCCAGGTCCCCGCCCCCGTGGCCCGCCACCTCCTCACGATCACCGGCGAGGCGATGGAGAACGCCCACCGCCATGCCGCCGCGACCCGGGTGGACGTACGGGCCGCCGTACGCGACGACCACCTGCACGTGACCGTACGGGACGACGGCCGGGGCCTCCCGCCCGACGACGAGCTCGAACAGCTGCGCCGCGCGGGCCACTTCGGCCTGCTGGGCATGGCGGAACGGGCGGCGGCGCTGGGCGCCCGCCTCCACGTCGGCCGGGCGGAGCACCCCGGCGGCACGGAGGTACGCCTGGACCTGCCGCTGCCGGCGGAGGGGACGGTGGGCCGGTGAGAGAGCAGCGGACGGAACTGCCGGTGCTGCGGGTGGTGGTGGCCGACGACAACCCGGTGGTGCGGGCGGGCTTGACCGCCCTGCTGGACGGCCGCGAGGAGGTCAGGGTGGTCGCCGAGGCGTCCGACGGCCACGAGGCGGTGGAGATGACCCGGCGCCACCGCCCCGACCTGGTCCTGCTCGACGTCCGCATGCCGGGCGTGGACGGCCTGACGGCCCTGCCCGACCTGGTGCCGCTCGCCCCGGTGCTGATGCTGACCTACAGCGGCGAGTCGGAGGTCGTGCGCGAGGCGCTGCGGCGGGGGGCGGGCGGCTACCTGGTGCACGGCGAGTTCACGGCGGACCAGTTGGTGACAGCGGTCCGTGACGTGGTGGCGGGCCGGGCCCACCTGACGCCGACGGCGGCGACGGCGGTGGTGGGAGAGTTGCGGGAGAGTGCACTAGCACACACCAAAAGATCGCCAGAAGCTTACGCCTCCGCCAATTCCAGCGAACGGCTTTCGCAAGTGCAATCCCCTGTGGGACAGTTGGGGTCCCTACTCAGCGCGAGGGAGGCGGAGATCATGGACCTCATCGCCACGGGCCTGAACAACCACCGGATCGCCGCCGCGTGCTTCATCAGCGAGAAGACGGTCAAGAACCACATCAACCGCATCTTCGCCAAGCTGCACTGCACGACCCGCGCCGAGGCGACGGCCAAGTGGCTGGGCACGGCACCCGGTACGACGCCGCCGAGCCGAGAGGTGGGCTGAGGGGATGCGAGCACGCTCGGGGACGGCCCTTTGGGCCCGGAAGTGGGCCCAGGGACCCTCGGCGGACCCGACGCCGACGCCGTACGGTCCCCCTGCTCACGCCACCCACGGAGGGGACCCCCATGAGCGATCTGCTGCTGAAGACGGCCGTCGCGGCCAAGGTACGGGTCAACGGCTGGAAGAACACCACGACGAAGGCCACCCGCCGCCGCGGCGACAAGGGGCAGACGGCGGTGGAGTACCTGGGCATCATCGCGGTGGTGGTGGCGATCGTGGTGTTGATCGCGAACACGAACCTGGGCGCGACCATCGTGAACAAGCTGACGGCCCAGATCGCCAAGGTGGCTCCCTGACGCGACGGCGTCGGCACGGTGATGCGGGGCAGGCCTTCCCCATCTACCTGACGGTGGTGGGGGGCCTGCTCTTTCTCGCGTTCGCGTACTTCGCGGTCGGCCAGGCGGCGGTGAACCGCAACGGCGCTCAGACGGCCGCGGACGCGGCGGCACTGGCGGCGGCCCAGGAGACCAGGGACCAGTTGGCGGACCAGTGGGTGCTGGACGTCCTCGACCCCGACAAGTGGGAGGCCATCTTCCAGGGCGCCGGGGCGACGGACTCCTGCTGGCGTGCGGACCAGCTGGCGGCGATGAACGACGCCGGGGAGGTCCAGTGCTCCCCGGACGGCCCCCTGGGCTACACGGTCACCGTCCGGGCGAACAAGTCGGCGGGCGACTCGGTGCTCCCGGTCACGAGCACGACCAGAGCGCATGCCTCGGCCAGAGCGGTGATCCATCCGCTGTGCAGCTTCAAACCCCCCTCGCCGACGCCGACACCCGAGCCTTCGGGTGAACCGACGGGGCAGCCGACCGGGGAGCCGACGGAGCCCGGGGACCCGGGGGACGCCGAGCACCCCACGCTGCCGACGCTCACCTGCGAGGACGACATCGACTGGACCTTGGACCCGGACAACCTCACCGACCTACCGGGGCCCGAGGACCTCTTCGATGTCCACCTGGCAGACGACTGACGCGCGAACGACGAGTGGAGAAGGAAGCGGAGCGATGAGTGTGCGGTTCACGGGGAAAACCCGCAGGGCGTTGGTCGTACTGACAGCGGTGGTCGGCCTGGGGCTCGGCGCCACGGCGTGTGGCGGCGGCGGTGGGGGCGACGACAAGAAGCCCGAGAGTTCGTCCTCCGCCTCCAGGACCAGCGGGTCGCAGCCCGGTCCTCAAGAGGGCACGTCGGAGGAACCGTTGGCCGAGATGAAGGGACCGAACGGCCTCCTGCTCCAGATCACCTCCGCCCAACGGGACTCCGGCGGCTTCGTGACGGTGAACGGCGTGCTGAAGAACGACAGCGGACAGGTGGCGGTCATCCCCCTGGAGCTGAGCGGCAACGAGACCGAGATCATGAACAACGGGCGGTCCCTCGGCGGAGCCACCCTCGTCGACTCGCAGAGCAAGAAGCGCTACTACGTCCTCCGGGACACGGAGGGCCGGCCGCTCACGACGACGGGGTTCTCGACGCTGAAGGCGGGGGAATCGATCGACGTGTTCCTGCAGTTCCCGTCGCCGCCCACCACCAGCGCGGACGTCACCTTCCAACTGCCGCTGTTCCCCAGCGCGGTCATCAAGATTTCTGGGTGAGGCCAGGATGACGCGCACCCGGACGACGACACCGACCCGCCTGACCCTGGCCACGTCGGTGGCCATGATGCTGGCGGCAGCCAACCTCCTCGGCGGTACGACGGCGCACGCCGACGACTCCCCGAGCGTCCCGCCGGGCACGGAGCCGACGGCGACGGCGCCGGTGCAGGTGGACCCCAACGACCCGGACCTGAAGCTGCCGGAGGGCGCGACCCTGGCGGAGCCGAAGGTGCTGGACATCAAGCAGGTGGTGGAGGACGAGGCGGGGGAGGAACGCCGCGAGGACACCAACGCGGACGTGACGTTCGCGCTGCAGGCCGAGGTGCTGTTCGGCAAGGACAGCGCGAAGCTGGGCGCGGAGGCGCAGGCCCGCATCGCGGGCATCGCGGAGGAGATCAAGAAGCAGAACGCGACCCGGATCCGCGTCTTCGGCTTCACCGACAACCTGGGCTCGTCGGCCCACGGCGACGTCCTGTCCAAACAACGCGCGAACGCGGTCCAGACGGCCCTGTCCGGCGACCTCAACAACCCGAACGTCGTCTTCGAGGTCCGCGGTTACGGCGAGCAGTACCCGATCGCCGACAACTCGACGGAGGAGGGCCGCAAGAAGAACCGCCGGGTGGAGGTGACGTTCCCGAGGGGGGCGAGCTGAGGCGGAGGCCGGCGTCACGGGGCCGCGTAACGGGGCAACTTCCCGGGAAGCGACGGCCGCCCCTGACACTGGGCCAGGTCCACGGTGTGCACAGCCACCTGATAAGCGAAGTCGGTCACCACCTGCCGCAGGGCCGCGCCGGAAACCCTGCCGTCCCCGACCACACTCGCCTCGGCGGTGACGGCGTAGGCCTCACTCGCGTCCTCGGCCCGAAAATCACGGGGCACACAGGGAACGTACACGTACGAGATTCCGCTTTCCTGGTCGAGCCGAGCCATCGCCTCGATTCCACCGACCGAGACCTTGACGGCGTCGTGCTGGGACGCGCCGACGAAGTGCTCGACCCAGGTCGCGGGGGAGACGTCATTCACTTCGGCGCGACCAGTCAGGATGGAACCCGCGCTGGTGTACACCCGGCACGCGTACTCGATCTCCGTCCCTCCGCTGCGCTGGTCGTAGCTGTCGTCCGCCGTGCGCGTACGGGGCAGCGCACGAATGGCGAGATCCCGTTCGACGGCACCGTCGCACATCTTCTTGGGCAGGCGCTCGAGTCCCGTGGTGAGTGCGAACCACGCACCTCCGCCCAGAAGGCTGAGTATCACGAGAGACAGGACGATCCACTTGACGGCGTACCGGGTAGCAGCCCGTTCCGTTTCGCGAGTGCTCTCAGCCACTGGGGCGCTCCTTGGCGTCGCTCAGGAATCGGCTGGCGTCGTTCCAGCCTTCGTTCACAGCAAGGCGCACGGTATCGCCGGCGCCTTGCTTGGGGAGGTCCACGTGATGGCGTTCCAGGGCGTCTGCCGTCGACCACTGCGTCTGCTGGTTGACTGAGTCGCGCATGTCGTACAGATCCTTCGCGCTCGCGTACAAGGCCTGGTCCTTGGCTCCTTCGAGCTGCTGGCCGTCGGTGAGGCGGTCAACGGCCAGACCGATGACGCCCCCGGCGAAACCGCCGAAGGCCGCTCCCACGGCGGACCCGGTACGGCTCTCGGGAAAGAGGGAGACGGATCCGTAACCAAGACCGGTGGAGATCCAGGTCTTGACGAAATCGCCCTTTTTCTGCAGGGCTTCGTTGTAAGTGTTCTCGTTGTCGACCGCGGAGCCGACTGCCGCGTCTGCCAGGGAGTGGCCGACGATTCCTTCGATCGTTCCTGCGTTCTTTCCGATGTTCCGGAGGACCTGATCCCGGGTTCCGTCGAACAAGCCGGGATCCGAGAGGTGTGCCTCGAGAAGTCCGCTCGTGTAGATGCTTTCTCCGACGATCACCCCCGCTCGTCCCGCAGGATCGAGGGACACGGCGGAGAGGAATCTCGTCACGTCCGCCGTGTCCAACCCGTCAGGGTTGTCGCTGCTGGTGAGGAACACTTCCGCATTGGCACTCCCGAACGCCCGGCTGATCTCCGGCATGTAGGAAGCCGCCATGTTCCCGAAGCTCGCTCCCAGCCCGTTGCCCACCAGCCCGGCGCCGCCGCCGGGCTGGGCCACGGCGCGCATGACGTTGGCCATGATCTGCACCTGCGCCGAGCTGTGCGGCGGCGCCGCGGACGAATGGTCCCCGATGGCGACACCGGTGACCGCAGCTTCCAGTGCGCGCCCGAGCGGCTCTCCCCGCTGGGTGTAGGACGTGGTCCCCAACATGTGGTCCAAGTCCGACTTCGACGTGAACGCGTGCGTCGCCGCCTCCGGATTGTGGGAGAGCCCGTCGAACAACCCCTCCAGCGGATCCCGGCCGTTGCCGTCCCCGAAGACGACGTCCAGCGCGTCGTACCCCTTGGTCCACAGATCGTCCGTGCCGGCGTCCCCCGCCGCCTTGTCCGCCTTGAACAGCTTCTCCCGGTAGTCGTCCAGGAACTCGGTGTCGTAATGCCCCTCCCGCATGAGGCTGCTGATGACCTGAGACCCGAGCGCCCCGATGGGACTGAACGCCCCACCGGCACGGAAGTTCGTGTTCCGCTCGGCGATCAGGTCCCGCTTCCAGTCCCGCATCGCGTCCGAGTCCGAGAAGGACGCCGTGGCCAGGGTCAGGCCCAGGTTCTTCTGCAGGGTCTTCATCGTGTCGAGCTCTGAGCCACGCGCACCGGCGTGCGCGTACGTCATCTCCGTCCAGAACTGCAGCGTGCCCTTGGGCCCCAACTCCCGCGCAAACTGCTCCGCGAACAGCGGGTCGCCGTGGTACTTGCTCATCGTGCGGTTGAAGGCGGCGACGTCGTCGAGGGTCATCGACGCCGGGTCCTTCGCCGCCTTCGCCAGCTTCTCCGCCGCCGCGACGGCCCGGGCCGCGGAGTCGCGGTCCGCGTACGAGGCGTCCGAGAAGCCGTACTTGGCCTGGTCGACCAGGAGGTTGAGCACCTTCGCGGCACTGTTGTCGCTCTCGGCCGCCTTGTTCAGGATCCGCTGGATCTCGTCGCGCAGGTCGTCGACGGCCTGCTGGTCCGTGGCTCCGCTCCCGCCGCCGGGATCCGACGCCCAGTCGGGGCGGGTGTTCCCGCTGACGGTGAAGGTGCCGGCACCCGTGTCGACCACCGTCAGGTTCCGCTTGGCGCCCCGCTCGATGGCGTCGTTGACCTGCGTGCGGTAGTCGAGGAGTTCAACGCGGGTGTCGCTCAGGATCTTCGTGATGGAGCCGGCCTGGGTGTGCGCGTCGGTGAACTCCGCGGCGGTCCGGTCCACGAACTCACGGCTGACCGTGGCGTTGACGCCGGCCCACCTGGCCTTGTCGGCCTTGGCCTTGAGGTCGTCCTGCGCGGCCTTCATCAGCTCCGCGAGCTTCCGCGTCATCTGCTCCCAGTCGGTGACGGCCTCACCGAGCTGGGAGAAGTTGCCGAAGCGGAGGGCGTCGAGGTCCATCGGTGTCAGTGGCCCTTCCGGTCGTCGAAGCCCTCGTCCAACGTGGCGATGCTGCTGACCGTACCGGCGATGTACGAGTCGTCGGCGGTGTGCTGGTTCTTCGTGTAGCGCAGGTGGTTGGAGATGTGGGCGCAGGCGTCGAGGAGGGTCTTGGTCTGCTCGCTCCAGCGCTCGGCCACGTGCTCCAGCGCGGCGCCGAGGGCGTATCCCTCGGCCTTGAGCCCGCCCGCGGCGGCGACGGAGGCCACGCGGGCATGACCGCTGTAGGCCGTGAAGCCCTCGAACAGGTCGTGCGCGGCCTTGCCGACCGACTCGAGGTCGGCGTGCCCGGCCACGAGGTCTCCCTGCGTCCCGTCGCCTCCCTGATCAGCCGGATTCTGGTTCAACTGCATCCGAGTGGAGCCCCGCTGCACGGCCTCGGCCTTCAGCTGCTCCCACTCCTCCCACGCCATGCGGGACCTCCTTCTGCGGCGGCGGGACGCGGTCCTCACCGCCTGTGGGACGGAAAGCCACGTCGGTCAGGCCCCGACGCGACCGACGCCCTTCGACGCCTAGAACCCTCCGGGCCCGTTTCCCGGCCGGTGAACCGGGTCGGACGTGCCCGGGGGAGGACCGTAGCCCGGAGCCGGGTGGGGAAGTTGGCCGGAAACTGCCGTGGTGGGCGGGACCGCGGCGCGCCTCCGGCGGCGGGCCACGACTATGACGCCGGCGAGGGCCGCGGCCAGCAGCACGGCTACCCCGACGACCACGGCGACCCACGGCACCGAGTCGCCGCCCTCGTCCCGGGCCGCCGCAGGGGCCGTGTCCGCGCCCTTGTCCGCCCCGGACGGCGCGGTGCTCGGCGACGCGGACGCCGCCGCCTCGAGGTCGGGCAGCGGGTAGACGTCCGCCGGACCGGGGTCACCGGGGTCGGTCAGGGCGACGCGAGGGCGGACGATGCCGTACCCGATGGAGTCGTTGCGCTTGGCGCCGTCCGTGGGGGCGCCGAGGGTGTTGAGCATGACGCGCAGGACCTGGTTGTTGGTCCAGTCGGGGTGGACGGACCAGACGAGGGCGGCGGAGGCCGAGGCGAGGGCGGTGGCGTCGCTGGTGCCGCTTGACCTGCAGAGACCTGTCTTTCCACCGCAGGCGTGGATCATGTCCTGGCCCGGGGCGGCCATGTCGACCTGCGGCCCGAACTCGGACTCGGAAGTTCGCCGCAGATCCCGGCCCACGGCCGCCACGCCGACGACTCCGGGGGTCGCTGCCGGGTACATGACCGGGTTGCCTTTGTCTCCGTCGTTACCAACACCAGCGAACACGAGTGACCCCTTGTTGAGGGCGTACTTCACCGCGTCCGTCACCTGCGGGTCGCCTTCCCGCTGCGCAAGGGAAATGTTGATGACCCGTGCACCGTTGTCGACCGCGTACCTGATCGCCGTAGGCAGAGTCTCGTTGAACCGCTTGCTCGCCTCGGCTTCGTTGCCCGCTTCAAGAGGATTCGGCATCCGAACGGGGAGGATCTTCGATCCCGGTGCGAGCCCGAAGGAGCCCTTGCCGCCCCCATAGGAACCCGTCCCGGCGATGAGACCGGCCATGCCCGTACCGTGGCCGTCGTAGTCTGTGTGCGCATCTCCGCTCAGGTCTTCGGCCAAGTCCCTTCCCGGCAGAATGCGGCCCTTCAGATCGGGGTTGGTCGGGTCGACGCCGGTGTCGATGACAGCCACCGTGATGCCTTTGCCGGTGGTCGCCTTCCACATCTCTTCCGCATGCATGGCATCGAGGAACCATTGCTGCTCGCGGCTTGTCTCTGCGAGGGCAGGTGCTTCAGCAGCGCCCATGAACATCAGGGCGAGGACCGCTGTCACCGCTGCGCCCCGGCCCCTGTGGGGAGTCCTGCTGTGCATGTAATCCGCTCTCTCGAAGTCCTGGTTCGCGCAGATCAATGACCGGTCGACGGCGCCGAGCGACCGCTGTCGTCCTGGCCGGGCTCTTCCTCCCCTTGCTTGGCCCCACGTTGCGGTCGGGGCCCTCTCTGGAGTCCCGTGCTTCCAGTGGGTCGCGGTGATGTAGTCCCAGCAGTCCGCTTGGCGGCGATGCCAGGAGTACCGGCCGGGCGGATGGCGGGTGGCGTCCCGCCGCTGACCCCGTTCCTGCTTGCGCCGACGGCTCCCGGCGTGACCGTGGCCCCAAAGCCTGTAGGGCGCTCTCCGGTCTGGCCCGGCCGGCGATCGGCGCCGACGACGCCGTTCTTCATCGGACGACCACCAAGTACCCCGGAGCGTGGAGCGGCGGGTGTACGACCAGGTTTCTGATCGGACTGTCCGACTACGCGGCCCGGCGCGTTCGTGGTTCGGCCCGCTGTTCCGGTGGCACCCCGCGCTGGCGGGCTCTCGCCGCCGACAACGATCCCGCGGGGGATGGCGCCAGGCGTGCGCCCGGGGCTGGGGGGAACCGGGCGGCCGCCGACGATGCCGTTGCCTGTGCCCGTCGTTGGACGACCTTGTGAAACCGCCGGGACAGCCCGGCCGGCGGAGGCCGGTGGCCGCCCGGAGACCGAGGGCTGTGCGGAGCCAGTGCCGCCCGTCGCGGTCGTGCTCTGGCGTGCTGACCCCGTGAAGCTTCGGACTTGTTCGGTGGAGCCCTCCACCGCCCGACCCCACGCCCGCGTAGGAGACGACCCTGGGGCGTAGCCGACGGTGGGTGGAACCGTACCTGGCTGCGGATTTCCGTGCCTCGCTAGCTCAGACACGGGCGTGCCGCCCACGAGATCCGTGGAAACGTTGGACGGCAACGTGGCCACGGAGTCCATCTCCATGTGCGGCGAGCGCACGATGCTTAAGACATCCGGCTCGAGCGACGACGCTGTGGCGGGCCGCTTCGAGGTCCACTCGTCGGCAGCTGAACTGCTTCCCGGCGCCGCGTGGACGGACGTGGCTCCTCCGATCGAAGGAGCAGCGGTGTCCCCGCGCGAGGCGCCCGGTTGCGTCACATTGCCAGACTCGCCCACCCGTCTGGGATCCGGCGGCAGGAAGGCATCCGGCGGAGGCGGCAGCTTAGGCCTCTCCAACGCGTTCAACTGCGTAGCCGACCACGCATACGTCTGCGTCAGCTTCCGCATCTGGGCCGCCGCCTCCTGGCGGACCCGTTCCTCGTGGGCGGCCTGCGCTGCCAGTTCGGGGGAGGTGCCGGACGGGTCCGGGGAGCTCGGCGTCGACGGCCGGGCACCGTCGCGCGGGATCGACGCCTGGGCCCGCGCGATCGCCCCCGACGCTTCCGTCAGCCACGTCGCCGCGTCCTCGCTGAAGTCGCCCAGCCGCAGCGTCGAGTTGGCCAGGTCCGCGCTCCACGTGCGGAACGCGTTCGCGCCCTCGCCCTTCCACGCCACCCACTGCGGGCGCACCTTCAGTTCCTCCGCGATCTCCCGGATCGCCTTCGCCGCCGCCGTCAGGCGCCCGGCCGCCGCCTGCACCTGGCCCGCGTCCGCCCGGTCCAGCCAGGCCAGCATCTGCTCGTGGCTCATGTCCTCGAAGGACGTCCCGCCACCGGGTCCCCGCACCGGCATCAGATCGTGCCTCCCGCGTCGCCGCCCGCATCCCCACCGGCCCCGGCCGCAGCCCCGCCCGGCCCCGGCGCCGGCGTCTCCGGCCTGTACGTCCCCCCGTACTGCTTCGTCGCCTCCGCGCTGATCGCCGCCATGCGGTCCCGCACGCCCAGGTCGATGTTCTCGTAGCCCTTGTGCGAAGCCAGTACGGCGATGCTCATGCCCTCCATCGAGTCGGACAGCAGCCTGGACAGGCCCTCCAGCTCGGTGATCACCGTCTCGTACGCCGCGTGGAGGCCCGACGCCTCCGCCCACGCCCCGTCCCCGCCCCCGAACTCGTGCCGGGCCAACTGCTGCCGGACCACCTCGTCCGGGCCCGCCGCCGAGCCCTTCAAGTCCCGGATCAGGTCGTCCACGCGCTTGCGGAACGCCGTGAACGACGCGTACTCCGCGGCGACGTCGGCCTGCGCGGCGAGCGCGTCCCGGCCCATGTCGAACACGGCCGACGCCCACGACGACCCCTCGGAACCCGCACCGTCTTCGCTGGGCGACACAGCAATCCTCCCCGTTCGGCCGGACCAGTCAGCCGGACACGTGCAGCCGCAGCAGGAACTCTATCCACAGCCAGTGACATTTCCCTTCGCTCCGTCACGGCCGTGAACGGGATCAGGTCACCGGGCCCCGGCCCGACGGCCCGTCTCCTCCTCCGGCTCCACCTCCACCCGGGCTCCCGTCTCCACCCCCCACCCCCGCATCGCCCCCGCCTCCGCCTCCAGCACGTGCCGTGACCTCAGGCGCGGCAGGCCCAGGCGGCCGGGGCGCATCGTGCGGACCGCCAGGACCCTCAAGTGCCGGTCCAGGTAAGCCACATCGATCGGGATGCGCATGCCGACCGTGTGGATGCTGTTCGCCGGCGTGAGCAGCAGCGCCCCCGTCACCCCGTCCCGCCCCAGCAGCCCCCGCGTCCGCGCCCGGTACGACGCCGCGATCTCCACCGGCACCCTGACCGGCTCCCCGGCCCCGTACACCACCAACCACCCCCGCCCGTCCCGCCACCGCGCCCGTGTCCGCGCCCGCATACGTCGTCCCCGTGCCACGCCCACCCCGTCCCTCCCCCGACCTAAACGAGTTGTCCCTCCCCGAACTCCCGGATAGGAAGGGGACCATGACCCACGTCGGTGCCATTCTCCGTCCCCAGCTGCCTCCCGAGCGGTTCCGCGCCGCCGCGCGCATCGCCGACGACAGCGGGCTCGACGAGTTGTGGCTGTGGGAGGACTGCTTCCGGGAGGGCGGGATCTCCTCCGCCGCCGCCGTGCTCGCCTGGACCGAGCGGGTGCGGGTGGGGGTCGGGCTGCTGCCCGTGCCGTTGCGCAACGTCGCCCTCACCGCCATGGAGGCGGCCACCCTGTACCGGATGTTCCCGGGCCGGGTCGTCGTCGGCGTCGGCCACGGTGTCCAGGACTGGATGGGGCAGGTCGGCGCGCGGGCCGCGTCGCCGCTCACCCTCCTGCGCGAGCACACGGTCGCGCTGCGCGCCCTGCTGAACGGGGAACGGCTCAGCACCGAGGGCCGCTACGTCCGCCTCGACGACGTCGCCCTCGACTGGCCGCCCACCGAGCCGGTCGATGTGCTCGTCGGCGCCGTCGGGCCCCGCACCGTACGGCTCTCCGGTGAGGTCGGCGACGGCACCGTCCTCAACGAGGCGGCCTCGCCCGACGGGGTCCGCGAGGCCCGCCGGCTCATCGACGAGGGGCGCGCCGCGGCCGGGCGGAGCGGCGCGCACAAGGTCGTCGTCTACCTCATGACCGCGACCGGCCCCGGTGCCGAGGCCCGGGTCCGGGCCGAACTCACCTCCCTCGGGCTCGGTTCCGTCCCCGGTCTCGGTGCCGCCGGCGACGCGGCCGAGGTCGCCGACGCCGTCCAGCGCTTCGCCGACGCCGGCGCCGACACGGTCGTCCTGCTGCCCACGGCCGACGAACCCGACCCCGAGGGGTTCCTCCGCTTCGCCGGAAACGACGTCCGCTCCCTGGTGAAGGCCTCATGACCACCAACCCCCACCCCGCCCCCGAGGGCCCCCGTGCCCACCCCGCCCCCGACCCCGACGCCCCCCACCCCACCTACGCCTCCCTCCTCGCCGAAGGCACCTCCGTGCCCACCGAAGGCTGGGACTTCTCCTGGTTCGAGGGGCGGGCCACCGAGGCGCGGCCCTCGTGGGGGTACGCCGTCTCCCTGGCCGGCCGGCTCGCCCGCGCCCGGGCCGCCCTGGACCTGGACACCGGGGGAGGGGAGGTCCTGGACTTCGCCCTGGGGCGTGCCGTACGACGTCCCGTGCTGACCGTGGCCGCCGAGGGCTGGCCCCCGAACGTGGCGAAGGCCACCGCCCTGCTGCGCCCGCGCGGCGTCGCCGTGGTCGCCGTCGCCGAGGACCGGCCGCTGCCGTTCGCGGACGGCACGTTCGACCTCGTCTCCAGCCGGCACCCCGTGCGGCCCCGCTGGACGGAGATCGCCCGCGTCCTCGAACCGGGCGGCACGTACTTCGCCCAGCACGTCGGCCCGCGCAGCGTCTTCGAGCTGGTCGAGTACTTCCTCGGGCCGCAGCCGGACGCGGTTCGCGGCGCCCGGCACCCCGACCGGGAGCGTGCAGAGGCGGAGGCGGCCGGGCTGGAGGTCGTCGAGCTGCGCGCGGAGCGCCTGCGCATGGAGTTCCACGACATCGCCGCGGTGGTGCACTTCCTGCGCAAGGTCGTGTGGATGGTGCCCGGCTTCACCGTGGAGGCGTACGAGCCCCGGCTGCGCGCGCTGCACGAACGCATCGTCTCCGAGGGGCCCTTCGTGGCGCACAGCACCCGCCACCTCGTTGAGGCGCGCAGGCCCGCGCCGTAAGTTGGCCGGAACGCACCTTTCGAACAGGGCAAGTCGGTGCAAAGCGGCCCATATACGCCCATCATCTCCACACGTTTTCCACATCGTTATCAGTAACCCCTCGCGTCACATGTCAGGCTCACGTAAGTTCGGACCAAGGCAATTCGCGTAAGCAAAGCTGCGCGGGCGTCACCGCGCAGTGGAGGGGGCTGCGCGGTGGCGCGCCCGTCAAGCGGGCGTTCGCGGCCGGGGTCGCCCGTCGGGGGGACGGCCGGGGGCCGGTCGGCGTGTCTGTCGAAAATCGCCCTCTTGCACCCGATTGCCCTGGGATTCCGCCCTTTTCCGGCCACCAGAACCCCCTGAACTCACCCTTCCGCGGGCCTCTCCGCGTCGTCGTTCGACTGCGGAGAGTAGTTGTGGGGCGCCGATGCGCGCAGCATCACTTACGAAGGGTTATGGTGGAACCCCCCCCCTCGGGCCGGTCCGTCTCCCCCCCACGGACCGGCCCGTTTTTTCGTCCGCCCCGGCGGTACCCATGTCCGGGGACAGCGGCCTCCGCTTCCCGCACCACCGGCTTTCCGCTGGCCAGGCCCCTCGACCCGTTCCCGGCTCCCGCCGCCGGGCAGAGGTAGGCTGCGGCCCGCGGGGAACCACTTCCGCACGGAGGGGCAGACAATCACGTGAACCTGCGCGACAAGCTGCGCGGCCTGCTGGTCAGGCTCTACGCACGCCGGGTGGAAGGCCACCTGGACCACGCTCAGGTGCCCCAGCACATCGGCGTCATCATGGACGGCAACCGCCGCTGGGCGAAGGCCTCCGGTTCCAGCACGATGCACGGCCACCGGGCCGGGGCGGAGAAGATCGAGGAGTTCCTCGGCTGGTGCTCGGAGACGGACGTCGAGGTCGTCACCCTCTGGCTGCTCTCCACGGACAACTTCGACCGGCCCGAGGACGAGCTCGTCCCCCTCCTCGGCATCATCGAGGACGTCGTGCGCACCCTCGCCGCCGACGGGCGCTGGCGCGTGCACCACGTCGGCACGCCCGACCTGCTCCCCTCCGGCATGCAGCGCACGCTGAAGGAGGCCGAGGAGTCCACCGCGGACGTCGACGGGATACTGGTCAACGTCGCCATCGGCTACGGCGGACGGCAGGAGATCGCCGACGCGGTGCGCTCGATGCTGCTGGACGCGGCCGAGCGGGGGACCCCGATCGAGCGGCTCGCCGAGTCCGTCGACATCGACATGATCGGCCGCCACCTCTACACGGGCGACCAGCCCGACCCCGACCTGGTGATCCGCACCAGCGGCGAGCAGCGGCTGTCCGGGTTCATGCTGTGGCAGACCGCGCACTCGGAGTACTACTTCTGCGAGGTCTTCTGGCCGGCCTTCCGCAAGGTCGACTTCCTGCGCGCCCTGCGCGACTACGCGGCCCGCCACCGCCGCTTCGGCGGCTGACGGACCACTCGGGGGAGCGGCCCGCCCGCGCGGCGCAAAAAGCACCCACGGCGGGTGCGGCGAGTCTCCCCGGACCCGGCGCTCCCGTTCGCACTCGCCATCCCGCCCGCCACCGCGACCGCGCCACACCGCCCCCACGAGGCCCCCGTCCACCCCTCGTGCCGCTCCCTTCACGAGGAGTTCACCGGTGCGCCGCCCCGGGGCGTTGCATGGCGGCGCTCGTTCGAGGGCATAACCCAGACAGGTCGACACCCGAACCACGGGTGTCGGATCTCAGCGGACGGCTCGGGGCCGTCCGCCCGGGAGGCCCTTTGCACCAGCCCCACCGTGCGGTCACAGCACGGAAGCAGCCGCGGAGGGCCGGTTCTCGGCCCGCCGTGTGCGAGGGCCGCCGACCGGCCTGGATGCCCCCACCCTCCCGGCCCGGCTTCCACCTCGTCGCTCCCCGACCTCATCCGAGGGGGTACGTCCTTCCGTGGTGACCAGCACAAAGCGCCCCAAGCCAGACCGGCGCACCTACGTCCTCGACACCAGCGTCCTGCTGGCCGACCCGCACGCCCTCACCCGCTTCGACGAGCACGAGGTCGTGCTCCCCATCGTCGTGGTGACGGAGCTGGAGGCCAAGCGGCACCATCCCGAACTCGGGTACTTCGCCCGGCAGGCCCTGCGCCTGCTCGACGACTACCGGGTGAAGTACGGCCGTCTCGACGCCCCCATCCCCATCGGGGAGCTGGGCGGGACCGTGCGTGTCGAGCTCAACCACTCGGACCCCAGCGTGCTGCCCAGCGGCTACCGCCTGGGGGACAACGACTCCCGCATCCTCGCGGTCGCCCGCAACCTGCAGGCGGAGGGGTTCGACGTCACCGTCGTGTCGAAGGACCTGCCGCTCAGGATCAAGGCGTCCTCCGTCGGCCTGCTGGCCGAGGAGTACCGCGCCGAGCTCGCCATCACGGAGAACTCCGGCTGGACCGGCATGTCCGAGCTGACGCTGCCCGGCGAGCAGGTGGACGTCCTGTTCGAGGAGGGGCACGTCTACGCCCCGGAGGCCGCCGAACTCCCCGTGCACACCGGTCTGACCATCCAGTCGGAGCGGGGCAAGGCACTCGGCCGGGTGACCCCCGAGGGCAACGTCCGGCTGGTCCGCGGCGACCGTGAGGCGTTCGGCATCAAGGGCCGCAGCGCCGAGCAGCGCATCGCGCTCGACCTGCTGCTCGACCCGGACGTCGGGATCGTGTCGATGGGTGGCCGGGCCGGCACCGGCAAGTCGGCGCTCGCGCTGTGCGCCGGCCTGGAGGCGGTGCTGGAGCGCCGCCAGCACCAGAAGGTGATGGTCTTCCGTCCGCTGTACGCGGTGGGCGGGCAGGAGCTCGGCTACCTGCCCGGCACCGAGGCGGAGAAGATGAGCCCCTGGGCGCAGGCGGTCTTCGACACGCTGTCCGCGGTCACCAGCCGCGAGGTCATCGAGGAGGTCACCGCCCGCGGCATGCTGGAGGTGCTGCCGCTGACGCACATCCGCGGCCGTTCCCTGCACGACGCCTTCGTGATCGTCGACGAGGCGCAGTCGCTCGAACGGAACGTGCTGCTGACCGTTCTGTCCCGGATCGGCGCCAATTCGCGGGTCGTGCTGACCCATGACGTGGCGCAACGGGACAACCTGCGGGTGGGCCGTTACGACGGCGTGGTCGCCGTGGTGGAGAAGCTGAAGGGACATCCGCTCTTCGCCCACGTCACCCTGAACCGGTCCGAGAGGTCCCAGATCGCCGCGCTCGTGACGGAGATGCTCGAAGACGTGAACATCTGACCGATCCGGGAGGAACCCGGCAACTGCCGGGCCCGGGCGGTGTGTTGGCGCCGTCCCGCAAAGGCCGAAAGCCTAGCGGGGCGGCGCCTCCGCATGCGGGCGTTCGGTGAAATCCCCGGAGCCAAACGGGATGTGAGCTTTCACACGCAACTCGGAATTGCCTCGCGGCGTCGGGGTACGGCAGAGTCTCCTTCCTGTCAGGCCCCGCATACGACACAGCTGTACCCCCAGCGGTACAGGACCACGTCAGTACCTCCAACTGCATAGCGATGTCGTATGCCGCCCGCGCACCACACGGCGCTCCCCCGGAGGAGTCGCCCACCGGGCCCGTGCCTCCGTGACCCGCAGTTGGGAGGCCAGTGTCAGGGGCACGATTGCGTCCGCGAGGGTCACCGAAGCGGGCGATGCTGGAAGGAAACCGTGTGAGCCGGATCTCGGTCCGGGGATTCGCAGTGGCCTCGGCCACGGCGGTCACCGCCGTCGGAAGCGTCGTCGGCGTTGCCTCGGGCAGCACCGCGCAGCCCAACGACGCAGAGGCGACGGCAAGCGATGCGACGCTGCTCGCGGACATCCCCGCGGGCCAGCAGGCCCAGGTGCAGACCGCGTCCCTGACGCAGCAGGCCACCTTCCAGGCCATCGCTGCCGACGAGACCGCCAAGAAGGACGCCGAGGAAGCGGCCCGCAAGGCCGCCGCCGAGACCGCCATCGCGAAGAAGGAAGCCGCCGAGCAGGCCGAGAAGGCCGCCAAGGAGCGCGCGGAGGCCAAGGTCAAGGCCAGCCGCAGCGCGGGTGACTTCCCGGTCCTGAGCTCCTACTCGGTCTCCCAGATCCAGGCCATGGCCCGTCAGATGGTGCCCAGCGGCCAGTTCCAGTGCTTCAGCAACATCGTGGACCACGAGTCGAGCTGGAACTACCGCGCGGTCAACGCCTCCTCCGGCGCCTACGGCCTCTTCCAGGCCCTGCCCGGCTCCAAGATGTCCTCGGTCGGCGCCGACTGGCAGACCAACCCGGCCACCCAGATCAAGTGGGGCCTGAACTACATGGACAGCCGCTACGGCAGCCCGTGCGACGCCTGGAACTTCTGGCAGGCCAACCACTGGTACTAGGCCCGCCGGCCCCCGGCCCGTCGGTCGCCCGCGACCCGGTGGTCCGTTCTCAACCTCCGACAGCCCCTCCCCGTCCTAGGGGGAGGGGCTGTCGCCCTGTACGGTCGTACACCGGAACGACTCCTGGGGGGAGTGGTGGACTGGACCCGGGGACTCGGGGGAAGAGGACGGATCATGTCACGAGTACCAGGGTGGCTCGGCCGCCTGGGAGCGGGTCTGAGCGAAATGGGTGAGCGGCTCGACGAGCGCCGCGCCGAGGTCCGCCGCGAGAGCGGGGACGAGCCCGAACCCGCGGCGGCGCCCCCTGCGGCCGCCCGCAGGCCCGCCGCGCCCGCACCGCCCGCCGTCCGCCCCGACCCGGCGCAGGCCGTGCCCTGGGGCGTACGGGTCGCCGCCGAGGCCGGCTGGCGGCTGCTGGTGCTCGCCGGCACCGTCTGGATCCTCATGCGGGTCATCAGCGCCGTCCAACTGGTGGTGCTGGCCTTCGTGGTGGCGCTGCTGCTGACCGCGCTCCTCGAACCGACCGTGGCCCGGCTGAGGCGCAAGGGCGTGCCCCGGGGGCTGGCCACCGCGCTCACCGCCATACTCGGCTTCGTGGTCATCGGGCTGATGGGCTGGTTCGTGACCTGGCAGGTCATGGAGAACATCGACAACCTCTCCGACCAGGTCCAGGACGGCATCGACGACCTGCGCCGCTGGCTGCTCAACAGCCCGTTCCACGTCACCGACAAGCAGATCAACGGCATCGCCAAGAACCTGCGCGACGCGATCGGCGCCAACACCGACGAGATAACGTCGGCCGGCCTGGAGGGCGTCACCGTCGTCGTCGAGGCGCTGACCGGCATACTGCTGGCCTTCTTCTCGACGCTCTTCCTGCTCTACGACGGCAAGCGCATCTGGGAGTGGACCCTCAAGCTGGTCCCCGCCGCGGCCCGTCCGGGCGTGGCCGGCGCCGGCCCGCGGGCCTGGACCACGCTCACCGCGTACGTGCGGGGCACGGTCCTGGTGGCCCTGATCGACGCGATCTTCATCGGGATCGGCATCTACTTCCTCGACGTGCCGATGGCCGTGCCGCTCGCGGTGTTCATCTTCCTGTTCTCGTTCATCCCGCTCGTCGGCGCGGTCGCCTCCGGCGCGCTCGCCGTGGTCGTGGCCCTGGTGACGCAGGGCGTGTTCACCGCGGTGATGACCCTCGCGGTCGTCCTGGCGGTCCAGCAGATCGAGGGCCACATCCTGCAGCCCTTCATCCTCGGCCGCGCGGTGCGGGTGCACCCGCTGGCGGTGGTGCTCACGGTGGCGGCGGGCGGCATGATCGCCGGCATCGGCGGTGCCGTGGTGGCCGTACCGCTGGTGGCGGTGACGAACACGGTCGTGAGCTACCTGCACGCCTACGCGCGCGGTGAGGTGGACGACGCGCAGGACGTGGGGGCCGAGGCGGTCCCGGCCGTGGCCGGCGGTCCCGGCGCGGTCCCCGGCGGCGGGCAGGAGCCCCCGGTGCCGCACCAGCCGGCCGAGCCGGTCGTCCCGGTCGGCGAGGTGCCCGGCGCCACCCCGGCCGGGGACGGCGGCTCGGCGGTGGACGTGAAGGACCTCCCGGACGCGAAGGACCCCGCCCACGAGGCGTGAGCGGGGTCCCGGGGGTGGTCCTCGGCGGGCCGGCGTCTACTCGACGTCGGCCAGGACGGCCTCCGCCTCCAGCGTGACGGCGACGGCCTGCACCACGGAGGCGATCTTGAACGCTTCCTGGATCACGTCGCGCTCCAGGCCCGCCTTGCGCAGCACCTGCTCGTGCGAGTCGAGGCACATCCCGCAGCCGTTGATCGCGGACACGGCGAACGACCACAGCTCAAAGTCGACCTTGTCGACGCCCGGGTTGCCGATGACGTTCATCCGCAGGCCGGCCCGCAGGGTGCCGTACTCGTGGTCCGACAGCAGGTGCCGGGTGCGGTAGAAGACGTTGTTCATCGACATGACGGCGGCGGCGGCCTTGGCCGCGGTGTACGCCTCCGGCGAGAGGTTGGCCTTCGCCTCCGGCGCCAGCTCACGCAGGACGAGGGGGGAGCGCGCGGCGATCGCGGTCGCCAGCACGGTGCCCCACAACTGCTGCGCGGGCAGGTCGGAGTTGCCGATGACCGAGCCCAGGTTGAGCTTCAGGTCCTTGGCGTGGTCCGGGACCCGGGCCTTGAGGGAGTCGAGGGACATGCCTCACTCACCCGCCAGCAGCGCGACCGGGTCGAGGGTCTCGTCGCCCTTGCTCCAGTTGCAGGGGCAGAGCTCGTCGGTCTGCAGGGCGTCGAGGACCCGCAGGACCTCCTTGGGGTTGCGGCCGACGGAGCCCGCGGTGACCATCGTGAACTGGATCTCGCGGTTCGGGTCGACGACGAAGACGGCGCGCTGGGCGAAGCCGTCCTCACCCTCGATGCCGAGGGCGCGCATCAGCTCGTGCTTGGAGTCCGCCATCATCGGGAACGGCAGGTCGGTCAGGTCCGGGTGGTCCTTGCGCCAGGCGTGGTGGACGAACTCGGAGTCGCCGGAGAAGCCGAGGATCTGGGCGTCGCGGTCGGCGAACTCGTCGTTCAGCTTCCCGAACGCGGCGATCTCGGTCGGGCACACGAAGGTGAAGTCCTTCGGCCACGCGAAGACCACGAGCCACTTGCCCTCGTAGGACTTGTGGTGGATCTCCTCGAACTCCTTGCCCTTCTCGAGCGAGACGCAGGCGGTCAGTTCGAACTCGGGAAACTTGTCACCGACAGTGAGCACTAACTCTCCTTGCAGCGGGGAGACACCCGGATCGCGGGCGTGTCCCAGGGGTTGGACGTGCCCGATCGTGGCACACGGTGCATTGATTCGGGAAATAGCTACACTGGGGCGGGTTGATCGGAGGTAGCTATCAGTGACCGTGGGTAATGCGGGTGCCCGGAGGCGGCAGCCCAGTCTCGCCCAGCTGCGGGCGTTCGCGGCCGTCGCCGAGCACCTCCACTTCCGGGACGCGGCCGCGGCCATCGGCATGAGCCAGCCCGCGCTGTCCGGGTCCGTCTCCGCGCTGGAGGAGGTGCTCGGGGTGACCCTCCTGGAGCGTACGACGCGCAAGGTGCTGCTCTCGCCCGCCGGTGAGCGGCTGGCCGTGCGGGCCAAGGCGGTCCTCGACGAGGTCGGGGCGCTGCTGGAGGAGGCGGAGGCGGTGCGGGCGCCGTTCACCGGGGTGCTGCGCCTCGGGGTGATCCCGACCGTCGCGCCGTACCTGCTGCCGACCGTCCTCCACCTCGTCCACGACCGCTACCCGCACCTCGACCTCCAGGTGCACGAGGAGCAGACCGCCACGCTCGTCGACGGCCTGCACAGCGGCCGCCTCGACCTGCTGCTGCTCGCCGTCCCGCTCGGCGTCCCGGGCGTCGTGGAACTCCCGCTCTACGACGAGGACTTCGTGCTCGTCACCCCGCCCGGGCACCGGCTCGGCGGCCGGGAGGGCATCCCGCGCGAGGCGTTGAAGGAGCTCACCCTGCTGCTCCTGGACGAGGGGCACTGCCTGCGCGACCAGGCCCTGGACATCTGCCGCGAGGCCGGGCGCGAGGACGCCCCGGTCACCACCACCGCCGCCGGGCTGTCCACCCTGGTCCAGCTGGTCGCCGGGGGCCTGGGCTGCACGCTGCTGCCGCGCACCGCGCTCGCCCTGGAGGCCGGCCGGTCCAGCCGGCTGCTCACCGCGTCCTTCGCCGACCCCGCCCCGAGCCGCCGGGTCGCCCTCGCCATGCGCACCGGCGCGGCCCGCTCCGCGGAGTACGAGGAACTCGCCACTGCCCTGCGCGGGGCCCTGCGCCCCCTGCCGGTGCGGGTGCTGTCCGCGGAGGCCTGAGGCCGCGCCCGGGCCCCCACCGCGCGCCGTCCCCTCCGGCCGGAGCACGCACGGCCGGGCCGCCACGCACAGCGGGCCCCACCCCCGGTCGAGGGGTGGGGCCTTCGCTGTGGGCGGTCACTCCGTGCGGAGGCCGTCCGGCCGCATCAGGCGCAGCAGCGGGGGCAGGCTCAGCAGGGTCACCGCGAGGACCACCCCGGCGCCGGCCCCGGACATCGACAGCACGCTCGTCCAGTCCACCGTGACGCCGGTGCCCGTCATCCGCAGCAGCACCGCGCCCAGCGCCAGCCCGACCGCCAGCGACAGCAGCAGCCCCAGCGTGACCGGGATCGCCGTCTGCCACAGCACCGACAGGCTCAGCGTGCGCCGCCGGGTGCCGAAGGCGACCAGCGACGACAGCAGCTTGCGCCGCTCGCGCAACTGCTCCAGCTGGGACACCAGCAGGCTGGCCCCGATCAGCGCCAGCACGCAGACCGCGCCGACCAGCAGCCCGGTGCGGATCGAGTCGTAGCCGCGGGAGCGCTCGGTCGCCGACCACACCGACGGGTTCTGCAGCGGGTCCATCGACACCGCGACGTTGCGCACGTACTCGGCCGCCTCCGGCACCGTCGGGTCGAGCGACAGGTACAGCTGACCCGAGACCTGCGCGGCGGCCTTCGCGGGCAGCGCGGACGGGGTCAGCAGGAAACCGCCGCGCCGCATGCCCGTCGGGTCGACCACGGTCTCCGCCCGCCGCACGCCCGCCGGGACCGTCCAGGTGACGTCCGGGCCCTCGTCCCCGCGGGGCGAGAAGTGCAGGACGCGGCCGGGCGTGGCCAGTGTCGCGGTGTCCGTGTCGTACTCGGCGCCGTGCAGGGCGAACGCGTCGCCGTCGCGGCACGTCGGTAGGGCCGCCACCTCGCGCAGGGCCGCGCAACTGCCCACGGTGACCTGGGTGGACTTCGCCGGTCCGCTGTCCGTCCCCCACGCGGCGTCCCCGAGGGAGCCCTCGGACAGTGCGATCACGCGCCGTACGCCCTTGGTCGCGGTGAACCGCGCGCTCTCCGTGGCCAGGGACCGGCCGTCCGGCACGGACAGCTGCATCTGCGCCCGTTGGACGTCCTTGCCGGTGCTCTTGGTGTAGTCGGCGTCGACGCCCGCGAACAGCATCTGCAGGGCGATCGCCCCGGCCACCGCAACCGCGATGCCGTTGACCATCCGGGCCGCCGTACCGCTGCTCAACTGGAGTCGGCGCACGGCGAGTTGCCAGGCCACTCCGCCGGAGCCCAGCCGGGCGACGACCGTCTCCACCAGCCACGGCAGCAGCGCGGTCACGCCCACCAGGAGCAGCAGCACGCCGGCGGTCACCAGGTACTGGTTGAACTCCCCGTCGCCACGGCCCTTGCCGATCATCGGTGCGAGCATCCCGAGGCCCGCCACCGGCAGCAGCAGCCGCCACCACAGCCGGCGCCGCGCGGGCTTCGCCGTACGGACCACGCCGAGCGGCTCGATGACCACCCCGCGCAGCGCGAGCAGCGTGACCAGCACGGCGGCCGCCGGGACGGCGACCGCGACCAGCGCGGCCAGCAGCGGGGAGGGGTTGAGGTAGCTGGGGAACACGCTCACTCCCATGACCTCCACCGAGCCGGCCACCTCCCGGCCGACCCAGAAGAACCCGGCTCCCAGCACCAGTCCGAGCAGCGCCCCGGCGAGCGCCTCGCCCGCCGCGATGCGCCGGGTCATCGCGCTGTCGGAACCGACCAGCCGCAGCGCCGCGAGCCGCCGGTCGCGCCGCTCGCCGCCGACGCGCACCGCCGCAGCGATGAACACCGCGACCGGCATCAACAGCACGACGATCACGACCAGGTTGAGCAGCACCAGCACCGGATCGGCCCGCTCGGCGACCGGGTTGGGGCTGCCGTACTCCTTCAGCCGCGCCACCTGCGAGCCGTCGATCCGGTCCGCCAGCCCCGATGCCCCCGCGTAGTAGGCGAGTTCGTGCGAGCCGATCAGCCCGCTCTCGTGGATGGTCCCGACCACCTTGTACGGCAGTCGCTGGCGCAGCAGGGCCGCGTCGTCGGAGCGGAGCAGTTCCTCCAGTGCCGGCGAGACCACCATCTCGCCGCGCGCCGGGTACGTGTCCACGCCGGGCGGCGGCGGCGCCTTCGGCCCTTCCGGCTCCACGAGCCGTCCGCGCACGTCCTTGTCGTGGAACGTGGTATTGGTGTCCGCGATCACGAACGTGTCGTCACCCCGGGGCGGGGGCGTCTGGGAGTACGTGTAGTCGGAGCGGTCCCTCTCGCGGTGGTCGCGGACCGAGAGGGCGTTCGGCAGGGCGGTCGAGAGCAGCAGCAGCGCCACCCCGAGCCCCACGCCGACGGCCGTCAGCGTGACCCGCAGCCACCCCTCGCGCCCCCCGGAGAAGGCGAACCGCAGACCCAGCCGCAGGTCGCGGCCCCACCCGGCGGGGCTCATACGGCCCGCTCCATGTCCCGTGACCTGCCGTCACGCACGACGATCTCGCGATCCGAGTAGGCGGCGACCCGCGCCTCGTGCGTGACCAGCACGACGGCCGCGTTCGTGGAGCGGGCGGCGTCGGTCAGCAGCTCCATCACGCGCTCGCCGTTGAGCGAGTCGAGCGCGCCGGTCGGCTCGTCGGCGAACAGCACCCGGGGCCCGGTGACCAGCGCCCGCGCGACCGCGACCCGCTGCCCCTGGCCGCCGGAGACCTCGCCGGGCCGCTTGCCGCGCAGGTCGTCGACCTCCAGCCGCTGCATCCAGTCGAGCGCGGCCCGCTCGGCCTCCTTGCGGGAGGTGCCGTTCAGCCGCAGCGGCAGCGCCACGTTCTCCACGCACGTCAACTCGGGCACCAGCTGGCCGAACTGGAAGACGAAACCGAACTCGCTGCGCCGCAGCGCGCTGCGCTGGGCGTCGCTCATCGTCGCCATCTCCCGTCCGTCGTAGGTGATGGAGCCCGAGTCGGGCGGCACGATGCCGGCGAGGCAGTGCAGCAGCGTCGACTTGCCGGAGCCGGAGGGCCCCATGACGGCGACGACCTCGCCCGGGTGGATGGAGAACTCGGCGCCGTCCAGCGCGACGGTCGGCCCGTAGGCCTTGCGCAGGTCGTGGGCGGCCAGCAGGGAACCGGCGGGGGCGATCACGGGGCCACCACCGCCTCGCGCAGCTTCTCCAGCCGGGCGGCGGTCAGTTCCAGCCAGCGCAGGTCGGCCTCCAGGTGGAACAGCGCGTGGTCGCAGATCAGCTGGTCGGCGAGGTCGCCCTTGCGCTTGCGGTCGGTGAGGATCCGCATGCTGCGCAGGTGCTCGGCACGCTGGGTGTCGAGGACGTCGGCCGCGTCGCGGTGGGTGAGCAGCGCCAGGACGACCTTGGTGTAGAGCGTCGACTGGAGGTAGGGCTCGGGCTTCTCCGGCGTCGCGAGCCACTGCTCGACGTCGGTGATCCCGGCGTCGGTGATGGCGTACCGCTTGCGCTCGGGACCGCCGCCCGCCTCGATGCCGTCGACCTCGACGAAGCCGTGCTTCAGCAGGCGGGACATCGTGGAGTAGACCTGGCCGTAGTGCAGCGGCCGGTCGTGACCGAACTTCTCGTCGAAGGCCCGCTTGAGGTCGTAGCCGTGGCGGGGCCCGGACTCCAGGAGCCCTAGGAGGGTGTGACCGATGGACATGCCGATGACTGTACACGCGGTGTATACGCGAGGTGTATACGCCGCGTGCAGAGGTGGTGGCGGGGGGTGCGGCCCCGCAGGTGGGGGGCGATTGTCACGGTTTCGCTACACGGCGGCGAGGTGGTGGTGGGTGGGTG
>NZ_KQ948560.1:297357-329909 GCF_001514125.1 Streptomyces longwoodensis | reverse complement strand
CCTAGGGGGTGTCCCGCCCCGGCGAAGCACCCCACCAACCTCACCCGTTACGGGTGGTTCCCCGCCCCCGGTCCTCCCCCATGCTCGGAGGACGGAGTGCAACTCGCTGCGGCGCACCGAGGAACCTCGCTGCGGCTCACCGAGGAAATGAGGAAGCGACCATGAGCAGGACCATGAGCTCGACCCCCCGCTCGGACACCTCCCAGGCCTGGGCCGGCGGGCTGACGGCGTTCGCCGCCGTCCTGCTGTTCATCGCCGGCATCCTGGACTTCTTCCGGGGGATCATGGCCATCGCCAATGACGACGTCTACCTGTCCACCCCGAACTACGTCTTCAAGTTCGACCTGACCTCCTGGGGCTGGATCCAGCTGGTCCTCGGCGTGATCGCGATGGCGGTGAGCGTCGGCCTCTTCACCCGCGCCACGTGGGCCCGGGTGGTCGGCGTCGGCATCGCCGCCCTGCTGATCATCGCCAACTTCCTGTCGATCCCGTACTACCCGTTCTGGTCCCTGACCCTGATCGCGCTGTACGCCTTCGTCATCTGGGCGCTGTGCGTCGTGCGGCGGGAAGACTGACCGGACGAGGGGAACCGCCCACGTGTCCCCCCGCGGTACGGCGGTGACGTGATGCCGGGGCCCCCGCTCGCCGTCCTCGGCGTCTGCCTGGCGGCCCTGGTGGCGCTCGCGGCGGCCGCCGGGCTCGGCCGACGGCGCTGGCTGGCCCGCCGGCCGGGCGCGTTCCGCGGTGCCGCCCGGGTCGTCGAGGGCCGGGCCGACGGTCTGCACGCGCGGTGGCGGTCCGGGTACGGCCGGTGGGTCCAGGACGTCTTCGTGTGGAACTCCGCCCCGCTGCTCCTGCGGACCGCGCTGCTGCCGGTGGACGCCGTGAGCGCCCCGCGCCCGCTCGCCCCCAAGGAGGTGCGGCGCCCCCGCCACCTCACGGCGGTCACCGCGCTCACCGCCCCCCGCGCGCTGCTCGAGGTCGCCGTTCGCGCGCAGGACGAGCCGCTGGCCTGCCGGCGGCCCGCCGCGGACCCGACCGGGATCACCCGCTCACCCCGCGACCACCTCTGACCCCCAGCCCCCCCCCACAGCGAGAGGTGCCACCCGTGGCTCTGCACAAAGCCAAGGAGAGGATGATCGACGCGGCCGCCGACATCTTCACCTCACCGATCAGCGAGCAGCCCCTGTCCAAGCGGACCATCCCGGACTTCCCGGCACGGCCGGGCGTCGTCTACCAGCTGCTGCGCAACGAGCTGCTCCTCGACGGCAACGCGGCGCAGAACCTCGCCACGTTCTGCACCACCTGGACCGACGACGAGGTCCGCCGCCTGATGGACCTGTGCCTGGACAAGAACATCGTCGACAAGGACGAATACCCGCAGACCGCCGAGATCGAGTCCCGGTGCGTCAACATCCTGGCCGGCCTGTGGCACGCGCCCGTCACCGGCGACGGGTCCGAACCCTCCGTGGGGTGCTCCACCACCGGGTCCAGCGAGGCCGCCATGCTGTGCGGCCTCGCCCTGAAGTGGCGCTGGCGCGACCGCCGGCGGGCCGCCGGACAGCCGGCCGACCGGCCCAACCTGGTGTGCGGACCGGTGCAGGTCTGCTGGGAGAAGTTCGCCCGCTACTTCGACGTCGAACTGCGCCAGGTGCCGGTGGAGCCGGGCGCGACCGGCCTGCAGGCCCACCAGCTGCGCGAGTACGTCGACGAGAACACCATCGGCGTCGTGGCGATCCTCGGGGTGACCTACACCTGCACCTACGAGCCGGTGGCGGAGATCGCGGCCGAACTCGACCGTCTCCAGGCCGAGACCGGGCTCGACGTCCCCGTGCACGTCGACGCGGCGTCGGGCGGGTTCATCGCCCCGTTCCTGCACCCCGACCTGGAGTGGGACTTCCGCCTGCCCAGGGTCGCCTCGATCAACGCCTCCAGCCACAAGTACGGCATGGCCCCCCTCGGCGTGGGCTGGGCCCTGTGGCGCGACAAGGCGGCGCTGCCGGACGACCTGGTCTTCCACGTCGACTACCTCGGCGGCGACATGCCCACCCTCGCCCTGAACTTCTCCCGCCCCGGCGGCCAGGTCGTCGCCCAGTACTTCATGTTCCTGCGCCTGGGCCGCGAGGGGTACCGGCGCGTCTACCAGGCGTGCGCCGACACGGCACAGCACCTCGCCCGGCAGATCGCCGACATGGGCCCCTTCACCCTGCTCTACGACGGCACCGGGGCCCTGCCCGCCGTGTCCTGGACCCTGACCGACCCCGGCGCGGTCGGCTGGAGCCTGTACGACCTGTCCGACCAGCTCCGCATGCGCGGCTGGCAGGTCCCGTCCTACCCGCTGCCGCCCGACCGCCAGGAGACGGTGATCCAGCGGGTGCTCGTGCGGCACGGCGTCGACCGGGACGAGATCGAACTCCTCGCCGAGGACCTCCGCCGGGCGATCACCCGCCTCGACAAGGGACACCCGCAGGACGCGGACCGCGTCAGCTTCCACCACTGACCGCGTCGGCCGCCGGGGGCTGCGCCGCCGGCTCCAGCCGCACGGAGGTGACGTAGGAGACCGCGACCGCCGTGATGACCAGCGGCATGACCGTCAGGCCGTCGCTCCCCATGAGCAGCGTGGCCAGGAGCACGGACGTCAGGGGCAGCCGGAGGATGGCCACGCACATGCCGCCGATACCCATCGCGAACGCCGGTGCCAGGGACAGCCCGGGGCAGTGGGACAGCGCGATGCCGCCCACCGCCCCCACGAACATGGACGGGAAGACCATGCCGCCCCGCAAGCAGCTCATGGACACCCCGTAGGCGAGTGCCTTGCACACCAGCAGCAGCAGGAGGGCGCCGACCGAGTACCCCGCGCTGCCGTCCAGCAGGGGGCCCAGCGCGTTCTGACCGGAGTACAGCACCTCGGACGCGGCCCTTCCGCTGCCCTCGGCGTAGGCCAGCGCGAGCCCCCCGACGGCCAGCCCCGCGAGCACGCTGCCGCGCACCGCCCGGGGTGCGATGCGTGCCTCCAGCAGGACGCCGAGCCGTTTGATGCCCGTGCCGAGGCAGGCGGCGGCGACCCCGGTGACCAGGGCCCAGCCGAACTCGGCGGCGGTGGGCGCGTGCGCGTGCGGGATGTCGTTCAGCGTCAGCGAATAGGTGCCCAGACCGGTCCACGAGCCCAGTCCGGTGAACATCAGGGCGCCGATGCCGGACGCGAGCAGGCCCGGCACCAGCACCACGTCCAGCAGGGCGCCCGCGAGTCCCGACGCCTCCATCAGCAGGAACGCCCCGAGCAGCGGGGAGCCGAGGAGGGTGCTGATCGCGGCGAAGCTCCCGGCCGCCCCCATCGACGCGACCACGTTCGGCGGTGCGCCGCGCACGACGAGCCGTACCGCGACCGCGCCCAGCCCCGCGCCCAGCGCGATCAGCGGTGCCTCCGGGCCGAGGACCGCGCCGAGCCCGAGGGAGGCCAGTGCGGCGAGGACGACACCGGGGAGGTCGCGGGCCGCGGGGGCCCCCTTGGCCGACAGTCCCTCGGTGGGCCGGTGGCCGGCCGTCCCCGGCAGGTGGCGGATGGTCAGCGCCGTCAGCAGGCCGGCCAGGGCGAGCAGGGGCAGCGGCCACCAGGACGGGGTGTCGTGGAAGCCGAGGGCCCGGGGCAGGTCGGTGTAGGTCCACGACTGCAGCTTGTCGGTCAGCGCGAGGAAGCCGAACGCCACCGCTGCCACGGGAGCGCCGAGGACGGCGGCCAGCAGCAGGAGCACCGGGTAGCCGCGTCCCCGCACGACGGCGAGCGGATCGCCCGGCTGTGCCGTGGGTGGTCCAGCGCCAACGGCCGACATGTCCTCAGCCCCCTGAAGGATCGCCACACGAGGTTCGCCCCACCGGGGCACCGCCGCGCCCTGGCTCACGACGTGACGGTCCGTCACACGATGTCATCCGGCGCACGGGGCGCCCGTCCCCGGCGAGCGCGTGACCCGCCTTTCATCCGGGCGGCCCAACGGCGGCCGAGGCCCCGGCGGGCAGGCCGTGCCCGCCGGAGCTAGGTTGGAAGGCCAGGTCGGAGACGGTCGCCGGGGGCTCCGCTCCTCGGTGACGACTGCATGGAGCGTGCGCCATGACCGACAACCACCACTCCGGTGACGAGACCCGGCACCTCACGCCCCGCGAGAGGGCCGCCCGCGGGAAGGCCGCCCGCTCGGCCGCCCCCCGATCCGGCCACGCCGAGTTCTCGCCCCCGCCCCGGCGCACCGACCCGGTGGAGACCATCGAGGCCCAGTCGGCCCGGCGCGTGCCGGAACTCGTGCCGATCCGCTACGCCCGGATGAGCGAGTCACCGTTCCGGTTCTACCGGGGTGCCGCCGCCATCATGGCCGCCGACCTGGCCGGGACGCCCCGCAGCGGCATCACGACCCAGCTGTGCGGTGACGCCCACTGCCTGAACTTCCGGCTGCTCGCGTCCCCGGAACGGCGCCTGATGTTCGACATCAACGACTTCGACGAGACCCTGCCGGGCCCGTGGGAGTGGGACGTCAAGCGCCTGTCGGCGAGCCTCGCCATCGCGGGCCGGGCGAACGGCTTCTCCGCGAGGGAGCGGGCCCGGGTGGTGCGCGAGGCGGTACGGGCCTACCGGGAGCGGATGCGGGCGCTCGCCCGGCTGGGCAACCTCGACGTCTGGTACACCCGCTTCGAGGCGGACGAACTGCAGCAGCAGTTCGCCCCGGTGCTGAGCGCCAAGACCCGGGACCGCTGGGCGCAGGCCCGGGACCGGGCCCGCGCGCACGACACCCTCCAGGTGTTCGACAAGCTCACGCACGTGGTCGACTGCGAGCGCCTGATCGCTCCCGACCCGCCGCTGCTGATGCGGCTCGAGGACCTGCTGCCACGGGCCGAACGCGACGCGCTGCGGACGGAGATCAGCCGGCTGATCGAGCGGTACGCACGGACCCTGCAGTCGGACCGCCGGTTCCTGCTGCGGGGCTACCGGGTCGCCGACATGGCGCGCAAGGTCGTCGGCGTGGGCAGCGTCGGCACCCGCTGCTGGATCGTGCTGCTGCTCGGCAAGGACGACGAGGACCCGCTCTTCCTCCAGGCCAAGGAGGCCGACGAGTCCGTCCTGGCGCCGTACGCCGGCGCGAGCGCGTACCCCACCCAGGGCGAACGCGTGGTCTCCGGACAGCGCCTCATGCAGGCCACCAGCGACATCTTCCTCGGCTGGGAGCGGGTCCAGGGCATCGACGGCAGGCGCCGCGACTTCTACGTGCGGCAGCTGCGGGACTGGAAGGGCATCGCGGTGACCGAGACCATGCCGCCGCGGACGATGGCCGTCTTCGCCCGCCTGTGCGGCGCCACGCTGGCCCGGGCCCACGCCAGGTCCGGCGACCGGATCGCCATCGCGTCCTACCTGGGCCGCGGCGACGTCTTCGACCGGGCACTGGCGGCCTTCGCGGAGCGGTACGCGGACCAGAACGAGAGGGACCACGAGGCCCTGCTCGACGCGGTCCGGACCGGCCGGGTCACCGCCCGGGCGGCCTGAGCGGCCCGAGGGGGGAACACCCCGGTGCCGTGAGATAGCTCACGCGAGCGTCACGGCGGCCGACGAAACCAGTAACGGGCCCCTGCGGTGACTTCCGTCACTCGCAGAGACCCGTTCACCGGTTCTCACTGTGCGCGAGGGGGGAGTTGAACCCCCACGCCCTTGCGGGCACTGGAACCTGAATCCAGCGCGTCTGCCTATTCCGCCACCCGCGCATTGGGTGTGTCCTCCGGCTCCGTTCCTTTCGGCCCGGCGCCTTCCGACACGCAGAACATTAGCACGCTGGACGGGGTGGATTCACATCCGTTCCGCCCGCCCGCACGACCCCCGGACCCACACCCCGGCGGCCCGCACGGCGCCGGACCCCCCGGCTCCCACCAGCCCCTGACGTCTCAGGGAGAACCGGTTCACGTATCAACCTCGTACCGGTGCCCCCTCGTCCGTCCACAGCCGGACGGAGTCCACAGCCAGGTGCGGGACACTGGTCGGCAGCCACCTCTACGATCCTGGGCAGAAGTACGGCAGGACGCTTCGGCGGACGGTCCGGCGGAACCCGTCGCCCAGGTCGTTCACCCGGGTCGTAAAGGGGGAACCAGCCGATTCACCGCCGCGTGGATACGATCAGTAAGCAGTACCGGCACGACCGGTGCGACCAGCAGTACCCGGCAAGACCCCGGCACAGCAGCTACGACGGAGGAGGTGCCCCATGGGAGTCCTGAAGAAGTTCGAGCAGCGTCTCGAGGGTCTGGTCAACGGCACCTTCGCCAAGGTCTTCAAGTCCGAGGTCCAGCCCGTGGAGATCGCGGGCGCGCTCCAGCGCGAGTGCGACAACAACGCGACCATCTGGAACCGCGACCGCACGGTCGTCCCCAACGACTTCATCGTGGAGCTGAGCGCCCCGGACCACGAGCGCCTCAGCCCCTACTCCGGCCAGCTGGGCGACGAGCTCGCCGGCATGGTCCGCGACTACGCCAAGCAGCAGCGCTACACCTTCATGGGCCCCATCAAGGTGCACCTGGAGAAGGCGGACGACCTCGACACCGGCCTGTACCGGGTGCGCAGCCGTACGCTCGCCTCCTCCAGCAACCAGCAGGCCCCCGCGGCCGCGCCCGCCGCGGGCCCGCGCCCCGGCGGCTACGGCTACCCGCCGGCCGCCCCGGCCGGTGCCCCGCCCATGCCCGCCGCCCCGCCGCCCGGCGCCCCCGGCGCCCGTCCCGGCGGCTACGGCTACCCGCCCGCCGCCGGCCGCCCGGCCGGCGGTGGACTCGCCGGCGCCCCGCAGCCCGGGGCGCGCACCCGCTACTGGATCGAGATCAACGGCACCCGCCACCAGATCTCCCGCCCGACGCTCGTGCTGGGCCGCAGCACCGAGGCCGACGTGCGGATCGACGACCCCGGCGTGTCCCGCCGGCACTGCGAGATCCGGACCGGAACGCCCTCGACGATCCAGGACCTCGGCTCCACCAACGGCATCGTGGTGGACGGGCAGCACACCACCCGCGCTACGCTCCGCGACGGCTCGCGGATCGTCGTGGGCAGCACCACCGTTATCTATAGGCAAGCCGAAGGGTGAAGCGGGGGCAATGTCAGAGCTGACCCTCACGGTCATGCGGCTCGGGTTCCTGGCCGTACTGTGGCTGTTCGTGATCGTGGCCGTGCAGGTCATCCGCAGCGACCTGTTCGGTACGCGCGTCACCCAGCGCTCGGCGCGCCGGGACGCCGCACGGCCGCAGCAGGACCGGCGCCAGGCGCCGCCGCAGCAGCGCCAGCAGCCGGCCGCCGGCGGCGGCCGCGCGCGGCGCAACGCCCCCACCAAGCTGGTCGTCACCGAGGGCACCCTCACCGGTACGACGGTCGCGCTGCAGTCGCAGACCATCACCCTGGGCCGCGCGCACGACAGCACGATCGTGCTGGACGACGACTACGCCTCGAGCCGCCATGCCAGGATCTACCCGGACCGCGACGGCCAGTGGATCGTCGAGGACCTCGGGTCCACCAACGGCACGTACCTCGACCGGACCCGCCTCACGACTCCCACGCCGATTCCGCTGGGTGCACCGATCCGGATCGGCAAGACCGTCATCGAGCTGCGGAAGTAGTGCTACATCATGAGTGAGCGCGAGCGGAGCGAGCACGCACTGGCGGCCGGCACCCCGGGCCCCGGCGCGCTCCCGACCGGAGGGTGGGCAGTGTGGCTCGACACGACCGGCTGTACCCGGAGCCGACGGGCGAGGTGGGCATGAGTCTGTCACTGCGCTTCGCCGCCGGATCGCACAAGGGGATGATCCGCGAGGGCAACGAGGACTCCGGTTACGCCGGTCCGCGCCTGCTCGCCATCGCCGACGGCATGGGCGGCGCCGCCGCGGGCGAGGTCGCGTCCTCCGAGGCCATCTCCACCATCGTGGCCCTCGACGACGACATCCCCGGCTCGGACGTGCTCACCTCGCTCGGCCAGGCCGTCCAGCGCGCCAACGACCAGCTGCGCTCGATGGTCGACGAGGACCCCCAGCTGGAGGGCATGGGCACCACGCTCACCGCCCTGCTGTGGACCGGTCAGCGCCTCGGCCTGGTGCACGTCGGCGACTCGCGCGCCTACCTGCTGCGCGACGGCGTCCTCACCCAGATCACCCAGGACCACACCTGGGTGCAGCGCCTGGTCGACGAGGGCCGCATCACCGAGGAAGAGGCCACCACCCACCCCCAGCGCTCCCTGCTGATGCGGGCGCTCGGCAGCGGCGAGCACGTGGACCCGGACCTGTCGATCCGCGAGGTCCGGGCCGGCGACCGCTACCTGATCTGCTCCGACGGCCTGTCCGGCGTGGTCTCGCACCAGACGCTGGAGGACACCCTCGCGAGCTACCAGGGCCCGCAGGAGACCGTCCAGGAACTCATCCAGCTCGCGCTGCGCGGCGGCGGCCCCGACAACATCACCGTGATCGTCGCGGACGTGCTCGACCTGGACACCGGCGACACCCTCGCCGGGCAGCTGTCCGACACCCCGGTGGTGGTCGGCGCGGTCGCCGAGAACCAGAGCCAGCTGCACGACAACAGCATCATGCAGACCCCGGCCGGCCGTGCCGCCGGCCTCGGCCGGCACGCGGCGGGCGGCGGCGGCCAGTTCGGCCCGCCCGGCTCCGGCGACACCACCGGCTTCGTGCCCACCGGGGACTACGGCGGCCTGGACTACTCCGACGACGACTTCGTCAAGCAGCGCAGCGGCCGCAAGTGGGTGAAGCGGTCGTTCTACACGGTGCTCGCGCTGGCCGTCGTCGGCGGCGCGCTGTACGGCGGCTGGCGCTGGACGCAGACCCAGTACTACGTCGGCACCAAGGGCGAGCACGTGGCGCTCTACCGGGGCATCAGCCAGGACCTGGCCTGGCTGAGTCTGTCCGAGGTGGAGAAGGACCACCCCGAGATCGAACTCAAGTACCTGCCGCCGTACCAGCAGAAGCTGGTGCAGGCCACGATCGCCGAGGGCAGCCTGCCCACCGCCCAGAAGAAGATCGACGAGCTCTCCGTGCTGGCGTCCGCGTGCAGGAAGCAGGACCAGGCCGTGGGAACCAGTCCCGCCGCACCCCCGTCCAAGCCGTCGCCGAGCGCGTCCGCCTCGGGCGCCGCCAAGCCGTCCTCGTCCCCCTCGCCCTCCCCGTCCGCGACCGCCACTCCCAGCCCCGGCGTCAGCCTGTCGGAGGAAGAGAAAGAGGTCGTCTCGCAGTGCGGTAAGCAGTAGGCAAGCCGTGAGAGGCCCCGTCACACGATGAGCAGTACTACCAACACGCCGACGCACCACACGTCCACGATCGGCTCGATCGGAGCGCCGAGCCGGCGCAACACCGAGCTCGCGCTGCTCGTGTTCGCCGTCGTCATCCCGGTCTTCGCCTACGCCAACGTGGGCCTCGCCCTGAACGAGCAGGTGCCGTCCGGCCTGCTGAGCTACGGACTCGGGCTCGGCCTGCTGGCCGGCGTCGCCCACCTCGTCGTCCGCAAGTTCGCGCCGTACGCCGACCCGCTGCTGCTGCCGCTGGCCACGCTGCTCAACGGGCTGGGGCTGGTCGCCATCTGGCGCCTCGACCAGTCGAAGCTGCTCCAGCGCATCCACCAGGCGGGCACCGCCGCGCCCCGGCAGCTGCTGTACACGGCGCTGGGCATCGCCCTGTTCATCGTGGTGCTGATCTTCCTCAAGGACCACCGGGTCCTGCAGCGCTACACCTACATCTCCATGGTGGGCGCGCTGTTCCTGCTGCTGCTCCCGCTGGTGCCGGGCCTCGGCCAGAACATCTACGGCGCCAAGATCTGGATCTCGGTCGCGGGCTTCTCCATCCAGCCCGGTGAGTTCGCCAAGATCGTGCTGGCGATCTTCTTCGCGGGCTACCTGATGGTGAAGCGCGACGCGCTGGCCCTGGCCAGCCGCCGTGTCCTCGGCGTGTACCTGCCGCGCGGGCGCGACCTCGGCCCGATCATCGTGGTCTGGGCGATCTCGATCCTCATCCTGGTCTTCGAGACCGACCTCGGCACGTCGCTGCTGTTCTTCGGAATGTTCGTCATCATGCTGTACGTCGCCACCGAGCGGACCAGCTGGATCTTCTTCGGTCTGCTGATGTCCTCGGTCGGCGCCGTCGGCGTGGCGAGCATCGAGCCGCACGTGAAGATGCGTGTCCAGGCGTGGCTGGACCCCATGCACGAGTACGCGCTGTCCCAGCAGGGCGTACCCGGCCACTCCGAGCAGGCCATGCAGGCGCTGTGGGCGTTCGGCTCCGGCGGCACCCTCGGCACCGGCTGGGGCCAGGGCCACTCCGAGCTGATCAAGTTCGCCGCGAACTCCGACTTCATCCTCGCCACCTTCGGCGAGGAGCTGGGCCTGGCCGGCCTGATGGCGCTGCTGCTGATCTACGGCCTGATCGTGGAGCGCGGCGTGCGCACCGCCCTCGCCGCCCGCGACCCGTTCGGCAAGCTGCTGGCGATCGGCCTGTCCGGCGCGTTCGCCCTCCAGGTCTTCGTCGTCGCCGGCGGCGTCATGGGCCTCATCCCGCTGACCGGCATGACGATGCCCTTCCTGGCGTACGGCGGCTCCTCCGTCATCGCCAACTGGGCGCTCATCGGCATCCTGCTGCGCATCAGCGACACCGCGCGCCGCCCGGCCCCCGCCCCCGCCACCAACCCCGACGCCGAGATGACCCAGGTGGTCCGCCCGTCATGAACAAGCCCCTGCGCCGGATCGCGATCTTCTGCGGACTGCTCGTCCTCACCCTGCTCATCCGCGACAACTGGCTCCAGTACGTCAAGGCCGACGACCTGGCCACGGACGACAAGAACCGCCGCGTCAACATCGCGCGCTACGCGACCCCGCGCGGCGACATCATCGTCGGCGGCAAGGCGATCACCGGCTCGGTGGAGAACACCAGCGGCGACTTCAAGTACAAGCGCACCTGGAAGGACGGCGCCATGTGGGCGCCGGTCACCGGGTACTCCTCGCAGGCCTTCGGCGCCAACCAGCTCGAGGCGCTGGAGGACGGCATCCTCACCGGCAACGACGACCGGCTCTTCTTCCGCAACACGCTCGACATGATCACGGGCAAGAAGAAGGAGGGCGGCAGCGTCGTCACCACCCTCAACGCGGCCGCGCAGAAGGCCGCCTACGAGGGCCTGGGCAACAACAAGGGCGCGGTCGCCGCGCTCGACCCGGCCACCGGCAAGATCCTGGCGCTGGTCTCCACGCCGTCGTACGACCCGTCGAAGTTCGCGGGCAACACCGACGACGACGCCAAGGCGTGGAACGCGGTGCAGAAGAAGAACGACCGCGACGACCCGATGCTCAACCGGGCGCTGCGCGAGACCTACCCGCCGGGCTCGACCTTCAAGGTCGTCACCGCCGCGGCCGCGCTGGAGAACGGCAAGGTCTCCGGCATCGACGACAAGACCGACTCCCCGCTGCCCTACCAGCTCCCGGACTCCCGGACCGAGCTGAAGAACGAGGGCAACATCCCCTGCGAGAACGCGACCCTGCGCATAGCGCTGCGCTACTCGTGCAACACCGTCTTCGCCAAGCTCTCCGACAGCGTGGGCAACGAGAAGATGATCGAGCAGGCGGAGAAGTTCGGCTTCAACAACAAGAAGCTGGACACCCCGGTGCGCGCCGCGCAGAGCGTCTACCCCGAGGACAACCGGCCGCAGAACGCCATGGACGGCATCGGCCAGGCGTCCAACACCGCCACCCCGCTGCAGATGGCCATGGTCGCCTCGGCCGTCGCCAACGACGGCAAGCTGATGCAGCCGTACATGGTCGACCAGCTGCGCGCCTCCAACCTGGACGTCATCGAGACCACGCAGCCCAAGCAGTTCTCCCAGGCCGTCTCCTCGGAGACCGCGCAGAAGCTCCAGCAGATGATGGAGACCGTGGTCAAGGAGGGCACCGGAACCAAGGCGCAGATCGACGGCGTCACCGTCGGCGGCAAGACCGGTACCGCCCAGCACGGCCTGAACAACAGCGAGAAGCCGTACGCGTGGTTCATCTCCTACGCCAAGCTGTCGGACGGCAGCTCGCCGGTGGCCGTCGCGGTGGTCGTCGAGGACGGCGCCGCCAACCGTGACGACATCACCGGCGGTGGCCTCGCCGCCCCGATCGCCAAGGCCGTCATGGAGGCCGTCATCGGCACCAAGAAGTGACCCTGCCCACACCGCCTGCACATCGGTGCACGTTGCGATACCGGTCCTGTATCGGGTGACGGGCTTGGCCAGGTCACACAGAGCGAGCCGGGTACGGTATGCCCGGTGGGCACACCGCCGGACCCAACAGGGTGCGGTCGGGACCGACGGAGAGGGCTGGTAGGTAGCTTATGGAAGAGCCGCGTCGCCTCGGCGGCCGGTACGAGCTGGGCCAGGTGCTCGGCCGCGGTGGCATGGCCGAGGTCTACCTCGCGCATGACACCCGCCTGGGCCGCACCGTGGCGGTGAAGACGCTGCGCGCGGACCTCGCGCGCGACCCTTCCTTCCAGGCCCGGTTCCGCCGGGAGGCCCAGTCGGCCGCCTCGCTCAACCATCCCGCGATCGTGGCGGTCTACGACACGGGCGAGGACTACATCGACGGGGTCTCGATCCCGTACATCGTCATGGAGTACGTCGACGGCTCCACGCTCCGTGAGCTGCTGCACTCCGGCCGCAAGCTGCTGCCGGAGCGCTCGATGGAGATGACCATCGGCATCCTCCAGGGCCTGGAGTACGCCCACCGCAGCGGCATCGTGCACCGTGACATCAAGCCGGCGAACGTCATGCTGACGCGCACCGGCCAGGTCAAGGTGATGGACTTCGGCATCGCCCGCGCCATGGGCGACTCCGGCATGACCATGACCCAGACCGCGGCGGTCATCGGCACCGCCCAGTACCTGTCGCCCGAGCAGGCCAAGGGCGAGCAGGTCGACGCCCGGTCCGACCTGTACTCCACGGGCTGTCTGCTCTACGAACTGCTGACGGTACGGCCCCCGTTCGTCGGCGACTCCCCCGTGGCCGTCGCCTACCAGCACGTCCGCGAGGAGCCGCAGCCGCCGAGCGTGTTCGACCCCGAGATCACGCCCGAGATGGATGCCATCGTCCTGCGCGCGCTGGTCAAGGACCCCAACTACCGCTACCAGTCCGCCGACGAGATGCGGGCCGACATCGAGGCCTGCCTCGACGGCCAGCCGGTCGCGGCCACGGCGGCGATGGGCTCGGTCGGCTACGGCGGCTACCCCGACGACCAGGCGACCACGGCCCTGCGCTCGGACGCGGGCGGCGGCGCGACCACGATGCTGCCCCCGACGAACCCGGACGACGGCGGTTACGGCTACGACGACCGCCCGGACCGGCGCCGCCAGAAGAAGTCGAACACCTCGACCATCCTGCTGGTCGTCGCGGCCGTGCTGGTCCTGGTCGGCGCCATCCTGATCGGCAAGTGGGCCTTCGGCGGCGGGGGCGCGGGCAACGACACCGTGTCGGTGCCGACCTTCGTGGACCAGACGAAGGCCCAGGCGCAGACCATGGCGACCAACGCCGACCTGAAGCTGGCGTTCACCGAGAAGCCCTGCGAGAACACCGAGACCGGCAAGGTCTGCTCGCAGAACCCGACCCCCGGCAACGAGGTCGACAAGGGCTCCACGGTCACCCTGGTGGTCTCGACGGGCGCGCCGAAGGTGAGCGTGCCCAACGTGATCGACCTCAGCCTCGACGACGCCAAGTCGAAGCTGGAGGGCGACGACTACCAGTTCGACGTGAAGACCGAGACGCGGGAGTCGTCCCGTGACCCCGGCACGGTCCTCGAGCAGAACCCGCCCTCCGGCAAGGAGGTCGAGAAGGGCTCCACGATCACCCTCACGGTCGCCAAGGCCGTGGAGAAGGCGACCGTCCCCGACGTCTCCGGCAAGTCCTGCGACGACGCCAAGGCCCAGATGAAGGACAACGGCCTCAAGGGCAACTGCACCGAGGTCGACGTCCAGGACCCGAACCAGGTCGGCAAGGTCGTCTCGACCAGCCCGGGCATCGGCAGCTCGGTCGACAAGGACTCCACGGTCCAGATCAACATCGGCAGGAGCAGTCAGACCCAGGTCCCGCAGAACCTGCAGGGGCTGAGCCTGAAGGACGCCAAGAAGGCGATCCAGGACGCGGGGCTGAACGTCGGCACCGTGGGCCCGGCCCAGGACGACAACGCCCTCGTGGTGGGGTCGGACCCCCAGCCGGGCAGCACCGTCAACAAGGGCAGCGCGGTCAACCTGGCGACGGTTCCCGGGAACAACAACGGCGGGAACAACGGCGGGAACGACAACGGCGGCACCCAGTTCTTCGGGGGGCTCACCGGAGGCTCGGGCCGCGAGGACTGACACCCGGCGCCCCCTCCCGGAGCGAACGGAAGCCCCGGCACTCGACGAGTGCCGGGGCTTCGCCGTTCAGGCCGCTCGGCCGGCGCTCAGCGCAGTTCCTGCGGCGGGGTGCGCTCGGCGTCCACCTTCTGCACCCGGACCAGTTCGCCCCACACGACGTAGCGGTAGCGGCTGGTGTAGACGGGGGTGCAGGTGGTCAGCGTGATGTAGTGGCCGGCCTTGGTCCGCCCGGACTCCTTCGGGACCCGCCCGAGGACCTTGACGTTGTACTTGGAGGTCTCCGGGAGGATCGCGAAGACCTTGTACACGTACCAGTCGTCGCGCGTCTCGAAGACGATCGGGTCGCCCTCGTCGAGCTTGTCGATGTTGTGGAACTTGGCGCCGTGGCCGTCCCGGTGCGCGGCGAGGGAGAAGTTGCCCGGCTTGCCGGTCATGGGGAGCGTGGCCCTGACCGGGTCGGTGTAGTAGCCGGCGACGCCCTCGTTGAGGACCTTCGAGGTGGTGCCCTTCTCGACCAGGACCTCGCCGTTGCTCATGGCGGGCACGTGCAGGAAGCCGATGCCGTCCCGGGTGTCGAGCGCGCCGGGCCCGGTGTCCTGGTGCTCCCACTGGTCGCGCACCTTGTCGGCCTGCGCGTCGGCGTGCCGGTCGGCGACGACGTTGGTCCACCACAGCGAGTAGACGACGAACAGGCCGAGCACCAGACCGGCCGTGATGAGGAGTTCCCCGAGGACGCTGACGGCCGTCGCCACCGGTCCGGGCCGCCGTGCGGGCGGGGACGCGGGGGACGGGGACGCGGCGGACGGCGGGGGAGCCGGTGCCGACGGGCCGCTGTGTTCCCCGGTGCCGTCTGTGGTCGCTGCCACGGTGTCATCCGCCCCTACTCTACGAGCGCATCCGGTTTGCCCTTGCTGCGCGGCCGTTCCTCGACCATCTTGCCCCAGACGATCAGGCGGTACTTGCTGGTGAACTCCGGAGTGCACGTCGTGAGGGTGATGTACCGGCCCGGCCCGGTGAATCCGGACCCCTTCGGCACGGGGTCGAGCACGCTCACGTTGCTGGGCGAGGTCACCGGCAGCGTCGAGGCCACCTTGTACACGAAGTACTCGTCCTGGGTCTCGACGACCACCGCGTCGCCGGGCTTGAGCCGGTTGATGTACCGGAAGGGCTCACCGTGGGTGTTGCGGTGGCCCGCGAGCCCGAAGTTGCCGGTCTTCGCGTCCGGCATCGCGGTCCGCAGGGCGCCGTCGCCGTAGTGCCCGACCATGCCCTTGTCGAGGACCTTCTTGTTGCTGACGCCCTCGGCGATCGGGACGACCACGTCCAGCGCGGGGATGTGCAGCAGGGCGAAGCCCTGGCCCGGCGAGAAGGTGCCGGGGTTGCGCCGGCCGCTGGCCCAGTCGTCCTGGAGGCTGCTGGCCTCCCGGTCGGCCTGGGCGTGCGCGCGCACGTTGGTCCACCACAGCTGGTAGGTGACGAACAGCAGCATCAGCACGCCGGCGGTGATGAACAGCTCGCCGACGGCCCGGCTGGCGACGACCGCGGGGCCCGGTCTGCTGGCCCGCGCCCGGCGCCGGGCCTCGACCCGGGAGAGGGGCCGGCCGTCGTCGGCCGCGCGACGCGGTGGTTCCTGGGGCCCGTTGGCGCCCTCGGGCCCCCCGCGGCGCCCGTGACGGCGCTTGGCGGCCTTCCTGCGGGCCGCACGGCCGCCTCCGGGGGCCACAGGGGCGTGAGGGGCCGATGGGCCGTCAGGGGCCGTCAGGGGCCTCCCGTAGGGCTGGGCCTCCTCCGGTGCCTCCGCGAGGCGCAGGGCCATCGTCTCGTCGTCGGGGAGCGGGCCGTACGGGGCCCCCGCGCCGGGAACGCCGAAGGACCCGTACGCCGTGCCGTACGAGTCCTCGCGCTCCGGGCGCAGCGCGGTCACGCCGTGGCCCTGCCCACCACCGGGGCGAGCCCCGCCGACCTCGCCACCGCGTCCCGGTCGCCGCACTCGACGAGCCAGTTGGCCAGCATCCGGTGGCCGTGCTCGGTGAGCACCGACTCGGGGTGGAACTGCACGCCCTCGACCGGCAGCTCGCGGTGCCTGAGCCCCATGATGATCCCGTCGTGGGTGCGGGCGGTGACCTCCAGCTCGGCGGGCACGGTCGTCGGCAGCGCCGCCAGCGAGTGGTACCGGGTCGCGGTGAACGGCGACGGCAGCCCGGCGAAAACGCCCCGGCCCTCGTGCTCGACCGGCGAGGTCTTGCCGTGCAGCAGCTCGGGCGCCCGGTCGACGAAACCGCCGTACGCCACCTGCATCGACTGCATGCCCAGGCAGACGCCGAAGACCGGGACGCCGGTGGCCGCGCAGTGGCGGACCATGTCGACGCAGACCCCCGCCTGCTCGGGCGTGCCCGGGCCGGGCGACAGCAGCACGCCGTCGAAGCCGTCCTGCGCGTGGGAGGTGGAGACCTCGTCGTTGCGCAGGACCTCGCACTCGGCGCCCAGCTGGTACAGGTACTGGACCAGGTTGAAGACGAAGCTGTCGTAGTTGTCCACGACGAGAATGCGCGCGCTCACTGGTTGTCCACCGTCACATCGTTGAAGGGAAGCAGCGGTTCGGCCCACGGGAACACGTACTGGAAGAGGACGTAGACCACGGCCAGAGCGAGCACGAGCGCGATCAGCGCCTTGCTCCACGCGTTGCCCGGCAGATGCCGCCAGATCCAGCCGTACATGCCGTCCCTTCCGTCGTACCACGGCACCAGACCCACGCCGTACCGCACCAGACTAGCGGCGCGGCGCCACGGGGCCCGGCGGGACGGCGTACACCCCGACTTACGTGGTACGGGGTCGAACACCTCAACGTCCGCCGGAACGGCCGGGCCGGCCGGCTACTCCACGGGCCGGGCGTAGTGCAGGTCCACCGTGCCCGAGTAGCCGGGCAGCGTCACGGTGCCGTCCTCGGTCACCTTCCAGCCCAGGCCGTAGACGTTCACGTAGACCATGTAGTTCTGGATCGCCGGTGAGTCGGCGAGCGCCTTCTGCAGCTTCGCGGGGTCCCCGACCGCCTGGATCCGGTACGGCGGCGAGTAGACCCGGCCCTGGAGGATCAGGGTGTTGCCCACGCAGCGCACGGCGCTGGTGGAGATCAGCCGCTGGTCCATGACCTTGATGCCCTGGGCGCCGCCCTGCCACAGCGCGTTCACCACGGCCTGGAGGTCCTGCTGGTGGATGACCAAGTAGTCGGGCTGCGGCTCGGGGTAGCCGGGCAGCTTGGCGGTGGCGTCGGGCGGGGCGTCGTTGAGCGTGACGGTGATCGCCCGGCCCTTGAGCTTCTGGGTGCCCGCGGTGTGTTCCAGCGCGGTGAGCTTGTCGTCCTCGGCCTGGGAGCGGCCGTCGTCGCGCTCGGCCAGGGACTCGACCTCGTCGCGCAGCGCCGCGTTGGACTCGTCGAGCTCGCCGTTCTTGCGGCTGCGCTCCTGGATGAGGTCGGACAGCTTCAGCAGGGAGGTGTCCGTGCGGATGTTGGTGCCCTTGGCGGTGTTGAAGCTGGTGAAGAAGAGGAGCCCCGCGAGCGCGAAGACCGCGACCGTCAGCACCCGCACCGGCCGGAAACGAGGCCGGGGGGCGGGGGCGTTACCCGTTGTACCCGTCCCGGGGGAGTCGGCAGAATTGCTCAACGTACCCTTATCTCCTTCGGCGCCGTAGAAGCACTACGCTAACGGACGCCCGGGGGAGCGCTCCGTGTCCCCTTGCCAGCAGGAGAGACCCTCGTGCCGAAGTCACGTATTCGCAAGAAGGCCGACTACACGCCGCCGGCGGCCAGGCAGGCGGCGGCCATCAAGTTGACCAACCGGGCCTGGGTGGCGCCGGTGATGCTGGCCATGTTCATCATCGGGCTGGCGTGGATCGTGGTCTTCTACGTGACCGACGGCTCACTGCCCATCGACAAGCTGGACAACTGGAACATCGTGGTCGGCTTCGGGTTCATCGCGGCCGGATTCGGCGTCTCGACCCAGTGGAAGTAGCTCTGACCAGGGCTGTCCGCTGAGTTATCCACAGCTGTTTTCCACAGTGGGGAAAAAGAACGACGATCTGTGGATAACTCAGCGGGGGTTGACGCCGGTGTGACGGAACTACCGGCTCAGGACCCTCACTCGAAAGCCTGTTCGCCCCCTGCCTGACCTGCGGAAACACGGGTCGGTGACAGGGGGCACAGCTGTTCCCCCACGTTGTGCACAAGATCTGCCACGCGCTGTGGACAACGAGCGCTCAGGTGAGCTGCGCGGTCCTCAGGAGCGTCATGACGACCACGGCGGCCAGGACCAGGCCGCACAGGCCGTACTGCACGAGCGCGCGGCGGTCCCGCGGCGCGTTGAACATGCCGTAGCCGATCAGCGCACCGGCGACCAGACCGCCGACGTGCGCCTGCCAGGCGATCCCGCTCCAGCCGAAGGTGATGATCAGGTTGATCACCAGCAGGGCGACCACCGGCCGCATGTCGTAGCGCTGCCGGCGCACCAGCACGGCGAAGGCACCGAAGACGCCGAAGATCGCACCGGACGCCCCGAGCGAGCCCTGGTTGGGCGCGGCGAGCACATAGGTCAGCGCCCCGCCGGCCAGCCCGGACAACAGGTACACCGCGAGGTAGCGGACCCGGCCGAGCGCCGCCTCCAGCGGGCCGCCGATCCACCACAGGCTGAGCATGTTGGACAGCACGTGGATGTAGCTGGCGTGCAGGAACATCGAGGTCAGCAGCCGGTACCACTGGCCCTCGGCGACCCCCTCGACGTGGTCCGTGCCGAGCGACGGCATGATCGCGCGCCCGATCAGCTGGAAGCGGTCCGTGAAGCTGTCGCCCACCGCCAGCTGCACCAGGAACACCGCGAGGCAGAGGCCGATCAGCACCTTGGTCACCAGGCGCGGGTCGGCGGCGACTGACCCCCCGGCGATCGTGCGGGGCGTGGAGGCGTCCGGCGCGTGCCCGGTGCCGGAACCGCTGCGCACGCACTCCGGGCACTGGAAGCCCACCGACGCGCTGACCATGCACTCCGGGCAGATGGGCCGCTCGCAGCGGGTGCAGCGGACGCCGGTCTCCCGGTCGGGGTGGCGGTAGCACCCGGGCAGGCTGCCCTGGGCGTCCGGCCGGCTGCCTGGCGCCTGTTCCATCGGATCCCTCTCCTGGCCGGTGCGCCGCCGGGGCACACCGGGCCGAACACACTGCATCGCCCTGCCCCTCCTTACGGACGGGCAGGGCGATTGGTTCCCGTCGGGCGGACCGCGCCCCGGGTCAGCGCTTCTCGACGACGACGGACTCGATCACGACGTCGTTGACCGGGCGATCGGTGCGCGGGTTGGTCGGGGTGGCCGCGATGGCGTCGACGACCTTCTGGCTCGCCGGGTCGGTGACCTCGCCGAAGATGGTGTGCTTGCGGCTGAGCCAGGCCGTCGGGGCGACCGTGACGAAGAACTGCGAGCCGTTGGTGCCCGGGCCGGCGTTGGCCATGGCCAGCAGGTAGGGGCGGTCGAAGCGCAGGTCGGGGTGGAACTCGTCCTCGAACGTGTAGCCGGGGCCCCCGGTGCCGTTGCCGAGCGGGTCGCCGCCCTGGATCATGAAGCCGCTGATCACCCGGTGGAAGACCGTGCCGTCGTAGAGCTTGTCCGTGGACTTGGCGCCGGTGGCGGGGTGGGTCCACTCCCGGCCGCCCGTCGCGAGCTCGACGAAGTTCTTGACCGTCTTGGGAGCGTGGTCCGGGAAGAGCCGGACCTCGATGTCGCCGTGGTTGGTCTTCAGGGTGGCGTACAGCTGCTCAGCCACGATGTGCCTTCCGTCGTCTCTCTGTGACCCCCCGATCCTCGCACGCCCCGCACCCCGCGTCGTGCGCGTCCGTACGGCCCCGCGGGGGGGCACGACGGCAGTCGGCGAAAAACATTCGGAGTGGCGCGGGAGGGAGCGGGCAGAGGCGATCCGTGGCATGGTCGAGGCATTGCCGACGACAAGCCCCCGTTGCCCCGTATTCATCCACCGGGCACCCAAATGCCCGCCCCCGCATGCTTCTCCACGCCGGGACAGGCATGATCCGCAAAAGGGTGGACAGTCGATTACCGTACGCCACCGAGGAGGAGGAACCCGTGACCCGCATCGACAGCGTGCGCGCCGCGACCGGCTCGGCGAAGGACAGCGTGCTGCACGCCGCGGAAGCGGTGGCGCCCTACGCCGACACGGCCAAGGAACGGGCCGCGCACTACGCGCAAGAGGCCCGCGTACGGCTCGCGCCCAAGGTGTCGCTGGCCGCCGAACAGGCCCGCGTCCAGTACGACGCCCACGTCGCGCCGCGCCTGGAACAGGCTCGCGCGCAGCTACCCCCCAAGGTCGACCAGGCCGCACAGGAAGCAGCCCTGCGCGCCCGGGTCGCCGCACGTCAGGCCGCCGACTACTCCCGCCCCAAGCTGGAGCAGGCGGTCGCCGTGGCCGGACCCGTCAAGGACGAGGCCGCTGCCCGCGGTCTCGCCGCCCTCGCGGCGCTGCGCGGGCAGGTGACGGCCAAGGAGATCGAGAAGCTGGTGCGCAAGCACCGGCGGCGGGCCAAGATCGGCAAGGTCGCCAAGGTCCTGACGATCACCGGCGTCGTCGTCGGCGGCGCCTACGCCGCCTGGAAGTGGTGGGACAAGCAGGCCAACCCCGACTGGCTCGTCGAGCCGCCCGCGGCGACCGAGGTCCCCGCGTCCGGCGGTCTCACGTCGGTGGACGGCAGCGGCGACGTCCTGGACCCGGAGGTCGAGGCCAAGCAGGCCGAGGAGGACGCCGCGCGGGAGAACCGCGACGGAACCTGAGCCGAGCCGGTCCGGTCCGGTCCGCGCCCGTGGGGCAGGAGAGCACGTCTCTCCTGCCCCATCGCCCTGTCTGTCTCGCCGTGTCCGGCCGTGTCTCGCCGTGTTTCACGTGAAACAAGCCCCATACGGCCCCGCACAACGACACATCCCCTCCGCTCCGCGTGACGTACGCGGGACGGAGGGGATTCCTGTGTGGAGCCTAGGGGAGTCGAACCCCTGACATCCGCCATGCAAAGACGGCGCTCTACCAACTGAGCTAAGGCCCCGGACAGCGTCCACGGCGGATCCCTCCGCCGTGCGCCGCAGACCAGAGTACCGGGTCACCCCCTGGATCTTCCAAAAAGTTGGGGGGTCCCCGCGAACGACCACTCTCCGTAGGATGCTCGACGTGGTTCGCTACAGCGAACCGCCGTTTTTGGGGAAGCGATGGGGAGACGCAATGGACGCCGCACAACAGGAAGCGACCGCGAGAGCGCGGGAGCTCCAGCGGAACTGGTACGGAGAGCCACTGGGGGCGCTCTTCCGTAAGCTCATCGACGATCTCGGGCTCAACCAGGCCCGTCTCGCGGGGGTATTGGGACTGTCGGCGCCGATGCTGTCCCAGCTGATGAGCGGTCAGCGGGCGAAGATCGGCAATCCGGCCGTCGTACAGCGCGTGCAGTTGCTCCAGGAGTTGGCGAGTCAGGTCGCCGACGGGAGCGTCAGCGCGGCCGAGGCGACCGAGCGCATGGAGGAGATCAAGCGGTCCCAGGGGGGTTCCGTGCTGAACAACACCACGCAGACTACGAGCAGTTCGGGAGCGCCGACGGTCAAGCGGGTCGTCCGCGAGATCCAGTCGCTGCTGCGCTCGGTGGCCGCCGCCGGTGACATCATCGACGCCGCGGACACCCTGGCCTCGAGCCACCCTGAGCTGGCGGAGTTCCTCCGGGTGTACGGCGCCGGCCGCACCTCGGACGCCGTGACGCATTACCAGTCACACCAGAGCTGACCGGGGCTCCAACGGGGGACACGGGGGCACGGGGGACACGGGGGACCCGCAGCACCACGGGGGCACGGGGGCACTGGGCAATACGGGGGCACGGGGACACCGCATCGGGGAGGAGCGGCACGGGCGACATGGGTGAGGTCTTCGCCGGACGGTACGAACTGGTCGACCCCATCGGGCGCGGAGGCGTCGGCGCCGTGTGGCGCGCCTGGGACCACCGCCGTCGCCGCTACGTGGCCGCCAAGGTCCTCCAGCAGAGCGACGCCCACTCCCTGCTGCGCTTCGTGCGCGAGCAGGCCCTGCGCATCGACCACCCGCACGTGCTCGCCCCGGCCAGCTGGGCCGCGGACGACGACAAGGTGCTCTTCACCATGGACCTGGTCGCGGGCGGCTCCCTGGTCCACCTCATCGGCGACTACGGCCCCCTCCCGCCCCTGTTCGTCTGCACGCTCCTCGACCAGCTGCTCTCCGGCCTGGCCGCCGTACACGCCGAGGGCGTGGTCCACCGGGACATCAAACCGGCCAACGTCCTCCTCGAAGCCACCGGCACCGCCCGGCCCCGCCTGCGCCTGTCCGACTTCGGCATCGCGATGCGGCTCGGCGAGCCCCGGCTGACCGAGACCCACCTGGTCGTGGGCACCCCCGGCTACCTGGCCCCCGAGCAGATGATGGGCGCCGAACCCGACTTCCCCGCCGACCTGTTCGCGGTCGGCCTGGTCGCGCTGTACCTCCTCCAAGGAGCCAAGCCGGACGCCAAGGCGCTGGTCCAGCACTTTCTGGACCACGGCACCCCGGGCGCCCCGCAGGGCATCCCCGAGCCGCTGTGGGAGGTGGTGGCCACCCTGGTCCAGCCGGATCCCGAGGCCCGGTTCCGCACGGCCAACGGCGCCCGCAAAGCGCTCGCCTCGGCCGTGGAACTGCTGCCGCCGCCCGGCCCGGACGACGAGATCATCGAGATCTTCGACCAACTGGGGCCGCTGCCCAAGGGCTTCGGGCCGCAGGGCCCCCTCGCACCGGCGTCCGGGGCCGACCCGGCGACCGACGGCGGCTCGACGGGCCCCACCGTGCCGGACGCCTCTCCTGCTGTGTCAGGGGAGAGCGGGAGGAGCGGGAGGAGCAAGGGGAGCGGGAGGAGCACCCGCACCGGCCCAGGCCCCAGCACCGGCCCAGGCCCCGGCACCGACCCCGCCACCGAGGCGACCTGGCCCGGCACCGGCTTCGTCCCGGCCGAGGCGGGCACCGGCTCGACGCCGACCGGCTGGGGTGCCGCCGCCGTGGCGCCGACGGACCCCCGCCGCCTCCCGCCCGACCCGTCGCCCGGCGCCGCCAGCCCGTCGGTCCCGCCGCACACCGGATCCCCCACCCCCACGGCAACCCCCACGGCCACCCCGACTCCCACCCCCACCCCGTCCATGTCGGACACCGGCAGCTTCCACCTGCCGCCCCCGCAGCCGGGGGCCCCGCACCCCACGCCCCGGCCGGAGCGGGCCCCGCACCCCGCGCCGCCGCAGGAGCACGCCGCACACTCCGCGCCGCTTCACGAGCAGGCCCCCCACTCCGTGCCACCGCCCTCCACACACCCCGCGCCCCCCGCACCCCATCCGCAGTCCGTCCAGGAGCCCACCCACACCTACGTCCTGCCGCGCCCCGATCCGGCCACCGCCTCCTACACCACCCAGGACCCGCGGCCCGTGGCCGTCCCGGGACGCCGGGCCGGGCGGCACGGGCGGCGGGTGTCCCGGCCCGGGCCACCCGCGCGGATCGCGGTGCCGGTCCTGCTGCTGGCGCTGGTCTGCTACGCCGTCGGGTTCTGGGCGCTGGCCCGCATCTGAGCGGCGTCCCGCCGCCGTGCGCCGACCGTCCACACCGCGAGACCGAGCAGCAGCGCGGTGCCCGCCCCGATCCCGCCCACGGCGAGCACCCGCAGGCCCAGGTCACCGCCGTGTCCCCCGGCACCCCCCGAGGCACCGGAGGCGCCGGCCCCGAAGATCCCGCGGGGCACGGACTCCCCCGCGTACCCCGGCCCGGAACGCGCGGTCCCGCGCACCCCGACGCGCAGGACGACGCCGTACGGGCCGGCGCCGAACCTCTCACCGACCTGGGCGGCGAGATGGACCACGAGGTAGTAGGAGCCGGCGAAGCGCATGCCGTTCACCGGCGGGGAGACGTCGTACCGGTTGGCGTAGGAGACCGGGGGCACCGGGGCCAGGGCGGCCGACTTCTGGGTGCCGCCGTAGCCGGTCTGCGCGGACTCGACCTCGGCGCGCACCGGGTTGTGCAGAGTGAGGGAGAGGGCGGCACCGACGTAGTCCGCGCCGCGGCCACCGGTGCTGCCGATCTCGACCGTGGCGTCGGGCTGCTGTCCCCAGCCGACGGGAACGCGGTAGAAGAGGGTCTGCCCCGGGACGATCCGGCCCCGCCAGGCACCCGGTCCCACGGCGGCGGCGGTGGCGAACCCGGCCCCGCCCGGCCGGTCCACGGCCTCCCCGGTGGGCGGCGCGGGCGTCGCCGAGTCCCACGCCCCGGGGGCCCGGGTCGCGCCGGGCCCGGCGAGGGGCGGCTCGGAGACCGGCGCGAGCTCCAGGTCCCAGGCCTGCCCCGAGGCGCTCTCCGGCCGGGCCCGCTCGACGACGACGTAATAGGTGCCCGCCCCGCGGCACAGCGACCGGCCCGCGACGATCTCGCGCGCGCCCCAGGCGGTGAGCGGCCGGGGGCTCCCGGTGGCGCCGACGGTCGCGGAGTCGAAGGACGAGCAGCTCAGCCCGTCGGCGTCCTGCACCGACACCCGGATCCCGTCCCCGGCGTCGAGCGGGGCACCGGGGCGCGGGACGGCGGTCACGGGGACGTAGGTGCTGGACGCGCCGTCCAGTTCGAGGCGGTAGTACGTGCGCGCCGCGCCGGAGAGGGTGCTGCGGTACGTCGTGCCGGGTGCGAGGCGTGCGGCGTCGGCGGTGCCGCTCGCGCCGGGGACGGTACGGGCGCCGGCGGCGAAGGCGTACGACGGGGCGTCGGCGGCCCGGGCCCCGGGGACGGCCAGCGCGGCGGCCGCGCAGAGTGTCACCGCACCCACGGCGATCCGCAACCCGGAACCCCGGGCAGTGCAAGACCCCGGCCGCTGAGCGCGGCCGGGGTCTGTGCTGATGGCAGGGTGCGGACTCACGAACCCGTGGGCACGGAGTCGGTCGCCTCCGTCCACAGATCCTGCTCGGCGCGATCCGCCTGGATCTGGCGGTACACGAGGAGCCCGCCGATGGCGGCCAGTGCGACCAGGAGAAGCTTCTTCACCGCGCGACCTCGTCTTTCCTTGACGTAGGGGACCTCTGGCGCCCGACTATACACACCGACCGATACCGATCGGTGACCTGCCGGGGCGGCCCCAACTGCCGCCCGCGCCAGCTCAGTAGGACGCGCCCCGCACCCTCCGACCGAAGGGTGGTCACACGTCCACCGAGGGTGAGCGGGTCCCCTTTTCCCCTCTCTTCACCCCTTGTGCGGCCATCAGGGTGGTGTTCATCGGAACATCGCCACGCCGTGTGCGTCGGTCCCCCACTTCGCGATCCGCATACACATCATGAGGAAAGTACGCAAATCGCCCAACCCGAAAGTGAGGGGATCATGGCCAAGACCCAGGTCATGAAGCTCTGGACCGCCATCGTCACCGCCTTCCTCGCCCTGTGCACGACGCTGGGCCTCGTCACCACCACCTCCGCGACGGCCGTCGCACAGACCGAGCCGACGCGCAACAGCAGCACCGGCGAGAACACCGACCGGGTGACGATTCCGGCACAAGCGGCACTGCCCTGGGCCTGGTCCCGGGCGAGGGCCCTTCCCCCCACGATGAAACAGCGCATCCGCGCCGAGGCCCACGGCAAGTCCCCGAGCTGCCGGCACCGTCCCCTCGCGGACGCCGAGTCGCAGGGCCTGCCGGACGCGGCCCACCCCGACGGGGCGTGCGACGACTCCCCGGCCGCGGACGCCCGGACGGTTCCCCTGCAGCGCTGAGACCCCCGCTATCCGACGCACCGACCCTTCGCGCACGACGCACCGACCCTTCGCACATAACGCACGACGCACGGAACGCACTGCCCGCACCAACCGCACCGACCGCACGACCGTTGTAACGGCGACTTGCGTACAGCCGCACGATGCAGGCCCGGAAGCTCCCCCTGGAGCAACCGGGCCTTCGCCGTGTCCGGGGAGCCCGGGCACGGCCACGTCCCGTGCCCTCCGGCGCCGGTCCCTCCCCACGCGGGGACCGGTGCCGAAGGACGCGTCGAGGGGCGACCCGTACCCGACGGCGATGTCGTCGGCCTGCACCGCTCCCGCGCCCCGGGGGGCCGGACGGTGCGGCGGCTCGTCGGGCTGTCGCTCGGTGATCGTGCCAGGTGGGACGGGTCACCGGGGAGGCTCCGGCCCCCGCGCCCGACCATCGCCGCAGGTCAGCCGTATAAAGTGAGTTTTCCGGTCCGGACGTCCGCGCGGGGGAAGTGAGGGGTGGGACCTTGGGTCTCGACTCAGGGGCACGCACAGCTTTCGCCGAACGCCTCGCGCTCCTCTACAAGGAGGCGGGCAACCCACCCCTCAAGAGCGTGTCCGAGGCGGTCGCCCGGCTCCAGCAGGTCGACGAGCGCGGACGCCCCGTCCGGGTGTCCGCCCAGCGCATCAGCGACTGGCGCCGCGCCAAGAACGTGCCCGCCCAGTTCGCCGCCCTCACCGCCGTCCTCCAGGTACTGGTCCCGGCAGCCCGCCGCGCCCGGCCCGCCCCCGTGGTCCCGGGCCTGTACGACGTCGGCCAGTGGCAGCGGCTGTGGGAACGGGCCCTGGCCGACCCGGTCGGGGACGGATCGGCGGCCCCCGGGGCGTCCGGAGCCGCCACGCCCGCCACGCCCTCCACGCTTCCCACGGACGACGGCCGCTCCCCGAGCGTGTGCCCCTACCGCGGGCTCGCCGCGTACCGGCAGGAGGACGCCGGGTGGTTCTTCGGCCGGGAGCGCAGCACCGGGGCGCTGGTCGAGCAGCTCCGCGCGGCCGAGGAGACGGGCGGCCTGGTGATGCTGGTCGGCGCCTCGGGGGCGGGCAAGTCGTCCCTGCTCAACGCCGGCCTGGTCCCCGCCCTCCGTGAGGGAGCCCTGGGCGACCGGGCACGGGGCGTGTTGCACCTGGTGCCGGGCAACGACCCCGTCGGGGAGCTGACCCGCCGCATACCGGAGCTGACGTCCCTGATGAGGCGTCCGGCCGGAACGGGCGCGGAGGACAGTCCCCCGGCGCCACGGGACGGCTCGCCCGACACCGCCCGCAAGGGTGACACCACCCGTGACGCCGACCCCGACCCCAGCGCCGACCTCGGCGCCGTACGGGAAGCCGTCACCGCCTGGGCCCGGCGGGCGACTCCGTCGGCCGCGCGGCCCGTCGTGATCGTGGACCAGTTCGAGGAAACGTTCACCCTCTGTGCCGGGGAGGCCGACCGGCGCGCCTTCGTCCGGCTCCTGCACGCCGCCTGCACCCCCGGCGGCCCGGACGAACCGGCGCCCGCGGTCGTCGTGCTCGGCATCCGCGCCGACTTCTACGAGCAGTGCCTCGGCCACCCCGAGCTGGCCGACGCGCTCCAACACCGCCCCATGGTGCTCGGCCCGCTGACCACCGCCGAACTGCGCGAGGCGGTGACCGGTCCCGCCAAGGCGGTGGGCCTGGAGCTGGAGCCGGGCCTGGCCGAGCTGATCGTCCGCGAGGTGAGCGCCGACGGGCCGCGCGGAGCGCACGACGCCGGGGTGCTGCCCCTGCTGTCGCACGCCCTGCTGGCCACCTGGCAGCGCCGCAAGGCGGGCCGGCTGACCCTGGCCGGCTACCGCGCGGCGGGCGGCATCCAGGGCGCGGTCGCCGCGACGGCGGAGTCCGCCTGGTCCGGCCTCGACCCGGCCGCCCGCGGCGCCGCCCGGCTGCTCCTGCTGCGGCTGGTACGGCTCGGCGAGGACACCCAGGCCACGCGCCGGCGCGGTGACCGGCGGCGTCTCGCGGAGGAGTCCACCGACCCGCGCGGCACCGAGGAGTCGCTGGAGGCGCTGGTCCGGGCCCGGCTCGTGACGCTGGACGCGGAGACCGTGGAGATCACCCACGAGGCGCTGCTGCACGCCTGGCCGCGGCTGCGGCACTGGATCGACGAGGACCGCGGCGACCACCTGCTGCGCCAGCGGCTGGAGGAGGACGGCCGGGCCTGGGAGGCCTCGCACCGCGACAGCTCGCTGCTGTACCGGGGGTCGCGGCTGGAGCAGGCCCGCGGCTGGGCGGCGACCGCGGGTGACACGTACCTGACGCGCAGCGCGAAGGAGTTCCTGGCCGCCTCGGTGCGGTTGCGCAGGCGCACCCTGTGGATCAGCCGGGGCGCGGTGGCGGCGCTGGTGGCGCTGGCCGTGCTGGCGGCCGGCTCGGCCGTCCTGGCGTGGCAGCAGCGCGACGACGCCGTGTTCGAGCAGGTGCTCGCGGAGGCCGACCGGGTGCAGTACTCGGACCCGTCGCTGTCCGCGCGGATCGACCTGGTCGCCCACCGGCTGCGGCCGCACGACGCGGACACGGGCAACCGGCTGGTCTCCATCGTCAACGCCCCGCTGGCCACCCCGCTCGCCGCCCACACCGGCGCCGTCTACCTGACGTCGTTCAGCCCGGACGGACGGACCCTGGCCACCGCCGGAAACGACCGGACCGTACGCCTGTGGGACGTGTCCGACCCCGGCCGGCCCCGGGCGCTGGGCCGGCCGCTCACCGGCCACACGAGCTGGGTGAGCAGCACCGTCTTCAGCCCCGACGGCCGCACCCTGGCCAGCGCCTCGGACGACGGCACGATCCGCCTGTGGGACGTCACCGACCGCCGCCACCCGGCCCCGCTGGGCGCCCCGCTCACCCGGCACGACGGCACGATCTACCTGATCGCGTTCAGCCCGGACGGACACACGCTGGCGGCCGCGAACGACGACCGCACGGTCCGGCTGTGGGACCTGCGCGAGCCGGCGCGGCCCACGGTGTCGGCCACCCTGAGCGGCTACCGCGAGGCCGTGCGGTCCGTGGTGTTCAGCCCCGACGGGCACCTGCTGGCGACCGGCGCCGACGACGGCACGGTGCGCCTGTGGAGCATGGCGGACCCGCACCGGCCGGCCCGGACCGGCACCGCCCTCACCGGCCACACGGGCACGGTCCACTCGGTCGCCTTCAGCCCCGACGGACGCACGCTCGCCAGCGGCGCCGCGGACGACACGGTGCGCCTGTGGAACGTCGCCGACCCGCGCCACCCCGGCGCCCTGGCCGCCCCGCTGACCGGGCACACCGGCCCGGTGTGGTCGGTGGCGTTCAGCCCCGACGGCAGCACCCTCGCGGTCGGCAGCGCGGACAGCACCGCCAGCCTGTGGAACGTCAGCGACCCGTCCTACCCCTCCCAGGTCGGCGAGCCGCTGGCAGGCAGCAGCGGGGAGATGTACGCCGTCGGCTTCAGCCCCGACGGCCGCACCCTCGCGACCGGCAGCGGCGACGGGCGGCTGCGGCTGTGGTCGGTGCCGACGTCGGACGTGATCGGCCGCAGCGGGGCGTTCCGCCCGGACGGCAAGGTGCTCGCCACGGCGGCACGCGACGGCCGGGTCCGGCTGTGGAACGTCACGCGCCCCGACCGGCCGGTGTCCCTGGGCGGGCCCTTCATGCGCGGCGACGGCGCCGAGCGCACCCTGACCTTCTCCCCCGACGGCCGCACCCTCGCGGTCCTCACCCCGAACCGCGAGGTGTACCTCTGGGACGTCCGTGACCCGTCCCACGCCGTCTCCTATGGCCCGCCGCTGCTCCTGCGGACGCGCTTCTCCGGCCCCACGGCCCTGGCGTTCGCCCCGGACGGCCGCACCCTGGCGACCACGTACGACGACCACACGATCCAGCTCTGGGACGTCACCCACCCCGCCCGCGCCGCCCGGCTCGGCAACCCGCTCACGGGTCACAAGGGGTACGTCAACAGCCTCCTGTTCGCCCCCGGCGGCCACATACTGGCCAGCGGCAGCGCGGACGGCACGGTCCGCCTGTGGAACGTCGGCGACCCCCGCCACGCCACCCCGGTGCGCACCCTCACCGGCCCCACCGGCCCGGTGAACATCCTCGCCTTCAGCCCCGACGGCCACACCCTCGCCGCCGGCAGCGACGACGACACGGTCCGCCTGTGGAACGTCACGGACCCGCGAGACGCCTCCCCCTCCGGACACCCCTTGTCGGGCCACACCGAGGCGGTGGTCTCCCTGACCTTCAGCCCCGACGGCCGCACCCTCGCCAGCGGCGGCAACGACAACACCGTGCGCCTGTGGAACGTCGGCGCCCCCGCCGACCCCTCACCCATCGGGCAGTCGATGAGCCCCCACGCCAAGACCGGCCACTTCCTCACCTTCGCCCCGCGCACCAACCGCCTGGGCATCTCCAGCGGCGCGGGCACGGTCCGCCTGTGGAACCTCGACGTGGACGCGGCGATCACCCACATCTGCACGACGACCCGCAACGTCCTGACGCCCCGCACCTGGCACGAGTACCTCCCGCGCCTGTCCTACGACCCCCCGTGCGCGGACTGACACACGCCGCCCGGCGCCGCCGGCCTTGCCCGACGTCACCAGGACTCGGCCTCCCGGAAGAGCACGATCACCTCGACGAGGAACCAGACGCAGAACACCAGACAGGCCGCCCACAGCCCCCACAGAACCCAACGGACCTCTCGCCGCATACGACATCAACTCCAGGCAGTGACATCCGGAAGGCGGCCGGTGGCCACGCAGGATCTGATGACCGGCTCCGCGGGCGACCCGAAGGCGCCCGCCAGCAGGACGTGCACCAGGAGTTCGACGGCCGTCGTGAACAACGCGGGGGAGGACTCCTGGTGGTAGCCCGCCCGGTCGATCACCAGCTGCCCGGCCGGTAGGGCCCCGGCGTTGAGGTCGGCCCACAGGCCCATCCTCGCGGCGTGGTCCAGCCCTGCGGGCAGGCCCGGCAGCAGCGCACCGGGCAGCAGCCCCTGCTGGGGAGCAGGCCGGACCGTCTCCCAGCACCTGACCCGCCAGGCGATCCGGTCCCCTTCCCCCGGCACGAACTCGCCACCCACCAGCGCCCTGAACCGCAGACGACCGTGGTGAGCGGGCGTGCGAGGTCCAGTCCGATGAACTCCCTCTTCACCACAAACACGCGGTACCCTCCTCGCTGCTCAGCGGCACGGAGGACACCTCGACGTCGGCCGTCTGGACGCCGAAGACCCCCGGCCCAAGTGGACCGGGGGTCTTCGTGCTGGTGGGGCTAACAGGATTTGAACCTGTGGCCTCATCCTTATCAGGTCGATCACGGGGGCCTGTCGACATAAGCCAACGGCCCCTGGGCCTCGGTCGGGCGTCCACTGAGGTCCGGCGCCGACCGCTGCTGTTCGTGCTTGTTGGTGTCAGCCGCTGGTGTCAGGCGCCGCACGTGGTCTTGACAAGGGCCGCCCAACCACCAGGAGCTCGGCCCGCCCCACAATGCCCTGCCACATCTTCTTCCGCCCGCCAGCGAGCCTCGGACGGCCCAGGGACGGCCCAACGACTCAGTACCGGAAGCGTGCGGTATCGCCGTCGATCCTCAGCAGGAAGTCTCTGATGACCTCACCCCCGCTTTCGGGCATCAACTCAAGGCCAAGCGCATATATAGCCTCGTCAGCCGCGATGGCCGCGTCCTCGTCCTTCCGCTCCCATGCGGCGCGGGATGCGTCAATGAACGGCTTGAGGGCTGGCCAGCCAGTTGAGGGCTCGAACCGGCAATCGGTCCAGAACATGTCGACGGCTTCGAGGGTGAGGACGCCGACGACCTGATGACCTCGACGCAACTGCCAGACCTGATCTTCCACCACAACCCCCTTCATGTAGCACCGTATCGCGGCCGGGCCTCGCAGAGTACGGATCCGATACCGCCCTGAACTGGCGTTTCCGACAGGAACCCACGACCTTCCCCAGCTCCCATCCCGTCCGCCGTCGACCCACACACCGTGGAGCAGGCGTGGTTCAGGGGCGTCAAGGTGGAGCGCGCCACTGTACGAACGACCTTGACGCCCCTGGGCCGCGTCTGCTCGGCTCTGCCTGGGTCGACGGCGGGCGGGATGGGAGCTCCCCACGCACGCCACTACGGACCCGCAGCCCGGAACGGCGCCCCCTCCATCCCGGTGCCGGCCGATCCCCCGCCGGAGGCATCGTCTTGACCGTGGACCGCGCTATGCGGTGCTCGCCTCATGGCCACCGGCCCTATCCACACATGGGCGCGCGTCGGCGCAGCGTGCGCGGAGCGGGCCGAAGGCAGGAGCGCAGCGCGCAGCGGAGCCGGGAAGCGCGCCCGGCGGAGCGGAGCGCAGCCGGGG
>NZ_KQ948560.1:223133-296995 GCF_001514125.1 Streptomyces longwoodensis | reverse complement strand
CTTGATGAGGTAGAGAAACCTGTAACAGCTCGCCTCAGGCGCGCGGTGTCGTCGGCCTGGCCGCTCGCCGTCTGGTCGTCCCTCGCGTCACCGGTGAGTCGGATTCGACGCCTGTGACTCCGGGACGAGGCGACTGGTGAAGCCGTGTTGGCGGAGCCGTTCGTACGCGTCGATCACGTCGCCCGGCACGTCCTGGCTGATCATGAACCCCTGCTCCGGGTAGATCAGGAGGCGCTGAAGCGCGCCCACCAGCATGTCGATCACAAGGCGGGCGTCCCCAATGGAGTCGACGTAATCCGTGAGCGTCATCGGGGTGGAAGCGCTGACGATCTCCACCTCCGGCCACAGCTTGCGTGCCGTCGCGTACGCGCGCCTCTCCTCGTACGGCTTGCTGATCAGCAGGACGGAGGACACCTCGACGTCGGCCGCCTCCAGCAGCTCCCGGGAGAAGCGGATGTTCTCACCCGTGTTGCGGGCCCGCGGCTCGACCAGGACCGCTGACGTGGGGACACCCAGCTCGATGGCGCGTTCGCGGTAGTGGACCGCCTCACCTCGCGGCATCCGCTCCCGCGTGGTCGGGCTCGTGGCGCCCGTGAACACCAACAGCCGAGCCATGCCGCGCTTGTAGAGGTCGGCGGCGGTGTCGGCCACCCCCAGGTCGTGGCTGCCCAGCCCGATGGCCACCGAGCACGGCCGGAGCGTGTGGCCCATCTGGTGGTAGTCCCACAGAAGCCGCGTGTCCGCCCAGTCCTGGGGTGTGATCACTACTGGTCTTCCTTGTCCTTCGTCGAGTCCGGCACCTGGAAGTCGTATTCCCAGACGAAGCGTGACGCGGCATGGACCCCGACAGCGAACTCGACCACGGTGCCGGAGGCCGTGTAGGTCGTGCGGTGCAGCTCGACGACCGGCTCACCGGGCGGCAACTGAAGCTGCTTCACCTCATCCGCGGTGGGAGCACGGGCGAACAGTTCCTCCTTCATGTGGTCGATCTCGTACCCGGCGTCGTACAGCACGCGAAATCCGCCGCCTCGGCCGGCCGGACCGGGCGTCGGGTCCACCAGCCGTGTTCCCTCGACGTGCTCGGGCCGGTAGTAGCTGGTCAGTGAGTGCGTCGGCTGATCGCCCTCCTTCACGAGTCGGGCGCGGGCGTAGACAGGGGCACCGACCGGGAGCCCGTGTGCTGCGGCCACCTCTGCGGGCGCCTCGACCAGGCTGACCGTCTGGGTCTGTTCGTTGCGGCGGTACGCCCGTCCCGATGCCACGCGGTCCGCGATGAACGCCACCTCGTCGCCGTCTCGCCACTTGGCCTTGTCGTATCGAGCGACACCAAGCCGTTTCAGGGGGAGTTGCTGGCGTACGACCGTTCCGTGGCCACGCGACGAGGTGACCAGGCCTTCCGCCTCGAGGGCCTTGTACGCGGCGTGGACAGTCGCCTTGGAGCCTTCGCCTGCCTCGACCAGCTCTCTGATGTGCGGCAGCTGCTGGCCGGGCGCGTAGTCACCCCGCTTGATCTGCTCGGCCAGCTTGTCCGCCAGCTCTCGCCACTTGGGCGCCATCACCAACCCCTCTCGACGGGTTCCAGTCAAACATAGTCCTAGGACTGTTGACAGTCCTAGGACTGCGGGTCCAGTATCTCCATAGCCGCTCGCAGTCCTAGGACAGCGAGCACCTAGGCCCCTGTTTGGGCTGCCTCCACATGAGCTGAGGGAGTACTGATGCCGTCCTTCAAGATCGACCTTTCGACCGCTGTGGTGTTCGTGGCGACCGCGCCGACGCCGAAGCTGGCCAACGCGAAGACGGGTGAGCGCGCGATGGACCGGGAGACCGGCGCCCCGCTGTCGACGGTGGGCCTCCTGGTCTCGGACGAGGGAGAGGGCAACCTCTACCAGGTCACCATCCCGGAGACCGGCTACCAGGACGGCCTGACGCCGGGCATGCCGGTGCGGGTGGTCGGCCTCAAGGCGCGGGACTGGGAGAACGAGTTCAACGGCCAGAAGCGGCACGGGATCTCGTTCCGCGCGGTCGCGATCACCCCGGCGGCCTGACCATGACGGATCTCTCCACGGTGCTGGAGGCCGGAGGTGCTCTTGCGGGTGTCGGCGGCCTCGGGTACGCGAAGGTCCGCGCACCGCGCGTGTACTGGTCGCTGGTCGGACTGCCGGTCACCTGGGGCCGGTTCACCCTCTCGTACCGCTCCACGATGGACGTGTGCGGGCTGACCGTTCAGCCGTCCCGGCTGCGGGCCTTCATCGCCCGGAACGTGGCACGGCGTGAGGTGCTGCCGGTTCCGCCGAAGGTACGCCGGGTCCGGGGCACGTCGACAGGCCTGCGGGTGACGCTCCGGCTTCCCGCCGGTCTTGAGCCGGCCGACCTGATGGCGGCCTCGGAGCGGCTGCGTCACGCCTGGGGCGTCCACTCGGTGACGGTCGCCGAGACCAAGCCGGGCTTCGTCGAGCTGCGGATGACCGGCTACGACGTGCTCCGCCGGGTCCGGATGCCTCACCGCATCAGCCTAGAGGGGCTGGCCGTGCCGGTGGCGCTGCGAGAAGACGGCACCGTCTTCGTCCGGGACTACCGCAAGGTGCCCATGGCGCTGACGCTCGGCGCGAACACCTCGGGCAAGTCCGTCTTCCAGCGCAACCTGATCAAGGGGCTGGCGAAGCTGCCCGTTGCCCTGGTCGGCATCGACTGCAAGCGCGGTGTCGAGCAGTCGGCGTACGCGCCCCGGCTGTCGGCGCTGGCCACCACCCCGGACGACGCGGCCTCGCTGCTGGACGTGCTCGTTGCCGAGATGGAGGACCGGTTCGACGTGCTGAGCCTGCATGGCGTCTCGGACGTGTGGGAGCTGCCGGAGCGTTCACGGCCGGTGCCTGTCGTGGTCCTGGTGGACGAGGTGGCGGAACTGTTCCTCATCTCCTCCCGCAAGGACGAGGAGCGGCGGGAACGGATCGTGACCGCGTTGATCCGGCTGGCGCAGATGGCCCGAGCAGTTGGCATCCACCTGGAGATCTGCGGTCAGCGCTTCGGCTCCGAGCTGGGCAAGGGCGCGACCATGCTGCGCGCACAGCTCACCGGCCGCGTGGTGCACCGGGTCAACGACAAGCAGACCGCCGAGATGGGCCTGGCGGATGTGGCCCCGGACGCGGTCGTGGCCGCCTCCCTCATCCCGGCTGAGCGACCCGGTACGGCCGTCGCGGCCGACTCCTCCGGGGGCTGGGCGAAGATCCGCACCCCGCACACGTCGCGGGACGAGGTGGTAGCGGTGTGCCGCCAGTTCGCGCACCTGGTGCCCGACCTGCCCGCCCTCGACCCCTACCGGCCGCACGTGCCAGCCGAGGCCCCGGAGTCCGGTCCGTCGCTGGTCAAGCCGCGCCCGGTCACGGAGTGAGGGAGTCCACCGTGAGCCGTTCGATCCGCCCGGATGCAGTCCTGGTGCAAGCGGTGATCGCCGGTGCCCTGTCCTTCGCGCACCTGCACGACTTGGCTGCGGCGGCCGGACAGTCGGGCTGGAAGGCGTGGGCCTACCCGGTCTCGGTCGACCTGCTGCTGGTCGCCGCCTGGCGTCGCCTGCGCGCCGGTCGGGACCGGTCGTCCTGGACCTGGTTCGCCATCGCCCTCGCCGCTTCGCTCGGCGCCAACGTGGCCACGGCGGGTCTGCTCGACCTGCACGACGTGCCTGCCTGGCTGCGCATCCTCGTCGCTGGCTGGCCCGCCCTGGCCTTCCTCGGAGGAACCCTCCTCGTCCACGCCCCGGTCACGGCCCCCGAGGACCTGGAGCCGGAGCTTCGCGAGCAGTCGGCGGCGCCAGAAGTCGAGGTGCACCGCACCGATGCCATCGACCCGGCACCGGCCGCAGCCCCACAACGGGTCCCGGCACCCGCCAGTACACCGGCCGTTCCGCCAGCCCTGCTCGACCACGCCCGGTCCATCGCCGATGCGCACCGGACCGCCACGGGTGAGCAGATCACCACGGAAGCGCTGACCGCCCGGCTCGGCTTGCCTTCCCCGACCTGCCAGGCAATCGCCGCACAGCTCCAACTCATCTGAGCCGGAAGGGAGGTGACCCCGTGCGCCCGAACCGCTTCTACAACGTGGCCAAGATCGGCCCCGTGAAGGTCGGCACCTATAACAACGGCCGTGGGCAGACCCGGCACACCGCTGCCTGCACCGCCCCTGGCTGCGGCTTCTCCACCGACCACCGCGACCGCTCTGCCGCCGAACTCTCCGCCCGCACGCACCGCTGCACCACCTGACAGAAGGGAAGAGCCCGTGTTCACCCCGAAGTACCCGCCCCGGGACACCGCCCCCACGGCCATCGTCCCGCCGTCCACGACCGACACCACCCCGGTCCCTTCCCCGGCCCCCGTTCCGGTCTCGAACCGGCCCACCGTGCAGCTCACCCCGGGCAGCGCGCTCGCCCTCGCGGCCGGCGGCGGTGCCGTGGTCCTCGTCGTCGGCGCGGTCCTGGTCTCGCTGCTGCTCGCGGTCGCCATCACCGGCGTATCGGTCGCCGTGGTCGCGGTCGTGCTGCGCCTGCTCGTCAACGACATGCACAAGGGCAGGTGAGCCGTGGAAACCGTACTCGCCGCCGCGTTACCCGCCCTCGGCTGGGCCGTCCATGGTGGGCTGCTCCTGCGCCGCCTGGCCACCGCTCGGCGCGACCCGCTGACCGGTCTGCACACGCGGGCGGGTTGGACCACCCGAGCCGAACACCTCCTCACTCGGCACCGGGACGCCCTGGTCGTGCTGATCGACCTGGACGACTTCAAAGGCACCAACGACACCCACGGCCACGCCGCCGGGGACGCCGTGCTCGCGGCCACCGCCCGCCGACTGGCGCACTGGTGCGGCCACCACGGCATCGCCGCCCGCCTTGGCGGAGACGAGTTCGCTGCCATCGTCACCACCCCGGCCAGGACCGCTGGCCTTGACGCCCTACGCGCCATCCTCGACCGGCCCGTCCTCCACGCGGGCGAGTTCCTGCCGGTCTCCGCCTCGGTCGGCTCCTGCCACCGCCGCGAGCTGCCGGTCACGACCCTCACCGACGCGCTGTCTGCGGCCGACGCCGCCATGTACGCCGCCAAGGGCCACGGCAGGCGCAACGTCCACAACTAACGGCCCCCGGAGCGGCCTCGGTCGCCAAACTTCCGCCGCTCCGGGCGCCTGCACCCCTCCAGATCCAAGAGACCCGAAAGGGAGACCTCATGATGCCCCAACACGCCCCGAGCCCGCGTGTGTGCCGCGACTGCGATGGCTTCGCCACCGCTGCCATCACCACCGGCACCCGCCACCGCGACGGCTCCCGGGCCACCCTCACCATCACCTGCCCGGCCTGCAAGGGCACCGGCACCATCCGTGCCTCGCGTACGCAGGGGGTGACCGTCTGATGCCCCGCAACTGGAGTCGCGGAGTCAACCGCCTCCTCTCGGACGGCCTGGACGGCGAGTACGACGTGCTGAAGAAGACCGCCAAGGCCCACGAGCGCCACGACAGCAACCGAGACGCCAAGCCGTCCCGGCCTGGCCGTACCGACCTGTCCGGCCCGTCCAACGCCCAGGCCAGTACCCCGCAGAAGCGCCGTTGGGGGCTGTGACCGTGGCCCATCCGTCGAAGGAGGACGGTAAGTGACCGACGCCGCCACCACGGCGGGCCTGGACCCGGCCACCCTCGCCGACGTGCTGAGGCTGGCCGGGTCCACCGGCTTCGACCGCATCCAAGAGCAGATCCGTCGTACCGGCGGCTGCTCCGACCCCATCCACCTGCAAGGGTCCGTCGTCGTCCGCGACGCCCAGACCCATCACGTCCTGCACCACTACTCGACCGACACCGAGCCCGGAGGACGCCTGCGCATCGCGTGCGGCAACCGCCGTGCCTCGCGCTGCCCGGCCTGCGCCTGGATCTACGCGGGGGACACGTACCACCTCATCCGCGCCGGCCTGGTTGGCGACCCGGCCAAGGGCACCCCGGACACCGTCCGGGATCACCCGCGGGTCTTTGCCACGCTCACCGCTCCGTCGTTCGGCCCAGTTCACAACCGTCCCGGTAATCGCCCCTGCCGCTGCGGGGTCCGCCACCTTGAGGACGCACCGGAGCTGGGCACGCCCCTCGACCCGGACACCTACGACTACGCGGGCGCCGTGCTCTGGAACAACCACGCCTCGGAGCTGTGGCGGTACTTCACGATCTACCTGCGTCGTGAGGTAGCCAAGCGGGCGGGGCTCACGCAGAAGGCGGCCCGAGAGGAGTCCCGCGTCTCCTTCGGCAAGGTCGCCGAGTACCAGAAGCGCGGGGCCGTGCACTTCCACGCCGTGATCCGCTTCGACGGCCCCGAGGGACCCGACGACCCGCCCCCGCCGTGGGCCACCCTCGACCTGCTGACCGACTCGATCCGGGCCGCCGCTGCCCGCGTCGCGGTCGACGTGCCTCCGGCCGGTGACCAATCGGCCCGCACCCTGCGCTGGGGCACGCAGCTCGACGTCCGCACCATCCGGGCCTTCGGCGACGGTGAGGAGATCACCGAACAGGCCGTGGCCTCGTACGTCGCCAAGTACGCCACCAAGGCGGCCGAGACCACCGGCACCGTCGACCGCCGCATCGGCAACAAGGAAGCCTTGGAGCTGCTCGGCGTCCCCGAGCACCCGGGCCGGCTCATCGCCGCCTGCCTCGACCTCCACGCGCTCTACCCCGACCGCAAGCTACGCGACTGGGCCCACATGCTCGGCTTCCGCGGCCACTTCTCCACCAAGTCCCGCCGCTACTCCACCACCCTGGGCGCCCTGCGCCAGACCCGCGCCGACTACCGAGCGCGCCAGCAGCGGGAAGCCCTCGGCCTGCGCGACCCGGACGACACGGAGACAACGACCCTGACCCTCGCCCACTGGACCTATGCCGGCCACGGCCACACCCCCGGCGAATCCTGGATCGCCGCCACCGTCCGCCGGGATATCCAACTCAACCGCGAGATCGCCCGCGAAGAACTGCCCGCCCTGCTTGACCTGGAAGGAGCCGCCGCATGACCACCGCTGCCCCGGAACTGCTGACCGTGCCCGAGGTCATGGCGCTGCTGAAGGTGGGCCGCACCAAGGTCTACGACCTGATCCGCACGCACCGCCTCGTGTCCATCAAGGTCGACGGGTGTCGTCGTATCCCGGAGCACGCGGTCCGCGACTTCATCCTCGGCCAGATCGGGGAGGCCGCCTGATGGCGAAGCGTCGGCCCAACGGCGGCGGCACGATCACCAAGCGGTCGGACGGCCGCTACCAGGGCGCCGCGTACGTCACCGACACGGACGGCAACCGAGTGCGGAAGTACGTGTACGGCCGGACCTGGGACGAGGCCAACGAGAAGCTCGGCAAGCTCCAGGACCAGGAGCGCAACGGCATCCCGGTGCCGTCCCGCTCCTGGACGCTCGGCGAGTGGCTGACCTACTGGCTGGAGCACATCGTCGCCCCGGAGCGCGAGCACAACACGTACGTGAAGTACGAGTCCAAGGTGCGGCTGTACCTGGCGCCCCACCTCGGGAAGAAACCACTGGTCAAGCTCACTCCGGCCCAGATCCGCGCCTTCATGGCGGCACTGGCACGAGAGAAGGTCGGCGCTTCCGCCCGGTTCGAGGTCCTGCGCGTCCTCCGCAACGCGCTCAACCGGGCCATGCGCGAGGAGCTGGTCACGCGCAACGTCGCCCTCCTGGTCGACATGCCCAAGGTGACCAAGGACAGGGGCACGGCCTGGAACGCGCGGGAAGCAATCGTGTTCCTGCGCTCGGTCCGTGCCCACCGCCTCTACGCGGCCTGCGTCCTGGTCCTGGTCCTCGGCCTTCGCCGCAGCGAGGTTCTCGGCCTGCGCTGGCAGGACATCGACTTCGAGGCCGGCCACTTCACCCCGGTCAAGCAGGTGCAGCGGGTCAAGGGCGTCGGCCTGGTCCTCAAGGACCTGAAGACGGAGTCCTCACAGGCTGTGCTCCCGCTCCCGGACTTCTGCGCACGCGTCCTGGAGGAGCGCCGGGAGCTCCAGGAGCTGGAACGGAAGATCGCCGGTGAGCATTGGGCGCAGGAGCCGGGGCACGACCTGGTCTTCTCCGCCGAGCACGGCGGCATGATCGACCCGGTGGGCTTCTCCCGGACCTTCGACCGGCTCGTGAAGCGCGCTGGCGTCCGCCGGATCACGGTCCGCCTCGCCCGGCACACCTGCGGGACCCTGCTGGCCTTCCTGAAGGTGCATCCCAAGGTCGCCCAGGCGATCCTCCGGCACAGTCAGATCAGCATGACCATGGACGTCTACACGCACGTAGTGGGCGACAGTCAGCGGGAAGCCGTCGGCATGCTCGCCGAGCTTCTGGAAGATCCACTCATCGGCTGATGTCAGCCATGGATGTCAAAGACCCCCAGCCGGTATCGACTGGGGGTCTTCTCGCTGGTGGGGCTAACAGGATTTGAACCTGTGGCCTCATCCTTATCAGGGATGCGCTCTAACCAACTGAGCTATAGCCCCGCCGCGCTCTGCGGTGTGTGTCCCGCGCGCTGACTCCTGAAGATTAGCGCACGACCCGGGCACTCCCAAAATCGGTTCCCGGGGGCCCGGGCTCGGGGGTCGCGCCGCAGGTCACTCGTCCTCTGCGAGCGTCAACTCCACACCGCCGACGAAGCCCGCGGACAGGTTGTAGATGAAGGCGCCCAGCGTCGCCAGCGCCGTCGCGAGGACGACGTCGATGACCGCGATGATCGTCGCGAACATCAGCACGTGGGGGAGCGACAGGTACGACTGGACGTCGAAGCCGTTCGACTCGGTCGAGCCGGTCGCATCGGACACCGCGCTGCCGACCGTCGAGAAGACGCCCATCGCGTCGATGACCATCCACAGCACCGCCGCGGCGACGATCGTGCAGACGCCCAGCGCGATGGAGAGCAGGAAGCTCACCTTCATCACGGACCACGGGTCGGCCTTGGCCACCCGCAGCCGGGCCTTGCGCACCCGCGGCGTGGTGCGCGCGCCCGTCCGGGGCCGCCGTACCGCGCCGGCGCCACCCTGGGCCGGGTAGGCCTGCGGCGGGTGGTACGGCCCGGTCTGCTGCTGCGTCCGGCGCTCGCCGGGCAGCGGCGAGGCCGTCTCCGGGGCGCCGGCCTGGCCGGCCGGGCCCGCGCCGGCCCCGTACGGCTGGGCCTGCGGGCCTCGGGTCTCCGTCACAGTTCCCCCCTGGGATCCGTCCGCGTCGGGAGAGGGCGAGTCGGCGTCCACCTTGACCGGCTTGAGGTTGGTCGTCTGCGGATCCGTCACCTGCGCGGCGGAGCCACGGCCGCCGCCGCCCTTCTTCCCGGAAGACGTACCGGCGCCCGTGGCTCCGCTCACGATGACTCACTCCTCGCTACTCGGGCGAGGGCGCCTCACCCTCGTCCGTGCCGGTGGCCGCGGCATCCTCCGCGGGCTCGTCCACGGCCACGTCGCCGTCGACTTCCTCCGCCTCGCGCCCCGCCTCGGCGTTACGTGCGATGCCGACGACGGCATCGCGCTTGCCCAGGTTGATCAGTTGGACGCCCATGGTGTCACGGCCCGTCTCCCTGACCTCGTTGACTCGCGTACGAATCACACCGCCGGACAGCGTGATGGCGAGGATCTCGTCGAGCTCCTCGACAACCAGCGCGCCGACGAGCGAACCGCGGTCCTCCACGATCTTGGCGGCCTTGATGCCGAGGCCACCGCGACCCTGGACGCGGTACTCGTCGACGGCGGTCCGCTTCGCGTACCCGCCGTCGGTGGCAGTGAACACGAACGTACCGGGTCGAACAACATTCATCGAGAGCAGCTCGTCGCCCGCGCGGAAACTCATGCCCTTGACGCCCGAGGTCGCACGGCCCATGGGCCGCAACGTGTCGTCGGTGGCCGTGAACCTGATCGACTGCGCCTTCCTGCTGATCAGCAGGAGATCGTCGTCGGACGACACGAGTTCGGCACCGATCAGTTCGTCGTCCGAACCGTCCTCCCGCTCACGGAGGTTGATGGCGATCACACCGCCGGAGCGGGGCGAATCGTAATCCTTCAGTGGCGTCTTCTTCACCAGGCCGCCCTTGGTCGCGAGGACCAGGTACGGCGCCGCCTCGTAGTCCCGGATGGCGAGGATCTCGGCGATCGACTCGTCCGGCTGGAAGGCCAGCAGGTTCGCCACGTGCTGCCCGCGCGCGTCCCGCCCGGCGTCCGGGAGCTCGTACGCCTTGGCCCGGTAGACCCGGCCCTTGTTGGTGAAGAACAGCAGCCAGTGGTGCGTGGTGGAGACGAAGAAGTGGTCGACGATGTCGTCTTCCTTCAGCTTCGCGCCGCGCACGCCCTTGCCGCCGCGCTTCTGGGCGCGGTAGTCGTCCGTCTTGGTCCGCTTGACGTAGCCGCCACGCGTGACGGTGACGACGATGTCCTCCTCGGCGATCAGGTCCTCGATGGACATGTCGCCGTCGTAGGGCACCAGCATGGTCTTGCGGTCGTCGCCGTACTTCTCGACGATCGCCGCCAACTCCTCGCTGACGATGCCCCGCTGACGGACCGGCGAGGCGAGGATCTGGTTGTACTGGTTGATCTTCGCCTGGAGCTCGTCGTGCTCCTGGACGATCTTCTGGCGCTCCAGGGCGGCCAGTCGGCGCAGCTGCATCTCGAGGATGGCGTTGGCCTGGATCTCGTCGATCTCCAGGAGCTCCATCAGGCCGCCGCGCGCGACGTCGACCGTCTCACTGCGCCGGATCAGCGCGATGACCTCGTCGATCGCGTCCAGCGCCTTGAGCAGACCGCGCAGGATGTGCGCCCGCTCCTCGGCCTTGCGCAGCCGGAAGCGCGTACGGCGGACGATGACCTCGATCTGGTGCGTCACCCAGTGGCGGATGAACGCGTCCAGCGACAGGGTGCGCGGCACGCCGTCGACCAGCGCCAGCATGTTGGCGCCGAAGTTGGTCTGCAGGTCGGTGTGCTTGTACAGGTTGTTCAGCACGACCTTGGCGACCGCGTCCCGCTTGAGCACGATGACCAGGCGCTGGCCCGTGCGCGAGGACGTCTCGTCGCGGACGTCCGCGATGCCGCCGATCTTGCCGTCCTTCACCAGGTCGGCGATCTTCTGCGCGAGGTTGTCCGGGTTCACCTGGTACGGCAGCTCCGTCACCACCAGGCACTGGCGGTTCTGGATCTCCTCGACCTCGACGACCGCGCGCATGGTGATCGAGCCGCGGCCGGTGCGGTACGCCTCCTCGATGCCCTTGCGGCCGACGACCAGCGCGCCGGTCGGGAAGTCCGGGCCCTTGATGCGCTCGATGAGCGCGTCCAGCAGCTCCTCGTGCGAGGCCTCGGGGTTCTCCAGGTACCACTGGGCGCCGGCGGCGACCTCGCGCAGGTTGTGCGGCGGGATGTTGGTCGCCATGCCGACCGCGATGCCGGCCGAGCCGTTGATCAGCAGGTTCGGGAAGCGCGACGGCAGGACGGTCGGCTCCTGGGAGCGGCCGTCGTAGTTGTCCGTGAAGTCGACGGTCTCCTCGTCGATGTCGCGGACCATCTCCATCGACAGCGGCGCCATCTTGCACTCGGTGTACCGCATGGCCGCGGCCGGGTCGTTGCCCGGGGAGCCGAAGTTGCCGTTGGAGTCCACCAGCGGCATCCGCATCGACCACGGCTGGGCGAGGCGCACCAGGGCGTCGTAGATCGAGGAGTCGCCGTGCGGGTGGTAGTTGCCCATGACGTCGCCGACGACGCGGGCGCACTTGTAGAAGCCGCGCTCGGGGCGGTAGCCGCCGTCGTACATCGCGTACAGCACGCGGCGGTGGACGGGCTTGAGGCCGTCCCGGACGTCCGGCAGCGCGCGCGAGACGATGACGGACATCGCGTAGTCGAGGTACGAGCGCTGCATCTCCGTCTCGAGCCCGACGGGCTCGACACGCTGGGCGATGACGCCGTCGCCCTCGGGGGTGACGGGAGTGTTCTCGTCGGTCATTGCTGGTGAAGGTCCTTCCTGGTGCGGTCAGCTGAGACCGACTCAGATGTCGAGGAAGCGGACGTCCTTGGCGTTGCGCTGGATGAACTGGCGGCGGGCCTCGACGTCCTCGCCCATCAGGACCGAGAACAGCTCGTCGGCCTGGGCGGCGTCGTCGAGGGTGACCTGGCCGAGGACCCGGTGCTCCTGGTCCATGGTGGTCACGCGCAGTTCCTCGGCGTTCATCTCGCCGAGACCCTTGAAGCGCTGGATGGAGTCCTCGCGCACGCGCTTGCCGCGCTGGCGGCCCATCTCGATCAGGGCGTCGCGCTCGCGGTCGGAGTAGGCGTACTCGATGTCGTCCCGGCCCCACTTGATCTTGTAGAGCGGGGGGCGCGACAGGTACACGTGCCCGGCCTCGACCAGCGGCCGCATGAAGCGGAACAGGAACGTCAGCAGCAGGGTGCTGATGTGCTGGCCGTCGACGTCGGCGTCCGCCATCAGGATGATCTTGTGGTAGCGGAGCTTCTCGATGTCGAAGTCCTCGTGCACGCCCGTGCCGAAGGCGGAGATCAGCGCCTGGATCTCCTGGTTCTGCAGGATCTTGTCGATCCGCGCCTTCTCGACGTTGAGGATCTTGCCGCGGATCGGGAGGATCGCCTGGTACTGCGGGTTGCGGCCGGACTTGGCCGAGCCGCCGGCCGAGTCGCCCTCGACGATGAAGATCTCGCACTTGGCCGGGTCGTTGGACTGGCAGTCGGCCAGCTTGCCCGGCAGGGAGGCGGTCTCCAGCAGGCCCTTGCGGCGGGTCAGGTCGCGCGCCTTGCGGGCCGCCACGCGCGCGGTGGCCGCCTGGATGCCCTTGCGGATGATGTCGGCGGCCTCGACCGGGTTGCGGTCCAGCCAGTCGTTGAGGTGCTCGTAGACCGCCTTCTGCACGAAGGTCTTGGCCTCCGTGTTGCCCAGCTTGGTCTTGGTCTGGCCCTCGAACTGCGGCTCGCTCAGCTTGACCGAGATGATCGCCGTCAGGCCCTCGCGGATGTCGTCACCCGTGAGGTTGTCGTCCTTCTCGCGCAGCAGCTTCTTGTCGCGCGCGTACTTGTTGATCAGCGAGGTCAGCGCGGCCCGGAAGCCCTCCTCGTGAGTACCGCCCTCATGGGTGTGGATGATGTTGGCGAAGGAGTACACACCCTCGCTGTAGCCCGAGTTCCACTGCATGGCGACCTCGAGGGACAGGCTCTTGTCCTTGTCCTCGGCCTCCAGCGACACCACGGTGGGGTGCACCACGTCTCCCTTGCGGGAGTTGAGGTACTTCACGAAGTCGACGATGCCGCCCTCGTAGTGGTACGTGACGGTCTTCGGCTCGTCCTTCTCGTCCGCGCCCGCCTCGTCCGCGCCGGCCGTGGCCTTCGCCGACTCGCGCTCGTCGGTGAGCCGGATGGTCAGACCCTTGTTGAGGAACGCCATCTCCTGGAAGCGCCGGGAGAGCGTCTCGAACGAGTACTCGGTGGTCTCGAAGATCTCCGGGTCGGCCCAGAAGGTCACCGAGGTGCCCGTCTCCTCGGTGGCCTCGTGCTGGGCCAGCGGAGCCGTCGGCACGCCCGTCTTGTAGTCCTGCGTCCAGCGGTGGCCGTCCGTCCTGACCTCGACCGACACCCGGTTCGACAGGGCGTTCACGACCGAGACGCCGACGCCGTGCAGACCGCCGGAGACGGCGTAGCCGCCGCCGCCGAACTTGCCGCCCGCGTGCAGCACGGTCAGCACGACCTCGACGGCCGGCTTGCCCTCCGAGGGGACGATGCCCACGGGGATGCCGCGGCCGTTGTCGACGACGCGCACGCCGCCGTCGGGAAGGATCGTCACGTCGATCGTGTCCGCGTACCCGGCCAGCGCCTCGTCGACGGAGTTGTCGACGACCTCGTACACGAGGTGGTGCAGACCGCGCTCACCGGTCGAGCCGATGTACATACCGGGTCGCTTGCGGACTGCGTCCAGGCCCTCGAGGACGGTGATGGCGCTCGCGTCGTACGAGGTGGTGGCCTCGCCGGCGGCCGGGACGGCCGCGGTGCTCGCGCCTTCGTCGGTGGACGGGATGTTCTCGTTGGGGTTGCCGGAATCGGCCACGAAGCGCCCTTTCTGGCACAGCACAAGCCAGGCTCGTCGGCAGGGTGCCGGAGCGGCTGCGGCATGGTGCGTTGGTAAGCCTTGATCAGCGTTGCTCAGCTTTTCCCGGGCGGTCCCCACGGTTGGGGCGGGATTGCTTCCAGTCTACCGGTACCACTGACAGCGATGGGGGTTTGCCGGTACCTGAGTCCGCATGTGCCGCCCTGAACCGGCCTCTCCCGACTCCCGATATGCGGATGGGGGCTCCAAGCGGCTCACAGCGGCACTCAGCGCTTCCAGCTGTCAACCCTTGGCTACCGCGCGGTCACCCCGGGATTCGCACCCGTGTGCGGCGGTTTGACCTGGTGTTCTGCGGGGCGCGCGGGCCCGCGGCGCACCACCCGGGGTGCGCCGGCCCGCATCCGGTCGTACGGAACGACTGCAGGGACGGTTCAGAAGAACCGTCCCTGCAGTCGGAGGGCCCGCAGCGAGCGGGCTCCAGCCCCTCCCTACGTGACGCACATCACGCGCGCGGTGGGCCGTCTCGCAGCGCTCACGCACGCGTGGGGGCCGAGTCGAGGAACCCGTGGGGCATGGAAGCGCCCCGAAGACGTGTCACCCGTACGTGTCGCCGGGTCCCTTGCTGCCGGGGGCGCGCAGCGGGCCGTAGCGGCGGGCGGGGCCGCTGGGGCCCTGCACCTTGATCTGCCGCACCGCGCCGTGCCCGAGGTCCTCGTTCAGACGGGCGACCAGGGTGGGCGCGAGGAGGCGCAGGTTGGTCGCCCAGGCCGTGGAGTCGCAGCGCACCACCAGCACCCGCTCGTCCTCGTCGTAGCGCTCGGGCTCGCAGTGCTTGGCCACGTCCTCGCCGACGATCTGCGGCCAGCGGCCCATCACCCCGCCGACCGCGGCCGGCGCCTCCCAGCCGCGCTCGGTGAGCAGCCGGTTGATCGCGGCACCCAGCGCCATGGGGTCGCGCCCGTCCGCCCGCGCGCCGGAGCGCAGGCCGCCCCCGCGCCGCGCCTGCTTCTTCTGCCGCGCCGCGTCGCCCCGCGCGCGTGCCTGTTCGCGCGCCGCCCGCAGCGCCACGCGCGCGAGGTCGACGCCGGACTGCTCGGGCTTCCCGCCGGACTCCTGGGCGGTCATACGCGCTCCACCGTTCCGTCGGACACCGCGTACCGGGCACCGCTCAGCACGTGCGGCACGTCGTCGTCGACCGCGGCCGTCACCAGCACCTGCTCACCGGGCGCCACCAGCTCCGCCAGCCGCTCCCGGCGCCGGGTGTCCAGCTCGGCGAAGACGTCGTCCAGGACCAGCACCGGCTCGTTGCCCTCGGCCCGCAGCAGGTCGTAGGAGGCCAGCCGCAGCGCCAGGGCGTACGACCAGGACTCGCCGTGCGAGGCGTACCCCTTGGCGGGCAGCTGCCCCAGCTTGAGCAGCAGGTCGTCACGGTGCGGGCCCACCAGGGTCACGCCCCGCTCGATCTCCTGCTTGCGGGCCTCGACGAGCGCCGCCGTCAGCTGCTCGTACAGCTCCTCACGCGTGTGTGCCTCGCCCGGCGCGGACGGCCGGTACTCCAGGGCGACCGGACCGCCGCCCGGCGCCAGCTGCTCGTACGCCTTGTCGGCCAGCGGCTGCAGCGCCGCGATCAGGTCGAGCCGCTGGGCGAGGAGCTCGGCCCCGGCCCGCGCCAGGTGCTGGTCCCACACGTCGAGCGTGGACAGGTCCATGGACCGTCCGCCGTGTCGGCGGGCCAGGGCGGCCGACTTCAGCAGGGTGTTGCGCTGCTTGAGCACCCGCTCGTAGTCCGACCGCACGCCCGCCATGCGCGGCGAGCGCGCGGTGATCAGCTCGTCCAGGAACCGCCGCCGCTCCCCGGGGTCCCCCTTCACCAGCGCGAGGTCCTCGGGCGCGAACAGCACGGTCCGTACGATCCCCAGCACGTCCCGCGGCCTGACCTGCGAGGACCGGTTGATGCGGGCCCGGTTGGCGCGGCCCGGGTTCAGCTCCAGCTCGACCAGCTGCTGCCGCTCGCCCTGGCGGACCTGGGCCCGGACCACGGCGCGCTCGGCGCCCATGCGGACCAAGGGCGCGTCGGAGGACACCCGGTGGCTGCCGAGGGTGGCGAGATAGCCGACCGCCTCGACGAGGTTCGTCTTGCCCTGTCCGTTGGGCCCGACGAAGGCCGTGACGCCCGGGTCGAGCGGGACCTCGACCCGGGCGTACGAGCGGAAGTCGGCCAGCGACAGGTGCGTGACGTGCATGGTCGGGTGCCGACCTCCCCAGCTGTGGTGCTGCTTACTTCTTCTCGACCGCGTGGCCGCCGAACTGGTTGCGCAGCGCGGCGATCATCTTCATCTGCGGGGAGTCCTCCTGGCGGGAGGCGAACCGCGCGAAGAGCGAGGCCGTGATCGCGGGCAGCGGCACGGCGTTGTCGATGGCGGCCTCCACCGTCCAGCGTCCCTCACCGGAGTCCTGTGCATAACCCCGCAGCCCGTCCAGGTGCTCGTCGTCGTCGAGCGCGTTGACGGCGAGGTCGAGCAGCCAGGAGCGGATGACGGTGCCCTCCTGCCAGGAGCGGAAGACCTCGCGGACGTTCTCCACGGAGTCGACCTTCTCCAGCAGCTCCCAGCCCTCGGCGTAGGCCTGCATCATCGCGTACTCGATGCCGTTGTGGACCATCTTCGCGAAGTGCCCGGCGCCGACCTTGCCGGCGTGCACCGAGCCGAAGTCGCCCTCGGGCTTGAGCGCGTCGAACACCGGCTGCACCTTGGCGACGTTCTCCGCGTCGCCGCCGTACATCAGCGCGTAGCCGTTCTCCAGGCCCCACACACCGCCGGAGACGCCGCAGTCGACGAAGCCGATGCCGCGGGCGGCCAGCTGCTCGGCGTGCTTCTCGTCGTCCGTCCAGCGGGAGTTGCCGCCGTCGACGACCACGTCACCGGGCTCCAGCAGCTCGGCCAGCTGGTCGACGGTGGACTGGGTGGGCTCGCCCGCCGGGACCATCACCCAGACCACGCGCGGGGCGCTGAGCTTGCCCACGAGCTCTTCCAGGCTGTGGACGTCCGCGACGTCCGCGTTGCGGTCGTACCCGATGACGGTGTGGCCCGCGCGGCGTATCCGCTCGCGCATGTTGCCGCCCATCTTGCCGAGGCCGACGAGACCGAGCTCCATCAGTTGTGTTCCTTAGGTCGCTGTGGCGTGTGCGGCACCTTCGTGCCGACGTATGAGCCTAATCCCGCAGGGTTGTGCACAGCTGTGGGCATACGCGCTCAGACGTGGCGCCTGACCTGTGGCTTCCGGGCTCGTCACGGCGTCGGCCACGGTGCCGGTCACCCACAGGGGCGGACCGGCACCGTGCACACCTGTGGACGACGTCAGCCGCTGAGCCGCACCGGCATGATCAGGTACTTGTAGGCGTCGTCCGCCTCCGCGTCCAGGGCGGGCCGGCCGCTCAGCAGCGCGGGCTTGGTGGACGTGGTGAACGACAGCTGCGCCACCGGGGAGTCGATCGCGCTCAGGCCGTCCAGCAGGAACGTCGGGTTGAAGGCGATCGAGATGTCGTCGCCCTCCAGCTGGGCGTCGACCCTTTCCACAGCCTGTGCGTCGTCGCTGGAGCCGGCCTCCAGGATCAGCACGCCCTGCTCGAAGCTCAGCCGCACCGGGGTGTTGCGCTCAGCCACCAGCGCGACGCGCTTGACGGCCTCCACGAAGGGCGCGGTCTCGATCACGGCGACCGAGTTGAACTCGGTGGGGAAGAGCGTCCGGTACTTCGGCAGGTCGCCCTCGAGCAGGCGCGTGGTGGTGCGCCGGCCGGCGCCCTCGAAGCCGATCAGGCCCTCACCGGCACCGGAGCCGGAGAGCGCCAGCGTGACGCTGTCACCGGCGCCGAGGGACTTGGCGGTGTCCAGCAGCGTCTTCGCGGGCACCAGGGCGACCGCGGACGCGTCCGGGTTCTCCGGCTTCCACAGGAACTCGCGGACCGCGAAGCGGTAGCGGTCGGTGGAGGCCAGCGTGACCGTGTCGCCCTCGATCTCGATGCGCACACCGGTCAGCACGGGCAGCGTGTCGTCCCGGCCGGCCGCGATGGCCACCTGGGAGACGGCGGCCGCGAAGACCTCGCCGGGGACGGTGCCCGTGGCGTTCGGCATCTGCGGCAGTGCCGGGTACTCCTCCACCGGCAGGGTGTGGAGCGTGAACCGCGAGGATCCACAGACCACCGTCGCCCGAACACCGTCTGTGGAAATCTCCACCGGCCGGTTGGGGAGGGCGCGGGAGATGTCGGCGAGCAGCCGGCCCGAGACGAGGACCGTGCCCTCCTCCTCGACCTCTGCCTCGACGCTCACCCGGGCCGAGACCTCGTAGTCGAAGCTCGACAGGCTCAGCTGACCGTCCTCGGCCTTCAGGAGCAGGCCGGCGAGGACCGGCGCCGGCGGACGGGCCGGGAGGCTGCGCGCCGCCCAGGCCACTGCCTCCGCGAGTACGTCGCGTTCCACCCGGATCTTCACCGTAAGCCGCCTCCTGCTGTTGCCGGCGCTTCTCGCCCTGCTTCGCTTCGTCGTCTGTCTGGGTGTCGCTGCTCCCTGGGTCGGGAAGGACACCGGGGACCAGTCTGACGCACCTCACTGACAGTCGGCGCCTCTCGGGGTCAAGTCGTGACGAGGGGCAGCCGGGCACCGGAGGGCGAGTTGTGCACAGGACCCCCTTCGAAGCGATTTCCGGGCTCTTACTGGTCGGGAGTAGTAGTAGGGGCTGTGGAAACCGTGGATAACCCCGTTTGCCCAGCTCAGAGGCGAAATTTTGTCCACGGGGCCTGTGGGTGGAGCCGGTGGACAACTCGGGGTCGCTGTGGAGAACGGAAAGTTCTGCACACCCCGTGCACAGGCCGGGGCGACTTCTCCCCAGCGGCGTCCCCAGGTTTACCCGCCTTTCCCACAGCCCAATCCGGCACCTTCGTGTGACGCCTTTCACTCGACTCGGTGAGGAGGCGTGCCGGGTTGCCGAACAGTGGACAGTCATGTGGAGAAGCTGGGGATCGCTGGGGACAACCGGCTCCAGCCTGTGGGCCGCCCGTGGACAACTTTGCGCACAGCCTGTGGATCACGGCGTCGTCCACAGTCTGTGGAGATCCTTCGTCCACGAATCCACAGCCACCTGACCTCGCCTGATGGTCCCTCAACAGGCCTGTCTGTGGACAGGATCGGGACAACTCCGCAGTCCCCAGTCTGTGGACGGGAGAAAGTCGCCGAATCTGTGGAGGGAGGCCGTGACCTGCCACGTAATCGAACAGCAGGTGCGGCGCGGGGCGGTCCGCGGACGCGTCCCGGGACGGCCACGGCACGTGAAAGGCGCCCCCGGAACCCTCCGGGAGCGCCTGCACGGGCCGCGTGGGGCCGCCGGCGGCGTCAGCACCGCCGGCGGCGTCAGCCGTTCTTGATCCGGTTCGTCAGCTCGGTCACCTGGTTGTAGATCGACCGCCGCTCGGCCATCAGATTGCGGATCTTGCGGTCGGCGTGCATGACCGTCGTGTGGTCCCGGCCGCCGAAGAGCGCGCCGATCTTCGGCAGCGACAGGTCCGTCAGCTCCCGGCACAGGTACATGGCGATCTGCCGGGCGGTGACCAGCGCGCGCCCGCGCGAGGTGCCGCACAGGTCCTCGACGGTCAGCCCGAAGTAGTCCGCCGTGGCGCCCATGATGGCCGTCGACGTGATCTCCGGGGCCGAGTCCTCGCCGCCCGGGATCAGGTCCTTCAGGACGATCTCGGTCAGCCCCAGGTCCACCGGCTGCCGGTTGAGCGAGGCGAACGCCGTCACCCGGATCAGCGCGCCCTCCAGCTCGCGGATGTTGCGCGAGATGCGGGACGCGATGAACTCCAGCACCTCCGGCGGGGCGTTCAGCTGCTCCTGGACCGCCTTCTTGCGCAGGATCGCGATGCGCGTCTCCAGCTCGGGCGGCTGGACGTCGGTGATCAGGCCCCACTCGAAGCGGTTGCGCAGCCGGTCCTCCAGCGTGACCAGCTGCTTGGGCGGCCGGTCGCTGGAGAGCACGATCTGCTTGTTGGCGTTGTGGAGCGTGTTGAAGGTGTGGAAGAACTCCTCCTGCGTCGACTCCTTGTCCGCCAGGAACTGGATGTCGTCGACGAGCAGGATGTCCATCTCGCGGTAGCGCTTGCGGAAGCTGTCGCCCTTGCCGTCGCGGATGGAGTTGATGAACTCGTTGGTGAACTCCTCGGAGCTCACGTACCGCACGCGCGTGCCGGGGTACAGGCTGCGCGCGTAGTGCCCGATGGCGTGCAGCAGGTGCGTCTTGCCGAGGCCGGACTCGCCGTAGATGAACAGCGGGTTGTACGCCTTGGCGGGCGCCTCGGCGACGGCCACCGCGGCCGCGTGCGCGAAGCGGTTGGACGCGCCGATGACGAACGTGTCGAAGAGGTACTTGGGGTTCAGCCGCGCCGTGGGCTCACCGGGCCCGCCGGACGGCGCGGGCGGGGCGGCCGACGGTCCGGGTCCGCCGGTCCCGCCGGAGGACGGCACAGGGCCGCCCGGCCCGCCGCGGCGGCCCGGACCGCCGCCCTGCTCGGACAACTCGCGCCGGCCGCCGTCCCGCTGGTCGTAGTCCCGCGACGGCTCGTAGTCCCCGCGTGCCTTCTCGTACGGCGACTCGTACCCGGACCGCTCCGGCGGCTTCGGGCGGTAGTCGGAGGTGGGGGCGTCGTAGGAGTCCCGGCCGCCGGGGCCGCCGTAGCCATCCTGGGAGGGCGAGGCGTACGGGTCGCGCTCGGGGAAGCCGAGGCGCTGCTGCTGCCAGCCGTAGTCGTCCTGCTGGGGACGCGGCCAGGCGCCCGGCTCGGGGCGCTGGTACTCCGAGGGGTAGGCCGGCCGGGCCGAGGGCAGCTCGCGGCCACCGGGACGCTGGTCCCGGCCGCCGGGGTGCTGGTCGCGCCCTCCGGGATGCTGCTCGCGGCCGCCGCCGTGCTGGTCCCGGCCGCCCGGGTGCTGGTCCCGCCCGCCGCCGTGCTGGTCGCCGGGCGGCCCGGGCAGGGGTTCCGCGCGGTGGCGGCCGTACCCCTCGTAGGAGCCGTCGTAGGACGTCTCGTACGAGCTGCGGCCGGCGTGGTTGCCGCGGCCCCCGTCATAGGGGGTGTCGTAGGGACCGGTCGGCAGCTCGGGCTGGGCCGACTCGTCCTCGTAGCGCTGCTGCTGCGGGGCGGAGGGCGCAGGCGGGGCCGGGGGCTCGCCCGCGGAGTCGTCGACGGTGATCGCGATGCGGATCGGACGGCCGCACTCACGGGTCAGGGACTCGCTGACGATCGGCGCGAGCCGGCCCTCCAGCACGTTCTTGGCGAACTCGTTCGGCACGGCGAGCAGCGCGGTGTCCGCGACCAGCGCCAGCGGCTGGGTGCGCCGCAGCCAGTGCTCGTCCTTCACCTCGACGCCCTGGCCGCGTCCTTCCCCGAGGAGTTGCTCCAGTACGCGTGGCCACACTGCGGCAAGATCGGCAGGTACGTCAGCCACAGGGCACGCTCTCTCACAGGTCCCACGTTCGTGTGATCGTGGGACGGGTCGGGATGTTCTCGGGTGGACGGGCGGGGACTAATCCGCTGGTGCGGGTGACAAGGGAACGAATCGGAGTCCAGCCACGGTAGTCAGCGCGGCGGGTACGGTTCAAGTTGTTGTCCCCAGGCTGTGGACAGTGTCCCCCGGCGCCCACCGGTTTGACCGGATGGCGTAGCCGCGCGTACCGTAACCAGGTCGAGTTGTCGATGGCTGCTGCCGCCTGCCTCCGATGGGCACAGATCGCTTGAAGGTGATCGGGAAGCGGTGCACTCGGGCGTGACGCGAGCTACTCGTGGGCGCACGGTGACAGCCAGGACGGCACCCCGCCACCACCGATTCTTTTCTGGAGCCCCCGAGTGAGCAAGCGCACCTTCCAGCCGAACAACCGTCGTCGCGCGAAGACCCACGGCTTCCGGCTGCGTATGCGCACCCGTGCCGGCCGCGCGATCCTCGCGTCCCGCCGTAGCAAGGGTCGCGCCCGTCTGTCCGCCTGATCCCGGTCAGGTCATGCCGTCGTGCTGCCCACCGAGAACCGGCTGAGGCGGCGCGAGGACTTCGCGACCGCGGTACGACGGGGGCGCCGGGCCGGACGCCCGACGCTCGTCGTCCACCTACGAAGCGGTGCCACGGACCCGCACGCGCCTGGGGAGAGCGCTCCCCCGACGCGTGCGGGTTTCGTCGTGAGCAAGGCCGTGGGCGGCGCCGTCGTCCGCAACACGGTGAAGCGCCGACTGCGGCACCTCCTGCGTGACCGGATCGCCCTTTTCCCGCCCGGTAGCCTGGTAGTCGTACGAGCGCTGCCCGGCGCGGGCGACGCCGACCATGCACAGCTGGCCCAAGACCTGGATGCCGCCCTTCGACGGCTGCTGGGAGGGGGCGCGCGATGAAGTACCCGCTGCTGGCTCTGATCAAGCTGTACCAGTGGACGATCAGTCCTCTGCTGGGGCCGGTCTGCAAGTACTACCCGTCGTGCTCCCACTACGGCTACACGGCCATCGACCGGCACGGCGCGATCAAGGGAACGGCGCTCACCGCCTGGCGGATCCTCCGGTGCAATCCGTGGTCGCTCGGCGGTGTGGACCATGTTCCACCGCGCAAGCGTCCGCGGTGGCACGAGATGCTGCGCGACGCCTGGCGTGCACGCAGGGGCGGGCCCTCCGCCGCCGAAACGGCCACCGGGGACAATCGTTCCCCGAGCCCGGCCGCAGAGACACCGTCCCATGCCCAAGGAGCATGATTAGTGGACACGATTGCCAGCCTCTTCAGTTTCATCACGACACCCGTCTCCTGGGTCATCGTCCAGTTCCACAAGGTGTACGGGGCCATCTTCGGCCCGGACACCGGATGGGCCTGGGGCCTGTCCATCGTGTCCCTGGTGATCCTGATCCGCATCTGCCTGATCCCGCTCTTCGTGAAGCAGATCAAGGCGACCCGGGCCATGCAGACGCTGCAGCCCGAGATGAAGAAGATCCAGGAGCGCTACAAGAACGACAAGCAGCGCCAGTCCGAAGAGATGATGAAGCTGTACAAGGAGACGGGCACCAACCCGCTCTCCTCGTGCCTTCCCATCCTGGCGCAGTCCCCGTTCTTCTTCGCCCTGTACCACGTGCTCAACGGCATCGCGTCGGGCAAGACCATCGGCGTCATCAACGACTCGCTGCTGGAGAGCGCGCGGAACGCGCACATCTTCGGCGCCCCGCTGGCCGCCAAGTTCAAGGACAGCGCCTCCACCATCGAGGCCCTCGGCGCCTCGGTGACGGACGTGCGCGTCGTGACCGTCATCATGATCGTCCTGATGTCGGCCTCGCAGTTCTTCACCCAGCGCCAGCTGATGACGAAGAACGTCGACACCTCGGTGAAGACCCCGTTCATGCAGCAGCAGAAGATGCTGATGTACGTCTTCCCGCTGATGTTCGCCATCTTCGGCATCAACTTCCCCGTCGGTGTCCTCGTCTACTGGCTGACCACCAACGTGTGGACCATGGGCCAGCAGATGTACGTCATCCACAACAACCCGACCCCGGGTTCCAAGGCCCAGGCCGCGTACCTGGAGCGCCTGTACAAGCGCGTCACGCACCACGGCGGCACCCGCGGACGGGGCGAGCGGGCCATCGTCAAGGCCATCGTGGCCAAGGGCCGGGACCGCAACGAGGCCGAGCGCAAGTTCATCAACGGTCTGACCAAGGCGGGTCTCGCCGCCCAGGCGGACGGAAACATCGTCAAGAGCGAGGCCCGGGCCGTCGAGGGGACGGAGGACGGTGGGACCACCACCGCGACCGCCGCCAAGCGCCAGCAGCCCAAGCGGCAGTCCAAGTCCCAGCGCCAGTCGACCGTCAAGGCGGCCGGCGAGCCCACCACCTCGCTGTCCAAGTCCGACGAGCCGGAGGACGACGAGCCCGCCGCCGCTGCCCCGCCGGCCGCCCCGAAGCAGCCCGCAGCCAAGCAGTCCACCGCCAAGTCCGGCGGTGGCCGCAGCAGGGCACAGTCCGGGCAGCGCAAGGGTGGCCCGCAGCGCCCCAAGTCCCCGTCCAAGAAGTAAGAAGGAGACCGTCCCGTGACGGAAGGCACCACCTCCGCTGCCGCCGAGGGTGCAGACACCCTGACCCGCCTGGAGCAGGAGGGCGAGATCGCGGCGGACTACCTCGAGGGTCTGCTGGACATCGCCGATCTCGACGGCGACATCGACATGGACGTCGAGGCCGATCGTGCCTCCGTGTCGATCATCAGCGACACGGGCGGCCGCGACCTCCAGAAGCTGGTCGGCCGCGACGGCGAGGTGCTGGAGGCGCTTCAGGAGCTGACGCGCCTGGCCGTGCACCGGGAGACCGGCGACCGCAGCCGGCTGATGCTGGACATCGGGGGCTACCGCGCCACGAAGCGCGCCGAGCTCTCGGAGCTGGGCGCCAAGGCCGCGGCCGACGCGAAGAACAGCGGTGAGCCGGTCAGGCTGAAGCCCATGACGCCGTTCGAGCGCAAGGTCGTCCATGACGCGGTGAAGGCGGCGGGCCTGCGCAGCGAGTCCGAGGGCGAGGAGCCGCAGCGCTTCGTCGTCGTGCTCCCCAACTGACTCGGTACCTGCACCACCCGCGGCCCCGTCTGTTGCGCAGACGGGGCCGCTCTTTGTCAGCCTGATAGTTCTGGTCACCGGCGTGAGAAGCGCCGGTGCGGTACGGAAGGACGGTCCCCGTGACGGAGGCAGCGGAGCTCCCCCCTGCGCCCGAGCAGGCTCGCGAGGTATTCGGTGATCGCTTCGCTGATGCGGTCCGGTACGCCGAGCTGCTGGCCGAGGCAGGCGTGCAACGCGGGCTCATCGGCCCGCGGGAGGTGCCCCGCCTGTGGGAGCGGCACCTGCTGAACTGCGCGGTGCTCTCCGAGGTCGTGCCCGAGGGCGTGACCGTGTGCGACGTCGGCTCGGGGGCCGGACTCCCCGGCATCCCCCTGGCGCTCGTCCGGGAGGACCTGAAGATCACGCTGCTGGAGCCGCTGCTGCGCCGCACGAACTTCCTCACCGAGGTCGTCGAGCTCCTGGGCCTCGACCACGTGACCGTGATGCGTGGCCGGGCCGAAGAGGTCATGGGCAAGCTGAACCCGGTCCACGTGGTGACGGCCCGGGCCGTGGCTCCCCTGGACCGGCTGGCCACCTGGGGCATCCCGCTGCTGCGCCCCTACGGCGAGATGCTCGCCCTCAAGGGGGACACGGCGGAGGAGGAGCTGAAGAGCGCGGCGACCGCCCTCAGCAAGCTCGGAGCCGTCGACACCTCCGTCGTGCAGGTCGGCGAGGGTGTCGTGGATCCCCTGTCCACGGTCGTCCGGGTCGAGGTCGGGGAGAGCCCGGGTGGCGTGCGTTTCGCGGCCAAGCGGGCGAAGGCCGCACGGACCGGCCGGACGCGTCGCCGGCGCTGACCCGTACTCCACACAAGCTGCCCCACCCGTGCCTGACGGAGTGTCGCGACACAACGGTCGTCGGCGCTGTGCATCGTGTTTCACGTGAAACGTCGCTCACTGCTGCACGGCATCATCAGTCGGGGCCGCGCCGCGGCCGACCCCCGCGACCGCAAGCCTCTCGGGTCCCTCGATGAGGGGGCGGAGTTGTCCACAGAGGTGGATTTCTCCACAGAACACCAGGCCTCACTGGTTCCTGACCCTGCGGGCATGGGAGGCTCTGTTCATTGCGAGCCTGAAGTCGAGGAGAGTGAATCCTTGCGGTCCGACGCCAACATCGCGGGACCGATGACCGATCCGGTCCCCGGTCCCCGTACCGAGTCGATGGAGGAGGATGTTTCACGTGAAACACCGCCCCCGATGGACGACACTCCGATCGGTCGTGCTGCCCAACTGGCGGTAGAGGCTCTGGGTCGTGCCGGCGAGGGCCTGCCACGGCCCGAGCAGACACGCATCATCGTGGTGGCCAATCAGAAGGGCGGGGTCGGCAAGACCACGACCACCGTGAACCTGGCGGCCTCCCTGGCCCTGCACGGGGGCCGGGTCCTGGTGGTCGACCTCGACCCCCAGGGCAACGCGTCCACGGCGCTCGGGATCGACCACCACGCCGAGGTCCCCTCCATCTACGACGTGCTGGTGGACAGCAGGCCGCTCTCCGAGGTCGTCCAGCCGGTCCCCGACGTCGAAGGTCTCTTCTGCGCGCCCGCCACGATCGACCTCGCCGGTGCGGAGATCGAGCTGGTGTCCCTGGTGGCCCGCGAGAGCCGGCTCCAGCGCGCTATCCAGGCGTACGAGCAGCCCCTGGACTACATCCTCATCGACTGCCCGCCCTCCCTCGGCCTGCTGACCGTGAACGCCCTCGTGGCGGGGGCCGAGGTCCTCATCCCGATCCAGTGCGAGTACTACGCACTGGAGGGCCTGGGACAGCTGCTGCGCAACGTCGACCTGGTGCGGGGGCACCTCAACCCCCACCTGCACGTGTCGACCATCCTGCTCACTATGTACGACGGCCGGACGCGCCTCGCCTCCCAGGTCGCGGAAGAGGTGCGCACCCACTTCGGTGACGAGGTGCTGCGGACGAGCATTCCCCGCTCCGTCCGCATCTCCGAGGCACCGAGCTACGGACAGACCGTGCTGACCTACGATCCCGGATCGAGCGGTGCCCTGTCCTACCTTGAGGCGGCACGAGAGATCGCGCTGAGGGGTGTCGGCGTCAGCTACGACGCCACCCACGCCCACATCGGCGCCCAGAACAATCCGAGCATGGTGGAGGGGATCCAGTGAGCGAGCGACGGAGGGGGTTGGGCCGTGGGCTCGGCGCGTTGATCCCTGCTGCTCCGACGGAGAAGAACCCGGCCTCGGCAGCGGTGGGAAGCGGCGCACCCGTCTCCCCGGCCGCCGTCCCGGTGCTGACGGACCGCGGAGTGGCCGCGGCCAGGGTGGCGACGCTGCCGCCGGTTCCACGGGAAACCACGGAGGGGTCGTCGACGAGCGGCGCCGCGGAGGTCCCCGCGCCTCCGGTGGGCGCGCACTTCGCGGAGCTCCCCCTCGACGCCATCACCCCCAACCCGCGCCAGCCGCGTGAGGTCTTCGACGAGGACGCGCTCGCCGAACTGATCACCTCCATCAAGGAGGTCGGCCTCCTCCAGCCCGTCGTCGTACGGCAGCTGGGCCCCGAGCGCTACGAGCTCATCATGGGCGAGCGGCGTCTGCGGGCCAGCCGTGAGGCGGGGCTGGAGGCGATTCCGGCGATCGTCCGCGAGACGGACGACGAGAAGCTCCTCCTGGACGCGCTCCTGGAGAACCTGCACCGGGCGCAGCTGAACCCGATCGAAGAGGCCAACGCCTACGAGCAGCTGCTGAAGGACTTCAACTGCACCCATGACCAGCTGGCGGACCGTATCGGACGCTCCCGTCCGCAGGTCTCCAACACGCTGCGCCTGCTGAAGCTCTCGCCGGCCGTGCAGCGCCGGGTCGCGGCCGGGGTGCTCTCGGCCGGGCACGCGCGGGCGCTGCTGTCCGTGAACGACCCGGAGGAGCAGGACCGGCTGGCCCACCGCATCGTCGCCGAGGGGCTGTCGGTGCGGTCGGTGGAGGAGATCGTGACCCTGATGGGGTCCCGGCCGCAGTCGGCCCAGCGGGCCAAGGGGCCGCGCGCCGGTGCCCGGGTCTCCCCGGCGCTCACCGACCTCGCCACCCGGCTCTCGGACCGCTTCGAGACGCGGGTGAAGGTCGACCTGGGGCAGAAGAAGGGGAAGATCACCGTCGAGTTCGCCTCGATGGAGGACCTCGAGCGCATCCTGGGCACCCTCGCCCCGGGCGAGGGGCCGGCGCTGCACAAGGGCCTCGCGGAGGGCGGCTCCGACGAAGCGGAGTCCTGACGGGCGCCGGCCGGGCGGAGGCCGCCCGGCCGGCCCGGAGCGGGCCCTGTCCGGTGTGTACCGGAACAGGGCCCGCTCTTTGCTTTTCGTCAGTTTCGACGCAAACGCATCGTGGATACGCTCAAGGAACGGAGTGCTCCGACGGCCGTCCGCGGGAGCGCGGACGAAGGAAGCGAGGAACGGCCTTCATGGGGCGACGGCTCGTACCGCTCACGCTGGACAACCTCCAGGACCTCCCCCAGCGCTGCGGCTCGTGCGTCTTCTGGGAGCTGGACCCCGTCAGCGGCGAAGCAGCGGTGAAGGGCGGCACGGCCACGCTGGAGAAGGAGGCATGGATCTCCGCCGTACTGCTCGACTGGGGCTCCTGCGGCCGGGTCGTCTACGTGGACGACGCTCCCGTGGGCTACGTGCTTTACGCCCCGCCCGCGTACGTGCCCCGGTCGTCGGCGTTCCCGACGAGCCCGATCTCCCCGGATGCGGTGCAGCTGATCACGGCGTTCATCGTGCCGGGCTACCAGGGACAGGGACTCGGCCGGGTGATGGTGCAGACGGTGGCGAAGGACCTGCTGCGCCGGGGCTTCAAGGCGATCGAGGCGTTCGGCGACGCGCGGTGGAAGGAGCCCGCCTGTCTGCTGCCGGCCGAGCACCTCACGGCGGTGGGCTTCAAGACGGTGCGGTCCCATCCGGCCCACCCGCGGCTGCGGCTGGAGCTGCGGTCCACGCTCTCCTGGAAGGAAGACGTGGAGATGGCGCTCGACCGGCTCCTCGGAGCGGTACAGAAGGAACCCGTGCTGCGGCCGCTCTGAGCGCGGTGGCCGACCGGGCATGACGAAGGGGCCGCCCCTGAGGGGCGGCCCCTTCGTTCGTCACCGTGTTTCACGTGAAACATCGGGCCGTCGGCAGACGGCTCCGGGGACTACTCGGCGATGAAGTCCTCGAGGTCGCGCAGGAGCGCGGCCTTCGGCTTGGCGCCGACGATGGTCTTGGCGACCTCGCCGTTCTGGTAGACGTTGAGCGTCGGGATGGACATGACGCCGTACTTGGCCGCGATCCCCGGGTTCTCGTCGATGTTGAGCTTGACGATCTCGATCTTGTCGCCGTGCTCAGCGGCGATCGCCTCGAGCGACGGGGCGATCTGGCGGCACGGACCGCACCAGGCGGCCCAGAAGTCCACCAGGACGGGCTTGTCGCTCTTGAGGACGTCCTGCTCGAAGGAGTCGTCGGTCACGTTCTTCAGGTCGGCCACGGCGGGCTCTCCTTCACTGGTCGGTGCGTGGGGCGGGAAGGGGGATCAGACGGAGGTCTTCTCGGGCTCGGCCTGCTGCTCGGTGTCGGCCAGCGCGGCGAGGTACCGCTCGGCGTCCAGAGCGGCGGAGCAGCCGGTGCCGGCGGCGGTGATCGCCTGGCGGTAGGTGTGGTCCACCACGTCGCCAGCGGCGAACACACCGGTCACGTTCGTCCGCGTGGACGGGGCGGCGACCTTGAGGTAGCCCTCCGCGTCCAGGTCGAGCTGGCCCTTGAAGAGCTCGGTGCGCGGGTCGTGGCCGATCGCGATGAACAGGCCGGTCACCGGCAGGTCGGACAGCTCACCGGTCTTGAGGTTGCGCAGCTTCAGCCCGGCCAGCTTCGGGTCGCCGTGGATCTCGGCGACCTCGCTGTCCCAGATGAACTTGATCTTCGGGTCGGCGAAGGCGCGCTCCTGCATTGCCTTGGAGGCGCGCAGGGTGTCCCGGCGGTGCACGATGGTCACGGACTTGGCGAAGCGCGAGAGGAAGGTGGCCTCCTCCATCGCGGTGTCGCCGCCGCCGATCACGGCGATGTCCTGGTCCTTGAAGAAGAAGCCGTCACAGGTGGCACACCAGGACACACCACGCCCGGAGAGCGCGTCCTCGTTCGGCAGGCCGAGCTTGCGGTGCTGCGAGCCCGTCGTGACGATGACGGCCCGGGCGCGGTGGACGGTGCCGGCGGTGTCCGTGACGGTCTTGATGTCACCGGTGAGGTCGACGGAGACGATGTCGTCCGGGACGAGCTCCGCACCGAAACGCTCGGCCTGGGCGCGCATGTTGTCCATGAGCTCGGGCCCCATGATGCCGTCCTGGAAGCCCGGGAAGTTCTCGACCTCGGTGGTGTTCATCAGCGCACCACCCGCGGTGACAGCACCCTCGAACACCAGCGGCTTCAGCGACGCGCGCGCGGTGTAGAGCGCCGCCGTGTAGCCGGCGGGCCCGGAGCCGATGATGATCACGTTTCGGACGTCGCTCACGGCTGGATTCCTCGTCTCTGGTCTACGTCAGTTCGACCGGTGGGAGTTGCTCGGAACTCTCACCCCACCCAACGGATCCTAAGGGGCGTGCATTCCCGGTGTGTCCGGGCACACGGAGGGTGGCCAAGGGCGTCGGCACAGTGTCCCAGGACGTGCGGATCAGGGACGTGCGTAGGTGTGCTGCAACAGCACCTTCGCGCGGGCTCCCGGGTGTTGCACGCAGCGCGTGTCCACCAGGTAGGCGGTCACCTTGCCGGTGTCCGCGGGGTCGGGCAGCACGACCAGCAGGACGTCGCGCCCCTGGTACACGCCGGTCTGGGTGGCCAGGGCCGTGTCCTGCCGGCCGATGCCCTGCTGGACGCAGGCGGGCACGGTCGGCTGCGTGAAGACGCGGGGCGGCTCGGAGTCGCCGTCGAGGCCCAGGCTGTGCGGAGCGCGGGACCCCTCGTTCTTCGAGAGGAGAGCCGTCACCTGACGTTCCAGGGCCGTCCGGGAGAAGGTGTCCGCCGCGGTGGAGTGGGTGCTGCTCGCCGTGGTGCCGCCGTCCCCGCCCCCGCTGAGCGAGGCCACCAGCACGGATCCGAGACCCAGTGCGGCCGCGCCAAAGACCGCACCCAGGACAGCGATCTTGCGGCGCCCGGGGCGCTTGCGCTCTTTGCGACCCGGTCCGGTGGAGGAGCTGCGGGCGTGTCCCGACGGACGGTCGGGCGCGGGCACCGATGTTTCACGTGAAACAGGCGTGGTTTCACGTGAAACAAGAGCGGTGGCACCGCTCGTCTCGGAGGACCCGGTCGCCTCGGAGGAACCAGACGTCTCGGCGGACCCGACCGTGTTCAGAGCCTCGGCGTCGAGCAGGGCTTCGGCCGCCAAGGCCGCGTCGATGCGCTGGGCGACGTCGTCCGGCATACGGGCCGGCCCGGGTAGTGTGCCGAGCAGCCCGCGGACCTCCTCCAGGGAGGCCTGGACGTCGGCGCAGAGTTCGCAGGCCGCCAGGTGCCGCCGGATCTCCTCGCTGCGGGGCTGGCCGAGCAGGCCGTCGGTGAGATCGGAGATCTCGGTGACGTCCGGGTGCCCCGTCGTGTCCGTCGTCGATGTCACGCTCGCCCACCTCCGCCCTTCACTGCGGCTGAGTCGCCTGTTCCGGCCCCACCCGGACCCTCACCGCGAGGACCCGCTGCGGGTGGGACGGATGTCCCCTGCGCCCGGTTCCGTCCCGCGCCGGGTTCTTCTCCGCCGTCGGCGTCCCGTTCCTCGCTCTGCTCGGGGCGGTCGGGCCGGAGGTGGGTCAGCAGGGGCAGGAGTCTGGCCCTGCCCCGGGCGCAGCGGCTCTTGACCGTGCCGACGGGCACGTCGAGCACGCGCGCGGCTTCGGCGACCGGGTAACCCTGCATGTCCACCAGGACGAGGGCGGCCCGCTGGTCGGGAGGGAGGGTGCCGAGCGCTTCCAGGAGCTGGCGGTGGAGGTCGTTGCGCTCCGCGGGGGCCGAGGCCGACTCGTGGGGCTCCAGGAGCTGTTCCAGGCGCTCGGTGTCGTCGACGGGCGCGGTCTTGCGGGAGGCGGCCTTGCGGGCCCGGTCGAGGCAGGCGTTCACCGTGATCCGGTGCAGCCAGGTCGTGACGGCCGACTGGCCCCGGAAGGTGTGGGCGGCCCGGTAGGCGGAGACGAGGGCGTCCTGCACGGCGTCGGCGGCCTCCTCGCGGTCGCCCAGCGTCCGCAGCGCGACGGCCCAGAGCCGGTCCCGGTGCCGGCGCACGATCTCGCCGAAGGCATGCGGGTCACCCTCCAGGTGCCGGGCGAGAAGGTCCTGATCGCCCACCCCGTCGTACCCGTCGCCCTCGGCCATTCGACCCCTCCCCGCTCGGCCTAGCTGGTCACCTTGATGTCCGCCACCCGGCCGCGGTAGGTGCCTTCCTCGGTCATCGGCAGCTTGGTCAGCCACACCAGCAGGTAGCGGGTCTTCACGGTGCGGCCCGGCTTGAGCGTCACGGTCGAGCCCGTGCCCGAGGCGACCTTGGTGAAGGAGTCGAACGACGTCGGCTCCGACGCCGTGTCGGCGGACGCGGTCCGCAGGTCGACCGACGTAGAGCCCACGAAGGTCACGGTCACCGTGCCGACCTCCTGGACCTTGCCCAGGTCGAGGACGACGCCGAGACCGGGCTTCAGGTTGCCGAACGCGGCACCCTGGTAGTAGTCCGTCTGCCAGTACGTCGCCGTGCTGTCGTCGTACGTCTTGCTTATGTCGGACGGCTTCTCCGACCCGTCGCCGAACGGGTCGAAGTCCCGGGCGCCGACGATGCCGACCGGCCGGCTGATGGGCTTGACGGGGCTCTTGTCGTTGCCGTCCGTCGTCTGGGTCTGGTTGTTGTCGTCGGACTGGTTGCCCTGGTCCATGAGGGCGTCCGCCAGCTGCCAGCTGCCGAGTCCCAGCGCGGCGATGAGCAGGGCCGAGACGGCCCACTTCAGGGCGCGGCCGGTGCGGCTCTGCAGCGGCGGCGGCGCGGTGAGCGGCTGCGTGACGCCCGCGGGCGCGGGGCGGCCGTAGGTGCCCTGCTGGTACGTCGTGCGCTGGTACTCCGGCGGCGCCGTGAACGCGGGCTCCGGCGGGCGGATGCGGGGCATCTCACCGATCGCCTTGACCAGTTCCTCGGGCGTGGTGCACGGGGCCTCGTGGCGCGAGGCGGTCGCCCCGTCGTTGGCGAGCGCGCGCATGGCGAGCTCGGACAGCCCGCGGTGGACACCGGCCCGCACCTGGTCGGGGGCGATCAGACCGATCTGCTTGGGCAGCCCGGACAGTCCGTAGGCGTCGTTCTCGTACGGCCAGCGCTGGGTGAGCGCCGCGTACAGCAGGGCGCCGATCGACTCGGTGTCCGTGCGCTGCGGCGTCTGCGAGGAGACGCCGCGCAGGGCGGCGTTCACGGCGAGGCCGCGGATGCGCCACTGGCCGGTGGAGGTGCGCAGCACGGCGTTGGGGTTCAGCCGCAGGTGCGCCAGGCCCTCGCGGTGCGCGGCGGCCATGGCGGCGGCGACCTGACTGACCATCTGGTAGGCGTCGTGCGGTTCCAGCGGTCCGGTGGCGAGGAGGGTGGTCAACTCCGTGGCGTCGGGCAACCATTCGTGGACGACGTAGACGACGTCGTTCTCCTCGACGGCGTCCAGCACCTGGACGAAGCGCGGGTCACCCAGCAGCGCGGAGGAGCGGGCGGCGGCGAGGACGGAGCGGGCCCGTGAGTGGTCCGCGGGCAGGATGTGGACGCCGACGGCACGCCGGAGTTTCTCGTCGACCGCGCGCCAGCTGCTGAACCCGTCCAGGCGGGTGACGCACTCCTCGAGCCGGTAGCGCCGGGCGAGCTTGTGACCGCTGTGCAGCTCGGGCGGTGAGGCCTTCCCGGGACGTTCCGTCCCCCCGCTCCCCTGAGCCTCGTCGTTGTCCGTGTCCCGCTCCCGGTTCGTGGCCACCCCGTCGGCCGTGGCCTGGTCCGCCTGTGCGGTCAGCGGCTCGTCGCCGCTGTTGTCTGCCACGTCGACGGCAGCCGTGCTCCGTTCCGCCACCGTCGTTCCTGCCTCCCCATCCAGTGCGTGCCCTCCGACCTCGAGCACGCCGTCCGACGCCGAACCCAATTGTGCCCACAGTCCGGCGCTATGCACGACACGCGGCGACGGACGATGGTTGTGCGCCTACCCCCCGACTCAACGACCCAGGCGTCCCCGGACGGTACCGACGAGCGAGTTGAGCTCCTCGATGCGCATCCGGCGGGCGCCGACGTAGAAGACGGCGAGCAGGACCGCCCCGCCGGCCAGCAGCGCGACGAAGGACCCGCCGGCGCCCTGGCCCAGGGTGCGGCCGATGCCGTAGCAGGCCGCGCCGCTGAGCAGGGCGGCCGGGACGGAGGCGATGCACAGCCGCGCGTACGTCCGCAGCACCCGGGCGCCGTCGAGGTCGCCGCCGAGCCGCTTGCGCAGCCGGTTCCAGGCGACGCCTACGCCGATGGCGTAGGCGAGCCCGTAGGAGGCGGCCATGCCGACCACGGCCCAGCGGGCCGGGAGGACGAAGAAGCAGAGGGTGGAGGCGCCCGCGTTGACGGCGGCGACGATGACCGTGTTGTAGAAGGGCGTCCGGGTGTCCTCGTAGGCGTAGAAGGCGCGCAGGACGACGTACTGCACCGAGTACGGGATCAGGCCGAGGCCGAAGGCCATCAGCATGTACCCCATGTTGGTGGCCTCGCTGGTGCCCGAGGAGCCGAAGATCAGGGTGCACATCGGGATGCCGAGCGCGAGGAAGCCGAAGGCGATCGGCACGATCGCGACGGCCGTGGTGCGCAGCCCCTGCGAGATGTCCTCGCGGACGGCGCCGCCGTCGCCCTCGGCGGCCGAGCGGGAGATGCGCGGCAGCAGGGCTGCCATCAGCGAGACGGTGATGATGGCCTGCGGCAGGCCCCAGATCAGCTGGGCGTTGGCGTAGGCGGCGAAGCCGGTGCCGTCGACGGGCGAGTTGTCACCGGCGGCGGTGGACAGCTGGGAGACGACCAGTGCGCCCGCCTGGTTGGCGAGGACGAACAGGAAGGTCCACTTGGCGAGCGTGACCGCCTTGCCGAGGCCGTGGCCCCGCCAGTCGAAGCGCAGCCGCATCCGGAAGCCGGTCTCCCGCAGGTACGGGATCATGGCGAGCGCCTGGACGACCAGGCCCAGCAGGATGCCCACGCCGAGGAGGCGCTGGCCCTCCGCCGGGATGGTGGTGACCTTCATGCCGGAGTCGGCGGCGGTGCCGTAGACCCAGATGAACATGCCGAGCGTCACGATGATGACGACGTTGTTCAGGACCGGCGTCCACATCATCGCGCCGAACTTGCCGCGCGCGTTGAGGACCTGTCCCATCACCACGTGCACGCCCATGAAGAAGATCGAGGGCAGGAAGTACTGCACGAAGGTGACGCCGACGTCGTTGGCCGCCGGGTCGCTGGCGACGCGGTCCGACAGCAGCCGGATCAGCAGGGGCGCGGCGAAGATCGCGGCGACCGTGAGCAGGCCGAGCGCCACCATGACGAGGGTGAGCAGCCGGTTGGCGTAGGCCTCGCCGCCGTCCTCGTCCTCCTTCATGGCGCGCACCAGCTGCGGCACGAAGACGGAGTTCAGGCCGCCGCCGACGGTCAGGATGTAGATCATCGTCGGCAGCTGGTAGGCCACCTGGAAGGTGTCGCCGAGCAGGCCCACGCCGAGCGCGGAGACGATCAGCGCCGAGCGGATGAAGCCGGTGAGCCGGGAGACCATCGTGCCGGCGGCCATGACGGCGCTGGACTTCAGCAGCCCCCCGGCCCGGCCGCCCTTCTTGGCGGCCGGTGCGGCGGCCGACGCGGCGGCGACCGGTGCCGTGGCCTCGGCGGGGGCGGTGCCCAGGTTCATCGTCCGGTCGTCGGCGGGCGCCGACGCCGCCGCGTACTGCTGCGCCGGGCCGGGTCCGCCGGGGGCCGCGGCCGGGCCGGGCACCGCCGGGGAGTCCGTGAGCGGGCGGGTGCCGCTCTGCTGCTGGTCGCGGAAGAGGTGCGCGAAGGCGTCCGGCTCGTGCTGCTCCTCGCCGGAGTGCGACACCAGGTCGTCCACGCCCACGTACTGGGTCGTGCGCGGGTCGTCGCCGTACGGCAGGTACTGGGTGGCGCCGTCCGGCTCGGGCGCCGGGGTCTGCGCCCACACCCGCGGGTCGGGCGCGTACGGCGACTGCTGCGGCCGCCCGTACAGCGGCTGCTGCGGCTGCTGGTAGGTGCCGGGCGGCGGCGGGGGGTGCGCGGCGCGGTCGTACAGCGCCTCGGCGACGGGGTCCTGCGCGGTGAGGTCCTGCGCGCGGTAGGGGTCCTCGTCGTAGGCGTCCTGGAGGTACATGTCCGCGGGGTGCTGCTGGGGCACCTGGCCGTGCTCGGGCGGCGGGCCGTCGGGGTACCCCGAGCTGCCCGCGGCCTGACCGCGGTCACCGTCGTACGGCGCGTTCATGGTTACCCCACCTCATCGTTCCGGGCCACCGGCCACGACAGTCTCAACGGTCCACTCTCTCACCCGTGCCGGACGGGTCGGCGTTTTCCGCTGCGGTGTCCGGCCTCCCGTCACTCGGCTGCTGCGGGCCACCGGCCCGGGGGCGGGCGGTGGTCCCGTCCGGGAGACGGTCCTCGGCGCCCTCGGGGTTCCGGGCGGCGTCCGCAGGCTCGTCGGCCTCCTCGGCCGCGGCCTCTTCCGTGCCGTCGTCCTCCGGCGTCGCCTCCGCCTCGCGGGCGGCCGCGCGCTTGCGCTGGGTGTACATCCGGAAGCCGGCCAGCACGAGCAGCAGCACACCGCCGCCGATGACCAGCATCACCGTGGCCGTGATCTCGGTGACCTTCACGTCGAACGTGACCGGGGCGCCGTACGCCTGGCCGTCCTGCGTGTACAGCTGGGCGACGAGCGTGGACTGGCCGTTGGCGTTGGCGGAGGTGGTGAACTTCACCGTCGTGCTGTGCCCGCCCGAGACGGCGATCGGCTGTTCTTCATAGTCCTTGCCGCTGATCTCCAGGCGGGTCGGGTTGGTGGAGCTGAGCCGCAGCACCAGGTGATCGACGCCCTGCACCAGGTTGTTCTGCACGGTCACCGGGATGGTGGCGCTGCGCCCGGACAGCTTCGTCGGTGACTTGTCGATCAGCCTGACCCGGCCGGCGAGCGTGTCGAGGTAGCCGCGCACCGCCTGGCGGAACACACCGGCCGCGCCGGGCCGACCGCGCCACGACGTGGACATCTCACGGTTGACGGCCCGCCCGAAGGGGGTCACCACCCGGGACTGGTCGCTGAGGATCACCTTGAACCGGTCGAGCCGCTCCTGCGTGGTGGCGGTCTCCTGGAACGCCGTCCGGGCCAGCTCCTGCTTGTGCAGCGAGGCGGGGTACGCCGAGCGGGCGGGCACCTTGGTCGTGGCGTCCGGGTCGGGCTTGGCCTTGGCGGTCGCGGTGAGGTCCTGCGGCTGCGACCAGGTGCTGCCCTGCAGGGCCGACACCGCCTCGGCCATCGCCCGGGCCTGCCCCGCGGTGAGCAGGCGCTGCGGCGCGACGACGACGCTGCGCTGCTTGTCGGTCTGCAGGTTGAGGGCGAGGCTCTGCGCGAGGAACTGCTGCACCGCCAGGGTGGCCGCGGACGCGTTCGTCAGGTCGCCCTCGAAGGCCCGCGACAGCTTGCTGTCCGCGACGACCGCCGTGGTGCCCCCGCCGATGGGGCGGGCGGCGGACGGCGTGTAGGTCAGGCCGCCCGTCTCCTGCAGGCTGTCGCTGCGGGCGATGACCTTGTCGGCGCCGGCGGAGGTGGCGACCTTGACGATCGACGGGTCGACGGCGCCCTGCACGGGCCAGGCGAAGTCGGTGCTCGGCGTCACGTGCAGCACGGTCTCCACCGTGGTAGCGGCGACGTCCGTGGCGGCCTTGAGCTGGCTGAGCGAGCCGGTGACGCGGGTTCCGTTGTGGGCGAGGGAGGCCAGGTCCGGGTCCGCGAACGGCAGGGCCACGACCTCCTTGCCGGCCACCGCGTCCTGGAGCTTGGCGAGCCACTGCTGGGCCACCGCCTGGTGCGTGCCCGGCTCGGTGGTGTCGCCGTCCACGCGGAGGCGGTAGCCGCCCGCCATGGCGTCGACGGAGGCCAGCAGGTCGGGGTCGATCACCCAGGTGACGTCGAGTTCCTTGCCGAGCGCCAGCAGCTGGTCCAGGCGGCCGCCGGGGGCGATCTCCGTGGCGAGGTCGTCGTCGAGGAACACCGGCGTCTGCTGCTGGTTGGACCCGGTCTCCGCCGTCATGTGCACGGTGGAGATCAGCGGCCACAGCACCGTCGTCCGGGTGGTCGTGTCGGCCTCGTCGGCCTGCCACGGCAGGAAGGTGCGCTGGATGCCCAGCACCTGGTCCCACGGCTGGGCGGACGTCTCACCGGACAGCGCGACCCCCAGCGGGTAGACGCCGTCCCCGCCCAGGTTGAGCTTGTCGACGGGCACGGAGATGGTGAAGTGCTCGGCGACGCCGGGCGTGAGCTTGTCGAACGACGCCTTGTACGCGCCGCCCACCGCGGTGCCGTCGGTGCCCGGGAGGTCGTCGGCGCGCTTGGCGACGTCGGCGATCCCCGACCGCGTGGTCAGCACCGACCCCACCCGCAGGTCGACGTGGGCGTCGGTGACGGCCTGCTTGCCCTTGTTCGTCACCGTGCCGGACACGGTCACCGTGTCGCCGTCGCTGGGGGCGCCCGGGGTGAGCGAGTCCACGGACACGGCCACCGGACCGGAGCGCGACGCCTCCCGTGCGCCCTCGGGGCCGGCCGCCTGTGCGGGACCGGCCGTGGGCAGCTGGAGCAGCCCGGCCAGCAGCGGCGCTCCGGCGAGCAGTGCGCCGGTGCGCCGAAGCCACCGGCGGGCAGGTGAGGGAGTCGTCCCCGGGGTGTCTGCCGCCTCGGCCACGCGTTCGCCGTCCCTCGTCGTCGTCAGTGGTCGTCGGAAAGTGCGTCCACGCATGGTAACGAGGTGCGCTGAGAGGAAGTGCCGCGGAGCCCTCCACAAGATCGGCGAGGAGCCCCCGGGCCGTCCTCTATGTGCCCGTATAAAGAGGAGCGCCGTCGAACACCACAAGTGCTGATCTTGTGGGTGTATCGAGGGAGGTGTCCGGCCCCGCGGGGGCGCAGCGGCCCGGGGCTCGCCGGGGCGCGGGGGGCCTCCGGGGCCACGTACCCTTTCCTGTTGTGCCGAACGCCAACGAAGACAACACCAGTGCCCTGAGCCAGGCGCAGCACCGCGCGGTCAACGAGCTGCTGCGGGTCGCCCCGGTCGCCGACGACCTCGCCCGCCGCTTCCAGGCGGCGGGGTTCTCGCTCGCCCTGGTCGGCGGCTCGGTCCGGGACGCGTTGCTCGGGCGGCTCGGCAACGACCTGGACTTCACCACCGACGCCCGCCCCGAGGACGTCCTGAAGATCGTCCGGCCCTGGGCGGACGCCGTGTGGGAGGTCGGGATCGCCTTCGGCACCGTCGGTGCCCAGAAGGACGGCTACCAGATCGAGGTCACGACCTACCGGTCCGAGGCCTACGACCGCACCTCCCGCAAGCCCGAGGTGTCCTACGGCGACTCCATCGAGGAAGACCTCGTCCGCCGTGACTTCACCGTGAACGCGATGGCCGTCGCGCTGCCGGAGAAGGAGTTCGTGGATCCGCACGGCGGCCTCGTCGACCTCGCGGCCCGGGTGCTCCGTACGCCGGGCACCCCCGAGGAGTCGTTCTCGGACGACCCGCTGCGCATGATGCGGGCCGCGCGGTTCGCCGCCCAGCTCGACTTCGCGGTGGCCCCGGAGGTCGTCACGGCCATGACCGAGATGGCGGACCGTATCGACATCGTCTCCGCCGAGCGGGTCCGGGACGAGCTCAACAAGCTGGTCCTGTCCGCACACCCCCGTCAGGGCCTGACCCTGCTGGTGGACACGGGCCTCGCCGACCGGGTGCTGCCCGAGCTGCCCGCGCTGCGGCTGGAGAGCGACGAACACCACCGGCACAAGGACGTCTACGAGCACACGTTGATCGTCCTGGAGCAGGCGATCGACCTGGAGCAGGACGGCCCCGACCTCACGCTCCGGCTGGCCGCGCTGCTGCACGACATCGGCAAGCCGCGCACGCGCCGCTTCGAGAAGGACGGCCGGGTCTCCTTCCACCACCACGAGGTGGTCGGCGCGAAGATGACCAAGAAGCGCATGACCGCGCTGAAGTACTCCAACGAGCTGGTGAAGGACGTCTCCCGGCTCGTGGAGCTTCACCTGCGCTTCCACGGCTACGGCACCGGGGAGTGGACGGACTCGGCGGTGCGCCGCTACGTCCGGGACGCCGGCCCGCTCCTCGACCGCCTGCACAAGCTGACCCGCTCCGACTGCACGACCCGCAACCGGCGCAAGGCGGCCGCTCTCTCGCGGGCGTACGACGGGCTGGAGGAGCGGATCGGCCAGCTGCAGGAGCAGGAGGAGCTGGACGCCATCCGTCCCGACCTCGACGGCAACCAGATCATGGAGGTCCTGGGCGTCGGCCCCGGCCCGGTCGTGGGCAAGGCCTACCAGCACCTGCTGGAGCTGCGCCTGGAGAACGGGCCGATGGAGCGCGACGACGCGGTGGCGGCCCTGAAGGAGTGGTGGGCCGAGCAGAGCTGAGGGAACACGACGGGGCCATGTTTCACGTGAAACATGGCCCCGTCGTGTTGCTGCTGTCTTGCTGTCACCCGCGTGCGGAGCGATGTTTCACGTGAAACATCGCCCCACACTGAGTGGGTCGCCCTACTTCTTGTCCTTCAGGCAGAGCAGGAAGTCGCTGCCGTCGCCGGACTCGGTGTAGGTGTACTCGAAGTCCTTGGCCTCGGCCTCGCACTTCGTCGAGGCGGCCACCTCGCCCGCGTACTTGCCCTTGATCTTGGCCAGCACGACGTACTGGGCCTTCGTCGACTTGCAGTCGACGACCTCGAGGTCCGGGTCGGTGGAGGAGCTGCTGCCGCGGTGCATGCAGTCGCCGACCGAGGCGGTGTCCGCGTCGTCCCGGCTCGCTATGAAGCTGCCGATGGCCACACCGAGGACCGCCACGACGATGACGATGTTCTTGATGAGCTTGAAGCTCACCTTGCGGCGGGGCGGCTGCGGCGCGGGGACACCCTGGTTCGGGAACGGGGCGTAGGGCACCTGGCTCGGCTGCTGCGGCTGGCCGCCCTGCGGCGGGTACGGGGCCTGGGGCTGCTGCGGCTGGCCGTACGGCTGCTGGCCCTGTGCGTAAGGGTTCTGGCCCTGGGGCGGCGTCGTGGTCACGGAGGGGTCCCCCTGCGAAAAAGTTGGTGAGCGCTCGCATAAGAAGCGCATAAGACGCACGTAAGTTACCGGCCACCACTGACACTGCTGACACCTGGCGGGACTCTGTGGCTCGGATGTGACACTCAGCGGCGCCCAAAGCGGGCCATAGCCGCTGCAACCGCTCCGTAGGTCACGGCGATCGTTATCACCAGGGCCGCTGACCGGCCGTCCTGCGGCAGCATGAGGGCGGCCACCCCGGCGGCGCCCACGAAGGCGACGTTGAACAGGACGTCGTAGAGGGAGAAGACCCGGCCGCGATAGCCGTCCTGCACGCCAGACTGGACGACGGTGTCGGTGGCTATTTTCGCCCCCTGGGTCACGAGGCCCAGCAGGAAGGCGAGGACGAGGACCGGGCCCCGGCGGAACGGCAGCCCGAGGACCGGTTCCAGGACGGCCGCCGCGGCGGCGCACACGACGATCCAGCGGACCGGGCCCAGCCTCCCCGCCGCCGACGGCGTCACGAGGGCCGCGACGAAGAAGCCGGCGCCGGAGACGCCCACCGCCAGGCCCAGCAGCGCCAGCCCCTCGTCCGGGTCGGAGCCGGACGACCAGGCGTACCGGCACAGCATCAGCACCATCACGGTCAGCGCGCCGTAGCAGAACCGCATCAGCGTCATGGCGCCCAGCGCCCACGCGGCCGCCCGGCGCCGCGGCTCGGTCAGGTGCCGTACCCCGGCGGCCAGGCCGCTCGCCGTGCCCCGGAGGGCGACCGACAGGCGCGGGCGCACCAGCGCGAGGTCGGGGCCGAGCAGGTCGGGCGCCATGCGCAGCGAGGCGAGCGCGGAGCACAGGTACAGGCCGGCCCCCAGCAGCACCACGGCGGCGTCGGAGTCGGCGACGACCAGCCGTACGAGGAAGGCGAGTCCGCCGCCCGCGGTCGCGGCGAGCGTCCCGGCGGTCGGGGACAGCGAGTTGGCCAGCACGAGCCGGTCCGCGTCCACCACGCGAGGCAGGGCCGCGGACAGCCCGGCCAGGACGAAGCGGTTGACGGCCGTCACGCACAGCGCGCAGACGTAGAACAGCCAGTCGGGGACGTGCGTGACCATCAGGGCTGCGGTGGCCGTCGCGAGCACGGCGCGCAGCAGGTTGCCGTACAGGAACACCTGCCGGCGGCGCCAGCGGTCCAGCAGGACGCCGGCGAAGGGGCCGACGAGCGAGTAGGGCAGCAGCAGGACCGCCATCGCGGAGGCGATGGCCGCGGCCGAGGTCTGCTTCTCGGGGGAGAAGACGACGTACGTCGCGAGCGCCACCTGGAACACACCGTCGGCGCACTGGGAGAGCAGCCGCACGGCGAGCAGCCGCCGGAAGGTGCCGAAGCGCAGCAGGACGCGCAGATCAGGGACGACGGCCATGGCGGACAGCCTCACATACGGCAGGGTCCCCGGATCGAGTGACCCGGGGACCCTGTGCGCCCTGGCAGGAGCGGTGTGTGCGGTGCCGTGCTTAGCGCTCGACCTCGCCGCTGATGAACTTCTCGACGTTCTCGCGGGCCTCGTCGTCGAAGTACTGGACCGGCGGGGACTTCATGAAGTAGCTGGAGGCCGACAGGATCGGGCCGCCGATGCCGCGGTCCTTGGCGATCTTCGCGGCGCGCACGGCGTCGATGATGACGCCGGCGGAGTTCGGGGAGTCCCAGACCTCGAGCTTGTACTCCAGGTTCAGCGGGACGTCACCGAAGGCGCGGCCCTCGAGGCGGACGTAGGCCCACTTGCGGTCGTCGAGCCACGCGACGTAGTCGGACGGGCCGATGTGGACGTTCTTCTCGCCGAGGTCCCGGTCGGGGATCTGGGAGGTGACGGCCTGCGTCTTGGAGATCTTCTTGGACTCCAGGCGCTCACGCTCGAGCATGTTCTTGAAGTCCATGTTGCCGCCGACGTTCAGCTGCATGGTGCGGTCCAGGATGACACCGCGGTCCTCGAACAGCTTCGCCATGACGCGGTGCGTGATGGTCGCGCCGACCTGCGACTTGATGTCGTCACCGACGATCGGGACACCGGCCTCGGTGAACTTGTCGGCCCACTCCTTGGTGCCGGCGATGAAGACCGGGAGGGCGTTGACGAAGGCGACCTTGGCGTCGATGGCGCACTGGGCGTAGAACTTCGCCGCGTCCTCGGAACCCACCGGCAGGTAGCAGACGAGCACGTCGACCTGCTTGTCCTTCAGGACCTGGACGACGTCCACCGGCTCCTCGGCGGACTCCTCGATGGTCAGGCGGTAGTACTTGCCGAGGCCGTCGAGGGTGTGACCGCGCTGGACCGTCACACCGGTGGTGGGGACGTCGCAGATCTTGATGGTGTTGTTCTCGGAGGCGCCGATCGCGTCCGCGAGGTCGAGGCCGACCTTCTTGGCGTCCACGTCGAAGGCGGCGACGAACTCGACGTCCTTGACGTGGTACTCGCCGAACTGGACGTGCATCAGGCCCGGCACCTTGGACGCCGGGTCGGCGTCCTTGTAGTACTCGACGCCCTGCACCAGCGAAGCGGCGCAGTTGCCCACGCCGACGACGGCTACGCGAACCGAACCCATTCCGGTTGCTCCCTGTGTGTACGAGTGAGGCCCTGACTGGGCGCTCACGTGGCGGTGTCGCCGGGCGTATCCGTACCGGGAGTGTTCCCGGGACGGGGCAGGCCGCCCGTCGATCCAGTGGTGGTGTCCTGCTGAGCGGTCCCCCCGGAGCCGGCACCCTTCAGGTCCCGTCCGGCCCGCTCGCTCTCGATGAGCTCGTTCAGCCAGCGCACTTCGCGCTCCACGGACTCCATTCCGTGGCGCTGGAGCTCGAGTGTGTAGTCGTCGAGGCGCTCCCGGGTGCGCGCCAGCGAGGCGCCCATCTTCTCCAGGCGCTCCTCCAGACGGCTGCGGCGGCCCTCCAGGACGCGCATGCGCACGTCGCGGGAGGTCTGCCCGAAGAAGGCGAAGCGCGCGGCGAACGTCTCGTCCTCGTACGCGTCGGGCCCCGTCTGGGAGAGCAGCTCCTCGAAGCGCTCCTTACCTTCCGCCGTCAACCGGTAGACGATCTTGGCGCGGCGGCCCGCGAGGGTGGTGGCGAGGGCGTCCTCGGGGCTGTGCCCCGGTTCCTCCGTCAACCAGCCGTTGGCGAGCAGCGTCTTGAGGCAGGGGTAGAGCGTCCCGTAGCTGAACGCCCGGAACACCCCCAGGGACGTATTGAGTCGTTTGCGCAGCTCATAGCCGTGCATCGGAGACTCGCGGAGCAGGCCGAGGACGGCGAACTCGAGGATGCCGGAACGCCGGCTCATCGCTCGCCTCCTCTGCTGTCGTCCTGCTTTATCTCGCGCTGATGTATCGACTCGATACATCACGACGATAGAACGGCCTTGCGCACGGGACAAGAGGGGAGATGGTGAACGGGATCACATCACCGTTTCGTTCGCAGCAAGTTGCCGGGTTTGGGGTGAACTTCGGAACTCGGCGGGTTTTGACGGCCCGTAGTCTGTGCGGCATGCACACCACCGGGAACCGTGGGACGCCGGGGGGCGTCGAGGCTCTTGGTGCCGTACGGGTGAATGGGGAACCGACCCCGTCCGTACTTCGGGGGGACCGGAAACCAGCTGCCGTTTCCAGGCGCGCACGGGTGCGCCTGCCCGAGGAGTAGTCGTTCGATGAGCGAGCACCGTCGCAAACCGCCGCAGCCGCAGGGAGGCGGACGTGCCGCGGGCCGACGCGGCCAGTCCGGTGCGTCCTCCGGTCGCCGCGCGGCACCGGGAGGCGCCACCGGATCTCCCTCCGACTCGTACGGGTCGGGTCAGTACGGCGCGGGAGGCGAGCAGCAGTCCTACGGCGGCCGGGCCGAGGCCCGGCGCGCGGCCCAGCGGAACGCCGGCGGCCGGCGCCGGGCGCCCGAGCCGGGCGGAGGCCGCCGCGGCGGCGCGGCGGGACCCGGTCGCGCCCGGGGCCGCCAGGGGCCCGAGCGCAAGCGCCTGATCGACTACCCGCGCTACGGCAAGGACGGCTGGCGCCGCTGGACGCCCTCCTGGAAGCTCGTCAGCGGCCTGTGCCTCGGCTTCTTCGGCACCCTGGTGGCCGTGGCGGGCATCGGCTACGCCATGGTGGGCGTCCCGGACATCGCGAAGACCGCGAAGGCCCAGAACAACGTCTACTACTGGTCGGACGACACCGAGATGGTCGCCACCGGCGGTGAGACCAACCGGCAGATCATCGACTACTCCCAGATCCCCGCGGCGATGCGCTACGCGGTGATCTCACAGGAGAACAAGACCTTCGAGACGGACCGCGGCGTCGACCCCAAGGGCATCGCCCGCGCGTTCCTCAACATGGCGAAGGGCGGACAGACGCAGGGTGGCTCGACCATCACCCAGCAGTACGTCAAGAACGCCATGCTGGACGACCAGTCCCAGACGGTGTCCCGGAAGTTCAAGGAGATCTTCGTCGCCATCAAGGTGGGCGCCACGATCGACAAGGACGAGATCATGGCCGGGTACCTGAACTCGGCCTACTACGGGCGCAACGCCTACGGGATCCAGGCCGCCGCCCGCGCGTACTTCAACAAGGACGCCATCAAGCTCAACCCCGGTGAGTGCGCCTTCCTGGCGGCCATGCTCAAGGGCGCCACCTACTACGACCCGGCGGGCGCCGAGTCCATCGACACCGCGGCGACGCCCCAGGCGAACACGAAGCGCGCGTTCGTCCAGATGCAGGACACGCTCGACAAGATGGTCGAGTACGGCCACCTGAACGCCACCGAGCGGGCCAAGTACACCCAGCTCCCGAAGTGGCAGAACCCCCGGTCGAACACGGCGCTGAGCGGTCAGATCGGCTACCTCGTCGACCTTGCCAACAGCTACCTGGTCAACAACAGCGATAAGACCGGGATCACCGAGGAGAAGCTGCGCGCGGGCGGCCTGTCGATCTACACGACCTTCGACAAGAACAAGGTCAAGGAACTCACCGCCGCGGTCACCAAGGTCCAGAAGTCCAACATCAAGCCGAAGGAACGCCCGGAGACGGACACCCACGTCCAGTTCGGCGGCGCCTCGGTGGATCCGGACAGCGGCGCCATCCGGGCGATCTACGGCGGTGAGGACGCGACCAAGCACTTCACCAACAACGCCGACCAGACCGGTGCCCAGGTCGGTTCGACGTTCAAGCCGTTCGTCCTCGCGGCCGCCATGACCTGGGGCGTGCGCGATCCCGACCTCGGCTCGTCGCAGGCGCAGGACGAGCGCACCATCGTCTCCCCCAAGAGCCTGTACCCGGGCAAGAACAAGCTCAAGATCAGGAACTACGACGGGTCGGTCTGGAAGAACGAGAAGGGCGAGGAGTGGCTGCAGACCAATGACGGCCAGGCCTCGTACGGCAGCCCGCCCAACTTCAAGATCGACCTGCGGGAGGCCATGCGGGAGTCGGTGAACTCCGCCTTCGTGCAGCTCGGCATGGACGTCGGCCTGGACAAGGTCAAGGACGCGGCCGTCAGCGCCGGCCTGAAGGAGAAGAGCCTGACGGGCACCGGCTTCCCGTCCTTCTCCATCGGCATCTCGGACCCGAGCGCGATCCGCATGGCGGGCGCCTACGCCACCTTCGCCGCGAGCGGCAAGCAGCGCGACCCGTACTCGGTGGAGAAGGTCACCAGCAAGGACGGGGTGACCTTCACGCACAAGACCGAGACCAAGGAGGCGTTCACCTCGCCGGTCGCCGACAACGTCACGGACATCCTGAAGACCGTGGTCGACAAGGGCACCGGTACGGCCGCCCAGCTGCCCGGACGGGACGTGGCCGGCAAGACCGGTACCACCGACGGCAACAAGTCGGCCTGGTTCGTCGGCTACACGCCGCAGCTGTCGACCGCGATCACGATGTTCCGGTACGACGACAACGAGTCCAACAAGAACCGCACGTTCCTGGAGATGTACGGAACGGGCGGCCAGAAGAAGATCCACGGTGCGTCGTTCCCGGCCCAGATCTGGCACGACTACATGGCCGAGGCGCTCAAGGGCGAGAAGGCGAAGTCGTTCCCGACACCCGAGCCCATCGGTGAGGTCCTGAACGAGGACCCGCTGCCGAGCCCGACGCCGTCGGTGAGCGAGTCCGAGGAGTCCTCGCCGAGCCCGTCCCCGAGCCCGAGCAAGAGCGAGGTCGAGCCCTCGCCGTCGCCCAGCGACACCTGCAACAAGTTCGACTGGCAGTGCCAGACCAACGGCGGTACCGACCAGGGCACCTCCAACGGCGGCCCGGGCGGCGACGGCACCTCACCGTCGCCCTCGGAATCGCCGTCCGACGTCGGCAACCCCAGGGGGCAGGACGGTGGCCTCTTCGGAGGCCGCAGCGGTTAGCGCCGTTCGCCCGGCACCGGGTGTTTCACGTGAAACATGCGCCTGTTCACGTGAAACACGGTCTGTCCCCCAGCGGGCAGGAGCCGGTGCCCCCAGGAGTCGAGGGCCGTCACACCGCACCAGGTGGGGCGGCCCTCAGTCATTTCCTGGGTCCGTACGGCAGGATGTGAGCCATGCCCAGCGCAGATTCGACGCAAGCGAGCGTGCACGAAGCGGACCCGGTGTGCCCCACCAGGGACGACGCGGTCTCCCGGGCCGGCAGCGAGCTGATCGGCGGCCCCATCGGCCGGCGCGCCCTGCTCGGCGCCTCCTGGTGGACGCCGGTGCGCGTGGTGGCGCTGGTGGCGATCGGGATGTTCGCCCTCGGCATGGTCCAGAAGCTGCCCTGCTACGACTCGGGGTGGTTCTTCGGCGCCAGCTCCCAGTACACGCACGCCTGCTACTCGGACATCCCGCACCTGTACCAGGGGCGGGGCTTCGCGGACGGCCTGGTGCCGTACTTCGACAAGCTGCCCGGCGACATGCAGTACCTCGAATACCCGGTGCTGACCGGCCTCTTCATGGAGGTCGCCGCCTGGCTCACCCCCGGCAGCGGCAGCCTCCAGCACCAGGCCCAGTGGTACTGGATGGTCAACGCGGGGATGCTCATGGCCTGCGCGGCCGTGATCGTGGTCTGCGTGAGCCGCACCCACGCCCGCCGTCCCTGGGACGGTCTGCTGGTCGCGCTCGCCCCCGCCTTCGCGCTGACCGCCACCATCAACTGGGACCTCTTCGCGGTCGCCCTGACGGCCGCGGCGATGCTGATGTGGTCCCGGGGCCGTGCCCTCGCGTTCGGCGTCCTGCTGGGGCTCGCCACGGCCGCCAAGCTCTACCCGGTGTTCCTGCTCGGACCGCTGTTCCTGCTGTGCTGGCGGGCCGGCACCTGGCGGCCCTTCGGCAGGGCCCTGGCCGGTGCCGTGGTCGCCTGGCTGGCGGTCAACGTGCCGGTCATGCTGTTCGCCTTCGACGGCTGGTCGAAGTTCTACACGTTCAGCCAGGAGCGGGGCGTCGACTTCGGCTCCTTCTGGCTGGTCCTGGCGCAGAAGTCCTCCGACCCGCTGACCACCGACAGCGTCAACACGCTCGCCACGGCGCTGGTCGTGCTGTGCTTCCTGGGCATCGCCGGACTGACCCTGACCGCGCCGCGCCGGCCCCGCTTCGCCCAGCTGGCGTTCCTGGTGGTGGCGGCCTTCATCGTCACCAACAAGGTCTACTCCCCGCAGTACGTGCTGTGGCTGGTGCCGCTGGCGGTGCTGGCCCGTCCCAAGTGGCGGGACTTCCTGATCTGGCAGGCCTGCGAGGTGGCGTACTTCCTGGGCATCTGGCTGTACCTCGCCTACACGACCAGCGGCGACGCCCACAAGGGCCTGCCGACCGACGGTTACCAGTACGCCATCGGCCTCCACATCGCCGGGACGCTCTACCTGTGCGCCGTCGTCGTCCGCGACATCCTCATGCCCGAGCGGGACGTCGTCCGGCAGGCCGGGGACGACGATCCCTCCGGGGGCGTCCTCGACGGCGCACCGGACAAGTTCGTCCTCGGGGCCGCGGCCCATCCGCCGCGGCACGCCGCTCACGTCGACGGCCCGCAGGTGGAGTGGGGCCGCGAGGAGGCGTCCGACGGCCCCTTGTGAGCCGTCGGGGAAGCGGGAGGCCCCACGGGGCCCCGGGCGTGCGAAAGGCCGTACACAGCCCGTGTACGGCCTTTCGTGTTGTCCTGCCGGCGGCGCCGGAGCGGCTAGCGGTCCACGAGCCGGTCGAACTGCGTGGTGGTGTGCCGCAGGTGGGCCACCAGTTCGTCGCCGACCTGGGGCTCCGGCGCGTCCGAGGGCACGAACAGGATGGACACCTGCATGTGCGGCGGCTCGGCGAACCAGCGCTGCTTGCCGCCCCAGACGAACGGCGAGAGGTTCCGGTTGACCGTGGCGAGACCGGCCCGGGCGACGCCCTTGGCGCGCGGCATGACACCGTGCAGCGCCTTCGGCGCCTCCAGGCCCACCCCGTGCGAGGTGCCGCCCGCCACGACCACCAGGTAGCCGTCGGAGGCCGCCTTCTGCTGGCGGTAACCGAAGCGGTCGCCCTTCGCGACCCGGGTGACGTCCAGCACCGCACCGCGGTACTCGGTGGCGTCGTGGTCGCCCAGCCACAGCCGCGTGCCGATCCGCGCGCGGAAGCGGGTCTGCGGGAACTGCTGCTGCAGCCGCTGCAGTTCCTCGGCCTTCAGGTGGCTGACGAACATGGTGTGCAGCGGCAGCCGGGCCGCGCGCAGCCGGTCCATCCAGCCGATGACCTCCTCGACGGCGTCGGAGCCGTCGGTGCGGTCGAGCGGCAGGTGGATGGCGAAGCCCTCCAGGCGGACGTTCTCGATGGCGGAGTGCAGCTGGGGCAGGTCCTGCTCGCTCACCCCGTGGCGCTTCATCGAGGACATCACCTCGATGACCACCCGGGCCCCGACGAGGCCGAACACGCCGTCGATGGAGGACACCGAGCGGATGACGCGGTCCGGCAGCGGCACCGGCTCCTCGCCGCGCCGGTACGGCGTCAGCACCAGCAGGTCACCGCCGAACCAGTCCTTGATGCGCGCGGCCTCGTACGTCGTCCCGACGGCGAGGACGTCCGAGCCGAGGCGGGTCGCCTCCTCGGCCAGCCGCTCGTGCCCGAAGCCGTAGCCGTTGCCCTTGCAGACCGGGACCAGACCGGGGAACTGCTCCTGCACGTGCTTGTGGTGCGCCCGCCAGCGCGCGGTGTCGACGTAGAGCGTGAGCGCCATGGCCGGACCCGGGACCTTTCTCGTGACTGTGTTGGCTGTGGTGGCTGTGTGTATCGAAGCACCCGACGCGACGCGTCAGCGGCGCGACATGTAGATGTCGAGGGCCTTGTGGAGCAGCTTGTTGAGCGGGAAGTCCCACTCGCCCAGGTACTCGGCCGCCTCCCCGCCGGTGCCGACCTTGAACTGGATCAGACCGAAGAGGTGGTCGCTCTCGTCCAGCGAGTCGGAGATGCCGCGCAGGTCGTAGACCGTCGCGCCGAGCGCGTAGGCGTCGCGCAGCATCCGCCACTGCATGGCGTTCGACGGGCGGAACTCACGGCCGATGTTGTCGGAGGCGCCGTAGGAGTACCAGACGTGCCCGCCGACGATCAGCATGGTCGCCGCCGCCAGGTTCACCCCGTTGTGGCGGGCGAAGTACAGCCGCATCCGGTTGGGGTCCTCGGAGTTGAGGGCCGTCCACATGCGCTGGAAGTACGACAGCGGGCGCGGCCGGAAGTGGTCGCGCACGGCCGTGATCTCGTACAGACGCTGCCACTCCTCCAGGTCGTGGTAGCCGCCCTGGACGACCTCGACGCCGGCCTTCTCGGCCTTCTTGATGTTGCGGCGCCACAGCTGGTTGAAGTTCTTGTGGACCTCTTCGAGCGAACGGTTCGCCAGCGGCACCTGGAAGACGTAGCGCGGCTGGACGTCACCGAAGCCGGCGCCGCCGTCCTCGCCCTGCTGCCAGCCCATCCGGCGCAGCTTGTCGGCCACCTCGAAGGCGCGCGGCTCGATGAAGTCGGCCTCGATGTCGCGCAGCCGCTTCACGTCCGGGTTCTGGATGCCCTGCTTGATGGAGTTGGCCTCCCAGCGCCGGATGACGACCGGCGGGCCCATCTTCACGGAGAACGCGCCCTGCTGCTTGAGGTGCGCGAGCATCGGCTCCAGCCACTCGGTCAGGTTCGGCGCGTACCAGTTGATGACCGGGCCCTCGGGCAGGTAGGCCAGGTAGCGCTTGATCTTGGGGAGCTGCCGGTAGAGGACGAGACCCGCGCCGACCAGCGCGCCGGTGCGCTCGTCGAACCAGCCGAGGTTCTCCGACCGCCACTCGGCCTTGACGTCAGCCCAGGCCGGGACCTGCATGTGGCTCGCCGCCGGCAGGCTCTGGATGAATGCCAGATGCTGCTCGCGGCTGATCGTCCTCAGGGTCAGGCTCATGTCGGGGCGCTCCTCGGGCTGGTGTGTCCCCATGGGTTCAGGGGCTCCGGCTCTCGCGCCGAAGCCTACTGCGCCCGGGGAGCACCCCGTTTGGGCGTACGGCACCTTCGCCCCGACCCGGGTGCGGCGGGGGCGTGCGCGGGGCGGCCGGAGGGGCCCGGCCGCCGGTCGCGGTCAGATCACTAGAGGCCGCCGAAGAGGCCGCCGTTGGCCATCCCCAGCAGGAAGCCGACGCCGGAGGCACCGAGGCCCAGGATCAGTCCGAAGCGCTCGCGGGTGGTCACGGAGATCCACTGCCCGTAGGCGCCGGTGACGATCCCCACCAGACCCGTCCACGAGCTCAGCAGGTGGAGGCTGTCGAACTGCGCCGTGACGAAGGACACCACCCCGAGGACCAGGGTGAGCGCCGTGAGGGCGTCCTGGACCGGGTGGCGCTTGCCGTCGGTGGCGAAGAGGGATCCGGCGGTGTTGGGTTGCAATGCCTGTTGTGCCATGGGGCACCTCCTGCGGAAGGCGGCGCATCGTAGCGCCGTACACACCCGACGTGTACAAGACTGACGGGCTTCCCGGCCGGATTTCAACCGGAAGCGTGGGTGCGGGTACTGTGTACCGTCTGCACCGGTGTCTGCCCACGCCCGACCGATTGTCAGTGGCGGCCGATACCGTTGCGAACGCATCACAACCCTCCTGCCACGGAACGACCGTGGCCGCTGAGTCCGAAGGAGGTGGGTTCCACATGCGTCACTACGAGGTGATGGTCATCCTCGACCCCGATCTGGAGGAGCGCGCTGTCGCCCCCCTGATCGAGAACTTCCTCTCCGTCGTCCGTGAGGGCAACGGAAAGGTGGAGAAGGTCGACACCTGGGGCCGTCGTCGTCTCTCGTACGAGATCAAGAAGAAGCCCGAGGGCATCTACTCGGTCATCGACCTGCAGGCCGAGCCTGCGGTCGTCAAGGAGCTCGACCGCCAGATGAACCTGAACGAGTCGGTCCTCCGGACCAAGGTCCTCCGTCCCGAGACCCACTGAGCCTCCGGCTCAGCCAGTCCCGGGAATCGAGTAGCACCACCAGCAGCCAGCAGCAGCAAACCCGCCGAGAGGTTCCCCCATGGCAGGCGAGACCGTCATCACGGTCATCGGCAACCTTGTCGATGACCCCGAGCTGCGCTTCACCCCCTCCGGTGCGGCGGTCGCGAAGTTCCGTGTCGCGTCCACCCCCCGCACCTTCGACCGCCAGACGAACGAGTGGAAGGACGGCGAGAGCCTGTTCCTGACCTGCTCGGTCTGGCGTCAGGCGGCGGAGAACGTCGCCGAGTCGCTCCAGCGAGGCATGCGCGTCCTCGTGCAGGGCCGGCTGAAGCAGCGGTCCTACGAGGACCGTGAGGGCGTCAAGCGCACGGTCTACGAGCTGGACGTCGAGGAAGTCGGTCCCAGCCTGCGCAACGCCACGGCCAAGGTCACCAAGACCGCCGGCCGCGGTGGCCAGGGCGGGGGCGGCGGCTTCGGCGGTGGCGGTGGCGGCCAGCAGGGCGGCGGCTGGGGCGGTGGCCCCGGTGGCGGCCAGCAGGGTGGCGGCGCTCCGGCCGACGACCCCTGGGCGACCGGTGCTCCCGCCGGTGGCGCCCAGCAGGGCGGCGGCGGCTGGGGCGGCGGCTCCGGCGGCGGTGGCGGCTACTCGGACGAGCCCCCCTTCTAGGGACGGCTCGATACCCCCCCTTCTTGATCACACAGGAGAAACCCCATGGCGAAGCCGCCTGTGCGCAAGCCGAAGAAGAAGGTCTGCGCTTTCTGCAAGGACAAGGTCACGTACGTGGACTACAAGGACACGAACATGCTGCGGAAGTTCATTTCCGACCGCGGCAAGATCCGTGCCCGCCGCGTGACCGGCAACTGCACGCAGCACCAGCGTGACGTCGCCACGGCCGTCAAGAACAGCCGTGAGATGGCGCTGCTGCCCTACACGTCCACCGCGCGATAAGGGAAGGGTGACCGACTCATGAAGATCATCCTCACCCACGAGGTCTCCGGCCTCGGCGCCGCTGGCGAAGTCGTCGACGTCAAGGACGGCTACGCCCGCAACTACCTGATCCCGCGGAAGTTCGCGATCCGCTGGACCAAGGGTGGCGAGAAGGACGTCGAGCAGATCCGTCGTGCTCGCAAGATCCACGAGATCCAGACCATCGAGCAGGCCAACGCCATCAAGGCCCAGCTCGAGGGCGTGAAGGTCCGTCTGGCCGTTCGCTCCGGCGACGCCGGCCGGCTCTTCGGTTCCGTCACCCCGGCCGACGTCGCGTCCGCGATCAAGGCCGCCGGTGGTCCCGAGGTCGACAAGCGCCGCATCGAGCTCGGTACGCCGATCAAGACGCTGGGCGCCCACGAGACGTCCGTGCGTCTGCACCCCGAGGTGGCCGCCAAGGTCAACATCGAGGTCGTCGCCGCGTAAGCGGTCTGCTCGCTGAGCACTGACTGGGGCCGCATCCTCCGGGATGCGGCCCCAGTTCTGTGTCCGTGCCCGGGTGGGTCTCCCGGGGCGGGCCGGGGCCCGGTGTTTCACGTGAAACGCTCAGCGCGTCGCGCCCGTGACGATCCAGCGGCCGGAGCGGGACCGCAGCCACAGCGTCACCATGCGCACGATCATCATCAGCGTCATGGCCGCCCACAGCGCGGTGAGCCCACCGCCGAAGACCGGCACGAGGAACGCCACCGGCGCGAACACCGCGAGTGTCACCAGCATCGCCCAGGCCAGGTAGGGCCCGTCGCCCGCGCCCATCAGGACGCCGTCGAGGACGAAGACGATCCCGGAGACCGGCTGGGAGAGCGCCACGATCACCAGAGCGGGCAGGGCGGCGTCCTGGACGGCGGCGTCGCTGGTGAACAGCGTCAGGAACACCGGCCGGCTGACGACGACCAGCGCCCCCAGGACCACGCCCACGGCGATGCCCCACTGGACCATGCGCCGACAGGCGGCACGGGCGCCGTCGGCGTCGCCCGCCCCGAGGTAGCGGCCGATGATGGCCTGTCCGGCGATGGCGATGGCGTCGAGCGCGAAGGCCAGCAGGCTCCACAGGGACAGGATGATCTGGTGGGCCGCGATGTCGGCGTCGCCGAGTCGTGCGGCGACGGCCGTGGCGATCATCAGGATCGCCCGCAGGGACAGCGTCCGCACCAGCAGGGGCGCGCCGGCCTGGGCGGAGGCCCGGATCCCGGCGGCGTCGGGCCGCAGGGACGCGCCGTGGCGCCGGGCGCCCCGGACGACCATGACCAGGTAGACCGCGGCCATGCCGCACTGGGCGATGACCGTGCCCCAGGCGGAGCCGGCGATCCCCAGGCCGGCGCCGTAGACGAGCCCCGCGTTCAGGGCCGCGTTGGCGACGAAGCCCGCGACGGCCACGTAGAGCGGTGTCCTGGTGTCCTGGAGCCCGCGCAGGACGCCGGTCGCCGCGAGGACGGTGAGCATGGCGGGGATGCCGAGCGACGAGATCCGCAGGTAGGTCGTCGCGTAGGGGGCGGCCGTGTCGGAGGCGCCGAAGAGGCCGACGAGCGCGGGGGCGGTGGGCAGGACGACGACGATCACGGCGGCGCCGAGCAGCAGGGCGAGCCAGATGCCGTCCATGCCTTGGCGGATGGCGGCCTGGAGGTCGCCCGCACCCACCCGCCGGGCGACGGCCGCGGTGGTGGCGTAGGCGAGGAAGACGAAGACGCTGACGGCGGTGGTGAGGAGGGCGGAGGCGACGCCGAGCCCGGCCAGCTGGGCGGTGCCGAGGTGGCCGACGATGGCGCTGTCGGCCATGACGAAGAGGGGCTCCGCGACCAGGGCGCCGAAGGCGGGAACGGCCAGGGTGACGATCTCGCGGTCGTGCCGGCGCCGGAGGCTCTGGGGGGTCGCGGGGGCCTGTGTCATGAGCACCAATCTAACCGTCCACAGGTAAGAGATGCAATGAGTCACTGACCCTTACGCGCCGTGCGGTCGTACGTGCTGGTGCGCACAGTTCGAACCGATCTTGCGCCGACCGGGAAAGTTTTTCTTCTGCACAGCCGGTGGACGCGGAAGGCGCAGGTCAGCGAGGTACCGCACGAAAGATCGAGGTCTTGTTCACAGGGCTGTCCACCGGCTCGTGCACAGGTTTCGCGGAGTTCTCCACAACATCCGGGCCGTCGTCCACATGGCCTGTGGATAACCAGATTGGCTGACGGTGCCCGCGGGCCTACCGTGGTCCGGCGCCCGCTCCGTCCGCCGGTTGGGAAACCAGCACAAAACCGACGCGCCACAAACGGAGTTGGGCCTCTCGATTGTCAGTGCCGTGCCGTAGAAATGAGGGGCACGGCGAGGTCCGCTCGGCGGACGGGAGGAGGTCGCTCGGTGAGCATTTCCGAGCCCTTGGACGACCCGTGGGCCGACAGCGGTCCGAGTGATCGTCTGCCGGCCTCCCGCCGACGCGGGGACGGCGGCCGGAGCCGCGACGACCAGCACGACCGGGGCCGGGACAGCGACGCCTGGGACGGCGGGGGCCCCGCCTTCGAGCGGGTACCGCCCCAGGACCTGGACGCCGAGCAGTCCGTGCTCGGCGGCATGCTCCTGTCCAAGGACGCCATCGCGGATGTCGTCGAGATCCTCAAGGGCCACGACTTCTACAAGCCGGCCCACGAGACGATCTTCCAGGCGATCCTCGACGTCTACGCCAAGGGCGAGCCGGCCGACCCGATCACGATCGCGGCCGAGCTGACCAAGCGCGGCGAGATCAACAAGGTCGGCGGCGCCTCGTACCTCCACACCCTCGTCCAGACGGTCCCCACGGCGGCCAACGCCGAGTACTACGCGGAGATCGTGCACGAGCGGGCGGTCCTGCGCCGCCTGGTCGAGGCGGGAACCCGCATCACGCAGATGGGATACGCGGCCGACGACGACGTCGACGAGATCGTCAACCGCGCCCAGGCCGAGATCTACGCGGTCACCGAGCAGCGCACCAGCGAGGACTACCTCCCGCTCGGCGACATCATGGAGGGCGCCCTCGACGAGATCGAGGCGATCGGCTCGCGCAGCGGCGAGATGACCGGCGTGCCGACGGGGTTCACCGACTTCGACTCGCTCACCAACGGCCTGCACCCCGGCCAGATGATCGTCATCGCCGCCCGCCCCGCGATGGGCAAGTCGACCCTCGCGCTGGACTTCGCCCGGGCCGCCTCGATCAAGAACAACCTGCCGAGCGTGATCTTCTCCCTGGAGATGGGGCGTAACGAGATTGCGATGCGCCTGCTGTCCGCCGAGGCCCGCGTGGCCCTGCACCACATGCGCTCCGGCACGATGACCGACGAGGACTGGACCCGGCTGGCCCGGCGCATGCCGGACGTCTCGGCCGCGCCGCTCTACATCGACGACTCGCCCAACCTGTCCATGATGGAGATCCGCGCCAAGTGCCGCCGTCTGAAGCAGCGCAACGACCTGCGGCTGGTCGTCATCGACTACCTCCAGCTGATGCAGTCCGGCGGCTCCAAGCGCGCCGAGAGCCGTCAGCAGGAGGTCTCGGACATGTCCCGAAACCTCAAGCTCCTCGCCAAGGAGCTGGAACTCCCGGTGATCGCGCTGTCCCAGCTCAACCGTGGTCCCGAGCAGCGCACCGACAAGAAGCCGATGGTGTCCGACCTGCGTGAGTCCGGCTCCATCGAGCAGGACGCCGACATGGTCATCCTGCTCCACCGCGAGGACGCCTACGAGAAGGAGTCACCGCGCGCGGGCGAGGCCGACCTGATCGTGGCCAAGCACCGTAACGGTCCGACGGCGACCATCACCGTCGCTTTCCAGGGCCACTACTCCCGCTTCGTGGACATGGCCCAGACCTGACCCGACCCGGCCCGGACCCGGTCCCGCCCGGACCCGGCCGGCGGACCGCCCACCGGATTGCGGTCGACGCGGTGCGGTCGTGCGGGATGGACTGGGCCCATGACGACACCTCACGAAGAGCTGCTGCCCGGTACCCGGCGCGCGCTGCTGCACCGGATCGCCGTCGCCCAGGCCGAGGGCCGCACGCCCTCGCTGGTCGCCACGGTCGTCCGTGACGGCCGGGCCGTCTGGCACGGGGCGCGGACATCGGTGGACGGGCACGCGCCGGACGAGAACGTGCAGTACAGGATCGGCTCGATCACCAAGACCTTCACCGCCGTGCTCGTGCTGCGCCTGCGCGACGAGGGGGTGCTCGACCTGAACGACCCCCTGGAGAAGCACCTGCCGGGGACCGGAGTGGGGGAGGCCACCCTCGCCCAGCTCCTCTCCCACACCGGCGGCCTGGCGGCGGAGACCCCCGAGCCCTGGTGGGAGCGGACCCCGGGCTCCTTGCGGCCCGGGCTGGCCGACGTGCTGGGCGACCGGCCGCTGCGCCATCCGGCCGGCCGGCGCCACCACTACTCCAACCCCGGGTACGCCCTGCTCGGCGCGCTCGTCGAGCAGGTGCGGGGGGCGTCCTGGGAGGAGGTGCTGCGCCGGGAGGTGCTGGAACCCCTGGGCCTGCACCGGACGAGCATGCGCCCGGAGGCGCCGCACGCGGGCGGCTGGGCGGTGCACCCGTGGGCCGACGTGGTGCAGCCGGAGCCGGTCGAGGAGTACGGGCCGATGGCGCCGGCCGGGCAGCTCTGGTCCACGACCGGTGACCTGGCACGCTTCGCGGCCTTCCTGATGCGGGGCGACGACCGTGTCCTCGCCGCCGACACGCTGCGGGAGATGCGGGCCCCCGCCGCCCCGGCCGAGGCGGCGGACCTGGCCGAGGGCTCCGCCTACGGCCTCGGACTCCAGGTCCTGCACCGGGACGGCCGGCTGCTCGTCGGCCACTCCGGCTCGGTGCCCGGCTTCCTCGCCAACCTCACGATCGCGCTGGACGACGACGTCGCCGCCGTCGTGCTGACCAACTGCACGTCCGGCCCGGCGGTGTCCCAGGTCGCCGCCGACCTCGTCCGGATCGTCGCCGAGGCGGAGCCGCGGATCCCCGCGCCCTGGCGTGCGCTGCGGGAAGTGGACCACGGCGTGCTGGAGTTGGCGGGCCAGTGGTACTGGGGGACCGCTGCCTTCGCGCTGCGCGTGACGGCCGACGGCCTCGTCTCGCTGGGGCCGCTGTCCGGCGTCGGCCGGCGTTCCCGCTTCCAGCCGCTCGGCGACGGCACCTGGACCGGGCTGGAGGGGTACTTCGCCGGGGAACCGCTGCGCGTGGTCCGGCGGGCGGACGGGAGCGTGGACCACCTGGACGTCGGATCGTTCGTGTTCACCCGCGAGCCGTACGAGGAGACGGCGGACGTGCCCGGCGGGGTGGACCCGGAGGGATGGCGGGGGATCGGTCAGGTCTCGGGCGGGCGGACCGGCTGACCCGCCGCCGACTGGTTCCCGCCCGAGCGAAAGGGGTGTGTTTCACGTGAAACACACCCCCCGGGGAACACACCCCTTCGGTGTCAGAGCTGGAGCTTGAACCCCACGTGGGACGCCTCGAAGCCCAGCCGTTCGTAGAAGCGGTGGGCGTCGGTACGGCTCCGGTCGGACGTCAGCTGTACCAACTGGCACCCGGCGGCACGGGATTCCTCGATCGCCCATTGGATGAACCGGGTACCGAGCCCGCTGCCCCGCTCGTCGGCGTGCACCCGCACCCCTTCGATGATCGACCGGGTCGCACCCCGCCGGGACAGCCCGGGAACGAGGGTGAGCTGCAGCGTGCCCACGACCCGGCCCTCGCGGACGGCGACGACCAGGCGCTGGTTGGGGTCGGAGCTGAGGCGCTCCAGCGCGGCGACGTAGGGCGCCAGGTCGTCGGGGGACTCGCGCTGGGCCCCCAGGGGGTCGTCGGCGAGCATGGCCACGATCGCGGGCACGTCGTCGGCGACGGCGGGCCGTATCTCAAGATCTCCCATGCCCCGCACCCTAAGCGGTGGCCGGTACCTTCAGGTCTTCCACGACCCGGACCAGCGGGGCCAGCTCGGGATTCTTCGCCGCCTCGTCGAGCGCCTCGCGCAGGGCGGCGTCGTTGGTGGGCCGGGCCTCTTCCAGCAGCTTCAGGCCCGCGTCCGTGACGTTCGTGTAGATGCCGCGCCGGTCGGTGGGGCACAGGTAGCGCTCCAGCAGGCCGCGGTCCTCGAGCCGGGTGACCAGCCGCGTCGTGGCGCTCTGGCTGAGGACGACCGCGTCGGCGACCTGCTTCATCTGCAGGTGGCCGCCCTCGCCGTCGTGCTGTCGGCTGAGCACGTCGAGCAGGGAGTACTCGCGCGCGCTCAGGTCGTGCCGGGCCTGCAGCGCGCGCTCGATGTGGGCCTCGATCCTCCCGTGCAGCAGGGAGAGCACGCACCAGCTCTGGGCGAGTGCGGTGAGCGAGGGGTCCGTCGCGGTCATGGGCGATTCCTCCGTCCGGAGCGGCTGTCTCCCAGGATAGAGCAACAGCGAAATATACGGCGTTTGCAATTAACACGCGTCTGCAACTATTGTGGACGCACGTAAAGCGCACCTGCAATCGTTCGGAAGGTCTACCCCCTCATGCCTCTCGCGCTCCTGGCCCTCGCGATCGGGGCCTTCGGCATCGGAACCACCGAGTTCGTGATCATGGGGCTCCTGCCCGAGGTCGCGGGTGACTTCGGGGTCTCCATCCCCACGGCCGGCTTCCTCGTGACGGGCTACGCGCTCGGCGTGATGTTCGGCGCCCCGCTGATGACCGTCCTCGGCACCAAGGTCCCCCGCAAGCGGATGCTGATGCTGCTGATGGGCCTGTTCGTCGTCGGCAATGTGCTCTCGGCCCTCGCCCCCGCGTTCGGCGTCATGCTGATCGGGCGCGTGGTCGCCTCGCTGGCCCACGGTGCCTTCTTCGGCATCGGCTCCGTCGTCGCGGCCGAGCTGGTCGCACCGGAGAAGAAGGCCGGCGCCATCGCCATGATGTTCACCGGTCTGACCGTCGCGAACGTCGTCGGCGTCCCGCTGGGCACCCTCGTCGGACAGAGCATCGGCTGGCGCGTCACCTTCGGCATCGTCGCCGCCCTCGGCGTGATCGGCCTCGTCGGCATCGCCAAGCTCGTCCCCGACGTGCCCCGGCCGGAAGGCGTGCGCCTGCGCCACGAGCTCGCCGCGTTCAAGAACGCCCAGGTCCTGCTCGCCATGGCGATGACGGTCCTCGGCTTCGGCGGAGTCTTCGCGGCCATCACCTACATCGCGCCGATGATGACCCACGTGGCCGGCTTCGCCGACGGCTCCGTCACCTGGCTCCTGGTCCTCTTCGGCCTCGGCATGGTCGGCGGCAACCTCGTCGGCGGCAGGTTCGCCGACCGCGCCCTGATGCCCATGCTGTACGTCTCCCTGGGCGCGCTGGCGATCATCCTCGCCCTGTTCACGGTCACGGCGCACCACAAGTTCCTCGCGGCCGTCACGATCGTCCTGATCGGAGCCCTGGGCTTCGCCACCGTGCCGCCGCTGCAGAAGCGCGTCCTGGACCAGGCGCACGGCGCCCCGACCCTCGCCTCGGCCGTCAACATCGGCGCCTTCAACCTGGGCAACGCACTCTCCGCCTGGCTCGGCGGCCTCGTCATCGCGGCCGGCCTCGGCTACACCGCCCCCAACTGGGTCGGCGCCGCCCTCGCCGCGGGCGCCCTGCTGCTCGCCGTCCTGTCCGCGGCCCTCGAACGCCGGGACCACGCCGGGGGCGCCGTCGCCGCGGGCTCCGCGCCCACCGGGACGCGCGTCCCGGCCCACCAGCGCTGAGCCACCCGGCCGCTTCCCCTCGACGAACTGACCGGGGCCGTTCCGCTCGACCACCTGCCGGGTCGGCCCCCCCCCGACCACCCGACCGGATCCGCGACCACCTCACCCGGATCCCTCACCGCACCACCCGCAAGGAGGAACCCCGATGAGCACCACCACCGCCCCCGTCGCCCCGCTGACCATCCAGGACGCGGAAGCCCTCGTGTCGGCCGCGCACCGCGCCGCCGAGGCGGCCGGCGTCACGGTCAGTGTCACCGTCCTGGACGCCGGCGGTCACCTGCTGGCCTTCCGCCGCGACGACCGGGCCGTGCTGATCTCCGGAGAGACCAGCACCCGCAAGGCCTACACGGCGCTGCAGCTGAACGCGCCCACCGCCGACCTCGTCGACGCGGTCCAGCCCGGCGGCCCCTTCCACACGCTGCCCACCGCCCTCGACCGGCCGCTGCTCTTCATCGCCGGTGGAGTACCGGTCCGCCGGGACGGCCGGCTGATCGGCGCGATCGGCGTCGGGGGCGGTGCCCCGGAGCAGGACCACGCCTTCGCCACGGCGGCCGTGGCGAACCTCGCCTGACCACCGCCCTCCCCGCGCGCCGACAACCTCGACGACTCGTCGCGCCGCATCCGCACCAGCGGGAACGCCGGCTTCCAGGGAAGCCGGCGTTCCCGTATGCAGGAGAAGGGGTCAGGGGGCCGCCGTCAGCCGGCCGCCACCGTCAGCGGGGCGAAGCGGCGCGTCCAGTCACCCGGCAGCTCCGTGATGCCGTGGGTCATGACGGAGTTGAAGGCGACCGAGGCCAGGCCCCGTTCCTTCAGCCAGGCCAGCAGTTCCTCGTGCCGCACGTCGACGTCGGTGCGCAGGGGCCGGTCGGTGTGCGCGGCGAGGGAGGCGACCAGGGCCCGTGCGGTCTCCGTGTCCCGGGCGATCAGCGGGCCGATGACATGGGTGTCCATGTTGGGCCAGGCCGCCGCGTAGCCGATGATCCGGCCGTCCTCCACGGCGACGCGCAGCCGGTCGGCGAAAGCGGGCAGACGGGTGATCATGTGGGTGCGGTCGGTGCCGAAGACGTCTCCGTCCAGCCGGATGATCGCTGGAAGGTCCCCGGCCGTCGCCGCGCGGGTCGGGACCGTGGGCGCCGGCCCACCGGGGAGGAAGCGCCCGCTCACCATCTCGGCCCGGCCCGTGGTCTTGAAGCCCAGCTCCTCGTACAACGGACGTCCGAGGGGCGTGGCGTGCAGGGTCAGCGGGGTGGGGCCCAGCGCGGAGACGACATGGCGCAGCAGATGACGCCCGAGCCCCCGCCGGGCGTGTCGCTCCGCGACCAGCATCATGCCGATGGCACCCAGCTCCGGTCGCTCCTGCGGGCCGTACCGGGTCACGGCGCAGGCGGCCATGAGCCCGCCCGCCGGATCGTCGATGCCGTACCCCTGCCCGGCCGTCAGCAGCAGGCCCCACTTGTGCTCCTCACGGGGCCACCCGCGATCCTCGGACAAGTCGGCGCACGCGATGAGGTCACGGTGGGTCAGCCGACGGACGGGCGGAGCGGTGGGGGAAGGAGTGAGCACGCAGGTCAGGCTCTCCGACCCGCGCCCGCGGCGTCCACCCGTTTCCCTTTTCTTTCCCCGAAGACGTACGCGCTTTCGGCCACCTCGTGCTCCCGCACGGCGGCCGGGACCGATTCGCTGTTCCACGTGAAACAACGCCTGTACGAAACCTGTGAACCGGACTGCCCAGTAGGTCAGTTGAGCGAAAGGGCGAGGGCCGGCCTCGAGCGTTCCGCGGGGCGAAGCGGGTACATGGGGTCGGGGCGACGGACGGTAAGGTCGACTGTGAGAGTAGGCGAGGCACAGCATGGACGTTCCGACCAGCAGGTCGGCCGACAACGGCTCGTCCCGCGGGGAGGACGGCTGGTTCGGGTCGCGCACGCGGCCACCCTCCGCTCCGGGTGACGGCGCGCCGGACTCGCGGTTACTGCCCCAACGGGCCCTCCCGGTGCCCCAGGCCTCCCCGGACGCGGCCCTCATCCGCCGGACCATGGTCGAGCTGACCCCCGTGGCCGACGAGGTCACGTCGTACTTCTACGCACTGCTCTTCGTGCGCTACCCCGGTCTGCGGCCGCTCTTCCCGCCGGCCATGGACGTCCAGCGCGACCGGCTCTTCAGGGCCCTGCTCACGGCCGTCGAGCACGTCGACGACACGCCCGCGCTCGCCGATCACTTCCAGCGGCTCGGCCGCGGACACCGCAAGTACGGCACCCGGCCCGAGCACTATCCGGCGGTCGGGGAGTGCCTGATCGGCGCGCTGAGCCGGTACGCCGCCGCCGTGTGGGACGCGGAGACGGAAGCCGCCTGGGTACGCGCGTACACCAGGATCTCCCAGGTCATGATCGACGCGGCCGCGGCGGACGAGCTCCTCGCCCCGGCCTGGTGGCACGCCGAGATCGTGTCCCACGAACTCAGGACACCGGACGTGGCGGTGCTCACGCTCCGCCCCGACAAGCCGTACCCCTTTCTCGCCGGGCAGTACACGGCCCTGGAGACCCCGTGGTGGCCCCGGATCTGGCGCCACTACTCGTTCGCCTCGGCGCCCCGCTCCGACGGACTGCTCACGTTCCACGTGAAGGCGATATCGGCCGGCTGGGTCTCCCGCGCCCTGGTGCACCGGGCCAGACCCGGCGACGTGCTGCGCCTCGGCCCCCCGACCGGCTCCATGACCGTCGACGCCGCCGGGGACAGCGGGCTGGTCTGTGTGGGCGGGGGCACGGGCATCGCCCCCATCAGGGCGCTCGTCGAGGACCTGGCCGAGCGCGCCGTACGGCGGCCGGTCGAGGTGTTCTACGGCGCCCGTTCCCAGCGGGACCTCTACGACATCGACACGATGCTCGGGCTCCAGCGGGCGCACCCCTGGCTCGAGGTCCGTCCCGTGGTCGACCGGGACGGTCGGCCCCAGCTGTCCCACGCGTTATGGACCTTCGGTCCCTGGGACGCACACGAGGCCTACGTCTCGGGGCCGCCCGCGATGATCCGCAGCGGGGTGGACGCCCTGCGGGACATCGGCGTCCCGCCGGAGCGGATCCGGCACGACGCGGTCGAGGAGCTGGGCGTCGCGGGACACTGACCGGGAGCCGGGCATCTCACCCCAGATCGGGTGCGTGCATGGCGCGCACACCCTCGATGTTGCCGTCCAGGTAGTGCCGCAGCGACAGCGGTACGAGGTGGACGGAGGCGATCCCCACACGGGTGAACGGCACCCGGACGATCTCGTACTCCCCGGCGGGCTCCTCGACCTCCGGTCCGTGCCGCAGGGCCGGGTCCATGGATTCCAGGTGGCAGACGAAGAAGTGCTGCACCTTCACGCCCGTGGTGCTGCTGTCCTCGCCGATGTGCTCGACGGTGTCGACGAAACAGGGCACCACATCGGTGATCTTCGCCCCGAGTTCCTCGTACACCTCCCGGTGCAGGGCGTCCACGACGGTGGTGTCCTCCGGCTCGACCCCGCCCCCGGGGGTGACCCAGTAGGGATCCACGCCGGGCTTGGTGCGCTTGATCAGGATCAGGTCGTCACCGTCGAGCAGAACGGCGCGGGCGGTGCGCTTGACCACGGGTCGGACGGTCATGGGAGAAATGTGGCCCGCTGGGTTCCACGTGAAACATCGTCCCGCGTTTCACGTGAAACATCGCAAAACGTCACCAAAGTGCGCCAGTGAGTGACGCTTCCCGTATCGGGAAAGGTGTACGACGCCCGCCGCGGCCGCAGGCGCCATTGGCTACTGACACCTAGTCAACTAGCCTGTGGTGAACGGTTCTTCGCGCGGAGAACCGAGGACGGTCCGGGCCACCAGGGGGGGAGGCTCGGACCGTCCGTCCGCCCGGACGAGGTCCGGGCGACGGCATGATCAGCCGGTCACGCCGACTCGTCCAGCGCCCGCACCACGTCCGCCAGCAGGTCGTCCGCGTCCTCGGCGCCGACCGACAGCCGGATGAAGCCCTCCGGCACCGCGTCCCCGCCCCAGCGCCCGCGCCGCTCGGCCGTCGACCGCACCCCGCCGAAGCTGGTCGCGTCGTCCACCAGGCGCAGCGCGTCCAGGAAGCGCTCGGCCCGCTCGCGCGAGGGCAGCGCGAAGGACACCACACAGCCGAAGCGCCGCATCTGCTGCGCGGCGATCTTGTGCGACGGGTCGTCGGGCAGCCCCGGGTAGCGCACACCGGTCACGTCGGGACGCTGCCGCAGCGTCTCCGCCACCGCCAGCGCCGTCGCGTTCTGCTGCTCGACCCGCAGGGCCAGGGTGGCGATCGAGCGGTGCGCGAGCCAGGCCTCCATGGGGCCGGGAACGGCACCGACGATCTTCCGCCAGCGCCGGACCGCCGTCATGGCCGCGCCGGAGCGCCCGGTGACGTACCCCAGCAGGACGTCTCCGTGCCCCGTGAGCTGCTTGGTGCCGCTCGCCACCGAGAAGTCCGCGCCGAGCTCCAGCGGGCGCTGGCCGAGCGGCGTGGCGAGCGTGTTGTCCACGGCGACCAGGGCGCCCTGCCCGTGCGCGGCGTCGACGAGCCGGCGGATGTCGCACACGTCGAGCCCGGGGTTGGACGGCGACTCGATCCACAGCAGCTTCGCCCCGTCCAGCACGGCGAGCTGGGCGTCGCCGCCGGTCGGCGCGGTGCGCACCTCGATGCCGTACGCCTCCAGCTGGGCGCGCACCAGCGGCAGGGCCTGGTAGCCGTCGTCGGGCATCACCACGGCGTCCCCGGCGCGCAGCTGGGAGAAGAGCGCCGCCGAGATCGCCGCCATGCCGGAGGCGAACACCAGCGTCTCCACGTCCTCCCGGCCGGGCGCCTCCAGCTCGCCGATGGCTTGTTCGAGGCGCGTCCACGTGGGGTTCTCGTCACGGCCGTAGGTGTACGGCCCGGTGGGCTCGCCCGGCAGGTGGTAGTGGGCGGCGAACACGGGCCCGGGCAGCGTCGGCTCGTACTTCACCGGCTCGGGCAGCCCCGCCCGCACCGCGCGCGTGCTCTCCCCGCCGCCGGTGACACCGTCCTCGGAATCCCTCATGCCGCTCGTCCCTCCACCTCGTCACGTACCGCGGCGAGCAGGCCCTCGCTCGCCGCCTCCACCATCTCAAGACACTCCTCGAACCCGTCACGCCCCCCGTAGTACGGGTCCGGCACGTCCAGGTCGTGGCCCGCGCCGTGGTCGTACGAGCGCAGCAGGCGGACCTTGGCGGCGTCCTCCGCGGTGGGCGCGAGGCGGCGCAGGGCCTTGAGGTGACCGGCGTCCAGCGCGATCACCAGGTCGAGGCGGTCGAACCACGCCGACCGGAACTGCCGGGCGGTGTGTGCGAGGGGGTAGCCGTGCTCCTCGAGGACGGAGACGGTGCGCGGATCGGCGCCCTCGCCCTCGTGCCAGCCGCCCGTGCCGGCGCTGTCGACCTCCACCACGCCGTCCAGCCCGGCCTCCGCCACGCGTGCGCGGAAGACGGCCTCGGCCATCGGGGAGCGGCAGATGTTGCCGGTGCAGACGAAGCAGACGCGGTAGGTCATGGGGTCAGTCCTCGTCCGGCAGGACCATGTTCAGCGCCCAGGACACGATCGAGATGATCAGACCGCCGAAGACCGCGGTCCAGAAGCCCTCGACGTGGAAGCTCACGTCGAGCTTGCCGGCCAGCCAGGAGGTGAGCAGCAGCATCAGCGCGTTCACCACCAGCGTGATCAGACCCAGCGTCAGGACGAACAGCGGGAAGGTCAGCACCCGCACCACCGGCTTGACGAACGAGTTCACCAAGCCGAACAACAGGGCGACGACGAGCAGCGTGCCGACCTTCTTGCCCGTGCTGTCGCCGGTCAGCGTGATCTTGTCCAGCAGCCAGACGGCCACCGCCAGGGCGCCCGCGTTGGCGATCGTCTTGACTACGAAATTCTTCATGTGTCTGATCGTCGCAGAGAGATCGGACACGAGCACCGGGCAGGGGCGGACCAAGGCGATGAAGGCATTCCGGCTGGACGAACTGGAGGCGGAGCGGGCCGCCAACGACGGTGCCTACCTGCAGTTCCTGCGGGAACGGAACATGTCCGTGGGGCTGTACGCCCTCGACGCGGGCGCGCACGACCCGCAGAACCCGCACGACCAGGACGAGGTGTACTTCGTGGTCAGCGGCCGCGCCTCCCTCACCGTCGGCCTGGAGACCACGCAGGTGGCCCGCGGCAGCGTGGTCTACGTGCCGGCCGGGGTCGCCCACAAGTTCCACCACATCAGCGAGGACCTCCGGGTCCTGGTGGTGTTCTCTCCCCCGGAAGCCTGAGCCGCGACCCCGGCATTCCCTAGGGGATCGGTCAGGGGAGGACAAGGGGTGCGAGGCCCCCGCCGGGCCACCCCCCGCCCCTAGCATCGGGTGCAGGACAACGAAAGGCTCCGGTCGCGGACGTACCGGGCCGACACGGACCCGGCACAGCGACGGGCGGAGAGGTAGGACGAGGGCGATGCGAGAGATCTTCGCGGGACTGCCGTGGTGGGTGAAGTGGGTCGCGGTGCCGGTCATCGCCCTGGTCGTCTTCGGCGGGCTGATAGCCAGCGTCGTCGGCTTCCTGATCGGCCTGCTGTTCAAGCTGCTGATCTTCGTCGCCCTGGTCGGCGGACTCCTGTACGTCGTACGCAAGTTCAAGGCGGGATCCTCCTCGCGCGGCGACTGGTGAGCGCAACGGGACACCGCTGACCGGTAACACGGATCAGCGGTTCCCTCGGGCGGGGGAAGTTTCCGGGCAGCCCGGCCGCAGGCGGTGGCGGACGGTTAGAGTCCGGAACTCGACGCGGGGACACCCCGCGAGCAGCGCACCCCGCGCACCCCGCGCACCCCCCTCCCGTGTTCCCCGGCACGGGCTCCCCCTCGCGCCTCGGGAGTGACTCTTGGCCACGGTCGACACCGCATCTGGAGAAGCACACGCGCCCCTCACCGGGCCGCGTACCGTCACCTTCCCGCGGGCCCCCGCACCGGCCGTCCCCGAGCAGCCGCAGCCCGCGACCACCCTCATCGGATCCGTCCAGCGGGCCATGCGCCTGCTGGAGTGCGTGGCCGAGCACGAGTGCGGGGCTCCCGCCAAGCAACTCGCCCGCGAGACCGGCCTGGCGCTCCCCACCGCCTACCACCTGCTGCGCACCCTGGTGCACGAGGGCTATCTCCGCCGCGACAAGGGCCTGTTCTTCCTCGGCGAGGCAGCCGAACGACTGAGCAGTACCGGAGCAGCGCAGAAACGTCGCAGCACCGTGGTGGACGCCCTCGCGCACTGGCGCGATTCGATCGGCGTCCCCGTGTACTACGCCGTGTACCGCGACGGCGAGATCGAGGTCATGTGCGTCTCCGACACCCCCGGCAATCCGGCCGTCGAGGAGTGGGCCGACTTCCGCGAGACCGGGCACGCACATGCCATCGGCCAGTGTCTGCTGTCGCAGCTCGATGTGGAGGCCCGCCGCGACCACCTGTCCCGCTACCCCGTGCAGTCCATCACTCCGTACACGGTGCGTGACAACCTCACCCTTCTGCGTCGTCTCGAACGCATGCGCAGGATGCAGCCGGTGACGGAACGTCAGGAGTACGCCCTCGGTACCGTCTGCGCGGCGATCCCCATCACCGTGGGCACCACGGCGGCCACGATGGCCCTGTCCCTGCCCGTCCACCAGGAGGACCGGCTCCTCCTGGCGGCACAGCGCCTGCAGAGCGAGGTGGGCCGGAAACTGGGGTCGCTCGCCCTCTCTATCAGCATCTGAAAACTCACTCCTTGTGATCTGCCATACACGTTCAGCAAGATGCGGGGCAGAGTCAGGGGTCCATTCCCGGCCAGTCGACGGCAACGACGGGGTTAGGCGATGCGCGAGTCCGTACAAGCGGTAGAGGCAGAGGTCATGATGAGCTTTCTCGTGTCCGAGGAGCTGTCGTTCCGCATCCCGGTCGAGCTGAGTTACGAGAGCAGCGATCCCTACGCCGTCCGGCTCACCTTCCACCTTCCCGGGGACGCCCCGGTGACCTGGGCGTTCGGGCGGGAGCTGCTCATCGACGGGGTGGGCAGACCGTGCGGGGAGGGCGACGTGCGGGTCGCTCCCGTGGAACCGGACGTGCTGGGCGAGGTCCTGATCCGGCTCCAGGTGGGCATGGACCAGGCGCTGTTCCGCTCCTCGGCCGCGCCGCTCGTGGCCTTCCTGGACCGCACCGACAAGCTGGTGCCGCTGGGGCAGGAGACCGCGCTGGCCGCCTTCGACGCCCACCTCGACGAGGCGCTGGACCGGATCCTGGCGGAGGAGCAGAGCGCCGGCTGAGCCGCACCGCCGCACCTGTGGCGGAACGCTTCAGCGCGGGACGGTGGCCCATGCAGGAACGGTTCTGCAGAAGCGGCCGGGAGGGGCGGCTCCAGACCACCCGGGTGGGCGCCGTGGCCCACCCCGCTGAGTGCCTGGCGCCCGGCCGGATGCCGTCGTCGACCCCTCAGCGCTTGCGACGCCGCCCGCGGCCACCGTGCGACGGGGCAGCCGGCGCCGATGACGTCGGGCCGGACCCGGGCCCGACGGGTCCCGGTACCGTGGCGCCGGCCATCACCTCCCGGCCTCGGCCCGCGTCCGGTGCCGGCCGGTCGGCCGAGACGACCAAGGCCGCCAGCGCCGTGGTGACCGGTACCGAGGCGACCAGGCCGATGGAGCCCACCAGCGTGCGCACGATCTCCTCGGCGACCAACTCGCTGTTGGCGACCGTGCCGACGCTGCTCTGCGCGATGGAGAACAGCAGCAGCAGCGGCAGCGCGGCGCCCGCGTAGGCGAGGACCAGCGTGTTGACCACGGACGCGATGTGGTCCCGGCCGATCCGGATGCCCGCCCGGTACAGCCCGCGCCAGCCCATCGCCGGGTTGGCCTCGTGCAGCTCCCAGACCGCCGAGGTCTGGGTGACCGTGACGTCGTCCAGGACACCGAGCGAGCCGATGATGACGCCGGCCAGCAGCAGACCGCTCATGTCGATCGACGGGTACAGCCCGTGGATCAGGCCGGTGTTGTCGTCGGTGTTGCCGGTGAGCGCGGCCCAGTCGATGAACAGCGAGCCGAGGACGCCGATCAGCAGCAGGGAGATCAGCGTGCCGAGCACCGCCACGGACGTACGGGCCGACAGGCCGTGGCACAGGTAGAGCGCGATCAGCATGATCGCGCTGGCGCCCACCACCGCCACGACCAGGGGGTTCGAGCCCTGGAGGATCGCCGGCAGGATGAAGAAGTTCAGGATCAGGAAGCTGATCGCCAGCGCCACCAGCGCCATGACTCCCCGCAGGCGCCCGACGACCACGACGGCGACGGCGAAGATGCCGGCCAGCAGCGCCATGGGGAAGCCGCGGTCGACGTCGGTGACCGAGTACTGCAGGTCCTTCGGGGCGGAGGGCTCGTAGGCGACCACGACCTTCTGGCCCTCGTGCAACTGCCGTGTCTGGTCCGGCTGGACGATCTCGGTGAACGTACGGCCCTCGTCCTTGCCGGTGTCGACCCGGATCGTGGCCTTCTTGCAGGTGCCGTTCGCCTGTTGCTGGGCGGAGGAGCCCTCGGCCGTGGAGGTGTCACCGGTCGGGGCGCCTCCCGAGGCGTTCACCGACTGGCAGCTGACCTCGGCGACCTGGGTGACCGTGGCGTGCTGCGTCTGCCGGTCGAATCCGACGCCGGTGCGCTCGTGCGCGGGCGCACCGCCCGGCCAGAGCACCGCCAGCCCGATGAGCACTGCCGCGCCGAACGGGATCAGGATGGCCGCGATGACCTTGCGCAGGTGCTGGGAGACGGGCGCGGCGGGACCATGACTGTGGCTGTGCCCGTGCGCGTGGCCACCGTGTCCGGATCCGCCATGGCTTCCGTGGCCGCCGTGTCCGGATCCCCCGTGACCTCCGTGTCCCGATCCGCCGTGACCGCCGTGTCCGCCGTGGCCACTGTGTCCGGATCCGCCGTGACCACCGTCCCCCGGGCTTCCCGAGCCGTTCCCGTCCCCGGGGTCCGGGGCGTACCCCGGCGCGTGCTCGTGGCCGAAGGTCTCGCCGGTGGGCGGGCGGCGGGGTTCCGGCGGCGGATACGGGGGACGGGATGTCGTGGTCACCGCCCGATCATCGCAAGAACGGCAGGGGCCCTCTGTTCACCGCGCCAGAACGGACGCTAGCGTGGGGGCACCTTTGCACACGCGGGAGCTCGGAGCACCGGGCTGAGAGGGCGCTGACCTCCGTCTTCGCGATGTTTCACGTGGAACGAGAGATGTCCCACACGAGACGTCGATGAGGGACGGTGACCGCTGCGTCGACCGCCGAACCTGTTACCGGGTAATGCCGGCGTAGGGAGTAGGTCTCATGACCAACAAGGACGCACGCACGCCTGCCTCCGTCCAGGACGGGACGCCGCTCGAGACGGCTTCCGCCACGTCCCCGGAGGCCGGGAAGTCCATCGGCTGGCACAAGGCGTACGTCGAGGGCACCCGCCCCGACCTGCGGGTGCCGGTCCGTCAGGTGCACCTCACCAACGGGCAGTCGGTCACGCTGTACGACACCTCGGGCCCGTACACCGATCCGCACGTCGACACCGACGTCCGCAGGGGGCTGTCGCCGCTGCGGGAGAACTGGATCATCAGCCGCGGCGACACCGAGGAGTACGCCGGGCGGCCCGTCCGTCCGGAGGACGACGGGATCAAGCACACCGCGCCGCGTGGTGGGCTGCGCAACCTGGACGCGGTCTTCCCGGGCCGCCCGCGCCAGCCGCGTCGCGGCCGCGACGGCCAGGCGGTCACCCAGCTCGCCTATGCGCGCCGGGGCGAGATCACGCCGGAGATGGAGTTCGTGGCCCTCCGGGAGAACGTCTCTCCCGAGGTGGTGCGCGAAGAGATCGCGGCGGGCCGGGCGGTGCTCCCGGCGAACGTCAACCACCCGGAGATCGAGCCGATGATCATCGGCAAGCGGTTCCTGGTGAAGGTCAACGCCAACATCGGCAACTCGGCGGTGACGTCCTCCATCGAGGAGGAGGTCGAGAAGATGACCTGGGCGACCCGCTGGGGCGCCGACACGGTCATGGACCTGTCCACGGGCCGCAACATCCACACCACCCGCGAGTGGGTGCTGCGCAACTCCCCCGTCCCCATCGGCACCGTCCCGCTCTACCAGGCGCTGGAGAAGGTCGACGGCAGGGCCGAGGAGCTGACCTGGGAGATCTACAAGGACACCGTGATCGAGCAGGCCGAGCAGGGCGTGGACTACATGACGGTCCACGCGGGCGTGCGCCTGGCGTACGTGCCGCTGACCGCGAACCGCAAGACCGGCATCGTCTCGCGTGGCGGCTCCATCATGGCGGCCTGGTGCCTGGCCCACCACAAGGAGTCGTTCCTCTACGAGCACTTCGAGGAGCTCTGCGAGATCCTCGCCGCCTACGACGTCACCTACTCGCTGGGCGACGGCCTGCGTCCCGGCTCCATCGCGGACGCCAACGACGAGGCGCAGTTCGCGGAGTTGCGGACGCTCGGGGAACTCAACCGGATCGCCAGGCGTTTCGATGTACAGACGATGATCGAGGGCCCGGGACACGTCCCGATGCACAAGATCAAGGAGAACATCGACCTGCAGCAGGAGATCTGCGATGAAGCTCCGTTCTATACGCTCGGGCCGCTGACGACGGACGTCGCGCCGGCGTACGACCACATCACCTCCGGCATCGGTGCCGCGATGATCGCCTGGTGGGGCACGGCGATGCTCTGCTACGTCACCCCCAAGGAGCACTTGGGGCTGCCCAACCGTGACGACGTCAAGACCGGCGTCATCACCTACAAGATCGCCGCCCACGCGGCCGACCTCGCCAAGGGGCACCCCGGCGCTCAGGAATGGGACGACGCCCTGTCCGACGCCCGCTTCGAGTTCCGCTGGGAGGACCAGTTCAACCTGGCCCTCGACCCGGACACGGCACGGGAGTTCCACGACGAGACCCTCCCGGCCGAGCCCGCCAAGACCGCCCACTTCTGCTCGATGTGCGGGCCGAAGTTCTGCTCGATGAAGATCTCCCAGGACATCCGCCGCGAACACGGCGGCAGCCGGACCGAAATCGAGGAGGGCATGGCCCAGAAGTCCAAGGAGTTCGCGGCCGCCGGCAACCGGGTGTACCTGCCGCTGGCGGACTGACGCCGCGCTCCGGCGCGCAGGGTCCGGCTCCGGGATCTCGTTCCCGGAGCCGCCCGTTCCCCCCAGGAAGTAGGCACACTGAGCCCATGACAGCGCGATCCTTGAGCAAGGGTGCCAATCTGCCCGTCGACGCGGCGGGGGTGTGGGCCGAACTCAGTTGGGAGCACGGGCCCGGTGCGCCGGACGTGGACGCCTCGGCCCTGCTGCTGACCGAGGCGGGACGGGTCCGGGACGACGGGGACTTCGTCTTCTACAACCAGCCGCATCACGCCTCCGGCGCCGTGCGTCACCTGGGCAAGGGCAGCTCCGGTGCCGTCACGACGGACACCGTCGCCGTGGACCTGCGCGCGCTGGAGAGTGCCGTGGACCGCGTCGTGCTGTGCGCGTCGGCCGACGGCGGGACGTTCGGGCAGGTGGCCGGGCTGACCCTGCGGCTGCTGGACGCCGGGAGCCGGAGCGAACTGGCCCGGTTCGCGATGGAGGCCGGCACGGAGACGGCGTTCATCGGCGGCGAGCTCTACCGGCGGTCGGGACGGTGGAAGTTCCGCGCGGTCGGGCAGGGGTACGCCTCCGGACTCGCCGGACTGGCCACGGACTTCGGGATCACCGTGGACGACGACGCCCCGGCGGCACCGACGCCGACCCCGTCCCCCACCCCGTCCCCC
>NZ_KQ948560.1:173280-222750 GCF_001514125.1 Streptomyces longwoodensis | reverse complement strand
AGCCCCGCACCGACCCCCCTCTCGCCTCCGCCCACCTCGCTCACACCTCCGCCCCCGACCATCGCGCCGGCATCCCCGCCGCCCCCCGCGTTCCCGCCCGCCCAGCCCCCGGCCCCCGGTCCCGCCCGTCTGACCAAGGGCGAGGAGCAGTTGCCCGTGGACATGCGCAAGCGGCTCTCCCTGCGCAAGGAGCAGGTCGCCGTCAGCCTGCGCAAGCACGGCGCCGCGGACGTCACGGCACGGGTGATCCTCGTGCTGGACGCCTCCGGCTCGATGTCGTTCCTGTACTCCAAGGGCGTCGTCGCCGACGTGGTCGAGCGGATGGCGGCGGTCGCGGCCCAGCTCGACGACGACGGCGAGATGCAGGCGTGGACGTTCGCCACCCACCCCGCCCGGCTGCCCGACCTGCGCCTGGCCGAACTCCCGCAGTGGCTGCGGCTGCACGTCAGGGTGGGGGAGATCGGCCTGTTCCGGCGGAGCAAGAAGCGCGGTCTGGAGCCCGGCCAGGTGGACATGCGGGCGGTCGGCATCGGCAACGAGGAGCAGAAGGTGATCGCCGAGGTGCGGGCGTACGTGCGGGCGAACCCCGGCGCGGTGCCGACCCTGGTGCTGTTCTTCTCGGACGGGGGGATCTACCGCGACAGCGCGATCGAGAGCGAGCTGCGGGCCGCGGTGAGCGAGCCGATCTTCTGGCAGTTCGTGGGGCTGGGCCGCGCCCGGTACGGCGTCCTGGAGCGCTTCGACACGCTTCCCGGCCGCCAGGTCGACAACGTCGGCTTCTTCGCGGTCGACGACATCAGCACCGTGCCCGACCCGGAGCTCTACGACCGGCTGCTCTCCGAGTTCCCGACGTGGATCCGGGAGGCGGGCCGGCACGGCATCCTCTGACCGCGACTGACCGCGACCAGGCTTGCGCTCCCCGCGCGAAGAACCCGAAGGCCCGGGGGACCCGAGGGTCCGGGGGAGCCAAGCCGAGCGCCGGATCACTCCGGCCGGTGGTCCGGGCCTCCGAAGTCCGGGCTGGTGTAGTCGGGGCTCGTGAAGCGCGGGCGGTGGCCCCGGCCGGGCCCCTCGTCGGGACTGCTGAACCCGGGACGGTCGTACCCGATCTTGGGGAAGCGGTCGGCCGGGCCCTGCGGGGCCGTCGTACGGGGCACGGCCGCCGCGGTGTCCGGGTCGGCGAGCGCCTCCCGCAGGAACGGCAGGATGCCGCGTTCGAGGAGGGCGTCCCGCCAGGCCTCCCGGGCCCGTTCGACCTCCTCGGCGAGTGCGCCGTGGGAACCGGCGTCCAGCGAGGGACGGTTGCGCAGGGCGGTGAGCAGCAGGCCGACCGTGGCCACGAGGATGGCGACCGCGGTCACCGCGCCGAACACCCAGCCCGCCGTGAGCAGGGTGTCGGCGAAGGCCGGCCGGGGCTCGATCATCTTGAGCAGGTAACCGACGAGCAGGAAGATCACCGCGGCGGTGCCCGCCAGGACGGGCGTGAGGACGGCCGCGACGGCGACGGCGCCCGCACCGGCGGCCTCGGCCGCCTCCCCCACGGTGGTGGCGAGCCCCATCGCGCCCAGGCCCGGCTCCCCCGGGCCGGAGTCGTGGGCGGACGGAGCGGCGGCCGGTGCCGGCCGGCGCAGCTCGTCACGGACCTCCGTGTAGTGCCGGTACTCGGTGGCCGCGGCCGCCGTGATCAGCGCGGTGGCGTTGAGCGCCATGGTGCGCAGCTGTTCGGTGTTGAGCCGCTGTCCGACAGCGGTCAGTTCCGGGTGGGCCGGGGCGGAGCGCAGCGCCTCGTCGAGGATCCGCTCGTACTCCTGGCGGTCCTCGGTGTGCAGGTGCTGCGGAACGCTGTTCATGTGCATCCCCCGATGCTCCGTGAGGCTTGGGGCTCGCATGCCAACGAGCCGTCGGGCAGAAACGGAGGGGAGCCTGCTACGGATAAGCCGATGGTAGAGCGGCGACGGCTCCAGGTGACAGGGGGTTCGCGGAAATTGGCCCCTGGCCTGCACGGTCCGTGAGGTGGCCGGGGGCCGGCCCGGCGCTCGGTGAAGGGTCAGTGCTCCAGCGGGAGTTGCTGGACCAGCAGCTTTCCGGCCATGGTCACGCCGCCGTCCATCGCGATGGCCAGGCCGTCGGCGTACACGTGCGGGCCGACGACCACCGGGCCCGCCTCGTCCTCGCCCTCCTCGGAGCCGACCTCGCCCAGCAGGTACGGGATGGGGCTGTGGCCGTGAACGATCCGGGTGCCGCCGTACGTATCCAGCAGGGAGCGCACGGCGTCGGCGCCGCCTTCGTCGCGGAAGGAGAAGCGCTTGGTGAACTTGCGGAACAGGTCCCACACCTCGTCCGCGTCGTTGCGCGTGAGGGTGTCGTGGACGGTGTCGTTGACCTCCTCGATGGAGGAGCCGTAGTCGAGGTAGGCGGTGGTGTCGGAGTGGACGAGCAGGTGTCCGTCGATCTCGGTGAGCGCGTCGAGCCGGGCCATCCACTGCAGGTGGTGGTCCTGGAGGCGGTCCATGTCCGATTTCTGCCCGCCGTTGAGCAGCCAGGCGGCCTGGAAGGTGGCGGTGCCGGCGCCGGAGTGGACGGGGGTGTCGGCGAAGCGCTTGGCGCCGAGCAGCAGCAGTTCGTGGTTGCCCATGAGGGCCTTGCAGTAGCCGCCCGCCGCGGCCGCCTCGGCGGACAGCCGCATCACCAGGTCGATGACGCCGATGCCGTCCGGGCCGCGGTCGGTGAAGTCGCCGAGGAACCACAGCCGCGAGGTGCCGGCGCTCCAGTGGCCGGCCGCGTCGACGAGGCCCTTGTCCTGGAGGGCGGCGACGAGTTCGTCGAGGTAGCCGTGGACGTCGCCGACGACGTACAGCGGCCCGGGGCCCGTCGCGGGCACCGGGGCCGGAGCGGCGGTCGTGGGGTCCACGGTCACCTGCAGCGTGTCACCCCGGTTGATGACGGGCAGGTCGCGCTGGGTCGGGGTGTACCCCTCGGGGGAGTCCCCCGGTTCCTCGACCGGCGGCACGGCGTTGCCGGGGTGCGTGCTGTGGGCGTACGGACCGGTCTCGTGGACGTACGCCGGCACCCGGAAGTCGCGCAGCGTCGCCGTCCGCTCCACCTCGGGTCCCTGACCGGCCCCCTGAGTCATCAGACCCCTCCACCATCGCGCCGCATCTGCACCGCTTCGGACTGCCTGGTCGCAGCGGCCCGCGGTGTCGTGGGCCCATCATAGGAATGCGGATCGTGCCGTGTGATGACCCAGGGGTGGTGAATCGGAGCGGGGCTCCAGTTCGCCGTGGCATTCGCCCCGATTGGGCCGGGCTTGGTCCCCCGCCGCACACCCGCCCCACGGTTCCCACGCACCGGTGAGCGGGGGGAGCCGGGGTGACCGTCCCTCCCCCCGACGGCCACCGCTTCCCCCGATCGCCCCCGCGCACCCCCCTCGGGCCCCTGGTTGTCCCCCCGGGTTCCGGGCCGTTCCCTACGGCCCATGGTTGTTCCCCCGAGGGTTCCGGACGGCCCCCCCTCGGGCCGCAGCCACCCCCTAGGCTTCCCCCGGCCGTCCCGCCCCCCCGCTCGGGCCCCGGCTATCCCCCTCGGACCGTTCACCCCCTCGGGCGGCTCCCCCCTCGGACCGTTACCCCCGCTCAGGCCCCCGCGGCGGGCTCACCGTCGTCCTCGGCGGACGGCGCTGCGACGACGTGCGCACGATCAGCTCCGTCGGTATCACCTGCTCGACCGGGTGGTCGGACTGCACGCCCTCGATGGCGTCGATGAGGAGCTGGACGACCGCCGTGCCGATGCGCCGCGGCTTCAGCGACAGGGTGGTGACGGGCGGCTCGGTGTTCGCGTACACCGTGGACTCGGAGCAGCACACCAGCAGCAGGTCCTCCGGCACGCGCAGCCCGTAGCGGCGGGCGGCGGCGAGCAGGTCCGTGCCGTTGGGGTCGAACAGGCCGTACACGGCGTCGGGCCGGTCGGGGCGGGCGAGCAGCCGGTCGGCGGCGACGGCGCCGGCGCACGGGTCGTGCGCGGGGTACGCCTCGTAGACCGGGTCCTGTCCGACCCGCTCGCACCAGCGCAGGTAGGCCGTGGTCGACAGGTGGGTGTAGGTGTCCGTCGTGGTGCCGGTGAGCAGGCCGATCCGGCGGGCGCCCGCGTCGGCGAGGTGCTCGAGGATGTCGAGGACGGCGGCCTCGTGGTCGTTGTCGACCCATGCGGTGACCGGCAGGGGACCGGCGGGGCGGCCGTCGGAGACGACGGGTAAGCCCTGGCGGACGAGTTCGCCGACCACGGGGTCCTGGTCGGAGGGGTCGATGACGACCGTGCCGTCCAGGGCCACGTTCGACCACACGTCGTGGCGGGAGGTGGCGGGCAGGATGACGAGCGCGTAGCCGCGGGCGAGCGCGGCCGAGGTGGCGGCCCGCGCCATCTCGGCGAAGTACGCGAACTCGGTGAAGGTGAAAGGTTCATCCCCGTACGTGGTCACGGTCAGGCCGATGAGGCCCGACTTGCCGGTACGGAGCGTGCGGGCCGCGGCCGAGGGGCGGTAGCCCAGCCGGTCGGCGACCTCGCGCACATGGCGCCGGGTGGCATCGGGGAGTCTGCCCTTGCCGTTCAGGGCGTCGGAGACGGTCGTGATGGAGACTCCGGCGGCGGCGGCGACGTCCCTGATCCCCGCCCGACCCGGCCGGCTGCCTCGGCGTGAGGTTTCCGCGCGGCTCACCTGGTGCTTCCCTGCTGCTGTCATGGCGAGCCGATAGTAGGGCTCATCCGGTGGGGTAGGGCGGACGCATATGCACGCGTTGACAGGCACGTTTCTGCAAGGTCACGGGCCGTCAGATGCCTTGGAAACAAAGCCTGTTGGTGGTCTTCGTGCCAGGACGTGACGTGTCGGCGCGCATGAGCCTGCCAAGGCGGTCATGTTTCGAAGAGGTCTCAACTCACCTGCACGAGCGACGCGCGCCACGGCGCGAGCCACCGGCGCATAGATATATGTACGGTGCGCCCCTGGTCGTTTCCTGGTTCGTCCCGCTTCATCCGGTGATGCCTGATGTGCGCTCGACGTCGTCGCGACCGGGCCGGCACAGCGGCAGGCGCAGCGACAGGCGCAGCGGCGGGCGCTGCCTCTGTGACGCAGCACCGTCGTCCGACCGGTACGCAGCCGGAGCGAATCCTCATAAGGTGAGCAGTATTGAAGCCGGTGGTGGTCACGAGGAGGACTGCGGTGAGCGAGACGAACCCGAAGCTGCGTGCCGAGCTGGAGGGGATCCCCACCTACAAGCCGGGCAAGCCCGCCGCGGCCGGGGGGCCCGCGGCCTACAAGCTGTCCTCCAACGAGAACCCCTACCCGCCGCTGCCCGGTGTGCTGGAGAGCGTGACCGCGGCCGCGGAATCGTTCAACCGCTACCCGGACATGGCCTGCACCGGCCTGATGAACGAGCTGTCCGACCGCTTCGGCGTCCCGCTCTCCCACCTGGCCACCGGCACCGGTTCGGTGGGCGTCGCCCAGCAGCTGATCCAGGCCACCGCGGGCCCGGGCGACGAGGTCGTCTACGCCTGGCGTTCCTTCGAGGCGTACCCGATCATCACCCAGATCAGCGGCGCCACCTCCGTGCGCGTGCCGCTCACCCCGGGTGACGTGCACGACCTGGACGCGATGGCCGCCGCGATCACCGACCGGACCCGGCTGGTCTTCGTCTGCAACCCGAACAACCCGACCGGCACGGTCGTCCGGCGGGAGGAGCTGGAGCGCTTCCTGGACCGGGTGCCCGCCGACTGCCTGGTGGTGCTCGACGAGGCGTACCGCGAGTTCATCCGCGACCCCGAGGTGCCGGACGGCGTGGAGCTGTACCGGGAGCGGCCGAACGTCTGCGTGCTGCGCACGTTCTCCAAGGCGTACGGCCTGGCCGGGCTGCGGGTGGGCTTCGCCATCGCCCACGAGCCGGTGGCGGCGGCGCTGCGCAAGACGGCGGTGCCGTTCGGCGTGAGCCAGCTCGCCCAGGAGGCGGCCATCGCCTCGCTGCGCGCCGAGGACGAACTGCTCGGCCGGGTCGGCTCCCTGGTCTGCGAGCGCACCCGGGTGTCCGACGCGCTGCGCGCCCAGGGCTGGACGGTGCCGGAGTCCCAGGCCAACTTCGTGTGGCTGCGGCTGGGGGAGCGCACGGTCGACTTTGCGGCGGCGTGCGAGCAGGCCGGCGTGGTGGTCCGGCCGTTCGCGGGCGAGGGCGTGCGGGTGACGATCGGCGAGGCCGAGGCCAACGACATCTTCCTGAAGGTGACGGAGGCGTTCCACAAGGAGCTCTGACCGGGCCGTCGCACAAGGAGCTCTGACCGGCCCGTCGCGCGCCCGGTCGACCGCGCCCCGGAGGCAGCAACCGCCGCCTCCGGGGCGCTTCGTCGTGCGTGGCGGGCGCCGCGGCGGGTGGTGTTCAGCCGATGTGACGAAATGCACCCCGACGTCCCCCTGTGCCCTCCAGGGCGCGGCGCGGCCCCCGGTTTCCTCCCATCACCACCCTCATACCCCCTACTACCTGCTGTTTTGCCAGGGCCCGGATGGCCCGTCCCCGCGGGGACCAGTGGTCCGGACGGGGGACCCCCCGCCTCTTCGGCCTCGAACGGGTATGCGCCATAATTGCTTGTGAATGTGAACGCTTTCACAAGCTGCGCTGCAACCACGGCGATGTAAGGAGACTGCGACGTGGACATGGCCTTGGCGCCGGAAACCCTGGCGCGTTGGCAGTTCGGCATCACCACCGTCTACCACTTCCTCTTCGTCCCCCTGACGATCTCGCTCGCGGCCCTCACCGCCGGCCTCCAGACCGCCTGGGTGCGCACCAGCAAGGAGAAGTACCTCAGGGCGACCAAGTTCTGGGGCAAGCTCTTCCTGATCAACATCGCGATGGGGGTCGTCACCGGCATCGTGCAGGAGTTCCAGTTCGGCATGAACTGGTCCGACTACTCGCGCTTCGTGGGGGACATCTTCGGGGCCCCGCTCGCCTTCGAGGCCCTGATCGCCTTCTTCTTCGAGTCCACCTTCATCGGCCTGTGGATCTTCGGCTGGGACAAGCTGCCGAAGAAGATCCACCTGGCCTGCATCTGGATGGTCTCGATCGGCACGATCCTGTCGGCGTACTTCATCCTGGCGGCCAACTCCTGGATGCAGCACCCGGTCGGCTACCGGATCAACAAGGCCAAGGGCCGGGCCGAGCTCACCGACTTCTGGCAGGTGCTGACCCAGAACACCGCGCTCGCCCAGGCCTTCCACACCCTGTCCGCGGCCTTCCTGACCGGCGGCGCCTTCATGGTCGGCATCGCGGCCTTCCACCTGGTCCGCAAGCGGCACGTGCCCGTGATGAAGACCTCGCTGCGGCTGGGTCTGGTCACCGTGGTCGTCGGCGGTCTGCTCACCGCGGTCAGCGGCGACACCCTCGGCAAGATCATGTACCAGCAGCAGCCGATGAAGATGGCCGCGGCCGAGGCGCTGTGGGACGGCGAGAAGCCGGCGCCCTTCTCCGTGTTCGCCGTCGGCGACGTCGACAAGGGCCACAACAGGGTCGCCATCGAGGTCCCCGGCCTGCTTTCCTTCCTCGCCAAGGACGACTTCACCTCGTACGTCCCCGGCATCAACGACGTCAACAAGACCGAGCAGGCGACGTACGGCCCCGGCGACTACCGGCCCAACATCCCGGTCGCCTACTGGGGATTCCGCTGGATGATCGGCTTCGGCATGACGTCCTTCGCCCTCGGCATGGCCGGACTGTGGCTGACCCGCAAGAAGTTCCTGCTGCCGCAGCACCTGCGGGTGGGTGAGGACGAGGTGCCCCGCCTGGCGCTGCTGCCGAACAAGGCGCTCGGCCCGAAGCTGACCACGTGGTACTGGCGCCTGGCGATCCTCACCCTGGGCTTCCCGCTGATCGCCAACTCCTGGGGCTGGATCTTCACCGAGATGGGCCGTCAGCCGTGGGTCGTCTACGGCCTGTTCCAGACGCGTGACGCGGTCTCCCCCGGTGTCTCCCAGACCGAGGTCCTCATCTCGATGCTCACCTTCACCGCCCTGTACGCGATCCTCGCCGTCGTCGAGGTGAAGCTGATGGCGAAGTACGTGAAGGCCGGGCCGCCCGAGCTGACGGAGGCCGACCTCAACCCGCCCACGAAGATCGGCGGCGACTCCCGGGACGCCGACAAGCCGATGGCCTTCTCGTACTAGGCCGAGGGAGCTGCACAGTCATGGAACTGCACGACGTCTGGTTCGTCCTCATCGCCGTCCTGTGGATCGGCTACTTCTTCCTGGAGGGCTTCGACTTCGGGGTCGGCGTCCTCACCAAGCTGCTGGCCCGCGACCGGACCGAGAAGCGGGTGCTGATCAACACGATCGGCCCCGTCTGGGACGGCAACGAGGTCTGGCTGCTCACCGCGGGCGGGGCGACGTTCGCCGCCTTCCCCGAGTGGTACGCCACCCTCTTCTCGGGCTTCTACCTGCCGCTGCTCGTCATCCTGGTCTGCCTGATCGTCCGGGGCGTCGCCTTCGAGTACCGGGCCAAGCGGCCCGAGGAGAACTGGCAGCGCACCTGGGAGACGGCGATCTTCTGGTGCTCGCTGATCCCCGCCTTCCTGTGGGGCGTCGCCTTCGGCAACATCGCCCGCGGGGTGAAGATCGACGCCCGGCTGGAGTACGTGGGCGGCCTCGGTGACCTGCTCAACCCGTACGCCCTGCTGGGCGGCCTGGTCACGCTGTCGCTGTTCACCTTCCACGGCGCGGTGTTCGTCGGCCTGAAGACCGTCGGGGACATCCGGGAGCGCGCACGCACCACCGCCCTGCGCGTCGGTGCGGTGACCGCGGTGCTGGCGCTCGTCTTCCTGGGCTGGACCCAGGCCGACAAGGGGGACGGCACCTCGCTCGTCGCCCTGGTGGTGGCCGTGGCCGCACTGCTCGGGGCCCTGGTCACCGCGCGCGCCGGCCGCGAGGGCTGGGCGTTCGCCCTGTCGGGCCTCACCATCGTCGCCGCGGTGTCGATGCTCTTCCTGACGCTGTTCCCGAACGTCATGCCCTCGACGCTGAACGAGCAGTGGAGCCTGACGGTCACCAACGCCTCCTCCAGCCCGTACACGCTCAAGATCATGACCTGGCTCGCGGCGATCGCCACGCCCCTCGTCCTGCTCTACCAGGGCTGGACCTACTGGGTCTTCCGCAAGCGGATCGGCACCCAGCACATCGCCGACGCCGCGCACTGAGGTGTGTTTCACGTGAAACCGATCGATCCACGACTCCTCCGGTACGCCCGGGCCACCCGGTTCTTCCTGGCGGCCGTCGTCGGACTGGGTGCCCTCGGCGCCGGTCTCGTCATCGCCCAGGCGATGCTCGTCGCCGAGGTGGTCGTCGGGGCGTTCCAGCACGGTGAGTCCGCCTCCGCCCTGCGCACACCCCTGGTGCTGCTGGTGGCGGTGGCGGGCGGCCGCGCCCTGGTCTCCTGGCTCACCGAACTCGCCGCCCACCGGGCCGGCGCCGCCGTGAAGTCGGAGCTGCGGGGACGGCTGCTGGAACGGGCGGGTGCGCTCGGCCCGGGCTGGCTGAGCGGGCAGCGCACCGGCTCGCTGGTCGCCCTCGCCACGCGTGGGATCGACGCCCTGGACGACTACTTCTCCCGCTACCTCCCGCAGCTGGGGCTCGCGGTGGTCGTGCCGGTGGCGGTGCTGGCGCGGATCGTGACCGAGGACTGGGTGTCCGCGGCGATCATCGTCGGCACGCTGCCGCTGATCCCGGTCTTCATGATGCTGATCGGCTGGGCCACCCAGTCCCGCATGGACCGGCAGTGGCGCCTGCTGTCCCGGCTGTCCGGCCACTTCCTGGACGTCGTCGCCGGTCTGCCCACGCTGAAGGTGTTCGGCCGGGCCAAGGCGCAGGCCGAGTCGATCAAACGCATCACCGGCGAGTACCGGCAGGCGACCCTGCGGACCCTGCGGATCGCCTTCCTGTCCTCCTTCGCCCTGGAACTGCTCGCCACGCTCTCGGTCGCGCTGGTCGCCGTCACCATCGGCATGCGCCTGGTGCACGGCGAGATGGACCTGTACACCGGCCTGGTGATCCTCGTGCTGGCGCCCGAGGCGTACCTGCCGCTGCGCCAGGTCGGCGCGCAGTACCACGCGGCGGCCGAGGGCCTGGCCGCCGCGGAGGAGGTCTTCGCGGTCCTGGAGACCCCCCTGCCGCCGTCCGGCACGGCCGCCGTGCCCACGGGGGCCCTAGGCCGTGTCCGCAAAGTCCCGCCTGCCCTGCGACGCCCGGCACGCACTCTCGCCGCACCGGGCGAACACCCGAGTACGGCCAGTACGCGGGTGTCCGCCCGGCACGCCGAGAGCACGCACCGGACGCCGCAGGGCCCGCCCTCCGGGCGGACGACGGGACTTTGCGGACACGGCCTAGCCTTCGAGCACGTGGACGTCCGTCACCCCGGCCGCTCCACGGACGCGGTGACGGACGTGAGCCTCACCGTCGAGCCGGGGGAGACCGTCGCGCTCGTCGGCCCGAGCGGCGCGGGCAAGTCCACGCTGCTCGACGTCCTGCTGGGCTTCGTCCGGCCCACCGGCGGCCGGGTGCGTGTCGGCGGGACCGACCTGGCCGACCTCGACCTGGCGCAGTGGCACGCGCGGGTCGCCTGGGTGCCCCAGCGGCCGCACCTGTACGCCGGGACCATCGCCGAGAACGTACGGCTCGCCCGTCCCGACGCCGACGACACCGCCGTACGCCGGGCCCTCGCGGACGCGGGGGCGCTGGAGTTCGTGGACGCGCTGCCCGACGGGCCGGCCACCGTGCTCGGTGAGGACGGGGCCGGGCTGTCGGCCGGGCAGCGGCAACGCCTCGCGCTGGCGCGGGCGTTCCTCGCGGACCGCCCCGTCCTGCTGCTCGACGAGCCGACCGCCGCGCTGGACGGCGAGACCGAGGCGGAGGTCGTGACCGCCGTGCGCCGCCTGGCGGCCGGGCGGACCGTCCTGCTGGTGGTGCACCGGCCGGCGCTGCTGGGGGTCGCCGACCGCGTGGTGCGGCTGACGGGGGGCGAGGGGGCGGGGAGCGAGGGGGCGGGAGCCCCCACCGACCCTGCGGGTACGGGCCGTTCGGCCGAGCACCGTGCGGCCGGTACGACCGCCGCGGCCGAGTCCGCCGACGAGGCGGCGCCCGCCACCGTAGGGTCGGCGTCGGCAGCGATCCCGGGCACCGAGCGAGGGCGGTCCGCCGGCCGGGGTGTCCTCGCCCGCGTCCGCTCCCTGTCCGGGGCGCGGCGGGGCCGGCTGGTCCTCGCCCTGCTGCTCGGGAGCCTCGCGCTCGGCAGCGCGGTCGGCCTCATGGCCACCTCGGGGTGGCTGATCTCGCGGGCCTCGCAGCAGCCGCCGGTGCTCTACCTGATGGTGGCGGTGACCGCGACGCGCGCCTTCGGCATCGGACGCGCGGTGTTCCGGTACGCCGAGCGGCTGGTGTCCCACGACGCCGTGCTGCGGATGCTGGCCGACACCCGGGTCGCCGTCTACCGGCGGCTGGAGCGGCTGGCGCCCGCCGGACTGCGCACCACCCGCCGGGGCGACCTGCTGTCCCGGCTGGTGGCCGACGTGGACGCCCTCCAGGACTACTGGCTGCGCTGGCTGCTTCCGGCCGGCGCCGCGACCGTCGTGGGCGCCGGGTCGGTGGCCTTCACCGCCTGGCTGCTGCCCGAGGCGGGCGCCGTGCTCGCCGCCGGGCTCCTCGCGGCCGGCGTCGGCGTCCCGCTGGTCACCGGCGCGGTGGCCCGGCGCGCCGACCGCCGGCTCGCTCCGGCGCGGGGCGTGCTGGCCACCCGCGTGGCCGACCTGCTGACCGGCACCGCCGAACTGACGGTCGCCGGCGCCCTGCCCGCCCGCACCGCCGAGGCCCGGAAGGCCGACGGGGTGCTCACCCGCATCGCCACGCGCGCCGCCACCGCGACCGCGCTCGGCGACGGGCTGACCGCGCTGGTCTCGGGGCTGACCCTCGCGTCGACCGCCCTGGTCGGCGTGCAGGCGGTCGCCGCGGGACGGCTCGGCGGGGTCGCCCTGGCCGTCGTGGTGCTCACCCCGCTCGCCGCCTTCGAGGCGGTGCTGGGGCTGCCGCTCGCCGTGCAGTACCGGCAGCGGGTGCGCCGCAGCGCCGAGCGGGTGTACGAGGTGCTGGACTCCCCCGAGCCCGTGCGGGAGCCGGAGCAGCCGCGCCGGGCGCCCGCGTCGCCGTTCCCGCTGGTGGTCGAGGGGCTCACCGCCCGGTACGCCGGGCAGGACCGGGACGCGCTGGCCGGGGTCGACCTCCGGCTCACCGAGGGCCGGCGGATCGCCGTGGTCGGCGCGTCCGGCTCCGGCAAGACGACCCTGGCCCAGGTGCTGCTGCGGTTCCTGGACCCGGACGCGGGTGCCTACACGCTGGGCGGCGTCGACGCCTTCGCCCTGGACGGCGACGCGGTGCGGCGGATGGTCGGGCTGTGCGCGCAGGACGCACACCTCTTCGACAGCTCGGTGCGCGAGAACCTGCTGCTGGCCCGGAAGGACGCGAGCGAGGCCGACCTGCGGGACGCGCTCGGCCGGGCCCGGCTGCTGCAGTGGGTGGACTCCCTGCCCGACGGGCTGGACACGCTCGTGGGGGAGCACGGGGCCCGGCTGTCGGGCGGCCAGCGGCAGCGGCTCGCGCTGGCCCGCGCGCTGCTCGCCGACTTCCCCGTACTGGTGCTCGACGAGCCCGCCGAGCACCTGGACCTGCCGACGGCCGACGCGCTCACCGCGGACCTGCTGGCCGCGACCGAGGGCCGCACGACCCTGCTGATCACCCACCGGCTGACCGGCCTGGAGGCCGTGGACGAGGTGATCGTGCTGGACGGCGGCCGGGTCGTGCAGCGCGGCACGTACGCGGACCTGACCGCCGCGGAAGGCCCGCTGCGCGGGATGGCCGCCCGAGAGGAGGCGGCCGAACTACTGGCGGGCGCCCGCTGACGCCCGAGCCGTGGGCCCTACGCCCGCTCGGCCAGCAGCTGCTCGATGACGAGGGCCACGCCGTCCTCGTTGTTGGCGGCCGTCCGCCCGGACGCGGCGGCGAGCACGTCGGGGTGGGCGTTGCCCATGGCGTACGAGCGACCCGCCCAGGTCAGCATCTCCAGGTCGTTGGGCATGTCCCCGAACGCGACGACCTCCTCGTGCGAGATGCCGCGCTCCGCGCAGCACAGGGCCAGGGTGCTGGCCTTGGAGACCTCCGGCCCGCTGAGCTCCAGCAGTGCGCTCGGGCTGGAGCGGGTCACGTTGGCGCGGTCGCCGACGGACAGCCGGGCCACGGTGAGGAAGGCGTCCGGGTCGAGGGTGGGGTGGTAGGCGAGGATCTTCAGGATCGGCTCGCGCGAGGCCACGCCGTCCGGCGCCAGCAGCTCCTCCGCGGGCGCCAGGTCGTCGGGGGTCTCCATGTGCAGCTTGGGGTAGTCGGGCTCCTGGTGGAAGCCGTACGTCTGCTCCACCGCGTACACCGTGCCCGGCGCCGCGTCGCGCAGCAGCCCCACGGCGTCCAGCGCGTTCTGCCTCGGCAACTCCCGCACCTTCACGAACCGGTGCGCGCCGGGGCCGCCGTGCAGGTCGACCACGGCGGCGCCGTTGCCGCAGATCGCCAGGCCGTGCCCGTGGACGTGTTCGCTGACGACGTCCATCCAGCGGGCCGGGCGGCCGGTGACGAAGAAGACGTCGATGCCCGCCTGCTCGGCGGCCGCGAGGGCGGCGACCGTGCGCGGCGAGACGGTCTTGTCGTCGCGCAGCAGGGTTCCGTCCAGATCGGTGGCGATCAGCCGCGGCGGAACGGTGGAGGCCGGGGTCTCGGGCTGTCGAGTCGCTGAGGTCACCGGCTCATTCTCGCGCATATGCCCGCACGCCCGTGCGGGAGACCGCACGGATGAGACCCGGACGACACCGGCTACCGCGGCCGCGCTCCAGGGCCCCCGGTTCAGCGCAGCTGCGCCGGGGCCTCGGTCGCGATCTGCTCGAAGACCTTCTCGTCGGCCGCGAAGTCGGAGTCCGGGATCGGCCAGTGGATCACGATCTCCGTGAAGCCCAGCTCCCGGTGGCGTCCTGCGAAGTCCACGAAGGCGTCCAGGGACGTCAGGGGCCGGTCCCGGTCCGGGGTGAAGCCGGTCAGCAGGACCTTGTCCAGCTCCGCCACGTCCCGGCCGGCCTCCGCGCAGGCGGCGGCCAGCTTCTCGGTCTGCCCGCGCAGCGCCTCCACGGACTGCTCCGGGGTGCCGTTCTCGAACAGCTTCGGGTCACCCGTGGTCACCCAGGCCTGTCCGTACCGCGCGGCCAGCCGCAGTCCCCGCGGACCGGTCGCGGCCACCGCGAAGGGCAGGCGGGGGCGCTGCACACAGCCGGGGATGGTGCGTGCCTCGACCGCCGAGTAGTAGGTCCCCTCGTGGGTGACCGCGTCCTCGGCCAGCAGCCGGTCGAGCAGCGGCACGAACTCGGCGAACCGGTCCGCACGCTCCCGCGGGCTCCACGGCTCCTGGCCGAGGGCCGTGGCGTCGAAACCGGTGCCGCCCGCGCCGATGCCGAGGGTGATCCGGCCGCCGGAGATGTCGTCCAGGGAGATCAGCTCCTTGGCGAGGGTCACCGGGTGCCGGAAGTTCGGGGAGGTCACGAGCGTGCCCAGCCGGATCCGGTCGGTCACCGACGCGGCGGCGGTCAGCGTGGGGACCGCCCCGAACCACGGCCCGTCGCGGAAGGTGCGCCAGGACAGGTGGTCGTAGGTGTACGCCGTGTGGAAGCCGAGCTGCTCGGCGCGCGTCCAGGAGGAACGGCCGCCGTCGTTCCAGCGGCGGTAGGGCAGGATCACGGTGCTCAGACGCAGACTCATGGGCCCACGGTAAGCGCCGACCGGTGTTCCACGTGAAACAGTCACCGCACCCGGCCCGACAGCCAGGGGCTGAGGGACACGAAGGGGATGTACTCCTTGTGCGTACGGTCGCCGGGCAGCGGCACGATCAGGAAGGCGCCCGGCGGGAACCGGCGGGCCTTGACCCAGGCGTGTCCGTCGTAGACCGCGCGCAGGAAGGCGGGGACGTCGTCGCGGGCGACGTCGGGGCACTCGACGCCGTCGACGCTGATCAGCGCGTCGTCGTCCGGGTAGAGGCGCACGCTCACGTGCGGCCGGCCGCCGAGCTCGACATGGGCCTCGTGCGGCAGGGAGCCGTCCGGGTCGGTGGTGACGCCGACGCCGGCGGCGCTGCGGCGGGACGTCTGGTCGGCGCCGATGTCATGGATGACCTCGATGGCGCGGCCGTACTCGTCCGCCAGGGTGCGCAGGGCGTTGACGGCGGCTTCGGTGCTCGGCAAGTGGTCCACGCGACGGATCATGCCGGGTTCAGTGCGCGTGGGGGAAGCGCAGGTACTCCGGCGGCACCGCCCGGGTCAGCCACACCCCGTTGGCGCTGACGTGGAAGACGTGGCCGTCGCGGTGCATGGCCGCGGCGTCCACGGCGAGCACCACGGGTCGTCCCCGCCGCGCACCGACGCGGGTGGCGGTCTCCCGGTCGGCCGAGAGGTGCACGTCGTGCCGGTCCATGGGGCGCAGTCCCTCGGCCCGGATCGCCTCCAGGGAGCGGGCCACCGTGCCGTGGTAGAGGTACGGCGGCGGGGTCGCCGGGGGCAGCCCCAGGTCGACGTCGACGCTGTGGCCCTGGCTGGCGCGGATGCGGGTGCCGTCGACCGCGAAGCGCTGCTTGTCGTTGGCGGCGACGACGTGGTCCAGTTCCTCCCGGGTGAAGGGGAAACCGTGCGCGGCGGCCGCCGCGATCAAGGTGTCGATCTCGACCCACCCGCCCTCGTCGAGGACCAGACCGATCCGCCCGGGCTGGTGGCGCAGGTGCTTCGAGAGGTACTTCGACACCTTCACGGTGCGTCTGTCGTCCATCCCTCCAGCATGGCGGGAGAGACACGCGTCACGCATTTTCTTTATCGCAGGATGTTTGATCCACAACCAACGGTGGTTATCCACAGGTAGGTTGGCCGATCTGTGGACAACTGAGCGCCCCATGCGAGTGGTTGATCAACTCGGCTGATAACCGCCGGTTTTGCCCAACTACCGCACCGAACAACCACTCTGCTCAACTCCGCAGCAGCACGCCTCGCTTGTCCAAACCCCTCAGATCCGCGGCTTGATGCGCGCCGCCACCCCCAACAGGCCCGGAGCGACCCGGGACAGGAGCCGCGCGCCCTTCGCCTCCGGCGTCACCGGGACGACCGCCTCGTTGCGCACCACGGCGCGCAGGACCGCGTCGGCGACCTTCCTCGCCGGGTAGTTGCGCCGGGCGTAGGCGCGGGTGGAGCTTCGGCGCAGGCGGTCCTGCTCCTCCGGTGCGACGCCCACGAAGCTCGCCGTCGAGGTGATGCCGGTGCTGACGATCCCCGGGCAGATCGCGGTCACGCCGATCCCCTGCCCCGCCAACTCCGCGCGCAGGCAATCGCTCAGCATCAGCACCGCCGCCTTGGAGGTGCTGTAGGCCGGCAGCGAGCGCGAGGGCAGGTAGGCGGCGGCCGACGCCGTGTTCACGATGTGGCCGCCCTGTCCGCGCTCCGCCATCCGCGCGCCGAACAGGCGGCAACCGTGGATGACACCCCACAGGTTGACGTCCAGCACCCGGCGCCAGTCCTCCGGCGTGGTGGCGAAGAAGGAGCCCGACAGCCCGATGCCGGCGTTGTTCACCAGCACGTCCAGCACGCCGAGTTCGGAGTGGACCTTCTCCGCGAGCTTCTCCATCGCCTCGGCGTCGGAGACGTCGACCGTCTCGGCCCACGCCTCGGGTGCGCCGATCCGGCGGCTCATCTCGGCCGTGCGCGCGGCGCTTTCGCCGTCCCGGTCGACCGCGATCACCCGGGCGCCGGCCTCGGCGAAGGCGTACGCCGTGGCTTGCCCGATGCCGCTGCCCGCTCCGGTCACCAGGACGAGTTGACCCCCGAAGCGCTCGGCGTACGGGCCCTTGCCCCGCGCGGGCCGGGGCGTGCCGCCCTCGACCGAGGTGACGAAGTCGGCGATCCACGTCGCCAGTTGGTCGGGGCGCGTACGCGGGACCCAGTGCCGGTCGGGCAGGGTGCGCCGGGTCAGCTGCGGCACCCACTCCTCCAACGCGTCGTAGAGCCGCGGCGACAGGAAGGCGTCACCCAGCGGGGTGATGAGCTGCACCGGCACGTGGGCGTACGCGTCGGGGCGGGGACGGCGCAGCCGGGAGCGCACGTTGTCGCGGTACAGCCAGGCGCCGTGGGCGGCGTCGGACGGCAGCGACGCGGTCGGGTAGCCGTCGCCGGGGACCTTCTCCAGGCGCCGCAGGATCGCCGGCCAGCGCCGGCCGAGCGGTCCGCGCCAGGCGAGTTCGGGCACGACCGGCGTGTGCAGCAGGTACACGTACCAGGACTTGGCCCCCTGGCCCAGGAGCTGGCCGATCCGCCGGGGCGTCGGGCGCTTCACGCGCGCGTCGATCCAGTGGCCGAAGTGGTCCAGGGACGGCCCCGACATCGAGGTGAAGGACGCGATGCGGCCCTCGGTGCGCGGCACCGTCACGAACTCCCAGGACTGCACCGACCCCCAGTCGTGGCCGACCAGGTGCACGGGACGGCCGGGACTGACCGCGTCCACGACGGCCAGGAAGTCGTCCGTCAGCTTCTCCAGCGTGAAGCCCCCGCGCAGGGGCTTGGGCGCGGTGGAGCCGCCGTGGCCCCTGACGTCGTACAGCACGACGTGGAAGCGGTCGGCGAGGCGTGCGGCGACCTGCGACCACACCTCCTTGCTGTCCGGGTAGCCGTGCACCAGGACCACGGTCGGCCGGTCCGCGTCGCCCAGTTCCGCCACGCACAGCTCGATCCCGCCGGTCCGCACCCGGCGCTCGCGCGCGCCCTCCAGCATGTCGCTTCCCCTCTGCCCGGCGTGCCCGTTCCGCTCGGCGTGCCCGCGTACCCGTGACGTGACCTCGCGAATCTCGCACTTGTTAGAGAAAGCGTCAATAGGGCGTCGGGCCGGGGTCCGCGAGCAGCGCGAGAAGGGCCGCGGACCGGTTCCCGTACCTCTCAGGCAGGGGGTCCCCTACGGGCCCCGTACACCTGAGGTCTGATCCGAAGACGGCTCTCCGGTCTGACGACCCACGTGGCCCACGTCACTACCGTGGACCACGTGACTGTGATCGCGACCGAAAGCCTGAGCAAGCGGTTCCCCAGGGTGACCGCGCTCGACCGGCTGTCCGTGGACATCGGAGCCGGAGTGACCGGACTCGTCGGAGCCAACGGCGCCGGCAAGTCCACCCTGATCAAGATCCTGCTGGGTCTGTCGCCGGCCTCCGAGGGCCGCGCCGAGGTCCTCGGCCTCGACGTCGCCACCCGGGGCGCCGCCATCCGCGAGCGCGTGGGCTACATGCCGGAGCACGACTGCCTGCCGCCCGACGTCTCGGCCACCGAGTTCGTCGTCCACATGGCACGCATGTCCGGGCTCCCGCCGGCCGCCGCGCGCGAGCGCACCGCGGACACCCTGCGCCACGTCGGTCTGTACGAGGAGCGCTACCGCCCCATCGGCGGCTACTCGACCGGCATGAAGCAGCGCGTGAAGCTCGCCCAGGCGCTGGTGCACGACCCCCAGCTGGTCTTCCTCGACGAGCCGACCAACGGCCTCGACCCGGTCGGCCGCGACGACATGCTGGCCCTGATCCGCCGCATCCACACGGACTTCGGCATCTCGGTCCTGGTCACCTCGCACCTCCTGGGCGAACTGGAGCGCACCTGCGACCACGTCGTCGTGGTCGACGGCGGCAAGCTGCTGCGCTCCAGCTCCACCACCGACTTCACCCAGACCACCACCACCCTCGCGGTCGAGGTCACCGACACCGACGAGCACCCCGACGGCACGCGGGCGCTGCGCGAGGCGCTGCACGCGCGCGGGACGACCGTCGAGGACGGCGGCGGCCTGCCGGGCGCCGGGCACATCCTGCTGCTCACGGCGCAGGGCGAGGACACCTACGACCTGGTGCGCGACGTGGTGGCCGACCTCGGCCTGGGACTGGTGCGCATGGAGCAGCGCCGGCACCACATCTCCGAGGTCTTCCGCAGCAGCGACGAGGAAAGGAAGGAGGCCGCCGGACATGTCAGCTGAGCACCCCGTGGCAGCCGTCCCGGGTGACCAGACCCGCATCCACAACATCGGCTACCGCACCTACGACGGCCCCCGCCTGGGCCGCTCCTACGCGACCCGCTCGCTGTACTCGCAGTCGCTGCGCGGCGCCTACGGCCTCGGCCGCTCGGTCAAGTCCAAGGTGCTGCCGATGCTGCTGTTCGTGGTGATGTGCGTGCCCGCGGCCATCATGGTCGCCGTCGCGGTCGCCACGAAGCTCAAGGAACTGCCCGTCGACTACACCCGCTACGCGATCATCATGCAGGCCGTCATCAGCCTGTACGTCGCCTCCCAGGCGCCCCAGTCCGTCTCGCGCGACCTGCGCTTCAAGACCGTGCCGCTGTACTTCTCCCGGCCGATCGAGACCGCCGACTACGTGCGCGCCAAGTACGCGGCGCTGGCCTCGGCGCTGTTCGTCCTCACCGCGGCCCCGCTGCTCGTGCTCTACGTGGGCGCGCTGCTGGCCAAGCTGGACTTCACCGACCAGACCAAGGGATTCGGGCAGGGACTCGTGTCCGTCGCACTGCTCTCACTGCTGTTCGCCGGCATCGGCCTGGTGATCGCCTCGGTCACCCCGCGGCGCGGCTTCGGCATCGCCGCCGTCATCGCCGTGCTGACGATCTCCTACGGAGCCGTCTCCACCCTCCAGGCCATCGCCGACGCGCAGAACAGCACCGGTGCCATCCCCTGGATCGGCCTCTTCTCGCCCGTCACGCTCATCGACGGCGTGCAGTCCGCCTTCCTCGGCGCGACCTCGGCGTTCCCCGGCGCGGTCGGCCCCTCCCACGGCGAGGGCGCGGTGTACGTCCTGGTCGTCCTGGGCCTGATCGCCGCCTGCTACGGCCTCCTGCTGCGCCGCTACCGGAAGGTGGGACTGTGACCACGCTCTCCATCGACCACGTCTCCCGCTGGTTCGGCAACGTGGTCGCCGTCAACGACATCACCATGACCATCGGCCCGGGCGTCACCGGCCTGCTCGGCCCCAACGGCGCCGGCAAGTCCACCCTGATCAACATGATGGGCGGCTTCCTCGCCCCCTCCACCGGCACCGTCACCCTCGACGGACAGCCGGTCTGGCGCAACGAGGCGATCTACCGGCACATCGGCATCGTCCCCGAGCGCGAGGCGATGTACGACTTCCTCACCGGCCGCGAGTTCGTCGTCGCCAACGCCGAGCTGCACGGCCTGGGTGCCAAGGCCGCCCAGCGGGCGCTGGCCACGGTCGAGATGGAGTACGCGCAGGACCGCAAGATCTCGACGTACTCCAAGGGCATGCGCCAGCGCGTGAAGATGGCCAGCGCCCTGGTCCACGACCCCTCGCTGCTCCTGCTGGACGAGCCGTTCAACGGCATGGACCCGCGCCAGCGCATGCAGCTGATGGACCTGCTGCGGCGCATGGGCGACGAGGGACGCACCGTGCTGTTCTCCTCGCACATCCTCGAGGAGGTCGAGCAGCTCGCCTGGCACATCGAGGTGGTCGTCGCCGGACGGCACGCGGCCAGCGGCGACTTCCGCAAGATCCGCCGCCTGATGACCGACCGCCCCCACCGCTACCTGGTGCGCTCCAGCGACGACCGCGCGCTCGCGGCCGCGCTGATCGCGGACCCCTCGACGTCCGGCATCGAGGTCGACGTCACCGAGGGGGCGCTGCGCATCCAGGCCGTCGACTTCGGCCGTTTCACCGCGCTGCTGCCGAGGGTCGCCCGCGACCACGGCATCCGGCTGCTGACCGTCTCGCCGTCCGACGAGTCGCTCGAGTCCGTGTTCTCTTACCTGGTCGCGGCGTAGGAGGCCGAAGATGTACGACCCCACTGTCGCCCGGCTCACCTACCGGGCCCTGCTCGGCCGCCGGCGCGCCCTCATCCTCGGCGCCCTGCCCCTGCTGCTCATCGCGATCTCCGTGGTCGTACGGGCCCTCGCGGGCGCCGACGACCAGACCGCGTCCGACCTGCTGGGCGGGATCGCCCTCGCCACGATGGTCCCGATCATCGGGGTCATCGCCGGCACGGGCGCGATCGGCCCCGAGATCGACGACGGCTCCGTCGTCTACCTGCTCTCCAAGCCGCTGAAGCGGCCCACGATCATCTTCACCAAGCTGATCGTGGCGATCGCGGTGACCATGGTGTTCTCGGCACTGCCGACCCTGGTCGCCGGGTACATCCTCAACGGCAACGGCCAGCAGATCGCCGTGGCCTACACGGTCGCGGCCCTGGTCTCCTCCATCGCCTACGCCGCGCTGTTCCTGCTGCTGGGCACGGTGTCCCGGCACGCGGTGGTCTTCGGCCTGGTCTACGCCCTGGTGTGGGAGGCGCTGTTCGGCTCGCTGGTGCCGGGTGCGCGCACGCTCAGCGTCCAGCAGTGGTCGCTGGCCGTCGCCCACAAGGTGGCCGGCGGTGATCTGGTGACCTCCGACGTCGGCCTCACTACGGCAACGGTGCTGCTGATCGCGGTGACCGTCCTGGCGACCTGGTACGCCGGACAGAAGCTGCGCACGCTGACCCTGGCCGGAGAGGAGTGACGACCGTCTTATTCGGTGGCGTCCGACTCGCCCCGGAGAGACCCTGTTCGCACAGGGGCGGCCGCTTCGAGCACGCGACCACTCGCGTGGGCCGCCCCTGTCCTACGGAAGAGAAACGCCGGGCGCGTCGACGAGAGCGTGACCGCACCCACCCAGGGGCGCGGGGAACTGCGCGACCAGCCACAACGCACCCGCACCCGACACTTTGGGCGCGCCCTCGTAGCTCGCCTCACCCCCGGAGGGACCGTCAGCCCAGCAACCGCTCCAGCACCACCGCGATCCCGTCCTCCTCGTTGGAGGACGTCACCTCGTCGGCCACGGCCTTGAGCTCCTCGTGCGCGTTGGCCATCGCCACCCCCCGTGCCGCCCAGGCGAACATCGGGATGTCGTTGGGCATGTCGCCGAAGGCGAGCGTTCCCGCGGCCTTGATGCCGAGGCGGCGCGCGGCGAGGGACAGCCCCGTCGCCTTGGACAGCCCCAGCGGCAGCAGTTCCACGATGCCCGCGCCGGCCATCGCGACCGTCACGAACCCACCCGCGGCCCGGCGGGCAGCCTCGGCCAGCTCGTCGTCGGACAGCTCGGGGTGCTGTACGTAGATCTTGTTCAGCGGGGCGGACCACAGGTCGGACACATCCGTGAGCGGCGTCGCCGGCAGCGCGCCGGTCAGGGCGTAGCCCGGTCCGACCAGCACCTCGCCGTCCAGCCCGTCCCGGCTCGCCGCGAGGTGCAGCGGACCGACCTCGGCCTCGATCTTGGCGAGGGCGACCCCGGCCAGCTGCCGGTCCAGCGTCACGGACGTCAGCAGCCGGTGCGCCCCGGCGTCGTAGACCTGCGCGCCCTGGCCGCAGACGGCGAGACCGTCGTAGCCCAGGTCGTCGAGGATGTGCCGGGTCCAGGGGACGGCGCGGCCGGTGACGACGATGTGGGCGGCGCCCGCCGCGGTGGCCGCGGCGAGCGCGTCACGCGTGCGCTGCGAGATCGACTCGTCGGACCGCAGCAGCGTGCCGTCGAGGTCGGTGGCGACGAGCCCGTAGGGGAAACTCACCGAACCACCGGCTCCAGGACCTCCCGGCCACCGAGGTACGGGCGCAGCACCTCGGGCACCCGCACGGAGCCGTCGGCCTGCTGGTGGTTCTCCAGGATCGCCACGATGGTGCGGGGCACGGCGCACAGCGTGCCGTTCAGCGTCGCCAGCGGGCGGACGGACTTGCCCTCGCGGAGGCGGATCGACAGCCGGCGGGACTGGAACTCGGTGCAGTCCGAGGTGGACGTCAGCTCGCGGTACTTGCCCTGGGTCGGGATCCACGCCTCGCAGTCGTACTTGCGGGCGGCGGAGGAGCCGAGGTCACCGGAGGCCACGTCGATGACGCGGAACGGCAGCTCCAGCGAGGTCAGCCACTGCTTCTCCCAGTCCAGCAGGCGCTGGTGCTCGGCCTGGGAGTCCTCGGGGGCGACGTACGAGAACATCTCGACCTTGTCGAACTGGTGCACGCGGAAGATGCCCCGGGTGTCCTTGCCGTGCGAGCCGGCCTCGCGGCGGAAGCAGGGGGAGAAGCCCGCGTAGCGCAGCGGCAGGCGCTCGGCGTCGATGATCTCGTCCATGTGGTACGCGGCGAGGGGGACCTCGGAGGTGCCGACCAGGTAGAGGTCGTCCTTGTCGAGGTGGTAGACGTCCTGCGCGGCCTGGCCGAGGAAGCCGGTGCCGGCCATGGACTGCGGGCGCACCAGCGCGGGCGTGAGCATCGGGGTGAAGCCGGCCGCGGTGGCCTGGGCGATCGCCGCGTTGACCAGGGCGAGCTCCAGGAGCGCGCCGACGCCGGTCAGGAAGTAGAAGCGGGAGCCGGAGACCTTGGCGCCGCGCTCGACGTCGATGGCGCCGAGCAGCTGGCCGAGCTCCAGGTGGTCCCGGGGCTCGAAGCCCTCGGCGGAGAAGTCGCGGATCTCGCCGTGCGTCTCCAGGGTGACGAAGTCCTCCTCGCCGCCGACGGGCACGTCGGGGTGGACGAGGTTGCCGAGCCGGAGCAGCAACTGCTGGGTCTCGGCGTCGGCGGCGTCGCGCTCCGCCTCGGCGGACTTGACGTCGGCCTTGAGCTGCTCGGCCCGCTTGAGCAGGTCGGCCTTCTCCTCGGGCGACGCCTTGGAGATCAGCTTGCCGAACGACTTCTGCTCGTTGCGCAGCTCGTCGAAGCGGACGCCGGACGACCTGCGCCGCTCGTCGGCAGACAGGAGGGAGTCGACGAGCGCGACGTCCTCTCCACGGGCGCGCTGGGAGGCGCGCGCACGGTCGGGGTCCTCACGGAGCAGGCGAAGGTCAATCACGCGCTCCAGGCTACCGGTGTGCGGTTGCGGCTCACGACCCACCGTTCCGACAAGATCCGAAAGGCGGCTCACGTTCCGTTGTGAGCGAATTGCCGCACGTGTCAAGGAAAAGGGTTCACCTCCCCGGGACGGGCTAGCCCCGGGGCTCGGTGTTGACTGGATTTCCTTGTGGAGAGGGGGACTTGGCCGGGCCCTTGTCCACAGGAATCCACCCGCTGGACAGAGTTATCCACAGGGTGTGAGGAAGATCTGTGGACATTCGAATTGATCTTTGTCGGTCCGGTTTCCCGGTGGGTGCATTCAACGCCCGAACCGGCCCTACCCCCACTTTCGGGTGGAAAAGGGTTGCCCCAACGGATGGCGCGACGAAAACAGGTGGACGAGGGGTGACCTGTGAGGTGAACGCCCGGCATCGACCCCGCAGGGCGATTTGTCGACCGGGTCGCCCTCCTGTGTCGACTTGTCCCCAGGTCGAGAAGCAAGCCTGTGGATAACTTCTGTGGACAACGACGATATGGCCGTACGACTGGCTAGAAGCGGCCGTCCTGGCAGCGCGCCACCCAGTCCGCCGCCGACGTGAACTCCTCGTCCGAGGTGCCCGGACGCGGCGGCCGGACCTCCGCCGCCGTGAGGTCCGCCCGCGGGTACGAGCCGAGGTAGCGCACCTCCAGGCAGATCCGCTTCAGCCCGGTCAGCGCCTCCGCCACCCGCCGGTCGGAGATGTGCCCCTCGGCGTCGATGCAGAAGCAGTAGTTGCCGATCCCGGCGCCGGTCGGTCGGGACTGCAGCAGCATGAGGTTGATGCCCCGGGTGGCGAACTCGCCGAGGAGGTCGCGCAGCCCGCCGGGGTGGTCGTCGCGCTGCCACAGCACCACGGAGGTCTTGTCGGCGCCGGTCGGCGCGGCGGGCCGGGCGGGCCGGCCGACCAGCACGAACCGGGTCTGGGCCGTCTCGGGGAAGTCGTGGATCCCGGTCTCCAGCGCCTCCAGGCCGTAGCGCGCGGCGGCGAACTCACCGGCGAAGGCCGCGTCGTAGCGGCCCTCCTGCACCAGGCGGGCGGCGTCCGCGTTGGAGGCGGCGGACTCCCAGTCGGCGTCGGGGAGGTGGGCGCGCAGCCAGTTGCGCACCTGCGACTGGGCCGCCGGGTGGGCGGAGACGGTCTTGATGTCGGACAGCGTGGTGCCCGGCCGGACCAGCAGCGCGAAGGTGATCGACAGCAGCACCTCGCGGTAGATCATCAGCGGGCTGCCCGCGACCAGCTCGTCCAGGGTGGTGGTGATGCCGCCCTCGACGGAGTTCTCGATCGGCACGAACGCGGCCTCGGCCTCACCGGTGCGCACGGCGTCCAGCGCCGACTGCACCGACACGTACGGGATCAGCTGCCGGGTGGCCGCCTCGGGAAGCGTGCGCAGGGCGACTTCGGTGAAGGTGCCCTCGGGACCGAGATACGCATAGCTCGCTGGCATGAGCTCACCCTAATGGGCCCGCGCCAAGACGGCCGAGGCGTCTCACGCCAACCACTCGTCCGGGTGGTTTGGGCCCCGGCCCCGCAGGTCGGCCCGTCAGCGAGGCGCACACCCCCCACGCCTCCAGCGGCATCCGCCACCTTCACCCCTCCAGCAGCGCCTGCCCCACGTACTCCCCCTCCGCCGCCCCGCCCGGCACCGCGAACAGCCCGCTCGCCTCGTGCCGGATGAACCGCGACAGCGCGTCCCCGCGGTCCAGCTTGCGCTGCACGGTGACGAAGCCGCGCAGCGGGTCCGCCTGCCAGCAGACGAACAGCAGGCCCGCGTCCGGGGTGCCGTCCGCGTCAAAACCGTCGTGGTACGAGAACGGCCGGCGCAGCATCGCCGCGCCCCCGTTCTGGTCGGGCCGGGTGATGCGGGCGTGCGCGTTCAGCGGGACCACCAGGTCGCCGTGGGCGTCCGTCTTCTCCAGGTCCATCTCGGTGGTCTCGGTGCCCCCGGTCAGCGGCGCCCCGTCGGCCTTGCGGCGACCGATGACCTGCTCCTGCGCCGCGCGGGACAGCTGCTCCCAGTCGTCGAGGAGCATGCGGATGCGGCGGACGACCACGTACGAGCCGTTCGCCATCCAGGCCGGGTCGGCCGAGCCGGACGCCGGCACGAAGACCCGCCGGTCGAAGTCCGCCTCGGACGGCTTGGGGTTGCGCGTGCCGTCGACCTGGCCCATGAGGTTGCGGGCCGTCATGGGGTGGGCGGTGGCGCCCGGCGAGCGGTTGAAGCCGTTCATCTGCCAGCGCACCCGGGCCGCGCCCCCCGCGTCCTTCTGCAGCGCGCGCAGGGCGTGGAAGGCGACCAGGGCGTCGTTCGCGCCGATCTGCACCCACAGGTCGCCGTTGCTGCGCCGGGCGTCGAGGTGGTCGGAGGAGAAGGCCGGCAGCGGGTCCAGGGCGACCGGCCGCCGCTCCGCCAGCCCGGTGCGGGCGAAGAAACCGTGGCCGAAGCCGAAGGTGACCGTCAGGGAGGACGGCCCCGCGTCCCGGGCCACGTCCGTGTCGCCGTGGGCCGCGGGCTCGCCCGCCATCAGCCGCCGGGCGGTCTCGGACCAGCGGCGCAGCAGCGCGGCCGCCTCGGTACGGCCGGCGCCGGGCGTGAGGTCGAAGGCGACGAGGTGGCCGTGGGCCTGGAGGCCCTGGAGGATGCCGGGCTGATGTTTCCCGTGAAACATCACCTGCTCGCTGCCGACGGACGCCAGGGGCGTGGCCGGCGCGGGCGCGGCCGCGTACCCCACGGCACCGCCCGCCGCGCCGAGCACGAGCCCGGTGGCGCCGGCGGTGCCGAGGAGGGCGCGACGGGACAGCCCGCGGTCGGCGGGCGCTTGCGGCGGGGCGTCCTGCGCGGCGGACGGGGAGGCCTTCGGGAGGGACTGGTCGGGCATGGTGCGGTTCAGCCGATCTGCGCGTTCTTGGAGACGGTCACCTGGTCGATGTCGGAGGTCCGCACGGTCACGGCGATCTTCCACTCGCCGGCCAGGGGGATCTGCACTCCGCTCGCCGACCAGTGGCCGGTGGTGACGTGGTCGGGAGCCACGGGCAGCGGACCGATGCCCTTGGACTCCAGGGCGAGGGCGACCTTGACCTCGGGGACGTCGAAGGCACGGCCGTTGGGCCGGGTGACGTAGACGTGCATCTCGTTGCCGCCGGTCCGGGCGGGGTCGAGGTCCACGCTGACGACGCCCGTGCCGTTCGTGCCGCCGGCGTCGAAGGGCATGTCCAGCGTCAGCGCGCCGGAGGAGCTGCCCGTGCCGGACGACGACGAGGACGACGAGGCCGCCGTGGCCGCCTTGGCGTCCTGCTCCGTACGACCCGGCTCGGTGGACGTCAGCGCGGTGGTGACGGCGAGCAGCACCACCGCGACACCCGCCTCGGCGAGCACGGAGCGGCGCAGCCCGAAGCGGTGGGGGTCGGCGTCGCGCAGCCGCTTCTGCCGTGCGGCGTCCTCGGCGGCCCGCTGCCGAGCGAGCTGGGCGGCCCGCTCGGTGCCGACGGCACCGGTCCCGGCGTCGCCGGGTTCCTCGCCCGCGCCCTGCTTCGCCGTGCCCGGCTTCCCAGCGCCCCGCTTCTCCGCGTCCTGCTTCCCCGTGCCCTGCTTCTTCGCCGCCTCGGTGCCTGCGCCCTTGCCCGCGCCCGCGCTCCCGCTCCCGGCGGAAGCGGTCTTCCCGGCGCCCACGCCGACGCCGGCCCCGACGCCCGCGGCCACGGACGCCCGCGACCCCGCCGCACCGGTCCCGGCCAGCCGCCCGGTCCACCGGCGCGAGATCGACGCGACGCCCACCAGCAGCGCCACCAGCCCGATCTTGACCAGCAGCAGCTGGCCGTACCGCGTGTCGGTGAACGCCGACCACGAGCCGAGCTGTCGCCACGACTGGTAGGTCCCGGTCGCGACCAGCGCGACCACGCTGCCGAAGGCGACGGTGGAGAAGCGCCGTACGGCGGTCGCCTCGACCGGCTGGTCGGCGGGCGCGCGGTACAGCGCGACGAGCAGGGTCGCCAGGCCGCCGAGCCAGGTGGCGACGGCGAGCAGGTGCAGCACGTCGACGGGCATGGCGATGCCGGGCTGGAGTCCGGTCGAGGCGTGCTCGGCCATGGCCCAGCTGGCCGCGAGCCCGGCCGCCACGACCGTCCCGCCGATCGCCAGCCCGAAGGTCAGGTCCCGCTTCTCCTCGTCGTCGCGCTTGTCGTACGCGCCGAACAGCACGGCGATGAAGAGCGCCGCGGCGGCGAGGAGCAGCAGCCGGGAGACGAGGGCCGCGCCCGTCTTGGTCTGGAGGACGTCGCCGAGCAGGTTCAGGTCGAAGACGTCCGCGACCTTGCCGGACCCGGTGTACGAGCCGCGCAGGAGCAGCAGGAAGAGCGTGGCGGCGGTGAGCGCGAGCCAGCCCGAGACGACCAGCCGCTGCACGGCCCGCACCGAGGTCCCGCGCGGCCAGCAGGCCAGCACGAAGGCGGCCCCGCCGACCAGCACGATGTACCCGGCGTACGACAGGTACCGCCCGAAGCCGTACAGCCCGCCGACGACCCCGCCGCCGACCTCCTGGCCGGAGACCGCGACGCTGGTCGGGGACGGCGCGCCGATGGAGAAGGTGTAGGCACCGGAGACGGGATGGCTGTCCTCGGACACCACCTGGTAGGTCACCGTGTACGTGCCGTCGGGCAGCCCGGCGTGCAGCTGGACGGCGTAGGTCGTGCCGGACACGTTGGCCGGCCTGCCCGTGTCGACCCGCTTGCCCTTGGGGTCGAGGACGCGCAGCGAGCCGTCGGTGGTCGCCACCTTCTCGGAGAAGGTCAGCGACACCTGGGTGGGTGCCGTGTCGACCACCGTCCCCTGCGCGGGGTCGCTGCCGGTCAGCGCGGCGTGCGCGGCGGCCGGTCCGGCGCCGAGCAGCAGCGCGGCGACGGCCGCCAGGAGCAGCAGCACCAGCGTCCGGGCGCGGGGGGCGATGGCCTGGGTCACGGTGGTCCCTCCGTCAGTGTCCGGTCGTGGGGGTGTACGTGGCGGACCGCACCGGCATCTCGACCGTCACGGCACCGGAGTCGGCGAAGTGGAGGGTGACGGACACCTTCCCGCCCTCGCGCGGCCGGCTCTTCAGGTTCTCGAACATCAGGTGGTTCCCGCCGCTCTCGAACACGAGCCGCCCGTGCGCGGGCACCTCGATCCGGTCGACCTCCCGCATGGACCCGCCGACCGTCTCGTGGACGGTGACGTCGCCGGCCGCGTCGCTGGTGACCGAGGTCAGCTCGTCCTTGGCCCCGCCCTTGTTGGTGACGGTCAGGAAGCCGGCCGCCATGGAGCCGGAGACCGGCTGGGGCATGTAGGCGGAGCCTATGGACAGCTCGGGTTCGCCGCCCCCGCCGTCGTCACCGCAGCCGCCGAGGAGCAGCGCCCCGGCCAGCACCGCTACGGGCACGGCGAGGTGCCTCACGGCGAGGTGCCTCACGGCTTCTCCCCCTGGAGGAGCTTGGGTAGGTCCTTGACGTAGTCGTCCACGGAGGCCTCCTCCGTGAACAGGACGTACCCGCCGTCGGTCTTCGGGGAGAAGGCGACGACCTGGGTGCCGTGCGTGGAGACGGTCTTGCCGTTCTTGTCCTTGTGCGGCGGCTCGATGGTGATGCCGACCGAGCGGGCCGCGGTCTGGATGGCCGTGAAGTCACCGGACAGCCCGACGACCTGCGGGTCGATGCCCTTGAGCCACGTGCCGAGGGCGGCCGGGGTGTCACGGGCGGGGTCGGTGGTGACGAACACGACGCGCAGCCGGTCCTGTTCGGCCCGGGGGAGCTGCTTCTTGGCGACGGCGATGTTGTTCATCGTCAGCGGGCAGATGTCGGGGCAGTTGGTGTAGCCGAAGTACAGCAGCGTCGGCCTGCCCTTGGTCTCGGCGCGCAGGTCGTACTTCTTGCCCTGGGTGTCGGTGAGCACCAGGTCCGGCTTGGTGAACGGCTGGTCGAGCACGATCGCGGACTGCTGGGTGGCGTCGGCGGAGACCTCGGCGACCGGGCTGCTGCCGCCGTCGTCACCGCCGCAGCCGGAGAGGGTGAGCGTGGCGGCGGCGAGCAGGGCCGCCGCGGCGAACGTCTTCTTGCGCATAAGGAAATGTCCCAGATGTATGGAATCCGGCGCGCACCGGGGCCGGCGGGGCGACCGCCGCCCCCGGTGCGCGGCACGGACGAGCAGGGTCAGGCGTCGGACCGGCGGCGGCCGGCGAACACCCCGTAGGCCACGCCGGCGGCGCCGACGACGATGCCGGCGACACCGAGGACGCGGGCGGTGGTGTCGGTGCCGTCGTCGTCGGAGTCGGTGCCGGAGGCCTCGGCGCCGGTGTGCGCCGTCTTCGAGTCGTCGTCGGAGTCGGCGGACTCGTCGGAGGCGCCCTTGGAGCCGCCGTGGTGGTCGTCGGAGGCGGCCGACAGCTGGAGCACCGGCGCGGGGTTCTCCGGCTCCTCCTGGCCGTCCTGCTGGACCTCGATCCAGCGCACGACCTCCTTGTTGGAGTACGTCTGGATCGCCTTGAAGACCAGTTCGTCGGCGTCCTCGGGCAGCGGGCCCACGGAGAGCGGGAACTTCTGGAAGTAGCCGGGCTCGATGCCCTTGCCGGAGGCGGTCCAGGTGACCTTGGAGACGGCCTCGGAGATCTGCCGTCCGTGCACGGTCAGCGGCTTGGCCAGCTTGGCCTTGGTGACCTGCGCGGTCCAGCCGGGGACGGGCTCCGGCATCACGGAGGCCAGCGGGTGGTCGGCCGGGAACGCCACCTCGAGCTTGGTGGTCGAGGCGTTGTCGCGCTCGTTGGGGACCTTGAAGTCCACGGTCGCGTAGCCGCCCTTGGCGGCGGTGCCCTCGGGGCTCACGCTGACGTGGGCGAACGCGGGACCGGACAGGACGAGCACGGCCGAGCCGGCGACGGCCGCGGCGGCGGCGAGACGGGAAGCCTTCATGGCAGCAAGCACTCCACTCTGAGTGAGGTCGGGTGACGACGTGCGCTCGGGCGCACGCGCGCGTGCCGCACGACGGCGGCCGCGCCTCCCGGGTACGGAGCGGAGGTGCCGGTCGTGTCGTGTCAGGCAGCGAGAAGCAGAGCGGAGGCGGCCGGCGGGCCGCGCCGGATCACCGAGTGCTGGAGCAGCACGCCGTGCGGGACGGGCACGGGCGGGGCGGACGTCGGGCGCGCCACGCGCGGGCCGGGCGCCCCGGGCAGTCCGGCGAGCAGGGCCCGCACCAGCGCGAGCGCCCCGCGCAGGGACCGTACGAGCGCCCCCTCGGCGACTCCGTGCGCCGACAGGGCGAGCAGCCGCAGCAGTGCGAGGTCGCCGTGGCGCAGCAGCCAGCCGGCGGCCACGGCCGCCAGCACGTGTCCGAGGAGCATCGGCAGGGACGGCAGCAGGGACGCGGAGGACGCCCCCGCGGTCAGTGCGTTGCCCGAGTGGTCCATCCCGCTCATGCCGCCCATGGCACCGCCGGAGCCGCCGTCGAGGATCCGCGCGTCGGCGAGGATCCGCTGGGCCTGGGCGGGGCTGAGCGGGGCCGCGGCACTGCCGCACAGGATGCGGGCGGCCTGGCGTACGACGGCGTCGTCGGCCGTCGCCGTCACGGCGCGGGTGCCGTGCTGGCCCAGCCCGAACAGGGTGTGCAGCACGGTCTGGCCGAGCGTTAGGACCACCGCGATGCCCGGCAGGGTCCGGGCCCGGCCGGCCAGCGGCGCGACCACGGCGAGGACCCCGAGGAACCCGGCGCCGAGCGTCCACAGCGGGACGGTCGCGCAGGAGGCCAGGGTGTGTCCGGCCGCGGCCAGCACGACGCAGACCGCGGCGAAGACCGCGGCCCGCAGCAGCCGGAGACCGTCCCCGGCACGCGCCGGAGACTGGTGGGGGACACTCATGGCGGGCTCATCATCGCACTGGCGCCCCGGCCGCCGTACCCCAGGTCGACAAGATTCCGGTGCGGTCGGATGCGTACCGGTGTGCACGAGGAAGATCTTTTTCTGATGCCACTGGGGCAAGTGGCCCTGCATACACCGGTTGGGGCGCGTGGCACATCCCCCGTATGGGCGGTATCACGTCGGACGGGCGGTTACGCAGGGCCACCGGCGGCAATACGTAGGGGTATGTCGAGCCGCGGCCGGGAGGCTGGAGCATGAGCATCTGGTGGTCACTGCATCTGCGGCGCGAAGCCGCTAGCGTGCCGCTCGCCCGGCGCCTCCTGCTCGGCACGATGGAGACCGCGGGCGTCGATCCGGACGTCTGTTACGACCTGTCCGTCGCCCTCAGCGAGGCCTGCGCCAACGCCGTCGAGCACGGCGGGGCCGGCGCGCAGGGCGCGGGCGCCGAGTACCGGATGACCGCGTACCTCGACGGCGAGATGTGCCGGATCGAGGTCACCGACTCGGGCCCCGGCTTCGCCGGTGGGGACGCCACCGTGCGCCCCGCCCGCACCGACGCCGAGCAGGGCCGTGGCCTCTACCTGATCCGGGAGCTCGCCGACCACGTCCGGATCGGCAACCACTCCGGGGTCGGCGGCGCGGTGGTGAGCTTCGACAAGATCCTCAAGTGGCGCGAGAACGCGCCGCTCGTGGCCGTCTGAGGCACACCCCCTGGGCCCGCCGCGCCGCGGGACCCATCGCGTACGACGCCCCGAGCGTCACGGCGCCCAGCAGCAGCCAGCCCGGCGTGCCCCACTCCACCAGCAGCGAGGTCAGCACCAGCGGGCCCAGGGTGCGGGCGACGGTGACGCCGGTGCCGAAGAACCCCTGGTACTCGCCCACCCGGTCGGGCGGGGCCAGCTCGAACGACAGCTGCCAGGACCCGGCCGACTGGCCCATCTCGGCCACGACCTGGAGCGCCGCGCCCAGCACCAGCAGTCCCACCGCCCACGCCGTCCCGCCCCCGGCGGACAGCGCGAACACGGCACACGCGGCCAGCATCACCCAGCCCGCCCGCCGCACCGCGCGCGTGGCCGGGGCGACGCCGTCCACCCCGCGGGCCGCCCGCACCTGGAACAGCGTCACCGCGGCCGTGTTGAGCACGAACAGCCCCGACACCAGCCAGGCGGGCGCCGCCGTCCGCGTGGTGATCCACAGCGGCAGCACCAGGCTCAGCAACGGCAGCCGCAGCAACAGCACGGTGTTGAGCAACGCCACGCGCGCGTACGGCCGGTCGCGCAGCACCCCCAGTGCCGGCCGACGCCCGGGCACGGTGCCGGGTACCGCGCCCGCCACCGCCCCCGGAGCCGTGGCCGGCAGGGCCGACAGCAGCCCCGCGCACACCAGGAAGCTCACCGCGTCCAGCGCGAACACCGCGAGGTACGCCCCGCGCGTCCCGGAGTGCAGCGCGAGCCCCCCGAGCCCCGCGCCCACGGCCAGCCCGGCGTTCAGCGTGGACTGCAGCCGGGCCAGCAGCCCGGTCCGCTCCCCGGCGGACACCAGCACCGCCAGCAGCGCCTGGCGCGCCGCCGCGAGCCCCGACTGCGCGGCGGCGTACCCGCACGCCACCAGCACGAACGGCAGGAAGCCCCGCACCACCGTGAAGGACGCCACCGCGAGCGCCGTGCCCAGGGCCAGCAGCACGGCCGTACCGCGCGCGCCCCGCCGGTCGGCGAGCCGTCCCAGGGGCACCCCGGCCAGCGAGCCGGCCGCCCAGCCGACGGTCAGCCCGAGCCCCACGCGCGCGGGGGAGAGCCCGACGACCTGGGTGAAGTAGAGGGCGGAGGTGGTGTAGTACGCGCCGTCGCCCACGGAGTTGCTCAGCTGGGCGAGCGCGAGGAGGTGCCGGGGTGCGGGGCGCTGCGTCATGCCACCGACGCTACGGACCCATTGGAGCCGTGAGCAGACCCAATGAACTGCCTTGTCGGTGGTCCAATTGCGGAGTCCCCCGCGTGCTCACGCACCCCGTCCGAGCACCCCGGCCAGCACCTCCAGCGCCTGCGGGTAGACCCGCTCCCGGGGCGTGCCGTACCCCACCACGAGGCCCTGCGGCCGCCCGGCCGCGCCCGGGGTGTGCCAGTGCTCGCCGAGCCGTCCGACCGCCAGCCCCACCGCCTCGGCGCGGGCCGCGACGTCCGCCTCGTCGGCGACCTCCACCAGCGCGTGCAGCCCGGCCGCGATCCCGCGCACGCCCCGGCGTCCGCCGAGGCGGTCCAGCAGCAGGTCGCGGCGGCGCCGGTAGCGCAGCCGGCTGGCCCGCACGTGCCGGTCGTAGGCGTGGCTGTCGATCAGCTCGGCGAGGGCCAGCTGCCCGATGGTCTCGGTGTGGTGGTCGCTGTGCAGCTTGGCGTCGGCGACCGCGTCGACCAGGTGCGGCGGCAGCACCATCCAGCCCAGCCGCAGCGCGGGCCCGAGCGTCTTGGAGGCGGTGCCGAGGTACACGACCTGGCCCGGCGCCATGCCCTGGAGGGCGCCCACGGGCTGCCGGTCGTAGCGGAACTCCCCGTCGTAGTCGTCCTCGACGACCAGGGCGTCCCGGGCGCGGGCCCAGTCGCCGAGCGCGCGCCGCCGCCCGGGGTGCAGCGTCACGCCGGTCGGGTACTGGTGCGCGGGCGTGACCACCACGGCGGCGGCGTCCCCCAGCTCCTCGACCAGCAGGCCCCGGTCGTCGACGGGCACGGGCACCACCCGGCCCCCGTTGCGCCGCACCACCTCCCGGTGGAACGGCAGCCCGGGGTCCTCCATGGCCACGGTGGAGCCGTCCAGCACGCGCGTGAGCAGCGCGAGCCCCTGCACGTAGCCCGAGGTGATCACGATCCGCTCCGGCGGCGCGACGACCCCGCGCGCCCGGCCCAGGTAGCCGGACAGTGCGGTCCGCAGCTCGATCCGCCCGCGCGGGTCGCCGTAGTCGTAGGCGAGGGAGGGCGCGGAGGCGATGGCCCGCCGCAGCGCCCGCAGCCAGGCGGCGGCCGGGAACGCCCCGACGTCCGGGCTGCCGGGCCGCAGGTCGAAGCGGGGCTCACGCGCGCGTGCGGCGGCCTCGGCCGGCCCGGCGTCCGGGGCGGGCAGTGAGGCGACCCGGGTTCCCGAGCCCTGACGGGCCGTCAGGAAGCCCTCGGCGACGAGCTGGTCGTACGCCGCCTTGACGGTGTTGCGCGAGATGCCGAGCTCCTCGGCCAGCCGCCGGGTCGCGGGCAGCCGCTCCCCGGGGGCGAGCCGCCCGTCCCGTAAGGCGTCCCGCAGGGCACGTTCGAGCCCGACGCGCCGGCCCTCGGCCGCGATCACGTCCGGACGCAGCTCCAGATGCAGGTCCACACCCACTCCCCGAGGGGGCGCGGGAGAGCACGGCAAGCCCCCCGGCGGCCCCCGGACGCAGCGAAAGGCCGGGCACCCCGGTGGTGCCCGGCCGTCTCCTGTCCCGCGGCGCTCCCTCAGCCCTTGAGGGAGGCCATCCAGCTCTCGACCTCGTCGGACCGCCGGGGCAGCGCGGCGCTGAGGTTCCGGTTGCCGTCCCGGGTGACCAGGATGTCGTCCTCGATCCGCACGCCGATGCCGCGGTACTCCTCCGGCACGGTCAGGTCGTCGGCCTGGAAGTACAGCCCGGGCTCCACGGTGAGCACCATGCCCGGCTCCAGCACGCCGTCCACGTAGGTCTCGGTGCGCGCGGCGGCGCAGTCGTGCACGTCCATGCCGAGCATGTGGCCCGTGCCGTGGAGCGTCCAGCGCCGCTGGAGCCCGAGCTCCAGCACCCGCTCGACCGGCCCCTCGACGAGCCCCCACTCCACGAGCCGCTCGGTGAGCACCCGCTGGGCGGCGTCGTGGAAGTCCCGGTACTTGGCGCCCGGCTGGACGGCCGCGATCCCGGCCTCCTGGGCGTCGTACACGGCGTCGTAGATCTTCTTCTGGATCTCCGTGAACCGGCCGTCGACCGGCAGCGTCCGCGTGACGTCGGCGGTGTAGTACGTGTGCGTCTCCACGCCCGCGTCCAGCAGGAGCAGGTCGCCGGAGCGCACGGGCCCGTCGTTGCGCACCCAGTGCAGCGTGCAGGCGTGCGGGCCGGCCGCGGCGATGGTGCCGTAGCCGACGTCGTTGCCCTCCACGCGGGCGCGCAGGAAGAACGTGCCCTCGATGTAGCGCTCGGAGGTGGCCTCGGCCTTGTCGAGGACCTTCACCACGTCCTCGAAGCCGCGCACCGTGGAGTCGACGGCCTTCTGCAGCTCGGCGACCTCGAAGTCGTCCTTGACCAGGCGCATCTCGGAGAGGACGACGCGCAGCTCCTCGTCGCGCTCGGCGGTGACCTTGTCGGTCAGGGCCGCCTCGATGCCGGCGTCGTGGCCGCGCACGACCCGCACCGGGCCGGTGGCCTCGCGCAGCGCGTCGGCGAGCTCGCGCACGTCGGAGGCGGGGATGCCGTACAGCGTCCCGGCCTCGGTCAGGGAGTGCCGGCGGCCGACCCACAGCTCGCCCTGCCCGGACAGCCAGAACTCGCCGTTCTCCCGGTCGGAGCGCGGCAGCAGGTACAGCGTCTCGCGGTGGCCGTCGGCGGTGGGCTCCAGCACCAGGACGCCGTCCTCGGTCTGGTTGCCGGTGAGGTAGGCGTACTCGACGGACGCGCGGAACGGGTAGTCCGTGTCGTTGGAGCGGACCTTCAGGTTGCCCGCGGGGATCACCAGGCGCTCGCCGGGGAAGCGGGCCGACAGCGCGGCGCGGCGGGCGGCGGTCTCGGCGGCCTGGGGGACCGGCTCGAGGTCGCGCAGTTCGGTGTCCGCCCAGCCGGACTTCATGTTCTCGGCAAGCTCGTCGGACACGCCCGGGTACAGGCCGTTCTTCCGCTGCTTGATGGGCTCCTCGGCGTCGCCCTCCGGGGTCTCCGGGGTGAGCTCGTCGGCCACGGTCATCCTCCTCGATACGGCACTGGACCTCCCCCATCGTACGGTCGCACGGAAGGGGGCCCAGGGCCGGAGGACCTGTTACACCGGGCCTGCCCGGGGCCGGGCGGAGATCTGTCCAGGCCTATTCGAAGCGCGCCGCCAGCAACACCACGTCCTCGGCGCCGTCCTGCGCGTCGAGGCCGTCCGGCAGCACCGTGCGCAGCACGTGGTCGGCGACCGCGCCGGGGTCCTGGCGCAGCGCCCGGGGCACCCCGGCGGCGGCCGCGTGCAGCCGCGCGAACGCCCGGTCGGTGGTCTCGCCGGTACGGTGCAGCAGCCCGTCGGTGTAGAGCAGGACCGTCTCCCCGGCCTCCGCCTCCAGCTCCACGCTCGGCGCCTCCCAGCAGGCGAGCATGCCCAGCGGCGCCGACACGGTCGTCTCCACGAACTCGGTGCGCCGCACCCCCGTCAGCAGCGGCGGGCAGTGTCCGGCACCGGCCAGGGTGATCTTGCGCAGCGCGGGCTCGCAGTAGGCGAACAGGGCGGTGGCCGAGCGGGCGGGCTCCGTCAGGCGCAGCAGCAGCTCCAGGTCGGACAGCACGGCGACCGGGTCCTCGCCCTCCATCACGGCGTAGGCCCGCAGCGAGGCGCGCAGCCGGCCCATCGCGGCGACGGCGCTGGGCCCCGAGCCGGTGACCGCGCCGACGGAGAGGCCGAGGGCGGCGTCCGGCAGCGGCAGCGCGTCGTACCAGTCGCCGCCGCCGTGCGGGCCGGTGCGGTGCCGGGCGGCGAGCTGGACGCCGGCGACGCGCGGGAGCCGGGACGGCAGCAGTTCCTCCGCGATCGTCCGCATGCACGCGCGCGTGCGCTCGACCTCGCGCAGCCGGGTCAGGTGCTCGGCGGCGTGGCGGACGTACAGGCCGACGAGGTGGCGGCGGCGCTCGTCGGGTTCGGCGGGCTCGTCGTAGAGCCAGACGGCGGCGCCGAGGCGGCCGGTGGTCCCGCCGGCGAGGGGCAGGGCGTAGCTGGCGGCGTACCCGAGGCGGGCGGCGACCTCGCGGTGGCGGGGGTCGAGGCCGTCCTGGGCGGACAGGTCGGGTTCGGCGACGCCGTCCTCGCCGCCGGGCAGTCCGTCGAGGATGCGGCCGAACGGCAGGGCGCTGCGCGGCACGGTCTCCAGGTGGCCGAGGTCGGCGCGGCCGAGTCCGAGTCCGAGGGTGGTGTCCGGGCCGAGGCCGTCGGCGGGTTCCAGGGCGACCAGTCCGCGCTGGGCGCCCACCAGGGCGGCACCCGCGCGCAGCAACTCCTGCAGCGCGTCGTCCAGGACGTGTGTGCGGGCGAGGCGTTCGGTCAGTTCGTGGAGGGTCGTGAGGTCCGAGACCCAGCCGGCGAGCCGGTCCTGGAGGAGGGCTCCGGGGGCGCACGGCGCGGTGGGGACGGTGGGGGCGGCGGCGACCGGTGGGGCGTCCGGGGCGGCGGGGGCCGGCGCGACAGTGTGGGCCGGTGAGGGAACCGTTGAATCGATTCCGGCCACTTTCGGAGGATGCGGGGCGTTCATGGCGTCCGGCTCTCGGGCCGGTGCGTAGTGCTGGAAAGCATCGCAAACCCCCATGTGATTCTGCGCCGCTTGCAGTGTCTCCACATGTACACGCACTCGTGAGGGGATGTCCAGCATTGTCCTGCTGGGATTCCTGGTGTCCGTGGGGAGGTGCGGCACCCCTTGTGGAAAGGCAAAGTTGGCTTAAAACTGACTCGGGCAACGGGCTATTGCGGTCGACTGGACTGGCTCCACGGAGCGTCACAACGGTTGTGATGGGTACCTACTCGGTACGGCCGGGGTGGCGGACAGCCGCCCGGAACCTGGTGCCCGACCCGAGCGTCCTAGCCATCGACGACCGTGCCCCATCCTCCCGTGGCGGAGGCGGAGAGAACCAGCGGCGCGGCAAAACGCCAGACTTCGCCACCCCACGCCACGCCCAGGCATTTGATAGACCGCAGTGTGGGGTTTCCCTTGCCTAAGCAAGGGTGTGATGCGCCAACAGGTACGCCCAGTGAAGTGATCGACACATGGTGTGATGTGGCCCTCGGTGTTGCCAGCGGTGCAACGGAAAGGAACGAGCGCTCATGCGCGAGATCCTCGGAAGGCGACGCAGGCTCCTGTCCCAGCGCAAACGCTCCCGGCGCGGCGACGGGGGGCCTGAGTTGATCGACGCGGCCCTGGCCTGTGCGACTCAATGGCAGTGGCCCGTGCTCCCCGGTGTGGCGGCCGACGCGCGCGGCCGCTGCGCCTGCCCGGACCCGGACTGCACAGTGCCCGGAGCACACCCCTTCGACCCCGGCCTCCTCGCGGCCACCACCGACGCCCGCATGGTGCGCTGGTGGTGGACCAACCGGCCGTCGGCCCCGATCGTCCTGGCCACCGGGGGCAGCGCGCCCTGCGCGGTCAGCCTCCCCGCCCTCGCGGCCTCCCGCGCGCTCGCCGCGCTCGACCGCCAGGGCATGCGCCTCGGCCCGGTGGTCGCCTCACCGGCCCGCTGGTCGATCCTCGTCCGGCCCTACGGCCTGGAACAGTTGGGCGAGCTGCTGTACGCCAAGGACTTCGTCCCCGGCTCCCTGCGCTTCCACGGCGAGGGCGGTTACCTCGCGCTCCCGCCGTCCGCCACCGGCCAGGGCGGCGTCCGCTGGGAGCGCGCCCCGCTGCCCGGCTCGTCCTCCCCCTGGGTGCCCGACGTGGAGGCCGTGGTGGACGCGGTCGTCGACGCCCTCACTCGTACGGGTGTGAGCGCCCCCGAGTTGTAGGGGTGTCGGGCGCGCGCGGGCCGGCCGGCCGGCTCCGCCCCGTATCTTCCGCCCATGAACGTTCGTCTCCTGGCCCTCGGCGCCGTCGCGACCTGCGTGCTCGTCCTTCCCCTGGCGGCGGCGTCCGCCGGGCCGGTCGGCGGCGGGGGCGAGGCCGTGCGGTCCGTCGCGCGCGCGGTCGTCCACCAGCCGCCGTACGACGACGCGGCGGCCGGCCCCGCGGCGGGCGGCGGACGGCCGTACGAGCGCCGGCCGGACGACGGGCACGCGGACCCGGGGGACGCGCGCACCGTCGACGGACGTCCGGCGGAGGGACGGGCGCGGGACGGGGCCGACGGTGACGCGAAGGGCCCGGCGGCCGACGCCTCCTCCCCCCGCACGCTCGGTCTCGGCCTCGCCACGGCCGCCCGGTGCGGTCCGGAACTCTCCTCCCCGGACGGCGTCGAAGCGCAGACCTGCGTGCTGACGCAGGGCGACGAGACCTGGGCGCGCACCTACTACCGCAACGCCACCGGCCGCGCCCTGGACGCCGAGCTGAGCCTGATGGGGCCCCACGGGCGGACGGTGCGGATGCGGTGCGCGGTGAGCGCCGACGACGAGCCCGCGAGCTGTGAGACCCCGCGCGGGCCCGGCGGGGGCGGGCCGGAGGACCACTGGGCGGTCGCGGAGTTCGCCGCGGCTGACGCGAACGGCGCCGACGCCCCGCTCCTGCTGCGCTCCGGCAGCAACTCCGAAGCGGACACGAGCAGTTGACACCCGACCCCGTTGTGTACAGCCGGCCGGGCACGAAAAGACCCGGTTGCTGGCGACGGGGGATGCACCAGCAACCGGGCTACTCGAACGGTAACAAGAGATCGGCCCCAAGCAAATTCGATCTCCTGTTTTCATCGGCTTTCCGGACACGCGCCGAGCGGCACGCTTGGCTTCGACTCCCCTTGTGCGAACGGGAGTTGTGAGCGGAGTCACCCCGTCCACGCAGCGGGTGCCAGGCCGGGCGTGCCGACCCGCCGCCCGGCCGCGCGTCCCGTCGCAAGTGCGATCGGATCAGCTGAGCGTGACCTGCCGGTTGGTGAGCCCGCCACGCGCCCGGCGCTCCTCGGGGGTCAGCGGGGCGTCGGAGGACAGCGCGGCGGCCAGCCGCTCGGCGAACTCGGCGGCGGGCTTCTCCACGTCGTCCGCGCCGACCCCGCTCGGCAGGTCCCACACGGGAACCGTCAGGCCGTGCGCCCGGAAGGACCCCACCAGGCGGGTGCCCTCGCCGAGGCTGGACCGGCCCGCCGCGTGCAGCCGCGCCAGCGCGTCCAGCAGCTGCTCCTCGGGGTGCGGCATGACCCACCGCAGGTGGTTCTTCTCCGGCGTCTCGCACCAGTACGCGGCGTCCACGCCGGCCAGCTTCACGGTCGGGATCGCGGCCGCGTTGGCCCGCTCCAGGGAGGCGGTCACCTCCGGCGTGGCGTTCTCCGTGTCCGGGATCCAGAACTCGAATCCGCTGTGCACGACCGGCTCGAAAGTGCCCTCCGCGTCCAGCAGGTCCTGCAGCCGGGGACCGTCGGCGGGCGCGCGGCGCGCCTGCACCGGCGTGCCGGGCTGGGCGGTGAGCGCGCGCTGGAGGGTGTCGGCGAGGTCGCGGCTGATGTCGCCGGACGCCGTGTCGTTCTGCAGGCCGAGCAGGACCGAGCCGTCGTCGCGGCGCAGCGCCGGCCACGCCATGGGCAGCACGGTGGCGAGCGTGACCGACGGGACGTCCGCGGGCAGCCCGTCCTTCAGGGGCAGCTCCACGGTGGCCGCAGGGACCAGCTCGCGCAGGGCGACCCAGTCGCACTCGCCCGGCAGCCCCTCGAACGGGCGGTGCACCAGCTCGGTCACCGCGTGCGCGGCGGCCCGGCCGTGGCAGGCCTTGTACCGGCGGCCGCTGCCGCACGGACAGGGCTCACGGGCGCCGACGACCGGGATCTCCCCGTCGGTGAGCTGGGGCCGCGTGGCCCTCGTCTGGGGTCGCTTCTTGGCCATCAGGGTGTCTCCCGGGTACGGCTCGTCTGGTACGGGCGGGAGCCTAGCCGTTCCCGTGGGGAGGGACGGGAACCTGTGGACGACGGGCCGTCAGTCCAGGTCGTCGAACGCGTCCGCGAAGTCCAGCCCCGGGAGGGCCGCCACCGGGGGCGCCGCGACCCGCGGGGCGAAGTCGTCGCGGCGGTGCGGGGCGGCCGGGTCGTGGACGTCGTGGTGCACGACGACCCACACCGTGACCTCACCCCGTACGTCGTCCCGGACGCCCCAGTCGTCGGCCAGCGCCCGGATGATGTTCAGCCCGCGACCGCCGTGCGCGGTGACGGACGGAGTGGCCGGGGCGGGGCGGGTCGGGCCGCCGCCGTCGGTCACCTCGACGACGAGCCGTCCGGTCGGGTCCACCCGCCAGGCGGCCCGCACGTCGCCGTCCCCGGCCAGGGCGTCGCCCAGGGGCCGGCCGTGCTTGCACGCGTTGCTGAGCAGTTCCGACAGGATCAGTACGGCGTCGTCGATGACCGTTTCCGACACTCCGCGCCCCCGCAGCTGGTCCCGCATGCGGTGTCGCGCTTCCCCCACGCCCGCAGGGCCATGGGGTACGGCCATGCTCGACGACGTGGGCACCTCCTGTGCCACCACCAACGCCACCCCCGAGACCTCCTTCGCCCCACGCCACGGTGTGGATGCCCCATTGGCCTGAACCGGAAACCGGCCAATCCGCCTCCGGTTGACGCATTCGCAGCGTTCGAACACGGAGCGAACGCGCCGGTGCACTCCCCGTGAGGAGCCCATGGTCGCGCGCCTGTCCGTGGCCGGATTTCGATGGTGTGGCCGATTTGGAGAATGCTGGAGGAGAGCTGTGTGGTCAAGAGGTGAGGGTGGGACTCGGGCGCCCTTTTGGGACTTCTGTGACGTGAGAGACGATGAGGTGCCGCGGAACCCCTGCCGGGGTGACGATGTGTGGCACCGCCCTTACGCAGCGGCGGCCCGGCCAGTGCTCAGCGGCTCGGCGGCTCAGTGGCTCGGCGGCGGCCCCGACTCGAACGGCGCCTCGGCTCAGCGGCGACCCTGACCCGACCGGTACCTCGGCTCAGCGGCGGCCCAGCTGGCTCAGCACCGCGCGGGGGCGGTTGGTGATGATCGCGTCCACGCCGAGCCCGACGCACAGCTCGACGTCCGCGGGTTCGTTCACCGTCCAGACGTGCACGCCGTGGCCCGCCCGCTTCAGCCGCTCCACGTACGCGGGGTGGCTGCGGACGATGCGGATCGACGGGCCCGCGATGCCGACGCCGGCCGGCAGGCGGCCGTCGCGCAGCCGGGGCGAGACGAACTGGGTGAGGTAGACCGTCGGCAGCGTCGGCGCCTCGGCACGCACGCGGTGCAGCGAACGCGCCGAGAAGCTCATGATCCGCACCGGCGACTCGGCCGGGCTCGGCGGCGCGTCCAGCCCGAACCGCTTCAGCAGGTGCAGCAGCCGCTCCTCCACCTGCCCCGCCCAGCGCGTGGGGTGCTTGGTCTCCACGGCCAGCTCCACGCGCCGTCCCGCGTCGGCGACCAGCTCCAGCAGGCGCTCCAGGGTCAGCACCGAGGTCTGCTCGCGGTCCTCCGGGCGGAACTCCCAGTCGGGTTCCTCGTCCCGGCTGCGCAGCGCCTCCCGCGCCTTCCAGGAGCCGAAGTCCAGCGCGGCGAGGTCGGCGAGCTCCAGCGCGGAGACCGCGCCGCGCCCGTTGGACGTACGGTTGACGCGACGGTCGTGCACGCACACGAGGTGGCCGTCCGCGGAGAGCCGTACGTCGCACTCGAGGGCGTCCGCGCCGTCCTCGATCGCCTTCCGGTAAGCGGCCAGGGTGTGCTCGGGCGCCTCCTCGGAGGCTCCTCGGTGGGCGACGACTTGAATCGGGTGCTGTCGTGCGAGGGTCACCGCGTCATGGTGCCACCGCGGCGGGGCAGTCGTCCCTCGGAGGGCCTTCTCGGGAGCCGGGCGGAGCGGCTTTCTGAGAAGCGTCTGAGAACAGTCTGAGATGTTCCGGTGAAGCAGCCGGATTACCCCGAATGTCGGATATAAGGACTGGCTTCACCCCCACAGCCACCGCTTATGGTGCTCTGACGGCCCGTGGGAAAAGCTGACCGTACAACAACACATGCACAGCTGCCGCGCACCGGGCCGACGGGACAGCGTGAACAGGCGTGACCCAGTGCGACCGACGACAACAGCCGTGGACCGAGGAGAAGAGCTGTGAGCACCGAGAACGAGGGCACCGCGGTACCCCCCGCCCCGTCCGCACCTCCCGTGCCGGTGGCATCTCCCGAGGCTTCCCGGCCGCACCCCGCGAGCGACGCGGGCGCCCCGACGACTCCCCTCCCGCCGACGCCGTCCGCCCCGCCGCCCGCGACGCCCCCGGCGTCCGGTGCCGCGGGTGCCGCGGGTGCCGCGCCGGCGAGCGCGGCCGAGGCGGGCTGGCCCCCGCCGGCCCCGTCCGCCCCGCCGCAGGACCCGTACGCGGGCGCACCTCAGGCAGCCCACCCGGGCCACCCGGGCCACCCGGGCCACCCGGGCCACCCGGGCCACCCGGGCGTTCCGGCCGACGGCGCGGGCGCCTGGCCTCCCCCGCCGCCCGCCACCCCGTCGTACGCGGACCCGGGCGCGGGCGCGGGTGCGGGTTCCGCTGAGGGCGTCGGAGGCGCGGGAGGGGGCTCCGACTGGGGCTCCACGTACGCCCAGCACCCGGCGCCGAAGGCGGGCCGGGGCCGGGGCGGTCTGGTCGCGGCCGTCCTGGTGGCCGCGCTGGTCGCGGGCGGTCTGGGTGGCGGCCTCGGCTACACCCTGGCCAAGAACGACGACACCAGCGGTTCCACGACGGTCTCCGCGTCGGACAGCGGCGGCTCGGTCAAGCGCGACCCGGGCACGGTGGCGGGTGTGGCCGCGAAGGCGCTGCCGAGCACCGTGACGATCGAGGCGGAGTCGACGAACGGCGAGGGCGGCACCGGCACCGGGTTCGTGTTCGACACCCAGGGCCACATCGTCACCAACAACCACGTGGTGGCCGACGCCGTGGACGGCGGCAAGCTCACGGCGACCTTCCCCGACGGCAAGAAGTACAACGCCGAGGTGGTCGGTCACGCGCAGGGCTACGACGTGGCGGTCATCAAGCTGAAGAGCGCCCCCTCGGACCTGAAGCCGCTGACGCTCGGCAACTCGGACAAGGTGGCCGTGGGCGACTCAACGATCGCCATCGGCGCGCCCTTCGGCCTGTCCAACACGGTCACCACCGGCATCATCAGCGCCAAGAACCGTCCGGTCGCCTCGAGCGACGGCACCGGCAGCAACGCCTCCTACATGAGCGCGCTGCAGACCGACGCGTCGATCAACCCGGGCAACTCCGGCGGCCCGCTGCTGGACGCCCAGGGCAACGTCATCGGCATCAACTCCGCGATCCAGTCGGCGAGCAGCGGCGGCCTGGGCAACACCGGCCAGGCGGGCTCGATCGGCCTGGGCTTCGCCATCCCGATCAACCAGGCGAAGTACGTCGCCCAGCAGCTGATCAAGACCGGCAAGCCGGTGTACGCCAAGATCGGCGCGTCCGTGTCCCTGGAGGAGAGCGCGGGCGGGGCGAAGATCAGCGACCAGGGCTCGGGCGGCACCGAGGCGGTGGAGGCGGGCGGCCCCGCGGCCAAGGCCGGCCTCAAGTCCGGCGACGTGATCACCAAGCTCGACGATCGGGTGATCGACAGCGGCCCGACCCTCATCGGCGAGATCTGGACCCACAAGCCCGGCGACACGGTGACGCTCACTTACGAGCGCGGCGGCAAGACCCGCACCGTCGACCTCACCCTCGGCTCCCGCACCGGGGACAGCTGACCGACCAGCATGAGTGAGGCGGTCTGCCGGAAGTGTGGCTTCCGGCAGACCGCCTCTGCTCGGTGCGAGCTGTCGGGTCAGAGGAGCGCACCGTCGGTGATCTGCGTGGCCATGCCGTTCTTGACCACGACTTCGGCCTCCACGCCCTTCTTGGCGGCCTTCTCCAGGTCGGCCTCCTCGCAGGGGGCGTCCACCTTCGAGCCGGCGGTGCCGCAGATCTGGCCCCCGCCCAGGATCACGGTGTCCTCGGCGAGGAAGAACGCCTGCTGCTCACCGCCGGAGCCCTTGGCTGCAGGACCGTCGACCAGGTACTTGCCGGGCGCCACGTACCGCACGATGCCGTACCAGGTGCCGCTGACGCCCTTGCCCTTGTCGAGGCCCTCCACGACGGTCTCGCCGGAACCGGATGTGCTCCCGGAACCGGACGCGCTGCCACCGCCGGACGCCTTCCCGGAACCGGACGTGCTCCCGGAGCCGGACGTGCTGCCGCCGGACGTGTTCCCGGAACCGGACGTGTTCCCGGAGCCGGAGGGGGACGCGGAGGCACCGCTGACACCTGTGGCACCAGACGTGCTCGCCGCCGCAGACGCGTCGGCCTTGCCGGAGGAGCTGTCGGCGTCGTCGCTCTGGTTGCACGCCGTCATCAGCAGGGTGCCGCCCAGGAGCGCGGCGGAGACAAGGAAGGCCTTGCGGCGGTTACGGATCATGTGTCAGTTCCCCTGCGTGATCTCATGGTTGGGGCTGAGGCGTGGGCGTTCCTCGGCACGTTCTTGATCACTATGAGGGGCCCAGGATCCGAGCGGTTGCCTCGGTCCTTGATCCAGGACGACACGGTGACGACCCCGTGACATGCCCAACTGAAATCCCACGAAACGGGCATTACTGACCGCCGAGGCTTCCTTGGTGTCGGTGCGAGCTGCGACGAGCGACGTCCATGGGGCGAGCTAGACCTGGTGGACCAGGTGTGGACCACTGCCCCCGCCCGCGGCCCCCTCCCGGTACGCTGTACCCGCTCCGTCCCAGGTGGGCGTGGGCTGGGTGGGTTGCCCGAGCGGCCTAAGGGAACGGTCTTGAAAACCGTCGTGGCAGCGATGTCACCGTGGGTTCAAATCCCACACCCACCGCAGGCGAACGGCCCCTGACCAGGTCATATGGTCAGGGGCCGTTGTGCTGCGCGCTGCCCACTCGTCGCCGTGATTGCCTGCGGCTCCCCGCTCGATCGGGCACGGATGGGGCACGGACCTCTTTGTCCCGAAGCAACTGGGATGGGGGGGCCTTGGGCTGCTGCCCGTCTCACCTCCACTGATGGTCCGCAGACCTTCGCGCTCGTCCGCCGATGTTCGGCGGCGTTGTCACGCAGTTAGACACTCACCCCTGCTGCAGCTGGCCCGTTCGAGCCGGTCAGGTGGGCTGACATCTGCCGCGGGCCACTAAGTGGGCCAACGCCGACTGCGTTCCTGTGGTCGGAACCAGGCCTGTGAGACGCCCCATTCCGCCTGACGGCCGCCGCCGCGATGATGTCTGCTCATGAAGGAGCTTGTTCTCGCCTTGGTGGCTGCGGTGTTCGGACTAGCTGGCACAGTCGTTGGTGCCCGTGCCGCGAAGAAGGGGGCGTTGATCAGTGCGGAAGCCACCTTGCAGCAAGTTCGCGATCAAGCCGACGTCGATCAAGCCCACTGGCTTCGGCAACAGCGGCTCCAGGCGTACGAAGGTTTCCTAGCAGCCTGGGACGAGTGCCTTCGCATCATTGACTCCGTGGGTCTGCCAGGGCACTCCGACTCACCGGGACTCAACCCACTGAAGGAAGCTACTGGCCGCATGGCAGAGCGCGCGAGGCGGATCGACATCCTAGGACCAGCCGAGGTGGCTCGGGCAGCGGAAGAGCTCGCCGTCAGTATTCGGCGTGACGTGGACCTAGCCACCAAACTCATGGAACTCGCAGATTCGCAGCGGCCGGCAGCCGAACGCATCACCAGCGGGACAGTACCAGCCATGACGTCCGCTGTTGAGGCCATGGAGGAGGCTACAAGGCAGATGCAAGAGCTCATGGCGGAGGTAGGGGACGTTCGAGTGCCTCCTGGAGCGAACGTGATGTTCGAGGCGTTCGAACGAGCCGAGGAACTCGCTAACACTGCAATCACTCAGGCGCATGAGGACAATAATGCATTTACTGTCTTCCTTGACGAAGCGACTGCGATCGTCGCTGAACTGGAGAGCAACCAGGAAGCCCGCGAGGGTATTCGCGAGCGGTTCACGACCGCAGCGCGGCACACGCTTGATGCCGCAACTCCATGAGCATGGCGTCGGATGCCGACTCATGACGCAATGAGCGACCAGGCGCTTAGAAGATGCGGGCAAGCCTTGGTGGGCTGGTACGCCCACGCTTCGCCAGTACCGTGCTGGGCTGTCGAGTGCCGTTGCCGTCCGTCGCTGTTGCCGTCACTGAATCAGTCGCCGTGCAATATCTTCTTTTTTATTTCGCGACTGTGCTGCAACAGATTTTTGATTCTGGGCATGTCGGTGTGGAATTTTCGATGGGCGCGTTGGCTGAATAGCAGGAATCGTGGCTGCATGTCAAGTAGATTGCGCCCTAGCGGGTCCTCAACGACTTGCGTTCGCATGATCTGGACGTCTGCGACGGAAGTTGGCTTTCGTGTTATTCGCAGATCCTCGACGTCTCCCTCGCTGATGAATCGTACGACTAGATCCTGGTTGCGTCCAATTCTCCGTGCGCGGATTGTTACTTTCTTGTCATTCCAGATGACGAAGTGGCGTGCACGCTGCTCCGACAACTCTGTCCCGTCTAGCATGACGTCGCAATGAAGGAAGGAGGAATCGGCGGTCTCAAAGGTTATCGATCCGTCATTGGGGTCCTCCGTGCTGTCGGAATGGGCATTAAACGTGAAGGCCACCACGTGCATTTCTCGAACTGGTACACCATTGAGCCTCGTTGAGAAATGCCCCTGCATCGCTCCTGGCGCGATATCATCCAGCGGGAGGAATTTTTGGATCACTAGAACTTTTGCCTCGACGCGGCCGGTGGCGGGCCAGTCCTCCATTCTTTCGAAGAGCATGGACCGCACGTGCATTTTCAGGCGAATTCCGACGTCTTTCGGCTTCAAGTGCCCAAAGGTTTCCACCCCAGCAATTCGCCCGCTTACCTCAATCCCATCATTGTCGACAGGTCCGTTTAGGATTCCGGAAAGCGTTACCTCGTCGCCTGGATTCATGAGGAATGGCTTGATGCGCAAACAGCCTTGATCAATTTCAAAAGGGTCTTCGCCAAAGAATTCCGATATGGATCCACGATTAACCTCCATGGATCCACCCATAAAATTACAGTGACTCCCAAAGCGAATAGTTAACGGACTGGAAAAGTCGTCCTTTGTGATGGGTGCTGCGCCGGTATTTGCAAGCCTGAGCTCAAAGACGAGAGGCATAATGAGGCGTTGACCGCTGGGCTCGAGGTTCACGCTGATCGGCCCGTCGATCAGGCTGTCAATGACGTCCTCTCCGCGTTGGAGGGTCAGTAGTTCATAGTAGGCTGTGTAGTGCAGCCTTTTGGAAGTCCCGCCTCGCTTTTGCCATGCGAGTGCGATCCACGAAACTGCTAGAGCTGCTAAAGCGAGAACAGTTCCTACTGCGAACTCCACGCTTCCCCCCTCCCTGGCTGCATCGGCAAATGTTCGATCGTAGCTAACACACGAGGTCGGCGGAGCGGGTTTGGCCGGTGGCCTGCCCGGTCTGGGGTCGAGCATGATCAGGGGGCCGTACGCTGGTTGGCAACTCGGGCAGGCTTTGGACCTGCCCGCAATGTGCACGAGTGGCCCCCTGGTCTTGCTCGACGCGGGACCCGGACCGGGGAGGTGGCTAAAGCCGTGGAGCCGACCGGCCTCGGCCACAGAGGGTCTTCCTACCTCCGCCGCATGCACGCAGCGCGCCGCCGGGCGCGGCCAGCCGGGGCGCAGACAGGAGGCAGGCCGCGCCGCAGAGGCGGCGCGCGCCCGCGCCGTGCGCGGGC
>NZ_KQ948560.1:0-173255 GCF_001514125.1 Streptomyces longwoodensis | reverse complement strand
CTTGATGAGGTAGAGATTCCTGTAACAGCTCAGCTGCTCAGGCAATACTCCAGGACGTACGAACCGGCGTCCAGGAGCATCTGGTTGACCTCCACGGGGCGCTCGTCCTCGGTGAAGGCGGTGCGGCAGATTTCCAGGACCGGAGTGCCGGCCGCGAGGTTCGGGGCGGTGCGCTCATCCTCGCTCGGCATCCGCGCCCGAAGCTCCTCGGAGAACGCCACCGGTTCTGCTCCCAGCTCGGCCAGGCGGGCGTAACTGCCTCCCGGGCCCGTGTTCCGCTGGGCAATCGCCGTGTCTCGGACAGCAGGAAGGCAGTGTGTGCACAGGGAGCTTCCGGGACCTTGAGATGGGCGGGAAAGGTACCCCGGCGGCGGTCCAGTGCTGTGGAGGCACTCGTGCGGGGGCGCCCGGCGAGGTTGCGGGTGGCCTTCCCCTTCACGCGGGTTCTAGGTGTCGCCGACGACGGCGGGAGTACGCTCCGCTCATGGCCGACGCTGTACCGACCGACCCGGAGAGTGAGCAGGAGAAGGGGCGTGTGCCTCTCTGGCTGGACCCTGACGACCTGCGCTGGCTGTCCCAGCACTGCTGCTGCCCGGAGGACGCTGCCGACGCGGAGCGCGACCGCTGCGGGCGCATCCGGTTCCGGGCCGCTGCAGCACTTCACAAGCACGGCCACGAGCACTGAACACCGAACACCTCATGGGCAGTCGGCTCTGGATCCGGACATTCAAGGGCCCGGCGAGGTAGTGCGCCCCGCCGGGGAAGCCTCGCTCGTCCCCCACGCGCGCGGAGCTTCCCTCACCCCACCCCCCGCCGCCCCGTCATCCGCGCCGCCGAAGCCACCGTCGAGCGGGCCTCTCTCGGGGTGAGGCCCGTGTGGACGGCTGCCTGGATCAGGGGCTCGGAGAGGGTCGGGCCGATGCCGTTCTCGTAGGCGCGGCAGGCTGCCCAGAAGAGGCGGGTGTTGCGCTGGCCCTCGTGGGCCGCGAGGACGAAGTGGATCAGGCCGTGGCCGTGGGTGTCCTCGGGGGACGGGGCGGCAGCCGTGGTCGCCGGGCGGGGCGGGGGGAGCAGGATGTGCAGCAGGGCCCGCGGGCAGGGCGCCGGGGGCAGGTGGGCCGTGCCCGGGGCGGTGGCGTAGACGCCGTGGTCGGTGCGGGAGCCGGGGCCGACCAGGTAGCCGCCGGCGCCGCGGACGTCGATGCCGGGGGCCAGCCGGCTCGCGGAGTTGGGGATCGCCACGTCCGGCGGCCCCGTCAGCCACAGGTGGCGGCCCCCCGACGGGGTCACGACCACGACCGTCGGCGGGATGGTGAACAGGTGCCGCAGCGCCAGTTCGCGCAGGGCCGTCGAGGAGTTCGTGCCCGTCTTGGTGTCCAGGTCGATGCCGACGAGGTGGTGGGGCGGTAGGCCGCAGGCGATGCCGTAGCCGGTCGCCCACGGCGCGGCGGCGAACATCTCCCGCACGCGGGCCGGGTCGGCGGACGCGTCGTACACCCCGTGGCCGAGGCGTCCGCACTCGCCGCGGCACGGCGGTCCCGCCGGGGGTTCGGGGGTGTCGCGGTGCGGGGAGCGCAGGGCCGGGAGCTTGGTCCGGGACAGGGGGATGACCGCCAAGCCGCGTTCGGCGGCCGACAGTGCGTGGGCGAGGGCCAGCGTCGTGGCCTGCCGGGAGTGCCCGGGATGCCGGGCGCGGGCGTACCGGTCGGTGGTGGCCATGGATCGAGTTTCGTACACGCGTTCGAAAAAGGGAAGGGGGAGGGTGTGCGACGCGCCGGTATGCAAGGGAATGGCCGAAAACGTGGCGGAACGCTTCCCCTCATGCGCCGTGCGGGCTCCGGGCGCATCCGGCGCGCCCGGGGTGTGGCGTGATGCCCGGAAGGGTGGCAGTGGAGGTTTATCGACTTGTCCTCACGCTTGCGTGCGAATCATGCCTTTCGGGGTGGTTGGTCGAGTATGCGCTGGGCAACTCTGGACTCGCGACGTCGTCAAGGCGCCGGGGCGGTCGGCCAACTGCCCTGGCCAGACCCGTACTTGAGTCCGTGAGTTCTGGAGGAACACCATGGCAAGCATCCGTACCGCCCGCGTCATCGCCGCCGTCTCCGCCCTCCCGCTCGCCGCCGTGCTCTTCACCGGCATCGCGGCGGCGGACAACGGCGGCTTCGCGGACGACGGATCGAACGCGGGTGTCGCGAGCGTCGTCGGCAGCGGTGTCGGGCACAACAACAACGGCAACTCGTCCACGTCCCAGCAGAACGCCGTCGGGTCCGGCGCCACCAACCAGAACAGCACCGCGCAGGTCGACGGATCCGCGTTCACCGCCATCAACCAGGGCAACAGCAGCGTCGGGGTCACCTTCTTCCCACTCTTCCTGTGATCCGGTGCGCGGGGCCGGCCCTTTCCCCGGCCCCGCGCGTCCGGGGGGAACGGTGTGCTCAGGGGTAGTAGTCACAGCGTCCGCGCGGCGGTGCTTCGGCGCCGTCGCGCGGACGTCTTCGTGTCAGCCGCACCGCAGGGTCGTACCGCAGGGCCGCGCCGCCGGACCGTACCGCAGGGCCGTACCGCAGGGCCGTACCGCCGGACCGCGCCGCCAGGCCGTACCACCGGACCGCGCCGCCAGCCGTGCCCCGAGCGTGCCCGAGCCTCGTCACCGGCGCGCTCCGCTACGGCCGGCCCCCAGGGGTGAACCCGCACGGCTCCCCGCCCGTCCGTCCACCTACAGGAGGTGGAGCCGGCACCACCCCTACAACCTGAGGGGGACTTCCCTTCTGGACCTGCGGCCGATCCGCGCGAGCCGCTCCGCTCCTAGCGTGGAGCCATGACCACACCCGTCTGCACCAGCGCCTCGCACGGCATGACGAGACCGTCGGCGTACCCGTCGTTCTCGTCGTACGTCCGCGCCCGTCAGCCGGTGCTGCTGCGCACCGCGCGGTCGCTGACCGCGAACCCCAGCGACGCGGAGGACCTGCTCCAGACCGCGCTCGCCAAGACGTACGTCGCCTGGGAGCGCATCGAGGACCACCGCGCCCTCGACGGCTACGTCCGCCGGGCCCTGCTGAACACCCGCACCTCGCAGTGGCGCAAGCGCAAGGTGGACGAGTTCGCCGTCGACGAGCTGCCCGAGCCGGAGCCCGTCCCGGGCGACGACGACCCGGCCGAGCGGCAGGCGCTGCACGACGCGATGTGGCGCGCCATCCTCAAGCTCCCGGCCCGGCAGCGCGCGATGGTCGTCCTCAGGTACTACGAGGACCTCAGCGAGGCCCAGACGGCCGAGGTGCTCGGCGTCTCGGTCGGCACGGTGAAGTCGGCGGTCTCCCGCGCGCTCGGCAAGCTCCGCGAGGACCCCGAGCTGAGCCTGGCCCACGCCTGACCGAGCCCCGACCGGAGCCTGACCGGAGCCCTGACCTCAACCCTGACCTCAGCCTCACCGAAGCCCCGACCGGAACCCGACGAGAGCCCCGACCGCAGCCCTGACAGGCCGGGTGTGCCGTACCGTGACTTGATCGATCGGCGGCACCTAGTGACATACCGCGCGGTATGTGCGCAGAATCAGCGCATCCGTTACCACCGCGTAGGCAATGTCGCCCGGGAGGACGCCGTGCTGAGCACCATGCAGGACGTACCGCTGCTGATCTCGAGGATCCTGACCCACGGGTCGACGGTCCACGGCACCTCACAGGTGACCACCTGGACCGGCGAGGGCGGGCCCCAGCGCCGCACCTACGCCGAGATCGGCGCCCGAGCCGCCCAGCTGGCGCACGCCCTGCGCGAGGACCTCGGCGTCCGCGGCGACGACCGCGTGGCCACCCTGATGTGGAACAACGCCGAGCACGTCGAGGCGTACTTCGCGATCCCCTCCATGGGCGCCGTCCTGCACACCCTGAACCTGCGGCTGCCGGCCGAGCAGCTGGTCTGGATCGTCCAGCACGCCGCCGACCGCGTGATCGTCGCCAACGGCTCCCTGCTCCCGCTGCTGGCCCCGCTGCTCCCGCACCTGAAGACGGTCGAGCACGTGGTCGTCTCCGGCCCCGGCGACCGCTCCCTCCTCGCCGACGCCACCGCCCAGGTCCACGAGTACGAGGACCTCCTCGCCGGGAAGCCCGAGCACTACGACTGGCCCGAGCTGGACGAACGCCAGGCCGCCGCCATGTGCTACACCTCCGGCACCACCGGCGACCCCAAGGGCGTGGTCTACAGCCACCGTTCCATCTACCTGCACTCCATGCAGGTCAACATGACCCAGTCGATGGGCCTCACCGACCGGGACACCTCGCTGATCGTGGTGCCGCAGTTCCACGTCAACGCCTGGGGCCTGCCGCACGCCACGTTCATGACCGGCGTCAACATGCTGATGCCGGACCGCTTCCTGCAGCCCGCCCCGCTCGCCGAGATGATCGAGGGCGAGAAGCCGACCCACGCCGCCGCCGTCCCCACCATCTGGCAGGGCCTGCTCGGCGAGCTGACCGCCCGGCCGCGGGACGTCTCCTCCCTCACCCAGGTCACCATCGGCGGCTCCGCCTGTCCGCCCTCCCTGATGGAGGCCTTCGACGAGCTGGGCATGCGCGTCTGCCACGCCTGGGGCATGACCGAGACCTCCCCGCTCGGCACGGTCGCCCGCCCGCCGGCCCACGCGGTCGGCACCGACGAGGAGTTCGCCTACCGCCTCACCCAGGGCCGCTTCCCCACCGGCGTCGAGGCCCGCCTCACCGGCCCCGGCGGCGAACGCCTCCCCTGGGACGGCGAGGCGGCGGGCGAGCTGGAGGTCCGCGGCCCCTGGATCGCCGGCGCCTACTACAACGGCCCGGACGCCGAACCGCTGCGCCCCGCCGACAAGTTCAGCGAGGACGGCTGGCTGAAGACCGGCGACGTCGGCACCATCTCCCCCGACGGCTTCCTCACCCTCACCGACCGCGCCAAGGACGTCATCAAGTCCGGCGGCGAGTGGATCTCCTCCGTCGAGCTGGAGAACGCCCTGATGTCCCACCCGGACGTCGCCGAGGCCGCCGTGGTCGCCGTCCCCGACGACAAGTGGGGCGAGCGCCCGCTGGCCACCGTCGTGCTCAAGGAGGGCTCCACCGCCGACTTCACCTCGCTGCGCGCCTTCCTCGCCGAGGAGGGCCACATCGCCCGGTGGCAGCTCCCGGAGCGCTGGACGATCATCGAGTCCGTGCCGAAGACCAGCGTCGGCAAGTTCGACAAGAAGGTGCTGCGCCGGCAGTACGCGCAGGGCGAGCTGGACGTGACACAGCTCGGCTGATCCCCGCGGAGCGGCAGACTTGAGGGGCAGTTCCCGGTGCGGACCGGGGGCTGCCCCTCAGGTTTTCGCCGGTGACGGCCTCCGCGAGGGGGACCGCCGTCGCGAGGGGGACCGCCGGGCGGCTAGTTGGTGCCGATGCGCGACAGCAGGTCCACGATCCGGCCCTGCACCTCCGGGCTCGTCGAGCGCTCGGCGAGGAACAGCACCGTCTCGCCGGACGCGAGCCGCGGCAGGTCGGCCGGGTCCACGGCGGCCGTGTAGACGACCAGCGGGGTGCGGTTGAGCTGCCCGTTCGCGCGCAGCCAGTCCACGATCCCGGCCCGCCGCCGGTGCACCTGCATCAGGTCCATCACCACGAGGTTCGGCCGGAACTGCCCCGCCAGCGTCACCGCGTCGTTGTCGGACGCGGCCCGCGCGACCTGCATCCCGCGCCGCTCCAGCGTCGCCGTCAACGCCAGCGCGATCTCCGCGTGCTCCTCGATGAGCAGCACGCGCGGCGGGTGCTGCTCGCTGTCACGCGGCGCCAGCGCCTTCAGCAGGACGGCGGGGTCGGCGCCGTACGCCGCCTCGCGCGTCGCCTGGCCGAGCCCGGCCGTCACCATCACCGGCACCTCGGCGGCCACCGCGGCCTGGCGCAGCGCCTGGAGCGCGGTCCGGGTGATCGGCCCGGTCAGCGGGTCGACGAACAGCGCGGCGGGGAAGGCCGCGATCTGCGCGTCCACCTCCTCGCGCGAGTGCACGATGACCGGCCGGTACCCGCGGTCGCTCAGCGCCTGCTGGGTGCTGACGTCCGGCGCCGGCCACACCAGCAGCCGCCGCGGGTTGTCCAGCGGCTCCGGCGGCAGCTCGTCGTCCATCGGCTGCGGGCGCGGGGTGTCCGCCACCTCGACGGCCCCGCCGGGACCGTCCAGCGGTTCGGGCCCCTCGGCGGCGTTCTCGTCCGGCGCCCCTATGGCGTACGACCGCCCCGCACCCTCGGTCCCGGGCGTGGTGAGCCGCGACTGACCGGCCAGGGAGGGGTGCGCGGGCTGGGATGCCTGGGGCGACTGTGGCGCCTGCGGTACGGCGGTCTGCGGCGCGGCTGCCGGGGCGGGCGCCGTCGGTACGGGGCTCGGGCCCTGCTCGCCGGCCGTGCCGTTCGGGTGCTGGCGGGCGGCCGGGTCGGGGGGCGTGCCCAGCTTGCGGCGCCGCCCGGAGCCGCCCGGGGCGTGCGGGGGCGGGGTCGCCGTGGCGGAGGGGCCGGACTGCTGCACCTGCACGGCCTGCCGCGTGAACGGCACGCCCTGCCCCAGCGTCCGCACGCTGATCGCCCGGCCCTGCGTGGAGTTCGGGTCGACCGGCGCACCGGCCTCCGCGGGCAACGGCTGCGCGGCCCGCGCCGCGGCCCCCGCGGCCTCGGGCGGCAACGGCGTCCCCGCCGCCGGAGTCCCGCCCGGCACACCGGGCACCGCCTCGGCGGGCAGCGGCTGGGCCGGGGCGGGCGCCTGCGGCTGGATCTGCGCGGGGGCCTGACCCTGCGGAGGTACGGGGGGTACGGGCTGCCCCGGCACGACGGGCTGCGCCGCCGGAACCGGTTGTCCGGGTCCTACGGGTTGCCCCTGAGCGGGTACGACGGGTTGCCCGGGGACGGGCTGCGCCCCCGGCGCCGGAGCCTTGGCGCCCTGCTGGGCGGGCAACTGCACCGCACCGGGGGAACCGGGCACCTGCCCGGGAGCCTGCACGGCCGCCGGAGCCGGAGCCGGCACCGGCGAGGACGCTTGCCCCAGCGCCTGCGCCTGCGCCGGAACCTGCTGCGGCACCTGGACCGGGACCGCCGGAGCCGGACCGACGGCGGGGTTCGGCTGCCCCGGCGCCTCCGCGCCCACCTCGGCGGGCGGCGGGGCGGCGACGGCCCGGCGGCGGCGTCCGGTCGGCGCGGTGGTGGGGTGCGGCTGGGGCGGGGTGTGGTCGTCGGCCTGGTCGAGCGGGACGGCGTCGTGACGGCCGTGGTCCGCGTCGGCACCGGTGCCGACGGGGCCGGCCGGCTGCCCCGGGAGCGGCACCGCCACGGGAACGGCCTGGCCGGGAACCTGCGGCGGGACGGCCACCGGCGCACCGGCGGCCTGAGCCTGACCCGGCACCGGCAGCGGCACCTGCACGGGGACCTGCCCGGGCAGCGCACCCGCGACCGGCACCCCCGGCAGGGGAGTCCCGGGCAGCGGCAGCACACCGGGCACCTGGACGGCACTCCCCGGCACGGGCGCACCGGCGACGGGCCCGGCCGCCCCGGCCGCGGCGCCACCGGGCACCGGTACGTCGACGGCCTCGGCCGCGATGTCCCCTTCCGCACGGTCCGCGTCCGCGGGCGGCAGGGCGAACACCGCGCGCGGTCCCGCCTCCTGCGCGGCGGCGCGTTCCTGGGCGGCGGCGAGGGCACGCCGCCGGCGCCCGGTCGGCTGGGCGGCCTCCCCCGCCGTACCGGCCTCGCCCGACTCGCCGCCCTGCGGTCCGGCGACGGCGGGCAGCGCGGGCGGCAGCGCGTGCTGCTCCTGCCCGGGCCCGCCCTGCGGCGCCTGCTCCACGGGGCGGCGCGCGCGCCGCCCCGAGGGCGCGCCCGGCACGGGCACCCCCTGCGGCGGAACGGTGCCGCCGAGCCCCGTACCCGAGGCAGCGGTCCCCGCGGCGTGCTCCGCGGCGGTGCGCACGGCACCCTCCGACACCCCGACACCCGGGACGCCCGCACCCACCGGACCGGCGGGGAGCGCGCCCGCGACACCGGGCGCGTCCGCGCCGTCGACGTCACCGGCCGGCCGTCCGCGCCGGCGCCCGGACCCGACCGGGCCGCCCTCCGCGGGCGCGTCGGCCTCTGGCGGGAGGGGCGCGGCCGGCTCGTCGGCGGCCGGGCCGCGACGACGGCGGCGCCCTGTCGGCACCCCGGCCTCCGGCTCGGCGGCAGCGGGCACGTCGCTGTCCAGGAAGGCGTCCACGGACGACCGCCGGGCCCGCCGGCGCCCGCCGGGGCCGTGGTCGGCGGCGTCGGCGTGGGTGCCGTCGGCCGGGTGGGCGTCACCGGACGCGGGCTGGGCGGCGGCGAGTTCCAGCGGGGCCGGGACGGGGGGAGCGGGCACGGCACCGGCACCGCCGCCGAGCGGCACCTCCAGCACGTACGCGCTGCCGCTCATCCCGGGCACCTCGTGGGTCTGCAGCACGCCGCCGTGGGCGCGCACGATCCCGCGCACGATCGGCTCGTGCACCGGGTCGCCGCCGGCGTACGGCCCGCGCACCTCGATCCGTACGACCTCGCCGCGCTGCGCGGCCGCGACCACCACGGTGTTGTCCATGTAACCGCCCGCGGAGACGGGCGCGTTGCCGGTGGCGTCGACACCCGCGACGTCGGCGACGAGGTGCGCGAGCGCGGTGGCGAGGAGGGGCGCGTCGACCTCGGCCTCGATGGGCGGCGCGTGCACCGCGAACTGCACGCGGCCCGGCCCGATGAGCTCCACGGCACCGTCGACACCGGCGGCGACGACCGCGTCGAGCATCACCTTCGTACGGGTGATCGCCTGCTCGCCGGTGTCCAGCCGCTGGTAGCCGAGGACGTTGTCGATGAGGGTGGTGATGCGGGAGTAGCCGGCCGAGAGGTGGTGCAGGACCTGGTTGGCCTCGGGCCACAGCTGGCCCGCGTCGTCGGCGGCGAGCGCGGCCAGCTCGCGGCGCAGCTCGTCCAGGGGACCGCGCAGGGACTGCCCGAGCAGGGTGAGGAGCTGGTCGTGGCGCGCGGCCAGCGCCTCGTACCGGTCCTTCTCGCGCTCGCCGAGGGCGGCGTAGCGCTCCTCCCCTGCGGCCAGTTCCTCCTCGTGGCGCTCGCGCAGCTCCTCCAGCTCGGTGACGTGCTGCTGGCGCAGCGCGGTGAGGTCGGAGGCGTGTTCCTCGGAGAGCCGTTCCAGCTCCTCGGCGTGCCGCTTCTCGACGTCGGCCTTCTCGGCGGCGAGGGAGTCGAAGGGGCGGCGGTCGGCGAACGTCATGACGGCGCCCACGAGCTGGTCGCCGTCGCGCACCGGCGCGGTGGTGAGGTCGACGGGCACCCGGTCGCCGTTCTTGGCGAACAGCACCTGCCCGCGCACCCGGTGCTTGCGTCCCGAGCGCAGGGTGTCGGCGAGCGGCGACTCGTCGTACGGGAACGGCGAGCCGTCGGCGCGCGAGTGCAGCACGAGGGTGTGCAGCTCCTTGCCGCCGAGGTCGCTGGCCCGGTACCCGAGGATCTGCGCGGCGGCCGGGTTGACCAGCACGATGCGCCCGTCGGTGTCCGTGCCGACGACGCCCTCGGAGGCGGCCCGCAGGATCATCTCGGTCTGCCGCTGCGAGCGGGCGAGCTCCGCCTCGGTGTCCACGGTCCCGGTGAGGTCCCGCACGACCAGCATCAGCAGTTCGTCGCCGCTGTAGCCGTGGCCGTCGTAGGCCTGCTGGCCGTTCTCGAGGTTGGCGCTGGTGACCTCGACGGGGAACTCGGTGCCGTCGGTCCGGCGGGCGATCATCCGGGTCGGCTTGGTCCGCCCGCGCGGGTCCATGTGGTCGGGCCGCCGCATGGAGCCCGGGATCAGCTTGGAGTCGAACTCCGGCAGCAGGTCGAGCAGCCCGCGCCCGACGAGCGCGGTGCCCGGCGTCTCGAAGGCCTCCAGGGCGATGGTGTTGGCGTTGACGACGGTTCCGTTGGCGTTGACCAGGACCAACGCGTCGGGAAGCGCGTCGAGTATGGCTGCGAGGCGAGCAGCGCCTCGGGATGGCCTGCTGCTCACGAGACGCTTCCTCCCTGTTACCGCACCTTGCCGACCGCTCGGGCCATCTTGCCAAGGGGCCCGCGGGGTGTCACGCGAGGGAGTCTAAGGGCTGGGGTTGTGCGAGCGGCGCCGGATGAGAGCGACCTCGCACGAGGAGATGACCCGAGCGGTGGACACGTGCACGCCCCTCGAACAGACCTTCGCGAGAGCTTCGCGGGGCGTTCACGGGGGCGGGGGTCCGGGGGAGGTGCCGGAACCGGGGATCAGCGGGCCGGCCGGGGCTCGGGGGCGGGCTCGGGGAGGGGGGCCGGGAGGAGGGTGGGGGCTCCCTGGACCGGGTGCGGCAAGGGGTGGGGCAGGGGATGGGGCGCGGGTCGGGTGCTCGGCCGGTGGGCGGCGTGGGAGGCCGGGCGGGAGGGGTCGGCCGGCTGGGCCGGGTGCGACGGGCGGGACGGGCGGGACGGCTGGGACCAGTCGGCCGGGGGACGGGAGGCCGGTCGGCCGGTCGACACCTCGGGGAGCAGGGGGACGAAACGGTCCCACCGCTCGATCTCGCACCCGTTGGCACGCTCGAACGTGGCATCGACGGGGCGTCCGGCCCACCGTCCGGTGACGTGCGCGGTGGCGGGACCGCCGTACTGCAGGGTGCACACGCTGCCCTCGGGCACGGGGGCGAAGGCGTCCCGCCCCCAGACGCTGTTGCGGTCGAGGGCGGCGCAGGCGGCGTCGGCGTGGGGGTGACTGCCGCCGCCGGGGTGGCAGGAGAGCCGGTAGACACCGTCGGCGCCGGGGACCCCGCTGTCCCGGACGGTGACGACGAGCTGGTCCCCGCGACCGTAGTCGGGCCGGTCCTCGTCGCGGACGGGGGGCGGGGCGAGGGGGGCGGTGGAGGGGGAGGCGTGGGCGGAGAGGGTGGCGAAGGGCGCGAGGGCGGCGAGGGAGGCGAGCGCGGACACGACGCCGAGGGCGCCGAGGCGCCGGCGCGCGGGGGTGGAGGCTGCGGTCGGGGCTGGGGTCGCGGAGGTCGCGAAGGTCTGGGCCATGCCGTGCCTAACGCGGGGCGGGGGGAGGACGTTGCGCGGGCGGCGCGCGGGGGCGGCGCGCGGAGGGTGCGCGTGGGCAGCGCGCGGGCGGTGCGCGGGGCGGGAGAACCCCTTTGCCCTGCGCCCGGCCTGCCTAGTACCGTGGAGGCCGATTGGTGACACGACGCTCGACTGTGTCATCATCTGCACGCACCACTCGCACACACGCGAGCGGCTGTGCTGGAGGCGTCGCCTAGTCCGGTCTATGGCGCCGCACTGCTAATGCGGTTTGGGTCTTAAAGCCCATCGAGGGTTCAAATCCCTCCGCCTCCGCGCGATCAAGAAGCCCCGGTCCACAGGACCGGGGCTTCGGTGTTCCCGGCCACCCCCGCGAACGGCGTTTTCGCAGGTCACAAGGGGTAGGCCAAACGGATTTCACATGACGGCGGCAGTCATGTAATGTTCTTCCTGTCGCCGCGAGGGGCCCGCAAGGACCAGGAGCGAAGACGAAAAAACTGAACAAGCAAGCACTCGTAGCTTAATGGATAGAGCATCTGACTACGGATCAGAAGGTTGCAGGTTCGAGTCCTGCCGAGTGCACACAGGTCAAAGGCCCTGCCGGTGAATCCGGCAGGGCCTTTGACATCAACGGGTGACATCAACGCCCCCGCGCGGCTCCGTTCAGGTGTCCCTCCCGTCCTCCGAGTCGCTCTGGTCGTCGTCCAGTCCCAGGGCCTCGTCCATCTGCTCCGCGGCGGCCCTCAGCGTCGGCCCCATGACGTGCGCGTACGTGTCCAGCGTCATCGTGATGGTGCTGTGCCCGAGCGTCTCCATGATGGTGCGCGCGTCCACTCCCTGAGCTAGCAGCAGCGACGCACAGGTGTGGCGCAGGTCGTGCACGCGCACCCGCCGCACCTTGGCGTCCCGGCACAGGATGGTGAGCATCCTGTTGAGGCCGCGCGGATCGATCACCCTGCCGGTTGAGGTCGTGAAGATGAGTCCCGCCGGCTGTCCCTCCGTCGGCTTCCACTTCGGACCCGCGACCGCACGTTCCCTTTCCTGCGCCGCGCGGTGTTCGGTAAGCGCTTGGACGCACCGCCGGGGCAGGGAGATGGTGCGGATGGATCGCGTGGTCTTCGGCGTGCCGAAGATCAGTTCCCGCCGGATGCGCTGCACGTTGCGGCGCACTCGGAGCGTGCCAGCGTTCAGGTCCACGTCCGACCACGTGAGCGCCAGGGCTTCCCCGCGGCGCAGGCCGGTGGAGACCAGCAGCAGCCACAGGGCGTAGAGACGGTGCGGACGGGCCGTCTTGAGCAGTGCCTTCACCTCGCCGGCGTCCAAGGGACGCACCTCCTTACGGTTCACGGTGGGGGTCTCCACGATCCGGGCCACGTTCCGGGCGATCAGTTCTTCGCGGATTGCCTGTTGCAGCGCGGACCGCAGGACGGCGTGCACGTACTGGACGGTGCGCGCGGAGGGACGCCGCTCGCAGCAGCGACCGACCGCGCAGCACATGCGCTTGCCCTTGGGGCGTTCTGTGTCCGCCCCACGCAGGCAGCACAGGCACGCCGACTTGAAGTTGAAGAGGAAGGTGCGGACGTCCGCCGGCGACAGCCGGTTGAGCCGCTTCCTGCCGAGCGCGGGCCGGATGTAGAGCCGGGTAAGACCCTCGTAGCTGTTCAGCGTCGAGGGCTTGAGCCGTTCAGGGGCGATCGCGGCGAGCCAGTACGTCAGGTACTCCCCGAACGCCATGGTGGACGACGCTGCTGGGATGCCCTGCCGGGTCATCTCCTGCATCTCCGTGAGCTTGTCGGCGACTTCCTCGCGCGTCTTGCCGTAGACGAACTTGCGGGTGCGGGTGCCGTCAGGGCGGAAGACGTACGCGGCCGCGTGATACCGACCGTCCGCCCGCTTGGTGATCGTTCCCTCTCCGTTTGCACGGCGCTTTGCCATCAGGCGGCTTCCTCCAGTCGGTCTTGCATGTAGCGGCGGACGGCTTCGACCGGGATGCGCCGGGCGCGGCCGCTGGTGTAGCTCGGGAGTTGCTTGGAACGGATGAGGTCGTAGACCTTGCTGCGGCTGAGACGCAGGGCGGTCATGACCTCGGGGACGGTGAGGGCTTGCGGCTCGCTCGGGACGAGGGTGAGCACGTCGATACCTCCGTGATCGACCGGGGTACTGTCGGCCCCTGTTTCTGAGGGGCGCTACTTCCGCTACCGCCGCTACCGCGCAGGTCAGGGGCCTGTTGGTGGTAGCGGGAGGGGGTAGCGGTAGCGGATGAGTAGCGGGGCGGTAGCGGCAACCGGGGCGGGTTGCCGCTACCGCGTTGTTGCTGGTCAGGCCAGGTTTTCGGTGCCGGGTAGCGGAGGTAGCGGACTTTCCGGGGGTGGGGGGCAGTAGCGGGCCCACGCGTCCCAGAGGTCGGTGGCGTAGTAGCCCTTGAGGACGCTCCCGGCGGTTTTGATGTTGCGGGAGGTGATGGGCTCGTTATCGGCCGTCATGTACTCGGCGAGCATCCGGGACAGGCGCCGGTTGTCGAGCGGCTTGCCGCCCAAGTCGGCCCACGGGGCGTCGTCCAGGGCGTTGAGCCGGTCCAGGATGGCGACGGTGGGCAGGCGGTCGATACCGACCATCACGTGATCGCGCAGGTCGGTGAGCAGGCGGATGCCGAGACTTCCCTTGTCGTTGGCGCGGGATGCCTTGACCAGCGCCACGCACGCTTCGCGGGCTCGTTGGGGCCAAGTGCCGCCGGCAGTGTCGGCGACGGTGAGCAGGGGTTCCCACACGTCGGCGGGCCGGTCGGTCACGCCGTCGGGCATGTCGGGCCAGGCGTCCACCACCTGTGCCCGTGCCTGCTCAGCCCACTGGGCGAGCCGGTCACGCAGGCGGTGTCCTTCGGCTTCGTGGATGCGGGCGCGGTAGGGCTCCACGCGCTCGTTGCGGCCCTTGCGGCGCATCCGGATGATGACGGACCGGGTCATGATCGTGTCGGGAAGCGAGCCGAGTCCGGCGACCGCGACCGCGCAGTACGAGGGGAATGCCTGCACCGTCTGGTTGCCACCGTCGCCGATGCACCGGTAGGTGACCCCGGTGCGGCGGTGTCCGGCGTTGAGGAATCCGCGCAGTTCCTCGTTGTCCCCGGCCTTAGGGCCGAAGATGGTGTCGATCTCGTCAAACAGGATCGTGGGCCGGCCGCTGGGCCCGGAGACGGCCCGGAACAGGGCGGCGGCTGACGCGTTGACGGCCGTCATGGGCTGGGGCACGAGGGTGTCCACGATCTCCAGCGCCCGGGACTTGCCCGACCCCGGTTCGGGGGAGAGGAAGGCGAGGCGGGGGGTGGAGTCGAAGCAGTCGAGCAGGTGGGCGTGTGCGTCCCAGAGAGCCACGGCGACGTAGGCGGCTTCGTGGGGGAAGACGTTGAAGCGGCGGTGGAAGGCTTCCACCTCGTTGAGCAGCGCGGCCCCGTCGATGTGGTCGGTCATGCGGCGGCCCGTCCTTCCTCAGTGGTGCGCGTTGAGCAGGTGGCGCGGTGGGTGTCGTAGTCGGCGACCAGCGCGGCCACGGCGTCCCGTCCGCGGGCGGTGCGGGTCTGACCGCAGGCGCAGGCGTAGGCGGCGGTGGGGGTTTCGCCGTAGCGGCGTGGGGACCAGCGGGCGCCGTCGTAGTGGTGGCGGTAGACCGGCGGGGCGCAGATGCGGATTCCGGGCCGGTCAGGGATGGGGTTGCCCGGGTCGGCTGTGTGCGGGTCAGGGCTTGTTGGGACGCCCTTGCGGGCGGCGCCTTTCGGCTCGCCCACGGCCGCCAACGGTGCAGCCGGTCCGGCGGGGCGCGGCCCGTCGGGGGTGGCGGGGATGCTCTTCAGGGAGGGGCGGGCAGGGGTGCTCATGCCGCGTCCCGGCGGCGGGTGTTGTGGGTGATGGACCAGTTAAGGGCGCTGCGCAGGGTGGAGCGGCACTCGGCGGCGGTGAGTCCGGCCGTCTCGCCTGCCTCCTGAAGAGCCTGCTCGACCACGTGGCGGGGGAGGTCGCCCCACGCGACGAACCGCCCCAGGGCGCGTGCGGCACGGAACAATGCCGCTTCCCGCGTTCCGAGTTGGGCCGTGGCGACGTTCTGCGTCTCGGCGGTGAGTGCTACGTTCGCATATCGGCAGGATTGCCCCGCTACGGCTACGGAAGGCGCCTGAGACGGCTTGGGGACCGGTCGGAGGATGTCGCACAGCCAGTCGGGCAGTGCGGCCACCTCGAGGCCGCACAGGGCTTCGTAGGGGCCGGCGGGGGTGATGCTGCCGGCGGCGACGACGTACCCGCCCCATGCCCGGGTGTCCACCAACTCCCCAATCGTTCGTGCGGTGTTGGTGAGCCTGGGGCCGGTGGGGGCGGTGAAGTACAGGTGCTCACCGCCGCTCGCGGTCCGCACCCGGTAGGTGGTGGGAACGGCCTGCCCGGCGCGCTCGCAGAGCGCTGCAAAGGTCGTCGCGCCGCAAGGCGCGTCCGAACTGCCCTTGTCCTTTGGCACGTCCAGGTCGATGGCCACCAGCCCGGACGGGCCGGTGGCGATTCCGACGTTGAACGGCGCCCGCGACCAGGCGGCGCGGATTCGGTCGGGGTCGGTGGTGGCGCGCTGCTCCCACTTCACGTGGACGGCCGCGCATTCACCGGTGCGGGGGCACGCCTGCTCGCCGTGAAGGGCGGGGCGCTTGGTGCCGGGACGTAAGGGGAAGACGTGCCACCCGCGGGCGGCGGCGTCCAGCGCTGCGCGCAGCAGCGCGGAACGGGTGTCATGGGTCATGCTGGATATCTCCAGTTCCTTGAACGGTGCTGGTTGGCAAGGGCGGCCCCGCGTTCTTTGGCGAGAGGTGGGGGCCGCCCTTGGCGTAGCTAGCCGTGGAAGTGGCTGCGCTTGATGACGGCTTTGCGGATGTTGACCGTGGTTCCGCCGCGGTGGCTGCTCGCGCTGAACACCTGCACGGCGATCCATCCGCCGAAGATGACAGCGGCCAGGGTGACGAGCTGAGCGACCAGCGCGGCTAGGGCCGCGATGAACGACGTGAGCAGCAGCAGTCCGCCGCACACGGCGAGGAACCCGACGCCTCCGAGGGCGACGTTGACGGCCGCGCGGGAGATGGGCGGCTTGGCCACGACGGGTTCGGGCTGCATGGGGCTGATGGCGTAGCCGGTGACGATGCGGCCGTCGGGCAGGACGATGCTCGCCACGGTCGGCACCGCGACGGACGCCGGTGCGGTGGTCGAGAGCGGGGTGGGGTGGTGGAGTTCCACGGCCCGTGCGGTGGGCGGTCGGGTGGTGTGGTCGGGGTACATGCGGAGTCCTCTTCGGCGTGTGGCGGGCCCGCGCCGGGGTGGGGCGCGGGCCCGTGTGGGTGGGGTGTCAGGGGGTGTCACGGTGGGGGTGTCAGGAGCGCGTGACACCCGGGTTTGCCTGAGGGTTTGGGTGTCAGGGGGGTGTGACGGTGTCAGGTGTCAGGCGGCCGTCAGGGTGGGGACGATGCGCCACCGGCCGGTGGTGTTGGTCGGCTCCAGCCGGCCGTCGAGGGCGGCTTCCTTGAGCCGGGCGGAGACCCAGGGGCGGGAGAGGTTGTGCCGGTCGCACCAGTCCATGAAGTCCTTCGGGCCGACGATCATCTGACCGTTCTCCTCGAACTCCTGGAGGGCGCGGGCGAACAGCTCCCGGGCCTCCTCGGGGGACGGCTTGTGCCCGGGCTCCGGTGCGAAGATCGGCGCGTCGTCGCCGTCCAGCGCGTCGGGCAGGTCGGCTTCCGGGTCGATGTGGGCGTCCTCGGGGTCCACGAGCGGTCCGCCGTGCTGCATGTCGTCCTCCTCGGACACGGCCCGCAGCCGGGCCGGCTGCTGCGGGGCATCGGGCGTGGTGCGGCCGGTGTAGGCGGTGCCGGCGACGCCCGCCGCGGCGCCGGCGGTGACCGGGTCGGCGGTGGCGCCGTTGCGCTGTGCCCAGGTGGCCAGCAGCTCCATGACCGGGACGGCGCGGTGGGTGAAGCGGCGGGTACGGCCCGGGGACGGGTACCGGTCCTCCGCGATGCCGGGGGAGACGACGTAGCAGTAGCCGGGCCGCCGGTTGCCCCACGCCCCGGGGTGGGCGCCCGCGGCGAGGACCTCGTCCGGCAGGCAGAAGCCTTCGTCGCGCGGGTCGCAGCCCAGCGCGATCACGGAGGGCAGGGACGCGCGGGTGGAGGTGGACATCTGGTCGTAGGACGGACGCTGCAGCGACACGATCAGGGAGATGCCGGCGGAGCGGGCTTCCTGGGCGATGCCGGTGAACGCGTCGTCCCCTAGGGCGCGCAGGGTGTTGGCGGCCTCCTCGAACCAGGTGACCAGGAACGGCATCCCCGCGCAGCCGCACGCCCGGCCGTCGGCCCGGCAGGTGTGCTCAGCACTGGTCTGCTGCTGCGCGGCCTGCGGGACCCACTGCCGGTAGCCGTGCTCGCCCAGCCAGCGCGTGCGCGCCGGGATGACCTCTTGCACGGCGGCGACCATGACTTCCGTCTGGGTGCCGCCCTCCGCGGCCCAGTCCAGCCCGGGCCGCAGGGGTGCGAAGTCCTGGAACGCCTTGGGGTCGGAGAACCACACGATCACGTCCCGGCGCGACAGGACCTCGGTGAGCAGGTTCAGGGCGGTGTCGCCCTTGCCGGACCCTGTGCCGCCGGCGACCAGGACGTGGGTGGAGTTGCGGCCCGCGTCCGGGTCGCCCGGCAGCCACACCACCAGCGGGGCGCCGTCGTCGTAACGGCCGATGACCAGCGGCTCAGCGATCGAACCCCCGAGGTTGGAAGGGCCCTCCCACTCGACCACTTCGGCGAGCATGTCTTCGGGGACGATGACCAGGTCCCCACGGCGGTTGGAGTCCGGCTCGGGGTGATAGCGCACAGCACTCGTGGGCAGGTCCAGGGCAGACGCGATCCTGCCGAGTGCCTTGGATACGTCGTCGTTGGTCTGCTCGCCCGGGGCGAGCGCCACGGGCGCGGTGACCCGGTTCGGCTCCACCCTCGCCTCACGGATCTGCGCCCGCGCCAGGCCGACCTTTTCCAGCAGGCCCTTGTCGCTGTTCTCGCCGGACGGGTCGGCGTTGTGCCGCAGGATCATCCGCACGTTCCACGACAGGGCGACCACGGGGCCGCCCATCAGGTACAGGTCGTCCAGCGGCCCGGCCGTGGGTCCGGCGAGGCAGGCCGCGGTGATCCAGGCGGAGCCGGCGGCAACCGTGATGGCGGAGTGCAGGCGCCGCTGTTGGCTGGTCGATTTGCCTGCCCACCAGGTGGCGCCGGTCAGGGCGACGGAGGCGAGGGTGAGGCCGACGCCGGCGGCGGCGCTGTCGCCCCACCGCCAGTTCCCGAGCGCGCCGGCCAGGCCGGTCGCGCCGACCGCGAGCCACGGCGGCAGGTGCGGCTTGGCCCGGTGCAGCAGGTAGCCGCGGACACTGCCCGCGCCCGCGCCGCTGTCGCCCGGCAGGAGGCCGTAGCCGGCGTAGTCGCCGGCCGCGGCGTTGTCGTAGTAGTCGGTGGGCCGCGCGCGGCGGCTCGTGTTGCGTGCCATCGGGCGGGCCTTCCTACTGCTGGGTCCAGTTCATGACCGGCTGCTGCGGCTTGCGGGCGCGGTGGCGCACCCGGTTGATCTCCTCCTCGTACTCCTGCTGGAAGGTCGCGTAGCAGGCGGCGGCGTTCTTCGCGGCGTCCCGCAGCGCGTCCGCAGAACGCTGCATCTTCCGCGCGACCTTGGCCGCCCGCACCCGGGAGCCGAAGGCCCGCCCGTCCGGGTCGGGCACCGCGGCCAGCACGCTCTTGAGGATCTCCGCACCCATCGCGACCTCGATGGAGAGGGTGACGGCGGCGGCCCGCAGGGTGTTGCAGTAGCCGCGCACCTGCGCCGGCGAGGTGAACTCCGGCGCGGGCAGCAGGGACTCGGCGTGCGAGCGGCCACCGCCCCTGTGGCCGCTGCCGCCCCGGTTGTTGTTCACGGTGACGTTGATCGGCGGGGCGAACGATCCGCCCAGGGCTCCGACGAACCCGCCCGCGGCGGCGCCGGCGTTGGCGAACTTGTTGCCCTTGCCGTCATTGGTGGTGCGGTTGCTCCCGTTCGGGCGGGTCAACGGCTCGCTGGCCTGTCGGGAGGCGAAGTCGCGGACAGCGTTGGTGCGTCGGTTGCTGGCCATGGGGTGGTCTCCTCAGGTCAGTGGGTACGGCGGACGATGAGCCAGGCGGTCTGGGCGACGATGAGGGTGAGCAGCCACCACAGCTCCAGCGGCCCGGCCAGCGGGCCGAACCCGGCCGCCACCGCGAGCCAGGCCAGCGCGGACGAGGCGAGCGCGGCGAGCCCGGTGCGCCAGGCCAGGACGGAGCCGCTCGCGGGGCGGCGGCGCTGCATCAGCAGCAGCCACACGAGCGGGCCGGCCGCGGTCGGGGCGAGCAGCAGGCCGGACCACCACGCCATGACGTGCAGCAGACCGGCCACGATCAGGGCCAGGACGGCGAGGCCGGTGGGGGCGAGGGCGCGGCGCGAGCGCCACAGCCACCCGCCCACCACGGCCGCGGCCTCACGGGCCAGGGACGGCCGCTCCGGTACGACGATGACGAACGGGTCTGCGCGGCGCCGGCTGCGCTGGCGGGGGATGCGGACGGTGTGGACGCCGGCGGCCGTCTTCACGCCGCGGGCACGGGTACGACTGGACACAGGACACTCCTGGGAAGGCCGAAGGGGCTTAGGCGGCGCACTGTTCGTCGGGGAAGGCGCAGGTGGCGCAGGTGCCGAGGGTGGGCGGGATGACGTATCCGGCATCCCGCCGGCAGGCGGGGCAGGTGCGACGCGCGGCGTTCGCCTTGGCCAGCGCCGCCCACTTGGCCGGGGTCATCGGCCGGACCGGTTTCGCGTGGTCAATGCGGTAGAGGTAAGCGACCAGCGGGTCACGGCGTCGGCGTGGCCGTTCGAGTTGAGCGGCTACGTCCTGACCACCGGGGCGAAGGCCCAGCGCGCGGAGTTGGCGGTAGGTGGCGTAGCCGTCAGGGGCCAGGCGCCACCGGTAGACGGGGAGGGTGCCCATCATCGGCTCGCGGCGGCGAGTTCAGCCGGGCGCGGGCCCGGGTCGCGGTGTTCGGCGTAGCGGGCCGAGACCCATCCCACCGACCAGCCGCACAGCTCCGCAGCCTGCCGCACCGACAGACCCGCAGCGAACGCGGCTTGCACCGTCGCGCGCGCCTGCTCCTCAGGGAACTTCTCGACTGCCGGGCCAGCGGCCAGCAGCGCGGCGCGTTCACACTCGGCCCGCTCCTCGCGCTCGTGCCGTTCACGGCGTTCACGCTCCATGCGCTCGCGGTGCTCCCGCTCGCGCCGCTCGGCTTCCTCACTCTCGGCGCGTTCACGCTCGGCCCGGAGCCGTTCACGCTCGCGTTCACGGCGTTCACGCTCCGCCCGCTCGGCCGCCTCCGCCCGCTCCCGCGCCTCGCGCTCCTCGCGCCGCCGGGCCTCCTCGCGCTCGGCCTGCTCGCGGGCCAGGCGGGCTTCGTGTTCACGCTGTTCACGCGCCAACTGCGCGGCGTGCTCGCGCTCCTCACGGGCGTCCCGGCGGGCCTGCTCGGCACGCTCGCGGGCCGCCTGCTCGCGCCGCTCCCGCTCGGCCCGCTGCTCGGCTTCCAGCGCGGCCACGGCGGCGGCAATCGCCCGGCGGTAGGCCAGGCTGGTCTCCGCGGTGACGATCAGCAGCAGCGGCGCCACCGCGTGCACGGCCACGCCGACCAGGTCTTTCCTCAGCGCGGAGTCGGCCGTATTGAGCGCCAGGGTCATCAGGCCGGTCATCCACCGCAGGGCGACGGGCCAGGGCCCGCCGTGCCCGCCCAGCCGGGCCAGCACGTCATCGAGCTTGACCACGATGACCACCGCGGCGTCCACCACGAGCGGCAGAATCGGCGCCGTCCAGTCCCACTCATTCGCCGTGTGCTTCGCCATCAGCGGCGTCACCGTGAGGATCGAGTAGAGCATCGCCCCGCACACGATCAGCCACGTGCCAGACGACAGAGCGCGCTCCGCTGAACGCGTCTGAACGCTGTTCACGCCGCCTCCCCGACCGACCCCGCAGCGGGCACGTACGCGCGGCGGAACCCGTTGGACGCGGCGTCGTAGATGAACGCCTCACAGCGCCACGCGACCTCACCGACCGGACGTTCATCACCGGGCACCCATGCGCCGGCGGGGACTCCGTGAGTGGCGGTGTCGGCGTGGGCGTCCTCGCGGGAGGCGTAGACCGTGTGGGGCTCGCCGTAGTGCAGCAGCACCGTCAGCGTCCGCCCCTCCATCGACTCCCCCTCCAGCTCCTGACGCAGCCGGCGGATCTCGATGTCCCTCAGCAGTAACTCCTGCTGCGCGGCGGACAGCTCCGCCATCGCGTGCGCCAGCAGGGTGCCTACCTCGGTCGTGGTTGCCTCGGCCCGCTCCGCGCGGTCGGTGGCGGCGGCGTACAGCTCCCGCACGTGCCGGCCGAACGCCTCGTTCGCGGCCCCGCTGGTCTGCCGGGCGTGCCCCGCGGTGGTACGGGCGTCGTGTTCGAGCTGCGCGATCCGGGCTCGGGTGACGATGCGGATCACGCGGCGCCGCCCTTCTGCACAGGCAGGCCGTTGACGTAGTCGCGGTGCGCGGCGAGCACGCGTCGGCGGGCCCGGCGGATACGCCGCTCGTCCAGCTCGGTCGGGACGCGGTCGATGACGACGATCTGCGCGTCCAGCAACTCCATCTCCGCGCGGATGACGGGCATCTCGGCGTCGATGGCGTCCAGCTCCGCGGCCGTCGGCTCCATGAAGTCGGCGAACGCGGTAACAGCGTCCTGAACAGTAACGATGTGGTCCATGGGTCGTGGTCTCCCTAGCAGGTGAAACGGCCCGAACAGCGGCCCCGGTGTTCCCGCACCGGGGCCGCGCGCCGTTGAAGTCGGAACTCCGGCTCCCCTCGACGCTGCACGTGCGAGACGTGCAACGGAGGCAACCGGCCACAGCGGGTGCTGTGGAGATTGGGTCGCGCTGTACCTCACACAAGGGCGAACCCCTGTGTGGCCGCCTACTTGGCCGAGGAGAGGCGGCGTAATCCCATTCAGTTGTCAAAGAACGCCCAGTTCAGGGCCCGCAAGGTTCTGCGGGCGCTCCTGACCGGCACAAAGACTGACTCATCGGTGTTGGTGGTGTTGTACCAACAACCGACGCCCTGAGTGTTGCCCCGAGTTGGTGGGCACGTCAAGGCGAACGGCGTATGTTGTTGGCACAAGTCAGCCAACCGTCGGGAGGGAACCGTGAGGGAGCAACGCCCGAGGTATCACCGCATCGCTGATGACCTGCGAGGACAGATCGAGCGGGGGGAGTTGGAGCCGGGCGAGCAGCTTCCCACTGAGTTTGAGTTGGTGGAGCGCTACGAGGCGAGTCGGAACACGGTTCGTCTCGCACTGCGACGACTGACCGAAGAAGGGCTCGTCATTGCTGGTCAGGGACGGGGCAGCTTCGTCCGGCACGCGCTCAAGCCGGCAGTCTGGGACTGGTCAGTGCTGGAATCACGGTCCCGCCATCAAAGCGACCAGCAGGGCGACCAGTGGTCAAGCATCGTGGCTGAAAGTGGGCGTCAGCCACGGCAGGAAGTCCGTGTGTCGATCCGTCGGCCGCCGGCAGACGTGGCCGAGCGACTAGAGCTGGACCCCGAGACGGCCCTCACTGTCGTACGGGAGCGGGTCCGCATAGTCGACCAGGACCCCTACGCTCTGGCCGACTCCTACTTCCCCGAAGAACTGGTCCGCGGTACGCCGTTGATGCTTCCTGAGGACGTGTCAGCGCCGGGCGGGGTACTCGCAAGCGTTGGTCTCATCCAGGCTCGCTACCGCGATGAGATCACCGTGCGAATGCCTACTCGCGCAGAGATCGAGAAGCTGTCTCTGCCGTCAGCCACTCCTGTTGCAGTGCACATGCGCACGGGCTACGACAAAGACGGCCGACCACTTCGTGTGATGATCACCATTCTTCCCGGGGATCGTCATGTCATCAGGTACGACGTTTCCGCCGACTAGACCCGCCCCTAGGAGCACACGGCCGTGAAGGCGCTGAACAGCATCGATCCGCACCTGCCCGAGGATCTTTGTCCTTCGGAGGTCTGGTACACCTCGTACGGGTCGAACATGCACCTCCAGCGGCTTGCCGCGTACATCCGAGGTGGGAGCCCGCAGGGTGCCTCAAGGCGGTACCCAGGATGTAGGAACCCGGCGATGCCGTCCCGCTCGATCGCCGTGGAATTGCAGGGTGCCATGTACTTCGCAACCGAGTCCCCCGTGTGGGGAGGGGGACGTGCCTTTTACGACCCGGCTGCGGCAGGGCGCGTGTTGGCCAGAGCGCATTTGGTGACAACTGAACAGTTTTCTGACATCGCTGCACAGGAGATGTATCGAGAGCCAGGGGTTGATTTGTCGCTTGCCGGCGTACTTCGCACCGGCCGGTCCGTGCTCGGTGAAGGGCGGTACGAAACACTCATCTGTGCCGGCCAGATCGAAGGCCGGCCAGTGCTTACTTTCACTGCCCCGTGGGGGATCGATGATGTCCCCTGGGTGCCACCCTCCCGAGCCTACGTACGCTTCCTGGCGTCTGGGCTGAGAGAGGCCGGGGCATGGGACGTGGATGCAATTGCTGAGTACGTGGCGGCGTGTCCCGGCGCATCCGATCACTGGTCATCGGACGCTATTGCAGCAGTCATCGCGAGCGACGATTAATGAGACGTTAGTCACACTTTCTGGGGCCGGGTGCTCTGCGATGGCAATGCGTTCCCGTCGCTGCGCGGCTCGCCGTTGCTGCGCCTCACCGTGTGCGCTCTACAGCGGCTCTCCGCGGCTGAGCGTCTGCCAGCGGTAGCGGCTGAACATCATCCGCTTCAACTGCCGGAATAGCCACCGTACCGTGCTTTGCATTGTCTATCCATGCATAGCGCGGTGCTTCAAATAATGGCAGATCAGGCCCACTCTATAGCAACACGTGTTGCGTCACGTTCAATCACTTGCGCAAATTGCAAATTTTGAAGGAGATGGGAAAGAGCCGGTAGATGGGCCACTCTGGCAGCACACAGGGTGGCGTGGCCCGAGTAGAGACGGCCCCCGCTGGAACGGGAGCCGCCCTGGCCCACCCGTTGGCGTGAGAAAGGCCAGTAGTGACACTACCGACTCAACGGACAACCTCAACTGCAGGGAAGAGCCGCGGTGACGGCTGGCGACTATCCGCTGCGTTTCGGCAGCGAGGTTGTTGGCGAGGTGCGCTGGCAAGTGCGCTCGGCGTCGCGTCCGTTCTCACCATGGCGCTGGTCCACCGACATCCCTCCACTGCGGTGCCGCTCAATACGGCTCTCGCCGTAGCGGCTGTAGCTCCCTCTTTAGCTCAGTGGCTTTCGCGCTCCAGGCACTCCAGCGGTTCGAACCGAGATGGACACCGCTTCCGCAACCATCACCGCTCTCGTGCCGGTCGGGCCCTGTCCACGCGGGCATTGAGGTCACGCCCTACCGAGACACGCCCTGGCACTCGGAAGCGCAGGTCAGCAACTCGTGCCTTGACATCAACCGCTGACATCAACAGTCGCGCACGACCGCGCACGGAGGGATACAGGAGCTAGGCATGGATCTGTCGTCGGCCAGAGCAGAGACGGGTATCTGATCGCTTCTGCTAGAAGCGCGCCCGCCTACGGATCAGAAGGTTGCAGGTTCGAGTCCTGCCGAGTGCACACAGACCAGAGGCCCCGGAGAGATCCGGGGCCTCTGGCGTTTGACGACGCCCAGCGGAGGCCCGAGCTGTGCGGGGCGGGGCAGGGGGAGAGTGAGCAGGAGACGCTACGTCGCCAGGGGGGTGCCGGGTGGCTACCGGATCTGGGACAACCGGGGCCGCCGTTGGTGGGGCGATGTCTACGAGCTGTGCCTGGACGATCTCCTGGCCGAACTCAACGGGCAGGCGGACCAAGCACGGATCACCGCACTGATGAAGCGCTACCGGGCCCAGAAGCGATAGGCAGCGTCGAGCGCTGGGGGCGAGGTGGCGGCTCCGCGGCCGGACCGGAGGCCCGGATCAGTCCGTGGCCTCTGGCGTTGACGGGCGAGTCCATGTGCCGCAGCAGTTGCCGGTGCTCCGCCAGCGTCTCCAGGAGATCCGCGCGTTCGTCCTCGGGTGTGGTCACGGGAGGACGGTGGAGAGGCTGTAGGTCAGTTGTTGACTTAGTGGGGCAGCGCGATGGTCGTCGCGGCCGAGCCGGTCCCTCGTCCCCAGCCCCCGGCGATTCGTCTGCAACATTCCCGTCCCTCAGCGCGTCGGTGAGGTGTAGGCCGGTGCAGGGCTCCGAGGGGTGGGGATGTGGGTAGGTCGCGGACACGGTCCAGGGCGGACGAGTTCTTGGAGTTCGCCGCGGGGAGCGGGGGGCACCTGTACCGTTCCGCGTGCCTGCTCACCAGCGGTGACACCCACCTCGCCGAGGACCTGGTGCAGGAGACGCTCAGCCGGATGTACGCGCTGTGGGGACGCATTTCCCGCATCGACAATCCGGCGGCGTACGCACAGACCGTCCTCGTCCGTACGTTCCTCACGCAGCGGCGCCGCTACTCCGCGTCCGAACGGCCCCTGGCCGACGTGCCGGAGCTCCCCGTCCCGCACGGCGCGGACGACCCGGCGCTGCGACTGGCGCTGCTCCAGGCGCTGCGTGAACTGCCGCCCAAGGACCGGGCGGTGGTGATGCTGCGCTACTGGGAGGACCGCACCGTCGAGGAGACGGCCGACGCGATGAACGTGAGCGCCATCGCCGTCCGCAGCCGTTCGAGCAGAGCGCTCGCCAAGCTCCGGGCACGGCTGGGCGGCAGCCTCGCCGAACTGGCCGGCTCCGGCTGACCGCGGCCGGCGGTCGCGCCCGCCGGGCCCACGGCCGGTCCCAGGCGCGCCCTGCCCGGCGGCCGTCCGCTCGCCTCGTCCCCACCCCCGCATCGACACAGGAACTGGTGGCTTTCCCATGCGCTTCGAAGACGAGGTCGGCCGGGCACTTCGCCTCACGGCCGGCGCCTACTCCACCGAACAGCGACTCCTCGCGGAACGCAGTCTCGCCCGCGGCCGTCGGCGCGTGGCACGCCGCCGGATCGCCGTCGCCGGCGGCAGCGCGATGGCCGCCGCCCTCGTGGCCGTGGCCGGTGTCCAGTGGGGTGGCCTGGGGGACGGCGGCGGGCGGGGGAATCCCGCCGCGTCATCGGGGTCCGACCACGACTACCGGCGGTTCTCGGTCACCCGCGAGGAGATGAAGAACATCCTGTCCAACGGCATGGAGCGGGCCGGCGTCGCCACCGCGCACCCCGAGGTGACGGCCGCGGGCAGCTCCGGCCCGGGCCGGCCCGCGACCGCCTCGTTCGACTTCGGTGACGGCTGGGGCCGGGCCAGGGTCACGCTCTCCGTACGCCGCGTGGACCCGGCACAGCCGGGTCTGAAGAAGCTGATCACCTGCCCGCCGCGGGCCGGGTCACTGTACGAGGAGTGCACGACCCAGAGCGACAACCGCGCGGTGAAGGGGTACACCGGGGCCGGGAAGGCCGGGGGCGTGAAGAAGTGGGCGGTCACGATGCTCTCGTCCAACGGGTACGTCATCGACGTCGCCACCTACAACATCCCCTCGCCGGCGACCGCGAGTGCGGCTCCGGGTGCACGTGCGGAGGGGACTCCGACGGCGGATGTGTGGCTGACGCCGACCGCGGCCGCGTCGTCCCCCGACCCGGCCACCTCGCTGAGCCGCAATCCCCGGATGAACCCCGGGAAGTTGCGCTTCCTGGCGATGTACGTCGACGCCTCGTTCACCGGCACCGGCGACCCCAACCCCTTCGCCACCGTCACGCCGGGTTCGCGGCCGGAGCCGGGCGACATCCTGCCCGTGCTGAAGTCCCTGCTCCCCAAGCGTCTCCACATCTACTCCGAGGGCGGCACGGGGGCGGACGGCCACGTCGTGGTGGTCGACCCCGAGAAGGGGGACACCACGTACATCCAGGCCGTGCGGACCGCCGGCGACAAGGAGTTCTGGAGCCAGACCCTGCCCGACGGCACGAAGGTCGGCACCCGGCGCACGGCCGGCGAGCAGCCGGGCGTCATCGAACTGCGGGCCGACGCGCTCCGCGTCAACGGTCTGTGGATGTCCCTCACCGCCTACAACGCGCCGAGCCCCACCTCCAAGAAGCGGGGCGCCGAGCCCGCGGTCACGCTCGACGAGCTCAAGGCCATGGCCGTCAGCCGGGCCTGGCTCCTCGCCCGGTAACCGCCCCGGCCGGCCCCGGCTGGCCCGGCGTGCCCCAACGGGCCCCGGCGGCCCGCTCAGAGCAGCCCCAGGTCCCCCAGCTCCTTGTGCAGGTCCGCCCGCGGGGACGCGGTGGCCGACGGCTCCTCGCCGCCCCCACCGCCACCCCCGCCGGCCGACCGCTTCCCCCGGTCCCGGAACAGCCACGCGCCCAGTACCCCTCCGGTCAGGCCGCCCAGGTGGCCCAGCCAGCTCACCCCGGGGGTGCCCGGTACGGCCACCGTCAGCAGGTAGGCGAAGGACGCCGCCATCACCACGCCGATCAGGGTGTCTACGAGGTGGCGGTCGAAGAGGCCGCGCACGACCACGTACCCGAAGTAGCCGAAGACCAGGCCGCTCGCGCCCACCGTGTCCACGCCACCCCGCTCGAACAGCCAGACCGCCGCACCGCTGGTGAGCGCGACCAGCAGGGTCAGGCCCAGGAACCGGGTCACTCCCCGGTACGCGGCCAGGAAGCCGAAGACGAACAGGGGGCCGGAGTTGGCCTCGATGTGGTTCCAGCTCCAGTGCAGCAGCGGCGCCGAGAGCAGTGCGGGCAGGCTGTCCAGGTCGCCCGGGACCACGCCGTGGTCGCGGGAGAGGTCGTAGCCGTCGGCGGCGTTGACCAGCTGGACGACCCAGATCAGGGCCACGAAGGCGAACATCACGAAGAACGCCTTCCGCGCCTCCGCGACCATCACCTCCGCGCGGCCGTTCGTGTCCCCCGTGCCTTCCGTGTCCCGCATGCCTTCTCCCTCCCCCGGGCGGATCCGTGCCCCCGTCCGCCGTCCCCGCGCACTCTACAAACCCGCCCGGCCCCGCCTCATCCGCCGGGAGCTTCCGGGGAACCGCCCCCACCACCCGTCCCCCGCTCCTGCCCCCGCAGCTCCTCCCGGTACGCGTTCGCCAGCTCCGTCGCCCTCCTGAACCAGTCCGTCAGCACGGCGATCTCGTCCGGCGAGTAGGAGGCGAACAGGGCCGTGAGGCGCTCGTAGTACGGCCCGTACAGGGCGAGCACCCGGGCCACCGCCTCCGGCTCCGCCGCCACCCGCACGCGGCGGCGGTCCGTGGGGTCGGCGCGGCGGGTGATCCAGCCGGCGCGTTCGAGGCGGTTGAGGATGCCGGTCACCGCGCCCGTGGTCACGTGCACCTTCGTCGCCAGCTCGCCCGCCGTCAGCAGGTTCTCACCGGCCTGGAGGACGTACGCGAACGTCGTCAGGTCGGTGACGTTCACGCCCAGGCGCTGCGCCATCTCCTGCTGGCCGACCATGCTGCCCGCGATCAGGTCGTCCATCGCCGACAGCGCCTGCGCGGGCGTCGCCGTCGGGCGGTCACCGGCCGCCGGTTCCACGGCCTCGTCCGGCACGGCCGCCGGTTCCACGGCCTCGTCCGGCATCGCGGATTCCTCGCTCATGGGTCCTCTGTCTCGGGCTGTCTCGTGGCTGAAGCGTCGGCTCCCTTGTTATCCGCTTTCGAGATGTCTTACCTTGTAAGAGATTCAGAAACATAACTTCTCACGTCGTGAGGTAATCCATGAGCGTGCATCCGTACGACGAGGGCCACACCGTCGCCGGCTGGACCGGCGTCGCCATCGCGACCGTCGGGACCTCCGTCATGGGCGTCGGCGTGTGCACGGTCTCGCCCCCCGCCCTGGTCCTCGGGGGCGTGATCGACGTCCTCGCGCTGCTGGTCACCTGGGCGCTGCACCTGAGCGGCTGGGGCAAGCCGCCCGGGATCCGGCCGCCGGCGCAGTGGAGCATGCGGGTGCGCGACCCGCACGCGCGCGAGGGGCACCCGGACTGCCTCGGCTGCCGCCTCGCCGGGCGCGGGCGCGTGACCTCGCCCCGGTCGGCCTCGCCCCAGCCGGTTACGCCCCCGGTGACCTCGGCCCAGCCGGTCTCGCCCCCGGTGACGTCGACCCCACTGTCAGTGCCTCCCTCTACGCTCGCGAGTGATGGCACAGGCATGGAGGTGCGCGGCGCTGCGCTGGTCGGCGGGCAACCCGGAGCTGACGTGGGACGGGGGGCGTCGTAGCCCGCTGTCCTGGGGGAAGGGCGTGGCCTTCGCGGTCGCGCCGGGGGAGGTCAGGAGGTGCGTGGGCGCGCGGGGGCACCCCTGTCCGCGCCGGACGCCGGTGCCGGCGCGGAGCACGGGCGGGCGGTGCGAGGAGTGCGCGCGGCTGGACCGGGCGCACTCGGTCGCGGCGGACACGCTCGCCGACGACCCGCGGCCGTACCACGTGTACCTGGCCTGGTTCGGCCCCGGGATGGCCAAGGTCGGCATCACCGCCGTCGAGCGCGGCAGCGCCCGGCTGCTGGAACAGGGCGCCGTCTGCTTCACCTGGCTCGGCGCGGGCCCCCTCATGGCCGCCCGGCGCACCGAGGAGCTGCTGCGGGCCGCCCTGCGCGTGCCCGACCGCATCCCGTACGCCGAGAAGCGCGCCGTGCGCTCCCGGCTGCCCGTGGACGGGGCCGAGCGGGCGGCGGAGCTCGCCGACCTGCACGCACGGGCCGCGGCCCTGGCCGGCTGGCCGGAGTCGCTGGCGCCCGCGCCGTTCCACCCGGTCGACCACGTACGGGCGTTCGGGCTCGACCAGGACACCCCGGCCGCCGTCGGGGACGTGACCGAGCTGACCGCCGGGGGCGGAGTGCGCGGGGAGCTCGTCGCGGCCGCCGGACCGGACCTGCACCTGCGCACCGCGCGGGACACCGTCGTCGTCCTGGACACCCGGCTGATGACGGGCTGGGACCTCGTGCCGCCGGCCGGCGACGAGGACGCCCCAGCCGCCTTTCCCGTACGGCGCTTCGAGGCCCCCGGTGACGCCGCGCGGCAGGACGGGCTCTTCTGACCGCACGCCCCCCTCCCGCACAGGCCCCGCGAAGGCCCCGCGAAGGAACCGCACGACGCCCACACGGCGACCGCACGGCAACCACAGGAGAGAACTCCCGCTCCCCGCACGCTTCCTGAGAGTCCCCTGTGTGTTTCTCAGGGAAATCACAGACAAGCGAAAGCGTGTTCTCAGAGGGCCCCGACAGGGTGTCACCATGACCACGACCTCGCCCCAGGGGCGCACCGAACTGCTGAGGCCGGACGGGAGCCCCGTCCGCGTGCTGGTGGTGGACGACGAGCTGTCGATCACCGAACTCCTGTCCATGGCCCTGCGCTACGAGGGCTGGCAGATCCGCAGCGCCGGGGACGGGCAGGGCGCCCTCCAGACGGCGCGGGAGTTCCGGCCGGACGCCGTCGTCTTGGACATGATGCTGCCCGACATGGACGGCCTCGCCGTCCTCGGCCGGCTCCGCCGTGAGCTGCCCGACGTGCCCGTGCTGTTCCTGACGGCCAAGGACGCCGTCGAGGACCGGATCGCCGGTCTCACCGCGGGCGGCGACGACTACGTCACCAAGCCGTTCAGCCTGGAGGAGGTCGTCGCCCGGCTGCGCGGCCTGATCCGGCGCTCCGGTGCCGCCGACCACCGCTCCGACTCCGTGCTCGTGGTCGGCGACCTCACCCTCGACGAGGACAGCCACGAGGTCTACCGGGGCGGCGAGTCCATCCACCTCACCGCCACCGAGTTCGAGCTGCTCCGCTTCCTGATGCGCAACCCGCGGCGGGTGCTCAGCAAGGCGCAGATCCTCGACCGGGTGTGGTCCTACGACTTCGGCGGCCAGGCCAATGTGGTCGAGCTCTACATCTCGTACCTGCGGCGGAAGATCGACGCCGGACGGGAGCCGATGATCCACACCCGGCGCGGGGCCGGTTACCTGATCAAGCCCGCCGTCCCCGCCGTCCCGTGAGCGGGCGACGACGGCCGCGTGTGCAGCGTCCGCGCAGGCTCCGGCCCAGCCGGCCGCGCACCCTGCGGACCCGGCTCGTCGTCGCGTCCGTGGTCCTGATCGCCGTCGTCTGCACGGTGATCGGCTCCGTCACCACCCTCGCCCTGCGCTCCCACCTCTACCAGCAGCTCGACGACCGGCTGAGTGAGGTGGCCATCCGCGTGGCCCCGCGCGACTTCGGCCCGCTCACCCCGCCCGGCACGGACAACGGCTCCGGCGACAGCACCGGCACGGACAACAGCTCCGGCGACAGCACCGGCGACAGCACCGCGCCCCGCCGGCAGCAGAGCCCGCTCGGCAAGGTCCCCGTGGAGACCGACCTCTCCACCTTCGTCACCCACGGCCCGGTGCCGGCCGGCACGATCGCCGCCAAGATCACCAAAGGCACCGTCACCGACTCCCGGCGCGGGGTGAAGTCCACGGCCAGCGGCAACTTCGACATGACCGCCAAGGCGCTCGGCGAGGCGCAGGTCGAGGTGCTCGACTCCGTCCCCCAGGACGGCGCCGTGCACACCGTGGACCTGCCCGGACTCGGCGACTACCGCGTCACGTACACGACCAACGGCACCTACGCCTACTACGTGGCCATCCCGACGGCGGACGCCGACAACACCCTCCGCACACTGGTCCTCGTCGAGATCAGCGTCACCGCGGCCGGGCTGATCGCCGCGTCCCTGGCCGGCACGGTGATCGTCAGCGTCGCCACCCGCCCCCTGCGCCGGGTCGCCCACACCGCCACCCGGGTCTCCGAACTCCCGCTGCACACCGGCGAGGTGAACCTCAGCGAGCGCGTCCCCGAGGCCGAGTGCGACCCGCACACCGAGGTCGGCCGGGTCGGCGCCGCGCTCAACCGCATGCTCGACCACGTCCACGGCGCCCTGCACGCCCGCCAGCAGAGCGAGACGCGGGTGCGCCAGTTCGTCGCCGACGCCAGCCACGAGCTGCGCACCCCCCTCGCCTCCATCCGCGGCTACGCCGAGCTGACCCGGCGCGGCCGTGAGCAGGTCGGCCCCGACACCCGGCACGCCCTGGGCCGCATCGAGTCCGAGGCGGGCCGGATGACGCTGCTGGTGGAGGACCTGCTGCTGCTCGCCCGGCTCGACGCGGGCCGCCCGCTGCAGTTCGGGCAGACCGACCTCGTCCCGCTGGTCGTCGACACCGTCAGCGACGCCCGCGCGGCCGGCCGCGACCACGTCTGGCGCCTGGAGCTGCCCGAGGAACCGGCGCTCGTCTCCGCCGACGCGGCCCGCCTGCAGCAGGTCCTGGTCAACCTCCTCGCCAACGCTCGCACCCACACGCCGCCCGGCACCACCGTCACCGCGCGCGTGCGCCGCAGCGGCCCCTGGCTGTGCGTCGACGTCGAGGACGACGGCCAGGGCATCCCGCCGGAGCTGCTCCCGCGCGTCTTCGAACGGTTCGCGCGCGGCGACTCCGCGCGCTCGCGCGCCACCGGCTCGACCGGCCTCGGCCTCGCCATCGTGCAGGCCGTGGCGGCCGCGCACGACGGCGCCGTGACCGTCGACAGCGTGCCCGGGCGGACCGTGTTCACGGTCCACCTGCCCGCTCTCCCGCCCGCGGCGCCGCACGCCGCGTACGCAACCGGGCGGCCGTACGACTCACCGGCACAGCACAGTCACGACTCACAGGCACAGCACAGTGCCGCCACATGGGTGCGACAGGGCTCCTGACGAGAGTCGTCGGTATGCGAACCGACTCTTCTCCCGGCACCCTGCCGGCGCGGGAGCATCTCCCGGCCGGACCAGCCGGTGCGCCTGTCCTGGACGTAGTGATCCCCGTCTACAACGAGGAGAGGGACCTCCAGCCGTGCGTGCTGCGCCTGCACGAGCACCTCGAGCGCACCTTCCCGTACCCGTTCCGCATCACCATCGCGGACAACGCGTCGACGGACGCCACCCCCGAGGTGGCCCGCCGGCTGGAGGCACGGATCGCCGGGGTCCGCACGCTCCGGCTGGAGCAGAAGGGCCGCGGCCGGGCGCTGCGCACCGTCTGGTCGGCCTCCGACGCCCCGGTCCTCGCCTACATGGACGTGGACCTGTCCACCGACCTCAACGCCCTGCTGCCGCTGGTGGCGCCGCTCATCTCCGGCCACTCCGACCTGGCGATCGGCTCCCGGCTCGCCCGCAGCGCGCGGGTGGTGCGCGGCCCCAAGCGCGAGTTCATCTCCCGCTCCTACAACCTGATCCTGCGCGGCTCGCTGCAGGCCCGCTTCTCGGACGCGCAGTGCGGTTTCAAGGCGATCCGCCGGGACGTCGCACAAGTCCTGCTCCCGCTGGTGGAAGACACGGGCTGGTTCTTCGACACTGAGATGCTGGTGCTCGCCGAGCGGGCCGGATGCCGTATCCACGAGGTGCCGGTCGACTGGGTCGACGACCCGGACTCCACCGTGCACATCGTGCGGACGGCGACCGAGGACCTGAAGGGGGTGTGGCGCGTCGGGAAGGCGCTGGCCACCGGTTCGCTGCCACTGGACCGGCTGACCAGGCCGTTCGGGGACGACCCCCGCGACCGCGAGATCATGGACGTACCCAAGGGACTGGCCCGTCAGCTCGTCGGCTTCTGCGTCGTCGGGGGTCTGTCGACCCTCTTCTACCTGCTGCTCTACAGCGGCTTCCGGCTCTTCACCGGCTCCCAGGTCGCCAACGCGCTCGCCCTGCTGATCTCCGCGGTCGCCAACACCGCCGCCAACCGCCGGCTCACCTTCGGCGTGCGCGGCCCGGGCGGGGCCGTCCGGCACCAGGCGCAGGGCCTGGTGGTCTTCGGCATCGGCCTCGCGCTGACCAGCGGCTCGCTGGTGGCCCTGAACGCCGCCAACGCCCACCCCGCGCACTCGACCGAGCTGGCCGTCCTGGTCGCCGCCAACCTCGCCGCGACCGTCCTGCGCTTCCTGCTCTTCCGCATCTGGGTCTTCTCCGACCGCGACGGCGGCCTCCCCGAGCCCACGGCACCCGGCGGCCCCGCCCCCTCCCACGGCGCCCACGCCGCGCACCCCCCGGTGCCCCCGACCTCCCCGTTCCGCGCCGGTGACGCCGCGGACGGCACCCGGCCGGACGCCACCCGGCGCCCCGGCCCGGTCCGCCCCTACGACACCGACCCGGGGGAGACCCGATGACCACCGACTACGACCGCGCCGACTGGGGCCCGCCCGCCTCGCCCCCTCCGGCGACGCTGACCCCGTCCACCCCTCCCCCTCCGGCCCGACCCGGGGCCAGTGAGCCGCAGCAGCCGTTCGGCCGGAGGCTGTGGCGGGGCCGCCCCGAGGACCCCCGCTGGGTCCGCCCGGCCTTCCTCGCCCTGCTCCTCGCGACGCTGCTGCTCTACCTCTGGGACCTCAGCGCCTCCGGCTACGCCAACTCCTTCTACTCCGCGGCCGTCCAGGCCGGCTCCACGAGCTGGAAGGCGTTCTTCTTCGGCTCGCTGGACGCGGGCAACGCCATCACCGTCGACAAGCCGCCGGCCTCGCTGTGGCCGATGCAGCTGTCGGTCAGGACCTTCGGCCTGAACTCCTGGGCGATCCTCGTCCCCGAGGTGCTGATGGGCGTCGGCACGGTCGCCGTCGTCTACGCGGCCGTCCGCCGCCGGTTCAGCCCCGCCTCCGGCCTGATCGCCGGCGCGGTGCTGGCGCTGACGCCCGTGGCGGCGCTGATGTTCCGGTTCAACAACCCGGACGCGATGCTCGCCCTGCTGATGGCCGTGGCCTGCTACCTCGTCGTCCGCGCGCTGGAGGACGGCCGGACCAGGTGGCTGGTGTGGGCCGGTGCGGCGATCGGCTTCGCGTTCCTCGCCAAGACCCTCCAGGCGTTCCTGATCCTGCCGCCGCTGGCGCTCGTGTACGCGGTCTGCGCACCGGTCACGGTGAGGAAGCGCCTCGGCCAACTGGCCGCCGCGACCGGCGCGCTGGTCGTCTCCGGCGGCTGGTGGGTGGCGGTCGTCGAGCTGTGGCCGGCGTCCTCACGCCCGTACATCGGCGGCTCGCAGAACAACTCCTTCCTGGAGCTGACCTTCGGCTACAACGGCCTCGGCCGGCTCAGCGGCGACGAGACGGGCAGCGTCGGCGGGGGCGGCGGGGGCGCGGGCGGCACCGGGCAGTGGGGCGAGACCGGCTGGGACCGGATGTTCACCTCCGAGGTCGGCGGCCAGATCTCCTGGCTGCTGCCGGCCGCGCTGGTGCTGCTGGCCGCCGGCCTGGTGGCCACGCGCCGGGCCCGCCGCACGTCGGTCACCCGCGGCTCGTTCCTGGTCTGGGGCGGCTCGCTGCTGATGACCACGGTCGTCTTCAGCTACATGGCGGGCATCTTCCACCAGTACTACACCGTCGCCCTCGCCCCCTACCTGGCGGCCGTGACCGGCATGGGCGCCGGACTCCTGTGGGAGAGGCGCCGGGAGCTGTGGGCGTCGCTCACCCTGGCGGCCGCGGCGGTCGCGGCGGCCACCTGGGGCTACGTCCTGCTGCACCGCACCCCCGACTACCTGCCCTGGCTGAGGTGGCTCGTGCTGGTCGGCGGTCTCACCGCCGCGCTCGGCCTGGTCTTCGCGGGCCGGCTCACCCGGCGGCTCGCCCTCGCGGCGGCCTCGCTCGGCCTGCTGACCGCGCTGGCCGGCCCGACGGCGTACACCTTGAGCACCGTCCAGCAGGGCCACACCGGGTCCATCGTCACGGCCGGCCCGGCGGGCGCCTCGATGATGGGCGGGGGCCGTCCCGGCGGCGTTCGCGGCGGCTTCGGCGGCGGAGGCATGCCGGGCCAGAACCAGCAGGGCCAGCAGGGCCAGCAGGGCGGCCCACAGGGCCGGAACCAGCAGGGCCAGGGCTTCCCCGGCGGTGGCACGGGCGGCTTCGGCGGCGCCCTGCCCGGCCAGGGCGGCGGGCAGACCCAGCAGGGCGGCCCGACCGGCGAGGGCGCGGGCGGCGGCGGTGGCGTCGGCGGCCTGCTGAACGGCGCGTCCGTCACCGCCGAGGCCGAGAAGCTGCTGGAGACGGACTCCGGCCGCTACACGTGGGCCGCCGCGGCCATCGGCTCCCAGAACGCCGCGAGCTACCAACTCGCCACCGGCGAGCCGGTGATGGCGATCGGCGGCTTCAACGGCACCGACCCGTCCCCGACGCCGGCCCAGTTCAAGCGGTACGTGGCGGACGGGCGGATCCACTACTTCATCGCGAGCGGCTCCATGGGCGCCGGCCCGGGCGGCGGGGCGAACGGCACGTCGTCGCAGATCACCTCCTGGGTCGAGGCCACCTTCAAGAAGGTGACGGTCGGCTCGGCCACCTTCTACGACCTGACGCAGGAGGCGAGCGGCTGACGGCCGGGCGCAGCACGGACGGAGGCGGTGTCCCGACGGGCACCGCCTCTTCCCGCATCCCGCTTGTACACCGTACGAGAACTCTTCTACGGTGTAGAGCATGCCTTCCGTCCCGAGCCATCCCCAGCGCTGGCTGATCCTCGGCGTCATCTGCCTCGCGCAGCTCACCGTGCTGCTCGACAACACCGTCCTGAACGTCGCGATCCCCTCCCTCACCCGGGAACTGGGCGCCTCCACCTCCGACATCCAGTGGATGATCAACGCCTACTCGCTGGTCCAGTCGGGCCTGCTGCTCACCGCGGGCAGCGCCGCCGACCGCTACGGCCGCAAGCGGATGCTGATCGCCGGGCTCGCCCTGTTCGGCGCCGGCTCGGTGGTCGCCGGCTGCGCGGGCACCACCGGGCAGCTCATCGCCGCGCGCGCCGGGATGGGCGTCGGCGGGGCGCTGCTGCTGACCACCACCCTGGCCGTGGTCATGCAGATCTTCGCGCCGGAGGAACAGCCGAAGGCCATCGGCGTATGGGCCGCGGTGAACTCGCTGGGCTTCGCCACGGGCCCGCTCATCGGCGGCTTCCTGCTGAACCACTTCTGGTGGGGCTCGATCTTCCTGGTCAACCTGCCGGTCGCGGCCCTCGCCCTGGTCGCGGTGGTCGCGCTGGTGCCCGAGTCGAAGAACCCGCAGGGCGACCGCCCCGACCTGCCCGGCGCACTGCTGTCGACGGTCGGCATGGCCTCGCTGGTCTTCACGGTCATCTCCGGCCCCACGCACGGCTGGACGTCGGCGCGGGTGCTGGTCAGCGGGGCCGTGGCGGTGGGCGTCCTCGCGCTGTTCGCCCGGTGGGAGAGCAGGGCCCCGTACCCGATGCTCGACCTCGCCCTGTTCCGCGACCGCCGGTTCACGGGCGCCGTCGCCGGCGCGGTGCTGGTGACCTTCGGCATGGGCGGCGCCCTGTTCCTCCTCACCCAGCACCTCCAACTCGTGCTGCGCTACGGCCCCCTGGAGGCGGGCCTGCGCACCGCGCCGCTCGCGCTGACCGTCGTCGCCCTGAACTTCACGGGCCTGGCGGCGAAGGCCACCGTGAAGCTCGGCGGACCGGCGGCGATCCTGACCGGCATGACGGCGATGGCGGCGGGCCTGGTCTCCATCGCCGTGGCCTCCGACGGGTACGCCGTCACGCTGCTCGGGCTGCTGCTCATCGGGACGGGCACCGCGCTGGCCGGACCGGCGATGGCCCACGCCATCATGAGCACCATCCCGCCGGACCGCGCCGGGGTGGGCGCCGGCGTCAACGGCATGCTCGCCGAGTTCGGCAACGGGCTCGGCGTGGCGGTGCTCGGTGCGGTGCTCAGCGCGCGGCTGGCGTCCGGGGCGCGGCTCTCCTCGGCCCTGGGCACCGGTCAGGCGGTCGGCGCGGTGGCCGTGTTCGCGGGCGGCGTACTGGCGGCCGTCCTGCTGCGCCGGGCGGGAAGAGCAGAACCAGCGCGCAAGGAGACGACGGCCGTCCCGTCGTAGCGCGGGCGTCGTCGCTGGTGGTGCGGCTCCTCCCGCCCCGTAGGGTGGGCCCGTCGGAGGCCCGTCGGTGGGAGACCAGGAGGTGCCGCATGGCCGCCAGGGCAGGCGAACAGGCCGCGCGCAGCAGTGTCTGGCTGGGCGGCGGGACGCGTCGCGGCCGGGGCGGCGGACAGCCCTCGGGGCTGGACCGGGACCGGATCACCGCGGCGACCGTACGGCTGCTCGACGCCGAGGGGCTGGACCGGTTCTCCATGCGGCGGCTCGCCGCCGAGCTGAACGTCACCGCGATGTCCGTGTACTGGTACGTCGACACCAAGGACGAGCTGCTGGAGCTCGCCCTCGACGAGGTGTTCGGGGAGCCGGCCCTGCCGGACCCGGACGACGGGGCCGGCGACTGGCGGACACTGCTGCGCGCGCTCGCCCGCGAGTACCGGGCGCTGCTGGTGCGTCACCCCTGGGTGCCGCCGCTGATCGGGCGCTACCTCAACATCGGCCCGAACTCGCTCGCCTTCTCCCGCGCGATCCACCACGTGGTACGCCGCACCGGCCTGCCCGTGCACGGCATCACCGGCGCCATCTCGGCCGTCTTCCAGTTCGTGTACGGCTACGGCACGATCCAGGGCCACTTCATGTCCCGGGTCACCGAGGCAGGGGTGACCCCCGACGAGTACCACGCGCAGATGATGGCCTCGGTGGGCGGCACCCCCGACACGGCCGCCGTCATCGAGGAGACCCGCGACATCATGGACGCGCGCGGTGGCGCCACGGTCGACGAGATGCTCGACCGCGACTTCACCTTCGCCCTGGACCTGCTGGTCGCGGGCATCGAGGCGATGGTGGAGCGTTCGGGGCCCGCGCCGGACGCGTGAGGGCGACGGGCCCGCTCCCTAGGGGGTGTCTCGTCGATCAGTCCTCCTGCGCCAGCCGTGCCGGGAAGCCGCCCGTCGCCACCGGTCCCCAGCGCTCCGGGGTGACCCGGATGATCGACTTGCCCTGCTTGACCATCGCCGCGCGGTACTCGTCCCAGTCCGGGTGCTCCCCGGCGATGGTGCGGTAGTACTCCACGAGCGGCTCGACGGAGTCGGGGGAGTCGATCACCTCGGCCGTGCCGTCGACCTGGACCCACGGGCCGTTCCACTCGTCGCTGAGGACGACGAGGCTCACCCGCGGGTCCCGCCGGGCGTTGCGGGTCTTGGCGCGCTCCGGGTAGGTCGAGACCACGATCCGGCCGGAGTCGTCCACCCCGCAGGTCAGCGGCGAGGCTTGGGGACTGCCGTCGGCCCGGCGGGTGAGCAGCAGGGCCCGGTGGCGGGGCCGCACGAAGTCCAGCAGCTCGTCCCGGGAGACGGTCGTGTTCGTCGCGATGTTCGGTGCCATGACGGCAGCCTAGGCGCGGAACCCCGCCCGGTGGCTGACCCTGCTGTGCCTACGCCCGGGCGCCTACGCCTGGGGCAGGGACTCGCCCTGCACCGCCTGGACGTCCAGCTCGACCTTGAGTGTGGTGCCGATGGCGGCGATGCCGGCCTGGACGACCTGGTTGTAGTTCATCGCGAAGTCGTCGCGGTGCAGTTCGGCCGTCGCCCGGAACGCGGCGCGGGTGCCGCCCCAGGGGTCGGCGCCGGTGCCCAGGTAGGCGAGGTCCAGGTCGACGGGCCGGACGATGCCCCGCATGGTCAGCTCGCCGCGCACGGTCCAGCGGTCCGGGCCCGCCTCGCTCACGCCGGTCGAGCGGTAGGCGATCTCCGGGAATCGCTCGGTGTCCAGGAAGTCGGCCGACCGCAGGTGCTGGTCGCGCATCGCGTTGCCGGTGTCGATCGAGGCCGCCCGGATCACCGCCTCCACCCTCGACTTGGTCACGTCGTCCGGGGCGATCTCCAGCGCCGCGGAGAAGTCCGTGAACCGGCCCCGCACGCTGGAGATGCCCAGGTGCTGGGCGACCGCGCCGACCGTGGAGTGCGCCGGGTCGACCGTCCAGGGGCCGGGCGGCGGCAGCTCGGTGCCGCCCTGCCGGGCGAGGGTCACCGTGCCGACCTCGGCCCGCCCGCTCGCGGTGACGATCGCGCTGGAGGCCACGGGCGCGTACCCGACGGCCGTGACGATCACCGTGTACGCCCCGGGCGCCAGCGCCGTGGCGTCCCGGACGACGCCCTCGTCGTCGGCCTCGGCGCGCACCACCTGCGTGCCGGTCATGTCGGTCACCGTGACGACCGCGTGCGACACGGCCCATCCGTCCCGGGTGCGGATCCTCGCGGTCAGTCCCATCCCGTTTTCTCTCCCCTGCAGAGCTTCGACAACTGAGCTTCCCGACACAGCGTGACAACTGGTCAGAACGTGGAACGGCCCGTGGCGGGGGCGCGCCGGAAGCCGGTCGCGCCTCCCGTCACGGGCCGGGGCCGGACTACTCGCCCGGGTGGGCGAGCTCGATGTCGTGGTCGTCGACACCGGTGCCCGACAGGGTCAGGGCGGTGGCCACCGGCGGGTAACCGGTCGCGATGACCGTGTACTCGCCGCCGTCGAGGTCCGTGAAGGCGTACGCCCCGTCGGCGCCGGTCGTGGCCGAGCCGACCACGTTGCCCGCGGCGTCCACGAGCGTCACCCGTGCGTCGGCCAGCGGGCCGTGCGGCGCGCGCACGACACCCTGCACCCGGGAACCCGCGTCGAGGAGGACGTCCGTGCGGGTCACACCGGTGGCGCCGATCTCGACGGGCAGCGCCCGCGGCCGGAACCCGGCGGCGTTGACCGCGACGGTCACGGCACCCGGCACCAGCTCCGTGAAGGAGAACTCGCCGTGCTCACCGGTGGTTCCGGTGGCCAGCAGATCGCCGCGCACATCGGTGACGATCACCATCGCGTCCTTGACGCCCTCGCCGGACACGGCGGCCCGCACGACACCGGTCAGCCCGCTGGTGCCGCTGAGCAGGATGTCGTAGGCGAGCGGTTCGCCGTTGACCACGACCGTGGAGGCCTGCGGCTGGAAGCCGTCGGCGGAGGCGATCAGGACGTACGACCCCGCGCCCGGCGCGTCCAGCGCGTAGGCGCCGTCGGCCTGGGCGACGGCCCGGCCGAGCTGGCGGCCGGCCAGCGAGATCAGCGTGACCGCGGCGTGCGGCACGGGCGCGCTCTCGGCGCCGCGGACGAAGCCCCGGACCGGGACGCCCCCGGCGGGGGTGTCCGTGGAGCCGGCCCCCGGGGCGACGGCGGCCACGGGCTGCGGCGCGGTGGCCGCACCGGCGGTGGCGGCGGCGCTGTCGGAGGCCGCGGGGGCACCGACGGCGGCCGGCACCTGCTGGGCCTCGGCCACGGTGGGCGCGGCGGCCGGGTCGACGGCGGGTGCGTCACCCTCGGCGGCCTGCGCCAGGGCGCCCTTGGTGCGCAGCGGCACCTCCTTGATGAACAGCGTGATCAGGAAGGCGAGCGCGGCGAGGAAGCCGGCGATCAGGAAGACGTCGGCGATGCCGTGACCGTAGGCGCTCTCCATGACCGTGCGCAGCGGCGCGGGCAGCTTGTCCATGTCCGGGATGGTGTCGGTCGACCCGGACTGCGCCATGGCGGCCGCGTACTTCGGGTCGATCGTGGCCAGGCCGTCCTTGACGTAGTCGGTGATCTTGTGGGACATCACCGCGCCCAGGGCGGACACGCCCATCGCACCACCGAGCGAGCGGAAGAAGGTGACCGTGGAGCTGGCCGAGCCGAGGTCGCCCGGCTCCACCTGGTTCTGCGTGCACAGCACCAGGTTCTGCATCATCATGCCGATGCCGAGACCCAGCAGCGCCATGAACAGCGCCATCTTCCAGTAGTCCGTGTCGTACCGGATGCCGCCGAGCAGCAGCAGCCCGGCCGTCACCAGGACACCACCGCTGACCAGCCAGGCCTTCCAGCGGCCGGTGCGGGTGATGAACTGGCCGGAGACCGTCGAGGAGACGAACAGGCCGCCGATCATCGGGATCGTCATGACGCCCGACATCGTCGGGGACTTGTCGCGGGCCAGCTGGAAGTACTGGCTGAAGAACACCGTGCCGCTGAACATCGCGATGCCGACGAACAGCGAGGCGAGCGAGGCGAGCGTGATGGTGCGGTTGCGGAACAGGCGCAGCGGGATGATCGGCTCACTGGCCCTGGCCTCGACGAGCACGAACAGCGCGCCGAGCACCAGGGACCCGGCGACCATCGTGTACGTCTGCCACGACAGCCAGTCGTACTTGTCACCGGCGAAGGTGACCCAGATCAGCAGCAGCGAGACCGCGGCGGAGATCAGCGTCGCGCCGCCCCAGTCGACCTTCACCTCACGCTTGACGACCGGCAGGTGCAGGGTCTTCTGCAGCACGATCAGCGCGATGACGGCGAACGGGACACCGACGTAGAAGCACCAGCGCCAGCCCAGCCAGGAGGTGTCGGTGATGACGCCGCCGAGCAGCGGACCGCCGACGGTCGCGACGGCGAACGTGGCACCGAGGTAGCCGGAGTAACGGCCCCGCTCGCGCGGGGAGATCATCGCGGCCATCACGATCTGCGCCAGCGCGGACAGACCGCCGACGCCGATGCCCTGCACCACGCGGCAGACGATCAGCATGCCGGGGTTCTGCGAGAGGCCGGCCGCCATCGAGGCGACGACGTAGATGACGAGCGCTATCTGGACGAGCGCCTTCTTGCTGTACAGGTCGGCGAGCTTGCCCCACAGGGGAGTGGCCGCGGTCATCGACAGCAGGGCGGCGGTGACGACCCAGGTGTAGGCGGACTGGCCGCCGCCCAGGTCACCGATGATCTCGGGCAGCGCGTTGGAGACGATCGTGGACGACAGGATCGCCACGAACATTCCGAGCAGCAGCCCGGAGAGCGCCTCCATGATCTGCCGGTGGCTCATCGGAGCGTGGCCGCCGGAGGAGCCTCCCCCGTGCTTGGCATGGGCCCGCACACCGGCTGGTGTGGTCGTTGCCATGGGCTTCCTTTTCTTACGTGTTCGCGGGTGTACGGGTGGTCTGGTCGAGTGCGGGAGGGGCCGGCGGCGGTGCCGGGGGCTCGGCGGGCGGCTGCGGCGGCCGGTGCGCGGTCGTACGGCAGTCGTCGAAACTGGACCGCAGCCGCTGCATCAGCCGGGTGAGCTGGTCGACCTCGTCGTCGCTCCAGTCGCGCAGCCGCTCCTCCAGGAGCCGGGTGGTGCGCCGGGACAGCTCGTCGATCTGGCTCCAGCCGGCCGGGGTCAGGCGCACGATGCGCGAGCGCTTGTCCGCCGGGTCCGGGGAGCGCTCGATCCAACCGCGCTCGGCGAGGTGGGCCACGTGGCGGCTGGTCACCGACATGTCGACGACCAGCAGCTCGGCGAGCTTGCTCATGCGCATGTCGCCATGGCGGCTGAGCAGCGTCAGCACGGCGGTGGAACCGCTGGGGCAGTCGGACGGCAGGATCCGTCCCAGCTCCCTCTTCACGGCCCCGAAGGCGCTGAACTGACGCATCAGCTCCTCGTACCGCGCCTCGCCGGCCATCTCACCCTCCCGATTCGTTGCTTAGGGCAACCATAGGGGCGCTTGGTTGCTACAGGCAAATAAAGAGGCCGCCTCCGCCGCAAAAAGTTGGCAAAGGCAAGTAGTGCCGGAGTAAACGCGCTGGTGCGGCCCGCCGCCGGCGACCGGGGACCGACCCCCACTTGGGCCGCCGCACCCGTTTTCGCTAGGGTCTCGGGCCATGGCTAACACCCAGGGCCCCCAGGGCAATTACGACCCCGCCGGCAGCACCCAGATGTTCCGCGCGTTCGTCGACGAGGGCACCCCGCAGCCGTCCCGCCAGGCCGCGGCGCCGTCCGGCTCCTCCGGCCCGCGCCTCGGACTGATCATCGGCATCGTGGCGGCCGTGGTCGTCGTCGCCGCGGTCGCCTGGCTGGCGCTGAAGTAAGGACCCGCTGAGGCGGGTCACCGCCGGCGGACACAGCGACGGCGACGACGCACCAACGGCGACCGCCGCGCCCCTGCGGCTCCTCGGAGCCGGGGCGCGGCGGTCGCCAGGTGCTGCGGGAGGCGGGGTGCCTCAGTCGCTGATCAGCCCGTCCCGCAGCTGCGCCAGCGTGCGCGTCAGCAGGCGGGAGACGTGCATCTGCGAGATGCCGACCTCCTCGCCGATCTGCGACTGCGTCATGTTGGCGAAGAAGCGCAGCATGATGATGCGGCGCTCGCGCGGCGGCAGCTTGGCCAGCAGGGGCTTGAGGGACTCGCGGTACTCCACGCCCTCCAGCGCGCTGTCCTCGTAGCCCAGCCGGTCGGCCAGGGAGCCCTCGCCGCCGTCGTCCTCCGGGGCGGGGGAGTCGAGGGAGGAGGCGGTGTAGGCGTTGCCCACGGCCAGCCCGTCGACCACGTCCTCCTCGGAGACGCCGAGGACGGCCGCGAGTTCCGTCACCGTCGGAGAGCGGTCCAGCTTCTGCGACAGCTCGTCGCTGGCCTTGGTGAGGGCCAGGCGCAGCTCCTGGAGGCGGCGCGGCACGCGCACCGACCAGGACGTGTCCCGGAAGAACCGCTTGATCTCGCCCACGACCGTCGGCATCGCGAAGGTCGGGAACTCCACGCCGCGTTCGCAGTCGAAACGGTCGATCGCCTTGATCAGGCCGATCGTGCCGACCTGGACGATGTCCTCCATCGGCTCGTTGCGCGAGCGGAAGCGCGCGGCGGCGTAGCGGACGAGGGGGAGGTTGAGCTCGATGAGCGTGTCCCGGACGTAGGCGCGCTCGGGGCTGTCCTCGTCGAGCGCGGCCAGCCGCAGGAACAGGGAGCGGGACAGGGTGCGGGTGTCGATGGCCTCCGAGGCCGGGAGGGCCGGGGCCGGCGCGGCCTCGAGGGCCGTGACGTCGTCGAGCACGTCGGTCTCGACGGGCACGGCGGGCGCGGTCTCGCTCTTGTCGAGCGTGAGCACCTTCGAGCTGCCCTGATCTGCGGACATGCCACCCCCTTTGGGTCGCGGGACGGTCGTGGCGGACGCTCCCGGGGAGGAACGCGGCCTTCACCTGAATACCGGAGCCCGAGCTCCGGCAAACGCTCTTCCGGCAGAATGTCACATGTCGGCAACACGCTGTAGTGACATGTCGACATCGTAGTCGCGAATCCGCCCTGGAAAGTGGGGGTGTGACGGTTTTTCAGCCCCGAATTCCCGTGATCGGGACCGTGGAGCGATTCGCTCTCCCCGGGGATCCCTCGCTCACGCGTACGGGACTCCCCCCGGCGTACGCCTCGAACTCCCGTACGTCTACGCGTCGATCCGGTTGGCCGAGCGCAACCGCTGGAAGCTGCGCGCCAGGAGGCGTGAGACGTGCATCTGCGAGACCCCGAGCTCGGCGCTGATCTGCGACTGGGTCAGGTTGCTGTAGTAGCGCAGCAGCAGGATTCGCTGTTCGCGTTCCGGAAGCTGGACCAGCAGGTGGCGGACCAGGTCGCGGTGCTCCACGCCGTCGAGCGCCGGGTCCTCGTAGCCGAGGCGGTCCAGCAGGCCGGGCAGCCCGTCGCCCTCCTGGGCGGCCTCCAGCGAGGTCGCGTGGTACGACCGCCCGGCCTCGATGCAGGACAGCACCTCCTCCTCGCTGATGCGCAGCCGCTCGGCGATCTCGGCGGTGGTCGGGGTGCGCCCGTGGGCGGTGGTCAGGTCCTCGGTGGCGCTGTTGACCTGCACCCACAGCTCGTGGAGCCGGCGCGGCACGTGGACGGTGCGCACGTTGTCGCGGAAGTACCGCTTGATCTCGCCGACGACGGTCGGCATGGCGAAGGTCGGGAACTGCACGCCCCGGTCGGGGTCGAAGCGGTCGATGGCGTTGATCAGACCGATGGTGCCGACCTGGACGACGTCCTCCATCGGCTCGTTGCGGGAGCGGAAGCGGGCGGCGGCGTAGCGCACGAGCGGCAGGTTCGCCTCGATGAGCGCCCCGCGCACCCGGTTGTGCTCCGGCGTGCCGGGGGTGAGGTCCTTCAGCTGGGCGAAGAGCACCTGGGTGAGGGCCCTGGTGTCGGCGCCGCGCCGCTTCTCCGGGACGTCCGCGGCGGGGGCGGGTGCCTCTTCCCCGGCCTTCTCCTGGGGCGGCGCAGTACTGGCCGACATGGTCAACGCCACCTCTTCATCGGTCAATCATCCGTCAAAAGCGGTCATAGCATCACAAGACATGTGCACTGTGTGCAAGCACCCCATCACACCGTGTTGATGGAGAAGTTGAGCCTTCCGGGCGCACAAAAGCCCCCCGCCGACCGGCGGGGGGCTCGTGGTGCGGCTGCTTTCAGAAGGGGTAGTCGGCGACCACCCAGGTGGCGAACTCCCGCCACAGGGCGACGCCCGCCTGGTGCGCGGGGTGCTCCAGGTACCGCTTCAGCGCGGCCTCGTCGTCCACCGCCGAGTTGATGGCGAAGTCGTAGGCGATGGGCCGCTCGCTGACGTTCCAGCCCAGCTCCCAGTGGCGCAGCTCCTCGATCTGCCCGCCCAGCGCCCGGAAGGCGGCCTCACCGGCCGCGACCCGGGGGTCGTCGCGGTGGACGCCCTCGTTGAGCTTGAAGAGGACCAGGTGGCGGATCATGGGCGCTCCCAGCGTGGTTCCCGTGCGGTGCTCGGGGACGCGCGCTACTTGGCCCCGTCGGCGAGCCAGGTGAAGAACTCCCCGACGGCCTTGGCGGCGTCCGATATGCCCTCGAACCCTATCTGGACGTAGTCCGCGGCCTTGGCCGGGTCCGTGATGATCACGTACAGCACGAAGACCACGAGTACGTAGACGGCGATCTTCTTGGCGTTCACCGCCACCGCGGCCTCCCCTGCCACCGATGTGCCCCTCGGGCCCTGTTGCCGGGCGCGAGTGTAACGCGCAGATCGTTTCGTATGACCGCAGGCACGGCGACCACGGGCGTTTTCGCCGCCCCGGGGCACGGAACGGGCGAAGGGCCCGGTCCACCGGACCGGGCCCTTCGTCTCTCTGCGGTAGCGGAGGGATTTGAACCCTCGGTGACTTGCGCCACACTCGCTTTCGAGGCGAGCTCCTTCGGCCGCTCGGACACGCTACCGAGGGAGACCTTACAGCACGCCGGGACCGGGTTGGAAATCGATACGTCGGCCGCTCAGCGGTCCCGGAAGAAGTCGGTGAGCAGCCGCGCGCAGTCGTCCGCGAGGACGCCCTCGATCACCTCGGGGCGGTGGTTGAGCCGCCGGTCGCGGACGACGTCCCAGAGGGAGCCGGCCGCGCCCGCCTTCTCGTCGCGGGCGCCGTAGACCACCCGGTCCACCCGGGACTGCACGATCGCGCCCGCGCACATCGTGCACGGTTCCAGGGTCACCACGAGGGTGCAGCCGGTCAGCCGCCACTCGCCGAGCCGTGCGGCGGCCCGCCGGACGGCGAGCACCTCGGCGTGCGCCGTGGGGTCGCCCACGGCCTCGCGTTCGTTGTGGCCGACGGCGAGGACGCTCTCCCCGTCGGGGGACAGCACGACGGCGCCGACGGGGACGTCCCCGCCCCGGACGGCCAGTGCGGCCTCGTCCAGGGCGAGTCGCATCGCGGCCCGCCAGCGGTCGCGTACCGGGTCGGCGGCCCCGGGGGTCCCGGGGGGCCGGCCCCACTGTTCCGGTGCGGTCAGCGGACGGTCTCCAGCACCTCCGAGGCGCCCAGGGCCTCGGCGATCTCGTTGACGGCGTCCTGCGACAGCGACCGCAGCTCCTTCTGGCTGACGCCGAGGTCGTCGAGGATGCCGCCGTCGCCGACGGGGCCGTGCGGCACGCTCCCGTCGGTGGAGGCGGCGGCCGCGGGGCTGTCCGCGTCGTCGTCCTCCTGGTCGTCGTCCTCGCCGTCCTCGGTGCCGTCGAGGTCGAGGGCGTCCAGGTCGGGGACGTCCTCGCCCGGCTCCCGGCCGAGCAGCTCGTCGGTGAGCAGGATCTCGCCGTACGAACTGCGGGCGGCCGCGGCCGCGTCGGAGACGTAGATACGAGGGTCCTCCTCGCCGTCGACCCGGACGACGCCGAACCAGGCGTCCTCCTGCTCGATCAGCACGAGCACCGTGTCGTCGTCGGGAGAGGCTTCCCGGGCCAGGTCGGCCAGATCCGACAGGGTCTCCACATCGTCCAGCTCTGTGTCGCTCGCTTCCCACCCGTCTTCGGTGCGCGCGAGCAGTGCGGCGAAGTACACCGTGACTCTCCCACTGGTCATAGGCGTGCCGGTTGGGGGTCCCCCCGGCGGAGGTTACGGGCGGGGAGAGAGCTCAGGCTCCGAGCCCCGCCCACTCGGAATCGTGGCAGAAACAAGGCGTCCAGGGGACGTCTTCGGCTCCCTGTGTCCGGCATTTTGATCGCAGCTGGGTGCACACCCCGGTGGCGCCGGGGTGACACGTGCACAAGCGACCCCACCAGCACACTCGTTGCCGCCACGTGCGGATCGTACGCGGCTTTCCCCCGCGGCCACGCACGCCCACCCCTCGCAACGCGCGGCACGTCGGCGATCTTCCCCCCGCGGACACCTCGTGTCGGGACTCCCGACGGGGGCCGTACGGCTACCAGCGGAAGGTGCGCATCCGCATCGCGTGGCGCAGCCGCGCGGCCTTGGCGCGGCGGGGCTGGACCCGGTCGCGCAGGGCGCGGGCCTCGGCGAGTTCCCGCAGGAACTGGGCGCGGCGGCGACGGCGCTCGGCGTCGGTCTCCCGCGCGGACGCGTCCGTCGCTGCCGTCCGGACGGTTCGTTCCGTCCGACCCGCTCGTTCCGTCCGACCTGCTCGATCCGTTCGTTCTGCCATAGGCGCACCACCCCGCATCGGTCCAGGTCGACCACCCCGGTCCGTCGTCCCCTCCACCTTCCCCCGGTCGGCGGGATGCATGCCCCGGGCGTGTGAGGGCCCGTGAAGCTCTGGCCCAGGATGTGCGCTCCGTGCGGACGACCGGCCCGGTCGGCCCGGTTACTGTGGTGCCCATGCGTCTCCACGTCGTCGACCACCCCCTGGTCGCCCACAAGCTCACCACGCTGCGCGACCAGCGCACGGACTCGGCCACCTTCCGTCGTCTCGCCGACGAGCTGGTCACCCTGCTCGCCTACGAGGCCACGCGCGACGTGCGCACCGAGCAGGTCGACATCACCACGCCGGTCGCCCGGACCACCGGCGTCAAGCTCTCCCACCCGCGCCCCCTGGTCGTGCCGATCCTGCGGGCGGGCCTCGGCATGCTGGACGGCATGGTCCGGCTGCTGCCGACCGCCGAGGTGGGCTTCCTCGGCATGATCCGCAACGAGGAGACGCTGCAGGCCTCCACGTACGCCACCCGGATGCCGGAGGACCTCTCCGGCCGCCAGGTGTACGTCCTGGACCCGATGCTGGCCACGGGCGGCACCCTGGTCGCCGCGATCCGCGAACTGATCCGGCGCGGCGCCGACGACGTCACCGCGGTCGTCCTCCTCGCCGCCCCCGAGGGCGTCGAGATCATGGAACGCGAACTGGCGGGCACCCCGGTCACGGTCGTCACGGCAGCCGTCGACGACCACCTGAACGAACACGGCTACATCATCCCGGGCCTCGGAGACGCAGGCGACCGCCTGTACGGAGCAGCCGAGTAAGCCTCCCCCCGCCCCAAGTCCCCGCGCCCAGCACCCCACCAGGCCGCGGGGACTCAGCTTTCCGCCACCGCGACGGATCGCTTGTGGAGGGGCGCGGGGAACTGCGCAAAACCGACGACGTCGCGTCAGCCGCATCTAAAGGCGCGCCGAACCCGGTCTGCCAGGGGCGCGGGGAACTGCGCAAACACCACCACGGCGCGCCAGGCGCAACGAAACGCGCGCCGAACCGGGTCCGTCAGGGGCGCGGGGAACTGCGCAAACACCACCACGGCGCGTCAGGCGCAACGAAACGCGCGCCAAACCGGGTCCGTCAGGGGCGCGGGGAACTGCGCAAAAACCCCCCAACCCCCCGCACAGCCGAACCCCCCGCACAACACCAACCCCCCGGCGCTAAAACGTCAGCACCCCTTCTTCACCACAGCCACCGCCTTCGGCGCAGCCAACGCCGCCAGCGCCCGCTCCGCATCCCCCCGCACCGCCAACCCCTTGAACCCGTCACCGATCACCAGATCCACCGCCCCATCCGCGACGCGCTCCGCATCCACCCGCCGCTCCGCCGCAGGCACCTGCACCCCCACCACCGGCAACGACGTCTTCACCGAGGCCCCGGCCCCCACCAGCACCCCCACCCCCGTGACCTTCTTGTCGAACGCCGCACTCGCGTTCCCCACCTGCCCGACCTTGAAGCCCCGCTTCTTCAGCTCGTCGGCCGTGGTCTTCGCGAGCCCACTGCGGGTCGTGGCGTTGTAGACGTTCACGGTGATCTGCGCCGGCTTGGGCAGCACCACGGGCGAGGCACTGGCCACCGCACCGGACTTCGTGGTCGCACACGCCTTCGCCGCGGCCGCGGAAGCCGTACCGCCGCCGCCCGTGAAGACGTCGACGAGCTGCAGCGTTCCCCACCCGGCGACTCCGAGCACGGCTCCGCAGACGACGACGATGCCGGCCATCCTGGCGCGCCGCCGGGGCGGGCGCATCCGCGGGTACTTGTCCCCCGTGATGCGGTACTGGCCGCCCATCCCGGGGGGAGTCAGCATGCTCATGAGCGCAGCGTAGTGCGACGGAGCTGCCGTGCCTACTAGATGATCATTCGACACCGCTCAGGTGAACCCGAAAGGGCCACACGGCAGCCGCCGTGTGCACGGGGGAAGGGGCGGTCGGCCGGCCCGTCAGTCCAGTTCGAGCACGCGCGCGTGCAGCACCTGGCGCTGCTGGAGCGCGGCCCGCACCGCGCGGTGCAGTCCGTCCTCCAGGTAGAGGTCGCCCTGCCACTTCACGACGTGCGCGAAGAGGTCGCCGTAGAACGTGGAGTCCTCGGCGAGGAGCGTTTCCAGGTCGAGCTGCTGCTTGGTCGTCACCAGCTGATCGAGGCGGACCGGGCGCGGCGCGACGTCCGCCCACTGCCGGGTGCTTTCCCGGCCGTGGTCGGGGTACGGCCGGCCGTTTCCGATGCGCTTGAAGATCACACGGAAAGCCTACCGGCCCAGACCTTCCGGGCGCAGCCATGGCGAGCGAGTGCGACGCTGGAAATACCGCAGGAACCCGGGCATACCGGAAGCGCCCCGGGAGTGAACCCGGAATTGCGGAACGCGAACGATCCGGGAGGGGTCTGTCGATGAACGCCAGCGAGCCCGTGGCGAAGATCGCCGCCGGGTACGCCTTCTCCGGCCCCGCGCTCGACCTGGGCGCCCTGCTCTGGGAGGGCCGCTGCCTGCCCGACGCGCAGGTCCGCGTCCCGCTTCCGATGCTCAACCGGCACGGCCTGGTCGCGGGCGCCACCGGCACCGGCAAGACCAAGACGCTGCAGCTCGTCACCGAACAGCTGTCGGCGCAGGGCGTGCCGGTGTTCCTCGCGGACGTGAAGGGGGACCTGTCGGGCATCTCGGCCCCCGGCGCCCCCGGCGACCGGGTCCGCACCCGGTCCGCGGAGGTCGGCCAGGACTGGACGGCGAGCGCCTTCCCGGCGGAGTTCTACGCCCTCGGCGGCCTCGGCCACGGCATCCCGGTCCGCGCGACGGTCACCAGCTTCGGCCCGGTCCTGCTCTCCAAGGTGCTCGGCCTGAACCAGACCCAGGAGCAGTCCCTCGGCCTGGTCTTCCACTACGCCGACCGGAAGGGCCTGGAACTGTACGACCTGAAGGACCTGCGCGCAGTCGTCGCCTTCCTCGCCTCCGACGAGGGCCGGCCGGAGCTGAAGGCACTCGGCGGGCTGTCCCCGGCCACGGCCGGGGTGATCCTGCGGACGCTGACCGCCTTCGAGGCCAAGGGCACGTCCGGCTTCTTCGGGGAGCCCGAGTTCCGCACCACCGAGCTGCTGCGGACGGCGGCCGACGGCCGGGGCGTGGTGTCGGTGCTCGAACTGCCCGCCGTCCAGGACCGGCCGCAGCTCTTCTCGACGTTCCTGATGTGGCTGCTGGCCGACCTGTTCCACGACCTGCCGGAGGTCGGCGACGCGGAGAAGCCGAAGCTGGTGTTCTTCTTCGACGAGGCGCACCTGCTGTTCCACGACGCCTCCAAGGCGTTCCTGGACGCGGTGACGCAGACCGTGCGGCTGATCCGCTCGAAGGGGGTCGGCGTCTTCTTCGTCACCCAGACCCCGAAGGACGTCCCCTCCGACGTCCTCGCCCAGCTCGGCAACCGCGTCCAGCACGCCCTGCGTGCCTTCACCCCGGAGGACCAGAAGGCCCTGCGGGCCACGGTGCAGACCTTCCCCCGTTCGCCGTACGACCTGGAGGAACTGCTCACCGGCCTCGGCACCGGCGAGGCCGTGGTCACGGTCCTCAGCGAGAACGGCGCTCCGACGCCCGTCGCCGCGACCCGCCTGCGCGCACCCGAGTCCCTGATGGGCCCGGTCGACCCGGGGGTCCTGGACGGCGCGGTGAAGGCCTCGCCGCTCTACGAACGGTATGCACAGGGTGTGGACAGGGAGTCGGCGTACGAGAAGCTGACGGCCGCCGCGGCGCACTCGGGGGCGGGCCCGACGGACGCACCGGCGACGGAGCCGGAGAGGCAACCGGGGAAGCGGGCGCAGAAGCCGTCGCAGCGCGCGGCGCACGAGGAGCCGTCGGTCGTGGAGCAGGTCGTGAGCAGCGGCATGTTCAAGTCCCTGGCCCGCTCGGTCGGCACCCAGCTCGGCCGCGAGATCACCCGCTCCCTGTTCGGCACGGCCCGCAGGAGACGCTGAGCCCCGCCCCGTCCCTCGGGCGTGTCTCGTCCGGCGGAGGCGGCCGCCCGCCCCCGCCGGACCTCGTTCAGCGGCCCCCTCGCTCGCGGGGCTGCTCGGGCAGGGGCCGCTGCTCCGGCTGCGGTTTCGGGGCGCTGCGGGCGGCCTCGGCGCGCAGCAGGGCGCGCAGGACCGCGTAGGGATCGATGGGCATGACGGTTCCTCCGACTGCGTCTCGGACTGACCTCGGTGGGTGGGGGAGGCCGGTCCGTCAGCAGCGCAGGACCACGGAACGCAGGACGCGGGGCGCGGTGTACGGCGGTCGGGCGGCGGGGCGTCCCACCGGTACGGCGGCCCGCGGCCGGGGACGCGGCGTGGGCGCCGGCCGCAGGGGTGCGGCGGGACGGCACGCGGCGGACCGGGGCGCCGGAGCGGTCACGTCGTGCTCGGCGGCGACCGTGCCGTGCGGAGCCGCACAGGCCGCCTCGCCGCCGGAGACCAGGAGCGCGAGCAGCAGGACGAGCACCCGCAGCCAGACGCGGCGGTGCGGACGGTGTCGTGCGGTGCTCACACAAGGGGCTCTGCCCGCGGCACGCCCGGAGCCCCTCCGCCCGCCCGCCGAGTTCACCCGTACGGCGCAGGCTCAGGCCCTGCTACGGCTTCTTCGCGCTCTTCGCTGTCTTCGTGCTCTTCACGCTCTTCGCTGCCTTTGTGCCCGTCGACGCCTTCGCCGTCTTGGCCGCCGCCTTCATCTCCTGCTTGAACGCCCGGACCTTCGCCAGCGACTCCGGACCGGTGATGTCGGCCACGGACCGGTGGGCGCGGGGTTCGCCGTAGGAGCCCGCGGCCTCCCGCCAGCCCTGCGGGGTCACCCCCAGCTGCTTGCCGAGCAGGGCGAGGAAGATCTGGGCCTTCTGCTTGCCGAACCCGGGCAGGTCCTCCAGCCGCCGCAGCAGCTCGCGCCCGTCGTCCACGCCCCGCCAGACGCCCTCGGCGTCACCGTCGTAGTGGTCGACGAGGTACTGGCACAGCTGCTGGATGCGCTTGGCCATGGAGCCGGGGTAGCGGTGCACGGCCGGCTTGTCGGAGAGCAGCGCGGCGAAGGACTCGGGGTCGCGCGCGGCGATCTCGTGGGCGTCCAGGTCGTCGGCGCCCAGCCGGTCGGCGATGGTGCGGGGCCCCTTGAACGCCCACTCCATCGGGACCTGCTGGTCGAGCAGCATCCCGACCAGCGCGGCGAGCGGGGAGCGCCCGAGGAGCGCGTCGGCCTCGGGGTCCTGGGCGAGGTGCACGGTGACGTCCATGCACCGATGATCGCCCGCCGGACACCCCGCCGCCTCTTCGAGGAGGGTCGTGACACCTGGCGCCGGCCCTCCGGGGGCCGGCTCACTCGTCCCGCCAGTACCCCAGCGCGTGCAGCCGGTCCTTGGGCACGCCCAGGTCCTTGCGCACGTACGACGCCAGCGTGCGGGTCGTCCGGGTGTCGCAGGCGATCCAGACGTACGGGTGCTCGGTGGCGCTGAGCAGGCCGGGGAGCTCGGCCCGGACCCGGTCGGCCAGCTCCCCGCGCCCCACGCGGCGCAGCTCGAGCCGGCCCGGCGCGGGGGAGACGGGGAAGGGCAGGCCGTCGTCGCCGCCCTCGAACCACACCGTGCTCGGGGTCCCGTCCAGCGCGCCGAGCAGGGAGTTGATCGCGGGCAGCGAGGCCGGGTCGCCGATCGCGAGGACGTGCGTCGGCGCGGGCTCGGGCCGGGTGAACCCGGTGCCCTGGACGGTCGCCTCGATGGTGTCGCCGGCGCGCGCGGTCCGCGCCCAGTCGCTGGCCGCGCCCTCGTGCAGCGCGAACTCCAGGGCGAACGTGCCCCGGGCGGGGTCGGGGTCGACCAGGGTGTAGGCCCGCTGGTGGGGCTTGCCGGCGTTGTCGAACCACAGCCGCACCCACATCGTCGGGTGCACCCCGGTCGCCGCGAGCAGCCCGCCGTCGGTCAGGTGCAGCCGTCGGTACGACGGGGTGACGTCCCGCGCCCCGGTGACCGTCAGCGTGAAGTCCTTCGCCCGCATCAACCGGAGGACCGCGCCCTCCCAGCCCCGCCCCTGCGCCATGACCTCTCCACCCCTCACGTACGATCTCCACCAATACTTAGGTGAGGCTAACCTAAAGCCGCTGCATGGCACAGAGAGGGTGCACGGTGACGACCGAGATCCACCGGGACGCCTGGGGCGTCCCGCACCTGCGCGCCCCCGACCCGCTCGCCCTCGCCCGGGCCCAGGGCCTGGTCACCGCCCGCGACCGCGCCTGGCAGCTGGAGGTCGAACGGCACCGCGCGCAGGGCACCTCGGCGTCGTTCCTCGGCCTGGGCGCCCTCGCCTGGGACGTGTTCGCGCGCCGCGCCCGCCTGGAGGACACCGCCCGCCGCTGCCACACCGCGCTCACCGAGCACGACCCCGGGACGGCCGCGTGGGTGGCGGCGTACGTCGACGGCGTCAACGAAGGCCTCGCCGACCTCGGTGAGGACCCCTCCCGGGGCGTCGCCGAGGACCCGTCCCGGAGCGTCGCCCCGGAGTTCTCCCGCGTCGGCCTCGCCCCCGGCCGCTGGGAGCCCTGGACCCCGCTCGCCGTGTGGCTGTCCACCCACATCCTGTTCGCCGGCTTCCCCGCCAAGCTCTGGCGGGAGGAGGCGGTACGGCACCTCGGCCCCGGTGCGGTCGGCCTGTTCGCCACCGACGGCCCCGGCACCGCCGGCAGCAACGGCTGGCTGGTCGCCGGGGAGCGCACGGTCACCGGGCACGCCCTCCTCGCGGGCGATCCGCACCGCTTCGTCGAGGACCCCGGCGTCTACCAGCAGATCCGCCTGGCCTGCGACGAGTTCGACGTGGTCGGCCTCGCCGTGCCCGGCGTCCCCGGCATCGCCCACTTCGGCCACACCGGCACGGTCGCCTGGGCCATCACCAACGCCATGGCCGACTACCAGGACCTCTACCGCGAGCGCCTGCGCCGCACCGGCGCCGGCGTCGAGGCCCTCGGCCCCGACGGGCTCTGGCACCGGGCCGCCCGGCACACCGAACCGGTCCACGTGGCCGGGGAGGACACCGTCGAGGTGGAGGTCCTGGAGACCGACCGGGGCCCGGTGATCGCGGGCGGCCCGGAAGGGCTGGACGACGGCACCCCGCTGGCCGTCAGCCTGCGGTACCCGCCGCGCGTCACCGGCGACCTCGGCTTCGGCGCCCTGCTGCCGCTGCTGCGGGCCCGCCGGGTCGCCGACGTGGACCGCGCCCTGGACGCCTGGGCCGAGCCGGTCAACGTCGTCCAGGCCGCCGACACCGAGGGCGGCGTCCTGCACCGGGTCGCCGGCCGCGTCCCGGTCCGCGCCGCGGACAACCGCGTCCGGGTCGTGCCCGCCTGGGAGCCCGGCCACGAGTGGACCGGCTGGCACCCCCTGCCGAGGGCCGGCCTGACCGACGGCGTCGCCGTGATGGCCAACCAGCGGGGCGTGGCCGCCGCGCTGGGCGTCGAGTTCGCCCCGCCGCACCGCGCCGACCGCATCCGCGCCCTCCTCGGCGAGCGCCGCACCTGGTCGGCCGCCGACCTGTCCGCGATCCACACCGACACCCACCTCGCCTCCGCCGCACCCCTGCTGGACCACCTCGCCGCCCTGGACGGCCTGACCGGCCCGGCCGCCGCGCTGCGCGAGCGCCTGCTGCGCTGGGACCGCCGCATGGACGCCGACAGCGAGGACGCGGCGGCCTACGCGCAGGTGCGCGGCGCGGTCGTACGGCACCTCGCCGCCCAGCCCGCCTTCGCCACGCTCAGGACGCCGCCGGCCTACCCCGAGGTGCTGCTGCCCTGGCTGGCACTGGTGCCGCGGATCGGGTACGCGCTGGAACACCTGCTGCGTGCCGAGGAGTTGTACGGCGTCGACCGTCCGGCGCTGGTGCGCGCGGCCCTGGAGGAGGTGGCGCACGCGCGCGTGGGCCGCCCCCCGGCCCGCTGGGGCGACACCCACCGCCTCGCCGCCTGGCGCGCCCTGCCGGAGCCGCCGAACGGGGAGACCACGGCTCCCGCCCTCTCCGGCGACCACGACTGCGTGCTGTGCACCTCCGCCGTGCCCGGTCTGACCGACCTGGCCGCCCGCGGCCCCGCCGCCCGCTACGTCTGGGACCTCGCCCGCCGCGAGGACAGCCGGTGGGTCGTCCCGCACGGCGCGCACGGCACCCCCGGCCACCCCCACCACCACGACCAGCTCCCCCTGTGGTTGCGGGGCGAGCTCGTCCCGGTCGTCACCGACTGGGCCCACCTGGAGAAGGAGAGCGATGCACCTCCCCGCCGATGAGGCCGCCCCCACCGACGACGGCGGCAGGGCCGACGCCCCCGTCCACGAGCAGGACCTCCCCGGTCTCGGCACCCTCCGGCTGCGCCCCCTGGACGCCGACCGCGACGCGCCCGTCGTGCACGGCTGGGTCAGCGAGGAACGGGCCGTGTTCTGGGGCATGAACGGCCTGACGGTCGACCAGGTCCGGGAGATCTACGCTCACCTGGCCGGCCTCGACACCCACCACGCCTTCCTCGCCGAGCTGGACGGCACGCCCGTGGCGCTGCTGCAGACCTACGAGCCCGCCGAGGACCGGGTCGGCGCGTGCTACCCCGTCGAGCCCGGCGACATCGGCGCCCACGTGCTGCTGGCCCCCGCCCCCGAGGGCACGGCCCGGCCCGGCTGGTCGGGGGCGCTGCTCGGCGCGTTCGCCCGGTACGTGCTGCTCGGCCTGGACCGGCGCCGGGTGGTCGTCGACCCGGACGTGCGCAACGACAGGGCCCTCGCCCGCTTCGTGCGGCTCGGCTTCGAGGCCGGCCCGGTTGTCACCCTGCCCGAGGTGGACCTGCCCGACGTGTACCTGCCGGAGAAGCGCGCCCAACTGGCGTTCCTGCGCCGGGAGGTAGCCTTCCCCGGGTGACCCCGGACGAGCTGATCGCGCACTACGGCCTGGAGCCGATCCCCCGCGAGGGCGGCCTGTTCCGCCGTACCTGGGCGGGACCCGAGGGACCCGACGGCCGCCCGGCGGGAACGGCCGTCGTCGCCCTCCTCACGGCCGGCGACCACTCGGCCCTGCACCGCCTGCCGACCGACGAGACCTGGCACTTCTACCTCGGCGACCCTTTGGAGCTGCTGCTGCTCGCCCCCGACGGCACCTCCCGCACGGCCGTGCTCGGCCCCGACGTGCTGGGCGGCCAGGCGGTCCAGTTCACCGTCCCCGCGCACACCTGGATGGGCGGGCGGACCCGGGGCTCCTGGACCCTGTTCGGCTGCACGATGGCCCCCGGCTTCACCTACGCGGACTACGCGCACGGCGACCGGGCCGACCTGACGGCGCGTTACCCGCACGAGGCGGCCCGGATCGCGGAACTCTGCCGCCCATGACCTTGCTGACGGGCCAGGTGGCCCTCATCACGGGCGCGGGCGGCGGCATCGGCCGGGGCATCGCGCTGCGCTTCGCCGAGGAGGGCGCCGCGGTGGCCCTCCACTGCCGTACGGAGACCACGGCGGTCCGGGAGGCCGCCGCGCGGATCGACGCGGCGGGCGGCCGGTCGGTCGTCCTGCGCGCCGAGCTGACGGACGACGACGCGTGCCGCCGCCTGGTGCGCGAGGCGGCCGAGTGGGGCGGCGGCCGGCTGACCGCGCTGGTCAACAACGCGGGCGTGCAGCCCGTCCAGCCGCTTCCCGGCATGACGACCGCCGACTGGCGGACCGTCCTGGACGCCAACCTCACCGGCGTCTTCGCCTGCACCCAGGCCGCGGCGGACGTCATGCGCGAGCAGACCGGCGGCGGCACGGTCACCCACATCGCCTCGGTCGAGGCGGGCCTGCCCGCGCCGGGCCACGCCCACTACGCGGCGTCCAAGGCGGCCGTGGTGGCCCACGCCCGCGCCGCCGCGCAGGAGTACGGCCCGCACGGCATCCGCGTCAACACCGTCTCGCCCGGCCTGATCGACCGCCCGGGCCTCGCCGAGGCCTGGCCGGAGGGCGTACGCCGCTGGCGTGGGGCGACGGCCACGGGCCGCCTCGGCCGCCCCGAGGACGTGGGCGACGCCTGCGTGTTCCTGGCCTCCCGGCTCGCTTCCTGGATCACCGGGCACGACCTGGTCGTCGACGGCGGCGCGACGGCCCGCCCGACGTGGTGAGCCGGGCACGGTGTGCGGGACGCGGTGAGCACAGCGGGCCCCCGGTCCGTACGTAAGCGGGAGGCCGGACCCGGAGGCGGGGGGACGGCGTGGACGAAGAGCGCGAGGTGACCGTGGGAGAGGGCCACGCAACAGCACACCGGGACGCCCGGGCCGGCGTGGCCCGCAGACGACTCGGGGCGCTGACGCTGCTCCTGGGCACGTTCCTCCTCCTGCTCCTCCTCCCGGGCGCGAACCCGGCGTCGGCACACGCCGCGCTGCGCGCCACCGACCCCGCCGACGGCAGCGTCGTCCCGGCCGCCCCGCGCAGCGTCACCCTCACCTTCACCGAGTCGGTCGGCCTCCTCGACGACTCCTTCCGCGTGCTGGACCCCACCGGGCACCGGGTCCCCACGGGCGACGCCGAGCACGCCGGGGGGCACGCGGACACCGCCCGGATCAGCCTCCCGGCCGGCCTGGACCGGGGGACGTTCACCGTGGCCTGGCGGGTGGTGTCGGCGGACAGCCACCCCGTGTCGGGCGCCTTCACCTTCTCCGTGGGCGCCCCCTCGGCCACGGCGGCCCCGGTGCCGACGGGCCCGACCGAGGACCCGCTCACCGCCTTCCTGTACGGCACCGCCCGCGGTGCCGCCTACCTCGCCGCCGCGCTGCTCATCGGCACGGCGGCCTTCGTCGCCGTGTGCCGTCCGACGCGGGTGCGCCCGTTGCGGGGACTGCTCCGCGCGGGCGGCTGGGGCCTGGCCGGCACGACGGTCCTGCTCCTCGTGCTGCGCGCCCCGTACGAGACCGGCGACGGCCCGTCGGCCGCCCTCGACCTGGACGCGCTGGGTCGCACGCTCACCGGCAGGCCGGGCTGGGCGCTGCTCGCGCGCCTCGCGCTGCTGGCCGCGTCCGCCCTCCTGCTGACCCACGCGGCCCGGCGCGCACGCCCCTCGCGCACCCACCTGTCCCTCGGCGCCGTCCTGGCGGTCGGACTCTCCCTGACCTGGGCGGCGGCGGAGCACGCGTCGGCGGGCATCCAGGTACCGCTGGCGATGGCGTCCGCGGTCGTGCACCTGCTCGCGATGGCGGCCTGGCTGGGCGGCCTCACGGCCCTGCTGGTGCTGCTGCGCCGGGACACGCCCCCGCTCGCCACGGTGACCCGCTTCTCCCGCCTGGCCATGCTCAGCGTCACCGCCCTGGCCGTCACCGGCCTCTACCAGTCCTGGCGCGGCCTGGGCACCCTCACCGCCCTCACCGACACGTCCTACGGCCGCCTCCTCCTGGCCAAGCTGGCCGCGGTGACGGTCCTGCTGACGGCGGCCGACTGGTCGCGCCGCTGGGTGGCGGAGCGGGCCAGGGCCGCGACGCCCGCGGAGCGGAAGGAGGAGCTGCGCATGCCACAACCGGTGGGAGCGACCCGTACGGGGACACCGGCCCCCGACGGCCTCACGGAGCGGCCCCCGGAGGCCGGCACCCCCCGGCCCTCCGAGGCCGGCACCGCCCTCACCGAGCCGTCGTCCGACGGCGACGCGCACCGCCGGGCCCTGCGCCGCTCGGTGCTGGTGGAGGTGCTGGTCGCGGCGGTCGTCCTCGCCCTGACGACGGTCCTGACGGGCACGCTGCCCGGCCGGGCCGAGGCCGAGGCGCAGGCGACCCGGCAGGCGGCGGCCCTGCCGGCGACCTCGGTGGTCATGGCGCCGTTCAGCGTGGCCGGCCACCGGGGCACGGTCCAGGTCACCCTCGACCCGGCCCGCACCGGCGACAACGCCGTGGAGGCCGTGGTCTACGGCGCCGACGGCGGCCTGGCCGCGGTCCCCGAACTCCGCATCGCCTTCACCTTCCCCGCCCAGGACATCGGCCCCCTGAACGCCGACCTCACGGACCGGGGCGGCTACTGGGCGACGAACGCGGTCAACCTCCCGCTCGCCGGCACGTGGACGATGAAGGTGACGGTACGGGTGTCGGACGTGGACCAGGTGACGGTGGAGAAGCCGGTACGGGTGGCTCGCTGAGGAGCGGGGGCGGCCCCCCGCCCTCCCCTTCGGGGCCGACGGCGCCGACGGCGTTAGGACGAGGCCTTTCTGGGCACTGCTGAACCCCTGCAGCTGCCGACGAGTAGGGGCCGTCATGGGTGAGCCGTCGCACAACGTCACGGTCGTGGCCCTCCTCGCGGATCCGGACGCGCCGACGGAGGCCGCACGGCGCATGGCCCGGGTCCTGCCCGATCGGCTCGCGGAAAGGACCGGCGGCCGGCGGTTCGAGTTCGAGGTGGTCAGCGAGCCCTTCAGCGGGGGGACCGAGGACCTGGCCACCGTGGCGCGCCGGACGGTGGACCGGGGGCAGGACGAGAAGTGGGACGTCGTCGTGGCCCTCACCGATCTGCCGTTGCACTCGCACGGCCGCAAGCTCGTCATGGAAGTGAGCCACGAGCACCGCGCGGCACTGCTGTCCCTCCCCTCGCTCGGCGGCCTGCGCCTCCAGCGCAAGGCCGAGCGGGCGGTCGAAGAGGCCGTGCTCAGCCTGGCGGGCGCGCAGGGCGACGAGGCCGGGAAGGCTCCGCACCGGCGTGGGCTGGGACGTTTCACCAGCCGTCTCGCGCCCGTCCACCCCGCCCCGGTCGGCGCGGAGGAGCCCGCCGACCTCCGGTACGTCCTCAGCGGGCCGCGCGGGTACCTGAGGATGCTCGGCGGCATGGTCCGCGCCAACCGTCCGTGGCGGCTGGTGCCGGGGCTCTCGAAGGCCCTGGCGGCCGCGCTCGCCACGGGCGCGGTCGCCACCGTGAACTCGACGCTCTGGAGCCTGGCCGCGGCCCTGGACACGACCCGCCTCGTGATCGCCACGGTGGGGTCCATCGCGCTCATGATCGGCTGGCTGATCATCGACGCGCACCTGTGGCACCGCGGCAAGGGGGACTCGCCGGAGGCGAGGAAGCGCACGACCCTCTACAACACGTCGACCGTGCTGACGGTGGGCATCGGGGTCTTCGTCTGCTACGTGGGGCTGCTGGCCGTCAACCTGGTGTGGGCCCTCTTCATCCTCAACGGCCAGGTGTTCGCCTCCCTGACGCGCACCCCGCTGCACGCCTCGGAGTACTGGACGCTGGCGTGGTTCGTCGCCTCGGTCGCCACGGTGGGCGGCGCGCTGGGGTCGGGCCTGGAGAGCGACGAGGCGATCCGGGCGGCCGCCTACTCCAAGCGGGAACAGGAGCGCCGCCGGATGCTCGAGGACGACACGGACCGGTCGACGACCTGAGCCGGCAGGCGCGAGGTGCCGGGGCGCGAGTGGCTGGGGCACGGGCGCGAAATTCATGAACTCGTGCGCGCATGTCTGTTTCGTGCCCAGGGCCCCGGGGACCCGCACGGCACGCCGCAGGGGCGTTGGGACCGCAGGGCCGCCCGCGGCAGCAGCACCGTTCCACCTGTCCTGGTGGACGGCCCGCAGAGTCGTGCGGGAGCGCTGCCCCCCCGTCGTGTCACTTCCCGAGCGGGCAGGCTCCTCGCGCCGTCTCATCATCGCCGTGCCGCGGACGTTCGGCGGCACTGAGGGAAGTCATCATGAAGGCTGCGGTATACGAAGGACCGCGCACGGTCACCGTGAAGGACGTACCGGACGCGAAGATCGAGCATCCCTGCGACATCATCGTCAAGATCACCACCACCAACATCTGTGGTTCCGACCTGCACATGTACGAGGGCCGCACCTCGTTCGAGACCGGCCGCACGCTGGGCCACGAGAACATGGGCCAGGTCGTCGAGGTCGGCTCGGCCGTCAGCAAGGTCAAGGTCGGCGAGTACGTGGTCCTGCCCTTCAACATCGCCTGCGGCTTCTGCAAGCAGTGCGAGCGGGGCCTGACCAACTACTGCCTGACCATGCAGCCGGTACCGGACCTCGCGGGAGCCGCCTACGGGTTCGCCGACATGGGCCCCTACCAGGGCGGCCAGGCGGAACTGCTGCGCGTGCCCTACGGCGACTTCAACGCGCTGCGCCTGGGCGAGGACGCCGCCGAGCGGCAGACCGACTACGTGATGCTCGCCGACATCTTCCCCACCGGCTACCACGCCACCGAGATGGCCAACGTCAAGCCGGGCGACCAGACCATCGTGTTCGGCGCCGGTCCTGTCGGACTGATGGCGGCCTACTCCGCCATCCTCAAGGGCGCGGGCCGCGTCTGGGTGGCCGACCACCAGCCCGACCGGCTGCGCGTGGCCGAGGAGATCGGGGCCGTCCCGATCAACACCGCCGAGCAGGACCCGGCGGAGGTCGTCAAGGAGGCCACCCTCGGCCTGGGCGCCGACAACGGCTGCGAGTGCGTCGGCTACCAGGCCCACGACCCCCAGGGGAAGGAGGACGCCAGCCTCACGCTCAACAGCCTGATCGACACGGTCCGGTTCACGGGCGACATCGGCGTGGTGGGCGTCTTCCTGCCCCAGGACCCCGGCGGTGAGGAAGCCCAGGGGAAGCTGGAGGCGCAGGGCAAGGTCCCGATCGACTTCGGCATGATGTGGTTCAAGGGCCAGCGCATGGGGACCGGGCAGGCGCCGGTGAAGAAGTACAACCGGGCGCTGCGCGACCTGATCGCCGGCGGCAAGGCGGAGCCGAGCTTCATCGTCTCCCACGAGCTGGGACTGGACGAGGCCCCCACCGCCTACGAGCACTTCGACGCCCGGGACGACGGCTGGACCAAGGTGGTCCTGCATCCCGACGGACACGCCAACGGCCACAAGAAGTAGGCAGCCGCGGGGCGCCCACCGCGCCTGGAGCGGGCCGGCGGACGGGTGGCGGCGCGCGGTCCCGGTCCCGGTCACGTCCGGGGCCGGACGCCGTCGCCGCTCGTGCGCGCCGGTCACCGAAGGCAACGGCGGCCCGGCGCGCCCGAGTCGCGGGAGCCGGGTGGCGAACGCGCGCGTCGGCAAGGGCCGTTGGGCTCCGGCTCACCCTCGACCCGGGCCGTTGGGCTCCGCTCCGCCGGCCGTCGGGCTCCCGCTCACCCCCGACCGACCGCCGTGCCGCGTCCGATGAGTGAGCTGGGCCGAGCCGAGGAATGGATGCGGGCCAGGCGGAAACCCCGCCGTGGTCCGTGACGCACCCTCACCCCCGGAGCCGAGCGGCACGCCTCCCGTCCACTTCACCACCCGTGGGGAGCACTCATGACGACAGACACCCACTCCACCCGCCCCCTCCGGCACGATCCGCTCGTACGCGGCCTCGGCTGGGCCAGTGCGCTCCTGGGCGTGCCCCAGGTCGTCGCCCCGGCGGGCTTCGCCCGGGCCCTGGGCGTGGGCGACGCCGCCCGGCAGCGCTCGGCCACGACGGCCGTCGGCGTGCGCGAGCTGACGGCGGCGGCCGGGCTGCTCGGCCGCCCGCACCCCGCCTGGCTCTGGAGCCGCGTCGGCGGCGACCTCATGGACCTGACGATGCTGGCCCGGGCCCTGAAGCACCACGACGGCCGGGGCCTCGGCCGCACCGTGGCCGCGACCGCCGCGGTCACCGCCATCACGGCCACGGACGTCTACGCAGCCGTGACCCGTACCTGTAGGAGCACACCGATGGAACTGACCGCGGCCACCACCGTCGCCCAGCCCCCGGACAAGGTCTACGCCCTCTGGAAGGACCTGGAGCGACTGCCCGACTTCATGGCGCACCTGGACGAGGTGCGCGTCACCGGCCCCCGCACCAGCCACTGGCGGGCCGAGGCGCCGTTCGGCAAGACGGTCGAATGGGACGCCGAGACCACCGAGGACGTGCCCGGCCAGCGGATCGCCTGGCGGTCGGCGGAGGGCGCCGACATCGACAACTCCGGCGAGGTCCGCTTCACGCCCGCCCCCGGCGACCGGGGCACGGAGATCAGGGTGACGCTGCGCTACGACCTGCCCGGCGGAGCCGTGGGCAAGGCTGCGGCGCGCTACTTCGGCGAGGAACCGCACCAGCAGCTGGACGACGACCTGCGCCGCTTCAAGCAGATCGCGGAGGTCGGCGAGATCACCCGCTCCGAGGGCGCACCGAGCGGGAAGCGGGCGCGCGGGGAGTTCCCGCAGCACCCGGCCCAGCCGCTGACCGAGGACGAACTGAAGGAGGCCCTGGCGTGAAGGCGAACTGCTGGACCGGACGCAACTCGGTCGAGGTGCTCGACGTCCCCGACCCGTCGATCCTGAGCAGCCGCGACGTGATCGTGAAGATCACCTCGACGGCGATCTGCGGCTCCGACCTCCACCTGGTCGACGGCTACGTGCCGACCATGGAGAAGGGCGACATCCTAGGCCACGAGTTCATGGGGGAGGTCGTGGAGGTCGGTCCGGGCGTCAACCCGAAGCTGCGCGTCGGCGACCGGGTCGTCGTGCCGTTCCCCATCGCGTGCGGGGTGTGCGCGCCCTGCCGGGCCGAGCTGTACTCGTGCTGCGAGAACACCAACCCCAACGCCGGCATCTCGGAGAAGCTCTTCGGCCACCCCACCGCCGGCATCTACGGCTACTCGCACCTCACCGGCGGCTTCGCCGGAGGCCAGGCGGAGTACGCCCGGGTGGTGCTCGCCGACGCCAACGTCCTGAAGATCGACTCGGACCTCACCGACGAGCAGGTGCTGTTCCTGTCCGACATCCTGCCGACCGGGTACATGGGCGCCGAGATGTGCGACATCCAGGGCGGTGACGTCGTCGCGGTCTGGGGTGCCGGGCCGGTGGGCCAGTTCGCGATGGACAGCGCACGGGTCCTGGGCGCGGAGAAGGTCGTCGCGATCGACAAAGAGCCCTACCGGCTCGCCATGGCCGCCTCGCAGGGCTACGAGACCATCAACTTTGAGGACACCGACGTACGGTCGGCCCTGCTGGAGCTCACCGGCGGCCGGGGCCCGGACAAGTGCATCGACGCGGTCGGCCTGGAGGCCACGCACGGCGCCTCCCACGTCCAGCTCTACGACCGCGCCAAGCAGGCGGTCCGCTCCGAGACCGACCGCCCGCACGCCCTGCGCCAGGCCATCATGTCCTGCCGCAGCGGGGGCGTGGTGTCGGTCATCGGCGTCTACGGCGGCCTGATCGACAAGTTCCCGGCGGGCGCCTGGATGAACCGGTCCCTGACCCTGCGCACCGGCCAGTGCCACGTGCACAAGTACATGAAGCCCCTGCTGGGCCTCATCGAACAGGGCAAGATCGACCCCACCCGCATCATCACCCACCGCCTGCCCCTGACCGAGGCCCCGAAGGGCTACGACCTCTTCAAGAACAAGAAGGACCACTGCGAGAAGGTCGTACTGAAGCCGTGAGCTTCCGCGCCGAGGGGCCCGACCGCGAAGGGTGGGGCCCCTCGACATAGTGACCCGCAGCAAGTCGGGCCGGCGGAGCGGCAGCTCGTGCCGGCCGGCTGCCCCTGTGCCCCACCTGCTGAACCGGCTCCGCGTGCCATCATCTGCACGTGCACGTGCTCGAGATCCCCGGATACGAAGGCGGCCCCTTGGTCCGGGGCGACGCCTATCTGGACGACCCGTTGTTCTGGCCCGTGCACCTGGGCTCCTCCCTGCGTGGGCAGGACGCCCAACGAGCTGCGTTCGGTGCCGACTGGGACGCCGCCATGGAGCTGTACCGGAGACTGTCCGCCGAGCATGAGTGGCCGGTGTTCAGCGTGCCGCTGCGCTCCGGTCACACCATCCACGTCGTCTACCGCAACTTCCTGGACGAACGGGGCGTGGACTACCTGATCCATCGGCCGGAGTGGTCCGCGGCGGAAACCCTCGCCGTGGTCGACGGTCACTTCATGGGCCCCGGCATGGCCTGGCCGGAACTGCTGTCCGCTGCCCGGCAGTCGACGACGGAGGGCGTGGGCGATGCCGACGCCCGCCTCCTGCTGCTCTTCCCCACACTCGGCGACGCGCTGCTCCCCGACGACGCGGCCGCCCCTCTCACCACCGCGCTCGCTGCCCTCACCCTGATCGAAGAGCCCGCCGAGGTGGCGAGGATGCTCCTCGAGAACCAGGGCCTGTGGGCTCCCGCCCGGTGGAGGTCGGCAGGAGGCGTCCGGATCAACGACGGCGGCCACTCCTACCGAAACCCGAGCAACGCCTTCGCTCTGCCCCAGCGGCGCCTTCTGGAGATCAGCAACGCGTTGCACGAGGAGAGCTGAAGGCCGCTCGTCGGCCGGACCATGGGCGGCCGAGTGCTGGTTCAGGCGCGGCTCCGGGTCCCGGTTGAACGATGCTGAATGAGACGGAAAGTGAGACGGTCGCCAGGGCCATTGTCAGTCGCCTCGCCTAGTCTCCGGCCATGAGCATGATCGGTGAGTACCTGCGTGTCACGGCTGCTGAGCTTGACCAAGCGGTCCACGATCCCGACTGGGCGTTGGACTTCGTGCAGGAGGTCCAGGACGCCGAGGAGGAGTCTGAGACTGCGCCGGCCGAGACGCGTCACTTCAGTACTTACAAAGCTTGGGACATGCTCCGCTTCCTGCTGGCGCGTGCCGAGTTCCCCGTGAACGTGATCCACGGTGAGGAGCCGTTCGCCGAGGACGAGGACTGGGGGTACGGGCCTCCGAGGTACCTGCGGCCTGAGCGGGTACGACTCGCGGCAAAGGCCCTACGGGCCACCGCCTATACGCAGCTCATCAACGGTGTGGATCCCGCTGAACTGACCAGCGCCGAGGTGTACCCCCTTGGATGGACCGAGCCCGACGCACTGGAGTGGGGGCGTCAGTGGTACGACGGCCTCACCCAGTTCTTCGAAGCTGCTGCTGGGATGGACGACGCAGTGCTCGTCTGGTTGGACTGAAGGGCCAAGACAGCCGCCACGGGCGGGCTATGAGCCCGGCCGAGCGTGACCGTCCCCGAGCCTGAAAACCTCGTGGCAGCGACGTCAGCCACGACGCTGGGGCGCCGACCGACCACGCACGCGTGTGCCTCGCTGTACCCCCACTGTCCATAACCAAGCTACCAATGCCGTCGACCACGGTGTTAGCAGTGGCTCATCTGGACAGGAGCGCTGGCCACGCCCGACCGCTTCGCGGGTTGCTGCCCGCCGTTTCCCGTGACTCTCCCGCCGGTCGGAAGGCAGGCGGCGTAGCTCGTTAATTTCTCAACTTATATTCGGGCGTTGGCGTCTACGTCCAGCCACGTCGTACGCCGTCAGTCAGGATGCGGATCGTCTCGGCAACTCAATGGCAGAGTTCCCATTACATGTAGAGAACTGAAGAGCGCCACTCGACTCGCGCAGCTTTTCGGCCCCTTTTTTGTCTAATTCCCAACCAGGTTACCCCTGGCCCTTTTGCTTGATCTTTGCTGGATTTTCGTTGAGGTGCACCTCGCTGATCACATAGCTTCGCTGGTGAACCCACCGACCTGAAAGAGGTTCACCATGTTTTCGCGTCACGCGAAGCGGGCTGTTGTTCTGGCCGCGATATCGGCATGTGCTACGGGAGTGTCTGTCATCCCGTCCTCTGCCGCAGGGGAGCACGCCTTCACTCCTCAGCACCCGTCGTACAACGGCAACGACCCCAGGGGAAATTTCAGCGCGCAGATAAAGTACAGTGGTAATAAACTCCAGTGGGGGTGGCAGCTCAGCACGGCTACGGCCGCGCCGGCCACGGGCCCGATGACCGAGAGGGCAGACCTCTACTGCAACGGTCGTAGCGTCGCGCACGACAGTCACCCGGGCGTCTCTCCGCGGTACTTCGTGCATGCCTCCGCGTCGCTGGGTACCCACATGACGTCCTGCAAATGGGATCTGAAGGTGCACGAAACCTTCCCCATCGGGCGAGGAACCCGGACCATCGACCTCGATTTCCCGTTCGTCGTCACTCTCGTCTGACGCGCAACGGGCTACGCTTCGCTCATGATTGAAGCGATGGTTCGTGAATGGGACGACGATGAGGGCTGGGGAGTCCTCGATTCCAGAGAGACGCCTGGAGGGTGCTGGACGCACTTCTCTGTAGTGGAGGCATCGGGATTCCGTTCCCTCACTGCGGGACAGAAAGTCGCTTTGGAGTGGGAATCCGGCGAGCAAGATGGCTTTCAGTACCGGGCTATTCGCGTCGTCATTCCCGAGTGAATTAGCGGAATGATGGAGCGGCCCAGGCTTTGCCGGTGGAGGTAAAGTTTGGGCCGCATTGGTTTTGTTGCCACCCCTCGATGAGACCTGCTAACTCGTCGAGTCGGGCTCGGCCAGCCTGTGCCCCGCGGACTATCCGAGTCTGGCTTGTCGCCAGGGTGGCTCCGAAATCTGGTGCACCACCTCGGCTCACGACATACCCAGCTCCCATCCCGTCCGCCGTCGATCCACACCCCGCTCAGCTCTGCCTTGGTCGATGGTGGACGGGATGGGAGCTCCAACATCGCCAAGCCGTACGTCTCCGAGAACACGTACGACGGCTACGAGGTCGACGTACGCGTGCACCTGGTGCCCGGCCTCGGTGCCCACAGGCTCGACCGCCTGGAGCCGGAGCACCTGGAACGCTTGTACCGGAGGATGCAGGAGTCCGGGAGCTCCGCCGGCACCGCTCACCACGTCCACCGGACGATCCGGGTCGCCCTCGGTGAGGCAGTGCGGCGCGGGCATGTGCCGACCAACGCGGCGGAGATCGCCAAGGCTCCGCGGCTCGAAGAGGCGGACATCGAGCCGTTCACGATCGAAGAGGTTCAGAGCCTCCTCGTCGAAGCGGCCAAGCTGCGCAACAGTGCCCGCTGGGTCGTCGCCCTGGCGCTCGGCCTGCGGCAGGGAGAAGCGCTCGGGCTCCACTGGGAGGACGTCGACCTCGACGCGGGATACGTCCGCATCCGCAAGAACCGGCTACGCCCCAAGTACGCGCACGGCTGCGGTGCCGAACCGTGCGGGCGGAAGGCTGGCTACTGCCCCGAGCGGGAGCAGATCCGTCGCGAGCACAAGTCCACCAAGTCCCGCGCCGGGCGGCGCACCATCGGCCTGTCCGATCCGCTGATCAAGATCCCGCGCCAGCACCAGGAGGCCCAGGAGCGCGAACAGATCGCGGCCGGCGCGGACTGGGAGGGCAAGGGGTACGTCTTCGCCTCACCGACCGGGGGGGCCGTTGAGCCCGAACACCGACTTCCACGTCTGGAAGCGGCTGCTGCGTGATGCCGGTGTCCGCGACGGCCGTCTGCACGACGCTCGTCACACCGCTGCGACCGTCCTCTTAATCTTCGGTGTGCCGGACGTCGTGATCGATTCGCTCATGGGCTGGGAGCCAGGGAGAACAACCCGCATGCGCGCCCGGTACATGCATGTGACGGGAGTCATGCTGCGCAAGGTCGCCCAGCAGGTCGGTGACGCGCTCTGGTCGCCGTCCGGCTCAGAAAAACTCGACTGAGACGGAAACTGAGACGGACAACGCCGAAGGGCCCCACCGCAAGCGGTGGGGCCCTTCGACATCGTGCCCGGTGAGGCACTGGCGGAGGATACGAGATTCGAACTCGTGAGGGGTTGCCCCCAACACGCTTTCCAAGCGTGCGCCCTAGGCCTCTAGGCGAATCCTCCGCCGGAAACATTACATGACCGAGAGGAGTGCTCGCGAACTCGTTCAACGGCCCTGGCATCGGGTAACCTGTGCGAAGCCCCTCACGCGGCGCTATCTGACTGAACTCCCCCAGGGCCGGAAGGCAGCAAGGGTAGGTTGGCTCTGGCGGGTGCGTGGGGGGCGCTTGCGTTGGTGCGTCGGTGGGCGCGGTCGTTCCGCCAGCGGCCCAGCGGCCCGGCGGCCCAGCGGCCCAGCGGCCCCGCGGCCACCCCCGGTCCAGCTCACGGCCCGGCACCGGCCCGGCACCGGTCCGCCCCCAAGGGCCTCCCGCGGGCGGTCCGCTTTGTCAGTGGGCGCCATTAACCTCGTACACGTGTCGTCTCTCGCGCTGTACCGCCGCTATCGCCCGGAGTCGTTCGCCGAGGTCATCGGGCAGGAGCATGTCACCGACCCGTTGCAGCAGGCGCTGCGGAACAACCGGGTTAATCACGCGTACCTGTTCAGCGGTCCGCGCGGCTGCGGCAAGACGACCAGCGCCCGCATCCTCGCCCGCTGCCTGAACTGCGAGAAGGGCCCCACCCCCACCCCGTGCGGCGAGTGCGACTCCTGTCGCGACCTCGCGCGCAACGGGCCCGGCTCCATCGACGTCATCGAGATCGACGCGGCCTCCCACGGTGGCGTGGACGACGCCCGTGACCTGCGCGAGAAGGCCTTCTTCGGGCCGGCCCGCAGCCGTTACAAGATCTACATCATCGACGAGGCCCACATGGTCACGTCGGCCGGCTTCAACGCCCTGCTCAAGGTCGTCGAGGAGCCGCCCGAGCACCTCAAGTTCATCTTCGCCACCACCGAGCCCGAGAAGGTCATCGGCACCATCCGGTCCCGGACCCACCACTACCCCTTCCGGCTCGTCCCGCCCGGCACCCTCCGCGAGTACCTGGGCGAGGTCTGCCAGAAGGAGGCCATCCCCGTCGAGGAAGGCGTCCTGCCCCTCGTCGTGCGCTCCGGCGCCGGGTCCGTGCGTGACTCCATGTCCGTCATGGACCAGCTCCTCGCCGGAGCCGGCTCCGAGGGTGTGACCTACGCCATGGCCACCTCCCTCCTCGGCTACACCGACGGCTCTCTCCTCGACTCCGTCGTCGAGGCGTTCGCCACGGGCGACGGCGCCGCCGCCTTCGAGGTCGTCGACCGCGTGATCGAGGGCGGCAACGACCCCCGCCGCTTCGTCGCCGACCTGCTGGAGCGCCTGCGCGACCTGGTCATCCTCGCCGCCGTCCCCGACGCCGCCGAGAAAGGCCTCATCGACGCCCCCGCCGACGTCATCGAGCGCATGCAGGCCCAGGCCGACGTCTTCGGCGCCGCCGAGCTCAGCCGCGCCGCCGACCTCGTCAACGAGGGCCTCACCGAGATGCGCGGCGCCACCTCCCCGCGCCTCCAGCTCGAGCTCATCTGCGCCCGCGTCCTGCTCCCCGCCGCCTACGGCGACGAGCGGTCCCTCATGGCCCGCCTCGACCGCATCGAGCGCGGCGTGAACTTCTCCGCCGGAGCCCCGCCGGCCGGCCTGCCCGCCATGGGCTACGTCCCCGGCCCCGAGGCCCACGCCCCCGGCGCCGCCGCGGCGCCCGTGGCGCCCGGCGCCGGCCCCGCCGCGGCCCGCGCCGCCGTACGGGGAGGGGCACCAGGAGCGCCCGCGCCCGGCTCGGCCACGCCTGCGTCGGAGCCGGTCCCCGCCCCGGCCCCCTCGGCCGCTACGGCCCCTGCCCCGACGCCCGCCCCCACCCCCCAGCCGGCCGCCGACCCCACCCCCACCCCCACTCCCGCCCCTGCGGCCCAGCAGCCCGCCCCCCAGTCCGCCGCCCCTGCCCCCGGCGCCTGGCCCACCCCCACCGCCGCGGGCAGCGGCCGCCGCCCCGGTGGCTGGCCCACGTCCGCCGCGGCAGCCACCCCCGGCGCCGCCCAGCCGGACGCCGGCACCCGCACCACCCCCTCCGCGCCCACGACGCCCTCCGCGACCCCCTCGGGGCCACCCGCCCAGCCGGCCCCCGCCTCGTCCCCGGCCCCCACCACCCAGGCCCCCGCCTACGCACCCCCCGCCGGCGGCCTGGACCCCCGCACCCTCTGGCCGAACATCCTCGAAGCGGTCAAGAACCGCCGCCGCTTCACCTGGATCCTGCTCAGCCAGAACGCCCATGTGGCCGGCTTCGACGGCACCACCCTCCAGATCGGCTTCGTCAACTCCGGCGCCCGCGACAACTTCTCCGGCAGCGGCAGCGAGGACGTGCTGCGCCAGGCGCTGGTCGAGCAGTTCAACGTCCACTGGAAGATCGACGCGATCGTCGACCCCTCGGGCGGCTCCGGCGGTGGGGGCGCGGCCCCCGCCCCGGGCGGCTTCGGCGGCCCGTCGGCGGGTTACGGCGCCCCGGCTACCGCTCCCGGCGGCTACGGCACTCCCGGCGGCTACGGCGCTCAAGGTGGTCCCGGTGCCACCGGCTCCTCCGGCGGCCCGGGAAGCTACGGCGCCGCCCCCACCCCCTCGGCCCCGCACGCGTCCGGCCCCACCGCGCCCTCCCCGGCCGCCCCCCGCCCGACCGCACCCCTGGCCCCGGCGCAGCCCGGCCCCGCGTCCCGCCCCTCCGCCCCGGAGCCGGTCGCCCCGGAGGACGACACCCCCGAGGACGACGACCCCGACCTCAACGAGTCGGCCCTCTCCGGCCACGACCTGATCGTCCGGGAACTCGGCGCCACGGTGGTGGAGGAGTACACCAACGAGTAGCGAGCAGCCGACGCGGCACCGCGCCCCTGCCGTTCCCGCCCCGCCCCCGCCCCCGGCCGCTCGGCTTGGAGGAATCTCCAGGCCCCCCGCGGACCGCCCCTCGGACACCCGCACAACCCCCGCCGCCATCCCGGTTACGCTGGGCGCGTGAACGTCCTCGTCATCGGCAGCGGCGCCCGCGAACACGCCCTGTGCCGCTCCCTGTCCCTCGACCCCGCCGTCACCGCGCTGCACTGCGCGCCCGGCAACGCCGGCATCGCCGAGGTCGCCGAGCTGCACCCGGTCGACGCCCTCGACGGTGCCGCCGTCACCGCACTGGCCCGGGAGCTCGGCGCCGAGCTGGTGGTCGTGGGCCCGGAGGCGCCGCTGGTCGCGGGTGTCGCCGACGCGGTGCGCGAGGCGGGCATCCCGGTGTTCGGCCCGTCGAAGGAGGCCGCGCAGCTGGAGGGCTCCAAGGCGTTCGCCAAGGACGTGATGGCCGCGGCCGGCGTCCCCACGGCCCGCAGCTACGTGTGCACCACCGCCGACGAGGTCGCCGAGGCGCTGGACGCCTTCGGCGCGCCGTACGTCGTCAAGGACGACGGTCTCGCGGCCGGCAAGGGCGTCGTCGTGACCGACGACGTGGAGGCGGCCACGGCGCACGCGGCGGCCTGCGAGCGCGTGGTGATCGAGGAGTACCTGGACGGCCCCGAGGTCTCCCTCTTCGCGGTCACCGACGGCGAGACGGTCGTCCCGCTCCAGCCCGCCCAGGACTTCAAGCGCGCGCTGGACGGCGACGAGGGCCCGAACACCGGCGGCATGGGCGCCTACTCCCCGCTGCCCTGGGCCGACCCCAAGCTGGTCGACGAGGTCATGGAGACCGTGCTCCAGCCGACCGTCGACGAGATGCGCCGCCGCGGCACCCCCTTCTCGGGGCTGCTGTACGCCGGTCTCGCGATCACCTCGCGCGGGGTCCGGGTCATCGAGTTCAACGCCCGCTTCGGCGACCCCGAGACCCAGGTGGTCCTGGCCCGCCTGAAGACCCCGCTGGCCGGTCTGCTCACGGCCGCCGCGACCGGCACGCTGGCCCACCTGGAGCCGCTGCGCTGGAGCGAGGACGCGGCCGTCACGGTCGTCGTCGCCTCGCACAACTACCCCGGCACCCCCCGCACCGGCGACCCGATCACCGGCCTCGCCGACGTGGCCGAGCAGGACGCCCCGCACGCGTACGTCCTGCACGCCGGCACCAGGTACGACGGCGACGCGGTCGTCAGCGCCGGTGGCCGCGTCCTGTCGGTCACGGCGACCGGCGAGGACCTCACCCGGGCCCGCGAGCGCGCGTACCGCGCCGTCGGCCGCATCGGCCTCGACGGCTCCCAGCACCGCACGGACATCGCGGCGAAGGCGGCGGCGGGGGAGTAACCCGCGAGCGCAGGACAACTCGGCTGAACCCCTCGGGCCCCGGATCCGTCTCACGATCCGGGGCCTGATCCTTGCCCTGCGTCATCCACCTTTCCCCAAAGCCATTCCATCGAGTGAGCGGTGTCCCATCCGGCTGACGGGGGCGGAGGGGCCAACTAGGGTGCCGCGCAAGCGTTCCGGCACTTGGCCCACCGGCATTGCGATGTCAGTGGCGGGTGCCACAGTGGGGGAGTGAGCAAGACCAGCAGAGCCGCCACCGGCACGGCCGGTGGGGCCAGGACCGCGGGGAGGGGGTGACGCCGGTCGTGACCGGGATCGCGATGGGTTCGGAGGTGGGCGCGCAGGCCGCGCGCGCCCGGGCGCTCGCCGTGCTGCGCATCCGCGGCCGCGCGCTCGCGGTGGCGCTGCTGCCCGCAGCGGCGGCCGTGATCCTCGTCGCGGGCGGCACCAGCGACCACCTGGTCGGTCCCGGCTGGGACGCCGCCCGCGCGGTGGTGAGCGCCGTCGCCCTGGTCGTCCTGCTCGCCGCCGGGGTCATCGCCCTGGTCGTCGCCCGGGCCCGCCCGGCCGTCAGCCCGACGGTGCCGATCGCCGAGGACGCCGCCCCGGACCTGTACCGGCTGGTGCGCGACCTGGCCGAGCGCCTGGACGTCCCGGCGCCCTCCGCCATAGCGCTCACCCCGGACTGCGACAGCTGGCTGGAGGACCGCACCCACCCGGCCCACGGCCCGCCCGCACACGAGGAGCGCGACGAGCTGGCGGGCGCGGCCGGCGGACGCCACCGTCGTACGGCCGCACCCGTGCTGGTCATCGGCTCCCCGTTCCTGTGGTGGATGCGCGTCGGCGAGCTGCGTGCGGTCCTCGCCCCGGTGGTCGCCGGTACGGGACCGTCGGCGCACCCCGACATAGCCGCGGCCCGGCGCTTCGTGCGGGGTCTTGACGCCGCGGTGGCCACCGCGGCGGACCGCGGCCGATGTCCGGCGTTCCGCCTGGCCTGCGCCGGGATCGGCTGGGTGGCCCGGCTGCTCCTGCGCAGCTGCCGGCAGCACGCGGCGGAGATGGAGCGGGGCGTGGCCGCCGCGGCCGCCGAGCGTGCGCAGGCGGTGGACTACGGGGTGCGGATCGTCGCCCAGGAGCAGGTGGGCCTGGCGTACGCCGGCTGGGACCGGCTCCTCACGCGCGTGGCGCTGCCCGCCTGGCGGATGGGCCGCTGGCCCTCCCGGCTGGACGCGGGCGTGGTCGCGGCCCTCACCGAGCTGTCCCGGCGCGACCGGCTGGCCGAGGGGTTCGCCTCCCGGCTGGGCGAGCGGCCGGCCTGCGACCTGCTGGAGGAGCCCGGCACGGTCGACGAGGCGGCCTCCCTGCTCGCGGCCCGGCTCTTCCACGGCGGCCCGGCCGAGTGCGGGCCCGACTGGGCGCCGGTGGACTGGTCGGAGTACCCGGAGGAGGTCGTCGACCGCAAGTGGCGCACCGACGCCGCCCGCCTCCACCGCGTCCTGGACGCCCTGGGCGTGCGCCGGGCACCGGACCCCACGGCCCACGATCCGAACGGCCCCACGCTCTCCCGCGTCCTGGACCACCTGACGACACCCCCCGACGCGGACGCGGACACCCAGGCCACGTCGCCGAGCCCAGGCACTCCCGGCACCACCCCGGACGCCGAGCCCGCCTCTCCGGCCTCGGTCGCCCCGGACGCCAAGCCCGCCTCCCTGGACCCGGCCGCCCCGGACACCGAGGCCGACGCCGGCATCGACGCCGACACCACCGCCGACATCGACGCCGACCTCCACCCCGACGAAGACACCCCCCGCACCGCGACCCTCGCCGCCCGCCTCAGCGCCGAGCTCGCCCGTGAGGAAGCCGCCGCGCCCCCCGCCCCCGTGCCCGGCGCGTCCCCCTCCGGCCAGGCGGGCCCCGACGCGCTGTGGGACGTCGACGCGCTGCCCCTGTTCCCGCTCCAGCCCCCGCGCACCGAGCGTGAGCTGCTCGCCGATCACGTCACCGCGATGGTGTGCTGCGCGGCGATGGACACCGCCGGGGCCCAGCCGGGCCTGGACTGGCTGGACGGCCCGGCCCTGCTGGTGGGCGGCGAGCGGGCGACCGACTTGACGCCCAGGGTCCTCAGCCTCGTGGAGGACGGTGACCCGGACCCCCTGCGGGCCTGGCTCAGCGACCTCGGCATACGCCCCGAGAAGCCCGTACGGCTCGTCTGACCAGCGGTCGACCCCGCTCCGGAGAAACCGGAAGTTCAGGTTCCTCTTCAGTCAATTCGCGACGAGCAGTGACAGTGTGCGTGCGTCATGTGATGTGCTGGGACCGGTCCCGCCCATGGCATGGGCACCTGACATAAGACAGGGCGACGCACCACACACCCACGAAGGACACGCGACGCACGACCGCACGCGTCCACGACCCGGGGGCAAGAGGGAGGGGAAGGACATGGGACCGGAGCAGATCCGCCGATGGGAGTCGGGAGCGCTGGCCCACGCCGTGACGGACCCCTTCGGCCAGGGCCCCGTCCCCTGGCTGCGCGGCAACGTGACGTACTTCGACGACACCGGCCAGGTCGTCCCCTGGTACGTCGACGGACAGGCCCACCTGCCGACCGCCGGCGTCCCGAGGATCCCGGCGCCCCGCACGGCCGGCCCCCGCTCCGCCGACGACGTGCGCCGCCAGATCAAGGGCTTCACCTCCACCGGCGCGGTCGCCCCGGGCGAGGCCCTGGACTTCCACGTCACGGTCGACCCGCCGCAGGAGTTCAGCGTCGACGTCTACCGCATCGGCCACTACGGCGGCGACGGCGCGGCCAAGATCACCACCAGCCCCCGGCTGTCCGGCATCGTCCAGCCGCCGCCGCTCACCGCCGACCGGACGGTGTCCTGCCACCACTGGTGGCTGTCGTGGCGGCTGCAGGTCCCGACGTACTGGAACGTGGGCGCCTACGTCGCCGTGCTGACCACCGCGGACGGGTACCGCTCGCACGTGCCGTTCACCGTCCGCGACGGCCGCCGCGCGGACCTGCTCCTGCTGCTGCCGGACATCACCTGGCAGGCGTACAACCTCTACCCGGAGGACGGCCGTACGGGCGCCAGCCTCTACCACGCCTGGGACGAGGACGGCCGGCTCCTCGGCGAGGCCGACGCCGCGACCACGGTGTCCTTCGACCGCCCGTACGCGGGCGCGGGCCTGCCCCTGCACGTCGGCCACGCCTACGACGTGATCCGCTGGGCGGAACGGTACGGCTACGACCTCGCCTACGCCGATGCCCGCGACCTGCACGCAGGCCTGGTGGACCCCACCCGCTACCGGGGCCTGGTGTTCCCCGGCCACGACGAGTACTGGTCCGTCCCGATGCGCCGCACGGTCGAACGGGCCCGCGACGGCGGCACCTCGCTGGTCTTCCTCTCCGCCAACACCCTGTACTGGCAGGTGGAGCTGGCGCCGTCCCCGTCCGGCGTGCCGGGCCGGCTGCTGACCTGCCGCAAGCGCAAGGGGCCGGGCAGGCCGGTGCTGTGGCGCGAGGTCGACCGCCCGGAGCAACAGCTGCTCGGCATCCAGTACGCGGGCCGGGTGCCCGAGCCGCACCCAATGATCGTCCGCAACGCCGACCACTGGCTGTGGGAGGCCACCGGTGCGCACGAGGGCGACGAGGTCCCGGGCCTGGTCGCGGGCGAGGCCGACCGGTACTTCCCGCGCACCCCGCTGCCGGAGCACGAGGAGCGCATCCTGCTCGCGCACTCCCCGTACACCGACACCGAGGGCGTCCTGCGCCACCAGGAGACGTCGCTGTACCGGGCCCCCTCCGGCGCGCTGGTCTTCGCGTCCGGGACCTTCGCCTGGTCCCCGGCCCTGGACCGCCCCGGCCACACGGACGCCCGCGTCCAGCGCGCCACGGCCAACCTCCTGGACCGCATCTGCAAGCACGACTGAGCCGGCCCCCGGGCCGCGGGTCGGCCCCCGCTCCGTCGCCCACCGGGGCCTTCGCACATCCGCCACGCCGCCCCGATCCGTCGCCCACCGAGGCCTCCGCCCATCCCCCACACCGCCCCGTGGTCCACCACCCCTCCCCGATACGGGACAATCGAGCCATTGGCCAGAACCACGGGGAGGAACCGTGTCCGGATTCGTAGAAAAGCCCGAGCCGATCGAGGTTCCGGGCCTGGTGCACCTCCACACCGGCAAGGTGCGCGAGCTGTACCAGAACGAGGCGGGCGACCTCGTGATGGTCGCCAGCGACCGTACGTCCGCGTACGACTGGGTGCTGCCCACCGAGATCCCGGACAAGGGCCGGATCCTCACGCAGCTGTCCCTGTGGTGGTTCGACCGGCTCGCCGACCTGGTCCCGCACCACGTGATCGGCACCGACGTCCCGGCCGGCGCCCCCGCCGACTGGGAGGGCCGCACGCTGGTCTGCAAGTCCCTGGCGATGGTCCCCGTGGAGTGCGTGGCCCGCGGCTACCTCACCGGCTCCGGGCTCGCCGAGTACGAAGAGAGCCGCACCGTCTGCGGGCTGGCGCTCCCCGAGGGCCTGGTCGACGGCAGCGAGCTGCCCGGCCCGATCTTCACCCCGGCGACCAAGGCCGCCGTCGGCGACCACGACGAGAACGTCTCCTACGAGGAGGTCGCCCGCCAGGTCGGCGCCGAGACCGCCGCCCAGCTGCGCCAGGCCACCCTCGCCGTGTACAGCCGCGCCCGGGACATCGCCCGGGGCCGGGGGATCATCCTGGCCGACACCAAGTTCGAGTTCGGCTTCGACGGGGACACCCTGGTCATCGCCGACGAGGTGCTCACCCCCGACTCCTCCCGCTTCTGGCCGGCCGACCAGTGGCAGCCGGGCCGCGCGCAGCCGTCGTTCGACAAGCAGTTCGTGCGCGACTGGCTCACCTCGCCGGAGTCCGGCTGGGACCGCACGAGCGAGCAGCCGCCCCCCGCGCTGCCGCAGCACGTGGTGGACGCGACCCGCGCCAAGTACGTCGAGGCGTACGAGCGGCTGACCGGCGCGACCTGGGCCTGACCCCACCGCGGCGCGGCCGCACGACGAAGGCCCCGGTTCGGTGAACCGGGGCCTTCGGTGACGAGCGGACGACGAGGCTCGAACTCGCGACCTCAACCTTGGCAAGGTTGCGCTCTACCAACTGAGCTACGTCCGCATGCGCCGTGGCGCGGAGGTAACTATACCCAACCCCGCTCACGGGCGAGACGCACCGCCGTGTGCCGGTTCTCCGCCCCGAGCTTGGAGACGGCCGACGAGAGGTAGTTGCGCACGGTCCCGGGGGACAGCGCCGCCCGCTCGGCGATCTCCGTGACGGGCGCGCCGTCGGCGGCCAGTTCGAGCACCTCGGCCTCGCGCGAGGTCAGCGGGGAGTCGCCGGCGGCGATGGCGTCGGCGGCCAACTCGGGGTCGACGTAACGGTTCCCGGCGTGCACCGTGCGGATGATCTCGGCGAGCCGCCGGGCGCTCACCGTCTTCGGGACGAACCCCCGCACACCGGCCGCGAGGGCCCGCTTGAGGTGGCCGGGGCGGCCGTGGCTGGTGACGATCAGGACCCGGCAGCCCGGCAGTTCGGTGCGCAGCGATGTGGCGACCTTCACACCGTCGGCGCCCGGCATCTGCAGGTCCAGCACGGCGACGTCCGGTTCGTGGGCCCGCGCCATGGCCAGCGCCTCGGGCCCGTCGGCGGCCTCCGCGACGACGGCGAGGTCGTCCTCCAGCGCGAGCAGCGCGGCCAGCGCACCCCGGATGAGGTGCTCGTCGTCGGCGAGCAGCACCCGTACGGTCACGACGCCTCCCCTTCCGCGAACGGCACGTAGGCCCCACGTCCCGGACGCGTCCCCGCGCCCGCCGTCCTCGACGACACCTCGGGGCCCCCCGCTTCCGGTGCCCTGCCGGACACCGGCTCCCGCGCCCCCAACGGCACCTCCGCCACGACCCGGAACACGCCGTCCCCGGCGGGCCCCGCGCCCAGCGTGCCGTCGACCGCCCGCAGCCGCTCCCGCAGCCCGGCGAGCCCCGACCCGCCCCCGTCCGCGGCGGGTCGCGCCCCGTCGTTCTCCACCGTCAGCACCACACGCTCCCGTGTCGTCGCCAGCCGGATCGAGCACCGTCCGGCGTCGCCGTGCCGCAGCACGTTCGTGGTCGCCTCCCGCACCACCCAGGCCAGCGCCGACTGCACCTCGGCGGGCAGCCCGTCGGTGTCGCCGTCGACCTCGCAGGCGATCCCGGCGGCCGTCAACACCCCGCGGGCGCCCAGCAGTTCGACGGCGAGGTCGGCCTCCCGGTACCCGCGCACCACGTCCCGTACCTCCCGCTGCGACTCGCGCGCGATCCGCTGGACCTCGACCATCTGCTCCACGGCCTCCGGCCGTCCCCGCCGGGCCAGTTGGACGGCCAGTTCGCTCTTCAGGGCGATGACCGCGAGGTTGCGCCCCATCACGTCGTGCAGGTCCCGCCCGAACCGCAGCCGTTCCTCGGCGACCGCCAGCCGCGCCCGGGTCTCGCGGGCCTCGTCGAGCGCGTAGACGGCATCCAGGAGCCACACCGAGAACACGGACGTGAACGCGAGGAACCCGGCGGTCACCAGCACGATCAGCGAGGTCACCAGCACGGCGGGCCCCGGCATGCCCAGCGGGAGCGCCACGGCGCCGGACGCCGCCGCGAAGCCGCCCACGACCGCGAGCACCCGGCGGCGGTTGCGCACGCCCAGCGCGACGACCCCGGCACCGAAGACGAGCACCGCCCCGAAGACGCTCCCGGCCGCGGTGTCGGCGCTCTCCCGGTCCGGTCCCCGCTCGGCGACGACCAGTGCGACGGCGGCGACGGCCAGGGTGACGCCGGCCAGCGCCCCCAGCAGCCGCACCGGCCGGGGACGCCGGCCCCGGGTCCAGTCCAGCGCCCGCGACGCGGTCACCATGCAGAACGCGGCGTGGGCGACGACCAGCGCCAGCAGCCAGCCGCCCAGCGCGTTGCCCAGCTCGCCGAGCAGCGGCAGCCCGACCGCCAGCACCTCGATCAGCCCGAACGTGTGGAACGACAGCCGGGTGTACGTCTCCACCTTCTGCGGCGTGCTCTTGCCCCGCCACCACCCCCGCGGCCTGCGCATACGGTCCTCGTCCTCCCCCGTGGTCAGCGCCGGGGCTCCCAGCGGAACCACCGCCGTACAGCAAACACCGCGAGGACGGTCCAGGCCAGCGCGGTCGCGACGGCCCCCAGCGCCTCGTAGGCCGAGAGGTCGCCGGTCCAGCCGCCGCGGACCAGGGTGATCACCGGGGACAGCGGCAGCAGTGCGCAGACCGACGCGAGCCGGTCGGGAAGCAGCTCCAGCGGCACGGTCACCCCGGACAGGGTCATCGACAGGAGCACCAGCGGCAGCGTCGTGACCTGCGCGCTCTCCACCGTCCGGGTCACCGTGGCGGTGACGGCCCCGAGCGCCGCGCACAGCACCAGGCCCAGCAGCAGCCCGAGGACGGCCAGGTGCGGTGCCCCGGGAGGGGGGATGTCGAGCACGACCGTGCAGGCCGCCACCAGCACCAGCGACTGCACCAGCCCGGTCACCACGACCGGCAGGGCCGCCCCGGCGAGGATCTCCGCGTCCCGCGGCTCCCCGGTGCGCAGCCGCTTGAGCACCAGCTCCTCGCGCCGGGCGGCGTAGATGCCGACCAGCGCGCTGTAGACGCCGAAAAGGAGCGAGAACCCGATCGAGGCGGGCAGCATCACCAGTCCGACGTCGAGGCCGGCCTCGTCGAGGTCCATCTGGGAGACGGCCGAGCGCAGCGCGACCGGCAGCGTCAGCGGCACGAGCACGGCCGAGAGGAGGGTGCTCCTGCTGCGCCCCAGCAGCGTCAGTTCGGCCCGCGCGAGGGCGGCCATCCGCCGCGCGGGCGTGGCCACCGGCCCCCGCCCCACGCCGGCCCCGCCCCGCACGCCCGGCACGTCCGCCCCGCCCCGTGTCCCCACGCCCGTGCTCATACGACCCGCTCCTCAGCCCGGTCCGCCCCCGACGCCTTCCGCGCGATCCCCAGGAACGCCTCCTCCAGCGAGGCCGGCCGCACGTCCAGCGCGCGCAGCTCCACCCCGGCCCGCTCCGCCCACACCAGCACCCCGGTGGCCGCCCGCTGCAGTTCATGGGTGCGCAGCCGGACGACCCGCCCCCGCACCTCGTGTCCGCTCACGCCGAGCGCGGCGAGCGGGGGCAGATCGCCGACGAAGTACCCCTCGGGCAGCTCGAAGGAGATCCGGGACGGCTGGGCCGCGGTCACTTCGGCCGGTGTCCCGGCGGCGGCGACGCGTCCCTCGTGCAGGATGGCCAGCCGGTCGGCCAGGCCCTCCGCCTCCTCCAGGTAGTGCGTGGTGAGCAGCACCGTCGTGCCGGTGTCGCGCAGGGCCCGGACCAGATCCCAGGTGGCGCGGCGGCCCTCGGCGTCGAGGCCGGTCGTCGGCTCGTCCAGGAACAGCACCTCCGGGTCGCCGAGCAGCGCGAGGGCCAGGTCGAGCCGACGCCGCTCCCCACCCGAGAGCTGCTTCACGCGCACCCCGGCCCGGGCGTCGAGGCCGACCAGCCCCAGGGCCTCCGGCACGGGCCGGGCCCCGCTCACGCAGCCCGCCCACATCCGGGCGGTCTCGGCGACGGTCAGCTCGGAGGGGAAGCCGCCCTCCTGGAGCATCACCCCGGTGCGCGGCCGCACCAGCGCCCGGTCGGCGCAGGGGTCGTGGCCGAGGACCCGCACCCGGCCGCCGCTGGGCCGGGCGAGGCCCTCCAGGAGTTCGACCGTGGAGGTCTTGCCGGCGCCGTTGGTGCCCAGCAGCGCGAAGACCTCGCCCCGGCCGACGTGGAAGTCGATGCCGCGGACCGCCTCGAACCCGCCCCCGTACACACGCCGGAGGCCGGTGACCTCGATCACGTGCTCGTGTTCGTCGGTGTTCATGGGGCAAGCCTCCCGGCGGATCCGGGAGGGGAGCAGTGCGCGGTGTCATGAGTCCGCATGACAAATGTCAGACCGGCGGGCGCAGGGCGGGATGAGGGCGGGGAGAGGGCGTGAAGAGGCATGAAAAAGACCCCGGTCCGATGGACCGGGGTCTCGTTCCCGAGCGGACGACGAGGCTCGAACTCGCGACCTCAACCTTGGCAAGGTTGCGCTCTACCAACTGAGCTACGTCCGCATTGCCCCCGACCGGCTTTCACCGATCGGTGCGGCACCAGCCTACCCGATCCACGGCAGTGGTCCGGACGGCGGTGCGGAGCGGGTGACAGGAATCGCACACTGCGCCTTCCCCCTGGAAGGGGGATGTTCTACTACTGAACTACACCCGCGCGGCCTGTGTGAGCTGGGCTTTTCGGCCCTGCCCGGCGGCGTGCTCCAGACATTAGCCGATCGTGTGGGGGGTAGCGCAAGTCGGTTGCCCCCGGGGCCCGTCGGCCGGGTCCCGGGGACCACGCGCACCACCGTGACCCGCGCCCCTACTGGGCCGCGGCGAAGGCCTCGTAGACCTTCTTGGGGATCCGGCCGCGGGCCGGGACGTCCATCTTGTTGGCCTGCGCCCAGGCCCGGACGGCGGCGGGGTCGGGGGCGACCTCCGTCTCCTTGTACGCCTTGCCGGACCTGGCCCGCTTGCGGCCGGCCTCCACGTAGGGGGCGAGCGCCTTGCGCAGCTTCCCGGCATTGGCTTCATTCAGGTCGATCTCGTACGACTTGCCGTCGAGTCCGAAGGCGATCGTTTCCGCCGCTTCCGAGCCGTCGATGTCGTCAAAGAGAGTGACCACGACCTTCTGCGCCACGAATATCGGTCCCTTCGTACGGCACGTCGATACAGCTCATCCGGCGATGACGTGCCGAGTATCGGCTATTGCCAATTCATTTGTACAGTGCCTGGCAATGCATTGTGAAGCCCGACTAAATCTCTTGGCGTGTCCGAGCGCAATACCTGTTGCGGGGCGATCGGGGATCTTTCCCGTAACTTTTCCCGGACACACCTGGACCCGGGGACGTCGTGACGCCCCTCACGTAGCTTCCTACAACTCTACCCGCGTAGAAATTTCGTGCGGGTAGTCTGAAGGAACCTGCTCAGCACCACACACCGGGAGTGCCAGTGGCACGCGTCGTAGTCGACGTCATGCTCAAGCCGGAGATCCTCGACCCCCAGGGCCAGGCGGTCCAGCGTGCGCTGCCGCGCCTGGGTTTCGAGGGGATCTCGGACGTACGTCAGGGAAAGCGTTTCGAACTGGAAGTTGACGGGCCGGTCGACGAGGCCGCGCTCGCCCGCATCCATGATCTTGCGGAATCCTTCCTCGCCAACACCGTGATCGAGGACTTCACCGTCAAGGTCGAAGAGGGCGCGGAAGTCGCGGGGGCGGCGAAGTGACCGCTCGTATTGGCGTGGTCACTTTCCCGGGCAGCCTGGACGACCGGGACACCCAGCGCGCGATCCGTATCGCCGGGGCCGAGCCCGTCGCCCTCTGGCACAAGGACAAGGACCTCAAGCAGGTCGACGCCGTGGTCCTGTGCGGCGGTTTCTCCTACGGCGACTACCTGCGGGCCGGCGCCATCGCCCGCTTCTCGCCGGTGATGGAACCCCTGATCGACCAGGCGCGGGCCGGCCTGCCGGTGCTCGGCATCTGCAACGGCTTCCAGATCCTCACCGAGGCCCACCTCCTCCCGGGCGCGATGCTCGGCAACGACCACCTCCACTTCATCTGCCGCGACCAGAAGCTGCGGGTGGAGAACGCGGAGACCTCCTGGACCACGGACTACAGCGCCGGCCAGGAGATCCACATCCCGCTGAAGAACATGGACGGCCGGTACGTCGCCGACGACTACACGCTGGACCAGCTGGAGGCCGAGGGCCGAGTGGCCTTCCGCTACGTCGACTTCAATCCCAACGGCTCGCTGCGGGACATCGCCGGCATCACCAACGAGGCCGGGAACGTCGTCGGCCTGATGCCGCACCCCGAGCACGCCGTCGAGTCGCTGATCGGTACGGGCCGTACCGACGGCCTGCCCTTCTTCACGTCGATCCTCAAGAAGCTGGTCACCGCATGAGCAGGACGCCTCTGGACACGGTCGAGCACGCGGCCGCGACCCCCGACGTCGAGCTGCCCTGGGCCGAACTCGGCCTGAAGAAGGACGAGTACGAGCGGGTGGTGGAGATCCTCGGCCGCCGCCCGACCGGCGCCGAACTCGCCATGTACTCGGTCATGTGGTCCGAGCACTGCTCGTACAAGTCCTCCAAGGTCCACCTCCGCCAGTTCGGCGAGAAGGCGCCGCAGAGCGACGCGCTGCTGGTGGGCATCGGCGAGAACGCCGGCGTCGTCGACGTCGGCCAGGGCTACGCCGTCACCTTCAAGGTCGAGTCGCACAACCACCCGTCGTACGTGGAGCCCTACCAGGGCGCGGCCACGGGTGTCGGCGGCATCGTCCGCGACATCATCGCGATGGGCGCCCGCCCGGTCGCGGTCGTGGACCCGCTGCGCTTCGGCGCGGCCGACCACCCCGACACCAAGCGCGTCCTGCCCGGCGTGGTCGCCGGCATCGGCGGCTACGGCAACTGCCTGGGCCTGCCCAACATCGGCGGCGAGGTCGTCTTCGACGCCTGCTACCAGGGCAACCCGCTGGTCAACGCCGGTGCCATCGGCGTGATGCGGCACGAGGACATCCACCTGGCCAAGGCGTCCGGTGCGGGCAACAAGGTCATCCTGTACGGCGCCCGCACCGGTGGCGACGGCATCGGCGGCGCGTCGATCCTGGCCTCCGAGACCTTCGACGACGCCAAGCCGTCGAAGCGGCCGGCGGTCCAGGTCGGTGACCCGTTCCAGGAGAAGCTGCTCATCGAGTGCACCCTGGAGGCGTTCGCCGAGAAGCTCGTCGTCGGCATCCAGGACCTCGGCGCGGCCGGACTGTCCTGCGCCACCAGCGAGTTGGCGTCCAACGGCTCCGGCGGCATGCGCGTGACCCTGGACGACGTACCGCTGCGCGACTCCACGCTCTCGCCCGAGGAGATCCTCATGAGCGAGTCGCAGGAACGCATGTGCGCGGTCGTGGAGCCCGACAAGGTCGAGCGGTTCCTGGAGATCTGCGACAAGTGGGACGTCATCGCCACCGTCATCGGTGAGGTGACCGACGGCGACCGCCTGGAGATCTTCTGGCACGGCGGGAAGATCGTCGACGTCGACCCGCGCACGGTCGCGCACGACGGCCCGGTCTACGAGCGCCCCTACGCGCGCCCGGACTGGCAGGACGCCCTCCAGGCCGACGACGCCGGCAAGCTGCCCCGCCCGGCCACGTCCGAGGAGCTGAGGGACCAGGTCCTGAAGCTGGTGGCGTCGCCGAACCAGGCGTCGAAGAAGTGGATCACCTCGCAGTACGACCACTTCGTGCAGGGCAACACGGTGCTGGCGCAGCCGGAGGACTCCGGCATGATCCGCGTCGACGAGGAGTCCGGCCTGGGCGTCGCCATCGCCACGGACGGCAACGGCCGTTACGCCAAGCTGGACCCGTACACGGGCGCCCAGCTGGCGCTGGCCGAGGCCTACCGCAACGTGGCGACGACGGGTGCCAAGCCGCTCGCGGTGTCCGACTGCCTCAACTTCGGCTCGCCCGAGGACCCGGCCGTCATGTGGCAGTTCGCGGAGGCCGTGCGCGGTCTGGCGGACGGCTGCCTGCAGCTCGGCACCCCGGTCACCGGCGGCAACGTCTCGCTCTACAACCAGACGGGCGAGGCGGCCATCCACCCGACCCCGGTCGTCGCCGTGCTCGGCGTCATCGACGACGTGGCCCGCCGCACCCCGGTCGCTTTCCAGGAGGAGGGCCAGCTGATCTACCTCCTCGGCGACACCCGCGAGGAGTTCGGCGGCTCGGCCTGGTCCCAGGTGGTCCACGACCACCTCGGCGGACTGCCCCCGCGGGTCGACCTGGAGCGCGAGCGCCTGCTGGCCGAGATCCTGATCTCCGCCTCCCGCGACGGCATGATCGACTCGGCGCACGACCTGTCCGACGGCGGCCTGGTCCAGGCGGTCGTGGAGTCGGCGCTGCTGGGCGGCAAGGGCGCGCGCCTGATCGTCCCGGACGGTCTGGACGCGTTCACCCTGCTCTTCTCGGAGTCGGCCGGCCGCGCGATCGTCGCGGTCCCGCGCTCGGAGGAGGTCCGCTTCAACGACATGTGCGGCGCCCGCGGCCTGCCGGCCACCCGCATCGGCGTGGTCGACGGCGACACGGTGGAGATCCAGGGCGAGTTCACCCTCACCCTGGCCGAGCTCCGTGAGGCCCACGAGAACACGATCCCGTCGCTGCTGGCGTGACCGGCGTCCCGTAGCCGACGAGGGGCCCCGTCCGTGACCCACGGGCGGGGCCCTTCCGCGTGCCCCGGCCCCGGTGACCGGGGACCGCTCGGCCGCCCCGCGGGCACGTCCTAAGCTCACCCCCATGCCGCCCGCCAAGAAGCGTCCCCGCTCCTACGACCCCGCCAGGACCCGTGCCGCTGTGCTCGCCCAGTTTGGGCACCTGCGGCAGGCCGTGCGCGGGCTCACGGACGAGCAACTCGCCCTGCCCACGCGGCTCGGGGACTGGAGCGTGCGGGAGCTCGCGGCGCACGTGACGATGGCCGTGGAGACCGTCAGCCGCAATGCCGAGCGGGCGGAGCCGGCCAGGGCCGAGCTGACCCTCGTGCAGTGGCCCGCCGCCACCGCCGGGCGCGCCGCGGACATCTCCGACGGCACCCGGCGCCTCGCCGCGGAGAACCCCGACCTCGACGCCCTCTACGCCCGCACCGAGGACCGCTTCCGCCGGACGCTCGCGGACACCCCGGGCACCCGCCTGCTGGCGGCCCGCACCGGCGCGATGGCCCTCGACGACTACCTCGTCACCCGCACCGTCGAGCTGGTCGTGCACACCGACGACCTGAACGCCGCCGTCCCGGGCCTGGACGTGCCCCACGACCGCCAGGCGCTGGCCGCCTGCAGCCGGCTGCTGGCGGACGCGCTCGCCGCGAAGGCGCCCGGCGGGGCGACGGAGGTGCGCGTGCCGCCGTACGCCGTGGTGCAGTGCGTGGAGGGTCCCCGGCACACCCGGGGCACCCCGCCGAACGTCGTGGAGACCGATCCGCTGACCTGGATCCGCCTGGCCACCGGGCGCCTGACCTGGGCGGACGCCAGGTCCGGGGCCAAGGTCGCGGCGAGCGGCGAGCGGGCCGACCTCAGCGGGCTGCTGCCCCTGCTGTCCTGAGCCCGCCAGGCCGCGGGGTGTGCGACGCCTCACTCGCGAAACGGGCGGGAACGGGCCCTCGGCCCCGGCACCACCACGCTGACCTGGGGAAACCCGACGAAGATCCTTTCCTGCCGGTCATCACCGATTCGGCCCAGCGCGGGACCTCGCCTACACTCGACAACGTGCCACGTGGTGACGGTCTCCTCAATCACGATCTGCTCCCCGGTGAGAAGGGCCCCCAGGACGCCTGCGGCGTCTTCGGTGTCTGGGCTCCCGGCGAAGAGGTCGCCAAGCTCACGTACTTCGGGCTCTACGCCCTCCAGCATCGGGGCCAGGAATCCGCGGGAATCGCGGTCAGCAACGGCTCCCAGATCCTCGTCTTCAAGGACATGGGCCTCGTCTCCCAGGTCTTCGACGAAACCTCGCTCGGTTCGCTCCAGGGTCACATCGCGGTCGGTCACGCCCGCTACTCGACCACCGGTGCCTCCGTGTGGGAGAACGCCCAGCCGACGTTCCGCGCCACCGCGCACGGTTCCATCGCGCTCGGCCACAACGGCAACCTCGTCAACACGGCGCAGCTCGCCGAGATGGTCGCGGACCTGCCGAAGGACACCAACGGCCGCTCCACCCGGGTCGCGGCCACCAACGACACCGATCTGCTCACCGCGCTCCTCGCGGCCCAGACGGACGAGGACGGCAAGCCGCTGACCATCGAGGAGGCCGCCCACTCGGTCCTGCCGAAGGTCCGGGGCGCGTTCTCCCTCGTCTTCATGGACGAGCACACCCTGTACGCCGCCCGCGACCCGCAGGGCATCCGCCCGCTGGTCCTCGGCCGGCTGGAGCGCGGCTGGGTGGTGGCCTCCGAGTCCGCCGCCCTGGACATCTGCGGCGCCTCCTACGTAAGGGAGATCGAGCCGGGCGAGTTCGTCGCCATCGACGAGAACGGCCTGCGCACCTCCCGGTTCGCGGACGCGAAGCCCAAGGGCTGTGTCTTCGAGTACGTGTACCTGGCCCGCCCGGACACCGACATCGCCGGCCGCAACGTGTACCTCTCCCGGGTGGAGATGGGCCGCAAGCTGGCCGCCGAGGCCCCGGTCGAGGCCGACCTGGTCATAGCGACCCCGGAATCGGGCACCCCGGCCGCCATCGGCTACGCGGAGGCCTCCGGCATCCCCTTCGGCGCCGGCCTGGTGAAGAACGCCTACGTGGGCCGCACCTTCATCCAGCCCTCCCAGACGATCCGCCAGCTCGGCATCCGCCTGAAGCTGAACCCGCTGAAGGAAGTCATCAAGGGCAAGCGCCTGGTGGTCGTGGACGACTCGATCGTGCGCGGCAACACCCAGCGGGCCCTGGTGCGCATGCTCCGCGAAGCGGGCGCCGCCGAGGTCCACATCCGGATCTCCTCGCCGCCCGTGAAGTGGCCCTGCTTCTTCGGCATCGACTTCGCCACCCGCGCCGAGCTCATCGCCAACGGCATGTCGATCGACGAGATCGGCACCTCGCTGGGCGCCGACTCGCTGGCGTACATCTCCATCGACGGCATGATCGAGGCGACCACCATCGCCAAGCCGAACCTCTGCCGCGCCTGCTTCGACGGCGAGTACCCGATGGACCTCCCGGACCCCGAGCTGCTCGGCAAGCAGCTCCTGGAGACCGAACTGGCGGCCGGCCCCGCGGCCACGGCCGCGGCCGACGCGATCCGTCGCCCGTAACACCCTGCAGTACGACACGAAAGCTCTCACAGTCATGTCTGAGACAACTGGTGCCAGCTACGCAGCGGCGGGCGTCGACATCGAAGCGGGCGACCGCGCCGTGGAACTCATGAAGGAGTGGGTGAAGAAGACGCAGCGCCCCGAGGTCCTCGGCGGCCTCGGCGGGTTCGCCGGCCTCTTCGACGCCTCCGCCCTCAAGCACTACGAGCGCCCCCTGCTGGCCTCCGCCACCGACGGCGTGGGCACCAAGGTGGACATCGCCCGGCAGCTGGGCGTCTACGACACCATCGGCCACGACCTGGTCGCCATGGTCATGGACGACATCGTGGTGTGCGGCGCCGAGCCGCTGTTCATGACCGACTACATCTGCGTCGGCAAGGTCCACCCCGAGCGGGTGGCCGCCATCGTCAAGGGCATCGCCGAGGGCTGCGTGCTGGCCGGGTGCGCCCTGGTCGGCGGTGAGACGGCCGAACACCCCGGTCTGCTGGGCGAGGACGACTTCGACGTCGCCGGCGCCGGTACGGGCGTCGTGGAGGCCGACCGGCTGCTCGGCGCGGATCGCATCCGTACGGGTGACACGGTGATCGCCATGGCGTCCTCCGGGCTTCACTCCAACGGGTACTCCCTGGTGCGGCACGTGCTGCTGAACGAGGGCGGGCTCTCCCTGGACGCGCGGATCGACGAGCTCGGCCGCACCCTGGGCGAGGAGCTGCTGGAGCCGACCAGGATCTACTCGCTCGACTGCCTGGCGCTGACCCGCACCACGGACGTGCACGCCTACAGCCACATCACGGGCGGCGGCCTCGCGGCGAACCTGGCCCGGGTGGTCCCGGACGGGCTGCACGCGGTGGTGGAGCGCTCCACCTGGACCCCGGCGCCGGTCTTCGACCTGGTCGGCACGACGGGCCGGGTCGAGCGGCTGGAGCTGGAGAAGACGCTCAACATGGGCGTCGGCATGATCGCGATCGTGCCCGAGGAGTCGACGGACGTGGCCCTGGCCACACTGGCCGACCGCGGTCTCGAGGCGTGGGTGGCCGGCGAGATCACCGAGCGGGGCGAGAAGACGACCGGCGCGGAACTGGTCGGCGACTACGCGTAGGGCCCCCGGGGCAGCACGAAACCCGGCCCGGGGCCCTCGGCTCCGGACCGGGTGACTCAACGGCTAGGCCGTTGTCGGCACTACGCGCCGCGACGGTGCCGGGAGGAGTCCTCGTCGTCGTCCTCGCCGTCCTCGTACAGCTCGGCGTACCGGGCGTACAGGTCGTCGTCGTGCTCATCGTCCTCGAACCGGTCGCCGTTCGGCGACGCGTTCGACGTCGATGCGCCCAGCTCTTCGGCCAGGCGTGAGAGGTCCGTCCCGCCGCTGTTGTACTTCAGCTGGCGGGCGACCTTCGCTTGCTTGGCCTTGGCCCGGCCGCGCCCCATGGCTCGACCCCCTCAACGACGGGGCTCGACGGCCCCAGAGTCTTGACACGCGTTCATGATCTAGAACGGTCTCTCCGCAGAGGGACCGTCTGTAGGGCTTCCACGGTACCTGAGCCCGCACCCATACGGTACGTCGCCCGTAGGAAGGGCGTGTGCACAGAACCCTCGAGGTGCCCCGTCCTCGCTGGTCAGTGGCGATTTTAACCACTTATCGGCGGGCGACCCGCCGGGAAGAGTGAGAGTTCTCTCCAACCTCCTGCCCGGCGGTACCGCCCTCAGTCCCGTTCCGGGCGCCCGAAGAGGTGCCCGAATAGTTATGGGAACCTCACCATCCGCGGCGCTGGGCGGCCTCGTGGATGCGCTGCTCGGCGATCCGGTCGGCGGCGGCGGCCGGCGGGATGCCGTCCTCCTTCGCACGTGCGAAGATCGCCAGCGTGGTGTCGAAGATCTTCGCCGCCTTGGCCTTGCACCGCTCGAAGTCGAACCCGTGCAGCTCGTCGGCGACCTGGATGACACCGCCGGCGTTCACCACGTAGTCCGGCGCGTAGAGGATCCCGCGGTCGGCGAGGTCCTTCTCCACACCCGGGTGGGCGAGCTGGTTGTTCGCGGCGCCGCAGACCACCTTGGCGGTCAGCGCCGGAACGGTGTCGTCGTTCAGGGCGCCGCCGAGCGCGCAGGGGGCGTAGAAGTCCAGGCCCTCGGCGCGGATCAGGGTCGCGGTGTCGGCGACGGCCGTCACGCCCTCGGGGTGCGCGGCCAGGATCCGGCCCACGGCCTCCTCGCGCACGTCGGTGATCACGACCTCGGCGCCCTCGGCCCGCAGGTGCTCCACCAGGTGGTGACCGACCTTGCCGACGCCCGCGATGCCGACCCGCCGCCCGCGCAGCGTGGGGTCGCCCCACAGGTGCTGCGCGGAGGCCCGCATGCCCTGGTAGACGCCGAACGCGGTGAGCACCGAGGAGTCGCCGGCGCCGCCGTTCTCGGGGGAGCGGCCCGTCGTCCACCGGCACTCGCGCGCGACCACGTCCATGTCGGCGACGTACGTGCCGACGTCGCAGGCGGTGACGTAGCGGCCGCCCAGGGAGGCCACGAACCTCCCGTAGGCGAGCAGCAGCTCCTCCGTCTTGACCTGCTCGGGGTCGCCGATGATCACGGCCTTGCCGCCGCCGTGGTCCAGCCCGGCCATGGCGTTCTTGTACGACATCCCGCGCGCGAGGTTGAGGGCGTCGGCGACGGCCTCCTCCTCGGTGGCGTACGGGTAGAAGCGCGTCCCGCCCAGGGCGGGGCCCAGCGCGGTGGAGTGGAGGGCGATGACGGCCTTGAGGCCGCTGGCGCGGTCCTGGCAGAGCACGACTTGCTCATGACCGCCCTGGTCCGAGTGGAACAGGGTGTGCAGGACGCCGTCGGATACGTCGGTCACGGTGGTGACTCCTGGGTGCCTAGCGACGGTTGGGGTCGGGGCTCCGCGCGGTCCCTCCCCGCGCGCTTGTGGCGCGTGCGGCAGGGCGCCGGGGCCTGTGGGACGAGCGTAGGGCCTGGAGGGGCCGGCGGACGCGCAGTGCCGGGGATCACGTCCCCGGGTGGTACGGCCGTGCGACGATTCGCATGGTTTTGCGGCCCGCCCGGGGGCGGGTCCGTCCGTTTTCCCGGCCGGCCGGAGGGGGAGGGAGCAGGCGTGCCCAAGGTGTCCTCGGTGATCGTCCCGTACGCCGCGTACCTGCGCGTGTACGAGCCGCTGGCCGCCTTCCCGGAGCCCGAGCGCGCCCACTGGGAGCGTTACGCCCGGCGGCCGGACCGGCCCTCGTACCAGGACGAGCTGCGCCGCTCGCTGGCCGACCTGGTGCCCACCCCGCCGGTGGCGGTGCCGGTGCACGAGAGCGGCGACGCGTTCGTGCTGGAGGCCGACGGCGTGCTGTGCGTGTGCCCGTGGCGCACCCGGCTGCGCGGCTGGCAGGCGCTGGACGACCTCGACGAGGAACTGCCGCCGACGGTCCTGGACGCCGTCCTGCCGCCCCTGGTGCGCCGGCAGGCCGCCCAGGACTACGAGCGCTGGCTGGCCCGCAACCCGGACGCCCGGCCGTGGATCCGCACGGCGACCTGGCAGGTGCCGATCAACTGGTTCGTGCTCGTCTCCGACGAGGAGCGGCGCTACGACCGGGGCACGGCCGGCGTGCCCCCGCTGCTGCGCTACCGCACCCCGATGGTGCAGGCGCGCCGCAGGGTGGCCCGGGGGCTGCGCACCCTGCGGGACACGATGGACGAGGGACCGCTGATCGACGGCCTGGTGGACGTGGGGCGCTGGCTGGAGGAGTTCCACCCGCGCTCGGTGGTCGAACTCGACTACGGCGGCCTGGTGCACACGCTCCCGGCCCGGCACCTGGAGGCCGACCACTCGGCCGCCGACGTCGCCGAGGGCATCGAGGCGCTGGGCCGGGGCGACGGGGAGCGGGCCGGCGAGGCGTACGCGCGGCTGGTGGAGCGCTGGCGGGCGGTCCGCGACCGGCGGTCCGCCAACTGACCCGGGCTCAGGTGACCTACGTCACGGCTTGAACGGTCCTCCAGCGCGTACGGTCATCGCACTTCCCGAAGTTGACGGGACGTAGGTCCCGATCCGGACGTAAGCGTCAAGGGTGACAGAACGCACGTACAAGGCCCTTGCATCCCTTGCCGCTCCTCATGCCAAAATAGGACAAGGAGCCCGGGGAGGGCCCTGTCTCAGCATTGCACGCTTTGGGGGGTCTGGTGCCTCCTGATCGCCCTGTGACTGATCGTCACAGTGGCGTGACTGTCCGCTATGGCATGGTCCATCGGCTTCCGTCGGTGATGAACGCCTGGGGGGGCAATTCCATCGGTTTGGCCGACGCGGCTGGACAGATGGTGTAGTTGTAGTGCCGAGGACAAGCCGTTCGTCCTATAACCGACTCGACTCGCGTCCGCCATTTCGGGCAACGCGGGTCAAGGTGCAGAATTTAGAGGAAAGAACCGAGAAGGTTCGGTTCTCCCGAGGAGGCCGCTCATGACCGCTCGCACCCCTGATGCCGAGCCGCTGCTGACCCCGGCTGAGGTCGCCACGATGTTCCGCGTCGACCCGAAGACGGTCACGCGGTGGGCGAAGGCCGGCAAGCTCACGTCGATCCGTACGCTCGGCGGACACCGCCGTTACCGCGAGGCTGAGGTCCGCGCTCTGCTCGCGGGCATCCCGCAGCAGCGCAGCGAGGCCTGAACAACTGAATACCGGGCGAAACGGCTGGTCCCCCATCGGCCGTCGCGCCCGAACCCTGGCTCCGAGCGACGCGGGTGCCTGCCCCAACAGGCCCCCTCGCCCACGCCGAACACATCGGTGAGGCACGCAAGACAGGGTGCGTCGTAGATCGCGCTGGACTCCGCCGGGTCCAGCGCGATCTTTTTTGTGCGCCCGCGGGGCGTGGTGCCGGCGGTGCGGGGGTTCTGTGAGCGCCCTTGTGGGACTCTGGGGTGCCGTGTCGGGTCGGCTGTGCACCGCCTCTGGGGAGAGTGCAATTGCACATATTAAATCGACCCGTTGTAGGTGTGGGGTAAAAACCACCGTTCCCGAAACTCATGCGGTGACTCCCGTCACATGCCAGGGGCCTTGTTACCGCTCGTTCGGGTGCGCTAATGGGAACATCTGCCCCAGCACCCCACGCCCGCACGGGAGTTGACGCCGCCCGGATCAGGCGGGCGAGGGCGTCCCGTCCTCGGCCGGCTCCTCGGGTGCCTGTGTGGCCGCTGGAGCGCCGTCCAGGGTCAGCCGCAGCAGACGGAGGCAGATGGGACAGTGGCGGGTCAGGTGCCCGTAGGAGGACGCGGCCGACAGGTGCGCCCGGAGCAACGCCCGCGTCTCGTGCCTACCCGATGCCGCCATGCGCCACCTCCCCTGCTCTCTGGGGTACCGAGCGAACGACGGACCGTCAAGAGGGCGCCGCGCAACGCAAAGAGCCCGGATCCGAAGATCCGGGCTCTCTATTGCTGCGGTCCTGACGGGATTTGAACCCGCGGCCTCCACCTTGACAGGGTGGCGAGCACTCCAAACTGCTCCACAGGACCTGGTTTCGCTGCGCTGTTCGTGCGTTGCGCTGCGAGAAGGACTGTACAGGAGGGTGAGCCCGCTGGTCGAACTCACCCCGCGTGCGGGCGTGATTACGGAGCAGCCGCGTCGATCGCCTTCACGATCCGCTTGTCGGAGATCGGGTACGCCGTCCCCAGCGCGTGGGCGAAGTAGCTGACCCGCAGCTCCTCGATCATCCAGCGGATGTCCAGGACCTGCTGCGGGACGGGCCGCCCGGCCGGCATCTGCTCCAGCAGCCAGGCGAACTCGTCCTGCATCTCGTGGACCTTCTCCATGCGCGTGGTGTCCCGCTGCACGCCGGTCGGCATCTGCTGCAGCCGCCGGTCCGCGGCCACCAGGTAGCGCATCAGGTCCGGCAGCCGCCGCAGCCCCGCCCAGGTCACGAAGCCGGGCTTCACCAGGGCGTCCACCTGCTTGCGCACGTCCTGGAGGTTCGCCAGCAGCGCGGGGCTGTTGACCGTCTTCAGCCGGCGCTCGCACGCCTGCCAGGCGGCCAGCACCTGCTGCACCTGGCCCACCGCGCGGACCGTGGTGTCGACGATCTCCGCGCGCACCTTGTCGTACAGCTTCCGGTACGACTCCTCGTCCCACGCCGGCCCGCCGAAGTCGGCGATCAGCTTGTCCGCCGCGGCCAGGGCGCAGTCGTCGAACAGGGCCTGGATCGAACCGTGCGGATTGGCGGACAGCGCGAGCTTCTGGGCGTTCGTCAGCTTCTCGGACGCGAACTTCGCCGGGTTGACCGGGATGTTGCGCACGATCAGCCGCCGGGTGCCCTTCCACATCGCCTCGGCCTGCTCGGCCTCGGTGTCGAAGAGCCGCACGGAGACGGTGTCGCCGTCGTCGACCAGCGCCGGGTACGCCTTGACCGGCTGGCCGGCCCGGCGGGTCTCGAAGACCCGGGTGAGCGTGCCGATGGTCCAGTCGGTCAGGCCCGCGCGCTCCAGCGACTCGCCGCCGGTGCGCTCCGCGGTGGCCGCGGCGGCCTGCGACAGGGCCTTGCGCGCCCGGGGCTTGAGCTGGAGCCTCAGCGCCTCCAGGTCCTTGTCCTCGGCGAGCTTGCGGCGCCGCTCGTCGACGATCCGGAACGTGATCTTCAAGTGGTCGGGGACCTTCGACCAGTCGAAGTCCTCGGCCTCGAACGGCACCCCGACCATGCGCTTCAGCTCGCGCGCCATGGTGACCGTCAGCGGCTCCTGCAGCGGAGTGGCCCTCTCCAAGAACGCCTTGGCGTAGTTCGGCGCGGGCACGTAGTGGCGCCGGACCGGCTTGGGGAGGGAACGGATCAGCTCCGTCACCACCTCCTCGCGCAGGCCCGGGATCTGCCAGTCGAAGCCCTCGTCGGTGACCTGGTTGAGCACCTGGAGCGGGACGTGGACGGTCACGCCGTCGGCGTCCGCGCCCGGCTCGAACTGGTACGTCACCCGGAACGTGAGGGCGCCCTGGCGCCAGGTGTCCGGGTAGTCGGCCTTGGTGACCGCCTCCGCCGACTCCCGGATGAGCATCTCCCGCTCGAAGTCCAGGAAGTCGGGCTGCTCCTGCCGCTTGCGCTTCCACCAGGAGTCGAAGTGGGCGCCGGAGACCACGTGGTCGGGCACCCGCTGGTCGTAGAAGTCGAACAGCGTCTCGTCGTCGACCACGATGTCCCGGCGCCGCGCCCGGTGCTCCAGCTCCTCGACCTCGCTGAGGAGCCGGCGGTTGTCGGCGAAGAACTTGTGGTGCGTGCGCCAGTCGCCCTCCACGAGCGCGTTGCGGATGAACAGCTCCCGGCTGACCTCCGGGTCGATCCGGCCGTAGTTCACCTTCCGCTGGGCGACGATCGGCACGCCGTACAGCGTGACCTTCTCGTACGCCATCACGGCCGCCTGGTCCTTCTCCCAGTGCGGTTCGCTGTACGTCCGCTTCAGCAGGTGTTCCGCGAGCGGCTCGACCCAGTCCGGTTCGATCCTCGCGTTGACCCGGGCCCACAGGCGCGAGGTCTCCACCAGCTCGGCCGACATCACGAAGCGCGGCTGCTTCCGGAACAGCGTCGAGCCCGGGAAGATCGCGAACTTGGCGTTGCGGGCGCCCAGGTACTCGTTCTTGTTGCCGTCCTTGACGTCCTTCATCCCGATGTGGGACAGCAGGCCGGCCAGCAGCGAGACGTGGACGCGGTCCGGTTCGGCGTCCTGGTCGTTGAGGTGGATGCCCATCTGCTTGGCGACCGTGCGCAACTGGCTGTAGATGTCCTGCCATTCGCGGATGCGCAGGAAGTTCAGGTACTCCTGCTTGCACATCCGGCGGAACGAGCTGGAACCCCGCTCGCGCTGCTGCTCCCTGACGTACCGCCAGAGGTTGAGGTAGGCGAGGAAGTCGCTGGTCTCGTCCTTGAAGCGGGCGTGCTGCTGGTCGGCCTGGGCCTGCTTGTCGGCGGGGCGCTCGCGCGGGTCCTGGATGGACAGCGCGGCGGCTATCACCATCACCTCGCGGGCACAGCCGTTGCGGTCGGCCTCCAGGACCATCCGGGCCAGCCGCGGGTCGACGGGCAGCTGGGCGAGCTTGCGCCCGGTCTGCGTGAGCCGCTTGCGGGGGTCCTTCTGGTCGGGGTCCAGCGCGCCCAGCTCCTGCAGCAGCTGCACGCCGTCGCGGATGTTGCGGTGGTCCGGCGGGTCGATGAAGGGGAACTTCTCGATGTCGCCGAGGCCGGCGGCGGTCATCTGCAGGATGACGGAGGCGAGGTTCGTCCGCAGGATCTCGGCGTCGGTGAACTCCGGCCGGGAGAGGAAGTCCTCTTCGCTGTACAGCCGGATGCAGATGCCGTCGGACGTACGGCCGCAGCGGCCCTTGCGCTGGTTGGCGCTGGCCTGCGAGACCGGCTCGATGGGCAGCCGCTGGACCTTGGTGCGGTGGCTGTAGCGGGAGATGCGGGCGAAGCCGGGGTCGATGACGTACTTGATGCCCGGGACGGTCAGCGAGGTCTCCGCCACGTTGGTCGCCAGGACGATCCTGCGGCCGGTGTGGGGCTGGAAGACCCGGTGCTGCTCGGCGTGCGAGAGGCGGGCGTAGAGGGGGAGCACCTCGGTGAAGGGGAACTTCCTCTTCTCCAGCGCGTCCGCCGTGTCGCGGATCTCCCGCTCGCCGGAGAGGAACACCAGGATGTCGCCCTGGCCCTCACCGCGCAGCTCCTCGACCGCGTCGATGATCGCGGTGATCTGGTCACGGTCGGCGTCCGCGGCCTCGTCGTCGCCGACCTCCTCCAGGAGCGGCCGGTAGCGCACCTCGACCGGGTACGTCCGCCCGCTGACCTCGATGATCGGGGCGTCGCCGAAGTGCCGCGAGAAGCGCTCGGGGTCGATGGTCGCCGAGGTGATGACGACCTTGAGGTCCGGCCGCTTCGGCAGCAGCTGCGCCAGGTACCCGAGCAGGAAGTCGATGTTGAGGGACCGCTCGTGGGCCTCGTCGATGATGATCGTGTCGTAGGCGCGCAGCTCGCGGTCGGTCTGGATCTCGGCGAGCAGGATGCCGTCCGTCATCAGCTTGACGAACGTGGCGTCCGGGTCGACCTGGTCGGTGAACCGGACCTTCCAGCCGACGGCCTGGCCCAGGGGGGTGCGCAGCTCCTCGGCCACGCGCTCGGCGACGGTGCGGGCGGCGATCCGGCGCGGCTGGGTGTGCCCGATCATGCCGCGCACGCCCCGGCCGAGCTCCAGGCAGATCTTCGGGATCTGGGTCGTCTTCCCGGACCCGGTCTCACCGGCGACGATGACGACCTGGTGGTCGCGGATCGCCGCCGCGATGTCGTCCTTCTTCTGGGAGACGGGCAACTGCTCGGGATAGGTGACCGCGGGCACGCGCGCGCGCCGGCCGGCCATCCGCTCCTCGGCCGTGCCCACCTCGGCCTCGATCTCGGCCAGCACGGCCGTGCGGGCCTCCGGCTTGCGGATCTTGCGCGCGCCCTCGAGCCTGCGCCCGAGCCGGTGCGCGTCGCGCAGGGACAGCTCGGCCAGGCGGGGGGCGAGGGCGCCGAGGGCGGGGGCGGGGTGCGTAGACATACGCGGTCCAGGATCTCATCCCGGCGGATTTTGCGGCGAACGCTTTTGCTCCGGGACGGCGAGAGGCCCCCACCGGGATTCCGGTGAGGGCCTCTCTGCTGTGGCTGGGGCCGGGGTCGAACCGGCGACCTATCGCTTTTCAGGCGATCGCTCGTACCAACTGAGCTACCCAGCCACGAGACCTCTTGCGAGATCTCAGCGGTCCTGACGGGATTTGAACCCGCGGCCTCCACCTTGACAGGGTGGCGAGCACTCCAAACTGCTCCACAGGACCAAGCTGTTGTGTGCGACGAACGCGCTCAAGTGTCGCACACCGTACTGCGTGCCCCCAACGGGATTCGAACCCGTGCTACCGCCTTGAAAGGGCGGCGTCCTAGGCCGCTAGACGATGAGGGCTATCGGCCCGCCTGGGCGCTTCTCAGCGCGTCGGGGACGTGAGAAGCATATGGGATGGCGGGAGGTATCGCCAAAACGGTTTACGGGGCGGTCGCCGCCCCCGTCGGGGTCCCGGTCGCCGGGTCCGTCGGCGTCGGGGTGGCCCCCGGCTGGTTCTCCTTCGGCAGGTGGCGGCTGACCTCGGCCGTCGTCAGGCCCAGGCCGCCCAGCTTGATCTCGTCCCAGGCCTGGAGCCGCCGGGTGTCCCGGTCGAAGTAGAGGATCGACGCCTCGATCGGGTCGGGGTACTTCCCCTCGACCGCCCGCAGGCCGCTGCCGCCCGTGGACCCCTCGACCCGCAGCCGCGTGCCCTTGTCCAGGACCTCGGTCTGCTCGTGGTGCAGGTGGCCGGCCAGCACCAGCGGCACCTCGCCGTCCACGCCCCGCGCCGCGCTGGGCTCGTGCGCGATCGCCACGTCCACCGGCGTGCCCGCCGCCCGCTGGGCCCGCAGCGCCGCCGCGAGCTCCGCACCGGCCCGCTCCTCGGCGTCCCCGCCGCCCGGCACCGTGGAGCGGTCCGGCGTGTACTGGGGGTCGCCGACGCCCGCGAAGCGCAGCCCGGCGACGGTCACCGCCCGCCCCCGGTCCAGGACGTGCACGGAGCGCATGCCCTCCAGGTGGCGCTGGGTGAGCAGCGAGTCGTGGTTGCCCCGCACCCACACGTACGGCGCCCCGAGGTTCGCGACCGGGTCGAGGAAGCCGTTCTCCGCCTCCGTGCCGTGGTCCATCGTGTCGCCGGAGTCGACGATCACGTCGACCTTGTACTGCTCCACCAGCGAGGCGATGATCTTCCAGCTCGCCGGGTTCAGGTGGATGTCGGACACGTGCAGCACGCGGACGGTCGTCGGGTCCGGCCGGTAGGCGGGCAGCGTGGACGTGACGTCGTAGAGCTTGGTCACGTTCGTCACCAGGCGGGCCAGTTCCTTCTGGTAGACGTCGAACTCCGTGACGATGCTGCGGGCGTTGCCCACGAGCGACGGGGCGGACGAGAGCAGTCCGGAGAAGCGCGGTTCGAGCACCGACTTCGGGTTCCAGGTGGCGTACGCCGTGCCGCCCGAGGCCGCCAGCAGCGCCAGGGCCAGACCGCCGGCCGCCGCGGCGCGGCCCGGGCGGCGGTAGACGGCGAGGCCGAGGGTCGTGGCGCCCACCACCACCGCCACGCAGGAGCGCACCGCCAGGTCGAGCGTGCCGTGCTCGACGTCCCGCGCGACCTCGTCCTGGAGGCCGGACAGCCGTTCCGGGTGGTCCACCAGGGCCTGCGCGCGCACCGGGTCCAGCTGGTCGACGTTGACGTCCAGGCGGACCGGGGCGACGTGGCTGTCCAGTTGGAGGGCGCCCAGCGGCGAGACGTTGATCTTCGTGCCGCCGCTGAGCGAGGGGCGCAGGGTCATCGTGGTGTTCATCGGGCCGACCTGCGTCCGGACGTTCCCCACCACCAGCAGTCCGAGCCAGGCACCGGCGAGGACGACGGTGACCAGGCCGAGGGCGCGGAGCCAGGGGCGGGGGCGCGGGGCGAGTTCGAGGACGGGCGGCTTCGGCTTGCGCTTCCCGGGGGTGCGGAGGCTGACCATTGGTCCCGTATGCCCAAGTGCGTGCCCGGCCATGCGGAACAGGGGCCCCGGTGGCGCCGGTCGCGCCCTCCGTGCGGCGCCCGCGTGCCCGACAATGGCCGTGTGCTGGAGATGACGCGCGAGGAGTTCGAGGAACTGGTCGCCGAGGCGCTGGACCGGATCCCGCCGGAGCTGACGCGGCTGATGGACAACGTCGCGGTGTTCGTCGAGGACGAGCCGCCGGCCGACGACCCGGAGCTGCTCGGGCTGTACGAGGGGACCCCGCTCACCGACCGCGGGGAGTGGTACGCGGGCGTGCTGCCCGACCGGATCACCGTCTACCGGGGTCCGACCCTGCGGATGTGCGCGACGCGGGAGGAGGTCGTCGAGGAGACCGAGGTCACCGTGGTGCACGAGATCGCCCACCACTTCGGCATCGACGACGCGCGGCTGCACGCGCTCGGGTACGGGTAGCGGTCGTACGCGGGGAGCGTGTCCTCTTACGGGCGGCGGGAGTTGGGCAGGTTGACTCCCGTCCCCCATCGGAGGTGGCTCCCGTGCGCCCCTTGTACGTACCCGTCCGCCTGGCCGCGACGGTCCTGGCCGTCGCCACGGCCGCCGGCTGCATGAGCGTGGGCGACGGGGAGGGCGGCCCGGCCAGGCCGTCGCAGTCGGCCGGGCAGCCGGGCGACGGGGCACCGGGCGGTGCCCGGGCGGGCGGAGGTGGCCGGCTCGGGCACGCCGGCGGGCACGGCGACGGCAAGGGCGGCCACGGCAAGGGCCGGGGCGAGGACGACGCGTCCGGTTCGCCCACCGCGTCCCCCACCTCCGGCGCGAGCGCCCCGCCCTCGGCGGGGGAGGAGCCGGGCCGGGGCGGGGGCGGCAAGGGACCCGACGGACCCGGGGCGCCCAGCCCGAGCGGGGACCAGCCGACCCCGCCGCGCCCCACCCCCTCCGACCCGCCGCCCCCGGAGCCGCCCGCGTCGCCCTCGCCCGAGCCGACGGTCGCCGAGCCGTCGTCGTCGGCCCACGAGGACCCGCACCCCCAGCTGGCCGAGCGGCGCCCGGCACCGGAGGCGGGGGCGCCGGTGTGAGCGCGTCCCCGCCCCCTGTTCTTCTGTGTCGCTGCTCACGTCGGAACGGCGGCCGGCGCTCCGGCGCAGGTGGGGGGCGTCCGGTGCGGGACGGGGGCGACGGAGGCGGTTTGCGTTCCGGGGGGCAGGGTGCGTATGGTGGTAGATCGTTTGATCCCATTTGCCCGGCGCCACCGCAGAGCGCGCCGTGTGGCGCGTACTCTCCCTTGCCGTGGCGGACCGCATTGAGGCGGTCGTGATGCGAACACGGAGTTGACGGGCGCGTGCCGACGAGACTCCGGAAGGTTTCGCATTCGCATGTCCATTTCCAGCACTGATCACGTCGTCGTACCCGAGGTCGTCGAGGCCGTCGAGGCCGCCGACACCGCGGAGACCGGCGCCGCCGGCGTCGAGGAGACCCCCGAGGTCACCTTCGCCGACCTCGGTCTCCCCGAGGGCGTCGTGCGCAAGCTCGCGCAGAACGGCGTGACGGTCCCCTTCCCGATCCAGGCCGCGACCATCCCGGACGCCCTGGCCGGCAAGGACATCCTCGGCCGTGGCCGCACCGGCTCCGGCAAGACCCTCTCCTTCGGCCTGCCGACGCTGGCCCAGCTGGCCGGCGGCCGCACCGAGAAGCACCGCCCGCGCGCGGTCATCCTCACCCCGACCCGCGAGCTGGCCATGCAGGTGGCCGACGCGCTCCAGCCCTACGGCGACGTCCTCGGCCTGAAGATGAAGGTCGTCTGCGGCGGTACGTCGATGGGCAACCAGATCTACGCCCTCGAGCGCGGCGTCGACATCCTCGTCGCCACCCCGGGCCGGCTGCGCGACATCATCAACCGCGGCGCCTGCTCCCTGGAGGACGTGCAGATCGCCGTCCTCGACGAGGCCGACCAGATGTCCGACCTGGGCTTCCTGCCCGAGGTGACGGAGCTGCTCGACCAGGTCCCGGCGGGCGGCCAGCGGATGCTGTTCTCCGCGACCATGGAGAACGAGATCAAGACCCTCGTCGACCGCTACCTGAAGAACCCGGTCCACCACGAGGTGGACGCGGCCCAGGGCGCCGTCACGACGATGTCCCACCACATCCTCATCGTGAAGCCCAAGGACAAGGCGCCGGTCATCGCCGCGATCGCCTCGCGCAAGGGCCGCACGATCATCTTCGTCCGCACCCAGCTGGGCGCCGACCGCGTCGCCGAGCAGCTGCGCGACGCGGGCGTGAAGGCCGACGCGCTGCACGGCGGCATGACCCAGGGCGCCCGCACCCGGACCCTGGCCGACTTCAAGGACGGCTACGTCAACGTCCTGGTCGCCACCGACGTCGCCGCCCGCGGCATCCACGTCGACGGCATCGACCTGGTGCTGAACGTCGACCCGGCCGGCGACCACAAGGACTACCTGCACCGCGCCGGCCGCACCGCCCGCGCCGGCCGTACCGGCACGGTCGTCTCCCTCTCCCTGCCGCACCAGCGGCGCCAGATCTTCCGCCTCATGGAGGACGCCGGCGTCGACGCGGGCCGCCACATCATCCAGGGCGGCGCCGCCTTCGACCCGGAGGTCGCCGACATCACCGGCGCCCGTTCCATGACCGAGGTCCAGGCCGAGTCGGCGGGCAACGCCGCGCAGCAGGCCGAGCACGAGGTCGCCCACCTGGCCCAGCAGCTGGAGCGCGCCCAGCGGCGTGCCGCCGAGCTGCGCGACGAGGCCGACCGGCTGGTGGCCCGGGTCGCCCGCGAGCGGGGCGAGGACCCCGAGGCGGCGGTGGCCGAGGCCCAGGCCGCGGCGGTCGTCGAGAGCGCCGCGGTGGAGGTCTCCCTCCCCGAGCAGCCGACCGCGCGGGACGCCGAGCGGCCCGAGCGCGAGGAGCGTCCGGCGCCGACGACGTCGTACGAGCGCCGTGACGACCGGGGCGGCCGTTCCTTCGAGCGCCGCGACGACCGTCGTGACGACCGGGGCGGCTTCCGCCGCGACGACCGTCGTGACGACCGTGGTGGCCGGTCCTTCGACCGTGACCGTGGTGGCCGTTCGTTCGAGCGCCGCGACGACCGTCGTGACGACCGGGGCGGCTTCCGCCGGGACGACCGCCGTGACGACCGGGGCGCCCGCTCCTTCGACCGTGACCGCGGTGAGCGCGGCTACGACCGCCGGGACGGCGGCGACCGTGGCGGCCGTTCGTTCGAGCGCCGTGACGACCGTGGTGGCCGTTCCTTCGAGCGCCGCGACGACCGTCGTGACGACCGTGGTGGCCGTTCCTTCGACCGTGACCGTGGTGGCCGTTCCTTCGAGCGCCGCGACGACCGTGGCGGCTTCCGCCGTGACGAGCGCACCGGTCACCGGGGCAGCGACCGCCCGTTCAACCGCGACCGCCGCGACGACCGCCCGGGCTTCCGCGCCGGCGGCCACGACCGTCCCGGCCACGACCGTCCCCAGGGCCGCCGTGACGACCACCGCGGCGGCGGCTCCTTCGGCCGCCGCGAGGACAAGCCGCGCTGGAAGCGCAACGGCTGATCCGACCACCGCCTGAGCGCCGTGCCCCTGACCGGGGGGACGGCGCTCAGCCGTTTCCCGGTGGGAACAGCGCTGTTTCCGGTCACACCCCGGCGCATGTCATGCCCCCGGCGAGGGAATCGCTGGGGGCATGACAGATGACGCCAGAGGGAGTGGGCTGTCCGACGAAGAGCGGCTGGCCCAGCTCGGTTACACGCAGACGCTCGCCCGACGCATGTCGGCGTTCTCCAACTACGCGGTGTCCTTCACGATCATCTCCGTGCTGTCGGGCTGCCTGACGCTGTACGCGTTCGGCATGAACACCGGCGGCCCCGCCGTCATCACCTGGGGCTGGGTGGCCGTCGGGCTGATGACCCTCTTCGTCGGGCTGTCCATGGCCGAGATCTGCTCGGCGTACCCGACGTCGGCCGGCCTGTACTTCTGGGCCCACCGGCTGGCGCCGGCGCGCTCGGCGGCGGCCTGGGCCTGGTTCACGGGCTGGTTCAACGTGCTGGGCCAGGTCGCGGTGACCGCGGGCATCGACTTCGGCGCGGCCTCCTTCCTCGGCGCCTACCTGAACCTCGAGTTCGGCTTCGAGGTCACCCCGGGCCGCACGGTCCTGCTGTTCGCGGCGATCCTCGTCCTGCACGGCCTGCTGAACACCTTCGGCGTCCGCATCGTCGCCCTGCTCAACAGCGTCAGCGTCTGGTGGCACGTCCTCGGCGTCGCGGTCATCGTCGGCGCGCTCACGTTCTCGCCGGACCACCACCGGTCGGCGTCGTTCGTCTTCGGCGAGTTCGTCAACAACACCGGCTGGAGCAGCGGCTTCTACGTCGTCCTGCTGGGCCTGCTGATGGCCCAGTACACCTTCACCGGCTACGACGCCTCCGCCCACATGACGGAGGAGACCCACGACGCGGCCACCGCCGGCCCGAAGGGCATCGTGCGGTCCATCTGGACCTCCTGGATCGCCGGCTTCGTCCTCCTGCTCGGCTTCACCTTCGCCATCCAGTCCTACGACGGCGCCCTGGACTCCCCGACCGGCGCGCCCCCGGCCCAGATCCTGCTCGACGCGCTCGGCGCCACCGCCGGCAAGCTGCTCCTGCTGGTGGTGATCGGCGCCCAGCTGTTCTGCGGCATGGCGTCGGTGACGGCCAACAGCCGTATGATCTACGCCTTTTCCCGCGACGGCGCGCTGCCCTTCTCGCACGTCTGGCACACCGTCAGCCCGCGCACCCGCACCCCGGTCGCCGCGGTGTGGCTGGCCGCGGTCGCCGCCCTCGCGCTGGGCCTGCCGTACCTGATCAACTACACCGCCTACGCCGCGGTGACCTCGATCGCGGTCATCGGCCTGTACGTCGCCTACGTCATCCCCACCCTGCTGCGCGTGCGCAAGGGCGCCGCCTTCGAGCGCGGGCCGTGGCACCTGGGCCGCTGGTCGCAGGTGATCGGCGTGGTGGCGGTGGTCTGGGTCGGCGTCATCACCGTGCTGTTCATGCTGCCGCAGGTCTCCCCGGTCACCTGGGAGACGTTCAACTACGCCCCGGTGGCCGTCCTGGTCGTCCTCGGCTTCGCGGCCGCCTGGTGGCTGGCCTCGGCCCGCCACTGGTTCCTCGACCCCGACCACGAACGCACCCGTGCCCGCGAGGCGTCCCGCCGCGCCGCCGCGGCCCCGGAGCCCGCCGACCCGTGACGCCCGCCGCCTCCCCGGCAGCGGCCGGCGCCACGACACGTCGGCCCGCCCGTGTGCCGATACCCGATCGGACACCCGGCCCGGTCCGGCTATGCTCGGGGAGGCACCATCGCCCGGGCCGTTAGCTCAATTGGCAGAGCAGTGGACTTTTAATCCATTGGTTGTGGGTTCGAGTCCCACACGGCCTACCAGATCGCCCCCAGCTCAGAGCCTCACGGAGCTGGGGGCGAGCCTGTTTCGGAGGCTGTGATGATCGCCCGCTGGCCCGTGGCTGGCCCGAGCGGACAGCGGTCGTGTGTTCCCGGCTCACCGGTACGGAGAAGGGCGGCCGCCACGGGGGACGACCGCCCAACCCCCGCCTCAGGCGCCCTGTCCGGGGCCGTCCGGCCCCAACGCCCTTGGCGGGTCCATCCCGTCGCCGGAGCGGCTGACGGCGCGTCTGGCGACGGGTGTCTGCGTCGAGCCGGTCCGGCCGGCTCTCATCTGTACCAACGATGGTACGGACATTCGATCACGCCCCGAAGAGCGTGGACGAGTGCCATCTGATCCGATCCCCCAGTGGGTCATCGACGCCCGCCGGGACATCGGAGCTCGCGTCCGTGAGGCGCGGACCGCCCAGAGGCTGACCCAGGAGCAGGTCGCCGAGCGGACGGGTCTGGACCGCAAGACCGTCAGCCGGATCGAGACAGGCTCCTACTCCACCCTCGTTGACCACCTGCTGCTGCTCGCGCGGGCGCTCGACGTGCCCACCCGCGACCTGGTTGGGTGAGCGGCCCGTCCCCGACGGGGGCGGAGGCGGGCCGCTCGGCCCCGGGCCCGGCTCGGCCGGCGTACTGCGAGCCGGGCCCGGGGGGTCACTGGCTCCAGCTGTACCCCGCGACGGCGGTCACGCTGGAGCGGCCGTTGTAGTAGTCCACGTGCGGGCCCGTGTGACCGGGCGGGCGCGTGCACCGAGCCCGGCCGCCGGGGCGGGGCGCCCAGCAGTACCCGGCCGCGCGCCCGGCCGCCCGCGACGCCTCTTCGCTCGGCGTCCTCTGCGCGGTCATCGGCGGCCGCCCCGGATCAGCCGGTACAGGCCGCGGCCGATGGGGCACTCGGCGGCGCTGTTGGTGCACGGTGCGCACCCCGGTGCGTGATCGAGCAGTCCGCGGTGCGCGGCGGCGGCGAGGCAGCGCCGGCAGGAACGCAGGAAGAGCGTCACCCCGGCATGTCGCCGCTCGCCGAGGTCGACGGCGCCGCCCTTGGGGAGCCGTGTCCTGCACCAGGTGCAGTCGGCGCCGCGCGCTTGGTCGGCGGTCAGCTCGTCGAAGTCAGGCAGGGTGAGGACGGCCAGGACGGCGGCGGGGACATCGCCCCTCGGTGGCTCTGCCGCGCTGGGCGTGGGAGCTGTAGCGTGCTGCATGTCGACTCCACATCAGTCGGCCACACCCTCGTGACCGTGCCCAGGTCACGAGGGTCTTTCCATCACCGACGCTACTCGGCCTGTCACCACTTGTCAGGTGACGTCACCCGACGAGAAGCATCGACGTAGCACACCTACGGTCGACATATGACCCTCGACCTGGACGGCCCCGATCCGCTGTACCAGCAGATCGCCGACGTGATCGCGGCCCGGATCACGGACGGCACGTACCCGCCGCGCCGCCGCATCCCGTCCGAGTCGCAGATCGTGGAAGAGTTCGGAGTGTCGAGGCCCACCGCACGGGCGGCCGTGCAGCTGCTCGTCGAGCGGGGCCTCGTGCACACCGTGCGCGGCAAGGGCTCCTACGTCGTGGACTCTCCGTCCCAGACATGACGAAAGGGCCCCACCGCCCGGAGGCGGTGGGGCCCTTGGTCAGACTCCAGTTCGGTTGTACTCGTCGATCCGGTCCGGCGGCGGCGGTGGCTCCAGGCGGGCCTCGCGCATCTGCGCCGTCAGCTCCCCGACGTAGACGGCGAAGCTGCGCACCAGCGACCGAAGCGACCGCGCTTCCGCTTTCAGCTCGTCGATGTCCTTCTGCATGTCGTCCCGGATCTCCCGGAACGCGGCCAGGTCCGCCTGCCGCTGCGACGGCTCCGCCTGGATCGAGGCCGCCGCCCGGCCCCCGCGGTACGTGAAGTAGCCGGTGACGATCACACCCAGCACCGTGACCGCCCCACCCGCCAAGCTCAGCCATCCGTTCAACCCGGTCTCCCCTCACCCACCGGGTCGGGACGATCGGCTGATCCGGACTCAGGTGGAACTCGCGATGCGCACCAGATCACTCCGCAGTGACTGGTCATGTACCAGACGAACACCCACAGGCCACGGGCGTAGTCCCCCACCAGGCCCGCCCATCCGTACGCGAACGCCCACAGCGCGGGTGGGGCGGAGGCGATGACGAAGCCCCACCGGTCCCGGGCGAAGGGCAGCCACGCAGAGGTGAACGTGCCGGCCCCGGCGAGGATCCACACCCACGCCCAGCAGTGCAGCGGGGCGAAGTGGGTGAGGAGTCCGAGGCCGAGGGTGATGGGAGGCTCGACGATGAGGCTGACCCCCCAGCAGATCTTGCCGATGCCCATGAAGACGAGGAACTGGCCGCGGCGGCCCAGCTCGTGCCGGACCCACTGGGCCGCCGCGCGCATCAGGCCTCCGTCCTGGGCCGGTTGGGCACCGCGTAGGTGATGCCCCACGCGCCGAGGACGGCGAGCGCGATGGTGACGCCCTCACCTGTGGTGATGACGCTGTCCTGCACGGCGGTCACCGCCGCCGTGGCGCCGGCGGCGAGGCCGGACACGATGCTCTTGGCGATGCTGGGAATTCTCATGATCGGTCCTTTCGGGACGGTCAGGCGGGAATCCATTCGCCGCCGCGGACGAAGCCGTGCGTGCCGCAGCACTGCCACAGCAGGGAGGGTTCGAGGTGCAGGGGCTCGCGGGACACGAGGGTGTGGGCGCTGGTCCCGGCTCCGACCCAGCCGCCGCTTACCTTCTTCTTCTCCGGAAGGCCGGCGTAGGTGGGGCACCAGTGCCAGAAGAATGGGTTGGTCTCGTGCTCCAGCCAGCCGTAGAAGATGCCGTCCGTCAGCAGGGTCAGGCCAGCGGTCTCAAGGCCCGGCCAGTCGGTGGGCGGCCTGGAGCGGTCGACGCTCACGCGACGACCGTGAAACCGTGCTTCGCGCCCAGGCGCTTGGCGGAGTCGGGGCCCGGGATGCCGTCGGCGGGCTGGCCAGGCTTACGGCCCCGGTAGCCGAGGCGCTCCTGCCAGGCGGAGGTCGCGTCGACGGTTTCGGAGCCGAAGTGCCCGTCGAGCCGCCGCTTCGCCAGCAGGCCCTCGTTGACGAGAGCGGCCTCCCAGATCCGCACGCCCTCGTAGGTGCACGGGGTGCCCTTCATCGACGGGTTCGTCCGGGCGGCCTCGCGCAGCTTCGACAGGTCGATGACGGGCTTCTGCGGCGCGGGCAGGGGGGTCGTGGCCGGCTTGCTGCCGAGGCGCTTCGCTATGCGGGCGCGCATGCTGTCCATGGTGAAGCCGCGCGGGTCGACCTTGCCGGGCTGCCACTCCAGGTGGCCGATGACGGAGCGCTCGTCCCAGCCGTAGTGGCGGCAGACTGCGGCCGCCGCGCGCTCGATCGCCTCCAGCTGCTCCGGCGGCCAGGGGTCCTTACCGTCGCCGTAGTTCTCGCACTCGAAGCCGAAGAAGTGGCGGTTGCCGTCCACGGTGGCCTCGTCGTCGTGGGGCAGCGGCTTCTCGTCGATGACGGCGCGCAGGACGTCGGGGTCGCCCAGCCCGGCGTGGTTCGCGCGGCCGTAGCCGATGAGGTAGACGGTGCCGCTCTTGGCGATCATGCCGTGGCAGAGCGGGCCCGGCAGGCCGCTGTAGCCCTCGCGGACGATGTCGACGGTGACGCCCGTGCCGCGGGTCACCGTGTGGTGGATGAGTACGCCGTGCACCGGGCCCCAGGGCCCCTTGGTGTTGCGGTTGTGGTGGCGCCAGTCGCCGACCTCGATCACGGTGAGGCCTTCGGCGCGCAGGGCTGCCAGGAAGGCATCGGCGGACATGGGTGTGGCCATGCGGTCTCCAGACATGACGAACGCCCCGGCCGGGTCGGCGCGGGGCGTCCAGGGCGTGGTGAGGGGTGCGGACGGTCAGGGCATCTCGGGCTGCGGGTCGAGCAGCGTCGCCGAGATGATGACCATGGGCTTCTTGCAGCGGCCGCACGTGACGTTCACGTTGGTGCCGGCGTTGGAGTACAGCTCGGGCACGTCGAACGTCTCGTTGAAGTTGACGCACGCCTCGGTGACGTCCTTCACGGTGACGTCGTAGAACTTGCCCGGCTCGAAGACGATCTCTTGGGGTGTGCTCATGAGCCCATCACAATCCAGTAGACGGTAGTGGCGGTGGTGCTGGAGCGGGTCAGCCAGACGTTCAGGCCGTTCGCGGAGACGCCGGTCACACCGACGCCGGTCACGGAGGTGCCGACCGCGCTGGTGGCGGCGGTGGCGACGCCGTAGAAGGCGCTGCCCTTCAAGCCGAGGCCGCTGATGTTCGCGGACGTCGGGGTGTTCGCTGCCGACGGCGTGATGGTGACCTGCCCGTAGGCGATGTTCTGCGCGGTCACCACGCCGAGGACGTCCAAGTTGCACTGAGTGGAGTTCTCGCCCTGGACGTACACGTACGGGGTCTGCCCTGCGTACAGGGACTCCAGGATCAGCAGGGCCCGGTGGTCGGTGGCGGAGACTGCCCCGGAGGTGAGGGTCAGGTCGGAGTACTGGTAGCCCTCGGTGTCGTAGTAGACCTTGCCGGGGACCTGCACGACGCCGTTCTGTACGGGCCGGAAAGCCAGCTCGCCGGAGCTGAGGGTAGAGGCGAAGGGGATCGGCTGGTTGCCGCGCGTCCACAGGCCGCCCCCGCCGTCGCTGGTCGGCCCCAGCTCCGCCAGCACCGTCTCCCCGTCGGGCCCGTACACCTTCAGGGACTTGCTGCGCTGGTCCAGCGCGACCCGGTCCCCGTCTGGGGCGGTCTGCACCAGGCCGAGCGTCGCCGAGGACAGCCGGCGCGCGGCCCGCAACTCCCGCACCGCCTCCTCGAGGGCCCGAACCTTCCGCGCCAGGGTCGTGGCGTCGGGGGGCAGCTGGTCGATCTGGCGGGGCATCAGTCCTCCACGAGGATGGGCCGGACAGTGTCCGAGCCGGTGTCGAGCTCCCAGGACCAGCAGCGGGCGACGGTGCTCGTTCCCTGCGGGTGCCGGGGCGAGCGCTCGACGTCCAGGCGCACGCTGTCCCCCAGCCCCCAGTCGCGGCCCAGGCGGGGCGCGACCGAGGCGACGGCCGTGACGCTCCACACCTGGGCGCCCTGCGCCATCAGCGAGAGCGACTTGGCGGCGTGCGCCTCCAGCTGGTCCGGGTCGGTGATGCCGGTGGCGGGGGTGTACCGGTACTCCCAGACGGGCCAGCCGCCGGCGAGGAGCGCGCTCGCCTCCCGGGCCGTGGAGGTGAGCCGGGAGGAGCCCTCGCCCTCGCCGCGGGCGATGACCCGGGTGGCGCCCTTGTCGCGCTCGTAGGACTCGCTCAGGACGTACTCCGAGACGCATCCTGGGAAGTCGAACACGGCCTCCGGGCTGGCGGACTGGGTGCCGATGGCGGAGCGGATCCGCACGGGGAACACGAAGCCGGAGTGGGCCGGGTTCCAGGCCACGTCGATGGTCCACTCGGGGCCGCCGTCCAGGCCCATGACCTCTTGGCAGCACGACAGGATCGTCTTGTCGTCGCCGTCGTCGGTGAGGTAGTCCATCACCGTGCCGGTCGCCGTGGCGTCGATGACGAACGGGGGCCCGCCGCCGGTCAGCGCGGGCGCGATCAGGTTGGTTAGGACGGTCGCCTGGTCGACGCCCACCATCGTCTGCGTGCCGGGGAAGCGGGCGTCCAGGTAGGCCTCCAGGGTGGCCGCGCCGAGCTGCACGCTGGTGGAGCTCCCGCCGTCGCGGGGCAGGACGGCGCCGGCCCACACGGGGGTGTCGGTGGCGGTGTCGACGGCGACGAGCAGGGACCGGCCCGGCGCAGTCGCGGCCTCCCACTCCGGCGGTGCGCCGGCCAGAGCGAGGTCGAACTGGAGCGTGGTCGATGCGCCGAGCTTGCGGGACAGCGCGCCGGACGGCTTGAGGGCGGGCAGGTCCTCGACGATGCCGCCGGTCCTCAGGTCGACGCCGTACCAGGCGAGCTCGTAGGCGGTCACGACGCGGACTCGTAGTGCCCGTGCACCGCGAGCCGCATCGTCGAGCCCCACACGAACGGCGTGATCGAGTCCACGACGCCCGCGACGGTGGCGGAGCCGTCCACGCGCGGGCCGGACACGTGCAGGCTGATCGTGGCCGCGTCGCTGTTGATCTGCGCCATGGCCATGGAGGCCCGCTGTCCGTTGCCGGGTTCGATGTGGGCGGTACCTGCCGGGACGAACGCGACCGCCGCCGGCGTCGGCAGGCTGAACGTCCAGTTGTCCGACGACGTAGGGCTGCTGCCGAAGTTGGTCGTGGTGCCGAAGGTGATGTCCATGTAGAACAGCACGTTGCGGCCCAGCTTGGAGTACCGGCAGTTCACCGCGGCATTGCCGTACGACGGGGTGCGCAGGCCTGTGGAGGTGGTCCACGTCGGCGTCCACGCCGTCCAGGCGCCCGGCGCCTTCTGGAAGGCGTCCCAGCCGGTGCCGTTGAAGCGCAGCAGGTTCGTGCCGTCGTCGTAGTACTGGCCGACGTACGGGCTGGGCGGCGCGGACGACGAGGGCAGGATGCCGCCGGGTGCCACGGTGTAGGGGCGCACGGCGGTGGACACCGAGGGGGAGCCGCTGCCGGACGCCGGCACGTTGATCGTGGCGAGCGGCATGTAGATCTGCGTGCCCGCCGGGGTGGGCGCGACCGGGGACGATGCAGCCGTGCCCGGCAGGTACACCACATCGGCGGTGTCCTGGCCGCCGGCGTCCACGGAGTTGTCCCAGACCCGCAGGTACACCAGGTCGATCCGGGGCAGCGTGGCGTGCGCGGCCTGCAGCGTGAGGGTCGAGGTGGCCGTCATCGGCACGCGGTAGACGCCCTGGTTGGCTGCGTAGATCACGGCGATGCCGGAGCCGACGGTGATCGTGGTACCGGAAAGGGTGACGAGCAGGCCGTTCGTTCCGGGCACGACGCCGCTGCGGGCGCCGAGCGCTGTGCCGGCGTGCATGGTCAGCACGGAGTCGATGCGGCGGGCCCGGTACGCGGTCAAGGGGAGGCCGTCGATCCAGGAAGGATTGGTGGCGGTCACGGCGGATCTCCTGTCACATCCATGCCGACCGCCACTGGGCAGTCAGCTTGGCCGTCGGGTTGTAGTAGCGGGCCCGGAACTGCAGCGAGACCGACGCCTGGGCAGGGATGGCCGGCCAGCCGGACGGGACGGTCAGGTACCGGCGGCGCGAGACCACGCCGTTGAGGACGCACGTCTTGGCGGCCGTGTCGATGACCAGCTGGTCCCCGTCGTAGAGGACATCGGTGTACGAGAGGATCACCACGGTCCCGTCGGGCATCTGGGTGAAGACCTGGGGGCCGTCAGCGGGGCCGGTGATGGTGAGCAGCAGCCGGGTGGGGATGGTGCCCGTGTTCTCGGCGGTGATCTCACCGGACACGGTGACCGCGTTGCTGACCAGCGGCGGCGTGAGCGGCGGTGTCAGGCCGCCCGAGGTGGTGGGCAGGCCGGTCGTGCCGGTCCCGACATCGACGGCGTACCGGCCCGGGTCCGCGGCGGTCACCATCACCGAGTAGGTGGCCACCGTGCTGGTCTCGTACTGCAGGAGCACCTTCCCGCTGCGCCGTACGACCGTCTGCTTCGGCTCGGTCTCCCACACGCTCAGCACGGTGTCGGTCAGGCCGGCCGCCGCCCGCAGCTGCTCCATCGCCCGCTCCAGCAGCCGCTGGGTCGGGGCAACGATCTTCCCGCCGAGGGTGATCGGGCGGGAGCCGAGGTAGACCGGGGACGCCCAGGCGCCGTGGTCGGCCTCGCGGTCGGTGTATTCGGCGCGCACCTCCGAGGAGTCCCAGCCCTCCAGTGTCTGCAGGTGCCAGGCGACGCCTTCGGCGTCCACTGCGCCGAGGGTGACGCCGCCCAGGGTGGCGCTCAGGCCGCCCAGGGCGGCGCCCGGGGTGTACGGCATCCCTGCCCCTCTCAGCCCACGAAATTGACGACGCGGGCGATGTCGTGCGCCTGCTCGGCGGCGGACTGCTTGGCCCCGTGCAGGTGCACCTCGACGTGCCTGGACGTCTCGCGGGCGACGCCGGCCGTGCTGACGCCGCTGCTGCGGTACCGGCCAGCCGGGACCAGCTGGTAGCCCATGGCGGCCGCCGTCTTGGCGAGCAGCGCCTGGGATCGGGCGGTGCGCGTCCACGGGATCCACGACTCCGGGACGCCGGCCTCGCCGCCGAGGACCATCGTGGGCCGGGTCAGGACGCCGCCGGTGGCCATCGCCTTGCCGCCCTGCTGCACCCACTGCCGCACGAAGGTCTCCCGGTTGGCGGCCGGGAGTCCCTTGATCTGGTCCGTCATCTTCGGGACCAGGGCGCGGATGGTGGCCACGTCCAGGCCCGCGGCGATGAGGTCGGCGAACCCGCGGTTTGGGCCGCCGCGCAGCGTCGTCAGCAGGATCAGGGCGTTGGTCAGGTCCTCGCCGCTGAGCGTTCCCTGCGCGCCCTGGACCGCCTTGTTGGCGGCGGCGACGTCCGCCGAGGAGCCGGTGGCCGCCTGGTGGGCGAGCGCCTGCGCCGCCGAGTCGCCCTGAGCGGCGAGCGCCTGCGCCAGGTCCCCGAAGCCCTTCGCGGCGAGCGTCTGCAGGTCCTTCGAGAACTGCTGGCTGTCCTTGGTGCTGGCGTTGAGCTGCGCGGTGAAGTCCCGCAGGGTGGCCTTGGCCAGCTCACCGGTCTTCATCAGCTTGTCGGTGATGTCCTTGAACTGCCTGTCGCTCGCGCCGGCCAGCGCCGAGACGAGGCTGGCGCCGTCCTCGCCCATCGCCTCCAGCATCGCCCGGACATCCTCGCCGCCCCGCTTGGCGACCTTCGCCAGGTTGGTGCGCCACGTCATCGTGGACTTCAGGCTGTTGTTCAGCTGCTTCTGGTACGCGGCCAGGCTGAAGCCCTTCGGCGCCGGAGCGCCGGCCCTGAAGCCCAGTGCCGAATCCAGCCGCTTCACCTCGGCGAACGTCTTGGCCGCCTCGCGCTGAGCGGCCGCGCGCTCCGCCTTGGTCGACTTCTTGTCCTTGTAGACCTTGGCCCTTTCGGCGAGGGCGTCCTTGTACTCCTTCCAGGCGTCCTTGAGCTGCCCGATCAGGTCGTCGTAGCGCTCCTTGGCGTCCGACGGGCCGCCCAGGACCGCGGCCTGGGTCGGGCTGTAGGTGAAGCCGGCCAGGCCGCCAGAGGCGAACCACCGCACATCGCCACCCAGCCGCTTCACGGTCTCGGCGGCGATCTGCCGGGAGCGGGCGCGCTTGCCGGGCGCCAGGGGGATGTAGGCCTCGTCTCCGGCCTCGTCCTCCGCCCACACCCGCCACGTGCCCTTGCGTGCGATCTGCGCGACGTGGTTCTCTCGCATCCCGCCGGACGCGTAGAACTCCAGCAAGTTGCCGTCCGCGTTCGGCGTGACGCCTGGGTGCTTCTTGCCGTCCACGGCGCCGCCGGTGCGCACCGTGTTGAGGTACTCGGTCTTGTAGATGCCGATGCCGATGTTCTTGCCGCTCATGTTGTTGATCGCGGACTGGATCGCCGAGACGGCGGCCGTGGGCGGGCCGGTCGGGATGGTGACCTCGACCTTCCCGTTCTTCATGTGCGTGACCTTGAATCCCAGGTCGGTCAGGGTCTGCTCGGCGGTCTTGGTCAGGGCGCTGACGGTGACCTTCTTGCTCTTGGTGTTCTTGAGCGCCTTCTGCACGCCCATCAGGTCCGTCACCGCGCCCGCTGTGTTCGCCTTGACGTCCGTCTCCACCGATGGCGGCAGCTTCAGGTACGCGCCGACCAGCTTGTCGATCGTGTCCGACGCGAAGCCCGCGGCCACCATCTGCTTGCGCAGCAGTCCGATGTCCTTCTCCAGGACAGCCTGGCCCGCCTGCTGCGAGTTCTTCTGCTCGGCGACCGCCTGCGCGTGCTCCATGGCGGCCTGCGCCGCGTCCAGGAACGCGCTCTTGACCTTGCGGCCCTTCTCCGAGGTGATGTCCAGGCTGTGCCCGTTGTCCTTGACCGCCTCTGTGAGGTCGGCGAGGGACTGGTGGAACCCGATGGCCTTCTCGCCGACGGAGATGTTGATGCCGTTCAGCATCTTCAGGGCGTCGGTCAGCTTCTCGGCCTCGCTGCGCTGGTCCGTCAGTTCCTCAGTGGTGAGGCCGGCCTGCTGCGCGAGTTCCTTCTGGGAGTCGGCGGTCAGCTGCTGCTGAGTGTCGGCAGCAGTCAGGGCTTCGGCGTACCCGGGCAGCAGCGTGCGGAGCTTCTCCACGGACGTGCCCTGCGCCTCGGCCTCCGTGGCGAGCTTCTTGAAGGCTGTCGCGGCGACGTCGCTGGCGCCGCCCTCGACCAAGCTCTTCAGCGCCTGGTCTACGGCAGTGATCTTCTTCTGGGCTTGGTCGAGGTCGTAGGAGTCGCTGCCCAGGTGGGTGATGGCGTACAGGGAGTCGCCGACGCGGTCCATCGCGCCGGGGTGGGCAATGCGGGCGACGGCATCGCCGAAACCGTCGAGGTCCTTCCCGAACACGCGGGTGAGCTCGCCGGCGGCCTTGCCGTTCTTCGCGAAGCCGAGCAGGGCGTTGCCCATGCGCGTGACGTTCGGCGGGGCGTCGTCGAAGACGCTCATGAGCTTCTCGGTGCCCCAGGTGACGGCTTCGAGCCCGGCGACGACGAGGCCCAGTCGGCCCAGGCTCATCATCGTGTAGCGCACGCGCGCCGCGGTGACGCCCATGGCCGCCAGAGAGGTCGTGGTGGCGTGGATCCGTGGGATAAGCAACAGCAGGCCGGCGCCCGCCAGCGCCACGGCCCCGCCGAAGCCCATGAAGAGGGTGACGGCGTGCTGCACGTCCGGCGGGAGCGAGCTGTACGCGTTGACCAGCCGGGTGATCGACTGCGTCATGTCGCGCAGCATCCCGTTGGCCGCGGAGCCGCTCTCGATCAGGGCGACCTCGAAGGCGCCGCGCAGCCGCTCCAGGTCGCCGATGAGGTTGTCGGTCTGGGTGGCCGCCATGCGCTGGGCGGCGCCCTGGTCGTCGACCGCCCGGACGTACGAGTTGATGCCGTCGGCGCCGAGCTCGTACAGGATGGTCGCCGAACGCACGGCGTCTGCACCGAAGATGGTCGCCATTGCCGCATTCCGAGCCTCGGGCGTGAGCTTCGAGAACGACGTCTTCATGCGGGCGGCGAGCTCGGTCAGGCCGACGAATTGCCCCTGGGAGTCGTAGGCGGAGAAGCCGAGCTTGTCCATCATCCCGGCGGCTTCCTTGGACTGCGGCACCAGTCGCTGAAGCATCACCTTCAGCGAGGTACCGGCGTCCGAGCCGATCAGCGCGTGGTCGGCGAAGGCGGCCAGGGTGCCGACCGTGTCTTCGAGCGACAGGCCGGTCTGGTGGGCGAGCAGGCCGCCCATCCGCATGGACATCCCGAGGCCGTGCATGTCGGCGGCGCTCTTGTTGGCGGCCGCGGACATGACGTCGGCGATGTGGGAGACGTCCTTGCCGTGCAGCCCGAACGTGTTCATGGCCTGCGCGGCGATGACTGCGGCGTCCGCGAGGTCCATCTGGCCGGACGCCGCCAGCGCCAGCGAGCCCTTCAGGGCGCCGCCTGTGATGTCCGCGACCTTCACGCCGGCGCGCGCCAGCTCGGCCTCGGCGTCGGCGGCCTGGGTCGCCGTGAAGCTGGTGGTGCGGCCCGCTTCGAGGGCGGCCGCGCGGAGCTTCTTCATCTCGGCGGCAGAGGCCCCGGATACGGCCCGCACGTTCGACAGGGCCTTGTCGAACTTCGCGGCGGAAGCCGCGGCCACCGCGAACCCGGCGATCATCGCCGTGCCGACGATGGCGCCCGCGTGGGCCACCTGGGAGGTGCTGCGGGCCGCCGAACGCATCGAGCGGGTGTACTGGTTGACGTCCGCGACCAGGCGGACGTTGACGGTGCGGGTCGCCACAGGTCACCCCCCGGTGCGCTCGATGTGGACGTGCAGGCCCTCGGCCGCCCCGCCCTTGTCCTGGTAGGCCCGTACGGCCTGTGCTGAGGCCGTGCAGGCGTGACAGCGGATCAGCTCGGCCCGGTAGCCGAACTCGTTCTCCTTGGCCGTGGCCTCGCCCCAGGGCTGCCGGCACTCCGGGCACCGGTCGGCCTCGACGTCGAGCAGGGCGAGGGCCCACGCCCGGTCCTCGGGCAGCCACAGCGGTTCGCCCGGCTCGACGACGCGCCCGAGGAACACGCTTCGGGGCACGCCCCAGGCGCGGGCGGCTTCTAGCTCGCGCCGCCAAGGCCCGCCAGGAGCGCGGAGGCGGCCAGCGAGAAAGGGCCGAGGTCCGCCGAGTGGTGGACGTCCCACGCAGCCTGGAACAGCTTCTCGATCTCGCCCTGACTGATGACCTCGAACAGCTCGGCCGCCTGCTTCTCGTCCATGACCGGGTCGACGCACGAGGCGACGATCAGGGCACGCGGGAAGGTCCGGCCGTCGAACAGCTCCTTCTCGTCGTCCGAGGGGTGCGCGGCGACCAGGTCGCTGTAGGCCCGGTCCCCGATGTACCGCAGGGTGAACGGCACCTCAGCCTCTTGGGCCGCCTCGCGGGCCGCCTTGAGATCGGCGGCGATCCGCCGGCCGGGGTGCTCGTCGGCGATGTCCTGCGGCTCCCAGTCCTTGGACACCCTGGACAGTTCCTCGGCCAGCTGCTCGACGCGGCTGGCCAGGTCCCCGCGGATGCATACCCGCACGGTGCGCTCGCGGGGCTTGGCCCGCTTCAGGATGTCGTCGATGTTCGGCATCAGGCCACCGTCGCGGCGGTCGCCGGCTGGTCGGTGACCTTCATCGGCGACACGAACTTCGCGACCTCGTTCGCCGCCGGCGCGACGTTCTGCGGCTCACCGCAGGTGATCGGGTACACCTCCACCTTCTGGCCGGTCGCCCAGGCGGTGGTGTAGGTGACGCCGCGGCGCACCACCAGGAACCCGCTCACGCCGTACTTCAGCGTGGTGAAGGGCGCGTCGTCGGTGGGGTTGTCGCCGCGCTTGAAGGTGAGCTCCGTGTCGAAGCCCACCCGGCCGACGGTCTTGGTGTCGAAGGTCGACGCCAGCGAGGACGTGTCGACGTCCGCGGTGCTGGGGTCCAGCTTCAGTCCGTCGGGCGTGATGCGCTTGGTGTAGTCCGCGGCCGCGGTCAGCTCGGCCACCGTGGGCGCGTTGATGTTGCTGATGGACGACGCCCACGCCACGCGGGTCTTGCCGTCGCTGATCAGGTCACCCATGAGGTCCTCCAGGGCATGAGAAAAGCCCTGGCCGGGCGGCGCAGGGCAGGGGCGGGGTGGGTGCGGGTCAGATCCGCAGGGAGGCGACGGTCACGGACGTCGCCGAGCTGTAGCCGATGGCGCACAGGCTGTCGACCGGGCTCTGCAGCAGGTCCGGCTGCAGGGGGCCGATCATCCGCTCGCCGGAGGCCGGGACGGAGACGGTCAGGTTCGAGACGGCCTGTCCGCGGACGGACGCGGTCGCCGTGAGGGTGACCGTGACCGGGCTGCCGGCGCCGTTCTTGACGTGCAGGAAGTTGCGGTCGCCGACCTCGCACTTGTCGCCGCCGCCGGTCGCCGGCGAGTAGGTGGGGTTCAGGCCGGCGAGCGCGATGGCCTGGGTCGTCAGGGTTGCCATGGGGTGCCCTCCATCAGGCGGGTGTTGAGCAGATGCGGTACTGGACGGGCAGGAACCAGAGCGGCGGGGTGACGTCGTCGTCCCGCGCGAGGGGCGGCCCGCCCAGGTCCTCGGGGGGCCAGCACTGGCGGCCCTCGACGGTCAGGGGCTGGGACATGGCCCGGCGTACGCGGCCCGCCACCCACAGCGTGCGCTCGGGGTCTCCGCCGACGCAGGTGATCTGCATGGTGGAGTCGAAGTGCGTGCGCTCGTCGGCGAGGGACTCGCGCACCGCCATGCCGGGGTCCGGGTAGAGCACCGCGAACTTGTCCGGTGGCGACCAGCTGCTGCTCGTGGGGGTGCCGCCGAGGTACACGGTCAGGCCGACGCCCTCCAGCGCCGCCTGGACCGCGTCCACGTGGGCCAGGACGTCGGGTGGGGACGGCGAGACCATCAGTTCCACCAGGCCAGGCCGCGCTGAGCGAGCAGCTCCATCTGAGCCTCGAAGCGGGGCAGTTCAGCGTCCAACGCGCGGCCGCCGTCGCGGTGGGGTGGGTTGTGCACCGAGCCGTACTCCAGGATGGCGCCGAGCGGGCCCTGGGGGCCGCCCTTGTCCGGGCCGATGGTGGCGGCCCAGATGTCCGGCCCGTACCCGGCGATGTCGTAGCCCAGGGTGCGCGGGTACAACCTCCCGGCGTGTTTGCGGCCGCTCGCCTGGGCGTTGGCCCGCCAGTCCTGCTTCACGTTGATCGCGCCCCGGACGACGACCCTGCGGGCCTCACGGCGGATCCGGGGGATACTGCGCGCCAGGTGCCGCTCCAGGCGCCGCACGTCGCTCATGTCGAAGCGTGCACTGGTCATGTCCTGTCCTCCGTGGTCAGGCGCCAGGCGGTGGCCTGCTCGCCGTACTGGGTGCCGGTGACCCACAGGACCAGGCCGACCATGCGGGCGTCGCGGGATGCGGTGACCTCGACGCGCATGCCCGGCAGGACCCGGGTGCCGGGCGGTAGCGGGGTGTCCCAGGGCAGGGAGACCTCGTACTCCAGCAGCCGCACCTCGCGCTCGCTGGCTTCGGTGTCCTCGCCCGCCTGGGCCACAGGCTTCACCCGGGCTCGCCCCTCGTACAGCGTGGTCTTGGCGCCGGGCACCGTGTTGCCGCTGCTCCGGTCGAAGACGTCCGGGGCCTGCGAGTACAGGTGGACGGTGTCCCGCATGCGGGCCTTTGCGGCGGCCCGGCCGCGCGCCAGGACCGTGTCGAGGCTGCTCACGACGACACCCCCCAGCTGGTCACCCCGAACGCCTGCCGGATCGTGTCCTGCTCGCCCTGTAGGAGCGAGGCGCGGGCGTCGGCGAGCGTCTCGGAGAAGTCGTCGATGCTGCGCTGCCGGACGAGCTCGGGGTTCGTGAGGACTCGTTTCACGGCGTCGCAGGCGACGGACACGGCGACCTGGTAGGCCACGTCGTCCTCGTCCAAGCCGTGGGAGTAGGTCACCGTGACCGGCCCGTCCCACACCCCTCCGTCGAGACGGATGAGGCAGTCGCCGCCGTTCCACCGCCATGCGGTGGAGGCGAGACCCGCGACGGCGGTGACGTCGCGGACCGGCCTCTGAGGCAGCTTCAGCACGGTCCGGTAGGAGCCGCGCAGGGTGACGGTGTCGTTGTCGACACGGCTGATCTGCTGGTAGTCGGCCGTCATCCGGATCAGGTTGGAGGCATCGGCCAGCAGCCGGTCTGCCTGGGACTGCTCGACGGGGTCCAGGTCGCGGCCCATGCGGGCGACGAGGTCGGAGGCTGTGGCGAACGGTCCCAGGGTCACGTCAGCCTCCGTACTTCTTGATCAGCTCCGCCTTCGTGGCCTTCTCGACCTGGGCGTGCACCTCGGGGTCGTTGTCCACCTGGGTGCTGATGACCCACTGCCGCCACTCGGCGACCGGAGCGTTCTGGGCGGGTGGCGGGACGTCGGGGCCGCCCTCGTTCTCCTTGGTCCCGGAGGTGACCTCGTCGGAGTCGGCGGGCGGGGCGGTGGGCTGCAGGCCGCCGCCGGGCAGGCCCGGGGCCCACACCTGGGGCCCGTGCGGGTTGGCCTCGCCAGCGTTCACCGGCGGGCGGAAGTCGGCCGGGCTGGGGTCGACCGCGGCGTCCCGGGCCGGCGCGCCGACCACGACAGTGGTCACCTCGCGCGGGTCGGGAACCTGCGGGGTTTCCCGCCTGGGCGGCTCCTCGTCGATGCCGTACCCGGCGCCGCGGCAGTAGTCGATGACGGCCTGGTCGTCGGAGTGGCCGACGCCGTCCTGGAACATGACCCCGGCCGGGCCGGGGCCGCTGTAGCCGGGGACAGGGGTGGTGATGCGTGCCATGGCGTGAGTCTCCGATCAGCGCACGAGCAGGTTGCGGAGGACGGCCGCGGACTTCGTGGCCTTGAGGACGACGGCCGCCGGGCCGAGTTCGACTTCGCCCGTCTTGACCGCGCCGGCGGTGGAGAAGTCGGGCAGCCACGTCTGGACCAGCGGGGAATCGGCCATCGAGACGCCGTGGAAACCGTCCAGCCCGAAGCGCACCGCGTAGATGTCGGTGTAGTTGCCGGCCACCGTGGCGACCGTCTTGTTCACCGTCGGGATGACCGGGTTGTTCGAGCCGGCCTTGTTCCCGAGGTCGACCAGCGGGATACCCCGGTACGTCTCGACCTGGGAACCGAAGTCCGCGGAGGTGGAGCGGTCGTAGTACCCGGCGCGGCGGGCCAGCGACCGGATGCGGGCGATGGAGTCGATGTTGCCCATGATCGCGCCCGGGGTGCCGTCCAGCAGGGCCAGCCAGGCGTCGAGCAGGTCGAGGGCGTCGTTCGCCTTGCCGAGGTCGGAGCCGATGGTGGCGCCGCGCCAGTCGGTGGACACGCCCACGCCCATCTCCGTGGTGGAGGCGGTGAGGGACTTGGACAGGCCGTCGAATCCGTTGACGTCGACCGCGCTGTCGCCGTTGATCACGGCGTCGGAGAACTTGGCGTTCGTCGCCTTGATCTTCTGCCGCATCTGCAGGCTGGTCTCGGCCGCGCGGGCGATGCGGTTGAGGATGCGGTCGACCTGGAAGCTGCCGCCGAGCGGCTTGAGGTCGACGGTGTAGCGCTGCTTGGTGACCTCGGCCGGCGTGTACTCCGAGTTGATCGCACGGAATGCGGCGTCGGCCTGCGTGATCAGCCGGGTGTAGCCGTAGGTCAGGGTGGCCCCGCCGCCGGCCTGGTTGACCACGTTGTCGAAAGTCAGGTTCTGGAGGATGAAGTTGCTCTTGGCGAACTCGTCGATCACCTGGGTGTCGATGTCGTCCGTCGCGTTCAGCTTCGCCTGAGCGAGCGTCACGGGCATTGGTGGCTCCTAGGGGTCAGCCGCCGGTCTTACCCGGCGAGCTTGGCTGCGATGGCCTCGTCGAGGCTGGCTGCGGCCTTCTTCGTCTTCTTGCGGGCGCCGCCGTCGGCGTCGCCCTGGAACCGCCGGCCGGTGCCGCCCGTCGCGGGCGCGGCCAGGTAGGGGTCGGTCTCCAGCAGTTCGTCGATCAGCTCGGTGATCGCGTCCTTGTCGGGACGGCCCTTGGCGTCCTTGGGGACGTCGGCCAGGTCCTCGCCGAGCAGCTGCGCGACGCGGGACGGGTTGGCCAGACGGCCGGCCGCCGCGGCGATCGCCGCCGCTTCGACCCGCTCCGTCCACACCTCCGCGCGAGCTTCCTCGCGGGCGCGCTCGCGTAGCGTCTCGGCGTCGTCCTGGTCGTCGTCGCCGTCCTTGGTGGACGCCTTCCGCTTCGAGTCGCCGCCGTCGCCCTGCTGGCGCAGCTGCGCCTTCAGGCGCCGGTTCTCGCGGCGAAGCTCGCGCAGGGCCTTGACGCCCTTCTCGCCCAGCTTCTCGGCGTCCTGGTCGTCGTCCTTACCGTCGTCGCCGTCAGCGTCGTCGGAGTCGTCGTCGCTGCCGTCTTCGTCGGCGTCGCTGTCCCCGTCTCCGCCGTCGTCCTGCCCACCGTCCCCGTCGCCGCTGCCGCCGTCGGCGTAGCACGTGAACGGGTCGGCGTACGGATGCGACCAGGTGCTGCCCATGGCGGCGGCCAGCAGGCGGGTACGGGCGTTCTTGAGCATCGCGCTCTCCAGGGGGTTGGCGAGCGGCATCGCGCCGCACGCGGGTGGGTCATTGCAGGTAGCCGAAGCGCCGCAGCATGCGGATCGCCTCGTCCCGGCTCTCGGCCAGCCGGTAGATCTCCTCCGGCATCAGCCGGGGCGTGCGCAGCTCGAAGCGCGGAAAGCCACGCCGGGCCTCGGTGCGGTCGCGGGCGAAGCGGATGCCGGTCTGCGCCTCGGTCCGCTCGCGCTCCAGCCGGTAGAAGCTGCCGCGCCGAGTGGCGCCCTCGGTGGTGGCCAGCACGCGCCGGCCGTAGGCGGACATGGTCGTCATGCCGCGGCGGGCGTTGACCACCTGGGCCATGTCGGCGCCCTCGCGGATCGCCCGGGCGCCCGCCGCGCCGAACACCCGCTCTTGCTCGGCGCGGGACAGGCCGTCGAAGTAGGCGCGCGGGTCGATGAACCCGGGCGCGCTGCCGGGGCGGGTGGTCGGGGTGAAGCGGTCGCCATCGAGGCGCCCGCGGCCCCGGCCTTGGTCGCGGGCGATGAGCGTGGTGGGCAGGTGGATGCAGTCGCACTTGGGGTGCCGCTGGAAGCCACGGTTCCAGCCGTACTCGCGCCCGGCGAGGATGATGCACCGCCCGCACGCCGGGGGCTGCACCACCCGCACGTAGCCCTGAATCGTCCGCCGGCCCGCCATCGCCACGCCCGTCGCCCCACGGCCGGCGTCGGCGACCTGCGTGGCCGTTATCCTCAGTGCGCTCGCCAGGGACCCGCGGAACGCGGCATCCACGCTCTGCCCGGCCGCCATCCGGACCTTCCAGTCGATGACCGGCTGGTACAGCAGCGACAGCAGCGGGCGCCCGTCCGAGGCGATCCCGGAGAACGCCCGGGCGGTGACCCTGCCGGCCGCCGCGGACTCGTCGCCCTCCGCGGCCGCGACAGCCGCGACGTACGGATCGGCGAGCTGCGCCGCCTGCTCCTGGGCCTCCATGACCGCGGACATCAGCAGCGGCGCGACCTCGGCCCAGGACCGGCTGATGTCGGCCCGGTCGATGCGCCGCCACACCGTCTCCACCCGGGCCACCGCGCGCTGCGACAGCGTCCGCAGGCGCGCGTAGTGCGCGAGCGCCAGGGCCTGCGTCTGCTGGCTCACGGCACCAGCTCCGCGTCAGCCTCCGCCCCCGAGTCGCTCTGGCCGTCGGTGCCGTCGAGGCCCTCGCCCGGCGTGGCGAAAGCGAGCGCGCGGGCCGCCCGGTCGGCGTCCTGCTCCAGCATCCGCTCCATGCGGTCGATCTGGGTGGGCGTGTAGCCGGCGTCCTCCATCAGCTGCCGCCACGGCACGCCCAAAGCCTTCTTCTTCAGCACCGCGTCGATGTGCTGGGCCTCGGTGCGGTACTCGACGTCCCGCCAGATCGTCTCGGCCAGCGGGTTGTTGCCGCGCTTGTCGTCGCCCTTGACCAGGAAAGCGAGCCGCATGGCCTCTTCCCAGTCCTCGCCGTAGAACATGGTCTTGTCGCGGCACTTCGAGGCCAGGCCCGCCTCGGCGGCGGTCAGGGCGTCGGCGGAGACGTTCTGCACCTTCCCCATGAAGTACGTCGGCGGGGTCCGGCTGAGCGCGGAGATGTGCTCGGTCAGCAGCGTGATCCCGGCGACGAAGTTCGCCAGGTCGGCGGCCTCGAAGTTGCCGAACTTCGCTGCCGGGTTGCTCGCCCTGAGCATCTTGTTGACGGCGAGCCGCCACAGCTCCGGATCGTCGATCTCCTGTCCGGTCAGCGGGTCCTTGGGCAGGTCGATGCCCGTGCCCCAGCGCGCCGGGAAGGCACCCGCTTCCGACGCGGTGAGCATGTCGGCGATCAGCTTGTTCAGGGCGCCCTGGATCGGGATGACCTGCCGGTGTTCGGGCGACGGGTCGTCGGTGAGCCGGGGCCGGTTGCGGAGCTCCACCATCGGCACCCGCTTCAGGGGGTTGTCGATGCGCTGCTGCTCGGGGGCGTCGCCGCGCGGCTGCCACCCGGACAGCACCAGCGACGACGGCAGGACGAGCCCGGACCGGCTCGTCGGACGGCGCCACTTCCACAGCTCGTCCGGCAGGTAGAGGGTGGCGTACTCGTAGCCGTCCTCCCCGTCGAACCGCTTCAGCGCCGCGACCCGCTTGCGCCGGCTGCCCGGCGCGTAGGCGACGATGCACTGGGTGGCGTCCTCGACGGTGATCTCCGGCTCGACCTCGTCGGCGTCCGGGTCGGCCGCCCACACCAGCACGAACGCCCGGGACTTCACCGACGCCTCGACGTGCGCCACCCGCGACCAGGCGTCCATGGACGACGCCTGCCAGATCCGTTGCGCGTCCTTGTCGGCGGCGGGCGGGTCCTTCTCGTCGCCGGTGCCGAACCGGAAACCGACCGGGGTCAGCCGTTCGGCGGGCGCGTCGCACACCACCTCCGACCAGTTGTCCGCGAAGTCCTGGAACAACCCACCGAAGGCGGCCCGGAAACGTTCGCTGGCGAACCCGAGGTTCTGCTTGCCCTTGTAGATGTCGTTCCACAGGGTGATGGCCGCCTGGCGTCGGTCCAGTTCCTGGCACAGCACGTTCGTGATCCGGATGGCTTCCTGCGCGGACACGCCCACGGACACACCTCCTATCCGTAGCCACTGACCGAGTTCGACACCGCGCTGGCGGCGAGCTTCAGGACGTCCGCGCGCGCCTCCAGGGCGAGCGCCGCGGTGACAGCGGAGTCGATCTTCCGGTCCTGGCTGGGCTTCGTGATCGCGATGCCCGAGGGGCGCCGCTCGGGCTTGGCGTTGCCGACGTGCTCGGCCATCGTCGCGTTGCCGTCGTGGGTCAGCTCGCCGGCGAGGGTGGCCGTCTTCATCCGGTCCAGGGCCGGGCACATGCGGGTGGCCACACGGGTCTCGAAGATGAGGAAGGTCTCCTCGCCGAACTCGGCCGCCCAGTCGTCGCACTCGTCGCGCCAGTCGGGCGGGTCGCCGTAGGCCCGCTCGACCTTGTACGTCGCGAACACGTGCGACATGCCGGCCCGGACCTCGGCGCGCGGGACCCGCCAGCTGTCCGGGTCGCCGTCGTCCCACTTCGTCCAGATCATCGGCCGGCCGTCCGGGAACGTCGGCGTGAACACGTAGCCGTCGCTGACGCGGCAGCAGGTGATGGCCGTGCAGTCGTCATGGTCGGAGCCGTCGAATCCGACCGTGATCCGCTCGCCCGGCTCGACGAGTTGGGGCAGCGCGCATCGTTCCCACAGGTGCCGGGCCAGCCACGTCTCGCTGAGGCTGACCGGCAGGTTGAGGAAGTACCGCCGGAACTTGGCTCGGTCCTGGGTGGGCTTGTGGGCCATCGTGACCATGCGGTCCAGGTCCATGTGGGCCGCGAACGGGCCGTACGCCTGCATCAGGCCGCGCTTCAGCTCGCCAGGGTCCTCGTAGGCGGCGTCCTCCAGGAGGCGCTCCGGGGCCTGGACGTGGTCGAAGTACAGCCGCGGCGCCTTGCCCGCCTTGTGGTTGCGGTGCGTGCGCTCGGCGATGGAGTCCTCACCGATGGCGTACATGGTCGACGTCTGCAGGAACCACGGCTCCGCGGCCTTCCGCTTCATCGTGTTCCGCTCGACGGTCTCGTACATGTCCCGCAGCTCGGGCAGCACGTACAGGTGCGTCTCGTCCGCTACCGAGAACGACTCCTTGCCGCCGTCCTTCGCCGCCGAGCTGGCCGTGGAGGGGCGGATCTCGCCGCCGTCCGGCAGGAAGACGCGCGTGCTGCTCTGCCAGTCGTTGCCGATGTCGACGCCCGGGTAGTCCTCGGCCAGGTGCTCGCTGTGGCTGAGCATGTAGGTGACGTTGGCGTACGTGTTGCCGGCCTGCGTCTCCTCCGTGGCCAGGCACCGGATGAACGGGTACGTGACCGGGGCCCCGACGGGCTCCCCGGTCTCGTACTCGTAGCCCCAGTCCGAGATCTCGCCCGGCTCCGCCCAGTGGTCGAAGCGGACCGGGGCCAGAGCCTCGGCCACCACCAGCATCCCGGCGACCTCGGACTTGGCCCGGCCCTTCGCGCGGGACAGCAGGACCTCGTCGAAGCGGCGCCGGCCGCTCGCGTCGATCGCGTAGCAGCAGACGATGAACCGGAGGATCTCCTCGTCCAGCTCGATCTCCTGGCCCTGGACGTCGCCGGGGCCGTGGACCAGGTAGTACTCGATCCAGTCCGCGAGTGCGTAGCCGAGCGACCTCCGGACGCCCGGGGTGCGCACTACTCCTCACCGACCGCCCGGAGCCGGCGCCGCGGGTCGTCGCCGCGGCGCGCTGCCGCCCTCTCGGCGGCCCGGGCCGCGCCCTTGCCGACCTCGGCCTGCCCGAGCGACCAGCGCAGCCGCATCCGGTCCGCCGCGGTGCCGCCGATGGCGGCCTCGTTCAGCCGGATCTCCGAGAGCAGCTCCTTCTTCGGCTCCTGCCAGTACTGCTCGACCAGCTGGGCGAGCATGTGGAGCCGCTGCCAGTCCGTCGCGAGGAAGGTGGCAGCCTGCGGCGAGTACCGCCAGGTCTCGTACCAGGACAGGGTCCGGGTGTCGTAGTCGTGGCCACCCGGCAGGTCCGGGGACGGCCCGGTGTAGCCGTCCGCCGGCAGCACGGTGCCGGGCACCGGGTCCTCGTTGCGGCGCCGACGCTGCGGGTTCGGCACCGGTCCAGTACCAGCCATGGGTCTACCTCCCGATCGCGCCGTCGCGGCGCCTCGTGCCCGGCCGTCGCGGCTCGGGCGGGACTACGTTCGGTGACCTGGCGGGCGGCCGGCGGGACCTCCCAGACCCGTACGCACAGCGAGGCACCTCCCCGGCGGTCCTTCAAGATCGTTGATCTTGGGGCGCCCCCCGGGGTGATCATGACGCAGAGTGACAATGACTATGACTCCGGGTGATCTTTGGAGTGATCACCCAGCGCCGGCAGCGGCACCCGGAGGCGAGCGGCCCGCCGGACCCACAGCGCGCCGGCGGACCGCTGGAACTCCCAGTAGACGATCACCGTGCGCTCCCCGACCTGCTCCACGGTCAGCCCTGGGGCTGCGGCGATGTCCCGCGGCTCGATGCCGTTGGCCCTCGCCCACTCGCACAGTGCTTCGCGGTGCCTCTCGATGTCCGCTTGCGTGATCGTTGCGAGGACGCGTGTGGTCATCGGTTCCATCCTCCGGGCTGCTCGCGTGCGGTGCTCCTGCTGTGGCACGGGCCGCACAGGCCGCGCCCGTGCCGCGGGTCGTTGGGGTCGAGGCCGGCAGCGGTCAGGGCCCGGCGGTCCAGCGGGTGGTGGTCGGCGTGCTTCGAGGGCTGGCCGCACGGGCTGCCGTGGCCGTGGCGCTCGTCGGTGCAGACGCACGTCGGGTCGCGCTGCAGGACGGGCCGGCGGAAGCGCTGCTCGTGGTCGCTGTCGTAGCCGCGCTGGCGTGCGGTGCCGCGCTGCTGCTCGGCCTGCTGCCGGTGCTGTGCGCATCGGCCGGCGGGTGTGAGCTCGGGGCAGCCGGAGACGGAGCAGACGGTGAGGGCTCGGCGCCTGGCCATGGTCACCTCCACTCGGTACCGTGCGCGCCTTGGGGGTGGTGAAGATGGGACGGAAGCCGGACGCTTCCCTCGGCATCGTGGTGGCGGGCCTGGTCCTGCTGATCGGCTGCCGACTGATCACCTGGTGGCCCGGAGTCATCGCGGGTGCAGCACTTGTTCTCGGTGTCCTAGCTGCGGTGATGGTGCGGCAGCGGCCCTGAAAACAGGCGGGGCGGGGGAAGACGGGGTGCAGGTCGCACGTCCCTTGCAGGCACCCGCCGCTTGCACGACGAAGCCCCCTCGGGCCAGGTCGCGGAGGGGGCTCGTTGTGTGTCTGGGTGCCGGTCTGCGGGCACAGCTGTACACCGAGATCGTTGCACCCGGTGTGACCTGCGGTCAAGCGGCCTCGTAGCGACCGCTGATGGGGACCTTCATGACGGCCTTCCGCGCGGCGCGCTTGGCGGCGAGGTCGGCGACGTCGGTGACGCGGTACCAGGGCTGTCGCGGGGTGCCGCCGGCGCGCTGCAGCTGGCCGCGATGGACGATGCTGCGGAGGCCCACCAGGCTGACGCCGAGGACGCGCGCGGCCTGGTGGGCGGTGAGGTGGCCGGGCCGGATGATCTGCGACTCCATGCTGTCCATGATGCTTCAGCGCGGCCAGGACCTGTGCGGCGTCATCCCTCCGCAGTGTCGCGGTGCAACAGGCCCTCGGCGTACGCCATGAACGGCAAGTACGGCAAACCCCCGGTGTGCAGGACGAGGCAGCGCCACGCCTCATCAGCGATGTCCGCGGGGGTGACGTCGGCCCCTGCTCGCTGCAGCTGCTCGGCCTTGGCCGTGACCTGCTCCAGCACTTCCTCGGCTTGAGTCTCGCTGGCGCCGAGCGCGGCCGCGCGGGCGAGGTAGCGGTGCAGCTGGGCCTCTGTCTCGGCCGCCATCGCGAGGAGCGGCGCGTACGGGGCTAGCACGCTGGCGGCCAGGAGACCGGTCGACGTCTGACACAGTTCGTCCAGGCTGGGCATGGCGTCCTCCTCGTGTGCGAAGGCCCCGCCGACACGGGGGGTCGGCGGGGCCAACTGCCGGGCGATACCCGGCGCGCAGACTCCAGTGTGGCAGGGCGTCAGCCCTTCGGCTGCTCCCTGTCGATGGTGCGCATCCGGGCCAGGTCGATCCTGTCGAGCAGCTCGACGCCCGGGTCCTGGTGCTGCCAATCAGCGAGACGGACCACCCTGATCAGCCCGCCGTGGGCGCGCTCAGCTTCCACGAGCCAGGCGTACAGGTCCGCCTTGTCCACGCCCTTCGGCGGCTGGAGGTCGCGGAGGAACGGGTGCTGGTCGCACAGCGCTGCGGCGCACTCATCGGCCGCCCGGAGGAACTGCCAGGGCGCGAGGGTCTCGCCGGTCATGTGGGCGAGGAGGTCGCCGAGTCCTTCCATGCCGCGCCGGGACAGCAGCGCGGGGGTGGTAACGCTGAGGAGGTCGGCGAGGGGGAAGGTGCGGGGCTCGCTCATGGCGGCCATCATCCCTTCTTCGGTGTGCCGGGGACGGGCTTCTCGGCGGGCTTGTGCCAGCCGCCGCGCGACGCCTGGTACGTCGTCTCGTGCTTCGTCTTCTCCTCGGGGGTCATCGTGGCGGCGAGGTCGGCCATGGACCCGGTACGGCGAAACTTGGGCATGATGGGTGGTCCTGTCTCTTCGTGGGATAGGGACCGGGGCGGCCGGACGTCTTGGCGGATGGCGGCCGCTCCGGGGTCTCAGGTGTGTGTCTCGTCGGCGGTGCGCACGATGTGTACGTGGGTCTTGTTGGACTCCTCGGACTCAGCGGACGTGTAGATCAACATCCCCTTCTGGCCTTCGAGAGGGGTCACGTTCACAAGCTCGTGACCTGCGCATTCGCGGCAGGAGGGGCGAGCCGAGGGCGGTGGGGGAGTGGCGGACGTATCGGACATCTGCCATGCGCCGATCGCCCACACCACCGGCAGCGCGTAGATCCCGCCGGGCACCCGCTGGAGCAGCAGCGCGTAGAAGAGGGCGGCGAGCACGGACCCCGCGAACCGGGCCAGGATCACGCCGAGACGGACCAGGCCCGCCCGGTCGGCGTGCGTCTCGCCGGACAGCCACCGGCCCCACGCCTCCAGTTGGCGCCAGGTCCCCCGGCACAGGCGGCGGCCCGCGGCGGCCGCTTCCGCCTTCACAGCAGGCCCGTCACGAGGTCGCCGAGGGTGGACACGCCCGGGGCGAGGATCAGCCCGGCGAGGCCCGCGACGCTCTTGGCGAGGCCCAGGCTCACCCCGGCGAGGGTCGGCCGGACGAAGTCCCAGCGGAAGCCGCGCCGGGACGCCACGGCGACCAGGACGACCGTGGCGAGGATGACGACCGCGTGCCCGCCCGGGGTGAGGACGAGGTGCGCGGTGCGGGTGACGTTCGGCGCGGTGCCGCCGACGCCGTAGACGAGGAGGCCCTCGCCGAGCTGGTTGCTGCCCCACAGGGACCAGTCCGCGGCGGCGCCGAGGAGGCCGCCGGCGGACAGGATGAGCAGCGTGCCGTAGGAGACGCACAGGAGGGTCGGGGCGAGCTTGCGCAGGGCCTTGAGGCTGAGGCGCTTCTTCGGGTGGTCGGCCCACCAGCGGGAGGCGTCCCAGAGGAACAGGCCGAGGCCGACGACGACGCCGCCGAGGGTGACGATGCTGTACGCCGGGATGTTGAGCGGGGTCATGCGGGTCCTATCGGAGGACGGCCACGCCGAGCGCGGCGAGGGTGACGATGAACGCGACGGTCCCGGTGATCCGGGGGACGTCGTGGAGCGCGACGGCGCACAGCCCGAGGAGGGCGACCAGAGCGGATCCGGCGAAGAACGCGGCGAGGATCACGCGGCACCGAGCGCGGGGGGCTTCATGACCGCTCCCCTCGGCTTGGGGTGACCACCTGGCGGCGCAGCTCGGTGGCCTCGCGGCGGGACAGGTTGAACTCGGTGCGCAGCTTGTCGATGGTCACGGGGCGGCCGGTCGTCGTCTCCTGCTGCCGGTTGAGGCGGCGGGCTCGTTTCAGCAGCTCACCCGGGGTGAGGGTGACCACCTCGGTGACTACCTCCCTCACCGTCTCCGCAGGCACGGCGGCGGCCGGGACGAGGGCCGCGGGGGCCAGCTCGCCGAAGGGGACGGCCGGGGGCTCGGGTGACCGCTCGCCATCGGCCGGGGTGACCGCTTCGGGGGTCGGCTGGACGGGCATCTTGCCGGTCAGGTCCCGGCGCCATGAGGGGAGCCAGAACACCGCGTCGTCGAGCGACGGGATGACCACCGGTGCGGGCTCGCGCGGCTCGACGGGCGCGGGCCGGGTCACGATCGGCAGCAGCCGCACCCCCGCGGGCACCACCGGCGGCCGGGCCGGCGGAAGCTGCGGCCGCTCCTCGGGCACCCGCTCGACGGTCACCTCGACCTCGTCCTGCCACGGCGAGGGCAGGTCGATCGTGGCCAGCGCCGTGGCGTGACGGCGGGCGGCGAGCAGGTCGAGGAGCTTGGCTCGCTGCTCCGTGCTCGCGCCGGCCTGCGCCTTGCCGACGGCCACGGACAGGCGTCGCTCGACGCGGGCTCGGCCGCGGGCGCCGGGCTTCATCGTGGCGAGCTTCGCGGCCAGGGCGACGGCCCGCACGGTGGCGCGGTCGCGGCTGATCTGCTCGGCGGTGCGGTCGCGGACGGCGAGGCCGAGCCGGGACAGCAGCCGCTCCCGCAGTTCGCGGGCGAGCAGGGCGGGCAGGCTCGCGGACTCGGCGTCCGGCTGGCGGTGGCGCAGCTCGATCCCCATGGCCAGGTGCCACAGCAGCGCGGCCAGGATGGGGCCGACGACCGCCCGCACGGTTCCGCCGACCGGCCCGGACTCCGAGTACGCGGGGATGACCTGCACCCCGGTGATGACCCACACCAGCAGGCCGGGCGTGCCCGGGGCGCCCTGGGTGCGCAGGTTCTGGCGGGCCATCAGCGCGCATGCGAACAGGGCCAGCTCGGCGGCGGCGAACATCACCGCGCGCTCGCCGGGCGAGGCCATGCCGAGGTAGTCGGCGGCGAACCGCCACGAGGTGTCTGCGCTGTAGGCGGTGCAGGCCGCGGCGGCGAGCGAGGCCACGATGACAGCGGCCGGCGCCCGGCGGACCGCGCGGCGGCCGGTACGGGCGAGGACGACCGCGGCGACGAGAGCGGCCAGGCTGGCGGCGAGGGACGTGAGCGGGTGGGCCTGCGTCCAGACGATGAGGTCGCGGGCGGTCACCGGCGCTCACCTCGCTCCGCCTCGATCGCGGCCATCAGGCTACGGATACGGCAGTTCAGCGCGAACGCCGCGGACCGCATGTCGTGGTCGTCGTGGATGTTCAGGCCGGCGGTCTCTTCGAGGATCTGCCGGGTGACGGCGAGCTCGACGTCGAGGCTGGCTGGTGTGGTGGGCGCCCTGTTCGGGTCGAACAGCGGGTCGTAGGCGGTCACCGGTGCTCACCCCGGAGGGTGGTGAAGTCGAACCGTTCGCCGCAGCGCGATCCGGCCGTCGTCGTGCGGTACGCCAGCAGGTCGCCGATCCACTCGGTACGGGCCTGCCCGGCGTGGTCGTCGCAGGCGTAGACGGCGAGGTCGAGGCTGCCGTGCGCGAGTCCGTCACGGGGGCTGTAGCCCTCGTAGCGGACGGTGGCCGGGGCGCCGCAGCCGGGGCCGACAGGGGTGTGCGGCGCCGCCGGGGGCTGGACGGCGCGCGGTTCGGCGTCAAGGGCGCGGAGGAGCAGGCGCAGGGCCTCGCGGAGCGAGAGGACCTGGTCGCTGTCGAGCAGCTGCTGGGCGACGCTGATGGCGACGTCGAGGTCGCTGGGCTCGGTGGCCGGCGGGATGGGGGCGGCCGTGGCGCTCGGGGTGTACCGCGCCAGGCGTGCGGCGGCGCGTTGCTGCTCGCCCTTGGCGAAGTCCTCGCGGGCGAGGCGGTGCAGCTCAGCGACGGCAGGGGTGATCGCCCGCGGGCGGTGGGCGATAGGGTTCCGCTGGGTCATGAGGAGGTTCGCTCTCTCTCGTGATCAAGTGCCCGGGGCGTGGCTGCGCTCCGGGTGCGTAGAGGGTCGGATGGCGCGCGCGCCGCCAGGTGTTCCAGCACCTGGCGAGCTGCTGTCCGGCCCTCGCCTTATTCGGTTGTGTACTTCTTGATCGCGTTCGCGACCGCCGTCCAGCTGAGGCCGAGAAGCTTCGCCAGCGCGTACACGCTGCCCAGTTCCTCGGCCCCGTCCTTCAGGGCGGCCGCTCTTCGTCTGCGAGCCGCTTCCGCTTGGGTTTCGAGCTGTTCCAGCAGCTCATCCTCCGCGCGGAGGCGGTCCCGCCATGGGGGCGTTTCCACCTCTCCGAGGCTATCACACGGGGGGTTATGCACAACCCCCCGTGTGACATCAAGCCGCGTCCGGCTGGAAGTGGCGAAGAGTCAGGTAGTCCTCGGGTCCGTAGACCGTGCCGCACCACCCGCACGTCAGCCGGGTCTCACCCGGCATGCGCGAGATGACGGCGCCGCAGACGATGCCTTCACCGACCAGTGCCACGCAGTACCCGATGCGCTGCGGCCGCGGCTCCGGGTCGCCGACGACGGAACGCACGGCGCTGTTCAGCTCGGCGACCTCACGCGCGAGGTCGCCGGCGGCCGGATACTGCATCACGATCCAGTCCAGCTCCTGGGCCAGCCAGCGGCAGTCGTCGTCCAAACGCGCGGGTGGGGTGCCTTCACGGTGAGGCCAACGCACCCGGCGGACGTCAGCCCGCCAAGAGTGGATCACCTCTGTCGCACGGGCCCAGTTCACTGTGTCGATGACGTCCTCGTTGATGGGGGAGCGGGGGCCGGCCGCCGCGTGGGAGGCCACGATGTCTCCCCACCCAGTCCGCCGGGGTACGAGACACTCGATCACCTCGCGGTAGAGGGTGGGGAGTTCACGCAGCCTCGCGGCCAGCTTGTCCTTGTGCCGGTTGCACAGGTAGCCGCTGGCCGCGTTGCCGCACATGTCGCAGGTGTTCACTGGTGGCTTGCCTCGTAGTCAGGCTGGTCGGGGCCGGGTCCGGCGATCGCCGCCCGGAGGCTCCGTGCGTAGGGCAGGTCCGCCGCGTCGCGGTGCTCCCACCGGTAGGCGAGCGCTTGCAGGCGGCCGAGCGCCCTGACGGCGGCGCGCATCTGGTCGTACAGAGAGTCCAGCTCGTCGCTGGTGATCGTGTCGACGGAGGGACGCGGTGGCTTCGTGGATGCCTCGCCCGCGAGCGCGGCTTCCACCGGCTCGGTCAGCGGTCCCGGGATGAGCACGCACCCCAGGCAGTACCGGCCGACGCGTCCGGCCGTCGGATGCTGGTCGCAGCCACCGGGCTCGGGCTCCACGACGATGTGCTGCTTCCGGCTCATGCGTTCTGGTCCTTCCCTGAGTGGTCGTGCTCGGCGCCGGCCGACGTCCACCAGCGTTCGCAGCAGGCGGCGGAGAGCGCGGTGGTGATCTCGTCCGCGCTGAGGCGTCGGCGGGGCAGGGGCGGCCGGGCGGCGCGCTCCAGTTCGGCGCGGAGGTCGTACGCCTCGGCTTGGTGCCGGTGGCGGGCGACGAGGGCGGCGACCAGAAGCAGGGCGCAGGCGCCGAGCGCGGCGGCTTCCGCGGTGCGGTCCTGCTGCCAGCTGCGGGTCGCACCGTGGGCGAGGAAGAGAGAGCCCGCCGCGTAGAGGAGCGGCAGCAGGGCCGCGGCCGCGCGCCTCACGGCTGCACCTCGGCGTCCCACACGATGCGGGTGGCGCCCTGGTGGCCGTGGATGGCTTCCGCGTCGCCCAGGCGGTCCCAGTGCACGGTGGAGGGCCGGTTACCGCGCCAGCGGATGCTCACCGTGCCGTCGGGCCAGAGGACTCCGTCGGCGACCCGGCCGGTGCCGGACACGCCAGAGACGTCGTGGTCGCGCTGAAGGTGGAAGGTCCGGGGGCCATAGGCCTGGTCTGCGGATCGCTGGACTGGCACTTTCCCGAGCAGCTTGCGCAGCAGGCAGGCCACGCTGCGCGCGCCTCGCGCGGCTTCGATGCCTGCTACCTCTTCGAGGCGGTGGCCTTCCTCGCGGGCCACGTCGATGGCTTCCCGCAGGACGGTGGCCCGGTCGGTGGGCGCGGGCAGCACCGCCAACACGACGTCGGCGCGGCGCAGGAAGATCTCACGGTCCAGCGGCTGTTCGTCCGCCCACGACACGGTGGGCGGCGGCGTCTGGTCCTGGTGGAGCGCCTCGGCGATGCGGTCGCGGAGCGCGGCCCGGTCTGCGAGGTACGCCCGGAAGTCGGCGACGGCCTGGCGGTCGCCGTCGGTGAGCTGGGCGCGCGGGTCGTTGCCGCAGCGGGGGCGGAAGTTGCGGTCGGTCATCGGGTTCTCCGTTCCGGGTGGCTGGTCAGGCAGACGGAGCGTCGGGGAGCCAGTGCACTCGGCGTTGCTCGTCGAAGTGCACGTGCTCGGCGTGCTTGGTGACGAGGGAGCACGTGTAGGGAGCGCCCCCCTTCGGGTCGGGTTCGGTGGCGGTGCAGGGGACGGCAGGAGGGCCGTCGGTGAGGGTGGTGCGGATGCGGGCGGTCGCTGCCCGGATGTCCGGGTCGGTGGTGGCGGTGTCGATGGCGTCGCATTCCGCGCGGATCGCTGCGGCGACGGCGGCGGCCTGTTCAGCTGCGGCACCGCGGGCCTGAAAGGCGCTGGCGGCGCGCGGGCGGCGGCGGGGCTGGTCGGTCATGGTCTGGCTCCTGGGTGGTGTGGGATGGTCGGGGTGCCGGCCCGGCGCGATATCAGCGCGCCGGGCCGTCCTGTGACTCACGCGGCCAGCTCGGTGAAGCAGCCGCAGCCGCCCTCGTCGAACAGGTCCAGCTGGTCGGGCTGCTCCTCGATGCGCCGGCGGAGGGCTGCCAGGGTGAGCGGCTTCGTCGCCCCGCCGCGCCGGTCGCGGAGGATCGACACGTCCTTGCCGAGCAGGCGCCGCATCTTGGCCTCGGCAGCCTCAGCGCGGGCGTACCGCTCCGGGAACACCTCCAGCAGCCGCACCCACGTGGTGCTGGCCGTGCCGTGTTCGGCGATGACGTGGCGGGCGGTGGCCCAGCTGGTGATGCCGCCGGACCACATGACGACGTGATGGGTGGTCATGCTCGTCCTCCGTTGGCCAGGCGCAGCAGCACGTCGGCGTGGCACGGGTCCGTTGTCTTGCACCAGCACATGAGGTCCCGGCCCGCCAGCTCGCGGCGCGCCTGGGCGACGAGATCAGCCTGCCCGGTCTCGCGAATCCACCGGCTGTAGCGGTCCACGGCGTCGGCACGCGCGGCAGCACTGTCATCCCAGCGACCGAGCTTTCGGCCCTTGTACTCGACAGCCCACATGTCCAGCAGGCCGCCCCGTTGCGACGCGGCCGGGGCGAGCATGAAGGGGTTGCCCCAGCGGGAGCCGCGGCCGACGTACACGGCGCTGGCGGGTGCGCGCCAGCCCTTGGTGCGGCGCCGCTGGAGCCGGCGGGGCTCGGTGTCGAGGGCGATCTGTCGGGGTGTCATGTGGTCCGGGGGTCCTCTCGGTAGTGCGCGCGGGGGCTGGGGTATCCGGATCGGATCGTTGGCCGGTGGTGGTGTTGGTGGGGGGTGTGGTTGGCGGCTGGTCAGGCGGGAGCGATGCGCTGCCGCCCGGCGTCGGTGATGGACACCCGCTGGCCGCCGATACTGGAGACGCGTTCGGTGCGGATGTAGCCGGCCTTCTCCAGCGCCACCCAGATGCCGATGGACGCTCGGTGTCCGTCGCGGGAGGCGACTCGCCAGACGCGGCGCAGGCCGTCGTCGTAGATCAGCGAACCGTCGTGCTTGGCGATCTCCCGGAGGAGGCGCAGGGCGGTCGCGCCGTCGGCGGACGGCTTCGGCCGGGCCTTCTTCGCGGCCTGCTGCGTCTTGTGCTGCTCCTCCAGCTCGGCGGCCAGCTTCTGGCCGGCCTCGGTGATGCGCACCGGCGCGGAGTCATTGCCGCCGTCGTCCACCAGGCCAAGGCCGGTGAGCGGCCAGAAGGTGCGCATGTTGTAGGTCATCAGGGTGTTCGGGTGCGAGTACCGGCCGCGGGGGGCGTGCCGGAACAGGACGCCGGCGCCGGTGTCGTACTTGGCGATCTCTCGCAAGAGCTTCTGCGAGGCGGGGCTGAGGTCGGTCATCGGTTCCTCCGTGATGTGATGGGTGGAGGTCCGGGCCTGATAGCGACAGGCCCGGACCGCTACGCGGCGGTGATCAGCTGGGCCAGGACGCGGCTCACGCGGTCCTGGTCGATGAGGTCGGCGACGTCGCCGGCGGTGCTGCCGGTCGGCACGCGGATGCCGAGGCGACGGCACAGGCCCAACTGCTTCGGGCTCGGCTTGCCGGACCGCCACCGGGCCTGGCGCACGACGAACGCGGACGGCGCCAGCACCTTCGCCTGCTGCTCCAGCCACGCCAGGGCCTCCGGCAGCGGCCGGGCCACGTCGTCCTTCGGTGGGTGCACGCCGTCGGCCTGCGTCCAGCGGCGCATCCGGTACAGCCGGGTCCCGGGGTCGCGCTGCAGGAAAAGGAACATCGCGCCGGTCAGGCGGATGAACCACGTGCCGTCCTCGGTGCGCAGCCACCGGATCGCGGACGAGCCGAAGAGGTTGATCTCCTCGGCCTCGACCCGGGCGGCGAGCGCGCGCCGCTTCTCGGCGGCCGCGTGCTCCTCGGCGACCTGCTTCAGGCTCTTGCCTGCCTGGGCCTCGCCGATCTCCCGCTCGGTCAGGTCGACCATGCTGGCGAGCCGGTGGCGGGACGCGGCGCCCATGACGTCCAGGAGCAGCGCGTTCTGCTTCCCGGGCGCCGGGCGCAGGCCGCGGCCGACCATCTGCACGTACAGGCCAGCGCTCTTGGTGGGGCGGGCGACGACGATGCAGCTGGTGTGCGGGGCGTCGAACCCCTCGGTCAGGACCATGCAGTTGGTGAGCACCTGCACCTCGCCGGCCTCGTAGCGGGCGAGAGTCGCGCGCCGCTCGTCCCGGCCCATGTCGCCCCAGACCGGGGCGGCCGTGATGCCGACGGCGCGCAGCGATGCGGCGGCCTGCTGGGCGGTGGCCACGGTCGGGGTGAAGACGACTCCCGGCCGGTCGGCAGCGTGCTCGGCGTACGCCTTGGCGATCGCGTCCAGGGCGCCGGAGTCTTCGAGGGCCTTGCCCAGCTGTCCCTCGACTAGGTCGCCGCCGCGGGTGCGTACCTTGTTGAGGTCGAGGGTGTCGACCTTGATGGACATGCCGCGGACGTCGCACAGGTAGCCGTCGCTGATCATGTCGAGGATGTCGAGCCGGTACACGACGTCCTGCCAGACCTCGGCCAGGCCGCCGTCCTCGCGGGTCATCGTGGCGGTGAAGCCGGCCGTCGGGACGCCGTCCCAGGCGCCGAAGTGGCGCAGCACCTCCATGTAGGTGCGGGCGGCCGCGTGGTGGCACTCGTCCACGATGATCAGGCCGATATCGCGGATGGCCTCGCGCCGCTTGGCCACGGCGAGGGTCTGGACGCTGGCGACGATCACGTCGGCGTCGGCGTGGTCGTCGCGCTGGGCCTTGACGATGCCGACCCGCAGCATCGGGTCGACCGCCAGCAGCTTGGAAGCGGCCTGCTCGATGAGCTCTTCGCGGTGGGCGATGACGAGGGCGCGGCGGCCGCCGAGGCTGTCGAGCATCTGGTGGGCCAGGTGGGAGAAGACCACGGTCTTGCCGGCGCCGGTGGGCAGGACGACGGCCAGACGGTTCTGGCCGTCGGCCCACCCCTTGCGCAGCGCCTCGATGGCCTCGACCTGGTACGGCCGGGGGGTGAAGGACATGGGTCACCTCGATTCAGTGGGTGTGAGGAGAAGGCGGTACGCGCTGCGTACCGGCTGCGTACCGGCTGCGTACCGGGGTGAAAGTGCCTCTGACCTGCTGTTATCTCTCGGACTAGAGGGAGTGGTACGCAGGTACGCAGGAACAGACACAGGTCGATGTGTGTGCGCACGCACGCCCGCCCGCACGCGCACGCCCACGCCTGAGGGGTGCCATTTCCGGGCGACTGCGTACCGCCCCCCGAGGGGCACCTGATACGCGTCTGACCTGCGGTGACTGGTGGGACTTGGTGGTACGCACTCGGTGCGTACCACCCCGGTGGCGGGCCTCATGCCGCCACCTCGTCGTCGCCGAAGGGCATGCCCTCCGGGGTGAAGGCGAGGCACTTGGCCCGGACGCCGTCGAAGCGGCGGGGCACCAGGTGCGCCGGGCGCTGGCTCTTCAGCGTCTTCAGGTAGCCGTCGTCGACCCAGCTGCCGACCACGGCGTCCAGCGAGTAGTCCGCGTCCGCCAGGATCTTGCGGACGCGCTCCGGCAGCAGCGCCACCTCGGTGACGCCGTCCTTGGTCGACAGGACGCCGAGCCAGCCGGAGTACGGGGGCTTCTCGTGCATGGCCGCGCGGGTGACGCTGAAAAGCTCGTGCGCGTGGCCTGCCACGTACTCCCGTACGACGTCCAGCGCCATGTCGGGCCGCTTGTCGGTGGGGTTGTGGGCGGTGAACAGCCCTCGCCAGACATCGTGTCCGAGAGGCTCGTAGGGCAGCAGCCCGATGCGGCAAGCGAGGAGCTCGGCGAGCGCGAGGACGGCGACCATCGGCGCGCGCCGCTGGGTCATGTCGCCGGAGCCGCGGAACTCGTCTACCAGCGTGCGGTGGTGTTCCTTGAGCCTGTCCCGCCCGTTCGGCTGCGCCAGGCCGCTGAGGATGTACTGGATGAACTCCGGCCCGGCGTGCCCGTGGTGGGCCAGGACGCCCTCGCGGACGGCGGCCGCCGTCGCGCCACCTCCGTCGCCGAAGGGGGCGATCGTGGTGCCGAGGATGCGGGCGGCGGCGCCCTGGCTGGTCGTGAAGGACAGGGCCGGCCGCTCGCCGGAGGACAGGAGGATGGTCTCCCAGGGCAGCATGTTGCCGAATGCGCCGCCGCTGCGGGCCTTCCCGTGGTTCATCGGGAGCTGGTACAGCACCTCATCGATGAGGGTGTCGTCGGTGACGGCCATCGTCTCGTCGAAGACGGTGACGATGCCCCGGACCAGGTTCAGCCGCTTCTCGATCGCGTACAGCGTGGTGCGCCAGTTGCTCATCGCGGAGGCGTGCTCGGACGGGTCGGCCCACACGGAGAGCGCGCACTGGAGCGCGGTCGTCTTGCCCTTGGTGGACCGGCTGGAGATGTCCAGCGTGAAGCTGTTCAGGCCGAGCGGCTTGAGCAGCGGGGCGGCGAGCGCGGCCGCGACGGCCACGCGCGGCACCGGGAAATCGGCCAGCTGGCTGATGGTCTCTCGCCAGCCGTCCAGCCCGCCCTTCCTGGCGTGCGCACGTGCCGGGCCGCGCTGCTCCTCGAAGGGGACGTCGACCTTGATGCCGTCCTCGGGGGAGCTGACGAACGTGCCGTCGTCCTGCCAGCCCAGCCAGCGGGCCAGCTGCTCGGACGGGATGCGGCCGACGTTGGCGGCCTCGAACTCGGCCAGCCACCGCTCGACCGCCCGGGCGTCGCCCTCGACCGCCGGGAGCCCGGCCGAGCCCAGCGTCTCGATCAGCTTGCGGCCGCGCTTCGCGGTCTCCGTGGGCGACGCCCGCGGCGGTGGCAAGTTCGCGGCTGGTGATCGGTTCACCGGTGCCGGTGCGCTCCATCAGGAGCTTCAGACGTTCGGGGCTGTGGACGGCGTACAGGGTCGGGGGTGCGCTGTTCTCGTTGCTCACATTTACCTCATAGACCAGAACGTTCGACTCGTTGAACGTGAGCGAGAGCATTTCATGGGTTGAACAGAAAGTCCAGTACGTCGAATGAACGGGGGCGCACGTCGGTAACCGGCCAATGACTCCGTGCTACCTAGCGAGGGACCCCCGACATGCTGAACACTTTGTTCGGCGTGTTGAATGAACGCCGCAACTGACCTGCCCGTACGTCGGGATGACGTCGCAACCCCCTGAACGGTCCATGATTCACACACAGCACAGGAGTGGCAGGATGAGCAGCATGGCTGCTATGGACAGAGGCTCAGGTGAGATGGTGAGTGGTCCTGAACAGAGGACCCAGCTAGCGGACCTCATTCGCACGCGCCGCGCCGAGCTCGGCGAGTCGCTGGACACCTTCTCCGCCCGTGCGGTGGATCCAGTCAGCGGCGTACGCGTCACACGTGGCTGGATCTACCGCCTCGAGCGCGGGGACAAGATCACGCCACCCGTGTATGAGGAGCTGGCAGCGCTCCAGGCGGCCACTCGCCTGCCTATCGAGCGCATCCAGGATGCCGCCGGCGCGCAGTTCCATGGCGTGGACCCCCTTCGCTCAGGAACGGGGGAATCGGTCGCTTACGTAAGGAAGCTGGACTCCCTACGTCCTGACCAGCGCGATCTGCTGCTTAGCCTGATCGACTCCATGACCCCCCCGACGCATCCCGGTGATCAGTAACGCATGCGCTCACCTATGCATCACCCTGGGTGAGGGTGCCGAGCTGCCTGTAGATATCTGAGATGGGTGGTGCGATCATTGCCGGGCACCAGATGGACTCGAAGGCGCTGGTCTATGTGGTGACTCGAACATGTGAGCGAGGGATGGGGGAGGCTGGTGGAGTCGCAGACTTCGTGGTTCTTCTTCGACGAGCGCGTACCAGGAGAACAGGTGGTGGTACCGGTCAAAAATGGCCACGGCCTAGGGTGGGCCATCTGCCCGACGGCTACGCCCGAGCAGATCGTGGAAGCCCTCAATGCGACCATGCGGTTTGTTTTGGGGGTCGGCCTGCTTCGGCTGGGCGACACTGAGAAGCCGCCCGACGAGGAGCGAGAGGAGTAAGCACGATGCCGTCAGCCCGCCGCGCAGGGAGTATCTACCGACGCTGCGAGTGCCGCGGCACCGACGGCAAACTGCTCGGGGCCGCCTGCCCCAAGCTCAAGCGCAAGAACCACGGCGCCCCGGGGATCCGCCAGGAGCTCCCGCCGGACGCTGAGGGGAAGCGCAGAACGTTCCGACGCACCGGGTACGGCAGCGTCGCGGAGGCCCAGGGCGACCTGTCCCGCCTGCAGGCCATCCTCGATCTCGCTGGCGATGACCCGGACGAGCAGCGACGCGTGGGCGATCTACTCGCCGACATCGCCCGGCGCCGCGCGGACATCCCCGAGACTTCCGAGGTGCAGCGCCGACTGGGCGTCGGCGTGCCGCTCGACGGCAAGATGACCGTGGCCGAGTGGCTCGACCGCTGGATGGCCACGAAGAAGACCCGGACGACGACGAACGCCGGCTACGGCTCGCACATCCGCGTCCACCTGAAGCCGCACCTCGGCCACCTGCGGCTCGACCGCCTCACCGTCGGGCATGTGCAGAGCATGTTCGACGCGATCGCCGACGAGAGCGACGTCATCAGGGCCGAGAACGCCGCCCGCCGCGAACAGGAAGCGCGCGCCAAGTGGACGATGCCCGGGCGGCCGCCGGCCAAGGCGCGCGATCGCCTGACCGCCGAGCGGGCGAAGCTCGCCGAGATGAAGCCGTACCGGAAGACGAACGGGGTGGCCACCAGGCACGCGATCCGCCGTACGCTCCGGGCGGCGCTGAACAAGGCCATCGCCGAGCAGCTGATCACTTTCAACGCCGCGGCGCACGTCGAGCTCGGCTCTGGCGCGCGGCCCAAGGGGCTGCTGTGGACCGCCGAGCGCGTCGCCCGCTGGCGTGACACTGGGGCCGTACCGAGCCCGGTCATGGTCTGGAGCCCGGAGCAACTCGGCGCCTTCCTCGACGCGGCGGAGGACAGCAGGCTGTACGCCTTCTACCACCTGGTCGCTCACCACGGCCTGCGCCGGGGCGAGGGGGTCGGCGCCGACTGGGCGAACGTCCACCTGGACATCAACCCGCCGCGGATCGACGTCCTCACGGAGATCGTGGTGGACGGCTGGACCCCCATCGAGACGGTCCCGAAGACCGACAGCAGCATGTCGGCGGTGATGCTGGACCGCGAGACCGTCGCGGTGCTGCGCGAACACCGGGCACGCCAGGACGCCGAGCGCGCCGCCCGGCTGCGAGCCGGGAAGACGTGGGTGGACACCGGCAAGGTGTTCGCCGCCGAGGACGGCAGCTGGCTGCACCCCGACGCGGTCAGCAAGGAGTTCAAGCGGATCGTGGCGGCGGCCGGCCTGCCGCCCATCAACCTGCGGGACCTCCGGCACGGCGCGGCCGCGCTCGTGAAGGCCGGCGGCGGCGACATCGACGACGCCAGCAAGAAGCTGCGGCACTCCACGATCGTGCTGACGGCCGACACCTACATGTCGCTCTTCCAGGAGTACGAGCAGGACCTGACGGAGCGCGCGGCCGCGGCGGTACCGCGGGCCCGGCGAGGAACGCGGCAGGCCCCCGCTCAGGACGCTGTCCCGGAGCAGGGGCCTGGCAGCCCGCAGCAGCATGCGGATACTGGTGAAGCCACGGTACGGCGCAGCACTGACAGCGGGTAGGTACGGGCGTAGACTGGAGACTCAGGCAAGGGCCTCTGACCTGCGGGTCGGGGGCCCTTCTTGCTGGCCCCGTGCTGGCCCGGAAGTCGCATTGCGGTGCGGTACGAGGCGGTACGAGACAAGGTGAGCGGGATTGCTCAGCGGGCGAGACTCGGCCCCTGAGCTGGGTGTTACGGCACGACGCGATGCCCGGCGGTACAGCGCGGTACGAGGCGCCATGAGCGCTCAGCAGACTTTTAATCCATTGGTTGTGGGTTCGAGTCCCACACGGCCTACGACACCGCCCCGGTCCGGGGATTCCCGGACCGGGGCGCGGTGTTCCCGGGGTCCGGCCCCGCTACCCCTCGCCGTCCCGCCGCACCAGCAGGTACGACCGTCTGCTCGGGTGCTCGACCCCGGGGTACGCGGCCCGGTCGAGGTGGGCCGTGACCGTGAGGCCCGCGTCCGTGAGGGACGCCGTCTCGGTGGCCGGGTCCAGGAAGTGGAAGGTGAGGTCCACCGGGTGGTCCCACCAGTCGCTGAAGTGGGCGGACTCGCCGGGACGGGCGTCGGCGGTGCTGGTGTGGAAGGCCAGCAGGGCGTGGCCGCCGGGGCGCAGGACGCGGGCGAACTCCGCGTAGGCGGCGGCCCGTCGGGGCGGGTCGAGGTGGATGAGCGCGTACCAGCACAGCAGCCCCGTGAGGCTGCCGGAGCGCAGCGGCAGGGCGGTCATGTCGCCCACGGCGAGGGGCAGCCCGGTGCCGCGGCGGGCCACGGCGCACATCCCGGGGGAGAGGTCGAGGCCCGTCACCGCCACGCCCCGGTCCGCGAGGTGGGCCGTCGCGTGGCCCGGGCCGCAGCCGACGTCGGCCACCGGGCCGTGCCGGGTGACTTCGGCGAAGGCGTCCAGGAGGGCGCGGTCGAGGGGCTTGCCGGGGAGTTCGGCGCCGATGTCGGCGGCGTAGCGCTCGGCGACGGTGTCGTAGCTGCGGCGGGTCGCCGGGGCGGCCGGATTCTGCTGCGGGGGAGGCGGGTTCGTCACGCCCGAGTGCTTACCCCCGACCCCGGGGTCCGTACGCCGGGCCGGACCGGGCGGCGCCGGCCGGGGGCCCAGCCCGCTCAGCCCGCTCAGCCCGCGTGCAGGTCCGTCAGGTCGCCGAGGGGCAGCGTGTGGCTGGTCTGCAGCACCTTGGCACGCAGGTAGCGGACGTTGTGCGGGGTGGTGAACACGCCGGTCGGGACGCGGTCGTGCACGTCGATGTCCAGCGCGCGCAGCTGCTCGGCCTTGTCGGGGTTGTTGGAGAGCAGGTCCAGGCGGGTGACGCCGAGGGCGCGGAGCATCTGGGCGGCGGCCGTGTAGTCGCGGGCGTCCTCGGGCAGGCCGAGGGCGGCGTTCGCCTCGTAGGTGTCCAGGCCCTGGTCCTGGAGGGCGTAGGCGTCGAGCTTGTTGTAGAGGCCGATGCCCCGGCCCTCCTGGCGCAGGTAGAGCAGCACGCCGCCGCGCTCGGCTGTGCGCTCCACGGCCTCGCGCAGCTGCGGGCCGCAGTCGCAGCGGGCCGAGCCGAAGACGTCCCCGGTCAGGCACTCGGAGTGCAGCCGGACCAGGGGCGTGCCGCCGGGGGCGGGATCGCCGAGGACGACGGCGATGTGCTCCCGGCCGTCGACGAGGCCGTCGAAGGTGACGAGGTCGGCGTCGACGGCGTAACCGTCGTGGAAGCGCAGCGGGACCCGGACGCGGGAGCGCGGCGTGGCGGCGGTGAGGTCAGCGGGCATGCGGTTCTCCGGGTCCTGGGCGGCGTGCCGCCCTCCTGCTGCTTCAGATTTGAAGCAGATCCTCGGAGCCCGACCCTACCTGTGCTTGAAGTTTGAAGCAACGGGCTTCCGGTCCGTCCCGCCGCGCTCACGCACAGGGCGTCGAGCGCCGCTTCCACGGCAGGTCCTCCGGGCCGCCCCCGTCCTGCGTGCCGTCCACCAGTCCGCCCGCGATCCGCGTACAGATCTCCTCCAGCTGCCCCACCTGCTCGGGGCTGAGCCGGTCGAACAGCGACGCGCGGACCGTCTCGACGTGGCCCGGCGCGGTGCGCTCCAGCACCGCCATGCCCTCGTCCGTGAGGGCGGCCACGCTGCCGCGCTTGTCCGACGGGCACTGCTCGCGCCGCACCAGTCCGTCCTTCTCCAGCCGGGCGACCGCGTAGGTCAGCCGGCTGCGGGTGATCTTCGACCGCTCGGCGAGGTCGGTCATCCGCAGCCGCTGTCCGGGCGCCTCGGAGAGGTTGGCGAGGAGGGAGTAGTACAGGTGCGGCATGCCGGCGTCCTGCTGGAGCTGCCGGTCGAGCGTGTCCTCCAGCAGGAGGGTGGCGGCCATGTAGGCGCGCCAGGCACGCTGCTCGTCGGAGGTGAGCCAGCGGGTCGTCATGCCACCAGTGTAGGTTTGCTTCAGATTTGAACCAAGGCTGTCGTCCCGGGAGACCCCCCGTCGCGCCACGCCGCCGGTCCCGCCCGTCCCACGAGAGAGCGCGCGCCCCATGCCGTACCCGTACGTCCTGCTGTCGGCCGCCGTCTCGCTCGACGGCTTCCTCGACGACACCGGCCCGGAGCGGCTCCTGCTGTCCAGCCCGGCCGACTTCGACCGCGTCGACGAGGTCCGCGCGTCCGTCGACGCCATCCTCATCGGCGCCGGCACCCTGCGCGCCGACAACCCGCGCCTGCTGGTCAACTCCGCGGAGCGCCGCGCCGCCCGGGTCGCCGCCGGCCGGCCCGCCTACCCGCTCAAGGTGACGGTCAGCGCCTCCGGCGACCTCGACCCGGTCGCACGGTTCTGGCACACGGGCGGCGACAAGCTCCTGCTGACCACCGACCGGGGCGCCGACCGCGCCCGCGCCGCCGGGATCGCCGCCGACGTGGCCGCCCTCGGACCCGGCCTGGACTGGCGCCGCGCGCTGGAGCACCTGCACGACGTACGGGGCGTGCGCCGGCTCATGGTCGAGGGCGGCGGCACGATCCACACCCAGCTGCTCCAGCAGGGCCTCGCCGACGAGCTCCAGCTCGTCCTCGCGCCCCTGTTCGTCGGCGACCCGGACGCCCCCCGCCTCTTCGGCCCCGGCGCCTACCAGGGCGGACGGCTGCGGCTGGTGGAGACGCGGCGGATCGAGGACGTCGTCCTCATGCGCTACGAGCCCACCGCCCCAGGCACCGGCCCGCTCCCCTCCGCCGCCGACCGCCGCTGGCTGGCCCTCGCCTGCGACCTGGCCGACCGGTGCCCGCCCTCGGACACCGCGTTCAGCGTCGGCGCCGTGGTCGTCGCCGCCGACGGCACCGAACTGGCCCGCGGCCACTCCCGCGAGGGCGGCGACCCGGTGGTGCACGCCGAGGAGGCCGCCCTGGCCACGCTCGGCCCCGACGACCCCCGCCTGGCCGGCGCGACCGTCTACAGCAGCCTCGAGCCGTGCGCCCGCCGCGCCTCCCGCCCGGCGCCCTGCGCCCGGCTGATCCTCGACGCGGGGGTGCGCCGGGTCGTCACGGCCTGGCGCGAGCCGGACACCTTCGTCGAGGCGGCGGACGGCAGCGGGCTGCTGGCGGCGCACGGCGCCGACGTCGTCGTACTGCCCGAGTACGAGGAGCGGGCCAAGGGGCCGAACCGGCACCTCCTGGGGTGAGCGCGGTGCCCGTCCAGGGCGCCCTGGACAACCGTTTCGCTTTTGGTCCCGCGCATGGCGTACAGTGGAGTCACCGACGCGGGGTGGAGCAGCTCGGTAGCTCGCTGGGCTCATAACCCAGAGGTCGCAGGTTCAAATCCTGTCCCCGCTACTGAAGACCGAGGGCCGGAATCCGAGAGGGTTCCGGCCCTCGGTGTTTCCGCCGCCTCTCGCCTGCACTCACTCTGCGTGAGTGCACGACCGCCCTTCGCATCACAACTGAGTCACTATCAAACGACCTGTGACTACTGATCTCTTCCCCTGGGCACAGTGATCCCCCGCCAACTCGCCCGTTTTTCCCCGGTCGTGGCAGGAAAGTCCAGGTCAAAAATGTTGTTGATCAAGCGGAACGGCTTGGAAAGCTGCCTCCGTGTCTATTAACGTTCGATAACGCAGCGCGGTCGTCCCAGCCGTCACCGAAGGCGGCTCCGTGCGCACGCGCCGAATCCCGCGAGGGAACCGGGGAACCACCACCTTGGGGTGAATCACGCGGAAGCCGCCGCCCACCAGCGGCCGGTATACGCGCGTAGGAGACCTTCTCGCTCCGAACCCGTCAGCTAACCCGGTAGGCGACGGAAGGAAAGGAGCACGCCCGCGTGGCGTCCAACCGGCCTGCCCCAGAAGCCCCCTCCCTGCCGAGCCAGCGTCCCTCCGAGACGTTCGCCTACGGCGGTCAGCGCGTCGACGAGGGCCCCTGGGAGGAGTGGAACCCCACCGCGGACTCCCTCCGTCCGGTACGCGGCCGGCACCGCGTCGCCAAGCAGCGCGGCGGACTCGCCCGCAGCTCCACCGTCCTGGGTGTCGGTGTCATCGCCGCCGTCGGCGCGGGCGGCATGGCCAGCGCCAACACCGGCAAGCCGCCGGTCTCCATCTCGCTGCCCGACCTGCCCTCCGTCGGCTCGCTGATCTCCGACGACGAGGTCCCGCAGGAAGCCGCCCCCGCGGCGCTGAGCACCTTCGGCAGCACCGCGGACGACACCGTGCAGGGCACCGCCGACGCCGGTGAGGCGCTGCGCACCCGGATCATGGCGCAGGCGGAGTCGCAGCAGACCCAGGTCGACACCAAGGCGCTCGCCGCCGTCGAGGCCGCCGCGGCCAAGGCCGAGGCCGACGCCGCCGCCCAGGCCGAGCAGGAGGCCGAGGCCAAGGCCGCCGCCGCGAAGAAGAAGGCCGAGGAGCAGGCCGCCAAGGTGGCCGAGGCCGCGCGCCTGGCCGAGCTGGCCAAGCAGTACACGCTGCCGACCTCCTCGTACACGATCACCTCGACGTTCGGCCAGGCCGGTTCGATGTGGTCCTCCGGCTACCACACAGGTCTCGACTTCGCCGCGCCCACCGGCACCCTCATCAAGGCCGTGCACAGCGGCACGATCACCGAGGCGGGCTGGGCGGGCTCCTACGGCTACCGCACGATCCTCACCCTCGACGACGGCACCGAGCTCTGGTTCTGCCACCAGTCCTCGATCAGCGTCAGCGTCGGCCAGAAGGTCGGCACCGGCGACGTCATCGGGCGCGTCGGCGCCACCGGCAACGTCACCGGGCCGCACCTGCACCTCGAGGTCCACCCCGGCGGCGCGGCCACTGGCATCGACCCGATGGCGTGGCTGCGCGACAAGGGCCTGACTCCCTGACCCGACCCCGACCTCACCTCGGCCTGCCCCCTGATCCGTCCCTGATCGGGTGGCCAGCCGGGCACCGGGTTCCCCGGACCGGACGGCCCATGCACCGGACCGCGCAACCGGCGGCGGCCGCTCCGGTTTACGTGAAGTTTGCGGGCCGACGGGATGACCGCCCCCCGGCCGGTCGTTGGAACAGGGCATGACTGCTCTGCGCAAGCTCGGTTCCTCCGACCTCGAGGTCTTCCCGCTCGCCCTCGGCGGCAACGTCTTCGGCTGGACGGCCGACGAGGCCGTCTCCTTCGCCGTCCTCGACGCCTACACCGCGGCCGGCGGCAACTTCCTCGACACCGCCGACTCCTACTCGGCCTGGGTCGACGGCAACAGCGGCGGCGAGTCCGAGACGATCATCGGCAAGTGGCTCGCCTCCCGCGGCAGGCGCGACGACGTCGTCATCGCCACCAAGGTCAGCCAGCACCCCGACTACCAGGGCCTGACCGCGGCGAACATCAAGGCCGCCGCCGAGGCCTCCCTGCGCCGCCTGGGCACCGACCGCATCGACCTCTACTACACCCACTTCGACAAGCCCGAGGTGCCGGTGGAGGAGATCATCGGCGCGCTCGACGACCTGGTGAAGGCGGGCAAGGTCCGCCAGATCGCCGCGTCCAACATCTCCCCCGAGCGCCTCGGTGCCTCCCTGGCCTTCTCCGACCGGGAGGGCCTGGCCCGGTACGTCGCCCTCCAGCCGCACTACAACCTGGTCTCCCGTGACACCTACGAGGGCGCGCTGCGCGACCTGGCCGAGCGCGAGGGCCTGGCCGCCGTCCCCTACTACGCCCTGGCCTCCGGCTTCCTGACCGGCAAGTACCGCCCGGGCACCACGGTGGACAGCGCCCGGGCCGCGGGTGCGGGCAAGCACCTGGACACCGAGCGGGGCCGCCGCGTCCTCACGGCGCTCGACGAGGTCGCCGCCGCCCACGAGGTGCCGGTCGCCACGGTCGCCCTGGCCTGGCTCGCCGCCCAGCCCACGGTCGCCGCCCCGCTCGCCTCGGCCCGGACGACCGACCAGCTCCCGGACCTGCTGGCGCTGGCGGACCTGGAGCTCACGGACCAGGAACTGGACGCGCTGACGGAGGCGTCGGCGTAGGGGCGCCCGCCGACGTCACGTCCGGTACGGGTTGTACGCGGGGTGCGGGCCCGCCGGGTACCCGTACCCGTGTCCCGGTGGCTGCACCGGGGCGTGGTGGTGTCCCGGCGGCTGCGCGTACCCGTGGCCCTGTCCCGGCGGCTGCGCGTACCCGTACCCGAAGCCGTGGGGCGGCCAGGCCGCCGCGGGGAGCGGCATGGGGGCCGCCACCCGGCCCGCGTGCTCCAGCGCGGGCCGGGCGACCTCACGGCGGCGCCACAGCTCGTTCAGCAGCTCGCCCTCGCGGACGACGAAGTCGGCGCCGGCCCGGCCCAGCCGCCCCCGGTGCCGCAGGAACGCCAGCGAGGTCGCGTAGGCCTCGTACTCGGCGACGGCCCGGGCGGCGGGCGTGCCCCCGTGGTTCTTGGCGAAGGTGCGCGCGAGCCGACGTGCCCGCATCGAGCCGAGCGCGTACGGCTCGGCCGGGGACAGCCACCCGGCGACGGCGTAGGCGGGCAGTTCCTCGCGCACCGTGTGCAGCTCACGCTGCCGCGTCCACACGACGAGCCAGGTCAGCACCGCGAACGTGGGCACCATGAAGGCGCCGTAGACCGCGAAGAAGCCGAACTCCCCGAAGGTGGAGGAGCCGTTCCAGAAGGCGTGCATGCCCATGGCGAGCAGCAGCCCGGCGAGCGGCAGCAGGACGCGCCGCACGTGCTGGCGCTCGCCGGAGAGCGCGGCGATGCCGAAGCCGATGCCGGTCAGGACGGTGAACAGGGGGTGCGCGAACGGGGACATGACGACGCGCACGAAGAAGGTCGCGGCGGTCACCGAGGGGATGCCGCGGTCGCCGGTGAGCTGGTCGGTCCCGAAGGCCGTGCCCAGGTAGAGGATGTTCTCGGTGAACGCGAACCCGGTCGCGGTCACCCCGGCTATGACGACGCCGTCGACGATCCCGGTGAAGTCCCGTCTGCGGAAGAGGAAGACGAGCAGCACGGCGGCGGCCTTGGCGGACTCCTCCACCACCGGCGCTATGACGGTCGCGCCCAGGGTGTCCGCGCCGGAGGGGTCGGCGGTCGCCGTCGCGATCCACTTGGTGGCGAAGCTGTTGGCGACGATCGCGATGAGCGCGGCCGCGCAGGCGCCCCAGGCGAACGCGAACACCAGATTGCGCCAGGGCCCCGGCTCCACCCGGTCCAGCCACCGGAACGCGGCGATGAGCAGCGGTACGGGCAGCACGGCCAGGCCCAGGCCGACCAGGAAGCCCTCGGTGCCGGTCTGTTGCCGCACCAGCGCGAGGATCACCAGCCCGGACAGGGTCAGCAGGGTGATGAGGGCGCCGTACCGCACCCAGGTGCGCTGCCACCAGTGCGCGTGCCGGAGCGCCCCGCCCCCGGCGGGACCGTCGGGAGGGGTCGGGTACGGGTACGGGGGACTGATGGCCACGGCATCGACCCTAACGAGGGACGGCGCCGCCCGCGACGGTGCCTCGACGGGCGCGGAGCGGGCGGTGCCTTGACGGGTGCGGGGTGGTACGGCGGCGGACGGACGGTCAGCGGTGCTGTACGCGGCGGAACAGCAGATCGTTCACCACGTGGCCCTTGTCCAGGCCCTGGCCCTCGAAGCGGGTCAGCGGCCGGAAGCCGGGCCGGGGCGCGAACCCGCCGCCGGGCTGGGTGTTCTCGAAGTCCGGGTGGGCGTCGAGCACCTCGAGCATCTGCTCGGCGTACGGCTCCCAGTCGGTCGCGCAGTGCAGGACCGCGCCGGGCCGCAGACGGGTGGCGGCGAGCGAGAGGAACTCGGGCTGGATGAGTCTGCGCTTGTGGTGGCGCTTCTTGGGCCAGGGGTCCGGGAAGTAGACGCGCAGCCCGGACAGCGCGTCCGGGGTGAGCATCTCGCGCAGCAGGATGATCGCGTCGCCGTTGGCCACCCGGACGTTGGTCAGGCCGCCGCGCTCGGCGAGTGCCAGCAGGTTGCCCTGGCCCGGGGTGTGCACGTCGACGGCGAGGATGTCGGTGTCCGGGTCGGCGGCGGCCATCTGCGCGGTGGCCTCGCCCATGCCGAAGCCGATCTCCAGCACGACCGGGCGGTCGTTGCCGAACAACTCGGCCAGGTCGAGCACCCGCTGCCCGTCGATGTCCAGGCCCCACTTCGGCCACAGCCGCTGCAGGGCGTCCGCCTGCCCGGCCGTGACCCGGCTGCGCCGCGGCTGGAAGCTCCGGATGCGCCGCTCGAAGTGCGACCCGGCGGGGTCCGCCTGCGGCCCGTCGGGAAAGCGCGGCTCCCCCTTGGGCCGCGTGTGCCGCACGGACACACCGGGACGGTGCCACCGCTCGTCGGCGGCGGTCCGGGGGGCTTCGGGGGAGTTCAGCGAGTCAGACACAGTGGGACCGATTTTACGGGGCGGCGGACCGGGGGCACGGCGGACCGTCCCCGGCCGGGCTGCGGGCACCTCCACGCGCGCGTCACTCCGCCACCCTCACGCGGACTCCAGCACGGTCAGCGCCCGGCGGGCCACCTCGCGGCCGATCGGCAGGGACGCCGTCGCGGCCGGGGACGGCGCGTTGAGCACGTGCACCGCCCGCTCGCCCTCGCGGATCAGGAAGTCGTCCACCAGCCCGCCGTCCCGCAGCACCGCCTGCGCCCGCACGCCGGCGCCGGCCCGCACCAGGTCCTCTTCGCGCACCGCGGGCAGCATCCGGCGCACCGCCGCCACGAACGCCCCCTTGGACACCGACCTGCGCAGCTCCCCGAGTCCGTACCGCCAGTGCTGCCGGCCCATCCGCCACGCCCCGGGCCACGCCAGGGTCTGGGCGACCTCCCCCGGCCGGACGACCCCCCACCCGTACCCCTCGCGGGCGAGCGCCGGCACCGCGTTGGGGCCGACGTGCACGCCCCCGTCGATCCCGCGCGTGAGGTGCACGCCGAGGAACGGGAACGCCGGGTCGGGCACCGGGTACACCAGGCCGCGCACCAGCTCGGTCCGCGCCAGCTCGTAGTACTCCCCGCGGAACGGCACGATGCGCACCTCGGGCTCGTCCCCGGTCAGCCGGGCGATCCGGTCGCAGTGGAGCCCGGCGCAGTTCACCAGCACCCGGGCGCGCACGACGTCCCCGCGCGCGGTGCGCACGGCCACCCCGAGTCCGGCCCGCCGGTCGACCTGGACGACCTCCGCGCCGTACCGGATCTCCGCCCCGGACGCCTCGGCGAGCTGCCGTGCGACGGCCCCGTAGTCGCAGATCCCGGTCGTCCGCACGTGGATCGCGGCCAGGCCGCGCACCTCGGGTTCGTACTCCGCGATCTGCGCGCCGCTCAGCTCCTGGACCGGGATGCCGTTCTCCCGGCCGCGCTGCACGAGCGCGTGCAGCCGCGGCAGCTCGTCCCGCCCGGTGGCGACGATCAGCTTGCCGGTGACCGCGTGCGGGATGTCGTACTCCGCGCAGAACTTGACCATCTCCGCGGCGCCCCGCACCGCGTACCGCGCCTTGAGCGACCCCGGCCGGTAGTAGATCCCGCTGTGGATGACCCCGCTGTTGCGCCCCGTCTGGTGACGGGCCGGCGCGCTCTCCTTCTCCAGCACGGTCACGCGTGTCCCCGGCGCCGCCCGCGTGATCGCGTACGCCGTCGACAGCCCGACGATCCCCCCGCCCACGACCAGCACGTCACCGTCGTACGCCGTCCCGGCTCCCACCAGGCACCACCTCCCGCTCCCGATAGTGCACTGCGCCACTGACAGCGGCTTCAAACGCGGGAGGAGGAGTGTTCCTGGCGGGGCGCGGGCGGTGGTGGTCCGTGGGGGCCCGCCCGTGGCGCTCCCGGTCGGGGGCCCGCGCGGGGCCTACGCGGGGGCCATCAGCAGCGGCCGGGCCCGCTCCCGCAGCTCCACGACCCGCGGCTCGTCACCGTAGGGCTCCAGCCGGTGCAGGAGGTCCTTGACGTACTCGGTGGTGCGGGCGGAGGAGATCCGGCCGGCCACCTCCACGGCCCGCACCCCCTGCTCGCAGGCCGCGTCGAGGTTGCCGGACTCCAGTTCGGCCACCGCGGAGACGACCAGCCGCAGCCCGTGCGAGCGGACGAACTCCTCCGTCGGCTGCGACAGCGCCTGCTCGGTGAACCGCCGGACCTGGCGCGGTGCCTTCAGGTCGCGGTAGCACTCAGCGGCGTCGGCGGCGAAGCGGTCGTAGGAGTAGAAGCCGAGCCAGGACGGGTCGTTGTCGCCCTCCCGGGCGCGTTCCAGCCATCCCTCGGCGGACTTGAGCGCGGCGCCCGCCGCGTGGGCGTCCCCCGCACGCGCGTGGGCGCGCGCCTCGACGAGCCGGAAGAAGCTCATCGTGCGCGCCGTGGCCAGGCCCCGGTTGCGCTCCAGGGCGGCCTGCGCGAGGTCGACGCCCTCGTCCCCGAAGCCCCGGTAGGTGGCCTGGAGGGACATGGACGCGAGCACGTACCCCCCGAGGGGGACGTCGGCCGCGGCGCGGGCGAGCCGCAGCGCCTGGATGTAGTACCGCTGGGCGGCCTCCTGCTGGCCGGTGTCGAAGGCCATCCACCCGGCCAGCCGGGTCAGTTCGGCGCTCGCACCGAACAGCGCGCGGCCGACCTCGTCGGAGTAGGAGCCGAGCAGCAGGGGCGCCGCCTCCACCCGCAGGCACTCGGGCACCATGGACGAACGCCAGTCGCCGCCCCCGTACTTGGAGTCCCAGCGCCTGGCGTCCTCGGCGGCCTCCCGCAGCTTCTGCACGTCGCTGTGGCCGACTTTGAGCGGTGCGCCGGAGCCCTCCGAGGAGTACGCCTCGCGCGCGACCGAGCTGTCGGCCGGGGTTATCAGCCAGCGCGAGGCGGGCGTGGCGTAGGCGCTCACCGCGAACGAGCCCGCCAGCGACTGCCAGATGCCACCGGTCCCGGCGCGGCGGCCCGCGAGGTCCAGCCGGTACAGCTCGGTCGCCGACCGCACGGCCTGGCCGACGTCCCGGGGGAAGGCGAGGCCCACCTCCGGCGCCGGGTCGGCGTCGGCGAGGCCGATCTCGTGCAGCGGCACGGGCCGGCCGAGCTTCTGGCCGATCGCGGCCGCGATGAGGTGCGGCGCCGCTCCCTGCGGCACCATGCCCTTCGACACCCAGCGCGCCACCGACGTCTTGTCGTAGCGGAGCGTCAACCCGCGTTGCGCCCCGAGGTCGTTGACGCGTCGCGCCAGTCCGGCGTTGCTGATTCCCGCGAGGGCGAGAACGGCGCCGAGTTTGTCGTTCGGCCCGCGTTGCTCCCTGGACATTGCGCCACCCCTCGACACAGACGGCTGCCGCGATGGCATAACCACGCGGCATTCGTAAACCCAGCGTAGTTCGCCGCATCCCAAGGGTTAAGGGGCATTCTTCCGGATGGCGGGATTGTGGTCCGTACGTGAGGGCGGCGTTCCGTACGCACTGTTGCGGCGTGCTCCTGGTGTGTGGCCGTGCGCCCGTGCGTGCGCTCTTCTCCGGCCACTCCGGGAGCGGTTCCATGGCCGTGCGTGGGTCGGCCCGCTGTACTGGATCCAGTGGGCTGGGGGACACCGCCGCCTTCATCCCCGCGGGCGGCGGAGCGGTCCGGGAGGCGCTGCCCGTCTCCCGGGCCGACGCGCCGACGACGCGGCGCCGCTGTGCACGGAGCGTGTGCGAAGCTGCTCCAACATCCTTTGCGCGCACGGGATTTGGCCAAAAATCGCCCTCGGGTCCGCCGCTGCATCACGCCTCCCACCACGGAAATCGAGGGCGCACGGGGCGTTTTGGGGGAGCGCAACGGGGGCGCATTCACATCGCAGTGACGGAATCGCACGCGGGCGCCCGAGCCGGTGGGGGCGCCCGTGCGCCAGTGCGTTCCCCGGATCACAAGCCGTCCCGCCTTCGCTCCGCGGCGCGTTCTTCGTGGCAGCATGGTGAACCGTTCGTACGGTGCACTGGTTGTCCACAGTCCGTGGAGGCGTCGATGCGGTGGTTGGTGGGGTGGAGCAGTACCGCCGACGGCCGCGGCAGACCGGGCGCTTTCGGCGGGTACGACACCTACGGCGGCCCCGACGCGTACGCCGGCCACGGCGAGCGGGGCGGTGCGGTCGGCCCCGACGGCGAGACGATGCACCCCGTCGGCTCCCAGCTGCTGTGGGGCGACCCCGACCCGCTGTGGGCGGTCGGCGACTGGCGCCCCGACGAGGTGCGCGTGGTGCGCGCCGACGAGCGCACCCGGATCGCCGTCCTCGGCATGTGCGGCGCCTCCGACGAACAACTGCGCGTGGGCCTGCTCGCCGCGCGCGGGGGCGCACTGCGTCACCTGACGGCCTGGCCCGGCAGCTACACCGCCGTCGTGCAGGTCGGCCGCCGCATCACCGTCTGCGGCGACCTGGCCGGCGCCCGGCCGGTCTTCCACACCCCCTGGGCGGGCGGCACCGCCTACGCCACGGCCGCCCTGCCGCTGGCCGACCTCGTCGAGGCCAACCTCGACTACGGCCACCTCGCCGCACTGCTGGCCGCCCCCGACGTACCGGCCGCCCTGCTCGACTCCACCCCGTACGACGGCGTGCGGCGCATTCCGCCGGGGCACGCGCTGATCCTGCGCGCGGGGGCGCGCGAGATCGCCGGGTACGAGCCGGTCGCCTCCATCGCCGTCGCGGCGGCCCCCGTCGACCCCGACCGCGCGGTCGACGGCGTCCGCGACGCCCTCGTGGAAGCGGTACGCGCGCGTCTGTCCGCGCCGCGCCACGTCCCCGGCGCCGACATCGACCCCGGCCCGGTGCCCGGCATGGGACCGGCCGAGCGCAGGGCCGCCCGGGGCATGCCCGTCCCGGGCATCGGCGCCGACCTGTCCGGCGGCCCGGCCTCCGGCACCCTGGCCCTGCTGGCGGCGGGGCTGCCCGGGATGCCCGGCACGGTCCTCGGCCACGGCACCGGCGCCGGCGAGCGCCTCCTCGCGGTCACCTTCAACGACCTCGCCGTCGGCGGCCAGGAGGCCGAGCTCGAACGCGCCGGCGCCCTCGCGGCCAACCCGCGGCTGCACCACGTCGTCGTGACCGGCGCCGAGGACACCCTCCCGTACGCCGACCTCGACGGCCCGCTCACCGATGAACCCGGCCCCAGCCTGGTGACCACCGCCCGCCACCGCGCGCGGCTCGCCGCCGGCAGCGCCGACCACTTCACCGGCCACGGCGCCCGCCAGGTCCTCGACGCCCACCCGGCCCGTCTCGCCGACCTGCTGATGGACCGCAAGCGCCGCCACCTGGTGCGTCCCGTCGCCGCGCTGACCAAGGCGGACGGCTCGGTGTTCGTCCCCGCGCGCGTGTACGGCGCCGCCCGCCGGCTGGCCCGCACGCCGTACCGCACGGGCGTGGAGAGCCTCGCCGAGCGGCTGCGCGACCGGCGCTTCGACGACTACGGCAGCGCGGTCGGCGCCTCGCTGGCGGCGCTGGCCTGGGGCAGCCCCGGACCGGCCGCCCGTTGGCTGACGGGCGAGGCACTGGCCGAAGTATCGGTTCGCCTCCAGAGCGCGGCGACCCGCTCCGGGGGCGGCCCCGGCGAACGGCCCGGCGACCACCGCGCGCGGGCGGCCCTCGCCCGCACCGCCGGTGACCTGCGCGTGCTGGAACAGGCCGCCGAGATCCGCTTCCAGCGCCTGCACACGCCGTTCCTCGACAACCAGGTCGTGCGCGCGTGCCGCGCCCTGCCGGAGACCCTGCGCGTCCAGCCCGGCGCCCGCGCCGCGATCCTGCGGACCGTCCTCAAGGGCGCCGGGGTGGCCGACCTCCCGCCCGGCTGGGGCGCGCCCTCGCAGAGCACGGTCACCGCCGCCGCGCGCGCGGGGCTGCGCGTGGCGGCCGACTCCCTCCTCGGGCTCTTCGACACGCCGCTGCTCGCGGAGGCGGGCCTGGTGGAGGCGCGCGTGGTCCGCACGGCGGTGCGCAGCGCGGCGGCCGGTGAACCCCTGCCGCTCGACGGTCTGGCCGACCTCGTCTCCCTCGAACTGTGGCTGCGCCGCCTGCTGTCCCGGCGGGGCACCTGCTGGACGGGGACGCCGGCGCGGGCGCGGGCGGTGCCGGCGGGGATCGCGCCCCTGCGCAGTGCGTTGTCCTCTGGGGGTTGAGCGGGGGCGGGGCGCTGGGTGGGGGGTTCTTTTCGTCGCCGGGTGCGGGTGGGTGGGGGGTTTTGCGCAGTTCCCCGCGCCCCTATTGGGTTGGGGTGGCGGGGGTGCGGCTTTCGGGTGCGGGTGGGTGGGGGGTTTTGCGCAGTTCCCCGCGCCCCTCAGACAGCATGGGCGCCGGTGCTGTCGGACGGGGGTTCGAAAAGCTGGGTCCTGGGATCGGGGTGCGGGGAGAATGGGGGCCGTGCGGTACAGGATCCTGGGCGTCACCCAGACAGCGGACGACCAGGGCACAGCCCTACCCATCCCCGGCGCCCGCCTCCGCGCGCTGCTCACGGTCCTCGCCCTGCGGCCCGGCCGTACCGTCACCCCCGGGACCCTGATCGACGGGATCTGGTCCGACGACCCGCCGCAGGACGCCCACGCCGCCCTCCAGGCCCTGGTCGGCCGGCTGCGCCGGACCGTCGGCAAGGACGGGGTCGTCTCCGAGCCCGGCGGCTACCGCCTCACCGCGACCGAGGACGACGTGGACCTGTTCGTCTTCGAGCGCCTCGTCCGGGAGGGCACCCGGGCCCTCCGGCACGGTGACGCGCACACCGCCGCCCGCGCCCTCGACGACGCCCTCGCCCTGTGGCGCGGACCCGCCCTCGCCGACCTCCCCGACCGCACCCCGGCCGCCCGCCCGGACGCCCTGCGCCTGGAGGCCACCCGCGCCCGCGCCGAGGCCGACCTCCTCCTCGGCCGCGCCCGGGAGGCCGTACCGCGCCTGACGGAACTGACCGCCGCGCACCCGTACGACGAGCCGCTGCACGCCCTGCTCATCCGCGCCCTGCACGACACGGGCCGGGGCGCGGACGCCCTCGCCGCGTACGAGAGCGCCCGTCGGGCCCTGGCCGAGGGCCTGGGCGCCGACCCGGGACGTGAACTGCGGGCGCTGCACGCGGAGCTGCTCCAGCGGGCGGCCGGTGGCGAAGAGGGCACGGCCACCGGTCCCGCGGGCGGCGGGGAGCGGGCTGCCGACCCCGAGCCCGACCCCGACAGCGCCCCGGCCCCTGCTCCGGGGCCCCCGGCCCGCACCGGCAACCTCCGTCCGCGCCTCACCTCTTTCGTGGGCCGGGAACCGGAGATCGCGGCGATTCGTTCCGATGTGCACAGGGCCCGCCTGGTCACGCTCACCGGACCGGGCGGTTCGGGGAAGACCCGTCTCGCCGAGGAAGCCGCCGCCGGGCTCCCGCAGGCCTGGCTGGTCGAGCTGGCGCCGCTCGACCGGCCGGAGGCGGTGCCGGGCGCGGTGGTCAGCGCCCTCGGTCTGCGCGAGACCGTGCTGCTGACCTCCGAGCTGGCGGCCCCGCAGGACGACCCGGTCGCCCTGCTCGTCGAGTACTGCGCCCCGCGCAGCGAACTCCTGATCCTGGACAACTGCGAACACGTCATCGGCGCGGCCGCCGCCCTCGCCGAGACCCTGCTGACCCGCTGCCCGGGCCTCACGATCCTCGCCACCAGCCGTGAACCCCTGGGTGTCCCCGGCGAGTCGGTCCGCCCGGTCGAGCCCCTCCTCCCCGGCCCGGCGCACCGCCTCTTCCGGGAGCGCGCGGCCGCCGTGCGTCCCGACGCGGCCGACGCGCTGCGGGACGAGGCCGCGGTGGCCGAGATCTGCCGCCGCCTGGACGGGCTGCCGCTCGCCATCGAACTGGCGGCGGCCCGCCTGAGGCTGCTCACCCCCCGCCAGATCGCCGACCGCCTCGACGACCGCTTCCGTCTGCTCACCTCCGGCAGCCGCACGGTCCTGCCCCGCCAGCAGACCCTGCGCGCGGTCGTCGACTGGTCCTGGGACCTGCTCGACGAGCCGGAGCGGACCGTGCTGCGCGAGCTGTCCGTGTTCGCCGGCGGCTGGGACCTGGAGGCCGCCGAGGCGGTCTGCTCGGGGCCGGTCGCCGAGCTGGTCGGGGCGCTCGTCGACAAGTCCCTCGTCGTCGCGGCCCCGGACGCGCGCGGCGGCGGCATGCGCTACCGCATGCTGGAGACCATCCACGAGTACGCCGACGAGCGCGCCGCCGAGGTCCCCGCACTGCGCGCGCAGGCCGAGCGCCGCCACCGCGCGTGGGCCCGGTCGCTCGCCGAGCGGGCCGACCCCCTGCTGCGCTCGGCCGGGCAACTCCCGTGGATCGCCCGCCTGGAGACGGAGCTCGACAACATCCGGGCGGCGACCGACCGCGCCCTGGCGGCGGGCGCCGAGGAGGAGGCCGGCGCGCTCTGCCTGGCGATGGGCTGGTTCTGGTGGCTGCGCAACTACCGCCACGAGGGCGCCGACTGGGTCGACCGCACCCTCCGCCTGGGCGCGGCCCTCGACGCCCTGGGCGTCGACCCGTCATCTGGTCCAAGGGCCGGGTCGCGGGAGGTGGCGGAGCTGCCCGCGCTCGCGTCCGGCATCGACCCCGTGGACGCCTTCCTCGCCCACGCGGACGGCGAGGAGGGCCACCCGCGCCACGCCCAGCGGATGAACCTGCGGATGCTGCACGTGTTCCTGCTCTCCGAGGCGGGCGAGGAGGCCCTGTCGCGCGACCCGCGCCGGCAGCGTTTCGTCGGGCGCCTGCGGGCCTGGTTCGAGCGGGGCGGCCCCGACGCGGCCCGCATGCCCGGACTGGTCTGGCCGGTCACCCTCTTCCAGCACGGCGGCACCACCGACCTCGACCGCGCGGAGGTGCTGGGCATCCTCGACCAGGCGGTCGCCACCTGCCGCGCGCACGGCGGGGAATGGGAGCTGGCCTGCGCCCTGATGTTCCGCACGCACATGGTGGTCGACTCACCGGGCGGCCTGCTCGGCGTGGACGAGGACCTGGCCGAGCTGCGCGACCTCGCCCGCCGGGTAGGCGACCGCTGGGTGCGCGCCCAGGTGTCCAGCGCCGTCGGCGAGGCGGCCATGGCGCGCGGCCGGTCCGCCGAGGCGGAGAGCGCGTACCGCGAGGCCCTGCGGCTCGCCCACGAGGTCGGCGCCCACACCGAGACGCCGTTCCTGCTCGCCCGGCTGGCGGAGATCGCCTACCGCGCGGGCGACGTAGGTGCCGCGCGCACCTCGCTCGACGAGGCGAGCGAGTCCGCCGACCGCTACGGCGTGACCGACGCCCGGGCGTTCGTCCTGCTGCTGCGGGCCCACATCGCGCTCGACGAGGAGGACGCCGCCCGCGCGCGGGAGCTGTGCACCGAGGTGCGGCGGGTGTGCGGCGAGGGCACGCCGCCCCCGCAGTTCCTGGTGGCGCTGGACCTGGTCGACGCGCAGGTCACGGCCGCCGAGTCCGGGCCCGCCCGCGGCCTGCCGATCCTCGCCGGGACCCTGCGCCGGGCGGTCGCCGACCACTGCTCGGAGGCGGTCACCGCGGCGGTCGTGGACACCGCGGCGGAGCTCTTGGCCGACGTGGGCGACCTGGCGCGCGCGGCCCGGCTGACGGCGGCCGCCGACCGGCTGCGCGGCGGCCACCCGCGCCCCTCGCCCGAGCGCGCCCGCGCCGAGCGCACGGTGCGGGCCGCCCGCGAGGGCCTGGGGGAGCGGGCCTACGCGGCCGAGCGCGCCCGCGGGACGGCCCTCGCCCCGGCGGACACCCTGCGCCTGCTGGAGGAGGCGGCCGAACGGCACACCTCCGGCGCCCGGGTCAGGAGCAGCTGAACGCCGAGTCGGCCCAGTCCGCGAGCGCCACGGTGTCGAAGGGGCTGTGCGGTTCGACGACCAGGCGCACGATCCGGTGGCCGGTGAGGTCCACGTGCACGGGCACGGCCGGGTCGCCGCCCTTGATCCGCCCGGAGCGCCACAGCCGGACGCCGTCGGCGTAGACGGAGAAGTAGACGTGGCCGAGCTTCAGCGTCAGGTCGTCCACGCCGACCACGGCGTCGTAGGAGGCGCAGGCCCGGTTGAGGTCGACGGTGACGGAGGAGTCGCCGTGGACGGTCGCCCCGCGCGCGTAGTGCCGGTCGGCGATGGACAGCCCGGAGCGCTGCCACACCCAGCTGCTGCCGGCGAGGCGGATCTCGGGGCGGGTGCCGTCGCCGGTCACGTCGAAGGCCAGCTCGTCCAGCCGGTAGACGGCCGGGACCGGCGGCGGGGGCGGTGGGGGAGCGGGCGTGGGCGTGGCCGAAGGCGTCGGCGCGGCTGGTGTCGGGGCCGGTGTCGGCGTGGGAGTGGGAGTGGACGTCCGGGCGGGCGTCGGCGTCGGGCGCGGGCTGGTCCCCAGGTCGGGTGTGACGGCCGGGGCGGGCATCGGGGTGCGCCCGGGTGCCGGGACGGTCACCGGCTCGGCCGGCTTCTCCGGGGGCATGGGCGCCGGTGCGGTCGGGGCCGGGGCGACCGCGGGGGCGGAGGCGCGCGGCTCGGCCTGGGGCTGCGGCGGCGGTGACGCGTCGTGGCCGACCAGGGCGAGGGCCACCACCGCGGCCGCCACGGCCACCACCCCGGCGGCGATGCCCGCCTTCACCGGCGCGCCCAGCCCCTCGGAGGCCGCCGCCCCGCCCGCGCCCGCACCGGAGGAACCGCCGCCCGCCGCGGCGGCACCCGCAGCACCCGCCGCTCCGGCACCGGCGCCGCCCGCGATGAGCCCGAGGGCCTTGGCGTACCCGGCGGCGCCGAACCAGCCGATGACCGCGACCGGCACGACCGCGGGGATGCTGCCGGCGACCTCCTCGACCTGCGCGGCCGCGAGCCGGCACCGGGCACACTCCTCCAGGTGCTTGCGCAGGCCCCGTTCGGCGCGGACGCGGAGCCGGCGGCGGGCGTAGGTGCCGAGCTGGTCGGCGTAGCGGGCGCACTCCTCGTCGCTGGTGAGGGTGGTGCTGACGTGGGCCTGGAGGTAGGCCTGCTTCAGGCCCTCGCGGGCGCGGCTGGCCAGCACGCGCGTGCCGTTGGCGTCGAGGCCGAACAGCACGGCCACCTCGCTCGGCGACTCGTCCTCGACCTCGGTGTGCCACAGCACGGCCTGCCAGCGCTCGGGCAGCGACCGGAACGCGCGCATGGCCAGCGACTGCTCGGCCTCGTGCATCGCGCGCACGTCGGCGCCCAGTTCCAGCGTGTCGTCGTCGGCGACCGAGGAGGACCGGGAGGCCTGCGCGGCGAACACCGCGAAGTCGTCGACCAGGTGCTCCCGCTTCGCGGTCCGGGTCCAGTGGGCGGCGACGCGCCGGACGGAGGTGAGCAGGTAGGCGCGGACGGCGTGTTCGGGCCCGGAGCCGCCGCGCACGGCCTGGAGCATGCGGGCGAACACCTCGGCCGTGAGGTCGTCGGCGGTGTGGCCGTCCCGGCAGCAGGTGCGGGCGTAGCGGCGCACGGCGTCGGCGTGGCGCCGGTACAGCTCCTCGTAGGCGCTGTCGTCGCCGGAGCGCATGCGGTCGATCAGCTCGGCGTCGGACGGGGGCACGTCGTGCGGGAGCCCGCCGTGCGGCGACGGCAGCACGTCGTCCCCGTGCCGCCCGCGCCACTCGCGCTGCGCCGGCACGCTGTGGTCGGAGGCTCCGGCGTCCGGGGGGCCTCCCTGGGCGGGGACACCCTCGTGGGACGCGGTCGGGCGGCCGCCCTGGCCCGGCACCTGGGGCGGCCGGCGGCCGGCCTCCGCGTCGCCGTCGCCGAGTGACTCGTCCCGCCCGTCAACGCTCATCGCGCAACGCCCCCGCCGCCTGCCCTGCCGGTCCTGACCACCGGGTCAGCGTGCCATACGGCCCTTGGGGCAGCGCCCCGTCGTCACACCCATCCACTCGTCCGAGCGGACTTGTCACATCCCTGTACTGTTCCCCACTCGAACGGGGAAGGTTGAACTGCCGCCCGCCGGGCAGCAGTTGCCCCCTTCGTCCGGGATGTGTCGAGTGTCCCGAGCGGGCCGGGCGGCGGCCGGGGCGCAGCTCAGGCACCCGCGTCCGCCGCCCGGCCACGACCGCACCGGGTTTTCTCGATCACACGGACGGCCGCGAGCGCAGCCCCTCCAGCAGGATGTCCAGCAGCCGCGCCGAGGCCGCCGCCTGCTGCGCCGCGTCCGGCAGCGAGGGCGCGGCCGTCGCGATCACCAGCAGGACGTCCGACACCGACACGTCCGGCCTCAGCTCGCCCGCCGCGCGCGCCCGGTCGACCAGCTGGCCCACGACCTCGAGCAGCGCCGCCGCTCCCGCGTCGTCGTCCGCCCCGGCCGACGCGCCCGCCGCGACCGACGTGCCCGGCTCGGTCAGCAGGCGCAGCTCGCCGCCGCCGGGCTGGGTCCGCTGGTGCGGCACGCGCGCCCCGTCGACCGCCGCGTCCTCGTCCGCGACGCCGACGCGCAGCACCTGCGGCGGCAGCAGCCGCCCGGCACCGGACGCCACCGACGTGCGCAGGAAGCGCGACAGGGCCGACCACGGCTCGTCCTCCTGGCCGAGCGCCGCCCGCGCCTGGTCGGTCAGCCGCGAGGTCTCCTCCTCGGCTATCCGCCGCACCAGCACGTCCTTGCTCGGGAAGCGCCGGTACACCGTGCCGACACCCACCCGCGCGCGTCGCGCCACGTCCTCCATCGGCGCGCCGTAGCCCAGTTCGCCGAACACCTCACGCGCCGCGCGCAGCACGTGCTCCAGATTGCGCTGCGCGTCCACGCGCAGCGGCGTCGTCCGCGACACCTCCCGTCCGCCGCCCACGGCCGCGCTCAGCGTCCCGCCGGGTGCGAGGGCGGACGCCGATGACGCCGTTGACCAATGAGAGTCCTGAATGTGCATGCGTATCCCCCGGTGATGACGTCTCCCCCCGGAGACTCCCCGCCTGAAAAGGGGCGCGTGGACCGGGCTCGTGCCGTGGCCCGCCCGTCGCGGATCGTGGTACGCCCCCTACACCCCGTGGAGACGAACATAGTTGAGAGGGCGTCAATTCAGAAGGGGGAGGTTCCGCACGGAGCGCCCCCCGATCGGAGTACGCGTCGTATACGCCCCGATTGCATCTCTTGGAGCGTCCCCGTCCACACCTCCTGACCTGCGCACCGGTCGGGCCGGCCGGCGGTCGGTGCGGCCCGCGCCGGGTCCGGCCCGCGGTCACACAATGTGCCGGGGCTGTGGACAAACTCCGGAGACGGGTGCGTCATGGGATGGTGAAGGAACGTGCGCGCATTCTCGTTGTCGGTGGCGGCTACGTCGGGATGTACACGGCCCTGCGGCTCCAGCAGAAGCTGAAACACGAGCTGGGGCGCGGCGAGGCCGAGATCACGGTCGTCACGCCCGACCCCTACATGACCTACCAGCCGTTCCTGCCCGAGGCGGCCGCCGGCGCCATCTCCCCGCGGCACGTCGTGGTGCCGCTGCGCCGCGTCCTGCCGCACTGCCGGGTGCTCATCGGCGAGATCACCGCCGTCGACCACGCCAAGCGCACCGCCACCCTCGCCACCCCGGCGACCGAGGAGGAGGGCACCGGCCCGCGGCAGCTGCCGTACGACGAACTCGTCCTCGCGCCCGGTTCGGTCTCCCGCACGCTGCCCATCCCCGGCCTCGCCGAGTACGGCATCGGCTTCAAGACCGTCGAGGAGGCCATCGGCCTGCGCAACCACGTCATCGAGCAGATGGACATCGCCTCCTCCACGCGCGACCCCGCCCTCCGCGACGCGGCCCTGACCTTCGTGTTCGTCGGCGGCGGCTTCGCGGGCGTGGAAGCCCTCGGCGAGCTGGAGGACATGGCCCGCTACACCACGCGCTACTACCACAACGTCAAGCCCGGGGACATGAAGTGGATCCTCGTGGAGGCGTCCGGCCGGATCCTGCCCGAGGTCGGCGAGGAGATGGGCCGCTACACGGTCAGCGAACTGCGCCGCCGCAACATCGACGTCCGCCTGGAGACCCGGCTGGAGTCCTGCGCCGACCGCGTCGCCGTCCTCAGCGACGGCTCCCGCTTCCCGACCCGTACGGTCGTGTGGACCGCCGGTGTCAAACCGCACCCCCTGCTCGCCGCCACCGACCTGCCGCTGACCGCGCGCGGCCGGCTGAGGTGCACCCCCCAACTGGCCGTCGAGGGCGCACCGCACGCGTGGGCGGCCGGCGACGCCGCCGCCGTCCCCGACGTCACCGCCGGACCCGGCCAGGAGACCGCGCCCAACGCCCAGCACGCCGTCCGCCAGGCCGGCCTGCTCGCCGACAACATCGCGCACTCCCTGCGCGGCGAGCCCCTGGAGACGTACGCCCACGCCTACGTCGGCTCCGTCGCCTCCCTCGGCCTCCACAAGGGCGTCGCCCACGTGTACGGCCGCAGGCTCAAGGGCTACCCGGCGTGGTTCATGCACCGCGCCTACCACCTCAGCCGCGTGCCCACCTTCAACCGCAAGGCACGCGTGCTCGCCGAGTGGACCCTGTCCGGGCTCTTCAAGCGGGAGATCGTCTCCCTCGGCTCCCTCGAACATCCGCGCGCGGAGTTCGAACTGGCCGCCGGTGGAAAGCCTTCCGGCGACGGAACGGGCCACACCGACGGGAAACGGGCCCAGGACCCGCGCCGCCAGGAGGGCGGCGACGACCCGTTGGGGTAGTCCTGTCCGCGTCCAGGAACTCCACCGGCCGCCCAGGCGTCCGACGATTGTCGGCCCGGACGGCCACCCTGCCAGACTGCTCCCCGAGCCCGGCGGGCCACCGCCCGCCCCGCGACCCACGAGGCTGTTCCCAAGTGCTGCATTCCCCGGGCGCTGCGACAGGTGCTGCGACAATGTGCGCGCCCGCCGCACGGCCCGGAGCCCAGGCCGGGCCAGGAGCCGGCCGACGACGACGACACGAGGCAAGGATTCGTGAACTTCACGCGCTGGAGCGCCCGGCTCCCCGGAACGCAGCGCCGCGCCGCCGCGCGGGCCGAGCACCCGGTCACCCTCACCACGGACCGGCGGAGCGACACCTCGGTACCGGCGGCCCGCGCCGAGCACCTCACCGACGACACGCCCCACGCCCCGGCCGTCGACGACCTGCCGGTCCGCGAGGTCCTGGACCGCGTCCCGGCCCTCGTCGCCCTGACGCACGGCCCCGACCACCGCCTCGCCTACGTCAACGACGCCTACGCGGCCGCCTTCGGCCCGCGCCCGCCCGGCGCCCCCGCCGCCGAGGCCCTGCCCGAGCTGCGCGACCTCGGCCTGCTGCCCCTGCTGGACCAGGCCCTGCGCAGCGGCAAGCCCCGCACGCTCAAGTCCCGCAAGGCCCCCGACGGCCGCTCCTACACGTTCACCTGCACGCCCGTCGCCGACGGCGGCGACAGCGCCGTTCTGGTGTTCGCCACCGACGTCACCGACCACGCCGAGGCCGCCGAGCGCCTGCGCGCGAGCGAGCGCCGCCAGCGCGAGACGGCCGTCACCCTCCAGCGCTCCCTGCTGCCCCAGGAACTCGAACAGCCGGACGACCTGCGCATCGCCGCCACCTACCAGCCCGGCGGCACCGAGGCCGCGGTCGGCGGCGACTGGTACGACGTGATCACCCTCGGCGGCGGCCGCACCGCCCTCGTCATCGGCGACGTCATGGGCCGCGGCGTGCGCGCCGCCGCCGTCATGGGCCAGCTCCGGACCGCCGTGCGCGCCTACGCCCGCCTCGACCTGCCCCCGCACGAGGTGCTCCAGCTCCTCGACGGCCTCGCCACCGAGATCGACGCCAACCAGATCGCCACGTGCGTGTACGCCATCCACGACCCCAACGAGGGCCGGCTGGTGTACGCCTCCGCGGGCCACCTGCCGATCCTGGTCCGCGACGAGAACGGCACCGTCCAGCGCGCCGACGAGCCCACCGGCCCGCCGCTCGGCACCGGCGGCTGGATGCACGCCTCCGGCTCGGTCGCCCTCGGCCCGGGCGCCACGGCCGTCCTCTACACCGACGGCCTGGTCGAACGCAGGAACGAGGACCTGGACGAGGGCATCGCCGCCCTGGAGCGCGCCCTGTCCGGCGCCACCGGCACCCCCCAGGTCGTCTGCGACCGCTTGGTCCGCTCGGCCGGCGTGACCGCCGACCACGACGACGACGTCGCCGTCCTGGTCCTCCAGCACCCGCACCGCACGGGCAGCGACGGCGAGCTGTTCCGCAACGCCGCGCTGGAGCTCCTCGGCGGCATCGAGGCGGCCCCCCGCGCGCGTGCCTTCGCCTCCGGCGTCCTCACCAGCTGGCGCTTCCCGACCGACCTGCACGACCTGGGCGTCCTCGCGGCCAGCGAGCTCGTCGCCAACTCCCTCCAGCACGGCACCCCGCCCATGCGCCTGCGCCTGCGCCGCACCGACCGCCGCCTGATCATCGAGGTCACCGACGGGGACGACCACCTGCCCAGGCGCCGCCGCGCCGAACCCGGTGACGAGTCCGGCCGCGGCATCGCGATCGTCGCGACGATCGCCTCCAGCTGGGGGAGCAGACGCACCCCGGGCGGAGGCAAGGCCGTCTGGTGCGAGTTCGCCCTGCCCAAGGGCTGAGCGGAGGGGTACGCGCGCGGGGTCAGGCCTCCGCGGACACGGACGTCGTCGCCGTACCGCCGCGGGCCACCACCCGGTTGCGCAGCACCCACGGCTGGTCCTGCGCGGGCGTCAGGTGCGAGCCGAGCCGCAGCGCCAGCGCCGTGATGCCCAGCGAGAACAGCAGGAACGTCACCACGTACGGCGCGTGCAGCGACGCGCCCATGGGACCGCCGACCGCCGGACCGATGGCCAGCGCCAGCTGCTTGACCAGCGCGAACGCCGAGTTGTACTGCCCGGCCAGACCCGTGGGCGCCAGGTCCGCGACCAACGGCGCCACGGTCGGCGACAGCATCGCCTCACCCAGCCCGAACAGCGCGTACGTCGACACGAAGGCGGCCGTCGCCATCTCCTGGCTGCCCTGCCCCAGGCCGGCGTACCCGGCGGCGACCCACGCCACGGCCCAGATCAGCCCCACGGCGGCGATCACCCGTGACCGCCGCCGGCGCTCCACGAACCGCAGCACGGCGAACTGCGCCACGACGATCATCAGCGTGTTCGCCGCCAGCGCCGTTCCCAGCGCGGACGTCGAGATCCCCGCGGCCTCCACGCCGTACGCGCTCAGCCCCGACTCGAACTGGCCGTAGCAGGCGAAGAACAGCACGAAGCCCAGCACGGACAGCTGCACCATGGCGCGGTTGCCCAGCAGCTGCTTCCAGCTCCCCCGCGCGGAGCGCGGCGCGTCCTCGACGTGCGGCACGTGCGGCATCCGCACCGTCGCCATCACCACGACGAGCAGCAGGAACATCGCCGCCTCGATCGCGAACAGCAGCGTGAAGGAGGACACACGCGTGGTGTCGACGAGGTGCCCGCCGATGAGGCCACCGACGCCCAGCCCGAGGTTCTGCAGGAAGAACTGCGTGGCGAACGCCCGCGACCGCGTCTCCGACGGGGAGCAGTCCACGATCATCGTGGCGAGCGCCGGCTGCATCACGGCCTGCCCCGCACCGAGCGCGGCCGCCGAGGCCAGGACGCTGGCGGCGCTGCCGGCCAGCCCCAGGCTCAGCGCGCCCAGGGCGGCGGTGACCAGGGCGGCGAGCAGCACCGGAAGCGGGCCGCGCCGCACGATCGCCCGACCGGCGAACGGCAGCACGATCAACGCGGCCACGGCGAACACGGCGAGGACGAGCCCCGCCGTCATGGCACCGAGCCCCCGCACCTGCGCCACGTAGACGTACAGGTAGGGGACGGTGAAGCCGAGCCCGAACGCGCTGAGTGCGTTGCCCACGTGGATCCGGCGCATCGCTGCGCCCATGCCCCTGGTCACGTTCACCTCTTCCACTAGTTAGGTCTGAAGACTTCAAAGCTAAAGTTCGAAGCTAAAGACTACATAGCGAAGGACTTCAAAGCAAAGAGACCCCGTGGGATACTGCGCCCATGGCCGACACCCCCGGGGTCACGGAGCCGACCCTCGAAGAGCAGATCGCCGCCTACCAGCGCGAGTTCCAGGACCTCGACCCCCAGGTCGAGAAGATCGTGTCGGCCCTCTCCCGGCTCAACCGCCGCATGAACGTCGCCTACGGCCGCCAGACCGCCGCCCTAGGCATCAGCAACGCCGACTGGGAGGTCCTCAAGGCCCTCGTCCTGTCCGGCGCCCCCTACCGGATGGGTCCCAGCGACCTCGCCAAGCGCCTCGGCCTGACGCCGGCCGCGATGACCCACCGGATCGACCGCATGGTCACCGAAGGACTGGTGACCCGGGAACGGGACGAGGCGAACCGGGTCCGGGTCATCGTCGAGCTCACGACCGACGGCCGCGAGAAGTGGCTGGAGGCCATGCGCCTGGCGACGGTCTTCGAGGAGGACCTGCTCCAGGACCTCTCGGCGGACGAGCGCACGGCCCTGGGCGAGGTCCTGACCCGGCTCCTGCGCCGGGTGGAGCACGCCCAGCCGGACGCAGGCGGCCGCCTCACCGACCTGGAGTAAAAGATCTTGACAGGGGGTGCTTGACACTCACCTGGTGGATCCGTAGAGTTCTTCGGGTTGCCGCGGAGCCGTAACGGTTCCCGGGCAGCACCTCAGCCGCAGCAGCGGCAGAACCTCACACCACAGCAAGATCTCTCCCAGCGGGATTGAATTCGGCGTGCCCGAATTGAATTCGAATGGGAGCCCGGCAGCTCGATTAGCGCTCGCCGGGAAGGATCCGCTAAGGTTTGAGACGTCGGAACGGCCCAACAGCCACGAAGACAACCCCCTCTGACTGGGAATCAGGCGCCGAAA
>NZ_KQ948559.1:46541-329748 GCF_001514125.1 Streptomyces longwoodensis | reverse complement strand
TTTTCCACCCCTCCCGGGCGGTCCCGATGCTCGAAGCTGACCGGGTTCCCTCGGAGGCGGAGCCGTAAACGTACTGGAGCGGGGCGCCCCGATGCAAATCGAGGTGCCCCGCTCCGGGTTCGTACGGTCGGACGGGCCGACGGGGCGTCAGACCTCCACCACGACCGGCAGGATCATCGGCCGGCGGCGGTAGGTGTCGGACACCCACTTGCCCAGCGTCCGGCGGATCAGTTGCTGCAGCTGGTGGGGCTCGACCACGCCGTCCCTGGCCGAGCGCTCCAGGACTTCGGTGATCCTCGGGAGGACGTCGGTGAAGGCCGAGTCCTCGATGCCGGAGCCCCGGGCCTGCACGTGCGGGCCCCCGGTGATCTTGCCGGTGGAGGAGTCCATCACCACGAAGACCGAGATGATGCCTTCGTCGCCGAGGATCTTGCGGTCCTTCAGCGCCGGCTCGCCGACGTCACCGACGGAGAGGCCGTCGACGTAGACGTAGCCCGCCTGCACCTTGCCCGAGATCTTCGCCTTGCCCCCGACGAGGTCGACGACCACGCCGTCCTCGGCGATCACGATGCGGTCGTGCGGGACGCCGGTGAGGGCGCCCAGCTCGGCGTTGGCGCGCAGGTGGCGCCATTCGCCGTGCACCGGCATCAGGTTCTTCGGGCGGCAGATGTTGTAGAAGTACAGCAGCTCGCCGGCCGAGGCGTGGCCCGAGACGTGGACCTTGGCGTTGCCCTTGTGGACGACGTTCGCGCCCCATCGGGTCAGCCCGTTGATCACGCGGTAGACCGCGTTCTCGTTGCCGGGGATGAGGGACGAGGCCAGGATCACCGTGTCGCCGGAGACGATGCGGATCTGGTGGTCCCGGTTGGCCATGCGGGACAGCGCGGCCATCGGTTCGCCCTGGGAGCCCGTGCAGACCAGCACGACCTCGTCGTCGGGCAGGTCGTCCAGCGTCTTGACGTCGACGACCAGGCCCGGCGGGACCTTCAGGTAGCCGAGGTCGCGGGCGATGCCCATGTTGCGGACCATCGAGCGGCCGACGAAGGCGACCCGGCGCCCGTACTCGTGGGCGGCGTCCAGGATCTGCTGGATGCGGTGGACGTGGCTGGCGAAGCTGGCCACGATGATCCGCTTGCGGGCGCTCGCGAAGACCTGGCGCAGGACGTTGGAGATGTCGCGCTCGGGCGGGACGAAGCCGGGCACCTCCGCGTTCGTCGAGTCGGCGAGGAGGAGGTCGATGCCCTCCTCGCTGAGCCGCGCGAAGGCGTGCAGGTCGGTGAGGCGGTTGTCCAGCGGCAGCTGGTCCATCTTGAAGTCGCCGGTGTGGACGACCATGCCCGCCGGGGTGCGGATGGCGACGGCCAGCGCGTCCGGGATGGAGTGGTTGACCGCGACGAACTCGCAGTCGAAGGGACCCAGGCGCTCGCGGTCCCCCTCCACCACCTCGAGGGTGTACGGGCGGATGCGGTGCTCCTGGAGCTTGGCCTCGATCAGGGCGAGGGTCAGCTTGGAGCCGATCAGCGGGATGTCCGGCTTCTCGCGCAGGAGGTAGGGGACGCCGCCGATGTGGTCCTCGTGGCCGTGCGTGAGGACGATGCCCTCGATGTCGTCAAGGCGGTCCCGGACGGAGCTGAAGTCCGGCAGGATCAGGTCGATCCCGGGCTGCTCCTCCTCGGGGAAGAGCACGCCGCAGTCGACGATCAGCAGGCGGCCGTCGTACTCGAAGACCGTCATGTTGCGGCCGATCTCGCCCAGGCCGCCGAGCGGGGTGACCCGCAGGCCCCCGGCGGGGAGCGGCGCGGGCGGGCCGAGTTCAGGGTGCGGATGACTCAAAAGACTCTCCTCACCACGCACGCCACGTACCGGTCGGGCACGTGGCGCGCGTGACGTTCGTGCAGAAGCAGTTGTCGTTGTCTGGTGCAGGCACCGGTGGCCTGCGTATTCAGTTGTGGAGTCTGCGTGCGCGGGTCGGCGCGCGAAGTCTGGTGTTTAAAGCTGTACCCCGCCCGCGGCAAGATCGATCTTGAGCTGCTCGATCTCTTCGGCGGTGCACTCGACCATGGGCAGGCGCAGGGGGCCGGCCGGCAGGCCCAGGAGGCTGAGCGCGGCCTTGGTGGTCATGACGCCCTGGGTGCGGAACATGCCCGTGTAGACGGGCAGCAGCTTCTGGTGGATCTCGGCGGCCTTCTGGACGTCACCGGAGACGAAGGCGTCGACGAGGGCGCGCAGGTCGGGCGTGACGACGTGACCGACGACCGAGACGAAGCCGACCGCGCCCACGGAGAGCAGCGGCAGGTTCAGCATGTCGTCGCCGGAGTACCAGGCGAGACCGGAGCGGGCGATGGCCCAGCTCGCGCGGCCGAGGTCGCCCTTGGCGTCCTTGTTGGCGACGATCCTCGGGTGCTCGGCCAGACGGACCAGCGTCTCGGTGCCGATCGGGACGCCGCTGCGGCCGGGGATGTCGTACAGCATGACCGGCAGCCCGGTGGCGTCGGCGACCGTCGTGAAGTGACGGTACAGGCCCTCTTGCGGGGGCTTGTTGTAGTACGGCGTGACGACCAGCAGGCCGTGTGCGCCGGTGCGCTCGGCCGTGCGGGCCAGCTCGACGCTGTGGTGGGTGTCGTTGGTGCCGACTCCGGCGATCACGTGGGCCCGGTCGCCGACCGCCTCCAGTACGGCTCGTACGAGGTCCGCTTTCTCCGCGTCGCTGGTGGTCGGGGACTCGCCGGTGGTGCCGTTGATGATCAGGCCGTCGTTGCCTGCGTCCACCAGGTGGGTGGCGAGCCGCTGTGCGCCGTCGAGGTCGAGTGCGCCGTCCGCCGTGAACGGCGTGACCATGGCGGTGAGGACCCGCCCGAAGGGGGTCTGCGGAGTGGAGGTCGGAGCCATGGGTTACACGCTACTCGTTGCTCATCACGGGGTCTGCCCTCGGGGGGTCGCGACAAGTCCGGACAAAGGTGGAGCCCGGCACTGCCTGCTCGGGGGTTCAAGCAGTGCCGGGTCCGTTTGATCAGGCTAGATGAACTTCTAGAAATGCCGCAATACGGACACTTCGGGCGGTGGAACCGCACATGTGTACCGCGCGGGCACGCGGTGCCGCCTTACGGCGCCACGCGGCCGTTGGCGTTGTACGCGGCGTGGGTGAGCGGCATGAGCCGGGCCCACTCCGCCTCCATCTTCTCGCCCACCATCTCGATCTCCCGCTGCGGGAACGACGGCACCTTCGCCAGCTCGTGCTGGGTGCGCAGGCCGAGGAAGTGCATCAGCGAGCGGGCGTTGCAGGTGGCGTACATGGAGGAGTACAGGCCGACCGGGAGGGCGGCACGGGCGACCTCGCGCGCGACACCCTCGGCGAGCATCTTCTGGTACGCGGTGTACGCCTGCTCGTACGACTCCCGCAGGGTGTCGCTGACCGCGGCGTGCTGGGACGGGGTGCCCTCGACGAACTCGTACTTCCCGGGGCGGCCCTGCTGGACCAGCTTGCGGGAGGTGTCCGGGACGTAGAAGACCGGCTGGAGCTCGCGGTAGCGGCCGGACTCCTCGTTGTACGACCAGCCGACGCGGTGCCGCATGAACTCGCGGAAGACGAAGATCGGGGCACTGATGAAGAAGGTCATCGAGTTGTGCTCGAACGGGCTGCCGTGCCGGTCGCGCATCAGGTAGTTGATCAGGCCCTTGGAGCGCTCGGGGTCCTTGCTGAGCTCCGCCAGGGACTGCTCGCCCGCGGTGGAGACGCGGGCGGCGAAGAGCACGTCGGCGTCCGAGGCGCTGGACTTCACCAGCTCGACGGTGACGTCACTGCGGAACGTGAGCGACTCTGGGCTGGTCACGGGGGTGGGGGTCCTTCCATCACTGCTGCGGTTGGCCACCACCTTACGGGGCACCCGAGCGGGCCCGGGCACCCTCACCCGCTGGGGCACGGCCAAAAGATCTTGTCGGACATCGGCACCTTTTGTGTCACTCGCGCGTCTGAATCGGTGAGGTCCACGTGTTCGACCACAAACCCTGACAAGGACCCTGACAAGAAAAGGAGTGGCACTCCGATGTTCCGTCGGCGCGAGCCCGTCCCCTTCGCCTTCCTGGCCGAGGCGGAGCGGTTCCGCAGCAACGTCACCCCGCCCCCACGACAGCGCGCGTCCGCCGGTGAGATGGCCGGGCGCTGGCTGCTGGGGCTCACCATCGTGGCCGCGCTCGTCGGCGCGCTGGTCGTGGGGATGCCGGCGCTGTCGCTCGACCACTCGGTGCCCACGCAGCAGTCGCAGGCGTCCCAGTCGTCCGACTCGTCCCACCCGCCCCGGGGACACTGACTCCTGCCGGGGCCCGCGAAGGTGGTGAGCGGCGTCACGGGCGGATAACCTCACCGGTCACAGCTCCAGCATGGATCGAGTGAGGACCACCCGTGCCCCTGCCCTTCCTGACGGCCGATCACCCCTTCGAGGCCGCGGACGACGTCGCACTGCCCCACGACGACCACGAGCGCTGGCGGCGCCCCTACCGGCCCGGTCCCTGGCGGGTCGGCACGGCCGCGGTCCTGCTGCTACTGGCCTCCTTCGTGCTGTTCGCGGCGGTCGTCATCGCGCTCACCGGCTCCGTGTCCGAGGCGGCCACGGTCTTCGGGCTCTCGCTGTTGGTGATCGCCGGGGCGCTGCGGCTGCTGCGGATGGGTGTGTGGGTCAGCTCGCAGGGGCTGCGGCAGGTCGGGCTGCTCGTGACGCGGACGGTGCCGTGGAACCGGGTCGGCGCGGTGCGGACCGTGCAGCAGCCGGTGCGCTGGCTGGGGCTGCCGCGGACCGTGCAGGGGCAGGCGCTCGTCCTCGTCCGGCGGGACCACGGCGCGGAGGCCGCCGTACCGCTGCTGACCACGCACGACGCGGACTTCCTCGCGCGCTACGAGGCCTTCGACCGGGCCGCCGACACGGTCGAGGCGTGGGCCGCGGAGAACGCGGGCTGACGCCGCCCCCAGGACGCGCGGAGGGGCCGGTCCGCCGGGAGCGGGCCGGCCCCTCCGCTGCGCCCGGCCGGCTCCGCGCGCCCGTTCAGCGGCTGCGCGGCGCCTTGTGGGCGCGGGTGGCTCAGGCCTGGACGGGCTTGCCGTCGTGCAGGGCTATGGCGCGCTGCATGGCCTTGCGGGCGCGCGGGGTGTCGCGGGCGTCGTGGTAGGCGACGGCGAGGCGGAACCAGGTGCGCCAGTCGTCGGGCGCTGCCTCCGTCTCGGCCTTGCGCCGGGCGAAGACCTCGTCGGCCGACTCCCGGTCGATGCGGCCGCTCGGGGACCGGCGCAGCTCGTCGACGGGCAGGCCGCCCTCGGCGTCGAGTTCGGCGGCCAGGGCGTTGGCCCGGCGGACGAACTGGGTGTTCTTCCACAGGAACCACAGGCCGATGACCGGCAGGACCAGCACCGCCACGCCGAAGGTGACGGTGACGACCGTGCCGGACTGGATGAGCAGCACGCCCCGGCTGCCGACCAGGACGAAGTAGAAGACCAGGACGGCAGCCGTGACGAGGTAGGACAGCTTGGCTCGCATGATCCGGGTCAGCCCAGGTCCAGGAAGTGTTCCAGGCCGAAGGTCAGGCCGGGCGTCGTCACCACGCGGCGGGCGCCCAGCAGGATGCCCGGCATGAAGCTGCTGTGGTGCAGGGAGTCGTGCCGGACGGTCAGAGTCTCGCCCTCGCCGCCGAGGAGGACCTCCTGGTGGGCCAGGAGGCCCCGCAGACGGACCGCGTGCACGGGCACCCCGTCGACGTCCGCGCCGCGGGCGCCGTCCAGGGCGGTCGTGGTGGCGTCCGGCGCGGGGGCCGTGCCGGCCTTGGCGCGGGCCTCGGCGATGAGCTGGGCGGTGCGCGTGGCGGTGCCCGAGGGGGCGTCCACCTTGTTCGGGTGGTGCAGCTCGACGACCTCCACCGACTCGAAGTACGGCGCGGCGATCTGCGCGAACTTCATGGTGAGCACGGCGCCGATGGAGAAGTTCGGCGCGATGAGCACACCGGTCTGCGGGGAGCCGGCCAGCCACTCCCGGAGGCGGGCCAGGCGCTCGTCGGTCCAGCCGGTGGTGCCGACGACGGCGTGGATGCCGTGGCCCACGCAGAACTCGAGGTTGTCCATGACCGAGGCGGGCGTGGTCAGTTCCACGGCCACCTGGGCGCCGGCGTCGGTCAGCGCCTGGAGCGAGTCGCCCCGGCCGAGGGCGGCCACCAGCTCCAGGTCCTCGGCGGCCTCGACGGCCCGGACCGCCTCGGAACCGATCCGGCCCTTGGCGCCGAGGACCGCCACGCGCAGCTTGCTCATGTCTGTTGCTTCCTTTGCCAGGTGGGTCAGGCGACGGCGTCGTGCAGGCGCGCGGCCTGCTTGTCCTTCAGGGGGCCGATGACCGACAGCGACGGGCGCCGGCCCAGGACCTCGCGGGCCACCGCGCGGACGTCGTCCGGGGTCACGGCCGCTATCCGGGACAGCATGTCGTCGACGGACATCTGCTCGCCCCAGCACAGCTCGCTCTTGCCGATGCGGTTCATCAGCGCGCCGGTGTCCTCCAGGCCGAGGACCGTGGAGCCCTTGAGCTGGCCGATGGCACGGTCGATCTCGTCGTCGGAGAGGCCGTGCTGGGCGACCTGGTCGAGTTCGTCGCGGCAGATCTTCAGCACGTCGTGGACCTGGCTGGGCCGGCAGCCGGCGTACACGCCGAACAGGCCGCAGTCGGCGAACCCCGAGGTGTACGAGTACACGCTGTAGGCCAGGCCGCGCTTCTCGCGGACCTCCTGGAACAGGCGCGAGGACATCCCGCCGCCCAGGGCGGTGTTGAGGACGCCCAGGGCCCAGCGCCGGTCGTCCGTGCGGGACAGGCCGGGCATGCCGAGGACGACGTGCGCCTGCTCGGTCCTGCGGCCGACCAGCTCGACCCGGCCGGCGGTGCGCAGGGTGCGGCTGCCGCCGCGCGGGGCGAGGGGCACGGCGTCCGGGTCGCGCAGCGCCCCGGACTTCTCGAAGGCGGCGCGGACCTGGCGGACGACCTTCTGGTGGTCGACGTTGCCGGCGCAGGCGACCACGAGGTGGGTGGGGTCGTAGTGCTTCTTGTAGAAGCGGCGGATGCGGTCCGCGGTGAGGGCGTTGACCGTGTCGACCGTGCCGAGGACGGGGCGGCCGAGGGGGTTGTCGCCGAACATCGTGTGCGCGAACAGGTCGTGCACGCAGTCGCCCGGGTCGTCCTCGGTCATCGCGATCTCCTCGAGGATGGCGCCGCGCTCGACGTCGACGTCCTCCTCCAGGATCAGCGAGCCGGTGAGCATGTCGCAGACGACGTCTATGGCGAGCGGCAGGTCGGCGTCGAGCACGCGCGCGTAGTAGCACGTGTACTCCTTCGCCGTGAAGGCGTTCATCTCGCCGCCCACCGCGTCGAGGGCGGCGGAGATGTCCAGGGCGCTGCGCCGGTGGGTGCCCTTGAACAGCAGGTGCTCGAGGTAGTGCGTGGCGCCGTTCAGCGCGGGGGTCTCGTCGCGGGAGCCGACGTGCGCCCAGATGCCGAAGGTCGCGGAGCGGACCGAGGGCAGGGTCTCGGTGACGATGCGCAGACCGCCGGGGAGGGTGGTCCTGCGGACCGTGCCGGTGCCGTCGGTGCCCTTGATGAGGGTTTGGGTACGGGCGACGGCCCGCGCCTCCGAGGAGGTGCGGGCCGTCGCCGTGGAGCTGCTCGACGTCACTTGTCGGTGTCGTCCTTCGTGTCGTCCTCGGAGCCTTCCTCGCCCTCGATCACGGGGATGAGGGAGAGCTTGCCGCGGGAGTCGATCTCGGCGATCTCGACCTGGACCTTCTGGCCGACGCCGAGGACGTCCTCGACGTTCTCCACGCGCTTGCCGCCGGCGAGCTTGCGGATCTGCGAGATGTGCAGCAGACCGTCCTTGCCGGGGAGCAGGGAGACGAAGGCACCGAAGGTGGTCGTCTTCACGACCGTGCCCAGGTAGCGCTCGCCGACCTCGGGCATCGTCGGGTTGGCGATGCCGTTGATCGTGGCGCGGGCGGCCTCGGCGGAGGGGCCGTCGGCGGCACCGATGTAGATGGTGCCGTCGTCCTCGATCGTGATCTCGGCGCCGGTGTCCTCCTGGATCTGGTTGATCATCTTGCCCTTGGGGCCGATGACCTCACCGATCTTGTCGACCGGGATCTTGACGGTGATGATCCGCGGGGCGTTCGGGGACATCTCGTCGGGCCGGTCGATGGCCTCCATCATCACGTCGAGGATGTGGAGGCGGGCGTCGCGGGCCTGCTTGAGGGCCGCGGCCAGGACGGAGGCGGGGATGCCGTCCAGCTTGGTGTCGAGCTGGAGGGCGGTCACGAACTCCTTGGTGCCGGCGACCTTGAAGTCCATGTCGCCGAAGGCGTCCTCCGCACCGAGGATGTCGGTGAGGGTGACGTAGTGCGTCTCGCCCTCGATCTCCTGGGAGATCAGGCCCATGGCGATACCGGCGACCGGGGCCTTGAGCGGCACACCGGCGTTCAGCAGCGACATGGTGGAGGCGCAGACCGAGCCCATGGAGGTCGAGCCGTTGGAGCTGAGGGCCTCGGACACCTGGCGGATCGCGTAGGGGAAGTCCTCGCGCGCGGGCAGCACCGGCACGAGCGCGCGCTCGGCGAGGGCGCCGTGGCCGATCTCGCGGCGCTTCGGGGAGCCGACGCGGCCGGTCTCACCGGTGGAGTACGGCGGGAAGTTGTAGTTGTGCATGTAGCGCTTGCGGGTCACCGGGGAGAGGGTGTCCAGCTGCTGCTCCATGCGGAGCATGTTGAGGGTGGTGACGCCCAGGATCTGGGTCTCGCCACGCTCGAACAGCGCGGAGCCGTGAACCCGCGGGATGGCCTCGACCTCGGCGGCCAGCGTGCGGATGTCGGTGACACCGCGGCCGTCGATGCGCTTCTTCTCCTTGATCACGCGCTCGCGGACGAGCTGCTTGGTCAGGGAGCGGTAGGCGGCGGAGATCTCCTTCTCGCGGCCCTCGAACTCCGGCAGGAGCTTCTCGGCGGCGAGCGCCTTGACGCGGTCCAGCTCGGCCTCGCGCTCCTGCTTGCCCGCGATGGTGAGCGCCTGGGCGAGCTCGGTGCGCACGGCGGCGCTCAGCGCCTCCAGGATGTCGTCCTGGTAGTCCAGGAAGACCGGGAACTCGCCGACCGGCTTGGCGGCCTTGGCGGCGAGGTCCGACTGGGCCTTGCACAGGACCTTGATGAAGGGCTTCGCGGCCTCCAGACCGGCGGCCACGACCTCCTCGGTGGGCGCCTCGGCGCCGCCCTCGACCAGCTTGATGGTCTGCTCGGTGGCCTCGGCCTCGACCATCATGATCGCGACGTCGCCGTCCTCCAGGACGCGACCGGCGACGACCATGTCGAAGACGGCGTCCTCGAGCTCGGTGTGCGTCGGGAACGCGACCCACTGGCCGCTGATCAGCGCGACGCGGACGCCGCCGATCGGGCCGGAGAAGGGCAGGCCGGCCAGCTGCGTGGACGCGGACGCGGCGTTGATCGCGACGACGTCGTACAGGTGGTCGGGGTTGAGCGCCATGACGGTGCAGACGACCTGGATCTCGTTGCGCAGGCCCTTCTTGAAGGACGGGCGCAGCGGGCGGTCGATGAGGCGGCACGTGAGGATCGCGTCCTCGGAGGGCCGGCCCTCACGGCGGAAGAAGCTGCCGGGGATCTTGCCGGCGGCGTACATCCGCTCCTCGACGTCCACCGTCAGGGGGAAGAAGTCGAGCTGGTCCTTGGGGTTCTTGGAGGCGGTGGTGGCCGACAGCACCATGGTGTCGTCGTCCAGGTACGCCACGGCGGAGCCGGCGGCCTGCTTGGCCAGGCGGCCCGTCTCGAAACGGATGGTGCGGGTGCCGAAGGTGCCGTTGTCGATCACGGCTTCGGCGTAGTGGGTCTCGTTCTCCACTAGTGATGTCTCCTCGTCCTCGTCCCTGGCTGCCCGTGTGGCAGGGGGACGGTCGTGGAGAAGCGCGCCGTCTGGTGCGGGCCGGTCTTCGATCGAAGCACCCGGGGCTGTCGTTGCCCGGGGGCCACTACCGAGGACCGGCGGCGGCGAGGTGCGCTCCTCCTCTTCTTGTCATGCTGTGTCGCACGTCGTGCTTCCTGCCACCACATTACAAAGCGTGAGTGACAGTCCGCATGTTTCCGCACGTACGGCAAAGGGAGCGGTCCCCGAATCGGCACGGGAACCGCTCCCTCCACGGCGTGCTACTTGGCGCCGCCGGCCGCACCGCGGCGGATGCCCAGGCGGTCGACCAGCGCACGGAAGCGCTGGATGTCCTTCTTGGCCAGGTACTGGAGCAGGCGACGACGCTGACCGACCAGGATCAGCAGACCCCGGCGGGAGTGGTGGTCGTGCTTGTGCGTCTTGAGGTGCTCCGTCAGGTCGGAGATCCGACGGGAGAGCATGGCGACCTGGACCTCGGGGGAGCCGGTGTCGCCCTCCTTGGTACCGAACTCGGAGATGATCTGCTTCTTCGTGGCGGCGTCGAGCGACACGCGTACTCCTCATGATCTGTGGTGGCCACCGAGTGCCCCCGGTCTGTGTCTCGGGGGAGCTTCCGTGACTCGGAAGGCGGGGATCCGCTGGGCGCGACCTCCAGAACGGTGCGTTCCGGGGGTGCGTACACAAACGGCCGAATGCAAGAGTAGCAGCCCGCCTCGACGGACCCGTCCGCCGGCCCGCCCGGCCCCGTGGACCGGCGCCGCTGTACCACTCGAACGAGTGCGGTCGACGAGAAACCTCTGACCTGGACGAATGCTCCAAGTAGGGTAGTCGTACAGCTCGTTGCCCCGTAGGAAGGACCGGAGCCGCCATGGCCGATGAGACGGACGAGGAACGCAAGGCCCGCAAGGAACGCGAGCGGGACGAGCTGTACGCGCTCGACATCTCGGACGTGGAGTGGCACTGCGCGCCGGGCACCGAGGAGCACGAGGAGCGGGTGGAGATCGCGTACCTGCCCGCCGGCGCGGTCGCGATGCGCTCCTCGCTCGACCCGGACACGGTGCTGCGCTACACCGAGGCGGAGTGGCGGGCGTTCGTGCTGGGTGCCCGGGACGGCGAGTTCGACCTGGAGCCGGACGCGCGCGACGGCGGGGTGCCCGCGCAGGCGGACGCACCGTAGCCGAGGGGTACGGCGGGGGCGCTCGGTGGTGACACCGGACGCCCCCTTTTCGTCGGTGGCCTACTTCTTCGCCGCGCCGATGCCGAGCACCAGGTAGATCCACGCCTTCTTCTGGTCCTCGCCGGGCCCGTCCGCGGTCTTGGCGCCGAAGAAGACCCGCCCGTCCTGGACGAGGACGTCGTTGTCGTCGATCGAGGTGAGGGGCGCGGCCTCCGCGGGCAGCCCGAAGTAGAGGTAGGGCCGCTCGCCGCCGGTCTCGGGGTCCAGGCTCACCAGGGCGTGCGGGGAGATGCCGTCCTCGCTGGTGCGCAGGGCGAGCAGCTGGTGCCCGCTCATCCGCACCGGCCGCAGCAGCGCGTTCGGGCCGGAGTCGAACTTGCGGGTGGTGTTCCCGGTGGCCAGGTCGAAGCCGATGATCCAGTTGGACGTGCCCTGGTCGGTCTGGTCCTTGCTGCGCAGGAAGACCTGGCCGTCACCGACGGCGATGGTCGGGCAGTCGTCGATGACCAGGTAGTCGAAGGACGAGCACTCCCCCACGTAGGTGCCGCTCTGCAGGCTCACCGTGGCGCGGTTGCGGCCCTCGGCGTCCAGGGAGATCAGTTCGGTCAGCCCTGTGTCGCCCGCGGACACGCCGACGACGGGCGGCTCGGCGGAGGGCACGGCCAGGTCGCGGACGCCCTTCGCGGCGGAGTACGTCCACAGCGTCGCGCCCGTGGCGGGGTCGACCTTGCGCACGGAGTACGTCGTCCCGTCCCAGAGGTCGCTGGAGGGGGCGCCCTCCTTCCAGCACGTGCGCCGGATCAGCAGCCCGGCCCCTCCGGCGGCGCCGTCGTCCCGGCAGGACCCGGAGACCGTCGTACGCCACTTGCTGCGGCCCTCGGCCAGGTCGAAGGCGCTGGTGCCGCCGCCCCAGGTGACGGCGACGGTGTCGTGGGCGAGGGTGACGCCCGGCGTGCGCTGCGGGGAGCTGACGGAGTGGCCCGCCATGGAGACGGGGAAGGTGCGCTCCCAGACCTCGGTGCCGTCGTCGAGGTCGACGAGGACGACGTGGTTGCAGTACGCCCCCTCGCGGTCGCTGGCCTTGAACAGGACGGCGGTGCGGTGGTCGACGGTGACGTGCGGGGTGTAGCCGCAGATCGGGCCGTCGAGGCGAACCGTCCACTTCTCCTGCTTCTTGCCGGGCGCGGCATCCGCGCCGATCGGGTAGCCGGCCAGGGTTCGGTTGATGCCCTTGGCGAGGACGGTGTCGGTGGCCCACATGCCGGGCAGCGCGTAGTGCTCGCCGGGGCTCATGTCGTCCACGGAGAAGCGGAAGGCCATGGCGCCGGTGGTGGTGGCGGGGGGCTTCTCCACCGTCTGACGGACGTCGAGGGGGCCGGGGGCCGCTTCGCCGGACCTGCCGTCGGAGGGTGAGCCGCCGTCGCGGCCCCACAGGAGCCAGCCTCCCGTGCCGAGACCGGCCACGAGGGCGACCAGGAGCGTGACGAGCAGCCAGGTGCGGCGGCGGCGCTTCTTCTGTTCCGTCTGCGCGGTGACCGCGGACTGGGTGAAGACGGAGGGTGGTGGGCCGAAGCTCACGCTGGAGAATCCTTTCGTCAGGACGGGAGGCGGCACGCACGCGTGGGGCGGCGGACGAGCGGCGGGGACCGCACGCGTGGGGCGGCGAGGTCCGGGGCGGGGCACGTACGCGCGGTGCGCCCCGGGAGACGGTGGGCCGGGCGTCAGGTGCCGGCCATGGACCTGGCCGCCGCGTACACGTCGAACACGGCGAGCGCCAGCGGGACCAGGGTCAGCAGGACGAACGCCTCGGCGATCTCGAAGAAGCGTCCCCAGAACGGGGTGACGCCCCGGCGCGGGGTGATGAGCCCGACGGAGGTGACGACCGCGGCCGCCGCGGCGACGGCGGCCACCAGCCACACGCTGCGCACGTCGAGCGCGGCGGTGTCCCCGTGCAGGGCGTCGTGCCAGGACGACCGCGGCGGGTTCAGGGCGAGCCCCAGACCGAGCGCGACGAGACCGGCGAGGCCCGCGGCCAGGGTGGCCGCGACCTGCGCGGTGTAGCGGAACAGGTGGGCCCGCATCAGCATGGCGACCGCCCCCGCCAGGGCCAGGAGCTGCGCCCAGGGGTCGTCGGAGGAGCCGAGCACCAGCGAGGCGCCCACGCTGAGCAGCGCGCAGCCGCCGACCAGGCCGACGAGGAGTTCGTGGCCGCGGCGGGCCTGGGCGGCGACGCGCTCGGCGTCCACCGGTCGCTGCGCCGTCGGCTCCTCGTCCGCGTAGCCGCCCGACGGGGTCGGCGGCTCGTAGCCGACGGGCAGCCGCGCGAACCGCACGGACAGGCCCGGCAGGAACGCGAGCGCGCACACGGACAGCGGCGCGCACACGGCGGCCGTCTCCACGGGCTCGAAGCCGGCGAGGAGCGCCACGAAGGTGACGACCAGGGCGACCGCCGAGGCGAACACGAACGCCACGAAGGGGCCGTCCCCGCCGGGTGACACGAGCGTGAGCACCAGGGCGGCCAGCAGCACGAAGGTGCAGGCCAGCAGGAACTGGAGCCGTCCGACGCCCTGCCCGTCGGACGGCGGCAGCAGGCCCGACCCCGCGACGGCGACGTTCGGCAGCGCCCCGAGCCCGAGGGCGACCGCCGACGCACGGTCGTCGTACACGCGGGCGCGGACGCAGGCGAAGGTCACCAGGAAAACCCCGGCGACGGCGGCGAGGACACCCTGCAGGCCGTGCATGTCGTGGCGGGTCTGGGAGCTCCAGGCCATGAACGCGAGCAGCGCGGGCAGCACCCCGCCCGCGACGAGGCCCGCCACGCGCGTGTGCTCGCCGCTCCACAGCGTGCGGTCGCGCGTGACGGCGGCGGCCACCACCTCGGCGACGTCGTCGAAGACGGCCGGCGGCAGCGACTGGGCGAACGGGCGCAGCGTGAGCAGTTCGCCGTCCAGGATGCGCTGGGCCGCGAAGGACCGGGCGCTGTCGAGGACCGTCCCGTCGCGGCGTACCAGGTGGTAGCCGACCGGGGCGCCCTCGGCGGGGCGCTGCCGCGACAGGCGCAGGACCTCCGGGTAGAGGTCCGCGACCGGGACGTCGTCGGGCAGGGCCACGTCGACGCGGCCGTCGGGCGCCACGATGGTGACCCGGCAGAAGCCGGACCGCGTGCCCGCCGGGAACGGGGCCGCGGTGCCGGGTCCGCCGCTCGCGCCGGTCGGCGCGGAGGCCGTCGTGCTCACCTGTCGTCTCCCCCTCGTCAGTGCGTACGGCCGGGGCCGGTTCGCACCTGCTCACAGGTTTTCACCCGGCACCTTATCGCCCGCCGATGTCGGTGACGGTCAGTAGGATCGCGCTGCGCGACCGACGTTCCCCGGACACGGGGCGGGGGGCCGAACGGGTCGGGCGGACCAGGGAATCGGTGCGAATGAGCCACGTCGTCGTCAAGCGTCCGCCGCGGACGCTGCCGAAGGAAGTGCCCACGGAGGAGGTCGTCCTCCAGCCGCCGCCGGAGCTGCCGCGGGGTCAGCGGGAGGGCGCGCTCCTGCAGTTGCTGCCCATGCTCGGCATGGGCGGCTCCGTGGTGTTCTTCTTCAACCCGCAGGCCCAGCCCTTCATGAAGATCATGGGCATGGTGATGGTGGCGTCCACCCTCGCCCTGGGCGTCTCGATGCTGGTCCGCTACCGCCGGGGCAACATCGGACAGTTGGCGGACCTGCGGCGCGACTACCTCCGCTACCTGTCGCAGGTGCGGCGTGCCGCGCAGGACACCGCGCGGGCCCAGCGCGACGCCCAGTTCTATCTGCACCCTTCGCCCGAGCAACTGTGGGCGCTGGTCGCCGAGGGCAGCCGCGTGTGGGAGCGGCGCTCCGGCGACGAGGACTTCGGGCAGGTGCGCGTCGGCCTCGGGGTCCAGCCCCTGTCGACCCCCCTGGTGCCCCCGCAGAGCGCGCCCACCGACCAGCTGGAGCCGATGACCGCCGGCGCGGTGGAGCGGTTCGTCGCCACCCACGGCCTGCTGGAGGACCTGCCGATCGCCCTGTCGCTGCGGGCCTTCTTCCACCTGACGATCAGCGGTGATCCGGCCACGGTGCGCGGCGCCACGCGCGCGGTGACCGCCTCCCTCACCGCGCTGCACTCCCCCGCGGACCTGGTCGTCGCCGTCGCCGCGGCGCCGGAGTCCGCGCCCGAGTGGGAGTGGGTCAAGTGGCTGCCCCATGCGCAGGCGCCCGGGCTCGCGGACGGCGCCGGCAGCGTCCGGCTGATCAGCGCCGACCCGCTGGAGCTCGAGGACCTGCTCGGCGCCCGTCTGCAGGGGCGCCCGCGCTTCCACCCGGCCGGGCCGCCCGTGCCCGAACAGCCGCACGTCGTGGTCGTCCTGGACGGTGTGTCCCTGCCGCCGACCTCACTGCTGGCGAGCCCCGAGGGCCTCCAGGGCGTCACCCTGCTCGAGGTCGTGCCCGGCGAGCTCGCCCACGGCCGCGGCGACCTCTCCGTCGTCGTACGGCCGACGAGCCTGCTGCTGGAGTCCGCACAGGGACCCGCCTACGAGGGCACGCCGGACGTCCTGTCGTACGAGGCCGCCGAGGCGCTGGCCCGGCAGCTGGCGCCGTTGCGCGTGGCGTCCGGCGGGGACGACGACGAACCGCTGCTGGCGAGGCTGGAGTTCACCGACCTGCTGGACCTGGGGGACGCGGCCGCCGTCGACCCCCGGCACACCTGGCGGCCGCGCGGGCAGGCGGAGCGGCTGCGCGTGCCGATCGGCGTCGGCGAGGACGGCCGTCCCGTGCTGCTCGACCTGAAGGAGGCGGCGCACGAGGGCATGGGGCCGCACGGCCTGTGCGTCGGCGCCACCGGCTCCGGAAAGTCGGAGCTGCTGCGCACCCTGGTCCTCGGCCTCGCGGTGACCCACTCCTCCGAGACGCTGAACTTCGTGCTGGCCGACTTCAAGGGCGGCGCCACGTTCGCGGGCATGGCCCACCTCCCGCACGTGGCCGCGGTCATCACCAACCTCGCGGACGACCTCACCCTGGTCGACCGCATGGGCGACTCCCTGCGCGGCGAGCTGAACCGCCGTCAGGAGATGCTCCACGGCGCGGGCAACTACGCCAACATCCACGCCTACGAGAAGGCCCGCGCGGCCGGCGCCCCGCTGCAGCCGATGCCGTCCCTGGTCCTGGTCATCGACGAGTTCAGCGAACTGCTTACCGCCAAGCCGGACTTCATCGAGGTGTTCGTGCAGATCGGCCGGATCGGCCGCTCGCTCGGCGTGCACCTGCTGCTCGCCTCGCAGCGGCTGGAGGAGGGCCGGCTGCGGGGCCTGGAGACCCACCTGTCGTACCGGATCGGGCTGCGGACCTTCTCCGCCGCCGAGTCGCGCGCGGCGCTCGGCGTCCCGGACGCCTACGAGCTGCCGAACGTCCCCGGGTCCGGGCTGCTCAAGTTCGGCACCGACGAACTGGTGCGCTTCAAGGCCGCCTACGTCTCCGGCGCGTACCGCTCCGGCGCGCCGCGCGTGTCGTCCGGCGGGCTCCTCCCGGCGGACCGCAGGCCCGTGCTGTTCACGGCGGCGCGGGTGCCGGTGGGGCGGGGGGTGCTGCCGCACCAGCGGGGGGCGTCGGGTGACGGGGCGGGGGTGGCTGGTGGGGCTGGTCCTGGGGCTGGTGCTGGTGCAGCTGGCGTTGCTGGTGTTGGTTCCGGTGCTGATGTGGGTGGTGGTGCCGGTGGCGGTTCCGGTGCCAGTGGCGGTACCGGTACCGGTGCCGGTTCCATTGACGATGACGCGCTCGCGGACACCGTGCTGGACGTCGTCGTGCGCCGGCTGGAGGCGCAGGGGCCGGCGGCGCACCAGGTCTGGTTGCCGCCGCTGGACAGCCCGCCGTCGCTCGACGCCCTGCTGCCCGGCCTCGCGCCGGTCGCGGGCCGCGGTCTGACCCTGCCGGGGTACGAGGGCGCGGGGCGGTTCGTGGTGCCGGTCGGCATCGTCGACAAGCCCTACGAGCAGCGGCGCGACCCGCTGTGGGCCGACTTCGGCGGGTCGGCGGGCCACATGCAGATCCTCGGTGGGCCGCAGTCCGGGAAGTCGACGCTGGTGCGCACGGTCGTGGCGTCGTTCGCGCTCACCCACACACCGCACGAAGTGCAGTTCTACGCGCTGGACTTCGGCGGGGGCGGCCTGTCGGCGGTGGCCGGGCTGCCGCACGTCGGCGGGGTCGCCTCCCGGCTCGACCCGGAGCGCGTGCGCCGCACGACGGCCGAGGTGTACGGCATCATGAACCGCCGTGAGGAGTACTTCCGTTCGGCCGGGATCTCCTCGGTGGCCGACTTCCGCGCCCGTCGCGCGCGGGGCGACATCCCGCTGACCGACCAGCCGTGGGGCGACGTCTTCCTGGTGATCGACGGCTGGGGCGCGTTCCGCACGGAGTACGAGGCGCTGGAGCCGGTGGTGCTGGACATCGCGGCCCGGGGCCTCGGTTTCGGCATCCACCTGGTCCTCACGGCGTCGCGCGCGATGGAGGTCCGCGCGAACCTCAAGGACCACCTGATGAACCGGCTGGAGCTGCGGCTCGGCGACGCGATGGACTCCGAGTTCGACCGCAAGGTCGCGGCCAACGTGCCCACGGGTGTCCCCGGGCGCGGACAGACGCCGCAGAGGCAGCACTTCATGGCGGCCGTCCCGCGGATCGACGGCCTGTCCTCGGACGCCGACCTGCCGGACGCGACGTCGGCGCTGGTGGCCGAGGTGGGCCGGCACTGGCAGCAGCCGGGTGCTCCCGGCGTACGGCTGCTGCCGCGGTCGTTCGCCGCGGACCGGTTGCCGTCCGGCGACCGCTTCCCGGAGCGGGGCGTGTCCTTCGCGCTGGACGAGGACCATCTCGAGCCGGTCTTCGTGGACTTCGACCAGGACCCGTTCTTCCTGGTGCTCGGCGAGAGCGAGTCCGGCAAGTCGAACCTGCTGAGGCTGCTCGTCCGGCGCCTCGGCGAGCGCTACGACGGCGACCACTGCAAGCTGTTCGTCGTGGACAACCGCCGTTCGCTGCTGGGCGTGACACCGCCCTCGCACCTGGCCGAGTACATCCCCGTGTCGAACCAGATGCAGCACCACATGGACGCGCTGGCCGACCTGATGCGGCGGCGCACGCCGACGGCGGACGTCACGCCGGAGCAGTTGCGGGAGCGGAGCTGGTGGCGGGGGCCGACGGTGTTCGTCGTCATCGACGACTACGACCTCGTCGCCACGTCGAGCGGCAATCCCCTGGCGGGTCTCACGGAACTGCTGCCGTTCGCGCGGGACGTGGGGGTGCGGTTCATCATCGCGCGCTCGACGGCGGGCGCGGGGCGGGCGTCGTACGAGCCGTTCATGCAGCGCATGAAGGAACTCGGCGCCCAGGGTGTCGTCCTTGCGGGTGACCCGGCGGAGGGCGACCTGCTGGGCGGGGTGCGGCCGCGGGCGATGCCGGCGGGGCGGGGGATCTTCGTGTCCAGGCGGCGGGGGAAGCCGATGGTGCAGGTGGGGCTGGCGGGGGAGGTCGGCGAGTGACGGTGCGCGGCGGCGGCAGGTGAGTGGGGACGGTCGTCCGAGCGGGAGACAGGAACGGTGGGCGTCTCCCGCGCACGCCCACCCAGGGTCCTGCTCAGCGGCTCACCGTCGGGTGCGCCTCGGCCGGCGTCAGCCGCCGGTACGGCTCACTGGAGGTAGCCGGCCGCCTTCTTGTCGCCCTCCATGTACGTACCGCCCGACTGTCCGACCACGTGACCGATGCCGGTCAGCGCCTGGTGGATGTCGTCGGCCTCCTTCTTCCAGCGGGCGAGCTTCAGGTCGAAGGCGTCCTGGGCCTCGCCCACCCAGTACTGCTTGCTGCTCTCGACCATCTTCCTGAGCTCCTCCAGGTCCTGCTCGAGGAGCTTCGCCTCGTTGGCGATCCTGGTGGCGGCGAAGTCTAGTGCGTTGTAGGTGACGTTCAGTCCGTCGTTGTTCCGGCTCATGCGCTGGTCCCTCTGCTCTCTCGTGGGTGCCCGACGGCGTGCGGTGGACTGGTGGCGGGTGTCCGCCGGGGCTCACATCGACGTGAAGGGGGAGACGGTGGGCGCGCCGTCCTGGAGGTTGATCTTGTTGACCGCGGCGCGGACCTCGTCCTCCTTGGAGTCCTTGATGGTGCGCGCGGTCGTCATCGCCTCGATGACCTCGCCGAGAATGCCCCCGATGGCGCGCAGGGACTGGTTGATCTCGAACTGCTTCGCGTCGAACGCGGCGCGGCCGATGCCGTCCCACTGTCCTTCGAGGCTGTCGATGACGCCCTGCAGGCCGTGCACGCGGGCGCGGATGCTCTCGTACTTGGTGTACATGTCCTGCTGCAGCTTGACGACCGCTGCGTCTTCGAGTTTCTGGCTCGGGGTGGACACGGTGAGCCTGCCTTTCTCCCGTGGTGCGGGGGTACGTCGAGTGGTCGGCGTGGATCGGTGCGGCGCTGACGTGGTGGGCCCGGTGGGCAGGCCGGTGACGGGGCAGGCGACGCGCGGGTGTCCTGCCGTCCGGCGTGCGCCGGTGTGCGCCGGTGTGCGCCGGTGTGCGATCGCACAGCGCGGCGGTCCCAGCACACACCGGCACCTTACCCACGTCGGGCACCGACCCCAACTGGGACATGAGCCACGTAAGTTACGGGCTCACGGGTCGGGGAGCGCGGGGCCGGGCGGGAGCTTGGCCTGAATGATGCGGTGGTCAGGACGGTGACGGGCGTGCGCACCGCACGCACCGTCAGTGGCAGTTGCTAGCTTGTGCCGCGAGGGGTGGGCCGGGGCAGCGGCGGCCCGCCCGGAGGCAACGCTGCCCGACCGGCGGGGGGGAATCGCGGGCAGTGCGGGCAGCGCGGGTTCACAACGGGGAAGGTGTCCGGCCATGGCGTGGGACGAGTGGGAGCAGTTGAAGACCGAGGCGCTGCGGCAGCGCCGGGACTCGGCACACATGCGGCTGAACGGCGCGGATGCCGGTGGTTCCGGCGGTGGTGGCGGTGGCGCTCACGGCTCCTCCGGGGCGCCGGGCACGTACGGCGTGCTCAAGGCCAGCCAGAAGGACCTCGCCGCGCTGGGCAGGTCGGCGCACACCCTGTACAACGACCTGTGGGACCGGGCCCGGGTGGCCGTCCCCACGAGTGATTCCGCGGCCACCGACTTGACGCAGCAGGGCTTCGCCCTCGGAGCGGGTCTCCAGCACGTGTCCACGCGCTGGGAGGAGCAGCTCAAGTCCCTGATGGACGCGTGCGCGCACATCGCGAACCACATGCACGTCACGCGCGCGCTGCACGACGGGGACGACGGCTACATCGCCCGGCGGACCAGCAGCATCGCCCCGCTGGACGCCGGGTTCGACGAACGGGTCGGGGAGCCGGGGCGGCCGAACGGGGTGTACGGGGAGCAGAGCAAGAAGAAGGGGTAGGGCCACGGCGGTGGTAGCTGTCGGGCCTGCCCCGCGCGTTTAGCGCCGCCTCTCCCCCTCCAACTCCGCCCGCTCGACCGGCCCGATCCAGGGACGACCCCATGAACTTCGAGACGCTCTTCCACGCCAGCTTCAGCCTCCTCGACGACGCCGTCACCGACTGGGCGACCCTCGTGCGGAACCTCGGCGAGCTGAAGAAGGACGCGGAGACCGACCTGCACCAAGCGGCCATCAAGGCCAACTGGGCCGGGATGAACCAGCAGGTGAGCAAGGAGTTCATCGGCACGACGGCGGGCGAGTTCGCGGACGCCCACACCCAGGCGAGCACCATCCACCGGATCCTCGTCGACACCCTGGGCGAACTGAAGGGCTACCACCGGCAACTCACCACCGCCGTCGAGAACGGCCGGAGGAAGAGCCTCTCCGTCTTTCCCTCGGGTGACGCCTTCATGGTCACGTCGAGCGTCCCGCCGCAGACGGCAGCCTCGAGCGGGCCCGACCGGACGGCCGACGTGACCGCACTCCGCGACGAGATCCAGGGCATCCTCGACAAGGCCACGGAGAGCGACAACTCCGCCGGCACGGTCCTCAAGGCCCTGGCGGACCAGAGCAAGCTGGGGTTCTCGGATGCTCGGTACAAGGACCGGGACAGCGCGGCGGCGGCCCTCGAGAAGGCGGACGAACTGGCCAGGCTCGCCAAGAAGGACCCCGCCGATCTCACCGTGAAAGAGTTCGACCTGCTCACCACCGGTCTCAAGAACTACAGCGCCGATCCTCTCTTTGCCGAGCGGTTCGCCACCGATCTCGGCCCCAAGAAGACGCTCGACTTCTGGACGGGGATCACGGATCCGCGCAACTGCGACATCGACGCCAACCGCCGGGAACAACTTGACGACCTACAGCGGGGTTTGAGCCTCACCTTGGCCAGTGCATCGCAGAGTGACTCCGTCGCGATGAGCTCTTGGAAGCGTGACATGATCGGCCTCGGCGAGGCGCGGGCCGGAGGGAGCAGCTTCGGCCCCATGGGCTTCCAGGTGATGAGCAACCTCATGCGGGTCGGCGACTACGACGACCGGTTCCTGAAGGACTACGGCACCCGCCTCATGGAGGCGGAGCGGCAACTCACCGGCGATGGTGCACATCCCAACCGCGCTTGGCAGTTCGGTGGAGCAGGCGGTGTGGGCCAGTACCTCAACCGTATCGGCGAGGACAGCGGCGCCGATCCTGTCACGGGCTACCTGCGAGGTCTCTCCAACAGCCCGGATGCAGCCGCGGACTTCTTCAATCAGACGTATGTGTCCAAGGACGATCCGAACAACCCGTTCGAGCGAGACTCCGACGACGAGAACTCGTACAAAGGGAGGGTGTCACTCTCCAACTTCCAGTACCTGTTCGAGGAGCGCGACTGGCCCCGTGAGACCAGTCCGGACGGCGAAGGTCTGCACACCGGACAGAACTACCTGGCCATGGCCCTGGAAGCAGCAACCACAGGGCACCCAGCGGGTGAGATGCCAACCATCGAGACGCCCGCTCACAACGATCAGCAGGCCAGGCTGTTCAACGCCATCGTTTCCTCAGTGGCGGATACCCCCGAACGCCTCACCGAGCACGAGTACATGTCGGACAGCATGGGTCAAATGGCTGCGGAATATTTTCCTGACATCAATCGGGCCATGTCCGACGTCTCAAGGGATTCGGACTCGTGGGCCGGGATCGAAAAGCTCTACCCGCTGACCGGAACCGACGCCGCGCTGAATCACCTGGACGTAACCAAGTTCATCTTCGCTGTAGGGCAGAACGACGATGGTTACGCGGCCCTCGAAGTCGGCCAGGAGGCTTACATGGAGAAGCTCATGTACCACCACCTGGATCCGGGCCTCTCAGCCGATCAGCGCTTCTCCGGGGACGCGGAAACGACGGTCAAGTACTTCTCGGAGCGGTCGGGTGAAGTGTCCGGTGTACTCGGGCTCGCCCGTCAGGAGGCCATCGGGAGTCCGGGGTCGGACGAGGACAAAGCTTTCGACTACTCCGTCTCGCAGTACAAGAACGCCATTTCTGGCGGTGTCGGTACCGCTGTAGGGGTTGGCACATCGTTCGTCGCCACCCCCTGGGTGGGGGCACTCGCCAGTGGTGTTGCCGGAACAGGCACCAGTCTTGTCCTTGAAGCCGTTTTCAAAGACGCCGAGGGACATCACTTGGAGGAGGCGTACCAGAAAATGGGTGACAGCTGGCAAGCCGCGCTCAGCATGAACAATGAGTACGTGAGTACTGCAGCTCGCGGCGCAGCGGACCACTACCACTTGCATAACGCGGAAGACATCGACACCTGGTCCCGCGAAGGGGCTCGCCAAGGCTTCATCAATGCGCGTGCCGTCCTTGGCGGGCAAGCTCCCGGCAGCCAGAACAATCCTGGATAGCTCCGACCTAGCGGGCACATAATGAAGAGATCACTCAGCGGTGCACGACGACGGCGCCTGTCGGCTGTCGCCGGGGCAGCCGTCTTCCTTGTCGCTCTCTCAGCATGCACAGGGGATCAAACTGAAGCCGAGAAAGATTACGTAGCTCCTCAGTCGGCCTGCGGAGCACCCATCAACGCGAAGGCGCTCTCGGGCTTCCTCCCCTCGGGGAAGAAGGTGACCGTCGAGGCGACCTCACAGACAGGGGCGGCATCCAAGTGCGCCATCTCCGTCGACGGGAAGTTGGTCGTCCAGACGTCATGGGAATGGTGGAACGACATGGCCACCTTCGAGTTCGCTCGCGGCATGACCCTAGATGACCCGGACAAGAGGACGGACGACGGCCGATACCTCTACTCGGGTTACCAGGCTTTCGGGAAAGCAACCGAGTGCGAAGGTGGTCAGCGGAAGGATCAGGTCCTGTTCACCGCCATCCAAGCTGTAGGGACGCGGCATCGGGACGACACAGCGATGAAGCAGCTCATCATCGACTACACACAGGCAGTGGAGAAGTCGCCGATGTGCAGGTGATGGCGCGATTCGACGACGGCAACGAGAGGCGAGGTCATGTCGCAGCGCGTTTACCGCCCCACCCCCCGCCGACGCCGCCCATCCCGCACCGCCACCGCCACCCCGCCCAGCGCCGCCGCCCCCACCGCTCCCCCGATGACCACGTACGTGCCCAGGCGGGTGGTGCGTTGTTCGGGGGATTCGCCCAGGTGGAGGGGGGAGATCGTCGGGGGTTCGGGCGGGGGTGGGCCCTCCTGGGGGTGGGGGGAGGTGATCGGGTGGGACGGGTCGGTGGCGGTCAGGGCCTTGAGTGGGTCGACCACGCCCCAGCCGACCAGGCGGTCGTGGCCCGGGATGGAGCGTTCCGCCGTCTGTTCGATCTGGGCGACGATCTCCTGGGCCGTCCAGGAGGGGTACGCCGACTTCAGGAGCGCGGCCACCGCCGCCACGTACGGTGCCGAGAAGCTCGTACCGTTGTCGGAGCAGTGGCCTCCGCCCGGGACCGTCGAGACCATGTCCACGCCGGGGGCCGCCACGTCGACGAAGTCGCCGGACTGGGAGAACGGGGCGCGTTCGTTGTTGCGGTCCGAGGAGGCCACGGCGAGGACGCCCTCGTACGACGCCGGGTAGGTCGGCTTGGCGTTGCCGCCCAGGCCGTCGTTGCCCGCGGAGGCGACCACCACCACCTGCCGGGCGAGGGCGTGGGCCACGGCCTGCGCCAGCTGCGGGTCGGGTTCCACCGCGTCGGCCGTGTCCTGGGAGATGTTGATGACGTCGGCGCCGGCGTCCACCGCGTAGTCGATCGCGTCGGCCAGGGAGGTGGCTGTGCCGTCGCCCTCCGCGTTGTTCTGGGCGATCGGGATGATCGTGGCGCCGGGGGCGAGGCCCACGAAGCCGGTTCCGTCCGCGGGGCGAGCCGCGATGATGCCCGCCACGCGCGTGCCGTGGCCCACGGGGTCCGTGGTGCCGTGCGCGTTGCCGCGCTCGATCCTCTCGCCGCGGGCGTTCGTCGGCGGGAGGTAGTTCCTGCCCCTCGACGCGTCCACGGCCTCGGTCAGTTGCGGGTTCCTGACGTCCACGCCCGTGTCGATGACCGCCACCCGGACGTTCCGGCCCGTCGAACGGGCCCACAGGGCATCGAGGTTGACCCGTTGCAGCGCCCAGGGCCTGCCCGCGTACGGCTTCGACGGGAACGTGCACGGAGTGCCGTCCGCCGCCCGGGCGGGAGCGGCCGGGAGCAGCGTCAGCAGGACGAGTGACGTCGCCGCCGCCAGTGCCTTGACGACGGCCGGCGTGAGCAGCGGCCGTGCAGGCGCTTCGAAGCGAGGTCGCGCTCCGCCCCTCGCGACGGAGTCACGGGTCGTCCTCATGAGCGTCACCCCTCCGCGTCCGCTATGAGCCCTGCGGGAGGCGGGCCGCCGCCTCCGACAGGCGGGGGCCGGTCGGGAGGAACGTCGACCACTCCGCGGGGACCGGCGCCGGATCGACCGCCTCGTAGCCGAGCCGGGTCTGGGCGATCCGGGCCTCGCTCAGTTCCTCCCGGCGCTTCTCGGCCGAGGTGCCGACGCCCTGGTCGTCGGTCGCGCTGTCGCTGTTGGACTGCAGGGCGTAGCGCAGGCCCGTGTCGGTCACCAGGAAGACGGCGCCGGCCTTGGTCTCCGTGCCCTTGAACTGGCGGTACAGCTGGCCCGAGCCGGGCGTGACGTACGTGCTGGAGGAGCCGGTGGCCAGCGGGGCGGGGAAGCCGGTGCCCGCCCAGGTGGACAGGGTCGTGCGGCCGCTCCTGGCGTCCACCGAGCGCAGGACGCTGCAGACGGTGCCGCGGCCGGTGGCGCCGCCGGGTGTGTTGACGGTCCTCGGGCGGTACGACGGCCAGTCCTTCTCCCCCGCGAACGCCGTGCTGTCGGCGACCGCGCCCGGGCTGACCTGCCGCGCCTCGCCCGCCTGTCCGACGGCGAGCAGGGCGCCGCTGTTGAGCAGCAGGGTCGCGGTGAACTCGGTGACGCGGACCACCCGGCCGGGCAGGACCACGTAGTACTGCATGACCGAGCCGTCGTAGGCCTTGATGACCATGCCGACCCGGTCGTACGCCCCGAGGCCGGCGGAGGCGTGCGCCGGGGCGCCCGGGATGCCGTCGATGTGCGGGACGGACACCGGGTCGCCCTGGTGGAGCGTGTCGAGCCAGTCCTGGGAGACGCGCTGCGGGGCGCGGCCGCGCGTGTCGAGCGCCTTCAGCAGTTCCCGGTCGGACGGGTCGGTCAACCGGTATGCGGTGCCCCCGGCGTCGACGACGTACCGCGTCGTGCCGTCCGGACCGACGACGTACAGCAGGTCGCCCCCGGAGAGCTTCCCGCCGCCCTCCGTGCGCTGCCACTCCTTCCCGGCGAGGACGAAGGCCGCCTTCTGGAGGGCGCGGCCGCCGTCGGCGGGGCGTTCGCAGACCGCCCAGCGCTTGGCGCGGGCCGCCTCGTCGGCGGACGGGAGGCGGTCGGGCGCGTACGGGATGCCGATCGTCGCGCCGTGCGGGGGCTCACCGCTGTCCAGGACCTTCTCGTCGACCGTGAGGACGCTGCTGCCGGGCTTCAGCAGCAGCCGGGCGGAGGCCATGTTGAGCACGGGGTGCAGCTGGGCCTTGCCGTCCGTCCTCAGCACGACGTAGCGGGTGGTGGAGTCGCTGGCCACGATGACGTGCTCCTCCGGCGCGTCCCAGCCCTTGGGCGCCGTCGGGCTGAACAGGCCGATCGCCCCGAACACCGCGAGCACCACCACCCCGACGACGACACTCGGGACGACCGCGCCGAGGGGCCTGGGCGCGCCCTCCTCCGAGCCGGACGGCGACGGCTGGAGGAAGGACGCGAGGAGGCGGCGCTTCGCGAAGGTGTAGGCGTTGAGTTCGTCGCGCCGTGATGCCATCTGTGTCCGCTCTCTCCCCGTGCGGAGTGGTGGAGGCCCGGCCGGGCCCGGCGGGAGGCCCGCCCCCGCCCTCGCCCGCCTCGCGGGCCCGCGCTGTCAGACCCGGCCCCTACTATGCCTGTTGGGTGGTACCGCGTGCGGCACCGGTAGGGTGCTCTGGCCCTGCCGGGCGGTGGGCGCGCGGATGTTCACGAGAGTTCGGGGGGGATGGGTGATGGCCTTCGCACCACCGGGCCGGTCGCGATCGCAACCGGGGGCCCCGTCCGCTGTGCGGCCGGGCGGCATCACGGGTAGGGGCGCCGACGGGTCCGGTGTCGTCGGGCACTCCGTCTCGCCGCACCTGACGACGCGCACGGGGCGCGGAGGTTCGTTCGTCGTGCAGCGGCTGGTGCTGCTGGAGGTGGCGGCCGCGCTCGTGGTGTGCGGGTGGCTCGGCGGGCCGGTCGCGCTCGTACCGGCCGGCGTGGCCGCCGCCGCGCTCGTGGCCCTCGCGCTCGTACGGCGTCGTCGGCGCTCCCTGCCGGAGTGGCTGGTCAACGCGGCGGCGCTGCGCGGGCGTCGGCGCCTGGCCGCCCGCAGCGCCGTGCCGCCGGGCACCGACTCCGGCTTCGCGCCCGCCGTCGAGTGCGACCCGAACCTGCGGACGTACCGCCACGCCCGGGAGGGCGAGCAGCGGCCCGTCGGCATGGTGGGCGACGGCGGCTTCCTGACGGTGGTGCTCCAGGTCGAGTCGGACACCGGGGCGTTGCGAGCCGAGCGGGGGCTGCGGCCCCTGCCGCTCGGCCTGGTGCGCGACGTGCTCGACGTCGACGGGATACGCCTGGAGTCGGCCCAGGTGGTCGTGCACACCCAGGCCGCGCCGGCCCCGCACCTGCCGCAGCAGTCGCTCGTGGTCACCAACTACCAGGGTCTGCTGGCCCGGACGGCGGCACCGGCGGTGCGCATCGTGTGGATCGCGCTGAAGCTCGACCCCGAGCTGTGCCCCGAGGCGGTCGCCGCGCGCGGCGGCGGCCTGCTGGGGGCGCAGAAGTGCCTGGTCCGCTCGGCCGACCACCTGTCGAGCCGGCTGACCGGTGCGGGCTTCCGGGTGACCGTCCTCACCGAGGAGGAGCTGTCGGCGGCGATCGCCACGTCGGTGTGCGCCAACCCGATGGTGACCGCCCAGGCGGCCGCGCAGGACGAGCCCGGCGCGGTGCCCCGGCGGCGCACCGAGGAGTCGGGCGACAGCTGGCGCTGCGACAACCGGCGGCACACCACGTACTGGGTGCGCCGCTGGCCGGCGCTCGACGGTTCCGCCGGCGGGCTGCCGCAATGGGTGGCCCGGCTGACCTCCGTACTGGCGCCGGCCACGACGTTCAGCCTGACGCTGGGCCGGGGCGGGCACCGGGAGGTGACCGTCAGCGGACACGTGCGGGTCACGGGACGCAGCAGCAACGAGCTGGCGGCAGCCCGCCAGGAACTGGAGCGCGCCGCGCGCGAGACGCGCACCGGCCTCGTGCGCCTGGACCACGAACAACTGCCCGGCGTCCTCGCGACCTTGCCGCTCGGAGGCACCCGCTGATGAACCCGGCCACGCATCCCGGCGCCCCTCCCCGCCCCGCGCCCGTGCCCGCCTCCGCTCCCCCGGCCCCGGGGCTCCGGCAGCGGCTGCGGACCGGGTTCGGTCTGCTCGGTCCCCGGCATCCGCGGCACACCCTCACCTTCGACCAGGTCGACGCGCTGGCCCTGCCCCTCGGGGACGACGGTGTCGTCGCGGGCGTCAACGCGGCGGGTCAACCCGCCGTCCTGGGATTCAACCGACCCACGCCCTACGACATCGTTCTCATCGGCAGCCTGTGGACCGCGCAGGTCCTGGCGCTGCGCGCCACGGCGACCGGCGCGCGGGTCGCCGTGGAGACCGGCCGCCCGCAGCACTGGGCCCAGCTGGTCCAGGCCGTCGGCGGCGGACAGGCCGGGATGACCGTGCACGACGTGGGGCGCGTGCCGCCGCAGGGCGCCTCCGCGGGCGCGCCGGTGCTGGTGGTCCGGGACTGCGGCATGCGTCCGCCGCGCGGGCGGGTGACGTCGGCGCCCTGGCAGGCGGTCCTCACCCTGCTGCCGTACCTGAGCCCGGTGGCGCCCCGGCTGATGCGCCAGGCCCTCCTGGTGGGCGTGCAGCGGGTCTCGCCGGACGAGGCCCGGGAGATCGGCCGGGTCACGGGTCTGCCGCCCGCCGAGTACGAGGCCCTGCCGAACCTCCCCGACGGGCTCACCCTCTGGTGCGCCGGACAGGACCGGCAGTACGTGCTGACCCAGCCGACGGACGCCGAGGTGGGACTGCTGGGGGCGCCGCGACGAGTGGACTGAGAGGGACCGAGGAGCGGACCGGGGAGGATCGAGGAGCGGACCGACGGGAACGGGACGCGGGCCGGCGCGCCGTCCGGGACCCGGGACCGAGCTCCAGTCCCTTTTGTGGCCTTACGAGTTGTACGTACGGCTTTGCAGTGCCCGGCGTGACGGAGCGGACCGCTGCGCGGGAGCGGGCGGGCCTGACGGGTCGGGGCTACTGGTGATTAGGCTGGGACAGGGCGCGCTGCCAGTACCCGTGGAGAGGTGGTCCGCGTCCCAGGGGGAGAGCCGGTGGACCGCGTCGCGCACCGCTCGGAACTGCCTCGGATTCGCAGCACTTCGGACGATACGAACGACACATGGTCGCCCCGGCACGGCAGGAGAGGGGCCGACCGCACCAGGAGGAATTGTGAGCAGCGATCGGGACGGGATCCGCGGGGGCTGGGCCACACCCGGCGATGACCAGCCCGACGCGGAGTCCGGCATCGAGATGACGGGCGAGTTCACCATCGACTACGCACCACCGGCGTGGTACACGCAGAACGCCTCCGGGGACTCCGGTTCCGGGAGCACTGCGGACGGGTCGGCGGAGACGGCCCCCGAGGAGGCGACCTCCGGGGCGGAGGCCTCCGGGGCGGGGGCCTCCGGGGCGTGGGCCGGGGCGGGGGCCGGGGCGGGGGCCCAAGGTGGACAGGCCGCCGTGCCGCCGCCCATGCCCGCCGCGACGCACTCTCCTGCTCCGGTGCCGGCTCCTGCTCCGGCTCCGTTCCAGCCGGCACCGCTCACACCGCCCGCGCAGGCCCCGCAGCCCGCTTCTCCCCTGCCGCACACGCCCGGGGTGCCGTTCCCGCCCGGGCCGCCCGCGCAGGCCGCTCCGCCTTCGTCGCTGCCGCAGGGTGCCTACGTGCCTCCCCCGGCCGTCCCGGCACCCGACGTGCCGTTCCCTCCGGGGTTCGAGCCGCAGCAGCCGCCACAGCCGCCGCAAGCGGCACAGGTGCAGCCCCAGCAGCCGCCCCAGGCGGCACCCGCGGCGCAGCCGCAGGCGCCCCCCGCCCGGTCCACGGCCCAGCCCCCGGCCCCGCCCGCTGCGGAGCCCATGGCTCCGGTCGCCGGGGACGAGGACGACGGTGACCTGGAAAGCGGGGCCACCATGAAGTTCGCGCCGGCCGCCCTCAAGCGGGAGTTCGCCGACCTCGCCGCCGCCACCGAGGGGGTCCAGGCCCTGGCCGCCGCCACAGAGGAGAAGGCCGAGGAGCGCGAGGGGTCGGAGCCGACCGGTGCGGAGGAGGAGCCGACGCCTGCCGACGCTCGGAACGACGGCCAGGACGCCGGCGCCGACACCAGCGCGAACACCGACGACTCCGCCACGTCCGCTCCGTCCACCGCGTCCGCCGAGACGGCACCGGCCGAGGCGGCGCCCGACGCCTCCGTCCCCGCCGTCCCCTCCGGCACGCCGGACGCCCGGAACGAGGACTCCCCCGCGCCCGACGCGGCCGACCCCGCCGACGACCACACGGCCCCCTCCGCCGCGGAGGAGACCTCCCAGCCGGAGCCCGCGCCCGCCGCCCCGGAGGCCCCTGCCCCCGGCCCCGCCGCCGACGCCCACCCCGGTTGGGCTCCCCCGCCCGCGCCGTCGGCCGACGTGCCGCCGCTGCCGCCGTCGTACCAGCCCGCCGCCCCCGCACCGGCCGCCCAGTGGCCCGCCCAGCAGCAGCCGCCGGCGCAGCCGCAGCCGCCGCAGTTCGAGGACGCGCCCGCACCGCAGCAGCCCGTGCACCCGCAGGCACCCGCGCCCGCGCCGCCCGCCTGGAACCAGGCCCCGTCACCCGAGCCCACCCCGGCCGGTTACGGCTTCCCGCAGCCGCCCGCCCCGCAGGCCCAGCCCCAACCGCAGCCGTCCCAGGCCCAGCCCCATCAGGCGCAGCAGCCCGGCCCGCCCAACTCCCAGCCGGGCTACGGCTTCCCGCACCAGGCGCAGCCCAACGCCCCGCACACACCCGGCGCGTACGGCTTCCCGCAGCCCGGTCCCACGCCGCCCGCCACCCCCGCCGACGGTTACGGCTTCCCCCAGCAGCCCCAGCCGCAGCCACAGACCCCGTCACAACCGCAGCCCCAGCCGCAGCCGCAGGCCCAGCCCACCCCCCCTGCCCAGCAGGACGGTTACGGCTTCCCCCAGCCCGGCCCCGCGCAGCCGCCGCAGCCCACCGCGCCCGTGGACCCGCGGACCGGTGCCGCCTGGCCGCAGCCCATCCGGCACGACCAGCGCCAGCCGGTGAACCCCGGCGCCGCCCCGCTCGGATACACCGCGGCCGTGGAGCTGTCGTCCGACCGGCTGATCAACAAGAAGCAGAAGGCGAAGAGCGGCCGGCCCGCTGCCGCCGCCTCCCGCTTCAAGCTCGGCGGGAAGAAGGAAGAGGCCGAGCGGCAGCGGAAGTTGGAGCTGATCCGCACGCCGGTGCTGTCCTGCTACCGCATCGCCGTCATCAGCCTCAAGGGCGGCGTCGGCAAGACCACCACGACCACCGCCCTCGGTTCCACCCTCGCCTCCGAACGCCAGGACAAGATCCTCGCGATCGACGCCAACCCGGACGCGGGCACCCTCGGCCGACGGGTGCGCCGGGAGACCGGGGCCACCATCCGTGACCTCGTCCAGGCGATCCCGTACCTCAACTCCTACATGGACATCCGGCGGTTCACGTCCCAGGCGCCCTCGGGACTGGAGATCATCGCCAACGACGTCGACCCGGCCGTGTCCACGACGTTCAACGACGAGGACTACCGGCGCGCGATAGACGTGCTCGGCAAGCAGTACCCGGTCATCCTCACCGACTCGGGCACCGGCCTGCTCTACAGCGCCATGCGCGGGGTGCTGGACCTCGCCGACCAGCTCATCATCATCTCCACGCCGTCGGTCGACGGGGCGAGCAGCGCCAGTACGACGCTGGACTGGCTGTCGGCGCACGGGTACGCGGACCTCGTCTCCCGTTCCCTCACCGTCATCTCGGGTGTCCGCGAGACCGGCAAGATGATCAAGGTCGAGGACATCGTGGCGCACTTCGAGACGCGCTGCCGGGGCGTCGTGGTCGTGCCGTTCGACGAGCACCTCGCGGCCGGTGCCGAGGTCGACCTCGACATGATGCGGCCGAAGGTGCGGGAGGCGTACTTCAACCTCGCAGCGATGGTCGCCGAGGACTTCGTGCGGCACCAGCAGGCCCACGGCCTGTGGACGAGCGACGGCAACCCGCCCCCGGTGGCCGCCCCGCCCCTGCCGGGCCACCCGGTCCAGGGCCAGCCGATGCCGGGTCAGCCCGGGCCGGGTCAGCCGATGCCGGGTCAGCCCGGGCCGGGTCAGCCGATGCCGGGCCCGGTCCCGGGTCAGTCGTACCCGCAGCAGGGCGCCCAGCCGTACCCCCCGCAGCAGCCCTACCCCCAGGCCTCCCCCTACTCCCAGCCGCCCCAGCCCGGACACCAGGGCCAGCCCGGACACCAGGGTTACCCCGGACACCCCGCCCAGCCCGCGCCCCCCGGTCAGCCCTACGGCCAGCCGTACCCCCCGCAGCCGGGCCAGCAGCCGTACCCGCAGGCAGCCCCGCCGGCCCAGCCCGGCTACCCGCAGCCGCCCCACGGCGCCCCGGCGGGCCACGGGCAGGGTCAGGCCCACCCCCAGCCCCACCCCCAGGCCCACGGCCAGGAGCCGGACCACGGCCACGCCCCGGACCACGGTCAGGCCCCGCACTACGGCCAGACCCCGGGTGACGGCCAGACCCCGCCCCCGCCACCCCCGCAGCACCAGTAAGCGGCAGGGCGGCCGCGGGCCCCGGCCCGCGGCCCGGGAGCACGAGGGCGGCCGGTGTCGACACCGACACCGGCCGCCCTCACACGTTCCGTCACCGCTCCGCCGCACCCGCCACCCGGCGGGGCGGGCTCACCGCCCGGCCGACGCCTCCGCGACCAGTTCCTTGCAGCGCTTGACGTCCTCGGCCATCTGCTCCAGCAGGGCCTCCAGCGAGTCGAACTTCGCCTGGCCGCGCACGTACGCCAGGAAGTCGACGGCGACGTGCAGGCCGTACAGGTCGAGGCCGACGCGGTCGATGGCGTACGCCTCCACCGTGCGCTCGGTGCCGTCGAACTGCGGGTTGGTGCCGACGGAGATCGCGGCCGGCATCGCCTCGTCGCCCACGTGCAGCCAGCCGGCGTAGACGCCGTCGGCGGGGATGGCGGTGTGCGGCAGGGTCTCCACGTTGGCGGTGGGGAAGCCCAGTTCGCGTCCGCGCTGGGCGCCGCGGACGACCACGCCCTCCACCCGGTGCGGGCGGCCGAGGATCTCGGCGGCGCCGGTCACGTCGCCCGCCCCGACCAGGCGCCGGGTGAGCGTGGAGGAGAAGGGCTCACCGCCGCCGGCCTCGCCCGACACGTACAGGTCGACGACCTCGACCTCGAAGTCGTAGACGGTGCCCTGCTCGGCGAGGAACTCCACGTTGCCCGCGGCCCGGTGGCCGAAGCGGAAGTTGGGGCCCTCGACGACGGCCTTGGCGTGCAGCTTGTCCACCAGCACCTTGACGACGAAGTCGGCCGGGGACAGCTTCGAGAACTCGGTGGTGAACGGCAGGATCAGCACCGCGTCCACGCCCAGCTCGCCCATCAGCTCGGCGCGGCGGTGGTGCGGGGCGAGCAGCGGGGGGTGGCTGCCGGGGCGGACGACCTCGCTGGGGTGCGGGTCGAACGTCACCACGACGCAGGGGACGCCCAGCTCGCGGGCGCGGTCCACGGCGTGCTTGATGATCAGCTGGTGGCCGCGGTGGACCCCGTCGTAAGAGCCGATGGTGACGACGCTGCGCCCCCAGTCCTGGGGGATGTCCTCCAAGCCACGCCAGCGCTGCACTGTGACCGCTCCTCGAACCCGTGTCCGTATCTACCGTTGACCGATTGCGCAGGTCTAAGGGTGCCATGCCGGGTGCCCGCTGCCCGCATCGGCATGGAGGTGTGACCGGGCGCACGTGCGCACCCTCGCGAGGTCAGGCCGGGACCCGGACCCCCGCCAGGCTCTCGATCATCCGTCGGGTGCCGGGGCCGACCACCGCCGCCCACTCCTGCGGCTCCTCGGTCAGCCAGGCCGCCAACCGCGCGGCGAAGCCCGGGACGTGGCGGCCCAGGTCGACGACGTCCCGGTCGAAGCGGGCCGCGCCCTCGGGCGTGCGCACCAGGAGCAGCCCGACGCGGCGGACCAGGTCGCGCACGTGCGGGCCCTCCTGCGGGGCGGCCGCGTGCAGGGCGGCGGCGAGGACGGACGGCTCGCTCTCGTGCGCGAGCAGGAACGCGCGCAGCTCGGTCCGCAGCGGGCGCGACCGGGGGGCGCCCGGCGCGGTGAGCACGGCGGCCAGCGTCGCCCGGACCCGCTCGGGGCCGCCGTCCAGCAGCCCGGTGACCAGCGGGCGCAGGACGGGGCGGACGTCCGGCACCTCGTCCGGCCGGTCCAGTCGGCGGTCGACGTACGCGGCGATCTCCCCGGCCGCCTCCGGACGCTCCTCCAGCACGTCACGCACCACGCCGACGACCCGCCGGACCAGCGCGGGGACGACCCCGGTGACCCCGGTGGCCCCGGTGGGCGCGGTGGCCGCGGTGGCGGCGGTGGCCTCGATCAGGTCGCACAGCAGCCGGCCGGGGTCGGCGTCGCGGTGTCGCAGCCGCGCCCGGACGGTGTCGAGCACCGGCTCGGGGTGGGTGTCCAGGGCGGCGAGCAGCGCGCTCGGCGGCAGCTGCGGATCGCCCGTCAGGAAGTGCTCGACGGCCTGCGGGAGGTGGCGGGCGCGGGTGCGCGGGTCCCGTACGAGCAGGCCCAGCGCGCCGCCGTGCAGGGCGGCGTCGGCGGGGCGGGAGAGCAGGGCGAGGGCGGCGTGGCACAGCAGGTCGCGGTCGGCGTCGGTGCGGACGTGCGGGGCGGCGCGCAGTCCGTACGTCACCACGGCCACCCGGCGCGCGGGCCGCTCGTCGTGCGCCCACCGGTCGACGGCCCGGCACAGCGCGGACGGCTCCTCCTCGGCCAGCGCGTCGAGCAGCTCGTCGGCCCGGCGGTGCGCGCAGTCGGCCAGGACCTCGGTGAGGTCGTCCAGGGCCCGGTGCCGGTGGGTGTGCAGCAGGGCCTGCGCGGCCCTCGCGACGGTGGCGTGCGGCGTGGCGGGCAGCGGGCGCTCGTCGTCGAACCAGCGGGTGAGCTGCGCGGCCACGGCGGTGGGCGCGGTGGCGAGGAGCGCGGCCACGCCGTCCAGGTAGCGGGGTGCGTCGGTGTCCGGGGCGGGGTCGGCGAGGACGAGCCGGCGCAGGAGGTCCAGGCGGGTCTCCAAGGGGAGCCGCAGCCCGGCCCAGAAGGCGGGCCCGAACGCGTCGGGCCACGACGGCGGTCGTACGTCGATCCCGTCGGCCGAGTCCGTCGCGTCGGCCGCGTCACACTCCCCCTCCCCCGCTCCCTCGCACCGCCCCCGGACCGCCGCCGTACGGTCCGCCAGCAGCCGCAGGACGTCGGTGTACGGCGTCGCGTCCGGGACGCGGCGCAGGGTGTGGGCGAGCAGGCGGGGTGCCCACCAGCCCCCGGGGTCGGCGTCCGTCGCGTGGACCAGGTCGCGCAGCCGCTCGGCGAGGGCGCCCGGCCCGTGCTGGCGGGCGAGGTGCAGCAGCGCCTCGGTCACCGGGCCGATCCGGTGGTGCGGGACCGGCACCGGGTCGGATCCGGGCCCGTCGTCCTCCTCCTGGACGCGGGGACGGTGGACCAGGGCATGCAGGGCGCCGTCGAGGTCGAGGTGGAGGCCCTGGATCCAGTCGGCGAGGTCCTGGTGGGCGAAGCGGTAGCCGCTGCCGGCGGGCACGAGCAGGCCCTCGGTGAGGACGGCGGACGCCCAGCCGGTGCCGCCGCCCAGACGGGCGGGGGCCGGGCCCCAGGCAAACCCCGCCTCGAACGTCTCCCGGTCCAGCGCGCCCTGTCCGGGACCGAGGCTGCGCCGGGCGGCTTCGTGGACCTGTCCGGCCACCCGGGCGGCGAGGCGGCGCACGGCCGTGCCGCGCAGGCGGTTCTCCGCGGCGAGGCGCACGGCGACCCGCAGGCACATCAGGTCGAGGTGGGCCGCGAACACGTCGTCCCGGTCGAGGGGGCCGGGCGGGCAGGAGCCGTCGGGCAGGGCCGTCAGGACCTCGGAGAGCAGCCGCAGGGTGAGGGGGTGGCGGGTGTCGGCGTCGCCCAGGGCGCCGTCGGGGATGCCGTGGCGGGTGCGGGCCAGGGCAGCCTCCTCGGGCGTGAGGTCGGGCAAGGGCACATGGGGAACGGGGTGCCGGGCACCGCCGTGCAGCATCCCCCGCGGGAATTCCGTCCCCGCTGCCTCCCAGTACTCCGGTCCGCAGCCCAGCACCAGCCGTGCCCCCGTCTCCTCCAGCCAGCGCGCGGTGGCGCGGGTCCAGTCGGCCGGGCGGAGGGCCGGGGGCATCTCCTCGGGGCCGTCGAGGACCAGCAGGAGCGGGCGGCCGGACGCCGTCGCCAGCCGGGCCAGGCGGTCCGGGCCGAGGTCGCCGAGGTCCGCTGGGGTCGTCCCGTGCGACGCGGCCACGACCCGGGCGGCCCGGGCGAGGGCGCGGCGCGCGGCGTCGGCGAGCGAGGTGTCCGCGGGCTCCAGGTCGGCGCCGCGCAGCCACAGCGTGGGGGCGGGTTCCGCGCCCCGGGCGCGCCGGGCGGCGAGCGCCGCGAGTTCCGTCGTACGGCCGCTGCCGGGCCGGCCGACGAGGGCGAGGACCGGGGTGTCGCCGGCCAGGAAGGCGGCCACCTCGTTCCGCACGGCCGGGCGCTCGACGGGGTCCGGGCGTCCGGCGGCCGGGTGGCCGGGGAGCGTGCCGGGCGGGCCGTCGGAGCCGAGGGCGGTGGCGGTGAGTTCCAGGACGCCCGCGAGACCGAGGTCCGCGCCGTACGCCGGGACGGTCGCGGCGTTGCGGGCGAGCAGGTCGGCGAGTGGGCCGGTCGCGGGGCGCAGCGGCACGGCGAAGCCGGTCTCGCTGTGGCCCGACCGCAGGGCGGTGCCGACGACGCCCACCACGGCGCCGGTGCGCGCGTCGAGGACCGGGCCGCCGGCCGCTCCCCCGCCGAGGCGCAGCGCGTCCCGGCCGGCCGTGCCGATCGCCAGTTCCAGCACGTCCTCGACGACGTGGACGCGGTCGGTGGCGGTGTACGTCACGGAGGCCGACGCCAGGACGCGCGCCTCGCGCCAGCAGCCGGCGAGGAGCCGTACGTAGGTGCCGGCGTCGACCCGGTCGCGGGCGGTGACCGGCAGCGGGGGCGCGTCCAGGCCCTCGGTGCGGATCAGGGCGAGGTCCTGCTCGGGGAGGGGGGTGACCGCGTCCGCGGCGACCTCGACGGTGCGGTCGTCGGCGGTGAGAAGGACCAGCCGGGGCAGTCCGTCGACCGCTTCGTGGCTGGTGACGACGGTGCCGTGGTGGTCGGCGACGAAGCCGGCGCCACGGGGGCGGCCGGCGAGGTCCCGGACGCGGACCAGGGCGGCGTCGGGGAGTGGGACGGCTGCCGTCATCGTCGTACCTCCCGCCACGCCCGCGTACTCGTCCTCGACGGTAGGCGGGAAACGATCAGCGGGACAGGGCGGCCGGCGAACGCGCCCCCCTGCGCTCCCTCGGTTCACTCCGAGCGCCCGCCCGGGCGGGTGAAGGTGCTGGGGCACTTGGACAGACCCTGGGTGTGGGGGAACCGAGGGGGGACCGTGGAGCGGCGGGGGCGCACCCCGTGTCCGCCGCTCCACGGGGGAGCGGACCCCGTCCGGGCGTGCGGCCCGGCGTGCGGTTCAGGCCAGCACGGCCAGGCTCTTGGCCTTGCCCTTCTGTTCCTCGACCAGCGCCAGGAAGCGGCCCTCGGGGTCGAAGACGGCGACCGGGCCGGCGCCCGCGTACTCCTCGGGCATCTCCAGGCGGACGCCATTGGTGAGCAGCCGGGCGCGCTGGGCGTCGACGTCCCAGCGGGTGAAGGCCGCGGCGGCGGCCTCGGCGACCGGCATCACCGTCAGCTCCTCCTGGAGCTGGTCCAGCGTCCGGGCCGCGTCCAGCCCGTAGGGGCCGACGCGGGTGCGGCGCAGGGCCGTCAGGTGGCCGCCGGTGCCCAGGTCGGCGCCGAGGTCGCGGGCCAGGGCCCGGATGTAGGTGCCGGAGGAGCAGACGACCGAGACGACCAGGTCGAGGACGGGGGTGCCGTCCTCGGCGACGGCGTCGCGGACGTCGTGCACCGTGAAGGAGGAGATGGTCACCGGCCGGGCGGGGATCTCGAAGTCCTCGCCCTCGCGGGCCCGCTTGTACGACCGCACGCCGTCGATCTTGATGGCGCTGACCTTGGACGGGACCTGCATGATGGCGCCGCTGAGCTTGGCGATGCCGGCGTCGATGGCGTCCCGGGTGACCCGGGAGGCGTCGGCGCGGGCGGTGATCTCGCCCTCGGCGTCGTCCGTCAGGGTCGTCTGGCCGAGACGGATGGTGCCCAGGTACTCCTTCTCGGTGAGGGCGAGGTGCCCGAGGAGCTTGGTGGCCCGCTCCACGCCGAGGACGAGGACGCCCGTCGCCATCGGGTCGAGGGTGCCGGCGTGGCCGACGCGGCGGGTGCGGGCGATGCCGCGCATCTTGGCCACGACGTCGTGCGAAGTGAAGCCCGACGGCTTGTCGACGATGACGAGGCCGTCGGGCGCGGTGGTCCTGCGGTTCATTCGGTGGTGTCGTCCGTCTCGTCGTCACCGGGCTTGCGGTAGGGGTCGGCCTCGCCGGCGTACCGGGCGCCCGCGGACGCCTCGCGCACCTGCTGGTCGGACTGGCGCGCCCGGTCGAGGAGGTCCTCGATGGTGCGGGCGTTGTCCGGCAGGGCGTCGGCGACGAAGGCGAGCGTGGGCGTGAACTTCACGCCGGCCGCGCGGCCGACCTCGGAGCGCAGGATGCCCTTGGCGCTCTCCAGGCCCGCGGCCGCGGCCGCCCGCTCCTCCTCGCCCCCGTACACCGTGTAGAAGACGGTCGCCTCCCTGAGGTCACCCGTGACCCGGGTGTCCGTGATGGTGACGTGCGAGCCGAGGCGCGGATCCTTGATCCCGCGCACCAGCTTCTGGGCCACCACCTCTCGGATGAGGTCCGCCAGCCTCTTAGCCCGCGCGTTGTCGGCCACTGGTCGTCTCCCGTTCTTTCTTTTCCGTGTTGCACAGTCAGTCGTCGTCGCCGTGGAACTTGCGCCTCACCGAGAGCAGCTCCACCTCGGGGCGCCCGGCGACCAGCCGTTCGCACCGGTCCAGCACGTCGGTCACGTGCCCCGCGTCGCCGGCCACCACCGCCAGGCCGATGCCGGCCCTGCGATGGAGGTCCAGGTGGTCCACCTCGGCGGCGCTCACCGCGTACTTGCGCTGGAGCTCGGCGACGATCGGGCGGACGACGGAGCGCTTCTCCTTCAGCGACCGTACGTCGCCGAGCAGGAGGTCGAAGGACAGGGTCCCCACATACATGTGTGTCCGGATGACCCGCCGGTACGGGATGGAGGGGCCCGCCGAACGATCGGCGGGGACACCAGCACCGTACAACGAACGGCCGGGGCCGATCGACGGAAATTACTCTCCGTCGACCGGCCCCGGACCGGACCGTCCCGGAAGCCCGGGCGCTTACGCGCGCGGCTTCTCGCGCATCTCGTACGTCGCGATGACGTCGTCGACCTTGATGTCGTTGAAGTTTCCGAGGTTGATACCACCCTCGTAGCCTTCGCGGATCTCGGTGACGTCGTCCTTGAAGCGACGCAGACCCTCGATGTTGAGGTTCTCCGCGATGACCTTGCCGTCGCGGATGAGGCGCGCCTTGGTGTTGCGCTTGACCTCGCCGGAGCGGATGAGGACACCCGCGATGTTGCCCAGCTTGGACGAGCGGAAGACCTCGCGGATCTCCGCCGTACCGAGCTCGACCTCTTCGTACTCCGGCTTGAGCATGCCCTTGAGGGCCGCCTCGATCTCCTCGATCGCCTGGTAGATGACCGAGTAGTACCGGACGTCCACGCCCTCGCGCTCGGCCATCTGCGCCGCGCGGCCGGCCGCGCGGACGTTGAAGCCGATCACGATGGCGTCGGAGCCCATCGCCAGGTCGATGTCGGACTCCGTGACCGCACCGACGCCGCGGTGCAGGACGCGGATGTCGACCTCTTCGCCGACGTCCAGCTGGAGCAGCGAGGACTCGAGGGCCTCGACCGAACCGGAGGCGTCACCCTTGATGATCAGGTTCAGCTGCTGGACCTCGCCGGCCTTGAGCACCTTGTCCAGGTCCTCCAGCGACACGCGGCGCGTGCGCTTGGCGAACGCGGCGTTGCGCTCACGGGCGGCGCGCTTCTCGGCGATCTGACGGGCCGTACGGTCCTCGTCGACCACCAGGAAGTTGTCACCCGCACCCGGGACGTTGGTCAGGCCCAGGACCTGGACCGGCGTCGAGGGGCCGGCCTCGGCGACGTTGTTGCCGTTGTCGTCGAGCATGGCGCGCACGCGGCCGTAGGCGTCGCCCACCACCATCGTGTCGCCGACCCGCAGGGTGCCGCGCTGGACGAGGACCGTCGCCACGGCACCACGGCCGCGGTCGAGGCGGGACTCGATCGAGATGCCCTGCGCGTCCTGGTTCGGGTTGGCCCGCAGGTCGAGCGAGGCGTCGGCCGTCAGGATCACGGCCTCCAGCAGCGAGTCAATGTGCAGACCCTGCTTGGCGGAGATGTCGACGAACATGGTGTCGCCGCCGTACTCCTCGGCCACCAGGCCGTACTCGGTCAGCTGACCGCGCACCTTGGTCGGGTCGGCGCCCTCGACGTCGATCTTGTTGACCGCGACGACGATCGGGACGTCGGCCGCCTTGGCGTGGTTGAGCGCCTCGACCGTCTGCGGCATGACGCCGTCGTTGGCCGCGACGACCAGGATCGCGATGTCGGTCGACTTCGCACCACGGGCACGCATGGCGGTGAACGCCTCGTGACCCGGGGTGTCGATGAAGGTGATCTTGCGCTCTTCGTCGTTGACCTCGGTCGCGACCTGGTAGGCACCGATGTGCTGGGTGATGCCGCCGGCCTCGCCCGCGATGACGTTCGTCTTGCGGATGGCGTCGAGCAGTCGGGTCTTGCCGTGGTCGACGTGACCCATGACGGTGACCACCGGCGGACGGACCACCAGGTCGTCCTCGTCGCCCTCGTCCTCGCCGAACTCGATGTCGAAGGACTCGAGCAGCTCGCGGTCCTCCTCCTCCGGGCTGACGATCTGAACCGTGTAGTTCATCTCGTCCGCGAGGAGCTGGAGGGTCTCGTCGGAGACGGACTGGGTCGCGGTGACCATCTCGCCGAGGTTCATCATGACCGCGACGAGCGACGCCGGGTTGGCGTTGATCTTCTCCGCGAAGTCGGTGAGCGACGCGCCGCGGGAGAGGCGGATCGCCTCGCCGTTGCCGCGCGGCAGCATCACGCCGCCGACGCTCGGGGCCTGCATCGCCTCGTACTCCTGGCGACGCTGCCGCTTCGACTTGCGGCCACGACGCGCCGGACCGCCGGGACGGCCGAAGGCGCCCTGCGTGCCACCACGGCCACCGGGACCGCCGGGACGGCCGCCGAAGCCGGGACGGCCACCGCCGCCGCCGCCGGGACCGCCGCCGAAGCCGCCACCGCCACCCGGGCGACCGGCGAAACCGCCGCCGCCACCCGGACGGGCACCGCCGCCACCGCCACCGGGACGGCCGGCGAAGCCGCCGCCACCGGGACGGGCGCCGCCGCCACCGCCGGGACGACCCGCACCGCCGGGACCGCGACCGCCGCCGGGGCCGGGACGCGGGCCGGCAGCGGGACGCTGCGGCATCATGCCCGGGTTGGGACGCGGACCGGCCGGGCCGGGACGCGGACCGCCCTGCGGACGGGGCATGCCCGCCGGGGACGGACGGTTGCCGCCGGGAGCCTGCGGACGCGGACCGCCGCCCTGGGCGCCGGGCGCCTGGGGACGGGGGCCGGTGCCGGGGGCACCACCGGGGCCGCCGGGACGCTGGGCGCCCTGCGGACGGGGCGCCTGCGGGCGCGCCATGCCGGCGTTGCCGCCGGAGGTGAAGGGGTTGTTGCCCGGACGCGGGCCGGCCGGACGGGCACCGGGACGCGGCGCGCCGCCACCGGGGCGGTTGCCGCCCTGTGCGGCGGCCGGACGCGGGGCCTGGCCGCCCTGCTGGCCGGAGGACGGGCGGTTGCCGCCCTGGGCGCCACCCGGACGCGGGGCGCCGGGACGCGCGCCACCGGAGGGGCGCGAGGCGTTCTGGGCCGGGGCCGGGGCTGCCGGCGGAGCGGTGAACTCCGGGGCGGCCGGGGCGGGACGCGGCGCGGGCTTGGGACCCGGCACCGGACGCGGACCCGGAGCGGGCGTGGACGCGGGCGCCGCCGGAGCGGCGGGGGGCGTCTGGGCCGCGGCGGGCTTGGGGGCCGGCGGCCGCGGGGCGGCCGGGCGGTCACCCGCCGGGGAGGTGCTCCCACCCTGCGCCGGGGACGGCGCGGCGGGCCTGGGAGCGGCCTTGCGGGGGGCGGGCTTGGCGGACTTGCCGTTGCCACCGGCCTGCAAGGCGTCGGTCAGCTTGCGTACAACGGGCGCTTCGATGGTCGAAGACGCCGAACGGACGAATTCACCGAGTTCCTGGAGCTTGGCCATGACGACCTTGCTCTCGACACCGAACTCCTTGGCGAGTTCGTAGACCCGGACCTTAGCCACTTCGCTCCTTTGAGGTCCGGGTTGCGTCCGGACCGTCGCTAGTTCATGGGCGTACTCATCGCGTACTCATCGAGTGCTCATCGCAATCTCGACCTGCTTTCGACTCGCGAGGTACCTGGGCCGCGCGGGGTTCCGCACGACACTCCTTACGGTGTTGCCTGCTCGGCAACGGTCGTCTGCTCGACGTGTTGACGCAACGCCTTTGTGTCGAGCGGTCCCGGGACGCGCAGTGCCCGCGGGAACGCCCGGCGGCGTACCGCCTGGTCGAGACAGACCAGGGCGGGGTGCACATAGGCACCCCGGCCGGGCAGCGTACCGCGAGGATCGGGGACGCACGCGTCCCCGACCGCCACGATGCGCAGCAGATCAGTTTTGGCCGCTCGCTCCCGGCACCCCACACAGGTGCGTTCCGGGCATGCTCGGGCGGGCGTCCGGCCAGACACTGTTTAGTCTACCTCCCCGTACCGACCTCACCCCTTTGGGGCAAAGATCGAACGGCTGTTGTCGTATTCCTAGCGGCTCGCGGCTTGGATCTATTCCTCGCCCGCGCCGCCGGCCTGCTCGGTGTCGGGCCGGATGTCGATGCGCCAGCCGGTGAGACGGGCGGCGAGGCGGGCGTTCTGCCCCTCCTTGCCGATCGCCAGCGACAGCTGGTAGTCCGGCACGGTGACCCGGGCGGAGCGGGAGGCCAGGTCGACGACCTCGACCTTGGACACCCGGGCGGGCGACAGGGCGTTCGCCACCATCTCGGCCGGGTCGTCCGACCAGTCCACGATGTCGATCTTCTCGCCGTTCAGCTCGCCCATCACGTTGCGCACCCGGCCGCCCATGGGGCCGATGCAGGCGCCCTTGGCGTTCAGGCCCGAACGGGTGGACCGGACGGCGATCTTGGTGCGGTGGCCGGCCTCGCGGGCGATCGCGGCGATCTCCACGGAGCCGTCGGCGATCTCCGGCACCTCCAGGGCGAACAGCTTCTTCACCAGGTTGGGGTGGGTGCGCGACAGGGTGACCGACGGGCCGCGCACGCCCTTCGCCACCCGGACGACGTACGACCGCAGCCGCAGGCCGTGCGGGTACGTCTCGCCCGGGACCTGCTCCTGCACCGGCAGGATGGCCTCCAGCCGGCCGATGTCCACGAGCACGTTCTTCGGGTCGCGGCCCTGCTGGACCACACCGGTGACGATGTCGCCCTCGCGGCCGGCGTACTCACCGAGCGTCGCGTCGTCCTCGGCGTCGCGCAGCCGCTGCAGGATGACCTGCTTGGCGGTGGTCGCGGCGATCCGGCCGAAGCCGGACGGGGTGTCGTCGAACTCGCGGGGCTCCTGGCCCTCCTCGAGGTCGTCGGGGTCCTCCTTCGCCCACACGGTCACGTGGCCGGTCTCCCGGTCGAGCTGCACCCGCGCGTGCCGGCGGCTCCCGTCGGTCCGGTGGTAGGCGATGAGGAGGGCCGACTCGATCGCCTCGACCAGCAGGTCGAAGGAGATCTCCTTCTCCCGCACCAGGCCCCGCAGGGCGCTCATGTCGATGTCCACGGCTACGCCTCCTCTTCCTTCTTGTCCTTGCGGTTGAACTCGACCTGCACGCGCGCCCTGGCGATCTCCGGGAAGGCGAGCCGGCGGCCGGTGGCCCGGCGGCCCTTCACACCGGGGACCTCGACGTCCAGTCCCTCGTCGTCGACCGTCAGGATCCTGGCGACCAGGTCGCCGCCCTCGGCCAGCTGGAACTTCACGAGCCGGCCCGTGGCGCGCACGTAGTGCCGGTGCTCGGTGAGGAGGCGCTCCGCGCCCGGGGTGCCGACCTCCAGGTCGTACTCGCCGTCGCCCATCGCGTCCGTCTCGTCCAGCTTCGCCGAGAGCGCGCGGCTCACATCGGCGATCCGGTCCATGTCGGGCCCGGCGTCCGAGTCGACGACCACCCGCAGCACCCGCTTGCGTCCGACGGAGTCCACGGCGACCTCTTCGAGGTCCAGCCCCTGGGAGGTGACGAGGGGCTCCAGCAGCTCTCGCAGCCTCTCGCTCTGGGTGGTGCTCATCCGGGTGACTCCTCGGCCGCGTGTGCTGTTGTGGGATGGGGCGCGTGTCTGGTCAAAGGGTATCCGGTCGCGGGGAGTGATGCGTCCTGCCTCCGGCGGTCCGGCGCCCGTGCCCGGCGGGCCCGTGGGCCGGTCGGAGGGAGGTGCCGAGCCGGTGCCGTACCGCGCGGGGGTGCGCGGGTACCGTGATCACGGCGGGGTGACCTCCCGCCCGTGTGTTCGTACGAGCTCCCGAGGACGTCCGCCGTGCCGTACCCCCCACCGCCGCGCAGGTCCCCGGGACCGCGCAGAAGATCCCTGCTCGCCTCGGCCGCCGGGGCCGCCCTGCTGACGGGCTGCTCGTCGGACGCCGACGACACCTCGCGCGCGGAGCGCGACGGCGGCACCTCGTCGGCGGCCGAGCGCTCACGCGCGCGTGCGGCGCGGGACAGCGCGGCCCTGCTGGACCGTTACGACGCCGTCCTCGCCGTGCACCCGGCGCTCGCGGTGCGGCTGGCGCCGCTGCGGGCGGAGGTGCTGCGGCACGTGGAGGCGTTCGGGGGCGCCCGGGCGGCCGCCTCCCCCTCGGCACCGTCGTCGGCGGGGGCCTCCCCCACGGCACCGTCGTCGGCCGGGGCCTCGCCGTCGGCGTCGGCGACCGCCTCGGGACCGGCCGCCGGGCAGCCGTCGGCCGCCGCCGTGCCGGCCGATCCCCGGGCCGCGCTCGCCGGGCTGGCCGCCGCCGAGCGGACGCTGGCGGACGCCCGGACCACGCAGCTGCTCGGCGTGCCGGGCGAGCAGGCACGGCTGCTGGCGTCGGTGGCGGCGGCCGGCGCCGCGCACGTGTACCTGCTGACCGAGGGGGCGAAGTGAAGCGGGACGAGCAGGCCCTCCGGGCGCTCCAGGCGGCGCTGGCCGCCGAGCACGCGGCCGTGTACGGCTACGGCGTCGTCGGCGGCCGGATCGCCGAGGGGCGCCGCACCGAGGCCCGGGCCGCGTACGACGCGCACCGGGCGCGCCGGGACGCGCTGGCCCGGGAGGTGCGCGGCCTGGGGACCGAGCCGGTGGCGGCCGGCGCCGCCTACGCGCTGCCGTTCGCGGTGCCGGACGCCCCCACGGCCGTACGGCTCGCGGCGGAGCTGGAGGACCGCGTGGCCGGGGTCTACTCCGACCTGGTGCGGGCCACGACGGGCGCGCGGCGCCGGGAGGCCGCCGGGGCGCTCCGGGAGGCCGCGGTGCGGGCCGTGCGCTGGCGCGGCGGCAGCGTAGCCTTCCCTGGGCTCGCCGAACGGGCGGGCACGGACACGGGGGACGCCGGGCCGTCGGTGTCGCCGCCGGTGTCCGGTACGGCGCGTCCGACGGTGTGACGAGGAGCAGGAAGGGAACGACTCGCGCATGGCTTTCGAACCGCCGCAGCGTCTGGTGCGGGCACTCGGGGAGACCGCACCGGACGGTGACGCGTGGTTGGAGGAGCTGCCGGAGGCGGTCCGCGAGGCCGCGGCTCTACGCGAGTTGACCGTCGAGCGCGTGCAGGTGCCGGGCGGCCGCTCCAGCCTGGTGGCGCTGGTGCGCCGCGCGGACGGCACCCCGGCCGTGCTGAAGCTGGCCCCGGCCCGGTTCCGGCCGGAGGCGGAGCGGGCCGCGCTGGCCCACTGGGGCGGGCTGGGCGCCGTGGAGCTGCTCGACGGGCCCGCCGGGGACGGGGCGCTGGTGCTGGAGCGGCTGCACCCCGACGTGTCGGTGCGGTCGCTGCCCGAGGCCAAGGCGCTGCTGGAGGCGGCGGGGACGCTGCGGCGGCTGTGGGTGGAGCCGCCGGCGGGCCACTCCTTCGAGACGGTGGCCGGGCGGACCGGGCGGCAGGCGGAGGGGATGCGCGCGGTCGCGGACCGGGAGCCGGAGCTGGCCCCGCTGGTGGGTACGGCGCTCGCCGCGCGGGAGGAACTGCTGGCCGCGCCGCCGGAGGACCTGCTGCTGCACGGCACCTTCCGGCAGAGCAAGGTGCTCGCCGGGGAGCGGTTCCCGTGGCTGGCCGTGGGCCCGGACCCGGTGGTCGGCGAGTGCGCCTTCGACCTGGCGCGGCTGGTGCGGGACCGGGTGGAGGACCTGATCGCCTCGTCCTCGGGGGCGTCCATCACGCGGCGGCGGGTGAAGAAGCTCGCCGAGTCCCTGGAGGTCGACCGGGAGCGGCTGCGGGGCTGGACGCTGTTCCGCGCGGTCGAGTCGGGCGCGCGGGCCCTGCGCGTGGGCCGTCCGAAGGACGCGGAACTGCTGCTGGAGTTCGCCGGGTGGCTGTAGCCGGGCGGGTGAACGGGCGGAGGGGGCACCGTGGGGTGCCCCCCCGACGTGTTCTCGGACGTGGCCCGCTTACGCGGCGAGGCGGGCGATCGCCTCGTCGACCGTGAGCTCCTCGCGCTCCCCGGTCCTGCGGTCCTTGAGCTCCAGCACGCCCTCGGCGGAGCGGCGGCCGGCGACCAGGATGTGCGGGACGCCGATCAGTTCGGCGTCGGTGAACTTCACGCCCGGGGAGACGCCGGCCCGGTCGTCGACCAGGACGCGCAGGCCCGCGGCGCGCAGCTTCTCGGAGACGTCCAGGGCCAGTTCGGTCTGCAGGGCCTTGCCCGCGGCGACGACGTGCACGTCGGCCGGCGCGACCTCCTTCGGCCACACCAGGCCCTTGTCGTCGGCGGTCTGCTCGGCGAGGGCCGCGACCGCGCGGGAGACACCGATGCCGTAGGAGCCCATGGTGACGCGGACCGGCTTGCCCTGCTGGCCGAGGACGTCGAGCTTGAGGGCGTCGGCGTACTTGCGGCCCAGCTGGAAGATGTGGCCGATCTCGATGGCGCGGTCCAGGGTGAGGCCGGTGCCGCAGCGCGGGCAGGGGTCGCCCTCCTGGACGACCACGACGTCGACGTAGGCGTCGACCTCGAAGTCCCGGCCCGCGACGACGTTCCTGGCGTGGGTGTCGGGCTTGTTGGCGCCGGTGATCCAGGCCGTGCCGGGGGCCACGCGCGGGTCGGCGACGTAGCGGAGCTTCTCCTGGCCCTGCGGGCCGACGTAGCCGCGCACCAGGTCGGGGCGGGCCGCGAAGTCGGCCTCGGTGACCATCTCGACGACGGCCGGGGCGAAGTGCGCCTCCACCTTGTCGAGGTCCACCTCGCGGTCGCCGGGGACGCCGACGCCGACGATCTCGCCGTCGACCTTGACCAGCAGGTTCTTCAGCGTCGCGGAGGCCGGGACGCCGAGGGAGGCGGCGAGCGTCTCGATGGTCGGGGTGTCCGGGGTGGGGATGTCCTCGGCGGCGGGCACCGCGGAGCCGTCCACCGGCCGCAGCTCGTAGCTGATCGCCTCGGTGTTCGCGGCGAAGTCGCAGTTCGGGCAGTCCGCGAAGGTGTCCTCGCCGGCGCCGGCCGGGGCGAGGAACTCCTCGGAGCGGGAGCCGCCCATGGCGCCGGCGGTGGCCGCGCAGATGCGGTAGTCCAGGCCGAGGCGCTCGAAGACGCGCTGGTAGGCCTCGCGGTGCAGGGCGTACGACCGGGCCAGGCCCTCGTCGTCCAGGTCGAACGAGTAGGAGTCCTTCATCAGGAACTCGCGGCCGCGCAGGATGCCGGCCCGGGGGCGGGCCTCGTCCCGGTACTTGTGCTGGATCTGGTAGAGGATGACCGGCAGGTCCTTGTAGGAGGACGCCTGGTCCTTCACCAGCAGGGTGAAGATCTCCTCGTGGGTCGGGCCGAGGAGGTAGTCGCCGCCCTTGCGGTCCTTCAGGCGGAACAGCTCCTGGCCGTACTCGTCCCAGCGGCCGGTCGCGTCGTACGGCTCGCGCGGCAGCAGGGCCGGGAGCAGCACCTCCTGGGCGCCGATGGCGTCCATCTCCTCGCGGACGATGCGCTCGACGTTGGCGAGCACCTTCTTGCCGAGGGGCAGCCAGCTCCAGATGCCGGCCGCGGTGCGGCGGACGTAGCCGGCCCGGACGAGGAGCTTGTGGCTGAGGACCTCGGCGTCGGCCGGGTCGTCACGCAGCGTCTTCGCCATCAAGTTCGACATGCGCTGGACCGGTGCGTTGGCCATGGTTCTCGTACTCCTGCCAGGAAACAGTGATGGCATGGAGGTTAGCCGCGGCCCGCCCGCCGCCGGAAATCCGCCGGGGAGGTCAGGGCCGCAGCAGGGGCAGCGGGGCGCCCATCACCGCGTACGGGCGGGGTGCGCTGGGGAACAGGACCTGGCGGGCGAGGTCCTGGTAGCCGAGGGAGCGGTACAGGGCGCGGGCGGGGCTCTCGGTGTCGATCGCGGAGAGGATCGAGCGGGGCTCGGTGGCGCTGTCGGTGATCGTGGTGATCAGGGCGCGGCCCGCACCGCGGTTCTGGTACGCCGGGTGGACGTGCAGCTCGGTGATGACGAAGGAGTCGTCGAGCCAGTGGTCGTTGTCCCGGGCGCGCAGGTAGGGCTCGACGACGGTGGACCACCAGTGGGCGCGGTCGTTGGGCAGGCCGTAGACGAAGCCGACCAGGCGGCCCTCGGCGGTGGTCGCGCCGAGCGCCCGGGCTCCCGGGTACGTCATGTGCCGCAGGACGATCTGGCGGCGGACGGCCACCTCGTCGGGGCCGAGGCCGAACGCGACGGCCTGCACGGCCAGTGCCTCGTCCACGTGGGCGGAGAGGTCCAGGGGGCCGATGACGAGGTCCATGGGCGGGAGCCTACAGGGGGGCCGCGGCCCAGGTCAGAAGAGCACACTCATGAAGGCGCCGGTCTCCCGGAAGCCCACCCTGCGGTACGTGCGCCGGGCCGCGGTGTTGAAGTCGTTGACGTAGAGGCTGACCACCGGGGCCACGTCGCTGAGGGCGTAGCGCAGGACGGCGGCCATGCCGGGGGCGGCGAGGCCGCGGCCGCGGTACTCGGGGGCCACCCACACGCCCTGGATCTGGCAGGCCTGGGCGGTGGCGGCGCCGATCTCGGCCTTGAAGACGACCTTGCCGTCGTCGTCGAGGCGGGCGAAGGAGCGGCCGGAGCCGACGAGTTCGGCGACCCGGGCCTGGTAGAGCAGGCCGCCGTCGCCCGCCATCGGGGAGACGCCGACCTCCTCGGTGAACATCGCCACGCACGCCGGCATGATCGTGTCCATCTCGTCCTTGCGGACCCGGCGCACGAGCGGGTCGGGGGCGACGTCGGCGGACATCCGGTCGGTGACCATGAGCGGCTGGTGGGCGCGGACCTCGCGGGCGGGGCCCCAGTGCGGTTCGAGCAGCCGCCACAGCTGGGCGGTGGACTCGGCGGGGCCGACGATGGAGGAGCAGCGCCGGCCGGCCCGGCGGGCGCGGTCGGCGAAGGCGCGCACGGCGCGCGGGGTGGCGCCGATGGGCACGAGGTTGGCGCCCGCGTAGCACAGGGACGTGAGCATGCCGTCCTCGTACCAGCCCCACATCTCGCCGCCCAGACGCCAGGGGTCGAGTCCGGCGACCTGCACGCGGGCGGTCACGAAGGCGTTCGTGACGGGGTCGCGGTCGAGCACGGCGAGGGCGGCGTCCAGGTCGCTCGGTTCGAGGACCCGGGAGGTGGTCTGGGTCAACACGGGCGGGGCCTCACGGTGGGGTATGCCTGATCTCCGCACTGTACCCGGCGCGCCTGAGCGCTGTCGCCGCGCTGTCCTGCCCCTCTAGGCCCGCCCAGGGGGCCCGCGCGGCGCCCGGCCGCGCGGCCCCGTCGGGGGGTCAGGCGCCGGTGACCGAGACCGACGGCTCGCCCGAGGCGGTCCCGTCGGCCTCCATCTGCTCGGCCAGCTTCATGGCCTCCTCGATGAGGGTCTCCACGATCTTGGACTCGGGGACGGTCTTGATGACCTCGCCCTTGACGAAGATCTGCCCCTTGCCGTTGCCGGAGGCGACGCCGAGGTCGGCCTCGCGGGCCTCGCCGGGGCCGTTGACGACGCAGCCCATGACCGCGACGCGCAGCGGGACCTCCATGCCGGTCAGGCCCGCCGTGACCTCCTCGGCCAGCTTGTAGACGTCGACCTGGGCGCGGCCGCAGGACGGGCAGGAGACGATCTCCAGGCCGCGCTGGCGCAGGCCCAGCGACTGCAGGATCTGCAGGCCGACCTTGACCTCCTCGACCGGCGGCGCGGACAGGGAGACACGGATGGTGTCGCCGATGCCCTGGCTGAGCAGGGCGCCGAAGGCCACCGCCGACTTGATGGTGCCCTGGAAGGCGGGGCCGGCCTCGGTGACGCCGAGGTGGAGGGGGTAGTCGCTCTGGGCGGCGAGCTGGCGGTACGCCTCGATCATGACGACCGGGTCGTTGTGCTTGACGGAGATCTTGATGTCGCGGAAGCCGTGCTCCTCGAAGAGGGACGCCTCCCACAGGGCCGACTCGACGAGGGCCTCGGGGGTCGCCTTGCCGTACTTCTGCAGCAGCCGCCGGTCCAGGGAGCCGGCGTTGACCCCGATGCGGATGGGGGTGCCGTGGTCCTTCGCCGCCTGGGCGATCTCCTTGACCTTGTCGTCGAACTGCTTGATGTTGCCCGGGTTGACGCGGACCGCGGCGCAGCCGGCCTCGATCGCGGCGAAGACGTACTTGGGCTGGAAGTGGATGTCGGCGATGACCGGGATCTGCGACTTGCGGGCGATGGTCGCGAGGGCGTCGGCGTCGTCCTGGGTGGGGCAGGCCACCCGCACGATCTGGCAGCCGGAGGCGGTCAGCTCGGCGATCTGCTGGAGCGTGGCGCCGATGTCGGAGGTGCGGGTCGTGGTCATCGACTGCACGGAGACCGGGGCGTCACCGCCCACCGCGACCGAGCCGACCTGGATCTGCCGGCTCTTGCGGCGCTCGGCCAGCTTGGTCGGAACGGACGGCATGCCGAGTGAAATCGCAGTCATCTGCTGTGCAACCCCAAGTCGTGGATCAAGGTCCCGGTCCCGTGAGCGGCGGGCTCCCGGGCTTCGAGATTACGGCACCGGCCCGGCCCGCAGCACATCGCTGCGCCGAAACCAACTGAAGGAACGAACGGCCGGGCCCCAGGGTGCCCGGCCGTCGTGAATACCGCGTGGCTACGAGATTTTCACCGGGTTGACCACGTCGGCGATCAGCACCAGGACGGTGAAGCAGACGAAGATCCCGGCCACCACGTAGGCCACCGGCATCAGCTTGGCCACGTCGAAGGGGCCGGGGTCGGGCCGGCGCAGCACCCGGGCCAGGTTGCGGCGCAGCGACTCCCACAGGGCGCCCGCGATGTGCCCGCCGTCGAGCGGGAGCAGCGGGAGCATGTTGAACAGGAACAGGGAGAGGTTGAAGCCGGCCAGCACGAACACGAACATCGCCAACTGCTGCGAGGCGGGGATGTCCAGGGTGGCGATCTCGCCGGTGACCCGGGCCGCGCCGACGATGCCCATCGGGGAGTCCTGCTCGCGCGGTCCGTCACCGAAGGCGGCGTCCCACAGGGCGGGGATCTTGGCGGGCAGGGCGACGAGCGAGTCGACGGCGTCGCCGACGCGGTCGGTCATCCAGCTCACGGACTCGCCGAAGTCCTGCTTGACCACGCCGGTGGCCGCGCTGAAGCCGAGGAAGCCGGCCTTGACGTACTGGCCCTGGACGTAGGTCCCGGCGGCGTCCTTCTTGGCGACCAGGTTGGTGGCGATGGTGGCGTGCAGGGTGAGCTGCTTGCCGTCCCGCTCGACGACGAGCGGCACGGTCTTGCCGGCGCTGTCGCGGATGAGGTCGGACAGCGTGTTCCAGTCGTTCGTGCCGCGGCCGTCGAAGGAGACGATGCGGTCGCCGGCCTTCATGCCGGCGGCGGCCGCCGGGGAGGCGGGGTCGGACGCCTTGCACGCGTCGCGGTTCTCGCTCTGCGCGATGACGCAGGGCGAGATGGAGCTGACGGTGGTGGTCTGCTGCTGGATGCCGAAGCCCATCAGCACGGTCAGGAACAGGCCGACCGCGAGGATCAGGTTCATGAACGGGCCGGCGAACATGACGATGACCCGCTTCCACGGCTTGCGCGTGTAGAACAGGCGGGTCTCGTCGCCGGGCCGCAGCTCCTCGAAGGCGGCCGAACGGGCGTCCTCGATCATGCCGCGCCAGGGCGAGGTGGAGCGGGCCACGATGCGGCCGTCGTCGCCGGGCGGGAACATGCCGATCATGCGGATGTAGCCGCCGAGCGGGATCGCCTTGATGCCGTACTCGGTGTCACCCTTGCGGCGCGACCAGATGGTCGGCCCGAAGCCCACCATGTACTGCGGGACCCGGATGCCGAAGAGCTTGGCCGTGGACAGGTGCCCCAGCTCGTGCCACGCGATCGAGACCAGCAGGCCGAACGCGAAGACCACTATGCCGAGGATGAACATCAAGGTCGTCATGCACGGGCCTCCGCCGTCTGTGCCGCCAGTTCCCGGGCGCGCGTGCGGGCCCAGGTCTCCGCTTCGAGGACGTCCGACACGGTGAGCGGAGTTCCCGTGGCCGGCGTGCCGTGTTCCTCCACCACGCGGGTCACCGTCTCCATGATCCCGTTGAAGGGCAGGGCGCCCCGGCGGAACGCCTCCACACTCTCCTCGTTGGCCGCATTGAACACCGCCGGGGCGGTGCCCGCGAGCTGCCCGACGTGGCGCGCCAGGTCGACCGAGGGGAAGGCCTCGTCGTCCAGCGGGAAGAACTCCCACGTCGAGGCCGTGCTCCAGTCGAACGCGGGGGCCGCGTCCGGGATCCGCTCGGGCCAGCCGAGACCGATGGCGATCGGCCCCCGCATGTCGGGGGGCGTCGCCTGCGCCAGCGTCGATCCGTCCGTGAACTCCACCATCGAGTGGACATACGACTGCGGGTGCACGACCACCTCAATGCGGTCGAAGGGAATGTCGTAGAGGAGGTGCGCCTCGATGACCTCCAGACCCTTGTTGACGAGGGTCGCGGAGTTGATCGTGATCACCGGGCCCATGGCCCAGGTGGGGTGGGCGAGGGCGTCCTCGACGGTGACGTGCGCCAGCTCCTGCTTGGTCCGGCCGCGGAAGGGGCCGCCGGAGGCGGTGACGACGAGCTTGCGGACGTCGGCCCGGGTGCCGGCCGCGAGGGCCTGGAAGAGGGCGGCGTGCTCGGAGTCGACGGGGATGATCTGGCCGGGCTTGGCGAGGGCCTTCACCAGCGGGCCGCCGACGATGAGCGACTCCTTGTTGGCGAGCGCGAGGGTGCGGCCCGCCTCCAGGGCGGCGAGGGTGGGCGCCAGGCCGATGGAGCCGGTGATGCCGTTGAGCACGGTGTGGCAGGCGGAGGCGGCCAGCTGGGTGGCCGCGTCCGGTCCGGCGAGGATCTCGGGGAGCGCCTCACCGCTGCCGTAGGCACCGGCGAGGGCCTCGCGCAGGGCCGGTACGACGTCCTCGCGGGCGACCGCGACGGTCCGCACCCGCAGCCGGTGGGCCTGCTCGGCGAGCAGCGCGACCCGGCCGCCGTTGGCGGACAGGCCGGTGACCCGGAAGCGGTCGGGGTTGCGCAGCACGAGGTCGATGGCCTGGGTGCCGATCGAGCCCGTGGACCCGAGGACCACCACGTCCTTGGGGCCGTCGCCCACGACGGGGTCGTAGACGAGGTGGGGGTCGGCGAGGGCGCGGGCCGCGAGCTCCGTCGTCCGCCCGGAGGGCGGGCCCTGCGGCGTCATGTGCGTGCTCTCGGCGTGCCGGGCGCCGTCCCGCGTACTGGATGTACTCGGGTCGGCGCCCGGTGCGTCGAGAGTGCGTGCAGGGCGTCGTGGGGCAGACGGGGCTTGCGGCCCGCGCCCTGCGGGGGCTGGACTGTCGCTCATGCCTCCATTGTGGCCGGAGCCAGGCCGTGGAGGGGACAGGGTGTCCCCCGGGCGGGGACACCCCGGGGGACACGGAACGGGACGGGCCGTGCGGGCCGGTCAGCGGATCGGGCGGTGGACGTTCTCCTTCAGGGACGGGCCGGGGGTCGTGTCGGCGATCCACGGTCCGTCGCCCGAGGGGTCGACGATGCCCTCCTCCAGCCACGCGTAGGTGCCCGACAGGACGCCCTTGACGACCTTGTGGTCCAGGTCGTCGGTGTTGGCCCACAGCCGGGTGAACAGCGCGTCGACGCGCAGCCGGGCCTGCTCGCAGAAGGCGTGGGCGAGCTGGTAGGCCTCGCGGCCGTGGTCGTCCTGGCGGCGCAGCATCTCCGCGCGCACGCACGCGGCGCTCATCGCGAACAGCTCCGCGCCGATGTCGACGACCCGGCCGAGGAAGCCCTGCTTGGTCTCCATCCGGCCCTGCCAGCGCGACATGGCGTAGAACGTGGAGCGGGCGAGCTTGCGGGCGTGCCGCTCGACATAGCGCAGGTGCGGGGAGAGGTCCACGCCGTGCTTGAACTCGGCGTAGGCGTTGGGCAGTTGTCCGGGTCCGGCGACGAGGCGGGGCAGCCACTTGGCGTAGAAGACGCCGGCGCCCGCGCCCGCCCGTGCCTTGTCGGACAGGGACTTGTCGGGGTCGATGAGGTCGCCGGCGACCGAGAGGTGGGCGTCGACGGCCTCGCGCGCGATCAGCAGGTGCATGATCTCGGTGGAGCCCTCGAAGATGCGGTTGATCCGCAGGTCGCGCAGCAACTGCTCGGCGGGCACCGCCTTCTCGCCGCGGGCCCGCAGCGAGTCGGCCGTCTCGAAGCCGCGGCCGCCGCGGATCTGGACGAGCTCGTCGGCCATCAGCCAGGCCATCTCGGAGGCGTACAGCTTGGCGAGCGCGCCCTCGATGCGGATGTCGTTGCGGTTCTCGTCGGCCATCTGCGAGGAGAGGTCGAGCACCGCCTCCAGGGCGAAGGTGGTGGCCGCGATGAAGGAGATCTTGGACCCGACGGCCTCGTGGTGGGCGACGGGCTTGCCCCACTGCTCGCGGGCCGCCGACCACTCGCGGGCGATCTTCAGCGACCACTTGCCGGCCGCGACGCACGAGGCGGGCAGGGACAGCCGCCCGGTGTTCAGCGTGGTCAGGGCGATCTTCAGGCCCTGGCCCTCCTCGCCGATGCGGTGCGCGGCGGGGACGCGGACCCGGTGGAAGCGGGTGACGCCGTTCTCGATGCCGCGCAGGCCCATGAAGGCGTTGCGGTTCTCCACGGTGATGCCGGGCGAGTTGCTCTCCACCACGAAGGCGGTGATGCCGCCCCGGTGTCCCTCGCTCCTGGGCACCCGGGCCATGACGACCAGCAGGTCGGCGACGACGCCGTTGGTGGTCCACAGCTTGACCCCGTCGAGGACGTAGTCGTCGCCGTCGGGCACCGCGGTGGTGGCGAGCCGCGCCGGGTCGGAGCCGACGTCGGGCTCGGTGAGCAGGAAGGCGCTGATGTCGGTGCGGGCGCAGCGGGGCAGGAAGGTCTCCTTCTGCTCCCGGGTGCCGAACAGCTTCAGCGGCTGGGGGACGCCGATCGACTGGTGCGCCGACAGCAGCACGCCGATCGCCGGGGAGGCGGAGCCCGCGAGGGCGAGCGCCTTGTTGTAGTACACCTGGGTGAGGCCGAGCCCGCCGTACTTGGGGTCGATCTTCATGCCGAGGGCGCCGAGCTCCTTGAGCCCGTCGACCACCTCGTCGGGGATGCGGGCCTCGCGTTCGATCAGCGCCCCGTCGACCTTCGTCTCGAGGAAGTCGCGGAGCTTGGCGAGGAACTCCTCGCCGCGCTGGACGTCCTCGGCGGGCGGGGTGGGGTGGGGGTGGATCAGGTCGAGGCGGAAGCGGCCGAGGAACAGTTCCTTGGCGAAGCTGGGCTTGCGCCACTCCTGCTCACGGGCGGCCTCCGCCACCTGGCGTGCCTCGCGTTCGGAGACGGTGGGTCGTCCAGCGGACTCGATGGGGCTGGCGGACATGGAGGCTCACCTCGCCGCGAATCGGGATGGGGGGGGACGTTCGGTTACCGACGGGTGCTACCCGATCGTTGGTACCCGATCCCGGACAAGGTCACCACCCTGCGCGCACGCCTTGGCACGCCGGGGACGCGCCGGACGGGCGCGCCGGCACGCCCCGGACCCTTGGCCGCGCTGGCCGCGGCCCGGTCGCCGGGCACGCCAGGTGACGTACGGCGGTTTGGGCCGGTCGGGCGACGCACCGGCGACGGGCGCGGAAGGATGGGGCCGGGACCGGGGCCGGGGGCGGCCACGGCGTCGTACGGCGCACAGTAGAAAGCTGTCGAAGCGCTTCGACAACCTATGGACACCGACTCGCGCCGAAGCTACTGTCGAACCACCCTCAAACCGCCCCTGTTCGCCCCGCGCACTGTCGAAGCGCTTCACACCGCCTGGAGAGCTGGATGGTCACTCTCGCCGAGGTCGCCCAGCACGCCGGAGTCTCGGCGAGCACGGTGAGCTACGTCCTCAGCGGCAAGCGGTCCATCTCCGCCACCACCCGGGAGCGGGTCGAGCAGAGCATCCGGGTGCTGGGCTACCACCCCAACGCGGGCGCCCGCGCCCTGGCCAGCAGCAGGTCCAACATCATCGCGCTGATGATCCCGCTGCGCACGGACATGTACGTGCCGGTGATGATGGAGATCGCCATCGCGGTGGCCACCACCGCCCGCCTCCACGGCTACGACGTCCTGCTGCTCACCGGCGAGGAGGGGCCCGACGCGGTCCGCCGCGTCACCGGGAGCGGGCTGGCCGACGCGATGATCGTGATGGACGTCGAACTCGACGACGAGCGGCTGCCGTTGCTGCGGCGGACCGGCCGGCCGTCGGTCCTGATCGGGCTGCCCTCCGACACCTCCGGGCTGACCTGCGTCGACCTGGACTGGGCCGCGACCGGCGCGCTGTGCGTGGAGCACCTGGCCACGCTGGGCCACCGGGACGTCGCGGTGATCGGCGAGGCCCCCGCGGTCTACGAGCGGCACACCGGCTTCGCCGAGCGCACCCTGGACGGACTGCGGTCCCGGGCGCGCGAGGCGGGGCTGCGGGTGCTGCACCGGCCGTGCGAGGGCGGGTACGACGCGATGGCCGTGACGCTCGCCCGGATCCTCGACGAGCGCCCCGGGACCACGGGCTTCGTCGTGCAGAACGAGTCGGCGGTGGAGCCGCTGCTCGCGCTGCTGCGCCAGCAGGGCCGGGCGGTGCCCGAGGACGTCTCCGTGGTCGGTATCTGTCCCGACCAGGTCGCCACCCAGGCGTCCGTGCGGCTGACCTCGGTCGCCATCCCCGCGCAGGACATGGGCCGGTACGCCGTGGAGCGCCTGGTCGCCAAGCTCGACGGGCGGCGCGAGGACGACGTGGTGCTGCTCGCGCCCGAGCTGACCGTCCGCGCGAGCTCCGGCCCCGCTCCCTCGGCCGGCTGACTCCCCCACCGCCCCCGCCGTCCCCGCCGTCTCCTCCGCCTCCCCATCTCCCCGTCTCCCCGTCTCTCCGTCTCTCCGTCTCTCCGTCTCTCCGTCCAGAGGTTTTTCTCCCGTCCAGGTCACTCGCGCACCGGGTCCGCCCCGGGGCACCGCCCTGTCTGCCCTCCTCCAGGAGCACGCCACGTGAATCAGCCTGCCGCACACGCACCCGAGGTCAGCCTCGCGCAGTCGTCCCCGACCGTCGGCACGTTCCGCGAGCGGGGCGGGGCGCTGGAGTGGAGCGGCCGCCAGGAGACGGTCCGCGTCGAACCGTGGGGTCCGGACGCGGTCCGGGTCCGGGCGCGGCTCGGCGGGCCGGTCCTGGAGGACCTGCCGGGCGCCCTGCTCGACGGGGCGCCGCCCGCCCCCGCCACCGTGAAGGTCGAGGACGGCCGGGGCCGGGTGACGGTCGGCGCGCTGACCGTCGAGGTGGACGCCGAGGGCCTGGTCCGCTTCCTGCGCACGGAGGACGGGTCCGAACTGCTCGCCGAGGAGCGCGCCCACTTCTGGTGGCCGGGACCGCGGCTGTACACGGCGGTCGGGGGCGGCCACCACCGGCTGGAGCAGCGGTTCGCCGCCTACGACGGGGAGCGGCTGTACGGCCTGGGGCAGCACCAGCACGGCCGGTTCGACCAGAAGGGCCTGGTCCTCGACCTGGTGCAGCGCAACGCCGAGGTGAGCGTGCCGGTGCTGACCTCCAGCCGCGGCTACACCCTGTTGTGGAACAACCCGGCCATCGGGCGGGTGGAGCTGGCGCACAACGGCACCCGCTGGGTGGCCGACTCGGCCCGGCAGATCGACTACTGGATCGCCGCGGGCACGCCGGCCGACGGGCAGCGCCGCTACAGCGCGGTGACCGGCCGCACACCGATGCTGCCGGAGTGGGCGGCCGGGTTCTGGCAGTGCAAGCTGCGCTACCGCACGCAGGACGAACTGCTGTCGGTGGCCCGGGAGTACAAGCGGCGGGGCCTGCCGCTCAGCGCGATCGTCTGCGACTTCTTCCACTGGACGCACCTCGGCGAGTGGAGGTTCGACCCGGCGGAATGGCCCGACCCCGCGGCCATGGTGCGCGAACTGGACGAGCTGGGCGTCAAGCTGGTCGTCTCGGTGTGGCCGTCCGTGTCCCCGCTGTCGGAGAACCACCCGGTGATGGAGCAGCGCGGTTACCTCATCGGCACCCAGTACGGCCCGATGGCGCACGCCGACTGGCCGGACAAGCAGGTCGCCTCGACCGTCCAGGTGGCGTTCTACGACGCGACCAACCCCGAGGCCCGGGACTTCGTGTGGTCGCGGATCCGGGAGAACTACCTGGAGCCGTACGGCATCACGGCGTTCTGGCTGGACGCCTGCGAGCCGGAGCTGAAGCCGGGCTTTCCGGAGAACCTGCGCTACTGGGCGGGCCCCGGCCTGGAGGTCGGCAACCTCTACCCGGCCGAGAACTCCCGCACGTTCCACGAGGGCCTGCGCGCGTCCGGTGCCGGCGACGACGAGGTGATCACCCTCAACCGCTCGGCCTGGGCGGGCAGTCAGCGCTACGGCGCCGCGCTGTGGTCGGGCGACATCGGCACCGACTTCGCGACCCTGCGCCGCCAGGTTGCGGCCGGCCTGAACACGGCGCTGTCCGGCATCCCGTGGTGGAACACCGACATCGGCGGCTTCCACGGCGGCGACCCGGACGACCCGGCGTACCGCGAGGTGATGGTGCGCTGGTTCCAGTTCGGCGCGCTGTCCCCGCTGATGCGCCTGCACGGCTTCCGCGACCCGGCCATGCCGCTGGGCCCGGACATGACCGGCGGCCCCAACGAAGTGTGGTCGTACGGGGAGGAGGCCGGCGCGGTCATGGAGCGCTACCTCCGGCTGCGGGAACGGCTGCGGCCGTACGTCCTGCAGGTGATGCGCGAGGCCCACGAGGAGGGGCTGCCCGTGATGCGCCCGCTGTTCCTGGAGTTCCCGGACGACCCGGCGGCCTGGGACGTGGCGGACGCCTACCTGCTGGGGCGGGACCTGCTGGTCGCCCCGGTCCTGGAGGCGGGGGCCACCACCCGCACGGTGCACCTGCCGGCCGGCGCGGGCTGGACCGACGCGTGGACCGGCGCGGCGTACGCGGGCGGCGGGCCCGTCACCGTGGACGCGCCGCTGGAGCGCATCCCGCTGTTCCTGCGGGACGGCGCGCGGCTGCCGGTCGCGGAGTAGGCGCGCGGGAAGGGCCGGCTCCCCGCGGGGGAAGCCGGCCCTTCCGCTCCGATCGGTGGGTCAACTGCTGCTGACAGTCAGGTTGTTGGTCTGGAAGTTCAGGCCGCCGGACGACGAGGTGATCTCGTAGCCGAACTGGACGTCGCCGATGGTCTCGTTGCCGAACCAGCCCTTGGTGTCCTTGATCCACTTCAGGATGGGCAGGACATTGACGGTCCCGGAGGTCGAGTTCGAGGTGCGGACGAACGAGAAGACCTCGTTGGCGCCGTTGCTGCCCTTGTACACGGTCCAGGTGTGCCCGCCCAGCGTCACGGTGCCCTGCGAGGTGCCGAGGGGTCCGACGGCCCCGGTCTTGTTGACCCAGAGCATGATCTCGTAGTCGTAGTCGGTGTCCCAGATGTCGTAGGACGTGTTGTAGGCGCCGGACGACGGGACCGTGACGTTGTAGCTGCTGGTGAGCGAGGAGAGCGAGGTGATCGACTTGTTGATCACCTTCTTGGCGTCGGGGTACGACTTGATGCCGCCGGTGTTGGGGTGGTCGGCCCACACGCCCCAGTTGGTGCCGGAGTTGGCCCAGACGCACTGGCTGCCGGCGCCGGAGCCCCAGATGTTGTTGTAGAGCGTGTAGCCGTTCAGCGTGGTGGTGCCCCACTGGTCGCAGGAGCTCCAGACGGCGGCCGAGGCGGGGGCGGAGGCGAGGCCGACCGTGGCACCGATCGCGAGGGCGGCCGCCAGCGCCAACCGGGTGAGACGGCTCGGTGTGCGTGCTGCCATGGTGTCCCTTCCATGGGTGGGGGGAGGGGGTTCACCGCGCCTCCAGACGGACGACGCGGTCCTCTCCGGCGACCAGGTCGAGCGGCCGGGCACCGGAGGGGGTCCTGAGGTCGACGCGCGCGGTGCGCGTCGGGCGGACGACGGCCGTTGCGCCGTCGGACGTCCAGGTGAGGTCGACCCGGGCCCCGAACCGGGTGCGCACGCCCCGCAGTTCGCCCTCGCGGAGGGACGGGGGCGGCGCGGGGAGCAGGACCAGCCGGTCGGGGGTCGACTGGACCAGCGCCTCGACGAGCACCGTGGGCAGGGTGTGGGCGGCGTCGGCGTTGTAGACGTCGCGGTTCGGGTAGTGGGCGCTCATCAGGGAGGGGTGGAAGCAGTCGCCCTCCAGCACGGCGGTGAGCGCCTGCGCGACCCGCCGGCCGTCCCGGAGGCGGGCCGCGACCAGGGCGTGGTGGAGGTGGCCGTGCGCGGAGTCGTTCTCCGTGCCGCGCAGCTCCAGCGCCCGGTGCGCGGCGGCGGCCAGGGCGGGGGTGTCGTACGGGGTGATCTCGTCGAGCGGCCAGACGCCGTAGAGGTGGCTGAGGTGCCGGTGGTCGTAGGAGTCCGCCAGCTCCGGGCGGGCCCATTCGGCGAGGGCGCCGTCGGCGTTGACCCGGTGGGGCGGGAGCCGGTCGGCGAGGGCGCGCCAGCGGTCGGCGTCCGGGGTGCCGAGGTGGTAGGCGGCGGCCGTGCGCAGGGCGTGGCGGGCCGCCGAGAGGTCCATGGCCGCGTCGAGCGTGCCCCAGCCCGCGTTCGCGGGCCGGTTCTCCGGGGAGTAGGAGGGCACCACGACGAGGCGTCCGTCGGCGTCCGTGCGGGTGAGGAAATCCTCGTAGAAGGTGGCGACTTCGGCGAGGGCGGCGGCCGTGCGGGGGTCGCGTGCGCCCCGGGTGTCGTCGTGGTCGACGAGCGGCTTGAGCAGCCAGTCGGCGCCCGCGGTCCACAGGTGCAGCGGGTACTCACGGCTGAAGTGGACGCAGTGGCCCGACTCGCCGTCGGTGTGGGCGGGGGCGACGGCGCCGCGGGTGCCGAAGACCGCGCGGGCGTTGTCCCGCCAGTCGGGCAGCTGGCGCCGGACCAGAGCGGCCAGGGCCTCGGTGACCTCGGGCAGGTCGGCGGCCGCGGCGCCGGCGGTCTGCAGGCCCAGGTTGGCGTCCAGGGTGAACGCGCCCGACCAGGCGGTGGACCACTCGCCGGTCCACAGGCCGGTCAGCCGGGGCGGCAGGACCCCGGAGGAGGACAGCAGGTGGTAGCGGCCGGCCGCGAAGAGCCGCTCCAGCAGGGCCGGGCTGCCCGGACGCTTCAGCAGCTCGCTGCCGGGCAGCTCGCGTTCGGCGGGGTCGGCGCGCAGGTCGAGGGTGACGCGGCGGTAGGCGCCGCGGTGCCGGGCGAGGTGCCGCTCCAGCAGGTCGTCGTACGGCTCCCGCGCCAGGTCGCGCAGGGCGCGGGACGCGGGGACGACGTCGAGGTCGCCGGTGTGCCGGTGGACGCGGGTGAGCAGCAGGAGGGCGTCGGCGTGCTCGACGCGCAGGCCGCGCGGGCCGAGGGCGGTCGTGCCGCCCGTGACGGCGGCGACCGTGACGCCGGTGTAGGCGCGGTCGCCGCCCGGGTAGCGGGCCCGCAGGCTCAGCACGGCGCCCTCGGGGGTGAGGACGGCCCCCTGGCCGACGCCCAGGCGGGCCGGGGCGCCGGGCAGGCGGTGGTCCAGGGAGAGGGTGAGGGACGGGCCGGGCGCGGTGACGTACTGGACGACCACGTCGTCGGCGCGGGAGACGAAGACCCGGCTGCGCCAGTCGCCGCAGGTCGCCTCGACCACCCCGGTGGTGAAGTCGACGCGGCGCCGGTAGGCGGGGCGGGGCTCCGGCACGGTCCGGTCCAGGTGGACGCGGAAGGCCGGGTGGAAGGGCTGCACCCACTGCAGCGGCCGTCCGTCGGTGAAGTCCTCGGCGGCCCGCGGGTCGCCGGCCAGCAGGCGGTCCTGCAGCGCGGTGAGCCGGTCGGCGAGCTCCGGCGGCCCGGCGTGTTCCGAGCCGTTGGGGCGGACCAGGGTGTGCTGGGTGACGATCACCCGGTCGGCCTCCGGGTCGCCCGACACCAGGGCGCCGTGGTGGCCGTTGCCGGTGAGGAAGGCGTCCTCCCAGCGGGCGGCGGGCTCGGGCTCCCAGGTGCCGTGGACGGGGCCGGCGCTCATGACCGCAGCACCACCGCTCCGTAGCGGCCGAGGGGCACCCGGTCCGTGTGCGCGGTCCCGGTGAGCAGGTCGTGGTGGGTGCCGGGGACGTCGACGACGACCGGCTCGCGCCCGTGGTGGAGCAGGAACAGCAGGTCGCCCCGGCGCACGGCCTCGACGTCCGCCGGGAGTCCGGCCAGGACGGGCCGGACCCCGGCGTCCGTGGCGATGCGGGTCAGCAGGGCGCGCAGGGCGTCCGGCTCCGGGAGGGTGGAGAGGTACCAGGCGCGGCCCCGGCGCAGGACGGCGGGCAGCCCGTCGAGTTCCCCGCCGACGTAGGGGATCGTCTCGTCGGCCGTGTCGTCGGACTCGATCTCCTCCGACCACAGGGTGCCGTCGAAGCCGTCGCAGGGGGCCGTCTCCCCCGCCTCCAGCGGCCACCACTCGTGCAGCGTGCGGATGCCGAACAGGGCGCGCAGCCGGGCGTCCATGCCGCCCTCGCGGACGCGGTCGTCCTGGTCGGCGACGCCCGTGAGGAACCCGCTGACCAGGGTGCCGCCGGCGCGGACGTAGGCGAGGAGGTGGTCGGTCGCCGCGTCGGTCAGGGCGTAGAGCTGGGGGACGACGACGAGCCGGTAGCCGCCGAGGTCGTGCTCGGGGTGGGCGAAGTCGGTGGTGAGGTGGGCCTCCCACAGGGCGCGGTGCCAGGCGTGCAGGACGTCCGGCAGGTCGACGCGGGCGGAGGGGCGGCCGTCCTGGGCGCTCGCCCACCAGGCGTCCCAGTCGTGCAGGACGGCGATGTCGGCGCCGACCCGGCGGCCGGCCACCTCGGGTCCGATGCGGGCGAGGTCGGCGCCGAGCTCCACCACCTCCTGGAAGGTGCGGCCGTGCTCCCCCGCGTGGCTGACCATGCCGGAGTGGAACTTCTCGGCGCCCTGGCGGGACTGGCGCCACTGGAAGTAGTGGATCGCGTCGGCGCCGCGGGCCACGGCCTGCAGGGACCACAGGCGGTTCAGGCCCCGGGGCTTGGGGTGGTTGACGCCGCGCCAGTTCACCGGGCCGGCCGCCTGCTCCATGAGCATCCAGGGGCCGCCCCCGGCCTGGGAGCGGGTCATGTCCTGGACCAGCGCGCCGTGCTGGGCGCCGAGCGGGTCGCGCGGGTCGGGGTAGAGGTCGACGGAGACGACGTCCTCCTCGCCCGCCCAGCGCCAGGCGTCCTGCCCGCTCCACAACGGCATGAAGTTGGTGGTGACCGGGAGGTGCGGGGTGTGCCGGCGCACGATGTCCCGCTCGGCGCGGAAGCACTCCAGGAGCATGTCGGAGGTGAAGCGGCGGAAGTCCAGCAGCTGGGCGGGGTTGGTGAGGTAGTGGGCGCGGCGCGGGGGCAGGACGCCGTCCCAGGTGTCGTAGCCCTGGCTCCAGAAGGCCGTGCCCCAGGCGGTGTTGAGGGCGTCGAGGGTGCCGTACCGCTCGCGCAGCCAGCGGCGGAAGGCGGCCGCGGCCTCGTCGCCGTGGTCGTAGGTGCAGTACTCGTTGTTGATGTGCCACAGGGTGAGGGCCGGGTGGCCGGCGTAGCGGGCGGCCAGGTCCTCGGTGATCGCGGCGGCGTAGCGGCGGTAGGTGGCGCTGGAGTGGGAGAAGTGCTGGCGGCCGCCCCACCACTCGGTGCGGCCGTCGGCGTCCCGGGGCAGGGTGTCGGGGTGCAGTCGGCCCATCCACGGCGGGGGCGAGGCGGTGGGGGTGGCGAGGACGACGTCGATGCCGTGGTCGTGCATCAGGTCCATCAGCGTGTCGAGCCAGCGGAACTCCCGTGCGCCCGGCTCGGGTTCGATCGTCGACCAGGAGAAGACACCGAGGGTGACGGAGGTGACCCGGGCCCGCCGCATCAGCCGGACGTCCTCGCGCCAGGTCTCCTCGGGCCACTGCTCGGGGTTGTAGTCCCCGCCGAACAGGACACGACCACGGGTCACGGCGTCGAGGCTGCGCCGCTGGGACGGGTGGGACGCGTTCATGGAACCTCGCTGGGTGTGCGGGGACGTGGGGGTGGCCGAGCGGAACGGCAGGCGGTCACCCTGCCGACCTCAGGGGCGCGGGGAACTGCGCGAGCGGCCACGACGGCGCCGCACGGGCCCACCGGCACCCGGCGCCACGGCGCTCGATCCTGGGCCGGGCGTCAGCCCTTCACCGCTCCGGTCAGCATTCCCTTCCTGAAGTGCTTCTGGACGAACGGCGACAGCACCGCCACCGGCAGCAGCGCCATCACCATGACGGCCATCTGGACGGCCAGCCCCGACAGTTGCCCGGTCCTGATCGCCTGGCTCAGCCCCACCGGCGCCTCCTGCTTCTGCACCAGCTGGATCATGACGTTCTGCAGCGGCATCATGTCCTGGTCGTTGAGGTACAGCGACGCGTTGAACCACGCGCTCCAGTACCCGACGGCGTAGAACAGCGTGATCACCGCGAGGACCGCCCGGGACAGCGGCATGACGATCTGCCAGAGGATCCGTACGTCCCCCGCCCCGTCGATCCGGGCGCTGTCGACGAGTTCGGGCGAGATCCCCATGAAGAACCCGCGCAGCACGAGGATGTTGAACACGCTCACCGCGCTCGGCAGGATCAGCGCGAGGTAGGTGTCGGTCAGCCCGAGGCTCTGCACCAGCAGGTACGTGGGGATCAGCCCGGCGCTGAAGAACATCGTCGCCAGCAGCAGCATCAGCAGCCACCGGTGCGCGAGCGACCCGGTCCGCGACAGCCCGTACGCGCACAGCACGGACACCGTCATCGAGAACACCGTGCCGACCAGGGTGACCAGGACGCTGACGAGCGCGGCCCGGGTGACCTGGCCGCCGCTGAGCAGCTCCCGGTAGGCGATGAAGGTGAGGCCCTTGGGCACCATCACCAGTCCGCCCGCCTCGTCGATGGTCGCGCGCGAGGAGAGGCTGGTGACGACGACGATCCACAGCGGGAACAGGATCGCCAGGCAGGCGAGGGAGAGCGCGACGCCCTTGCCCGCGAGGCCGGCCGCGGACGGCTCCTCCTCCCAGGCGGGTCGGGCGGGCGCGCCCCGGCGGCGCGGACCGGCACCGCGTCCTCGTACCGGATCGCCCACGGATGGGCCCACGACGGCGGTCATTTCTTGTACACCCCCTGCTCGCCCATGAGATGGGCCACCTTGTTCGCGGCGAGGACCAGCCCGATGCTGACGACGCCCTTGACCAGCCCGGCGGCGGCCGCGTAGCCGAAGTCCTGGTTGCGCACGCCGTTCCACCACACGAAGGTGTCCAGGACCTCCCCCGCGTCCGTGCCCACGGCGTCGCGCTGGAGCAGGATCTGCTCGAACCCCACGGTCAGGGCGTCGCCGACGCGCAGCACCAGCAGCAGGGCGATCACCGGGCGCAGCGCGGGCAGCGTGACGTGCCACATGCGGCGCCAGCGTCCGGCGCCGTCCATCGCGGCCGCCTCGTACAGGTCGGTCGGCACCGAGGCCAGCGCGGCGAGGAAGACGATGATCCCCCACCCGGCGTCCTTCCACACGCTCTGCGCGGTGAGCAGGAAGGGGAAGGTGTCCGGGTCGGTCATGATGTCCAGGCCGTCGTACCCGTGGTGCCGCAGCAGTTGGGAGAGCATCCCGGCGCCGCCGAACATCTGCTGGAACACGGCGACGACCAGGACCCAGGAGAAGAAGTGCGGCAGGTAGAGCACGGCCTGGGCGACGGCCCGCACCCGGGGCCGGACCACGCTGTTGATGAGCAGCGCGACCAGCACGGGGACGGGGAAGAACAGCAGGAGCTGGACGGAGAACAGCACCAGCGTGTTGCCGACGGCGTTCCAGAAGGCCGGGTCCTCGAACATCCGGCGGAAGTTGTCCAGGCCCACGAAGGGGCTGTTGAGGATCGACACGACGCCGTTGTCGCTGAGGTACGGGTCGTAGTCCTGGAAGGCGACGACGTTGCCGAGGATCGGCAGGTAGGCGAAGACCAGGACGAGCACGACGGCGGGCAGCGTCATGAGGATCAGGACGCGGTCGCGCCGGAACCGGTGCCGCAGGCTCGCCCGGCCCGCGCCCCGCCCCCGGGGGGAACCGGTGGAGCCGGTGGAGGAACCGGTCGAGCCGGTCGAGCCGCCGGACTGCGCCGGGGTCGTCGCGGGGGTACTGGCCTCGGCGCCGTCCCGAGGCACCGTGCTGTGGGACACGGCCGTTCTCCTTGCCTCAGGACCTGGTCAGTTCGCCGCCGGGCCGTTCTCGTCGAGGAGCTTCCGGTACCAGTCGCGCAGCTTGTCGCCGCCCTGCCGCTTCCAGTCGGAGACCGCCCGCTGCATGTCGGAGATCTTCTTGTGGCCGCGCGCGATGTCGTCCTCGAGCTGCTCGAAGTTGCTGGCCAGGTTGGCGTAGCGGGAGGGCTCGGTGATCTGCAGGCCCCAGAAGGAGGTCTTCCGCGTGAAGCCGCCCATCTTCTGCTGCCAGGCGACCTGCCCCTCGGTGATGTCGGGGAAGTCGGGGTGGGCGAGGGTCGACGCGGGGCTCGCGATCATCACGAAGGCGTTGTTGACCTCGTTGTTGCCCCGGTCGTTCTTGACGGGGACGCCGTTCTTGATGGTGTAGTGCGTGCCCTCGACGCCGTAGTTGGTCATCATCCACTCTTTGGTGCCGTACGGAGCCGCGGTGACGTTGGCGACGGCCAGCACGTCGCGGACGACGGACTCGGGGGCCTTCTTGTTGACGAAGGCGAAGATGCCGGCGGGCTCCGCGGCCCACAGGGTCGGGTCGCCGCCGTCGGGGCCGAAGAGGTCCATGCCCCAGATGCGGAAGTCCGGGTTCTGGGTGGCCTGGGAGGCGCGCTGGCCGTACCAGCTGGAGATGTCGTTGTTGTAGATCAGGAACTCACCGGCGGCGAACTTGGCACTGGGGTCGGTGGCCTGGCTCTTGCCGAGCTTGAAGTCGGGGTGGACGTACCCGGCGGCGAACAGCTTGCGCGTCCACTCCAGGGCCTCCAGGTACGCGTCGGTCTCGACGCGGTTGACCAGCTTGCCGTCGACGAGGTTCCACCACAGCGGCTTGTCCGAGCCGGGGAAGACGCCCCAGATGTTGAACGCGGTCCACTTCATGTCGCCGCAGGCCCACCGCTTGGCCCTGGCGTTGGTGATGTCCTTGCACAGCGCGGTGAACTCGTCCGGTGACGTGGGGACTCGGTAGCCCTCGCGCTGGAAGACGTCCTGGCGGTACAGCGGCACGATGTTCGTGACGTACGACGCCGGCATCGGCAGGCCCATGAGCTTGCCGCCGAACAGGGAGCGCTGCCAGGCGTCGGTGGGGATCGCCGCGAGGTTCGGGTAGTCCTTGACCCCGTCGCCGGACAGGTAGGGGCCGAGGTCGGCGAACTTGCTGATGACGGCGCTGGGGATCTTGCCCATCATGTTCCAGCCGGGGACCACCACCACGTCGGGGACGTCGCTGGAGGCGAGGACCGCGCCGAGCTTCTGGTCGTAGGTGGTGCCGTCCTGGTTGCGCCACCGGACGTCGACGCCGGTCAGGGCGTTCATCGACGTGTAGTACGGGTTGTCCTGCTTGGGCGGCGAGCCCCAGAACGGCGACATGACCGTGACCTTGCCGCCCTTGCCGAGCTTCCTGGGCACCGAGGTCTTCAAGGTGGCCACGTCGAGCTTGGCGGTGAACCCCATCGACGAGCCGTTCTTCGACGGGATGTCCGGTGTCACCACGTTGCCGGCCACGTACGCCGGCAGCAGCCGCTTCGCGTCCTTCCCCGAGGTCGTCCCCTCGCGCGAGCCCTTGTCCGCGCCGCCGCACGCGGCGAGCAGCGGCATCCCGCCGGCCACGGCCGCGGTGGCGACCGCCGTGGAGGCGAGGAACCCCCGCCGGCTCGGCCCGGGGGAACCGGACGGGGAGGGAGCGGCGTTCGGCGTCATTGCGTCAACCCTTCGTGCCTTCGTGGCGCACCAGGACACCCGGCGGTGGCCGTCGGCTGCGGTGTCTCGAGTGGAACTGGCTGAGCGGAAGCGGCTTCCGGTGAGCGGGTGCCCCGGCGACGAGGCGGGCGGACAGTCGAAGCGCTTCGATGTGCAGCGAGGTTAGGTGAAGGCCGGGGGGCGCACAAGAGTCGCTTCCAAGATTCCTCGGCTGGGCACGGGAGTTGACTGCCCTCTTGCCGCGCTTGAGCTGTGGGCGGGAGGACCGGTTGGTGGCGCCGGGCGTCTTGACACCCGCACGGTCGTCGAATGAGCATCGAAGCGCTTCGAAAGCCCTCCCCCGCTCCAGCGCAAAGGGAAACCCCACGTGACCGCATCCCCGCCGCCCACGCCGCCCTTCCGCGATCCGCGGCTGCCGTTCGCGAAGCGCGTCGACGACCTGCTGTCGCGGCTCACCCTCGACGAGAAGGTCTCCTTCCTGCACCAGTTCGCCCCCGCCGTGGAGCGTCTGGGCGTCGCCGCGTTCCGCACCGGCCAGGAGGCCCTGCACGGGGTGGCGTGGATGGGCCCCGCCACGGTGTTCCCGCAGGCGGTCGGGCTCGGCGCGACCTGGAACCCCGAGCTGGTGCGCCGGGTGGGTGAGGCGGTCTCCCGGGAGGTCCGCGCGATGTGCGCCCGCGACGGGCGGGTGGGCCTGAACGTCTGGTCGCCGACGGTCAACCTGCTGCGCCACCCGCTGTGGGGCCGCAACGAGGAGGGCTACTCCGAGGACCCGGAGCTGACCTCGGCGATCGCCACCGCCTACACCCGGGGCCTGCGCGGCGACCACCCGGTGTACTGGCGCACGGCCCCGGTCCTCAAGCACTGGCTGGCGCACAACAACGAGACCGGCCGGGACGTCACCTCCTCCTCGGTGCGCCCGCGGGTGCTGCACGAGTACGACCTGCGGGCGTTCCGGGCGACGGTCGAGGCGGGCGCGGTGGCCGGGGTGATGCCGGCGTACAACCTGGTCAACGGCCGCCCCAACCACGTCTCGCCCCACCTGCGCGAGCACCTGCGGACCTGGACCGACCAGGAGCTGCTGGTCTGCTCGGACGCGGGCGCGCCCTCCAACCTGGTGGACTCCGAGCACTACTTCGACACCCACGAGGAGGCGACGGCCGCCGCGCTCGTGGCCGGCGTGGACAGCTTCACCGACCACGGCACGGACGGCGCACCGATCGCGGCCCGGGTCCGGGGGGCGCTGGAGCGGGGGCTGCTGACCGAGGCGGACGTGGACACGGCGGTGCGCCGCCAGCTGTCCGTCCGGTTCCGCCTCGGCGAGTTCGACCCGGACGACGACCCGCACGCGCGCTCCGGCGCCTTCGACACCCCGGAGCACCGGGAACTCGCCCGGCGGGCGGCCGAGCAGGCGGTGGTCCTGCTGCGCAACGACGGGGTGCTGCCGCTCGCCCCGGACACCCGGCTCGCGGTGGTCGGCCTGCTCGCCGACGAGTGCAAGCTCGACTGGTACAGCGGCACGCTGATCCACCGGTCGACACCGCTGGAGGGCCTGTACGAGCGGTTCGGCGCCGAGCGGGTGCGGTTCGCGGAGGGCGTGGACCGGGTCCGGCTGCGCACGTCCGCCGGGACGTTCCTGCACGTCCCGCCCGCACCGGAGGCTCCCGGCCCGGCGCGGGGCGCGCAGGGCGCCCTCGACCCCGCGCTGCTCGCGGGGCGCACCGATCTGCCGCCGCTGACCACGGACCCGGTCGGCACCGAGTTCGCGCTGGCCGACTGGGGCGACGGCGTGCTCACGCTGCGCGCGCCCGACGGCCGCTACCTGTCGGTGGCCGAGGACGGGTACCTGCGCGCGTCGGCCGACCAGCCAGGCGGCTGGGTCGTCCAGGAGACGTTCCGGCTGGAACGCCGGGGGGAGCACGGGACCGGTCACCTCCTGCGGCACCTGGGGACGGGGCGTCCCGTCTCGGTCGCCGCCGACGGGGTGAAGGTTGCCGCGGAGACCCCGGGGGGTCCCGAGGGCGCCGAGGCCGCCGGGGTCCGCGCGGCCGCCGGGGGGGCACGAGACCGCCGAGGTCTTCGAGGTCGTCGTCACCGAGCACGGGACGGACGCCGTGCGCCGGGCCGCCGCGGACGCCGACGTGGTCCTCGTGGTGGCGGGCAACGACCCGCACATCCGCGGCCGGGAGACCGAGGACCGCACGACCCTGCGGCTGCCCGCGCACCAGGAGCGGCTGCTGGAAGCGGCCCGGACCACGAACCCGCGGACGGTCCTGGTGCTGGTGTCGGCGTACCCGTACGCGTTCGAGCCGGGGCGGCTCGCGGCCGCGCTGTGGACCGCGCACGGCGGCCAGGCGGCCGGCACGGCGCTGGCCCGGGTGCTGGCCGGGGACGTCGCGCCCGCGGGCCGGCTGCCGCAGACCTGGTACGCCGACGACGCCGACCTGCCGGACCTGCTCGACTACGACGTGATCGGCGGCCGCCAGACGTACCGGTACTTCGAGGGAACCCCGCTGTTCCCCTTCGGCCACGGCCTGTCGTACGTGCCCTTCGGCTACGCCGACCTGGTCACGGCGGTCGCGGACGGCGCCCTGCGGGTGTTCTTCACGCTCACCAACGCGGGGGACACGACCGCCGACGAGGTGGCTCAGCTGTACACGCGCGCGGTGGAGCCCTCGGTGCCCCGGCCGCGCCGCGAACTCCTCGCGCACCGCCGGGTGACGCTGGCGCCCGGGGAGACGAGGCGGCTGGAGTTCGCCGTACCGCTGCGGGCGTTCGCGTTCTGGGACGTGGCGCGCGGCGACTGGCGCCTGGAGCAGGGCCGTTACGACGTCCTCGTGGGCGCCTCCAGCGAGGACGTCCGGCTGCGCGCGACCGTCACGCTCGACGGGGAGCCCGCGGCCCCCCGCCCGGTGCTCCGACGGGGCCTGTCCGCCGCCGACTTCGACGAGCACGGCGGGGCCGCGCTCGTGGACCGCACGAAGGTCTCCGGCGACGCGGTGACCCCGGCCTCCGGAGGGACGGCCGGACTGCTGTACCGCGCCTGCGACTTCGGCGCCGGCGTGCGCACCGTGCGGCTGGAACTGGCGGGCGGCGCGGGCACGGTGGAGCTGTCGGCGGGCGGCGCGCGCGCCGCCGTGGAGTTCCCCGGCGCCCCGGGGCCGTACGACTACACGACCGTCGAGGCCCCCTTGCCCGTCGCGGGCGGGACGCACGACCTGCGCCTGGCGCTGCGCGGCCCGCTGCGGCTCGCGCACGTCGGCTTCTCCGCCTGAACCACGGGGGCGACGGGGTCGACGGGGGCCGAGTGCCCGTACGACGACGGCCCGAGCCCCCGCACAGCGGGCTCGGGCCGTCGGCCGGGAGGGGTGGTTACAGGGCGAGCCCGGTCAGGACCAGGACGCGCTCGTAGGTGTAGTCCTCCATGGCGAACCGCACGCCCTCGCGGCCCACGCCGGACTGCTTGGCACCGCCGTACGGCATCTGGTCGGCGCGGTAGGACGGGACGTCACCGATCACCACGCCGCCGACCTCCAGGGCGCGGTGGGCCCGGAAGGCGACCTGGACGTCATGGGTGAACACGCCCGCCTGGAGGCCGTACTTGGAGTCGTTGACGGCGGCGAACGCCGCGGCCTCGCCGTCGACCTTCTGCACGGTGAGGACCGGTCCGAAGACCTCCTCGCAGGACAGGGTCGTGCCGGCCGGCACGTCGGTGAGGACGGTCGGCGCGTAGGAGGCGCCGTCGCGCTTGCCGCCGGTGAGCAGCTGGGCCCCGGCGTCGACGGCCTCGTTCACCCAGGACTCCACGCGCTGGGCGGCGTCCACGCTGACCAGCGGGCCGACGTCGGTGGCGTCGTCGGCGGGGTCACCGGTGACCTGGGCCTCGACGGCGGCGACGATGCGCGGCAGCAGCCGGTCGTACACGGCGGCGTCGGCGATCACGCGCTGCACGGAGATGCAGGACTGGCCGCCCTGGTAGTTGGAGAAGGTCGCGATGCGGGTCGCGGCCCAGTCCAGGTCGGCGTCGCTCGCCCAGTCGGCGAGGACGACGGCCGCGCCGTTGCCGCCGAGCTCCAGGGTGCAGTGCTTGCGCGGCACCGAATCCATGATCGCGTAGCCGACCTTCTCGGAGCCCGTGAAGGAGATGACCGGCAGGCGCTCGTCCTGGACCAGGTCGGCCATGCGGTCGTTGGGGACCGGCAGGATCGACCAGGAGCCGGCCGGCAGGTCGGTCTCGGCCAGCAGCTCGCCCAGGACCAGCCCGGACAGCGGGGTGGCCGGCGCCGGCTTGAGGATGATCGGGGCGCCGGCGGCGATGGCCGGGGCGACCTTGTGGGCGCACAGGTTCAGCGGGAAGTTGAACGGCGCGATGCCGAGGACGACGCCCTTGGGGAAGCGGCGGGTCAGCGCGAGGCGCCCCTGGCCGCCGGCGTCGGTGTCCAGGCGCTGGGCCTCGCCGCCGTTGAAGCGCCGGGCCTCCTCCGCGGCGAAGCGGAACACCGAGACGGCGCGGCCGACCTCACCGCGGGCCCACTTGATCGGCTTGCCGTTCTCGGCGGAGATCAGCCGGGCGATCTCCTCGGTGCGCTCCGCCAGCCGCCGGCTGACGTGGTCCAGGGCGGCGGCCCGGACGTGGGCCGGGGTCGCCGCGAAGTCCTCGCGGACGGCGTACGCGGCGGCCACGGCCTCCTCGGTCTGGGCGTCCGTGGGCACGCTGACGGTGGCGACGGTCCGCCCGTCCCACGGCGAGGTGACCTCGAAGGTGTCCGTGCCGGTGGCCTGGCGGCCGGCGAGCCAGAAGGCGTGGGCGGCGCCCACGACGGGTTCCTGGGGCATGTGCGAGTCCCGGCCCTTCCGCGTTGGGGATGTGCTGTGGCGTTCGGGGTCCACGGTAGGCGCGGCACCCGGCGGGGACGTTTGTCCGGGGCGTAGCAGTGCGGGGGCGGGGTGCGCCGCTTTGGCGTGATCGGCGTGCGCCCTGTGCACGACCGCGCCCAGGGCGCCGAGCAGCACCGCTCCCAGGCACCAGCTCGCCACGACGTCCAGCGGCCAGTGGAAGCCCCGCCGGACCAGCCCGTACGACACGCCGAGGACGAGGAGCGCGCCCACGGCGACGGCCCCCCGGCGGGCCCGGTCGCCGCGCAGCCAGGGCAGCAGGACCAGCACGGCGCCGCCGTACGCCAGGAGCGCGGTCGCGGTGTGGCCGGAGGGGAAGTAGCCGGTGGCCGGGGGGTTGACGGGGGGCCCGGGCCGGTCGGTCCAGTTCTTCACGGGGACCACCACGAGCCCCACAAGCGCCAGGCACAGCAGGGCCGCGAGGGGCGGCAGCCACCAGCGCGCCACGCCGGCCGCCCGGCCGCGCAGGGCCACGTACCCGGCGACGGCCAGCAGCACGGGGAGGGCGACCTGCACGTTGCCGAGGTCGGACAGCAGCTCCCCCGCCCGGTCGGGCCGCACCAGCCACCGGCTGACCCGCTCGTCGGCCCGCAGCAGCGGCCCGTCGGCCAGGACCTGCCAGGTGAGCAGCGCGAAGACCAGCACGGGCAGGGCGAACAGCAGCGCCGGGAACCGCGGCCGCACGCGCCCGGGAACGCGGCGGGCCTGCCGGGGCGGAGCGGTGGACATGGGTCCAGCCTGTCAGAGAACGGAAGGAGCCCGGACGATGCCGGGCTCCCTGGTCCGTGTGGAGAAGGAGGTCGGCCGCCCCGGAACAGGGGGGGATGGTTCCGGGGCGGCCGTCCGGACCGGGTGGTCGCGCACCCCGGGGGGTGTGGGGCGTGCGACCGTCCGATCGGTGGAGATGCGGAGCCTCACGGCTCCGGTGTGCGCGAGGGCACGGCCAGACCGGAGCTGGGGAGGCCCCGGCCTGATGTCGCCCACAGTCCCCTGTGAGCGGGTGTATCTCTCATCTGGACCGAACCTACGGCAGGCCCCGGCCGGACGACAGGCTTCCCGGCGTCCCCCCATCCACCTCGCACACCTTCTTCACACGCCCTGCCGTCCGTGCACGTGAGAGGCCCGACAGACGTGCGTCGGGCCTCTCAGATGCGCGCGGAACGGTGTCCGGTCAGATGCGGGTGAACGCCTGCTCGATGATGTCCAGGCCCTCGTTCAGCAGGTCCTCGCCGATGACCAGCGGGGGCAGGAAGCGCAGCACGTTGCCGTAGGTGCCGCAGGTCAGGACGAGCAGGCCCTCCTGGTGGCAGGCCTTGGCGAGGGCGGCGGCCGCCTCGGCGTTCGGCTCCTTGGTGGCACGGTCCTTGACCAGCTCGATGGCGATCATGGCGCCGCGGCCGCGGACGTCGCCGATGGCGTCGAACTTCTCGGCCATGGCGGTGAGACGGGCCTTCATGACCGCCTCGATCTCCTTCGCCCGGGCGTTGAGGTCGAGCTCCTTCATCGTCTCGATGGCGCCGAGCGCACCGGCGCAGGCCACCGGGTTGCCGCCGTAGGTGCCGCCGAGGCCGCCCGCGTGCGCGGCGTCCATGATCTCGGCGCGGCCGGTCACGGCGGCTAGCGGGAGACCGCCGGCGATGCCCTTGGCGGTGGTGATCAGGTCCGGGACGATGCCCTCGTCCTCGCAGGCGAACCACTGGCCGGTGCGGCAGAAGCCGGACTGGATCTCGTCGGCGACGAAGACGATGCCGTTGTCGGCGGCGAACTGGCGGATCGCGGGCAGGAAGCCCTTGGCGGGCTCGATGAAGCCGCCCTCGCCGAGCACCGGCTCGATGATGATCGCGGCCACGTTGTCCGCGCCGACCTGCTTGGTGATCTGGTCGATGGCCTGCGCGGCGGCCTCGGGGCCGGCGTTCTCCGGGCCGGTCGGCCAGCGGTAGCCGTAGGCGACCGGGACGCGGTAGACCTCGGGCGCGAACGGGCCGAAGCCGTTCTTGTACGGCATGTTCTTCGCGGTCAGCGCCATCGTCAGGTTGGTGCGGCCGTGGTAGCCGTGGTCGAAGACGACGACCGCCTGGCGCTTGGTGTGGGCACGGGCGATCTTGACGGCGTTCTCGACGGCCTCGGCACCGCTGTTGAAGAGGGCCGACTTCTTCGCGTGGTCACCCGGCGTGAGCTCGGCCAGCGCCTCGGCGACGGCCACGTAGCCCTCGTAGGGGGTGACCATGAAACAGGTGTGGGTGAAGTCGGCGAGCTGCGCGGACGCGCGGCGCACCACGGCCTCGGCGGAGGCGCCGACGGTGGTCACGGCGATGCCGGAGCCGAAGTCGATCAGGCTGTTGCCGTCGACGTCCTCGATCACGCCGCCGCCCGCGCGCGTGACGAACACCGGCAGCGTGGAGCCCACGCCCTGCGCGACCGCGGCGACGCGGCGGGCCTGCAGCTCCTGCGACTTCGGGCCGGGAATGGCGGTGACGACGCGGCGCTCCTGCGGAAGGGCGGTCATGAGGGGCTCCTGGGGGGTCTTGCGGATGCGTGTGTTCTTTTCTCGCAGGCTAGGCCGGGCGCCCGGGGGTGGGCATGCTCCATGTGGGCGTTTTCCCGGACCCGGCTTGTCCGTGGTGGACATAGAGGGACCCCGGCCGCGCCACGGCGGAGCAGGGGCCGTGACGTGCGGGAGCGGGGGGCCGGACGGGCGGCGGGTGCGCGCTGCGGGCGCGTAAACGGTGAACTGCCCTTGCCGGGGCGTTAGATTGACCGCTGACGGTGGACGGAACGGCTGGTCAGGGGGCAACGGCGATGAACAGCGACGGGACACAGGACGCGCGCGGCACGCACGCGAACCCCGTGCCACGCCCCACGGCACCCCCCGAACCCCCCACGACCCGCCCCGACCTGCCCCCGCCCCCGGCCGCACCGCCCGCGGGCCCGCCGGGACAGCCCGGGCCGTCGGGGCAGTCCGGGCCGTCGGGGCAGTCCGGGCCGTCGGGGTACGCCGCCGGTCGGTCCGGCCCGCCCGCCGTGCCGCCGCCGCCCGGACGGGCGCCCGGCACGCCCCCGCCCCCGGCCGCTGCCCCGCCCTCCGCGGTCGCCGACTGGCTGGACGCCCCGCGCCCCGAGGCCCGCCCGGGCATCTGGCGCCACGGCTACCGGCTGCCGAAGGGCGCGGACGCGCCGGAGCGGCTCGCGCCGGTCACGGTCGTCGGCATGCTGGTGCCGCTGGTCGCCGCGCTGGTGCTGTGGTCGCTGTGGCGGCGGGGCAGCCTGCCGTACCAGTTCTCGGTGCTGCGCCTGTTCACGCCGGACGACTGGTGGTGGGGCGGCACCATCGCCTCGCCGAGGACCATGGACGGCGCCGAGGCCCGGGTGGTCTACGACGGCGTGTTCTTCGCGGTGCTGCTGTACGCCATGGGCCGGCTGGGCTCCTGGCCCGACACCGTGCGCCACCTCGTCGGCCGCCGCCCCCAGCCCGCCCGCGCGCTGCTCGCCGCGCTGGCCGCCCTGGTCACGCTGAGCTTCGTCTTCCCGGACGCGTTCGGCGTCGGCTGGAACGCGCTGCCGGTCGTCGACCCGCTGTTCTCCCTCGTCGTACTGGTCTCCGGCAGCTACGAACTGTTCGCGTCACCGCTGTTCACGGACTCGCTGTACACGGTCATCACGCTGCTCGTGCTGTGGCCGTTCGCCCGGCTCGGCGGCTGGCTGCCGTACGCCAAGGAGCGCCTCGCGGCCCGCAAGGCGGCCGCCGCGCCGAGCGCGCCGCGGCCGGTCGCCCGCCCCCGCTCGCAGTGGCCCGCGCTGCGCGACGCCGGGCAGGAGGAGGCCGCCGACCTGCTCACCGCCGAGGTGGCCGGCGGCCGGATGAACGACGTCGACTGCGCCCGGATCGACGTCGCCTTCGCCGCCGCCCGCCGCGACGCCGGGCTGGCCGCCTTCCGGGACACCGTGCTGCGCCAGGGCGGCGCCGCCTGGACGCACCCCTCCGGCGCCCGGGACCTGCCCCGCCGCTCGGCCCGGCACGACCTGCTCGCGGACCAGGTGCGCATCGGCCGCTGGGTGGCCGCCGAGCGCTCCCCGCTGCCGTACCACGACGCGGGCGCCGCCCTCGGGCCCGAGGTGCTGGGCACCTCGCTGCTCGCGGTCGGGCCGTCCGGGTCCGGCAAGACGCGCACCCTCGTGGAGCCGGTCACCGAGGCGCTGGCCCTGCAGGCGCTCACCGGGGCGTGCGCCGTGGTCGCGGTCTCCGCGCCCGGCGCCCGGCTCGGCTCCGACGCCGCCTTCGACGTGGTCGTCCGGATCGGCGACCCGGCCTCGGGGTACGACCTGGACCCCTACGCCGAGTCCGACGACCCGGACGAGGCCGCCGCGATCCTCGCCGAGGCGCTGGTCGGCGACCTCGACACGGTCGGGGCGCAGGGCGCGGCCACCGCGCTCGCCCAGCTGCTCGGCCCGTACCGGGCGGTGCACGGCCGCTTCCCGACCCTGCCCGTGCTGCGCGAGCTGCTGGAGGGCGAGCCGGCGGCGGTGTCCGCGCTGCGCGAGGCGCTCGCCGGGCACGAGGTGATGCGCCGCGAGCTGGAGGCGCGGATGCGGCAGACCGGCGTGCCGGGTGACGCGGGCCGGGCGCTCGCCGACCGGCTGGCGCTGCTGGACCGGCCGGCCTTCGCGGACTTCTTCGGCGGGGGCGGCGCCCAGCGGCCCTTCTCGCTGCGGGCCGTGGCCCACCACCCGCTGCGGGTCCGCGTGGACCTGCCGGAGCGGGGCCACGAGGAGGCCGGGCGGCTGCTCACCCGGCTGGTCCTCGCGCAGTTCCACGCCGTGGTCCGCCAGGGGCGGCGCGCCCACTTCGCCTGTCTGGTCCTGGACGACGCCACGGGCGCGATCACCCCGGAGTCGGTGCGCCGCGTCCAGCGGCTGCGCTCGCAGAACGCGGGCGTGCTGCTCACCCTGCGCACGATCGGCGACGTCCCGGAGGCCCTGCACGGGCCGCTGTACGGGGCCGTCGGCTGCCGGATGGCGTTCAGCGGGGTCACCACCTGGGACGGCAACCGGTTCGCTCAGGCCTGGGGCACCGAGTGGGTGGAGACCACGGAGGTCGCGAAGCACACCGTGTTCGCCGACCAGCCGATGACCCGGGCCATCCACGCCCTGCGCAAGCTCGTGACGGGCAGGGCGGTGACCACGGACGCGGTGACCGTGCGGCAGGTCGAGCGGGAGCGCTGGTCGGCGTCGCAGCTGGCGCACGAGGTGCCGCCGGGGCACGCGGTGCTGTCCCTGACGACCGTGACGGGCGAGCACGCTCCCCCGCTGCTGGTGGACCTGCGGGGCTGAGGCCCGGCGGGGGCGGGGGCGTACCGCGTCACGGTCGAACGGACGCACGGCACTCCTCCAGTGAGGCAGAATCGCCCCAGGCCCTTCATACGATGTGGCCAAACGATCACCCGACGATCACGTCCGCCGACCTGAAGGCGCCATGCCCCCCACCCTCGCCTCGCTCGTCCACCACTCCGCGCTCAAGCTGACCGTGCGCGCGGGCGAGGACCGCCTCGACGTGCCCGTGCGCTGGGCGCACGTCAGCGAACTCGCCGACCCCGTGCCGTACATGGAGGGCGGGGAGCTGCTGCTGATCACCGCGCTGAAGCTGGACGCGGAGGACCCGGAGGCGATGCGGCGCTACGTGCGGCGCCTGGCGGGGGCCGGCGTGGTCGGGCTGGGTTTCGCGGTCGGGGTGAACTACGACGAGGTCCCCGCGGCCCTGGTCGACGCCGCCGCGCAGGAGGGGCTGCCGCTGCTGGAGGTGCCCCGGCGCACGCCGTTCCTGGCGATCAGCAAGGCGGTGTCGGCGGCGATCGCGGCCGACCAGTACCGGGCGGTCACCGCGGGCTTCGCGGCCCAGCGGGAGCTGACCCGGCAGGCGCTCACGGCCGGCCCCGAGGGGCTGCTCGCCGCGCTCGCGCAACAGGTCGACGGCTGGGCGGCGCTGTACGACGCCTCCGGCGCGGTCGTGGCGACCGCGCCGGAGTGGGCGGGCCGCAGGGCGGCGCGGCTGACGGCGGAGGTGGAGCGGCTGCGGGAGCGGCCGGCGCCGGCGTCCTCGGTGGTGGGCGGCCCGGGCGGACCCGACGCCGACGACCGGGTCGAGCTGCACTCGCTGGGCACCGGCCGCCGCCCGCGGGCCGCGCTCGCCGTCGGCACCGCGGCCGCCCCGGGCACCGCCGAGCGGTACGCGGTGCACTCGGCGATCGCCCTGCTCACCCTGATCACGGAGCGCTCGCGCTCGCTGCACGCGGCCGAGCAGCGGATCGGCGCGGCAGTGCTGCGCATGCTCCTCGCGGGCGAGCCGGACCACGCCCGCGCCGTCGCCGGCGACCTGTACGGCGAGCTGCTGGACGCCCCGTTCCGGATGATCGTCGCCGAGGCGGCGCCCGGCCCCGCGGCCCGCGCCCACACCGACGGGCCGGCCCCGGCGCGCGGGGCCGCGGCGAAGTCCGCGGAGGCGACGGGCGCCCCGCTGGACGCGCTGGCGGAGGCGCTGGAGGCGGCCGCGGCCCGCTCCGGCGAGGCGGTGCTGGTGGTCCCGGAGGGCGAGCGGCTGGTCGTCCTGGCGCCGGACGGCGGGGCCGCGGTGACGGCGTGCGCGGACTTCGCGGCGGCACTGGAGGCCGGGCGGCCCGCGGGCGGGGCCCGCGAGGCCGGGGACGACGGCGAGCTGGTCGTCGGGCTGTCGGCGCCGGCCGGGCCGATCGCGGCGGCCTCCGCCTACAAGCAGGCCGAGCAGGCGCTGTCGGTGGCGCGGCGGCGGGGCCGGGTGTGCGTGGAGCACGAGCAGCTGGCCGCCGGTTCGGTGCTGCCGCTGCTCGCGGACGACGCGGTGCGGGCGTTCGCGGACGGTCTGCTGCGAGCGCTGTACGAGCACGACGCGACCGGGCGCGGTGACCTGGTGGCCTCGCTGCGGGCGTGGCTGTCCCGGCACGGCCAGTGGGACGCCGCCGCGGCGGACCTCGGCGTCCACCGCCACACCCTGCGCTACCGGATGCGCCGGGTGGAGGAGATCCTCGGCCGCTCCCTGGACGACCCGGACGTGCGCATGGAGCTGTGGCTGGCGCTGAAGGCGACGTCGTCGGACCAGGGGCCGGGCGCGCACACCCGCCCGTAGCCCGACCGCCTGCCGCCTGCCGCCTGCCGCCTAGGTCTCCTCCCCCCGGGCGCGCTGGGCCGCCGCCTCGTGCAGGGCCAGTTCCAGGAGGGCGGGGTCGGTGAGGGTGCCGGAGCCGTCCGGTGACACCAGCCAGCGCACGCCACGGGCGGCCCGGCCCGGGTGGGGCACCACGATCCAGGTGCCGCTGCCGGCCGTGCGGATGCCGGTGCCGACCCAGCGCGCGGCGGTGCCCGGCGGGACGAAGAACCCCATCCGGTCGTCCCCGAAGTCGGCCAGCACCGGGCCCGGCCGGTCCAGGACGCGGGTGAGCACGTCGAGCGTGGGGTAGCCGAGCTCGCCCGGCAGGATCAGGACGTCCCAGGCCCGGCCGGCGGGCAGCAGCGCGACCCCGTGGGGGTTGCGCTCCCATTCCCAGCGGCACGCCTCGGGGTCCGGTGCGACGGATGCCAGCCACTCGACCGCCGTCTTCGCCCCAGTCATGACGACCTCCCTCTGTGTCGTGGACGCGGTCGCGTCACGAGGGAGAGGGAGGTCCCGGCCGGGCATTACGCGGGTTCGGCCCACCTATTTCCCGAAGGCCGGGTCACGGCGGGCCGGGCCGCGTCAGCTGTCGAAGCCCAGGCCGAGCCGGTCCATGGCCCGCAGCCACAGGTTGCGCCGCCCGCCGTGCGCGTCGGCGCGGGCCAGCGACCACTTGGTGAGGGCGATGCCGGTCCAGGCGAACGGCTCGGGCGGGAAGGGCAGCGGCTTCCTGCGGACCATCTCCAGCTCGGTGCGCTCGGTGCGCTCCCCCGCGAGCAGGTCGAGCATCACCTCGGCGCCGAACCGGGTCGCGCCCACCCCGAGGCCCGTGTAGCCGGCCGCGTAGGCCACCCGGCCCTGGTGGGCGGTGCCGAAGAACGCCGAGAAGCGGGAGCAGGTGTCGATGGCGCCGCCCCACGCGTGCGTGAAGCGCACCCCCTCCAGCTGCGGGAAACAGGTGAAGAAGTGCCCGGCGAGCTTGGCGTAGGTCTCGGGCCGGTCGTCGTACTCGGCGCGGACCCGGCCGCCGTAGGGGTAGATCGCGTCGTAGCCGCCCCACAGGATGCGGTGGTCGGCGGACAGCCGGAAGTAGTGGAACTGGTTGGCCGAGTCCCCGAGGCCCTGCCGGTTCTCCCAGCCGACCGACGTCAGCTGCTCGGGCGTCAGCGGCTCGGTCATCAGCGCGTAGTCGTAGACCGGGACGGTGTAGGCGCGCACCCGTCGGACCAGGCTGGGGAAGACGTTCGTGCCGAGGGCCACCTGGCGGGCGCGGACCCGCCCGTAGGGGGTGCGCACCGCCATGCCGGCGGCGCCGTACGGCTCCAGGGTGAGGGCGGGGGTGTGCTCGTACAGGCGCACGCCGAGGCGCAGACAGGCCTGCTTCAGGCCCCAGGCGAGCTTGGCGGGGTGCAGCATGGCCACGCCCCGGCGGTCCCACAGGCCGGCCTCGAAGGTGGGCGAGGCGACCTGGGCGCGCACCGCGTCGGCGTCCAGGAACTCGACGCCATCGGCGAGGCCCCGGCGCTCGGTCTCCTCGTACCAGTCGCGCAGCTCCCGTGCCTGGTAGGGCTCGGTGGCGACGTCGATCTCGCCGGTGCGCTCGAAGTCGCAGTCGATGCCGTACCGGGCGACGGCCCGCTCGATCTCGTCGAGGTTGCGCTCGCCGAGCCGCTGGAGGGTGTGGATCTCGTCCGGCCAGCGGCTGAGGCCGTTGGCCAGGCCGTGGGTGAGGGAGGCGGCGCAGAAGCCGCCGTTGCGGCCCGAGGCGGCCCAGCCCGCCTCGCGGCCCTCGATCAGGACCACGTCCCGCCCCGGGTCGCGCTCCTTGGCGACCAGCGCGGTCCACAGGCCGCTGTAGCCACCGCCGACGACGAGCAGGTCGCAGGTCTCGGCGCCGGTGAGGGCGGGCTCGGGGCGGGGCCTGCCGGGGTCTTCCAGCCAGTACGGGACCGGCCGGGCTTCGGAGAGTGCCTTCGTCCAGTGATGTGCAGAACTCATGGCGCGTGGGGCCATGATGTCAACTCCCTACGGTGTTCCGGATCACGCCTTGCGCTTGGTGCGGCGGTTGCTGATGACCATGGCGGTCAGGACGAGCAGGACGGCGACGAGGAACATGGCCGTCCCGATGACGTTGATCTGCACGGGCGTCCCGCGCTGGGCCGAGCCCCAGACGAACATCGGGAAGGTCACCGTCGAGCCCGCGTTGAAGTTGGTGATGATGAAGTCGTCGAAGGACAGCGCGAAGGCGAGCAGCGCGCCCGCGGCGATGCCGGGGGCGGCGATGGGCAGGGTGACCCGCAGGAAGGTCTGCACGGGTCCGGCGTAGAGGTCGCGGGCGGCCTCCTCCAGGCGCGGGTCCATCGACATCACGCGGGCCTTGACGGCGACGACGACGAAGCTGAGGCAGAACATGATGTGGGCGATGAGGATCGTCCAGAAGCCGAGCTGGGCGCCCAGGTTGAGGAACAGGGTGAGCAGCGAGGCGGCCATGACGACCTCGGGCATGGCCATCGGCAGGAAGATCATCGAGTTCACGGCGCCGCGGGCCCGGAAGCGGTAGCGGACCAGCGCGAAGGCGATCATCGAGCCGAGGACGGTCGCGCCGATCGTCGCCCAGAGGGCGATCTGCAGGCTGATCGACAGCGAGCCGCACAGGCCGGACACCCCGCAGGGGTCCTGCCAGGCCGCGGTGGAGAACTGCTGCCACTCGTAGTTGAAGCGGCCCTTGGGCTGGTTGAAGGAGAACACCGTGACGACGATGTTCGGCAGCAGCAGGTAGCCGAGCGTGATCAGGCCGGCGATGACGACCAGCCGGCGCTTGAGCCAGGTGACGACGGGCATCAGACCAGATCCTCCGTCCCGGACCTGCGGATGTAGAAGGTGACCATGAGCAGGATCGCCGCCATGAGGATGAACGACAGGGCCGCGGCGGTCGGGTAGTCGAGGACCCGCAGGAACTGGGTCTGGATGACGTTGCCGATCATGCGGGTGTCGGTGGAGCCGAGCAGTTCGGCGTTGACGTAGTCGCCGGAGGCCGGGATGAAGGTCAGCAGGGTCCCGGAGACCACGCCCGGCATCGACAGCGGGAAGGTCACCTTGCGGAAGGTGGTCGAGGGCCTGGCGTACAGGTCGCCGGCGGCCTCGTGCAGCCGTCCGTCGATGCGCTCCAGCGAGGTGTACAGCGGCAGGATCATGAACGGCAGGAAGTTGTACGTCAGTCCGCACACCACCGCGAGCGGGGTGGCGAGGACGCGGTCCCCGGCCGTCCAGCCGAGCCAGTCGGTGACGTCCAGCACGTGCAGGGTGTTGAGCGCCCCCACGACCGGTCCGCCGTCCGCGAGGATCGTCTTCCAGGCGAGGGTGCGGATGAGGAAGCTGGTGAAGAACGGCGCGATCACCAGGATCATGATCAGGTTGCGCCAGCGGCCCGCGCGGAAGGCGATCAGGTAGGCCAGCGGGTAGCCGAGGAGCAGGCACAGGATCGTCGCGGCGGCCGCGTACAGCACCGAGCGCAGGGCCTGCGGCCAGTAGTCGCCCAGCGCGTTCCAGTAGGTCGCGAAGTGCCAGGTGACCTTGTAGCCCTGTTCCAGGGAGCCGGTCTGCACGGACGTGGACGCCTGGTAGATCATCGGCAGCGCGAAGAACACCACCAGCCAGAGCAGTCCGGGCAGCAGCAGCCAGTACGGCGTCCAGCGGCCGCGCCGGCGCGGCGGCTTCTTGGCGGGGGCGGCGGGGGTGAGGGGCGGGGGCGCCTCGGTGAGCGTCGACATCGCTACGCGGCCTCTTCCTCGACGGACCCCACGCCCGCGTCGATGTCCTGGTCGGCGTCGAGCCCGAAGGTGTGCGCCGGGCTCCAGTGCAGGACGACCTCCGCGCCGGGCACCAGGCGGCCGTCGCGCTCGACGTTCTGCGCGTACACCGCGAGCTCGGGGCAGACCGCGCTGTCGACGACGTACTGGGTGGAGACGCCGATGAAGCTGGCGTCGGCGATGGTGCCGGTGATGCGGTTGCGGCCCTCGGGGATGGAGCCGGCGTCGTCCGCGTGGGTCAGGGAGATCTTCTCGGGGCGTACCCCGACCAGCACCTTCCCGCCGGCCGCGGTGGGCGCGGTACAGCGCGCCGCGGGCAGGACGAGCTTGCCGCCGCCGGCCCGCAGGACGATGTCGTCGCCGCTGCGGGTGTCGACCTCGGCCTCGATCAGGTTGGAGGTGCCGAGGAAGTTCGCGACGAACGTGGACCGCGGGTTCTCGTAGAGGTCGGCGGGCGCGCCGAGCTGCTCGACACGGCCGGCGTTCATCACGGCGACCGTGTCGGCCATGGTCATGGCCTCCTCCTGGTCGTGCGTGACGTGGACGAAGGTGATGCCGACCTCGGTCTGGATGCGCTTGAGCTCCAGCTGCATCTGGCGGCGCAGCTTCAGGTCGAGGGCGCCGAGGGGCTCGTCGAGCAGCAGCACCTTGGGGTGGTTGATCAGCGCGCGGGCCACCGCGACGCGCTGCTGCTGGCCGCCGGAGAGCTGGTGCGGCTTCTTGCGCGCCTGCTCGCCGAGCTGGACCAGCTCCAGCATGTCCTCGACCTGCTTCTTCACGCTCTTGATGCCGCGCCGGCGCAGGCCGAAGGCGACGTTCTCGAAGATGTCGAGGTGCGGGAAGAGGGCGTAGGACTGGAACACCGTGTTCACCGGGCGCTTGTAGGGCGGCAGGTGGGTGACGTCCTGGTCGCCGAGGTGGACGGTGCCCGTGGTGGGCTCCTCCAGGCCGGCGATCATGCGCAGGGTGGTGGTCTTGCCGCAGCCGGACGCGCCGAGCAGCGCGAAGAACGAGCCCTGGGGCACGGTCAGGTCCAGGGGGTGGACGGCGGTGAAGGCGCCGTAGGTCTTGCCGATGCCGGTCAGGCGGACGTCGCCGCCGCTGTCGTTCGTGGTCTTCATCGTGGTCACGCCCCAGTGAGCTTCGCGAACTGCGCTTCGAATGCGGTCTCTTCCTTCGCGCTCAGCGAGCGGAAGGCGTGCGACTTGGCCTGCATGGCCTTGTCGGGGATGATCAGCGGGTTGTTCGCCGCGTCCGCGTCGATCTTGGCCAGGTAGGGCTTCACGCCGTCCACCGGGCAGACGTAGTTGATGTAGGCGGCGAGCTCGGCGGCGGCCTGCGGCTCGTAGTAGTAGTCGATCAGCCGCTCGGCGTTGGTCTTGTGCCGGGCCTTGTTGGGGACCAGCAGGTTGTCGCTGGACGTCAGGTAGCCGCTGTCCGGGACGATGAAGTCGACGTCGGGGCTGTCCGCCTTGAGCTGGACGACGTCACCGGCCCAGGCCAGACAGGCCGCCAGGTCGCCCTTGGTGAGGTCGGAGGTGTAGTCGTTGCCGGTGAAGCGGCGGATCTGGCCGCGGTCGACGCCCTTCTGGAGGCGGGCGATCGCCGCGTCGTAGTCGTCGGCGGTGAAGCTCGCCGGGTCCTTGCCGAGGTCCAGGAGCGTCATGCCGACGGTGTCGCGCATCTCGGTGAGGAAGCCGACCCGGCCCTTGAGCTTGGGGTTGTCGAGCAGGTCGGAGACCGACGTCACCTCGACGCCGTCCAGCGCCTTCTTGTTGAAGGCGATCACCGTGGAGATGCCCTGCCAGGGGTAGGAGTAGGCGCGCCCGGGGTCCCAGTCGGGGCTGCGGAACTGGCCGGAGAGGTTGGCGAAGGCGTGCGGCAGGTTGGCCGGGTCGAGCTTCTGCACCCAGCCCAGGCGGATCAGCCGGGCGGCCAGCCAGTCCGTGAGGACGATCAGGTCGCGGCCGGTGTCCTGGCCGGCGGCGAGCTGCGGCTTGATCTTGCCGAAGAACTCGTTGTTGTCGTTGATGTCCTCGGTGTACGTGACCTTGATGCCGGTCCGCTTGGTGAAGGCGTCGAGGGTCGGGTGGTGCTTGCCGCTGTCGTCGACGTCCATGTACTCGGTCCAGTTGGAGAAGGCGATCTTCTTCTCCTGCGCCGAGTGGTCCTCGGCGGACGTGCCGCCCGCCGTCTTGCCGGCCGCGGGGATCCCGCAGGCGCTCAGCGACCCGAGGCCGCCCAGCGCCAGCGCGCCGCCCGCGGAGGCCCGCAGCAGCGACCGGCGGGTCAGGGCCGCCCGGCCGTTGCGGAGACTGCGCCGCATCGCGGCCACCTGGGCCGGTGAGAGACGGTCGTCGGGCTCGTACTGCTCCATGCGCGTGGTGCCCTTCCGGGAGGGTCGGCCGCGGGTCAGGCGGCCCGTTTGCTATCGGTCCCCGAAGACGGTGCGGTGCCAGTCCTTCGCAGCAACCGCCGTGTTGTCGAACATAACGTGCTTGATCTGCGTGTACTCCTCGAACGAGTACGCGGACATGTCCTTGCCGAAGCCGGACTGCCCGAAGCCTCCGTGCGGCATCTCGCTGATGATGGGGATGTGGTCGTTGACCCACACGCAGCCGGCCCTGATCTCGCGGGTCGCCCGGTTCGCCCGGTAGACGTCCCGGGTCCACGCCGACGCCGCCAGCCCGTACGGCGTGTCGTTGGCGAGGCGGAGGCCGTCGTCGTCGGTGTCGAAGGGCAGCACCACGAGGACCGGGCCGAAGATCTCCGCCTGGACGATCTCGCTGTCCTGGGGCGCGTCGGCGACCAGCGTGGGCCGATAGTACGCGCCGTTGCTGTGCTCCCCGCCGGGGATCTCGCCGCCGGTCACCACGCGCGCGTAGGCGCGGGCCCGGTCGACGAAGCCCGCCACGCGGTCGCGCTGGGCGGCGGAGACCAGCGGGCCGAGGTCGGTACCGGGCGCGAAGGGGTCGCCCAGTCGGACGGTCTCCATCAGGGCGGCCGTGCGCGCGACGAACGCCTCGTACAGGGGCCGCTGCACGTACGCGCGCGTGGCGGCCGTGCAGTCCTGCCCGGTGTTGATGAGCGAGCCCGCGACCGCGCCCTGTGCGGCGGCCTCCAGGTCGGCGTCGTCGAAGACCACGAACGGCGCCTTGCCGCCGAGCTCCAGGTGCAGGCGCTTGACGGAGGCGGTGGCGACCTCGGCGACGCGCCGGCCCACCGCGGTGGAGCCGGTGAAGGAGGTCATGGCCACGTCCGGGTGGCCGACCAGGTGCTCGCCCGCCTCCCGGCCGGTGCCGGTGACGACGTTGACCACCCCGTCCGGGATGCCGGCGGCGGTGGCGGCCTCGGCGAACAGCAGCGAGGTCAGCGGGGTGAGCTCGGCGGGCTTCAGCACGATGGTGTTGCCCGCCGCGATCGCCGGGAGGACCTTCCACGCCGCCATCTGCAGCGGGTAGTTCCACGGCGCGATGGAGCCGACGACGCCGATGGGCTCGCGGCGCACGTACGAGGTGTGGTCCCCCGAGTACTCCCCGGCGGACAGCCCGGCCAGGTGGCGGGCCGCGCCGGCGAAGAACGCGGTGTTGTCGACCGTCCCCGGCACGTCGAACTCACGGGTGAGCTTCAGCGGCTTGCCGCACTGGAGGGACTCGGCGCGGGCCAGGTCCTCGGCGCGGTCGGCGAGCACGGCGGCGAAGCGGTGCAGCGCGTCGGAGCGCTCGCCGGGGGTGGCCCCGGCCCAGCCCGGGAAGGCGGCGCGCGCCGCGGCGACCGCCGCGTCGACGTCGTCGGTGCTCGCCAGCGCGTACGTCAGGACGTCGCGGCCGGTGGCCGGGTCGACCACGGTGTGTGTGGCCGCCGAGGTGCCGTGGCGGTAGCGGCCGCCGATGAACTGCGCGCCCTGGGCGAAGCGCTCCTGAGCGGGAAAGGCGGGAAGGGCGGTGATTCCGTCGGATCCGTCCACAGGGGCGGTGTCCGGGTTCTGCATGTCGCTCTCCTGAGCCGTCGCCCCGCAGGTGCACGGGGGTGGGGTGGCGTAGCTCCAGCTCGATTTGAGTGCCGATCCTGACAGAGCGATGAGACCCTCACAAGGGATTCCGTTGTTGCCTTTCGGTTACGCGACGGAATCTGTCGACCAGGTGTCGAGTCGACGCGGAAAAGGACGGACGCAGTGTCCGTGGTGCCTGCGACACTCGCGTGCATGGTGAACGACACGGGGAGGATCGACTCCCGGGAGTCCCTGATCAGGGCGCTCCGGGCGGGGTCGACGGTGAAGTACCTCTACTTCTGGGGGCACCGGCCGCGGCCGGACGGACGCGTGGGGCCGAGCTGCCTGAGCCAGTGGTGGCCGTCACCCTTCGTGGTCGACGGGGTCGCCTACGCGACGGCCGAGCACTGGATGATGGCCGGCAAGGCGCGGCTCTTCGCGGATGCCGAGGCCGAGCGCCGAGTGCTGGCCGCGGAGCACCCCGCGGACGCGAAGAAGGCCGGGCGGCTGGTGCGGGACTTCGACGAGGCGGTGTGGGAGCGCGAGCGGTCCGGGATCGTGGTCGAGGGCAGCGTGCACAAGTTCTCGTCCGACCCGGCGCTGCGGGAGTTCCTGGTGAACACCGGGGAGCGGGTGCTGGTGGAGGCCAGCCCGGTGGACCGGGTCTGGGGCATCGGCCTCGCGGCGGACGACGCGGCGGCGGGCGACCCAGAGCGGTGGCGGGGGCCGAACCTGCTGGGATTCGCGCTGATGGAGGCGCGGAGGCGGCTGCGGGGGGAAGCGGACCGGGTCACCTGAGGATCAGCAGCAGGACCACGCCCACACCCATGAGCAAGCCCGCCGCGCCGCAGATGATCCCGGCCAGGGCGTGCCCCGGGTTGGTGGCCTCGCCCTTGGCCGCCTTGGCCCGGCCCATCACGCCGAAGATCACGGCGAGGACGCCCAGCACGATGGCCAGGGGCCACAGGCAGAAGCCGGCGGCCGAGACGATGCCGCACACCAGCGCGGCGGTGCCCATGCCGTTGCTCGGGGGCAGCATCCCGGGCCATCCGTAGGGCACGGGGAACGCGGGGCCGGCCGGGTGGCCGGGCACGGGCGGGAACCCGTGGCCGCCGCCCGGGTGGCCCTGCGGGGGCGGGAAGCCCGGGCCGCCCGGATAGCCGTACGGCACCTGCCCGGGACCGCCGGGCGCGAGGGGCGGCGGGGGGACGGCGCCGTCCTGGGGGACGCTCGGGGTGACGGGGTGCGGGGCGCCGCCGTAGGGGGTGTACGGGTCGTACCCGGCGTACGGGGGGTACGGGCCGTGCGGCGGCGGGGGTGCGGCGGGACCGGGAGCGGGGGTGACCGGCGGGGTGAAGGGGTCGGCGCCCTCCGGCCGGGCGAAGGAGCCGGGGGCGGCCGGTGGAGCGAACGGGTCGCGGTCGGCGGGCGGGGCGAACGGGTCGGCCGGCGGGGCGAAGGGATCGACGGGCGACTCGGCCCGCTCCTCCCCCTCCCCCGGCGGTCGCGCGTCCCGCGGTGCTCCTGCCGGTGTCGCGTCCTCGGACATGTGGAGCCCCCTCCGTCGTACGTTCCGTCATGCTACGGCCCCCGCCCGGACCGCCCCGCTCCCGGCCTACGATGATCCGCGAGACACCGATCAGCCGATCACCGCGTCCCGTCCGGCGGCCACCGGCCGCGGGGGACGCCGCCCCGGGGAGGACCCCTTGACCGACCACCGCGACGCACCCGCCGGCGCCACCGAGCCCACCGCTCCGAGCGGCCCCACCACCTCCGACGCCGCCCGCGTCCCCCGGAACCTGCACGCCTTCATCGCCGGGCTGCCCAAGGCCGAGCTGCACGTCCACCACGTCGGCTCCGCCTCCCCGCGCATCGTCTCCGAGCTCGCCGCCCGGCACCCCGACTCCAAGGTGCCGACCGACCCCGAGGCCCTCGCGGACTACTTCACGTTCACGGACTTCGCCCACTTCATCGACGTCTACCTGTCCGTCGTCGACCTCATCCGGACCCCGGAGGACGTCCGCCTGCTGACGTACGAGGTGGCCCGGGAGCTGCACCGCCAGCAGGTGCGCTACGCGGAGCTGACCATCACCCCGTACTCGTCGGTGCGGCGCGGCATCGACGAGCGGGCGTTCATGGACGCCATCGAGGACGCGCGCAAGGCGGCCGAGAAGGAGTTCGGGACGGTGCTGCGCTGGTGCTTCGACATCCCCGGCGAGGCCGGTCTGGAGTCGGCCGAGGTGACGGCGCGGCTCGCCACGGACGACCGGGTGCGTCCGGAGGGCCTGGTCTCGTTCGGGCTCGGCGGCCCGGAGATCGGCGTCCCGCGCCCGCAGTTCAAGCCGTACTTCGACCGGGCGATCGCTGCGGGCCTGCACTCGGTGCCGCACGCCGGGGAGACCACCGGCCCGGAGACGGTCTGGGACGCGCTGACCCACCTGCGCGCCGAGCGCATCGGGCACGGCACCAGCTCCGCGCGCGACGAGAAGCTGCTGGCCCACCTCGCCGAGCGGCGGATCGCGCTGGAGGTGTGCCCGACCTCGAACATCGCCACGCGCGCGGTCCGCTCGCTCGACGAGCACCCGATCCGGGAGTTCGTCCGGGCCGGCGTGCCGGTCACGATCAACTCCGACGACCCGCCGATGTTCGGCACCGACCTGAACAACGAGTACGCGGTCGCCGCCCGCCTGCTCGACCTCGACGAGCGCGGCCTCGCCGGCCTCGCCAAGGCCGGGGTGGAGGCGTCCTTCCTGGACGCACCCGGCAAGGCCCGGATCACGGACGAGATCGACGCCTACACGACGCGCTGGCTGACCGCCTGACACCGGGCGCCCCGGCGCCCACCACAATGGGCGCATGCAGACCGTGACTGCGGTGGCCCACCGGGGCGACCCCTACCGCTTCCGTGAGAACACCCTCGACTCCCTGCGTTCCGCGCTCCGCCTGGGCGCGGACGCGGTGGAGATCGACGTACGGCTCACCCGGGACGGCGTGCCGGTGCTCCTGCACGACGACACATTGAACCGGCTGTGGGAGCACGACCGGCCGCTGCGCGCGCTCTCCGCCGCCGAGGTGCACGGGGTGACCGGGGGCCGGGTGCCGACACTGGCCGAGGCGCTGGCGGCGACCGACGGCAGCCGGGTGATGCTGGACCTGCCCGGCACCCGGGAGGTGCGCGCGGCCCGCCGGGTGGTGGACGCCGTGCGGGAGGCCGGGGCGCAGGACCGCGTGTACTACTGCGCGGACGCCGAGGCGATGCTGGCGGTGCGGGGCGCCGACCCGTCCGCGGAGATCGCGCTGACCTGCACGAGCCTCGCTCCCCCGCGTCCGGCCCTGCTGGACGCGGTCCGGCCGCGCTGGCTCAACTACCGCTGGTCCCTGGTGGACCGCGCCCTCGCGGCCCGCGTCCACCACTCCGGCCTGCTGCTGTCCGTGTGGACCCCCGACACCCGCCGCGCCATGCGCCGCCTGATCGACCTGGGCGTGGACTCGATCACCACCAACCGCGTCGACGTCCTGTGCGCGCTGAGGGAGGCGTGAGCGGTCGCGGCCTCTAGGGGGTAACCCCGACAACTCCCGGGCTGATGTGGGGGGTTGGTCGGGGGTCGGCCAGGGATGCGTCCCCTCCTCGGCGACGATCCGTGCGGCTCCCGCCGCGCCGAGGATGATCACGCAGCCCTTCCCGACGCCTCGGCCCCCAGGAGTCCCGCATGCGTGTGCACCGCCGTACGACCGTCCTCGCCCTGTCCGTCGCCCTGCTGGCCGCCGCCGGTCCGCTGGCCGCACCCGCGTCGGCCGCGCCGGCCCCTCCGTCGGCGGTGCGGGCCGGGACCGTGGCCGGGCCGGACGCCGCCGCGCTCCGGGCCGCGCTGGCCGGGCTGCCGGACGACGACGCCACCGCGGCGCTGGTCCGGGTCGGCGGCGACGACGGCCGCTGGCGCGGCAGCGCCGGGGTGCACGACCTGGCGAGCGGCCGGCCGGCCGATCCGCGGGCGCGCTTCCGGGCCGGCTCCACGACCAAGGTGGTGACGGCGGCGGCCGTGCTGCGCCTCGCGGCGGACGGCAGGATCGACCTGGACGCGCCCGTGCAGCACTACCTGCCGGACCTGCTCGGACCGGCGTTCCGGCCCGTCACCGTACGGCAGTTGCTCAACCACACCAGCGGCATCCCGGCCGGCGACGGCCTCGGCGACTCCTTCGAGGAGCTCTACGCCCACCGCTTCGAGCAGCTCGGCCCGCGCCAGGTCGTGGCCTCGGCGGTGGCCAAGGGCCCGGAGTTCGACCCGGGGACGCGACAGCACTACCTCAACATCAACTACACCGTGCTCGGGCTGCTGGTCGAGGAGGTGACGGGCCGGCCGTACGCCTCGGCCGCCACCGCCCTGGTCCTGCGCCCCGCCGGGATGCGGGACACCTCCTTCCCCGGCACGGACCCGCGCATCCGGGGCCCGCACAACCACGGCTACCAGAAGGTGCAACGGGCCAACGGGACGGCCGAGTTCGTCGACGTCACCGAGTGGGTCCCGGCCGACGAGGCGGCCGGCGGGATGATCTCCACGGCGGCCGACCTCGAACGGCTGCTGACCCGGCTGTTCCGCGGGGAGCTGGTGCCCGCTCCGCAGCTGGAGGAGATGTTCACCGTGCCCGCGGACGTCCCCGGCGCCAGTTACTCGGCGGGGCTCCAGCGGTTCGAACACGAAGGCCGGGTCTACTGGCTCAAGTCGGGCGCCCGGTACGGCTACAGCACCGTGCTGGCCGCGACCCGCGACCTGAGCCGCACGCTGGTGTTCTCGGTCAACTCCACGGACGCGAAGGGCGAGGGCATGAACCCGGTGGCGCAGCGGATCGCCCTGGCCGCGCTCAGGTAGCCGCCGCCAGGCGCTGGATCTTCTTGCGCACCACCCACAGCGGGAGCACCCCGAACACCCCGAACGACAGGTCGACGAGCGTCCACCAGAAGGGGATGCCGCGCACCGGCCCGCAGATCAGGGCGAGCGGGACGACGCCGGCACAGGCGATCATGCCGAACTCGACGACCCAGATGTTGCGGACCGGGTCGCGGTAGGGCCCCCAGAAGGCGACCGCGATGACCAGGTGGGCGAAGGCGAGCCAGTCCGTGCCGTACAGCACGAAGGGGTACTCGGCGTCGGTCGCGTCGAGCCCCTGCCGCACCCGCTCGATCCAGTGCATCAGCCCGGGCAGGTGCTCCGGCACGGACAGGCTCCGCAACAGGCTCTCGGTCCAGCGCAGTTCGTGGACGAGCGGGAAGGCCGTGGCGCCGCTGAGCACCAGGCAGACGACGAAGAAGACCAGCCACGCGCGGATGCCCTGGAGCAGGGCGGCTCTGTCGCTCATGGCCTGAGCGTACGCCGTTCTTGAACACGTTCAAAACTCGCCCTCCCCGCCTTTCGTGGCAGCCCGCCCGGCTCTCAGGACTGCGGGCGGAAACCGCGCAGGCGCAGCGAGTTGCTCACCACGAAGACCGACGAGAAGGCCATCGCGGCGCCCGCGATCATCGGGTTCAGCAACCCGGCCGCGGCGAGCGGCAGCGCGGCGACGTTGTACGCGAAGGCCCAGAACAGGTTGGAGCGGATGGTGCCGAGTGTCCGCCGGGCGAGGCGGATCGCGTCGGCGGCGACGCGCAGGTCGCCGCGGACCAGGGTGAGGTCGCCCGCTTCGATCGCCGCGTCGGTGCCGGTGCCGAGGGCGAGTCCGAGGTCGGCCCGGGCGAGGGCGGCCGCGTCGTTGACGCCGTCGCCGACCATGGCGACGGTGCGTCCCTCGTCCTGCAGCCTCCGTACGACGGCGACCTTGTCCTCGGGGAGGACCTCGGCGATCACCTCGGCGATGCCGACCTCGGCGGCCACGGCCTCGGCGACGGCGCGGTTGTCGCCGGTGAGCAGCACGGGCGTGAGGCCGAGCGCGCGCAGCCGCCGTACCGCCTCCGCGCTGGTGTCCTTCACCGCGTCCGCGACCTCCAGGACCGCGCGGGCCCGCCCGTCCCAGGCCACCGCGACGGCCGTACGACCGCTGCGCTCGGCCTCCTCGGCGGCGGCCACGAGCGCGGTGGGCAGCTCCGTCGCCCACTCGGCGAGCAGCCGTCGGCGCCCGACGAGCACGGCGTGCCCCTCGACGACGCCCTGGACGCCGAGTCCCGGCACGTTGGCGAATTCCTCCGGCACCGGCAGGGCGCCGGCCCGTTCGACGGCTCCGGCGGCGACCGCGCGGGCGACCGGGTGCTCGGAGGCGTGCTCCAGGGCGCCGGCCAGCCGCAGTACGGCCTTCTCGTCCTCGCCGTCGGCGGTGTGGACGGCGAGCAGGGTCATCCGGCCGGTGGTGACGGTGCCGGTCTTGTCGAGGACGACCGTGTCCACGCGCCGGGTCGACTCCAGCACCTCGGGGCCCTTGATGAGGATGCCGAGCTGCGCGCCGCGCCCGGTGCCGACCATGAGGGCGGTCGGGGTGGCGAGGCCCAGGGCGCACGGGCAGGCGATGATCAGCACCGCGACGGCCGCGGTGAACGCGGCGGTGGGGCCGGCCCCGTTGCCCAGCCAGAAGCCCAGCGTGGCGAGCGCGAGCCCGATGACGACGGGCACGAAGACGCCGGAGATGCGGTCGGCGAGCCGCTGGGCGGCGGCCTTGCCGTTCTGCGCGTCCTCGACGAGCCGTGCCATGCGGGCGAGTTGGGTGTCGGCGCCGATCCGGGTGGCCTCGACGACCAGCCGGCCGCCCGCGTTGACGGTGGCGCCGGTGATCGTGTCGCCGACGGCGACGTCGACCGGGACGGACTCCCCGGTGAGCATCGAGGCGTCCACGGCACTGGTCCCTTCGACCACGACGCCGTCGGTGGCGACCTTCTCGCCGGGCCGGACGAGGAAGCGGTCACCGGTCCTCAACTCGGTCACCGGTACCCGCTCTTCGCGGCCCGAGCGGAGCACCGTCACGTCCTTGGCACCCAGTTCCATCAGCGCCCGCAGGGCCGCGCCCGCCCGCCGCTTGGAGCGGGCCTCGAAGAAGCGCCCGGCGAGGAGGAACGCGGTGACGCCGGCCGCCGCCTCCAGGTAGAGGTTCCCGGCGCCGCCGCCGCGCTCCACGGTCAGTTCGAAGGGGTGGCGCATGCCGGGCGTGCCCGCGTCGCCGAGGAACAGCGCCCACAGCGACCACAGGAACGCGGCCGAGACACCGACCGAGATCAGCGTGTCCATGGTGGCGGCGCCGTGGCGCAGGTTGGTCCAGGCGGCACGGTGGAACGGCCAGGCGGCGTAGGCGACGACGGGGGCGGCCAGGGTGAGGGACAGCCACTGCCAGTTGTCGAACTGGAGCGCCGGGACCATCGCCAGGGCGATCACCGGCACGGCGAGCACGACGGCGGTGACCAACCGCTCGCGCAGCGGCCGCAGTTCGTCCACCGGGTCGGTGACCGGGGTGTCGGGTGCCTGCGCGACGGGTTCCCGGGCGGTGTACCCGGTGGCCTCGACGGTGGCGATCAGGTCGGCGACGGACACCCCGTCCGCGTGGGTCACCTTCGCCTTCTCCGTCGCGTAGTTGACGGTGGCGGTGACCCCGTCCATGCGGTTGAGCTTCTTCTCGATGCGCGCCGCGCAGGACGCGCAGGTCATGCCGCCGATGGCGAGCTCGACCGCGGTGCCGCCGGGGGCGGTGGTGGTCATTGTTCCTCCCTGGCCCTTCCCTTTTCTCTATACCCCCAGGGGGTATAAGGTGCCGCCATGTATACCCCCCATGGGTATCGAGACGCAAGGAGATCCGGATGAGCCCCCTCAGGAAGACCGGCGCCTTCGCCGCGGCGCTCACCGCCGCCTTCGCGGCCGCCTACGGCGTGGGCAGCGCGGTCGCCCCGGTCGACGGCGGCCGTACACAGGAGACGGCGCACGCGTCGATGGCGGACGACGACGGCCATGCCGCACAGGAGCCGACGACCGCCCACGCCCCCGCCGGCCTCCAGGTCACCGAGAACGGCTACACGCTCGACCTGGAGACCGACTCGCTTCCGGCCGGCGCACGGACCACGCTGCGGTTCGTCGTCCGGGACGCTGAGGGCGCCCCTGTGACGGGGTACCGCACCGAGCACGGCAAGCAGCTGCACCTGATCGTCGCCTCACGCGAGCTGATCGCCTACCGCCACCTGCACCCCACCCGCGCGGCCGACGGCACCTGGAGCACCCCCGTCGAGCTGCCCGAGGCCGGCGGCTACCGGGTGTTCGCCGACTTCACGCCGGCCGCCGCGAAGGAGGGCCTGACACTGGGCTCCGACCTGGCGGTCACCGGGCGGTACGCGGCCCACGCCCTCCCCTCCCCGGCGACCACCGCGACCGTCGACGGCTACACCGTCCGGCTGGACGGCGCGCTGACCCCGGGCCGGGAGAGCGACCTGACCTTCACCGTCTCCCGCGCGGGCCGTCCGGTCACCACGCTCCAGCCGTACCTCGGCGCCCACGGCCACCTGGTCGCCCTGCGCTCCGGCGACCTGGCCTACCTGCACGTGCACCCGCACGAGGAGGCGAAGGGCACGACGCCCTCCGGCCCGGAGGTCACCTTCACGGCCACGACCCCGACCCCGGGCACGTACCGCCTGTTCCTGGACTTCAAGGTGGCCGACAAGGTCCACACGGCGGCGTTCACGACCACCACGACCGGCCAGGGGCACTGACACGCGCCCACGAACCGGCCGTCCCCCGCCCGGAGTTCCGGCTGAGAGGTCAGGCGTCCGGGTCGACCTCGGGGTGCGTGAACCGTACGGGCTTGCCCAGCGACCGGGCGTAGGCGATCTCGGCCCGGGTGCTCTCCCCGATGTGGTCGCCCACCACGAGCGCCTCGTCGGCGAGCCGGATCTTCGCCCGGTGCAGCTCGTCGAGTCGGGCCTTCAGCGCCTCGGCCCCGGCGGGATCGGACCAGAGCTCGTGCGGCGACTTCAGGTCACAGCCCGGCCTGACGACGATCCTTCCGGCTCCGGTCTCCCGCAGATCGGCCTCGGCCATCTCGGTCATGAAGCGGGTGGAGCCGCAGATCACGACGATCCGCGGGAGGCCCAGCTGCCTCTTCGCCTGGGCGAGCTTCTCCTCAGGAGTGAGCCCTTGCGGGTGTGGCACTGAGTCCTCCTGGGGGTCGCGGCAGAGGGTCCCTTGAGGGACGTGGACGAGGACTCTAGGGGATGTCCGCGACGTCCCGTCGTGCCTCCTGCGTGGGGGCCACCGTCCGCCCCTGCCTCGCCGTCGGGACGGCCGGGGCCGTCGACGGGGCCGTGCGGGGCATCGCCGACGGGCCCGTCCGGGCGCCCGGGGTCCGGCTCGGCTCGGACGAGGGGGACGGGGAGGGGGAGCGGGACGGGGGTGTGGACGGGGGCCGTGAAGCGGACGGGGCCGGTGCGGCGGGGGCGCTGCTCGCGGGGGGCGGCGGTGCGAGCGGCAGTGTGGGGCGGGCCGGGGCCTCGGACGCGCCGGGCGCCAGGAGGAAGGCGGTGAGGGCGGCGACGGCGCAGGTCAGTCCGGCCCCGGCGGCGGTGCGCGCCAGCCGTCGGCGGGAGGCGGCGCGGCGGACCGCCTCGTACCGTCCGGGCGGCGGGCCGAGGTGGTCGGACACCGGCCGCAGGATCACGGCGAGCTCGTCGTCGGGCCCGGACCCGAGGCCGTCGTCGAGGCGTTGGTCGCCGGACCCGGGCCCGTACGGCCCCCCGTACAGCCCTCCGCCGACGCGCCGGTCGTCGGGGCGCCCGTCGTCAGCGTGTGGGATCAAGGCTCCTCCTCAGGTGGACGCGGAGCAGTTCGCGGGCCGCGTGCAGGTCGGCCTTGACGGTCCCTTCCTTGCGTCCGGTCAGCACGGCCACCTCCCGGATCGGCATGTCAGCGTAGTAGTGGAGCAGGATCGGGACGCGCAGCCGTCCGGGCAGCGACTGCACCAGCAGCCGTACCGAGGGGTCGTCCTGCTCCTGCGGGGGCCGCACGGCGGCCTCGGTGGTGGCGCGGCGCACGGCCCGGCGCTCGCGCTCCAGCTTGCGCCAGTGGTCGCGGACCAGGTTGGCCGCGGTGACGTAGAGGAAGCCGCGCGGCTCGTCGACGGCCGTCCAGCGGGCCCAGAGCCGGGTGAAGGACTCGGAGGCGATCTCGTGGGCCGTCCCGTCGTCGTCGACGAGCCGGCGGCACCAGCCGGCGAGGCGCGGGTACAGGGCGGCGAACAACTCGGACGCCTCCCTGTCGCGGGACCGTTTCACCGTTCTCCAGGGTCGTGGGGGAACTCGGGGAGGAAGACCCCGGGCCGGCGGCGTACGTTCCGCCGGCCCGGGACCGGGATGCCGTGGGCTCAGGGGCCGGCGGCGCGGAGCGCGGCGAAGACGATGACGTTCGCCGGGTAGCCGTCACCCGTCCGGGGTCCGCCGCAGGTGATGAGCCGCAGCTCCGGCCGGTCCACGTCGCCGTAGACCTCGTCGGCGGGGAAGTCGGCCTTGGCGACCGTGCGCACCTCGCGCACGGCGAACGCCGCGGTGCGGCCGTCCTCCAGGCGCGCGGTGATCCCGTCGTCCCGGCGCAGCCGCGCGAGGTGGCGGAAGACGCCGTCCCCGTAGGGGCCGACCGTGACGTGGCCGAGGATCACCGAGGGTCCGACCTGCCCCGGCGGGGGCGAGTACCGGTACCAGCCCGCCCGGTCGTGCGCGGTGACCGGCGGCACCTCCACGGTGCCGTCCGCCGCGAGCCCCAGCCGCAGGACCGGGGTGTCGACGCCGATGGCCGGCACCAGCAGCCGCACCGGCGCGGCGCCGGACGGCCGGGGCGCCGCGCTCTCCCGGGACGCGGACCGCCGCGCGCCCGGGCTGGCCGCCGGGCGGGCGGCCCTCGGTCCGCCGCAGCCGGTGAGCAGCGCGGTGGCCGCCGCGCCGACGACGGCGCGCCGGGAGAGCGGGCTCATGCCCCGGTCGCCCGCCGACGCCGTACGACGAGGAAGGCCGTGCCGGCCCCGGCGAGCACGGCCGCTCCCCCGCCGACGAGCGCGCCGGTGTTCCCGGACTCACCGGCGGAGGCGGCCGCCACACCGGTGTCGGGCGCCCCGGAGGGGACGACCCGGACCTGGCCGCGGCCGGGCACGGTGCTGGGGGCCACGGTGGGTTCCGCGCTCCCGGTGCGCGGCACCGGGCTCGGGGTCGCGCCGGTGCCCGGGGCGGCGCTCGGCGCGGCACTCGGCGCGGTGCTCGGGACGGCCGTGGCCGCCGCGGTGCGGGGCACCTGGGTGGGGCTCGCGTCGGCGAACGCGGGCACGGCCCCCGCGAGCAGCGCGGTGCCGGCGAGTGCCAGGCCACTGAGGACGGTTCGGCGCATCGATCGCTCTCCTTCGTCGGCGGCCCGTGGTCGGCGGGCCGGGATGGATCGAGCGGAGAGACGACGCAGCGGCGGACCGGGTTGTAAAGAGATGGCAAAACGGAAACGGCGGGGAGACGGAAGGCCGTCTCCCCGCCGTGGGGCGGTCACCGCGGTGCGGTGACCGGTGGTGCGTCAGGAGGTCGCTGCCGAGCGGGCGTAGACCTCCTCAGGCTTGGGAGCCTCGACGGGATTCGCCAGGAGCAGTTCCCCGGAGGATTCCCGGTAGTAGTAGTTGAGACCGGAGTTCCCCAGGGAGCCGCACTGCCCTTCCGGGAAGGTCATCGCGACCCACTTGCCTCCCCCCGCCGGAACGGTGTCCATTCCCCAGGAGAAGGCGCAGACGGCCTTCGTCTCCGACGGCTTCACCAGTGAGTTCAGCTGCAGCTGCGCGCCGGCGGACAGGGTGCCCGTTCCGTCCTTGCGGAAGTCGATCCAGTCCCCGCCGGGGTTCTTCCACAGGCCGACGACCTGGCTCGCCTTCGGGACGGGCGCCTCCTCCTCGCCGCCGCAGCCGGACACCCCGGTGAGGAGGACGGCGGAGACGGTGGCGGCGAGGAGGAGCCGTCGGCTCCTCCTGGTGCTCGTCCTAGTACGGCACATAGATCTCCTCGGTCCAGTGGATCTTCACGGTGATGTCCTTCTGTCCGTCGGGCCAGATCTGCTTGGCGACGTCGGAGCCCGCCTTCATGACCGGGTTGGAACTACCGTTCTTGTATCCGTCGTCCGAGAGGCTGCGCGTGGCCGAGGCTACCGTCATGGTGTTGGACACCGTCACGTCCACCTGCCCGACCAGGGCGCCGTGGTCCCACTCGGAGTCGGTCCGGGGCGGCTCGCAGGCGACGCCGAGCAGCTGGTAGTCGAGGTTGTACGAGCCGAGCGCCATGCTCGCGGGGCTGCCGCCGTAGATGCCCTCGGTGAGGAAGCCGGTGACGTCGGTGAGACCCTCCCAGATCTTCTCGCCGTCGCTGCGATCGGCGTGCGACTTGTCGAAGGACTCCTTGCCGGTGTGGTAGACGCCGTCCTTGATCAGCCCCTGCATCTTCCGGATGAAGGACCTGAAGTGGTCCTCCGTGCGCAGCTGGCGGACGAACTCGCCGTCCGGCGGCAGGGTGACGTCGGACGGTCCGCCCTTGGCCCAGAGCATCACCAGTTCCTGGGCGGAGAGGTCCATCACCTCGCCCTTCTTGCCGCTCTTGCGCTCCGGTTCGGGGTTGGGCCCCTTCTTGAAGCTCGGCTTCTTGAAGACGGCGACGTCGACGGAGGTGGTCCGGCCGGCGCGCGTCGTGACGGTGGCGCTGATGTACGTGCTGGACGTGCCGGGCACCTTGACCGTGTACGTCTTCGTGGAGTGGTACACCCAGGTGCCGTTGGGGCCCATCGTCATGTAGTCGTGGTACGTGCCGCCCTTGCCGTCGCTGCACCCGCGCTCGCAGTCGGTGATGGGACGCAGACCCGTGGGGTCGGCCTTGGTGACGGGCGTGTTGTTGGCGTAGGCGTAGCCGTTCAGGGATTCGTGGTCCTCGGGGACGAGGACCGGGTCGAGCGAGAGGAACCGCCCGAGGACCGGGTCGTACTCACGGGCACCGACGTGGATCAGGCCGGTCGAGGCGTCGACCGGTTTGCCGAGGAAGCCCTTGTCGTCGGGCCAGGCGGGCGGTGTCGCGCCCCGGGTCTCGCCGAACGGCTTGGTGTAGCGGCGGGTGACCGCCTGGGTGGTGGCGTCCACCGTCATCGAGGCGGTGCCGTGGTGGTCGTCGACCATCCAGGTCAGGCCCGTCTCGGTGCGGACGGCGGTGGCGTCGCCAGCAGGGTAGGAGCGCTGGGCCGTGAACTTCTTGCCGGCGGTGTCGTAGTGGAGTTCCTGGCCGGCGAGGTAGAGGACGGTCTGGTCGGTGCCGCGGCGGATCAGCAGGTCGCCGTTGGCGTCGTAGAGGTAGTCGGTGGTCTTGGTGCCCTCCGTGAGGCGGACGAGCTCACCCTCGATGTCCCAGGTGAGGCTCTGCGCGACGCCGGTGGGCCCGTACCGCTGGGTGGTGTTGCCCTGCTCGTCGTACTGCAGGGTCCTCGCCGCGCCCCCGTCCACCGTCACGGAGGTCAGGGTGTGCGGCTGGCCGCCGCCGGTGGCGGTGAGGGCCGGGTAGCCGTACGCGGTCGTCGAGGTGCCCGTGGCCTTGTGCTCGACCTGGGTGTCGCGCAGGCCGCCGGTCTTGTAGGTCCAGCTCGTCCAGTAGGGGGCCGGTCCGCCGAGCGCGGTCGCCGAACGGGCGGTGGCGCAGTCGCCGGAGGCCGGCGTCCAGGCTTCCGACAGCCGGCGGTGGCCGTCGTAGGCGAAGCACTGGGTGTCCTTGCCGCCCGCGTTGTCGGTGACCGACGTGACGTTGCCGGTGGCGTCGTAGGTGTAGTCGACGTCGCTGGTGTAGCCGGCGTTGGTCTGGTCGACGGTGTGCGAGTTGACCAGCCTGCGGGTGCCGTCCTCGTAGCGGTTGAGGACCTGCAGTTGCTTGGCGTCCGTGGAGGTCGCCAGGCGGGTCTCCTCGATCTCGCCGTAAGGCGAGTAGCCGATGTTCTGGACGTAGTCCGTCAGGCCCTCGGACCCGGTGAGCATGCCCAGGTCGTTGTAGCTGTTGGCCACGGTCTCGGCGGGCAGGCCGCCCAGCGCGGGCATCGAGGTGGACTGGACGGTGCCGTCGATGTTGTAGACGGTGGACGTGGTGAAGGTCTGCGGCGCCCCGGCCACGACCAGCGGGTCGCTCGCGGCGATGACCGTCTTGGCGCCCTTGGGGCGGCCGAGGCTGTCGTAGCCGGTGACGACCTGGGAGTAGATCTTGCCGGTGGTGCCGCCGACGTAGCGGATGGCCGCAGTGGCCCGGCCCTTGGCGAGGCTGTCGTAGGTGAACTTGGTCAGCTGGTGGGCGTTGTCCTTCACGCCGTCCCAGGTGCCGGTCTTGCGGCCGAGTTCGTCGTAGTCGGTGACCAGGGTGCGGGTCGTCTTCTCCAGGGTCGTCGTGGTGGTGACCGGCTGGTCGGCGTCGTTGTACGTCGTGGTGACGGTGCCCTTGTCCGGGTCGGTGGACGTGGTCTTGCGGCCGCGCAGGTCGTAGCCGTAGGACCAGACGGCGTCGTCCGGACCCGTCATCTTCGTCAGCCGGCCCGACGGGTCGTGCTCGAAGAGGGTGCGGGTGTAGTCCGTCCCGGTCGGGGCGGGGCCGCCGTACTCACGGTGTTCGACGATGCGGCCGCGGGCGTCGACGATCGTCAGCGTGCCGGTGCCGCCCGCGGCGGCGGTGACGGCGGTGCGGTCGCCCTGGTAGTCGGTCCCGGTGCGCCACTTCTCCTGGTCGTAGACCCGGAAGATGGAGGCGGTGGCCCGGCCCGCGGCGTCGTACACGGTCTCGGTGGAGGCGGGGACCGAGCCGGGGAAGGTGTTGGCCAGGGTGCCCGAGGGGGCGAGGTTGTCGTGGACCTGGTCGTTGGTGACGTAGGCCAGGCCGCGGTCGTCGTACAGGGTCTCGGAGATGACCCGGCCGCCGCCCGGCGCGGGGACCTGCTTCTGCCGGGACCGCAGCAGACCGTCGAAGATCTCGTACGAGCTGTTGTACGTCTTGCCGTCCGCCTTCAGGGCGTCGGTGCGGAGCCAGGTCTCCTTGTCGTTGTTGATGCTGTACGCATAGACCAGCGTGGCCGCGTTGCCGAGCGCGCGGGAGCGGTCCGGCTTCCAGACCTCGCGGACCCGGCCGAGTGCGTCCAGGGACCACTCGGTGACGTTGCCGTTGGCGTCGGTGGTCTTCACCGCGGTGCCCCACGCGGGGTCCACCTCGGTGGTGGAGCTGTACAGCTTGGGGTCGGTGGTGGTCTTCGACGTCAGCGGACCGTAGCCGGTGTCGTCGGGGACGTAGCTCGTCCCGACGGTGCGGCCCAGGGCGTTGGTCTCGGTGAGCGGGCGGCCGAGCTTGTCGAACGTCGAGCCGGACACCTGCTGGTAGACGGGCGCCTTGGTGACCGCGTCGTAGCTCGCGACCCGGTAGGTGGCCGTGATGTCGCCCTTGCTGGGCGCCACTCCGACCGCCTGGCCGTCATAGGCCGTGGTGGCGTCGGAGATGACGTCGCCGGGGACGGACGGCAGGGCCGTGCACGGCACCGAGTAGACCTCGACCCGGCTGACCTGGTTCACGAGCCACGCCGTCGTGTTGCGGGCGTAGCCGGTGCGGGTGCAGGTCTCGTCGCCGGCCTTGCCGGCGTCGCCGCTGTCCTCGACCGTGAGCGGCATGCCGTACGTGGTGTCGTACGTGGTCTTCTGGGTGACCGTGCGAGTGCCGGTGGAGATTTTGGTGCGGGTGCTGGTCTGGCCGGGCTGGACGATCCAGGAGTCGGTGGTGCCCCAGCCGTAGGTGTGGCTGCCCGTACGGGAGGACCAGGGCGTGTTGATCGTGCCGCTGACCTCGTCGGTGCCGTTGTAGACGATGGTCTCGCGGACGAAGCCGGCGTACTGGCGGGCGTCGTCGAGGGCGGTGCCGGTGGAGTCGGTGACCTTCTCCACGCGGGGTGTGCCGTCGAGTTCCTTCTCGCCGTTCAGGCCGCGCAGGTAGAGCGTGGACTTCTTCGAGCGCGGGCCCTCGGAGTCGCCGGAGGTCTCCACGACCTTGCCGTAGCCGCGCCACTGCGACCAGGTGCGGTTGGAGGACTTGGTGAGGCCCTCGTCGTCGGCGTAGCCCCAGCCGGCGCCGCCCTGGTAGTCGTAGTACGTCTCGCCCGTGTCGCCGTGGCCGTAGGGGTCGTCCTGGAAGACGGAGGTGACGACGTACTTGTGGAACCAGTCGGTGACCGGGGTGGCCCCCGACTGGGACCACTTGACGGGGAAGCAGCGGCGGGTGTTCTTGTCGATGTCCGCCGGCATGCCGGTGCCCCAGATGCAGTCCGGGTCCGAGTAGTTGACCGTGGTCGTCGAGCCGGTCTCGGACTTGACGGTCCGCACGCGCCACTTGATGTAGCGCAGGGTGTCCGGGCCGCTGCCCTCGACGTGGTTGGCCGTCTGGATGCCTCCGAAGACGACGGGCGGGAGCTGGGCCGTGGTGCCGTTGGCCTTGCCGGTGTTCTGGATGGACTTCAGCCACAGGCTCGGCGAGGAGGCGTCACCGGTGTCGGGGAAGCTCTGGTCCAGGTGCCAGGTGTCCACGTCCCGCTGGGTGGTGCCGCTGCCCGTCCACACCGACGTGGTGACGTCGGTCAGGCGCTTGCGGGTGAAGAACGACGGGCCGATCTGCGTGGTGCACTTGGTGCCCGAGGCGCAGATCATGTCGAACGGCACGTCGGGCCAGTTGGCCTTGGTGGTCGAGGTGAGGCTGGAGCAGCCGCCGGAGACGACGCAGCGCTCGGCGTAGGTGAAGCGCACCTGCTGGGCGGCGGGCTTGCTGTAGATCAGGTCGCTACGCAGGCCGTAGTCGATGCGGTTGAGGTAGCCGCCGCGGGTGTAGGCGGTGCCGTTGACCGTGGTGTCGGCGTTCTTGGAGTAGTAGTTGGTCTCCTTGGCGTACCAGTACGTGGAGGCGTTGCCGTGGGTGTCCACGACGTAGTCCAGGTTCCAGCGCCAGGCCTGGTTGCACCAGGAGTCGGCGAAGCCGGTCGACTTGTAGCAGGGCTCACCCGAGTCGTCACCGAAGACGGGTACCGTCCACACCGAGTTGGTGACCGGGTCGTCGTCGGCGGTGTCCGTGGTGCCCTTGTCGCTCCAGCCGGGCAGGCGGTGCTTGCCGAAGAAGTACTGGGTGCCGGAGGCGTCGGTGACCTTCCAGTACTCGGTGTTGTCGTCACCGTTGCCGGTCGCGCCCGTCAGGTGCTCGACGCGGGTGCCGTCCTCGTTCTTCACCTTCCAGGTGCCGCCCGACGCCTGGGACAGGGCCGCGCTGTCGCAGGCCGCCTTGTCCGTGCAGGCGTTGACCAGTTCGACGGCCTTGCCGTTGAGGACCATCGTGGCGTTGGCGTACTTCCAGCACTGGTCGCCCTTGCCGGACTGTCCGTCGTCCTTGCAGGTGGCGTACTTGCGCTCGATGTAGGACTCGGTGATCGAGAAGCCCTCGCCGACGACCGACGTCTGGTTGTTCTCGCCGGCCGTGCGGCCGTCCACCGCACCGGAGGAGTACGAGATCGACAGGTTCGGCGACGGGCCGGCGGTCGCCGGCGGCACGCGCAGCGGGTAGTTCCAGCTGAAGTCGCCGGCGCTGCCGCCGGCCTCCCACGTCGCGGTCGGCGCCAGCGGGGTGGCCCCGTAGTCGCTGCCGCCGCCGGAACCGTCGGCCGTGGCCGCGGCCGCGAGCAGCATCGGGGTGCGGGTGGAGACGGTGCCGCTCACCGTCTGGGACGCGGCGTCGTTGTCGGCGCCCGCGACCGGTGTCTGCGTGCGGCACGCCGCCTTCTGCGGGGTGGTCAGCGCACACGCCGGGAGGGTCACCAGACGCAGCCGGGGGCCGAAGTTGCCGCCGTAGACGTCCTTGAACGAGGCGTAGCTCAGGGAGACGCGCAGCTTGCCCACGCCGCCGGACGGGGCGAGGTGCAGCAGGACGCCGTTGACGCCCGCCTTCTGCGCGGCCGTCCGGGACTGGACGCCGAGGGCGACCTTCCCGGCCGGGGCGGAGGCGAGTGCCTTGGTCGTCGGCCTGCTCTTCGCCGCGGCGGCGGGCATCTGGTCCAGGGTCACGCCCAGGCCGCCCACGGTCAGGGACGTCCCACCGGTCGGCGGGACGTCGGCGGTCGCCCTGCCCGCGGTGGGCCAGGCGGCCCGGCCCAGCCGCTCACGCGTCTGCGCGACGGCCGGTGCGGCCTTGTCCCTGGGGGCCTTGGACGTGCTCGGCTTGAGCACGCCCACTTTGTCGATCCTGGCCTCGGGCCGGTTCTCCAGCTTCTTGCGGCCGGCCGCGGACTGCGCCTGGGCGGTGAAGTCGTAGCCCGACGGGGCCACGACCTGCGGCAGCAGGGAGAGCGCGGCGATCAGCGCGCCGCGGCCGAGCCAGCGGCGGACGACCGCCCTTGGCACACGTCGTTTCGGGGGTGGTGAGGAAGACACGGTGGGTCCCGGTTCTCGGAGGTCGGAAAAGGACAGCGCGGGACAGGGCGGGCGTGGGGACGCCCGCCCTGTCCCGGTCGGTCGTTACTGCTGCTCGGCGTTGCGCCGGTCGGCGATCGCGCCGGTGGAGGTGGCTCCCGCCCAGACGCGGACGCTGTCGATCGTGCCGGGGAAGTAGCGCGCGGCAGCGCCGTTGATCTTCGCCCGGCCGATCTCGAAGGCGCCCGTGCCCTGCCATGGGGCGGAGTACGACACCCCGTCCTCGTCGCCCATCAGGGCGCTGTCGACGTACAGCTTGAGTCCGCCGAGACGGGAGGTGTCGTCGGGGTCGGCGGCCGCCTGGGCGTCGTGGACGACGGTGAGCATGACCGGGACGCCCAGCTGGGCGGTGGCGAACGCCGTGGAGTCGCTGCGGGTCCAGACCGCACCGGTACCGTCCTTGTCCGGGCGGCCGAAGGTCCACTGGCCCTGGGCGCTGCCGGCGGGCTGCTCGTACCAGACGCCCCAGGCGGACTGGCTGGTGCCGGACTGGCCGAACACCTGCACCGCGTAGGACTTGGTGGTGTCGGTGAACTTGGCCGGGTCGAGGGTGACCCAGGCGGTCGCGGTGAAGGAGCCGGTGTCGTCGACGACGGGGCCGGTGGCCGTGGCGTAGGCGCTGGTGCCGTTGAGGCCCATCGTCTGACGGGACGTGACCTCCTCACCGATGTCGGGGTCGCCCGTGGTGATCGTGGTGAGCGCCGCCCCGTTGAGGGTGAGGTTACGGGCGAAGCCGCTGGTGTCCTTGACCGTGGTGCCGGTGGCGTTGGCCGTGTCGGTGGCGTCCCAGCGGGCGACGAGGGCGGGGACGGGGTCGCCGGCGGTGCCGTCGCTGAGGTCCTCGTCCTCCAGCCACGCCTCGTGGGCGACCTCGGTGTCGGCGAGGGCGCGCGACCAGACCTTCACCTCGTCGATGGTGCCGGAGAAGTTCTCCTTGCCGCCGCCGTCGTACCAGAGCCTGCCGATCTGCAGGTTGCCGGACGCCTTCCACGGGGTGGTGAACGCGACCGGAGTGCCCTGCGGGACACCGTTGACGTAGAGCTGGACCGTCTGGTTGGCCGCGTCGTAGACGCCCGTCAGGTGCGTCCAGGCGTTCAGGACCGGCGGCCGGGTGCCGATCGAGCGGGTGATGCCCGGGTTGACGACGTCCGTCTGGTGCCGGTTGAAGACCCACGCCTTGTAGCTGCTGGAGTAGTACAGCTGGAACCCGGAGGCGTTGGTACCGGCCTGGGACAGCACGGTGTAGTTGACGTCGTTCTTCGTCAGCCGCGCCCAGGCGGAGACGGTGAAGGACTTCGTGGTGTCGAGGACCGGACCGGCGGTGTTCAGGTACGCCGTCGTGCCGTTGAGCTTGGCCGCACCGGTGCCGCTGCGGGACAGGGTGTCCCAGGTGGCGCCGTTGTTGGTCAGCGGGTGCTGGGTCGCGGTCGTCGCGTCGGCCGTGCCGTTGTCCAGGTGCCAGGTGCCCGAGGGCAGTTCGGCGCCCTTGACCAGGAAGCTGTAGTAGCCGGTCAGTGAGCTGTGGCTCGCGGCGTCGTAGCCCCACACCTGGACGGTGTTCTCACCGGCCTGGTTCGGGGTGATCGACACGGTGGTCGAGGCGCCGGTGGACACGTTGATGGGTGGGGAGAGCGCGCCGCTGTTCAGCTTCCACCGGTAGCTGACGACGTCCGACTGGATGCCGGGCGTGGTGGCGTTGGTGTCGGCGGGAGTGAAGGTGAACTTGCCCGGGGTGCCGACACCACCCGCGGCGGGGTCGGTCTCGGCGGGCTTGTAGGTGCCGTCCGCGCTGGTGACGACCGGGGGCGGTGGCGAGTCGGTGTCGACTCGGAAGTAGCACCAGGACGACCAGGAGGAGTCGAGCACACCGGTGTCGCCCCGGTCCGTCTTGTAGTAGGCCTGCGTCTTGACCCGCATCCGGTAGTTCGTCTGGGCGGCCAGCGCACCCGTGGACGCGTCGCGCACGGCGTTGTCGGCGACCCAGGCCGCATCCGGCGAGGCCGCGTACCAGACCCGGCTCGAGCCGTCCGCCTTCCACACCTCGAACAGCGCGCGCAGCTGGGCGTTGGAGCCGTCCGCCGACTGCACCGTGGCGAGCATCTTCGGCGTGGTGTCGCTGGTGGCGAAGGGCAGCGTGGAGGCGTTGCAGGCACGCCCGGTGGTGCCCTGCTGGACGCCGTACGAGGTCGGCTTGTCCGGGTAGGAGACGTACGTGACGGACAGCTTCGCGTCGTTGCGGAAGCGCGCCCAGGCGCCCGCGTCCGACTCGTCGTGCGCGGTGAGCGAGAAGGTGATCTGCGCCGACTTGTTCGCCGCGTGGGCCGCGAGGGTCGGCGTCAGGTTCTCGTTGGTCTCACCGCCCGCGACGTTGTCGCTGAAGCGCACCCAGTTCGCCGGCTGCGAGGGGTCGCACAGGCTGCCCCGGCCGTAGGCCACGGACCGGTCGCCCATCAGGTCGTCCGCACTCGGGCGGGAGGACCAGGTGGTACTCGAGGAGATGCCCGAGGTGACGTGGCTCAGGTCGTACCAGTGGGGCGTGCACGTGAACGTCCACGTCTGGTACACCTCGAACGTCGCGTCGAGGATCTTCTTGCCGTGGATCGAGGACAGCGGGTACTCGAAGTACATGCGCTGGGTGTACGGGCTGTTGGAGCAGAGGTAACCGGCGTAGTTGGAGCAGCGCCCCACGCCTTTGTCCCCGTCGAACTTCCAGTACTTGGTGCCGTTGGAGGCCAGCGCCGTCCAGTCGCCGAGCGAGATGCCCTTGGTCGGCGGGTCGATGTACAGCGGGAAGACGGTGTCCTCGCCGTGCAGCAGCGCCGGGTCGGGCGTGATCTGCAGCGTCGTGCCGGTGACCTTCAGCGGGAGGTCGGCCACCGCGTCGCCGGTGCCGGGGCCCTCGGTGGGGGCCGGCTCGCCGTGGGCTGCGGGCAGCGGGGTGGCAGCCGGGGCCTGCCCGGGCGCGGTGGTCGCGGGCTCCGGGGAGGGGGTGCCGGACGCTGGGGTCGGCGCGTCGGAGGCCGACGGTGTCGTCAGGGGCGCGGTGCGGGCGAGTTGCGTGGTGGCGCCCGCGGTGTCGGCGTCCGCGGTGTCACCTGCCGAGTCCCACATCCGACCCGCCGGGCTCTCGAAGACGGGGGTGCCGTCGCCGTCGCGCGCGACGAACCCGCCGTCCTTCGTCGGGGTGACGTCCAGGCCGTCACCCGCGAGGCTCATCCTGATGCCGTCCAGTGCCGGGTTCTTCGCCGCCTCGGCGGTCCGCACCACCAGGACGGACGTGTAGCCGGTGCTCAACGCGGTCAGCCGCAGGTCGACGTCGGGCAGGACGTCGGCATAGGTGGCGGTCGCGCCCTCCAGGCGGGGCGCGGGCAGTGCGGTGGGCCAGCCGAGCGACAGCTCGTGCCCGTCGTCCGCCAGGGTGACCAGCCGCTTGCCGGTGCCACCGCCCGAGAACGTGAGGTCCGCGGTGGTGTTGCGGGCCCGCACCGAACCGTCGGCGTCGCGCACCAGCGTGGTGTCGATGGCCGCCCAGGTCCCGTCGTCCCGCTGGGCGCGGACCGGCGCCGCGTTCATCTCCTGTGTGAAGCTGCCGTCGGGATTGGCGAACACCTGGGTCGACTCGGTGGTCGCCGCGCCGACGCCCACCCGCTCACCGGTCTTGGCCGCGAGGGCACTCGCCCTGGCCTCGGGCGTCTCGTCGGCCGCCGCCGCGGTGCCGCCGTCGGCGGCGAGGGCTCCGGTCGCCCCGGCGCCGAGCGCCGGGACCATTCCCCCGAGGAGTGCGACGGTGACCGCCCCGCTCCGTATCGCGTGACGCCAGCCGCGCCACCGTTGTTGGGTCAACACGCCCCACCCGTTTCTTTAATTTTCCTTAACAAGAGCTGTGATGATCTTGTGTTCGGATCACGCGGGTCAAGGGTGTTCTGCGTCACAGCACCGGAGAACGGGCAGGTGACCGCCGGTTTCCCGCCCCCTGGGGAGCGCCGGGGGCACAGACGACGAGGCCCGCACCCCCAAGGGTGCGGGCCTCGTCAGGTCCCGGGCGGTGCGGCCCGGTCCGGGGTCACGCGTCCAGCGACGTCATCACGTGCTTGATGCGGGTGTAGTCCTCGAACCCGTACGCCGACAGGTCCTTGCCGTAGCCGGACTTCTTGAAGCCGCCGTGGGGCATCTCGGCGACCAGCGGGATGTGGGTGTTGATCCACACGCAGCCGAAGTCGAGCTTCTTGGACAGGCGCATGGCGCGACCGTGGTCCTTGGTCCACACCGAGGAGGCCAGCGCGTACTCCACGCCGTTGGCCCACTCGACCGCCTGGTCCTCGTCGCTGAAGGACTGGACGGTGATGACCGGGCCGAAGACCTCGTTCTGGATGATCTCGTCGTCCTGATTCAGGCCGGAGACGACCGTCGGGGCGTAGAAGTAGCCCTTGTCGCCGACCCGCTGGCCGCCCGCCTCGACCTTGGCGTGCGCCGGCAGCCGCTCGATGAAGCCGGCGACCTGCTCGAGCTGGCGCGGGTTGTTCAGCGGGCCGAAGAGCACGTCCTCGTCGTCCGGGTGGCCGGTCTTGGTCTCGGCGGCCGTCTTGGCGAGCGCCGAGACGAACTCGTCGTGGATGGACTCGTGGACCAGCACGCGCGTGGCGGCCGTGCAGTCCTGGCCGGCGTTGAAGAACCCGGCGACGGAGATGTCCTCGACGGCCTTGGCGATGTCGGTGTCCTCGAACACCACGACCGGGGCCTTGCCGCCCAGCTCCAGGTGGACGCGCTTGACGTCGGCGGAGGCGGACTTGGCGACCTCGACGCCGGCGCGGACCGAGCCGGTGATGGAGGCCATGGCCGGGGTGGGGTGCTCGACCATCATGCGGCCGGTCTCGCGGTCGCCGCAGATGACGTTGAAGACGCCCTTGGGCAGGATCTCGCCGAGGATCTCCGCGATCAGGACGGTGGAGGCCGGCGTGGTGTCCGACGGCTTCAGCACGACCGTGTTGCCCGCGGCGATCGCCGGGGCGAACTTCCACACGGCCATCATCATCGGGTAGTTCCACGGCGCGACCTGCGCGCAGACGCCGACCGGCTCGCGGCGGACGATCGAGGTGAGCCCCTCCATGTACTCGCCGGCCGAGCGGCCCTCGAGCAGCCGCGCCGCACCCGCGAAGAAGCGGATCTGGTCGACCATCGGCGGGATCTCCTCGGTGCGGGTGAGCCCGACGGGCTTGCCCGTGTTCTCCACCTCCGCGGCGATCAGGTCCTCGGCGCGCGCCTCGAACGCGTCCGCGATCTTCAGGAGGGCCTTCTGGCGCTCGGCGGGGGTGGTGTCGCGCCAGCCGGGGAAGGCCGCGGCGGCGGCCGCCATGGCGGCGTCGACGTCCTCCTGCCCGGACAGCGGGGCGGTCGCGTACGCCTCGCCGGTCGCGGGGTTGACCACCTCGGTGGTCCGTCCGTCGGCGGCGTCCCGGAACTCACCGTCGATGTAATTGCGCAGACGACGCAGCTCGGTGCTCACTGCCGGCCCTCCAAGGGTCAGGGGTGTCCAATGACTGAGACACCCAGCCTAATCGGAGAGCCGACGTTTTCAACACCCCCGATCCCGCCGTAGCTGCGAAATCCGCAGGCTTCCGTCACGTAGACAACGAATTTCATCGCCTCGACCTTGCGCAACTGTCGAGACGTCGTGCACAGTGAGGCCGTGGCCAGTCGAAGCGCAGAGCACAGGGACTCGCGGGACCCCCGCGATTCCAGGAACGGCACCCCCCATCTGGATGCCGTCAGCCTCGCCATCATCGAGCAGCTCCAGCAGGACGGCCGCCGGCCCTACGCCGCGATCGGCAAGGCCGTCGGCCTGTCGGAGGCGGCCGTGCGCCAGCGCGTCCAGAAGCTGCTCGACCAGGGCGTGATGCAGATCGTCGCCGTCACGGACCCGCTCACCGTGGGCTTCCGCCGGCAGGCGATGGTCGGGATCAACGTCGAGGGCGACGTCGAGGCGATCGCGGACGCGCTCACCGACATGGCGGAAGTCGAGTACGTGGTGATGACGGCGGGCTCGTTCGACATCCTCGCCGAGATCGTCTGCGAGGACGACGACCACCTGCTCGACGTGATCAACAAACGCATCCGGGCGCAGCCCGGCGTGCGCTCCACGGAGAGCTTCGTCTACCTGAAGCTGAAGAAGCAGACCTACATGTGGGGAACCCGATAACCGTGAGGACCCGATAACCGTGAGCACCAAGGACCTCAGCCGCACCGCGTACGACCACCTGTGGATGCACTTCACCCGCATGTCCTCGTACGAGAACTCTCCCGTCCCGACGATCGTGCGCGGCGAGGGCACCTACATCTACGACGACAACGGCAAGCGCTACCTCGACGGTCTCGCGGGTCTGTTCGTGGTCCAGGCCGGTCACGGCCGCACGGAGCTGGCGGAGACCGCGTTCAAGCAGGCCCAGGAGCTGGCGTTCTTCCCGGTGTGGTCGTACGCCCACCCGAAGGCGGTCGAGCTGGCCGAGCGGCTCGCCGACTACGCGCCGGGCGACCTGAACAAGGTCTTCTTCACCACCGGCGGCGGCGAGGCGGTCGAGACCGCCTGGAAGCTCGCCAAGCAGTACTTCAAGCTGACCGGCAAGCCCACCAAGCACAAGGTCATCTCCCGCGCGGTCGCCTACCACGGCACCCCGCAGGGCGCCCTGTCGATCACCGGCCTGCCGGCCCTGAAGGCGCCGTTCGAGCCGCTGGTCCCGGGCGCGCACAAGGTCCCGAACACCAACATCTACCGCGCCCCGATCCACGGCGACGACCCCGAGGCGTTCGGCCGCTGGGCCGCCGACCAGATCGAGCAGCAGATCCTCTTCGAGGGCCCGGACACGGTCGCGGCGGTCTTCCTGGAGCCCGTGCAGAACGCCGGCGGCTGCTTCCCGCCCCCGCCCGGCTACTTCCAGCGGGTGCGCGAGATCTGCGACCAGTACGACGTGCTGCTCGTGTCGGACGAGGTCATCTGCGCCTTCGGCCGCCTGGGCACGATGTTCGCCTGCGACAAGTTCGGCTACGTCCCGGACATGATCACCTGCGCCAAGGGCATGACCTCCGGGTACTCCCCCATCGGTGCCTGCATCATCTCCGACCGGCTGGCCGAGCCGTTCTACAAGGGCGACAACACCTTCCTGCACGGCTACACCTTCGGCGGTCACCCCGTGTCGGCCGCGGTGGGCCTCGCCAACCTCGACCTGTTCGAGCGGGAGAACCTCACCCAGCACGTGCTGGACAACGAGGGCGCCTTCCTCGGCACCCTGCAGAAGCTGCACGACCTGCCGATCGTCGGCGACGTCCGCGGCAACGGCTTCTTCTACGGCATCGAGCTGGTCAAGGACAAGGCGACCAAGGAGTCCTTCAACGACGACGAGACCGAGCGCGTCCTGTACGGCTTCCTGTCCAAGGCGCTGTTCGACAACGGCCTGTACTGCCGTGCCGACGACCGCGGCGACCCGGTCGTCCAGCTCGCCCCGCCGCTGATCTCCGACCAGTCGACGTTCGACGAGATCGAGCAGATCCTGCGCGCGACGCTGACGGAGGCGTGGACGAAGCTCTGACCGACGGTGGCGATCGTCGGTAAGGCAGACCAACGACGGCCCCGGTGCCGCCCGTTCGAGTGAGAAACGGGCGCCCGGGGCCGCGTGCTGTCCGGCCTCCCGGCCACGGCTGCCTAGCGTGCCCAGTGACCGATCGACCCCGCCTTCGTTCCCCCGGTCGGGGGAAGGGCACGGGAACCACAGATCTGAACCGAGGTGTACGCCATGGAGGCCCCGCCGGACAACGACGTGCTCTGGGCACGCTCCCTGCACTTCACGCACCGGGACGGCTCCCCCGCGCTCGGCGGGGTCTCGGTCGGCGTCCGCGAGGGCGAGGTCCTCGCCGTCAGCGGCCCGCGCGGCAGCGGCAAGACGACCCTGCTGAGCTGTCTGTCCGGGCTGGTGCGGGCCGGGAGCGGCGAGGTCTGGTTCAACAGCGCCCCCGTGCACACCCTCGGCCCGGTCGCCCGCGAACGCCTGCGCCGCGACCGCTTCGGCTGGATCGACCCCGTGCCGCTCCTGGTGCCCGAGCTGAACGTCTGGGAGAACACGGCCCTGCCCCTGATGCTGCGCGGCACCGGCCGCCGCCGGGCCAAGGTGGCCGCCCAGGAGTGGCTCGACCGCCTCGACGTCGGCGACAAGTCCCGGCTGCGCCCGCACGAGCTGACCCAGGCCGAACGCCAACGGGTGTGCTTCGCCCGGGCGTTGGCCCCGGCGCCGGCGGTGCTGTTCGCCGACGAGCCGACCGCGCCCCTGCACCGCGCCGACCGCGCCCACGTCCTGCGCACCCTCACCACGGCCGCGCGCTCCCACGGCATCACGGTCGTCCTCGCGACCCACGACCCGGAGACGGCCGCGGTGGCCGACCGCACGGTCTGCCTCCTGGACGGCCGCCGCGTGCACACCGTCCACCTGCCGCCGGTCGGCGAGTCGGAGGGCCGGGCCGCGTGCTCGCTCTCCGCCTGACCCACAGCGCCCGGCCGGCCGTGCAGCTGCGCCGCCTCCTGGTGGCGGCGGCCTCGGCGGGCACGGGCTTCCTGCTGCTGTCCACCCTCGGCTACGCCCTCGGTCACCCGTGGGCGTCCACGGCCTCGCTGCTGCGGCTGGGCTGGTGCGCGGTCCCGCTGGCCGCGACGGCCCACCTCGCCACGGCCGTGGCCCGCACGGACCCCGGTACCCGGCCCCGCCCGGGCCTCGCGGCGATCGGGCTCGGACCGGCCCGGCTGATGGCCGTCTCGGCCACGACGACGGCCCTGTCGAGCGTGCTCGGCTCCCTGCTGGCGCTGCTGGTCTTCCTCCACCTGCGCGGCGACCTCACGGGCCTGCCGTTCGACGGGGTCCGGTGGGAGTTCCTCGCCCCGGACCGGCCGCTGCCCCTCCCCGGCGCCCTCACCCTGCTCTCCCTCACCCCGCTGACCTGCTCGCTCGCGGTCGCCGTGATGCTGCGCCCCCGCGACACCCTCCTGGCCACACGCGCGGCGACCCGCACCCTCGGACGGGTGGGCCGCCAGGCGGCGCAGGCGGCGGGCGGCGCGGGCGGGCGCGCGGACTCGACGGGCGGGCCGGGGGAAACCCCCCACGGGGCGGCCGGCACGGACCCGTCCCCTCCCGTCGCGGTCAACGGCTCCCGGCCGGCCGAGAGCGACGCCCTCCCCACGCCCGGGCCCGGGCCGACGGAAGCCGACACCCCGCTGAACGGCGCCGCCCCCCGGCCGGCCCCGCCCCGGCCGAACCCCACCGCGCTCCCCTGGGGCGCGGCCCTCCTCGCCGCCGGCCTCGCGGTCGAGGCGTACACCGGCGGCGAGGCGACGGCGGCCGGTCTCCGACTCCCCGGCGGGCTGCACGGCCCCGGCGCCGTCCTGCTGGGCTGGACCCTCACCGTCCTCGGCCTGGCCCTCGCCGGGCCCGGCCTCACCCACCTGTGCGGCCGCCTGCTGCAGTCCGCCCACCCCGGCGCGGTCCGTCTCCTCGCGGGACGCGGGCTGATGGAGGAGGCGACCCGCATCGGCCGTCCCGTGGGCGTGCTGTGCGCGGTGGCCTCGGGCGCCTACGCGCTGGCCGCCCTGGGCGCCGACTCCGCCACCGCCGGTCCGCTGACCGTCCTGGGCGGGCTCGTGGTGGCCGGCTGTGCCCTCGCCACCCTGGGCACCGCCGCCGTGGAGGCCCGCCAGGCCCGTGCCGGGACGACCGCCGCCCTGCTGCGGCTCGGTGCCCCGGCCACGGCGCTGCGCGGCGCGGCCGCCCTGCGCGCGGGAGCGCTGCTGGCGGTGTTCGTCCCGCTCACCGTGCTCGTGGCCGAACTGGCCTCCGTGCCGCTGGCCGGATGACGTTCCGCGCCGACCGATGAGTTCCGGCGGGACCCCGGGTCCACCCCACCGAACAGCACGACAGGACACCACCGGCACCGAACGGGAGAGACCCATGACCGCGCCCTCCGGCTACCAGCAGATGATCTTCGTCAACCTGCCCGTGAACGACCTCGACGCCTCCAAGAAGTTCTTCACCGGGCTGGGTTACTCGATCAACGCGCAGTTCAGCGACGAGAACGCGGCCTCCGTCGTGATCAGCGACACGATCGTGGCGATGCTGCTGACCAAGCCGTTCTACGCGACGTTCACCGACAAGGAGATCGCGGACAGCGCGAAGACCAGCGAGGTGCTGATCGCGCTGAGCGCCGAGAGCCGCGACAAGGTCGACGAACTGGTGGACCGCGCGCTGGCGTCCGGCGCGACGTCCAGCGGCCGCACCCAGGACATGGGCTTCATGTACGGCCGCTCCTTCGACGACCTCGACGGCCACACCTGGGAGGTCATCTGGATGGACCCGACCGCGATCGAGGGCTGAGCCGACGCGGCCGAGGGCCGACCCGGCCGCGTGCGGGGCTCACCCGCTGTCGAACGGCTGTGCCAGCATGGGCGGGTGCATCCGACACCCGCCCCGCCGCAGCCCCCGTCCGAGCCGAACCGGCCGTCCGGGTCCGGCGGTTCCCCCGGACCGACCCCGCCGGCCGCACCCGCCACCGCGCTGCCGCCCCAGCCGTACGACGGGTGCCACGACCGTGAGATAGAGACGCTCGCCGAGTTCGACGAGGTCGTCTCCCGGCACGGCACGCTGGCCCGTTACCGCGTGCAGTCCGTGGATCTCACCGGCCGCACGGAGACCCTGCTGGGACTCGACACCGCGGGCGCCGTCTTCCTCGGCTGCCCGATGACCCCGCGGGCCGCGGCCCACGCCCGGACCTCGGGTGCCCTGGTCTTCCCGCCGGTCCCGGGGCTGCCCTTCGACCCCTACCGCGGTCTGGTCTACTCGCCCGACGAGCTGTTCGCCGGGCTCGACGGCGGCTACGAGGCGACGCCGGACGCCCTGAGCTACACCTGGTTCCAGCGGACCCGGTCCGACGGCGACATCTTCTCCTCGATGCTGCGCTCGATCCACGACGACGCCGTCTCGGACGCCCTCGACGAACTCCTCGCCGGCGCGCCGGTGGTGGGAGTCATGGGCGGCCACGCCATGGCCCGCGGGACGGACGACTACGCCGGTGCCGCCCGCCTCGGCCGTGAACTGGCCCGCGCCGGACTGACGGTGGCGACGGGCGGCGGCCCGGGCGCGATGGAGGCCGCCAACCTCGGTGCCTACGCCGCCCCGTTCGACGACGCGATGCTCGGCGAGGCCCTGCGCCTCCTCGCCAAGGTGCCCGGCTTCCGGCCCTCGGTCACCGACTGGGCCCGCGCCGCCTTCGAGGTGCGCGGGAACTGGCCAGACGGCGGTCGCTCGGTCGGCATCCCCACGTGGTTCTACGGCCACGAGCCGCCGAACCCGTTCGCCTCGCACATTGCCAAGTACTTCGCCAACGCCCTGCGCGAGGACGGCCTCCTGGCCCGCTCCACCGCGGGCGTGGTGTTCCTGCCAGGCGCCGCCGGCACCGTACAGGAGATCTTCGACAGCGCGACGCCCAACTACTACGGGTCGCGGGGCGAGCCGCGGCCCATGGTGCTGGTGGACCGGGCGCACTGGACGCAGCGGCTGCCCGCCTGGCCGCTGCTGCGCGCACTCGCCCGGGAACGCTCCATGGAGTCCCGTATCGCCCTCGTTGACCGGATCGAGGAGGCGCCGGAGGCGTTGAAACGTCTCGGCGGTTAATGAGTGGGCAAAGGCAACCGCCGGGGGGCGGCTGCGCGTTGACAGTTGTTATGGAACGCTTATAGACCTGTGAGCCAGCTGGGACTGGCGTCGCCCACTGCGACCGGCGACACCACCTCCCCCTCCACCCCCCGCAGTTGTAGCCCCCGAAAAGGACAAACGTGTCCCACAACCGTCGTATAGCCGCCCGTTCGGCGCGCATCCTCGGTGTCAGCGCCGCCTCGGCCGCCCTCGCCCTGAGCGCCGCGGGCAGCGCCCTCGCCTGCTCCCTCGCGGACTTCTCCGCCGCGGCCCTCTGCGACGGCGGCAAGGGCGTCATCACCGTCACCGACAAGGACGCCTCGGGCGTGCCCGCGGTCGTCACCGTGTACCTGGAGAACAACGGCAGCGACCTCCGCCAGGTCGGCGAGCAGACGGTCATCGGCACCAAGGGCGGCGCCCAGGTGCAGTTCGCCGAGGAGTGGAAGCCCGGCGCCGTCTACCGGGTCCACGTCACGGCGACCCGGGGCAACAAGACCTTCGTCAACGACGACATCCCGCTGCTGACCGCCCCGGCCAAGGCCTGCGCGGCCGAGCAGACCGCCAAGCCCTCGCCCTCCACCTCGCAGTCGGCGACCGGGAAGCCCTCGCCCTCCCCCTCCACGCCGTCCGACACCGCCACACCCGCCCCCTCCGACGCGACCGCCACCGCGAGCGGCAGCGCCGCGGCGCCCGCTCCGGGCGGCAACGACATCTCGCCCGCGGCCCAGGAGTCCAACCTGGCCGAGACCGGCGCCGACTCCAACACCCCCGTGATCGCCGGGATCGCGGCCGCCCTGGTCGTGGTCGGCGGCGCCGCCGTCTTCTTCGGCATGCGCCGACGGGGAGCCGGCAACCGCCACTGAGCGTCCCGCCGAGCCACACGGACGGCCCGTCCCCTCGGGGGCGGGCCGTTCGCGTCCCCGAGGGCGTGCTCGTGCGTCTCGGCCGAGGACGCCGCGCTTGAGCCGGGGACGACCCGCCCCCCGTGCGCCTCAGCCGAGGACGACCACGTCCGCCGCGTCGAACTCCACGCCGACCTCCGTCCCGGCCTCCGGGGCGTCCCGCAGGGCGCAGGCCGCCTCCAGGCGGGGCGCGTCCTCCGGCTGGAGGTGCACGGCGACGTGCGTGCCCTGGAAGGTGCGGGCGCTCACCCGGCAGCGCAGCCCCGCGTCGGCGGCGACCAGCCGGACCCCGGCCGGGCGGACCAGCAGCGTCCGCTCACCCTGCGCCGAGCCGGGCGGCACCGGGACCTTGCCCCAGGGCGTGTCCGCGGCCTCCCCCGCGACGGTCGCGGGCACCACGTTGCCGAAGCCGAGGAAGCGGGCCACGAAGGCGTCCGCCGGGCGCTGCCACACCTCGAGGGGCGTGCCGGACTGGGCGATCCGCCCGTCCCGCATCACCACGACCCGGTCGGCGAGCGCGAACGCCTCACCCTGGTCGTGGGTCACGGCGAGCACGGTGGTGCCCAACCGGCCGAACAGCTCCCGCAGTTCGACCACCAGCCGCTCCCGCAGGGACCGGTCGAGCTGGCCGAGGGGCTCGTCCAGCATCAGCAGCCGGGGGCTGGGCGCGAGGGCCCGGGCGAGCGCCACGCGCTGCTGCTCGCCCCCGGACAGCGCCGTCACGGCCCGCCGCCCCGCGCCCGGCAGTCCGACCAGGTCCAGCAACTCCCCCACCCGCGCGTCCTGGTGCTTCCTGGACGCGCCGTGCATGCGCAGCCCGAAGGCCACGTTCCCGGCGACGTCCCGCTGCGGGAAGAGCTGGTGGTCCTGGAACATCAGCCCCACGCCCCGCCGGTGCGGGGGCACGCCCGCCTGGTCGCGGCCGTCCAGCAGCACCCGCCCGTCGTCCAGGCGCTGGAGTCCGGCCACGGCCCGCAGCAGCGTCGACTTGCCGCTGCCGCTCGGCCCGAGCACGCACACCACCTGGTGTTCGGCCACCTCCAGGTCGACGGCGTCGAGCACCGGCCGCCCGCCGAACCGCACGGTCGCCCGCTCCAGAGCCAGCAGCATCAGAACTCCCCCGTCCGGTCCGCGATCCGCAGCCCCTCCAGCGCCAGCAGGGCCACCGCGCACACCACCATGAGAATCGTCGAAAGGGCCATCGCCTGGCCGTAGTTGAGCTCCCCGGCGCGGCCCAGCAGCCGGGCCACGGCGACCGGCAGCGTCGGGTTGTCGGGGCGCGCGATGAACACGGTGGCGCCGAACTCGCCCAGCGACACCGCGAAGGCGAAGCCGGCCGCGACGGCCAGCGCGCGCCGCACCATCGGCAGGTCCACCTCCCGCCACACCCGCCACGGCGACGCCCCGAGCACGGCCGCCGCCTCGCGCAGCCGGTCGTCCACCGCCCGCAGCACGGGCAGCATGGTGCGGATCACGAACGGCACCCCGACCAGCGCCTGCGCGAGCGGCACCAGGATCCAGCTGGTGCGCAGGTCCAGCGGGGGTTCGTCGAGGGCGACGAGGAAGCCGAAGCCGACGGTCACGGCGGAGACGCCGAGCGGCAGCATCAGCAGCGCGTCGAACCCGCGCACCAGCCGGCCGGCGTCCCTGCGGGTGAGCACGGCGGCGGCGAGACCGCCGATCAGCAGGGCGATGGCGGTCGCGGCGGCGGCGTACTCGAGCGAGGTGCCGATCGCGTCGACCGGCGGGACGAGGAACACGCTGCCCTCGTCCGAGGTGAGCGCCCGGTAGTAGGCGAAGTCCGGCGCGTCGAACGACCGTTGCACCAGCACCGCCAGCGGCAGCACGAGCAGCAGGGCGACCGTGGCCAGGACGCCGGCGAGCAGCGCCCACTGGCCGGCCCCGCGCGGGCGGCGCGCGGTGCGGGACGCGTCCACCAGCCGCAGAGTGCTCTCCCGCCGCCGTACGGTCCAGGCGTGCACGGCGAGGACCGCGCCGACGGCGGCGAACTGCACCAGGGTGAGCACGGCCGCGGTGGACAGGTCGAAGATCTCGGAGGTCTGCCGGTAGATCTCCACCTCCAGGGTGGAGAAGGTCGGGCCGCCGAGGATCTGCACGATGCCGAACGAGGTGAAGGTGAACAGGAACACCATCAGCGCGGCCGCGGCGACGGCCGGGCCGAGCGCGGGCAGCGTCACCTGCCGCCAGGCGCGCAGCGGCGAGGCGCCCAGCATCCGTGCCGCCTCCGCCTGCCGCGGGTCGAGCTGCGCCCACAGCCCGCCCACGGTGCGCACGACGACGGCGTAGTTGAAGAAGACGTGCGCGAGCAGGATCGCCCACACGGTGGTGTCCAGCCGTACGCCCCACAGGTCGTCCAGGAGGCCGCCGCGCCCCACGAGCGCCAGGAACGCCGTGCCGACGACGACCGTCGGCAGCACGAACGGCACGGTCACGACCGCGCGCAGGACCTGCTTGCCGGGGAAGTCGAGGCGCGCGAACACGTACGCGCCGGGCAGCGCGACGAGGAGCGTGAGCGCGGTGGAGGCGCACGCCTGCCAGGTGGTGAACCACAGGACGTGCCGGATGTCCGGCCGGGCGAGCACGTCCGTGAGCCGGCCGAGGTGCCAGACCCCGTCGGCGTGCAGGCCGCGGGCGACGATCGCGGCGACGGGGTAGGCGAAGAAGACGCCGAAGAACGCGACGGGCAGCACCATCAGCCCGAGCCGGGCCGCGGCCGCCGGGAGCGCGGCGGGACGGCCCGTGCCGTGCGGCCGGCCCGCTCGGCCCGGGCCGTCGGGTCGGCTCCCGCGGCCCGCGGCGTCCGGTCGGTCCTTGCGGCCCGTCGCGTCGGCCGTCACTTCAGGACGATCGAGGTCCACGACGTGACCCACTGGTCGCGGTGGGCGGCGATCCGGTCCGGGGCCATGGTCTCGGGGTCCTTGGCCGCGGGCCCGAACTGCGTGAACTCGGCGGGGACCGCGGCACCCTGCCGGACCGGGTAGACGAACATGTTCAGCGGCATGTCCTCCTGGAACTCCTTGGAGACCAGGAAGTCGAGGAACGCCTTGCCGCCCTTGGTGTTCCCGGCGTTGCTGAGCAGGCCCGCGAACTCGACCTGGCGGAAGCAGGTGCCGGCCGCCACACCGGTCGGGGCGGTGGCGGGCCGGGGGTCGGCGTAGATCACCTCGGCGGGCGGCGAGGAGGCGTACGACACGACGAGCGGCCGGTCGCCGCCGGCCTTCTTGCCGCCGGCCGAGCCGGAGAACTCCTCGTTGTAGGCCTGCTCCCAGCCGTCGACCACCTTGACGCCGTTAGCCTTCAGCTTCTTCCAGTAGCCCTCCCAGCCGGCGTCACCGTACCGCGCGGCGCTGCCGAGCAGGAAGCCGAGGCCGGGCGAGGAGGTGGAGGCGTTCTCGGTGACCAGGAGGTTCTTGTAGGCCGGCTTGACCAGGTCGTCGAAGGAGGCGGGCGGGGCGAGCTTGTGGTCGGCGAAGTACTTCTTGTCGTAGTTGACGCAGATGTCGCCGTAGTCGACGGGCGTGACGCGGTGCTCGGCCCGGTCGAGCTGGTAGGCGGCGCCGACCTGGTCGAGCCCCGCGGCCCGGTACGGCTGGAACAGGCCGTTGTCGAGGGCGCGCGAGAGCAGGGTGTTGTCGACGCCGAAGAAGACGTCGCCCTGGGGGTGGTCCTTGGTGAGGACCGCCTTGTTGACGGCCTGCCCGGCGTCGCCGTCCTTGAGGACCTTGACCCGGTAGCCGGACTGCTTCTCGAAGTCGGCGAGCACCTTCTTCGACACGGCCCACGAGTCGTGGCTGACGAGGGTGACGGTCTTGCTGTCGGCCGAGTCCTTGGCCTCGGACGAGCCGCACGCGGACAGCGTCGCGAGCAGGCCGAGGCCGGCCGTCGCCGCCACGAGGGTCTTGGTGTGCACTGGATGTCCTCCTGGGGTGGGCCAGGAAGAACGCGGCCCCGCCCGGGACAGCCCGGGCAGGGCACAACAGCTCGAGTGATGACCGAACTTCCTACCCAGAATGACCTGGGCGAGGTTCAGAGGGTCTGCGGCCCGGTGCCGCACTCTCAGCGCTGTGGCGCTCCCCTGTCGGAATATGAAGATGTGGACGTCACCTCGGTGACATGACCGGATTTTACCGCTCGGTGGCCGCGAGCTGACCGCAGGCCCCGTCGATCTCCTGACCACGGGTGTCCCGGACGGTGACGGGCACGCCGTGGGCCGCGATCGCCTCGACGAACGCCTTCTCGTCCTCGGGCCGGGAGGCGGTCCACTTCGAGCCCGGGGTCGGGTTCAGCGGGATGAGGTTGACGTGCACGGGCTTGCCCTTGAGCAGCCGCCCGAGCCGGTCGCCGCGCCAGGCCTGGTCGTTGATGTCGCGGATCAGCGCGTACTCGATGGACAGCCGGCGCCCGCTCTTCTCGACGTACTCGAACCCGGCGTCGAGAACCTCGCGCACCTTCCACCGCGTGTTCACGGGAACGAGGGTGTCGCGCAGCTCGTCGTCGGGGGCGTGCAGCGAGATCGCGAGCCGGCACTTGAAGCCCTCGTCGGCGAACCGGTGGATGGCCGGCACGAGCCCGACGGTCGACACGGTGATCCCGCGCTGCGACAGGCCGAGCCCGTCGGGCGTGGGGTCGGTGAGCGCGCGGATGGCGCCGACGACGCGCTTGTAGTTGGCGAGGGGCTCGCCCATGCCCATGAACACGATGTTGGACAGCCGCGCCGGCCCGCCCGGCACCTCGCCGTCCCGCAGGGCCCGCATCCCGTCGACGATCTGGTGGACGATCTCGGCGGTCGACAGGTTGCGGTCGAGCCCGGCCTGTCCGGTGGCGCAGAAGGGGCAGTTCATGCCGCAGCCGGCCTGCGAGCTGATGCACATGGTGACCCGGTCCGGGTACCGCATCAGCACGGACTCCACGAGCGTCCCGTCGAACAGCCGCCACAGCGTCTTGCGGGTCGTCCCCTGGTCCGTCGACAGGTGCCGCACGACGGTCATCAGCTCGGGGAACAACGCCTCCCGCAGCGGCTCGCGCGCACCGGCGGGGATGTCGGTCCACTGCTCCGGCTCGTGCGCGTACCGCGCGAAGTAGTGCTGCGACAGCTGCTTGGCACGGAACGGCTTCTCCCCGATCCCGGCCACGACAGCCTTCCGCTCGGCGGGCGAAAGATCGGCAAGATGCCGCGGCGGCGACTTCGCTCCGCGCGGCACGACAAAGGTGAGTTCTCCGGGCTTGGGCATGATGCATCCAGTGTCGCAGATCCATTGGGGTGACCCGCGGCCGTCACCCTGGACGGCTGGCGGCACCTCTCCCCGCCACCCAAGGTCGGCTCCCGCGCACTCGCCCCCGGTGTCGGGCTTCAGGTCAAGGCCCTCGGGTGGTTTACCTGGCCCACCCACCTACCGACCGCATCCCCTCGGTTAGCTTCGGAGCGTAGTCGAGTGACTGCACTGAGTGACTGGAGGACAGCGATGCGTGCGAAGTCCAGGGGCCGACTGGCGGCCCTCGTCTTACGGGTTCTGCCGCCCCGCGGCGGGGCAGCGGTGCGGCGCTCCGGCGCCCGTCTGCGCAGGGGAGCACTGGCCGTGGGGGTGACTCTGGCGGTGTCCGCGCTGGCGCCCCAGGGCGCCGCCTCCGCCGCCGATCAGTACGAGTGGGCCGCGCTGGGTGACTCGTACACCGCCGGCGGTTTCGTCGGGGAGCCGCTGCCCCCGCTCGGCAGTGCGTCGCGGGACGGCTGCGACCGCACCAGCGACGCCTACCCGGGCTTGGTCGAGCGGGAGCTCGACGAGTTCCCGCCGGGCCGGCCCGTCCACCTGACCAACGTCAGCTGCGGCAACGCCACCATCACCGAGATCGCCGACACCCGGCAGACTCCGATCAGCCCGGTCCAGCCACCCGCCGACGGCTGGCCGGCCGTGGACCCGCAGATCGTGCGGGCCGGGCTCAACGACGGGACGGACGTCGTCACCATCGGCGTCGGCGGCAACAGCCTGCCCTTCGGCGGCATGCTCCTCAAGTGCCTCGAACTGGGCGGGACCCTCGGAAAGTCCTGCCGCGAGTACTACACCAGTCCCCCCGAGGGGGAGGAGAACATCCAGGACAAGCTCGCCCGGGTCCAGGACGAGTACGTCCAGATGCTGGCCAAGGTCCACGAGGCCGCACCGAACGCCCAGGTGATCACCGTCGGCTACCCGGCCGTCCTGCCGGACGAGGGCAGTGAGTGCAACCGGCTCTCCCTCACCGAGCTCGGCGCGATCAAGCACGCCGACGTCGACTGGCTCCGCGACCACGTCCTCAAGTCGCTGAACGCCACCATCCAGCGCGTCACGTCGTTCTTCGGCGACCGCTACGTCGACGTCTACTCGTCCAGCGTGGGCCACGACGCCTGTCAGCCCGCCGGCACCAAGTGGGTCGAGGGCATCTGCGGCGACGCCGCCGAGTACTGGCCCGCCAGGCTCCCCGGAACGCTGCTGAACTGCGCTCCCCTCGACAAGCGCGTCACCCTGGTCCACCCCAACGCCGAGGGCCACGCCAACACCGCCGCCCACGTCGAACGAGCCATCCGCATCGCCCTCCTCCGCTGAGCCGACCGCAGGCAGGCCGGTCCGTACGGCCACAGTCAGGGCACCGGTGGGTGCCCATGTCCCGAGAAGGAGGAGCAATGACGTCTTACGACCACACGGACCCGGTGATCTTCCCGGCCGGTGCCGCCACGGAGACCAGCGCCGCGGAGGCCGCACAGGGCGAGTGGGACGCCGTCGTCGTCGGTGGCGGCATGGCGGGTTCCATCATCGCCGAGCAACTGGGCCAGGCGGGCCACCGGGTGCTGATCCTCGAAGCCGGCCCCGGCAAGGACCTCGACCTCGCCGAGTACGAGTCGTACCTGTCGCGGTTCTACGGCGCGGCCGTCAAGGACAACCAGTCGCCGTACCCGTTCAACCCGAACGCCCGGATGCCCAGGAGCACCGACACCATGCCGGTGCGTCCCGACACCCCCCGGGACGCCTTCTACCTCGTGCAGGAGGACGAGTACTGCACGGACACCACCTTCACCCGGGTCCTCGGCGGCACCTCCATGCACTGGGAGGGCAAGGCGCTGCGCATGCTGCCCGAGGACTTCGACCTGCGCACCAAGTACGGCCAGGGCCTCAACTGGCCACTCAGCTACGACGACCTGGAGCCCTACTACCGGCAGGCCGAGGCCGAACTGGGCGTGTCCGCCGAGGTCGAGGAGCAGAGCTACCTCGGGATGCACTTCCCCGAGGGATACGTGTTCCCGATGCACCGCATGCCGCCGTCGTACCTCGACCAGACCGTCGCCCGGGGTGTCGACGGCATGCGGGTCAGCCTGGCGGACGACGACTACACGCTCCGGGTGCGGACCTTCCCGCAGGCCCGCAACGGCGTGCCGAACCCGGCGTACGACGGCGGCAAGGGCTTCGTCCCGGTCGGCGCGGTGAGCACGAGCCAGGTGGAGGAGGGCGAGCGCTGCCAGGGCAACACCAACTGCGTCCCGATCTGCCCCGTGCAGGCCAAGTACCACGCGGGGAAGACGCTGACCAAGGCGCTCCGCAAGGGCAACGTCAAGATCGTCACGCAGGCCGTCGCGTCCAAGGTCGAGATCGACGAGCACGACCGGCGGGTGACCGGGATCACCGTCAAGCACTACGACGCGCTCGACTCCGACCGGTACGAGACGTACACGGTGAAGGGCACCGTCTACGTCCTCTGCGCGCACGCCATCGAGAACGCCCGGCTCATGCTGGCCTCCGACATGCAGCGCATGAGCCGCAGCGAGCTGATCGGCTGCAACCTGATGGACCACGCGTACCTGCTGTCCTGGGGCCTGTTGCCCAAGCCGGCCGGCACGATGCGCGGCACGTCCTGCACGAGCGGCATCACCGACCTGCGCGGCGGGCGCTTCCGCGGGACCCAGGCCGGGTTCGGCGTGGACATCCACAACGACGGGTGGGGGTGGGCGACCGGCTCGCCCTACACGGACCTGGTCGAACTCGTCGACCAGCGGGGGCTGCGCGGGCCGGAGCTGCGCAGGACCCTCGGGAACCAGATCTCCCGGCAGCTGCTGCTGGCCTTCATGATCGACCTGCTGCCCGAGAGGAGCAACAAGGTCACCGTGAACGAGCGGTACAAGGACGCCCTCGGCAACCTGAAGCCGGTCGTGTCCTTCAAGATCCCGCCCTACACCATGCGGGGCGCGGCCTTCGCCCGCAAGCTCGCGTCCGACATCTTCGAGAGGCTCGGCGCCGAGGACCGGACCGTGTACCACCGGGACCGCCCGAGCGCCGTCGAGCACGACGGCCACTGGTACAACATCGTCGGCGGCAACCACCTCGCGGGCACCCACATCATGGGGACCGACCCGGCGAAGTCGGTGGTCGACCACACCCAGCACTCGTGGGACCACGACAACCTCTACCTCGTCGGGCCCGGCAGCCTGCCCTCGATCGGGACGTCCAACATCAGCCTGACCATGGCGGCGCTCGCCTTCCGCAGCGCGGGCCACATCTCCAGGTACCTGCGCGCCGCGAAGGCGCCGATCACCGTCCGCGGCTAGACGGCCCCCGGTTCGGCGGGGCGACAGCGACACCGTCCATGACGCGCGCCGCCGCGCGCCGCCACCCACCGCCGATCGGTCACCGCCCGCCCCCCTGCGCAACCGCGCACCACGCACCGCCCACGATTGGGGAAACATGTCCGTTTCTTCAGCATCCGAGCCCGCTCAGGACTGCCGGATCCAGACCATCGAGGAGCTCCACGAATACCTCTACAAGGGCCTCCAGTTGGAGCACGCGACGCTCCCGCCCTACCTCACCGCGCTCTACTCCTTACAGCCGGGCAAGAACTCGGACGCCTGGCACGTCATCAGGGTGGTGGCCGTCGAGGAGATGCTGCACCTGACCCTGGTCGCGAACGTCCTGAACGCCGTGGGCGGGACGCCGGACCTCACCAGGGCGGACTTCGTGCCGAACTACCCGACGCGCCTGCCGTGCGGTCCCGACTACTTCGACGTGCACCTCCGGCCGTTCTCACCCGAGGCCCTCGACACCTTCCTGAAGATCGAGAAGCCCGCGCAGGCGGCCACCGAGGACGACAGGTTCGTCCCGGTGGACTGGGCGGCCCTGGGCGTCACGTCCGACGGCGCGGCACCGCCACCGGAGGAACTGGCGGCACTCGAGGAGTCCGGGACGGTCCTCGGCCTCGTCCCCGGAGAGCCCACCCAGCGCTTCCTGAGCATCGGTGAGTTCTACGAGGAGATCATCCGGGGCATCAACCACCTGGAGGACCAAGCCCGCAAGGCAGGCAAGACGATCTTCACCGGCGATCCCGCCCGCCAGGTGACCCCGGAGTACTTCTACTCCGGCGGCGGCGACGTGATCGAGGTGACCGGCCGGGACAGCGCCGTCGCGGCGCTCACCCTCGTCGCGGAGCAGGGCGAGGGGCTGTACGGCGGCATCTACGACAGCCAGGACGAACTCGCCCACTTCTACCGGTTCGAGCAGCTGGAGAAGGGGCGGTACTACCAGAAGGGCGACGACCCGGGCGAGCCTTCCGGCCCGGAGCTGAGCGTCGACTGGAGTGCCGTCCACCCGGTGAAGCCGGACGTCAAGCTGGCGGACCTCGAGCAGGACCCGGAGGTCCTGGCGGCGGCCAGGGAGTTCAACCAGTTCTACGCCACCTTCCTGACCAGCATCAACCTGGCCTACAACGGTCAGCCCGACCTCCTGCTGAAAGCGGTCTGGGAGATGTTCCGCATGCGCGACCGCATGAACCTGCTCATCCGCAACCCGCTCACCGGGCATCCCGGGTCGAACGCCGGCCCGACATTCGAGATCTGAGACCGTCGGAAGGAGGCGGGAGCATGACGCAGGAAACGAGCGCGGACACCGAGCTGCGCGACTTCGTGAGGTTCTCGGCCGCGGTGACCGGGTTCAGCGAGTTCGACCTGTGGGGAACCGGTCAGGCCGAGGCGTACCACAGGACGGCCCTGGAACAGGTCGGGCCGGAGGCGGTCCGGGCGGCGATGGCTGCCGATCCCTCGGCCGTCCATGCCGATCCCGTGGTGAAGAGCATCATCAAGCTCTGGTACGTCGGTGTCTGGTACCGCCCGGAACAGGCGGGGCGCCTGGACGTGGCGGCTTGGACGGCACCCGGCCGCAGCGGGGCGAAGCCCGCCGTCCCGGAAGGCGGCCGGGACGGGGAGGACGGGTCCTCGCCCCCGTTCGTCGTCTCCCCCGACGCCTACACCGAGGGGCTGTTGTGGCGGGCGATCGGCGCCCACCCGTCCGGCGCTAAGGCACCGGGCTACGGCTCGTGGGCCACACCGCCCGCGTTCGAGGACCACCACGAGGAGGAAGTGCGATGACCGGCGCCGTCCCGAACCTGGGTAGCAACAAGGTGTCCCTGGGGGTGACGCCGACCCTGTGGTGGAACGACGACTTCCCGCTGCTCGACATCGGGATCCCGTTCGAGCAGTGCGTGAGCGAGATGGCGCTCGCGGGGTTCCAGGGCTGCAGCATCGGCCACAAGTTCCCGGCCGACCCCGCGGAACTCAAGGAAGCGCTCGACCTGCGCGGCCTGAAGGTGTCCGAGCCGTGGGTGAGCACATACTTCACCATCGGCGAGCTGGACCGGACCGTCGAGAACTTCAGGAGGCAGCTGGCGTTCCTCGAGGCGGTGGGCGGCCAGGACATCGTCGTCGCGGAGTTCGGGCTGTCGTCGCACCTGCAGCCCATCCCGGTCTTCGATCACCGCCCCGAGTTCACGGACGAGGAGTGGTCCCTTCTCACCAGCGGGCTCGACACCATCGGCCGGCTCGCCGCGGACCACGGGATGCGGCTCTGCTACCACCACCACATGGGCACCGGCGTGCAGACGGCCGAGGACATCGACCGGTTGTTGGCCGGCACCGACCCGGATCACGTCCATCTGCTGCTGGACACCGGGCACCTGCGGTTCGCCGGCGACGACCCGCTCGAGACGGCGGAACGGCACCAGGAGCGGATCAAGCACGTGCACCTCAAGAACGTCCGCCAGCCCGTGGCCGACAAGGTGAGGAGCGACCGCCTGTCCTTCCAGGAGGGGATCCAGCAGGGCGTCTTCACCGTGCCCGGAGACCCGGACGGCGTGATCGACTTCCAGCCCGTCCTCGCGACGCTGGGGAACGCCGGCTACGAGGGATGGCTGGTCGTCGAGGCGGAACAGGACCCGTCGAAGGCCTGCCCGCTGGCGTACGCGAAGATGGCCCGCTCCTACCTCGCCGAGGTCCTGGGGTGGTGACGTCGTGGTGACGTAGTGGTGACGTACACGGTGGCGGCGGTCGGCCCGGTCCCGGACTACGCCGCCCCGTGCTCCAGCCGTTCCCGCAGCAACCCCTCGTTGCGCCGGAACTCCTTGCGCACCTGAGGGCGCACCACCAAGGGGACGAGGACCTTGCCGAGGCCGTGGCCCTCGAAGTCGAGGGTCATCGTCAGCCGGGTGCGGCGGCCCTCGTCCAGCGGGGTGATCTCGCCGTGGAAGCGGCCCCTGACCGGGCCGTCCACCCCCCGCACCGTCCACTCGCGGAACGGCTCGTACTGGGTGCACTCCATCGTCGTCAGTACCTGCCGGGTGCCGACGTGCCGGGTGACGCGCACCCGGGAGCCCAGGCCGAACGGGCCGTCGTCGAGCTGCCGCGCGGCCACGGCGCTGGCCTGCCACTCCGGCAGGTGGCGCGGGTCGATGACGTACGCCCACACGTCCGCCGGGCGGCAGTCGAGGTCGATCTCTTCGCGGAAGCCGGACATGGCGCCCCCTTCCCGGGCGGTCCCCTGTACGGGCCTACAGCGGAATCGTCCCACCGGGGCCCCGGGCCGTCATCCCGGGCGACGGCGACGGGCCCCCGTCCGAGGAGGACGAGGGCCCGTCGTGCGGTGTGCGGCCGGTCAGCCGGAGCCGACGAAGAGCACCAGCAGCAGCCACACCACCGGAGCCGTCGGCAGCAGCGAGTCCAGGCGGTCCATGATGCCGCCGTGACCCGGCAGCAGCGTGCCCATGTCCTTGATGCCCAGGTCCCGCTTGATCATGGACTCGCCGAGGTCGCCCAGCGTGGCGCTGGCCGCGACCGCGAGCCCGAGCAGCAGGCCCTGCCACCAGGTGCCGTCGTCGATCAGGAACTGCAGGCACAGCGCGCCCGCGACCATCGCGAAGGACACGGCGCCGAGCAGGCCCTCGCGGGTCTTGCCGGGGCTGATCCGCGGGGCGAGCTTGTGGGTGCCGAAGCGCCACCCGACGGCGTACGCCCCGGTATCGCTGACGACCGTGAGCAGCAGGAACGTCAGCACCCGCCACGGCCCGTCGTCGGCGGTCAGCATCAACGCGACGAAGGTCGCCAGGAACGGCACGTAGAACGCGGCGAAGACGCCCGCCGTGACGTCCTTGAGGTAGCCCTCGGGCGGCTCCGTCATCCGCCAGACCAGCACCGCCAGCGCGGTCAGCGCCATCGCGACCCAGGCGCCCTCCGCCCCGCGGACGTAGCCGGCGACGACCATCGCCGCGCCGCCCACCGCGAGCGGCACCAGCGGCGCCTTGATCTGCTTGCGCTCCTGCAGCCTGCTGGTCAGCTCCCACAGGCCGACGACCACGGCGACCGCGACGACGCCCACGAAGACGGCCTTGACGACGAACAGCGACGCGACGATCACCACGCCGAGGCCGACGCCGACTCCTATGGCCGCGCCCAGGTCCCGGCCCGCGCTCTTCTTCTGCGGGGCGGGCGCGGGCGCCGGCTGCGGCTGGACCTCGGGCATGGGCTCCGGATTCTGCGGCACGTACGACGAGTCGTGCTGCGGCGTCGCGTGCGGCTGGGCCGACGAGGACCCGGACCGGCCGCCGTACCGCTCGTCCGGGAACCGGCCGTGATCCCCGGACGGGAACCCGGAACCGTCCCCGCCCGGGAACGCGCCGTGGTCCTCGTCCCGGAACAAGGGGCCGCCCGTCCGAGCGGCCCCCCGGTCGTCATCCTGGTCTCCGCCGTACGCGGGTCCGTCGGGCACGATGGGCATGGGGCGAGTCTGCTGCGCCTCGGGCGCATCGTACGCGGGACCCGCCGGGGCAGCCCCCTGGACCGGTCCACGCTCGGTGGGCCCCCAGTACCCGGCCTGCCCGGCCTGCGGCGGCGCCCCCCAGGAAGAGTCGTTCATCAGACCTCGAGCAACTCGGCTTCCTTGTGCTTGAGGAGCTCGTCCACCTGCGTGACGTACTTCGCCGTGGTGTCGTCGAGTTCCTTCTCCGCACGGCGGCCCTCGTCCTCGCCGACCTCGCCGTCCTTGATCAGCTTGTCGATCGCGTCCTTGGCCTTGCGGCGGACGGAGCGGATGGACACCTTGGCGTCCTCGCCCTTGCCCTTGGCGACCTTGATGTACTCGCGGCGGCGCTCCTCGGTGAGCTCGGGGAACACCACCCGGATGATGTTGCCGTCGTTGCTCGGGTTGACGCCCAGGTCGGAGTCGCGGATGGCCTGCTCGATGTTGCGCAGCGCGCTCTTGTCGAACGGCGTCACGACCGCCATGCGCGGCTCCGGCACGGAGAACGAAGCCAGCTGGTTGATCGGCGTCGGCGCACCGTAGTAGTCGGCCACGATCTTGTTGAACATCGCCGGGTGCGCACGGCCGGTGCGGATCGCGGCGAAGTCCTCCTTGGCGACCACGACGGCCTTCTCCATCTTCTCCTCGGCCTCGAGGAGGGTCTCTTCGATCACCACTTGCTCCTGCGTGTCTTGAGTAGGCCCGGCTGCGGTTCCTTGCGGGGGCGGCGGCCGGCTGCGTCGCGTCTTCTTCTGCACGTTTCCCGACCGGTGGGACATTGTCCATCCCCCGGCCGGGGTGATCAGCCCTGGCTGGTCTGCTCGCCCACCAGCGTGCCGATCTTCTCACCCTTGACGGCGCGGGCGATATTGCCCTCGGCCAGGAGCTCGAAGACGAGGATCGGCAGCTTGTTGTCGCGGCACAGCGTGATGGCGGTGGCGTCGGCGACCTTCAGGTCGCGGGTGATGACCTCGCCGTAGCCGAGGGCGTCGAACTTCACGGCGTCCGGGTTGGTCTTCGGGTCGGAGTCGTAGACCCCGTCGACGCCGTTCTTGCCCATGAGCAGCGCCTCGGCGTCGATCTCCAGGGCGCGCTGGGCGGCGGTGGTGTCGGTGGAGAAGTACGGCATGCCCATACCGGCGCCGAAGATGACCACGCGGCCCTTCTCCAGGTGGCGCACGGCGCGCAGCGGGATGTACGGCTCGGCGACCTGGCCCATGGTGATGGCGGTCTGCACGCGGCTGTCGATGCCCTCCTTCTCCAGGAAGTCCTGGAGGGCGAGGCAGTTCATGACCGTGCCGAGCATGCCCATGTAGTCCGAACGGGCGCGGTCCATGCCGCGCTGCTGGAGTTCGGCGCCGCGGAAGAAGTTGCCGCCGCCGATGACGACCGCGATCTCCGCGCCGTCGCGCACCACGGCCGCGATCTCCCGGGCGATCTTGTGCACCACGTCGGGGTCGACGCCGAGGCCCCCACCACCGGAGAACGCCTCTCCGGACAGCTTCAGCAGGAACCGGCCGTGTACTTTGCCGTCGTCGCTCTTCTGGGCCTTGGTGGTCATGGGAGATCCCGCCTCTTTCACGTGGTGCACATACGAGGAAGGCCATTGCCGGTCGGGTGTCGGTCGCAACCCATGCGCGGCAATGGCCTCCTCGTCAGATCTGCTGTCGTCCGTCACACGCCCGGGTGATGGCATCCGCCGGCGACAGGGCCGGCTGGTGCCGACCCTATCGGGGCCGGGCGTCGGTCGCGGTACGGACTCAGATGCCGACCTTGATGCGCGCGAAGCGCTTCAGGGTGACACCGGCCTCGTCCAGGACCTTCTGGACGGACTTCTTGTTGTCGAGCGCGTACGGCTGACCGAGCAGCGTCGCGTCCTTGAAGAAGCCGTTGAGGCGACCCTCGACGATCTTGGCGATCGCGGCCTCGGGCTTGCCCTCGGCGCGGGTGGTCTCCTCGGCGATGCGACGCTCCGACTCGACGACGTCGGCCGGCACGTCCTCCTTCGCCAGGTACTTCGGGGCGAACGCGGCGATGTGCTGTGCGACGCCCTTGGCGATCTCGGCGTTCGGCTTGTCCAGCTCGACCAGGACACCGATCTGCGGGGGCAGGTCGGGCATGGTGCGGTGCATGTAGGCGGTGACGTAGCCGTCGGCGAACTGCGCGAAGCGGTCCAGGACGATCTTCTCGCCGAGGTTGGCGTTGGCCTCGTCCACGTACGCCTGGACGGTCTTGCCGGGCTCGATCTCGGAGGCGAGCAGCGCCTCGAGGTCGGCCGGGGACGTCTTGGCGACGTGCTCGGCGATGGTGTTCGCCACGGCCTGGAACTTGTCACCCTTGGCGACGAAGTCCGTCTCGCACTTCAGCTCGACGATGACGCCGGAGGAGTTGTCGTCGGCGATGATCGAGACCACGGCGCCGTTCTCGGCGGAGCGGCCCTCGCGCTTGGCGACGCCCTTCTGGCCCTTGATGCGGAGCGCCTCGACGGCCTTCTCGACGTTGCCCTCGGCCTCGTCCAGCGCCTTCTTGCAGTCCATCATGCCGGCGCCGGTGAGCTCGCGGAGCTTCTTGACGTCGGCGGCGGTGTAGTTCGCCATGAGTCTGTGAGTCTTTCTCGAAGTCTGCGGATTCGGAGATCTGCGGGGTCTGCGGCCCCCATGGAGCGCGAGGGCCGTGACGCGCCGCCGACCTACGGGTGAACGGCGGGGGCGGAGTGAGTGTCACCGCCCCCGCCGTCACCTCTGACGCTGTCGAATCAGGCCTGCTCGGCCTCGGCGGCCTTCTCGCCCTCGGCCGCGGGGGCCTCGGCGGGAGCGGCCTCGGCCGGAGCAGCCTCGGCCTCGGCGGCGGGGGCGGCCTCGGCAGCCGGAGCAGCCTCGGCGGCCGGAGCGGTCTCCTCGGAGTCGGCCTTCTTCTCGCCGCCCTCGAGCAGGTCGCGCTCCCACTCGGCCAGCGGCTCGCCCGCGGCCTTCTCGCCCTTGCCCTCGGTGGCGACACCGCTGCGGGAGATGAGGCCCTCGGCGACGGCGTCGGCGATCACGCGGGTGAGCAGGGTGACGGAGCGGATCGCGTCGTCGTTGCCCGGGATCTTGTAGTCGACCTCGTCGGGGTCGCAGTTGGTGTCGAGGATCGCGACGACCGGGATGTTGAGCTTCCGGGCCTCACCGACCGCGATGTGCTCCTTCTTGGTGTCCACGATCCAGACGGCGCTGGGCACCTTGGACATCTCGCGGATACCGCCGAGGGTCTTCTCCAGCTTGGCCTTCTCGCGGGAGAGGACCAGCAGCTCCTTCTTGGTGAGGCCGGAGGCGGCCACGTCCTCGAAGTCGATCTGCTCGAGCTCCTTCAGGCGCTGCAGGCGCTTGTAGACGGTCGAGAAGTTGGTGAGCATGCCGCCCAGCCAGCGCTGGTTGACGTAGGGCATGCCGACGCGGGTGGCCTGCTCGGCGATGGCCTCCTGCGCCTGCTTCTTCGTGCCGACGAACATGACCGTGCCGCCGTGGGCGACGGTCTCCTTGACGAACTCGTAGGCGCGGTCGATGTACGACAGCGACTGGAGCAGGTCGATGATGTAGATGCCGTTGCGCTCCGTGAAGATGAACCGCTTCATCTTCGGGTTCCAACGACGGGTCTGGTGACCGAAGTGGACGCCGCTCTCCAGCAGCTCCCGCATCGTGACGACGGCCATGGCCGTATCTCCTCGAGTTTCTCGGTTGTGCCGCGTCGGCCGGCCGGCCGTCGCGCCTGACGCCCGCATCGCGCCTAGCCGCAGAGGACCGAGAGGCGCTGGCACCGACCGCTGGGCGGCCCGGTGTCGGGGCGTGCGAAGTCGACCCGGTGACCCGGATCGCCAGAAGAAGTGTACGGGACCGACGGGGGCCCGGGTGACGCCGCTGTCCACAAGCGGGGGGTTCGTCCACAGGCCACGGCATGATCAGCGGGGGCGGGGGACGGTGGGGGCATGCGAGCGATGCGGTGTACGGGGGGCCGGGCGGGGTCGGGGACGGGGTCGTGGCCTGGTCCGGTGACCGGTCCGGGGCGGGTGGCGCAGGCGGCGGTGCTGGTGGTCTGCCTGCTGCTGACGTCGGTGGTGACACCGGCGGTCTTCGCCCGGGCGGACGTCACCCCGTCGCCCGCTCCCCCACCCGCCCCGTCACCCCCGGTGCCGGCGATCGGCCGCTCCTGGCCGGTGGGCGCGCGTCCCGCCGTGGTGCGCGGCTGGGACCCGCCGGCGACGCCGTACGCCCGCGGCCACCGCGGGGTGGACCTGGCGGCGCCGGCCGGCGCTCCGGTACGGGCGGTGGCGGCGGGACGGGTGGCCTTCGCGGGCCGGGTCGCCGGGAGGGGGGTGGTGTCGGTCGAGCTGACGGGGACCGACCTGCGCACGACGTACGAGCCGGTGCGGGCCTCGGTCGCGCAGGGCGCGCGGGTGGCGGCGGGCGAGGTGATCGGCACGGTGGAGCCGTCGGGCTCCCACTGTGCGGGCACGTGCGTGCACTGGGGCCTGCTCAGGGGCGAGGGCTACCTGGACCCGCTGTCACTGCTGCCGCCGTGGCTGCTGCGGCGGGGGCCGTCGAGGCTGCTGCCGGTGTGGGGGGTACCGCTGCCGGACGGGTCTCAGCCCCGTACGCCCCGCAGCACCATGCTCACCGCCGCCTCCGCGACGACCCGGGGTTCCTCCGCCGCGCCGAGCTCGATACGGCGTACCGCGGCGTCCACGACGCCCTGGACCAGCATCGCGGCCAGCCGGGGTTCCGCGTGGCCGAGCCCGGTCAGGGCGTCGACGATCATCGAGACGAGGGCGCCGTGCGCGGCGCGGATCTTCTCCCGGGCGCCGGCGTCCAGCTCGCTGGCCGAGATGGCCACGACCGCCCGGTGGCGCCGGTCGCCGACCAGGTCCAGCTGCGTGCGCACGTAGGCCTCGACCTGGGCGGCGGGTCCGTCGGCCGCGGCCATGGCCGCCTCGACCTCCGCCGCCCAGACGGGGAAGTCGACCTCGCACAGTTCCTCGACGACCGCGGCCCGCGACCGGAAGTACTCGTAGACGGAGGAGCGCGCGAGCCCCGTCCGCTCCGCGAGGGCCGGGAAGGTCAGCGCGTCCGTGCCGCCCTCGGACAGCAGGGTGCGGGCCGCGTCCAGCAGGGCGGCTCGCTGCATCGACCGGTGCTCGGCCACGGAGGCCGCTCGAATCCTTGGCACCCGACCACTGTACGGACGCGCCTGCCGCGACGGGAGTGCCGCAGGAGACCGGCCACGGTGCGGGGTCGCCCGACCGACACCCACGGGCCGCAGCCCAGCGGACGGAGCTCACCGGCCGACACTCACCGGCCGAAGCTCGCCAGCTTCGCGCGCAGCTGGAGCACCGACTTGGTGTGGATCTGGCTGACCCGGCTCTCGGTCACGCCGAGGACGTTGCCGATCTCGGCGAGGGTGAGGCCCTCGTAGTAGTAGAGGGTGACGACGGTCTTCTCCCGGTCGGGCAGGGTGTTGATCGCCCGCGCCAGGAAGCGCCGCAGCTCGCGGTCCTCGGCCACTTCGACGGGGTTGTCCGCGGCGGTGTCCTCGAGGGTGTCCATGAAGCTCAGCCCGTCGCCGCCCTCACCGCCGACGTGCAGCAGCTCGTCGAGGGCGACCACGTTGGCCAGCGACAACTGGCTGAACACGGCGTGCAGTTCGTCGACCGCGATCCCCAGTTCGGCGGCGACCTCGATCTCCGACGGGGTCCGCCGCAGCCGCGCCTCCAGGGTGGCGTAGGCGCGCTCGACGTTGCGCGCCTTCTGCCGCACGGAGCGGGGGATCCAGTCCAGGGCCCGCAGCTCGTCGATCATGGCGCCGCGGATCCGGGTGATGGCGTAGGTCTCGAACTTGATCTCGCGGTCGACGTCGAACTTCTCGATCGCGTCGATCAGCCCGAAGACCCCGGAGGAGACGAAGTCCGCCTGCTCGACGTTGGGCGGCAGGCCCACGCTGACGCGGCCCGCCACGTATTTCACCAGGGGCGAGTAGTGCAGGATCAGTTGTTCCCGCAGCCGTTCGTCGCCCGTCGCCTTGTACGACCGCCACAGCTCGTCGAGCGTCGAGGGGGCGGGCGGCCGCACGCTGCCACCGTCGCGGGCGGCTGGGGGGATCGCCGCCCGGTCGGACCCGGAGGTGTGCTGGGGCATTCGTCGCCTTGTGCCGTTCTGCCGTGGAGTTGCCGGTCTGTGTTCTACGTCGGAATCCACGTGAGCGTAGCGTGACTGGAGCGTCGCAATGAGCGAAGAGCGGGTCCCGGCCCATGCGCAGATACGTTCCTCCGCGCGTGCCGGAGAGGCGCGGCGGCCCTCGGCCCGTCCGGGGACCGCGTCAACTGCCGCAATTCCCAAGGCGTTACGCGTTCCCCCGGACGGCCGAACCGAACGGGTCAGGGCTGACGCGGACCCGGTCGAACGGAGAGCACCGCCTGGCGTGTCAACTTCCAGCCGTCGCCCAGTCGTTCGACGTAGCCCAGCGCCCTGAGCTCGTAGAGCCGGGCGACCGCGTCGTCCTCGGTGGTCTGCGCGCCCCGGGCGACCTCGTCCGCCGGGGCCGCCCGCCGGCCGGGCAGGGCGGCCAGGACGCGGCGGGCGGCGGGGTCCAGCAGGTCGCGCGGCAGGACGGGACCGCGCCGCTCGGGCGCCAGTTCCCCCATGTCACCGACCAGTTCGACGACTTCCGCCGCGTCGGTGACCAGGACGGCCTCCCCGCGCAGGAGTTCGTGCACCCCCGCGGACAGGGCACTGGTCGCCGGGCCCGGCACGCCCATGGTGTGCCGGCCGAGGCGCCGGGCGGCCCGCGCGGTGACGAGCGAACCGCTGCGGTAGGCGGCCTCGACGACCACCGTGCCCCGGGTCAGCGCGGCGATGACCCGGTTGCGCAGCACGAACCGGCTCGGCGTCGGATGCTCCCCGGGCGGCAGCTCGCCGACGACCAGGCCCTGTTCCGCGATCCGGTGGATCAGCCCGGCGTGGCCGCGCGGGTAGGGCCGGTCGACGCCGCAGGCGAGGACGGCGACGGTGGCACCGCCGGCGCCGAGCGCGCCCCGGTGCGCGGCGCCGTCGACGCCGTAGGCCCCGCCGGAGACGACGACCCAGCCGCGCTCGGCGAGGCCCGCGGCGAGGGTGGTGGCCATGTGGGCGCCGTACTCGGTGCAGGCGCGGGCGCCGACGACGGCGACGGAGCGCAGCGCCCACATCCGCAGGCTGGGGCTGCCCCGCACCCACAGGCCGAGTGGCCGCGCGTCCCCGAGGTCGTCGAGCGTGCCGGGCCACTCGGTGTCGCCGGGGCACACGAACCGCAGGCCGGTGGTGGCGGCCAGGGCGAGGTCGCGGGCGGCGTCGGCCGTACCGGCCCGGGCCCGCAGCCCGGCCCACCGCCGCTCGCTCACCCCGGCCGGCGCCCCCTGGTCCCCGCCGCGCAGCAGCTGACGCACGGCCCCGCGGGCCCCGGTCTGCCGGATCCATCGCCCCGCGACCTCGTCCCCGGGCTCGATCACCCGCCCGAGGAAGACCCGGGCCGCGCGCTCGTCGTCCGGAACGGTGCCGGGGCCGCTCACGTCAGGGCTCCGATGGCCATCGGCACCCCGCGGGGCACCCCGGTGCGCAGCTGCAGGGCCAGCGCCACGTCCGTCGCGTCGGGCCGGTCGTGTCCGACCAGGTCCGCGACGGTCCAGGCGACCCGCAGGACCCGGTCGAGTCCCCGGGCGGTGAGCACGCCCCGCTCCAGGTTGCGCTCGGCCTCGTCCATCGCGCCCCGCGCGGCGTGCCAGCGGGTGCGCAGCTCCCGTCCCGGCACCTCGCTGTTGGTCCGCCACGGTGTCCCGGCCAGCCGGGCCGCCGCCCGCTCCCGGGCGGCGTGGACGCGGGTCGCGACGACCTCCGTGGACTCGCCCCCGGGGCCCCGGTGCGCCAGCTCGGCGCGGCTGACCGGGTCGACCTCCACGCGCAGGTCGACGCGGTCGAGCAGGGGTCCGGACAGCCTCGCCTGGTAGCGCCGGATCGCCGATGGCGGGCACTCGCACAGGGAGTCCCGCTGGGAGAAGCGGCCGCACGGGCAGGGATTGGCGGCCAGCACCATCAGGAACCGGGCGGGGAAGCGCACCACCCCGGCGCTCCGGGCGATCACCACGTGCCCGGACTCCAGGGGCTGGCGGAGCGCGTCCAGGGCCTGGCTGTTGAACTCGGGAGTCTCGTCCAGGAAGAGCACGCCACGGTGGGCCAGGGAGACCGCGCCGGGCCGGGCGATCGACGGGCCGCCGCCGACGAGTGCCTGCATGGTGGCCGAGTGGTGCGGGGCGCAGTAGGGCGGCACGTCGATCAGCGGCTTGCCCGGGGGCAGCAGCCCGGCCACCGAGTGCACGGCGGTGACCTCGAGGGACTCCTGGCCGGTCAGCCGGGGCAGGACGGCCGGCAGGCGCTCGGCGAGCATGGTCTTGCCGGCGCCGGGCGGACCCTCCAGGAACAGGTGGTGGCCGCCCGCCGCGGAGACCTCCACCGCGGTCCGTGCCGAGACCTGCCCGACCACGTCGGACAGGTCGTGCCCCGGGTCGTGCTGGGCCGCGCCCATGCTGTGCATGCCGGTGGCCGCGCCCGTGCCCGGCACGCGCAGGCCGGCCAGCAGCGGGTCCGGGCGGCCCTGCTCGTCCGGGGCCTCCTCGGGGACCGGCTCGTCCGCGAGGACCGCGATCAGCTGACGCAGGCTGCGCACCCCGAGCACGGACACACCCGGCACCAGCGAGGCCTCGGCGGCCGCGCACTCGGGCACCACGACCTGTTCGTACCCGGCCTCGGCGGCCGCCAGGACCGCGGGCAGGATGCCACGCACCGGGCGCACCCGGCCGTCGAGCCCCAGCTCGCCGATCATCACGATGTCGGCGAGCACCCGGGGGTCGATCCGCTCGGCGGCCCCCAGCACCGCGCACGCCACCGCCAGGTCGAAGCCGCTGCCGGCCTTGGGGACCGAGGCGGGGCTGAGTCCCACGGTGAGCTTCTTCTGGGGCCATTCGCCGCCCGAGTTCACCACCGCGGCCCGGACCCGGTCGCGGCTCTCCGTCAGGCTCTTGTCCGGGAGGCCGACCAGGGTGAAGGCGGCCACTCCCGGTTCCAGGTCGGCCTGGACCTCGACGACCACGCCCTCCACGCCCACCAGGGCCACCGAACACGTCCGTGCGAACCCCATGTCAGGCCACCCCCCGCACGTGCTCGACGACGGGCGCGCCGCGGTCCGGCAGGACGACGCCCACCAGGTCGATGCGGACGCCGCCCGGCGGGGCGCCGCCGTGGGCGTGGATCCAGCCCTCGGCCAGGCCGCGCAGGCGCTGGGCCTTCTCCGGGGTCACCGCGGCCATCGGGTGTTCGTAAGCACGGCTCCTGCGGGTCTTCACCTCACAGACGACCAGCACGTCGCCGTCCCGGGCGACGATGTCGATCTCTCCGGTCCTGCCCCAGCGCCAGTTGCGCTCCAGGACCGTCATCCCGGCCTCCGCCAGCCGTCGTGCGGCCAGCGTCTCGCCGTACCTGCCGAGTGCACTGCGTGCGTTCATGTCGGCACCACCTCCGGTGCCCACCGTCACGCACGGCGTCCCGCGGAGTTGATCTCCGGGGACTACTCAGCGGTTGTGGAAAACCCCGTCACCCGCCCGGGAGCTCCAGGTCGCTCTTGTTGAGCTCCTCGATGTTCACGTCCTTGAACGTGAGGACCCGCACTTGCTTCACGAACCGGGCCGGCCGGTACATGTCCCACACCCATGCGTCCGCCATCGACACCTCGAAGAACACCTCACCCTGGACCGAGTGCACCTGCATCTCGTAGTCGTTGGTCAGGTAGAAACGCCGCTCGGTCTCGATCACGTATTTGAACAGACCGACGACATCGCGGTACTCCCGGTAGAGCTTCAGCTCCATCTCGGTCTCGTACTTCTCGAGGTCCTCGGCGCTCATGGCATGTTCCCCTTCAGCCGTGCGATCCCCCCATTGTGCGCCAGCACCGCGGACCCCTAGACGATTTCCGTGTCAAGGGTCACCGGCCCGGCCGGGGGACCTTCGTCGAGCAGCCTGCGCAACAGCTCGGCGAGTCTGGTCGGATACACCGTCTCATGCGTCCCGGTCAGTTCCGCACAGGTCCACCACCTCGCTCCGGCGACGCTGCGCCGTTCCAGTTCCGTCAGGGCCAGGGCGCGGGTCGCCGTGGTCGTCGTACGGGCCAGGTAGTACCACTCGTCCTGGTCCCAGCGGCGGCCCGCGAACGGGAACGAGCACCGGCGCCGCCACAGCACGGGGCCGAGGTCGACGTCGGTGATGCCCGTCTCCTCGGCGAGTTCCCGCACCGCGGCCGCCTCACGGGTCTCGTCGCCCTCGACGCCGCCGCCGGGGGTGAACCACCAGTCGTCGGCCGGGTCGTCCGGCTCGTGCCCGTGCAGCAGCAGGATGCGGTCGTCGGGGTCCAGCAGGACCACCCGCGCGACCCGGCGCAGCCCGCCGTCGTAGCCGTCCGCGGGAACGCCGGCACCGGCACCGGCACCGGCACCGGCACCGGCATCAACACCAGCACCCGCACCCGCCGCACCAGCACCCGCACCCGCGGACGTCTCAGCGGGCACCGGCCGCCCCCATCGCCGGTCGCGCCCCACGGCGGCCGGCCGCGCGCTTGGCGATCGGGCCGTACGCGGCGCCGCCGAGGACGAGGACCGCCCCGACGACGATCAGCGTGAGGACCAGGCGCAGCGGCCCCGGCTGGGAAAGGCTGCCCAGGGCCTGGAAGCCGGTGGGGCGCTTCAGCATGCCGTCCATGGGGTAGACGACGGCGTCCACGCGCGCGCTGACCGCGCTGCGGGCGACCGTGCCCTGGGCGGCGTCGGAGAGGTGGGCGGTGGAGTCCAGGGAGCCCTGGCGCTCGTCACCGAGCAGGAAGAGGCGGCCGGCGGGGACCTTCACGGTGGGGAAGTCCGTGATCTCGGCGAGGCTGCCGTCGGGCAGGTAGGGCTCGTCGATCTGCTTGCCGTTGACGGTGAGCTTGCCGTTCGTGCAGCAGGCGACGGTGTCGCCGCCGACGGCGACGACCCGCTTGACCACGTCGGCGTTGGTGACCCAACTCTTGTCGTGGAAGACCACCACGTCACCGCGGCGCACCTCGCCGCCGTCGATCCGCTGGGCCAGGACCCGGGCCCCGGCGTTGATGGTCGGGGACATCGAGCTGGTGGGCACGGTGTACGGCCGGTAGACCACCGCTCCCCAGGCGAAGCCGCCGAGGAACAGCACCAGGCCCAGCGCGATGGCCAGCCCGGACAGCCGCTGTCCGGTCCGGCCGCCCACCGGGCCCGCCGTGGTGCCGCCGCCGTGCGGGGCCGTTCGTGTCGTGCTCTCGCCACCCATGGGTCCGCACCCTACCCGGCGGTACCGAACGGGGTCAGCCCCTCGCCGGCCGCCGGGGCCCCAAGCTTGGGAAAGGGTTTGCCAGGGCGCTGAGGTGCGGGTCGGGCCGGTCCACGGCCCCAAGGGGGGTGTCTCCCTAGCGGGGCGCGGACGAGGTGGTCGGTCGGGCCGTCGCCGCCGCGGTGGCCCGCCGGCGGCGCCACAGGGCCACCGGTACGACGCCGACGAGCGCGAGGCCCTCCGGCGCGACGGTGACGGCGGCCGAGCGGGCGCTGAGGCCGGGCTGGTCGAAGGTGTCCGGGACCGGCAGGGTGCCCCAGCGGTTGATCGGCCAGGCCTTGACGACGGCGCGGCCCACGACGTCGTCGACCGGGACCATGCCGTGGTGGCGGTCGGACTGGTTGTAGCGCGAGTCCCGCGAGTTCTGACGGTGGTCGCCCATCACCCACACGTAGCCCTTCGGGACCTTCACGGTGAACTGACCGCCCTGGTCGTCCTGGCTGCACGGGGTGTTGCCCGGGTACACGTACGGCTCGTTCAGCGCCTTGCCGTTGACGGTCAGCGGACCGGTGCCGTTGCACGCGACGGTGTCGCCGCCGACGCCGATGACCCGCTTGATCAGGTCCTTCTCCTCGGCGGAGGGCATCAGGCCGATCCAGCTGAGGAAGGTCTGCAGGGCGTTCGGCTCGGGGGTGGGCTCACCGGCGAGCCAGTTGTCCGGGTCGTGGAAGACGATGACCTCGCCGCGTTCGGGCTCGGAGCCGAACCACGGGGTCAGCTTGTCGACCAGGACGCGGTCGCCGCGCTGGAGGGTGTTCTGCATCGAGTCGGACGGGATGGAGAACGCCTGCACCAGGAACGTCTTGATCAGCAGCGCCAGGACCAGCGCGATGCCGATCAGGATCGGCAGCTCCTTCCAGAAGGAGCGCGGCTTCTTGGGCTGCTTCGGCGAGGCGCCGGAGCTGCCGGTGCCGTCGGGGCCGTCCGCGCCCTGTCCGCCGCCGGTCCCGGCCTGCTCCCCGGGTGGCCCGTCCTGGGCCGCACCGGGGTCATTCCCGGAGGTCACGGCGCCGTCCGCGGCCCGGTCGGCCGCTTCCACGGGACGTCCGCGGTGCTCCTCGCCGTCGTGTCCGGACCGTGCGCCAACCGCCACATCCCCCACGCCAACTCCTCACTCTGTGCCGCTGCCTGCTCCCTACGCGGCGCAGGCCCACCACTCCCATAACGAGCGGGAGTTCCGCAGGGCTCGGGAGTCGGATCGTTCCGTTTCGATCGTCGGGAGCAACCCTATGCGACAGCCGGGGGGCCGGGACGGCAGCGGAGGCCGCCGAGTCGGTGACCGAGGAGAAGGTTTGCGGTTCCTTAAGACTGTCCCAGTGGCCGAGCGGCCAGGCGATGACCATGGCCCGGCCCACCACCTCGTCCACGGAGACGGTGCCGCCGTAGTCGGTGTCCTGGTGGAAGCGGGAGTCGGCCGAGTTGGCCCGGTGGTCGCCCATCACCCACAGCCGGCCCTGCGGGACGGTCACGTCGAACGGGGTGTTGGAGGGGGCGTTGCCCGGATAGAGGTAACCCCCCTCGTTCAGGGGAACGCCGTTGACGGTGATCCGCCCCTGGGTGTCGCAGCACTTGACGTGGTCGCCGCCGACGCCGACGACGCGCTTGATGAGGTCCTTCTCGTTGTCCGAGGGCAGCAGGCCGATGAAGGTCAGGGCCCCCTTGACCTGCTTGACCACCACGGGGTCGTTCTTCCGGGTGGTGCTCTGCTCGTCCTGGAGCCAGCCGCCGGGGTCCTTGAACACGACGACGTCCCCGCGCTCGGGCTCGGAGCCGAACCACGGGGTGAACTTGTCGACGAGGACGCGGTCGCCGATCCGGATCGTCTGCTCCATCGAGCCGGACGGGATGACGAACGCCTGCACCAGGAACGTCTTCAGCACGAGCGCGATCAGGACGGCGACGCCGACCAGCAGCGGGACCTCCCGGACGGCGGAGCGCCTGCGCTTGCGCTTGACCTTGCGCTGGAGCTTGCGGCGCTCCGCGCGCGTGCGCCCCGCGGAGGAGGAGCCGGAGGCCCGCCGGGAGCCGGTGGGCAGGAGGTTGGCCGCCCCGTCACCCGGTGTGCCGCGCGGCTTGCCGCGGTTACCCATGGGCACCGCCCGCGGCACCCGGGGAGGCGGCAGGGGTGGGCCCGCCGGAGGAAGTGGCCGCCGGCACGCGCGCGTACGCGTCCGGCCGGTGCAGGCGGGTCAGGTGGGCGGTGGGCCAGACGATCCAGTCGACGCGGCCGACGACCTCGTGGACCGGGATCATGCCGCCGCCCGGCGAGCCGAGGTGGTCGCGGGAGTCGCGGGAGTCGCTGCGGTGGTCGCCGAGCACGAACAGCGTGCCGTCGGGCACGACGACGTCGAAGGGCACCGTGGACGGACTGTCGCCGGGGTACAGGAACGTCGACTCGTCGACCGACCGGCCGTTCACCCGGATCCTCCCCTCCTGGTCGCAGCAGACCACGTGGTCTCCCCCCACGCCCACGACGCGTTTGACGTAGTCGGCGTCACCGAAGTACCCCGTGCCGTCGAACACGACGACATCGCCGCGGCGCGGCGCGGCACCGAAACGGTACGCCAACTTATTTACGAGAACGCGGTCCCCGATCCTCAATCCGTTCTCCATGGATCCGCTGGGGATCTGGAAGGGCTGGGCCACGAACGTGTTGAGGAGCAGCAGGAGGACCAGGCAGATCAGCAGCGTGAGGCTGACGCGGCCGCCCGGGAGCAGGTCGGTGATCCGCGCCGCCAACGCGAAGCGCGACCGTCCCTCCGGTCCCTCGCCGTCCGGCGGGTGGCCGGGCGGGGCGGGGCGGGAGGAGCGGTCGCGCTCCGTCGGCTGTGCTTCGGTGTCCATCGGGGCCAGATGCTATCCGGCCCGGAGGGGGACTCCCGAACGCGCTCAGTTCTCGCGCTTCTCCTTGATCTTCGCGGCCTTGCCGCGCAGCTCACGGAGGTAGTACAGCTTGGCGCGGCGCACGTCGCCGCGGGTGACGAGCTCGATCTTCTCGACGATCGGGGTGTGCACCGGGAAGGTGCGCTCCACGCCGACGGAGAAGGAGACCTTGCGGACCGTGAAGGTCTCGCGCACGCCGGAGCCCTGGCGGCGGATCACGACGCCCTTGAACTGCTGCACACGGGAGCGGTTGCCCTCGATGACGCGCACGTGGACGTTGACGGTGTCACCCGGGCGGAACGCCGGGACGTCGCTGCGCAGCGAGGCGGAGTCGACGGTGTCGAGCAGGTGGGCCATGTCGTCTGCTTTCTTCGCTGATGCCACAGGTCATCAACGGAAACTAGGGGTGTCCGAAAAAGGGGCCGTGAGGTCGGGGCGGGCGTCGTCTCCCCCTGTGGCAGGGGCGCGCGCCGGACCGTGCACGGCACAACAGCCGCCTATTCTTCCATGCCGGGGGCCCGTCGCCAAAATCGGCCGTACGGCTCACCTGCGGGATCCGGTTCCCAGCCGAGGATGGACAGCATCTCGCGGTCCTTCTTGTCGAAGGACGCGGGCGTGCAGCGCTCGATCAGGTCGGGCCGGTGGGCGGTGGTGCGGCGCAGGGCCTCGTCGCGGCGCCAGCGGGCGATCTTCCCGTGGTGGCCGCTGAGCAGCACGTCCGGGATGCCGCGGCCGCGCCACTCGGGGGGCTTGGTGTAGACGGGGCCCTCGAGGAGGCTGGCCATGGCGCCGGGCGCGAAGGAGTCGTCGCGGTGGGACTCGGCGTTGCCGAGGACGCCGGGCAGCAGCCGGGCCACGGCCTCGGTGACGACCAGCACGGCCGCCTCGCCGCCGGCCAGGACGTAGTCGCCGATGGAGACCTCGTACACCGGTATCCGGGTGGCGTACTCGTCGATGACGCGCCGGTCGATGCCCTCGTAGCGGGCCGGCGTGAAGACCAGCCAGGGGCGTTCGGACAGCTCGACGGCGAGGTCCTGGGTGAAGGGGCGGCCGCTCGGGGTCGGCACGATGAGCGCGGGCGCGTGGGCGCCGCGTTCGTAGCCGTCGGCGAGGACCGCGTCCAGGGCGTCGCCCCAGGGGTCGGTTTTCATCACCATGCCGGGGCCGCCGCCGTACGGGGTGTCGTCGACGGTGTTGTGCCGGTCGTGGGTCCAGCGCCGCAGGTCGTGGACGTGCACGTCGAGCTGTCCGCGTGCGCGTGCCTTGCCGACGAGGGAGACGTTCAGCGGTTCGAGGTACTCGGGGAAGATCGTGACGACGTCGAGGCGCATTACGACTCGTCCCCCGGGGCGCCTTCCGCGCCGTCCCCCGCACGGTCCTCGGAGCCGTCCTCCGCGTCGTCCTCGGCGTCGTCCCGGGAGGAGGCGATCTCGGCGCGGTCGTCGATCAGGCCCGGCGGGGGCGCGATGACCGCGCGCTGCTCCTCCAGGTCGATCCCGGTGACGATCTCCTCGACGAAGGGGATCATCACCTCGGTGCCGTCGGGCCGCTCCACGATGAACAGGTCCTGGGTGGGCAGGTGCGAGATCTCGGTGATCCGGCCGACCTCGGTGCCGTCCTCGGTGACCACGTCGAGGTCGATCAGCTGGTGGTCGTAGTACTCGTCCTCGCCCTCCGGCAGCTCCTCCGGGTCGACCTCGGCGATCAGGAGGGTGTTGCGCAGGGCCTCGGCGGCGGTGCGGTCCCCGACGCCCTCGAAGCGCAGGAGGAGCCGGCCGCTGTGGACGCGGCCGGAGGCGATGGTGAGCGGCCCGGTGCCGGCCGGGTCGGTGGCCAGGACGGCCCCGGGAGCGAGCCGCAGCTCGGGCTCGTCGGTGCGTACCTCGACGGTGACCTCGCCCTTGATGCCGTGGGCGCGGCCGATCCGTGCGACTACGAGCTGCACTGTCGGTGTTCTCCTGTCGGAACGGTCGGGACGGTCGCCGCACGCGGAACAGGAGCCGGGCGGCGGACCATACGGCTCGGGCCGGGGAGGGCGGTGAGCCGTCCCCGGCCCGAGCCGGTGGTGCGATGCTGCGAATGCGTCAGCGGACGTGGTCCACGTCGACGAGGTCGACGCGGACGCCGCGGCCGCCGATGGCGCCCACGACGGTGCGCAGAGCGCGTGCGGTACGGCCGTTGCGGCCGATCACCTTGCCGAGGTCGTCCGGGTGGACCCGGACCTCGAGCACACGTCCGCGGCGCAGGTTGCGCGAGGCGACCTGCACATCGTCAGGGTTGTCGACGATGCCCTTCACGAGGTGCTCAAGCGCCTCTTCGAGCATCTGGCTCAGGCCTCGGCCGACTCGGACTCAGCCGCGGCCTCGTCCTTCTTCTCGGCCTTCTTCTTCTGGGTGATCGCCTCACCCTTGCCCTCGTCGTCGCCGCCCAGGGCCTCGAACGACGGGCGCGCCTTCTTCGGCTCGGCGGTCAGCAGCGGAGCCGGGGCGGGCTCGCCCTTGAACTTCTGCCAGTCGCCGGTCTTCTTCAGGATGGCGAGCACGGGCTCGGTCGGCTGGGCGCCGACACCGAGCCAGTACGCCACGCGCTCGGCGTCCACCTCGATGATCGAGGGGTGGTACGTCGGGTGGTACTTGCCGATCTCCTCGATGGCCCGGCCGTCACGGCGGGTACGGGAGTCGGCGACGACGATGCGGTAGTGAGGCGAACGGATCTTGCCCAGACGCTTCAGCTTGATCTTGACTGCCACGGGAGTGGGTTCTCCTGGAATTGACGTGGTTGGGCACGGCGGAACTGCCGCGTGGGGTTGCGGTACCCGAGTGCCCGATGGACGCGTCAGCCGGAGGAGAGAGGGGTCCTGTGCGACTGTCGAGTACAGCTAGCCATTGTGCCACACCCGGGAGGGCGCTCCGGGCCCGGGCGCCGGTACGGCCCGCGCGGGCGGGCAGGCGGCAACGGCACCCGGCGGGGATGCCCGGTGGGGAGGGAGCCGACGGGCGCGGGGGGTTGCACCACGGGGCGCGGGGAACCGCGCGGCCGGTCACCACCGATCGGTGACCGGGCACGCGCTCCCCGCGCCCCGCGCAACCGGCAGCCACGAGATGCCGGTGACGCGTCGGTGCGCTAGGCCGCGCCGGCGACCTCCGGGATGCGGAACGGCTTCCCGCAGCCGCCGCAGACGATCGGCGCCTGGGCCAGGACCGAGGGGACGACCCGGACGTTGCGCCCGCAGTCGCACACGGCCTTGACCCGGACCCCGCCGCCGGAGGAGCCGTGCCGCGCGGCCGGGCCGCGGAAGGCGCGGGTGGCGTCGGAGGACGTCGCCGCGGTGTGGGCCTTGAGGGCCCGCTGGAGCCGCTCGATGGTCGGGCGGTACCGCCGCTTGGCCTCGGGGCTGAGCGTGACCAGTGAGAAACCGCTGCTGGGGTGCGGTTCGTCGGGGTGGTCCAGGCCCAGCTCCTCGGCGATCGCGAGGAACCTGCGGTTGTGGTAGCGGCCGGCCCGCGACGTGTCACGGACGCCGCGCGCGGCGGCGATCCCGTGCACTGCCTCGTGCAGCAACCGCTCGAAGGAGAGCTCGTGACCGCACGCGGACGACGACTCCCCGATCAGGGATTCTGGCGCGGCAAGGTCCGGCAGTTCGGGGTGGTGCCGCTGAATGTCGGCCCACGCCTGTGCCAGCTCTGCGGCGAGAACAGGTGGTGTCTGTGTCGTGCTCACGTAATGACAACGAGCGGGAGTGCCGCTGTGTTCCTATTCCGGGCCATCCCAAATAATTTGCACGTACCCGTCAGTTGCCACTGATGCGTCCTGACGAGGGCGGGTGCGCTGATCTGCGGAGAAGCCTCGCAGCTCACCACAAGGTGGTGCGTAGTCCGCCGTACGCCCCGGCGTGTACGCGGCCCGCGTGCGCCGGGTGAGGGGCGGCGGGCCGGGGCGCAAGAGGAGTTCCGGCCGCTTCGCGCCCCGGCCCGTTGCCTCAGTAAGCGCGCGCGACGACCGCGACGTTACCGGGTGCGTCCTCGGTCAGCGGCACCGACCCGTCCTCGGCGACCAGGCAGCGCACGGTCACGCCCTGCTCGGCCAGCCGGGCCTCGCCCTCCGCGCCGAGGGCCGCCCACGGGATGCGGGCCCAGCCGGTCGCGGCGGCCTCGACGGCCTCCTCGACCGTGGCGACCTCGACGGTGCGCGCCAGTCGGCGCTCGCGGGACTGGGTGAGCAGCAGCGCCTGGTCCTCCTCCAGCAGGCCCGGCAGCCGCTCGACCAGCGTGTCCAGGGAGACCGCCTCCTTGCCGCCGGGGATGCGGCGGGCCAGCATCGCGGTGCCGTTCTCCAGGTCGCGCGGCCCGATCTCGATGCGCAGGGGCACGCCCTTGAGCTCCCAGTCGACCGCGCGCCGCCCGAACGGGGTGTCCACCCGGTCGTCGACCTGGACGCGGATCCCGGCCGCCTTCAGCCGGTCGCCGAGCTCGCGCACCGTGGCCAGAACCGCCTCGTCACCCTTGATCGCCAGGACCACGGCCTGGACCTGCGCGAGCCGCGGCGGCACGCGCAGCCCGTTGTCGTCGCCGTGCATCATCACCAGGGCGCCGATCATGCGCGTGGTCGAGCCCCAGGAGGTCTGCCAGACCAGCTCCTGGGTGCCGTCCTGGGAGAGGTACGTGGTGTTGAACGCCTTGGCGAAGTTCTGGCCCAGCTCGTGGCTGGTGGCCATCTGCAGCGCCTTGCCGTCGCCCATCATGCCTTCCAGCGTGAGGGTGTTGATGGCGCCGGCGAACCGCTCCCGGACCGTCTTGCGGCCGGGCACGACGTCCATGGCGAGGACGTTCACCATGAAGTCCTCGTAGACCCGGCGGTGGATGCGGGAGGCGAAGTCGCGCGCGTCCTCGTGGGTGGCGTGCGCGGTGTGGCCCTCCTGCCACAGGAACTCCGTGGTGCGCAGGAAGAGACGGGGCCGCAGTTCCCAGCGCACCACGTTCGCCCACTGGTTGATGAGCAGCGGCAGGTCGCGGTAGCTCTGCACCCACTTCGAGAAGTAGTCGTTGATGATCATCTCGGAGGTGGGCCGGACGACCGCCGGCTCCTCCAGCTCCTTGCCGCCGCCGTGCGTGACGACCGCCAGCTCCGGTGCGAAGCCCTCGACGTGGTCGGCCTCGCGGGTGAGGTAGGACTCGGGGATCAGCAGGGGGAAGTAGGCGTTCTGGGTGCCGGTCTCCTTGATGCGGGCGTCCATCTCGGCCTGCATCCGCTCCCACAGCCCGTACCCGTACGGTCGGATCACCATGGTGCCGCGCACCGGGCCGTTGTCGGCCAGCTCCGCCTTGTTGATCAGATCCTGGTACCAGCGGGGGAAGTCGTCCGCCTGGGGCGTGAGAACGGGTGCCTTTGCCATGGCGCGATGGTACGGGTCCACGTTGCCGGGATGTGAATTCTTGCCACAGGCATGGGCAACTCCCAAGCAGTGCCCAACGCCCCCTGGACGCCGCCGCGAGGGGGGAGTTACCTGGCATACGGGAACCCGCTGACGCACGGCACGGGGGCCGGGCGAGGAGCGGGTGCGGCTGGAACTGTCGACTCTCTCTCGTCGGATTGGGGCGCTTATCCATGACACCTGTGCTCGTGCGGCAGCACCTTCCGCAGGCGGGGCCGTCGCCCCGCGCGGATCGCGGTGCACGCGCGCGTGACTGGTCGGAGATCCAGGAGCGGATGCTGGTGCCGCTCTACGAGGCCGTCTACGAGCGACTGGACGTGGGCCCCGGCACGCGCGTGCTGGGCCTGGGCTGTGGCTCCGGACTCGCCCTGCTGATGGCGGCGTCCCGGGGCGCGGCCCTCACCGGTGTCGAGTCCGCCTCCCCCGAGCGGCTCGCGCTGGCCCGGGAACGGCTGCTGCCCGAGGGGCGCCAGGCTCGCCCGCGGACGGAGGCACGGCTCGTGCAGGGCGCGCCCGGGGACGCGGCCGGGACGCGGAGCCCGGCGTACACCCTGGTGACGGCGTTCGAGCCGATCGGCGCCCTGGCCGGTGACGCGGAGCGGCTGGCCGCCTCGCTGGCCGCGGCGGTGCCGCTCGCCCGGCACGGGGCGGCGGTGGTGCTGGTCGGCTGGGGGCCGCCGGAGCGCTGCGCCACCACGGCCGTGCTGCGGGCGGCGGCCCGGGAGAACGAGCCGCCCCGCTGGCGCCCGCCGCTGCGCGACGACCTGGAGCGGGTCGCCGAGCGCGCGGGCCTCACCCCCGACGGCTCCGGGCGGGTCGCCTGCCCGTTCGGGTACGCGGGCGTGGACAGCGCGGTGCGCGGGCTGCTGTCGACGGGGCTGTTCGACGCGGCCGCCGCCGCGACGGACGCGGCGCAGGTCGACAAGGAGCTGGCCGAGGCGCTGCACCCGTACCAGCGGCGGGACGGCACGGTGTGGATGCCGAACGTGTTCCGCTACCTCGTCGCCCGCGTGCCCTGACGGGTCACCGGCGCGGGACGGGACGCCGTCACGGCTCGTCCTTGGTGGTGCGGACGATGCCGGCGATCCGGTAGGCGTCGGCCTCCTCCAGCGTCTCCCGCTCCAGCAGCGCCCCGGCCAGGGCGTCCAGTTGGCCGCGGTGGTCCCGCAGGGCGCGGCGCGCCTCCTCGTAGCACTCGTCGACGACCCGGCGCATCTCCTCGTCGATGGCGTCGAGGGTCTGCGGGGCGGCGGCCAGGCCGTACGCCTGCTGCGCGTCGCCCGGGAGCGCGGACAGGCGCCCGACGCGCTCGCTCATGCCCCAGCGGGAGACCATCCCGCGCGCGATCCGGGTGACCTGCTCCAGGTCGCTCTCGGAGCCGGTGGTGATCACGCCGTAGACGACCTGCTCGGCCGCCATGCCGCCGAGGGCGCCGATGATCCGGCCGCGCAGGTACTCCTCGGTGTACGCGTACTTGTCGGCGTCCGGCGTGGACAGCGTGACGCCCAGCGCGCGCCCGCGCGGCACGATGGTGATCTTGCGGACGGGGTCGGCGCCGGGCTGGAGCATGCCGAGCAGCGCGTGACCGCTCTCGTGGTAGGCGGTGCGCCGGCGCTCCTCGTACGGCATGACCAGCGCGCGTTCCGCGCCGAGCTGCACCTTCTCCAGGGCGTCGGACAGGTCGGCCGGGGTGACCTGCCGCTGGTCGCGCTTGACGGCGAGGAGGGCGGCCTCGTTGGCGAGGTTGGCCAGTTCCGCGCCGGTCATGCCCGGGGTGGTGCGGGCGACCTGGGCGAGGTCGACGTCGTCGGCGAGCGGGATGCCGCGGGTGTGGATGCGCAGGATGGCCTCGCGGCCGCCCCGGTCCGGGGGCGAGACCTGCACGACCCGGTCGAAGCGGCCGGGGCGGGTCAGCGCCGGGTCGAGGACGTCGGCGCGGTTGGTGGCGGCGATGACGATGACGCCCTCGGAGCCGGAGAAGCCGTCCATCTCGGTGAGGATCTGGTTGAGGGTCTGCTCGCGCTCGTCGTGGCCGCCGACGCCCGCCCCGCCGCCGCGGGCCCGGCCGATGGTGTCGATCTCGTCGATGAAGATGATCGACGGGGCGACCTTGCGGGCCTCGGCGAACAGCTCCCGCACCCGGGAGGCGCCGACGCCGACGATCATCTCGATGAACTCCGAGGCCGAGGCGGAGAAGAACGGCACCCCGGCCTCCCCGGCGACGGCCCGGGCGAGCAGGGTCTTGCCGGTGCCGGGCGGGCCGGCGAGCAGCACGCCGCGCGGCATCTTGGCGCCCATCCGGCGGTAGGCGTCGGGGTTCTTCAGGAAGTCGACGACGTCGTTGAGCTCGCCCTCGACCTCGTCGATGCCGGCCACGTCCGCGAACGTGGTGCGCTGCTGCCCCGGCTCCAGCTCGACCGGTTTCGGCGGGGCCTTGCGCCCCAGCATGCCGCCCGCGCCGCCGCCGAGGCCCGCGCGCATCCGGCGCGCGATGAAGATCCACACGGCGACCAGGAGCAGCATCGGCGCGAGCGAGATCAGCAGGTTGGCCAGGAAGCTGCGGTGCTGGACGACCGGTTCGGCGGTGACGGTGACGTCGTGCCGGGTGAGGTCCTGCCAGAGGCCGTCGTCCGCGAAGGTCGGCCGCTCGGTCTTGAACTTGGTGTACGTCCCGTCGCCCTCGGGGTTGTCCCGGGCCTTCTTCAGCTGGCCCTGGATGGCGTTGCCCTTGGCGTAGATCTTCTTGACGTTCCCGGTGTCGACCTGCTTGCTGAACTCGGTGTAGGAGATCGTCGGCTCGGTCTCCTCGTCCAGGTAGGACAGCACCAGGTTGGCGATCAGGTACACGACCAGCGCGGTCAGGGCCAGCCGCCACCAGCCGCCGCGCAGCCGCCGTCCGCCGGGGGGCTTCGGCGGCTCCTCGGGGGCGCCCTCGGTGCGCCAGGGCTGGTCGGGCGACTTGCGCGGCGGCGCAGGGTTGGTCATATCGGGACGTTACGACACGGTCCGGGCACCGGCACGCCCAGCCGGGGGCCCGCGGGAACGACGCGGGGCGCCCTCCCGGCGGAAGGGCGCCCCGGCGTGTGTGCGGGCTGTCGCGTGCGGTCAGCCCATGAACTTCTTGAACTCGTCCGGCAGCTCGAAGTCCTCGGCCTGCTGCGGCAGCCCGAACGCGTTGCCGCCCTGCGCGGCCGCCTCGCGCCGCTGCGCCGCCTCCAGCTCCTGCTGCCGGCGCTTCATCGGGTTGCCGGAGCGCTGCTTGCCCTTGGCCTTCTTCTGCTGCTTCTTCTGCCGGCCGGGGCCGCCGCCCATGCCCGGCATCCCGGGCATCCCCGGCATGCCGCCGCCCTGGGCCATGCGGGACATCATCTTGCGGGCCTCGAAGAACCGCTCGACCAGGTTCTTGACGGCGCTGACCTCGACGCCGGAACCCTTGGCGATGCGGGCGCGGCGCGAGCCGTTGATGATCGTCGGGTCCTGGCGCTCGCCCGGGGTCATCGACTTGATGATCGCGGCGGTGCGGTCGACGTCCCGCTCGTCGATGTTGTTGATCTGGTCCTTGATCTGGCCCATGCCCGGCAGCATGCCGAGGAGCTTGGAGATGGAGCCCATCTTCCGGACCTGCTCCATCTGGGCCAGGAAGTCGTCCAGGGTGAAGTCCTGGCCCTTCTTCGACGCCAGCTTGGAGGCCATCTTGGCGGCCTCTTCCTGGCTGAACGTCTTCTCGGCCTGCTCGATCAGGGTGAGCAGGTCACCCATGTCGAGGATGCGGGAGGCCATCCGGTCCGGGTGGAAGGCGTCGAACTCGTCGAGCTTCTCGCCGTTGGACGCGAACATGATGGGCTTGCCGGTGATCTGCCGGATCGACAGGGCGGCACCACCGCGGGCGTCGCCGTCGAGCTTGGAGAGCACCACGCCGTCGAAGCCGACGCCGTCGCGGAACGCCTCGGCGGTGTTGACGGCGTCCTGGCCGATCATCGCGTCGACGACGAACAGGATCTCGTCGGGGCGCACCGCGTCCCGGATGTCCGCGGCCTGCTGCATCATCTCCTGGTCGATGCCCAGGCGGCCGGCGGTGTCCACGATCACGATGTCGTGGACCTTGGCCTTGGCGAACTCGATGGAGTCCTGGGCGACCTTCACCGGGTCGCCCACGCCGTTGCCCGGCTCGGGCGCGAACACGGCGACACCGGCGCGCTCGGCGACGACGCTCAGCTGGTTGACGGCGTTGGGGCGCTGGAGGTCACAGGCCACCAGGAGCGGGGAGTGGCCCTGCTCCTTCAGCCAGCGGCCCAGCTTGCCCGCGAGGGTGGTCTTGCCGGCACCCTGCAGACCGGCCAGCATGATCACGGTCGGCGGGTTCTTGGCGAACCGCAGCCGGCGGGTCTCCCCGCCGAGGATGGTGACCAGCTCGTCGTTGACGATCTTGAGGACCTGCTGGGCCGGGTTCAGCGCCTTGGAGACCTCGGCGCCGAGCGCGCGCTCCTTGACGTTCTTGATGAACGTCCGCACGACGGGCAGCGCCACGTCGGCCTCGAGGAGTGCGATGCGGATCTCACGCGCGGTGGCGTCGATGTCCGCCTCGGAGAGCCGTCCCTTGCCACGCAGGTTCTTGAAAGTAGCTGAGAGGCGATCGGAGAGAGTATCGAACACGGCGCTCGCGGTCCTCGGGGTCGGTGGTGGCTGCGGGAATCGCCCTCCAGGGTATCCCGGAGCGGCGCGGCGGGGTCACGGTCGGGCCGGAGCCGGTTCCCCGCCCCGGTTTTCAGCCCCGCAGGGTCTCCTCCAGCTTGCGCGCCACGGCCACCGCCTCCTCCCCCGGCAGCGGGTCCCCCTTGGGCCCCGTGACGTAGAAGGCGTCGACGGCGTTGGCGCCCAGCGTGCTCACGTGGGCGCTGCGCACCCGCACCCCGGCGTCCTCCAGGGCGCGGCCGATGCGGAACAGCAGGCCCGGCGCGTCCTGGGCGCGCACCTCGATCACCGTGGCGTGCCGGGAGGCCGCCGGGTGGACGGTGACCCGCGGCGGCGGCGCGACGACGCCCCGGCGGCGCGGGTAGGCCGCGTCGCGCTCGGCGAGGCGGGCGGCGACGTCCAGCGAGCCGTCCAGGGCGCGCACCAGGTCCGCGCGCAGCCGGGCGGCCTGCGGCAGGGAGCCGTACTCGGCGGCGACCCGCCAGTCGAGCAGCAGCACCGACCCCTCGACCCCGTCGGGCAGCTCCAGCGCCCGCAGTTCGGCCGTGCGCACGGTCAGCCGGTGCACGGCCAGCACGCCGGCCACCGCGGGCAGCACGCCCGGCTGGTCGGGTACGGCGATGAGCAGCTCGACGCCCAGCGGCTCGGGGCCCTCCGGCGCCTCGGCGGTGTCCCCCGCGGGCGGCTCGGTCTGGGCCCGCAGCGCGAGCACGGGTCCGCCGGTGGCGACGGACTCCAGGGCGAGGCGTTCCTGTTCCGCGGTGACCGTGGCGGCCGCGGTGGCCGGGGCGTCCTCCGGCACGTCCCCGGCGAGCACGGCCGAGACCCGCCGGACCAGGTCGGCGACGAGCGAGCCGCGCCAGGACGACCAGGCGGCCGGGCCGGTGGCCAGCGCGTCGGCCTCGGTCAGCGCGTGCAGCAGTTCCAGCGTGGACTGGGTGCCCACGGCCCGGGCGACCAGGCGCACGGTGGCCGGGTCGTCCAGGTCGCGCCGGGTGGCCGTCTCGACGAGCAGCAGGTGGTGGCGGACGAGGGCGGCCAGTACGGCGCTGTCGGCGCGGTCGAAGCCGATGCGGGCGGCGACGTCCTGGGCGATGATCTCCCCGGCCACGGAGTGGTCGCCGGGCCACCCCTTGCCGATGTCGTGCAGCAGCGCGGCGACCAGCAGCAGGTCGGGACGGCTGACCCGGCGGGTGAACTCGGAGGCGCGGACGGCCGTCTCGATGAGGTGCCGGTCGACCGTCCACACGTGCACGGCGTTGCGCTGCGGGCGGCAGCGCACCCGCTCCCAGTCCGGCAGCAGCCGGCTGACCAGGCCCTCCGCCTCCAGCGCCTCCCACACCTCGACGGTCGGGCGGCCCGAGCCGAGCAGGGTGACCAGCTGCTCGCGCGCCTCGGCGGGCCAGGGCGTGGGCAGCGGGCGCACGGTGGCCGCGAGGCGCCGCACGGCGTGCAGGGACAGCGGGAGGCCGGCCTGGGCGGCGGCGGCCGCGGCGCGCAGCGGGAGCACCGGGTCGCGTTCGGGCCGGGCGGCGCGGGCCAGCACCGCCTCGCCCTCCTGCTCGACGACCCCCTCGGCGAGCGGGGAGCGCTCGGCGACCGGTTTCCCGCCGCCCAGCATGGCGCGCAGCCTGGGGCGCACCGAGCGGGACCGCAGCACGCGGCCCACCTCGCGCCAGGTGACGTCGCTGGCGTAGGAGATGACCCGGGCGGCCTCGTAGACCTGGCGCAGCAGGGTGTCCGCGTCGAGCAGGCCCAGTTCGGCGGCGACCTGGTCCTGCTCCTGGAGCGCCAGCCGGTCGGTGGCGCGGCCGGTGGCCAGGTGCAGCGCGTCGCGCACGTCGAGGAGGCGGCGCCGGGCGTCGTCGAGGCCCTCGCGGGGGGCGTCGGCCAGCCAGGAGGCGGCGACGGCGCGCAGCGCGGTGGCGTCCCGCAGCCCGCCCCGGGCCTCCTTGAGGTCCGGCTCCAGCAGGTACTGCAGCTCGCCCTGGCGCTCGGCGCGCTCGGCGCACAGCTCCTGCAGTTCGGGCAGCCGCCGGGGGGCCTGGTTGCGCCAGTCGGCGAGGACCGTGGTGCGCAGCGCGGCCGTCAGCCCGAGGTCACCGGCGAGGTGGCGGGCGTCCAGCAGGCCCAGCTGGACCTTGAGGTCCTCGCCGGCGGTCCGGCGGGCCTCGGCCGGTGTGCGGACGGAGTGGTCGAGGGCGAGGCCGAGGTCCCAGACGGGGTACCACAGGCGGTCGGCGAGGGCGGCGACCGCTCCGGGGTCGCTCCCGTCGTGCAGCAGCACCAGGTCGAGGTCGCTGCGGGGTGACAGCTCGCCGCGGCCGTAGCCGCCCACGGCGATCAGGGAGGCGCCGCGCAGTCCTGGGGCGGCCGCGGTGAACAGGCCGGCCAGCCAGTCGTCGGTCAGTCCGGAGAGGGCGGCACGGCGCGGCGGCCCGGACCGCGCCCCCTCGGTGAGGAGGCGCAGCCGGGCCGCCGCGTAGCCGCTGGGTCCCGAGTCCTCTGCTTCGTCTCGCACGTCCGTACTCGTCACCCAGTGACTCCTGTTCTTCTCCGCGGTCAGAGCGCGTCCGGGCCGCGCTCGCCGGTGCGGACCCGTACGGCCGTCTCGACCGGCAGGGACCAGACCTTGCCGTCGCCGATCTTGCCGGTGCGGGCCGCCTTGACGACGACCTCGATCAGCTGTTCGGCGTCGTCGTCCTCGGCCAGGACCTCGATGCGGATCTTGGGTACCAGGTCGACCGTGTACTCGGCGCCGCGGTACACCTCGGTGTGTCCCCGCTGACGACCGTAGCCGCTGGCCTCGGTGACCGTCAGGCCGTGGACGCCGAAGGCCTGCAGGGCCTCCTTGATCTCGTCGAGCCGGTGGGGCTTCACGACGGCGGTGATGAGCTTCATGCGTCCACCTTCTTGGCAGCGGTGCCGGCCACCGGGGCGGGGGCGGGGGCGGCGGTCGTGCGGGCGGCGCCACCGCCGGCCCCGCTGAAGTCGTATGCGGTCTCGGCGTGCTCGGCCGAGTCGATGCCGGAGACCTCGTCGTCCTCGGGGACGCGCATCCCGATGGTCCGGTCGAGGAGGAAGGCGAGGACCGCGGAGGCCACCAGGGAGTAGCCGAGGACGGCGAAGACGCCGGCGCACTGCTTCCAGAACTGGTCGAGGCCGCCGCCGTAGAAGAGGCCCTGGGCGTCGGACTGGCCCTTGCCGGTGGCGAAGAAGCCGATCAGCAGGGAGCCGGCGACACCGCCGACCAGGTGGACGCCGACGACGTCGAGGGAGTCGTCGTAGTTGAACCGGTACTTCAGGCCGACGGCCATGGCGCACAGCACACCGGCGATGGCGCCGACGGCGATCGCGCCGAGCGGGGAGACCGCACCGCCGGACGGGGTGATGGCGACCAGGCCGGCGACCGCGCCGGAGGCGGCGCCCAGCGTGGTGAAGGCGCCGTGGCGGATCTTCTCGTAGGCCAGCCAGGCCAGCATGGCGGCGGCGGTGGCGACCTGCGTGTTGACGAACATCAGCGCGCCGACGCCGTCGTCGTTGCCGAGCCAGGACCCGGCGTTGAAGCCGAACCAGCCGAACCACAGCAGGCCGGCGCCGAGCATGACCAGCGGCAGGCTGTGCGGGCGCATCGGGTCCTTCTTGAAGCCGACCCGCCGGCCGATGACGAGGATCACGCCGAGCGCCGCGGCACCGGCGTTGATGTGCACCGCGGTGCCGCCGGCGAAGTCGATCACGCCCAGCTCGAAGGCCCAGCCGCCGGAGCCCCACACCCAGTGGGCGACCGGGAAGTAGACGATCGTGACCCACAGGGTGATGAACAGGGCCCAGGCGCTGAACTTCACGCGGTCCGCCAGGGCGCCGCTTATCAGGGCCGGCGTGATGATCGCGAACATCAGCTGGAAGACGCAGAAGACGAAGACCGGGATGGTGTAGCCGTCCCAGAGCTGGGTGAGCCCGATGTTGCTGAGGCCGACCCAGTCGGAGTTCCAGCCGATGACCGAGCCGGAGTCGGCGCCGAAGGCGAGGGAGAAGCCGTAGAGCACCCACAGGACCGTGACGATCCCGAGGCTGATGAAGCTCATCATCAGCATGTTGAGGGTGGACTTGACGCGGACCATTCCTCCGTAGAAGAAGGCCAGGCCCGGGGTCATGAGCATCACCAGGGCGGAACAGATGAGCATGAAGCCTGTGTTCGCGGACGACAGCGTCGGTGCGTCCGCCGCAAGCGTGATGGCTGGTGCCATCGGCGTCTCCTCGTCGTAGGTACGGCCCCGTGCGGGCGAAGCCTGAGCGGAATGAGGGGTGGGCCGGTTCTGCGCCATGAGATTCGCGCAGCGCCGTTTCGGCGGGCGCCCCTCGTTGTTTCGCCGGGGTGACGAAGGCGTCCTGCGTGTTACGCGTGGGTGAAGTGCCCGATGCGCGGCGGGGCGATCGTTATCGTGGCGCAACCTGCCGCGGGGGAAAGGAACCGGCCGCGGGCGGCCTTCCGATGACCTGGCACGGGGGAGCCGAGTCGGGCTGTTCGGGAGGGCCGGCCGCGGCCGGGGCTGGGGGGCCGTGCGGCGGTCAGACCGCCTCGGCCGTCTCGGGCAGTTCGACGGCGAGCCGGTCGGTGAGGTCGACGATCTCGCTGAGGTCGCCGAAGTCCCGCACGGCGGTGTCCACGGTCTTTCGGATACGGGTGTTGACGCGCTCGGAACGGACCTTCTTGGCGATGCCCATGGCCTCCACCGCGTACGCCGTGCTCTGCTCGGGCTCACCGCGCAGCAGGTGCACGGTGGCCATGCCGATGACGTTGAGCGCGTACGACCGCTGGTGCTCGCCGTCCTCGGCGAAGAGGTCCACCGCGCGCCGCATCAGCGGCTCGGCGAGGGAGGCGTAGGCGGGGCTGCGGCCGGCCACGTAGGCCAGGTCGCGGAAGGAGTGGCTGTTCTCGCCGTACAGCTCGGCCTCGGAGAAGAAGCGGATCCAGTCGGGGTCCGGCTCGTCCCAGTCCTCCGCGTCGGCGAAGGTGTCCTCGGCCATCCGCACGGCCCGCTTGCACCGGCCGGGCTGGCCCATGTTGGCGTAGGCGCGGGCCTCCATCGCATACAGCATCGACTGGGTGCGCGGGCTCGCGCAGTCCCGGCTGCCGTACTGCGCGAGGTGGATGAGTTCCAGGGCGTCGTCGGGCCGCCCGAGGTGGATCATCTGGCGGCTCATGCTGGACAGGACGTACGAGCCGAGGGGGCGGTCGCCGGCCTCCTTGGCCGCGTGCAGGGCCAGGACGAAGTACTTCTGCGCGGTGGGCTGGAGCCCCACGTCGTAGCTCATCCAGCCCGCCAGCTCGGCCAGTTCGGCGGCGACCTTGAACAACTTCTTCGCGGTGGCCTCGGGTTGGGGCTCCTGCAGCAGGTCGGTGACCTCGTGGAGCTGGCCGACGACGGCCTTGCGGCGCAGTCCGCCGCCGCACTGGGCGTCCCACTGCCGGAACATCACGGTGGTGGACTCCAGCAGGTCCAGCTCGGGCCTGGAGAGCCGTCCGCGGGCGCGGCTGGTCGGCAGGGCCTCCTCGGGCTCCTGGCGCGGGGCGGACGGGCTGGGCACGAGCCAGCGCTGGAGGGGCTCGATCAGGGACGGGCCGGCCGCTAAGGACAGTGACGTCCCGAGGAAGCCGCGCCGCGCCAGCATCAGGTCGCTGCGCGAGAACTCGCTGAGCAGCGCCACCGTCTGGGGGCCCGTCCAGGGCAGGTCGACACCGGTCGCGGAGGGCAGCTGCCGGGTGGCGCGCAGTCCGAGGTCCTCGACGGAGACGACACAGCCGAACCGCTCGGAGAACAGCTCGGACAGGATCCTCGGGATGGGCTCGCGGGGGTTCTCGCCGTCCAGCCAGCGGCGGACCCGCGAGGTGTCCGTGGAGATGTGGTTGGCGCCCAACTGGCGGGCGCGGCGGTTGACTTGGCGGGCGAGCTCGCCCTTGGACCAGCCGCTGCGCACGAACCACGACGTGAGGAGCTCGTTGGGGCGCTTGTCGGCGCTCGCAGCGTTCGTCCCGCTTCCGTCGTTGCCGCTCACTGGAACGCCCCCATTCCTGAGACCACTTGTCGCCGAGTGCGCCAAGCCCTATCAGAATGCCGGTCCTCGGGGTCCTCCGTCCGGCGGTTCTCACCCATCGAACGGAAAGCCGACTTGCCCCCGGCATACCCACGAGTGCATGTGCCCTCAGGCCTCGTGCACCCACAGTAATCCTACGATCACGCCCTCAGCCACGGCGATCCCGGAAACGCCACCATTCGCCACCCCTTCGAATGAACTCAGGGTGTCGCGTTCGCGATTCACTTGACATAGACCGGCCAGGAGTGAGCGGAGCGGTGCATTGAGGGGCGCGCGTCGCGCCGCGTACCACCGCGAATGATCCGACGCGCCGCGTCCGGATCCGGCACCGGGACCGGTACAAATACAGAGAGTCACGTTCCGCGTCCGTTACGTAACCACCGGTGCGGCGGACCCGTTGGAGGGGGCATGGGCTTCACGATCGGCGGCATTCGCGAGATCCGCTCCGGCGCGCGCAGGCGCGCCCGTTCGTCCGAGTGCACGGTCGTCGCGGAATACACCGGGCTGTGGGGCTGGGACGTGGTGCCGGGCGCCCGGGCCGCGGCGGGTGCCTGTTCCTGCGGCCGTCCCGACTGCGGCGCGCCCGGCGCGCACCCGCTGGACTTCGCCCCCACGCTCGCGGCGGGCGCCACCCTCGACGACGCGGCGAAGGTCTGGTCGGAGTTCCCGGGCGCCTCGGTGATGCTGCCGGTGGGCCGCGCGTTCGACGTGATCGAGGTGGCCGAGGCGGCCGGGCGCCGTGCGCTGGTCCGGCTGGAGCGCATGGGCCTGCCGCTCGGCCCGGTCGTCGGCACGCCCGAGGGCCGCGCGCAGTTCCTCGTCGCCCCGGGCGCCGCCGCCGAGCTGACCGGCCTGCTCTACCGCATGGGCTGGGACGACCCGTCCTCCCTGGACCTGCGCGGCCTCGGCCCGGGTACGGCGATCACGGCGCCGCCCTCCGACCGCGGGGGCGCGGGCCCGGTCCACTGGCTGCGCCCGCCCGAGCTGGACACGGCCACCCGGCCCCCGGCGGCCCGGCTCCTGCTGGGCACGCTCGCGTACGTCGCCCACCGGTCGCGGGCCTGACCCGACGGCCCCTTCGGCCCAGGGCACACAGCGAAGCGCCCGTTCCCCAACTGCACCTTGGGGAGCGGGCGCTTCTTCGCGGGCGGAGCCGCCGACGGGCCGGGAGCGACGGCCGGGGCGGTGACGGGCGGCGGTGCTCAGTCGCCGATCAGGGCGTCGACGAACGCCGCGGGCTCGAACGGGGCCAGGTCGTCCGCGCCCTCGCCGAGGCCGATCAGCTTGACCGGGACGCCCAGCTCGCGCTGGACCGCGACGACGATGCCGCCCTTGGCGGTGCCGTCCAGCTTGGTCAGCACGATGCCGGTGATGTCGACGACCTCGGCGAAGACCCGCGCCTGCACCAGGCCGTTCTGCCCGGTGGTGGCGTCCAGGACCAGCAGGACCTCGTCGAGCGGGGCGTGCTTCTCGACGACGCGCTTGACCTTGCCGAGCTCGTCCATGAGCCCGGTCTTGGTGTGCAGCCGGCCGGCCGTGTCGATGAGGACCACGTCGACCCCCATCTCCTTGCCCTCCTTCACCGCGTCGAAGGCGACGGAGGCGGGGTCCCCGGCCTCGGGCCCGCGCACGGTGTGGGCGCCCACCCGCTCGCCCCAGGTCTGGAGCTGGTCGGCGGCGGCCGCCCGGAAGGTGTCGGCGGCGCCCAGGACGACCGTACGGCCGTCGGCGACAAGCACGCGCGCGAGCTTGCCGGTGGTGGTGGTCTTGCCGGTGCCGTTGACGCCGACGACCATCACGATGCCGGGCTTGCGGTCGGCGGGCTCGGTCTTCACGGTGCGGTCCAGGTCGGGGCCGACCAGGGTGATGAGCTCCTCGCGCAGCAGGCCGCGCAGCTCCTCGGGGGTGCGGGTGCCGAGCACCCGGACGCGCTCGCGCAGGCGCTCCACCAGCTCCTGGGTGGGCTGCACGCCGACGTCGGCGGTCAGCAGCGTGTCCTCGATCTCCTCCCAGGTGTCCTCGTCGAGGTGCTCGCGCGAGAGCAGCGTGAGCAGGCCCTTGCCGAGGGCGTTCTGCGAGCGGGACAGACGGGTGCGGAGCCGGACCAGTCGGCCGGCGGTGGGCTCCGGGATCTCGATGACCGGGGCCTCGACGACGGGCGGTTCCTCGACCGCCGTCCCGGTGGCGGCGCCGCCACCGGGAAGATCCACCTCCTCGATCGTGCGGCGCGGTTCGTCGCGCGGCGTCTCGGCCTCGTCGCCGACGTGCGGCTCGGCCGGGGGCGCGGTGATGTCGGGGGCGGCGGGCGGCGGCGGGGGCAGCGGCTTCTTGCGGCGACTGCCGACGACGAGCCCGCCGAGCGCGCCGATCACGACCACGGCGATGACTACAGCAAGGATGACGATGTCCATAACCCGTCCAGTATGCGCGACCCCCATCGCCCCGACCCGCCTCCCGCGCACCGTGTGCACGGAGCCGTGCACGACACCGCCGCCCCCGGTCCCGGCGGGGCCGGGGCGGGGGCGGCGGACGGTACGAGGAGAGGGGCAGCGGGGACTTGGCCGCTCTCCTCGAGCTCGTGCGGGCGGGTCAGCCCATCTCCTCCAGCGCCTTGCCCTTCGTCTCCTTGACGAACTTCAGGACGAACGGGATGGAGAGCGCCGCGAACACCGTGTAGATCACGTAGGTGCCGGACAGGTTCCAGTCGGCCAGCGACGGGAAGCTCGCGGTGATGGCCCAGTTCGCGATCCACTGCGCGGCGGCGGCGACGCCGAGCGCGGCGGCGCGGATCCGGTTCGGGAACATCTCGCCGAGGAACACCCAGACGACCACACCCCACGACAGGGCGAAGAAGAGGACGAAGATGTGGGCGGCGATCAGGGCGACCCAGCCCTGGGTGGCCGGGAGCTTGCCGTCGACGAGGTGGTAGGAGAACGCCCAGGCCTCCAGGCCGAGGCCGATCACCATGCCGACGGAGCCGATGAGGGCGAGCGGCTTGCGGCCGACGCGGTCCACGAAGATCATCGCGATCACGGTGCCGACGATGTTGATGATCGACGTCGTGAAGGAGTAGAAGAACGAGTCCGTCGGGTCGACGCCGACCGACTGCCACAGCGTCGAGGAGTAGTAGAACGCGACGTTGATGCCGACGAACTGCTGGAAGACCGACAGGCCGATGCCGACCCAGACGATCGGCTTGAAGAAGAAGGAGCCGCCGAGCAGGTCCTTGAAGGTCGACTTGTGCTCGCTCTTCATGGCGTGCTCGATCTCGGCGACACGGGCGTCGAAGTCGACGTCCTTGCCCTCGACCTCGGCGAGGATCTCGCGGGCGCGCTCGCGCTTGCCGACGGAGATCAGGAAGCGGGGGGACTCGGGGATGGCGAAGGAGAGCAGGCCGTAGAGGACGGCCGGGACCACCATGACGCCGAGCATGACCTGCCAGGCCTCCAGGCCAATCAGCTCACCGCGCTGGTCGCCGCCCGCGGCGTTGAGCAGGCCCCAGTTGACCAGCTGGGAGATGGCGATGCCGACGACGATCGCGGCCTGCTGGAAGGAGCCGAGCCTGCCGCGGTAGGCGGGCGGGGCGACCTCGGCGATGTAGGCCGGGCCGATCACCGAGGCCATGCCGATGGCGAAGCCGCCCACGATGCGCCAGAAGGCGAGGTCCCACAGCGCGAAGGGCAGCGCCGAGCCGACGGCGCTGACGGTGAACAGCACGGCGGCTATCTGCATGCAGCGGATGCGGCCGATGCGGTCCGCGATCCGGCCGGCGGTGGCCGCGCCGATCGCACAGCCGATCAGCGCGATGGCGATGACCTGGGCCAGGGCCGCGGAGCCCACGTCGTAGCGGTCCCGGATGGCCTCGACGGCACCGTTGATGACGGAGCTGTCGTAGCCGAAGAGGAAACCGCCCATGGCGGCCGCCGCCGCGATGAAGATGACATGCCCGAGATGATCGGGATGAGCCGTTCTGGCTCCTGGCTGGGGTGCCTGCGCAGTGCTGGTCACGTGTTCTCCTCGGGCCGCGGCAACGCTGCCGCTGGGGGGCGAGCCCTTCCAGGTGATACCTGAAGGTAAAAGCAACGTTGCAGAGCCTATGCCTTCATGTCTCGAAGTCAAGAGACCGTGAATGTGAGGTAACAAGCACCGGAAGGAGCCGCAGTGTTCAATTCTTGAATGATTGAAGGAGGCGGGCCCTGAGGCGGACCGCACGGGTCCGGGCCGGGGCCCGACAGTGACCAAGTGCCCGGGATGGACGGCTGCTAACTAGGGGGTGTCTTGCCGATCAGGCCGGGCTCGCGGCGCCTGGCACCGCACCTCGCCGCGTTGTCGTCACTCGCCGATGCTCCGCATCGACTCCCTCCTCCGCCTTGCGATGCACGGCACCAGACCCCGCTCCCTGATCCGGCCCGATCGACAAGACACCCCCTAGCGGAGCCGCTGGCTGATGACCTTCGAGACGCCGTCGCCCTGCATCGACACGCCGTACAGCGCGTCGGCGACCTCCATCGTCCGCTTCTGGTGCGTGATCACGATCAGCTGGGAGGACTCCTGGAGCTCCTGCATGATCCGGATCAGCCGCTGCAGGTTGGTGTCGTCGAGGGCGGCCTCGACCTCGTCCATGACGTAGAACGGGCTGGGCCGGGCCTTGAAGATCGACACCAGCAGCGCGACCGCGGTCAGCGACCGCTCGCCGCCGGACAGCAGGCTCAGCCGCTTGACCTTCTTGCCCGGCGGGCGGGCCTCGACGTCCACGCCGGTGGTGAGCATGTGGTCCGGGTCGGTCAGCACCAGCCGGCCCTCGCCGCCGGGGAACAGCCGGCTGAACACGCCCTCGAACTCCCGGGCGGTGTCCCGGTAGGCCTCGGTGAAGACCTGCTCGACGCGCTCGTCGACCTCCTTCACCACCTGCAGCAGGTCGGCGCGCGTCTTCTTCAGGTCCTCCAGCTGCTCGCTGAGGAACTGGTGGCGCTCCTCCAGCGCCGCGAACTCCTCCAGCGCCAGCGGGTTGACCTTGCCGAGCTGCTGGTACGCCCGCTCGGCGGCGCGCAGCCGCTTCTCCTGCTCGGCCCGGACGAACGGGCGGGGCTGGTTGCGGGGGTGCCCGGGGTCCTCGGGCAGCTCCTCGCCCTCGGCGGGCGGCGACGGCGGCACCGGCTGGTGCGGCCCGTACTCGGAGACCAGTCCTGCGGGCTCGACGCCCAGCTCCTCCAGGGCCCTGGTCTCCAGCTGCTCGATCCGCAGCCGCTTCTCGGCGCCCAGCACCTCACCGCGGTGGACCGAGTCGGTCAGCTTGTCGAGCTCGGCCTTCAGGTCCCGGCCCGCGGTGCGGGCGGCGGCCAGCTCCTGCTCGCGGCGCGCCTTGGCGGCCTCGGCGGCGGTCCGCTCGCGCTCGGCGCGGGTGAGGGACACCTCCACGTGCGCCAGGAGCTGCCGGGCGCCGGAGGCGACGGCCCCGGCGACGGCCGCCTCGTGGCGCAGCCGGGCCCGCCGCTGCTCGGCACGCGCGCGTGCCTCGCGTTCGGCGCGGGCGGCCCGGTCGAGGGAGTCGGCCCGGCCGGCCAGTCCCTTGACGCGCTCCTCGTGCGTACGGACCTGGAGGCGCGCCTCCATCTCGGTCTGGCGGGCGTTGGCGCCGTCGGCGGCGAGCCGGTCGCGCACCGAGGTGTCGGGCTCCTCCTCGACCGGCATCTCCTCGGCCACGGCCAGCCGTTCGGCCAGCTCCTCGACCTCTTCCAGCGCCCTGTCCAGCGCCTCCTGCGCCCGTGCGGCGGCGGCCGCGGACCGCTCGGCCTCACCGGCGGCCCCCCGCGCCTGCCCGGCGAGCCGGCCGAGCTGCTGGGCGACGGCGGACTTCTCCCGGTCGGCGGCCCGGCGCCGCTCCCCCAGCTCCTCCACGAGCGCGGCGGCCTCCCGGCGCCGTTCACCCGCGGCCAGCTGGGCGCTGGTCAGCTCCTCGCACCGCACGGCCAGCTCGTCCAGCTCGGCGGCGGCCTCGTCGACGGACGCCTGCACCTCCAGCAGGCTCGGCGCCCCCGCGGACCCGCCGTGCGCGACGTGCGCCCCGAGCAGGTCGCCCTCGGCGGTCACGGCGGTCAGGTCCGGCCGCGCGCGGACGAGGTCCTCGGCGTCCTCGAGGGTCCCGACGACGACGGTCCCGCGCAGCAGGCGCCGTACGGCGGGCATCAGCTCGGCGGGGCCCCGCACGAGGCCGGCGGCCGGTCGGGCGCCGTCGGGCACCTGCTCCGCCGGGCCGGTCGGGGCCGGTTCCTCCGGCGCGCCGCTCAGGAGGAGGGTGGCCCGGCCCGCGTCCTCCTTGCGCAGGAGGCGGATGGCCTCGGCGGCCGCGCCCGGGCTGGTCACGGCGAGGGCGTCGGCGGCCGCGCCGAAGGCGGCCGCCAGGGCGGCCTCGTGCCCGGGGGTCACGGTCAGCAGCTCAGCGGCCGGGCCCAGCAGTCCGGTGAGGCGGTCCCGGGCGCCGAGCAGCGCGCCGGAGCCGTCCTTGCGCCGCAGGCCCAGGGCCAGTGCCTCATGCCGGGCCTGGGTCGCCGCGCGCCGGCGTTCGGCCGCCGTGACCGCCTCGCGGGCGGCCGTCAGTGCGGCCTCGGCCTCGGCCAGCCGCCGCTTGGCGTCCTCGTGGTGTTCCGCCAGTTCCGCGTCGTCCGCGTCGAGGCCGTCGACCTCGGCCTGCAGCGCCTCGTACTCCTCCTGGGCGCGGACGGCACGGTCCTGCGCCTCGTCGCGGGCGGCGGCCAGCCGCTCGATCTCGGCCTGCGCGGAGGCGGCGCGGGAGCGGGCCGCGTTGACCTGCCCGCCGAGGCGGGCCAGCCCTTCGCGGCGGTCGGCGAGGGCCCGGGCCGCGTCCTTCAGGCGCCGTTCCTCGGCCGCCAGCGCGCCCTCCAGCTCGGCGCGGTGGGCGACCGTGTCGTCCAGTGCCCGCTGCGCCGCCTCCAGGGCGGTCTCCAGCTCGGCCTCCTGCTCCCGGACCCGGGCGGCCTCGCGCTCCAGGTCCTCGGGGTCGCGGCCGCGCCGCTCCTCGGGCGGGGCGGAGGTGGCGCTCTGCACGCGCGCGTCGGCCAGCGAGACCGTGCCGCGCACCCGCTCGGCCAGCTGGGACAGCTCGTACCAGGTCTGCTGGGCGCGCTGCAGCCGCGGTGTGAGCCGGCGCACCTCGTCCTCCAGCAGCGCCTCGCGCTGGAGCGCCTTGCGCAGCTCTTGCTCGGCGGCCTCCTTGCGCTCCTTCAGCGCGGCCTCGTCGGCCACCTCGGCCCGCAGCGCCTCGCGCAGCCGTACGAGGTCGTCGGCGAGCAGGCGCAGGCGGGCGTCGCGCAGGTCGGCCTGGATGACGGCCGCCCGGCGGGCCACCGCGGCCTGGCGGCCCAGCGGCTTGAGCTGGCGGCGCAGCTCGTCGGTGAGGTCCTGCACGCGCGCGAGGTTGGCCTGCATCGCGTCCAGCTTGCGCAGCGCCTTCTCCTTGCGCCGGCGGTGCTTGAGGACGCCGGCCGCCTCCTCGATGAACGCCCGGCGGCCCATGGGGTCGGCGTGCAGGACGGAGTCGAGCTGGCCCTGTCCGACGATGACGTGCATCTCGCGGCCGATGCCGGAGTCGGAGAGCAGTTCCTGGATGTCCAGCAGGCGGCAGGTGTCGCCGTTGATCTGGTACTCGCTGCCGCCGTTGCGGAACATGATCCGCGTGATGGTGACCTCGGCGTACTCGATGGGCAGCGCGCCGTCGGAGTTGTCGATGGTCAGGGACACCTCGGCGCGGCCCAGCGGGGGGCGGCCGGTGGTGCCGGCGAAGATGACGTCCTCCATCTTGCCGCCGCGCAGCGACTTGGCGCCCTGCTCGCCCATGACCCAGCTCAGCGCGTCCACGACGTTGGACTTGCCCGAGCCGTTGGGTCCGACGACGCAGGTGATCCCCGGCTCGAACCGGAGCGTGGTCGCCGACGCGAACGACTTGAAGCCGCGGAGGGTCAGGGCCTTGAGGTGCACGCCGCCGGACTCTACCTCCCGGGGGTGTCTCACTCCATGAACCCGCGGTTTCACGCGTGAACGCGCAGGGCACACCCTTCGTTAGCGAAGTTGAAGGGTGTGTGGAGCAGCGAAGTCCGGCGGGGGTGCGGCGGACGGCTCGAGCGGAGGACGGGGGCAGAAAGAAGGGACGCCGAAGCGTCCCTTGCAACTCTGACAACGAAGCGGTCCGACGCGGTTGATGACGGACACCCCAACCGCTGCGCATGCTGTTGTGGAGCGGGTGCAGCGATCAGGTGAGCGCAGGCTCCGCCTGGTGTGCGTCGATGCTCTGCACGATCCTGTCGTGAGAAGCGGCAGCCTGCAGGGCGTCCTTCTCCGCCTGGATCCGTCCGAGCTCGGATTCCAGGTCCTGGACGCGCTGCTGCAGCCGTCGCATCTCGGCGAGGAGTCGAGGGTCGGAGCCGCCGACGTAACCGAGAAGCGCCTTTGCCATGATGGATGGTCCTCCACAATGAGTGACCGACCGAAGCGGTGTGGGTCGTGAGGGATATGCACCCGCGGTGCCTGGCAGGATCATGTTGCTGCTGCCGTTCATCCATGCCAAACAGCTGGGTGCGCGGGGTGCTTTCAGGTTCTCACCAAAAAGTTTGACGGTCAACACGATCACACCCCGTATTGGCGGGCGACCCGGCGTGCGCGGCCTGGAACGGCGGCGTGACGTCTGCTGCGGGCCCCTCGGGGCGTGGCGATCATCCTGGCGTGCGGGGCCCGGCGGCGCAAGCCTCCCTCGGCACTCACCTGCTCCTTTTCCCGGAGCCGGCCGTGCGCGGAGGGTGTCCGGGCGGCCGCGGGGCGCGGGCCGGGCGGGCGGCTCAGCGGATGGCGAAGCCGTCGTAGCCGCCGCGGGGTGTGTCCCAGATCTCGGTGACGCCCTCCACGCGCCCGGGCGTGTCGTCACCCTGGAGCCAGGCCAGCAGGCCCTCACAGCCCTCGCAGGGCCCCTCGGCGACCACCTGGACGCGGCCGTCGGCCAGATTGAGAGCAAAGCCACTCAGCCCGCCGATCTCCAGCGCCTTGGCCCGCGTGAACCAGCGGAAACCCACCCCTTGGACCCGTCCCCGCACCCAGGCGACCAGCCGTACGTCCTCGCTCATGGGTGCAACCTAACCGGCCGGTGTCACGCGGGACACATCCTCCCCGCGCGTCATGCGGTACCGTCCCGACCCAATGAATCTCATATGAAACTCACTCGATCGAGTGGGTCTGGTCGGCCACGAGGAGTCATTGACCGCAGGAGTCACTGACCGTGAGGCTCGGGTCGCCAGCAGGGACGAGGAAGGCCAGGACATGGGACGCCACCGACGCTCCGACGCCGGCCGCGCCGCCACGGGCCGCGCCACGGGGGTCGCACAGCCGAAGGGCCCCTTCACGCGGGGCCACTCCCGGGGGGACTCGTACGGGAGCGAGGGCCCCACACTGGGCATCGCGCCCTACCTGAACCCGGAGGCGTACGCCGAGGAGTACGCCAGGAGCCACGAGTACCTGTACGCCGTGGACGACGTCCGCGGTGGTGAGGGGTACGGCGACGACGGCCCGCGGACCGCGGTGTTCGCGAGCGACGGGTTCGGCGGCGGTGAGGGCGGTCACGCGACGGGCGGCCACGGCGACGACGGCTTCACGCCCGACCGCGGGGCCGGGCGCGGGCACCGCCGCAGGAAGCGGGCCGCGACGCCGGTGAAGACCGGTCTGCTCGGTGTGTCCGCCGCGGTGGCCCTCGGCACGGTGGCGGTGGCCACCGGTGTGGTGCCGGGCCTGGAGAACTACCAGCTCGGCGGGGGCACCAGCACCGGCGACAAGGTCCAGGCGGGCGGTGCGCCGACCAACTCGGCCTCCGAGCAGGGCGGCACGTCCGGCGCCGCGACCGAGAGCCGCGACGGCACCCCGACCAGCCGTGGCGGCACGGGCCGCTCGGTGTCGCCGTCCGCCTCGGCGTCCACGTCGGCCCCGGCCTCGGCCTCACCCTCGACCCCGCCCTCCGCGTCGCCCACCCGGACGGCGCCCGCGAAGCCGTCGGTGACACCGTCCACGAAGAAGCCGGCACCGTCGGCCAAGGCCCCGTCCCGGTCGGCCACGAGGGCACCGCAGCGCACCGGCGCCCCGGTCACCGTCTCGGCCGAGGCGCAGGCCGCGGCCCAGGTGCTGAACCTCGTCAACGAGGAGCGGGCCAAGGTCGGGTGCAGCCCGGTGGCCGCGAACAGCGCGCTGGCCGACCTCGCGGCGCGGTTCAGCGACGACATGGCCGCACGCGGCTTCTTCGACCACACCGACCCCGACGGCAAGACCCCCTGGGACCGCGCCTCGGCGGCCGGGATATCCGACCTGGGCGGCGAGAACATAGCGCGCGGCCAGACCGACGCGGCCGCCGTGATGAAGGCCTGGATGAACAGCCCCGGCCATCGCGCCAACATACTGAACTGCGACTTCAAGACCCTCGGAGTGGGCGTCCACATGGGCCCGGGCGGCCCGTGGTGGACCCAGGACTTCGGCTACTGAGACACCGGTCCCACGACGTGGACGCCTGACCCGAGCACGGGGGGTCAGGCGTCCGTCATGTCTCCGACGACCTCGCGCTCGCCGTCGCCCTCACCTCCGGCCGCCCTCGCGACGTGGTTTCCCTAGGCTGCCGCCGCCCCCGCGCGGAACGTGGCCGCCGTGCGGGCGATGCGGTGGCCCAGGTGTTCGGCCGTGGCGATGTCGGCCTTGTGGACGGCCTCCGGGCCCTCGTCGACGTTGGTCTGGGCGGCCGCGCCGGCGAAGACGCCGAGGCGGTTGAGGTCGTTCTCGGAGGCCTCGCTGCTGTTCCAGCCGGGGTGCAGGCCGAGGTTCACCCAGTGCATGCCGTGCTGGGCGGCGAGGATCTGGAAGAACTGCAGTGTGTGCAGCTTGTCGCCGCTCTTGGAGCCGGAGTTGGTGAAGCCGGCCGCCAGCTTGTCCTTCCAGTCCTGGCCGGACCAGCGCTTGGCGGTCGCCTCGGCGAAGACGTGGAAGGCGCCGGACGCGGTGCCCATGTAGGTCGGCGAGCCGAACACGATCGCGTCCGAGGCGTCCAGCAGCGCCCACTGCTCCTCGGTGATCCCGTCGACCTTGATCAGGTGCACCTCGGCGCCCGCCTCGACGGCGCCGGCCCGCACGGCCTCGGCGAGGACGGCGGTGTGGCCGTAGCCAGAGTGGTAGGCGATGGAGACAACAGGGTTCGTCATGGGAAGGCTCCTCACAGCGCAGGTCGAAAGCAGTGACGAAAGGAAAGCACTAACTTTTGGAAAGTGCAACCTGTTGGTTAGCGCTGCTTTCGCGTAGGCTGGGGCCATGGACGGCATTCAGGAGCGCACGGCGGAGCAGGAGCTCCCCTACAACGTGTTCGCCAAGGCCTGCCCCTCGCGCGGCACGCTGGAGCACGTCACGGGCCGCTGGGGCGGACTCACCCTCGGCGCGCTGTACGAAGGCCCGCTGCGCTTCAACGAGCTGCGCCGCCGCGTCGACGGCGTGAGCGAGAAGATGCTGTCCCAGACGCTGCACGCGCTGGAGCGCGACGGGCTGGTGCACCGCGAGGCCCAGCCGACCAACCCGCCCCGCGTGGACTACGAGCTGACGCCCCTCGGCCGTGACGTCGCCGAGCGGCTGCTGTCGCTCATCCACTTCGTGGAGGGCCGGATGGACGACGTCCTCGCCGCCCGCGCGCACTACGACACGGCGCGCGGCGCCCTCTGACACGTCGGGCAGAAGTAGCTCGACCGGTTCATCCACGGCCGTCGGCGCATCGGCGTACCGCACCGCCTGCACGGCAGCCCCTCGCGCCCGTAGGCGTCCAGGGACCGGTCGAAGTAGCCCGACTCGCCGTTGACGTTGACGTAGAGGCTGTCGAAGCTGGTGCCCCCCACTTCGAGCGCGGCCCCCATGACCTCCCGGACGTGGCCGAGGAGTTCGGCGGTGCGCGGGCGGGTGAGGGTCGCGGTGGGGCGCTCGTAGTGCAGGCGGGAGCGCCACAGCGCCTCGTCCGCGTAGATGTTGCCGATGCCGCTGATCAGCGACTGGTCCAGCAGGGCCCGCTTGATCGTGGTGCGCTTGCGGCGCAGCGCCCGGTGGAACGCCTCGTCGTCGAAGAGCGGGTCGAGGGGGTCGCGGGCGATGTGCGCGATGACGTCGGGCAGCCCGTCGGGCGTGGTGTCGTGCAGCGACAGCCCGCCGAAGGTGCGCTGGTCGACGAAGCGCAGCTCGGTGCCCTGCTCATCGGCGAAGCGGACCCGGATGCGCAGGTGCTTCTCGTCGGGCGCGGTGTGCGGCTGGACCAGCAGCTGGCCGCTCATCCCCAGGTGCGCGAGGACCGCCTGGGGCGTGTCCTCCAGCGGCAGCCACAGGTACTTGCCGCGCCGGCTGGGCGTGCCGACGCGGTGGCCCGTGAGGCGGTGCGTGAAGTCGTCGGCGCCGAGCACGTGGCGCCGTACGGCACGTGGGTGCAGCACCTCGGCCGCGGCGACCGTCCGGTGGGCGACCCACCGCTCCAGTCCCCGTCGTACGACCTCGACCTCGGGCAACTCGGGCATGGGATCCCCCGTGGACTACCGGTGTACGAGCCGGGCGCCCCGCCCCGGCGGAGGGCCGGGGGCGGGACGCCCGGTTCGCTGCTGACGTGCTGTGTGCTGCTGTACTACGGGTACTGCGTGTACTGCGGGTACCGCTGTGTGCTGCTGCGGTCAGGCGGAGGCCGGTGCCTCGTCCGCGGCGCCGGCCGGGTCGGTGGCGTCGGTGTCGTGGACGGCTTCCGCCGTCCTCGCCGCCTCCGCCGCCTTGGCACGTTCGTCCGCGGCCGCGCGGATGGCCCGCCAGGCGGACTCCGCGGCCTGCTGCTCCGCCTCCTTCTTGCTGCGGCCGGTGCCGGTGCCGTACGAGACGCCTCCGACGCGGGCGGCAGCAGTGAAGGTCTTCTCGTGGTCGGGGCCGGTCTCCGTGACCAGGTACTCGGGCACGCCGAGTCCCTCGGTCGCGGTGAGCTCCTGGAGACTGGTCTTCCAGTCCAGGCCGGCACCGAGGTTGGAGGACTTCTCGATCAGCGGGTCGAACAGGCGGTGCACCAGTTCGGAGGCCGCCTCGAGGCCCTGGTCGAGATAGACCGCGCCGATCACCGCTTCCAGGGTGTCGGCGAGGATGGATGCCTTGTCCCGCCCGCCCGTGCCCTCTTCACCGCGGCCGAGCCGGATGAAGGACCCCAGGTCGAGTCCGCGACCGACCTCCGCCAGCGCACGCGAGTTGACCACCGCGGCCCGCAGCTTGGCCAGCTGGCCCTCGGGCAGGTCGGGGTGGGTCCGGTACAGCGTGTCCGTGACGACGAGGCCGAGCACGGAGTCCCCGAGGAACTCCAGCCGCTCGTTCGTCGGCAGGCCGCCGTTCTCGTACGCGTAGGAACGGTGGGTCAGCGCTCGCACCAGAAGGGCGGACTCGACGTGGTAGCCGAGCCGCCCTTCCAGAAGCGTGTGGGACGAGGCCGTGTCCGCCTTCTTCCTGGCGACTGATTCCGCCTTGGCGTCAGACATGAAGCCTCTCACCAGCCGCTCAGACCTCGAGGACCTGGCGCTTGTTGTAGGTGCCGCACGACGGGCACGCGATGTGCTGCTGCTTGGGCTCGTGGCAGCGCTCGCACGCGACCAGGGTGGGGACCGCAGCCTTCCACTGCGACCGGCGGTGGCGCGTGTTGCTGCGCGACATCTTCCGCTTCGGAACAGCCACGGCTACTTCTCCTGCTTCTCGTCGACGCGCGCTGATCGAGTCGCGTCGCCGCTCATCTCGTCCTTCTCGCCGTCCGACATGGTGCCGGCGAGTCCCTGCAAAGCCGCCCAACGGATGTCGACGGCGTCGTGGTGGTGGTCCGGGTCGTCCGCGAGCCGCTCTCCGCACTCGGAGCACAGACCCGGGCAGTCTTCCTGGCACACCGGCTGCATCGGCAGTGCGAGCACCACCGCATCACGCAGCACAGGCTCGAGGTCGAAGAGTCCGTCCTCGAGGTGGAACCTGTCCTCGTCGTCCTCGGCGTCGTCGCCCGGTTCCGCGATCACACGGCCCCGGTCGTCGGCGTCAGGGTACGAGAACAGTTCCTGGAAGTCCGCTTCCACGTCCAGCTGAAGCGGCTCCAGACACCTTACGCACTCCCCCTCGGCCCGTGCACGGGCGGTGCCTGTGACGAGCACCCCTTCCATGACCGACTCGAGCCGCAGTTCGAGCTCCACCGGGGTGCCTTGCGGCACTCCGACGACGCCCTGGATACCGAGGTCCCGGGGGGCGTCGACCGTGCGGGTCAGGCGCTGCAGCGCACCAGGACGCCGCCCCAGCTCGTGCGTGTCGAACACGAGGGGGTTGCGGTGGTCGAGGCGGGCGTTCAGGGCCGTTCCTGCTTTCCTGTGCGGAGCTGGGGGGACGCCACCCGGGGTGTACGGGGGCAGCGCGGATCGCGAAGGTGGGCGCGACCGAAGAGCCAGGATACTTGAGCTTTCCCCCAGGACCCAATCCGGTGCCGCGCTACTGGCCGCGGCCCTGCTCGTAGGCGCGCAGCTGCTCGGCGCTGATCATGCCGGTGTCGAACAGGCTGGTCTCGTCGAGCGCGTACGACTGCTGCGCCTGCTCCGGCTGCTGGGCCTGGTGCTGCTGGTGCTGGTGGTCGTAGGCGGGGTGCTGGGGGTCGTAGCCCTGGTAGGCGTACGGGTCGGCCTGCTGGTAGCCGTAGGGGTCCTGCTGGCCGGCGTAGGTCTGCTGCTGCGGGTAGCCGTAGGGGTCCGGCTGCTGGTAGGCGTACGCGCCCTGCTGGTCGTACGACGGCTGCTGCGCCTGCTGCTGCTCGGCCGGGGCGTCCCGCTCCGCGAGGGCGGCCAGGTCGGCGAGGTAGTCGGCGTCCGAGGAGTGCTGGTAGGTCGTCGTGTCGTCGGCGAGGGCGCCGAGGTCGTCGGTGGCGATCCGGCCGTGCAGCTTCTGCCGGCCGCGGCCCACCGCGTCCAGGGTCTTGGCGAGGACCGCCTCGAAGGCGCCCAGCTTGGCGTCCACGTACGCGTCGGCGTCGCGGCGCAGGACCTCGGGGTCGTGGCTGCGCTCGGGGGCGTCCTCGTCCTCGTAGCCGTTCTCGTCGGTGCCCGGGCCGGTGCCGAGGAGCTTCTCGCGGCCGCGGCCGACCGAGCCGAGCGTCTTGGTGAGGACGACCTCGAAGTTGGCGAGCTTGGAGTCGACGTACTCGTCGGCCTCGGCGCGGATCTCCTCGGCCTCCTGGCGGGCCTCGGCGAGGATCCGGTCGGCCTCGGCCTGGGAGCGGCGGGCGACCTCGGTGTCGGAGATCAGCGAGCCGCGCTCGGCGTGCGCGTGGGAGATGATCCGCTCGGCCTCCTGGCGGGCCTCCTCGACCATCTGCTCGCGGTCGCCGATCAGCTCCCGGGCCTGGGCGAGGGAGTCGGGCAGCGCCGCGCGCACCTCCTCCAGCAGGGAGAGCAGTTCGGCGCGGTTGACCACGCACGAGGCCGACATCGGCATCGAGCGGGCGCTGGAGACCGCCGCCACGATCTCGTCGAGCTTCTTCTGTACGTCCACCGGGGGCTCGCCACTCTCTACAGCTGTGATGGAGACGGACGGGACGACTGTAGCCCCATCAGTCCGCGCGCAGGCGCTCGTCGAGGGCGGTCAGGACGGCCGGCGGGACCAGGTGGGAGACGTCGCCGCCCCAGGTCGCGACCTCCTTGACCAGCGAGGAGGACAGGAAGCTGTAGGTGGGGTTGGTGGGCACGAACAGCGTTTCGACGCCGGAGAGGCCGTTGTTCATCTGGGCCATCTGGAGCTCGTAGTCGAAGTCGCTGACCGCCCTGAGGCCCTTGACGATGGCGGGGATGTCCCGCTCCTTGCAGTAGTCGACGAGGAGTCCGTGGAAGGACTCCACGACCACGTTGCCGTACTCGGCGGTGACCTCGCGTATCAGGCCGATCCGCTCGTCGATCTCGAACAGGCCCTTCTTGGACTTGTTGATCATCACCGCGACGTAGACCTCGTCGTAGAGGCGTGAGGCACGGGAGATGATGTCGAGGTGACCGTTGGTGATCGGGTCGAACGATCCGGGACAGACGGCGCGGCGCACTGGAGTTCCCTCGCTCTCGGGTCCGGTCATCGTGCGTCTTCGCACGGTGAGGCGGCGCGACCGTACCAAAACGTTCCCTCGCCGTAGCGACGGGACCGGAGTGCCGCGAAGCCGTCCGGCCAGCGGAATTCGCCACCTCTGGTGCTGCGCTCCACGGTGACGAGCGCGTCGGCCGTGAGCCAGCCCTCCGAGCGGAGTGTGAGGAGGATCTCCCGAAGATCGTCGTCGGTGACGGCGTACGGGGGGTCGAGGAAGACCAGGTCGTACGGCTCGGCCGGGGGCGCCGTACGGATGACCTGCTCGGCCTTGCCCGCGCGGACCTCGGCGCCCGGCAGGCCCAGCGCGCGCACGTTCTCCCGCACGGTGCGGGCGGCGCGGGCGTCGGCCTCCACGAGCAGGGTGTGGGCCGCGCCCCGGGACAGCGCCTCCAGGCCGACGGCGCCGGAGCCGGCGTACAGGTCGAGGACGCGCTCGCCGTCCAGGGGGCCGCCCAGCAGGGACTGCCAGGTGGAGAAGAGACCCTCGCGCGCGCGGTCGGAGGTGGGGCGGGTGCCGTTGCCCGGGGGGACGGCCAGTCGACGGCCGCCGGCGGCGCCGGCGATCACGCGGGTCATCTTGCTTCCTCGGTGGTGGGCGGCCGGGGGTTCCCTGCCTGGGTCAGCTGTGGGTTCCAGTGTGGCCGGTGGCGCGGTCGCCCGCGTCCCCGGGAGGCCGCGGGGCGAGGTCCCGCACCCCTGTTCTCGACTCTCCTCACCCCTTCTCCAGGTACTGCTCCCTCTCCTCGTCCAGGAGGGCGTCCAGCGCGGTGCGCAGGCCGGGGAGGCCGGTCAGCTCCGGGTCGGCCGCCACCAGGGCCGTCGCCTCCTGGCGGGCCTCCGCGATGATCTCCTCGTCCTCGATGACCGCCAGCACCCGCAGGGAGGAACGGGAGCCGGACTGGGCCTGGCCGAGGACGTCGCCCTCGCGGCGCTGTTCGAGGTCGATGCGGGACAGCTCGAAGCCGTCGAGCGTGGCGGCGACCGCGCCCAGCCGCTGGCGGGCCGGGCTCGCCTCCGGCATCTCGGTGACGAGGAGGCACACGCCGGGGGCCGCGCCACGGCCGACGCGGCCGCGCAGCTGGTGGAGCTGGGAGACGCCGAAGCGGTCGGCGTCCATGATCACCATGGCGGTGGCGTTCGGGACGTTGACGCCGACCTCGATGACGGTGGTGGCGACCAGCACGTCGGCGTCGCCCGCGGCGAAGCGGCGCATGACGGCGTCCTTGTCGTCGGGTGCCATCCGGCCGTGCAGCACCTCGACGCGCAGGCCCTGCAGCGGGCCCTTGGCGAGCTGGTCGGCGACGTCCAGGACGGCCAGCGGGGGCCGCTTCCCGGCGTCGTCCTCCGCCGGTGGGCGCTTGGCCGTGCCCTCCTCTTCGTCGCCGATGCGGGGGCACACCACGTACGCCTGGTGGCCGGCCGCCACCTCCTCGCGCACCCGCTCCCAGGCGCGGGCCAGGAAGTGGGGCTTGTCGGCCGCCGGGACGACGTGGCTGGCGATGGGCGAGCGGCCGGCCGGGAGCTGGTCCAGGACCGAGGTCTCCAGGTCGCCGAAGACCGTCATGGCGACCGTGCGCGGGATGGGCGTGGCCGTCATCACGAGCAGGTGCGGGGGCTGCTTGCCCTTGCCGCGCAGGGCGTCGCGCTGCTCGACGCCGAAGCGGTGCTGTTCGTCCACGACGACCAGGCCCAGGTCGTGGAACTGGACCTTGTCCTCGATCAGCGCGTGCGTGCCGATGACGATGCCGGCCTCGCCGGTGACGAGGTCCAGCAGGGCCCGGCGGCGGGCGGCCGCGCCCATCGACCCGGTGAGCAGCACGACCTTGGTGGCGTGCTCGGAGCCGCCGAGCATCCCGCCCTCGGCGAGCTCGCCCATCATCTCGGTGACCGAGCGGTGGTGCTGCTGGGCCAGGACCTCGGTGGGGGCGAGCAGGGCGGCCTGCCCGCCGGCGTCGACCACGGCGAGCATGGCCCGCAGGGCGACCATGGTCTTCCCGCTGCCGACCTCGCCCTGCAGCAGCCGGTGCATCGGGTGCGCGGTGGCCAGGTCGTCGAAGATCTCCCGGGAGACCCGCTGCTGGCCCTCGGTGAGGGTGAAGGGCAGCCGCTCGTCGAACGCGGTCAGCAGGCCGTCGGGGCGCGGCACGCGCGGGACGGCGGCGAGCTGGGCGTCGGTGTGCCGGCGGCGGGCCAGGGCGACCTGGAGGACGAACGCCTCGTCCCACTTCAGGCGGGCGCGGGCGTCGGCGATGTCGGCCTTGGTCTGCGGTCGGTGGATCTTGACCAGGGCCTCGGGCAGGGGGACCAGGCCGCGGCCCTCGCGCAGGGCGTCCGGCAGCGGGTCGAGCGCCTCCTGCACGCCGGGCAGCACCGTCTGCACGGCCTTGCCGATCTTCCATGACTCCAGCTTGGCGGTGGCCGGGTACAGCGGGATCAGGGCGCCCGCCCAGCTCTCCACCGCCTCCCCCGGCTCCCCCTGCTCATCAGGATCGCCGTTCAGCAGCTCGTAGGCAGGGTGGGCGAGTTGCAGGCGGCGGTTGAAGACGGAGACCTTGCCGGCGAACATCGCGCGGGTGCCCGGCAGGAGTTCCTTGTGCGGCTTGTGCACGCCGTTGCCGAAGAAGACCAGCTGGAGGCGGCCGCTGCCGTCCGTGATGGTGACCTCCAGGCGCTGCCCCTTGCCGCGGGGCGCCCGGGCGGAGGCGAAGGTGTGCAGGCGGGCGTCGGCCACCTGGGCGACCACGGTCACGTGCTCGTCCATGGGCAGGTCGGCGAGGTGGGTGAGCTGGCCGCGCTCCTCGTACCGGCGCGGGTAGTGGTGCAGGAGGTCGCCGACGGTGTGCAGGCCGAGGTGCTCGGCCATCACCTTCGCGGTGGCGGCGCCGAGCACGTTCTTCAGGGGTCGTTCCAGTGCGGGCACGAGATCCATTGCACACCACCGCACTGACATCGCCGTATACGTGTCTCGAAACCCCTGGTCAGGCGCGTCGTTCGGGACTTAGGATGACGCGCTCCGGCCATCCCCCGCGGTCACCGCCTCACCGGGACCGCCCGACCCCGCGCCGTCGCGAGTCCCCCCACCGGCGCAGCGACGATGGACTCCCAGACCTCACAGTCATCCCCGGCCCCCGAGCCGCCCCGTACGTTCCAGGTCGACCTGCGTGGTCTGGTGGACCTGCTCTCCCATCACCTCTACTCCAGTCCCAAGGTCTACCTGCGCGAGCTCCTGCAGAACGCGGTGGACGCGGTCACCGCCCGGCGGGCCGTGGAGCCCGGTGCCCCGGCCCGGGTGCGCCTGTACGCGAACGGCGCGGACGGCGCGGGCGGTGCCGCGCTGCGCGTGGAGGACTCCGGGATCGGGCTGACCGAGTCCGACGTGCACGAGCTGCTGGCGACCATCGGACGCAGCTCCAAGCGGGCCGAGGGCCTGCAGGAGGCGCGGTCGGACTTCCTCGGCCAGTTCGGCATCGGGCTGCTGGCCTGCTTCGTGGTCGCCGAGCGGATCCGGGTGGTCAGCCGCAGCGCGCGGACCCCGCAGGCGCCGCCGGTGGAGTGGACGGCGCGCGACGACGGCTCGTACACCGTGCGCACGCTCCCGGACGAGGCCCGCCCCGAACCCGGTACGACCGTGCACCTGGTGGCGCGGGCCGGTGCCGCCGAGTGGCTGGCGCCGGAGCGGGTGCTGTCGCTGGCGCGGGACTTCGGCTCGCTGCTGCCGTACGACGTGCGGGTGGGAGAGGACGAGGTCACCGACCTGCCCGCGCCCTGGGACCGGCCGTACGCCTCGCCCGCGAACCGACGGGTGGCGCTGGCCCGGCACTGCCAGGGGCTGCTCGGCTTCACGCCGCTGGACTCGATCGACCTGTCGGTGCCGGTGGCCGGGATCCGCGGGGTGGCGTACGTGCTGCCGTCGGCGGTCAGTCCGGCCCAGCGCGCCGGGCACCGGGTGCACCTGAAGGGCATGCTGCTCACCGAGCGGGCCGAACAGCTGCTGCCCGACTGGGCGTTCTTCGTGCGCTGCGTCCTGGACACCGACAGCCTGCGGCCCACCGCGTCGCGCGAGGCGCTGTACGAGGACGAGACGCTGGCCGCCGTGCGGGACGCGCTCGGCGAGCGGATCCGGTCCTGGCTGACCGGACTCGCGGCGGGCGACCCGGAGCGGCTGGAGGCGTTCCTGGCGGTGCACCACCTGGGCGTGAAGTCGCTGGCGCGGCACGACCCGGAGATGCTGCGCACGATGCTGCCGTGGCTGCCGTTCGAGACGACGGACGGGCGGCTGTCACTGGAGGAGTTCGCCCAGCGCCACCGCGTCGTGCACTTCACGCGCACGGTGGAGGAGTACCGCCAGGTCGCGCCGATCGCCTCCGCGCAGGGCATCGGCGTGATCAACGGCGGCTACACCTACGACAGCGAACTGGTCGAGGCGCTGCCGTCGGTGCGGCCGGGCACGGTGGTCGCCGAGCTGGACGCGGACACGGTGACCGCGCACCTGGACGCCGTGGACCCGGCGGAAGAGCTGGCGCTGGCGGGGTTCCTCGCGGCGGCGCGGGCCACGCTGGACCCGCTGGGCTGCGACGTGGTGCTGCGGGCGTTCCACCCGCTGTCGGTGCCCGCGCTGCACCTGGACGACCGGGCGGCCCGGCACGAGCAGGCGCGGGCACAGGCCGAGGCGCAGGCGGACGACCTGTGGGCGGGCATCCTCGGCTCGCTGCGCGGCAGCGCGCCCCGCTCGCGCCTGGTGCTCAACCACCTCAACCCGCTGGTGCGGCGCATCAGTTCGCTGCCGGAGCCGGAACTGATCGGCACCGCGACGGAGTCGCTGTACGGACAGGCGCTGCTGATGGCGCAACGACCGCTCAGGCCCGCGGACTCGGCACTGCTGAACCGGGCGTTCATCGGCCTGCTGGAGTGGGCCACCCACGGCGAGGAGGGGCGCGGATGAGCGGGATCACGGACTTCGACTCGCTCCGCCGGGCGATGGCGGACAACTCCGAGCAGCCGGAGGGGCCGGCCCGCAACGCGCGCGCGGAGCAACTGCTCGCCGAGGCCGAGAAGCTGGGCGTACCGCTCGCCGTGATCGAGGCGCTCGGGCACCAGCTGAAGGTCTACAACTACAGCTCCGAGAAGGCGAAGATGTTCGTCCCCTTCGCGCGGCTGCTGCGCATGTGGGACGAGCGCCCGGAGGACTTCGACGCCTACGAGACGCACTCGCTGCACTGGGTGTTCAAGTGGATGTCGGCGGGGATGCTGGACCAGCCGCACATCCCGCTCGCCTCGATCGAGAAGTGGCTCGGCGAGATGGAGCACCGCTACCGGCTCGCCGGGCACTCCGAACGGGCGCTGCGCAGCGCGGAGTTCAGCGTCGCCGCGCACATCGGGGACCGGGCCCGCGCCGAGCGGGCCTTCGCCGCCTGGCTGGCGGCGGACCGGGACGCCATGGCCGACTGCCACGCGTGCGAGCTGCACGGGCAGGGCTGGTGGCACGCGGAGCTGGGCCGCGACGAGGAGGCCCTGGAGCTGTGGGGGCCGGTGCTGGAGGGCGCGTACACGTGCGCGCACGAGCCGCACACCGCGCTGGCGTCGTCGCTGCTGCCGCTGCTGCGCCTGGACCGCGTGGAGGAGGCCCGCGCGCACCACCTGCGGGGCTTCCGGCTGGTGCGGGCGATGGAGAGCATGCGCGGCGCGTACGCCGACCACGTGGAGTTCTGCGCCCTGACCGGCAACGAGGCCCGGGGGCTCGAACTGCTCGCGGAGCGCCCGGCGTACTTCACGGACGACGGCCAGCCGCAGAGCAAGCTGGACTTCCTAGGCGTGGTGGCCCTGCTGATGGACCGGCTGGTGGAGCGGGGGCTGGGCGGGCAGACGGTGCCGGGCCCGGCCGGGCGCACCTGGACGGCCGCCGAGCTGTCGGCGCACGCGCGCGGGGAGGCCCTGGCGCTGGCCGCCCGCTTCGACGCGCGCAACGGCACCTCGTACGTCAGCGAGCGGCTGCGCGAGCGGATGGCGCGTCGCCCGCTGGTGGAGCGGCTGCCGCTGGGCGTGCGCGCGGCGCGGCCCGCCGCCGTCGCTCCGGCTCCGGTGCCCGTCGCGCCGGCGGAGCCGGCCGGGGAGCCGGACGACCTGGCGGCGCTGCTGGCCCGGGCCCGGCAGCTGTCGGACGCGCTGCGGCCGCACGCGGTGGAGGCGTGGGCCGCCGTCGCCCGGGCCGCCGAGGACGCGGAAGGCGCCGCGGGCACGGTGCTGGACGCGCGCGACCGGGCGGAGATCGCCGACCACGAGGGGATGTCACTGGGCCCCGAGGGCGTCGCGTCCTTCGAGCGGGCCGCCGCCCTGTACGAGCAGGCCGGCGACCCCGGGGAGGCCCTGGCGGCCCGCGCGCGTGCGGCGTACGTCCGGGCGCTGGGCGGTGAGCTGGAGGAGGCCCGCGCGGCGGTCGCGGAGCCGTACGACAGGGTCCTCGCGCTGTACGCCGACGGGGGCACCGGGCTGCGCCAGACGGCGGGGGTGCTGATGAGCCGCGCCCGCGTCCTCATGCGGCCCGTGCACGAGGCGGAGGGCCCGGTGGCGCCCGGCGTCCTCGCCGACGCCGAGGCGGCCGCGCGGGAGGTGCTGGCCCTCGTCGAGGGCCGCGCGGAGGACGACGTGCGGCTGGCCGCGCGGGTCGCGGAGGGCCACGCCCTGCTCGCCGAACTGGCCACCCGGTCCGGGGACCCCCGCACCGGCGCGGAGCTGTTCGCGCGGGCGTCCGCGGAGTTCGTCGCGGCGGGCCTGCCCTGGTTCGCGGTGGAGTACGAGGCCCGGCTGGCCGCCCTGGCGCACCACCTGGGCGACCCGGCCGGGGCGGAACGGGCGCTGCGGGCGGCCCTGGAGCACGGCGGCGAGCACCTGGAGCCCGTCGGGCGGGCGCAGTTGCACCTCCAGCTCGCCGAGGTGGTCGGGGGCCGGGGGCAGGCCGACGAGGCCGCCGAGCACGCCTTGGAGGCGGCCCACTGGGCCGACGTGGCGGGCGAGGGCCCGACGCTCGGCGCCTGGGCCCGGCACCAGCTCGGCGGACACCTGGTGCGCCGGGGCCGCTGGGCGGAGGCCGCCGAGGTCCTGGAGTCGGCGCTCGCCGACCTGGGCGTCGAGACGCACGGCGACGGCACGGTCGTCCAGACCCAGTGGTGGCTCGGGGACTGCCTGAGCGAGCTCGGGGAGCACCGGGAGGCCGCCGAACGCCGGCTCCAGGCCGCCGAGATCGCCCGGCACTGGCCCGAGCAGCACGACCACGCCACCCTCGCCCACCTCGCCGCCGAGTCCCTGGGCCAGGCGGGGCTGCCCGCCGAGGCGGACCGGGCGTACGCGCGCGCCGGTGAGCTGTGGCGGTCCCTGGGCAACGTGCACGGCCTGGTGCGCTCCCTGCGCGCCCGCGCGTGGCTGGCGCTGCGCACGCAGGAAGGGCCGGGGACCGCGCGCACGCTGATGGCCGACGCGGTCGAGGAGTGCGCGGACGCGCTGGGCGCCCTGGACGCGGCGGACCCCGCGGACGCCGGGAGCGCCGGGAGCGCGCAGGAGGCGGCCGAGGCGGTGGCGGCCCGGCAGCGGCTCGTCGAGGAACTGGGCCACACCCACCGCCAGTTCGGCGACCTGCTCGCCCGCTCGGTGGCGGAGGACGACGACGACGCGTCGATCGGCGCCGCGCTGGAGGAGGCGCTGACGCAGATGACGCGGGCCGTGGCCGTCTTCGCTCCGCTGGGCGACGCCGCGCTGCACGCGCGGACCGGCGCGGAACTGGCCGCGGGTTGGCTGGAGACCGACCTGGGCCGCCCGTCCGACGCGGCGGCACGCGCGCGTGCGGTGCTGGCGGCGTATGACGCCGTGGCCGGGGACCCGTCCGGGGACGGCGACGACGGGGACCGGGACGAGGAGACGGTGCGGGCGCGCCGGGCGGAGGCGGAGCAGCTCATCCAGGTGGCGACGGAACAGCCGGCCGGCTGACCGCGGCAGCGGAGGGCTGCCGACGAGCCGACCTCCGGCGGACGACGGTGCCCCCCGGGCCGGCGGGCTACTCCACGCCGATGAGCAGCAGCGCGCCCTGCCGGCCGCCCCGGTAGACCACCGTGTCGACGGCGAGGTACGCCTCCCGCACCCGGGCCCGCAGGTGCTCGGCGACCTCGTCGGGCACCTCGTCGCCGAGCACCAGGGTGACCAGCTCGCCGCCCGCCGCGAGCATGCGGTCCAGGACGGTGCGGGCGGTGTCGGTGACGTCCGCGCCGATCACCGCCACGTCCCCGTCGATCAGGCCGAGGACGTCACCGGCCTGGCAGATGCCCGCCATGGTCCACGACTGGTGCTCGGCGACGGTGACCTCGGCGTGGCGGGTGGCGCCGGCCGCCGAGGTCATCGCGACGACGTCCTCGTCGAAACGGCGGTCCGGCTCGTGCACGGCGAGCGCGGCCAGGCCCTGCACCGCGGACCGGGTGGGGATGAGCGCCACCCTGATGCCCTCGGCGCGGGCCTGCTCGGCCGCCGCGGCGGCGGTGTGGCGCAGCTCGGCGTCGTTGGGCAGCAGCACCACCTCGCGCGCGTGGGCCCGTCGTACCGCCTGGACGAGCTCCCCGCTGGCGGGCGGCTCGCCGGGGCGGGCGAGCACGGTGGTCGCGCCGGCCTCCGCGTACAGGCAGGCCAGGCCCTCCCCGGGGACGACGGCGACGACGCCCCGCTGGACGCGCTCGCGGGGCGCGCGCTCACCGCGCGCGGTGTGCACGTCGTCCGCCCCGAAGTGGGTGATCCGGATGCGGTGCGGCCGCCCGGCCTCCAGTCCGGCCTCGACGGCGGCGCCGGCGTCGTCGACGTGCACGTGGACGTTCCACAGACCGTCACCGCCGACCACGACCAGGGAGTCGCCGAGGGCGTCCAGGCGCTCCCGCAGCCGGGCCACGGCGGTGTCCTGGGCCTCCAGGAGGTAGATGACCTCGTAGGCGGGCCCGTCGCCCTCCTCGCCGTCCGGCGGCTCGCACGGGTCGATCACGGTGCCTGCGTCGGGGTCGGCGCCGGTGCCGGTGTCCGTGTCGCTGTCGCTGTCGGTGTCCGTGTTCGTGTCGGTGTCGGCGTTCGTGTCGAGCGCCGTCCCGCCGCGTGCGGCCCCCTCCGGCACGAAGGCCGCCCCGGCCGCCCCGGCCGCCCCCACCGCCGCCGGCACCTCCCCCGTCAGCGTCTCCACCAGGGCCCCCAGCACCGCGACCAGCCCGCGCCCGCCCGCGTCGACCACGCCGGACCGCTCCAGGACGGGCAGCTGGGCCGGTGTCCGCGCGAGGGCCGCGCACGCGCCCCCGTAGGCGGCCCGGGCGACCGCCCCGCAGTCGCCGTCGGCCGTCCGGGCCGCGTCGGCGGCGGCGGAGGCGACGGACAGCACGGTGCCCTCCACGGGGTGGGCGACGGCCTGCCGGGCGGAGTCGGCCGCGTGCCGCAGGGCCAGGCCGAGGCCCTTGCCGTCGGTGTGGGGGCGGTCCGGTTCCCCGGCTTCCTCGGCGAGCACCTGGGCCATGCCGCGCAGCAGCTGCGCGAGGATCGTCCCCGAGTTCCCGCGGGCGCCTATGAGCGCGCCGTGCGCCATGGCCCGCACGGCGTCGGCGAGCGAGGGCACCGAGGACGCGCTCGCGACGGGACCCCCCGCCGCGCCACCGCCCGGGACCGCGGGGGCGACGAGTGCTCCCCCGCCGGCCGCGCCGCCCACCTCGTGTCCGGCGAACACCGCCTCCACCGCCGTCGCCGCCGACTCGACGGTCAGGTAGAGGTTGGTGCCGGTGTCCCCGTCCGCGACCGGGTAGACGTTGATCGCGTCGATCTCCTCACGCGCGCGTCCCAGCGCCCGGAGCGCGAGACCGCACCAGGTGCGCACCGCGAGAGCATCGAGGAATGTCTGCGGCACCTGCGCCACCTGCGCCTCTCCTTGAGCTGCTGGACGTGGGAGGCAGCGTAGACCGTGAACGGGTCCCTGCCCCAAGGGGGCCGGAGGGCGACGGGCCGGGGACGGGCCGTCGGCCGACCATGGTAGTTTCGTTGCACGGGCGCAGTCGTTGTATGCTGCTCCGGTTGCCCGATCCGATCGGGCTCTCCCCCTGGCAACGCCACTCGAGATCGTCGGTCCCCGGACCGTGGTCCCGGCCTGCCGGGATCAACCGTAAGTGCATCTGAAGTCTTTGGAGTGACCCGTGGCTGCCAACTGCGACGTCTGCGGCAAGGGGCCGGGCTTCGGCAACAACATCTCGCACTCGCACCGCCGTACGCCCCGTCGCTGGAACCCGAACATCCAGCGCGTGCGTACCGTGGTCGGCGGGACGCCGAAGCGCGTGAACGCTTGCACCTCGTGCATCAAGGCCGGCAAGGTCTCGCGCTGACGCTCAGCTGAGCGCGCGGCCACTGCCGGTTCGCTGCATCGAGCCGGTCCACCCAGGTGGACCGGCTTTTTGCTGTACCCGCAAACGGCCGCGTCCGGCCTCAGGCCCCGGGAGCACCCCGTGTGAGCGCCCACCCGTGGTCCACGGGTCCGATGCCGGCGCCGAGGGCGAACCCGGCGGCGATCGCCCCGGTGACGTACTCCTTGGCCGTGGTCACCGCCTCCGGCACGGACCGGCCCTTGGCCAGCTGCGCCGCGATCGCGGAGGCGAGGGTGCACCCGGTGCCGTGGGTGTGCCGGTTGTCGTACCGGGGGGCGCGCAGCCAGTGCTCCTCGGTGCCGTCGGTGAGCAGGTCCACGGCCTCACCGGGGAGGTGGCCGCCCTTGATGAGCGCCCAGCGCGGCCCGAACGCGAGTACCGCGGCGGCCGCTTCCCGCATCCCGGCCTCCGACCCGACCCGGATGCCGGTGAGTTGGGCGACCTCGTCCAGGTTGGGCGTGGCGACGGTGGCGACCGGGAGCAGCCGGGTGCGCACCGAGTCGAGCGCGGACGCGGCGAGCAGCGGGTCGCCGTGCTTGGAGACGCCGACCGGGTCGACGACCGCGGGCGCGTCCGTCCCGGCGATCAACTCGGCGACGGCCTCCACGAGTCGGGCGGAGGACAGCATGCCGGTCTTCACGGCCCGTACGCCGATGTCGTCGACGACGCTGCGGTACTGGGCGCGCACCGCCTCCACGGGCAGTTCCCAGGCGCCCTGGACGCCCAGGGAGTTCTGCGCGGTGACCGCGGTGACGACGCTCATGCCGTGCACGCCGAGGGCGAGCATCGTCTTCAGGTCGGCCTGGATCCCCGCCCCGCCGCCGGAGTCGGAGCCGGCCACCGTGAGGACCGCGGGCCTCATGACTCGATGTCCCCGCCGAAGTGGTCCCAGCCGCCCTTGCTGGTCCAGGGCGCCCCGTCGACGGTCACGTGGGGCAGCGCCGAGGGGTTGAGGACCTCGCCGATGACCTTCCAGCGGGCCGGCAGCTTCACGTCCGGCGGGAAGGTCGCCACGATGGCGTGGTCCTCTCCCCCGGTCAGCACCCACTGCATGGGGTCGACGCCGACGGCCTGCCCGATGTCGTTCATCTGCGTGGGGATGTCGATGGCGCCGGAGCGGACGTCGATGCGCACCTTGCTGGCCTCGGCGATGTGCCCGAGGTCGGCGATCAGCCCGTCGCTGACGTCGCACATCGCGGTGGCGCCGAGCGAGGCGGCCGCCGGGCCCGCGTGGTACGGCGGCTCGGGGCGGCGGTGGGCCTCGACGAAGGCGCGCGGCGAGCGGAAGCCGCGGGAGAGCACCGCGTACCCGGCCGCGGACCAGCCCAGCCAGCCGGTGACGGCGACCAGGTCGCCGGGCCGGGCGCCGCCCCGGGTGACGGGCTCGTGGTTGCGCAGGTCGCCGAGCGCGGTGATCGACACCATGATCGTGTCGCCGCGCACGACGTCGCCGCCGACCACGGAGGCGCCGGCCACCTGGCACTCGTCGCGCAGCCCGTCCATCAGCTCCGTCGGCCAGGCAACCGGGAGTTCGGCGGGCACGACCAGGCCGAGCAGCAGGGCGGTCGGCACGGCGCCCATGGCGGCGATGTCGGCGAGGTTCTGGGCGGCGGCCTTGCGGCCGACGTCGTAGGCGGTGGACCAGTCGCGCCGGAAGTGCCGGCCCTCCAGGAGGATGTCGGTGCTGGCCACGACCCGGCGGTCGGGCGCGGAGACCACCGCGGCGTCGTCACCGGGCCCGACCCGCACCGCCGGGGTGGTGGTGAGCCGGGAGGTGAGCTCCCTGATGAGCCCGAACTCGCCGAGCTCACCAACAGTGCCCTTCATTGCCCTTACGCCCCTTCTGTCCCTGTCCGTGCCCGGTCGCGCGGGACCGGTCTGCTCGATACGGTCGTCCTGACCGTGCCCTGCGGCCCTGCCCGCACCCCGGCACGCACGCCGTGCTCCCCCCGGGTCTCCCCGCGGCGCGCGACGACGCGATACCGTGGCGTTCCTTTTCCCCACATGATCCTCGTGGCCGCCCTGGAGGTTCCGTGGTACAGGCGTACATCCTGATCCAGACGGAGGTCGGCAAGGCGTCGACCGTCGCCGAGACGATCGGCAAGATTCCCGGTGTCGTCCAGGCCGAGGACGTCACCGGTCCCTACGACGTGATCGTGCGGGCCCAGGCCGACACGGTCGACGACCTCGGCCGCATGGTGGTCGCCAAGGTCCAGCAAGTGGACGGGATCACCCGAACCCTGACCTGCCCGGTCGTGCATCTGTAGCCCCCGTCTACCCTTGGCCGGTGAACTCCTTGCGTCACCGGCTGCTCGGCCTGCCCGCGCTCGCCCTGCTGCTGATCACCGTCGGCTGCTCCTCGGCAGACGACGGTGCGTCGGCGGCGGTTCCCAGCCCGGACGCGAAAGCAGCCGCACTGTGCCAGAAGCTGGACGGAGTGCTGCCGGCCGCGGTGGACGACGAGAGCCGCGAGGATCCCGAGCCCGCGTCCGGACTGACCGCGGGCTGGGGGAACCCGGCGATCATACTGCGGTGCGGTGTGCCCCGGCCGCCGAAGATGGTCGATCCCTCGGTGGCCCAGGGCGGCGATCCGGACGCCGTCGCCGGTGGGGTCGACGGCGTGAACTGGCTCATGGAGAAGGCGGACGGCGGGGCGTACCGGTACACGACCGCGAGCCGCCTCGCCTATGTCGAAGTGACGGTGCCCGCTGGGCGGGACAGCTCCGCGGCGCTGATCGACCTGGCCCCGGCCATCAAGAAGGCGATCCCCGAGGGGATCGCCGACTGAGTGCCGCGCGCCGGTCCGGGCCGGCCGGTGTCAGCGCAGACCGGTGGGACGCCGCAGCGCGGCCTGGATCAGCCGGTCCACCAGCTCCGGGTAGCCGACCCCGCTCGCCTGCCACATCTGCGGGTACATCGAGATGGGCGTGAAGCCCGGCATCGTGTTGATCTCGTTGATCACGAACTCCCCGTCCTCGGTGAGGAAGAAGTCCGCGCGCACCAGGCCCTCGCAGCTCGCCGCCTCGAAGGCGTCCACCGCGAGCCGCTGCACCTCGGCGGTCTCCTCGGGCGTCAGCGGCGCCGGCACCAGGCCCGGGGTGGAGTCGATGTACTTGGCCTCGAAGTCGTAGTACGCGTGCGTGTCCGGCGGGGGGATCTCGGCGGGCACCGAGGCGCGCGGGCCGTCCTCGAACTCCAGGACTCCGCACTCGATCTCGCGGCCGCGCAGCGCCGCCTCGACGAGGATCTTGGGGTCGTGGGCCTGGGCCGCGGCGATCGCCTCGTCCAGCCCGGACAGGTCGTCGACCTTGGTGATGCCGATGGACGAGCCCGCGCGGGCGGGCTTCACGAACAGCGGCCAGCCGTGCTCCCCGGCGAAGTCCACGATCTTCCGGCGGGCCGCCGACTCGTCGCGGGCCCACTCGCGGGGCCGGATCACCACGTACGGGCCCACCTTCAGCCCGAAGGAGGTGAACACCCGCTTCATGTACTCCTTGTCCTGGCCCACGGCCGAGGCCAGCACGCCCGCCCCCACGTACGGCACGCCGGAGAGCTCCAGCAGGCCCTGCAGGGTGCCGTCCTCGCCGTAGGGCCCGTGCAGGACGGGGAAGACGACGTCGACCTCGCCCAGCGCCTTGGGCACCGACCCCGGCTCGCTGTAGACGACTTCGCGGTTGGCCGGGTCGACGGGCAGGACCACCGCGCCCTCGGCCGACTCGGCGAGCTCCTCCACGTTCGGCGTACGGCGCTCGGTGATCGCCATGCGCTCGGGTTCGTCCGCGGTGAGCGCCCAGCGGCCGTCCTGGGTGATGCCGATCGGCAGGACGTCGTACTTCGTCCGGTCGACGGCCTTGAGGACGGCTCCGGCGGTGACCACGGAGATCCCGTGTTCGGAGCTGCGCCCGCCGAACACGACGGCCACGCGCGGCTTGCGGGACGGCTGCTCAGGGCTCTGGGGGAGGTTCTCGGTGCTCATATCGGGTTGAGAGTACCCGGTGGTAGGGCCGCGTCCCAGCGTCGGTGCGCGGCCGAACGAGGGGCGTCGCTCAGTGTCGTTCCGGCTTCGCGCTGCGCGACATGAGTTCCTTCACGGCGACCACGGGAGGCTTGCCCTCGTGGACGATCGCGACGACCGTCTCGGTGATGGGCATGTCGACGCCGTGGCGGCGGGCCAGATCCAGCACGGACTCGCAGGACTTGACGCCCTCGGCGGTCTGCTTGGTGACCGCGATGGTCTCCTGGAGGGTCATGCCGCGGCCCAGGTTGGTGCCGAAGGTGTGGTTGCGCGACAGCGGCGAGGAGCAGGTCGCCACCAGGTCGCCCAGGCCCGCGAGTCCGGCGAAGGTCAGCGGGTCGGCGCCCATGGCCAGGCCCAGCCGGGTGGTCTCGGCGAGGCCGCGGGTGATCAGGGAGCCCTTGGCGTTGTCGCCGAGGCCCATGCCGTCGGCGATGCCCACGGCGAGCCCGATGACGTTCTTCACCGCGCCGCCGAGCTCGCAGCCGACGACGTCGGTGTTGGTGTACGGGCGGAAGTACGGCGTGTGGCAGGCGGCCTGGAGGCGCCGGGCGACCGCCTCGTCGGTGCAGGCGACCACCGCGGCGGCCGGCCGGCGGGAGGCGATCTCCCGGGCCAGGTTGGGTCCGGTGACCACGGCGACCCGGTCCCGGCCGACCTTGGCGACGTCCTCGACGACCTCGCTCATCCGCATGGTGGTGCCGAGTTCGACGCCCTTCATCAGGGACACCAGCACGGTGTCCGGCGCGAGCAGCGGCGCCCACGCGGCCAGGTTGGCGCGCAGCGTCTGCGAGGGCACGGCGAGGACGGTGAAGTCGGCGTCGCGGGCGGCCTCGGCGGGGTCGGCGGTGGCCCGGAGGTTCTCCGGGAGTTCGACGCCGGGAAGGTAGTCGGGGTTGGTCCGCGTGGAGTTGACCGCGTCGGCGAGCTCGGCGCGGCGCGCCCAGAGCGTCACCTCGCAGCCCGCGTCGGCGAGGACCATGCCGAACGCGGTGCCCCAGGACCCGGTCCCGAAGACAGCCGCCCTGACGGACTCGCTCACGTGACGCTCTCCCCTTCACGGCCCGTCTGGGCCTCGGTCCGGCGCCGCTGCTCGATCCGCTCACGGCGCGGGTCGTAGGGCGTATCGGGCGCCTTCTCGCCGCGGATCTCCTCCAGCTGGCGGGTGATGGCGGCCATGATGACCTCGGTGGCCTCCTTGAGGACGTCCGCGGTCATCTCCTTGCCGTAGAAGCGCGACAGGTCCACGGGCGGTCCGGCGAGGACGTGGTGGGTCTTGCGCGGCAGCAGCCGGGGCTTCTTGGCGTAGGGCGGCAGGATCTCGTTGCAGCCCCACTGGGCGACCGGCACCACCGGGCACTTGGTCTGCAGCGCCACGCGCGCGGCGCCCGTCTTGGCGGTCATCGGCCAGCCGTCCGGGTCGCGGGTGAGGGTGCCCTCGGGGTAGAAGGCGACGCACTCGCCGCGCTCGACGGCGTCGATGGCCGCACGGAAGGCGCTGAGCGCGTCGGTGGACTCGCGGTAGACCGGGATCTGCCCGGTGCCGCGCATGGCGGCGCCGACGAAGCCCTTCCTGAAGAGCCCGCTCTTCGCCAGGAATCGCGGCACGCGCCCGGTGTTGTACTGGTAGTGCGCGTACGCGAAGGGGTCGAGGTGGGAATTGTGGTTCACCGCGGTGATGAATCCGCCCTCGGCCGGAATGTGCTCCATTCCGCGCCAGTCCCGCTTGATCAGAGCCACCAGCGGCGGTTTGCAGATCACCGCGGCGAAGCGGTACCAGAAGCCGATTCTGCGGCGGGGCACGCGGACACCTTCCTCTAGGACTTCCCAGGGCCTGCTGCGGGGCCTGGGGCCGCACAAGTGTCGCCCCGGGCCGCCGGTCTGTCGAGAACACCGTACGCCCCGGTCACCGGAGTGCCGGAGGGGCCGGGGCACGGGCCGGGTGACAATGACCGTGACGAGCAAGGGACGGTACGCCGGTGCAGTGGACGTTGGTCATACCCCTGAAGCCCTTGGCGCAGGCCAAGAGCAGGCTGGCGGACACCGCGTCGGAGGGCCTGCGCCCGGGGCTGGCGCTGGCGTTCGCGCAGGACACGGTGGGGGCCGCGCTGGCCTCGGCGGCCGTACGGGATGTGGTGGTCGTCACGGACGACACGCTGGCCGGGCGGGAACTGGCGGCGCTCGGCGCGCGGATCGTGCCCGACGCCCCGCGGGCCGGCCTGAACGCCGCGCTGACGCACGCGGCCGGCGCCGCGCGCGCCGTGGACCCGCGGTGCGCGCTCGCGGCGGTGAACGCCGACCTGCCGGCGCTGCGCCCGCACGAATTGGCCCGGGTCCTGGACGCGGCCGCGGAATTCCCCCGCGCTTTTCTGGCGGACGCGGCCGGTATCGGCACCACGGTGCTGACGGCCGTTCCCGGGCGGGAATTGCTCCCCGCATTCGGCGTGGATTCCCGGGCCCGTCACCGCGCCTCGGGAGCGCGGGAACTCGGCCTGCCCCAGGTGGCGTCCGTACGGCAGGACGTGGACACCGGGGAGGACCTGCGCGCGGCGCTGGCCCTGGGGGTGGGCCCCCGGACGGCGGCGGCGGCCGCGCGGCTGCTGACGGCCGGGCAGTAGGCTGCCGTCATGCAGGCGACCGCATACACGTACGACCCGGCGACGCGCAGCGGGCAGGTGCTGCTCGACGACGGGACGCCGGTGCCCTTCGACGCGGCGGCGTTCGACGCGGGCGGGCTGCGGCTGCTGCGGCCCGGTCAGCGGGTGCGGATCGAGACGGAGGGCCCCGCGGACGCCCCCCGCGTCACGCTGGTCACGCTGCACACCTTCTGAACCACCGGTGTTGCGTCGCGCGGCCGGTCCCGGACACGCCGCGGGCCGGACTCCCTGGGGAGTCCGGCCCGGCACGTGAACACCCTCGTCGCCTTATGCCTGGCGGGCGGTGGCCTTCTTGGCGGTGGTCTTGCGCGCGGTCGACTTCTTGGCGGGGGCCTTGGTGGCGGTCGCCTTCTTCGCCGGGGCCTTCTTGGCCGCCGTCTTCTTGGCGGTCGCGGTCTTCGCCGTGGAGGTCTTCTTGGCGGCCGCGGAGGTCTTCTGCGGGGTCGCCTTCTTCGCGGTGGACTTCTTGGCGGCGGCCGTCGTGGTCTTGCGGGCGGTCGTCGTCTTCTTCGCGGCCGACTTCTTCGCGGCGGCGGCGGTGGTCTTCTTGGCCGCGGCCTTCTTGCCCGCCGTCTTGGCGATGGTGGGGGGCGGGCCGGACAGGCTGCCCTTGGGCGCCTTCTTGACCGCGATGTCGTTCTTCGGGAGCTTCTTCGAGCCGCTGACCAGGTCCTTGAAGCCCTGACCGGCGCGGAAGCGCGGCACCGAGGTCTTCTTGACCCGAACCCGCTCGCCCGTCTGCGGGTTGCGGGCGTAGCGGGCGGGCCGGTCGACCTTCTCGAACGAACCGAAGCCGGTGACCGAGACCCGGTCGCCCCCGACGACCGCGCGGACGATGGCGTCCAGGACCGCGTCGACAGCATCGGCGGCCTGCTGGCGGCCGCCCATCTTGTCGGCAATCGCTTCTACGAGCTGCGCCTTGTTCACGTCTTCCCCTTCGGAGACATTGCCAGAACGAAAGTGTTCAAGCTTTTTCGCACGTTAGGCAGATATATACCGCAAATCAAACACGAAACGGGCTTATCACCCTTGTGCCGCAACGGACTCGACCGCCGTGGCCCGTTCAGCGTTCCTCGTCGGGGACGCGCCCCGCGTCCAGGTCCGCCGTGAACCGGTCCAGCCGCCTTGTCGCGTCGGCGAGATCGTGCTTGGCCGCGGCCGTAATGACCAGCAGCTTCCGGGTCAGCGCCATCCGTACGCCCTCCGGGACTTGCAGTGCGCGCACCCTTGCGTGCGCTTCCTTGAGTTGGTCCGCGACCGCCGCATAGAGCTCGAGTTGGCCGTCGTGTTCCATGCACAGATTGTGCCATCTGGGGCGAGTTGTCGCCCGCCCAGGGTGCAACTGCCGCCCCAACGGGCCGTCCCGGCACGGCGGGACGACCCCTTCACGGCAGCCGCGTACCCGGGCAACGAGCCGATTAACGTGGGAAGTTGAGGAGGTTCCGCGGGGATGACGGGGCCGAACGGGTACAGAAACAGCCGTACCCCCGATCGGAGTCGATCGGGGGTACGGCGGGGGTGCGGGTGGCCGAAACCCGTCGGGTGCCGAGGGGTGCGGGCCGGGTGATCTAGACGGGCAGCGTCCGCGGCTTGTACGACGGCCGCTTCTCCTCGTAGGCGGCGATGTCCGCCTCGTTCTGCAGGGTGATGGAGATGTCGTCCAGGCCGTTCAGCAGCCGCCAGCGGGAGTTCTCGTCCAGCTCGAAGGCGGCGGTGATCCCCTCGGCGCGCACCTCGCGGGCCTCGAGGTCGACCGTGACCTCGGCCTGCGGGTCGTCCTCCACCAGGTCCCACAGGGCGTCCACGACCTTCTGGTCGAGCACCACCGTGAGCAGGCCGTTCTTCAGCGAGTTGCCGCGGAAGATGTCGGCGAAGCGGGAGGAGATCACGGCCTTGAAGCCGTAGTTCTGCAGCGCCCAGACGGCGTGCTCCCGGGAGGAGCCGGTGCCGAAGTCGGGGCCGGCCACCAGGACCGTCGCGCCCTGCCGCTCGGGGCGGTTGAGGACGAACTCCGGGTCCTTGCGCCAGGCCTCGAACAGCCCGTCCTCGAAGCCGTCCCGGGTCACCTTCTTGAGCCAGTGAGCAGGGATGATCTGGTCGGTGTCGACGTTGGAGCGGCGCAGCGGGACCGCCCGGCCGGTGTGCGTGGTGAATGCTTCCATGGCTGATCAGACTCCAGCGGGCGTACGGGTCTCGGCGGACAGGTCGGCCGGGGAGGCCAGGTGGCCCAGGACGGCCGTGGCGGCCGCGACCTGCGGCGACACCAGGTGGGTGCGACCGCCCTTGCCCTGCCGGCCCTCGAAGTTGCGGTTGGAGGTCGAGGCGGAGCGCTCGCCCGGGGCCAGCTGGTCGGGGTTCATGCCCAGGCACATCGAGCAGCCCGCGTGCCGCCACTCGGCGCCGGCCTCCTTGAAGACCACGTCCAGGCCCTCGGAGACGGCCTGCAGACCCACCCGCGCGGAGCCCGGGACGACCAGCATCCGTACGCCGTCGGCGACTTTGCGGCCGCGCAGGATGTCGGCGGCGGCGCGCAGGTCCTCGATGCGGCCGTTGGTGCAGGAGCCTACGAAGACGGTGTCCACACCGATGGAGCGCAGCGGCTGTCCGGCCTCCAACCCCATGTACTCCAGGGCCTTTTCGGCGGCCAGGCGCTCCGAAGCGTCTTCGTACGAAGCCGGGTCGGGGACCGACGCCGAAAGCGGCGCGCCCTGGCCCGGGTTGGTGCCCCAGGTGACGAACGGCGAGAGCGCGGCGGCGTCGATCACGACCTCGGCGTCGAACTCGGCGTCGTCGTCGGTGCGCAGCGTCTTCCAGTACGCGACGGCGGCGTCCCAGTCGGCGCCCTCGGGGGCGTGCGGGCGGCCCTTGAGGTAGGCGAAGGTCGTCTCGTCGGGGGCGATCATGCCCGCGCGGGCGCCGGCCTCGATCGACATGTTGCAGATGGTCATGCGGGCCTCCATCGAGAGCTTCTCGATGGCCTCGCCGCGGTACTCCAGGATGTAGCCCTGGCCGCCGCCGGTGCCGATCCGCGCGATGATCGCCAGGATCAGGTCCTTGGCGGTGACGTCGTCGGGCAGCTCGCCGTCGACCGTGATCGCCATGGTCTTCGGGCGGGCCAGCGGCAGCGTCTGGGTGGCCAGCACGTGCTCCACCTGGGAGGTGCCGATGCCGAACGCCAGCGCGCCGAAGGCGCCGTGGGTGGAGGTGTGCGAGTCACCGCAGACCACGGTGGTGCCCGGCTGGGTCAGGCCCAGCTGGGGTCCCACGACGTGGACGACGCCCTGCTCGACGTCCCCGAGCGGGTGCAGGCGCACCCCGAACTCGGCGCAGTTCTTGCGCAGCGTCTCCAGCTGGGCGCGGGAGACCGGGTCGGCGATCGGCTTGTCGATGTCCAGGGTGGGGGTGTTGTGGTCCTCGGTGGCGATGGTGAGGTCGAGGCGCCGCACCTGCCGGCCGCTCTTGCGCAGCCCGTCGAAGGCCTGCGGGCTGGTCACCTCGTGCAGCAGGTGCAAGTCGATGAAGAGGAGGTCGGGCTCGCCCTCGGCGCGCCGGACGACGTGGTCGTCCCAGACCTTCTCCGCGAGTGTCCTACCCATCGCTTTCCCTCCGGCCGGCGAACGTCCACCGACCCAACTAGAGATCTTGGGGAGACGGCGCCCGCACCCCGTGTTCCGGGCACCCGCCGCCGGGCCCGTTCGGTGCGCGGGCCGTCTGCGTCCAAGGGTTGCGCGTCTCACGGAAAAATGAACTTGCGTTTCACAGAGTGAGACGGGAGTATCGTTGCATGGACAACAGTAGCGGCGTAGGCGTGCTGGACAAGGCGGCCCTTGTCCTGAGCGCCCTGGAGTCCGGTCCGGCCACCCTCGCGGGGCTGGTCACCGCGACCGGACTGGCACGACCCACGGCCCACCGGCTGGCCGTGGCCCTGGAACACCACCGCATGGTGGCACGTGACATGCAGGGCCGTTTCATCCTCGGCCCGCGCCTGGCGGAACTGGCCGCAGCGGCGGGCGAGGACCGGCTCCTCGCGACGGCCGGCCCGGTGCTCACCCACCTGCGGGACGTGACGGGCGAGAGTGCCCAGCTCTACCGCCGCCAGGGCGACATGCGCATCTGCGTCGCCGCGGCGGAGCGGCTGTCGGGCCTGCGGGACACGGTCCCGGTCGGCTCGACGCTGACGATGAAGGCCGGTTCCTCGGCGCAGATCCTCATGGCCTGGGAGGAGCCCGAGCGCCTGCACCGCGGGCTGCAGGGCGCCCGCTTCACGGCGACGGCCCTGTCGGGCGTGCGGCGCCGCGGCTGGGCCCAGTCCATCGGCGAGCGCGAGCCGGGCGTCGCGTCGGTCTCCGCGCCGGTGCGCGGCCCGTCGAACCGGGTGGTGGCCGCGGTGTCCGTCTCCGGCCCCATCGAGCGCCTCACGCGGCACCCCGGCCGCATGCACGCCCAGGCCGTCATCGACGCGGCGGCCCGGCTGTCGGAGGCCCTGCGCCGCACCGGCTGACCCGACGCACACCCCCGCCCTCCCGGGAGCACCGGCCCCAACGCCGCGGCAGGTCCCCCCGGAGGGCGTGACCCACGTCCGCCGGACCAGGCAGACCGGGTTCCCTCAGGAGGCCGGCGCCCGCCAGGCCAGGCGGTCCCTGGCGTACCGTCCCCGCTCGGCGAGCGGCACCTGTCCGTGCGCCGCGGCGAGCCCGAAGGCCGGCATGTCGCCGTAGATCGACTCGTAGCGCCCCTCGGGCACGACGTACGCCTCGTGCCAGATCCCGACGTGGCCGCGCACCTTGCCCGCGCGCTCCTTGCCGTTGATCCGCGCCCACACCTCGTGGTGGAAGGCGTCGGGCGCGCTGGCGTACGCGTACAGCTTCTCCTTGGACTCCCAGTACTGGACGACGTAGTACGTCCGCGGCGACGCGGTCAGCAGCACCCGGGAGAGCAGTCCGCGCTCCGGTGCCGCCTTCAACTCCGCGAGCATCCGGAACATCGCGCGCATGACCGGCAGCCACTGGTGCACCGCCCAGAAGCGGTTGATCCGCATGCCGATCAACAGGACGACCACGTCCCCGTGGGCGTCAGCGGTGGTACGACGTGCACCGACACGTTTCCCGTCCATGCTTGGATAGTGCCGTTGTCCAAGGGAGGGCACAAGAGATGCGGCTGGCCGAACTGAGCGGGCGCAGCGGTGTGTCCACCGCGACGATCAAGTACTACCTGCGCGAGCGCCTGTTGCCGCCCGGCCGGCAGGTCAACGCGACCACCGCCGAGTACGACGAGGAGCACTTGCGCCGACTGCGCCTGGTGCGGGCGATGGTCCAGGTGGGCCGGCTGCCCGTGGCGACGGTGCGCGAGGTGCTGGGCCACGTCGACGACGACTCCCTCGGCCGCACGATCCGGCTGGGCGCCGCCCTGTGGGCGCTCCCCCAGGTCCCCGGGCCGGACGCGGACGACGAGCACGTGCGCGCGGCCCGCGAGGAGGCGGACGCCCTGCTGGACACGCTGGGCTGGTCCAACGCCCGGCTGCTGACGACGATCTCGCCCGCGTACCGCTCGCTGGTGGTGGCGGTGGCCGCGTTCCGCCGGCTCGGCTACGACTGGGACGCCGAACTGCTCGCGTCGTACGCCCGGTTGATGCACCGCGCGGCGGAGCTCGACCTGGACTACGTGGAGCGGCAGCCCTCGGAGGCGGAGCGGGTGGAGGCGGCCGTGCTGGGCGCGATCCTGGTGGAGCCGATGCTCCAGGCCCTGCACCGGCTGGCCCAGGAGGAGGAGTCGGCCCGGAGGTACGGCTTCGGGTAGGTCGCGGCCCGGCGGGGGGCCGGGCACGACGAAGGCCCCCCGCGTGAGCGGAGGGCCTCCTGCTGTACCCCCGACCGGATTCGAACCGGCGCTACCGCCTTGAGAGGGCGGCGTGCTAGGCCGCTACACAACGGGGGCGTGGACACTGCGTTGCCGCAGGCCCGAGCTGGTCTACCTGGACTCGAACCAAGACTAACTGAACCAGAATCAGTCGTGCTGCCAATTACACCATAGACCAATGTGGTTTAGACCAGTCAGTACCCCCGACCGGATTCGAACCGGCGCTACCGCCTTGAGAGGGCGGCGTGCTAGGCCGCTACACAACGGGGGCCCTAGCGATCCTGCATCGACGGCGACGGGAGCGACCCGGTCGCCTTCGTGGGAAGGATCTGTACCCCCGACCGGATTCGAACCGGCGCTACTGCCTTGAGAGGGCAGCGTGCTAGGCCGCTACACAACGGGGGCTCGCGGATGTGATCCGCTGGTGCAGATGAGCTCTGCGAGCTGGCCTACCTGGACTCGAACCAAGACTAACTGAACCAGAATCAGTCGTGCTGCCAATTACACCATAGGCCATCGGAACGCAAGCCCCGTAGGGGATCTTGTTCTCGTTCGCTCCCCCGGGTCTGTGGCCTTTCGGCCCGCTCCCCGGCGGCGCAGGAAGAACATTACCCGAAGGTGGACGGGGCTCCAAAACGGGTATCGGCGCCGAGGAGCGCGGGCAGTTCGGCGAGCGAGGCGATCCGGTGCCGGCCGGACGGCGCCTCGACGACGGCCCGGCCGCCGCGGCGGTCGATCCACACGGACAGCAGTCCGGCGTCCGCCGCGCCCCGGCCGTCGATCTCCGGGTGGTCGCCGACGTAGGCCACCTCGTGCGGCGGCAGGTCCAGGGACGCGCAGGCCGCGAGGAAGGCGGCGGCCTCCGGTTTGGAGACGCCCAGCTCGGCCGCGCACAGGATGGTCTCGAAGCGGTCGTGGACGCCCAGGACGCGCAGCTTGCGGTTCTGGACGTGCAGGCTGGAGTTGGAGAGCACCGCGTGCCGGTGGCTGGCGGCCAGCGCGTCCAGCACGGGCAAGACGTCCGGGAAGAGCGACCAGGCGGCCTCGTAGTGACCGACGTAACGCTGGAACCAGACGTCGGCCTCGTCGTCGGTCAGCCCCGCGCCCAGGAACACCCTGACGCGCTCGCGGCGCTGCGCCTGGAAGCCGATCTCCCCCGCGGCGAACCGCGCCCACTGCTGGTCGGTGGCCTCGCGCCAGCGGGTCAGCGCCTCCTCGGCGCTGCCGTACCCGGCGAGCAGCCCCTCGGCGGCCAGGTGGGCCCGCATGCCCTCCCGGTCGGCGGTCGTGTAGTCGAAGAGGGTGTCGTCCACGTCCCAGACCACGGCGCGTATGTTCCTCATGCACCGACCGTAACCCGCGCCGCACCCCGGTGTCCGGGAGACGGCGAAGGGGCGGCACCGGTGCACCCGGTGCCGCCCCTCGGCGTGTGTCCCGCGGACGGTTACGCGGTCAGCCGCGCCAGGGCCGCGTCGATGCGGGCCAGGGACTTCTCCTTGCCCAGCACCTCGAGGGACTCGAACAGCGGCAGGCCGACCGTGCGGCCGGTGACGGCGACGCGGACCGGGGCCTGCGCCTTGCCGAGCTTGAGGCCGTGGGCCTCACCGGCGGCCAGGACGGCCTCCTTCAGCGACTCCGGGGAGGTCCAGTCGGCCGCCTCCAGCTTCTCGCGGGCGGTGCGCAGCAGCGCGTCACTGCCCTCCTTCATCGCCTTCGCCCAGCTCGCCTCGTCGACGGCCGGCTCGGCCAGGAAGAGGAAGTCGACGTTGTCGGTGATCTCGGACAGCACCTTCAGCCGGGTCTGGGCGTGCGGGGCGATCGCCTGCCACTTGGCCTCGTCGAAGTCCTCCGGCGACCAGGGGGCGAACGGGGCCTGGAGCCAAGGGCGGCAGCGCTCGGTGAAGTCCTTCACGTCCAGCAGCCGGATGTGGTCGCCGTTGATGGCCTCGCACTTCTTCAGGTCGAAGCGCGCCGGGTTGGGGTTGACGTCCTTGACGTCGAAGGCCGCGACCAGCTCCTCGCGCGTGAAGATGTCCTGGTCGGCGGAGAGGGACCAGCCGAGCAGCGAGAGGTAGTTGAGCAGGCCCTCGGGCAGGAAGCCCTGCTCGCGGTAGAGGTTGAGCGAGGCCTGCGGGTCGCGCTTGGAGAGCTTCTTGTTGCCCTCGCCCATGACGTAGGGCAGGTGGCCGAACTCGGGGACGCCCTTGGCGACGCCCAGCTCGATCAGCGCCTTGTACAGGGCGATCTGGCGCGGGGTGGAGGAGAGCAGGTCCTCGCCGCGCAGGACGTGCGTGATCTCCATCAGCGCGTCGTCGACCGGGTTGACCAGCGTGTACAGCGGGGCACCGTTGGCGCGGACGATGCCGTAGTCCGGCACGTTCTCCGGGGTGAAGGTCAGCTCGCCGCGGACCAGGTCGGTGAAGGTGATCGTCTCGTCCGGCATCCGGAACCGGACGATGGGCGCGCGGCCCTGCGCCCGGTACTCCTCGACCTGCGCCTCGGACAGGTCGCGGCAGTGGCCGTCGTAGCCGGAGGGCCGGCCGGCCGCGCGGGCGGCCTCGCGGCGGGTGTCCAGCTCCTCCTGGGAGCAGTAGCAGTGGTAGGCGTACCCGCCGTCCAGCAGCTTGCGGGCGACGTCCGCGTACAGGTCCATGCGCTGCGACTGGCGGTACGGCGCGTGCGGACCGCCGACCTCGGGGCCCTCGTCCCAGTCGAAGCCGAGCCAGCGCATCGCCTCCAGCAGCTGCTGGTACGACTCCTCCGAGTCGCGGGCCGCGTCGGTGTCCTCGATGCGGAAGACGAGGGTGCCCTGGTGGTGGCGGGCGAACGCCCAGTTGAACAGGGCGGTGCGCACCAGGCCCACGTGCGGGTTGCCGGTGGGCGACGGACAGAAACGGACGCGTACAGGGGAGGGTGCGCTAGCCACGCTTGACAACCTTGTTGGTGAGAGTGCCGATGCCTTCGATGGTGACGGCGACCTCGTCGCCGACGGTGAGGGGGCCGACCCCAGCCGGGGTGCCGGTGAGGACGACGTCGCCCGGGAGCAGCGTCATGGCCTCGGTGATGTTGACGATCAGGTCCTCGATCGAGTGGATCATCTCGCTCGTCCGGCCGAGCTGGCGCTGCTCGCCGTTGACGGTGAGCTGGACGGTGAGGTCCGAGGCGGTCGCGAGGTCCAGCCCGGTCTCCACCCAGGGGCCGAGCGGGCAGGAGGTGTCGAAGCCCTTGGCCCGGGCCCACTGCTTCTCGCGCTTCTGCACGTCGCGCGCGGTGACGTCGTTGGCGCAGGTGTAGCCGAAGATCACGTCCTGCACGCGCTCGCGCGGGACCTCGCGGCACATCCGCCCGATGACCACGGCGAGTTCCGCCTCGTGGTGCAGGTCGGCGGAGAAGGACGGGTACTGGATGGCGTCGCCGGAGCCGATCACCGAGGTGGACGGCTTGAAGAAGGCGAACGGGGCGTCCGGCACCTCGTTGCCCAGCTCGCGCGCGTGCTGGGCGTAGTTGCGGCCGAAGGCCACGACCTTGTTGGGGAGCACGGGCGGCAGGAGCCGGACCTTGCTCAGCGGCACCTTGGTGCCGGAGAGCTCGTGTTCCGCGAACGGGATGCCCTTGATGATGTCGAGGACGAGCTCGTCCGGCTTGTCGCCCTCGACCGCGCCGAAGGCGACGTTCCCGTCGATGGAGAACCTGGCGATGCGCACGGGTTGGTTGGCCCCTGATCTGTTCGCTGCTGGAGTCTGACGCTCCAGGCTAACGCGGAAGGGCGCCCCCGGCCGGGGGCGCCCTTGACATCCGTGGGCTGCCGCGCTGCATGATCGACGGTGGACGCCGGCCGGTGGAGCGGCGGCCGTGCTGCGGCTCGCGTCGGCGCTGCCGCGCCCTACTCGGCGGCGGCCGGCTCCGGGACCTCCATCAGGATGGTGCGCCGGGGGTTCGCGGTCTGGGCGGGCAGGTCGACGGGGTGCTCCGGCTGCGGCGGGGTCTGGAGGTCGTCGGCACCCTCGAGGTGCGCCAGGGTGGTGCGCCGCGGGTTGGCGATCTTGCGGAACATCGTCGTGGTCTCCACTGTTGACTGACCCTGTTCGTCTCGGGGCGCGGCGGAGGACGCGGACGGCCTCACGCAGGGGCGCCGGTTGTCGGTCCTGCCAGGTCTGTAAAGCGTCAGGCTAGACATCCGATTCCCCCCGCACGGCACGGAGTGCCACCGGGCGCGTGTGAGTTTCCTCACTTACTCGTGTTCAAACAGGCAAATTCAGACGGACAATCGACCTTCACCAAACGGACATTGAGCCCCTGAAGCCATCATTCCGCTCCTGATCATGGCGACTGGGACACGAGGCGCGCCCCACCGAAACGCCCAGCTCTGTCCGCTATCTGCCCGAAGACTTTCCACGAGCGGTGACGCGCCCCTCACGGCGTGTCACACATGTCACAGCCCGGCCAACACACCTTGTTGGAGATCCGGCACTGTGCTGGAATTCCACGGACCGCCGCAGGATCGAGCCGGCGCGCAGGGGCGCACACCAGCGCCGAGTGGCGGCGAGAAGGGGGAACCTGCGCCAGGTCACTCACGACCACCGGGGGGCGTATTCAGGACGCCCCTCAAGACGCCGACACCGTCCTTCCGTTCACGCGGAGGGGCGCCTGGTCCAGAGGTTGCGACGCTAGTGCAGGGACGTTTCAAGAGGGATGGCAGCGCTTCGGCGGAGCCGGAGCCGCGCGGCGGGACTGGCCCCATGGCCGTCAGCTCCTCGCCCCAGCACGCCCAGAACCCGGGCCCGGCACCGTCCGGTGACGGTGGTGACCGCCCCGGGCGCCCCGGCGCGACCGCCTCGTCGGCCACCTCCGGGTCCTCGGGCCGCTCCGGCGGAACCGCCGGCGCGGGGTCCCCGGGCCCCACCGCCCCCATACCCCCGGTCAAGCCGCCCAAGGGTGCCACCGACCCCGGCCCCCGGGTCGCGCTGCGCAACTGGCGCATCTCCACGCGCCTGGTGGCGCTGCTGACCCTCCCCGTGGTCGCGGCCACCTCGCTGGGCGCGCTGCGCATCGACCAGTCGATGGAAGACATCCAGCAGCTCGACAACATGAAGCTGCTGACGGAGATGACCAAGCAGGCCACCGAACTGGCCACCGCGCTGCAGACCGAGCGCGACCAGTCGGCCGGTGTGCTGTCGCACAGCGACCGCCTGGCCGACGTCAAGGGCGTGCGCGACCAGACCGACCAGACCCTGGCCGCCTTCGTCGACGCCTCCGAGGCGATCGACACCTCCAGCAAGGACGGCAACCTCCAGGGCGTCCGCGACAACATCGTCGGCCTGGTCAGCGACCTCGGCACCCTGGCGAAGATCCGCAGCACCGCGTACGCCGCCGACGGCAACGCGATGCAGACGGTCGAGGGCTACCACCGTCTGATCAGCCGGCTGGTCGACCTCTCCCAGGACATGGCCGAGGCCACCAGCAACCCGGACATGATCCAGCGCACCCGCGCCCTGGCGGCCTTCTCCGCCGCCAAGGAGTACTCGTCGATGCAGCGGGCCGTGCTCGCCTCGGCGCTGCCGTCCAACGACGAGACGGCCGGCAAGCTCTCCGACAACGACCGCACCTACGGCGAGATGGCGCTCGAGAGCGAGGACTCCGAGCTCGCCATCTTCCGCAGCATCTACGGCGACTCCGGCGCCGAGGAACTGCTGCGCCCGATCCTGCAGAACAACGCGACCATCCTGCAGGCCGACAAGTACGCCAACCGCGCGTTCGCCTCGGCCAGCGGTCTGCAGTCGCTGGACCGCCGGTCCTGGAAGGACTGGCTCGACGCCAGCGGCACCAAGATCAGCCAGATGAAGAACATCGAGCACACGCTGCTCGAGGACATGGAGCAGAAGGCCCGTCAGCTGCGCGCCGAGTCGGAGCGCGAGGCCATCATCTCCGGTGCGCTGATCCTGCTCGTGCTCGGTGTCTCGCTGGTCGGCGCCTTCATCGTCGCCCGGTCCATGATCCGCTCGCTGCGCCGGCTCCAGGAGACCGCCACCAAGGTCGCCCAGGACCGCCTGCCCGAGCTGGTCAAGCAGCTGTCCGAGACCGACCCCCAGGACGTGGACACCTCCGTGGAGTCGGTCGGTGTGCACTCCCGCGACGAGATCGGCCAGGTGGCCGCGGCCTTCGACGACGTGCACCGCGAGGCGGTCCGCCTCGCCGCCGAGCAGGCCCTGCTGCGGGGCAACGTCAACGCGATGTTCACCAACCTCTCGCGCCGCTCCCAGGGCCTCATCCAGCGCCAGCTCTCGCTCATCTCCGAGCTGGAGTCGCGCGAGGCCGACCCGGACCAGCTGTCCTCGCTGTTCAAGCTCGACCACCTCGCGACCCGCATGCGCCGTAACGGTGAGAACCTCCTCGTCCTCGCGGGTGAGGAGCCCGGCCGTCGGTGGACCCGTCCGGTCCCGCTGGTCGACGTGCTCCGCGCCGCCGCGTCCGAGGTGGAGCAGTACGAGCGCATCGAGCTGGCCTCCGTGCCGACGACCGAGGTCGCCGGCCGCGTGGTCAACGACCTCGTGCACCTGCTCGCCGAGCTGCTGGAGAACGCGACGTCGTTCTCCTCGCCGCAGACCAAGGTCAAGGTCACCGGTCACGCCCTGCCCGACGGCCGCGTCCTGATCGAGATCCACGACACCGGCATCGGCCTCTCCCCCGAGGACCTCGCCGCGATCAACGAGCGGCTGGCGTCGCCGCCCACCGTGGACGTCTCGGTCTCCCGCCGCATGGGTCTGTTCGTGGTCGGTCGTCTGTCGCAGCGCCACGGCATCCGCATCCAGCTGCGCCCGTCCGACTCCGGTGGTACGACCGCGCTGGTCATGCTGCCCGTGGACGTCGCCCAGGGCGGCAAGAAGCCGCAGCCCAAGCCGGGCCAGGGCGGTGTCTCCGGCGGCCCCGCCGCCGCGCAGGCCGCCGCCGGTGCCGCCGCGGCGCGCCGCCAGGCCCAGTCCGGTGGTGCCCTCGGGGGCGCCCCCGCGCAGGGCGGTGCCCTCGGCGCCGGTCCCGCGGGCGCGGGCCGGCTGGCCGCCGGCCAGGGTCCCCGGGCCGCGCTACCCGGCCGCGACGGTGCCCCCGGCGCGGGCCAGGGCAACGGCCGCGGTCCGCAGGGTCCGCAGCAGGGCCGTCCGGCCCCGGCCGGCGCGGGTGCCGGCTTCGGCGGGCAGGCCCCGGCCGCCCCGCAGGGCCTCCAGGCGTCCGGCCAGGGTGGTCCGGCGGGCCAGAACGGTCAGGGTCAGGGTCAGGACATGTTCGGCGGCCGTGCCCCGGTGCCGCCGCAGCGCGGCACCGAGGGCGCCGGGCGTCCCGGCCGCGGCCGCCGGCCGCAGCTGCCGGGCGGTCCCCGGGCCGAGCTGCCCGGCGGCAACGCCCAGCAGCGCGTGCCGAGCTGGGGTGACGAGAACGCCCAGCCGCAGGTCGGCCGCGGTGCGCTGGACGCCCCGCGCGGCCATGACGAGCCGGACGTCGCCCGCACCTCGCAGCTGCCGCGCGTCGACGACCGCCAGGGTCCCGGGTCCACCTCGGAGATCCCCCGGATCGACGACCGCCAGGTTCCCCAGGGCGACTACGGCCGCCCGGGCGCCAACGGCGGCCAGAACACGGGCCAGTTCCCCCGTCCCCAGGACACCGGGCAGTTCCCGCCGGTGGGCGGACCGCAGCAGACCGGGCAGTTCCCGGTCCCGGGCGGCCGTCAGGACGCGGGTCACGCCCCGCAGGCCCCCGGTCGCACCGACCGGTCGGACAACGGGTTCGTCCGCTCGGACGTCTTCGGCACCTCGGCGCCGAACGCCCCCGCGGGCCCGGGCCGGTTCACCGCCCCGCAGGCGTACGACAACGGCTCCACCGGACAGTTCCCCGTGCCGGGCCAGGACCCGTCGGCCACCGGCCGGCACGTCCTGCCCGAGCGCCAGGACCCGTCCGCCACGGGCCAGTTCGAGCGGCCCCAGGGGCCGGGCGGCTACGCCCCGCAGCGGCCGGCCCGTCCCGAGCCGGAGGCGCTGCCCCCGGCCCAGGGCCCGGGCGACGGCCGTACCCCGCTGTACGACACCCTGGAGACCAACTGGTTCCACGGTGGGCAGCAGGGCGACGCCCCCGCCGCGGGTCCCCAGGCCCCGCAGGCCCCCCAGCAGCAGCCGCAGGCTCCGGCTCCGGCTGCCCCCCAGCGTTCCGCTTCGGCCTCCTGGCGCACCTCGCCCAACGACGAGCTCGTGCGGCAGGCGGAGCGGGTCCGGCAGCCGGCCGCGGGTGGCGTGACCACCTCCGGCCTGCCACGCCGGGTGCCCCGGGCGAACCTCGTCCCGGGGACGGCTCAGCAGCAACAGCACCAAGCCGGTCCGCAGGTCTCGCGTGCGCCTGACGACGTGCGCGGGCGGCTGACCAATCTCCGTCGGGGCATCGCGCAGGGTCGTCAGGCCGGCAACGGCCAGACGGGCAGCTTCCCCAGCCCCACTCACCAGCAGGAGCGTTAGTTGAGCCAGATGAGCCAGGCGGCACAGAACCTCAACTGGTTGATCACGAACTTCGTGGACAACACCCCGGGGGTGTCCCACACCGTCGTCGTGTCCGCCGACGGTCTGCTGCTGGCGATGTCGGAGGGCTTCCCCCGCGACCGCGCAGACCAGCTGGCGGCGGTGGCCTCCGGCCTCACGTCGCTGACGGCCGGGGCCTCCCGGATCTTCGAGGGCGGCAGCGTGGCGCAGACCGTCGTCGAGATGGAACGGGGATTCCTCTTCCTCATGTCCGTCTCGGACGGCTCGTCCCTCGCCGTCCTCGCGCACCCCGAGTGCGACATCGGCCTCGTCGGCTACGAGATGGCGCTGCTCGTCGACCGCGCGGGCGCGGTGCTCACGCCCGACCTGCGCGCCGAACTGCAAGGCAGTCTGCTCCACTGACCGCTTCCGGATCCACCCGCCTCACCAAATCACCGTCCGGCCGCCACAATCCCCCCACGGCCCCGTCAGACGGCACGACTGACCGAGACTTGCTGTCCCGCCCGGAGGATTCATGACCCCGCCCACCGCCCATCATGATCCGTACGCCGAGCCGTACGGGGACGAGGGCGACCAGCCGCTGGTGCGTCCGTACGCGATGACCGGTGGCCGGACCCGGCCGCGCTACCAGCTCGCCATCGAGGCGCTGATCAGCACCACGGCCGACCCGGCAGCGCTCATGGGACTGCTTCCCGAGCACCAGCGCATCTGCCACCTGTGCCGTGAGGTCAAGTCGGTGGCCGAGGTGTCGGCGCTGCTCGCCATGCCGCTCGGCGTGGCGCGGATCCTGGTCGCGGACCTCGCCGAGGCCGGCCTGGTCGCCATCCACCAGCCGGGTGGCGACGAGAACAACGGCGGCGCACCGGACGTGACGCTGCTCGAAAGGGTGCTCAGTGGACTTCGCAAGCTCTGACGGAGGGCGGGCCACCACCTCCGCGAAGATCGTGGTGGCGGGCGGCTTCGGCGTCGGCAAGACCACGTTCGTGGGCGCCGTCTCGGAGATCAACCCGCTGCGCACGGAGGCCGTCATGACCTCCGCCAGCGCGGGGATCGACGACCTCACCCACACCGGGGACAAGACCACCACCACGGTGGCCATGGACTTCGGCCGCATCACCCTGGACCAGGACCTGATCCTGTACCTGTTCGGCACGCCCGGCCAGGACCGCTTCTGGTTCATGTGGGACGACCTGGTGCGCGGCGCCATCGGCGCGGTGGTGCTCGTGGACACCCGGCGCCTGGCGGACTGCTTCCCGGCGGTGGACTACTTCGAGAACAGCGGCCTGCCGTTCGTCATCGCCCTCAACGGCTTCGACGGACAGCAGCCCTACTCGCCCGACGAGGTGCGCGAGGCGCTGCAGATCGGACCGGACACCCCGATCATCACGACGGACGCCCGGCACCGTGCCGACGCGAAGAGTGCGCTGATCACGCTGGTGGAACACGCCCTGATGGCCCGGCTGAGGTAACGCTCAAGTCGTCCCTCGCGTACGGCAGTTGCCGTAGACAAATCGGAGCCGACTGTGGCGTTTGACACGGTCGGCTCCGGTGTTCATAACGTTTCGGCAGAGGAATCGACCGGCACCGACACACCGTGCGGTCGGTTGGTCTCGCTGCGCGCACGAAGGCCCCGTCTTTTGGCGGGGCTCGCTCTTTATGACCGTTTTATCTGGGACTTACATCACGCGGAATCGACTCATCCGAGTGTTTGGAACAGCACTGGTTGACGTGCTGGAATGCCTGAACTGCCCAATAGTCAATGACGTACTCATGGTCGATGGCTGACCGGGCTCTGAGAGACTGCGGCACGACGATGGTGCCGACCGCCGAGAGGTTGTTGGTCGAGTGAGGCGAAGCAAGAAAAGTCCCGAGCCCGCGGCCCGGGGCAACTTCACCCCGCCGTCGCGCGGAGCGGCGCCCGCCCCCGTGCCCGGTTCGGAGCCGTCGGCCGCGCCCGCACCGAGCGGCGGCCGGCTGTCCCCGCGCAACTGGCGGGTGCCCACCCGGCTGAACGCGATCCTGCTCATACCCGTGGTGGTCGGCCTGGTCATGGGCGGCTTCCAGGTGAAGAACTCGATCGACACCTGGCAGGAGGCGGAGGACGCGGAGAACACCGCGCGCCTGGTGCAGGCCTCCCTCACCTACGCCGATGCCCTCTACAACGAGCGTGACACCACCGCCGCCCCGCTGCTCAAGGGCGCCGGCAAGGACGACTCGACCGTGAAGGGCGCCCGCGACGCCACCGACAAGGCGGCGGACGCCTTCAACGTGGCCGCGCAGAACATGCCCTCCAAGCCGGGCCTGGAGCGCCGCCTGAAGCTCTTCCGCGAGGTCGAGCCCAAGCTGCAGGCGCTGCGCACCGCCGCCTACACCACCAACCTCAAGGGCGTGCAGACCGAGGAGGGCTACGTCCAGGTCGCCCACCCGCTGATGGAGTTCGCCAACGAACTCGGTCTCGGCACCGGCAACATCACCTCCTACGGCCGTACCGTCTACGCGATCTCGCTGACCAAGGCCGCGCTCTCCCTGGACCGCGCGATCGGCACGCACCTGCTGGTCAACCCCGGCCCCACCAAGGCCGACCTCGCCAAGCAGCGGGTGGCGCTCTCCTCGTACGCCTACCTCGAGGGCATCGCCGTCGAGGAGTACATCGGCGGCGGTACCGAGCAGGACGCGCAGAAGCTCGCCGACCTGCAGGCCAAGACGAAGACGCAGGCCGCGGCCCAGGCCCAGGAGGCCAAGTCCAAGGACCCGGACTACGTGCCGCCGCCCTCGGACCCGGCCCTGATGGTCGCCGGCATGTCGGGGCTGACCAGCACCGACAGCTCGGAGCGTGCCGCGCTCGCCACCCAGGGCATCACGCCCGAGAACTGGTGGGCGGTCACCACCCTCAAGTACACGGCCTACCGGCAGATCGAGTCGGACATGGCCGACAAGGCGGTGACCGAGGCCTCGGACATCGCCGCCGACGCCAAGACCTCCGCGATCATCACCGGTGCGGCCGTCGTGGTCGCGCTGCTGCTGGCGTTCATCCTGGCCGGCGCGGTCGCGCGGCAGATGTCCCGGTCCATGCGCCAGCTGCGCAACGCCGCGTTCGGCATCGCCGAGCAGCGCCTGCCGATGCTGGTCGACCAGCTCTCGCGCACCGACCCCGGCCGGGTCGACACCCGGGTCGCGCCCATCCCGATCACCACCACGGACGAGATCGGCGAAGTCGCCCGCGCCTTCGACCAGGTCCACCGCGAGGCCGTCCGGCTGGCCGCCGAGCAGGCCCTGCTGCGGGGCAACATCAACGCGATCTTCACCAACCTCTCGCGCCGCAACCAGTCGCTGATCGAGGGCCAGCTGACCCTGATCACGGACCTGGAGAACAACGAGGCCGACCCGGACCAGCTGGAGAACCTCTTCAAGCTGGACCACCTCGCGACCCGTATGCGCCGCAACGGCGAGAACCTGCTGGTCCTCGCCGGCGAGGAGCCCGGCCGCCGCTGGGACCAGCCGGTCCCGCTGGTCGACGTGCTGCGCGCCGCCTCCTCCGAGGTGGAGCAGTACGAGCGCATCGAGCTGTCCGGTGTCCCGGAGGCCGAGATCCACGGCCGTGCCGTGACCGACCTCGTGCACCTGCTGGCCGAGCTGCTGGAGAACGCCACCACGTTCTCCTCGCCGCAGACCAAGGTCCGCGTCACCGCGACCCGGCTGCCCGACGGCCGCGTCATGATCGAGATCCACGACAAGGGCATCGGCCTGACCGCCGAGGACTTCGCGGACATCAACCACAAGCTGGCCAACCCGCCGACCGTGGACGCCGCGATCTCGCAGCGCATGGGCCTGTTCGTGGTCGGCCGGCTGTCCGACCGGCACGGCATCCGCGTCCAGCTGCGCCCCTCCGGCGAGCAGGCCGGCACCACCTCGCTGGTCATGCTGCCGGACGCGATCACCCACGGCGGCGGCGGCGAACCGGCGACCCAGCGCGACGAGTTCACCGTCTCGCAGATCATCCCGGAGCAGAACTACGGCGGCGAGAACTTCGCCCAGCCGATGCGCACGGCCGCCGAGCTCGGCTTCGACGACAGCCGCTACACCGAGGTGCCCGACGACCTGCGCGACCTGGACCCGGTGGGCCGCTCGCTGATGCGCGAGGAGCGCCGCGCGGCCCTGGAGTCCCCGTCGCCCGGCGAGCCGGACCGCCAGGAGCAGGAGCGGCCCGCGTACGGCGACGGCTTCGACGACGGCTTCGACGGCCACGCCTCGCCCTACGACGGTGCCCGCGGCGGCTACGAGAATGCGCAGAACGGCTACGACGCCCCGCAGAACGCCTCCTACGAGGGCGGCGCCACCGGCTACGCCGAACCGCCCGCCCCGCAGCACGGCTACGACCAGCAGACGTCGTACGACGAGCAGTACTACGCGCCCAACGGCGGCCTGCCGCAGAACGAGTCCTTCTCCGACCCGTTCGCCGGCGACGGCACGGGTGGCCGCGGCGACACCTTCTCCTCCCACGGCGACGCCTTCGCTGCGAACGGCGGCTATCCCGAGCAGGGCTATGCGGAGCCGGCGCAGGAGGAGCAGGCCGCGCAGGCGGCGAACACCCAGGACGGCGCGAACGGCTACGACGAGCGGTCCTACCAGGACGACTGGCCGCAGCAGACCGGCTACCAGAACGGCTACCCGGACCAGTACGCTCCGGAAGCGGAATCCGCGCAGGCCGCTGACGCGGGCGAGCAGGACCGCGTAGGCTTCGACCGTCCGGGACCGGCTGCCCCCGCCGGCCACGAGCTGACCGACGCCGGACTTCCCCGCCGCGGAGGCTTCGCGGCGAACGGTACGAACGGCGCCCAGCGGCCCGTGCACCGGGAGACGCCGGCTCCGGTTCCCGACGGCAACAGCGGCAACGACGACTGGCGTTCGGCGAACGACGAGCGCTGGCAGCAGGCCGCGCAGCTGCGCAAGCCCAAGGCGGGCGGGGTCACCTCCTCCGGCCTGCCGCGGCGGGTGCCCAAGGCCAACCTGGTCGAGGGCGCCGCCGAGAACACCCCCCAGGGAGGCCCACAGGTCTCCCGCGCCCCGGAGGACGTCCGGGGCAGGCTGAGCAACCTGCGGCGCGGCGTCCAGCGAGGCCGCACCGCAGGCAGTGAAACGAACGGCCAGGGCTTCGGTCCTGACAGCACCTACAACCAGGAGCGTTAGTGTGAGCCCGATGAGCCAGGCGGCACAGAACCTGAACTGGTTGATCACCAACTTCGTGGACAACACCCCGGGGGTGTCCCACACGGTGGTGGTCTCCGCCGACGGACTCCTTCTGGCGATGTCCGAAGGCTTTCCCCGCGACCGCGCCGACCAGCTCGCGGCCGTCGCCTCCGGTCTGACGTCCCTCACGGCAGGCGCGTCCCGCATCTTCGAGGGCGGCGCCGTGAACCAGACCGTTGTGGAGATGGAGCGGGGATTCCTCTTCATCATGTCCATCTCCGACGGATCGTCGCTCGCGGTCCTGGCCCACCCGGAGGCGGACATCGGCCTCATCGGGTACGAGATGGCCCTCCTGGTGGACCGTGCCGGCACGGTCCTGACGCCCGACCTTCGTGCGGAGCTCCAAGGCAGCCTGCTCAACTGACAGACGTACGGTGCGTTTTGGCGTCCCGAGGCCGTAGGGTTTCGGGACGCGGCTACCCCACGACGGGTGCCAGGCACAGTCGGAGGAGGAAAGACAGTGGCAACACCCCCAGGCGGTCCGTCTTCGGGCAACTGGTCGTACGGTCCCGCCCAGGGCCCGAACGACGGCTCGGCGAACCCGTACAACTTCCCCTCCACGCCGAGCCACCGGCAGCCGTACGCGCCCCAGGGCCCCGGCCCGTCCCCGTACGACCAGCCGCAGGCACCGCGCATCCAGCCCGTGCAGCCGCACCGCCGTACCCCTGAGCCGGCGCCCGCCGGGGGCGCCAGCAATCCCCTGGTGCGTCCGTACGCCATGACCGGCGGCCGGACCCGCCCGCGGTACCAGCTCGCCATCGAGGCGCTGGTGCACACCACCGCGGCTCCGCACCAGATGCAGGGCCAGCTGCCCGAGCATCAGCGGATCTGCAACCTGTGCCGTGAGATCAAGTCGGTGGCCGAGGTCTCGGCCCTGCTCACGATCCCCCTCGGCGTGGCCAGGATCCTCGTCGCCGACTTGGCGGAGGCGGGCCTGGTCGCCATCCATCAGCCCGGCGGCGACGAGAACGCCGGCGGCCAGCCAGCCGTGACACTGCTCGAAAGGGTGCTCAGTGGACTTCGCAAGCTCTAGCGGCGGGTCGATTTCCGGTAGTCGCTCCACCACATCCGCGAAGATCGTGGTGGCGGGCGGCTTCGGCGTGGGCAAGACCACGTTCGTCGGCGCCGTCTCGGAGATCAACCCGCTGCGCACGGAAGCCGTCATGACGTCTGCTTCGGCGGGCATCGACGACCTCACCCACACCGGGGACAAGACGACCACCACGGTCGCCATGGACTTCGGCCGCATCACCCTGGACCAGGACCTGATCCTGTACCTGTTCGGCACGCCCGGCCAGGACCGCTTCTGGTTCATGTGGGACGACCTGGTGCGCGGCGCCATCGGCGCGGTGGTCCTGGTGGACACCCGCCGGCTCGCGGACTGCTTCCCCGCGGTGGACTACTTCGAGAACAGCGGCCTGCCGTTCGTCATCGCCCTCAACGGCTTCGACGGACAGCAGCCCTACAACCCCGACGAGGTGCGCGAGGCCCTCCAGATCGGCCCCGACACCCCGATCATCACGACGGACGCCCGCCACCGCGCGGACGCCAAGTCGACGCTGATCACGCTGGTCGAGCACGCGCTGATGGCGCGCCTGCGGTAGGACGGCGCGCCGCGGCAGGACGACGGACGACGGAAAGGGCCCCTCTCCCGGTGGAGAGGGGCCCTTTCCGTCGTTCTGCGGTGTGCCGCAGGGGGCTCAGCGCCAGCTGTGCGGGGCGCGGAAGCCGGGCTCGCGCTCCAGGCGGCGCCAGCCGGCCTTGACGCGGCCGCGGTGGGCCGGGATCTCGGAGGGACGGGCCGCGGCGCGGGCCAGGAGGACGGCCGTGATGGCGGCGACCTCCTCGGGCTCGGCGTGGCCCTTCTCGACGCGGATGTCAGGGGTGCTCATGGGTGTCAGTCTCCGTGAGAGAGGGGTCCGCGGGGTTGCCGCGGCGGGTCCGCCCGGTTACTGCGGGGGGTTGCCGTGCTTGCGGGAGGGCAGGTCGGCGTGCTTGGTGTGCAGCATCGCCAGGGACTTCACCAGGACCTCGCGGGTCCCGGCGGGGTCGATGACGTCGTCGACCAGGCCGCGCTCGGCCGCGTAGTACGGGTGCATCAGCTCGGACTTGTACTCCTTGACCATCCGCGCCCGCATCGCCTCGGGGTCCTCCGCGTCGGCGATCTGCCGGCGGAAGATGACGTTGGCGGCGCCCTCGGCGCCCATCACGGCGATCTCGTTCGTCGGCCAGGCGTACGTGAGGTCCGCCCCGATGGACTGGCTGTCCATGACGATGTAGGCACCTCCGTACGCCTTGCGCAGGATCAGCGAGATCCTCGGCACGGTCGCGTTGCAGTAGGCGTAGAGGAGCTTGGCGCCGTGCCGGATGATCCCACCGTGCTCCTGGTCGACGCCGGGCAGGAAGCCGGGGACGTCCAAAAGGGTGATGATCGGGATGTTGAAGGCGTCGCACATCTGCACGAAGCGCGCGGCCTTCTCGCTGGCCTCGATGTCGAGGACACCGGCGAGGGTCTGCGGCTGGTTGGCGATGATGCCGACGACCTGGCCGTCCAGGCGGGCCAGCGCGCAGATGATGTTCCGCGCCCAGCGCTCGTGGACCTCCAGGTACTCGCCGTCGTCGACGATCTCCTCGATGACCTTGGTCATGTCGTACGGCCGGTTGCCGTCGGCCGGGACCAGGTCGAGCAGGGCGTCGGAGCGGCGGTCGACCGGGTCGGTGCACTCCACCCGCGGCGGGTTCTCGCGGTTGTTCTGCGGGAGCAGCGACAGGAGGTAGCGCACCTCGGCGATGCAGGTCTCCTCGTCGTCGTAGGCGAAGTGGCACACCCCCGAGGTCTCGGCGTGCACGTCGGCGCCGCCCAGGCCGTTCTGGGTGATCTCCTCGCCGGTGACCGCCTTGACCACGTCGGGGCCGGTGATGAACATCTGCGAGGTCTCGCGGACCATGAACACGAAGTCGGTCAGCGCCGGGCTGTAGGCGGCGCCGCCCGCGCACGGGCCGAGCATCACCGAGATCTGCGGGATGACGCCGGAGGCCTTGGTGTTGCGCTGGAAGATGCCGCCGTACCCGGCGAGGGCGGAGACGCCCTCCTGGATGCGGGCGCCGGCGCCGTCGTTGAGGGAGACCAGCGGGGCACCGGCCGCGATGGCCATGTCCATGATCTTGTGGATCTTCGTGGCGTGGGCCTCGCCGAGCGCGCCGCCGAAGATGCGGAAGTCGTGGGCGTAGACGAAGACCGTGCGGCCCTCCACCGTGCCCCAGCCGGTGATCACACCGTCGGTGTACGGCTTCTTGGTCTCCAGGCCGAAGCCGGTGGCCCGGTGCCGGCGCAGCTGCTCGACCTCCTGGAAGGAGCCGGGGTCCAGCAGCAGCTCGATCCGCTCCCGGGCGGTCAGCTTGCCCTTGGCGTGCTGCGCCTGGGTCGCCCGCTCGCTCGGTCCGGCGAGTGCTTGCGCACGGATCTCGTGCAGCTCCGCCACGCGCCCGCGCGCGTCGGTCGGCTCACCGGTCGGCTCACCCGTCGTCTCTTCCAAAACGGTCATGTAGTGACCTTACGAAGCCCACCGGGGAAAGCGAGCCGTCGACTCCGTACAGTCTCCGGAGCGTTTTCCTGGTACCACCGGACAGAACTCGGCCGGGATGCAGGCTTTCCGACTGCTCAGGGGGTGTGCCGGTTGTAGGGGTGGCACAAAGCGCCCGCTGGCAGGGGGCCGCGCGCGCGGGAGAATGAGAGGGGAACGGGCGGCGCCCAGTGGAGTGATCCCCCGAGCCTATCCGGTCCTCCGGGGGCCGTCCGACGGGCACCCGGCGTCACGCCGACGACACGCTGCGAATGATGTTGAAACTTGAACGGAATAGGTCTAGGGTCGTTCTCGTTGAGGTCGTTGAACATTCAACGGAACACCCTCCCGTCCCCAAGGAGCACCCCATGAGCATCTTCGGCCGCAAGAGCGACACCACCACCGCCACCCCCGAGGCCACCGCCGTGAACCCGGACCTGGCCGCCCTCACCGGTGACTACACGATCGACCCGGCGCATTCCACGATCGGTTTCGTCGCCCGGCACGCCATGGTGACCAACGTCAAGGGCAAGTTCACCGACTTCACCGGCGCGCTGCACCTGGACGGCACCGACCCCGCGCGCTCGACCGCCACCCTCGACGTGCGGATGGACAGCATCGACACCGGGTCCGCCGACCGTGACGGCCACCTGAAGAGCGCGGACTTCTTCAAGATCGAGGAGTTCCCGACGATGACCTTCCGCTCCACCGGCGCGGAGGCCCTGGGCGGCGACGACTACCGCATCACCGGCGAGCTCAGCCTGCTCGGCGTGACCAAGCCGCTCACCATCGACCTGGAGTTCAACGGCGCCGCCAAGGACCCGTTCGGCAACGAGCGCGTCGGCTTCGAGGGCAAGGCGGAGATCCTGCGCTCCGACTGGGGCCTGACCTGGAACGCCGCGCTGGAGACGGGTGGCGTGCTGGTCTCCGACAAGATCAAGCTCACCTTCGACATCTCGGCGATCCGCGCCGCCTGACGCCGGCCCGGCACCGCCCGCAGCACCGACGAGCGCCCGTCCCCCGCACCGCGGGGTCGACGGGCGCTCGTCGTCGCGCGCGCCAGCGCCGGGCCGGCGTCAGAAGCCCCCGCCGAAGTCGCCGCCGCCCCCGCCCCCTCCGAAGTCCCCGCCGCCGCCCCCGCCGCCGAAATCGCCGAAGTCACCCGGATCGAAGTCGGCCCCCGAGACGTCGCCGCCCTGGTAGCCGCCGCCGAAGGTGTCGAAGTCGCCGTAGCCGGCGCCGTACGCGGCCGCGTAGGACGGCGTGGCCATCATGCTGCCCAGCATCGTGCCGACCAGCAGGCCCGGCAGCAGGCCGCCGCCGTAGCCGCCGAAGTAGCCGCCCGCCCACGGGCCGTAGGCCGGGCCCGCGTCCCAGTAGGGGCGGCGGCCGAAGTCGCTGTCCACCTCGCGCACGGCCGGGTCGCGGCCGTCGGCCAGCCGGGCGGCGTCCGCCGCGCACACCGGGACCTCGCGGGCCGCGCCGCCGGGCGGGCTCCACACCGCGTCGGTCACCGAGGGGCCGTGCCGGGGGTCGAAGAAGCAGGGCGGGCGGCGCTCGGGCAGGGGCCGGTGCTCGCGCCGGGCGGCCAGCCGGGCCAGCGAGAAGCGGCCGTCCTCCAGCGCCTGGGTGACCGCGCGGACGTCCTCGGGCCGGGTCGCGGCGGCCATGGCCGACTTGGCCTGGTCGTAGGCGTCCAGCGCGCGCTCGTAGTCGGCGCGCATCGCGTCGTCGGCGCCCGGCTCGGCGGGGTGGAACTCCAGGCGGTCCAGTTCCTCGCCGAACGCGGTGATGTCCTCGTCGACGACCACCCGCAGCCGCTCCAGCGCCGCCCGCTGCTCCTGGGCGCGGCGCCGCCGGTTGCGGCTGACCAGGGCGTACGCGCCCGCGCCGCCCGCGACCAGGACCGCGCCGGTGGTGACCAGCGCCGTGGTGGAGATGCCGGTGCCGCCGGAGGTGCCCCTCCAGCCGGCGGGCGCCCGGCCGCCCATGTGGGCCACGGCCCGCTCGGTGAAGTCGGTGAGCTGGGTGGCCGCGTCGCCGTCGCCCTGGACGCTGGTGACCAGGTTGCGCACGGCCGCGTTCGGCAGCACCGAGGAGTCCGCGCGGGCGTCGAACCGGTCGCCCAGGCGGATCGCGTACACCCCGGTGATGCCGGTGGCGGTGCGCAGGTCGGTGAAGAGGTTCCGGGTCGGGTGATCGGCGGGCAGGACGGCGACGAAGACCGGCTTGCCGGCGTCCTCGATGCGCTTGCGCAGGGCCTGCGCGTCCGCCGGGGACAGCTGGGCGGACGCGGCCGGGTCGACGTAGACCGGGCTCTCGCGCAGGGCCTCGGCGATCTGCGAGACGCCGGTGGCGGCACCGGCGCGCGGGGCGCCCGCCGAGAGCACGGTCAGCACGGCGAGCGCCAGCGCGGCCAGCAGCGCGCCCACGCTTCGGGCAGGAGTCGCGAGCCTCATGACCCCGGACTACCCGGATATCGGGGAGCTACCCGAAGGGCGCGGAACCGGGCGAAGTGACCCGGCGCGGTCGGCTACGCGGCCCGGTAGGCCGCGGTCAGCTTCTCCACCGCCTCTCCGTACCGTCCGGTCAGCAGCAGGTGGTCGGCCTCGGCGAAGGGCCCGGCGAAGGCGGCGGTGATGTGCTGCCCCGCCTTCTGCTGGACGATCAGCCGGGCCCGGGCGACCAGTGCGGCCCCGGTCCGGTCCGCGCCGGCGCGGTCGGCGGCCCGGGCGGCCGCGGCCAGTGCCTTCAGGGTGGCGGCACCGCCCCGGGGTGCGGGGGTGAGCGTCGTCAGGCCCCAGCCGTAGGGGAACTGCGGGTCGTAGGCGGTGTCACCGACGTTGATCGGCAGCTGTGCCTCGGACTTCGGCCAGGTGACGGGGAGCTGCCCGGTGAAGGGACGGCGGCCGTACAGGACGTCGGCCACGCCCGCGCCCTCGGTGCCCGGCAGCCAGGAGGCGACCAGGGCGTCGATGCCGGGGAGCCGGTCGCCGAGGAGCTGGGGCCGCCCGGAGACGACCAGCACCACGCACTTCATCGCCGCGCACACCGTGTCCACGGCCTGCTGGTCGGCGGCGGACAGCCGCAGGTCGTGGCCGTTGCCCACGTCGCCGACGCCCTCGGCGTAGGGGGTCTCGCCGACGACGACCACGCCGACGTCGTGGCCGGCCGTGGGCGCGGAGGCGTCCCGGGAGTAGGTGACGTGGCCGCCGGCCTCGCGCAGGCCCTCAAGGATCGTGGTGCCGGGGGTGATGGCGCCGGAGGAGCCCTGCCAGGTGAGGGTCCAGCCGCCGGACTGGTTGCCGATGTCGTCCGCGTTGGAGCCGGCGACGTAGACCTTCTGCGACGTCCGCAGGGGCAGCAGGCCGCCGTCGTTCTTCAGGAGCACCTGTGACTCGGCGGCCGCGCGGCGGGCGACGGCGCGGTGCGCCGGGGAGCCGATGGCCGCGGCCCCGCGGGTGTCGGCGTACGGGTGCTCGAACAGGCCGAGCCGGAACTTCTGGGTGAGGATCCGGGCGACCGCGTCGTCGACGCGCCGCTCGCTGACGCGTCCGGCCCGCACCTCGCCGGCCAGCGTGGTGGCGAAGTCCTTGTAGCCGTAGGGGACCATCATCATGTCGACGCCCGCGGTGACGGCGCTGCGGACGTGCGCCGCGTAGTCGCCCGGCAGCTGGTCGATGGCGTTCCAGTCGCTGATGACGAAGCCGTCGAAGCCCATCCGGCCCTTGAGCACGCCGTTGATCATGTCGCCGCGGGCGTGCATCCTGACCGGGCCCCGGCCGTCCCCGGTGATGTCCAGCGAGGAGTACGACGGCATCACGGTGCCCACGCCCCGGTCGACGGCTTCCTGGTACGGCGCGAGGTGGACCGCCTCCAGTTGCTGCCGGGTGACGTGGGTGACGCCCTGGTCGATGGTGTAGGTGCCGGTGGTGGAGGAGCCGTAGGTCGTGCCGCCGTCGCCGACGAAGTGCTTGGCGGTGGCGAGGACCTTGTCGGAGCGGTCCAGGTCGCTGCCGTCGGCGCGGCCCTGGAGGCCCTGGACGATCGTCTCCATCGACTCGACGAGGGCGGGGTCCTCGCCGAAGGACTCGTAGGAGCGGCCCCAGCGTTCGTCGCGGGTGACGCACAAGCAGGGCGCGAAGTCCCAGGGCACGCCGGTGGCGCGGACCTCGGCCGCGGTCACCGCGCCGGTGCGCTGGACGAGGGCGGGGTCGCGGGTGGCGCCGAGGCCGATGTTGTGCGGCATGACGGTGGCGCCGGCCAGGTTGTTGTGGCCGTGGACGGCGTCGACGCCGTAGACCAGCGGGATCTGGAAGCGGGTCGCCCGGGTCCGCAGCTGGAAGGCGTCGATCATCTTCGCCCAGGCGGCGGGGGTGTTGGGTGTGGGCGTGGAGCCGCCGCCGGAGAGCAGGGAGCCGAGGCCGTAGGCGGCGATGTCGCCGGGCGCGCTCATCGCGCCGCGCTCCGCCTGGGTCATCTGGCCGGCCTTCTCCTCCAGGGACATCCGGGAGAGCAGGTCGGCGACGCGCCGCCGCACGGGCAGCTTGGCGTCCAGGTACGGCAGTCCGTGGGCGTCGACGACGACCTCGGGGTCCTCGGCCGGCGGCTTGGCGCCGGTCACCGTGAGCTTCAGCGGGATCGTCTCGGCGGGCTCGGCGGAGCGGTCCTTCAGGGTGTGGACGCGGACGGTGCGGGTGGCGCCCGAGGCCGTGCCCGCGGGGAAGGTGAGGGTGCCGGAGACGGGGGTGTAGTCCGTGCCGGGGCGGGCGGTGCCGCCCGCGGTCCCGTAGGCGACCGTCACGGGCTGGTCGACGGGGGCCGCGCCGGTAGTGGTGAGCGTGACCTGCACGGTGGCGTCGCCGCCCTCGGTCACCGGGTGGACGGCCGCGTCGGTGGTGACGGCGGCACGCAGCGACTGGTCGGCGGTGCCGTACAGCTCGACGCCGTCCACGGCGAACCGGCCCTTGACGCCGACGGGCAGGGTGAGGGCGTAGCCCCACATCTGCGTCAGCCCGAGGACGTGGTCGATGCCGCCGACGGGCTGGTAGTCGGTGCGGTAGACGAAGTCGGTGAAGGGCAGTTCGACCTGTTTCCAGCCGGTGAAGTCGTCGGTGAACGAGGTCGTCCACAGCTCGGAGGCCTCGCCGTGGGCGCCGCCGTCCTTGATCTCGAAGGCGATCTTCCTGCCGGTGCCCTGCCCCTCCCACCACAGGCGGACGCCCCGGTGGGCGGACCAGTCGTGGGCGGGCCGGTCCGCGGCGAAGTCGTGGGTGAAGCCGCCGTAGCCGCTGATGTCGTAGGTGCCGGTGAGGACCTTCTCGCCCTCGGGGGCGTCGGGGCGGGCGGTCAGCTGGAGGGCGGGCGGGTCGTCGCTGTCGCCGCCCCAGGTGAAGATGCCCTCGGCGGGCTGGGACGCGAACGGCACCTCGCCCTCGAAGCGGTCGACCGCGACGGACGGCGGGTCGGCGGCCGCCCGGGACACGGCCGGGGTGAGCAGTGCGGCGCACAGGGCGGTGGAGACGAGCAGGGCGGTTCTTGGCATGGACCTTCCCTCGACTCTCTGGTTCACTCTGGCTCGAGCAGTTCACTCATGACTTAGATCACATCGTGAGTTAACAACCTCCGAGACTTAACCAAGCCGCCGCAGACCCGTCAAGACGTCCCGTCAGAAGGGCATGCACCGATGAGACGATCCCCCCACACCCTCCGGCTGCTGCTCGCGGCCGGGCTCGCCCTGGCCGGGCTGAGCGCCACCGGCCCCGCCGCGCACGCCTCCGGCGAGCAGGTCACCGCCTACCTCACCACCACCGACGACGACGCCGGACGGCACGTGGTGCGCGGCCTGCAGGCGCAGGCGCCGTTCGCCTTCCAGTCCGGCACCGGGGGCGGCGGCGAGAACATCACCGTCGACGAGAACACCCGGTACCAGACCTTCACCGGCGGCGGCGCGTCCTTCACCGACACCGCGGCCTGGCTGATGAACAGCAGCGGAGCGCTGTCCCCGGCCACCCGGGACGCCACCATGCGCAAGCTGTTCTCCCCCACCGACGGCATCGGCCTGTCGTTCCTGCGCAACCCCATGGGCGCGTCCGACCTGGCCCGCTTCGGCTACACCTACGACGACGTCCCGGCCGGGCAGACCGACCCGTCCCTGGCGAAGTTCTCCCTCGCCCACGACCTGGCCGACGTGGTCCCGCTGACCCGGCAGGCGCTCCAGCTCAACCCGGCCCTGACCGTGATGGCCTCCCCGTGGACGGCGCCGGCCTGGATGAAGGACAGCGGCTCGCTCAACGGCGGCTGGCTGAAGGCCGAGGACTACGGGGCCTACGCCTCCTACTTCGTGAAGTACCTCCAGGCCTACCGCGACCAGGGCGTCCCGGTCGCCTACGTCACCGCGCAGAACGAGCCGACCTGCTGCTCGGGCTACCCGTCGATGAGCTGGAACGCGAGCGGGCTGGCGTACTTCACCAAGAGCGAGCTGCTGCCCAAGCTCCAGGCGGCGGGCCTGTCCACCAAGGTCCTCGCGCACGACTGGAACTGGGACACCTACGACGCCTACGCGGCCCAGACCGTGGACGACGCGGCCGTGCGCAGCCACCCCAACTTCGGCGGCATCGCCTGGCACGGCTACGGCGGCGACATCGCCAAGCAGACCACGGTGCACAACCAGTACCCGGGGCTGGACGCCTTCGGCACCGAACACTCCGGCGGCACCTGGATCGCCAACCAGCAGCGCGAGGACATGTCCAACATCATCGACTACACCCGCAACTGGGCGAAGTCGGTGACCAAGTGGTCCCTCGCGGTGGACCAGAACCGCGGCCCGCACAACGGGGGCTGCGGCACCTGCAGCGGCCTGATCACCGTGCACAACGGCGACGGGGCGAGCGGGACCGTCGACTACACCGTCGAGTACTACACGATGGGCCACCTGACGAAGTTCGTGCGCCCCGGCGCCCAGCGGATCGCGTCCACCGCCTCGTCCGCCGTCCCCAACGTCGCCTGGCGCAACCCCGACGGCTCCAAGGCGCTGATCGCCTACAACGACTCCGCCTCCGCCCGCACGGTGATGCTCAACTGGGGCGGCCAGCACGCCACCTACTCCCTGCCCGGCAAGACGTCGGCCACCTTCACCTGGTCCGGGACGCAGTCCGGCGGGGGCGGGCAGAGCGGCGCGTTCGTGGGACTCGCGGGCAAGTGCCTGGACGTGGCGGGCGGCGCCACCGCCAACGGGACCGCCGTGCAGCTCTACGACTGCAACGGCTCGGCGGCCCAGCGCTGGACCGTGCAGCCCGACGGCTCGGTCCAGGCCCTCGGCAAGTGCCTCGACGTGGCCTCCGCCTCGACCGCCGACGGCGCCAAGGTGCAGCTCTACGACTGCAACGGCACCGGCGCCCAGCGGTGGTCGTACAACGCGGCGACCGGCGACGTGGTGAACACCGCGGCGAACAAGTGCCTGGACGTCACCGACAACTCCTCGGCCAACGGCGCCCGTGCCCAGATCTGGTCGTGCACGGGGGCCGCCAACCAGAAGTGGGCCCTGCGGTAGCCGGCCGCCGTCACCCCCAGGGCCCCGACGGCACCCGGCCGGTACCCTGACCGGGACGTCCGCACCGGGAGGCCGGGATGAGCACCGCACAGGATCTGCTGATCGTCGCGCTGGACGAGCCGTCCAGCCGGCCCGTCGCGCAGGGCGACCTCTCGCTCGCCCTCGCCGGCGCGGAGGTCCTCGACCTCCTGGACGCCGGGGCGCTCTCGCTGGACGGTGACCGGCTGGTGCCGTTCGGCGAGCGCCCGACCGGGGACCCGATGCTGGACGAGGCGAGCGCCTCGCTGGTGCGGGAGGAGCCGTACGAGACGGTCGAGGACTGGCTGTGGCGCCGGGGCAACGGCCTGGCCGCCCGGTACGCCACCGCGCTGGAGGCGGAGGGCCGCCGGGCCGGTGCGCCCCGGCGGCTGCTGCCCCGGCTCGGCGGCCGGACCGAGCGCGCCGACTCCGCCGCCCGGCACCGCGCGGGCGAGCGCTGGGCGGTGCGCGAGCCGGTCCTCGCCACGCTGGCGGCGACCCTCGGCATCCAGGAGGCGCCGGTCGGGGCCCCCGACGACGCCGACCCCGCGCAGGGGGACGCGCTCACGCGGGTGTCGGCCACCGTCGAGGACGCCCTGACCGAACTCGAGGCGGTCCGGCAGCGGCGGCGCATCGAGGACGACGCCTTCGCCAACGTCTGGCGCGCCCCCTGACCGCCGAGTAGACGGCGGCCGGCCGGCCGCGGTCTACTCGGCCGGCTCGACCCCGGCGCGCAGCAGGCCGTAGGTGTAGGCGTCCTCCAGGGCCTGCCAGGAGGCGGCGATCACGTTCTCCGCGACGCCGACCGTCGCCCACTCCCCCGTGCCGTCCGACGTGGAGATCAGGACGCGGGTGGTGGACGAGGTGCCGTGCTTGCCCTCCAGGATGCGGACCTTGTAGTCGACCAGCTCCAGCTTGGCCAGCTGCGGGTAGATCTTCTCCAGCGCCACCCGCAGGGACCGGTCCAGGGCGTTGACCGGGCCGTTGCCCTCGGCCGTGGCGACGATGCGCTCGCCCTTGGCCCACAGCTTGACCGTGGCCTCGTTGGCGTGGGTGCCGTCGGGGCGGTCCTCGACGATCGCCCGCCAGGACTCGACCTCGAAGTAGCGCAGCGGACGGCCGCCCTGGACCTCCGTGCGCAGCAGCAGCTCGAAGCTGGCGTCGGCCGCCTCGTAGGTGTAGCCCTTCAGCTCGCGTTCCTTCACGCGCTCGACGACCCGCCCGACCAGCTCGCGGTCGTCGCCGAGGTCGACGCCCAGCTCCTTGCCCTTGAGCTCGATGGAGGCGCGGCCGGCCATGTCGGAGACCAGCATCCGCATGGTGTTGCCGACCTGCTCGGGGTCGATGTGCTGGTACAGGTCCGGGTCGACCTTGATCGCGGAGGCGTGCAGGCCCGCCTTGTGCGCGAAGGCGGACAGGCCGACGTAGGGCTGGTGGGTGGAGGGCGTGAGGTTGACGACCTCGGCGATGGCGTGGGAGATCCGGGTCGTCTCGCGCAGCCGGCCCTCGGGCAGCACCTTCTTGCCGTACTTCAGTTCCAGCGCGGCGACCACCGGGAAGAGGTTGGCGTTGCCGACGCGCTCGCCGTAGCCGTTCGCCGTGCACTGGACGTGGGTCGCGCCCGCGTCGACGGCGGCGAGGGTGTTGGCGACCGCGCAGCCGGTGTCGTCCTGGGCGTGGATGCCGAGGCGGGCGCCGGTGTCGGCGAGGACGGTGGAGACGACGGCGTGGACCTGGGCGGGGAGCATGCCGCCGTTGGTGTCGCAGAGGATGACCACGTCCGCGCCGGCCTCGGCGGCGGTCCGCACGACGGCCTTGGCGTACTCCGGGTCGGCGCGGTAGCCGTCGAAGAAGTGCTCGCAGTCGACGAACACCCGGCGGCCCTGGGCGCGCAGGTGGGAGACGGTGTCGCGGACCATCTCGAGGTTCTCCTCGAGGGTGGTGCGCAGGGCGAGTTCCACGTGCCGGTCGTGCGCCTTGGCGACCAGGGTGACGACCGGAGCGCCCGACTCCAGGAGCGCCCTGACCTGCGGGTCCTCGGCGGCCGTCGCGCCGGCCCGGCGGGTGGCGCCGAAGGCGACCAGCTGGGCGTGCCGGAAGTCGATCTCCGCGCGGGCGCGGGCGAAGAACTCGGTGTCGCGGGGGTTCGCGCCGGGCCAGCCGCCCTCGATGAAGCCCACGCCGAAGTCGTCCAGGTGCCGTGCGATGGCGAGCTTGTCGGCGACGGTCAGGTTGATGCCCTCGCGCTGGGCGCCGTCGCGCAGGGTGGTGTCGAAGACGTGGAAGGCGTCGTCCAGCTCGCTGGTTGCCGTCTCGGTCATGGTCTGAAGGCTCCTGATGTCGGATCTCGGTCTACCGGAATGACCGGCTCCACCGCCCCCATGGTCCCGCGCGCTCTCGCTCCCGGCTGCGGATGGGCCAGAAAAGCGAAAAACCCCTCGCGGGTGCGAGAGGTCTGCGCGCGGGTCGAGGCGAGGATGGCCGCTCGTACCTGGTCGTACGAGGCGGTCACTGCGGACCGGCGCGCCTGCTGCCAATAATCATGGCGAACGAGAGCACGGGGGAAGTCTGGCACAGGCCGCCGGGGGGCTCACCGTCCGTCTCAGGATGCGAACAGCGCGTCGTCCAGGAACGCGTCGACGTGGGCGAGCACCTGCGCGCGGTCGGTGCCGCGCAGGCCGATCGCGACGTGGATGGAGAAGCCGTCGAGCAGGGCGCGCAGCCGGGCGGCGAACGGGTCGGGGTCGACGGCGCGGAACTCGCCGCGCGAGACGCCCTCGGCGAGCAGGGCCACCAGGTCGCGGTGCCAGGCGCCCTCGATGGCGGCCTGCCGCTCGCGGGCGGCCGACTCGGCGGCGGCGTTCTGCGAGCGGTTCCAGACCTCCAGCCAGAGCGTCCAGTGCGGGTCGCGGTGGCCGTCGGGGACGTACAGGTCGACGTAGGCGGCGAGGCGGTCGCGGGCCGTGCCGGGGCGGGCCAGCAGGCGGGCGCGCTCGGCGCCGAGGCGGCCCTCGCTCCACTCCAGGGTGCGCAGCAGCAGCTCGTCCTTGGAGCCGAAGTAGTAGAGCAGGTGGCCGCTGCTCATGCCGACCTCGCGGCCGAGCGCGGCCATGGTGAGCTGCTCCAGGCCGCGCTCGGCGATCATCGCCATGGCCGCGGCGAGGACGTCCTCGCGGGGCGGCGCCTGTCTGCGCCCACCGGCCATGTGCTGCCCCCTACGGGATCCTCGGCTGCTGCTGGGTGATGCAGTGGATGCCACCGCCACCGGAGAAGATCGTACGGGCGTCGACCAGGGTCACGGTGCGCGCGGGGAACAGCCGGCGGAAGATGCCGGCCGCGATCTCGTCGCGCGGGTCGTCGAAGCCGCACAGCACGACGCCGCCGTTGCAGAGGTAGTGGTTGATGTAGGAGTAGTCGGCCCAGTGGCCGTCGGCCTCCAGGACGGTGGGGGCGGGCACCTCGACGACCTCCAGCCGGCGCCCGCGCGCGTCGGTCTGGGCCCGCAGCAGCCCGATGACCTCCCGCGTCACCTCGTGGTCGGGGTGGGCGGGGTCGGGCTGGTGGTGGGCGACGACCACTCCGGGGCGGGCGAACGCGGCGACGATGTCGACGTGGCCGAGGGTGCCGTAGCCGTGCGGGGGGTAGTCGCCGGTCAGGCCGCGGGGCAGCCAGATCGCCTTGCGGGTGCCGAGCAGGCCGTGGACCTCCGCCTCGACCTGCTCGCGGGTCCAGCCGGGGTTGCGCTCGGGCCCGAGCTGCACGGTCTCGGTGAGCAGGACGGTGCCCTCGCCGTCGACGTGGATCGCGCCGCCCTCGTTGACCAGCGCCGAGGCGTACGTGCGGGCCCCGGTGAGGTCCGCGACGTGCGCGGCGATCTTCGCGTCGTGCTCCCAACGGGCCCAGTGCTGGGCGCCCCAGCCGTTGAACGTCCAGTCGACGGCGGCCAGTTCGCGTCCGTTCGTGAGGAACGTGGGCCCGATGTCCCGCATCCAGGCGTCGTCCAGGTCCCGTTCGACGGTGTCGACGTCCTCGCCCAGCAGGGCGCGCGCCCCGGCGGACTGGCCGGGGCCGCACACCACCGTCACCGGTTCGAAGCGGCGTACCGCACGGGCGACCGAGGCCCAGGCCTCGCGCGCGGCGGCGAGTCCGGCGGGGTCGTCGAAGGTGGGGTTGGGGGACGGCCAGGCCATCCAGGTGCGCTCGTGGGGGGCCCATTCGGCGGGCATGCGGAAGCCGTCGGCGGCAGCGGACATCGTGGATCCTCAGAGGAAGTAGAGGCGGTTGAGGGAGACGGAGTCGGCGGGCTCGGAGCGCAGCGGCTCGCCGTCGAGGGTGACCAGGCCGGTGCGCCCGTCCACGTCGACCTGCCCGGTACGGCAGTTGCGGCGCAGGTCGGCCGGTCCGATGCCGCGGGTGCCGCGGACGGCGACGCGGCGGCGCCGGGTCGGCAGGGTGTCGTGGCCCTGGTCCACGGCGGCCCGGGCGACGAAGGCCACGGACAGGTCGGCGGGCGTGGCGCCGTGCGCCCCGAACTGCGGGCCCAGCACGAGGGGTTCGCAGGTGTCGGTGGCGGCGTTGGGGTCGCCGGTGACGCCGTAGGCCGGGAAGCCTGACTTCAGGACCAGCTGCGGCTTGGCGCCGAAGTACTCCGGCCGCCACAGCACGAGGTCGGCGAGCTTGCCGACCTCGATCGAGCCGACCTCGTGGGAAAGGCCGTGTGCGATGGCCGGGTTGACGGTCAGCTTGGCGATGTAGCGCAGGACGCGGTCGTTGTCGTCGCCCGCCGGGGCGCCGAGCTCGGCCTTCATCTTGCCGGCCATGGCGAAGGTGCGGCGGACCGTCTCGCCGGCCCGGCCCATGCCCTGGGCGTCGGAGGAGGTGATGCCGATGGCGCCCAGGTCGTGCAGCACGTCCTCGGCGCCCATGGTGCCGGCCCGGATGCGGTCGCGGGCCATGGCGGCGTCGCCGGGCAGGTCGGTCTTGAGGTCGTGGACGGAGACGATCATGCCGTAGTGCTCGGCGACCGCGTCCCGGCCGAAGGGCAGGGTGGGGTTGGTGGAGGAGCCGATGACGTTCGGCACCCCGGCCATCTTCAGCACGTTGGGGACGTGTCCGCCGCCGCAGCCCTCGATGTGGAAGGCGTGGATGGTGCGGCCCTCCAGCACGCGCAGGGTGTCCTCGACGGACAGGCACTCGTTCAGTCCGTCGCTGTGCAGGGCCACCTGGACGTCGTGCTCCTCGGCGACGCGCAGCGCGGTGTCCAGCGCCCGGGTGTGCGCGCCCATGTCCTCGTGCACCTTGAAGCCGCTCGCGCCGCCCTCGGCCAGCGCCTCCACGAGCGGCGCCTCGTGGGAGGACGAACCGCGGCCCAGGAAGCCGATGTTGACGGGCCAGGCGTCGAAGGCGTTGAACGCGTGCCGGAGCGCCCAGGGCGAGTTGACGCCGACGCCCCACACGGGGCCGAACTCCTGCCCGACGATGGTGGTCACGCCGGAGGCCAGGGACGCCTCCATGACGCGCGGGGAGAGCAGGTGGACGTGGGTGTCGACGGCCCCGGCGGTGGCGATCAGCCCCTCGCCGGACACGATGGAGGTGCCCGTGCCCACGACGACGTCCACGCCGTCCAGGGTGTCGGGGTTACCGGCCCGGCCGATCGAGGAGATCCGGCCCTCGCGGATGCCGATGGAGACCTTGCGGATGCCCTGCACGGCGTCGATCACGACGACGTTGCTGATCACCACGTCACAGGTCTCGCGCACGGCGGCGGCCTTCAGGTGCAGCCCGTCGCGGGCCGTCTTGCCGAACCCGGCGAGGAACTCGTCGCCGTGCTGCTGTGCGTCGGACTCGACGCGGACCACGAGGCCCGAGTCGCCGAGCCGGATGCGGTCCCCGGCCCGGGGGCCGTGGGTGGCGGCGTACTCGTGGGGGGTGAGGCGGCGGGCCTCGGCGGGGTGCCCTCCGGGGCGGCTCATCGCGGGTCCTCCTCGCGGGGGCGGTCGTCGGGGCGGTCGTCGGGCGCGGCGTCCGGCCGGGGGCCGGGCCCGGCGCCCAGGTAGCCGCACGCCGCCGCCCGCCGCAGGGCCTCCTCGCGTGCGCCGGGGGCGTCGAGCGGGCCGTCGACGAGGCCGGCGAAGCCGATGGCGACGCGGGCGCCGCCGAGGGGGACGAGACCGACCTCGTGCGTCTCGCCCGGTCCGAACCGCACCGAGGACCCGGCGGGCACGGCGAGCCGCATGCCGTAGGCCGTCGCGCGGTCGAAGCGCAGGCGCGGGTTGGCCTCGAAGAAGTGGAAGTGGGAGGTGACGGACACCGGCACCGGGGCGGTGTTGGTGACCGTGAGCCGCACGGCCGGCTCCGGCTCGGCGTGCTCGGGGCCGGGCAGCAGGGCGCCGGGGGCCGCGTCGCCGAGCGAGCCGCCGATCGGGTCGGAGACCACGGCCAGCCGTGAGCCGTCGTCGAAGACGGCCTCGACGTGCACCTCGGTGACGACGTCGGCGACACCCGGCAGGACGTCGTCCGGGCCGAGCACGCGGCGGGCGCGGTCGATCGCCTCCGCGAGCCGGGCGCCGTCGCGGGCGGCCTCGCACACGGTGTCCGCGATCAGCGCCGTCGCCTCGGGGACGTTCAGCCGGAGCCCGCGGGCCCGGCGGGCCCGGGCCAGCTCGGCGGCGCCGAAGAGCAGCAGCCGGTCGCGTTCGGTCGGGGTCAGCCGCATGTCACTCCCTCCATTTAGAACATCACTCTAAACATGAAATTCCCTCGACGAAAGGTTGACGGCGGCATGGCGTAGCTATCACATTGAACGTCGTTCTAACCGAGGGAGACCAGCATGCCGATGGAACAGCGCGGAGTCGACACCGTCCCCGAGGACGAACGCACCAGCGGTCCGCGCGACCTGGTCTCGATCCTGCTCGGCTCGAACCTCTGCCTGGGCGTGATCGTCTTCGGCTGGCTGCCCCCGTCCTTCGGCCTCGACTGGTGGGGTTCGCTCACCTCGATCGTGGCGGGCACCGTCGTCGGCACCGCCCTCACCGCGCCGCTGGCCCTGATCTCGCTGCGCACCGCGACCAACCTGTCCACCTCCTCCGGCGCCCAGTTCGGGGTGCGCGGACGCCTGGTCGGCTCGGTGGTCGGCCTGCTGCTGGCCCTCGGCTACACCGCGCTGACCGTGTGGATCGGCGGGGACGTGGTGGTCGGCGTCCTCGGCCGCCTGGCCGGGCTCCCCGCCGACGCGCTGTCCTACGCCGTGGTCTACGGGCTGCTCGCGGCGGCGACGGTGGCGGGCGCCGTCTACGGCTACCGGGTGCTGCTCGCCATGTCCCGGGTCCTGGCCGTCGGCATGACCGCGCTGCTGGCGCTCGGGGTGCTCGCCTACGCCCCGCACTTCACCACCGCCGCGCTGCCGGGCGCGGGCGGCCACCTGCTCGGGGGCTACTGGCCCACCTGGTTCCTGTCGGCGGTGGCCGCCGGGCTGTCCGGGCCGATCGCGTTCATCACGCTGCTCGGCGACTACACCCGCTACATCTCACCGGCCCGCCACTCCTCCCGGCGGGTGCTGCGCGCCACCTGGGCCGGCCTGCTCCTCGGCCTGCTGGTGCCGCAGCTCTTCGGCACCTTCACGGCGTACGCGGCCCGCGCGGCCCTCGACTACGCCGGCCCGCTGGTCGACGCCTCCCCCGGCTGGTACCTCGTCCCGCTGCTGCTGGCCGCCTCGGCGGGCTCGGTCGGCAACGCGGGGCTGATGCTGTATTCGATGGGCCTCGACCTCGACGCCATCCTGCCCCGCGCCTCGCGCGCCCGGGCCACCTGCACGGTCGCCGTCGTCGCCACGGCCTGCGTGTTCGTGGGCCACTTCGCCTCCCGCGCGCAGGACGCGATGACCTCCTTCGTCCTGCTGCTCACCGCGGTCGGGACCCCGTGGGCGGTGATCACCCTGATCGGCTTCGTGCGCTGCCGCGGCGTCTACGACCCGGACGCCCTCCAGGTCTTCAACCGCCGCGCGCGGGGCGGCATCTACTGGTTCACCGGCGGCTGGCACGTCCCGGCCACGGTGAGCTGGGCGCTGGGCGCGGTGGTGGGCGTGCTCGCGGTGTCGCTGCCCTCGTACGAGGGCCCGCTGCTGGGGCTGACGGGCGGGGTGGACTGCAGCTTCCTGCTGTCCGGACTGGTGGGCGGGACGGCGTACGTCCTGTCGACGCGCGGGTCCGCACGCACGACGGCCCCGGCGTCCCTCGAGGAGGGGTCCGGGGCCGGTGCGTCGGACTCGGCGGCACTGCCGGCCGGGCCGGGCGGGCCCGGCCGGGGCTGATCCCGCGCCGCCGCCGGGCTTCCGGGGTGCCGGGCGCCGGGTGCGGCGGGCCGGGTGCCGGGGCGCCGCCGTGCCGGGGTCAGGCCAGCCGGTGCATCCAGCCGTGCTTGTCCTCGGCAGTGCCGCGCTGGATGTCCAGCAGCGCGTCACGCAGCCGCAGGGTCACCTCGCCGGGCTCGCCGCCGCCCTGCTGCCACTCGCCGCTCGCGCGCTTGACCGTGCCGACCGGCGTGATCACCGCCGCCGTGCCGCAGGCGAACACCTCGGTGAGGGTGCCGTTCTCGGAGTCGCGCTGCCACTGCTCGACGGAGACCCGGGCCTCCTCGGCCCGGTACCCGAGGTCGCGGGCGACGCTGAGCAGGGAGTCACGGGTGACGCCCTCCAGGATGGAGCCGGTCAGCGTGGGGGTGACGATCCTGTCGCCGTACACGAAGTACAGGTTCATCCCGCCCAGCTCCTCGACCCACTGGTGCTCGACCGCGTCGAGGTAGCAGACCTGGTCGCAGCCCTTGGCGGCGGCCTCGGCCTGGGCGAGCAGGGAGGCGGCGTAGTTGCCGCCGGTCTTGGCGTCGCCCATGCCGCCGGGGACGGCGCGGACGCGGTCCTCGGAGACCCAGATGGAGACCGGGCGCACCCCGCCCGGGAAGTACGCGCCGGCCGGCGAGGCGATGACCAGGAACAGGTACTCGTTGGCCGGCTTCACGCCGAGGCCCACCTCGGTGCCGATCATGAAGGGCCGCAGGTACAGCGACTCCTCGCCACCGTGGGCGGGGACCCAGTCCCGGTCCTGGGCGACCAGCGCGTCGCACGCCTCGATGAACGTCTCCACCGGCAGCTCCGGCATCGCCAGGCGGCGCGCGGACCGCTGGAAGCGCAGGGCGTTCTGGTCGGGGCGGAAGGTGGCCACCGAGCCGTCGGGCTGGCGGTAGGCCTTCAGGCCCTCGAAGATCTCCTGGGCGTAGTGCAGGACGTGGGTGGCCGGGTCGAGGGGGATCGGCGCGTACGGAACGAGCTGGCCGTCGTGCCAGCCCCGGCCCTCGGTCCACTTGATCGTCACCATGTGGTCGGTGAAGTGGCGGCCGAACCCGGGGTGGGCCAGGATCGCCTCGCGCTCCGCGGCGGAGAGCGGACTGGCGGAGGGCTTGAGCTCGATCGTGGGCGTGGTCATGAGTGGTTGTCCTTCACCGGTTGTCGTGTCGGGCCGCGCTCATGCCCCGCACGACCGTGTCGGCCGGTGGTAGGACGTCCGAGCATTCCCTCATGTCGCGGCTCCGCGTTCGATTATCGCGCGGATGCCGGGGCGGAAGGAATCGGGGTGAAGGGTGGAGCGGCCCAGGGGTTGATGGTGGCACCCGGGGCCGCATACGGAAAGCCGCCGGGTGCGGAAGCGACCCGACGGCTTTCGTGTGCAGCGCGGCGGGTCAGCCGGCTACGCGTACGGCGAGCGCGTCGCCGATCCGGGCGGTGCTGCGGGCGGGCTGCCCGGCGCGCTCCGCGAGGTCGGCGGAGACGGCGTCCTCGATGCGGGCGGCCTCGGTCTCGTACCCGAGGTGGCGCAGCAGCAGGGCGACGGACAGGACCGTGGCGGTGGGGTCGGCCTTGCCCTGGCCGGCGATGTCCGGGGCCGAGCCGTGCACGGGCTCGAACATGGACGGGAACGCGCCGCTCGGGTTGATGTTCCCGGACGCGGCGACGCCGATGCCGCCGGAGACGGCCGCGGCGAGGTCGGTGATGATGTCGCCGAAGAGGTTGTCGGTGACGATGACGTCGAACCGCTCGGGCTGGGTGACCAGGTAGATGGTCGCGGCGTCGACGTGGATGTACTCGGTGGTGACCTCGGGGTACTCCGCGGCGACCCGGTCGAAGACGTTCGTCCACAGGTGACCGGCGAAGGTCAGCACGTTGTTCTTGTGGACGAGGGTGAGCTTCTTGCGCGGGCGGGCCTGGGCGCGGGCGAAGGCGTCACGGACGACGCGCTCGACGCCGTAGGCGGTGTTGACGGAGACCTCGGTGGCGACCTCGTGCTCGGTGCCCTTGCGGATGGTGCCGCCGTTGCCGGTGTACGGGCCCTCGGTGCCCTCGCGGACCACGACGAAGTCGATCTGCGGCTCGCCGGCCAGCGGGGTGGCGACACCCGGCAGGAGCTTGGAGGGGCGCAGGTTGACGTGGTGGTCGAAGGCGAAGCGGAGCTTGAGCAGGAAGCCGCGCTCCAGGACGCCGGACGGCACCGAGGGGTCGCCGATCGCGCCGAGCAGGATGGCGTCGTGCCGCTTCAGGGCGTCGAGGTCGGCGTCGGTGAGGGTCTCACCGGTGGCGTGGTAGCGCCTGGCGCCGAAGTCGTACTCCTTGGTCTCCAGCTTCACATCCTGCGGGAGGACGGCGGAGAGGACCTTGAGCCCTTCGGCCACGACCTCCTGGCCGATGCCGTCACCGGGGATCACTGCGAGATTGAGGATGCGAGAGCTAGCCGACATGGCGAGCACCCTACTCCTCGTCCCATGGGATGACACGGCTTGTCCGCCATCCGGACAGCTCCGGCGTCCGCGGCCCACCCGGACGGCGGGCGCGGCGACCACTTCGAGGTGCGGCGCGGGGTCCGGGTCCCGTCGGACGCCGCGCCGCACCCCGCGGGAGGGCGGCTCCCGGCTCGTGGGGGCGCGGCAGGAGGGCTGCCGCCGGGCTCAGTGCCCGGTCTCGCCGCCGTTGTCCCGGCGGTCCAGGGCGCGCTGGAGCGCCGCGGCGGCGTTCTTGCGGTCGGACTCGGTCGTACGGGAGAGGTGACGGACTCGGCGGCGGGCGGTCGTCTCGGCCATGGTCGTCGGCTCCTTCGGCATCCGGGAGTGCACTGTGCACGGGAGGGTGTGGAGACGCCGGAAAGGGCGGGGAGCGGGGGCCGCAGGGGTTGCCTGCACGGGGCCCGGCTCACGACCGCCATTCGCTGGGTCGAGCGAGACGTTCGGCTCCTACAAAGCTAAGCGACGGTCCTCGGTCTGTCTGCACAATTACTCGGACTTCCTACTATCTGAGACGGCGACGGGCCGGGCCCGACCCGGAGGTCGGACCCGGCCCGTGCGGGGCGCGGTGGGACTCAGCCCATGTGCGGGTAGCCGTAGTCGGTCGGCGGGACCAGCGTCTCCTTGATGGCGCGGGTGAGGGTCCAGCGCATCAGGTTCTGCGGGGCGCCGGCCTTGTCGTTGGTGCCGGAGGCGCGGCCGCCGCCGAAGGGCTGCTGGCCGACCACGGCGCCGGTGGACTTGTCGTTGATGTAGAAGTTGCCGGCCGCGTAGCGCAGCTTCTCCATCGTGTACGCCGCGGCGGCGCGGTCGCCCGCGACGACCGAGCCGGTGAGGGCGTAGGCGGACACCGACTCCATCTGGGTCAGCATCTCGTCGTACTTCTCGTCGTCGTACACGTACACGGCGAGGATCGGACCGAAGTACTCGGTGGTGAACACCTCGTTCTCCGGGTCGGTGCACTCGATGACCGTCGGGCGCACGAAGTAGCCGACCGAGTCGTCGTAGCTGCCGCCCGCGACGATCGTGCAGGACGGGTCGCCCTTGGCCCGGTCGATGGCCGCCTTGTTCTTGGCGAAGGCGCGCTCGTCGATGACAGCGCCCAGGAAGTTGGACAGGTCCGTCACGTCGCCCATGGTCAGGTAGTCGACCTCGGCGGCGAACTCCTCCTTGAAACCGGAGTTCCAGATGGAGGCCGGGACGTACGCCCGGGACGTGGCGCTGCACTTCTGGCCCTGGTACTCGAAGGCACCCCGGGTCAGGGCGGTCTTCAGCACCGCGCGGTCGGCCGACGGGTGGGCGACCAGGAAGTCCTTGCCGCCGGTCTCGCCGACCAGGCGCGGGTAGGAGCGGTAGGTCTCGATGTTCTCGCCGACCGTCTTCCACAGGTACTGGAAGGTCTTGGTGGAGCCGGTGAAGTGGATGCCCGCCAGGTCGCGGTGGTGCAGGGCGACCTCGGAGACCTCGATGCCGTCGCCGGTGACCAGGTTGATGACGCCCTTGGGCAGCCCGGCCTCCTCCAGCAGCTGCATCAGCAGGACGGCCGCGTGGGTCTGGGTCGGGGACGGCTTCCAGACCACCACGTTGCCCATCAGCGCGGGGGCGGTGGGCAGGTTGGCCGCGATCGCGCTGAAGTTGAACGGCGTGATCGCGTAGACGAAGCCCTCCAGCGGGCGGTGGTCCAGACGGTTCCACACGCCCGGGGAGTTCGCCGGCGGCTGCTCGGCGAGGATCTGGCGGGCGTAGTGGACGTTGAAGCGCCAGAAGTCGACCAGCTCGCAGGGGCTGTCGATCTCGGCCTGCTGGGCGGTCTTGGACTGGCCGAGCATGGTCGAGGCGGCGATGGTCTCGCGCCAGGGGCCGGCCAGCAGCTCGGCGGCGCGCAGGATGATCGCGGCGCGGTCGTCGAAGGACAGCGCGCGCCAGGCCGGCGCGGCGGCGAGGGCCGCGTCGATCGCGTCCTGCGCGTCCTGCCGGGTGGCGTGGCGCAGCGTGCCGAGGACGGCCTTGTGGTTGTGCGGCTGGACCACCTGGAAGGGCTCGCCGCCGCCCATGCGCTTCTCGCCGCCGATGGTGCAGGGCAGGTCGATCGGGTTGTCGGCCAGCTCCTTGAGCTTCGCCTCCAGGCGCGCGCGCTCGGGCGAGCCGGGGGCGTAGCCGTGCACCGGCTCGTTGACGGGGGTGGGGACCTGGGTCACAGCGTCCATGGGTTCCGTAACTCCTTGCGTGAGCGGTGTTGCGAGCGGGGGTGCGGTGCGGGCTCAGCCCTTGCTGACCATCGAGCGGGCGAAGAAGCGCAGGTTCGCCGGCTTCTCCGCGAGACGGCGCATGAAGTAGCCGTACCAGTCGGTGCCGTAGGCCGTGTAGACGCGCATGCGGTGGCCCTCGGCGGCCAGCCGCAGGTGCTCCTCGCCCCGGATGCCGTACAGCATCTGGAACTCGTACTCGTCGAGCTTGCGGCCGGCGCGCCGGGCCAGCTCCTGGGCGATGGAGATCAGCCGCGGGTCGTGGGACCCGATCATCGGGTAGCCCTCGCCCTCCATCAGGATGCGCAGGACCCGGACGTAGGCCTTGTCGATCTCGTGCTTCTGCTGGTACGCGACCTCGGCGGGCTCCTTGTAGGCGCCCTTGACCAGGCGGACCCGGCTGCCGGCGTCGGCCAGGCGGCGGGCGTCGGCCTCGGTGCGGAAGAGGTAGGCCTGGATGACGCAGCCGGTCTGCGGGAAGTCCTTCCGCAGCTCCTCGTGGATGGCGAACATCGAGTCGAGGGTGGTGTGGTCCTCGGCGTCGAGCGTGACGGTGGTGCCGATCGCGGCGGCGGCCTCCACGACGGGGCGGACGTTGGCGAGGGCCAGTTCGTGACCGCCGTCCAGCGCCTGGCCGAACATGGAGAGCTTGACCGACATCTCGACCTTGTCGCCGAGGCCGAGCGGCGCGATCCGCTCGATCAGCTCCAGGTAGGCGTCCCGGGCCGCGGAGGCCTGCTCCGGGGTGGTGATGTCCTCGCCGACGACGTCCATCGTCAGCTCCAGGCCCTTGCCCGTGAGCTCCTGGACGATGGGGACGATGTCGTCCACCGTCTCCCCCGGGATGAAGCGGTCGACGACCTGCTTGGTCACCGGGGCCGCCGAGATCAGGCGTCGCATCCGGTCGCTGCGCGACGCGGCGAGAATCACGGGACCCAGCACGGGGCACCTCCATCGATCGTGCATCAGGGGGCCGCCGGCCGACGGGGCGGCCACGGCACGGGGAACCACCGTGAAACCTAAGGATCCCTCCGATCCTGGGCCATCGACAGCTGTCACGCATCCGTGCGGGAGATCTCAGACAGATGTATGAAAGGACCGGCGACGTGCGGGACAATGCCCGGGTGACGTCCGAGTACGACGGTGACTACCAGGAGCTGGTCGACGAGATCTCCGAGCTGCTCGGCGCCCCCGCGACGCTGGAGAACCGCGACTTCGAGCTGATCGCGTTCGGCGCCTACGACAGCGAGGACGACCTCGACCCGTCGGCGCTGGACCCGGTGCGCACCCGCTCGATCCTCACCCGGCGCTCCACGGCCGCCGTCCGCGCGTGGTTCGAGGGCTTCGGCATCACCCGCGCCACCGGCCCGGTGCGCATCCCGCCGACCCCGGAGGCGGGGGTCTACCGCGGGCGGATCTGCCTGCCGGTACGCCACCGGGGGGTCGTCCTCGGCTACGTGTGGCTGCTGGACTCCGAGCCGGGACCCTCGGACGCGCAGCTCGCCGCCGCGATGGAGGTGACGGCGCGGATCGGCGCGCTGCTCGCCGACGAGGTGCAGCACGGGGCCGACCTGACGCGTGAGCTGCGGGCGGTGCTGACCGCCGGGTCGGGCTGGCAGCGCGACATGGCGGTCGCCGAGCTGCGCACCGCCCTGGGCCCGCGCGCGGACGGCCCGCACACGCTGGTGTGCGTCGCGCCCTGGCCGTCGGCCGACCCGGACGACGCCCCGTCGGTGCGGACCGTGCCGCACGCCACCGCGCTGTGCACCGTGCCGTGGGGCACGGCCGGCCAGAGCCTGGCGGTGCTGGTGCGGCTGCGCTCGGCGGACGTGCGGACCCCGGCGGTGACGGCGGCGAACCGGCTGCTCGGCGCCGGGGGCCGCGCGGCCGGCGTCGGCGAGCCGGGCACCGGCCTGGCCGGGCTGGCCGCGTCCTGGACCCAGGCCGCGGCCGCGGCCCGCGCCGCCCTGGCCGAGCCCCGGCTGGGGCCGGTCGCCGAGTGGTCCGGCATCGGCCCGTACCGCCTGCTGACCCGGCTGCCCGCGGACGCGCCCCGCGACCCGGCGGTGGCCCCGCTGCTGACCCCGGCCCACCGGGAGCTGGCCCGCACGGCGGAGGTCTACCTCGACGGCGCGGGCCAGGCGGGCCGCACCGCCGCCGCCCTCGGCATCCACCGCCAGACCCTCTACTACCGCCTCTCCCGCGTCGAACAGCTCACCGGCCTGGACCTCGACGACGGCGAGGACCGCCTGCTGCTGCACATGGCGCTCAAGGCGGCCCGGCTCTAGGGGGTGTCCGTCCGGTTCCGGCGGGAAACGCCGGACGCCGGGCGGTCCGAGGGGGAACCTCGGGCCGCCCGGCGTCCGGGACGGGGTGGGTCAGACCAGGTTCACCGAGCGGGCCGACGTGGCGCCGATCTCCGCCGCGACCTCGGCCAGCACACCGGGGGCCACCGTGTCGTCCACGGTCAGCACGGCGAGCGCCTCGCCGCCGACCGTCGCACGGGCGACCTGCATGCCGGCGATGTTGATGCCCGCCTCGCCGAGGATGCGGCCGACGGTGCCGACGACACCGGGACGGTCCTCGTAGCGCAGCACCACCATGTGGTCGGCGAGGGCCAGGTCCACGTCGTACTCGCCGACGGCGACGATCTTCTGGACGTTCTTGGGGCCGGCCAGCGTGCCGGAGACCGCCACCTCCTCGCCGCCCGCGAGGGTGCCGCGCACGGTGACGACGTTGCGGTGGTCGGCCGACTCCGAGCTGGTGGTCAGACGGACCTCGACGCCGCGCTCCTGCGCGAACAGCGGGGCGTTGACGTAGGACACGGTCTCGGCGACGACGTCCTCGAAGACACCCTTGAGCGCGGACAGCTCCAGCACCTTCACGTCGTGCTGGGTGATCTCGCCGTACACCTCGACGTCGAGGCGGACCGCGACCTCGCCCGCGAGGGCGGTGAAGATCCGGCCGAGGCGCTCGGCGAGCGGCAGGCCCGGCTTGACGTCCTCGGCGATGACACCGCCCTGCACGTTCACCGCGTCGGGCACCAGCTCGCCGGCGAGCGCGAGGCGCACCGACCGAGCGACGGCGATGCCGGCCTTCTCCTGCGCCTCGTCGGTCGACGCGCCGAGGTGCGGGGTGGCCACGACCTGGTCGAACTCGAACAGCGGGGAGTCGGTGCACGGCTCCTTGGCGTACACGTCGAGGCCTGCGCCGGCGACGCGGCCCTCCTTGAGCGCCGAGTACAGCGCCTCCTCGTCGACGATCCCGCCGCGCGCGGCGTTGACGACGCGCACGCTCGGCTTGACCTTGCGCAGCGCCTCGTCGCCGATCAGGCCGACCGTCTCCGGGGTCTTGGGCAGGTGGACGGTGATGAAGTCGGAGACCTCGAGCAGCTCGTCGAGCGACAGCACCTTGACGCCCATCTGGGCGGCCCGCGCGGGCTGCACGTAGGGGTCGTAGGCGACGACCTTCATGCCGAACGCGGACATGCGCTGCGCGACGAGGGCGCCGATCCGCCCGAGACCCACGACTCCGAGGGTCTTCTCGGCGAGCTCGACGCCCGTGTACTTGCTGCGCTTCCACTCGCCGTTCTTCAGCGCGGCGTTGGCCTGCGGGATGTTGCGGGCCGTGGCGAGGATCAGGCCGCAGGCCAGCTCGGCGGCGGTCACGATGTTGGAGGTCGGGGCGTTGACGACCATCACGCCGGCCTTGGTGGCGGCGGAGACGTCGACGTTGTCCAGGCCGACGCCGGCGCGGGCGACGACCTTCAGCTTGCGGGCCGCGGCGATCGCCTCGGCGTCGACCTTGGTGGCCGAGCGGATCAGGATGGCGTCGACGTCGGCGATGGCAGGGAGCAGTTCGGCTCGGTCCGCTCCGTTGCAGTGCCGGATCTCGAAGTCCGGGCCGAGGGCGTCCACAGTCGCGGGCGACAGCTCTTCAGCGATGAGTACGACAGGTTTCGAGCTCACGTGAGTCCTCACAGATGCAATGCGGACGGCCGTCCCGACGGCCGCAGGCGGTGGAGGGGCTAGCCGCGTGGAGACGCACGACGCTGTGGGCCTGACGCGTATGTAGTACGGCAGTGTAGTGGCGCGGCGGTGCGCGTCCTGCGCCTCTGCGGAAGGATCACCCGTCCGTGTGCGACGGGTTGGACAACGGGGCCGGAGCGGTCCGCTCCGGCCCCGTCACCCGGGGCTCACGCCTCTTCGTCGACCCAGCTCATCAGCTTGCGCAGCTGCTTGCCGGTGGTCTCCAGCAGGTGCTCGGAGTCCTGCTGCTTGTACTCGTTGTACTTCTTCAGGCCGCCGTGGTACTCGTCCATCCACTGCTGCGCGAAGGAGCCGTCCTGGATCTCGGCGAGGACCTTCTTCATCTCGGCCTTGGTGGCGTCGGTGATGATCCGCGGGCCGGTGACGTAGTCGCCCCACTCGGCGGTCTCGGAGATCGACCAGCGCATCTTCTCCAGGCCACCCTCGTACATGAGGTCCACGATCAGCTTCAGCTCGTGCAGGCACTCGAAGTAGGCGATCTCCGGCTGGTAGCCGGCCTCGGTCAGCGTCTCGAAGCCCGCCTTGACCAGAGCGGCCGTACCACCGCACAGGACGGCCTGCTCACCGAACAGGTCGGTCTCGGTCTCCTCGGTGAAGGTGGTCTTGATGACGCCGGCGCGGGTGCCGCCGATGCCCTTGGCGTACGACAGGGCCAGCGCGAAGGCGTTGCCGGTGGCGTCCTGCTCGACGGCCGCGATGCAGGGGACGCCGCGACCCTCCTCGTACTGACGGCGCACCAGGTGGCCCGGGCCCTTGGGGGCGACCATGCAGACGTCCACGCCGGCCGGGGGCTTGATGAAGCCGAAGCGGATGTTGAAGCCGTGGCCGAAGAACAGGGCGTCGCCGTCGTTCAGGTGCGGGGCGATGGACTCCTCGTAGACCTGGCCCTGGATCGGGTCCGGCACCAGGATCATGATGACGTCGGCCTCGGCGGCGGCCTCGGCCGGGGTCACCACGCGCAGGCCCTGCTCCTCGGCCTTCGCGCGGGACTTGGAGCCCTCGTGCAGGCCGACCCGCACGTCGACACCGGAGTCGCGCAGCGACAGGGCGTGGGCGTGGCCCTGGCTGCCGTAGCCGATGACCGCGACCTTGCGGCCCTGGATGATGGACAGGTCGGCGTCAGCGTCGTAGAACAGCTCGGCCACTTTGCGTTCACTCCTTGGGTACGGGTGTTGCGTCCCACCGTATGACGGCGGGGGGAGGGGAGGTTCGGGGGTCTCGGTATCCGGGCGGCCGGTGATCGCCGGCCGCCCGGAGCTGTGCCTAGGCGGACCGGTCGAGCGCGCGCAGCGAGCGGTCCGTGATCGAACGGGCACCGCGGCCGATCGCGATCGTGCCGGACTGGACGAGTTCCTTGATGCCGAACGGCTCCAGCATCTTGAGCATGGCGGACAGCTTGTCGCTGCTGCCGGTGGCCTCGATGGTCACGGCCTCCGGGGAGACGTCCACGGTCTTGGCGCGGAACAGCTGGACGATCTCGACGATCTGGGAGCGCGTCTCGTTGTCGGCGCGCACCTTCACCAGAACGAGTTCGCGCTGGACCGCCTGTGACGGCTCCAGCTCGACGATCTTCAGCACGTTGACGAGCTTGTTGAGCTGCTTGGTGACCTGTTCCAGCGGCAGGTCGTCGACACTCACCACGATGGTGATGCGGGAGATGTCGGGGTGCTCGGTGACACCGACCGCGAGCGAGTCGATGTTGAAGCCGCGCCGGGAGAACAGGGCGGCGATCCGGGCGAGGATGCCCGGCGTGTTCTCCACCAGGACGGAGAGCGTGTGCTTGGACATGGTTTCTGCTCTTCCTTGCCGGTCGCGGTCAGTCGTCTTCGCCGTCGCCGAAGTCCGGGCGGACGTCCCGGGCGGCCATGATCTCGTCGTTGGAGGTGCCGGCGGCGACCATCGGCCACACCATGGCGTCCTCGTGGACGATGAAGTCGACGACCACCGGGCGGTCGTTGATGCTGTTGGCCTCTTCGATGACCTTGTCGAGGTCGGCGGGGTCCTCGCAGCGGATCGAGTAGCAGCCCATGGCCTCCGACAGCTTCACGAAGTCGGGGACGCGGGTGCCGCGGGCCTGCGGGTTGACGTCGTCGGGCCCGGAGTGCAGCACGGTGTTGGAGTAGCGCTGGTTGTAGAAGAGGGTCTGCCACTGGCGGACCATCCCGAGGGCGCCGTTGTTGATGACTGCGACCTTGATCGGGATGTTGTTCAGGGCGCAGGTGGTGAGCTCCTGGTTGGTCATCTGGAAGCAGCCGTCGCCGTCGATCGCCCACACCGTCTGCTGCGGCGCGCCGGCCTTGGCGCCCATCGCGGCCGGGACCGCGTAGCCCATGGTGCCCGCGCCGCCGGAGTTCAGCCAGGTGGCGGGCTTCTCGTACTTGATGAAGTGCGCGGCCCACATCTGGTGCTGGCCGACGCCCGCCGTGAAGATCGTGCCCTCGGGGGCCAGGCGGCCGATGCGCTCGATGACCTGCTGCGGGGAGAGCGAGCCGTCCTCGGGCAGGTCGTAGCCCAGCGGGTAGGTCGAGCGCCAGCGGTCGAGGTCCTTCCACCAGGCGCCGTAGTCGCCGCGGTGGCCCTCGGCGTGCTCCTTCTGGACGGCCTGGACCAGGTCGGCGATGACTTCTCGGGCGTCGCCGACGATCGGCACGTCCGCGGCGCGGTTCTTGCCGATCTCGGCCGGGTCGATGTCGGCGTGGACGATCTTGGCGAACGGCGCGAAGCTGTCCAGCTTGCCGGTGACGCGGTCGTCGAAGCGGGCGCCGAGGGCGACGATCAGGTCGGCCTTCTGCAGCGCGGTGACGGCGGCGACGGAGCCGTGCATGCCCGGCATCCCCAGGTGCAGCGGGTGGCTGTCGGGGAACGCGCCCAGCGCCATGAGGGTGGTGGTGACGGGCGCGCCGGTCAGCTCGGCGAGGACCTTCAGCTCGGCGGTGGCCTGCGCCTTCAGCACGCCGCCGCCGACGTAGAGCACGGGCCGCTTGGCGGCGGTGATCAGCTTCGCGGCCTCGCGGATCTGCTTGGCGTGCGGCTTGGTCACCGGCCGGTAGCCGGGCAGGTCCAGGACCGGCGGCCAGGAGAAGGTGGTCTGCTTCTGCAGGATGTCCTTGGGGATGTCGACCAGGACCGGGCCGGGGCGGCCGGTGGAGGCGATGTGGAACGCCTCCGCGACCACCCGGGGGATGTCCTCGCCCTTGGTCACCAGGAAGCTGTGCTTGGTGATCGGCATGGTGATGCCGACGATGTCCGCCTCCTGGAAGGCGTCGGTGCCGATCGCCGAGGAGACCACCTGGCCGGTGATCGCGACCAGCGGCACGGAGTCCATCTGCGCGTCGGCGATCGGGGTGACCAGGTTGGTGGCGCCGGGTCCCGAGGTCGCCATGCAGACGCCGACCTTGCCGGTGGCCTGCGCGTAGCCGGTGGCCGCGTGGCCGGCGCCCTGCTCGTGACGGACCAGGATGTGGCGCACCTTGGTGGAGTCCATCAGCGGGTCGTACGCCGGGAGGATCGTGCCGCCGGGGATGCCGAACACCGTGTCGACACCGACCTCCTCGAGCGAACGGATGAGGGACTGCGCACCCGTGACGTGCTCGGGGGCGGACTGGTGTCCTCCGGATCGGGGCCGGGGCTGCGGATGAGGGGCCCCGGTGGCCTGCTCGGTCATCGGCATTCTCTTCTCGATGCTGAGGGTTTTTGCGAGGTTCGGGCGGGGTTCGGCTGCCGCACGACAGGTATCCGTGCAACAAAAAACCCCTCGTGCCGTAAGGCAAGCGAGGGGAGCGCGCCGGGTGGGGATCGCTGAGCGGTTCAGGGCTCAGCGTCAGCCGACGCGCTGTCCAAGTACGAGAATTCGGGTGCGCATGGCACTGACCCTCCCCCCGACGCGCACCACGTGTCAAGTGGGTGGGACGGGCGTCTCATCATGTGAGCAGAGGGCCGTTCCACCACCGAGGACGGCCGTGACCCCTCCGGTGTACCGCAGGGCCGCGCCGCCCGCGAGCGCCGGCTCGCCCGGGCCGTGCGGCACCGGGCACCGGCCGGAGCGCAGCGAGCGGCGCAGCCGGTACTCGTCCAGCGGGCCGGTGAACGCCATGCCCTGGCCGTGGGTGCAGCCCATCGCGCGCAGGGCGACGACCTGTTCGGGCAGGTCCACGCCGTCGGCCACGGACTGCAGCCCCAGGTCGGCGGCGATCCGCAGCAGCCCGCTGGTGATCTTGTGCAGCCGGGCGGACTCGACGACCCCCTCGACCAGGCCGCGGTCCAGCCGCAGCACGTCCAGGGGGAGCCTGCGCAGCGCCGTGAGCGCGCCGTAGCCGGAGCCGAAGCCGTCCAGGGCGATGCGCACCCCGTGCCGGCGCAGGGCCCCCAGCCGGCGCTCCAGCTCGTCGAAGGAGACCCGCGGGTCGAGGTCGGTCACCTCCACGACGAGCGAGCCCGAGGGCAGGCCGTGCCGGGTGAGCAGGGTCTCGACGGAACCGGGCGGCATCGACCGGTCCACCAGCCGCCGCGCCCCCATGCGCACGCACACCGGCGCGCTCAGCCCGGCCGCGGCCCGCTCGGCGGCCTGGGAGACGGCCTCCTCCAGGACCCAGCGGCCCAGCTCCGCGGTGCGCTCGCCGTCCTCGGCGACCCGCAGGAACTCGGCGGGCGTGAACAGCACGCCCTGCGAGGACCGCCAGCGCGCCTGGGCGCTGACCGCGGTGATCCGGCCGTCGGCCAGCCGCACCACGGGCTGGTGCAGCAGCATGAACTCGCCGTCGTGCAGGGCCGCCCGCAGCCGGGTGGCCAGCTCCGCCCGGCGTACGACGTCCTGCTGCATCTGCGGCTTGTACAGCTCGACGCGGCCCTTGCCGGCCGCCTTGGCTCGGTACATCGCCAGGTCGGCGTTGCGCAGGAGCTCGCCCGCGCCGAGGCCCGGTTCGGCGAAGGCCACGCCGATGGACGCGGCGACCCGGACGTCGGAGCCGTCGATGTCGTAGGGCTGGGAGAGGGTGAGCCTGAGGCGGTCGGCGAGCTCCAGGATGTGCCGCTCGCGTGCGCCGCGGTCCCGGGTGGTGTCGCCGACGATGAGGGCCGCGAACTCGTCGCCGCCCAGCCGGGAGGCGGTGTCGCCCTGGCGGACGGCGTCCTGGAGGCGGCGGGCGGCCTGGACGAGCAGGGCGTCGCCGGCCTGGTGGCCGATGGTGTCGTTGACCGCCTTGAAGCCGTCGAGGTCGATGAAGAGCACGGCGGTGTTGCGCAGTGCGGTGCCCCGGTCGGAGCTGCGGCGGCCGGACAGGGCGTGCTGGACGCGCCGGGTGAACAGGGCGCGGTTGGGCAGGTCGGTGAGCGGGTCGTGCTCGGCGTTGTGCTGCAACTGCGCCTGGAGGCGGACGCGTTCGGTCACGTCACGGCAGTTGAAGATGAGGCCGCCGTGGTGGCGGTTGACGGTGGACTCGACGTTGAGCCAGCCTCCCCCGCCCCCGGCGTCCCCCGGACGGGAGGTGCCCGCGCCGCCCGACCGGAAGCGGCACTCGATGCGGGTGGTGGGTTCCTCCGCGGGGTCGGCGGCGAGGAAGCGGCGCAGCTCGTGCACCACGCAGCCCAGGTCCTCCGGGTGGATCAGACCGGCCAGCTCGGTGCCGACCAGCTCCTCCGCGGGGCGTCCGTAGACCCCGGCGGCGGCCGGGGAGACGTAGCGCAGGACGCCGCTCGGGGCGGCGATCATGATGACGTCGCTGGAGCCCTGCACCAGGGAGCGGAAGTGGTTCTCCTTCTGCGCCAGTTCCTGGGTGAGGGTGATGTTGTCGAGCAGCATGATGCCCTGGCGCACCACGAGGGCCAGGACGACGGCCCCGCCGGTGATCAGGACGACGCGGTCGACGCTGCGGCCGTTGAGCACGTTGTAGAGGATGCCCAGCGTGCAGACGGCGGCGGCGAGGTAGGGCGTGAGGGCGGCCAGCGAGCCGGTGATCGGCCGGGTGCCCGGGTAGCGGCCGGGGTCGCTCCCCGGTGCCGGGCCGGACCGGCGCCCGGCGTCGCCGCCCGCGGCCGCCACCGACGCCTGCGCCGGTGCCTGTGCCTGCGCCTGTGCCTGTGCCAGGGTCTGCGTCCCGGCGGGGCCCGTGGCCGTGGTCGGGGTGGGCGGGACGGTGGTGCGCTGTCCGGGCAGGTGCTCGTGGACCACGCGCGTGTGCCCCTCGCGCACCGGCTGGCGGCGGGCGTGACGGGTGGAGGCCCAGGGGGCGTAGGCCAGCAGCAGGGAGCCCGCGAACCAGCCGGCGTCGAGCAGCTGGCCCGAGCGGTAGTTGTTGTGCAGCAGCGGGGAGGTGAACAGGGCGTCGCACATCACGGTGAGGGCGAGTGCCCCGATCGCGGTGTTCACCGCGGTGCGGTTCGCGGTCGAGCGCCGGAAGTGCAGCACCAGCACCATGCTCACCAGGGCGATGTCCATCAGCGGGTACGCCAGCGACAGCGCGGCGTGCGCGACGCTGGGGCCGTCGAACCGGGCGGCCTGGGCGAGCGCCAGGCTCCAGGACAGGGTGAGCAGCGAGCCGGCGATCAGCCAGGCGTCCAGGGCGAGGCAGACCCACCCGGCCTTGGTCATGGGCCGGGTGGCGAGCACCAGCAGGCCCACGATGGCCGGCGGGGCGAAGCACAGGAAGAACAGGTCGGCGTAGGAGGGGCTGGGCACGGGCCGCCGCAGGACGACCTCGTACCACCCCCAGACGCCGTTGCCGAGGGCCGCCATCGTCGAGGAGAGGGCGAACAGCAGCCAGGCCGGCCGGAAGCGCACGCGGCGGGTGCGCGCGTAGAGGAAGCAGGAGACGGCGGCGGTGCCGGCCGCGGCGGCCAGCCCGAAGTCGCCCATGACCAGGGCGAGTTCCTCGGAGCCCCAGTCGAGCGCGGAACCGATGGCGTAGGCCGCGCAGACGAGGGCCAGCACCATCTGGTGGACCAGGCCGGGCCGCAGGGGTGCGGGGGGCCGGGGTCCGACCGGGGCGGCACCCACCGGGGTCCGCTCCCTCGGCGTCCCGTCGAGCACGGGCGTGGAGGTCGACGGCGGCGAGGTCACCGGGGCCTCCTGGCACGCGCCGGCCCCGGGTCCCGCAGGGCCCGGTGGACCGGGTGGGCCGGCCGGCGCCGGCAGCCCGGCCGGCGGTGGTGACTGGTCTGTGCGCCCCGGTGACCGGGGTGTGCGCCGTGGGCACGTCCGTGCGCCGTCGTGCGCCAGGGTCGCCGCCGACGGCTCCGCCGCGTCGGATCGTTCGTCCATAGGCCGTGCATCGCCCGTCGCCCCCCTACAGTCTGAAATGTCCGTCCCCGGCGCCGAATGTGCCCGGCGCAGCCCCTGTCGGGACGATACACCAGGATCGTCACTCAGGGACATAGTTCCTCTACGCTCAGTGACGATCAACGACGGCGCACGCACGGACCGCGCACGGGGGACTGCGGAGGGTGCCCGGAGCGGGTCAGTCGCTCGCCGCGCCCGTCGTCAGGACCACGTTCCGCAGCGGCTCCCGGTTCACGTACCGGCCCAACTGGTCCACCAGCAGGCGCTCGGCGCGGGGCAGGAAGGCGGAGGTGGGGCCGCCGACGTGCGGGCTGATGAGCACACCGGGCGCGTGCCACAACGGGTGGTCGGCCGGCAGCGGTTCGGGGTCCACGACGTCCAGGGCGGCGGTGATGCGCCCGCCCTCCAGGGCGCCGAGCAGGGCGTCGGTGTCCACGACGGCCCCGCGGGCCACGTTGACCAGCAGCGCGCCCTCCTTCATCCGGGCCAGGAAGTCCTTGCCCACCAGGCCGCGGGTGGCCTCGGTGAGCGGGGTGGAGAGGATGACGACGTCCGCGTCGGGGAGCAGCGCGGGCAGCTCGGCGATCGGGTGGACCGGGCCGCGCTCCGTGGTGCGTGCGGAGCGCGCGACGCGCACCACCCGCGCGAGCTCGAACGGCGCGAGCCGGTCCTCGATGGCGGCGCCGATCGAGCCGTAGCCGACGATCAGCACGCTCCGGTCGGCGAGCGCCGGGTGGAAGCGGCTCTGCCAGCGTCCCTCCTGCTGCGCCCGCACGAACCCGGGGATGCCGCGCAGGGACGCCAGGGTCAGGGCGACGGCGAGTTCGGCGGTGCTCGCCTCGTGCACCCCGCGGGCGTTGCACAGGCTGACGCCCGCGGGCAGGTCGGACAGGTGGCCGGTGATGTCGTCGACGCCCGCGCTGAGGGTCTGCACCACGCGGAGGTTGCGCATCAGCGGCAGCGGCCGCACCTTCACGGACTGCCGCTTGAGGTACGGCACGACGTAGACGGCGCAGTCGGCCGGGTCCCCGGGGAAGGGCTGGGTGCCGTCGTCCCCGCCGTCGTAGAAGAGGTAGTTGGGGCCCTCGGGCAGGCCGTCGATGCCGTCGGGCGGGAGGGGGAGCCATACGTCACGGGGCGCGTCGTGGGTCATGCCAGGAGGCTATGTCAGGGGCGTGCGGGCGCAGAGGTTAGGTTGGGGGTCGGCACAGGGAGGGTCACGGGCTGGTGGAGCGCAGGACGATCGGCGCGGGGGCGCTCGCGGTGGGGGCCGTCGGACTCGGGTGCATGCCGATGAGCTGGGCCTACAGCGCGTCGCGGCAGCGGGGCGAGGAGTCGCTGAGGGCGGTGCACCGGGCGCTGGACCTGGGGGTCTCGCTGCTCGACACCGCCGACATGTACGGCCCGTTCACCAACGAGCTGCTGCTGGGGCGGGTGTTGAAGGAGCGGCGGCAGGACGCGTTCGTGTCGACCAAGGTCGGCCTGCTCGTCGGCGAGCAGCACATCGTGGCCAACGGCCGCCCCGGGTACGTGCGCAGGGCTTGCGACGCCTCGCTGCGCCGGCTGCAGACCGACGTGATCGACCTCTACCAGCTGCACCGCGCCGACCCCGAGGTGCCCGTGGAGGAGACCTGGGGGGCCATGGCGGACCTGGTGCGGGCGGGCAAGGTGCGGGCGCTCGGGCTGTGCGCGGTCGGCGCGCGGGGCGGCCGCCGCACGCCGGGACCCCGGCTGTACGACGCCACGCTGCGCCAGTTGCGGCGGGTGCAGCAGGTCTTCCCGGTGAGCGCGGTGCAGGCCGAGCTGTCGGTGTGGTCGCCCGAGGCGCTGGACGCGCTGCTGCCGTGGTGCGCGGAGCGGGGCGTGGGATTCCTCGCGGCGATGCCACTGGGGAATGGTTTCCTCACCGGCACCCTCCGGCCCGGCGCGGGCTTCGAGCCGGCCGACCTGCGCGCCCGGCACCCCCGCTTCACGGCGGAGATGATGGCCGCGAACCAGCCGATCGTGGCGGGCCTGCGCCGGATCGCCCGGCGCCACGGCGAGGACGTCACCGCCGCGCAGGTGGCACTGGCCTGGGTGCTGTCCCGGGGGCGGCAGGTGATACCGGTGCCGGGCACCAAGCAGGAGCGGTGGGTCACGCAGAACGCGGCGGCGGCCGGGCTGCGGCTGACACCGCGGGACCTGGCGGAGATCGACGGGCTGCCGGCCGCGCAGGGGTCCTGGGACTGACACGTCCTGGAGCGGGCGCGTCCTTGGACCGGCGCATCTCGGGGCTGGTGCGTCCTGGGGCTGGCGCGTCCCGGGGCTGGTGCGTCCCGGGGCTGGTGCGTCCCGCGGTTGGCGCGTCCTGGAGTCGTACCGGCCGGCGCTCCGGAGCGGTTCGGGGTGCGGTGATCGGGAACCCGGGGGGCCGCGCGCGGTGTATGACAGGGAGAACCCGCCGCGTCGAAGGGACATGATCGTGCAACGTCGAGCCGTACCGGCCGTGTTGGCCGTGAGCGCGCTGCTGCTGACGGCCGGCTGCTCCGCCGGCGACGGGGGCGCGCCGGACACCGGCCGCACCTCCGCCGGGACCGCTCCGGCGCGGTCCGCGTCGCCGAGCCCGGCCGAGCCGACACCACCGGCCAAGGGCACGGTGAAGGTGGTCCGCACGGTCACCGAGGGCCTGGACACCCCGTGGGGCCTCGCGCCGGTCCCGGACGGCGACCTGCTGGTGTCCTCCCGTGACGAGGGCACGATCACCCGGATCGACGCGGACAGCGGGCGCAGGACCGAGCTGGGCGAGGTCGCGGGCGTGGAGCCGAACGGCGAGGGCGGCCTGCTGGGCATCGCCCTGTCCCCCGACTACGCCGCGGACCACATGATCTACGCGTACCTCACGTCGGCCTCGGACAACCGCGTCGTCCGGATGCTCTACGACGAGAAGAAGCCGGCCGGGGAGCAGCTGGGCGCGCCCGACACGGTCTTCAAGGGCATCCCCAAGGGCGTGATCCACAACGGCGGCCGGATCGCCTTCGGACCCGACCGGATGCTCTACGTCGGCACCGGCGAGACCGGTGACCGGGGGCTCGCCCAGGACAAGGACTCCCTGGCCGGCAAGATCCTGCGCCTGACCCCGGAGGGCGAGCCGGCCCCGGGCAACCCCTTCGACTCCCCCGTGTACTCCTACGGCCACCGCAACGTGCAGGGCCTGGCGTGGGACGACAAGCAGCGGCTGTTCGCGTCGGAGTTCGGTCAGGACACCTGGGACGAGCTGAACGCGATCAAGCCGGGCGGCAACTACGGCTGGCCCGAGGCCGAGGGCAAGGGCGACGACGCGGCGTACCAGGACCCGGTCGCCCAGTGGCACACCGACGACGCCTCGCCCAGCGGCGTCGCCTTCGCCCGGGGCTCGGTCTGGATGGCGGGGCTGAAGGGCCGGCGCCTGTGGCGCATCCCGCTGAGGGGCACGCAGGCGTCGGCGGCCCCGCAGGACTTCCTGGAGGGCCGGTACGGGCGGCTGCGGACGGTGGTGGCGGCCGGCGGGGACAAGCTCTGGCTGACCACGAGCAACACGGACGGACGGGGGACGCCGAAGCAGGGCGACGACAGGATCCTGGAGCTGGAGGTCAGCTAGGGTCTGTTCCTCCCTGCGGGGCGTCCTGCTCGGGCGGGCGGACGACCACCTTCCCCGAGGCGAGGTCTATCGGGCCCCGGCCGGGATCGGCGTCGCCGACGTCCTCGCGGGTCAGCTCCAGGCGGTTCTCCTCGTCCCGGGTGTGCTTGCGCCCCGGCGCGAACAGGTCCTCGAAGGCGTTGAACATCGCGCTTCCCTCCCGCGCCCGGGGGCGACGCCGCGGCCGGCGCCGTCTCAGCCCGCCACCAGCCTCCCCTCCACCTCCGGCGGGAACAAGCCCAGGCGGTGGGCGAGGGCCGCCGCCTGGCCCCGGCCGGAGACGCCCAGCTTGGCCAGGATGTGGGAGACGTGGACGCCGGCCGTCTTCGGGGAGATGAACAGTTCGTCCGCTATCTGCCGGTTGGTGCGCCCGGCGCAGACCAGCCGCAGCACCTCGTGCTCGCGGTTGGTCAGGCCGTACGGGTCGGCGGGGACGGTCCCGCGCAGGAGGGGCAGGCGGGTTCGGTGCGCGAGCCGGGTCGCGGCGTCGGCGAGGGGGCGGGCGCCCAGGTGCTCGGCGACGGCGCGGACCAGGCGCAGGAGCTCCGTGGCGCGGGCGCGCTCGTCACCGCGGTCGTCGTCGCGGTCGTCGTCGCGGTCGTCGTCGCGGTCCCGACCGTCCCCGGCACCGTCGCCGTCGCGGTCCTGGTCATGACTGCCCTGGCTGCCGTCGCCGCCCGTGGTCAGGAGGGCCTCGGCCAGCCGGTACCGGGTGCGGGCCAGGTCGTAGGGGCGGTCGAGCGCCTCGAAGGCGGTGACCACGGCGCTCCACTCCCCCGGGTCGCCGCGGCCCTCGGCGCGCGCGAGTTCGGCGCGCACCCAGTCCTGGTGGGCCCGCCACAGCGGGACGGCCGCGGTGAGCCCCTTGGCGGCACGGCGCAGGGCAGCGGTCCGGGCGGGGTCGGGGACGGGCGCGTCGCCCTCCAGGGCGGCCGCGGTGAGCAGCAGCGGCCAGCCGTAGCGCTCGCAGCCGGGCGGGAAGCCGGCCGCCAGGACCCGGTCGAGGTGGGCCTGCGCCCGATCGGGGCGGCCCTCGGCGGCGGCGAGGCCGAGCGCGACCCGGGTCAGGGGCAGCTCGTGCTGGGCTGCGTCCTCCTGCGCCCGGAACAGGTCGCGGGCCAGCGCGAGATGGCGGCGCGCCTCGTCCAGGTCGCCGCGCTCGTAGGCGAGTTCGGTGCGGACGGTGGCCAGGAAGCCGCGGGTGGTGGCGCCCTGGCCGACCTGTCCCGCGGTGAGGGCGCGGTCGGCCTCGTCCCAACGGCCCAGCGACATCAGGGACTCGGCGAGGTTCCCCCACACCCAGCCCTCGCTGTCGGCCAGGCAGTGGCGCCGGGCGAAGGCGACGCCCTCCTCCAGGAGGGGCACGGCGGTGCGGGAGCGGCCGATCGCCTCCAGCCCGGAGGGCAGGTTGACGTAGACGTTGAGCGCCACGGTGGGGATGTCCTCGGCGAGCGCCCGCTCCTTGACCTCGTGCAGCGCGGTGAGGCCGGTCTCGGTGTGCCCGGAGGCGAGCTGGAGGGTGCCGAGGATCTGGCGGGCGTTGAGCTCGGTCTCGCGGGCGCCGACCATGCGGGCGTACTCGACGGCCCGTTCGGCGGCGCGGAAGGCGTCCGGGCCGGGCGCGTGGATCATCGCCCAGTTGGCGACCTGGACGAGGACCTCGGCGTGCACCCGGCTGGGCGGCAGGCCGCGCACGCACTCCTCGGCCCGGGTCAGCTCCGCCCGGCCGTCACCGCGGCCGACCTGCCGCGTCAGCCGGGCGCACTGGATCCAGAACCACGCCGAGCGCAGCGGGTCGGGCTCCTCCTCGAGGAGCCGCAGCGCCCGCCGGGCGGTCTTCAGGGCGCGTTCGCGCTCCCCGCACAGCCGGCCGGCGACGGTGGCCGCCGCCATGAGATCGAGATAGCGGGGCGCGGTCCCGGACGCGGAGCGGCCGTCGGGATCCGCCGCGGGGCGGCCGTCGGGGTCCGCGGGTCCGGCGGGCGGCGGGGGCGGGTACGACTCGGGGTGCTCCAGGGGGCTCAGCCCGGCGCGGACCTCCTCGGGGGCGGTGTCCCACAGCTCCATGGCCCGTTCCAGGAGGCGCAGTTGCTCGCTGTGGGCGTGGCGGGAACGGGCCTGGTCGGAGGCGTCGAGGACGGCGGGCAGGGCCTTGGCCGGGTCGTGGGCGCGGTACCAGTGGCTGGCCAGCCGCATGGCCCGCTCGTCGGCCGGGACGAGCCCCGGGTCGTCCTCCAGGGCCTCGGCGTAACGGCGGTTGAGGCGGGAGCGCTCGCCGGGCAGCAGGTCGTCACTGACGGCCTCGCGGACCAGCGAGTGGCGGAAGCGGTAGCCGTCGCCGCCGGGTGTGGCGAGGAGCAGGTTGGCGTTGACGGCCGCCCGCAGCGCCGCCAGCAGGTCGTCCTCGGCGAGCCGGGCGACGGCGGCCAGCAGCCGGTACTCGACGGTGTTGCCGCCCTCGGCGACGATCCGGGCGATCCGCTGGGCACTCTCGGGCAGCGCCTCGACCCGGACGAGCAGCAGGTCGCGCAGGGAGTCGGTCAGTCCCGTGCGGCAGCCCTGACGGGCGGCGACGGCGAGTTCCTCGACGAAGAAGGCGTTGCCGTCGGAACGTTCGAAGATCGCGTCGACCTGTGCGGGGTCGGGGTCGGCGGCGAGGATGCCGGCGATCTGCCGCTCGACCTCGGCGCGGGTGAACCGGCCGAGGTCGATGCGGTGGACGGTGCGCAGCCGGTCGAGTTCGGCGAGCAGCGGGCGCAGCGGGTGGCGGCGGTGGATGTCGTCGCTGCGGTAGGTGGCGAGGACGACGAGCCGGCCGGTGCGCAGGGTGCGCACCACGTACGACAGCAGGTGGCGGGTGGAGGCGTCGGCCCAGTGCAGGTCCTCCAGGGCGACGACGACAGTGCGTTCGGCGGCGACGCGTTCCAGCAGCCGCACGGTGAGCTCGAAGAGGCGGGCGGTGCCCTCCTCGTCGTGGCGGCCGGTGCCGGGTTCGGCGAACTCCGGGAGCAGCCGGGCGAGTTCCTCCTCCTGGCCGGCCGCGGCGGCGGCCAGGTCGTCCGGCAGGGCGCGGCGCAGGGCGCGCAGCGCGGTGGAGAACGGGGCGAACGGCAGCCCGTCGGCGCCGATCTCGACGCAGCCGCCGACGGCGACGACGGCGCCCGCGCGGGCGGCCGCGGCGGTGAACTCCTCGACGAGCCGGGTCTTGCCGACCCCGGCCTCGCCGCCCAGGAGCAGCGCCTGCGGCTCGCCCGCGGCGGCCCGGGCGAGCGCGTCGTCCAGGGTGCCCAACTCGGCGGCGCGGCCCACGAACACGGGTGAGACGGTCCTGGTCTGCACGGTCCCGAGCATGGCACAGGGCCCCGGCGCCGCCCCGGTGTTTTCTTCGGGGAGGGCCGGGGCGGCGGGGGCGTTCACGCGGCCCGGGTGGACCGCAGCCGCCAGGAGCGGCGGGCATGGCCGGTATGGCTGGTGGGGCCGGTACGACTGGTATCGGACGGGCCGGCGTCGCCCTCGCGGGCGGCGGTGCGGCCGGCGGCCTCGCGCCGGGCGGCCCGGCGGCCGCGGACGACCTCGCGGGCGAGGCGCTCCTGGTCGGCCTGGCGGATGAGTTCGGCGGAACGGAGCTGCTGGAGCTCGAGCTCGTACATGCGGTCCCCTCGGGAGAGTGTGTCGGCTTCGCTCGGTTGCGATGCCTCCACCTTCGTCTCCGAGGCGGGTCCGCCACATCGGGAGAGTTCCGCATCTTCGCGGGGGCGCGGTGCCTTAGACGCGGGTGAGGGGCCCCGGGCCCGGCGTAAGGCACGTACGCCGGGGCCTAAGGCCCCTCGGGTGAGGACCGGTTCAGCTCGCGGGCGGCAGGCCGAGCAGGGCGTCGCTGTACTTCAGCACGGCCAGCAGCAGGCCGATCACGCCGAGCGCGACACCGGCCCAGGCGACCGACTTGATCCAGGGCGCCTGCGGCCTGCCGGGCGCGCCGAAGGCCGGGCGGACCAGCACGACCGCGCCGGTGACCAGCGCGACCAGGGCGAACAGGCCGGCCCACAGCGCGGTGGTGTGCCAGGCGTCGCCGTAGACCTCCTTGATCTGCTGGGAGACGCTCGCCGTGGAGGAGGTCCGCAGCTGGCCGACCAGGGTCTCGCGGGCGGCGGCGACGGTGCCCGTCCAGCTGCCGGTGAGCGACACGATGCCGAGGGCGACGGAGACGACGGCCCCGGCGCCCTGGCCGACCCCGGAGGGCCCGGCCGCTCCGGCCGCCTCGGCGTCCGTCGTGGCGTCCGCGTCGGCGTCGGCCTCCGGGTCGGCACCGCTCGCGCCCCCGGTGGCGGCGTCCCGGGCGGTGGCGGCCTCCTGGGGGGCGGCCTCCTCGGTGCGGGCGTCCTCGGCGGCGGTCTCGTCAGTCGTGGTTTCCATGCCTGGCACCGTACGGACGCTCTCTGAGAGGTTGCTTAATGATCGTCGTGCGGGCTGCGCGCGGCCGCGTCGATCTGCTCGACCTCGGCCACGACGTCCGTGAGCCGGTCCAGGGCGGCGGCGCGGCACTCGGGCGGCTCGATGCTGATGCGGGGCAGCCGGCGCTCCAGCCAGCCGGGCAGCCACCAGTTGGCGTCGCCCAGCAGGTGCATCAGGGCCGGCACCAGCAGGGTGCGCAGGACGAAGGCGTCCAGGGCGACGGCGGCGGCGAGCGCGATGCCGAACATGGCGATCACCCGGTCGCCGCTGAGCACGAAGGCGAGGAAGACCGAGATCATGATGACCGCGGCGGAGTTGATGACCCGGCTGGTCTCGGCGAGCCCGACGCGAACGGCGCGCCGGTTGTCCCCGGTCTCCAGCCACTCCTCGTACATCCGGCTGACCAGGAAGACCTGGTAGTCCATGGACAGCCCGAACAGGACCGACACCATGATCACCGGGAGGAACGGCTCGATCGGGCCCGCCCGGCCGAGTCCGAGCAGTTCACTCCCCCAGCCCCACTGGAAGACCGCCACGACCACCCCGAAGGAGGCGGCGACGGCGGCGACGTTCATCGCGGCGGCCTTCAGCGGGATGCCGACGGACCGGAAGGCCAGCAGGAGCAGCAGGCAGCCGAGGCCGATGACGACGCCGACGAACAGCGGCAGCTTGCCCACGATGACGTCGGCGAAGTCGTCGTAGCCGGCCGTGATGCCGCCGACCTGCACGTCCAGCGCGGTGCCGTGCTCGGCGCGGGGCAGCACCTCCTGGCGCAGCCGGTCGACCAGCTCGCTGGTCCGCTGGGACTGGGGCGCGGAGTCGGGCACCACGGTGAGGCGGGCGGTCGTACCGGCGGAGTCGTAGGTCACCGGGGTGACCGACGCGACGCCCTCGGTGGTGCGCAGGGTGGCGTCGAGGTTGTCCAGGGCGAGCCGGTCCTCGCCGCCCGCCACGCGCGTCACCAGCGTCAGCGGGCCGTTGACGCCCGGTCCGAAGCCCTCGGCGAGGAGGTCGTACGCCTGGCGGGTCGTGGTGGTCGTCGGGTCGTTGCCCTGGTCGGAGGTGCCCAGGCGCAGCCCCAGGGTGGGCAGGGCGAGGACGGCGACGACGGCCAGGGCGAGCGCGCCGAGCAGCTTGGGCCGGCGTTCGACCAGCGCCGACCAGCGGGCCGCGAACCCGGTGGGGACCTCCGGTTCGGGCCCGTGCTCGGCGAGCCGGCGCCGCTCTCGGCGGCTCAGGGCCCGCGGGCCGATGAAGGAGAGCAGGGCGGGCAGCAGGGTGACCGAGGCGGCGACGGTGAGCAGCACGGTGAGACAGGCGGCGACGGCGACGCCGTTGAGGAAGGTCAGCCGCAGGGTGAGCATGCCGAGCAGCGCGATGCACACCGTCGCGCCCGCGAAGACGACGGCGCGTCCGGTGGTGGCGACGGCGGTGGTGGCCGCCTCGGTGACGGACAGCCCGCGCCGCAGGCCGCGACGGTGCCGGGTCACGATGAACAGCGCGTAGTCGATGCCGACGCCGAGCCCGACCAGCATGCCGAGCATCGGCGCGAAGTCGGCGACGGTCATGGCGTGCCCGAGCAGCGCGATCCCGGCGTACGCGGTGCCGACGCCTACCAGGGCGGTGGCGATCGGCAGCAGCGAGGCGGCCAGCGAGCCGAAGGCGAGGAACAGCACGACCGCGGCGACGACCACGCCGACCACCTCGGCCAGGTGCCCGCCGGGGGCCTCGGTGAGGGACATGGCGCTGCCGCCCAGCTCCACCCGGAGCCCGTCGGACTCGGCCCCCTTGGCGGTGTCCACCACCGCCTGCGCCTCGCCCCGGTCGATGTCCTCGGCGCCGTCGGTGAAGGTGACGGTGGCGTACGCCGTGCGGCCGTCGGCGCTGACGGCGCCGGCGCCCCGGTCGGCGTAGGGGCTGCTCACGGTGGCGACGCCGGGCAGGTCGGCGATGCGGTCCAGGGTGCGGGTCATGGTCTGTTCGACGTCGGCGGCGCGCACGGAGCCCGAGCTGGTGTGCCAGACGACGCTGTCGGTGTCACCGCCGAGTTCCGGGAAGCCCTGCTCAAGGAGCCGGGCGGCGTGGCCGGCCTCCGTGCCGGGGACGGCGTAGTCGTTGGAGTACGCGCTCCCGGCGACCGCGGCGGCGGCGCTCACCCCGCCGAAGGCGGCCAGCCACAGCAGGACGGCGACGAGGCGGCGCTGGACACACCAGCGTGCGAGGGCTGCCACGAACGTGCTCCCGGGGTGAAGTGTGGATCTTTGGCCGGGAACAGTCGTCCATGGGATGAACGGCCCGCAAAGAACGCATGAGCGATGCCAGGTCACTCTTCCAGGCATTGGAGATCGTTTGCGGCCTTCGTGGGGCTTTTCACAGGAGTGGGAGGCGGATCACAGGACAATAACGGGATGGATGTCGGCCGGGCATAAGCCCTGCGTAAGCGGGGTCCGGGCCGGATCAGTCGGACTGGTCCCCCACCGCCATCACCATCACGCCGGCGATCAGCAGCCAGAGCGCGCGGCGGGTGCGGCCGCGGGCGCCGAGGAGCGCGCCGAGGGCGCAGACGGCGGCCCCGAGGGCGTAGGCGGCCGGGACGAGCGCCGGGGCGGAGCCGGTCAGGCGCAGCAGGGAGGCGGCGAGGCCGGCCAGGGTCAGCACGGCGCCGGTCCCGGTCGCCGTCCAGCGGGCCCGCCGGGCGTCCTCGCGCTCGTCCTCGTGCTCGTCCTCCCCGTCCACGTCGGCCTCCGGGCCGGCCGGGGCCGTCCCGGCGTCGGCGCGGGTGTCCTCGTCGGCGCGTATGTGCTCGCCGGTGTCGGAGTCGGTGCGTCCACTCATGGCGCGGGAGCGTACCCGGTCGGCCCCGCACGAGCACGGAGCGGGTGGTTCCGGGGACGCGAACGGCCCCGGGGGCGGGGCGCCTCCGGGGCCGTTCGCGGGGGTTCAGCCCTCGGTGACGCCCAGCTTCTCCAGGATCAGTTCCTTGACGCGGGCCGCGTCGGCCTGGCCCCGGGTGGCCTTCATGACCGCGCCGACCAGGGCGCCGGCCGCGGCCACCTTGCCGCCGCGGATCTTGTCCGCGACGCCAGGGTTGCCGGCGATGGCCTCCTCGACGGCGGCGGTCAGCGCGCCCTCGTCGGAGACGACCTTCAGACCGCGCTGGTCGACGACCTCGTCCGGGGTGCCCTCACCCGCGAGGACGCCCTCGATGACCTGGCGGGCCAGCTTGTCGTTGAGGTCGCCCTTCGCGACGAGCTCGGTGACCCGGGCCACCTGCTCCGGCGTGATGGCCAGTTCGTCGAGCGCCGTGCCGGACTCGTTGGCGCTGCGGGCCAGCTCGCCCATCCACCACTTGCGGGCGGACGCCGCGTCCGCGCCGGCGTCGATCGTGGCGACGATCGGCTCCAGCGCACCGGCGTTGAGGATCGCCTGCATGTCGGTGGCGGAGATGCCCCACTCGGCCAGCAGCCGGGTGCGGCGGGCCAGCGGCAGCTCGGGCAGCGCGGCGCGGATCTCCTCGACCCACGCGCGCGAGGGCGCCACGGGGACGAGGTCGGGCTCCGGGAAGTACCGGTAGTCCTCGGCCTCCTCCTTCACGCGGCCCGAGGTCGTGGACCCGGTGTCCTCGTGGAAGTGGCGGGTCTCCTGCACGATCGTGCCGCCGGAGGACAGCACCGCCGCGTGCCGCTGGATCTCGAAGCGGGCCGCGCGCTCCACGGACCGCAGCGAGTTGACGTTCTTCGTCTCGGACCGGGTGCCGAACTTCTCGGTGCCGTGCGGGCGCAGCGAGAGGTTCACGTCGCAGCGCATCTGGCCCATCTCCATGCGGGCCTCGGACACGCCGAGCGCCCGGATGACCTCGCGCAGCTCCCGGACGTACGCCTTGGCCACCTCGGGGGCGCGCTCGCCGGCGCCCTCGATCGGCTTGGTGACGATCTCGATGAGCGGGATGCCCGCGCGGTTGTAGTCCAGCAGCGAATGGGACGCGCCGTGGATCCGGCCGGTGGCGCCGCCGACGTGCGTCGACTTGCCGGTGTCCTCCTCCATGTGGGCGCGCTCGATCTCCACGCGGAAGGTCTCGCCGTCCTCCAGCTGCACGTCGAGGTAGCCGTCGAAGGCGATCGGCTCGTCGTACTGGGAGGTCTGGAAGTTCTTCGGCATGTCCGGGTAGAAGTAGTTCTTCCGGGCGAAGCGGCACCACTCGGCGATCTCGCAGTTCAGCGCGAGACCGATCTTGATCGCGGACTCCACGCCGGTCGCGTTGACGACCGGCAGCGCGCCGGGCAGGCCGAGGCAGACGGGGCAGGTCTGGGTGTTCGGGTCGGCGCCGAGCGCGGTCGAACAGCCGCAGAACATCTTGGTCCGGGTGCCGAGTTCGACATGGACCTCGAGGCCCATGACGGGGTCGTACGACGCCAGGGCGTCCTCGTACGACACCAGGTCGATCGTGGTGGTCACGGTGAGTACTTCCCTCTCAGCCCAGCAGGACGTCGTCGTCGCCCAGCCGCTTCAGCTCGCGGTACAGCAGGGCGAGGCCGGTGACGATGCCGGCGGCGGTGACGACCGCGTCGACGAGCCGCAGCGTGTCGCTCTCGGCGCGGGCCTTCTTGATCTGCTTCGCGGCGCCGACCGCGCCGAACGCGGTCGCGGCCATGGACAGGTACGTGCCGGACTTCGACTTCTTGAAGCCCTTGGCCTTGGTCAGTGCGCTCACAGCGACGGTGCCTCCTCCAGCAGCGGGTGTCCCCACTTTTCCACGAAGGCGGCCTCGACGGCGGCGCCCACCTTGTACAGCCGGTCGTCCTGCAGCGCCGGGGCGATGATCTGCAGGCCCACCGGGAGACCGTCCTCGGGGGCGAGGCCGCACGGCAGCGACATCGCCGCGTTGCCCGCCAGGTTGGTCGGGATGGTGCACAGGTCCGCGAGGTACATCGCCATCGGGTCGTCGGCGCGCTCGCCGATCGGGAAGGCGGTGGTCGGGGTCGTCGGGGAGACGATCACGTCGACCTGCTCGAAGGCCTTCTCGAAGTCCCGGGTGATGAGCGTGCGGACCTTCTGCGCCGAGCCGTAGTACGCGTCGTAGTAGCCGCTCGACAGCGCGTACGTACCCAGCATGATGCGGCGCTTGACCTCCGGGCCGAAGCCCTCCGCGCGGGTGAGGGCGGTGACCTCCTCGGCGGAGCGGGTGCCGTCGTCGCCGCTGCGCCGGCCGTAGCGCAGGCCGTCGAAGCGGGCGAGGTTGGAGGAGCACTCGGAGGGCGCGATCAGGTAGTACGCCGACAGCGCGAGGTCGAAGGACGGGCAGTCCAGCTCGACGATCTCCGCGCCCAGCTCCTTCAGCAGCGCCACCGACTCGTCGAAGCGCTGGATGACGCCGGCCTGGTAGCCCTCGCCGCGGAACTGCTTGACGACGCCCACGCGCATGCCCTGGACGCTGCCGTTGCGGGCGGCCTCGACGACCGCCGGGACCGGGGCGTCGATGGAGGTGGAGTCGAGCGGGTCGTGCCCGGCGATGACCTCGTGCAGCAGGGCCGCGTCCAGGACCGTGCGGGCGCAAGGGCCGCCCTGGTCGAGGGAGGACGAGAAGGCCACCATGCCGTACCGGGACACCGCGCCGTACGTCGGCTTCACGCCGACCGTGCCGGTGACGGCGGCCGGCTGGCGGATCGAGCCACCCGTGTCGGTGCCGATGGCCAGCGGCGCCATGTAGGCGGCCAGCGCGGCCGAGGAGCCGCCGCCGGAGCCGCCGGGGATCCGGGTGAGGTCCCAGGGGTTGCCGGTCGGGCCGTAGGCGCTGTTCTCCGTCGAGGACCCCATGGCGAACTCGTCCATGTTGGTCTTGCCGAGGATGACCACGTCGGCGGCCTTCAGCCGCCGGGTGAGGGTCGCGTCGTACGGCGGGATCCAGCCCTCGAGGATCTTGGAGCCCACGGTCGTGGGCACGCCCTCGGTGGTGAAGATGTCCTTCAGGGCGAGGGGGACGCCGGCCAGCGGGCCGAGCTCCTCCCCGCGCTCGCGCTTGGCGTCGACGGCGCGGGCCTGGGCCAGCGCGCCCTCGCGGTCCACGTGCAGGAAGGCGCGCACCTTCTCGTCGACGGCCTCGATGCGGGCCAGGTGGGCCTCGGTGACCTCGACGGCCGTGAGCGCGCCGGAGGCGATCCGCGCGGCCGTCTCGGCCGCGGTGAGCTTGGTGATGTCCGTCATGGCGGGTTACTCCTCCCCCAGGATCTGCGGCACCTTGAAACGCTGCTGCTCCTGGGCCGGGGCGCCGGACAGCGCCTGCTCGGGGGTGAGCGACGGACGGACCTCGTCCGCGCGCATGACGTTCGTCAGCGGGAGCGGGTGCGAGGTCGGCGGTACGTCTTGGTCGGCGACCTCACTGACGCGGGCGACCGCGCCGATGATGTCGTCCAGCTGTCCCGCGAAGTGGTCGAGCTCTTCGGGCTTCAGCTCCAGACGCGCCAGCCGGGCGAGGTGGGCGACCTCCTCGCGCGTGATGCCAGGCATGCAGCGTTCCTCTGGGGTGAGTGTGTGTGGTGTGGGCCCAATCCTAGGGGGCGGGGAGCTCCGGCCGTTAAACGGTTTCGCCGGGCCGGTGCCGGGTGTCCCAGGCGGGGCTGCTCAGGAAGTGGTTGTCGTACAGCTCCTGGACCTCCAGCAGGCTCTCCGGGGTGAGCTCGCCCAGGCGGATGCGCTGCAGGTGGCGGAAGTAGGCGAAGCGCTCCACGCCCGGCGTGATCACGACGAGCAGGTCCAGCGGGGCGCCGGGGGCCGCGGCGAAGGCGTGCGGGCGGTCCGGCGGGACGACGATCAGGTCGCCGCGCCCGGCGGTGACGACGTCGTCGCCGGACAGGACCTCGGCGGTGCCGTCGAGGACGTAGAACATCTCGGCGGAGCGGTGGTGCACGTGCGGTTTCGCACCGTCGGCGCCCTCCGCGAGGGTCACGCGCACCGTGGACAGCGCGCCGCCGGTGGCGCTGCTGTCGGCCAGCAGCCGTACGGCGACGGGGTCGCCCCCGACCACCTCGGCCCCGGCGTCACGGACCAGGACGGTCTCGTCGAACCTCGGCACGAACAGCGACATCGTTCGGTTCCCCCGGTGGGCGGGCGGGCCCGGTGGCCCGCGGTGGACGCGGTCAGACGGCGAACAGCAGGGCCGCGCTGACCAGGACAACGACCGCGGTGGCGCAGTGGATCCCGAACGCGACGGCCTTCGGCCCGCCGTGCCGCAGGACGATCACCGTGTCGACGAGCGGGATCAGCGCGACGCAGACCATGAACCAGGCCTCCGCACGGACCCCGGCGAAGGCCAGCAGCGCCAGGCCCACCAGCCCGAGGGTGCCGTCGCGCAGCCCCTTGACGGACAGGTAGGCCCCCGCGTCGCCGTGCGCGTCGGCCGGCACGCCGTAGCCCGCGGCGGCGGGGGTCGGCTGGAACCAGAAGCGGTAGCCCAGGAACAGGCAGAACAGGTCGAGCAGGACGGCCAGGGTGTAGGCGGTGACGGTCATGGGAGCCCCCTAGTACGTTTGGCTAGCGGCGCTAGCCGTTGTAGCGAAGCTAGCACGAGCGTCGACAGGTTGTCTAGCGTTGCTAGAATCAGGAGCATGTCGATCCAGACGCGCCGGGAGCGCGAACGAGCGGAGCGGGAGCGGCTGATCGTCACGGCCGCCCGCGAACTGGCCGAGGCCGAGGGCTGGGACGCGGTGACCACACGGCGCCTGGCGGCCGAGATCGAGTACAGCCAGCCGGTCCTCTACAGCCACTTCAAGGGCAAGGACGCGATCATGGCGGCGGTCGCGGTGGAGGGCTGCGCCGAACTCGCGGTCGAGCTGCGCACCGCGCGGGAGGCCGCCTCGGGGGCGCGGGCGCGGCTGGCGGCGGTCGGGAGCGCGTACACGGCGTTCGGCCGGCGGCGGCCCGCACTGTACGACGCGATGTTCACCCACGCCGTGGACCTGCCGTTCGCGACGCCCGAGGCGCCGGCGCCGCTGCAGGAGGCGTTCGGGGAGCTGGTGCGGGCCGTGGAGCCCGTCGCCGCCGACGGCGACGACGTCCCGCTGCTCACGGAGACGTTCTGGGCGAGCCTGCACGGCCTGGTCACCCTGATGCGCAGCGCCCGCCTCCCGGAGGCCGGCCACGCCCGCCGACTGGACCTGCTGATCGGCCACTTCACGGCGGGGAGGGTCTGAGGGGCGCCCGGGGAGGGGGCCGGGCGCCCAGGGAGGGGGCCGGGGCGCCCGGGGAGGAGAGCCGGGGAGGGGCCGGGGGTGCCCGGGGGTTCGAGGGGGTGCGCCCGGCAGGAAAGTCCGAGGGGCGGTCCGCGAAGGGTCCGCCCGGGGGCTGCTCTGCGGCCGACGAAGAGTCCGCCCGGAGGGCTGCTCAGCGGCCCGCGAAGAGTCCGCCCGGCGGGCTACTCGGCGGCCGGCAGGGCCGCCCGGGGGCGCTGCCAGCCGCGGGAGCCGCGGGCCAGCAGCCACGCGGTCATCTCCTCGGGCGGCATCGCCGCGGCGACCAGCCAGCCCTGCACCGCGTCACAGCCCAGGTCGCGGAGCCGCTCCCACGTCTCGTCGTCCTCGACGCCCTCCGCGACGACGAGCAGGCCCAGCGAGTGGGCCAGGTCGACCGTGCACCGCACGATCTCGGCGTCCTCGGCGTCCACGGCCAGCCGCGCCACGAACGACCGGTCGATCTTCAGCTCGCTGACCGGCAGCCGCCGCAGGTGCACCAGCGAGGAGTAGCCGGTGCCGAAGTCGTCCAGGGACATCTTCACGCCGTGCCCGGTCAGCGCGTTCAGCGTGTCCGCGGCCCGCTGCGGGTCCTCCAGCAGCACGTGCTCGGTGATCTCCAGCTGGAGCGAGCCCGCCGGCACCCCGTGCCGGGCCAGTCGGGCGGCCACCGAGCCCGCGAACCCCGGCGTGTGCACGTCCCGCGGCGAGACGTTCACCGCGACCGGCACGAACAGCTGCTGCTCCCGCCACCGGGCCACCTGCGCGAGCGCGGTCTCCAGGACGTACTCCGTCAGGTGGGGCATCAGCCCGGAGGACTCGGCGATCGCTATGAACTCGTCCGGGGGCACCTTCCCGCGCTCCGGGTGGACCCACCGCACCAGGGCCTCCAGACCGGCCACCTGGCCGTCGAAGCGCACCTTCGGCTGGTAGTGCAACTCCACCTCGTGGGCGTCCAGGGCCCGGCGCAGATCGCCCAGCAGCCCCAGCCGGTCCGGGGTGTTGGAGTCCCGCTTCGACTCGTACACCTCCACGCCGGTGCGGTCCCGCTTGGCCTGGTACATCGCCACGTCCGCCCGGCGCAGCAGGCCCTCCGCGTCGAGCGCGTGGTCCGGGAACACGGCGACCCCCGCACTGGCCTCCAGCACGAGGGTGAGCCCGTCGAGGTCGAGCGGGGAGCTGAGCGCCGACACCAGGGCGCGCGCGACGCGGGTCGCGGACGTCGTGGAGTCGGCGACGGGCAGTAAGACGGCGAACTCGTCCCCGCCGAGCCGGGCGACCTCCGCGCCGCGCGGCAGCGCCACCCGCAGCCGGTCGGCCGTCTGCAGCAGCAGCCGGTCCCCGGCGAGGTGGCCCAGCGTGTCGTTGACGGAGCGGAACCGGTCGAGGTCGATCAGCATGAGCGCGGCGCGGGCGCCGATGCGCTCGGCGTCGTCGAGGGCGGTCCAGATGCGCTCCAGCAGCCACTGCCGGTTGGGCAGTCCGGTCAGCGGGTCGCGCAGCTGCTCCTCGGCGCGGGCCCGGGCGATCCACAGCGTGGAGTCGAGGGCGATCAGCGGGATGGCGAACAGCGGCAGCAGGATCGGCTTGGCGACGGCCACCACGCACACCAGCGGGGCGATGCCGAGCAGGGCGACGGCGACCAGGCCCTGCCGGACCAGGGCGGTGCGGGCGACGGTGGGCAGTCCCCCGCGCGGCGCGTGCAGGTACCACAGCAGCACGCGGGTGACGGCGAGGTAGGCGACGGCCACCAGGATGACCTGGGGTGCCGTGTAGAGGGTCCAGGTGCCGGGGTCCCAGGGGTTCTCGACGGACGGCACGCGTCCGCAGGCGGCCAGCAGCAGGGCGCCGGCGCCGATGCCGAGGATGTCCACCGCGCCCTGCAGGACGCCCTGCCGCCAGCGGTGGCGCCGGGCCACGCCGACCAGGACGACGACGGTGAGGCTGACCATGCCGGCGGGCACCCAGCCGTACAGCAGCAGCACGGACAGGGTGAGGGCGGCCCCGGAGCCGGTGCCGCCCCACCAGCGGGCGCGGCCGAGCATCACCAGGTGGCCGACGATGACGCCGCTGAGCAGGGCCAGCGACCAGCCGGTCGTCCCGGACGGGAACAGCGCGTGGTCGCCGGTGAAGGCGCGGTAGAAACCGGCGCCGAGGGCGAAGCCGGCCGCCGCGACCACGGCGGCGGGCAGCGCGGGCCGGGACGGGTGGCGTTCGGTGTCGGCGCCGGGCAGTCCGAGGGAGACCGGGAGCACGGGCAGCAGGGCGCGACGGCGGGCGTCCGTGACGGTGGACGCCGCAGTGGCCGACGACGCGGACGACCCGGACGGCGCGCCCGACGACGCCGACGGCGAAGCGCCGGTCGTGGGCCGCCCGGCGGGGTGCCCGGGGCCGCCGGGACGCCGGCCCGGCCGGGCCGACCAGCGGTCCGCCCACCGGGCGCCGGCCGTCCGGAGCCAGGGCAGCCGCGCGTGCGTCGCGGCGCTCTCGGTCGGTTCCATTCCCGTCCCTCTCACAGCCGGCGGTGCCCACGCCCCGCGGCCCGATGCCCGACGAACCATCCACGGCGCCGCGTGGGAGAACCCTTTCCCCTGCGCTTCGCGAGCGCGGGGATGCCCCGACCGCAATGGGGCCCGGCAGGCGCACATCTCAACAGTAGGCCGCGGAAGGCTTCCACGGGCAGCGGTCGCCGACGGTTGCCCGAATGCGCCCGGGCCACCCGTATACATCTGATATGCGCTGATCGGGTGGCCTTCAACCGCTATTCCTCGGTCGGGAGCGCCACCCCGGCCGCCGCCTCGGGCCCCTGCTCCAGCAGGACGACGAAGCCGTCCTCGTCCAGCACGGGCACCTTGAGCTGCACGGCCTTGTCGTACTTCGACCCGGGGCTGTCACCCACCACGACGAACGCGGTCTTCTTCGACACCGAACCGGTCACCTTCGCGCCGCGGCCCTGCAGGGCCTCCTTGGCTCCGTCGCGGGTGAAGTGCTCCAGCGTGCCGGTGACGACGACCGTGAGCCCTTCCAGGGGACGGGGCCCCTCGTCCTCGGCGGTGGCCTCGTCCTCGAGGCGCACTCCGGCGGCCTTCCACTTGCGCAGGATCTCCTGGTGCCACTCCTCGGCGAACCACTCCTTGAGCGAGGCGGCGATGGTGGGACCCACGCCCTCGGTGCCCGCCAGCTCCTCCTCGCTCGCCTGCTGGATGCGGTCGACCGAGCGGAACTCACGGGCCAGCGCCTCGGCGGCGACCGGTCCGACGTGACGGATCGACAGGCCGGTGAGCACCCGGGCGAGCGGGCGCTCCTTGGCCGCCGCGATGTTGTCCAGCATGGCAAGCGCGTTCTTCTTGAGCTCGCCCTGCTGGTTGGCGAAGACCGTGACGATCTTCTCCTCGCCGGTCTTCGGGTCGCGCTTGGGCAGCCCGCTGTCCTGGTCGAGGACGTACGCCTTGATGGGCAGCAACTGCTCGGCGGTCAGGTCGAACAGGTCGCCCTCGTCCTTCAGCGGCGGCTCGGCGGGCTCCAGGGGCGCGGTGAGCGCGGCGGCGGCGACGTAGCCGAAGTGCTCGATGTCCAGGGCCCTGCGGCCGCCGAGGTAGAACAGGCGCTCGCGCAACTGGGCGGGGCAGCCGCGCGCGTTGGGGCAGCGCAGGTCGACGTCCGCCTCCTTCATCGGCCGCAGCGGCGTCCCGCACTCGGGGCACTCGGAGGGCATCACGAACGGGCGCTCGCTGCCGTCGCGCAGGTCGACGACGGGGCCGAGGATCTCCGGGATGACGTCACCGGCCTTGCGCAGCACCACGGTGTCGCCGATCAGCACGCCCTTGGCCTTGACGACGTCCTGGTTGTGCAGGGTGGCGAACTCGACCTCCGAGCCGGCCACCGTGACCGGCTCCACCTGCGCGTACGGCGTGATCCGGCCCGTACGGCCCACGCCCACGCGGATGTTGACCAGCTTGGTGTTGACCTCCTCGGGCGCGTACTTGTACGCGATGGCCCAGCGCGGGGCGCGGGCCGTGGAGCCGAGGCGGCCCTGCAGGCGGATCTCGTCGAGCTTGACGACGACGCCGTCGATCTCGTGCTCCACGGAGTGGCGGTTCTCGCCGTAGTACGCGATGAACTCCCGTACGCCGTCGAGGTCGTCGACCACCCGGTTGTGCGGGGAGGTGGGCAGGCCCCACTCCTTGAGCAGGTCGTACGCCTCGGACAGGCGGGTCATGCCCTCGAAGCCCTCCAGGGCGCCGATGCCGTGGACCACCATGTGCAACGGGCGGGTGGCGGTGACGCGCGGGTCCTTCTGGCGCAGCGAACCGGCCGCCGCGTTGCGGGGGTTGGCGAAGGGCTTGTCGCCCGCCTCGACCAGCCGGGCGTTGAGCTCCTCGAACTTCTCCATCGGGAAGTAGACCTCGCCGCGGATCTCCACGAGCGTGGGGACGCCGTCGCCGTGGAGGCGGTCGGGGATCTCGGCAATGGTGCGCACGTTGGGCGTGATGTCCTCGCCCGTGCGGCCGTCGCCGCGGGTCGCCGCGCGCGTGAGCCGGCCGTTCTCGTAGGTGAGGTTGACCGCGAGGCCGTCGACCTTCAGCTCGCACAGGAAGTGGTACGCGGAGGTGCCGACGTCCTTGTGGACCCGCTCGGCCCAGGCCGCGAGCTCCAGGTCGTCGAAGGCGTTGTCCAGCGAGAGCATGCGCTCGCGGTGCTGGACGGCGGTGAAGTCCGTGGCGTACGCGCCCGACACCTTCTGGGTGGGCGAGTCGGGCGTGCGCAGTTCGGGGTGCTCCTCCTCCAGCGCCTCCAGGGACCGCAGCAGGCGGTCGAACTCGGCGTCGCTGATGACGGGAGCGTCCTTCACGTAGTAACGGAAGCGGTGCTCCTCGATCTGCTCAGCGAGCTGGGCGTGCCGCTCCCGCGCCTCGGCGGGCACCGTCGTCTCCGCTTGCTTGTCGCCGGCCACCGTGTTGTCCTCCCGTTACTCTGGGTTGTCCGCGAGGGATCTCGCCGCCCGGACGCAGTGGGCGAGGGCCCGGCGGGCGTACGCGGGCGAAGCGCCCGCGAGGCCGCACGCCGGAGTGACCGTGACGACCCGTGCGAGAAGCTCCGGCCGCAGCCCCAGCCTGCGCCCCAGCGTCCTGACACCCATGACGCTACCGGCAGGGTCCGACAATGGACCGTCCACGGCGGGTACGACACCGGCGAACAGCGCGGTGCCGGCCTCGACGGCCTCACCGATCGCGTCGTCGTCACGCTCGGTGAGCAGGGAGGCGTCGAACGACACGCCGGCCGCGCCGGCCCGGCGCAGCAGGGCGAACGGCACGTCCGGCGCGCAGGAGTGCACCACCACGGGCCCGTCCGCGTGCACCCCGACGACGTCCCGCAGGGTGGCCTCGACGACCTGCCGGTCGACGGCGCGGTGGGTGCGGTAGCCGCTGGCGGTGCGCACCTGTCCGCGCAGCACGGCGGTGAGGGAGGGCTCGTCGAGCTGGAGCACGAGCCGGGCGCCGGGGACGCGGCGGGCGACCTCGGCCAGGTGCGTGCGCAGGCCCTCGGCGAGGGACCCGGCGAGGTCGCGGCAGGCCCCGGGGTCGGAGAGCGCGGCCTCGCCGTTCTTGAGCTCCAGGTTCGCGGCGAGCGTCCAGGGCCCGACGGCCTGCACCTTGAGCGCGCCCTCGTAGCCCTGGGTGAACTCCTCCAGCGCGTCCAGGTCCTCCACCAGCCAGGACCTGGCCCGCCGGGTGTCGCGTCCCGGCCGGTCACCGATCCGCCACCCGCTGGGCTCCACGCGTGCGTAGAGCTCGACGAGCAGTCCGGCGGTGCGGCCGATCATGTCGGCGCCGGGGCCGCGGGCGGGCAGTTCGGCGAGGTGCGGGAAGTCCTCGAAGGACCCGGTGACGGTCTTGGCGGCCTCCCTGGCGTCGCCGCCGGGCAGGGAGCCGACGCCGGTGGCGGGCCCGAAGCGGAACTCAGTGTCGTTGCTCACCCCGGCAGCCTACGTAACCCGGCCCGGCCGGTCCCCCGGCCGGGCCCTGGCCGGGGGCGACGGGGCGGGGCGACGCGGCGGCGGTCAGGCGCCCGGACGGACCGTCAGGTCGTTGACCTCGGCGTCCCGGGGCAGGTCCAGCGCCATCAGGACCGTCGTGGCGACCGACTCGGGGTCGATCCACGCGGACGCGTCGTAGGGCTTGCCCTCCTGCTGGTGGACCTTGGCCTGCATGGGGCTGGCCGTGCGCCCGGGGTAGACGGAGGTGACCCGGACGCCGTGGTCGTGCTCCTCCTGGCGCAGGGAGTCGGCGAGGGCCTTCAGGCCGTGCTTGGAGGCCGCGTACGCCGACCAGTCGGCGCTCGCCCGCAGGCCCGCCCCGGAGTTCACGAACAGCACGTGGCCGCGGCTCGCCCGCAGCTGGGGCAGGAAGTGGCGGGTGAGCTCGGCGGGCGCGATCAGGTTGACGTTCAGCTGGTGGCGCCAGGACTTCGGGGTCAGCTCGCCGACCGGGCCGAGGTCGACCACGCCCGCGACGTGCAGCAGCGAGTCGACCCGGTCGGGCAGCGCCTGGTGGGAGAACGCCCAGCTCAGCCGGTCGGGGTCGGCGAGGTCCCCGACCAGGGTGCGCGCGCCGGGGAACTGTGCCGCCAGCTCCTTCGCGCGTCCCGCGTCGCGGGCGTGCAGCACGAGGTCGTCCCCGCGCGCGTGCAGGCGGCGGGCGACGGCCGCGCCGATGCCGGAGCCGGCCCCGGTGATCACATGTGTAGCCATGCCGCCATGCTCGCACCCTCCCCGGATCAGACGACGCCCTGGCTCTCCTCCAGGTAGGCCAGCGCCCCCACCGGCTCCTCCGCGAAGAACACCAGGTCGGTCAGCGGACGCGGCAGGAAGCCCTCCTCGTCCATGCGCCGGAACTGCTCCTTGAGCCCGTCGTAGAAGCCCGCGGTGTTCAGCAGCACGACCGGCTTGTCGGTGTGCCCGTGCTTCTTCAGCTCCAGGATCTCGGTGGCCTCGTCGAGGGTGCCCGTGCCGCCCACCATGATCACCACGGCGTCCGCCTTCTCCAGCAGCAGCCGCTTGCGCTCGGCGAGGTCCTTGGCGACCACCATGTCGTCGACGCCCGGGCGGACCCGCGCGGACAGGAACTCCACCGAGACCCCGCACAGCCGCCCGCCCGCCTGCTGCACGCCGTCCGCGACCACCTTCATCAGCCCCACGTCGGACCCGCCCCACACGAGCGTGTGGCCGCCCTTGCCGAGCAGTTCGGCGAACTCGCGCGCGGGGCCGGTGTAGCGGTCGTCGAGGTCGGCGGCGGAGAGGAAGACACAGATACGCATGGCGCCCACGGTACGCGGGAAGATTCGCGGCCCCGCGGGCGCTGTCCGTACATGGCCACTGGACACACGATCACCATCGAGCAGGGCGACCTCCGCGTGCGCGTGGTGCGCGACGGACAGGTGCTGGCGGAGAGCGACCGGCCGCTGGTGCTGCGCGAGACGGGCTGTCCCGTCCGCTACTACCTCCCCGCGGAGGACGTCCGCACGGAGCTGCTGACGCCGTCCGACACCCACACGTACTGCCCGTTCAAGGGCACGGCGTCGTACTGGTCGCTGCCGGGCCCGGCGGACGGCACGGACGGCACGGACGGCACGGACCGGGTGTGGGCCTATCCCGACCCGAAGCCGGACGTCGCCGCGATCAAGGGGCACCTGTGCTTCTACGACACCGAGGTCGTCGCGGACGTGTCGTAGCGCGATGAGATCCGTGTCCTGCGGCAGTCTGCACGGGCATGGACGACAACCTCCTTTCCCGCGACGGGACCCGTATCGCCTACACGCGCGCCGGCCGGGGTCCCGCGGTGATCCTGGTGAGCGGCGCGCTGTCCACCGGGGGCACCCTCGCCCCGCTGGCCGCCGCGCTCGCCGAGCGCTTCGAGACGGTGGTGTACGACCGCCGGGGCCGCGGCGACAGCGGTGACACCGTGCCCTACGACGTGCGGCGCGAGGTCGAGGACCTGGCGGTCCTAGTGGAGACGGTGGGCGGCGAGGCGTCGCTGTTCGGCGTGTCCTCCGGGGGCGCGCTGGTGCTGCGCGCCCTGGCCGAGGGGCTGCCGGTGCGCCGCGCGGTGGTCTACGAGGTGCCCTACGCGGACTTCTCCCCCGCCGGCGCCGAGGAGCGGGCCGCGTACACCCGCGGCCTCACCGAGGCGCTGGAGCAGGGCCGGCGCGGGGACGCGGTGGAGCTGTTCCTGCGGCTGACCGGCATGGCGGACGACATGATCCGGGGCGCCCGCCAGGCGCCGATGTGGGCGGCCCTGGAGGCCGTCGCGCCGAGCCTCGCCCACGACGACGCCGTGATGGGCGGCGGACTCGTGCCGCGCGAGCTGCTGGCGTCGGTCGAGGTGCCGGTGCTGGCCCTGGCGGGCGGCGCGAGCCCCGACTGGCTCCAGCGCGCCGCCCACGCGGTGGCCGAGGCGCTGCCGCAGGGCTCCGCCCGCGTCCTGGAGGGCCAGACCCACGTGGTGGAGCCGGACGTGGTGGCACCGGTGCTGACCGAGTTCCTGAAGGCCTAAGGGCACCGGGCGCGGGCCGTCGGGTCGCAGGTGTGGCTCAGGCGACGCCCGCGGTCGCCCGCACGGTCGACGCGATGGTCGCCGAGCCCACCACGCGCGTGCCGTCGTACAGGACGATTGCCTGGCCGGGGGCCACGCCGCGGACCGGCTCGGTGAAGGTCACCCGCAGCTCGCCCTCGACGACCTCGGCCCGCACCTCGGTCTCGCCGCCGTGGGCGCGCAGCTGCGCTGTGTAGGCGGCGGGGCCGGTGGGCGCCGCGCCGCACCAGCGGGGCTTGATCGCGGTGAGCGCCGAGACGTCCAGGGCCTCGGCGGGGCCGACCGTGACGGTGTTGTCCACCGGGGAGATGTCCAGCACGTAGCGGGGCTTGCCGTCGGGGGCCGGGGTGCCGATCCTCAGCCCCTTGCGCTGGCCGATGGTGAAGCCGTAGGCGCCCTCGTGGGTGCCGAGCCGGGTGCCGGACTCGTCCACGATGTCGCCCTCGGCCCGGCCGAGGCGCCGGGCGAGGAAGCCCTGGGTGTCGCCGTCGGCGATGAAGCAGATGTCGTGCGAGTCGGGCTTCTTGGCGACGGCCAGGCCGCGCCGCTCGGCCTCCGCGCGGATCTCGTCCTTGGTGGTGACCGTGTCGCCGAGCGGGAACAGCGCGTGCGCGAGCTGGCGCTCGTCGAGCACGCCGAGCACGTACGACTGGTCCTTGGCCATGTCGGAGGCGCGGTGCAGCTCGCGCGAGCCGTCCTCGTGCACGACGACCTTGGCGTAGTGACCGGTGCAGACCGCGTCGAAGCCCAGGGCGAGCGCCTTGTCGAGCAGCGCCGCGAACTTGATCTTCTCGTTGCAGCGCAGGCACGGGTTGGGGGTGCGGCCCGCCTCGTACTCGGCGACGAAGTCCTCGACCACGTCCTCGCGGAAGCGGTCGGCGAGGTCCCAGACGTAGAACGGGATGCCGATGACGTCGGCGGCGCGGCGGGCGTCGCGGGAGTCCTCGATGGTGCAACAGCCCCGCGCGCCCGTGCGGAACGACTGGGGGTTCGCGGAGAGCGCGAGGTGGACGCCGGTCACGTCGTGCCCGGCTTCGGCGGCGCGGGCGGCGGCGACGGCGGAGTCGACCCCGCCGGACATGGCGGCGAGGACGCGGAGGGGACGCTGCGGGGTCTCAGTCATAACCCTTCCAGGGTACGGGGCGGCGGGAACCGGGGTGCCCGGGTGCGCGTTCATCCCTCGAGGGGCGCGCAAGGACGGCACGGGACGGGACGGGGCATGGGGGCGACGCGGAAGGGCACGGCGACGGGCGCGACGAGGGGCACGGGACCGGGCGCCGGGAAGGGCGGCCGAGGGGGCGCCGGGGCGGGTGCCGGGAAGGACGCCGACCGGCGGATCGGGCGGCGGGCCCTGCTGATCGGCGGCGCGGCGGCCCTCGCGGGCACGGCGGCGCTGGCGCGCGACGAGCTCGGGCGGCTGTGGTGGCGGATGCCGGGGGTGGAGAAGCCCCGGGTCCAGGGGGCGGTGGACTTCCGGGGCGCGCGCTGGGTGGCGGCCTCCCCGGCGAACTTCCGCTGGGCCGACCGGCCCGACGACTACACGATCGACCGGGTGGTCGTCCACGTCACCCAGGGCAGCCTCGCCAGTGCGGTGAAGGTGTTCCAGGACCCGGGCCACCGGGCGGCGGCGCACTACATCGTCGGCCGGGACGGCCGCGTGACGCAGATGATCCGCGAGCTGGACGTGGCGTTCCACGCGGGGAACCGGGAGTACAACGAGCGGAGCGTCGGCGTGGAGCACGAGGGCTTCGTGGACCGGGCGTCGTCCTTCACTGACGCGATGTACGCCTCCTCGGCCCGTCTGACGGCCGGGATCTGCGCGCGCTACGGCATCCCCGTGGACCGCGACCACGTCATCGGCCACGTCGAGGTGCCCGGCGCGGACCACACGGACCCCGGCCCGCACTGGGACTGGGACCGGTACATACGCCTGGTGCGCGCGGCGCGCGGAGCCGTCACGCGCACGTGAGGACGCCGCGGCCCGCCTTGTCGGACCGCTGGGCGCTCCGCGCCCCGGCCGCTACGTCAGCCCGGCCGCACGCGCGCGTTCCACCGCGGGGCCGATCGCCTTGGCGAGCGCCTCGACGTCGGCCTCGGTGGACGTGTGGCCGAGGGAGAAGCGCAGGGTGCCGCGGGCCAGGTCGGGGTCGGTGCCGGTGGCCAGCAGGACGTGGCTGGGCTGGGCGACGCCCGCGGTGCAAGCGGACCCGGTGGAGCACTCGATGCCCTGGGCGTCCAGCAGGAGCAGCAGGGAGTCGCCCTCGCAGCCGGGGAAGGAGAAGTGGGCGTTGGCCGGGAGCCGACCCTCCGGGGCGGGGTCGCCGCCGAGGATCGCGTCGGGGACGGCCTCACGGACGACCTCGACGAGCTGGTCGCGCAGGGCGCCGATCTCGCGGGCGAACCAGTCGCGCTGCTCGGCCGCGAGCCGGCCGGCGACGGCGAAGGAGGCGATGGCCGGGACGTCCAGGGTGCCGGAGCGGACGTGGCGCTCCTGGCCGCCGCCGTGCAGGACGGGCACGGGCGTGTACTCCCGGCCCAGCAGCAGGGCGCCGATGCCGTACGGCCCGCCGATCTTGTGGCCGGAGACGGTCATCGCGGCGAGGCCGGAGGCGGCGAAGTCGACGGGGACCTGGCCGAAGGCCTGCACCGCGTCGGCGTGCAGCGGGACGTCGAACTCCCGCGCCACCTCGGCCAGTTCCGCGACCGGCAGGAGCGTGCCGATCTCGTTGTTGGCCCACATCACGGTGGCCAGGGCCACGTCGTCGGGGTTGCGGGCGATCGCCTCGCGCAGGACCCCGGGGTAGACGCGGCCGTAGCGGTCGACGGGGAGGTACTCGACGGTGGCGCCCTCGTGCTCGCCGAGCCAGTGGACGGCGTCCAGGACGGCGTGGTGCTCGACGGGGCTGGCCAGGACCCGGGTGCGGGCCGGGTCGGCGTCGCGGCGGGCCCAGTACAGGCCCTTCACGGCGAGGTTGTCGGCCTCGGTGCCGCCGGAGGTGAAGACGACCTCGCTGGGGCGGGCGCCGAGCGCGGCCGCGAGGACTTCGCGGGACTCCTCGACCGTGCGGCGGGCCCGGCGCCCGGATGCGTGCAGGGAGGACGCGTTGCCGGTGGCGCTCAGCGCGGCGGTCAGCGCCTCTGCCGCCTCCGGGAGCATCGGGGTGGTCGCGGCGTGGTCGAGGTATGCCATGGTGCCGCCGATTGTACGGCGCCCGTCGAACGAGCCCCGGTGTGCGGTCGGTCCGTGGACACGCGGCGCCTTCGCCGCGGACCGGACCGGGCCGCCCGGGTCGACCGGTCCCCGGGGGGCAGCCTAGAAGCTCCAGGAGACCGTCGAGTCGACGTGCATGAAGGCGACGAGGACGACCAGGTCCAGGACACCGAGGGCGAGGCCCAGGTAGGCGCGGCCCTTGCGCTGCGTGCCGCGGATCAGGGCGATGGAGGCCAGGATGATCGCGGTCGGGCCGAGGAAGACGTTGAGGACCAGGAAGCCGACGAGGCCGAGGACGAACGACGCCACGGCCATGCCGTCGGTGTCGCGCAGGCCGGTGCGGCGGGTGGCGGGTGCGGTGAGGTGCATGACGGATCAGCTCCTTCAGCGGTGGCCGGCACTGCGGCGGCCGTGGCGCTCACGGACGGCGAAGACGACGAGCCAGGCCGCGATGACGGCGGCGGCGACGAGGGTGAAGCCGAACGGCGCGTGGGCCACGGTGCCCAGGACCACGCCGAGCAGCAAGAGTGCGGCGACGAGGAACAGCATGGGATCCAATCCCCCCTCCGAGACGGGTCGGTTCCGTCTCCGTGACATCTCGGTGAACAGTTGTAGGTACAGTTGTTCACTGAGTTCCCAGTCTAGCGCGATCGAAGACTTTCCAATTACGGAGAACAGTTGTTAACTGGATGACATGAGTCACACCGCGGGCATCCGGCAGGTCCAGAAGCAGAAGACCCGGCAGGCGCTCCTGGACGCCGCGCTGGCGCTGCTGGAGGAGCAGAGCCTGAGCAGCCTCGGCCTGCGCGAGGTCACCCGGGCCGTGGGGGTCGCCCCGACCGCGTTCTACCGGCACTTCCGCTCCACCGCCGACCTGGGCGTGGCCCTGGTCGACGAAGCCCTCGGCAGCCTGCACCGGATGGTGCGGTCGACGGTGACCACGGCCGACTCGAGCGACGAACGCATCCACCGCGCTGTGGAGTTGATCGCCCGTCACGTGGACGCGTACCCCGCCCACGTCCGCTTCATCGCCCGCGAGCGACATGGCGGGGTCCAGTCGGTGCGGGAGGCGATACGCGGCCAACTCGGCCGGTTCGCCGAGGAGGTGCGGGCCGAGCTGGCCAAGGACCCCGAGGCGCGCGGCTGGAGCGAGGACGACCTGCTGATGCTCTCCCACCTCTACGTCGACCAGATGCTCGCCACCGCCTCGCTCTTCCTGGAGGCGCTGGACGGCCCCGAGGGCGAGCGCGAGCGGATCACCCGGCTCGCCACCCGGCAGATGCGGCTGATCAGCAAGGGGCGTCGGCACTGGCTCGATTGAGCCGGTAGCGGGGGCGGTTCCCGGCCATGTCGTGCCCGCGGGCCCCGATTGCGGCCCGGGGTGTCACCCGGACGCGCGGCCGGCGGGCCCGTACAGCTCCGTGACGGAGGCGGCGGCCGCGCGCAGTTCCGCGCGTGCCTCGGGCGGGTCCAGGACCTCCACCTGGTCGGAGAACGCGAGGAGCTGGCGGACGGCCACCACGAAGGGGAACGCCAGGCGGACGGTCACCCACTCGCTCGCGCCGTCGTCCTCGGCGGGCGGCCCGGTCAGGTGCGCGGCGTTCATCCGCAGGAACATGTCGAGGCGGGGGCGCCGCACCCGCGCGGTCACGGCGAGCGCGTCCGGCCGCTCCTCGACCTGGCGGCGCACCACCTCCCAGGCGTCGGCGAGTTCGACGCCGGGCCGCCGGCGCACCGGGTCGTCGAGGACCGTCGCCGAGCGCACCCGGTCGGCGCGGAAGAGCTGCGGGGTGCCGCGCCGGTCGGCGACCAGGTACCAGACGCCGGCCTTGGCGACGAGACCGTACGGGTCGACCGTGTAGGTGCGCGGCTCGCGGGCGCCGCTGTGCCGGTAGCGCAGGCGCAGCCTGCGGTCGGCGAAGACCGCGTCCTGGAGGGTGTCCAGGTCGGCGGCGGGCTGCGGGCCGCCCTTCCAGCGGGTGGCGTCGACCAGGATGCGCCGGCTGGTGACCTCGGCGGCCGGGCGGTGGGGCGCGGGCAGCGCGGCCATGACCTTGCGCAGCGCGGAGCCGAGGGCCGCGTCCAGGCCGAGGGCGGCGTGCGCGCCCTCGGCGGCCAGGATGAACAGGGCCCGCGACTCGTCGGCGGTCAGTCCGGTGACGTCCGTGCGGAAGCCGGGGAGCAGTTCGATGCCGCCGTGCCGGCCGCGCTCGGCGTAGACCGGGACGCCCGACGCCGACAGGGCCTCGACGTCGCGGTAGATGGTGCGGACCGACACCTCCAGCCGTTCGGCGAGTTCGGGCGCGGGCACGCGGCCGCGGGTCTGCAGGAGCAGCAGGATCGCCAGCAGGCGGTCGGACTTCACGCGCCCAGCATCGCGCCGCCCGGAAGTCCGCCGCAAATCATGACGGGAACTGTCAGGTTATGCCGTGAGGATCACCTGCGTACCGAGTCACCGAACGGCAGGAGAAGCACCCCATGAACACGCACGCCACCGAGGCCCACCGGTCCGCGCCCGCCGTCGACCCGCGTCCCGTCTACGCCCGCGCCACCGCGCAGGCGGCCGCCGTGATCGCGGCGGTGCGGCCCGAGCGGCTGGCCGGCCCCACGCCCTGCACGGAGTTCGACGTACGGACGCTGCTCTCCCACATCGTGGGCGGCACCCTGCGGATCGCGGTCGTGGGCGAGGGCGGCGACGGGCTCGCCGTCCGGCCGTTCGTGGACGGGGTCGCCGACGCCGCCTGGCCGCGGGCCTACGCCGAGGCCCGGGCGCGGGTGCTCGCGGCCTGGGAGCCCGACGAGCGGCTGACCGCCGCGGTGCGGGTGCCGTGGGGCGAGGTGCCCGGACACGCCGGGCTCTCCGGGTACGTGATGGAACTCGTCGCGCACACCTGGGACCTGAACGAGGCACTGGGCCGTCCGGTCGAACTGGCCGACGACCTGGCCGAGTTCGCGCTGTCCGCCGCGCACCGGGCGCTGCCCGACCCGGAGCGCGACGAGAACACGCCGTTCGCAGCGGCCCGGGAGGTGGCCGGGGACGCCGACGCGCACACCCGGCTGGCGGCCTGGCTCGGGCGGGCACCGCTGGCCGCGCACGCCTGAGCGGGCCCCCGGTCAGCCCCCCCCCCCCC
>NZ_KQ948559.1:0-46095 GCF_001514125.1 Streptomyces longwoodensis | reverse complement strand
GGCCCCCGGTCAGCCCCCCCCCCCCCCGGTCAGCCGCGCAGGACGCGGGCCAGCTGGCGGGACTGGGCGACCAGGCGGTCCTGGCTGTCCCAGACCTCCGCGTCCTCCTCCAGGAAGCCGCCCGCGAGGTTGCGCGTGGTGATCGCCACGCGCACGGGTCCGGGGGCCGGCCGGGCGCGGACGTGGACGGTGAGCTCGACGGTCGGCACCCAGCCGGAGATGCCGAGGTCGAAGGCGGTGGGCGGCAGCGCGTCCACCGCGAGGAGCAGGGAGAACGGGTCGTGGTCGCGGCCGTCGGCCAGGCCGAACCAGGCCCGCATCTCGCCCTTGCCGGACGGCTGCCCGAGCGCCCAGCCGACCGTCGCCGGGTCCAGCTTGAGCATCAGCCGGTCGGCGATGGGCTGCTGGTCGCCCTGCGGGACCGGGCTGTCCTCGGGGCCGAAGCACTGGCTCGGCGGTGGGATCGCGGGCGGCTTCGCCGACGTGCGGACGTCGTCGGGCAGGGCGTCGAGGTCGCCGTAGGAGGCGAGGACGCGGATCCGCTCGACCTCCCGGCCCTCCTCGTCGTACTGGAGGAGGGACGCCTGGCCGGTGGAGAGGGTGCGGCCGGAGCGCACGGTCTCGGTGCGCACGACGGCCGGGCCCGGCCGGGAGGCGCTGAGGTAGTGCGCGGTGAGGGTGAAGGGGTCGCCGTGCGGCAGGGTGTCCGCGAGGGCCCGGCCGAGGACGGCGAGCAGGTAGCCGCCGTTGACCGCGCCGAAGATGGTCCAGCCGTCCGAGAGGTCGATGTCGTGGAGGCCGGGTTCGCGCTCGGTGACCGCGGTGTCGCGGTCGAACTCGCTGTCGCCGACGGCGGCGGGAGCGGTGACTGCTTCTGACATGGATGAACCGTACAACAGGACAATACTAAGCGGTAGCTTTTCTCGTGGGCCGACGGGCGCGGAGGCCGGGGACACCCTCCACTGGGTGAAGGTCCGGCAATTTCTCGGTAAGTGTCCGTACTCGTCCGTAAACCCGTGAACGCTCCGTGCCCTCTCTTAGGGCATGAGCCTCACCGGGACTCCGTTCCTCACCACCCTGATCGTGCTGTCCGTCGTCGCGGTCGCCCTGCCGCTGGGCCTGTGGTCCCGGCTGCGCGGCCCGAAGGTGCTGCGCGCCGCGGCCCGGGTGCTGATGCTGCTGTTCGCCCAGGGCACCGCGGTCGCCCTGGTCTTCGTGCTGGTCAACAACGCCAACAACCTGTACGACACCTGGGACGACCTGCTCGGCACCGGCAGCCACGTGCGGCAGGCCGCCGACCTGGGCCCGGACGGCACCGGCGGCGTCGAGCTCAGCAGGCTGCCCCGGGTCCGGCAGGAGTTCTCGCCCGCGCAGGGGCCCGGCATGCACGCGGCCGGCGGGGTGCGGGTCACCCAGCTCGACGGGCGGGTCTCCGGGGTGAACGCCGAGGTCTACGTCTGGCTGCCCCCGCAGTACGACCAGCCCGCCTACCGCACGCACCGCTTCCCGGTGGTGGAGCTCCTGCCCGGCTACCCGGGCTCCGCGAAGTCCTGGTTCGGCACCCTGAAGGTGCACGAGCAGCTGGCGCCGCTGATGCGCGAGGGCAGGGTCGCCCCGTTCATCCTGGTCGCCCCGCGCACCACCCTGCTGCCCGGCGTGGACACCGGCTGCGCCAACATCCCGGGCACGGTCAACGCCGACTCCTGGCTCAGCCTGGACGTGCCGCGGATGGTCGTGGACAACTTCCGGGTCCAGTCCGCGCCCCAGGGCTGGGCGGTGGCGGGCTACTCGGCCGGCGCCCACTGCGCCGCCAAGCTGGCCGTCGCGCACCCCGACCGCTACCGGGCCGCGGTCAGCCTGTCCGGCTACAACGACCCGATCGCCGAGCGCACCTCCCTGGCCGCGCAGAGCCGCGCCCTGCGCGCGCAGAACAACCCGTACGTGCTGCTGCGCCGGGCCGCCACCCCGCCCCCGGTCGCCCTGTACGTCTCCGGCCAGCCGGGCGACGGCTACGAGGCCGGCGTGGCGCTGCTGAAGGAGGCCAAGGCGCCGACCAGCGTGCACGTGGTGTTCCTCCCGCGGAGCGCGGGCGGCCACACCATGGCGCTGTGGCGGCCGCAGGTGGTGCCCGCCTTCACCTGGCTCACCGCCCAGCTCGGTCAGGCACACCCGGGGCGGGAGCCGAAGGGGGCTGCTCCTCACGCACCGTCGAACGACGGTGCCAGGCACGCGGCGCTCGCCAGTGGTACCGCATCGCGAGAAGGCGCAGCGCGAAGGCGGTGACCGCGGCCAGCCCGCTGGCGAGCGGGGTGAGCACGCCGTAGCGCAGGCACAGCGCCACCATGGTCGCGCCGACGATGGCCGGCACGGCGTACAGGTCGCGGTCCCAGCGCAGCAGCGAGGGCACCTCGTTGGCCAGCACGTCGCGCAGGACGCCGCCGCCGACGGCCGTGGCGAGGCCCAGCGCCGCCGAGGCGGTCAGGCCCAGGCCGTGGTCGTACGCCTTCGTCGTGCCCGCGACGCAGAACAGGCCGAGGCCGGCCGCGTCGAAGACGTTCACCCCGGCCTGGATGCGCTCGACCTCCGGGTGCAGGAAGAACACCAGGAGCGCGGCGAGCAGCGGGGTGAGGAAGTAGCCCAGGTCGGTGAAGGCGGCCGGGGGCACGGCACCGATCACCAGGTCCCGGAACAGCCCGCCGCCCAGCGCGGTGACCTCGGCGAGCACGGCGATGCCGAAGACGTCGAAGTTCTTGCGGACCGCGAGCAGCGCACCCGAGATGGCGAACACGAAGATGCCGACCAGGTCGAGGGTGTGCTGGACGGACGGGCTGAAGAGTTGGTGGACCACCCTTCCATTCTCACCCAACCCGAAGCCCCCGCCTTACATTGCAAGGCGGGGGCTGGGTACTGCTGGGTGCTTCGCTGCCTACTTCTCCTTCGCGGGAGCCTCCGGCGCGGCGGGAGCGTCCGGCGCGGCCGGAGCCTCCGCCTCGACCGCGGGGTCCGCCTCGGCGGCGGGCGCGGCCGCGGCGGCGGGGTCCGCCTTCGCGACCGGCTCGGCGTCGACGGCCGGCTCCACGGTGGTGTCGGCGGCCGGCTCCGCAGTGGTGTCGGCAGCCGGCGCGGCGTCGGCCGGGGTGGCCTCGGCCGGTGCGGACGCCTTCGCGGGGGCGACCTCGGCCGCCACCGCGGCCGACGTCTCCGCCGACTCCGCCAGCACCTCGTCCGGCACCAGCTCGCTCGCCTCCTTCGCGGCGGTCAGCAGCACCGTGTCCTGCGGCTGCTGGTCCTCGAAGTTCTCCGGGTGGTGACAGGCGACGCGCTGACCGGGGCGCAGCTCCAGGAGCGGCGGCTCGGTCGTGCGGCAGATCTCCGTGGCCTTCCAGCACCGGGTGTGGAAGCGGCAGCCGCTCGGCGGGGCGATCGGCGAGGGCACGTCACCCTTGAGCAGGATGCGCTCGCTCTTCTCCGCCTTGCGCCGCGGGTCCGGGATCGGCACCGCGGACATCAGCGCCTTGGTGTACGGGTGCATCGGCGTCTTGTAGAGCAGGTCGCGGTCGGCCAGCTCCACGATCTTGCCGAGGTACATCACCGCGATCCGGTCCGAGACGTGCCGGACGACCGACAGGTCGTGCGCGATGATCACGTACGTCAGGCCCAGTTCCTGCTGGAGGTCGTCCAGCAGGTTGACGACCTGCGCCTGGATCGACACGTCGAGCGCGGAGACCGGCTCGTCGGCCACGACCAGCTTCGGGTTCAGGGCGAGCGCGCGGGCGATGCCGATGCGCTGGCGCTGACCGCCGGAGAACTCGTGCGGGTAGCGGTTGTAGTGCTCGGGGTTGAGGCCGACCACCGACAGCAGCCGCTGCACTTCCTTCTTGATGCCGCCCTCGGGCTCGACGCCCTGGAGCTTGAAGGGGGCGCCGACGATCGTGCCGATCGTGTGGCGCGGGTTCAGCGACGAGTACGGGTCCTGGAAGATCATCTGCACGTCGCGGCGCAGCGGACGCATGCCCGCCACCCCGAGGTGCGTGATGTCCTTGCCCTCGAACTCGACCTTGCCGGCGGTCGGTTCGAGCAGCCGGGTGATCAGCCGGCCCATCGTCGACTTGCCGCAGCCCGACTCGCCCACGACGCCCAGGGTCTCGCCCGCGCGCACCTCGAAGTCGATGCCGTCGACCGCGTGGACCGCGCCGACCTGCCGCTGGAGCAGGCCCTTCTTGATGGGGAAGTGCTTCTGCAGGCCGGTGACCTTCAGCAGCACCTCGCCGTCGGCGCGGCCGCCGCCCGTGTTCTGCGCGGGAATCGTCGCCGCTTCGTCGTCGCGTTTCACGTCACTCACAGCTTCGGCGCAATCTCTTCGGTCCAGATACGCTCCCGCTGCTCCGTGCTCAGGTGGCAGGCGGCCCAGTGCCGGCTGCCGACCTCGGCCAGCTCGGGGCGGACCGTGCGGGTGACGTCGTCCTTCGGAATGTCCGCGTACGGGCAGCGCGGGTTGAAGGCGCAGCCGGACGGGACGTTGATGAGGGAGGGCGGGGAGCCCTTGACCGGGATCAGGCGTTCCTGCTGCTCGCGGTCGAGCCGCGGCATCGAGCCGAGCAGGCCCCAGGTGTAGGGGTGGCGGGGCTCGTAGAACACCTTGTCCGCCGGTCCGCGCTCCACGCAGCGGCCGCCGTACATCACCAGGATGTCGTCCGCCAGTTCGGCGACGACGCCCAGGTCGTGGGTGATGACGATGACCGCGGAGCCGAACTCCTTCTGCAGGTCCCGGATCAGGTCGAGGATCTGCGCCTGGACGGTCACGTCCAGGGCGGTCGTCGGCTCGTCCGCGATCAGCAGCTCGGGGTTGTTGACCAGCGACATCGCGATCATCGCGCGCTGGCGCATACCGCCGGAGAACTCGTGCGGGTAGTTGTCCACCCGCTTGTCCGGCTGCGGGATGCCCACCCGGTCGAGCATCTCGACCGCGCGACGGCGCGCGGTCTTCTTGTCGACGTCGTGGTGGATCCGGTACGCCTCCACGATCTGCTGGCCGATCGTGTAGTACGGGTGCAGCGCCGACAGCGGGTCCTGGAAGATCATCGCCATCTCCCGGCCGCGCAGCTTGCGCACGTGGTCGGGATCGGCGGTGAGCAGCTCGGTGCCGTTCAGCCAGATCTCGCCGGAGATCTGCGCCTTGCGCTTGCCGTACTGGCCGGCGGTGTGCAGGCCCATGATGCCGAGCGACGTGACCGACTTGCCGGAGCCGGACTCGCCCACGATGCCGAGGGTCTTGCCCTTCTCCAGCTGGAAGCTCAGCCCGTCGACGGACTTGACCAGGCCGTCGTCGGTCGGGAAGTGCACCTTCAGGTCGCGCACTTCCAGGAAGGCGGAGGGGGCGGCGCCGCTGACGGGCTCCCCCAGGGCCGCTCCGGTCTTGCTCAGGTCGGTCATGTGAGCCTCACTCGGGGGTCGATCACGGCGTAAAGGATGTCCACCACGAGGTTGGCGAAGAGCACCGCGAGGGAGGTGATCAGGGTGACGCCCACAATGACGGGCAGGTCCTGGTTCCTGATCGCGAGGAGCACCTCCCGGCCGAGACCGGGGAGGTTGAAGGTCGACTCGGTCAGGATCGCGCCGCCGATGAGGGCACCGAGGTCCATGCCGAGCATGGTGAGGATGGGGGTCATCGTGGAGCGCATGGCGTGCTTGCGGATGACCACCGGCTCGCGCAGGCCCTTGGCGCGCGCGGTCCGGATGTAGTCCTCGCCGAGGATCTCCATCATGGTGGCCCGGGTGATCCGGGCGTACATGGCGGCGTAGAGGAACGCCAGGGTGACCCAGGGGAGGATCATCCCGGTGAACCACTTGCCCGGGTTGTCGGTGAACGGCACGTAGGTCCCGGAGAACCAGTTGAGGCCGAACACGAAGATCGCCAGGCTGAGCATGCCCGTGAAGTAGATGGGCAGGGAGACACCGGCGAGGGCGACGACCATCGCGCCGCGGTCCCACAGGCTGCCGCGCTTGAGGGCGGAGAGCACACCCGCCGAGACACCGAGGATGAGCCACAGGACGGCCGCACCGAGCGCGAGACCCAGGGTCACCGGGAAGCGGTCGGTGAGCACCGGCCAGATGGCCTGCTCGCTGCGGAAGGAGTAGCCGAAGCAGGGAGCCGCACAGTGGATGGTGTCCCCGCCGCCGGTGTAGGTCCGGCCGACGAAGATGCCCTTGAAGAACTCCCAGACCTGGACGTAGATCGGGTCGCCCAGACCCAGCTTCTGCCGCACCCCTTCGACGGCTGCGGGGTCGGCTTGCTTGCCCACGAAGCTCGAGGCGATGTCGACGCCCGCCCACTTCGGGACGAGGAAGAAGATGCAGAAGACCACCGTGATGATGACCACCAGCATCACTGCGGCGGCGAACAACCGCCTGATGAGGTAAGTGAGCACAGCTCTCGGCCCGCCGCGGGACCGCGGGCCACCGGAGGTCGTCCGGTGGCCCGCAGTTCACGCTGCGCCGGCCTTCACCTGCCTTTCGTGCCGTTCGGCGGGTGTGCCGGTTGTCAGGAGGCGGACTTCAGACCGAGGTTCACGAAGTCGTACATGCCGCTGTAGTTGTCGGACGTGTACACGTTCGCCAGTCGGTCCGAGCGCCAGTTGATGAACTTCTCGAAGACGAAGGGCAGGTAGTAACCGCCCTCCATGACCTTGTGGTTGATCTCCGTGGCGATCTTCTCCTTGCCCGCGTCGTCCAGCGTGGTGACGTACTGGGAGAAGAGACCGTCGATCGCCTTGTCGTTGATCAGCGCGTAGTTGTTGTTACCGCTCTGCAGGATGTACTTGCTGTCCCACAGCGGCAGACCGAAGCCCTGGACGGTCGGGAAGTCCGGACCCCAGCCCATGATGATGATGCCGTAGCCCTTCTTCTTCACGTTCGAAGGGCTGCCGATGATGCCGGCGGTCTGGGAGCCGTCGTACTGGTCGATCTGGGCGTTGATGCCGACCTTCTTCAGCGACGCCTGGAGCGACTGGGCCGTGGCGACCTCGACCGGCTTGTTGTTGCGGACCGCGATCGTGGTGCTGAAGCCGTTGGGCTGGCCGCAGGCCTTGAGCTCTTCCTTGGCCTTGGCGACGTTGCCCGTCTTGTTGGCACCGTTGAGCTCGTACGGGTCGTACTTCTGGCCCTCGGCGCCCGGGACGGACGGCGGGAGCATGTTGGTGCCGATGTCGCCACCGGCGACGGGGCCACCGCGGGCGGTCTGCAGCGAGACGTGGTCGGCGCCGTAGATCACGGCCTTGCGGCAGTGCTCGTTGTCGAACGGCTTCACGCTCTGCGGGAAGACCGCGTAACGGACGTAGCCGGAGACCGGGTTGTCCAGGTTGGCCTTGTGCTGCTTCAGGGCGGTGGTGCGGCCCTGCGGCGACATGCCGGTCTGGTTGATGTCCAGGTCCAGGTCACCGTTGAGCAGGCGCTGGTCCAGCTCGTTGGCGTTCGAGAAGAACGTGACGGTGATCTTGTCCGGGTAGGCCTTGCGGACCGGGTCCGAGGCCTGCTTCCAGCTCGCGTTGCGGGTCAGCGTCAGGCTCTTGCCCGGGCTGTACGACTCGAACTTGTACGGGCCGGAGGAGAACGGCTTCAGGCCGTACTTCGACTTGGTGTCCTTGTCCTGGCGGACCGGGGAGGCCGAGACCAGGGCCAGGATCTCCTCGAAGTCGGAGTTGGCCTGCGGGAGGTGGAAGACGATGGTCTTGTCGTCCGGGGTGTCGATCGCCTTCAGGCCGAGCTTGTCGGCGGAGGTGTCCTTGTACGGGCCCTTGTACTCACCCTTGGGGTCGAGCACCTCCTTGAGGTACGTCGGACCGCCGGACAGCACGTCCTGGGCCCACACGCGCTCGATGCCGTACTTGACGTCCTTCGACGTGATCGGCTTGCCGTCCTCCCACGTCACCCCGTCACGCAGGGTGTACGTGTAGGTCTTGCCGGCGTCGGTGACCTTGGCGAGGCCGGTGGCGAGGTCCGGAGTGAGCTGGGCGCCGCCCTTGCCCGGCTCCGTCTTGCCCGTCACGAGCTGACGGCTGTAGTAGCGGGCGAAGTTCCACATGAAGCCGTAGTAACCACGCGTGGTGTCCCACGAGTCGGCGTCCTGGGCGCCACCGAACTTCAGGGTCCCGCCCTTCTTGACCGCGGAGGCCTGGGCGACCTTGTTGTTCGCGGCGTCGAAGCCGGCGGCGCCGTTCTTCGAACCGCCGTCGTCGTCGCCACCGCCGCCGCACGCCGCCGTGGTCAGCAGCGCTGCGACCGCGGCCGCAGCGGCCAAGGCCTGCTTACGCCGCCCTGAGGTGCGTTGGGTAGTCACGATCTCGGATCCTCCGGATTTGATGAGAGACCCCGTGTCAGGTGCCACGGGACGTTGCAGGTCCGCCGGCTCAGCGGGAGCCCTTCGGGTCCAGCGCGTCCCGCACGCCGTCGCCGAAGAGGTTGAAGGCCAGAACGGTGATGAAGATCGCCACGCCGGGGACCACCATGTACATCGGGTCCGAGTCGTAGTAGTCCAGCGCGCTGGAGAGCATCTGGCCCCAGGACGCGGTGGGCGGCTTGACGCCCACGCCCAGGAAGCTCAGCGCCGCCTCGGTGAGGATGTTGGTCGGGATCATCATCGTCGTGTACACGATGATCGGGGCGACCAGGTTGGGCAGCAGTTCCTTGAACAGGATGTAGAGGCGGCCGGCGCCGAGCGACCGGGCGGCCTCGACGTACTCGCGCTCACGCATCGAGAGCGTCTGGCCGCGCACCACGCGGCCGATGTACGGCCAGCCGAAGAAGCCGATGACCAGGATCATCACGAAGACGCGCACGCCCGTGCCGGTCAGACCCAGCATCTCGTTCGGCATCACGGACACCAGGGCGATGATGAAGAGCAGCTGGGGGAAGGCCAGCAGACCGTCCATCACGCGGCTGATCAGGGAGTCGACCCAGCCGCCGAAGAAGCCGGCGAGGATGCCGAGGATCGTGCCGAGGACGACGGCGACGAGGGCGGACAGGAAGCCCACCAGCAGGGAGATCCGGGCACCGTAGAGGATGCGGGCGAAGATGTCGCGGCCGTTGACCGGCTCGACACCGAGCAGGTGGTCACCGCTGACACCGCCGAGCGAACCGGTGGGCGTACCGAACAGGGGGTCGATCAGGTTCTCGTGGTACTCGTTCGGGTCCTGGCCCAGCAGGCTGGTGATCACCGGGGCGAGCAGGGCCAGCGCGATGAGCAGGAGCACCACGGCACCGCCCGTCAGGGCCAGCTTGTCCCGCTTCAGGCGCTCCCAGGCGATCCGGCCCAAGGAGCGTCCCTGTACGGCCTTCGCGTCGGCGCTGGCGACCGCCGCTTCCTCGGCCGCGCTCGGGGCCGCTTCCGCGGTCGGCTCGTGCAATGGTGCCGTCATCTGGCAGGGACCCCTCTCAACCGGCGGTGGCCGGCCCGCACTTGCCGCTGTAGCGGCGTGATCAGTCCGTCGTACACAGGGGCGAACACCCCTGGAGCGGGAGTCTTCAACGCTTTGGCGATCTGTAGCCAGACTTGGCGGTGAAAGGATGCGTAAACGTGATACGCGCTGATGTATTCCGTTATCCGGACGGTGGGTAACGCCACCCGGACGCGTGCAAATTCGGACACTTGCGACGCAAACGGAAGCAACCGCCCCACTCTACGCGCGCAGACCCTCAATGGCTGGATGAAGGTCGGTGAGGGGTAAGGTCATCCGGTCGCCGCCGCTCAGTACCGTGCGGGCGGGGGGTACCCGTAGCCCGCCGCCGGCGCCTGGGCGGGCGCCGCGGGGACCGCCGGGGCGTGCGCCTCGCGGTCGTAGAACGGCCGCGCCTGCGCCCGCATCCACAGCACGACCGGGTCGTGGTCGTCGGTCATCGTCACCGTCGACACCGGCAGCCCGTCGGGCACGGCGCCGACGGACCGCTGCATCATCGCGCGCACCGCGTCCACGGACGCCGGGCCGGCGTCGTACACGTCCAGGCCGATGGCGAGGTACGGCGCGCCGAGGGCCGGCTGCACCCACGCGCGGCGCAGGGTGCGTACGGCGGGGGTGCGGTGCGCGTTCTGCGCGAGCAGGGCGTAGAACTGCGGGATCTCCACGGCCGGCTCCGCCAGCCGCAGCGGGCCCGCCGGCTGGCGCTCCAGGCCGGTCGCGATCCGCCGCAGGTCGAGCCAGGGGATGCCGACGCCGCCGCCCGGGGCGTGCGGATTCAGCCAGAGCCCGAGGTGGTCCGGGTACAGGGCGCGGGCCGCCTCGAGAGCGTCGATCACCTCGTACGACCGGTTCCAGCCGCTGGCCGACAGCTCCTGGGCCGAGGTCACGCACGGGGCGTACCCGTGGCCGTCGACCTCCATCGCGCCGTACTGCGCGTCCGGGGAGCCCGCCTGGCCGCGCCAGAGCAGCATCCAGACCTGGCCGGTGGACGGGGTGGCGAGGGCGCGGAGCAGCGCCTCGTAGGCGTCGTAACGCCCGGGCGTGACCTGGCGCAGCATGTGCTCGACCTGGCCGGTCGCGGCCGTGCCGCTCGCGCTCACCTGTTACCGCCCCTTCGCTGAGGACTCGTATAGGGGAACAGCTTAAGTGGCGGCGCCCGCCACGGCCGCCTCCCGAGGGGCGACTTGTGCGGTGCCGGGGGGTGCGCCGGCGCCGCCCGCGGTCAGGTCCCGGCCGTGTAGAACGGGCGCACCTGGGCCTTCATCCAGTCGCCCACCGGGTCCTGGGTGACGTCCAGCAGGATCAGGTTCACCGGCCACGGCACCGGGACCCGGCCCAGTGCGCGGCCGAGGGCGTCCTGGGGCACGGCGCGCAGGTCGCCGTCCCACGCGGAGAGTTCGACGCCGACGAACAGCACGGGGTCGGCGGTCTCGATGGCGGCCAGGCACCGGCGGGCCGTCAGCACGAGGCCGGTGGCGGCGAACTCGGCCGACGCCGCGGACAGGAAGTCCACCGGGTCGTCCTGCCAGTCCGGTTCGAAGAGCCGCACCCGCCCGCCGCTCGCGAACCCGTCCAGCGGCGTGCGGCCCGCCCGGCACAGCTCGGCCACCGCCGGCGGCGGCAGCGGGACCCCCACCACACCGTCCGGGTTGACCGCGATGCCCACCTGCGGGGGCAGGCCCCGGGCGAACTCCACGGCCGGGGCGATGGCGTACGCCATGTGCGCGCCGACGACCTGGCGGAACTGCTCCTCGGAGCTGAACACCGGCACGTACGCCTGGCCGTCCAGCTCCAGCGTGGGCAGGTCGAGGGGGCCGCTGTGCGGGCCGCCGCCGTTGGGCAGCGGCACCCAGACGAAGCTGCGGCCGAGCACCTCCACGATGCGCCCGCCCGCGCCCGGCACACCGAGCGAGGCGGAGAGCACCTCCTCCAGCTCGTTGCCGGGCCAGCCGCCGTGGGGCTGGGGGTGGGGCCGGGCCGGGAAGGGTGCGGGCACGTCCGCCGGGAAGTCCATGATCTGCCTACCGCCTGCTGGGCTTGCTCTGCTGTGGCTGGAAAGGCTAGCGGGTGGCCGTCCGGGGCCGGGAGGCCCGGCCGGGGCGGCGCCCGGGCCCTCAGCCGGTGAAGCCGATCCGGGTCAGGGCGTCCGCCGCGGCCCGGTCCAGGAGGACCGCCGAGGCGCAGCCGTCGGGCAGGGCGCCCCGCTCCACCGCGCGCAGCAGCCGGGCGGCCGCCCGGCGGTGGCGCGAGAAGGCGTAGCGCGAGACGCCCCGGCCGCGCTCGCGCTGGCCCTCCAGCGCGGTGCCGGGCGGTACGTCGAGCAGCAGCAGGTGCAGCGCGCCGCCCCGGCGGCGGGCGGCCCGGCCCAGCCAGGCGCGCACCCAGCTCTGCGTCCCGCAGTCGTGCACCACGAGGCCCTCGCCGGAGCGCACCGCGCGCCGCAGCCCGGCGTAGTGGGACAGGCGCACCAGGGGGCGGTAGACGGCGTACGGCAGGACGCCGCCGAGGCGCGCGTCCCAGCGGTCGCGGGTGTCCTGGGAGTCGACGCCCCGGCCGCCGGCCGCGCGCCGCATCAGCGTGGACTTGCCGCTGCCCGGCAGCCCGGTGATCACGACCAGGTCGCGCGGCCCGAAGAGCAGGGCGCGCGGCCCGCGGCCGGCCCGGTCGCGCAGGTCCCGCACCACCGGGAGGCGGCGCCCCTCGGCCCGGGACGTCCGGGACGGTGCGGTGCCCTGCGCGGGCAGCGCGACCGCCGGGGTGCTCGCGTACGCCGTGGTCCTGTCCACCGTGATCGTCCTCCCCTGGGGCCGGGTGTCGGTCCCCTCCCCGTCCTGCGTAAAGAGAAGGTAATGCCCGGTGGCTCACCGCGGTATGCGCGTACCGCCACAAGCCGGTTACAGATCCGGCCTGCCGCCCGCCGCCCCGGCGTGCAATGATGAGCCCGCCAACTGCATACCGGCCGTTTGAATCCGCGCGGGAGAGTCCCCGGGTCCCCTCTGGACCGCCCGGGGCGCCGAAGGAGCAAGTCCCTCCCTTGAATCTCTCAGGCCCCGTTACCGCGCGGGCGAGGCACATCTGAAAAGCGGGCCGCCCCGGCGGCCCCACCCAAGGTGCAAGCCGTGACCACTCCCTGCGGGGATCACGGCGAACCTCTCAGGTTCCGATGACAGATGGGGAGGACCGTTCCTCGCCCCCGTCCCGTATGCCCTGGGAGACGACCGACCGATGAGCAGTACCGAACCCCGTCGTACCGCGCTCGACGCCGTGCACCGTGCCCTCGGCGCGACGATGACCGACTTCGCCGGCTGGGACATGCCCCTGCGCTACGGCTCCGAGCGCGAGGAACACCTCGCCGTGCGGACCCGGGCGGGCCTGTTCGACCTCTCCCACATGGGCGAGATCGCTGTGACCGGCCCGCAGGCCGCGGCCCTGCTGAACTTCGCCCTGGTCGGCAACATCGCCTCCGTGGGCGTCGGCCGCGCCCGCTACACCATGATCTGCCAGGCCGACGGCGGCATCCTGGACGACCTGATCGTCTACCGGCTCGCCGAGACCGAGTACCTGGTCGTCGCCAACGCCTCCAACGCTCAGGTCGTGCTGGACGCGCTGACCGAGCGGGCGGCCGGCTTCGACGCCGAGGTGCGCGACGACCGCGACGCCTACGCGCTGCTCGCCGTCCAGGGGCCTCAGTCGCCCGGCATCCTCGCCGCGCTCACCGACGCCGACCTCGACGGCCTGAAGTACTACGCCGGCCTGCCCGGCACCGTCGCCGGGGTGCCCGCCCTGATCGCCCGCACCGGCTACACCGGCGAGGACGGCTTCGAGCTGTTCGTGAAGCCGGAGCACGCCGTGGAGCTGTGGCAGGCGCTCACCAAGGCGGGCGAGGGCGCCGGCCTGGTGCCCTGCGGCCTGTCCTGCCGGGACACCCTGCGCCTGGAGGCGGGCATGCCGCTGTACGGGCACGAGCTGACCGCGGGGCTGACCCCCTTCGACGCCGGGCTCGGCCGGGTGGTGAAGTTCGACAAGGAGGGCGACTTCGTGGGCCGCGAGGCGCTCACCGAGGCCGCCGCGCGCGCCGAGTCAAGCCCGCCGCGCGTCCTGGTCGGCCTGGTCGCCGAGGGCCGCCGCGTGCCGCGCGCCGGGTTCGCGGTGGTCGCGGACGGCGCGGTGATCGGCGAGGTCACCTCGGGCGCGCCCTCGCCCACGCTGGGCAAGCCGATCGCCATGGCCTACGTCGACGCGGCGCACGCCGCGCCCGGCACGGCGGGTGTCGGTGTCGACATCCGGGGCAGCCACGAGCCGTACGAGGTCGTGGCGCTGCCGTTCTACAAGCGCCGGAAGTAGACACTGGGCGCGCGGCGACGCGCCCGTGGTCCGTCGGTCCGGGTGCCGCAGGCGCCCGTGGGCCCGCGGCCGCGGTGGCGTCGGCGCTCGCGTCCCCGTGCCCGCACCCCGGCGCCCGGGCGTGACCTCGGACACAGGTCCGCAGGTCACGCGTGCCGCCGGCCGTCCCCCCTTCACCAGCACTCCCCCGCGTACAGGAGAATTCAGGCCATGAGCAACCCCCAGCAGCTGCGCTACAGCAAGGAGCACGAGTGGCTGTCGGCCGCCGAGGACGGCGTGTCGACGGTCGGCATCACGGAGCACGCGGCCAACGCGCTCGGCGACGTGGTCTTCGTCCAGCTCCCCGAGGTCGGTGACACGGTGACCGCGGGCGAGTCCTGCGGCGAACTGGAGTCCACCAAGTCGGTCAGCGAGCTGTACGCGCCCGTCTCCGGTGAGATCACCGCGGTCAACCAGGACGTCGTGGACGACCCGGCGCTGGTCAACTCCGCCCCGTTCGAGGGCGGTTGGCTGTTCAAGGTACGTGTCACGGACGAGCCGGCCGACCTGCTGTCCGCCGACGAGTACACCGCCTACACCGCCGGCTGAGGATCCCGCATGTCTGTTCTGAACACGCCCCTGCACGAGCTCGACCCGGAGATCGCCGCCGCGGTCGACGCCGAGCTGCGCCGCCAGCAGTCCACGCTGGAGATGATCGCCTCGGAGAACTTCGCGCCGCTCGCGGTGATGGAGGCCCAGGGCTCGGTGCTCACCAACAAGTACGCCGAGGGCTACCCCGGCCGCCGCTACTACGGCGGCTGCGAGCACGTCGACGTGGCCGAGCAGATCGCCATCGACCGGGTCAAGGACCTGTTCGGCGCCGCCTACGCCAACGTCCAGCCCCACTCCGGCGCCTCCGCCAACCAGGCGGCCCTGTTCGCGCTGGCCCAGCCCGGGGACACCATCCTCGGCCTGGACCTCGCCCACGGCGGCCACCTCACCCACGGGATGCGGCTGAACTTCTCCGGCAAGCAGTTCAACGTGGTCGCCTACCACGTGGACGACGCGTCCGGCCTGGTCGACATGGCCGAGGTCGAGCGGCTCGCCAAGGAGCACCGCCCGAAGGTGATCATCGCCGGCTGGTCGGCGTACCCCCGCGAGCTGGACTTCGCGGAGTTCCGCCGGATCGCCGACGAGGTCGAGGCGTACCTGTGGGTGGACATGGCCCACTTCGCCGGCCTGGTGGCGGCGGGGCTGCACGCCAACCCCGTGCCGTACGCCGACGTGGTCACCTCGACCACCCACAAGACGCTCGGCGGTCCGCGCGGCGGCATCATCCTGGCCCGCGGCACGGACTTCGCCAAGAAGCTCAACTCCTCGGTCTTCCCCGGCTTCCAGGGCGGTCCGCTGGAGCACGTGATCGCGGCGAAGGCAGTCTCCTTCAAGGTCGCCGCCTCCGAGGACTTCAAGGAGCGCCAGCGCCGTACGGTGGAGGGCGCCCGCATCCTCGCCGAGCGGCTGACCGCGGCGGACGCCCGGGAGGCCGGGGTGAACGTCCTGTCCGGCGGCACCGACGTGCACCTGCTGCTGGTCGACCTGCGGGAGTCCGAGCTGGACGGGCAGCAGGCCGAGGACCGTCTCCACGAGGTCGGCATCACGGTCAACCGCAACGCCGTCCCGAACGACCCGCGGCCCCCGATGGTCACCTCGGGCCTGCGCATCGGCACGCCCGCCCTCGCCACCCGCGGCTTCACCGCCGAGGACTTCGCCGAGGTCGCCGACGTCATCGCCGAGGCGCTCAAGCCGTCGTACGACGCCGAGGCCCTCAAGGCCCGGGTCGCGGCCCTGGCCGAGAAGCACCCGCTGTACCCCGCTCTGGGCCAGTAGTTCCCGTTTTCGCCGGGCGCCCCGCACACTCGTGAGAGGGCGGGGCACCCGGCAGGCATCTCGCACCACCCCCGCATGGAGGAGTCACCCGTGGCCATCTCGGTCTTCGACCTGTTCTCGATCGGCATCGGCCCGTCCAGCTCCCACACGGTCGGCCCGATGCGCGCCGCGCGCATGTTCGCGCGCCGCCTGCGCAACGAGGGGCTGCTGCCCTCCGTCGCGTCGGTGCGCTGCGAGCTGTACGGCTCGCTGGGCGCTACCGGCCACGGCCACGGCACCCCGAAGGCGGTGCTGCTGGGCCTGGAGGGCGACTCCCCGCGCACGGTGGACGTGGAGGCGGCCGACGAGCGGGTCGCCGCGATACGGGAGACCGGACGGCTGCGGCTGCTCGGCGAGCACGAGATCCCGTTCGCCTTCGACGACGACCTGGTCCTGCACCGCCGCAAGGCGCTGCCCTACCACGCCAACGGCATGACCGTGTGGGCGCACGACGCCGACGGCACCGAGCTGCTGACCAAGACGTACTACTCGGTGGGCGGCGGGTTCGTCGTCGACGAGGACGCGGTCGGCGAGGACCGGATCAAGCTGGACGACACGGTGCTGAAGTACCCCTTCCGCACCGGCGACGAGCTGCTGCGGCTGACGAAGGAGACCGGCCTGTCGATCTCCTCGCTGATGCTGGAGAACGAGCGGGCCTGGCGCACCGAGGACGAGATCCGCGCCGGCCTGCTGGAGATCTGGCGGGTCATGCGCGAGTGCGTGGCGCGCGGGATGAGCCGCGAGGGCATCCTGCCGGGCGGCCTGAAGGTCCGCCGCCGGGCCGCCATGACCGCGCGGCAGCTGCGCGCCGAGGGCGAGCCGCTGGCCCACGCCATGGAGTGGATCACGCTCTACGCGATGGCGGTGAACGAGGAGAACGCGGCGGGCGGCCGTGTGGTGACCGCCCCGACCAACGGCGCGGCGGGCATCATCCCGGCGGTCCTGCACTACTACCTCGACTTCGTGCCCGGCGCCGACGAGGACGGCGTGGTCCGCTTCCTGCTCGCCGCGGGCGCGATCGGCATGCTCTTCAAGGAGAACGCCTCCATCTCCGGCGCCGAGGTCGGCTGCCAGGGCGAGGTCGGCTCGGCCTGCTCGATGGCGGCGGGCGCCCTGGCAGAGGTGCTGGGCGGCACCCCCGAGCAGGTCGAGAACGCGGCCGAGATCGGCATGGAGCACAACCTCGGCCTCACCTGCGACCCGGTCGGCGGCCTCGTCCAGATCCCGTGCATCGAGCGCAACGGCATGGCCGCGGTCAAGGCGGTCACGGCGGCCCGTATGGCGATGCGCGGCGACGGCTCCCACAAGGTGTCCCTGGACAAGGTCATCAAGACGATGAAGGACACGGGCGCGGACATGAGCGTCAAGTACAAGGAGACGGCCCGGGGCGGGCTGGCGGTGAACATCATCGAGTGCTGAGCCCGGCCTGATCGGCAAGACACCCCCTAGGAGTCGTGCGCGCCGGGGCGGGGCATCAGCGGGGCATCGACAACTCCCCTTGCCCCACTCACCCTTGAGGAGCTCTCCCCATGCTCCGTGGCATCGACGTCAGCGCGTACCAGTCCGCCTCCTACGCCACCGACGGCCTCTCCTTCGTCTTCGTCAAGGCGACCGAGGGGCGCAGCTACACCAATCCCCGGCTCGCCGCGCAGGTCAAGCGGGGCCGGGACGCCGGCCTTGTGGTCGGGTTCTACCACTTCCTGTGGCCGGGGAACCTGACCGCGCAGGCGGAGTACTTCCTGTCCAAGGCCCCCGACCGGCCCGGTGACCTCCTCGCGGTCGACTGGGAGACGACCGGCGAGGGCACCCACGCCTCCACCGCCGAGAAGGACCGCTTCCTGCGCAGGCTGAAGGAACTCCGGCCGGACAACAGGGTCCTGCTCTACTGCAACCGGAACTTCTGGCTGAACGTCGACACCAGCTCGTACGCCGGTGACGGCCTCTGGATCGCCGACTACGTGAGCGCCGGCAAGCCCCGGATCAAGGCCGCGTGGCGCTTCCACCAGTACACGGACGACCCGGTGGACAAGGACGTCGCGCAGTTCGCGAGCAAGGCGGCCCTGCTGTCCTGGGCCGGGAGCGCCTGAGCCGGCCGGCGGGGCCCGACGCACGGGCGCGGTCCGCCGGGCACCCCGGCGCGGGGTGTCCGACGGGCCGTTCACACACGTCAGGGGCGGTTCAGCCGCGGAAGGCCGCCGGGCGCTCCGGGCTCGCCTCGTCCAGCGCCTTCCGCACGTCGGCCACACCGGCGCGCAGGCCGTACACCGGGGTGTCGGGCTGCTGGCGCCAGGAGTCGTCGAGGCCGCCGGCGTCGACGGTGTCGAAGCCGAGTTCGTCGATCAGCGCCCGGACTTTCGCCTTGGCGGCCTCGTCGTCGCCGGCCACGGGCAGGGCGACGCGGTCGGGGGCCCCGGCCGGGCGGTGGCGGTCCAGGATGTCCTGGGCGTAGGTGCCGTTGAACGCCTTGACGACCGGGTGGCCGAGGTGGCGCTCGGTCCAGCGGCTCTCGGTGAGGCCCTCGTCCTCGATGCCGGCGATCCGGCCGTCGCGCTGCTGCGGGTAGTAGTTGCCGGTGTCGATGACGGCGACGTCCTCGGCCGCCTCGTCGAACAGCCCCTTGGGCAGGTCGGGCACCGCCTTCAGCGGGACCGTGACCACCACGACCTCCGCCCCGCGGGCCGCCTCCTCGACCCTGACCGGGGTCGCGCCGGTCTCCTCGGCCAGCTCCGTGAGCGTGTGCGGGCCGCGGGAGTTGGCCACCGAGACGTCGTGGCCGAGGGCGGTGAGCCGCCGGGTGAGGTTGCCGCCGATGTTGCCCGCACCGATGATGCCGATCTTCATGCCGGACCCTTCCAGGTTGCTTGCACGTGCATCTTCCTGGTGGGGCTCAACCCGGGGGACGGGCGAGGTATTCCGCGGACGCGGTGAACGGGTGACGACGCGCCGGGCAGCCGGCGGGCTGCCGCGCGAGCGGGTCCGCACCCGCCCCGGCAACGCGTCAAGGGCCGTCCGGACCCGGTCCGGACGGCCCCTGACCGCCGCGTCACTTGTTCAGGTAGGTCCAGAACTCGTCGAAGGACAGGACCTTGTCCCCGTCGAGGTCACGGGTCTTGATGATGGCCTCGGCGACCGACTCGGTGACGTTCCAGTCGCCGCCCTGTGCGAGGGCGGTCTTGAACTCCGCGGCGGTGATGAAGCCGTCCCCGTCCGTGTCGATCCGCTGGAACTCCTTGCGCGCTGCTTCGATGTCCGCCACCGATCCGCCCCTTTTGTCGCTTCTGTTCGCGTGTGTCATGTCGTGCTGGCGTAGTGCCGCAGGTCAGATTAACGGCCCCGGGGACCCCGCCGTCCCGCGGAGCGGGTCTGGGAGGCTGGGCGGGCGGCCGGGGCGGCCGCGCGGACGGACGTGAGGAGCGAGTGGTGGGGCGGACCCTGGGCGACATCCTGGACGCGGCGGCCCGGGGCGTCTTCCCGCCGGCGGACGGCCGTACGACGGTGCTGCCGCAGCCCTCCGACCGGGACGCGGGGGTGCTGTCCTTCACCGCGCACTCCGTCGTGTTCACCGACGAGGACCCGCGCTGGGTGCGGGACACGCTCGCCGGCCTGGACTGCGACCCGCTGGCCGCGACGATGAACCCGCGGTTCCTGGCGGCCCTGATGGACCGCACCGGGCGCGGCTGCGAGACCGTCGACGCGGTGCTGGTCGCCTCCCCGCTGCCGGGCGAGCCGCCGCTCGCGCTGAAGGAGATCGAGGACGCCGACCACCCCCGGGTCGTGTACGCCCGGGGCCGGCGCGACGACGTGCGCGCGTGGACGGCGGACGGCGGGGTGCTGGTGACCGGGCGCGGGGTCGCCGGACGGCTGGAGGTCTCGGTCGAGGTCGACGAGGACGTACGGGAGCGCGGACTCGGACGGCTGCTGGTGACCGCCGCCCGGCACCTGGCCGGCGAGCCGCTGTGGGCGCAGGTGGCGCCGGGGAACGCCCGCAGCCTGCGGGCGTTCCAGTCGGCCGGCTACCGGCCCGTGGGGGCCGAACTGCTGCTGCGGCGCCCGGACAGCGGGACGACCGGGCGCGCCGGGGGCTAGCGGAAGACGCCGGTGTGGCCCAGGGAGTAGCGGCCGGGCTGGGGGTAGACCGCCAGGCCGTGCGGGCCGCTGCCGACCTTGATGCGGGCGAGCTGGGCGCCGGTGCGGGTGTCGATGGCGTACACCTCGGCGTCGTACCGGCCGGACAGCCACAGCACCTTGCCGTCGGCGGAGACGCCGCCCATGTCGGGGCTGCCGCCGTCGGGCAGCCGCCACTTCCTGGTCAGCGCGTTGCGGGTGAAGTCGAAGACGGAGACGGTGCCCTCGCCCCGGTTGGAGATGTACATCTCGCGCGAGTCCCGGCTGACGTAGAGCCCGTGGCAGCCCTTGCCGGTGGGCAGGAAGGACGGCGTGGCGAACGTGTCGCCGTCGAGGACCCACACGCCGTTGGCGGTCATGTCGGCGATGTAGAAGCGCCTGCCGTCCGGGGAGATCTTGACGTCCTGCGGCATGGCGCCCTTGAACGGCAGCTTCTGCTGGCCCACCACCTTCATCCTCGCGGTGTCGACCTTCAGCAGCTCGCCGCTGAACTCGCAGGAGACGATGAAGTACCGCCCGTCGGCCGAGAAGTCGGCGTGGTTGACGCCGTAACAGGTCACCGGCTCGGTCCTGACCCGCTTCATGGTGTGCGCGTCGCGGAAGACGAGCTCGCGGTCCAGGGAGGCCATCACCACGGCGTACTTGCCGTCGGGCGTGAAGTACAGGTTGTACGGGTCGTGCACGTCGACCGGCTTGCCCGCCTTGCCGGTGCGGGGGTCGATGGGGGTGAGCGTGTTCCCCCGGTCGTTGTTGACCCACAGGGTCTTCAGGTCCCAGGACGGCACGACGTGCTGGGGCTGGCGGCCCACCGGGATCGTCTCGAGGACCTTGTACGTCTTCGGGTCGATCACGGTGACCGTGTCGGACTCGGTGTTGGGGACGTAGACCCGGGAGGGGAAGTCCTTGACGACCGGGGAGAGCCGGCCCGGCCGGTCGGCCGCGTAGACGTCCCGGGGGTCGAGCAGGGGCGGCATTCCGGGCAGGCCCTTGGCGACCGCCGGGGTGGCGGCCGGTGTCCCCGCGGGGGCGGCGGCCTTGGTCGTCCCGCCGGCCGCGTGGCCGGTGCCGTGGTCCGCGCCCTGGGTGCCGCAGGCGGCGAGGGCGAGCAGGCAGCAGCCGGCCAGCAGGGCGCGGCGCAGGGCGGGTGTGCGGTGTGCGTGCATCAGCTCAGCAGCTCCGTGGTGGTGACCGCGTGCAGGTGGCGGCGGCCGAGTTCATCGAGGACGGCGGGCAGCGCGGCGAGCGTGTCCGGGTAGCCGAAGTGCAGGCTCACCACGGACCCGTTGCGGACCTCGCCGAGGACCTGCCGGGCGACGGCGGGGCCGCCGGGGGACGTGAAGTCGCGGGAGTCCACGTCGTACGACAGGACGTGCGGGTAGCCGGCGGCGCGGGCCAGCCGTTCGACGAGGGGGGAGGCCCGGGCGGCGCGGGAGGGCCGGAACCAGGTGCCGATCGAGCCGGTGAGCCGGCGCAGCCGCTCGGCGCAGCGGGTGATCTCGTCCCGGGCCGCGGCCTCGGGCAGGGCGTTGACGTCGATGTGGCGGTGGGTGTGGTTGCCGAGGTCGTGGCCGCCGTCCAGGACGCGGCGGGCGAGCTCGGGGTGCTCGTCCAGCCAGGTGCCGACGGCGAGGACGGTGACCCGGGCGCCGTGCCGCTCGGCCTCGGTGAGCAGCGCGCGGGCGAGGGCGGGGTCGCCCTGGCCGTGGAAGGTGAGGGCGACGCGGGGCCGGTCGCGGGGGCCGTGGCCGATCTGGGCGGGCTGACCGGGGAAGGCGCGGGGGGCGGGGGCCGCGCGGGTGGGGGCGCGGGCCGCGGTGGGCGTGGACGGGGCGGGCGTGGGCGGGGCGGGTGACGTGCGTGACGTGGACACGGAACGGTCGGCGTCGGGCGGTGCGCACGCCGGGGCGAACGCGCCGGCGGCTACCAGCCCGGCACCCGCCCGCAGCGCGGTACGACGGTCGGTGGGGGTCACCCGCACCATTTAAGGGGCAAATGGTGTGAAATCGACTGATTCACCCCCCGGTACGGTGGGAAAGCCCCCGTCGGCTCACCGCACCCGCAGCAGCAGCACCGACCGGGCCTGCACCGTGATCGCCGTCCCCGCGGGGTACGTGACGCCCGGCTCCCCCGCCTGGTCCTCCCGGGAGGTGTCGACGACCAGCTCGTACTCCTCCGCCCACGGCGGGCCCGGCAGGGCGAACGACGCCGGGCGCTCCCCCGCGTGCAGCACGGCGAGGAAGCTGTCGTCGACGACGGTCGCGCCCCGGTCGTCGCGGCCCGGGATGTCCCGGCCGGAGAGGTACATGCCGAGGCCGGCGGCGGGGGCGTACCAGTCGTCCTCGGTCATCTCCGTGCCCCGCGCGGTGAACCACGCCAGGTCCCGCAGGCCGTCCGCGGAGTGCGCGCGGCCGGAGAAGAACGCCCGGCGGCGCAGCACCGGGTGGCGGTGGCGCAGCGCGATCAGCCGGGAGGTGAGGTCGAACAGCGCCTTCCAGCCGGGGTCCTCCAGCAGGCTCCAGTCGACCCAGCTGATCTCGTTGTCCTGGCAGTAGGCGTTGTTGTTGCCGCGCTGGGTGCGGCCCAGCTCGTCCCCGGCGACCAGCATGGGCACACCGGTCGACAGCAGCAGGGTGGTCAGCAGGTTGCGCAGCTGGCGGCGGCGCAGCGCGTGGATCCGCTCGTCGTCGGTCTCGCCCTCGGTGCCGCAGTTCCAGGCGCGGTTGTCGTCCGTGCCGTCGCGGTTGCCCTCGCCGTTGGCCTCGTTGTGCTTGCGCTCGTAGGACACCAAGTCGCGCAGGGTGAAGCCGTCGTGGGCGGTCACGAAGTTCACCGAGGCGTACGGGCGCCGGCCGCCCCAGGCGTACAGGTCGCTGGAGCCCGACAGGCGGTAGCCCATCTCCCGCACGTCGGGCAGAGCGTGGCGCCAGAAGTCGCGCACGGCGTTGCGGTAGCGGTCGTTCCACTCGGTCCACAGCGGCGGGAAGGCGCCCACCTGGTAGCCGCCCGAGCCGACGTCCCAGGGCTCGGCGATCAGCTTCACCCGGCGCAGCACCGGGTCCTGGGCGATGACCGCGAGGAACGGGGAGAGCATGTCGACGTCGTGCATGGAGCGGGCCAGCGCGGCGGCGAGGTCGAAGCGGAAGCCGTCGACGCCCATCTCGGTGACCCAGTAGCGCAGGGAGTCCGTGATCAGCCGCAGCACGTGCGGCTGCACCACGTGCAGGGTGTTGCCGCAGCCGGTGTAGTCCGCGTAGCGGCGGGCGTCCTGCTGGAGGCGGTAGTAGCCCCGGTTGTCGATGCCCTTCAGGGACAGGGTCGGGCCCAGCTCGCCCGCCTCGGCGGTGTGGTTGTAGACCACGTCGAGGACGACCTCGATGCCGGCCGCGTGCAGGGCGCGCACCATCCGCTTGAACTCGCCGACCTGCTGCCCGGTGGTCCCGGAGGAGGCGTAGCCGGCGTGCGGGGCGAAGTAGCCGATGGAGTTGTAGCCCCAGTAGTTGCGCAGGCCGCGGCGCAGCAGGTGGTCCTCGTGGGCGAACTGGTGGACGGGGAGGAGCTCCACGGCGGTGACGCCGAGCTTCACCAGGTGCTCGATCGCCGCGGGGTGCGCGAGCCCGGCGTAGGTGCCGCGGAGCTCCTCGGGTATGCCGGGGTGGAGCCGGGTGAAGCCGCGCACGTGCAGCTCGTACAGGACCGTGTCGGCCCACGGGGTCTTGGGACGGCGGTCGTCGGCCCAGTCGTCGTCGTCATGGACGACCACGCCCTTGGGGACGTGCGGCGCGGAGTCCCGCTCGTCGCGCACGGTGTCGGCGACCTGCTGCTGGGGCCAGTCGCGCACGTGCCCGTACACCTCCGGCGGCAGGCCGAACTCGCCGTCGACGGCGCGGGCGTACGGGTCGAGGAGCAGCTTCGCCGGGTTCCAGCGGGCGCCGGTCCACGGGTCCCAGCGGCCGTGCACCCGGTAGCCGTAGCGCTGGCCGGGCATCACGCCGGGCACGAAGCCGTGCCAGATCTCGTGGGTGAGCTCGGTCAGCCGGGCGCGGGTCTCGCGGCCCCGCTCGTCGAACAGGCACAGCTCGACCGCCTCGGCGCCGCCCGCCCACAGGGCGAAGTTGGTGCCGGCCACCCCGTCCGGGCCGGCCCGGAAGCGGGCGCCGAGCGGCGTGGACGCTCCCGGCCACACCGGCACCGCGGGGGCCCGGCGCCGGTCCCCGTTCACCACGGCGGCCGGCGTGGAACGCCCCTCCGCCACGGCCTCCTGCTCGGCTGCGCTGGACACCGTTCAGCCCCTTCGGTCGGCTCCTGGTACGGCGTGGCCACGGTGGTCCGGCGTCCCGGCCCGGCCCCGCGTCGCGTCGTCCTCCCCCTGTTCTGCCCAGAGGTTGCGTCGCACTCACGTTTCCCCGGGGCGCACCCCGTCGTTGGGTTCCTCGTGAGGCACGAAACTGGGCGCGCGCGGCGCGTGGGGGTCGCACTGGCCGCCGTGGTGACAGGGGCAGCACTCCTCGCCGGGGCCACCGGCTGCACGGGGGACGGCAGGAGCGGTCTGGACCGGGTGCTGGGCGGGCCGCCCCCGGCCGCGGACTCGATCCGCGTCACCCCGGACGACGGCGCCCGGGGCGTGCGCACCGGGCAGCGGCTGCGGGTGCGGGTGCCGGACGGGCGGCTGGAGTCGGTGCGGGTGACCCGGGTGCAGGACGCCCGCGAGAGCGAGGTGCCCGGCAGGGTGTCGCGGGACGGGCTGACCTGGGCGCCGGAGGAGGACCGGCTCGCGCTCGCCGCCCGCTACACGGTGGACGCGGTGGCCGTGGACGGCGACGGCCGCCGCTCGGCCCGGCACACCTGGTTCACCACGCGCGTCCCCGACGAGCGCTTCGTCGCCTACGTCACGCCGGACGACCGCTCGACGGTGGGCACCGGCATGATCGTCTCGCTGCGCTTCAACCGGGAGATCGAGGACCGGGCCGCCGTCGAGCGGGCCGTACGGGTCACCGCGTCGCCGGCCGTGCGGGTGCGCCCGCACTGGTTCGGCAGGGGCCGGCTGGACTTCCGTCCCGAGGACTACTGGCGGCCCGGCACCCGGGTCACCGTCGCGCTGCGGCTGCGCGACGTCGAGGGGGCGCCCGGGGTGTACGGGCTCCAGCAGCGCACCTTCTCCTTCACCGTCGGGCGCGACCAGGTGTCGCTGGTGGACGCGGCCCGGCACACCATGCAGGTGCGGCGCGACGGACGGCTCGTGGCGACGGTGCCGATCACGGCGGGCGCCCCGGACACCACCACGTACAACGGACGCATGGTCGTGACTGAGATGTTCGAGGTGACCCGGATGAACGGGGCCACGGTCGGGTTCAGGAAGGCCGACGGCAAGGGCGAGTACGACATCCCGGACGTGCCGCACGCGATGCGGCTGACCGAGTCGGGGACCTTCCTGCACGGCAACTACTGGGCGCCGTACGCCTTCGGGAAGGTCAACGTCAGCCACGGGTGCGTGGGGCTGCGGGACGTCAAGGGCGGCAGCGCCCGCACGCCGGCGGGCTGGTTCTTCGACCGGAGCCTGATCGGGGACGTCGTGGAGGTCGTGCACAGCGAGGACCGGACGGTGGCGCCGGACAACGGACTCGGCGGCTGGAACATGGGCTGGGAGGAGTGGGTCGCGGGCAGCGCGGTGAACTGACCCCGAACGCAGGCCCGACACACCCTCGACACACGCTGAACGCGTCGCGAACGCGTCGCGCGCACGACTTCGGCACACGACCCCCGCCCGGTGATCGGAGTTGGGACGGAACGGTGACATTCCCGGCCCGTCCACGCCCCTGACCTTGTGGTTACGATGCGCCAGTGCGCGCGGGAGACGCGCAGGGGCGCGGGCCCAGGGGGCCCGGCGAGGGGAGAAACACGTGTACGTGATATCGGGGGCGTCGGCCCACGCGCGCCGCGGGGGGCGGCTGGCACTGGCCGTCGGCGGTCTGCTGCTGGCGGTGACGGCGTGCGGCGGGGGCGACGGGTCGGACGCCGGTTCCGGTGCCCAGGACGGCAAGGGCAAGCCCTCCGCCCAGGCGGCGAGCGGGCAGTCGGAGGCCGTCGTGACCATCGCGCCGAAGGACGGCGCCACCTCCGTGGACACCAGCGGCGCGCTGAAGGTGGGCGCGGCCAAGGGCAAGCTCACCGAGGTCGTCGTCAAGGACGACAAGGGCGCGGCGGTGGCCGGCGCGATCACCGCCGACGGCACCGGCTGGGCGCCGGCCACGCACCTGGCCGCGGCCACGAAGTACCAGGTGCACGCGGTCGCCAAGGACTCCGCGGGCCGCACGGCCGCCGAGGACTCCTCCTTCACCACGCTGACGCCGGACAACACCTTCATCGGCACCTTCACGCCGGAGGACGGCTCCACGGTCGGCGTGGGCATGCCGTTCTCGATCCGCTTCACCCGGGGCATCACCCACCCCGAGGACGTCGAGAAGGCCGTCAAGGTCACCACCGTGCCGGCGGTCGACGTCCGGGGCCACTGGTTCGGCAACGACCGGCTGGACTTCCGCCCGGAGCAGTACTGGAAGGCCGGCACCAAGGTGACGGTGAAGCTGAACCTGGACGGCGTCGAGGGCCGTGAGGGCGTCTACGGCAAGCAGTCCAAGACCGTGTCCTTCACCGTCGGCCGCAACCAGGTGTCCGTGGTCGACGCCAAGAAGCACACGATGAAGGTCATGCAGGAGGGCAAGGTCGTCAAGACCCTCAAGGTGACCACCGGCAAGCCCGGCTACGCCACCTGGAACGGCCAGATGGTCATCAGCGAGAAGTTCACCGTGACCCGGATGAACGGCGACACCGTCGGCTACGACGGCGAGTACGACATCAAGGACGTGCCGCACGCCATGCGGCTGACCGGCTCGGGCACCTTCGTGCACGGCAACTACTGGGGCGGCGACGCCTTCGGCAACTACAACGCCAGCCACGGCTGCATCGGCCTGCGCGACGTGCGCGGCGGCTACGACAGCGGGGTGCCGGCCGCGTGGTTCTTCGACCACTCGATGGTCGGCGACGTGGTGGTCGTGAAGAACTCGACCGACCCGACGGTGGACCCGTCCAACGGGCTCAACGGCTGGAACCTGTCGTGGGCGGAGTGGACGAAGTAGCGGGGGACGACCCGCGCAGCGGGCCCGGTGCTGTGACCCACGGCACCGGGCCCGCCGGCGTTAGTGCCCGTTAACCTGCTGCCATGACCGTGAATCTGGAAGTCGCCGAGGGTGTCGGGACGCTGCGCCTGGACCGCCCGCCGATGAACGCGCTGGACGTGGCCACGCAGGACCGGCTGAAGGAGCTCGCCGAGGAGGCCACGCGCCGCGACGACGTGCGCGCGGTGGTCCTCTACGGCGGCGAGAAGGTGTTCGCGGCGGGCGCGGACATCAAGGAGATGCAGGTGATGGACCACACCGCGATGGTCCTGCGCTCCCGCGCGCTGCAGGACTCCTTCACGGCGGTCGCCCGCATCCCCAAGCCGGTGGTGGCGGCCGTGACCGGGTACGCCCTGGGCGGCGGCTGCGAGCTGGCGCTGTGCGCGGACTACCGGATCGCCGCCGAGGACGCCAAGCTGGGCCAGCCGGAGATCCTGCTGGGCCTTATCCCGGGTGCGGGCGGCACCCAGCGGCTGGCCCGGCTGATCGGCCCGTCCAGGGCCAAGGACCTCATCTTCACCGGCCGGATGGTCAAGGCCGACGAGGCGCTGACGCTGGGCCTGGTGGACCGGGTGGTGCCGGCCGGCGAGGTGTACGCGCAGGCGCACGCGTGGGCGGCGAAGCTGGCGCAGGGTCCGGCGCTGGCGCTGCGGGCGGCCAAGGAGGCCGTCGACACCGGCCTGGAGACGGACATCGAGACGGGCCTCGCGGTGGAGCGCACCTGGTTCGCGGGCCTCTTCGCCACCGAGGACCGCGAGCGCGGGATGCGCAGCTTCGTGGCGGAGGGCCCCGGCAAGGCGAAGTTCCTCTAGACCGACGGTCAGCCGGGGCCGGGTGCTTCCGGGGGGTGGATTACCCCGGAACGCCCACGCCGCGGCCACCCGGCGGCCATGATGGGGGCATGGCGGGGCTGGAGGGTGGCGGGCAGCCGCGAGGGCACGGGCGTGTCGACGCGGCACGCTGGTCGCCCGCGGTCGAGGACGAACGGGCGCTCAAGGCACTGGAGTTGTTCGGCAACCCGACCGAGGGCGAGGTCCAGCTCCCCTCGCGCCCCGAGTCCGCCGCCGGCGCCCGCCGGCTGGCCCAGGTCGTGGTCCTGCGCCAGTGGGGCCTGTCCCCCAGGACCGCCGAGGACGTCGTGCTGCTCGTCTCCGAACTCGTCGGCAACGCCGTACGGCACACCGGGGCGCGCGCGTTCGGGCTGCGCATGCGGCGTCCGCGCGGCCGCATCCGCGTCGAGGTCCGCGACCCCTCCCGGGCCCTGCCCTGCCTCCTGCCCGTCCAGGAGACCGACCTCAGCGGCCGCGGCCTGTTCCTCGTCGACAAGCTGTCCGACCGCTGGGGCGTCGACCTGCTGCCGCGGGGCAAGACCACGTGGTTCGAGATGCGGGTCGCGGACCGCTGACCCGCCGCGCCGCACGGGCGGGGCCCGCGTGGCCGCCGGCCCGAAGCCGCAGGTCGTAGGACCAGCGTCGGAGCCGGGTCCGGGCGAAACTCGCTGGGCGATGTCAGTGGCGATCCGTAGGCTCGCTCCTGATGTCGACGACGCGCGCAACCACCGAAGAGGCCCCCGCCGAGGACCGCTCCGCCGTACGGACGCTGCTGCGGCTGTGGCCGTACGTACGGCCGGTGCGGGCACGGCTGTTCACCGCCGCGTTCATCGCGGTCGTCGCCTCCTGCGTGGGACTGGTCATCCCGCTGGTGCTCAAGTGGATGGTGGACGGGCCGGTCGCCGACCGGGACCCGGGCGGGGTGTGGCTCGGCGCGCTCTACCTGCTGCTGCTCGGGCTGGCCGAGGCGCTGCTGTTCGGCCTGCGGCGGTGGCTCGTCGCGCGCCCGCTGTCGCACGTCGAGGCGGAGATGCGCGCCGACCTCTACCGGCACCTGCAGCGGCTGCCGATCGCCTTCCACGACCGGTGGGCGTCGGGGCAGCTGCTGTCCCGGGGCACCACCGACCTGATGCTGCTGCGCATGTTCCTGGCGTTCCCCCTGACGTTCCTGCTGGTCAACGGCGTGACGATCCTGGTGGGCGTGGTCATCATGCTGGTCCAGGACTGGACGCTCGGACTGGTGATCCTCGGCCCCGCCGTGCCCCTGCTGGTCACCTGCGTGGTCTTCGAGAAGCGCTACGCCGACGTGGCGCGGCTCGCCCAGGACCAGGTGGGCGACCTGACGACCGTCGTCGAGGAGAGCGTGCTCGGCATCCGGATCATCAAGGGGTTCGGGCGGCACCGCAGTCAGGCGCGGGCGTTCCGGGAGCTGTCGGGGACGCTGCGCGGGACGGAGCTGCGCAAGGCCCGGCTGCTGGCGCTGATCTGGGCGGTCATCGTGACCCTGCCGGAGGTGGCGATCGCGGCCGCGCTGGTCGTGGGCGCGGTGCAGGTCGCCGAGGGGGACCTGTCGGCGGGCACGCTGGTCGCGTTCCTGTCCACGGCGCTCGCGCTGCGCTGGCCCGTGGAGTCGATCGGGTTCCTGCTCGCGATGAGCCAGGAGGCGGCGACCGCCACGGAGCGGTACTTCGAGGTGATGGACGAGGAGCCGGAGTCCGGCGGGCCCGTCCAGCGGCGGGAGGCCGGGTCGGCCGGCGCCGGTCTGCGCTTCGAGGGCGTCACCTTCCGCTACCCGGACGCTCCCCCGGGCTCCCCTCCCGTGCTCGACCGGATCGACCTGCACATCCGGCCCGGCGAGTCCATGGCGCTGGTGGGGGCGACCGGGAGCGGGAAGACCACGCTCACCGCGCTCGTGCCCCGGCTGCACGAGGTCACCTCGGGGCGGATCACGCTGGACGGGCGGGACATCGCCGGGCTGCCGCGGGACGAGCTGCGCTCCCTGGTGGCCGTCGCCTTCGAGGAGCCCACGCTGTTCTCGGCGACCGTCGGGGAGAACGTCCTCATGGGCGCGGGCGGCGGCGCCGGACCCCGGGAGCTGGAGCGGGCGCTCGACGTGGCGCAGGCCGCGTTCGTGCACGGGCTGCCCCAGGGCGCCGACACCCAGGTCGGCGAGCAGGGCCTGAGCCTGTCCGGCGGCCAGCGGCAGCGCCTCGCGCTCGCCCGGGCCGTCGTGGGGCGGCCGCGGTTCCTGGTGCTGGACGACCCGCTGTCCGCGCTCGACGTGCACACCGAGGCCGCCGTGGAGGCCGCGCTGCGGCAGGTCCTCGCCGACACCACCGCGCTGATCGTGGCCCACCGCCCGTCGACGGTGCTGCTCGCGGACCGGGTGGCGCTGCTCTCCGGCGGCCGGATCGTCGCCGTCGGCACCCACCAGGAACTGCTGCGCGGCAACGCCGAGTACGCCCATCTGATGTCCGGGGAGTCCGGACAGCCCGGGGAACAGGAGGCCGACCGCCGATGACCGCGCCCAGCACCCCCGCCGAGCCGCTCACCGGCGCGGAGGACGACACCGCCCCCGAGCCCCGCCGCCGGGACGCCGGCGACCCGTTCGACCGTGACCTCCTGCCCACTCCCCCGGGCGCCACCGCCGCTCTGCTGCGCTCGCTGCTCGCCCCGATGCGGGCCCGCGTCACGGTGACGACGCTGTTGCTGCTGCTCCAGCAGGCGGCCGTGCAGGCGGGCCCGCTGCTGGTGGCGTACGCGATCGACCGGGCCGTGCCCGCGTTCCGGGACCACGACGACACCGGGCCGCTCGTCGCGGTCGGGGCCGGCTACCTGCTGTGCGCGCTGGTCTCGGGCGTGCTGCAGTACGCGTTCGTCGCGCTGTCCGCCCGGGTCAACCAGGACGTGCTGCTGGACCTGCGCGGGCGGATCTTCCGGCACGCGCAGGCGCTGAGCATCGACTTCCACGAGCGGTACACCTCGGGCCGGCTGATCTCCCGCTCGACCACGGACGTGGAGTCGCTGCGCGAGCTGCTGAGCGAGGGCCTGCAGGAACTGGTCACCGTGGTGCTGTCGTTCCTGTACATCTCGGCGATGCTGCTCTGGCTGGACCTGGGGCTCGGGGCGGTCGCGGTGGCCTCGTTCGTGCCGCTGTACCTGCTGGTGCGGCTGTACCAGCGGCGCGCGGGCCGGGTGTACCAGGAGCGGTCGACGCGCATCGCGGCGGTGATCGTGAAGTTCGTGGAGACGATGAACGGCATCCGGCCGGTGCGCGCGTTCCGCCGGGAGGCCGTCAACGACGCCGAGTTCGCGGAGCTGAACCGGCGGCACGAACGCACCAACGGGGACGCGCTGCTGGAGATGGCCCGGTACGTCGTCGGCTCGCGGCTGGTCGCCAACACGGCCGTCGCCGGGATCGTGCTGTGGGGCGCCCACCGGGTGGCGGGCGGCTCGCTGGAACTGGGCGTGCTGGCGGCGGCCGTGCTGTACCTGCGGCGGCTGTACGACCCGATCGACCGGCTCGGGATGTTCCTCAACTCCTACCAGTCGGCGGCGGCCTCGCTGGAGAAGATCGCGGGCCTGCTGGCACAGACCCCGACCGTGCCCGAGCCGTCGGTGCCCCGGGAACTGCCGCCGCGCGCGGGCGGGCACCCGGGCCGCGAGGTGGTCTTCGACCAGGTGGGCTTCGGCTACCGCACCGGCGGCGAGGTGCTGCCCCGCTTCGACCTGACCCTGCCGGCCGGGCAGACCGTCGCGGTGGTCGGCTCGACCGGCGCCGGCAAGTCGACGCTGGCCAAGCTCCTCGCCCGCTTCTACGACCCGTCCGCGGGCCGGGTGCTGCTCGACGGGGTCGACCTGCGCGAGCTGTCGGTGCGGGAGCTGCGGCGCGGGGTGGTGATGGTGACCCAGGAGGCGTTCCTGTTCTCCGGCACGGTCGCCGAGAACATCGCCATCGGCCGGCCCGAGGCGTCCCGGGAGGAGGTCGAGCGGGCGGCCAAGGCCATCGGCGCCCACGAGTTCATCAGCTCCCTGCCCGACAGCTACGACACCGACGTCCGCAAGCGCGGCGGCCGCATCTCCGCCGGGCAGCGCCAACTGGTCGCGTTCGCACGGGCGTTGCTCGCCGACCCGGCGGTGCTGATCCTGGACGAGGCGACCAGTTCGCTGGACGTGCCGGGCGAGCGGGCGGTGCAGCGGGCCATGTCGACGGTCCTGGAGGGCCGTACGGCGGTGGTGATCGCGCACCGGCTGTCGACCGTGGAGATCGCCGACCGGGTCCTGGTGATGGAGCACGGCCGGATCGTCGAGGACGGCACGCCGGCCGAACTGGTCGCGGGGACGGGCCGGTTCGCGGACCTGCACCGCGCCTGGCGGGACAGCCTGGCCTGACGCCGGACGGATCGACGGCACACGACGACACGGGGGTGCGCGGTGATCGACGCCTACGAGGATCCCGGGACGCCCGACCGGCGCGGCGGCGCCCGCTACCTGTGGTGGCTGGTGCGGTGCCAGGCGGGCCGGTCGGTGGCCGGGGCGCTGCTGGCCAGCGTGTGGATGGCGCTGCTGGCCGCCGCGCCGTACCTGCTGGCGCGGGCGGTCGACGAGGGGCTGGAGCCGGGTGACACGGCGGCGCTGGCCGGGTGGACCGCGGTGCTGGTCGTGCTGGGCGCGGTCAACTCCTGGGTGAGCGTCCTGCGGCACCGGACGATGACCCGGGTGCGGATGGACGCCCTGTTCCGCACGGTGAAGGTGGTCGTCGGGCACGCGGTGCGGCTGGGGGCCGCGCTGCCGCGCCGGACCGGGGCCGGTGAGGTCGTCACCATCGGCGTGGGCGACGTGCACACCATCAGCAACGCGTTGACGGTGATCGGCCCGGGCGTCGGCTCGGTCGTGGTGTACGGCGTGGTCGCCGGGCTGCTGCTGGCGGTCTCGCCGGTGCTGGCCGGGGTGGTGCTGCTCGGGATGCCGGTGGTGGCGCTGCTGGTGGGGCCGCTGATGGCGCGGCTCCAGCGCGCGGAGGGCGGTTACCGGGAGCGGCAGGGCGTGCTCACCGCGCGGATGGGCGACCTCGCGGGCGGGCTGCGCGTGCTCAACGGGCTCGGCGGCAAGGGGCTGTTCGCGGACGCCTTCCGGCGGGACTCGGCGGTGCTGCGGGAGCAGGGCTACCGGGTGGGCGCGGTGGCCAGCTGGCTCCAGGCGCTCGGGGTGGGCCTGCCCACGGTGTTCCTCGCCGCGGTGACCTGGTGCGCGGCCAGGCTCGCCGCGCGGGGCGAGATCAGCGTGGGCGAGCTGATCGCGGTGTACGGCTACGTCGCCGTGCTGGTGGGCCCGGTGGCGTTCCTGGTGGACATGGGCTACCAGCTCAGCCGGGGCGTGGTCGCCGCCGACCGGGTGGCACGGCTGCTGCGGCTGGAGCCCGAGCCGGAGCACGGCAGCGCCGACCCGCCGGCCGAACCCGCGGTGCTGTACGACCCGGAGTCGGGTGTGCGGGTCGTCCCGGGCCGGCTGACGGTGCTGGCCGCGGCGCACCCCGCGGACGGCGCCGCCGTGGCCGACCGGCTCGGGCGGTACGCGCCCTCGGACGTCACCTGGGGCGCGGTACGGCTGGACGAGGTGGCGCTGCCGCTTGTCAGGGAGCGGATCCTGGTCGCCGAGCCGGAGGCCGACCTGTTCGCCGGGACGCTGCGCGAGGTGGTGTCGGGGCGGCACGAGCGCGATCCGGACGCCCTGGCGCGGGCGGTGCGGGCGGCGGCCGCGGAGGACGTCGTGCAGGGGCTGCCCGAGGGGCTGGAGTCACCGGTGTCCGCGCAGGGGCGCAGCCTGTCGGGCGGGCAGCGCCAGCGGGTCCGGCTGGTGCGGGCGCTGCTCGCCGACCCGGAGGTGCTGCTGGCCGTGGAGCCGACGTCCGCGCTGGACGCCCACACCGAGGCGACGGTCGCCGCGCGGCTGCGGGACGCCCGGCGGGGCCGTACGACCGTGCTGACCAGCACGTCCCCGCTGGTGCTCGACCACGCCGACACGGTGGTCCACCTGGTCGGCGGCAAGGTCGCGGCGACGGGCCGGCACCGGGAGCTGCTGGAGCGGGAGCCGGACTACCGGGCGCTGGTGACCCGGGACACCGAGCGGGAGACCGATCAGGACGCCGATCAGGACGCCGAGGGGGCGGTGCGGTGACGGGGCGGGCGGGCGCGGACGACGGCGAGGAGGGCGCGGTGGCGGCCGGACGGCTGCCGGTCGCCGGGCCCGGGCAGGTGCGGCGGGCCGCGGGGCGGCTGGTGCGGGCCGACCGGCGGGCGTTCGCCTGGGTGATCGCGCTGAACGCGCTGGCCGCCGGCGCGGGGCTGGCCGGGCCGTGGCTGCTCGGGCGGATCGTCGACGTGGTGCGCGACGGGGGCGGGGTGGGTGCGGTGGACCGGTTGGCGCTCGGCATCCTGGTCTGCTCGCTGGCGCAGTTGCTGCTGGCCCGCTGGGCGCGCTACGTCGGCCACCGCTTCGGCGAGCGGACGCTGGCCCGGGTGCGCGAGGAGTTCGTGGACCGGGCGCTGGCGCTGCCCGCGTCGGTGGTGGAGCGGGCCGGCACGGGCGACCTGACCACGCGCGGCACCGCGGACGTGGCGGCGGTCGGCACCACCCTGCGCGACGCCGGGCCGGAGCTGCTGGTGTGCTCGGCACAGGCGCTGTTCCTGCTGGTCGCGGTGTTCGCGATCGACCCGCTGCTGGGCGCGGTCGGGGTGCTGGCGCTGACGCCGATCGGGTGGGCGCTGCGCTGGTACCTGCGCCGGGCCCGGGCCGGGTACCTCGCGCAGGGCGCGGCCGATTCGGAGGTGGCCGAGGTGCTGGCGTCCACGGCGGCCGGGGCGCGGACGGTGGAGGCGTTCCGGCTGCGCGAGCGGCGGACCGCGGCGAGCCGGGACGCGCTGGAGACCTCGCGCCGGGCCCGGTTCCACACGCTGTACCTGCGGTCGGTGTTCTTCCCGGCGGTGGAGGTGTCGTACACCCTGCCGGTGGCCGGGGTGCTGCTGGTGGGCGGGGTGCTGCACGGGCGGGGCGCGGTGAGCCTGGGCGCGGTGGTGGCGGCCGCGCTGTACCTGCGGCAGTTCACCGAGCCGCTGGACATGGTCCTGATGCGGGTGGAGCAACTGCAGAGCAGCGGCGCCTCGTTCGCCCGGGTGGAGGGCCTGGCGGGCTCGCCGCGCGCCGGGTCGGGCGGGGACGCGGTGCCGGCGGACGACCGGATCGACGTGACGGGCGTGCGCTACGCCTACGAGCGCGGCGGCGAGGTGCTGCGCGGGGTGGACCTGACCGTGCGGCCCGGGGAGCGGCTGGCCGTGGTGGGCCCGTCGGGGGCCGGCAAGTCGACGCTGAGCCGGCTGCTGGCCGGGGTGGACGCGCCGACCGCGGGCACGGTGACGGTGGGCGGGGTGCCGGTAGCGGGGCTGTCGCCGGAGCGGCTGCGCCGCCAGGTCGTCCTGGTCACCCAGGAGCACCACGTGTTCCTGGGCACGGTCCGGGAGAACCTGCTGATCGCCGAACCGGACGCGTCGGACGACCGGTTGTGGGCGGCGCTCGGCACGGTGGGGGCGGCCGGGTGGGTGCGGGGGCTGCCACTGGGCCTGGACACCCGGCTCGGGCAGGGCGGTTGCCGCGCCGACGGCTCGCGGGCGCAGCAACTCGCGCTGGCCCGGGTGGTGCTGGCCGACCCGCACACGCTGATCCTGGACGAGGCGACCGCCCTGCTGGACCCGGCGACCGCGCGGCACACCGAGCGGGCGCTGGCCGCGGTGCTGCGGGGCCGTACGGTCATCGCCATCGCGCACCGGCTGCACACCGCGCACGACGCGGACCGGGTGGCGGTGATGGAGGACGGCCGGCTGACCGAACTCGGTACGCACGACGAGCTGGTGGCGGCGGGCGGCGCCTACGCGGCCCTGTGGCGGACCTGGCACGGCGACGGGGCGGACGAACGGCGCACTGCTGAACCGCCGTTCAGCGGGTGAACCGTTCGCATAGCGGACCCGAACTCCCGGCCAACGGACCGTTTCCGGTCAACTTTCTGACGCGCTCCTGACAGGAAGCGCGGTCTGCTGCCACTCTTCCCACGGCCGCTCCCACAGGAACCCCACAGCACCGACACAGGAACGGCCGTTCTCCGAGCACTGTGTACGTCCTGTTCTGCCCGGACGGCCCACCCGCCGCCCGGTCTCCCCCGGCCGTGCGACCCACGGCCCGCAGAAGGAGTCAGTGTTGAGCAGCAGGTCCTCACGCAGACGCACCTCCCCCACCCCGTACCGCAGGACCGCGGCCGCCGCCCTCGTCGGCGTCGCGGCCCTGGTCGCGGCCGCCGTGCAGTCGGGCGCCGCGTCCGCCGCGCCCTCCTCGGCAGCAGCGGCCGCCCGGCCCGGTGCCGAGTCCGTGCGGCTCGCCCCCGCCCAGCGCGCCGAGCTGATACGCCAGGCCGACGCGGCCAAGGCGACCACCGCCCGGGAACTGGGCCTGGGAGCCCAGGAGGCGCTGGTCGTCCGGGACGTCGTCAAGGACGCCGACGGCACCGTCCACACCCGCTACGAGCGCACCTACGCCGGCCTGCCGGTCCTCGGCGGCGACCTGGTCGTCGACACCGCGAAGTCGGGCGACACCCGGGGCGTGGTCAAGGCCACCCGCGCCACCATCAAGGTCGCCTCGCTCACCCCGGCCGTCCCCGCGGACCAGGCCCGCAAGCAGGCGCTGCGCCTGGCCGCCGACGCCGGCGCGGACTCCGCGGACGCGCGCCGGGCCCCGCGCAAGGTGGTCTGGGCTGCGGACGGCACCCCGGTCCTCGCGTACGAGACGGTGGTGGGCGGCCTCCAGGAGGACGGCACCCCGAACGAGCTGCACGTCGTCACGGACGCCGCCACCGGCAAGAAGCTCTTCGCGTACCAGGGCATCGAGACCGGCACGGGCAACACCATGTACAGCGGCACGGTGACGCTGGGCACCAGCCAGTCGGGGTCGACGTACACCCTGACCGACACCGCGCGCGGCAACCACAAGACGTACAACCTCAACCGGGGCACCTCCGGCACCGGCACGCTGTTCTCCGGCCCCGACGACGTCTGGGGCAACGGCAGCGCCTCCAACGCGGAGACCGCGGGCGCCGACGCGCACTACGGCGCGGCCCTCACCTGGGACTACTACAAGAACGTCCACGGGCGCAGCGGCATCCGGGGCGACGGCGTGGGCGCGTACTCGCGGGTCCACTACGGCAACAACTACGTCAACGCCTTCTGGTCGGACAGCTGCTTCTGCATGACGTACGGCGACGGCTCGGGCAACACCCACCCGCTGACCGCCATCGACGTGGCCGGGCACGAGATGACGCACGGCGTCACCTCCAACACGGCCGGGCTCAACTACAGCGGCGAGTCCGGCGGCCTGAACGAGGCGACCAGCGACATCTTCGGCACCTCGGTCGAGTTCTACGCCAACAACGCCTCCGACGTCGGTGACTACCTCATCGGCGAGGAGATCGACATCAACGGCAACGGCACCCCGCTGCGCTACATGGACAAGCCCAGCAAGGACGGGGCGTCCAAGGACAGCTGGTACTCGGGCATCGGCTCGGTGGACGTGCACTACTCCTCCGGCCCGGCCAACCACTTCTTCTACCTGCTGAGCGAGGGCAGCGGCGCCAAGGTCATCAACGGCGTCAGCTACAACTCGCCGACCTCGGACGGGCTGCCGGTCACCGGCATCGGCCGGGCCAAGGCGGAGAAGATCTGGTTCCGCGCGCTCAGCACCAAGTTCACCTCGACCACCAACTACGCGGGCGCCCGCACCGGCACCCTGGCGGCGGCCGGCGAGCTGTACGGCACCTCCTCCGCCGAGTACAAGGCGGTGCAGGACGCCTGGGCCGCGGTCGCGGTCGGGGCGCGCTCGGGCGGCGGCGGGGGTGGCGGCACCACCTTCGAGAACACGGCCGACGTATCGATTCCGGACAACGGCGCGGCGGTCACGTCGTCGATCACCGTCTCCGGCCGGACCGGCAACGCGCCGTCCAACCTCCAGGTCGCGGTCGACATCGTGCACACCTGGCGCGGTGACCTGGTCGTCGACCTGGTGGCGCCGGACGGCACGGCGTACCGCCTGAAGAGCTTCAGCTCCTCCGACTCCGCGGACAACGTCCAGGCCACGTACACGGTCGACGCGTCCTCCGAAGTCGCCAACGGAACCTGGGCGTTGCGGGTCCAGGACCAGGCGGCGCAGGACACCGGCTACATCAACTCCTGGAGCCTGACCTTCCCGTAGACGGCCAGGTCGCGGCACTCGTACAAGGCGTCGCCCCGGGGGTCCGGCCCCCCGGGGCGACGCCCGTATTTTGCCAGGGCCTTGCCGACGGCCTGTTGGCGTTTTACCGAGGTGACGGGCGTTCACATTCCCGCAACGTTCATCGGACAGTCACTTTTCGGCCAACATCACGAGGGGGTCATGACATGTACGCGACCTGCTGTCAGGCTTCCTCTCACCCGCCGCACAACTTCACTCAGATCCCGGTCGGCCGCCCCACGACTGAGCCGGACTCCCCCACGAAGGAGCTTGTGTGTCTCCCCTCCCCATGCGTCACAAGCGCAGCACGCTGGCCATCGCCACCGCCGTCGCGGCCGGTGCGCTGCTGGCCACCGGAGTGACCACCGGCACGGCCGCCGCCCAGGCGGACGCCACGGCCGCGGCGACCCCGCTCGCCGCCCCGGTGCAGCTGTCCGCCTCCGCGCGCACCTCGCTGCTGCAGGAGCGCCAGGCCGAAGCGGCCACCACGGCCCAGCAGATAGGCCTCGGCGCCCAGGAGAGACTGGTCGTCAAGGACGTGGTGAAGGACGCCGACGGCACCGTCCACACCCGCTACGAGCGCACCTACGCGGGCCTGCCGGTCCTCGGCGGCGACCTCGTCGTGCACACCTCGAAGGCCGGCAAGGCCGAGGGCGTCACCAAGGCCACGAAGGCGGCCATCAAGGTCTCCTCGCTCACGCCGAAGATCGCCGCCGGCGCGGCGGAGAAGCAGGCGCTGGGCGCCGCCAAGACCCTGGGCTCCGACAAGGCCGCGGCCGACGGCGCCCGCAAGGTCATCTGGGCCGGTTCCGGCACCCCCGTCCTCGCCTACGAGACGGTCGTCGGCGGCTTCCAGGACGACGGCACCCCGAACCAGCTGCACGTCATCACCGACGCCGCCACCGGCAAGAAGCTCTACGAGTACCAGGGCGTCGAGAACGCGACCGGCACCGGCAAGACCCTGTACTCCGGCACGGTCAGCCTGACCACCAACCTGTCGGGCTCGACGTACCAGCTGTACGACACCACGCGCGGCGGCCACAAGACGTACAACCTGGCCCGCGGCACCTCCGGCACCGGCACCCTGTTCACCGACGCCGACAACATCTGGGGCACCGGCGCCGCCTCCAGCTCCTCCACGGACCAGACGGCCGCCGCGGACGCCGCCTACGGCGCGCAGGAGACCTGGGACTTCTACAAGTCGACGTTCGGCCGCAACGGCATCAAGAACAACGGCGTCGGCGCCTACTCCCGCGTCCACTACGGCAGCAGCTACGTCAACGCGTTCTGGGACGACAGCTGCTTCTGCATGACCTACGGCGACGGCAGCAGCAACACCCACCCGCTGACCTCGCTGGACGTGGCCGGCCACGAGATGAGCCACGGCGTCACCTCGAACACGGCGGGCCTGAACTACTCGGGCGAGTCCGGCGGCCTGAACGAGGCCACCTCGGACATCTTCGGCACGGGCGTGGAGTTCTTCGCGGGCAACGCCTCCGACGCCGGTGACTACCTCATCGGCGAGAAGATCAACATCAACGGCAACGGCACCCCGCTGCGCTACATGGACAAGCCCAGCAAGGACGGCGGCTCGGCCGACTACTGGTCCTCCTCCGTGGGCAGCAAGGACGTGCACTACTCGTCCGGCGTGGCGAACCACTTCTTCTACCTGCTGTCCGAGGGCAGCGGCGCGAAGACCATCAACGGCGTGAGCTACAACTCGCCGACGTACAACGGCTCGACGGTCACCGGCATCGGCCGCGCCAAGGCGCTGCAGATCTGGTACAAGGCGCTCACCACGTACATGACCTCGACCACCAAGTACGCGGGCGCCCGCACGGCGACGCTGAACGCGGCGTCGGCCCTGTACGGCTCCACCAGCGCCGAGTACAAGGCGGTGGCCGCGGCCTGGTCGGCGGTCAACGTCAACTAGTCGGCCGGTGGCTGAACGACGGCGGCACCCAGGAGCCCAGGCTTCCGGGTGCCGCCGTACGCTTGGGCACCATGTCCTCGACGTCCCCGGCCTTCACCTACGAAGCCGTCGGCGCGACCCGTGAGGGTCCCGCCGGCTGCCCGCCCGGCTTCCGCCCGATGCAGGTGCGCACCCGCATCGGCGAGGGCGAGGCGCTGTTCCGCCGCGCCGCCGAGGCGGTCCTCACCTGGGAGATGCACCGCGAGCTGGGCGTCGGCATCGACGCCACGGCCGAGCGGGCCGAGCCGGGCGTCGACGTCACGGTCACCCTGGCCGGCATGATCAAGGCCCCGTGCCGTGTGGTGTGGACCGTGTCCGAGCCCCGCCGGGCCGGCTGGGCGTACGGCACGCTCGGCGGCCACCCCGAGTGCGGCGAGGAGTCCTTCGTGGTCGACCGCACCGGCGACGGCACGGTCTGGCTGACGGTCACCGCCTTCAGCCGCCCGGCCAAGTGGTACGCCAAGGCGGGCGGCCCGGCGACCCGTGGCCTGCAGCAGGCGTACGCCCGCCGCTGCGGGACGGTCCTGCGGCGCCTGTGCGCGCCGCAGGACGCCGCCTGACCGCCTCAGGCGATCACCGCATCAGCACACCCGCCGCCTCGACCAGCTCCTGCGAGGGGCCCGCCACCAGGCCCAGCTCCGCGGCCGAGGCCAGCAGCCGGTGGGCCGGCAGGACACGGACCGTGTAGCCGAACGGGCCCGTGCGGTCCAGGGTGAGGGGCCCCTCGTACACCCAGCGGCCCTCCTGGTCGGCGCCGCCCGCCGGCTTCAGCGCGACCGTCACCGCCTCCGTGATGCGGTCCTCGCTGTCCACCCGGCCCGACAGGGCCTGCACCTCCACGTCGTCGGGGCCGAGGGCGCCGAGGCGCACGTGGACGCGCAGCGCGAGGGTGCTGCCCAGCTCCGCGGTGGCGGCGGCCGCCGAGGTCTCCACGTGCTCGACGGTCACCTGCTGCCAGGAGGCCCGGACCCGCTCCTTCCAGTCGGCGAGCTCCCGCGCGGTGTCGGCGTCCAGCGCGCGGTGCGCCACGGCGGCCGGGGCGTAGAGCCGCTCGACGTACTCGCGGACCATCCGCCCGGCCAGCACCTTCGGGCCGAGCCGCATCAGGGTCTGGCGGACCATCTCGATCCAGCGGTCCGGCAGCCCCTGGCGGCCCCGCTCGTAGAAGCGCGGGGTGACCCGCTGCTCCAGCAGGTCGTACAGGGCGGCCGCCTCCACGTCGTCCCGGTGCTCCGGGTCGGTGCCGGCGCCGTCCGCGGTGGGGATCGCCCAGCCGAAGTCGGGCTGGAACCACTCGTCCCACCAGCCGTCCAGCACCGAGAGGTTGAGACAGCCGTTGAGCGCGGCCTTCATGCCGGAGGTGCCGCACGCCTCCAGCGGGCGCAGCGGGTTGTTCAGCCAGATGTCGCAGCCGGGGTAGAGCTTCTGCGCCATCGCCATGTCGTAGTTGGGCAGGAACACGATCCGCCCGCGCACCCGCGGGTCGTCCGCGAACCGCACCAGCTCCTGCACCAGCCGCTTGCCGCCGTCGTCCGCCGGGTGCGCCTTGCCGGCCACCACGATCTGCACCGGCCGCTCGGGGTGCAGCAGCAGCTCCATCAGCCGGTCCGGGTCGCGCAGCATCAGCGTCAGCCGCTTGTACGACGGGACGCGGCGGGCGAAGCCGATGGTCAGCACGTCGGGGTCGAGCACGGAGTCGATCCAGCCCAGCTCGGCGGTACCGGCGCCGCGCTGCCGCCAGGAGGCCCGCAGCCGGGAGCGCACCTCCTGCACGAGCTGCTCGCGCAGGTCGCGCCGCAGGTCCCAGACCTCCTGGTCCGGGATGTCGGCCACGGCGTCCCAGCGCTCGGAGCCGCCGAGGCTCAGCACGTCCTCGGCGCGCTGGGCACCGACCTGGCGTGCGCCGAGCCGGAACACCTCCGGGGCGACCCAGGTCGGGGCGTGCACCCCGTTGGTGACCGAGGTGATCGGCACCTCCTCGGGGTCGAAGCCAGGCCACAGCCCCGAGAACATCTCCCGGCTGACCTGTCCATGCAGCAGCGAGACGCCGTTGGCGCGCTGGGCGAGCCGCAGGCCCATCACCGCCATGTTGAACAGGTTGGGCTCGCCGCCGGGATAGGTCTCCATGCCGAGCCGCAGGACGCGCTCGACGTCGATGCCGGGCAGCTCGGCGTCGGGCCCGAAGTGGTGGGCGACCAGCTCGCGGTCGAAGCGGTCGATGCCGGCCGGGACCGGGGTGTGGGTGGTGAACACGGTGCCGGCCCGCACCGCCTCCAGGGCGGAGTCGAAGTCGAGCCGCTGCTCGTCGCACAGCTCGGCGATCCGCTCCAGGCCGAGGAAACCGGCGTGTCCCTCGTTCGTGTGGAACACCTCGGGCGCCGGGTGACCGGTGAGCCGGCAGTAGGTGCGCACCGCCCGCACGCCGCCGATGCCGAGCAGCATCTCCTGCAGCAGCCGGTGCTCGCTGCCCCCGCCGTAGAGCCGGTCGGTCACCCCGCGCTCGCCGGGGTCGTTGTCCTCGACGTCGGAGTCCAGCATCAGCAGCGGGACGCGGCCGACCTGGGCGAGCCAGATCCGGGCGCGCAGCCGGCGTCCGCCGGGCAGGGCCAGCGCCACGTACGCCGGGCTGCCGTCCTCCTCCTTCAGCAGGCTCACCGGCAGCTCGTTGGGGTCGAGCACCGGGTAGTGCTCCTGCTGCCAGCCGTCCCGGGACAGGCTCTGGCGGAAGTAGCCGTGCCGGTAGAGCAGGCCCACGCCGATGAGCGGCACCCCGAGGTCGCTGGCCGCCTTCAGGTGGTCGCCGGCCAGGATGCCGAGGCCGCCGGAGTACTGCGGCAGGGCGGCGGTGATCCCGAACTCGGGCGAGAAGTAGGCGATCGCGGCGGGCAGTCCGCCGGGCTGGGCCTGGTACCAGCGCTCGCCGGTCAGGTAGTCGTTCAGGTCGTCGCAGACCGCGCCGAGCCGGCGCAGGAAGCGGCGGTCCTCGGCCAGCTCGGCCAGGCGCGCGGGGCGCACACTGCCGAGGAGCCGTACGGGATCACCGTCCGAGGCGGCCCAGCGCTCTGGATCCACGGACTGGAACAGGTCACGGGTCTCCGGGTGCCAGGACCAGCGCAGGTTGCGCGCTAGGTCGCTCAGGGGCCTCAGGGGTTCCGGGAGAACGGGTCGGACGGTGAATCGACGGATCGCCTTCACATTCCACCTCGTCGCGCGTGCGGAGGGACACACGGCGCTGTGCGTCCTCGTCGTCACCCCCGACCGTAGTGGTTACTTCGGGGTTGGTGGGGGCGTCTCGGGGGTGACGGGGTGGCGCATGCGGGGGCGCACGCGGCCGATCAGGCCGGTTTCCTCCCCCCGGGCCGTCTTGTGGGCGTTCGTCCGGGCACGAGAGGCTTCCCCCCGGACGCACCCGGCACAGGGCGGTGTGCGTCGCGTCGAGGGAGGGAACGCGCAGCATGGCTCGGACGCGGAACGGGCGCCCGCGCCGGGCAGGGGGGCTGATCACAGCGGTCGCGGCCGCGGCGCTGTCGGCCGTCACCCTGCCCGCGCACGCCGTACCGGAGGGGACCGTCGTGGGCGCCGGGGCACCGGGGTCGGTCCGCGGCAGCTACCTCGTGTCGCTGCGGGAGGGGGTGCGCTCTGACTCCGCGGACACCCGGCAGACCGTCGAGGGGTACGGGGCGAGAATCGGCCATGTCTACGGCGCGGTGCTGCACGGCTACGCCGTCACGGCCGCCCCGGCACAGGCCCGCCGGCTCGCCGCGGACCCGCGGGTCGCCTCGGTCGTGCAGGACACGCGGGTGGCCGTGGACGGCGGGCCCGCGCCGCGGACCGGGCGCACCGGGCCGTCGCCGAGGACCCAGCGCAGACCGCCGTCCTGGGGGCTGGACCGCCTGGACCAGCCACGGCTCCCGCTGGACGGCCGTTTCTCGGCACCGTCCTCGGGCGGCGCCGGGGTGACGGTCTACGTCCTGGACACCGGGGTGCGCGTCACCCACCGGGAGTTCGGCGGGCGCGCGCGCTACGGCCGGGACTTCGTGGACGGCGACGGCAGCGCCGGGGACGGCAACGGGCACGGCACGCACATCGCGGCCACGGTCGCCGGGACGACGTACGGCGTGGCGAAGCGGGCGCGGATCGTCTCGGTGCGGGTGCTGGACGACGAGGGGGCGGGCACCACCGGCCGGGTGATCGCCGGGATCGACTGGGTCACCCGGCACGCCCACCGGCCGGCCGTCGCCGACCTGAGCCTCGGCGGGCCGTACAACGCCCAGCTCGACGCGGCCGTGCGGGCCTCGATCCGGGCCGGGATCACCTTCGTGGTCGCCGCCGGCAACGACGGCGAGGCCGCCGCCCTGCACTCCCCCGCCGACGTGCGCGAGGCCCTCACGGTCGGCGCGACCGGCCGGGGGGACGCGCGCGCCGCGACCTCGAACCTCGGCTCGGCGGTCGACCTGTTCGCCCCCGGCGTGTCGATCACCTCCGCGTCCCACCGCAGCGACACGGGCTGCGCGGTGTACTCGGGTACGTCGATGGCGGCGCCGCACGCCGCGGGCGCGGCCGCGCTCCACCTGGGCGCCCACCCGCAGGCGTCGCCGGCCCAGGTCGGGCGGGCCCTGGTGGCGGCCGCGGCGCGCGGGAGGGTGTCCGGCCGGGGCGCCGGTTCGCCGGACAGGCTCCTCCAGGTGCCGGCCGTCCGTTGAGCGACGCCGGGACCGGCTGCGGATGTCTCGAATCGGGCGGGTCGGACGGGTCGACATACGGGCGAGTAGTTAGCAACGTGCCGGATTGCCCACCCGAAGAGCATGGGAAGGCTCCTGCGGTGCACGACGCATCTTCCGGAAGGTCCCGGGACACGCTCTCGCGTTCCCCGGCAGATCACCCTCCGGAAACATGTTCGGGGCAACATGGGAAACACGCCTCAGGTACGGCCCCTCGCACGTTCCCCGGACCCCCGCAGTACGCGCCACCCCCTTCCCTCCGCCCACCACCCCCGTTCGATGCGGACAGGAGCGGTCATGCCCGCCACGCACCACTCGTCAGTACCCCCGACGTCCCGGTCCACCCGGGCCGGTTCCGCGCCCCCGGGGCGCACCCGGCCACCGGCCCCGGAGGACCCCTCCGCCGGCGCCCGGGGCCACGGCCCGGGGACCGCCGTGGGGCGCATACCGGTCCTGGACGTCCGCCCGTGCGTCCAGCACGGACGCCGGCCGGCCAAGGCGGTCGTCGGGGAGTCGTTCGAGGTCTCGGCCACCGTGTTCCGTGAGGGGCACGACGCGGTCGCCGCCGACGTGGTGCTGCGCGACCCGGAAGGCCGTCCGGGGCCCTTCACGCCGATGCGCGAGCTGGCCCCCGGCACGGACCGCTGGGGGGCCACCGTGCGCGCCGACGCGCCGGGGATGTGGTCGTACACGGTGGAGGCCTGGGGCGACCCGGTCGCCACCTGGCGGCACCACGCCGAGATCAAGATCCCGGCGGGTCTGGACACCGAGCTGGTGCTGGAGGAGGGCGCCCGCCTGTACGAGCGGGCGGCCGACGGGGTGCCCGAGGACGACGGGCGCGACGTGGTGCGCGCGGCCGTGGAGGGCCTGCGCGACACCTCCCGCCCGGCGGCCTCCCGCCTGGCGGCGGCGCTGGCGCCGGAGGTGGCCGAGGTGCTGTCCCGGCACCCGCTGCGCGACCTGGTGACGGCCTCCGACCCGCTGCCGCTGCTGGTGGAGCGGGAGCGGGCGCTGTTCGGGTCCTGGTACGAGTTCTTCCCGCGCTCGGAGGGCACCCCCGAGCAGCCGCACGGCACGTTCCGCACCGCCGCGCGGCGGCTGCCGGCGATCGCGGAGATGGGCTTCGACGTCGTCTACCTGCCGCCGATCCACCCGATCGGCACCACGTTCCGCAAGGGCAAGAACAACACGCTCTCGCCCGGTCCGGACGATGTGGGGGTGCCGTGGGCGATCGGCTCGCCGGAGGGCGGCCACGACGCGGTGCACCCGCGG
>NZ_KQ948558.1 GCF_001514125.1 Streptomyces longwoodensis | reverse complement strand
GCTAGGTCGTGTCCGCAAAGTCCCGTCGTCCGCCCGGAGGGCGGGCCCTGCGGCGTCCGGTGCGTGCTCTCGGCGTGCCGGGCGGACGCCCGCGTACTGGCTGTACTCGGGTGTTCGCCCGGTGCGGCGAGAGTGCGTGCCGGGCGTCGCAGGGCTGGGGGTCCCCCCTCTGGGGGAGGGACTTTGCGGACACGGCCTAGGGCCGGTCGTCGTGCCCGTGCCGCCCGACGGGCCGGTGTCCGTCGGCGCGCTCCGACCGGTCGGCGCTGCCCCGTCGACCCGTACGGGTCCGCCGGTCGGGAAGGTGGGTTCGATCGTCGGCGACGTGGTCGTGGTCGCCGTGGCGCAGGTGCTCTCCACGGTGTGTTTCCCCCGTTGCTCCGTCGCGCGGCGTGGTCGCGCCGGCGACTCGTCGTGGCGGGACCGCCCGTTGCCGGACGCACCCGCCGTGTGGTTCCTCCCGGCGTCACGTCCGGGAGCGTTCGGTGGGCCCGTAGGGGGCCGCGGGTGCGCCGGACAGCAGCGCCCAGTACCGGTCTCCGTAGGACCAGTGCCACCACTCGGTCGGGTAGTTGACGAAACCCGCCGCCGTCATCGCCCGGCCCAGCACCGCCCGGTGGGCCCTGGCCACCGCGCCGACGGTGTCCGCGGCGGTGCGGCAGGCGCCCGCGCTCTCCTCGGGCGTGGCGTTGACCTCGGTGCCGAGCGGCAGTTCCGTGCCGTCCTCGGCGCACAGCGTCAGGTCCACCGCGCCGCCGCTGACGTGCGGGGCGACCTCCGGCGGTGAGATGTAGGCGCTGGCCAGCTCCCGGACCCGGGCGGGCGACGCGGCCGGATCCGCCGCGCGCAGGGTGGCCGAGTACTCCTCGAAGTAGCGGCGCTGGAGGCCGGGCGGGCGGAAGCCCTCCACGAGCAGCAGGCGCAGGCCCGGCGGCAGCGCGCCCTGGGCGACCAGCAACCGCCTGAGGACGTCCGCGCGGACGTGGGCGTACGACCCGTCCTCGTCCGCCTTGCGCGTGTCGACGCGCAGGGCGGCGGTGCGTCGGGTGTCGACCAGGGGCTCGCCGTTGTCGGCGACCCGGGTCGCGGCCACCCGGTGGTCCGAGAGCAGGATGATGTCCGTCACCCTCGACAGCGTGGACCGGGCTCCTGCAGGAACGCCGCAGATCCTCTGCAGGCGCGACCCGTCCGTCCTGCAGGACGGGCGCCTGCCGGGGGAAAGGGCCGTTCACCCTCCCCGGTGACGGGCTTTCACGCCATTCTTCCCGCCGCTCGACCGGGTGACGGCTCCCGGCGACGTCGTGCGCACCCCGCTCATACGGCGACCCGCCACGCCCCGTCCCGGGGGCGGGAGGCGTGCGCCCGCTGCGTCGATCGGCGGATCGCGCACCGGACGCCCGACGCATTCCGGCCACCCCGCCACGCCCACCGGACCGCCGTGCGGAAGGGCGGCCCGGAGCCGGGCCTGCCGGTCCGTGGCCGCCGGTATGGTGGCCCCGACGTGCGGCAACGCGACATGCGGGGGACACGGTGGACGTTCGCCTTCTGGGACCGGTCGAGGTGTCGAGCGCGGGCCGCCGCCTCCCGCTGAACGGCGCCCGGCCTACGGCGATCCTCGCGGCCCTCGTGGTGCACCTCGGGGAAGTGCTGTCCGTGGACCGCTTGGTGGACCTGGTGTGGGAGGAGGACCCCCCGGCCACCGCCCGCGCACTCGTCGCCTCGCACGTGTCCGGGCTGCGCCGCGCCCTCGCGGGCACCGAGGCCGAGCACCTGGTCCGCACCCGCTCCCCGGGCTACGTCGCGGACCTGCCCCCGTCGGCCGTCGACGTCCGCCGCTTCGAGGAGGCGTTCACGGCCGGGCGCGACGCGGTGCGCGCCGGACGCGCCGAGGACGCCGTGACCGTCCTCGACACGGCGCTCGGCCTGTGGCGCGGACGCGGCGCCCTGGAGGGCCTCGGCCAGTCCTTCGCCCGGGTCGAGGCGCTACGCCTCGCCGAACTGCGCCTGGAAGCGCAGGAGTTCCGCTTCGCCGCGGAACTCGACCTGGACCGCCGCGCGGACCTCGTCGCCGAACTCCTCGCCCACGTCGCCGCCCACCCCCTGCGCGAACGCCCGCGCGGACAGCTGATGACCGCGCTTTTCCGCACCGGCCGGGTCGCCGAGGCCCTGCGGTGCTACGAAGAAGGCCGCCGGCTGCTGCGGACGGAACTCGGCGTCGACCCGGGACCCGAACTGCGCGCCCTGCACCTGGCCCTGCTGCGGTCCGACACCGCCGTGCTCGGCACCCCCGGCGGCCCACCCTCCGCGCCGCGCTCCGCCGCCGGACCCAGGGACCGGCCCCGGGGGCCCGCCGCCGGGCCGGCCGGCGGCGCCGTCCCGCTGCTGCCCTCGCCGCGCAGGGCGACCGAGCACCCGCCGGACCTGAGCACCCACCCTCCCGCACCCTCCCACCTCCCGCCCGACGTGGCCGACTTCGTCGGACGCGCCGAGCAGATCGACTGGGCCACCGGCCTGCTGGGGGAGGTCCGCGACCCGCGACGCACGGCGCCGCCCGTCGGCGTGATCTCCGGCCGCTCCGGCACCGGCAAGACCGCGCTCGCCGTCCACGTCGCCCACCGCACCGCCGGCTTGTTCCCCGACGGCCGGCTCTTCGTGGACCTGCGCGCCGCCGACTCCGCCCCGGTGCGCACCGCCGACGCCCTCGCCCGGCTGCTGCGCGCCCTCGGCGTGGACCCCGACCCGTCGCCCCGCGACGAGGAGGACCTGCTCGGCCTCTACCGCACCCACATCGCCCGCCGCCGGGTCCTGCTGATCCTTGATAACGCTGTCAACGAGGCCCTGCTGCGCCCCCTGCTGCCCCCCGGCGGCGGCTCGGCGGCCCTGGTCACCAGCCGCCGCCGGCTCGTCGCGCTGGAGGGCGCCGCCCACCTCGACCTGGGCGTCCCGTCCCCCACCGAGGCGCTCGACCTGCTGGCGCGGGTGGCCGGGCCGGCCCGCCCCACCGGCGAGCCCGCCCAGGCCGCCGAGATCGTCACCCTGTGCGGACGGCTCCCGCTCGCCGTCCGCATCGCCGGCGCCCGCCTCGCCGCCCGCCCCCACTGGACCCCCTCGCGCCTGGCCGCACGGCTGCGCGACGAGCGCCGTCGGCTCGACGAACTCCAGGCCGGCGACCTGGAGGTGCGGGCCAGCCTGCGGCTCGGCTACGCGGACCTCGGCGCGCAGGAACAGTGCGCCCTGCGGCGCCTGGCCCTGATGGACCTGCCCGACTTCGCCGCCCGGGTGGCCGCCCCGCTCCTCGACGTCACCCCCGAGGAGGCGGAGGAGACCGTGGAACGACTGGTCGACTACCACTTCCTCGAGGTCGTGCGCACCGACGAGACCGGCCGAACCCGCTACCGCATCCACGACCTCGCCCGCGAATACGCCCGTGAGCGCGGCCTCGCGGACGAGGACCGCGACGAGCGGCACGCGGCGATACTGCGGCTGGTGGACCGCTGGCGCGCGATGGCCCGCACCGCCGCCGCCCGGGGCCCCGGCGGTGCGTCCCGCCTGCTGCCGGCCACCGGCGCCGACGGGCCCCGCGCGCTGGAGGACGAGCCGACCGCCTGGTTCGCCGCCGAACAGGGCTGCCTGCTCGCCGCGGTGACCCACTGCGCGGAGCACGGACTGTTCGAGGCCGCCCGGGAACTGGCCGCCGCCCTCATGGCCGCCTCGGCCGCGCTCTACAACGAGTTCGAGGCCTGGTCCCGCTCCCACGAGGTGGCCCTGGCCGCGGTCCGCCGCGGCGGCGACGTGGAGGGGGAGGCGTGGCTGCTCCACGGGCTCGGCCAACTCCGGTTGGAACAGGACCGGTTCGACGAGGCCCACGCCTTCTTCGCCGCGGCGCTGCGGCTGTTCGAGGAGCGGGACGTACGCCTGGGCCGGGCGCAGGCGCTGGCCGGGATGGGGTCCGCCCGCCGTGAGCAGGCCTCCTTCGACGAGGCCCTGACCCTGCTGGAGTCCGCCCTCGCCCTGTACCGGGAGCCGGAGGACGCCGCCGCGACGGCGTACGTGCTGTACGGGGTCGGGAGCGTGTACCGGGACCAGGGGCGCCACCAGGCGGCGTGGGACACCCTGGCCCGCGCCCACCGGCTGTACGTGGCCGCCGGTGACCGGCACGGCGAGGCGCTCACCCTGCGCGGGCTGGGCCTGTGCCACCGGGCGCGCGGCGACCTGCCGGCCGCGGAATCGGTGCTGCGGCAGGCGCGGGACCTGTTCGAGGAGACCGACGACGCCTTCGGGGTCGTGTACGCCGACCAGGCGCTCGCCAAGGTGGAGCTGCGGCAGGGCCGTACGGCGCCGGCGCGCGCCCGCCTCGACCGCTGCCTGGAGGTGACCCGGGAGCGCCGGGACCTGTTCGGTGAGGCCCTGGTGCTGCGCACCCGCGGGGAGTGGCACCTGGCCGTCCGGGACGAGGAGTCCGCGATCGACGACCTGCGCCGGGCGCTCGGCCTGTGGGAAGAGCTGGAGCTGCCGCAGTGGCGCGCCCGCACCCTGCGCGACCTGGGCACCGCGGAACTGCGCCGGGGCGCGACCCGCACCGGCCGCGCGCTGCGCGAGGAGGCCCTGCGCCTGTTCCGCGCGCTGGGGTGCCGGGAGGCGGACGAGGAGCCGTAGCCCCCGTCACGCCTCCCGGCGGCCGTGGCTCAGACCGTGCCGCTGGCCGCGATGGTGACCTTCGCCTTCGGAGAGCCGCTGCTGGAGCCGAGGGACTCGATGCGGTCGACGACGTCCGACCCCTCGACGACCTCGCCGAAGACCACGTGCTTGCCGTCCAGCCAGCTGGTCACGACCGTGGTGATGAAGAACTGCGAGCCGTTGGTGTTGCGGCCCGCGTTGGCCATGCTCAGCAGGTAGGGGCGGTCGTGCTTGAGGGTGAAGTTCTCGTCCTCGAACTTCTCGCCGTAGATGCTCTTGCCGCCGGTGCCGTTGCCGGCGGTGAAGTCGCCGCCCTGGAGCATGAACTGGGGGATGATCCGGTGGAACGAGGAGCCGGCGTAGCCGAAGCCGTGCTGGCCGGTGGCCAGCTCGCGGAAGTTCCGCGTGGTCTTGGGCACCACGTCGTCGAACAGCTTGAAGGTGATCCGGCCGGCCGGCTCGTCGTTGATGGTGATGTCGAAGTAGACGTTCTCGCTCATGCCGCCCAACCTATCGTCGTGCGGAGCCGGCGTGACGGGAGGGGCACGTCAGGGGGACGTGCCCACCACCCGGCAGGGTGAGCCGGTGCCGGGGCGCGGCGGCCGCCCCGGCGCGCGGACGGCCCGGTCAGTGGTGCCCGCGGCCCGTGCGCAGCCGGTCCAGCACGGCGCCCGCCATGGCCTCCTCGCCCTTGGCGTTCGGATGGGCGGGAGCGGCGGGGGAGGCCGGGCGCAGCGGCTCGATCCAGCGGTCCCCGGGGGCCTTGCACATGTCGTGGCCGACCGTCGGGCCGTAGGTGTCGACGTACTCGGCGCCGTTCCAGCGCGCCACCAGCTGGAGCATCAGGTTCAGGCGCCTGCCGGTGTCGCGCAGGTAGGGGAAGTCGCCCGTGGCGAACGGCACCGTGGGCGCGCAGCCGCTGCCGTCGTCGGGCAGCAGGTCCGGGTAGCCCACCACGAGCACCCGGGCGTGCGGCGCGCGGGCGTGGACGGCCCGCAGGACACGGGCGACCTTGGGGGCGGTCCGGGCGATGGCGACGGTCAGCTCGTCGACGCCGTCGGCGCCGTAGTGCTGTCGGCAGGGGTCGCCGGCCGGGTCCTGGGCGGCGACCTGGGCGCAGGTGGCGATGATGGAGCCGAACCCCACGTCGTTGCCGCCGATCTGCACGGTCACCAGGTCGGTGTCGCGCCGCACGGCGTCCAGTTGGGGGCCGTTGGTGCCCTGCGCCTTCCACATCTGCTCGGTGGTGGCGCCGGCGCAGCTGACGTCCTTGAACACCACGCCGGGCAGCGTCGCGGCGACCAGTGAGGGGTAGTTGCGGTCCGAGCGCGCGCAGTTCGCGTCGACCTGCCGGGGGATGAGCGGCCCGGAGGTGTAGGAGTCACCGAGGGCGGTGTAGTCCGTGGTCCGGCCGGAGCCGTGGGCCGCCGCCGGTGCGGTCGAGGCCGCCACGAGGGCGCAGCCCCCCAGCGCCGCCGCCCAGGTGGCGGCCCGTCGGCCCCGTCCGCGCCCGCCCGCGTGCGCTGTGCCGTACGTCATCGCAGTCCTCCCCCTCGATCGGGTCACGGCGCGGCACGCCCCCGGGGCGCGGGGGCGGCTCACACACGTCGACTGCGCATGTATACCGGCCGGTACGTCATGAGAGCCAGGGGTCGGCACGGCCGAAAACGGTGGGCCGGCTGCGCAAGCCGGGGCGGGCGGTCGGGTGATTGTGCCCCCGCGATGCTTCGATCAACGCGGCTCGGGTACGCGTCGCGGGTCCCCCCAGCGCATGCGATGTGAGGTAACGACGGCCATGACCGAAGAGAACCCGCTCAAGCGAGCCGTACGGAAGGTCTCGGACACCCTGCAGGGCATGGCAGGGCCCGAGGAGGGGATCCCCGGCAAGCCGGGACCGCAGTCGCCGCCGGTGGCGGAGCCCACCGAGCCGCGCGACCCGCTGCCCCCCAAGCCCGACCAGAGCGGCCCGGCCACCATGTCGCCCACCGGCCACCCGACCGGCGCCGACCAGGCCGACGTCGCCCAGTCCGGGAGCCGGCTCACCACCGCCCAGGGCACCCGCCTGTACGACACCGACCACTCGCTGAAGGCGGGACCGCGCGGCCCCGTGCTGCTCCAGGACCACCACCTGCGCGAGAAGGTCATGCACTTCGACCACGAGCGCATCCCGGAGCGGGTCGTGCACGCCCGGGGCGCCGCCGCGCACGGTGTCTTGCAGAGCTACGGCACGGCCGCCTCCGTGACCCGGGCGGCGTTCCTCGCCCCCGACGCCGAGACGCCGGTCTTCGTCCGGTTCTCCACGGTCCTCGGCTCGCGCGGCTCGTCCGACACGGTCCGCGACACCCGCGGGTTCGCCACGAAGTTCTACACCACCGAGGGCGTCTTCGACCTGGTCGGCAACAACATCCCGGTGTTCTTCATCCAGGACGCGATCAAGTTCCCCGATGTGATCCATGCGGGGAAGCCGCACCCCGACCGGGAGATCCCGCAGGCACAGAGCGCCCACGACACGTTCTGGGACTTCGTCAGCCTGCACACCGAGGCCACCCACCACACGCTGTGGAACATGTCCGACCGGGGCATCCCGCGCTCGTACCGCACCATGGAGGGCTTCGGCGTCCACACCTTCCGGCTGGTGGACGCCGAGGGCGGGACCACGCTGGTGAAGTTCCACTGGAAGCCGAAGCTGGGCGTGCACTCCCTGGTGTGGGAGGAGGCGCAGATCATCAACGGCGTGGACCCCGACTTCCACCGCCGTGACCTCGCGGACGCCATCGAGGCCGGTGCCTACCCGCAGTGGGAGCTCGGCATCCAGACGTTCCCGGACACGCCGGACCAGACGTTCGAGGGCATCGACCTGCTCGACCCCACGAACCTCGTGCCGGAGGAGCTGGCACCCGTGCAGCCGGTCGGCCTGCTCACCCTGAACCGCAACCCGTCGAACTACTTCGCCGAGACCGAGCAGGTCGCCTTCCACGTCGGCCACCTGGTGCCCGGCATCGACGTCACCGACGACCCGCTGCTGGCCGGTCGCCTCTTCTCCTACCTGGACACCCAGATCACCCGGCTCGGCGGCCCCAACTTCCCGCAGCTGCCGATCAACCGCCCGCACGCGCCGGTCAACGACATGCTGCGCGACGGCATGCACCAGACCGCCGTCCACCGCGGAGTCGCGCCCTACCGGCCCAACTCACTCGACGGCGGCTGCCCGTTCACCGCCGGTGCCGACATGGGCGCGTACGTGGAGACGCCGGTCCGCGTGCCCGAGGCGACCAAGGTCCGCGCGGCGCCGGAGTCGTTCGCTGACCACTTCAGCCAGCCGCGCCGGTTCTGGCTCAGCATGACCCCGGTCGAGCGCGAGCACATCATCGCCGCGTACACCTTCGAGCTGGGCAAGTGCTACGAGCAGGCCGTCAAGGAGCGCACGCTGCAGGTTCTCGCCAACATCGACCCGGTGCTGTGCTCGGAGGTCGCCGCGGGCCTCGGCCTGCCGGCGCCCGAGCCGACCGTGCCGCTCGTCGACGTGGAGCCGAGCCCGGCGCTGTCGCAGGTCGGGCAGACCTGGCCGGTCGACGGCCGGATCGTCGGCATCGTCGCCGGCCCCGACGGCGACCTGGAGGGCGTGCGCGCCGTGCGGGAGGCCGTCCTGGCCGCGGACATGGTGCCGCTGGTCATCGCCCCGGTCGGCGGCGAGCTCGGCTCCGGCGAGGAGGCCGTGACCGTGCAGCGCACCTACGCCACGGCGCGGTCCGTGGAGTTCGACGCGCTGCTGGTCGCGGGCGTCCCCGGCGCGGGTGCCGACGCGTACGGCGCGCGGGACGCCAAGGCGGGGCTCGGCGCCGGCGCGGTCGGCGTCACCGACCCGCGGGTGGGGCTGCTGTTGTCGGAGGCCTTCCGGCACGGCAAGGCGATCGGCGCCTGGCAGGGCGCCGAGGCGGTCCTGGAGGCGGCGGGCGTGCCGGCCGACGCACCCGGTGTGGTCGTGGCCGGCAGCGGCACGGACGCGCTCCAGCAGGTCGTCGGCCTGCTCGGCGCGCACCGCGTCTGGGAACGCTTCCCGGCGGCCGTGTGAGGCGGTCGTGTGAGGTGACCTGGATCATGTGACCACCGACACAGGTGTGGTCCGGGTGGGCGTGGGCACACGCACGGACGGAGATGGGGGCGGCGCTGCCTGGGGAGGTCTGCGCCGCCCCCGTTGTCGTCGGCTCGCACGCGGTCCCGCGTGCCCGCGGCCCGGACCGGCCCCCCCGCCGGTGTCCACGGCCCGCGCCGACGCGCACCTGACCCCACACGAAAGGCACCATGCTGTGGCCGACGCACATCCGGCGGAACTCCCCGAACAGGTACGCACCGACCTCCTGCGCAGGCTGAGGCGCCACAAGCGCGCCTTCCGCGAGGACGACGTGCAGGTCGTGGAGCGCCCCCTGCTGCGCCGCGCGGTCGGCGCCTCGGCGCTCGGCAACTGCATGGAGTGGTTCGACTTCGGCGTGTACAGCTACCTGGCCGCCACCCTCGGCAAGGTGTTCTTCCCGGGCGCGTCCCCCGCCGCCCAGGTGATCTCGTCCTTCGCCACGTTCGCCGCGGCGTTCGTGGTGCGTCCGCTCGGCGGTCTGGTCTTCGGGCCGCTCGGCGACAAGCTGGGCCGGCAGAAGGTCCTCGCCACCACCATGATCCTGATGGCGGTCGGCACCTTCGCCATCGGCCTGATCCCCAGCTACGCCACCATCGGCGTGGCCGCGCCGGTCCTGCTGCTCATCGCCCGCATGGTGCAGGGCTTCTCCACCGGCGGCGAGTACGGCGGCGCGACCACCTTCGTCGCCGAGTACTCACCGGACCGGCGGCGCGGCTTCCTCTCCAGCTGGCTCGACTTCGGCACGTTCGTCGGCTACGCGCTCGGCTCGGCCCTGGTGACCGCGCTGAACGCGGCGCTCACCGACGACCAGATGCTGGCCTGGGGCTGGCGCGTGCCCTTCCTGATCGCCGGCCCGCTGGGCGTGATCGGCCTCTACATGCGGCTCAAGCTGGAGGAGTCGCCCGCCTTCCAGCAGCAGCTCGACACGCACGAGAAGAGCATGGCCCAGGCGTCCGCGGGCAGCGAGCTGCGGTCGATCGTCAAGGACCACTGGCGTCCCCTGCTGGTCTGCATGGGGCTGGTGCTGCTCTACAACGTGACCAACTACATGGTCACCGGCTACCTGCCCACCTACCAGACGGAGACCCTGGGCCGCTCCAGCGGCTCCGCCGACGTGCTGGTGCTGGTGGCGATGGTGTGGATCGTGGTGCTGATCACCTTCGTGGGCCGGCTCAGCGACCGCGTCGGGCGGCGCCCGGTGTACGCGGTCTCGGCGATCGGCATGATCCTCCTCGCCGTCCCGTCGTTCCTGCTGCTCAAGGCGCACGGGACGTGGCTGCCGATCCTCGGCGTGCTGATCCTCGCCACGCTGCTCGCCGGCTTCGCCGCGCCGAGCGCCGCGACGCTGCCCGCGCTGTTCCCCACGGCGGTGCGCTACGCCGCCATGGGCATCGGCTTCAACATCGCGGTCGCCGCGTTCGGCGGCACCACCCCGCTGTTCACGGCGGCCCTGGTCGACGCCACCGGCAATGACCTGGTGCCCGCGTACTACCTCATCGCGGCCGGGATCATCGGTCTGGTGACCGTCCGCTTCCTCCCGGAGAGCGCCCAGGTGCCGCTGAAGGGCTCGCCGCCGATGGTGAGTTCCCAGCAGGAGCGCCAGGAGCTGATCACCACCTCCGGACGCCTCTACCGGACGGCCGAGACGGCGTCCGGACGACGCTGACACCGCGCGTCACGAGCAGGCGCGGCAGGCGCGGCACGACGTGGAACGGCGGCCCGGATGGACACCATCCGGGCCGCCGTTCCACGTCGGATCACCGTCTGCGGGCCCAGCCGGAGCCGATCCCCGCGACGTGCAGGGCGAGCGCGGTCAGCCCCAGCAGCATGATGTTCACGGACGAGAAGGTGTCGTTGGTGCTGATGTCCGCGGCGTTGATGAGGAAGCTGACGAAGAACAGGACTGCGGCCACGATGCCGAGCATCACGGGCTCCTTTCGGACGAGCGGTAGGGGACTACGGATCGTTCACGTGAGACCCGTATGCCCAGCGGACGCGTCCGCAGACAGAAGTCTTCGCGGGGGAGGGCGACTTGGGCCGGCGGCCCGTGCCGAGGGGCCGGTCCCGGCGCGGCCGCGCCCCGGAACCGGCCCTTCCCGACAGGTCAGCGGACCGCCGACCCGAAGGCCTTGCCACCCGAGGGGATGCCGCCCGTGCCCGGCCGGAGCACCGTGACGGTCCCGTCGGCGTCGGCGTTCGTGGTGTACGACGTGACGTTGCTCCACGGCACCTGGTAGACGGCGCCGCCGGAGTGCGGGCCGTTCGGCATGCCGATGTCGAGGTGCGTCGGCGACAGGGCGATCACCTGGCCCATGTGCTGGTTGGCGCCCGGGGTGCCCGGCACCTTGTTCCAGCCGGCGTACAGGACGTCGTTGTGGTCGCCGGGCGCGGTCAGCAGGGAGAAGGTCTGCACGGAGCCCGCGCCGGCCGTGGTGCCCTGGGACTCGCCCGGGACGCCGACCGCGAGCTGCAGGTCGGACCAGGACGGCGCGGCCTTGCCCGGGGCGAGGTTGAGGGCGGCGACCGCCTCACCGAAGCGGTCCCCGGTCTCGATCCCGCCGGCCACGTTCGGCTGGTCCTGGTGGATGACCTTGAGCTGGGACCAGTCGCGGTCGCCCGGGAAGTCGATCGTGTAGACGGCGCCCGCGTTGGCCACGTTCGTCGTGCCGTCGGTCGCCATGATCGACTCGCCCGGGGCACCCACGGCGATGACCGAGTCGTCGCCGGTGCCCTTGGGGACGATCGCCACGGACTGGCCGAAGGCGTCCCCCTTCTCGGCGCCGCCGGAGATCTTGTCGCTGTCCTGGTCCACGCCCGCGCGCACGATCGGCTTCTGGTTCAGGCCCAGGTTGTGGGTCAGGACGGCGAAGCCGCCCGCGTCGGCCTTGTCGCCGATGTCCTCGCCCGGCACGCCGACCACGATGTTGGTCCTGTCCGCCGCCACCGAGGTGCCCAGCCGGTCGCCGGCCTCCGGGGAGCCCGGCAGGCCGCCGCCCTGGGAGAGGAAGACGTTGGTGGTGCCGTGCACGTACACCACGGAGCCCGCGTCGGCGACGGAACCGACGTCCTCGCCCGGGTCGCCGATCACGACGTACGGCTCGTTGTCACGGGTGATCCCGGCGGCCAGGGAGTAGCCGAGCGTGTCGCCCTTCTCCTTCCCGGCCTCCTTCAGGCTGCCGTTGCCCTCGCCCTGCGCGTAGTTGTCGGCACCGCGTCCCTTGCCCAGACCGGCCGGGGAGCCGTAGAGGACGGAGACCATGCCGACGTCGGCCACCGAACCGGCGTCCTCGTACGGGCTGGACACGACGAGGTCGGTGTAACCGTCCTTGTTGTAGTCGACGGTGGCCAGCGCGAAGCCGAAGCGGTCGCCCGCCTCCGCGTCGCCGGGCACGGAGTCCAGGCTCTGGTCGAGCTGGGCGGTGCCCTTGCCGCCGCCGTACACGACGTGGACGGCACCGGCCTCGGCGTCGCCGCCGACGGTGGCCTTCGGGTCGCCCACGGCGGTGTCCTCGGCGCCGTCGCCGTTGAAGTCGGCGAACGGGGCCGACTCGACGGTGGACCTGACCCAGCCCGCGATGTCGTCGGTGCGGGTGACCACCGCGTGGGTGGAGGTCTGCGCCGCGTCGGTGCCGAAGCACCCGCCCTGGTCGGAGCGCGAGGCGATACCGAGCAGGCCCGCGGAGGTGAACACGGGCGCGCCCGAGTCGCCGGCGCAGACCGCGGCGCCGGTGGCGCCGTGGACGGCGAAGTCCGTCGCGTCGACCTGGTCGACCTGGAACGTCTCGCCGTGCAGCTTCAGCGGCGCCCACTCGTCCTTGGTACGGCCGTACCCGGTGACCGAGACGGCCGCGTCCTTGGCGGGGGCCCCGGTGGCGATGCCGGGCAGGCCGATGCCGGTGACGGGCGCGGAGAGCCGGGCCAGGACCAGGTCGCGGTCGTCCCGGGGGACGAGCTGCACCACGTCGCGCACGACGCCGGCGGTGGTGGTCAGGTCGGTGCGGCCGATGGTGGCCGTCGTCCTCAGCCGGGGCGCCCCGGCCGGGATCCGGACGGAGGCGGCCGGGTCGTCCGCGAAGCAGGACGCGGCGGTCGCCAGCCACTGCGGGGCGATCAGGGTCGCGGAGCACGCCTTGGAGCCGGCGCCGATGTCCAGGCGGGCGGTGAAGGCGTGGCCGGTGCCGCTCTCGGCCGGGCCGGTCACGGCCTGCGCGGAGGGGGCGGGGGCGCCGAGGGCTGCGGCGGCCAGGAGAACTGCGAGCGCGGTGCCGCGCTTGCCATGAGTCGTCATGGTGGAGTGGTCGTCTTCCCCGTGTGTCGGTTACTTGCTGGTGCGGATCTCGACCAGGACGAAGTCGCGGCCGTCCGGGTCGGCGGCCTCGCCGGCCGCCTTCCACTCGCCCTTGCCGACGTCGATGCTCTGCGTCGCGCCGTCGGTGGTGAGCTTGAGGTCCGCCTCGTGGTCCGCCTCGCCCTTGACGCCGTAGACGGAGGGGATCTCCAGGCTGAGGTAACCGGAGGTGCCCGTAGCGCGGAAGCAGATCTTCTCGCTCTTGCGGGAGTACACCTCCATCAGCCCGGTGCCGGAGGAGCAGTCGGCGAGCGTGATGTGCCCGTCGCCCCGCTTGAGCACGATGCCCTTCTGCGCCTTGATGGCGTCCGCGCCGGGGTAGGTGAAGTCCTCGACCGCGTAGCCGGGCGCGCCGTCGACCACCGTGGAGGTGCGGGTGACGGAGGCGTGGTGAGCGGTGCCGGAGGAGGCGGCCGCGACGGCGAGGGCGCCGGCGCAGACCGCGGCGGCCGCACCCGTGACGATGGTGCGGCGTACGGGATTCATGGATGGTCCCCCTGGATGAGTTGCTTTGAGGCCCCGCTGCTCGTGCGTCCCTCGGGGAGCGAGCGGAGCGGGGTGGGTCCGTGCAGCGCCTGCAGAAGTCCCGTACGGGATCAGGCGTGTGACCGAGGGTCAGACGGTCACAGCGGACGGTGCATTCAAACAGGCGTGCGCGGCCCGTGCGGGCCCCCTGTTCGCATCAATGGGGACAAAAGGGTCTGTGTCGTTTCTCACGAGGCCATGATCAACTGATGGCTGGTCAAGATCGGTTCGAGTGACTTAAGTTCAGCTGCGCGTGATCAGCGCCACCGGTCCGTACGGCAGGCGCCGCCGTGTGCCCCGAGCCCGACCAGCTCGCCCGGGCACCGGCCCCGACCCACGCACGTCGAACTGACGCACCCGGGTGCTCCCGTCCCTGACCAGGACGCGCGCCACCGGGTGCCGATCCATGGGGGATCCTTGAATACCACGTACTGGAGCCGGCGCCGCGTCCTCACCGCCGCCGGTGCCGCGACCGCGGCCACCGCCGTCTCCTTGGCAGCACCCTCCCGCGCCCTGGCCGCCACCGCGGCCGCCACCGCCGGGTCCACGGACCTCCCGGTGCTTCCCCACTTGCCGGACACCGACCGCGCGCGGGCCGTCACCGCCTGGAAGATCGGCGGACGGTCGGTCAAGAGCGCGGCGACCCAGGCGCTCACCGGCTCCGCCGCCGACATCGGCCGCTTCCTCGGCGCGGACCTCGCCACCGCCACCGCCGAGGACAACCGCTTCGCGCTCCTCAAGGCGCTGCCCGCCACCGGCAAGGGCGTGGCCCGCGACGCCGCGGCGGCGCTCGACGCCGGCGACGACGCCGTCCACGCCTTCCTGACCGGCGGATACCGGACCGCCGAGCTGGAGGACCTCCGCGTCACCACCCTGGCCGTCCTCAACAGCGGCGGGACGGGCGTGAAGCGCGCGGCCCAGTCCGCCCTCGACACCGGCACCAGCGACGCACTGACCGACTTCCTGCTGAACACGCAGGTCACGGCCCGGCGCGAGGACGAGCGGGCCGAGGTCTTCGCCCTCCTCGCCACCGCCTCACCCGAGGTGAAGAAGTACGCCCAGCGCGCCCTGGACGCCGGCACTCCCTCCGCGATCCACTGGTTCCTGAACACCGGGCAGCACATCGCGCGGGCCCGGGACCGGGAGACCGCCACCATCGACCAGCTCGTGGCGATCGTGGAACGCGAGGGCAAGCGCGCCCAGCTCACCTCCGACCGGGCCGTCACCGCCTCCGCCAAGGCGAAGGAAGCCGCCGCCCAAGCCAAGGCGGCCGCCCAGAAGGCCGCAGCGGAGGCCGATGCGGCCCGCGACGACGTCCTCAAGTCCGGCAAGGCGGCCCGCAAGGCGGCGGCCGCCGCCCAGGGCGCCGCCTCCGCGTCCCGCACGGCCATCCAGGCCTCGGCGGCCGCGCACTCCGCCGCCCGCCGCGCCTCGTACGCCGCCACGGCGGCCGCGCAGGCCGCGGCGACCGCCGGGCGCGCCGCGTCCGCCGCCTACTCCGCCGCCCTGGACGCGGCGAAGGACGCCACCAAGGCCAGGGCCGCCCGCCTGGCCGCGGACGGGGCCAACAGGGCGGCGTCCCAGGCCCGTACCGCCGCCAAGGCGGCCGAGGCGGCGGTGACCGCCTCCCACCAGGCAGCCGCGGCCGGTCTCGCGGCCGCCGGTGCCGCCCGCGACTCCGCCGCCGCGGCACAGGCAGCCGCCACCGCCGCCGCGGCCTCGGGCGCCGCACAGGGGCAGGCCGCCGCCGCCAAGGCGGCCGCCGCGGAGGCCGGCGCCCAGGCGGCCCGTGCCACCAGCGCCGCCAACCGGGCCCAGTCCCTCGCCGACACCGCCGCCGCGGCCGCCCGCGCCGCCCGCGACGCGGCCAACTCCGCCGCCGACCACGCCGAGGCGGCCGCGAAGGCGGCCAAGGCCGCGGCGGACGGCGCCGTGAAGGCGGCCGACTTCGCCGCCACCGCCACCAAGTGGGCGAAGGAGTCGGTCACGGCGGCCGAGGCCGCGGTGAAGGCCGTCCAGGACGCCCAGGCCGTCGAGAAGGCCGCCCGTGACGCCGAGGCGCAGAGGCTCGCCGACGACACCGAGCAGTCCCTCGCCGAGGCACGGGAGATGGCCCGCGCGGAGGCGGAGGACCGGCAGAAGGCACGCGACGCCGCCACCCGGTCCGACGCCCTGGACGCCGAGACCAGGGACCTCGTCGCCCGGGCCGAGAAGGCCTACGCGGCCGGCGACACGGCGCAGGCCGTCGACAGCGGCCGCAGGGCCGCGATGAACCTGGTCTCCACGACGATCGGTACCTGGAGCCGGGACGCCGCCGAACACGCCCTCGCCGGCGCCGACGAGGACGTCCTGGCCTGGATCGCCGCGGACCGGCAGCTCGCGCAGAACCAGGACGACCGCGAGACGGTCCTCACCGTGGCGAAGGTGTCCACCGAGCTGGTGGCGACCGCCGCCTCCAAGGCCCTGGCCGCCGACGACGCCGGCGCCGTGAGCACCTTCCTGACCACCGGGATCAAGGAAGCCGCCGCCGAGGACAACCGCGTCGCCGTCCTGAAGATCCTCGACGGCAACCCCGGCAAGGCGGTCTCCGCGGCGGCGCGCACCGCGCTGGACGACGGTTCGCCCCAGGCGCTGCACGGCTTCTTCACCACCTACGCCGACAACATCAGGCAGGACGACGAGGCCGCCGTCTTCACCGTCCTCGACTCGGCCGGCCCCTACACCAAGGCCGCCGCCCAGGTGGCCCTCGAGGGCCCGACGTGGATGCGCCGGGACTTCGTCACCACCGTGTGCCACCGCACGGCGCAGCTCGACCACGACGCCGCCACGCACGTGGCCGCGATCCGCGCGTCCATCGCCCGGGCCGCGAAGATCGCCCAGGACGCGCAGAAGGACGCCTACCAGGCGTCGAAGGCGGCGGCCGACGCGCGCAAGGCACAGAACGAGGCGGCCAAGTGGGCGGACAAGGCCAAGGCATCCGCCGCCAAGGCCACCGAGTACGCCGTCGAGGCCGACGCCAACGCGGACGCGGCGGAGCAGTCCGCGAAGGACGCCCAGGCCGCCGCGGACAAGGCGAAGGCCGCCGCGGCCTCCGCCCGCGCCGCCGCGCGGCAGGCGAACTACTCGGCGAACCAGGCCGTCGCCTCCGCCGCCGCGGCGGCGGTGTCCGCCGGCCAGGCGCAGGCGTCCTCGAACGCGGCCCGCGCCTCCAAGATCGCGGCCGGCAAGGACGCGGCGGCCGCCGCCCAGGCCGCCAGCCAGGCGCGCGCCACGGCGGTCGAGAAGCGCCGGCAGGAGCTCGTCGAAGCCACGCGACAGGCGGCGCAGACGGCGAAGCAGAACCGGCAGAACGGCGTCGACCCCGCCGGCAACAGCGCCAACGACAAGGTCGACAGCCCCTCCGGCTGGGGCAGCAAGGACGACTGGCGGGACTTCGCGCAGCTGCTGAACGCGGTCAGCGCCGTCTCCGGCACCGCGGCCGCGCTCAGCCTGCTCGTCCCACCGCCCTTCGGCGAGGCGGCCGCCGGCGTGTTCGGCACCATCTCCTGGGTCACCGGCATCGGCTCCGCCGTCATCACCGGTTTCACCGACGGCTGGACCTCGGACGCGTTCTTCGGCTCCGTGGCGGGTCTGGCGGTCGGTGCCCTCACCGGCGGCTTCGCCCTGGGCAGGGTCAAGGTCCCGGGCATGTCCCAGGCCATCGAGTGGGGTGCGCAGGGCCTGAAGAGCGGCACCGTGCTGGCCACGCGGATCGGTCATGAGATGGTGGGCCCGGCCGTCACCTACGCGACCACCGCGTGGGACGCGGCCGGTGACACCGTGTCGGGCATCGGGGACGCCATCTCCGACGGCTGGGATTCCCTCTTCTAGGACCGCCCCATGTTCCTGTCACTGTCCACCAGCGTGTGGATCCTCATCGCGGCGGGGGCGACGGTCGTCAACCTCGCCGCGATGCAGTGGATCATCCAGGTCCCCCGCTACCGCAAGCGGCAGTTCTGGATGCCGGTCATCGGCATCGTCGCCGTGGGCGCGCGGGGCCTGGCCCAGCACGACACCCTGGCCGAGACCCTGTACCTCTACGCGGCGCTCATGGTCCTGTTCCCGCTCGTGCTGGCCCCGGTGCGCCGCACGATCACCCGGGACCACCAGCGCTGGGTGCAGGACCCGACGACGAAGGCCGACAAGGGCGCGATGACGTGGATCGCCGTCTCGGCGACGGTCCTGCTCGTCGTCATCGGCGCGGTCTACGCGGCGGGGGCGTAGGGTCAGCGACCGGGCCGGCCCGCCCCGCCGACCCGGGGCGGGGCGGAAGCCGGAACGCGGGAGTCGGAACGCCCTAGCCGAAGACCTCCACCGCGCGGCGGACGCGCCAGTCCTCCAGGATCTCCTGCTGGCGCGCCGCGCGCTCCAGGAGGGCGTCCAGGCGGTGGGCGTCCAGGCGGGCGTCGGTCTCGGCCAGCCGGCGCAGGACCCGCCAGCCGGCCGCCTTCCCCTCGACCGCCACGCGCAGCGCCTCCAGTTCGACGACCGTGCTGAGCGGGGAGCGGCGCACCAGACGGCCGTTGGTCTTCAGCAGCCCCGCCTTCTCCGCCGCCCAGCCCGCCACGACCTTGTAGCGCCGGACGGGAAGGTCGAGGTCCCGCATGATCGCGAGGAGCGCCGCCCGGTCCTCGGCGACCTCCGCGGCGACGGGTTCCAGGGCGGCGCCCAGGTCCGTGCCGCGCGCCGTGCCGGCCAGCCGGCGGATGCGCTCCACGCCGCCGGTGGCGCCCATGAGGTGGTCGTTGAGGTAGATGCCCAGCAGTGCGGGACCGTCGTGCGTGCGGTCCGGGTGGGCGGTGCGGGAGGACTGCCCGGCCGTCATCGTGTGCCCCTTCGTCGTGGCGGACCACGGGACCGGTCCCGGCCCCGGGCTCACGCCCCGGGTACCCGCGGCGGGGGGCACCGCACGGGCCCCACGGGGGCGGCTGCGGTCCGCCCTGACCGCGCGAACTGCGTGCGCCGTACGGCCGCGGTGCGCCGTTCCGCACGGCGTGCCACCGGCCCCGTCACCGCGCGCTGTCCCCGCCCTCCTCGACCAGCCGGATCCGGGCGACCACGCGCTTGCCGGCCCCCTCGCGCCGGGCCTCGAAGCCGTCCGCGACGGCCCGTACGATCTCCAGCCCGTGCTGGCCCACCCGGCCGGGGTCGGCGTCGCGGGCCACCGGCAGCACCGGGTCGCTGTCCCACACCGCCACGTCCACCGCGTCACCGGTGACCCGCAGGTCCAGCAGGACGGGTCCGGGCGCGTACTTGTGCGCGTTGGTGACGAGTTCGCTGACCACCAGCACCGCGGTCTGCTGGGCGCGCGGGGACACCGGGACGCCGTGCTCGTCCCGCACCCGGTCCAGGAAGGCGGCGGTGAGGTGCCGTGCGTGGGCGATGCGGCCGCCGCCCGGTTCCAGGTCGGCCGTCATCCGCGGCGCACCGGGTTCCGGGGCCCTGTCCCCTCCGAGCAGAACCGGCTCCATCCCCACCGCCTCGTCACCCCGTTCCCTGCCGCCGACGTGCCGCGCACGTGCCCTGTCGCGCCCGCGCAAAAGGCGGGGCCACCCAGGTGCATCCCCGCCGCGTTGGGGGCAGTCTTACGACCGGCAAGTGCTGGCCGGAGATTCACCGAGTGTCGTTGACGAGGAAAGTGTGGCAGACAACCACGAATGGGCGGACGCGAACGGGCTGACCGTCTCCCGCCGCAGCCGCGACGGCGTGCTCATCGTCGCCGCCCGCGGCGAGATCGACCTCAACAGCTGCGCACCGCTGGCGCAGGCCCTGGCGGTGCCCGGGGAGGCGACAGCACCCCGGACCGTGATCGACCTCAGCGGCGTCACGTTCATGGACTCCACCGGCATCAACCTCCTCATCGGTGCGGACCGGGCGGCCCGCGGCGCCCGGGGCTGGCTGCGCCTGGCCGCGCCCACCGAGGCGGTCCTGCGGACCATGCGGCTCGTCGGCCTGGACCTGGTCATCCCCAGCTACCCCACCCTGAGCGAGGCGCTGGAGGCGTGAGGGAACCCGGCCCGCCCGCCGATCGCGTGGAATGTGCGGATCGAGGTGACTCGCCCGCGGCGATCGGGTACCCGTGACTCCCTCTGTGACCAGGCGGCGGCCACTGCCCCAGTGGCCCCGCACCCCGCGTTGCCCGTGGGGACGAGCCGAAGGAGTCCGCAGTCATGACGGACGTATCGAGCCAGGGTCCCGCCCCCGGTGACGACCGCGAGGTGCTCACCAACCGGCAGGGACACCCCGTCTACGACAACCAGAACCAGCGCACCGTCGGCGCCCGGGGCCCCGCCACCCTGGAGAACTACCAGTTCCTGGAGAAGATCAGCCACTTCGACCGCGAGCGCATCCCCGAGCGGGTGGTCCACGCCCGCGGCGTCACCGCGTACGGCTACTTCGAGGCGTACGGCGCCTGGGGCGACGAGCCCATCGCCCGCTACACGCGCGCCAAGCTCTTCCAGGAGCGGGGCAAGCGCACCGACCTCGCCGTCCGCTTCTCCACCGTGATCGGCGGCCGGGACTCCTCCGAGGCCGCCCGCGACCCCCGGGGCTTCGCGGTGAAGTTCTACACCGAGGACGGCAACTGGGACCTGGTCGGCAACAACCTGGGCGTCTTCTTCATCCGGGACGCGATCAAGTTCCCGGACGTCATCCACGCCCTCAAGCCCGACCCGGTGACCTTCGAGCAGCAGCCCCGGCGCATCTTCGACTTCATGTCGCAGACGCCCGAGTCGATGCACATGCTGGTCAACCTGTTCAGCCCGCGCGGCATCCCCGCCGACTACCGCCACATGCAGGGCTTCGGCGTCAACACGTACAAGTGGGTCAACGAGCAGGGCGACACCAAGCTCGTGAAGTACCACTGGATGCCCAAGCAGGGCGTGCGCAGCATGACCGAGGAGGACGCCGCGAACGTGCAGGCCGACTCCCTCGGCCACGCCACCAAGGACCTGTACGAGGCCGTGGCCCGCGGCGACTTCCCCGAGTGGGAACTGCTCGTGCAGATGATGGACGACGGCGAGCACCCGGAGCTGGACTTCGACCCGCTGGACGACACCAAGACCTGGCCCGAGCAGGACTTCCCGCCCAAGGCCGTGGGCCGGATGGTGCTCGACCGGATGCCGGAGAACTTCTTCGCCGAGAACGAGCAGATCTCCTTCGGCACCGGCGTCCTCGTCGACGGCCTGGACTTCTCCGACGACAAGATGCTGGTCGGCCGCACCTTCTCCTACAGCGACACCCAGCGCTACCGGGTCGGCCCGAACTACCTCCAGCTGCCCGTCAACCAGGCCAAGAACTCCGAGGTGCGCACCAACCAGCGCGACGGCCAGATGACCTACCACGTCGACGGCGGCGGCGAGAACCCGATCGTCAACTACGAGCCGTCGATCACCGGCGGGCTGCGTGAGGCCCAGTACCCCACGCACGACGAGCAGGGCCCGGAGATCCGGGGCCGGCTGACCCGCAAGCGGATCCCGCTGACCAACGACTACCTCCAGGCCGGCCAGCGCTACCTGCTGATGGAGGACTGGGAGCGCGACGACCTGGTCAAGAACCTCACGACCATGCTGTCCCAGTGCGACCGGCCGGTGCAGGAGCGCATGGTCTGGCACTTCCTGCTGGTCGAGAACGACCTGGGCCGCCGGGTCGGCGACGGCCTGGGCATCGCCCCGGCCGACGTCGCCCACCTGGAGCCGCTGGCCGGCCAGGACCTCTCCGAGGAGGACCGCAAGCGGCTCGCCAACCTGGGCGAGAACCCGCCGCGCGACGTGGAGGGCCTGACCATGACCCACTGCGTCCCCGACGAACGGCACGTGGTCACGCGGTAGGTCCGCGCCGTGGTACGAGCTGGCCAGGCAGCTCGCGGCACACGGCTACGACCTGGTGGTCAACGCCGAGGACGCCCGTCTCGAGCTCGCCGCCGAGCGACTGCGCGAGACGGGCGTCGCCGTGCGTGCCGTGCGGGCGGACCTGCGGGACCCCGCCGAGGTGCTCGCCAAGCCGCTGCTGCGCGAGATGGTCGCCCGCGAGGCCGGGCGTACACGAAGGCGGCGATGCACCGCGAGCAGGCGGAACCGGGAACGGGCAGCGGCGGCGACGACGCCTGAACGCACCCCGAACCTCTGGGCTTGCTCAAGAAGGGCTTGGGGCGGTCACCGGGGTGGGCACCCTCGGAGCAGCCGGTGCAGACGCCCGGCGCGAAGGGGGAGACGTCATGGTTCTTGCGCTCGTGGTGGTGGGAGCGGTCCTGGTGGTCCTGGCCGTCGTCGGGACCGTGCGGTCGGCGCGCAGGGCCCGGCGGCGGGCCCGGACGTATCCGGGCCTGCGCGGCGGGCCGGGGGGAGCCCGCCGCGGTCCCGGCATGTGGCCCTCGGACGCACCGCGGGTGGGGGGTACGTCCGGGCCGGGGGAGGGCCCGGACACGGGGACGGTCCTCGGCACGTCCTGGTACGTGGCGGAGACGTCCGGGGGCTCCTACAGCTCCTCCCATGGATCCCACCACGGGCACCACGGGCACGACTCCTCGCACCACGCCTCGTGCGGCTCCGGCTCCTCGTCCTGTGGCAGCAGCCCGTCGTCGTGCGGCAGTTCGTCGTCCTGCGGCAGCAGCTCCTCGTCGTGCGGGAGTTCGTCGTCCTGCGGCAGCAGCACCTGAGAGCGTGGGTCAGCCCGCCGCCTGCGCGGCCAGGGTCCGGATGCGGGTGAGCTCGGCGTACAGGGCGTCGCCGGGGCACTGGGTGTTGTAGCCGTCGCGGTGGCCGTGGATGGTCGGCATGCTGAGGCGGGTGCCCAGGGTCCACGCCTTCCCGAAGTAGTTGGTGCCGTCGGCGCCCGCGGTGAGCGTGGTGGTGCCGGTCGGGCTGACGCCGTACAGGCCGAGCTTCCAGGCGGCGAGGCGGGCCACCGCCGACGTCACCGCCTCGCCCGGCGCGGCAGTGGTGTACGTGCCGAGCACCGCGATCCCGGACGTCTCGGTGTTGAAGCCGTACGCGTGGGCGCCGAGCACCGGCCGGTCGACACCGCCCTTGCGGCCCTCGTAGAGCGTGCCGCACTTGTCGACCAGGAAGTTGTAGCCGATGTCCCGCCAGCCCAACTGCTGTACGTGGTAGGCGTAGATGCCCCGTACGACGGCGGGGGCGTCGGCGCAGGCGTAGGCGTTGCTGCCGGCGGTGTGGTGGACCACGACCGCTTTGACCTTGCCGCCGGGGAGGTACTGCGGGGCCGCCGGGCTGATCGACTCGTCCGCGCCCCATCCGGCCCGTGAGGTGATGGCAGGCCGCACGGCGCCCAGCGTCCCCGTACCGCCGTCGGCGGGCTGCGCCGGGCTGCCGGCGGCCGGAGTGACCGGGGTGACTGGGGTGCTCGGGGTGCCCCCGCCCGGGTCGATCAGGTCCAGCCGCAGCCCGGCGGGCAGCACGGCCGTCGTGTCGGAGTCGACCCCGATGCGGACCTCCGCGCCGTCGGACGGCCCGGCCCACACCGCCGAGGTACCGCCCCGGCGGGCCGAGGCGTCACCGGGGCCGTCGTCCGCGTCGAGCGCCGACCAGCCGGACCACTGGCCCGAGACGGCGCTGCGGGTACGGAACTCGGCCGTGCCGGTGAGCCGGGCCCGGGGGTCGTCCCAAGTCACGCCGAGCAGGCTGAAGGGACGCGTCGCCGACAGCCGTACGGCGGCATCGCGCTGGCCCGGGGCGACGGGCAGCGCCCGGGTCTGGCTGTGCGCGGCGACGGGGCGGGGACCGTCGGACGGCACGGCCGGCCCGGGGGCTCCCTGCAGGGCGAACACCCCGGTGACGGCCGCGGCGGCCATCTGTACCCAGTTCACGTATGGACTCTCCCGTCGAGGAACGCCGTGGCGCCGGGCGGCAGGTACGGCTGCTGCTTGACGATCGTCGGATCATCGGCCCGGGTCGGCAGGGGGAGGCCCCGCCGCGTGCCTCGAAGGGGGGAGCGGGATCGGCCGGACGGAGCACGGGAGCCGGTGCGCGGGCCCGCCCGCCGCCTGCTGCTGCCCCGCGGCCGGGCCCGAACGGGCCGGCCGTGCCGTGCGGCGATCGGCCGGGCCCGGCGCCGATCGGCCAACTCCGCGTCCGGAGTCGGCCGATGTGCACCGTTCGTGCGGGACCGGCGCCGCCGCGAAGGCACCATGGGCGGAGGTTCCCGCCCGAGAGGTGATTCCGCGCATGAGCATCGTCGATCTCGCCGCGCTCGGTGAGTCCTTCACCCGCGACCCGTTCCCCGTCTACGCCCGCTTACGGGCCCAGGGCCCCGTGCACCGGATCCGGATGCCCGAGGGCGGCACCGAGGCCTGGCTCGTCGTCGGCCACGAGGCCGGCCGCGCGGCGCTCACCGACCCCCGGCTCTCCAAGGACTGGGACAAGGCGTCCCCGCACCTCGGTCTGGGGACGGTCTCGGCGGGCCGGCACATGCTCCGGGTCGACCCGCCGGACCACACGCGCCTGCGCAAGGTCGTCGCCCGCGAGTTCACCCCGCGCCGCGTCGACGACCTCGCCCCGCGCATCCAGAAGACCACCGACCTGCTCCTGGACCGGATGCTCGCCGCGCCCGACGGGCGGGCCGACCTCGTGGAGGCGCTGGCGTTCCCGCTGCCCATCACGGTGATCTGCGACCTCCTCGGGGTGCCCGACCTGGACCGGGCGCCGTTCCGCGCCTGGTCGAACGACGCGCTCAGCGCCACCGACCGCGCGGTGCGCAAGGCCGCCGCCGACGCGATGGCCCAGTACATGCGGGAGCTGGTGGAGGAGAAGGGCCGGCACCCGGGCGACGACCTGATGAGCGCCCTGATCGAGGGCTCGCGCAACGACCCGGACGGCCTGTCGCAGGACGAACTGGTCGGCATGGCGTGGCTGTTGCTGGTCGCGGGCCACGAGACCACGGTCAACCTCATCGCCGGCGGCGTCCTGGCCCTGCTCACCCACCCCGACCAACTCGCCGCGCTGCGCGCCGACCTGGACCTGACCGAGCAGGCCGTCGAGGAGATGCTGCGCTACGAGGGCCCCCTGGAGACCCCGACCTACCGCTTCACCACGGAGCCCGTCACCCTCGGCGGCACCGAGATCCCCGGCGGGGGCGAACTCGTGCTGGTCGCCCTGGCCGACGCCAACCGGGACACGACGCGCTTCGCCGCGCCGGACCGCTTCGACATCACCCGCGACGCCCGCGGCCACCTGGCCTTCGGCCACGGCATCCACTACTGCCTGGGAGCACCCCTCGCCCGTCTGGAGGCCCGCATCGTCGTCCGGACCCTGCTGGAGCGCTGTCCGGACCTCGCGCTCGACGTCGATCCGGCCGCGCTCACCTGGCGGCAGGGCATGATGATCCGCGGCCCGCAGAGCCTGCCCGTACGGTTCGCCCGGTAGCCGCACGCCGCGCCGGGCGCGCCCGGCCGGTCACGGTGTCACGCGACCGACGTGTACGCGGTCGTCACGGCGGTGTCGGCGCGCGCGTGGATCACCAGGCGGACGTCGTGCGCCTCGGCGTTGGCCTCCAGCAGACGCCGGACGGGCGCGCTGGCCGCGGCCACGGAGAGCAGGATGCCGAGCCGACGGCACAGGCGCTGCACGCGCAGGATCACCCCGATGGTCGCGTGCAGCGCGGTCCGCGCGTCGAGGACGATGACGACGGCGGAGGGCCTGCACGCCTCGACCAGGCCGCTGATGCGTGGGTAGAGCGTGCCCCGACCGCCGGTGTCCGCGTCGTCGTGCAGCGTGAGGACGAGGACGTCCCGGTCGAGTGTGTGGGACAGCATCACGGCCTCCGATCAAGTGTGCGGTCACCCGCCTGGGCGACGGGTACCCGGCCCGGAATGCGTCATACGTTCCCGGTGTGGTCGGCACCGGGTGCGTGCCGGTGTGGACCGTCAACTCCCCAGCTGGCGGGAGCCGCAGGAGGTCCTGGCCCCGGAGCACCGCTCTGCGCGCGAGCACCCTGCTCGTCGCCGGGACGACCCATGCGGTGCTGGCCAAGACGCTGCATGCGACGGGCCCGCCCGGCGCCGCCTTCACCGCCGCCTTCACCGCCGCCCGCGACGGGCCGGTGCCCTCGTTCCGGGACGGCGGCTCCCCGCCGGTCAGGCGTGCAGGGCCGCCCCTGAGGTCGGGTAGCTGTCGATGACCTGGTCGATCCCGGTCAGCGCCAGGATGCGGGCGACCGGCTCGGACGGGGCGACCAGCGCCAGCCGCACACCCGTCTGCAGGGCCGTGCGGTAGGCGTTGATCAGGCTCGTCAGCCCCGACGAGTCGATGAACCCGGTGCCGGACAGCTCCACCAGCACGGTGGCGGGCCGCTCGGCGAGCACCGCGCGGGCGACCCGGTCGAAGCGGTCCCTCGTACCCCGGTCCAGTTCTCCGGACACGGTGATGAGACGGCTGTCGGGGGTGGGCCGGCCCGTGCGCACGTCCAGCTCCGTGTGACCTTCCGGGTCGGGACGGTTGCCGGTCATGACGGCGCCTCCCCACGGGGGCTCAGGGGGCTCAGGGTGCTCGTGGGACGAGCTCCTGCCGGTGGCCGGCGCGCCACTCGATGAGCCGCGCGCCGACGTCCCGTGTCCGCCGTCGCCCCTGCGCGGTGCGCCGGACGTCCTCCGCGTACCCAGCGGCGGACGCGGGACGCGCGACCGGCCGCCTCAGTCGCCCACGGGCGCCGGGGCCCGGACGCCGGTGACGGCGAAGCCGCTGCGGGGCCGTGCCGGGATGCGGCGCAGGGAGATGGTGAGGTCCTGGGCGGGCACCGTGTACTCCAGGCGGGCCAGCCGGATCGCCAGGGCCTCCAGCAGCCCGATGGTGAGTCCCTCGCCGGGGCAGCGGTGCCCGGTGCGCGGGTCGCCGCCGCCCTGCGGGATCAGCTCGTCGGCCCCGACCGGCCGCTCCAGGAACCGCTGGGGGCGGAAGGTGTACGGGTCGCCCCACAGCTTCTCGTCGTGGTTCTGCCCGTAGACGTCCAGCAGCACCAGCCCGCCCCGCGGCAGCTCCGCGCCGTTCCAGGTCAGGTCGGTCACGGCCAGGCCGCCGAGGAACGGGGCGAACGGGTAGAACCGCCGCACCTCGTGCACGAACGCGGCGGCGTAGGCGGCGTCGCCGGCCCGCAGCCGCTCCCGGTGCAGCGGCCACCGGTGCAGCGCGTGCGCCGCGAAGGCGACGAACCAGCTCACGGCGACGGTGGGACGGATGACGTTGAGCAGTTCCACGGCCGCCGTACCCGGCTCGAGGAGCTCGCCCGAGGCCTCCCGGTGCCGCGCCACCCGGTCGAGCACCGAGTCGGCCGGGGCGGTCATGGCGCCGGAGCGGACGTCCTCCACCAGCTCCGCGAGTCGCGCCTCCTGCCGGCCGCGGGCGCGCCGGGCCCGCCAGTGGCGGGGGCCCGCGGTGGCGAAGCCGTCGACCAGCGCGACCAGGTCGCGGGCCAGCGGCTCCGCCTCGTCGTCGCGCAGGGGCACCCCGGCCCAGCGGCACACGCCGCGGGTGAGCACCACGGCCGCCTCGTCGAAGAGGACGACGCCGGGACGCCCGGTCCAGGAGGTCACCGCCTCGTCCCACGCCGCGGCGACCTCCTCGACCAGCCCGGCGATCCGCTCCACGTGCAGCAGCGGCAGGAACAGCGACTTGCGGGCCCGGTGGGCGTCGCCGTCGAGCGTGTGGACCGCGCCCTTGCCGAAGAGCGTGCCCCGCACCGGTTCCGGGAGGGCGCCGTGCCGGTGCACGTGCCGTTCGTCGTAGAAGAAGCGCACCGCCTCGGGGCCGCGCACGGCCAGGGCGGGACGGCCCATGAGGCGGGTGCGGACCACGTGGTCCGGGCTCTCCCGCATGCGGTTGGGCAACCAGGCGTAGCCCTCGGCGAGCAGGGGCAGCGTGTGATCCGCCCAGGGGCGGCGGGGAGTCTGCATGGCCGCCGAGTGCCCCCCTCGCCCCCGCGGACACACCGGGCGCCCCGGCACCGCCGGGCGCACGCTCCGCGCCGCCCGTTTTGTACAGGTCGGGCGGGGAACACAGGGGCGCATGAGCGCATCGGTACGTCGCCGCCGGATGAAGCAGAACCGCATGCTGTGGCTGTTGGACCGCCTGGAGCGGCAGCCGCGCGCCGACCCCCTGATCGACACGCTGCGGTCGGGCGTCCACAAGCTGCCGCTCGGCGCCGGCCGGGACCTGCTCCACGGCCGGTGGCTCGGCCACCCCGTGCACCCCCTCATGGTGCAGGTGCCGATCGGCAGCTGGCTGTCGGCGGCGGTGCTGGACATGAGGCCGGGCCGGTCGCGCGAGGCGACGCTGCTGGTCGGCGTCGGCCTGGCCGCGGCGGCCCCCGCCGCCGCCGCGGGCGCCGTGGACTGGGCGGAGCTGCGCCCCGAACAGGCCCGCGTCGGACTGGTGCACGCGCTGGCGAACGTCGCGGGCGTCGGCCTGTACGCCGCCTCGCTCACCTGCAGGCTGCGGGGACGGGACGCCGCCGGCCGCACCCTCGGCTTCCTCGGCATGACCGCGGTGTCGCTCGGCGGCCTGCTGGGCGGCCACCTCGCCTACCGGCAGGCGTCCGGCGCCAACCACGCCGAGGAGGTCCCGCACGTCGTGCGCGAGGGCTGGCACCGGGTGGGAGACGTCGCCGACCTCCCCGTCGGCCGTCCCGTACGCCGCGTCGTCGACGACGTGCCCGTCCTGCTGGTGCGGGAGGCGGGCGGAACCATCCACGCGCTGGCCGAGCGGTGCAGCCACCTGGCCGGTCCGCTGGCCGAGGGGACCGTCGCCGACGGCTGCGTCACCTGCCCCTGGCACGGCAGCGTCTTCCGCCTCTCCGACGGCTGGAACGTCCGCGGCCCGGCGACGGCCCCGCAGCCCGCCTTCGACGCCCGGGAGGTCGACGGCCACGTCGAGATCCGCCTGCGCCGTGACGACCCGCGGTCGGCCAACGGCTGGAAGCCCCACTTCAAGGGCCGCAGCACCGGCGCGCACCGGGCGCACGGCAGCTCCTGACTCCGCCTCAGGGACTCACCGCGGCCGGCCCCGGTGCCCCTCGGCGTCCACCGCGTCCCGGCGGCCGCCGTGCTCCCCGTACTCGGCGTCCGCGATCTCCGGGTGGTGCAGGTCGAAGGCCGGCGACTCGGAGCGGATGCGCGGCAGCGCGGTGAAGTTGTGCCGGGGCGGCGGGCAGGAGGTCGCCCACTCCAGCGAACGGCCGTACCCCCAGGGGTCGTCGACCTCGATCCGCTCGCCGTGCCGGGCCGTCTTCCAGACGTTGTACAGGAACGGCAGCGTGGACAGCCCCAGCAGGAACGCGCCGATGGAGGAGACCGTGTTGAGCGCGGTGAAGCCGTCCGCGGCCAGGTAGTCGGCGTACCGGCGCGGCATCCCCTCGGCGCCCAGCCAGTGCTGCACGAGGAACGTCGTGTGGAAGCCCACGAACAGCGTCCAGAAGTGGATCTTCTCCACGCGCGGGTCCAGCATGGTGCCCGTCATCTTGGGCCACCAGAAGCTGAAGCCGCCGAACATGGCGAAGACGATCGTGCCGAACAGCACGTAGTGGAAGTGGGCGACGACGAAGTAGCTGTCGGTGACGTGGAAGTCCATCGGCGGGGACGCCAGCAGCACACCGGTGAGCCCGCCGAACAGGAAGGTCACCAGGAAGCCGGCCGCCCACAGCATGGGCGGTTCGAAGGACACGGAGCCCTTCCACAGGGTGCCGATCCAGTTGAAGAACTTCACCCCCGTCGGCACCGCGATCAGGAAGCTGAGCAGGGAGAAGAAGGGCAGCAGCACGGCCTGCGTGGCGAACATGTGGTGGGCCCACACCATGACGGACAGACCGGTGATCGTGATGGTCGCGCCGACCAGCCCCATGTAGCCGAAGATCGGCTTGCGGGAGAACACCGGGATGATCTCGGTGATCACCCCGAAGAACGGCAGGGCCAGGATGTACACCTCGGGGTGCCCGAAGAACCAGAACAGGTGCTGCCACAGGAGCGCACCGCCGTTCTCCGGGTCGAAGACGTGCGCGCCGAACTTGCGGTCCGCCTCCAGCGCGAACAGGGCCGCGGCCAGCACCGGGAAGGCGAGCAGCACCAGCACCGAGGTGAGCAGCACGTTCCAGGTGAAGATCGGCATGCGGAACATTGTCATGCCGGGCGCGCGCATGCAGATGATCGTGGTGATGAAGTTGACCGCACCGAGGATGGTGCCGAAGCCCGCCAGCGCCAGCCCCATGATCCACAGGTCGCCGCCGACGTACGCCGTGCGCTCCCCGCCGCTGAGCGGGGTGTACGCGGTCCAGCCGAAGTCGGCCGCGCCCTGCGGGGTGAGGAAGCTCGTCAGCACGAGCAGGCCGCCGAACAGGAACAGCCAGTACGAGAACATGTTCAGTCGCGGGAAGGCGACGTCGGGGGAGCCGATCTGCAGCGGCATGACCGCGTTGGCGAACCCCGCGAACGTGGGCGTCGCGAACAGCAGCAGCATGATCGTGCCGTGCATGGTGAACGCCTGGTTGTACTGCTCCTGCGACAGCAACTGCAGTCCAGGCCGGGCGAGTTCGGCCCTGATCGCCATGGCGAGCACCCCGCCCACCAGGAAGAAGCAGAACGAGGTGATCAGGTACAGGTGCCCGATCTTCTTGTGGTCGGTGGTGGTCAGCCAGCTGATGACGATGCGGCCCGGGCCGCCCGAGGGGCGCGCGGCCGCGGGTACCGGGGCGGCCGGTTCAGTGTGTGTGGCCATCGGTGTCCTCACGCGGCGGGGCAGTGGTGGCCGGTGCGTATCCAACTCCGGGCAGATTAGTCCTCCGCGTCGCGATCCGGCGGTGCACACGGCGCGGGACCGCCCGCCCCGACCCGTACGGGCGCGTCCCGGGTGCGTGGGGGTGCGGCCCGGGCGAGGGTGGGCGTCATGCTCCAGGTGGTCGTGCATCCCCCCGCAGCCGACGGGGGCCGTCGGGTCCGGGTCGGCGAGCACTTCGTCGGCATGGCGTACACGACGCTCGACGTCGTCGAGTTCCTGCGCTCGGCCGGTCTGGAGGACGTGGAGCCGCGGGACGTCGTCGACGCCGAGTGGATCGAGTGGCGGGGCGGCGGCCCGGAGTCGTGGGCGCGCTGAGCCCCGCTGAGTTCCGCTGAGTCTCAGGTCGCGGGTGCGTCAGAAGGCGTACCGGATGCGCAGCCACGGGGAGTGGGCCGCGACCAGCTCGCGCAGGCGCCGTACGGCGTCGGCCTTGACCTGGTTGCGGTAGCGGACGTTCAGGGCGCCGTTCTCCGAGCGCTTGCCCTGCTGGAGGTCCGGCTGCCACAGCAGCTCCTCGGCGCGCGGGTGCCAGCCCAGGTTGACCTCGTGCAGCTCCCGGTTGTGCGTCAGCATGATGACCTCGGCGGCCGCCTGCCGCTTGACCCGCTCCGGGAGCACGTCGTCGAGCCGGCGCAGCAGCTCGGCCCAGTCCCCCTCCCAGCCGGGGCGCAGGACGACGGGGGAGAGGTTGAAGTGCACCTCGTAGCCGGCGTCCAGGAAGTCCGCGGCGGCGGCGATCCGCTCGTCCACGGGGGAGGTGCGCAGGTCGAGCAGGCGGGAGTCCCGCGGCGGCATCAGCGAGAAGCGGATGCGGGTGCGACCGCGCGGGTCCAGCGCGAGCAGGTCGGGGTTGACGAACTTGGTCGCGAAGGACGCCTTGGCGGTGGGCCACTGGCCAAAGGCCCGGACGAGGTCCGCGGTGTTGTCGCAGACCAGCGCGTCCACCGAGCAGTCGCCGTTCTCCCCGATGTCGTAGACCCAGGCCGACGGGTCGCACTGGTTGGCCTCGGGCTTGGGGCCCAGGCGGGCGAGGTGCCGGCCGAGGTGTCCGATGATCCGGTCGATGTTGGTGAACACGGTGATCGGGTTGGCGTAGCCCTTGCGGCGCGGCACGTAGCAGTAGGCGCAGGCCAGGGCGCAGCCGTTGGAGGGGCCGGGGGCGATCCAGTCCGCGGAGCGGCCGTTGGGCCGTGTGGTCAGGGACTTCCGCTCGCCCAGCACCAGCGTCTCGCCCTTGACGCGCACCCAGCGTTCGAGGTTGCCCTCGTTGCCGTACAGCCCCGGGATGCGCCAGTGCGAGTCGACCTCGATCACCTCCGCCCGCGGGAAGCGGGCGAGGATCTCGCGGCCGCGGGGTGACGCGGCGGCCGCCGGCTCGGCGTAGACGGTCCGCACGGGCAGCAGACGGCGGGCGGTGTCGCTGTCCCGGAAGGGCGCGCCGCCCGTGGCCACGGGCTGCGAGGACGGACCGGCGCCGCCGCCGGCCGGGACGGGCTGCCCGAGGGCGTCCAGGTCGAACAGGGTGTCGGATCCGCTGTCCGGCCCCGCGGAGGGGTGCGGCATGTCTGCTCCGTCGAGGGGTGTGCGGGGGCCGTGACCGTGCGGTCCGGCGGGGTGCGCACCCGGTCACCGGCGCGGGGGCGCCGACCGGTGCGGGTCCCTCCACCGTACCCGCCGGCGCCCGGAAACCCGTCCTGTGCGCAGTTCGTCCGGGGACCTGCCGCCGCGCCCGAGTCCCTACAGCGCCCGCGCGATCAGCAGCGCCACGTCGTCGTGGTCGTCCGGGTGCCGCAGGCCGTACAGCAGCAGGTCGCAGGTCTCCTCCAGCGGCCGCCGCGGCTCGTCGAGGAAGCTCAGCATGACGTTCAGCCGGTCGTCGATCGAGTGCTGCCGGGTCTCGACGAGGCCGTCGGTGTACAGCACCAGCAGGTCCCCGGGTTCGAGGGTCACCGTCGTCGCCTCGAAGGTGACCCCGCCGACCCCGAGCGGCGCGCCGGAGGGCAGCCGCAGGAGTCTCGGCGGGCGGCCGGGGCCCACCAGCGCGGGCGGCATGTGGCCGGCGTTGGCGATGCAGCACTGCCGGGTGTGCGGGTCGTACACGGCGTACAGGCACGTGACGATGTAGTGCTCCAGGTCGCAGGTGATGTGGTCCAGGTGCTCCAGCACGGCACCGGGTGCGAGGTCCAGGTCGGCGTAGGCGCAGGTGGCCGTGCGCAGCCTGCCCATGGTCGCGGCGGCGTCGATGCCGTTGCCCATCACGTCCCCCACCACCAGCGCCGTCTTGTCACCGGTGAGCGGGATGACGTCGTACCAGTCGCCGCCGACCTCGCTGGTGGCCTGCGCGGGCTGGTAGCGCGAGGCCAGCTCCAGGCCCGTCCGGTGCTGGGCGTGCTCGGGCAGCAGGCTGCGCTGCAGCGTCAGCGCGGTGTTGCGCACGCTCTGGAACCAGCGGGCGTTGTCGATGGCGACGGCCGCCCGGCTGGCCAGCTCACCGGCCAGCACCACGTCGTCCTGGTCGAACGGCAGTGGATTGCGGGTGCGCTTGAGGTCCAGGGCGCCCAGCACCTCGCCGTGCGCGATCAACGGCACCGCCAGGTAGGAGTGCACGCCCGCCCGGGCGAGCAGACCGGACGCCTCCTCGTCGCGCCCGATGCGGGCCAGGTCCCGGTCGCCGACGTGCCGGACCAGCACCGGCCGGCCCGTGTGCACGCACAGCGTCACCAGCCGGTCCCCGTCGTAGGCGGCGAGGTCACCGGGCGCGTCGGCGGCCTCCAGCGCGACCGTCGGGTGGGCCGCCGTCAGGGCGAGCGCCCGGAACAGCTCGGGCCCGTTGTCCGGCCGGCGGGCCGTGCGGCACGCCAGGGCCGAGTCGAGGATGTCCACGGCCACCACGTCGGCGAGCTCGGCGGCGGCGATCTCGGCCAGCTCGTGCGCGGTCCGGTCGACCTCCAGCGTGGTGCCCACCCGCGTGGAGGCGTCCGCGATCAGGGCCAGCCGGCGCCGCGCCCGGTCGGCCTCGGCGGCCGCGCGGTGCCGCTCGGTGACGTCCACCACCGACGCCGCCGCGCCCAGCACCCGGCCCCCGGGGTCCTCCAGCCGGTAGAACGACAGCGACCAGGCCCGCTCCTGGTCGGGATCGGCGGCCGGCCGGCCCACGTGGTACTGGTCGAGCAGCGGCGTCCCGGTGGTGATCACCTGGCGCAGCGCGGACTCGATCGTGTCGATGTCGGGGAAACGCAGCGTCTCCCGCAGGTGACGGCCCACGTGGTCCTCGGCGGGGATCCCGTCGATGCGTTCCAGCGCGGGGTTGACCAGCAGGTAGCGCAGGTCCGGGTCCAGCAGGGCCAGCCCGATGGGGGACTGGTTGATCAGTCGCTCGCACAGGGCCAGATCGGTCTCCACGCGCTGCAGCAGCGCGTGGTCGGCGGCGATGCCCAGCGCGTACATGTCGCCGAGGTCGTCCTGCAACCGCATGTTGCGGAACTCCGTCAGCCGGGTGCTGCCGTCCTTGTGCCGGACCGGGAACGTCCCCGCCCAGCTGCGGCCGGTCTCCAGTACCTCCGCGAACAGGCTCACCACCGACTGCAGGTGCTCGGGGTGGACGAACAGCCGGGCCGCGTAGGTGCCCAGCGCCTCCTGCGCGGTGTAGCCGAACAGGTCCTCCGCCTGCGGGGTCCAGAACACGATGCGTCCCTCGCTGTCCAGCACGACCGCCGCGACGCTGAGGACGTCCAGCAGACCCGTCGGCCGGGACGCCTGGAGCGCACCGGGAGCGTCGTCGCCGTACTCGAAGGACTCGGCTGTCATGGACGACCTCCCGTACCGGCCGGGGCCCGTGCCGCCCGCGTCCGTCGCGCCGCGCGGGCCGGGGCCGACCGCCGGTCCTTCCATGCTGCCCCCGCCGCCGCGCCCTGCCCAGTCAGGGGCCCGGCCGGCGGCCGGGGGGACGCCGACGGGGGCGAACCGTGCGGATCGGGCGGCCAGGCAGCACCATGGGTCCTGTACCAGTCCTGCGAGGGACGGCGCCCATGGATGCTCCGCGACAACGCTGCGACCCGCCGGCGTCCGCCGGACCGCACGAGCCCTTCGACGCGTCCAGCGACGCGGCCGCCGTGGTCGACACGGCCGGTGTGGTGCTGGGCTGGAGCCGGGCGGCCGAGGCGCTCCTCGGCCGCCCGGCCGCCGAGGTCGTCGGCCGGCCCGCCGCGCGGCTGCTCGACACGCCCGTGAACCCGCTGCGCGCCGCGAGCGTCGCCGAACGGTGCCGGTCCGGCATGGGCTGGAGCGGCGTGGCCGCCCTGCGCCACCGCGACGGCCACCGGCTCGACGTCGACCTGCGCGTCTCGGCCTCGTTCGGCATCGGCGGCGGCGAGTGCTTCCTGCTCTCGGCCCGGGAGGGCCGCGAGCGCTGGACGATGGACCGGTCCGTCCTGGACGGCTTCCTGGTCCGCTCCCCGGTCGGCATGGCCGTCGTCGACCGCGACCTGCGCTTCGTCTGGCTCAACGACACCCTGGAACGCATCGGCGGCGTGCCTCGCGACCAGCGGCTGGGCCGGCGGCTCAGCGAACTGCTGCCCGGCCTCGAGGCCGAGCCGCTGGAGGGCATGATGCGCAAGGTTCTGGAGACGGGCGCACCGGTCACGGACTACGAGTACGGCGGCTGGAGCTGGGCCGACCCGTACCGTCGGCGCGCCTGGTCGACGTCGTTCTTCCCGCTCGTCGACACCGACGGGACCGTCACCGGCGTCTGCTACATGGTCCTGGACGTCACCGAGCGGTGGACCGCCCGCCAGCTGCTGTCCCTCGTCAACGAGGCCGGGACCCGTGTCGGCACCACCCTGGACGTGATGCGCACCGCCCAGGAGCTGGCCGACTTCGCGGTGCCCCGCTTCGCCGACTTCGTCGTCGTGGACCTCCTGGAGCACGTCCTGAGCACCGAGGGGCACGGCACGTGGCTGACCGACGCCGGACCGGCACCGGCCCGGGCCGTGATGCGGCGCGCCGGACTGCGCTCGGTCCGCGAGGGCTGCCCGGAGGCCGTGGGGCGGCTCGGCGACAGGGTGGACTTCCTCCCGCCGCCGCACGACGCGCGGCTGCTCATCGACGGCGAACCGGTCCTCCTGCCGGTCCTCGACCCCGCGGACGAACTGTGGGTCACCCAGCAGCCCGAACGGGCGGAGCGGCTGCGGGCGTTCGGGCTGCACTCGCTGATCTGCGTGCCGATGCGCGCCCGCAACACCGTCCTGGGCCTGACCACCTTCATGCGGTCGGTCAACCCCGTGTCCTTCCAGCCCGACGACGTCCTGCCGGCCCGGGAGCTGGTGGCTCGGGCCGCGCTGTGCGTCGACAACGCCCGCCGCTACACCCGCGAACACTCCGCCGCCGTCACCCTCCAGCGCAGTCTGCTGCCGCAGGCCCTCAAGGGCGGCACGGCCCTCGAAGTGGCGTCCTCCTACCTTCCGGCCGACCCCCGCGGCGGCGTCGGCGGCGACTGGTTCGACGTGATCCCGCTGTCCGGGGCCCGCGTGGGCCTGGTCGTCGGGGACGTCGTCGGACACGGCATCACGGCGGCGGCCACCATGGGCCGGCTGCGCACCGCGGTGCAGACCCTCGCCGACATGGAACTGCCGCCCGACGAACTGCTCGCCCACCTCGACGACCTGGTGCTCCGGCTGAGCGAGGAGATGACCGACGACGAGGCGGCCCGGCAGAGCTCCGCGGCCTTCCTCGGCGCCACCTGCCTCTACGCCGTCTACGACCCCGTCGGCCGGACCTGCACCATGGCCCGCGCCGGGCACCCCCCGCCGGTCGTGGTCGCCCCCGACGGACGGGTCTCCTTCCCCGAGCCCCCCGCGGGCCCTCCGCTGGGCCTGGGCGGCATGGCCTTCGAGGCCGCCACCATCGAACTCGCCGAGAACAGCCTGCTCGGCCTGTACACCGACGGCCTGGTCGAGGGCGGCGACCGCGACATGGAGCACGGCATGGCCCGCCTCGCCGAGGCCCTGTCCCGCCCGGAGCCCGACCTGCGCAAGCTGTGCACGTCCGCGGTACGGCGGCTGCTGCCCGATCCGCAGCCCGACGACGTCGCCCTGCTGCTGGCCCGCACGCACGGCCTGGGTGCCGACCACGTCGCCTCCTGGGACGTGCCCGCCGACCCGGCCGCCGTCGCCGAGCTGCGTGCCCTGGCGACCCGTCAGGTGGCGGACTGGGGGCTCGACGAGCTGGTCATGACCACCGAGCTCATCGTCAGCGAACTGGTCACCAACGCCATCCGCTACGCCGAACCCCCCGTGCGCCTGCGCCTGTTGCGCGACTCCCGCCTGACCTGCGAGGTGTCCGACGCCAGCAGCACCGCACCCCGCCTGCGCCACGCCCGCTCCACCGACGAGGGCGGCCGGGGCCTGTTCCTGGTGGCCCAGCTGGCCCACCGCTGGGGGGCGCGCTACACGGCCACCGGGAAGGTCATCTGGGCCGAACAGGAGATCCCGTGAACGGCGCCCCGGTGGCCGTCCGCCGTCAGCCCGCCGCGCGCCGCACCAGCGCGGAGATGAGGGCCTCGTCGTCGGCCGTCAGGTCGGGGGTCACCGCGAACGCGGTCGGCCACATGGCGCCGTCGTCGAGGCGTGCCGGGTCGTTGAAGCCGAGCGTGGAGTAGCGGGCCTTGAACTTCGCGGAACACTGGAAGAAACAGACGACCTTGCCGTCCCGGGCGTACGCCGGCATCCCGAACCAGAGCTTCGGCGCGAGCTGCGGGGCGGCACCGGTGACCAGGGCGTGCACCCGCTCGGCCAGCGCGCGGTCGCCGTCCTCCATCTCGGCGATCTTCGCCAGCACCTCCTTCTCCGGCTTCTCCGGGTCCGCCTTCCCGCCCGCGCGCCGGGTCCCCCGCGTCTCCCGTGCCCGCTCCTTCATGGCGGCGCGCTCCTCGGCCGTGAACCCCGTCTCACCCATCACACGTCTCCCGCTCGCCGGACCGTTCCCCCGATGGGGCTGCCCCGAGCCTAGGGGGCGACGCCGGGCCCCGGCTTCTCCGAAACTGACGGACCGGCCGGGCGGACGGCGACGCCGGGCGCACTTCCGGGGCGCCCGTTCGTTGGGGAGGGCGAGGGCGGCGGTGTGCGCGGCCGACCGGTCGTGGCCGGTGAGCAGAGAGGCAGCCCGTGATGAACCACCAGACGGTGCGCGACGTGATGAGCAGCGCGGTCGTCCGGGTCCAGGCCGGTACCCCGTTCAAGGAGATCGCCCACCTGCTGCTGGAGTACGACATCACCGCGGTGCCGGTGGTGGACGCCGGGGACCGTCCCGTGGGCGTCGTCTCGGAGGCCGACCTGCTGCACAAGATGTGGGGCCGGCCGGAGGCGGGTGCGACGGGCACCGCGCCGCGGCCCGCGAAGACGTCGGCCACCGACGCCGCCGGCCTGATGTCCTCCCCGCCCGTGTGCGCGCACGAGGACTGGAGCGTCGTCGACGCCGCGCGGGTCATGGCCCGGCACGGCGTGAAGCGGCTGCTGGTCGTCGACGGGGACCAGCGGCTGATCGGCGTGGTCAGCAGGAGCGACCTGCTGCGCGTCTTCCTGCGCACCGACCAGGCGCTGCGCACCGAGATCGTCGAGGAGGTGCTGGTCAAGACGCTCGGCGAGGCGCCGTCGGCCGTGCAGGTGGACGTCACGAACGGCCAGGTGGTCCTCAGCGGCCGCCTGTCGCCGGGGGTGTCGGTGACCGAGCTGGAGGAGCTGTGCGGGGCCGTCGACGGTGTGGTGGCCGTGGAGTTCCGTCCGGTGCCGGAGCCGGAGACGGACGGGGAGGTGCGGCCCTGAGCGCCCCCTGACGCCGCCGGGGTCCGTGCGGGTGACGGGGGCTTTTCGACCGGGGCGATCGGGGAACCCGTCGTGCCGCACACCGCACGATCAGACCAGGAGGCCGACGTGGGCGACGAGCAGCGCGCTCAGCAGGACCCGACGACACAGCACCCCCAGCCGGACTTCGCCTCCCAGGACCAGCCGCATCCGGGCTGGACCGGGCCCATGGACCCGCCGCCGGACCACGGGGAGGACTCCTACCGTGGCTCGGGCCGGCTGGAGGGCCGCAAGACGGTCATCACGGGCGGCGACTCCGGCATCGGCCGCGCCGTCGCCCTGGCCTTCGCCCGCGAGGGCGCCGACGTCCTCTTCACCCACCTGGACGAGGAGGCGGAGGACGCCGAGGAGACGACCCGGCTGGTGCGGGAGGCGGGACGCAAGGCGGTCGCCGTCTCCTGCGACATCCGTGAGGAGGCCAACTGCCGGGCCCTCATCGACCGTGCGGTCGAGGAGTTCGGGCACATCGACGTGCTGGTGAACAACGCGGCCTACCAGATGTCCCAGCCGGACGGCATCGAGGCCATCACCACCGAGCAGTTCGACCGCGTCCTGCGGACCAACCTGTACGGCATGTTCTGGCTGACCAAGTTCGCCCTGCCGCACATCCCCGAGGGCGGCAGCGTCATCAACACCACCTCGGTGCAGGCGTACAAGCCCAGCCCGCACCTGCTGGACTACGCGATGACCAAGGGCGCGATCGTCACCTTCACCCAGGGCATGGCCCAGATGGTGGCCGAGCGCGGCATCCGCGTCAACGCGGTGGCGCCCGGCCCGGTGTGGACGCCCCTGATCCCGGCGACCATGCCCGACACGTCGGAGTTCGGCAAGCAGAGCCCCCTCGGCCGCCCGGCCCAGCCGGCCGAACTGGCCCCCGCCTACGTGTACCTCGCCTCGCAGGAGGCGAGCTTCGTCACGGCCGAGGTCCTCAACGCCACGGGCGGCACCCCCCTGCCGTAGCGCGGCCGACCCGCTGCGACGGCACTCCCCGCCGCGGCACGGCACGCCCTGCGAACGGCCCCCGCCCCCGTCAGCGCCGTCCCACCCCCACCGGCCGACCGGACAGCAGCCGGTGAGCGGTGGTCGGGCGTCGGGCGGCGGGCGGCCGTCTCAGCGGTTGCGCAGCGCGCTGGTGGCGAAGAAGCCGGTCGCTCCGGCGGAGATGAGGGCGCAGAGGGCGAGCAGAGCGGTACGTCGCATCGTGGTGGTCCTTCCGACGGCGGTGGATGGTCGTGCCCAACGACACCTCAACGCCCGTCTCGCCCACCCCGCTTCTGTCCCGGCCCCGACCCCACTCGAACGGACGCGACGAGCCCGCGCGCGTCCACCGGACGGCCCCCGGTGTGATCCCCCTCCTTGCGCGCCGGACGCCGGAGCGGTTCCCCTGTCGTCGAACGCTCTGCCGAAAACCGTTATGCGGTGCTCCCTCAGGGATCTCCCCTACGACGGACAAGCACCATTCGGCGTCGACGACAGGGAAACGGCACATGAGGTCAGCGCAGACGAGCACCACGGACACGGCGGCACTGGTGACCGCCGCGCGAGCGGGCGACCAGGCGGCGCAGGACGCGCTCGTCGGCGCGTACCTCCCGCTCGTCTACAACATCGTGGGCCGGGCGCTCAACGGCTCGGTGGACGTCGACGACGTCGTGCAGGAGAGCATGCTCCGTGCCCTCGGCTCCCTGGACACCCTGCGCGCCCCCGAGAGCTTCCGCCCCTGGCTGGTGGCCATCGTCATGAACCAGGTGCGCGCCCACTGGCAGGGCCGCACCCCCGCCGGGGGACCCGTGGAGGACGCCTGGGACGTCGCCGACCCGGGCGCCGACTTCGTCGACCTGACCATCGTGCGGCTGCAGCTGTCCGGCCAACGGCAGGAGACGGCCCGCGCCACGCGCTGGCTGGAGCCCGCCGACCGGGCGCTGCTGTCGCTGTGGTGGCTGGAGACCGCCGGCGAGCTCACCCGCGCCGAGGTCGCCGCGGCCCTCGAACTCACCCCGGAGCACACGGCGGTCCGCGTCCAGCGGATGAAGGCCCAGCTGGAGGCCGCACGGGTGGTCGTGCGCGCCCTGGACGCCCAGCCCCCGTGCCCCGACCTGCGCACCACGCTCGCCGGATGGGACGGCCGCCCCTCCGCGCTGTGGCGCAAGCGCATCGCCCGGCACGCCCGCGACTGCGCCCGCTGCTCGGGCCTGTGGAGCGGACTGGTGCCCGCGGAGGGGCTGCTGGCGGGCCTCGCGCTGGTCGCCGCCTCGCCCCTGCTCTTGGAGCGCCTCCGCGCGGCCACGGACACCCTGGCGCCCGCCGGGTCCGTCGTCCCGCAGGCCGACGGTCCCGACCACCTGGTGTCCTCGCGGCCGGGCGCGCACACCGCCGCGGACCGGGGTCTGTCGCGCGGCGCGGCCCGGCGCAGGCGCCGCACCCGCCGGCGGGCGGTCGGCGGGGCGGTCGTGGCTGCCTGTCTGGCCGGCGGTGGTCTGACCTACGTCATCACCCAGCCGGGGGAGGGGACGGAGGAGCCGACCGCCGCGCGCGGCGCGGAGATATCCCCGGCGGCCCTGCCGCCGACCCCCGCCCCGTCCTCCGACGCCTCACCGTCCCCCTCGCCGTCCGCCCGTCCCTCCCGCTCGGCCTCGCCGTCCCCCAGCGCGAGCCCCACCCCGAGCGCCCGCACCGCCGGCCCCACCCCCAGCCCACGCCCGGTCACGCCGAAGAGCGCCGCCGCCAGTCCGCGCGCCGCGGCGCCGCCCGCCCCCTCGGACGTCGCCGGCCAGGTGCTCGCCCTGGTCAACCAGGAGCGCAGGACGGCGGGCTGTGCCCCGCTCACGTCGAACGACCGGCTGCGCGACGCCGCGCAGGCCCACTCCGACGACATGGCGGCCCGCGACTTCTTCGACCACGTCAACCCGGACGGCGCCGACCCCGGCCGCCGCATCACCGCCGCCGGGTACCGCTGGTCGACGTACGGCGAGAACATAGCCAAGGGCCAGCAGACGGCCCGGTCGGTGATGACGTCGTGGATGAACAGCCCCGGCCACCGCGCCAACATCCTCAACTGCGCCTTCAAGAACCTCGGCGTGGGCGTCCACCGGGGCGACGGCGGCCCGTACTGGACCCAGGACTTCGGCACCAGCATGTGACGGCGGGGGAGGCGCACCCCCGTCTCCCGTGCGTCAGCGTCCGGCGTCGTCGGGAGGGACGCGCGTCCCGCGCTCGGACCCGTCCGGTGCCACCAGCGACTGCGTGAGGGGGATGCGGGACAGCGCGAGGACGCCGGCCGCGATCAGGACCACGCCGAACAGCTGGGGCAGCAGCCACCAGCCGGAGCGGACCTCCTCCTCGTACAGGGTGATGCCGAGGGCGAGGCTCACCGTCGCGTCGCCGAGGGTGAGCGCCGGCTGGGAGGCGACCAGCGGCCCGGCCTGCATGGCGTTCTCCAGCAGGAACAGCGCGCACACCCCGGCCGCGGCGAACGCGTACGTCTCCCAGGCGGTGAAGAACGCGACGATCCCGTCCTCGTCGAGGGTGTGCGTGGACGCCTTCATCAGGGCCGCGGTCACCGCGTAGCAGATCGCGGTCGCCGCTCCCAGACAGGCGGCCCGCGCCCGCCCCTCGGGCCGCCGCAGGGCCGCCAGGGACAGGGCCACCACCGCGCCCATGGACACGGCGAGCGCCACGACCCAGCGGTGCGGGGCCACCTGGGTGAGGTTGCCGTGGGGAGAGGCCGCGGCGAGCGCGACCGCGAGACCGGCCACCACCGCCGTCACGGCCAGCCAGCCGCGCGGCGGCAGGCGCCGGTGCAGCAGGACGGTCGCGATCATCAGGGCGAGCGGCAGCTCCAGCACGAACAACGGCTGTACGACGGTCAGCGGCCCGGTCGCCAGCGCCACGGCCTGGCAGACGGCGGCGCCGACCACCGCGAGCATCCCGCCCAGCCAGACGGGCCGCCGCAGCAGGTCGAACAACAGCCCCACGCGCAGCCCCTGGGACCGCGGCACGGTCAGCGCGGCCTTGCGCTGGAGCACCGTCGCCAGGGCGTTGCTGAAGGCCGCTCCGAGGGCGAAGACGACGGAGAGCAGGGCCTGCACGGCGGCCACCTCCCGGTTCGGCGTACGGATGACGCCGGCTCGGTACGGGGACGCCGGCAGTGCCTCCTCCTGCCATGGTCTTGCCCCCGGGCACGCGACGCGATCGCGGCGGCCGGACCGCCGCGCCGGGGTAGGTGGCCGGATCCCGCGCGGAATCCGTCCGGAATGTGGTGCGGTGAAGCGGCTCCACGGGGGTACGGGCAGAGGAACGCGTGGCGGATGTGCTCGGAGGGGTGACGATGCGTTCGGTGACTCAGTTGCGACAGCTCAGGGCCGTGTACGGCGGCGGCGTGCTCGCCTGGACGCTCAGCCTGCTGCTGAGCAGCGTCTGGGGCGACGGATCGGCCCGGCAGACGGTGGTCCTGCTCGTCCTGCTGGCCGCCTTCCTCGTCCTGCTGCTCTGGTCCACCTGGTGCCTGTGGGAGGCCACGGCACGCCGCCCGGCGACGGGCACCGCGGGTGCCGCCGCCGCGGGCGCACCCGCCGAACGGTCGTAACGCGCCGGGTTTCCCGGGATCTTGTCGCCGGTGCGGGGTAGGCGCGTGGAGACCGAGGGAGGAATGCCATGACGACGTACGTCATCTCGGTGCCCGGGACGTTCACCGGCGGAGCCGGGCCGGACACGCGGACGGAGCTGGCCCGGGCGCTGCGCCCGGAGGACCCGCACCGCACCCACCTGGGGACCGAGGAGGACCTCGACGTCCTCACCGTCAACGACGACGACACCTTCACCCTGCGCCTGACGGTCGACGCGAGCAGCGGTCCCGAGGCGGAACGGGAGGCCAAGCGCATCGCCGCCTCCGCGCTGAACGCCGTCGGTCTGGACGAGTCGCGCGCCCCCCTGGGACCGGCGGCGGTCACGGGCATCGACTCGGAGGGCTGACCCGGGGCCCGGCGCCCCCGGCCCTTCCCCCACACGCGTGACGGACGACTCACTCTCACGCGTGACGGGCTCACTCACACGCGTGAAAGACGACCGCCGTCCCCGGGCGCCCGGCATGGACCGGGCGCCCGGGGGGAGAACCGCCCTGTCCGATGACGTTCCCGTCGAGCCAGGGGGCCACGGTGTGGCAGGTCGTCTTCACCGCCGACTTCGCGTCGGAGCACCAGTGGGTCGCCGGGCGGTCCTGGGCCTATCCGAACGGGGGCCCCACCAACCCGGGTGACAACAAGCTCGACCACCTGACCGACGCCCCGGACCACAGCCGGACCGGGACGTTCCGCGCCACGCGCCGCGCCGACGGCCTGTGGGACACCGGCCTGCTCACCACGGAGGGCAGCCCCGAGGGCTTCGAGGTCCGCACCGGGGACCGGCTGGAGGCCCGGGTGCGCCTGCCCGTCGGCCTCGGCGCCTGGCCGGCGATCTGGACCTGGCGGGACGGCGGCAACGAGGTCGACCTGTTCGAGTACCACCCGGACAACCCCGACCTGCTCGAACTCACCAACCACGTACGGCAGGCGGGCGAGTACGTCCGGGACGAGGCGGTCCGCCCCGGCGGCGTGGTCGACCTCGGCGTCACGTGCGGCCGGCGCGACGTGGTCTGGACGCTGAACGGCGCCACGGTGTTCTCCGACGGACGCGGCGTGGGACGCGACTGGCACGCCCACCTCATCGTCAACCTCTCGGTGTGCGCGGGCCGTTACCACCCGCCCCCCGACTCCTCCGCCACCGAGCTGTCGTACACGGTGGAGAGCCTGGTCGTGTGGCGACCGCAGACGCGGCCGGCCGCCTGACGGGGGCTGGGGGAGCGGGGGGGCGGAGGGCAAGGGACGTCGCGGGCCCCGGTACCTACGGGCCCGCGGTGCGTCAGCCGGCCACGGCCTCCACCGCGGCCAGGTCCTCGCCGGTCAGCTCCGCGATGCGGTACGGCGGCACGCCGGCGGCGACGGCACGGGCCAGCAGCGCCTCACGGCCGTCCGCGCAGTCGCGGTAGGCCAGCAGCTCCTGCTCCAGCCGGGCCACGTCCTGCGGGGCGGTCTCGTGGCGCAGACGGCTCAACTCCTCGTCGCCGAGGGGCACGGGCAGCCGCTCGGCGTCCTCCGGCAGCGCGGCGGTCTGCTCCGGGGGCAGCAGGCGCAGCTCCGGGGACGTCGGAGTGACCCCCTGCGCGTCGAGCCACGCCCGTACCGCGGGCGTGTCCATGAAGGCCAGCTCGCCGACCGCCGCCGGCGGCACACCGAGCGTCGCGCCCGGACCGGTCAGCAGGGCGAGGTAGGCGTCATCGGTCATTCCACGGTTCCTCACGGGAGAAGTTCTGGTCGGTCCAACGCCGTCCCTCTACCCGCAAACGGCCTGGTCCTGCATGACCCGGACGGGCGACCCCACGGATCGACCCGGCGTTCGGCAGGGGTCCGGAAACTCGTAGGCCTGCTCCGTGGGATCGCGGGTACGCGACCGGTGTGAACGGGGTAACTGAGGCGACCACTGTGGAACCCGCGCCCATGGGCGAGGACGACGCGGCGCCGTACACGACGACGAAACAGACCACGTTGGTCCTGGAGGGCGACGGGAGCTGCATCGCGCAGTCCCGCCACCTTGCCGCGGACTTCCTCTCCCGGATGCGGGACGAGCACGGCGTGCCGGTCTCCCAGCGGGCGATGGACGTGTCGCAGTTGGTGGTCAGCGAGCTGGTCACCAACGCGCGGAAGTACGCGCCGGGGCCGGTCCTGCTGGACCTGCGGCTCGCCGGGGACAGTGTCGAGATCATGGTGTGGGACTCCGAACCGGTGCTGCCGGTCGCCCGCGCGGCGGATGTCGGCCGGGTCGGGCAGCACGGCCTGGAGATCGTGATGGCCGTCGCCGAGGGGTTCGACGTGCAGCGCGAGCCGGTCGGCAAGCGGATCACCGTGCGCATCGCGCTGGCGGACCGCTAGGAGCCGACCGGGCCACCGGTCCGGTACGACAACTGCCGCGACGGATGAGCAAGCGCTCAGTAACATGACCTCCACGTGCATCCTGCCGCGAGGAGGGCCAGTCATGCCGGTGTCGGACGTCGAGGCGTTCTACGAGCGTGCGGACGACGCCAGGTTCCTGCCCACCGGGTACGCCCGGGGCCCCTGGGACGCCGACGCGCAGCACGCCGGGCCGCCCGCCGCGCTGCTCGGCCTGGCCGTCGCGCCGCGGCCGGGGATGCGGGTCGCCCGGCTGACGTACGAGATCAGGCGGCCCGTTCCCCTGCGGCCGCTGACCGTCTCCCGGCGGGTACTGCGCTCCGGGCGCAGCGTCGAACTGGTGGAGGTCGCGCTGACCCCCGACGGCGCCGACGAGGTCATGCGGGCGACAGCCCTGTCGATGCGGGCCGTGCCCGGCTCGGTGCCGGACGTGTCACCGGCCCCCGAGGTACCCGGACCCGAGGACGCCTCCCCGGCGCAGTTCTTCCCGGTGCCGTGGGAGCAGGGCTACCACACCGCCATGGACGTGTGCTTCGCCACGGGCTCGTTCCTGGAGACCGGCCCGGCCACCGCCTGGATGCGGATGCGCGTGCCCCTGGTCGCGGGGGAGGAGATCACGCCGCTGAGCCGGGTGCTGACCGCGGCCGACTCCGGCAACGGCGTGAGCGCCGCGCTCGACTTCCACCGCTACGTCTTCGTCAACGCCGACCTCACCGTGAGCCTGCACCGCCACCCCGAGGGCGAGTGGGTGTGCCTGGACGCCCGGACCATGGTGGACGGCGGGGGCGTCGGCCTGGCCGAGTCCGCCCTGCACGACACCAAGGGGCCGCTCGGCCGCGGTACGCAGAGCCTGTACGTGGCCGAGCGCGCCTGAAGCACCCGAGGCGGAGGACCGCTCCGCGCCCACCGAGCGGTTCCCGTGCGGTCGTACGGCGACGCGGGCGTCCTGGGCCCGAGCCCGGGCCGACGCCCGCCCGTCGTCAGGCGGCGTCCTCGGAACGGGAGTCGGGGGCCGCCGGGGTCCGGTCGGTCAGGTCGGTCCGTCCGGCCTGACCGGTCTGCCCGGTCTGCTGCTCGGGGGCGTCGGGCGCGGTGTAGAACACCGAGCGTCCCTGACGGGTGCGCTGCGCCTGGCCCTTGGCGACGAGCGCCTCCAGCGTGGTGCGCACGACGGTGGGCTTCACGGCCCGGTCGGTGTGGGCGCGGCCGAGGGTGGTGGCGATCTCCGCCGCGGAGCGCGGCTCGGACTGCTCCGCGAGGTGCTCCCGCACCAGGTCGACCAGCGTCGGCCGGTCCGCGGGCACGGCGGCCGGCTTGTGGCTCTTGGCGGGCGTGGACGCGGGGGACTTGGCGCTCTTGCCGGCCGTGGGTGCGGCGGACGCGGGGGACTTGGTGGACTTGGCGGCCTTGGTGACCGCCTTGGCGGTCTTGCCCGCGGGGGGTGTCGCGGACTTGGCGCCAGTGGAAGCAGCCCTGGAGGCCGCAGACTTGGTGCTCTTCGCGCGGCCGGCGGCGGGCGACGTCTTCTTCGCCTGCGGCTTCTTCGGGGTCTCCGTCGCGGCGGCCACCTTCTTGCGGGGCGCGGGCACCGTGGGCGTGGTGGTCGGTCCGGCGGGGGCGGAGGGGGCGAGGCCGAGGGCCTGCTGCAGGTTCACGAGCACGGTGTGGTCGTGCTGGAGCGTGGTCAACTGCTCCTGGAGCGCGGCGATCTCGGCGCTGAGGCGGGCCTGTTCCTCGACGTTGCGCTCGAGGTCGGTGGTCACCTGCGAGGCGTACTGGGATGCCAGTTCGGTGGTGGCCGTGGTGTTCTCGGACATGGCGCTGACCTCTCCGCGGACTCGGTCGGCAGTGTCCGCCCGGACCGCTGGAAACTCGGTGGGTCGACGAGGCGTTGAGTGTCTCGTGGCTGTCGTTGCGGCGAAGGGCGACCTGACGGGTGCCGTGTGCCGTGGGAAGCGATAGTACGCATCGGCGGAGTAGTTGGTTCCCTTTCACCGGTTCCCACCTCGCGAGATGGGCAGGCGCAAGCGTCAACTCGTCATGGGCTCAGACGAGTTGTGCGGCGAGGGGCGAGTTACTTGTCCTTCTTCACCCGGGTGACGTCCTGGGCCTGCTCGGACTCGTCCGGGGTGCCCGGCGTCGGGTCCGGGGACGGCGACTCGGTGGTGGCGGACGGGCTGGGCGTGGTCGGGTCGGGGGCTCCGGTGGCCGGGGGGTGCGACGTGCCGCGGGCCGGGCTCCGGCCGGGGGTCGGTTCGCCCTTGCCGTGGGTGGCGCCGTGGCCGGGGACGTGGTCGTTGCTCGGCCGGGCGGAGGGCGCGTCGGCCTGCTCGGCGAGGCGGGCGTCACGGAGCTGTGTGGCGGCGGAGCCGGAGGAGTCGACAGATCCGGAGGTGCCGCTGGAGCCGACGGCCGGAGCGGCGGCCGGGGCACTCGGCGCCGTGCGGTCCGTTCCGGTCTTCGCCCCGGGGCTGACCGGGGCCTCGGTGCCGCTGGCCGAACGGCTGTCCGTGCGGGACGCGCGGTCACCGGACGTCTGGTCCGAGGAACCGGCGGTCACGGCGAGGGTGGCGGCCATGACGGTGGCGACCGCGGCGGTTCCGCCGACGGTCAGGAGACGCCGTCGCGTGCGCCCGCCCGTGGACGCTCCCGCGGGTGTCGACGCGCCTGCCGCGACCGCCGCCACGACCCGTTCCGGGGCGGGCGGGACGTCGTGGTGGGTCGGGTGGTCGTCCGCCTCCGGCGTACCCCGGGGGACCATGCTCGTCAGGCCGGCCGGGAGCGGCGCGGACGCGGGCCCGAGGGTGTCGGCCAGGGCGGCCAGCCGCCGCGCGCACGCGCGGGCCGACGGGCGGTTGCACTCGTCCAGGTCGGTCATCTCCCTTAGCAGGGAGGCCAGTTCGTCCGGCAGGTCGGCGGGGAGCACCGGCTCGCGGTGCAGGCGCGCGATCGCCGACTCCAGGGGGACGCCGTCGTACTCCAGGCGGCTCGTCAGGCACTCGAGGAGGACCAGTCCGAGGGCGTAGACGTCGGCCGCCGGGCCCACCGGGCGTCCGAGCACCTGCTCGGGAGCGAGGTAGGCGGCGGTGCCGATGAGCGCGCCGGTCGCCGTGCGGGACGTGGAGTCGAGGAGCCGGGAGATCCCGAAGTCGGTGAGGTGGGGGTGGCCCGAGCGGTCCAGGATGATGTTCGACGGCTTGACGTCGCGGTGGACGATCCCGGCGGCGTGCGCGTGGTCCAGCCCCTGAGCGAGGCCGGCGCCGAGCGTCGCGGTCTCGGCGGGGGAGAGGGGGCCGGCGGCTATCCGGTCCTTGAGGGTGGGGCCCTCTATCAGCTGCATCACCAGGAAGGCGGTGCCCTGGTGGCGTCCCGCGTCGTAGACGGTGACCAGGCCGGGGTGGTGCAGCCGGGCCAGGATGAGCGCCTCGTTGTGGAACCGCTCCTCCATGTCGAGGTCGGTGCCGGTGCGGAAGATCTTGACGGCCACCGGCCGCTTCAGGCGGTCGTCGAAAGCGCGGTGGACGTCGGCGGCCCCGCCTGAGCCGATGAGCGCGTCCAGGCGGTACCGCCCCGCCAGCACTCGCTCGGAACACCAGGCGGACTGGCGGAGCCTCATGTCATCTCCTACTGCGTCACGGGGGGGGGTGGCGTCGGACGGCGCCCAAGGGGAAGGGGGCGTTCCTCCACGCGTACCCGGGAGACGCGGGAGTACCCCGGGTGTGCAGCCGTTTGCCCGGACGCGCGTCCTGGACCTGCGGCGACCCCGTCCCGGCACGGGTGCCCGCGGTGCCCCAATGCGCGTGTCAGGAAGATCGGATGTGCACCGGCACCGGCACCGTCAGGTGTCGTAGGGGAGTGTCGCGAGCGCCGGTCGTGCACCGGCACGGGTCCGTGCGGTGTGCCGAGGCGCGGGGTCAGGAGTGGCGGGCGTGCACCGGACTGTGCGCGACCTCGTCCGGGCAGGTGCCGCGGGAGGACTGCGCACGCCGGTCGTGCAGCCAGTCGTACGTCGCCAGCGCCAGCGAGGCCGCCATGCCGACGAGGCCGGTGCTCAACGCGGTGACGAGCGCCCCGCGGTAGTCGTGGCCGTGGCCCAGGACGACGTAGAAGAGGCCGGGCAGCGCGGCGGTGCCGACGGCCGCGCCGAGCCGCTGCCCGGTCTGCAGGGCGCCGCCCGCCGCGCCCGCCATGCGGACCGGGACGTCGCGCAGGGTCATGGTGATGTTGGGCGAGACGACGCAGCCGCTGCCCAGCCCGCCGAGGAACAGGACCGGGGCGGCGAGCCAGGGGGCGGTGTCCAGTGGCGCGAGGCGGAGCAGCAGGGCGGTGCCGCCCAGACCGAGGATCACCCCGGACAGCCCGCACACGGTCAGCAGCCGCCCGAACCGGTCGACCAGCCGGCCCGCGATCACCGCGGCGCAGGCCGAGCCGACGGCGAAGGGGGTCACCGCGAGTCCGGAACGCAGCGGCGAGAAGCCGAGGCCGTGCTGGTAGAAGAGCGCGAAGACCAGCCAGACGCCGCTGAATCCGATGAAGTACAGGGTGCCGACGCCCGCCCCGACGGCGTACCCGCGCACGGTGGTGAACAGCCGCGGGTCGAGCAGTGGCTGGGTGTCCCGGGCGACCAGGCGCCGCTGCCACCGCACGAAGGCGGCGAGGAGCGCGGCGCCGACGAGGAACAGCCACCACAGGCCGCCGAGGCCGCCGGAGTCGGCCTGCACCAGCGGGTACATCAGGGCGAGCACACCGAGGCCCAGCAGGAGGATGCCGGGCACGTCCACGTGTCCCCGTCCCGAGCGCTTCGTGCGGGGCAGCAGGCGGCGGCCGAGCAGGACGGCGAGGATGCCGATGGGGACGTTGACGTAGAAGATCCACCGCCAGCCCTGCGGGCCCGAGGCGAGGGCCAGGATGGCGCCGCCGGCCAGGGGGCCCACGGCGGAGGAGACGCCGACGGTGGCGCCGAAGAAGCCGAAGGCGCGGCCGCGTTCGGCGCCGCGGAACATCTGCTGGATGAGCGCCGAGTTCTGCGGGGCCATGAAGCCCGCCGCGAGACCCTGGGCCAGGCGGGCCACCACGAGCAGCGTGATGCTCGGGGCGGCTCCGCAGGCGGCGCTGAACAGCACGAACCCGCTCAGCGCGAGCAGGAAGATGCGGCGCCGGTCCAGGGCGTCGCCGAGGCGTCCCGCGGTGACCAGCGCGAGGGCGAAGCTCAGGGCGTACCCGGACACCACCCACTGCACCTGTGCGGGGGAGGCGTGCAGCTCACGCTGGATGGTGGGCAGGGCGACCGCCACGATCGTCACGTCGAGCAGGCTCATGAACCCCGCCACCAGGGTGACCCAGAGGGCCCGCCACCGGTGCGGGTCGGGCTGGTGGCCGTCGTCCCGGGCGCCGGGCTGCCCACCGTCCCCCGATGCCGTCGACGTGCTCACACCTGCTCCTCTCACCTGCTGGGACCCGGGCACCAGGTTCCCCCACAGGGCAGCGGCACACACCCGCACTCCCGGCGGGGAGTGCGGGAACCCCGACGTGGCTCCGGGGCGGCCCGAGGCGGCCACGAGCCGCACGCGAGGTGGCCGCCCATCTCGCGTGCGGCTTATATGAGGGAACAGACGCTTGCCGCGGACCACTCCTGACCCGAGCGACCCGGAAGGACGAGCTGCGTTGATATCCGCTGTGGTGATCCCCCTGCTCCTGCTCGCCGCGGTGTTCGCACCCGGCCTCTACGAGGACTGGAAGACCTACGCGCGCCGGACCCGGCTGCCCCTGCCTCCGGCCCGGCCGTCCCTGCGCACGAGGCTGCGCCACGCGACGGCGACGGGTGTCCGGCGCGGCGTGGCGTGGGCCGCCGAGCGGCGGAGCGGCGCCCGCCGACCCGTTCGGCGCACCCGGGAACACCGCCGACCCGCCTGGCGCACCCAGGGACACCGCTGAGTCAAAGGCGGCCCGCCCGACGCGCGCTGGGACCGCGGGAGCCCGCACGCGGCCCCGTTGGTCGAATCGGTGTTCCATTTGTGGAGGGAGGCAGGCTAAGGTCACACTCGGCGAGATCTTGTATGGAGGTGCCCGAAATGGAGAACAACGCGCCGGTACGCCGTGGGCGGCCGCCGGGCATCCGGCCTGTCGAGGGTCGGCTGACCGCTCGGCAGCAGGACATCGTCCGGTTCATCACGGCCACGGTGCAGCGCCAGGGCTACCCGCCGTCGATGCGCGAGATCGGCCAGGCCGTGGGGCTGGCCAGCACCTCCTCCGTCGCCCACCAGTTGATGGTGCTCGAACGCAAGGAAGTCCTGTACCGCGACCCGCACCGCCCGCGCGCCTACCGCGTCCGCGAAGCGGAACTCGCCGAACTGGCCGGTCTGTCGGAGCTCTCCGGCCTGTCCGAGCCCGCCCCGACCGCGGCCGAGCAGCCGAGCAGGTCGTCCGCCGTGGACGTGCCCCTGGTCGGCCGGATCGCCGCCGGCGTGCCGCTGCTCGCCGAGGAGATGGTCGAGGACGTCTACCCGCTGCCCCGCCAACTCGTCGGCGAGGGGGAGTTGTTCGCGCTGACCGTCTCCGGCGACAGCATGATCGAAGCGGCGATCTGCGACGGCGACATCGTGACCGTACGGCGCCAGGACAGCGCCGACCAGGGCGACATCGTCGCGGCCCTGCTGGAGGACGAGGCCACGGTCAAGGTGCTGCGCCGCCAGGAGGGCAGGGTCTGGCTGATGCCCCGCAACCCGGCCTACGACCCGATCCCGGGCGACGAGGCGCGCATCCTGGGCAAGGTGGTCGGGGTGCTGCGGGTGCTGTGAGGCACCGGCGGACCCGAAGAGGAGAAGCGCGTTGCCGTAGCCGTAGCCGTAGCCGTCGCCCGGAGGAGCCGTCCGTGGTCGTTCGCCGTGTCGTGCCCAACATCCCGTCCGACGCCGCGCAGGAGAGCCGCGCCTTCTACGGCCTGCTGGGTTTCGAGCAGGTCATGGACCTCGGCTGGATCACCACGCTCGCGTCCCCGTCCCAGCCGGCGGCACAGGTGAGCCTCATGGCGTACGACAAGACCGCGCCGGTGGTCCCGGACCTGAGCGTCGAGGTGGACGACGTGGACGCGGCCTACGCGGCCGTGCGGGGGGCGGGCGCGGAGATCGTGCACCCGCTGCAGGACGAGGAGTGGGGAGTGCGCCGCTTCTTCGTCCGTGACCCGAACGGCCGGGTGATCAACGTACTGGGTCACCGCTGAACCTTCCGTCCGGCGGTCCCCCGGGTGGTTCACCCGGACGGCCCAGCCTGGTCGGCGTCGGACGGGGCAGGCGCCCTTCCGAGAGGGACGTGTTCCTGTGCACGCCCCTCTCTTGTGGGTGTGCCGACGTGAATCTCCCCCCGAGCTCGACGGCACGCCCACGGTCATGTCCGGCCGGCCATCCCCGGCCATCCCCGGCCATCCCCGGCCCTCGGCCGGTCTCGCGGCCGAGAATGATCGTCGAAAGGCCAAAAGTATTCGGTATACGACTGTGAACCGCGGGCAGGCGTAGCAGTGTGCCCGGCGTTGTTCGGCGCCAAGGCGGTGGCCGCTGAAGTCCACTGCCACGGCCTGCTCCTGGCAGGAGTTCAGGGCCGGCGGGCGAGGTGTTTGCAGGGGAGAGGGATGGTCATGCTGCTTCCGGCCGAGAAGGAACTCCGTGCTGCGCTGGCTCGGTTCGCCCAGGCGCGAATCGAGCACGACCGGCGTCCCACGGGTGACACGAGCCGTGTGCTGGAGGACGCGACCTACACGCTGTGTGTGATGACGGGTGCCCGCACGGCCGACGACGCCCTGGCCGCGGCCGACGCGCTGCTGGACCGCTACTGCGTCAACCGCCGCAGCGCCGTCACCCAGGAGGAAGAGACGCTGGCGGCGTAACCGCACCTCACACGCGGAGGCCGCGCCGAGGGACCCCCTCGGCGCGGCCTCCGCGTGTGTGACCGTGCCGGCCGGCGTCCCTCGCGGCGGGCCGGTGGGCGAGCACCGAACCCCGAACCGGACCAGAATGAGCCGAAAGGTCCGGTCCGATCGCAAGGGTGCGGTGATGCACGACAACGCCGAGAGCGCAGCGGAAGAGCCCGAGGAGCCCGAGCCGTACGACGGGGAAGCCGAGCCCGAGTACGAGCTGGAGTACGACGAAGAATCCGAGCCGGAGGACGACGAGAGCGAGGGCGTCTACGACGAGGACGTCGACGCGGCGGAGGCCGCGGCCCCCCGGGCGGACCCCGACGTCTTCCTCGACGTCCCCCTGCTGAAGGTGGACGAGATCGACCTGGACGTCGAGGACCTGCGCGCCCACGTCTCCCTCCAGGCCGAGGTGCTGGACCTGCTCAAGCTCAACGTGGGCGCGGACGTCTCGCTCGGCCGCGTCCACCTCAACATCTCGGGCGTGGAGGCGCAGGCCCAGCTCAGGGTCCGCCTCGACAACGTCGCCACGATCATCAACCGCGTGCTCACCACGCTCGACCGCAACCCCGAGATCCTGCACGAGCTGGCCCGCGGGGTGGGCTCCGCCGTGCGGGACGTGGGCAGCGGAGCCCGCGTGGCCGTCGGTGAACTGGGCACCGGTGCCGGGGCGGCGGTGCAGGACGTGGGCCGGGGTGCCGGGGCCGCCGTCCAGGACGTGGGCCGGGGCGCCGGAGCAGCCGTGCAGGACGTCGGCCACGGCGTCGGCTCGGCGGCGGTGGACGTCGGCCGGGGCGCGGGCCGTGCCGTGGAGGACGTGGGCGGCGGCGCCGGCCGTGCGGTCCAGGACGTCGGCGGCGGCGCGGGACGGGCCGTCGGGGACGTCGGCAGCGGCGTCGGCCGGACCGCCGAGGAGGTCGGCGGGGGCGCGGGCCGCGCCGTCGAAGGCGTGGGCGGAGCCGCGCGGCGGACGGTCGCGGACGTCGGTGGCGAGGCCGGGCGCGTGGTCGGAGACGTCGCCGACGCCTCCACGGCCGCCGCCGGGACGGTCGGCGAGGAGGCCGTCGGCACCACCGGAAAGGTGAGCCGCAAGCCTGCGGGCGGCCCCGCGCGCCGTCGCTCCGAATTGACCGGCCGGAGGACCGCCTCGAAGGCGGCGGCGCCCGAGGCGGCGCCCAGGGCGGCGTCCAAGGCAGCGCACGCCGAGGCCGCGGACGAGCAGCCGGAAGAGGTCGTTCCCACGGAGGCGGAGCCGGAGACGCGGCCAGGCCCGCGCCCGCGCCGCAAGCGCACCCAGGACGGCGCACTCCCTCCGCGCCCACGCCGCCGCACCACCGGAGAAGCCGAGGAACCGCCCTGAACGACGGGTGCCGCAGCCCGGCAGCCGGAGCCGGCCGCCTGGGACATCGCGTTCGAGTCGACGGTCCGTGCCGACCGGCTGCGCTTCGAGGAGGAACCGTCGACGGACGTCCGCTTCCCCGGCACCGGCCGGCGGGACTCGACGAGCCACAGCGAACGGTCACGCCTGCCCCGGCCGGTCGAGCCGGGCCGTGACTACGACGACGTCACCGTGGCGTACCGCCTCGCGACCCGGATCACCGGCACCCCGGAGGGCGACCGCGACGGGCGGGCGTGAGGGTGAGGGTCAGCAGGCGTCGTAACGCCAGGCGTCGCCCTCCAGGGCCCACGGCTGTCCCTGCTGGTCGAACTTCGGCAGGCCGCTCACCTTGTAGCTGACCTGCGCCCGCGTGCCCGAGACCTTCGCGTGCACGTCCGTCGCCTGGTGGTCGGGGCCGTAGTCGGCGGCCGCCTCCGCGAGGACCGCCTTGTAGTCCGCGGGCGTCGTCGTCCCCTGGCAGCGCTTGGACAGCATGCCGTACGCCGTGTCGGCGTCGCCGGAGAAGTACGACGCGGTGTAGACGGCGATCGCGGCCTGGAGGTCGTCGTTCTCGTGCTCGGCCGGCACGCTCACCGTGGGCTCCGCCACGGGCGTGCCGCTGTCGCTGGCGGGCGCCGCGTCGTCGTCGGAGGACGAGCAGGCGGTCAGCGCGAGGAGCGCGGCGGCGGTGAGCGCGATGGCGGTGGTGCGGCTGTCCATGAGTCCCCCGTGAGCGTGCGGTGTGTCCGGTGGTCATGATGCCGCGCGGGGCCCGTCCGGTTCCGGGCGGGTGTGGGAGAGGCCGATCCGGTGTGCCCGGCTCCGGATTCTTGCCACCGAAGATATGGACGCGGCGTTCATATTCTGCTTATATGGACTCAGCGTTCATTTACGGCTCCGGAAGGGAACCCCCATGACCACCGCATCCAGCACCCCCCGCCGCGTCGCCCTCGTCACCGGCGGTTCCGGCGGCATCGGCCGGGCCGTCGTCGAGCGGCTCGCCGCGGACGGCTTCGCCGTCGCCGTGCACTACGCCGGGAACAAGGACAGGGCCGAGGCCCTCGTCGAGGAGATCGCCGCCGCCGGCGGCCGGGCCGTCGCGGTGGCCGGCGACGTGGCCGACGAGAAGGCCATGGAGGCCGCGTTCGACGCCGTCGAGGCGACGTTCGGCGGGGTCGACGTCATGGTGAACACCGCCGGGATCATGGTCCTGTCGCCGGTCGCCACCCTGGACCTCGACGACCTGGACCGGATGATCCGCACCAACGTCCGCGGTACCTTCGTCGTCTCCCAGCAGGCCGCCCGCCGGCTGCGCGACGGCGGCGCGATCATCAACGTCTCCACCTCCGTCACCCGCACCCAGCTGCCCACCTACGGCGGCTACGTCGCGAGCAAGGCCGCCGTCGAGGGCCTCACGCTGATCCTCGCGCGGGAGCTGCGAGGCCGGGACATCACCGTCAACACCGTCGCGCCCGGACCGATCGCCACCCCGCTCTTCCTCGAGGGCAAGGACGAGGAGACCGTCGCCGCCTTCAGCAAGGCCGCACCGCTGGAGCGCCTGGGCGAGCCCCGGGACGTGGCCGAGTCGGTGGCCTTCCTGGCCGGCCCCGCCCGCTGGGTCAACGGCCAGGTCCTGTTCACCAACGGCGGCCTCGCCTGACCCCACCGTCCGCACCCACGCCCGTACCCCCGGAGGGACCCCCATGTCATCCGTCGTCCTCATCACCGGCGCCGCCACCGGCATCGGCAACCTCACCGCCCGCGCCCTCGCCGCGGCCGGCCACACCGTCTACGCCAGCATGCGCGACGTGCGCGGCCGCAACGCCGCCCGCGCGGAGGAACTGCGCGCGCTCGGCCGCCGCGAGGGCCACGACCTGCGCGTCGTGGAACTCGACGTGCAGTCCGAGGCGTCGGCCGAGGCCGCCGTCGCGACCGTCCTGGACGAGGCCGGCCGGCTCGACACCGTCGTCCACAACGCCGGTCACCTCTACGTCGGTTACGTCGAGGCGTTCACCCCCGCACCACCTCGGTCGTCGTACCGCCGTTCCTCGGCCCGTACGTCGCCTCCAAGTCCGCCGCGGACGCGCTGGCCCAGGTCACCGCGTACGAGGTCGGACAGCTCGGCATCGAGACCACCGTCGTGATGCCGGGCCCCTTCACCCAGGGGACCGAGCACTTCCCCCACGCGAGCCGCGCCCACGACGACGCACGCACCCGCGCCTACGCCGCCCTGGACCCGATGGTGGCCCGCAACGAGGAGGCCACGGAAGGGCTGTTCCCGCCCGGTGCCGACGCGCACCCGCGGGCCGTCGCCGAGGAGATCGTCCGCGTCCTGGCCCTCCCGGCCGGCACCCGGCCCTTCCGCACGGTCGTCGACTTCAGCCAGGCCGGTGTCGAGGAGGTCAACGAGGTCCTGCGCCGCGCCCAGGAGGACTTCGTCACCCGGCTCGGCTTCGGCGAACTCCTCCACGTCAGGACCGCCCCGGCCCTGGGGACGCCGTAGGGCTTCCTAGACTGATCCGGTCCCGGCACCGAGCGAGGAGGAGGACACCGTGGCGAAGCAGGCCGAGGGCGTCGACGAACGCCCGGCCCGCGGGCGGGGGCGCCGCCCGGCCGACGAGGTCCGCGCGGATGTGTTCCGCGCGGTCGGCGAGGTGCTCCTCACCGAGGGGATCGCCGGCCTGACGTTCGAGCGGGTGGCCCGCCTGTCCGGTGTCAGCAAGACCACGCTCTACAAGTGGTGGCCCTCCAAGGGCGCCCTGGCCCTCGACGGCTACTTCCACGCCGTCGAGCAGACGCTCGCCTTCGAGGACACCGGCGACATCCGCGCCGACCTCCTCCACCAGCTGCGCGCCTTCGTGCGGATCATGACCACGACCCCGGCCGGCCGCGTGGTGACCGAGCTGGTCGGCCAGTCCCAGACCGACGAGGACCTGGCCACCGCCTTCCGCACGCTCTACTCCTCCGAACGCCGGCGCCTCGCGGGCGAACGCCTGGCCAGGGCCAGGGAGCAGGGCCAGATCAGGGCGGACGTCGACGTCCAGGTCCTGGTCGACCAGCTGTGGGGCGCGGTCTACCACCGCCTCCTGATCCCCGACGAACCGGTGACGGACGACTTCGTCGTCAGCCTGGTCGGCAACCTCTTCGACGGCATCGCGCGCACCTGAGGCGCGGTCGGCCCTTCCGGCGGCGATGAGTTCCGGTCGGCCCGGGAGTCCCCCCTCGTGACCGTCGTAGGGACGGTGTACGTCGCTGCCCGCAGCCGACACCCCGGAGGACACCATGACGAGCACCCCGGACCCCTCGACCAGCGCACTGCCCGGGCGTCCGCCCGTCGTCGACATCGCCACCTGGCGGGCCGAGCGGGCGGAGCTGCTGGTGCGGGAGAAGGCGCACACCCGGGAGGGGGACGCCATCGCCGCGGCCCGGCGGCGCCTGCCGATGGTGGAGTTCGACGGCGCCGTCGAGGTCGTCGGGGCCGACGGGCCCGTGCCGTTCCTCGACCTGTTCCAGGGGCGGGACGAACTGGTGGTCTACCAGCACATGTGGCACGACGGCGCCCCGCACCAGGGCCAGTGCGAAGGCTGCACCAACGCGGCCTGGCACCTCAGGGACGCCGTCTACCTCAACGCCCGCGGGGTGTCGTTCGCCGTCCTGACCACCGGCCGCTGGGAGGAGGTGGAGCCGTTCGTCGCGTTCATGGGCTACACCCAGCCCTGGTACTCGGTGCGCGACGTGCCCCCGCCGGTGGGCGGCGACATGGGGTACGTCTCCTGCTTCCTGCGCGACGGCGACCGCACGTTCCTCACGTACTCCACGACCGGCCGCGGCAACGAGGCGTTCAGCGCGACCTTCGCCCTGCTCGACATGACCCCGTACGGCCGCGGCGAGGCGTGGGAGGACAACCCCGAGGGCCGGTCGCTGGGCCACAAGCCGTGCTGGTACTGGCGCTCGGACGCCGACGGCAACCCCACCTGGGGCCCGACCAGCCGCCCGGTACCGCAGTGGACCCGCCCCGGCGCGACCCCCGTCGACACCCTGGGCCGCCGGGGGCCCCACCGCTGACGGTGACGGGCGACCGGCCCCGGTGATGCCCCTGGCCCCTCGGCCAGGGGCGGTCGGCCGTCGGCCCGTGCGCGAGGCCCGGACCGTGCGTCAGACGACGGCCTCCGGGCGGGCCGGGTCGAGATGGTGCACGGCCGTCGCTCCCGCGTGCGGGGCGAGCAGGGTCCGCAGTTCCTCGGCCGCGGCCCGCAGGAGGTCGCCGTCGCGCTCGGCGTGCAGGGTCTCGAGGGCGAAGACCACGTGGGTGGAGTCCTCGGTGACCCGGGTGCGGTGGGTGTCGCGGTGGTTCCAGTGGCGGGTGAGGACACCGGCCGCGTCGACGTAGACGACTTCGCCAGGCCTGGGGTGCTCCACGGTGTCCGGTTCACCGAGCGGGGTGAAGGCCTCGGTGCCGTCCGCCGGGCGGATCACGACGTCCCCCTCGACCCGGTCGAGGTCGAACGCGCCCGCGGGCAGGCCGTGCCGGACGGAGACGGCGTTGTAGGAGTCGACGGCCGGGTTGATCCGGGGCAGCGACCCCTTCTTCGCGAGGCGGCGGCCGAGCGCGTCCACGCTGGGCCGGACGCGACGGGGGTTGGTGCCGAAGGAACGGTAGGCGGTGTGCCAGGCCTCGATGCGCGGGTCGGTCTCGTCGGCGGGGGCCCAGCTGCCGTCGGCCAGGCGCCGTTCCAGGTCCTCGACGGCGGTGGCGGTCAGCGGCCAGGGTTCCCGGCCGCGCAGGCCGGTGGCGGTGACGAGGGCGATGAGGGTGCCGGGGAAGGCGTCGGCGACGGCGGTGCCGAGGCGGAAGGCGGGCATGGGGGCGTTCCGTTTCCGTGCGGGTCGGAGGTGTGGGGGAGTCCGAGCGGGGGCGGGCAAGTCGCGGGTGCGGCGCGGCGGTTCAGGGCGTCCAGGGGCCGATACGGTCCAGGCGGCGGCGCTGTTGGCGGGCGGCGGGTCCGTCGAGGCCCCGGTCGCGGGCGGTGAGGTGGTCGGCGACCGCGGCGCGGTGCTCGACGGGCTTGTGGTCGTCGTACTTGAACTTGGCCAGCACCTCGGTGACGTCCAGCCGCAGCCCGCGGATGCCGGACAGCATCCGGCCGTACGGGGGCCGGTCCGCGGCGACGGGGGCGTGGTCGCCGTCCGGCTGGAAGTGGGCGAGCTGGCGGCGCAGCAGGTCGGCCTTGTCCTCCGGGTCGTCGACGACGTGAGCCCGGCAGGTGAACCGGACGGCCGAGTAGTAGCTGGTCGGCACGCCATCGGCCGGCGGGGTGTCCGCCGGGGCGCGCCAGGGGCCGGGTACGAAGGCGTAGTCGCCGATGACCGTCAGCACGACGTCCGGGTCGTGCTCGATCGCCGCCCAGACGGGGTTGGGACGGGCGAGGTGCACGAGGAGCCGTGGCCCGTCGCAGGTGAAGTGGGTGGGGACGGTGTGCGGCGGCCGGCCCGGCGTCCCGTTGACGACGAGCAGCCCGAAGTCGTGGCCGTCGGCGATCCAGCTCTGCCACTCGGCGTCGTCCAGGCTCGCGTCCCAGGGGTGAACCAGCATGCCGTGCTCCTCCGTACCGTCCATCCCGTACGATCCAACCGAACGACCGGACCGTACATCAGACCGACCGCCGCCTGTCAATCGAACGACCGGGCGGTCCAGTGGAGTGATCCGGAACGATCCATCCAGGACCGAGGAGGGATGACCAGGTGGCGGAGACGGCCGCGGCGCTGCGGACGGTCGCGCACAACGTCCGGGCGGCGCGCACCCGGGCGGGCCTGTCGCTGGAGGAGCTGGGCCGGCGGGCCCAGGTCAGCAAGGGCGCGCTGGTGGCACTGGAGAAAGCACAGGGAAACCCCAACCTGGCCACCCTGGTCCGGCTGGCCGACGCCCTCGGCCTCCCCGTGTCCGCCCTCATGCAGGGACCGCCCGAGGGCCGCGTCCGCGTGGTGGCCGCGGACGCCGTGGCGCCGCTGTGGACGGGGGAGCGGGGGAGCGAGGCACGGCTGATGCTCACGACCTCGGGTCCGGCCCCGGTCGAGGTGTGGCGCTGGCGGCTGGAACCGGGGGAGGAGTACCCGAGCCACCCGCACCAGGCCGGGGTGGTGGAGACCATCAGTGTGACCGCCGGCCGGATGACCTTGCTCGTCGACGGCACGGAGCACGCCGTGGCAGCGGGGCAGACGGCCACCTTCGACGGCAGCGCGTCCCACACGTACCGCGGCGCGGGCACGGAGACCTGTCACCTCGTCATGACCGTCCACCTGCCGCCGGGGCCCGCCTCCGCGACCTGAACCGCCTCGTCGGCGGACACGGGGCACGGGCGCCTGTCCTCGGGCCCGCCCACACGGAGGACCCGGGGCCGGCGGCGCCGTGGCCCGGGATGCGGGACCCGGCGCTCGCACCTACCGTCGAAGCGTCCCGCCGGTGAAGAGGTCGGGCTGGGGCGTCGACACGGGAGGAGACCGGCATGGGCCGCGCCAAGAGCGCCCGCGGTAGGAACACGCGCAGGCAGCCGAAGGGATCCGGCGCCCGGCCCTCCCCCCACGGCGGCCAGGAGCCGCCCGGTACGGCGGTCCCGGCCGCACCGGCTCCCCGGGTCGCCCCTCCGGCCCAGGTGGCCCGGTCGGCGCAAGTCGCCTCGGGCGTACGGGTGATGGCTCCCGAGACGGCTGTCCAGGCCGACCCGTTCCCGGTCCAGGACCCTGCCCCGCCCCTCGCGTCCCCGAGCGGGGCGACCCCCCACCCCTCCCGGCCCGGCCGGCAGCTGACGCAGGTCGACCTGTGGTCGGTGGCGGCCACCAGCGCCCTGGTGTGTCTCGCCCTGGGCGTGTGCCTGGCGGTGGCCGCCTCCCTCACCTGGGTGGTGATCGACTTCCTCAACCCCAAGCCGGAGGCGGGACCTTCGCCCGTCTGGGGACTGACCTTCCTCACCGTCACCCTCATGGTCGAGGTGCTCCTCGGGACGGCCCTGGCCACCGCCGCCGCCTACTTCTACAACCTCGCCTCCCGCTGCACCGGCGGCGTGCACCTGAAGGTGCGGGACACCGAGGGGCCCAGCGCCGTGGAGGTCAGGACCCTGCGGGAGTACCGGCGCCTGCGCACCACCCTGCACCGGTACGCCGCCGCCCGCCTGCGGCCCGCCACCCCCGTCGGCGTCCAGGTGCGGCAGGTCGCGGGCGTCCAGGGCGCCGAGCACTGACGGTCCGGCACCGCGGGGTTCCACGCCGGAGGCGGTCGGGCCCCACTTCCGTGCCGGTGCCGCCGGGCGCCTCACGCCTGGGCGAGCAGCGGGTCGTACGGTGACGAGCGGCGCCGGCCGGTCATGAACGACACGAAGTCCTTCACGAAGGCGCTGCGCGAGTACGTCGTCCCGGAGGCCGCCGTGTCACGGTGGAAGGCGGTGCGGAACAGGGCGCGGTACTCCTGCGCGTCGATGGTCTGGTTGCCGTCCTTGTCGGTGACGTCGAAGAGGACCTCCGCCACCTTGATCAGCGCCGGCCCCGCCAAGGACGGTACGGCGGCCGCGTACTCCTGGGCGCTCACCCGGCCGTCGCCGTCGGTGTCGAGGGCGGCCTGGAGTTCCCGCCACCACGCGGCGAAGGCGTCGTAGAGCCGGTTCTCCTCGGGCTCGTCCAGGTCCAGGCGGGTGGACAGCTCGCGGGCCATGGCGGCCAGGTCGGGCCAGTCGAGGTAGCCGTTGCCGGTCTGGTCCAGCACCTCGGCGAAGAACTCCTCCGCGTCACGCCGCTGTCCGCCGTCCGCCGCCGTCGGCTCCGGCTCGGGGGGCAGGGGACTGATCAGCCGGATGAGGGCACCGGCCCGGTGCATCGCGTCACGCAGGGCGGTGACCGTGCGGGCGCGCGGGTCGTCGCTGCCCGGGGAGAGGGCGAGCAGGTCGGTGATGGCCTCGGGCCTGCGCCAGCTCTCGGGCAGGACGCGGGTCAGGCCGGCGGCCAGGTAGGCGCCCTGCATCAGGGTCTGGGCGCCGGGGAGTTCGGGCAGCCCGGCGCGCCGGCGGAAGGGCTCGGGCAGCGACGCCACGGTGACCGCTCCGACGACCGGGCCGACGACGGCACGACCCGCCGCCCACAGGGTGGGCAGTCCGTTCAGCAGGGCCGGCGCCGGGAGGTGGTCGAACAGCTTGTAGAGGACGATGCGCATCGCCTCGGTGTTCTCGAGTTCCTCCTCGACGATCCGGTCGTAGTAGCGCCAGAAGTCGGTGAGCGAGGCCGGGAGGTGGTCGGCGTGCCCCTCCAGCGCGGCGAGGAACCCGCGGAACTCCTCGTACAGGCGCTCCATCACGTCCTGTTCGAGGGGCTGGCCGCTGAGCCGGCACATCGTCACGGTGCTCTCGAACAGGGTGGCGACCACCCACGCCCGTACGGCGGGGTCCATCGCGTCGTACGGGCGGTGCCGGTCGTCGGCGCCGCTCATGCGGGCGTGCAGGCGGTTGAGCCGCTGCGCCTCCCGCTGCCGGGCCTGCTCGTCCGCGCCCCACATGCGCTGCAGGCTCACGAGGGTGTTGCGCAGCCGCCGCCAGGGGTGCGTGACGAACGTGGAGTTGTCGATCAGGGCGGCGCCGACCTGGGGGTGTGCGGCCTCCAGGACGGTCGCCCGGATCATGGCCAGGGCCCAGCGCGGGTCGTGGAAGAACTCGTGGAACTCCGAATGGGGTCCGAACAGCGGGTGGGTCGCCTCCCCTGCCGTGCGGCCCGACGGTCCGCCGTCGTGGTCCGCCGTGGGGGCACCGGGGCTGTCGGGGGAACCGTCGTCTGCGTGGGTCACGTTCGGTCTGCTCCGTTCTGGTGCTGGTGGGGGGGCTGGTCCGGGGTGGGGCCCTGGGGCCGGCCGCGGCCGGGACCCTGGCCCCGGTCCTGTCCCGGCCCCTCGCCCGGGCCCTCGCTCTGTGCGGGCACGACGCCGCCGAAGCGCCGCTCGCGCCGCTGGTAGGTGTGCAGGCAGTCGAGGAAGTGCGCGGCGCGGAAGTCGGGCCACAGCACCTGCGGGAAGACCCACTCGGCGTAGGCGACCTGCCAGAGCATGAAGTTGGAGATGCGCTGTTCGCCGGAGGTCCTGATGACCAGGTCGACGTCGGGGGTGTCGGGGAAGGGCAGGTGCGCGGCGAAGCTCTCCTCGGTGACGGTCTCGGCGGGGACGCCGCTGCGGATCAGGGACCGCGCGGCAGCCACGATGTCCCGGCGCCCGCCGTGGTCGAAGGCGACGGTCAGCGTCATGCCGCGGTTGTCCCGCGTGAGGGTCATCAGGTCGGCGAAGTCCCGCGCCAGCGGCTCGGGCACGCGCGGGTCACCGACCCCGAGGAAGCGGCAGCGGATGCCGCGTGCGTGCAGCAGCGCCGCGTGCTTGCGGACGACGCGGCGCACCAGCTGCATGAGGAAGCCGACCTCCGTGCTGGGACGGCTCCAGTTCTCGGTGGAGAACGCGTACAGGCTGAGCCATCCGACGCCGGCCGAGCGGGCCGCCTCGATCACGTCGATCACCGCGGCCTCGGCCGCGCGGTGCCCCGACGTCCGGGGCAGGGACCGCTGCGCGGCCCAGCGCCCGTTGCCGTCCATCACGCAGGCGACGTGCCGAGGCGTCCTGCGCACACTCATGACCGCCCCCCATGACGACGACACCGCAGCTCACCGCCCTGCTGCGGTCACTTCCCCCAGGGTGCCAGCGCCGGTGGGGGCAGCCGGCCCGCCCGGAGACAGTTCACCCGTCGCACGTCTGTCCGGGGTGATCGCCCGGCGGTCCGGCGGGAGGGGTTCAGGCGGGAGGGGCTCAGGCGACCGTGAGGACGATCTTGCCCCGGATGTGGCCCCGGGCGGCGCGCTCGTGAGCCGACCGGGCGTCCGCGAGCGCGTACGTGCTGTCGATCGCCACCCGGACCGTCCCGGCGTCCAGCAGCCGTCCCAGCTCGGCGAGTTGGGCACCGCTCGAGCGGACCTGGGCGCTGGAGACCGTCACGCCGAGCGCGGCGACCTCCGCCTCGTCGAAGACCCCGGGCAGGACCGGGAACAGGGAGCCGCCGCGCCTGAGCGTGCGCAGGAACCGCCGGCTGTCGGGGCCGCCGACCGCGTCGAGCACGAGGTCCACGTCGTCCACGAGGTCCTCGGGACGCTCCTTGGTGTAGTCGAGGAACCGGTCGGCGCCGAGGTCGCGCAGGAACGACGCGTGGCCGCCCGACGCCACGGCGACGACCCGGGCGCCCTTCCACTTGGCCAGCTGCACGGCGAAGTGCCCCACACCGCCCGCGGCACCGTTGACGAGCACGGTCGTGCCCGCGTCGAGCCGCGCCGGACGGTGCGGTGCGTCCTGGAAGGGGGAGGGGTGGTCGTGTCCCACGTCGATCAGGAACTGCCACGCCGTGAGCCCGGCCATGGGTGCCCCGGCGGCGTGCACGTGGTCGACGCCGGCCGGCTTGCGCGCCAGGTGCGCGGCGGGCGCGGCCACGTACTCGGCGTACGCGCTGCCCTCGAAGCTGGGGAAGCGCAGCAGTCCGAACACCTCGTCGCCCACGGCGAGGCCGTCCACGTCCGCGGCCACGGCCGCCACGACGCCCGACACGTCGGTCCCGGGGACCACGGGCAGGGTGACCGTCACCTCCGTACCGGGCACGGTGGTCAGCCCGTTGCGAAGGTGCCAGTCGGGGGGATTGACGCCCACCGCGTGCACCCGCACGAGCACCTCGCCCGGCCCGGGCTCCGGGATCGGCACGTCCTCGTACTGCAGCACCTCGGGGCCGCCGTGGGCGTGGAGCCGGACGGCCTTCATGGTGGCTGTCGACATCGTTTCCTCCTGCACGGGATACGGGGATACGCTCATCCGGATCGGCGGTCCATATAAGTGAACCACTGATCCGAATATATGGACCACTGATCCGGATAGCAAGAGGGCTCGCGAGGGCCCAGGAGGGACGGGGAGCGATGCGCGCCGACGCCAGGAAGAACCGCGACCACGTGCTCGCCGTGGCGGGCAGCGCCATCGCCGAGCAGGGTGTGGAGGTGTCGCTGCGGGACATCGCGCGCCGGGCCGATGTCGGGCTCGCGACCCTGCTGCGTCACTTCCCGACGCGCGAGGCGCTGCTCGACGCCCTGCTGCGGGCCGAATTCGACGAAATGACCGCTAAAGCGGGGGAGTTGGAGGAGTCGGCCTCACCCGAGGACGCCCTCGTCTTGTGGGTGCGGGACTGCGTGGCCTGGACGACGGAGTACCGGGGCGCAACCGTGCTGATGGCCGCCGCGATCAAGGACCCCGACTCCGCGCTCCACGCCTCGTGCGTCACCCTGCGCGCGGCGGGCGCCCGGCTCCTGCACCGCGCGCAGGAAGCGGGCGTGGCGCGCCACGACATCGACGGCGACGACCTGTTCGCGCTGATCGCCATGCTGGCGTGGCTGGGTGACCAGCCCGCGCTCGCGCCCCGGGCCGGCCGGCTCTTCGACGTGGTGGCGGGGGCGGTGCTGGAGGGTGCGGCGAGGGTCGGCCCGGCCGCGTCCGGCGGATCAGGGGCGGGTCGGGGCTGAGCGGGCGGCGAACCCGTCGAGGAGTGCGAAGGTGCGCTCCGGCTGTTCGAGGTGGGGCAAGTGGCCTGCCTCGGCGACGAGTTCGAACCGGGCCTGCCGGAACGACGCGGCGTACGCCCTGCCGTAGGCCGGTGTCACGATGCGGTCGCTCTCTCCCCACAGGACGAGGGCGGGCACGACCACGGCCGCGAGGCGGGCCCGGAGCGTGGGGTCGCTCATGGCGGGTCCGCCGGAGTAGAGGCGCAGGCTCGCCATGTTGCCCTGGACGACAGCCCGTTGTTCGGCCGGCACGGTCGCCGGGTCGCGGTAGAAGCGGTCCGGGTCGTGGTAGGCGTGCTCGGCCACCCCTCGCGCGTCCAGGGCGAAGAAGTCCTGGACCGGTGCGTCGGCGACCTCGATGCCGACCGCGTCGACCAGGGCGACCCCGCTGATCCGGCTCCCGGTGTCCATGGTCGCCATCTCGGCGGCGATCCACCCGCCGAGCGAGGAGCCGACGACCAGGACGTCGGACAGGTCCCGCTCGTGCAGCAGGTCGAGGTAGGCGGCGGCCAGGTCGGCGACGCGGAGGAAGTGCTCGGGCCGGGGCGTGCCGTTCCAGCCCGGGTGGGTGGGGAGCAGCACGGGCGCGGTGGCCGCGAAGTGCTCCGCGAGGGGAGCGACGGTGGCGGGGCCGCCCCCACCGTGCAGGACGAGGACGGGGCGGCCGGCGGCGGGGCCGTGGGAAGTGAGCGTCAGTGGAGTCATGCCGGCGACAGTAACTAAGGATGTTTAATTAAGCAAGCTTAGTCGAGGTGTTAGCCTGACCCCATGGCCGTTGAACTGCAGATCCTCGGACGGGCCGTGAAGGCTGTCCAGTACCGCCAGCACCGGGCGCTGGACAGCCGGCTCGCGTCCGTCGGCAGCACGCTCGCGCAGTGGGACGCGCTGCGCGCGATCAGCCGGACGCCGGGTGCCAGTGCGCGGGAGCTGGCCGCAGCCACGTTCCAGAGCGAGCAGGCGTTCGGCACGCTCGCCGGACGGCTGGTGGCCCAGGGGCTCGTGGACCGCCGCCCCGGGCGCGGTCGCCGCATCGAACACCACCTCACCCCCGAAGGGGAACGGCGCCTGGAGGCCGGCCACGAGGTCGCGGACGCGGTGCTCGCCGAGTGCTTCGGAGTGCTGACGGCGGCTGAGCGGGAGGCGCTGTTGGAACTGCTGCGCAAGATCGAGGGCGGCGCGCAGCAAGGCGCCGGAACGTCGCAGGACGCCGGGACGTCGCCGGTGCGGGCGCCGGGGAGCTGACGGCCGGAGCCCGGGCCGAGCGGCGGCCCTCACCCGCCCGCCCGGTTATCCTGCCTCGTTCGCACCGGCCAGGGAGGTCCCCCAGCATGAGCAGCACCGCGTCCCCGTTCCCCGAGCGCATCCGGCTCACGGGGGAGGGCCTCGTCCTGCGGGACTGGACGGAGGCGGACGTGCCGGCGATGCCGGCGCTGTTCGACCACCCCGACATCGCGTACTGGACCCCGATCGTCTCCCCGTTCGACGAGGAGGCCGCGTGGGCCCGCCTGGACCGGGACCGGCACCTGCGCGCGGACGGCACCGCCATGCTGCTCGCGGTCACCGTCGACGGCGGCGCACCCCTCGGCGAGGTGATGCTGCGACGCGCCCCCGAGGGCACCGAGCTCGGCTACGCGATCGGCCCCGCGCACCGCGGGCAGGCCCTGGCGGTCCGCGCGGTGCGCGTCATGGCGGCGTACGCCTTCGAGGAACTGGGCGCGGACCGGGTCGTCCTGGAACTGGAGGCGGAGAACGCGGCGAGCGTCGCGGTCGCCACCAAGGCGGGCTTCCAGCTGCTGGACGTACCGCTGATCAGGGGCGAGGAGAAGGGCCGGCCGTTCGCCCTGCAGACCTGGGGGCTGGACCGCGACTGAGGGCGGGAGAAGGCCGACCGGACCGCGACCGAGGGCGGGTAAAAGCCGACCGGGCGCCGCTGAGCGCGCGCGACGCCCGGTCCGGAGGGGCTGCCCGCCTAGTCCAGGCAGAACTCGTTGCCCTCGACGTCCTGCATCACCAGGCAGGACTCGTTGTTCTCGTCGGCCAGGAGGAGCTGGAAGCGGGTGGCGCCGAGGGCCACCAGGCGGGCGCACTCGGCCTCCAGCGCGGCCACGCGCTCGTCGCCGACCAGGCCCGTGCCGACGCGCACGTCGAGGTGCACCCGGTTCTTGACGACCTTCCCTTCGGGCACCCGCTGGAAGTACAGCCGCGGGCCCACCCCCGTCGGGTCGCTGCACGAGAACGACGCACCCCGCTCCTCGGGCGGCAGCGAGGCGCTGTACGCGTCCCAGGTCGTGAACCCCTCCGGCGGTGACGGCGGGACGTATCCCAGGACTTCGCACCAGAAGCGGCCGACGCGCTCGGGCTCCGCGCAGTCGAAGGTGACCTGAACCTTCTTGATCGTTGCCATCCGGCCACCGTAGCAGGGGGATTGGGGCGGGCGACTCTCCTTTTCCGGGGCGCTCGCCGCGTCCGCGGGGGCCGGAAGACCCGGCGGCGCAGGGGTGTTGTCACCGGACATGAGGATCGGTGAGGCCTCCCGGGTCAGTGGCGTGAGCGCCAGGTCGTTGCGGTACTACGAGGACGAGGGGCTGATCGTCCCGGGACGCCGCGGCAACGGGTACCGCGACTACTGCGGGTCCACCCTCGACCGGGTCCGCGTCATCCGCTCCCTGCTGGAGTCCGGGCTGCCCCTGCGGCTGGTCCGGGACGTCCTGCCGCACCTCGCCGTCGGGCAACCGGAGGCGGTGTGCGCGGAGTTCGTGCGGGAGGTCGAGCGCTACCGCGACGGGCTGGCGGCGCGCATCGCCGGGCTCGAGGAGCAACGCGCGGCCCTTGACGCCTACCTGCGGGGCGTGCGGAGGGCGGCGCGGTGACGGGGGTGCGACGGGCGACATCGTGACCGTCAAGGAGGGAGCCGCGGCCCCGACTTGACCTTCACGCGGGTGTCAGGGTCCTACGGTGCGCCCCATGAGCAGCGACGAGTGGCGGCGGCAGGCCGCAGAGCAGACGGTACGGGCCCTGGTCCAGCACTCCCACCGGGGACCGCAGGACCTGACCCTGACGACCCGGCTGCCGTGTCCCACGGCGGGACCCGGCGAGTACCTGGTCCGGGTGGGCGCCGCCGGGGTCAACTTCGCGGACGTCATGCAGAGTCACGGCACCTACGGATCCGGCCCGCAGCCACCCTACGTCGCGGGCTTCGAGGCCGCCGGTGAGATCGTGGGGGTCGGCCCGGACGTCGACGGGGCCCTGCCCCTCGGCACCCACGTCGTCGGGACCGGGCCGGGCGCCTTCGCGCAGTACATGACGATGCCGGCCGGGGGCGTGCTCCCCGTCCCCACGGGCTGGAGCGACGCCGCCGCGCTCGGTCTGGTGCTCAACTGGGCCACCGCGCTGGCCGCGTTGAAGCCGTTGGGTGAGGTGCGGGCCGGCGACGTGGTGCTCGTCCACGCGGCGGCAGGCGGCGTGGGGCAGGCGGCTGTCCGCCTTGCCCGGCACTACGGCGCGCGCGTGATCGCCACGGCGTCACCGGGCAAGCACGACACGGTCCGGGCGCTCGGCGCCGACGAGGTGCTGGACGGCGCGCGGCCCGACCTGGCCGAGGAGGTCGTCCGCCGGACCGGCGGCGTCGATCTGGTCCTGGAGTCGGTGGGACGCGCCACGTTCCGGGCGAGCCTGGCGGTCACGAAGCCGTTCACCGGGCGCGTGGTGGTGTTCGGTGCCGCGTCCGGCGACGTCACCCTCAGCACACATGACCTGGTCTTCACGCATCAGGTGCAGATCAAGGGCCTGCACATCGGCGCGCTGGCGACGGCGGCCCCCGCCCTCTACCGGTCCCTGCTCGACGACCTCACCGTGCTCATCGCCCGGGGCGTCTACCCGCCCGGGACCCCCCGGGTCCACCCGCTGGCCGACGGGCCGGAGGTGCTGCGGCGGCTCGCGGCGGGCCGGACCCGAGGCAAGCACGCCCTCGATCCCTGGAGCTGAGCAGCTCCACGGTACCGGGTGCAACGGGCGAAGTGCCGGGTATCCGCCAGAATGAGGGGGCCGTGGTGCCCGAGCGCGGACATCGCGCCCGCCGCCACCGGAACGACGGTTAGGGTGAGGCGGACCGAGTACGAGAGGAGGCCTGGTGGAACTGCGCCTGATCGACCGCAGCGACGACCTCGTCGTCGCGGCCCTGCCCGACGACGTCGACCTGTTCACCAGCTCCGACGTCCGCGCCGCGGGCGAACGCCTGCTCGACGAGGGCTGCCGCTACCTGGTCCTCGCCGCCTCGCCGGACCTCTTCATCGACTCCAGCGGCCTCACCGTGCTCCTGACCTTCTGGCACCGCCTGAACGACACCGGGGGCGCGCTGGTGCTGGCCGTGCCCGACGAGCACCTGCGCTGGCGCATGAACATCCTGGGCCTCGACTCGGTCCTGCCGATCACCGTGACCCTCGACGAGGCCGTCACCCGCGCCCACCGGCTCCGCGACACGCCGCAGCGGCCCGAGCAGCCGGTGCGGCGCATCAGGGACGCGGAAGGCGCCTGACGCGGGTCAGGCGGCGCTCTTCTTGCGGCGGGTGCCGCCGCGGGCGAGGGCGTCGACGAGCTCGTCGCGGCTCATCTTCGACCGGCCGGGGACGTTCTGCTCGGTGGCGCGCTCGTACAGCTCGGCCTTGCTCAGCTTGCGCAGCTCGCTCTTGGTGCCGGGGGTGCGGCCGCGGGCCCGCGCCGAGGCGGCACCGGCTGTGCGGGGCGGGGCCTGGCGGCGCGTGGGGGTCTTCGCCGGTGCCTTCTTCTTCGCGCCGGACGCCGCCCGGCCGGCCTTGCGCCCGCCGCTCTTTCCGCTCTCGTCGCGGGCCGGCTCCTGTCCGTCGCGGCCGTCGCGGCCGTCGCGCGCGTCGCGCTTGCCGTTCCCGGCGCGGTCGGCCCGGTCGGGCCGTCCGGCACGGCCCGACCGGGCGGACTCGAGGCTGCCCTCCAGGACCTGCATCAGGTCGATGACGTTCGTCGCCTGCGGCGGCTCCTCGCCCCCGGTGATCTCCTCACCCTCAGCCTTGGCCCTGACCAGCTCGCGCACCTTCTCCTGGTAGGTGTCCCGGTAGCGGGACGGCTCCCAGTCGGTGCTCAGGGCGTCGACCAGCTGGAGCGCCATGTCCATCTGCTTGCCGCGCCCGGCGCGTGACGAGGGCAGCTCGGGCAGCTCCTGTTCCGGGTCGCGGACCTCGTCCGCCCAGTGCAGGGTCTGCAGCACCAGCACCGAGTCCTCGGCGCGCAGGGCGGTCAGGTACTGCTTGTTGCGCATGACGAAGGTGGCGATGCCGACCTTGTCCGCCTCGGCCAGGGCCGCCCGCAGCAACTCGTAGACCTCGGTGTACTCCTTGCCGCGCGGCGCGACGTAGTACGTGCGGTCGAAGTAGACCGGCTCGATGCGGTCCAGGTCGACGAAGTCGCTGATGTCGATGGTCTTCGAGCGGCCCGGGGCGATCTCGTCCAGCTCGTCGGGCTCGACCACGACGTACTGGCCGTCGTCGACCTCGTAGCCCTTGACGATGTCCTTGAACTCGACCTCGTCGCCGGTGCGTTCGTTCACCCGCTTGGTGCGGACGCGGTCCGACGTACCGCGCTGGAGCTGGTGGAAGTGAACCGCGTGGTCCTGGGTGGCGGTGTACAGACCGACGGGCACGGTGACGAGTCCGAACGTGATGACACCTGTCCAGATCGCCCGAGCCATGCCGCCACTCCCTCCTGTCCGCCCGTCCCGGCCGCGGGTGTGCCGTGACCGCCCCGCAGCCGGCGCGGGTGCCTGCGTCCCTCCACGCTCGCACCCGCGCCGCGCCCCCGCGCGCCGGGCCGCCCGAACGGTGGTGGACCGCCGTACAGCCGGCCGAACCGGCACCGAGGCCGCCGCTACGGCGGCACGCGGTCGGCCGCGTGTCCGCAGGTGACAAACCCGGCGACGTCGGCGATCGTCCCCGGGATACTGGTCGCCCATGGATGAGGTCCAGGTCGTCGTCGCCCACGCCGAGCGCGCGACGCTGCGCGTCGGTGACGTGTTCCTGAAGGTGGACGCCGATCAGGCGCGCCTGGACGTCGAGGTCGAGGCGATGTCCCTCGCGCCGGTGCCGACCCCGCGGGTCCTGTGGCGCAAGCCGCCCGTGCTCGCGACCGCCGCACTTCCGGGGACGACGCTCGGGCGCCTCGGCGGGCCGGTGACCGGGTCGCCGGCGGCGTGGGCCGCGGCGGGTGCCGCCCTCCGGAAGCTGCACGACGCGCCGCTGCCGTCCTGGCCCGGCCGGGCCGGCCGGAGCATCGACGCGCTGGCGGAGGAGCTGGCCGACGAGTGCGACCTGCTGGTGAGGAACGGCGTCCTGCCGGCCGACCTGGTCAGCCGCAACCGCCGGGTCGCCGAGGGCGCGCTGCGGCCGTGGACTCCCGCGTTCACGCACGGCGACCTCCAGATCGCGCACGTCTTCGTGGACGGCGACGAGGTCACCGGCATCATCGACTGGTCCGAGGCGGGCCAGGGGGACGCCCTGTACGACCTCGCCACCTTCGTGCTCGGACACGAGGAGCACCTCGACGACGTTCTCGCCGGCTACGGCACCGACGTCGACCGCGACGTGATGAACGGGTGGTCGTCGTTGCGGAGTCTGTTGGCCGTCCGCCCCCTGATCGAGCAGGGCTTCGACCCCTTCGCGCCCGGCTGCGAGGTCGACGCGCTGAGAGCCCGCATGTGAGGCCGGTCGTCGGCGGGCGACGGCGCGGAGTCACCAGGGTCGGCACGCAACGACCCCGACTCTCCGCAGGGGAACGGAGAACCGGGGCGTGTGGGACGGGCAAGTGCGCGGTCGAACGCGGGAGTTGCGATGCCGTCAGTGCAAGGCCCGGCGCCGCAGCAGGTGCGGAACGCGGTGGATGAGCCAGGCGGTGGCCAGGCCGACGGCGGCGCCGCCCACGACGTCGCTGGGGTAGTGGGCGCCGCTCTGTACCCGTTCGACGGCGACCGCTGCCGCCGGTACCGCGCACAGGGCGCCGGCCGACGGCCACACCGGTGCGACGGCCGCGGTGAACGCCACGGCGGCCGCGGTGTGCCCGGAGGGGAAGGACGAGGAGTCCGGGCGGTCCTCGACCTCGTCGTGCGGGATCCACTCCTTGGGCGGCCGGCGCCGACCGGTCACCTGCTTGCACACCCCGTTGGACACCAGCTGCGCCACCACGACCGCGGCGATGCCCGCGGCTGCCGCCCTGCGACCGCGCCGGCCGCCCCGCCACGCCATCACCCCGGCCGCGCCGCACCACAGCTTCGTGCTCTCCGCGGCCTCCTCGACCGCCGACAGCACCTTCGCCACCTCGGCCGGGATGCGGGAAGCCGCGGTCTTGGTCAGGGTCCGGTCGTTCTCGCGCACTTGGTCCAAGAGCCTCATGCAGTGCCGGTACCCCAGGTCAGCGGCTTGCACCAGAATCGATTCCCCGGTGGGGGCGGGTCAGGCGTTCGTCAGAGCGTCAGCGGATCGGTGGCCGCGTAGCTGGCGCCGGCCAGGTCGGAGGGCGGTGCGTCCTGGTCCAGGAGCCCGGCGACCAGCGTGGCGACGGTGCGGTGCCAGAGGCCGGAGCGGCGGAGCATGGCGTGGTCGCCGTCGCGGACGACGATCATGCCGGCCCGGGCTCCGGCCGCCCGCGCCCGCTGCACGTAGTCCGCGGAGGCGCGGGGGCTGGTCACCCGGTCGCCCGCGCCGTGGACGACGATGGCGTGCTTCCCGCTCAGTTGACCGGCCGGTTCCCCCGGCGGGAGCCAGGGCGCCAGCGCGAGGACGCCGCGCACCTGCGGGTGGGAAGCCGCCCGCAGAGCCGCCCTGCCCCCCATGGAGTGGCCGATGAGAACGGTCGGTACCGCGCCGATGGTCTGCCGCAGTTCGTCGAGCGCGCGGCAGGCGTCGTGCACAGGATCGTCGTGGTTCCAGCCACGGTGGCGGTAGCGCACGTGTGCCAGGACGACGTCGTCGAGTGACGTGGCGGATGCCGCCGCGCGCAGGACGGGGCGCATCCTCAGTGCCGCCAAGTGCCAGGGCCGCGACGTCTGGTAGCTGTCCGTCCGTCCCCCGTGCAGGGTGATGATCGCGGCACGCGGCTGCCGCGGGCAGCGCCGCAGCCACAGCGCCGACGTAGCCGGCTGACCGTCATGGTGTCGCACGCTCGACACCATCCCTTCCTCTCCTGGGCCGACACCGCACGTCCGTGTGCCCGTTCGGTCGGGCGGTGCGGTCGGCGGTCGACCAGGTAACCCGTGGTCAACCGCGTAATCCGGAGCGGAACAGCGGGCGGATTGGTCCGAAATCTTTTTTCACCTGATCAGGTCTGCGACCAATCCGCCGCGCGGGCAGGACCGGATTCCCGGCGTGAGGGATGAAGAGAAGGACCAGCGAGTACGGCCAGGGTGGCCACGCCTGGCGCTGGGTGCGCTGAGCGGAGTGCTGGCCGGCTTCACCGCGCTGGCGGTGGCCGAACCGGTGGCTGCGGCCGTGCGTCCGCAGTCCAGTCCGGTCATCGCGGTGGGCGGGGCGTCCATCGACGCGACGCCCGCCGCGGTCAAGGACTGGGCGGTCCGCCACTTCGGCACCGACGACAAGCTCGTCCTGCAGCTCGGCATCCTCGCCGTGCTGACGGTGCTGGCCCTGGCGTTGGGAGTGCTGGCGGTGCGGTACCGGCGGGTCGGAGCCGCCGGGGTCCTTCTCTTCGGAGCCGTCGGGGCGGCAGCCGCGGCCGGCCGGCCGGATTCCACCGGCCCCGCCGACGCGCTGCCCTCCGTCGTGGGCGCCGTGGCGGGGGCGCTGCTCCTGTACGTGCTGGTGGGGCGCCTGACCGCGGTGGGGCGGCCGGCGGCGCCGGCATCCGACCCCGCCGGGGGAACGGGAGACGGACTGTCCGTGCCCGCGGGCTGGGACCGGCGGGGATTCGTCCTCGCGGCCGCATCCGCGGCAGCGGCCTCGGCTGCCGTGGGCACGGCCGGCCGGACCCTCACCTCCTCGCGCGGCCAGGACGCGATCGCTTCCCGCAAGGAGGTCGTGCTGCCGTCGCCCGGGTCCCCGGCGCAGCCGGTCCCCAGGAGGGCCGGGCTGCGCATCCCCGGGGTCAGCCCCTTCGTCACGCCCAACGCGGAGTTCTACCGGGTGGACACCGCCCTGGTGGTGCCCCAGGTGGACGCCACCGCCTGGCGGCTGCGGATCCACGGCAAGGGCGTGCGACGGCCCGGCAGTTACTCCTTCGACGACCTGCTGCGCAGGGAGCTGGTCGAGCGGGACATCACCCTGACGTGCGTCTCCAACGAGGTCGGTGGCCCGTACGTGGGCAACGCCCGGTGGATCGGCGTACGACTGGCCGACCTGCTCGCCGAGTGCGGAGTGAAGCCCCCGTCCCGGGGCGGGCCGGCGGACCAGCTGGTGTCCAGGTCGGTGGACGGCATGACGATCGGCACCCCCGTCGAGGACGTCATGGACGGCCGCGACGCCCTGCTGGCCCTCGGCATGAATGGCGAGCCGCTGCCCTTCGACCACGGCTTCCCGGTCCGCATGGTCGTCCCGGGCCTGTACGGATTCGTCTCGGCCTGCAAGTGGATCAAGGACATCGAACTCACTACGTTCGCCTCCTACGACCCCTACTGGGTCAAGCGCGGCTGGGCCCGCAAGGCCCCGGTCAAGACCGCTTCGCGGATCGACACCCCCAAGCCGTTCGCCCGTCCCAGGGCGGGCACGGTGATGGTCGCCGGGGTCGCGTGGGCCCAGCACCGGGGCATCGACAAGGTCGAGGTCCGCATCGACGACGGCCCCTGGCGGGAAGCCGACCTGGCCGCCGAGGACACGCGCGACACCTGGCGCCAGTGGTCACTTCCCTGGCAGGCCACCAAGGGCGGCCACACCCTCACCGTCCGCGCCACCGACCGCACCGGCGCGGTGCAGACCGACAGACGCACCCGCACCATCCCCGACGGCGCCACCGGATGGCACTCCGTCGTCGTGACCGTGGACTGACTCGCCCGACCCCGGCCCAGCCGCCGGGCCCTCCCGAGCACCCCCGCGGCCCCCGAACCACCTGTCCGCACCACCTGGAACGCAGCGCACCCCCGCTGCACTCACCACTGGAGATCATGATGAACACCCGTATCCGTCGTACCGCCGGTCTCTTCGCCGCGGCCGCCGTACTCCCCCTGGCCCTGACCGCGTGCTCCAGCGACAGCAAGGACTCCGACACGTCCGGCTCGTCCGGCAAGGCGTCGGCGTCGGCCACCCAGGGCGGCGACGACATGGGCGGCTCGACGGCCTCCGCGAGCATGGACCAGCCGTTCGGCCCCGCGTGTTCCGCCGTGCCGAAGGACGGCGCCGGTTCCTTCGACGGCATGGCCAAGGACCCGGTCGCCACCGCGGCCTCCCACAACCCGGCCCTGTCCACGCTGGTGTCCGCCGTGCAGAAGGCCGGCCTGGTCGACACCCTCAACAACGCGCAGGACATCACCGTGTTCGCGCCGACCAACGACGCCTTCGCCAAGATCCCGAAGGCGACCCTCGACAAGGTCCTGAACGACAAGGCGCAGCTGACGAAGATCCTCACCTACCACGTCGTCGGCCAGAAGCTCACTCCGAAGGACCTGGAGAACGGCTCCTTCGACACGCTGGAGAAGTCGAAGCTCACGACGGCCGGTTCGGGCGAGTCCTACACCGTCAACGACTCCGCCAAGGTCGTCTGCGGCAACGTCAAGACCGCCAACGCCAACGTCTACATCATCGACACCGTCCTGATGCCGCAGAGCTGACACCACCGGGAGCCGAGGACGCACGCCCCACCCGGCCGCCTTGACGGGAGCGGCCCGGGCGGAGTGCGTCCTCCCAGCGGGGCATCCGCCGGGCCCTACCGGCAGGGCCTGGCGGATGCCCCTCGCCAGAGGGCCGGTCGGCGGACCCCACGGCCCGCCGGCCGGCCCTCTGAGCATGCCGTTCACCCGTCAGGGGAGGGAGACACCACCATGGAGAGACCGTCCGACGCCGCGTCGAGCGCGCCGGCCGCCCGGACACGGAGCCCGCACCGCACGGCACCCCGCACGGCCGTCATCGGCAGCGGAGTGGCGGGGCTGACCGTCGCGCACATCCTGAGCACGTCCCACGACGTGACCCTGTACGAGGCCGACGACCGGCTCGGCGGCCACGCCCACACCCACGACCTGACCGCACCCGACGGCCGTACGCACCGCGTCGATTCGGGGTTCATCGTGCACAACCGCCGCACCTACCCGAACCTGTTGCGCCTGCTGCGCGAACTCGGCGTGGCCACACAGGCGTCGGAGATGAGCATGTCGGTCCGCTGCGAGGGCTGCGGACTGGAGTACGGCGGTGCCCGCGGCCCGCGCGGACTGCTCGCCCGGCCCCGCAACGCCCTGCGCGGCGCGTACCTGCGCATGCTGGCCGAGGTGCCGCGCTTCCACCGCGCCGCCCGACGCCTCCTGGACAGCGGGGCCGACGACACGCTGACGCTCGGCGCCTTCCTGGACCGGGCCGGATTTTCACCGGTGTGGCGGACCGTGACCGGCGGCTCGCGCACCTACGTCGACCGGATCGCCGCCGGCCTGCACGAGGTCCGCACCGGCACACCCGTACGGTCCGTGCTCCGGCACACCGACGGCGCGGAGGTGACCGCCGCGGACGGCACCACGGCCCGTTACGACCACGTCGTCGTCGCCACCCACCCCGACCAGGCGCTGCATCTGCTCGCCGACGCGACACCGCAGGAGAAGGAAGTCCTCGGCGCCTTCCGCTACGCGCGCAACACCACCCTGCTGCACACCGACACCTCCCTGTTGCCGCGGGCGGGCGCGGCCCGCGCCTCGTGGAACTACCTGATGCCCGCCTGTCGGGCCACCGCCGACCGGGTCCGGGTCACCTACGACATGAACCGGCTGCAGCGCCTGGACGCCGACCGGGCCCACCTCGTCACCCTCGGCGGCCAGGACCGCGTCGACCCCGCACGGGTGCTGGCCCGCATGACGTACGAACACCCCGTGTACACCCCCGAGTCGGTCGCCGCCCAGCGCCGCCTGCCGCACCTGACCACCGCCGTCACCGCGTTCGCGGGTGCCTACCACGGCTGGGGGTTGCACGAGGACGGCTGCCGCAGCGGCGTGCAGGCCGCCGCCGCCCTGGGGGTCAGGTGGTGACCGCGTCCGGCCGGCCGGCGGGACCGCCCGCCCTCTACCCGTGCACGATCACCCACGTGCGCCGGGCCCCGCACCACTACGCGCTGCGGCACCGCACCTACCTGTGGCTCGTCGACCTCGACGACCTGCCCGTCCTGCCGCGCCCCGTCCGGATGCTCGCCCGCTTCCGTGCGCGTGACCACTTCACGGGCCGTGCCCCGACGATCAGGGCCGCGCTCGACGGCTTCCTCGACGAGCACGGGGTCGACCTGCGCGGCGGCCGGGTGCTGATGCTCGCCCACGCCCGGATCCTCGGGCACGTCTTCAACCCGCTGTCCCTGTACTGGTGCCACGGCCCCGACGGCGTCCTGCTCCGCGTCGTGGCGGAGGTCCACAACACCTACGGCGAACGCCACGCCTACCTGCTCCACCCCGACGCGGCCGGCACCGCGCAGGCCGCCAAGGACTTCTACGTGTCACCGTTCCACCCGGTGGACGGCACCTACGAGATGCGCCTCCCCCCGCCCGGCGAGCAACTGCGCCTGTCGGTACGGCTGCAGAGACCGGGCAGCCCGCCCTTCACGGCGGCCGTCCACGGCCGGCGACGCGACACGACGGTCCTGTCCCTGCTGTGCCTGGCCCTGCGCCACCCCTGGTCGACCCTGCGGGCGTCGGCCGCCATCCGCTTCCACGGCATCCGCCTGTTCCTGCGGGGCCTGCCGGTGCAGCCGCGCCCGGGCCGCCGCACCCCGAAGAGAGCCTCATGACCACAGTCGAACCCCGTCCCGTGACCCGCCCGCGCCCCCGCGAGCACCGGGCCCTCCCCGTCGATGCCGGGCGCTGGCCGGACGTGGCCACCGTGCCGAGGGCGTCCTGGCCGGTACGGGCCGTCACCCGGTCGGGTCGGGTTCGGTGAGTCGTACATGGCGGGCGAGTGGGACGCCCCGGACCTGGTGGGAGCGCTCACCGTGCTCGCCGCCCACGCCGCCGACCTGGTGCCGCCACCGTTGCAGCGGCTGCGCGACCTGTGGGCGCAGCGACAGCCGGCCGCGCAGCGCAACACCCCGGACGGCTCGCGCAGCAACATCAGCCGCATCATGAACCGGGGACTGTGGCGGCTGACCCGGCACCCCAACTACTTCGGCGACTTCTGCGTCTGGTGGGGGCTGTTCCTCATCGCCTGCGACGGGGGCTGGCGGGCGGCGGCGGTGTCCGTCGCCTCGCCGCTGGTGATGAGCGTCCTGCTGATCAGGGGAAGCGGGAAACGGCTCCTGGAACGGCACATGGCCGCGCGCCCCGGGTGGGACGCGTACGCCGCCCGCACCAGCGGCTTCTTCCCCCGGCTGCCGCGCCGGAGCTGATCCGCGGGCGGGCTGCCGCGGTGACCCGGGCCACCGCGGCCCCCCGTGGTGCCCGCGCGGTCAGTGGTGCCGGCAGTCCCAGTGGCCCTTGACCCAGTGGTGCTCCCAGTGGGCGGGCACGTAGACCCACTTGTAGGAGTAGCTGTCCTTCCAGTAGCCCTTGTGCCACGTGCCGTGGTGGTCGTAGTGGCCGGGGTGCCAGGTCTTGTGGTGGACCGGCTTCTTCTCCCAGTGGGCCTTCACCCACTTCTTCTCCCAGTGGCCCTTGTGCCACTGGCACGCGTCGTGGTGCTGGGTACCGCTGACGACGGATGCCGGCGCGGGTGCGGCGCTCGCGGTGCCCGCCAGGCCGACGGCGGCACCGCCGGCCAGGAGGCCCGTCGTGGCCGCTCCCGCCAGCAGTCGCCGCACTCGTATGGAGGTACGCATCGCTCTGTCTCCTTGGCGGTGGTCGGATGCTTCCCCGGCTCACGGGCCGGATGCGAGGTATTCGAAGCGGGCGTCGCGACGGATGACGGCGGGACGAAGAAACTCCGCCGCCCACGTGCCCGACGGCCTCCATCCGCCGATACCTCGGCTACGAATCCCCTGTGCCCCCATCCGCCCGAACGGCCGTACCCGAGGGAGCCGTCATGTCGGCCACAGCACCGTCCCCCACCGCCCCGCGCCATGCCGTCGACCTGCCCCGGGGCCTGCACACACCGGCCGTCGCCCGTCACATCACGCAACGCTGGCTCGAGACGGCCGAGCAGACCCACCGCCTCGACGACGCGGTACTGATCGTGTCCGAGCTGGTGACCAATGCCGTCCGCCACACCGGAGCGTCCTGCCGGCTCGCGCTCAGTCTGCAGAACGGCCGGCTGGACATCGCCGTCGCGGACCACAGCGAGGACCTGCCCGAGATCGACCGGCACGCGGGCCGCACGGCGTACGGCGGCGGCTTCGGCATGAACATCATCGAACAGCTCGGGGGAGACATGACCGTGGTCCCCGGGCTCGGCGGCAAGACGGTGCACGTCGTCCTGCCCCTGCGCCCCGGGTCCGACGCCCGGCGAAGCGAGTGACACCGTGCCCGTCACCCCCGTGCCACGGCCGTCCTGCACCGCGTGGCCGAGGATGGAAGAGTCGGGCTCGTCACGCGCTGCGGGTCCCGCCGGACCGCGGCGCACAGCATGACGGGAGTGGGCATGCTGCACAGGTCCGGACCGCAGGACAGGGCCGAGGAACTGCTGGTCCGCGTGGCCCGCGGCGACAAGGACGCGTTCGCCGGGGTCTACGACGCCTTCTCCCGCGCGGTCATGGGCCTGGCGTGCCGGATCCTGCGGGACCCGGCGCAGGCGGAGGAGGTGACCCAGGACGTCATGATCGAGGTCTGGCGCACGGCGGACCGCTACGTCCCCGAGCGGGGGTCCGCCAAGGCCTGGGTGCTCACCCTGGCGCACCGGCGGGCCGTGGACCGCGTGCGCGCCGCCCAAGCCGGCACCGAGCGCGAACAGCGCGCCCGCGCGCTGCTGCCCGAGGGCGCCTTCGACGTCGTGGCGGAGACTGCCGAACACCATGACGAGCAGCGGCGCATCTACCGCTGCCTCGCTTCGCTGTCGCGCAGTCAGCGCGTCCCCCTGGTGCTCGCCTACTACCAGGGTCTGACCTACCTGGAGGTGGCCCACGCCCTCTCCGCCCCGGTGGGCACGATGAAATCCCGCATGCGAGCTGCCCTGCGGCAGCTGCGGGCCTGCATGGAGGCCGGCAGGTGACAACCGAGGAAGACCCGCACGAGGCGCTCGCCGCCTACGTGCTGCACGCCCTGCCACCGGCCGAGGAAGCGGCGTTCGAGACCCACCTCGCCGGCTGCGCCACCTGCCGCGCGGAACTCCCCGCGCTCCGCGAGGTGGTCGCCGAGCTGGCCGCCGCCGGGAGCGCCCCGGTACCGGAGCACCTCCGCGCCGCCACGCTGGAGGCCATCACCCGCGTGGACCAGGAAGGCGCCGTCCGGCCGACCCGCACGGCAGGACGCCGGAAGCCGGCCCTCCTGCTCGCCGCGAGCATCGCGGCGGCCGTCCTCCTGGCCGGGACGACGGCGTGGCAGTACACCGAGGCCGAGCACGCCCGCACCCAGGCGGCCCAGGCCCGCTCCTCGAGCCAGGCGCTCACGGACCTCCTCGTGGCACCGGACGTCACCGTGCACACCGCCGAGCTCGCCGACGGAGCGAGGGGAGCGGTCGCCGTCTCCCGGGGCGGACGCAAGGCGGTCTTCGCCGCCCAGGGCCTCCCGGCACCGGGCAGCGGCAGGACCTACGAGCTCTGGTACGCCTACGGCAGCGGCGACCTGCGCCCTGCCGGGCTGGTCCCGGGGGACGCGCGCCACGCCGCCCACGTGCTGGAGGGCCCTCCGGACGACGCGGTGGCGGTGGGCATCACGCTGGAGCCGGCGAGCGGCTCGGAGCAGCCGACCACCAAGCCGCTGGGCATCATCCCGATCACGTCGTGACCCTCAGTCCGCGGACCGTACGGTGGGCGGGGCGAGGGCGACCGGTCCCGGGCCGGATCCGCTCCCGCTCTTGCAGGAGTCGTGGCAGTCCTTCTCCAGGCTGCAGCACAGGGAGCAGATCGCCCCCGCGTGGAAGGGGCAGTTCGCCACGTCCGGACGCTCGAAGTCGGTCGTGCACACGGTGCAGGTGAGCAGGGCCGCGGAGGGCAGGCCGTCAGCGGCGAGCAGCGGCTCCTCGAGGTCGTCGACGCGGGCGATGTAGTACCTGCCCTTCGTGAGCACCGCGAACAGCGGTGAGAGGACCATCGCGAGGAACAGGGCGATGAAGGGGGAGTACGCCTTGCCGTAGTCGCCGAACGCCTCGAAGTAGGCCGCGATGGAGACGGCGGAGGCGATGAGCATGGAGCCGAAGCCGACCGGGTTGAAGTGGTGCAGGTGGGCGCGCTTGAACTCGATGTACGAAGGGCTGAGCCCCAGCGGCTTGTTGATGACGAGGTCGGCGACGACCGCGCCGATCCAGGCGATCGCCACGTTGGAGTAGAAGCCGAGGACGGTGTTGAGGAAGCCGAAGACGCCGCCCTCCATCAGGGCCAGCGCGATGCCGACGTTGAGGAAGATGTAGACGACGCGGCCGGGGTGGCGGTGGGTGAGCCGGGAGAAGAAGTTCGACCAGGACAGCGAACCGGAGTACGCGTTCGTCGAGTTGATCTTCACCTGGGAGAGGATCACGAAGAACGTGGCCAGGCCCAGCGCGACGGGCGCGGCGAAGGTCTTGAACCCGTGGACGTACTGCTGGATCGGCTCGTTGGCCTTGGCCAGTCCCACGCTGCCGGCGATGTAGAAGGCGAGGAAGGCCCCGCCGATCTGCTTGGCCGCGCCGAGCACCACCCAGCCCGGGCCCGCCGAGAGCACCGTGGCCCACCACTGCCTGCTGTTCTGCGGCGTCTTGTCGGGCATGAAGCGCAGGTAGTCGACCTGCTCGCCGATCTGCGCGATCAGCGACAGGGCCACGCCGGCCCCCGCGCCGATCCCCAGCATGCTGATGCCCGAGCCGGTGGGGGAGTTGCCGGCGAAGTGCGTGAACTGCGAGAACCTCTCCGGCTCCTGCACGGCGATGGACACGAACGGCGCGACCATCAGCACCAGCCACACCGGCTGCGTCCACACCTGCATCTTCGACAGCGCCGTCATGCCGTAGATCACCAACGGCAGGATGATCAGCGAGCAGACCAGATAGCCGACGGCGAGCGGGATGTGCAGCCCCAACTCCAGGGCCTGCGCCATGATGGAGCCCTCGAGGGCGAAGAAGATGAAGGTGAAGCTGGCGTAGATGACCGAGGTCAGCGTGGACCCGAGGTAGCCGAAGCCCGCGCCCCGCGTCAGCAGGTCCATGTCGATGGAGTACTTCGCCGAGTAGTACGAGATCGGGATGCCGGTCAGGAAGATGACCACCGCCGCGGCCAGGATCGCGACCAGGGCGCTGGAGAAGCCGTGGGAGATGGCGATCGAGCCGCCGATGGCGAAGTCCGCGAGGTAGGCGATGCCCCCGAGCGCCGTGGTGGCCACCACGTAGGGGGACCAGCGGCGGAAGGACTTCGGCGCGTAGCGCAGCGAGTAGTCCTCCAACGTGTCGTTCTGTGCCCAGGTGTTGTACGTCCGTCCGCCCGTGGTCGCCGGCGGTGCTTCCCGGTCGATGATCTCCGTCACGGCATTCCCTCTTCCCAGCCCTGGGGACGACCCGGGTGACCCCGGGTGGTTGCACGGAAGAGTCACGCCGCACTGTTTCCCGGGCGTTTCTCTTCCTTTGCAGCAGAGGTCTTTAACCGGCCTTTATGCGACGCGCGGAGCTGCGCGCCGACCCCAGTTGATCGGGTCAACTGCCGTACTGCGAACATGCGTACCCACAGGACGTCCGACCAACGTCACAGGGGGAACCTTCCATGAACCACCGGATATCGCGCCGGACCGGGGCGCTCACGACCACCCTCGGTGCGGCGCTGCTCGTCGGTGCCACCGCCCTCCCGGCCGCGGCGGCACCGACGGCCGCCGTCCAGTGCACGTCCGCCACCGCCGGCCTCGCCGAGAAGCTGACCAAGGACATCACGGCGGCCCTCGCGAACCGCCAGGGCACCGTCGCCCTCGGCGTGTACGACCGCTCCACCGGCACCACGTGCACCCTCAACGGCACGACGGCCTTCGACTCGGCCAGCACCGTGAAGGTCACCGTGCTCGCCACGCTGCTGTGGGACGCGAAGAAGACCAACCGGTACCTGACCGACACCGAGGCCGACCTCGCCAAGGCGATGATCACCGCGTCGGACAACGACGCCACCAGCACGCTGTGGAAGCAGCTGGGCGTGGCGAAGATCCAGGGCTTCCTGACCGCGGCCGGCATGACGAAGACCGTGCCGGGGGCGGACGGTTACTGGGGCCTGACCCAGGAGAACGTCGAGGACGAGCAGAAGCTGCTCAAGCTGATCACCGCCAAGAACACCGTGCTGAGCGACAACTCCCGCGCCTACATGCTGAAGTTGATGGGTCAGGTCGTCGCGGACCAGCGCTGGGGCACTCCGGCGGGGGCGCCGTCGTCGGTCGCCGTGCACGTGAAGAACGGCTGGCTCCAGCGCTCCACGCACGGCTGGCGGGTGCACAGCCTGGGCACCTTCGACGGGGCCGGCCACGACTACATGATCAGCGTGCTGACCCAGGACAACAGCACCATGGACTACGGGGTCACCACGATCCAGAACGTGGCCAAGGCGGTCCACAAGGCCCTGGTGCCGGCCACGCCGGGCGTCACCCGCTACACGCCGACCGACTCCCCGCGCGAGGCGTTCGTCGCCGTCCCGCCGCGCGGCTGACACCACCGGCCGCACCGGCCCGGTAAACGACACGTGCGGGTGTGCACCCGGTGGTTCCGGGGTGCACACCCGCACGGTTCGTGGGGCGGGGGGCGTCAGCCGCCCACGTACCAGCTCATGCCGCCGTTGGCCGCGACCGCCAGCAGGACGAAGAACAGGACGACGTCGATGACACCGAGCACGAGGCCGGCCGTCGCCATGCCGGCGCCGTTCCTCGCGCCGGCCTGACGCCGGGCGATCACACCGAAGACGATCGCCAGCGGGCCGAGGACGATGTTCAGGAAGAACAGGCCGACGATGCCGCAGCACAGGCTTGCGATCGCCAGGCCGTTCGTGCGCGATCCGGAGGACGCGGCAGAGGGGGTGCCGTAACTCGTCATGGAATACTCCCGGTTGCCGATGGCACGGACCGAACGGGCCGCACTCTCCTTGCTCTTGACTTGACTCCCGGATGCCCCTTCGGGGCCGTCTCATGTCAAGCATTCGTCAAGTCCGGTACGGTGCGGGCCCGCACGCGGTGCGCCAGGAGGTCACCGGGACAGCGTGCGAGCCCTCAGTCGATGCCGTGCACGGTGGTCAGGTCGCTCAGCCCCGACACCCTCAGGACCGGCGCCAGCAGGGGAGTGGCGATCAGCTCCAGCCGGTCGGCGTGGGCGAACAGCACGCTCAGCCCGGCGCTGTCGAGGTACTCGACGTCCGTCAGGTCCAGCACGAGCGGGCCCGCGGTGGTGGAGAGGGCGTCGGCGAGCGCGTCGATGTTGCTCATGTCGATCTCTCCTGAGACGGCCAGGTGGTGCGTGCCGTCCGGTCGCCGGCCGGGGACGAGCGTGAGCGGGGTGGTCATCAGGCGATCCTCGTGTGCAGGTGGACGGTGGTGCCGGCGGCGCCGGGATTGACGGTGACCTGCTGCATCAAGGAACGCATCAGGGTGAGGCCCCGGCCGCGGTGGGCGTTGAGTTCGGGTTGCGGGGCCTTCCAGCGGCCGGTGTCGGTGACGGTCACGCGCAGGTCCCCCACGAAGGCCTCGGCGCGCAGCCGCACCGTCTCCCCGGGGGCGTCCCGGTGGCCGTGCTCGATCGCGTTGGCACACGCCTCCCCGGCCGCCACCAGGACGTTCTGGACGGTGTGCGGCGGGAGCTGGCACTGGGCCAGCCAGTTGCGCAACGCCTTGCGCACGGGGGCGAGTTGGGCCGACTCGGCGGGGAAGGCCACGTCCAGCGGCGCGGGGTGGCGGTACAGCAGCAGCGCGACGTCGTCGTCGTAGCCCCCGGCCGGGGCCAGCCGCGTCATGATGCGGGTCGCCAGGTCGTCGACGGCCGTGTCCCGGCCGTCCTGCACCGCCTCGCTGGCCTGGTCGATGCCCGCGGTCAGCGGACGGCGCCGGCGCTCGACCAGGCCGTCCGTGTACAGCAGCAGCGTGCCGCGGGCCGGCATGACGTACTCGGCCTCGGGACGCTCCCTGCCCGGCCGCACCGCGAGGGGCAGCGAACGCCCGTCCTCCAGCAGATGGGTGGTGCCGTCCGTGTGGGCGAGGATGCCCGGGGGGTGCCCGGCGCTGGAGTACGTCAGCCGCCCGGTCTCCGGGTCCAGGACCCCGCAGAACACGGTCGTGCACAGCGCCCCGGGCACGGTGGCCGCGAAGTAGTCGAGCGCCATCAGCGTCTGTGCGGGGCTGGCGTCCTGCAGCAGCAGCGCCCGGCAGGCACTGCGCAACTGCCCCATCACGGTGGCCGCTTGAAGGCCGCGCCCGACGCAGTCACCGACCACGATGCCGATCCGCCCGTCGGGCAGCGCGATGGTGTCGTACCAGTCGCCGCCGACCTCGAGCGGCTGGGTGGCCGGCTCGTAGCGGACGGCGAAGCCCTCGGGCAGGTTGGACGGGCCGAGGATGGCCCGCTGCAGGGCGATGGCGGTCTCGCGCTGCTGGTCGATCTGGTGCGCCCGGGTCAGACCCTGGGCCAGGTGCCCGGCCAGCAGCGTCAGCAGGAGCTGGTCCTCCTCGGTGAACGGCCGCTGCTCGCCGAGGTCGATCCACACCACCATGGGCCCGGTGGGGTGCTCGACGGTGATGCCGGCCCCGGTGGACTGCGGCAGGGAGGTGAGCGCCGGCTGCCGGCGCACCTCGCCGATCGCCGTGCGCCGCTCCGCCGGGAGGTCCCGCCAGGCCGAGGTGTCGGTGCTGGTGAGGGACGGCTCCGCGCCCCCGTCGAACACGGCGGCCAGGACGGACCGGGCGCGCCACAGTGTCTGGAGCTCCTCCAGCGCGCCGGAGAGGGCCTCGGGCAGGCTGGTGGCCCGCGACAGCCGGGTGCTCAGCGAGGCCAGGGCGCTCTCGCGCTGGATCGCGTAGTGCTCGGCGGTGACGTCGCGGAAGGTGCCGACGGTGACCCGGCGCCCCGAGTCGGGGTCCTGGGCGTGCGCGAAGCTGGCGGTGACCCACACGCGGTGGCCGTCGCGGTGCGTGACGGGGATGGTGTACGAGCCGCGGCGGTCGCCCAGGAGCTGGCCGAACGCCTCGCTGACCGCCCGGTGCGCCTCCGGGTCGCCCTGCTCGTCCGGCCACCAGGGGTGGACCGGCGGGTACGGCAGGCCCTCGGGCCCATAGCCGAGGATGTCGGTGAACGCGGCGTTGATCTCGATGACGGCGCCCTCCTCGTCGCAGACGAAGAAGGCCTCCTGCAGGGAGTCCACGAGGGCGTTGCGCCAGCGGGCGTGGTGGGTGCGCAGCCGGGCGAGCTTGACGTTGGCCTCGACGCGGGCGAGCAGTTCGGCGGCGGCGAACGGCTTGACGAGGTAGTCGTCGGCGCCGGCCTGCAGCCCCTCGATGGACGCCTCCTGCCCGGCGCGGGCGGACAGCAGCAGCACCGGCAGGGAGGCCGTGCGGCTGTCGCCGCGCAGCGCGGCCACCAGCTCCAGGCCGTCCATGCGGGGCATCATCACGTCACTCACCAGCAGGTCGGGGGGGTCGCGCCGGACGGCCTCCAGCGCCTCGCGGCCGTCGGTGACCGCGTCCACGTGGTAGCCGGCGCCGGCCAGGAGACGGCCCAGGTACTCGCGCATGTCGGCGTTGTCGTCGGCGATCAGCACCCGGGCCGGCAGGCCCACGTCGGCGGGGCGGCCGGCCGTGACACCGTCGGGGAGGATCTGCTCCTCGGGTGCCCCGGACCGCCGGTCCGCCGTGCCCTGGGGCAGCCAGCGCAGGGCCTCCTGGAGGTAGGGGTCCGCGCTGCTCACCCCGGCCGGCACGGTGGCCCCGGCCGCGGGCGCGACGGCGTCCGCCGGCAGGTGGGCGCCGCCGAACGGCAGGCGGATGGTGAAGGAGGTGCCCCGGCCCTCGGCGGACCGGGCGGTGATGGTGCCCCCGTGCAGCGTGACGAGCTCCTGCACCAGGGCCAGACCGATGCCGCTGCCCTCGTTGGAGCGGGAACGGGCGTTCTCGATGCGGTGGAACCGCTCGAACAGCCTCGGTACCTCCGCGGCCGGCACACCGACGCCGGTGTCCTCGACGGTGACCATCGCCTGGCCGTCCTCCTCGCCCACCGTGACGCTCACCGAACCGTCGAAGGTGAACTTCAGGGCGTTGCTGAGGAGGTTGAGGATCACCTTCTCCCACATGTCGCGGTCGACGTGGACCGGACGGCCCAGCGGGCGGCACTCGACGTGGAACGCCAGGCCGGCCTTCTCCATGGCGGAGCGGAAGACACTGGCGAGCTCGGCGGTGACGGCGGCCAGGTCGACGGGCTCGTAGCGGGCCTGCATGCGGCCGGCCTCGATGCGGGAGAAGTCCAGCAGCGTGTTGACGAGCTTGCTCAGCCGCAGCCCGTTGCGGTGGATGATGTCCAGCTCGCTGACGGCCCACGGGTCGTCCGCCAGCCGCCCGCGCAGCTCCGCCAACGGACCCATGATCAGGGTCAGCGGGGTGCGGAACTCGTGGCTGATGTTGGAGAAGAACGTCGTCTTGGCGCGGTCCAGCTCGGCGAGCTCCTCCGCGCGCTGCTGCTGGGTCTCGTAACTGCGGGCGGAGCCGACGCCGGACGCCAGGTGCCCGGCCGTCAGCTCGACGAAGCCGCGGTAGCCGTCGTCCAGGGCCCGGTAGCGGTTGAGGCCGGCCACCAGGAAGCCGTAGGGGGCGTTGCCCTGCTGGAGCAGCGGGACGACCAGCGCCTGTCGCGGCGGCAGTTCCCAGTCCCCCGTCGGCAGGTCGGGCAGGTCGCTGAAGCGTCCGTCCTCCAGGTCCACGACGGCCGTCCCGCCACCGGCGAGTTCCGCGGCCGGCCACAGGGCGTCCGCGTCCCCGGTGCCCAGCACCGGGACGCCGAGCGGATGGCCCTCGGGCACGCCCGTGGAGCCGACGAGCCGGGAGGAGCCGTCCTCGCGGAACAGGTAGGTCAGCGTGAAGGGCAGGTCCCTGTCGTTGCGGGCGAGCTGCCGTCCGGCGAACTCCAGCACCTCCTGCTCGGTGCGGATCACGCTCGGGTCGGAGCCCAGGTCGCGCAGGGTGGCCATGCGCCGCTCGCCGATGACCCGCTCGGTGTCCTCGCTGACCACGCAGAGCATGCCGACCACGGTGTCGTGGTCGTCGCGCAGCGGGCTGTAGGAGAAGGTGTGGTAGCTCTCCTCGGTGTAGCCGGAGCGCTCCAGGAACAGCAGCAGGGCCTCGTCCCAGGTCGCCTGCCCGGTGGCCAGCACCCGGTCGATGCGGGGACCGATGTCGTCCCAGATCTCCGCCCACACCTCACTGGCGGGCCGGCCGAGCGCCCAGGGGTACTTGCGGCCCAGCGTGTCGCGCCGGTAGGCCGCGTTGCAGAAGAAGGTCAGCTCCGGGCCCCAGGCCATCCACATCGGGAACCGGGACGACAGCAGGATGCTCACCGCGGTGCGCAGGCTCTGCGGCCAGTTGACGGGCGGCCCGAGCGGAGTGGACGCCCAGTCCACGAGGGCCAGGTCGCGGCCGATCTCCCGGTCGGCGGCGAACACCTCGGTCCCGTCGGCCCCGGCTGCCGGCCCCTCGTGCTCAGTTCCCCCCGAGTGCGTCATGCCACGCCCTCCCGTCCACGCGGATCACTGTGCTCTCCTGCCGCTCGTACTGGTCGGGACGGGCCGCGACGCCCTCGGCCCGCAGCACCGGCTCCTGCGAGGCCGTACGACTCCGTAGGATAATCCAGCTGATCCGGGTACCCGACCTGCGTGGGCGTGGACCGGTGCAGCCCGGCCGCCGTGCAGCGGCAGGGCGCGGCGTGTGGTCCGGCCTCGTCGACGAAGAGCAGCAGCCGCGGAGCAGGGGTACGTACCGGGTACGTGGCCAGGCCCGCAAAGCCCCCCACAGGAGAACGATCGGTGACCGAGACAGAGCGCACTCTGACCATCACGCAGCAGTCCGATCCCCGCGGAGCGCTCGTGGTGCGCGTGGACGGGGAACTGGACCACCACACCGCGCCCGAACTACGTCACGCGCTGGCCGAGATGTCCTTCGGCGCGGACACCCCCGTGATCATGGACCTGTCGGGTCTGGAGTACTGCGACTCCACCGGCCTGACGGTGCTCATCACGAGCTACCACCTGGCCACCTCGGCCGGCACCACGCTGAGCATCGTGGGCCTGAACCCCGATCTCACCCGGGTGTTCAAGATCGCGGGCATCGACCTGGTCATCCCCCTGCACGCCAGCGTCGACGAGGTGCTGGAGCCGACGCAGGCCTGAGGGGGACGGCCTGGCGGGGCGCGTCGGCACGTCGGTAGGATGCCCCCTCCGGGCGGTGGGCCGAGGTCGGCCGCCCCCGTCCAACACGTCGGGGAGCGGTGGGGCTGAGGTGGCCGCGGACACGTGCAGGGACCTGCTGGTGCAGGACATCGGGCGGGGCGACCACGTCTGCCTGGCGTACGACGACGACGCCGAACAGCGGCACGTCCTGTCGCACTACCTGGCCGACGGACTGCGGCAGGGCGAGCGGGTGCTCTACTTCGCCGACCGGAACGCTCCCGACGAGGTGCTGGGCTGGCTCCGTGCGGTCGGCATCGACCCCGGGCCCCTGGTCTCCCGCGGGCAACTGGCGGTCACCACCGCGGACGACAGCTACCTGGCGTCCGGCACCTTCGACCCCGACACCATGGTGGCGGTGCTGCGTCAGGAGGTCACCGCGTCCCTCGCGGCGGGCTGGACCGGGTTCCGCGTGAGCGGGGAGATGGGCTGGGCGCTGCGGGGGGTGCCCGGCGCCGACCGGCTCGCCGAGTACGAGACCAAGGTCGACGCCGTGTTCGCGGAGGGCCGGTCCTCCGCGATCTGCCAGTACGACGCCCGTCTCTTCGACGCCGGGCACCTGCACGCGTTCGACCGGTGCCACCCCTCGGCCGCTGAGCTGCGCCCCCTGTACGAGGACGCCCAGCTGCGCCTGGTGCCCGCCTTCCGTTCCGGCCGCCACGCGCTGCGGGTCGTCGGCACGGTCGACCACCGGAGCACCGCCCCCCTGGCGGCCGCGCTCGAGACCCTCCTGGACCGGCCGGGCGACCTGTACGTGGACATGGCGGAGCTGGAGTTCATCGACCTGGCGGGCGTCCGTGCCCTCGCGCACGCCGCCGACCGGATGGCCGCCGGCCGGCGCCTGCACGTCGTCCACCTGGCTCCCCTGATGGCCCAGGTGGTGCGCCTGGTGGGCTTCGACGACATCCCGGCGCTCAGCGTCGACACCGCGGAGGACCCCGCGTGACGGCTCCCGCCCCGCACCGCCCCCACGGGGGACTGACGCACCAGGGCCTGGTCTACGGCAGCGACGAGGAGTTCCTCGCCGCTACGGTCCCCTTCTGCCGGGAGGGCCTCACCCGCGGTGACGCCGTGCTGGCGGTGACCACCGGCACCAACATCGGGCTGCTGCGCCGCGCCCTCGCCGATGTCAGCGGCCAGGTCGAGTACGTCGACGCGCAGGACTGGTACCACCACCCCGGCGCGACGCTGGGCGCGTACCACCGCTACGTCGACCGATGTACGGCCACCGGCGCGCACCAGCGGGTCCGGGTGATCGGCGAGCCCGTGTGGCACGGCCACGCCGTCCAGCACGGGGACGGCGCCGGGCGGCTGGTCCTGCGGCGGTGCGGCCCGCACATCGTCGCCGACGTCATCAACACCGGTGAGGCGGAGGCCGCCTGGTACCTCGGCCACCTCCCTCCCGACCCCCGGCAGCCGCGCGGCCACGGCATGTGGGCCGTCCGCCACCTCTGCGACCTGCTGGAAGTGCACACCGACCAGGAGGTGACGACGGTCCGCCTGCACATGGGCCTGGACTGACCCCGTCAGCTGCCCGCCGCGGCGCCTCTTGAAGAGGCCCTGGCAGTCACCCCGCGCGGGGGACCGGCCGGACCCCGGGCACGGACATCGCGAGGAGCGCCACGTCGTCCTCGGCCCCTTCCAGCGTCTGGGTCCGCAGCAGCTCGACGGTGGCGTCCACCAGGTCCGCCGCCCCGCCGGCCGCCGGACGGGCCGCGAGGAACGCCTCCAGCCCCTCCCAGCCGAGCCACCGGTCGGCGCCCGTGCGGACCTCGGGCAGGCCGTCGGTGTACAGCAGCAGGGTGTCGCCGGGGTCCAGGCGCAGGGCGGTCGCGGCGAACCGGGCCTGCGGGAACGCCCCGACGAGCATGCCGCCGGCCGGCCGCACGGCCTCGACGACGGTGGGCGTGCCGGTGCCCCCCGCGGCGTCGGCGGGGCGCAGCCGGTAGGCCGGGGGGTGCCCGCCGGTGGCGAGCCGGACGTCGAAGCCGCCGTCGCCCCGCGCGGTCAGCGTGCCGACGACGGCCGTGCAGAAGCGGCTGCCGGCCGTGACGTCCTCCAGGAGCGCCTTGTTGAGCACGTCCAGGACCGCGACGGGGTCGGCGGTGTGCTGCGCGGAGACCCGCAGGGTGTGCCGCACCAGCGAGGTGAGGGCGGCGGCCTCGGGACCCCTGCCGCACACGTCCCCGAGGAAGAAGGCCCACTCGCCGTCCCGCAGGGCGAAGAGGTCGTAGAAGTCGCCGCCGACCTCGTGGGCGGAGGCGGTGTGGTAGTGGCAGGCCAGCTCGAGGCCCGGCACCGTCGGCAGGGCGGGCGGCAGCAGGGTGCGCTGCAGGGCGGAGGCGAACGCGGCGACGGACGAGGCGTCCCTCTCCGCCCGGATCCGCGCCTCGCGCTCCACCCCGGCCAACTGCTCCTTGGCGGCTGCGCGTTCCCGCTCGTCCCGGACGGCCTGCAGGGCGGACAACCGGAGTTCGAGCTCGTCCATGACGATGTCGGCGAGCTCGGTCAGCAGCGCGGTGTCCTGCGGGCTGATCGAACGCGGCACGGTGTCCAGGATGTTGAGGGTGCCCAGGCGGTGCCCGTCCCGTGTCACCAGGGGGGCCGCCGCGTAGAAGCGGATCCCGAGCGACCCGGTGACGAGGGAATTGCCCCGCGCGACGTCGTCCAGGAGGGTGTCGGGTATGACCAGGGCGCCGTCCCCCAGCACCGCCGACGCGCACAGCCCCGGGTCACGGCCGATCTCGCGGACGCCCTCCAGGCCGTGCGCGGCCTTGAACCAGATGCGGTCCACGTCGACGATCGTCACCGTCGCCAGCGGCACGTCGAACAGACGCGCGGCGAGCGCGGCGATGCGGTCGAAGGCACCGTCGGGCGGGGTGTCGAGGATGTCGTAGCGGCGCACCGCCTCGATGCGTGCCGCCTCCACATCGGCCGCCGCCTCCCGGTCGGCCGCCGCGGACGGGGGCACGAGGCGCGGGGAGACCTCGCTCTCCCACGCCCCCTCAGTCATGCGTCACCCGCCTCGTCAGCGAGCGGGCGGCCTCACTCGTGCGTGCGGAGTGGTGCGCCTGGGCACGCCGACCCGCTGCCGAGGGGGGGAACTGGAGCGCGAGCAGCGCCACTTGCCTCTCCCACGTCGTCGCCTGACGGCCGGTCGGACGTCAGATAGTTGTCGCCGGACAAATATATCGCCTTACGGTGGGGAGTCGCCCGTGGCGGGGCCGGTGGAGCCGCGCGGCGCGTACGGGCCGGTCGTGGTGATGCGGGTGACGGCCTCCAGGGTCAGCGCGCGGTCGTGGGGCTCGGTGGCCAGGGCCCGATGGAGGGTCAGGCCCTCGATGAGGGCGTCGAGTTGGCGGGCCGTGTCCGGGTCGAAGTGCCGTTCGAGGTGGACGCGGCTGCGGTGCATCCACGCGTGCGTCAGCTCCCGGTACGCGGGCCGGCGGGCGGCGAGGGTGTACAGCTCCTGGGCGAGGACGAGGTCGCGCCGACTGCCCTCGGACAGGACGTGCACCAGGTCGGCCACGGCCCGGCGGGCCTGGTCGGGGTCGGCCGGGCCGGCGAGGTGGGCGTCGAACACGGCGGCGATGTGGTCCGTGAACCGGCCGAACGCCTCGCGCAGCAGGTCGTCGATGCCGTCGAAGTGGTACGTCATCGAACCCAGGGGAACGCCGGCCCGGGCGGCGATCCTGCGGTGGGAGACACGGGCGATTCCCTCGTCGGCGATGAGGTCGAGGGTGGCGTCGAGGATGCGGTCACGACGCCATGGGTCGGTGTGTCCGGTGGCCATGACACCTCCTAGAGGTGCCGCACCGGCCGGGCCGGGTTGCCGACGGCGACGACGTTCGGGGGGACGTCCTTGGTGACGACGGAGCCCGCGCCGATGACGGAGTTGTGCCCGATGGTGACGCCCGGCAGCACGATGGCGCCGCCGCCGAGCCACACGTTGTCGCCGATCGTGATCGGCCGGGCGGCCTCCAGCTTGTCGCGCCGCGGACCGGGCTCCAACGGGTGCGTGGGGGTCAGCAGTTGGACGTTCGGGCCGATCTGGCAGTCGGCGCCGATGAAGATGTCCGCGACGTCCAGCGCGGTCAGGTTGTAGTTGACGAAGGTACGGGCGCCGATGCGGATGTTGCTGCCGTAGTCGACGTACAGCGGGGGCCGCACGTGCGCCTCCTCGCCGAGCGCGCCGAGCAGTTGGGCCAGCAGGGGCCGGGCGGTGTCCGCGTCCTCGGCGTAGGCCGCCTGGTAGCGCGCGGCCAGCCGGACGGCCTCCTGCTGCCTGCGGGCGATCTCGGGGTCGTCGGCGATGTAGAGGTCGCCCGCCCGCATGCGTTCCAGGTTCGTGCGCGGGTCACCCGCGAAGTGGTCGGTCGCCATGCGTACGATCGTACCCACCGGGCGTACGATCGTACGCTCCGTTCGGTGGCCCGGGCGTGACCTGCGGCGGAACGCCGTTACCCGGGCCGGGCCGTGGGCGTTCTCCCAGCGGCGCCACCTCCGGCGCCGGACGAGACGAACGGAGCGATCTTGATGCGTGGGACGAAGCTGGGAGCGGTCACGTTGCTGGCCGGCGCCGCGATGCTCGGCGGCGGTACGACGGCCATGGCGGCCCCGCAGCCGGCGGACGCCGCGACGAGCGGCCTCGCCGGCATCGCCGCGCCGGTCGTCGGCGAGCCCGTGGCCGAGGCGGTCGGGGCGGTCGGCGAACCGCTGGTCGAGGCGCTGGTGCCGTGCCCCGCCCCCTGGGCCGGACCGGGCATCGACATCAGCGAGCAGTACCTCTCCTGCGTGAGCGGCGCGCTCGCCGACTGACCGCGTCGGCCGGGCGCCCGGCGGTCCGGGGCCCCGTGCGGCACTGCGCGCTGCTCGGCCCCCGGGCCCCCGCCGCCGGGTCAGCGGTGCTTGACGCCCGGCCGGGCGCCCGGGGCCAGGGTGGGCCCGGTGACGGGGACGTCACCCAGGGCCCGTTCACGGCCGCGAGCAGGTCGTCGGACAACTCCACCCCGGAGGCGGCGGCGTTGGCGTGCACCTGCTCGGGCCGGGAGGCACCGGTGATGGCCGAGGCGACCTCGCCGCGGCGCAGCACCCAGGCCAGCGCAGGGTCGGCATGCTCATCCCCGCCTCCTCGGCGAGCGGCACCAGGCGCTGGACGGCCTCCAGGGTGACGTCGCTGTAGACAAGGTCCTGCGACACCGCCATGTCCGCGCTGGCGAACCGGCTGCCCTCCGGCACGGGCTGCCCCGGGCGGTACTTCCCGGTGAGGACGCCCTGGGCGAGCGGGGACCACACGACCTGCGAGATGCCGTGGGACGCGCACAGCCCGAAGACCTCGGCCTCCGGCGCCTGCCACAGCATCGAGTACTGCGGCTGGGAGGAGACGAACAGGTCCGGTCCTGCGACGTCGAGGGCGGCGCGGATCTGCTCCGGCGTCCACTCGCTGAACCCGATGCAGCGGGCCTTGCCCTGGTCCACGACCTTCTGGAACGCCTCCACCACGTCCTCGACCGGGACGCCCGGGTCGAAGCGGTGCGCCTGGTACAGGTCGACGTGGTCGGTCCTGAGCCGGGTGGGGGACGCGTCGATCTGCCGCGCTATGTGCGCCGGCGCCAGGCCCTGGTCGGCCGGGTCGTCCGACATCGGGAAGTAGACCTTGGTGGCGAGGACGTAGGAGTCGCGGGGGTGGGCCGAGAGGATCTCGCCCCACGCGGTCTCGGCGGCGCCCCGGCCGTAGGGGGTGTCGAAGAAGGTGATGCCCGCGTCGAACGCCGCTTCGGTGCAGGCCCGGGTCCGGTCCGCCTCGATGCCGCCGGAGTAGGTGAGCCAGGACCCCAGCGAGATCTCGGAGACCTCGAGGTCCGAGCTGCCCAGTGTGCGGTAACGCATGTGGCTCCCCAGGGGTCGCGGTCGTGTGTCGCCTCGGACCCCGGGTTCCGGGGAAGGCGCGGCCTACTTCGACTCGACCCGGCCCACCGCGCCGTCCCCGGTCGTCAGGGCCTCGCTCGCGGTGCGCCAGGCGGGGTCGCCCGGCTGGAGCCGGCTGCGCAGCCAGGCCGAGGTGAGCCGGCCGAGGGCGGCCACCCGCCCCGGGTCCTCGTCGGTGGTCTCGGCGGCGTCGTACCCGGAGATCCCGCCGAGCAGGTGCCCGGCGCCGAAGAGGGTGAGCAGCGTCTTGGGCGCGGGGGCGAGCCGGTAGGGGTCGGCGTGCCAGTCGGGCCCCACGTCGGTGAAGTGCCGGGAGTCGTCCTCGTCCCCGGCGACGACCAGGGCGGGTGTGGTCATCGTGGAGAAGTCGGTGGACCGGAAGAACGGCACCGCCCCGGCCATCGGCCCGGTGAGGACGTCGCCGCCCCTGCCCGGCGCGGCGAGCAGCACGCCCGCGCCGATGCGGGGTTCGCTCAGGTCCACCACCTCGCCGGTGTCCGGGTCGGTGGTCCGGGCGCCCAGGAGCAGGCTCGCGGTGTGACCGCCGAGCGAGTGCCCGGCGACCGCCACCCGGTCGTGGTCGACGCGCCCCGCGAGCTGCGGCACGGTCTTCTCGATCTCGTCCAGCCGGTCGAGGAGGTCGCTCATGTCCCGTGCGCGGGAGCGCCAGAAGAACGGCGCGCCGGGGGCGCCGGCCAGCCGGTGGCTCAGGGTGCGGGAGCTGAGGTGGGTGGGCTGGAGGACGACGAACCCGGCCGCCGCCCAGAGCTGGGCGAGGGGCGCGTACCCGTTCAGCGAGGAGAGGTGGTGCGAGCTGCCGTGCCCGTGCGAGAGCAGGACGACGGGCAGCGCGGTCCCGGTCACCGGCGCGGTGACCCGGACCTCGAGGTCCACCGGCCGCCCGGGCACGGACAGCACCACCGGGCTGTACGACAGCACGGGCCGGGTGGCGGCGGCGGAGGGGGAGATGTGGGCGGTGGGTGCGCGCATGGCGAGGAGATCCCTTCGAAGCGGAACATCGTTCCGGTAGTATCCGGAGCGACGTTCCGCTTTGTCAAAGGTTCCTGCTCACCGGGGTCACGGTGCCCAGGCATCTGCCACGGCCCAGGTGGTGTCCTCGGTGAAGGACGCCGGGTTGTCCCAGGCGTGGGCGCCCCCCGGGGTGGCCAGCCACAGTTCCGCGTCGATGTGGCGCAGGTACTGGCCCGGGAAGTTCGACGCCATCAGCCGTACGCCACCGCTGCCGGGCACCGCGCACCAGGTGGCGTCCGCCCGGAACAGGTCCGAGCCGTCGCTCGGGTCCTTGCGGACGCGGAAGTCGCGGTGGCGCAGGTACTCGCCGGGGTAGTTGCGCGACTCGAAGGAGTAGCAGGAGGAGTCGGCGAGGCCGGGCACGATCCGCCAGGTGGCGTCCTGCTTCAGCAGGTCGGTGCTGGAGCCGTTCACCACCTCGGTGTAGCCGAGCCCGTCCCGGTGCCGGGCGTAGCGGTCGGTGAAGCCGGGGGTGGTGACCCGCAGCGACTTGTACGCGCCGGTCGGCAGGGTGACGCGCGGTGCGGGGTTGCGCGAGGCGTCGATCAGGGCCTGGTTGGCCGCCCTGACCCGGGCCTGGTCGACCTTGACCACCTGACGGTCGTACGTCAGCAGGCCGTTGGCCTCGTTCTCGACGTCCGTGATCTCCGTGTAGACGGACGCCGACAGGCCGGCCGGCATCTGCTGGAGTCGCAGGGCGTCCAGAAGGCCGGTCAGGCGGTCGTTCAGCCGGGCGGTGGTGGCCTGGTCCTCGTAGCTGAACCCGCCACCGGGGTACCACTCGTGGCCGGTCACCCGGTATCCGAGCCCTCCGTACTCGCCGAGGACGGCCGCGCGGGTCGCGGTAGGCGGGGTCACGCCCGGGCCGACGTACACGTGGTGGTCGATGACGTCGCCGTTGCCCCCGTCCACGGCGCCGCAGCAGTTGACGCCGCTCATGTTGTCCACCAGCCGCGAGGGGTCGTACGCCTTGATGTCGGAGGCGATGCGGGCCTGGTCGTACTGGCCCCAGCCCTCGTTCTGGTCGACCCACAGCACGAGCGCGGGGGAGCTGCGGTGCTGGTCGACGACGCGGTGGAACTCGCTTTCCCACTGGGTGCGGGCGGCGGCGCCGGGGGTGCGCAGGTCCATGGCGGGCATGTCCTGCCACACCAGCAGTCCGAGCCGGTCGGCCCAGTAGAACCAGCGCTGCGGCTCGACCTTGATGTGCTTGCGGACCATGTTGAAGCCGAGGTCCTTGTGCTTCTGCAGGTCGTACCTCAGGGCGTCGTCGGTGGGAGCGGTGTAGATGCCGTCGGGCCAGTAGCCCTGGTCGAGGGTGCCCGTCTGGAAGACGAACCTGCCGTTCAGGACGGGGCGCAGCACGCCGTCGACTTTCGCGAGGGCGATGGAGCGCATGCCGGTGTAGCTGCCCACGGAGTCCACGGTCGCGGTGCCGGCGAGCAGGTCGGCCCGGACGTCGTAGAGGTACGGGTCGTCGGGCGTCCACAGGTGGGGTGCGGGCACCGGCACGGTGAAGGTGCTCCCGACCGGTCCGGTGGCGGTGCCCACGACGGTGCCGCCCGCCGAGACCGTCACCCGTGCGGTGTGCCCGTTGACCCCGGCGCCCAGGACGGTGACCCGGAGGGTGCCGGCCGTCGGGTCCGGCACCAGGTCCAGGCGCGTGAGGTGCGCCGCCGGGGTGGGCTCCAGCCACACGGTCTGCCAGATGCCCGAGGCGGCGGTGTAGAAGATGCCGCCCCCGGGGTGCGGGGTGACGTCGTTGACGCGCTGCTTGCCGATGGCCTGGTCGCCGTTCTGGGTGGGGTCCCAGACGGAGACGACCAGGGTGTTGGTGCCGGAGGTCAGCAGGTCGGTGATGTCGTAGGAGAAGGCGTCGTAGCCGCCGCTGTGGGGGGTGCCGGCCTGGCGCCCGTTGACCCAGACCGTGGTGCGCCAGTCGCTCGCGCCGAAGTTCAGCTGGACCCGCCGGCCGCTCCAGCCGGCCGGGACGGTGACCGTGCGCCGGTACCACAGCCGGTCGTCCTGGGTGATCTTGCGCTGGACGCCCGAGAGCGCGGACTCGGCGACGAACGGCACGCGGATCTGTTGCGGCCACACGGACGGCTGGCCCGCGTCCGCCGCAGTCACCGCGAAGTCCCAGAGGCCGTTGAGGTTCAGCCAGTCGGAGCGGGTGAGCTGGGGGCGCGGGTACTCGGGCAGCGGGTGGTCGACCGGGACCTGCGCGGTCCAGGGCGTCGTCATGGGGGAGGGCTTGGGGGTCCAGGCGGCGGCCTGCGCGGCAGCCCTGTCGGTCACGGCGGTCTGCGCCGCGGCGCTGCCGGCCGAGACCGACGCGGCCCCGCACAGCAAGGCCAGGGCGGCGAACAGGGCCGCCGCGGTGGAGCGCAGGGTGCGGGGGCGGGCGGTGTGCGGGTCCGGCGGCGGTGACGAGCCCATGGGCTGCTCCTCGGGGGCGTGGGGCGGAGCGCTGACGGCGGTGCTGGCAGGTGCATGACATGCAGAACGGGACGCAGAGGAAGCCGGCGTGCGGGGAGCGAGGTGCTGCGCGGCGGCTGGAAGCGTCGATCCGACCCCGGTTTTACATCGTTGCAAGGGCGGTGTAAAGGGTCGCCGCAGCGGACGGCGGCGACCCCGTGATCCACTCGACCCGCCTGCCGCTGGGCCCGTTCACCCCCCGCTGCTCTCCCGCACGACGAGCCGGTGCTCCACGACGTGGTCGGTGGCGTCCTCGGTGCCGTGCCGTTCGATGCGGTCGAGCAGCAGGGAGACCGCGGAGTCGGCGATGGCCGCCTTGTCGGGGGCGACCGTCGTCAGGCTGGGCACGCTGAAGCGGCCCGCCTCGATGTCGTCGAACCCCACCACGTCCAGGTCGCGCGGGGCGGCGAGCCCCGCCTCGTGCAGGGCGCGCAGGGCACCCAGGGCCAGGTGGTCGTTGAGGCACAGCAGTGCGTCGGGGCGCACGTCCCTGCGCAGCACCGCACCCACCGCCCGGGCGCCGTCCTGCCAGTGGAACGCGTCGACCGGCACGACCAGGTCGGCGTCGAAGGGCACGCGGGCCGCGCGCAGCGCCTCGCGGTAGCCGCGGGTGCGCAGCCGGTCGGTGCCCTGCCGGCCGGTCAGCGCCCCGCCGACGACGGCGATGGAGCGCCGGCCGCGGGCCAGCAGGTGCTCGGTGGCCTCCCGGGCGGCCGCCACGTTGTCGATGCCCACGTGGTCGGCGGAGCCCGGCTGGGAGCGCTCGCCCAGCAGGACGACCGGCAGGCGCGTGTCCCGCGTCGCGAGGTCGCGCGGCAGCAGGGACAGCGGGCTGAGGATCGTCCCGTCGGTGAACTGCGCGTCGAAGCCGTGCAGCGCGGCCAGCTCCCGCTCACGCACCCCGCCGGTCTGGTGCAGGAGCACGGTCAGGCCGCGCCGGTCCGCCGCCGCCATCACGTGCTTGGCCAGCTCCGCGAAGTACGCCACGTCCAGTTCGGGCACCGCGAGCGTGATCATCCCGGTGCGGCCCTTGCGGAGCTGGCGCCCGGCGATGTTGACGCGGTAGCCGAGGGCCTCGATGGCCTCGCGCACGGCGCTCCTGGTCTTCTCCGAGACGTGCTCGTAGTCGTTGATGACGTTCGAGACGGTCTTCGGTGAGACGCCCGCGTACTCGGCGACGTCCTTGATCCGGGGTCGGGGGGCCACGCTCCTCCTCGTTCTCGTAGCTGGCGTGATCCTATCGACTGTCACGAAAAGGTTGCGGCCGGATCCTGTCCCTCGCCGACATATTTACATCGATGTAATCGGCGTGGTGCCATAGGCCCGCACCGCAACGCACCAGGCAACACGAGGAGCCCCATGCCCGTCCCGCACCCGTCGGACCTGCCGCGCCCCGAGTACCCCCGGCCCCAGTTCGTCCGCGACGCGTGGCTCAATCTGAACGGCACCTGGCAGTTCGAGACCGACCGCTCCGACAGCGGACGGGAGCGCGGGCTGGCCGGGCGCCCGCTCGCGGACACCATCACCGTGCCCTTCTGCCCCGAGTCGGCCCTGTCGGGGATCGGGGACACGGACTTCCTGGAGGCGGTCTGGTACAGGCGCACCGTGACGGTGCCCGCCGACTGGGCCGGCTCCCGCGTCCTGCTGCACTTCGGGGCCGTGGACCACGACACCACGGTCTGGGTGAACGGCGTCGAAGTGGCCCGCCACCGCGGGGGCTTCACCCCCTTCACCGCCGACCTGGACGGCGTCGCCGAACCGGGCGCCGAGGCGACGGTCGTGGTCCGCGCCCGCGACAGCCGGCACGGCCCGCAGGCGCGCGGCAAGCAGGCCACCTGGTACGCCAACTCGCACTGCCACTACACCCGGACCACCGGCATCTGGCAGACGGTGTGGATGGAGCCCGTGCCCCGCTCCGTCGCCCTGAAGCGGCCCCGCATCACCCCGGACGTCGCCTCGGGCAGCTTCTTCCTGGAGCTGCCGCTCACCGCCAACCTGCCCGGCCACCGGGTGCGCGCCGTGCTCAGCGACGCGTCGGGGGAGGTCACCGCCGCCGCGACGCGTGCCGACCTCGACCTGGCACCCCGGCTCGTGCTCACCGTGCCCGAGGACCGGGTGCGCCTCTGGGCGCCGGAGGACCCGCACCTGTACGGGCTGCGCCTGGAGGTCCTGGACGCCGACGGCACGGTCGTCGACGCGGCCGACTCCTACGCCGGTCTGCGCTCGGTGGCGGTCCGGGGCAGGAGCGTCCTGATCAACGGGCGCCCGGTCTTCCAGCGGCTGGTGCTGGACCAGGGCTACTGGCCCGAGAGCCTGATGACCGCCCCGAGCGACGAGGCCCTGGTGCGGGACATCGAACTCGGGCTGGCCGCCGGGTTCAACGGCGCCCGCCTGCACCAGAAGGTGTTCGAGGAGCGCTACCTCTACCACGCCGACCGCCTGGGCTACCTGGTCTGGGGCGAGTTCGGCGACTGGGGCTGCGAGACCGGCGAGCGGGACGACAACCAGCGCCCGGACGCCAGTTACGTCGCCGAGTGGCTGGAAGCCGTGGAGCGCGACTACTCGCACCCCTCGATCGTCGGCTGGTGCCCGCTCAACGAGACGTACCAGCACCTGCACGACCGCATCACCCAACTCGACGACGTCACCCGGGCGATGTTCCTGGCCACCAAGCGGGCCGACCCCACCCGGCCCGTCATCGACGCCTCCGGCTACGCGCACCGCGTCCCGGAGACGGACGTGTACGACTCCCACTGCTACGAGCAGGACCCGGCCGCCTTCGCCAAGACGATGTCCGGCCTCGCCGAGGGCAGGCCCTACGTCAACGCGGCCCCCGACGGGCGCCCCTGGTCGGTGCCGTACCGCGGACAGCCGTACTTCTGCAGCGAGTTCGGCGGCATCTGGTGGGACCCGCAGGAGGCCGCCCGGGCGTCCGGCAACGAGGCGGACGCCTCCTGGGGCTACGGCGAACGCCCGCGCACCGAGGAGGAGTTCCTCACCCGGTTCGAAGGACTGACCGGCGTGCTGCTCGACGACCCGGACATGTTCGGCTACTGCTACACCCAGCTCACCGACGTCTTCCAGGAGCAGAACGGGCTCTACCGCTTCGACCGCTCCGTGAAGCTCGACATCGAGCGGATCCGGCGCGCCCAGACCCGCCCGGCGGCCTACGAGCGCGACTGACCTCTCCGCGCACGACCGCACCCGTCCGGCCCCCCTCGTCCGGACCGCATGCTTCCAGACACTTCCAGGCACGCTTTACAACGATGTAGATGAGAGGGTGGTCCGGTCACGGGCGGCGCGGGAACGCGCCCGGCCGCACCACCCGGGTCAGGGAAGGAGCCGTATGACCGACCGGCCGGACACCAGGGAGAACCGGGGCCCCACACGCCGCCGGCTGCTCGCCGCCGGACTCGCCTCCGGGGCGGTGGTCCTCGGCGGCGGAGCACTCAGCGGCTGCGGCTCCGCCCAGGCCGCGGACACTTCGACCGTCCGCCTGTGGGACCTCTTCAGCGGCGCCGACGGCGGCCTGCTCAACGACATGGTCGAGGCCGCCCGGCCCGACATGCCGGGCAGCCGCATCGAGCGCACCGTCCTGGAGTGGGGCACCCCCTACTACACCAAGCTCGCCATGGCCTCGGCCGGCGGGCGCGGCCCCGACGTCGCCGTCGCGCACATGTCCCGGCTCGCCGGCTACGCGCCCACCGGGCTGCTGGACCCCTGGGACCTCGACGTGCTCGCCGAGTACGGCGTCACCGAGGAATCCTTCACCCGGGCCGTCCGGGACCGCACCCGGTACCGGGGCAAGACCTACGCCGTGCCGCTGGACACCCACCCGTTCATCGTCTTCTACCACCCCGAACCGGCCCGCAAGGCCGGGCTGCTCACGGCCGACGGCAGCCTCGACACCGAGGCGTTCTCCTCCCCGGACGCCTTCCTCGCCGCCGGCCGCGAACTGGCCAGGGCCTCCGGCGAGCAGGGCATCGCCTTCGGCTACGTCACCGACACCGCGCAGGGCTGGCGGCTGTTCTACGGGCTGTACCGGCAGACCGGCGGCCGGTTCGACCTGCCGGAGGGCGGGCCCGCCGAGGTCGACGTCGACCGCATGGCCGAGGTCATCGGCTTCATGGCGAAGATCGTCGACGGGCGGGTCAACCCCAGGCGCCTCGACTACGCCGCCGCGATCGCCGCCTTCGCCAACCGGCAGACCGCGATGATCCTCTCCGGCGAATGGGAACTGGGCACCTTCCGCACGGCCGACCCCCAGATCGGCGCGGCACCCTTCCCGACCGTGTTCGGCACCCCCGCCGTGTACGCCGACTCGCACTCCTTCGTCCTGCCGCACCACCCCGACCCCGACCCCGGGCGCCGCCGCCGCACCCACCGGGCCGTGGCCGCGCTGCTGAAGGCGGGCCAGATCTGGGCCACCGCCGGGCACATCCCCGCCTACGGCCCGGTCACCCGCACCAAGGCCTACGCCGCGCTCCAGCCGCAGTCCCACTACGTCCAGGCCCAGCAGCACGTCGTCCTGGACCCGGCGGTGTGGTTCGCCGGCGCGGGCTCCGACTTCCAGAACTCCATGTCCCAGGTCCTCCAGCAGGCACTCCTCGACGGGCTCTCGCCCGACCGCGCGGCGCGCGCGATGGTGCGGCGCCTCAACACCTTCCTGTCCCAGCCCAGCCCGGCCTGACCCGGCCACGACCTTCCGCGCAGGAGGAACGACGATGTCCTCTCCCCACGCCTCGCCCCGCTCCGGGGCCCCGTCGGTGCGCCGGCTGCTCCCCCCGGGTCTGCTGTTCGCGCTCCCCTTCCTCGTCCTGTTCGCCCTCTTCATGGTCTGGCCGCTGGTCCAGGGCCTGTGGATGAGCCTGACCGACACCTCGCTGTCGGCCCACACCCCCGGCTTCGTCGGCCTGGACAACTTCACCGAGGCCTTCCAGGACGCCGAGATGTGGCGTGCCCTCGGGCACACCGTCTGGTTCACCGTGCTGTCGACGGTCCCGCTGGTCGTGGTCGCCCTCGGCATGGCCCTGCTCGTGCACACCGGGCTGCCCGGCCAGTGGGTGTGGCGGCTCGCCTTCTTCGCGCCCTACCTGCTGCCCGTCGGCGTGGTGAGCCTGCTGTGGATCTGGCTGTACCAGCCCGACCTGGGCCTGCTCAACCACCTCCTCGACATCGTCGGGATCGGGCCCGTCGGCTGGCTCAGCGACGAGTCGGTGGCGATGTGGGCGGTCGCCCTGACCACCCTGTGGTGGACGGTCGGCTTCAACTTCCTGCTCTACCTGGCCGCCCTGCAGGCCCTGCCGGACCACCTGTACGAGGCGGCCGCCATCGACGGGGCCGGCGCCTGGCGGCGGCTGCGGTCGATCACCCTGCCCCAGCTCAGCCGGATCACCGTGGTCGTCACGGTGCTCCAGGTCCTCGCCTCGCTGAAGGTGTTCGACCAGATCTACCTGCTCACCAAGGGCGGCCCCAACGGCTCGACCCGGCCGGTCGTCGAGTACGTCTACGACGTCGGCTTCACCGGCTACCGGCTCGGCTACGCCTCCGCCATCAGCTACGTCTTCTTCGCCCTCGTCCTGCTCGCCTCCGCGGCCCAGTACGCCGCCCTCCGCCGCCGGGAGAAGTGACATGACGTCCACCGACCTGCCCCTCCGCACGTCCTCCGCCCCCCGCGTCCCACGGGCCGCGCGTCCGGCGCCGGCGCGCGGCCGGCTGCGCGGCAACCACCACGTCCTCGGCGACAGCCGCCTCGCGCGCGTGCCGGCGCTCGCCGTCCTCGCGGTCCTGGCGCTGGTCTGGCTGGTGCCGATGCTGTGGGCCGTGCTGACCGCCTTCAAGTCCGAGCAGGACGCCAGCGACCCGGACCACTGGCTGTGGCCGCGGCACGGGCTGACGCTGAAGGGGTTCAGCACCGTGTGGGAGCGGGGCGACCTGCCGCTGTGGATGCTGAACAGCTTCCTGATCGCCGCGGCCGTCACCGTGGTCACCGTGCTGGTGTCCGCCATGGCCGGGTACGCCTTCTCCCGCACGCTGTTCGCGGGACGGCGGGTGCTGTTCGCGCTGACCGTGGCCGCGGTGCTGGTGCCGCCGCAGATCCTCATCGTGCCGTGGTTCCGGCAGATGCTCACCCTGCACCTGGTCGACACCTACGCGGCGGTCATCCTGCCGCAGACGGTGGCGCCGGTGATGGTGTTCATCCTGAAGAAGCACTTCGACTCGCTGCCCCGCGAACTGGAGGAGGCCGCCCGCATCGACGGCGCCGGCCACTGGCGCATCTTCTGGTCGGTCCTGCTCCCGCTGTCCCGCCCCATGCTCGCCGCCGTCGCGATCTTCGTGTTCATCGGCGCCTGGAACAACTTCCTGTGGCCCTTCGTCTCCACGTCCGACCCCGCCCTGATGACCCTCCCGGTCGGCATCACGTCGGTGAAGGACGCGTACGGCATCCCGTACGCCCAGACGATGGCCTCAGCGGTCCTGGCCGCCCTGCCCCTGGTCGTGGTCTTCCTCTTCTTCCAGCGTCAGATCGTGAAGTCGGTGGCCACGACGGGGCTCGGGGGCCAGTGAGGGTGCCTGCGCCGGCGGGCCCCCTCACGGGCCGGCCGGTGTGTCCAGGTCGAGGGCCGTCGCGCGCAGGGCCGCCGCCAGGCGGATGACCGGCTCGGGCGGTTCCAGGGGGAGGCGGGCCAGCAGCAGGCGCCGCTGCTCCTGGGGGCCGCCGCGCACGGGCAGGACACGGACGCCCTCGGGAGCGGCCGGGGCGAGGGCGGCGGGCACCGTGGTCAGTCCGCAGCCCGCGGCGACCAACTGGAGCTTGGCGAGCCAGTCGCGCGCCGTGTGGGCGATCTCCGGCCGCTCGTCCAGGCCCGGCCACACCCCCATGAGCCGGTCCTCGCCCGAGGGGGAACTGGTGATCCAGCGCTGCCCGCGCAGGTCCGCCACGTCGACGAACTCCCCCCGGGCCAGGGGATGGTCAGCGGGCACGGCCACGTGCAGCGGCCGCTCGGTGAGCGTCGTCAGGACCAGCGCCGGTGACTCGGTGTCGGGCGGGCGGAACGGCGGGGCCGACGCGAGCAGGGCCAGGTCGACGCTGCCGGCGCGCAGGGCGCGTACCAGCGCCGGCGTGGTGCCCTCCCGGCCGACGACGTGCAGGTCGGGATCGGTGGCGCGCAGCGCGGCGAGGGCGCGCGGCACCAGGACGGCCCCGGCGCTCGGGAACCAGCCCAGCCGGACGGTGCCGGTCTGCCCGGGCAGGCCGGACAGCTCCCGCGCAGCCGCGTCGATCTCGTCGAGCACGACCGTGGCCCGCCGCAGCACGAGCCGGCCGGCCGCGGTCAGCCGTACCCCGTCGCGCCGCCGCTCCAGCAGCTCCGCGCCCGCCGCGCGTTCGATCGCGGCGATCTGCCGGGAGACCGCGGACTGGGTGTAGCCCAGGGCCGCGGCGGCGGCGGTGAAGGTCCCCCGGTCGGCCACGGCGCGGAAGACGCGCAGCGCGGTGAGCGAGACATCGGTGAAGTCCATGACGTTTTCGCATGCTACCCGTGCCGAACTCTCGTTGGACGCATGGCTGCGCGGTTCCTAGCGTGGCAGGCATGAACGCTTCTCGCACCGCGCTCGTCACGGGCGCCAACCAGGGACTCGGCCGCGCCCTCGTCGAAGGGCTGGCCGCCCGGATGACCCCGGCCGACCTGGTCCTGCTGACCGGCCGCGACCCCGAGCGGGTCGGGCTCGCCGCCGAGGAGGTCGCCCGGCTGCCCGGCACCCGGGCCCGGGTCGAGGGCCGGGTCCTGGACGTCACCGACACCGCGGCCATCGCCCGTCTCGCCGCCGAACTGGAGGAACGGCACGGAGGCGTCGACGTCGTCCTCTCCAACGCGGTCGCCCGGGTGCTTCCGGACGAGTCGCAGGCGGAGCGCGCGGACGAGTTCATCGACGTCTCCAACACCGCCACGCACGCCGTGCTGCGTGCCTTCGGCCCCGTGCTGCGGCCGGGTGGACGGCTGCTCGTCGTGGCCAGCGGCCTCGGCACCCTCGGCCACCTCGATCCGCGGCTGCACCCCCTGTTCGACGGCGTGGGCCTCGACCAGGTCGAGCAGGCCGTCGAGTCCTGGCGCGCCGCCGTCCACCAGGGCACCGCGACCGAGGCCGGCTGGCCTGTGTGGCTGAACGTGCCCTCGAAGGTGGCGCAGGTCGCGGCCGTCCGCGCGGTCGCCGCGGAGCGCCGTGCGCGGGACCTGGCCAGCGGGACGCTCGTCGCGGCCGTGTGCCCCGGCATGGTGGACACGGCCACCTCGCGCCCCTGGTTCAGCGACTACAGCCAGGCCCAGACGCCCGCGCGCGCCGCCGAGGCGGTCCTCGACCTGGTCTTCGCGGAGGGCGCCGACCCGGCCCTGTACGGCCGACTGGTCCGCTTCGGCGAGGTCCTGCCCTGGTACGGCGGGAGCCCGCTGACCGAGCAGGACCGCATGGTCAGGCCGTGAGCACGGCCGGCCGCGCCTCTTCGTCGGCCGCATGATCCGGACGGGCGGGGAACCGGGGTGTGCGACACCCTCGAGGGGTGTACCCGGTCGGCTGGTACGACTCCCGACGGAAACGGAGACTCCATGTCCAAGCCGCCCCTCCCCGACGACGCCCAGGACCTGCTGCGCCGCCCCAACCCGGCCGTGATGGCCACGCTGCGCTCGGACGGCGCCCCGGTGTCGACCCCCACCTGGTACGTGTGGGAGGACGGCCGGGTGCTGCTGAGCCTCGACGAGGGCAGGGTCCGCCTGAAGCACCTGCGCCGCGACCCGCGGGTCACCCTGACCGTCCTCGACGGGGACGACTGGTACACCCACGTCACGCTCATCGGCCGGGTCGTCGAGATGTACGAGGACGAGGGACGGGGCGACATCGACCGCATCTCCACCCACTACACCGGCAAGCCGTACCCGGACCGCGTCCGTACCCGGTACAGCACCTGGATCGAGGTCGAGCGCTGGCACGGCTGGGGCGCGCACCGCGACAGCGGCCAGGCGTCCACCTGACGCCGGGCCGGACGGACCCGGAGGGGTGCCCCGGACGGGTACCTCCGACGGGTCAGGGCCCGCTGAGCAGCATCCGGCCGAGGCGGTCCGCCGCCTCGGCGTGACCGAACAGGCCCGGCAGGCCGCCGGTGTGCAGCAGCACGGTGCGCTCGCCGGGCCGGATCGTGCCGTCGCGCACGGCGGCCACCAGGCCCGCGGCGGCCCGTCCGGTGTACACCGGGTCCAGGACGACGCCCTCGGCGCGCGCCACGGTGGTGATGGCCTCCAGGACGGGTTCGTGCAGCACGCCGTACGCCGTGCCCACCTGCTCGCCCCGCACCCGCAGCCGGTCCGCCGTCACCTCCTGGCCGGTGAGTTCGGAGGCGAAGGCGGCGGCGACGGTCGCGGGGTCGGGGAGCGCGCCGACGTCGACGCCCAGGACGCGGTCGGCGCCCAGCGCGGCGACCAGGCCGGCCATCGTGCCGCCCGAGCCCAGCGCGGTGACGACGTGCCGTACGCCGGGCTGCTGGGCGAGGATCTCCGCGCCCGCCTCGCGGTAGCCGCGGGCCCCCAGGGCCGAGGAGCCGCCGAACGGCACCAGGTACGGCACGGCGCCGCCGTCGCGCAGCGCGGCGCACGTCGTCTCCGCGTGCGCGGTCAGCTCGGCGGGTCCGGCGGCCTCGGCCCACACGATCCGGGCGGCGAGGGCGGCGTCCAGGAGCAGGTTGCCCCCGGGCCGGTCGGGCCGGCCGGCCGCCGGCATCACCAGCACGACGTCCAGGCCCGCCCGGGCTCCCGCGGCCGCAGTGAGCCGGGCGTGGTTGCTCTGCGGGCCGCCGGTGGTGACCAGGGTGTCGGCGCCGCACCGCAGGGCGTCGGCGACCAGCCACTCCAGCTTGCGGACCTTGTTGCCCCCGCCGCCGAGGCCGGTCAGGTCGTCGCGCTTGATCCACAGGTCGTCCGGGGCGAGACCGATCTCCGCGGCGAGCCGGGGCGCGGCCTCCATCGGGGTCGGCCAGGCCGACAACGTCACCTTCTCCATCCCGCACGTCCCTTCCCTCGCGGCTCGGCGCACGAACCCTCTCACACGGGGCGCGCGCTCGCGTGGCGGGAGTGGCCCGCACGCCCGCACGCCGCGAGGAATGCCGGGGCAGCCACGCGGCGCCGCGTCCGAGCGGCCCGGAACAGGAAGGTGAGCGGCTCGGGTGCAGCGGGCGGCGGTCACGGCGAGGTCGTCGTGGTCCGGGCGAGGTCGCGTGACGGCCTCATCGCCGGTTCGGGCGACACCACGGACGGGGTCAGGCCGTCCCTCCTGCCCCGGGTTCCCCGGGACGCGATCCGCGGGGCAGGCGGGCCGCTGCCGCCAGGCCGCCGACCCCGATGACGGCCAGGGTGATCATCGCCGTGGCGTAGGCGCCCTTGGTCAGCCCGGAGACCAGGATCGTGCCGGCGACCGCCGTGCCGAAGGACGAGCCCAGGTTGGACACGCAGCGGGACAGCCCGGAGATCTCCCCCTGCTGCTCCTCGGGGAAGCTCGACTGCACCACGGTGACGGAGGGGGTCAGCATGGCCCCGAGCCCCAGCCCGATCAGCACGAGTCCGGGGACGAAGGCCCAGGCGGTCGAGAAGGCGGCGGCCATGGCGACGAGCAGGACGATGCCGGCCACGGACACCGCGAACCCAGCCATGACGAGCGTGCGCGGGGAGTGCCGCGAGGCGAGGCGCTTGGCGGACAGGGAGGTCAGCAGCAGGCCCAGGGTGGCCGCGGTGAAGACGACGCCGGTCCGGATCGCGTCGTAGTGGCGTACGACCTGGAGGTAGGCCGCCACCGTGAAGGAGGTGCCCATCAGGATCAGCCACTGGATGTTCTGGGTGACCAGCCCGATGTCGGAGGTGCGGTTGCGGAACAGGGACAGGGACAGCAGCGGCTCCCGGCCGGAGGCCTCCTTGGCCCGCACGGAGCGGAAGAACAGGGCGAGGACCAGGGCACCGGCGGCCAGCAGGCCGAGCATGAGCCAGAGGCTGTCGTCCGCGGCCAGGATGCCCGTCACCACCAGGACCAGGCCGACGGCGGACAGGACGGTCCCGGTCACGTCGAGGGAGCGGGTCGGGTCGGGCGGCAGGGGGTCGGCCATCCCGCGGCTCAGCCAGATGATCACGGCGATGACCAGCGCCTGGAAGACGAACGCCGCACGCCAGCTGATGGCGGTGGTGATCAGACCGCCGATGAGGGGCCCGGCCGCGGCGCCGAGGCCGCCCAGCGCCATCACCACGCCGAAGGCGCGGGCCCGGGAGACCGCGTCCCGGTGGAGGAGTGTGGTCAGGATGTAGACGGGCGGGATGAGCAACGCGGTGCCGACGCCCTCCAGGATCGAGTTGCCGAGGATGAGCACGCCCAGACCCGGCGCGGCGGCGCTGAGCAGGGCGCCGACGGCGTAGACGGCGAGACCGGCGATGAAGCACCGCTTGCGGCCGTAGCGGTCGGTCACCTTGCCGCCGGGGACCATCAGCGCGGCCATCACCAACAGGAAGACGGTGATGGCCACTTGGACGCCCTGCACGGTGGTGTCCAGGTCCTCGCTGATGTCGTTGATCATCACGTTCATGTTGGAGCCGGCGAAGCTGCAGATGAACTGCGCCAGCGCCAGCGCCGCCAGCGCGTCGCGGTGCCGGGTCCGCCGCGGGGCGGTCGTGTCAGTCACCGGTGTCGTCCGCCGTGGAGTCGTCGGCGGGGGCCGTGAACCCGTGGCGGGTCGGCTGCAGGTGGCCGTCGGCGCCCGGGCGGGTCCGTGCCGCCGCCAGTTCGTCGTCGAGGGCCATGGCGGCGGTGACCAGGGCGAGGTGGGTGAACGCCTGCGGGAAGTTGCCCAGTTGCTCCCCGGAAGGCCCGATCTCCTCGGCGAACAGGCCGACGTGGTTGGCGTAGGTGAGCATCTTGTCGAAGGCGTACCGTGCCTGGCTGAGCCGGCCGCTGCGGGCCAGGGCCTCGACGTAGAAGAAGCTGCACAGGTTGAACGTGCCCTCCGAGCCCCGGAGTCCGTCGGGGGACGCCGCGGGGTCGTAGCGGTAGACGAGGCTGTCGCTGACCAGTTCCCCGTCCATGGCGTCCAGGGTGCTCAGCCAGTCGGGATCGTGCGGGGACAGGAAGCCGACCTTCGGCATGAGCAGCAGGGAGGCGTCCAGGACGTCGGAGTCGTAGTGCTGGACGAACGCCTTGCGCTTGTCGTGCCAGCCGCGCTCGGCGATCTGCCGGAACGCCGCGTCGCGGGCCCGCGTCCAGCGCTCGGTCTCGGCCGGGCGGGAGAACGCCTGGGAGGCGCGCAGGGCGCGGTCGAAGGCGACCCAGGTCATCAGCCGGCTGTAGGTGAAGTCCTTGCGGCCGCCGCGGGTCTCCCAGATGCCCTCGTCCGGCTGGTCCCAGTGGTCGCTGAGCCAGTCCAGGACCTCGGTGAGCGCGGCCCAGCCCCGGATCGCACCGATGTCCCCGCCCACGATCAGCGCGTCGGCGGCCTCGCCGTAGATGTCGAGCTGGAGCTGGTCCGCCGCCGCGTTGCCCGCCCGCACCGGGTACGAACCCCGGTAGCCCTCCAGGTGACCGAGGGTCTCCTCCGTCAGGTGGGGGTCGCCGTCGACCCGGTACATGATCTGCAGCGGATCGCCGGTGGCCGTGTCCCGCGCCTCGATCCGGTCGCGCAGCCAGTGGCGGAAGGCGTACGCCTCCTCGTGGAAGCCCAGGTCGATCAGCGCCTTCACCGACAGGGAGGCGTCGCGCACCCAGGTGTAGCGGTAGTCCCAGTTGCGCTCGCCGCCGACCTGCTCGGGCAGGCCCATGGTCGCGGCGGCGATGGGGGCACCGCTGGGCGCGTAGGTGAGGAGTTTCAGCGTGATGGCCGAGCGGTGCACCTCCTCCTGCCAGCGGCCGTTGTACGTGCACGACCTGAGCCAGGACAGCCAGAAGACCCGGCACGCCTCCAGGTCCGCGACGGCATCGTCCAGCGACAGGTGGGGCGGGACGCCCTCGCCGTCCACGGTGCCGGTGAGGACCACCGCGGCCGCCTGGCCCTGGGACAGCTGGAACCGCGCCGTGACGTCGTCGCCCTCGGCGCGCAGTGCGACTCCGGCCGTGGACTGCACGTGCAGCTCGGTGCCCGGCCCGTCGAAGACCGCGTGGTGCGCGTCCGGGACGGTCAGGCTGTGGGGGGCACGGCCGTAGTCGAAGCGGGGGCGGCAGTCGAGGGCGAACGACACCGTGCCCCGCACCACGCGGGCGACCCTGATCAGACGGTGGTGGGCCCGCGGCGCGCCGGTGGCCAGGGGCACCATGAAGTCGGCGACCTCGCCGACCCCGTCGGGCGCCATGAAACGGGTGACGAGGACGGCGGTGTCGGACAGGTACAGCTGACGGACCGTCATGTCACCGGGATCGGGCGTGTCCGCGGTCAGACTGCAGTGGCCGCCGCGCTCGGCGTCCAGCAGCGAGGCGAACACGCTGGGGGAGTCGAAGCGCGGTGTGCACCACCAGTCGACGACCCCCCCGGAGGACACCAGGGCCGCTGTCTGGAGATCGCCGATCATCCCGTGCTCGGCGATGGGCGGATAGCTGTTCACGGACACCTCCGACGCCAGGACGCGCACTGCGGCACGGAGCCGGTCCGGCCGGCCCACGGTCAGCCTCGGTGCCGGACGGGCCCACGGCATCACCCACGGGGGGTGAGGCGCGGCGCCGGACCTGCCGGGCGCCCATGGTCCTTTTGCCGCGCGGGATCGGCACGGCGATGTCATGGTGGTGGAGGGGAGAGCGCGACCTGGCGGGCGGTGAGAGCCGTGGAACCGAAGGACGAGAACCCCGACAGCCATCCCGGTACGTACGTCGATCCCCTGGGCGACCCGTTCCTGCGGACCCGCTTCGCCCTGCCGACGCGACCGGCCACCTTCCTGCGGCGGGCCCGCCTGCTCGAGCACCTCGACCGCGAGCCCCGGACGCCGCTGGTCATGGTGAACGGCACCGCCGGCGCGGGCAAGACGCTGCTGGTCGCCGACTGGGCCGCGCAGCTGCGCCGGCCGGTCGCCTGGCTGACCCTGGACCCGGCGATCGGCGGGCCGGGCATGTTCTGGGCCCACGTGCTGCAGGCCCTGCGTGCGGGCGGGGTGCCCGTGCCGCCCGACACCGGCACGGTCGTCGGCGGCGCGGGGAGCGGCCTGTCGCCGCTCGGCAGGCTCGCCGCCCAGCTCGGCGGCACAGAGGAACCGGTGATCCTGGTGCTGGACGACTACGACCACGCCGCACCGGAGGTCTCGGAGCAACTGGCGTTCGTCCTGCACCACGCGGGGCCGGGGCTGCGCCTGGTCCTGGTCACCCGCACCGAACCCCTGCTGCCACTGCACCGCTACCGCGCGGCCGGCGAGATCACCGAGGTCAGGGACGCCGAGCTGGCCTTCACCGCCGAGGAGACCGCCGCCCTGCTGGACCTGCACGGGGTGCGGGTGACCGTGCAGGCGGCCGACGCCCTGGTGGAGCGCACCCGGGGCTGGGCGGCCGGGGTGCGGCTGAGTGCCCTCGCGGCCCGCGAGAGCCCGGACCCGTCGCTGTACCTCAAGGAGTTCGAGGCCGGGCACAGTGCCGTGGCCGACTTCCTGCTGTCCGAGGTGCTCAACAGCCGGGCGCCGCGGATCCAGGACCTGCTGCTCCGGATCAGCGTGCTGGAACGCTTCTGCGCCGACCTGGCCAACGCGCTCGTCGGCGGCGACGACGCCGCGTCCCTCCTGGCCGCCCTGCACCGTGACAACGCCTTCGTCGAGGACCTCGGGCACGGCTGGTACCGGCTGCACCCGCTGTTCCGGGAGATCCTCCGCGTCCACCTGCGCGAACGCTGCCCCGGACTGGAGCCGGAACTGCACCGGCGCGCGGCCCGCTGGCTGCGGCGGCACGGGGCGCTCCCCGAGATGGTCGCCCACGGGGCCGCCGCCGGCGACTGGGCGGCCACGGCCCGCGCCCTGGTCGACGACCTCGCGATCGGGGAGCTCTTCACCGGCCTGCGCTCCGACGACCTCGCCGGGCTGCTCGCCGACCTCGACCCCGGCACCGACGGCGCCGCCCCGGACCTCGTCCGCGCGGCCCGTGACCTGGCGCGCCACGACCTCGACCGCGGCCTGACCCACCTGCGCCACGCACACGAGGAGCTGCCCTCCGGCGCCGACGCGGCGGCGGCCCGACTGAGCTGCGCCCTGCTGGAAGCGCTGGCCGCCCGCCTGTCCGGCTCCCCGCGCCGGGCCGAGCAGGCGGCGCGGGCCGCCCGGGAGGTCCGGCCGGAGGTCCCCGCCCACCTGCTCGACCGGCACCCCGAACTGTCCGCGCAACTGCTCACCCACCTCGGCTCCACCCGGCTGTGGGCGGGCCACTTCGAGGCGGCCCGGGCGGCCCTGACCGCCGTGCTGGCCGGCCCGGACGCCGCGGCTACGGTGCTCCCGCGCGTGGAGTCCCTGGGGCGGCTGGCGTTGATCGAGTACCTGGACGGGTGGCCGGGCCGGGCGGAGCGGTACGCGCGCGCCGCGCTGTCCGAGTCCGAGCGCTTCGGCCTCCACGGCCCCGTCGGACCGGACCTGGCACGGCTCGTCCTGGCCGGCGTCGCCGTGGACCGCGGCGAACTGGGCCGCGCGCAGGAACTGCTCGACCCGACGCCCGACACCACGGCGCAGGACCCCGTGGCGACCGTGGGGCGGTCCATCGTCACGGCCCGGTTGCTCCTGGCCCGGGGCCGTTCCCGGGCCGCGGCCGAGACCGCCGGGGCGCCGGTGCCGGCCGTCGTCACGTCGCCCTGGGCGGAGGGCCGGGCCACCCTCGTGGCCGCGGAGGCCCACCTCGCCGAGGGCCGGCCGGACGCGGCCGCTCGGGTCCTGCGGGAGGTGGCCGACGACGACCCCGAGTGCGCCGTCGGCGCCGCGCGGGCCCACGTCGCCGCGGGCGACCCGTCGGCCGCCCTGCGCGTCCTGGACGAGGCGACCGCGCACCGGCGCCTCGGACCGGCGGTCCGCGTACGGGCCGCCCTGGCGCGGGCGCACGCGGCCCAGGTCGAGGGCAACCAGGTCGCCGCGCGGCACCTGCTGGCCGACGCGCTGCAGGACGCCCGCCGCGACCGGCTGCGCCGGCCCTTCGCCGAGGCCCAGCCGTGGATCGAACCCCTCCTCGCGGCACCCCCCTTGCGACAGCTGGCCGCCGGCTGGCTGCTCCCGGACGCCGAGGCGCCCGCCCGGCAGGCGGAGCCGGCCCCGGTGCTCGTGGAGCGGCTGAGCGGCCGTGAGCGGGACGTGCTGGCGCGGATGGCCGAGCTGATGTCGACCGAGGAGATCGCCGCGGACCTGTACGTGTCGGTGAACACGGTGAAGACCCACGTCAAGAGCGTCTACCGCAAGCTGGCGGTCAACCGGCGGCACGACGCGGTGCGCCGGGCGCGCGAGCTGGGCCTGCTCTGACCCTGCGGCGCCCGGCGCGGCTCGCCCGTGGCGGGTGAGGCGCCAGGGCGCCGGGTGCGGTCGGATGGCGCGGTGGGAGGGAGCCGGCACCCGCTCGGGTCCGGCGGCAGCGGCCAGCGACCCGAGGGGCTGACATGCTCGATGTGCACCCGGCGTCCCGGCGTGAGCGCCGCGCGGAGCGGCGGGCCCACGCCGACTACACCGGCGGCGTCTACGGCTCGCTGCTCGCCGCCTCCGTGGTGGTCGGCGCCGGGACGCTGGGCTCCTTCCCGCGCGCCGAACTGGTCGTGCTGCTGCTGGTGAGCGGCGTGGTCTTCTGGGTGGCCCACGTGCACGCCCAGCTGTTCGGCGCCCGTCTCGCGGCGCATGCCCTGGACCGCCGCACCGTGCTGCACGTCTGCCGCGACGAGTGGCCGATCGTGAAGGCGGCCGTGCCGCCGGCGCTGGCCGTCGCCGTCAGCCCTCTGCTGGGCCTGGGCCTGGAGGGCACCCTGTGGCTGGCGGTGTCCGTGGCCGTCGCCGGGCAGGTCGGGTGGTCGGTGGCCGCTGCGCGCAGGGCCGGCGCTCCCTGGCGGCTCCTGGTCCTCACCGCCGTGGTGAACCTGCTCCTCGGCCTGTTGATCATCGCGTTCAAGGTCGTCCTGAAGCACTGAAGCACTGAAGCACTGAAGCACTGAAGCACCGAAGCACTGGGGCCGGGAGACCAGTGGGTTCACCTGCGCCGGGTGATGCCGGGAGCACCTGACCATCGGGAGGCTGGAGCAACAGCGCACCCCACGTTGCCATCGACCGCCGGCGGGAGCAGCTCATGCGCTACGAGATCCGCGTGGAGGGCCAGGTGTCGGAGACCTTGGCCAAGGTCTTCCCCGAACTCGACCACGTGATGGTCTCCGGCCAGACCCTGCTCTACGGCCCGGTGGTCGACGAGGCGCACCTGTACGGCCTGCTCGCCCGCTTCCGGTCGCTGGGCCTGCGCGTGGTGGAGATGCGGCAACTTCCCGACTGACGCGTCCCGCGAGGAGGACTCATGACCGTGCCGCGTGGACCACGCACGAACGGCGACGTGGAGGGAGGGCTGGCCGACCTCAGCCGTTCCTGGCTGTGGCTGCTGGGCCCGGCGATCGCCACCCTCGTCCCCGGCATCCTCGCCCTGGTCTGGCCGGACGCCACCCTGCACGTGCTGGCGGTGCTGATCGCGCTGTCGCTCATCGTGACGGGCGCCTTCCGGTTCGTCGCCGCCGTGTCCCCGCAGCACGGCGACCGCTTCACCGGGCTGCTGATCGCCGTGCTGTACGTGCTGGCCGGTGTGCTCTGCCTGCGCCACCCGCTGCAGACCGTGGCCGCGCTGGCGCTGATCACCGGCGCGGTGTGGCTGGTGACCGGTCTGCTGACCGCCTTCACCGCCCTGGGCACCCGTGACCTGCCGCACCGCGGCGTCGTCCTCGGCGTGTCCGCGCTCGTGGTGGTCGCGGGGATCGTGGTGCTGGCCCTGCCCACCGAGTCGGCCCGGGCCCTGACCCGCCTGCTGGGCCTGTGGCTGGTCCTGCTCGGCCTGGCCGAGCTGTGCCTCGCCCTCGCGCTGCGGGCCGCCCTGCGCGCGCCGCGCGGCGGTCCGGCGGCGGGCGCGGAGCGGCCCGGATGACCTCGAACAGGAGCAACGACAGGGCTCCGACACCGCTCGGCCGCCCACCCACGGACTTTCACCCGCCCCGGGTGAGGCCGCCCCGCACCAGGACGGCACACGCTGGGTCCACCGGGACCGAGCGGTCGGACCCGCCCCCGCAACGGAGGAAGAGATGAGCAGTCACGTGTACCTCGCCTACGACTACCCGCTGCTGAGCATGTTCTGGACCATGCTCTGGTTCTTCCTGTGGATCATGTGGTTCGTCCTGCTGTTCCGGATCATCGGCGACATCTTCCGCGACGACAGCCTCGGTGGCTGGGGCAAGACGGGCTGGCTGGTCTTCGTGGTGGTGCTGCCCTTCCTCGGCGTGTTCGTCTACCTCATCGCCCGCGGCAAGGACATGGGCGGCCGGGAGATCAAGCACGCGCAGGCACAGCAGACGGCCTTCGACAGCTACATCCGGGACAGGGCCGGCGAGGCCCGGCCCAGCAGCATCGCCGAACTCGACAAGCTGTCGCAGATGCGCAGCCGCGGCGACATCACCGACGACGAGTTCCGCCGCGCCAAGGAACTCGTCCTGAGCGGCAGCCGAGGCGACGCCGGGCCGGGGGCGTCCGCGACCACCACGGGCGTGTCCTCCGCCCACTGAGCACCGACCAGGAAACGAGGTACCGAGATGACCGCCACCCACGCGTCCAGGCCGCACTCGGCGAAGTACCAGTGGGCCGCGGGGCTGATGGCCTTCGCCGCCGTCATGCTCAGCATCGTGGGCATCCTCGACGTCTTCCGCGGCATCGCGGCCATCGCCGAGGACGACATCTTCGTCACGACCCGCAACTACGTCTTCGAGTTCGACCTGACGGGCTGGGGCTGGATCCACCTGATCCTCGGGGTGGTCGCGGTGATCGTCAGCGTCGGGCTGTTCCAGGCCGCGACGTGGGCCCGGGTCGCCGGTGTGGCCATCGCCGCACTCGTCATCATCGCCAACTTCCTGTCCCTGCCGTACTACCCGGTGTGGTCCGTGGTCGTGATCGCGATCTCGGGTTTCGTCATCTGGGCGCTGTGCGTGGCCCGGAAGGACGACTTCGACGACGCCTTCGAGAGCGGGCCGCCACGGGGCGACATGTGACGACCGCCGTGCCTCCCACCGGTCATGGCCCCCATGGCCGGCGGTAGGCCGTCGGGCGCGCGCCGCCGGGTCGTCGCGGCGCTGACCTTCTGGCTGCGTCCCGCCTTCGCCCTGCGCGTCGTCAACCGCTTCCAGAGGATCGCCGGGTTCGACCGTGCGATGGCCCTGGCGTCCAGCGCCCTGACGGCCCTGGTGCCGCTCGTCCTCCTCGTCGGCACGGTGCTCAGCAGCGTCGTCGACCAGGACGTGGCCGAACGCCTCGTCGAGCGCTACGGGCTCACCGGCGCGGGCGCCGACGCGGTGGACCGGCTCTTCTCCCCGGCCGGGGAGACGAGCACCGGCGTCGGCGTGTTCGGCGTGGTGTTCCTGGTCATCTCCGTCCTCAGCTTCGCACGGGCCTCCCAGCGGCTGTTCGAGCAGGCGTGGGAGCTCAAGCCGCTCGGCGTCCGCAACTCCCGCAACGGCCTGTGGTGGATCCTCGGCCTCGGGGCCTACGGCCTGGTCAACGGCTGGCTGGCCGGCCTGCTGGGCGGCGTGCCCCGGTCCGACCTGGTGACCGGGGTGGTCCAGGCGCCGGTGACCGCCGTGTTCCTCGTCTGGAGCGGCTGGATCCTGTCGGCGAAGCGCATCGCCTGGCGGGGGCTGATCCCCTTTGGCGTCACCGCGGCCGTCATGACCACCCTCTACTCCTGGGGCGCCGCCCTCTACCTGCCGCGCCTCTTCAACACCTCCGTGTCGCGCTACGGCGTCGTCGGTGCCGTGTTCGCCCTGCTGTCCGCGCTCTTCACGGCCATGCTCGCGCTGGTCGGGTCGGCCGCGTGGGGGCGGGAGGTGACGCTGGAGCTCGACCGGATCCGCAGCGGGCTCCGCCCCTCCGAGCACGAGGTGCGCCGGCAGTGGGACACGGTGGTCGAGCAGACCCGTTCCCGGTGGCGGTCGGCCCGCCACCACGTCAGCCGTCGCGGGAACGGGAAGCCGGACCGCTGAACGGCGCGGTACGGGAGCGGGAGGCCGGACGGCCGAGCACCGCGGTGCGGAAGCGCGACGTCGGACCGCCCGGCAGCACGGTGCGCAAGCGAGAGACCGGACCGCCGAGCAGTACGGCGCCGAGCGCGGCGGCGAGGGCCTGGCAGCCGGCCGCCGCGAGGGCGAGGCGCACCGGACCGGCCGTCTGGCAGGCGCCCGCGAGCGCGGCCCCGCCCGCGGCGAAGGTGCTCTTCAGGCTCGCCCCCAGCGTGAACACCTGGGTACGGGCCGCCTCGGGCGCGTAGCGGTCGCGCCCGGCGAGGAGCGCGGCGAAGAGCGGGCCGGTGCAGCAGCCGGCCAGGGCGAAACACCCGAGGGCCAGGGCGACGCCGGGCACCGCGGCGACGGCGGCCAGCGGTACCCCGGTCGCCAGCAGCAGGACGGCGACGGTGCATTCGGGCCGCCGTACGCCCCAGGGGCGCCAGGCGTACACCAGGGAGCCGGCCAGGGAGCCGAGCGCCATCGCGGTCATCAGACCGCCCGCCGCCCAGGGTGTGGCGTAACGGCCGGCGAGCAGGACGCAGACCACGGGGAGGGCACCGATGCCGAACTGGCCCACCGCGCTGGCCCAGGTGAGCGACCGCAGGGGCCGGTCGCGCAGCAACAGCGCGGCGGCGGCGCCCAGGTCGGCGACACGCAGCGCACGGCCGCCGCCGGGGCGCGGTCGCAGCGGCAGGGCGAGGACGAGCACGCCGCCCAGGACGGCCGCGGCGCCCAGCGCCGCCAGTGCGAGCCCGGCGTCGGTCGTCGCCGCCAGGGCGGAGGCGAGGGCCGGTCCGGCGATCCCGGCGAGGTTGTAGGAGACGGCGTCCAGGCTGAAGGCGCGGCCGCGTGCCGTGGACGGCACCAAGTCGCCCAGCAGACTGGTCAGTCCACCGGTCAGCAGGGGAGTGCAGCAGCCCGCCGCGCCCGCCACCGCCAGGACGGGTCCCGTGGGCGCCCGGCCCGCAGTCCCGGCCACGGCGACCAGTCCCGCACCGTGGAGGACCAGGCAGCCGGCGTGGAACAGCCGGCGCCGCCGGACCCGGTCCGCGAGCGCACCGGCCAGCGGGGCGGCGACCACGCCGGGCACCAGCAGGGCCGCGACCAGGGCACCGCCGAAGCCGGCACTCCCGGTGCGGTCCACGGCGAGCACCACCAGGGCGACCCGCGCCCCCTCGCAGGCGAGCCGGGCCAGCAGGGCCACCTGCAGGTACCGGACGAGCAACCACCGTTCCCCGCCCGACCGGACCACCGGACGGGCGGACGTCTGCGTACGCACTGCGTGCCTCCACGGGCTATCGGAGCTCTGCGGGCACGGAAGCTCTACGTGCACGAGAGCCTTGCGTTCTCGGCGACCGGTGCGGCTCACCCTCCTTCGTCATACCCTTGAGGTATGACGTCATGGGTGCCCGAGGACCCCGCCGCTCATACTCGACGCGTGAGCTTCCTCTTCGTCAGCGATCACCTGGCCCTCGACTTCGCCGCCACGGTGGCCTGGCGCGCCACGCACCCGAAGGAACTCCTGGCCGAGCCCGGGGACTTCGCCCGGTGGGCCGTCGAGGCGGGAGTGGTCGACCGACTGGACACCGTCACCCAGGACGACTTGGACCACGCGCGCGCCCTGCGCGAGGCCATCTACCGCCTGGCCCGCGCCGCCACCGCGGAAGAGCCGGCAGACCCGGAGGACGTCACCCGGATCCGGCAGGCCGCCGCCCACACCCCGGTCCGCCCCGCCCTGCACGACCTGGGCCGGGTCGCACGCCGGGGCGGGGTCCCGGAGGTCCTGGCCACCCTCGCGACGTGCGCGAGCGACCTGTTCGGCGGCCCCGACCGCCTCCTCGTCCGCCGCTGCGCCGGCACCCCGTGCACCCGCCTCTTCCTCGACCGCTCCCGAGCGGGCACCCGCCGCTGGTGCGACAAACGCAGCTGCGGGAGCCGGATCAACGCTGCGGCGTACCGCCGCCGCAGCGGACGGTCCGAACAGGCCTGACCTGCGGGCGTCCCGGGGTCACGAGCCGACGCGGGTCCGGCGGCGTCCCGATCGAGGAACGCGGTCCGCCGTGCCGGTGTCCGGGCTGTTGCCGGCCGCGATGCGGGCCGGGCGGTCGGGCATCGTGAAGGCGAAGGCCGCTGTCGCCGCCGCGATCGCCGCCAGGGCGACGTACGCGTGCTGGTAGGCGGGCAGGGGAGGTGACGCGGCGGCGGCCTGCGGGGTGCCGAGGACGAGGACCGTGGTGACCGCCGCGGGGGCGAGCGCCCCGCCGGTCTGGCGCACGACCGTGTTGAGCATCGTGGCCTGGGGCAGGTCCTTGCGGTCGATGGTGGCCAGCGAGGCGACCGTGGTGGGAACGAAGAAGCAGCCGATCGCGGCGCCGAACAGGAACATGTACACCCGCACCGTCCACAGCCCGGTGTCCGCCGTGCACGTGGCGAGGACCAGCAGCACGGCGGTCACGCCGACCAGGCCGGAGCCCACGATGACGCGCGGGCCGACCCGGGCGTACAGGGCGCCGGCGACCTGCACGGTCAGCAGGACGCCGAACGCCTCGGGGAAGGTGGTCAGCCCCGACTCCAGCGCGCTGCGGCCCTGCGCCTGCTGCAGGAAGAGCGGGGTGAGGTAGAGGGTGCCCATGATGGGGACCAGGCCGACCAGGTTGATCAAGTTGGTGTCCCGGAACAGCCGGTCGGAGAACAGCCGCAGCCGCAACAGCGGGTGGGCCCGGCGCAGTTCCACCGCCACCGTGGCGGCCAGCAGCACCGCGCCCAGCACCAGCGAGGAGACGACGGCGGGGGAGGACCAGCCCCGGTTGGGCCCCTCGCAGAGCCCGAACATGCCGCTGCCCAGGGCCCCCGCGCTGAGCAGCAGGCCGGGCCGGTCGAACGGGCCCGGCCGCCGCCCCCGGCCGCCGGCCAGGAAGAGCGCGCCGAACAGCACGGCCGGCAGTCCCACGGGCAGGTTCACGTAGAAGACCCAGCGCCAGGACAGGTGGTCCACCATGAGCCCGCCCAGGACGGGGGCCGCGGCGGGCGCGATCTGCTGCGGGATGATCATGTACCGGGACATGCGGATCTGCTCCGCCGAACTGAACGTGCCGAACAGCAACGCGGTCGAGGCCGGGAAGAGGACACCGGCCGACACCCCCTGCACGGCCCGGTACGCGACCAGCTGGCCGAGCCCGGTCGCCGCTCCGCACAGCAGCGACGAGCCGAGGAAGCCGGCCAGCGCGGTGAGCAACACCCTTTTGCCGCCGAAGCGTTCGACCAGCCAGGCCGAGGCCGGGATGGTCATGGCCAGGCAGACCGGATAGACGACCACCACCCCGTCCAGCGCGGCGGTGGTCAGCCGGAACTGGCGGGCGATCGAGGGCAGGGCCACGGTCGTGATCGCCCCGTCGACGATCGCGATGAACGTCACGCTGACGCAGACGACGGGAACGACCAGGCGCTGGCTGAGACGGGTGGGCAGGGCGGACAGCACGGAGGGGCGACTGGGCATAAGCTGAGCATACTCACTATGTGCATGCTCACCAGATGGCGTCCAGGTCGCGGGGCAGGAGAGACTGGGCACCATGGCGGTACAGGGAAGCAGTGACATCCTCATCGACGAGCTGTACGAGACGACCAACCAGCTACGGCAGTTCGTGGAGGGACGCCTGCGGGAGAAGGGCGCCTCGGTGGCCCGGCTGCGCGCCCTGCGCATGCTGGCCCGGGCCCGGCAGCCGCTGCGCATGCGCGACTTGAGCGACATGGCCGGCATCGCGGCCCGGACCGCCACCGCGATCGTGGACAGCCTCGAACGCGACGGCCTCGTCGAACGCGTACGCCACCCCCACGACCGGCGCGCGTTCCTGCTGCGGCTCACGGACGAGGGGGTCCGCTGCCACCGCGAGGCGGAGGAGGTCGACCGCCTCGCCCTCGCCGAGGCCACCGCCGCCCTCGACGCGGCCGACCGCGAACACCTCCGCACGCTGCTCGCCCGCATCCGCGACCACACCGTGTGACCCGCGCGGCTCGGGGGCCCGTGCCGCGCGTGCCGTGACGTCCCGGTTCCGTAAGGGGCTCCGGCATTCCGAAGGCGCTCCCGGGCGAGTGGGATGGACGGCATGAAACCGCATGTCTTCCCCCCGGCGTTCCGGGGCAGGCTGCACGACCCCCGCACGGCGACCGCGATCGGACGGTGGCTCGGCCCGGCGTTCGTCGTGTGCTTCCTCACCGGACTCGTCAGCCACCTGCTGCAGCACCCGCCGGGCTGGCTGCTCGACCGGATCCCGAGCCGCCCGGTGTGGGGGTACCGGCTCACCCAGGGCCTGCACGTCGCGTCGGGCACCGCGGCGGTCCCGCTGCTGCTGGCCAAGCTGTGGACGGTGTACCCGCGGCTGTTCGCGTGGCCGCCGCTGCGGTCGGTCCGGCACGCGCTGGAGCGGCTGTCGGTCGCCGTCCTGGTGGCCGGCGCCGTGTTCGAACTCGCGACCGGCCTGCTGAACACGGCCCAGTGGTACCCGTGGCCGTTCTCCTTCGTACCCGTGCACTACGCGGTCGGCTGGCTGGTCGTCGGCGCGCTCCTGCTGCACGTCGCCGTCAAGCTGCCGGACATCCGGGCGCACTGGACCCGCCGGTCCCCGGGGACCCTCGCCCTGCCCCCGGCGGACGCCCCCGACCGGCGTTCGCTGCTCGCGGCGGTGGGCGCGGCCGTCGGCGCCGTGACCCTCACGACCGTCGGGCAGTCGTTCACCCCGCTGAAGGGCCTCCTCCTGCTCGCGCCCCGGCACCCCGACGTCGGGCCGCAGTCCCTGCCGGTGAACCGGACCGCCGCCGCGGCGGGCGTCGGCCGGATCGACGCCGAGGAGTACCGCCTCGTCGTCACCGGCCCGCGGCCCTACACCCTGACCCTGGCCGACCTGCGCGCCCTGCCGCAGCACGACGTGGACCTGCCGATCGCCTGTGTCGAGGGGTGGAGCCGGTCGGCGCATTGGACGGGCGTGCGCGTCCGGGACCTGGTGGAGCGCGCGGGAGCCCCGGCGGACGCGCGCGTACGGGTGGTGTCGCTGCAGCTGAGGGGCGGCTACCGGGTCTCGGAGATGGGCCACGAGCACGTCCGTGACCCGCTGACGCTGCTCGCCCTCCGGCTCAACGGCCGCGAACTCGTCCCCGACCACGGCTACCCGGCGCGGCTCATCGCCCCGAACCGTCCCGGCGTGCTCCAGACCAAGTGGGTCGGCCGACTGGAGGTGCTGGCGTGAACGCCCTCCGTGTGACGGCCGCAGCGGCCGGGCTCGCGCTGATGGGCGTCGGGGCGTCCCTGCTGACCGACGTACGCGACCTCACGGGCGCGCTGCTGTGGCTGGGCGGGGCGGTGGTCCTGCACGACGTGCTGATCGCCCCGCTGGTGCTCCTGGTGGGACTGGCCCTCGTCCGGGGCGGGGCGCGCGGCCCGGTCCGCGGTGCCCTGCTGGTCGCGGGCGCGCTGACGGCGGTGGCGCTGCCGGTCCTGCTGCGCCCGGGCCGGACGGCCAACCCGTCGGTGCTGCCGCTGGACTATCCGCGCAACTGGCTGATCGCGCTGGCGGCGGTGGTGGTGCTCACGGGGGCCTGGGTGGGGGTGACCCGCGGGGTGGCCCGCCGTCGTCACACGCGGGCGCGGGCGCGGGCGCTGGGGCGGAAGCGGTGACGGACACGGGAGTGCCGTGCAGGGCCGTGCCCTGGAGTGCCGTGCCCTGAGGCCTTACGAACTCCTGACGTACGCGTCGTCGGCGCGCCGCGGGAGCGGGCCCGGCCCTACGGTCGATGTCATGTTGATCCTGGTCACCGGAGGCGCGGGCTTCATCGGTTCGCACCTCGTCACCGCCCTCCTCGCCGCCGGGCACGAGCCGCGCGTGCTCGACGCGCTGCTGCCCGCCGCCCACCGCACGGCCCCGTCCGTCCCCGACGGGGCCGACTGGCGCCACGCCGACGTCCGCGACGCGGAGGCCGTCACCGACGCGCTGCGGGGCGTGGACGCCGTCTGCCACCAGGCCGCGATGGTCGGCCTGGGCAAGGACTTCGCCGACGCTCCCGACTACGTGGGCTGCAACGACCTCGGCACGGCCGTGCTGTTGGCCGCGATGGCCCGGACCGGCGTGCGCCGCCTGGTGCTGGCGAGCTCGATGGTCGTCTACGGCGAGGGCCGGTACGCGTGCGCCCGGCACGGAGTCGTACGGCCCGGTCCGCGCCGCCCGGCCGACCTCGACGCCGGCCGCTTCGAGCCCCCGTGCCCGCGCTGCGGGGCACCCCTGACCTCCGGCCTGGTCGGCGAGGACGCCCCCGCCGACCCGCGGAACGTGTACGCGGCCACCAAGCTGGCCCAGGAACACCTGTCCGCCGCCTGGGCCCGGGCCACCGGCGGACGCGTCGCCGCCCTGCGCTACCACAACGTCTACGGCCCGGGCATGCCACGGGACACCCCGTACGCGGGCGTCGCCTCCCTGTTCCGGTCGGCGCTCGCCCGGGGCGAGGCCCCCCGGGTCTTCGAGGACGGCGGCCAGCGCCGGGACTTCGTGCACGTCCGGGACGTCGCCGACGCCAACCTCGCGGCGCTGTACGGCACGGACGCCCTGCCCGAGGGCGCGCTGCGCGCCTTCAACGTCGGCAGCGGTGACCCGCACACGGTGGGGGAGACGGCCACCGCCCTGGCGCGGGCCCACGGGGGACCCGCGCCGGTCGTCACCGGGGAGTACCGGCTGGGCGACGTCCGCCACATCACCGCCTCCTCGCAGCGCCTGCGCGACGAACTGGGCTGGAAACCCCGGGTGACCTTCGCGGACGGCATGACGGAGTTCGCCACGGCACCCCTGCGGGCCGGGTGAGCCGACGCCGGGCGCGACGGACCGCTCCGACGGCAGCGGGTGTAGCATCGGCGCCACCGGAAGTAGAAACGCGTGGCCGGCAGACCGGGCACGCGCGCACACGCGGTTCGGACGATCCGCCACTTCTTCACCTCGAAGGAGTGCGCAGTGAAGGTCCGTCGCAGTGCCAGGACGGTCGGCGAGCAGGCCGGCACCCCCACCGGAGCCCCGGTCCCGCAGCCGCCGCGCTCGTTGCGGGAGGCGTGGGTGGCCCTCGCCGGGCTGTCGGCGGTGTTCCTGTTCGAGATGCTCGACAACTCGGTCCTCAACGTCGCCCTGCCGACCATCGGCCGCGACCTGTCGGCGTCGGCCACGGAGCTGCAGTGGGTCACGGGCGTCTACGCGGTCGTCTTCGGCGGACTGATGCCGGTCCTGGGCGCGCTGGCCGACCGGGTGGGCCGCCGCACGGTGATGCTGTGCGGACTGGTGCTGCTGGCGGCGGCGAGCGGGGCCACCGCGTCCGTCACCACCGCGGGGCAGCTGGTCGCGGTCCGCGCGGCCATGGGGGTCGCCGCCGCGATGACGACGCCGGGCAGCATGGCGCTGGCGTTCCGCCTGTTCGACGACGACGGCCTCCGCGTCCGGGCCACCACACTCGTCTCGACGGTGGGACTGGTCGGACTCGCGATCGGCCCCACGGCGGGTGGCTTCGTGCTCGCCACGGCGCCGTGGCAGGTACTGCTCCTGGTCAACGTGCCGATCGCCGCGCTGGCGTTCCTGGGCATCCGCCGGGGCATCCGCGCCGACCGGCCCGACGAGCTGCACCGCGACCCGGTCGACGGCGCGGGCGCCCTGCTGGGCACGGCCACGACCGTGCTCACCCTGACCGCGCCGACCCTGTTCGTCGAGGCGGGCACGGCGTCGCCGCTCCCGTGGCTGGCCACGGCGGGCGCCGCCGTGCTGGCCGTCCTGTTCGTCCGGCGCGAGCGCTCGGCCCGTCATCCGCTGCTCGACCTCTCCCTCGTCGCCCGTCCGCTGGTCTCCAGCGGCCTGGCGTTCAAGGCCGCCGCGAGCCTGGCGACCGCCGGCCTCGGCTACCTCGTGACCCTCCAGCTCCAGCTCGACTGGGGCTGGACGCCGGCCCGGGCGGCGCTGGGACTGCTGCCGCAGGTGGCCGTGCTCATCGCGGGCGGCGCGCTGATCGGCCCGCTGGTCACCCGCGTCGGTCTGGGCAGGGCCGCCTGGCTCAGTGCCCTCGCGGTCGTGTGCGGCCTCGCCGTGTACGCCCTGCTGGGCCGCCTCGGATACGTGTGGGTCGCCCTGGCCCTGGTGCTCGTGGCCGCCGGCATGCGCGTCGTGGGCGTGGTCGCCGGGACCAACGTGATGCGCGGCCTCCCGCCCCACCGCACCACCGTCGGAGCGGCACTGGTGGACACGGCGGGAGAGGTCACCACGGGGATCGGCATCGCGGTCAGCGGCACGATCCTCGCCACGGTCTTCACCGGCGGCCTCGCCGCACGGCACTGGACCGCCGACCAGGCAGCCCGGTTCGACGAGGCCGTCACCTGGGCCGGTCTCGCGCTCACCGCGCTGGCGGGGGCGTTGGTGGGGTGGGGGATCGCCCGGGCCCGTCGCGCGGCGGACGGGCCGGACGGCCCGCACGGCACGGACGGGCCGGACAGGGTGGCCGGCGGGCGGTGAGGGAGCACGGGGACGCGTTGTCAGTGGTGGCATGCATGATCGGTCCGTTGTTCCTTCCAGAGTGACGGAGGCGGGGCGGGTCATGGCGATCACCAACCAGCAGGTGGCGGGGCGTACGTTTCTGCGGCAGCTCTACGCGGACGCGTACTACCCCGACCACGTCGTGGACCGGGGCCGGGCGATCCTCCTGCGGCTGTGCGAGCGCATCGAGACGGAGCAGCCGTCGGACCTGGCGGCCCTGTACGCCCTGACCCACGCGGCCACCGAGGAGTTCAACTCCCTGGAGGACGACTTCGAGGCGGCGGGCAGCCAGATCGAGACGGTGGCCCGCGAGGAGATCGCCGAGGACTTCTGGTTCGTCGCCTCGGCCTACGGGTTCCCGGACGCGGACGTGGAGGAGCTGATCGCTACGCGGGAGTGGTGAGCAGGTTCGCCACGCGGCTCTATCAACTGGCTCTGCTCGATCCCTTCCGGCGGGTCACCGGACATCCGGGTCCGGCCCGGAGCGATCCCTGATCAACCCCTGACGCGAACCGGGGGCCGGGACGCGACCGGTGGCCGGGGCCGGGGCCGGAGACGGCGATACGTTCCCGGCCCCGGCCACCGATCTCCGACCCCCGGCCCCTACAGGCGCGCCCCTACACCCGGTCGGCCGCGATCAGCACGTACTGGAAGGAGCCGTCCCGGTAGGACTCGATGAATGCTTCCTCGATGCCCGTGACCAGGGACGACGTGGCGCGCAGCTCCCAGTAGGGGAGCGTGTCGGGGGTGAGGTCCACGACGGTCTGCGGCACGAGCCGGTTGTCGGCCATCGCGCGCAGGTACTCCCGGCGGGAGTGGATGTTGCACTCGAAGTGCGCGTTGATCTGCGACACCCACTTCGACGGCTGGCCGTACCGCGGGTTCCAGCAGCCGGTGACGGTCACGTACCGGCCGCCCACCCGCAGGAACCGGGAGTGCTCGGCGAACAGGTCGTGCAGGTCGACGTACATGCTCGACTCGTTGTTCCACGAAGCGGCGACGGTGCCCTTCTCGAAGGGCGTGTCGAGCATGTTGCACACCCGGGAGCGGACGTGGTCGTCGATGCCCAGCTCCCGCGCGCGCCGGTTGCCGAACTCCGCCTGCGCGGCGGACAGGGTGACGCCCTCGACCTTGCAGCCGAAGCGCTGGTGGGCCATGACCATGGACCCGCCGCGCCCGCAGCCGGCGTCGACGAGCGTGTCGCCCGGCCCGACCGGCCCGAGGTGGTCGAGGAGGAACTCGGCCTGCGCCGACTCCAGTCGGTGCAGCTCCGCGATGAGCCTCGCCTCGTACGCGCCGTCCGCCGGGTCGCCGAGCGCGGCGTGGTCCACGGCCCCGATGCCGTAGTGGTGGTGGTAGAGCCCGTCCACGTCCCCGAGGCGGAGGTTGACCGGCCGCGCCTCGTTGTTCCAGTAGCGGGCGATGTCCTCCTGGTACGGCGTCGCCGGGGCCGGGATCCGCGCCCGGGCGGACGAGGACGCACCCTCGGGTCCCGGGGCGGAAGCGGAGGCGGCGGCCATGGCCTTGGAGGTCGTGTCAGTGGTCACAGAGGTGTTCCGTTCCTTACCAGAAGTCGGGCAGGCTGTAGCGGTAGGTGTTGGTGCGGTGCCAGTCGTGGTTGCCGTCGACCCAGGCGGCCACGCCGCGGAGGAAACGCAGCACGGCCGGCACGGGGCAGTCCGCCGCGAGCTGGGCCGCGGCGGCCTCGAAGGCGTGCATGAGCTCGTTGTGGACCTCGACCGCCTTGAGGTAGGCGTCGCGGTCGGAGAGGTGCTCGCGTTCCGCGATCACCACCGGCAGGTTCAGGTGCCGCCCCGGGCTGTTCAGTTCCTTGGTGTACGAGTAGAGGTCGTTGACGATGGTGGTCGCGTTGCCGGCGAGGGCGATGACCCGCTGCATGTCCGGCCGGGCGTGCAGGTCGGCGGGCAGTTCGTAGCCGCCGACGGTGTCCGTGATCGTGGGGCAGGGGCGGAAGTTGTTGAACTGGCGCATCGCCAGGTACTCCCACACCTCCGGCACGTGACCGGTCTCCGCCCAGGCCGCCTCGGCGAGGTACCCCAGGTGCAGTCGCGCCATGTCGTGCCGGAACCGGTCGGCCTGGGAAGGGGTGGCCGCGCGCACGAAGTGGTCCATCGCGCTGCGGTACGCCCGGCGCGGGGCGTCCGACCCGAGCGACTCCTGCCACTGGGGCGCGTACTCCGCGGTGGTGTGGAGGTGGTCGAGCGCGGTGTGCGCGAGCAGGAGGCGGCCGCCGAGACCGACGGGCGACCCGCCGTGGTCCTCGCAGTAGCAGTCGTCCACCGCGTTCTCCGCGACCATCAGCCGGGTGGCGAGCATCAGGTGGTCGACCGTCGGGGCGTCCGGGTGGCAGGCCACCATGTAGCGGCCCACGGAGAAGCCGTCGAACTGGCCCTCCCACTCCTGCGGGTACAGCTGGACCTCGTCCTCGGCCCACTGCTTGATCCGCCGGCTCACCTCCGCCACCCGCACCGGGTCGGGCTCCAGGATCGGGTGGTGGTAGAGGCCGGGTACGACCGGACCCTCGGCGCTCGGTCCGGAGGGCGCGGGCGCGCCGTCGGGCGGTACGGCAGCCTGCTTGCGGGCCAGCGAGAGCGCCGTGGTGCCCAGGCCGGTCGGCCCGCCGAGCAGGCGCCGGACGACGGAGTCGGACGCGCTCACGTCCGACGTGCCGGGTACGGCGGCGAGGTCGGGTGCGTTCCGCACGAGGACGTCGGATGCGGGTGGCAGCGACGGCGAGGGCGGTGACGGTGGTGACGGCGGTGTCCAGGCCGCAGGTGGCGTCGACGGTGAGGGCGGCGAGGGCGACGACGACGGCGTCGTGACCGGGGGGTGCAGCCCGGCCAGGAAGTGCGCGGCGGACGAGGTGACGGGACGGTCCGGGGCCGTCGCCGCGGGCGCGTCCGGCGTGGTGGCGGGCGGCGCCGGCGGCTGTTCGGGGAGGGAGGTCGGTGGTCCGAGGGACCCGGAGTCGGGCATCGGCGGCTCCTTGGTGCGGTGGCGTCGGGCGCTCCGGCCTGGGCGACGACGGCCACGACGGCGGACGACGGCGGGCAGGCGCGGGCTGGTCGGGCGGTCCGGGGCGTCAGCGCGGCCTGGGGGCGATCTGCACGTTCTCCAGCACACCGAGCGCGTCGGGCACGAGCACCGCGGCGGAGTAGTAGGTGCTGACGAGGTAGGAGATGACGGCCTGGTCGTTGATGCCCATGAACCGCACGGACAGGCCGGGTTCGTACTCGTCGGGCAATCCGGTCCGGCGCAGCCCGATGACACCCTGGTTGTCCTCGCCGAGGCGCATCGCGATGACGGAGCTGGTCTGCTCCTTGCTGATCGGGATCTTGTTGCAGGGCAGGATGGGCACCCCGCGCCAGGCGGGCACGGACTGTCCGCCGAGGTCGACGTGGTCGGGGTACAGGCCGTGGGCGCTGAAGCCCCGCCCGATGGCGGCGATGGTCCGGGGGTGGGCGAGGAACAGCTTGGTGCCGCGCCGGCGGCAGAGCAGCTCGTCCATGTCGTCCGGCGTGGGCGGGCCCGCGTGGGGCTGGATGCGCTGCTTGAAGTCGGCGTTGTGCAGCAGTCCGAACTCGCGGTTGTTGATCAGCTCGTGCTCCTGGCGTTCACGCAACGCCTCGATCGTGAGCCGCAGTTGTTCCTCGGTCTGGTTCATCGGGCCGTTGTAGAGGTCGGCGACCCGGGTGTGGACCCTGAGGACGGTCTGTGCGACGGAGAGCTCGTACTCGCGCGGGTTGAGCTCGTAGTCGACGAAGGTGCGCGGCAGTTCGGCCTCGCCGACGTGCCCGGCGGACAGGGCGATCTCGGCCTCGCCGTGCTTGTTCTGCCGCTGCCGGGCGTGGGAGCGGAAGGCGTCGAGGTGGGCCCGGAGGCCGGGCGCGGAGTCCTGGACGGCGGCGAAGTCGGCGCGGGTGAGCGTGAGCAGCGTGCCGGAGGTCTCGGCGGTGACCGTGGAGTCGTGGCGGGCGTCCGGGTCCAGCAGGGCGTCCTCACCGAAGTGGTCGCCGTCCGCGAGGACCGCGAGGACGATCTCCCCGCCGTACTTGCCCTCGGCGGTCCGGCTGAGCCGGCCGTGGGCGATGAGGTGGATCCGGTCCGCGGGGCTACCGCGTTCGACGACGACCTCGCCGGCCGCGACGTCGCGCTGGACGCAGCGGTCCGCGAGGGCGGAGAGGACGTCGGTGTCCTCGAAGCCGCGCAGCAGGGCGAGTTCGCCGAGCTCCCGGGGGATCACCCGGACCGTGGCGCCCTCCTGCACGAACTCGATGCGGCCGTCGCCGACGGTGTGGCGCAGGCGCCGGTTGACCCGGTAGGCACCGCCCTCGGCCTCCACCCAGGGCAGCATCCGCAGCAGCCAGCGGGAGGTGATCTCCTGCATCTGCGGGGCGGACTTGGTCGTGTGGGCGAGGGTGCGGGCGGCGGCGGTGCTGAGGGACTGCCGGGGGGCGTCGGGTGTGGTCCGCGCCTCCGGGACGCTGTCGACGGTCATCGCGGGAAGGGTCTCCTTGCACGGCGGGGTGTCCGGCGCGCACGGGCGCACCGGACGGGAGCCAGGGAGGGTGGGCGGTGCAGGGGGAGGATCACCGGGATCCGCCCGCCTGCCGGAAAGCTAGCCCCTGGGCCGCCCGGATCCGCCGGGGAGACGAGGCACTTACCTCGAAGCAGTGACAATCAGTTCAATGCGGTTTATGTGCCCGGAGGACGACATCAGGCCATCGGGCCGACTCGTGGCCGGGCGATGAGTTCCCGGCGTGGGGCCGGTCCACCTCGTACGGGCCGATCACGAGGTCCCGTGGGCTACGGCGGCACGGGCCGCCACGAGGAGGGCTGGGGCATGACGACACGGGCCGGGAAGGTGACCTGCGACCTGTCGGTCTCCCTCGACGGGTACGCGGCCGGGCCGCACCAGAGCGAGGAGCGTCCGTTCGGGGACGACGGCGGCGACGGCTGGGGCGGCAGGCTGCACGGCTGGATGTTCGAGCGCCGGGAGGAGAACCGGGCCGAGATCGAGCGGTCGACGGAGGCCGCGGCGTACATCATGGGCCGCAACATGTTCGGGCCCGTACGGGGCGCCTGGGACCGCGAGTGGCGCGGCTGGTGGGGTGAGGACCCGCCCTTCCACACGCAGGTGTTCGTGCTCACCCACCACCCGCGCGCGTCGCTCCCGATGGACGGCGGCACCACGTTCCACTTCGTCACCGACGGCATCGGGTCCGCGCTGGCCCGGGCCCGCGAGGCCGCCGGGGACGGCACGGTCTCCGTCCAGGGCGGCGCGACCACCGTGAACCAGTACCTCGCCGCGGGACTCGTCGACGAGCTGCGGCTGCACGTCGTGCCCTTCACGCTCGGCGCGGGCCCCCGGCTGTTCGACGGGGTGCCCCCGCTCGACCTGGAGCAGGTGGCCTCGCGCGCGGCGACGTCGGTCACCCACCTCACCTACCGCGTGGGGTCCTCGCGCAGCTGAAGCAGGTACGTCGCCGTCAGCGCCACCGCCCGGTCCGCGTCCCCGGACAGCCGTGCCAGGGCGGCCGACGCCCCCGGGCCCGGGATGTCGGCGAGGGCCTGGGTGAGCCGTCCGCGGGCGGGAGCCGTCGTGGTGGCGTCGGCGAGCCGTTCGACGATGCCGTGCGCGATCCGGTCCGCCGTCGCGGGGTCGCCCGACAGCACGCTCAGGGCGTCGGCCGCGTCCGTGTCGTTCCTGCCCTCCACGACCATCTCCAGGAGGGTCGGCACCGCCTCGGCCGCGCCCCTGCTCCCCAGTGCCAGGGCCGCGTACCCGCGGACCACCGGGTCGGCGTGCGCGAGGGCGTCCCGCAGGCGCGCCCCGGCCTCGGCGCCGGGCAGCTCGACCAGGCACCGGACGGCACGCTCGCGTACGGCGGCCACGGGGGAGCCGAGGCCCCGCGCCAGCAGGGCCGGGCCCGCGCCGCCCGCCCGGGCCAGCGCCCAGCGCAGGGCACCGGCGACGTTCGGGTCCGTCTCGCTCAGCGCCGCCTCGGCCAGGGCCTCCGCCGGCACCTCGTCGGCCGAGGAGAGGGCCGCGCGCTGGCGGGCGGCGGGGCTCGTCGACTCCAGTCCGTGCAGCAGCGCGACGACCTGGAGGACGTCCTCCCACCCGGACGGGTCCGCGGCGTCGATACGGCGCAGCCGCGTGAGCAACTCGGTCTCCGCGGCGATGCGTTCGCGCGTCCGCTGGACCAGGTCGCCGACGAGCGCCGCGGGCGTGAACCCGGGGTCGTCCAGCGCCCGCCCGATCTCCCGCAGCGACAGCCCCAGCGACCGCAGGCTCTCGACGTGGAAGATCCGCCGGATGTCCTCCCCGGAGTACTCCCGGTAGCCGGAGCCGCTCCGCGCCGAGGGCCGCACCAGGCCGAGCGACTCGTAGTGCCGGAGCATCCGCGCGCTGACCCCGGACCGCCGCGCCACCTCACCGATCAACACGCCTCATTGTCCCCCGTGCTGCGACGCGTCGCCGGGCAGCCGCCCCGACCCGCTCCCGGCCGCCCGTCCCGCTCCGCCGCCCAGTGCCACCACCCGCTTCGCCTCCTCGACGGCGGACTCGAAGCCGGCCTCCGGGTCGTGCAGCAGTCGGTGCGTGGCGAGTGCGTGGGCGCGCACCCCCGGATCGGGCGCCGTCGCGGCGTCCCGCAGCGCCGGTTCCGCCGCCTCGCCCAGGGTGACCAGCGCGCGGCTGAGGCTGAGCCGCGTCTCGCGTCCACCACGCCCGAGCCGAGCTGCCAAGGTCGTCGCCAGCGCCGCCTCCTCGCCCTCCGGCACCAGCAGGACCGCGGCCCGCCAGGCGCTGCGCGCCACCTCGTCGTCCGGGTCGGCCAGGAGCCGCGGCGTGATCGCCGGCCACGCCCGCCGGTCCCCGATCTTGGACAGCGTGTGCAGGGCCTGACTGCGCGCCTGCGCCCGCTCCGAGCGGACCTCGCGGAGCAGCGCGGGGAGCGTCACCGACACGGGGTGCCGGGTGAGCGCCCAGGTCAGCATGTCGCGGACGAAGAACTCGGGCTCGACCGCGCACCGCTCGACCAGCGCGGCGACGTACCGCGGGTCCGGTGCCGTACCGACCGCGAGAGCCGCCCGCAGCCGCACCGCCGAGCGGCCGTCGTCCAGCGCCCGGTGTGCTCGCCGCGCGTCCGTGTCCTGCCCCGTGACCGTCATGGGGACCACCTCCTCGGCCAGCAGTGAAGGCCTTGTCACCGTGTCAAGGTCAAGCCCGGCGCCGGGGAGGGGCGAGTGGCACACGCGCGGGACGAGGGGGAAAGATAACCGTCCATGAGCAAGCCACCTGCACGGGTCCGCCTGGCCGACGCCGCGTTCGCCCTCTTCGACGAACGCGGTTACGAGCAGACGACCGTCGACGACATCGCCGAGCGGGCAGGGGCCGGACGGACGACGTTCTTCCGGCACTACCGGTCCAAGGAAGACGTGATCTTCCCCGACCACGACCGGCTCCTGGAGCTGATCGACCACCGGCTGGCCACCTCCAGCCACAGCACCGCCCTGGTCGCCGTGTCCGACGCGGTACGGCTGGTGCTGCTGCACTACCTCGACGAGGGGGACCTGGCGCGGCGGCGCTACGCGCTCACCAGCAAGGTGGCCGCCCTGCGGGACCGTGAGATCGCCAGCGTGGCCCGCTACCAGCGGCTGTTCCGCGAGTTCATCGCCGCCTGGATGGGCGACCCGACGAAATCGGCGTCGCTGCGGGCCGAGCTGATGGCCGCGGCAGTGGTCTCCGCCCACAACCACGTGCTGCGGCGCTGGCTGCGCGGCGAGTCGGCCGACCCGGTCGCCGAGGTGGACGAGGCCATGCGCGAGGTCCTCGCCCTCTTCCCCGCGCGCCCCTCCCCGTCGGGCTCCGGGGGCACGACCGTCATCGCGTTCCGCAGCGGACAGGACATCGACACGCTGCTTCCCGAGCTGCGCCGTCTGATGGAGGTCGGACCGGAACGGTGAGCGGCCCGACCTCCCGGCCTCCGTCGGACGCCGGGACTGCTCACCCGTGTGTCCCCTCAGGTCACCGGCCCCGTCACCCGCGGCGTCGGGTCGTACGCCCCCTCGGCCACGATGTCGCGCAGGCACCCTGCCGCCGTGAGCAGGTCGCCGTGGCTGGTGTAGAGCCCGTGGACGCCGAAGCGCAGCAGGTCGGGGGCGCGCATGTCGGCGATCACCCCCCGCTCCGCCAGCGCGCGCGTCAGGGCGTGGGCGTGCGGGTGGCGCAGGGAGACCTGGCTGCCGCGGCGGTCCGGGTCGGCCGGGGTGACGGAGGTGAAGCCGAACGGGGCGAGCAGCTCGTCGGCGCAGCGCAGGAAGAACCCGGTCAGCGACAGGCTCTTGGCCCGGACGTCGGCGAGGTCCACGCCGTCGTAGGCGGTCAGGGCCGCTTCGAGGGCGAGCAGGGACAGGATCGGGGGTGTGCCGATGCGGGCCCGGGCGATGCCGGGCGCGGGCGCGTAGTCCCTGCTGAGGCCGAAGGGGTCCGCGTGGCCGGTCCAGCCGGGCAGCGGCGTGCGCAGCTCGGCGTGGTAGCGGTGGGCCACGTATAGGTACGCGGGTGCGCCGGGGCCGCCGGAGAGGAACTTGTAGCCGCACCCCACGGCGAAGTCGACGCCGAGGGCGTCCAGTTCGACGGGCAGGGCGCCGGCCGCGTGGCACAGGTCCCACACGGCCGGGGCGCCCGCGTCGTGCGCGGCCCGCGTCAGGGCCCGCATGTCGAACAGCTCGCCGGTGCGGAAGTCGACGGGCGAGTAGCTGACCACGGCCACCCGCTCGCCCTCGGCGCGCAGGAACCCGGGCAGCTCGGCCGGCGGCACCCGTCGCAGCTCCAGTCCCCGGCGCTCGGCGACCGCGGCGGCCACGTAGCGGTCGGTGGGGAAGTGCCCGGGGTCGGTGACGAGCAGGGTGCGGCCCGGCCGGAGCGCGACGGCCGCGTCCAGGGCGGTGTACAGCTGCACGCTGGTGGAGTCGCCCGCGACGGTCTGTCCCGGCGCGGCGCCGAGGAGCGCGCCGATCGCGTCGCCCACCCGCAGCGGCGCCTCCCACCAGCCGTTGTCGTTCCAGGAGCCGATCAGGTCGGTGCCCCACTGCCGGGTCATGACGTCGGTGAGGACCGGCGGGACGGCGGCGGGCAACGGACCGAGGGAGTTGCCGTCGAGGTAGACGACGTCCGGCGGGAGCAGGAAGCGGTCGCGCGCGTGCGCCAGCGGGTCCTCGGCGTCGAGGCGCGCGGCGACCTCGGCCAGGTCGGTCGTCGCAGGGGAAGCAGTCGGCGTGGTGGTCATCGGTGCGCGGTCTCCTCGTGGGCCGGTTCCGGTCGGCGCTCCGGGAAAGTGGCCGCCAGCTCGCGGAGGGTGTCGGCGACGGCCCGCGCGCCGGGCGCGCCCGGTTCGATGAGGGTGTAGTGGCCGGTGCCGGGCAGGACGACCGTGCGCAGGTCGCGGTGGACGGCCGCGTAGTCGGCGAACTGGGTGAGCGGGACCTCCTCGTCGACCGCGCCGTGCAGCAGGACGGTCGGCACGCCGGTCGTGCCCGCGCCGCGCAGCAGGGTCAGCGGGTCGACCTCAGGCAGGCGCTCCGCGAAGTGCTCGGGACCGCCGAGGAGTTGCAGGGCGGCGCCGTTGCTGAGGTCGTCGTCGCGGGTGGCGACGAGGTCGGTGAGCGGCGCCAGGGCGAGGACGCCCGTCGGCAGGGTGCGGGTGTGCCAGCGCGAGCCGGCCGACAGCAGCCCGCGCGCGGCGCACCACAGGGCCAGGTGCCCGCCCGAGCAGTGCCCCGCCAGGACGTACGGCCGCCCGTCGGGCAGCGTGTCGACGATGCGGGCGACGTCGTCGAAGGTCTCCGGGTAGCCGCCCGCCCCGCCCGAGCGGCGGAAGCCGGGCAGCAGGACGTCGAAGCCCTGCTCCGCCAGGTAGGCGGCGAACGGGGTCAGGTGCATGCGGTCGTAGCGCCAGTAGCCGCCGTGCAGCAGGATCACCCGCGGCGCGTCCGGGTCGTCCGCGGGCCAGGCGTCGTACACCTGGTGGGGGTGGTCGCCGTAGCGGCCGTGCACCGGTGCCAGGACCGGCTTCAGGCTCAGGACGCGCTGCTCCTCCTCGGCGGCGAAGGCGGAGATGACCCTAGACGTCACCGCGCACCTCCCACAGCTCGGGGAAGACCGGGCGGGCCGCGCGCTGTTCCAGCCACGCCAGGCCCGAGGAGCCGGCGCTGCCGGGCTTCGAGCCCATGGCGCGGCGCACCACCAGGACGTGCTCGAAGCGCCAGCGGGTGACCAGTTCGGCGATGTCGGTGAGCAACTCGCCCAGCGCCAGGTGCGGGTGGTGCTGCGGGCCGGCGTAGATCTCCCGCCACACGTCCACCACCCCGGGGTCGGAGGCGTACGGCTGGGTGACGTCCCGCTCGCGTACGCGCATCGGCACGTGCAGGCCCTGGCGGTGCAGGAAGCCCAGCACCTCGTCGTACAGGGAGGGTTCGCGGTAGGTCTCGCTGAGCGCCTCGTGGACGGCGGGGTCGCCCCGGTGGGAGCGCAGCAGTCCGGCGGACTTGTCGCCGAGCAGGAACTCCAGGTGCCGGTACATCGCCGACTGGAAGCCCGACGCCTTGCCGAACGCGGCCCGGAAGCCGTTGAACTGGGCGGGCGTCAGGGCGGCGATGGGTGCCCAGGAACCGTTGAGCGCGGTCAGCGCGCGCCGGCTGCGGGTGAGGGCGTCCATGGCCGCCGGCAGGTCGTCCTTGGCGAAGGCCACCCGCGCGGTGCGCCACTCGTGGACGATCAGGGTGAACCAGAGTTCCATCACCTGGGTGGTGACGAGGAAGCCCATCTCGTCCGGCGCGTCGGTGAGCGGCTGCTGCATCGAGTTGAGCACGGAGGCGTGCACGTAGCTGTCGTAGGGGCTGGCGCCGGTGAAGGGCCGGGTCAGGGCGTCGTCCGCGATCGGGTCGGCGAGCGCGGTGGAGCGGTCGTTCATCGCATCTCCTGGTGCTGCGGTCGTGCGGACCACGGCCGCGTGAGGGTGCGGCGGGTGTGGGGGGAGGGCCGGCGGGGCCGGGCGGTCAGACGCCGAGGTGGGCCCCGCCGGAGGCGTCGATCCACTGGCCGGTCACCCAGCGGGCGTCGTCGCTCGCGACGAAGGCGACCACGTCGGCGATGTCCGTGGGCTGTCCGAGCCGGTTGAAGGCGGACGCCTCGGAGTAGCGGCGGCGGATCTCCGGGACCGCCAGCGTGGGGTTGATCTCGGTCTCGGTGTAGCCGGGGGCGACCGCGTTGACGGTGATGCCCCGCGGGCCCAGCTCCTGGGCGAGGGTCAGGGTGAGGTAGTCGAGGGCGGCCTTGGTCATCGTGTACGACACGATCGCCGGGAACGCGACCCGGGTGGCCACGGAGGAGACGTTGACGATCCGGCCGCCGTCACGCAGCCGGGACAGGCCGCGCTGGATGATGAAGAACGGCGCCTTGGTGTTGATCGCGAACACCCGGTCGTAGTCGGCCTCGGTGACGTCGGCGAGGGGGCGCGGGACGGTGATGCCCGCGTTGTTGACCAGGATGTCCAGGCCGTCGTCCGCGCCCTGGTCGGCGAGCGCCCGGTCGAAGGCGGACCACAGGGTGTCGGCGTCGCCGGGCACGCCGAGTTCGGCGTGGACGGCGAACGCCCGGCCGCCGTCGGTCTCGATCTCCTTGACGGTCCGCTCGGCGGCGGTCAGGTCGTGGCCGTAGTGCACGGCCACCAGCGCGCCCTCGCGGGCGAGGCGACGGCTGATGGCCCGGCCGATTCCCCGGCTGCCGCCGGTGACCAGGGCGGTCTTGCCTGCAAGGCGGGCGGTGCTGCTCAACGTACGTCTCCTTCGCTGGGGGCGGGCGGTGCGGGGTGGTCGGGGCAGGGTGCGCCGTGCTCGGCGGCGGTCACGCGGTCGGGTGGGCTCGTGTCCCGGAGGCCGGGCACGCGCGGTCGGGTGTCATGCGTCGAAGTCCAGGACGACCTCGGGGGTCTCCGGGCGCGCCCGGCACACGAGCGTGTAGCCCGCGGCGCGGTCGCGGTCGTCGAGGGCGTGCTGCCGGTCGGCCCGCACCCGTCCCGACAGCACCTTGGCGCGGCAGCTCCCGCACACGCCCTCGCGGCAGGCGTACGGCACGTCCGGGTGCGCGCGCAGCAGGGCGTCGAGGATCACCGTGTCCTGCGGCCCGACGGTGGCGTGCCGGCGGTGTCCGTCGAGCAGGACGGTGACGTGCCCGGCCCCGGCGGCCGGGGGCGGCGGCGGGGTGCCGTGGGTGACGGCGGGCGGTGCGGGGGCCGCGGGTGCGGCGTCCGAGGTGAACAACTCCCAGCGGACGAGCTCCGGTTGCGCGCCCCAGCCGTCCAGGAACCGCCGCACGGTGTCGATCAGGCCCCGGGGCCCGCATAGGGCGAACGTGGTGTCGCCGGAGGGCCGGGCGTCGAGCACGGTCAGCAGACGCGACAGCAGACCGGCGTCGATGCGGCCGCGGAACGTGCCGCTCCCGGCGGCCCCCTCGTCGCGGGTGAGCACGTACTGGACGGTGAAGCGGTCGAGGAACGTGTCCTTGAGGGCGGCGAGTTCGTCGGAGAGGAGGGCGTGCGCGGCGGTCGGCACGGAGTGGACGAGGGACACCCGGCAGGCGGGGTCCCGGCGCAGGGCGTCGGCGGCCAGCGCGGCCAGCGGGGTGATGCCGGAGCCGCCCGCGATCAGGACGTGGTGGGCGCCGGGCAGGTCGGGCAGCGCGAAGTGGCCGGTCGGGGGCGACAGTTCGAGGCGGTCGCCGGGGGCCAGTCGGGCGGCGAGGGCGCCGAAGCCGTCCGGTGACCCGCGCTTGATCACCAGGCGGAGGGCCGTGGGGTCGTCCGGCGGCGGGCACAGCGAGTAGGTGCGGCGCAGTTCGCCGTCGGGCCGTCGGTGGCGGACGACGACGTGTTGACCGGGACGGTCGGCGAAGACCTGGAGCAGCGCGGCGGGCGCCTCCAGGGTGAGGGCCACGGCGTCCGGGGTGAGGGGGCACACCTCGGCGACCGTCACGGGGTGCCAGTGGGTGCGCGCGCCCCCGGGCCCGGGCCGGTCGGCGGACATGTCCGGCCGCAGGATGGCCGGCGGGGTGGCGGCGGTGTTCACGGTGTGCCTCACAGCGCGGTCAGGTGGGGGAAGGGTTCGCGGCACGCCGTGCACCACAGCACCGACTGGCAGCGGGACGGGCCGAAGGGGCTGTGCGGCCGGGTGGCGCGCGAACCGCAGTGCGGGCAGGCGACCGCGCCCAGCTCCACGGCGACCGGGCCGCCGCCCGTGGCGGGCAGCGGCGGGGCGATGCCGTGGGCGGCGAGGGTGCGCCGCCCTTCGGGGGTGATGCGGTCGGTCGTCCAGGGCGGGGACAGCACCTGCCGCACCCGGCCGTCGGGGTGGCCACAGGCGGCCAGCACCTCCTGGACGGCGGCGGTGATCGCGGGCAGCGCGGGGCAGCCCAGGTAAGTGGGGGTGATCTCCACCTCCACGACCCCGTCCGGTCCGGGGCCGACGGAGCCCACCACCCCCAGGTCGCCGAGGCCGATCACGGGCAGCTCGGGGTCGGGCAGGGCCTCCACCCGGCCGCGCACCTCCGCGACGCCGAGGGGCGCTGCGGTGTGCCGGGCGGCGCTGCTCACGGCGTTCTCGTCGGTGTCCACCGCCGCGTCCACCGCCGCGCTCACCAGGTCCCCCCGGGGAACTGCCGGTGCACCGACTGCAGTTCTCCGACCAGGTCGGTGAACTCCTCGGTGTGCAGACCCGAACGGCCGCCGCGCGCCTGCCAGGAGGGCGTCGGCACGGTGAGCCCCGCGCCGGTGACCACCTCGGTGACGCGCCGTTCCCACTCGGGGCGCAGCGGCGCCGGTGAGGGCACCGTGCCGGTGGCGGCGAGGCGTCGTACGACGTCGTCCTCGTCGAAGAGTTCGGCCGTGTAGGGCCACACCCGCTCCAGGCCCCGCTGCATCCGGCGCGCGCTCTCCGGTGTGCCGAGACCCAGTTGACGGACCCAGCGGTCGGCGTGCAGCCGGTGGAAGGCCACCTCCTTGGCCGCCCGCGCGCCGAAGGCGGCGAGTTCCGGGTCCGGGCAGCCGGCCAGGGCCTCGTACAGCAGCGACGCGTAGTGGGTGTGGGCGAGCTGGCGCGCGACGGTCACCGCGAAGTCGCCGTTGGGCAGCTCGGTCAGCAGGGCGTTGGTGAACTCGCGTTCGCGGCGCGTGAAGGCGAAGTCGTCCTCGGTGCGGCCGGTGCCGTCGAGCCGCCCGGCGAGGGTGAACAGCGTCCGCGCGTGGCCGACGAGGTCGAGGGCGATGTTGGACAGGGCCAGGTCTTCCTCGATCAGGGGCGCCCGCGTGATCCACCCGCACAGCCGCTGCCCGAGCACCAGGGCGTCGTCGCCCAGGCGCAGCAGGTAGGTCGCGAGGTCGGCGTCGGCGGAGGGGACGGCGGAGGTGTCCGTCCGCGTCTCACTGGTCGTGGTCACCCTCGGTCCCCTTCTCGGTGAGCGGCGGGAAGTGCTCGGGGTAGCGGTACGGCTTGTGCCGGGCGCCCGCGAAGTACGGGTCGCGTTCGTCCGGGGACGCCGTGTGCACGGCGTCCGAGCGCACCACCCACAGCGACAGCGGGTCGCCGCGGCGCGTGTACAGGTCGCGGGCGACGGCCAGCGCCGCGTCGGGACCGGTGGCCCGCACCGAGCCCACGTGCTGGTGGGCGAGTCCGCGGCGGGCCCGCAGGAAAACTTCCCAGGACGCGGGCGCGCCCTCGTCGTCGCGGTTCATGCGCGCTCCTCCTGCGTCTGCCGGGGGACGTCCGCGCCGGGACCGGCCGGTGGCCCGGCTGCCTCCTCGCGGGCCGCGTACGCGGCGGCGGCCTCCCGGACCCAGGCGCCGTCCTCGTGGGCGGCCCTGCGGTGGTCGATGCGCCGGCGCGCCCAGTGGGTCTCCTCGCCCAGGGCCGTGCGGTAGGTGTCCCAGTCGATCGGGGTGAAGTCGTAGTGCCCGCGCTCCTCGTTCCAGCGGATCGCCGGGTCGGGCAGGGTCAGGCCCAGGCGCTCGGCCTGCGGGACGCAACTGTCGACGAAGCGCTGGCGCAGCTCGTCGTTGGTGTGCCGCTTGATGCCCCAGGCCATCGCGCGGCGCGAGACGGCGGCGCCGAGCGCGGCGGTGCGCGCGTCGGACCCGCCCGCCTCGGTGTCGGGCGGCCCGAACATCAGCGCCACGGCCGGCAGCCACCAGCGGTCCACCGCGTCCTGCGCCATCGCCTTCTGCTCGGGTGTGCCCTCGCACAGGGCGCGCATCAGGTCGTAGCCCTGGCGCACGTGGAAGGCCTCCTCCTGGCAGACGCGGCGCATGGCCCGTGCGTACGGCCCGTACGACGTGCGGCACAGCGGGGCCTGGTTGATCACGGCGGCGCCGTCCGTCAGCCAGGCGATGGCGCCGGTGTCCGCCCAGGTCAGCGCCGGGTGGTTGAAGGTGGCGGAGGCGCGCTGGCGGCCGTGGTGCAGGGCGTCGAGGAGGTCGGCACGGTCCACGCCCAGCGTCTCGGCGGCGGAGTACAGGTACAGGCCGTGGCCGGCCTCGTCCTGGACCTTGGCGATGAGCACCGACTTGCGGTGCAGGGACGGGGCGCGGGTCAGCCAGGCGCCCTCGGGCTGCATGCCGATGATCTCGGAGTGGGCGTGCTGGGCGATCTGGCGGGTCAGCATGCGGCGGTAGCCGTCGGGCATCCAGTCGCGGGGCTCGATCGTCTCGCCCTCGGCGATCAACGCGTCGAAGTGGGCGAGGAGTTCGTCCTCCGCGGCGCCCGGGGCCGGCCCGGTGCCGTGGGTGACGGCGGTCGGCGCGGTCACCCGGCACCGCCCGGGCGGACGGGGGCCGCCGGGTCGGCGGGGCGCACGGGGGACTCGGGGCGCACGGGCCGTCCTGCCGTGGACCGGACCCGTACCGGCTGCCTGGGCACGCGCATCACTCCCTGGTCGGTGGTCCGCCCGCGCCCCGTGGTGCGGGACGGACCGGGCGGAGCAGGTGTCTTCGTTCCGGTACAGAGGCCGGGCGCACGCCCCGGCTATCCCCGCCGCCCGCGGTTCGGGCGCGTGACAAAGGTCACGGGCGGGCCGGGGGAGTGCGGACGGCCCCGGCCGCCTCTTGAGGGGGTGACAGTCCAGGCCCGCACGGCGGCCGGCGTGCCGCGGCGAAAGGGGAAACCATGAGCACCATCAGGGAGTTGCTGGTCGAACTCACCGGCACCGCCGAGTACGCGGACCAGGTCGGCGACGACGTCGACCTCGCGGCCAGCGGCATCGACTCCGGCGACCTGGTCCGCCTGGTGCTGCTCGTGGAGCAGCGGCTCGGCGTGGAGATCACCGCCGAGGACATGGAGGAGCTGCACACGATCGCCGACTACGAGCGGTTCGTCGCCGAGCGCTCCGTCGCCGGCGCCGCCGGCGGTGCCTGATGTGGCTGACCCAGCTGCTGGAGCGCAACCGGCAGTGCTGGCCCGACCGGACCGCCCTCGTCGACGAGCAACGCAGCGTCACCTGGGCCGAGTTCCACGACCGCACCGCCGAACTCGCCCGCGGGCTCGCGGAACTGGGCATCGAGCGCGGTGAGCGGGTCGCCGTGCTGTCCAAGGACCGCATCGAGGTCCTGGAGAGCTACTTCGCCCTCGCCCGCCTGGGCGCGCTGTTCGTGCCGCTGAACCACAGCCTGGCCGAGCCCGAGGTCGCCGGCATCGTCGAGCGCGTCGGCGCGGTGGCGGTGCTCGGCGAGGCGGAGCTGCTGGACCGCCACCCCCGGCTGCCGGAGTCGGTGCGGGTCCGGCTGGCGCTGGACAAGCCCGCCTTCGCGAGCCTGGGCACCCTGGCGCCCGCACGGGACCTGCCCGTGGTGGCCGACACGGACCCGATCGCCGTGCTGCACACCTCGGCGACCACCGGACAGGCCAAGGGCGTCACCGTCGACAGCGCCTCGTTCCGGGCGATCGCGCTGGGCTGGCTGGTCATGGCCCGGCCCACCGACGACATCGTCATGGTCAATTGCTGCCCGCTGTACCACGGCAGCATGGTCGTCTCGCTCACGTACATGGCGGCCGGCGCCACCGTCGTGCTGATGCCCGGCTTCACCCCGCAGCGGGCGCTGACCGCGGTGGAGCGCCACCGGGCCACCCATATGTGGATGGTGCCGCAGATGCTGCGGTTCATGCTCCAGGCCAAGTCCTCGCGGCGCACCGACTTCACCTCCCTGCGGGAGGTCCTCTACGGCGCCGCGCCGATGCCCCTGGACGTGTACGCCGCGGCGGTGGAGCGGCTGGGCTGCGGCTTCCGCCAGGTGTACGGCATGACCGAGGTCGGCGGCCCGTTCGTCACCCTCGGCCCCGACGAGCACCCCGCGCCGGGCGACGTCACCGCGCGGATCCCGTGCGGGCGGGTGGTGCCGGGCATGTCGGCGCGCGCCGTCGACCGGGAGGGCCGGGAGGTGCCGCGCGGCGAGATCGGCGAGATCGTGGTGCGCGGGCCCGGCGTCATGCAGGGCTACTGGAACGACCCCGGGGCCACCCGCGAGATCACCCTCGACGGCTGGACGAGGACGGGCGACCTGGGGTTCGTCGACGACGAGGGCCGCATCAGCCTCGTCGACCGCACCAAGGACGTCATCATCCGCGCCGGGCAGAACGTGTACCCCTCGGAGATCGAGCGCGCCCTGATGACCCACCCGGCGGTCCACGACGCGGCGGTCGTCGGCATGCCCGACGAGGACTACGGCGAGGTGCCGCTGGCCTACGTCGCCCTGGAGCCGGACGCGGACGCGAGCGCGACGGAACTGCTGGGCCACGTGGCCCGGTTGCTCGCGCCGTACAAGCGCCCGCGGAGCGTGGAGTTCATCGAGCAGGTGCCGCGCAACCCCGCCGGGAAGATCATCAAGAAGCTGCTGCGGGTCTGACCGTGGGGGGCGCGGGGCGCGTCGGAGGCTCCGGCGAGGCCGACCGGGAGGCGCGGACCGCCGCGGACGAGGTGACGGCCGCGGCGCCCGCGGCCCTCGCCGCGCTCGAGCGGCTCCGTCCCCGCCTGGCCGCCGCGGGGATCGGCCTCGGACTCGCCCACGTCGGCGAGCCAGGGCTCGCCCCCGCCGGTCCGGCCGAGGCGTCCGCGGCGGCGACCATGCCGCCGCGCCGCCGCCGCGAGTTCCTGGCCGGGCGCGAGGCCGCCCGCCGGGCCCTGCGCGCGGTGGGCGTGGACTGCGGTGAGATCCCCCGCGAGGGGCGGCTGCCGGTGTTCGCCCCCGGGCGGGCGGCGTCGCTCTCGCACAGCGCCGGGATCGCCGTCGCCGTGGCCCGCGCACCGGGTGGACACGCCCCGCTCGGCTGCGACCTGGAGCTGCGGCCGCTGCCGTGCGACGCGGCACGGCTGGTGCTGGGGCCGGACGAGGAGCCGCTGCTCGGCACCGCCGCCGGCGCCGGAACCTGGTCGCTGACGGGCCTGTTCTCCGCCAAGGAGACCGCGTGGAAGGCGCTGCACCTCGCGCAGGGTCGGGCCGGTACCGCGTCGATGCGCACACTGCGCGACCTGCGGGCGGAACCGTGCGGCGACGCCCTGCACATCGGGCCGCGCATCGATCCTCGCGTCGGTCGGAGCAGCCGTCCGGGCCTCCGTGCGAGCAGCCGTCCGCGCAGCGGTCCGAGCGGCCTGCCGTGCACCGGTGCGCGCGCCGGGCAGTCGTACGGGGTCCGGGTGCGGGTCCTGCCGGTCGGCGCGGGCGTGTTCAGCTACGCGCTCGGCTGGGCCGGTGCCGACGGCAGGTCGACGCCCGTGCCGACGGCGAGGCGGTCGTAGGGGGCGCCGGTGCCCGGGCCGGCCGCGCCGAGGAGACCGCCGACCATGGCGAGGCCGGTGTCGTTGAGGGCGCCGTCGTGGATGGCGTAGGCGTGGCGCGGCGCGACCTCGCGGACGTAGTCGATCAGCCGGCCGGTGGTGGACCAGGGGCCGTGCACCGGCAGCAGCAGGGTGTCCACGGGGGTCTCCGGGACGGTCAGGGCGTCGCCGGGGTGGAAGAGGATGCCGTCGACGAGGAAACCGACGTTGCCCACGCGCGGGATGTCCGGGTGGAGGACCTCGTGCCAGGTGCCGTGCACCTGGACGCCGAAGCCGGCGGCCGCGAACGCCTCGCCGTGGCCGACCGCCGTGACCCGCCCGCCCAGGCCGTCGAGCCGGCCGGCCACGGACGTGTCGGTCCAGATCCGCAGGGCGGGGTTCGCCTCCGCCGCCCTGCGCAGGTTCTCCTCGGAGAAGTGGTCGACGTGCTCGTGGGTCACCAGGACCGCGTCCGCCCCGTCGAGCACCCGCGGGTCGGTCAGGCCGCCCGGGTCGAGGACCAAGCGCCGGCCGTCCTTCTCGAGACCGACGCAGGCGTGTCCGTACTTGATGAGCCGCATGGCGGGCTCCTCCCGTGAACTGTGCAACCAAGTTGTACAACTAAACTGTACAGCACGGCTGTGGGGGTTCGTTAGGATGAGCGCCATGGACGACACCCTCGCCGAGGACCTGCGGCGCGCCGTCGGGGACCTGGTGCGTGCCGCGCGCACCGTCGACACCATGCCCGCGGGGGAGGCGGCCGTGCTGGGCCACCTCGACCGCGGCGGGCCGTACACGACCGCCGAACTCGCCCAGTTGCGCGGCGTCACGCACCAGTCGGCCGCGAAGACCGTCAAGGAGCTCCAGGGCGCGGGGCTGGTGCGCGCCGAACCGCACCCGACGGACGGCCGCAAGCTGCTGCTGCACCTCACCGACACCGGGCGCCGGCGTCTGGACGGGGAGCGGACCCGGCGGGCCGACTGGCTCACCGCGGCCATCGAGGACACCCTCAGCGCCCGGGAGCAGGAGCAGCTGCGCCGGTGCGTCCCGCTGATCGCCCGGCTGGCCGGCCGCCTGAACGAGCGCTGAGGGCCGGGAACCGGAAGGCCCCGCGTCCGGGCGGCGGTGACGCGCCGGACGCGGGGCCTTCGCCGCCTTCGTCGCCTTGTCGTGTCAGGCTCAGGCGCGCGCGTTGACCAGTGCCGCCATGTTGCCCGCCGGGTGGCGGTTCTCGTGGATGAGCTGGTGGGCCAGGCCGATCTCGTCGAAGGCGAAGGTGCGCGACAGGCACGGGTCGATGACGCCCTGCGCGATCAGCCGGGTCACCTCGCGCGCCTCCCGGGCGCTGGCGACGTGCGAGCCCTGGAGCCGCTTCTGCCGCATCCACAGGAAGCGCAGGTCCACGTCGCCGTTGTAGCCGGTGGTGCCGCCGCACAGGACGACCATGCCGCCGTTGTCGACCAGGTACATCGACGTGGGCACGGTGTCGGCGCCGGAGTGCTCCAGCACGATGCGCGGGCTGCGGCGCTCGCCGAGCACCTCCCAGAACCGCCGGCCGAAGGCGCGCACCCCGCTCAGCCAGCGGGCCATGGCCTCCTCGTCGGACGTGTCCGGCAGTCGTCCCCAGTGGTCGAACGCGCGCCGGTCGATGTAGCCCTCGGCGCCGAGCTTGAGGCAGAACTCGCCGCGCTCCGGGCTGGAGACGACCGCCACCGGGATCCCCCCGACGTGGCGGACGAGCTGGATGGCGATGCAGCCGAGCCCGCCCGCGCCGCCCCAGATCAGCACCGGGTCGCCCGGGCGCACGGTGTGCGGCTGCCAGCCGAAGAGCTGGCGGTAGGCGGTGGCGGCGGTCGCCATGTAGCAGGCGGCCTCCGCCCAGGACAGCCGGGCCGGCTTGGGGTGGAGCATGTAGTCGTCGACGACCGCGAACTGCGCGAAGGAGCCGTAGTTCTCCTCGTAGCCCCACACCCGCTGGCTGGAGGAGAACGCCGGGTCGGCGCCGAGGCGGATGTCCTCGGCGGACTCGTCCCAGCGGTTGGCCAGGACCACGACCTCGTCGCCGAGTGCGACGCCGCGCACGTCCTCGCCGACCGCCCACACGATGCCGGACAGGTCCGAGCCGCCGATGTGGAAGTCCTCGGTGGCACCGGCCTTCTGCCGGGCGGTGATCACGTCGAGCGGCTCGCCCAGCGCCGCCCAGACGTTGTTGTAGTTGATGCCGGCCGCCATCACCTTCACCGCGACCTGTCCACGGCCCACGGGCGGGACGTCCACCACCTCGGTGCGGAAGGCGTCGACGGGCTGTCCGTAGCGCTCGCGGCGGATGAGCGAGGCGTACATCCGGCGGGGCACGGTGCCGATCTCGGGCGCGTCGCCGAGCTCGTAGAGGTCCTGGGTCGCGGTCACGCGGGGTCTCCTGAACGGTCGGGGCGTTCTCGGGTGGGGGGTGCGGGCGGCCGCCCGTGGTTCAGTCGCCGAGCGCGCGCAGCGCCTTGGCGACCGTCTCGCCGATGCGGGCGATCGGCTCGGCCTCGGTCATCTCGTAGTGGCCGCAAGGTACTTGGTGGTCGTGCAGGGTGCCGTCGACGTACGGGCGCCAGGCGTCGGCCTTGCCGGGCTGGACGGCGAGGTCGCCGGCGGAGGCCGTGGCCGGTTCCTCGGCCGCGCTGAAGAACAGCACGTCCCCGCGGAAGCGGCCGGGCGCGAACTGCGGTGCGATGCGCAGGTTGTTGCGCATGACCGTGGCGATCGCGGCGCCCTCGGCCCGGGTGATCGGCGCACTCCCCGCGTCGGCGTCGATGCGGTCCAGCACGCGCTCCACGTCCGCCGCCCCAGCGTTCGCCGCCCCCGCCCCCGCGTCCGGTCCGACCGGCAGGCCGGCCACCCGGGACAGCAGGGCCGCGACCTGGCGTTCGGCCGTCCCCGGGTCGTAGGAGGAGCCGTGCGGCTGGGGCGCGTCGAGCATGGCCAGCAGCTCCACCCGCTCCCCGGCCTCCTGCAGGGCGCAGGCCATCGCGTGGGCCACGAAACCGCCGTAGGACCACCCGAGGAGCCGGTAGGGGCCGTGCGGCTGCACCCCGCGCACCACGTCGAGGTACGCCTCGACCATCGCGGCGGCGTCCGGCGCGGGCGGCCGGGTGCCGTCCAGGCCGAGCGCCTGGACGCCGTAGACGGGCTGGTCGCCGCCGAGGTGGGGGAGCAGCCCGGTGTAGCGCCAGGACACGCCCGCCCCGGGGTGCAGGCAGAACAGCGGGACGGCGGTGCCCTCCGCCCGCAGCGGCAGCAGGGGACCCAGCGCGGTGGCCGGAGCGGTGCCGGACGGGGCGCCCTCCGGTTCCTCGGCGAGGAGCCCGGCGACGGTGGGCGCGGCCAGCAGTTTCGCGGCGGGCACGTCCAGGACGCCCGCCTGGCGCAGCCGGCCCGCCAGGAGCACGGCGCGCATGGAGTCGCCGCCCAGGTCGAAGAAGTTGTCGTGCACGCCGATGCCGCCGATGCCGAGGGTCTCCTCCCACAGCCGGGTGACCGTCTCCTCGCGGTCGGTGCGCGGCGGGACGTGACGCGTCGTCAGGCGGGGCCGCGGCGCGAGGCCGTCGCCCGTCGCCGCCTGCTCGGGGCCGTCGCCCGCGGTGGGGTCCGTGCGGGCGCCGGGCGCGTCGATCCAGTGCCGGTGGCGTTCGAAGGCGTACGGCGGCAGCGGCACGCGCCGGGCGGTGTCCGGCGCCGGGGGCAGGGCGCCGTCGACGCCCGCGCTCCACAGCCGGCCGAGCGCCTCGGCGAGCACGAACCCGTCGGCGGCCTGGGCCTTGGCGTGCCGCATGGTGGTCACCGTGACCGGCGCCCGGTCGGCGAGCCGGTTGCCGGCCAGCTTGGTCAGGGTGTCGCCGGGGCCGATCTCCACGAGCACCGGCCGCAGGCGGTCCCACAGTGCGGCGATGCCGTCGGCGAACCGCACGGTGTGCCGGGTGTGGTCCAGCCAGTGCCGCACGGAGGTGGCCCGGTCGTCGGTGATCCAGTCGCCGGTGACGTTGGTGACGTAGGGGATGCGCGGCGGGCGCAGCGTGACCTGGCGCAGGTGCTGCTCGAAGGCGGGCAGGACCGGGTCCAGGACGTGGGAGTGGGCGGCCACGGGGATCCGAAGCCGGCGGAACGGCACGTCCCGGCGGGCGAGTTCGGCCTCGAAGCGCGCGACGGCGTCCAGGTGCCCGGCGACGGTGCACGCGGTGGGGCCGTTGACCGCCGTCAGCGACAACTCCGCGTCGAGCAGCGGCAGGACGTCCTCCACCGGGGCGGCGACCCCGGTGGTGGCGCCGCCCGCCGAGCTGATCAGCCGGATGCGCTCGGTGACCAGCGGCAGCATCTCCTCCAGGTCCATCACCCCGGCCAGGCAGGCCGCCGTGTACTCGCCGAGCGAGTGGCCGATGAGGGCGTCCGGCCGGACGCCCGCCTCCATCAGGGTGCGGGCCAGCGCGTACTCGGTGACCACCAGGCCCAGGAAGGCGTCCGTGTCGTCGCCCGGGCCGCGCTCGACGAGCGTGGCGCGCAGGTCGCCGCCGAGGACGGGCCGCAGGATGCGCGCGCACTCGTCGACGGTGTCCCGGTACACGGCGTTCTCGCGGTACAGCTCCGCGCCCATCCCGGGGTACTGGGTGCCGCCGCCCGGCAGCAGGAACGCCACCCGGACCGGGTCGTCGCCCACGGGCGGGGTGACCGGCGCGGCGGAGCGCAGGGCCTCGACGGCCTCCTCGGGGGAGGAGGCGGTGACGGTGAGGCGGTGGCGCAGCGCGGGCCGTTCGGTGCGCAGGCTGTGCGCCACGTCGTCCAGGCGCAGGCCGGGACGGCGTTCCAGGTGCCGGGCGAGGGCGTCGGCCTGACCGCGCAGGGCACCGGCGGTCCGGGCGGACAGGGGCAGCACCAGGCGCCGGCCGTCCTCGGGCGGGCGCGGCGCGGCCGGCGCGGGCGCCGGGGCCTCCTCCAGGACGACATGGGCGTTGGTGCCGCCGATGCCGAACGCGGACACGGCGGCCCGGCGCGGGTGCTCGCCCCGCGGCCAGTCCTCCAGGGCGGTCGGCACCCGGAACGGGCCCGCGTCGAAGTCGATCAGCGGGTTGGGCCGGTCGAAGTGCAGGCTCGGCGGGATCTGCCGGTGCTCCAGGGCCAGCACGGCCTTGATGAGCCCGGCGATGCCGGCGGCCGCCCCCAGGTGGCCGATGTTGGTCTTCACCGAGCCCAGGGCGCAGAACCCGCGGGCGTCGGTGCTGTGCCGGAACGCCTCGGTGAGCGCCGCCACCTCGATCGGGTCGCCCAGCTTGGTGGCGGTGCCGTGCGCCTCGATCAGCCCGATGGTGCCCGCGTCGACCATCGCCTGGGCCTGCGCGGCGAGGATCACCTCGGTCTGGCCGGCGGCGCTCGGCGCGCTGAAACCGACCTTGCGGCGCCCGTCGTTGTTCACGGCGCTGCCGCGGATGACGGCGCGGATGCGGTCGCCGTCGGCGAGGGCGTCCTCCAAGCGCTTCAGGACGACGGCCCCCACACCGTCGCCGGAGGAGGTGCCGGCGGCGTCGGCGGCGAACGCGCGGCAGTGGCCGTCGGGGGAGAACGGCCCGTCGGGCACGTGCCGGTAGCCCAGCGCGGCCGACGGGTTGAGGGAGACCGCCGCGGCCAGCGCGGTGTCGCACCGGTAGTCCAGCAGGTCCTGGCAGGCGGTGTGCACGGCGACCAGCGCGGTCGAGCAGGCCGTCTGCAGCGACACGCTCGGTCCCGTCAGGCCCAGTTCGTAGGAGACGCGGGTGGCGAGGGTGCCCAGGGAGTTGGCGGTGGCCGCGTGCACGAGGGCCACCGAGCCGGGCTGTCCGGCGAAGCGCGGGTGGACGTGGGCGGGGTAGTAGCGGCTGTCGCCGCTGCCCGCGTACACCCCGAACGCCCCGGTGTCCCGGCCCTCGCCCAGGCAGCCGGCGTCCTCCAGCGCGTGGTAGGCGGTCTCCAGCAGCAGCCGCTGCTGCGGGTCGACCACGGCGGCCTCGGCGGGGCTGTAGCCGAAGAAGCCGGAGTCGAACCGGTCGATGCCCTCCACGGTGGAGACCATGCGCACCAGGGAGGGGTCGTCCAGGTCGCTCGGGCTGCCGCCCGCGGCGAGGAACTCCTCGTCGCCGACGGGGCGCACCGACTCCCGGCCGGCCGCCAGGTTGTCCCAGAAGGCGTCCAGGTCGTCGGCGCCGGGGAACCGGCCCGCCATGCCGACGACGGCGACGGCGGGCACCTCCTCCTCGGCGGCCTCGGTGTGCGCTGCGGGGGTGTCATGCATGGCCGCGGTCCTTTCCGTGGCGTGCGGTGCGGCGGGCGCGGGCCGCTCGCTGCCGTTGTGCTTGTTCCTTGGCGCGGTCCAGGCCGCTGGGCGCGGGCCCGGCGGACCGGTGCCCGGCCGGGTCCTCCGCCCGGGCACCGGAACCGTCCGACCCCGGTGCCGGCTGGGCGGCGGGCCGGGCGGTGGCCGCCAGGTGGCGGGCCAGGGCGCGGACGGTGGGGTGGGCGAACAGGTCGACCACCGACACGTCGGCGTCGAAGGCGCTGTTGACGGCGGACTGCGCGGTGACCAGCAGCAGCGAGTTGCCGCCCAGGTCGAAGAAGTTCTCGTCCAGGCCCACCCGGTCGCGGCCCAGCACCGCGCACCACACCTCGGCGAGCCTGCCCTCCAGCCGGCGGGCGTCCTCGCCCGGGTCGGCCTGCTCGTCCTGGTGGCCGGTGGTGCCCGCCGAGCGCAGCACCCAGTCGTCCGCCAGGCCCGCCGCACGGGCGGCGTCCCCTGCCGCGCGGTACAGGGCACCCAGGTCGGCGCCGTCCGCCAGGCCGACGCGGGCGGCAAGGCGCCGCACCGGCCGCACGGGCGCCGTGACGTGGCTGCGCACCCAGGGGGCGGTGCGGTCGGCGCCGATCAGCAGGTGCGGGACGTCCAGCGAGCGCGCCAGGTCGAAGGAGCGCAGCGCGGCCGGCCCGTCCAGCAGCCGGTAGCCGCGGGCCTCGGTGAGCGCGGCGAGCCGGTAGCCGCGGCTGACGCCCTGCTCGCGCCACATGCTCCAGGCCAGCGACTGCGCGGGCAGCCCACGGCTGCGCCGGTACAGCGCGAGGGCGTCCAGCGCGGCGTTGGCCGCGGCGTAGGCGGCGTTCATCGCCCCGCCGAAGAAGCCGTTGACGGAGGAGAACGTGACGAAGGAGGAGACGGGGTGATCGGCGGTCAGCCGGTGCAGCGTCCACGCGCCGCCCGCCTTCGCCGCCAGCGCCTGCCGCCAGGTGTCCTCGTCCAGCTCGCCCACCGGGCGCTCCACGAGCGTCCCGGCCAGGTGCAGCACCGAGGTCAGGGGCACTCCCCACACCTCGGCGGCCGCGTCCACGGCGGCGCGCACCCGGGGCTCGTCGGTGACGTCGGCGCAGGCGTAGCGGACCTCGCCCAGCTCGCGCAGCCGCCGCAGCACCTCCCCGCGCCGTACTCCGCCGGCGGGGACGTCAGGGGCGTCCAGGGCGTCCTCGGGCGTGCGGCCCAGGACCAGCAGCCGGGTGCCGGGCGTGCCCAGCAGGTGCGCCGCGACCTCGCCGCCGACTCCGCCCAGACCGCCGGTGACCAGGGTGAAGCCCTCGTCGGTGGCGGTCTGGGGACGCGGGGGCGCCTCCGGCAGCGGGGCGAGGCGGCGCACGTGGCGGTGGCCGTCGCGGTACGCCACCTCGGCGGCGTCGGGGTCGACGCGCGCCTCGGCGAGCAGCAGCTCCACCGCCTCCTCACCGGCGCCCGCCGGCAGGTCGACGTGCGTGCCGCGCAGCCAGCCCAGCTCCTCCGCAAGCGACTTGAGCAGGGCGCCCGCCATGGCGTGACCCGGGTCGGCCGGCTCCTCGGCGTGCACTTGCCGGGCGCCCGTGGTGGCGTACACCAGATCGACGGGGCGCTGCCGTCCGGTGCGGGAGACGAGGGCCCGGGCGAGGGCGAGCAGGGACAGGGCGCCGGTGTCGTCGTACGGGGTGGTCGGCGCGGAGTCCGCGTCGCGCAGGCCACCGAGGTGGACCACGGCGTCGACCGGCCGCTCGTCGCGCTCCAACTCGTCGAGCAGCGCGGCGAGATCGGCCTGCTCGCCGGGCCGCACCCGGTAACGGGCCGCGTCGAGGCGGGCGTACGACGTGCCGTCGGAGGCGACGGTGCAGCGCTCGCCCGTGGCCCGCAGGGTGACGGCGATCCGCTCGGCGAACCGCAGCGAGCGGGCGTCGTCGCCCGCGAGGACCAGGGTGTGCCGGCCGGGCGCGGTCTCCCGCGGGGCGTGCTGCCGTGCGCGCTGCCAGACCGGCCGCAGGAACCAGTCGGGCACGGTCGCGGCGGTGCCCAGCAGCAGCTGGGTCGCGCGCACCTGCTCGTCGAACGCGCCCGCCTCGAAGCTCTTGCGCAGCTTGGTGCGCTGGATCTTGCCGATCTCCGTCTTGGGGATGGCGTCCTGCGCGACCGGGACGAGGAAGGCGGGGCTGACGCCGATCTCGCGGGTCACCTTGCCGGCGATCTCCCGCAGGGCGGCCGCGGTGTCCCCGTCGGCGGCCTCGGGGGCGAGGTGGAAGAACAGGGCGAGTTCGTCGGTGGGCGCCGAGGGGTCGGAGCGCACCGCGACGGCGGCGGTGAAGCTCCGCTCCACGTGCGGCAGTTCCTCGACGCACGCCTCGATCTCGTGGCTGTAGTGGTTGACGCCGTTGACGATGATGACGTCCTTGGCGCGCCCGGTGATGTAGAGCTCACCGCCGCGCAGGAACGCCAGGTCCCCGGTGTCGAACCAGCCGTCCTCGGTGAACGCCTCCGCGTTCGCACCGGGGTTGTCGTGGTAGCCGCCGGTCACGGAGGTGCCGCGGACCTGGAGGCGGCCGGCGTCGCCCTCGGCGAGCACCGTGCCGGAGTCGTCGACGACGCGCATCGCGAACCCGGGGTACGGCAGCCCGCAGCTCACGAACGTTCCCTCGCCGGGGACCGGTCGGGGAGCCAGGGAGACGTCGGTGACCACCGAGCAGGTCTCGGACATGCCCCAGCCGGGGTGCATCACGTCCTGCGGCAGGCCGAACGGCTCCAGGACGTGCAGGAAGCGGCGGGCCGCGGCGGCCACGACGACCTCACCGGCGTTCATCACCAGCCGCATCGGCGACAGGTCCCACGAGCGGTCGGCGAACCGGTCGGCCTGCTCGGCGAGGAGACCGAACGCGAAGTTGGGCGCCCACGTGACGGTGACCCGGTGCCGGTCGGCGAGGTCCATCCAGCGTGGCGGGTCCTGCAGGATCCACGAGGTGGGCGCGTGGACCTGGCGGCAGCCCAGGTACACGTCCCGCAGGTGGAACATCACCACGCCGGTGACGTGGTCGAGCGGGATCCAGTTCAGGGAGACGTCCGAGGCGTCGAGCCCGTTCATCTGCTCGGTGGCGGCCGAACGGGTCAGCACGTTGCGGTGGGTGAGCCGCACCGCCTTGGGCAGGCCGGTGCTGCCGGACGTCATCAGCATCAGGATGAGGTCGTCGGGCCGGGCCTCGTACCAGTCGTGGTCCTCCGGTGCCTCCCGCAGCTCGTCGGCCGTGGTCAGGCGCAGGCCGGGCCAGTTCTGTCGGGCGGCCAGGCCCCGCAGGCCGCCCTCGCGGTCGGCGGAGCACACGACCCAGGGCCGGCCCAGCATCCGCCAGATGCCCTCCAGCTTGGTGAGCGCCGCCGAGGGCGTGTCGTAGGAGGCGGGAACGGTCAGCGGGACGGCGACGAAACCGCCCAGGATGCAGCCCCACAGCACGGCCAGGAAGTCCTCGGTGACGTCGCACTGGAGGATCACCTGGTCGCCGGGCCGCAGGCCCGCCCGGCGCAGTCCGGCCAGCACCCGGGACGCCTCGGGGACGAGCGAGGCGTAGCTGCGCCGGTGCTCGCTCCCGTCGGCGTGCACGTGGACGATGTCGCCCCGCCCCCGCTCGGCGGCGCGGCGCAGGGCCTGCGCCCAGCCGGCGACGGACGGTTCGACCAGCGCCGGGCCCTCGCTGAGCGCCGGCACGGCGGACGCCGGGGTGCCGGCCGAGGCGGACGCGGCGCCCGTGGTGTCCGGGGCGCGGTCGGCCCGTCCGGCGTGACGGCGGTCCAGTTCCTCCGGGGTGTCCTCGACCGTCACCTCGGCGTGGGTCACCCCGGGGACGCGGGCCAGGCGCTCGTGCCAGGCGGCCGCCGCGGCGCGGTCTACGGCGGGCAGGGCGGACAGCGCGTCCGTGTCGAGCCGTCCGTCCTCGTCGTGCGGCAGGGCGTTGACGGCGGTGACCCGGACGGCGGTGTGGCCGGCGCGGTCCAGGACCTCCTCGACGCGGTCCGCGGCGTCGGCGCGCCCCGGCACCACGTACAGGCGCGGAGCGCGGCCGTCGGCGCCGGACAGGGCGCGGGCGGCGCGGATGCCCGGCACGGACAACGCGGCCGCCTCCAGCTCCCCGGCCGCGGGCCCGGCCGGGACGGGCGTGCGCTCGGGGACCGCGGGCAACTGCCCGACGCGCACGGCGGGGTCGGCGCTCACCGCGCGCAGGACGTCGTGCAGGGCCCGGGCGAACGCCTCGGCGGTGGAGGGGTCGTAGAGGTCGGTGGCGTACTCGACGTGCAGGGTCAGGCCGTCGGGGGTGCCCTCGGGGGTGTGCCGTTCCAGGACGTCGACGAAGAGGTCGAACTTGGCGGTGCCGGTGGCGGTCGGCCGCAACCGGTCCCGGTGCCCGTCGAGTTCGAGGACGGCCGGGTCGTTGTTCTGCAGGGCCAGCATCACCTGGAACACGGGGTGCCGGCCGGGGTGGCGGGGCGGGTTGAGCTCGTCGACGAGCCGGTCGAAGGGCAGGTCCTGGTGGTCCAGGGCGGTCAGGTCGGCGGAGCGCAGCCGGGCCAGCAGGTCGCGGAAGGCCGGGTCGCCGGAGGTGTCGGCGCGCAGCACCAGCGTGTTGGTGATCAGCCCGATCAGCGGGTCCAGGGCGGGCTCGGTGCGGCCGGCCACCGGGGTGCCCAGGACGACGTCCTCACCGGCGCCGCAGCGGGTGAGCAGCGCGCTGAGGGCGGCGTGCAGCACCATGAACAGGCTCGCGCCCTCCCGGTCGGCCAGGGCGAGCAGGTCGCGGTGCAGGGCGGCGTCCACGGCCGCCTCGAGGTGCGCGCCCGTCCCGCGCGGTGTCGCGGGGCGCGGCCGGTCACCGGGCAGGCCGCACTCCTCGGGCAGGCCGGCCAGGGCCGCGCGCCAGTGCGCGGTCAGCCGCTCCAGCCGGCCCGTGCCGTCGGGCTCCGGCGCCAGCAGGGCGCGCTGCCACAGGGCGTAGTCGGCGTACTGCACCTCCAGGGGCGTCCACACGGGGGCGCGGCCGGCACGGCGGGCGGCGTAGGCCGTGCCCAGGTCCTCGGCGAACGGCCGCAGCGACCAGCCGTCGGCGGCGCTGTGGTGCAGCAGGAGCACCAGCGTGCGCGCGTCGGCCGGGCCCAGCAGCCAGGCGGCCAGAGGGCTCTCCGCTCCCAGGTCGAAGCGGTGGCGCAGGGCGGCCTCCACGTGGGCGGCGCTCTCCGCGGCCGGGCAGTCGACCCGGTGCAGCCGCGGGCGCAGCGCACCAGGCGGCAGGACGCGCTGGTAGGGGGTGCCGTCGTGCTCGGCGACCACGGTGCGCAGGCTCTCGTGGCGGTCGGCCAGGTCGCCGAGCGCGGCCTCCAGCGCGTCGGCGTCCAGGCCGGGGGGCGCGGTCACCACGAGCGGGATGTTGTAGGTGGCGGCCCGGTCCCCGAGCCGGTGCAGGAACCACATGCGCTCCTGCGCGTACGACAGCGGCACCCGCTCGGGACGGACGGCGGCGCCCAGGACGGGCCGGGGCAGCGCGTCGGAGGGGTCGGCCGAGTCCGCGGCGAGCCGGGCCGCGAGCGCGGCCGGGGTGGGTGTCTCGAACAGGGCGGTGATGGCGATCTCCGCGCCGGTGTCGTGCCGCAGCCGGGCCAGCAGGCGGGTGGCGAGCAGCGAGTCGCCGCCCAGGTCGAAGAAGTTGACGTCGATGCCGACGCTGTCGCGCGGCAGCTTCAGCACGTCCTCGAACAGGGCGCACACCAGCGCCTGGTGCGGGGTCGCGGGCCGGGTGCCGGAGGCGGCGGCGGTGAAGTCCGGTGCGGGCAGCGCCCGTACGTCGAGCTTGCCGTTGGCGGTCAGCGGCAGGGCGTCCACGGCGACACAGGCGGCCGGGACCATGTGCTCGGGCAGGCGGGCGGCGGCGTGGGCCCGCAGCTCGGCCGGGTCGGCGGGCGTGTCGCCGGCGGTGAGGACGTAGGCCACGAGCTGCTGGACGCCGTTGTCGGCGCGGCGGGCGAGGACCGCGGCCCGGGCCACCCGCGGGTGGGCGGCGAGGACGGCCTCGATCTCGCCCGGCTCCACGCGGAAGCCGCGGATCTGCACCTGGGCGTCGGCACGGCCCAGGTAGTCCAGGGTGCCGTCGGGACGGCGCCGCGCCAGGTCGCCCGAGCGGTACATGCGGGTGCCGGGCGGCCCGAACGGGTCGTCGAGGAAGCGCTCGGCGGTCAGCTCGGGCCGGTGCAGGTACCCGGCGGCGACCCCGGCACCGGAGACGTACATCTCGCCGCTCGCGCCGGGCGGGACGGGCCGGCCCCCACCGTCCAGGAGGTGGACGCGCAGGTCGGACAGGGGCCGGCCGATGACGCTGCCGCGCCGCGGGTCGTCCAGGTCGGCCCGGGTCAGGCGGTGGTGGGTGACGTGCACGGTGGTCTCGGTGATGCCGTACATGTTCACCAGCTCGGGCCGGTCCAGGCCGTGCCGGTCGGCCCAGGGCCGCAGCCGCGCCGGGCGCAGGGCCTCACCGCCGAAGACGACGTAGCGCAACGCCCCGCTGTCCCCGCCGCGTTCGAGGTCGGCGTCGGCCAGCTGCTCGAAGGCGGACGGCGTCTGGTTGAGGACGGTGACGCCCTCGCGGTGCAGCAGGTCCAGGAAGTCCCGCGGGGAGCGGCTGACGGCGTGGGGGACGACGACGAGGCGTCCGCCGTGCAGCAGCGCGCCCCACATCTCCCACACCGAGAAGTCGAAGGCGTAGGAGTGGAACAGCGTCCACACGTCGTCCGGGCCGAAGCCGAAGTGCTCGGCGGCGGCCGCGAACAGGCGCACCACGTTGGCGTGCGGCACCGGGACGCCCTTGGGGCGGCCGGTGGAGCCCGAGGTGTGGATGATGTACGCGACGTCGGCGGGGCCCGTCGGCCCGTGCCGGTCGGCGTCGGTCAGGTCGCCGGCGGGGCGCGCGGCCAGGTCCGCGGCGACCCGCGGGTCGTCCAGGAGCACGGTGGGCACCGACCCGCCGCCCAGGTGGGCGTGGGCCCGCTCGGTGACCAGCGCGACGGGCGCGGCGTCCTCCACGACCAGGCGCAGCCGCTCGGCCGGGTGGCCGGGGTCCAGGGGCAGGTAGGCGGCGCCGGTCTTGAGGACGCCGAGCAGCGCGGGCAGCAGCCGTACCCCGCGCTCCAGCGCCAGCGCCACCACCCGGCCGGGACCGGCGCCGTGCTCGGTCAGCAGCCGGGCCAGCCGGTTGGCCTCGGCGTTGAGCTCCGCGTACGTCAGCCCGGTGTCGCCGCAGGTGACGGCGGTCCGCCCGGGAACGGTGGCCGCCTGCTCCTCGAACAGCTCGGTGAGAGTGCGCTCCACCGGATGCGTGCGCACCGTGGTGTCGCGGGGGTGCTCGCCGGGCAGCAGGACGTCCAGCTCGGCCGGCGCGGCCGTCGGGGCGGCCTCGGCCAGCCGGCGCAGCACGGTGAGGAACCGCTCGCGGTGCAGGGCGAGTTCGTCCTCCTCGTACAGGGCGGGGTTGGCGTCGAAGGCCAGCCACAGCCCCCCGGCCTCGGCGCCGGGCCGCACCGAGATCTGGAGGTCGTCCACGGCGCCGCCGGACAGGTGGTGCCAGGTGGTGGGGCGGCCGTCGAACACGGGCGACTCGTCGAAGGGCACGATGTTCAGCACGGGCCCGTACAGCCGGCGCCCGGTACCCAGCAGTCCGAGGTCGCGGCGCAGGTACTCGCCCCGGTACGCCTGGTGGCGGCGCAGGGCGCGCAGCTCCTCGGCGACGCCCCGCGCGATCTCCTCGAGCGGCGTTCCCGCGGTGGCGCGCACCCGCAGCGGCAGCACGTCGGAGGCCGTGCCCGGGGTGCGCAGCGCGGCGCTGCCGAGGCGGCTCATCGTGGCCAGGCCCAGCACCAGGTCGTCGGCGCCGGTCATGCGGTGCAGGTACAGGGCGGTGGCCGTGGCCAGCAGGTCGGCGCGGGCGACGCCCAGGCGCGAGGCCGCCGCGTCCAGGGCGGCCACCTCGGCCGGCGCCAGCTCGGCGGTGCGGCGCAGGAAGGGAGCGGTCGGGGCGGCCGCACGGGAGGTGAGGCGCGGCGGTTCGGGCAGCCCGGCCAGGCGCTCGGCCCAGTGGGCGCGGTCACGGGTGTGGCGGTCGCCCGCGCGGTAGGCGGCCTCCTCCTCCTGGAGCCGGCCCGCCGGCGCGAACCCGGAGGGGTCCGGCTCGCGCCCGGCGGCGAGCGCGTTGTACACCTCGGCCAGCCGCCGGCCCAGCAGCTTGTAGCTGTAGCCGTCGAGCAGGATGTGGTGGGCCCTCAGCAGCCAGATGTACCGGTCCGGCGCCAGCGCCAGCAGGGCGTGCGAGAACAGCGGGCCCTTCTCCAGGTCCACGGGGGTGGCCAGGTCGGCGCGGATCCAGTCCCAGGCGGCCTCCTGGGGGTCGTCGGCGTCCCGGACGTCGACGAGGTGCAGGGGCCAGTCGTCCGGGTCGGCGGCGCGGTGGCAGCGGGGACCGTCCTCGGTGTCGGTGAACCGCAGGGCGAAGGTGTCCGCCTCGGCGACCGTGCGGCGCAGCGCGGTCTCGAACAGGCCCGTGTCGAGCGGCCCGTGGATCTCCACCGCCTCGCCGGTGTTGTACGCGGCGCTGTCCGACGCGAGCCGCCCGGCGTACCAGAGACCCTCCTGGGCCCCGGACAGCGGACGCCGCTCGTCCTGCTGGAGTGACATAGCACAACCCTCACGTGGCAACCGAAGTGTCCCGGCCGGCGACGGCACGACCGGATCGGACCGGACAGGAGCGGTGCGGCCACCGCCCCGCGCCGCCCTCGCGTGTGACTGCGCGCCGGACCGGTCCACGAAGCGGGGAAGGAGGTCGCACGCCGGGAATCCGGTGAACACCCGTCGTCCCGGCCCCGGTTCTACGGCTCATCACGGTGCGCCACCGCGCTCCGGCCGGTCAAGGCGGCACCGGCCCGCGCGCGGCAATTCAGGGAATTCCCCAGAGAACGCCGGCCGGGGGAGTGTGCATGCGCCACGAACTTCTAGGGAAATCACGCGACTTCCCTTTCCGGCGGCGTTCCGGGTGGAATCGGCGGCGGCGCGCGGTGCACTCTCGGACGCGACTTCGACGCCCCGGGACGCAATTGCGGCGACAGGCCGGACCCGCCCGGGGCCACCCCGTTGGACGACCGAGAAGAGGGCCGCCGTCATGCACCGTCCGCTGTGTCCGGTTGAGACGCTCTACGTGGGCCAGCGCAGCAGGGCCGTCCTGTCCTGCACCCTGCGCGGCCACGTCGACGTCGAGGCGCTGGCCGCCGCGTTCCAGACCGTGACGCAGGCCCACCCGACCCTGCGCTCCCGCATCGTGACGGACGGCACCGGCCCCGCGCTGGCGCTGCTGGACGAGGCCGCCCGGCCCCGCCTGGAGACGCGCACCGGAGACCTGGCGGAGGCCTACGCGACGGAGCTGAACCGGCCCCTCACCGTGGGCGGTCCGCTGTCCCGGGCGACCCTGGTCAGCGCGCCGGACGGCGAGGAGCACCTGTTCGTCCTGCTGGTGGACCACACCGTGACCGACGGGCACAGCAGCATCGCCCTCCACAACACGCTGTGGGACCACTACCGCGCCCTCGTCACCGGCGGACGGCCGCGCACCGGGGCGCCCGGCGCGGACCTGCCGGACACCCCGGACTGGCCGGAGCCCGTGAGCGCGCTGCTGCCGCCGGCCGACGAGGCGGACACCGCCGCGTACCTGGCCGCGCGCACCGCGCACGCCGAGGACCACCCCGTCGACCTGGTGCGCTACGACGCGGCGCCGCCCGGTGCGCCCGGGGAGGCGGCCGACGAGGGGCACATCGAGGTGTGCCGGCTGACGCTGGACACCGACCGGACCGCCCGCCTGCGCGAGCGGGCACGGCAGGCCGGCGTGTCCGTCCACGCGCTGGTCGCCGCCGCCCTGCTCGCCACCGCCCGCCGGCGGCTCACCGGCGACGGCCCGCGCACCCTGGGCTGTCTGTCACCCGTCGACCTGCGCTCGCGGCTGACGCCGCCGCTGGAGCCGTCCGTGATGGTGCCCGCCGTCACCACGCACCTGCAGACCCTGGAAGTCGCCGAGACGTCCGACCCGCTGGGCCTGGCCCGCACCGTCCACGCGCGGCTCACCGACTTCATCGCCGGGGGCGGTCACTTCCACGAGATGCGCATCACCCCGGAGATCCCCCGCAACCCCGCCCTCCAGCTGGCCACGGTGATCGTCACCAACATGGGCGTCGTCCCCGGGCCCCGCCTGCCGGACGGCCTGGACGCCGTCGACGTCCGCCTGGTGCCGGGCCGCGAGAACTACTTCCCGCAGGCCGGGCGCAGCCCCGTCATGGCGTGCGTGGTCTCCTTCGAGGGCCGCCTGTCCATCGAGTTCCCGCACTACACCGGCTGCTTCACGCCGTCCTTCATGACGGCCTTCCGCGACGAGGTGCTCGACGGCCTCCTCGCCTTCGCGTCCGAGGCACACCCCGAGCCCGTCACCGCGGACGCCGGCTGAACGCCGCCTCCCCGCAAGCGGGTCGACCACCCCCCACGTCCGAACGAGGGCCGCCCCCGCCCCTGCCGCCCGGTTGCCGTAAGGAGTGCTCCTCCGCCATGTCCACCGTCAGCGAACTCCCGTCGCCGCTCACCCTGGTGCCGCGCGCCCAGTCGGGCGACGAGCACGCGATGAACCACCTGCTGAACCACATCACCCCCTACGTCAGCCGCATCTGCCGCTCCATCACCCGCGACGACGCGGCCGACGCCACCCAGGAGGCCCTGCTCGCGATCTACCGCGGACTGGGCACCCTGCGCGAACCGGTCGCGTTCTACGGGTGGGTGCGCGCGGTGACGGTCCGCGAGGCCGTGCGCACCGCCAGGCGCTTCGGTGAGGAACAGACCTGCTCCGAGGTCGAGTCGCGGCACCAGGCCAACCCGCTCGACGCCGTGCACATCACCGACGTGCTCGATCGCCTCTCGCGCGCGCACCGGCAGGTGCTGACCCTGCGCGCCTACGGCCTCAACGAGGAGGAGATGGCGGAGGTGCTCGCCCTGCCCGTGGGCACCGTGCGCTCCCGCCTCTTCCGCGCCCGCCGGCGCTTCCAGGAGGCGTGGCAGCCGTCGGCGGCCTGACCCCGGCCCGCCGTGCGGCGGGCGTACGACGAGGGCCGTGGCGTCGTCCCTGACGGCCACGGCCCTCGTCGGGGGCGGGCTCCCGCTCCGCCCGGAGGCCGGACACCCGCGAGGAGGCGGGCTCCCGCTCCCCACGGACGTCCGGACACCCCTACGGCTTGACGCGCTCCGGCAGCACGCGTGGCGGCCACTGCCCGGCGGCGAACATGCCCAGCGCGTGCGCGCGGGAGACCAGCGCCGGCCGGTTGGGGGTGTCGAACCGGCGCAGCATCTGACCGATGCGGTACTCGATGCCCTGACGGCTCAGGTAGAGGCGCGAGGCGAGCTGCACCGTCGACTCGCCGCGCGCCACGCCCTCCAGCACCTGCGCGTCGAGGGCGCTGAGGAGCGGTCCCTCGTGGGCCACCGGCCGGGTGACCGGCAGCGGTCCCACGGGGGCGGGAGCGGTGGGTCCGGGTGCGGCGGCTGCGGGGTGGTGCAGGAGGACGACGGCGCCGGACGTCCCACCCGCAAGGCCCCGTACGGCGATGGCGGTCATGTCCGCGTGGAAGTCCACCCCGGTACCGTCCTTTCCGGTCACCTTTTCGGTGAATCGGGGCTGACGGCCCGAGGAGAGGGCGACGAATTGTTCCCGCAGCCGGTCGGGCACGGCCGAATGCAGGAGGTCCAGAAGCCCGTACCCGCATATCTCCCCGCTGCTGAGGCCGAAGGGCCGGGCGAATTCCGGTTCCGCGGACGTGATGACGAGGTTGTCGGGAAAGGAGCGGACCGTGCAGACGGCTCTGGAGGCGGAGGCGGAACGCGGAGCGTCCCTGCGGAGGGCGGGGAGAGCCGGCTGGGCGTCCCGGTGGTGCTTGCGGGGCGAGGCGTCGGGGAAACTCGTGGTCGCCACGGACGTACCGTCCTTATGGTGCGCATGGGGGGGGTGGAGGGGGGTGCGCGGAACGGACCGGCGTGTCGGTGCCGGGGTGCCGGCAGCGCTCCGGTGCACGGGCGTGCCGCCAAGTCGGCGGCCACGGGCCGTCGTTCCGTCGGAGGAGGGACAGGGCCTACGCGTCTGCGCGGACCCCGGGCCGCCGTTCACGGGGAGCGGATGCACCCGGCGGGGGCCGGCCGGTGGCCGGAAAACGTTGTCACGGCCATCGGGGTGCGCCGCTCGGTGCGCGGATCGGGCTGGGCCCCGGGCAGGCGGGGTGTGGCACGGAAACCTCCATGAGACGAAATGGGGGAGTCGCGTCAGGTCGGTGCCTTTGAGGCTATGGTGCGGCAACCCCCTTGGCAAGGCGTTGCCAGGTGACCTGGGCAACGTGTCAACTCCCGTGGCCGCAGGCGGGATTGAGCGGCGTTCAAGCGTGCCGGAAGCGGGTCCCGGTAGGGCAACACGCGCAGTGAGCAGGGGAGTTGGTGATCGCTATTCGCCTTGCGACCCCTTTCCCGGGCTTCGTAAAGTGTTGGCAACCCCAGGTGTCCGGTCGGGCGGGCCAGGGGTGGGTCTCGGGGCGGAGGTCCGGTGCGTCATGGGAGCGAAGGTGGGGAGATGCTCGAGCAACCGTACTTCGGCCGCCGGCTCAAGCGGCTCCGGCTGGAGCGGGGGTTGAGCCAGGCTGGACTGGTCGGTGAGGGGATGTCGACCGGGTACCTGTCGCGGCTCGAGTCGGGGGACCGCAGGCCCACGGAGCGCGCGACGGCGTACCTCGCCGAGCGGCTGGGCGTCGACGCCTCCGTGCTCACCGGGCCGCCGCCGCAACGGCCCCTGACGTACGAGCTGGCGGTCGCGTCCTCGGCGCCGTCCGGCACGCACGACCTCGCCGCCCTCGGCCGGGCGGTCGACGAGGACGCGGGAGACGATCCCGCCGCCCGCTGGCAGGCCCTGTGGCTGCTGAGCCGCAGCGCGCGCCGCGCCGGTGACTACGCGGAGGAGCGCGAGCACCTGGACCGGCTCGTCGAGCTGGGCGAGGCGATGGAGGTGCCGGAGCTGAGGGTGCGCTCACTCGTGGCGTACGCCCGTTGCACCCGGGCCCTGGGTGACATGCGCACGGCAGAACCGGTGGCCGCCAAGGCGTTCGGGCTCGCCCGCTCGGAGGACCTGGCCGTGTCCGACACCCTGGCCTCCCTGACGGTGCTCATCGACATCGAGGCCGAGCTGGGCCGGCTGGACGCGGCCGCCCGGCACGCCGACGACCTGGAGCGGGACCTGCTGCCCGCGGCCGCGCCGGGGCAGGCGGCGGAGGGCTGGTGGACCGCCGCCACGGTCTGCGGCCGCCGGGGCGACCACGCCGCCGCCCGGTCCCGGCTCGACACGGCACTCCGTCTCCTGAGGGGCACGGACAACCTGGCCCTGTGGACCCGGCTGCGGATCGCCGCCACCGCGGCCGCGCTCGAGATGACACCGCCCCACGTGGGCACCGCCGAGTGCTGGCTGGCCGAGGCCGCGTCCGTCGTGGACCTGATCGGCACCCCCGCGCAGACCCAGGAGCTGCGCGCCCTGCGGGCCCACCTGGCGTTCCACCGGGGCCGGCCGGACGAGGCCCGCGCGATCAGCGCCGCGCTGCTGGCCGAGGAGGACCTGCGGCTGTCCTACCGGGACCGGGTGCGGCTGTCGGTCCTCCACGGCCGGCTGACGATCCTGTCCGGCCGCGTCGAGGAGGGCATCGCCGTCCTGCAGGGGCTGGGCCGTCAAGCCGCCGAGTCCCGCAACCTGGACCTGTCCGCCCACGTCTGGCAGACCCTCGCCCAGACCCTGGCGGAACTGCGCCTCCCGCACACGACGAGCGCCGAGGGCGGCGCACCGCGGGGGGTGCGCTGAGGGGCGGGTCGGGGCCGGGGGCCGGCCGACCCTGCTCGGCCAGGGTGACCGCAGGGCCTCACCGGCGGCCGGCCGTCGCCATCGGAGTGCCGAGCGCGTCCCGGGTGCGCATGAGGTCGCGGGCCGGACCCGACGTGCGTCCGTGGCGCGAGCTCGCCGGTGCGCAGGCCGGGTGCGCGGCGTGACCCGCCCCGCCTCGGGCGTTCCGGCGCGCCACAGGGCCCGTTCAGGCGGCGTTCACCCGGTTTCCAGGTCGTGTCACCAGAGTTCGGCGTCGTGCCTACCTCACCCCCGCGTTCCGGCGTGGCGACCGCGTGCGCCGCGGCCCTGACGCTCTCCGCACTGTTCACCGGGGCGGTCGCGGCCCAGCCCGCAGCCGCCGCGACCCCCGTCGGCTACCAGAACGTCCGGATCAACGAGGTCACCTCGTCCGGCAACGACACGGTGGAGCTCTACAACACCGGCCCCTCCGCGGTGAGCCTCAGCGGCTGGAAGACGTCCGACGACAGCTTCTCGCCGCAGGCCTTCACCCCGTCCTCCACCACGATCCCGGCGGGTGGCTTCGTCACCTTCAACTCGCCCAAGGGACTGGGTGACGCGGACAAGCTCGTGCTCCACACCTCCGACGGGACGGTGGTCGACCGCGTCGACTGGGCGACCGACGCGGCCAAGCCGGCCCTCGCGCGGTGCGGGGGCGACGGCACCGGGGCGTGGGTGGTCACCACCGCGGCGACCACCTTCGGCGCCGCCAACGCCCCCGGCTGCCCGTCCTCGGCACCGGCGTCGAGCCGGATACGGATCAACGAGGTCACCTCGAACGGCTCGGACACCGTGGAGCTGTACAACGGCGGCACGAGCGCGGTCGCCCTCGGGTCGTGGAAGTACGTCGACGGCGACACCGCCCACACCCCGGTGTCGCTCGCGTCCTCCTCGCCGAGCGCGACCACCGTCCCCGCGGGCGGGTACGTCACCTTCAACTCCACGCTGGGCCTGGGCGACAACGACTCGCTCTTCCTCCTCGACGCGAGCGGCAGCAGCGTCGACTCGGTGACCTGGGCGACCGACGGAGCCAAGCCGTCGGCCGAGCGGTGCGCCGACGGCACCGGCTGGTTCCGCACGGCGACGACCGCCACGCCCGGCGGCCCCAACTCCTGCTCGGGCAGCGGTGGCGGCGGCGGAGGGGGTCAGACCGGTCAGCTGCTGGGCGGTGGCGGCTCCCTCACCAGCGGCTGCACCCCGGAAGCACCCTCGGGAACGGGATCCGCCCCCGCGGGCACCCTGGCCTGGCCCGGCGGCCTCGACGTCACGATCGCGGACACCGTCTGCGCGTTCACCACGTCCACCGGCCCCGAGGGACGCGACCTCAGCGGTCTGGCCTTCGACCCGGGGAACCCGTCGGTGCTGTGGGCCGTGAAGAACAAGAACTGGCTGTACAAGCTGGTCAGGAGCAACGGCAGATGGGTCCCGGACTCCTCGTGGAGCGCGTCCGGCAAGCAGATCCGCTTCGCGGGCGGCACCGGCCAGCCCGACTCCGAGGGGCTGACGGTCGGCGGCGACGGACACCTGTACGTCACCTCCGAACGCGACAACACCAGCAACACCGCCCCCAAGGACACGATCATGGAGTTTGACCCGTCGGCCACCGGAGCGACGCTGACGCCCCTGCGCCAGTGGGACATGACCGCGCAGTTCCCGCAGCTGGACACGGGCAGCAAGGACGACGCCAACCTCGGCTTCGAGGGCGTCGCCTACGTGCCGGACAGCTGGCTGACCGCGAACGGCTGGGTCGACCCCCGCACCGGTTCCGCCTACGCCCCGGCCCGCTACCCGCTGCACGGCTCGGGCCTGTTCTTCGCCGGCCTGGAGTGGGACGGCACGCTCCACGTCTACGGCCTGAACTCCGACGGCACGTACACGACGTTCGGCACCGTCTCCACGGGCAAGGCCTCCGTGATGGACGTGCTGTTCGACGCCGGCACCCAGCGCATCGTCGCCACCTGCGACAACACCTGCGGTGAGACGCACACCCTCCTGAAGGTCGGCGCCGGCGGCGCGATCGTCCCGGACGCCACCTACACGAACCCGGCCGTCATGCCGACCGACAACCTGGAGGGCTTCGCGCTCGCACCCGTCTCCACCTGCGTCAACGGCGGCAGGGAAGCGGTCTGGAGCGACGACGGCAGCTACGGCTTCGGCTCCGGCACCACCTCCTTCGGCCACGCCCTGTACAGCGGCACCTTCCCCTGCTGACCCGGCGGAGCGGGCACGACGGTCCCCGCCCGGGGGCCGGCGCACGGCGCCGCGGCCCACCCGGCCGCGGCGTCACGTCGCCAGGCCGTGGCGGTAGGCGTACACCACGGCCTGGACGCGGTCGCGCAGCTGGAGCTTGGCCAGGATGCGGGAGACGAAGGTCTTGACGGTCTCCGGGCTGATGACCAGGACCGCGGCGATCTCGCTGTTGGAGAGGCCGTCCGCGATGAGGCGCAGCACCTCCAGCTCCCGGGGGGTGAGCGGGGCGTGGCGGGAGGCGTCCTCGGCGGGCCGGATCCGGGTGGCGTACCGGCCGACGAGCTGGCGCGTCACCTCGGGGTCGAGGAGGGCCGCGCCGCTGGCCACGGTGCGGATGCCGTGCAGCAGCCGGTCCGGGGGCGCGTCCTTCAGGAGGAAGCCGGCGGCACCGGCGCGCAGGGCCTCGTAGACGTACGCGTCGAGGTTGAACGTGGTCAGCACCAGGACCTTGACCGGGTGGGGCACTCCCGCGCCGGCCAGCAGACGGGTGGCCTCCAGGCCGTCGAGGACCGGCATGCGGATGTCCATCAGCACGACGTCCGGGCGTACCTCCCCGGCGAGTCGTACCGCGGTCCGCCCGTCCCCGCACTCACCCGCCACCTCCATGTCGGGCTGGGCGCCGACGATGGTGACCAGCGCGGTGCGGATCAGCATCTGGTCGTCGCAGACCAGGACCCGGACCGGTGCGCTCACGAGGGGCTGCCGGGGATGCGCGCCCGTACCGTGAAGCCGCCGTCCGTGCCGTGCCCGGCGCTGAAGTCGCCGCCCAGGACGTGGACGCGGTCGCGCAGCCCGGCCAGGCCCCGTCCGCCGCCGCCGCCGACGGAGGCGGCGGCACTGCGCGAGCCGGATCCGTCCGTGCTCACCTCCACGGTGATCTCCCTTTCGCCGTGCCGCACCTGGACGGAAGTCCGGCTGCCGTGAGCGTACTTGAGGGCATTGGTCAGCGCTTCCTGCACCACCCGGTAGGCGACGAGGTCGGCGCTGCCGGCCGACACCGCGGGGGTGCCCTCCTCGCGGAAGTCCACCGGCTGCCCGGCATGACGGGTCTGCTCGACGAGGGTGAGGACCCGGCCCACGGCGGGACTCCTGGGCTCCGCGCCGTCCGACACGTCGGTGCCGGTGCCGGTGCCGGTGCCGGTGCCGGGTCCTCCTGTGCCGGGGCTGTCGCCGTCGCCGTCGCTCGTGCCGTGGTCGGGGTTCAGCAGGTCGAGCAGGTGGCGCAGGTCGGCGATCGCGCGGCGGCCGGTGTCGCCGACGGCGGCCAGCGACCGGTCGAGCCGCTCGGGCGCGGCGGTCAGGTACCGGGCGGCCTCGGCCTGGACGACCATCGCGGTCACGTGGTGGGTCACCACGTCGTGCAACTCCCGCGCGATCCGGTTGCGTTCGGCGGCCCGCGTCCGTGCGGCGATCCGCTCCCGGCGCTCGGCCTCGGTGATCCGGGTGGACCGCAGCCACGCCCCGGCTCCCCAGGCCAGCGCCAGCACCAGGAAGAACGTCACGAACTCCTCCGGCGTCTCGCCGCCCGACCCCCGCAGGGAGAGACCGATCGCGAGGGGCACGTACGCGACGGAGAGCAGGACCACGGCGGTGCGGCGGTGGCGCTCCAGGTGGGACCCCGCGCTGATCAGCACCAGGGGCAGCGTGCTGCCCGCGGCCGAGTGGTAACCCCGGAGCTGGTCGAGGGCGAAGCCGCAGCTCACCAGGGCGAGACAGACGAGCGGCCACCGCCGCCGCACCGCCAGCGGCAGGCATTCGAGGCCGAGCACCACGACGGCCAGGGCGTCGAACGGGCGGGTCGGCAGGTCCCCGACCTGCGTCCCGTGGCCGCGCAGTCCCGGCAGGAACGACGCGACCAGGAACAGCAGCCCGAGGGGGAGGTCGCGGACGGTGGCGGGCAGCCGGCGCCACCGTCGGCGGGCCGTCTCGGGGCTCATCACCGGACTCTTCACCGGGCTCTTCACCGGGGGAGTGTAGCCAGCGTGTCGGCCCGCCCCGCCCGCCGCCGCGGGACCACGGTGCCCCGGCGCCGGGCCAGCCCCAGGAAGGCGACCGTCAGCAGCGCGCCGAAGAGCATCGCGTAGACGCTGGCCTCCGGCCCGAACGTGCCGCCCGTGACCAGGGTGGCACCCGAGGTCGAGCTGTCCAGCAGGCCGTGGGTGTCGCCGTTGCCCGAGACCTCGGTGCCGAAGATCCCCGCCTCGGCGAAGTTCCAGCCGAAGTGCAGGCCGATCGGCAGCCACAGGGAGCGGGTGGCGGCGTACGCGGCGCCCAGCATCCCGCCCGCCTCCACGGCGATGGCGACGGCGCCGAGCAGGGTGGCGTCCTCGTTGAGCAGGTGGGCCGCGCCGAACAGCACGCTGGACAGCACGAGGGCGGCGTACGTGCCGAGACGGCGTTCCACCAGGCGGAGGAGCAGGCCCCGGAACATCAGCTCCTCGGTGACGGCGGCGCCGGCCATGAAGCCGGCCAGCGCCACCGCCCCGCCCGTCGACCCGGAGCCGTGCACCTCGTAGTCGCCGAGGAAGGCGATGTTCGCGATGACGCAGCCGAACATCGCGACACCGAGGAGCACCCCGCGCAGGACCGCACTCCGGGCGCCCTCCCGGGCCAGCTCCGCGACCGGCCGCCGCTCGGTGCGCCCCACCACCCACCGGTAGACGGCCACCGAGAGCACGACCGTCAGACCGCCCAGGAGGAGCGACAGCCACGGGTCGCCCTGCACGGCGCCGACGGCCTGACCCCCGGCCGCCCCGACCGCGACCACGGCCAGTACCTGCCACACCAGCTTCACGACGACTCCCTCCCGGCCCCGTCCCCGGTTCCGTGTCCGTCCGCGGCGGGTCCCCGCGGCTGACTGGAACGCTAGGGAAGCGGCGCGGGGGAATCGTCACCTCACGGAGGACACCTTCCCGTAGTCCTCACGGGGGACGGCGCCAGGTGCGGGCCACCGCGGCGCCGCCACATGGACGGCGTCGGACGGGGCACTCGGGTGCCCCGACCGACCGCGACAGCCGAACGGAATGCCAGTTGATGAACGCGCAAGACGCCGAGAAGCTGCTGGACGGGCTCACCGTGGACGCCAGTCGGCGTGAGCAGCCGATCGTGCTGGACGCCGACGGGCGGCCCATCCAGACCTGGAGGGAGAACTACCCGTACGACCACAAGGTGGGACGCAAGGAGTACGAGCGCGCCAAGCGCGTGCTGCAGATAGAGCTGCTGAAGCTCCAGCGCTGGGTCAAGGACACCGGTGCGCGCGTCGTCGTGGTGTGCGAAGGGCGTGACGCGGCCGGCAAGGGCGGCACGATCCAACGGCTCACCGAGCGCCTCAACCCGCGGGGCGCCCGCGTGGTCGCCCTGGACAAGCCCACCGAACGCGAGGCCGGGCAGTGGTACTTCCAGCGCTACGTCGGCCAGCTGCCGACGGCCGGGGAGATCGTGTTCTTCGACCGCTCCTGGTACAACCGGGCCGGTGTGGAGCGGGTGATGGGCTTCTGCTCCGACGAGGAGTACGAGCTGTTCCTCGACCAGTGCCCGACGTTCGAGCGGATGCTGGTCGACAGCGGCGTCCTGCTGGTGAAGTTCTGGTTCTCGGTGTCCCGCTCCGAGCAGCGCACCCGCTTCGCGATCCGGCAGGTCGACCCGGTGCGCCAGTGGAAGCTCTCGCCGACCGACCTGGCGTCCCTGGACCTCTGGGACGCCTACACCGAGGCCAAGGTCAACATGTTCCGCGCCACGGACACCCCGCACGCCCCGTGGACCGTGGTCAAGAGCAACGACAAGCGGCGGGCCCGGCTGGAGACCATGCGCAGCCTGCTGGCGCGCATCGACTACGCGAGCAAGGACCCCGAGGCGGTGGGCACGCCCGACCCGCTCGTCGTCGGCGCGGCCGACACCCTCCTGGAGCCGGGCGAGGAGGACACCCAGCTGTCCCCCACGCCGCTGTCGCCCGGCGTCGGCGTCCCCGGCAAACACCCCGGCCAGGACTGACCCCCTCACGTCAGGGCCCACCCGTCGGGGTGGGCCCTGACGCATGTGTGCCGCGGTGACTCCTCGTGCCGTCCCGGCCCGCACATACCGGGCCGCACCGGGGGCGTCGGCCCTCTCTCTTGGCATGCGCACGTCTTGACCCCCCTGGTCCAGACCATTAGCGTCTGAACCCCAAATTCCGCTCCCTCGCGCCCAGTTGCGCCACCCGACTGCCCCGCACTCGAGGAGATGCGAGCACATGACCCCCCACACCACCCCCCACACCAGCCCCCGCACCCCACGCGGCCGCCGGCCGGCGATCCGGACGGTCCTCGCCGGCGTCGTCACCGCCGTGCTGGCCGCGCTGCTCACCGCTGTGCCCGCGCACGCCGCCACCGGTGCCGTCACCGGCCTGGCCGGCAAGTGCGTCGACGTGGCCGGCGCCAACAGCGCCAACGGCACCGCCGTCCAGCTCTACGACTGCAACGGCACCGGAGCCCAGGCGTGGTCCAGCCCGGGCGACGGCACCCTGCGCGCCCTCGGCAAGTGCCTGGACGTCGTCGACCGGTCCACCGCCGACGGCGCCGCCGTCCAACTGTGGGACTGTTCCGGTGGATCCAACCAGCAGTGGGTGGTCACCGCCGCCCACGACATCGTCAACCCGGCCGCGAACAAGTGCCTCGACGTGCGCGACAACACCAGCGCCAACGGCACCCGCCTGCAGATCTGGACCTGCACGGGCGCGGCCAACCAGAAGTGGAACGCCCCCGCGAGCGGCGGCGGCACCGGCAACACCTCGGGCTTCGTCGTGAGCGAGGCCCAGTTCAACCAGATGTTCCCGAACCGGAACTCCTTCTACACCTACAGCGGGCTGACCGCCGCCCTGTCCGCCTACCCCGGCTTCGCCACCACCGGCTCCGACACGGTCAGGAAGCAGGAGGCGGCGGCGTTCCTCGCCAACGTCAACCACGAGACCGGCGGGCTGGTGTACGTCGTCGAGCAGAACACGGCCAACTACCCGACGTACTGCGACTGGAGCCGGCCCTACGGCTGCCCGGCCGGACAGGCCGCCTACTACGGCCGCGGCCCGATCCAGCTGTCCTGGAACTTCAACTACAAGGCGGCCGGCGACGCCCTGGGCATCGACCTGCTCAACAACCCCTGGCTGGTGCAGAACGACTCCTCCGTCGCCTGGCGGACCGGCCTGTGGTACTGGAACACCCAGACCGGGCCCGGCACCATGACCCCGCACAACGCCATGGTCACCGGCGCGGGCTTCGGCCAGACCATCCGCTCCATCAACGGCTCCCTGGAGTGCGACGGCCGCAACCCGGCCCAGGTCCAGAGCCGCGTCGACGCCTACCAGCGCTTCACCCAGATCCTCGGTGTGAGCCCCGGCGCCAACCTGTACTGCTGACCGCCCGCACCGGACCGGCGCGCCACGACCCGCTCAGCGCGCCAGCAGGTCCACCAGGCCGGTGAGGCCCTCGGCGCCGCCGCCCCCGTCCAGGCGGCGGCGCATCAGCTCGAAGAAGGGCCGCAGCAACTCCGTACCGACACCCTGCTGTTCGGCCGTGCGCAGGAAGGTGGGCGTGCCCGCCACCTGCATGGCGAGGGTCGAGACCACGTCCTGGGTGTGGTCGCCGCTGCGCAGCCGCTCCGCGGTGTCGTGGACCGACGGGGTCATGGCCACGAGCCAGTCGGCGAGCAGCGGGGCGAACGCGACGGGGTCGACGTCCTCGTGGCGGACCAGGGCGAAGGCGTGGGTGATGCCGGCGAACATGCCGTACATGGCGCTGAGCAGGGCCACGTCGTGCAGGGCGGCGAAGCCCGGGTCCTCGCCGACGTACGTGGGGCCGGCCGCGACGGCCAGGGTCGGCCCGTGCCGGTCCAGCAGCTCGCGTGATCCGCTGTAGAGGACGTGCAGACGACGACCAGGGAGTTCGCCGCGACGGCCCGCGCGGCGGTGTCCGCGACCGTCGCGCCCTCGGCGGCGAGGGCCTCGGCCCGGGCCGGGGTGCGGTTCCAGACGGTCACGGGGTGCCCGGCGGCGAGCCAGGCTCGGGCCAGCGCGGTGCCCATCGCGCCGAGGCCCAGCAGCGAGAGGGGAGTCCTGTCGGGGGAGTGGTGTGTCATGCCGATTAGGCTGCTGGCACGTCCGGTGGTGATCAAGTACGCACTTCGCGGTGGGTGGTTACCCCGGGGTGAGCGAGCACGTCGGGAGGGTGGGGGATGGCGACGCTGAACCGGCCGGGTGCGGCCGGGGGACACGTCTGCGGGATCGACGCGGCGATGGAGGTGATCGGCGGCAAGTGGAAGGTGCTGATCCTCTGGGCACTCCACGAGCACCCCGGCCGGCGCTTCGGCGCGCTGCGCCGCCTGCTCCCGGGCATCACCGAGAAGGTGCTGGCCTCCCACCTGCGCGAGCTGGAGGCGGACGGCGTGGTGCGGCGCGTCTCCTACGACGAGGTGCCGCCGCGCGTCGAGTACTCGCTGACCGAGGACGGCCTGCGCCTCAACGACGCACTGGGGCCCCTGGCCGCCTGGGGCCGCGAGCGGCCGGCCGCCCGCGGCGCCCAGGACACGCCCGGCTGAGGCCGGGGGCCGGACGCGACCCCCGAGTCCTCGCTCAGGCGCCCGCCACCTCCTCCGCCACGGGCCGGGGCCGGCGTCTCGCCTGGCGGGCGGGGTCCGGGACGGGCAGGGCGGCGACCAGGCGGCGGGTGTAGGGATCGCTCGGACTGCCCAGCACCTGCCCGGTGGGTCCTTCCTCGGCGATGCGTCCCCGGTGCAGGACGACCACCCGGTCCGCGACCTGCTCGACCACGGCCAGGTCGTGGCTGACGAACAGCGCGGCGAAGCCCAGCTCCCGCTGCAGCGAGGTGAACAGGTCCAGCACCTTGGCCTGGACGGACACGTCCAGCGCCGAGGTCGGCTCGTCCGCGACGAGCAGCTCCGGCCGCAGCGCGAGCGCCCGGGCGAGTCCGGCGCGCTGGCGCTGCCCGCCGCTGAGCTCGTGCGGGTAGCGGTCGGCGTAGGAGCGGGGCAGGTGCACGGCGTCCAGCAGCTCGGCCGTCCGCGCGCGGACGTCGCGCGCGCTCAGCTCGCGCCGGTGCACGACGAGCGGTTCGGCGATGCTCACGCCGATCGTCAGCAGGGGGTCGAAGCTGGTGGCCGGGTCCTGGAAGACGTACCCGATCCGCCCGGCCGCCTTCCGGCCGCTCCGCCCGGCCGCCCTGCTCCCGTGGGCCGGCGGCTCGCCGAACACCTCCAGGCGGCCGCCCGTCACCCGGGTCAGCCCGGCGACGGCCCGCCCGATGGTGGTCTTGCCGCTGCCGCTCTCACCGACCAGCCCGAGGACCTCACCCGGCCCGATCTCGAAGCTGACCCCGTCGACCGCCCGGAACCCCTTGCCGCGCAGCCGGCCGGGGTAGTCGACGGTCAGCCCGCGGGCCCGTACGACGGGTGCGTCCACGGGGCGTCCGGGCGCGGGGACCGGCGGCGTACGGCCACCGCTGCCGTACTGCGGTACGGCGGCCAGCAGTTCGCGGGTGTACGGGTGCTGCGGCGCCGCGAACAGCCGGTGCACCGGCGCCTGTTCCACCACCGTGCCGGCGCGCATCACCGCGACCCGGTCGGCGAGGTCGGCGACGACGCCCATGTTGTGGGTGATGAGCAGCACCGCGGTGCCGAAGTCGGTGCGGCAGCGGTGCAGCAGGTCCAGGATCTCCGCCTGGACCGTGACGTCCAGCGCGGTGGTGGGTTCGTCGGCGACCAGGAGCCGGGTGCCGAGAGCGAGGGCCATGGCGATGACGGCGCGCTGCTTCTGGCCGCCGGACAGCTGGTGGGGGTAGTGGTCGACGCGGGTGGCGGGGTCGGGGATGCCCACCTTCTCGAGCCACTCCACGGCGAGGGCCCGCCGCTCGGCTCCGCTGCCGCCGCGGCCGTGGGCCCGCAGCCCCTCGGTGAGCTGCCAGCCGATCGTGAAGACGGGGTTCAGCGCGGTGGAGGGCTCCTGGAACACCAGGGCGGCGTGGGTCCCGCGCAGCGCCCGCAGCCGGGCCGGGGACGCGGTGAGCACGTCCTCGCCGGGCTCGGCGGTGCCGTCGCCGAGCAGGACACGGCCGCGCGCGGTGGCCGTACCGGGCAGCAGGCCGAGCACCGAGCGGGCGGTGACGGTCTTGCCGCTGCCGCTCTCGCCGACCAGGGCCAGCACCTCGCCCGGTGCCACGGACAGGCTGACGCCGCTCACGGCGGGTGCCGGTCCGGCGTCGGTGGCGAAGCCGACGTGCAGGTCCTCGATGCGCAGCAGGTCAGTCATCGTCCCCGCCCTTCTCCGTCTTCTCCGTGGCGGGGGCCGGTGCGCCCGTACGGCGCCGCAGCCGCGGGTCGGCCAGGTCGGTCAGGCTCTCGCCGAGCAGCGTCGTGCCCAGCACGGTGAGGACGATGCCCAGGCCGGGCGGCACGGCCGTCCACCAGATGCCCGACGTGACGTCCGCGACCGAGCGGTTGAGGTCGTAGCCCCACTCCGCGGCCGAGTTGGGCTCGATGCCGAAGCCCAGGAAGCCGAGCCCCGCCAGGGTGAGGATGGCCTCCGACGCGTTGATCGTGAAGATCAGCGGGAGCGTGCGCACCGAGTTGCGCAGCACGTGCCGGGTCATGATGCGCCACGGACCGGCGCCGATCACCCGGGCCGCGTCGACGAACGGTTCGGCCTTCACCCGGATCACCTCGGCCCGCACCACCCGGAAGTACTGCGGCACGAAGGACACCGCGACCGAGCAGGCGGCCGCGCCGAGTCCGCCGACCGGACTGGAGCGGCCGCCGCTGATCACGAGGGACATGACGATGGCGAGCAGCAGCGGGGGGAACGCGTACAGGGCGTCCGCCAGCCCCACCAGCAGCCGGTCCAGCCGGCCCCCGAGGTAGCCGGAGGCCAGGCCGAGCACGGTGCCCGGCACCACCGACAGCAGCAGCGCGGCCAGGATGATCAGCAGCGCCGTGCGGGCGCCCCAGACCGTGCGGGACAGCACGTCGTACCCGGCGATGGTCGTGCCCAGCGGATGGGCCGCGCCCGGGTGCTGCTGGGAACCGAACAGGCCGTGCCCGTGCTGGAGTTGGGCGTAGCCGTGCGGGGCGAGCAGGGGCCCCAGCGCGGCGGTGAGCACGAACAGCGCCGTCAGGGCCGCACCCGTGAGCAGCAGGGCCCGCTGCACCCCCGCGCCCGTCCGCAGGCGCAGCGGCAGCCGTCGTACGAGAACCAGCGCCATGACGTCAGTACCTCACTCGCGGGTCGATCAGCGCGGCGACGACGTCGACGAGGAAGTTCGTCACCGCCACGACCACGGCGAACAGGGCCACTATCCCCTGCACCGCCGGGAAGTCACGCACCGTCAGGTAGTGGGCCAGCTGGTAGCCGAGGCCCTTCCACTCGAACGTCGTCTCGGTCAGCACCGCCCCGCCGAGGAGCCCGGCGACCTGGAGCCCCAGCACGGTGACGACGGGGATCAGCGCGGGGCGCGCCGCGTGGTGGGTGACCAGGCGCAGCGGGGCCACGCCCCGGGACCGGGCGGCCTCGACGTAGTCGGCGGACAGCGTGCCGATCAGGTTGGTGCGCACCAACCGGAGCAGCACGCCCGCCACGAGCAGGCCGAGGGCCACGCCCGGCAGGACGGCGTGGCGCAGCACGTCCCCCACGGCCGTGCCGTCACCGCTGCGCAGCGCGTCGATCAGGTACACGCCGGTGGTGCTGCTCTGGTCCTGCAGGAACAGCTGGACGTCCGTGCTCGCCCGGCCGGACGAGGGCAGCCAGCCGAGCCGGATCGCGAAGACCAGCTTCAGCAGCAGGCCCACGAAGAACACGGGCGTGGCGTAGGTCAGGATCGCGAACAGGCGCAGCCCCGCGTCGGGTGCCCGGTCCCGGTGGGCGGCCGCCACCATGCCGAGCGGCACCCCGACGAGCAGGGCCACCAGCAGGGCGTAGCAGGCGAGTTCGGCCGTCGCGGCGCCGTAGGTGCCGAGGACGTGGGTCACCGGCTGGTTGTCGGTGACCGTGCGGCCGAAGTCGCCGGTGGCCAGCCCCCGCAGGTAGTCGAGGTACTGGGTGAGCAACGGCCGGTCGTAGCCCGCCTGGTGGAGCTTGGCGTGGAGCTGGTCCGGGGTGAGGCGGCCGCCGAAGGCCGCGGTGATCGGGTCACCGGTCAGCCGCATCAGGAAGAAGACCAGGCTGACCAGGACCAGCACGGTCGGGACGATGAGGAGGAAGCGGACCACCAGGTATGGGACGAGCCCCTGCCCGGTGGGGCCGCCGTCGTCCGGGTCGGCGGCGGCCCCGGGGACCTCGTGGGTCAGCGTGGTCACTTCTTGGCCAGTCCGGCCCAGCGGAACTGGTACGTGCTGTCCAGCTCCGCCGGCACGCCCACGACGTCGGTGCGGGTGACGATGGCGGTGGAGCCCTGCAGCAGCGGCAGCAGCGGTACCTGCGCGGCCGCCTTGTCCTGTGCCTCCTTCAGCAGCGCGGTGCGCTTCGCGGCGTCGGTCTCGGTCTCCTCCCGCTGGATCAGGGCGCGCACGGCGGGGTCGGCGTAGCCGTTGGCGACCCAGCTGCTGGCCGCGTAGAACGGCGAGAGGTAGTTGTCCGCGTCGAGGTAGTCGGCGTACCAGCCGAGCTGGTACAGCGGGTAGAGGTGCTTGACGCGGTCCTTGCCGTACTGGGTCCACTCGGTGGACTGCAGGTTCACCTTGAACAGCCCGGTCGCCTCGAGCTGGGTCTTGACCAGCGCGTACTCGTCGGCCGACGAGGAGCCGTAGTGGTCGCTGTTGTACTGGAGGTTGAGCGTCACCGGCGTGCTCACCCCCGCCGCCTTCAGCCGGGCCGCCGCCGCGGCCCTGTCGGGACCGCCCTTCCGGTCGCCGTACAGCGACTTGAACGAGGGGGTGGCGCCGGTGAGGCCGTCGGGCACCGAGGTGTAGAGCGGCTGGTAGGTGTTCTTGTAGACCTGCTGGGCGAGTTGGGCCCGGTCGACGGAGTCGGCGACGGCCTGGCGCACGGCGAGCGCCTTGCGCGGGTCGGCGTTCTTGGTCTTCGTGCCGTACGGCTGGGTGGTGAAGTCGAAGACGATGTAGCGGATGCCGTTGCCGGAGCCCGTGTGGACCTTCACGCCCTGCTGCTTGCCGAGGTCGTCCAGGTCGGCGGTGGTGAGCGTCCGGTAGACGGCGTCGATGGTGCCCTGCTGGACGTCCAGCTTGAGGTTGCCGGCGTCGGTGTAGTACTTCAGCTGGATGTTCTTGGTCCTCGGGGTGCCCAGCCGGCCCCCGTAGCGCGTGTTCGCGGTGAAGGACACCAGCGAGTTCTTGTCGTAACTCCTGATGCCGTACGGCCCGTTCCACGGCTTCGCGGCGACGATCGCCTTGTCGTCGAGGACGCGGTCCGCGGGGAACACCTGCTCGTCCACGACATAGCCGGCGGCCGTGGACAGCACCTGCGGGAACAGCGTGTCGTTCGCGGACTTCAGGGTGAAGACGACCGTGGCCGGGTCCGGGGCGGCGACCGAGGCGAGGTTGTACAGCAGCGACGACGGGCCGTTCTCGTCGGCGATCTTCAGGGTGCGGTCGAAGGTGAACTTGACGTCGGACGACGTGAGGTCGTGCCCGTTGGCGAACGTCAGGCCCTTCCGGACTGTCACCGTGTACTGCTTGGGCCCGGTCAGCTCGATCCCGCTCGCCAGGTCGGGGGAGACGTCCGCGGAGCCGTTCTTCTGGCTGAGCAGGGTGGCGTAGACCTCGCTCTCGATCGTGCCGGAGCCCGCGTCCCAGGCGCCGGCCGGGTCGAGGCTGGTGACCTGGTCGGTCGTCCCGACGGTGATCGACGGGCCGGAGCCCGCGGTGCCGCCGTCCTTGCTGCTGGTGCAGCCGGTCAGCGTGACGAGGACGGCCGTGCCGAGGGCGAGCGCGCCGAGGCCGGACCACGGGCGTCTGTACGGCGCCGGGCCGCTGGGGAGTGTCATCAGGAGTCTCTGCTTCCGTGCCGGGACACGCGGGGCCGCCACGGCGCGCGGCGGACCGCGGCGCGCGGGGGACGCGTGCGAAGAAGGGGGGGAGAAGAGGCGAGCGCTCGACGGGCCGACGGCCCGCCGGGGTGTTACCAGGTCAGCCGTGACACAGACAGCTGGAGACCCGCAGCAGGTCGACGTGACAGCGGGAGAACAGCACGAGGGTCGTCACCACGCCGTCCTCCCGGGTGCGTCGGCCGACGCGCGGCCGATGCCGGCGCGTGCGGAAAAGCGGACAAGGGGCTCCTCGGCTGATCGCCGGCCCTTGGTTCGCGCCGACCGTAGATCGGCGGTTCTCGCGCAGTCAAGGGCGTGCGTCGTCACTCCGCGGGCAACACCAGGGCCTGCGCGGACAGTTGGCCGGAAGCTTCATGTGCCTGCAATGATCCTCCGCGGTTCTGCCTGGTAGACATGAGGACGTGCGGTCGTGGAGCGGCCGGAAACCGCCCGGCGCTCACGAGGCGCACCACCGCGACCCCCTCGCGCACGCACCCGATCCCCCCACGCCGCCCTTCTTCCCTCAGCGACAAGGAACGGCCATGCCTACCCACTCCTCCTCCAGACCCCGTCTGCTCCGCGGCCTGACCGCGGCCACCGCCCTCACCACGCTCGCCACCGGGCTGGCCGCCTGCGGCGGTGACAGTGACGCCGCCACCCGGACGGGCGACGCCGCTTCCGGGAGTGTGACGATCGGCCGGCTCTCGAACGGCGCCGCCACGGAGACCACCCTCAAGGTGTCCGAGGTGAAGTCGATCAGTGCCGAGCTGCCCGCCGACGTCAAGAAGAGCGGCAAGCTGGTGATCGGCCACGGCGTCCTGCCGTCCGGCTCCGCCCCGCTGGAGTTCATCGGGGAGGACCAGAAGACCCTCACCGGCTCCGAGGCCGACATCGGCCGGCTGGTCGCCGCGGTCCTCGGACTGGAGCCGGTGAGCCGCAACTTCACCTGGGACAACCTGTTCGTGGGGATCGACAGCGGCAAGGTGGACGTGGGCTTCTCCAACATCACCGACACCGAGGAGCGCAAGCGCAAGTACGAGTTCGCCTCCTACCGGCAGGACAACCTCGCCTTCGAGGTGCTCAAGTCCAACGCCTGGAAGTTCGACGGCAACTACGAGAACCTGGCCGGCCGGACCGTCGAGGTCGGCTCCGGCACCAACCAGGAGCGCATCCTGCTGGAGTGGCAGAAGAAGCTCAAGGGCGAGGGCAAGAAGCTCACCATCAAGCACTACCCGGACAACAACGCCGTCCACCTGGCGCTCAGCAGCGGCGAGATCGACGCCCACTTCGGCCCCAACCCCACCATCTCCTACCACATCACCCAGACCGCGAAGTCGCCCAAGCCCACGGCCAACGCGGGCACCTTCTCCGGCGCCGGCGAGTCGCTCCAGGGCCTGATCGCGGCCACTGTCAAGAAGGGCAGCGGCCTGGCCGAGCCGGTGGCGGACGCGATCAACTACCTGATCAAGAACGGGCAGTACGCCAAGTGGCTGGCGACCTGGCACCTCTCCAACGAGGCCGTCACCAAGGCCGAGGTCAACCCGCCCGGACTGCCGCTCGACGACGCCTGACCCGTCGCCCCCGATGACGCCACCGGACCCCTCCGCCGCGACCGACCTCCGCCCGGCCCCGACCGCCGGCCGGAGGCGGGTCGCGGTGGCCGGCGCCCTGATCGCCGCGTTCGGCGGCTTCGCGAGCTTCAACCTGACGCTCTCCGCGCTGCCCGCGTACGCCGTCCGCTCCGGCGCCGGACCGTCGGGCGCCGGAGCGCTCACCGCGACACTGATGGCGGCGACCCTGGTCGTCCAGCCCGTCACCCCGTGGCTCTTCGCCCGGCTCGGGCGCCGGCACTCCCTCGCCCTGAGCGGCGCGCTGTTCGGGCTGCCCTGCCTGCCCCTGCCGGCCGTCTCCGCGCTGTGGGCGCTGACCGGTCTGGCGGCGCTGCGCGGTCTGGGTTTCGGCGTCTTCGTCGTCGCGGGGGTCACCTTCACCGCCGAACTGTTCCCGCCGGGCGCCCGGGGCAGGGCCATCGGCTGGTACGGCGCGGTGGGCGGGGCCGCCGGCGTGCTGGGGGCACCGGCGGGCATCGCCCTGGCCCGGGAGGGGGCCTACCCGCTCGTGTTCACCCTGGCCGCGCTCACGGCCGGGCTGGTCGTGGCCGGCGCGTTCTGCTTCCCCCGCACCGCGCCGGCCCCCGTGGCCACTTCGGGATCCGGCGACCGGGGGAGCCCACGGGCCACGCGTCGCGCCCTGCGCCCCATGGCCGGCCCCCTGCTGGTGGAGGCCGCCTCCACCATGGCGTACGGCGTCGTCTTCACCTTCCTGCCACTGACCGCCCCGGCCGCGCCCGGGGCGCTGCTCGCGGCGCAGCTGTCCCTCGTGCCCTCCCGGCTCGGCGCCGGATGGCTCGTCGACCGCTACGGCGGCCGCCGGGTGCTGGGCCCCGCCGTACTGGTCACCGCGCTCGGCACCGCCGCCGGCGCCGCCTCCCACCAGCCGGCCGTGCTACTGGCCGGAACCGCCCTGTTCGGAGCTGGGTTCGGCGCGATCCAGAGCGCCACGCTGGTCCTCGCCCTGCACGCCGCGGGCGACCACCCCGCCGGGCTCGGACTCGCCGGGGTCGCCTGGAACATCGCGTTCGACGGTGGCACCGGCGCGGGCTCGCTCCTGGGCGGCCCGCTGCTCGCCCTCGGCGGCCCGCCCGCCCTCTTCCCGGCCACGGCCGCCGTCCTGGCCGTATTCCTCCCCCTCTCGCTGCGCTCGGCACGGCCACCGGAAGCAGGGAAATCCGGCGCTCCCCCCGACGGGTGAAGTGCGGCGCATTTCCCCGTGGATTCGGCCGCCATAAGGCTCGTGGACAACTGCACGCCACCGCCGCCCAGTTGCTAGTGTGGGGCCATGCGGATAGGCGTGAATGTTCCCAACTTCGGTCCGGGCGCCACCCCGGACAACCTGGCCCGCTGGGCCGAGACGTCGGAGGGTCTGGGTTTCGACCTGTTGATGCTCTCCGATCATGTGGCGATCACATCGGATGTGGCGAAACAATATCCGGCCCCCTTTTACGAACCCGTCACCACACTGGCCTGGCTGGCCGGGATCACGACCCGGATCCACCTGGGCACGACGGTGCTCATCGCGCCCTACCGGCACCCCCTGCTGGTCGCCCGCATGGCGGCCAACCTGCACCAACTCAGCGGCGGGCGGCTGGTCGTGGGCGTCGGGGTCGGCTGGGCACGCGAGGAGTTCGCGGCGCTGGACGTCCCGTTCAACCGGCGCGGCGCGCTCACCGACGAACTCCTGCGGACCCTGCGGACCGCATGGGCCGACGAGGCCGACTACGGCAGCGGCCGGATTCCGATCTGGGTCGGCGGAAACAGTGACGCCGCAATACGGCGGGCCGTTCGTTTCGGTTCTCCCTGGCACCCCCTGCGGTTCACCATGTCGTGGTTCCGGGAAGCGCTGCCGCGGCTGCGGAATATCGCGGACGAACTCGAACTGCCCGTTCCCGAGTTGGCCCCGCGCATCTATCTCCAGCTGACCGAAAAACCGATCGACGACCCCGACCGGCGGGCCGGCGAAGGAACCCTCGAGCAGGTTCTCGAGGACATCGAGGAACTGCGCCGGGCCGGTGCGGAGACCGTGCTGCTCGACCCGTACCACGGTGACCCCGAAGAGACCCTGCGACCCGAGGCGGCGTGGCAGGCCCTGGCCACCGTGGCCGCACACCGGCCGTAGCCGACCCCCCCCACAGAGAGACGGAGTGACAGTGGCCCCCAACGACCACGACCCTTCCCGGCCCGGCACCGTCGACGAGGCCGAGCTGCCCTACCTGCGCCGCTGCATCGAGCTGGCCGCGGAGGCGGTGGACGCCGGCGACTGGCCGTTCGGCTCGGTGCTCGTCGACGCCGACGGCAAGATCCTCGCCGAGGACCGCAACCGCGAGTCCACCACGGGCGACCCGACCCGGCACCCCGAGTTCGAACTGGTCCGCTGGGCCGTGACCCACCTGGGCCCCGAGGAGCGGGCCACCGCGACGGTGTACACCTCGGGCGAGCACTGCCCGATGTGCGCGGCCGCCCACGGCTGGGCCGGGCTCGGCCGCATCGTGTACGCCAGCTCGTCCCAGCAGGCCCGGGACTGGAAGGCCGAGTGGGGCGTCCCCGTGACCTCCCCGCTGGCCCCGCTGGCCGTCCAGGACGTCGTCCCCGGCCAGGAAGTGGCGGGCCCGGTGCCCGAACTCGCCGAGCAGGTGCGCGAGTTGCAGTGGCGCTTCCGGCAGAGGAACAGCGCGGGCGACTGACCGCGGCACGCCCAACGGGGCCTGGCGGCGCGATCGCTGCCAGGCCCCGTTCGTTCGCCGTCGGCCGGCCCGTCGGGCCGTGTCGCCGGTCGGCGGGTCAGACCATGAACTGGTCGTACTTCGCCATGTGCTCCTGGAGCTCCTCCAGGCTGGGGTTGCGCCCGTTGGCCGTCAGGCGCCCCAGACCGCGGAAGTAGTCCTCGCGGTTGTAGATCGGGTAGAACATGATCAGCAGCGTGGCGTCCTCGTTGCCCCGGTTGGTGAAACCGTGCGGCTCGCCCTTGGGCACGTAGGCGAACGCGCCGGGCTCACCCACCACCTTGCGGTCACCGATGGTGAACTCGATCTCGCCCTTCACCACGTAGAACATCTCGGTGGACTGCTTGTGGATGTGCGGGCTGGCACCGCTCGCCTCCGGCGCCATGTGGTGCTCGAAGAAGCCGAACTCGCCGTCGGAGTCCGCCGTGGTGAGCTTGAGGTACGTCCTCTTGGTGTCGCGGATGTTGACGAACTCGCCTTCGCCCGACGGAACGTACAGCGGAACGGACATGTCTCTCCTCAGATGGTTGATCACACAGTGCCGACACGGTCGAGCGGCCGGCGGTTCAGGGGTGGTTACGTGGCCTCGGCCAGGGTCGGGTCCGGCTGGGGCCTGCTGTCGGCCCGGGCCTGCGCCCAGCGGCCGATGGCCGGCGCGGCGAGGCCGCAGACGGCGAACAGCGCGGCCAGGACGACCCAGCCCGAGGTCCCGGTCGTGACGACCAGGCTGACCAGGACCGGCGCCGCGATCTGCTGGATGGCCACGCCGAGCCAGAAGACCGAGAGGTAGACGCCCTCCTGGCCGGGCGCGGCCAGCAGGTAGGAGCCGCCCCAGCCGCCGGCGGACTGGAACAGCTCGCCGCCGGTCAGCGCGACCATCGCCAGCAGCAGCACGCCGACGGCCAGGACCACCGGCAGTTTCGGCGCCGCGACGAGCAGCAGGCAGCACAGCGCGAGCGAGATGCCCGCCCATACCAGGGCCCGGGCGGCACCCGCGATGGTGTCGGTCCCGCGGCTCGCCCGCACCTGGAGGGCGACCGCGAGCACGGTGTTGACCGCCACCAGCGGCGAGATCAGCGCCGAGGAGACGTCGGTGTGCTTGACGATCCACAGCGGGATGCCGATGCTCAGCAGCGTCATGTGCATGGTGAGCACGGCGTTGATCCCGGTGAACGACAGGAACGACCCGTCCCGCAGCACGCTGACCGAGAAGCGCCGGCGCAGGCTCTTCGCCGGGGCGCTGAGCACCGGCAGCCGCGCGGCCAGGCTCGCAAGGACCGCGAAGGAGGCGGCGTTGACCAGCAGGATCGCGCTGTACCCGGCGCGGGTGTCGATCAGCAGGCCGATCCCGCCGAGCAGGGCGCCCACCGTGAAGCCGACGTTGCGCAGCGACCGGAGGATGGCGACGACCCTGACCCGGTCCTCGGTCGCCGTGACCTGTCCGACCAGGGCCTGCTCCATCGGGGCCGCCGCCTTGTCGACCAGGCCGAGCAGGCACACCACGGTCAGGAACTGCCACAGGTTCTGCACGAACGGGTAGAGCACGAAGCAGGCGCAGCGCCACAGGCTGACCCCGACCAGCACCTTCTTCGGCCCGATCCGGTCCGCGAGGACGCCGATCGGGATGGCCGTGGCGAGGGCGACGGCGGCGGACAGCGTCAGGCCGAGGCCGAGGTTGCCCTCCGACAGGTGGACCGAGCGGGTGATGAACGGCACGGACACGGCCAGGAAGGCGCCCGTGCCGACCGCGTCGATCATCGCCATCACGGCCAGCCGCAGACCGACCGAGCCTCCCGGCATGGAGCCGCGCCACCCGCGGACGCGTTGCCACACAGCAGACATGTCGATCCTCAATCGGTAGCGATGCGGATGGCGGCGTCCGCGTCCAGGACGCGCCGGCGGGTGGTGTCCGCGTCCGGTCCGGTCGCGATGACGTGGCCGGCCCGGTCCCAGGACGACGCCCAGGGGCGCACCTCCTGGCCGGCCTCGACGTCCACCTCCGCGACGTGCACGCCCGGCAGCCGCTGCGCCTCTTCCAGGCCGGTGATCCCGGTGACGGTGCCCGGCTCGGCGGCCAGGAACCGGATCGCCGAGGTCCGCTCGGCGGAGCGGGGCAGCGTGACCGGACGGCCGGCGAGCAGGTCGATGAGGGTCAGCCGGACGCGGGTGCCGTAGGCCAGGTCGATGAGGTCGACCAGGTAGTCACCGGGGCAGCGGCCGGCGCACTCGACCAGCGTCGGGCCCTCGTCGGTCAGGATCCACTCGGCGTGCAGGATGCCCGTGCCGAAGCCGGTGGCGGCGACCAGTTTCCGGATCGCCGTGCCGAACGCCTCCTGGGTGGCGGGGTCGAGCGGAGCGGGCAGCAGGTGGCCCTGCTCCACCGGGTACGGCCCCGGCACGACGGTCTTGGCGGTGACGTTCTCGAAGACCACCTCGCCCTCGCGCACCAGCGCCTCGACGCTGAACTCCGGTCCGCGCAGCCGCTCCTCGGCGAGGAAGCGCCAGGTCAGCTCCCGGTCGGGGACCTGCTCGTACTCGGCGGCCGACGAGGTCCGCTCCCAGGCCTCGGCCGCGGTGGCCTCGTCGACCGAGTCCAGCAGCTGCACGCCCACGCTCGCCTGCCGGTTCGCCGGCTTGACCACCACCGGGCCGCCGTCGGCGAACTCCAGGATGTCCGCGGGCCCGTGCACCTCGCGCCAGCGCGGGTTGCGGACGCCGCCGGCCCCGGAGACCTCGCGCAGCCGCACCTTGTCGCGCAGCGCCTGAGCGGCCGCCTCGGTCGCCCCGGGCAGTCCCAGCTTCTCGGCGAGCGCGGCCGTGGCGGGTACCGCGTACTCCAGACCGGGGACGACGGCGGCCACCGGGCGCGTGGCCGTCAGCTCGGCGGCCAGGTCGAGGGCCCCGGCCGACTGCTGGTAGCTCGCGGGGACGATCCGGTCCAGGCAGTCGAACCGGTCGGCGGCGTCGTGCAGTTCACGCTTGCGGATGATGTCGGGTTCTTCGATCACCACGACGGACCCGCTGGGGACGCTCCCGTCGATGGCGCGCAGGTAGGCCGCGTTGTAGCCGACGAACACCACCTGTGCGTCGCTGGCGGGGCTGGTCATGGCGATCTCCTGGTGGGTGTGGACCACTGCATGGTCACTGCCTTTCTTCGAACGTGGGGGGACTCGTGACCGACGGCGTTCATACGGGCGTCCCGAGCACCGAGGTGCGGCCGTCCGCCCGGACGGGCGTGCCGTCGATGACGACCTCGAGGGCGGCGAGCACCTCCGCGGAGCGGGCCCGGGCCTCCTCGGCGGTGGCGCCCGAGACGATGACGTGCCCGTGCCGGCTCTTGGAGTCGCGGACCTCCGGGACCGTGTCACCCTCACTCAGCCGCAGGCTCAGCTCGTCGACGTGGGGGAGCGCGGCGATCGTCTCCAGGCCCCGGATCTCGCCGATGCGGCCGGGCGGGAAGGTGAAGAACCGCACGATCGCCGTCGCCGTCGCCCCGGAGAGCGCCACCGGCCGGTCCGCGAGGGCGGTGAAGATCGCCTGCTCGATGTCCAGTCCGGTGGCCAGCTCGACGAGCCGCGGGATGCGGTCACCGCCGAGACGGGCCTGCGACTCGACGATCCGCGGGCCGCGCTCGGTCCATATGACCTCGGTGTGGGCCGGCCCGAACCGATAGCCGCACGCCGTGAGGAGCTCGGTGGTGAGGTCCTCCACGGCCCGCCGGCGGTCCTCGGGGAGCGGCGCCGGGTGGACGTGCCCGACCTCCACGAACAGCGGCGGCGGGCCCAGCAGCTTCTCGGTGATGCCGACGACCTGGTGGTGGCCGTCCCGGCTCAGCGTCTCCACGCTGTACTCGGGACCCCGCAGGTACTCCTCGACCAGGAACGGCCCGTCGTAGCCGTACGCGTCTACGAGCGCCGTCCACGTCGCCCGGTCCTGCGGCTCCTGCCACAGGAACACGCCCCGGCTGCCGGCGAGCGCGGCCGGCTTGACGACGGCGGGGCAGCCGATCCGCTCGACCGCGCCCGGCACCTCCCGCCGGGTCGGCGCCGCCTCGAAGGACACCGGGGACAGCCCGCGCCGGGCGAGCAGGTCACGCATCGCGTGCTTGTCGGCGAGGAAGCGGATCGCCTCGGCCGGGTTGAGCTCGGCGTGCAGTTCCTCGGCCACCTCGTGGGCGGTGACCATCGTTTCCTCCCGGCCGATGTGGTAGATCACCGTGGCCCGGTGCTCGCGGGCCACCTCGCGCAGGGTGCGGCGCAGCGCGTCCGGGTCCTGGAAGTCGGTCTCCACGTACAGGTCGGCCAGGGCGCGGACGTCGTCGAGGTAGGCGGGCGACTCCAGCCGGGGGTCCCAGACCGCGCCGACCCAGAACCCCTCGGCCTGGGCCTTGCGCACGAACTGGCGGTACGGCATCACCATCAGCAGGCGCGGCCGGCCGTCGGCGGGTGCGGGTGTCGTCACCGGGCACCGCCCGCCCCGGCGGCCACGGCGCCGGCCGGCCCGGCCTCGGCCTCGCGGCCCAGCACGCTGAGGTAGCGCTCGCCGGTGTCGGGCAACAGGGTCACGATGCGCCGGCCCCGGTACTCCGGGCGGGCCGCCAGGACGCCGGCCGCGTGGACGACGGCACCCGCCGAGACCCCGACCAGCAGACCGGCGCGCGCCGCGAGCCGCCGGGTGGTGTCCAGGGCGTCCTCGTCGGAGACCGCGATCACCTCGTCGATGAGGTGGCGTTCGGTGGTGGGCGCGATGAAGCCGCCGTTGAAGCCCGGGATGGAGTGCGTCCCCGGCTCGCCGCCGGACAGCAGCGGCGAGCCGGCCGGCTCCACCGCCACGATCCGCACCGCCGGGTGCGCCTCGCGCAGGTAGCGTCCGGCGCCGCTGAGCGTCCCGCCGGTGCCCACCCCGGCCACGAACACGTCGATCCGCCCGTCGGCGTCGCTCCAGATCTCCGGGCCGGTCGTCTCGTAGTGGGCGCGGGTGTTGTCCGGGTTGTCGTGCTGGCAGCAGAACCAGGACCCGGGGGTCTGCCGGTGCAGCTCCTCCGCCTTGTCGACGGCCGCCTGGTAGCCGCCCGTGTGCGGGGTCCGTACGACCTCGGCGCCGAGGGAGCGCAGGATGGCCACCCGCTCCTGGGTGGCGTTGTCCGGCAGCACGATGACGCAGCGGTAGCCGCGCGCCGCGGCCAGCGCGGCCAGCGAGATGCCGGTGTTGCCCGAGGTCGCCTCGATCACGGTGCCGTCGCCCGGGGTGAGCAGCCCGCGCTCCTCGGCGCCGCGCAGCATCGACAGCGCGGCCCGGTCCTTGCTGCTGGACCAGGGGTTGAACAGCTCCAGCTTGGCCAGCACCTCGGCGTCGTCCGGGGCCCCGTCCACGACGCGGTGCACCGGCAGCCGCAGCAGTGGGGTGCCCCCGATCAGGTCGGCCAGGGAGTCCGCGACCGGGCGCCGTACGACGGGCTCGGTGCGGATGCTGATCTCCTGCGCGGCGGCCTCCGCGGTGCGCGCCGCGAGCTCGGCGGTGTCGGCCACCACGAGCACGTGCCCGGCGCGGTCGCCGTTGCGGCGCAACTCCCGTATCACGGAGCCCTGCTTGGGCTTGACGACCACTTCCTCGACGCCGGGCAGCGCGGCGGCCCGTTCCCGGCCGCCGACCGACACGACCCGGCCGGGCGGTGCGGTCAGGTAACGGATGGCGGCGCCGCCGACCGGCTTCTCGGGCAGGACGCGGGCGGGCAGGGGCTGCCCCAGGTACTGCCGGGCCACCAGCTCCAGGGACTTGATGCCCAGGGCCCGGTCGACCAGGTAGGTGATCTTGCCCCCGGCGGGCCGGGGGTTGATCTCGATGAGCTTGGGCCCGCCCGGCGTCACCTTGATCTCGACGTGCGCCATGCCCAGGTCGAACCCGACCGCGCGCAGCGCCTCGACGGCCAGGTCGCCGCAGGCGCGGACCACCGGCTCGGGCAGGCTGGAGGGGAAGGTGTGGGCCAGCTCCACGAAGTAGCCCTGGCCGACGACCGACTTGTCGGTGACGCCGAAGACCTCGTAGCGGTCGCCGTCGGCCAGCACCTCCACGCTGACCTCGGGGCCGCTCAGGTACTCCTCGACCATCAGCTCGTGGTAGCGCGCCTGACCGCGGGTGTTCTCCCTGCGGGACTGGATCAGCGCGACGTGTTCGGCGGCCTGCGCCGCGGTGTCGACCAGCCGCACGTCCGCGCTGCTGGTCTCGTCGGCCGGCTTGACCACGCAGGGCAGTCCGATCTCGGCCGCGGCCGCCTCCGCCTCGGCGGCGTCGCGCACGGTGCGGAACGCCGGTATGGCGACGCCCAGTTCGGCGCAGCGCCGGCGCATCAGCGCCTTGTTGCGCGCGGTCGCGACACCGTCGACGCTGACCGTGGGGAGCCCGAGGTGGACCGCCACCTGGGCGGCCACCACCACGTCGTACTCGGCGAGGGTGAGGAACGCGTCGAAGGGGTGCTCCGCCCCGGCCGCGTGCACGTGCGGCAGGAGCTCCTCGTAGATGTTCGTCTCGCAGTGGACGATCTCGTCGACGTACTGCTCGAAGTAGGCGGGTCCGCCGGGCACGGCCAGGTAGCGGTCCAGGTCGCGGGTGAAGAAGGTGACGCGGCAGTCGAGTTCCTTGATGATCTGCAGGCCCTCGAAGCCGGATCCGGAGAGATTGCTCTCCACGACTCCGACGTGAATCATGTGTGCCTCCGATGGCTGCCGACGCGTGGTCGGGGGGCGGGGAACGGCGGGCGACGTGCGGGGTGGGGGACGGGGCCGGCCGTCACCAGCACCCGGAGGTGGCCAGCGCGCGCAGCAGCTCGTCCGCCTCCTCGCGGTCCGCGGCCGACAGGCGCGGCGTGACCTCGCCCAGGGGGGCCATCACGCGGGCGCCCGGCGGCACGTCACCCAGGACGAGCGACCCGGCGCCGACCAGCGCGTCGTCGCCCACGGTGACCGGGCCCAGCACGATCGCGTTGGTGCCGAGCACCACGCGGTCGCCGACGACGGGGTGCCGGCGGGCGCCGGCCGCCCGGCGCCCGTCCCGCCACCAGCCGACCGAACCCAGCGTGACCTGGTGGAAGATCGTGACGTCGTCGCCGACCTCGGCCGTCTCCCCGATCACCACCGCCGCGCCGTGGTCGATGAACACGCGCCGGCCGAGCCTCGCGCCCGGGTGGATCTCGATGCCACCGGTCACCGAGCGGGCCACATAGGCGAGGAGCCGGGCGAGTTGACGGTGCCCACGGGTGTAGAGGGCGTGCGCCAGCCGGTGGGTCCACAGCGCCGGCAGGGCGGGGTGCAGCAGCGCCTCCGCGCGGGTGCGGACCGACGGGTCCCGCGCGACGATCACGGAGAGGTCCTCCCTCGCCCTGACGATCAGCCTACGCATGCGATGCTCCGTAATGTCATGTCTGGTCTTTCCCGGTGGCACGTCGAATTCCGCGGCGGGCGTCAGTAGTTGGGGGCCTTCACCAGGTTCGCCGTCCCCTGGACGATCTCGGGTATGTACACCCGCTCGGTCCAGGCCTCCTGGGCGACCGGTTCGAGGGCGATCGACACGGCGCCCTCGTCGACCGAGAAGGCGGTCCGCACGGCGCTGGTGATCGCGTCGACGAGCGCGGAGATCTGGTCGGCCGCGAGGTTGTTCGGGAAATGCTTGATGCTGACGTGGGGCACTCCGATGGCCTTTCCGGTGAGGTGCGCGGCGTCCAGGGCGGAGACGAGTTCGTCGATGCCCCGCGCGCGCAGCAGTTCGTAGTGGTCCGCCTGGAGCCGGCTGATCTGCAGGGACGTCCGCGCGAGCCCGGGGGCGGAGTCGATGAAGGAGTCCTGGTCGCCCCGGGCCCGGAGCACGGTGATCGGCGCCGTGACGCCGCGCCGGGCCAGCTCGTCGGGGGCGTACTCGAAGGGGAAGGTCGTCCGCACCACGCCGACGATGCGGCGCACCAGGTCACGGTCCAGGTGCTCGAACCGGCCGCAGACGAAGTCGACGAAGGAGTCCTCGTCCCGGGTCGCGGCGAGGCACGCCTCGACCGCCGACCGCTCCAGGTTCCCGGCGAACACCGAGTACAGGATCGAGACGAAGGTGGGGTCGGCGTAGCCGGCCGCTGCCTCCGCCGCATGCTCGGCGCCGGCCTCCACGGGCGGCTTGCCCGGCGCGATCAGGATCAGCTCGTCGACCTGCTCGCCCGCCCGCTCCAGCTGGTGGGCCACCTCGAAGGCGACCCGGGCCCCGAAGGAGTACCCCCACAGGGTGTACGGGCCGACCGGCTGGACCCGCCGGACGAGTTCGATGTCCCTGGCGACCATCTCCTCGAACGTCGGGTAGGGCACCTCGCCCTCGTTGATGCCGTGGGCCTGCACCCCGAGGAACGGCCGGTCCAGCTCCAGCCGGCCGGCCAGCAGCCGCAGGCTCATCGGGTAGCCGCCGAGCCCGGGCCAGCAGAACACCGGCCGGGCGCCGTCCCCGGCGCGCAGCCGCACCAGCCGGGTGAGCGCGGTCGCGGGCTCCCGGTCGACGCGCCGGGCCAGCTCGGCGATGGTCGGCGCGTCGAACAGCACCTGGAGCGGCAGGGAGCTGCCGAGTTCCCGGTTGATCCGCCCGACCAGGTTGACCGCGGTCAGCGAGTGGCCCCCGGCGGCGAAGAAGTTGTCCCGGATCGAGACGCGTTCCTGGCGGAGCACCGCGCCCCAGAGCGCGGCGATGGCCTCCTCGGTGGGCGTGCGGGGCGGGACGACCGGTGTGTCGGTGTGGTCGACGGCCGCCTTGTCCCGCTCGCGCAGGGCCTGGTGGTCGATCTTGCCGTTCGGGGTGAGCGGGAAGGCGTCCAGCACGGTGACCCGGTTGGGCACCATGTACGGGGGCAGCGTCTCGGCGAGGTTGTCCTTGACGATCTCGGCCGGCCCCCGCATGTGGACGGAGTCCTCCTTCATCCCCTCGCTGAGCCGCTGTTCGGCGCTGATGCGGCCGCCGACGGCGAAGTAGGAGGCCGTGCCGGGGCCGAGGTCGACGATGTCCGCGATGCGCCGGGCGGACGGCAGGGGGTTGCCGGTCTCCGAGCTGTAGCCCGACGACATCAGCCCCACGTCGAGACCGTTCAGCTGCAGGCGCTGCAGCTCCCGGCCGAGGTCGACGTAGCGCTGCCAGGGCTCCGGTGCGCGGCCGATCAGGCTGACGCCGAAGCTCGCCCGGTCGTACACCTCCTGGTTGATGGCGATGACGTCCTGCTTGCGGACCAGGTCGTCGGACACGTGCACCAAGTCGGCGCCGTCGAAGCGGTACTGGCCGCCGTGCAGGTCCACGACCCGGTCGGGGTGGGCCTGCACGTACAGCTCGACCGGGCTGGGCACGGCCGGTGCCGCGGCCGACTCCACCTCGTAGGTCGCGAGGTAGTAGTCCTCGTCCGGGCAGCGCAGCAGGTCCTTGACCCCCGGCGTGGCCGGGCCGGGGTTGATGCGCAGCCCGTACTCGGGGAGGACGTGGTCGAACAGGCCGACCATGTGGCCCGCTTCGAACTGGAGGACTTCCTGGATGTTGTTGCGGTAGACCGGCTCGATCGCCGACCGGCGTCCGACGAAGTGCACCCGCAGCCTGGGCCCGCCTGCCGCGGCCGCTCCGATCAGCACGAGCCGGTGCTCGACCGGGTGGTAGTAGTAGAGGCCCGCGTCGAGGCCCGCGACCCCGGACAGCTCCAGGTAGAGCTGCGTGGCGTACAACGAGCCGGGGGAGGCGTACCCGTACTTGGGCAGCAGCCGTTCGCCGCTCGGGAACTGCCCGAACCAGCGCAGCAGCGTGCCGAGTTCGGCCAGGCTCAGGGCGGCCGGGTCCCGGTGCGCGGCCGGTGGCCCATCCGGGCGGGCGAGCAGGCCCAGGAGGTCGGCGCGGGTGACCTCGCCGCCCTCGAAGAACCGGTACGTCTTGCGGGCGAACACGGTGCGCCGCTGGCCAGCCGTGGCCGCGCGGCCGGGCAGCTCGACGACGGCCGCGCCGTCCTCCTGACGCACCCCCAGGTTGGCGAGCTGGGCCTTGAGCTGGAGCCTGCTCTGCTTCGACTGGTGGTGGCTGCCGTGGTTGCCCTGGTCCATCAGCGCGGCGCGCTGCGGGTCGAGCTCGATGAAGGCGATCAGGTTGGCGCCGACCCGGGCGTCGTCCCGGACCAGGACGGCGGCCCGCTTCACCCACTCGTGCTTCTCGATGGACACCTTGATCTCGTCCAGTTCGACCCGGAAGCCGCGCAGCTTGACCTGGCTGTCGGTCCGGCCGAGGAACTGGACGGTGCCGTCGTCGTTCCAGCGGGCCAGGTCACCCGTCCGGTACAGACGGGCGGACGCCGGGTCCGAGGAGAACGGGTTGGCGATGAACCGTTGCGCCGTCAGCTCGGGGTTGTTGAGGTACCCGCGGGCCAACTGGTGCCCGGCGATGTGTAGTTCACCCGACTCGCCGGGAGCCACCGGTCTGCGTGCCGCGTCGAGGATGTGGAAGCTCATGCCCGGGACCGGCCGGCCGATGGAGACGTGGTCGGGACCTTCGTGGACGGTGTCACGGTCCACGGTGTGCGCCGACGCGTTGATGGTGCACTCGCTCGGGCCGTACAGGTTCACCAGGTCGACGTGCGGTAAAGCGTCGAGGAGTTCGACCGCCAGGGTCTTGGTGAGCGCCTCGCCGCCGCTGAACACGTGCGTGAGCGAGGTGCAGTCGGAGAGCCGGCCGGTGTCGACGAGCGCCTGCAGCAGCGTCGGCACGCCCTGCAGGGTGGTGACCCGGTGCGCCGTGATGAGGTCGATGAGCCCGCCGGGATCGGCGTAGATCCCCGGCTCACTCATCACCACGCTGCTGCCGCAGGCCGGGGCGAGGATCTCCCACTGGGCCGCGTCGAAGCTCAGCGGCGTCTTCTGCAGCACCGTCCGGCGCTCGTCGAGGCCGTGCTCCTCGGCCAGCCACCGCATCTGGCTGACGATGCTGTGGTGTTCGATGCCGATGCCCTTCGGGTTGCCGGTGCTCCCCGAGGTGTAGATGACGTACGCGAGGGAGTCGCCCCGCGGGGGGACGAATGCCGCCGGCCCGGCGGTCGGACCGTCGGCGGGCCCCTCCGTGCGGACCCGGCCGTCGGCGACGGTGACGATCCGCGTCCCGGGCGGCGTCAGGGCGGCCAGCCGGGGCACCAGGGACTCCGAGGTCAGGACGACCTCGGTCCGCGAGTCCGCGACCATGTAGCGCACCCGCTCGTCCGGGTACTCCGGCGACAGCGGCAGGTACGCGGCGCCCGAGTGCAGGACACCCCAGACGCTCGTCATGAGGTCGACGGACGGCTCCATGAAGATGCCGACGGGTTCGTCCGCCCGCACACCGAGCCGCCGCAGGTGGGCGCCCACATGCTCGCTGCGCTCACTGAGCTGCTGAAAGGAGAGCCGCTCCGTGCCACAGGAGACGGCAGTCCGGTCGGGCTGGGCGGCGGTGGCCGCGCGCAGCATTTCTGACAGGGACAATTCTCCGGACCCCGCTGGTTTCGCCATCATCCTTCGAACCTGGAATTCGTCACGTTGGAGCCTTGAATTAGGGCAGGTGGAGTCGACGCGCGTAACACGTCCACGACATCGGGCATGCGAAAGGCGCGTTCCATGGTCGGTTTCGGCCGCACGGGGCAGCCGTGAAAAAGGTCAGAACGGCGACGAATCGGTGAATCGTTCGCCGGAGGAACTGCTCGAACCGTGTGCGCGGAGCGGGCCCTCAGAGTGCGGCCGGCATCGCCCTACATCGGGTGCAGGACTTCCGCACGTAGCCGGGACACGGTGCAGACATCTGTGTACGCCTCCCCCTACCGAACCGTGTGCCTGCGCCAACCGTACAACTCCCCCCAGAGGGTGCCGCGCAGGCGAAATCAGGTCAGTACTTTGCGTGATCGATCGGAACGTACACGAAGGAGGTGCCTTGCGCGACACCACTTAACTGTCGGGCGTGTCAGTGCCGTTCTCGCGGGGGCGCCGTCGTGCGGAGCGGGAGGCAAAGGCTCAGCACTTCTTGAACGCAAATCGAACGAGGGTGCTCCGGTTGTGGCCGTCGAGGCGCGCGGTGCGGTCGACCCGCTGGCCGCGGTGCGGATCCTTGCTCCGGGACCGGGTGTACGGCCCGGCTCGCCGTCCTGTAACAAGCGCACACCCGTGGCCCTCTGCTCCAGCGAATCCCCAGCGCGCCTCGAGTCGTGATCGGGTCCGTCACCGGGGCAAGGCTGTAAGGAAGCGTTCATGGAGCCGCAATGAAAAACGCCGGTCGGAATCCCTGATACCGCTTGGCGGAATCGTGCAACGACAGGATCGAGCCGTCGTCGTGCACGGCCATAACGCGTCCGAACCCGTACGGCATTGGCCATTCTTTGCCGAATCCTGAGCATCGCGCGGCCCGGCGTCGGCCGCCGCGCATGCCTCCGGGTGGCGTCCGGGGCCGGCCGGACCCGGGGCTCGTCGAGCGGACGGCTCAGGTCGCCCGGTCCGTCCGCAGGGCTCCCGGCCTCTGGCTTCAAGCCTTGAAACAAGGTCGAAGAAAATCCCGCACACCTCCTTGACCGCTCCATGACCACGCGGCATGGTCGGAGAGCGCTCTCCCACTCCGTTCCGGCGCGCGGTCCCCACCGCAGGCGGCACCGGCCACGGAGCCCGAGGGCCGACGCACCACCCCGCCCCCGTCCGCCGCCACCCCCACCCGCCTCCCGCACGGCGACCGAACCAGGAGCACGCGTGTCCAGAGCCTCCCTCACCGACCCACCACCCCGCCGCCGCACCGGCGGAGCCCTCCTCGCGGCCGGGCTCCTCCTCGCCTCCTCGCTCACCACCCTCGCGCTCGCCCCGGCCGCCCACGCCGCCGACACCCTGCTGTCCCAGGGCCGGCCCGCCACCGCCTCCTCGCAGGAGGGCGACGGCTACGCCCCCGCCGCGGCCGTGGACGGCAACCTCACCGGCACCCGCTGGGCCAGCCAGTGGAGCGACCAGCAGTGGATCCAGGTCGACCTCGGTCAGCAGGCCACGCTCAGCCGGGTCGTCCTGACCTGGGAGGCCGCCTACGGCAAGGACTACGCGGTCCAGGCGTCCGACAACGGCACCGACTGGCGCACCCTGAGGACGGTGACCGGCGGCGACGGCGGCACCGACGACCTCGCCCTGTCCGGGACGGGACGCTACGTCCGGATGCAGGGCATCGCCCGGGCCGGCGGATACGGGTACTCCCTCTGGGAGTTCCAGGTCTACGGCTCCGCCACCGGGGGCGGCACCACACAGCCCCCGCCCGGCGGACCCGTCAAGGTCGAGGGGACCCAGGGCGCCTGGCGCCTCACCGTGGGCGGGCAGCCGTACACCGTCAAGGGCGTGACCTGGGGCCCGGCCGCCTCCGCGGGGCCGACCTACCTGCCCGACGTGAAGGCCATGGGCGCCAACACGATCCGCACCTGGGGCACCGACGCCTCCACCAAGCCGCTGCTGGACAGCGCCGCCGCCAACGGCATCCGCGTCATCAACGGCTTCTGGCTCCAGCCGGGCGGCGGCCCGGGCGCCGGCGGCTGCGTCGACTACGTCACGGACACCACGTACAAGACCAACGCGCTCACCGAGTTCGCCAAGTGGGTGGACACCTACAAGAGCCACCCGGCGACCCTGATGTGGAACGTCGGCAACGAGTCCGTGCTCGGCCTCCAGAACTGCTACAGCGGAGCCCAGTTGGAGACGCAGCGCAACGCCTACACCAGCTTCGTCAACGACGTCGCCAAGAAGATCCACAGCATCGACCCGGACCACCCGGTGACCTCCACCGATGCGTGGACCGGCGCCTGGCCGTACTACCAGCGCAACGCGCCCGACCTGGACCTGTACGCGATGAACTCGTACAACAACGTCTGCAAGGTGCGCCAGGACTGGATCGACGGCGGCTACACCAAGCCGTACATCATCACCGAGACCGGCCCCGCGGGGGAGTGGGAGGTGCCGAACGACGTCAACGGCGTCCCCGACGAGCCGACCGACGTGCAGAAGGCCGACGGCTACACCAAGGCCTGGAACTGCGTCACCGCCCACCAGGGCGTGGCCCTGGGCGCCACCCTCTTCCACTACGGCACCGAACACGACTTCGGCGGCGTCTGGTTCAACCTCGTGCCCGACGGGCTCAAGCGGCTGTCGTACTACGCGGTGAAGCGCGCGTACACCGGCACGACCGCCGTCGGCAACACGCCCCCGGTGCTCAGCAACATGACCGTCAGCCCCGCCACCTCGGCGCCGGCCGGCGGCGAGTTCACCGTGCACGCCGACGTGCGCGACCCCGACGGCGACCCGGTGACCTACAAGGTCTTCCTCAGCGGGAACTACGCCGGCGGCGACAAGGGACTGGTGGCCGCGCAGTGGCGGTCCACCGGCAACGGCACCTTCGCCGTCACCGCCCCGCAGAAGCTCGGCGTGTGGAAGGTGTACGTCCAGGCCGAGGACGGTCACGGCAATGCCGGCATCGAGACCAAGTCGGTGCGGGTCGTCGCCCCACCGGTCGGCGGCACCAACCTGGCGCTGAACCGCCCGGCCACCGCCTCCTCCTCCCAGCAGTCCTACGGCGACTGCCCCTGCACGCCCCAACTGGCCGTCGACGGACGCGCCGACACCCGCTGGGCCAGCGACTGGAGCGACCCGCAGTGGATCCAGGTCGACCTCGGCGCGGCCAAGGCGCTGCGCACCCTCCAGCTGGTCTGGGACCCGGCCTACGGCAAGGCGTACACGGTGCAGCTCTCCGACGACGGCACCACCTGGCGCTCGGCGTACTCGACCACCGCCGGGGACGGCGACGTGGACACCATCGGCCTGACGGGAACGGCCCGTTACGTCCGCCTCCAGCTCACCGCGCGCGGCACCGGCTGGGGCTACTCCCTGCACGAGATCGGCATCTACGGCTGACGCAGCGGTCCGGTGGCGGCGGTTCCCGTACCCGGCCCGGCGCCACCGGACCCGCCCGTCACCCCCGCGTGGCGCCCCGGCGCGACGCGGTCCCCACCCCCCCCCTTCCACCCCCCTCACGGGCAGGAGATCCCATGAGATCGAGTCCACGCCGGCTCCCCGCACTCCTCCTCGGCACCGCGCTCGTCGCCACGGTCCTCGGCGTCGGCACCATCGCCTCGGCCACCACCGACACGCACACCGGCCGGGACGCCACCACGGCCACCACCGCCCACCTGGGGCACACCATGGCGGTGTCCACCCAGGCGTCCGGCGACGACCCCGACGGAGACGGCTACATCCCGGCGGTCCCGCAGGTCACCGGCGTCACCCCGTCCACGGCGACCCCGCCGACCCGCTACTTCCACGAGTTCCAGGCCAACTGCTCGGTCACCCACACCGCGCCCGACGACCCGATCGTCTACCCCGGCCAGCCCGGCAAGTCCCACGACCACACCTTCATGGGCAACACCTCGACCGACGCCAACAGCACCACCGCCTCCCTCACCGGCGGAGCCACCACCTGCAAGGCGCCCGCCGACGCCTCCGGCTACTGGATGCCGTCGCTGTACAACGGCGACCGCAAGATCCTCCCCGTCGGCCCGCAGACCATCTACTACAAGGCCGGCGTCACCGACTACACCAGCGTGCGGCCCTTCCCCAAGGGCCTGCGCTTCGTGGTGGGCAACCCGATGCAGACCGCCGACGAGTTCCGCCACCACCGCGGCTTCGTCGAGGGCTGGGAGTGCGGCGACAGCTACTTCAACACCGACTTCCCGGCGAGCTGTCCCGACCGGGCCGACGTGCAGCTCAACATCCGCTTCCAGGCGCCCAGTTGCTGGGACGGGAAGTACCTCGACACCCCGGACCACAAGAGCCACATGGCGTACCCGGTGGTCAAGCCCGGCACCAACGACAACATGTGCCCCGCCGACCACCCGGTCGCCCTGCCGATGATCGAGTTCAAGATGGCCTTCCCGGTCAACGGCGACATGTCCCAGGTGCGCCTGGCCAGCGGGCGCGGCTACTCCTTCCACTACGACTTCTTCAACGCCTGGGAGGACCGCACCCTCAAGGCGCTGGTCGACCACTGCATCGTGGGCGGCCTGCAGTGCGACGCGCGCGGCTACGACCAGACGCACCCGGAAGCGGGTGCCACGCTCAACAGCGACTACCGGCTGCCCTGAGCACCGGCCGGGAGCCGCACGGCCCGGTCCCCTGCCGCCCGGCGGCGGGGCGACCGGGCCCTTCGTCGCCGAACAAGGGGTGGGATGAACGACGAACAACTCGACCGTTTGGTCGACAAGTTGAGCCTCGACCAGAAGGTGCGCCTGCTCACCGGCGCCACCACCTGGCGCACCGCCGCCGAACCGGACCTGGGACTGCGGGCGATGGTGTTGTCCGACGGGCCGGCCGGCGTGCGCGGGGAGTCCTGGGACGAGCGGCGCACCTCCGCGCTGCTGCCCTCGGCCTCCGCCCTCGGCGCGCTGTGGGACGAGGAACTCCTCACCGAACTGGGCCGCCTCCTCGCGGCCGAGGCGATCCGCAAGGGGGTGCACGTCGTCCTCGCACCCACCCTCAACCTGCACCGCAGCCCGCTCGGCGGCCGGCACTTCGAGTGCTTCTCCGAGGACCCGGAACTGACCGGCCGCACCGGCGCCGCGCTCGTCCGCGGCATCCAGTCCCAGGGCGTCGCGGCCACGGCCAAGCACTTCGTCGCCAACGACTCCGAGACCGACCGCCTCACGGTCGACGTCCGGGTCCCGGACCGCGTGCTGCGCGAGGTGTACCTGGCGCCGTTCGAGCGGGCCGTGGAGGCGGGCGCGTGGCTCGTCATGGCCGCCTACAACCGCGTCAACGGCACCACCATGACCGCCAGTCCGCTGCTCGGGGAGGTCCTGAAGGGGCACTGGGGCTTCGACGGGGTTGTCGTCTCCGACTGGGCCGCCGTGCGGGCCACGCGGGAGACCGCCCGCGCCGCACTGGACCTGGCGATGCCCGGCCCGGACAGCCCGTGGGCCGGCTCCTTGACCGACGCGGTCCGCGCGGGCGAGGTCCCCGAGCCGGCCGTCGACGACAAGGTGCGCCGCCTGCTGCGGCTGGCCGCACGCGTCGGCGCCCTCGGCCCGCACCGCCCCCGCACGGTCCCCGCCCGGGCACACCGCGGCCACCGGGCGCTGCTGCGCCGGACCGTCGCCGCGGCGAGCGTCCTGCTCCGCAACCACGACGACGTCCTGCCCCTGGACCCCGCTGCCCTGTCCACCCTCGCCGTCATCGGCGCCCACGCCGCCACGCCGCGCACCCAGGGCGGCGGCAGCGCCGAGGTCCACCCGACGGGAACGGTCACCCCGCTGGACGCCCTGCGCAGCGCCCTGCGCGGCCGGGCCCGCGTCGTCCACGTCCCGGGCCCGGCCCTCGACGTACCGCCCGCCCCGGTCACCCCCGACCACTGCACCGATCCGCGCTCGGGCGCCCCGGGAGTGCTGGTACGACTGCTGGACGCCGACGGCCGCGAACTCCACGCGGAACGACGGCTGTCCGGACGCCAGCTGGAACCGACCCTGGTGGCCGGCGCGCACACCGTGGAGATCAGCGCCCTGCTGCGCCCGACCACCACCGGCACCTGGACGTTCGGCGTCGCCGGGTTCGGCCGGATGACCCTCCGGGTGGACGAACGGACCCTGCTCGACGCCGCGTTCCCCCGGCGGACCGACGATCCGGCGATCGTGCACGTCACCCCGCCGCTGCGCACCGCCCGTACCTCCCTCACCTCGCTGCGGCCCGTACACGTCGTGGCGCGACGGGAGTTGCTCCCCGGCGACGGGCGCGCCACCGTCCTCGCGGCCGCCCCGCCCGCTCCGGACACGCGGGCCGCCCTGGCCGAGGCGGCGGCCGCGGCCGGCGGCGCGGACGCCGCGGTCGTCTTCGTGGGCACCACCGAACACAGCGAGCGCGAGGGCCGCGACCGCACCTCGCTGGCCCTGGACGGCGCGTACGACGACCTGGTGCGGGCCGTGGCGGCGGCCAACCCGCGCACCGTCGTGGTCGTCAACAGCGGGGGCCCCGTCGAACTGCCCTGGCGCGACCGGGTCGCCGCCCTGCTGCTCGGCTGGTTCCCCGGCCAGGAGGCCGGCGCCGGCATCGCCGACGTCCTCCTCGGCCGCGCCGAACCCGGGGGCCGCCTGCCCACCACCTGGGCGGCCCGCCTCGCCGACGCCCCGGTCACCGAGACCCGCCCGACCCGCGGACGGTTGCCGTACGACGAGGGCCTGCACGTCGGGTACCGGGCCTGGCTGCGGACGGGCCGGGAACCGGCGTTCTGGTTCGGCCACGGCCTCGGCTACACCCGGTGGGACTATGAATCGGTGGACGGGCCGACCCGGGCTACGGAGGGCTCCCCGATCACGCTCCGGGTGCGCCTGCGCAACACGGGGCCACGGGCGGGACGGGAGGTCGTCCAGGTCTACCTGGCGCGCCCCGGCTCCACGGTGGACCGACCGGAACGCTGGTTCGCCGGGTACGCGGCGGTCCGCGCCGAGGCGGGACAGCGGGTGACCGCCGAGGTGGTGGTGGAACCCCGCGCCCTGCGGCACTGGTCGACCCGGGACCAGGAGTGGCGGACCGAACTCGGGACCTACCGGCTGCTGGTCGGGCGCTCGGCGGGCGACGTCCGGTGCGAACGCCCGGTCACGGTCACGGGCGCGCCGTGAGCGGGCGGACGGGAGCGCTTTCCCCGCGCGACGCGCTCACGCGGAGGCGCGTACGACGAGTTCGGGGTCGAAGACGACGCCGGTCGGGGCCCCCGCCTCACCGCGCACCTGGCCGTCGAGGAGCCGGGCCATCTCCTCGGCCATCCGTTCCACCGGCTGCCGGACCGAGGTGAGCGGCGGCTCACAGGTCACGGCCACACCGCTGTCGTCGAAACCGACCACGGCGACGTCGCCCGGCACCCGCTTGCCGCGCTCGCGCAGCAACCGGCAAGCACCCTGCGCCATCAGGTCGTTGGCCGCGAAGACACCATCCAGGTCGGGGTGCCGGGCGAGCAGCTCGGCCGTGCCCGCGATGCCGCTCGCGAGCGTGAAACCACCCTCGGCGAGCGGCACGTCCGTCACCCCGGCTTCCGCGAGGGCCTCGCGGAAGCCGGCCAGCCGCTCCCGGCTCGCCCGCACGTCGAGCGGCCCGCTCACCGTGGCCGGCCGGCGGCACCCGCGCGCCAGCAGGTGCCGCGCGGCCAGCGCACCGCCCGCCCGGTGGTCCAGGTCGACGTAGGTCAGCGGGACGGGTCGCGAGGGCCGGGCGAAGAGCACGGCGGGCAGCTTCGCCCCGGCGAGCAGCGCGGGCAGCGGGTCGTCCGGGTGGGTGGAGACGACCAGGGCGCCGTCGGCCCGCCCCTGCCGCAGGAAGGAGACCACCTCCTGCCGGTCGGCGTCGGACTCGGCGAGCATCAGCACCGGATGCATGGAGCGCGGCCGCAGGAAGCTCATCACGCCGCCGACCACCCGCCCGAAGAACGGATCGGTGAACACGCGGGTGGCGAACACCTCCCGGGCCGCGTCGTCCGCCGCGCCACCCACGCCGGAGATGACCAGGGCGACCGTCTCGGCACGCCGGATGACCAGGGAGCGGGCAGCGCGGTTCGGGGCGTAACCCGTCAGCTCGATCGCACGGAACACGACCTCCTGGAGGGCGGGATCGACGTTGCGCACGCCGTTCACGACCCGGGACACCGTGGCCCGCGACACCCCCGCCGCCCGGGCGACGTCCTCGAGGGTCGGTGGCTGCCTACTCACGCGTGCACTGTAACGGCACGGCGAAAAGGCTGGGTAGATCGCCCGGGGAGCCGGGGCCGCGGGGTGGGGGCCGGGATCAGTGCGTCCACACGTCCGGGCCGCCTCCCCGCCAGTCGATCCACGCCGCCTGAGCCACCTCGGACGGGTCGATCTCCAGGCCGGCGCGGCGCAGGAACTCGGCCACGTCGCGGACGCCGTACGCCATCCCGGAGATCTCGCTGTCGATGCGCACGCGGCGGCCGCCGCGCTCGTCGGGCGGGTAGACGACAACAGGGGGCGTAGAGGGCACGGAGGGCATGGAGGGCATGGCACCAGGGTGCGCCGTGACCGGGCGGGGTGCATGCGGGACGGCGCTCCACGCCCCCCATGACCGCCATGCGGGTGGCGTCACCGCGTGTGCGCACGGGGCGGGCGTCTCCCAGCTGGTGAGACGAGTCGGGACCAGGCCGTGCGTTCGTTGGCCAGGGGTTCTAGGCTTTCGGCCCATGAGCGAGATCGAGACCCCGACGCCCCAGGAAGCCTTCGAGCTGCTGCTGGCCGGCAACCAGCGCTTCGTCGCCGGTACGCCCGAGCACCCGAACCAGGACGCCACCCGCCGCGCGGAGATCGCGCCGGGCCAACAGCCCTTCGCGGTGCTGTTCGGGTGTTCCGACTCCCGGCTGGCCGCCGAGATCATCTTCGATCGCGGACTGGGCGACCTGTTCGTGGTGCGCACCGCGGGCCACGTGGCCGGCGGTGAGGTGCTGGGCAGCGTCGAGTACGGCGTCGAGGTGCTGAACTGCCCGCTGGTCGTGGTGCTGGGCCACGACTCGTGCGGCGCGGTCGGTGCCGCGTGCGCCGCGGTGGAGAACGGCGCGACGCCGGGCGGCTACGTCGGCGACGTCGTCGAGCGCGTGACCCCGAGCGTGCTGGCGGCGCGGGCCGCCGGACGGACCGAGCCCGACGACATCCTCGCCGAGCACGTGCGGCGTACCGTCGACCAGCTCCTCGAGCGCTCCCGGTACCTCGCCGAGAAGGTCGCCGCCGGACGGACCGCGGTGGTGGGCCTGCGCTACCGCCTGGCCGACGGCACCGCCCAGGTCGTCGCGGCGCGCGGCCTCGAGGCAGCGGTCCCGGCGGCGGTCCCCGCGGCGTCCTGACCCGACCGAGGGCGGCTGCCCGCCCCGGGGCGCGTGGGTGACGCGCCCCGGGGGCCGGGCAGCCGCCTTCGTCACGTCCTACTTCAGATGCCGGTCCAGGAACCGGCAGCCGTCCTCCAGCTCGAACGCCGGGGTGCCCGTGTGGCCGCCCAGGTTGGCGTGGAGCGTCTTCTCCTTGCTGCCGAAGGCGTCGAAGAGGTCCAGGGCCCGTCGGCGCGGGTTGCCCTCGTCGTCCCACTGGAGCAGGAACAGCAGCGGGACGGTGACCCGGTGGGCCTCCTCGCGCTGGGCGCGGGGCACATAGCCCCCGGCGAAGAAACCGGCGGCCACGATGCGGGGTTCGGCCACCGCGAGCCGGATGCCGAGGGCTGCCCAGCCCCCGGAGTACCCCACCGGCCCGCCGATGTCCGGGAGGCGGAGGAGGGCGTCGAGGGTCGCCCGCCATTCCGGCACCGCGTCGGCGACCAGCGGGCCGACGAGGGACTCGAAGAGCTCGTCGAGCTCGTCGGCCGGCCGGCCGGCCTGCACGGCCCGCCGGAGTTCGGCGCGGGCCTGCTCGGCGGCGGCGGACCGCGGACGGTCGCCGCACCCGGCGGCGTCGATGGTGGCCACCGCGAAGCCGCGTGCCGCGGTGTACCGGGCGCGGGCCACCAGCCGGGGATCCGCCTTGGGCAGGCCGTTGTTGTGGGCCATCAGCACCAGCGGGAGGGGGGCGTCGGACGCGGGCGTCCACAGGGTGCCGGGGATCTCGCCCAGGGTGAAGTCGCGTGCGAGGACGCCGTCGTCGAGGTGCTGTTCGGAAGTGAAGTGCACGGTCGTGCCTTTCGGGAGTGCGCGTGGACGGCGCTCCCGGACGGCCTACCGCCCGACCGTGACCCCGCAGGGGAGCACCCATGTCGAAACGTTCACGGGTACCACCTCCTCGGTCTCTCGCACGGCCTCGGGAACCGTAGCAGCGGCCGTCCCGGCCGGCCAACGCAATTTCCGGAGCCCCTCGTGGGCAGGGGTCGTCGGCTCGACGGCTCGATGTCGTCCAGGTGGTCCTCGACCCAGGTCCGCAGCCGGCCCAGCGGGCCGGCCACGCTGCGGCCGAGTGCGGTGAGCGCGCACTCGACGTGCAGGGGGACCGCCGGGTACTCGGCACCGTTGGCGCCGCGCACCTGCGGAAGCGCACCGCGTCCTCGAGTCGGGCAAGGCGGTCGGCAAGATCACGCTGACGGGTTTCTGAGGGCCCGAGGGGTCTGCGTGCGTGGGGCGGCGTCCGGGCTAGGCTCGTCACCGATCACGCGGACGACGAGGGGAAGTCGGGCATGACCGGGGTAGTCACGGCAGTGAGCAGCAACGGCGCGTACTCGTTCACCAAGCCGAACCGGGACAGCATCAGGGTGCTGGCCGGGTTCGGCGTCGAGGGGGACGTCCACGCCGGCGTGACCGTCAAGCACCGCTCCCGCATGGCGCAGGACCCCACCCAGCCGAACCTGCGCCAGGTGCACCTCATCCACGAGGAGCTCTTCACCAAGGTCGGCGCGCACGGCTACGAGGTCGCGCCCGGCGAGCTGGGCGAGAACATCACCACGCGCGGCCTCGACCTGCTCGGCCTGCCGGTGGGCACCCTGCTGCACATCGGCGACTCCGCGGTCCTGGAGGTCACCGGCCTGCGCAACCCCAGCCGGCAGATCGACGGCTTCCAGGACGGGCTGCTGAAGCAGGTCGTCGGGCGCGACGAGCACGGCAACGTCGTGCGCAAGGCCGGGATCATGAGCGTGGTGAAGGAGGGCGGTGTGGTGCGCCCGGGCGACACGATCGACGTCCGCCTCCCGGACGGCCCGCACCGCCCCCTGGACCGGGTCTGACGTCCCGCACCGAGGTGGTGGGCGGCGGCACCCGGCCCGGACACCCCCCGCAGGGGTGGCATGAACGGCCGCACTCGGGACACCCCCTATGCATGGGCCTGGTCGGGGGAGAGTCGGGGAGTGTCATGCGGGTGATCTCGTCGCGCGAGGTACTGGCCATCACCGCGGCCGCCGCCGCCGGAGCGGCCTGCGCCGCGCGCTGGTGGGCCGGGCGAGGCGTGCGGTCCGGGCCGCGCGCCGCCGGGGAAGTGGGGGACCGGGTCGAGGAGTTGCACCTCGCCTTCCGCGACCGGGCCGAGGCGTCCGCCGGGATCCCGGAGGACGTGCTGCGCCTGTACTGGAGCCAGTTGTACCCGCTGGAGCTCGAACCCGGCGAACCGGCCCGGCCGGTGGCCCCGACCGCGTGAGGCGTAGGCGGCACCGGTCCGGCCGTCACTCCTGCTTCTTCAGCTCCTCGGCGAGCATCACCAGGATGCCGCTGGGACCGCGCAGGTACGTCAGCCGGTAGACGTCCCCGTACGTCGCCACCCCGCGCAGCGGACGGCAGCCGTGCCGCGCGGCCGTCGCCAGCGCCGCGTCGAGGTCGTCGACCGAGAAGGCGACGCGGTGCATGCCGATCTCGTTGGGGCGCGTGGGCTCCGTCTCGATCGCCTCGGGATGGATGTACTCGAACAGCTCCAGGCGGCCGTGGCCGTCCGGCGTCCCGAGCATCGCGATCCTGGCGTGGTTCCCGTCGAGGCCGACGGCCGTGTCGGTCCACTCACCCCGGACCGTGTCACGGCCGAGGACTGTGAGGCCGAGGTCGGTGAAGAAGGAGATCGCGGCTTCGATGTCGCGAACGGCGATGCCGACGTTCTCGAGTGTGATGGCCATGCGCGGGATGCTACCCAGCGGGGCCCTCCACCGACGTCACCTCGCCGGGCCGGCCGACGTCAGTCGAAGAGGGCGACGAGTCCGTTCACCCAGATCGCGAGGAACGCCAGCACCGCCACCAGGCACCCCGCCCCTGCCAGGAAGCCGGTGACGGTGCTGCCCGTGCCGTCCGCCTCCGCGGCGGAGGGCACCGCGTCCCAGTCGACGGGGCGTCCCATGGCGTCGGAGCACGCCACCCGGACGGCCGCGAGCTGTTCCCTGGCGAAGGCGGTGGGGGCGAGCGACTCCGGGCCCTGCCAGGCCAGGGCCCGCATCCGCTGCGGGGCCGTGGGGTACCGCGCCTCGAAGGCGGAGGTCTCCGCCGCCTCCCGGTCCTCCTCGAGGTACATCCAGCGGCCCGCTTCCGCGGGGTCGCCGTAGAGGCGGTACACCTCGGCCAGGCGCCGGCGGACCACCAGGTCGTCGGGGAACGACGACACCAGCCCGCGCAGGCGCTGGCGGGCGACGGGGACCCGGCCGGCGGCGAGGTCCGCGTCGACTCGGGCGAGGGTGTCTCTCAACGGCATGACCGCATGATCGGGTACGGCGGCGATCGCCGTCGACCCGGTTTCCCGCACCCCGCGCCCGCCGCCCGGCGGCGCCTGTGCGAATGGCGCTCCCCGCTCCTCCTCACAGCCAGCCGTTGCGCCGGAAGGCCCGGTACAGGAAGCCCGCGCCGAGTGCCATGACGGCGAGCGCGCACGGGTAGCCGTAGCGCCAGTCGAGTTCGGGCATGTGCGCGAAGTTCATGCCGTAGATGCCGGCGACCATGGTGGGTACGGCGAAGATGGCCGCCCAGGCGCTGATGCGCCGCATGTCGTCGTTCTGCCAGGTGCTCACCTTCGCCAGGTGGGCGTCCAGGACGGAGGACAGCAGGTCGTCCATGGCGCGGACCTCGGCGTCGGCGCGGGTGAGGTGGTCCGCGACGTCACGGAAGTACGGCGCCACCTCGTGCGGCCAGTCCGGCCGTGGGGTCGCGAAGGGCTGCAGGACCGGCACCAGGGGCTGGATGGCCTCGCGGAACTCCACCACCTCCCGCTTGAGGGAGTAGATCTGCTCGGTGAGGTCCTCGCGGGCGGGGGAGAACACGCACCGCTCCAGCTCGGTCAGGTCCGTGCGCACTTGGGCGGCGGCCCGGGTGTAGGCGTCGACGACCACGTCGGTCACCGCGTGCAGCACGCTCACCGGGCCGAGCCGCGCGAGTTCGGGCTGCTGCGCGAGCCGTCGCGCGGCCTCGGCGGCGGGGTCGGCCGCGCCGTGCCGGACGGTCAGGGCGAAGGACGGACCGAGGAAGATCATCACTTCGCCCGTCTCCACGTCCGACGTCCGCTCGACGAACCACAGGGTCTTGACCGCCACGGCCAGTACGTCGCCGTAGCGTTCCGACTTCGGCCGCTGGTGGGCGTGGACCGCGTCCTCCACGGCGAGCCGGTGCAGGTGCAGGTGCTCGGCCAGTTGCTGCAGCTCCTCCTGCCCGGGTTCGTCCAGGCGGATCCAGGCGAACTCGTCGGGCTTCAGCTCCGCCAGGCGGGCCAGGGTGGCCTTGCACCCGCCGTCCTCCTGCCGGCAGTCGATCTGCTCCCACTCATCCGTCTGCTCCTGATAGATCGCGCACTCCATGCCCCTCCGAGTGCTTCGGCCTCGGCATTTCATGCCCGGGAGGCCCACCTCCGCCGGGGGGAGGCGCGAGGATGGTGGGCATGAACGAACTCGGTGCCGCGCTGCGGGCGTGGCGCGACCGCCTGGACCCGGCGACCGTGGGCCACGCGCACGGCTCACCGCGCCGGGTGCCCGGCCTGCGCCGCACGGAGCTGGCGACACTGGCCGGCATCTCCGTGGAGTACGTGGTCCGGCTGGAGCAGGGCCGGGTGGCGACCCCGTCGGCGCAGGTCTGCTCGTCGCTGGCGCGGGCCCTGCGCCTGTCCGACGACGAGCACGCGCACCTGCTGCGCATGGCCGGTCACGCCGCGGACCCCAGCCGGGTGCCGCGCATGATCCCGGGGAGCCTGTACCGGATCGTGGACCAACTGGCCGGCAGCCCGCTGGCGGTCTACGACGCCACCTGGCAACTGCTGCACTGGAACGCGCTGTTCGCGGCCACGTTCGGCGATCCCACGGCCCCCGGTGGTGAGGAACGCAACATCCTGGTCCGGCAGTTCCTGGGCGAGCTGCCCCGGATCCGGCAGACGGCGGCGGAGCGTGCGGCCTTCGAGGAGTCCCTCGTCGCCGACCTGCGCGCGACGACGGGCCGCTACCCGGGGGACCCCGAGCTCGCGGCGCTGGTGGCGAGGCTGGGGGCGAGCCCCCGGTTCGCCGAGCTGTGGGGCCGGCGGGCGGTGGGCGGTCACCGCAGCGCGCACAAACGCGTCCAGCACCCGGACGTGGGAGACATCGCCCTGGCCTCCGACATCCTCACCACCCAGGACACGGACCTGCGCCTCGTGGTGTACACGCCGCAGCCGGGCACCGACGCGGGCAGCAAACTCGAACTCCTCGCGACCGTGGGGCTCCAGGACATGTCCGCCTCCCCGGGCTGACCCACCGGCGCCGCGCCCGGTGCGGGGGAGCCGGCCGCCGGGTGGTACGCCCGGTACCAGGAAGCGCCGTCACTCCCGCCCCTCCCGCCGCGTGCCCAGCATGGAGTGCGTACACGGCGCACGACGGCGCTGTGCGGACCACCGGGAGCCGGCATGACCACCACCTTCATCACCGGGGCCAACAAGTCCCTCGGCCACGAGACCGCTCGTCGCCTCGTCGAGGCGGGGCACACCGTCCTCCTCGGGGCCCGCGACCGTGAGCGCGGCCTGGCCGCTGCGGCGTCGCTCGGCGCGCGGTTCGTCCAGATCGACGTGACCGACGACGCCTCGGTCCGGGCCGCGGCCGCGGACGTCGCCGCCCACGAGGGCGCGATCGACGTACTGGTCAACAACGCCGGTGTGCTGGGCAGGGTCGGTCCCGTCGAGGAGTACACCGCCGCCGACATGAGCGCCGTGCTGGACGTGAACGTCGTGGGCATCGTGCGGGTCACCCACGCCTTCCTCCCGTTGCTGCGCAGGTCACCGCACCCCGTCATCGTCAACGTCTCCAGCGGCATGGGCTCGTTCGGCATGACCCAGGACCCGGCGCGCGTCGAGTCGCAGTACGCCCTGCCCCTCTACAGCGCCTCGAAGGCCGCGGTCACGATGCTGACGACCCAGTACGCCAAGGAACTGAAGGACGTGAAGGTCAATGCCGCCGACCCCGGGCAGACCGCGACCGACTTCACCGGCGGCCTCGGGCACAGCGTCGCCGACGGCGCGGACCCCGTCGTGGCCCTCGCCACGATCGGCCCGGACGGACCGACGGGCCGGTTCATCGGCCGGTCCGGAAGCCTCCCCTGGTGACCCCGCACCGCTCCCGCGGCCGTCGGCCCCGGCCCCGGCCCCGGGGCAGGTACCCTCACACCTGACGTCGGCGTCAGGGGCAAGGGCCGACCGGCGGAACCGGGGTGAGAGGGACCACCATGTCTGTCACAGTGGACGGGACCGAGCGGCTGATGCGCATCGGCGAGGTGGCGCGGGGCGCCGGCGTCTCGGTGCGCGCCGTGCGCTACTACGAGCAGCAGGGGCTGCTCACCGCGGACCGCAGCCCGTCCGGCCAGCGCCTGTACCGGCAGGACGCCATCGCCAGGGTCCGCTTCTTCCAGCAGATGTACGCCGCCGGCCTGACCAGCCGCAGGATCACCGAACTCCTCCCGTGCTGGGACGCCGGGCACACCGACGCCGACCAGCGCGCGATGCTGCGCGCCGAGCGCGAGCGCATCCAGGCCAGGATCGACGACCTGGTGGCCGCCCGGGACCGCCTGGACCAGGTCATCGCGCTCACGGACACGCACCCGTAGCGCGGCCTCGCGATGCTGGTGTGGAGGGACACAACGTCTGGCCTCACGGCGCAACTCCCCACACCCTGTCGCCCCCGCGGACGGCGCCCGCCTGATTAAGGTCGCCGCATGTCACTCGCACAGAGCCTCGCCCTCCACGTACCCGACGCCGAACTCGAGGCGGAGCCCCTCGATCCGCAGCAGATCGTGTCCGGGAACCCCACGGTGACCGGGAAGGTCCTGTGGGGCTCGGAGGACAGCGGTCAGCTGGGCGGGATCTGGCAGATCACACCGGGAGTGGTCACCGACACCGAGGCGGACGAGATGTTCGTCGTGGTCAGCGGTTCGGCGACGGTGGAGGTGCAGGACGGGCCCACCCTGCACCTCGAGCCCGGCGACCTGGCCGTACTGCGCGAAGGCGACCGCACCACGTGGACGGTGCACGAGACGCTGAGGAAGGTGTACGCGGTCCGCGTGTGACCCGGGCCGTCGCACCCTTGCGGGGAGAGGAGACCCACGACTACGTTCCGTCGGTGCTTCCTCCAGCCCCCTCCCTGCCGCCCGGCTACCACTCCCGACCCTGTACGCCCGAGGACGTCCCGGTGCTCCACGCCCTGGTCACGGACTGCGAACGGGAACTGTACGGCCGGAGCCGCACCGACGCGGGAGCCGTCGCCGCCGATCTCGGGCGACCCGGTCTGGTACCGGAGCCGGACACCGTCCTGGTGCGCTGGTGGGCGCCGCCCTGGCGCTCGACGCGCCCGGCACCGACGAGGGATACGTCGAGCAGCTCGCCGTCCGCCGCGATCACCGCGGCCGCGGCATCGCCCGACTCCTGCTGCGCCACACTTTCCGAGCCTTTCACCGCACCGGAGTTCACTCCTGCACCCTGTGGACCCACTCCGACACCGGCGCCCTCGGCCTCTACCTCCGGGCGGGCATGACGGTCAGACAGAGCTCCACGGTCTTCTGCAAGGAACTCGAGGGGTGAGCTCGTTCGTGGTCAGTTCCGCGGGCCCGTGTCGTCCGGTGCCGTGCTGTCCGTCCGGTCCGGCAGGTAGCTCGCGAGGCCGCGCAGGATGATCTGCAGGCCGATGTCGAAGCGCTCGTCGGAGGAGTCCGTCACCATGAGGCCGGACAGGGCGCGCAGGTGCGGGAAGTCGGCCTCGGGCAGCGAGGCGAAGTAGTTCTGCATCTCTCCGGCCATCTCGCGCCAGTCGGGGCGGCTGGGGGAGGAGGCGCTGCCCTGCTGGGCGGCGCGGTCCTGCCACATGCCTTCCTCCAGGACGAACCCGTCGATGTACGTGGAGATGAGGTCGCCCGCCTCCGCGGCGATGCGGTCGGGCAGGCCGGCCGTGCGGAAGATGGCGAGCAGCCCCTCGACGTGCGGGAGCAGTTCCGCGGTGAACGGGACGTGGCCCATGGAGATCCGGGCCATGTCGCGATGGGACAACAGGCGGCGTCTGCTGGCCCGCGCGAAGTCCAGCAACTGCTCCTGCCAGCGGTCCGGGTCCGCGGCGGGGATCTCGAATCCGTCGAAGAGGCGTGTGTACATCAGCTCCAGGAGGTCGTCCTTGGAGCTGACGTGGGCGTAGAGGGCGGAGACGGTGACGTCCAGTTCGGCGGCCACCTGACGCATCGACAGTCCGTCGAGTCCCTGCCGGTCCAGCACGGTGAAGGCCGCCTCGACGACGCGGTGACGTGACAGCGGTGTGCGCGCGGGAGCGGCGTGGGCACGGGCGGGGCGCTCCCGCTCCCACGGAGACGGCGGTGGGGTTGCTGGGCTGTCGGCTGCCGCGTCGGTCATGCGGCCAGTCTAGGCATTCAGGAGAACAGTGTTCTCCCGCGCATAGAGGTCGCGCTATATCTTGATGAACAGTGTTCTCTGGCTGAGCACTGTTCTGCTACGGTGAACACCGTTCACCCATCATCCGCCTCACCCCGCCAGGAGTTCCGATGACCCCCACCGGTGTCGCGTCCGCGGAGACGCCCACCGACTCGCCCGCGCCCTACCGGTGGCGTTGGGCCGCGCTCTTCGTGATCCTCGCGGCGGAGGTGATGGACCTCCTCGACGCCGTCGTCACGAACATCGCCGGCCCGTCCATGCGCGCCGACCTCGGCGGCGGGGCCTCCACCCTCCAGTGGCTCGCCGCCGCGTACACGCTGTCGATGGCCGTCGGGCTCGTCACCGGTGGGCGGCTCGGGGACATCCACGGACGCCGCACGATGTTCCTGGTGGGCGCCGCCGGCTTCACCGTGGGCTCGCTGCTGTGCGCGGTGTCCGTGTCGCCGGAGCTGCTGATAGGCGCCCGTGTCGTGCAGGGCCTGTTCGGCGCGGTGATGCTGCCCCAGGGCCTCGGCATGATCAAGGAGATGTTCCCGCCGAAGGAGTCGCAGAAGGCCTTCGGCATGTTCGGCCCGGTCATGGGGCTGTCCGCGGTGTGCGGGCCGATCCTGGCGGGCTGGCTGGTGGACGCCGACTACTTCGGCACCGGCTGGCGGATGATCTTCCTGATCAACCTGCCGCTGGGGGCCGCGGCCTTCCTCGGCGCGGTGCGCTACCTGCCCCGCGGCCGCTCCGAGAGCAAGCCCCGCCTCGACATCCCCGGCATGCTCCTGGTCTCGCTCGCCGCGCTGCTCCTCATCTTCCCGCTGGTCCAGGGCCGCGAGTACGACTGGCCCGTGTGGACGTTCGTGATGATGGGCGCCTCGGTCGTCGTCTTCGCCGTTTTCGCCAGGTACGAGTCGCGGCGCAGCAGCGCCGGTCTGGACCCGCTGGTCGTCCCGAGCCTGTTCCGCAAGCGCGGATTCAGCGGCGGCATGGTCCTCGGACTGGTCTTCTTCTCGACCATGCAGGGCTTCATGCTGGTCTTCAACCTCTACACCCAGATAGGCCTCGGCTATGCGCCGCTCAAGGCGGGCCTGGTCATGGTGCCCTGGTCCGGCGGCATGATCGTCGGGTTCGGGATCGCGCAGGGTGTCGTACGGTTCGGACGTGCCGTCCTCCAGGCGGGCACCGTCGTCATGGCGGCCGGCGTGTTCGGCGTGTGGCTGACCCTCGACGTGGTGGGCAGCGGCGTCGGCCCCTGGCAGCTCCTGCCGTCCCTGCTCGTCACCGGCATCGGCATGGGCCTGCTCATGGCCCCGTTCTTCGACATCGTGCTGGCCAGCGTGGAGCAGCAGGAGACGGGTTCGGCGTCCGGCACCATGACCGCGATGCAGCAGCTCGGCGGCGCCTTCGGCGTGGCCATCCTCGGCACCGTGTTCTTCGGCCTGCTGGGCGGCGGGATCGCCACCGCCGTCGACCACCGTTCGGACGGTCTGCGCGGGCAACTGGCCGCCGCCCACGTCGCGCCCGCGGCACAGGACCGCGTCGTGGCGGACCTGCGCGCCTGCGCCTCGGACCGCGCCGTGGCCAAGGACCCCGCCGCCACCCCGGCGTCGTGCGCGCGCCTGGAGAAGGACACGCGGTCCGCGGTGACCTCACCCGGGGCCGGCGCCCGCATACCCGCGGCCCTGCAGGCCACCGCCACCTCGGCCTTCAAGGGCGGCTTCGGATCGGTCATGAAGACGGTGCTGTGGATCGTCGACGCCATGCTCGCGCTGACCTTCCTCCTCTCCTTCCTCCTGCCGCGCCAGGCGCGCCCCGAGCAGCCCGGCGGACACTGACCCGCACACCGGTGGCCGCCTGACCATCGGCGGGATTGATCACCTAGTCGAGGTAGTCGGCCACCAGCGCGGCGAATTCGTCCGGCGTGGCCAGGCGGATGCCGAGGTCCTCGGCCTTGGCGCGCTTGGACCCCGCGCCGTCGCCCGCGACGACGAGGGTGGTCTTCTTGGAGACGCTGGAGGACGAGCGGCCGCCGGCCCGTTCGACGAGTTCGTTCACCTGGTTGCGGCTGAGCTCCTCCAGGGGGCCGGTCATCGCACCGGTGACGACCACGGTCATCCCGGCCAGCGGTCCACCAGCGTCCTCGGAGTTCTCCTCGTGGTCACCGGTGGCACGGTCGGACGAGGCGGGTGGCGTGGCTCCGGGTTCCGTCATGTTCACCCCGGCCGCGGCGAGCTTGTCGATGAGCGGGGCGAGTTCGGCGAGCTCGGCGACGATCGAGGGGGCCTTCTCGGTGCCGATGCCCTCGACCGCCTGCATCGCCTGCGCGTCCGCGGCCCGGATGTGGTCCATGGTGGCGAAGTGACGGGCGATACGGCGGGACATGGAGCGGCCGGTGCCGCGGACCCCGAGCGCGCACAACACCCGTGACAGCGGCCGCCCCTTGGCCGCGGCGATGGCGGCGAGGAGGTTGTCGGTGCTGGTCGCGCCCATCCGCTCCAGGCCCATCAGCTGCTCGCGGGTGAGGGTGAACACGTCGGCCAGATCGGTGACGAGGCCGGCGTCGACGAGCTGGACGACGCGGGTGTGGCCGAGGCCCTCCACGTCGAGCTGGTCACGGCCGGCCGCGTAGGACAGGGCGGCCACCAGGTGACAATTGCGTCCGTTCTCGCACCGCCAGCGCTGCTCGCGTGTGTCGATGGCGGACCCGCAGCGCGGACACGCCTCGGGGAAGGCGATGGGTTGTTCGTCGCCGGTGCGCAGGTGGGCGACGGGGGCTTCGACGCGCGGGATGACGTCACCGGCCCGGTGCACCATGACGTGGTCCCCCAGACGCAGGTCCCGGCGGGTGATGTCGGCCGGGTTGTGGAGGGTGGCGTAGGTGATGGTGGCGCCGTCGATCTCGACCGGTTCCAGGACGGCGCGCGGGGCGATGATGCCGGTGCGGCCGACGTTCCACTCGACCCCGAGCAGCCGGGTGATCTTCTCGACGGCCGGCAGCTTGTAGGCGATCGCCCAGCGCGGAGCGCGCGAACCCGATCCCGCTGCCCGCTGGTCGGCGGCCAGGTCGGCCTTGACGACGATCCCGTCGATCCCGAACGGCAGCTCCGCGCGCAGGGCGGCGATCTCCTGCACGCGGGCCAGCACCTGCTCGACGCTGTCGGCGGTGGTGCCGGGCACCGCGGTGCCGGCGGTGGTGTTCACCCCGTATGCGGCGGCCTGGACCATGAGGTCGCTGTGCGCGAGGTCGCCCAGCCGCGCGACGAGCGCCGTGTCGGTGTCGGGCAGGGGCAGCAGGCCGTAGCCGAAGAACGTCATCGGCACCGTGTACGCACGCTCCTTTGCGCGCAGGGTGCCCGCCGCGGCGCCGCGCGGGTTGGCGAAGGGCTGTCCGCCGTGGGCGGTGCGCACCTCGTTGCCGTGCTCGAACTGGGCGGTGGTCATGAGGACTTCGCCGCGGACTTCCACGGTGACCGGCTCGGCGAGCGTCTCGGGCAGGCCCTCGATGGTGCCGATCGCGTGCGAGACGTCCTCCCCGGCCGTTCCGTCCCCGCGTGTGATCAGCTGTCCGAGGCGGCCGTCGGCGTACCGGGCGGCGACCGCGAGCCCGTCCAGCTTCGGCTCGACGCTGAACCGCTCGACGTCGTGGCCGATGCGCCGGGCGAGGGAGGCCGTCCAGGCGGTGAGCTCCTCCGGCGAGAACACGTTGTCCAGACTCAGCATCGCCACCGTGTGCGGGACATCGCCCTCCACGGCGCCGCCGGCGACCTTCCCCGTCGGGGAACCGGGCAACACCTGGTCGGGATGGTCGGCCTCCCAGGCGGCGATGCCCCGCACCAGCCGGTCGTAGGCGTCGTCGTCCAAGGCCGACGTCCCACCCGCGTAGTAGGCGGCCGACGCCTTCACCGCGTCCTCGACCGCCTGCGCGTAAGCGGCGGAATCCATGATCACAGCTGCCGGTGTTGTCATGCGCGTCATCCTGCCTGCCACCACTGACATCGCCCGCTGCACCGCGACGGAACGGCACCGCTCCCGCGCATGCGGCCCCGGCATACCCTGTCGCCCATGACGCAGGAAGAGGGCGATCTGGACGGTCTCGTCCGCAAGCGGATCCGCGCCTTGCGCAGGGCGCAGGGCTGGTCCCTCGACGAGCTGGCCGCCCGCGCCCATCTCAGCCAGTCCACCCTGAGCCGCATCGAGAACGGTCAGCGCCGCCTCGCGCTGGACCAGCTCGTCATCCTCGCCCGCGCCCTGGACACCACGCTGGACCAGCTCGTGGAGACCGCCGCCGATGACGTGATCATCAGCCCGACGATCGACGCCGCTCGCGGTTCGATGCGCTGGCCGGTGAAGGGCGACCCGGGCATGAGCGTGGTCCGCCAGCGCCTCACCGGTCCACCGCCCGACGACCCGTCGCGCATGCGCGCCCACCCCGGACGCGAATGGCTCGTCGTCCTGTCCGGCACCGCGGTCCTGCTGCTCGGCCACCGCCGCTTCCGCGTCGAGACCGACCAGGCCGCCGAGTTCCCGACGATGATGCCGCACGCGCTCGGCGCCGAGGGCGGCCCGTGCGACGTCCTCGGCATCTTCGACCGCGACGCACGCCGCGGCCACCAGCGCGGGGGCGACGACGGCGACGCTCAGACCGCCAGTGGGTGACCTGGTGAGCGGCATGCAGGCGGCCGCCGCTCGGGTCACGGTCGGCGCGGCTTCTTGCGCATCGGGCAGCGCAGGCACCCATCTTCTTGCGCAGACCGGGACAGGTCATGCCCGGAGCGCATGAGCGTCCTAGCGTGAAGGCATGAGTCAAGCGCACCCGCACACCCACCAGCACGTCCACCCCGAGCACGACGACTCCGACGGGCTGGCGGAGATCCTCGACCTCGACGCCGAGGTCCTCGCCGAGCACACCGCCTCCATCACCGCATGGCTGCCGTTGCAGGACGACCCGCGCCAGGTCGTGGACCTGGGCTGCGGCACGGGCGCGGGCACCTTCGCCCTCCTGGACCGGTTCCCCGACGCCTACGTCACCGCCGTCGACGCGTCCGCCGGACACCTGCGCCGCCTGCGGGCGAAGGCGTGCGCCCGTGGCCTGGAGGAGCGGGTACGCACCGTGCAGGCCGACCTCGACGACACCGCGTGGCCCGACCTCGGCACGCCGGACCTGGTGTGGGCATCGGCCTCCCTGCACCACCTGGCCCACCCCGAGCGCGCACTGGGCGCCGTCCGCGAACTGCTGGCGCCCGGTGGTGTGTTCGCCGTCGTCGAGCTGGCCGGCTTCCCACGCTTCCTTCCCGAGGACGCCCCCGAGGGCCGGCCCGGACTGGAGGAGCGCTGCCACGCCGTGGTCGAGCACCTCCAGAGGGACCACATGCCCCACCGGGGCGCCGACTGGGGGCCGATGCTCACGGCCGCGGGCTTCACCGTCGAGGGCCGGCGCACCATCCCCGTGAACATCGAGCCCCCAGGCACCCGCACCGGCACCGATGCCGTCGGCCCCTACGCCCTCGCCGGTCTGCGCCGCATCCGCGGTGCCGTCGCCGCCGCGCTCTCCCCCGAGGACCTCACGGCGCTCGACCACCTCCTCGACACCACCGGCCCGCACAGCATCCTGCGCCGTGACGACCTGCGCGTCCGCACCGAACGCACCGTCTGGGCCGCACGCCGCACCTGAAACGCCCGGCCCCGGTCGCCCGACACGTCCGGCCCCTCGCCCCGCTTGACTCAGGCCGCCCGCTGGGAGGCGGCCGCGTCGGGGTGCAGGTCGTCCAGGGTGAGCGGGTGTGCGGGAGGGTCGGGCAGCACGATCTGCCGGCTCACGCCCAGGTCACGGCCGACCGTGAGCAGTTCCCCGGGCTCCAGCGCGCTCCAGCGTGGACTGTCGTCCATGCGCTCGCTCGCGACGACCACGGCGTGCCGGCCGGCCAGCTTCGCGGAGTGGACGCGCAGACGGCCGTGACTGCCGCTGTGGTCGAGGTGCCGGTTGCCGTGCTCACCGCCGGCCGGCCGGTCGAGGACGTACAGCTCGTGGGTGTCGGGGTAGCGCAGCGCCCAGAGTTCGTCGGGGGTGGTGAGGACGAGGTTGAGGGCGAAGACGGGCAGGTTCGCCGCGATCCAGCCGACGGCCTGGCGGAGGCCCGCGCCGACGTCGCCGTCATGACGCCGGATCTCACGGGTGATCAGGGCGAACACCCGCTCGGAGTCGGTGTCGCCGCGCACCAGCGACCGGTCCTCGCCCAGGTGGTCGTCGAGCCGGTCGAGTCCCTCGACGACCCCGTTGTGGGCGAAGAGCCGCCCGTCCTGCTCGAAGGGGTGGGTGTTGCGCGTGTCCAGGCTGCCGGTGGAGGCGAAGCGCACGTGGGCGACGAAGGTGGTCGACTCCACCTCGCGCGCCTCCCGGGCGAAGGCCTGGTCGCGGTAGGCCGCCAGGGGCGCCTTGTCGGTGCGCGGGGTGCCGTCGGCGCCGAAGTAGCCGAGGCCCGTGCCGTCCGGGTCACGGTGACTCTGCCGGCTGAGGCTGTCGGGGGCGTCGAGCAGCCAGAAGGTGGCGTGCGTGCGGTGCGGTGCACTGCTGAGGCCGAACAGACGGCACACGGTGTCCTCCCTGCGGGGTCGGCCGGTCGTCCCGGCTCGCGTCGTACGGTCAGTGTCGGCCGGGCCGGCGGGCATCCCGGGTACCCGCGCCGTGGGCGTGGCGGCCACCGGCCTCCGTGTCCGTGCCGCGTGAAAGGTCGCCCCGGCGTCCGCTGGGCGGCTCGCGCCCGGCTGCGCGCACGGCGGTCCTCCTGCTCGCTTCGCGACGGCTCTCGGTCGTCAGGTCGGCGTCGGCCGCAGGGCACGGAACACCGCCCAGACGACCGAGACGAAGGGCACCGCCACGACCGCGCCGATCACGCCCGCCACGGTGCCGCCCGCGAGCACGGACACGGCCACCACGAGTGGGTGGAGGCGCACCGCCCAGCCCATCACCAGGGGGTGCAGCACGTGCCCCTCCAACTGGCCGACGATCACGATGAGCGCCAGCACCACGAGCGCGATGGCGGGGCCCCGCCCGGCCAGCGCCACCACCGTGGCCACCCCGAGCGCGACCGGCGAGCCGACGAGCGGCACGAAGGCGGCGAAGAACTCCAGCAGGGCGAGCGGCAGCGCCAGCGGCACCTCCAGGACCAGCAGGGCGATCCCGACGATCACGGCGTTGGTGGCGGCCACGATGATGATGCCCCGCGTGTACCCGGCGAAGGCCCGCCAGGCCGCCCGGCCCGCCCGGTCCCAGCCCGGCCGGGCGCGGCCGGGCACGACCTCGTCGCGCGACCAGGTCCACAGCCGTTCACCGGAGTGCAGGAAGAAGACCGAGGCGAAGAGGGCGAGCGCGCCTCCCGTGACGAACTCCACCGCGCGGCCGAGGCCGCTGACGGCGCTGCTCAGGAGTCCTGCCCGGTGGGCGGAGACGTAGTGGACGATCTGGTCCTGCAGGTCGGACAGTTTCCGCCGGCTCAGCCGGAACGGGGGGTGCTGCAGCCACACTTCGATGCGGTGCACGCCGTTGCGGAACTCGTCCGCCAGGGTCGAGGACTCGTTGGCCACCGCGTCGCCCACCAGGGCGAGCAGCCCGAGCAGGACGACGATGCTGCCGACGAGGACGAGCGCGACAGCGAGCGGCCGGGGCACCAGGCGGGCCAGCTGATCGGTGGCCGGGCGCAGCACCGACGTGATGACCAGGGCGAGGAACAGGGCCACGGCGATGGTCTCGAACCGGCCGAGGACCACGAACAGGCCGTAGACGACGATGCCGACGAGGATGAGCCGCCAGGCGTGGGCGGCGGCGGAACGCAGGAAGGGCCCGGTGCGGTCGGCCACGGGGGCCGGGCGGCGCGGCGGGAGCCGTACGGAGTGCGCGGGGCGGCTGCCCAGCGGCGTGCGGCTGCCCCCGCGCCCCCCTCCGGCTGCCCCGTGCCCCTCTCCGGCCGCCCCACGACCCGCTTTCGCCACCACGCCGTACGCCTCTTTCGTTGCCCGGGGGACCGGTCACCCGCGGAGCACCGTACGCACGATCGGAGCGGGGAGCGGGCCGCAACGCCGTGCGGGGCACCCGCTCGGTGGGCTCACGCGGGTGGTGTCACGGCGCCTCGGGCCGTCGGGTGACGCCGGGTCGCTACTCGAAGAACTTGAGGCTCCAGCCGGTGTTCGTGTTCGGGCCGGGCACGTTGGCGCGGCTGTAGGTGGTCCCGCCCCACCAGGCGAACGTACCGGTGTACCAGTACCGGTTCTCCCAGGCGTACGGCGTCCCCTTGGGCACCGCGTGGTACATCAGCGGGAAGCGCGGGCCCGCGGGCGGGCTGGTGCCGATGTCCCCGTCCAGCAGGACGAAGCTGTGGTGGCCGGGCCCGTCGGCGTACAGCGTGGGGTCCCAGCCCGCCATCATCGTGGCGCGGTGGGAGCCGAAGAGGCAGCCGTTGGACTTGTACCAGTCCCAGACGTACGTCGGGTCGCCCCCGGCCCGCAGCCGCAGGTCGGCCAGGCAGTACTGGTCGCTCCAGCTGCCGTTGGCGGAGTAGACGACGTGCAGCTGCCCGTTGGGGTCCTTGATGGGTTCGGGACCCTCGTTGATGTACGGGTTGCCGACCACGCGCTCCCAGGGTTCACGCGGCTGCGAGATGACGTACCGCGCACCGGTGGGGGTCGTGGGGCTGCTCATCCGGGCGACGTAGAGGTTCTGCTCGACGTTGGTGTCACCGGCCCAGCCGGACCACACGAACCAGCGCTGCCCGTTGAAGGTGAACAGGGCCCCGTCGATGGCCCACTTGTCGTCCGGCAGGGCCAGCCTGCTCGCGCCGGTGTAGCCGCTGTCCGCGGTGGCGGAACTGATGACGTACATGCGGTGGGCGGATCCGCGTCCGGCCGTGAAGTAGATGTAGTAACGGCCGCCGTCCCGCACGATCTCCGGGGCCCAGACCTCCCCGAGGTTGCCCGTGTCCGACCAGACCCGGCGGGCGGGCGCCGAGGCGAGCGCGTCCGTCGAGGACGCCTGCCGCACGGCGATGCCGTCGCCGACGGACTGCACCGAGACGTACGTCCCGCCCACCCGCAGCACGCTCGGGTCGGCGGCCCGCAGGCCGGTCTGGCCGGCTTGCGCGGGCCCGGCGGACGTCAGGGACAGCACGGCGGTGAGCACACCGGCCAGCAGCAGGGCCGCGGTGCTCCTCAGACAGCGGTATGGGTTCATCGTCCCGTCCCGTGATCGGCGTTTTACATCGATGCAAAGAACCTGCCTTCAGCTTCGCGATGGGGGGTGGACATGTCAAGGCTGGGCGGCCGCGGCAGCGGTCGCGTCCGTGCACGACCGCCTACGCCCTCACGGCCCGGTCTGCGCCTCGTACGGTTCGCACAGGGCCAGGTGGTCGACATGACCGTGCGTGCCGAGGTAGCCCTCGCCGACGGTGGTCTGGGTCCGCGGGGCCAGCGCGTAGCACAGGCCTGTCGCGCCGTCCTGGTAGACGACTTGGACCTGGTGGGGGGTGGCGCAGTCGTTGGACGCGGTGACGTAGCGCCAGCTCTCGTACAGGGCGACGCACGCGGGGGCCGGCGGCGCCGTGGGCAGGGGTGCGGCGGAGGAAGGGGCCGCGGAGAGCAGCGGGAGGCCGCACAGGGCCACGGCGGAGGCGGCGGTCGTGAGGGCGCGGGCGCGGTGCGTCCAGCGGTGCGTCCGGGTGAACATGGGATGACCTCGCAGTCGGTGGGTCGGCAGACTCCGGCACGCAGAAGGGCGTGCGTTCGAGAAGTGAACCTCGCAGGAGGGCGGCGTCCGGGGCAAGGGCAGCGACTGGTTCGGGACAGACGAGTCCTTGCAGCTTGGAAGGACTCGGACCTGGGTGGTCGGTCGCCGGAGGGGTCACTGCGTCGACCCGACCGTTCAACTATTGCAATCACCGCAGGGCCGCCCTCCGGCATGCAGCCAGGTGGCGGCCCTGTGTCGGCGCGCGCGTCGTGCACTCCTTGCAAGCGGCCCCGACGTCGGATTGTCGCGGTTACCTGCCCTCGCGGGGCATGACCACCGCCGACAGCACGGCGGGCACGGCTCCGACGAGGAGCATGACCACGGACCACGACGTGGCCGCGAGGATCCCCGGGATGACGAGCGGGGTGAGGAAGGCGCCGGCGAACACCATCGTGTTCTCCAGCCCGAGGGCCGTCCCGGAGCGCTCCTTGCCCGCCATGATCGCGATCTCGGCGTAGTGCACGCCGTGCCAGCCGCAGGAGAGCAGACCGGCCACCACTATCAGCGCGGCCGCGATCCACGCCGGTCCGGACCCGCACAGCGCGAGTCCGACGAAGCAGGCGGCGATGACCCAGCTGTAGACGATGACGATGCTGCGACGGTGCCGGCCGCCCCGGCTGTCGGTCCAACGCCCGCTCCACACACGGGAGACGGCGCCCAGCGCCTGGACGGCGAACAGCAGGCCGGAGATGGCGGTGAGGCCGATGCCGTGCTCCCGGTGCAGGTAGATCGCGGCGAACGACAGGACCGTGAACTGGGGGAAGTCCAGCAGGAAGGCGCTCAGCGAGATCCGCCAGATCTTCCAGCGGCGCAGCGGGCTGACGGTGGTGTTCCGGTGCCCCGCGGGCGGCAGCGGCGGCTCGTCCAGCCAGCACACGATGGCGACGGTGGCGGCGAGCGCGAACGCGGTCAGGAAGCCGAACACGCCCCGGAAGCCGACGCTCAGGGCGAGGGCGGGCAGTGCGAGCGCGCCGATGGCGCCGCCGAGGGGGACGGCCGCGACGCGCAGGCTGATGGCGAAGCCGTGGTTGCCGGGCGGGAACCAGCCCAGGACCGCCCGGCCGGAGGCGCTGTTCACGCAGCCGCCCAGCGCGCCGGCGAGCAGCAGGACGGCGGACAGCAGCCAGGACGGCGGGGTGTACCCGCCCGTGGGCACGAGGAACGCGGTGGCGGCGGCGAGGCTCACGGTGGTGCCCGCCAGGCCGGTGACCAGCACGGCCCGCTCGCCGAACCGGTCGGTGAGCAGCCCCCAGACGATCTCCGTGACCGCCGCACCACAGGTCAATGCGGCCAGCACCAGGCCGAGTTGGCCGGTGGAGTAGTGGTAGTCGGACTGGAGGACCGCGCTGGCCATGGGGATCCCCTGGAAGGCCGCGCTGAAGGCCGCCTGGGCGATGATGCCGATGCCGAGGATGCCCCACTTGTAGTGGGGGGAGTGGGTCTTGCCCGACCTGCCGACGGGGAGCGGGGCCGCCACGCGGGCGACCGGTGCCGTCGTGATCTGCTGGGACATGGTCTTGGGGCGCTTTCTGCTCAAGGGTGCGGAGAGGGGGGAACGGGGCCCGTGGCGGGGCGCGTCAGGAGGGGGTGACCGGTGCGCCGTCCAGGGCCAGTCCGGTGTCGGGGAGTTCGCCCGGCAGCAGGGCCTCGGTGCGCTTCTCCCGGATCACCAGCAGGGTGCAGCCGTGCATGCTGCTGACCCGGTGCACGCTGCCGGGCTTCTCCAGGACCAGGCAGCCGGGGCCGTAGACGTCGCCGTTGTCGTTGCGCAGTTCGCCGTCCACGACGACGATCAGCTCGAAGCCGAGGTGGCGGTGGAGGTCCCCGTGCGCGCCGGCGCCGAAGCGCGCGAGGTAGGCCTCGGCGCCGTCGGGGCCGGTCTCCTCCGCGGTGTAGAGCCAGTGCACGTCGACCGCCTGGCGGCCGGGCTGGACGTAGGCCTGCCAGGTGAGCCGGTCGAGGGCCGTGCCGTTCAGCAGGTCGCGGACGACCAGGACGTCACGGCGCCGGGGCGTGGGGGTGGTCACGGTCATGGGGCTGCCTTTCGGCTCGGGGGGCGCGGGGGGCTCGGAGGTCTCAGAGGGCTCGGAGGGTTCGGGGTGCTCGGCGTGCGGGGCGTGCCCGAAGTGCGGGGTGCGCTCGGCCTGTTCGGTGTGGGGGAGGCCGGGTGCGGGGCCCGCGTCGGCGGTGGTGCGCAGGTGCGCGCTCACCTCCGAGCGGCGGATCTTGCCCGACGTGGTGCGGGGCAGCGCGTCGGTGAAGGAGACGCTGTGCACGCGCAGGGCGCGGGTGACGTGCAGGTCGACGTGGTCCAGGAGGTCCGCCCGCGTGACCTCGGCGCCGGGCTCGCGTTCGACCACGGCGTGCGCGGCGAGCGTCAGCATGGGGTGCGGCACGGGGACCACGGCGGCCGCGCGGACGCCGGGGTGGGTGCGCAGGATCGCCTCCAGCTCGTACGGGGACACGCGGTGCCCGCCGGACTTGAACACGTCGTCGCTGCGTCCCAGCAGCCGTACGTACCCGTCGGACGCGAGGACGGCCGAGTCGCCCGTCGCGTACCGGTCGGCGCCGAGGACCTGCCGGGTACGCCCGGGGTCGCCGTCGTAGCCGGCCATCATCCCCACGGGCGCGGAGGCGAGTTCGACGTACAACTGCTCGCCCCGGACGCTGAGGTCCCAGCCGGGCAGCGGCTTGCCGAGCCAGCCCGGCTTGTGGGGCAGGCCCGGGGTGGTGCCGACCAGGGCGGTCGTCTCGGTCTGCCCGTAGCCCTCGCGGACGGTCACGCCCCACTCGGCTCCGATGACCTCGCTGACGTGCTGGGCGAGGGGTTCGCCCGCCGTGGTGGCCTCGCGCAGCCGGGGCTGGGCGGTCGAGGCGTGCGCGGCGAGGCGCGTCCACTGGGCCGGGGGAGCGCACAGGCTGGTGACGCCGCGTTCCTGCAGGAGCCGCGGCAGGTGCCCGGAGTCGACGAGCGCGGCCGGCGGGACGACGAGCGTCGCCTCCGCGGTGAACGGCACGAAGAAGCTCGACCAGGAGTGCTTGGCCCACCCGGGCTCCGAGACGTTGACGTGCCGGTCGCCGGGGATCAGGCCGTTGAAGTACATCGAGGACAGGTGTCCCACCGGGTACGACGCGTGGGTGTGGACGACCAGCTTCGGCGCCGAGGTGGTGCCGGACGTGAAGTAGGCGAACGCCGTGTCCGAGGCGGGGGTCGGACCGGCCGGCAGGTAGGCGGCGGAGACCTGGTAGGAGTCGTCGTAGGCGTGCCAGCCGGCGACGGGCGCGCCGACCGCGATGCGCGTCAGCGGGGTGTGCGCGCCGGGGACGTGCGAGGGGACGAGCGGAGCCAGCTCGCTGCGGCAGACCACGTGGCGGACCCGGCCGCGCCCGATCCGGTCGGCGGCCTCGGCGCGGGTCAGGGAGGTGTACGTGGGGATCGCCACGGCGCCGGTCTTCAGGCAGGCGAGGAGCGTCTCCCACAGCTCGACCTGGGGACCGAGCACGATGAGCACCCGGTCGCCGCGCCGGACGCCGGTGCGGGTGAGCCAGTTGGCGAGCTGGTCGGAGCGGGTGGCCAGGTCCTGGTAGGAGATGCGCTGGTCCCGGCCGTCGGGCCCGATCAGTTCGAGGGCGGTGCGCCGGTTGTCCCGGGCGATGACGTCGAACCACTCCAGCGCCCAGTTGAAGTGGGTCATCCGGGGCCAGGTGAACGCCCGGCGGGCCGCCTCGTGGTCGGCGCGCAGGTCCAGCAGGAGGTCCCGGCCGCGCCGGAAGGCGGCGTGGGCGGGAGTACGGCGGTGGGTCCAGTGGGCAGCGGAGGGGGCGTGGACGGAGCGGACGGGGTCGCGGTGGTCTCGGGCCGTCGTCATGCGCGGGCTCCTTCCAGCGTCCGGGCGGTGGCCGGCCGGGGGAGCGCCGCGAGCGCGTCCCGGGCGATGGCGTCGGCGTCGCCGGTGAAGTCGGTCCAGGGACCGGGCCGCGCGGACCCGACCTGCATGAACCAGCGCTGTCCCTCGGAGGGGATCCCCAGGACGTACACGCCGTCGGCGGGCGTGCCCGCGGCGGTCACGGGCCGGTACGGCACGGTCGTGGTGGCCACGCCCCCGGTGAGCGGACCGCCGTCGCCCTGGTGGTTGGTCCAGGGTGTCCACAGGCCGGTGGCGCGCAGGTGCCGGGTGAGCGGCGCGGTGTCGCGGCCGAGGTCCGGTGCGGGGATGCGGGCGTCGACGAGCGCCTCGCAGTGGTGCAGGGAGCCCTCGACCTGCCGGGAGCGGACGGTGAAGTGCCCGCCCGCCTCGTCGGCGGCGAACTCGGCCGACGGACCGACGACCCGCAGGACGCCCGCGTCGAGCAGGGCGCGGGTCTGGCGCAGCCGCTGCGCGGGGGGCCCGGCGGCCAGGAAGGAGCTGAGCGGCGCGAACCAGCCGAGGAAGTCGTCCCGGTGCGACGCGGCGGTCAGGCCGTCGAAGTCGACCGCGCGCCGGATGGTGCCCCGGACGTCGCGCAGGACGTCCAGCGCTGCCTTGCGGGGCCCGTCGTGGTTGCCCAGGCCGGCGTGGTGCAGGTCGTCGTCGATCACCTCCCGCAGGGCGGCGTGGAACGCGGCCGGACTGGCGAAGCCACGGCCGGCGAAGGGACGCGCCAGGGCGTCGATGTCCAGCGGCGGCAGACCGTCGACACCGAGCCGCGCGGCCGCCGCGCGGACCACCTCGTCCGCCGCTTCCGCCGCCGCGGCCTCGACCAGGGCGGCGGCGCGGGCCAGGAACTCCTGCTCCGCGCGCCCCCCGAGCCGGGCGCGCACCTCGGTCCCGTAGTGGACCAGGTGCATCTCGGCGTGCAGCCACGGCCACACCTCGGTGCGGAAGTCGAGGGGACGGCCGGGGGCGCGCAGGGCCGCGATCCGCTGCGGGGTGAACAGCCGCGCCCGGTAACGCCACAGCGGGCCCTTCTGGTTGAGGCCGCGGGCCGGCAGCGGCACCCCGGACCGGGAGCCCGCCACCAGGACGGGTTCGAGGCCGGAGGGCAGGTACCGCAGCGTGCCGTCCGGACCCTCGCGGAACTGGCCGCCGCGCCCGGTGGTCAGGGCGGCGACGATGTCGTAGAACGTCAGGCCCATGCCGAGCACCGCCACGCGGGCCCCGGGCGCGATGCGCTCCAGCGGCATGTCGGCGGCGCTGTCGCCGCGGACGTACGCGAGCCGCGGGACGCGCGCGGCGAAGTCCGCGAAGCGGGCCTGGGCCGCGGACAGTTCGGTCAGCGGGTGGCCGGTGGCCAGCACGACCCGGTCGGCGTCGATCAGTTCACCGTCGGCGCACCGCAACTGCCATGCCGCACCGTTGCGTTGCATCGCCGTGACGTGTCCGGTGTGCCGGCGGAGCGTCGCACCGGCGGGGAGGGAGTCCTGCACGGCCTGGAGGAAGAACCCCAGGTACGCGCCGTACAGGGCGCGGGGCGCGTAGGCGTTGGGGCCCGGGTAGCAGGGGTCCTCGGTGGCGGCCCACCACTGGGCCAGCGTGGGGCCCGCCCCGGCCCGGGCGGGACCGTCGTCGGCGGGGCCGGAGAACATGGTCACCTCGCCGCAGGCGGTGTTCATCAGGAAGACGGGGTTCTGGTCGCTGCGCCAGACGCGGCCCGCGCCGACCTCGTCCTTGTCGATGAGGACGATCTCCACCGCACGGTCGGGTGCCTCGTCCCGCAGCCGGGCCACGAGGCGTTCGACGACGGCGAGACCGCGCGGTCCGGAGCCGACGACCGCGACCCGGTGCGGGGCGGTGACCTGGGCGCGGGTGCGGGCCAGGAGTTCCGCCGACCGGTCATGGGCGTCGGCGGTGAAGCGCAGCATGCTCAGCAGCCGGCTGGAGGTGACCACGTGGTGGGTGCCCTTGGGGGCGGGCAGGGGCATGGCGCCGGTGGCGGCCCAGACGAGCCGGCCGTCGTCACCGATCGCGCCCCGCGCCGCGCCCGCGTTGTCGCGGTGCAGGCAGAACGGCACGTCGAGGGTGCCCGAGGCGAAGGCGGCGCGCAGGCCCGTGCCGATGTCGGAGCCGTGGTCGAGGACGGCGGTGATGAGCCGCAGCGCCTCGCTGTAGACCGTCTCGTAGTCGGCCTGGCGGGCCCACGGCAGGGGGCAGTCGTCGCGCAGGGCCTCGCGGGACACCCGGGCCGCCCGCTCCAGCGCCGCGACGTTCTCGGCGACGGTGGGGATGCGGTGGGCCTCGGCGACGGTCTTGACGATCAGCCGCTGGGCGCCGCCGCGCACGGCGAGCTGTGCGGAGGAGTCCAGGAGCAGTTCCGCCCCGGCCTCGGTGGCGGGGTAGACCCCCATGTAGGTGTAGAGCACCACGTGGCGTGCGACGTGGGTCGGCAGGAAGAGCTCCGCGAGGTGGTGCAGGGCGGCCAGCGCCTCGACGTCCTGGACCGCGTTGGTCTGCTGGGCGTACGACAGCGAGACCGAGGTGATCCCGTTGCGGGCGAAGAACATCGCCTCCAGCACGCTGATCGCCACCAGCAGCGAGGGCGGGCACATCTGGCCGAGCATGCAGCCGCCGAAGGTCTCCAGGTGGGCCCGCAGGCCCTGCTCGGCGGCCTGGTCGGCGAGCTGCTGGGTCGCGTCGACCCAGGCGGGCACCGCCTCGGCGAGCGGGAGCCGGGAGTAGGGCAGGCAGTAGGAGACGGGGCCGCCCTCGGAGGCGGACAGACCCGCCGCGACCATCGCGTCGAAGATGTGGGCGGGCCGTGCGGAGCCGTGCCGGACCTGGACGGGGATGCCGTCGGCGGCGCGGGCGACCTCGGCGGTCAGGCGCGGCCCGTGGTTGACGAGCGGGAACCCGTTCAGCGCGCGGCCGGCCGTCAGGGCCGCCTCCGCGCCGGCGATGTCCTCGACCCGGGTGTAGGAGTCGATGGTGAGCGTGGCGAGCGTCCTGGCGCGGGCGGCCGCGACGGCCGCCAGGCCGTCGGCCATGCTCCGCGGGTCCGACATGCCCATCCGGGGCTGCACGACCAACTGGCCGGTGTGCGCGGCTTGTTCGACATACGTCTGCATGTCGGTGGTGGCCGCGGGCGTGGCGGGAGCGCCGGCGGTCGCGGCGCGGGTGCCCTGCGGAGGTACGGAGGCGCCCTGCGGGCGTATGCCGCTCATGCGGCGACTCCGGCGATCCGGGGGCGCTGTCCCGTCATCCGCTGCAGCGCGGTGCCGAACTCGGCCGGGTCCGCGCCGTCCGTGAAGACCGCGTCGAACCCCTCCGCGACCAGCTCGTCGGCGAGGTGGGACTGGGCCGCTCCCTGGATGCCCAGCTTGCCGCCGATCATGACGGGGACCGCGGCCAGGGCCGGGTCGCCGTCCGCGCGCAGCGTCCGGATGAGCCGGCGGCCGTCGATGTGCCCGTGCCCGTTCACCGAGGAGATGACGACGGCGTCGGGCCGCTGGACGCGTACCTGCTCGACCAGTTCGGCGTCGGGCACGCACGGGCCGAGGTTGACCACCTCGTAGCCGCGCTCTTCCAGCAGCAGTTGGAGGAACACCAGGTTCCAGGTGTGGGAGTCGGAGGAGACCGTCGAGAGCAGGATGCGTTTCGCTCTGGACTGGATGGGACGCACGAGGAAGACCTCCTGTCGAGGGGCCGCGGTCTTGTCGCGGCACATCGAAGATCTCTGGTTGCGGAGCCGGATCCCAGGCCGATTCGGCAGTCGTGAACCGGAGTTCGGGGATGCCGTACCGGCCCGGTCCGCGGGCCGTCCGGCGCACTAGGCTCGGACCGTGCCCGCCCGGGCCGGGGCCGACGGCTCCGCCGGTTCCCCGTCGGGGGATCGGCGTCCGCAGACGGCGACACCGGCGATCACCAGCAGCGCCCCGCAGCACTGGGGGAGCGTCAGCGCCTGGCCGAGCCACAGGTAGGCGACGACGCTGGTGGCGACGATCTCGAAGGTGCCGAGCATGCTCACGCGCGTCGGCCCGAGGACGCGTACGGCACTCAGCACGAGCGCGAAGGGAACGGCCATGCCGAGGACACCGATCAGGACGAGCGGCACGAGCGTGCGCGGCTCCCACGCGCTGCTCCCGATGCGCCACGGGGGCTGCACGCAGCACCACGCGAGGGCGGCGACGAGCGAGCCGTACAGGGTGGAGGTGCCGGCCGGCACGGTACGGCCGAGGGAGCGGCCGCACACGAGGTACCCGATGTAGGAGGCGGCGGTGGCCAGTCCGAAGACGAGCCCGAGGGGGTCGAGGTGGCGGAGCTGCGCCCCGCCCACGCCGACCATCAGGACGACACCGCCGAGGGTGAGGGGCAGGGCCACCAGGACGCTGGTGGGCGGGCGTCCGCGCCGGCGTACGGCGTCGGCGGCGGTCAGCCAGGCGGCGGCGCTGTACTGGAGCACCAGCGCGATCGCCAGGGGCAGCCGGGCTATCGCCATCGAGTAGCAGTAGATGAGTGCGGCCAGGGCCAGACCGAAGACCGCCACCCGCGGCAGGCTCCGCCATGGCAGGCGCAGCAGGTCGCGGCGGGCGAGGCACAGGCCGGCGAACAGGCTCAGGAAGCCGAACAGCATGCGGAACTCGGTCACGGTGACCGCGCTGACGCCCCGGTCGATGACTTCGCGCGAGGCGGTGCCGCTCAGGCCGAAGAGCACACAGGCGGTGACGACCATGAGGCAGCCGGAGGCACCGGACCGGCGGGGGTGTCGGCGGGTCCTGGCGTCCGAGGGACCTGCGTCGGAGGTGCCTCGCACGTCGGCGTCCGGGGAGTCCGCGCCGGAGGCGTCCCGGCTCAACTCGCGGTACCGGTCGTGACGTACGCGGGACACGGCCGGGCGGAGGGGAGGTTCCGTGGCGCGGTGGGTGACAGGGGCTGCGGCGGGCGCAGCCGTTGCAGGTGCGGGACCACGTGCGCGGGGGTGACCTCGGCGTTCCAGATCAGCTCGGTCATCACCGGGGACAGCGCCGGCAGCGGCAGCTCGACCAACTGTCCCGACTGCAGCTGCGGTCCGACCGCGACGGCCGGCACCACGCCCACGCCCATGCCGCCCAGCACGGACGACTTGACCCCGTCCACGCTGCCCACCTGCTGCACCCGGACGCGCCCCAGGCGGGGGAGCGCCTGCCGCTCGGCGATGTCGCGGTAGACGCAGCCCGGTGCGGTGACCAGCAGCCGCTGGGGGCGGGCCACCTGTTCGGGCGCGCCGACCACGACGACCTGGTCCGTCCACAGGTGCCGGCGGTCGCCCCCCTCGCCCGGCCCGTCGGCCGAGGGCACGGTCGACGGGTGCGCCGGGGCGACGGTGGCCGAGTTGACCAGGGCGGCGGACAGTTCGCCCCGGCCGACCTGGTCCCGCAGCTCGGCCACCGAGCCGACGAACACCTGCGTCTCCAGGTGGGGCATGAGCCGGCGCAGGGTCCGCAGGAAGCCGGGCAGCCGGTAGGTGCACAGCGACGCCGTCGCGCCGATGCTCAGGCTGCCGGGCCGGTCCTCCGCCGCGGCCGCCACCGCCGCCTGCGCCTGCGCCAGTCTGTCGAGGATGTCGGTGGCGTACTCCAGGAAGCGGGCGCCCGCCTTGGTGAGCCGGTTGACGGCCGCGCCGCGCTCCAGCAGGGAGGCGCCCAGGGCCCGTTCGAGGCCCTGTAAGTGGCTGGTGACGGTCGATCGCGCGTAGCCGAGCCGGTCCGCGGCTTCGGCGAGCGTGTTGCTCTGGGCCACGGCCACGAACGTTTCCAGTCGCTGGACGTCCACGGTGCGGTCTCCTTCCGGTCGGTCCCCCGGGGGCGTTCTGCCGTCCCGTCCGCCTCGAAACGAGGATCTTGAGCCAAGATTAGATCAGACCTCATTCATGTACTCAAGTGCACGGATCCGCGGGCGGAGAACCATGGGCAAAGATTTGCTTAACCCGGAAGACAAAATTGACCCCGAGTGTATGTTTGAATCCGACTGCAGGGAGTGGCTTCGGCCCTCCACTGCGCACACACGGGGGAGGCCGGTCTCCTCCATGCCCGACAGAAGGGGGACAGCCGTGCGCGCTTCGCGTACGACCGAACGAACCGCGGTGGCCGTGGTGGGGATGGGCTGCGCCTTCCCCGGAGCGAACGGCCCGCAGGAGTTCTGGGACCGGCTCGTGTCCGGGACCGACAGCGTGACCGTAGTGCCGGCCGACCGGTTCGACATCGCCGAGCACTACTCCGCGGACCGGCAGGAACCGGGCCGGACCGTTTCCCGCCACGGCGGCTTCCTGGCCGACGCCTACGCGTTCGACGCCGGCTTCTTCGGCATCTCGCCCGCGGAGGCGGCCGACATGGACCCCCAGCAGCGACTGGTGCTGCAGGTCGCCTGGGAGTCCCTCGAGGACGCGGGCCTGAAGCCGTCGGCCCTCGCCGGCTCGCGCACCGGTGTGTTCGTCGGCCAGGCCACGTCCGACTACGACGAGGTCCACCAGCCCCTCGACGGACGCACCACCGTACGAGGGGCCGCGGGCCGGAGGTTACGGGCCGTCACCGCCGGCCGCATCTCCTACGCGCTCGACCTCCGCGGCCCGAGCGTCGTCCTGGACACCGCCTGCTCGTCGTCCCTGGTCGCCGTCCACGCCGCACGGCAGAGCCTGCTCACCGGCGAGAGCGACCTGGCCCTCGCGGGCGGGGTCAACGTCATCCTGTCGCCGCGGGACGCCGTCGTGTACTCGCAGAGCGGCATGCTCTCGGCCGACGGGCGGTGCAAGTTCGGCGACGCCTCGGGGGACGGCTTCGTCCGCAGCGAGGGCGTCGGCCTCGTGGTGCTCAAGCGGCTGTCCGACGCCCTGCGCGACGGCGACCCGGTGCGCGCGCTCCTGCTGGGCACCGCCGTCGGCAACGACGGCAGGGGCAGCGGGCTGCTGCTGAAGCCCGCCGAGTCCGGCCAGGTCGCCGCGATCGAGGAGGCCTGCGCGGCGGCGGGCATCTCACCCGCGCAGGTCGACTACGTGGAGGCGCACGGCACGGGCACGCCGGTCGGCGACGGTGTCGAACTGGCCGCGCTCGCCTCCGTCAACCAGGACCGGGACGCCGCCCGCCCGCTGCGCGTCGGGTCGGTGAAGACGAACATCGGCCACCCGGAGGCCGCGGCCGGGGTGGCCGGGCTGATCAAGGCGGTGCTGATGGCCGAGCACGGTGTCATCCCCGCGTCCCTGCACTGCACCGACCCCCACCCGCTGCTCGCCACGGGAGCGCTGCCGCTCCGACTGGTCACCGAGAACGAGCCCCTGACCAGGAACGGCGACCGCGCCCACCTCGGCGTCAGCTCCCTCGGCCTGTCCGGCACCAACGCCCATGCGATCGTGGGCGAGTTCACCGGGACCGCCGAGTTCGCCGAGGCTTCCGGGGTCACCGAGGCCGCGGAGCCCTTCCAGGTCACCGAGTTCGCCGAGCTTTCCCAGGTCACCGAGCCCTCCGGACCCTCCGAGCCCTCCCGGTTCACCGACGTCGCCGAGCCCACGGGATCCGCCGAGCGCGCCGAGCGGCGGCCGCTGCTCGTCCTGTCCGCCCGCTCGCCCGCGTCCCTGCGCGGCCTGGCCCGCGCCTACGCCGCCCACCTGCGCGGCCGGGGACGCAGCACCCCCCTGGCCGACCTGTGCGCGGCCGCCGCCCTGCGCCGGGACCACCACCCCTTCCGCCTGTGGGCGACGGCCGCGACGCACGAGGAGCTGGCGGACCGGCTGCTGTCCCTGGCACGGGGCGAGGAGATCGCCGACGGCGGCACCGGGGAAGCGGGCTTCGGCACCGACCGGCGCACCGCGCTGGTGTTCCCCGGCCAGGGCTCCCAGTGGCAGGGCATGGGGCGCGGCCTCCTGGCCTCGTCCCCCGCCTTCCGTACGGCGCTCACCCGGTGCGCGGACGCCGTGGAGGCGGAACTGGGCTGGTCGCCGCTGGAGTTGCTGACCGACGACCGCGCCGACCTCCCCGACGACGTGCAGACGGTGCAGCCGTTGCTGTGGGCCGTGGAGGTGGCGCTCGCCGCCGCGCTGCGGGAGGCGGGGCTGTCGCCCGACCTGTGCATCGGCCACAGCATGGGGGAGGCGGCCGCCGCCCACGTCAGCGGTGCCCTCACCCTGCGCGACGCGGCAGCGGTGATCTGCCGCCGCAGCCGCCTCATGGGCCGGGTCGCCGGGCGCGGGGGCATGCTGGTCGTCGGCCTGTCCGCGGAAGAGGCCCAGCAGGTCGTCACCGACGCCCACCCCGGCGTCGGCGTCGCGGCGGAGAACGCGCCGCGGTCGACCGTACTGGCCGGCCCCTTCGGCGAACTGGCGCGACTGACCCGTGCGTTGGAGCGGCGGGGCGTGGTCTGCCACCCGGTCCGCGTCGACGTGCCCTCCCACTCGCCGGTCATGGAGGAGATCCGCCAGGACCTGCTCGACTCCCTCGCCGACCTCACCCCCGCACGGCCCGGGCTGCCCATGGTCTCCACCGTGCGCGGACACGCCCTGGTCGGCGCCGACGGCGGCTCCGTGCCCGACGCCGCCTACTGGGCGGAGAACCTGTGCGGCCCCGTGCACTTCACGCGCGCCGTCAGGGCGGCGGCGAAGGCGGACGACACCGTCTTCGTCGAGGTCAGCCCGCACCCCATGTTGTCCGGCGGCATCAGGGACACGCTCTCCGCGCACGGCGCGAGCGGGTCCGTCGTGCCGACCCTGCGCCGGGACCAGGACGAGCCGGAGGCGCTGGCCCGCACCGTCGGACAGGTCTACGCCGCGGGCGCGAGCGTGGACTGGACCCGCTGGTTCGACCGGGAGACGACCCCGGGCGTGCGCCTGCCCACCTACGTCTGGGACACGCGCGACTACCTCCCCGCCACCTCGGCGCCCCGGCCTCCGGCGTCCGCGTCCGAGGTCCGCACGCACACCGTTCCCCTCGCCGACTGGGCGGCCGACGACGGCTGGCGTGACGCCCTCACCGTGCGGGGGAGCACCCCCGTTCCGGCCGTCGTCCACCTCCTGGCCGCGATCGACGCGGTACGGGACGTCTGCGGCGACGCGACTCCGGTCCTGCGCGACGTACGGCTGTCCCCGCACGTCCTGGACGCCCGCGACGCCGCCGCCACGGCGCTCACGGTCGAGGTCGGCGCCCCGGGCCGCGACGGGGCGCGCCCGGTGTCGGTCACCTCCACCCGGTCGGGCGGGACCGTCCCGCACGCGGACGGCGTGGTCACGACGGCCGGTTCCCCCGAGGGCGCCGACGCGGCCGCCGTACTCGCCCTGCTGGACGCGGCGTTGGCCCGCTGCACCACGTACGTGCCGCGCCACCGCTTCGAAGCGCTGGCCGACCTCCACGGCCTGACCATCGGGTCCGGTCTGAGCTCGGTGGAGCACCTGTGGTGCGGGGAAGGTGAGTTCGTCGCGCGGGTCCGGCGCCCCTCCCTGCCGGGCCCGGCGGCCTGGGAAGCGGGGCTGCTCCCGCTCCTCTCCCTGTGGCCCGAGGAGCCCGGCTCGGGGTCCGGCCGCCGGACCGCGGAGCCGGAGACCCGGGGCGAACGCCTGCACGTGCCCGAGGAGTTCGGCGAGGTCCGTGTCCTCGGCGACCTGCCCGAGAGCTTCTGGAGCGTCGGTCGCTGCGCGCCGACCGGCCCCGACTCCGCCCTCGCCGAGGTCCGGATGTACACGCCGGACGGGCGCGAACTGGCCTCCTTCACCGGCATACGACTGCGGCGGCTCCCCGCGGACCCGGTCACGGTGCCGGGACCCGCGCTGCCCTCCGCCGGGGCGGTGGCGGGCTGGCTCACCGAACGGCTCCTGCCGCCCGTGGTCGCCCGGACCCTGCACGGGATCGGCTCCGCACTCCTGGGTGCGGTCGCCTCGCGGAACGACGACCCGGCGGAAGCCGGACAACGCCCCCCGGCGGCAGCCGCGCCCCTGACCGTTGCGGAGCCTCCGTCGCCGGGGGACGCGAACCGGCCCGAAGACAGCGCGGCGCCCGAACCCCGACAGGTGCTGCTCGACCGTGCCGCCGACCTCCTCGGACTGCCCGCGTCCCAGGTGGACGTCCGCCGCCCGCTGACCGCGCTCGGACTGGACTCCCTGATGGCCGCCCACCTGCGGCAGCGGCTGCTCGCCGACCACGGCATCGACGTCCCCGTGGGGCGGCTCCTGTCGCCGCTGCCGATCGCGGACCTCCTGACCGATTCCGCCGCGGCATGACACCTGCGGGACAGGGCGGCCGGCGCGCCCACGTGGCCCGTCGGCGGCCCTGTCACGTGCGGTGTTCAAACAAAGGGCGACTGTAAACCATCAATGAACTGTGGTATAAGAATGCGTAGGGCCGGGGCCCGGGCGGCCGGCGACCGGTGAGTGCGAGAACGCAGGGGAGTCCACCCGACATGTCACTGCCGACTCAGGCGCCCATCCGCGGTACTCGGCCGCGACGCACGTCTCCGTCCTGTTACTGATCCGGCGCGTGCAGGAGGAAGAGATGGACACGTCCCCACCCGAGAACCAGGCCCAGCCCCTGGGGCGCCGCGAGCGGAACAAGATCAAGATAAAGGAGCGCCTCTACACCGCCGCGCTGGAACTGTTCGCCGAGCGGGGGTACGAGCAGACGTCCGTCGACGAGATCGCCGAACGCGCCGACGTGGCCCGCGGGACCTTCTTCAACCACTTCCAGCGCAAGGAAGACCTCATCAGCACCTGGGGCGAGCGGCGCCGGGAGCGGCTGGTCGCGATCATGGCCGACGCCTTCCCCGAGCGGATCGGCGCCGCGGACCGGCTGCGCCGCTGCATCACGATCCTGGGCCGGATCAACGAGGAGGAGCACGAGCGCGCCGCCGCGATGCTGATCGCCTGGGTGAAGGCCGGCCGGCCGCTCATGGAGGAACCGTACGTCGCCGGGCTGTTCGCGGAGATCATCGAGGAGGGCCGGGACGGCGGGGAGTTCCGCGCGGACGTCCTCCCGCAGCAGGTGGGGAACGTGCTGCGGGACATCTACCTGGGCGCGCTGTACCGCTGGTTCCGTGAGGCGGACGCCGAGCCCAACGGCCGGCTCGAACAAGAGCTCCAACAGGCCCTGGAGTTGCTGCTGAGCGGCATCACCGTCCGGGACTGACGGGCCCCTAGGGGGTGTCCGCCGGTGCGCGACGGGCGTCAGGGGGACGCCAGGTCGCGCTCGTACCAGGTGCCGGTCCTGCCGCCGAGTGCGTCCGGGCCGGCCGGGCCCACCGCGGCGAAACCCGCCTTGGCCAGCACCCGGTGGGACGCGGGGTTCGTGTCGGCGACGGCCGCCCGCAGCCTGCGCAGCCCGTGCCGTGAGACCGCCAGCCGGCACAACTCCCGTACCGCCGCTGTCGCCACGCCCCGGCCGGTGGCGTCGTGCGCGACCCGGTAGCCCACGTCGGCGCAGCCGTCCTCGAGGTCGTACAGGTTGAACCGGCCCAGGACGGCGCCGTCCTCGTCGAGGAGCAGGTAGAAGGCGCAGACACCGGCCTCCTGTTCGCCCAGCAGGGCGCGGAACCGCTCGGTGAACGCGTCGAACCAGGCGTCCCCGCGGTCGGAGACCGACGCGGCGAACCAGGCGCGGTTCGCGCGTTCGAACGCCAGGACCGCCGGGGCGTGCTCTGCGGTCAGCGGCGTCAGCTCGGGCATGCCCCGACTCTACGACGCGTGCGCCGCGCGTGAGGGCGTGGCCGGAATGTGTCCCCGTGCGCGTCCCCTCTGGAGTCAACCCGCACCAGGTATGGACCAGTTGACCGGGTCGGCGTAACCTCCCCGCTGGAGTTGAGAGCGCTCTCACCGTCAGTGCCGCCGGCCGTCCCCGGCCGGCGTGCGCCCCCCACGCGAACGGAAGGAAGCACTCCATGCGTCCCCTACGACCGCGCGCCGTCGCCGCCGTGCTGATCGCCCTCGGAGCCGGCGCCGCCGTCCTCTCCCCGACCGCCCAGGCCGCCCCGGCACCATCCGCCGACACCCGGGCCGCCGCCGAACCGTCCCCGGGCCTGCTGCAGGCCATGCAGCGCGACCTGCACCTCACCCAGAGCGAGGCCGAACACCGCTTGCTCGCCGAACGGCGGGCGACCGCCCTGGACCAGCGCGTCAGGCGCCTGGCCGGCAGCTCCTACGCGGGCAGCTGGTTCGACGCGTCGACGGGCAGGCTCACCGTCGCCTCGACCGACCCGGCCCTCACCGGCAGACTGCGCGAGGCGGGCGCCGACGTGCGTCGGGCCGAGTACTCCGCCGCCCAGTTGGACGCCACGAAGAAGCACCTCGACGCCGCCCCCGCTCCCCGGGGCGTCGCCGCGTGGCGCGTGGACCCGCGGGCCAACCGCGTGGTGGTGGACGTCGTCGCGGACCAGCGGGCGGACAACGATGTCAGGGCGTTCGTCGCCAAGGCCCTCGAGGCCGGCCCGGTGACGGTCCGCGAAGTACGGGCCGCCCCGCGCACGTTCGCGGCCGGAACGGTCGGCGGCGACCCGTACTACACCGGCAACGTGCGCTGTTCCATCGGCTTCTCGGTGCAGGGCGGGTTCGTCTCGGCCGGCCACTGCGGGCAGCCCGGCGCCGGGGTGAGCGGCTGGGACCGCAGCTACATCGGCACCTTCCAGGGCTCCTCCTTCCCGGACAACGACTACTCCTGGGTGAGTGTGGGCAGCGGCTGGTGGACCGTCCCCGTGGTCCTCGGCTGGGGCACCGTGCCCGACCAGTTGGTGCGCGGGTCGAACGTGGCCCCCGTGGGCGCGTCGATCTGCCGCTCCGGTTCCACGACCCACTGGCACTGCGGCACGGTGCTCGCGCAGAACGAGACGGTCAACTACAGCCAGGGCGCCGTCCACCAGCTCACCAAGACGAACGTGTGCGCCGAACCCGGTGACTCCGGCGGCTCGTTCATCTCCGGCGACCAGGCCCAGGGCGTCACCTCCGGCGGCTGGGGCAACTGCAGCAGCGGCGGGGAGACCTGGTTCCAGCCGATCAACGAGATCCTGAACCGCTACGGCCTGCGCCTGCACACGGCATGACCTCGACGGGGGCCGGCGCGCACACGCCGGCCCCCTCCTGTCGGTCCGGTGCAGGCCCCGGGCGTCCTGGGGGAGCACGACCGGAGCGGGAGCCTCGGTTGCCCGGTGCTGCCGGTGGGCGTCGTCGGCCGGTGACGCCGGTGGATTCGCCGATGCCAGGGCAGGCGTCGGCCGGTGACACTGCGGTCGCAACCCCGGAGACTCCCTTCCCTCACGGAGGTACCTCGTGCGCATGCCTGCCCGCTTATCAAGGCGGTCCGTCACCGCCACCGCGCTGGGGGCGCTGCTCTGCGGCGCCCTGCTCCACGGTCCGCAGGCCACCCCGGCCGCGGCCGCGACCGCCGGGCCCACGGTCACCGTCCCGCCCGCCGGCAGTCACGGCTTCCCGTTCCTCGCCGCGGCGGAGGACCTCGGCTCGTACGGCTACACGGAGAGCGAGTACTTCCTCTCCGGCACCGCCACGTCGTACGTCAAGTCCGGACTGTGGACGTCGGACGGCCGGTGGAACGTGCGCGCGTCCGGCACCGCCGCCTACAAGAGCCGCCTGCTGGTGCGCCGCCCCACCGACCCCGCGAAGTTCAACGGCACCGTGGTCGTGGAGTGGCTCAACGTCAGCGGTCAGATCGACCTCTCCCCGGACTACTGGTTCGAGCGCGACGAGCTGCTGCGCCAGGGGTACGCCTGGGTCGGCGTCTCGGCCCAGGCCGTCGGCGTCAACGGCGGACTCGGCGAGATCAAGGGCCTGAAGGGCTGGGACCCGGCGCGCTACGGCAGCCTGGTCCACCCCGGCGACGCCTTCGCCTACGACATCTTCTCCCAGGCGGGCCGGGCGCTGCGCGCACCGAACGGACCCGACCCGCTCGGCGGGCTCCCCGTGCGCACCCTGCTCGCCGACGGCGAGTCCCAGTCGGCCGGCTTCATGACGACGTACGTGAACGCCGTCCAGCCGGTGTCCCAGGTGTACGACGGCTTCATGGTGCACAGCAACAGCGCGGTCGCCGCCCCGATCACCGGCGTCCTGGCCGACACCCTGCTCATGCCGAACCCGTCCCGGATCAGGACCGACCTGACGGTGCCGACGTTCGTCGTGCTCACCGAGACCGACGTGCCGGGCGCCGCGGTCGCCCGGCAGCCGGACACCGCGAGCGTCGTGCACTGGGAGCTGGCCGGCACCGCCCACGGCGACCAGTGGGCCTACGACCTCGGCCAGCCCACCGTGGAGAAGTCGGCGGGCCAGGCCGCGCCCTCGGCCGACTGCGCCGCCGGTTCGGCGCCCTTCAACGACGGCCCCGGCCACTGGGCGATGAACGTCGCACTGCGCCACCTGGCCGGCTGGGCGCGGGGCGGGCCGCGGCCGCCGAGCGGTCAGCCGCTGAGCACGGTGCTGCGCGACCCGGCCACCGGCCTGGCCACCGGCGGCGTCCGGCTGCCGGACGTCACGGTGCCCACCCGCACGCTGACCGGCTCGCGCGACACCACCGACAGCGGCGTCTTCTGCGGCCTGTACGGCGCCCGCGACCCCTGGAACGGCGACGCCGACGCCTGGGACCGGCACGACGACGGCGACCCGTCCGACCCGGCGTTCCCGCCCACCGCGGAACCGGTGCTCAGCCGCCTGTACCCGACCCACGCCGACTACGTGGGCAAGGTGCGCACGGCCGCGCAGCGGTCCGTCGACGCCGGCTACCTGCTGCCGGAGGACGCGACGGCGATCGTCGCGGCCGCGCAGGACTCGGGCGTCGGCGGCTGACGCCCACCCGTCCGCGGTCCCGACCCCGCGCCGCGGGGCCGGGGCCGCGGACGGTCGAGCGGCGGCCTCAGGACTGCGGGTGATCGGGCACCCAGGCCCGCTCGCCCGCGTCGTCCGTGCCGTACCAGTAGTGCGGCAGCCCGGTGATGCCGGTGGTGCGGAACGGGCGGCCGTGGTCGTCGATGCGGACCGTACCGGTGCGGCCCTGGCAGGACCAGTCCAGTTCGAGGTACCAGCGGGTGTCGTGGGCCCGGGCCGTCGCGTCGACCAGCAGCACCTCGGGGTCCTCGGCGGACACGCGGTACGGGAAGCTGACCGCGGGCAGCCTCCGGCCGGCCTCCGCGCCGTCCCGCGGGCGGGCGACGGGACGGTCGACGTCCAGGTCCACGGCGAACCTGCGGGGCGCGAAGTCCCCGCCGCACCCCTGGTCCATGGCGTACGCATTGCCGGCGGCCGGGGCGTCACGGCCGGCGACGCGGACGTGGAGCGCCTCCAGGACGACGGCCGTGGACGACCGCCCCTGCACCGTGATGCGCACCTGCATGTGCCGCCCGTGCACCGCGTGCTGGGTCGCCGCCCACAGCCCGGCGTCCTGCTCGAGCGGCGGCGGGGGCACGTCGGTCGGCGGCTTGCCGATGACGTAGTCGTGGTCGCAGCCCTTGTCCCAGACCAGGGAGTCCGTGGTCCAGGCGAGGGGCAGTACGGTGGCGGGCCTGGCGGCCGTGGTGGGACCGCCGCGGGTGCCGGTCGGGGTGCCGGTCGGGGTGACGCCCGGAGTGGCGTGCTCCGGTGACGGCGTGGCCGACGGGTGGGGCGCGTCGGGGGCGGCGGTCGTACGAGGGGCGGGGGTACGGGGTGCGCCCGCCTCGGGGGAGTGGTCGCCGCCGGGCAGGCCGAAGGTGCCCGGCACGGTCGCGAGCAGCGCGCAGGCCACGGCGGCGGAGGCGAGCACGGCTCGGCGGCGGTACCGGGGACGGGCGGCGGGGGAGGACCCGGGCTGGGCCGGGACCGGCGCGACCCCCGACGCTCCGACGGAGTCGCGTTCCACCGGACGTCCCGCGTCCGCCTCGGCAACCTCCGTCCGCGCCGGTGGAATTGATCCCACTGTCTGCGCCTCCGCGACCGCACGCGCCGACGGCTCCGGCTCCGCGGGCGGCGCGTCCGGGCCCGCCCCCTGCCGGGCGGCCAGCGCCGACAACCACAGCCGGTGCAGCCGCAGCCGCTCCTGTGGCGTCGCCGCGCAGAAGACCGCGAGGCGTTCGACGGGCGCGAAGTCGCGCGGTACGGCCTCGCCCGTGCAATACCGGTGCAGCGTCGAGGTGTTCATGCCGACGCGCCGGGCCAGCGAGCCGTAGCTGCGGTCCGTGCGGTCCTTCAGCGTGCGCAGCAGCGCCGCGAACTCCTCGACCTCGTCCGGCATCGACACCGTTCCTCCGTCCCGGCCCGCGATCCGGCATCCCAGGCACCCATGTCCCTGCACGTCAGGCGGGCTGGGATGGTTCCACCGTCCCGGAAGGGGCGAAGATCGTTGCGCCGGGGGCGGGTGGCCGCCGATGCTCTTGGTGTCGCACCGGCCGCGGGTCTCCCAGACCGACCGGTGCCGCCCCCCCGAGCCCGTTCCGCGAGCGCGCACCGACCGCTGCCCGCACGGCTTCGTACTGCCCATTCCCCCTTTCCTCCTGGAGGTTCGATGGACTCCGTCCGCAAGCCGGCGCGCCTGGCGAGCGTGGCCCTGGCCGCAGCGGCCCTGTCCCTGACCGGCCTGTCGGCGGCCCACGCGGAGCCGGCCACCCATGGCTGCGCGTACCCCTACGTCTGCTTCTACGTGGACGAGCACGCCTACGAGGCGGGCACTCCGATCACCAAGTACCGCGACGTGACGAGCTCCTACCAGACCGTCAGGTCCCGCCCGCACTACCACGTCGTCAACACCCGCAACGACGACGTCGCCCACCTGCGGCTCCAGGACGGGTCCTCGATCTGCCTGCCGCCCAACACCGAGACCGTCTTCTCGAACGCGTACAGCGTCACGGGGATCCGGATCTCGACCAGTTCGACCTGCTGACCACGACCTGTCGTCCCCCGCACGAAGAGACCCGCACACAGAGAAGGAAAACCCACATGACCACGCACCCCTCCCGCCCGCACCGTCCGGCCCGCCGCGCCGCCGTCGCCACCGCCCTGGCCCTAACCGTCGGACTCGGCGTGTCGACGCAGGTGTCGGCGCAGGCGTCCGTCCCCGCCCCGGCGAGGACGGCCACCGCCGCACCGCAGCCGGTGGCCGGCACGCAGGGCCAACCGCTCACCCGGGTCGCCGACTTCTACGGCGCCTACATCGACGCCAAGGGCGACTACACCGACCCGGACGCCACGCTGGCCAAGGCGCTGCGCGCGCACTACCTGACGCCCGAGTTCGCCACCCGGCTGGCGGCCTGGGAGAACACCAACGGTGCCGACGGCGTCCTGCGCGCCCAGAACGTCCCGACGCGCTGGACGGTGACCGACAACGGCGCCGTGGGCATGGGCCACGAGGTCGTGGTCACCCTGACGTTCGGCAGCGGGTCGACGGCGCACACGACCAAGCTCTTCGTGCTGCTGGAGCGCTACAACCGCGTCGTCGACATCCAGACCACGAGCAGCCGCTGACGCGGACGCCGGGCGGTGGGCCTCTTCACGGGGCCCGCCGCCCGGCTGGTGTGCGCCCCGCGGTCCGAAGCCTTTTTTGATCACCGCAGGCAACCCCGGACGTCGATCCTCCGTCTTGCCGGACGACGAACGGGCCGCAGCCCTTCCCACCCCCTCCTCCGCAGAAGGGCGGACGGCCGCCGGACTATACACCTCATGTATACGCGAGGTGCATACACGCGGGTCCGGCACACCGAACAGAAAGGCTTCGATGTACGGCAAGGCATTCGCCCCGGAGTACCAGGGCGCCCTCACCACCCTGTCCGTCAACGCACCGCTGGCGGACGTGCTCGCGGCCGGCACCGAGCAGATGCAGGAGGCCGTACGGGCCGGACGGACCGCCGAGGCGGCGCGCACGGGCCTGGCGGTCGCCGAAGCGCACCGGCGCCTCGGGCACGTGCAGGACGCCGAGCGGGCCTGGAAGGCCAGTTACCGCACGGCTCGGGAGGCCGGGGACCCCGCGGGCATGGCCTGGGCGCTCTGGAGCGGCGGCACCCTGGCCCGTCAGCGGGGCGCGTTCCCGCTGGCCCGCAGGCTCCTGGCCCTCGCCGCCGAGGTCGGCGAACGGGCGGGCGACGTCGTCGTCCGCGGCTATTCGCTGGCGGGTCTCGCCGAGACCGGCCGCATCCAGGGCGACTACGAGGCCGTGGGCCGGCTGCACGAGCAACTGCTGGACGAGGCCCGCAAGCGCGGCGAGGCCCGCCACACGGTCTGGGCGCTGGAAGGCATCGCCCAGATGCGTCGCAACACCGGCCAGTACGACAGCGCCCACGCACTGTTCGCCGAGGCGGCCGAGATATCCGCGCGCGCCGAGGACCGGCGGGGGCACGCCTGGGCCCTGCGCGGCCTCGCGGACGTCGTCTCCGTGCGGGACGGCGACACCGAGCGGGCCCTGTCCCTGCTGTCGGAGGCCGAGGCGACGTGCCGGGAGATGAAACTGAAGAGCGCTCTCGCCTACAACCTCAAGATGCGGGGCAACGTCCTCTACCGCGCCGGGCGGTACGCCGAGGCCCGTGACCTGTACGGGGAGGCGCTGGCGGAGTTCCGTGAGATGACCGAGCCGCGCGGGGAGACGCTGGCCCGGCTCGGGCTGGCCAAGGCACTGGCCCGACTGGGCCGGGACCGCGCCGCGACGGCGGCCGAACTCGCCGAACTCGCCCGGCTGACCGAGCGGATCGGACTGCGGCACGCCCGGGAGATGGTCGCCGAGGCCCAGGCGGAGTTCGTGGCGGACGAGGAGGTCTCCGCGTGACGGTGGCGGACGTGGCGGCGGCACCGGCCGAAGTCGTCGACCGCTGCGCGCGGTTGACCCGGCCGGCGCTGCGGGAGGCCGTGGACCGGCTGCACCCCTGGGTCGGCGAGATGGCCGCCTACTCCTTCGGCTGGTGCGACGTGGGCGGCGCACCGGTCACCGCCCCCGGGGGGAAGGGCCTGCGCCAGGCGCTGGCGGTGCTCGGGGCGGAGATCGCCGGAGCGTCCCCGGAGGCAGGGGTGCCCGCCGCCGTCGCGGTGGAACTGGTGCACACCTTCTCGCTGCTGCACGACGACGTCATGGACGGCGACCCGGTGCGGCGCGGCCGTCCCGCCGTCTGGCGGGCGTACGGGACCGGCCCGGCTGTCCTCGCCGGCGACGCCCTCTTCGCGCTCGCCGTCGACACCCTCGCCACGTCCGCCGGCGGAGCCGGGGCCGTACGGCTGCTGTCGGCGGCGCTGGGCGACCTGGTGCGCGGACAGGCCGACGACCTGCTGTTCGCCGGACGCCCGTGGACCGGGCCACAGCGCGTGCGGAGCACGGACTACCGGCTCATGGCCGAGGGCAAGACCGGTGCGCTGCTGGGCTGTTCGCTGGCCCTGGGGGCGCTGCTCGGCGGCGCGTCCCCCGCGGTGGTGGCCGGCCTCGACCGGGCCGGCCGGCAGGCGGGGGTCGCCTTCCAGATCGCGGACGACGTGCTCGGGACGTGGGGCGATCCCGCCGTCACCGGCAAGCCCGTCCACGGGGACCTCCGCGAGCGGAAGAAGACCCTGCCGGTGGTGTCCGCCCTGGAGAGCGACCGCCCCGCCGCCCGTCGTCTCGCCGCCCTGCTCGAAGCGGACGGGGACGTGGCCGCGGCGGCGGAGCTGGCCGAGGAAGCGGGAGGACGCGCGGCGGCGCTCGCGGTGGCGCGGGGGTGCAGCGCGGCGGCGCTGTCGGAGCTCGACCGGATCAGGGCACCCGCACGGCCGGTGCGGGACCTGCGCGCGCTGCTGGACGGTGTGGTGGCGCGCACCCGGTGAGGCCCGGCGCCGGTGCTGCCGCCGGACGGGCGCCGACGCTCACCCCGCGATCGAGTCCAGCTGCTCGGGTGCCGGGCGCAGCAGCCACAGGTCGCCTCCCGGCGGTGCTTCCAGGGACGCCAGGGCCTTGCGGGCCCGGGGGTCTCCCGCGTCGGCGGCCGCGTGGACGACGTCGGTCGCGGCGTAGCGGTGGAACTCCAGTTCCGGGTGCGGCCAGGCCGCGGCCCCGGTGGCGGCGGGCAGCAGGTAGTCGACGGCCTTGAACAGGCTCTGCCCGGCGGGGCCCTCGTAGCCCCACAGGTCCACGCCCAGGTGCCGGCCGATCGCGGCCAGCCGGGTGTGGGCGACCAGGGTGAAGGCGGAGTAGTGCCAGCTCCGGGTGCGGGCCAGCTCCTGGGGCTGGCTGCCGTCCGCGGCGATCTGCGGGGTGATGCGGGTGTCCGCCGCCCGCCGGACGGTGCGGCGTGCCAGGTCCTCGTCGCCGGTCGCGTAGGCGAGGGCCGCGAGCTGCAGGTCGTGGAAGGTGCCGTGGTTGTTGGTGGCGGCGCCCTCCTGGTGGCCGAAGTCGCTGTCGCCCAGCCAGCGCAGGAAGTCCTCGTTCCACCGGGTCATCGCGCCGCGGTCCCCGGCGGACCAGCCGGGGGCGCCGGTGTCCAGGAGGGCGATCGCGTCGAGGACGCCGGTGTACGACTGGGAGAAGTCGATGATGCCGATGGCCCGGCCGTCGTACCGGCAGGGGATGAACTGGGCGTGGTCCAGGTGGGGGTTCATCCGGGTGGCCGGGTCCAGGAACCAGGTGCGCAGGACCTGGGACGCCTTGCGGGCGTAGCGGCTGTCGCCGGTGTAGTACCAGGCGAGGGAGAGGTCGTACACCGAGTCGACGACCTTCTCCAGGTCCTGGCGGTCGGTGCCGGTGTCGACCTCGGGGTTGCGCTGCCCGTCGCGCTGCACGTACGGGCAGCCCCACGGGTTGTCGGGACCGGGCGGCTGGGAGGGCCACCAGTAGGGCGCCTGGCTCAGGTAGTCGTGGACGTCGCCGCCGGGCGCCGGACGGGGCTTGTCGACGACCGTCCACGGACCCTGTCCGAGCCAGGCGTCGGCGCGCGCGGTCAGGGCCCGGGCCGCCCGCCGCAGCCGGGCGTCACCGTGCTCCAGGCGGATCTTCGTGCGGTGCAGGCGGGGGCCGTCGAGGACGACGGTGCGGGGGACGCCGTGCGCGGGGGGCGCCGCCGGTGCCGGGGAGGCGGGTGGGGCGCCGCCGGTGACGAGCGCGGCGCACGCGGCCAGGGCGGTGACCAGGACGGTGGCCCCGCGGTGTGCGGTCCTCATCGGCCGGCTCCCTTCGTGAGGGCCCGCTGGGCCTCGTACAGGTTGCGGGGGCGCACCACGTCGCTCGTGCCGTACAGCTCCAGCCGGCTGTGCAGGTCGCCGTCGAAGTCGGGGACGTCGGTCTGGCCGAACTCGCGGACCTCGTTGATGCCGACGGTCGCGGAGTACGGGGCCAGGCCGTCGATCCTCACCAGGCCCGCGCGCCCGTTGGTGACGCGGATGTTCCAGTGGGTGAAGCGGGCGCCGAACAGGGGGCCCGCGCTCGCGTCGCCGCCGTGGCGGCCGTCGTTGGTCACGGTGATGTCGGTGCGGACGTCGGCGAACGGCAGCCCGCGGTGGCTGTCGAAGGTGCCCGTGCGCATGTCCCCCCGGGACCAGACGTTGTACGACGACAGGCCCTCGACGTTGATGCCGTGCAGTTGGGTGCCGGGCGGCGCGGGGACCGTGCGCTCCTCGATGGTGAAGTCCTCGATGAGGTTGTCGTGCGAGCCCTCACGGCAGAAGTACGGGTGGTGGGAGCCGCGCCCCGCGACCCGGGTGTGGCGCAGGGTGCACGCGGAGGCGGCGACCAGGCCGAAGCCGTTGTCGGTGTGACGGACCGTCACGTCGTCGACCCAGCAGTCGTACGCGCACTGCAGGACGACGCCGTTGTGGCCGAGGTCGAGGAGGTGGGGGCGCTGCGGGGTCTCCACCGCCTCCAGCGTCAGCCCTTCGACGCCCGCTCCGGTCAACTCGGGTACGTGCGTGGTGAAGTGGGGCTCCCACTCGGGACGCACGTCGAGGGGGAGGGGCCGCTCCAGGGTGACCCTGCGGCAGTGGACCCGGGTGACGCGCACCGGCCACTCGTAGGGGACGTACGACAGCAGCTTGGACTTGTCGGCCCAGGTGTAGGCGGCGGGGCCGGGCCCGTCCCCGGCCATGTGCCGCAGCAGGGTGTGCCCGGCGTCGTCGGCGAGGCGCAGCAGCACCAGCGCGCCGGGGCGCAGGCCGGCCGGGTCGGCGACCGTCACCGTCCGGTCGCCCCGGCGGGCGGGCGCGACGGCGGTGAGCGCGCGCCACTCGTCGCGCCGGTTGCCGGTCCAGCCCTCGAACGGCCACTGCCGGGCTCTGATCGCCTCGGTCAGCGCGTTCCAACGGGCCTGCGGCGCCAGCCAGATGAGCCCGCCGGCCCAGGACCACGACGACTTGTCGCCGCCGTAGCGGGAGCCGTACGGGCCGATCAGCTCGGTGAGGTTCCTCGTCGCGTACAGCGTCGTGCGGCCGCTGCCGGCGCCGCGCAGGACGACGTGGGAGTGGCCGAGGCGGACCAGACCGTCGATGCGGAAGGTGCCGGCCGGGACGGTGACCGTGCCGCTGCCCGCCTCGCCCGCGGCCGCGAGGGCACGGTTGATGGCGGGGGCGCAGTCGGTCCGCCCGTCCGCCACGGCCCCGAAGTCCCGTACGTCGGCCACGACCGGTGGCCGGGGCAGCCGGAGTGCACCGCCGCCGTACCCGGCGCGTCCGACGTACGGGATCTGGGGGTGCCGGACGGGGTCGTGCGCGAACTCGCGCCAGAGCTGCGGTACGTGTCCGGGGTCGGCCGCGGCGGGGACCGCGGCCGCGGTCACGGCGCCGAGCGCGCCGACGGCGGCACCGCCGAGCAGCGTGCGCCTGCTGATGCCCGGAGTGCCTGCGGTGTCGTTGCCGTTCATGTCGTCCGTCTCCTGCTCCCGGGTCAGTGGCCCGACAGGTCGAGGGCCCGGTCGGCGTCCTGGGGGCGCAGCACGCGCAGGAGGCCTTCGAGCAGGTAGTAGTCGGCGTAGGGGAGCGAGATCTCGACCCCGTCCTCGGCCGGACGGTTGCGGGTGCACCGGGCGACGACCGCGTCGGCGCGCGCCGACGCGCGCGTCAGACAGGTCCGGGACAGCGCGGTGAGCAGCCGCAGCGCCACGTCGCGGTAGGCGCGCTCGCCCGTCGCGGCGGACAGGTCCCACAGTCCGCAGGCCATGACCGCCCCCGCCGAGGCGTCCTTGACGTCGTACGGCTGCTGCGGCGCGCGGTAGTCCCACACGGGTACGTGGTCGCTGCCCAGCGCGTGCACGGCGAAGTCGGCCAGTCGGCGCGCGGTGGCCAGGAACGCGGGGTCTCCGGTGCGGCGGTGCATCGTGGTGAAGCCGTAGATCCCCCAGGCCTGGCCCCGCGACCAGCAGGACGCGGGGCTGTAGCCCTGGACCGTGGCGGGGCCGACGGGGGCGCCGGTGTCCGGGTCGAAGTCGAAGACGTGCGGGGTGGAGCCGTCGGGCCGGGGGAAGTGCCGCTGGGTGGTGGTGGCGTGCTGGACGGCGATGTCGAGGTACCGGCCGTCCCCCGACTCCTGGCTCGCGAAGGCCAGCAGGTCCAGGTTCATCATCGTGTCGATGATGACGCGCCCCGCGTTGGCGGCCTCGTCCGGCCGTCCCCAGGCCCTCAGGAAGCGGCCGCGGGGGTGGAAGCGCCGGATCAGGGTGTCGGCGGCCTGGAGGGCGCCCGCCCGCCAGTACGGGTCGCCGGTCAGGCGCCAGGCCGTGACCCACGACGGGCCGAACAGGAAGCCGAGGTCGTGGGTGGTCGTGTCGTACTGGCGCGGAGCGAGCCGGCGGGCCCAGTCGAGGGCCGCCGTCCGCAGCGCCGTGTCGCCGCTGTACAGGTGTGCCAGCCACAGGGTGCCCGGCCAGAAGCCGCCGACCCAGTCGCCGTTCTGCGAGTACACCCACTTCTCGAACTTCGTCCCGACGGGGAAGCCGGTGACCCGCGGGGCGACGGCCCGCACCTTCTCGACGGCGTACTCCGCCGCGGACTCCAGGGTGCGTCTCACTTCCGCGGGCGCCGGCACCGCCGCCGCGGCTCGGGCGCCTGGTGCGGCGGGGACCTGGACGGCGGTGACGGCGGCCGCCGTGGTGAGCACTGTGCGCCGGGAAACGGCCATGCGTGGGTGACCCCCAACTCGTGACGACGGGCGGGCAGTTGTCAGGAGCGTGACACAGGGGAGGGGGGTCGGTACACCCATGTGCATGGAGTTCAAGTACGTGAACGTGGCCGACGGTGGTGCAGGTTGGCCCGCTGGACGTCGCCGCCGTAGTGCGCCAGCACCTTGGGGTCCATCACCCGCCGCCACAGCGGTGTGAGCCACGCCAGCACGATCATGGACGCGTAACCGGACGGCAGTTGGGGTGCCTCGTCGAAGTGGCGCAGGGTCTGGTAGCGGCGCAGCGGGTTGGCGTGGTGGTCGGAGTGCCGCTGGAGCTGGTACAGGAAGATGTTGCTGGTGGTGTTGTTGCTGTTCCAGCTGTGGCGCGGGGCGACCCGCTCGTACCGCCCGTCGGGCCGCCGCTCCCGCAACAGCCCGTAATGCTCCAGGTAGTTGACCGTCTCCAGCAGCAGGATGCCGCACGCGGCCTGGAGCAGGAGGCAGGGGAGGACCACCGCTCCGAAACACGCGGCGAGCAGCGCGTAGAGCGCGGCGGTCAGTCCCCAGGCGGTGAGCACGTCGTTGTGGCGCGACCAGGTGCGCTGCCGGCGGCGGCCCAGGCGGCGGGCCTCCAGGCGCCAGGCGGACCGCAGGCTCCCCACGACCGTGCGCGGCAGGAACGCCCACACGCTCTCGCCGAGCCGCGAACTGGCGGGGTCCTCACGTGTCGCCACGCGCACGTGGTGCCCGTGGTTGTGCTCGACGTAGAAGTGGCCGTACCCGGCCTGGGCCAGCGCCAGCCGGGCCAGGCGGCGTTCGGCGGTCTCCCGCTTGTGGCCGAGTTCGTGGGCCGTGTTGATGGCGACGCCGGCCACGACGCCCACGGTGGCCGCGAGGCCCAGCGCGTCCGGCACGGCCATGCCCCGCGACCAGAGCAGACAGGCGTAGCCGAGACCGGCGTACTGCAGCGGCAGGTACAGGTAGGTGCACCAGCGGTAGTAGCGGTCCTGCTCCAGCAGCGGGATCACCTCGTCCGGGGGGTTCTCCCGGTCCGGGCCGATCACCGCGTCCAGCAGCGGGATGAGCACGAAGGCGAAGAACGGCCCCCACCACCACAGCGGCGCCCAGTCGGTGACCGCGACCAGCGCCGCCGCCTGGAAGGGGAGGGTGGGGACGGCGAGGCCGAGCAGCCACGCGTAGCGCTTGCGGTCGCGCCAGGGCGGGGCGGCCGGTGCGGGAGGGGGAGTCGTCGACGGGGCTGTCATCGTGCTGCGCTCCTCGGGGGACGACGGCTCCGCGACGCGGTGCGCCGCCGGATGCCGGTGGGTGCGGGGCACCGGGCGGCTCGTCGGCCGCCTGCGGCGCGGGGGTGCGGGTCCGGGATCCGGACGCCTGGCAGAGCGTGGCACCACCGGCGGTCGCTGACAATCGGGGACGCGCTGTCAACGTTCTGACGTGCCGTCAGCTCGCTTGCGCGTCGTCCGAGCGGGGCGGATGAGGGCGCCGTTCCAGTACCCCCAGGGCGGCGGCGGTGATGAAGTCGGCCGTCTCGCGCAGGGTGTGGGCGGGGGGAGGCAGGACGATGCAGGACAGGGTGAGGCGCACGATGACGTCGGCCGCCTGGTCCGTCCGCACGTCGTCGTGGTGCCGGTAGTGCGCCTGGTACCACGACCGCACCAACTCCCGCGCCCCGGTGACCACCGGCTCCGAGCGGGTGGTCAGGTAGGGCAGCAGGGAGTCGCTGCCCTCGCGGGCCGCCTGGACCACCGAGGCGACGAGGGCGTTGCCCATGGCCTGCTGGAGGGCGTGCAGGACGGCGGCGGACAGGGCGTCCGGCGCGGTCGCGGCGGGCCGTTGCAGGGCCGCCGCCACGCCGCCCAGGAAGCGCTCGGCCTCCCGCTGCACCAGCGCCCGGCTCAGTCCGCCGCGGCTGCCGAACTCCTTGTACACCGACGGCCGGGACACCTCGGCGCGGGCCGCCACCTGGGAGAGGCTCACGGAGTCCCAGCCCCGCTCGGCGGCCATGGAGCGCGCCGCGTCCAGGACGTCGTCCCGCATCCTCCTCCGCCAGGCCTCACGGGGCGGCAGGGCGGCCGCGGCGCGCCCCTCCACCGGGGCGGACGACGCGTCCTCCACGATTCCCTCCTCGCAACCGGTCCTCGCACGGGTGCCGGACGGGGCGGCCGCCCGGGGCGGCGCGTCTCCGCCTGCCGCCCGGCGAAGGCGGAGACGCACCCTTGGGGGGAGCACGAGCCTGTCAGCGACCCACCGCTGATGACAAACGGATCACGCTGTCAACGTTCTGACGTTCCGTCAGGTCAGGCGTCGGTCACGGTGCACGAGTACGGGGCGGTGCCCCACCCGCTGTAGGCCTCCATGTCGAGGTAGTAGGTGCCGGTTCCGGAGGCGGTCCGGGTGAAGCTCAGCGCCTCGTCTGCGCCGGCGCCGTTGTTCACCGAACGGGCCACGGTCCGCCCGGAGGAGTCCAGCCAGTACAGGTCGGCGTCGTAGGCGGCCGGCACGGAGCAGTTCACGGTCGCCGTCCGGCCGGAGGCGAGTGCGACGGCGAAGTAGTCGCGGTCGGACGTGGACTTCATGGTGCCGGTGAGGACCTTGGGGGACGGCAGCCCGGTCGCGTCGTCGGCGGTGTCCCGGGTGTCGTTGGGCTCGCTCTCGGCCAGGGTGGAGCCCGTGGGGGAGCCGCAGTCCGTGACCGGGGTCCCGCTGTACGGGTCCGCGTCCAGCACGCCGCCGACCACGCTGCGCAGGTAGTAGCCGCAGGTCGGCCGGTGCCTGAAGTCGAACGCGGTGCCGGGCGCGAGGCGCCAGATCTTGAAGCCGGAGTAGGTCAACGGCTGGCGCGCGGTGGCCTGTTCCGGCTGGTGGTCACCCAGGACGACGTAGGCGTCCTTGCCGTACTCGGTGGCCGTGCCGTCGCGGTCGATGAAGAGCGAGCCGCCCTCCTCCACGCCGACGCCCCAGGCGGCGCCGCCGGTGACGAGGCCGTCCTTGACCGCCCGGGCGACGAACGCCATGGTGCGGCCCATGCGGTCGCGGGTCACGAAGTGCGAGTCGTTGATCACTCCGGCGTAGTCCGGCCACTGGAACAGGCCGGTCGTGAAGGTGATGGCCTTGTCGTACGGGTCGGCCAGCGCCTCGGAGCTGGTCACGCTGCCGTTGCAGGCGTCGTACACCACGGGGCTGTTGACGTGGTGGCCGGCGCTGCCGCCGCCGGAGCCGCCGCCCTTGGCGACCACGGACTCCACCGACGCTTCGAGGGCCGTGCCCTTCCACGCGGCGTACCGGCACTGGTCGCCGCCGGCGAAGTAGACGAACTCCGCCTTGCGGATGTCGGCGTTGACCTGGCTGTCGTTGCCGTCGGCGGCCGTGGTGAGGGTCCAGGTGGTGCAGGAGTTGACCCCGGTCACGGTCATCGCCGTGTCGCACTCGGGCGTGGCGCTGCCGGACGTGGGTGCGGAGCCCGCGAGGACCACCACGTCGATGCTGCCCGTGCCGCCGCGGATGGTGTCGACGGCCCTGGACAAGGTGGCCGGTACGACGGCTCCGGCGCCGTTCATGGTGAACGCCCGTCCGTTCCACGAGGTCCGGTCGACGTCGGCGGCACTGCCGAGCCGGACGCGCTGCGCGGCGGCGTGAGCCGGCTGCTGGGAGGCGAGCGAGGCGGTGAGGGCGGTCAGGACGAGCGCGGCGGCGGCAGCACGACGCGGCACCCGGCGGGGAAGGGAACGGGCCATCGGAAGCTCCTCACGGAGTCGGGACGAGGTGTAGCGGAACATACAGCGAGAAGCGGTGGCCGAGAATATGTATGACGCCCCCCGGCACCGCACGATCCCCTCCTGCGCGTTGACTCCGCACTATGGCCCCGTTGCGCCGCCTTTGTCGGCGCTTGGTCCCGCGTTATGCGAACGTAACGCGAGTTACATCTAGCCACTGACTTGCTTCATCTGTACTTTCCTTGCTGTGTCGCCGACGGCTGGATCCCGTCGGCAGTTCTCCCTCGAGAGGTTCGACCGCGATGAACGCTCGTTCCGTCCCCCGCGCCGCGGCCGCCGCCACGGCGGCCCTGGCCCTCGCCGCGCTCTCCGCCTGTTCCGACAGCGACGCGCCCGACCCCGCCGCGGCGGACAAACCCGCCTCCGTCGCCGGAGTGCGGATCAGCAAGGACCGGACCCTGCACGACCTGCTGCCGGACCGGGTGAAGGAGGCGGGCCGGGTCAGGGTCGCCACCGACGTGCCCTACCCGCCCTTCGAGATGTACGTGAAGGAGGGCGACAGTGCGCTCACCGGCCTGGACCACGACCTCGGACAGGCGCTCGGGGCGAAGCTCGGGGTGACGTTCGCGTTCACGCCGCAGAAGTTCGACGGGATCGTCCCGGCCATCCAGGCGGGCAAGTTCGACGCCGCGATGTCCGCGATCACCGACAACAAGGAACGCCAGCAGGTCGTCGACTTCGTCGACTACTCCCGGTCCGGCTCCGCCCTCCTCGTCGCCGACGGCAACCCCGAGCACCTCGCCGTCCTGGACGACCTGTGCGGGCGCAAGGTCGCCGTGCAGGCCGCGACGCACCAGCTCGACCTGCTGAAGTCCCGGCAGAGCGCCTGCGCGAAGGCGGGCCGGGGCAGCATCGACATCCAGACCTTCCCGAAGGACTCCGACGCCCAGCTCGCCCTGCGGGCCGGCAAGGTCGTCGCCCAGCTGCTCACCAAGCCCGCCGCCGGCTGGGTGGCCAAGACCGCGGACGGCGGCAAGGCCTTCGACCTGGTCGAGGACCCGCAGGCACCCGGCGGCTACGACGCCACGCCCAACGGCATCGCCGTCAGCAAGCAGCAGCCCCAGTTGACCACGGCGATCCAGAAGGCGCTCCAGGCGCTGATCGACGACGGCACGGTCACCAAGATCTTCGAGAAGTACGGCGTGGCCTCCATCGCGGTGCGCGAAGCCACCAAGAACGCGGCGGCGGACCAGCAGTGATCGACACCAAGCCCCCGCTCGGCACCCTGCCCGACGGCGACCGCAGCACACCGGAGCTGGAGGTCGTACCGGTGCGCGCCTACGGCCGCTGGATCGCCACGGTGCTCGCCCTGACCGCCCTCGTCGGACTGGTCGGCTCCCTCGCCCGCAACGACAACGTGCACTGGGACGTCGTCGGCGACTACCTGTTCGCCCCACTCATCTTCGACGGCCTGACCACCACCCTGTGGCTGACCGCAGCCGCGATGGCCCTCGGGCTCGGCCTCGGCACGCTGATCGCCGTCATGCGGCTGTCCGCCAGTCCGGTGCTGTACGCCGTCGCCACCGGCTTCGTCTGGGTCTTCCGCGGCACCCCGCTGCTCGTCCAGATCATCTTCTGGGGCTACGCCGCCGCGCTGTACCACTCCGTGCAGATCGGCATCCCGTTCACCCACGTCACGTTCTTCCAGGCCGAGACCAACTCCCTGCTGACCCCGGCCGTCGCCGCCCTGCTCGCCCTCGGCCTGAACGAGGCCGCCTACGCCTCCGAGATCGTCCGGGCCGGCATCCAGTCCGTCGACCCCGGACAGACCGAGGCCGCGCACTCCCTCGGCATGCGCCCCGCCCTCACCCTGCGCAGGATCGTGCTGCCGCAGGCGATGCGCGTCATCATCCCCCCGATGGGCAACGAGACCATCAACATGCTGAAGATGACCGCCCTCGTCTCGGTCATCTCCGCCCACGACCTGATGTCCAACATCCAGGACGTCTACGCCCAGAACTACCAGGTCATCCCCATGCTGGTGGTCGCCAGCATCTGGTACCTGGCACTCGTCACGGTGCTGGGCGTGCCCCAGGCCTGGCTGGAGCGCCGCTACGGCCGCGGCACCGCGCGGGGCGGACACGTCTCGCCGTTCCGCCGCCTGTTCGCGGGCGCCGGCGGCCTGTTCCCGCAGCGGAACAACAAGAACGACACCAGTGACACGATCGAGGAGGGCGGCCGATGAGCACCCCCATGGTGCGGGCCGAAGGAGTGCGCAAGCACTTCGGCCGGCTCGAGGTGCTCAAGGGCATCGACCTGACCGTGGAGCGCGGACAGGTGTGCTGTCTCCTCGGCCCCTCCGGCTCGGGCAAGTCCACCTTCCTGCGCTGCATCAACCACCTGGAGAGGATCGACGGCGGCAGGCTCTCCGTCGACGGGGAACTGGTCGGCCACCGCCGGCACGGCGACCGCCTCCACGAACTGCGCGAGCGGGAGGTCGCCGAGCGCCGCCGCGACATCGGCATGGTCTTCCAGCGCTTCAACCTCTTCCCGCACATGACCGCCCTGGAGAACATCACCGAGGCGCCCGTGCGGGTGGGCGGAGCGTCCCGGGCCGACGCCCGGGAGCAGGGGATGGTGCTGCTGGAGGAGGTCGGGCTGCGCGACCGGGCCCACCACTACCCGGCCCAGCTCTCCGGCGGCCAGCAGCAGCGCGTCGCCATCGCCCGCGCCCTGGCGATGAGGCCCAAGGTCATGCTGTTCGACGAGCCGACGTCCGCCCTCGACCCCGAGCTCGTCGGAGACGTGCTCGACGTGATGCGACGACTGGCCGCCGACGGCATGACGATGGTCGTCGTCACGCACGAGATCGGCTTCGCCCGCGAGGTCGGCGACACGGCGGTCTTCATGGACGAGGGCGTCGTCGTCGAGGCGGGTGACCCGAGCCGGGTCCTGGTCGAACCGGAACAGGAGCGCACGCGGGCCTTCCTGTCCAAGGTCCTGTGACCGCCCCGGCCCGGCGGCGGGAACTGGCCACGGAGTTCCTGGCACTCGCCCGCGCGCGCCACGCGCGTTACCTGACCGACCTGGCGGAACTCGTCTCCATCGACTCCGGTTCCTACCACGCCGACGGCGTGAACGAGGTGGCCGACTGGGTGCAACACCGCCTCCACCGGCTCGGGTTCGCCGTCGACCGGATCCGGCCCGCCGCCCCCGCCCAGGGACCGGGCTCGGGCGACGTGCTCGTGGCCCGCAAGCGGGGAGCGCTGCGGGAGTCCGACGGCGGGCGCAGGATCCTCCTCGCCGGCCACATGGACACCGTCTTCGACGTGGGCACCGCGGCCGCGCGGCCCTTCACCCTCGACGGCCGCACGGCCCACGGTCCCGGTGTCAGCGACGACAAGGGCGGCCTCCTCGCCGGGCTGACGGCGCTGGAGGTCCTCGACGAGCACGGCGTCGACGGCTACCAGGAACTGGTGTTCCTCGCCACGCCGGACGAGGAGATCGGCTCGCCCGCCGCCCGCGCCGTCATCGAGGAGACCGCCCTCGGCGTGCACTACGGACTCGGACTGGAGTGCGCCCGGGAGAACGGCGACCTGGTCATCGTCCGCAAGGGCGTCGCCGACTTCCGGCTGACCGTCACCGGGCGCGCCGCCCACGCCGGCATCGAACCCGAACGCGGCGCCAACGCCGCGCTGGAGGCCGCCCACCTCACCGTCGCCATCCAGTCCCTCAACGGCAGGTGGGACGGGGTCACCGTCAACGTCGGTGTCGTACGGGCCGGTTCCCGGGCCAACATCGTCTGTCCGCGGGCGGAGTTGCGCGTGGAGGTCCGTGCGACCACCGTCGCGGGGATCCGGCACGCCAGGCAGGCCCTCCACGAGGCCGCCGGCCGTCCCACCGTCCCCGGCACCACCGTCGAGGTCGAACAACTGGACCTGTGCCCGCCGATGGAGGACACCCCCGCCGCGCGGCGCATGCTCGACACGGCGCAGCGGGCCGCCGCCGCGCTCGGCATCACCCTCGGGGCGGCCGCCACCGGAGGGGTGGGGGACGCCAACCTGATCGCCGGGGCGGGTGTCCCGGTCCTGGACGGACTGGGCCCGGTCGGCGGCGCCGACCACACCCCGCAGGAGTGGCTCGACACCTCCAGCGTCCCCCCGCGCGTCGCCCTGCTGGCGGCACTGATCACCGCACTCGGGAACGCCGGCCCCGCGCACACGGCACCCGGGGACGCCTGTCCCGCGCGCTGACGGCCGGCCTGCTCACCCAACCGCCGTACCCGACCCGGCAACCGTCCCACGGCGACGGGCGGTTGCGCCATCACCCCGTTCACGCCTGGAGGCGTCATGCGTACCGACCCGCCCCGCACGACCCGTCGCACCGTCCTGGCCGGCGGGGCCGCCACCCTCGGCCTCGGCCTGCTGTCCGCCGCACCCGCCGCCCGGGCCGTGCCGGCCGGGAAGGCGCCCACCCCCGGGTCCCTCGTCCTCGTCGGCGGCGGCCTCAAGGACGACAACGCCCAGGTCTACGGCGAGATCGTCCGGCGGGCCGGCGGCGCGGCCGCCCGCATCGGCGTCATCACCGCGGCCTCCGTGCCCGAGAGCCAGGACCCCGACGCGGCCGATCCCGACCTGTGCAGCAACTCCGCCTGCAACGGCGCCTATTACGCGGGTCTGTTCAAGCGCCACGGCGCGGCCGACGCGCAGTGGATCCCCGTGGACCTCGACCACGTCCCCGCCGCCGACGCCGACGAGGTGGTCGCCCAGGTCGAGTCCATGACCGGTTTCTTCTTCGGCGGCGGTGACCAGTACCGCTATCTCACCTGCCTGCTGAACGGTGAGCGGCACACCGACTCCCGGGTGCTGGCCGCGATCCGGGCCAAGCTGGCGCGGGGCGCCGTGGTCGCCGGCTCGTCCGCGGGCGCCCAGATCGCCTCCGGGCCCGACATGGTCAGCGGCGGCGAGTCGTACGAGGGCCTGCGCGACGGCAGCAGCCCCGGCTACTTCGACGACGCCACCCGCCTGGCGTACATCCCACGGGGCGGCTTCGGTTTCCTGCGCTCCGGCCTCCTCGACACCCACACCGGGGTGTACGGACGGGAGGGCCGGGCGCTGCGGCTGGCCGCCGACACCGGGCACGACCGCGTCTACGCCCTCGACGAGAACACCGCCCTCGTCGTCGACCACCCCGGCAGCCGGCACGAACACCTCACGGTCCTCGGTCCCCAGGGCGTCTCCGTCCTCGACCTGCGCGAGGCCCGCACCCGCGCGACCGGGTCCGGCTGGAGCCTCAGCGGCGCCCGGTACAGCTACCTCACCGACGGCGACCGCTACGAGGCCCGTACCTGGCGCGCCCTCCCGGCGCCCGACAAGCGGCGGCTGGTGCCCGCCGGCACGGAACCGGTGCCGGTGGCCACCGACGTGTTCCACTCGGCGGCCGACCCGGAGGGCACGCCGTACGCGTTCCGCGCGACGGCCCGCGCCCTGGCCGAGACCCGGGCCCAGCGCACGGCCACGGCGACCACCTGGGAGTCCGGACCGCGCTTCCAGGTCACCTTCACCAAGGCGGGCGGCTTCTCCGCCTGGACCGCCGACGGCACCCACGCCCGCACGCTCCTCGGCCTGCGGGTCGACGTCGCGCCGCGCTGACCCGGACGGGCCGGGCACCTCCGCGAGGTGCCCGGCCCGTCCGCCGTCACAGCAGGCCGATGCGCCGGGCGACCCCCTCGGCGTCCTTCATCCGCTGGTGCGCGGCGGGCCCGATCCGGTGGAGCACCGCCGCGACGAGCGACTCGATCAGCGCGAACGTCGGCGTCAGGCTGTCGTACGGCGAGGTGGACGTGACGTGGCTGGTGAGGACGACGTCGGCGTGCGCCGCCGCCGGGGACAGCCACGGGTCGGTGAACACGACCACCTTGCCGCCGTTCTCCCGCGCCAGCTCCGCGACGACCGTCTTGTCCTCCTCGTAGCGCCGGTAGTCGAAGACCACGGTGACGTCACGCCGGCCCAACTGGGTCAGGTACGCGGTCCGTTCCACGTCGCGGTCGGGCAGGAAGGACACCTGGTCGCGGAACTGCATCAGGTGCAGTCCGAGGTACTGCGCCAGCAGGTGCGTGAACCGGCCGCCGGCCAGGTGCACGCGGCGCCGCTCGTCGCCGAGCAACTCGACCGCGTGGCCGAAGTCGTGGGGCGACACCTCGCGGAACGTCCGCGACACCGCGTGGGTGACCGTGCTCAACTCCCGGTCGAGCAGTGGCCCTTCCTCCGGCCCGCCGGAGGCGTCGGCGGTTCCCTCCGGACCGGGCGCGGCCGTGGCGCTCTCGTACAGGGTGATCGGTGAGGCGTTGCGTTCGTCGAGCTCCGCGCGCAGGGCGGCCTGGAGGTCGGGGAAGCCGCGGTAGCCCAGCCGGGTGGCGCACCGCAGCACGGTCGGCGTCGACACCGCCGCACGCTCGGCGATCGTGGCGACGGTCTCGAACACGGCCGCGGGGTACCCGGCGAGCAGGACCCGGGCGACCTTGCGCTCGGCGGGGCTGAGTTCGCCGAGCCGGGCGCGGATCTCGTCGGCCAGCGTGCCGCTCATGCCGCACGCCCCGGGCGGAACGCCTGGGCGGGGGGCCGCCGGTCGGCGGCGCGCCGGTACAGGAAGTGGTTGCTCACGGTGCGAATGTATCGCCTGTTACGCCCTCGGCGACAGCCGCCCCCGGTCTCCCGCGGGCGGCCCGCCCAACCACTCCCGTAAGCACCGGCACCCGGACCGCGCCCGCCCGCCACCGCTCGCCCCCGCTCACGCTCACGCGGGGAAGGCCACCAGCGCGATGGGCGCGGACGTCGGACGGTCCGATCCGCCGGCCGGTTCCACCGTGATGCCCAGGCCCGACGCCGCCACCACGTCACCGCGCAGCAGCACCGCCTCGCTCTCGCGCTCGGGGTCCATCAGGCCGGCGGGACGCATGGTGCCGTGGTCGTTCAGCCAGAGCTGGTACACCTTGCCACCGGGCGGCCGGTCCATCCCGGTGGCGACGAACACCGCCCGGTCCAGACGGCGCGAGACGACGAGCGTGCCGTCGGCGCCCGAGTCGAACCGGGTCCTGGCCGTACGGGCGTCCGGCGCGGACAGGACGGCGCTGATGTCGTCCACCCGCTGTTCGGCCCGCCGGGCCGCGACGTGCGCCGCTTCGGCCCGGTCGTGCTGCCACACGGCCACCCCGCCCAGGCCCACGGCGCCCGCGAGGCAGGCCGCGAGCGCCCACCGCGCGGCGCGCCGCCTGCGCGGGGTGCCCCGCCACCGGGCGGGTACGGCCGCCGCCCCGCCGGGGGGCTCCTGCCGCACGGTCGTGACGCGGCGCAGCACCTGTTCGCGCAGGACGGCGCGGGGTGTGTCGACCGCGGCCAGGCCGAGCCGGGCGGCCGTGGCGGAGAACCCGGCGACCTCCTGCGCGCAGGAGTCGCAGTGGTCGAGGTGCCGCCGGAAAGCGGTCCGCTCGTCCTCGTCGAGCGCGTGCAGCGCGTACGCGCCGGTCAGCGCGTGCAGGTCGTCGCGCGTGGTCATGCGGTCACCCCCAGGCAGTCGCGCAGCCGGATCAGTCCGTCGCGCAGGCGGGTCTTCACGGTGCCCAGCGGCAGGCCCAGCGCCTCGGCGACCTGGCGGTAGGTCAGCCCGCGGTAGTAGGCCAGCGTCACGGCCTGGTGCTGCAACTCCGTCAGCGTCCGCAGGCAGCGGCGCACCTGCTCCCGCTCCAGACGGGTCTGCACCTGCTCGGTCACCTCGTCGTACTCCGGCAGCTGATCGAGCAGGGCCGCCCTGTGCTCCCGTACCGCCGAGGCCTCCACGGACCGCACCCGGTCCACCGCGCGCCGGTGGGCGAGGGTGAGGATCCAGTTGATCGCCGTACCCCGGTCCGACCGGTAGCGGGGCGCCGTGCGCCACACCTCCACCAGGACCTCCTGCATCACTTCCTCCGACTGCGCCCGGTCCCGCAGCACGCTGCGCACCACGCCGAGGACGGGGCCCGCGGCCACGTCGTACACCGCCGCGAACGCCTCCTGGTCGCCGAGGGCCACCCGGCCGACCAGTTCTTCCAGGTCCGGCTCGGCGACGGGTTTCCTGCCGATGAAGACCGGCTCTTTCACGAGGCTCCTCCCGTGGGGGTTGCGCGATGGTCCGGTGGAATCCGGAGCCGGACGGCCGGCGGATTGGTCCCGCGTTCCGCGGATCGCTCCGGCGTCCCGCGGTTCTCTTGGCCGGACCGGCCCCTGGCGGATGCAGGCGGGAGCCCGGGAGGGCACAACGGTGTGGGGCGGGAGCCCGGGAGGGCGTACGGCGAGATGCCGCCGTCGGCCCGGTCAGGGCTCCAGGCCGCCCTGTTCGCAGACCTGCCGGGCCACTTCGCGCAGCTTGACGTTCCGCTCCTGGGAGTAGCGCCGCAGCACGTCGAACGCCTGGCTCTCGGAGAGCCGGTGACCGCCCATGAGGATGCCCATCGCCTCGCCGATGGTGTGCCGGGTGGCGATGGCCTCGCCCAGCTGCGCGTGGGTACGGGCGGACGACAGGGCCACGGCCGCGTGCGAGGCCAGCAGCCACCCCGCCGTCTCGCTGTCCCGGGTGAACGCGCCCGCCCGGCGGGCGTAGAGGTTCATCGCCCCGAGCTCCTCGTCCTCGGTGTACAGCAGGAAGCCCATCATGCTGCCCACGCCCAGCGCACGCGCCGGGGGAGCGTAGGCCGGCCAGCGCTGTTCCTGCGCGGTGAGGTCCGCGATGCGGAACACGTTCTTGGTGCGGCTGCGCGCCGCGTCGAAGCAGGGGCCCTCCCGCAGGCGCTCCTGGAGCCGGTCGCTGTCGACGACCAGCTGGTCGGTGGGTGCGAGGGTCTCCACGGTCGCCCCGTGCAGGATCAGCACGCCGGCCGCGTCACACCCCTCCACCAGCTCGGTCGCGGACCGGGTGATGCGCTCCAGTGTGGCGTCGACCGAGTCCTGTGCCAGGAGATCACGCGCCATCGTCGCCATCTGCTCGGCGAATCCCCGCCAGTCCACTGCGCCTCCCGCGCCTCCTCAGGACCCGTCGGTCCTCTCCGGGCACATCTACCCGCTCCGTCCATGACCGCTCATCCCGCCGTGCGACCGGGTGCGGCCTCCGCCGTCAGCTCCTGGTTCAAGGTGTGCAGGAAGTCGGCGACCGTGGCCAGCTGCGCGGGCGTGAACCGCTGCATCGCGGCCTCCGTGCTGCGGGCCAGCGGGCTGAAGTACTGACGGGCGAGCGCGCGCGCACCGGGGTTGTACACCAGGTGCACGACCCGGCGGTCGGCGCTGTCCCGGGTCCGGCTGATGTGCCCGGCCCGCTCCAGCCGGTCCAGGCAGGCGGTCACCGCGCCGGAGGTGAGGTTCAGGCGTTCGGCCAGCCGCGACGGGGTCATCGGACGGCCCTCCAGGGCGGTGGAGTCGAGGATGGCAGCCAGCGCGTGGACGTCGGTGGCGTGCAGGTCGTGGCGCTGCGCGAACGCGTGGGCGTGCCGGTTGAACTCGCTGTTCAGGGTGCGCAGCAGGACGGCGTAGGTCTGCAGGTCGGGAGCGCCTTCGGGAGCGCTTGCGGAGGCACCTACGGAAGCGCCTACGGAAGCGCTGCTCTCGTCGGTGGCGCTCTCGTCGGCGGTGGCGGGACGGCCGTCCCGGCTGCTGCGTTCCATACCCCCCAGGATACGATCACTCAATGGTTGAGATACTTTTCCACTGAGATACTTCACGTTTGAGTCGCCTCGTCGGAGGCACCCTTCCGTCGACGTCTCCCTCACGCCTGTTGGGAAGTGCATGAACGCCCTGCGCCGACCGGTCCGCCGGCTGGTCCCCCTCGTCCTCGCCCTCGTGTGGCTCGGCCTGGGCGGAGCCTTCGGCTCCTACGCGGGCAAGCTCGGCGAGGTCGCCACCAACGACCAGGCGGCGTTCCTGCCGCGCAACGCCCAGTCCACCCGGGTCATCGAGGAGCAGAAGGCGTTCCACCAGCAGGAGACGCTGCCCGCGGTCGTCCTGTGGACCGCGCGGGACGGCGGGGAGGTCGACGCCGCCCAGCAGGCCGACGCCACCCGGCGGCTGGCCTCCCTGGCCGACGCCGACGGCGTCGCGGGCAGGCCCTCGCCCGCGCTGCGCTCACAGGACGGCCAGGCGCTGCAGGGCGTCGTCCCGCTCAGCCCCACCCTGGGGGAGCGGCTGCCCGAGGTGCTCGACCAGGTCCGGGCGACCGCGGGCCAGGTCCCCGGCGCCCGGGTGCAGATCGCCGGGCCCGCGGCCACTCAGGGCGACCTCGGCGACGCCTTCGCCGGCATCGACGGCATCCTCCTCGGCGTGGCGCTGGCCGCCGTGCTGGTCATCCTGGTGGCGGTCTACCGGAGCGTGCTGCTGCCGTTCCTGATCATCGTCAGCGCCGTCTTCGCGCTCGGCGTGGCCTGCGCCCTCGTCTACGTCCTCGCCGACCACGACGTCGTACGCGTCGACGGGCAGGTCCAGGGCATCCTGTCCATCCTGGTCATCGGCGCGGCCACCGACTACGCGTTGCTGCTGACGGCGCGCTTCCGCGAGGAACTGGCGCACCGGGACGACAAGGCGGCCGCCGCCCTCGCCGCCCTGCGCGGGTCCCTCGGCGCGATCACCGCCAGCGCCGCGACCGTCGCCCTGGGCCTGCTGGCCCTGCTGATCAGCGACCTGACCAACAACCGCGCGCTGGGCCCGGTCGGCGCCATCGGGATCGTGTGCGCGGTGCTCACCACGCTGACGTTCCTGCCCGCCGTGCTCGCCCTGGTGGGCCGGGCCGCTTTCTGGCCGGCCAAGCCGCGGTCGGCCGACGCGGCAACCGGCGGCCACGGCATCTGGCGACGGGTCGCGCACCGGGTCGACACGAACCCCCGGCGGCTGTGGCTGGGCACGACGGCCCTGCTGGTGGGCGCGGCCGCCTTCTTCCCCACCCTGGAGTCCAAGGGCGTGCCCCTGGACGAGCTGTTCATCAACGACGCCCCCTCCGTCGCCGCGCAGCAGGCCCTCGGCCGGCACTTCCCCGGCGGCTCCGGCCAGCCGGCCGTCATCATCGCCGACGCGTCGAAGCGGGCGCAGGTGGAACGGGCCGCCGCCGGCACCCGGGGCGTGGCGGACGTCCGCGCGGTGACCGCGTCCGGCGCCCCCGGTGGGGCAGCGCTGGTGGTCGACGGCCGGGTCCGCCTCGACGCGACCCTCACGGCGGCGCCGGACAGCGGTGCGGCCAAGGACGCCGTGCGCCGGCTGCGGGACCGGCTCGACGCCCTCGACGCCGGTGCCCTGGTCGGCGGTTACACCGCCCAGCAGTACGACACCCAGCGCACCGCGGCGCACGACCGCACGCTCATCATCCCCGTCGTCCTCGCGATCATCCTGGTCATCCTGGTGCTGCTGCTGCGTTCCCTGCTGCTGCCGGTGCTGCTGGTGGCGACCGTGGCCCTCAACTACCTGGCGACGCTGGGGATCGCGAGCCTGGTCTTCACGCACGGCTTCGGCTTCTCCGGCACGGACGCCTCCGTCCCGCTGTACGGGTTCGTCTTCCTGGTGGCCCTCGGCGTCGACTACAACATCTTCCTGATGTCCCGGGTCCGGGAGGAGACGCTGCGCCACGGCACCCGGCAGGGCGTGCTCCGCGGACTGATCGCCACCGGAGGGGTGATCACCTCGGCCGGCGTCGTCCTGGCGGCGACCTTCGCGGCCCTCATCGTCATCCCGCTCGCGTTCCTCGCGCAGATCGCCTTCATCGTGGCCTTCGGCGTGCTGCTGGACACCATCGTGGTCCGCTCGCTCCTTGTGCCGGCCCTCGTCCGGGACGTCGACCGCACGGTCTGGTGGCCGAGCCGCCTGGCCCGGGAGGCGAAGGAGCAGGACTAGGCCGGACACGAGCGGGGGCGCTCCGTTCCGTCCCGCGACGGGGACGGGGCACCCCCCGCTCGACCCCCGCACCATGCTTTGCGTACCGGTGTATTGACTGCCCGTCACGGTGTCCCTAGGGTCCTGGACGAATTCACGAACAGTGTTCGGTATATCGACCGCACGACCGTACCGAACCGGCCGTGGATGCCGTGTATGTCATGCGCATGACTAAGCGGAGAACGGACTCCATCCCCCCGATCCCCAGGAGACCGCCCATGTCGGTGACAACGTCCCGCACCTGGCGGGACAGGCCGCTCGTCCTGCTCGCCCTCGCACTGGCCCTGGTCAGTGCCGTGTTCGCCGCCCAGACCTCCGCGAGCACCAGAGCCGCGGCCGCCGGCTCGCAGCCCTGCGACCTGTACGCCGCGGGCGGCACCCCCTGCGTCGCCGCGCACAGCACCACCCGTGCCCTGTACTCCGCCTACAACGGCCGCCTGTACCAGGTGAGACGCGCCTCCGACGGCGCCACCCGGGACATCGGCGTGCTCAGCGCGGGCGGCTACGCCGACGCCGCCGCACAGGACGTGTTCTGCGCCGGCACCAGCTGTCTGATCACCGTCCTCTACGACCAGTCCGGCCGCGGCAACCACCTCACCCAGGCCCCGCCCGGAGGCTTCCAGGGCCCGGCCGCCGGAGGCTACGACAACCTCGCCGAGGCCTCCGCCGCACCCGTCACGGTGGGCGGCCACAAGGCGTACGGCGTCTTCGTCGCGCCCGGCACCGGCTACCGCGACAACAGCACCAACGGCATTGCGACCGGCGACCAGCCCGAGGGCATGTACGCCGTCCTCGACGGCACCCACTACAACGGCGGCTGCTGCTTCGACTACGGCAACGCCGAGACCAACAGCCGCGACAACGGCAACGGCACCATGGAGACCATCTACTTCGGCAACAGCAGGACCTGGGGCTACGGCTCGGGCAACGGTCCCTGGGTCATGGCCGACCTCGAGAACGGCCTCTTCTCCGGCGTCAACCGCGGCTACAACGCGGGCAACCCCAGCGTCGGCCACCGCTTCCTGACCGCCGCCGTCAAGGGCGGCCCGAACCACTGGGCCATCCGCTCGGGCAACGCCCAGTCGGGAGGCCTCGCCACCGCCTACGACGGGCCGCGCCCCAACGCCACCGGCTACAACCCGATGAAGAAGGAAGGGGCGATCATCCTCGGCATCGGCGGCGACAACAGCAACGGATCGGCCGGCACCTTCTACGAGGGCGTCCTGACGTCGGGCTTCCCCTCCGACGCCACCGAGAACGCGGTCCAGTCCAACATCAACGCGGCCGGCTACGCCCCGTCCGCCGTGGCGGGCGCGCCCACCGTCGGCTCCCGCGTCTCCCTGCGGGCCACCACCTCCTGCTGCACTGCCGACTACCTGCGGCACAACACCGCCGACAGCAACGCCGTCATCGCGGCGACGTCCTCGTCCAGCCCGGCCGCCGACCGGGCCGCCGCCACCTGGACCGTGCGCGCGGGCCTGGGCGACGCCTCCTGCGTGTCGTTCGAGTCCGCCGACAAGCCGGGCCAGTACCTGCGCCACTACGACTTCCGGCTGCGGGTCGACACCGTGGACACCACGCTCGCCCGGCTGGACGCCACCTTCTGCCCGCAGGCCGCCCACAACGGCCAGGGCGTCTCGCTGGGGTCGGCCAACTACCCCGCCGACTTCGTCCGCCACTACACCTACGCCGCCTACGTGGCCTCCGACGGCGGCACCCACGCCTGGGACAGCGCCACCGCCTGGGCCGACGACACGAGCTGGGTCGTGACCTCCCCCCTGGCCTGACCCGTCGGTCCTGACCCATCGGCCCAGACGGTTCAGCCTTGGACGTGAAGACGGCCGTGCCGCACCTCCCGTGCGGCACGGCCGTCGCCGGTCAGCGCCAGCCGAGTCCCGGCGCCACGTGCGTCAGGATGCTGCCGATCACGTGCGCGTTGTACTCGACGCCCAGCTGGTTCGGCACGGTGAGCAACAGGGTGTCGGCTGCGGCGATCGCCTCGTCCCGGGCCAGCTGCTCGACGAGCACGTCGGGCTCGGCGGCGTAGGACCGGCCGAAGACGGCGCGGGTGGTCGGGTCGATGTAGCCGATCTGGTCCTCGGAGTTCCGCTCCCGCCCGAAGTAGGCGCGGTCCCGGTCGTCGACGAGGGCGAAGATGCTGCGGCTGACCGACACGCGCGGCTCACGGGCGTGGCCCGCGGCCCGCCAGGCCTCCCGGTACGCCTCGATCTGCTTGCGCTGCTGGACGTGCAGCGGCTCGCCGCTCTCGTCGTCCTTGAGCGTCGAGCTCTGCAGGTTCATCCCCAGCCCGGCCGCCCACACCGCGGTCGCGTTGGAGCTGGACCCCCACCAGATCCGCTCCCGCAGGCCCTCGGAGTACGGCTCCAGGCGCAGTGGCCCCGGCGGGTTGGCGAACATGGGGCTCGGGTGCGGCTCCGCGATCCCCTCGCCCTTCAGCACCTCCAGCAGCCGCTCGGCGTGCGCCCGGGCCAGGTCGGCGTCGGTGCCGCCCTCCGGCGGCCGGTGGCCGAAGTGCCGCCAGCCGTCGAGCGCCTGCTCGGGGGAGCCCCGGCTGATGCCCAGCTGCAGGCGGCCGCCGGAGATCAGGTCCGCGGCCCCCGCGTCCTCGGCCATGTACAGGGGGTTCTCGTAGCGCATGTCGATCACCCCCGTGCCGATCTCGATGCGCTCGGTGCGGGCACCGATCGCCGCGAGCAGGGGGAACGGGGAGGCGTGCTGCCGCGCGAAGTGGTGGACCCGGAAGTAGGCGCCGTCGGCCCCCAGCTCCTCCGCCGCCACCGCCAGGTCGATCGCCTGGAGCAGCGAGTCCGCCGCGGAGCGGGTCTGCGAGTGCGGAGAGGGCGTCCAGTGCCCGAAGGACAGGAACCCGATCTTTTTCATGCTTGCTACAACCACCGTGCGCGCCGTTCATTCCGGGTGCGCGGGTCACCCGACCGGCTGACCCGCGCGGCGCGACCGGGCGCCGCCGCGCACGGTGGACACGGACGGACGCGCGAGCGGACCCGCGCCCGACGGCCGCGAGGAGAGGGGACGGTCACGGTGGCGAACGACCTCACCGGTGCCGGCAGAGCGGACGACACCGCCGCGCACTGGCTGTTCGGCGACCAGCTCGGTCCCCGTTTCCTCACCCCGGACGAGGACGGCCCCGCGCACGGCACCCCCGTGGTGATGATCGAGGCCCGCTCGGTGCTGCGCCGGCGCCGTTTCCACCGGGCCAAGGCCCACCTGGTGCTGTCCGCGATGCGGCACCGGGCCGCCGAGCTGGGCGACCGGGTGCGCTACGTCCGCGCCGAGACCTACCGGGAGGGCCTGCGCGAGGCCGTCGGCGGGGCCCCCGTCACCGTGCGCCACCCCACCTCCTGGGCCGCGCTGCGCCTGGTCCGCTCGCTGGAGCAGGTGCGGGTGCTGCCGGCCCGCGGGTTCCTGATGCCGCAGGACGCCTTCCGCGCCTGGGCGGACGAGCACACCGGCCGACTGCGGCAGGAGGACTTCTACCACTGGGTGCGCCGCGCCCACGACCTCCTCATGGACGGCGGCGCCCCGGCCGGCGGCCGGTTCAACCACGACCACGACAACCGCGAGCCCCCGCCGAAGGGCGCCCGCACCCTCGGCGCGCCCCGCCCCTACCGGCCGCGCGAGGACGACGTCGACGCGGAGGTCCGCGCCGACCTCGACCGCCTCGAACGCGACCACGGCGTCCGGTTCGTCGGCCGCGACGGGCCCCGGCTCTTCCCCGCCACCCGGCGCGAGGCGCTCGCCGCCCTGCGGCGCTTCATCGACCACCGGCTCGCCGGGTTCGGCCCGCACGAGGACGCCGTGCTCGCCGCCGACCCCGTGATGAGCCACAGCCTGCTGTCGTCCTCCCTCAACCTCGGCCTGCTCGACCCGCTGGAGGTCGTCACCGCCGCCGAGGAGGCCTGGCGGGCCGGGAACGCCCCGGTGAACAGCGTCGAGGGGTTCGTCCGGCAGGTCGCCGGCTGGCGCGAGTACGTGTGGCAGCTCTACTGGTACTTCGGCGACGACTACCGCCGGCGCAACGCCCTCGGCCACCACGCCCCGCTGCCCCCGTGGTTCCTGGAACTCGACGCCGACGCGGTCACCGCCCGCTGCCTCGCCACCGTCCTCGCCCAGGTGCGCGACACCGGCTGGACGCACCACATCCCGCGCCTGATGGTGCTCGGCAGCCACGCCCTCCAGCGCGGCTGGGACCCGCGGGCGGTCACCGACTGGTTCCACCGCTGCTTCGTCGACGGCTACGACTGGGTCATGCTGCCCAACGTCACCGGCATGTCCCAGTACGCCGACGGCGGCCTGATGACGACCAAGCCGTACACCTCGGGCGGGGCGTACATCCACCGCATGAGCGACCTGTGCGGGGGCTGCGCCTACCGGCCGGGCGACCGCGTCGGCGACCGGGCCTGTCCCTTCACCACCGGGTACTGGGCCTTCAGCCACCGCCACCGCGCCCTGCTCGCCGGGAACCGGCGCACCTCCCGGGCGGTGCAGGGCCTGGACCGGCTCGGCGATCTGGAGGAGGTGCTGGAGACCGACCGGCGCTGGGACGAGCGGCCACCGTGACCCCGGCTCCCGCAGGCGCGGCCGAGGCAGACGTCCTTACCCTGGGAGTGACCCGGGCGGACACCGTCCGTCCCCCCACGGAGGAGGCCCGGACATGTGCCGCTGGATCGCCTACTCGGGTACGCCCATCTTCCTCAGCAGGGTCCTGTTCGACACCCAGCACAGCCTGATCGACCAGAGCCTGCACTCGCGCCTCGGGGTGGAGACGACCAACGGCGATGGCTTCGGGATCGGCTGGTACGTGCCCGACCTGGACACGCCCGCCGTCCTGCGCGACACCGGCCCGGCGTGGAGCGACCGCAACCTCCACGACGTGGCGCACCACGTCCGCTCGGGCATGTTCTTCGCCCACATCAGGGCCACCACCGGAACGGCGGTGCAGCAGACGAACTGCCACCCGTTCCGCAAGGACCGCTGGCTGTGGATGCACAACGGCGCGATCAGCGAGTACGGCCTGCTCCGGCGCGACCTGGCGCTGGCCGTCGACCCCGCCCTCTACGCCGAGATCGAGGGGTCCACCGACTCGGAGCTGATGTTCTACCTGGCCCTCACCTTCGGGCTCGACGACGATCCGCCCACGGCCGTGGCCCGGATGGCCGGGCTCGTGGAGGAGACCGGCCGCCGGCACGGCGTCCGCAACCCCCTCCAGATGACCGTCGCGGTCGCCGACGGCGTACGCCTGTGGGTCTTCCGCTACTCCAGCGAACGCGCCTCCCGGTCCCTGTTCGTCAGCGCCGAGGTGGACGCCCTGCGGGCGCTGCACCCGGACGTCTCCTTCCTCCAGCAGGTCGCGGAGGACACCCGGCTGGTGGTGTCCGAGCCGCTGGGCGACCTGCCGGGCGCCTGGAAGGAGGTCCCGGAGAGCAGCTACGGCGTCATCCAGCCGGGCCTGGACGTCTTCGAGGCCTTCCAGCCCCGGTGACGGAGCAGCGGGAGCGTGACCACCGTCCGTCTTGCAACGCGCTTGCGTTCGACCGACCCAGGAGTCGCGGCAGACACGTAAACTGTTTGCGCTTCTTGCGCTAGCCTTGCAGGCATGACGCGACGACTTGCTCAGGTGGCCAAGAAGGTGGGGGTCAGCGAGGCCACGGTGAGCCGTGTCCTCAACGGGAAGCCCGGTGTCTCCGAGGCGACACGGCAGGCCGTGCTGACGGCGCTGGACGTCCTCGGCTACGAGCGGCCGACGCAGCTGCGCGGCGAACGCGCCCGGCTGGTCGGCCTGGTGCTGCCCGAGCTGCAGAACCCCATCTTCCCGGCGTTCGCCGAAGTCATCGGGGGCGCCCTGGCGCAGCAGGGCCTGACGCCGGTGCTGTGCACGCAGACCCAGGGCGGGGTCTCCGAGGCCGACTACGTCGAACTCCTGCTGCAGCAGCAGGTCTCCGGCGTGGTGTTCGCCGGCGGTCTCTTCGCGCAGGCCGACGCGCCGCACGAGCACTACCGGCAGCTCGCCGAGCGCAACATCCCCGTCGTCCTGATCAACGCCTCCATCGAGGGGCTGGACTTCCCGTGCGTCTCCTGCGACGACGCGGTCGCCGTGGAGCAGGCCTGGCGCCACCTGGCCTCCCTCGGCCACGAGCGGATCGGCCTGGTCCTCGGCCCCGTCGACCACGTGCCCTCGGGCCGCAAGCTGCAGGCCGCCCGGGCCGTGGTCCAGGCGGCCGGGGGCGCGCTGCCGGACGACTTCGTGGTCCGCTCGATCTTCTCGCTCGAAGGCGGACAGGCGGCCGCCGCGCGCCTGCTGGAGCGCGGCGTGACCGGCATCGTGTGCGCGAGCGACCCCCTGGCCCTGGGCGCCATCAGGGCGGTGCGCCGCCGCGGACTGTCCGTGCCGGGGGACGTCTCGGTCGTCGGCTTCGACGACTCCGCCTTCATGAGCTGCACCGAGCCGCCCCTGTCGACCGTCCGCCAGCCCATCGAGGCGATGGGGCGGGCCGTGGTGGAGCTGCTGTGCGCACAGATCCAGGGCACCCAGGCCCACCCCGGCGAGCTGCTGTTCGAGCCGGAACTGGTGGTCCGCGGCTCGACCGCGCAGGCCCCCGTGAGCTGACCCCACACCCGTCGCACCGGTCGGCGCCGGCACCTGGAACCTTTCCCGGGTGCCGGCGCCGACTGCGTTTCCAGGCAGCCGCCGTCCCGGGCCCCGCGGCGGCCGTGTGCACCCGCGCCCCCCAACGGCCCGTGCTGTGACGGCCGTTGACAAAGTCTTCATCTGCTAGAAACCTGTCTCGTCAGCGGCGCAAATATTTGACGAATTCACTCAAAACCTCATTCATGCGTCGCAGTCCACCACTGGTCATGCACCGCGGCCGGATCACGGAGAGGCCATGATGAGAGGGAGACACGCGCGCCTACGGACGACCGTCGGCGCCCTGATCGCAGCACTGCTCGCCCTCGCGCTGCTGCCCGCCGGCGCGTACGCCGCCCCCGCGGGCGCGACCGCCGAGGTGAACCTGGCCCTGGGCAAGCGGGCGAGCGCGAGCGGCGCGCACGACGGCTACCCGGCGGGCCAGGTCACCGACGGGACCCAGCAGTCGTACTGGGAGGGCCCCGCCGGGTCGTACCCCGCCTGGGTGCAGGTGGACCTGGGCAGTTCCGTCCGCGTCGACCGGGTGGTGCTGAAGCTGCCCGCGGCCTGGGAGGCGCGCACCCAGACGCTCGCCGTGCTGGGCAGCACCGACGGCAGCGCGTTCACCCCGTTCGCCGCCTCCGCCGCCCGCGCCTTCACTCCTGCGCAAGCCAACACGGTCGGCATCGACGCCGGAGCCGCCACCGCCCGCTACGTCCGCGTCCAGGTGAGCGCCAACACCGGCTGGAACGCCGCCCAGTTGTCCGAACTGGAGGTGTACGGGCAGGGGCAGGACCCGACCGACCCACCGCCGGCCACCGGCTCGAACCTGGCGCGCGGCAAGCCGGTCGAGGCCACCTCGACCACCCAGACCTACGTCGCGGCCAACGCCGTCGACGACACCACCGGCACCTACTGGGAGTCGTCGGGATTCCCGTCCGGTCTGACCGTGAAGCTCGGCGCGAACGCCGATCTCCAGGCGGTCGTGGTCAAGCTCGACCCCGACCCGGCCTGGGGACCGCGCACCCAGTCCTTCCAGGTCCTCGGGCGGGAGGAGTCGGCGACCGACTTCGTCCAGCTCAAGGCCCGCGCCGACTACGCCTTCAGCCCGTCCGCCGGGCAGAACACCGTCACCGTCCCGGTCACCGGCCGCTACGCCGACGTCCGCCTCACCTTCTTCTCCAACACCGGCGCCCCCGGCGGGCAGGTCGCCGAGTTCCAGGTGGTCGGTACGGCGGCGCCCCACCCGGACCTCACCCTCACCGGCCTCGACTGGAGCCCGGCCGCGCCCACCGAGGCCGACCCGGTCACGGTGAACGCCACCGTGCGCAACGCCGGCACCGCACCCGCGCCCGCCACCACCGTCGACGTCAGCCTCGAAGGCACCGTCGCCGGTTCCGCCGCCGTCGGCCCGCTCGCGGCCGGCGCCTCGGCGACCGTTCCGGTGACCGTGGGCAAGCGGCCGACCGGGACCTACACCGTCTCCGCGGTGGTGGACCCGCGCGGCACCGTCCCCGAGCTGGACGACACCAACAACAGCCGGACCGCGGCGACGAAGCTGGTCGTCGCCCGGAGCCCGGGCCCCGACCTGACCGTCACCGGCATCTCCACCGACCCCACCGCCCCGGCCGCCGGTGCCACGGTGTCCTTCACCGTCACCGTCCACAACCGCGGCACGACCACCGCGCCCGCGGGCAGCGTCACCCGTCTCACCGCCGGCGGCACCACGCTCGACGGCACCACCGGCGCCGTCGCGGCGGGCGCGTCCGTCGCCGTCGCGGTCCCCGGCACCTGGACGGCCACCGACGGCGGGGTCACGCTCGCCGCCACGGCCGACGCCACCGACGTGGTCGAGGAGACGAACGAGGACAACAACACCTTCGCCCGCTCCCTCGTCGTCGGACGCGGCGCCGCTGTGCCGTACACGGAGTACGAGGCGGAGGACGGCCGCTACGACGGCACCCTGCTGAGCACGGACGCCAAGCGCACCTTCGGGCACACGAACTTCGCCACCGAGTCCTCCGGCCGCAGGTCGGTCCGGCTCACCTCGACCGGCCAGTACGTGGAGTTCACCTCCACCACGCCCGCCAACTCCGTGGTCGTGCGCAACTCGATCCCGGACGCGCCGGGCGGCGGGGGACAGGAGGCGACCCTCAGCCTGTACGCGGACGGGACGTTCGTGCGCAAGCTGACCCTTTCCTCCAAGCACAGCTGGCTCTACGGCAGCACCGACGACCCCGAGGGACTGACCAACCGGCCCGGCGGCGACGCCCGGCGGCTCTTCGACGAGTCCCACGCCCTGCTCAGCGACACCTACCCGGCCGGTACCCGGTTCCGCCTCCAGCGGGACGCCGGGGACGGCGCCGCGTACTACGTCGTCGACCTCGTCGACCTGGAGCAGGTGGCACCCCCGGCCGCCAAGCCCGCCGAGTGCGCCTCCATCACGGACTACGGCGCGGTGCCCAACGACGGCATCGACGACTCCGACGCCCTGCAGCGCGCGGTCACCGCGGACCAGAACGGGCAGGTCCCCTGCGTCTGGATCCCCGCCGGACAGTGGCGCCAGGAGAAGAAGATCCTCACCGACGACCCGCTCGACCGGGGCCAGTACAACCAGGTGGGTATCCGGGACGTCACCGTCCGCGGCGCCGGCATGTGGCACTCCCAGCTGTACTCGCTCATCCCGCCCCAGGACGCGGGCGGCATCAACCACCCGCACGAGGGCAACTTCGGCTTCGACATCGACGACAACACCAGGATCTCCGACATCGCGATCTTCGGGTCCGGCACCATCCGCGGCGGGGACGGCGGAGCCGAGGGCGGGGTCGCGCTGAACGGCCGGTTCGGCAGGAACACCCGGATCACCAACGTGTGGATCGAGCACGCCAACGTCGGCGCCTGGGTCGGCCGGGACTACTCCGACATCCCCGAGCTGTGGGGCCCCGGCGACGGCCTCGAGTTCAGCGGCGTCCGCATCCGCGACACCTACGCGGACGGCGTCAACTTCACCAACGGCACCCGCAACTCCACCGTGTACAACTCCTCGTTCCGCAACACCGGCGACGACGCGCTCGCCGTGTGGGCGAACAAGTACGTGAAGGACCCCGCCGTCGACGTCGGCCACGACAACCACTTCCGCAACAACACCGTCCAGCTGCCCTGGCGGGCCAACGGGATCGCCGTCTACGGCGGTCACGGCAACACGATCGAGAACAACCTGGTCTCCGACACCATGAACTACCCGGGGATCATGCTGGCCACCGACCACGACCCGCTGCCCTTCTCCGGTCAGACGCTCATCGCGAACAACGGCCTGTACCGCACGGGCGGCGCCTTCTGGGGCGAGGCGCAGGAGTTCGGCGCCATCACCCTGTTCGCCCAGGGGCAGGACATCCCGGGCGTCACGATCCGCGACACCGACATCCACGACTCCACGTACGACGGCATCCAGTTCAAGACGGGCGGCGGCGCCACCCCGGGCGTGCAGATCCGGGGCGTCACCATCGACAGGTCCCTGAACGGCTCCGGGATCCTCGCCATGGGCGGTGCGCGCGGCAGCGCGACGCTGACCGGCGTCACCATCACGAACTCCGCCCAGGGGGACGTGGTGGTCGAGCCCGGCTCGCAGTTCGTCATCGACCGAGGCTGACGACCGCGGCACCGGTACGGCGGTCCGCCCCGCGCGGTCCGCCGCACCGGCATGCCCCCACGCCCTCCGGGTGCCCCTCGGGGGAGGGGTGGAGACCGTCCAGGACGTGCTGCCCGATCCGTAGACGTTCGGACGTTCGTCTGCAACTCTCTGAGCCGCCAGCGCAAAAAACTAACTGCGCCAACTCACTGCGCCTCCCCGTCGCCCCCGGCGACCGGGAGAGATCGAGGACCGATGACATTCCACCGATGGAGATCACGGGCCCTGAGCACCGTGATCGTGACCAGCCTCCTGACCCTGGGCGGCCCCGTGCTCGCCGCCCGGGCCGCCGGGGGCCCCAATCTCGCGCTCGGCGACCCCGCGTCGGCGAGCAGCGCCCAGAGCGGGTACGCGGCACCGAACATCACCGACGGCAACCAGGGCACGTACTGGGAGAGCGCGGGCTCCGGGCTCCCGCAGTGGGTGCAGACCGACCTGGGCACCACCGAGCGCGTCGACGAGGTCGTCCTGAAGCTGCCCGCGGGCTGGGAGAGCCGAGACCAGACCCTCTCCGTGCAGGGCAGCGCCGACGGGACCAGCTTCGCCACCCTGAAGACCAGCGCCACGTACACCTTCAGCCCCGCCTCCGCGAACACCGTTACGGTCGCCTTCCCGGCAACGCAGGCCCGGTTCGTGCGGATCGCCGTCACCGCCAACACCGGCTGGCGGGCGGCGCAGCTGTCCGAGCTCGAGGTGCACGCCGCCACCGGGTCGTCGGCCAACCTCGCCGCCGGCCGCACCCTGACCGCCAGCAGCACCACGCAGGTCTACGCCGCGGCCAACGCCAACGACGGCAACCGTGCCACGTACTGGGAGAGCTCCAACAACGCCCTGCCGCAGTGGCTCCAGGCCGACCTCGGCTCCTCCGTGCGGATCGACCGCGTCGTGCTGAAGTTGCCCGCCGCCTGGGAGACCCGCAGTCAGACGCTGAAGATCCAGGGCAGCACCAACGGCAGCGACTTCACCGACCTCACGGCGTCCAAGGCGTACGGCTTCGACCCCGCGAGCGGCAACGCGGCCACGATCTCCTTCGACGCCACCACCACCCGCTACATGCGCGTGCTGGTCACGGCCAACACGGTCCAGCCCGCCGCCCAGATCTCCGAACTGGAGGTCTACGGCCCGGAGGGCGGCGACACCCAGGCGCCCAGCGCCCCGGCCGGACTCGCCCTCACCGAGCCGGCCACCGGGCAGATCCGCCTCACCTGGAACGCCGCCACCGACAACGTCGGGGTGACCGGCTACGACGTCTACGCGAACGGCTCCCTGCTCAGCAGCGTCGGCGGGGACGTCACCACCTTCACCGACACCCGGCCCGCCGCCGAGACCGTGTCCTACTACGTGCGCGCGAGGGACGCGGCGGGCAACCAGTCCGCCAACAGCACCACCGTCACCCGCAAGGGCGACACCGGCGACACCCAGGCGCCGACCGCGCCCGGCAGCCTCGCCCTCACCGAACCCGGCGCCGGGAAGATCAAGCTGACCTGGACCGCCTCCACCGACAACGTCGGCGTGGCGACGTACGAGATCTACGCCAACAACGGCCTGCGGGCCACGGTCACGGGCGACGTCACCACGTACACCGACACCCAGCCCGCGACGAGCACCGTCACCTACGCGGTGCGGGCGAGGGACGCGGCCGGCAACCAGTCGGCGCCGAGCAACAGCGTCACCCGCAACGGCACCGGCGGTGGCGGCTCCAACCTGGCCGTCGGCAAGCCGATCAGCGCCTCCTCCGTGGTGCACACCTACGTCGCGGAGAACGCCGACGACAACGACCTCAGCACCTACTGGGAGGGCGCGGGCGGCAGTTACCCGAACACCCTCACCGTCAAGCTCGGTGCCAACGCCGACCTGGACCACCTGGTGCTCAAGCTCAACCCGGACGCAGCCTGGTCCCGGCGCACCCAGACCATCGAGGTCCTCGGCCGGGAGCAGAAGGCCGACGGCTTCACCTCCCTGGTGGCCGCGAAGGGCTACACCTTCGACCCGGCCGACGGCAACAGCGTCACGGTGCCCGTCGCGGCCCGCGTGGCCGACGTCCAGCTGAAGTTCACGGCCAACTCCGGCTCGTCCGCCGGGCAGCTCGCCGAGTTCCAGGTGATCGGCGTCCCCGCACCCAACCCCGACCTGGAGGTCACGGGGCTGACCGTGTCGCCCGCGGCGCCCGTGGAGTCGGACCCCCTGACCGTCTCGGCCACCGTACGCAACTCCGGCCCGGCCGACGCCCCGGCGAGCTCCCTGGCCGTGCGCCTGGGCGGCACCGAGGTCGCCACCGCGCAGGTCGGCCCGCTGGCGGCCGGCGCGCAGACCACCGTCACCGCGTCCCTGGGCCGGCGCGAGGCCGGCACCTACCCACTCAGCGCCGTCGCCGACGAGTCCAACGCGGTGATCGAGCAGAACGAGACCAACAACACCTACACCAGCCCCACTGCGCTCGTCGTCAAGCCGGTCGAGAGCGCCGACCTGGTGGCGTCGTCCGTCACCACCACGCCGTCCAGCCCGGCGGCCGGGGACACCGTCACCTTCAAGGTCACGCTGAAGAACCAGGGCAACAAGGCCAGCGCGGCGGGCAGCCACGGCGTCACGCTCACCCTCACCGACTCCCAGGGCGGCACCGTCAAGACCCTCAGCGGCGCGTACAGCGGCACCCTGGCCGCCGGCGCCTCCGCGGACGTGGAGCTCGGACCGTGGACCGCCGCCAACGGCTCGTACACGGTGCGGACGGTGATCGCCGACGACGCGAACGAGGTGCCGGTCAAGCGGCCCAACAACAGCGCCGCCCAGCCACTGTTCGTCGGCCGCGGCGCCCACATGCCGTACGACATGTACGAGGCGGAGGACGGCACGGCAGGCGGCGGGGCCACCGTCGTGGGCCCCAACCGGACCATCGGCGACATCGCCGGTGAGGCCTCCGGCCGCAAGGCGGTCAGCCTCGACGCGACCGGCGAGTACGTGGAGTTCACCACCCGCGCGGCGACCAACACGCTGGTGACCCGCTTCTCCGTCCCGGACGCGCCGGGCGGCGGGGGCATCGACTCGACGCTCGACGTCTACGTCGACGGGGTGTTCAAGAAGGCGCTCCCGCTGACCTCCAAGTACGCCTGGCTGTACGGCGCGGAGGCCTCACCCGGCAACTCGCCGAGCGCCGGGGCCCCGCGGCACATCTACGACGAGGCGCACGTCCTGCTCGGCGAGACCGTGCCCAAGGGCAGCCGCATCCGGCTGCAGAAGGACGCCGCCAACACCTCGACCTACGCGATCGACTTCGTCAACCTGGAGCAGGCCACCCCGGTCGCCAACCCCGACCCGGCCACGTACGCGGTGCCCACCGGCTTCACGCACCAGGCGGTGCAGGACGCCCTGGACAAGGTGCGCATGGACACCACGGGCAAGCTGGTCGGCGTCTACCTGCCGCCCGGCGACTACGAGACGTCGAGCAAGTTCCAGGTGTACGGCAAGGCGGTGCAGGTGGTCGGCGCCGGCCCCTGGTTCACCACCTTCCACGCCCCGGCGGCGCAGGAGAACACGGACATCGGCTTCCGTGCGGAGGCGTCGGCCAAGGGGTCGGTGTTCAAGGGCTTCGCCTACTTCGGCAACTACACCTCGCGCATCGACGGACCGGGGAAGGTGTTCGACTTCTCCAACGTGTCGGACATCGTCATCGACGACGTCTGGAACGAGCACATGGTGTGCCTGTACTGGGGCGCGAACACCGACCGGATGACCATCAAGAACTCCCGGATCCGGAACCTGTTCGCCGACGGCGTCAACATGACCAACGGCTCCACCGACAACCTCGTCACCAACAACGACGCGCGCGCCACCGGCGACGACAGCTTCGCGCTGTTCTCGGCGATCGACGCGGGCGGCGCGGACGAGAAGAACAACGTCTTCGAGAACCTGAGCACCACCCTGACCTGGCGGGCCGCGGGCGTGGCCGTGTACGGCGGGTACCACAACACCTTCCGCAACATCCACATCGCGGACACACTGGTCTACTCTGGGATCACCATCTCCTCGCTGGACTTCGGCTATCCGATGAACGGCTTCGGGACCGATCCGACGACGTTCGAGAACATCTCCGTGGTGCGGGCCGGCGGTCACTTCTGGGGCCAGCAGACCTTCCCGGGGATCTGGCTGTTCTCGGCCTCGAAGGTGTTCCAGGGGATCCGGGTGAACCACGTCGACATCGTCGATCCCACCTACAGCGGCATCATGTTCCAGACGCAGTACCTCAACGGCCAGCCGGTGAACCCGATCAAGGACACCGTGTTCACGGACATCTCCATCACCGGGGCGCGCAAGAGCGGTGACGCCTTCGACGCCAAGTCCGGCTTCGGCCTGTGGGCCAACGAGATGCCCGAGCCGGGCCAGGGCCCGGCGGTCGGTGAAGTGACGTTCAACGGGCTCGAGATGAGCAACAACGCCGTCGACGTCCGCAACACCACCTCCACCTTCAAGATCAACACCAACCCCTGACGGCGGGCGCCGCGCAGGCGCTGCCGTGTCCACTCAGGCCGGTGCGAGCTCCGTGGGGGGCTTGCACCGGCCCGTCCGCGTGTGCCGGTGGGCGGACACCTCACGGAGCGCCGTCTTCCATGTTCTGTCGAGGAATTACGAAATCTGCGCGCGATATTGCGTTCCCTTGCTGGCGGTGGTTGAGTGTGCGACGCCCCACCACGCACCGGCGACGGGGCCACCTCATCGTTCCTGCCGAAGGGGAACCACCCATGAGAACAGCCCGGCTCCGCCGTACCCGCCGCACCGGCGCGGTCGTCGTCGTCTCCGCCCTCGCGCTCAGCGCCCTGGCCGCCTGCGGCACGAGCAGCAGCAGCGACGACAGCGGCAACTCCGGCAGCGGGTCCTCGGACCCGGCCGCGCCGCTGGACCCGAAGACCAAGGTGACGATCACCATCGACTGCATGCCGCCGGCGGCCAAGGCGGCCGAGCTGAAGGAGTGGAAGGAGGACGTCGCGGCGTTCAACAAGACCTACCCGAACGTCACGATCGAGGGCCGCTCTACCCCCGGCCAGTGCCTGGAGCCGCCGCGGTTCACCGCGATGCTCAAGGCCAAGTCGCAGCCGGACGTGTTCTACACGTACTTCACCGACCTGCCGCAGGTGCTCGACAACGACGGCGCCGAGGACATCACCGCCTACGTCACCGACAAGACGGTGCCCGCGCTCAAGGACATCGACCCGAACGTCCTCGGCTCGCTCAAGCAGGACGGCAAGCTGTACGGGCTGCCCACCAGCAACTACACGATGGGCCTGCTCATCAACCGCAAGCTCTTCCGCCAGGCCGGCCTCGACCCCGACAACCCGCCGCGCACCTGGGAGGACGTCCGCGCCGCGGCCAAGAAGATCGCCGGGCTCGGCAAGGGCATCGCCGGCTACGGCGACTACAGCGCGGCCAACACCGGCGGCTGGCACTTCACGGCGGCCGTGTACAGCCTCGGCGGCGACGTCGTGGACTCCAGTGGCAAGAAGGCCGCCTTCAACGACGCCATCGGCAAGCAGGTAGCGCAGAACCTCCACGCGATGCGCTGGGAGGACGACAGCATGGGCAAGACCCAGCTGCTGAAGTGGGGTGACCTCCAGAAGCAGATCGCCACCGACAAGCTCGGCATGTTCCTCGCCGCCCCCGACGACATCGCCTACATGGTCCAGCAACTGGGCGCCACCTACGAGAACTTCGGCATGGGTCCGATCCCCGGCGGCAAGAACACGCTGGCCGGCGGCAACAACTACATGATCAAGAAGGGCATCTCCGGCGACAAGATCAAGGCCGCGATCGCCTGGCTGAACTACAAGAACCTCACCGTCGGCAAGGGCCAGTTCGACTGGGCGCGCACCAAGGCGGACAAGCTCCCCGTCGGCGTCCCGCAGCCCAACTTCTGGCTGGGCGAGTCCAAGAAGCAGGACGACGCCGCCCGCACGGCCAACGCCACCATGCCGGTCGCCAACTTCAAGACCTTCATGGACAACCCGGTGGCCGGCAAGGCGGAGCCGCCGAAGGCCCAGGAGATCTACAAGGTCCTCGACAACGTCATGTCGGGCATCCTCACCGACAAGGACGCCGACATCGACAAGCTGCTGTCCACGGCCGAGTCGCAGGTCAACCAGGTCCTCGCCAACCAGTGACCGCCCCCGGCGGGGGCGGACCCCGAGCGGTCCGCCCCCGCCGGCCAGCACGCACCGAGGAGCGACGATGTCGGCCCCCAGCCTGACCCCGAGCACCACTGACGCCCCCCGCCGCACCCTGCCCCGCCGGGCGGGCCCCCCGCCGAGCCGGGACCGTTTCACCAGGAGCCTGCGCCGCAACCTCACCGCGCACGCCTTCCTCATCGGCGCCCTGGTGTGCTTCGCGGTCTTCTCCTGGTACCCGATGGTCCGCGAGTTCGGCCTCGCCTTCCAGAAGACCGAGTCGGGCCACACCCGCTGGGTCGGGCTGGACAACCTCACCACGGTCGTCAACGACCCGGCGTTCTGGCAGGCCTGGCGCAACACCGCCCTGTTCACCGTGCTGGCCCTGGTGTTCGGCTTCGCGGTGCCGTTCGTCGCCGCCCTCGTCATCAACGAGTTCCGCCACGGCCAGGCCTACCTGCGGCTGCTCGTCTACCTGCCGGTGATGCTGCCCCCGGTCGCCTCGGTGCTGCTGTTCAAGTACCTCTACGACCCCGGGTACGGCCTGCTCAACGAGGTGCTGCGGTTCCTGCACCTGCCCGAGCAGCAGTGGCTGCAGGACGCGGACCTCTCCATGCTGTCCGTCGTGATCGCCGCGACCTGGATGAACATGGGCGGCGCCGCGCTGATCTACCTGGCCGCGCTGCAGAACATCCCCGGCGAGCTGTACGAGGCGGCCGAACTCGACGGCGCCGGCCTGCTGCGCAAGATCTGGTACGTCACCATCCCGCAGACCCGGCTGATCCTGTCGCTGATGCTGCTCATGCAGATCATCGCCACCATGCAGGTCTTCGTCGAGCCGTTCCTGCTCACCGGGGGCGCCGGACCCGAGGGCTCGACCACCACGGTCGTCTACCTCATCTACCAGTACGCCTTCAACTTCAACAACTACGGCGCCGCGGCCGCGCTCGGCCTGCTCCTGCTCGTCCTGCTCGCCGGTTTCTCGGCGGCGTACGCCAGGCTCAGCCGCGCCGACGACGAGTGACCCGGGGGAGACCGCCATGTCCCAACGCACCCTCATCTCACCGGCCCAGCTCGCCAGGCCCCGCGGGAAGATCGTCTACTGGACGGTGTTCGCGGTGGTCGTCACCGGCTTCACGCTGGTCTTCCTGGGCCCGCTGTACTGGATGATCTCCAGTGGCTTCAAGGACAGCCAGGAGGTGGTCCAGACGCCCCCGACCTGGGTGCCGAAGTCGTTCAGCCCGGGCAACTACTCGCACGCCTGGGAGGTCATGGACCTCTCCACGCTGCTGCTCAACACGCTGTACTACGCCTTCGGCGCGCTCGCCTTCCAGCTCGTGCTGGACGTCGCCGCCGCCTACTCGCTGTCCAGGCTGCGGCCGGTGTTCGGCAAGGCCATCCTCGGGATGATGCTCGCCACGCTGATGATCCCGGCGACGGTGCTGGTCGTGCCGCAGTACCTGACCGTCCTCGACGTGCCGATCGTGCAGCGCAACCTGCTCAACTCACCGTGGGCGATCTGGCTGCCGTCCGTCACCAACGCGTTCAACATCTTCCTGCTCAAGCGGTTCTTCGACTCCATCCCGCAGGAACTGCTGGACGCGGCCGCCATGGACGGCGCGTCCCCGATGCGCGTGCTGTGGTCCGTCGTGCTGCCCATCTCCCGGCCCGTCCTCGGGGTGGTGTCGATCTTCGCGGTCGTCGGCATCTGGAAGGACTTCCTGTGGCCGATGCTGACCCTGCCCGACCCCTCCAAACAGACCCTCAACGTCGGCATCTACTCGCTGTCCAACGGCGTGCCCGTGAACGTCCTCATCGCGGCGCTCACCATCGCCTCCATCCCGACGCTGCTGCTGTTCCTGGTGTTCCAGCGCAACATCATGAGCGGGCTCACCGCCGGCGGCCTCAAGGGCTGACGCCCGCCGCTCCAGGGGCCCAGGCCCCCGCCGGCACGGCCACGCACCCCTGCCGCAGGCCCGTACCGCGCACCCCACCCATGCCTTCGCCGCCGGTCCGTCCGACGCCCCGCAGCCTCCGGGCCGGCGGCGAAGCACCACCCCTGCCCGAAAGGACCGTTTCACGTGGCAGCCCCTCACCCGCCCCGCACCGACTCCTGGTGGCGAGACGCCGTCATCTACCAGATCTACCCGCGCAGCTTCGCCGACGGAGACGGCGACGGCACCGGGGACCTCGCGGGCGCCCGGGCGAGACTGTCCCACCTCGCCGAACTCGGCGTGGACGCCGTGTGGTTCACCCCCTGGTACGCCTCACCGATGGTCGACGGGGGCTACGACGTCGCCGACTACCGCGCCGTCGACCCGGCCTTCGGCACCCTCCAGGAGGCGGAGAAACTCATCGCCCAGGCCGCCGAGATGGGCATCCGGGTGATCGTCGACATCGTCCCCAACCACGTCTCCGACCAGCACGCATGGTTCCGCGCCGCGCTGGAGGCCGGGCCGGGCAGCCCCGAGCGGGAGCTGTTCCACTTCCGCCCCGGCCGCGGCGCGGACGGCGAAGTCCCGCCCAACGACTGGCCGTCGCAGTTCGCCGGGCCCACCTGGACCCGGGTCCCCGACGGTGAGTGGTACCTGCACCTGTTCACGCCCGAGCAGCCGGACCTCAACTGGGCCCACCCGGCCGTGCGCCGTGAGCACGAGGACATCCTCAGGTTCTGGTTCGAACGCGGGGTGGCCGGGGTGCGCATCGACTCCGCGGCCCTGCTCGTCAAGGACCCGGCGCTCGCCGACTTCACCGAGGGCGTCGACCCCCACCCGTACATCGACCAGGACGGGCTGCACGACGTCTACCGCTCCTGGCGCCGGATCGCCGACGAGTACGGCGCCGTGTTCGTCGGCGAGGTCTGGCTCCCCGACGCCGAGCGCTTCGCCCGCTACCTGCGCCCCGACGAGCTGCACACCGCCTTCAACTTCACCTTCCTGACCTGCCCCTGGGACGCGGGCCGGCTGCGACGCGCGATCGACGACACCCTCGCCGAGCACGCGCCCGTGGGCGCCCCCGCCACCTGGGTGCTGTGCAACCACGACGTGACCCGCACGGTCACCCGCTACGGCCGCGAGGACACCGCGTTCGACTTCGCCACCAAGGCGTTCGGCACGCCCACCGACCTGGAACGGGGCACCCGGCGCGCCCGGGCCGCCGCGCTGCTGACCCTGGCGCTGCCCGGCTCCGTCTACCTCTACCAGGGCGAGGAACTGGGCCTGCCCGAGGCCGAGGTGCCGCTCGACCGCATCCAGGACCCCATGCACTTCCGTTCCGGTGGCACCGACCCGGGCCGGGACGGCTGCCGCATCCCGCTGCCCTGGGAGGCGGACGCCCCGCACGCCGGCTTCGGCCCGGGCGCGGAGCCCTGGCTGCCGCAGCCCGAGGGCTGGGCCGGCTACGCCGTCGACCGGCAGAGCCGGGACCCGGACTCGATGCTCTCCCTGTACCGCACGGCCCTGGCCCTGCGCCGCGCCGAACCGGGCTTCGGCGACGGCCCGTTGACCTGGCTCCCCGCACCGGCCGACGTCCTGGCCTTTACCCGCCCGGCCGACCTGCTCTGCGTCGTCAACCTCTCCGCTGCCCCGGTGGACCTGCCACCCCACGACCGCGTACTCCTGGCCAGCGGGCCATTGACGGCGGACGGCGGACTACCGGGCGACACGGCGGTGTGGCTGCGCACGGAGTAGCCCCCGGGGGCGGCGCATCCTCACCGGTGTGCAGGAGGGGCCCGTCGCGCGCGGGGGCGGCCCCCGACCTGCCTCTCGGGTTCGTCACCGTGGCCGACGTGTACCGTCTGCGGACGCAGCACAACGGAACGCTGCCTGGACGGTGGCCCGTCGGCAGGAGGGCGGTTCCGCCGACGGGCGACACGCCCCTGGCCTCACTGCTGCTTGGTGTCCTGCGTGACCTGCTGTGTGGAGTCGCGGGCCTGTTCGGCGACCGTGCCGGCCTGGTCGCGGGCCTCGTCCTGGGTGGTGCGCAGTGCCTCCTGCGCGGTGCCCTTGACCTCGTCGGCCGCGGACTGCGCCGCGTCCCTGGCGTGCTCCTTGAGGTGCTGCGCGGAGTCGAGGGCGGCCTGCTTGACGGGTTCGAGGGACTCCTTGCCCTGTTCGACGAGCGAGGAGGCGGCCTGCTCCTCCGTTTCCGTCGTGGGCAGGAGGGACGAGGCCAGGACCCCGACGCCGAAGGCGATCAGACCGGCGGCCAGCGGATGTCCCTGGGTCTGCCGCCGGGCCTGCTCGGGCGCCTGGGTGAGCATCTCACCCGCCTGCTGGGCGGCGTCGCGCGTCGTGTCGGTCACCTGCCCGGCGCCGTCCTGCAGCGAGCCCGCCGCGGAGCGGGCGCCGCCCGCGAGGCCGTGCGCGGTGTCGGAGGCCGAACCCATGATCTGCTCCTTGAAGCCGGTGAAGGTGCCGCGCACGCGCTCGGTGCGGCGACGCACCATGTGCCGGGGGCTGGCGTGGTCGGCGAGCCGGCTGACGTCGTCGGACAGGCGGTCGCGGGTGGCGTTGATCTCCGCCCTCACTTGGTCGGGTGACGTGCCCATCGGGTGTTCTCCTTCATCGTTTCGACGGTCCGCTCCGGAGTGGGGGAGACGGTGCGCATCCGGGAGCGGCCCTGTGTGTAGAGCACGCCCGCGATCACGGCCCAGACGGCGGTGACGATCAGGGCCGCCCAGCCACCGTCCATCACGTTGGACAGGCCCAGGACGGCGGCGAGGGACAGGAACAGCAGCACCATGTAGCCGGCGAAGCCGGCGCCGCCGTACATGCCCGCCGCCTTGCCCGCCTTGGTGGCCTCCTGCTTGACCTCGGCCTTCGCCAGCTCCACCTCCTGCTGGAACAGGGTCTGCAGGTCCGAGGTCACCCGCGACAGCAGGACGCCCACGGAGGGCTCCTCGCCGTAGGAGACCGCGCGGTCCGGCTGGGGGGACGACGCCATGTCACACCCCCGGGTGCGGAGGCGTGAGGCCGGCCGGGCCGGCGGTCGCGGGCGGGACGGGCGGCGGCGCCGCGGGGACGGGCGGAACGGCCGGCGGGGGAGTCGCCCCGGCCGGCTGGGCCGGCGTCCACTGCCCCGAGCCCGGGGCGGGCGCCGGTACGTCCGGCTCCGGCGTGCCCGCGGCCGGCAGTGCCGCTGCGGCCTGCTCCTGCCCCGAGCCGGCCGACTGCGCGGCCCTGCTCGCCGACTTCCCCAGGCGTCCCGCGGCCAGACCGGCCACCAGCGCGCCGCCCAGGAACAGCCCCGGGCGCCGTCGGGCGAAGCGCTGGACGTCGCCGACGATGCCCTCGACGCCGTGCTGGTCCACGTAGTCGGCCGCGCGGTGCCCGCGGTCGGCCAGCTGCGCGGTGAGACTGCGCGCGGGGGTGTCCCCGGGGGCGTTGTCCGCCAGCTCGGCGAGGTCGTGGGCCCACTGCCGCAGCACCCCGGCGGCCCGTTTGGTCTGCCCCTCGGCCTCGTCCATGACGCGGCCCCGCAGGTCCCCGACGACCGAGCCGGCCTGCTGCCGTACCTCGTCGGCGACGGTCTTCGCCTGCTCCGCGGCCGTGCTCGCGACCTGGCCCGCGGCCTGGCGCGTCTGGCCGGCCGTGGCAGTCGTCTCCGCCCGGACCGACTCCCCGACCTGTTGCAGCCTTCCGCTGTTCTCCGGTACGGACTGACTCATGCCGCTCTCCTCACCACCGGTGCATGCCGTTCATGAACCTTTGGTGACGAGTGACTTGATACGCCCGATTCACTCGCGATCGTCGGAAAATATCCGCGGGGCGGTCAGCGCGACCCTAGTAGCTGTCGTACGTCGGCTCGCCGTTCGTCCGGTAGACGGCGAGGACCGTGCCGCTCTTGGTCGTCGTGACGCTGACCGGCTCCAGTGCGGTGGGGACCGCCCCGTCGGCGAACAGCCGCTTGCCGCTGCCGATGATCACCGGGTGGACGGTCAGCCGGTACTCGTCGACGAGGCCGTGCCGCATGAGGGTCTGGGCGAGGTCGCCGCTGCCCACGACGTTGATGTCACCGCCTTCGGACGCCTTCAGCGCGCGGACGGCGTCGACGACGTCGCCCTCCAGCAGGCTGGAGTTCTGCCAGTCGACGGACGTGAGGGTCCGGGAGGCCACGTACTTGTGCATCGCGTTCATCCGCTCGGTGAACGGGTTGCCGGGGTCCGCGGTCGGCCAGTACGACGCGAAGATCTCGTACGTCTTGCGGCCGAGCAGCATCGCGTCGGCGGGCTCGTACCAGCCGGCGATGGCTTCGCCGACCTCGTCGTCGGACACCGGCTTCTGCCAGCCGCCGTGCTCGAACCCGCTGGTGGGGTCCTCGTCCGGGCCGCCCGGTGCCTGCATGACGCCGTCGAGGGTGAGGAACGTGCAAACGATGACCTTGCGCATGGTGCGCTCCTTTCGTCGAGGAGGTAGACCGCGGGGTCGTCGGAAACTCATCGGCGGCGGCGCCGGGCGCCCCCCGGCGAGGGGGCGCGTGCTCAGCGGCCGCCCGTCCGGTCCGCCGACGGCGTCCCCGTGCCCAGCAGGGCCGACAGCTGCGGGGAGTACGTGGCGTGCAGCACCAGCGCCGCACTCCCGACGACCGCCGCGTCCACCCCGAGCCAGGACGCCTCGACGCCGACGACCCGTACGTGCCGCGACAGCGGGCGCCGGGCCAGCGTGGCGGCGACGACTTCCACGTAGCGCGACTCGACGTGCTGGATGCCGTGGCCGCCCAGGACGATCAGGTCCACGTCGAGGAAGTTGGCGATGTCGACCGCGACCGAGGCCACGTGCTCGGCGCTCTCGTCGACGACCGCGGCGGCGACCGGGTCGCCCGCGGCCGCGGCCAGACCGATGGCGGGGTGGTCGACGGCCTCGGGGTCCTGCGCGTAGGCCCGGGCCAGGGCGCTGTCCGGGTGGGCTCCGGCGGCGAGCCTGCGGTGCACCTCGGCCACGATGGCGGTGGGGTTGACCAGCCGCTCCAGACAGCCCCGGTTCCCGCAGTAGCACTCCGGGCCGTCGGGCAGCACCGAGGAGTGCCCGAACTCGCCCGCGTTCAGTGAACCGCCCCGGTACACCTGGTGGTTGAGGATGAGGCCGCCGCCGACGCCGGTGCCGAAGTAGAAGTAGGCGAAGTCCGCCACGCCCCGGCCCGCCCCCGACCAGCGCTCACCGACCGCGGCCGCGGTGGCGTCGTTGTCGAGGGTCACCGGCAGTCCCGTCGCCTCGCTGAGCATGCGCTGCACGGGGACCCGGGTCCAGCCGGTCAGCTGCGGCGCGCCGACGATCGCGCCCTGTTCGAGGTCGATCGGCCCGGGGGTGGCCAGTCCGAGGCCGAGGATCTTGTCGCGGTCGACGCCCGTCTCCGCCAGGACGTCGGCGACCAGCTCGGCCATGGCCTTGACGACCTGGGGCGGGTCTGCGTCCGGGTGTGTGGGCCGCCTCTTGACGAGCAGCGGACGGCCCAGCAGGTCCACCACGGTGCAGCTGAGCTGCACGGGGTCGAAGTGCAGGCCCACGGCGCTGCCCGCCTCGGCGTTGACGCGCAGCGTGGTGCGGGGCTTGCCGCCGCTGGCCACCCTGCTCGCGCCGTCCTCGCGGACGATGCCCTCGTCCAGCAGCCGGCGCACGATGCCCGACACCGTCTGGGGTGTGAGGCCGGTGTGCTCGGCGATCTCGACGCGGCTGATGCCGTCGGCGAGCTGGATCTGGTCGAGCACGACGGCCCTGTTGTAGCGCCCGACCTTGGGAAGGTTCGTTCCTGCCTGCCGCACCTGCGGTCCTCTCTCGTTGCCCCCCACCAACCTATCTCCACCAGGCCATTGACTTAGTAAAACAAATGGATTTAGTGTCCGGTGCCGCAGCAGACGAAATCTCGGACACGCCCCCGCGGGGCTGTGTCATCGGAGGCAAGTTGATGTCCATGCAATGCCGCAGGACCGGAGGTCCGTGGACGCCGGTGCGCGTTCCGGGCGGTGGGGAGCGCCGCCCATGACGCCCACCCGCCCGAACCTCCTGGAGATGCGGTCGATCACCAAGACGTTCCCCGGCGTCACCGCGCTCGCCGACGTCAACCTCGTCGTGCGGGAGGGCGAGATCCACGCGATCTGCGGGGAGAACGGCGCCGGCAAGTCCACGCTGATGAAGGTGCTCAGCGGGGTCCACCCGCACGGCAGTTACTCCGGCGACATCGTCTACCGGGGCGAACAGGTCCGCTTCCACGACATCCGGGCCAGCGAACAGGCGGGCATCGTCATCATCCACCAGGAGCTCGCCCTGGTCCCCGGGATGTCGATCACCGAGAACCTCTTCCTCGGCAACGAGCCCCGCCGCCGCGGCGCCATCGACTGGAAGACGGCCCAGCGCCGGGCGCTCGAGCTGATGGAACAGGTCGGACTGCGCGAGGACCCCGACACCCTCATCAAGGACATCGGTGTCGGCAAGCAGCAACTCGTCGAGATCGCCAAGGCGTTCGCCAAGGACGTCAAGCTGCTCATCCTCGACGAGCCCACCGCGGCCCTCAACGAGGACGACTCCCGGCACCTGCTCGACCTGCTGCGCGGCTTCCGGGAGCGCGGCATCACCTCGATCATGATCTCGCACAAGCTGAACGAGATCGAGGCCGTCGCCGACACCATCACCATCCTGCGCGACGGCCGCACCATCGAGAGCCTCGACGTGCACGGCGACGGCGTCGACGAGGACCGCATCGTGCGCGGCATGGTGGGCCGCGAGCTCGCCAGCCGCTTCCCCGACCGTACGCCCGACGTCGGCGAGGTCTTCTTCGAGGTGCGCGACTGGACGGTGCGCCACCCCGCCTCGGACGAACGCATGGTGTGCAAGGGCTCCTCGTTCCACGTCCGCCGCGGGGAGATCGTCGGCTTCGCCGGGCTCATGGGTGCCGGCCGCACCGAGCTCGCCATGAGCCTGTTCGGACGCTCCTACGGCACCTGGCTGTCCGGACGGGTCTTCAAGGACGGCACGGAGATCCGCCTGAAGACCGTCGCGGACGCCATCCGCCACGGACTGGCCTACGTCAGCGAGGACCGCAAGTCCATCGGCCTCAACCTGCTCGACGACATCAAGACCTCGATGGTGTCCGCGAAGCTGTCGAAGATCACCCGGCGCCGGGTGATCGACCCGGTGCGCGAACACCGGGTGGCCGAGGAGTACCGCCAGAGCCTGCGCATCAAGACGCCCAGCGTCGACGAGGGCGTCGTCAAGCTCTCCGGCGGCAACCAGCAGAAGGTCGTCCTGGCGAAGTGGATGTTCACCGACCCGGACCTGCTGATCCTCGACGAGCCGACCCGGGGCATCGACGTCGGGGCCAAGTTCGAGATCTACCGGATCATCCAGCAGCTCGTCGCCCAGGGCAAAGGGGTGATCGTCATCTCCTCCGAACTGCCCGAACTGATCGGCCTGTGCGACCGCATCTACACGGTGTTCGAGGGCGCCGTCACCGGCGAGGTGGCCCGCGCCGACGCCGACCCCGAAGTCCTCATGAAGCAGATGACCGCGACGAAGAAGAGCCGAACGCCATGAGCCGCATCACCGACCTGCAGAAGAACCTCTTCGGAGGCACGACCTCCAACGCCCGCCAGTTCGGCATGATCTTCACCCTGGTGGCCATCGTCCTGCTGTTCCAGATCTGGACCGGCGGGCTGACGCTGACCTCCGGCAACCTCATCGCCGTGGTCAGCCAGTACTCCTACATCCTGATCCTGGCCATCGGCATGCTGATGGTGATCGTCGCCGGGCACATCGACCTGTCGGTCGGCTCGGTCGCGGCCTTCACCGGCATCGTCGTCGCCAAGGCCATGCAGGAGCACGACGTCCCCTGGCCCCTCGGCATCCTGCTCGGCCTGCTCGTCGGCGCGGCCATCGGCGCCTGGCAGGGCTTCTGGGTCGCCTACATCGGCGTACCGGCGTTCATCGTCACCCTGGCCGGGATGCTGCTGTTCCGCGGCGGCAACCAGTACATCGGCAACGCCGACACCGTCCCCGTGCCCGAGGGCTTCCGCAAGATCGGGGCCGGTTTCCTCCCCGAGGTCGGGCCCGACACCGGCTACAACAACCTCACGCTGCTGCTCGGCGTCGCCGCCTGCGCGGGGGTGGTGTGGCGCGAGTGGAAGGCGCGCCGGACCCGGCTGGAGATGAAGGCCGACACGGCACCCCTGTGGGTCGCGGGCGTCCGCCTGACCGTCATGCTCGGCGTCATCGTCTTCGCCACGCTGCGCTTCGCCGGCGGCCGGGTCGGCACCAGCCTGCCCATCTCCGGCATCATCCTGATCGTCCTCGTCCTGGCCTACTCGCACTACACCCGCAACACCATCGGCGGCCGCCACATCTACGCGGTCGGCGGCAACGCACGGGCGGCCGAACTGTCCGGCGTGAAGCTCAAGCGGGTCAACTTCTTCGTCATGATGAACATGTCGGTGCTGGCCGCGCTGGCCGGCATGATCTTCGTGGCGCGGTCCTCCGCCTCCGGCCCGCAGGACGGCCTCAGCTGGGAACTCGACGCCATCGCGGCCGTGTTCATCGGCGGCGCGGCGGTCTCCGGCGGCCTGGGCACCGTCAGCGGCTCCATCGTCGGCGGCCTGGTGATGGCCCTGCTCAACAACGGCCTCCAACTCGAGGGCGTCGGCTCGGACATGGTGCAGATCATCAAGGGCCTCGTCCTGCTGCTGGCCGTCGCCTTCGACGTCTACAACAAGAGCCGCGGGCGTTTCTCCATCACCGGGACACTGATGCGGCCCTTCCGGCGGGACGACCCGCCCGGGACGGCGCCCGTCCCGGCCCAGGCCCCCGACGCCGACACGGCCAAGGTGGCCGGCTGACCGGCCGGCCGTACTCCGAGCGGTGCCGGCGCGCCCCACCGCGGCCCGCCCCCGCCCGTCCCCGACGGCCGGTCACCCGGCCCCCTGACAGCCGGGTGACCGGCTCATCCCCCCGCGACCAGGTTCCGCCCCGCACGCACGAAGGGTTCTCCACCACCATGCGCACCTCCCTCATCAGAACCGTCGCCGCCGTCGGCGCCGCCGCCCTGCTCACCCTCGGCACGGCCTGCTCCAACGAACGCGAGGGCGCCTCCGGCAGCGACAGCGCCGACGGCAAGGGCTTCGCCAAGGACTCCCTGATCGGGGTCGCCCTGCCCTCCAAGACCTCGGAGAACTGGGTGCTCGCCGGCGACCTGTTCACCAACGGCCTCAAGGACGCCGGGTTCAAGGCCGACGTCCAGTACGCGGGAGCCTCGACCACGGTCGCCGACCAGCAGGCGCAGATCTCCTCCATGGTCACCAAGGGCGCCAAGGTCATCGTCATCGGCGCCACCGACGCCTCCCAGCTCGCCACCCAGGTCAAGCAGGCCAAGGACGAGGGCGCCGTCGTCATCGCCTACGACCGGCTCATCACCAACACCCCGGACGTCGATTACTACATCGCCTTCGACAACTTCAAGGTCGGCCAGCTCCAGGGCCAGGCCCTCGTCGACGGCATGAAGGCCAAGAAGCCCAAGGGACCGTGGACGATCGAGCTGTTCTCCGGCTCGCCGGACGACAACAACTCCAAGGTGTTCTTCGACGGCGCGATGCAGGTGCTCAAGCCCCTCATCGACAAGGGCGACATCGTTGTCGGCTCGGGCCAGACCGACATCAAGCAGACCGCGATCCAGGGCTGGAAGGCCGAGAACGCGCAGCAGCGCATGGACTCCCTGCTGACGTCCGCCTACGGCGGCAAGAAGACCCTGGACGGCGTGCTGTCCCCGAACGACACGCTGGCCCGCGCCATCCTCACCTCGGTGAAGGGCGCCGGCAAGCCCGTCCCGGTCGTCACCGGCCAGGACTCCGAGGTCGAGTCGGTCAAGTCGATCATGGCCGGGGAGCAGTACTCGACCATCAACAAGGACACCCGCAAGCTCGTCGCGGAGACCGTGGGCATGGTCAAGGCGCTGCAGAAGGGCGACAAGCCGACCATCAACGACACCAAGTCCTACGACAACGGTGTCAAGGTCGTGCCGTCCTACCTCCTGCCGCCCGTGATCGTCACGAAGCAGAACGCCGCCCAGGCCTACGCCAACGACCCGAAGCTGGCGCCGCTCACCAAGTAGCCGCCGCCGGAGCCGTCACCCGAGCCGTCGCCCGCCCCGTGTTCGTGGGGGCGGGCGACGGCGTGCGCGCACCCGGGGGAGCGGGGTCGGGCCCGCAGGCGCGAGACACCGCGGACGGGGTACAAGCAGCAGCGACATCCAGGCAACGACGTGCGGCTAAGGCGGGTCCCATGCAGTTCGACGACGACGCCCCTCTGGACACCTCCGAGGTGCGGGACGAGAGGGGCAGTCGCCTCCCCGGCGGCGGCGCGACCATCGGCGGCGGCATCGTGGGCCTCGTCGTCCTGGTCGTGGGCCTCTTCCTCGGCATCAGCCCCGACCACCTGGGCCTGTCCTCCGGGGGCGACGCGCCGGCGCCGACCTCGTCCTCCGCGGGCCAGGTCCAGCAGGAGTGCCGTACCGGCCAGGACGCCAACACCAAGGACGAGTGCCGGATCGTCGCGGTGGTCAACAGCGTCCAGGACTACTGGGCGCAGGAGTCCGGCCGTCACCGGATCAGCTACTCCGAGGCGCCCACGGTGCTGTTCAGCGGGCGCACGAGCACGGCGTGCGGGGCGGCCACCTCCGAGGTGGGCCCCTTCTACTGCCCGGGCGACAAGCGGGTCTACCTCGACCTCGGCTTCTTCGACGAGCTGCGCACGAAGTTCGGCGCGCAGGGCGGCCCGTTCGCCCAGGCCTACGTCGTGGCCCACGAGTACGGCCACCACGTCCAGGACCTCGAGGGGACGCTGGAGAAGCACCGCAGCGGGGTCACCGGCGCCGACAGCGACTCGGTGAAGACGGAACTCCAGGCCGACTGCTATGCGGGCGTGTGGGCGCACCACGCGACGACCGTCAAGGACGAGACCACGGGCCGGCCCCTCATCACGCGCCTGACGGACGCCGACATCCGGGACGGGCTGGACGCGGCCGCGGCCGTCGGCGACGACCGCATCCAGCAGGAGTTCCAGGGCCGGGTGACCCCCGACACCTGGACCCACGGCTCGGCCGCCCAGCGCCAGCAGTGGTTCCAGCGCGGCTACCGCACGGGCGACGTGGCCCAGTGCGACACGTTCAGCTGACGGCCGGCGGCTGACGGCCCCGCCGTCGGCCGCCCCCTCCGGGCCTCAGCCGTGCTCCCCGGCGTCGAGGCCCGCGAGTCCCTCCTCCCAGCGCCGACGGCGCTCGTCGTGGGACTGCTCCCACCAGGGGGTGCCCCGCTCGCCGAGCGCGACCTTCGCCCGCTGCACGCGGGCCCGCGCCGCCCGCTCGGCCGCCGCGTCACCGGCGCTCGTCGCGGAGCGCACCGCGCGACGCGCCGCCATCAGGTGCTGCCGAAGGCGGGCGCCCACCTCGTCCGGGACGAGCGGATCGGTCGCGCGCCACTTCCTGCCCTTGATCACCACGAAGTGCCCGTCGGGCGTCCTCTCCGGTGACTGGTCCGCTTCCACGCCCACCAGTGTGGTCGAGCGGGACGCCGCACCGCCGGTTCCCGCCGCGGTGCGCGCGGCGGGAACCGGCGGGTGTGGGCCGGCCTCCCCGGCACGGGTGTCCCCGCGTCGTTCACGCCGGTGTCGAGGCGGGCTGCGGAGCCGGCTCGGAACGGCCCGCGTCCCGGGTGGGCGCGCTCGCCGTGTCCGGACGGGTCGCCTTGACCGCGAGCCCGGTCGTCGCCTGCTCGGCTCCCTCGTCCTCGGCCTCGACCGACTCGGGGTGACGCAGCGCCAGGAGGACGGCCGCCGGCGCCACCAGGGCCAGCACCGCGCACAGCAGCCACGTCGTCCGCAGGCCCAGTCCCGCCGACAGGGAGCTGAACAGGGCGATGGACACCGGCCCCGTGCCGATGCTCGCCAGCGACAGCGTCGACATCGCGGCACCCATCCGGGAGGCGGGCGCGGCCTGCTGGTACACCGTCACGATGGCCGGGCCGTTGAACCCGGACATCACCCCCACCCCGGCGGCGACCACCGCCAGGCCGGTCACCGACGGCATCAGGGCCATCACCCCGATCCCCGCGCCGATGCCCGCGCCCGACACCACGAGCCGGACCATCACCGGGATCCGGTGCGCCAGGGCGGCACCCACCGCGCTCGCGCACAGCGCGCCGCCGCTGAACGACGCGATGATCACACCGACCGCGCCGACGCCCCAGCCCCGGTCCGACACCAGGAGCGGCAGCGCCACGTCGATCGGCCAGCCGAACGCCATGTCCAGGCAGAGCGAGGCGACGAACATCCAGCGCAGCCGGCCGTGCGCGGCCAGCAGCCGCAGGCCGTCCCCGGAGTGCCGGATCAGCCCACCGTCGCGGCGCCCCCGGGCCGGCCGGGGCAGCCCCCGGGTGACGTACACCAGGCAGGCCAGCCACACGGCGCTGGTCAGCGCGGTCACCAGCAGCGCCTGCCACAGCCGGCCCACCGCGATCAGCCAGGCGCCGACCGGCGAGCCCACGATCGGGGCCACCCGCAGCACCATCGCGTACAGGGAGTTGGCCCGCGCCAGGTGGGTGCGCCGGGCGAGGTTCGGGATGATCGACCCGGTCGACGGGCTGGACAGCCCGAACAGCACCCCGTCCAGTACGGCGATCACCATCAGCGGCCACAGCGACTGGGCGGTGGCCACCACGGCGGCGCCCGCGGCGAGCACGGCGATCCGGGCCGAGGTGGTGCGCAGCAGCACGAAGCGGGGGCCGAGCAGGTCGGCGACGGCGCCGCCGAACACCAGCATCACCGCGCGCGGCACGGTCGCGGCGAGCATCAGGGCCGTGACGGCCGAGGAGCCGCCGAGCCGGATCGCCGTCCAGTTCATGGCGATGAGCAGGACGTATCCGCCGCCCAGCGACACGCCCTGGCCGCCCACCAGGGCGATGACCTTGCTCCACTGCACCGGGCGCTCGGGCGCGGCGCTGCCGCCGCTGTCCTGCGAGGGGGAGGCTTCGTTCTGGGAGTTCATGGAGTGACCTGTTCCGTGTGGTCTGCGGAGGAGGAGAGGGAAGCGGGAGGGAAAGAGGGGAAGGGCAGGGAGAGGGGAGCGAGGGACGAGGGCGTTCCCTCGCTTGGAATCAGTCGGGAGGAGCGGGCGCGGCGGGCGCGCCCCGGACCGGCGGCCCGGGCGGCCGACGGCGCAGCGCCCGCTCCACGGCCCGGGCGACCGCACGTTCCTGTGCGGCCGGGTCGCCGGACGGGCCGTCGTGTCCCGCCGTGAGGACGAGGTGGCCCCCCAGGTCGGACCGGCCGAGCCGGGCGAGCGCCCGCCCCGCGGCCCGCACCGCGTGATCGGCGCGGGCCGGGGTGGACGTCAGGACGGGGATGTCCGACGGCACGAACCGGGCGTACGGCACGGGCCCGCGACGGCCGTTCACCGGGCCCCACCGCCGACCGGCTCGGGGACGTCGGCGGGGACGTCCACGGGGTCGTCCGCGGGGCGGCCCGTCCGTGGTGCCCGGGCGCCGGGCGGCAGGACCAGCCGGGACTCCGCGGGGCCGTCGGCGGGCGGGCCGGTGGCCCACTCCCAGTCGAACAGCCGCAGCCCGGGCTCCGCGTCGCCCAGCGTGGCCAGGGCCGCCACGAAACCGGGGGGTGCGGGCAGGTCCCGCAGGAACCAGCGCTCCCCGGCGAACGCCCCGTCGCCCAGCACCGCGCCCGGGGTGAGGACGTCCAGCCGCAGACCGTCCAGCAGCCGTCCGCCGCTGGCCTTGACGCAGGCCTCCTTGCGGGACAGCAGCCGGTGGTAGGCGACGCGCGCGGCCGGGCCGTCCGGGTCCGGGTCCGCCCCGTCGGCGTCGGGACCGGTCGCACCGCTCAGCCGTCCCACGTCGGCCGCCTCCAGGGCGGGCAGGAACCGCCGGGCCAGCGCGAGCGCCTGGGTCTGGGCGCCCACCCGCTCCAGGTCCACGCCGACGGGGGCGGTCGTGCACACCGCGAGCAGGGCGAGCCCGTCCGCCCGGCTCAGGCTCCACTGCCACGCCCCCCACGGGCCCGTGAAGTACGGCTTGCCGTGCGGTCCGACGGACCAGTGCACCGCCGCTCCGGACACCCCGAGGTAGCGGCCGAGGATGCTGCGGGCCGCCGCGTGGGCGAGGACGAAGCGGTCGGCGGCCAGCGCGTCGCGGAACCGGTCCGCCCGCTGCCGCTCGCGCGCGTCCAGCAGCCGCACCGCCTGCCGCACCGTACGGTCGCCGCCGTCCAGCCGGATCCGCCACACGTCCGCCTCGGGGCCGCGCCGCGGCGGCGCCGGCTCAGGCCGCGCGGTCATCGGACAGCCGCCCGTGCAGGTACCCCTGGGCCACGCCCAGGCGCTGGATGTTGCCGGTGCCCTCCATGAACTCGAAGGCCCGCGCGTCGCGTACCCACTTGTCCAGCAGCGGGTGGTCCCACCGGGCGCCCGGCCCGAAGCAGTCCACCGCCGCGAGCGTGAGCTCCTCGGCCAGCCGGGTGGCCCGGATCTTCGCGGCCGAGGCGAGGGTGCCGTCCCCCGGGTCCCGGTCCGCCGACCGCGCCGCCTCCAGGACCAACGCCCGGACACCCACGAGGCGTTCGGCGAAACGCTCCATGGTCCAGGACTCCTCGGCCCGCAGCCGGCGCCGGTGCGCGAGGACGTAGTCGTACGCTGCCTGCGCCACGCCCAGGGCGAAGCACGCCACCACCGGACGGAAGCGGTTGAAGGTCCGGGTCGCCGCCCACATGCCCTGCCGGGTGGCACGGCGCCCGTGTCCCAGGACGTCCCGCTCGGTCACCGGTACGGCGTCCAGGTCGAGTTGACTCAGCTGGAGGCCGCGCAGGCCCGACGTCTCCAGCGGGGTCGCGGTGAACCCGGGCCGGTCGGTGTCGACCAGCACGGCGGTGACGCCCAGCGGCCCGGCGTTGCGGCGGGCGAAGACGACGCCCAGGCCGGCGCGGGCCCCGTTGCCCACGAACCGCTTGGTGCCGTCGAGGGTGAGTCCGGCGCCGTCGTCGCGGGGCCGCAGGACGGTGGCCATGCCCGCCGGGTCGGACCCGTGGGCCGGTTCGGTCATGCCGAAGAAGGTCCAGGTCGGGGTCTGCGCGAGGCGCCGGTAGTAGCGCTCGCGCTGCTCCGCGTCGGCCAGTTCGGCCACCACCTGCCCGGACATCGACGGGCCGGGCAGCGCCAGCACCGCGGCGGCGTCCCCGCGGGCCAGCTCCTCGAAGACGACGACCTGTTCCACGCAGCGGTCCAGCAGGACCGGCCGGCCCGCGATCCGCAGCGGGTCGTCGGCGAAGTCGGCGGGCAGGCCCATCAGCTGCCGCCAGGGCAGCGGTCCGTGCAGCAGCAGGTCGGCGGCGCGCGTCGGCGCCCGGTCGAGGTCGAGCGAGGTGGTGCGGACCAGGTCGGCGAACTCCCGTCCCTGGGACCTCAGTTCGCCGAGGAAGGCCTCGGTGTGGGTGGTCATGGGCGGTCTCCTTCCGGTACCGGGGGAGGCGGGGCGTAGGTGTCGGCGAGCAGCTCGGAGGCGCGCACGAGGTCCCCCGTACCCCCGGTGGCGAAGCCCGCGGCCCCGAGCAGGTGCAGACAGGCGCGGCCCGACTCGTCGAGCGCCCGGTGGGCCCGGCGCAGCTCGGCGGGGTCCCGGTGGCCGGCGGGCGCGGAGGTCAGCGCCGCCGCCTCGGCCAGGCCGCACGCGGCGTCCGCGACCAGGGCGCGGACCAGGGGCAGGTGGAGCATGACGGTGCCCTGCACCGTACGGTCCTTCAGCCGGTCGGTGGCCTCGCGCAGGGCCCGCTCGGCCAGGCCGAGCCGCAGCGCCACGAGTCCCTCGGCCCAGGCGGCGCCGCCGTCCGGGCCGGGACCCGCGCCCGGGATACGCAGCGCCACCAGGGTCTCGCCTCCGGGCAGGGGCAGCCGGGCCAGGAGTTCCTCGCCCGTGCCGGGCCGGCGGGGACGCGGTCCCGCGGGGGTGTCGTACCGCGAGACGGCCGCCGCGACGGTCTCCGGGATGAGGGCGTGGCCGCCCGGACCGGCCGGCAGCACGCCGGGCAGGGTGGCCGCGTGCAGCAGCGCGAGGGCGTGCGCGGCCCCGTCCTCCCGGGCGGCGGCACGGACCCGCCGCGCGAGTGCGGGGGAGCGGCCGTGGCCGGGTCCGGGGTCCGCGTCGGAGCGGGCCGCGGGGATCGTCAGGCTCATGCGACCGGCTCCAGTACGGGCCGGACGGCGACCTCCGGCAGCAGGTCGGCCTGGGGCGCCGGCCGGGTGAGGGCGGCCCGGCACGCGTACGGCAGGACCGGGTCGCGGTCGGCGACCACCAGCCGTCCGTCCGGGCCGTACGGCGGTCCGCCGGGGGCGGCCAGCTGGTCGGCGAGCGTGAGCCAGGCCCCGGCGCACGGGTGACTGGGAACGGCTGCCGGCGCGGTCGGCGCGGCTCCGGGGCCGCGTCCCGTGACGCCCACCTCGGGGCGTTCCAGGCGCGGTCCGGGTCCGGGGCCGGCGTCGAGGAGCAGCGCCACGGCCACGTCCTCCACGGGCCCGGCGAAGGAGCCCGGCGGCAGGGTGCTCTGCTCGACGACGAGGACGAGCGCTCGGCGGCGCAGTCCCGCGCGCAGCTGGTCGTGGGCGAGGCGCAGGGCGGTGAAGGGACCCGCGACCCCCTGTTCCGAGATGCCGAGGACCAGCGGGTCGCCGGGCAGTGCCGCGGCGAGCAGACAGGCCGGGAAGCTCTGGTGGCGGCAGTCGGGGCTCGCGTCGACGGTGACGACCAGGTCGACGCCGGCGAGTTCGGCCCCCAGCCGCTCCACGACCACACGGGCCATGTCGTGGTAGCTCACCCGGGCGCCGCCGGTCAGCCAGTCGAGCGCGACGGTGGGGTCCGGGGTGCCCGCGGCCCGGTGCAGGGCGCGCAGGTGGTCGACGTACGGCTGCGGGTCGCCGGGCGCGGGGTCGCGGTCGGCGGCGGAGAAGCGGAAGGGGACGACGTGTTCCAGGCGGGGCCCGGCCGGTTCGGCCGGGGCGGGTGTCCGCCGGGCGGTGCGGATGGCGGGCACGGGGTCACCGGCTCTCGGCGATGAAGCCGGCCAGCGCGCCGACGCTCTCCAGGTGGTGCTGCTGCAGGCTCTCCGGGTCGACCTCCATGTCCAGGGCGTCCTCCAGGGCCATCAGCAGGCCCAGGACGGCGGTGGAGTCCAGGCTCAGGTCGTCGAACAGCCGCGTCTCGGCGGTGATGTCGGTCAGCTCCTGCCCCAGGACGTCGCAGAGGGCGGTGACGATGGCGGCGACGATCTGCGGGTCGGCGGGGACGGCGTCGGCGGTGGTGGCGGAGGTGTGGGCGACGGTGGTCATGACGGGTCCTTGTCTGTGTGGGTCGCTGAGGAGCGATGAGGGAGGAGGAACAGCGGAGGAACGGAGTGGCGTGGAGCGGGAGTTCGGTGGTGCGGAAGCGCCGGGGGCGCCGGGCCTCGCGCGCGGACGGGTCGAGCCCGCGCGGTCAGTCCTCGTGGGTGGTGAAGTCGTGCAGGATCTGGCGGGCGAGCATCTCCTCGGCGTCGTCCCGCGACCGGATCAGGCGGGCCCGGCCCCGGTGGACCAGGACCTCGGCGGGGTAGCCGTGGCTCAGGAAGTGCACGGGGGACGCGGTCGGCCCGTAGGCGCCGGAGCGGTCCACGCCGACCAGGTCGCCCGGCTCCAGGTCGGCCGGCAGCTCGACCGCCTTGCCGAGGGTGTCGTTCGGCGTGCACAGCGGGCCGGTGACGTTCCACTTGCGGCGCTCGTCGGAGCCGGCGCGGTTCAGCAGCCGCATGGGGAAGTTCCGCTTGACGAAGGAACCGATGCCCACCGCGGCCATGTGGTGGTTGGTGCCGCCGTCGGCGACGGCGAACTGCTCGCCGCGGGACTCCTTCACGTAGCGCACCCGTACGGCGTAGGTGCCGCTGTGGCCGACCAGGTAGCGGCCGAGCTCCATGACGAGCCGGGTCCCCGGGTGCCGTGCGGCGAAGTCCTCGAAGTGCGGGTTGAGCAGCTCGACGGTCCGCTCGGGGTCGAGGTCGCGCTCGCCGGCGAAGTAGGCCACGCCCAGGCCGCCGCCCACGTCCACGAGGTCCAGGGGCACCCCGAGCCGCGCGGACAGGCGTTCGGCGAGGTCGAGGATACGGCCGGTGTTCTCGGCGACGACCTCCTCGGTGAGGATGCGGGTGCCCATGTACACCTGGAAGCCGCTGAGCCGGACCGCGGGGTGCCGGCCCGCCAGCTCCGGGTCGGCCAGCAGGGCCTCCTCGTCGATGCCGAACTGGCGGGGCTTACCGCCCATGGTGAGGCCGCTGCCCTTCACGGCGAACGCCGGGTTGACGCGCAGCACGACCCGGGCGCTGGTGCCGAGGCCGGCGGCGACCTCGTCGATCAGGGCGAGTTCGCCGAACGACTCGCAGATCAGCAGCACGTCGTCCTTGACGCAGGCGGTGACCTCGGCGCGGCTCTTGCCCGGGCCCAGGAACATGATGTGCTCGGCCGGGACTCCCGCCCGCTGCGCGGTGATCAGCTCGGTCAGCGAGGACACCTCGGCGCGGGCGCCGAGCGAGTGCAGCAGCGCGCAGACGCTGATGTTGGGGTTGGCCTTCAGCGAGTAGAAGACTTCCACGCCGGGGTGCAGCCGGTCGAGCAGGCCGCGCAGCCGGGCGGCGATCTCGTCGCCGTCGTACACGTACAGCGGGGTGCCGAAGCGGTCGGCGAGCTCGCTGAACGCGATGCCCTGGACGGCGCGTTCCTGCGTCGTCGGGGCGTCGGTCACGGGGGTGTCAGTCATCGGGGTTGGTCTCCTTCCGGACGGCCTCGGCGACGGCGCGGTCGAGGGCGTCGAGCTCGGCGGTCGATCCGGCCAGCAGCAGGCCGTAGAGGCGGCCGGTCCACGGACGGCCGTCCGGGTCGGCGGGGGCGGCGGCGTTGACCGTGGCGAAGTTGTTGATGATCAGCCCGCGGCCGGTCGCCGGGTCCAGCAGCAGGTCACCGAGCCGGTCCCGCAGCCGGGCGAAGGACACCCGGGCCGTCGGCGACAGCTCGTACTGGCGCGCGAGGGCCGTGGTGCCCGGGCGCATGAACCGCTCCTGCAGGGAGGTCTGGTAGGTCGACATGTTGTTGCGGGCGTTGATCTCCAGCAGCGGCAGCAGGCCCCGGTCGCGGGTGAGCATCGCGTCGACGCCGACCACTCCGTGGAACCCGTCGGCGGCCAGCCGGGCGCCGATGCGGGCCGACGCGTCCTGGACCGCCGCCACGTGCCCGGGGTCCAGCTGCGCGGGGAACCGGTGGCCCTTGTGGACGCCGTTCTCGGTCAGGGCCTCCTTGACGAAGTCGAAGCGCACCGAGCCGTCGCGGCCCACCGTGAAGTGGTAGTTCAGGTCGGTGGTCTTGTCCGCCCACTCCTCGATGACCAGCGCGATCCGGTCGTCGCCGCGCTTGGCGGCGCCCCGCGCCACCATGCGCACCAGCTGGCGCAGCCGGCGGCTGTCGTCGATGACGGCGATGCCCTTGCCGGAGACCCCGTACGCGTCCTTGACGCCGACCCGGCGGCCCTGGTCCACGCAGAGCGCGGCCGCTTCCTCGGCGGCCTCCTCGAAGGCGCCGACCGTCTCGCACTCCCAGCCGCGGGCCAACGGCAGTCCCAGCTCGGTGGCGAGGCGCCGGCTGTAGATCTTGCTGTTGACGGACTTCACCAGCGGGGAGGGCGGCAGTGCGGACGCCAGGCCGGTGCGCTCGCACAGCTCGTCCTCCAGGGCCGACTGGCCGTGCGGCAGCAACCGTGCGCCCCGGCCGGCGAGTTCGCGGAGCGCGGCCAGCAGGCGCGGGGAGCGCAGCGCGTCCACGGTGACCGAGTGGGCCGGGTCCTGCACGTCGGTGACGAGCACGCTCGGCAACGCGACGCCCAGGGAGGCCAGGTGGTCGAGGTAGTCGGCGTCGGGCGCCGACTTGAGGACGACGTGGTCGTCCGGGCCCGCCAGCAGCAGGGCGAACTCGTCCATCCGGTTGACGATGGCGGCGGAGTTGCGGCCCGCGAGCATGGGCAGCCCCGACTCGCCCTTGGCCCACTCGTCCTCCACCTCGAAGTTGCCGAGCAGGACCAGCGGGGTGCCGGCGGTGCCGGTCAGGGCCCGTCGCGCCCCGTCGAGGAAACCGGCGGCGGGCGGGGCGGGGGCGTGTCGTACGGGCGACACCAGGGGCGGGGACATGGGCTGTCCTTTCGGAAGGGACACGGGGGACAGAGGTCAGGGGGAGGAACGGGGCTGCGCCCGGGGGGCGTTCAGTGGCGCAGGACCGCCGCCGAGAACGTGGCGCCCAGGCCGACGGCGGCCATCAGGTACAGGTCGCCGGGGCGCAGCAGGCCGGCGGCGCGGGCGTGCACGTGGTTGACGAACGGGTCGGCGGTGAAGCAGTGCCCGGTGACCGGGATGTTGTCGAGGAAGACCCTCTCCAGGGGCAGGCCCAGCTCGCGGCAGGTCCAGGACCACGACAGCCGGTTCACGTTGTGCGGCAGCACCAGCGCCAGGTCGTCGAGGGTGACGCCGGCCGCCTCGACGGCCTCCCGCACGGTGGCGGCGAGCAGGGTGTTGTGGTCCTTCAGGAACGAGGGGTTCAGCGCGTGCGGCGGGAAGTCCTCCGCGTAGCGGCCCTCGGTGCGGCAGGCGTAGCCGAGGAGCCGGTCGCGCGGTCCGTGCGGGGCGACCAGCGCGGCGGCGGTCGCCTCGCCCATCACCGTGCTCTCGGGGATGAGTTGCAGCGCGGCGCCGAACGTCTTCTCCCCGGTCAGCACGATCGCCAGCGCGTCGGGGTCGCCGTCGGCGTCGAGCAGCCGGCCGGCCAGGTCCAGGGCGAGCAGGCCGGTGGCGCAGCCGTGCTGGGTCAGCGTGAACGCCACCGCCCGGCTCAGCCCGGCCGCCGCGCACACGTCCTCCAGCGGTGCCTCGCCCGCCGGCGCGACCTGGGAGACCGTACGGGCGTACAGCACGTGGGTCACCCGGTGCTCGTTGCCCGGCAGGGCGGTCAGGGAGGCGACGGCCGCGCCGAGGGTGTCGCGCAGGCCCTGGTCGGGCGCCCGCCGCACCTCCCGCAGGCCGTAGAACCGGCGGAAGGTCCACATCTGCCGTTCCTCGGCGCCCGCCTCCGCGCCGACGACGTCGACGGGGACGGAGGAGCCGGGCAGGTGGCAGCCGACTTCGACGAGGGCGGTCATGCGGGGCCTCCGACTCGGTGGGGGACGGACGGGCGGACGGGGGCCGCGCCGACCGGGGTGGGCGCGTACGGGGAGGTGGCGGTGTCCGCGGCGGACCCAGGTGCCGTGGCCGCGGGGTCCTCCGGCCACCACACGTCCTCCGCGGTGAGCGCGGACGGCGCGTACCTGCCGAGGGCGCTGATCAGCAGGCGGCACTCCAGGGCGATGCTCTCCGCGAGCCTGACCAGCCCGTGCGCGGGGTCCTCGTCGACGGCCAGCAGCGCGGCCCGGCCCAGGCCGGCGGCCCGGGCCCCCAGGGCGAGGGCCCGCACGGTGCGGCCGCCCTCGTGGAAGCGCCCGGTGACGAGCAGGCAGCCCTCGGGCGTGCCGATCCGGCGCAGGCACTCGGCCAGTGGCAGGCCCACCTGGTCCAGGAAGGCGCGCGGCGCCCAGCCGGTGCCGCCCTCGGCGCCGTCGACGGTGACGGCGTCCGCCCCGGCCTGCCACGCGGTGCGCGCGGCCAGGGCGACGTCACGGCCCGGTGGCAGCTTCACCCACACCCGGGCGCGCGGGAAGTTGTTGCGCATGAAGCGGACCTGCTGGCGCACGATCTCCTCGGTGAACGTGCCGGGCGTCGCGCAGCGCAGCCGGGCGGCCACCGGGGCGCCGAAGACGTCGCGGACGGTGAAGGCGTCGGACAGCCGGTCCGCCGCCTCCCGGTCCACCACGGTCATCCCGCCGAGGCCGGGCTTGGCGCCCTGGCCGATCTTCAGCTCGAAGCCGAGCCGCCCGGACTCCACCAGCGGCCGCAGCGCGGGGTCGCTGTAGAGCAGGTTCCACACCTCGGCGTCGGCGTCCTCGGTGCTCTGCTGGACGACCACACCGCCCGACGCGCCGTCCGAGGCGTCCGCGTAGGCCCGGATGCGGGCCGCCAGCGCCGGGAGGGTGCCGTCGGCGGGGCCGGCGTACCCGTGGACCGGGACCATGTTCTCGCCCAGCACCATGGGGATGCCGAGCCGTCCCGCCTGGACGCTCGCCGCCAGGGCCAGGTCGCCGCTGCCGGCCCGGGTCGAGCCGAAGGCCGACAGGAACAGGGGCAGCGGTGAGGCGAACCCGCCGACGTTCGTGCGAAGGTCGACGTCGTCGTACACCGGTTCCCGGCCGAGCTCGACGAGCTTCTCCAGCCGCTGCGGCATGAAGACCGGCGGCACCAGACGGGCGCGGTCCAGCGCGTCGGCGGACGGAGCGTGCGGCCCCGAGGACCCGCTCCCGGCGCCGAACAGGGCGTTGCCGTAGGCGTCGACCGGCGGGAAGACCGCGGCGGTGCCGGCGCGGGCCCGGGCGCGGACCTCGTCCTCGGGGAACCCGGCGGCGCTCAGGGAGTCCGGGCCGGTGCCCTCCCGGTGTGCGGCGGTCACGGCGCGATCACCCCCGGCAGCTTCGGGTAGGCGGTGACCTGCCACAGGGCGTCCAGGCCGGTGAGGAAGCGGACCAGGCGCTGCAGCCCCATGCCGAACCCGGCGCTGGCGGGCAGCCCTTCGCGGGCGGCGTCCAGGTACCAGGCGTACTTGGCGGGGTTCTCCCCGCTCTCGCGCATCCGCGTGACGATCGTGGCGTAGTCGGCCTCGCGCTCGCTGCCGCTGACGAGTTCGCCGAACCCGCCGTGCGCGATGAGGTCGAAGTTGCGCAGGGAGCCCGGGCGTTCCGGGTCCTCGCGGTCGTAGAACCCGCGGGAGCCCTTGGGGTAGTCGGTGATGAAGAACGGCCGGTCGGCCGCCCGTGACAGGGCCTCCTCGCCCGCCCAGTCGATCTCCGCGTCCGGGTTCTGGGCACGGCCGTCGTCCCACAGCCGCGCCACCGCCTCGGCGTGCGGCAGCCGGTCGAACGGCGCGGAGCGCAGGGCGGAGAAGAAACCGGGGTCGCGGCCCAGGGCGGCCAGCTCCTCCGGCACCCGCTCGACGACGTGCTCGACGACGTGGCGCAGCAGACCGGCCGCGGTGTCCATGGCGTCCTCGCGGGAGGCGCCCGCGATCTCCACGTCGATCTGGTGGAACTCCACCAGGTGCCGTCCGGTGCCGGCCGTCTCGGGCGGCTCCACCCGGACGTTCGGCGCCACGTAGAACAGCTTCGGGAAGCCGTGCAGGGACGCCTGCTTGTAGAGGATGGCGCTGGTCATCAGCTTGTAGCGGCGGCCGTAGTAGTCGACGTCGAGGGCCTTGGCCCCACGGCCGCCCGGGTCGGTCACCGGGCCCAGCAGGGGCGGCAGCAGTTCGACGAAGCCGAGGCCGCGCAGGTGGTCCCGCGCCGCGGCCAGCGCCTCCTGCTGCACCAGCATCGCCGACCGCAGCCGGGGCGAGGCCAGGTGCCGCGCGGGGTCCGGCGGACCGGCGGGCCCGCCGGCGGGGGCCGCGGAGGACGTGGTGGGCGTGGTGGGCGTGGTGGGCGTGGTGGACGCGGTGGGCACCCCCGCGCGCGCCTCGGTGTCCGCGCCGGTGTGGGGGCCGGCGGGGGCCGGACCGTGCATGACGGCCGTGTGGTTCATCTTGACTCCCGGTCTCATCGGTCGTATCGGAGTGCCACGCTGTTCAGGGCGGTCAGCAGCCCTGCCGAGGTCATGACCTCGTGGCCGCCCGGCGGGCCGTCGGCGGTGAGGGGCATCGCGCCCACGGACGACCAGCGCAGCCGGCCGGAGGCGTCGACGACGCTGCGGGCGCGGCCCGCGTTGTCGGGGTGCAGGCAGTAGGGGACGTCCAGCAGGCCGTGCGCGAACGCGGTCCGCAGCGCCAGGCCGACGTCGGGGGAGAGGCTGAGCACCGCCTCCACCAGGGCCCGCGCCTCGGCGTGCACCTCGGAGTCGGCCGGCGGCACGGGCCGCGCGGTCCGTCCGTCCCGCTGCCGGGCGGCGGCGAGTTCGGCCGCGGTGCCCGCCGACTCCAGCGCGCCGACGTTCTCCGCGACCGAAGGGATGCGGTGCGCCTCGGCCGCGGTCTTCACGACCAGCCGCTCCACGCCCGTGCGCACCGCCAGGCGCGCGGAGTCCTCCAGCAGCCGCCGGGCGCCCGTGCCGGTGCGCGGGAACACCCCCATGTACGTGTAGAGCACCAGGTGCCAGTCGGTGCCGGGCGGCAGGAAGCGGGCGGCCAGCTGCCGCAGCGCCAGCAGGGCGTCCTCGTCCTGCCCGGGGTGGGTCTGCTGCGCGTAGCTGAGCGAGACGCTGCGGATGCCGTGCTGGGTGAAGAACAGCGCCTCCAGGACGCTCACCGCGACCAGCAGGGCGGGCGGGCACAGCTGGCCCAGCAGGCAGCCGCCGAAGGTCTCCAGGTGCGGCAGGCGCGGCGCCGGGACGAGCCGGGTCAGCAGCTCGCAGGCGCGCGCCCAGTGGTCCACCGACTCGCGCAGCGGTGTGCGGCCGTAGGGCAGGCAGTACGACACCGGACCGCCCTCGGTGGCGTCCAGGCCGGCCCGCGTCATCGCCTTCACGATGGCCGTGGGGCGGGCGGAACCGTGCCGCACCTGGACGGGGAAGTCCGGGCCGAGCAGGCCGTCGAGCAGCCGGCGGGTCCGCCCGGCGGGCAGGTCCACCAGCGGGTAGCCGTTCAGCGGGAGCCCAGCGCGCAGGGCGCGGCGCACGGCGGCGTGGTCGCCGAGCCGGGTGTAGCTGTCCAGGGTCAGGGTGCCGACGGTGGTGGCGGCGGCGAACCGCGTGCGCTCCAGTCCGTGGCGCATGAGGCCCGGGTCACCGAACCCCATGCGGGGCTGCACCACCAGGCGTCCGCCCGCGGCCGCCTCGGCGACGAACCGTCCGAACGGCGAGGCCGGTACGGCGGCGGGGGAGGGACCGGTGCTCATGCGCGGCTCCCCCCGGTCGGCGCGCCCGCGGTGGCACGGGTGCGGGCACCGCGGTCGGCGGTCGGACGGTCGGCGGTCGTACCCGTCCGGGCACCGCGGTCGGCGGTCGCACAGGTCGGCTCCCGGGGGCCGGCGAGCTCGTCCACCCAGCCGCGGAACGCGTCCAGGTCCCCGTCGTCGAACACGGCGGTGCAGCCCGCGGCGCGCAGCGCGTCGGCGGCCGCGGCGTCACGCCCCCCGGCCACGCCCAGCTTGCCGCCGAGGGCCACCGGGACGGCCGCCAGCGACGGCTCGCGCCGCAGGCGGCGCACGGCCCGCAGACCGTCCTGGTACCCGTGTCCGTTGACGCTGCCGATCACCACCGCGTCCGGACGGTGCGTCAGGCACTCCCGGGCGAGCAGCTCCTCCGGAACGCAGGGGCCGAGGTTGGTCACCCGGTGGCCCGCCTCCTCGAGCAGGAGCTGGAGGCAGACCAGGTTCCAGGTGTGCGCGTCGGAAGCGCCGCCGCACACCAGAACGTGGAGGCCGTGCTGCGAATGAACCATGGAATGCTCTCTCCGGGGGAGGGGATGATCTCTCATCTCGATCTCTCGATCTCTCATCTCGCCCTTTGAATATAGGAGTTGAGCAGGTTCCGGAACGGTAGTTGGAGCGGCAGGAGTGCGGCAGTGGGAAAGTGCCGTCGGGACAAGAGAGTCGGGGGCCGGGAAACGCCGGAGCGGAAAAGGAAAAGGCGGCCGGCGGCGCCCTGGGGCACCGCCGGCCGCCGGCCGGGAAGGGGTTCAGTACTGCGCGAGGAGGCTCTTCGGGCGGATGTCCCGCCAGTGCGCCTCCACGTAGTCCAACGCCTCCTGCCTGCTGCTCTCACCCTGGACGACGGTCCAGCCGGCGGGCACGGCGGCGAAGGAGGGCCACAGGGAGTGCTGGTCCTCGTGGTTGACCACGACCAGGAACGTGCCGTCGTTGTCGTCGAACGGATTCGTCATGGTTCAGTTCCTCTGCTGTGTGTGGGAGACGGTGGACGAGGTGCGGGAAAGTCTTTCGTCGAGCACGCGGCCGATGTGTTCCAGCGATTCCGGTTCGGCCATCCTCAAATGGGCGGAATCGATCCGGTGGTTCTCGATCGGGCCCCCGATATAAGGGGTCCATTGCTCGGCGGTGAAGGACGTGGTGTCGCGGTGCCGGTCGGCCGTGAAGAAGAGCAGGTCCCCGTCGAAGCGGCGCAGCCGGTGGTGGCGCATCAGGTGGGCGTGGTTGACGGAGGTGCCGACCAGGCGGGTCACCTCGGCGTGGCTGAAGCCGGCCAGCACCGGGTCGCGCTCCTGCAGCAGCCGGGCCGTCCCGGCGGGGTCGAAGCGCAGGTCCTCGTCCTTGGCGTCCTCGTCGACGCCGACCAGGATCTGCAGGATCTCCCGGTCGGTGAGCGGCCGGCCCACGTCCTCGGGGGGCATCGGGTAGACGTCCATCAGCGCCAGCACCTCGACCCGCTCGCCGGCGTCCTGGAGCCGGGTGGCCATCGCGTGGGCGACGTACCCGCCGAACGACCAGCCGAGGAAGCTGTAGGGGCCCTCCGGCTGCACCCGGCGGACGTGCTCCAGGTAGTCCGCGGCCATCTCCTCGATGCTCGCGGCCCGGTAGTCGGGGCGGCTGAGTGCCCGGGTCTGGAGCGCGTACAGGGGGCGGCCGCCGCGCAGGTGCCGGGCCAGGCCCGCGTAGGGCCAGCCCATGCCGGAGCCGGGGTGCACGCAGAACAGGGGACGCAGCGCCGAGCCCGTCTTCGCCTCGCGCAGCGGGAGCAGCACCCCCAGGCTGTCGTCGCCGGCGCCGTCGTCGAGCAGTCCCGCCACGGTCGGTGCCCGGAACAGGTCGCGCACGGTCAGGTCGACGCCGAGGACGGCCCGGGCCCGGCTCATCAGCCGCACCCCGAGCAGCGAATGGCCGCCCAGGTCGAAGAAGTTGTCGTCGATGCCGACCCGGTCGATGCCGAGCACCTCCGCGAAGAGGCCGCACAGCACCTCCTCGCGGGCGTTGCGGGCGGCCCGGCCGTCCGCCGCCGCGATCCGGATCGGGGCGGGCAGCGCGGCCCGGTCCAGTTTGCCGTTGACGGTCAGCGGCAGCCGGTCCAGGACCAGCACCGCGGACGGCACCATGTGCGCGGGCAGCGCCCGGGCGACCGCCGTGCGCAGCTCCGTCTCGTCCAGCGCGGCGCCCTGCTGGGCCACGACGTAGGCGACGAGCCGCTTGTCGCCTGGCCGGTCCTCGCGGACCAGGACCGCGGCCTGGCCGACCGCCGGGTGCGCGGCGAACGCGGCCTCGATCTCGCCGGGTTCGATGCGGAACCCGCGCAGCTTGACCTGCCCGTCGGCCCGCCCCAGGAAGCGCAGCTCACCGTCGGCCGTCCAGGACACCAGGTCACCGGTGCGGTACATGCGCCCGCCGCCGTCCGGGTCGAACGGGTCGGCGACGAACCGCTCCGCGGTCAGCGCCGAGCGCCGCAGGTAGCCGCGCGCCAGGTGGGAGCCGGCCAGGTACATCTCGCCGGTGGCACCGGGCGGCACCGGCCGCAGCCGCTCGTCCAGCACGTACACGCGGGTGTTGTCCATGGCCCGGCCGAGGAACACGCCGGGCAGCTCGCGGTCGCCGCCGGTCGTCGCGAACCGCTGGTGGTGGGAGGCGAACGTGGCCTCCGTCGGTCCGTACGAGTGCACGACCACGGTGTCCGGGCAGTGCGTGAGCACCCGCTGCAGGGCGACCGGGGAGGCCACGTCGCCGCCCGTCCACACCTCGCGCAGCCGGGCCAGCGTGTCCAGGCCCTCGTCGGCCATGATGTGGAACAGGCCCATGGTGAAGTACGCGGCGGTCACCTCGTGCCGCTCCACGGTGCGGGCGAGCTCGGCGACGTCCGCGCCGTCGCCGGGCGCCACCACCAGGCAGCCGCCGTGCAGCAGCGGCACCCACAACTCGTAGGTGGAGGCGTCGAAGCCGTACGCCGAGTGGACCAGCATCCGGCGGTGGTGGTCGGCGTCCCAGCAGCGGTCCAGGACCAGTTGGACCACGTTGCGGTGGGTGACGCCGACCCCCTTGGGGCGGCCGGTGGAGCCCGAGGTGAACATGACGTACATCAGGGACTCCACGGGCACCGGCAGCCCGGGATCGGTGTCCGGGACCTCCTGCTCGTGCGGTGCGGGGCGCTCGGCGACGAGCACCGTGGTGCCGGCCCCCGCCTCCGCGCGCACGGCGTCACCGTCGGCCAGGACCGTGTCGGTGAGCAGGACCCGAGCCCCGGTCTCCGTCATGATCATGCGCACGCGGGCCGGCGGGAGCTTCGGGTCGACCGGCACGTACGCCGCGCCCGCCTTGAGCACCGCCAGCGTCGCCACCACCAGGTGGTCGGTGCGGTCCATCAGGACGCCCACCGCCGCGTCGCCGTCCGGGGCGCCCTCGCGGACACCGGCGGCCAGCAGGCGGTGCGCGAGCCGGTTGGCGCGCCGGTTCAGCTCCGCGTACGTCAGCTCGGTGTCGCCGAACACGACGGCCGGCGCGTCGGGCGTGCGGCGGGCCCGCTCCTCGAACAGCTCGTGCGTGCAGCGCTCCGGCAGTCCCGGCACCGCCGTGTCGTTGTAGGCGTCGACCAGCGTCCGGCGCCGCGCGGGCGTCAGGGCGTCGAGCTCGTCGACGCGCCGCTCGGGGTCGGCGGCGACCTGGGCGGCGAGGTGCGTGAACACCTCGGTGACCACCTGGGCGGTCGCGGCGTCGAAGAGGTCGGTGGCGTACTCCAGCACACCGTCGAGACCGGCGGGCCGTCCGTCGGTGTCGCGCCGGTCGTGCAGCGCCAGCGTCAGGTCGAACTTGGTGAACTCCGTCGCGAACGGCACGGGCGTGCCGTCCAGCGGCCGCGGTCCGGCGGCGGTGCCGGCCGGTGCGGCGTGCAGCTGGAGGAGGACCTGGGTGAGGGGGTGGTGAGCGGTGGTGCGCTGCGGGTTGAGGTGCTCGACGAGCAGGTCGAAGGGCAGGGTGTCGTGGGCGTAGGCCGCGAGGTCGGTGGTGCGCACCCGCTCGAGGAGCTCGGAGAAGCGCGGCCCGCCCGACACGTCCGTGCGCAGCACCAGCGTGTTGACGAAGAAGCCCACGAGCCCGTCGAGCCGGGGGTCGGCGCGCCCGGCGGTGACGGTGCCGATGGGCAGGTCGTGCCCGGCGCCCAGGCGGCTGAGGGTGACGGCGAACAGGGCGTGCAGCGTCATGAACAGCGTGGCGTCGTGCCGGGCGGCGACGCGGGCCAGCGCCCGGTGGGTGTCCGCGTCCAGCGCGAGCGGCAGCGCCGCGCCGCGGCCGCTGGGCTCGGCCGGCCGGGGCCGGTCGGCGGGCAGCTGGAGGACGTCCGGCGCGCCGTCGAGCACCGCGCGCCAGTGGGCGGTCTCACGGGCCAGCAGACTGTCCGGGTCGGCGCCGTCGCCGAGGACGTCGTGCTGCCAGAGGGCGTAGTCGGCGTACTGCACCGGCAGCGGCTCCCAGGCGGGCTCCCGCCCCGTGGCGCGGGCCTCGCAGGCGGTGGCGAGGTCGTCGAGGAGCCGGTCGAGGGACCAGCCGTCGGCGGCGATGTGGTGCAGGACCAGCACCAGCGTCTGGGAGCCGTGTTCGTCGGTGTACAGGCGCGAGCGCAGGGGCGGTTCGGCGGCCAGGTCGAAGGTGTGGCGGGTGTCCCGCTGGACCAGGCCCGCCAGCTCCTCGGCGGTGGTGCGGTGGTGGGCGAAGTCCGGGACGAGGTGCGCGTGCACCCGCTGGGCGGGACGGCCGTCGGTGGCGGCGTACGTGGTGCGCAGCGTCTCGTGCCGCCCGGTCAGGTCGTCCAGGGCGGAGGCGAGGACGGCGGGGTCCAGCGGCCGGTCGAGGCGCAGCACCACGGGGATGGTGTAGCCGGGGCCGGGCCCCTGGAGCTGGTCGATGAACCACAGCCGCCGCTGGGCGTGGGAGAGCGGCAGCACCGCCGGGCGCGGCACGTAGGGGGTCAGGGACGGCAGCCGGGTTCCGCTGTCGCCGTCGACCCGCCGGGCGAGCGCGCGGGGCGTCGGGGCGAGGAACAGGTCGCGGACGGTGAGGGAGGCACCCAGCACCGTGCGCACGCGGTGGATCAGCCGGATGCCGAGCAGCGAATGACCGCCGATGCGGAAGAAGTTGTCCTCGGGGCCCACCTGTTCACGTCCGAGGACGTCGGCGAACAGGCCGCACAGGATCTCCTCGCCGGGCGTGCGGCAGTCGGTGCCGCCCGGCGCGGCGGTCAGGGTGTCGGGGCCCCGGGAGGCGGCGGCTTCGGCGAGCCGTTCGCGCCGCTCGCGCAGCCCGCGCGCCTCGTCCTCGGACAGCGGCGCGGCGGCGGGCCCCGACGGGTCGTCGGCCAGGGCCGTCAGGGCGCGGACCAGCAGGTCGAGCAGCAGCCGGGCCGTGGGCTCCTCGAACAGGTCGGAGGCGTACTGCAGCCACACCTCCATGCCCTCCGCGGCGCCGTCGGCACCCCGCACCTCCACGCAGGAGGCGCTGAGGTCGAACTTCGCCGTCTCCGTCCCGGCCGGCAGCACCTCGCCCTCGGCCGTGCCGAGCCGCACCCCGTCCTGGGCGCCGGACGCCGTCTGGAGGGTGAGCATGACCTGGAAGAAGGGGTGGTGGGCGAGGGAGCGTTCGGGGTTGAGGTGTTCGACGAGGAGGTCGAAGGGCAGGTCGTCGTGGGCGTAGGCCGCGAGGTCCGTGTCGCGGACCCGGGCGAGGAGGTCGGTGAAGGAGGGCGCGCCGGACAGGTCCGTACGCAGCACCAGGGTGTTGACGAAGAAGCCCACCACGTCGTCCAGCGCCTCGTCGGAGCGGCCCGCCACCGGTGTGCCCACGGCGACGTCCTCGCCGCACCCGGCCGTCGCGAGGGCGACCGCCAGCGCCGTGTGGACGGCCATGAACAGGCTCGCCCCGTGCGCGGCGCACACCTGGAGCAGCCGGGCGTGCGTCCCCGCGTCCAGCCGGGCGCCCGACGTGGCGCCCCGGAAGGTGGGTTCGGCGGGCCGCGGCCGGTCCGCCGGGAGGTCCGTGACGTCCGGCAGCCCCTCCAGCGTCCCGCGCCAGAAGTCGAGTCGGCGGGCCAGGACACTCGCGGGGTCGTGCGGGTCGCCCAGCATGTCGTACTGCCAGAGGGTGTAGTCGGCGTACTGGACCGGCAGGGGCTCCCAGGCGGGCGCGTGTCCTTCCGTACGGGCCGTGTACGCGTCGACGAGGTCGCGCAGCAGGGGGCGCAGGGACCAGCCGTCGGTGGCGACGTGGTGCAGCAGCAGCACCAGGACCGAGCCGGAGGCGTCGGAGCCGTCGGTGGCGGAGTCCGACCCGGTGAACAGCCGGACCCGCAGCGGCAGATCGCGGGTGATGTCGAACGGCTCGGCGGTGAACTCCTCGACCCGCGCATCCTGTTCGGCCGTGTCCCGCCCGCACGCCACGACGGCGAAGTCCACGGGGGCGTCGGCCGGCGCGATCCGCTGGTACGGCTCGCCGTCCGGGCCGGCCGGCAGCGTGGTGCGCAGGCTCTCGTGGCGCGCCACGACGTCCCGCACGGCCGCCTCCAGCGCCCCCGGGTCCGGCACCCGGTCCAGACGGATCACCACGGGCACGCTGTAGGTGTCCGAGGGCCCCTCCAGCCGGTTGAGGAACCACAGTCGGCGCTGCGCGTACGACAGGGGGACGCGCTCGTCGTCGGAGCTCAAGTCGGCGTCGACGGCGGGAAGTTCCTCGATGGGCGGGACCGGTGCCGGGGGAGCGGCGTTCACCCGCACCTGGCGCAGCAGTGCCCGGTCGGTCTTGCCGGTGCTGGTGCGCGGCAGCGCGGCGATCCCGTGCAGCGCGCCGGGCACGGCCTGCGGCGGCAGCCGGTCGGCCAGGTGGGCGCGCAGGTCCTCGGCCAGGTCCGCGGGCAGCGGGGCCGGGGTCGCCGTGGGGGCCGGGGCGCAGGCCGCGCGGGGTGACGGCACGACGAAGGCGACCAGGGCGCGGTCCCCGCCCGGCAGCAGCGGGGCGACCACGGCCGCCTCCCGCACCGCCGGGTGCTCGGACAGCACCGTCTCCACGGCCGCCGGATCGATGCGGTGCCCGCTGATCTTCACCTCGTCGTCCCGGCGTCCGCGGTGCAGCAGCTGGCCGTCCGCCGCGAGCCCGGCGAGGTCCCCGGTGCGGTAGGCGGGCGCGCCGTCGAGGGTGGTGAAGCGCTCGGCGGTGAGCGCGGGACGGCCGAGGTAGCCGTCGGCCACCGTGGGTCCCTGGAGCCAGAGTTCGCCCTCGACGACGGCGGCCCGGACGCCCGGCAGCGGCCGTCCGATCGGCACCGGGCCGCCCGGGTGGCCCGTCAGGTCGGCGACCGTGGCGACCACCGTGGTCTCCGTCGGCCCGTACGTGTTCAGCAGCCGGACCCCGTCGCCCACGGCACGGCACCAGCGGGTGACGTGCTGGGGCAGGGCGGCCTCGCCGCCGATCAGGACGGTGCGCACCGACTCCGGCAGCGCGGCCGTGCCGTCCGCCAGCACCTCGGTCAGCTGGCGCCAGTACGCGGTGGGCAGGTCCAGCACGGTGATGCCGTGCGCGGCGCACCCGGCGGTCAGGGCCGGCACGTCCAGCATGTCCTCGCCGCGCAGCACCAGGGTGCCGCCGGCGCACAGCGTCACGAAGATCTCCTCGACGCTGGCGTCGAAGTGCAGCGGCGCGAACTGCAGGACCCGGTCGTCGGCGCCGATGCCGTAGGCGCGCGCCGCGACCGTGGCGAAGTGGTCGAGCGCCTCCCGGCCCACCGGCACCCCGTTCGGCGTCCCGGTCGAGCCCGAGGTGTACATGACGTAGGCGGTACCGGGGGGCACCGGGTGGCCGGGCAGCACGGTCTCGCCGGGGCGGGCGACCGGCGGCTCGGCCGGCTCACCGCCCAAGGTGCCGCACGGGCCGGACAGCTCATCGGCCCCGGCCGCGCACACGTCGGCGAGGATCGCGGCGGTGCGGGCCGCGGGGGCGTTCACGTCGAGCGGCAGGTACGCGGCGCCGGCGTGCAGGGTCGCGAGGATCGCGGTGACGGCCTCGATGCCCCGCGGCCGGCGGACGGCCACCAGCCGGCCGGGGCCGGCCCCCTGCTCCCGCAGCCGCTCCGCCTTGCGCACGACCGCGTCGGCGAGTTCGCCGTACGTCAGCCGTACCCCCGGGCGGGAGGCGTCGACCACGGCGGTGCGGTCCGGCATGGCCTCGGCGTGCGCGGCGATCAGGTCGAGCACGGGGCGGGGCCGCACGGCCGGTGCGCCGCCGTCCACGACGGCGGACGGCCGCGGCGCGGCCCGGCCGGGCGCGCCGGCGGTCGTGGTCACCGTGGTGCCGGATGGGGGCATCGCGCTTCCTCCTGACGGTTCGACGGGCGACGGCTGCCGCTGTGACGAGGCTAGGTACGGCGACGGACCCGGAACGGCAGGAGCAGCGGCAGGTGGAGGGGCGGCAGTCGGGGCGGCCGGGTGCCGCCTCCCGGTGCCCGCACGCGCGGGGAGGCGGACCCGGCAGTGGGTCCGCCTCCCCCGTGCGCGTGGCGCGTGGCGGGTGCTACCGGCCGGCGCCGGCGCGGGCACGGCGCCGCAGGGGCGGCGGAGCGGCCTCGGTGGCACCGGCCGTGCGGAGGTGTTCCGCGAGCCGGGCCGGGGTCGGTGCCTGGAACACGTCGCGCAGGCTCAGCCGCACCCCGAGCACGGAGCTCACCCGGTTGACCAGCCGTACCGCGAGCAGGGACTGGCCGCCGACGCGGAAGAAGTTGTCCCCGGCCGCCACCGGGCGGCCGCCCAGCACCTCGGAGAACAGGCCGCGCAGCACCTCGGTTCGCGGATCGTCCCCCGCGCCGTCCGAGGAGCGCGCCGCGGACCCGGGGGCGGGCAGCGCCGCCAGGTCCACGCGGCCGTCCGGTGTGCGCGGCAGCGCCGGCATCGTGACGACCGCCGACGGCACCGCGTACTCCGGCACCTCCCGCGCCAGGGCCGCCCTTACGGCGGCCTCGTCCACGTCCGCCCCCGGCCGCGCGGTCCGGGCGCGGACCACGTACGCCGTGACGGTGGACCCGCCCGGACGGACGGTCACCACGGCGTCCGCCACGTCCGGCAGGCGCAGCAGGGCCGCCCGCACCGCCCCGGTGTCCACGGGCAGCCCCGAGACCCGGACCCGCTCACCGGGCCGGCCGAGGAACCGCAGCGTCCCGTCGGCGGTGCGCCGCGCCCACCGTCCGGTCCGCAGCAAGGTCGCGCCGGGCGCGCCCAGCGGATCGGGCACGACGGTGACGGAGGTGGTGCCGGCCCGGCCCGGAACGCCGTACACGCTCCCTGATGCCGGTACGTACACCTCTCCCGGCACCCCGTCGGGCACGGGCCGCAGACGGGTGTCGAGCAACCGCACCGGACCGGCGCCGTCCGTCGTACGGGTCACCTCGCCACGGTCCGCCCGCTCGTCGCCGTCCGCCGCACCGGCGGGGCCACCGAGCAGCGCGGACCACAGGGCGAGGGAGAAGTCGGCCGAGGTGACGGGCGCGTCGGCCGCCCCGGTCGCGCCCCGGCCCACGGCGGCGGCCAGCGCCCGGTGCGTGACCAGCACGGGGGCCGGGGCGCCGTCGGGCCCGATGACGTGGTGGACGCAGGCGACGTCGTCACCGCGTGCCCGTCCGGCGTACGGGGCGTCCGGTGCCGGGACCTCGGCCTCCGTCACCACGTCCGCCTCGGTCAGCACCAGGTGGGCCCCGGCGTCCCGCGCCACGGCCGCGTCGCCGAGGACGTACCCGGCCCCGCAGCGCAGCACCGCGAGCACGGCCACGGCCAGCGGCTCCCCGGGAGCCATGCGCAGGCCCACCAGCGCGCCGGGCCGCACCCCGCGCCGCCGCAGCCGTTCGGCCAACCGCAGGGACCGCGAGGCCAGTCCGACGCGGGTCACCGGTGCGCCGTCGTGGCCGACGGGGGAGGCGAGGCCGTCCGGCGCGGCGGCCGCGCGGGCGTCGAACAGGTCGGTCAGCGTCGGCACGGGGCGCTCGTACGCCCTTGCGCCCTCGGTGCTCCCGTCGTTCCCGTCCGTGCCGGGGCCGGTGAGCCCCAGGTCCGCCACGCGCCGGTCGGGATCGGCCGCGACCTCCTCGGCGATGCTCACGAAGCGCTCGACGATCAGGCGGGCGGTGCCGGGGTCGAAGAGGTCGGTGGCGTACTCCAGTACGCCGTCCAGTCCGGCGGGCCTGCCGTCGGCGTCGCGCCGGTCGTGCAGGGCCAGGGTCAGGTCGAGCTTGGCCCGGCCGGTGTCCACGGGGACGGGGGTGCCGTCCAGCGGCTTCGGCCCGGCGGTGGCGCCCGCCGGGGCGGGGTGGACCTGGAGGACGACCTGGGTGAGCGGGTGGTGGCTGGTGGTGCGGTGCGGGTTGAGGTGTTCGACCAGGAGGTCGAAGGGCAGGGTGTCGTGGGCGTAGGCCGTGAGGTCGGTGGTGCGGACCCGGGCGAGGAGTTCACGGAAGGTCGGATCGCCGTCCGTGCGGGTGCGCAGCACCAGGGTGTTGACGAAGAAGCCCACCAGCCGGTCGAGTCGGGGATCGCTCCGCCCGGCCGTCACGGTGCCGATGGGCAGGTCGTGCCCGGCGCCGAGCCGGGTGAGGGTGACCGCCAGCAGGGCGTGCACCGTCATGAACAGCGTGGCGTCGTTCTGCGTGCTGACGCGGACCAGCGCCTCGTGCGCCGACGGCCCGAGGGCCACCGGGGCGAGGGCTCCGCGCTGCGTCGGCCGGGCCGGCCGGGGCCGGTCGGTGGGCAGGTCGAGCAGCTGGGGCGCGCCGTCGAGCTCCCGCTTCCAGTGGGCGGTCTCGCGCGACAGGAGGCTGTCGGGGTCGGCGCCGTCGCCGAGGATCTCGTGCTGCCACAGGGCGTAGTCGGCGTACTGCACCGGCAGCGGCGCCCAGCCCGGGGCGTGGCCCTCGGCCCGCGCCCGGTAGGCGGTGTCGAGGTCGTCGAGGAGCCGGTCCAGGGACCAGCCGTCGGCGGCGATGTGGTGCAGCACCAGCACCAGCGTCTGGGAGCCGTGCTCGTCCGTGTAGAGGCGGGAGAACAGCGGCGGTTCGGCGGCCAGGTCGAAGGGGTGCCGGGTGTCGAGGTCGATCCGCTCCGTCAACTCCTGGGCGGTGGTGCGCACATGGCGGTGCCGGACGGCCGGGTCCGCGTGCACGGTCTGCTGCGGGCGCCCGCCGGACGCCGTGTACGTGGTCCGCAGGATCTCGTGGCGGGCCACCACGTCCCCCAGGGCGGCGTGCAGCGCGTCGGGGTCCAGCGGCCGGCGCAGGGCGAGCACCACCGGCACGTTGTAGGCGGGCCCTGAGCCCTGGAGCTGGTCGACCAGCCACAGGCGGCGCTGGGCGTGCGACAGCGGCAGCACCGCCGGGCGGGGCCGGTACGGCGTCAGCGGCGGGACGGTGGCGCCGTCGGGCCCGGACAGCCGCCGGCCGAGGGCGTGCGGGGTCGGCGCGAGGAACAGGTCGCGGATCGTCAGGGACGCGCCGAGCACGGTGCGGATGCGGTGGGTGAGGCGGATGCCCAGCAGCGAATGGCCGCCGATCCGGAAGAAGTTGTCGTGCGGGCCGACCCGGTCGCGGCCCAGCAGGTCCGCGAAGAGCCCGCACAGGATCTCCACCCGGGGATCGACCGGGTCCCCCGCCCCGGCGGCGCCGTCCGTCTCCGGGCCCGCCGGACCGGCGGGGGCGCTCCCCGTACGGGCGGGCAGCTCCCGCAGGGCGCGCTGTTCCGCCGGGCGCAGGGGCGCGGCGGCCGGGGCCGAGGGGTCGTCGGCCAGGGCCGTGAGCGTGCGCACGAACAGGTCGAGCAGCAGCCGGGCCGTGGGCTCCTCGAACAGGTCCGTCGCGTACTGGAGCCAGACGTCGAGGCCGCCCTGCTGTCCGTCGGCGGACGGCAACTCCGCGCAGAAGAAGGTCAGGTCGAACTTCGTCGTCCGCAGCTCCACCGGTTCGACGCGCGCGGTGAGACCGCCGAGGGACGGCCCCCGCGCCTCCTCGGGGGCCGTCTGGAGGGTGAGCATGACCTGGAAGAAGGGGTGGTGGGCGAGGGAGCGTTCGGGGTTGAGGTGTTCGACGAGGAGGTCGAAGGGCAGGTCGTCGTGGGCGTAGGCCGCGAGGTCCGTGTCGCGGACCCGGGTCAGGAGGTCGGTGAAGGAAGGGGTGCCGGACAGGTCGGTGCGCAGGACGAGGGTGTTGACGAAGAAGCCGACCAGGTCGGCCAGGTCCTCCTCGGGCCGGCCCGCGACCGCCGTGCCGACCGCGACGTCCTCGGTGCCGGCCACCGCGCCGAGCGCGACCGCCAGCGCGGCCTGCACCGCCATGAACGGGCTCGCGCCCCGGCCGCGGGCCACGGCGGCCAGCCGCCGGTGCGTGTCCCGGTCCAGGCGTGCGGTGACCGTCGCGCCCCGACCGCTGGGCTCGGCCGGGCGCGGACGGTCGCACGGCAGGTCCAGCACCGCGGGGGCACCTGCCAACGCCTCCTTCCAATGGCCGAGTTGTTCGGCGGCGACGCTCGTCGGGTCCTGGGCGTCGCCGAGCATGTCGTGCTGCCACAGGGAGTAGTCGGCGTACTGGACCGGCAGGGGCTCCCAGCCGGGTGCGCGTCCCGCCGCACGGGCGGCGTAGGCCTCCGCCAGGTCGCGCAGGAGCGGGCGCACGGACCAGCCGTCGGTGGCGACGTGGTGCACCAGCAGCACCAGGGCCGCCCTACGGGTGTCCGCACCGGTGAACAGCCGTACCCGCAGCGGCAGGTCGCGGGAGATGTCGAACGGCTCGTGCACGAAGGCCCGCACCGCCGCGTCCACTCCGTCGCCGCCGCACTCCACCACGGCGACGTCCACGGGCGCGCCGGCGGGCGCGATCCGCTGGTACGGCTCGCCGTCCGGGCCGGCCGGCAGCGTGGTGCGCAGGGTCTCGTGGCGCGCCACCACGTCCCGCACGGCCGCCTCCAGGACGACCGGGTCCGGCACGCCGTCCAGGCGGAGCACCACCGGCGCGTTGTACGCCGCCGACGGTCCCTGGAGGCGGTTGAGGAACCACAGCCGCCGCTGCGCGTACGACAGCGGGATCATGTGCGCACCCCCGCCCCGTCGGCCGCGCCCTCGGCCAGCGCGCCCTCGATCCGCGCGGCCAGGTCCCGCAGCCGCGGGTGGGCGTAGACCGTCTTCACGGGCAGGCTCACGCCGAGTTCGGCCTTCACGCGGGACACCAGCTTGATCGCGAGGAGCGAATGGCCGCCCAGCTTGAAGAAGTTGCTGTCGGCGGTGAGCGTGCGCACGCCCAGCACGGACGACCACACCCGCGCGATCAGCTCCTCGGCCCGCCCGGCGGGCAGGTCGGCGGCGGACCCACGGGTCTCCTCGGGCGGCTCGGGCAGCGGCAGGGCGGCCCGGTCCAGCTTGCCGTTGGCGGTGGTCGGGAAGCGGTCCAGGGCGACCAGCGCGGACGGCACCATGTACGCGGGCAGGCGCGCCGCCAGGTGGTCGCGCAGTACGTCGGTGGTCAGCGGCGCGGCGGCCCGGTAGTACGCCACCAGGCCCGGGGCGCCGTGCAGGTCGTCCACGAGGACCACCACGGCCTCCGCCACCGACGGGTGGGCGGCGAGCCGGGCGCGGATCTCGCCGAGCTCGATCCGGTGGCCGCGCAGCTTGACCTGCCCGTCACCACGGCCCAGGTACTCCAGCCGCCCGTCGGACCGCCGCACGCAGCGGTCGCCCGTGCGGTACATCCGCTCACCGGCCCCGCCCGCCGGGTCCGCCACGAAGCGCTCGGCGGTCAGCCCCGGACGGTTGCGGTAGCCGCGGCCCACCCGCGGGCCCGCCAGGTACAGCTCACCTGGGGTGCCGTCGGGGACCGGCCGCAGCCCCTCGTCCAGCAGGCGGGCGCGCAGTCCGGGCAGCGGACGGCCGATGTGCGGGGCCGCGTCCGCGCCGATCCAGCCGGCCGTCGCGTCGACCGTGCACTCCGTCGGGCCGTACAGGTTGACGGCGCGCAGCCGGCCCGCGTCGGCGTGCCCGGCGATGCGGCGCCACAGGGCGGGACTGATCGCCTCGCCGCCGATGAGCAGCGTCAGCGGACCGCCCTCGCCTTCCGCGGCCGGCGCGGTGGACGCCGCCAGCCGGTCGATCACCGGGTCGGCGTGCGAGGGGGTGATGTCGAGGTCCGTCAGCCGCTGCTCCTCGACGCAGCGCACGAGCAGGTCGGGATCGGCGCGGGTCTCCTCGTCGATCATCACCAGGGTGTCGCCACGGCACAGCCGTACCCACTGCTGCACCGAGGCGTCGAAGGACGGCGAGGCGTTCCAGCCCACCCGTCCCGGACCGGGCCGCACGATGCCCGTGGCCGGCGACTCCAGCTCCGTGAGCAGGGCGGCCGCGGCGGCCCGGGTGATCTCCACGCCCTTGGGGCGGCCGGTGGAGCCGGAGGTGAAGATGACGTACGCGAGCGCGTCACCGGGCACCGGCACCGGACCCGCGGGGTCCTCGTCGAGGCCGTCCGCCGCGGCGAGTTCCGCGAACGGCACCTGCGTGGCCGCCTCCTCGCCGGACCCGCCGACCACCAGGTCGGCCGCCGCGTCCGTCACGAGCTGCCGGCGCCGCTCGGCGGGGAGCCGCGGGTCGACCGGCAGATAGGCGGCGCCCGCGGTGAGCGTGCCGATCAGCGCGCTCACCAGGTCCGCGCCGCGCGGCAGGCCCAGCGCCACCACGCTCTCCCGGCCGACGCCCCGCGCCGCCAGGCGGCGGGCGATCCGGGCGGCCTCGGCGCGCAGCGCGCCGAAGGTGAGGGTGCGGTCGGCCGCCACGACGGCGATCCGGTCCGCGGGCACGCGCGCCAAGCGCGCGATCAGGTCGTCGTCGGCGAGGGCCGGCCGGGGACGCACGGCGGTCATGACCGTCATCGCCGTCACCGCCCGCTCGTGGTGCGGGAACCGGCCTGCGTCCCCGTCGCCGGGGACACCGTCGGACTGCACGCGTCCAGCGACACCGGGTCGCCCATCGCGACGAGGATCCTGCGGTCGCCCCGGAAGGCCTCCCGGCCATGCGCGCACAGGATGTTGTCCACCAGCATCAGGTCGCCCGGCTGCCAGGTCTCGCGGACCGTGACGCGGTCGTACACCGCGTTCACCGCGTCCACCTCCTCACGGGTCAGCGGCGAGCCGTCCCCCAGGTAGGTGGCGAACGGCAGGCCGTCCGGACCGTACGTCTCGGTGAGCACCTCGCGGATGTCCTCGTCGAGCGTCCACTCGTTCCAGAAGGCGAAGTGGTTGAACCAGACGCGCTCGCCCGTCACCGGGTGCGTGACGACCGCCGAGCGGACCTGACGGGTGCGCAGCGCGCCGTCCTCCAGCCACTCGTGCCCGATCGTGTTCTGCCGGCAGTACTCCTCGACCTCCGCCTCGTCGTCGGTCGCGAAGCTCTTGTACCAGGGCAGTCCGGCCAGCTCGGAGAAGTTGCGCACCAGCAGCCAGCCGGCCGCCTCGAAGCGCTCCCTGAGCTCCGGCGGCAGCTGCCGCAGCGCCTCCCGCATGTCGCCCACGGTCGTGGCGCCGCCCTCCTCGGGCGCGGTGAGGCAGCAGAACAGCAGGGTGCCGGGGAAGTCGAGCGTGTAGCTGTTCTCGTTGTGCAGCCGGATCGGCTGCACGGCCGGCAGGTCGGTCGAGGAGAAGACCCCCTCGCCGAAGTCGGTACGGGGGGTGGCCTTCTCCTTGTAACCGGCCCGCTGCTCGATCAGCACGTCGCGGGCGGCGGCGAAGTCGGCGGCCGACCGGACCGGCAGGCCGCGCACCAACAGGGCCCCGGAGCGCAGCAGTTCCTCCTTGACGGCCGTCCGGTGGGCGCGCAGCCAGTCGAGGGCGCTGTCCAGGTCGGACAGCTCGGGCGCACGCAGGACGACGGGCGCGCCGGGGGTGCGGACCAGGTCGAGGTCCACTACGGAGCCGTTGGGGGCGGTGGGCATGACATCTCCTCAGGTGTCGGGAGCGGTGACGCGGGTGGGGTGTGCGGGGCGGGCGGGGGACGGCGCGGTGTCAGACCAGGGCGCCCCGGCCGGCAGCGGCGGACGCCCGGTCGAGGACGTCCTCGAGCAGGCCGAAGAAGCGCTCGCCCTGCTGCTGGAAGTAGAAGTGGCCGCCGGGCAGGGTCGCGGTCGAGCAGGGCCCGTCGGTCACCTCGGACCAGCGGCCGAGGGCGGACACCGGCACGATCGGGTCCTCCCGGCCGCCGATCACCGTCACCGGGCAGGACAGGGACCGGGCGGGCCCCTCGTGGCGGTAGTCGTCGTCCAGGGCGAAGTCCGCGCGCAGGGACGGCAGGACGATCTCGCGCAGCTCGGGCTCGTCCAGGACGCCGTCCTCGGTGCCGCCCCGCTCCTTGATCGCGGCGACCAGTTCGTCGTCGGTGAGCCGGTCCGGGTACACCTTCGCAGGGTTGGGCAGGAACGGCGCCCGGCAGGCGGACACGACGAGGGCCCGCGGGGGGCGGCCGGCCGCCGTCAGCGCGCGGGCCACCTCGAACGCCACCAGCGACCCCATGCTGTGCCCGAGGACCACCAGGTCGTCGGCGTCCGCCGGGAGGGCGTGCACCACGGGGCCGGCGAGGTCCGCCATCGTGGTGGGCAGCGGCTCGGCGAACCGCGCGCCGCGCCCCGGGTACTGGCCGATCAGCAGCCGCACCTCGGCCGACAGGGCGTCCCGCCACGGGGCGTACGCGTGGGCGTTGCCGCCGGCGTGGGGCAGGACCAGCAGGGACAGCCGGTGCCCGGAACCCGTCTCGGGCAGCCGCCAGACGACGTCCTCGTCCGGGCACGGCGCGGGCAGGGCATGACTCATCTCGGACTCCGTTCACACAAGGGATGGACACGGCGGAACACAGGGGACGGACACGGGGGAGGGGCACGCAGGGATGAGCGGTACGGGGCGGGCGTCAGGACTGCGGGAGCAGCGCCCCCGCCGACGTCCGCCGGCGCAGGGCCGGCCGGGCACGCCGGCCTGCCGGTCCGCCGTCCGGACCCGCCCGCATCGCGTCGATACGGGTGGTGAGGTCGGCGACGGTGGGTGCCTGGAAGACGTCGCGGATGGTGAGGTGGGTGCCGAGGGTGTGGTTGGCGCGGTGGGTGAGGCGGGCGGCGAGGAGGGAGTGGCCGCCGAGGTCGAAGAAGTCGTCGTCGAGCGTGACGGGCCGGCCGGTGTTGAGCACCTCCCCGAACAGCTCGCACAACAGCCGCTCCCGGTCGGTGCCCGGCGCCCGGCCCTGCTCACCGACCGCGAACCGCGGGGCCGGCAGCGCCCGCACGTCCAGCTTGCCGTTCGGCGTGAACGGCAGCCGCTCCAGCACCGTGAAGGCGGCCGGGACCATGTAGTGCGGCAGCCGGTCCCGCAGCCAGGACCGCACCTCCCGCGTGTCCAGGTCGGTTCCGGGTGGGGTGGTGAGGTAGGCGGCGAGGCAGGGTTCGCCGGTGGGGCTGGTGGTGGGGGTGAGGGCGGCTTGGGTGATGTGAGGGTGTTTCAGCAGCGC
>NZ_KQ948557.1:12870-358137 GCF_001514125.1 Streptomyces longwoodensis | reverse complement strand
GCCTGTCGGCTCTTCAGTTGGCCTGGCGGCCAACTACGGGCCTGACGGCCCGTAAGGTGACACGTCGTCATGCCTGGCGGCATGACTGTGTGTTGGGTGGGTTGGCCCTAACGGGCCAACAGGAACGGATAAGGGCGGGGCCTGGCGGCCCCGCTGTCGTACGTTTGGGGTGTCATGCCTGGCGGCATGACAGTTAATTGGAGTGGTTGGGGGTTCCCTGCCCTGGCGGGCAGGGGTTGAGTTGTGTGTCGGCGCCTGCAGCGCCGTGATGTCGTAAGGATTTGTTGGACAGTTATCCGGTTCCCCTCCCCTCTTGATGTCGGCCGGCTGCTGCGGGTGTCCGGCCCTGGCGGGCCGACAGAGCGGGGTGAGGCGGGGCCTGGTGGCCCCGCGGCGTGTCTGCCGGTCTGTCCAGTTCCTTGCGGTGCCCCGCTGTCGCGGGGCACATCTTGGTTGGTTTTCGGGGGCGTTGTCAGACCGGGCGTGTAGGTTCCCGGAGTTGTTGGCCCGTCTGGAATGGCCCCGAATACCACTGGTGGGGCGTGGAGGGGTGATGAGCTGTGCCTGAAAGTCAACACATTGCCGCTCGGAGGTAGACCTGCGGGATCAGCGCCGGGAGATCGAGTCCGTCAGGCTGGGCGTAGCGGGCGCAGTAGGTGCGCATCACGGTGCAGGCGCCGGCAGAGGGAATCGGTGGCCGCCATTTCATCGCTGTCAGGCTCGTGGTTCTTGATCCACCAGGTACTCGTCTGCATCAGGTTCTTGAAGCGCCCTGACGGGCCCTTCGTGAACTGGCTTTCGAAGCCCTGCTCCAGTAGCCGGGGCAGGACGACGGCCACACCCAGGTCGGTCTGATCGGCAGGCGGCCCAAAACGCAGAGACTCGATCAACTCGACATTCAGCACCCACGGCTCGGCCCAGTGATCTTCACTGCTGAAGAACGCTTCACCCTCGCCACCCGGCCCCCAGGTTGTGTTGTGGTCCGTGTACATCGTCCGCTGCAGACGGCTCGGCGACCAAGGCGGAGACCGCATCAGGCTGTGCCATCGGCGCTGGCGCTGTGTGTCTACAGGGGTACCGTGCTGCGTATGGCAGCTGCGGCCCCAGTGCCCCACAACCTCACCGGGCTTACGTTCTTCATCGACACACACATCATCGATGCCATGGACGAGGCCACGTTGTGCCTGAAACATCTGGGTGATGAGGGGTGGATCGATCTCCAGCGCACCGATGCCATGGACACAGAGCTTGCTGATGCACCCGAGGAGAAGTGGGAACGGCTCACGGAGGCCAGTGCCGGGTACCCGGAGGCGCTCGGGCCGATGGTCTGGGGTCAATCCCGCTGGGATTCCTCCGTCTTCGGCAGCGAGGAGGATCGCATCCGTCTGGATGATGCGTTCGCCATCCTGTTCCCGAACGCGGACCGGGCGACCGCCCGGGACAATCACATCCGTGACGCCATGCACGTCTCCACGGCCATCCGGTATGGCGGGTATGGATTCATTACGCGTGAGCGACGTCTGCTGAACAAGGCGCCTGCGATCGCCGCGCGGTTCCCCGGGTTCCGGATGTGGTCGCCGGAAGCCGCCCTCGCCGAGGCGGCTGCCCGCATCCGGGGCCTGCGGGAACTCCACCGCCGCGAACCGAACCGTGGTGACCTGCCAGCGTGGCCTGCGGAGACCGACCTCCCCCGGATACCGGAATAGCTGGAGCTGCTACCGGTACAAGCCGCCCCCCAGCACCCGCGGATACTCCGCCGTCCTTGTGGCTTGCGCACCTCAACTGCGAGGTGTCGGCAGTAGGGTCGGCGCATGGTGATGCGACTGCGCAGGCTCGAAGATCTGCTCGGTAGACGGCTCGATCAGGTCGACTACAACATCCTGGCCGATCTGGTGGGCAACGCCGAAGCTGCCGAAAGCGAGGACCTCGACTACAAAAAGGAGCACTATGGCGCGGACGACAAAGGCCGCGAGGAACTGGCCAAGGATGTCGCCGCCTTCGCAAACCACACGGGCGGCCTCCTCGTTCTCGGGATGGCCGAGGACAAGGGTGTGCCCAGCAAGGTGTTCGACGTCGACCTGGACGACCGCCACGTCCGGCACATCCGGCAAGTCATCGCGAACAACACCGCGCCGCGCGTTCCCTACGAGACCATCCGCGTTCCCAACCCTGACGCTCCAGACACCGGCTTCCTGCTGCTCGCGGTGCCCCGCAGTCCCTACGGCCCACACGCCGTGACGGCTCCCCCCACCAAGCCCTCCAAGGACACACTGCGCTTCCCCCGACGCGGCAGCAGCAAGACCGAATGGCTGACCGAGACGGACATCGCCACCGCCTACCGCGCTCGCTTCACGGCGGCCGCCGAACGCGACCAACGCCTGGCCGACGTCGAGGAAGACCTCGTCGATGCCCTCGCCGACCGCGCCACGCCCCACCTCGTCGTCGCTTTGGCCCCCGAAGCACCGGGCGACATGGTCATCGACTCCGCTCGCTTCGCCCGCTACCAGGACGAGATTCAGCGCGCGGAGCTCTATCTCGGCCAGGGGCACCGCACCTTCGTGCGCCCAGCTGTCGGCCCGCGACGGCTCATCGTGACGGAACCTGCTGGCGACCGCGCCGCCCGGGTCGAACTGCACCGAGACGGTAGCGCTGTCATCGGGCTGGGTCTGCACACTCACCAATCATGTATGCGCGGCAACGATGTCGACCTGCAGTTCGTCGAACCCGGCGACGTCGTCTACCAGTTGCTGTGTGCTCTGCCCTTCCTCGCCGGGCACGCACGCGATCGTGCTGGAGCGAGCGGGACCGCGCTCGTCAAGGCCGCCCTCGTAGCGGACATGGCAGAGCATCCGGCGCGGAGGATGGCCATCGACCTGGACCGACCTGATGCGCTCCCGTTCCGCGTCGACCCATTGGATCCCGGCTCCGGACAGCGCGCCCAATTCAGCACGCAGACCTGCCAGTACGCCGAGGCTCACGCCGCCGTGATTCTGGACGACGTAGTCGATCAGGGGCGCGGTCTACTAGAGGCGACCGCGGCGCTGGCCGACGAACTGCTCCAGGCTTTCGGTTATCCCGAAACCGGCCTCATCACCCGTGCCGGCGAACTCCGTCCCGACAGGTTCAGCTCTCGCAACGCCGGAGCCGTCGCCGCTTGGGCGCGGCGGCAGCGCCTGCTGTCCTGACGACCTGCAGGTAATCGAGAGTTGGACAGCACGGCCGCCCCTTGGGGATCTACTCTGCTCGGATGGCGCGTTCATGGACACGGCTGCACGAGTATCTCGGCCATCCGCCCGGACCGGTGACCTACGACATGGTCGCCGAGGCCGTGCGGCGGAAACTCGGCGAGAGCGACGATCTGGACTGGAAAGAGGCGCTGCCGGCCGAACCCAGGGTCAAGGGAGAGTGGAACGAGTTCGCGAAGGACGTCGCCGCCATGGCCAACACCCGAGGCGGCCTCCTCGTCTACGGCGTGAGCGACGCCATCGAGAGAGTCGGTATTGACCTGGACAAGGTCAACGACAAGCAGCTCGGCCAGTGGCTACGTGTGCATCTTCAGCCCACCGTGAGCGGCGTCAGCTACCTCAAACTGCCAGCGACCGATGGCAGCGGTAAGGACCTCCTGGTCGTTGACGTTCCGGCCAGCGAGATGGCGCCCCACTTCCTTTACGGATGGCAGCAGAAGGATAAGGACAGGACCACCTTCAACGCGCCCTACCGGCACCGAGACGACACGGACTACATGTCCGAGTATCAGGTTGCGCTCGCCTACCGGGGCCGTTTCGCCCGCCAGGACGCCGCGGATGCGGCCTTGAACCAGCACATGCGGCACACCACCGAGCTTGTCCTCGGGGAGTCGGAGAACCACGCCGCCGCGTGGCTGGTCGTAGCCGCACGCCCCACACGCCCTATCCCCCGCATGGTGCCAGCGTTGTCACGCGCGCAGGCGCAGCACGTCATGTCCCAGAGCTCGAAGCGGGCTGCGAGCCTGCTCGCCAGTGCCATCCCGATGCCGCGCCTCCTGGGTCCGCAGCTCTTCCCTCATCTCCTCGACAACAATCCGCGTAAGGGCCTGCGGCGCTGGGTGGACACCAACATGCTCGTCCCGGCACGAGCCACCCACCGGTGTCGCATACTGGTGGAACTGCATCACGACGGCACAGTCGTCACCGCCGTGGACCTCTCCCACAGCGCCTCGCCGTATACGGGCGTCGGGGAAGGGGAAGGGGACGTGTGTCTGCCTGTGGCAGCGTGGGTGCTCATCAGTGCCGCCTTCGAGACCGTGTCCCTCGTCCACGAACATCGGCTGGCTCTGCACGCGGGCACTCCCATCGACCTGTGTGCCGCCCTGGAGTCCGGTGGCGGCTTCCGCTTCGTTCCCGTCGTCGTTGGTCATCGGCGCCCTGAAATAGCCGAGTGGGCACGGCAGCCGCGGACGATACAGCCCGCCCACACCGAGTTGGCTCCCTTCAGCGACGACCAGGCCCTCATCGCAGCGGCTACCGATCTTGCAGAAGGGTTGCTGCACCAATTCGGCATGGACATCCTGCAGACCTGAGAAGCTACCGTCCATGCTATAGGCGGCTTCGCCAGGGCGCAGTCAGGCTTTTGGCTGAATCCTCGGACCAGCCTGGCCCAGACTCCGGACCAGTCCCTGAAAGTTACTGACATAATCCGGCGGCGAGGGTAGGGCCGGGTATAGCGAAGCTGGTGTTCAGTTGCGATTCAGGACGTATCTTTTGCGAATGTTCCTGTGGGGCCCGGTCCCCAAACGTCGGCGTCAGTCGCATAGGGGCCGTTGAATACGAGGTCGTCCCCCTTCCCGTCTTTTGATACAGTCCGTTTCTTTGGAGTGGCGTCGGGAGCGACGTTGTACTCGAACTGAAGGGACCAGTTGCACGACCGGGTGGTTGAGTTGGGCAGTACCTTGAGGTACGCAGGCGTTTCGTTTCCTCCCAGGGCAATGGCCTTGTCGAAGGGGATGCCCGCTTGGGAGTCCTGAGCGGTCCCGTGCAACAGCGGGATAGCGGAAAGCTTCGAGTCGAGTTCGAAGTAGACGTCTTCCCAACCGGTTAAACCTCCTTGCATTAGGCTGATGTAGGTCTTCGCTCTGGAGGTCCAGCATTTACCTACCTTCGCATATGTATCCGTAATGGAGACAGCCGCCTGACGCTCGCTGGTGAATTGGAATCGGTAGCCGTTCGCGTCGCCGTCAGCCCTTCTTCCGCCCGCCTTGCGTACAAATTCCCATACACGATCGGCATTCTCTACGGAAGCTGGCATCTTCTCAAGTTCGGACTCCTCTGCGGGAGTTAGCCTGCGGTCTATTTCCCAGCTGGTCCACGGATTCTTATCGCTCAGTGCAGGAGTGACCGTTACATCAAACGCGGGCTTGCTCGCGTCGACCCTTTCGTTTGCGTCATCCTGCACCTTTGCGCTGTCGTCGGCGAAGACGTTTGCGATCCACAGCCCAATGAGACTGGCTACTGCGGTTCCTATCAAGAAGATGGTCAGGGCTACGCCCGCCCGTACGGAGATCCATCTCCTATCCGATCCGCCTTCCGGCCGCTCTCCAACCGCAGCACGTATGGCTTCACTTCCAGCCCTTGCGGCGCCGTCAAGCATGCGCCGGGACGCTGCGGATGGCGCGGGGTCGGTCGACGGAGAGGGCTCCGGTGCCGGGCTGTGCGGAGCGCCGGAGGGTGGGAGTGCCGGTGATGGTTCGCTGTCAGGTCTTGGCTCGGGCGTTTCCGGCCCGCGGGCTGGGTCCAGCCGGGCATCTCCGTCACTCATGTCGAACTCCCCCTCCATCAGCAGTAGTTAGACGATGCTAGAGGAGATCTTGTCGGCTACTGCCGATAATGCGGCATTTCTGCCACTCGGCGGGCTTGTGCGTGCTGCCAGCAGATACGCCTATACGAAGACCCGGAGAGCATCGCTAGCGACGCCGAGAAGCCGTGGCGTAGTAGGCACGTTGACAGGCGCCTACGCATCCGCAACGCCGGGCTGGCCTTCACCAAGGGCTTAAAGGGCCTGCGCTGAGAGAGCTTTCACAGACCCAGGTCTGCCAGGGCAGCCTGGCGCTGTGGACTAAGGCCGGAGCGGCGCCGACTGACGTTGCTCAGCCACTGGCCTAGCCGCACTCGCTCGCCGTCGATCTCCTCAATGTGGCGCTGGGGCACCTTGAGATGGCCTTCCCTGGCGTGGAAAGCCCGTGCGGCAGCCAGAGCTCGCTGGAAGGCTCGTTCCCGTGCCGGCAACAGGCTGCTAGCGGGGCGGAAAGCTTCCGGCAGATCGAGCCCGATTGCCCCGAGGAGTAGACGCTGCTCGGGGTGAAGGTCCCCGGCCCGCACGCGTTGTGTCTCGAGCCACTTCCCGGTCGGTGAGTCCGTGGCGGCGTCCTCGCTCTGCTGGCGGGCGACGTAGTAGGCGCGTTGCCAGGTGATCGGCCAGGGCGGATTCCACCACCGGTCCAGGGCGGTGAGAGCGGCGGCGCGCTGGTCGGTGAGGGTCGCGGCGCGGGTGCGCTGAGTGGCCAGCCAGCGGCCGAGTGGGAATCCGTCGTGGATCTCATCGACGGGGGCGGCGAGATGGCCGTGGCGGGCGGCGTAGGCGGCGGCGTGGGCCAGGGCGCGGTCGAAGGCCTGCTGGCGGGGGTCCCAGATGATGCCGAGGCGTTCGAGGGCGTGGACGCGTGCGGCGCCGAGTGTGCCCTTGGTGTGCAGGTGGCGTTGCCAGGTCAGCCAGCGTCCCAGGGGGTATCCGGTGGGGTCTTCGTAGGTCTGGGGGACGTCGAGGTGGTGGTGGGTGTGGTGGAAGCGGCGGGCTGAGGCGAGGCCGCGGCGCCATTCGGCGCTTTTGGGGGCCAGGACGCGCAGGGAGAGTGCGAGGGCGATCTCGTCGGCCTGGGTGGGGCGGTCGAACTGCAGCCAGGCTTCGGGGTCTTCGGGGGGCATGGTGGGGCGGTGGGTGCGGGGGTCGGATAGGCGGGCGTCGAGGCGGTCGTCGTGGGCGCGCAGGGCCTGGATGGTGCGCCACAGAGGGGTGTAGGCATCGGCGCCGAGGAGGTCGTCGGGGTCTTCGTCGGGGGTGAGGTAGACGGGGACGACGAGGGTGGCCTTCTTGCCGGCGCCGGGCTGCTGGCGCAGGGCGCGGCCGACGGCCTGGACGGTGTCGACGGGGCTGTTCTTGGGGTCGACGAAGACCACGGCGTCGATGTCGGGCACGTCGATGCCCTCCCCCAGCACGCGGGCGTTGGACAGGACGGCCGGGGTGTCGGGGCTGGTGTGGGAGGTGAATTCGAGCAGGAGGCGGCGGCGGGTCTGCGGGGTGTGGCTGCCGCTGACCCAGTCCGCCCACAGGCCCTGGGGGCGCAGGGGGTCGGGGAGGGCGGCGGCCGTCTCCGTGAGGGTGGTGGCGAAGGCGCGGGCGTCGGCGACACGGTGGTGGAAGGTGAGGATGCGGCGCAGTTTGTGGTCGTGGATGGCGCGCAGGGCGGCGACCTGGCGGCCGGCCAGGTGGAGTCCGTCGACGCCCGCGCCGGCTCCGGTGGCCAGCCAGTCGCGCAGGTCGGCGTTGGTGACGACGGGGACGAGGATCTGGTAGTCGGCGAGCAGTCCGAGGTCGATGGCGTCGGAGAGGTTGAGGTGGTAGGCGACGGGGCCGAAGAGGGTCTCGTCGTCCATGGAGGCCACCGTCTCCGTCCCGTCGCTGTTTGGGGCGTCGTCGGGGTCCCAGATGCGGGGGGTGGCGGTCAGGTAGAGGCGGCGGGCGGCGGGGACCCGGTCGTCGTGGTGGATGGCGGCCCAGGATTTCCCGAGGCGGCCGGCGGTGCGGTGGGCCTCGTCGACGACGATCAGGTCCCAGGGGGGCAGGCGGTGGTCGCGGTGGGCGGCGATGACGGCGGGCAGGGAGGCGTAGGTGGCGTAGGCGGTGACGGGGCCGGAGCCGGACTGCGTGATCAGGGCGGTCAGTGCGCCGGGGTCGGTGGTGAGGGGGATGTCCGTGCCGAAAGGTTCGTGGTCGAGGGCCTGGCGTTGGGAGCACACGGCGATGGCGGGGCCTTTGCGGCCGGCCAGGCGCCAGGAGCGGATCGTCTGGGACAGCAGGTCCAGTGTCGGCAGCAGCACCAAGACCCGTCCGTGCGGGGTGATGCGGGCGGTGGTGCGGGCGGCGATCAAGGTTTTGCCGGTGCCGCAGGCAGCGATCACACTCGTGCGGGGGTGCTGGGTGAGGGCGCGGACGGCTGCGCCGACGGCTTCCTTTTGATGGGGTCGCAGGACAAGGGGTGGGGTGGGCATGGACTCCCGCCGTCGGTCAGGCGCGGATGCGGTGGCCGGTGAGGTGGTGGAGGACGTGCTGGTGGGCTTCCCAGCCGTCGGGGAATTTGGCGTCGGCGTTGAGGTGGACGGGTTCGTTGAAGGGGTGGTCGTCCAACAGGCGGTCGATGCCGGCGCGGGCGACGACGATGCAGGCGTGCCGGTGGCGTGAGGTCAGCACGCACAGGCGGCCGGCTTCGAGGTGGAAGCCGGAGGTGTCGCGGCGTCCGGACAGTGGGTGGAGCACGATGGTGACGGCGTATTCGCGTCCCTGGAGGCGGTTGGCGGTGTCGACGTCGATCCCCTTCAGGCGGGGGTCGGTGCGCAGCAGGTGCTGGAGGTATCCGGCTTGGTCGCGGTGGGCGGTGCCGATGGCGATGTGGCCCGGTTCAAGAGGCTGTCCAGTGGGGTGGTCTTCGCAGTAGGCGGTGGCTTCGCGGATCAGCAGGCGCTGCGCGATGCTGATCGCGGCGTGGGCTGCCTCAGGGTCGATGCGGCGGGTGTGTCGGGCGGGTAGTTCGTGCAGGGCCCATCCGGTGCGGGCGGCGAGATCCACGGTCTGCTCGACGGCGCCGCCGTGCAGGCCCGGGTGGGCGAAGGTGAGCCGGCGTTCGGTGTCGGTGGTTCCGGCGCGGAAGGGGGTGGTGTAGAAGGCAGCGGAGATGAGGGGGGCGGCGGAGGCGGGCAGACGCCAGGAGACGGGCAGGCTGAGGACGGGCAGCTGAGGGTTCATCTTCAGCAGTATCGACACGGCGCTGGCCATGGGGTCGTGGGCGAGGCCCTTCCACGGTTGGGTGGGGATGGTGGAGAAGGGGTCGAGTTGGCCGGGGTCGCCGACGAACAGAGCCTGGTCGGCGAGATGAGCGATCTGCAGGAGGTTGTCCGACCTCATCTGGTAGGCCTCGTCCACGATGGCCCATCTGCGGTGCCAGTCTTGGACGTTGGCCCACTTGCTCGCGGTCGCCACCGCAACGTCGGCCGCCGCCGCCTGTCGGGCGTCGGTGGTGATGATCAGGTTCGGCCCCGCCTGCAGCCGGTCGGGCGCCCGGTAGGACTGGCCGCTCAGGCGGGCCACCGTGAGATGGGGTGCGTCCTGGGTGAGGCGGCTGACGAGGTCGTCGACCTGGGCGTTGGTCTGGGCGACGATCATGCAGGGGTGCTGTGGGCGGGTCAGGTGCTGTGCGGCGTGGACGACCAGTGTGGTCTTGCCGGCGCCGGGCGGGGAGTCCACGACCACACCTCGGTGGGACGTAGTGGTCAGCGTCGTGAGGATGTGTGCGACGGCGCGGCGGGAGAGTTCGGCGGCGGATGGTTCGTTCATGCCTGGTCTTCTCCCGGCTCGTGGCCCGGTGCCGTGAGGCCAGTGTCTGTGTGGGTCCAGGGGATCTGGTCGCGGCTGGGGAACTGGGGCCGGCGGAAGTGGTCGGGTGCGGTGGTCAGCAGCAGCGTGGTGCCGACGGCGGGGACCGAACTCGGGTTGCTGGTGCGGGTTCGCACCTCGAGGACGATCTCGGTGTCATCGGTGGTGTAGGTGAGGTCGAGCACGGCCATGTGGACGGCCGGGTCGTGCGGTCCTGCCAGGAGGCGGTTGGGTTCCAGGCGGACCGGATCGTTGGTGCGGACGGTGATCAGGGGCCGTCGTTTCGGCCGCTGTCTGGGGCCCTGGGGTGGGATGGTGCGGTCGGGTTCGGTGTGGGTGACCGTTCCTCGGAACGCCTCGCCAGTGGTACGGCGTTCGGCCATGACGAAGTCGTCTTCCAGCGCGCGGGAGGCGGCGAGGGAGGCCGCGGCGTGTTCCAGCTCGGCCAGGCGTATAGCGGCGGAGACGACGTCGTCGTGCTTGGGCTGGGGAGGGCCGCCGGCGGCAAGGTGGTCGCTGTAGGCGGTGAACCGGCGGATGTCGGTGTCCCAGCGGGCCGCAGTGCTGCGGACGGGCGGCAGGCCGCGCAGTGTGGCGATTGCCTTCCAGGCCAGGTCCCAGGTGGGTTGCAGGTAGTCCTCTGCGGCCTCCTGCAGCCGGGCGACGTGGTGCTGTCGGCGGACGCCCCGGGAAGATTTGAGGGCGGCGAACAGGCTGGAGAGCCGGGCTGATTCGAAGGATGGGTCGACGGTGGGGCCGTCGGGAGGGTGCTGCAGGGGGTTTTCGGCGGCCAGTGCCGCCTGATGTCCGGTGAGGCCGGGGGGCGGGAAGATCCAGGCCATGAGGGGGGCGAGGTGCGCGTTGTCGAGGATGCTTTGGCCGGTCGCCCAGTGTGTGCTCAGCAGGCCGGTGAGGTTGAGCAGGAGGGACGAGGTGGCGTACTCGGCGCGTTCGGCGAAGAAGGTGAGCCAGCAGCCGAGGTGGGACACGCTGGTGGCGGGATCAGTGCCTTCGGGGACGGGCCGGTAGCGCAGGGCGCGTCCGAGCATCTTGAGGTAGTACGCCGAGGCGGTGCCCGTGACCACGAGTTGCGGGGCATCGAGGTATTCGCGGCGTTCGGGCTGCTCCCCCTTGGCGGGGCGGATCCGCGTGGCGTAGTGAAAGCTGTGGATGTAGGTGTGGAGGTGTTCGGCGAGGTCGGTGAGGAAGCGGTCGTCGTCGCCGGGGGGCGCCAGGAAAAGGCGCGGGTGACCGGGGTCGCAGCCTGCCATGACGGCCAGGGGCCGGGCGGTCTCTCCTGGACGGTTCAGCGGCAGGATGAGCATCGGCTGGTCGGCGACGTGGAGGTAGCGCAGGCGGCTGAGCGGCTGGGCATGGTGCCTTTCGCTGGCCCGCAGCTGCTGGAGTGTGGTCAGCAGGCTCATGCGGCGCCTCCGAACAGCTCGTTGCGGATGCTTTCGGCGTGACGCAGTGCGGTGGCGAGGTCTTCCTGGTCCGGGGCTGGGGCACGGCTGCCGTCGGCCAGACCCAGGGCGGCGGCAATCGTGTCGATGCCGCCCAGGTCTTCACTGGCGGAGCTGCCCAGGACGTCGATGAGTTGGCCTTCGTGGGCCTGTGCGCGGCAGAAGTGGGCCAGCTGGCAGTGGTGTCGGCAGTTGGCCCGGTAGCGGGCCTCGGTGGTGTTGAGCGCTTTGGTCAGGTCGTCTCGGTCGCGGGTGGCGGTGCGGGTGCGGGCGTCGGGCCCGTCGTAGGCGAGGTCGAAGGTGATGCCGGCGGGGAGCTGGCCGAGGAGGTCTTCGATGCGTTCCAGGCGGTCCAGTTGGCGGCGCAGGGACTTGATCTGGTGGCGTGCGTCGATGGTGGAGGCCATGGGGCGGCGGGAGAAGTCGCGGGGGGTGATGAGCAGCAGGGTGGTGGACACGCGTTCGGGGCTGAATCCCGCCCGGGTCAGGAGGTCTTGCAGTGCGATGATGTAGGCGGCGCCCTGCAGGACGGCGCCGGCAGCCTTGTCGCCGGGCGCCTGGCCGTCGACCACGGCGAAGGACTTGATCTCTACGACGTGGAAGATGCCCTCTGACTGGAAGGCGACGAGGTCAGGTTCCAGGAAGACCGGTCGGCCGGCGACGGTCAGTTCCAGGACGGGATGGTCGAGCATCGTCCGGCTTGCGCCTTTGCCGTGTGCTGCCTCGAGGATGAGGCTGCGGGTGCGTGCGTGGCGGACGTTCATGGCTCTGTCGCTCGTCCCCAGGACGGACAGATCGGTGTGGGCCGCTTCGGGCAGCGGCAGGTGGAGCTTGTCCCGTAGCAGGCTCAGCAGTTCGGCGCCGCCTTGGTCTTTGACCTGGGCTTCGAACTGGGCGCCGCGGCTCAGGGCGCGGGGGGACTGGGTGGGCGGCAGCGGGTGGCCGAGGTGGACGGCCAGGGCTTCCTTGTCGACGCCGGCGGCGTCCAGGATTGCGCGTCGTCGGCATCCGGGGTTTGCGGTGAGGGCCGCGAGGCTGCGTGCGTTGTGCGGTTTGGGCTCTACCGGGCCGCGGAGCGTGCCGAGCCTGCTGCTTAACGAGCTCACGAGGGTTCCTTGCGAGGACGGCGAAGAGGTGGCGGGGGTCAGGTCACGGAGCGCAGGTGCCGGGCTGTCTGGAAGGGGGCGCCGAACAGTCGGCCTGCTTCGTCGAGTTGCTGGCGGGCGCGCTGCGCGGCGTCCCGCCGGTCATGGGTGTCGTCGTCGGTGTGGACGGCCAGTTCCTGTTGGGCCGCTTCACGCAGCAGGGCCAGATCGGGGGCCGTGGCGGGGTTCTGGGGGTGGTGGTCCGCCGGCAGGGCTCCGGGGATGTTGAGGGCGTAGTGGTGGACGAGCTGGCGTGCCCCGAGGGGCATTGTCTCCGGGTCAGGGGTGAGGCGCTGGACGGCCTCGGTGAATTTGAGCGCGCTGGTCAGGTAGTGGACGCGTGCGCTGAGTGGTCCCACGATGCGCTCTTCCAGCGGCCAGACGCTGATGGTGAGCAGGGCCCGCGCGGGCGAGAGGTGGTCTGAGGTCAGGGCGGGGCACAGGTAGTAGGGGCGTGCCCCGGGTGAGGAGCGGTAGGAGCGTTCCTCGTCGCGGCGCAGGGTGGCCAGGCGGGAGGTGGGCAGTGATCCGGCGAAGAGGGCTTCGTGGACCTGGCTGATCAGCTTGGGGGCGGCGGGCACGGTGAGCAGGGTGAGGACCTGGTGGACCTGCTCGCGTGCCGGCATCTTGGCGGCACGCGGCCCGGGGTGCGTGGCGGCGGGTTCTTCGGTGCCGGGTGCTTGGCCGTCGGCGTCGAAGAGGGCGTCGTAGGAGCGCTGGGCCCGGCGCAGTTCAGCACGCAGATGGCTCAACAGGGCCTGGTCGCGCTGCATTTGGGCTTGCCGCATGGCTTGCTGCAGCTGCTGCATGTGTTTCTCGAGTGCGTCCAGTGGCTCCTGCATACGGGGCACCCTAGCAGATTCCTAAGTTTCCCAAGGTTTACCCGAGATTTCCATGTAGAGTGCCTGTCACTCTGCCAACCGCCCTCGTGACAGCGGGTGTTGGCACCTCTCTGCCTGGAGACATTTCACCCTCATGAAACTTTTGCACACCTCCGACTGGCATCTGGGAAAGAGGCTGCAACGCCGTTCCCGGGACAGCGAGTTCGACGCCGTCCTCGCCGAGATCGTCGAGATCGCCCGCCGGACCCTGCCCGATCTGATCGTGCACAGCGGGGACCTCTTCGACCGCTACAGCCTCTCCCCCGGTGACCTCATGCGGGCCATGACGTCGCTGAGCGCCTTACGGTCGGTCGCTCCTGTCGTGGTCGTCGGCGGCAACCACGACTCACCGCACTGGTTCGATGTGCTCGACCACGTTTTCCAGAACACCGCCGAGCCCGGCGCACACCCGGTCACCTTCGTGCACACCGCGGCGGACGGCTCCGGCGGCGGCCGGGTACTCGACTTCCCCACCCGCGACCAGAGCCAACGGATCCGGCTGGCGGCGCTGCCCTTCATCCATCCCAACCGGTTCATGCACCTGTTCCCGGGACTCGGCACCACGCACGGCGCCTACGCCCAGGGCCTGCGCGGCCTGCAGGAAGAACTCATCACACAGCTGCATGAGGGGTACTCCCCGCAGCACGACGTTCTCGTCTTCGCCACCCACCTCTATCTCAGCGGTGCGCTGCTGTCCGGCAGCGAGCGCCACCTTGACGTCAGCGACGCCTACGCCACCGCACCGGACGATCTGCCGCGCGTCAGCTATTGCGCGCTCGGCCACATCCACAAGCCGCAGGCCCTCACCTCCAGCAAGGCCACCGCCCACTACGCCGGCAGCCCCCTGCAGTTCGACTTCGGTGAATGCGACGACGCCAAGAGCGTCCTCCTGGTCGAGGCCGACCCGCAGCGCCCCACCCGCACCGCCCCCCAGCGGCTCACGGCCGGGCGGCTTCTGAAGAAGTTCACCGGCACCCTGGAAGAACTCGCCTTCAGAGCAGAGGAGTTCAGCAACACTTTCCTGGATGTGACCATCACCAGCCAGAACCTGATCCCGCAGCTCTCCCAGAAGGTCGCCACCGCTGTACCCGACGCCGACGTCGTCTACCTGACCGAAGACTGCGCCGAGACCCGGATCACCCCCCTGAACGTCAGCGACCTGCCGCAAGAGGAGCCGGAACTCACGGAATCCTTCCGCGCCTACCTCACCGAGCACGGAACTCCGGGCCGGGTCGCCGACGAGGTCCTGGCAGCCTTCGGCTCCCTGCTGCACCATCCCGGCGGCGACGAACCGCCGCCCTGCCCGGCCGAACTCGGCTTGCAGGAAGCCCTCGCACACCCCTGGACGCCCGATAGCACCGGATCGGAGACGGCATGAGGCCGCTCAGCATCGTCTTCTCCGGAGTCCGCAGCTACACCGGTACCTGCGGCCCCCTGGACTTCACCGGCAAGAGCCTGGTCGGCATCCTCGGCGACACCGGCGCGGGCAAATCGACGCTGCTGGAGGTCATCCTCTGCGCCCTCTACGGCAGAACGTCCTGGGGCGCGCATGGATCACAGCTGATCGCCGACGCGTGCGAGAAGATGTCGATCGACTTCACCTTCGCCGTCGACGGCACGACCTGGCGCGTGACCCGCATCTTCCGCAAAAAGAACGGCAGTGTCCCTCAGGTGAGCCTGAGCAGCGAGGGCACGACGGTCAACGGTGCCACGCGGGTCAACGAGCGCATCGAGGAACTGCTCAACCTGGACTTCAGGAGCTTCAAGAGCGCCGTCGTGCTGCCCCAGGGCAAGTTCGACACCCTCCTCAACTCCAATGACACCGACCGCACCAAGCTGTTGAGGTCCCTGTTGGGCATCGACGAGCTCCAGCGGGTACGCCAGCGCGCCGCCGACCAGCGGACGCGGCTGGACGAGTTGCTGCTCAAGGCGGCCGAGGCCCGCGGCGACCTGCTCCCGGATCCGGAAGGCGACGCCCACCGTCTGGGCGTCCGCCAGGCCGAGATTGAAAAGGCAGCGGCCGGCCTGGCCGGGCACCTGGAGACGCTGCGTCAGCTGCGCCACCAGGCCGACGGCCTGCAGCAGCAGAGCACGGATACCGCCAGGGCATCGGCTGCTCTGACCGAGCGCACCACCACCGACGTCCACGCGCCGCTCGCTGCGCTCGCCGCCGACGACCGCCTCCTGCAAGAACACCTGGACGCCCTCGAGGCGGCTCAGGCAGAAGCCACACAGCGGTGTGAGCAGTTGCAGTCGACGCTGGAGGCCGACCGCGACACCGGCCTGACTGTCGCCGCGCTCTCCGCCGCGGCGGAAGTGCTCAGGAGCGCCCCGGGGCTGCTGAACGGCCTCGGCGAGCAGCAGCAGGACCTGCGTCAGGACCTGGACCGCCTCGAGACGGACGAACAGTCCGTCAAGGAGGAGGAGGAACGTCTCGCGGAACAGGCAGCCGGGCTTGACGGGCTCCGGGAGAGCGCCGACAAGGCCTATGCGCAAGCCGACGAGGCCAAGTCAGCGCTGGAGCGGCTGACGGGCACCGTGCAAGTCCTCCTTGAGGAAGGTGCAGCCGTCGCCGAGCACCGCACCGGGCAGGCAGCCGCCCAAAAGAGGCAGGAAGAACTCACCGCCGCGAAAACGGAAGCCGCTGACGCTGCCGAGCAGCAGAAAAGCCTGCTGGACCAGGCCTCACAGGCGGTGGAGGACCTCCAGCGCGGTGAAGCCGCCCACACCGCGGGAACGGGACTGGCGCCGGGTGACGAGTGCCCGGTCTGCACCCACACCCTTGACACCTCCTACACCCCTCCCGCACTGCAGGATCCCAAAGCCATGCGGCAGGCCAAGAAGGCCAAAACGGCAGCCACCAAGGCCTTCAATGACTCACTGACCACCCTGCAGGAGATCCAGGCCGACATCCGCAAGGCCGAACAGGACGAACAGGAGTGCCGGGAAAAGGCCGAAGCCGCACACGTCCGTCTGGCCGCCCAGCTCTCTCCCGCTCAGCAGCAGGCCCTCAACGTAGCGGCCCTGACCGGTCACGACGCTCCGGAGTCCTTCGCCGCGCACCTGCTCGTCACGGTCAACACCGCTGTCGAGGGGTTCCTCGGCCAGAAGCCGCCGAGCGCCGCCGAACGCCTGGCCCTTCTGGACACACTGCTGCCGGACGCCCGGCTGCGCATCGAGGACGCGCAGCGCCTGGCCGAAGCCGCCGACGAAACCGCCCGGTCGGCCGCGAGTGAGATCCAGGCCGGGCAGTCAGTGATCGCCCAGCAGCGCAAGGCACTGAAAAACGGCCGCATGAAGGCCCAACGGGAACAGCAGCGTCTCACTCAGGCACGCCAGCAGTTCCTCACCCAGCTGTCGGCGCTGCCGCGCCCGGTGCAGATGAGCATCCCAGACGCGGACGCGCTGCCGTCCTTGGAGTCCATCACCGCCTGCGCATCGGCGGTGACCGCCCATCTCGACCGCCTCGGCGAACTCGAGCGCGACCATACTCAGGCCCTCAGGGACCTGCAGAAGGTGACCGAACAGAAGCAGGCCCTAGCCGGCGAACACCGCCGACGCGTCGCCGAACCGCTACGCCGGCAGCAGACCGTCCTCGAACTGCGCGCCGACGCCGCCGTCACAGCGGTGCGGCTGCTTCCGGGCAACGTGATCAGTCTGCCCGATGCTCCCGGCGCGTGGGACAGCCCGCACGACGTCGCGACCTACGCCACCGCCCTCGACGGGGCCTGCTCGGCGCTTCGCGAAGCGCTCGACGCCTTGCACCGCAGCACTCAGGGGACCATCGACGCGCTGGCGTCCAAGGCCACTTCGGCATTCCAGGCTCTCATCCCCTTCGTCTCTCAGGCGCCGGCGCTTCCCGCAGCCGCCACAGATCTGCTGTTCGATCCCGAGGTCATGGTCCCCTTCCATCAATACGAGGGGGAACTGAGAAAGGAGGCCGTGCAGGCAGCAGCGGCCCGCGACGAGGCGCTGTCTCAGATTCCCCACGTTCTCAAACTGCAGACGGCGATCGCCGCCGGCAAGCAGGAGCGGTCCGCCTGGGCCGGACTGTACGATCAGCTAAGCGATTCTGCGTTCCCCAGTCATCTGACGAAGCAGCGGACACGTTCCCTGTTCATTCTGGGAAGCCGGCTGCTCATGGAGCTGTCGGCGGGCCGATTCGGCTTCAGTGAGGACTTCGGCATCGCCGCTCTCGAGAACAACACGGCCCGCAGCCCCCGGACCCTCTCGGGCGGGGAGACCTTCCAAGCCTCACTCGCCCTGTCGATGGCCCTGGTCGAGCTGCACAGCCGCACCAGTGCCCGGCTGGAGAGCCTCTTCCTCGACGAAGGGTTCGCCACATTGGATGCCGGAGCACTCGACAGTGCTTTGTCCGTGCTGCGCACTCATGTCGGCAGCAACAGGCTCCTGGGCGTGATCAGTCATCTCCATCCCGTCGCAGAGAGCGTCAACGACGTCCTGTGGGTGGAGAAGGATGTATCAGGGTCCACTGCCCGCTGGCTGACCCCGCAAGAACATCACGCCCTCGTACGCAGCGACTATCACAACCTGGCGGACCTCACCTGAACTCCCCGCCGTGGCAGGGAGAAAGGCAGCCGGTGTCCACACGAATCGCTTCGGGCGGACACCGGCTGAACGCCTCCGCGGGAACGGGCGGACCGCAGGAACACCGCACTCAAGACTTTCTCGATCCGCAGGAGCCCGGAGCGTGGGGCCCGTAATGGAATCGTCATGACCAAGAGCGGAGCCAGCAGCTGCCCGCGAGGGGAGCCGGGCGCAGCACCGTACAGGCGCTGCTGCGTGCGGCACCGTCACGGGAGTCGGCCGGGATCGTTACACAGCACGGCTCTTCACCTACGGACGCCGGGGGACACCGTCATATCCAGGAGCGATCGAACACGGCCTGCCATGATCATTTCGTTGCGGTTTTCGCAACCCGTGATTACGGTGGGGTAATGACGGAATCGTTGAATGCGCGGGTGCGCCAGGTACTCGAGGGCGTCGGCGAGAACCATGCGGAGTTCGCCCGGCGCATCGGAATCACCGCGGACAAACTCAGCAAGTCCCTGAGCGGCACGCGGCGCTTCACCTCGCTGGAACTTGCTCTGATCGCCGAGCAGGGGCACACCACCGTCGACTGGCTGCTGCACGGCACACAACCGCGCACGGCGGCCGGCGTGGCGGCCCGCACCCGGACAGGGGCGGGCGCGGCATCGGACGACGCCCGGGCGGCTGCGCTGCGTCTTGCCGAGGTCGTCGACGCGCTCGCCGGCATCGACTACCGCATCGAGCTTCCCGCCCTGTCTGCCGTCCCAGCAGGTGACGACCCGATCCGGCAGGGCGTGGAACTGGCCATGAAGGCAGAAACCAGGATCGGCCGCAGTCCACGCGGCCTGACCGCGCGGGCCCTGGCCGAGCAGTGGGAGCAGACCTTCGGGCTCGTCGCTGCGGCAGCCGAGCTGCCGGACGATCTGGACGGTCTGTCGTGGGATTCGGGGGACTTCCGTCTCATCCTGGTCGCCCGCACGCACTGGTGGACCCGCCAGCGCTTCACCCTCGCCCACGAACTGGGGCACATCCTGGCGGGGGACGCCACCGACCGTCCCCTCGCGGAGCACGTCGCGCCCGGCTCCGACCGCACCAGGGCGGAAATCCGGGCCAACGCCTTCGCCGCCGAACTGCTCATGCCGCGCGCCGAACTGCTCAAGGAGGTCGCGGCGCGGCCCCGTCTGGACAAGCACACATTGTTGGCGCTCTCCTGGGCGTACCTGGTCTCCCCCAGCGCCATGGCGACCCGGCTGCGCACACTGGAGATCATCGGCGACGACGAACGCCGCCGCTGGTCGGCCTGCACCACCCGCATGGCAGCCGTGCACGCCGGCGACCCGGGGCGTCACATGCAGCACGCCCAGCAGGCCCGGGACGGCTGGTACTCCACCCGCCTGGCCAAACTGGCCATCTGCGCCTACGTGCGCGGAGACATCAGCATCCGCCTCGTCGCCACCGTGACCGGGATGGACCCCGACCAGCTGCTGGACCTGTTCCATCCGGGTCCCGGCACGCCGGACGGCGGGCCACACGGCATCTCGGCGACCAGTCCTGCAGAACTGGCCTTCTCCCCGTGACTTTGTGGTGGTTTCCCGACAACACCGTCCTGTGCAACTTCGCCGCCGCCGACGCGCTCGGCCTGCTGCGGGCCGTTCTCGACGGTCGTGGGCGATGGACCGAGGCCGTCGCCTACGAAGCACACCGGTCGGCGCAGTGCGCCCATGCGCGGTTGGCCGACGTCTCCGCCGACAGCTGGCTCGGCGATCCGCTGGTCATCGACGACGACACCGAGGCGGACATCGTGGAGAGGGTGCGCCGGGCGGCGTTCGGCGGTGCGCCCGGCACGCCCCGGCAGCACCTGGGCGAGGCCCAGACCCTCCATGTCATCCAGAACTGGCCCGAGTTCAAGGGCTCCTACTGGCTGAGCGACGACCGCGCCGCGTGCGATCTGGCCCGCCGCAAGGGCATCACCACGTGGCAGACCAAGGACGTCCTGGCGTACGGCTGCAGCATGGGCGACATCACCCATACCGAGGCATACCGTCTGCTGCAACGTATGCGGGCCGCCGGTGAGCATGTGGAGATACCGGCCAGCGCCCGGGACCTGCTGACCTGACCGGCCGCGTGCCGTCCGGCCAGCAGCCGATCACAAGCGAGCACTTTCGGTCCTTTCCGATCGTTTCGCAAGAAACCACAACGGCCGTAACTAACCTAACTTTCAGCGCTTCCTGGCCCCTTGCGGCCCGTACCGAGCCCGGAGGGGGATCAGGGGTGACGACTGACGACAGCACGGACGAGGACAGCCTGGCGGCAGAGCGCGACGGACGGCGGGACCTGTACCGCTACGTCACCGCCGACCGGTACGCGGCCGAATACATCGCCGTCATGGACCAGTTCACCCGAACGCTGCTCACCGACCTGTCTGCGGCCGAGGTCAGCGAGAGCCTGGCCGAGCGCGGCATCGTCCTGTCCGTCGAGGACGCCGAGACGCGCTGCTACAGCCTGGTGGGCTGGGGCAACCTGCTGCCGGTCGCCCGCGACCCGCGGGTTCCCACCATCGCCGCCCTGACCCACTCCCGAGTCCGCTTCCAGGTGACCCAGCTCGGTGCCCTGGTGCACGAGCAGGTCACCGAACTCCTCAACAGACGGGACGGCGCCCGGGAAGTGGCCCGCGAACTGCTGGGCAGCATGGCCTTGTTACTGAAGAACATCCTCGCGCAGGCACGCAATCCTCGCGCCATCGACGCCGATGCACTGGCGGCCGACGTCACCACCGTCTTCACCAGCCACACCTACTTCACCGACACCGTCCGCCAGTTCTACGCCTACCTGGCTTCCGTGCTGGCGCGCTACGACCTGGCCGGTGAGGAGTACTCCACCTTCAAGGGGCTGCTGCTGGAATACGTCCACCTCATCGACACCGACGTCTCCCGCCACTCCCCCGCCGTACGGCATCGTCTTGAGGAGCTGCTGCCGCTGGTGGACCATGTCCTGGCCGCGCTCGACTCGCTGCCCACCCTGGCCTCCCCGGACGGAACCCCCGTCGAACGGCTGCCCGGACGCCAACGCGGGGACTGGAGCGAACTGTTGTCCTGGTACCGGGGCGACAGCGGCCAGTCGGGCCCGGCCCATCTGCGAGCGACCGCCGAGAAGGCACTGGGACAGCTGCTGACCAACGCCCGCCGCATGCTCACCTCCGGCGGTACCGGCGGCGCGCGCCGCAGCGATCTGCTGCACCTGGCCACCCTGTTCGCCGAGGCCAGCGTCGAGGAGGCGCACCGCGGCTTCGCCGCCTCGTTCGGCACCTACTCCGCCCGCCATCTGGGCTTCGGCCCGGACGAACTCGACCCCCGCGACACCGCCTCCACGTCCTGGTGGGACGCGCGCCCGGTGGACGTGCCGGTCTCCCTGCGCGAACGCGGCGACCGCGCCGCGCGCGGACGCTCCTCCCAGGTCCCCGACCCGGGCATGGACATCGTGCGGCTGCAGGAGGAGGCCGCACAGGAGGCGGCCGCACGGCAGGCGGCCGCCGACGAACTCGCCGCGGCCGGAGAACTGCACGAACAGCGCCTGACTCCCTCCGCCCGCGACCTGCTGCTGGACAAGCAGTCGGAAGCCGCCGACCACGGTTTCGCTGCCCGGGGCCCCGGACGCGCAGACGATTTCGACCTCCGGGTGACCGTGCACGCGGAAGACTCCGACAGCCCCACGGTCACCCGCTCCGACGACGGCGACGTCACGTTCTTCCGCCTCAGGCTGTACGCCTCGCGCCCCAGCGCCGCCGCGGCCAGCGCTTCCCCGGACGAAGCCGGCACCGACGGCGATGAGGGCAATGACGCACTCCGGCAGGAGGGCCAGCAGCTGTGAGGACGAGCCCGCCGCCGACGGCATCCACCGCTGCCCACGATGCGGCCGAACGGCGTCTGGCCGCACGCATCCTGTTGGCCCGGCCCATTCTCACGCTGCACCAGCAGCCGGACCAGCTCGCGCTGGTCCGCAGGCACGCCACCGCCCTGCGCTCCAGCTTCGGCCGGCTGCTGGGCTACCACCTCATCGTCGAGCACTCCTTCGCCCGGCTGGTGAAGACCCCGCCCAGCAGCGACAGCCCGCCTCGGCCCGTACAGCGGGGAGACAGCCCCGCGTTCACCCCCCAGACCTACGCGCTGCTGTGCCTGGTGTGCGCGGGACTACTGACCCCCGGAACCGGGGAATGGCTCTTGGTGTCCGCGCTGGTGGAACAGGTACGGGCGGATGCAGTGTCGGCCGGTGTCGACCTGCGCGACACCCCCGCGGAGAACCGGAGACTGGTGCAGGCCATCGGGCTCCTCGTCGACTGGGGGGTGCTGACCGAGGCCGAAGGATCGCTGGCAGCCTGGGGGGAGCGCCGCGAGGAAGCCCTGTTGCACGTGCACCGCGCCCTGCTGCCGCACGTGCTGCCCCGGCCGCTGCGCGATGTCACCCGCCTCGAAGACCTTGCGGACCGCCAGCCGGACACGCTCCCCGAGCCCCGGCGCAGCCTGCGCCGGCGTCTGGTGGAAAACCCTCTGGTCAGACGCGAGGAACTCCCCGAAGAGGAGCGTGACGTGCTGTCCCGGGAACGCTCCGAGCTCACCCGCCTGCTGGAGGAACACTTCGGACTGACCCTGGAGGTGCGGGCCGAAGGTGCCCTCGCCTACGACGCCGAAGGCACGCTCAGCGACACCGCGTACCCCGGAGCCGGCACCGTGCGCCAGGCGGCGCTCCTGCTCACCGACGCCCTCACCGACCTGGCCCGCCCCACCGCAGGACAGCACGTTCCCGGTGCCCCCGGCGTTCCCGGGCTGCTGGCCTCGTGGGAGGCCGTGCGCGCCGAACTGGAGACTCTCGCCGCCCGCTACGCGCGGACCTGGGCCGGCGTCTACACCGGCGACCCGGACCGTCTGCAGAAGGATGTCGTCGCACTGCTGGAATCCATGTCGCTGGCCCGCAGCCTGCCCGACGGGCTCGTCCTGCACCCGGCGGCCGCCCGCTACCGCCCCCAGCCCCACACCACTGCGGCTCCACGTATCGCGCCCCGCCCCGTCCTGCCCGTACCCGACACCCTGTTCACCGACTCCTCAGCCGAAGAGGCTTCGTGACTACCCTCGCGTTCCCCGCCCCGCGCCTGCCCGCTGACCAGGCACGGTCCCTGCAGCTTGCCGGCGGAGACCATCCGCACCGGTGGCGCCTGCACAGGGCCGGCATCGTCAACGTCTGGTACTACTACGACCAGCGCTTCGCCCTGTCCGGTGGCCGCCTCGTGCTGCGCGGGTCCAACGGGTCCGGCAAATCAAGGGCGTTGGAGATGCTCCTGCCGTTCGTGCTGGACGCCGACCGCCGGCGTATGGACGCCACCGGGTCGGGCAAGGTCCGTCTGGAGGACCTGATGCGGGCCGGCGGCCAGGGCCAGGCGAACCGGTTGGGCTATGTCTGGGTTGAACTGGCCCGCACGGCGGACGACGGACTCCAGGAGCGTTACCTGACCGTCGGGGCCCTCATCCGCTACTCGCACAGTACGAGTGAGGCCAAGGCCTGGTACTTCCTCACCCCCCTGCGCGTCGACCACGACCTGGCGCTGCTCGATACCGGGCGCATCCCGCTGTCCAAGGAAGGCCTGGCCCAGGCCATCGGCGCAGACCGACTGACCTCCTCCCCCGACACCCACCGCGACCGCGTCCGCGCGGCCGTCTTCGGGCTCCACGGCGACCAGGGGCGCGAACGGTATGCCGGGCTGCTTCAGCTGCTGCACACCCTGCGCTCCCCCGACGTGGGCAACCGCATCGACGAAGGCCGCCTGCCGCAGATTCTCTCCGACGCCCTGCCTCCGCTGTCCGAGAAGGCCATCGCCACCGCGGGCGAGGAACTCGACGGTCTGGAAGAAACCCGAGCCGCCCTGGCCCGACTGGAGGCCGCCTATGGCTACGTCTCCGACTTCCTGAAGGTCTACACCCGCTACGCCGCCGGGGTGTGTCTCGCTACAGCTGAGCGCGCGAAGGAGGCCGCCCTGGACGCCCGGCAGGCGGACACGGACGCCAACCGGTTGGAGTCCGAGCACACCCGGCTCGTCCACAACCATGGCGCCGCCGAGGCCGAGGCCGCCGAGCTGGGCGGATACGCGGAGGAACTCGCGGCCACCGTCAACGGCGTCAGGCAGTCGAGCGAGTACAAGGCAGCCCGCGAACTCAGCGAACGCCTCAGTACCCTGCAGGCCCTCAGAACGGTCTCCAGCACCGCGCTGAACACCGCACACGCCGCACGTGAAGAAGAACAGCGCACCGCGCAGGCCTGTCGCGAGACAGCCCAGGACGCCTGCGACGCCGCTGCGAGTGCCGCCCGGCTGGCCAGTCAGGCCAACGATCTGCTGGCACGAACCGGGCTGAACCTGTCGCTGCCCGCCGCTGTCCACCTGCAGATGCAGGATCCCTCCCCCATCGTGGAGGCGGTACGCACGGGCATCGACCACGATCCCGAGCCCGTGACCCGCCCCGCACCGGCCCGCCTTGTTCCCGAGCCGGACAGCGTCCTTGGCTCGGTCGAGGCCCTGGGCGAAGCAAGCCGGGCGCTGCGTGCCACGGCCGCCAGCCGGGCCCAGCAGGCGGCCGCACGCGCCGACGAGGCCCGGCAGCTGGCCTCCGAGCGGGAGAAAGTCCTGCGCACCCAGGACCGCGCGGACGATGCCGCCCAAGCGGCCAGCGCCGCAGAGGAGACGGCCCGCACCCGCGCAGCAGACCGTGACCGGGAGGCCGCAGGGCTGGCTGCGGCCTGGCGCACCTGGACGGCCGCCGCGCTCACCCGGCAGCTGCTGGGCGACATCGACTGGCATGCCACCGCCCTCGCGCCGCTGCTCGACGATGTCGATGCGCTCGCCGGTGAGGACCTTGAGCCCGCACAGGCCGAACAAGAACTGGCCCTGCTGGACGCGACGGCCCAGCAGGCGGCCGCACCCGCCCGAGCCCGGCACGCCCAGCAGATCGCCGAACTGGCCGCGCAGGCGGCCCAGGACCAACTCCAGCGGCAGGAACTCCTGGCCGAAGCCGAGCAGTTGCGCAGCGAGCAGGACCTGCCGCCCGCCCTACCCGGGTGGCTGGGCGAGCGTCCGCCGCACGCCGTGGCGCTGTGGCAACTGCTGGACTTCAAGCCCGGAGTGGACGAGAAGGTCCAGGCCGGTGTGGAGGGCGCGCTGCTGGCCTCGGGGCTGTTGTACGGGGAGGTCACCGCTGGCGGAGAGGTCCGCGCCGGCGACGGGCAGTTGCTGCTGAGCGCGCGGGGGCCGCGGGCGCTGAGGTCCGTGCGCGCCCTGCTGGCTCCTGCCGAGACGGCCATCGACGCTGCCGTGGTGAATGCGGTCCTGGATCGCATTGCACTGGAGCCCGGTCACCCCACGTGGGTGTCCCCCGACGGCTCATGGGGCAACGGCCCGCTGACGGGAGGCCATCGTCCCGTGGCTGCCCGGTTCATCGGAGCGGCCGCGCGTGCGGCCGCGCGTGCGGCGCGCCTGGTGGAGATCGACGGCCTGCTGCAGCAGGTGCAGCAGCGGGCACAAGAACGCAGCGAGCACCACGAGGTTCTTGAGGAGGCGTCGAAGGCGCTGGAGGAACATCTGGTGCGCGCGCCGCGCTCTGCACGGCTGGCGACCCTGCGTCTGCAGGCTACTGCGGCGCGCGAGCAGATCGTCGCGTGCCGCAAGGAGGCACGTGCCCTGGCAGAGGAAGCGGAGCGGATGCAACGGGCCTGGGCCGCCCGCCACCGCAGTCACCAGGAGATCTGCGCGGCACTGGGTATGCCCGAGGACGTCGATGGGCTGCTGGCAGTGCGGGGATACGCGCTGCAGGCGCAGACCGCCTGCAGCAGTGTGGATCACGGTGCCGAGACAGTCACTGGTCATCTAGACCGCTACCGCACGGCGTTGGGCCGTCTGGACACCGTGCGCGAGCGTCGCACGCACGCCGAGGAGACCGCGGAATCAGCCTGGCTGATCTGGTCGCGGGAAGCCGCAGCACTCGCCGCGCTGCGAGAGGCTCTGGGCGCGGATCCCGAACAGGTGCACCGGCGTCTGACGGAGGCGGAAGCGGAGCTGACGCGCACCGAGGAGAGGCTGCGCCACTGCCGCTCCCAGATCCTCACCCTGACCGGCCTGGTCGCCTCCGCAGAGGAAAAGGCGCAGGGCGCACGCGAGAAGGCCGTCCGCGCCACGACGTTCCTGGCCCAGCAGGCCCAGGCGCTGCACCAGCGTCTGGGGCATCCTTCGATCGCGGTCGCGCTGGCCCCAGGGACGCAGCCGCCGCCCGAACTGCGGTCGCAGGACGCCGCGGCCGATGACGTCCTGGCAGCTGTCCGCCAAGTCCGCGCGGCGGTGCAGCAGCCGGACAGCACGGCGGACGCCACGGCTCTCATGCGAGCGCTGTCCCTGCTGGAACGCAACACCGCCGGCGCCTACGACATCACCGTCACCGTCGAGGACGACCTCCATGTCGTGGAACTCACCGATGCCACCGGACGCCGCCATATCGCCGATGCCGCAGCAGACTTGCGCGAGCGCCGGGACCGCGGCCGCGGTGCGCTCACCCAGCGCGAGCGCACCGCCTTCCACAACTTCGTCCTCGGCGGCATGGCGGAAGAACTCCGCCGGCGCCTCAAAGAAGCCGAGGAACTCGTCAAGGCGATGAACACCTCGCTCGGCTCCATCACGACCAGCCACGGCATCGGCGTAAGGATCGACTGGAAGCTGGCGGACGCGGCGGGAGAGCACATCACTCACGTCAAACAGCTGATGCGGCGTGACATCACTGTGCTGCGCGACGCGGAGACCGAAGAACTCATCAACCGTCTCAAAACGCTGGTCGACGAGTCGTACAGCCGCGACCCCGAGGCCGGCTACGCCACCCACCTGCGCACAGCACTCGACTACCGCACCTGGCACGTCATGGACGCCATCATCACCGGCCCCGAGCGAGACCGAGAACGCAAGATCAGCCGCCGGGCGAAACTCTCGCAGGGCGAAACACGGTTCGTGTCGTATGTGACGCTCTTCGCCGCTGCCGACGCCTACCTCAGCAGCCTGCCCGACACCGGCTCGGCGCTGCGGCTGATCCTGCTGGACGACGCCTTCGCCAAGGTCGATCAGCGCACCATCGGCGAACTGATGGCTCTCTTGGTGCGTCTGGACCTCGACTTCGTGATGACCGGCCACGCCCTGTGGGGGTTCTTCTCTGATGTCCCGCAGATGGACACCTACGAAGTGCGGCGGGACGAGGGAACCGCCGCTGTGACCACGCACGTCCACTGGGACGGCCACACCCGCCGTCTGCAGACCGTCTCGTGACCTCCGCGTCCGCTGCGCTGCCCGCTCCCCTGCGCAGTTACCTCAGCGATCCCAGTCTCACGGCGCTATGGGACAAAGCCAGAGACCGGCTCGAACGCAACCGTCTCTCCCCCACCGGCACCATGCAGGTACACCTCGATACCGAAGGTGCGCAGCGGCTGGGAGGACTGCTAGGCACCCGGGTGGAGCCGGGGCTGCGCCGCCTCCAGCTTGCCACCCTCGACGCGGCGTTGAGGGCGTCGTCTGCCCAGTGCGGGCTCGTCGCTGTCGTCGCCGACCTCACCGGCCGGCCGCTGAGGGACCGGCAGGCGGCCAAAGCCGAGCAGCAGTCGGCGTGGACGGCAGTGTGGCAGAGTCTCGATGCCGATCTCGCCCGCAGCAAGCTGGCCGAGGCCAGCTGGATCCCCGGCTGGATCTCGGATCTACGCAGCAGCGGCATCCTGCCCCGGGCGGGCGCAGCAGCCGCGGCGACGGCGCTGGCGCAGGCCGTGCGCACCATGGCCGTCCTCGGACTTGCACGCATGCCATCGGTCCCTGGCGCCGCTGGGCAGCCGGAGCGGTGGTGGGAACTGAGCGAACTCGCCGCGCACACCACCGGCGACGCTCACGGCCTCGATGAGGGGCGCCTCGCTGGCACTTTGACGCTCAAGGGGATCGCCGCGGCATGCGCCCTGCCCGCGCCGGTTTCCTCGGCCAGCCGGCGGCTGCTGTGGGAACAGGCGGGCGTCAGTTCTGACGTGCTGTCGGGGACCGTCATCGTATGGAGATTGGCCCCGCCAGGAGGTGATCCCTGGTCCTCGATGATGCGCGCCCGCCGCGACATCAACCTGGCGACCCACCTGACCGTGCACGAGCTGCGGACCGTTGCCGACAGTGTGCTGCTGGCCGCACCGGGAACGACCGTGCGCTGGTGCGAGAACCCGCAAGTCCTGCAGGCGACCGCGCGCCACGGGCTCCCCGGAATCCTGGTGTGCGGGAGTGGGAATCCCTCCAGCGCCGGTTGGGAGTTATTGCAGCGGCTTCTCAGGAATGACGCAGAGGTTCTCTACCACGGGGATTTCGACTGGCCCGGCGTCACGATCGCCGAGCGAGTCCTCCGACTGGGGGCTCGCCCGTGGCGCATGAGCGCCGCCGACTACCTCGATGCGCTCGCCGAACTGCCCGCAGACTGTCTCGCTTCGCTCGCCGGGGATCCCGTCGCCACCCCCTGGGATCCGCATCTTGGGCACGTGATGAACCAGCGAGGTCTCGCCGTACACGAGGAAGCGCTCCTGCACCGTCTCCTTCCCGATCTGTCGAGCCAGGACGCTGGTTAACGACCAGGTTCCAGGAGGACAGGCGGCGGCCACGGTGTGTGGTGACCACGGCGGACGGGGAGCCGGGGCGGTGGCGGGGCCGATGCCGGGTGTGGGGGGCTAGTACTTCAGTCAGAAATCGTTGCCTGAGCTGGTTCTTCTTCGGTAGTGGCAGCGGCGGGCGATCGCTTGGTGCTGTCTGCGCCAGAGGGACCAGTTCAGGGCATGGATGACTGCTCCGGGGCGGGGTGTGGGCCTGGGCAAGAGAGTGTCCAGCAGTCTGCGGATCTCTGCCACGGTGAATCGGATGGTGCTGGTGGGGTCGTTTCTGCGGCCCCCCTTTCGGTGGTCTGGGCAGCGACGACGGACAAAAACGCGTGGGCGAGCATGACCAGGGTGATGTGGCGATACCAGCCCGGATAGCGGCGGACCTAGTACTGGTCGAGGCCGCATTCGTTCTTGGCTGCCTGGAAGGCTTCCTCGATCGCCCAGCGCGAGCCGGCGATCCGGACCAGGTCAGCAACGCTGGTGCCGTTGGGGGCGTAAGCGAGGTAGTAGGCGATCTCGTCCGGGCGGGCCAGGCTGCGGCGGCCCAGCACCCACCGCTCGTGGGTGGGCCGGTCGCCGTCGAAGACACCGATCACCGGCAGGCGTGCGGCGGCCCAGTCGTAAAGGCGCGGGCCTTTGGCACCGTCGCCGCAGGAATGGCGTTCCCATGCCTCGCCGGGGGCATCGGCGATGGCCTGGTCGATACGGCCGAAGGGAGCGTGCAGTTGCTGTGACTTCGGCACGGCCAGGACGTAGCCGACCCCGGCTTCTTCCAGGGTGCGGCGCATGCGCCATTCCTGTCCGTAGGCACAGTCGCCCGTCACCCAGGCGATCGGCAGGGGTGAGGCAAGCGCCCGCAGGATCATCGCGCGGGCCAGCTCACCCTTGGTCGCGAAGCCGCGGCTGTCAGGGATCTTCGCCGCCCGGCACCGGTCCGCGTCCGAGGTCCAGGACTTCGGCAGATACAGCTCCGGTCCACCAGCACTCTGCCCCTGGCCGTGGCATAGGCGGCGAAGACTCCGATCTGGCAGTTCTCCGTCCGGCCGGCCGTACCCGAGTACTGCCTTTGCACCCCAGCGGACGTGGTGCCCTTGTTGAGGAAACCGGTGTCGTCCACGATCAGGACCCCGTCCGGGGTGCCGAGGCGATTGGCGACGTACTGCTGCACGTCGTCCCGGACCGCGTCGACGTCCCAGGCCGCACCGTTCAGCAGATGCTGGAAGCCTGCTGGCCCGCGGTGACCTGCGTACTCGGCGAGCTGCCAGCCGTTCTTCCGCTCCACCGGAGCCAGCAGACCACGCACGTAGTCCCGCATACGCCAGCGCAGATCCACCCTCGAGAACCGCCCCACAAACCGGCTTCATCCGTCCCCACCACGACCAGAACAACGAAGGCTGGCCAGCTCAGGCAACGATTTCTGACTGGAGTACTAGGGCGTACCCAAAAATGGGCTTGATCTAAAGGCCATAGTGCAGGAACGGGGCCCAGAGGTCGGGGTGGCCGGGGTAGCGGTCACGCAGGGCGCGGGTGGCGGTGGCGAGGGCGGCAGAGGGCGTGTTGTGGCCGCCCGCCTCGTGGAAGAGTTGGGAGAATTCGGCGGCGATCTGGTCGCGGACCGGCCAGAGGGTGGCCACCACACTGCGGAAACCGGCGAGTTGGAACGCGGCGGCCAGATGGGTCAGCTCGTCCGGGGCATCCGGGGTCGGCATGACCGTGGCACACGCCGAGAGCTGGGCGAACTCGGCGTTCGGCAGGTCCAGGCGGGACAGGTCGTCGATAGTCAGCAGGCCGTCGAAAAGACCCAGGCCGCTCAGGTGCGGGCGGGCGTCGTCGCGAAGATTGTGGCAGGCGAAGTAGGCGCGCGTCGCCTGTGGAAGGGCGCTTAGGACCCTCTCGCGCGTCGCCGCGTCGTTGAGCAGCGCGACAGCTTGCGGAAGGCGGTCGAGGAGAGCCCGGCCTTCAGCTTCCGCGCCAGCCAGTTCGGCGCCGTTCGCGGTGCGGCGCACCGCGACGATCAGGTCGCCGCCGGATCCGGGGGCGGCACCCCGAGTCAGGGTCCTGGTCAGCAGACGGATCGTCGGGGCGTATGACGACTCGACCAGGTCGAGCGCGGACTGGCCCTGCGGGTCGGTGGCGGCGTGCAGCGGAAACGCGCTAAGCAGGCCGGTGGGAACCCACCACACCCGGGTTGCCGGTCCGGTTGCTTCCAGGACCGGGCCAACCACCGTGTCCCATAGCCATGCCAGGATCTCGCTGGTCACCCCGGCGGCCGCGGCGGAGAGCAGGTCGTAGGCGTGCGAGTGGACGTCCTTGTAGTGCAGCCCGTCAAGCGGCAGCGCGCGGACACCCGGTTCGGGGCCGACGATCAGGGCGTGGCTGCCGAAGCGGCTCACGTTGATCAGCACGATCGGGCCGGGCAGGTTCAGGGCGGTCAGCTCGGCGGCGGCCAATGGGCCCAGGAAGTTCTCGTGGCCGGGGACGGCACGGATGTCGTCGAGCAGGTTGGTCCAGGCGTCGCGGCTCTGCGAGGCTTGGGCGGTGCGCACGTAGCCGTCTGGGGTGGGGGAACTCTCGGTTCGGTCCGCAGTGATCGCCTGGCGTCGGCGGTCGAAGCGTTCGGCCAGGTCGGGTCGGGCTTCGCGGAGTTTCGTCAGGTCGGAGCGCAGGTCAAGCTGCAGCGACAGCAGCACCGCGCGGGCCTCCTCGGCCGCCTCCAGCGCGGTGGCTGGGTCGCCGGCCAGGATGTGCGCGATGACTGCCTCGCTGCCCACTTCGGTGATCTGGGTGAGCCGGGCAGCCCGGTCCACCTGGTCGATCTCCTCCAGTGCAGCGACACGCATCAGGGCGACGGCTTCGCGGTAGCAGGTGACGGCCAGATCGTAGCGCTGGTGGTGCAGGACGAGCCGACCGGCGCCGCGCAGCGCAATCAGGCTGTTCATCGCGTCGGTGATCATGGTGCGCGCCAGGTGACACAGCCGTTCCATCTGCGCGCCGGTCAGCTCAGAATGCTGTTCGTAGATCCGCGTGAGCTGGCTGAGCACCACCCCGCGGTAGGGGCCGATTCGTGAAGTAAGGTCGAGCGCCTCCTCCAGCAGGCTGGCGGCCTCAGCCAGCTCAGCGTTCTCTCGGGTCAGCAGGTAACGTTCGAGACGAATGTCGGAAAAGCGCGACAGGTGTCCGAGCTGATCGATGAAATGTTCGTGCCGAATGGTCTCGGCCTCGGCGGCGCGCAGGGCGAGCTCCAGGTCGACTGCGAGGCCAGCGCGGCGGAACTCCCGCAGGAACCGGCTGGAAGACTCTTCGGTGGCCGGCCCCTCGGCCTGCTCGGCGAGCAGATACTCCTGCACCGCGGCGTCTATTATCGCGGCGCCTTCGGCACCCCGAGGGCCGTCTACGTACTCCTTAAGAAAGGCGACACTGACGATTCTGATCCGCCCGGGGTCCGGGGTGGGCGTGCGCTTGGCGAAGCGCAGTCGCAGGCTCCGGGCGCGGGCCAACCGCTGCCGCTGCCGAGCGGCATCCGATGGGGCGAGCGCCACCGCCTCGGCGGCCAGACCTTCAGCGATGTCCAGGTCACCGGATTCCTGGTCGTTGACGCCGCGGATTAAGTACGCGTCGCTGAGCCAGCCGAGCCGCTCAGGCAGTTGCGGATCGTCGGCCCTGCTGGCCTCGATCGCGGCGCTCAGCAGCAGGACCGCGGCGTTCACCGCAGCCGGGTTCTGATTTTGGGAGGCGTGGTTGATCAGGGTGTTGGCGTACCGGGCCTGCCACTCCGGCTCGGCGCCCGGTCCGACTATCCGGTCCAGCGGTTCGGGCACCTCGTACGGGAGCGCCTCCGGCGTCGGCAGCCAGTGCATCAGCGTCTGCGCCAGCTCATCCGGCCGGCCAGAGCCAACCGTCGCGTTGTGCCGCAGGATGTGGAAGTGGCCAAGCACGCCACGGGCCCGGCTCAGGCTCGGCGAGGCCGGATCGCGCGCGGTCATCCGCTGGGCCAGCCACCATAGATACGCGGCGTCGGTCATCGCCTCGGAGGACAGCACGAAGTCGTGGTCGCCGGTCTGCTCGGCCGCGCGCAACCGGCGGCGCAGGTTCTCATGGGCCAGCGACTCCAGCGTGGGCAGCAGGCCCGGGTTGGGCTCCGGTGCGGTCGGGTCCGGCCAGGCCGCGAGCACGGCCGTGCGGCCGACGGCGATCGCGGCGTGCAACCGCGCCGGGTCCGGCCGGACTTGGTATTCGGCTTCGAGGGCCTCGGCCAGGTTCTCGGCCTCCGAGATCCGCTCATTCGTCCAGGTTTCCCCTGTCCCGGCGCGCCGGAACAGGCGGATGCACTCGTCCAGGTCGGCGGCGTCGCCTAGCACGTCGTATCGGATCCGCAGTGCCGTGGCGAGCAGTGACGTGGACCTCTCAGGTGTGGTGTCACGGAAGATCCTGATCGCTTCTTGCAGGTCCTCGATCCGCCGGGACTGTTCGTACCGGACGGCGAGGGCTAGGCCGAGATCGGTTCGGAGGGTCTCCTGCGCGTCGCCGGTCGCGCTGGCGAGGGCGGCTCGCAGGGGACCTACATCGTCCGCAGCCCCGGCCTCCGATTTATCCGGATTATCCGGGTGCAGCAAGAGCAGTTGCGACCAGCGGGCGGCCCGCGAGTAGACCGCCGCATGCGACGGGCTCTCCGGCGGCAGTGCATCGACCGCTGCCGTGCTGTCGGCCACTGCCTGCCGCAGATCGTCCAGGTGCTGGAAGGCCACGAAGCGCTGCCACTGCGCGTTGCCGCGATTGGCCAGCAGGTGGGCCGGGTCAGCGGAGAGCGACCGGGTGATCGTCAGCGCCTCGTCGGTCAGCGCCAGGCTCCGATCGATGTCGGACATCGCCGAAGTGGTCTCGAACCGGCTGGAGTACAGTACGGCGACGTTCTGCAACAGTTTGGCGCGCAGCAGGTCCGGCTCGGCAGCCAGCGCGAGGGCGCGCTCTCCGTAAGTGAGGGCGGCGTCGAGATCTGCGGCGTCGCCGGTCTCGCGGTGCCGGTCGGTGAGCGCCATGGCCACCTTCAGCAGCACCGGCACCGCGTCGGCGGTGAGATCCGGCGGCCACTGCAACAGCGCGAAAAGACGGATCCCGGTGTCCCTGCGCCGAGTTAGCGCATAGACCGCGATGCCGCGGAGAATCCCGCTCGCATGCGCCTTAATGTCCCCGACCTTGGGCGGCTTCGCGCCCTGGAAGTACTTTTGAATCTCCGGCGGCGGCGCAGTTGGCCTGCGCTGCCACAGTACGTGGAAGAATCCGAGTGCGCACTGCTGTTCGATCTGCCGCTCGTCCTGTGGCCCGCTCTTGAGACGCGCCCAGTGCAGCCAAGCGAGTAGGTAAAGGGCCGGGTCGAGACGGTCGTCATTGGCGTCCGCGACCTGCTCCCACCACAGTTGCGCGGCCTCGACCAGAGCCTCGTCGTCCAGCACGCCCCCGGGGTCGCCGTGCTGCCACCGCGAAAGCCGTTGCTCCAGTCGATCGCTGGGGTGTGCTAAGGCCGTCATTGACGACATTGTCGCACCGCTTCGGACGGTTGTCTTCGACGAGGAGTCCGCTTGCCCGCTGCCGGAGACTTGGCCAGCAGCCCCCGGACGGGGCCGGACGGTCGTCAGGTCAGGGACCGTACTGCAAGAAGGCGGCCCAGTCGTCGGGGCGGTCGGGGTAGCGGTGGCGCAGGGTGCGTGCGGCGGCGGTGACGGAGCCTGTGTCGTGCAGGAGTTGGGAGAATTCTGCGGCGATCTGGTCGCGGACCGGCCAGAGGGTGGCCACCACACTGCGGAAACCGGCGAGTTGGAACGCGGCGGCCAGATGGGTCAGCTCGTCCGGGGCATCCGGGGTCGGCATGACCGTGGCACACGCCGAGAGCTGGGCGAACTCGGCGTTCGGCAGGTCCAGGCGGGACAGGTCGTCGATAGTCAGCAGGCCGTCGAAAAGACCCAGGCCGCTCAGGTGCGGGCGGGCGTCGTCGCGAAGATTGTGGCAGGCGAAGTAGGCGCGGGTCGCCTGTGGAAGGGCGCTTAGGACCCTCTCGCGCGTCGCCGCGTCGTTGAGCAGCGCGACAGCTTGCGGAAGGCGGTCGAGGAGAGCCCGGCCTTCAGCTTCCGCGCCGGGGAGCTCGGCGCCGGCTGCGGCACGGCGTACCGCGACGATCAGGTCACTGCCCGGCTGCGGCGTGGTGGCCCGCGCCATATTGCGGGATAGCAGGCGGATCGTTGGGGCGTACGAGGAGTCGATCAGGTCAAGGGTGCACTGGCCGGTTGGGCTCACCGCGGCGTGCAGGGGGAACACGGTGATCAAGCCGGTGGGAACCCACCACACCCGGGTTGCCGGCCCGGTTGCCTTCAGGACCGGGCCGACCATCGTGTCCCACAGCCAGGTCAGGGTGCGTCCCAGGACTTCGCGGGTCAACGCGGCTGCGGAAGCGAGCAGATCGAGGGCATGCGAGCGAACGTCCTTCGCGGTCAGGCCTGTCAGCGGGACCGCACGCACGTCAGATGAACCGCCGACGATCAGAGCGTGACCGCCGAACTCGCTGACGTTGATCAGCACGAGCGGGCCGGGCAGACCGAGACCGGTCAGTTCGGCGGCGCGCGGCGGGCGCAGGAAATCCTCGTGGCCGGGTACCTTACGGATGTCCCTCAGCAGGGCGGCCCACGCGTCGCGGCTGTGCGCGCCACGGGCAACGCGGACGTATCCGGCCGGCGTACGGACCTCGTCCAACTGCTGCGCGGTGAGCGCTTGGCCCTGGCGGTCGAACCGATCGGCCAAGTCGGGTCGCGTCGCGCGCAGTTCGCTGAGGTCGGAGCGCAGGTCCAGGTCGAGCGAGAGCAGCACCGCGCGCGCCTCTTCAGCGAGTTCGAGCGCTCCGTGCGGGTCCCCGGCGAGAAGGAGCGCGGTGACCGCCTCGCTGCCGACTTCAGTGAATTGAGTGAGCCGGGCGGCCCGATCCTCGCGGTCGATCTCCTCCAGTACCAAAAAGCGCAGCATCGCGACGGCTTCGCGGTAGCAGGTAGCGGCCAGGTCGTACCGCTCGTGCCGGAGGCAGAGCCGGCCAACGCCGCGCAGCGCCCGCACGGTCGACAGCGCGTCCGCGGGCGTGCTGCGAGCAGTCAGGCACAGCTCTTCCAGCCGGGCGTCGTCCAGGGTGCGGCCCTCAGTCTGCAGCTGCTCGGTATACGTCATGGCCAGCCCGTTGACGATCGAGGCGCGGATCGGACCGAAGGGGGTTGCGACGGTGAGCGCCTCCTGGAGTAGGCGGGAAGTCTCTGCAAGGTCAGCCGCGTTCTGGGTGAGCAGGTAGCGCTCATGGTGAATTTCTCCGAGGTGCAGCAGGTGGTTCAGCTTCGTGGTGGAGCCGGCGTCCTCCCCAGGTGTCTCTGCCTCGGTCGCGATCAGCGCGAGTTCGAGGCTGACCGCGAGGCCGTCCCGCTGGTATTCCCTCAGGAACCGTTTCGAGTGCGATGACTCGGCCTTCTCGGGGGCATCGGCGACAAACTTCTGCACCAAGGCGTCCATCTCCGCCGCACTCTCGGCACCCTTGGGTGTGCCTAGGTACTCCTGCCTCATCACGAACAAGGACATGCTGTTTCCGACGGGGTCTGGACTGATTGGGCGTCTGGTGTGGCGCAGTCGCCGGCTCCGAGCCCGGTTCATCCGCTCCTTGTATTGCCCAGCCTCAGGGTGATCTGCCGGGACAAGCGCCACGGCGTCCGCAGCCAGCTCGGCCGCGATGTCGAAGTCGTCACCCTGACCGCGGGCAAGGTATGCGTCGCTGAGTTGGCTGAGCCGCTCCGGCAGATCGGGATCGTCCGCGCCAGTGGCCTCGACAGCGTCGGTCAGCAGCAGGATCGCGGCTTTCACGAGGGCCGGATTGTATTCCTGGCGGGCATAGTGGATCAGGGTGCCGGCATAGCGGGTCTGCAACTCAGGCTCAGCGGCCGGCCCGATCAGCCGGTCCAGCGGGTCGCGCAGTGAATCGCGGACCGCCTCCGGCGCGGCCCACCAGTACATCATTGTCTGCACCAGTTCGTCGGGGCGCCGGGTGCTGACCGTTGCGTTGTGCCGCTGAATGTGGAACTCGCCGAGGATCTCGCAGGCCTGAGGGATCCTCGACGAGGCCGAGTCCCTCGCGGTGAGCCGCTGAGCTATCCACCACAGGTACGCGGCGTCGGTCATCGCCTCGGCCGAGAGCACGAACTCGGCGTTCCCAGTCGCCTGCGCCGCATGGATCCGGCGGCGCAGGTTCTGATGGGCTCGGAGGTTGAGCAGGGGCAGCAGGCCGATGTCCGCACCGGGTGCGTTCGCGTCCGGCCAGGCGGTCATGATCGCCGATCGTTCTGACTCGATCGCGGCCCACAGCTTGGCCGGGTCCTGCCGGACATCAAAGTCGGGATCTTCGTGGTCGAGGTCTTCGTCGCCGGGGTGCGCCGCCAGAAGCTGCGACAGCATGGTGAGGTGCGCGGCGACCGCCGCGCGGCGCGGGCTGCGTGGGGGCAGCGCCGCCAACGCTGCGGCGCCGTCGGCTTCAGCCTGCTGCAGGTCGGTGAGCTGGTGGAACGCAACGAACCGGCGTACCCGGGCAAGGCTGCGGTTGGTCAGTAGAACAACGAGGCTGAGCCCCAGCGATCGGGCGATCTCCACCGCTTCATTCAGCAACGCGATGACCCGATCGCTGTCGGACATCGCCGCCGTCACCTCGAACCGCCCGCACAGCACCACAGACACGTCCTGCAGCACGTTGGCGCGCAATTCGCCTGGGTCGGGCGCCATCGCGACGGCACGTTCGCCGTACGAGACGGCCGCGTCGAGGTCCGCCACATCACCGGTCTCGCCGTATCGGCTGGCCAGGGCCTCGGCTACGCGCAGCAGTGGCAGTGCCGAATGCTCGGGAGGAAGGTCCGGCGGCCATTCCGAGAGGTCGTAGAGGCGGATCCCGGTGTCACGTTTCTCAGTGATCACGATCGCGGCGATGTCGCGAAGAATCCCACTGACGTGCTCTTTCGGATCTTCGATCGGGTCGGGTTTCGCGTCGCGGAAGTAGGTCCGCAGTGCCGACGGCGTGGCTTCGGGATTTCGTTGCCATAGGAGCTGGAACAACAGCAGCGAGATTTTCCGCTCAAGTGCTCGCTGCCCCTCGGGCCCGCTCGTGCCACGGGCCCAGTGCAGCCAGCCCAACAGTTGCACAACGAAGTCGAGGTTCTTGTCCGCCGGCTCCAACGTGAACTTCCGCCACAGTTGCGCGGCCTCAATCAGTGCTTCGTCCGCCAGTACGCCCTCGGGATCGCCCTGCTCCCAGCGAGAGATCCGTTGACGTAACCGGTCGCTGGGCTGCGCGGCGGTCGTCATAGAAGCTATCGTCGCATCGGCTCGACGGGGCGGAGCGGTTTATGGCAGAGACGGGGGAATCAGCGTGTCCACAAGCACCACAGGCGATGAAGCTTCCCCGTGATCTTGGACACTCGATGCTTACGCTACGAGGGCGTGTTGTTGTTCCAGACGCTGCCGGGTCTCCAGTGGGTGAGGTAGCCCCAGGGCGGATGGCGGCGTAGGCGCTGTCGGTTGTAGAAGGTCTCGACGAAAGCGAAGATGTCCGCGCGGGCGCTGGTCCGGTCGGGCCAGCGACGGGTTCCGATCTCCTCCTTCAGCAGAGCGAAGAACGACTCGGCGGCATTGTCGAAGCAGGAGCCGGTGCGGCCCATGCTCTGCCGCAGCCCCAACCGACTTATCTCACACCGGAGTTCGTCCGAGGTGTATTCACTGCCGCGGTCCGACTGCGCAATACATCCAGGCTTCAGCTGACCGCGTCCCGCGGCCATCTTCAGCGCATCCACGACCAAGCCGGCGCGATGGTGGTCGGCCATCGAGTAACCAACGATCTCGCGGGTCGCGAGGTCCAGCCAGGTCGCCAGATACAGCCAGCCCTCATCGTGGGGATGTAAGTGATGTCGCCGACCAGCTTCATCCCCGGCGCACTCGCGCTGAAGTCGCGGCCGATCAGGTCCGGGGCGGGCACCGCCCGTTTCGCCGGGCGAGTCAGGCCCTTGCGTCGACGCCCTGTGACGCCACTGATGCCGCGTTCACGCATGACGCGCTCGATCCGTTTGCGGTTCACGCGGTGTCCGAGCCGGCGCAGGCCGGCGTGGATGCGCGGAACTCCGTAGGTGGCCCTGGAAGCGACGTGCAGCACGGTGATCTCGTGGGCCAGGGCATCATCGGCGGCCTTCCTCGCCGAGCGCGCCTTCTCCCCGGCCAGCCACGCGTAGAACGAGGAGCGGGCCACCTTCAAAAGCCGGCACAGCAGAGCAATGTTGTGGGTGGTCTTCTCCGCCTCGATGAACGCAAACACCTCTCTCATCGATCGCTCTCCTTCGCGAAGAAGACCGCCGCTTTTCGCAGCACCTCGATCGTCTCCGCCTGCTCGGCGGCCAGCCTCCGCAGCCGACGCAGCTCTTCGCGCTCGGCCGTCGTCAGCTCTCCCGCGCCCCCTGCCCACGGTCGATCGTGTCCTGCTTGACCCAGTTGCGCAGCCCCTCGGCGCTGACCCCGATCTGACCGGGCCACCTCGGTGACGGTCTTCCCGGAGGAGCGCACGAGCGCGACAGCGTCCCGCTCGAACTTCTCCGTGTACCGCCTGCTGCGGTTGCTCTTACTTCCCACCTGGCACTACTTCCTCTGGAACCTCATGTCCCAGTCTCCAGGTGTCCACGATCAAGGGGAATGTTCACTGCTGCCGTCCACCCGCCTCTAGTACTGCAACGGTGCTTGTGCTGATTGCTGGGCAGTTTTCAGGGGCTGTGTCCGCGTCGTTTGTAGTGGCTGATGCGGGCTTGGTGTTGGCGTCGTCGGCGCCATGTCGACCAGTGCAGGATGTGGTCGATGGCGGTGGGTCGACGGTCGGTGAGGCGGGTGATCAGGCGTCGGATCTCGGCAAGGCTGAGGTGGATGAGCTGGGAGGATCCGTTTCTGCTTTGTCCGTGTCCAGCTGTCTCGCCCGCAGAACGGTGAGGCAGGTGTGGGCTGCCATGGCCAGAGTCATGTGGCGGTGCCAGCCGGGGTAGCGGCGGACCTGGTAGTCGTCCAGGCCGCATTCCTGCTTCGCGCTCTGGAAGCATTCCTCGACCGCCCACCGGCTTCCGGCGATACGGATGAGCTCGTCGAGTGTGGTGTCGGCGGGACAGTAGGAGATCTCCTCGGGCCTGCTCACGCTGCGGCGGGCGATTACCCAGTGCCGGCGGTCCTCGCGGTGCGACGGCCGCACCTCGACACGGGCCCAGTCATAGATCCGCCGGCCGTGCGCACCCTCGCCGCAGGAACGGCGTTTCCACTTCTGCCGCGGCAGGCCGGGGAACAGGTCGTGGACGGGGTGATCGATGGACCAACGGGTGACGACTGTGTCGTGCCTCGTTGTGGCCATGACGTGGAAGACGTCGGCCTGCTCCAGCTCGAACCGCCAGCCCTTGCTGAAGCCGTAGGCGGCATCCACGGTCACCCAGCCGAACGGAATCCGGTCGGCGATGGCCCGGCGGACCATCGCCTTGGCCATGGCTACCTTCGTCTCGAACGCGATCTCGTCGCCGATGCCCGCGCGGCGACAGCGTGCCCAAGCCTCCGTCCAGGACGTGGGCAGATACAGACGGCGGTCGATCAGCGTGCGTCCGCGGCCGGTGGCGTAGGCGAGGAACACACCGATCTGGCAGTTCTCGGTGCGTCCGGCGGTGCCGGAGTACTGCCTCTGCACCCCGGCCGAGCGGATGCCTTTCTTCAGGAAGCCGGTGTCATCCACGATCAACACGGCATCCCGGTCTCCGAGATGTTCGACGACGTAGCTGCGGACGTCGTCCAGGACCTCGTCGGCGTCCCACTCGATCCGGTTCAGCATCCGCTGAATACGGTCAGGACCGTCATGACCGGCCTCTTCGGCCAGCGTCCAGCCGTTCTTGCCCTCGAGCGGAGCAATCAGCCCCTGCATGTACGCAAGCGCCGAATCCCGCGGTTCCGATCTGTTGAAACGGTGCAGGAACCGCCCGTGCAGAGCGACCAGTTCACCCGACCACAGCCTGACATCAGCAAGGTTCCCGCCCATAACCACACCAACGAACGAACTGGCCAGCAGTCATGGCAAACACCGTTGCAGTACTAGGCCCCCCAGCCATGGCCTTGCCGCCCTTGGGTCACGCTCGGTTGAGCGTCAGCGGTCGCCCCTATGTGATCGTGTCAGCGGTCATGTAATTGGACCTGGCCGTTCGAACATGCGCAGCGTCCGATGGGTGACATCGGCCGGGCGGGTCAGCGTCCCTTGCGGCAGATTCGCGTGATCTCGCTGCCCTCGTCAGGTGTGAGTGGCCCAGTGGCGTTCGCGTCGCTCACCCCGAGTGCGGTGGCCAGTGCACGGCCGTGGAGGTCGAGGGCGACTTCGATGAGGCGGGTCTGTGCCGCGACCGAGGACCGGCCACGGCGCCAGGCGGCGAAGCCAGTGACGACGGCCACCGCGGCGGACGGGGGCCACAACAGCGCGAGCATGGCGTACAGGGTGGCCCAGGAGCCGCGGACGGTCGCATCGGCGAACTGGCCGCCAGCCGCCTCTATCTCGGAACGGACCAGGTCCGGGGCGACCAGCCAGAACGCTGGCCAGACGAAGGTCAGATCGAGGCCGTAGCGCTGGTAGCCGATCGATTCGAGTGCCTTGAAGCGGTCCCCGATCCAGGTTGGACTGGCCGGGCGTGCCATGGCGAGCTGGTTCGCCCGAGCCGCCAGGTCGTCGATCTCGGCTTGCATCTCCTCGGTCCGGCCGGAAGTATCCTCCAGCGCGAATCTCCGCTCGACCAGGTCGTCCCAGCGGTCCCGACGCGCTCTGCGGCGCCAATGCGCCAGGGGCGCCGGCCAGCGGCCGAGCCAAATCAAGCGAATTCCGGCAGCCAGACCGCCAGCCGCGAGCCCGACAGCAGCAGCCGCGAGGAGCACACCTGCCACGCAGAGCGCCGTGCGTGCCGCAGGCCAACGGCTCAGGTCGGCAACGAGGTTGTCCAGCGAGTCGAGTGCATAGGCGACGTCGAGCGCGTGCGCCCACCGCAATCTGGCACCGAGCAGGATCGCGGTGAGGAAGAGCAGGCCGGGAATGGCGAGCAGCGACACCCAGCGTTCGGCAAGCTTCTTGGCCAGCTCGTCGAAGAAGGTGGTCATCCGGTGGCCCGTGTCGGCATCCGCTCCCCGGTCAGGCGGCAGCGTGGCGACAGCCCGGCCGGTCGCGGGCGCTCGGTACGTGAGCAGGCACCGTCCGGGCAGCGAGCGATCTCCTGGTCGGCGTGACCGGGACCGAACGGCATCTCGTGGGGCATCTGGCGGTAGGCGCCGGCAGCGTCGAACCGGTAGAGCTCGTCCAGCAGGTCGGCGACCGGCGTACGGGCCCGCGCGGCGGCCTCGATCGCCGTCAGCAACCTCTGGTATTCGGGCGGGCGACCAGTGCTTGCTGCACGAATGTCGGGAAGAAGCTCACAGAGATGGGCCAGCGCGGCTCGTTCCCGTTCGGCGTCGGCGGTACCTGCGGGCATGTCAATTCCACCGTCCTCGCCGCAAACCCCGTCAAGTCGATGCGACCATAGCGCTCATGGCGACCACTGCGCAGCCCAACGAGCTACTTGATCAACGGATCAGGCGGTGGCAGCAGGGCGATCCCGAGGGTGTGCTGGCGGATGAGGCGCTGATTGAAGCCGCCCAACTGTGGTGGGTGCAGCTTCCACACGCCGGTGATGACCACCTCAACCAGACCTTGCACCTGCTGGCTTGGCTGCACTGGGCACGATCCACGAGCGGACGGCAGGACGAGCGACCGATGGAACAGCGGTTCTCGCTCGGCTTCTTCCACGCGCTGTGGCAACGCGAGCCGGCCGCGCCGCCAACGGAGATTCGCGAGCACTTCGAGGCCACGAAGCTGACCGCGATCAACGACATCCATGCGCATGCGAGCGGGCTCCTCCGCGTGGTGGCGGCCTACACGCTCACTAGGCATCGGGACACCGGAATCCGCCTCTTCGAGTTGTCGGACTGGCCGCCAGACCTTTCCGCCGACGAGGCGCCGGCGCTCCTGCAGGTGGCCATGGCGCTCAACGAGCGGCACGCCGAGACCGGCGACGCTGCGGACCTCGACGCCGTCGTCACCTACGCAGAACGCGCCCTCGTGCTGGCGACCGACGCGGACCTGCTGCGCGCACAGCTTCTGCAGAACGTCGCCGTGCTGTATGCAGACCGGTTCGCGACGACCTCGGCGATTTCCGACATCGACCGCAACCTGGCGCTTAACAACGAGGCCTTAACGATCGTCAGGACTCTCGCTGCCGATCCGACCGAACTGCTCGCCAATCGCCATGCAGCGCGGTGGCATCGCTTCGTGGCTTTCCAGCACTTGGACGATCTTCGACTGGCCATAGCCGACGGCAGGGCTGCGGTCGATGGCCTGCCGCCGGGAAACTCTGTGCGTGCGACGATCCAGGCGCAGGTCACCCGTCTGTCGCAGCTACTTGCGCTACACCCGGACAACCTTGACCCGGCGGATTCCGGGGCGGCGGACCACGTGACTCCTCTGCGGTCCGCCCTTGCCAGCGCGACCGGCAGCGCGCAGTTGATCCTCCAGCTCGACCTCGGTCTCGCACTTGCCACCCGTTTCACGCAACTCCAGCGCATCGAAGATCTTCAGGAAGCCATCCATCTGTTCCGTGAGAGCACCCTGGAGCGGTCCACGTCCCTCCTGGCCATCGCCTTGCGAATGCGCTATGAGGCGCTGGGCGACGCCACCGACCTGGACGAGTGCATTGCCGTGTTCCGAAGTGCCCATAGGGGCGACACCTCGACGTTTGACCGGATCACGCTGGCCGAAGGCCTGGCCGACGCACTCGAAGCCGACTACGAAGTCCGGCCCGATAAGGCGCGGTTGCACGCGGCGATCGAGATCAGCCGCACCGCAGTGTTCGAAGCCTGGCCAGACCCGACCGCACCCGCCCCCGAGCCGGGCCTGCTGCCGATGCTGGAATCACTGGCCCACGGCAACCTCAGTCGTCGCGTGCGCGCATGTGACCGGACTGGCGACTACGACTTCGTCATTTCTTCCGAAGCAATGACTGACGCCGCGTACCTGTGGTGGCTGGCCCATCGGCTCTCAACGCGGGACCCGGCATCAGGCAGCCTGGCCAAGGCCCGTCGCGTCCTGGGAGACCTCCACATCCTGCGGCACAACGCCACCGTCGACTCCGGCCGGCCCAACGAACTGGCGCAGACGCTCATGCACTGGCTGCCGGACCCCCGGGCACTACCGGACGACTTGCCCGATCCCCTGAACCGGATGCTCGGACCATGCGCCGAGCCGGAGGCCCAGGCCGGGTTTGCCAACACCCTTATCAACTACGCCAACCAGGGACGGAATCCCGCTGCGGTGAACGCCGCAATCCTGCTCATGAGTATGGCGATCGAGGTCACCCCAGCCGACGATCCACAACTGTCCGATTGGCTCGGCTCGCTCAGCGACGCTTATGGGATCCGTGGCATCAACAATCAGAACAACAGCGACTTGGACACCGCCACAGAGCTGGCCGCCGAAGCGGCAGCCCTCGCCCCGCCGGAGGCCACCCGAGCACAGGAACGACTGGCCCGCGCCCGGAGCTCTCGCCTTCGCTTCGCCCGGCGTAGTGCCACTCCAGACCCCGGGCGCCACAGGATCGACCGTATAGTCCTTGTCAAAGAGCACACAGACGGGCCTGAAGGCGCCGAAATTGCTGCAATGTTGGATGCCTCAGCGCAAAAGTTCTTGCTCAGCGAAGAGGCGGAGGAGATGGCCAAGAAGTGGGCCACCGACGAAACCTCCAAGCATTACCTGGAGGAGTTCCGCCGCTCCGGCCTCGCTGTCGACCTGGAGCTCGCCCTGCGGGCCGCAGAAGCTGAGACCAGCCGGCACGAACACCCAACCGACCAACGCGACCACCTGTCGCACCTCGGAAACATCCACCTCCAGCGCTACGTGCTGACCCGGGAAACAGGCGAGCTTGTCGAGGCTGCCAGTCTGCTGGAAGAGGCGCTCGACCTCTCTCCCCGCATCGGCCCATTCCGCGGGCCACTGCTCCGCATCCTCAGCCGGATCTACGTTGAGTATTCAGAGCTGACCGACGGGCAGATAGAGCGGCACTGTCACCTGGCGCTCACCATGATCACCGATGCACTGGACAGTCTGACTGCGCTTCGCGGCGCTGGTCGGCTCGCCCTGCATTACCAGCGCTACGACCTGGCCGTCACCTGCTACCGCGAGGCCGTCGCCCTGATGCGCGTGGCCGCTCTGGAGGAATTCGACCGGATCGACCGGGCTGCGCGGCTTTCCGAGATCACCGAGACAGGCAGTGAGGCGGTCACCGCGCACATCCTTGCTGGCGACTCTGCCGCCGCGCTGGAGGCAGCCGAGGAAGCACGCGCGGTGCTGCTGACCCTGGAACTCGACCTGCGCACCGACGTCACCAGCCTCCGCGAGACTCGCCCCGACCTGGCCGAGCGCTTCGACCGCATGCGCCACAGCATCACTACGGACCGTACCAACAGCGCCCGCACCCCAGACGGGTACGTGCGGACCGCCCAGGCCTGGCAAAGCCGCACCGCCTGGACCAACTTGCTCGCCGACATCCGCGCGACCTCCGGCTACGAGGCCTTCCTGCGGCCACCGGCCGCCGGCGAGCTGACTTCCTTAAACCTGCCCGGCCCGCTCGTACTGATCAACGTCAGCCCTTTCGGCAGCCACGCCCTCATCATCACCCCGGATCCCGGTGTGCGCGTGCTGCCGCTGGGCGGGCTGACACACCAGGAGCTCCACACGCACGCCTACCACATGCTCTCCGCCGCAGACCCTCAGATGACCAGCGACATCCTGGCATGGCTGTGGGAAACGGTGGTCGGTCCCGTCCTCGAAGCCATCGGCCCGGCCACCAGGATGTGGTGGGTGCCAACCGGCCTCCTCGGCGCGTTTCCACTCCACGCCGCCACCGCCCCGGACGGCCGGTCTGCGATCGACTTGATCGAGTCGTCCTACGCCCCCACGATTCGGCTGCTGGCCCGTGGCCTCGCTCGGGGCGCTGTATCCGGAAATGGCGGCGACCTGATCGTCGCCGTACGCCGCACCGCGAACGGATCAGAACTCGCCGGAGCGGAGGCCGAAGGCCGCGCGCTCCTCGACCGCCACCCACAAGCCGTCCCCCTCCTCAACGAAGCGGCGAGACGCGAGAGCGTCTTGGCCGCGCTCCCCCATGCAACACGCGCCTACTTCGCCTGCCACAACGTCCGCGACGACGCCCGCCCGCACCAGAGTGGACTTGGCCTCTTTGACGGCCTTCTCACCATCGAGGATCTCTCCCGTCTGGATCTGCCAGATGCCGAGTTCGCCCAGCTCTCGGCGTGCGCCACGGTGATGCCTACTCCTGACGCACCGGACGAGCTGACCCATCTCGCTGCCGCATTCCAGCTCGCCGGCTTTCGCAGCGTCGTAGCCACCCTCTGGCCGGTCCGCGACCTCGTCGCCGCCGAGTTCGCCCAGCTCTTCCATGCCGCGGGCGGCCACATCACGACCAGCACTGCTCTCACCTCAGCCACCCGCGCCCTGCGCGACCGCCACCCCGACCAGCCTGAACTGTGGGCCCCTTACATTCACTACGGCTTGTAGAAGAAGCCCGTCACCGGTGCAGCTATGCGGCTGCTGAGCCGGCCGGTTTGCCCCAGTACTGGTCAAGGCGGGCACTGACCGTCTCGTGGGCGCGCTGCCACGGGGCGCTGCCGTCTGCGGCAACGAGGCGGGCGATGTCGTCGAAGCAGTCGACGAGGATGTCGGCTGTCACCTCGGGCGCTGTGTCCGGCACTGCCGACGCGGCGCGGCGCATCTCCCACAGACGCACGCTGCTGTCGATCACGTCCTTGAGGAGGGCGGCGCGGCTTGAGGGGGTGGCCTGGGCCGGCTACTGGGCGATGAGCAGCACTATCAAGGTGGCCAGCAGGGGCACACGCCACAGATCGGGCTCCGCACGGCGGGAGTGTGCGATGCGTGCCCTGCGCTCTGCCGTCCATGCGACTGTCCCCGCTGGGCCGCCGAGCTGCTCGGCCACGACGCTCAGGAGCTGGTCGAGGGTGTCCTCCAGGTTTCGGGGAGTTCGCAGTTCATAGACGGGCAGGCGCAGCAGCGTGGCTGACCGGAGGCAGGAGTGCCGGGAAGTGACGAGCACGTCGAGTTCCTCCGGCAGGCGGTCGAGGAGATCGGCTACCGCCTCCACGACAGCGTCTCGACGATCCAAGGTCTCATCGAGCGCGTCGAGCACGAGGAGGGCATGGCCCTGCTCGATGCGCGCCAGCAACGCCTCCACCAACTGCGGCTGCGCGTCGCTCACGCCCGCCTGGACGACGTCCCGGGCGTCGATCCGGTAAGGGCCGGCGGCAGGCAGCAGGGGGATGAGGTCACGCAGGCGCAGCCATAGCGGGACCGGGGCCTTCTCATGGGCGGCCCAGCGTGCCGCGATGCACCGGGATGCCACCGTTTTGCCGGCCCCCGGCCGTCCTACCAGAAAGAGGCGGCCCCTGTCGGCGCACCGTGTCGGCCAGTCTGTCGCGTCCGTTCCTCTGTCCGGGCATCGTCGCGCGGAGAGCTCTGCTCATACCAGGCACGGTCATCGACGTCAGTCCCAGCCCGAGGTCGGCTAGGGGAAGGATGTCCTGCCTTTGTGACCATTCCTCGCGGTAGCGACGCACTGCTTGGTCCTGAGCCTCCAGCCGGGCTGCCGCGGTGCCCGCAGCATCGGCGATGAGGGGTAGTTGTGCGGTGGTGAGCCAGCCGCGCCAGACGGCGTGGTCCGAGGCGGTGCGCTGCTCGGCCTGGGCGCGGGCGGCCGCGCGCAGGGCACGGAAGGCGGCCTACCCGTGTCCTGCCGGGACGACGGCAGCGTTCAGGCAGGCACTGCCTAGGGGGTGTCTCGTCGATCATGTCTGGAGCCAGATGAGTGTGCTGGCCAGGGTGATGGCGGCAAGGTAGCGATCGGGCTGTTTGTCGTAGCGGGTCGCGATGCCACGCCACTGCTTGAGGCGGTGGAAGCAGCGCTCGACGACGTTGCGGCGTCGGTAGACGGTTCTGTCGAAGCCGCAGGGCCGTTCGCGCCGTCGGCGTCGTCCCGCGAGCTGGTCGACGCGTTCGGGGATGGTCGCCTTGATTCCGCGTCTGCGCAGGTAGGCGCGTAAGGTGCGGGACGAGTAGCCCTTGTCAGCCACCACCCGCTCCGGGCGGACGCGGGGGCGTCCCGGTCCGGGCCGGGTGACGCGGATCTTGTCGATGACCGCTTCGGCCTGGGTGCAGTCGTTGCGGGTGCCGGCGGTGACCGTGAAGGACAGCGGCCGGCCCCGCCCGTCGCAGGCCAGGTGGATCTTGCTGGTCAGCCCGCCGCGGGAGCGTCCGAGGCCTCGTTCCTCGAGCCCCCTTTGGCGGCGGTGTGCTGGTGGGCCCGCACGATGGTGGAGTCCAGCGCGACCAGCCAGTCCACCTCCGCCCGCTGCTGGGCTGCGGCAAGGAGCCGGTCGAAGGTGCCGTCGGCGGCCCAACGGGCAAAGCGTCCGTGCACGGTCTGCCAGGGTCCGAACCGCTCCGGCAGATCTCTCCAGGGCACGCCCGTGCGGAACTTGAACACGATGCCCTCGAGCACCTGGCGGTGATCCCGCCACCTGTGCCAGGCGTCCGGCCCGCCCGCCCAGCAGCCGCTGCACGGTGGCGGGGGCGACGGCGGCGAGCAGGCCCACGGTGTGGATGCCGTACTCGTGCAGCGCTTCGGCCTGGCGGGGGCCGATGCCGTGCAGGGCCTCCACCGCCAGCGGCGCCAGCCAGCCGGCCACCTCGCCGGGCGCCACAACCAGAACCCCGCCGGGAGCTTCGACCTGGGCGGAGGCGGTCGCCGCCACGGTGATGGACGGGCCGATCCCGACGCGTACATCGATCCCGAGCCGAGAGATGACCCGCACCCGCAGCACCTCGCCCAGGCGACGCGTGTCGGCACCGTGGTAGCGCAGGGCGCCCTTCAGCTCCACCAGCGCCGCCGACGGCGGCAACGCCTGCACCACCGGCGACAAGCCAGACAGCAGCTCCAGGACCTGCCGGTAGAGCTCCTCCGGCAGCCGGTCCGGGCAGCGCACATTTGAGGAACCGCTCTGGGGCCGAAACAGCGAGGGCCGGCTGATCGTGTGTGGTGTGGGCAGCGCACCTGACGACTGGTGAGCGGCGGCGGTGAGACCGCGGCAGGACCTCAGAGCGCACGGGCGGTCCGGGGTCCTTCGCTGTCCGGCCAGGGGCACCGGATTCAGGCCTTACGTGCACTTGAGTGCGATGCCCGGGGGTCTGAGCTGCGGCATCGCACTGGGTTGCGTATGGGTGCCCCCGGATCGGGTTTGGTGAGGTGGTCCAGTGGCATGCAGAGGGTCCGCCCGCACGAGGCGGGCGCGGTTCTGGGCGCAGCGGGCGGTGCCTTCCAGCGGTGCAGACAACCCCCGTCGGCTCCGCGAAGGAGGACTTCGGCGCGGGCGCGCCTCGTCATCCCAGCAGAAGATGGTGCTACGGCCTGCGGTAAACGAGGCCAGCTGCGAACCACTGCACGAGGACAGCGGCCAGGTGGACTGCCATCTCTGCCTGCTCTTGTGTCTCCATTGGCGTGGGACTCTGCGAGCCGTGTCGAGAGGTCTGCCCTTGCCACAGGCGTCGCATCATGTCCGCGACCAGATCGAAGTCGTTGGTCCCGCTGTTGCCTGCCGGAATCGCCGTGCTGAACCGCTGTGGCGAGCTGCGGATCACCCCAAGCATCGTTCCTAGTGTCGCTCTGGAGTTGTTCGGCTCGATCAAGGCTTGGGAGGCGGACTCCACTGCCTTGATCGCTTCGCTGTAGGCCTTGGAAGGGTCTGGGTTCCGCCCATAGGCACACTGCCAGGCAGTCTCCAGGTGCTGGGATGCGGACCCGGACTGCGGAGACCGAGACGTCGTGAGGGTGTGAGCAGCAGCCTGCTGAACAGTCGACTCAACACGGCGTTCCAGACCAGTTTGGGCGTCATTGACGCGGTATGCCGAGCCCGCGAGCGTCAACATCTCCTGTAGGGCCGCGATTTCATCCGCTCGCCTGCCACCGCCGTACATCGTCAAGTAGGAGCGCCTGCCATAGCCAGATCCAGGGTTGAAGCGCTGCTCTGCGGGCGGGGTGCTCAGCCGGAGCATCGAGTTGACAACGTCGATCAGCTGATCCCGGGAGGTGCCCAGCGCTAGGAATTTCGCGGGTGAGTACACGCTGCCGGTGTTCACTGTCATCCGCAGGTCCAACGCGATCCGTTCCGCGTTGTCCTCGTCGTCCTGGAGGATGCTGAAGATCCATCGCCGAAGGGGCGTCTCCAAGTGGCTAGGGACGCCTTCAGTGAGGGATTTCTCGATCAACGGTTGAGGATCCGTCTGCGGATCACGCCGTCTGCGGCCGCGCATGAACATGATTAGAACTCTAGGCTCACGCGCTGACATCCGACGGGTAGTTTTGCGCGCTCATCCAGCGCAGGACCGCCAGATCCTCTGACTACCCGCTGGTCACAGCCGGGCGGGGATCCTTCGTCGGAGGTCCAGGCCCGGCTGCGTGTCTACCGTGGGAGCCTGCCGCCACCCTTCGGCGACACCGAGCGGCAAAAGCGGAGGCCGCCGGACGCCCACGTGTCGGATGATGCTCGCCACGCACAAGGGAAGGGCATCGGGATGAACAGCAGCTTTCGGCCGGATCTGACGCGGATCTTGGCTGCGGCCACCGAGAACATCCGGCGAACCGTCGCATCAACGGTCATGCCGCCGGTGGCGATCCGCATACCCGCGATGGATCACCTGGCGGAGGCGATCGCCCCCCTCCAGCCAGCACTGGAACGTCTGGATGCGATGATGCCCGCCAACTGGCAGGGCAGCCACCTCGCCTACTCGGAGATGATCGTCCTGATGCAGGAGGGCGTTCCACTAGCCTGGGTTCCCCCGGCCGATGTGATCCGCCAGTTGCTCACCGCTGACGACGCAGCCTCCCGTGCGCAGGTCATTGACGACTGCCGCCCGGCCATCCTTACCTCCTGCCAGGCGACTCTCGCAGCCGTGACCGACGCACGGTTCAGTGAGCAGAAGGCACTGCTCGAAGAGTGCGTGCACATGGCTGAGCACGGCATGTTCAGCGGCGCCCAGGCCCTGGCTGCCAACGTGTGGGACACCCTCATCCGCGGCCTGGCCTTCGCCAACCCCGGCTGGCTCAGGCCCAACCGCCAGTGGTCGGGCTACGCCAAGGTCCTGGACAACATCCCGGTCGTGGATGACGACGACCCCACAATCCGCCAGTTCCGCGAGGCTGCGGCCTTCCTGCCATTCCCGAGGGCGCTGGAGCCGTTCTGGCCGCCAGCCCCGGTTCCTGAACACTTCAACCGGCACGCCACGGCTCACGCAGCCGCGACCACGCAGTACACCCCGGTCAACGCCGTAACCGGGATTATGCTCGCCGTTAGCGTGCTACGAGACATCGACGACATGGGCTACCCCATCCAACTCCACGCCTGATCTGACCGCCCTGTCCGCCTTGAGCTCCCCTGCTTACCGTGGGGCCGTGATGACGCCTTCCGACGATGCTGCCGACTCTGAGCCGGTACCCGTGGCGGTCCGGGTCGTACTGCCCGCCGCCCCGGCGCTGGGGCATCCCGAGCAGGAAGTCCTCGCGCGACTGTGGAAGCGGCGGCAAACGGAGACCGGTTGGGCCTACCTCGTGGGGTTGCCGTCGTACCGGGACCTCGAGGACGGCAGGGTGGAGGCGGCGGAGTACCGGGTGTGGGTGCGTGCCCCCGACCACGTACGGCCGGTCGACGGCGTCGACTACGACCACGTCCCCACCGAGCCTCTTCCGCCGGCGCCGCCGACGTCGACGGTGGGCGAGGTCCTCGGGGAGCGCCGACCTTCGGGCTGGGTTCTGGCGAAGGTCCGCGAGGGGCAGGGGCCGGCCCGCAGCGTGCTGCACGCGCCGGACTGCGAAAAGGCACCCGAGGGTGCACCGTTGCTCGATGTCCAGCGGGCCCTGGACGTCGCGGAGAACCCGGGGACTCAGCTGTACACGCTGTGCGGGTGCGCTCAAGAGCTGACGCCGCTGCTGAACGGCTTCGACCACATCACCGGCTCCTGACCGGTCATGGTCAGGAGCCGGCCTCGATGGTGACGGGGACTTCCAGCGGCACGGTCCACTCGCTGCCCTTGGACCTAGCGGTGATACTCAGGCGCACTGGTTCGTTCGCGTAGTCGCGGTGCCAAACGTCCGCGGTGGTCGTCGACCACGGCGGCGGGGTGGTGGGGGTCAGGCCGTATCGCGTCCACTCGCGGATCGCCAGCTGCTGCGGGGCGACCGTACGGCCGGTGTCGTCGCGGCCGTACGCGCTGAACTTCCACGGCCTCCAGATGTGAGCGCGGACCTCTTCGGGAGTCGGAGCGCCGGCGAGCTGTGGCCCGTCGCCGCGGTGCGGGTTGTCGTTGCGCAGGGACGCGGTGATCTCGATGGTGCCGTGGGACAGCAAGCCGGGCGGGCCTTCGAGGTGGACCCACAGCATGGCGGTGGAGCAGGCCTCGTTGGCCACGATCGTGCAGCGGAAGTGCGGGGTGAGGTCGGCGTGCAGGCGCTGCTGCTCGATCCGGGACAGGGTCTGCGCGGCCCCGTTAGCGTTGCGCGCGGCTTTCCAGGAGCCGATGGCAGCGACGACCGCGACGGCCAGAGCCAGGGCCGCGATCGTGTCGGTGGTGGTCATGAGGCAGGACGCTATCGCCACCACCCGTCACAGGTCAGCGCCCTGGAGATATGGCCATCAGCGGGGAACGTCGTCCAAGGTGGGGCGATGAGCGCACTGCGACCCGGTGACATCACCGACGAGATGATCCAGGCCATGGACGCGGCCAAGCGGCAGGGACTGCAGAAGGACCTGCGCGCCCTTGCCGCAAACATCCGCGCCCACGCCGAAGGCCGGTACGACAGCGCGGAACCCGGGTGGCGGGCCGGAGTCGAGTGGACGCTGCTGTGGATGGAGAACACCGCCGCCCAGCTGACCGAGGGCACCCCTGGCGCCGGGGTCGGCGGCCGGGGTCAGGGTGTGTCGCCGGAGTAGTAAAAGCGGCACACCACACCCGGGCCGCTCCCCGGACGCGGGTCGTCGGGGCGCGGGTCGTACAGCGCCCGCCTGCCCGGCCACCGTCCCAGCTCGGTCATCAGGGCGACACCGTTGTCTATCTTCTTCCGGTCGCCAGCCCGTATGTCGAGCAGCAGCCCGTCCAGCGGCCCGCCGACCAGCGCGGCGTACGTCTGGTGCGGCAACGAGCCCGGGTTGGGGGCGTCGTGGTCGCGGCCGTACACCCGGCCGCGCAGCAGCTGCTCGTCATCGGCGTTCATCCGGCCCGCCTCCCAGCCACCGCCGACGGCGGAAGGCCGGCGGCGACCGGAAGCCCGGCCTCTCCCGCCCTGCGGGAGGGCACCAGAGCTCCCTCCCGCAGGGCGGGCGTCAGGCGCAGGGCAGACGGTCGCAGGCGGGCCAGTCGATGCGCACCCCGCGGCGGATCAGCGCGGTGAGGCTGTCGACCTGGCACGTGCGCGGCTGCTCCTGGGTAAAGCGGCGCAGCGCCCGGTAGACGCCGTCGCGCAGCTGGCCGTCGGTCATCGTGGACGCCTGCTCCTGCACTTCGGCGAGGCGCTGCCCGGCGCGGTACGCACGGGACAGCGCGGCGTCGGCGAGCGGCCCTTCGGCAAAGCCGTTGCGTACGACCAGGCCGGGCTCGATGGAGGTCATGGTGACGGTCCCTTTCCGCCCGGCCCCGTTGGTCTCCCGGTTGGAGACGCGGTCGCGGGACCGAGCGGGCGGGAACGTAGGGCGCCGGGTTCGTTAGCGTCGCGCCCTGCTCCTACCAGCGACGCCCGAACAGGCCGCGGCCCTTCTTGGCGTCCGCTTCGGTCGGCTCCCGCGCCGCGGCCTCCAACGACCTCGGCTGGACCGACGAGGGCGGCAACCTGGACGAGAACAAGATGCTGGAGGACACCATCACCAACGCCCCGTGACCGGCCCCCTGCTGATTGGACCACACGACCGCGGGCGCCCTGTACGACCCGAAGGACCCGTTCAACGAGGCGGTCGCCGCGTTCTACGTGCAGGCCTCCGGCGGACTCGGTGACCTGTACGCGCCGGTCCTGCCCCTGACGGCCGGCGACGCCGAACGGCCGGGCCTGCTCGGCTACATCAAAGGACTGCGGTTCATCCGGATCGAGGCCTTCGACACCGACGCCGCGGTCACCGCCACCGAACTGCTGCGCTTCGGACACTCCTGGGCCGCCGTCCACGCCATCCACTCCGCCCGTCCCTCCCCCACCCACCCACCCACCCACCGGGCGCTACCTGCTCACCCTGACCTCCAAGGCATACGCCGGCACCGGCGTCCAAGCCGTCCACCCCGACCAATAGCCGCCAGCCACCCCCGCTGACAGACGCGCGATCGTCGCGTCGGCCCGAGCCTGGTCGGCCGCGCGGCGCCGGGTGCTGCAGCAGCGGGCTTCCGGCACCGGGTCACCGGCGTATCTCCGGCGGCCCGGGAGCGTGCCCACGCCCCCTCGGGCTCACGTGTGTGCGGCCAGGTCGCCCCGGACGTGTACGCGCGGTCCGGTGACCGGCCGCGGCGTCCGGCGCGCAGCAGCGCGGCATCGCGCCTGGCGCGGCCGCCGTGAGGCATGTGCATGCCGGGCATGGTGTGCGGGTCCTGCGCCGGCTCGGGGACCGGGCGGGACCAACTGCTCATCATCCGCGGCCTCGGCCGCCGAGGGCGTCACATCGCCGGTGGCCGCGAGTCGGGGCACCGGCGCGTGTCGCCGCGCCCGCCCGCTCCGCCGGCCGGTAGACCGTGCAAGCTCCGGTCAAGAGCGGGGATGGGTCAGCGTCCACTACTTCGGGGTCAGCGACCCATTCCTATAGTGGTTCTGCTGGGAATCACTGGCCCGTCTCGTCAAGCGGCAAGGTTAACGACAAGGTCAGTGCACGTGCTGCCGTGGTAGCCAGACGATGGCCGCTCGGAGGTTGTCGGTCGCCGCCACACCAACTGCACGCTGTATCGGACAATGTACGCCTGGGCTGCTGTCAGCGTCCGCGTCTTACTGTGTGAACGGCACTGCCCTCCACCCGACCAGCAAGGAGCACCAGGCCGTGAACGTCGAAATCTCTCCACACGTGCGCGACACCGTCTTACAGTTCGGGTCGGGCGCGCCCTACGCCCTGAAGGTCCTGGCTGGCCAGCTGGCGGACAATCCGGAGATGGGCAGGCCCTCAACTCTGCCCGGCATCCTCACTGTGATGATCGACGGCGACCAGTTCGAGGACTGTCCTGCCCTGGCCGTTGGCTACATTCGCGAGCCCGATCGGATCGAGATCCGGTACGTGAACCGGGCCCCGGTCACCGAGGCCGCCACGAACGCCGAGAGCCAGGGGCAGGGCGAGAGCGACAGTCAGCCTGCCGGTCCCGGCCTCGATGAGGTGGCGGAGCGGCAGATTGCCGACGCCTGGCAACGCATCACACACTGGCTCCAGCACAACGCTCCCGACTCCCACGCGGCGCTCCGCCACGGCGCGAGCCCCGCCACCCTCGCCAGCCTGGAGCAGGAACTCGGCATGTCCATACCCGCCGACCTGCGGGCCTGGTGGTCTCTCACGGCGGGCGACGACGGGGTCGACGGCTCGGGATGTCTGCCCGGTAACCAGGCGTTGATGCCATTGGACGGCGTAACTGACTTCTACCGGCAGCAGATGGACGCTCAAGCCCATCAGGACACCCTCAACGACCGCCGCACCGAGGACGACCGGGTCACTGTGTGGAATGCGGCTTGGATCCCAGTGGTCTCCTATGGCGTCGCTGATCGCACTTCTGGCTCGTATCTGGACGCTGAGACTGGCTATCTGGGCCGCTGGTCCCGTTACAACGAGAGCCTGGGCGATGAGCTCGACACGCTGGCTACCTACTTGGAGAGCGTCGCGGACATGCTCGAATTTCCTGCCCTGGCCACCCGGGACAGGCCCGGCCTGGTGGGCGGGGCGTTGGTATGGGGCAGCAGGCTCGATTCCGCGCAGGAAGGCCGGTGGCAGCCGCTGGTCGGCTGACCCGAAGGAGGGAGGGGGCCGGTCCTGCGGACCGGTCCCCTCCGGCTCCACCTGCCTGTCGCTCAGGCGCACGTCAGCTGATCTTGCTCCACGTACAGGTGGTCGCGGTAGACGTGCAGTGTTCGAATCCCGGGAGGGTGAGGAAGAAGCCGTCACCGTCCAGCATCCGCCAGGACGGAGCCGGGAACCCGCTGAACGCGCGTTGGTTCTGCACGCTGGGGATTGCCGCGCGCCCGCACCGCTCCGTGCCGCTCGGACCGTTCGTGGCAGTACGGGTGTCGGCGAGGATGCCGAAGTTCGCCGAACCGTCTCCCATCTTGTCCGTGAACAACTGGGCGCACTTGCTGCCCGAGGTCACCAGGTTGACGCTGTTGGGAAAGCCGCCGGACTCGTGCGTCGAAGCCATCGCGAACTCATCGCAGTCGACCGATCCCACGGACGCGTCCGACTTGTGGACACTCCATGTGCTGTCGCACACGCGGGTGCGGCTGTTGTCCGATGTCCACGTACCGCCAGCGCTGTTCTTCAGGGTGGTGTCCGGACCCAGGTAGTGCATCAGCGAGTCCCATCGCCGAGAGCCTGCGTGATCGGGCATCACCTGCTGCATGTACCAGTAGTACGCCCCCGCGGCCGGGTACAGATTTGTGTCCACGGTCCAGTTCAGCGCGAAGGACGGCAATACGCAGCCCGGCGCCGATGACTTGAGGATGTCGTCGCAGCGTGGCGCCAGCTCGCGCCTCGGCTGCGTCCCGGAGGTTCCGAAGTTCGCCGTGGCCTTTGCGGTGTCACTGGCGTCCACGGTCGCGGTCACCGACCAGCCCAGGTCGATGGTTTCCTTGCCCGTGCCGGACCAGGTCGTCTGGGTGGTTCCCCACCGGCCGCTGTATGCGCTTGCGTCCTGTGCTGACCAGTAGGCGGTATCGCCCGCGGGGTTGTTCTGGTTGTCGGCCCACCGCGTCTTCGACGTCACACACGACGAGCACGTCGACTGGATGTTCCACTTCATCGTGACGCCTTTGAGCGCGGCGTCGATTGCGACCGGCACGATGACGATCTGCTGGTCGAACTCCCCGAAGTCCGACCCGGAGGCGGCCTTGTTCGGGTAGGCCTTGATCCTCTGCTCGAAGTCGAAGGTGGCGAAGCCGATCTGCTTGTTGTCGGCGTCGATGAAGATGAGGTTGCCCGACCCGATGTTTTTCAGGCACGCCTCGGTGCGGGTGATGTAGTCCTTGCCTGCCGGCTTGTCGTAGCACCAGTCGACCAGTTCCACGGCAGGCGCGACGGCCACCGCCGTAGGAGGCGTACCGCTCTTGTGGGCCTTGGCCTCCGCCGTGTCGTGCAGCGCCTCGGCGCGCTTCTTCGCACGCGCTTTGGACTCTGCGGTGGGAGGGGAAAGATCGATGCACAGCTTGCGTCCCTGAAGGTCCTGTTTGCCGCAGGTACGCCTTTGGGTGGCCTCCCGCTTCACCGCACCGTTCGCGGCGAACGTCGGCAGGGCCGGCCCCGGATCGGACCGAGTGAACTCCTGTATCGCCTGGACAGTCGGATCGATCGCCGACGACGTCTGCGCAGCAGGAAACTTCATGTACGGCTCGATACGGAAGTCCGCCCACGGCGACCAGTTCGTTTCGTAGAGGCTGCCGTCGTAGGCGGATGTGCGGAACTTGTACAGCACGCCGGGCTTGAGGATGCCATAGGGCACCGTCACCTTCGCGGTGCCGCCCGAGGCCACGTAGGGCGACACCAGCACGCCGTACTGCCCGGACCCGTCGAGGTCGACCTGCGCCTTCGGGGTGCCGTCCGCGTTCGTGGTGTACACCTGGAACGTCAGGTTAGCGGTATCACCGTCCGCGTCGGTCACCGTATTGCGCAGCACCACCTCCGGAGTGATGACCCGCCAGACGGTGCCCGCCTTCGAGAATTTCGGGCCGGCAGATGGTGTCTTACCCGAGACTGGCCGCTCGCCTCCAGCAGCGATCGCCCCCAAATTCTGCGGGCCGGCGGCCGCCACGGTCGCGGGCGAAGCTTCCAGGCCGGGCGCAGGCGGGGTGGGCGCCGCCGCTGCGGTGCCCACCCCGGTCAGTAACGCCAGCACGGCACCCGCGGCAGCAGGCCTCCATGCCGACGTGCGTAAGAGTCTCATTTCCTCAATTCCCCTCACGAATTGGTGACTTGTGCACGACAGCCCGGACCTCATCACGACCGCACCAAAAGCCATATGACTGAAGTCATGGTTTGCAGGCCGGGAACTCATTCAGGCCAGGAAAGCAGTGCCTTGCTTCTCCTGACGCTGGTAGTCACCGGCGGCCTGACGGTTCGCGTCCTGCGCCGCCTAATTCTCCGGGCCAGAGGGCGAGCGGCCTGATGGCCGGTGTGGGGGTATTGGCGGCAGATGAGGGCTAGGCGTTGGCGTGCGGGCGCAGCTCGACGGTCCATACGCCAGGCAGTGCCGGGCACGCTGTGCGCAGCAGTCTCACGGGCACGTGCTCCTCCTGTTGACCACTGATACACGGCGCGGCGCAGCGTTGCCGTTCTGCTGGCCGCTATCCCGGTTCGCACCACGACAGGGGCCATGGAGGAGTGACAAGCCTCCGTGCCCGGTCGAGTCGGTCGCCGGCACCTGGACACAAGTCCCAGCGCTCACGCCGCAGAAGGCGCGGTGCATACCAGCGGTGACGGGACCCGCTGGTCAGGTGTTGCGCTGGGCTGGGCTGCGTAGGGTGCAGTCGAGCACAAAGGCGCGGATGTCCAGGCTTCGTCTCTCACTGAGCTGAGCAGCTTGGGCGTCGTAGAATTCCCGCAGGTTTGCCCCTGTCTGACCTGCTGCCGGCTGTTTGCGTTCCTTCGCCGTCCATTGATCGTTGGGGAAGAAGGCGATCAGGTAGAGGCCGTTGCGGGTGCGGAGCGCTGCAAGGTAGTCGTCGGCGAGCTGGGTCTCCATGGCCGTTTCGATCTTGTCGTGCCAGTTACCTTTCACCTCGATGGCGACCTGGGCCACGGGCTCGTCCGGCCGCCGCGGCGCGGTTTGGGCGTGCGCAGCGGTGGGTGCCTGCAGGAGCAGGTCGATGCGGTCGCCAGCTCCCTTGATGTTGCGGTAGACCTGCACCTCGCGGTTGATGAGGATGCCGCCTTCGGCGAGGTCGCGGCGCAGGGCGTGTGCGAGGTAGTCAGATACGAGATTCTCGTCCTTGGGAAAGCGCAGTCGCTGGCGTGTCTTTCGTCCGTCGACGGTTTCCAGTTCGGTCTCGTTCCACAGGATCGCCGCGGGGAGAGTTCCTTGGGTCAGGTCCTCCTGAATCCTTTGCAGGAGCACTAGGACGAGATCAAGCAGGTCGGTTCCGTCCTTAACCAGTCGCCGTCGGGGGTCCTGGATCAGCTCACCCAGCTCGTTGGGGGTAGGACGGATCCAGGACACTTCCCGGTGTGCTTGCTCGGCTTCCTGTACGAGGGTGCGCAGGATGCCGTCCTGGGGCCAGTCGGTTGCGAGGGCACGCAGAATGTGAACGGCCTCGCTGGTGCCTCGGGATGCGAGGTGGTCGAGTACGACGGTGCTGTGCTTGTGCGGGGGTATGTCCGGGGAGGCCGTCAGAGGGTAGTGGTTCAGGAGGATGCGGGCGATGTCGCCCAGTGCGGGAGTGGGTAGTTCGGCGAGCCATGCTCGCGTGCTGCCGGCGCTCAGGAAGGCGTCGCAAACGGATTCGAGTGCCGTGGGGTCGGTGCGGAGGCGGTGTTCTGCTGTCGGCCAGATCTCATGGGGCGTCTTAATCAGGAAGACGCGCAGATATGCGGTGTCCAGCAGCTCGTCACGCGCAGGGCTGGTCTCACGTAGCGGTGCACCGAATCGCTCGAGTGCCTGAGCGCGGCTTTGTGCGCTGCCCTGTTCCAGGATGTGGGCGAGGACCATGGCCAGTACCTCGTGGCCAGCTGGGCCGGTGGTGTTGTCGTGAGCCTGCGTGGTGAGGTCGGTGAGTGTCTCCAGCAGTCTGGCTTCCAGTTGGGGAGTCCAGATGGTCGAGATCAGATCGAGTGTGGACTGGGCCTCTTCCGTCGCGTAGGACGCCCGGACGAGTGCGTCGTAGGTGGTCTCGAGCTCCCGTGGGGCGTGGGGGAGGCATTTTTCCAGCAGTCGGCGTCGCGGGCTGCTGTGCTGGACTGCCGTGCTGGTGAGGGGGAAAGCTACAAGAGTGGGTGCCCAGGTTCGCCATTGGCTCGGGGTGAGGGTGGACAGCGCTTGGCCGTCATCGAGGAGGGCGATGAAGGCGAAGATGGCCGCCCACGAACGCCAGGGAACGCTGTGCGTGCCGATCCAGCTGTCGTCGCCGGGGCGGCTCTCCGTAACGAAGCGACGTGCTGCGGACAGCAGTTGCTTTTCGTGGCCGTTGGCGAGGATGGCGGTGCCGGGCAGCGACACCAGGTCGCTGTCGAAGTCGGCAATAGGGAATCTGCCGGTCTTCGGGTCGCGCTGCAGGTTTCTGCACAGGGTCACGAAGCTGTCGTCATCGCCCGATGCGGCTTGCGTGAGCAGGGCGCAGGTTGTGGCGATGTACTCGGCTCGGCCCTCCCACGGTCGTGATCGGGATTGCAGCCGTTCCTGTCGAATCCTCAGCTGTTGCGCATAGGGGCTGTCGATGGGGATAGCGTCGAAGTCGTGGGCAAAAACCTGCGGCCAGACCCTGGTATGGCGCGTGGCCCATGCCGTGTCCTGTCCGGCGTCTGTCGTCTTGACCATGGCCCATACGTGCTGGAGCGCAGGCCAGGCATGGGGGGCCTGCGTATCGCTGAGACTTTTCTCCAGCTCCACGAGCCAGGCGAGGTCCGCGGCATCGAGAAGACTGGTGCGCTGTTCTCGTTCCCGGCCGATGGAGCTCTCCCACCGCCAGCGGATGGGCCGTGGAGGGCTCGTGTCCCACCCCTCGGCCAGTTGGAACGCGTCCTCAGTGTCGCGGGCTACGGTGATGAGGTGATGGGCGAGCGTGCGGCGTAGATGGCGTGTGTGCGGGTCGCCGGGATCGTCGAGTGGTGCGCACAGCGGGGCGGGCACGGCCAGCTGCGGATAGGTGCGAAGGTAGGGACGCAGCCCTGCCGCCACGGCGGGGATGCGCGCTTCGGCCGCGGGTCCGCTCAGGGCGCGATCGAGGAGGCCTTGGGCCATCGCGCTCGCGTCGGACCAGCCCGCCCACGGGGAGTCGAGGTCCATCACTCGTGTGCTGGCCCATTCGAGAAGCGGCGCGACCTGCTCGTCCGTGAGCAGGGCGGGCAGCTTCTGGCAGAAAGAGGTGTACGGGCTCGGGTCGGTTCGTGGCGGCGTCAGAGCCGAGATGAGTTCGTCGGTGGTCAGCCACGGCCGGCAGGCGCCCAGCACGGCGCCGCGCAGGTCGTCGTCCGGATCGTGCTCGGGGTGCTCCGCCAGTTCAGCCAGGATGGGCTTGAGCAGAGTCGCAGCCCTGTCCTGGTCCAGGATGTCGGTGCATTGGGCAGCCAGGCGGCGCAGCGCAGGGGGACGTTGAGTGTCGGCGGCCAGGGACGCTACCGCGGGCAGGAGATCCTCGACCTCGTTCTCGGCGATCAACGTAAGAATGAGTTCCAGCTCGTAGGTGCCGTGGAGCGGACGGCTCACGGCGTCGTCAAGAGCCTGCCCCAATTGCTCAGTGAGGCCGGGATGGTGCAGGGGCGTCGCGTGCCGCCAGAAGAGACCGCTGCGGGATGGGTTGTGCCGGGCGGTACGCAGCAGGCCGTCGACGATGAGTCCGGTGCACTGTGGGTCATCGATGTAGGAGCTGTAGGAGGCGATGGCCTGTGGGTCGGTCCCGATCAGCCACGGGCCGAGGTCCGGGCGCAGGGCGATGAGCCAGGCGGCGAGTTCGTGCAGGTCTGTGGGGATGCCGGGCTCGCCGACCTCACCGCGGTGGATGAGGAGCCCCTGTAGTTGTTCGCGAGGGATGCGGTGGTCGCTCAGGTGTCGGGCGGTGAGGTAGGCGGCGATGGAGGCGTGAGCGGGGCCGGCCGCTGCAGGGCCGCGGCTGCTGAACAGGGCGCTGTGCAGGACGCTTTCGAGGAGGGGACGCTCGATGATGAAGCTTTCCCCGGTGGTGCCCTCTCGGGTGCCGAGGAAGGTGTCGACTGGCAGCAGGGCCCGGCTGGAGTCGGGGTGGTGCAGCGATGTGGTGATGCCGTCGGCGCCGGTGAGCAGGCAGTAGCAGGCGAGACGGGCGGCGGTGGCGAATCTTTGGGTTCGGCTTCCGGCAAGCTCTTGCGGGGCACGGTCTTTGCCCTGGTGCATGACCGCGTGCGGGAGGGCGAAGGCGTACAGGTCGGCGCGGCTGGCGGGCAGTGCGCTGTGTTGCAGGAAGGTGTCCAGCAGCAGGTCGAGCGTCAAGGGGGTACGCGCGAGGGTTTGGGCACCGGCCGCCTTCACCGCTTCGATGAACCGCTGGGGATCAGCGCCTTTGGCGGCGGCAGCCGCGGCCAGGTCGTCCATGCGCAAAGGAGCGAGAGTGTAGGTGCGGGCATCGGTGATGCCGAAGGCGGTGGCAACAGCCTGCCTCAGCGTGTCGGTGTAGGCCATGCTGCGGCAGGCGATCAGTACCTGGAGTTGGCGGCAGTCATAGGTGTCGGCCAGATCGGTGAACCAGCCAGCGAGTTCCTTACCGGTGGCCTGGCACTCGTCGACACCGTCCAGGAGGAGAAGGTATTCGGATGCCGTCTCCTCCTCCGACGGACCGGAACCCTGGGACGAGACGGCAGGCGCGAGTCGGCTCAGTACCGGCCGGGCCTTACGGGTCAGATCCTCCCAGGACCTGACCCCGCCAAGGTCGACCCGCACACAGACCTTCCGTCCGGGGCCGTTGTGGCCTGCTTCCAGAACGGCCGACAGCGCATGCGATTTACCGATGCCGGCTTCCCCGAGCAGGACGGCTGAGGCGGCGCAGGCCTCGGCCAGCGGCACGACCGACGGCAGGCGATATCTGCCGGGCAGACTCAGGAGAAATCCGTCTGAATCGACAGGGACGTCCTCCCCGACAGGAACACAGAATCTGTCCAGCTGCATACGGCACCCTTTCGGCAAGGACACCGAACCTACCGCCACACGGCTGTGCTCCGCATGCCCGCTCATCCGCCGGCCAGGACCTCGCCTGTGCGTCACTGAGCGGAACGGGTCAGGAGTACTGCGAGGGTTTACGGGGCGTCGGAAGAGCGGGCAGCAGGTCCCATAGCGGCCGTGAACCAGCGGCCCACGAACCGAGCATCCGGCGGTCGACGAGATGCAGCCGCTGCTGCCGGGCAAAAGCCCGGCCGGGCTGCGTGATCCTTCCGTTGGTCACCAGCACCACGACATCCGCCTTGTGGACCGGGCGTCCCGTTCCGTTGAGGACCTGCAGTTCAGGGGTGCCCACCGCGGCGCCACGCTCACCGTGCCGGCGATGCTTGCACTGAATCACCCAGCGCCGGCCCTGCGGATCGGTCGCCTTCACGTCCGCGCCCAGATCGCCCTGCCCGCCGACCTGCACGGCATCAGCGCAACCATCGCGCTGCATCAGATCGCGGATCGCGTATTCGAACTGCTGGTGAGAAAGCCCGTCCAGCTGAGCCAGTTGGTAGCGCAGTGCACGCGCCCGTGCCTGCTCCCACAGGATCCGCCGGGTGCGCTGCTGCCACCAGCCGATGCCTCCTACCGCAGCCAGCAGGATCAGGACAAGCAGCAGCCACCAGTGCACGAGCAGCCAGTTGACCACCGCCGTCACGAGACCGACCGCAGCCACCGCGGCCACGGCCCAGACGGCGATCGGGGTCTCCTGGCGGGCGCGGCGACTGGGGCGCCGGTTGGTCCGTCGCCGGGCCGGCGGGCGCCTGGTCATCGGCCACCGCCCAGAGCGGAAAGATCGATCGGGTACGACACGCTCGGAGCGGGCGCGGCCTTGCGCGGCGCAGGGGTACCGAATTTGATCGGGTACGACACCGTGGGGTGCGGAAGAACAGCCCGTCGGGCGTTGTCGGTGTCCTGGTCGAATCGGATCGGGTAGGACACCGACGGCGTCGGCGGCACCCCGTCCGTTGCGTCCCCGGACGAGGTGCGGCCGAAGCCGAGGACAACCAGCCCGAAGACGGTGAAGATGGTCATCTCCCGGCGCGCGCCCGGCGCCCACCGGAAGTATCCGCGTACCGGTGTCCCGTCAGAGCGCACGTACGGCCGGACAAAAGGCATTTGGCCCTCCCCCAGAGGATCGTCAATTCCCCGCGATCCCCGTCATCCTGACGACCGCCACTGACAGTCGATCACCCCGCTTGGCTCAACTCCGCTGACTGCACACCGAGTTCCGGACATCTCGCACCGCCCGTCCTTCATCCAGAGCCGTCTGCGCGGCCCCTGCGAATGTGCGTCATGAGCTGAGTGAGGCGTGCAGCGGACAGCAACGGCATACGGTTTCATCAGGGCAGTTACGAGGTGGCCCAACGTGGTGCGCGAGCAGAAACCGCAGCCGCCTACCTACTGACGGCCGATAGCCGGTGACAGGACCTAGCCATTTCGTCATACCACCACGGAGTGGCGCAAAGCGATGGCTCGCCCCGTACGCGTCGCCCGTGGGCAGGCGCCTCGAAACCGCAGGCCGTCCTGGACATCCGGTGACGTCACTTCCGCGTGATTGTTTGGGCAGCCGGGCTCCCCTCTGTGCCTCTGAGACCTGTGGAAGCCACAGCCCATCCCTTGAGACCATCCCGGCGCGAGGACGAACTCCACGAAATCGCTGCCGACGAGCCGGTGCGAGTAAGCCATAGGCCGGGCCGTACATCGCCACTATGGGCCAGGCAGGTGCTAAAGGGCCCAATGCAGGTCTCCCGTATACGGGCAACAACGCCATGACCCGAGCGCCCCAGTGGCCGTCAACTGGTGCATTAGACAATGGATTTCTGCAGGCTGCAGGCCGCAGGCCCGCGCCATCCGGTCAGGCTCGGCTAGGCCACGGCCCCACGTATCCGTGTGTGCTGCGAGGTAGACACTGGCAAGTCGCTGCTGTCCCCCGGCCTTCCCCACCTTGGCCGGAAGGTCGGCGCGCAGCGCCCAGTCTGCTGCGCGCCGTCGGTCGGGGCGTGCTGGAGCCTGGCTGAGCAGGCCGGAGTCGAACAGTTCGCCAATAGTCACGCTGCGGGTGCTCATGGGCGACGTGCGCAGCCAGTGCACCCGTTCCAGGTCACGCCAGAGCTCGGGGGCGTCGAGACGGAGGCTACGCAGCAGGCCTCGAGGCAGTCGGACGTGCAGGGTGTCGTCCATGCGGAGCGCGCATTGCAGGGCGAGGAGGCGGGCGGGGGCCGGGATGCCGTCCGGGAGGGTGGCGGCCAGGTAGCTGAGCATGTCGCGGACGCGGGTCTTCTCGTCCGGTCCTCTGGGCTGCCGCTGACGGCGTCGGGGCGGGACGGAGCGGGGCAGTGTCACGAGGGTGGTGTCCGGGACGACGGCTGCCCGGTCCGTGGCTGCGGCGCAGGCGGTGCAGGTGTCGGCGAGTCTCCAGATCCGTCCGCCGTGTTCACAGGTGAGGAGGAGCCGGATGGGGCCGTTGCAGCCGCGGTGGCGGGGATGCCAGTGGCAGCCGCGTTCACGGCACTGGCAGGTACGCAGGTGAGATGGGCGAAGATCGCCGCGGGCGTGGCGTGCGAGGTGGGCAAGGGCGGCCGAGCGGGCGGTGGTGGCGGCCACCTGATGGCCGGTGTGGGGGCATTGGCGGCAGATGAGGGCGAGGCCGTTGGCGTGCGGGCGCAGTTCGACGGTCCATGCGCCGGACGGTGCCGGGCACGCTGTGCGCAGCAGTCTCATGGGCGCGTGCTCCTCCTGTTGTGCGCGCCGGCCTTCCCGCGGGGTGCGGGGCGGCGGCCACCTTAGTGCAGACCTCTGCCCTCTCGATGGCGGGTGCGACCTGCGGAAATAGGGCAGAGGTCTGCACTGACAGGGCATGGGTCTGCACCGTCGGATGGACGGGTGACGATCTTGCCGCCCGATCCGGACCTCAACGCGCTGCGGCTGGAACTGGCGCGCCTGCGGGCCGCGCACGGATGGACCTACGACGAGCTGGCAGCCCGCAGCGGCCTGGCCAGGCGCACTCTCATCGAGATCGAGCAGGGCCGCACCGTCGGCACCCTGAAGACCTGGCACGCTCTCGCCCACGCCCTGGGAACGCCGCTGGACGAGCTCTTCAGCACGCTGTGCCACGGGCACGACCTGCCCGGTCCGGTCGACGGCTGAGCTGCGGCCGGCCCGGCGCGGGAGACCACCCGAACCGGCGAGAGCCGCCGAACGCACGCCCGCAAGATCGGACACTTGTTTCATCCGATGCGGCCGAGTGGGCGACCGCCCGGCGCTGCTGACCCTGGTGCGGCGTGTCGGCTGGCAGGTTCACCCGCATGCGCTCCACACCACCTTTCCCGGCCCGGCACCGGGACGGCAGCCAGATCGCCGCGCGCCCGCGCCGTCTCCTGCAGATCTCCCCCCACAGCGCCAGCCGCCTGCTGCGCTGCGGCCAGCGCGACCGGTGCCGCGCGTGCGGCAACCGGATCGAGTGGTACACCCGCGGCACCGACCCGCATCAGCGCTCCGTCCGTCTCCATCCCGGCGAGGTGCCAGCCGCCCGCGTGCCCGCCGCGTGCCGCTGGCACGTCAGCTCCGGCGTTGCCTACCCGGCTGGTGACGGCAGCCGCTGGTGCCGCCTGCCGCACGCGGCCGTCTGCCCCGCCCGCGATGCGGACCCGGCCTGTGCCGACCTGAGCGGGCTGCGCCGGGCCCTGTCCGTGACCACACGCCGTCTGATCGACGCCGGCGCCTTCACCCCCACCCCGGCTCAGGACCACTCGATGCCCGTGGGCGCCGATGCGCGGGTCTGCCGTCCGGCCCGGCCCGTCGTGCAGCTGCTGTACGTGCGATACCTCGCGTCCCGGCCGGTGGAGGAGATCCGGTGCGTCGCGCAGACCCGGCGCCGTCACCGCTGCACCAGCGCGCTCCTCACCTCCGCCGCTGCGGCGGGCATGTGGAAGCTGATGCCCGTCACCGCGGCGAGCGGCCAACTGGCTCTGCCTGCCGATGTCATGACCGTCTACGACCTGAGCCGTCTCCCCTACAACGAGCAGCTTCGCTGGCGCGCCCAGCGCTGTCCGCAACACGCCGCAACGCCCGCGGCCGCCGACCTGGCGGTGACCGACTGGGAGCCCTTCGACCCGCTGCGGCACCACGAGCACATCCACCCACGCCTGCCCGTCGGCGCACGGCGTCCCCGGCCTCACGGCGGCATGCGACAGGCGGCGCGGCCGTGACGCCGCACCATGCCGTCGAGGTCACGCTGACCAGGCCCGCCACTCGCGATGAGCTCCGGGACGCGCGCCGCAGCATGCTCCTGGCCGCAAACGCGGACCGCACCCGGCTGATGACGGTTCACAGCGCCCGCTATCCCAGCGGCTCCCTGCACGCAGTGCGGCGCCGTCTGGACACACGCCTGCCGGTCGACGTCCTGACTACGCACTACCCCGACCGGTGCGGCCGCATCCTGCTCAACGTCACCCTGCCCGATGCCGCGGACACGGCTCTGCGCCAGGCTGCGGCCGCCCTGGGCAAGCGCCCCCAGGACGTGCTCGAGCAGCGGGTGACTGATGCCCTCGCCCGGGACGCCTCTCGACGTGCCCGGCAGTTGCAGGCCCGGCTCGAGATCGTGCTCGCTGACCACACGCCGGACGAGGTCCTGATCTGTGTGGCCGACCTCGTGCACAGCCACCGGCACCCTCCCGCCAGCACCGCGCCGTGACCCCTCCCCCGCACTCCCGGCACGGCGACTGCAGATCCGCCCCTGTCCTTCACCCTCTTGTTTGCGGAGCCCTTGTTGCACACGCCGACCGATGAACAGGCCCATGCCGTCGATGCTTTCCGGGCCGGTGATCATCTTGTCCTGCAGGCCGGCGCCGGGACAGGAAAGACCAGCACGCTCGGCCTGCTCGCTGCCAGCACTCCTCGCCGCGGCCGCTACCTCGCCTTCAACAGGGACATCGCGCGTGACGCCGCGGGCCGTTTCCCTAGCACCGTGGTGTGCCGGACCGCCCACGCCACCGCCTACGCTGCGCTGGGCCACCGCTTCACCAGCCGGCTCAACAGTCCCCGCCAGCCGGCCTGGAAGGTCGGTCAGGCACTCGGCATCACCCGGCCGGTCCGCATCGGCACGCACGAGATCGGTCCCCGGCTGCTCTCCCACACCGTGTTGCGCGCCGTGACCCGCTACTGCCACTCCGCCGACCGCGATCTGGCCGGCCACCACGTGCCCCGCCTGCGTGGTCTGGACGGCTCAGGCGAACAGCAGCAACTCGCCGAATATGTCCTGCCGTACGCCTCGAAGGCCTGGACCGACCTGCAGCGCCCCGACCGCGGCGCGGTCCGCTTCGAACACGACCACTACCTGAAGATGTGGGCCCTGACCGGGCCCAGGATCGAAGCCGACTTCCTCTTCCTCGACGAAGCGCAGGACACCAACCCGGTCCTGGAGGAAGTCTTCGCTGCCCAGCGCGCCCACGCCCAGCTCGTCATGGTCGGTGACTCCGCGCAGGCCATCTACGGCTGGCGCGGTGCCCGCGACGTGATGACCGGCTTCGACGCCACCCCCCTCGCCCTGACCCGTTCCTTCCGCTTCGGCCCTCTCATCGCTGCGGAAGCCAACCGTTGGCTCACCCTCGCCGATGCGCCCCTACGCCTGACCGGCAGCCACGACCTCCCCACCGACATCGGCGCCCTCCCCCGCCCTTCTGCGGTGCTGTGCCGGACCAACATCGGCGCCATGGCCGAGGTCCTGCGCCTGCTCTCCGCCGGCCGCCGCGTCGCCCTCACCCGCGGCCAGCACCAGCTCACCCAGCTCGCCCTCGCCGCCCGCGACCTCCAAAGCGGCCGCCGCACCACACACCCCGAACTCGTCCTATTCCCCTCCTGGGGCGAACTACAGGACTACGCCGCCCACGACCCCGCCGGACGCGACCTCCAGCCCTTCGTCGACCTCGTCGACAGCCACGGCACCGACACCATCCTGGCCGCCGTCCACCAGCTCACCGAAGAAGCCCACGCCGACGTCACCGTCTCCACCGCGCACAGCGCCAAAGGACGCGAATGGCCCACCGTCCGCATCGGCGACGACTTCCCCCCGCCCAAGGACACCGACCAGACGGACGCCCAGGGACGCCCCGTCCCGGAACCCGTCAGCGACACCGACGCCCGCCTCGCCTACGTTGCCGTCACCCGCGCCCGCCGGCACCTCGACCTGGGCGGCCTGGCCTGGATCAACGACCACCCAGCAGTCCAGAGCGCAGCCGGGCAGCACTAACGCAGTTTCCTCAGACGATGTCGCGCGTGGTCGGGCAGACGGGCCGCGGGGATGGTGAGCCCCTGCATGTGCGTCGACTCAGCGGGGGCGCCAGGTCCGCACTTCCAGGTGGAGGATGTGGGCGTCTGGGCGGATGCGTCCGGTGTCGACGAGCCACTGGTGGACGGCGGCGGTGACGTCTCCGCCCGCGGCGTCGACACGGCGGGCGAAGTCGGCTGCGTCATGGCCGCCCGTCTGGGCGGATCCGTAGGAGCGTTCCTCGGTGTGGTCGGCGCGCTGGATGACGTCGCGGCGGATGCCGGGTGAGTCGGTGCGGCTGCCGGAGGGGTGCAGGTAGCCGGTCTTGGCGAGGCGGACGGTGAAGGCCAGGCGCAGCCCCTGACGGGCGGCTTCGGCGATCAAAGGGCGCAGTCGGGAGGAGCCGGAGGCAATGGCTTGGGCGCCGACGCGGCCGGTGCCGGAGCCGGTGGGAGTGATCAGGAGGGCTCTGGTGCGCACGCGGGCGCGGGCGCCGGAGGCGGTGGTACGCCGCTTCGTGTGGCGGGCGGCGATCGCGGCGAGTTCGGGCAGGTCGGTGATGCCGCCGGTCTCGACGGCGGTCAGGACCTGCTGGAGGGCGGGCACAAAGGCTGCGCCCTTATTGCGGGTGTAGAACTGCGAGACCAGGGACGGGTCCCGGTCGATGATGCGGGCGATGTCCCGCTTGGTGTAGCCGGCCTGCTGGAGCCGGTCGGCGAGGCGGGCCGCCTCGTTCAACTGGGCTCGCTTGCTTGGCTGATTGCGGCGGGGGCGGGGCGGCATCAGCCCTCCTGACGGGTGGTGAGGGCGGCTCGTCCGAGGTCGCGCAGGGCGAGGAGTTCTTCTTCGGTGGCGGGCGCGGGCACAGGGCCGGTGAGGTGTCCCTTGAGCAGGTAGTCGCCGGGCTGGTGGTGGTAGGGCCAGTGGTGGGGCTGGGTGAGGTAAAGGGCGTCGGTGCGAAAGGCGACGACGGTGCGGGGTGGGGTGTGCAGGGCGCCTGCATAGGTGTCGTCGTCGCGGTGGCGCTGGGTGAGCAGGGCGGCGCGGGCGGCAGACCAGATCGCAGCGGACCATTCGGGGTGAGCGTTGGGGTCGCGGGTGAAGCCGGTCGGCTTCTGCCAGGTGATCAGCTCGTCGTCGAAGCCGATGATTTCGGCGTCCGGGGGCACATCGCGTTCCATGGTGCGGGGGGTGGTGCCGGTGACCATGCGGGGGCGCTGGGCGAAGGAGCCGATGCCGTAGAGCAGGATGGAGCGTACGGCGCGGGAGGCGAGGTGGGCGGCGCGGGCCTGCTGGGGGGTGCCCTGGAAGTGGGCCTGGGCGGAGAGGTTGGTCCAGGTGTCTTTGAGTTTCCTGGCCCAGTCGTCGAGGGGTTTGCCGTCGTCCCACAGGATGCCGTCGAGGATCTCGACCTTCCACGGCGTCAGGGGGTTGGTCAGGGCGGTGTGGATCTCGGGGCCGCCGGCCCAGGTGGTGAAGGTGGTGCCGGGCTGGGCGGGGTAGTGCCAGGCGCGGTCTGCGGGGGCGGGGGCGGGAAGGAGACCGACGTGGTTCCAGGTGTCGGGGACGGTGACGCGGACCTGCCAGTGCCCGCACCCGTACAGGGCCCGCATCTGTTCCTTCTCGCTCCAGGTGGCGAAGGTGCGGGCGGTGATGCGGCGGGGGGTGCCGACCGGGGATTTCCAGGTGTGCTTGGCGTAGGCGAAGGTGCGGTCGTACTCGACGAGCTGGGGCAGCTGTTCCGGCACGCGGGGCGGGGTGAGGAGTTCGTTGCGGCCCTGTCCGGCGGTGGCGTGGAGCAGGCTGCGCAGTTCTTCGGACAGGACGGGGAAGCCGTCGGCGTGCTGCCCGCGGGCGGGGATGGTGCGCGTCCACAGGTCTCGGCCGGTCTGTGACGGGGAGCCCATGATCACCGCGTCGTCCCAGTGCCGGCGCAGCGCCTGCCACAGCAGCACGAAGGCGTCGCGGATGATGTGGGGGTCGTCGCCGTCGGTGTCGAACCACTCCCCCACGGAGCGGATCTCCACGTGCAGGTCACCGGTTTCGGACTGGTAGCGGCCGACGGGGTGGCGGGCGTGGACGAAGTGCCCGGCCATGCGGTCGCGGCCGCGGCCGGTGTCGGTGCGCCAGCCTGCGATGGGGGCGTTCAGCCAGGCGGCGACCGCGTCGCGGAGGTAGGGATAGCGGTCGGCGTCGCGATGCCAGGGGTCACCGGCGGTGATGTAAATGCGTTCCACGCCCTCGGGGACGGTGTGGAAGACGGCGGTGAGGATGTCCGCGGCTGACCGGCCGGCGAGGTCGAGGTGGTGGGCCTGGCTGCGGTGGACAAGGATTCCGGTGGTGGCGTCCAGGAAGACCGTGGAGCGTGCTTGCTGGGTGAAGTTTGGGCGGGTGGAGGCCAGGCCGGTGGTGTGAGCGAACCAGGCGTCACCGCTGGGGCCTGCCGGGATCGACGGCAGCTCCCGTTGAGCCTTGTGGGCCGCCGCGGGCGGCGTTGCGGAGACGGTGCGTGCCGCGTCAGGAGCAGCGGGGTCTGCACGAACGGCGGTTGCTGCCAGAGCGGCTTGCGGCTGCGGCGGCAGCGGCACGGCTGCGGAAGGAGCCTCGCTGGTGGACGGCTTTGGTGCAGACGGTTGCGGGGCTTGCTGCAGGTCGAGGCTGTCGGGGGCCAGGTCGGGCGCGAGGGCGACGACGGCGGCTACCCCCAGTCCGGCTGCGGGGGCGATCCGCTCCGCCTTCGCCTTCTCGTAGGAGGCCAGCTGGACGATCCGCCTGTCCCGGTCGGCTTCCAGCTTCACCAGCGCGGCCCGCGTCTTCTTGATCTGGTCCCGCACGCCGCGCAGGTCGGCCAGCGCTGTGTTGTAGCTCTGTGCATCCATGAGGAGTTTCCTTGTCCGGGCCTGGAGTTCAGCCTGCGCGGGTGGTGGAGACGTAGGCGATGGCCCCGCCCGAGTGGGACGGAAGACGGGTGGCCAGCAGCAGCCGGGCGAGCCGCTGGTCGCCGTCGTGGTCGGAGGTGATGGACAGGCGGGGGGTGGCCAGGTCGGTGACGTAGCCGGCCAGGCGGGCGTCAGGAAAGGCATGCCGGCCGTCGGTGTTCTTCTCCCAGCGTTCGAGTCCGGTCAGCACCGCCACCACGTAGCCGGACAAGGTGACCGGCAGTGCTCCCCCGGCCGCGATGCTTGCCGGGTCGCATCGCCACCAGCCGCGCAGCGCCTTGAGGAGGCTGTCGGGGCTGAGGTCGGCGGCGAACCCGATCCAGTCGCGGTCGGCGTCGTCGACCCGTTGAGCGGTATCGACGCGCAGCACAGCGACTTCACGGGTGTCCATCTGGTCCAGGGGGGCACGATTGCGCGTGCTGAGGGCCTGTACGACGGCCAGGGGGGTCATGACACGTACTCCGCGGTGGGACAGTTCGGGAAGCAGCCCCGCGTGGACGAGGCGCCGGAAGGTCGTGACGGCGCAGCCGAGCTCCTCCGCGGCCTGCCCGGTTGTCAGCAACACGCCCATCCCCCCGTACTACCGCACTCTGATATCTGATGTGGGACCTACATTAGGGGGTTGCTTCAGGAGCGTCAAAGAGCGCCGCCGCGCCTGCAACTCCAGCTACTGCAGAGGCCGACAGGCAACCGGCAGGGGGCAGCGGAAGCGGCGGTGCCGTGGAGTCTGGCTGCCGTCCGCGAGCTGTCGCAGCGCACAACGGCACTTCGGAGGCTCCCGGCGGCGGGCCCGCACGCTCACACGGGGGCGCCCTGGGGGTCATCGGATGCGCCCGCGGGTGCGCCGGAGCGCACTCCGGCTGATTTTTCACACACTGCTTTGCGGTGTATCAGGAGACTTAACGTGCAGCAATGATCAATTGCGTTCGCAGGTGGTCGATCACTGCCTCTTATGAGGCATGATCGAGCGTGCTTTTTCCTTCCGGGGACGTTTCGCACATCGTTGCGGGCCACGTTCCCCGTTATGGCCTCACTCCGTTGGCGGTGTGATCTGCAAGCGCGCTAATCTCACGCAAGATTGGGGGCCCAGGCCCGACGGATGGGACCAACAGGCCCGGACCCCCTGCACATTTGAGCCACCACCGATTCTGTGAGGAACGATGACTGACCCCAATGTCGTCCGGGGCACCGTAGTGTCCGGGACAAGCCTGGACGGTAGCAATTCCGGCCGGTATTACGCACGCCTGCGTGCCCTCGCTGTCACGGTCAGCCTGGGCCCTGTGATGGTGCTGGCTTTGTCCTTTGTCCTGCCGTCTGCCGGTGAATGGCCCGCTGCCGCGTGCGTGGCGTTCACGGCCGTTGCGGCGGCCGCAGCGCGCACCTCCCGGATTGAGTACCTCTGGGCACGCCTGGACTGACGTCTGCACTTCGGGGGGCCGGCCTGCGACGTTCATCGTGGGCCGGCCGGCGCCCAGGAGGACGGTGAGCGCTGGTCCGCGGTGTGGGGTGCAGGAAAGAGGGTGCAAACGTGACGGCTGATCAATCGCAGCCGGGACAGTGTCCGGTGTGCAGGGGCCCGCTGGTGCAGAATGCCGGGGCCGGGCGGCGACGCCTCTACTGCAGCACTGCGTGCCGCCGGCGGGCTCAGCGTAACCGGCAGGCGCGCAGAGTCCCCCTGCCAACTGTCCAGGGGCCTTTGGGCGCTGAGGTGGCGGCCGAGGTGCGCCGGCTCGCTCAGCAATTGCTGGACAGTGAGGTCCGCCAGGAGGAGCTTGCCACTCTTCTGGCAAGAGCCGATGCGATCCGCCGGGAGCTGGAAATCTACACCGCGGCTGCGGTGCAGGATGCCCGGCACCGGGGTGAGAAATGGGAGGCGGTAGGCAAGGCCGCTCACGTTGCACCGGAGACGGCGCGGGCACGGTGGGGACCGGAGCGGGTCGCCCGGATGATGGATCTGCATGCCAATGACAAGCGGGCCGCTCCGGCTCGCTGGCGAGGCCCTCAACTTGCCCGGCTCGCTGACGTACCTGAAGAGGCGGCAGGCGGCCCGAACACCGTTGGTGTGGCCTCCCCCGCCGGCCAGCTGGCTTCTGCACTGGAGCAACTTCAGGCGACCAGCGGCTTGACGATTCGGGAGATCGCCGACAGGACAATGCTGTCGCCGTCGTTCATCTCCCGCGTGCTGTCGGGTGACCGGCTGCCCACCTGGGATCTGACGTGCTCCCTGGCCGTTCTCTTCGGCGCTGACCCGGCTGAACTGCGCGTGTTGTTCGAGGCGGCACACGGTATGACCGTGCACGGACGGCAACCCGTGGCAGTCTCCATCGAGCAGTTGCACGCCGCGGTGCGGGGCCTGCACCGGGCAGCCAAGTCACCTTCCCCTGAGCGGATCGAGCAGTACAGCCGCAAGGCGGTGACCGCACTGCAGGCGCGACGCGTCCTGTCGGGCATCGACGTTCCGGAATGGGAAGTACTGGCCGCGCTCGTGTGCGCCCTCGGAGGGCGTCCGCATGATTTCAAGCCGTTGTGGGAAGCAGTGCACTACACCTTCCTGATGTGCGATGACCCTCGGCTGCCGGAGGGCACCGCGCACATCGCCGTGCCGGAAGAGGAACCGTGAGCGGCCGCCACGCCGCCCTCCGGTTGGGCCAGTTGTCGTCGGCTGCGGCCAACGCACGGCGCCAGGCTGTGCTTCGGCCGTGGCTGGAGCATCGCGCCCAGCGCACCGCGCTGACCGCTTACACCGCTTTCCGTGAGCGCCACTACGAGGCGTACCTGCAATACGCCTCGCTGCGGATCGGGCGGCGCGGGGCAGCCGAGACGGCGGTGACCGCGGCACTTACGGAACTGGCGGTGTCCTGGACGGCGATCCTGGGCAGCGCCGGCCCTGCCGCCGTCGCTTGGCGCATCTTGCACCACCATGTCGACCGGGCGGCAGGATGCGACCCAACCGCTGTTGCGGCCGGCCACGGCATGCAGACACTGCACGACGACGCGTACTTTCTGCACGAGCGACTGCACCTTGACCGTGACCGCATTGCCGAGGTCCTTGGGATACACCTGGCGGACCTTCCCAGTCTGCCGCCGCGTTCCTCCGGAGGGTGAGAATTCCAGCCGCTGCGCAGCGTCGCGGCGCGCTTGTCCCTAGACTCCGTCCCATCGCAATGCGCGCTGTCGGGGCGCGTAGGGCAGGAGGGGATGCGCGTGAGTTTGCCGTACGGAGTGGACGTCACTGTTCCGAGTGTGGCCCGCATGTACGACAGTCTCCTGGGTGGCCGGGACAACTACCCCGCCGACCGTGCGGCCTGCGAAGAGCTGCTCTCGCACGTACCCAGCATGCGGGAACTGGCCCTGAATAACCGGGAGTTCTTACGCCGCGTGGTCCATGTGCTGGCAGCCGACTACGGCATTCGGCAGTTCATCGACCACGGCTCAGGCCTGCCCACGCAGGACAACGTCCACGAGATCGCCCAGCGGGTCGACCCTTCCAGCCGGGTGGTGTACGTCGACAACGATCCCATCGTCCGCACCATCGGTGGCGTACTGCTGGCAAGCAACGAGAACACCGCCGTCCTGCAGGCCGATATGCGCGACACCGATGGCATCTTTTCAAGTGAACCGTTCAGCCGTCTCATCGATCCCGAGGAGCCGATCGCGGCGCTGTTCGTCTCGGTCCTGCACTGCATCCCCGATCTCGACCGGCCGGCGGACTTAATAGCCCGGGTCGCCGACCGGCTGCCCAGCGGCAGCATGATGGTGGTCTGCCAGCTCGTCAGCGAATCCGCCCCGGTCCGTGACTTCGTCACTCATTTCATGGACGAGCAGACCCAAGGGCATTGGGGACGGGTGCGGGAAAGGAAAGACGTGGCCGACTTCTGCGCGCCGCTGGAGCTGATACCACCGGGCCTGGTGGAGGTCTCCGCATGGCGGCCCCGCCATGCTGATGTTCCCGCCCAGCTCAGCTGGGAGTGGGAAGAGTACGGCGGGGTCGGATTCGTCAGGCACTGAGCCCGCGGGCAGCCGGGAGGCTAGACGACCTGTGATGACCAGGCGGAAAGCGCCTGTTCCAACAGCGCTCGTGTCTGCTCGGCGGGGTTCGCCACACCGCACAGGTTGTTCAAGATGGCCAGGTAGCGCTCGGACTCGGCGGGCTTCTCCCGGTAGAGGGCGTCTTCGTACTGCTCGAGGTAGACCATGTCGGGCAGGTACTCAGGTGTGAAAAACCTCAGGTGCACGATCGGATGCCCGATGGCGCCGGCGGCGCCCACGGCCAGCGAGGCGATCTGGAGATGCAGCTGGTAGGGCAGCTCCTCCAGAAGAGCAAGCAAGTGCTTGATCTGGCGGTACATCACTCCTGGAGTACCGACCGGACGGCGAAAGACTTCAGAGTCCATCACGGCGAGCAGGACCGGAGGAGACTCAGCGCGGCGCAGCATCTGAAGGCGCTGCATCCGTAGGGCCACGCGTTCGTTGATCTCCCTGGCCGGCTTGGTCGGGTGAACCGCCCGGATCACGGTCTCGGCGTACTCTTCCGTCTGCAGCCAGCCCGGGACCAGTTGAGGCTCGTAGGAGATGATGCGGCGAGCGGCGGGCTCCATAGCCAGCAGCGGACGCAGGGCGGCCGGCGCAGCGTTGGCATAGGGCTGCCACGCCTCAGGCTGGGCGGCTTCCCGCATCAGGTCGGCAATCCGGGCGCGCTCCCGCGGATCCCTCACCTGATAGACATCGAGGAGCTGCTCGACCTCGGCGGGCTTGAATGATGTCCGGCCCGTCTCCATGCGACTGATCGTCGCCTCGGAGGTATGGATGCACCGGGCGACCTGCCGGGGCCCGAGGCCCACGTTCTCGCGACAGCGCCGCAAGTGCCCGGCGAGGGCCTTGCGATGCGCTGCAGGGCCCCACTCCGGGTGGGGCGAGAATCCAAGAATCGACGGCGCCTGACGGTCGGCTGCCATGCGGGCACTCCTACTGGGCTGTTGAGAAGCCGAGTATTGCAGCCGCGACTCCAGGGTGTCAGCGGATGGCCATGGTTTTACCCTCAGTCACGCGAGAGGGTGAAGTCGAACTCCCCATCCTTGACGCCTCCGAGGAAGGCCATGATCTCCTCTCGCGTATAGACCAGGACGGGCCCTTCGGGGTAACGGGAATTGCGCATCGCTACGCAACCATCGGCAAGACGCGCCACCTCCACGCAGTTGCCGTTCCCTCCACTGCGACGGCTCTTGAACCAGTGCGCTCCCTCAACAGCTTCTGACCTCACACCCGTCTGCACCCGCTGCATAACCCACCGTGCCTCTCCCAGTCGCCTCTGCCCGCCGCGGCTCACGCTCGTCTGCGGCCTGCAGCTGAACCGACTGTCTGTGCGATTATCGGCGTCCTGCAATTGCAGAGCCGCGCTTGCAGAAACGAGGAACGGGCCGGAATAGTGACGGGCACGACGCCAGGTCATGCACAAAGCACGGCACCAGTTCCGGGGGACGGACGATGACGCCACAAGCCGACGGCACGATCCAGCCAGAGTTCATGCCTGCTGCACGCCGCGAGCGAAGAAGACCGACCTTGTTCCTCGGTGAACCGCTGGCGTCCACACCCAACCTCGCCGTCCGCTCCGGCCTCGGCAGTACTCCCTTCGCCGCACGCCGCATCCCTGCCTCCTCCCCACACTGCTGCTACATCGCGCGGCAGTTCACGCGGCACACCATGCGCCGCTGGAGACTGCACACCCTCTGCGACGACGCGGTGCAGATCGCTTCCGAACTGGTCGCTAACGCCGTCCGCCACGGCCGCCCCGACACTGCCGCAGGAGACGACCAGCAAGCCGGGGTATGGCTGGCTTTCACTCTGCGTCCACGTACCCTGCTGTGCGTCGTACGCGATCCCAGCCAGCTTCACCCCAGACTTACTCCCCCTCAGCCAATGGCAGAACGTCACCGGGGACTTCCCATCGTGAACGCTTTGAGTAACACATGGGGCTGGACCACGGACTCGCAGGCTGAAGGCAAGTCCGTCTGGGCGCGCGTCAGACTGCCTGCTGCGTAACAGCCGTAACAAGTCACTCGATCTGAGTTCTTGGACGCACCGTCGCTCGGCTGACCGGATGTCACCGCCGGAACCGCCTCCACGAACGCAAGGCAGCCGTCCCTCTCACCTTCACCGGCGTCGCCGCACTTGGATCCGCTGCCACCGAGACGTGCGAAGATTGTCGCCTCGGCGTGATTCGTAGAGTGCGGCTCTGCATGGCACGGCCCGGCGTGATGGACCACGCCGAGTGCATACCCTCGGCTCTTCCAAGATGCCGCATCCACCGGTCATGCGGTGCTGATCTGGCTCAATTGAGCCACCTCCGGCGGCCGGACGTTAAATGACTAGTTTAGTACCTGTTCCTGAGCCTCGGATCGGATGGTCTCGATAGCCTGATATTTGGTGCGCCCGGAGGAGTTGCCGAGCGGCAACCTGAGATCGATCAAGCTCGGGGCTGGCCCGGTGTCGTGTACACGCTCCGCGCCTCGCGCGGTCGACATAATTCGGGGGAAGGCATGTTTCCGATGACACGCGTGCACGGCAGTTCGCGGTGAGAGGCGCGTACGGCAAGACTCTCCGTGCGGAGCGCCAGCCGGGCAGCGTTCTGCCAGCGGCACTCGTCGGGTGGGGTGCCGCGGCGGTGGCCGCCGGGCTGTGCGGGTGCTGGGGGTACGCGCGGACCGGTGCGGACGGCACCGACCTGGTACGCGATCTCTGTACGGGCTGGGCCTTCGCCGGGTCGGGGCTGGTGGCGTGGGCCCGGCGTCCGGCCAATCGCACCGGTCCGGTGATGCTCGCCGAGGGGATGGCCTGGTTTCTGGGCAACCTCCAAGGATTTCCCGTGCCGTTGCTGTTCGGCCTCGGTGCGTGGGGTGAGGCGCTCAACCTGGCCGTTCTCGCGCATCTGCTGCTGGTGTTCCCGGACGGGCGGGCCGGCGGCGTCTGCGACCGCCGGCTCATCGCCACCGGGTACCTGCTGGTGGGCGTTGGCGGACTGGTCCGCGTGGTGCTGTACGACCCTGTGAGGGACAGTTCGGTGAGCTACCTCACCTGCTCCGGCTGCGGACCGAACGCCTTTCTCGTCCTGCACCACCCGGCCCTTTTCGACGCGGTGGACCTGGCCTACCGGTGGGCCGGGGTGGTCCTCACGATCCTGGTGGCGGCGCGGATGGTGCACAGGTGGCGTTCGGCGAGTCCGGCCCGGCGCCGGGTGCTGCTGCCGTCCTGGGTCGCCGTCGGGCTGACCCTTGCCTTCGTGGGCTGGGAAATGCTGTATCTGGTGATGCCTGAAGTTCTGGCAGACGCGAACGCCGCGCTGACTGTGCCTTCCGACCTCAGCGAGGTGGTCGTACCCGTCGTGTTTCTGGTGAGCCTGCTGCGCATGCGGCTGCGGCGGGCGTACGTCGGCGAGCTGCTGGTGACTGCCGGTCATACGTGCACGGCGCACCGCTTGCAGGACGTGCTGCGCCGCACTCTGGGCGACCCGACGCTGGTACTGGGCCTACGCACCGGCGAGGGTTACGCCGATCCGGACGGACGGCCATTGTCGGCCGAGGCCGGCCGGGAGATGACGCACACGGACACCGATGCCGTCCTGGTGCACGACGACGCTCTCACCGAGGATCCCGCGCTGCTCGCCGCGGCCTGCGCCGTCGTCCGGCTGTGGCGGCGCAACGCGCGGTTGCGCGCCCGGGCGGAGGAGCAAGCTATGACGGCGCGGACGGTACCCGGCCGGCTGCTCCAGGCCGCCTACGAGGAGCGCCGACGGCTGGAGCGGGATCTGCACGACGGCGCCCAGACCCGGCTGCTGTACACGCTGATGACGCTGCGCGGCCTCGGTGCGAGGCTGCCCGCTGGCACGGACCCGGGCCTGCGGAGCGCCGTCGAAGAGGTCGAGGGGAGCTTGCGTCAGGCGCTGGATGAACTGCGGGACTTAGCGCGGGGCATGTACCCGGCGGTCCTGGGCCGGGCGGGGATCGCCCCGGCGCTGATGGCGTTGGCCGAACAGTGCCCGGTGCCCGTCACGGTCGACGCGGAGCCCGGCCGTTGCCCTCCGCTGATTGAGACCACCGCCTACTTCGTGGCTTGCGAGGCGCTCGCCAACGCCGTCAAGCATGCCGCCGCCCGCCACATCGAGGTCCGCGCCCGGCGCGACGGCGTCCGTCTGGTGGTCGAGGTGACGGACGACGGAGTCGGCGGTGCGGACGATCCGTCATTGGACAGGGCCCCCGCGCGGGGCACAGGGCTGAGCGGGCTCCGAGACCGGGTGTCCGCCGTGGGCGGCGACCTGCGGGTCGACAGCCCTCGAGGGCGGGGCACGCGGATCCGTGTGGAGCTGCCGTGCGCGTGATCGTTGCCGAGGACTCCGTGCTGCTGCGCCAGGGGCTGCTACGTCTGCTCGCCGACTGCGGTATCGAGGTGGTCGGCGAGACCGGCTCGGCGGAGGGGCTGCTCGCACTGGTCGAGGCCGAGCGGCCGGACGCGGTGCTGCTCGACATCCGTATGCCACCGACCTACACCGATGAGGGGGTGCGGGCGGCGGAGGCGATCCTGACCCGCCGCCCGGGCACCGGCGTGCTGCTGCTGTCCCAGTACGTCGAGACGAGCACGGCGGTACAGGTGCTCGCCCGCAGCCCCCGGGGGTTCGGGTATCTGCTGAAGGAACGGATCGCCGACCCAGAGGAGTTGTGTGCCGCCCTGCAACGGGTGGCGGCCGGAGAGTCGGCGGTCGATCCGGAAATCGTCTCCCGGCTGCTGCGGCGGCGTGGCACCCAGGGGGCACTGGACGCGCTGACCGCGCGCGAACGGCAGGTATTAAGGCATATGGCGGAGGGCTGGTCGAACGAGGAGATCGGCAGGCGGCTGCGGGTCAGCGCGAAGACGCTGGAGACCCATATCCGGAGCGTGTTCACGAAGCTTGAGCTCGAACCGGACGTCAGCGCGAACCGCCGGGTGCTCGCCGTGCTGACATATCTGCGCGCATGACCGACTTCCCGCCCCCAGGGACTCCTAGGGCCCTCACGAGCTCATACGCAGGAGTGATCCAGCAGCCCGGCCCAGGTGCGGGGACCCACCAGGCCGTCGATCTCCTTGCCCTGGAAGCCGCAGGCCCGTTGAAAGACCTTCACCGAATGGGCAGTACCCCGGCCGAAGACGCCGTCGACCCGGGTGGGGATGCCGTTGTCGTCGAGCTTGCGCTGCAGGAACCGTACGCAGCTTCCCTGGTCGCCGCGGGAAAGGAACGGCCGCGTCTTCGCACACTGGTTGGCAGAGGTCACCGCCGGGGCGGACGATGCACCGGCTGAGGACGCGGACGCGGCAGCGGCGGTTACCGGAGCACCGGTCAGTACGGCAGCGGTCAGCAGCGCCGCGTGAAGTATGCGGGATGCCTTCACAATCGATCTCCTTGTGTTCTGGTTGCGGTCGGCCGTGCCCGGTCGCCGGCCGTGTGCCGGCGACCGGGCCGAGGCTTCAGGACACGAACAGCCTGGTCGGCTTCGGGTAGCCGGAGCGGTAGCCCTTCAGCTCGCGGATGTCGGACGGCTTGAGCTTGATGCAGCCGTTGGACTTGTAGTCGCCGTTGCCGTCCCAGCGGTAGGGGCTGTCGCCCCCGGTGCGAGGGCCCTGGGTGCCGTTGGGGCGCATCTCGCTGTGGATGAACAGGTCCGTGCGCCATGTGCCGCTGTGGCACTTGTGGTTGCTCAGCAGCCAGGAGACGCCGTTCACGCCGTGCGACCCGCCGTTGTGGTGGTCGTAGAACGCCTTGATGGCGTACTCACCATTGGGCAGCCAGCCCCGGTTGCGGGCGCAGGTGTCCTTGCTGCCGTTGCCCGACCCGGCGCGCCAGCTGTTCACCGTGTAGCTGTGCGGGTGGTCGGGGTTGTTCATGTTCACGTAGACCAGGCTCAGCCGGGAGTTCGACGGGTTCCTGGAGTTCTTCTTGAACATCAGGTAGGTGTAACTCCTGCCCGCGGCCGCCACGTCGGCACTGTGTGTGCCGGTGGCGGCGGCCGCCTTCGGCGCGGTGGCCGACGAGGAGTCGGCCACCGCGGCGGTGATGGCCGTGCCCGACAGGACCAGCCCGGCGGCCGCCATCGTGACGGCGTACCGGACGCGCTTGACGTTGTGCATCTGCTGTCTCCTTGACGTGAGAAGCCGTGCCCGAGGTGAAGTGGTGGTGATGGAGCATGCTGGATGGGTGAGGGGCAGGCGGGGCCTGCTATCCGGCGGCGTGTGTCACCGCGGAACGCCGCGGTCCGCCGGGTCCGGGAACCGTGGCACGGTGCGAACCGCGGGGGCGGAACGGCGCGATGTGCGGCAGTCCGTGCCGGCACCCACGTCGAACGGCCCGTGATGCCGGGGCACCGAGCGGAACCGCCGATGTGGCGGCGACGGTCGCACGTGCGTCAATCCGCTCTGGCATGGCTGTACCCCCGGTCTGTCGCTGGAACATCGGGGGCCGTCATGGCCGGGCATGTGACGGCTGTGCGTGAGGAGCAACCGCCCGTGCCCGGTCATGTGCACCGGTCCGCTCCCGCACCACCCATGCACCGATCCGGTGCCACGGCCGCAGCGGAAGCACGGCTCCCGGCGGCCGCCCCCGTGCCCGGCTGCCGGTGATGCCCAACGTACGGACCGCAACCACCCCGCACATCGGGGCCAACCCTGAGTCGAACCGATCTACGGTGTGTCACGTGAGCAGGCTCGGACGGCGAACGAAGCCTCCAGCCGCTCGGGCTGAAGGCGGCCTCTACCTCGCTACACCGATCATGGACAACCGCTCCTCTCACAGCCGGTGCCTTACATCGACGGCTTCCTGGTCACGCACCTGCAGTCGGACAGCCGACCGTGGATGAACGCGACTCCTAGTGCGTCCGTAAGCGGTCCAGCAATCCCAGACCTTCCACTGTCATAGAACCCGGCGCTGGACGTCATCGGGTTCGTGCAGGTAAGCCCGGCTCTCAGAACCTGCGGAACGCTCGTCGTATGCGGAGCCGCTTGGCCCTTTGGCTCGTGCAAGTTGATCCCTTACCCCGGCTCGTTGCCGGGAGGCGCAGGACTGCGTCGGGGACTTCGGCGATCTGATCGGCTGAGGTGAGGCGGGTGCGGTCCCGGGTGACAGGATCATGGCGGTGGCCTTCTCGTGGGTAAGGCGGGTGATGAGGTCGAGGACAACGGCGCGGCGTTCATGGTCGAGAGCGCTGGCGGGTTCGCCGTCGGTTCATCAGCGCGCGGGCGATGTTGACGCGCTGGCGCTGACCGCCGGAGAGCTGGTAGGGACGGCGATCGTCACCACCTACGACTCCGACGCCGACACCCTGCCTGCCATCGAAGCCGGCGCCACCGACTATCTCCTCAAGGACGCCCCGCCCGAGAACCTGGCTGCTGCCGTACGTACTGCAGCCGTCGACCGCACCACAGTCGCCCGCACCGTCGCCGACCGGCTAATGGACCGGTTACGCACCCCGGGCACCGCCCTGATCCGGCACGAACCCAAAGTTCTCACTCTGGTCGCCGAAGGGCTGTCCAACCAGGCCATCGGCACACGCCTCCCCTGACCGAAGGCACCACCAAGTCCCACCTGACCCGAATCTACGCCAAACTCGACGTCAACTCCCGCACCGCAGCCACTAGCCGTTGAGCCGGATGCACAGCACACTCTCAGCCTGACGCGCATCGCACTATCGGGTCGCGACCATATGCCAGTCGGAAGGCCGGCCGTCCCACGACGCTGTCGGCTTGCAATCTGGTCGACTCATTCGACATTGACCGCTCGGATGCGGTGTGGTCGTAAACCGGAGCGTAATTTCCGAGCCAGACGATCGCCTGACACCGCCACGCAGAGCGCCCCTCCACTCCGGCCAGCGACCCACTCGTCAAGCTGCAGTCGGATCCGCAGGGAAGAACGAGAACGTGCTCGCCGGCTTCCCGAGGTGAACAGTTCTGGTGTAGGGGGTGAATACAGGGACGGGAGCATCGACTTCCATCGGCCAATCATCGGCATACCGGCTGTCCGCCGATGAGGCCCTCAGCATCTCAACGTACTCACCGAACGAAGCGCCCTCGAACCGTCCGCTCAGAGACACTGTCATGCTCTCCTGGTCGAAGACCGGAACGGGCGTATCGGCTAGCATCCGCCACGCACTGGCGTGCGTGTTGGTCTCCCCACAATCGATCATAAAGTCCACCCAGTGGGCGAAAGTCAGTACCTGCCTAGCCAACATCATCTCCCCTTCACGAACTTTGTACGGGTAGTCCGGATTGTCACGCCACTAGCCGACCCACACATTCTTCCCAAAGGCTCCCTCTAGGTGCAGTGATTTGCCAGACCTCCCCTAGCCCTGCGAACTCGTCCAACTGACGGAGGGGTGGCGTCACTCATGAACGGAAATGGCCATCACCAGACTCGTCGGGGCATCGCCATCATTGCTATAGGTATGGGGTGTGTTGGCCGCCAGGAAGGCACTGGCTCCAGCGGCGACTTGGAATAGGGTGCCGTCGACGGTGAGGGTCAGATCGCCAGAGATAACGTGGATGAGGCTGGTCGCGCCCGCGGGTTGCAGGCCGGAAGGGCTGCTGTCGCCGGGCATAAGCCGCCAGCTCCACATCTCCAGGAGTCCAGGAGCCTGGACGCCTGCGAGGAGACGGCTGTAGCTACCTACTGTGGTTTGCCATAGCTGTACGGCCTGCTCAGAGGGAACGATACGGACCAAGGGCCTCTGCGCGTTGTTGAGCAGGGTGGTGAGGCTGACTCCGAGGGCTTCGCTGAGCTTGACGACTGTGCCGATGCTCGGGTTGGTGCGGGCCTGCTCAATTTGGATGATCATGCCGCGGCTTACACGGGCCCGGGCTGCGAGCGCGTCGATGGTGAGGTTGCGTTCGGTGCGCCAGTGCTTGACGTTGCGAGCCAGGCATTGAGCCAACTGATCACTACCCGACATGCCCACCATGCCTAGTCACACTGCGCTTCGGTCGACGGCACAGTCACGCTCCACCTAGCTGACATCAGTCGTTGACTACCTGGGTTCGAGGCACGAGTTGGCCGTCGAAGTACCGGGCAACTCCGAGCGGGTTGCTCGTGCGCAGCTCTTGAGGGAGAAGCGTGTCGGGGAAGCCTTGGTAGCAGACTGGCCGGAGCCATCGTTCGACTGCCATGGTCCCGACGCTTGTCGTGGTGGGCGTGGACGTTGCGGGCCACGGACCGCCGTGCACCATGGCATGGCTGACCTCGACCCCAGTCGGCCAGCCGCCCCACAGGATGCGTCCTGCCCGTTCTTCCAGGACGGGCAGAAGCTGTTCGGCCGTCGCCAGGTCGATGTCGCTTCCATGCAGCGTCGCTGTCAGCTGTCCTTCCATGTGTTCCATGAGCGCTGCGAGCTCTTGGACGTCTCGCCATCGCACGATCAGTCCGGCGGCGCCGAAGACTTCGGCTGTGAGGTCTTCGTGGGCTGCATAGGTTGCAGCGTCACAGGTCAGAACGACGGGTGCGGGCGCGTAGGAGCTTGGGCCCGGCACTCCCTGAGCTACAACGTGGACACCGTCGACAGTCATCCACCGCTGAACCCCGGCGGTAAAGGCGTGAGCGATCTCGGGGGTGAGCATGATCTGTCCTGCAGTGTGGGTCAGCGTGTTCGCCACCCTTTCGCAGAAGGCGTCTCCTTTCTCGCCTGTCGGCAGGAGAAGAAGGCCGGGATTGGTACAGAACTGCCCGGACCCGTTGGTGAGCGAGGCCAGGTATGCGTGAGCGGTCGACTGCGGATCGGCCAGTGCGCCCTCGAGCACGATCACAGGGTTGACAGATGACATCTCAGCGTGGACGGGGATGGGCACGGGCCGGGCGTTGGCAGCTTCTACCAGTGCGAGTCCACCGGCACGGGAGCCGGTGAAACCGACGGCCGCGATCCGCGGGTCGCGCACGAGTGCCTGTCCGACTGCTGTGCTGCGCCCGATCAGCAGCGAGAAGACCGCGGCTGGCATGCCGGTGCTCTCGGCGGCACGTGTGATGGCACGCGCGACGAGTTCACTGGTCCCTGGGTGGGCTGGATGCGCCTTGACGACTACCGGGCATCCTGCCGCGAGGGCTGAAGCGGTGTCGCCGCCGGCGACGGAGAAGGCCAGCGGGAAGTTGCTCGCCCCGAAGACCGCCACCGGGCCGACAGGCACCTTACGCAGGCGGAGGTCCGCTCGAGGAAGAGGCAGGCGTTCAGGCAGCGGGGGGTCTATACGGACACCGAGTGCGTCTCCGCTGCGGATGAGGTCGGCGAACATGCGCAGTTGTCCGCATGTACGCCCGCGTTCGCCGATGAGGCGCTCCGGCGGCAGTCCCGACTCGAGCGCTGCACGGTTGATGAGGTCGCCGCCGAGTGCTTCGATCTCCTTGGCGCAGGCATCGAGGAAGGCGGCTCGCCGGTGTGGCGGAATGGCGCGGTATTCCCGGGCCACCGACGCGGACAGCCTCGTCGCCTGTGCGACCTGTTCTGGCGAGGCATCGTGCATCTGCGGGCCGAGGGGTTCGCCTGTCTCGGCCGCGACAGCGCGCCATGCCGGCCCTTCTCCTTGGAGGTCACGGCCGGCCACGATTGAGCTCCCGGTCAGGTTCACGGTGGTGGATCCCCTCGTTCGTCATGCTGGAGGGCCAGCGAAGTCACGTTGAGCTGGTCATTGTCTTCGGGTGATGCAGATGTATACCCTAAGCAATGGCATGTGACATTGCACAGAGGAGGAGTCGGTGACTCGCAAGGTCGTCATCGTCGGCGCCGGCGTCGTCGGCGCCGCGTGCGCCTTCCACGCTACTGCGGCCGGCATGGACGTCACCGTCATCGACCGCGGTCCTGTCGGTGCTGGAACAACGAGCCGCGGTGAGGGGAACATCCTCGTTTCCGACAAGGAGCCGGGCCCTGAGCTCTCCCTGGCCCGACTGAGCCGCACGCTCTGGGAAGAGGCCGCCCAGGAGGTCGGGCCGGAAACCATCGAGCTGGAGCCGAAGGGCGGCCTCGTTGTCGCCAGCACTGAAGAGAGCCTGAGATCGCTCAATGCGTTCGCTGCACGGCAGGCTGCGTGCGGCGTCCGCGTCGAGCCGGTCGAGCACGTCCGTGATCTGGAGCCCCACCTCGCAGCTGGGCTTCCCGGAGGTGTGCATTACCCGCAGGATGCACAGGTGCAGCCCGTCCTCGCGGCAGCCGCGCTCCTGGACGCCGCCGTGGCCCGGGGTGCGCGCCTGCTGACAGGCGAGGTCACTGCCGCGGCGGCCGACCGCGGCGGTCGGGTCACGGGCGTCCTCACCGCGTCTGGCGATGTCCTTCAGGCTGATGCCGTCATCAACGCGGCCGGAACCTGGGGAGGAGAGGTCGGCCGCCGGCTTGGCGCACCCATCGAGGTCCTGCCGCGGCGGGGCTTCGTCCTGGTGACCGAGCCGCTGCCGCCGATGGTGCACCACAAGGTCTACTCGGCCGACTACGTCGCCAACGTCGCCTCCTCGGATGAGGGCTTGGAAACCTCCTGTGTGGTCGAGGGCACCCGCGGCGGAACGATCCTGATCGGCGCCAGCCGCGAACGCGTCGGCTTCGACATGACGCCGAACCCTGCCGTGCTCACCACGCTCGCCGCGCAGGCATGCCGGCTCTTCCCGTCCTTGAAGAAGGTCCACCTGATCCGCGCCTATCGCGGGTTCCGGCCCTACTGCCCGGACCATCTGCCGGTCATCGGCCCCGATCCGCGCCTGCCGCAGGTTGTTCACGCGTGCGGGCACGAAGGGGCGGGCATCGGACTCGCCCCCGCGACGGGCGCACTTGTCACAGCCCACCTGCTCGGACACCCCTGGCACGGTGCCGACCCGGCGGCATACACCGGTCTTCTACCCGACCGCTTCTTCACCCAAGGAGGTGCGTCGAAGTGAGCCACATCGTCGTCGACGGCGAGCCTTTGCCCTTCACCGAAGGACAGACCATTGCCGCAGCCCTCGTTGCCGCAGGCCGGGTCGCTTGGCGCACTACCCGCATCAATCAGCGCCCGCGTGGCGTCTTCTGCGGAATCGGCGTCTGCTTCGACTGCCTGGTGACCATTGACGGCATCGGCGGGCAGCGTGCCTGCCTGGTCCCAGCGCGTCCGGACATGACCGTCACGACCGAGGAGGGTGACGATGAGTGAGCTACTTGACCTCGTCGTTGTCGGCGCCGGACCGGCCGGCATGGCCGCTGCGGCCGCGGCCGCAGCTGGTGGACTGCGCGTCGTGCTGGTGGACTCCGGAACCGCTGTCGGCGGCCAGTTCTGGCGGCACCCGCCAGAGCACGCGCGCTCGGCAATCCCCACCAAGGATCTGCACCACGGTCTGCGCCAGTACCGCACCCTGTGTGACGCCCTGGCGGCGGGCCAGGCGGCAGGACGGCTGGAACTGCGTCTGGCGCACCATGTGTGGTCCGTGGTCCGGGACGGCGACGGCTTTGCAATCCACATGGTCGACCGGCGTGACGCACCCCGAGAAGCCGCCACCATTCTGCGCGCGCCCAGAATCTGTGTAGCGACGGGGGCCTATGACCGGCAGCTGCCCTTCCCCGGCTGGGACCTGCCGGGTGTGCTCACCATCGGAGGCCTCCAGGCACTCCTCAAAGGTGGCGGGGTCGCGGCCGGCAGCCGCGTGGTACTGGGGGGCACCGGGCCGTTCCTGCTGCCGGTGGCGGCTGGCCTCGCGGCACGCGGAGTCCAAGTGGTCACGGTGTGCGAGGCAGCCCGTCCAACAGGCTGGCTGCGCCATCCTGGCCCTCTGCTGCGTAACCCCGGCAAATGGCTGGAGGCCGCCGGATACGCTGCTGCACTCGCCCGCCACCGGATCCCGATCCGGCCGCGTACGGCGATCATCAGCGCCGAAGGCGGGGCCCGGGTCACATCGGTCCGGATTGCGTCGCTGACATCCGACGGCCGACCGCGTCCGGCAACGGAACGGCGAATTGACGTCGATGCCGTCGGTGTCGGCTGGGGATTCGTACCACAGCTTGACCTGCTCATCCCCTTGGGCTGCGCGCTGACCACCTCGGCAGACGGTAACTCGGTCATCGCCGTCGACGGTGGCCAGCGCACCTCCGTCACAGGTGTCTATGTTGCAGGCGAGGCATGCGGCGTGGGCGGGGCGGCACTCGCGGTAAGCGAAGGCCGCCTTGCCGCCGAGTCCATCCTTGCCGACATAGGCGCTCCCCCGGTGCTGGGCAGACAGCGCCTGGCTGCGGTCCGTGCCGCAGTGGCCAGTCAGCGCGCCTTCGGCCGGGCGCTAGGCCTCGCTCATCCGGTTCCTCCAGCATGGTCTTCGTGGCTGACCGACGACACCGTCGTCTGCCGCTGCGAGGAGGTCTCGGCAGCTACGGTCCGGTCTGCCTGCTCCGACGGCGGTGCCCAGGACCACCGGCAGGTCAAACAACTGACCCGGGCCGGCATGGGCTGGTGCCAGGGACGGATGTGCGGGCCAGCCGTGCACTGCCTCACCTCACACGAGCGGGCATACACGCCCGCGGAACGGATCGTGGCGACCCCCGTCACTCTCGGGGCCCTCGCCCGGCTCGACGAACAACCGTCGACATCGCACGAATGACAGTGAAAACCGACAAGGAGCATTGATGAACGAGACCCGCAAGCCCTGGCACGGCGTCATCGTCGCGACCAGCCTGCCCTTCAACGACGACCTCACGGTCGACTTCGCCGCCTACGGCGACAACGTCGCCTGGCTCGCCGAACAGGGACTGCACGGCGTCGCGCCGAACGGCTCGCTGGGTGAGTACCAGACGCTGACGTACGAGGAGCGCGACCGCGTCGTGGAGACGGCCATAGCGAACGCTCCCGACGGATTCACCGTCATGCCCGGCGTCGGCGCTTACAGCGGGACCGAGGCCAAGCGGCACGCCCAGTTCGCCAAGGACGCGGGCTGCCAGGCCGTCATGTGCCTGCCGCCCAACGCCTACCGTGCCGACGACCGCGCAGTCCTCGAGCACTTCGAGCTGGTCGCCTCGGTCGGCCTGCCCGTCACCGCCTACAACAACCCCATCGACACCAAGGTCGACCTGCGCCCGGAGCTGCTGGCCAAGCTGCACGCCGAAGGTCTGATCGTCGGCGTCAAGGAATTCTCCGGTGACGTGCGGCGCTGCTACGAGATCTCCGAACTCGCGCCCGGCCTCGATCTCATGATCGGAACCGACGACACCCTCCTGGAGGTGGGCCTCGCCGGCGCCAAGGGCTGGGTCGCCGGTTACCCGCAGGTGTTCCCCGAGGCCTGCCTCGCGCTGTACAACGCGTCGGTCGCCGGCGACCTGGCGACGGCGCTGCCTCTCTACCGCCAGCTGCACCCGGTTCTGCGCTGGGACAGCAAGACAGAGTTCGTCCAGGCCATCAAGCTCGGCCAGGAGATGATCGGCCGCCGCGGCGGGATCTGCCGTCCGCCGCGGCAGCCTCTCAGCCTGGAGACGGAGGCCACCGTGCGTGCCGTCACCCAGGTCCTCATCGACGCCGGGGTGAGCTGACCATGCGCTCGACCGTCTGCTATCACGCCGTCGACTCGCACACGGAGGGCATGCCGACCCGCGTCATCACGGGCGGCGTGGGCGTCCTGCCGGGGGCGACGATGTTCGAGAGACGGCAGCGATTCGTCGCGGAACGCGACGGCCTGCGCACCTTGCTCATGTGTGAGCCGCGCGGACACGCATCGATGTCGGGAGCGATTCTGCAGCCTTCAACCCGGCCGGACGCCGACTTCGGGGTGCTCTTCGTCGAGGTGTCCGGCTGCCTGCCGATGTGCGGGCACGGGACCATCGGCGTGGCAACAGTCCTCGTCGAGACCGGAATGGTCGAGGCCGTCGAGCCGGAAACCATCGTGCAGCTCGACACGCCGGCCGGGCTGGTCCGGGCCCGGGTACGAGTCCGCGACGGCCATGCCGAATCGGTGACTCTGGAGAATGTGGCCTCCTACTGCCACGCACTCGACCAGGTCGTCGATGTCCCCGGGTACGGCGCGGTGCGCTACGACATCGCCTACGGCGGCAACTTCTACGCCTTCGTCCGCACCGAAGACCTCGGCATCCCCTTCGACCGCGCGCAAAAGCAGCAACTGCTCGCTGCAGGACTGTCCATCATGGACGCCATCAACAAGCAGAACCCCGTGGCCCACCCGGAGAACCCGGCCATCGACGTGTGCCATCACGTCTACCTCGAAGCCCCCGGATCGACGGCAGAACATTCCCGGCACGCTATGGCCATCCACCCAGGCTGGTTCGATCGGTCACCCTGCGGTACGGGCACCAGCGCACGGATGGCGCAGCTGCACGCGCGCGGGCAGCTGCCCGTGGGTCAGGACTTCGTCAACGAGTCCTTCATCGGCTCCCGGTTCATTGGGCGCATTCTGGGAGAAACAACGGTCGGAGATCGGCCGGGCATTCTGCCCTCTGTGACCGGCCGCGCCTGGATCACGGGCACTGCGCAGTACATGCTCGATCCATCGGATCCGTACCCGGCCGGTTTCACCCTCTGAACAGAGGCATGCGCCCGGCGTGGCCCACATGCTCTGGCTGAAAATTACACATTCATCACGAGGGCGCTCACATCTCGCGCCTCGCGAAACGGCCCGCTATCGTCAGTGCAATGTCACACATTAAAGATGGGTGGCATTGCACGAGCCGGACAGAAGGTCGCACAAAGCCTCACAACGGCCCATGATCCGACTGTCGACGCAGTCCGCACCCAACGCGCAGCAAACAACAGGGCGAGCCGCCTGCACACCCATGGCAGCGCCATCGCCGCCCTCGCGGCACAACAGCAATCACTTGTGACATGTCACACCTCGCAATCGGAGGAGACGTCGTCACGACCGGGGAGCACTCTCGGCTCCCCGGTGGTCCCCAAGAGACCACGCGAGACGGAGCAAGGCATGACCATCAATTGTCGCGGAACCATGGCGGCTGCTGCCGTAGTACTCGGCCTCACCCTCACCGCTTGCGGTGATCTCACTCAGGACGGCTCCGCCGGCAGCGACTCCGGAACCATCAAGCTCGGCATGCTCGCCCCCCTGACCGGCAGCTCGGCCGCCATCGGGCCCTACATGAAGCACGGAGCCCAGCTCGCAGTCGACGAAATCAACGCCGCAGGCGGAGTCGACGGCCGCAAGCTCTCGCTCACGGTCGAGGACGAGGCCTGCGACCCCAAGACCGCCGCCGCAGGTGCCGCCAAACTCGTCAGTGCCAGCATCGACATCTCGGTCGGCGGCTACTGCTCCTCGGCTACCCTGCCGACGCTCAGCATCTTCGGCAAGACGAACATCCCGATGCTCATTCCGGCCGCCAACTCCGCCGACCTCGTGGCGCAGAAGCGAAACAACGTCTTCCTGATCAACGGCACCGGCATACAGCAAGCCGAAGCCGCAGCCCAGTTCATCAAGGAGAGCGGCAGCAAGAGCGTCGCCCTGATCGACGACAACACCTCCTACTCGGCCGACATCACCAAGCGCACCGACAAGAACCTACGGGCGGACGGCGTCCGAGTTGCCGAACACCAGGCAGTCACCGCCGGCGAGTCGGACTACTCCGGAGCCGTCAACGCCGTGCTGAAAGCGAAGGCGGACTTCGTCTACTGGACCGGGTACTACCAGGAGGGCGGTCTGCTCATCAAGCAGCTCAAGGCGGCCGGCTACCGGGGCCGGATCATGGTCGCGGACGGATCCGTCGACGCGAAACTGATCCAGATCGCGGGCAAGCACAACGCCCAGGGCGTGTTCGCAACGATGACCCAGACGCCGCAGACCATACCCGGCGGCCAGGCATGGGTAGCGAAGTACAAGAAGAAGTTCGGCTCCGAGCCCGGGCCCTACTCGACACAGGCCTATGACGCGGTGCGCGTCGCCGCCGAGGCGGTCAAGAAGGCCGGCACCACCGACGGCCAGGCCCTCACCGCTGCCCTCGAGAAGACCGACGGCTTCAAGATCTTCTCCGGGCCTCTGAAGTTCACCCCCGAGCACACGCTGAGCGCGGGCGGCTTCGACATCCTCGTCGTCAAGGACAACGGCTTCGTCCCGAACAAGTGACGCCAGGTGGCCGGCCTCGGTCGGTCACCTGCGTGTTGCCGCTTCCCCTAAGCCCCAGGGAACCCTCATGCACCACTTCATCCAACTCGTGGTCAGCGGCCTGTTCGTCGGCTCGTTCTATGCCCTGGTCGCACTCGGCTACTCGATGGTCTACGGGATCATCAAACTACTCAACTTCGCCCACGGTGACATCTACATGCTCGGCGCCTTCGCAGGCTTCACCGTGCTGAGCGTCGGCGCCGGCGCACTGGGCGGCGGACTCATCGCCCTCATAGCCATCATGATCGCCGCGATGGCCGCCACTGGCACCTTCGGGGTGATCCTGGAACGGGTGGCCTACCGCCCACTGCGCAGCGCACCGAGGCTGTCCGTCCTCATCACCGCTGTGGGCGCGAGCTTCGCCCTCGAATACGGCATCGCAGTCGCCTTCGGTCCGAATCCGCAGGTCTACCAGATCGGTGTCACCGGAGGCACGCTGAACATCGCCGGCGCGCGGATCACCTATGCGCAGCTGGCGATGATGGCCATCGCCGTCCTTCTCATGATCGCTCTGGACACCCTGGTCAGGAAGACCCGGTCGGGACGTGCGATGCGGGCCATCGCGCAGGATCCAAAGGCCTGCCTGCTCATGGGAGTCAACGTCGACCGGGTCATCGCGCGGACCTTCTTCATCGGCTCGGCACTCGCTGGCGCTGCCGGAGTCATGGCCGGAGCGTACTACGGGAAGATCGACTTCCTGATGGGGTTTGTCATCGGACTCAAGGCCTTCACTGCCGCGGTCATCGGCGGAATCGGCAACCTGCGAGGAGCCGTTCTGGGAGCGGTCGTGCTCGGCCTGCTGGAGTCGTTCGCAGTTGCCTACCTCGGCAGCGAATGGCGCGATGTCTTTGCGTTCGGCTTCCTCATCCTCTTCCTCACCGTGCGCCCCACCGGGCTGCTCGGCGAACGCGTCACGGAGCGTGTGTGATGAACGACGAGTCGACTCCGCGCACCATGGAGGCACCCTCGGCATATGTCAGGGCCGTGGAAGAGCGAGCACCCGCGAACGTCGCGCCCGCCGGCTCCAAAGTCGGAACCTTCACAGACCGTCGCGCGGCCCTCGCCGAAACTGCATCCGGACTCCTTGCGAGCAGATGGCTCGCCCTCGGTCTAGCGGCAGTCACGCTTGCTCTGCCGTACCTCAACTCCAGTACCTACGTCATCCAGATCGCGATTGACGCGCTGATCTTCATCATGCTCGCGGTCGGGCTGAACATCGTGGTCGGCTACTGCGGACTCCTCGACCTGGGCTACGCCGCCTTCTTCGCGATCGGGGCATACGTCTCAGGGCTGCTGTCGACGAGGTACGGGTGGCCGCTGCTCGCAACCATCCCTGTGGTCGTGGCCGCCGCAGTCATCGGCGGGCTCGTCATCGGCGGGCCGACGCTGCGGCTGCGCAGCGACTACCTGGCCATCGTCACCCTGGGCTTCGGGGAGATCATCCGCATCACAGCGAACAACCTCGACTTCACCGGCGGGCCGAACGGCCTGTACGGCATCCCGGACTTCGGCGCTTTCGGACTGCGTGCCGATGTCGCGCTCTACTGGATCACCGCGGTCATTGTCATCGTGGCCGTGCTCTTCTCCAGCCGGCTGGGGCGCGGACGGATCGGCCGGGCGTGGAGGTTCGTCCGTGAGGACGAGGACGCCGCCGAGGCCATGGGCATCCACACCTACAAGGTGAAGTTCGCCGCCTACATCGCAGGGGCGATCTTCGGCGGAATCGCCGGCGTGCTGTTCGCGGCACACCAGACGGCAATCTCCCCTCCGAGCTTCAACTTCCTGTGGTCCGCGCTCATCCTGATGGCCGTCGTCCTCGGCGGCATGGGCTCGGTGCCGGGCGTGGTCGTCGGGGCGCTGGTGATCTCGCTACTGCCCGAACTGCTGCGCGGGGCGGAGAACTGGCGCTATCTCGTCTTCGGCCTGCTGCTGATCGTCGTCATGATCTTCCGCCCCCAGGGACTGCTGCCGAGCCGTACAGGTGAACCCAGGCGGCGCGGACGCCAATCGCAGGGAGGTAGGCCGTGAGCAAGGTGCTCCTCGACGTGAGGAACATGTCTGTCTCGTTCGGAGGGGTACGCGCCGTCGACGGCCTGACGTTCTCCGTCCAGGAAGGCGAGGTGCTCTCCGTCATCGGCCCCAACGGCGCCGGCAAGACCAGCGCTTTCAACTGCATCACCGGCTTCTACCAGCCGGCTTCCGGCTCGGTCACGTTCAATGGCAGCGACATCACCGGGAAACGGCCGGCTGTGATCGCTGCCAGCGGTATCGCGCGCACGTTCCAAAACCTGCGGCTCTTCGGCGACCTGACCGTCCTGGACAACGTGCGTGCCGGCATGCACGTCCGCATCAAACAGAACTCCCTCGATGCGATGCTGCACACACCGCGCTACTGGCGCAGTGAGGACGCGGCGACCGACGAGGCACACCGCTGGCTCGACTTCGTCGGCATGCACTACGACCGGACCGCGCAGATCCGCAACCTCCCGTACGGCGAACAACGGCGTGTGGAAATCGCCAGGGCGCTGGCCCGCGAGCCGCGGATGCTCCTGCTCGATGAGCCAGCGGCCGGACTCAACCACACAGAGAAGACCCAACTGCTCGACCTGATGCGGCGCATCGCCGCTCTCGGAACCGCAGTGGTCCTGATCGAGCACGACATGGGCCTGGTCATGGAGGTCTCAGAACGGATCGTCGTCCTGAGCTACGGCAAGGAGATCGCCGACGGCCCACCCGCGGCCATCCGGTCCAACCCGGCGGTCATTGAGGCATACCTCGGCGCCGAAGACCAGGAAGCGCACGCCGAGGCCGAACGCATCGCGGCCGAAGCAGGCACGGACGGCATTGCGGAGGCGCGGTAATGGAACCGATCCTTGACATCAAGGGCCTGGAAGTCGCCTACGGCAAGGTGGAAGCCCTCAGAGGCCTGGACCTCTGCGTCGGCGAGAAAGAGATCGTCGCTCTGCTCGGCAACAACGGGGCCGGCAAGTCCACGACGGTCTCGACGATTTCGGGCGTGGTGCGATCCAGGGCCGGGACCATCACCGCGTTCGGCAGGGACATCACCGCGGCCGCGCCCTGGTCGATCGTCGAGCGCGGAATCGTGCACGTGCCCGAGGGCCGGCGCATCTTCTCTCGGCTGACAGTGCACGAGAATCTCCAAGTCGGCGGCTATACCGTGCGTGAGACGGCCACGGTCGACAAGCGGATCAAGCAGGTCTACGAACTGTTCCCCCGCATGGCCGAGCGCCGCCACCAGCAGGGAGGCACTCTTTCCGGCGGTGAGCAGCAGATGCTCGCCATCGGCCGGGCGATGGTCGCCGGACCCCGGCTGATCATGCTGGACGAGCCCTCGATGGGCCTGGCGCCACTGGTCGTCGCCCAGGTCATGGACGCCATCCGCTCCATCAACGAAGCGGGCACGTCCGTGCTGCTGATCGAGCAGAATGCACGGGCCGCGTTGAAGGTCGCGCACCGCGGCTACGTCATCGACTCCGGCCGCGTGACGCTGACCGGACCGGCTGGTGACTTGCGTACCGACCCGCAGGTCGTCGAGGCGTACCTGGGGGCGTGAGACATGCAGAGAACAGAACCGATCGACACGATCGACTGGCACACCGGGGGCGAGCCTTTCCGCATCGTGCCCAGCAGCCCGGCCGCGGTGACCGGCGACGGGCTTACCGTCGCCCAGCGCCGCGTCATAGCGATGAACAGCGACGAAGTGCAGTGGATGCGGGCCCTGCTGTGCAGCGAACCGCGCGGTCACGCGGACATGTACGGCGGATTCCTGGTTCCGCCGGATGACGCCGGTGCCCATCTAGGGGTCTTGTTCTGGCACAAGGACGGCTTCTCCACCGCGTGCGGACACGGAACCATGGCTCTCGGAGCGTGGGCCGTCGCCTCGGGTCGGGTACCGGCCCCCGCCGACGGGGTCACCGACGTCGTCGTGGACGTGCCCTCGGGGCGCGTCACTGCGAGTGTGCGCACCAGCAAAGGGCTGGTCGAGGAGGTGACTTTCACCAATGTCGCCAGCCACGTCCACGCAACCGACATCCCAGTCGAGACCTCGCGTGGACCCGTCACCGTCGACATTGCTTTCGGCGGTGCCATGTATGCCGTCCTGCCAGCAGCGGCGATCGGCCTGAAGGTGAGGCCGCAGGATGTCAGCCAGCTCATCGCGGTGGGCCGTGAGATCCGTGACGCTCTTAACACCGCCGGCGTCGCGGAGCATCCCAGCGACCCACGGCTGTCAGGGGTGTACGGAACCATCTTCGTAGAGGAAGTCAGACCTCCACGAGTTCACGCTGATGGCAGCCGTCAGTTGCATCAGCGCAACATCACCGTATTCGCGGACGGAGAAGTGGACCGCTCCCCGTGCGGGTCTGGCACCTCGGCCAGGGTCGCGCTCCTGGCCGCCACCGGGGAACTGCGCCCCGGAGACGAGCTGCACCACGAATCTGTGGTCGGTTCCGTCTTCCGCGCGCGCATAAAGAAGCCCGCCACATCGCACGGCCAGCCAGCCGTGATCGCATCCATGACGGGAACAGCTCACATGGTGGCAGAATGCCGATTCACCGTCGATCCACGAGATGACCTCGTTCCCGGATTCGTGCTGCGATGACTGTCAACCTCGACGCCGCAGACGTCTTCGCGCTGGGCCCTGTCGCCGCCGTCGCCGCTATCCGCGACGCACTGGCTGGAGGCCTCGAACCCGACAGCGACGTACCGCGAGCTGTCCTCCCCCTGGCCTATGGGCAGGGACTGCTCATGCCGTCGGAGGCAGGCGGGTGGTTCGGAGTGAAGATCGCCACGGTGTCCCCCGGCAACCCCGCCCGCGGCCTGCAACGGATCAATGCCACCTACCTCCTGCACGACAGCGAAACACTGACCTGCGCAGCGATACTGGACGGCATCGCGCTGACAGCTCTGCGCACGCCGGCGGTGTCGGTCGCGGCCGGCCTGGACAGGTTGCGGGCCCTGGCAGCCGGCTCGGCCGCCGGCCTACGGCTCGTAGTCTTCGGCACAGGGCCGCAGGGCGAGGGGCACACACGCATGATCCGAGCCCACGTACCCGTTGCTGACGTCACCGTCGTGGCGCGCAGCGCCGGCACGTCTCCCCTATGGGCCAACCGCCGCCTGGTGACCGGCGATGCCGAAGTTGCGAGCCGTGTCCGCAGCGCGGACGTCGTCGTCACGGCGACCTCAGCATGTGAACCGGTCGTTGATGGCAACCTCGTGCAGGACTCGGCGCTCGTCCTGGCCGTCGGTTCCCACGAGCCATCGGTGCGTGAACTGGACGGCGCCCTCATGGGACGCGCGACGGTCGTCGTCGAGAGCCGCCAAGTCGCACTACGTGAGGCCGGCGACGTTGTCCTAGCGGTACGGGAGGGCTTGCTGCAGCCTGCTTCTCTGGTGCCGATGACCGACCTGCTCCGCTCGAGCTGCTCCCCCCTTGCCGACCGCCCTATGGTCGTGAAGACAAGCGGGATGGCATGGGAGGACCTGGTGATCGCCGTCGCGGCTTACAGCCAGGGCGGCCGACGGGTGCACCACGGCGTGTCTCGCGATCTACCGGCGTGCTCCGTTGCTCCCCCGCCACCGCACGACGATTCAGTCACGGCCTTGGCGAAGGCTTGGGCATCCCACGGTTAGTACTGAGAACGGATCTGCACGCTCCCATAAGCGAGTGGTACAGCGGTGCGGATCAAGGCTACTTCTCCACTGAAACTCATTCCCACCACGGCCACGCGGACGGCGGCAGGGGATCAGGACCGGCCGGCTCTAGCTCCTCCCGGGTGCGCGCCCGCCAGCTGTGCGGGTCGACAGTGGTTTCCGATGTCGCGGTGACGTTCACCAGTGCCGAGAGCGCGGCACCTACGAGTTGCTCCTGGTCCAGGCCCGTGGCCGCCATCACGCCGTGGGTGTGAACCGGGACGAGTATGTGTCCCGCGGCGAATGTCGGAACGGATACATGCGTCGTACGGGGGCCGACCCGCTTGACACGAATGCGCACCCGCTTGTACTCGGAACTGCTCTGCACTTGCGTCGTCTCCTCCTGCCGTGCACTGTCCTCTGTCCGGTCGCCCGGGGCGGCAAGCGGCATCGGCCCGGGACCTGCTCGCGCAGGTCCCGGGCCTCAGGCGCCGGCGCTCTCCCCAGGCGCTCGGCGCGTTCAGCCGGCCAGCAGCGTGACCCCTCGGTCCGAGAGGGCCCGGCTGATCGGCTCGTGGATCATGCCGCAGCCGCTGGAGGGGCCGCCGCTGAGGATGCCGTGAGCGGTCGAGCCGTTGTAGACGCCGCTGCCGCTGTCACCAGGGCCATCGCATGCCGTGCTCCAGGTCATGCCGGTGAGAGTGCGGTTGGGGTAGGACACGGTTGCGTTGGTCTCGGTGACCTGCCCGCAGGTGTAGCCGGTCGTGGAGCCCTCCTTGCAGACGTACTGACCGACGTAGTCGTAGTCCCAGCTGGTGATGCGCGTCGAGGGGTAGACCCAGCCGCGGGGCTGCCAGAAGCCGGGATCGTCGATGCTGACGATGGCGGAGTCGCCGTAGTAGCCGAAGGTGTAGTCGACCACGCTGCCCACTGTCTGGTAGCCGTAGCTGTACGTGGGGACCTGCCAGTACGCGCTGTCTTCCGCGCAGTGGCCGGCGGTCATCATGTAGTACCTGCTGCCGCTGTACGCCATGAACGCACTGGAGCAGCGGATGTTGGCGCCGTAGATGGCCAGGCCTGAGCGCAGCGGGGGGTCGCAGGAGTACTGGCCGCCGCAGTAGAAGGGCTTGGAGGCGTGCGCGTAGGTGCTGACGGTGAGGGCGTCCCCGAAGGTTCGTTGCGCCCACTGCACCACCGAGCGCTGGGCCCTGCTCAGTGCTGCACCCTGAGGCAGGTCCAGGCGCACCTTGTTGTCCTGGACCACGACCGCGGACTGCAGCCCGTGCGCGGCTCCCTTGTTCACTGCCGCGATGCGCTGCGCGAGCCGGGCCGAGATGCGGTCCAGCTCCTGCAGGCTGTGGCCGACGATGACGGTTGCTGTGTCGGGCGCCTGCATCTGCTTCGCCCGGTCCTTCACGAGCGGCGCGGTTGTCGGCTGGGTGACGGCGACCGTGAGCCGGCCGCCATGCTCCTGGTCGATCCAGGCGCCGCCGAAGCGGGAGCCCAGGCGTCCGCGCAGCGAAGTGGCGATGTCGGTGAGGCGGTCCTGGCGGAGTATGCGCTGCTGCGCTTCCTGGGCCGAGATGTGGTTGTCCGCAGCGAGTTGGGTGGCGGCGGCTCGTTGCGAGGTGCTGAGCTGCGGCGTGTTCGTGTCGCTGCTGCCGACGGCGGGCGAGGTGAGTGCGCAGGTGACGGTGAGAGACGCGAGGGCGGGCCACAGGAGGCGTCGTCCTTTGCGTGCCAGTAACGTCTTCATGCCTTACCTCCGGGGGTGGGGGGAAGCTGAGTGAGCGCTAGGCCGGACGGTTCGGGTAGTCCGGGGCAGGGGCCGGCCTCTTCTCCCCGCCCCGGACGTTGCCCGGGGCGGGGGGAGCCGCCCCGGGCCGTTGTGAGGATGTGCGTCGGTGTAGTGCTGGTCTGTCAGTAGCTGGTGCTGACGGTGACGCCGCTGAAGCCGCTGACAGCGTGCAGGCTGATGTAGTTGGCGCCGGCCGGAGGGTTGGTGATGGTCAGGGTGTGGCTGTTGCCTGCCCCCGTGGCTCGCTGCGTGTAGCTGGTGGTGGTGGCCCAGCCGCTGTTGCTGTAGTACAGGTCGGCGTCACCCGTGCCGCCGGCAGAGGTGATCTTCAGTTGGGTGGTGCCGGCCGGGATGTACAGGTAGAGGTAGGCGTAGTTGCCCGTGGTGGCGGCCTGGTTGCTGCGCTGGCAGTTCTGGCCCAGCTCCCGGGTGTCGGTACCGGTGCACTCGGTGACGGTGCCCCCGCCGCTGCCGACGGTGACGGTCCTCGTGGCGGTGGAGGTGGCTCCCTTGTCGTCGGTGACGGTGAGCTTCACCGTGTAGGTTCCGGCGGCGCTGTAGGTCTTGCTGGGGTTGGCGGCGGTGGAGGTGGTGCCGTCACCGAAGTTCCAGGACCTGGAGGCGATGGTGCCGTCGGCGTCCGTGGACTGGTCGGTGAAGGTGACCTGCAGGCCCTGAACTGAGGTGGTGAAGGCGGCGGTGGGCGCCTGGTTGCCAGGCGGGTTGGTGCCGCCTCCGCAGTTACCCGCGGCACAGCCCGCCAGCCAGGTGTACCAGTCGTTGTTGTAGCGGGTCCCGATGCTGCTGGTCAGGTAGGTGCGGGCGGCGTTCCAGTTGCCGGACCGGTAGTAGCCCAGCACCGTGTCCATCTCGGCGCGGTGGTTCTCGAGCATGTACCGGGTGGCGAGGTAGCCCCAGCGGTAGATGCGCGTGGTGTCGTTGCTGTACGTGGTGTCGAACAGGGTGCTCAGGGCGTAGGTGCGCCGGCCTGCCTCGGTCATGGCCTCGGTGTAGGGGACGCCACGGTAGGTGTAGGAGACGTACTCGGCGAAGCCCTCGATCCACCAGATGGTCGGGGTGGTGGTGCCGGCGCTGAAGTCGCCGTACATGTCGTAGCGGCCGTCGAGGTAGTGCGTGTACTCGTGGTTGAGGTTCCAGATCTGGAAGTCCGGGCGCAGCCACTCGGCTTCGTAGGCGATGAACCGGGGCTGGTTGCCGGCTGCCGCCGGGTTCCCCTCGAGGTACATGCCGCCGTTGTTGGTGTCGATCCCGTACATGGCACCGGCGTAGGTCTGGTAGTCGGTGCTGGAGTCGTAGACGACGACCTCGATGGTGCTGTTGTAGTCGTTGGCAACCGGTCCGTTGTCACGCACGATGCCGTGGAAGTAGGCGTCCTGGTTGCGCAGGCTGGCGCAGGTCGAGGAGAGCTCACCGGAGGTCATCTGCTGGGCCTTGATGGTGATGCTGGAGCTGCACGCGTAGGTCACTGTCAGCACCGAGCTCGCCAGTTGCGACGACAGGTTGCAGGTGCCGTAGTAGGAGCAGTTGGCCTTGTCGTAGTAGTCGGTCATCTCGGCCACGCCGACCCAGAGCGGGGCGGTGGTGCCCTTGATGGCGCTGGAGTTGAGCAGGCCTGCGGCCAGGGGCCGGACCTTGGTCTGCAGCGTGGAGTGCTGCAGGAACCTACCGAGTTCCCTTCCGGCGTTGGAGGTGAGGTAGGCCTGGTTCGTGCCCAGCAGTGAGACGTGGCTGGAGGCGAAGTTGTACAGCGCGTCGATCAGGCTGGGGTCGGACTGCACGGCGGTCACGAACGCGGGCACCTGGTGGCCGCGGAAGGTGACGGTGTAGACGTTGTTGGCCGCGTTGAGCATCCACCAGGAGGTGTTCCAGGAGGAGTTGTAGTCCGCCAGTATCCGCTTCAGGACGTAGATGTAGCGGGCGTTCTCCTCGGCGCTGTCGATCAGGGTGACGGCCTCGGAGAGGGTCTCGCCGTTGGCGTCCGTGACGTCGCGGGAGTGGGCGCTGGCGAAGAAGGCGTCCAGAGCGGAGCGGATCGCGGTCTGCAGGGCGCTGCCGTAGGCGCCCACCGTGCTGGCGTTGTAGTAGTGGACGTAGTAGCCGGCCCGCAGGTAGAGCACGAGTTGCGGCATTCCGGTGCTGGAGTTGCCGGGGTAGGACGCGGAGCCGTCGCGCAGGGCGTAGGCGACCGTGGTCATCTGTGCTTCGCGGAAGGCGGCGGAGGCGTCGCTGCCGGTCAGGTTGAACAGCGTGTTGACGCAGTCCGTCGTGGACGTCTTGATCTGCTGTACCAGCGCGCTGCCTGAACGGCTGGTGAAGTCGGAGACGTTGCAGACGGCTGCTGCTGCGGCGGACTTCTTGCCGGCCGTGTTCTTGGAGGCTGATGTCTTGCCGGCGGAAGGCCGCAGCGGGGGCTTCTCGGACTGGTCGTAGGACTCCTTGAGGGCGTCCTTGCTCGCCGCGAGCGGTGGGAGTTCGGAGACCTTCAGGCGTCCCTTGGCGACGTGTTCGGTCTCCGTCGCGGCGGACTGCGCCGCAGGCGCCGGACCGGAGTGCTTCTCTCCTCCGACCGCAACGCGTGCTGCGGACCCTGGGGCTCGGGTCTGGGCGCTGGCCGGCTGCGTCAGCAGACCGGCGCCCATGGTGAGAGTCAGGGCCAGCGGCAGTGCCGCGCCGAGACTTCGCCGGACGAGTGACATTCTCACTATGCCTCCCACGAGGGGTTGGACCACGTGAGTCGTGGTCTATGGGGGATAGGTGGAGGCCGCGTTTCGCGGGGCCGCGCCACGAGAGGGCACGACAAGGCCGTGATTGACATGACCACGACTGGGTGCCATGTACCATTGCACAGGTGACATGTTTCGGGGAAGCGGTGCGGCGCATCTGCAGGCGCCAATTGCCATAACAAGAGCGTGCGATGGGTCATAAATCGCGACTGGCCTGGCAGGCGGGACGGGGGCGGCATCCGGGGTTATCGGATGCCGCCCCCGTCCCAGCCCCAGCCCTAAAGGTTCCGCTGCTCAGTCAGTGGTCAGTAGGGAAATGGCAGGCAGCCTGGCGGCCTTCGCGTCCGACAGCGGCCAGTGCGGGCCGCTGGTTGCGGCAGATGTCCTGCGCCTTGGGGCAACGCGGATGAAAGGAACAGCCGCTGGGAGGCGCGGCAGGACTCGGGGGATCACCGAGCAGGACAATTCGTTCACGCCGGCGCTCGGCGGCGGGGTCGGGAAGCGGGACGGCGGAGAGCAGCGCCTGGGTGTAAGGGTGAGCTGGTGCGTCGTATACGGCGTGCTTGTCGCCGATCTCAACTATCCGGCCGAGGTACATCACCGCCACCCGGTCGCATATCCGCTTGACCACCGACAGGTCATGGGCGATGAACAGGAGCGCCAGGCCGAGTTCGTGCTGCAGTCGCTCCAGCAGGTTGACGATCTGGGCCTGCACGGACACATCGAGAGCGGACACCGGTTCGTCGGCCACGATGAGTCGGGGGCCTGTGGCCAGCGCGCGGGCGATGCCGATGCGCTGGGCCTGGCCACCGGAGAACTGGTACGGATGACGGTCCAGATGCTCGGGGTTGAGCCCGACCAGTTCCAACAGCTCTGCGGCTCTATGGCGTGCGGCTCGCGCGGATTTGCCCTGGATCAGCAGCGGTTCGGAGAGGATGCGGCTGACGGTCTGCCGCGGGTTGAGGGACGCGTACGGGTCCTGGAAGATCATTTGCAGGTGCCGTCGTGTCGGCCTCAGCTGACGCTGTGACAGGTGGGTGATGTCCTGGTTGTCGAAGGCCACCGTGCCGGCCGTTGGTTCCAAGAGCCTGACGAGCATTCGCCCGGTGGTGGACTTGCCGCATCCGGACTCGCCGACCAGTCCCAGGGTTTCGCCTGCTGCCAGGTCGAAAGCGACCCCGTCCACTGCTCGCACACGGCTGGCAGGCCGGCCCAGGCGGCGCCGTCCGGGGAACGTCTTCGTCAGGTCGCGCACAGAGAGCAGTGTGCTGTCGGTGAGCGGGGTGGGAGCGGGGGCGTTCGAATGGCTCACCGCGCCTCCTCAGCCGGGTGTTGTATGTCGGTAGGGGATGTGCCGTGTTCGGGGATACCGAGGGGCAGGTGGCAGGCGACGAGTCGTCCTGGAGCGTAGTAAGACGGCCTGGGCTGCTCATCCGTGCAACGAGCGCGGATGGCCTCCTCCGCTCCGGCCGCACGGGAACAGCGCGGTGCAAAGGGACACCCGGGTATCGGTGAGGCGAGTGAGGGCGGACTGCCGGCGATCGTTCGCAGGGGGGCGTCGTCGGGGTCGTCGAGCCGCGGTATGGAGTCGAGCAGCCCTCGGGTGTAGGGATGAGCGGGCTGCCGGAACAGATCATCCACGGGCGCCTGTTCGGCGGCACGCCCGCCGTACATGACGAGTACATCGTGAGCGACACGGGCCACCACGCCCAGATCGTGAGTGATCATCAAGACGCCCAGTTGCCGCTGCTGCTGCAGCCGGGCGATGAGTTCGAGGATCTGCGCCTGGACGGTGACGTCGAGGGCTGTGGTGGGCTCGTCAGCGATGAGCAGGTCGGGTTCGCAGGACAGCGCCATGGCGATCACGGCTCGTTGCCTCATGCCGCCGGAGAACTGGTGCGGGTACTCCCCCGCCCTTCGGGCGGGTTCGGGGATGCCGACTTCGCCGAGCATGTCCACGGCATGCCGGTGGGCCGCCCGGCGACCGGTGCCGAAATGGCGGCGGCGGGCTTCGGCTATCTGCTCACCGACCGTGTAAGCAGGATGCAGCGCGGACAGCGGGTCCTGGAAGACCATCGCCATGCGCCGACCGCGCAGTCGGCTGAGCTGCTGGTCGGTCAGGGACAGCAGCTCTCGTCCGGCCAGGGCGATCGAGCCGCTGATCCGGGCTCGCCGGTGCAGGCCCATGACGGCCATGGAGGTGACCGATTTGCCGGACCCTGATTCCCCGACCAGCCCCAGGGTGCGGCCGGCCTCGACGGTGAAGGAGATGCCGTCGACCGCACGGATGGATTCGGCCCGGGTCTCGAACTGGACCTGAAGATCTCTTACCCGCAGCAGTGGCGTATCGGTTTCGGTGTTCGACGGCACGGTCAGGTCCTCACCCTCGGGTCGATGACGGCGTACAGGAGATCGATGAGGACGTTCGCCATCACGATGAAGAAGGCTGCCAGGAGCGTGACCCCCAGTACGACGGGCTGATCGGACCGTTGCAGGGCGTCGTAGAAGAGCCGGCCCACGCCGGGGATGCCGAAGATGGACTCGGTGATGACGGCGCCGGCGAGCAGGGCGCCGAGGTCCATGCCGAAGAGGGTGAGCACGGGCATCATGGCGGAGCGCAGCCCGTGCTTGACCACCACGGTGCGTGCGGGCATGCCTTTGGCCCTGGCGGTGCGGATGTAGGGCTGGGCCATGGCCTCGATCATGGAGCTGCGGCTCTGGCGGGCGTACATCGCTGCGTAGAGCAGTGCGAGTGCGAGCCAGGGCAGCAGGAGGTTGGTGGCCCATCCCAGCGGGTCGCTGGTCAGCGGGGTGTAGGTGGGGTAGGGCAGGAGGCCGCTGATGCGGACCAGGCCGTAGATGAGCATGACGGCGGTGAAGTAGACGGGGAGCGAGGCGGTGGCGACGGCTGTGACCATGAGCGTGCGGTCGAGCAGTCCGCCCTTCTTCAGGGCGGCGGTTACGCCGGCGCCCAGCCCGAGCACGAGCCACATGCAGGCGGCGCCGAAGGCGAGCGAGGCGGAAACAGGCAACCGGTCCATCAGCAGGTCCCACACCGGCAGGGCGTTGTCATAGGAGTAGCCCAGGCACGGGAAGCCGCAGTGCAGCGCATGCGGTCCGCTGCCGAGGTCACGCCCGGCGAAGATTCCGACGAGGTAGTCGCCGAACTGTCGCCATAGCGGCTGGTCGAGTCCCATGTAATGGCGCACCTCGGCCAGCCGTTGCGGACTGCACGTCTTGCCGCAGGCAGCTGCCGCCGGGTCGGCAGGCAGGAGGTAGAAGATGATGAAGGTGACGGCGCAGATGGCGAGCAGCACGCCCGCCACGCCGAGACACCGGCGGACCAGGTAGGCGATCACGAGCGGCCTCCCTGGGGGTCGAGGATGTCGCGCAGAGCGTCGCCGAGCACCGTGAAGGCCAGCACCGCGATGAAGAGGAACGCGCTCGGGATGAGGAAGTACATGGGGTCTGTCTCGTAGTAGGTGACGGCCTCGGCGATCATCTGACCCCAGGAGGACGTCGGCGGACGCACCCCTACCCCGAGGAAGCTCAGTGCTGCCTCTGTGCTGATCATGCCGGGGATCAGCAGGGTGGTGTAGGCGATGATGGGGCCGGAGATGTTGGGCAGGATCTCCCGGGTCAGGATGCGCCACGACCCCGAGCCGGCCACGCGGGCCGCGTCGACGTATTCGCGGTGGCGCAGGGAGAGAGCTTCGCCCCGCACGATGCGGGCGATGCCAGGCCAGCCGAAGACGCCGATGACAACGGTCATCAGCAGGACCCGGTTGACGTCCTGCGCCACGGACATCATGGCGATCATGAAGATGAGCGAGGGGAAGGACATGGTCAGGTCCATGAGCCGGCTCAGCACAGTGTCGACCCGCCCGCCGAAGTAGCCGGCCGCAATGCCTGCCGCAGTTCCCGCCACGACGACGATCGCCGTGGCAGCGAACGCGATCAGCAGCGAGACCTGGGCTCCGTGGACGACGCGCGCGAACAGGTCGCGGCCGGTGGCCGGCTCGACTCCCAGCCAGTGCTCGGCGCTGATGCCGCCGAGCGAGCCGCGGGGCATGCCGCCGAGATAGGGGTCGATGGCGCGGCTGTCGAAGGCGGTGGGTGACCAGCCGCCCAGCCGGGCGAGCAGCGGGGCGGTCAGCGCGGTCAGGATCAGCAGTGCTACGGCGATCAGGGCGGTCCTGGTGCCCCAGTCGCTCCACAGCTTGCGCGAGGTCGAGCGAAGCGGGTGCTCTGGTAGGACTGGCGGATCGGCCTGCGTGCTGGTGTTCAGTGTGATGGCCACGGGGCGTTGTCCTCAGCCCTTGCTCTTGGACGGGTCTTTCAAGCCGATCACTGCGAAGTCGAATTGCCCCGTCCAGGCGCCGTGGCCGAAGGCTCCGGCGATGTTGTCGCCGACAAGCAAGGGCTTGCGCTTCCACAGCAGGGGAACGGCCGGTGACTTGCTCTGGATGACGATGTCAAGATCGTTCCAGGCCCGGTCGGCGCTGGCTGCGTCAGACATCGCGGCGATCTCGTCCATCCGCTTCTCCACTGCCTTGTCGCGGAACTGGGAGACGTTGCCCTGGTTGCCCTTCTCCTTGATGGTCCGGCCGTCGAAGACGAAGGGCAGGAAGGTGGAACCCGAGGGGTAGTCGGGGCACCAGCCGTTGATGGCCATGTCGGGCGCGTGCTTGGTGTCACCGATGGTGTCGTAGTAGACGGAAGGGTCGACGGTCTGGATCTTCAGGCGGACGCCTACCTGGGAAAGGCTCTGCTGGAGGGCCTCGGCTCGGGTCTTGTCGCCCGTGGACACGGTGATCGTGGTGGAGAAGCCGTTGGGCTTGCCGCCCTCGGCGAGGAGCTTCTTGGCCTTGTCAGCGTGGCTGGTGGTCGAGCGCCCGTAGGCCGAGTTGGAGCGTCCCTCACCGGTGAGTGCCGGCGGGAGGTAGCGGGTTGCGATGTCGTTGAGGGCGGGTCCGCCGCTGGCGGTCACCTGGGCGGACTTGTCGACCGCGTACTGCATCGCCTGACGCAGCTTCAGGTTGCTGAACGGCGGCCGGGAGGTGTTGAGGGCGAGCATGTCGGTGCAGCCGGTCCGCTCGGCGACCAGCCTTCTTTTGACCTCGGGCCGCGGCAGCACCTTGGCGATGCTGGACGGCTGCATGTCGGACCACTCGACGGACGAAGCGTCAGCACCCTCGCTGGCAATGATGCGGTCGTCGATCTGACCGCCCTTCAGCCCCATCTGCACGACGATCTGGTCCGGGTAGGCCTCGCGCACCGGGTCCGTGGTCTTGGCCCAGTGGGGGTTGCGGACCAGTATCAGCTTCTTGCCCCGTGCGTAGCTCTTGATCTTGTAGGGACCGGAGGAGAATGGGCGCAGGTCGTACTGCACGCCCTTCTCCTGCGACTGCGGCACAGGAGAAAAGGTGGGCAGCGTGACCGTGTAGGAGAACTCGGCGACGGGTCTGCGCAGCGAGAAGATGATGGTGCGCTCGTCGGGCGTCTGGATCGAGTCAAGGTGCTTGCCCTGCAGGGGCCCGGTGTAGCCGTCGGTATCGGCCAGGTAGCGCTGGGCGTAGTCGGGGCCTCCGACCAGGTCGGGGGCGAAGGATCGCTCGACGTTGTACTTGATGTCCTGGGCCCGGATGGGGCTGCCGTCTTCGTACTTCAGGCCGGGCTTGAGCTTGAACGTCCAGACCCGCCCACCCTTGGACGGCTTGCCGAGGTCGGTAGCCAGGTCCGGGACGATTCCACTGCCCTGGTCGCCGGGGGCGGCCTTGAACGTCGTCAGGGTGCGATAGAGCAGGCGGGTACCGAAGTCCATGGTCGGCATCACCCAGTTGCGGGCCGGGTCCAGGTGACCGAAGTCCTGGTTGGACAGCACGGTGAGCGTGCCGCCCTTCTTCGGTAGGCCGCCGATGATGGTGCCGGTGGCGACTCCAGGCTGCTCGCGCCTGTCGGGGTCGCTGCCCCCCTCCTGAGTGGTGCAAGCGCCCAGCAGGGCCAGTGCGAGCGAGGCGCTCAGCGCTGTGGACAGAGCACGAGTTTGACGAGACATGGCCACTCCTAGGAGGCGGGGATACGAGATCCCGTGAGGTGTGACCGGTAACATAGTAATGTGAAATTTTATAGCCAAGGGTTATGGCGCCTCGTTACCGATCTGTGTCCCGGCGGCAAGCACTAGACATGGAGCGGCCCCCGCCCACGGGCATTTGGTGGGTGTGCCGGCGCAGGGTCAGCTCGCTTCGCGCATCACAACGCCTGCCCGGATATGCCACGGCGGGCAGACCTCGCTCAGATAGCGCCTTGCCGTGCGGCGGCAACCACAATGCATAGACGGTCAGCCCGCCGTCGCACGTTCGGGCGCAATAGACCAACGAAGCAGCAGTACAGGTGCAGCGGGCCGCGGCACCTAGAGACGATGCGGCGTCATAATGCTGACGAGAAGAATCGCATAGCGGCTTTCACGCAAGCGCGAAAGCCGCATGGGAGCAGTGAAGGGCCTCAGCGGCTGCCGAGCCGATGGGCCAGCTTGCGCTCCTCAGCCTCGGCCCGGCCGTCGGCCCACAGAGTGCGCACGTGGGCGAGATGCCGCCGCATGCAGTCCTCGGCCTCTTGCGTCTTGCCACCCACGATCAGATCAAGAAGTTCGATGTGCTCCTGAGCGGAGGCAACCAGTCGTCCCGTCTCGTTGAGGCTCGCCAGCCCGAACAGACGAGAACGCTTGCGGAGATCGGCGACCACCTCCACAAGGTGATGATTGCCGGCCAGGGCCAGAAGCTGCAGATGAAACTGGTGATCCGATTCGAGGTACTTCAGCACGTCGTGCTCTTGAGCTGCGGTGACAATCTGCTGCGCGAGCGGACGCAATGCCTCCAGCTGATCAGCGCTGGCCACTGCGCTGACACGTCCCACGGTGGGGACCTCGATCAGAGTCCGGATTTCGGTGAACTCGTCGAGGTCCTGGTCAGTCATCTCCGTGACGCGGAAACCCTTGTTGCGCACCGCTTCGACCAGCCCCTCCCGGGCCAGGTCAAGCATGGCTTCACGTACTGGGGTGGCGGAGACACCGAGATCAGCTGCCAGCGTGGGAGCGGAATAGACGACGCCTGGGCGGAGCTCGCCGGCGATGAGGGCGGACCGGAGGGCACTGGCAACCTGATCGCGTAGATGCGTCTGAACGGAGATTGCCTGCGGTTTGAGATGAGGCATCTTCGCTCCTCCACGGATCCAGCCCAATGGCCTCCTACTATACAATGTCACGTTGCCTGAGTGGACATGCAGCCACTCGCTGGGCGGAGCGAGCGCGGCCGCAGCCGGATCCGCGGTGTGCCCCGGACGCCGGGGTATCCGTCCCGACGATCTGCTGTCGGCGGCGCCGGGGCGCCGCGTGAGTCAGCGTAGGGACGCTATCCAGGCCTCCACACCGTCTGCGCTGCGCGGAAGCTCCGATGACAGGCATACGGGCCCGTCGGCCGTGATGACGAAGTCGTCCTCGATCCGTACGGCGATGCCACGCAGCTCTTCGGGCACCGTCAGGTCGTCAGGCTGGAAGTACAGGCCGGGCTCCACGGTGAGGACGTGCCCGGCTTCGAGCAGGCCGTCCATGTAGGTCTCGCTGCGGGCACTGGCACAGTCGTGACAGTCCAGACCCAGCATGTGGCCTGAGCCGCATACGGTGTACCGGCGGTAGAGATCGGACTCGGAGGTCGCAGCGGTCCTGCCGTACGGCTGCAGCCCCCAGGCGTCAAGGCCTTCAGCGATCACCCGCATCGCGGCGTCGTGGAACTCGCGGTAGCGGGCGCCGGGGCGGAGCGCGGCTATACCTGCGGCTTGAGCGGCGAACACCAGGTCGTAGACGCGGCGCTGGGTGTCGGTGAAGTGCCCGCTGACCGGCAGCGTGCGTGTGATGTCGCCGGTGTAGAAGGAGTCGGCCTCGACACCCGCGTCCAGCAGCAGCAGGTCTCCATTCTTCACGGGGCCGTCATTGCGCATCCAGTGCAGGACGCAGGCGTGTGCTCCGGCCGCCGCGATGGTCTCGAATCCCAGACCGTTCCCTCCGAGCCGGGCTCGCCGGTTGAACGTGCCCTCGATCCAGCGTTCTCCCCTTCCAAAGCTCGTCGCTCGATGCATCTCGCCAGCGACGTCGTGGAATCCTGCGGCTGTGCAGTCGACGGCGATGCGCAGCTGATCGATTTCCCACTCGTCTTTGATCAGGCGCAACTCCGACAGGAAGGTGACCAGTTCGGCGTCGGCCTGCGGCGCCGGCGGGACCAGGGCGTCGACACGCTGGTCTATCCCGCGCAGTACACGAGTGGGAAGGGCTCCGCCGAGCGCCCGTTCGAGATCGTCGTTTGCGGCGGTCTCCACGCCGAGTGCGTCCGCAGTCTCGGCGATGGTGCGGCGCCTGCCGGTCCAGAACTCACCGTGCCGCCGGTCGCTGTAGAACTCTGTGCCCTTCGGGCCGGGTGCGCGTGCCGACCGAGGGCGGGTGAACAGGGTGACCGAGTGGCCGCTCTGGGAGGGTTCGAAGACGAGGACGCTGTCAGGAACTGCCTGCGTGCCCTCCTCCCCGGTGAGGTGGATGAATGCGGAGTGCGGACGGAACGCGTAGTCGAAGTCGTTGCTTCTGACTTTGAGTCCACCTGATGGAACGATTATTCTTTCGTCGGGGAAACGCTTGGACACCGCCGAGCGGCGAGCAGCCGCATATATCGCTCCCGGCATGAGCGGCACTTGCAGATCCGTATTCGCCCATCCCCCCAGGAACGGGTCGGTCACTGGGGCGGCCGGAGCCTGGCATTCATCGTTACCCATACAGCACAAACCGCCTTTTATCTCCGTCTCGGACGTGCAGGTGTCAGGGCTTAGAGGAAATTCAGTCGCGCAGCCGGGCCATCCATGCTTCTATTTCGCTTGCTTCTCGTGGAAGACCGCAGGACAGGTTTTCGTTGCCTTCCTCGGTTACGAGGATGTCGTCCTCGATGCGCACGCCGATGCCGCGGTAGTCGGCAGGAACCGTCAGATCGTCGGGCTGGAAGTAGATGCCGGGCTCGACGGTGAGCACCATGCCTGGTGCCAGCGTGCCGTCCACATACGTTTCGGTCCGCGCCTTGGCGCAGTCGTGGACGTCCAGGCCGAGCATGTGACCGGTGCCGGCGAGTGTCCATCGTCGCTGCAGCCCGAGTTCGTAGGCCTCGTTCGCCGACCGGTCTCCGAACAGGCCCCAGGCGGCGAGGTGCTCGGCCAGTACCCGCTGTGCCGCGTCGTGGAAGTCACGGAAAGCGGCCCCCGGCTTGACCGCGGCGATGCCGGCCTCTTGCGCCGCATACACCGCGTCGTAGACCTTCCGCTGTACCGCGGTGAAGCGGCCGCCAACGGGCAGGGTGCGTGTGACGTCGGCCGTGTAGAGGTTGCGGGTCTCTACGCCGGCATCGAGTAGCAGGAGATCACCGGGCCGCGCTTCGCCGTCATTGCGGACCCAGTGCAGGGTTGTGGCGTGAGAACCCGCCGCACAGATCGATGAGTAGCCGACGTCGTTCCCCTCGATGCGTGCGCGCGTCCAGAATGTTCCTTCTATGAGGCGCTCGGGGGTCGGCTCGGCGGTAGCGAGGGCGCGGACAACGTCCTCGAAGCCGAGCGCAGTGGCCTCGCAGGCGAAGCGGAGATCGGCGATCTCGAACTCGTCCTTGACCAGGCGCATCTCTGAGAGCACGACGCGGAACTCCTCGTCGCCCTCGTATCCGGCCTCCGTGCCCACCACTGCATCGATGTCTGCGTCGTAGCCCCGCAGCAGACGCACCGGGGCGGTAGCTGTCTTGAGTCGATCGGTGAGCGTGCGCACGTCGAGGCAGGGCAGGCCGAGCAACTGCTCGTTCTCGGCCAGACTGTTCCGGCGCCCGTCCCAGAGTTCACCGTGATAGTCGAGCCAGAACTCGCCTGTCTCACGATCGGAACGCGGAAGCATGTAGATGCGCGCCCGGTGCCCTCCGTACTGTCCCGGCTCCATGATCAGCACAGCGCCCGGGGACTGGTCACCGGTCAGGTAGACGTAGTCCGAACAGGCCCTGAAGGGATAAGACGTGTCGTTGGCACGGACCTTCACCCTGCCGGCCGGTACCACCAGCAGTTCATCGGGAAAGCGTGCGGACAGCTCCAGCCTGCGCCGCGCGGTGTATGCCGCCTGTGCGATCGGTCTGAGGTCACGGCGTTCGGTATCTGCCCAGCCCTGCTTCATGTTATCGGCGAGTTCGGCGCTTACCTGCCGGTACAGACCGTTCTTACGCTTGCGGTTCTCGTCCGCCTCTGTCGCAATTATTGAATCCTGCAACGAATCAGTCATAGGTGCGCCCCCTTGTCAAAGTTTCTGTCTCACCAGCTGGATATGCGGGTTTGGACTTCTCCACGAAAGCTGCGGCATCATATCGACGGGAAAATGCTCGACAGCAGCTTCTCTCCGGCGGGAGTCACCGACCAGCGCGCCTGGTCCACCTCGGTTCCGCCGTCCTGAGCATCGTGCCGTAACTCGCTGACTTCCGGTCTGAGTAACGATGCCGCAGGCAAAGCCGCCCAACAGCGCTTGCCGGCGGTGGTGCGGTCAGATCCTTGGAACAGACAGAGAGCCTCGATGAGCGCAAGACCACGCCCTCGCTCATCATCGACGTCCGCGTCACAGGGTTGGGGCTTTGTCGAACTGCCGTCGTGGACCGCAATCACGAGGAGGCCCGCGTCCAGCACCACCTCGACCAACATAGGCCCCCCTGCGTGCTCGAGGCCGTTGGTGAGCAACTCCGAAGCGACCAGTTCCAGCCGGAAGGACAACTCGTCGTCAGATGACGCAGTCCACGACCTCACCGCCCTGGAGACACGATGGCGAGCACTGTGAACCGCAGCTGCAGTCGCTTCGACAGTGAAGCGGATCTGGGAGTGAGGCACAGTGTTTCTCCTTGGACACGAGGCGCTCAGCACGGATCGGACCCGCTGGCGCTGCGGCGCGCGAGCACTCCACAGGCAGAACGCTGTGCCACAGCGGTGCAGGCGTCACGGCGTGCCGGCCCATGCACCCGGACGCAAGCAGGACGCACAGGGGACAGTTCCAGGAGCCACTCCGTCAGGACAACCGGTGAGGGCATAAGAAAAAGGATGGAGAGGGCATAAATTCAGGTGCCTGCAGTCGGCTCGTCAGCCAGGCCATACGGCTATACCTCGCGAGTGCCGAGCACCGTTTGTCTGAGGGCTGGCACCCGTGCGCATAATGGGCGCTGCTTCCGCGACACGACGAGGTGTACCGATGGAACTGGAGCTGCGTCATCTGCGTGTGCTGTGCGCGATAGCGGACTCTGGCAGCGTCGGCCGGGCAGCTACCTCACTCGGCTTCACCCAGCCCGCACTGAGCACGCAGCTCCGCCGCATCGAACGACTGCTGGGTGAGGGACTGTTTGTTCGCAGTAGCACTGGCATGGGTCTGACCGCTTACGGGGCAGATGTCGTAAGCCAAGCTCGCGAGATCCTGCACCGTGCCGATGCTCTTGCACGACGGCACACGGACCGCGTGACCGCCGCAGCCAGTACGATCCGGCTGGGCGCGACCAACACACCAGTAGTACCGGCGCTGCTGGACACTCTTCGTCATACCTGCCCGGACCTCACAGTCTCCGTCCACAGCGTGTATGCCACCAGCGAGCTCCTCCGGCTTCTGGAAGCCGGCGAACTCGATGCCGCACTGGGCGTCGACTATCCCGGACAGCCGATGAAGCATTCCGCCGCCCTCGCGCACCGCGCCATCAACACCGTTCCGGTCTTCGTGGCGATACACGCCGACCACGCCCTGGCACACCGCATCGAGGTGCCGCTGGAGGAGCTACGCGAGGACACTTGGTTCGTCTCCTCGGACGACGGGGCGGGCTGGCCCGGAGCCTTTTACGACGCATGCCATGCCGCTGGTTTCACTCCCGCTAAGACTCACGAGTTTCATCTACTCGATCAGCTGCAGACGATGATCGCCAGAGGTCTGGGGGTGACAGCCGTTCAACCCACCTTGTGTCCCATCGACGGAGTCTTGGTCAAGCCTCTGGCAGGAGACCCTCTGTGGCAGCGCAATCTTCTCGTCTGGCGTCAGGAAGCCGTCGAGGCACCCATAGCAGAAGCTCTGCACCACCATGCGGTCCGCGCCCACCGCCAGCTGTTGGCTCAGGCTCCACACCTGCAGAGGTGGATGACTCGCGCATACACCACTGGGCGTTCACCCGGTAAGGACGAGTGGAGCCTGCCTGCTCCGCCTACTGATTGAGCGTCTTCAGTGTTACCGCTCCAGGAGGGCCACCATCGGCAGCTGACGACACGATTCGTATTGCTGCAGGCTCTTCCGAAGATGTACCAAGACCTCAGGTCGGCCGCGTATGCCGTTCAACAGGCGCTCGCTGCGGAGAACGCCTGTTGCCCATGCGCTGCCCCCCGGCGGTCTTGAGTGTTTCTGTGCCAGTGACCGCTGTGCCCTCGGCAGGGGCTGCGGGAGCCGCCTTCGGTGGTCGTTGCGCATCTGGTGCAGGCTCGGCGCGGCACGTCAGAGGGCCAGCGCATTGTGCTGCACGATCTCGCGCGCGGGTATTCCAAGGAGCTGGCGGCCGAGCATCCCGCGGACGAGGCCGACCGCGCCGTGCGGCGTCTGCTGGGCGCCCTGCTCAGCGCGGCCGACGTAGCCGACACTCGGTTACGGCCAGCCGGTGCCCGGCACAGCGGCCGTGACGGGGCGGTCCGGCAGTTGCCGCCGGGCGACGCTGTGGCGGCAGATGTGTGGGAGGCCGTCGAGTGGTTCGAAGCCGAGCGGGTCGTGCTGGTGGCAGCTGTCGCCCATGCCCATGCTCGCGGGTGGTGGGAACTGTGCTGGGAGATCACCGACGCGATGAGTATCGCTCTTGAGCACCAATGGCGCTGGGACATCAGCAGCCAGGTCCATGAGCTCGCGTTGGATGCGGCCGGCCATCTGGGAGATGGCCGGGCCCGTGCCGCTCTGCTGCGCAATCTCGGCGAAGCCTTGCGTGACAGCGGCAGTGACGTGGGCAGAGCCGCGGAGTGCTTCAGGGAAGCGATCGCTCTTTTCCAAAGCTCGGGCGACGCACGCGGCGAGGGCGACGCCCTGGGCAACCTGGGAATTCTGCTACGCCAGCAGGGCGTACTGAGGGAAGCCATGCAACGGCTCATCGCGGCCGAGAGGCTCTTCAGGGCCCTGCCGCTTGAGCGTGGACTGGCCTGGGCCCTGCGGGAAAAGGCGGTGATCAACCGGCACTGGACTCGCTACACACAAGCCCTCGCCCAACTCGACGCGTCGCAGGCCTTGTTCGCAGCCAATGACGAAGTCCGCGGCGTCGGCTGGGTGCTACGCACTCGCGCCGACACCGAGAAGGAGAGCACGGTGGACGGCTGTCCGCTTCCTCGCCGCTGGTATGAAGGGCCCTGGCCCGGGCATGACGCCACCAGCGGTCCCGAACAGGATCCGCGATGGCCCGCAGCTCGCGCCCACTACGAACAGGCCGCCCAGCTCCTGCACGCCGTCCGAGACCACCGCGGGCACACCTGGATCACACTGGGGCTCGCCGATATGGCCCTCTACGAGGGCGACCAGGCCGCCGCCGAGTCGATCAGCCACGCGCTCAGGGAGACTGAGGCCTGCGGCGACCACCGAGGCCTCAGCAGGGCTCTGACCGTGCAGGCCCTGCTCGTCGCTGAGACAAACCGCCTCAGCGACGCCATCGAGCTGGCAGAACAAGCCCTCGCTGGCCCCACCGACCACGTCGGTGCCGCTCAGGCCAGCTTCCGCTTAGCCCGCCTCTACGGCGCCACCGGCCGGCGCCAAGACGTCCTCCGCGCCCTCCAGCAGTCCCGAACCCATCACCAAGCCGCCGGAATGCCGTTCCCCGACCATGACGACACCGAACTCTCCAAAGCACTCACTCGCCCCGCACCCCGGGCCCGCCGCTTCCGCCGACACCAGTGAGTCCTGGGCCTGGACGACTGCGCCGTGGCCGGCTCACACGTTCGGGCCTTCAATGCGAGCCGTGTCAGTTCCTCGCCCGCCATCCGCTGGGGCTGCACTCTGGCAGCCGTCACCCCGACCGGACGGTGAAACTGCGCCTCACCGACGGTAGCGCCGTAGAAGCCGACCCTGTCATCGGCGCAACGGCTCCTTGTCATAGTCCGCCGTGCCGTCTCCCCGGCCCTGCCCAGTACAACGGCAGCGGCCTTCCTCGAAGCCTGATTCCCACACCGTGGAAAGCACCCATTTCGACATCGCCAGCCTCGCTGACCAGGATGAAGCAGCCGCTGAAGCGTGCAGCCCGGAGGCGGAGCGGTCTGATGCCAGGGCAGGGAGAACCTAGCCATTCGCCACTCGACCGGTGTAAAAATGTCATATGTCACGCCAAGCTGGACGCTTCGGGCGCTCGTATAAGCGCTTGATGGTCAGCAAGAGCTCACGCAGCGTCGCCGGACAAGCCGTCCTCCTCCAGGCGGTCCTGGTGATTCTCCTTGTGGTGGGCGCTGTCATCGCTCTCGTGCTTCAGTCGGAACGGGACATGGCCGCGGAAGCCAAGCACCGGTCCGTAGCCGTGGCGCAGACCTTTGCTCACTCGCCGGGTATCCAGCAGGCGCTGGCCGGACCCGACCCATCCGAGGTGCTCCAGCCGCTTACCGAGGCGGGGCGGAAGACCGCAGGCGTGGACTTCATCGTGGTGATGGACAAGAGAGGCGTTCGCTACACCCATCCGATACCGAGCCGGATCGGCAAGCAGTTTGTGGGCCGGATCGGCCCTTCCTTGGCCGGCCGGGTTTACACAGAGAGCGTGTACGGCCCGCTCGGCCACGAAATGCAGGCGACGGTGCCCGTGCGGGACCACGTCGGCAAGGTGATCGCCCTTGTTTCAGCCGGCCTGAAGGTCAAGAGCGTCACCGGCGAGGTCAACCGGCAGCTTCCGATCATTTTGGGCGCCGGTGCGGGAGCGTTGCTGATGTCGACCGGCGGCACGGCACTGATGGGCAGACGGCTGCGACGGCAGACTCACAGCCTGGCTCCGGACGAGATGAGGCGCATGTACGAGCACCACGACGCGGTGCTGCACTCAGTGCGGGAGGGCGTGATCATTCTCGATGACGACCGGCGTCTGCTGCTCGCCAACGATGAGGCCAGACGTCTACTGGACCTGCCGTCCGATGTTGAGGGGCGCAACGTTAGCGAGCTGAGCGGCCTCGACCCGGCGATGGTGGAGCTGCTCGCCTCCGGATGTGATGCCGACGACGAGCTGCACTTTGCCGGAGGACGGCTGCTGGCGGTCAACCAGCGGCCTACCGACCGCGGCGAAGGCCCCAAGGGGACTGTGGCCACGCTCCGCGACTCGACCGAGCTGCAGATGGTCTCCGGACGCGCGACAGTCGCCCGAGAGCGGCTAGAACTTCTATATGACGCTGGTATTGGTATCGGTACCAGCCTCGATGTGGCCCGCACCGCTGACGAGCTGGCAGAGGTCGCCGTACCTCGCTTCGCCGACTTCGTGACAGTGGATCTCTCTGACGCCGTACTTCAAGGTGAGGAGCCCACCCCTACGGCGACTGACATGCGGCGTGTGGTCGTGCGCGGTATCCGCGACGACCATCCGCTCTATGAGCAGGGCCGGCTGATCAACTTCCTGCCGTCGACGCCTCAGGCCCGCGGCTACGGTGCCGGCCGGTCTGAGCTGGTGCGCGACTTGTCAGCCGCGCATGGCTGGCACGCGCAGGACCCGCATCGCACCCGACAGATCCTGGATTACGGCATCCACTCGCTCATCGCCGCCCCGATCAAGGCTCGTGGCGTCATCTTGGGCATGGCGAACTTCTATCGCTCCAAGCAGGGCCCCTTCGACGAGGAGGAGCTGTCGCTCGCGGAGGAGCTGGTGGCACGCTCGGCGGTGAGCATCGACAACGCCCGCCGCTACACCCGCGAACACGCGCTGGCCGTCACGTTGCAGCGCAGCCTGCTCCCGCGGGCATTGCCGGAACAGAACGCCCTTGACGTCGGCTACCGCTACCTGCCCGCGCAGTCCGGGGTGAGCGGTGACTGGTTCGATGTGATTCCGCTGCCAGGCAGCCGGGTGGCGCTAGCCGTCGGCGATGTGGTCGGGCACGGGCTGCACGCGGCCGCGACGATGGGCCGACTACGGACCGCGGTGCACAACTTCTCCACGCTCGATCTGCCGCCCGACGAGCTGCTCAGTCATTTGGACGACCTCGTCGGCCGCATCGACCAAAATGAGACGTGCCCGGAGTCGGCGGAAATCGTCGGTGCTACCTGCCTATACGCAATCTACGACTCGGTGACGCGCCGCTGTGCCATGGCGCGCGCGGGACACCTGGCGCCCGCGCTTGTTCATCCCGATGGCAGCGCCATCTTCCCCGAGGTACCCGCGGGACCGCCACTGGGCCTGGGCGGTATGCCGTTCCAGACGGCCGAACTGGAGCTGCCCGAGGGCAGCCAGCTCGTGCTGTATACCGACGGGCTCATCGAGGACCGCACGCGGGACCTGGATGTGGGGCTTGAACTGCTGCGCCGGTCGCTATCAGGGCATCCCGGCCGGCTGCCGGAGGAGAGCTGCCAGGCGGTGCTGGACGAGCTGCTGCCCGAGCGCCCTAAGGACGACGTGGCGCTGCTGATCGCGCGTACCCGTGCGCTCCCACCGGAGAACATCGCCGATTGGGACGTGCCGCAGGACCCGGCAGCTGTGTCAGGGATGCGCCTTGCGGTTTCCGGCAAGCTTGACGAGTGGGGCTTGGCGGAACTGGGTTTCGGCATGGAACTGGTGCTAAGCGAGCTCATCACCAATGCCGTCCGCTACGGCTCCGACCCGATCCACGTGCGGCTGATCCGTGACCGTGTGCTGATCTGCGAGGTGGCCGACGGCAGCAGCACCTCGCCGCATCTGCGCTACGCCGCAACAACCGACGAGGGAGGCCGGGGTCTGTTCTTGGTCTCCCAGGTGACCGAGCGTTGGGGCACCCGGTATACGCCGCAGGGCAAGGTGATTTGGGCGGAAATGACTCTGCCGGACCTCTCGGCACTCGGCGAACACTGACCCCGCGGACCGCCGATGGTCGGCAAGACGGGAAGCCATCGTTTCAGCCAGCGGCGAGCGGTTTACCCGTGCAGCAAGAGCGGCGACTACGCCACTCACCGCCTGAAGACGCAGGCCGCCTTCTGTCGTGCAGGTCACCAGGTACAAGACCTTGCCCGCCAATGCCGGCGGGCCCTGGGCCGCACCGACCTGGAAACGGACACCGCCTCGACGACTGCTCGACGCGGGCGCCGAGGAGAAGGCAGTGAGGCACCTTCATCCGCCGCCTCCTGCAGCAACTAGGCCGTGTATCGAAAGTGGATCTTGGGCTGTGAATGATCACAGTTCATGGGTCGGGGTGATCTCACGGACGAGCAGTGGGCCGTGTTAGAGCCGTTGCTACCGAAGGGTATGAGGGCGGGGCGGCCGCCCGTCTGGTCCCGGCGGCAGTTGATCGACGGCATACGCTTCCGAGTTCGGACCGGGGTTCCGTGGCGGGACGTTCCCGTCGAGTACGAACCGTGGGGCCGGGTCTACGACCTCTTCCGCAGGTGGCAGCGGAACGGAACCTGGCAGCAGATCCTTACCCGGCTCCAGTCCCTGGCCGACGTGAAGGGTGCGATCACGTGGGACCTGAGCGTCGACTCCACGGTCTGCCGCGCCCACCAGCACGCGGCCGGAGCCCGAAGGCAGGGTGGCCTGCAGAAGGAACCACCGGGCGGTGTCTTCGCCGAGCCCGGAGACCACGGACTGGGACGCTCACGCGGCGGGTTCACCACCAAGCTGCACCTCGCCGTCGAACAGGGCCAAAAGCCCATGTCGATCGTGATCACGGCCGGGCAACGCGGGGACTCGCCGCAGTTCGAACCCGTACTGGAGAAAGTCCGCGTGCCCCGCATAGGGCCGGGTCGGCCACGTGTCCGTCCCCGTCGGGTCCGCGCCGACAAGGCGTACGCCTCCCGCAGAAACCGCGCTTACCTGCGGCGCCGCGGAATCCGCTGCACCATCCCCGACAAGGCCGACCAGGCACGCAACCGCCAGAAGCTCGGCTCCCGCGGCGGCCGACCACCACGTTTCGACCCGGCCGACTACCGCAAGCGCCACGCGGTCGAGTGCGGGATCAACCGCCTCAAGAGGCACCGCGCCGTCGCCACGCGCTACGACAAGCTGGCGGTCCGCTACGAGGCGACCGTCCTGATCGCTGCTATCAACGAGTGGCTGTGATCGGCACCCGTCGCGCGACGGCCTTAAAGCAGGGCTGCGTGACCTGAAGGCAGCCGCGGAAGCCGGTACCCAGGACCGCCGGAACCGACAGACCGCCGACACCCCGCCGAACGGGCCTGCTCATCCGGGGGGTTGTAGCGTGACCGGATGAGGAGCGACGTATATCGGGACGTGGGCGAGGCCGCCTGGTCGTGGGTGCTGGACCACGTGCGCGAGGCCGAGGGCCCATGGCTCGTGCAGGCGGTGGTAAAGGGCGGTCCGGAAACCGTGTCGCCGCCACAGGACCGCGATTCGCTGTACGCGGGGATCGCCGGCTTGGCCCCGGTGCTGGCCGAGATCGCGCAGTACCGGGAGCTGAACGCGCGAGAAGCGGCACTGGCGACCGGCATCGTGACCAGGCTGTCGGCACAGGCCGGGCAGCGAACGGAACCCTCGCTGTACGACGGCCTAGCAGGCGACGCGACGGCGCTCAGACTGCTCGCCCCGGGCGAGGAAGCGGTGGCACTGCGGCGGCTGGCCGCCCTGGCGACCGGCGACGGATGGAAGACCACCCTCGATTTCGAACCGGGCTCCGACGCGCCCCTCACCGACGTCATCATGGGGACCGCGGGCGTCGTGATGACGGCGGTCTGGGCGAAGAGCGAGTTCGCAGAGGCGATCGCGACGACGGGAGGCGAGGCGCTGCTGCGGGCGGCGGACCGGACGGAAGCGGGCCTCGACTGGGGCATGACGCCGGGGAGGCCGTCGAGGGCACCGAACTACTCGCACGGAACCGCCGGCATCGCGGCCGCACTGGCGGTCGCGGGCACCGCCCTGGACCGTCAGGACTTCATCGAGGCCGCGGTGGAAGGCGCCCGGCACGTCCTCTCGGTGGGGTCCTTGGAGGACGCCGGTTTCGTCGTCCCGCACACGATCCCGCCGTCGAAACGGGAGGTGGAACCGGTGACGTACACGTGGTGCCACGGCCCGGCGGGCACCTCGCACCTGTTCACCGCACTGGCGCACGCAGGGGTCGCCGAGGTGGCGGGCCATGACGTCGACGAACTGCGGCACCGCTGTATGACCTCGATCCTCACCTCGGGCCTGCCGCAACGCCTCCGTCCCGGCTTCTGGGACAACGACGGCCGCTGCTGCGGAACGGCAGGCGTCGGAGACGTCCTGCTGGACGCCGCCCAGGACTGCCGGGCGCCGCAGCGGAGGCAGACCCTGCTGCGGGCCGCGCACCGGATGGGCAATGCGCTGGTCGACCGGGTCATCAGGGATGATGCAGGCGCCCGTTGGCGATTTCTGGAACACCGCGAGGACCCGCCGCTGCTGCCGCCCCAGACGACGTGGATGCAGGGCGCGGCAGGCATCGCGGCCTACCTTCTGCGCCTCGCCCGGTACGGCGAGAGCGGCCCCGACGCCCCGGTCGTGGACCGCCCGGACCAGTGGTGGGCCGTGCCGGCGCACCTGCGGAGTACTCGCACGGACTCATGAGCGGATTCACTTCCGATACACGGCCTAGGCAGCGTCTTGTCGATCACTACTGGAGCCAGATGAGTGTGCTGGCCAGGGTGATGGCGGCGAGGTAGCGGCCGGGCTGTTTCTCGTAGCGGGTGGCGATGCCGCGCCACTGCTTGAGACGGTGGAAGCAGCGCTCAACGACGTTGCGGCGCCGGTAGACGGCTCGGTCGAAGCCACAGGGCCGTTCGCGGCGACGGCGTCGGCCCGCGAGCTGGTCGACGCGTTCGGGGATGGTCGCCTTGATGCCGCGTCTGCGCAGGTAGGCGCGGAAGGTCCGGGCCGAGTAGCCCTTGTCGGCGACCACCCGCTCCGGGCGGACGCGAGGCCGTCCCGGCCAGGGCCGGGTGACGCGGATCTTGTCGGTGACCGTCTCGGCCTGGGTGCAGTCGTTGCGGGTGCCGGCTGTGACCGTGAAGGCCAGTGGTCGGCCCCGCCCGTCGCAGGCCAGGTGGATCTTGGTGGTCAGCCCGCCGCGGGAGCGTCCGAGGCCGCGTTCCTCGAGCCCCCTTTGGCCGCGGTGTGCTGATGGGCCCGCACGATCGTGGAGTCCAGCGCGACCAGCCAGTCCACCTCCGCCCGCTGCCGGGCCGCGGCCAGAAGCCGGTCGAAGGGTCCGTCGGCAGCCCAGCGGGCGAAACGTCCGTGCACGGTCTGCCAGGGCCCGAACCGCTCCGGCAGATCCCTCCAGGGCACCCCGGTACGGAACTTGAACACGATGCCCTCCAGCACCTGGCGGTGATCCCGCCACCTGCCCCGGGCCCGGCCCGCAGGCGGCAACAACGGCTCGATCACCGCCCACGCGGCGTCAGTCATCTCCCCATCCCTCACGACCAGCCCAACGATCGGATGATCGGAAAGACACCCCCTAGAAGCGGCGGCCACCGATCCCCACCCTTCGTCGTACGACACGGCCGTGAGGGTGGGCATGCGCTCCCAACGGCTGCTGGGCCCTGACAATCCGTTGTCGCACCGCGAGCAGGTATCAGCGGCGACGCGGTGGAAGCACCCCGCTGGTACGCAGCACATCTGTGGGGCGTGCTCCGGCGTGCGGTCGGTTGCGCACCGTGAGTCTGCGCGCCCCCTCGCGCTCCTGTGCGCGCTGACGGTGCGAAAAAGACGGCTGTTCGGGAGCGCAGGTTCAGGCTGTGACGTTGAGCAAAGCAGGTGGTGCTGCGGTCTGGGTCGCTGCAGGTGCCTTCGCGGTGTGTGACGCTCCCCTCAGTGGTGTTTGGCTCTATGCAGAAAGGTTGGAGCATAATGAGATAGGCAAAGAGCTAGGAACTTTCTGTGCATGGCCGATGAGGTTTGGGGTACGTGCGCAGAGAAGGAGCGGCGATGACACAGCAGGTTGACCCCAGTTTGAACCGGCGCAAGCTACGTCTTGCGCTGCGCCGGGCGCGTGAGCAGGCGCATCTGAGCCAGCGGGAGGCCGCCGAGCAGGTTGAATGGTCCCAGTCGAAGCTGATCCGGGTCGAGACCGGCACAGTCGGCGTGTCCGTCAGTGATCTTCGTGCACTGCTGGGGTTGTACGGGGTGGATGACCCGGAGCAGGTCGAAGATCTGGAGCAGGCTGCACGGGGCAGCAAGGGGCCGAGCTGGTGGTCGAGCTACCACGAGGTCATCACTCCGCAGTACGCCCAGTACCTGGGGTATGAGGGTGCCGCGGAATCCCTGCATACGTATCACCCCATCGTGGTGCCGGGGCACTTGCAGACCCGCGCCTACGCCGAGGCTCTCCTAGGTCCCCGTGATCTGGAGGAGAACATGTTCCGCAGGGTGGTGGATCTGCGCATGGAACGGCAGCAGCGGATGTTCGATGACTCGGACAGGCCTGCCTGCGTGTTCGTACTGGACGAGGCAGCCGTACGGCGTCAGGTCGGCGGCAAGGAGGTGCTTGCGGAGCAGCTGAGTTTCTTGCTCGAACTCGGAAGCCGCCCCAAGGTGTCCGTGAGGGTGCTGCCGTTCGAGGCTGGAGCGCACTACAGCACGCTGGGCAGCTTCGTCCTGCTGGGCTTTGCCGATGATGACGATCTTCTGTATCTGGAGCATGCCGCCGGCAGCATGACCGGCGGCGAGGACCTGCGCCTGCTGGCCCGTTACCAGGAGTGTTTCCGAACGATCACCGATATGGCACTCGACGAGCCAGAGTCGGCCGACCTGATCAGCCGTGTCCGGCAGGACCTCGGCGTCCACTAACAGCCGGGGTGACGAGGGACAGGGGAGGGCCGAAGCGTGGTCTCCAGGCCGATATGGCAGCGCATGCTGGAGTGGGTACAGACAAGCACGCCCGGTGATACGGAGTCAGCGGGCGGCAAGACCGAAGAGGCCTCTGAGGAACAGGCCAGCAAGGATCCCGCGCAGGCGCAGAGTCTGATCGCGCGGGAACATGCCCGGTCAGGGCACCTGCGGTTGCCCGAACCGGACTGGACGAACAAACTGCGGATACTTCTTCTCGCTGGAGCAGCATTCCTGATAGCCCTGGCGGCCCTCGTGGCGGGCATCGTGGCGGGCGTCGTGTTCGTCGTGCACAACGCAGCCCGTCTGAAGCTGCCCTGGCCGCCGGCTGGCACAAGCACCCTGACACTCGCAGTCGCCAGTCTTCTGGGTGCGACGGCCTGGCGGGTGGGGCAGGCGATACTACGCCGACGGGCGGTACGCGCTACGGCGCAGAACCCGCCTGAGAGCCGTACGGAAGACGATCAGAATCCGGTGGCGGCACCGTAGGAGACACTCCTGCGCGCCACAGGCCGGCACTGACCGCCACGATCACGGCCACGGAAACCCACAGAACCCGTTTGAAGAAGACGCTGTCCACCAGCATGGACGCTGTTGCTGCTGCCAGGGTGGCGACACAACCGACGGCGAGGGTGAATGTGATCGCTCCGCCTACGGTCGCAGACCGGCTGCGGGCATTCCTGCCCAGACACTGAACGGCCGACGTCCCGGCGCCCATCCGGTCCCTTTCCCTGTGTCTCTGGCTGGTTAAGAATGTCACAGGTCCTGTAACTCCCCTGCTCTCACGGCGTCTAGAAAGTCAGACCAGACACCGGCGGTGAACGTCAGAGCGGGCCAGGCAAGGGCCTTCGAATCGCGGGCAAGGACCCAGTCACGTCCCACCGCGACCTCCACGCACTCGCTCTCGTTGCCGCACTTGCTGCTCCTGCGCCACAAGGGTTTCCCCCCATGCACCACCTCAGTCCCTCCCGATCCCCCGATCTGCCCGGATGGTGCGCAGCAACTCTAGTGGCCGGTTGTGCGCTGCCGCAGAGCAACGGACGGATTACTCCGTCCGCCACGACCAACAGCGCCCGTAAGGCTACCCACAGCTACCAGGGGCAAGGTTACGGTTGCCTGAACACCACCGCTATACGGGAACAGGACGATGTGGAGTACCTCTCTCGCGCTCCTCCCCTGGACACGCAACCAAGCGCCCCCTGAGGGGAGTTGACGCCCTCCGGCCAGACGTGCCGAGCGACTGTACCGGCGCGGCGATCACCTTGCTCAGGACCCCGTGGCACAGTGCGGGGTCGTCCTGGAGGTTGGGGGACTGGGATCTGTTATTCGCACCTCTGAGGCAGGGCTGCTCTCGATGCGCCGAGTCGAGGGCCGGCCGGACACCTTGTGCCGTGGCACTCTCAGCGAACTGCCGAAAGAGCTGGCTGGGCCGACCGGTACGCGGACCGCAGCGGCAGATCAAGCGCGCACGACGTGCCTCGATGCGTGCCCGCTCCCCCGCGCACCCATATCGGATCGACCATCGATCCCTTCCGCGCGTTCGTGTCGAGGGTGATCCCCCCTCCCCGCAGCATCACCGTGCGGGCAGTCTGCGGCCGTTGTCGGTGACTTCGAGAGTCATTGGCATCCCGCTGTGATCCGGTGGCCTGTCCTCTGGCAGCCCCTTTCCCTGCACCTGCGGTTAAGGAAGTGCCTGGTCAACAGGGTGACCAGCGGCCGTGACGCTGTACCGCGGACGGCACTGACGCCTTCCACGAAGTGCAGCAGCGGCTACGACAAGCGCCTCGCTGCATACGGGCGGCGAAAAATCTTGGTCTCTGATTGCACGTTCGGCGGTGTCGTCGCCCCTCGTAGGTATGAACGTGAAGCGGACTGGGACAGGGATGTCTCGTGCGGTGGCCTAGGGGGACACGCGACCCGGACGACGGCAGCGGCATGCCGCTCGGCCAGGAGGCAGCGCTCCAAGGCGCGGCCGTTTTGCCGAAGCAGGACCGCCGTCGTCCCAAGAAAAAAATTCAGCCCCTTACGGACAATGAGCAAAAGAAGTACGACCACTTCTTTCGCTCCGAGTTCACCTGCCTGACGAGACATGTAATCGTGTTGGGCGCCACCCTCGAGGAAGCCAAAGACGCAGCACAGTCCGCTCTTATCGATCTCCTGCAGAACTGGCACACCGTACAGGCACCACGTCCCTGGTGCCGCAAAGCTGCAGCACACCATTTCCTGCGCAGCGACATAAAGGAAAACAGGGTCGACCGGTCGGCGCGCACTGATTTCATTGCACGTCGCGGATCAGACGATTCCTATTCGTTGGGCAGCACGCTCGAAGAGTGGGAATTCATCGTTAATTTCGTCGAGAATCACTTGTCAGGGATTCAGCGGCAGGTGATGGCTTGGACGATCGACGGATTCGAGCCACAGGAGATTGCCAAGCAGCTGGGAAAGACTCCGGCTACAGTGCGCTCGAATCTCCGTCACGCAAGGAAAAAGCTGGCTACCGCCCTTGGAAAGGAATACCCGGAGCTGGCTAGGTCAATGGGGGATGCCGAGGGGAAGCTGAAATGAAGAACTGGATGCGGAATTCCGGAGGCGGTGTGGTGGGGTCGGCCGAGCACAGCGAGGCCGAACTGACGGACGAAGAAGCCGACCGCGTAAACGCCTATGAGGCACGTCTCCATGAGGTCACGAGCTCTCTCGCGACGGAGGCAGAGGTAGATGAGCTCCTCCTCCAGGCGAAGATCGAAGTCGCACGCCGTAACGCCATCGCATCGCATCAGGGAGTTCCCGCCGGCTCTCCTCCGTGCGAGACAGCAGCAAGAAGGAGGACTCCCCTTCGCACCGCTGCGGAGATGGGAGTGTCACTCCTGGGGGACCTGATTTCCCTCTGGATCGTCTTCATGGTGATGTACTTCGCCGTAGCACCGCACCTGAACGCAATCAATGACATTGCACAGGTGCTGATCTTCGCCGGAGCCGGCGTGACCGCCGGAGCGGTATCCTCCAACTTTCGCCGCACCTTCAAGCGCCGCCAGGACCGGGCCGAAACAATTCACCCCGAGTTCGAGCCATGGTGGCATGAGCGCATGGAAAATCTGGCAGAAGATGTGGAGTTCGTCAAGCTGCCATCCGTCATGCGAGTCATCGACATCATCTTCTCGCTTGTTTCGATGGCAATCATGAGCGTTCCGCTGGTGATCGGCTTCCTCTTGATCAAGAGCAAGGGAAGGGAGGTTCTGGAGCGACAACCACGCGTTGGTCAGGGCGGGCGCGTTTTTACGCGCTACAAGTTCAACGTGCATGTCAGTGAGAGCGGGACACCGGCAACGCATTCGGATCTCTTCCTGATAAGGTCGGGAATCGAGCAGCTGCCACGGCTCTGGAATCTCCTCAATGGAGATCTCACACTCGTCGGCCCGAAGCCCGAGAACCCAGCCTTGGCCATTCGGTATCCGCAGTCCTGCCGGTGGGTGTTCGCGTACCGGCCGGGCTTGACGGGACCCGTCAGTCCTGAGCTGCGGACGTGGCTGACCGTGCAGAAGTTCGACGCCGGCACCTATCTCACACAGATCGTGCCGCTCCAATCGGCGTATGACCGGTACTACTTCGCTCTGCCGACGATGCGGCAGCTCTGCATCATGACAAGGGCTCTCCTGCTGCTGATGGTGCCCTTGATCATTGAGAACATGATGCTGTCGGAGCGCTCGCGCACCTCGTATGGGGTTAAGAGCGAGAGGGCACAGAGCCATTCTGTGCCTGAGATGCCGGCAACGGACTGCGTACCTACAGGCGAGCAGGTCAGCCATGTGACCAAGTGGTCGCGGCACGAGTACGACCGGGCTTTCGCCTAGGCCGTGTTCTAGACCGTGCTGATCTGTCTGGGTGGCCGTCCGTGGAAGTCTCGGGCGGCCACCCAAACCGTTAGGTCACGGGCGATGACGTTGATGCTGATCGCCGTGGTGACCTCGTGCTCGTTGCGGGTGGTGTCACGGCGGACGATCTCATAGCCGCCTTCGTCCAGGACGGCCACTGAGGTGAACCACACTGGATCGTCCTCGTCGGGCTGGACGACCACGAAAGTGTTGTCGGAGTCGTTGAGGTCGCTCATCATCATGAACAGCGCATCCTCGGAGGGGTCATCGACACGGTCGCCGTTCTCGCTGTCGGCGCCGAAGTATTGAGCCCCCGTCGTTGCCTCTCCCTCACCCCTGTCGACCCCGGCCGTGGTCAGCATGGCACGTGGGACGGACAGTTCAAGCCGGTCACACCTTGTCCTCGCGGTCGAAGGCCGAAGCTTGGCCGCCGACCTTCCCCCGCCGCTTGCGGTTGGCCGCCTGGCCGGCAGCATCCGGGATAGTGCATCGCGCTCTTGAAGGTAGGCCCGGTCGGCACGAGAGGAGCAAGGCGTGTCGCCCCGCACTCGCACCGGACGGAGCCGGGGACGGCCCGGTCCGCTGCCGAGCAACCGGATGCCTTCCAAGACGAGCGCGAACTGAGGGCGGTCACCGCGCTGCCCCGCGGTGACCGGTAGTTCAGTGGCCGTTGGCCTTACTCGCAATCCAGATAGATCTTGGTGGCGAGCCTCCCCCAACACCGGCCCAGGCCGTATTCCTCGGGCTCGGCGCCGCTTCCGCCCGACGATTCCTTCTGGGCCTGGCTGTAGCGGCGGACATCTATGGCGCACTGATGGGCCCGGCAGGTCGTGGAGTCGACGTTGACCTCCCACGTGATCAGCCTGTCTGGGTCCGCCCAGGCCTGCCGGGTCAGCAGGCCGGGCCAGGTGCCGTCGCGTTGCCAGCGGCGAAGAGGCCGTAGACCGTCTGCCACGGCCATACTCCGACGGCAGATCCCTCCGCGGAGCACCGGTCCGTACCCGCCACCGGATCCCGTCTATCAGCTTTCGCCGGGCCCACAGCGGCCGCCCCCACACCGCGACAGGCAACAGCGGCTCCAGCACAGCCCACTGCTCATCAGATGCCCTCGCCCACACCGACACCATCACGATGCGGGACGAGAAACACAGCCGACTGTCAAAAAACACGGCCTAGCGGGTACAAGGCCGGCGTGCCGCCCTGGCCTGGCATCAGTGTCTTGCTTCGCTGCGGGTACTCGCTGGCGCTCGGCAGGGAGAGAAGGCAGTGTCGAAAGGGTGGGCTCCGCCCGATCGGGGCGGAGCCCATCCCCTCTGCGTTGAGGCCGATCACCGGAAGGCCCTCCCCCGGCGGCAGGAATGGCGGGCAGTGGTCTGTGAGTGCGAGGCTTCCTACCTTGAGCACCTTCTCGGGGCTGTCTGTCGTGCTCGCTCGAACCTGCGAAGCGGCCACGCCTGCACGCAATCCATCGAGGTCCCTTCCAAGCCCTGACCCGGGCAGCAACTTCCCACACTGTGGCGCCAGTCGTTCTGCCAGTGCACCTTCCGTAAGCAAGCCACGCCAGATCTCAACAGCCTGTAGGGCGGTGCGCCACCGAGGTCTTTTACTCTGTGGGTGTAAACGATTCGGTATGCTGCAGCACTTATGCACAATGAGACAGGCAGCTACGTCAGTGTCTGCCTCGATTCCAGCCACTGGTTGGAGGAGAGTCTGGCGCTCCCCGCTCTCGCCAAAGGATAGGGACGCCCGGCTCCTGCATGCTGAGGCCCTCGGCAGCCCTGGGCCGCCGAGGGCCTCAGTGCACTATCCATTGCTCCAGAACGCCTGGGGCAGCACGGCCTGCAGCTTGCGGCGCAACCGGTGGCGCTGCACACGGATTGTGCCCGGAGCCACGCCCAGAGCCTCAGCTATGCGCTCGTTGCCGTGTCCCGCCGCTGCTAGGAGCAGGATGGCAAGTTGTTGCGGGGAGAGGTGAGGCGCGATCTCCTCGGCGATGCAGCGTCTGAGCCATTCCTTCTGGAGCACCTGGTCGATCTCGTCCGGCTGCAGCCGCATCTTGTGCTCGGCGAACTGCAACAGCCGGACGTCCTCGGTGGGAGAGGAACAGCTGTACCGCCGTATGGTGGCGTGGCGGATCCGCAGGCTTTCGTTGCGAGTGACTTTGAAGAGGTACGCCTCGACGTACTCCATCTGCCGGATTCGGCACCAGTTCCCCAGTACGGCGATCCAGACCGTCTGCATCACATCGTCTACATCGTTGCTGTAGCCGGATCCCAGAATGTGACTGGCGTACCGGCGAAGCCGGGGATGGAAGCCTCTGTAGAGGTCCTCGAACTGGTCGGTCGGCTCGGGCAGGTCGTCCTCGGAAGGTGTAAGGCGAGCAAGGAGAAGGCACGCCACGGACTTCGGTGTGGAGGATGGGCTCGTCGACGACGGCTCGAGAGGCAGCCCGGTGATCTGTGTGAGCTGCTCCCGCAGATGGCGGAGATCCGTGGTGACGAGGCCGAGATCGCGAAAGGTCCGTTCGGCATCCATCGTCTCGACTTGGCAGTGTCCGAGGACCTGAGCCGTCGCCTCCACAACCCAGCACACAGCGACCTCAAGGCGCCGGGCGGGGGGCAAGCGGCGCAGTCTGTCAGCTTGCGTCTGCGCATGGGGTGGGGTTCCGGGAACATTCCGGCTCTGAAGCTGGCTGAGTGCCTCACTAATGGCGCGTGCGAGAGTATGACGGACACGCTGTCCCGTCCGATGATCGAGCGGGCTGCTGGTCCAGGCTTCGACAGCCTTATCCCAGGCGCTCTGCAGTATGTATTCGACGTCAACGCTGTCGCAGGAGGGCTCCAGTTGCCGGCGCACCTGCTGGCGCAGTCGGGGTTGCAGCTCCTCGTAAAGCTCCAGCATGTCCTTGGGCAGACCGGAGGCCTGCTGTCTGCCGTCGTCGGCAGGCAGCAGGCGCTCCGGGTGTTCGCTGCGGCGTTCCATCAGCCGCCGCTGTTGCTGGCGGAGTTCGCCGCGGCCTGCGCGGCGAGACGCCGGTGACGACGCCTGCGGAACCAGGCCAGGACACTCAGCAGCGTGCTGGCGATGATTGACACAGTGGTCAGTACGGGAGCGATCTGCCGGGCGAACTCGGTGACCTCCGCCCACCGCCATTCCAGTAGCAGGGCGGTTCCGGTGCAGAGAACCAGCAGCACGCTGATCACGACAGCCCAGTAATGATCTTGGATCCAGATGTCGGCGGCCTCGATCACCCGGCGGCCCCGGTTCATCGCACGGCTGGCGACCTGCACAGCGGATTGTGTCATTCCGCGTGCAGCTTCTGCCAGTTGCGGACGGCGCATGAGTAGCACCCTTCACGGTCAGGGGCCAGTCCGACCCACCGGTGCCATCGGAGCAATAACCGCCTCCGGCGGCACCGGCGGTTGGAGGAGACCTCGTCTCACGCGCTCTCGCCACAAGATTTCGTGAGTACGAGGCCCTGCATGGCCCGGTCGATGTTCACCGACTAGGGACCGAGGAGACCCCGCGCGTGCAATGAGCCGCTTGACGCCGTGGCGAACAGCAGCAGTTGGAACCATGGGCGCCCAAAATCTCCCTAAAGAGCAGCAAGGCCACCTTTTGTGCATATCGTTTTCAATTGCCCAGCAGCGTGGCGGAGTTCCCTTGCAAGAGGCCCGCGGTGACGTGCTGGAGCTCATCGGGGAGGTCCTGCTGGAGCAGCCGTCGAGGTAGAGCTAGCCGGAAAAGGGAGGGTGGCAGTCCAGATGCACCTCGGGCTAGCAGGTATCGCTGGTGAAGGGTTCGCGGGCGTCCAGGCGGCGGCCGGCGTAGGGGCCTTGTCGAGCTGCAGCTGTGGACCAGATGCCGCGGTCGGTGACCGCATGCCAACACATCCTCATGAGGGGTGCGGTCCGGCCAACGAATTGGATGATCAGGCCCAGCCACGTGCGGAGCTGTCGCTCCAGGGCCGGTCACGCCTGGCCGCCCAAGAGATTGCCCTTCATGAGCGCGGGGTCCGTCCTGCGGCCCGACCCGCATGCCGCAGAAGGCACACCGGCCACCGCAGCTTCGGGATTCACGGGCCGCACGCACCCCACCGGTTAATGAACCGACTCGTCCTCACCGGCACTTGAGACTAGTTAAGCAGTATGACATGTGAAATATTACCGGCCATCAGTCCACCGCCCTCGACCTGAAGGTGCTGCAGATGCGCAGACCCTCCGCAACCGGACTCCTGGCCGCGCTCACCACCAGTGCGATAGCCGCGGCCATGCTCGGTTCCCCCGCTGCCGCACAGGAGAAAACACCCCCGTCCAAGCCGGCGGCTACCGCTCACCGCAGCACGGGCGCCGAGGCGCCCCAGCCCCCGGTTGCCGCGCCGGCGCACCGCCAGCAGGCCCTGCGAGCACAGGCCATGCAGCGGCTGAACGCCGGAACCCTCGCCCGGGCCTCCGACGGCAGGGCCCCCGCACGGGCAAAGATCGGCGACGACTATGTCCAGCTCGCGCGGCAGCGCACGGACAAGGTGTTCGTGATCCTGGCGCAGTTCGGCGACAAGGTCGACGACACCACGCTCTACAACGGCCACGTCCGCTACGGCGGCACACCCGGCCCGCGACACGGCCAGATCCCCAAACCCGGCCGCGACGACACCCACACCTACTGGGAACCGGACTTCAGCCAGTCCTACTACCGGAGGATGTTCTTCGACGACACGCCCGGCACCAACTCCGTCCGGAACTACTACCGCACGCAGTCCGCGGGCCGCTATGACATCGAGGGCACTGTCAGCGACTGGGTGACCGTGCCCTACAACGAGGCCCGCTACGGCAGCGACAAGGGGCCCCAAGGCAACGGCGCGTGGACGCAGGCGCAGGAGTTCATCGGCGACGCGGTCAACGCGTGGTACGAGCAGCAGCGCGCCAACGGCCGCAGTGACGCGGACATCAAGGCGCAGCTCACCCAGTACGACACGACCGACCGTTACGACGCCAACCACGACGGGAACTTCAGCCAGCCGGACGGCTACCTCGACAACGTGATCGTGGTGCACGCCGGCGTGGACCAGACCTGGGGCGGCGGCGCGCAGGGCGACGACGCCCTGTGGGCGCACCGCGCCTGGGAGTTCCCCGACCCCGCGGGAACGACCGGCCCGGCCGGCGCGAAGCTCGGCGGTGCCCAGGTCGGCGACACCGGGGTGTACGTCTACGACTACGTGCAGGCCGGTGAGAACAGCGGGGTCGGCCTGTTCTCCCACGAGTACGGCCATAACCTCGGCCTGCCGGACATGTACCCGCTGACCGGCGGGGACAACAGCGTCAACTTCTGGTCGCTGATGTCCTCCGGGTCCTACCTGGGCCGCGGCCGCAACACTACCGGCGCGTATCCGGGCGACCTGGACCCGTACAGCAAACTTCAGCTGGGGTGGCTCGGTTACGACGAGGCGCAGGCCGCGACGCGCTCCCGGCATGTGCTCGGCGTGAGCGCGTACAACACCCGGCACGCGCAGGCGACCCTGGTCCATCTCCCGGACGGGCGGAGCGAGACCGATCTCGCCGACCCGTACCAGGGCACGGCACAGTGGTGGAGCGGTACGGGCGACAACCTGGACAGCACACTGGAACGGACCGTGGACCTCGTAGACCGCACCGGACCCGCTGCGCTCGACACGGCCGCGTGGTACGACACCGAGCCCGGCTACGACTTCTTCTCCGTGGAGGCGTCCGTCGACGCGGGGAAAACCTGGACCACGCTCGGCGGCACGGTCAACGGCACCCCGATCGGGAGCACCACCGCTAACACCCCGGGCCTGAGCGGGAGTTCCGGTACCTGGGCGCGGCTGCACATCCCGCTGAACGCCTATGCCGGGCAGCAGGTCCGGCTGCGTTTTCACGTCACCTCGGACGGCAACACCCACGGCAAGGGCGTCCTGGTGGACGCGGTCCGCGTCACCGCGGGCGCCGACACGATTCTCAACGACGGCGCGGAGAACGGCGGACAGGGCTGGACCGCGACGGGCTTCCGAATCGTGCAGGGCCGGGTCGCCGTCGAACACCACGCGCGGGCTTACCTCGTGGAGAACCGCCGCTACGCCGGCTACGGCGCCTTCCTGCGCACCGGCCCGTACAACTTCGGCCACCGCGGGGTCGCGGGCAAGGCAGACGTGATCGACACGTACCCGTACCAGCAGGGAGTGCTGGTCTGGCTGTGGGATACCGCCTTCAGTGACAACAACACCGCCGACCACCCGGGCCACGGCCTGATCCTTCCGGTCGACGCCCATCCCGCGCAGGTCCGTTTCGCCGACGGGACCGCGGTCAACGCGCGGGCGCAGAGCTTCGACGCGCCCTTCTCGCTGCACCGCACAACGCCGTTCGCGCTGCACAAAGCCGGAGTGCGGACATGGATCCGCAGCGAGCCGGGTGTGCCGTCCTTCGACGACCACACCGGCGTCTACACCGACGCGGCGGCGCCTCAGCTGGGCGTGTCGGTCCCCGACACCGGGACGCGCATCAGTGTCGTGCACGAGTCGGACGACGACGACCTGACCACGACGGTCCAGGTGTCGCCGAGTTCCTGATCCGTCAAGGCGTCCTGCCGGGCCCCGGCCGCCTTCCGGCTCCGGGCCCCGGCAGGACTTTCTCACACCGTCAGCATGGGCAGCAGAAGCGCCGCCGACCAGCTGAAGTTGGTGGAGTTGCGGGCCTGCCCGGTCAATGGCTGGTAGTTTTCCGCGATCGGCGCGTCGCCGGCGAGCCCCGCGGCATTGGCCAGCAGACGCCTGACGATGGCGCGAGCGTCGTCCTCATAGCCGTAGCGCCGCAGGCCCTCGACCGTGAAGTAGACGTGGTCAAGCCAGACGAGGCCGCGCCAGTAGCCCTCGGGATCGAAGTGCGGTGAGCTGCGTGCGACGGTGGGACACGGCAGGAAGGCGGCGAACTCGTCCGGGTCCAGCAGCAGGCGGCGTACGGCGGCGGCCTGGCGCGCGGTGGCGGTGCCCGTCCAGAGGGGAATGACGCCTTCGATACCGCGTCCTCGCGATGTGAGACGTGTGCCCTGGGCCAGGTCCGTGTCGTGGAACCAGCTGCTGTCCGCGTCGTACATCGTGGAGCACACGGCGCGGCGCACGACCGCGGTCTGGGAGCGAAGTGTGCGGGCAGTGTCTCGGTGGCGGAGCGCGGAGGCGATGTGGGCCAGGTACTGCTTGTCGGCGGCCAGGTAGGAGTTGAGGTCCACCGACTGCTGGGTGAGCGAGTAGCCGAGCGTGGAGCCGTCGGTTCGCGAGGTGTTCGTGACCACCGTGGTGCCGAGGTTGGCGTTGAACCGCGGGGCGTCGTCCATGCCGCTTTCCCACGCTGCCGCCTGCCGGGTGTTCGCGGCGTTGTCGTTGCCGGGATCCACGGTGGCGCCATATTCGGCGAGTCCGTCGTGGTCGTGGTCGCGGTTGCGATACCACCAGTCGTGGTAGGCCAGCAGTCTTGGGTACATGTCGCGCAGGAACGCCTTGTCGCGGCCGGCACGGTAGACCTCCCACACGGACCAGGCGGCGAGCGGCGGCTTGGAGTTGCGCTCGTTCCAGTTACCGCCTCCGGTGCCGGGGTCGTTGTAGAAGATGCAGTCGGGCACCATCCCGGCGTCTTGCGGGCGGACCGGTGAGTCGTGCGGGATCTGGTGGTCGAACACCGAGCGGATCTGCGCCGCCGCCAGGTCCGGTGCGAACCTCGCGGTACCCACCGCCTGCTTCCACGTGTCCCAGGCCCACACACCGCTGAACCACTTGTACGACAGCGAGGGGGTGACCGCGTCGTGGAGGATACGGCCCGCGGGACTGCGCCAGTTGGTGACGAGCGTCTGCACGCACTTGACCGCGGTGCGCCGCCGCTCGTCGGGGACGCCGGCGACGGCGCGCGTGATGTAGCCCTTCCACCGCGCGGCGTTCGCGGCGAAGACCCGCCCTGGTTCGTCCAACGCGCGGACGACAGTCTTGGCTTCTCGCGCTCGCTCGACCTCGGTGAAGGTGTATGTCTCCGTCCAGTGCAGGGCAGCGGTGTGTCCGGCGTTAAGGACGACGGGTTCGATGGTTTCGGTCCGGTAGGTGTCGCCGTCCACCTCGGTGCGCACCGGCCGCCGGTGCGTGACGGCGAACCGCTCGGTCCCGTCGGTCAGGAAGTCCCACGTCTGGCGCACCCGGGCGAAGTCCACCCTCACGCCGTCGGGTGCTGCTCCGAGGTGTGCCGCGGAGCTCTGCGGAGCGTCCGCAGGGCGTAGCAGGGAACCGGTCCACGAGGCGTGCAGGGTGCGCCGTGCCGCGCCGTGGTTGGTCAGCAGCGCCTGGACGAGCGCGGTGCGGCTGCCGGCAAAGACCAGGTCGAGGCGTACGGTGAGACCCGACCCGAGGTCGTACTCCTGGCGCAGCGCCCCCGGCAATGAGGTGAATACCGGCTTGCCTCCGGCGGAGAGGTCCAGGTCGTGGCCGGACTCGCTCAGCCGGAGGCGGCTGAATCCGGCGCTCAGCCACCACGGGTACTCCTGCGCGATGTGCAGCGGGCCGGTGAATGCGCCGTGCGAGGCCGGGTCGGACTCGGTGGGCAACGCGTAGGCGTGCCAGGCGCCGAGGTCGGCGAAGATGTTGATGGGGTTGTTGTCGTTGGCGTCTCCCGGGTGGGCCGCGGCGGGAACGCCGCGGAGGTCAAGGATGTTGGTGTAGTCATGTGGGCCGCCCGGCCGGCCAGTAGGTTGGGCGGTGTCCCCGGCCGAGGCAGCTGGTGGGAAGGCCGCGGCCGTGGTTCCGACGGCTGCTGTCGCGGCGAGGAAAGTGCGCCTGCTCAGTCGGCTCATGTGCGGTTCCTTTGCGGGGATGTGCGGATGACGGCGGCGTCCGACGGCGCGAGGGTGAGGGAGCTCTCGACAGCGGTGCCGGTGAGCAGGTCGACACCGGGGGCGGTGACGGGCTGGTGTGCAGTGTCCTGCCCGTGGTTGAGGAGGAAGAGGTAGGACGTCCCGTCGGCGGCCACCCGGCGTGTGACCTCGACGCCGGGTGCGGGCGGCGGCTGCGGGCCGCCTGGGATGGCGCCGGACGCGGCCAGGGCGACATCCAGTACGGCGCCTGTTCCGGAGCCGAGATGGCAGCCGATGTACCACGCGGCACCCGCCCCGTGGTCCCTGCGGGTGACGGCGGGCAGGCCGGTGAGTTCACCGGAGGTGTACGACGCGACGGGGACGGCGCCTTCGAGGTCGAGCCATTCGCTCCACAGGGCTGCCCGCAGGCCGAGACCGTTCATCTCCACGCGCGTCCATCCACCGTCGGGTATGGGCCATACCTCGTCGACCGCGACACCGAGGAGTGGGGCCAGGGGGCCGGGCGGCCCGCCGGGGTGGATGTGGTCGTCGCGGTCCACGACTCCGCTGAAGGGTCCGCACACCACGTGACCGCCGGCCATGGCGAAGTCCGCCAGCCACCTCGCACCCGCGTCGTCCACCATGTGCAGGTTCGGTGCGAGCACGATCCGCCGTCCGCCGAGATCGGCGCCGGGTGGCACGAAGTCGACGGTGACGCCGCGTGTGAACAGCGCCTCGTACCAGGGGCGGAGCAGAGCCGGCCAGCGCATGCGGCGGGAGGGGTGGTCCTCCCCCTCCAGGGACCACCAGCTCTCCCAGTCCAGGACCATCGCGGCCGGGCCGGCGAGTCTGGTCCCGCCCACCTCGGCCAGCCGGCGCAGTTCGGCTCCCATCCGCACGGTGTGTGCCCATCCCCGGGCCCTGGTCCCGCGGTGCGGCAGCATCGCGCTGTGGAACTTCTCCGGTCCCGCCGCCGAGGCCCGCCACTGGAAGTGCAGGATGCCGTCGGCTCCCCGGGCGAGCGCCTGCAGGGACCACAGCCGCCGCAGCCGCTCCGGCTTGGGCAGGTTCACCTCGCGCCAGCTGACTGCCGAGGGCGCTTGTTCCATGAGCAGCCACGGACGCCCACCGCCCAGTGAGCGCATCAGGTCGTAGTTCATGGCGGCGCCGATGTGGGCCTTCGGGTCCGCCGGGTCCGGGTAGGAGTCGTCGGACACGATGTCCTCGTGGGCGGCCCAGGCCCAGTAGTCCAACTCCTTGAGCATGGACATGAAGTTCGTGGTGACGGGCACGTGGGGGCTCAGCTCGTTGAGGACCTCCTTCTCCGCCCGGTAGCACTCCAGGAGGACGTCGGAGGAGTATCGCCGCCAGTCCAGCCGGTGTGTGGGGTTGACCGGTCCGGGGGCGGTGCGCGGCGGCTCGATCTGGGAGAACGAGCTGTATGCCTGCGACCAGACGGTGGTCCCCCATGCCGTGTTGAGCGTTTCCACCGTGCGGTAGCGTCTCTTGAGCCATCTGCGGAAGCCTGCGGCCGACTCGGGGCAGAAACACTCGGTGACGTGGTCGCCGTACTCGTTGTTGACGTGCCACAGGGTGAGCGCCGGATGGTCGCGGTACCGCTCGGCCAGCGCTCGGACCAGATCGGTCGCGGCCGCACGGTAGATGGCCGAGGACGGGCAGTAGTGCTGCCTCGAGCCGAACTCCAGCCGCACGCTGTCGGCGGTGACGGGCAGCATCTCGGGATGGGCCCTGACCAGCCATGCTGGCGGCGCCGCGGTCGCGGTCGCGAGGTCTACGGCGACGCCCTGTTGGTGGAGCAGGTCCATCACACGGTCCAGCCACGCGAAGTCCCATCGGTCCGGGGCCGGTTGCAGGCGGGCCCAGGCGAACACGCCGACGGTGACCATGGTCACGCCGGCCTCGCCCATCAGCCGGGCGTCCTCGGCCCAGACCTCCTCGGGCCACTGTTCGGGGTTGTAGTCCCCGCCGTACAGCAGGCCCGGTGGTCCGGGCAGCCGGGAGGCGGATGGATGGGTGTGCGGCACGGCGGTCATCCCTTCAGAGCTCCGCCGAGCAGGCCGGCGACGAACTGGCGCTGGAACACCAGGAAGAGGGCCAGCAGCGGCAGTGTGGCGAGCAGCGAGCCGAGCATCAGGCCTGCGTAGTCGACGTGGGTGAGGCCGGTGAGGGTGTTCAGCGCCACCGGCACGGTGTACTTGTCCTGTGTGTTGAGCATCAGCAGCGGCCAGATGAAGCTGTTCCACTGCGCCATGAACGTGTAGACCATGAGTGCCGCCAGCTGAGGGCGTGCGGTGGGGATGACGACCAGGTAGAAGGTGCGCAGTTCGCCGGCGCCGTCGATGCGCGCCGACTCCAGGATCTCGTCGGGGAAGTCGAGGAAGCTCTGCCGCATGAGCAGGATGCCGAAGGAGTTGGCGAGGAACGGCAGGACGACTGCCTGGTAGGTGTCGATCCATCCGAGGCTGGACATCATCTGGAACAGCGGGACGAGCAGGACCTGCAAGGGGATCATCATGGTGGCCAGGACGACGCCGAGCAGGAGTCCGCGACCCCGGAAGCGGTATTTGGCCAGGCCGTAGCCGCACATCGCCGACAGCAGCGAGCTGAGGACGGTGTAGACGAGGGCGATGCCCAGACTGTTGAGCAGCACCCGCCCGAAGCCGATGGACCGCTGCAGACCCATCAGGTTGTGCAGTAGGGCTCCGCCGGGCAGGAACGGCGGCGGTGAGTGGAAGAGTTCGTCGCTGGTATGGGTGCCGGCCACAGCCATCCAGTAGAAGGGGATCAGGCTGACGAGTGCTCCGGCGACGAGTACGACATACACGGCGGTGCGGCGGAGCGCGGTCACCGGACTGGTCTTGTGGTTCACCTGTCACGCTCCCGGCCATAGAGGGCGAACTGGACCAGGGAGACGGCTGCGATCACGGCCACGACGACCCAGGCAATGGCGGCGGCGTACCCGAAGTCCAGCTGCTGGAACCCGATCTTGTAGAGGTAGACGACGGGGGTCAGGGTGGCGTCGCCGGGGCCGCCTCTGGTGAGAACGTAGTTCTCGTCGAAGAGCTGCAGTGTGCCGATGGAGGACGTGATGACGCAGAAGAGCACGACCGGCCGCAGCTGCGGGAGAACCACGCTGGTGTACACCCGGAGCACGCCGGCGCCGTCCAGCGCTGCTGCCTCGTACTGCTCTCTGCCGATGGCCTGGAGCCCGGCGAGCAGGATGACCGCGTTGTATCCGGTCCAGCGCCATGTGATCGAGCCGATGACGGACACGCGTGCCCAGCCCGGAGAGTTCAACCAGTCCGCCTGGCCGAGGCCGAGTGCGTGCAGAGCCTGGTTGGCCAGGCCTCCGTCGGTCTTGAGCAGTACCTGGAAGACGACAGAGTAGGCGACGAGGGTGGTCACTGCGGGCAGGAAGTACACGGCCCGCCATGTGCCCCGCACGCGGAGCCAGGACTGGTTGAGGAGAACGGCCAGGACGAGGGCGAGGACGATCATCACCGGTACCTGGACGGTCAGGATGAGGCCCGCGTTCAGCATCGAGTGAGCGAATGAGGGATCGTGCGCCAGGCGGCGGTACTGGGCGAGGCCGACCCACACGTCGACGCCCCCGCGCCGTTCGGTGAAGCTCTGGTAGAGGCTTGCACCGAGCGGGTAGGCGAAGAAGATCGCGAACAGGAGTGCGGCGGGGCCGGCGAAGAGCCAGGCGACGAGCCCTGTGCGCCGTCGGCGTGGGGCGGATCCGCGAGCCGGTCGTGACGTGGGCGCGGCCCGCCGCCGGGTGGGCGTGATTGTCATGTCGGGGTTCCTAGCCCGCCAGCTTGCGGCCTGTGGCTGCCGCTATCTGGCGTGCCGCCGAGTGCAGGACACCGGCCGGGTCCGCGCCGTTGTGCAGGACCTTGTTGACCGCGGTGTTCATGATGTCGCCCGCCTTGGCGTCGTCACCTGTGTACCGGACGGGCGGGATGTCGCGCACCAGGCCGGCGAACAGCGCCATCGTCTTCTGGCTGCCGGCGTAGTAGGGGTCGGGGTCGTTGAGCGACGGATCTTTAAGGGCCGGCAGGTACGCGGGGAAGAGGCCCTCTTGGTGCAGCATCGACGCCTGGTTCGCAGGGTCGGCCAGCAGGAACTCCATGAAGGTCCAGGCCAGTTCGGGGTTCTTGCTCTGGCTGGTGACTGCCAGGGTGGAACCACCGGAGTTGGAGGTCTGCACGCCGCCGTCAGTGAAGGCGGGCAGCGGCACGACACCGAAGCGTCCCTTGAGGTCCGGCATCTCGCTGGTGAGGGTGCCGTCCCACCACGCCGCGGTGGGCGTGGTCGCCGTCTTGCCGTCGTGGGTGGCCGACACCAGGCCGTCCCAGCCGTTCTCGAAGTCGACCAGTCCGCGGTCGACGAGCTGCTTCATCAGGGTCAGGGCACGCACGGCGGCCGGGGTGTCCACCGCGACCCTGCCGTCCTTGAACCACCCCTGGCCCTGTTGCTGGAGCAGCATGGACAGCGTGGTGTCTTCGCGGCTGTCCATGACCAGCAGCCTGTGGCCGGTCCGGGCCTTGATGGTGACGCCGGCCTGGATGAACCGGTCCCAGGTGGTCAGCTCCCCCGGGTCGACACCCGCCCGGCGGAAATAGTCGGTGCGGTGGAACAGGCCGCAGGGGCCGCTGTCCCATGGCAGGGCGAAGGCGTGACCCCTGGTGTCGGTGACCGTTGCCCATGCGGCCTGGCTGAACGAGGTGCGATACCGGGCCGCTCTGTCGGTGATGTCGACCAGGCCGTCGGGGTAGGCCGCGATGTACGAGGGCAGTTTGTAGCCTTCGACGGTGATCACGTCCGGCAGCCCGCTGCCGGCGCCGAGTCCGACGGTGATCTTGTCGTAGGCGTTGTCGTAGCCGATGTCCACCACCTTGACTGTGGTGCCGGGGTGGGACTGCTCGAAGGACTTCCCGAGGCGGGTCATCGCCTTCGCCGCCACGTCCCAGGACCAGATTGTGATCTTCCCCTTGGGTGCGGCGCCGGACGCCGTCGTGAGGGGCTTCGCCTTCGGATGCGCCCCGCCGCCCGTGGCGCATCCGGTGGCTCCGACTGCCAGGAGCGCGCCTCCTGAGAGGGCTGTGGCCAGCACTTGGCGACGTGATGTGCTTCCCACGTCCCGGTCTCTCATACTTGCCTCCTGCACTCTGAATGAATAATGCTGTATACAGAACTCAGAGTGCACAGTGTTCGTCAAGGCATCGGACCGAAATCCCGGAAGGCGCCGCATGGACGTGCCCCCTCGTGCCACCCACCCCTACATTCCCAACGCGTCACCTCCGGCGCGGGAGGCGATGCTCGCCGAGATCGGCGCGGGCTCCGTTGAGGACTTCCTCGTCTCCATACCTCAGCACCTGCGCATGGACGGTCCTCTGGCGCTGCCGGCCCCGCTCCGTTCAGAGGCCGAACTCAGTGCGCACATGGAGGAGTTGCTGGCCCGCAATACTGCTGTCCGGCCGGGCCGCAGCTTCCTGGGGCACGGCTGTTACCGCCATCACGTGCCGGCCGTGGTCGACGAAGTCGTCAACCGCAGCGAGTTCCTCACTGCGTACGCCGGCGAGCCGTACGAGGACCACGGCCGCTTCCAGGCACTGTGGGAGTACCAGTCGCTGATGGCCGAGCTGCTGGACACCGAAGTGGTCAACGTCCCCACATACGACGGATTCCAGGCCGCCGCGACCGCGTTGCGTATGGCAGGCCGGTACACGGGGCGCCGCCGGCTGGTGCTGGCCGGCGACATCCCGGCCGACCGGCTGTCGCGGATCCATGACTACGTCCAGGACGCGTACGAACTGGTGCGCGTGCCGGCCTCGCCGGACGCCGTCCGCGCCGAGCTCGCCGCGGGTGACGTGGCGGCGGTGTACACGGCGGTGCCCGACGCCTCCGGCCGCATCGAGCCGTGCGCACCCGAACTCGTCACGCTCGCCCACGAGTGCGGAGCGCTCGCGGTGGTCGACGTCAACCCGCTGAGCCTCGGTGTGCTCGCGCCGCCCGCCTCCTACGGCGCCGATCTGACGTGCGGCGACCTGCAACCGCTGGGCCTGCACCCGAGTTTCGGCGGCAACCACGCCGGATTCATCGGCAGCCTCGACGACGAACGTCTCGTGGCGGAGTACCCCAGCAGGCTGTTCGGCCTGGTCCCGACCGGCGTGGACGGCGAGTACGGCTTCGGCGACGTCGCCTACGAACGGACGTCCTTCGCGCGGCGGGAAGAGGGCAACGAGTGGGTCGGGACGGCCGCGGCACTGCACGGCATAGCCGCCGGGGTGTACCTGGCGCTCATGGGCCCGCACGGCATGCGGGAGATCGGCCAGACCATCCTGGCCAACACCGCCTACGCCCAGCAGCGGATCGCCGAGGTACCCGGCATCGCCCTGCCCGACCCGGAGGCCGTGCACTTCGCCGACTTCACGGTGGTGTACCAGGGTGAGCGCACCGCTGCGCAGATCGCCGCGTCCCTGCTGGAGCGCGGAATCCACGGCGGAACGCCCGTGAACGAACGAGCATCGCGCTACTGCGTCACCGAAGTCCACACCAAGGCCGACATCGACGACCTGGCCACCGCCCTCGAGGAGCTCGTGAAGTGACGCGCGCAGTGAACGGGGACGCCACCGGCGTCGGCACACCGGACGTGGCGCAGGCGCGTGTCGCCGCCAAGCCGGCGACACGCCGCTTCCACCAGGCCCGCTGGGACGAGAAACTCATTTTCGAACTCGACGCGCCCGGCGAGCGCGGCGTGCTGGTGCCGGCCCCGGATCCCGACGTCGCCGCTGCGGCGGGCGATCTTGCCGAACGCCTGCCCTCGGCTCTGCTGCGCCGCACTCCGCCGGGACTCCCGGAGATCGGCCAGCAGCGGGTGCTGCGCCATTACCTGCGTCTGTCCCAGGAAAACCTCGGCGCCGACCTCAACGTCGATGTCGGGCAGGGCACGTGCACGATGAAGTACAGCCCGAAGGTCAACGACACCTTTGTCCGCGACCCCCGGATCGCGCAGTTGCACCCCGCCCAGGACGGGAACACGACCCAGGGCGTCCTCGAGATCATCTACCGGCTGGAACGCCTACTGGCGGAGATCTCCGGGATGGACCGGGTCAGCCTGCAGCCGGCCGCGGGCTCGGCGGCCATCTGGGCCAACGTGTCGATGATCCGCGCGTGTCTGGCGGCACGCGGCGAGTCGGGAACGCGCGACGAGGTCATCACCACGTCCTTCTCGCACCCGTCCAACGCGGCGTGCGCCAAGACGGCGGGCTTCCGGGTGATCACACTGCCACCGGATGCCGACGGCTACCCCGACATCGAGGCACTGCGGGCCGCGGTCGGCCCGCGGACGGCGGCTTTGCTGATCACCAATCCGGAGGACACCGGGATCTACAACCCGCGGATCGACGAGTTCGTCCGCCTGGTGCACGACGCCGGCGGACTCTGCTCCTACGACCAGGCGAACGCCAACGGTCTGCTCGGCATCACCAGAGCCCGCGACGCCGGTTTCGACCTGTGCCACTTCAACCTGCACAAGACGTTCTCCACACCGCACATGTGCGGCGGACCCGCCGCCGGCGCGTCCGCCGTGACGGCGGAGCTGGCTCCGTACCTGCCCCGGCCCACCGTGGAGTTCGACGGCACCCGCTACCGGCTCGACGACGACCGGCCCGAGTCCATCGGCAAGACACGGCCCTTCTACGGCGTCGTGCCGAACCTCGTCCGGGCGTACGCGTGGATCATGGCGCTCGGAGCCGACGGGCTGCGCGAGGTCGCCGAGACGGCGGTGCTGAACAACAACTACCTGGTGCACAAGGTGCTCGGCATCCACGGGGTGTCCCTGCCGTATGCCGAGGGACAGCCGCGGCTGGAGCAGGCGCGCTACAGCTGGCGGCAGCTCAACGAGGAGACCGGTGTGCACACCGGGGACCTCGGGCTGCGCATGGCCGACTTCGGCACGCACTACTGGACCAGCCACCATCCCTACGTCGTCCCCGAACCGATGACACTCGAACCCACCGAGTCCTACTCCCGCGCCGATCTCGACGAGTACGCCGCGATCCTGGCGGAGGTCGCGCGCGAGGCGTACGACGATCCGGACACCGTCCGCACTTCCCCGCACCGCGCCCCGGTCCACCGCAACCGTGAGGGCTCGCTCGACGACCCGCACGCCTGGGCAGTCACCTGGCGCGGCTACCGGCGCAAGGTGCTGGGCGAGACGTCCCAGGACGGCACATGATGATCTCCCTTCCGGGGACCGGGGGCCATGCCTCGGAGGGGGTGGCCGCTGAGGGGGCGGCCACCGGGCCGGCGATCGGGTTGGTTGTCAACCCGATCGCCGGACTCGGCGCGCGGGTCGCACTGAAGGGGAGCGACGGCACAGATGTCCAGGCGCGTGCGCGGGAGCTGGGCGCTGCGCCGGCCGCGACCGGGCGGGCGGCGCTGGCCCTCATGGAACTAATGGCCCGGCTGCCGCCGGGCACCGCCGCGCCGCGGTTGCTGACCGCGGCCGGCGCGATGGGCGAGGACGCAGTGCACGCGGCCGGACTGTCCGCGCAGTGCGTCTACGACCCCGGGCCTGGTCCGACCAGCGCCGCCGACACCGCACGCGCCGTGGCCGCCCTGCTCTGCGCCGGCGTGGGTCTTCTCCTCTTCGCCGGCGGCGACGGTACAGCCCGCGACATCCTGGACGCGATGCCCGGCGGGCTGCGTGCCGCGGCCCGGGCGTCCGCCACTATGACCGGCTCACCACGAACCGGAGCACCGGACGGCATCCTGCACCGGCCCCGTGACAGCTGTGGTCCCCGCGGGGTTCCCGTCGTCGGGATTCCTGCGGGCGTCAAGATGCACTCCGCGGTCTTCGGGGTGCATCCGCGGGCCGCGGGTCAGGCGGCCGCCGCCTGGACCGGCGGACGAAGCGGGGTGAAGGCCGCGGAGGTTATGGACCGGAACGAGGAGGCACTGCGGGCGGGCCGCGTGGTGACCCGGCTCTACGGATGGCTGACCGTACCGGACGAGCCGGTGCGCATCCAGCAGCGCAAGATGGGAAGTTCCGCGCCCGACGCCGACGCCGTGGCGGGCATCGCCGCCGGACTCGCCGAGCGCGTCGGGGCCGGCGCACTGGTCGTCCTCGGCCCCGGGACGACCACCCGTGCCGTCGCCGCCGCGCTCGGCGCACACGATGCCACGCTGGCCGGCGTGGACGTCCTGCGAGTGGAGTCCGCGGGCCCGTGCGCCGCCGCCCGCGTCATACTGGCCGACGCCCGGGCCGACCAGCTGCTCGCCCAGCCCGACCTGTGGATCGCCCTGTCCCCCATCGGCGGCCAGGGCTTCCTGCTCGGCCGCGGCAACCAGCAGGTTAGTCCGGACCTGCTGCGCACAGCCGGCCGAGAACGCCTAGCCGTCCTCGCCACCGAGGCCAAGCTGGCCGCACTCGGCGGACGCCCGCTGCTGGTCGACACCGGCGACCCCGTACTCGATGAGGAGCTGTCCGGGTACGTTCGCGTGATCACCGGCCGCCGCAGCAGCGCCATGCACCTTTTGTCACCCTGATCTGCCGGAGACCGCCGAGATCCCCGGTCCTCGGCGGTCCGGCCCGCGCACCTCTCACCCCGAGAACCCGACGACACCCCAGGGAGCCCACTGTGATCGATCTCCAAGGCAAGCGCGCCCTCGTCACGGGAGCCGCCTCCGGCATCGGCCGCGCCACCGCGGCCCTGTTCGCCGAACTGGGCGCACAGGTACTGCTCGCCGACGTCGACTCCGAGCGCGGCGAGCAGGCCGCCAAGGACGTCGGCGGCGTGTTTGTACGCTGCGACGTCTCCCGCCGCGCCGACTGCGAGGAGGCGGTGCATACGGCAGTGTCCCAGTTCGGCGGCGTCGACGTGCTGTTCAACAACGCCGGGATCATCCGCCGCTCGACGGTGTGCGAGATCACCGACGACGACTGGGACCTGGTGATGGCCGTCAACGTCCGGGCCATCATGGTGCTCAGCGGTCTGGTGGTCCCGCTGATGGCAGCGAACGGCGGCGGCGTCATCGTCAACACCGGCTCCGGGTGGGGCGTCAAGGGCGGCGCCCGCGCTATCTCCTACTGCGCCTCGAAGGGCGCGGTGGTCAACATGACCCGGGCGATGGCGATCGACCACGGGCCGGACAACATCCGTGTGGTGTGCGTGTGCCCCGGGGACACCAACACGGGCATGCTGGCGGAGGAGGCCCGGCAGCTCGGCGAGAGCGCCGACGTCTTCTATGCCGACGCGGCGGACCGGCCGCTGGGACGAATCGGTACACCGCAGGACATTGCGCGGACGGTTGCCTTCCTCGCGAGTGACGCCGCGGCCTTCGTCAGCGGCGCGGTCGTCACCGTCGACGGAGCCGGCACGGCGTAGTCCCCTACTCTTTTGCCGGTACCGGTGGCCGCCCCACCAGGGGCAGGACCGCATGAGGAGAGGAGAGTGGCACGTGGCGATCGAGCGCCGTCCCATGCGAGAGCAGGTGATCGACGAACTCCTGGAACGGCTGGGCACGGGTCGCTTCACGCCCGGAGAGACGATCAACGAGGTACAGCTCGCCGAAGATCTGGGGGTCAGCCGCACACCACTGCGGGAGGCGCTGATCAGCCTGGAACGCGAGGGGATCATCGTCAGTGAGCGCGGTCGGGGATTTCGCTTCGTGCCCACCAGCGCGGCTCAGTTGCGGGATTTGACCGAGGTGATCATCGCGCTGGAGTGTCTGGCCCTGCGTTCTTCGGATGCCGAACACCTCACTCGCATCGCACCGGAGCTCCTGGAGCGCGCCCGGGAATTCTCCGCCCCAGAGGCCCAGCACGGTGCGATCGAACGCTACGACGTCCAGTGGCACGCGTTCCTGCTCTCTGGCTGCCGCAACACCCGGCTGATGGAGTTGATCGACTCCCTCAAACTGAGCTTGCACCGCTACGAGCGTGCCGTCGTCGGCGACCAGGACATCATGGCGCGCTCGGCCGAGGAGCACGAACGCATCGCTCAGTGCCTCCTCGATGGCGACGTGGAGGGCGCCGCCACCGCTTTGGAGACCAACTGGACCAGCGGCATGGAACGCATCATCGAGCGCCTGGTGTCCTGAACGTCGCCTCACGCATCCTGGGTTGCGGTGTGTCCGGTCCCGATCGGTCGCTTCCCCTCTGGAACCGTATGCGGTCTGATCCAGCGGGCGCCCCGACGCTCATCGCCGGAACGAGCACGAGCCGTCCGCACCTGCGCAGGTGCGGACGGCTGCGCGATGACCGCAGGGATGCCCCAGCGCTGCAGGAGGCTGCGGAGGGCGTGTGAGGAGTACGCACGGTCGGCCAGAACAGCCAGGATCCGGGTCAGGGGCCTGCCTGGACCGGTGGCGGAGCATGCGAGATACGGGGTAGCGCCGTCTCGAAGGCGGGCGCGTCACCTGCCTGGCCTGCGGGTGACTGTGAAGGCGAGGGGGTGGGGTGTGCGCGGCCGTCCGCAGGCAGGTGAACAGGGGGCGGAGTGTCAGCCGTGCAGCATCTGGGCGTTGTTACCACCAGCGGCTGCAGAAGGACACACCGCTTGCCCCGGGGCGGTGCAGACACACCCGGAGCAGCACTCGCTTGGTGTACTTGTAGGGCCTGCTAAATGTCCGTGTCCCGGATGTCTCACCGAGCCTGAAGATCCTGCCGTCGGTGCTCACCTCGACGAGTACGTTGCGGTTGCCCGGAGCGTGGTAGTGGTGGACGGTTCCCGAGACGGTGCCGCGGTATCGGCCCGGCCAGCCCGGCTGTGCTGTCCAGGTCTTCTTCACGTCGGCGAAGCCGTACCCTCGCTCGGTCCACAGCCGGGTGTGGGCGGAGGCGGCGGGCTGGGCGGCTGATGTTGTGCGGTGGCCGACCGCGTCAGCGGGTGTGGCTGCGGTGACTGCCAGCCCGCCGAACAGAGCAGCGGCCGATGCCATTCCGATGCGCGAACGCATGTTCATCCTGTTCCCCTTTTCCGTTACAGCCGGTACGGCCGGCTGTGGCTGTCCGATCATCACAGGGGGATATCCGCAGCGCCTTAGCCAGGTGTGCCAGGTACTTGGCTTGGTGCGCCAGCCTGAGTGCCGTGGTGGAGTACTTGGTTCCGGTAGTTGCTGGGGGTGATGCCATGCACAGCCCGGAAGGCGCGGGTGAAGTCTGCGGGGCGGGGAAATCCCCAGCGTGCACCGATGGCCTGGATCGGAGTGTGGCGCTTCAAAGGGTCAGCCAGGTCTCTGCGGCAGCGTTCCAGGCGCTGGCTGCGCATCCAGGAACGGACAGTCACCCCGTGCTGCCGGAAAAGCCGGTGCAGTGAGCGAACCGACATGTGGTGGGCTGCCGCTACCTCACCCGCAGTAAGAGAACTGTCGCACAGGTGACGCTCGATAAACGAGAGGATCTGCGTGTACAGAACACGCTGGCGGGATTCGGGGGGAATGTCACTCTCACGCTCCAGGAAGTGCGCCATTGCAGCGGTGACCAGGTCCAGACTCACGTTGCCCAGTCGTGCGGCATCCTGCGGCGTGTGGCTCGGGCCGTCCTCTGTCAGATGGGTGAGGAAGGCTGTCAGCAGGCGCCCCATGCCCTGATCGCCGGGAAGAGCTCGGCAGATGAGCTGACTGATGTGGCGGGCCGGCAGGGGAAGCAGCGCGCGGGGGAAGTGGATGAGGATGTTCCCGCCGTCAGCGTAAGACTCGAAGGGGTGGGAGCTTTCGAGGAACACGAGTTCACCCGGCCGGGGCGTAGTATGTTTGCGATTCTGCTCGACCACATGTGAGCCGCAGTTCGTAACGCAGCAGACAATGATCTCCGGGTCTGAAACGCGGATCAGCTTCGGGGTCCTGCTTGTGAGGTAGGACGAATACGCCATCGCTGAAACCTGAGCCGCCCCCAGCGACATCGTGCTGACCCACCCACGAAAAACATTGTCACCGACCAACTTGAAGGACGTCGGCATCACCGCATCCGCGGTCGCTTTTTCCCACGCTGAAAGAGCATCCCGTGCAGGGAAGTCGTTGCTGTCGAAAACCTTTTCCACGGTTTTCTCCCACCGACCTCACGGACTGGCGCCGCACTCAGCTCTGCGTATCAGACTCCGGCGGGCCGTCCTTTCGTTCGTATCCATCTCAGATGGTCCTCCCGAATCAGGTCAGACTGCTGGACATCCCGGTCACGTGACTCGAATAAGTGCTTCCGGTGGCGTTTCCTGGCGTACTGCTGTGGAGATCCTTCCGGTGCCGTCCACGGTGGTGCGTCTCCAGCCGCCTCTCCTGCACCAGGGCGCCACTGGCTTCATCAGTGCCCCTGCCGACGCTCCTTTCGGCCCACCATCTCGGCGATCCAGACGGGGACGAACGGGGAGGTGCAGTTCGGCGGCGTCGGGTAGTCCTTGAGGACCCCGAGCCGTTCACCGATGCCGATCGCCCGGCTGCGGTGCGCTGGGTGCTTGATCCCGATGTTCCCCAGGCACTCGTTCATCGCCCATTGCAGCGGCTCGGGCGCGCTCTTCATCTCTGCCTCTATGACATCGAGCAGGCCGGCGAGATCGACGCCCTCCGGGTTCTTCACAACGCGCGTCGTGGTCAGCATCCATCCGGCGCTCGCGACCACGGGATCAGGGTCCAAGAGCCATGCCGCGCGCAGCGCCTCACAGTGCGGGCTCTTCTTCACGACGTAGTTCACGAGCCAGTCCCGGACCTTCGGCGCCTGCGCCGAGCGCAGCATGGCGTCCAGGTCGCCGAGCTTGAAGGCACTCGGGCAGCAGGTCAGGGTGGAGAGCAGTTTCGCCGCACTGTCACCCGTGGCCCAGAGGTCGAGCGCGAGCTCGTGCTGGGTCCCCAGTTGCTTGGCGAACGCCCTCAGACTGCTCAGATTCACCGCGTGGCCGTCGCCACGCTTCTCGTTGCCCGCGCGGATGCGGGGATCCTCGAGCTCTCGCAACTCCCCCAGCACCTCACTCAGGCTCAAGCCGGTCATCATTCCTCCCACGCTCCGCGCGATCCTCGACATCGCCGCACCTGCAGCATATAGGTGTTGACTTATATAAACAGACTCCTATATTTGGGATGTGCACGCATTCGACGTCCTCGGTGACCCGGTCCGCCGTCGCATCCTGGAGCTGCTGGCCGACGGTGAGCAGACCTCCGGCTCTGTGACCGCGACGATCCGCGCGGAGTTCGGCATCTCCCAGCCGGCGGTCTCCCAGCATCTGCGGGTACTGCGCGAGAGTGGCTTCGCGACGGTGCGGCCCGAGGGCACCCGAAGGCTGTACGCAGTCAATCCCGGCGCCCTGCAGGAACTCGATGCGTGGCTTAACCGCTTCCGCGGGATGTGGGACCAGCGCCTCGACGCACTGGCCACCGAGCTCGCCCGCGGCAAACGCGAGCGCCGCATCGCCCAAGCCAGGGCATCAGAGACCGGCAGCGCCGCGAACATCGATCGAGAGGAAACGGATACCCCGTGAACATCGATATCGCGAACCAGATCGCGGCCATCGCACGCGCAGTTGCACGGCTCCCGGGAGGAGCGGAGGACGCCGGCGAATGCGTCGGCGTATCGCTGCGCCGCACCTACGACTCAGCAGTTGAGGACGTCTGGGACGCCGTGACCGACCCCGATCGGATCAAGCGCTGGTTCATGCCCATCAGCGGCGACCTGCGCGTCGGCGGGACCTTCCAACTCGAAGGCAACGCCGGTGGAGAGATCCTCGCCTGCGAACCGCCGCGGCTGGTGCGGCTGACCTGGGGAGGACCGAGGAGCATCGTCGAATTGCGCCTCGTAGAGGACGGCGACGGCACAGCGCTCGAACTCGACCACACCGTGCCCATCGAGATGGCGCAGAGCGGAGCGGGCGCGCTGTGGGTCGGCCCCGGATGGGACGGGGCGTTGATGGGGCTCAGCCTGTTCCTCAGCGGCGAATCCATCGGGGACCCGACCGTAATGGCGGCCTCCGGTGAGGTGCAGGCTTTCTCCAAGGAGTCGGTCGGTGCGTGGGCTGCGGCCGTGGACCGCTCGGGCACTGCGACCGCGGATCAGCTGGCACAGGCCACCACGATCTCCCTCGCGCAGTTCGCACCAGACCTCGCGGTCCCGGACACCGTCAGAAGGTCAGACCCTGCCGGTTCCTGATGTTGGGCATGAGATTGAAGCCCTCACATCGGTCCGGTAATCCGCCTTTCCACGCCACTGCCCACACGCGTGGAGTCTGTTGTTCGAACAGGCCCGCCCCGGCAGGATGCCCACGCATGCGAACGAGATCGCTCGGTGTTCATCAGCCACGACAGATCGGGGCACGGGCAGACCGTCCAGCCTCGTCGCGGGGGCCGACGGGCCCCTGGCAAGCCGTAGACACGGTGTATCGATCGTCGGCTGCTGTCGGCGGGCAAGCGCCGCCCTTTTCTCCGCAACGGCCCCGGCACGGAACCTGAGCCAGCAGCGCCAGGTGCCACTACCCGCTACCGCGAAAGGGCACCGCCGTGGTCTCCGCAGTCCTCGGCCGTGATCAGTGATCCCCGGAGCGCTTCAGCACCAGATCGCTTCGGGTTCGAGTGATCTTGTCGATGAGACGGCGGGCTTCCTCGGTCGGCGCGTCAATGCCTGTCTCACCATGTGCGGCGGCTTCGCTGCCAGAGGAGAACAGTGGCACTGGCGATGTGTAGTCGGCTACGGCCTCAAACGTGGCCTCATCAATACGCCCGTCAAGAAGAGCCAGCCGCAGGGCAAGCAGCCCACGGCCTTCGTGGCATCCGGCCCAGCCGGCACAGACACGACGGACAGTGCTGTCAGCATCGGCCTGATGGCACTGGAAGAGCCCTGTGGGTTGATCGGGAGTGTCAGCGTCATAGCGGCGGAGCTTGGCATACTCCTCACTGGCCCAGATTCCCGCAGGTACATCGCGTCGGTAAGGACAGCTCTCGCAGGGCCGCTGTGCAGGAGGGCGAAGTGATGAGGACATGCAGCCAGTATGGTCCGAAGACCGTGATCGGAGTCGCCCCTTCGTCGTCATGATGGGCGCTGTATCGGAGACAACTCCCCCGCTGTGATTGGCCGAGCTGTCAGGCTGGGCGGCAGCGACATGTGCTGCCGTAAGCCGCGCTGCACTCCGCACTGGTCCTCAATGGTCAGGCGTGACCGACAGCGCTCTCGCTGCGGGGCAAGTCGCGGACAGACCCTGCCGTGGAACGAGTGGCGGAACCGGGGAAGTTACTGGCTGGCTTCGTCGGAACGGGCCGGGGCGCGGCGCACCAGCATGACCTCATGCGGCCGGGGCTGGTTTCTGTCGAGGACTCCCAGGATGACGGGCTCGAGCCCGAGTCTCAGTGTGGCGTTCTGCAGGGTTTCGCGGAGGTAGGGGTGTGCCGTGAAGTAGGTGTTGTGCTCCACGTACGCGCTGACGACGTCCTCGGGGAGGTCAGGTCCTTCATCGAGGGCATAGTCGATGATCAGGACTATTTCGACTTCGGCGAGTGTCTGCTCGTCGAGGTCGCGCAGTGTCACGGTCTGGTTGACCCGGGCAGCGAAACGGGGCGGCTCAAGCAGGACTTCGCACGGACCGCTGTGGATCTGGATGCTATTGACGTCGAACGGCGGGTCTCCCAGGCTTTCCGCTCGTAGCCGTTGTACACGAACATCCGTGAGGTGAAGCCGGCCGTGGAGGTGGGCGACTTGCTCCCGCAGATCGTCCTGCGACGTCTCCACGGCCTGATCGGTGTTGACGGAGTTCACCGCTTGCCGCCGGTGCATGTGAAGCGCCGGGCTGTCGGAGTGGGTGAGGCGTCCTCTTCCAGCACAGTGCTCATCACTGCCAAGGTGCGGGCGACTCCGGCTGTAGCAGGCTGCCATCGGGGTTGAGGACGGCTTTGCAGCGCGGCGTTCAGGCGCGTTACCTGCTCGGGGGTGAGGTAGGCGGTGTCTGGTTCGAGATCCAGGCAGTAGTGGGTCTTGAGCCATGTGAGAACTTCGGGCCATGTCCAGATCTTGGTGGCTGTGCGGCCCTGGCCTACTTCTGCCCGAGGGGCTGGGAACGGCTCGCTTGCGGCGCGTCGTTTTCCTGCCGCCCACAGGCGGACAGCTTCGTGGGTCAGGCCGGCCCGGGCCGCGATGTCGGCGAGCGAGACGAACTGCTCGTCGACGCGTTCCACACGGGCTTGCGGCAGAGCTCGCTTGATGCTGAGCGCTGCTGCTGCCGCTGCAGCGACTGGGTCTGCAGCGGACGTGTAGAACGTCGCGATGACCTGTCCGCCGGTCTCGTGCCATCCGAAGTCGGACAGGCTGAGCGCAAGCTGCTCGATGGTCGCGTCGTCGTTCAAGCTGATGTTGCGGACGATCAGCGGAATGTGCGTCTCCACGGAGTACCCCCTCCTCCTAGAATCACCATACCCGCTCGTTGGACTTCTCCAACAGATTAAGCAGCAGGTGACCGGTTCGCATTCCAGCGCGGCTAGAAGTGACCGGAGAGGTCCGTCACACGTGTCCTGACCTGTGTGATCCTCTCCTGGAGAGGGACGCTGTGATCACCGGCAGGAAGACGCCCGGCGAGCTGCTCAGCCTCGTCAGCGTGTGTTGACGCATCAGAGATCAAAGCGCCTACCTCCTCTGATGCGGGCGGGTATCCCAGCTGCCGGCCTTCCGGCAGCGTCTCGTAGGCCTCGACCGTGAGCCTGTCGCCGTCCGCCTCCCGCTGCAGGGCCTGGGTCAGCTTTTCAGCTTCATCGGCCGCCGTAGCGGCTCCTTGCAGAAGCTCTTCGGCTTCAGCTTGCTTGTCCGCGGCTTGCAGCAGACGACTTGCCGCATCCAGGAGCGCCTCGGCCCGGTCGAGCAGTACACCGGCCCTGACCAGGATCTGCCCGGCTTCCGCGGCCGCAAGGTGGTCACACCGTTCAACGGTTCTGCGTGCAGTGCGGGCTGCGGATTCCCCGCTCGTTCCCGTGCTGAAGATCGGGACTGTGCAGGGGTTGTCTTCGCTTGGATCGCACACGATGCGGCCCCAGGCGTGTCCATCGAGGTACTGCAGGTGCCACCCGGCGGACCGCGCCAGGTCGATGGTTTCCCTCCACCATGATTTTTGGTGTCTGGGCCATTGCTCCTGCGGCTGATACCAACGGCTCACCGCATTCCTCCGTCCCCCCGCCGCTCCCCCTCGCGCGACTGCGTCCCACGGCAGCCGGTAACCAGTGTCTCACTGTGAGCGCAGACAGATGTACAGCAGTCGACTGTCCGTCTGAGAAGAGATCATCCGGCCTGTCAGGCGCAGCATCTCGGCAAGCAGTTCGTACAGCGTGGCCGCCGTGACGCTGGCCGCCCGTGAGGGCCGGTGGTGGTGTGGTGGTGGTGTGGTACGACCTTCTGGGGGCGGCCGGCCCCAGTCGGTGCGCTGCAGATGGTGAGAGGTGAGCGGAATCGCTGCTCCAGACTATGACTTCGCGAGCTTGTCGCCCTATGACTTCGAAGTGTTCGTCCGTGACTTGCTCTCCGCTCAGGACCGGTTGGTGTACTCCACTTTTCGGGTGGGGGCGGACGGGGGCATCGACCTGAAGGCAGTCTCGGACGAGGGCTGGGTGGTGGCGCAGTGCAAGCACACGCCCTCTGCGGACAGGGGCTCAGTGCTCCGGGCCGCCAGGAAGGAGGCGGGCAGAGCAGCAGGCATGGGCTTCGTGCCGGTCCGATACGTCTTCGTCACGTCTGCCGACCTGACCCCTGCCAGCGAGAGGGAGACGCGGGAGGCACTGTCGGGAGTTGCCGGGACAGTGGAGGTGCACGGGCGGGGGTGGCTCAATGCCGTGCTCGCTTTACACCCAGAGGTCGAGCGGCGTCATTTCAAGCTGTGGATCTCCTCGACGCAGGCCGTACGCGCCATGATGCAGGACGGGGTCTTCCTTCGCGGCGAGTCCAGGATCCAGCGTATTGAGCGCAACTACCTGCGTTTCGTGCATCACGAGGCCTGCGAGGTCGCTAGGTTCACGCTCGAGCAGCACGGCTGTGTGCTGCTGAGCGGGGCGCCCGGAGCAGGCAAGACAACGATCGCTGAGTATCTGTTGCTGCTGTGGTGGCACCGCGGCTTTCGGGTGATCGTTGACCCGCGGACTGTCGATCAATGGTGGGCGTGGCTCGAGGACGACACTCCCACGGTGTTCTTCTTCGACGACGTCTGGGGCCAGACACACCATCAGGACCACGGTTCACGCCACCATGAGACCGACATGTCCGAGTTCATCGAGTCGATAGTGGAGCGGCAGACCGGCAGCACAACGGCCAAGGTCCTGATCATGACGAGTCGAGTACAGGTCCTGCAGGAAACAGTGCGGCTCAGTGATGCGTCCCGACGCGCCATGGACCGGCTCGCGCACTGCCATGTCACGGTCGAACGCCTCCCCTACGACATACGCGGCCGGATGCTGTTCAACCACGTCCACCTCGCCATAACCGATCCGCAGGCTCGCCGTGATCTTGCCGCCTCGTCCTGGTGGCAGCAGGTGGTCGGCCACCGGAACTACTCCCCTCGTCTCGTGGAACTCGTCGTACGGCGCAACAGAGCAAGGAGTGCTCAAGAGCTGATCGACGACCTGGACGAGGCTCTGGAGAACCCTTTCGAGATCTGGGGCACGAGTTTCCGGGCGCTTCCGCTGGTCGACCAGCAGTTGCTGCTGACGCTGTCGCTGATGGACTCGCAGCTGGCGCCATGGCAGGAGGTTGTCCAGCGGCTGGGAGGAATCCCGTTGTCAGACTCTCACGTTGATGCCGCGCTCGAGCGGCTCGACGGTTCGTGGATCACCAAGGGTTTCCACGCGGGCAACCGGATACTGGCTCTGGCTGATCCCAGCCAACGGGACTTCCTCATCCGGTACCTGTCCGTGAGTCCCGGCGCGATGACAGCCATCATCAAAAACGCTGTATCGGTCGACGATCTGATCACTGTGTGCAGGCGTGGCGAAGCCATCGAGCTGGAGAACAACCTGCGGCTGTTCTCCAGTGGTGAAGACCTGTTCCGCAGCGTTCTCGACATGTGTGCACGGGAGTTGCTGGCCCGGCTGCGGGAACTGTGGGATCTCTACCCGTGCGACGCGGCGGATCTCGCCGGCGGCAGCATCCGGGAGGTGACCTCGCTCGTCGAAGCCCTGACGCTGATCGTGCGCTTCCACGGGGACCGTTACAAGGCGGCGGGAGCAGCGCTGCCGGGCGGCTGGTTCGCCGGCGCCATGTCCCGTGTCGCCCTGCTCGTTGACAGCGTGGGCATGACATCCATCGAGCCGCTGGCGGAACTCGTCACGGAACTTGCTGCAGCGGTCGAGGATGCAACTCCCCTGTGGCCGGCGCGCCACCCGCTCACCGGGGCCATCTCTGAGATCCGCGCCGTCATTGATTACACCTGGTGCAGGCACGAACCGAGGATCGCCCGTCATCAGGACACCAGCTATGAAACAGACCTGGCCGGAGCACTGGTCCGGTATGCCGACTCACTGGCCGGCCTCGGTCTGGGGCCGACCATCGACACGTACTCTCCCGCCGACGTCGACGCCTACCTGGCGCATCACCTCGAAGACTACGACCCGAACGAGGTAGCCGAGCAGATCGACTCGATCGAGGACGTCGTCGGATGGAACTTCGCCGACACCCGCGAGCGTCTAGCCCCGCTGCTCGACACCGACGAGGAACCAGCCCTGTCCCCACCCGGACGGACCCCGACGGCGTTGCCCCGTCCTACCTCTATTGTCGCACCCCCTGCTGACCCCCATGCCTCCCTGGCAGCCCTGTTCCGTTCCTTGGGTACGCCGTAGGTCCGGCAACGGCTCGGCATGGTCGCCGGTGCGAGCCTTGTGGTGCCCTTGCTCATCGGGAAGGCCCTTCGGCGCCCCAGAGATGGCCAGCGGACAATCGGTGCACTGCAAACACCGACCGCAGCCGTCGTCTGATCGATAGGCGACAGCGCTGCGGACCGGCTGCCCCTGCCTGAAGGCTGTACGCAGCAGGTCGTCTGGCCGTCAGCCGCTACCCGCAGCCCTGGGTTGCCGACGGCGCATCCAGTCGCACCACCACCTACACCCCCGACAAGGTCAGCATCTGGAGGGGGCATGGTCGCGCAGCGCTACGACGAGGGTGGGTCCGGTGCTGTCTGCCGCTCTCGGTGCCGGCACAGCGCCTCTCCGAGCGACGGTCGGCCCCAGCTCTCGCTGTGGGCCGCCGCCAACCATGCCTCAGCGTGGGCCGCCACCGCCTCAGCGTCCGCGGGAGCGAGGTCGAGCCGGTCGAGCAGAACGGCCAGGACGTCTGAGGCCTCAGGATGGGTGCCGTAGGAGTCCAGCCATTCCAGTGCGCGCCGGGTGGCGCCGAGCCGGTATGCGTCGTCCAGCCTCGGGTTGCCGAGCACCGATCCCAAGAGCCGGCCCAGGTTCCGGGGGTCGGTTGCGTTGATCCAGTGTGTGGCCTGCTCCAGTGCTTCTAGTGCGCGGGAGAGTTGGTCGGCCCGGAGGTCGTCGCGTTTCAGCAGGACGTCCAGCACGCCGATCTTCGTGGTCGGCGGGGTGGGACTCTCCAGCCAGCGGAGGGCCAAGCGGACGATGCGGCACTGGTGTTCCGGGCCAAGGGTGAGGCGTAGCAGGCCGATGACCAGCCCGCGGTCGGAGGGTTTTTCGTCGTCCTCCAGGACTTGAAGCCCATACTCAGCGAGATGAGCTGCCCGGCCTGCATCCAAGTCGCGCCGGAACCGGATGCCCTGCAGTAGAGCTGCTCCATGCTCGGGTCTGGCGTCGAGCAGGGCGAGGAGGTAGTCGATGCGTGCAGCGTATTGGTCGGGGTCGATGTCATGGCCTGTTGTCAGTGCCGAGACGACGTGGGGGGCGCCTACGGCGGTGGGGTTTTTCTCAAGCCAGCTCAGCGCCCGGTCGACTGCGTCGCCGGGCTGTCCGGCATCTCGGCGCTGCAGCAGTGGGACGATAACGTGTGAGGCGTGCGGGTAATCTCCATGGAGGTCCAGCCATGTGAAGGCGAGCGTCTCAACGGGCTTGGGCCAGTTGAGGGCGAATTCGGGACGCTGGAGCAGCCAGGGAAGTACGAAACGAGCGTTCTCGGAGGGTAGGTGGTCGTGGATCCATTCCTGCGCTGCCTTCCCGATCGTCCTGGCCTCTTCTTCCGTGAGACCAGTCAGTCCGAGAAGCGGGTCCAGGACGAAGGAGGCTTCCTGTCGTGTTCCATGGATGTCTAGCCAGTCGAGTGCTAAACCGACAGCCCGGGAGGCATGACCGTCAAGGAATCTACGGCGTTCCAGCAGCGGTCCCAACAAGTATGTTGCCTCGAACTCACGTCCGGTTGCCTCCAGCCAGTCCAGTGCCCGTTCGACGGCATCGCGGATAGCGTCGGGTCCGATGCCGTGACACCGCAGCACATGGGCCAGTGTGTTCCGCACCAGGACGGGGTCATGCGTGTCGTCGAGTAAGGCCAGGACGGTGCGGGCTGCTTTGTCGACGTGCTTGCCGGCGGCCTCGGGATGAAGAAGCGCAGCCATGACATATGCACCGCCGCGGTCCAGGCCGTGTCGGCTGAGCCAGTTCACCGCGCTCTGGCTCAGCTTTTGTTTGGCTTCCCGATCCATGTCGGATCGGGCTAGCAGAGAACTGAACAGGAACTTGGCGTCAGCTGTCGCGCCGTGCTCGTCCAGCCATGCCTGAGCGGCACTGACCGCCGATGCTGCCCGCCGGGCACCGAGGTCTTGGCGGAGGAGGAGTTCGGCGAGCACGTAAGTTGCCCGACGGGTCCGTGCATGAAGGCCCAGCCAGTCGAACGCATGGTCGAGTACGACCGTTGCGTCCGTGTTCTCGTAGCGGCACCGGGCCAGTAAGGGCTCCAGCACGAATGAGGCGTCGATGTCCTTCCAGTGCTTCTTCAGCCATGCGTGGGCACGCCGCGTCACACGGCCTGCCTGGTCGGCTTGGAGGTTTTCACTGCGTAACGCTGCATCCAGCACCATCGCGGCTGCCGAAGGCGGTGGCTGAGCACCGAGCCACGCCAGGGTCCGCCTGATTGCGTGGCTCTGGGATGCCTCGTCGAGATCCTTGTGGAGCAGCAGTGGCCGCAGTATCAGGCCGGCTTCCGGGTTGCGTTTGTTCCTGCCGATCCACCCGAGGGAGAAGGCGGTCGCTGCGGCCCCGCGGTCGGCGTCGAGGTCTTTGCGCCGCAGCAGGGAGGCCAGTAGCCGAGTACCTGCCTTGGTTGTGGTGCGTTGTTGTTCGAGCCACCTGAGCGCATATTCTGCGGCCTTGCCGCTGTCCTTGGTGGACACTCCGTCGGCTTCGAGCAGTACACGGAGCAGGTGGCTGACGTCACGGTTGATCCACTGCCGGTCCACCCATGCGAGGCAGGCGTCTGTGAGATGTTCCGACACGCCGCCGAAGGAGTTGTGTACGGCTCCGGCCAGGAGGGTTGCCGCCTGTCCGGGTTCACGCTGCTCGTTTTCCTCCAGCCAGGGCCTGGCCAGGCGGTCCCAGCTGTCGTCCACTCCTTTGCGCCAGGGCGGGCTCGACAGCATGGTGAGCATGAGGGATCGGCCGGCCTGCGGGTCACCGGCGATCAGTGAAGTCACCTGATCGATACTGCCCACGAGCCAGTTGGCGCAGGTGCGCTCCACTGTCCTGCGGTGTGCGTCTGAGAGATCGGCCATCCATCGCCGCAGGTGACGGGAGGCCACGCTGAAGGTCTGGACGCTGGCCAGGAACGCGGACAGCAGTGTCTTCAGCACGTCACCAAGGACTGTGTTGCCGCTGGGGAAGATGGCCATCCTCAGGAACTCGTCTGTGACGACGTCGTGGATGGTATCGAGGCCTTGACCGGATTCGACCAGCCAGCCGAGGTGCAGTAGTCGCCCGACCACACCTTCGGGTCCCTCCCGGAAGGTCGTGTCCGACCAGATGGCGAGGAATTGTTCCACGGCGTTTTCGACGGCGTCCTGGTCCTGCTCGCACGAGGCTGCGGCAACCGCCGAGGCCAGCAGCAGGGTTTCCTTGGCCGGCTCGTCGAAGTCCTGTTTGGTGCGCTGCTGCAGCCAGATGAGCAGGTCCACAGGCCGGGGCGGGCCGAGTTCGAGTGCGGTGGAACGGGCCTTGGGGCGGGACTCGAGTTCCTGTGCGATGAGCAGGGCGATGATCGGCCGCTGCCCGCACATCTTCAAGAGCCGCTGCGCGCCCCAGTCTTTGTCCTTGAGCAAGTCGGGTGCGACGTCCGTGAAGATCTGGTTGATCACCTTCTCCGTGTGGTCCGGGTCGCTTCGCAGGGGCACCTCGTCGAGGAGAAGGCCGACGCCGTTGTCCCTGAGCACGCCGAGCATGTTGGGCCGGGCCGACGCGACGCAGGCGACGCGGCCCTCTGGGTCCTCCGTTCTCAGTGCCTCGCCGAAGGCCGTGAGGTTCACACTTTCATAGCTGTCGAGGTAGTCGAAGATCAGCAGTATTCGTTGCCGTCCGGCCTGGTCCCGGATAGCGGCCATGACGTCGTCGGTCGTCACCTCGGGGGAACGAGCCACGTGCAGCACCTGCCATGGCGGTTGCTGCTCAAGCGCGGCTCTCGCGATCTCGAAGCACGTCCGGGTCTTGCCGACCCCTGCAGGGCCGGTCAGCAGGACGCCTCGTTTGGACTCCTGCTCCGGTGCGGAAACGGTCAGCCTGGTCAGCTTCCTGAACAGCCGCCTGGGGTCCGAGTCGTCAAGCGGGCTGACGAACCGGAGCCTGTTCTGGGTCAGGTAGGAGCCCTTGCCACCGAGTCGGGCCAGCTCGTCGGCGTGGGTGCGGATGTGCGGCGACAGCCGGGTGCAGTTTGCTATCCCGTCGGCGGTGACTGCCTCCAGCGTTGTCGTGGTGCCGGGGTATCCATGCTCGGTGACGAAGTCAGCGAAGCTGGGCAGACTCAGGGCCTCGTGGACCGGGGCGGCGTGCAGGCGTCTGTAGCCCACGGCCTGGTTATCCTCGACCACCACTCCCACCAGACGGCTGTGGCAGAAGATCGCCGCTCCTGATGCCCCCTGCCACGGGCGTTCTGTGCCTCGGCCGGAGGCCGGCCAGACGGGACAGTTCAGCACCCACCCCGACGACGAGGTGGAAATGGGCGGCAAGTCACCGCGCAGAAACTCGAAGTGTGCCGGGTTTTCGGCATCGGCCGCGAACGCGGGGAACCCGGCCCCCCTGAACGGGACTGGCGCGATCCCATCCGGCCGGCCCCAGCGCACCGGCGCTTCGCTGGTGTTGACCGGCTTGCCCAAGAGCCACAGCAGGGCGATGTCCGGGGCGTCGGCGGTCGGGGCTTGTCCTTGTGGATCCGGCCAGCACACCTTGGCATGTCGGTCTACCGGGCCAGCCCCGTAACGGGGATGCCCCACTTGCACCTCGATGCGTTCCGCCCACTGTCGTTCGGGACGCACGACGTGAAGAGCGGTTAGGACGAGGTGCGGGCCGATGAGGTAGCCAGAGCCGCAGCCGTCCGGATCGCCGGTGCGAACCAGGGCGAGGCGGTCCGGATCCATCTCATGACTCCCACGGCCGCAGCACAGCCCCCTTCGAATCATCGGGTGTTTCATCCGGCGCTTCGGCATCGGTACTGCGCACCTGGGCGCCGTCCGTGTCGCCGAGGCCTGCGCCAGGGCGGCTGATCTTGGCCCGTGCGCCGCCCAGCGACTCGTCGCGGACCTGGAGCGTGAGCGTCAGGGTCTGGCGGTGAGTACTTCCCAGGCCGCCTCCAGCCTCACCGCTGGCCTTGGCACCGGGCAGCCCGACCTCGACTTTCACGCCGCCGGTGCCGTCGCGGCGGAACTCCACATCCAACGTGAGCTGCGCCTGCTCCACCTCGAACCGTAATTGCTGGCCGGCTCCCACGTCCTGAGCCGCGTACAGCTCGCGCCTCAGCTCGTGCAACGCCTCGCTCAGCGAAATGCCCGCGTCCAAGACTCCCCCTCCGACTCGGCTGCCTCGGTGACATTGTGTCCCATCCAGCTCCGTCCTCCGCCTCGTGCGGGCATACACCATCATGTTCCGGCTTGCCGTGCCGGTGATTGGCTCCTCCGGACAGGCTTGCCCTTCTTCGCTGAGCGAGGCGGTGGCCGTCTGCCGCGTCAGCGGCGAGGCATTCCTGGAATGAACGCTGGACGCTGCCGCTGGGCAGGACGGCAAGCCTCCCCCATGGTGGGCTGAACTCATGACACAAACCACGACTGCCCTGGTCACCGGTGCCAACAAGGGCATCGGGCGCGAGGTCGCAGCCCAGCTCGCCTCGCTCGGCACGAACGTCCTGCTGGCCTCGCGCGACCCGCACCGCGGTGCGGCAGCCGCAGCCGGCCTGGGCCCGCGGGTGTACCCGGTCACCCTGGACGTCACCGACCGCGCCAGCGTCCTGTCGGCCGCCCGCTGGATCGAGGAGCGCTTTGACCGGCTGGACATCCTGGTCAACAACGCCGGCATCTCCGGCGACCTCGCCGCCCAGAGCCCTGGCAGTGTCGAACTGTCCGCCGTACGCGAGGTGTTCGAGACCAACGTGTTCGGCGTGATCAGCGTGACCACCACGATGCTGCCGCTGCTCGCCCGCTCCCCCGCCGCCCGGATCGTCAATGTCAGCAGTGGACTGGGCTCCATCGCCCGGATGACCGATCCCGAGGACTACTTCACAACCCGGCCCCCGTTGGCCGCGTACGTCCCGTCCAAGACCGCACTCAACTCGCTGACCGTGCAGTACGCCAAGGAACTGCGCAGCCGCAACATCCTGGTCAACGCCGCCGATCCGGGGCCGTGTGCGACCGATTTCACCACCGCGTTCCCCGGCCTCACCCGCACCGCGGCCGACGGCGCGGCCGTGGTCGTCCGGCTCGCCACGCTGCCCGATGACGGGCCGACCGGCGGCTTCTTCGACGAGCACGGCCCGGTTCCCTGGTGAGCTGCCTGTCAGGGAACCGAGGGACGGGGTGGTGGGGGTCGGCCCGGACGGGATGGGCGAGCCGGAGACCGCGCCGGCGCCCGACGGGCCGCGACCTGGTTCTCGTCCAGTGCAGCGAGGCGGCCCTTCAGCCGCAAGTCACATCCGGAGCACCAGCCCGTGAGGCACACTGGGGTGGCACGTCTTGCAGACGCTGCAGTCGGCCCTGTCCTGTGTTTCCGCCCGCCGCGGACTGTGCAGGACAGGGTCCGCGGCGGCCTGATGTGCATAAGGCTGCGCTCTTGCGGTGTGTGCCGTGCCGGCGTGGCTGGTACCTGGCGCTGTCGGCCACGCTGCAACGGGACGCCGCCGTTGCCTGCAGGCTCACCGGGCGAGAGTGACGGTGATCGGTACATTGGAGCAGCGGGCGAGGATGTCGGTCAGGGCCACCTTTTCGGCCTCGTCGAGGTTCAGGCTCCAGCGGAGTTTGTCGGCGATCCAGTCGGTGGCGTACTGGCAGCGGTAGCCCTCTGCCGGGGGCATCCATGTGGTCGGGTCCTGGTCCGCTTTCGACCGGTTCGATGCGGCCGACACCGCGATCAGGGCGCGGTCGTCGCCCAGGTCGTTGGCGTAGGCCTCGCGTTCGGCTGCCGACCAGGTGGAGGCCCCGGAGTCCCAGGCTTCGGCGAGCGGGACCAGGTGGTCGATGTCCAGGCCGGTCGGGCCCTGGATGTAGCGGTCGTCGTACGGGGAGTACCACTGGCCCCCGGACAGAGCGCAGCGCGGCCCCTGCTCGGGGGCGGTGACGGCCTCGGCCTTGAGGACCTCGGCGCGGGTGCTGCAGCCGTCCCGGTCCGCGTCGACCCAGTGCTTGAACGCCGAGCGCTGATAGCCGGTGCGGTCCTCGTCGGCTACCGCAATGTGAGTCAGGGCCTCGCGCACTGGCAGGGTGACGCTCTGGCCGGCCTCGCGGTGGCGGGCGTGAGCCGGAGCGGCCTGGGCGGTGGCGGGCAGCAGCACGGCTGTGAAGGCGATGGCAGCAGCGACGGCAGGGGTGAAGCGCACGAGCGTGTCCTCTCGGAGATCACCAACTGGTTGTGATCTTCGCGGGCCCTGACGGTGACCCGCCCGAAGACGGCAGTGCCTCTACCCGATCGATGGATAAGTGCGATGGTCAGCACGACGTTGAGCACGCCGCATGCGGCCCGGCGACACCCCGTGCACGATCGGACTATCTGCCCGGCGGCGCTGCGGGCGTCGCTGCGGGCCGGGGAATACATGGCGCTGTTGTCATGGTCGATGCCGCCGCCTCCGGGCAGCGGTCGGCTGCGGTTGCCTGCACCGGTCTTGGAGCGTCCGCAGAAGCGTGTTGACCATGAGCGACACGCGGGTTCGCACCAAGTGTGGGCGGATGAAGTGGGCACGTTGAGAGAAGCGTGCTGGCCACCGCTGACCGGCGGCCAGCACAGCACCCCCATTGCCTCCCCCGATTTCCGCCCGCCCTCTCCCCGACCGCGGTCCACTGTCTCTGGACCTGGAGGAGCTCGTTCTGGCGTGGTGTGGTGCGCGTCCAGGGGCACAGGCTGGTCTTGGCGGCTGGTCACCGAATGGGGTTGGCGGGCTCAGATGTCGTTGAAGTACGAGCGGGAGTGGCGGATGAATGTGTGCCGAGCTTCGGCGAATTGGCTGACGACCCAGGTGAAGGGTTGTTGTTCGTGTTCGGTCACATAGACAAGATCATCTTCGTCGAAGCCTGTGGTGCGCCCTGGAAGCTGAAGGAGATCTCCGAGGTCGGCCAGCCTGGCCGCAGATTCGATGAGCTGGTCGGGGCCCTCCAGCTCCAGCCGTGCCACCGCTTTGACCAGACGCTCATATGCTTCAAACGCGTGATCGAGTGCCTCCTCATGCCGTCGTTCGGCACTCTCCCTCTGCTCTGCTGCCCGCTGTCGGCGCCCGGTGTCACCACTGGCTTCGTCTTCGTAGATGGTGGTCAGCCACCAGGCCGCGCTGTCGCTGTGGTCGCAGGCGCGTTTGAGCTCGTCTGCTGCGGCCAGCACCTCGACGCTCGCCGCGTGCTGGCTTGTCTGCCGTGCGTGATGCAGTTGTGCCCGTCCAGCTGCTTCGGCTGACAGACGGGCGGCTCGGGCCTGCAGGTAGACCGCGGGCACGCCGACTACGGCGACAGTGGCGGTGACGAGGGAAGTGACAGCCTCTATGGACACGCGTGTGATCGTATCCGCGGCGCTTGGACATTCAGGCAGGGGCGGTCGTGCGGTATCAGGCGCCTGTCCCGCCTGCTTCGGCGGCCGCGGATCGGCTGGACTGTCGTCCAACGCTGCGGGTGGAGGCGTGCCTTGAGCTGGGCGGGATACGTCAGGCGGTCGGGGGGTGCGGCAGGTCGTCGGCCAGCGGCCAGGACGTGAGGTCGCCTGTGCTCTGCGCGATGATCTCCTGCGGCCTGTATCGGAGCTGGAAGGTGTGCGCGTGGTCCCCGTCCATCCAGTACAGCGTCATGGCAGAGAGCATGCTTTCTTTCACCCACCGCATGCGGGACGAGGTGCTGGTCTCCTGATCGAGGATCCATGCCTCGACCTGCTCCGGCAGGCCGAAAGTCAGCGCGTAGGCAGCCGGGTCATCCTCGGAGCGGATCTGCCAGACCGGGTGGGGACCTGCCTGCCTGAGCCGGCGCAGCCGGATGGAGTGGGTGGGGTGCTGAAGTGCGTAGCGGACGAAGCTGTACAAGTCGTCGGAGGCGAGCCCGAGGACGAAGGGGGCGGCCGGGAAAGCCAGGATGAGGCCCAGCGCGGACCGGCTGTAAAGACTCTCTGCCAGAACGTCGAGTGGGGCGGTCACCGATGGCTCGGTGGCGATCGGCTGCCGCGACAGGTTCAGCAAGGGGCCGCGCAGGTAGTTGCGCATCTCGTTGACGGTTGGAAGGTCGGTCGCCGGGAGCGCCTTCATCGCCGTGTGTACGTCCTTCGCTGCGGTGCGCACCAGGTCGCGTAGGTGAGCGAAGTCCGGCACGGAGAGGTCGACGAGCGATATCTGGTGGGCGAGGGCGAACTCCTGGGCGTCCTGGCTGAACCCGGATGTGCAGAAGATGGCGTAGCTGTAGCGGTATCGGGTCCTGGGCCGGCGCGGGCCCGAGTGTGTCGCGATGGTGGTCATGACGTTCTCGTTGACGTCGTGAAGGACGCCGTGACCGTTGCGGACGGTCGACAGCCGCACCTTGGTCTGGGTGAACTTCGCTTCCACGAAGAGACGGACCGGGAGAGAGAACGGCGGCACAAACCGGAACTGGCCAAGCGTGTCGGCTTGGTGCCAGGCTCCCCGGCCGCGTACCACCAGGCCGTGGTTGCGTTCTTCCAGCGTCTTCCACGGTGGTTGTTCACCGTCGTCCTGCGCGGTGAGCACCTCGTATCCGCTGGAACGCAACAGCCAGGCCAGGACCTCCTTAAGGAGGTATCCGCGCAGCGCGCCTTCGCTGATCATGACGGGACCCTAGCGGGAGTGTTGTGCAGACGTCACCGGAGCGGAGGCGATCTCTGCCGCCGGGAGGAGAGGTCCACCCTAGAGTCCTTGTATGCGACGAAGAGCAGCGCTCGCGGTCACCGGCGCGGTAGTCCTGGCTTGGGGCGAGTGGTTGAACTGGCGCTGGTCCCGGTCCCTCGTGACGGGTCATGGGGGCACATCAGAAGCTGTTGTGGTGTTGGGTTACCGCAATCCGCAAGCGACGGCGAACTTCGTCAACCGATGGCGTGTTCGTGCCGGTCTCCGCTCTGTTGCCGCTGGCGGTGCGCAAGACACTCGAGTGATCTTCAGCGGTGGTGCGGTCGGCAGTCACGCTGCGGAGGCCCAGTTGATGGCTGATTACGCGAGGTCGGTGCTCGGGTTCTGCGGCACTCTGCTTCTCGAAGACAAGAGCAGGACGACATGGGAGAACGTCACGAATGTGATCCCGCTGCTGGAGGATGCCGACCGCATCAAGATCGTCTCTCAACCGGCTCATGCGCTCAAGGCCCGGGCGTACGTGCGGCGGCAGCGCCCTGATCTCGCCGAGCGACTCGTGCGGGCGGATGACTACCGTCCCGTCGAATGGGTGATCGGCAAACCGCTGCTGGCCTTGTACGGGCTTTGGACACTGCGTGGGCTCAAGCCCGAAGAGCGCATGGCCTCGTCGTGTAGCCGCCAACTGGTGTGAGGGCCGTATGCCCGGTGGTGCCCTCAACGAGCTGGTGGCCGTGGGGACTTCGGCGCACGGTCCATACAAGGTGAGCGGCAGCCTGCCACGGGTAGGGGCAGGACGCTTTCGCTGGCCTTGTGAGCGGAAGAAGCCGCTTCCTGCGTCCCGGGCGGGCAGGACACGGCCGTGTACGCAGCCGGGTCGGAAGCCCCAGCCAGTCTCTGGCCTGGCGGCTTTGAACCGCTCCAGGGAGCCCGGCCTGCTACGGCCCTACACAGAGGCGTCATTGAGGTGTCCAGGCTGGTGACGAGGCCGCCTGGAGCTGCCAGAACATCAGCAGGCTTCACATGTCTGACCAGCTCTTCCTGCCGGACCATTGGCTGTGCCGGACGCGGCCATACGGTCCTTGTGGACAGCCCGATACGTTACCGGCGGCCCCGTCCTAGGGCAGTGAGTCGCCGCCGACCGTCACGCCAGTCCCCGCGAGTGGATGCTGTTGTCAGGCTCAGGGTGCCGGAGTGTGGGCGATGCCGTGGTCGCGGGAGAAGCGGTTGGCCTCTGCTGCCGAGCCGGCCATCTTGTGCAGCCACAGGCCGTAGGCAACTGAGGCCATCTGCTCCTCGGTGAGGTACAGCCGCCAGCGGCCGCTCATCCGGTCCGGCACGGCCGCGCGCACCCGGTCCTCGAGGTCCGGTTGGGGCTGTATCTGCAGCCGGTCCGCCAGGCTGGTGAAGAGCCGTATTGCGTCCATCTGTGACGGCATGAGTTCCACCAGGCGGTATTCCGGTCCCGGTGCGGCATAGTCGGCAAAGGGCTGGGATCGGGCATACAGCAGCAGGTCACGGCCCTGACGGGTGAGCCGGGCCGCCCAGCGCACCGGGCGTCCCAACCGGGCTGACAGCTCTGCCCGCTCATCGCGCTCGGCCAGCTCCACCAGGCACGATGCGGCCGCGTTCATCACGCCCTCGCGCGGCACTCCATCCAGGTCCAGGACCCAGCCGTGCTGCGCGCTCTCCTGCCGCTCCCCCACCATGACGAGCAGCTCGAGTGCTGCCCGGTTTGCCGTACCCACTCTGTCTCTCCCCTGCCGTGGGGCCCTACCGCTGGATGCTCAGTTCTCCGACGGGATGCGTGCGGCGATCTCCTTCGCCAGCCGGTCCGCCTCAGGCGACACCGGCCCGCTCTCCTGCGCCAAGGTCACCAGCAACCGCAGAAGATCATGTGCTTCCTCGAGGGTCAGCAGCGCGAGCCGACGGCCTGTCGCCTCAACGGGCGCAAAATCACTGTCCTGCAGATCGAAAACGTCATAGTCGTCCACGCCCGTCCAACTCCCCCAGGGCCCGTCTGGTCACCGTACCGAGACGCTTTGCGCGACCTCGCAGGCGTGACGCCAGCCGGAGACTGCAGCAGCAAGGTGGGGGTCGCGAAGGACGCTCGCCTACGCGGCGGAAGGCTCTGCGAGGCTTCGGCCGAGCGATCGCCCCGGAGGGCAATAGCGGGGGCCAGGGACTCTTTCCTCCGCCACAACGCCGTCATCCCCGGCTGTGGCCGGCGGGGCTCCCGCCCCGGCTCGGGGGGTCGCAAGGCGGGAGCCCTGCACAAGCTTCCCCTGGATCTGTGAGACCGGATGCATCACACGCTGCGCGGCCATTTCGAGTCCCCATGGCCGGCCAACTGTGTGGTGACGCCGCTGGGCGGTCTCTGCTGCAGTTTCCCTCCTTCTCGGGCGCCCTGGAAACATGCTGGCGGGTACGGAGAGATGGTGGAGTTGGCGTTGGGGTCTCAGGTGATCGCGTCGGCCCGGGCATGCGGTTCGGTGAAGATCTTCCGCCAGCGGCGGACCGGGTACTACGCCGGGCCGACGGCTGGTATTCACGGTTGTTTCGGGCGGTGTCTCTCGCCTCGGGTCGGCACAGAAGGCCAGGGGTTGGTGAACAGATGCGCCGGCGCGGTACCGGGGACGCTGATGCCCCCGTCTCCGCAGCAGCAGTCTCCTGGGTGCGGACCAGGTGCGGGGCGGCGTGCAAGGCTCGGTATGCACACCGCCCCGCACCTGTCCTCTTACGCTGGCTGTCTTTCCCCGGGACGGAAAGGTTGACGTCATCGGGGCACCGTTGCGCGCGCAGGGTCCTGCCGTGGCTTTGGGATAGCGGGGCAGAGAGGAACGCACGCGCGGCGGAGACAGCCGGATCAGGAGAGTCAGCAGGTGGCGGGCAGTTAGAAGATGACCAGCTTCTGCGGGGCGGCGTCAGGATCGCCCTGGACCAGGATTGATCCGCCCTCGTGAAGCACCTGCTCGACGTAGGCGTACACGCTCAATGCCCGGTTGATGCTGTCGGTCTTACTGTCCCCGGTGAGCTCCACCGCGGTTTCGAGCGCCTTGGAGGCCCTGCTCGTCAGGTTGACCGTCACTCGCTCCAGGGGAGCGGTTCCTCGTCCTGAAGCAGCTGGACGCCCTCCGTCGGCAGTGGTGCCAGCAGTCCTGGACATGATGCTTCCCTCCATCGTCTTCGCAGCCCTCAGCATGCTGGCAGGCATCTTTGGGGCTACAAGCTATACATACATGATGCGCTTCTTAGGCTGTCCAGTCAAGCGAAACTCATCACGCCTGTCACCTCCTGCAGGTTCCCGGGCCGGCTCCAGAGAAACAGCTGCACCTCGGACCGCCGCTCATTCGCCCCAAGTACCCGTCGGCACGAGAAAGCTACAGCACAGAGCGGCGTTTGGCACCTCTGGATCACTCAGAATCGACCCTCCTTGCGGCCCACCACGGTCCGGTTTTTGACATGTTCATAGCATTTGCAACCCCTTTCGTTCCAGTTGCGTATGCGCAAGAGCGAATTTTATGCCCCGTACATCCAGTCTTCAATCAGTGATCATCAAGCAGAGTGCTTGATGACATGCTGATGTCACACGTATGCGACTGGTAGAATGGAGGTGGGATAGCGGTCCGCCTCCTCCGGGGCGGAGCAGAGACGAACGAAGAAGGGCATCGATGGCGAAGTACAAGCACGTAGACATGTCGGATGACGACCCCGGCCCAGGGGCCGACCCGACGTTGAAGCTGGAGAGCGTGGAGTTCGCGCTGAACGGCAAGGGGCTCCGGTTCGTGACCTCGTCGTTCCGCGACTCGCGCCTGGGCGCGGGCGCGGTCTCGTTCATAGTCCTGGCGGGGATGGCCGGGTGCGGCATCGGCGCCGGGGCCCTGGCCCTCTGGGTGGGCATGGGCTCGGTGGGGTGCATGGTCTCCGCCGCGGTGGGGGCCGTGGCGTCCCTGCTGGTGATCATCGTGATCTTCCGGACGATGACGCGTGATCAGGGTCCTGCGGTCGACTACATGCCGGGGCCCAAGCCCTCGCTCAAGGAGGCAGACAAGAAGCGCAAGACCGGCAAGAAGCGCAAGAAGCGCCGCTGAGCCGGCGGGTCGACGGGTCGGCCAAGGGGCCGGAGCAGCAGGTGCTGCTCCGGCCCCTTGGTGTCTTGATGCGGGGCATCGTGACCGGACGGCGCTCGGGATGACAGGACGCCCGGCCGGATCGCTGTCCGCAGGTGCGTGCGAGGGCGAGTGGGCATCCAGGGCGCGCAGGCCCATCGCTGACGTCAACGGGCCCCTCGGGCCAGGGGCCGGAGTGGTCGTGCCGACGATGCCGGCGGAACAGCGGGGTGACGTCGGTGGTGACGACGGCGCCCGGTCCCAGGTGGTGTGCTGCCCCGGCGAGCACGGCTGTGCCGTGGTAGGTCGGATGGCGGTGCTGTCCTTGCCCGCGGTGTGCCGACCGGTCGCGGGCCTCACGGAGCATCGAGGAGGAACTGCCGTCCGCGCGGGCGAGGGGAGCGTGTCCGAGGGCGCTCGTCCCGCTCTCGTGCTGCAGCGGCCCGGGCCCGCCGCGGTGCGGTCCGCCGTCGCGTCCGGGGTCTACGGACTCGCGTGCATGCGCGCTCAAGGGTGTCCGCTCCCCCGTGCGCCGGTGCTTGAATCCGCACATAGGCAGTTCGCGTCTGTGAAGCGCATGTTCGGGGCGGCGGGGCCGTGAGGGCGGGGATGCGGCAGCCGTCTCTGCGTGCGCGGCGGGCAATCGCCGGCGAGCCAATGGTGCGGACTCGGGCCCTGAGGGGCAGAGCCGGGCCGTTTGCGGCCCGCTGCTGCGGTGGTACAGGGCGCGAGGGACAAGTCCTCATGTCGGCTGTCCGATGGAGGCAGACAGGCTCGGCCGGTTGCGCCTGTTGGGACAGGCGTCATCCTGCGGCAGGACTCGGCTTTCCACGCTCTAGCTGCTGCACGGCGCGTTGGGGCGGTGCCGGGGCGTGCGTCATTGCTCGAGAGGCAGCTTCGTTGCGCGCAGGCGTTGTTGCTCGCGGCGGCCCCGCGGATTGGAGATGACCCTTCCGAGTTCACTGGAGGGCGAGCTGCGCTTTGGCCTGGAACGAAGCCGGGAAGTGGTCGGCCTCCCTCCATGGACCGAGCGCACAGGCCGCCGACGAACGCCCTGTGGTTCCGGCGCGTGCAGGACCAGACGGCCGAACGAACGGCCGCGCCCACCTCGCCCTTCCTCCGGGAACACGCCAACTTCCGTGACAGGCAAAGGGATAGTGCGTCCGAGGTGATCTCGGACAGGTACCCTCGAAGGACCTCACCGGGGAGGTTCGCTTCGGGCTGCTGCCGCCGATAGCCGCCTGGAAGTCCACCTCAAACCCAAGGACATTCCATGACCGCTGACGCTCCGCAGAACCTGCCCGCATCCGTTGAGCGGAAGGATCTGGTGAGCGCGGCACGCGCCGACCTGGTGGCGTTTGAAGAGTTCATGCTCACGGTGCTCGAGGAGTGGGGCCTGCCGACCGACAGCATCATCGTCAGCCCCGGCGACCGCCATGTCCTGCTCAAGAACACCCCGGACATCCTCAACGAGCTGGACGCCGAGCAGCTGGCGCGGTCGCCCTACATCTCCAAGATGATCATCGCTGGGGCGGCCGGCCTGTTCGACGCCGCCCTGAGTTACCTCTGGGACGAGACGATCACTCAGCTGCGGGACCGGGTCGCGGATTTCGACGTGGCCTACTTCTTCGACCTCGCCGAGGCTGACCCGGCCCGCCGGGCGTCCCTGCAGACCCGTGACGACCTCGCGAAGATCAACGACGCAGCACTGTTGGACGCTGCCAAGAAGATCCAGCTCATCAGCGACGTCGCTCACCAGCAGCTGACCCACATCAACTACATGCGCAATCATGCGAGCGCCGCGCATCCCAACGTGGAGAAGCTGACGGGCCTGAAGCTCGCCGACTGGCTGCAGACCTGCATTCGGGAAGTCATGCAGCTCAAGACCCGCCCCGTCGTCGCGGAGATCGGCAGGCTTCTCCACAACGTCAAGGCCGCAGCACTCGCCGGCACCGAGCTGAAGAATGCGGCCACCTTCTTCGGCGGGCTCCCGCAGGAGCAGGCGAACAACCTGGCCAACGGCCTCTTCGGAATCTACACGCCGCCCACTGCTGACCCGCACGTCCTGGACAACGTCCGGCTGCTGTGGCCCGAGCTCTGGCCGTTCATCAGCGAGGACACCCGCCGCGAGCTCGGAGTGAAACTCGCGCGCTTCCGGGCCAATGCGGACAAGGACCGGGCTGACCGGGCCAAGGAGCTCCTGGAGCTGGTCGACGGCGGCGCGGCTTACCTTCCCGAGTCTGACCGGCTCGTCGAGATCCAGGAGGCCTTGGACGACCTTATGCGCGCGCACCAGGGGACGAACAATTTCTACAACGAGCCGCCGGTCGCGCGGCGCCTCCGCGACGTCGTCGGCCGCCACGGTGAGGTGCCCACGCTCCTGACGGCCCCCTACGTCGCCACGCTCGTGAACGTCTTCCTGACGAACGGCTACGGCGTCGCTTGGAACGCCGAGCCGTACTACATCGAGCTCATCAAGCGGTTCGACGGCCCGCAGGCCGCTTATGCGCTCCGGTCCTTCGCCTTCCGGTCGATCAAGCCGAAGCTGGATGACACGCTGCCTCAGGCGAAGTGGGCCGAGCTGGTGGAACTCATGGCGCCCAAGCTCACCGAGCGGGCAGACCGCGTCCTGCTTGAACTCATCCGGTCCTTCACAGGCACCCCCGACAAGCTCCGTGCGGACTCCAAAATCGCCTCACAGCTCAAGGTCTGGCGCGAGGCCCGAGGGATCTGATGCACCAGGGGATCAACCCGGCAGGCCTCCCCTGCCGGCGATTCACCCGTTGTTCTGCCAGCCATCGACTCCGGCCGGCGAGCTTCGCGGACAGCCTGCCGCGCGCTATTCAGGGGCGCTACCGCAGGACCATGGCCGGGAAATCCGCATCACGATCAGTGACGAGCCCTACGAGCAGCTGGAGGAGAGGGCTGCGAAGCGACACCTGCCGCCCGAGGCATACGCCGGGCAGGTCATGGATGCCGACTTGACTCAGGCGCGGTTCCGCGAGGGTGCTCGCGCGTTGATCGGCGAGCACGCCGAGAAGTTCGGAAAGCGTTTCGGCGGCCCGACTCAGTCCAGCGCCGACGCCGCCTGAGCCGCGGCCCGCATGCTCCTTTGCTGGGGATCCTGCGGGCGAAGATAGCGTCAGTCACCCGATGCGGGGCTAACGGCTGCCCTTGCCAAGGCACCATGCTAGTGACCCCGGCGTGACGGCCGGCAACGGCCGGGCAGTGAGGGTCTGCGTCGACCAGGAGCGCTGGCGGGCGGAAGACAGCTGGGAAATCTGGCCGGCCTGTTAGTCGGGACCTGGCAGAAGCTCGTCGGTTTCTTAACGTCATGCGTAGTATCAGTGAGCCAAGGTGCTTTGGGGGTTGCAGGACGCTCACATCCGGGGGCCGCCGACGACAGACGCGCAGGTGGACTAGCCACTGGTCGGGGCATGTTCCCATCGCGGCAGTGAACAAGGAGAGGCCAGGATCATGTCCGGAAATGCTGTTACTGCCACCGAGCTGACATCGCAGTACGCTGCTCAGGTCGCTAATGATCTGGAGCGCAACGCGAAAGAGCAGGAGCGCATCACCGCCGAAATCGCCTCATTGCAGGCGCAGTTGGATGGACTCAAGCATGATCACACCGTGTTGGTGACCATGCAGCAAGCGCTCGGCGTGAGCCAGGTGGCCGCTCCTGAGAACGATACGGTCCAAGCACCGCGCCGCAGCGAAGCCGGCTCTAGCCGGAGCGAGCAGAGCACTCAGGCGAAGCGCATGTCCGCTGCGTCGGGCCGAGGCAAACGAGCCTCCCAGAAGCCTGCTGCGCGGGCCGCCAAAAAGCAGCCTGCCACGCCCACACTGGTCGACCTCGTCCGCCAGCACCTCACCGAACAGAGCGAACCACGCTCCGCAGCCGAGATCGCCGCCGCACTCGTCCAGGCCCATCCTGACCGGACCACCAAGACCACCGTTGTGCGCACTTCCCTCGAAGGGCTCGTCGCTAAGAACCTGGCGCAACGCTCCAAGCAGGGCAACTCGGTCTTCTACAGCGCAAGCGACTCACAGCCCACCGCCAGCGTCACCCAGGAACCAGCAACCGACCAAGGTGAGGGGTCAGCTACCCAGCCCTGACGGCCTCATCGTTCGCCCCGGGCTGGCCACTCGGCCTGAAAGCCGCTGCCTTCGCACAGACGCTGCATCTCGGTCTTCACACAGTCACTGCCGGCCTGCGCCAGCCATGGAGTTTTCGCCCACTCTCGTTCTGGGAGCGCTCGCCGTCATGCTCTGCCGGTGCCCCCGAGCTTCAAGGCCTTCTCGAAGAGTAGTCCCGGGGCTTCTGCAAGGGACCCGGGGCCGTCGAAACGGCGCCGGGCCCTACTGCACTGAATTACCGTCACCCGCGCCCGCCGACAATTCGACCTCCGAGGCCTGGCCTGGATCACCAACCACCCAGCGGCTCAGGGCGCGGCCGGGTAGTACTCATCGGATCGCTGGTCCGGACCGGCGTTGACGCTGCGGCACACACATTTGACATGCCCTCAGCCGCTCCTGCGACAGATTGATTCGTCTGTTCACGGAGGGCATGGCGTGTATACGCGTTCCGCGTTACCGGGGATGGATGAGCGGTGCATCGCCGTCTCGATCAGTCGCGATGCACCGCCGCCGGTTACAGGATGACCGCGGCCACCTCCTTGGCCGGAGTCCCCGTCCCATGCCCTTCGTTGATGCGCTCGGTGGTCCCTACCGAACCGATCAGGCGCGAGGTTCTTTGTCGGCTACTGCTGACTTGCGCTGAGTGTTTGCGCGATCCGCGTCAGCATCACAGGAACACGAGGCAGGCCAGTGGCGATGGTGACAGCGCCACTGGTGATCGCGAGAGTCAGGTACCAGTTGTATCCGCGGGTGAGCATCCAGCCGATGAAGAGCAGAATGCCAAGGGTCTTGGCGACGTGCGGCCAGGTAACGCTGTCGGTCGGCGGCGTGGAGCGGGTGGAGCCGGAGTGGCCCGGCGCCGGTGAGAGGGTGGCCACCGTGATCCTCCTTCGAGGTGATGGGAACTGACTGCCAGGAACTGCGGGCCCAGGCCACCGTATGAGTGCTGACCTGCGTCCAGAAGGAGGACGGCCGTCCGAACGACGGCGCCTGCCGAATCAGACATCTGCCGTTGGCCTGAGCGCACCAAGGCGACAGCTATCGGACAGCGCCAGCATGCGACATCGTTCCCAGCGGCCTGCGGCGTTCAGATGATCCGCAACTAGGGTGACCGCGATCGGTGCTGCGGTGTTCTTGCTCACTGCCTCCCTTCGGCAGAGCTCCACATCAGCGTGTGTACCTGGGTCTTGGCCGGCATGACCGGCGGATCGGACAGAGATTGGACGCTCGCTCGGTGCGAGAGGGCCATTCAAACCAGTACAGTCACGCTAATTGCCTTGTGGTGCTCAACGAGGAGACCCGTGAGCGAACTACCGCCGCAGATACCCCCGCCGCCTCCCTCCGGCGGATTCCAAGATCCCTATGCTTTCGGGGATGCACTCCGCCAGTTGCGCGTACATGCCAGATTCTCCTTGCGTCAGGCGTCGAAGGCATGCGAAGCCGTCCATCGCGTTGCGCATTCGACCATCGAGAACTGGGAAAAAGGCGGCATCGTCAGGGAGAGCAATGAGCCGGCATTCGAACATGTGCTCAGAACTTACGGGGTGGCCGATCCCGCCGATGTACTGGCGTGGCTGAAAAGCGCCCGAAACTTGCGGTCCCGGCCACGCCCGACGCCCTTCATTACCGAGCCTTACCGCGGCTTGGAGAGCTACGACACCGCATACGCCCAAGTCTTCTACGGGCGGGACGCGATCACCGAGCGTCTGCTGAACGAACTCAAGGATGCACAGGCAAACGGCGGTGCTCTCCTTCTGACGGGAGCTTCTGGATCAGGCAAGTCATCGATTCTGCGAGCGGGCCTGGTTCCTGCGTTGAGCCAGAACCGGCTTCGCAACAGTGCCAACTGGCCAGTGCTGAACGTGGTCTCGGAGAGTAACGAGCCGGATCCGCTGGACGGCCTGGCCAGAGCTGCAGCTGCTCACCTGGACGCGGACACCGATGAGACTGCTGGCCAGTTGCGCGCCGGAGCGCAGGCTGTGCAGTCGCTGATGCGTCAGATTCTCAAGGTGCATCAGGGCGCAAACGCAGCCAGCGAGGCGTTGCCGGAGACAGACAGCCGGGTCGTGGTCATCATCGATCAGTTCGAACGTGCCCTGGTCAGCGCCGAGGACGGTCCCGGCAACGAAGAAACCCTCGAAGCGTTCCTTGCCCTGCTGCGCCTGATGGCGTCGGCACCCACGGCTGCACTCGTGATCCTCGGTGTGCGCCTGGACTTTCTCGACGCCGTCCTTCTGCGAGACGCACAGCGCACACTGACCGGCAGAAGACCGCCTGTTGTGGTCGAACCAATGAGCGAGACGGATTTGGCCAGTGTGGTCGCACGGCCCGCCCGGGCGTTCAACGTTCATCCGGAAGCCGGCTTCGTCGAGACGGTACTCGGCGACATCTCCGCACGCGGAGGCAGGTTCGCGCATCAGGCAGGGGTCCTTCCCCTGCTCTCCCATGCTCTGCAGATCACCTGGCAACGTGGCAGCGGCAGGGAAATGACCATAGCCAACTACCAGGCGGTGGGCGGTGTAGAGGGCGCCCTGCGGCAAACCGCCAAAAGCATCTATACGGGTCTGTCGGCGGACCAGCAGGCTCATGCACGGAGAATGTTCTTGAGTCTGGTGCATGTCTCACCTTCTGGAACCGCCACCCGTCGCCAGGTGGCGCATAGCGAACTTCTTGAGGATGTCGGCCATGATGGGGCCGAAGTGGAAGAAGTACTCGACCGCTTCGTGGCCGGCAGGCTGTTGACCGTCGACGAGGCCAGCGTGGAGATTTCGCATGAAGCGCTCATGACAGCATGGCCGGAATTGCGAAGGTGGCTTGAAGCTGACCGCAGAAGCCGCTTGATCGCCCAGCAGATTGCCGCCGATGCTCGGATCTGGGACAAGGCCAGACGACCCAGGTCAGATCTGTACTCCGCGACCCGGCTCCAGCAAGCGAAGGAATGGCGAGCAAGTCACCCAGCGGATGTCAGCCAGTTGGAGCGCGAATTCATCGATGCGTCCGTCAAGCAGTCGCATAGAAAAGCGCGCCTGCTGAGAACGACAGCTATCGTGCTAGGTTTCCTTGTCCTAGTGGTGAGCGGGCTGGCAGGCCTGGTTTCCTACCAGGCTCATGACTTGCGCGAACAACGCGATGAGGCTCAGTCACGGATGCTCGCGACCCAGTCGAGCATCGTGCGGCTCAAGGACGTCAACGTGGCGCGCCAGCTGGCATTGGCTGCGTACCGCATCTCACCGACCATCGAAGCCCGATCTGCACTCATTGAGGCAACGGCGCTTCCTCCAGCGGTGCGTATGGTCGGCGCCAAGGACGCCCGCATCATGTATGCGGTGGGTATTCATCCGGGCGGTTCTGTCGCCGCGGCTGCCGTGGAGAACACGGTGCGGCTGTGGGACCTGACCAACCCGGGTCACCCCCGGGCATTGCCGTACCAGGCCGGGATGGTTTGCCGGAAGATCTATGGTCTGGCGTTCTCTCCCAACGGGAGGCTGCTGGCCGCTTCCTGTGCCGATGGCAGCATCCATCTGTGGGACACCCGAGACCCGGCAGCTCCCCGCCCGCTGTCCTCTCTCACCTCGCTCGGAGTGAAGGTCTACTCCGTGGCTTTCAGTTCGGACAGCCGTCTGATGGCCGCAGCCATCGCGGATCAACCAGTGAAGGGGAGTACTCCTGGCAGCGTGCGACTGTGGGCGCTGAAAGGCTTGTCCATTAGGCCTCTGGGCAAGACCGTACGCGTTAGCAGAGCGGCACCGGCCAAGTCCATATCGTTCCGTCCCGACAACAAGCAGCTCGCCGTTGGGGCCGACGACGGAACCGTGCAGCTATGGAACATCAGCGACCCTGGCCGTCCAGGCGGCCCGATCGGCGTCCCTGGTACGACGAAAGCGATCGGCCAATTGGCCTTCAGCCCAAACGGCAAGTTCCTCGCCGCCGGCGGCGCCGACAACCTGGTCCATCTCTGGTCGACAGACGATGGAGGTCGGCCCCGCCCCGCAGGGAAGGCAATCGCAGGCGCTGCCTCCTACATCAACGCCATCGCTTTCTCCCCGGACGCGACCACTCTGGCGATCGCCAGCTCTGACAGCGACAAGGGGCTGCGGCTTATCGACATCGCCAGCCGCCGCACCCTGGCCACACTGCCGCATCCTTCCCCGGTGACCGCAGTCAAGTTCAGCCCCAACGGCAAAAGCGTCCTCACCGGGGCGAATGACGGCATCGCCCGCTTGTGGCCTGTGTTATCGCCGCAGTTGGAGGGCATGACGTATACCGTCAGCGCGGCACGGTTCAGCCCGGACGGCAAGGCCTTGGCTCTGGGCAGCAGCGATTTGCAGCTCTTTGACGTCAGCAACCCTCAGACTCCACGTCGGCTCGGGCCTTCCCTGCCCAACCCCGACGGGTTCTCCGGCACCGTCGCTTTCTCCCCCAACGGCCGGCTGCTCGCCCAAGGCCACGGCAGATCCGGAACGGTACAACTGTGGAAACGCGACGGATCGGGCCCACTGGCCCAGTCAGGACCACCGCTCAAGGCGCATTCCCAGCAGGTGGAGACCCTGTCCTTCAGTCCTGACAGCACCGTCCTTGCCACTGGCGCACGCGATGGAGCCGTGTACCTGTGGGACGTCCGAAGTCCTAGCCACCCCAAGAAGATCGCCACTGCTGGCACCTTCGAGGGCATGGTGACCGAAGTTGGCTTCAGCCCCAACGGGAGGCTTCTGGTAGCCGCGAGCGCAGACAAGACCGTGCGGCTCTGGGACATCAGCAACCCCAAGGCACCAAGGCCGCGCGGCGAACCGCTCACACCCGCCCAACACTACGTTTATGCAGCCGTGTTCGACCCCAGCAGCACTCGGCTGGCGGTCGGCCTCGCCGACAGTACTGTCCGGCTGTACGACATCACCGACCCGAGCCATCCGAAAGCCGAAGGGACGCCTCTGTCAGGCCCACACGGCTACGTCTTTTCCCTCGCTTTCCCCTCCGACGGCACAAGCCTGGCCGCGACGGCCGGCGACGGCTCGGTGTGGCTGTGGAACCTGCACGACGACAGGGCCCCCACGGTCTACGCGACACTCCGGATGGGCACCGGAGCCATGTATCCGATCAACTACCAGCCGCGTACCCGAATTCTCGTCGCCGGCGGCGACGAGAGGAAAGCGTGGATCTGGACCACGGACGTCGAGGACGCAATCACACTGATCTGCCGCACAACGGGTGATCCGCTGACACACGAGGAGTGGGCTACCTACCTGCCCGCCGATCGCAGCTACCGCCAGCCCTGTCCATGAGTTCACCTATTCACAACCGTCCAATTGTTGTCCGACCAGGGCTTACTGCCCGGCATGCGCTCGCTAGACGCGTCCGTGGCCGCCATGCTGGACCCGACTGCTCCGCACCACAGGGCGCCCCGCCCGCCTCCCGGAAGGAATTTGTCCCGTGAAACGAGCAACGCTGTTTCGTCGGACCGGTCGCAAGCCGGCCGCAAGCCTCATCGCTGCGGCGGCTGCGATTGGCCTGATCGGGTTCGCACCGTCCGCGAAGGCCGCTCCCGCTCCCTACTGCGGCTCGAGCAAGTACGTCGAGAAGATCGAAGTCGCTTCATGGGGCGATGATCAATTCCAGATCGTGCTCACCCCCACACCGCAGGCCCGCTGGGACGCCGCCTTCTCACCGGCTCCCCGGAACGCGGTCGTCGAACAATGGCACGCGATCCAGGCGTGCGTGCCCGGCCTCTACGGCGGGTTGGCTGACACCGTCTGGGACCAACTGGAGTGCCACCAGTTGAACTCATGGATCGCCGTGCCTCGCGAAGGCAGCAAGTGGATCACCGGGGACACCTACGAGTTGGAAAGCTGGCGGCCCGTCCTTCCCCGTGCCGTACCGGGCCAGGACCTCATCATCACCCGCTGTCTGAACGACCTGGGCGTCGACCCGGCCGGGCCGCTCACCAGCCCCATCCGTCCTGACCTAGGCCAATTCGACCTGCAGCAGGCAATGCGGAACATCGCTTGATCTCGGGGAGGCCGGAACAGTCCCGGTCTCCCCACATGGCCGCTAAGCAGCCCGCTTGGGCAGACCAGTTTCCCCAGGTCTGCCCAAGCGGAGGCGGTGCGTTATAACGCGCTCTCTTACTGATCATCTCAGGATGAGGTTCGGAGTCGCCTCAAGCAGATGATGCTGCAGGCGAGTTGCAGTAGTCCGAGGAGCAGGTCGGCTCGTATCTCGTAGCGGATCCACAGGCGTTTGAACTGGTGGAGCCAGGCGAAGGTGCGCTCGACGACCCATCTGGACCTGCCCAGACCGAATCCGTGGGCGGTGCCCTTGCGTACGATCTTCGGCGTGATGCCGCGAGCGTGCAGGAGCCGACGGTACTTGTCGTAGTCGTAGTCGCGGTCGGCGAACAGCCGCCGTAGCCGGTGTCGGGGGCGGCCGACCAGCCCGCAGATGCGGGGGATCATGTCCAGCAGGGGCATGAGCTGGGTGACGTCGTGCCGGTTTCCGCTGGTCAGCGCCACGGCGAGGGGTGTTCCGTGGCGGTCGGTGATCAGCAGCACGTGTGTGGCAGCACAGAGGTGCTACGGGCGAGGGCCGGGCCTTCGGGCCCGGCCTCGTCCCGGATGCGGCAAGGTCTGTCCCCCGTGCTCGCCTTGCGCAGTGCGGCCCCTGATCGGGTGCCGTGAGGGCATCGCCCGCGGAACCCAATACTCGTGGTCAGTCAGTTGCGGGTCGGTCTGCAGACGACGGCGTGGTGACAAGAGGCCAACAGCTCCCAGGCGCACTCCCGTACAGCAGGGTCCGGTTCATGCCGTGTGCGTTCTTCCAGCGAGGTCTGCGCAGGAAAACCATCGAACTCAGCCAGGGCGATGAGGTGCATGAGCCGCCGTCGTACGGTCGGATCGGGGTCTTCTGCCACCGCCCCTGTCAGGGATGTCCACGAGGTGTGGTCTGTGCCTCTCAGCCAGGCCTGGGCTTGGAAGGCGGCGAACCGCGCGTCGGGGTGGTTATCGCGGGCCGCCTGGTCAACGATGGCGAGGATGTCGCTGTGGGTGGCCCAACGCTGTGCGAGCGTCTCGATGGCCACGGCGCGAACTGGTCCATCGGGATCCTCGGCAGCTTGCCGTACGACGGGCAGCGTGTCCTCGCGCCAGGCCCAGTGCTGCGCGAGGGTTTCCACGGCGGCGCAACGCACCAGCTCATGCGGGTCGGTTGCCGCCTGTTTGACGGTATGGAAGGCGTTCTCGTCTTGGGGGGCGCGGCGAGCGAGGTTACGCAATGCCATGCAGCGGATCTGCGCGTCGGGCAGCCGTGCGGCAAAGCGCAGCAGCGCGTTGCGTGTATCGGTGGAGCCGTTGGCCATCAGCATCGTGGCCTGCAGGCTGATAGCGCGGACAATGGGGTCGGAGTCGCAGCCGGCCAGGGCTGCCGTCACGGTGCGGGCCTCAGGATTGTCGCGCCAGGTATTGGCTAGGGAAATCACGATGGTCCAGCGGACACATGGATCGGGATCCACGGTCGCGCGGTGGGCCAGCAGTGTGAGCGTGTTGCCGTCGCGGCCCCAGTGACCGGCTAGCAAGGTCAGGATGGCCGCTCTCACGGAAGGGTCCGGATCGTTGGCCGCCCGAGCCGTCAAGAGGCGTGGCGTCTCGTCGTCTTGATCCATCTTGTCCGCCAGGGCATGCGCGGCAGCGATGCGCGCAGACGGCTGGCCTGCAGTAAGTGCGGCCAATAGCAGGCGCCGTGCTGCAGCAGGCCCGGTTGTCAGCGAGGTGATGTGGTGAAGGATCGCAATGCGGGCTGCCGATGCATAGGTGCGGTGGGCGAGCTTCAACAGGTCTTCGAGACTGTGCTGCAGCGCGCAGACGGCTCGTGCCGGTTCATCGCTGGCTTGGGTGAATTGGCCGACGAGACAGTACCAGCGCAAGAAGCGCTCACGCCCCGGCCACTGAGGGCTGAAGGATGCCAGTGTGGGCAGGGCCTGAGTGAGGACCGGTTCGTGTCGTTGCCGCAGCTGAGGAGTCAAAAGCATGATCGCGGCATCGACCGCAGCGATGCTGGGGCCGATCAGGGCGCCCATGGCACTGGTGCCGGCGAGTGCACGCAGCGCCAGCACGGCACTGTCTGCCGGGGTGAGCTCCCCAGATGTGCCCAGCATGAGAAGGCGGTCTACCGCTTGGGCTGCGTCGTGTTCCTCGAGCTGGCTGATGACCAGCAGGAGCGTCTCGTGCCAGGCAGGATCCCGGGCGCGAAGGGCTATGACGTCTTCCAGCAGTTCCTCGGCAGTCCATTCCCGGCTGCGGTAGCGCTGGCAGATGTCGACAGCGGCCAGATACTCCAGGAAGGTGCGGTGGATAAAGCCATAGACGTTCGGCCCGTAGGCCATCAGGATGCCGGACCGTTCAGACATCTGCCGCACCAGTACCGCGGCTGTTTCTTCGGCCAGTGCGTGGCTGGCCCCCAGCTCCTCGTGAAGCTGGCGGGCAACCACCTGAAACAGGTCGTCGCTGTTGATGGCATTGCCTGTTACACCGTTCGTACCCTGCATCATCACCCGGGCCACGCGTTGGCAGATGACCGTGCAGTCTCCTACGTCCAGGGCGTGGAGGAGGTCCGCGACGGCTGGCGGATGGGCGCGTGGAAGGTTCCTGGTGGTTTCGGTGAAGTCGTCGATCAGGAGGGAGACCGCGTGTTGATACAACCCCACTCGGTCACTGGGGAGGCTGGGGTCGCGGCCCACGGCGGCCAGCAACGTCAACAGCAGCGGATTGCGGGCCAAATCCTGCACAGCGGGCTGCGCTGCGAACTCCTGGGCTCTTCGGGACGCCAGGTCCGGCTCGATCCCCACGCTGGCGTACCACTGGCGCAGGTACTGGTTGATGGCGGCCCGGTCGAAGTCGACGATGGTGTAGTGGGAGAAGCCGGCTTGGTCCAGTACCGCGCGCTGGTATCCGATGAGCCGCGAGGTCACGATGATCCGGGTTTCGGGCCAGAGTGAGGTGCAGTCCAAAATGCGCTGCATCGTATCGATTCGGGCCGTAGGATCAAGGATTTCATCCAGGCCGTCGAAGATCAGCGCTGCCCGGCCTTGAGTCAGGACGGCGGACAGCACGTCGGCGGGAAGCCCGAGCCCCGACTCGTCATAGCGGTCCATCAGATACTGGTCGAAGCGCGGAGGTTCCCGGTGATCGGGACGGTAGGACTGCAGCGAGATCACCAGCGGAACGAAGTGCCTGGCAGTGGCCGGCGGACCGTCCGCTATCTGGTCACGGGCCCATCGGACTCCCAGATAGCTCACGAGTGTGGACTTGCCCGATCCCGGGTCTCCCAGGATCACCACGCATTTGTTGTCGGGGTCGAGGAGCGTCTCTAATGCGTCCCGGTTGGTGCTGCTGGATGCCAGGCCGGACAGACGAGTCAGCACACGGGCTGTGTCTTCCTGGAAGTCGCTGGGGCTGATCTGCGGTGGCGGTACGTCGGCCTGCAACCGCGGGGGGACAAATACCTCGGACAACCGGACCCTCCGCTCCAGGCCTGTCCCCGCCATGCGGGCGAGGTCGCTCAGAGGAACCCTGTCGTACAACGCGAGCAGGCGGCGCGCATACGCAGCCACCGCCTTGCGACTGCGCTGATCGAGGCCGTATCCATGTGGTGGCGTCGGCTGTTTGCCGTCGCTGTGTAGGTGACGTGCAGGCTCACCGCAGGCCGACTGACGCAACGCCAGCAGGGGTGCGACGTCGAGACCGAGGGCTATGGCCAGTTTCCGCACGGTGGTGTCCGACGGGATCCCTGATGATGTGAGGCTCAGTGCCTGGTTGACTGCGGTCCGGCCCAGCCCAGCGCGCCGCGCCAACGCGTCCTGCGTGGGGTAACGCTTGGCCACCAGGGCGTTTTTGAGGCGCTCGCGAAGCTCGGCAAGCGCCTCCTGCTGTGGTGTGTCCGCCATGCGTCCCTCCCCCGCTCTTTCTTGACCGCCGAGTGCAGTGTGTTCGCCGCTGTTCATCTTCGTTCACCGAACTGCAGCGAACAGCAACTCCGCGAAGTTGGACATTGGCACCTCACACCACCGCCGCACAGGGGGATCCCGCCGTGTCCGAACACACCGCCATTGTTCTGCTCGCCTGTACTCTCACCGTTCTCGTCGCACTGCTGTGCGGCGTGGGAGCCGGCTATCTGGCCCGGCGTGATGGGTCCAGTTATCCCGCTGCCGGCGCACGGGCTGCGTCCGCAACTGCTCGCGTCCTGACTCTGGCGGCTGCCATCTCCGGAGGGCTGACGATGCTGCTGCGCTGACGCGTCGTCTCAAGGCCACTGCCGGACCCAGGTGGCAGGTTCACGGAAGAGGACCGCCCTGAGGCGTCCTCAACTCACCGCCGCAGCAGACGATGAGGGGTATTGCTCTTGCGGCTGCATCGCGTAGCGCCTGGCATCGCCGGGGGCATCCTGGCCCCGGCCCTCCTGCTCGCTACGCCGTCCTTTGCCGCCACGGCGGCACCGACCGCGGTGACGGTTCCCGCAGCGTCCTCGTCCGCGGACGACCCGGACGCCGACGACCTGAAGGTGGCCTGAGTCCGGATCCTCGCCGACCCTGACAGCGGTCGGCGGGTGACCCGGGAAGTCAACGCCCTCCTGGACGCCTTTGTAAGACTAGGGGCGCCATTCCTGCAGGTAGGCGGGGTGTTCGGTGTAGGACTGGCCAAGGACTCGTAGTGCGTATGCCAGGCCGACCGAGCGGGAGTCTGAGGGATCCATGGCTTTGTAGTCCCTTGCCAGTTGCTCGATCAGGTCGAGCATGGGGAGGTGGCTGTCGAGTAGAGCCTCGCCGCCCAGGGTGCCGGCCACATAGGCGTAGGCGTGGTTGTCGTCGTTGAGGCGTGCGATGAGGAACTCCACAAGATCGTCCATGTGGCCATCCTCGCGGGCAAGCTGCTTGGGCGGTCAAGCGACTGTCCAAATGAGGATGGCGGCGAGGTGGAGTGCGGCCTGATAGGCGGTGGCGAGTTTGTCCGTTCGCATGGCCAGGCCGCGCTATTGCTCGAGGCGGTTGATGCACCGTTCGACGGCGTTGCGCTGCTGGCGGTCGGGCAAGGGGCCGGAGCCGCGGGTGCTGCTGCGGCCCCTTGTTGTGAGGTTCATCGCGTTGCCGGTGAGGCGGACGGCCTCGGCCCAGACGCATTACCGGTCAGGTCGAGGCGTCCGTCCAACACAGTGGTCAGGTAAGTGGCTTCGGCCGCGTCGGGGTGGCGTTGAAGCCACCGGTCGGCATAGCCGACGACGCGGCGGATTTCCTGTTCGGTGAGGCCGGGGTGCTCCAGTAGTGCGCGGAGGGTGAAGTGGGCCTCGGCCGTGACCGCATGGTTGTCAAGCCAGCGGAACGCGAAAGCGACGGCTTGCCGCATGCGGCTTTGATCGGGTTCGGGCCGGGCCAGCAACTGGCACAGGACGAAGCCGGCCTCCAATAGCTCACCGTTGCGTCGTAGCCAGCCCATCGCCTTGTGCGAGACCAACTCCCGTGCTGTCGTCGTCAGGTCGGTCTGCACAAGCAGCGGCCCCAGCACATGGCTTGCTTCGCGTCGCCATCCGTGGGTCTCGATCCATCGCAGTGCCACGGCTACGAGGGGTCCAGCATCGGCAGCGGGCAGGTTCGATAGTCCGTGTCGGAGCACGCTGTGAGCGTTGGCGTCGTCTGCGAACTCCGCCAGCCACGGTCCGGCGACCTCGTGCCAATTGGACACTGTGGCGTGGGCGAAGGGTGGCCCCGCGCAGAGCGTGTCGAGGGCGTAACCGCCGGTATGGGCATCCCGGCGTATGACGTCGCCAAGAGCCTGGGCGTGATCGGTGAACCATTCGTCAAGGACGACGGAAAGGGCTGTCGCGCGGTTGTCCGAAGCCAGGTCGTTCATTATCCGAGCCAAGGCGGTGGTGTAGCGGCCGACGGTGCGTGCACTTGTCAGGCAGCCAGCGAGGAGGGCACGCGTACTTTCGCGATTCGCCGTGGGGCCATGTTCTGAGAGGAGGACGGATTCGACGAGCTGGTCGCAAACGAGGTCGTGGACGGTGTTCAGATGGCCGCTGTCTGTCTCGTACTGTAGCCAGCCGAAGTCGATGAGGGTTTTCACGACGCTAGCGGAGCGCGGCGCCCTGTCCGCCGTGTGGGCCAGTGCCGCGCTGGCTGCTGCGATCACGTCGGCCTTCTCCTGAGGACAGGCCGCGGCCGCGGCCGCGGCTGGCACCAGCCAGTCCGCGGAGACCTCGTCAAAGGCGGCCTTCTCGGGGCCGCCGACGGGGATGTCGTCGCCCTCCAGGTGGCCTCGCGCCCAGCTCCATAGGGTGCTGGCGGTACGCGGCCTGGTCATTTCGGGGATCGGGAGCCCTTGTATGGCCTGCTGCTCAAGTTCCCGTGCCATCAGCACGGCGATGATGGGGCGATGGCCGACCATTTCCCGGCTTCGTTCTATGCCGAGGCGCGCCACCAGGGTGGGGGCCGTAGTGGCCAGTGCGTGGTCGGCGATCGACCGCTGGAAGTCGTCGTCCTGTCGCAGTTCGACCTCGTCGAACAGGTCCTGGAGCTGGAGGTGAAGGTGGTCAGCTTGATGCAGCCAGCCGGGGCGCGCTGAGGCGAGCAGGGCCACCTGGATGTTTCTACGGCGGGCCTCGGGCAGGAGCAGGTGCTGCAGGGCGGTCAGGTCGAGCGGGGCACCATTGCTCTCGCCATCGGCGAAGTACTCGTCAAGATCGTGGATCACAATCAGGACCGGGCTGTTCTCCGCCAGAACCGTGCCGGTAAACCGTATGGTGAGAGACGACCCCTGACTGGCGCTGGCGTGGTACACCCGCCAGCCCTCGCGCAGCGCAATCCAGCCCACCTCGAGACCGGTTCGCGTCTTGCCCGTACCGGCCGCGCCGACCAGCAGCACCCCACGGTCGTCAACGTCCCGCAGGCGGCAGAAGAGCCCGTGAGGTTCCGAGAGATGGCTCGGACCGGGCGAAATGAAAGGCAGGTAGTCAGAGGTGAGGCTCTTGCGGTAGCCGGCGAATCCCTGCACGAGAGCGTGTTGGTCGATGACCCTAGCCAGTGGGTCCGGTACGGGTCGCCTCGACAGGTCTATCGGGGCAGTGTTGACGGGCTCGGCCGCAGGGCCGGTGAACGCACGGTTGCGAGCCAGGGAGATCTTGTGGCCGCCGTCCCGTGTGGCTATCCGAGGCGCGGGAACGGGCAGATCGTGCACGATGCGTTCCGCGAGCCGGGCCCTGACGGCTGCGAAGACGTCGGCTGTGATGAGGTGGGGCTGTTCGTGACCTCGGCGGCCGTCCGGCAGCTCGCCTCTCAGCCCGTTTTGAAGCACTTCGATGAGGGCCAACGTGAAGACGCTGCCCTCCGCGAGGCAGAGAGACCGCTGGGTCTCCGCAGCCGAGGTGAGGACGCAGGCCCCCTCGATGGCGAGCGGATCGCCCTCCCCTGTCAGCGCTTCGCCCATACGCAGCGCCTTGCCGCTGTAGCAGCAGTCCACGATGACGACCTTGCGCCGGGCCCGGGACATTTCCACGTACTCCCGGATTGCCTCGTACGGCACGGAGCGATGGCGGCGCTTGGTGCTGGAGTCCTTGGTAGCCAGGAGGAGGTCGTCGCCCCAGCCGAAGTGGCCGTGACCCGCGTAGTAGACGAGCAGCAGATCATCGGCGTCTTCGGCGGCTTGGCACACGGCGTCGAGAAACGGGCCCTGTCCGCTGTCTGGACAGACAACGATGCAATTCTCCTGGGGGAGGCCTCCCACTTCTGGATCCGTCAGCTGGGTGAGGAGCGCTGGTATGTTGCGGCGAACGCCGTCCAGGGCCGGCAAGTAGGTGAAGGAATGTACGCCGAAGAGCACCGCGCGGGAGCCGTGCGTCTGCTGTTCGGTCACGACTGATGAGTGCCGGTGTCCGTGCCCTCGCTCTGCAAACGGCGTAGCAGATCCGCCAGTTGTGCGCCGTCGAGGTGACCGATATCAACGGTCGAGCCGCCGTGTGTGAGAGTGCGCGCGCCGCGCGTGGCGGCGTCGGCCCTGGCAACCCGCCAACTGGCGTAGGCGACGGCGAAGTTCGCGATCTCAATACCGCGATTGAGCACGATGTCGAGGGCGTGAAGCACGCTCATCGTGGCACCAGATGTGCTGACGGGGGCGACGGACAGCTGGCGCGCTTGCGGATCTCGGCTCAGCCAGTCCTGAAGATCCGTTAACGCCTGCTCGTCACCGTCACCTTGGATGCGAACCTGCATATCCTTGGCCTCTCCCCCACCGCACGCGCCTTGGAACAGGCCTGATGGTAGTGGCTGAGCGCTTCAGTTGCCGCCCGCTTCACCATACCTACCCCGTCCTCTGGCAACTGCCGCTTGCCAGGATGCCCAGTTGTCTGACGGGATGCGTGCGGCGGTGTCCTTCGCCAGCCGGTCCGCCGCAGGCGACACCGGCTCGCCTTCCGGTGAACCCAGACGGACTGTTTCCAATACGTGGGCTTTGCCGGATGCCGGCCCCTTCAGTCCCTTGCCCGTTGCGCCCTGCTGCAGCGGCACGAAGGAGTTGGAATTGAGGGCCGGTCCTGGGCACGGCGACTGAGAGTTGCCGGTTGCAGTAGGAGTTGACGGACTTGCGCACATGAGGCAGAAAGGCAGCCGACACCTAGGGAACCGCTCGCCCAGCACTTGCTTCGATGTCAGGGGCGAACCGGCCCCTCGTTGCAGCGTCCTCTTCCCATGCCGTCGGCTACCACGTCCGTGGCCAGAGCCCCTCGGGGAAGACCCTGTTGAAGGATCCGCTCGTTGTAACCAGCCAGGGGATTGGATGGGTCTGAGGTGAAGACAGCCTTCGTTGCCCGCACGCGTTGCTGCTCGCGGCGGAAGTCACTGTTCAGAGGGATGCCGAAGTAGCCGGTGGCCACTCCGTCCGGCAGAGCCGGGTCGGCGACGTCGCCCTCGTCAGTTACACACCATGCGTGTTCGAAAACGGTGAACGGGGCGGCGGCGGGAGCGGCGGCGAAGCCCTCAACGTAGGCCCAGCCCTTCTCGTCAGACCAGTGGCTTGCGGCCGCGAAGCACTGGCCCGGTCTCTGTGGTCCCCTCTTGAGCCATGGTGCCGGCTCGAAGAACAAGCCGTATGCGATGACGAGATCGGCGAAGCTCGGGTGAGCCCAGGTGTCGTCGCCGACACGGAGTTGGCGGTACCGGGCAAGCCACTGGGTGAGCTCTTCCTGCGGATCTCCGGACCCGGACGAGGTGATCATCGATCTCTTCCTAGTGGCTACTCCTGCAGGATGCCTCCTCATGCTGCTCTGCGGAAGCTAGGCATGTCCAGGTGGCCTTCAGTCCGCGCGACCTGCGGGCTCGTACGGTGTTCGACCTTGTTCTAACCAACCGTGGGGCATGGGCTCTCGCGATAGAAGACATCGTGCGGGCGGTTGTCAACGACGATGGCTGGCCCGGCCGAGCAGGTCGCAGAGGGATTTACCAACCGTTCGCAGTGCGTCGCTTCACACCTGCCCGAACCTGACCACCCCGCGCAGTTGCGCCTCGTCGGCGTCGATGACCGAAGCCAAACCGCGCGGCGGAAGGAGCCGCAGTAGTGGTGTTCGACCACGAAGATCTTCGCTTCCCCCTCCGGCAGCAGCTCGACCGCGGACCGCCGGGCGTCGAACCCGCTCTCACCAACGTGACTCAAGGAGTGCCGTCGACCGTTCCACCGCCGGCATCAGTCGGGGACGGTAGGAACCTCGGCCAAGCCGTCGAACAGAGGAGTGTTTTGGACGGTAGTCACGGCCGCGAGCGCGGCGCGCTGGTAGCGTCGTCAGCAGAGCGCAACACGTGGAAGCTGTCAGCAGAACCGGTCGCGTTGGTTCAGGTGGTCAGGCAGACGAGCGGCCAGTGATGCCCGGCAGAGTCGTGGTCCTGATCCGGCGGTAGGTGCTGAACCCGTACACGGTCAACGCTGCCCAGATGACTGCACTGACCAGAGGCCACCACAGATCCCGGCCCTGCTCGCCCTGGACCAGATTGACGACCCAGTTCACCGCCCAGCTGACCGCGAGAACAAGCGTTGCCCACCTGGCCCACCGCCACATCCGCATCGTTCCGCGGGCACGGGTTTCCTGTGAGCTCTGATCATCCCGTCGAAGTCGTTTGCCATCCATACCTACCGCCTACCCCCTGCCGGCTCCTCGCCTCCCGACCCTCAGGAGACGGCTGAAAAGGGACTGTCTGACCGCCTTCAGAGATACTCAGAGGCGGTCCGGGGAGGGAGTGGCTTGCGGACATGTATTCGAGGCGCAGAGACACAATGAGACCAGGCGGACGATGTGCCTGGCCGACGGTGGGTCAGGCGTGCGCGTGACGCGTTGCAGTCGCCTTCCGCGGTGCGGCGTGGTGCGCGGGACGTCGCTCGCCTGTGGCTTGGAGGCGCTGCAGCCACAGCGAGGCTGCGAGCAGGAGGCCGCTGAAGACTGCCAGGAGGAGGGCGGACACCCACATCTGCCGACTGCCGGGTGACTGCCAGGCGGCCCAGGTGGTCATCACCGCCCACAGCAGGACGCCACCTGTGTAGAAGGTGCGGACCCGGCGCAGCTGCCGCACGGCCCGCCAGGACATGACGCGATCAGTCTTAGATGCCATGCCGGCCCGTGTACCCCAGCGCACGCTGTTCAACGGAGTTGATCGGGTTGGCTCTCCGGTTGCTTCTCACGCCTTACTGCTGGGCGCGTCCTTCGAAGTCGCGGCGTACTGCTGCGCCTTGGTCCTCGACCAGGCCCGCATCGTCGGGGAGTTCCAGGACGGCGCCGCAGTGGCTGCACAGTTTCCCGTCCTCGGCCGGCGTGCCGCACGCCTCGCAGAACCGGTTCCCAGTGGTCTGTGTCATAACTCTCTCCTGAGGTATGGGCAGTGGTGGGCGAGGAGTACCCCTGACGTCTGCGCTGATTCCCTGCATGCCTGCTTCAAGAACAGCCCCGGCTTCGGTGCGACTTCGCGGAGACCCGTGTCATCGTCGCAAGAGCCGACAGACGGTGATCGCGCTACACGAGGCCGCTGGCGCCGGTGCCCAACAGGTGGATCTGCTTTCTGACGACCTGCTCGTGATCGACAACCACAGCGCCTTCCACGGCTGTACCCGCTCTGTCAGGCGTGGCGATGGGCGAGACGGGCTGCTCCGAACCTTCGTGACGCGCGATCTCGCGAAGTCGATCGCAAGCCGGGCGGGCGGGCGGCCTGATCGTCGACATCGACGACACGAAGCTGAACACCGCCGGTGCGCTCGTCGGCTGAGCCGGAGATCCGGACGGCCGCACAGTGGCCGCTCCAGCCACCCGGCCGACGCGACCGCGCACGATACGCATCCGGCTGAAGGGACCAGAAGACCATGATCGGTACTGAGGCAAGCCCGAACCGTGCATCCGCTGTATGGCTTCCGAAGGATTTCTCGGATACTGACGCAGGCTCCAGCCATGAGAGGTCTCGCTTGCGGCGCGGAGGCACGCTGGCCTCACTTACGGCGCTTGCTGTGGCAGTGATGAAGGTCGTCGGCGGCTGTTGCGGCGGGGCACGAACCAGCCATCCGACCACCCGTCCTCCTCTCAAGTGCGCTGGCGCGCTCGGCGGACGCGGGCCGCGACGAGATGACACGCTTCGGTGGCATGGGCGACATCGTTTCTGTCCCAGGACCCGAGCCGGAACGGCCTGTTCGCTCCGGACAAGTGCGCGGGCAGGTCCTGGCGGATGTAGTCCTTCAGGCCGGTATGAATTCGGGCGGCGTCCTGAAGGAGGCGCGCCCAGTCCGGCAGATCGGTGGGGAGGTCTCCTCGTGGGTGCTGCGGGGTGGCGATGGTTATCTGGGGCAGTTGGTCGGTGCTGTAGCCGGTCAGGGCCCGGATGGCGACGGCCGCGGCGTGTACCGGGTGGGCGATGCGGGTGTGGATTCGTTGGGCCACGGTCTCGTGGTGGGGGCTGTGGGTGTCTGGTTGGGTGTGTGCCGGCAGCGCGATGGTAGGCGGCCGGCTGTCGGTTGAAGGGAGCCGGGTGGGGGTGCGGTGGGAGCTGGTGGTGATTTCGCCGGGCGTCCCGGCGGGGCGCCGGGGGCGTGGAGGCAGTTCGTACCAGGGTTCGTCGTGGGGAGCAGGGAAGGGGGCGCTGTGCCACCAGGGGTAGCTGGCGGGAGCCTGAGGTGAGGGGCCTTGGTTCAGGTGCTGGCGGGCGTTTTCGAGAGTGTTGATCTGGTGGTGGGCGGCGGCTTTGAGGATGGTGGCCAGGGCGGCCGGTGTCGGGCCGCTGACAACGAGTGTGAGGTGAATGCGGGTGAGTTCGCGCAGGGCCATGAGGTGCTCGAGGTGGCGGCCAGTGATGCGGTGGGCTCGGCAGATGACGTAGTGGCTGATGTTGAGTGCTTTGGTCCATGCGGCCGCTACACGCCAGGACTCGTCGGCGTTACCGGTCCACCAGGGCGGGTCGATGTCTGGGGATGGCAGGTGTTTGCCGAGCGCGCGGATGAGGTCGTGGGCCAGGTAGGCGGGTGCGGTGGCCAGGGGTGTGGGGTGGACGGTGATGCGGCCGAGCTCGGGTTGGTGGGCTGCGATTGCGGTGGTGGTGTAGGCGGGATGGTCGTGGGTGTCGGTGATCAGGGTGACGGGCGGCAGAGCGGGGTCGGTGTGGTCTGGGGACCACGCGGGGGTCCACTCGTGGAAGGTCGCGTCCGGTGGGGTGCTGGAAGGCGTTGAGGTCATGTGGTGAGAGCCAGACGGGGGTCCAGGCGGCACAGGAGGGTGGCCGGGTCGGGCGGTCGGTCGGGGTGACGGCGCTGGTGGGCTTGGAGCTGGTGGGTGAGGGCGGCCCAGCGCCGCATATTGCCGTGCGCCCACATGTCGTCCAGGCAAGCGAGCATCCGGCTCGGGGTGTTGTGCCACAGCGGGTGGAAGGCGGGCAGGACGGTGAGGACCTCGTCCGTGTCGAGGGGTTCCATGTGGTGCCAGGTGGTGACGCGGCTGAGCAGGGTGGGCTGTGAGCGCAGGGCTCTGAGGCGGGGTCGGCTGGCGAGGAGCAGGATGGTGACCTGGGGGGCGGGGTCGTCGTGGAGGTAGCGCAGGTATTCGATGCAGGAGCCGGACAGCTGGTGGGCTTCGTCGACGGCGAGGAGGCGTGGTGTGTGTGCCAGGGCATGGCGCAGGTAGTCGTCGCAGATTCCGGCGTCGTGGGGCGGGTCGCCGGGCAGGTTGAGGGCGTGGTGCAGGTTGCGGCGCAGGTCGTCGGGGCGTGCCTGCGGGCGTTGCAGTAGCCGAAGTGTGGGCAGGGCGGGGCGCTGCTCGCACAGCATGTTCAGGGTGAAGGTCTTGCCGACGCCGGGGTCGGCGGTGATGCAGATGATGCTCTGTTGGTGCAGGGCGTGGTCGAGGGCGTCGCCGACGGCCCGCACGGCCTGAGTGGTGACGGTGCGGGCGCCGGGCAGGCTCAGGTAGTGGGGTGGTGGGGCGCTGTCGGGGCTGGTCATCCGGCGTCCTGCTGGGCGCGGCGGGAGCGGCGGCGGTGGGGCAGGGCGCGGCGGATGGCCCAGCGGGCGATGGATTCGTCGACCTGTTCCAGGCCGCGGCGCTTCATGCCTTCGAGGACGTGGTAGGTGATCTTGGACCAGACGCGGAAGGTGCCGCCGGCGCCTTCTTCGTAGACGTAGTCGATGAGGTCGGGTGAGGCGTTGGCCCAGACGGGGTGGAAGAGGGGGATGTTGCGCTGGACCTCGTCGGCTTCCATCGGGGCGAATTCCTGCCAGATGTAGATGCGGGAGGCGAGGGAGGGTTCGCTGTAGAGGGTTTTGTAGGCTTCTTCGCCGCCGACGAAGAGGACGGCGGGGCGGTTTTTGCCCTGGCCGGTGTCCCACAGGTGGCGGACGAACTCGAAGCATTCGCGGCTGAACTGCTGGGCTTCGTCGCAGACGAGGACGTAGGGCTTGCGGGCGAGGGTGCGCTTGAGCAGGCGGTCGAACTCGCTGGGGTGGGAGGGGGGTTCGCCTTCGAGGCGGAGTTCGGTGAAGAGTTCCTGGCGGATGTCGCGGGGGGTGGGGCGGGAGCGGAACTGCAGGAGCAGGACGCGTTCGGCGGAGACTTCCTTGAGTGCGGCCAGGACGGAGAAGGTTTTGCCGAGGCCGGCGTCTCCGTAGATGCAGGACATGGCGCGGGCTTCGATGGTGTCGGCGATGTTCTCGCTGGCTTCGAGGAGGGCTTCGGTGGCGACGATGCGGGCGTCGGCGAGGTTGAGGTAGAAGTCGGGCTCGCCCACGACGTCGTCCTGGTCGGGGCGGGGTGTCGTCTGCGTGGTGTCGGTGCCGGTCACGTGGGTGTCCTTCAAGGTTGTCGGGGCGGTGGGGGTGCTGTCGGGTGCGGGGCGGGCGGGCTGGGCGTGGGTAGTGCCCGGGTGCCGGCCGGTGTCGTGGTCGTCGAGGTCGACGGTGCCGCCATCCTCGGAGCGGATACGGACGGTGCAGCGGGGGCGGGTGGTCGCCCAGGCAGCCATGCAGGAGGTGGCCTCGCCGGCGCTCCTTTTGGCGGCGGGCGGTGTGGGGGCTTGGGGCGGGTCGGGGGCGGTGCGCGGGGTGGTCATGTCTCTTCCTCGGTGGGGGTGGATGTGCCGGGGACGGCCCACCGGCCGGGTGGGGTGATGCGGCGGGGCATGTAGTCGGAGGGCAGATCGTCAGCGGTCCGGCCGGAGCTCCGGGTGCGCAGTTCCTTGGCAGCCTCTTTGCGGGTCATCGCGGTGTCGGCCTGGGCCGGTCCGGTGGTGGTGTGGGCTTTGAAGCGGCGGCGGCGCCGGGTTTCGGCCCGGCGCAGGTCGCGGCGCACGCGGCGGGAGCGTTCGGCGCGGGCTTGATAGACCTGCTCGATCTGCTCGTCGGTGGCCTGGTCGGCCAGGTGAGCGGTGCCCAGATGTCGGCGGTTGTCGGCGTCGAAGATTTCGATCTGGTCGAGGTGGTGGGGCTGGAAGCGGATGTGGACGCGGGTGCCGGAGCGGCCGGTCATCCAGCCGGCCATGTAGTCGCGCCCCTTGAACCGGATGCCGTGGCCGTTGATGACGCGGGTGGAGCGGTCGCCTTCCAGGAGGAAGGCGTGAAGGTCCTCGGCGCTGACTTCGCGCAGCGGGGTGTGCTCGCTGTTCCACCACTGCAGCGGGGTGAGGTCGCCGTAGCCGGCCATGGTGTGGTCGGCGTTGCGGGTCGTGACCCACTGTGCGAAGAGCTCGACGAATCCTTCGAAGGTCAGGGCTGGGTCCTTCTCCCCCGAGTGGTGGCGGGAGTCGAGTTTCTGCGCGTGGGTGTAGCGGGGCAGGGTGGCGAAGAACATGCTGGTGGCGGCGCGGTTGAGGTTTTCGATGCTGCCTTTGAGGTGGGGGGTGTAGGGAGGCAGGACGTCGACCTGGACGGCGAAGGCGCCGAGTGCGTCCTGGACGGCGCGGGAGAGGAAGTCTTTGCCGCGGTCGATGCGGATCCGGGTGGGCAGGCCGCCTGCCGGGCCGTAGCCGTCGTCGTGCAGGATGCAGGATCTGAGGGCGGCCAGGATGGACCCGCGGTGCGGGAAGTGAGGGGTGACGGCCCAGCCCATGATCATGCCGGTGTGGCAGTCGCAGAACCAGGTCACCCAGGGTTTGACCAGCCGGTCGTTGGCCCACACCCAGACGGGGGCTTGCTTGTGGTCGCCTTCCCACTCCTCGTTGCGGGCGGTGAGCGGGCGGCGCAGATGCGGGTCGTGGCCGCGGGAGGCCGGAAGCCCGTTCTTGAGGCCGGCTCGGTCACCTGGCGTCAGGTCGCGTTTGATGGCGCGGTGCAGTGTGGACAGGCTCACCGGGGTGGCGCCGGATGTCTCGGCTTCCTGCGCGAGTTCTCTGTGGACGGCTTTGACGTTGCCCCGGTGGTAGGCGAGCAGCGTGCGGATGGAGTCGGTGATCTCGAAGCGGTCCCGGCTGCGGTGCAGGGGTTCACCGAGCCGGGCGCGGGCCAGGTTGCGCCACACGGTCCTGACGTGAACGCCGAGTGTGTGGGCGGACAGTTCGACGTGAGCGGTGGTCAGCTCTCCGCGCTGCGAGAGCTGCAGGAGGAAGCGTACGGCGGGGCCCATGAGTTCCCGTTGTGCCTGCCTGCGGCAGGCCAGGTCTTCTTCGGTGAGGTCCTCGGGGTCCGGGGGCTTCATGGAGGCGTTCCTTTGGCGCGGGTCGATCACGGGTTCGGTCCTGCGGCGGCGAGGAAGGGTTCAGGCCCAGAAGCCGAGGTGGGTCACGTGCTCGTACATGCGCCAGTCGGAGTCGAGGTCGGCGATAACGTCGTGCCACCGGTGGGTGAGTTCGCGCAGGTCGCTGCGTGACCAGGCTGCGACGATGGGGTCCCAGCGGTAGATGTTCTTGCGCCGCCACCGGGCGGTGCGCCGGTGCTTGTCGTCGACGCCGCTCTGGTCGACGGGATAGATCTCCACGCGGGTCCCGCCCCTGGCGTTGAGCCGACGCGTCATGCTGGGCGCCATGTTGCGGCGGCGCAGCAGGCGGAAGGCGTCCTCCAGGCGCCGCTGCTGCTCGGGGCTAGGGATGCGTTCCTCGGCGAGCCAGGCAGTGATCATCCGCCGGTCCATTCGGATGCCGCAGTCCTGCATGAAGGTATAGCCGGTGCGGGAGCGGGTGAGGTAGAGCAGGTTGCGTCGCAGCCGTTGTGTCGGTGTTATCCAGCGGCTGGTGACCTGGGCGATCTCATCGAGTGTGGTGTTGAGGGCTACAGCCGCGGGCACGCCCTGGGCCCCTAACCGTCCGAATCCCATACGTGTTCTCTCTCCAAGGGCTTACGTGATGTCGGAGTGGTGCGCTGTGCACTTGGCAGGGGCTCCCTCGTTCAGGGAGGCATCGCATTCGCTGTGCTCTAGCGCGCTGCTGGCCCTCCAACGTGGTTGCCGGGTGGGCGTGTTGGGGGCGTGTGAGCCGGTTGGGCTCCGATGCACGGCACGTTAGGAGGGCGGGAGTCCGACGGAACGAGTTCAGGCCGACATCGAAACGATGGCACTTTTCGAACATTTCGCCCTCTCGGGGCCGACTCGACGGCCCAGCCTGTCAGGCGTCGAACCCTTCGACGCGAGGCGTCGATCGGTGATCCGGTCAGCCAGTGCAGCCCGCGAAGTAATGCATGATTTCGGCCACTTCAAGCCGTCCCATGGGTTCCGAGGAATCAAATAGCCGGGCCCGACCCATAATTCGGATCTACTTTGAGCCACTGGAGAGAAGCAGGACTTCCGCTCTCCCTCTTCCCTACTCATGAGTACGCAATGCAGAACCCCGCTTTAGGCATGCGCACGTCATGTTCGCCGGTGGGAGTCGACGCAGGACAACAGGAACACTAGCGTTCGGGTCTGACAATGAACGGCCGACTTCCTCGCGCGACTCGTCATTACACCCGTTGATTGACTTGATTTTTACTGTTTCGACGTCTTGTTGAATAGTTGATCTTTGATATTCGCTGGTCAGGGGAACATGCCTGGGAGTGCGGAACCCAGGGGTGGCTTGATAAGCCTTCAAGGAAAAACCGCAGGAAGGTTTCGGCGCGGGGGCGTTGTCAGAGCCGTGCTCCAGGATGCCCGCATGAGTCTCACTTCCCATCTCAAGGACCCGCGCTCCCCTATCTCACGCTTTCTGGCGGAGCAGTTTCCCGGCACCAAGGCCGTCCTGACCGACTACCGTGAGCGCTTAGCCCGCTTCCCCGCCCCGTTGCTGCCCCGGGCAGAAGCCGGTCTCAAGCCCGAATACCGGATGCTCGGCCACACCATCGACCACCGCCTGCGCATCTCTCTGGGCGCGCCGACCGGCGCCCCCATCAAGGAAGGCATCGTGCGGGCGGTCCTGGACGACGACGGCTGGCCCAGCCGGGACGTCATCCGTGCCGTACAGCAGGCCGGAGACGTGATGCTCGAGGAACTGGCCCGGTTCGAGAGCGACGCCGGGCAGCCCCTGTCCCTTGGACCGGCGGAAGAGGAGCGGCTCATCCGGCTGTGCCATGTCGCTTCCAGCTTCGAGGCGATCTTCCGGCACTGCGGCTGGATGCGCGGCAACACTCTCGGCCTGTGCGCTCCCGGTTCCACCTTGGACGACCTCGTCGATGCCGTGGCGGACTACGTCGTCAACGACATCCGCCAGCAGATGCAACTCGCCGCGCACTCAGGCCCCTTCGAGGCCCTGCGTCTCCTAGACGCCAGCGCGCGGATCTGCGGCCCCGTCTTCGACGGCAGCCTGCAAGTCGGTGGAGCAGACGCCGACTTCATCCTCGATGGGACACTCATCGACTGCAAGGCGACCATCCACCCGGAACGCATAAGCCGCTCCGAGATCTATCAGTTGGCCGGGTACCTGCTCCTCGACTACAGCAACACCCATTCCATCTCCACCGTCGCGCTCTACCTCTCACGCCAAGGCGCGCTCATCGACTGGAGCGTCGAGGACTTCCTGGGCCTGCTCGGCGCACGGCACGACCTTGCCACGTTGAGAGAAGCGTGCTGCCACGCGCTGACCGGCGGCCAGCACGGCACCCCGCTGCCTTTCCCGGATCCCGCCCACCCCCTCCCCCGGCCGCGCGCCGCCTCACCCGCGCTTCAGCCCTCGCTTTTTGACCAGCAGGACTGAGCCGGTCCTCGGGCGTACCGCGGCCCGCCGCGACAGTGGAGTCCGCCGAACTCGACCTCTTTTGATCTACAGGAAGCCGAGGCAAACACCTGACGCACGCAGCCCTTGCACGGCGGGGATGCCGTGATCTGCGATCAACTGGATGACGCTCAGGGGCGGGGTCGGACGTAGTCCGGCACCGCCCTCGCGCATACGCTCAGCAGCGTCGTATGGGGAAGCTAGGCAAGTGTGCGCCCGAGGAGCCAGGGCGGCCGTGGAAGGCTGGTGCGTACGGCGCAGTCCTGCATCCGCAGATGCCAACTGCCGCAATTATGCGCCTGCTTGCGTCCATCCGGCTCGGTCCCCGTTCTTCGTGTGCCGGGACCCCGTCAGGACGGAGTCCTACTCGTCATACCCCACCAGTCCCCCTTCGCCTCTCCCTCGCGTCGCCGACTGCCAGCGAAGTGCCCGCGGGACGTCTGGGGCCCACGCGAACGCTGGTTGCTGCTGATCGCCTTCCTGGCGCTTGGCACCGTCCTGTTTCTCAAGGGCACGCCGATCAGCGACATCCTCATCCTCCTCGGTGGAAGCGGGGCGATCGGCATTGACACCCTCACCGCAGCCGGCGCTGGACGCCGACTGATGGCTGTCCTCGTCGAGACCGCGGTGCGCTCCCGCGGGGGAAAGTAGAGGAAAGGGGCCATGACCTTTCCCCGTTCTAACGACCGAGCCCGCCTTCCGCCAGCTTCGCCGAGCAGCTGACCGCCATGCGCCGGGCAGTGCGGCTGTCCCCGCGTGAGCTCGCCGCGGCCGTGCCGTTTCCCGCGGCACCGTCCAGCACGCCGAGTCCGGCGCCACGACCCCCTCAACGGCCGTACTCGGCGCCCTCGTGCGCGCCTGCGACGGAGACCAGGCGGCCCAGGACCGTCCGGCCGAAGGTTCTCCGTCGCCGCTGAGCGACGGCACGGTCAGGTGTCGGCGGGGCCTCTCCGCTGCCCACGTTCCCACCGGAAGCGAGGTGCTCCACGGTCCGTGTCGCACCCTGCCGGAAGCACGTGTGGTGTAGAGGGCGTGCACGGATTGCCGGCCGTGGCGGGCAGGATCTTGAACCACGCCTGGCCATCGTCCAAGTAGCGGTTCATGCTCCGCGCAACCGGCCGGGCAGCGCCTGCCAGGCGCGCAGCCGTCCCCATCGGATCGGGCGATCAGAGGTCGAGTCGGAGTTCGCCTGGCTCGTAACGGAGTTGAAAGGTCTGAGCGTGCTCTCCGTGCATCCAGTACAGGGTCATGGCGACCCCGCACCGCACGGCGGCCACCGTCGAGGCCCGGGTGTGTCACCTGCGGCAGACCCGCAAAATCGGTCCCGCACGGCTCGGACCGGTCCTCGGCCTGCCCGCCTCGATCGTGCACCGGATCCTGGTCCGCCACGGCCTGAACCGCCTGGCCCACCTGGACCGGCCCACGGGCCAGGTCATCCACCGCTACGAGCGGGCCCGGCTCGGCGAACTGGTCCACGTGGACGTCAAGAAACTCGGCCGCATCCCCGACGGCGGCGGCCACAAGGTGCTGGGCCGCCAGGCTGGCCGCGCCCGGCGCAGCAGCATGGGCTTCGACTACATCCACTCCGCCGTCGACGACCACTCCCGCCTGGCATACAGCGAAGTCCACGCGGACGAGAAGGCCGCCACCTGCGCCGAGTTCCTGCGGCGGGCCGCGGCCTTCTTCGCCGGGCACGGCATCACCCGCATCGAACGCGTCCTGACCGACAACGCCTGGCCCTACCGCAAAAGCTTCGCCTGGCGGCAGACGCTGGCCGACCTCGGCGCGGTCGGCAAACTCACCCGCATCTACCGGCCGCAGACCAACGGCAAAGTCGAACGCTTCAACCGCACCTTGCTCGACGAGTGGGCCTACCTGCGGCCCTACACCAGCAACACCGAACGCACCGCGGCCCTGGCAGACTTCCTGCACACCTACAACCACCATCGCTGCCACACCGCACTCGGAGGCCAGCCACCGATCAGCCGTGTGAACAACCCTGCGGGTCAATACACCTAGATCTTGGTTCGAGAGCGCCCGCCGGCCTGCTGATCGGGTTGGCCTATCCCTTGCGCACTGTTGCCGACTACGTGCAGGAAGATCTCTCCTCTTATAGGGCAGGTAGGTCTCACGGCACGAGGAAGGAGCTGCTGCGCGGCACGCAGTGCTTGAAATCCGCAGTCAGATCGCCGGACCTGGACTCCCAGCCGGGATCAGCCATCTGCGTGCCGCAGGACAGCGCTGTCCAATAGCGGGATCCACTCGTCGCTGAAGGGAGCCAGGGCATCAGCGGGTGCGGGCGTTCCGACCGGTGCCATGTACGCCCGTGCCGTGTGCTCCCATCGGGTTGATGCCAGGACGACCTCACGGTCGAATAGTTGCACTGGGAGCCCGAGAAGTCCGTCAGTCTGGAGGGCTCGGACGTAGTTGAGAAGTTCGATCGCCTTGACCATGATCCAGGCGACCAAGGGCACCGCGGCACGGAATCGTTCAGACAGGCCGAAGGGATCGGCCTCGTCGAGGAGTTGGGTGTCGTGGTGAACCAGGTCGCCGTAGATCCACGCCTTGGCCAGCTTGCGGTCGTCGAGTCCGAAGGTCCAGCCCTCGGCGGTGTCACCGAGCATGACCTGGTAGCCGCCCTCCCGTGCGGTGTTCGCCTCAGTTCTCGTGCGCCACTCGGCCCGCGCCGTCTTTATCCACGCCGTGTCGTGTGGCAGTTCTCGGCAGAGGTACCCCACCGCGGCCAGTGCCTTTAGATACGAGCAGGCGTCATCTTCCAGCAACAGAGGCCTGATCCGGGCCGCAGCCGACTCAACGACTTCCTCGGCCGGGCACTCCTGCCGGATGTGTACCTCACCGTTACCGAGAGCCGTCACCACGTACGGCGCGCCGGCCAGGGCAACCAACGCGTCCCAATCCGCCGCCAGCGAGTGTGCCTCCACCCTGCGGGCGCGCACCACGAACGCCCCGAGTCTGCCGCGGTGGCGCGCCGCGGGATCCGCCCCCGCTTGACCGCGTGCCCCCATCACTTCCTCCAGGAATATGTGAACCGCCTGGTCCAGAGCCGTACGGTTGCAGCAAGCATGACGCGGCAGCCATACGAACAGCAATCCGATTCGTCGCAGTCGGCCACACGCTCTGCCCATGGGCAGCAGGGGATTCGGTGCGGCACTGGGGGCGAGCAGTGGGCGGCCGGGATGTCAGTCCCCAGTGCGATGATGTGGGAGTGACGGGACGGGCGAGAATTATGGTGTGGCTGCTGGCGGTGCTGTGCGGGCTGGCGGCGGTGGGGCTGGGCGTGGTCGCGGCCGTGGCCGATCTCGACACGGCAGATCAGGTGGCGAGCGTGGCTGGCTCGGTCGCAGGTCTGGTAGGGCTCGCGTTGAGTTGCTACACGCTTCTGCGGCCGTCAGCTGCCGGCAGCCAAGGGGCCGTTGCGACAGCGGCGGGAACGCGTTCCGTCGCGGCCGGCGGCAGCGTCGGTCGGGCGGTTACCGGCGATCGCGCCACCCTCACCACACCCCCGGTGACACCACCACCGGCAGCAGGGACTTCCGGTTCGGCGCAAGCGATGGGTGAGCGAGGCGTCGCAGCGGCCGGCGGGATCGGCGAGGCCATCACCGGAGACGACGCGCGCGCATGAATCCGTGGCAGAGGAAGCCTAGACCAGCCGCCGAATCGCAGAACTCGCCTGCTGACCGGCGGTCCTTGATGCCGGAAACCGGCGTGGAGGCGTCCGGCCTGCGCTCTGTTGCGGCCGCCGGGAGCATCGGCGCGGTCACCACGGGCGACCACAGTCCTCTGACGGTCAACGTTCACCCAGCCGCACCTGCGCCGACCGCGCTGGCCTCCCTCCCCGCAGCGCCCTCAAAGCTCACCGGCCGGGACACAGAGATCGAGCAGATTCTGTCGGCCCTTCGGCCGCACACCGTGTCGCCGCAGCGGGACGTGAACTCCTCCGGGACCGGACCGATCGCTGCCCCGGCTGCAGACGGTGTCCTGCCGCCCGTGCTGGTCACTTCGGTCGCTGGACTTGCCGGTGTGGGCAAAACGGCGCTCGCCCTGGCTTGTGGGCATGCCGCCACCGAGGCCGGCTGGTTCAGCGGCAGCCTCTTCATCGACTTGCATGGATACGACGACAAACCGGTACAGCCAGGCCAGGCTCTGGAGGCGCTCCTGCGGGCTCTCGGGGTGGACTCGGCCAGCATTCCTGCAGCGGCTGAGGAACGGGCAGCGTTGTACCGGTCCGAACTGGAAGACCGGGCCGACCAGGGGCAACGTCTGCTCATCGTGGCCGACAACGCCGCCAGCGCTGATCAGGTCCGTCTCCTGCTTCCCGGCAGCCGTCGGCACCAAGTCCTGATCACTTCCCGGCACACCCTGCCGACCCTCGACGCGCGACTCCTGGATCTTGCCGTGCTCAGCCCCGAGGCGGCGGTGGCACTCCTGCGGGCTGCCCTGCAGCAAGCCAACCCCGCCGACCGACGCGTCCTTGAGGCCCGAGACGGAATTGCGGAACTGGCCCGCCTGTGCGGATACCTGCCGCTGGCTCTGCACATCAGCGCCGCCCTGCTGATCCTGGAACCCGACCAGACCGTCACCGAGCTCGCGGCCGAACTCGCCGCGGCCCGGTCGCGGCTGAGCCTCTTGGACGTCGGAGAGCAGGCTGTCCGCGCCTCCTTCGATCTCTCCTACCGTCGCCTTTCACCCGATCATGCCGGACTCTTTCGTCTCCTGGCGCTCAATCCTGGTCCCGACATCGGCCTTGAAGCAGCGGCAGTCCTCGCTGCCTACCCGCTGCAGACCGTCCGCACCATGCTCCGCGATCTCGTCCAGGCGCACCTGCTCGATTGCGTGAACAGGCGCTGGTCGATGCACGACCTCGTCCGCGACTACGCCACCGAGCTCGTGCACGGCAGTCAGCGGGCTGCAGCGAATGGCGTCGGAGGAGAAGAGACACCGGGTGCGGCGGAACCCCACGCTCAGGCACGGAGCCGGCTGCTCGAGCACTACACCACCACCGCCCTCGCGGCCAGCTCCCACCTCGCCAATGGGGCGCCCTCGTCTGCGGCAGGCGCATTCACCGATCAAGACGAGGCATTGGCCTGGCTGGACAGCGAGCGTGTCAATCTCACCGCGACCGTGGCTACCGCAGCCGCCACCGGGCACCAGGACCTCGCTGTCCAACTCCCGGTGATCCTCTACGACTACCTCACCTGGCGCGGATACTTCGACGACTTGATCGCCGTGACGACGATCGCGTGCGACGTTGCTCACCAAGCAGGAGCACTGGCCGCCGAGGCAGGAGCATGGAACAACCTCGGCATCGCCCTGAACGAGACCTCACGCTACGACGAGGCTGCCCTGGCTCACGAACGGGCAGCCGAACTCTTCGCCTCAATGGACAACCACAACGAACGCGGCAAGGCACTTAACGGGCTCGGCTCAGTCCTGCACGATGCAGGGAAACCTGCCGAGGCACTTCAGATCCACCAGGAAGCCCTGACGGCCCAAAGGGCTTGTGGAGACCTGCAGGAACAGGCCGCGGTGCTGAACAACCTGTCCCTGGACCACCAGGAACTGGGGAACGTCGCACAGGCGTGCGCCGCAGCAGAAGAAGCGTCCTCGCTGTTCCAGCAACTCGGCGACACCACCAACGAAGCGAAAGCGCTGTGTACGGCAGCATTCGCACTCCAGGCGGCGGGGCAGTCTGAGGAAGCACAGGCGGTCTGCGAGCGAGCCATCGAAGCCGTCCGCCGCACCGCAGGCAATCCCCGCGACGAGGCGGCAATCCTGATGACCTGCACCGAATTGCTGACCGACCTCACACCGCAGCAGCGAATTGCCTATCTACTACAGGCCCAAGCAGCGTGCGAACGCGCCAACGCCCACGATTTGTACGCGCACGCGCTGAGCGCCATCGGCCGGGTCTGGATCACCGCAGGCGACACAAGCCAGGCCATCACTCACCTGTGCAGCCTGCCTGCTTGAAGACCTTGGTCTCACCAGCGAAGCGGCCGACGTTCGAGAGCTGCTCGCGCTGCTCCAGTCCTGACCCAGTCGGTGCTCGGGGGAGGGCGGGCACCCGACCTCGCTGCCGTCCGGGATGCGCACGAGGTCGAGGAGCCAGGCCGCGAGGAAGGAGGCCCTCGCCGCGACCAGGGCGACGAGGACGGCGGCGGCGAAGTTGCCAGTGGACTTCTGCAGCAGGGCGGTCTCGGCGGTGACCGGTCGGTCCGTCACCGTACCCGCGGCGCTGGCCCGCGCCCGGGTCCGCGACGGCGCTCCAACGGACGCTACTGCGGGGGCGAGGGCACCACGATAGGCCCCAACCTCAGCCAGTAGATCCGCTAAGCTCTCTGCAGGGCCGGTCACTTCGGGTGTGGTGACTCGCAATCACTCCGGTCCACTTGGGAGAGACCAGGGTTCGAGTCCCTGTCCGTTCTGCGGGTCGTCCAATAGGCACAAGACACTCCCTTCCTTCCCTTCTCATTCGCCCGTCTTCACGTCACGGTTCGGTCGCGTCCGTTCGATGTGGGGCTGGTCAGGTGTGTGAAGTTCAGGTCCGTCATGGCAGAGCCTGCCTTGAGCCGGCGAATCACATCCTTCTGCCGCTCTGCCAGTTCGGTAATGACCTGGCGCGCTGTCCAGGCGGCTTGGGGAAGTTGGGCCGAGGCGGCCACCGCATACCAGTTGCCCAGCATTTCCAGTGTGAGATCGAGGGTTCCGCGGGCCCCGTGAGCGTCATGGCTGTCCGCGACCGATGCGAAAACCCCTTGGTGCAGTGCTGTGTTGCGCAGCACGTACATCCAGCTGAGCTGAGCTCGGCAGCGTTCTTCGACATCCCCGAGCCACGTTGCGCACTGCTTCGGGTTGTTCATGCGGGCTTGCCAGACGACAACGTCGTGGGCGGGCAGGCCGTGCAGCACGGTTTTCAAGCGGGACAAGGCTGCTGAGCCGATCTTCACCTCCCCAGCGGCTCCAGGTGGCCCGGCAAGCACGTCGGCCCACCGATTGAGATCACTCAGCAGACCATGGCCGTTCACCGGAGCCGCTCGGTCGATGGCATCCACCGGCCGGAGATACAGGTTGTCGGCGTCTGCCGCCTCCAATTCGGCTGTGGCCGCTCGGCCACGCATTTCCCGCAGCTGCTGTTCCAGGGCGAGCTGAGCACCCTTCTTGGCGAGATGCCGCTCCAAGCCGCGTACCGCACGGCCGGTCGCCGCCGCACGCTGGGTTACCTCGTCATGGGCCGCGCTGGCGGCGCGACGCACGCACTGATGGGAACTGAGCAGCTGCTGGCGCATCGCCTGAAGACTGAGCGCGCGGGCGAGGTCCACATGAGCAGCACTGTCGCTGTAGCCGTGCCAGATACCGGCCGCTTCGATGGCGGCCCAGGACAGGGCTGCGCTGGTGAGGGGTGAGGAAGTGGAACGTGCGATGTGGGCCATGCGCAGACACTCGCGGATTTCCACAGGCCAATGCCTTGTCAGTGGCCGCGCAGTGTCGACCGTGGGGCCCCGCGAGGTGTAACGACGCGAGCGACCGCCTGACTCCTGGAAGACCAACGTCTCAGGCGCCAAACGCAGTTCAGCAAGCCGGTGACCCGCGACATAAGTGTCGAGCGCCTCTTCGATCTTTCGCCTGGCCAGGTGTACACCGACGCCCCGGTCAGGTGCTGTGACGCGTAGGGTCAACAAGACGGCGGCAGCGGCTCGTTCTCCTTCCCGGGGATCCTCGCCAGGGCGACGGCCGTGGAGCGATGCGAACGCCCTCAGCTTCGCGGTCCCCTGCCCCCAGCCGTCCGGCGCCTTCTTGCCGATCGTAAACTGCCGGACATCGGCGTCGGCGTCGAACAGCCGGTCAAGTCCGGCCAGGATGCGGGCGCCCTCCACGACGACAGCCACCCGAAACTGGCGATGCAATGGCCGCAGCACCGAGAGGAGACCCTGCCCGCAGGGCGCCTGCCGCAGGAAGCGCTGCAGGTCAGCAACCAGGCATTCATAATCTCGTCCACGCCACACGGCGAGACTGGCGACCTCGGCGATCGCGCGTTCGGCCACCGTCGCAGGGATCGCTGTGTTCCAGGCCTGCTCAAAGAGATCCACAACGATGCGCTCGATCTTGGGTACGAACGCTGTCAACTGATGAGCCAGAACGCTGCAGCGGGACGGCTCTTTGAGATCGTCCTCGCCGCGACGCACCATGTCTGCCAGCAGATCATGGACATCCACCAGCGGCTGCCCGGCTGGCGTCACAACAGCTTTCAGTGCTCGAACGGGTTTCAGGGTTCGTTCAATGACCGCGTAGGCCAACTTTCCGTTCGGCTGGGCTTCTTTGGCGTTGCTCGCGCCCGCTCGAGCTCGGAGCACCGCTTCGGCGCGGCTGAGGGCGAGTACGGCTGCTCCCCCGGCCGCCGCGTGCTGCGTGGCATACGCACCGGGGTGCATCGCCCTCAGCACCCCCTGTATCAGCTGCCTTTGATGGCCAGGTAGGCCGGCCTCGCTCATGCCGGCGACAAGATCCGGCTCCAATCCGGGATAGAACATCCCCGGACCTTACCCAGTGAGCCGCGCCAACAGCGCGGGGGCTCGCACCCGCACCTCCTGATCAGCCAATCTCGGTTGTGGCTAACGGGAGTGGGGCACATTGGTCCGGTGGCATTGCAACCGTGCCCCACGCAGCGGTGAGTTCGCCCTGCGCCCCGAACCCGCCAGGACCCCCCATTCATTGCACACGGCCGTCGTGCTGCTCATCGGTTGGTCGGGCTGATCGCCGACGGCCTCACTGTCCTCGCGGACAGCCCCCTGCCAGTGTGCACGCGTCGCGCCCCGGTGATCTCACGTGGTCAGCAGGCGACAACCCCGTGGGGCCGCTCGATGTCCGGGTCCTCCCGACGCCAGATGGCCAGGACCTGGTGGCACATGGGTGAGTTCGCCGCGCTCCTGTCGGCCGGAGACGGTGTGGCAGCGCATCGGCCGGAAGAGTGGTTCCGGCCATACGTGACCGTCCCGGCGTACCGTGTCCCGCAGGTCTGACCACGGCGCAGCATGGCCAGACCGCTCTCTACCTTGATCACACGGATCTCCGCCCGGGTGTGTCGCGTGCACGCTCGTGCCTTCAGCAGGCATTCCGGCCTCTGCGTGACCGAGGGCAGTACTGGCAGACCATGCCCTTGCTCCGGTTGGCCACGGAATCTTCGGCGGCATGTCCCTGCGTGCACAGCCACCACACCACGCTCCCGCTATGCGGTGTCACGTCAGTTGGCAGGAGAGCCCCGTTGAGGGTCGGATGCCACTGCGCGGCAAGGTCCGGTCTTCGTGCCGCCAGGGAGGTGGTCTCGGTGGCGTAGCGCCCGGAGCAGAAGCCGCATCCGGTTCCCTTACCGACACGCTGGTCGATCTTGGCGCGCCATGCGTGTCCGGCTGCGCACAGCCACCACACCTCTTTGCCGGAGCCGGCGGTGACCTGCGTCGGAGTGAGCTCGCCGTTTCGGTGCGGATGCCATTGCTCGGCGATGTGGGGGAACTGTGCTGCGAGGGATCTGGCTCCGTGGTCCCGGGCGCGCAGCGCGTTCACGGCGCGGTCTGCTTCTTCCTGGGCGACGAGCCGGCCGCCGGCGATGTACGTTGCGGCTGCCTGGTGCGCAGCGGCCGCGGGGAGATAGTCCTCGTCGATCATTTTCTGCAGCACTGCCGCGGCCACCTGGAAGGGCTTTGCGGCTCTCGGTGCGGTGGTGTCGCTGGGGCCGGTCAGGGGCAGTGGTTGCTCGCGCACCCTGATCACTTTGTAGCCGGCGTGTCGCAGCCGCTGTGTTTTCTCCCGGTCGCGTGCGCCCGTGTTCTTGTGCCAGTAGGAGCCGTCGTACTCCACGGCGATGTCGCCGAGGATCATGTCCACCCGCAGGGGTTGCCTGTAGGGCGTTTTCAGGCGCGCGTCACGCCTGAGCGGTGCAAGGTGGCCTTCCAGTACGTGGCGGAGTTCGGCGAAGGCTCTCAGCTCCACCTCGGACACGCCGGTGAGGCTGCACTGGTCGCATGAGCTTCCGGCGGACCGTTTGAATACCATGGCGCGCCATTCGTGGCCGCTGGCGCAGCGCCACCAGGCGTTGCGCCGTGCCCCGTAGGGGATTTGGTCTGGTGTCAGGGCTCCGTTGCGGGTGGGGTGCCACTGCGCTGCGAGTTCCGGGTGCCTGGTGGCGAGGTCGTTGCCGAATCCGACCTTCTGATTGGAGCAGTACGGGCATCCGGAGTGTCTGGCAGTGCGGTTCGCCACGACGGCCTGCCACTCGTGGCCGCAGGACCCCAGCCACCAGACCTTCCGATTGGACTTGGGAGCAATGTGGTCGGGTTGCGCGTCGCCGTTTCGGGTGGGGTGCCACTCGCAGGCCACGTCGGGGAACTGGGCCGCCAGGTCGTTGCCGTATCCCACTTTGCGGTTCCCGCAGTAGGGGCACCCGCATCCGCGGCTCCTGCTGTGGATCGCGGCCTGCCACTCGTGACCGCATGCTGCGAGCCACCATGCTTTTCGGCTTGACCCTGCTGCGACCGAGTCCGGAGTGGTATCACCGTTGCGGGTGGGATGCCATTCGCCGGCTACCTGTGGGGCCGCCAGCCTGAGGCTGGTCCCTCTTGCCTGGTCCCCCTCGTGATGGTTGGTGACCGGCCGACGCGCAGATGTCATAGCCAAGCAGGCTAACTCCCGACACTAACAGTCGCGTTCACTGCCAGCCAGCCCAAGCCAGCCTCGTGCCCAGTTCGTCTCGCCAAGACGCGCGCCCGGGCGGGGAGCCGCACGGGCTGACGCAGATCGCACGCCACTGCGAGGGCACGGGACCCGATTCGGTTGGCTGATCCCGGCAGGTACGGATGTCGCAGGCACGGGTCATGCCCTTGTGACTGCAGGTAGTTGATCTCCGCTGTGGTCGGGAAGTGCGCCTAGGCCTTGCGGGACGCTCCTTCGTCGGCCATCCCGCGTGTTCGAGTCGCGTCCGCACGCGAGAGGATGTCGTCATGAGCGACTGGGGGGTGGCATTGATCGCGGCAGGATCAGCGATTGCTGGCAGCGTCGTAACCGGATGGCTTACGCGCAGTGCCGGACTTCGTCAAGCGGCTGCGGCACAACTGGCTGGCGAGGAGCAAGCTGCTGCAGCACGGCACGCTGGAGAGCAGCAGGCCGCGGCCGTCTTGAAGACGGTTCAGCAGACCCTGGAGGCGCAGGCCAGATCCCAGCAGCTGGATGCCAAGCGCGAGGTATACGTTGCCTTCCTGCAAGCCGCCCAGGCTCTCGTCGAAGATCGCAAGCGCGATCGAGGCGCTCTGGACGAGGCGCTCCTCGCCGAGGCGCAGCGGGCGTATCAGGTCCTGCGGCTGGAGGGCCCCGCCAATGTTGCGGCGCAGGCGCACTTCCTGATGGAGGCGATCGTCGGCTCCCGGGACGACTCCTCAGTGAGCACAGCTGAAATCGACCGCTGCCTGCACAACTATGTCACCGTGGCACAGCACCATCTGCAGGAACCGTGGCACTGGATGGGGCGAAGCCGTAACTCCTGGATCGCAGGCGGGACGACCGAGCACTCTGCCACCGGGCAGTGAGACGAACGAGGGAGCGCAGGCGGAAGGAACGTACGTCGAAGCTACGGCCGGGGAAGGTGAGCGCGTCATCTCAGGCGCCGCGCAGCCCGAAGTGCCCACGACGCGGCCTGGGACCGGTTGGAGGCCGTGGCCCCCTCGGGGGCACGATGCTTTGCCGACTCCCGCTCGCCGCACTGGCCCAAGGCGTTGCCGTGCACAGGGTCAGCCGCGCTGCTGCTCCTTTCCGATTCCGCAGGCGGGTGCAGCAGCCTGGTGGGCGTGTGCGGTGACATACAGGGCGGCCAGGAGTACCAGTGCCACCGTCTGGGGGGCCGTCTCCGTGTCGGACAGATCGTGGAGTTCGCTGTTGCGGAGGTTGAGGCCTCCCTCGCTGTCGACGAGAAGGAGACGGAGAAAGGCCTGCCAATCGGCGTGCATGCCGGCGTCCGTCATCCGGTCGATGAGGGTGGTTAGGAGGGTCACTCTGCCGCGGCTGTCGCCCTGGGGCGGCTGGACGATCGGTATGCGGTGATAACGCAGGGTTTCCCGGAGGATCCCTTCGATCCGGGGCAGGGCGATCGCGAGGGCTGCGTCGTACTCCCCGCTCCAGTAGTAGCGGAACGCGTGCGCGAGCTTGGCGGCGCGGATCCCCGTGATGATGGGGTCGGCCGTGAACAGATGGGCAAGTTGCGCTGCGGTCGGGTCGAATCGGTCTCCCACTGTCTCCAGGAGGTGGTGCACGTAGACCGAGGTGATCATCATGGCGGTGACGTGCCACTCGTTCTCGTCGTCCGCTGCAGTGTGCACTCTGGCCTCCGCCACGGGGACGGGGCCGGCGGCGTTGATTCGGATGCTGGGGATGAAGGAGGACAGGAGCCCTTCGGATGCCAGCCTTTTCGCATGTTCCTGGGCAGCCTCCCGTGTTCCGGAAGGTGCTGGCAGGCTGGCCAGTGCGCTGAAGGCCTGCCCGAGGGTCTGCGCCTGGCCAAGGACCTTCCGGGAGTATTCCTCGATCTCAGCTCGCCGCACAGGGAACTCGAAGTGGAAGCTCTCCATGCCGAGTTGGTCCGGCGCGATCGCCTGCATCCGTACCCGAGCGTCGTCGAACAGGTCCTCCAGGCCGTAGTCACGTGCAGCGATGGCTGCCGCGTTGAGCCGGTCCACCCGGACAAAGCCCGGGAACCGCTCTGCGTCGGTGAGCAGCGCTTCAACGATCTGCCGCTGCAAAGCCGCCCGTTCCTGCTGGTCCTGCGTCCCCGCAATGCGCAGCTGCAGCAGTTCGATCACGATCGGCACGTCCCCGCCGTGAATGCTGGTGGCCCGGCTGAGGAGTGCTTGCACCGCAGCGTCTGAGGCGTGGCGGCCCACCAGCTTTTTCAGGATCTCCAGGACCAGGCCCGGCGCCGCTTCCTGGGGATCGTCGAGAAGCTCACGGACAAAGCTGATCATGGCCTGCTTGGCAGTGAGCTCCAGATCGCGCGCGCTCAGCCGTACCGCAAGGTCGTACGCGAAGCCCAGGCAGTCGCTGGCCCGGCAACGTCCCGCGGAACGGTCCGACATGCTCAGGAACCGGGGCACAGCCTCCGTGTAGTCCTCGATCGCCTTCCGGGCGTGCGGGAAACGCTTGCGTGCCTCCCATACCAGGTGATGCAGGCGGGCACGCAGCATGGGGTGGCCGACAGCCTCCGCGTAACCGGCCCAGGTCTCCACGGCACTGTCCGAGACGGCCTGGGGGTTCGCAGGCCATCGATCAGCGCCCCGGCCTATGAAGTCCCCCGCCAGCCCTCCCCGTTCCGTGACGTGGAAACACAGGGCAGCCCACAGCGCGTCAGCTTCGGCTGCGGCTTGACCTTGCCATGCCTCTGTGTTGGCACGCTCGATCCAGCGCTGCAACAGCTCCTGGAAAGAAGCGAACTCAGCTGCTGTTGCGTCGATGCAGGCGAGCACGGTCGGGTCGATTCCCATGTGTACCTCCTGGAAGACCAGTATCGGCAGCGTCGCATCTGCCACCCACCGGTTTTCATCGGCGGCCACAGGACTACGCCCACGGTCCTTCCCCCGGCGCCGACACCAGAGGGTGCTCACCTGTACAAACGCGCGCAGCAGAAGGTGGCACCAACCACCGTGCCTGTGGGGCTACATAGGAAGTGTCACCACGTTGTCCAGCAGAGATGTCACGGCCTGCCACTGGTGACCTCACAGTCATGCCATCGAGCGCAACTACAGATACACAGCTCAAGGGGTCGATGCCATCAACCTGATGCTGGCTCAGTAGTGACACCACTGCGCTGGCATCGCGACGGCACTTCACAGTACAGCCGGGCGAGGGCAAGGTCGCCTCGCTCGTAGTGCCGGTCCTGCTCGGACCCGGCGAGACGGTGGACAACATGCTCACCTCCCGGGCGTACGGCGGGCTCGCGAAGCTCCTCGAAGCGCTCCGGGCGCACGACGCCCGCGTTGTCGAGGCACTCGCCGAACCTCAGGCGCGAAGCCGCCTACGGGGCGTGCAGACCCGCTCCGCAGACGAGAACGACGAGAGTCAGCACACCCCGCGACCCCGCCCATCTGGCCGCCTTTATCGACCTCCGTGTCCTCAACCCCGAACACACCCACTGGCGACGCGGCATCGAAGCTGCCGCCCTCTATTACCAGCGCCACGGCGACCTGCGGGTGCCGTTCACCTACCGCGTCCCCACCGGCAGCGCGCAGGAGGAGTGGCCGGCCTCGCTCACCGCGTTCCCGCTGGGGCAATGGATCGCCGACAACCGGCGCCTCTACGCCCGCGGTGCCATGGGCCCCGAGCGTTTGGCGCAGTTGGAGACGCTCGGCATGGTCTGGTCGCACTACGACGTGGCTTGGGAAGAAGGACTCGCCGCAGCCCGCGGCTGGGCCGCCGAGAACGGCCACCTCGCAGCACCGACCGACGCCACCCACCAGGGATACCGGGTCGGGCTCTGGCTGAAGAACCAGCGCGCCGCCGCCCGGCGAGCAGCAGCGAACGAGCAGCGGCGCGCCGAAGGGCTGCCAGCGGCCTCGACGGCCGGCACGCTGTCCGATGAACGGCGCGAGCAGCTGGAGGACATCGACCCCGCCTGGTGCCCCACCTGGTCAGTCGCCTGGCAGCGTAACTTCCACTTGGTACGGCAGCACCTCGAGGCCGGCGGGACGCTGCCCACGACGCTGGCCACCGTCGTGCAGCAGGGCGAAGACCTCGGACGGTGGACACGTGCGCAGCGGCTCGGCTTCGAAAAGCTCACCAGCGCCCAGCAATGGCTGTGCGAGCACATCCTCGGCATCCGGCCCGCCAGCGAGGACGAGAAACCGGCACCGCGACGCAGCCAAGCCGACAAATGGGCCATGCACTACGTGGCCGCCCGACAGTTCTACGAGCGCGAAGGGCACCTACGGGTGCCGAGGAAGCACATCGAACGGATCCTCGTCGACGACGGCGACGGCCGTGGCAGTGAAGGGGCGGAGGAGCGCCACCTGCGGCTAGGGGGCTGGGTCAGCAACCAACGCTCCAGAGCCGCGTCCCTCTCCCCCGACCGCGTGGAGCAACTGTCCGCCATCGGCATGCGCTGGATCTGATCGCCGCCAGAACAGACCGCCCAGGCGTATCGGCTGCACCCGCCTAGCCCACCATGGAGCGTACATATCGCGTACGGGATGCGATGCAGAGTGGGGAAGGGCAGCCTGGGAGAGGGCACCGCCGGCGCAGCCGCGGGTCGGTAAGTCCCGGCTGGAACGTTCCGGCCGGGGCGTTACCTCATCGGGCCGGCTGCGGCGTGCGTCGACGGGCTGGCGGATCGCAGGTGCTCGCTCACCGAAGATTTTCGTCACGGATCATTCTTCGGAGGCTGGTACGGGTGGCGGTCAGATCTTCCTCAAGGGCAGTGATGCGGGCGCGGAACGCGGCGTTCTCAGAGGAGGTCTCTTGTAGCTGGCGGGTGAGGTCCTGGTTCTGGGTGGCCAGTTCGTCTGCTCTGGCCGCTGCGTCAGGGGCGTGGAGGGCATCGAGCTGGTGGCCGAGTTGGTGGCGCAGGGCTGCCTGGAGCCGGTCGCGCTCGTCGCGGAGTTCTTTGATTTCTTGCCGGGCTGTTTCGAGTTCCGTGCGCAGGCTGAGGGCGGAGGGTGGGCTTGCCAGGGCGGATGGTGGGGCGCTGTGGGCTTGGCGTAGTTGGGCTGCCTCGATGTGCTCGCGTACGCCGGGAGCATAGGTGAGCCAGGTGGAGACTCGAGCCGCACGGGCGACTGCGGCAAAGGTGAGCGGCTTTCCCTGTTTCTCGAGTGTGGCCAGGACGGTCAGGACACGGGCGCGTTTGTCGAGGCTGTGGCGGCGTCTGGCTTCGGCGAGGGGGGCGGGGTTGCCGCGGGGATTCATCGCACGTCTTTCGGGCGGGCAGTGGTGAGGGGCAGGAGGGTGTGGTTGTTGCCTGCTCGTGCTTTGCGCAGCACGGTGCTGGCCTCTTCGATCTGGGCGCGTTCGGAGGCGGGGAGGGATGCCAGGTGGGTGTTCATGCGGTCGATGACGCGCTGGTAGGCGGTGATTTGTGCGGTGAGGGCGGTGGTGACGAACTCGGCTGCGCCCATGGCGCGTGCGGTTTCGCGGTCTGCTCGTAGTTCGTTGATGTGGTGCTCGATGGCGGGTAGGTAGGAGGGGTCGGGGCGGTAGAAGCCGCAGCCGGCGCATTGGAAGCGGATGGGGCAGGCCTGGCCGCCGGCTTTGACGTTTGAAGGCTCGGTGCAGCCGCCGTAGGGAACGGCGATGGAGCGCATCTCGTAGGCCGTGCTTGAGCTGGAGCTGGGGTGGCCGTGCTGGTCGAGGACGTGTGCGCTGAGTTTAGCCACGGCTTCGCTTTTCCGTTTGAGGGAGACGGTGTAGTAGCGCTGGGTCATGGCGATGGATTTGTGGTCCATCAGCTCGCGCAGCACGTCGACGGGTGTGCCGGCGTCTGCGTGGCGCTGGGCGTAGGAATGGCGGAAGGCGTAGGGGTAGATCAGGGACGGGTCGAAGAGCAGGCGTTGTCCTTGGGAGTCGGTACCTTCGGCGTGGAGCGGGGGCAGGGCGTCTACCCAGAGCCTGAGGGCGTCGCTGAGGTAGGTGCTGGAGATGTGGGGGGCGTCGCTCAGGGGGGTGAGGGAGGGGAAGAGGTAGCGGTCTCCCTTAGCGGGGAGATGCAGTTGGTCGCGGCAGGATTGCCAGGTTCGGATGGCGTCGGCGGTGGAAGTGGTGATCGGCAGGCGTCTGCGGTGACGTTTCCTTTTGTGGTTGTCCCAGATCAGGGTGGGCTGGCCGTTGTGGTTTTCCAGGCAGTCCCGGGCCAGGGAGACGATCTCCAACGGGCGGCGCCCGGTGTCGCGCAGGACGATGTACATCGTGCGGTACAGCAGGTGCCGGGCGTCTGGATCGATGTCGCGGCAGCCGTAGGTGTTTCCGGTGCCCAGGGTGTCGAGGTGGGTGTCCAGTTGCCGGATGACGGATTCGGGGATGGCTTTGCCGATGAAGTCCTCGTTGGGTTCTTCCACGGAGATGACGTGCTCGACGGGCACGCGGGTAAAGGTGCCGGGCAGGTCGTCGAGGGTGCCGCAGCGGCGACCGTAGGCGATGAGCTGGAAGAACATCCCCAGCAGGCTGCGCCGGAAGGAGGACGAGTAGGGGGTGCCGTCTCGTTTGCGTGCGGCACGGAAAGCGTCGACAGCCAAGGTGGCATCGGCGAAGCTCAGGGCGACGGGATCCTCGCCGGCGTCGGCGCGCTGGGCGAGAGCCGTGGAGGCGATGGTCGTCGCGTGGAAAGTGCGCTTGAAGTCTTCCGTGGTGGGTCGGGCGGTGGTGACCCAATGACGCAGCGCCTGGCGCAGCCAGGGCTGGCGGACGGTGCGGAGATCGACGCGGCCGGGCAGATGCCGGCGCTTGCCGGAGGCGCTGTGGCGCAGCCCGAGGACGCGCAGATCGATGACGTCCTGGTCGATGAGGGTGATCCCGGAGAACTCGCTGTATCCGGCGCGGGCGGCGGACTGCAGGTTCTCCAATGTGCGGACGGCAGACTGATGCGGCTTGGTGAGCCGGGCCGTGTTGGTGGCGTCCAGAAGCGTGTCGGCCGTGGTGAGGTGGCTGATCACGCCGCGGATCCAGTGAGGTTCCAGGGCACGTACCCACTGGTCCATCTGCTGCACGGCGTACAGCACTTCCCAGCGCAGCAACTCGGGTAAGGGAGCGAGATGGAACTGGTGCGCCAGCAGGTACAGCGGCTGGTGCGCTGCCCACGGGACGGCAGGCACGGGATCGGTGCTGGAGCGGCATTCCGCTCTCCAGGCACGCCAGTGGTAGTTGCACAGCCCCCGGGAGTTCATGGACGCGCCGGCACAGTCGGTGACCATGCAGACGGGCACGTCTGTGTAGGGAGTAGCACGCTCACGGAGCCAGCGTTCGAACGTACCCCTTGCCTCGTGGTACTTACGGGAGTTGTGGTGGGCGGCGCACAGGCCTCCCGACACCTGAGGGCGTACGCACCGCACGCCGTCCCGGGTGAGCGTGCACGGCCCGGCGACCGTCAACGGCAGGGATCTGGAACGGGCGGGGGTGAAAGTGGCGGCGAACTCTTCCCGCGGCAGGCCGCTCTTCCTGCGCTGGTCCGAGCAGTAGGTACAGAACGTCTCCTGAGCACGCACGATCATGTCGCAGCGGCGGGTGCGGCACCGGGAGGACGAGGTGCGCGGGTTGTCGAGGTCTCCGGTGAACAGCCATCTGGCGCTGTCCCACTCCCCCGGCCGCCACGCGGGATCAATGTGGGCACGCAGCCACGTCTCCCACGACTTCTTCGTGGCCCTCGTCGGCGCCCCCAGTGCAGTCACGGGCGCGGTAGCGGTACTCACTACTGATCCTCCCGCCATGCCTGGGCCCGGTCGACAGCCGCCCGGGTCTCGGACTCATCGACGTGGCGGTAGCGGTCCATGGACAGCGGCGAAGCGTGACCCAGCAGCTTTTGCACCACGTCCCGGTCCACTCCCTCACGCAGCCAGTGGGTGGCCGCGGAGTGGCGCAGCATGTGCGGGCGAGCCGGATGCCCGGCGCGGCGGGCCAGACGGTCGAAGACGTTCTTGGCGTTTGGGTAGGTCATGGCCCGGCCCAGCGGCGGGCGGAAGAGGTTCACGAACACCATGCCCGTTTCGGCCGCCTGGGCCACCTGGTTCCGTTCGTGCTGGTAGTCGGTGTAGAAGGCGACGATGTCGGGGGTGACCGGGAGGCAGCGGGAGTGTCTGGACTTGGCCAGGGCCCGGTTCGGGTTGTCGGTGCGGCGCCGCACGTGAAGGTGCGGGCCCTGTACGGGGCAGCCCAGCGAGCGTGACGAGGCCAGGAAATGCAGATCCTCCTGGTGCAGGCCCAGGGCCTCCCCGATCCGCAGGCCGGTCGCGGCGAGCAGCGCGATGAGGAAACGGTCCCGCGCCCGGGGCGTATCCGCGATCATGCGGCGGATCTGCTGCGGGGAGAGGTCCTCGTAGCCGGGCTCGCTGACCTGGAAACGAAAGGCCGACGCCTGGAGCTGACGCCACTGGCCACGCTCGCCGGCGTCGTAACCGGCTGGCAAGAACCGCAGGAACTTCGGCTCCGACAGCAAGCCGGCCGTCTGCGCGGGGACCCAGCCGTGGAGCGCGCCGAAGCGCAGGAAGTCCGTGACCGCCGTCATCACCGCGTTCGCCGTGCCCTGCGAACGGTAGCGGGGCGCAGCCGTGGTCGGACAGCGGCGGCTGCGGGCCGGCAGCGGCGTGGTGACCAGCCACTGCTGCAGCCCGGACAGCGCCATGAAACTCGGACACGACCACTCGAGACGGTGCCCTGCGCAGTAGTTCAGATAGAGGGCGAGACGGCCTGCGTAGACCCGTTCCGTGTTCGGCGAGCGGCCCTTGCTACGCAACCCCGCCAAAAACGCACACGCCTCGGCATGCAGGGCGAAGGTGCGCGCGTCGGCCACCACCCACCGCACCACACCAGACGACGGAGAGACCGAACGCTCAGCTACATAGGCCTGATCCATCCGCCAAACAGACCAAACCCCGCCGAGGGTCGGTGGCCATTCCAGACAGCTGCCGCACGACCAGGTGGGAACCACACCGAACACACCACACAAACCCGTGCACCTATGGATAATCCGCGGCAGGCAGGGGACAGGTGGTTCGTACGACTCAGCGCTCGTTTTCCAAAGCTGCGTGCAACCCGTAGGCACCTACTTGCGAGAGCCTGTCGATGATGTCCAGACAACGGATGCGTTGGGGTTGCGGGCTTTGGCGATAGAGGCGGAGGACCGCCGAGACCAGATGGTGGCCGTCCGCTGCTCGGTGGGTTCTCAGGTCGCCGAGATCCCTGCCCGCGTGCTGGACGATGCGCTCGCAGGCATTTATAGCCACGGCCGGAAGGGGGCCGGTGTGGTCGTAGAGAGCGAAGGCCAGATGTTCGAGGTGGTCGGGGAACGCGTCACTGTCGAGGAAAGCGCTGACGAGTTCGTCGGCTTGCGCAGGAAGCAGGTTGAATGCCTGCCGCATGCCCTGGGAGGCGTTCTTTCGCACGTCGGTGTCGTCGTCGGTGAACAGCGGGACAAGGTGTGGGTAGTGGTCGATGTTGTTGGCGAAGACTGCTGCCGCCCCACGACGTGCGAAGGTGTTGAGTTCGTGCGTGCTGTTCGGGAGCTCCGGGGTAAGACATCCCTGGATGGTGGCAACAGCCCAGGACTGGCCAGCGAGTTCGGCCGCGTCACCCGGCTCCAGGAGGGCCCGGGCGAGGTGGGCAGCGAAGCGTGAGGGTTCACGGACCAGTGTGTTGATGAGCAGCCGTTGGGTGGTGGAGGCGTTGTAGACGTTGGCGTCCTGGTGGTTCAGGAGTTGTTCAGCGGTGTCCAGCGCAATCTGAGGGTCATGCTTCATCAGGGCCAGCACGGCCTGGGCGGCACAGACTCGGACAGCGAGCACGGGGTCGTTGGCGAGGCGGGTGACTAGGGGCGTCAAGGCGTGCAGGTGCTCACTGCCGTGGGAGAGCAGGGTGGCAACGGTGAGCGCTGCCTGGCCGCGGGTGGCGTTCATACCGGCGGTCAGCAAATCCGTTCGGGTTCCCTCGGCATCGGCGTCGCGGATGTCCTGCTCGGGGTGGGGATCTGTGGTGTAGCTGTCGAGGGCTGACAGCGAAGCAGCAGTGAAGTTCTGCGGAGCCGACTGCAGGGCACGGCAAATCGTGGGCGCGGCGGCGGGGCCGAGTGTCCGATGAGCGTGGAGAGCCAACTGCTCCCAACGGTCGGCGTCCAAGTGAGGCGTGACCGCCTCCACGATCGCGCACAGGTAGGCGGCCGGTGAGCCGGAGCCAAGGGAGAAGGCGAATTCGGTGAAGCGGTCAGGTTCCTGCTCCGCGCGACTGCGCAGGGTCTGGGCGAGTTCGTAAACGCCCCCCTGAGGCGGCCAGAAGCGCTCGGGCCGGGGTTTGGCGTACTTGTCCAGGGCTCGGTGCCACTGGACGTCAGTCATACGCTGGGCCGCGTGGTCGCTAATCGGCGAACCCACAAATTCGGCCTGGATGGCTGTCGGTGGCGAAGGGAGCTGGCCAAAGAATTTGCGTTCCCACTCAGCGAGCCGACGGCTTACCACGTCGCTACGGCGATCGGGGCTGATTGCCGACAGCAGTTCGTACTGGGCCCAGCCCCACGCGCTGCGCTGTCCCTTCTGGCGTCGGCGCTCCCATGCCGTGTAGTGGCCAAGCAGTACCACGGTCAGACGCTCCAGCGTCTCGTCACTGCAGTGGGGTGTAGCTGTTTCAATGAGTCCACGTGAGGCCCAGCGCGGGCTGTCCAGCCATCCCAGGCGCAGGTTACGCTCATCGGTCAGGAGCCAGGAGATAGCCTCATCTGCCTGGCCTATGACGGTGTACGCGCGGCAGGCAAGGAAACGCAGTTCCTGGACTGGTGACGCTGCTAGGTGCTGTAGGGCGCCGGCAGCGGCAGCCGGGTAGCTGGCCGCCAGGGAGCGCAGCGCCGTGTCCAGGGCGGCCAGCAGCGCGGTGTCCACGCTGTGGCCGCTTACATGGCGGTAGCCCCAACGGCCGGCGGGGGCATAGGCATCGGTGCGGTCCGTGCTGCCAGCGGTGGCCACGTCGATGACAAAGGGCAATACCTGCTCCACGTAGGCCTCTGGCTCGGCCTTCGCGATGCGGGAGAGGACCGTGCCGGCAACCTGCGAGTGCGTGGACAGGTGCTTGGACGCGAAGGGATCGCCGGAACCGTCGGCGCGCGCTCGGGCAAGGTGACGGCGCAGGTAGGCGCCGACGAGACGGGCGGCGGGAGCGGGGGCGGTTTCGGCGAGGCCGTAGAGGAGCGACCAGAAGTCACTGTTGACCGCGATCGGCCCACGGGCCTCATCGGCATGGCCGTTCTCAATCAGGTCGACGGCAAGGTCGACGAGGTCGGGTGTGAGTGCCCACTCGATCAGCGACAGGAGGCGCTGCCCCCACTGTGGCGTGGTGTCCACGTACGGTCGCACCAACTCCACGACACGTCGGGGCCGGCGCCGCGCTACGGCCAGCAGTTCGCGGAACGCCGCATCGGTGGTCTGCGGCGTGTTCAGCCAGCGTTCCCACCTCTGATCGTGGTCGGCGGCGTCGAACCACTGGGGTTGGGCGAGCAGGCCGCGGACTTTGCCCGCCACAGGAGCACGGCCCCAGGCGACCGGTTCGATGGCCTGCCATTCCGGCAAGGCGGCATCGAGTTGCCCGAGGACCGCGATGATCACGTCGTGCAGGTGCGAACGGATCCGGTCAGAGCTCAGAAGCTGGGCCACCGTGGCGCGGAAACGATCTCGATTCGTGCCAGCGAGGTGCTCGAGAATCTGCCGCGTCTGCGCCCGACGGAACAGATGCTGGCCAGACCCAGCAAGAAAGTCGTGGATATCCGCTTCCGTAGAGATGAAAGACCGGGCGAAAAGGAAGTCGAAGTACGTCTCGTGGAAGAACCCAATCTGTTCCACGTCACGCACCAGCACACCATGCGACTCGAGCACCCTGATGTGCTGGCGGGCAAACCCATCGAGGAGAGCCAAGGGCGCCTGGAGCGTCTCGCGTTCACTCATAGAGGCGCACAGCGTGCCAGTGATGCCCGACCAGTCCAGAGCGCCGACCTGGCGCTCGATCTCTTCGCGTAGTTCATCGGTGTAGCGCGCGTACAGCTCCTGCAACGTCCGGTACGAAGCGGTACGTGCGGAGGTCGAGAGGCGGCTGAAGACCGACAGATGCAACGGAGTCCGCAACAGCTCCAGTGTCACCGGTCCCAGGCCTTCGGGATTCGTCCCGCTGGCGGACAGAACAGCCCGCACCTGTTCCAGATCCAGAACGCTGAGGGGAAATCGAGCTGTCCGGGCGGAGTCGGCGACCAGACGGGACAGCCTCCGGTCGTTGTCGATATCGACGGTGCGGGCTACCAGGAGCACCTTGACGTTCGGGGCAACGACCAGCTGCGCGAGTACGTCCTCGACGGCCTCGTAAGCATCCGACATCCTGCCGTTGTAGGTACTGACCGCATCCAGTTGGTCAATCACCAACAGCGCCGGGTCTCCGTCCGCGACCCCGGCCAGCAGCACCGCCGGTGAGTCCGGCAGGGTCATCTTCGTTCCCAGCTCCTTGGCTGTCTGCACGCCCGCGTCGGCACCGTCCATCCGGACCGCGGCCGCCGGCCATCCCTGCTCGCTCAGCCGGACCAGGACATCGGTGACAACCGCCGACTTACCCAGGCCCGCCCCGCCCTCGCAGACCATAACCTGCGGACCGCCCTCAGCCACCAGGCGTTCGTACAACTGCTCCACGTGCGGACGGGCGGCCATCCCGAACACAGGCCTGTCCCGCCGCACACGCCGCACAAAGCGCTCGACGGTACCGGCCAGCATTGTGAGCGTTCCGGTGTCACCGGCCAACAGACGTGGGCGTACTCCCGGCACGGTCAAAAGGTGGCTCCGGATCTGGGAGCCGGTGAGGCGCTGATGCAGGTGCTCGTCGAGATAGCCGCTCAGCTGCCTGACGATCACTTCCGGATCGCCGACGAACAGCAGCTCATACTCGGAGACCACCAGGCGGCGCAGTGCCTCCGGTGAGTAGTGCTCCACGTGTACCGCCTGCAGATACCGCCAGCCAACCTCCCGGTTGACCGGCACATCGTTCACAGACCAGTTCTCGAGCACCTGTACGAACTGGGGAGCCTGAGCCTTGGTAATGATGCCCTCGAACTCGGCGAGTGTATCGGCGGCCCTGGCACGCTGGGCAAGATCGTGCAGTTCAGGGGCCCCTGTGGACAGCACAAGGCGCACCTTCTTGCCCTCCACAAGATGCCCCGTAACCGCCTTGAGGATCTTCCCCGCAGCGTCCAGAGTCCACGGCCCCTTCGAGGGAACGTCCTTCACCTGCTCGCACCACGTGCCGTCGTCCGCCTCAAGCTCGAACTCGATCCCGGCACCCGCCGGCCCCGGGGGCTCCAGGCGAATCCGCGATGCCCGCCCCCTCAGCAGCTCCGCCACCCTCAATGCGGTCCACCAGTCCTCGTACCGGTTACCCGCCTTGTCCGCAGCCCCGCCCGCCAGCCCCACCCAGCCTCACCTCTCGAAAGCCGCAAAGGCTCCTTTCTTTTAGGAACCCGCGTCCCGCGACCCTACCTCCACCCACCGACAATCAGACATTCAGGATATTCCTGACAAGATATCCACCTCTCTGCTGTCCTCGGACCGCAGACACGGAAGCCACAGCCGTGGTCTCTTCGAGGGCCCACTGCTCAGCTGGGGCCTTGCAGGGCATCGACGCGTCTGCTCTTCAATTGGGGGCAGCCAGGGCGGATGCCGCTCCTGATACCCGATTCGCGCAACTGACTCAGTCCTCGTCGGAAGTCGAAGCAGAATCACCGACGTGGCCGAGAACTTTGAACCCAGGCTGAACAACGACGCCCCACTCCTCACAGGCGTCAGCGACCTAGCTGACGCGTACACGCGACTCAGCGCCGCAGGCGATCCACAACGCCGAGGGAAGGACTTCGAGCACCTACTGCAGCGAGCCTTCCAGCTCGCTCACTTCGAGGTAGAGCTCAACCCGCGGATCGCACACCCACGCCAGACGGACTTGTCCGCCCGCTACGGAGACCATCGGTACCTCCTGGAAGCCAAGTGGCAAGCCGCGAAGGCGGACATGGACGTACTCGGCGGCCTACGCGACCGCTTGCGCCGGACCAGTGCCACCGTAGTAGGTGTGCTCGTCAGCATCTCGGGCTTCACCCGAACCCTCGTAGAGGAAGTCAGCCGAGAGCGTCAGACACCGATCCTTCTGATCGACCAAGAGGATCTGCTGAGCGCTCTTCGGGAGCCGACAACACTGCCCGGCCTGCTTAGAGCCAAGCAAGAGGCACTGATCACTCATGGCCAGGTGCATCTCGGCGAGTCTGCACGGGCACACGCCACAACCCGTAGGCCAGACCGCGCACTGCCAGCCAGAGACCTGCATCTCCGCGACGCCGACGGGGAGCAACACCCTTACCTAACTGTTCCGGGCGGCTTCGCCCCTGCAGTGTTCGCTACCGCCGTCACAAACGTAGACTGGTCCTTCGGTCGCGGCCGCGGCGTATGCATGGACATCCCCATCCAAGCCCATACTGCAGACGACTTGCTACGTCTGATCCACGGCCTTGATGAACTCGGACTGGCCAGCGCACGTCCCACCTGGGCTCTCCAGCAGAACGACATCTCATGGTTTGGAATCGGTGCCGGCGAACTCATACAGGCTTTGGACGACGCCCAGCAGCGTATGGCGGAGTCGGCCGCCCCACACCACAGCGAGCAACTCGTCTACTGCGACACCGCCCTGGGCGGCCTCTACACACTGACGGCAATCATCGCTGCGGCAGAGCCGTCACCCGCCAGGCAACAAGCGGACGAGTGCGCCCCCTCGAGCAGCCAACGCAACAGAACGCCTGCTCCCCTGCTGGTCTCGCAATGCCAACTATCCTTCCAACTCCCCGGCACTCCGCTGGATGCCACAGCCCTGCGTCACCTCCACGACCGATTCGGAGCGACGCACAACGTCTACTTCCGCCACTTGGACATCACGGCAATCAAGATCAGCTGGCTTGATCAACAACCAGTAGACCCGCTAGCCACCATCGTGGAACACGACTCAGTCACAGGCCAGGACTTCGTCGTCGGCCTCGTCGTGCACGATCACTACTCCGCGAACGGCAAGCACGCCGTGCTCGAAGGCTGGCCGCTAGAACTTCAGGACAGCGGATTCCTGGTGTGCGCCCTAGCAGATCACCATCCCGTAACTCGCCCACCAGAGCGCTACTGGCTGGAGGCCGTGCATACCGCCCACACGTCTGACCTAGCCGTGGCAACAGTCCGGGCCAGATGGTGACCAGGGTCAGCTCCACGACTGATGAGCAAAGGTAGACACTGCCGCAAGCCGGCCCCGCTGGCTGGTGAAGGCCAGCAGCCAGTGGGGCCCACTCGCTCAAACGCAGTTGCCTAGGCGGTCTTCCTCCGCCCTGGACTCCGATCCCACCTGGTGGCAAAGGACCGGATGGACTCAGCAGTGAAGACCGGTCCAGCAGCAGTGCGGCCAATCGGCCGCGGGAAGTCAGGATGGTTGCCATCCAACTGAGCCACCCGTTGACGAGAGACACCCAGTTCCTCAGCCGCTTCCCTGTACCCCATGAGCTCCTGCTCCCTGGGGTAGTCCCGCTCCGCGTTCGCCTGCTCAGCCGTAACCACACGCAGGTCGATCAGCTGAGGCTCATGATTCATCGCAGCCCCCAGCCCCTCAACCGCCGTATTAAGAGCCTTGTGCGCAGCCTCTACCAAGCTGGGCGCGTCCAGGCGCCACAGAAGGTGAAGACGCTGCCCGGCAGACTCGTGCCTGATGACGCCAGCAAAGTGCCGATGCAACTCTTCGTATTGCTCATCTCGGAGGGCGCGGACAGCACCCACGGTTACAGATGCCCGCCATTCCTGTTCCATGCTTCTCTCCTTTCCTTCCATCTGTTTCGTTCTGCGGTGTGCGCGGATGGACAGGTACAGGGGGCCAGGCCTTCTGGCCCCCTTCTACACCTGGCTAGCCCTCGTCCGGGAAGACCAAGCCTGCGCCTCGCAGCGCCGAGATCAGATCGATCCACTCACCCGTGCCGTCCGGCTCGTGACCGATCGTGATCATGGTCCCGTTCCGGGAGAAGAACCAAGATCCCTGCAGGCTCTGTCGGCTCTCGAATCCCTGACGGTCCAGCGCCGCGAGGAGCACTTCCATCCGATTTGCCATGTCGATACCACCCCCAAACCTTGCGCGTGTCAATAGATAATCTCGAGCAACCTACTCAGAAACCTTGCTTCTGGCAAGTGGATCAAGAGTTCCGCGCGCACCTCTCCGGCCGGCCCGTCTCGTACAAGGATCAAGGCACATGCGACGGAGCCGCACACAGCACTCGGACACCGAGATATCAGCAGGTCAGAAGGCCAACAAACACTCCCTACATCTGCACCACCTGTAGATAATCCCTGTCCTGTAGTCGACGCCCTAACGCTGGCCGGGCCCCGGCGCCGAGGAGTACAGCGCCCGGCCTCGGGGGGGGCGCCATGGTCTCGCCTGCAGGAGTGGGACAAAGTCATCTTCGGTTTACAGCGCCGCGAGGACGAAGGTCAGCAGCGCCAGGGACAGGGTGACGCTGCCCGCGAAGGCCACGGCACCGCCCAGCAGAGCGGTGGCATAGGTGGCTCCGTCGATACGAGCGAGCAGACCGGCCGCAGCTCCTACGAGCGCGCAGAAGAGCGCGACGACCGCCAGGAGCAGGACCAGGAGCATCAGGTGGATGGATGAGGTGTTCATGCCTTCTCCCCAGAACGTTCGACGTCGGTGACTCCGGGAAATTTCGCGGTTTCGGTGTTCACCGGGGTTCAGGGCGAACAAAGATGAACGAAGACGGTCGTCTGGGAGACGGAGAAGCAGGACATGGGGGACGTGTACGAGGATCCGCTGGCGGAACTCGCGCTACGGCTGCGTACCCTCAGGGCGCAGCGGGGCCTGCAGATGGGTGGGCTGCGGCAGCGGACCGGGCTGGGGCGGACAACGATCAGCCAGGCGCTGAACGGCCAAGTGGTGCCCTCCGAGACCACATTGGTGGCCCTGGCGAAGGCGCTGGGCACGGATGTGGGCCCGCTGCTGGCCCTTCGCGAAGCCACTGCCCGCGTACCCCGCCAGGGTTCTCCGAGGAGAGTCACCCGCAGGCCGGTGCGGCCGAGGGTGCAGCCTTCGTTCGAGGAGCGGTACATCAGCTACGTGACGGAACGGCATTCCCAGCTGACCGTCGTAGGGCTGGACCTGAGCCGGCCGGAACGTGCGCGCTGGCCGCTGGACGCGGCGTACTTGAGCTTGGAGCTGGCGGAGCGGCCGGAAGGCTGGCCTGCGGGCAGCGAGGAATCGGATCGGCCATCCGTCGTGGTGAAGCGTGCGGAGAACGCGTTGGCGGACTGCCGACGGGTACTTCTGCGAGGGCTCGCTGGCAGCGGAAAGACAACGCTGCTGCAGTGGCTGGCTGTCGCCACGGCGCGCAATGAGCTGCCGGAGACACTGGCGGACTTGCGGGGGCGGGTTCCGTTCATCCTGCCGCTGCGGACGCTGGTGAGGCGTGGGCCCCTTCCAGAGCCACGTGATTTCCTGTCTGCGGTCGGCGCTCCCCTGGCCGCCTCGCAGCCTGAGGGCTGGGCCGATGACGTACTCGCCAGAGGCGAGGCACTCGTCCTGGTAGACGGCATCGACGAGGTACCTCAAGAGCATCGGGGTCCCACGCGGGACTGGCTCGAGCGGCTCTTGGCCGCCTACAGGGACGCACGCTTCGTGGTCACCACGCGTCCGTCCGCCGTACCGGAAGGCTGGCTGACTTCATCGCGCTTCACCGAACTGTCAGTACGGCCCATGAGTGCCGCCGACATTGGAGTTTTCGTTCACCGGTGGCACACCGCAGCGCGACACAACGCGGCAACCGACGCCGAACGCTCACAACTGCATGATCTCGAAGCAGCGCTCCAGGTGACAGTGCGTGCTCAGCGTGACCTGGCGCAGTTGTCCAGCACCCCCCTGATGTGTGCGCTCATTTGCGCGCTGCACCGGGACCGCCGCGGCCATCTGCCTCACAGCCGCATGGAGTTGTACGAGGCAGCGCTGTCGATGCTGCTCGTACGCCGTGATCTGGAGCGCAGCATCGGCGTCCCTGAAGGCATTCAGCTCACCGAACACCAGAGCGTCCAGCTACTGCAGCGTCTGGCCTACTGGCTGATCCGCAACCGCCAGACAGAGATGGAACGGGCCACCGCGATGGCCCTGGTCGGCGACGCGCTGCCGGCCATGCAGGCCGTAGCCGAGCAGGGCACTGCCGACCAGGTCCTGACGCACCTGGTCGGCCGCAGCGGGCTCCTGCGCCAGCCCACCGCAGCCACCATCGACTTCGTCCACCGCACTTTCCAGGACTACCTCGGTGCCAAAGCCGCCATCGAAGCCCACGACTTCCCCCTGCTGGTCAACAACGCACACGACGACCAGTGGGAAGACGTCGTACGCATGGCCGTCGCCCACGCCCGCCCAGCCGAAAGCGCTGATCTACTCCGCCGCCTCGTCGAACGCGGTGATGCGGAGGGCGAACACAGAGGCAGACTCCACCTCCTGGCGGCCGCCAGCCTGCAGTACGCCACCGAAATCGAACCCGACGCCCGCAGACTGGTCGAACAACGTGCGCGTGTCCTGATGCCTCCCCGCTCCCGTGAGGAGGCGGAGGAACTTGCCTCGCTCGGGCCAGGCATCCTGGACCTGCTACCGGGGCCGGAAGGCCTGAAAGCCGACGAAGTAGGCCCCGTCGTCAAGACTGCGGCTGCCATCGGCGGCGACCATGCATACGCCTTCCTCCACCGCTTCGTCCAGTCCCTGCCTCCCGACTCAGCCCCCTACGACCTAGTCGACGGCTGGGAGCACTTCAACGCTGACGAATACGCCCGCGACATCCTGCTCCCCTTCCCTGACCGGAACCGTCTCACTCTGACGGTACACACTCACGATCAACGCAAAGCACTTCGAATCCTGAAACCCATCACCAGCATCACCTTTCGGGAAGCCTTCACGGCGGACGAAATAATCGAACACCTCTCAGCCGAGCACACCCGCGCACTGCGGATCTACGAGGGCCAACGGCTCACAGGATTAAAATTCATCCGAAAACTCTCCGCTTTGACAGAACTTGCTCTCTCAGACTGCACCGAGCTCACACACATTGAAGACCTTGCAGGGCTCCCACTGTCAGACTTGAGCCTTATGCACTTGCCGGCCGACTTTTCCTTCAATGCACTGAATTCTCTGCCCGGCCTTACCGATCTTTCTCTCTACACCCGCCTACCCTGGGAGAGCCTGGTGGGTCTGCCAGTACCGGAGAGCCTCACCTCGCTGCACCTGGGTGGTTGGATCGGCACACGTCTGGCCGGCATCTCCAGGTGGCAGCAACTGCAAGACCTGGTGATCAACACTGCCCCTGACAACGGAGAGTGGCAAGAAATGGCGACACTCACCCATCTAGAAGAACTATGCATATCGGAGTACGACCTTAATCGCGCCGTTCCCATGCTTAGCGTTACCTACCTCCGGCTTCTTCCGGAGTCCGACCCACAACTAGATTTGGTGCCGGACCTCTTCCCCAACCTCGAACGCTTCTTCATCAACTGCCGAGCAGCGCAGTCCGGCACCATCGACATCGCCCCCTTGAGCCGGATCAAGAGACTCCAGATCTCCATCAGCTACGCAAGCAACGTCACCGGCCTCGAGCTATTCCCCCCGGACACAGTCAAGCTGTACCCGCGACCACGGACAACAGACACCTGATTCGCCTCTCGAGTCGTAACCCTCAAACCGGTCAGGCGATGGGAGCTCCCTGCCCGCTGCCCCTGTCAGGCATGCTTCCCAGCATCCAGAACAAACGTCACTCACGATCTCCTCGCCTCTAGATAATCGACACCAAGAACTGCGACTCCGTCTACTTCGCCGATGTCCGCGGCTCCATGCCCGAGCTCGTCCAAGCCGTCGGCCGGGCTCTGCGGATGCAGCGTGGCGAAGGGAAGGTGGCCAGCTTGGTCGTGCCGGTCCTGCTCGGGCCCGGGGAGACGGCGGACAGCATGCTCACCTCGCGGGCGTACGGCGGACTCGCGAAGCTGCTGGAGGCGCTCAGGGCGCACGATGCCCGGGTGGTCGAGCAGCTCGCCGAACAGCAGGCCCGGAGCAGCGTACGGGGCGTGCAGAGCCTCAGCGGCAGCCAAGAGATCCCGGGTGAGGAAGTGGAGAGCGACCGAAGCGACCGTGGCCTGTCAGTGCCCGCCCGAGAACTGCTGAAATTCTCCACGCCACGCGACCCGGCCGCTCTTGCGGCGTTCATCGCCTTGCGGGTTCTCAACCCGGAGCACGAGCACTGGCGGCGCGGCGTGGAAGCCGCGGCCATCTATGCCCGCGAGCACGGCAACCTGAAGGTGCCGTTCACGTTCCGGGTGCCCGCAGTCGACGACCAGGCGGCGGGAGGCGAGCCGTGGCCGGCCACGCTCGCCGGATTCCCTCTCGGGCAGTGGATCGCCGACAACCGGCGGTTCTACGCCCGCGGCGACATGGACACCGACCGCATCGCACAGCTCGAGAAACTCGGCATGATCTGGTCGCACTACGACGTCGCCTGGGAAGAAGGCCTCGCGGCGGCGCGCGGGTGGGCAACCGAGGCGGGTCACCTTATGGCCCCGGTGAACGCCACCTACCAGGGCTACCCGGTGGGCACCTTTTTGAAGAACGCGCGGGCAGCCGCCCGGCGAGCAGCCGTGAACGAGCAGCGCCGTGCCGAAGAGTCGTCAGCCGGTGCCCTGTCGGACGAGCGGCGCGAGCAACTGGATGACGTCGATCCGGGCTGGTGCCCGAGCTGGCCGGTGATGTGGCAGCGCTGCTTTCACCTCGTACGGCTTCACCTCGAGGACGGCGGCGAACTGCCGATGGGTCCCGGCACCGTTGTACGCCAGGGCGAGGACCTCGGACGATGGGTACGGGCGCAGCGACTCGGCTGGGACCAGCTCACCACCGTGCAGCAATGGCTATGCGAACAGGTCCTCGGGATAGAGCCCGCTAGCGAGCACGAAAAACCCCGGCCACGCCGCAGCCAGGCCGACAAATGGGCCATGCACTACCAGGCCGCCCGGCAGTTCTACGAGCGCGAAGGACACCTTCGGGTTCCGAGGAAGTGGGTCGAGCGGATCGTTGGCGGCAGCGGCGGGGACCAGGAGGAGCAGGAGCTCCGGCTCGGGGCCTGGGTCAGCAACCAGCGCAGCCGGGCAGTGACGCTGACACAGGAGCGGATGGAGCTGCTCTCCGCCATCGGCATGCGATGGACTTAGGCTCCGGCAGGGGGCGGGGTGTGTACGCGATCCGTACGCTCACATGGCGCTCTCCGTACGGTGAGGAGAGGCGCACCGGGAGGCCGCGCCGACGGGTGTGACCTGGGGCAACCACCAGGGTCGGTTTGATGGCGCTTCGAGACATTCGTTGACACGAATATTCGTGGTGGGGAAGTACTTGGACTATGGACGCACTCCTCTGCCGCACTGGCCGACCCGGCCCGCCTGCGGCTGGTCACCCTGCTGGCCGAGCGGCCCCGCCCGGTCGGGGTCCTCGCCGAGCTTGCCGGGGCGCGCCAGCCGCAGACCACCAAGCACCTCCAGACCCTCGAGCGGGCCGGAGTCGTCACCTCCCAGCGCAGCGGACAGCGCCGTGTGTACGCGCTGGAGGCAGCCCCCTTGCGGGACCTGGCCGCCGCGCTCCTGCGGCTCGCCGGTGACGCGGACCGGTCCGGCGGTCCGGGCACGACGTACGACCGCTACGGGCGCAGCCTGCACGTGGAACGGCTCGCCGCACGGGAGGCCGGCTGGGCCGACGGCCGCTCGTTCGGGTTCCACCGCTCGCTGGCGGCGCCCGCCGGGCTGGTCTGGCGCCATCTGACGAAGCCGGCTCTGCTCGCCCAGTGGTGGACGCCCGACGATCTGCGCATGCACCACCTGGTTTTCGAGGCGCGGCCGGGCGGGCGGATCGTCCAGGAGTACCGCGACGCCGAGGACACCGACGGCTCCGGTCCGGCTGCCGGACGCGCCGAGGGGGTCGTGGAGGACGCGCGTCCCGGCGAGCGCCTCACCTACCGGATCTCTCCGGTGCTCCCGGACGGGAGCCACGCCTTCACCGCTCACGTCGACTTCGCCCTGACGCCTACCGGCACCGGCACGGACCTCGACGTCCGCTGGCAGCTCACCGACAGCACCGTCGGCTCCGCGGACTTCGTCGCATCGAGATCGGTTTCGGCCAGGGCCTGGACAAGCTTGTGGCGGCCCTTGCCGCCGGCCCCCGGGACATCGACAGCACCAGCAGAAGGAGCACGCCATGACCGGCACCACCGCCCGCGCCGCCCGCACGGTGACCGCGAACCTGGTCCTCAGCCTCGACGGGCGCTACAACGGCCCCGGCGGAGCGGCCGACTTCGGCGCGTTCGTGCCGTACGCGACCACCGAGGTGGCGCGGGACCAGCTCACCCGCATCTGGGAGAACGCGACGACGGCCGTGCTCGGCCGGGTCAACGCCGACGGGTTCCTGGGCTTCTGGCCGTCCGTCGCGGACAGCGAGGAGGCCGACCCTCGTGACCGCGGCTACGCCAAGTGGCTCGTCCACACGGAAAAGGTGGTCTTCTCGAGGACCCTGACCGAGGCCCCGTGGGAACGCACCCGGCTGGTCGACGCCCCCGCCGCGGACGTCATCGCCGACCTCAGGAGCACCGGCGAGGGGGACATCCTCGTCAACAGCAGCGCCAGCGTCATCAAGGCCCTGCTGTCGGCGGATTTGCTGGACCGGCTGTACCTGATCGTCATCCCCGAGATCCTCGGGGGCGGACAGCGCCTCTTCGAGGACGGCCTGCCCGACTCCCGCTGGAAGCTGACCCACCACGAGGTCGGCGAACTGGGCGAGACAGCCCTGGTCTACGACCGGATCCGCTGAGACCGCCCGCCACGCCCGCCCGGCGCCCGGAACCACGTCGGCCACCGGCCGCCGGGCGGCCCAGAAGACGTTCTGGCCGGTGACGCTGGCTGAGTCCCGGCGGCGTCCTGGATGATGTTCCAGGGGCCGGGTGCACTGGTGCGACCGGGTCCGCCGTTTGCTCGGCGCCCCGGGTCAGGGTCGAAGACCCGCGCGTCGCAGCGTCAGCGTCGACAGGTCGGCGATGACGTCAGGGTCCCCGCGACGCCAGGCGTCGGCCAGGCCGCCCGGCGGCGTGGCGAGCGCGACCAGCGGCCGCTGCGGTCCGGTGAGCGCACGCAGCGCAAGGAGGTCGGCGCCACCGGGGGCGTCGAAGAGGCGACGAGTGGTGGCGCTCCGCCGGATCCAGCGCAGTCGTGGAACGAGCCACAACACCAGGATCACGGCGGTCGGGAGGACGATCAGGGCGATCGTCGTGAGGGTGGCGACATGGCCCACGGTGTCCTGCAACGACTGTCCGGCGTCGGAGAGACTCGTGCCGGCCTCGGCCGCGGACTTGAGTGGCTTCTTCAACGAGTCACCGACGAACGGGACCTTCGAGGCCGCGTTGCCCGCATCGTCGAGACTGGAGGCAAGAGTGTCGCCCGCGCTCTCGGCCTTCCGCCCGGGCTCGGCCAGCGTCAGGATCGCGTCACGGACGACCAGGGCGAACTTCACCGTGCTCGCGATCAGGAGCAGAGCGATCAGATCCGCGATCAGCTGACGACCCCGACGCGCTGGGCTTTGGGCGTACAGACGCATGGACGTGCTCCTGTTCCGACGGCGACATCGAGAAAAGCCAACCCCGAGCCGGTGGCACGCAGCTCGTGCCTGCCGGGGGGACGGCGAGGATCGGCGGGTGGCTTGACCGTACATGGGACGCGCGGACGATACCGGGGTACGCACGCTCAGGACCGGTCACGTTCTCCACCGACCGGCCGACACGGGCATTCGCCCGCCGACCGTCGTCCATCGACGTCGAAGGTCTGCTCCGACGCGCCCGCGGCACCCACCGGAGCCGGCTGGACGCCCCGCTGCGACGGCTCGCCGTTCGAGCCGCGCCGTCCGCCGCCGGCTGACCAGAAGGAGCGCCGGAGGGTCCAAGAAATGGTTTGCCGACCCGGTGGCCGTGTGTCAGCGTTCGTCCCCGGACCAGCAGTTGATCATCGACGGCCGGTCGACGTCGACATGTCGGCGGCCTCTCGGGGATCCACCGGAGAGGTGACGAGACGAGGGGAACCGGTGCCGTGGGGAACGATTACGAGGACGAGTGTCGCCGGTCGTTGGCCGAGGAGCAGGCGAAGAGCCTTGCCACGACCAACAACTGGGAACATGTGGACAGGGAGCGGGTCCACCAGGACTGGGACGTCCTGTACCGGGAGATCACGGCTTACCTGGACAACGGCTCCCTGCCCGGGGATCAGCAGGTCCAGGAGCTCGTCCGCAGACACTTCGACATCGCCTGCCGGTTCTACACCCCCTCCAGGCAGGCCTACGTCGGCATGTCGCTCTTCTACGCCGAGGACGAGGCCATGAGGGCGTTCCACAATTCCTACCACCCCGGGATGGTGGATTTCCTGGGCGCCGCGATCAAGGTGTTCGCCGAGCAGGGGAGCGGGTTCGCCCCCGGTGCAGGGGCCGGGGCTTCGGCGTAGTCGGGCGGCTCGTGGCCGTGCCCATCCTGGACCTGCTCGCGCAGACCGGCCAGGCGTGGGTAAGGGCAGGACGCGCGTGCGCAGCGCGCGGTCCGGGGTCGCGACACCCCGGACACGGCCCGGCGGCGCGGTGGTCGGGCCCCTGCCCGCCGCTCGGCGGCCGGTGTGGCGTCCTTGCCCGCGGTCGCCGGGAGGCACGGTGATGTCGGTCGCTCGCGCTCGTCCACCGGATGTCGTCCGACGAAGAAGGTGCCGCACATGCGCAAGGCTCTTCTGACGACCACTGTCGCGGCTGCCGCGGCGCTCGGTTTCGCCGTGGCACCGGCGCAGGCGGCCACCGGCGACGTGGACAGGCCCTTCGCCATGACGTACGGCAACAGCCAGACGTCGGGCTCTATCCACTTCACGGGCGGCTACACGGCGTCCCTCAGCGGCGTCGTGCACGCGGCCAGCGGCCGGCGCGCGATCTGCGCCGACGCCTACAACGGCAGCGCGAAGGATCAGGGCTATTGCAGCGCCTGGGCATACGCCGGCGGCCCGGACCAGGTCCTCAACGAGCCGTTCTCGATCCCCCTCCCTGGCGGGGTCCAGCGGGTCGTCATCGAGATGATGGACGAGAACGGCAACATCGTGGCGAGGGAGTCCTGCACCCGCTCGGTCTGCACGCGTCTGATCTGACCCGTGGTCGGCGCCGACCAGCCATGCGGCGGCCTCCCCACGAGCAGCAACCCCTCGATCCGGGGCCCGAACCGTCCGCCCGTGTCCGCCGCACCGGCACAGGGAGGTGAACGCAGGCAGGACCTTTCCTCGGCGCGGCTGGTCGGCCACCCGCTCCGCGCGGCCCTGCATCAGTGCGGCCCGGGCGGGTGTGCGGTGCGCGCCGAGCGTGCCGGTGGGGGCGGGATCGTCGTCCAGCAGCTACGCGACGCGGGGCCGGGGTTGAACGAACAGCTGTTCACTTCAGCGAAGACGGATCACGGCATGGTTGCTGAAGGGCTGGAAGGCGTACCTGCAGGTCAGTCAGGACGAACCGGCACACCCGGAAGATGTGCGCCCGACCAGGTTCACGCCGCGAGCGTCAGCACTTCTCTTTCCGCGCCTGCTGGATCAGCGGCTCGGCCTTGTCCAGCGTGAAGGTGACCTGCCAGGTCTGGGCCGCCCGGTGCAGGGTGTCGGCGAACTCCTGGTAGCCCTGGTCCTGTTGAGCCGCGTCGGCGGCGCGGTTGGTCGCCGTGTTCAGGTACTGCTCGGCGGTCTGGTAGTAGGGGTCGGTCAGGCTGGACGGCCGGGGGCGGGCGAGTTGGTCGGTCAGCTGCTGCAGGGAGGCGCAGGCGGACTTGGCAGACTCCCGCGCCGCTGCCGTGGCCTTGGAGGGCGTCGAGCTGCAGGCCGCCAGGGAGAGCGTGGACGCTAACAGCAGGTGCAGGGGTATCAGCTGACGTCGACTGGTCATGCGTCAATGCTAGTTAGCATGACGGCCTGACCGCCCGGAGATCCGGCGGGCGCGCAGCCACCGGTCCTGCCCGGCCCGCCTCTGGGCCTTGTCACCAGACCTTGGCTGCGCCCGGCCGGCCTACGGTGCGCACCTTGTGGTTGCGTCAGGCCCGGGCGCCGCCGGTGCAGGACTTGCTCAGCCGCCCAGCCGGCGGGCAAGGCCGGGCCGTCCACGGCCACGGCCACGGTCAGCATCGGCTGCGGCAATAGCCACGTCCAGAAGGACCAGACATCGGCACTTCCCTCGCCGCGACTCCGCGCACCCTCCACGTCGCCGCCGCTCAGAGCTGGCCCACGCGGCGGGGCGGCGCTCGCCCAGGTCGCCGGCCACCAGAGCGGTGACGGCTCCCGCGTGATCAACGGGCGTGCTCTCTGGTCGCCTTGGGCAGGTTCAGCCGCATGCGGGTGATGAGCGACGACGAACTGCGCCACCGCGAGGCGATGTGGGTGCGGCACGGCGCGCTTCAGATCCGCAGGTACGCCGAGGCGTTCCCCGATGCCGACGATGCGGAGCGGCAACGGGTGCGGATGGCCGTGCTGTACGCGTGGATGCGCGACCGCTGCCCGGTCGCCGTGCAGTTCGTGGCCAACTACGTCGCCACCGCCGCCACCGCGCTGGGGATGGCCGGGGTCGCCGCGACCGGCGGTGCGGTGGCCGCACTGTTCGCGGCGCACACCGGCACGCCCGGTGGTGCGCCCTGGTGGCTCTTCCCCGCGGCGACGTGGGCGGCCGTCTGCCTCGGCAGCCTCTTCGTCGTCCGCGACGACGTGCGCCAGGTCGTCGCCGTCTTCCGCCGTCTGGGAACGCGGGGTGCGTTGCGGCGCCTGACCCAGCCGCAGATCGCGTACTGGTTCGTGCCGGCCACGCTGTGCGTCACGGCCGTCGTCGCGGCCGCGGCGTCCTGGCTGACCCTCGTCACCGCGCTGGCGGCGCCGACCGGCCAGCAGATGATCACTGCGGCGGCCGGACTGTTCGGAGCGACCCTGGGGTTGCAAGCGGCGCGGTGGGTCGGCGGGGTGGAGCGGCTGCTGCACCGCAGGCTGCGGCGGGTCGGCCGGGCACACCCGCTCGATGCCGTGCTGGTCGAGCTCATGGCGGCCACGTCGGCGTGCTCCCGGGGGCGGGCCCGGTGGTGGGATCCGCGGACCGTCAGGACCCGGCTCGCCGTCGCCACCGCGGCCGCCGGCGACATTACGGCGGTGCGCCGCAGGACCTCCGTCACCGAGCTGGCGGCACGACACCGGGCGCGGCGCTTGCACACCGCACTGGCCGAACTCGTCCGCCGCCACGACCGTGCCCTCATCCAGGTGCGCACCGCCGGGGAGTACGACGCCGTCACCGCCTCGCAGCACGCGGGGGTCCTCGCCCTCGTGGCCGGCGACGCCGAGGCACTGATGCGGCACAGCGCCGGCGAACCGCCGACGTCCCGGACCGCCCGGCTGCTGCGCCGCACCGCCTCCAGTCTCGTCCTGGCGGCATTCGCCCTGGCCGTCCCGCTGCTGCCCGGGGTGGACCGGGCCACCGGCGCGGGCGTGCGCATCCTGCTGCTGATGACGGCCGCACTCGCTCTCACCCCGGCCGACGGCAGCGCCTCCGGTTCCGTCCGCTCCGCGCTCGAACGGTCCCTGTTCACGAAGAACACCCCGTGAACCGCCGCCCCGGGGAGGCCGTCCTGTGGTGCAGTTGTCCGCCCTGCGGACGTTGCCCAGGGCGGGAGAGCTCACCGCGCCGCTGGGTCAATCGGACTACTGATGTAGGGCGTGACTACGGCAGGTCATCACAGAGGGCGTGCACCAGCTCTTCGAAGCCTGTGACTTCCACTTCGGCCGCGCCCAGGACTCTTCGGTCGATTTCGACCATGCGCTCTTGCGCCTCGATCGCCGCAGTGTCCGGATGCGATGCCGCCTTCAAGTGAGCGAGCTTCGTTTCGTCTTCCGTCAGATCTCTCTGAAGGCGGTTTCTTCGCTGCTCTGCCTGCTTGAGTTTGGCCTTTGCCGCTTGGCACTGTTCTTGAGGCATGGCGCTCCCTGGTCCCTCGCCGTGTGGCCTTATTTCAGCCTTGCGGCTTGGCAGCCGAGGTGCATGTCGGCTTGGTCCGATCGAGCGCCTCGCCGCCCTCTGCGGCCACGACGACGGCCCCGACGCCCTCGCTGATCGCAGTCCTCAACGAGTGGCTGTGAGCATCGCCTTGGAGCGGTCCAGCATGTGCGTGGCGTCGGCAGCCGGCGGTGACAGCACTGCGGTGTCCCGTATGTCCCTCAGGGGGACCCATACTGCGGCCTCGGTGGACCCCTCGGCTTCAGTCACCGTCGGAGCACCTCCCTTGAGAGACGCAGCGTAGAACAGTGCTGTCAGGCTCCAGCTGATGCCGTTCCTCTGTGCCGAGTAGGTCCTCGCGTCGAGCAGGTGAGCCCCGACCAGCTCAAGGCCCGTCTCCTCCAGGAGTTCGCGAGTCAGCGCCTCAACAGGCTGCTCACCCGGATCGATCCCCCCACCAGGCAAATGCCACAATCCCGGCGTGAAAACGGGCGAAGCATCCGACAGACGGGCCAATAGCAGCCGATCATCTTCCATGGCAATCGCATACGCCGAAATACGGGTTCTCACCTGAATACCCACAGCTCCCGTCCCTCCCTGCACCGGTGGCAGACGAAACCCTGACGCCATCAAGATCGACTCTCGCCGAACGTCCCGGATGGAAACAGCCAGTCAGCGAAGCAGCGGCACCCCGGACCAGCCGCCGCCCCTGACCCTCCTCCGGGCGTTGGCACATCAGCGGCCCGCGCCGATGAGTGCGAGCCAGACGGGGTCGACGATGAGGAGGCTGGTCGCCGGGGCATCGCCGCGTGCGATTGCCTCGACGAGGTCGACCAGCTTGTCCGTCTCCTGTGCAGGCGTCTCGGTGCAGAGCAGAGGGCTCTTGGGCTTGCCCAGATGCGCCAGGGCGGAGTGGGCCGCGCGGGCGAGTCGCGCGAGTTCCGGGTCGCCGTCCGCCATGGCGCAGACGGCCGCGGTCCGCTCCAGGTGCGGGCGGGCTTCCGTGCGGTGGCCCGACTGCGCGAGTAGGGAACCGAGTTGGAACATGCTCTGGGCCTTGAGCCGGTCATCGGTGCCCGTCTCGGCCAGCGCGGCACCGTCCCGTGTCCATGTGATGGCCTTGGCGCCGTAGCAGGCAGGGCACAGTTGCCAGTAGGCCGCGCCGAGTCCGACGGACGCCACGGCCACTTTGGCCTGCGCGCCGACGTGCCTGAACTCCCGGACCGCCCAACCGAGACACGCCGCGGCGCATGCCGGTGCGCGCAGGTCGCGCAGAGCGGTGCGTGAGTGGCGCAGGGCCACCATGCCGCTCCCCCACCCATCCCCCAGGTCGTGGAACAGGTGCGCGGCCCTGACCAGTGCCGTGGTCACGGCCTCGGGCTTGCCGCGCTCGTGCAGTACGTCCGCGAGGGCGACGAGTGCCATGGCCTCGCCCTGCCGGTCACCCTGGCGCCGTGACAGATCGATGTCGCTGCGGTGAGCCGCCTCCGCTGCGGGCAGTTCGCCCCGTAGGGCGTAGGTGAGGCCGAGGTTGTGCAGTGCCGCACTGACTGTCCGGGGGCGCTCGGCCTGCGCCGCGACCTCCGCCGCCTCGGAGAGCCGTTCCACCGCCTCGTCCAGTCGCCCGGTCAGGCGGCAGGCGTTCCCGAGGGCACAAAGTGCCGTCGCGTAGTCCGCCGGCGGCAGGTGCCGGGCCGCTGCCTCCGCCTGCGTCGCGCAGAGATACGCGTCGGCGCCCCGCCAGTGATCCTCCAGGTAGCGCTGGAGGTTGAGCGTGAGGGTGAGGGCGGGCCGGTGACGGTCCGCCCTGCGCGCGGCACCGACCAGCGCGACGAGGTTGGCCCGTTCGGCGTCCAGCCAGGCGAGTGCCTGCGCGGCCCCTCCGAAGGGCCCGGGGACGGTGCCCGCAGCGGTCCTGCCGTCGAGGAGGGCGTCCGCCGCCGCGGTCAGGGCCGTGCAGTGGTCGTCGAGCCGCAGTGCGGCCGCTGCCACCTCGTCCCCTGCGAGGTCGGCGTCCGGTCCCGGACCGGGCCGGTGCCGTTCGGCCTGCTCGGCGCCGTACAGCCGCACGAGGTCGTGCAGGGACCAGCGCTCGGCATCCTCGATCGGCCGGGGAGCCTGCGCCTTTCCCGTCGGCAGGCCGGTGCGGACGATCAGATGGTGGCGGGCGAGCACCGCGAGGTGGCGGCGGCCGAGGGGACGGGGAAGGCCGAGCAGGACGGCAGCGGTGGACGTCGAGATGTCGGGACCCGGGCAGGTGGCGAGCAGGCGCAGGGCGCGGGCCGCTGCGGGGGGCAGGTGGTGGTACGACAGGTCGAGACTGGCCTTGACGGCGAGCGGACGGCCTTCGGTGTCCTCCTGGTCCAGCGACAGCGTGTCCAACCGGTCACGGGTCTCGCGCAGTTCCTCGACGTGGGCGCTCAAGGGCCGGTCCGCATCCGTCCGCAGCAGTGCGGCCGAGATGCGCAGCGCGAGCGGGAGTCCGCCGCACAGGCCTGCGAGTTCCTCTGCGCCGGCCGGGTCGTCGGAACATCGCGGGTCCTGCGTCTTCGCGGCCCGCAGCGCTGTGTCCAGCAGCAGGACCGCCTCGTCCGTCGGCAGTGGGGCGACGTCAACGTGGTGGACGGGCAGTGAGCCGAGGGCTTGGCGGGACGTGATCAGCGCCCGGTGCGGCGGCTGGGGCAGCAGCGCGCCGACCTGGCCCGGATCGCGGACGTTGTCCAGCACCACCAGCAGCGATGCGTTCTGCCCGGCCAGGTCGTGCAGCAGACGCCGCCAGGCATCCAGCGCTCCGCTCTCCGTACCCGGCAGCTGCCGGGCGGGGATGCCCATGGCCCGCAGCAACCTGTCCGCGACGGCTCCTGCAGGCACCGGGTCAAGGGCGCTGTACCCGCGCAGGTCCGCGAAGACGGCTCCGCCGGGGAACCATCCACGCCGCTGCGCCTCGTGCGCTGCGTGCAGGGCCAGTGCCGTCTTGCCGGCCCCGCCCATCCCCGCGATCGCGGACACGACGACGGCGGAGTCGGTCTCCGCCCCGGGCCTCAACCACCGCAGCAGTTCTTCGGTTTCGGCTGTCCGTCCGGTGAAGTCCGGTGATGGGGGCGGCAGCGTAACGGGTCCGGCCGGTCTGGCGTCCGTCGTCCGGTTTCGGGGACGGCCACCTGGCGACTCCTCGCTGCGCTCCTTGCGCGCGGCACGCACCAGGCGCAGCCACCGCTCCCGTTCTGCAGGGATCACCGCCGGGTTCGGCGTGCTGCCGACTTGAAGACGACAGGCCTCCCGGCGGAGGTAGCCGACCAGGTGGAGCAGGAAGGACTCGCTGTTCCTCCCGGGCACCGAGCGGCCGTTGAGCCAGTCGTCGAGGGTGGAGATGCCGACCCGTGGCGCGGACGCGCACCCCAGACACGCCATGCGCTTCAGTGTGGGTTCGCCTGCTGCGCGGCGCGCTTTCACCAGCTCGCCCACGAACCGCTCGATGTGACGCCCCATGTCTACCGCGCCCTCCGGCCCCCGCTTCGCTTCCGGTCCCGTAAGTCCCCGGAAAACCGGTCGCATCCCTCCCCGCCAGGCTAGCGGCGGCCTGGTGCGGTCACCCGCCGTCGCCGTAAACCCCCCGGACGCCTTTACCTCGGTGGCATCTGCCGTACACCACGGCCGAGTTCACCACTCATGAGGAGTAGTACGTCATGGTCTTCACGCCCCGAGTACGGACCCGCGCCTGCCTGCCGCCTCGCTCGACACCCGCGGAAGCGCCGGCCCAGAAGCCGTCCGGATGCCCGTTCCCGACCGTCACCGCGACGCACCGGCCTGGGCGTAGCGCGTGGAACGCCACGGCCCGGCAGTTCGCCCTCGCTGCGATCACCGGCGCCGCCGATGCCCTGACGACCTTGCTGCTCCACCTGTTGCACCTGGCGTCGTCTTGAACCCCAGGGGCTGGCTCTGTCGCCGGCCGAAGCACGAGAAGACCGCCCCGGCCGGGCCGTACTTCGGAAGCTGCTTCATCCAGGTGCCTTCGATGGGCAGCTCCCGTCGTACATGCGGCAGCTGCCCACGTACTGGGTTCCCTTTCAAGTGCCGCTCGGCCAACCGCCGGGTGGCGGTGTCGTTGTGCGGACCGATCCGGTTGAAGACGGGCAGCAGCGGCGGGCGCGGCTGGTCGCCTGTCGCGGCTGGTGGGTACCCACCGGCGGGTGCGACGCGCGAGCGGTGACGGGGGCGGGCTGAAGCCAGGCCGGCCGCCAGGGCGTGCAGGAGGACCGAGACCTACTATTCCTGGCCGCGGTGCTCGGGGCGGTGTCGGTACGCCCGGTGAGCAGCGCGTTGCGGACCAGGTGGGGGCTGCCCAGCGGTTGCGCAGCCCATTGGAGCAGCGGTAAGCGCCGCGGGTCCTGCGGCGCTGCGCGAGCCCGGAACCGGCGGTGAACACCGCCAGCAGTCACCACGGCCCGCGCGGGCGCCGTGTGCTTCCCGCCGACGACGCCGTGCTGGGCCGGTACGACGCCTGCGGGCACCTGCGCTGCGTCGGGCGCAGCACGACTCTCCCCGGAGGCCGCGGGCCAGGCACCCGCCTGCAGGTCGAGCACCCGGTCAGCGAGGAGGTCGCCGGCGTCGACCTGGTGCGGGAGATGTTCCGCATCGCCGACGGCGAGGAACTGGGCCACGGCGACCCGGAACTGCGCGGCCACTCCCTGGAGTTCCGCATCAACGGCGAGGACCCGGGCCGCAGCTTCCTGCCCGCCCCGGCACGGTCACGGTTTTCGCGCCGCCGACCGGCCCCGGTGTCCGCCTGGACGCGGGCGTCGAGTCCGGCAGCGTCATCGGCCCGGCCTGGGACTCCCTGCTCGCCAAGCTGATCGTCACCGGCGCCACCCGCAAGCAGGCCCTCCAGCGCGCCGCCCGCGCGCTCGCCGAGTTCGACGTCGGGGGCATGGCGACCGCGATCCCCTTCCACCGCGCGGTGGTCGAGGACCCGGCGTTCGCCCCCGAACTCACCGGCTCGCAGGACCCGTTCACGGTCCACACCCGCTGGATCGAGACCGAGTTCGTCAACGACATCAAGCCGTTCGCCGCCCCCGCCGACGCCGGGACCGGGGACGAGCCCGGCCGCGGGACGGTGGTCGTCGAGGTCGGCGGCAGGCGTCTGGTGGCCTGAGCGCGCAGGCCGGAGCCTCCGTCGCCTCGGGCGCCCCCATCTGCGAGATCAACGACTGAACGAGGACGAGCGATACGGTCGGTCATGACGGCGCTGCCACACGCAGGAGTCGTGACCGCGCGTACGAGGAGACGGGGACGGACCATGGGGCACAGGGCAGGAACACGCGTACGCAGGAACGCCGAACCCGTCGTGGGCGCGGCGGTGGCGAGCTTGGGCGGCTTCGATCACGTCGACGCGGTCGCGGTCGACCTGGCCCCGGGAACCAGTGCCCCGGACTTCGCCCGGACGGTGCTGGCCGCGACACCGGAGTGGGTGCACGGCATGCTGAGCGTGCGGGACAAACTGATGTCGCCGTTCGGGCTGCACGTCCAAAAGCGCGTCGCCCCCGAGGAGATCCGGGTCGAACCCGGAGCACGGCTGGGCCCCTTCCGGGTCCTGACCGTCACCGACGACGAGGTGCTCGCCGGCGACGACGACAAGCACCTGGACTTCCGTACCTCCTTCGCCGTACGGGAGGGCGCCGCAGGCCTGGAAGGCGTGTGCACCACGGTCGTCCGCTACCGCCGGCGGGCCGGGCACCTGTACTTCAAGGTGATCCAGCCCTTCCACAACCTCATCATCCCCAGGGTCGTCGCCCGCGCCCGCTCGTAGCAACGACGCACCGGCCTGCGCCAGCGGTCAGGCAGGCGAGCGGCCGGTGGTGCCCGGCAGAGTCGTGGTCCTGATCCGGCGGTGGGTCCGGAACCCGTACACGGTCAGCGCTGTCCAGATGACGGCGCTGACCAGGGGCCACCACAGGTCCCGGCCCTGCTCGCCCTGGACGAGATGGACGACCCCGTTCACCGCCCAGCTGACCGCGAGAACCAGCGCTGCCCACCTGGCCCACCGCCACATCCGCATCGTTCCTCGGGCACGGGTTTCCTGTGAGCTCTGATCGTCCTGTCGACGTCGTGTGCCATTCATACCTACCGCGTACCCCTTGTCGGCTCCTCGCCTCCCGGCCCCCGGGGGACGGCCGAAAAGGGACTGTCCCACCGGCTGCGGAGATTCTCGCCGCTGCCGTGCCGACGGCGGGTCAGACGTGCGCGTGACGAGGTGCAGCCGCCCTCCGTGGTGCGGCGTGGTGCGCGGGACGTCGCGAGTCCGTGGCCTTGAGGCGCTGCAGCCACAGGGAGGCTGCGAGCAGCAGGCCGCCGAAGACCGCCAGGAGGAGGGCGGACACCCACATCTGCCGGCTGCCGGGCGACTGCCAGGCGGTGAAGGTGGTCAACACCGCCCACAGCAGGACGCCACCTGCGTAGAAGGTGCGGACCCGGCGCAGCTGCCGCACGGCCCGCAAGGACATGACGCGATCAGTCTTGGATGCCATGCCGGCCCGTGTACCCCGGCGCACGCTCTTCAACGGGGTTGATCGGATCGGCTCTCCGGTCGCTTCTCACGCCTTACTGCTGGGCGCGTCCTTCGAAGTCGCGGCGTACTGCTGCGCCTTGGTCCTCGACCAGGCCCGCATCGTCGGGGAGGTCCAGGACGGCGCCGCAGTGGCTGCACAGTTTCCCGTCCTCGGCCGGCGTGCCGCACGCCTTGCAGAACCGGTTCCCGGCTGTCTGTGTCATGGCTCTCTCCCCAAGGGTGGACAGTGGTGGGCGAGGAGTACCCCTGACGTCTGCGCTGATGCCCTGCACACCTGCTGCAGACCGTCGCCCTGAGCGCTGAAGCGCGGCAGCTACAGGTCGAACTCGAGGTGCTCGATGTCCGTGAAGCGGACCTCTTCCAGGCTGCCGGCGCGGCGGCCGCCGTCCTGGAAGTACACCTCCTTGAGGGCTTCGGCGGTGATCTGCTGGAGTTGCTGGTCGGTGGCGCCGGCTTCCTGGGCGTCGAAGAGGCGGGCGGCGTGGTGCGGGGGCAGGGCGACGGTCAGGTGGCGGATGCGGTCCTGGTCGGTCGATCCGACGGGGGCGGTGTAGCCGAGGCGGGCGCGGGTGTCGATGACGATGCCGTCCGTGCTCGCCGCCCGGGCCCGGGCCCGGGCGCGGATCTGGGGCTGCCAGCGCTTGTTCACCTCGCGTTGCAGGCGGGCCGCGAGGTCGGGGCGGGGCTTTTTGATCTGGTCCTTGACGTAGCGTTCGACGGTGCGCTGGGAGATGCGCAGCGTCCGGGCGGCCGCCTTGGTGCTCTTGAGCTGCTTGACCAGGTAGCGCATCTGCGCGGGCGCGCTCTTGGGCGTGGGGCGGGTGAACGCCTTGTGCACGGCGGCTTCCAGGCCGTCCCCGATCAGGCTCATGGTGGCCTTCTCCTACTCGCCGTTGTCGGTGTCGGTGACGGTGCCGTCCTTGATGTAGCGGGCGAGGTTGAGGTCCGGGGCGTCGAAGCGTTCGCGGACCTCTTCGCCCCACAGGACGGTCTGGGTGCCCTCGTGTTTGACCAGGCCCGGGTTGACGCCGAGCTTGAAGCCGCCGGGCAGCGGTGTGCCTTCCCGGTAGGGCAGGAAGTCCAGCGGGCTGGTGCCGTCGGCGGCGTAGACGACGCAGTCGGACAGGACGGCGACGGGGTACTGGCCGGTGAACGCCGCGTGCTTGACGATCTTGCGGTGCAGGTTGATGCGGGTGCGGGAGATGACGGCCGCGCGGATGTCCGGCCGCCACGTCGGCCGGGACAGGGCGCGCCACGGCTCGCCGGGGCGCCAGCCCTCGCCCCGGGGGCGTTCGCGGAGCTTGCCCAGGCCGCCCTTGACGGTGGCCTTGATCGCGGAGACGACGATCGCCAGGCCGGGGTCGCGGTCCTTGTGGCCGTCCATCGCGGTGAGGAAGTCGGCCGGGGCCATGTGCGCGTGCACGCCGAGGTCGGCCATCGTGGCGAGGTAGGCGTCGCGCAGCCGGTGGTACCAGGCGTCCAGGTAGCGGCCGTTGTCGTGGCGGACGTAGGCCTCGCTCGGGTGGACCTCGTAGCCGAGTTCGGCTGCGTAGGCGACGGTGGGCGTCGCGTACCAGGCCGGGCCGGTCGGGCGTTCGCCCTTCGGGGTGAACGGGCTGGGCAGCAGATCGGCGTCCAGCTGCGCCCACTTGTCCTTGCCGAGCTTCACGTGGGACAGGTCGACGTGGGAGAGGTCGACCAGCCATGAGCCGGGCAGCTTGGGGTCGAACTGCGGGTTCTTGACGTGGGTCGGTGCGCCGAGGCCGACGACCAGGCCGTTGGCTCCGGCGGCGAAGGCCATGTTCACGTCGATGCCGACCAGGTGGCGCAGGGTGCACTCGGCGTCGGTCATCGGCCGGGCCCAGTCGTACGCCTCCTCCAGCAGCTTCTCCTCGGGGCCGCGGACGTGGAAGCGCGGCAGGTCCTTCAGCAGCGGATGTCCGTCCGGGGCCTCGCAGGGTGCGCAGTCCACCGGGTCCTTGCCCAGGCTGCCGGGGTTGTGCTCGGAGTGCCGGCGGCCGGCGGCGTCGGGTTCGGAGGCGCGGGTGGGCGGGTGCAGCGCGGTCATCAGCTCCAGGCCGGTCACGGCGGTCGATCCGCGCGGGGTCATCACCCGGGTCGCGTACACGCCCAGGACGCGGGCGAGTTCGGCCGGCGGGAGCCGGCCGGCGTCGCCCCAGTGGCGGGTGTCCAGCGCGTTCCACGACGGGATGCACACCTGCACGCAGGCCCGCTCCGCACCGGTGGCGGGGCGGTAGATCCTCGCCCATGGGCCGAAGCCGCGCTTGGTCAGCTTCCACTGGGCGCGGGTGAGCTGCTTGACGACCTTGTGGCCCTCCGGGATCCGCCCGGCGTGCCGCTCCTCGTCCGTGAGCGTGACGGGCAGGCCGTAGCGCTCCAGGGCGGCTTCGGTGAGCACGATCAGCGGGTCGGCGTCCTTGCCCGGCCCGGTGAGCTTCGGAGCCCCGAGCCGCGCCTCGCGCAGGGTCCAGTCGATCAGGGCCGGGATGCTCTTGGCCGGTACGTCCAGGACCAGGCCGTCGGTGCAGTACGCCAGCACCTGCCCGTCCTGGACGTCGACGACCGCCAGCGGGCCGTTCGCGAACCGTGGGTCGGCGGGGCTCGCCGGGGTTGCGGCCGGGGCCGTCTTCTTCGCTGCGCGCGGTGGGACCGACGCGTTGCGCGCCGGGCGGGGTGCGGCCGGCGGAGCAGGGGTGACCGCGGCAGGGGCCGGGGGCTGGGTGTGCTCGGGTGCAGGCGTGTGCTCGGGTGCAGGCGTGACGGCGGCTGCGGTGGCCGGGCCCGCGGACGGGGCCTGTTCCGGCGTGGGGGCGGGGGCCGCGGTGACGGGGGCGGACGCCGGGGCCGGGTAGAGCTGCGCGAGCTGCTTGAGCAGCCGGGCGTACGCCTCACGCTCGGGACCGCGCGGCTCGGTCGGCTTCTTCACCGACTCCCACGCCGACACCGTGGCCCGGCGCACCTTCAGAGCGCCCGCGACGTCGTCCAGTGTCAGGCCGTGTGCGACCCGCAGCCGCTTGCGCTCCTCCGCCGGCGGCAGCGGGGCGCGGGACGCCACCAGTGCGTCGACCGCGTCGAACAGCTCGGACATGGAACACCTCCCGCCCGCCACCCTACGCCGTGCCCGTAAGGGGTGCGCACTTCTACCGTACGGACACCGTACGCCCGTTGGGTGGGCCCTGCTCAGTACAGCACCGGCAGGTCTCCGGGGCGGACGCGCACGGTGACCGGGAGGGTGGCCTCCACCTCGCCGTCGGCGCCGTAGGGGACGGGGCGGGTGGCCTCGATGTGCAGTTCGCGGGCGCGCAGGACGCGGACCTCGGGGCGGTGGACGTGGGCGCCGGTGCCCAGTTCGTTCATGAGGGTGAAGAAGAGCCTGCGGGGGGCCTCGCGGATGAGGACCACGTCGAGCAGGCCGTCGTCGACGCGGGCGCCGGGTGCGATGAGGCGGCCGGAGCCGTAGTAGGGGGAGTTGGCGGCGACGACGGTGTAGCCGCGGTGCAGGTGTTCCTCGCCGTCGACGGTGACGCGGTAGTCGGCCGGCCGCCAGGTGGTGACGGCGCGCAGGCCGCCCGCGTAGTAGGAGGCGGCGCCGCGCAGCAGGCGGGCGTTGTTGGCGTGCCGGTTGGCCTCGGCGTCGACGCCGGCGTAGACGCTGCCCAGGACCACCGTGCGGGGGTGGACGGCGGATTCGACCTCGAGGGTGTCGACCGGGCGGGGTTCGGCGTGCAGCAGGATCCGGGCGAGGGCTTCGGGTTCGGCGGGCAGGCCGAGGGCGCGGGCGAAGTCGTTGCCGCGTCCGGCGGGCACCAGGCCCAGGACGGTTCCGGTGCCGCTGAGGGCGCCGCCGATGCCGCCCGCGATGCCGTCGCCGCCCACGGCCAGGACGGTCCGGCCGCGTTCGCCGGCCGCGCGGGCGAGGTCCTGGGCGTGGGTGAGGCTGCGGCTGTACTCGGTGGCCAGTTCGGCGCCGGCCGCGCGCAGCAGCCGGGCCAGCCGCAGCAGGGTCGCCGCCCCGGTGGAGCCGCCCGCGGTGGGGTTGACGACGGCGGTGAACTGGCGCATCGGTGGGGCCTCCGGGGCAGGCGTTCAGGGGGCGGGCGGGTCAGTCGGTGGGCAGCAGGACGCCGGGGTTGAGCAGCCACTCGGGGTCCAGGCGGCGTTTGACGGCGCGCAGGGCCGACACGCCGAGGGGGCCGGCCTCGCGGACGTACCAGTCGCGGTGGTCGGTGCCGACGCCGTGGTGGTGGGAAATGGTGCCGCCGGCCGCGAGGACGGCCTCGTTGGCGGCGTGCTTGGCGGGCGTCCAGTGGGCCACCGGGTCCTCGCCCTGGGCGCTGACGACGGTGAAGTACAGGGAGGCGCCGTTCTCGTACACGTGGGAGATGTGGCACATGACCAAGGGCGGGGTGCCCGCCTGGGTGAGGGTGTCGGTGAGGGCGGTGCGCACGGCGGTGTACAGGGCGGGGATGCGGGACCAGAAGGCCGCGGTCTCCAGTGTCTCGGCGAAGGCGCCGGCGTCGAGGAGGGCGTCGCGCAGGTAGGGCGCGGAGTAGCGGCCGTGGGCCCAGCGTTCGCCCGGTGCGGTGCCGGCCGGGGTGCCGCCGCAGTCCGCCAGGACGGTGGCGGCCCGCTCGCGGCGGTGGGCGGTGTCCTCGGCGGTCCCCTCGTACCCGGCGATCGCCAGGCAGCCCGCGCCGCCGCTTGCCGGGTCGGTGCCGGCCGGGTCGGTGCCGATGGCGTCGGGCTGGGCGAGGCCGACAAGGGTCTCGGTCTCGTCGGACAGGCGCAGCACGGTGGGGCGGGGCCCGTCCTGGGCGAGCCGGCGCAGTGCGGTGGCGCCCTGGGTGAAGGAGTCGAACCGCCAGCCCTCGTAGGTGCGGACCTCGGGCAGGGGGCGGATGCGGACGGTGACGGAGGTGATGACGCCGAAGGCGCCCTCGGAGCCGAGGACCAGCTGGCGCAGGTCGGGGCCGGCGGCGGAGCGCGGGGCGCGGCCGGTGTCGATGGTGCCCTCGGGGGTGGCGAGGGTCAGGGCGAGGACCATGTCGTCGAAACGGCCGTAGCCGGCGGAGGCCTGCCCGCTGGAGCGGGCGGCCGCGAAGCCGCCGATGGTGGCCCATTCGAAGGACTGGGGGAAGTGGCCGAGGGTGAAGCCCTGGGCGGCGAGCAGGGCTTCGGCGTCGGGGGCGCGCAGGCCGGGCTGCAGGACGGCGGTGCGCGAGAGCGGGTCGAGGTCGAGCAGGGCGTTCATCCGGCGCAGGTCCAGGGCGATGAACGCGCTGCGTTGCGGGGCGAGTCCGCCCACCACCGAGGTGCCGCCGCCGAAGGGCACGACGGCCAGGCCGTGTGCGGCACAGGCGCGCAGGACGGCGAGGACCTCGTCGTGGCCGGCGGGCAGGACGACCGCCTGGGGCACGTCGGTGACGTCGCCGGCGCGCAGGCGCAGCAGGTCGGGGGTGGACTTGCCGCGGGTGTGCCGGACGCGGCCGGCCGCGTCGGTGCGCACGTGTTCCTCGCCGACGGCGTCGGCGAGGGCGCGCAGGGCGGCGGGGGCCGCGGTGGGGGCGGGCGGGCGGACGTCCTCGAGGCGGAGGGCGGGGGTGGTGCGCGGCTGGACCCCGAGCAGGTCGCGCAGCAGGGCGGTCACCGTCTCGGGCAGCGGTGCCGCCTTGGCCGGGTCGCCCCAGCCGTTCCACAGCATGTCCATCGAACGGTCGTCCTCACGGGTCGGGTCGGCGGGTGGGCAGGGGCGCCCTGGTCGGCGGGTCGGTCGCTGGTCGGTCGGCTCGGACGTCCAGTGCGCGGGGTGCGTGGCCGGGCCTGCCGGTGAGGGCGTGCCGCTTCCGTCCGCCCCCCGGGGCGTTACACTGTGACACATGACGCCTATTCGTCACAACGGTTCGGGCGGCGGACCGGACAACGACGCCGTCCTCGACGCGGTCCGCGACTGCGTGCTGGCCGTCGGGGTGCGGCGCACCACGCTCGCCGACGTGGCCCGCCGCGCCGGTCTCTCCCGGATGACGCTGTACCGGCGCTGGCCGGACCTGCGGAGCCTGGTGGGCGACCTGATGACACGGGAGTGGATCGCCGTGGCGACCGCGGCCATGCCGGACGCCGCGCCCGGCACCGGCACGCGCACCCGGATCGTGGACGGACTGGTCGCCGGGGTCGAGGCGTTCCGGGCCCACCCGCTCTTCCGCAAGATCGTCGACGTCGACCCCGAACTGCTCCTGCCCTACGTCCTGGACCGGCGCGGCGCGAGCCAGGAGGCGCTGCTCGGCCTGCTCGGCGAGGCGCTGCGCGAGGGCCACGCGGACGGCTCGGTACGGCCCGGCCACGCCGAACGGCAGGCCCGCACCGTGCTGTTGACCGTGCAGTCCTTCACCCTGTCCCTGCGCACCATGACCGACGAGGACGACGCGGAGCTGGACTCCGCCGCGTTCCTCGGCGAGCTGCGCGCCCTGCTGGAGAGGACCCTGACGCCATGAGCCACCCCGAGGCCGCGCCCGGCTCGTCGCTGAGCGCGCACCGGCGCCGCCGGGAACTGGCCGAGGCCGCGGACGGGCGCACGGTGGACGTCCTGGTCGTCGGGCTCGGCGCCACCGGGGCCGGCGCCGCGCTGGACGCGGCGGCCCGCGGCCTGGACGTCGTCGCGGTGGACGCCCACGACCTGGCCTTCGGCACCTCCCGCTGGAGCTCCAAGCTCATCCACGGCGGGCTGCGCTACCTCGCCTCCGCGCAGTTCGACGTGGCCCACGAGAGCGCGGTCGAACGCGGGGTGCTGATGACCCGGACCGCTCCCCACCTGGTGGCCGCCCAGCCGTTCGTGCTGCCGCTGACCCCGCTGGTCTCCCGCGGCCAGGCCTCGCTGGCCTGGGCCGGGCTGCGCGCGGGCGACGTGCTGCGGCTGGCCGCCCGGACCCCGCGCGGCGTGCTGCCCGCACCGCGCCGGCTGTCCGCGGCCGAGGCCCGGCACCTGGCGCCCGCCGTCCGCACGGGCGGCCTGCGCGGCGCCCTGCTGTCCTGGGACGGCAAGGTGAGCGACGACGCGGCACTGGTGACGGCCCTGGCCAGGACCGCCGCCGCACACGGCGCCCGGGTGCTGACCCGGGTGCGCGCGCTCCAGGTCGGCGGCACCGGCGCCCGCGTCCGCGACGAACTCACCGGCCAGGAGGGCGAGATCAGGGCCCGAGCCGTCATCAACGCCACCGGCGTGTGGGCGGACACCCTCGCCGACGGCATCCGCATCCGGCCCTCCCGCGGCACCCACCTGGTCCTGCGCTCCGAGCAGCTCGGCGTCCTGCCGGCCGGCCTGCACATCCCCGTCCCCGGCGAGACCAACCGCTTCGTGCTGGTCCTGCCGCAGGGCGACGGCCGGGTCTACGTCGGTCTCACCGACGAGCCGGCCGAGGGCGCGGTGCCCGACGTGCCCGAGGTCCCCGAGAGCGACATCGGCTTCCTGCTGGACGTGCTGGGCTCGGCCCTGGACGTGCCGGTCGGCCGCGACGAGGTGGCCGGCGCCTTCGCCGGCCTGCGCCCGCTGCTCGACACCTCCGCCGCCGGCGGCTCCCCCGACCGCACCTCCGACATCTCCCGCCGGCACGCCGTACTGACCTCGCCCGACGGGGTCACCACCGTGGTCGGCGGCAAGCTCACCACCTACCGGCGCATGGCCCAGGACGCCGTGGACGCGGCCGTCACGGCCCGCGGCCTGCACGCCGCCCCCTCCCCCACCGCCGGGCTCCCGCTGACCGGCGCCGCCGCCCCCGGACGGCTGCGCGCCCTGCCCGCCCCCCGCCGCCTGGTGCGCCGCTACGGCACCGAGGCCGCCGCGGTCCACGCCCTCGCCGCCCACGACCCCGCACTGGCCGAGCCGGTCCTGCCCGGCCACCCCGTCACCCGCGCCGAACTCCTGTGGGCCGTCCGGCACGAGGGCGCCCTTGACGAGTCCGACCTGCTGGACCGCCGCACCCGCATCGGCCTGATCGGGCCCGACCGCGAGGAGGCGCTCCCCGCGGCCCGGGAGATCCTCGACGGGGCGGCAGCGGCACGGCCCTGAACCGGCCGCACCGCCCCGCCCCGCCTTGTGGCCCTTGGGGTCTCAGGCCCTGGTGCCTGAGGCCTCGAGCCTTGCGCCTGGTGCCTCGCCTCGTGTCAGCCGAAGTAGCCGTCGAAGGTCTTCTGGAACTCCCCGTTCGCGAACCGGTCCCAGTTGATCGACCACGTCATCAGGCCCCGCAGCGCCGGCCAGGTCCCGTGGGTGGCGTACGAGCCGCAGCTGGTCTTCTTCGTCAGGCAGTCCAGGGTCTTGGTGACCTCGGCCGGCGAGACGTAGCCGTTGCCCGCGTTCGTGGAGGCCGGCATGCCGATCGCGACCTGGTCGGGGCGCAGCGGCGGGAAGACGTTGTTCGGGTCGCCGGCCACCGGGAAGCCGGTGAGCAGCATGTCGGTCATGGCGATGTGGAAGTCGGCGCCGCCCATGGAGTGGTACTGGTTGTCCAGGCCCATGATCGGGCCGGAGTTGTAGTCCTGGACGTGCAGCAGGGTCAGGTCGTCGCGCAGGGCGTGGATGACCGGGAGGTAGGCGCCGCAACGCGGGTCCTGGCCGCCCCACTTGCCGGTGCCGTAGAACTGGTAGCCGTTCTGCACGAAGAACGTCTCCGGGGCCATCGTGAGGACGAACTTCGCCCCGTACTTCGCCTTCAGGGTCTTCAGGGCCGAGATCAGGTTCACGACCACGGGCGTGGTGGGGTTCTTGAAGTCGGTGTCGTTGGCGTTCAGCGACAGGGAGTGGCCCTCGAAGTCGACGTCCAGGCCGTCCAGGCCCCAGGTGTCGATGATCTTCGACACGGACGTCACGAAGGCGTCCCGGGCGGCCGTGGTGGTCAGCTGGACCTGGCCGTTCTGGCCGCCGATCGAGATGAGCACCTTCTTGCCGGCGGCCTGCTTGGCCTTGATCGCGGCCTTGAAGTCGGCGTCGCTCTCCACGCCGGGGCATTCGGTGACCGGGCAGCGGTTGAAGCGGATGTCCCCGGAGGTGACCGAGGTGGGCTCGCCGAAGGCCAGGTCGATGACGTCCCAGCTGTCGGGGACGTCGGCGAGGCGGGTGTAGCCGGCGCCGTTGGCGAAGCTGGCGTGCAGGTAGCCGACGAGGGCGTGGGCGGGCAGGTCGGACGGCCCGCCGCCGGTGCCGGTTCCGGCGCTGGTGGTGGCGGTGACGGCCGCGGACCTCGCGGACTCGCCGGCGGCGTTGACCGCGCTCACCTGGAAGCTGTACGCGGTGGAGGCGGCGAGGCCGGAGACGGTCGCCGAGGTGCCGGTCACGCTCTGGACCCGGGTCCCGTCGCGGTAGAGCGCGTAGCTCGTCGCGCCGGTCACCGCCGACCAGGACAGGCCGACGGAGGAGGAGGTGACGGAGGTGGCCTTCAGGCCGGTGGGGGCGGCGGGCGGCTGGCCGGTACCGCTGCCGCCGGGGCCGACGAGGGTGATGTCGTCGGCCTGGTAGGCGCCGGTGCCGTACCAGCCGTGGGTGTAGATCGTGACCTTGGTGGTGGCGGGGCCGGTGCGGAAGGTGGTGGTCAGTTTCTGCCAGTCGGGGGCGGACTGGGTCCAGGAGGAGACGTCGGTGGTGCCGGTGCCGTTCGCGCCGAGGTAGACGTAGGAGCCGCGGACGTACCCGGACAGGGTGTACTGCGCGTCGGGCTGGACGGTCACCGTCTGGGCGCACTGGGCGTTGTCGCTGCCGGCCGGGGTGGCCTGCAGCGCGGAACGCCCGCTGTGCACCGGTGAGTCGACGGTCGTGCCGGCCGTGCAGGTCCACCCGGTCAGGCCGGACTCGAAGCCGCCGTTGACCGCGACGTCCGCGTCGGCCGCGCCGGCGGGCGAGGAGAGCGCGGTCAGGGCGGGCACGGCCAGCAGGGCGGCCGTGAGCGCGGCCAGGACGGATCTGGGACGTCGGGCGCGGTCCACAAGGGCCTCCGGGATCGGGGGAGTTGGAGGGGCGCAGCGCACACAACTTGGTCCAGACCAATCCTGTTGTCAAGACGTCCGGGGGCTGTCCGGGCGTCCGGAGGGCCGTTCGCCGGGTCCCAGGGGCTGTTCATGGCGTCCCGGGGGCTGTTCATGGCGTCCCGGGGGCTGTTAGTGGCGCCCCGAGGCTGTTCATGGCGTCCCGAGGGCTGTTCGTGGCGCCCCGAGGCTGTTCGCGGCGTCCCGGGGGCTGTTCGCGGCGCCCCGGCGGGCGGCCCATGGCGTCCGGGAGTTGTCCGTGGCCGCTCGCGGGCAGTGGGGCGGGCCCGCAACGGGTCCGCCCCACCGCCCGGTCGGGGATGGCCGGTTCAGTCCGTGCGGCCGGTGCTCCCGGGCAGGGGCCGGCCGAGGCGGTGGACCGTGGTGACGGTGTCGGTGCGGGTGCGGTCGCCGTCGGCGCCGATGCCGAAGTGACCGCTCGCCCCGGCGACGGCGTCGTTGCGCAGGGCGTACAGCTCGTTCCTGACGGCGTAGCGGTTGGGCAGGGTGGTGGGGCCGTCGCCGTGGGCGGCGGCGTTGTGCAGGGCGGTGGAGGCGGTGAGGACGGCGTCGTGGGCGACGATGGCCCAGTAGCTGCTGGTGAGGTGCCGGGCGGGGAACTGCTGGTCGTGGTGGGGGGCGGTGAAGTTCTTCACGAACGCGGTGTACAGGCCGCGGTCGAGGTTGGTGGGGCCGCTGAGCTGGGCGGGGCTGGGGAAGGAGGCGTACAGCACGGTGATGGGCGCGTCGGCGGTGTGCAGGGCTTGCGTCGTGGGGTCGAGGGAGGCCGCGTCGGAGCCGGTGATGACGGTGATGGGCTGGGCGTGGCAGCTGCGCTGGGCGAGGGCGTCGAGGAAGCCGGGCAGGTACTTGACGCGGGCGGCGTAGTAGACGGTGTCGATGGTCTTGCCGGTGTTGCAGAAGTTCTGGCTGATGGTGGGCAGGATGGCGCCGGGTCCGCCGCGCGGGTCGAAGGCGAAGTCGGAGTTGGGGTCGAGGTGCTTCTTCAGGCCCGCGATGGTCCGGAAGCCCTTGCGCAGGGACTCGGTGTACAGGTCGCGGGTGCCGTTGGGGGTGACCTGGGTGCTGACCAGGGCCGCGGTGCGCCCGCCGGAGCCGAGTTCCTTGCTGATCGCGGTGAGCTGGTCGGTGTTGGACAGGGCGACCCGGGCCAGTCCGTTGATCGGGCCCTTGCCGTCGACCGCGCCGGTGGCGTCGAAGCCGTCCGCGGTGATCAGGTCCCCGATCATGGGCAGGTCGGCCTTCGCGAGTTCCCGGGTGGCGTCGACGGTCTCCTGCTGGCTCAGCCCCAGCCCGGCCACCGCCACCAGGTGCTCGCCGTCCTTGACGCTCTTCAGCTGGTCCACGGCCGTCTTCCAGGCCCGTTCGGAGCTGCCCATCGACGCCACCAGCAGCCGGATCTTGGGCCTGCTGTCCTTCTTGTTCTCCTCCTCCACGGCCGTGTAGGCGCCCTCGAGTTCGGCCACGTACTGGCCCACCGTCAGCGAGTTGGCGTCCGCGGAGCTCAGCGGTGTGAGGAAGGCGAAGGTGACGTAGTCGCCGCCGTCGGTGACGGTGCTGTTCTCCGCGCCGATGGCCTTCATGACGGGCTTCAGGTCGTCGCCGAAGACGGCCGCGCCGTCACGGCCGTCGGTGACGCCCGTGCACTCCCCGCCGGGCCCGGTCACCAGGTCCGGGCTGGACGTGCTGCAGTGCTGCTCGCGGAAGCGGTCCTGACTGGATTCGTGCGCCTGCCAGCCCACCAGGGCCGCGGTGAGGGCGAGCACGGCGCCCACCGCCAGGCCGGCGCGCAGCCGCCCGCGGCCCCCGCCCAGCAGGGCGTCCCAGCGTCTGCCGGACCCGGTCGGCCCGGTCGGCTGCGCGGGCCGGCTGTTCAGCGCGTCCCAGCACGTGAGCCACCGCGCCCGGGCCGCCTCGTCCAGCCCGCAGGCGGGCAGGTACTTGGCGACGAAGTCCTTCGAGGGCAGGGCGTCCTTCGTCAGCACGTTGTGGATCGTGGTGGTCGACAGGCCCCCTCTGCTGGCGCTCGCGACGGCCTGGTAACTCCTGGTCCCGCGCAGCTCCTTCAGCGCGTCGCGGAACTCCTTCTGGTCGCGCACGCGCAGCGGATCGGGCCCCTTGTCCGGCTCGTCGGCCCCGCCCGGCCGGCCCTGCGGCAGCCTCATCACGCACCCCCGGCCAGGCCGGCCGCCGGGCGGCGGCCGCTCAGCCACGGACCGAGCTGCGCGGCGGCGGCCGAGGCCGCCGTCACGAGCCCGATGACGTCGCAGACGGGCTGCCCGGCGTGCACGAGGACGACGACCACCACTAGGACGATGGTGAGGACGGTGATCCGGTGGGCCGGCGTGAGGCGCGCACCGCACAGCGCGTGCTGCGCGGCCACCGCCCGCCGGTGGCGCTGGGACCTGTTCATGCGTGAGGACACAGTGGTTCCCCTCCCTGGGCACGGCGAGAGACGCCGAAACGGCACCGCATCCAGTTACCGGCTGAGATGCGGCTCTTCGCCCAGTCTCTGCCGTGGCCGCATCCGGGGAAAACCCTTCACCTCAATCGGAATCAGCCCGGACAACTAGCGCTCGATTTCGGAAGAATTCAGTTCCAGAAAGGCGGGGCGCCCGGACCGTCCGGCCCGCCGCCGGCCGCGGCACGCCCCTCTCCCAGCCCCCACCGCGCACCTGCTCACATGCCTCTGACCAGGTCACTCGGTGTTCCGAACGGTTCCGAAGCCGTCCCGAACGCCGAGGATCTTGCGCGGCGGGCCACCCGGTGGTGAGCTGAACAAGCGGAACTCCGCCCTCGGAAAACGCCGCCCTCTCCCCTTCCTGGGCACGGCAGCGCGCCAACGGGCGGAGGAAAGGGGGCTCTTGTTACCGGCAGGAGCCCCCGCCGCAGCCCTCTCGGCACCAAGTAGCGGAAGGGGAAGCCGGTTATTCCGACGGCCGGTCGAATGCATTCCGCTGCGGTCGGCAGGCCGCCGGAAGGAGCTGGTCGAGGTGGCCCGGGCCCGAAGGGGGCACGATCCGGGGGGCGTCGCGGTAGCGGTGGGTTTCGGTCTGCCAGGTGTGGTAGCCGCTCATCCAGGCGGTCATGACGCGGACGTAGGCGGCGACATCGGCCTGTTCCTGTTCGGTGAGGGCGAGTTGGGTGCAGACGGCGGGGACCTGTGCAGCCAGGCGGTCGAAGCGGCGCAGGCGCCGGGTCACTTCGCCGCGGGCCGCGGTGAGGGCTTGGCCGCGGGTGAGGTGGCGGGCCCGTTCCAGGACGAGGACGAGGTTGTCCATGTCGCCGCGGGCCTCCTCCTTCTCCAGGGAGTACACGTCGTTGCACATCAGGGTGACGTCGATGGCGGCCCGGCGCATCAGGCGCAGTTCGGGGCTGTGGAAGGCGGACGCGGGGACGGCCAGGCCGGCGGCGCGTTCGCCGAGGGAGAGGGGCAGGTCGGTGGCGGCGACGCCGCGCCGGACCTCGAGGTAGGTGGCGAGGTCCGCCGGGGTGCCGCGCAGGCGGCCCCGCGCCTCGTGGGCCTGCGCGGCGAAGTAGTACTCCCATTCGTGGGCGGTACGGGCGGTCCAGGCCGGGTGGGCGCCGTCGGTGCTGCGGGCCCGGATGTCGGCGAACGCCGCGGTGCAGGGGTCCGCGCCGGGCGGCGGCGGGGCGCCGTGGGCGATGTCGATGAGCGTCCGGCAGACGCGGGCGGTCGCGGCGGGGTCGCGGCCGAGGGGGCCGTCGAACTGGTCGTCGAAGACGAAGAAGAAGCCCATCGCGTCCGCCAGCAGGTCCAGGGCCGGGCCCCGGGCGTGCGGGAAGCCGAGCGCGGCCAGGCGCGGCATGTCCCAGGAGACGTACCAGGCCAGGGACCGGTCGTCGGCGGCCAGGCCGGTGCGGCGCACCCAGTCCAGGTGGTGCCGGCGGGCGGCGTCGAGGCCGGGGCCGATGTGCGCGGCGGGCAGGCCGAAGGTCATGTCCTGGGGCACGGGTGGCTCCCGGGGCCGTGGCGGGCGGCGCGGGGCGGGCGGGCGCGCCTCATGCGCGGTCGGCCGGCGTCGTCAGGTCGAGGACGGGGGTCCCGGCCGCCCCGGCGCCCAGCCGGGCGAGGGAGGAGCCCATGGACTCGCTGAGGCTCGCCGGGGTGCGGAACGCCCCGGTGTCGCCGATCCGCGCGAAGCCGTCCCGGACCGCCTCGGGGGTGGGGTCGTGCGTCCACACGACGCCTTCGGTGGCGCCCAGGAAGATCCGGGCGGTGCGGCGGCCGGCCGCGTGCAGGAGGTGGCCGGTGCAGGGGGCGCCCTCGTGGGCCAGCAGGGCCACCACCGGGGCGACGTGCCGGGCGGGGAACAGGTCGGTGAGCAGCGCGGTGGTGCCTGCGTCGTCCCGGACCGCCTCCAGGGACATGCGGGTCGCGGCGACGGGCACGACCGCGTTGACCTTGATGCCGTGGGCGGCGCCCTCGGCCGCCGCGGAGGTGGTCAGGCCGAGCACGGCGCCCTTGCCCGCGGCGTACGCGCTGAGCCCGGTGTCGCCGAACAGGGCCTCGGAGCAGGTGTTGACGATCCGCCCGTACCCGGCGGCGGTCATGTGCGGCCACACGGCCCGCAGCATGTGCCACGTCCCGCCCGCGTGTGTGTCCAGCACCCGCCGGTACTCGTCGTCGGTGAGCTCGGTCAGCGGGCGCAGGATCGAGATGCCCGCGTTGTTGACCAGGGCGTCCAGCCGTCCGAACCGTTCCAGCGCGGCCGCGGTGAGGGCGCGCGCGCCGGCCGCGGTGGCCACGTCGTGCCCGTCCGCCAGGGCCTGCCCGCCGGCCGCGCGGATCTCCTGCGCGACGGCCTGTGCGGGCACGGGGGACGTGCCGTGCCCGTCGGTCGCGGCCCCCACGTCGTTGACGACGACCTGCGCGCCGCGCGCCGCGAGGAGCAGCGCGTATGCGCGGCCCAGTCCCCTGCCCGCGCCGGTCACCACGACCACGCGTCCGTCGAAACGCACCTCGCCACGCTCCTTGCCACGCTCCTCGGCACGTCCTTCGTCCACCGCGACCACCCAGCCCACCCGGCCCTTCGAAAGACGGCGCGCCCGGAGGGGTTTGCCCCCGGGCAACCGCCCACCCTGCCCCCGCCGTTCGCGCCGGGGCAGGGGGCGCGCGGAGCCGGTGGACGCACCCGTGCGCACCCCGGGTGCCGTCGCGCGCCGCGGGCGCCCCCGCGCGATCCGGCACACGCCGTGGCGCGGACGGGGCCGTGTGGTGCGCTGTCGCGGCCTGGCGTACGACGGCGCGGCAGGGCAGCGCGTTCGCGGCGGCGCGCCCGGCACCCGGGATGACGGGCGAGGATCGTGAACGCCCGTCGTCCGCCCGGTGGTCGGCGGTGGCGGGGTAGCGTTGATCGCATGACCCTCCACACCACCGTTGAGCGCGCCCAGCGCCTCAAGCAGCTGCACGCCCAGTACCAGCCGCTCGTGCTGCCGACCGTCTGGGACGTCTGGTCCGCACGCACGGCCGTGGCCGCCGGATTCCCCGCGCTGACCATCGGCAGCCACCCCCTCGCCGACTCCCGCGGCGCCGACGACCACGAGGGGCAGACCTTCGAGGAGGTCGTCGCCGCCGTCGCACCGATCATCGCGGCGGTCGACGTCCCGGTGTCGGTGGACCTGGAGGCCGGGTACGGGCAGAAGCCCGCCGACCTCGTCGCCGGGCTCGTCGAGGCCGGCGGGGCGGGCCTGAACATCGAGGACACCGTCCACTCCGACGGCGGCCGCGTGCGCAGCACCCAGGAGCACGCCGCCTTCGTCGCCGGCCTGCGCGCGGCGGCCGACGACGCCGGCGTCCCGCTCTGGGTGAACGGGCGCACCGACCTCTTCCTGCACGCGCAGGACGCCTCCGCCGTCCTCGACGAGGCGATCGAGCGGCTGCGGGCCCTGGAACAGGCCGGCGCCGACAGCGTCTACCCGGTGGGCATCCAGGACGACGACGCACTGCTGACCGCCGTGACCGGCGCCGTGGGCGTCCCGGTGAACTCCACGGCCCACCCCGTCAAGCACGACCTCGAGCGCTTCCGCCGCCTGGGCGTGGGCCGGGTCACCTACGGCCCGCTGCTGCAGTTCGCCCTGACGGACAGCATGACGGACATGCTCAAGGCCTGGACGCCCTGAAGCGTCAGTAGAGCTTGTTCACCGCCGTCACCGTCGTGGTCTTGAAGTCCGCCACCTGCGCGTCCTTGAAGGTGCCCAGCCGGGCCCAGCGCACGACGGTGACGGTGGCGCCGTCGCGGCCGACCGAGAACAGGGCGATGTCGGAGGAGCCCTGGGCGGAGGCGGTGTGGATGCCGTAGACGTCGGCGCCCTCCTCCACGTCGAGGTGGCCGTAGGACTTCTGCGTCGCCGTGAGGCCGGGGTCCTGGCGCATCAGGGTCTTCGCGCAGCCGGCAAGGTCCTTGCGCAGCAGGGCGGCGAACTCCTTCGACCACTGCTCGCTGCGCCCCTCGACCGTGAGCTGCTGGGCGTTGGTGTCGAGGTCCGTCGTGTACGCGCGGTGCGAGATGATGGACGGCAGCGCCTCGCCCACGCACATCGGCAGCGGGTCGGGCTGCCCGGCGGTGACCGGGCCCGCGGACCAGGGCGAGGCCGGGGAGGGCGGCAGCTCGGCCGGCTCCAGGAAGCGGGGGGTGTCGGACGCCGGGGCGGCCGCGGCGGCCGGGACGGCGGTCGCGGCGACGCCGGCCACGGCCGCGAGCGCGGCGGCGGCCAGGGCGGTGCGGGTGCCTCGGGCGCGGATGTTCATGGTCTCCCCCATCGGTGGTGCCCGGTGGTCCGGGCGGATGCGCGGGCGTGTGCCCCCGCCCCCTGTACGACCGGCCGGCGGCCGGGTGCGTTGTGCGCGGGCCTGCTACGGATCCGTCCCGAATGTCACGGATCGGTCCGCCTGCCGGGGGACGGGCCCCCTCCCCCGCCCCGGCGGCCGCGCCCGCGCACGGGTGCGCCACACTTGAGTCCCCCCGAGCGCCCCGCAGGAGCAGCACGATGAACCGACCCCGCCGCCTGGCGCTCGTCCTGGCGCTGGGCGCACTGCTGGGCGGGTGCGGCACGGCCACGGACCCGCCCTCCCCCCGCGCCACCGCCGAACGGCCTTTCTGGAGCGCCGAGTTCGCGGGGGCGGCCGGTACCCGCCCGTCGGCGGCGTCCTGGAACACCGAGACCGGCAACCGGGAGGCCGAGGGGTGGGGCAACGACGAGCTGCAGTACTACACCGACGATGCGGCCAACTCCGCCCTCGACGGCGCCGGTCACCTCCTGGTCTCGGCGCGGCGCGCCCCCGCCGGCGCGCGACTGCCCTGCTACACGCAGGAGTCGTGCCCGTGGACCTCCGCCCGGCTCACCACCGAGGGGAAGGTGGCGCTGCGCCGCGGGCGGGTGGAGATCCGCGCGAAGCTGCCCACCGGCACCGGGCTGCTGCCCGCGCTGTGGATGCTCGGCGACAACGGCGTGGAATGGCCCGGGCAGGGGGAGATCGACATCTGCGAGGTGGTGGGCGCGGAGCCGCGCACGGTGTACGGAACCGCGCACGGGCCGAGTTACTTCAACGAGCACGGGATCGGCGGCTCCACCGCCCTGCCCGGTGACGCCTCGCGGGACTTCCACGTCTACGCCGTCGACAAGCAGCCGCACCGCATCACCTGGTCCGTCGACGGCGAGCCGTACTTCACGCTGACCCCGTCGAAGCTGCCCCGGCCCGGGGACTGGGTCTTCGAACAGGACCTGCACCTGCTGCTCAACGTCGCCGTCGGCGGCGACTGGCCCGGCCCGCCGGACCGCTCCACGCCCTCGCCGGCGACGATGACGGTGGACTACGTGCGCCTGTACGGCGAGGGCGCGGCCTGAAGCCGGGGGGCGGTCAGTGCAGGATGCTCACCGCGCGGGCGATGACCAGGAGCGAGGTGATCAGGGCCGAGACGCTCTGGATGCTCATCAGCAGCTTCGCGCGGCTGGACAGGGGCATCGTGTCGGTCGGGCTGAACGCGGTGGAGTTGGTGACGGAGACGTAGAGGTAGTCCACGAGGGTGGGGACCCAGTCGGAGGTGCCGCTGGCGCCGTCGGCGACTTCCTGGATGGCGTCGTCGTTCTCGTCCTGGGAGAAGCGGAAGTCCGCCAGCGGCAGGGCCGAGCGGGGCAGCTGGGTGCGGCTGACCGGGCCGCCGCGGTCCAGCTCCCAGTAGGCCAGGCCGAAGACGATGACGTTGGTCAGCCACACCTGCAGGGCCGCCACCAGCAAGGACTTGCCGTCCTTGACGCCGGCGGAGACCAGCTCGTGGACCAGGATGACCAGCGCCACCAGGTTGCTGACGGCGATGAGGCCCACCAGGGTGAGGGACAGCACCCGGAACGCCCTGGTCTGCCGGGTCAGCCGCGTGGGGTTGATGGCGACGAGCGGGACGAGCAGCAGGCACTCCAGGGCGGGCAGCACGTAGCGCGGGGCGACGAGCAGCTGCTCGGGCAGGAACAGGTACAGGCCGATCGCGGTGAGCGTCGCGACGACCGCGGGCAGCCGTACCTCGCCCCTGCGTTCGTGCCGGGGATGCCGGGTGCTCGCCTCCCTGCGCGTGCGTGCCATACCGACCGGTCCTTCCCCTCGCCGCCACTGACAGCGCCAGGGGGCCCGCCCCGTCGTGCGGTGCAGGTCACCTGGCACCTGAAGCATCTACCCCCGGGACGGCGCTTGCCCGCCACCGCGCCCGGCGGCGGGGCCGGCGGCGGGGCCGGCGGCGGGTCAGGCGGCGGTCGCGGTGAAGCTCTGTGCGGCCGAGCCGTCGCAGGTGCGCTGGGTGAGCTGCGTGCCGGCGGTGGCGGTGGCGGCCGCGGTCAGGCACTTGCCGCTGTGGCGGGCGGTGAAGTGGTAGCGGCCGGCGGCCTCCTTGACGGGGAGCCACTGCTGGTTCTGCCCGCCGGTGTACGACCACAGCTGCAGGGGGGCGTCGTCGGCGCCGGAGACGTCGGTGACGTCGATGACCTGCTGCGGGCTGGGGCGTACGCCGATGCGCCGGTATCCGCTGTCGGTCGCGGCGAGCCGGAACTGCTGGGCCTGGGTGCCGTTGCAGGTGTACTGCTGGACGGCGGTGCCGTTGGCGGTGGCGGCGGCGCGGGCGTCGACGCAGGTGCCGTTGCCGGCGTTCGTCAGCGTGTACCAGGACGTCTCGGAGAGCGTGTCGTCCGGCGGGGTGGTGGTGCCGGCGCCGCCGAGCCACTTCAGCCCGTCCAGCAGGAAGCGGTTCTGGGTGGCGCTGGCGAACGTCGAGGAGGTGCGGGTGTTGGTGGCGTAGTTCATCGCGTTGTGGCCGAAGTTCGCGTACAGCATGCGGTACTTCGTGTTGGTCCACAGGATCGGGTAGTAGCCGCTGTACCAGGACTGGTCCGGGTCGGTGCCCAGCGGGAAGCTGCTGGGGTCGACCGAGGCGAGGACCGTGATGTCAGGGTTGTTCCGCAGGTCGTTGGACCAGCTGTACCACTCGCTGACCGACGAGGTGAAGGTGGCGGGCAGGTTCACGGTGGAGGGGTGGGTGCGGTCCTCGACCTTCAGGGTCGCGGCCGTCGGTCCCCAGGTGTTGGAGCGGAAGGTGCCGCTGCCCAGGAACTGGTCGTGGTACCAGGGCCAGCTCGCCGCGTCCGTGGTGAAGGCGGAGACGTGGAAGCCCATCCAGGCGCCGCCGGAGCGCATGTACCGCTCGAATCCGGCGCGTTGGGCGGCGCTCTGCGGCAGGTCGTCGAGGAACAGGACGACCTGGTAGGCGTTGACGCCGCCGTCGGCGAGGAGGTTCCAGTCGTTGCTGGCGGTGTAGGTGAAGCCGTTCGCGGCCGCCTGCCGGGGCAGCCAGTCGTTGGCCTCCTTCTCGAAGTCGATGTGGGCCGCGTCCCAGGTGCCGCTGTACAGGCCGAGGACCTTGAAGGGGGCCGCCGCGCCGGCGGCGTGCGCGGCGGGCGGTGCGGCGACCGTGAGGAGGGCCGCGAGCAGGAGGAGGATCCGCAACGCGGTGCGGGCGGGTGCGGGTCGGGCGGGGTGCGGGGGGTGCATCTGCCGATCGGTCCTTTCGTCCCGGTCCCGGGGTGTCAGCCGGTGTACTTGGCGAGGATGCCGGTGAACTGCCAGGCGCTCTGGGCCACGCCCGAGCAGGTGTCGTCGTTCGGGTAGGCACCGGAGCAGGGCCGGTCGCGGTTGGCCGACCAGAACGTCAGGCGTGCGAGGTGGTGCTGCTGGGCGTAGCCGAGGATGGTCTGGAAGTCGGCCGGGGTGACGGTCTCGCCGACGTCGGTGATGCCGTTCATGGAGGAGATGCCCATGCCGCGGTAGGCCTGGTCGTCGCTGTAGCCGTAGGCGTTCTTCAGGGCGTTCTTCAGGCCCTCGGCCGCCCGGGTGGTGAGGGTGCCCATGTTCTGGCCCGCGCCGCCGAAGTCGAACGGCATGATCGTCCAGCTGTCCACGGTGAGACCGGAGTTCGCGGCCCGGTTGATCAGGCTCGTGTCGGGCCCGGACTGGTCGGTGCCGATGGTGACGTACACCTTCAGGCCCGGGTTGGCGGCCTTGACGGTTTTCAGCGCGTCGACGGTGCGCTGCTGGACGGTGGCGTTGCCGTAGGCGTCGGCCTCCAGGTCGATGTCGATGGCCTTGAGGCCGTAGGCGTTGATGACCTTCTGGTAGGCGCCGGCGAGTGCGGAGGCGCTGGTGCAGGAGCTCTCCAGCTTGTTGCCGCTGTAGCCGCCGAAGGAGGGGATGACGTCGCCGCCGTTGGCGCGGACGGTGGTGATGGTCTGCTGGTCGACGCCGCCGGTGAGCGGGCGGGCGCCGTCCCACTGGGGGTTGCAGGTGCCGTTGCTGAGGACGAAGGCGAGGGTGAACCACTTGACGCCGGTGGCGTTCATGATGGTGACCGGGCTGGGCGGGCTGCCCCAGCCGTTGTAGAGGTAGGGGGCGACGGCCATCGGTGCGGCGGCGGGGGGTGTGCCGTCGCCGGCCGCCGGTGCGGTCCACTTCTGGTTGGCGGCGCCGGTGCAGCTCCAGATCTGGACGGGGGTGCCGTTGGCGGCGGTGTTGCCGGTGACGTCGGCGCACTTGCCGGACTGTCGGCCGACGAGGTCGCGGGCGGCGGTGACGGTCCACTTCTGGTTGGCGCCTCCCGTGCAGTCCCACAGCTGCAGCCGTGCTCCGTCGGCGGTCGAACCGCCGGTGACGTCGAGGCACTTGCCGAGGGCGCGGAGGGTGCCGTCGGTGCCGACGGTCCACTGCTGGGCGGCGGTGCCGTTGCAGTCGTAGAGCTGGACGGCGGTGCCGTTGGCGGAGTTGGCCCCCGCCACGTCGAGACACTTGCCGCCCAGTCCGGTGACGGTGCCGGTCGCCGCCGTGGCGGGGGTCGCGGTGAGGGCGCCCGCCGAGCCCGCGAGCAGCGCGGTGACCAGGACGGCGCGCAGCGCGGCCCTGCGGGCGGGGGCGGGGGCAAGGGCGGGTGCGGGCATGGGGGGATGAGGGAGCGTGGGGCGCATGGGGGTTCACAGCCCTTCGGGGGAAGGCCAGCGGTGGGGGGTCGGCAGCACACGGGAGTTCACGTGGGTGAACGCCGGGTGCACTCGTGAAGCTGTGGCGCACTGGAACCTAAAGGTCTGGACCAAAGCCGTCAAGAGATGAAGCCGAGATGGCCGCCGACGCGGGCGCGCCCGCAGGGACTTGAACACAAGGGGACCCCGGTCCGGAGGCACACTGCCGTACCCCCGGACCGGAGGGCCGTCAACTGCCCGAGCACACGGCGCCGTTGAGACGGAGGGCCGTGGGGCCGGGGTTGGGGCCGTCGTTGGCGCCGACGAATCCGAAGGAGGCCGTCGACGCGCCGTCCGCGGCCAGCGCTCCCGCGCCCTCGGGGGCGGTCACCCGTACGTGCCGGCCGGTCTGCGTGAAGGTGGCGTTCCAGCCGGAGGACACCGACTGGCCGTCGGCCGGCCAGTCCCAGTCGAGCGTCCAGCCGGTGACCGCGGTGGCGGAGAGGTTGCGGACGCTCACCGTGGCCACGAACCCGTTGCCCCAGCCCGTGTCGCGGTGGTAGGTCACCGCGCAGACGGCGTCGGACGGGGTGCCGGTGGTGAACGTCAGCGGGTCGGAGGGCGCGGCGAGCCGGCCCGAGGCGTCCGCGGCCAGCACGTCGACGGTGTGCGTGCTGCCCGCGGGCAGGTTGCGCAGCGTCACCGAGGTGCCGGTGCTCTCGCCGACCGTCCAGGTGTGCGCGCCGTCGCGTTCCTGGACCAGGTAGCGGGCCGCCCCGGGTGCGCCCGCCCAGGACAGGCGTGCCGTGGTGTCGGTGACCGCCTCCAGCCGCGGCGTGCCCGGCGTGCCGGCCGCCGAAGCGCCCGGTCCCGTGCCGGACTTGGGGCTGAGCGTGACGGTGAGCATCCCGTACGCCGGCACCGTGACCCGTGAGGCGGTCGCCCCGGTGCCGGTGACGTCGGTGATGTCGCTGTCGCCGCGGGCGTACCGGCGTGCGGCGGGGGTGGCGGCGGAGGGGGTGAAGCCCGTGTAGGCGAGGTCGACGGTCCGCGCGGCGTCCGGGTTCTTGTTGATGAGCAGGACGCTCAGGCGCCCGTCGCGGCGGTGCACGGCGTGTGCGGAGACGTCCTGCGCGGAGGACGCGGCGGCGACCATGGTGTCGCCCGTGGTGCCCAGTTCGCTCGTCATCTTCATGCCGACGTACGGGTGGAACGGCGTGTTCGCGGGCGGCTGGCAGAGCGCGTCGCCGCACGCGCCGCTGGAGAGCATGCCCATGTCGCCGTAGTCGGTCTCCCCGTCCACGGTGCTGATCCGGCCCGGCCCGTTGTGGGTGTTCCACCAGTCGACGGTGAACACCCCGTTCTCCAGTGCCGTGGCGAAGGCGTCCGCGGCGAACAGGCCATTGGGGCGCGCGGTGAGCAGGGCGCCGCCGGTGTTGGTGTTGACCTCGGTCAGGGCGATGCCGATGCGCGGGGAGTCGGCGCCCGCGTACCGGTCGAGCTGGCGGCGCACCTCGCGCAGTTCGCCGGGCAGCCGGGTCAGGCGGGACAGGGCGGCGTCGGCGGTGGTGTCGGAGCCGCCCGCGTACCAGTGCACGCTGACGAAGTCGATGACGTCGGTGACCTGGGAGAGCACGGTGTGGTTCCAGTCGCCCGGATCGCCCGGGCCGACGACGCCGTCGGGCCAGTTGCCCGGTGCGGTCAGGACCGCGCCGATCTTCACGCCCGGGTCGACGGCCTTCATCGCGGCGGCGTAGGCGCGGACCTGGCGGGCGTACTCCTGGGGGCTCTTGTCGGCGTGCTCGTCGTGCTCCCAGCCGCTGCCGTAGTGGTCGTTGCCGTAGATCTCGTTGCCGATCTCCCAGTACTTCGCGCCGTAGCCCTTGGTGACGTTGGCGTAGCGGACCCAGCCGGCCGCCTCCTCGGGCGTGCCCGAGCCGTAGTTGGCGATGAGGACGGGCTGGGCGCCGGTGGCGCGGACGGTGCCCATGAACGCGTCGAACCCGGTGCCGGGCGCGACGTACCCGCCGGGCGCGGTGTGCGTCTGCCAGTGGTAGATGTCGGCGTACGAGCCGCCCGGGTAGCGCATCGCCCCCACGCCGGCCTGCTTCATCAGGGTCGCGACCTCGGGGTCGTTCATGTGGGAGTCCCAGACGGCGGCGTTGACCCCGCGCGCGGTGCCGGTGAGCCGGCCCAGCGAGGCCTGCGCATCGACCTGGACCTCGACGTCCGCGGCGGGCTCCTCCCCCGCCGCGGCCGAGGCGGCGCCGGCGGCGGCGAGCGGGGACAGCAGGGCGAGCGCGGCGGCCAGGGCGGCGGCGGTGCGCACGAGCGGACGGGGGCGGCGGGGGCGGGAGCGGCCGGGTCGGCCGGATCTGCGCGGTAAGGGCATGGGGGTCCCCCCTCAGGGGCCGGCGGCGAGGGCGTGTGAGCGGTGACGAGCGGTGGGAGCGCTCCCATGATGGGAGGGGGGTGTTGCCCTGTCAACGGACGGGACGGCCGGGACGCAGGGCGGCCGGGCCTGTGCGGGGGCGGGGTGGGTGTGGGGTTGCGTCCGCGGGCCGCGCCGGCACCGGCCCGTAGCCGGCCCGCGGGCCGGCTACGGGCCGTCTCGCGCCGGGAGCGTGGTGCGGGCGGCGGCGCGGTCACCCGGTGACGGTGCGGGCTGCGGTCAGCAGAACCAGCCGTTCTGCACGAACCCTTCCGCGTTGACGTCGCCCCAGGCGAAGCCGCGCACGTACTCGCTGCCGAACTCCGCGTAGTTCTGGTGCATGGTGAAGGTCTGGCCGTAGGTGAGCCGGGCGAACGCCGGGCCGCCGTAGGAGCTGCGGACCTCGAGTGTCTGGGCGCAGACGGTCAGGCGCTGGCCGACGTTGCCGTCGTGCGCCCAGCGGTAGGGGCCGCCGGCGTAGGCGGCGGACTGGGTGAGGGCGAGCATCAGCGCGGTGAGGACGGCGGTGACGGCGGTGAGCAGGCCCGCCAGGGCGGCTCGGGGCATCCGCTCGGACGGGTGGCGCAAGGCTGACGCGGGCACGGGGCTGTCTCCTCGGCTCGGGGTGGCACGGCACGCACACGGTAGGTGAACGGCCGCGCCCCGCGCAGCAGGTGACGTTCCGTCAGGTCGCTACTCTTCGGGGTCCCAGGCGCGCAGCAGGTCGAGCAGGGAGGCGTCCCCGTCGATGTGCACGTCGTCGGCGGGGATGCGGTCGTAGAGGTAGAGGACCAGGTCGCCGGCGGTGGCGCTGACGCGGGCGCCGGGGGTGCCGTCCGGGGCCCCGCCGGTGGTGGGCAGGCGGGTGGGGCGGGCGCCGTCCGCGTCGAGCGTGAGGCGCCAGGAGCGGCCCTCGCTGGCGTGGAAGTCGAAGGCGGTGGGCTCGTGCGGCCAGGCGGCCGTCGTCGCGCAGCAGGTGGACAGGAACTCGTCGACGCCGTCGAGTGCGACCTGCTGGGCCAGCGGCTGCGGGGCGCCCAGGACGACCTGGACGTCGTAGGTGTGCACCGCGGTCTCCTGGAGCCGGTGCCGGGCGACGGCGCCGGCGTTCTGCGGCGAGTGCGAGGCACCCCACCAGGTCCAGCACCCGCGTTGCGGGCCGGCCTCCCGCAAGGCGTTCAGCAGCAGGTGCGTCGACTCCTGCGACCAGTCCAGCAGGGCCGCGCGGTCGCGGGGCGCGGTCAGGGCGGCCCGCTCGGCGATGGCCCTGGCCGGAGGGACGTCGGCGGGGCCCGCGCCGAGGACGGCGGCCCAGAAGCGGTCCCCGCCGCCCAGGTGGTGCACCAGGTCGTACAGCGTCCACTCGGGGCAGGTGGGCACCTGCGCGTCGAGGGTGGGCGCGGAGGCGACCGCGGCGCGAAAGGCACTCGCCCGTTCGTCCGTCAGTCGCCGCAGGTCGGAGAACTCCAGTGTCGTGGCCACAGCCGGTGTCTATCACCGTGCTCCGCCGGCCGGACAGTGAATATCGCCACCGGCGCGGCGGGAGCGGTCCTCCCGGCCCTCGCGACCGGGACACAACGGGCCAAGAGCGGCAGCGGGCGCCGCCGGGGGCGAGGGGCGCGGTGCGGGCGGGGGGCGCGGTGCGGGTGCCGTCAGGCGCCCTGGACGGCCGGTGCCCTGAAGCGGAGCGACTCGGCGTCGGGCAGGTTGCGGCGGGTCAGGGCGGAGAGGGTGGTGCCGGGGCCGATGTCCAGGAACGTCGTGGCCGCCAGGGTCTCGTTCAGGACGCGCAGGGTGGCCGTCCAGTGGACCGGGCCGGTGAGCTGGCGGGTGCACAGCTCACGCCAGTGCGGGCCGCCCTCGTGGACGGTGGCGTCGACGTTGGCGACGACCGGGAGGGTTCCCGGCGTGAACTGCGTCAGGTCCAGGGCCTGGCGCAGCGGGGTGGCGGCCGGGGCCATGAGCGGGGTGTGGCAGGCCGCGGTGACCGGCAGGACGGTGCAGCGCAGGCCCGCCCCGGCCGCGCGGTCCACGGCCTCCTGGACGGCGGTGCGGCTGCCCGCGATGACCGTCTGCTGGGGGCTGTTGTGGTTGGCCACCCACAGGTCGCCCCCGGCGGCGGCCACCAGCGCCTGGACCGCGTCCGGGCCGGCGCCCATCACCGCGGCCATCGCGCCGGGGCGCAGCCGGGCGGCGTCCGCCATGGCGCGGCCGCGCTCGCCCACCAGCCAGGCGCCGTCGGCCACCGACAGCACGCCCGCCGCGACCAGTGCCGCGTACTCGCCCAGACTGTGGCCGGCCACGGCCACCACGTCGGCCTCCGGATCGGTGCGGCGGAACTCGGACCAGGCCAGCAGGGAGGCGGTGAACACCGAGATCTGGGCGTGGTCGGTGCGCGAGAGCGTCTCCTGGTCCGCCGCCAGCAGCAGGTGGGCCACGTCGAAGCCGGAGGCGCGGGAGACCTCCTCCACCAGGGCCCAGGACGGGCTGTCGCGCCAGGGTTCGCCCATGCCGGGGCGCTGCACGCCCTGGCCGGGGAACAGGACGGCGATCCGGGGGGCGGCCGGTTCCTCGATGTGCGTCTCCATGGTTTTTCCTTCGTCGGTCCAAGGGGTGGTCCGGGTCATCTTCCGCGGCCTTTCCTCAAGGGGCGGCCAAGGGGCGGAACGGTATTCACCACGCGCTCGCTCAAGGACCGCACAAAAGTATTTCCGGCGGCCTTTTTCCCGGCTTGAGTCAGGCATTGCCGCGCAGGGCCGACTCTCGTTGTCGTGATCCACCGACGGAATGACGAAACGGCATACGGGACGGGAGGCGTTGCATGACCACCGTGGTCGAAAAACCCCCGCAGAACGCGGCCGGGGCCGCACCACAGCCCCTGCGGGCCGACACCATGCACGTGCGGGTGGAGGAGCTGCGCAGGCTGCGGGCCGAGGTGCACGCCGGGCCCGGGCAGCGCGCCACCGAGGCGCAGCACGCACGCGGCAAGCTCACCGCCCATGAGCGCGTCGAACTGCTGCTGGACGAGGGGTCGTTCACCGAGCTGGAGTCGCTGCGGCGGCACCGCGCCACCGGGTTCGGGCTGGAGGACAGGCGGCCGCACACCGACGGTGTCGTCACCGGCTGGGGCACCGTCGAGGGGCGCCAGGTGTTCGTCTACGCCCACGACTTCAGGATCTTCGGCGGCGCGCTCGGCGAGTCGCACGCCGCGAAGATCCACAAGCTGATGGACCTCGCGGAGGCCTCGGGCGCGCCCCTGGTGAGCCTGTGCGACGGGGCCGGCGCCCGCATCCAGGAGGGGGTGACGGCGCTGGCGGGGTACGGCGGGATCTTCAGCCGCAACGCCCGTTCCTCCGGCGTCATCCCGCAGATCAGCGTCATCCTGGGGCCGTGCGCGGGCGGTGCCGCCTACTCGCCGGCGCTGACCGACTTCACCTTCATGGTGCGGGGCGTGTCGCAGATGTTCATCACCGGGCCGGACGTGGTGCGCGCCGTCACCGGTGAGCGGGTCAGCATGGACGAGCTGGGCGGCGCCGACGTGCACGCCTCGGTGTCGGGGGTGGCCGCGTTCGCCTACGACGACGAGGTGAGCTGCCTGCAGGACGTGCGCCACCTGCTGTCGTACCTGCCCTCCAACAACCGCCAGGCGCCGCCCGTGCTGCGCGGGGAGGACCCGGCCGAGCGGCGCACCGACCGCCTGGCCGACCTGGTGCCGGCCGACCCCGCGCGCGGCTACGACGTGCGGGAGGTCATCGAGGAACTGGTCGACGACGGCGACTTCTTCGAGACCCACCCCACCTGGGCGGCCAACGTGGTGTGCGCGCTGGCCCGGATCGACGGGCACGTCGTCGGGGTGGTCGCCAACCAGCCCCTGGTCAGCGCGGGCGTCCTGGACATCCGCGCCAGCGAGAAGGCCGCCCGGTTCGTGTCGCTGTGCGACGCGTTCAACATCCCGCTGGTCACCCTGCTGGACGTGCCGGGGTTCCTGCCCGGGGTGGAGCAGGAGCACAACGGGATCATCCGGCACGGCGCCAAGCTGCTGTACGCGTACTGCAACGCCACCGTGCCGCGCATCCAGCTGATCCTGCGCAAGGCCTACGGCGGTGCCTACATCGTCATGGACTCCCGTTCGGTGGGCGCGGACCTGTCGTTCGCCTGGCCCACCAACGAGGTGGCGGTGATGGGCGCGGAGGGCGCCGCCAACGTCGTCTTCCGGCGCCGTATCGCCGAGGCCGACGACCCCGCCGCGATGCGCGCGCGGATGGTCCAGGAGTACCGCTCGGAGCTGATGCACCCCTACTACGCCGCCGAACGCGGGCTCGTCGACGACGTGATCGAGCCCGGTGAGACCCGCGCCGTGCTCGCCCGCGCGCTGGAGATGCTGCGCACCAAGCACCGGGCGCTGCCCCAGCGCAAGCACGGGATCACCCCGCTGTGAGCGCCCGACCGGCAGCCGCCGCTGCCCCGACCGGCGCCGTACGGACGGCCGTTGACGCGGCCGGGCCGCGGGAGCTGCTGCGCGAGGCCGCGTTCCGCGTGGTGCGCGGCAACCCCGACGCCGACGAACTCGCAGCGCTCGTCGCCGTCCTGGTGGCGCTGCACGGCCGCGCAGACGCTGCCGCCGCCGGTACCGACGGCGACGCGGCCGGTGCCGCGCCGCGGGCCACCTGGGACCGGGCCGGGCACGCCTGGCGCAGCCCGCTCGCCTGGGTGCTTTGAGCCCGCTTTTAGTGAGCGCTTTGCCGACCCACCCGACAATGGAAACAGAGCGAGGGAAAAGGGAATCGACGTGGATTCCCGGGAGACTCGCGCCGCCTCAGGAGGACGAAGAAATGAACCCCGCCGAACGCAAGACGTGTCTGCCGGGTGCCGCGAACCTCGAATTCATGCGGACCGTGGACCGTTCCCTGCTGCACCGCTGGGCGCTCTCGGAGGTGTTCCTCACCGACGCCCGCAAGACCGGTGACGAGGAGTACCTCGCCGCCGCCCAGCTGCCCCCGCTGCACGCTTATTACACCGAGCACGGCTCGCGGCTGAACGCGCCCGACCCGATGCTGCTGCTGGAGTGCTGCCGGCAGGCGGAGACCTACGGCGGCCACGAGTACGCCGGTGTCTCGCGCCAGAGCAAGTTCCTGCTGCGCAACTGGTCGATGGAGCTGCCGGGTCTGCTGACCCTGCCGCAGGAGGAGCGGCCCGGTGAGCTGCGGATCTCGGTGCGCACCAGCAACCGCCGCGGCACCCCCGGCGACGTGCGCCGGCTGTCGTTCGGCATCGACATGAAGCTCGCCCAGCGCTGCCTGGGCTTCGTGCGGATGGACGTGGGCTACATCCCCGCCGAGGTCTACGACCAGGTGCGCCTGCAGGGCCGCGGTCGGCCGCTGGTGCCGTTCAAGGACCTGCCGCGCCAGACCTCCTACGTCACCCCCCACCTGGTGGGCCGCAGCGACCCGGCCAACGTCGTCCTCGCCGACGCGACCGTGGGCAGCGACAACGCCACCGCGACGGTGCGGGTGCCGCTGGACAACCGCAGCATGTTCGACCACGGCCAGGACCACGTGCCCGGCATGGTGCTCATGGAGGCCGCCCGGCAGCTGTGCCTGCTCGGGGTGTCGGACCTGTGGGGCGCCTCGGTCAGCCGCAGCACGGTCGCCGGGTTCGAGTTCTCCTTCACCCGCTACGCCGAGCTCGACTCCCCCACCACCGTGCACATCCGCAAGACCGAGCCCTACGCGCACGAGGACAACCTCAGCCTGATGCTGCCGGACCTGCGGACCTTCCACATCGACTTCGAGCAGGACGGCGACGTCATCGCCTCCGGGCAGATGCACACCACCACCGCCTCCACCGGCACCGCGCTCCTCGAGGGCGAGGAGTGCCTGTGAGCACCGACGGCGCCGCGGGGCCGGCGGTGTGGCTGGTGCCCGCCCAGTGGCTGCCGCCGACGGCCGAGAAGACGGCCGACGCGCTGGCCGCCGGGCGGATCACCGCCGAGGAGGCCGACGCGATGGGCTATGAGCAACTGCCCGTCTCCGACGGCCCGTCGGCCCCCGAGATGGCGGTGCGCGCCGCCCGGCGCGCCCTGGCGCGGGCCGGCCTGCCGGCCGAGGGCATCGGCGCCCTGTGGCACGCCTGGACCTACTACCAGGGCCACGACTTCTGGTCGCCCGCGCACTACGTCGCCGCCCGCACCGGCGCCCTGGACGCCGTCCCCACCGGCGTGCAGCAGATGTGCAACGGCGCGGGGGCGGCCCTGCGCGGCGCGCTGCACCAGCTCACCGCGCAGCCCGGCGGCGGGCCGGTGCTCATCACCACCGCCGACCGCTTCGCACCTCCCGGCTTCGACCGGTGGCACGGCGACTACGGCGTCTGGTACGGCGACGGCGCCACCGCCGCGGTCGCCGGCACCGGGGCGGCCCCGGCCGGCGCGCTCACCCTGTGCGCCCTGGTCACCCGGGCGGCGCCGGAGCTGGAGAGCGCCCACCGCGACACCGACGCCTTCCACCCGGCGCCGCACACCCGCAGCGCCGCGGTGGACGTGCGCCGCACCAAGAAGGCGTTCCTCGCCGCGCAGGGCGGCCGGCAGGCCTTCCTGGGCCGGCTGCGGCACGAGACCACCGCGGTCCTCGCCGACGCCCTGGCCGAGGCCGGCCAGGGCGGCGCGGGGCGGCTGAGCAGCGTGCTGCTGCCGCGGCTCGGGCGGGCCACCGCCCGCGACGTCTACGGCCCCGCCGTCGCCGAGGTCACCGACGCGCCCGTCGCCGACCTGGGCGAGCGCACCGGGCACCTGGGCGCCGGGGACCTGCTGTCCAACCTGGCGGCGCTGGCCGACGACAGCGGCCCGCACCGTCTGCCGCCCGGCGGGTGCGCGGCCGTGCTGAGCGCGGGCGCCGGGTTCACCTGGAGCGCGGCCGTCGTGCGCCGCACCTGACCCCCGCGGCCCCCGGCCCGCCGGAGCACCCCCGCTCCCCCTTCACCTTCCTCCTCCCACCTTCCTGGAAAGGCACTGTCATGACGTTCCCTCAGCGCGGGGGGCCCGGTGAACGGCGTCCCGTCCTCGTCGTGGGCGCGGGCCCCGTAGGACTCGTCCTGGCCACCGAGCTGCTCGCGCAGGGCGTGCCGGTCCGGCTGGTCGACCACGCGGCCGCCCAGCCCCAGCAGCACTCCCGGGCCAGCGTGGTGTGGCCGCGCAGCCTGGAACTGCTCGGCCGGATCGGCGCCAGTGAGCCGCTGATCGAGCGCGGCAACCGGCTGGACTCGGTGCAGTACTACTCCGACAAGCGCCACCTGGGCGCCGTGGAGATGAGCCGGCTCGCCGGCACCCCCTACCCGTTCGGCGTGGTCGTCCCGCAGGACACCACCGAGGAGGTCATCCGCACCCGCCTCGCCGCCTACGGCGGTGAGATCGAGTTCGGCACCCTCACCGGGCTCGACACCGCAGGTTCCCGGCCCGTGGCCGAGGTGCGGCGCGCCGACGGCAGCACCGACCGCGTCGAGGCCGAGTACGTCATCGGCGCGGACGGCGCGCACAGCGCGGTGCGCCGCTTCGCCGGCATCGAGCTCCTCGGCACCGGCAACGACGTCCTGTTCGCCATCGGTGACGGCCCCGTCGCCGGCGACCTGGACCAGCACGCCCTGGTCTACTGCTACTCGCGCTCCGGCGCCCTGGGCATCGCGCCGTTCGGCGGCGGGACGTACCGCCTGGCCATCAGCGTCCCGGACTGGCGCGGGGAGCAGGGGCCGCCGCCGGAACTGTTCCAGCGGTTCGTCGACGAGCGCTCGCCGCGCCCGGGCATCGTGGGCGAGCTGGAGTGGTCCACGATCTTCCGCGCCCGGCGCCGGGTCGCCGAGACCATGCGGGCCGGGCGGGTCTTCCTCGCGGGCGACGCCGCGCACGTGTTCAGCGCGGCCGGCGCGCAGGGCATGAACACCGGCATCCAGGACGCGGTCAACCTCGCCTGGAAGCTGGCCGGCGTGGTGCGCGGCGCCTTCGAGCCGGGCATCCTCGACACCTACGACACCGACCGGCGCCTGGCCGCCGAGCGCATCGTGCTGACCACCGCGAAGCAGACCAGCTGGGGCCTGTTCAAGCGGCGCCACGAACTCGCCCTGCGCGACGCGACGGTGCGCCTGGCCCACCGCACCGGCGTGCTCCAGCGGTTCGGCGCCCCGCTGATGGCGCAGCACGACGTCAGCTACCGGCCGGCCGAGTCCCTGCGCGACACCCTGCCGGGACTGACCCGCCGCATCCGCACCGGTGACCGGCTGCCGGTGTTCGCCGCGCACGACGCCCCCCAGCCCGGCGCCGAGCGCTGGCCGGCGATCGACCCGGCCCGGCTGACGGTGATGCTGTGGGCCGGCGCCCGCCAGGACGCCGCGTGGCTGGCCGCCCGCGCCTCGGTCACCGCGGCCGTGCCCGAGGGGGTGCCCGTGCGGGACGTGTCCGGCTGGCCGGGCTTCGCCCCGCTGCTCGGCACCGCGCCCCGGGCCCTGGTGGTGCGTCCCGACGGGCACGTCGCGGCGATCGTGGAGGCGGAGCCGACGGCGGTGCGCACCGCGCTGCGCCGCGCGGGCAGCAGCTTCCGCCCCGCGGCGGCCGCGGGCACGGTCCGGGCCCTGACGGTCCCCGCCGCGCGCACGGCGCCCGCGGGCGGCGTACCGGCCGGCGCGGGCGACGCGGCCGGAGTGGCCGGGGAGTTGGCGTCGTGAGCCGCGCGGCGGTGCTGTGCGGGCTGGGCGGGGCGCTGCCCGAGCGGATCGTGTCCAACGAGGAACTGGCCGCGCAGCTCGACACCTCCGACCGGTGGATCCGCACCCGGACCGGGATCGGGCAGCGCCACGTCGTGGCCCCGGGCCAGTCCACCTCCGACCTGGCGGTGGCGGCCGGCGCGCAGGCACTGGCCTCGGCGCGCGGCACGGCCGGACAGCCGGACGACGGCGTCGACCTGGTGGTGCTCGCCACCAGTACGCCGGACCGGCCCTGCCCGGCCACCGCACCGGACGTGGCGCACCGGCTCGGGCTGGGCGGCGTCGCCTCCTTCGACGTGTCGGCCGTGTGCACGGGCTTCGTGTACGCCCTGGCCACCGCCGCCTCCATGATCACCGCGGGGGTCGCCGGGCGGGCCCTGGTGATCGGCGCGGACACCTTCTCCACGATCCTCGACCCCGCCGACCGCACCACCCGGGCCATCTTCGGCGACGGCGCCGGAGCGGTGGTGCTGCGGGCCGGCGAGGCCGGCGAGCCGGGCGCCCTGCTCGGGTTCGACCTGGGCAGCGACGGCTCCGGCACCGACCTGATCACCGTGCGCGCCGGCGGCTCCCGCCAGCGCTCGGTGCCCGGACCGGCGGCCGCGGGCGAGGAGTTCTTCACCATGGACGGCCGGCCCGTCTTCACCCGGGCCGTGCTGGACATGAGCCGCTCCTCGCAGAACCTGCTGGAGCGGGTCGGCTGGAGCACCGCCGAGGTCGACAAGGTCGTGGCGCACCAGGCCAACATCCGCATCCTCAACGCGGTCGGCGAGCAGCTCGGCCTGGAGGAGAAGCAGATCGTCGCCAACCTCGACCGGGTCGGCAACACCGTCGCCGCCTCGATCCCCCTCGCCCTGCGCGACGCCGTCGCCGGCGGGGAGCTCCAGCCCGGTCACCGGGTCCTGCTCACCGGCTTCGGCGGCGGGCTCACCTGGGGATCGGCCGCACTGGTCTGGCCGGAGCTGGAAACCGGCCGGCCGCACCGCTGAACCACCGTACGAACCCCTTCAAAACCTCTGAATTCACTGGGAATTCGAGCATCTCACCGGAAGGAACCACCATCATGAGCGCTCCCGTCATGCCGACCCAGGAGTCCCTCAAGCACCGCGTCTCCGCGCTGATCAGCGAGAAGTTCGGCCTCGACGAGGCGGAACTGGCGTCCGGCGCCACCTTCGACGAGCTGGAGATCGACTCCCTGATCCTGGTGGAGCTGAGCCTGATCCTGCGCAAGGACCTGGGCATCGTCCTGGAGGAGGGCGAGCTGAAGTCGTCCTTCACCCTGGACGAGGCCGTCGCCGTGATCCGTGCGAAGGCGGATCGGTCGTGAGCGGCGTGGCCCGGGGCCGCGGTGTCGCGGTCACCGGCATGGGCCTGGTCACCCCGGCCGGGATCGGGGTGGAGGAGAACTGGCGGCGCGTGCTGTCCGGGGTCTCCGCCGCCGCCACCGACCCCGAGCTCAAGGGCGAGAAGGTCGACATCTCCTGCCGCGTCCCCGGCTTCGACCCGACGGCCGAACTGGGCCGGCGCACCGCGTGGAAGCTGGACCGCTTCACCCAGCTCGCCGTGGTCGGTGCCCGGCAGGCCGTCGCCGACGCCGCCCTGGACACCGGCTCGTGGGACTGCACCCGCGTCGGGGTCGTCATCGGCAACTCCCTGGGCGGCGCGAGCACCCTGGAGAAGCAGCTGCGCACCTACTGCGCGGGCACCCCCGAGGACGTGTCCGCGCTGATGATCCCCATGAGCATGGTCAACATGGTCGCCGGGTACGTCGCGATGGACCTGCGCATCCACGGCCCCAGCCTGGTCACCGCGACCGCGTGCGCCTCGGGGGCGTCCGCGATCGGCACCGCCCGCGAATGGCTGCTGTCCGGCCTGTGCGACGTGGTGCTGGCCGGCGGGACCGAGTCCGCGATCAGCCCGGGCACGCTCAACGGGCTGTCCCGGATGGGCGCGCTGTCGGGGCGCACCGACGACCCGGGCGCGGCGTCGCGGCCGTTCGCCGCGGACCGGGACGGCTTCGTGGCCGGTGAGGGCGCGGCGATCCTCGTCCTGGAGCGGTGCGCGGACGCCACCGCCCGCGGGGCGCGGCGCTACGCCGACATCGCCGGGTTCAGCGCCACCTCCGACGCGCACCACGCCACCGCACCGCACCCGCGGGGCGAGGGGCTGGCGCGGGCGCTGCGGGCCGCGCTGGACGACGCCGGCGTGCTGCCCGACGAGGTGGAGCACGTCAACGCGCACGGCACGTCCACCCCGATGAACGACCTGACCGAGGCCCGCGCCCTGCACTCGGTCCTCGGCGCCGGGGCGGCGGTCACCTCCACCAAGGGCGTCACCGGGCACACCCTCGCCGCGGCGGGCGCGGTCGAGGCCGCGTACACGGCGCTGTCGCTGTACCACGGCGCGATACCCCCCACCGCCAACGTGCAGTCGCTGGACCCCTCGATCGACGTGGAGATCGACGTGGTCACCGGCTCCGCCCGGCACCGGCCGATCAGCGTCGCGGCGAGCACGTCGCTGGGGTTCGGCGGGCACAACGCCGCGCTGGTCCTCACGGTGGCGGCCTGACGGTGCACCGGCGGAGGTGCCGGGGTGCCCCACCGCCCCGGCCCTCCGGGCCCGCCCCCCACCACTTCCCTCGTGTCTCCACCTCCCTCTCCTCTTTCTCTGCTTGCGGAAGGAACTCCCCGTGACACTGCGCGTCCTGGGCCCCACCGGGCTGTCCGTCCACCCCGTCGGTCTCGGCTGCATGGGCATGAGCTGGGGCTACGACGAGTCCCGGCGCGACGACGAGGTGTCGGTCGCGGTGATCCGCCAGGCCCTGGACGCGGGCCCGGTCCTGCTGGACACGGCCGACGCCTACGGCGCCGGCCACAATGAGCGGCTCGTGGGACGGGCCCTGGCCGGGCGCCGCGCGGACGCCGTGGTCGCCACGAAGACCGGGATCGTCGTGGACGACCTCGCCACCCGCACGCTGAGCCGCGACGGCTCGCCCGAGCACGTCCGGCGCTGCGCCGACGCCTCGCTGCGCCGCCTGGGCGTCGACGTCATCGACCTGTACTACCTGCACCGGGTCGACCCGGCCGTCCCCCTGGAGGAGTCCTGGGGCGCCCTGGCCGAGCTGGTGCGGGCGGGCAAGGTGCGCCACCTCGGGCTGTCGGAGGTCACCCGCGAGCAGGCCGACCGCGCCCACGGGATCCACCCGGTGGCCGCCGTGCAGTCCGAACTGTCCCTGTGGACACGCGAACCGCTGGACGCCGGCACCGGGATCTCCGGGTGGTGCGCCGCGCACGGGGCGGCGTTCGTGCCGTTCGCCCCGCTGGGGCGCGGGTTCCTCACCGGCCGCTACAGCGGGCCCGCGGACTTCGAGGCGGGCGACTTCCGGGCGGGCAACCCGCGCTTCGCGCAGGAGGTGTTCGAGGCGAACCTGCGGATCACGCGGACCGTGGAGAAGGTCGCCGCGCGGCACGAGGCGACGGCGGCGCAGGTCGCGGTGGCCTGGACGCTCGCGCAGGGCGAGCACGTCGTGCCGATCCCGGGCACCAAGCAGCCCCGCTACCTGGCGGACAACCTCGCCGCGGCCGGGCTGCGCCTGACCCGTGAGGACCTGGCCGACCTGGACGCGGCACCGCCGGCCGCCGGGGACCGCTACTGACACCGCCCCGCCCCTGCCCCGCCCCACCGCGCTTCCCCTTCTTCCACCGACAGGAGCACACCATGTCCGAGCAGTTCACCGTGGTCGTCGTAGGGCTCGGCGGTGCCGGGCTGGCGCTGGTGCGGCACCTGGCCGGCGCCGGGCTGCACGTCGTGGGCGTCGACGACGACCCCGGCGCCCTGGAGCGCGCCCGCCGGCAGGACCGGCCCTGGCACCGCGTGAGCCTCACCCGCTCCCTGGAGGACGTCGCGCGCGCCGACCTCGTCGTCGAGGCCGTGCCGGAGCCGGCCGCGCTCAAACGCCGCGTGCTGGCCGCGATACGCCCGCACCTGGCCCCCGGCACCCCCGTCGCGACCACCGCGCTCACCACGCCGCTGACCGCGCTGGAGGAGGCCGCCGGAGCAGACCTGTTCGCGCTGCGCTTCCTGCACGCCGAGGGCCTGGACGCCGTGGAGGTCGCCCGCGGCCCGCGCGCCGGGGAGGGCGCCGCCGAGCGGCTGGAGGAGGTCCTCACCGCGGCCGGCATCACCGCGCACCGGGTCCTGGACCGGCCCGGCTCGCTCGCCCCCGGCCTGCTGCTCGGCCTGCTGAACCGGGCCGCGTGGATGGTCCACGACGGGTACGCCACCGCCGAGGACGTCGACACCGCCCTGCGGCTGGGCTGCGGCTGGGAGCAGGGCCCGCTGGCGGTGCTGGACGCGATCGGCCTGGACACCGCGCGCGACCTGCTCTCCCGCCTCGCCCGCGACGACGGGCACGGCGAACCGGCGCCCGTGTTCGACGAGTTGATCGCGGCCGGCGCGCTCGGCCGCAAGAGCGGCCGCGGGTTCCACGTCCACGGCCCCGCGAGCGGCGCGCGGCGGTCCGTGCAGCCGACCGCCCCGCCCGGCTGCCGCGTCGTGGTCGTCGGCTCGGGGACCATGGCCACCGGCATCGCCGAGTGCTTCGTGCGCGGCGGTTTCGCCACCACGCTGCTGGCCCGCAGCGAGGACAGCGCCCGGGCCGCCGCCGAGCGCGTTCAGTTCGCGCTGGGGCGCACCGCCACGGCGGCCGAGCAGGAGCCCGGCGGCCACGCCGCGTTCACCGCGGGCACCGACCGCTCGGTGCTGGGCGGCGCGGACATCGTCGTCGAGGCCGTCGTGGAGGACCTCGCCGTCAAGCGGCGGCTGTTCGCGGAGCTGGGCGCGGTGTGCCCGCCGCACGCCCTGCTGGCCACCTCCACCTCCAGCCTGTCGGTGGCCGAGTGCACCGAGCCCGCGGGTCGCCCCGCCGACGTGCTGGGCCTGCACTTCTTCAACCCCGCCCCGCTGATGCGGCTCGTGGAGCTGGTCCCCCTCGCGGGCACCAGCCAGCACACCCTGGCCCGGGCCCGCGCGGTCGCCGAACGGCTGGGCAAGCAGACCGTGACGTGCGGGGACCGGGCCGGGTTCATCGTCAACGCGCTGCTCTTCCCCTACCTCAACCAGGCGCTGGAGCTGCTGGACGCGGACGAGACGACGGCCGCCGCCCTGGACGCGGCCGTGAAGTCGGTCGGCGGCCAGCCCCTGGGGCCGGTACGGCTGCTGGACACGGTGGGCGCGGACGTGGCGCTGGAGGTGCAGCGGCGCCTCCAGGGCGATCCGCGGCTGCGGGCGCCGCGGCCGGCGGCCCTGCTGCGGGAGCTGGTCGAGGCCGGCCACTTGGGCCGCAAGACCCCCGGCAGGGGCACCCGCACCTACCTCGCCGCCCGCGCGGCCGCCCCGGTCGCCGCCGCCGCCTGAACCCGCGGGCCGATCCCCCGCCGCGGCGGCGGCCCGCACCGCGGCCGGCCCCGCCGGCCGGCCGCCCCGGACAGCCGGGCGGCGGCCCCGACCTCCCCCGGGGGCCGCCGCCCGGCCACACCCCTGTCACCCCACCGGAAGGCCGACGCCATGTCACACGCCCGCACCACCCTCCCCCAGCCCGCGCCCGCGGCACCGCACGAGAAGCGGGCACACGAGACGCGGGCACACGACGAGCGGGCGCGGGACACCGCCGACGGCGACCCCGCCCCCGTGGACCTCGCGTTCTTCGACGTCGACGAGACGCTGATCACCGTCAAGAGCATGTTCCGCTACCTGCGCTTCCACTACCGCGAGCGCGGGCTGCCCGAGTCGGCCTACGACCAGGCCGCGGGCACCCTGCGGCGCAGGTCGGCGGCGGGGATATCGCGGCTGGTCACCAACCGGGAGTACTACCGGCTGTACGCGGGGCGCCCGCGTCAGGAGCTGTTCGCGCACGGGCGGGCCTGGTTCGACGCGGAACTGGCCTGCGGCACCCTGCTGCACCTGCCGGTGGTCAACGCGCTGGCCCGCCACCGGGCGCGCGGCGCGCGGATCGTGCTGGTGTCGGGCTCGTTCCGGCCCTGCCTGGAGCCGGTGGCCGAACTCCTCGGCGCGGACGACATCCTGTGCAGCGAGCCGTCGTACGAGGACGGGTACTGCACGGGCGTGGTGCGGCGCCCGGTCATCGGCACCGAGAAGGGCCGGCTGGCGCGCGCGCTGATGCGGCGGCACGCGGTGGATCCCTCGCGCGCCGCCGCGTATGCCGATCACGCCTCCGACCTGGACCTGCTGCGGTCCGTGGGCCACCCCGTCGCGGTCGGCGAGGACCTGGTCCTCGGCGCGCACGTCGCCGGGGTGGGCGGAGGCACCCTGCCGGGCGTCGGCCCGGCCCCGCTCAGCCGGCCGCCGGCCGCGCCTGCTCCGGCGCCTGCTCCTGGTTGGCCACGGACACCAGCGCGGTGAAGCACAGCCGGCCCTCCTGGTGCATGGTCACCAGGAAGCGGGCCCGCCCGAGCTGGTCGTCGGGCAGCAGCTGGGCGTCGACCCAGCAGGGCGAGTCGAGTTCGACGTAGCGGTGGAAGACCGTCTCCATCGCCTCGGCGACGCCCACGCGCGGGTGGCGCAGGGTGCGCACGGCCTGCTTGGCCGCCTCCAGCAGGAGGATGCCGGGGGCGTGGTCGCCGGGGTGGTCGAAGTACAGGGGGTGGTGGGTGTCGACCCGCAGCTGCCAGCGGTCGGGCGCGTCGGTGGGCGAGAGCACCACGTCGCGGAACTCCTCGCCGACCCCGGCGCCCGCGACCGGCGGCGGCAGCGGGCGGCTGCGGGCCAGCTCCAGCATGCGGTGGGCGTCGCCGCGGGCGCCGCGCAGCCGGTCGTAGATGGCGGGCGGCTGGATGGTGAACCGGGTGTGGGCGGTGGCCAGTTGCACGCCGTCGCGCACCACGGTGACGTGCAGGGACAGGCCGGTGACCCGTTCGCGCCGGCGGATCACGTCGTAGCAGCGGATGTGCAGGTCGGGCCGGCCGCCGATGCCGTTCTCGCGCAGCGAGGGCAGGTTCAGCGTGTAGCGGTACTCGCTCCAGGCCAGGCGGTGGCCGAAGGGGACGCCGTACCCGGCGTGCGACAGCAGCGGGAAGGTCTGCCGGATCGTCTCGGTGAGCAGGACGGCGCCGTCCCCCAGGCCGGCGGTGTCGGTCCAGTCGGCCGCGATCAGGAACTCGTCCTGGCCCAGGCGCTCCAGGCCCGCCAGCAGCACCTGCCCGGCGTCGTGCTTGTGGACCAGGCCCTTCTCAACGCGCAGCGGTCTCGAGGCGACGCTCGTCATCGACGTGTTCATGTGTGTAACCCCCCTGTTATGTGCGGCCGTTGAGTACCGCACCGACATGCGCCGCCCCCACACCCCTGGCGGGGCGGCGCCACGGCCAGTAACATAGAGGACGTTCTTTTTCTTGTCGAGACCGGGATGCAGCCATGGCACGAGCGAACACGGGTCGCGCGCTCAAGCAGGAGCGCGCGATTCACACCCGAGAGCAGCTGTTGAAGGCTGCCGCGGAGGTCTTCGACGAGTTCGGCTACGCCGGCGCGGGGATCAACAAGATCCTGCAGCGCGCGGGAGTGACCGCGGGGGCCCTGTACTTCCACTTCAAGGACAAGCAGAACCTCGCGCAGGAGGTGATGAACGCCCAGCGCAGCACCATCGAGCCGCACGTGCCCACGACCGGCCTGCAGCGCCTGGTGGACATCACCCTCATCTGGTCGCACTCGCTGCAGGCCGACCCGCTGCTGCGGGCCGGCGTGCGCCTGACCGCCGAACAGGCCGCCAGCGGCCTGCAGGACGCCACGCCGTACACGGCCTGGGCCCGCAGCTTCCAGGACTGCCTGGACGTGGCGCGCGCCCAGGGCGAGCTGCGCGAGCACGTGCGCAGCGAGGAGCTCGCCGAGTTCGTCGTCGGCGCCTGCACGGGCATGCAGGAGTACGCGCAGGTCGTGTCCCGGCGGGCCGACCTGCCGCGCCGCACGGTCGGCATGTGGCGGCTGCTGCTGCCCGGCATCGCCACCGGCCCGGCCCTGGACAGGATCGAGAACAGCGAGGAGCGCGCCCTGTCCCTGTGGACGTCCCTGGGCGCGCCCGCCGAAGGGGAGGGAACCCGACCATGACCGACCGCCTGCACCGGCTGAGACTGGCCGCCGTCAACATCGACGGCGTCCTGCTCAACGACACCTTCAGCCCGCTGATCCACCGCTTCGTCACCCGCCGCGGCGGCGTCTACTCCGCCGACGTCGAGCGCAGCGTCTTCTCCCAGCGCCAGAGCGACGCCGGGCTCGCCATGGCGGCGGCGGTGCCACAGGAGCTGACCGGCGAGGAGGCGCTGGCCGCCTACTTCGAGGAGCGCGCCGCCTACCTCGCCGACCACCCCGTCCACGTCACCCCCGGCGCCGAGGCGCTGCTGCGCAGGCTCGCCGCCGCGGGGCTGGAGGTGGTCTGCTACGGCGGCCTGGCCAAGTCGCACTTCGACGAGCACCTCGGCGCCCTGGCCCACCTGTTCACCCCGCCGCACTACCTGTGCACCAACGACGTGCGCCCCGGGCTGCGCGAGATCACCGCGCACTTCGGCCTGGAGCACGGCCAGGTCCTCTTCGTCGACGACGTGGCCCGCGTCGCCGAGGCGGCCCGCGCACTGGGGGCGCCGTTCATCGGCCGCCCCAGCGACTTCGCGCACAGCCACCAGGGCGAGCTGATGCGCAGCGCCGGCGTGCGCCACCTGGTGGCCGGCCTGGACGAGATCGACGAACGGCTGCTGCGCACCGTGGACGCCGAGGCGGCGGCGGGCACGCTGTGGACCACCGGGCAGGCGGCGGAAGCCGGGGTGGCGGCCGGGGAGCGGGTGGCGGTGGCGGCCGGGTAGCGCCGCTCCCCCGCGGGCCGGCCGCGCCGCGGTCGCCGTACCGGACCCGTACGGGATGCGTGCGAGATGCGTGCGCATCCCGTACGGGGCGTGCGCGCGGGCGGTGTGGCCGGTCCGGCGTTTCAGACCGCGAGGGTGCCGCCGTCGACCGGGAGGGTCGCGCCGGTCACGAACGACGACGCCTCGCTGCACAGCCACAGCGCGGCCTGCGCCACCTCCACGGGCGCCGCGAACCGCTTCTGCACGGCGCGCGCGAAGAACGCCTGGCCCACGCCGGGCATCTGCTCGCGCAGCGACTCCATCATCTCGGTGAGCGTGCTGCCCACGGCCAGGGCGTTGACCCGGATGCCCCGCTCCCCGTACGACGCCGCCGCGGCCTTGGTCAGCCCGATCACCGCGTGCTTGGCGGCGACGTAGGGCGCGCCCACGCCCGTGGCGACCAGCCCGGCGACGCTGGCGGTGTTGACGATGGCGCCGCCCCCGGTGGGCAGCATCGCCCGGATCTGGTGGCGCATGCAGTTCCACACCCCGCGGACGTTGACGTCCATCACGGTGTCGTAGTCGTCGTCGCTCATCTCGTGCAGGTCGGTGCCGAGCGTGGCGTGGCCGGCGTTGTTGAAGGCGGCGTCCAGACGGCCGTAGCGCTCGACGGCCGTGGCCACCACCCGCTCGACCTCCTCGCCGCGGCGTATGTCGGCGGCCACGTGCGTGGCTCGGCCGCCCTTGGCCTCGATGTCCCGGACCACCGAGGCGAGGTGCGCCTCGCGCCGGGCCGTGAGCACGACGGCCGCCCCGTGCTCGGCGAAGAGCCGGGCCGCCGCCGCGCCGATGCCCGACGAGGCGCCGGTGACCATGACGACCCGGCCACTCATTGCGTACGTGCGTTCGATCATGGTCGTCAGTCAAACATTCGGCTCACGGACGGTCAGGCGATTGGGACGGGCCGTTACCAGCCAACCTGCCAAGAACGTTCCGAGCTGCTCGTTCTCCGGAGTTCTTGGGGATTTCTTGACCTATCGTGGCCTCACGGACCGGCCGCGGGGGGCGGGAGGAGAGGCGAGACAGGTGGCGAGGCAGGAGCGGGCTGAGCAGACCCGGCAGCGGATCGTCGAGGCCGCCGCCTCCGAGTTCGCCGGACACGGCTACGACGGCACCTCGCTGCACGGGATCGTCAGAACCGCCGGGGTCACCATGGGCGCGCTGACCTTCCACTTCCGCAGCAAGTCGGCCCTCGCGGACGCCGTGCAGGAGTCCGGCGCCGCCGCCACCCGCGCCGCCCTGGACGCCACCGCCCCCGCCACCGGCTTCCAGGGCGCGCTGGAGACGGTGCTCGCCCTCGCCGGCGCGCTGCGCACCACGCCGAGCGTGCGCGCCGCCGCCCGCCTCACCCGCGAGGGCCACGGCGGCTGGTACGACTGCTGGGCCCCGGGCCTGCGCGACGCGCTGGAGCGGTCCTGGTGCGAGCAGCGCGCGGACAGCGGGCTGACCCCTGCGGACAGCGGGCTGACCCCGCTGGCGGTCACGACCCTGCTCGCCCACGTCGTGCTCGGCGCCGAGGCCGCCGCCTCGACACCGGAGGCGCTGCGCCCGGTCACCGGCGACGCGCCCGGGGAGAACCTGGCCCAGGCCCTGAGGGCCCTGGGCCCGCTGCTGTCCCGGCCGGCCGACACGGAGGCCTGCGGCGCCTGAGCCGGGAGGACCGGCCTGCGGCCGGTGCCTGGTCGGTGTCCGACCGGTGCCTGAACGGTCTTTAGGTCTTTCGAGACCCCATCACCCGCTATCCGCAGGGATTTCTCACCCCCGGCGCACCCCTTCCCGCGCAGCTCAGAGCCCCTGTACCCGCTCCGCTCCCCCACCGCCGCCTCACCGGGCCCTAGAAACATAGAGAATGTTCTGTATATTTACGGCGACCGGGAGAGAGGAGTCCTCATGCATCCGGCCACCGAGCACGTCCCGTCGGCCCAGCGGCTGTTCGCCCACCTGTCGCGGGCCGACCAGCGGCGCTGGGCGGGCGTGTACGTGAAGGGGCTGCTGTGCACGCCCGGCAAGAAGACCCTGCGGCGCATCGCGGCCTCGGTGACGCCGTCGCCGACCGCGCCGCAGTCGCTCCAGCAGTTCGTCAACGACAGCGCCTGGCCCTGGCGCCCGGTGCGCGCCGAACTCACCCGCTGGGTCGCCGAGCACGCCCCCGCGCACGCCTGGACGCTGTGCCCGGTGGTCATCCCCAAGCGGGGCGCGCTCGCCGTCGGCGTCCACCGCCGTTTCGTCCCGGCCTCCGGACGCACCGTCAACTGCCAGCTGGCGGTCGGCGCGTTCCACTCCGGCGAGCTCGGCGACCTCTCCGTGGACTGGCGGCTGTACCTGCCCCGGCGCTGGAGCGAGGACGCCGCGCTGCGCCACCAGGCCCGCATCCCCGACACCGCCGGCCACGCCAGCACGGCCGAGCTGTGCCTGGCGCTCGCCGACCGGCTGGTGCGCACCGGCCCGGTGACGGCGCCGGTCGTGGTCCACACCGACGGGCACATCGACGCCGAGCCCGTGATCGAGGGGCTGCAGGCCCGCGGTCTGGACTGGGTCGTCGTCGTCCCCGACACCCTGCCCCTGTCGCTGGCCCCGCTGGCCGACCCCCACCCGGCGAGCGGCGCCCGCAGGGCGGACGGCGGGGTGCGCCGGGGCGCCGGGCGCCGTCTCGTGGCGCGCCACAGCGCCCTGGAGACCGTCGGTGACCGGTTGCGCCGGCACGCCCGCCCGGGCCCCGCCGGCCCGCCCGCCGCGGGCGGGCCGCGGCTCGCCGCCGCGGCGGTGCTGCTGCCGGGCGGTGAGCCGGCCGTGCTGGCCGGCGTGTGGAGCGGCGCCCGGCCACGGCCGGAGCGGATCTGGCTGACCAACCTGCCCCCCGCCCACCAGCTGCGCGTCCTGGGGCTGCTCGGCAGCGCACCCGCCGCCCGGATCGGGCAGACGGAGGCCGAACTGGGCCTGCACGACTTCGCCGGCCGGTCCTACCCCGGCTGGCACCGCCACGCCACGCTCGTCTCGGTCGCCGCGGCGCACCGCCGCCTCGGCCACGAGATGTGCCTGGCACCCGGCGACGGCTGACCGGCCCTCACTCCAGCCGGCCCAGGCCTCGGCCCTCCTCCCACCCCCACCGCACCACGGGAGCGCCCGGCCGGTCCCCTCCCCCCACACCGCACCACGGGGGCACCGCAGCGACGCGGAGCTCCCGCCGACTGTTCGCCCGCACACCGCGCGCCCGCGCCGGGCGGTGAGACCCGACCTCCAGGAGGGGCTGTGGAGTTCCGTGTCCTTGGACCGATCGACGTGCGCGCGCAGGGGCGTGACATCACCCCCAGCGCGCCCAAGCAGCGGCAGGTGCTCGCCCTGCTCATGGCGAAGGCCAACCACCGCGTGTCCGTGCCGGCGCTGCTGAGCGAGGTGTGGGACGGCGAACCGCCGCGCACCGCCACGACCGCGCTGCAGACGTACATCGGGGCGATACGCAAGGCGCTGGCGGCCGGCAGCGGCAGCAGCGCCCGCGAGATCGCCGAGCAGCGGCTGGTCACCGACGGCAACGGCTACGTGCTGCGGCTGCGGCCCGAGGAATGGGACCGCCCCCGCTTCGAGGAGCTGGTCCTGAGCGCCCGCGGCCTGCTGGAGGAACGGCAGGCGCACGCCGCCACCGAGGTGCTCAGCCGGGCGCTGGCCCTGTGGCGCGGGGCGCCCTTCGGCAACGTGCGCCACGGCAGCCGGCTCACCGTGCAGGCCCGGGTGCTGAACGAGGCGCACCTGGCGGCCTGCGAGGTGCGCATCGACGCGCTGCTGCTGTGCCGGCGCTTCCAGGAGGCGGTCGGGGAGGCGGTGGCCCTGGTGGGCGAGCACCCGTACCACGAGAACCTGCACAGCCAGCTGATGCGGGCGCTGTACGCGTCGGGGCGGCGGGCGGCGGCGCTGGACGTCTACCAGTCGCTGCACCGCCGGATGACCGACGACCTGGGCCTGCCCCCGTCCCCGTCGACCACGACCCTGCACCACGTGATGCTCCAGGACCACCCCGACCAGCGCTACCTGGCGGCGGCGGGGGCGGGGGCCCTGGAGTGACGGCCCGGCGCGGGGGCGCCGGGGGCAGGGGGGTGCGCGGGGGCGCCGGGGCGGCCGCCACGCCCCGGGACGGTCACGGGCTCGGGGCCGGGGCCGTATCGCCCCACAGGCTCTCCACCGCCCGGGTGGGGCCGCCCAGTTCGCCGATGCGGTCCATCGCCGCCCGGACGAAGGCCCGCAGGCGGGCGGTCTCGTGGCCGGTGGGCCACACGAACGCGTAGTCGATGCGCGGGGCGCCGTCGAGGGGCTTGAAGACCAGCCCGGGCCGGCTGTAGTAGTGCGCGCCCGCGGCCGCCACCGGGGTGACGCCCTTGCCCGCCAGGACCAGCGACAGCGCGTCCTCCCAGTGCGTCATGGCCTGTCCGTGCGGGATGGGCCGGCCCGACGGCGTCTGCCGCGGGAAGTGGTGGTCCAGCCAGTGCGCGGGCACGTTCCCGGCGACCGTCAGCAGCGTCGCCTCCGCCAGGTCCTCCACGCCCACCCTCTCGCGCCGCGCGAAGGGGTGCGAGGACGCCATCAGCAGCACCCTGGGCTGGGACACCAGCACCGGACCCAGCGTCAGGTCCGGCTCGGCCACGGGCGGTTCGGTCACCTGCAGTGCGACGTCACCGGCGCGCAGCGGCCCGTAGGGGTCGGAGATCTGCACCTGGCGTATCTGCACGTCCACGTCCGGGTAGCTGCGGGCGAACACCTCGGTGATGCTGTGCAGCAGGTGGCCGGTGAACGCGCCGGAGAAGCCGATGCGCAGCGAGCCGGTGATGCCGCGCCCGGCCGCCATGGCGCGGGCGACGGCCTCCTCCACGCCCCGCCACGCGGGCCCCAGGTCGTCCCTGAGCTGTTCCCCGATGGGGGTGGGGGTGACCTGCCGGCTGGTGCGGTCGAACAGCTTCGCCCCGACGCGGCGTTCCAGGCGGGCGATGGTCTGGCTGACCCTGCTCTGCGAGACGCCCACCCGCTCGGCGGTCCGCCCGAAGTGCAGTTCCTCCGCGAGGGTCAGGAAAATCTCGATCTCCTGGCGTTCCATGAACGACTCTCCCGCGCCCCTTCGGTCTTCGCGACCTCGAACGATTAGCCCAGCGAATCGATCGTTGCACAGATCGTCCTTGTTGCGCAGGCCCGCCGATTCGAAGCTGATCAGGCAACCCCGGATCGCCAGGAAGGACCGCTCATGGCCGTCACCGAATCCTCACCCCCCGCCCCGACCACGACCGAGGCGGGCGCACCACCCGGGCCCGCCGCCGGTGCCGTCTTCGGCACGCGCGAGTGGCTGGTGCTGATCACCCTGTGCTGCGCGACGTTCATGTGCGGCCTGGACTTCTCCATCGTCACCGTCGCCCTGCCCGACATCGGCTCCGCGCTGGGCTTCTCCTCGGCCGGCACGCTGCAGTGGGTCGCCACGGCGAGCCTGCTGCCGTCGGCGAGCCTGCTGCCGCTGTTCGCGCGGGTCGCCGACCTGATCGGCCGCAAGCGGCTGTTCACGCTCGGCGTCGGGGTGTTCACCCTGTTCTCGCTGGGCGCGGCGCTGGCCAACAGCCCCGGTGTGCTGATCGCCACCCGCATCGGGCAGGGCACCGCCGCCGCGATGATCGCCCCGGCCGCCATCGCGTTGATGACCGGCTACTTCCAGGAGGGCCCCAAGCGGGCGCGTGCCCTGGGCCTGAACGGCGCCGTGATGTCGCTGGGCTTCGTGTTCGGCGCGCTCGGCGGCGGTGTCATCACCAACGGCTTCAGCTGGCGCTGGACCATGGTCGCGCTGTGCGTGATGGGTGCGCTGGCGCTGGCCGGTGCGCTGGCCCTGCCCGTGATCCACGAGTCCGGTGCCGCGCGGCGCATGGACATCCCCGGCGCGATCCTCGCCACGCTCGGCCTGTTCGGCCTGGTGTACGGCATCTCCACCGGCGGTGACCAGGGCTGGAGCCGTCCCGGCGCGTTCGGCCCGATCGTCGGCGGGGTGCTGCTGCTGGTGGTGTTCCTGCTGGTCGAGCGGCGTCACCCGGAGCCGCTGGTGCCGCTGTCGGTGCTGAACCGGCCGTCGGTGAAGTGGTCGGGCCTGTTCGGTGTCATCACCTTCGGCATGTGCGCCGGTACGACGGTGCTGCTGAGCCTGTACATGCAGGACGTGCTGGGCTTCTCCGCCCTGCAGGCCGGCCTGAGCTACCTGGGCGAGGGCGCCGCCGCGACCCTGGGCGGCATGTACGTGGCGCGGCTGCTCGGCCGGTTCGGCGGGGTGAAGGTCCTCGCCGCGGGCCTGCTCATCCAGGGCGTCGGCACCGTCGCCATGTTCGCCCTGCCGCAGGACGTGAACCTGGCCGCCCTGCTCGTGACGTCGTCCGTGATGGGTCTGGGCCACGTCTTCAGCGTGGTCTCCTTCATCACCGTGATGACCACGGGCGTCACGGAGGAGGACCAGGGCGTCGTCGGCGGTCTGTCGCAGCTGCCGCAGTACGTCGCCGCGATCGGTGTGTCCGGTCTGAGCGCGATCGCCGCGGCCCGCACCAACGCGCTGTCCTCCGGTGGCACGCCCACCCCCGCGGACGTCCTGGGCGGGCTGCACGCCGGCATGGTCACGGCGGGTGTGGTCGCCCTGGTGGGCGCGCTGCTCGTCGGCGTCGTGCTGCGCGGGCGCACCCCGGCGTAACCGCCCGTCCGGCGCGGGCCCTTCGCCCGCGCCGCCGGCCCGACCCGCGCATCCGGCGCGGCCGTCCGCCGCACCTCGTCGGCGGACGGCCGCGCCGCGCCCGTACCCGCACCGCACGGCCCGCACCGCAGGACGAGGAGACCACCCATGAACGACGACAGCGACAGCCGGCTGCGCAGGCCCTCCGCGGTGCGCACCCTGCGCGTGGGGGCGCTGAAGGTCAGTTACGTGCCCGACGGGGCGATGCTGCTCAAGCCGCACACCGCTCCCCCGGTGGCCGCCGACCGCCACTGGGTCACCTACGGCGCCTACCTCAACGACACCCGCCGGCTCGTCGCGAACACCGGGGGCCTGCTCGTGGAGTCGGGCGACCGGGCCCTGCTGATCGACGCCGGGTTCGGGCCGCGCGCCGTGCCGGAGGACCCCGCGCACCCTTACCGGGGCGCGGTCCACGGAGGGCTGCTGCCCGGCAACCTCGCCCTGCTGGGCCGCTCCCCGGACGACATCGAGACGGTGGCCTTCACCCACCTGCACCCCGACCACACCGGCTGGGCCCTCACCGACCCGCCGCTGTTCGCGCGGGCCGGCTTCGCCGTGCCCAAGGGAGAGTGGGACGACCGCGACGAGGCGCTGGACGCGCTCGAGGCGCGCACCCGGCCCCTGCTGGCGGGCGAGGAGGTCTTCCCCGGCGTCCACGCGATGGCCCTGCCCGGCCACACCCCGGGCCACACGGGCTTCGTGATCGCCTCCGGCGGGAGCCGCCTGCTGGCCTTCGGCGACGCGCTGCTGTCCCCGCTGCAGATACGCCACCCCGAGTGGTCCGCGATCCGCGAGGCCGACCCGGCCGCCGCCGAACACCACCGCCGCGCCCTGGTCACCGAACTCCTGCGCCCCGACACCGTCGGCTTCGGCATCCACTTCGCCGACGTCGTCTTCGGCCGCGCCCGCACGGACGGCACGGCGACGGCCGACTGGCATCCGCTGTGACCCGCACCGCGGGCACAGACGCTGCGGCCCCGGGGGCAGATGCCGTCCGGGGCCGCAGCGGAAGAAGAGGGGGGTGTGGTCGTGGAGGGCGGTCGCCTGCGCGGCGAAAGGCACTGCCGGGCTTCAGCCGAACGATCGTCCCGACAGGCAAGGGGTGAGGCCCGGGGACACTGTCCCCTCCACGACCACACCCCTCACAACAGCACGGACCCCGCCGTCATTCCCCCCGGCGGGACCGCTTCCGGGGACGGGGCGGGCCCGCGGTCAGGACAGCGGGCCCAGCTCCCCGCCGGAGACGCCGTCGTCCCCGGAGAGTGACTCCCTGATCGCGCGCAGGACGGAGCGCCGTTCACGGTGCTGCGCGACGCCGAACCGGTCCTGCGGACGGCCGCCGACCGCAACCCCGGCGACGCCGTCCCCTGGCGGGTCCTCATCGCCCACGCCATGAGACTGGGCGCCCCGTGTTCGACAGTACTGCCCGCGGCGTTGCCCGTCCCGGGAGGTACGCGTCCGGGCCATGAGGTCGGCCGCCGGCTCCCAGTCGCCCGACTGGTCGTCAGAACCCTACCGACCAGGCCCATTGCGCGCGGACGTGCCATGGGGCGGCTCCCGGTGCCTGGCGCGTTGCCGGCGAGGCGACGGGGTGCGGGCGGCCCCCGGCCGTCCGCGGCGAAGGGGCCGGTCGGCCGGGGCGAGGGTGGTCCCGGGGCCGGGTGCGGGCGGTGGAAATCCCCGTGGAGGTGGTGTCAGGGGGAGCGTTTATGCTGCCTCGCACGATCACGCGGGACCACGGGGAGGGCGCGGCATGTTCGGCAGGCTGTTCGGCGGGGGCGGTCACGGACCGGCGGCGGATCCGCACGCGCTTCCCGCTCCGCGGGGCAGGGGCGTGTACCGGCTGGAGGCGCTCGGGGACACGCGGGTGCTGGCGCTGGTGCGGGCCGCCCGGGCCGGTGACTGGGAGGCGGTGAAGGCGGCGGCGGCTCCGTTCGACCTCGGCCGTGAGCACCAGGTGCTGTCGGAGGTCTGCGACGTCGCCGGGGTGCAGGACTGGATCGGCCGGGCCGTCGAGGAGGACAAGGAACACCGGGCGCTGGCCCTGCTCGTCTCCGGTGCCCGGCACGTCGTCTGGGGGTGGGAGGCCCGCACCTCGGCGCGTGCCGTGGACGTCTCGCGTGAGCAGTGGCGCGTCTTCCACGAGCGGCTGGAGATCGCGGAGGAACACCTCCTGCAGGCCGCGGAGTTGCGCCCGGAGTGGATCTCGCCCTGGCGGCGCCTGCTGACCTCGGGGCGCGGCATGTCGCTCGGCCGGGCCGTCACCAGGACCCGGTTCGACGCCGCGCTGCGCCGCGACCCGCTCGACCCGGGGGCCCATCTGGAGTGGCTGTCGCAGCTGCAGCCGCGCTGGGGCGGACAGCCCGGCCGGGCCCTGGCGTTCGCCCGCCAGGCGTTCGACGGCGCGCCGGAGGGCCACCGGCTGGGCTGTGTGATCCCCATGGCCCACATCGAGGAGTGGGTGGAGTCCGACCGCTCGAACCACCTCGACAACGCCCAGGTCCGCCAGGAGCTCAGGCACGCCGCCGAGCGCAGCATCCTGCACCCGGCCCACGAGCGGCGCCCGGGCTGGCAGGAGGACTTCAACACCTTCGCCATGGCCCTGTCGCTCGCCGGCGAGCGGGACGTCGCCCGGCGCGTCTACCGCGAACTGGGCGGTGCCTTCACGCCGTGGCCGTGGAAGTACATGGCGCAGCCGGAGGCGGCGTACGCCCGTTTCCGGCGCCGCGTCTGATCCCGCGGCCGTGGCTGCCCGGCGCCCGGTCCCGGCGCCCGGCCCCGTCCCGGCACCTGGCTCCACCCCTTGTGTCCGTTCCCGTCCCGGCGCCCGACCGCGCCGTGTGCTTCCGCCCCTTGCCGCTCACCGCACCCCGGACTGCCCGATGACTTTGCCCGACGCCCCTTCCGGCCCGCTCGGCGCCGACCGCACCTTCCAGGTCGATCTGCGCGGCCTGGTCGACCTCCTGTCCCACCACCTGTACTCCAGCCCCCGGGTCTACCTGCGCGAACTGCTGCAGAACGCGGTGGACGCGCTGACCGCCCGCCGGCAGCTCACCCCGGCCGCGGCGGCCGCCGTACCCGCGGCTCCGGGGATCCGTCTGTACGCCGACGGCGGCGTGGTCCGCGTCGAGGACGACGGCGTCGGTCTCACGGAGGCCGACGTGCACAGCTTCCTGGCCACCATCGGCCGCAGCAGCAAGCGCGCCGACTCGATCGCCCAGCAACGGGCGGACTTCATCGGCCAGTTCGGCATCGGCCTGCTGTCCTGTTTCCTGGTCGCGGACGAGATCCACGTGCTGAGCCGCTCCGCGCGCACCCCCGACGCCCCGGTCGTGGAGTGGCGCGGCCGGGGCGACGGCAGGTACACCGTGCGCACCCTGCCCGCCTCCGCCCGCCCCCGGCCCGGCACCACCGTGACGCTGACGCCGCGCGCCGACGCCGCCGAGTGGACGCGGCCGTCCCAGGTGCACGCGCTGGCCCGGCACTTCGGGTCCTTGCTGCGCCACCCGGTGTCCTTCGACGACGGCTCCGGCGCCCCCGCGGTGCCGGTCAACCCCGAGCCCGCGCCCTGGGCACAGGCCTACCCCACGCCGGGTGCCCGCTCGCGCGCGCTGGCCGCGTACGGCGAGGAGGTGTTCGGGTTCACGCCGCTGGACACCATCGAGCTGGACCTGCCGGCCGTGGGCCTGAAGGGCATCGCGTGCGTGCTGCCCGAGACGGTCCCGGCCGGGCGCCGCCACGGCCACCGGGTGCACGTCAAGGGCATGCTGCTGTCGGAGCAGGCCGAGGAGATCCTGCCCGAGTGGGCGTTCTTCGTGCGCTGCGTCGTGGACGCCGAGGCGCTGCGCCCGACCGCCTCGCGCGAGTCCCTGTACGAGGACGACACCCTCGCCGCCGTGCGCGAGGCGCTCGCCGAGCGGCTGCGGGCGTGGATCGCCCGGGCCGCCGCCAGCGACCCCGACCTGCTGGGCCGGTTCCTGCAGGCCCACCACCTGGCGGTGAAGTCGCTCGCGGTGCACGACGACGAGATCCTGCGCATGCTGCTGCCGTGGCTGCCGTTCGAGACCACCGACGGGCACACCACCCTGGACGAGTTCGCGCGCACCCACCGCACCGTGCTCGTGACCTCCAGCGTGGAGGAGTTCCGGCAGGTCGCCGCGATCGCCTCGGCCGCCGGGCTCGGCGTCGTCAACGGCGGCTACACCTACGACCGTGACCTCGTGCACCGCCTGCCCGAGATCCGGCCCGAGGCCACCGTCGCGGACCTGGACCCCGAGACGCTCACCGCCCACCTGGACCCCGTCGACCGGGAGACGGAACTGGCCGCCGCGGCCTACCTCGCCCGGGCCCGCGACGCGCTCGCCGTGTTCGACTGCGACGTGGCGCTGCGCACCTTCCAGCCGGCCTCCGCGCCCGCCCTGCTCGTCGACAGCCGCGAGGCCCGCCACGAGCGCACCCGCTCCCAGCTGGCCCGCGAGCAGCAGGGCGGGGTGTGGGGGGACATCCTGGGCGCCCTGCGCCAGGAGGCCCCGCGCGCCCAGCTGATCCTCAACCAGCTCAACCCGCTGGTGCGCACCGCCGTCACCATCGACGAGCCCGAGCTGGCCCGCACCAGCGCCGAAGCGCTCTACGGGCAGGCCGCGATGCTGTCCCGGCGTCCGCTGCGGCCTGCCGAGTCGAGCCTGATCAACCGCTCCTTCCTCGACCTCCTCGCCCACGCCCTCCGCAAGGACAGCTGACGATGCCCACCGCACCCCAGACCACCGACGAGCTGTACCGGGCGCTGCAGGAGAACAGCCGGCGCCCCTACGGCCGCACCCGTACCGTCGCCGCCGAGGAACTCGCCGACGCCGCCGAGCAGTTCGCCGAGCCGGTCGCGCTGGTGCGCGCACTGCTGGAGCTGCAGGAGGCGTACACCTACGGCTCCGAGCCGCGCAAGTCGCCCGTGGTCTTCGCCCGGCTGCTCACCATGTTCGACGAGCAGCCCGACGTCTTCGACGAGCGGCTGCGCCACCTGCTGTTCTGGCGGTTCAAGTGGGTCGCCCACGCGCTGCGCCAGCTGCCCGAGATCCCGCTGGCCAGCCTGCGCCAGTGGTCGGCGGAGATGCGCGACCGCTACGAGAAGGCCGGCCTCGCCCTGCAGCCCTACTACGGCCAGGCCTACCAGCTGGCCGCCCACGTCGGTGAGGACACCGCCCTGGCCTACGAGCTGTGGGCGGGCCGCGCCCGCACCCGGCTCAGCGACTGCGAGGCCTGCGAGATCTGCGAGCGCGCCCGCTACCACCTGGCCGCGGGCGACGACGAGCGGGCGCTGCGCGTGTGGGAGCCCGTCCTGGCAGGCCAGGAGTCCTGCCAGGAGGAGCCGGCCCGGTCCGTGTCGTACGCGCTGCTGCCGCTGTTGCGCACCGGTGATCCCGAGCGGGCCCGGGAACTGCACCTGGCCGGCTACCGCGCCTGCCGCCGCAACCCCGCCATGGCCGGGGAGGTCGGGCGGCACCTGGAGTTCTGCGCGCTGACCGGCAACGAGGCACGCGGTCTGGAGCTGCTCGCCGAGAACCGCACCCTGTTCGACGAGGTCGACTCGCCGCTGGACCAGTACGACTTCCTCACCGGCGCGCAGGTGCTCCTCCAGCGCGTCGAGCGGCTCGGCCACGGTGAGCTGCCGGCCGCCGGGTGGGCGGGCCGCACCTGGACGGTGGCCGGCCTGCGCGCCGAGGCGGGCCGCCGCGCCGACGACCTCGCCGCCCGCTTCGACGCCCGCAACGGCACCACCGCGCATGCCGAGCGCCGCCGGGCCCGCCTGGAGCGTGCTCCGCTGCTGGACGCGCTGGAGCTGACCCTGCGCACCCGCAGCCTCGACGACGCCGCCCCCGCCGCCCCGGCCCCGGTTCCCGCCTCCCGCACGGCCGGTGCCCTGCCCGAGTCGCTGCCCGAACTCATCGCGCGGGCACGGCAGTGGGAGGAGCAGGGGCACCCGCAGGCGCGGCCGGCATGGGCGCGGCTGCGCACGCTCGTGACCGCCGGCGACTACGTCCACCCCGACGACGACGCCGTGGGCCCGCTCGTGCTGCTGCGCGCGGACCTGCTCGCCGACGAGGCGGACCAGGCCGGCCAGAAGGACGAGTTCGCCGAGGCCGCCGCCCTGCACGAGGAAGCAGCCGCCCTGTACGACGACGCCGGAGCGGCGGGGCAGGCGGCGCTCTCGCGCGCCTGCGTCCTGCTGGCCCGGGCCGAGCTCCCGGCACCGGACACGGACGGAGGCGCGGACGGGGACGGCGGGGAGGCGAAGGCCGCCGCGCTGGGCGCCGCCCACGCCGGCATCGTCCGCCTGCACGAGCAGGCGCCCGCGCTCGCCCCGTACCTGGAGGCCCGGCTGCTGCGGCTGCGCGCGACCGTGCTGGGGCTCCGGTTGCAGACGACGCGCCAGGAGGAGCACCTCGCGCCGGCCCTGGCCGAGGTGGACCTGCTGCACACGTTCGCCGTGCGCCACGACATTCCCACGCAGATCTCCGGCGCCGCACTGCTGCGCGCAGGCGCCCACGCGCTCACCGGTGACCTGCCGGGCGCCGTCAGTGAACTCGATGCGCTCCAGGAGCGGTTGCGGGCGCACGGGCCGGCCTGGCACCTGCCCCGCACGCTGGGCCTGCGGGGCCGCCTGCGGCTGGGGATGCGCGACGCGCAGGCCGCGTACGCGGACCTCACCGAGGCCCTGCGGCTGGCCGCCGACTGGCCTGCCCGCGCCGTCGACACCGGCCGTCTGCACGGCGATCTGGCCGAGGCGTGTCTGCACCTGGGCCGGCCCGAGGAGGCCCTGCGGCACCTGAGCCGTGCGGCGGAGGTGCAGCTGCGGCACGGCAGCCGCATCGAGGCGCTGTGCACCTACAGCAACGCCGCGCAGCTCAGCCTGGACCTGGGGCGCGTGGAGGACAGCATCGCCCTGCTCGACTCCCTGCTGGCCGAACCCGACCTCGCCGCCGGGGAGTTGGACGAGAGACTCGCCGCGCAGCTGCGGCTGACCCGGGCCCGCGCGCTGCACGCGGGTGAGGACCTCAAGGCGGCCACGGCGGAGTTCGTCGCCCTCGCCGCCGAGTCGGCCGGCTGGGAGGACGATCCGGGCAGCCACGCCATGATCGCCGCGGAGACGGCCGTACTGCTCGCCGAGTCGGGCGAGTTCGGCCGGGCGCGGGAGGCCGCCGGCCAGGCGCTCGCCGCGCACGCCCGGGCGCCGCGCTACGAGCAGCTCAGCAACTGCCTGCGCGAGGTGGCCCGGCTGCAGGCCAAGCAGCAGGGCGCCGACGGGCTGGGGGACGCGCTCGGCTTCCTCAGCGACGCCGGGCGGATCGCCGACGAGGCCCGCGCCGCCGGGTACGAGGCCGGCGGGCGTCCCCTGGATGTCGCGCTGGCCTACGAGCACGGCCGCGTCCACGCCTACGCGGGCACCTACGAGGAGGCGCTGGCGGCGCTGGAGAGGGGCCTGGCGCTGCTGGGCGAGGCGGGGGCCGAGGGTGAGCACGCCGGTGAGTGGGCGGAGTGCGTGCGCCTCGCGGGCGCGGTGGAGGGTATCTACCTGGAACGCCCCGCCCCCGCCCTGGCCCGCCTGGACGCGGCCGTCACCCGGCTGAGGGGCGCCGGCCACGACGAGGAGGCCGAGCCGCTGGCCGCACTGGCCGCGGAGTTGCGGGAGGAGAACTGACGCGCTGACCGTCCCGGTGCCGGGACGGGGTGTCCGGGTCAGGCGTACGGCTGCTGTTGCGGGGTGCGGGGGCGGGTGAACCACTGGATCGCCGGGCGCTGGGTGAGCAGGACGACGACGGTGACGGCGGCGCCCAGCGGGACGATGCCGAGGAACGTGCCGTTCGCCAGGGAGCCCAGGCCCATGAGGATCTGCAGGGCGGCCACCGCGATCGACGCCACCCGCACGCCGTTGCCCGCCTTGGGGTAGGCGAAGGCCAGGGCGCACAGGACGAACGCCAGCAGGTAGCCGCTGAGCAGGCGCCCGGACGCGTAGGCGCCGGACGTGGCGGAGACCACGACGGTGAGCAGCAGGCCCAGGCCCGCCACGGAGAAGTTCACCGACTGCGCGGCCCGCACGCCGGCGGGCATGGTCAGCGGGAAGGGCGCGGTGAAGGGGTACGGGTGGGGGGCGCCCGCCGGTCCCGGTCCGTAGGGGCCCGGGGCGCCGTGGGGGCCGGGAGCGGCGGCGTACGGGCCCGGGGCGCCGTAAGGCGTGGGGGCGCCGTAAGGCGTGGGGGCGCCGTAGGGGGCGGGGGCGCCGTAGGGGCCGGCGGGGGTGTGCGGGGGCGGTCCGTGCGGGTCCTGGGGGACGGGCTCTGACGGGTGGGCGTTCGGCATGCACCGCACTGTAGTGGTGGGGCAAGTGGGCTGGTCACCGCGGGGGTTGCGGTGCGGGGACGGCCCCGCCGGGGTGGGGTGGCCGGCGGGGCCGTCGGGTGGGGTGTGCTCGCGTGGGGCGGGTGGATCAGTAGGTCAGGCGCAGCAGTTCGCCGCTGGTGCCGCGGGCGTTGTTGACGATGAAGATCTGGCCCTCGCGGTCGACGTCCAGGCCGGTGCCCATGATCAGCCGGTCACCGGTCGGGATCTCGGTGACCTCCTTGGTGGTGGTGTTGATGCGCAGCACCTTGCTCGGCTGGGGCGGGTCCTCGAGGTAGCCGGGCGTGTAGGTCAGCGCGATCAGGTCGCCGTTGGGGGCGGCGGCCAGGTCCACGACGTTGGTCAGGCCCGACAGCCACTCCTCGGGGCCGTTGGGGCCGGCCTTGTAGATGCGGGACTGGCCCGCGTAGACACCGAGGCCGGAGACGTAGGTGGTGCCGTCGGCGGTGCGGGCGATGCCGGTGGGCACGCCGTCGCGGTCGTTCTCGATGGTGGGCAGCACGAACTGGGTGGTCGTGGTGCCGCCCGCGGTGCGCAGCACGGTGTTGGCGCCCGCGTCGGTGACCAGGTAACCGCCGCCGGTGCGCAGGACCTTCCACGGGTTGGAGTAGGGCTGGCGGCCGTCGGGGTTCAGCCGCGTCTCGTGGTCGACGTAGTCGGCGACGACGGAACCGTCGCGGGTGCGCGAGAGCGTGCCCAGGGTGGCGGCGTCCGGGCCGAGCGCGGCACGGCCGTTGCTGTCGAAGCCGCCCATGCTCAGCACGAGGTAACCGCCGTAGGGGTCGGGCAGCACACTGGCCGGGCCGACCGCCTGGACCGCGGCGCCGGGCGCCACGCCCGGGCCGAGGGAGGGCAGGCCGGTGACGACGCGGCCCTGCCACGGGCCCTTGATCTTGTAGACGGCGCCGGTCTTGCCCAGGCACACCTGGCCGACGGGGCAGCCCGGCAGGCCCTCGCCCGACTCGGCCACCAGCAGGGTGCCGTCCGCGAGGGCGGTGACGTCGCGGGGGTTCTTCAGGCCCGTGGCGACGACCTTGACCGTGGTGTCGGATATGCCGTCGGTGCCGGCCGGCGCGGCGCCGGCGAGCCCGGCGGTGGCCAGGGGCAGCGCGACGGCGCACGCCGATACCGCGAGCATGCGTCGGGTAAGGCTTCTGCGGGAATTCTGCATTCCTTCAGCGCTCCTTTTTATTTGCGGGCGTAAGGGCCCGCAATTTCTAGAACGTGGATGGCGAAACGCGGTGTCAGATTAGGGGAACGGGGTGCGTGCGGGCGGGCCGCTCGAGTTGCTTTGCCGTGCTTCTCCAGCGGATCTGCAGGGCCTTTTTTTCAGGTCATGGCCCGGCGGGTGCGGCCCGCTTCGCGGTTGAGGGCCCAGGCGTCCGCGACCGGCCCCAGGTGGGCGAGTTTGTCGGGGTTGGTCACCGAGTGGATCGTGTGGATGCGGCCGTCGCGCACGTCCAGCGTCCAGGTCGCCAGGACCTTGTCGTCCCGGTCGCGCAGGAGCGCGCCGGGGCGGCTGTTGACGGTGCGGGCCTCCACCGTGACGTCGATGCGGGTGAGCAGGGTGACCAGGGAGGCCAGCAGGCGGGCCACGCGGTCGTCCCCGGTGACGGTGCGGGCCAGTTGGGGGGCCTTGCCGCCGCCGTCGCCGACGAGCTGGGCGTCGGCGGCGAGCAGTTCGCGCAGGGCGTCGGCGTCGCCGTCCCTCAGGGCGTCGAAGAAGCGGGCCGCGAGCGCCGCGCACTGGGCGCGGTCGGCCTGCGGGCGGGTGCGGGCCGCGGCGGTGCGCCGGCGTGCCTGTGCGGCGAGGTCGCGGCAGTCCGCCTCCGGGCGGCCCACCGCGGCGGCGATCTGCGCGTAGTCGAAGGCGAACACCTCGTCCAGGACGAACACCGCGCGCTGCAGGGGGTCCAGGACTTCCAGCTCCAGCAGGACGGCGGTGGGCAGCGAGCCGGCCGGGTACGTGGCGGGGGCCGGGGTGCCGTGGGCGTCGGTGAGCAGGGGCTCGGGCAGCCAGGTGCCGGTGTAGGCGGCGCGGCGGGCGCGGGCCGCGCGCAGCAGGTCCATGGCCGTCCTGGTGAGGTGGGCGGTCAGGTGGGCCCGGGCGTCCGGCGGGGCGGCGGGGAGGCTCTGCCAGTGCCGGCCGGTGGTGCGCACGGCGTCCTCGGCCTCGCCGACGCTGCCCAGGAGGTGGTAGGCGATCGCGAACAGCAGGGGCCGCAGGTGGTCGAACTCCTGTGTCCGGGTCCGGGTCATGGGGGGACGGCTCCTTGTCTGCGGTCCTGGGCGGTTGCGTGCGGGCGGTCAGGTCTGGGCGGGGGTGTCGGTGCTCAGGTGGGGGCCGGTCGCCCAGTGGATGGTCTGGATGCGCCCGTCGCGGACGTCGAAGGCGAGGGTGCTCAGGACGGTGCCGTGGCGGTCGCGGAAGACCGCGCCGGGGTGGCCGCCGACCTGCTGGGGGGCGAGGGTGACGCCGACGTGGTCCAGCGCGGGGACGATGGCGGCGAAGACCCGGGCGATGTGGTCGGCGCCGATGATGCGCCGCGGCCAGGACGGGACCGTCGTGCCGTCGGCCGTCCGGGCGGCGGTGGCGGCCGTGCGGTGGCAGGCGGCTTCCGGGCAGCCCACGATGGCCGCCGTCTGGGCGGGGGTGCAGTGCAGGACCTCCCGCAGGATGAACACCGCCCGTTCCGTGGGCCCGAGTTGCTGCAGCAGCGCGAGCGCCGCCGCGCCGGCGTGGGGCACCTCGCCCTCCCGCCGCGGTGGGAGCTGCGCGGTGCGGGCGGCCCGTTCCTGGCGGGCGTGGGCGCGGCGCAGGGCGTCCAGGCAGATGTCGGTGAGCGCGGTGGTCAGGAACGCCCGCCCGGAGACGGGCTGTTCGGGGCTGGCCTCGTAGTGCAGCCACGCCTGGTGCACCGCGGCCTCGGCCTGGCGGGCGCTGCTGAGCATGCGGTGGGCGATCGACAGCAGCAGGGGGCGCGCCTTCTCGAACTCCTCGATCCGGCTCATCCGGGCCCCTCCTTGTGTCCGGGCGGGCGTCAGGCCGTCGGCGGCGCCGGGCGGTCTCCCGGGCCGGTACGGGGTGTGGGGGGCTGGGGGTGTGCCGGATGCCGTCCCGCCCGCCGGAGGGGGGGAACGGCGGGCGGGGGTGACTCGCAGCCCCACTTTAGGGTCGGGAGACAGTCAAGTCCCGCTCGCTCGAGCGGAGTTCGAGTGGCGCTGACGCGGAGGGCGAGCCTGCGCACCCGGCACCGGGAACCGGGACGCGGAGGCGGCCGGCCGGCTGCCGCGGCCGGCGGGCGGGCGAGGGTGCGGGGCCCGGCGGGGCGGGCGCCACGAGCGGGGCGGGGGGCGCCGTGGCCGGGGCGGGCTCCGCGTTCGGGGCGGGCCGGTGGGGGGCGTGGGCGGCGTAGACGGCCAGGAACGCGGCCAGGGCGTGGGGGGCGTCGCCGGTGGGGGTGAGGGCGGTGAGCGGGACGGGGTGGCCGTAGCCGGCCTGCAGGACGCTGTGGGCGCGCAGGGCGGCGGCCGCCAGGCCGTCGTGGGGCGGACGGCCGGGGCCGGTTAGGGCGCGGGCCTCGGTGAGGGCGCGGGTGGTGAGGTCGGCGGTGTGGGCGGGGGTCGGCGCTTTCGTCATGAGCGCGCTCCAGGCGGGTGGGTCATCTCGGCTGGGGGATCATGAGCAGGCGGTGCGGGTGCAGGGTGGTGTGGGCGGCCGCGCGAGGGCGGGTGCCGGGCTGGAGGGTCAGGCGCCATTCCTGGGCCAGCGCGGCGAGCAGGACGTGCAGTTCCTGCCAGGCGAACGTCTCCCCCACGCAGCCGCGGGATCCGGTGCCGAAGGGGAGGTAGGTGGCGTCCTGGGGGCGGGGGCGGGTGGTGAGCCAGCGGTCGGGGTCGAAGCGGTGCGGGTCGCGGTAGTGGGCGGGGTGGCGGTGCAGGAGGTAGGAGCTGAAGACGACGTCGGTGCCGGCGGGCAGGGTGTGCTCGCCGAGGGTGACGTGGGTGAGGGTGCGGCGGCTGGTGATCCACACGGGCGGGTGCAGCCGCAGGACCTCCATCAGGAAGCGCAGGGTGTAGCCGGGCGGGCCGTGGCCGTGGCCGGGGCGGGCCGCGGTGTCGGTGTCGGTGTCGGCGGGCTGGGCCAGGTCCTTGAGGACCTTCTCCTCGGCCAGGGGGTGGCGGGCGAGGGTGTACAGGGCCCAGGACATCACCGAGGCGGTGGTGACGGTGGCCGCGGTGAGCATCATGACGGCCTCGTCGCAGACCTGTTCGCCGCTCAGGGCGCCGCCGGCGGCGGGTCCGGTGTCGGCGAGCAGCGCGGCGAGGTAGTGCGTCGTGGGGTGGGGTGAGTTCAGCCGGTCGGTGACGCAACGGGCCAGCGGGGTGCGGAAGTCGGTGAAGGCCTGCCGCAGGCGGGCCGCGGGCCGGCGGGCGCGGGCGGCCCTGCCGTACAGCGGCTTGGTGATCATTTCCCAGGACAGGGCGGCGAGGCGGTCGGTGAGCTGGTCGGACGTCGCGCCGGTGGTGGGGCCCAGGAGGGCGGTGAGGGCGATGCGGCCGGCCGCCCGGCACATGGCGGCCTGGATGTCGACCGGCTGCCCGGGCCGCCAGGAGGCCGCGGTGGCGCGGGCGACGTCCGCCATGAGCGGGGTGTGGGCGGTGACCGCGGTGGTGCGCAGGTGGGGGTGGGCCAGGCGCCGGTAGTGGCGGTGGCGGGCGTCGTCGGGGGCGAGGAGTCCGCTCTTGCTGAGGATCCTGGCCTTCTGCAGCAGTTCGCTCTTGCCGTAGTGCCGGGCGTCGGTGACCAGGATGCGGCGCACCAGCGCCGGGTCGGTGACGAAGCGGGCGCTGGTGCCGTCCACGGTCACGGTGCGGATCGGGTGGCCGCCCAGGAGGCGCTCCATCCGGCTGAAGCGCAGGTCCTGGGGGCGGTCGGCGTCACGCGGCGTCGGCGGCATGGTCGATCGACGGCATCAGGTCCAGCCGGCTGCGCGGCTGGAACCGGTAGTACGACTGGAGCTTGTAGTACTCCTCGCCGGAGGCGGTCATGGCGGCGTAGACCATCTTGGGGTCGTCGCGGCCGTAGGGGACGGTGCGCAGGAAGTGTTCGATCTTCGTGCCGAGCCGGGCGGGCAGGGCCAGCGGGTCGTGGGTCTTGATGGAGAAGGCGATGCGCTGGATGGCCGGGTCGTGCCAGCTCAGGGTGGTGTAGAGGCCGAAGGACTTCTCGCAGAAGCGCAGCATCTGCTCGCTGGGGTCGGGCATGCCGGTGGCGCGGTGCATGGCCAGGACCTCGGCGGGGCTGCGCAGGTGGTCGGGGAAGCCGGTGAAGTACAGGTTGACGGTGTGGTTGCGGTAGTCGACGGCGACGATGTCGACCTTGTCGGCCAGGCCGCGGTCGGCGAAGAAGGCGAAGTTGTGTGCCAGGGCGGGCGGCATGGAGGGCAGGTCGCGCAGGGTGGCGAGGTTCTGGCCGGTGCCGCCGGGGAAGTACGTCCAGACCTTGCGGAAGCCTCCGACGACGCCGAAGTCGATGCCGTAGCTGTCGACGGGGCAGTGCCGGCTGATGTCGTGCAGGAGGTTCTCGGCGGGGTGGCCCGAGGGGGTGATCAGGCCGTGGGTGCGGGCGCGGTCGTAGGGGTCGATGTGGTGCGGGATGGTGAAGCGGCAGTCGAACTCGCCTTCGTGGCGGGCGTTGGTCGCCACGCGGAAGGCGATGATGGCCTGGTCCAGGACGTCCTCGAAGGCGGTGAGGACGGGCTGGACCTGCTCGGGCGAGCTGGTGACGTCGATGAGTGCCGCCGCTCGGTCGATCCCGGCGATCAGGTCCTGGTGTGTGGTGGCCGGCATGGCTGCTTCCCCTGTCGGACGGGCGCGGGTCACTTGTCGCGGTAGGCCACGCGCAGGGCCATGTCGGTCAGCTGGGCGCGCCACTGCGGCTCCAGGGGCGCGTCGGCGAGGGCGGCGCAGCCCTGGTCGACGAGGTGGGCGATGTGCTGTTCGACGTCGGCGGGGACGCCGGTGTCCAGCAGGCGGGCGCGGATCTCGTCGGGGGTGTGGCCGGGTTCGGTGATCAGGTCGTGGATGCGGCTGTCGCGCTGCATCGCCCAGCCCAGCAGCAGGGTCATCTTGTGCTGGGAGAAGTCCAGGCCTGCGGTCTTGCCGGTCCGGGCGGCGTCGCCGAAGGCGTCCAGGAGGTCGTCGCGCAGCTGGAAGGCCTCGCCGACCGCTTCGCCGTAGTGGGCCAGGGCGCCGGCGAGGTCGGTGCGGCCGGCCGCGCTCGCGCCCAGGACCAGGGGACGGTGGATGGTGTAGCGGCCGGACTTGATCAGGGCGATGAGGCGGGAGAGGTCGGGGTCGACGCTGAACTCGGCGGCCGCGGCGACGTCCATGTACTGGCCGATCATCACTTCCGAGCGCAGCCGGTGCCATTCGGCGAAGGCGCCGCGGGGAGCGCCTGCCATCAGTTCGTCGGAGTAGACCAGCGCGAGGTCGCCGACCAGGAGGGCGACGCCCTCGCCGAAGCGGCGGGACTCGCCCTGCCAGCCGCGGGTGCGGTGCAGCGTGGTGTGCAGGACGTGCACGGCGGGCTTGCCGCGCCGGGTGCGCGAGTCGTCCAGGACGTCGTCGTGGACCAGGGCGGAGATGTGCAGCAGTTCCAGTGCCGCGGCCGCGTCGACGATGCCGGGCTCGGCGGGGTCGCCGCCGGCGGCGAGGTAGCCGGTCAGGCAGAACGCCGGGCGCAGCAGCTTGCCGCCGGCGGCGGCGAGGTCGGCGAGTGCGTCGATGGCGACGACGGCGTGTTCGTGGACCTCGGCGTAGTGGGCGCGTTCGGCCGCGAGGAAGGAGGTCAGCCGGTGCTGGACGCGCTGGAGCAGGTCCTCGACGGTGCGCCGCGCGGAGGTGGCCTGGTCGGTGGCGGCCCGGCGGGTCACTGCAGTGGTCACGACACATCTCCTTGGACGGGGCTCGGGCGCTGGGGCGGAAGCGCTCAAGGGCTGGCTGCGTCAGCGTGCGCGGTGCGAATGCAGCGCAGGTGGAGTGCGGTTGGAGTACCGGCCGAGCCGGGCGCCCGGGGCGGTGCGGGGTGGTGGTGGGTGAAGTGCGGCATGGGCGGCGGGAGTTGGCTCCAGCGTGCGCCAAGTGGTCGCCAAGCGGGGTGCGCGAGGCTGGTGGGCGCATGCCGCACGGACAGGCTGAATTCTTGGAGGAGCTCATGGCAGGACCCGCTGGATTGGACGAGGTGTACGCGGCGGTCGAGCAGACGTCCCGGCTGCTGGACGTGCCGTGTTCGCCCGACCGGTTCGAGCCGGTGTGGAAGGCGTTCGGGGACCAGCTGCCCGACTCCCACCTCGTGTTCAGCATGGCGGCCGGCGAAGCCCACCGCGGGGAGCTCGACTTCGACTTCTCGCTGCGCCCCGAGGGCGCCGACCCCTACACCACGGCGCTGGAGCACGGTTTCATCGAGCCCACCGACCACCCCGTCGGCTCGGTGCTGGCGGAGGTGGGCAAGCGTTTCGCGATAGCCAGTTACGGGGTGGAGTACGGCGTCGTCGGCGGGTTCAAGAAGTCGTACGCGTTCTTCCCGCTGGACGACTTCCCGCCGCTGGCGCAGTTCGCCGAGGTCCCGTCGGTGCCGCCGTGCCTGGCCGGGCACGTGGAGACGCTGACCCGGCTGGGGTTTGACGACAAGGTGTCCGCGATCGGCGTCAACTACCGCAAGAACACGCTGAACGTGTACCTGGCCGCGTCCGCCGTGGACACCGGGGACAAGCTCGCGCTGCTGCGCGCGTTCGGGTACCCGGAGCCGGACGCGCGGGTGCGGCAGTTCATCGAGCGGTCGTTCTCCCTGTACCCGACCTTCAACTGGGACTCCTCGGCGGCGGAGCGGATCTGCTTCTCCGTCAAGACCCAGCAGCCGGGTGAGCTTCCCGCCCCGCACGACGAGCCGACCGAGGCGTTCGCGCGGCAGGTCCCCCACGTGTACGAGGGGGGACGGGAGTTCGTCTCCGCCGTCGCGCTGGCCCCCTCGGGCGCGTCGTACTACAAGCTCGCCGCCTACTACCAGAAGGCGCGCGGGGCCTCGAACGCCGCGTTCGCGGCCAAGCGCGAGGACGCGGCCGCCTGACGGCCGGCCGGGGCGTCCGTGCGGCGCCCGGTGGAACGACAGCAGTGGTGCCGAGCCCGCATCAAGTTCGGGTCGAGTCCGGTGCGAGCGGGGTCGGTGAGCATACCCGCGAAAAGCCAAGGTCCTTATTTTCCCAAGGAGCACGCATGACTACGGCAGTTGAGGTCGAAGAGGCGCAGGCGATCATCACCGCGTACGGGGAGGCGTTCGCGAAGGCCGGTGCGGCCGCCTACCACGGGCCGCGCGAGAAGCTCGCCGAGAACATCGTCCGGATCACCCTGGACTTCTTCGAGGACCCCGAGTGGCAGCCCAAGCTGCTGCAGGCCGTGCGCACCGCGACCGCCAGCAAGGAGGGCGCGGAGCCGATGCGCAACCTCTTCTCCGCGCAGGTCTTCGCCCAGGCGGGCGTGGCGCTGGAGGAGGACCCGCTGAGCATCGACGAGCTCGCGGGCAAGCTCAGCATCAAGCCGATCCACATCAACGCCTCGGCCGCGCAGCTGTGGGGCGTCTTCCTGATGCGTTACGTCCTGGGTGTGGAGCCGATCGCGTCGGCGTCGATCGAGGAGATCGTCACCCTGCTCACGCCCACCGTCGAGCGCTACATCGTCGGCTAGCACCACCAACGGCTAGCACCACCAACGGCCAGCGGCACAACCAGCGGAAGGAATCGTCCAGCCCCCGGATCCCTGGGAGGACCACTAACGTCATGAGTACCCTCAAAGATTCACCCGAGCAGGCCGGCGGCGCGACCGCCGGCGACCCCCGGCGCTGGAAGGCGCTGGCCGTACTCACCGCGGTGCAGTTCATGCTCATGCTGGACGTCACCGTCGTGAACATCGCGCTCCCCAACATCCAGGACGACCTGCACTTCTCCACCGAGAACCTGGCCTGGGTGGTCAACGGCTACCTGCTGATGGCGGCCGGCTTCCTGCTGCTGGGCGGCCGCGTCGCCGACCTGCTGGGCCGGCGCCGCATCTTCATCGCGGGCGTGTTGCTGTTCGGCGTCTCCTCGGTCATGTGCGGTGCCGCGAACACCTCCGGTCTGCTGGTCGCCGGCCGGTTCCTGCAGGGCTTCGGTGAGGCGCTGGCCGGCCCGTCCGCGCTGGGCCTGATCGCGGTGCTGTTCACCGACGGCAAGGAGCGCGGCAAGGCGCTGGGCATCTGGGGCGGCATGGCCGCCCTGGGCGGTGCGGTCGGCTCGGTCGTGGGCGGTCTGGTGACCGACTTCATCGACTGGCGCTGGACCTTCTACATCAACGTCCCCGTCGTGCTGCTGGCGCTCGTCGCGATCCCGCGGCTGATGCCGGAGAGCCGGATGGCCCGCCGTGAGGGCCAGCGCCTGGACGCGGTCGGCGCCATCGGCGTCACCGCCGGACTGGTCGCGGTCGTCTACGGCCTGCTCAAGGCCGCCGACGAGCCGTGGGGCTCCTCGACGGTGCTGGTGCCGCTGCTGGGCGGTGTCGCCGCGCTCGTCTTCACGGCCCTGTGGGAGACGCGGGTGGCGGAGCCGATGATCCCGCTGCGGTTCTTCCGCAACCGCACCCGGGTGACCAGCAACGTCATCAGCATGATGTCGTTCGCCTCGTTCTACACCTACGCCTTCGTCGCGACGCTGTTCCTGCAGCACGTGCTGGACTACTCGCCGATGGAGACCGGTCTGGCCTACATCCCGCTGACCCTGGCCACGGGCATCGGCATGGGCCTGTCGACCGGGCTGATGCCCCGCATCGGCGTCAAGCCGATCGTGGTGATCGCCTTCTTCGGCAGCGCGGTGGGACAGCTCATCGCCGCCGGCGGCTTCGACCCCGACGCCAGCTACGTCGGCGGGGTCATGCCCGGCCTGGTGGTGTTCGCCTTCTTCAACGGCATGGGCTTCCCCGTGCTGATCAACGGCGGCCTGCACGAGGTCACCGGGCAGGACTCCGGCCTGGCCTCCGGTGTGCAGACCTCGATGCAGCAGATCGGTGCCGCGCTGGGGCTTGCGACCCTGGTGCCCATCGCGCTGCGCTACGTCAACGACCACGCCGGCGAGGGCAGCCTGCCCGCGGTCGCCTCCGACGCCTACGCGCTGTCGCTGCGGGTCGCGGCCGGTGTCCTGGCCGCCGCCGGTGTGATCGCCCTGCTCCTGCTCGGCAAGGTCAGCGCCACGCCGCGCGACGCCCACGCCGAGGCCGCCGGGGTCCTGGCGGAGGAGGAGCCCGCCGCCGCGCCGGGCACGGGTCCGGCGCCCGCCACGGGACACGCTCCCGAGACCGCCAACGCCTGACCGGCACGGCAGGAACCACCACGGCGCACCACTCCCGGAGCAACTCCGGGGGTGGTGCGCCGTCTTGTGCGGGCAGGGGTGCCGACGCGCCAACAAAAAGGGAGGGGGGTGGGTGGTTACAGCTGTGCCGCGAGCGGCGGGCGCAGGTCCAGCGACGGCGCGTGGTGCAGGATCTGCTGCTGCAGCCGCTGCAGCGCAGGGCGCGGGTCGATGCCCAGCTCCCGGGCCAGGCGCCGCTGGTGGGTGCGCAGCACCGCCAGCGCCTCGGCCTGCCGGCCCGCCCGGTACAGGGCCAGGCCCAGCAGCTCGCAGCCGTACTCGCGCAACGGGTGGTCCTGCACGAACGCCTCCAGGTCGGCGACCGCGATCTCGTGGGCGCCGGCCGCGAGCAGGGCCGCGCAGCGTCCCTCGGTCGCCGACAGCCGCAGCTCCTGCAGCCGCGCGCCGTCCGGGCGCACGCAGGCGCTGTCGGCCGCCTCGGCGTAGGCCGGGCCGCGCCACAGGGCCAGTGCCTGGTCGAAGGCGCGCAGCGCGCCGTGGGGATCGCCGCTGTCCTGCAACTGCCAGGCCAGGGCGGCGCGTTCGGTGAAGCGGTCCACGTCGACGTCGACGCTGCGGCGCTCGAGGAGGTAGCCGCGGCCCGCGGTGCGCAGCACCGTGGGCCGGGTGCGCGGGGCGCGGTGCGGTTCCAGTACCCGCCGCAGGTTGGCGACGTAGGCGTGCAGCGAGGACAGCGCCGCGGGCGGCGGGCTGCCGGCCCACAGTTCCTCGACGAGCACGTCGCACGCCACCGGCCGGCCCACGGCGCTGGCCAGCAGGGCCAGCAGGGCGCGCTGTTTGGGCGAGCCGAGGTCGACCGGCCGGCCGCCGACGACGGCCTCGATCGGGCCCAGGCACCGCAGCACCACCGCCGGCGCGGGAGCGGGATGGGGGTGGGGTGCGGGCCGGTGCGGCGGGCGCTCCCCCGCCGGGCGCCGGGTGTCCTGTGGGTGTGCGGGCGGCGCCGGTGTGCGGGGGCGGCCGGTGTCGTGGTGCGGGCCGGCATCGAGGCGCTGGGCCACGTAGGTGCGCAGCAGGGTGTTGGTGCGGCGCAGTTCGCGTACCTCGCGTTCCAGTTCCGCGATGCGCCAGGCCTGCGCGCTGCGGGGGCCGGCGAGGCCGGCGGTCGCCCTGTCGTTCGCCATCCGCGCACTCCCTTTCCACGGGTGGGGTCGGTGGGGTCGTGGATTGCGGGCAGGCAATTCCCCGGCCATTGTGCGCGGGGGCGGGCGGCGGGGCCGGGCGTGCCGAGCCGGTGCCGAGCAAAGCTCCAGCGGCTCTCGAGGGGCGCGCACGCGGCGGCGGCCCCGCCCGGTCGGGCGGGGCCGCGGTCGCGGTTCTCGGTCGCGGTCAGGCCTGGGCCTGCAGCTGCTCCTCGAAGCGGCGGGCCAGCGCCAGGCGCTGGACCTTCAAGGTGGCGGTGCGGGGCAGTTCGGCCTGCGGGATCTGCACCGGGTCGGCGAGCTGCGGGAACGCGGCGGCGGCCGCCCGCCAGCGGTTGAGGTCCAGGGGCTTGTCGTCGGCGGTGCAGATCACCGGCACCGGCTCGGACCTGGGGCCCTGCACCACGACCAGCTCGGTCAGCTCCGGCAGCCGGCTCAGCAGGACGTCCTCGATCTCCAGGGAGCTCTTGACGCCGGGGATCATGTCGACCTCCCGGTCGAGCATGTGCAGGCAGCCGAAGCGGGTGCGGTAGCCGACGTCGCCGGTGCGCCACCACTGGCCGTTGCGGTTGGTGTCGTAGCGGTCCTGCTCGCCGTAATAGGTCTTGGCGATGCCGTCCCAGGCGACCTCGATGTAGCCGGGGTTGGTCTCCGAGGGCGGGTTGCCGTCCCGGCTGACCACGCGGACCTTCGCGGCGCCGCCCGGCATCGCCCAGCCCACGCAGCGGCCGTTGGCCTTGTGGGCGGAGTGGCGGAAGTAGGCACGGCCCACGGCCGGGCCGACCTCGCTCTGCCCGTAGATCTGGAAGAACAGCGCGCCGCGCCGGTCGGAGGCGTTCAGCAGGCGGCTCATCGTGCCCGGGTGGATGGCGTCGAAGGTGCTGCTGAACACCTTCACCGACCCGAACGGGGCGCGCGGGTCCTCGGCGAGTTCCTCCCACTCCATCAGCGAGTTGGGCAGGGCCTCGATGAACGCCGGCCGGTGCTTGACGAACTGCTCGGCGACCTCCGCGGGGCCCGTCTCGCGCATGAGCAGGACCGGGTACTCCTTGAGCAGGGCCAGCGACATCGCCGCGACCATCCGCGAGTGCACGAACGGCACGTTGATCGCGACGGTCTCCTTCTTGCGCATCAGCGACAGCAGCCGCCACTGCGGCAGCAGGCGGATGCCCTGGGTGCGCGGGGTGTGCACGACCAGCTTGGGGATGCCGGTGGTGCCGGAGGTGTGGGTGATGACGGCGGCCTCGTCGATGGGACGCACGACCGGCTTCACGCGCGGCGCGCCGGCCAGGCCCGCGAGCGCGATGGCGCCCTCGCGCTCCCCGGCGGAGGTGATGACCCTGCGGGTCAGGTCCGCCAGCGGCACGTCGGTAAGGACGTCGAGCTTGGCGCCGTCGGAGAGCAGGGTGGGCCGGCCGACCCGCTCCAGCAGTACGCCGACGGTCTTGGCGTCCAGGGCCGGGGAGAGGTTGACCACGATCGCGCCGATGCGGGAGACCGCGGCGGCGAGCATCCAGTGGTCGGCGTTGGCGGTCTTGTAGATGACGACGTGCTCGTCGGTGCGCACCCCGGCCGCCCACAGGCGGGCCGCCAGGTCGTCGACGTGGTCGGCGTACTGGGCGACCGTCAGGCGGCGCCCGGCCTCGGGCAGGACGTCGAGGTCGTGGTCGAGGGTGATCGGGGTGGTGGGGTTGACGGCGGCGGCCATCTCCGGCAGCAGGCCGATGTGAAGACCGCGCTTCTGTATGGATCGGTAGGCCACGGAGCCCTTCATGTGGGCTGTCTCCTTTGCGTGGACGGTGGGCGGTGGACAGGGGGCGGTCGACGGCTCGGTGCGGGGTGCCGTCCGGCGGTTGCTGACGTGGTGTCAGCACCGCCGGGCGGTGGGCGGGCGCCGTACGGTCACCGGTGACGACGCCCGCGGGCCGTCACCCGTCCGGGCCGGCCGCCGCGGACGGCAGACGGCGGCCCGGGGCCGGGCCGCCGGTACCGGTCGTGACGGCCGGGGCCCGTACGACCGGCGCCGGTGGGCCAGGGCTGCGGCCACGGCCGGTGCGGCGGCCGGATGACGTCATCCGGCCGCCGCACCGGCCCGCTGCCTGCGGCCCGGCCTTGTCACCGGCGGGTGTCGCTGCGGCCGTGCAGGCCGGGCCACGCCCGCACGGGCGGGTCCGCCCCACGGTGACGGCCGGTCCCCGTGGCGCCCGGGGGCTGTCCCGGGTCGCCGCCGGGAGACGCCCGGCGGGCGTCTCCGGGACACGGCCCGGACCGTTGCGAGCGCGCGCCGCCGGGTGCGGGCCCGTGCGGTGCGCGGGGCACCCGCACCCTCCCCCGGCGGGGCCGCCCGTCCCGGGCCGGTACGGCTCCCGGTCGCCGGCTCGCGAGCCCGGGGAGCGCCGGCCCGGGGACCCGGCGCGGGGTGCGCCGGGTGCCCGCGGCGGCGCTCCCGTCCGGCAGGGCCTCCCGTCCGGCGCGGGGCCGGTGGCGGGCGGGGGCTAGCGGGCGATGACGACCGTGGCCGGGGGGGCCGCGTGGAAGGTGATGTCCTCGAAGCCCGCCTTGGTCAGCCACTCGTGGTAGTCGGTGCGCCGCCAGGTGCCGCCCTCCTTGCTCTTGAGGAGCATCTCCCCGGCGAACAGCAGCGGGAAGGCGGGGGCGCCGCGGTCGTCGTCGACGACGTAGTCGGCGATGACCAGGGCGCCGCCGGGCTTGAGGGACTCGCGCAGCCGGGTGAAGACCTCGATGTTGCTCTCGGGGCTCTCCTGGTGGGCGATGTGGGAGTAGACGGCGATGTCGTACTCGCCGGTGCCGAAGGCGGTGGTGTGGAAGTCGCCGTTGACGGTGGTGAAGCGGTCGCCCACGCCCTGCTCGGCGACGAGCCGGCGGGCGATCTGGTTGATCGGTTCCCAGTCGAGCTGGACCGCGCGGGCGGCCGGGTTGGCCTTGAGCCAGGTCGAGGAGTAGATGCCGGAGCCGCCGCCGACGTCGAGGATGGTGATCTCGCCCGCCTCGGCGATGTTGAGCGCGGTGACGCCCAGGTCGGCGGCGGGCACGGAGACCGCGGCGATGGCCGGGACGATGCCCTCCCAGTGCGGGTTGTCGGCGACCTCGGTCTCGCCGCCGGTCAGCGGGCCGCCGACGCGCACGACCTCGGGCAGGTCGGTGACGCTGGCGACGTGGCTCAGCTTGAGCTTGGCGAAGCCGGCCAGGGAGGCGGGCTTGCCCTCGACGAGGAACGCGGAGGCGGCGGGCGTGTTGCGGTAGCGGCCGCCGTCGAGGGTGACCAGGTCGATGCTGACCAGGCCGTCCAGCAGGGCCTGGGCGCCGCGTTCGGAGACCTGCGCGCGCGAGGCGATCTCGGCCGCGGTGCCGGCGCCCTCCTCGAGGTGGGTGAAGAGGCGGTGGGTGGCCGCTGCGGCGATGATGCCGGTGTTCCAGTAGCCGTTGATCAGCCTCATCACACCGTCCGGTGCAGGCTGGTTGGTGGTCATGCCGCTCCCTTCAGGGCTCGGGTGGGCTTGGCGTGGGTGCGCAGCGCGCCGCGCAGGACCTCGGCGACCCGCTCGATCTGGCTCTCGGTCAGCTCGGCGTGCATGGGGATGCCGAGGTTGCGCTGGAAGAGGTCGGCCGAGACCGGGCAGGTCTGGGCCGCGTCGAAGGCCGGCTGCAGGTGGCTGGCCCAGGTGCCGTGCAGGGTGCCGATGCCCTTGGCGCGCAGCTCGGTGGCGACCGCCCCGCGGTCGACGCTGGCGTCGAGGGTGACCAGGTAGGACTGCCAGGCGTGGGTGCGGTCGGCCGGCACGTGCGGCACCGTCAGCAGTTCCTCGTCGGCGAGGAGTTCGGCGTAGCGGGCGGCGACGGCGGTGCGGCGCTTGAGGAGTTCCTCGATGCGGCCGAGCTGGACGCGCAGGATGGCCGCGGCGATGTCGGACAGCTTGAAGTTGTAGCCGATCTCGGTGAATTCGGGGATGGGCAGGCCGATGACCTGGCCCATGTCGTAGATGCTGCCGATGCCGAACGACGACAGCTGGCGGGCCTTGGCGCCGATGGCGGGGTCGGTGGCGATCAGGGCGCCGCCCTCGCCGCTGGTGGCGCCCTTGCGTCCGTGGAAGGACAGGCAGGCCACCTCGGCCAGGGCGCCCGCCTCGCGGCCCTGGTAGGTCGCGCCGACGGCGCAGGCGGCGTCCTCGACGAGGAACAGCCCGTGCCGGTCGGCGATGGCCTGCAGGTCGGCGTAGTCGGCGGGCAGGCCGACGGTGTCGACGGCGATGATGCCGACGGTGCGGGGGGTGACCAGGTCGGCCACCGCGCGCGGGTCGACGGTGCCGGTGTCGGGGCGTACGTCGGCGAAGACGGGGGTGGCGCCGACGTAGCGCACGGCGTGGGCGGGGGCGGGGAAGGTGTAGTCGGCGACGATGACCTCGTCGCCGGGCTTGACGCCGAACGCGAGCATCGCCAGGTGCAGGGCGGCGCCGCAGTTGCTGACGGCGACGGCGTCACCGGCGCCGTAGCGCTGGGTGAGCTCGGCCTCCAGGGCCTTGCCCTTCGGTCCTTGGCCGGCCGGCCAGCCCGAGGCGAACACCTCGGCGACGGCGGCCAGTTCCTGTTCCCCGAGGCTCGCGAAAACGAGAGGGATCTTTTCGGTGTCGCTCATTTCTTGGACGCTCCGCGGGAATCGGAGGAGTGGGGATCAAAAAGGGCGGGCGGTTCGTAGCGCTGCGGGGTGAGCTGGGTGACGTCGTAGCGCTTGCGCATCTCGACGATGGCGTCGGGATCGGCGCCGCCGGCCGCCCAGATCTCCGCTATCTCTTCGAAGTACAGCTCGTGGACGGGTGACGGATAGCACTGGAAGAGCATCCGCGCCGGTCTGTCGGAGGCGTTCCTGAAGGCGTGCGGAGTTCCGGGCGGCACGAACATGAAGGCACCCTCGGTGGCACGCACGGCGGTGTCCCCGTCGGGGGACTGCCAGGTGTGCCAGTCCTGTTCGGTGCGCTGGACCGGCTCGAAGGCCAGTACTTCCAGTTCGCCGTCCAGGACGTAGAAGAACTCCTGCGCATCACTGTGGACGTGGGCCCCCACATCGAACCCGGGTGGGACGACCACCTCGAAGATCGATATGACGGAGCCGTGGTCCTTAGTGGCCTTGAAGGTCACTTCCTGCGCCTTGGTGATCAGCTTGCGCCCCTGACCGGGCGGGAGGATGAGGCCAGTCATGTGCTCAGGTTCCTTTGTCCGCGCAGAATTTCACTCGAGCGAGGGTGCGGTGCGGGCACGGGGCGGTGGGTCAGTCCAGCTCCCGGTCGTCGGAGGAGCTCCAGCGGCCCAGGGACATCTCGGCGGTGATGCCGGGGCCGAAGCCGGCGATCAGGCCGGTGGCGTCCTGGGCGGGGGTCTCCTCCTCGAACAGGCGGCGGGCCGCCTCCAGGACGACGGCGCTGGCGATGTTGCCGTACTCGGTCAGCGTCGCCCAGCTGTGGCGGAAGACCTGCCGGTCGACCTCGAGGAACTTCGCCAGGTCGTCCAGGATGCGCGGGCCGCCGGCGTGGACGATGTAGAAGTCGAGGTTGCCGGCGTCCCAGCTGTGGTCCTTGGCGAACTCGCGCAGCACCGGGGCGAGCGGCTCCATGGTGCCGGGCACGCGGCGGTCCAGCTGGAAGTGGAAGCCGGTGTCCTTGACCGCGTAGGAGATCCAGTCCTCGGTGTGCGGGATGAGGTAGGAGGCGTTGCGCTCCAGGTCTATGCCGACGCCGCCGTTGCCGCGGACCACGGCGGCCGCGACCGCGTCGCCGAACAGGCCGTCGGACAGCAGCGAGCCGATGTCGTCGGCGGTGGGCTGGTAGCACAGCGAGCACAGCTCGCAGGAGACGATCAGGACGTTGCTGCCGGGGTGGGCCAGGCAGAAGTCGTGGGCGCGGTTGATGGCGGCGCCGCCCGCCGCGCAGCCGAGCTGGGCGATGGGTATCTGGCGGGTGTCGGAGCGGAAGCCGAGGTTGTTGATCAGCCAGGCCGTCAGCGACGGCATGCTGAAGCCGGTGCAGGAGACGTAGATGATGGCGTCGATGTCACGGGCGGCCAGGTCGGCGTTCTTCAGGGCCTGTTCGATGACCGGCGGGGTCAGGTTCTTGGACTCGGCCTCGTAGATGCGGTTGCGTTCGGTCAGGCCCGGGTGCTGGAGTGTCTTCTCGATGGGCTGCACGATGTGCCGCTTGAGCACTCCGGTGTTGCGGATCAGGCGCAGCGCCAGCGGCAGCTGCGGCTTTCCGGCGTGGGCCTCCTCGGCGAACGCGAGGGTCTCGTCGAGGGTGATGACGTGTTCCGGCGCGCTCACCGCGGGCTTGCATAGCCTGGGCATAGGGTTGCTCTACTTTCTCTAGAGTCTGCCTTCTGTGCGCCGAATCTGCGCACAGCTTCCGGAGAGAGCGCAGCACACGGAAATACACCGCGGCGCGCGGGGATCGGATACGAGAGGAATCCCGGGCCGGGAAATGCGGCACGGGGTGCGGGTCCCACCGGCGCAGAACCGGTGTCCGCGGGCTCAATTCCCTGTCCTGCTCCGAGTCGTTCGGGTTTTGGGCAGGGAAGGCGTGCAGGAATAGTGACACGTTCGAACAGCTCACGCCAAGGGCCGCCGGTGGGCGTTCGGGGCCATTGCGAGGGAAATTCGAGTGGCGCACTGACGGCTCTCGACTCCGGTGGCCGCGCGGCCTTCGTCGAACCGTCCGGAATCCTCGGCGCAACCCGCGCGCTGCCGGTTCTGTAGCGGCCGGCTGCCAGCATCGCCCTGACCACACAACGACGTTCACGCGGAGGGCGCATGTCTCAGCAAGCGGAGGAAGCCACCGCCGGTGGCGGGCGATCGCCCGGGCGGGGGTCCCCGGCCAGGGGCGCGGCCGCTCCGGGCGGCGCGGGTGCGCCGGCGCGCCGGACGGGGCTGCTGGTCACCGTGCTGTTGGGCGCCCTGGCCGCGGTGCCGCCGATGTCGATGGACATGTACCTCCCGGCGCTGCCGGACGTCACCCGCACCCTGGGCTCGAACGCCTCGGTCGTCCAGCTCACCCTCACCGCGTGCCTGACCGGCATGGCGCTCGGCCAGCTGGTGGTGGGCCCGATGAGCGACCGGTGGGGGCGGCGCAGGCCGCTGCTGGCGGGGCTGGCCGCCTATGTGCTGGCCGCGCTGATGTGCGCGTTCGCGCAGAGCGCCGAGGTGCTGGTGGGGTTCCGGCTGCTGCAGGGCCTGGCGGGGTCGGCGGGCATCGTCATCGCCCGTGCGGTGGTGCGCGACCTGTACGACGGGCTGGCCATGGCCCGGTTCTTCTCCAGCCTGCTGCTGATCTCCAGCATCGCGCCCATCGTGGCGCCCGTCATCGGCGGGCAGGTGCTGCACCTGACCGACTGGCGGGGCATCTTCCTCATCCTCGCGGCCATCGGCGTGGCGCTGGGCGTGCTGGTGTGGCGGCGCCTGCCGGAGACGCTGCCGCCCGAGCGGCGCCAGAGCGGCGGGGTGCGCGCGGCCCTGTGGGTCATGCGCGGCCTGGTCGCCGACCGGGTGTTCACCGGGTACCTGATGACCAACGGCTTCACCTACGGCGCGCTGTTCTCCTACATCGCCGCTTCGCCGTTCATCATCCAGGACATCTACGGCGCCTCCCCGCAGACCTTCTCGCTGCTGTTCGGCCTGAACTCACTGGGCCTGATGATCGTCGGGCAGGTCAACGGCAAGGTCCTGGTGGGGCGGGTGCGCCTGGACAAGACCCTGGGGTGCGGGCTCGCGGTGCTCGCCTCGGCCGGGGTGGTGCTGCTGCTGGTGACCTCGGGGGTGTTCGGCGAGGTGGGCACGGTGCCGCTGGCGGCCAGCCTGTTCGTGATGATCTCCTCGCTGGGCCTGGTGCTGCCCAACACCAACGCGCTCGCCCTGATGCGCACCCCGCACGCCGCGGGCTCCGCCTCCGCGCTGGTGGGCATGTCCTGCTTCGTCATGGGGGCGGTCGCCTCCTCGCTGGTGAGCATCGCCGGCAAGCAGTCGGCGGTGCCGATGGCCGTGGTCCAGCTGGGCAGCGCGCTCGCCGCGATCGTCTGCTTCCTCACGGTGTGCCGTCCCTGGCGCAACCAGCCCCCGCAGGAGCAGCTGCACCGCTGACCCACCGCCCTTCGCGCCGGCCTCCCACGACCGTGCCCCCGGCCCCTGCAACAGGGGCCGGGGGCACGGTCGTTCGTGTCGTGGGCGGCCCGTCGTGCGGCTCGCCCGGTGGGCGCAGGAGGGGGGCGGGTGCTGTCCGTTCGCCGGCGCGCGGGGCCTGGCGGGGGGGCCGCTGCGGACGGGGCGGGGCGGGGCTCGGGTGAGGGCCGTCGGTGAGCACGTGGTGGGTGAACTCGGCGTGCCCTCGGCGCTGTTGTGTGAGCTGGGCGTGCTGGAGGCGTCGTGGTGGGGCGGGCTCCGGGGTGGGGCTGTTCAGGCTGCCTTGTCGTGCTCGGGGGGCAGGATGAGGGTGGGTTCGAGGACCACGCGGGGGGCCGGGACGGGGGTGGGCGTGACCAGCGGGGCGCGGGTGCCCCGTTGCTGGCGCCAGCCGGCCTGGGCGGCGACCACGGCGACGTAGGGGATCAGGACGCCGCCGGCCAGGGCGAGGACGGCGACGACGGGCCAGCGGCTCCAGGTCAGGGCCATCACCACCACGCACGCGGTGCGGATCAGCATGGCGGTGATGTAGCGGCGCTGGCGGCCGCGCAGGTCCTGGGTCAGGCCGGTGCGGGCCCGGGTGATGGACGCGGCGCGGCGGGTGTCGCGGCGCAGGGGCGTGCGGTTCATCCAAGCTCCCGTGGGTGGTCGGGGTGGCGGGCGGGGGGAGACGGCGGCGGCGCGGGTGATCGTCCCCTGATCACCCGCGCCGCCGTCGCGTGCGTGCCCGGTGCTCGCCGTGCGCCCCGGGGGTCAGTGCGTCTGCTGCTCCTGCTGTTCCAGCGCCGCCGCGTGCCCGTTGGAGGAGACGTGCCCGTGGGAGGGGCCGTGGCCGTTGCTGTGGCCGTTGGCGGAGCCGTGGCCGTTGGAGCTGCCGTGGCCGTCGGCCGAGGCGGGGTCGAAGTGCTCCAGGGAGCGCAGCAGTTCCTCGCGGGTGGGCTTGGGGACCTGGTTGCCGTACAGCCAGCGGCTGACGCGGTGGCGCAGCATCTGCTTGCGGGCGTGGGGGTTCTTCACGCCGTCCGCCTGTGCCACGGGGGCGGGGGCGATGGGGCGGTCCTCGCGGGCCAGGATGCTGTAGGCGGTGCCCTGGTCGAGCGGGGCGTGCACCTCGATGAACTCGCCGTGCGGCAGGCGGCGGATGCGTCCGGTCTCGCGGCCGTGCAGGACCTTCTCGATGTCGCGGTGCTGCAGGCCCAGGCAGATGCGGCGGGTGACGACGTAGGCCAGGGCCGGCACCACGAACACCCCGATGCGGACCGCCCAGGTGATCTGGTTGAGCGAGAGGTGGAAGCGTTCGGCGATGACGTCGTTGGCGCCGCCGAAGAACAGCACCAGGTAGAAGGCGACGATCGAGGAGACGAACGCGGTGCGGGTGGGGTGTTCGCGCGGCCGGTCCAGCAGGTGGTGCTCCTCGCGGTCGCCGGTGGCCCAGGCCTCCAGGAACGGCCACAGCGCGACCACCGCCATCAGCACGGTGGGCAGGATGACGGCCGGCAGCAGCACGCCCATGTTGACGGTGTAGCCGCCGGGGATGACGAACTCCCAGGAGGGCATGGCCCGCAGGGCGCCTTCGAGGAAGCCCATGTACCAGTCGGGCTGGGAGCCCTGGGAGATCTGGTCGCCGCGGTAGGGGCCGTAGGTCCACACCGGGTTGATCTGGGCGATGCCGGCCAGCATCGCCAGCACGCCGAAGACGAGGAAGAAGAACCCGCCGGCCTTGGCCGTGTAGACCGGCATCAGCGGCTGGCCGACCACGTTGTTCTCGGTGCGGCCGGGCCCGCGGAACTGGGTGTGCTTGTGGTAGAAGACGTAGATCAGGTGGACGGTGACCAGGGCCAGGATGATGCCCGGCATCAGCAGGATGTGGAAGCTGTAGAAGCGCGGGATGACGTCGTGGCCGGGGTACTCGCCGCCGAACAGGAACATCGTCAGGTACGTGCCGACCAGCGGGATGGCCAGGGTGACGCCCTCGGCGATGCGCAGGCCGGTGCCGGAGAGCAGGTCGTCGGGCAGCGAGTAGCCGACGAAGCCCTCCAGGGTGACCAGGACCAGCAGGGTGAAGCCGATCAGCCAGTTCACCTCGCGCGGCTTGCGGAAGGAGCCGGTCAGGAAGTGCCGCAGCGTGTGGACGCACAGCGCGGCGATCATGACCAGGGCCGACCAGTGGTGCAGCTGGCGGATGAGCAGGCCGCCGCGCACGTCGAAGCTGATGCGCAGGGTGGAGGCGTAGGCCTGGGACATCGGGATGCCGTGCAGCTCGTTGTGCGAGCCGTTGTAGACGGTCTCGCGCATGCTCGGGTCGAAGAACATGGTGAGCCAGACACCGGTCAGCAGCAGCACGATGAAGCTGTAGAGCGCTATCTCGCCGAACATGAACGACCAGTGGTCGGGAAAGACCTTGCGGATCAGGAACCGGAAGTTGTAGATCCCGAGCCGCGAGTCCGCCCAGTCGGCGACGCGCGCGCCCTTCGGTTCTGTGGTGCGCGCGCTGTGCGGCGCCCTTTCATCGGTCGCGGTCATACCCGCGCACCCTCCCCTCGCCGCTCTGCTGTCACGGGCACACCCGCTGCGACCGGTGAGCGGTCGGCGGTGGGGGCGGCCTGCCGCGGCGCCAGCAGGTCCGTGCCCTGGAGCAGGTGAAACGCTAGCCACGTGCGCCCGGCCCGAACAACCGCGCTCAAGCGAGACTCAAGTGACAAGTGCGGTGTTTCTCGAGCCAGTTGTGAGTTGCCCGGGTGCGGGCGTTCCCGCCTGGCCGCCCATCGGGCGTGCGGGGGGCGGGTGTTGGCGGTGCGGGTGGGTCTGTGTGGTCTCAAGTGGGCCTCCGTACGCGCCCGTTGGTGCACTGCCGTCATATGCGGAGCGTAGGTCGGTGTCCCGGGGTCCGCGATGGGGTGCAATGCGCCAGGTGGCCGGAAAGCGGGGGGTGGGGTCATCGCCGGTCGCCCGCGGGTGCGGTGGTGGGCCAGTGGGCCGAGGAGCCGGTGGGGCGGGGCCGTACCGAGCCGGTGGCCACGCCGATGACCGGGGCCACGGGGACCACGGGGCGCCGGCGCCGGGCCTGGGGGCCGTGGGTGAGGCTGGGCGGCGCGTCCTGGGGTGCGGGGCGGCGCAGGGCCGCTCTGAGCGCCCGCGGGCCGAGGAGGGCGCCGGGCGGGACGAGGCCGTGGTGCAGGCGCAGCAGCAGGGCCGCGGCGTCGGGGTCGGCGGTGGCGGCGGCGGCGAGCCGGGACAGCCGGCGTGCGTGCAGCCGCTCCCGCAGGGGCCGGCGGTCCTCGCTTGCGGGGCCGGCCGGGGTGCGCAGGCGGGTGCCCGAGCGCCACAGCGGGGCCAGCTGGTGGGCCAGGGCGCGGCGCAGGCGGTAGGTGACGCCGACGGCGGTGCCGTGGGCGGTGAGCATGCGCTGGAGGAGCAGGGCGCCCTGCACGGCGAGGGTCATGCCGTCGCCGTGGGCGGGGTCCAGGGCGGCGAAGGCGTCGCCGACGACGAGGAACTGGTCGGGCCAGCGGCGCAGCCGTTCGTAGTGGCGCCAGCGGCTGTCGGTGCCGGCGCACCGGTAGACGGGGCCCAGCGGGGTGGCGGTGGCCAGCAGGTCGCGCAGCAGCGGGTCGCGCAGCGCGGCGGCGGCGTGCAGCACCTGCTCGTGGTCGGCGGGGGCGGGGGTGGTGTCGGGGGTGGTCAGCGACACCGACCAGCGGCCGCCCTCGACGGGGTGGAGCAGGCCCTGGCGCAGGTCGTCGCCCGCGGCCATGAGCCAGACGCCCTGCCAGTCGGCGACGTGGCCGACCGGCGGCGCGTACAGGGAGGTCGCCCGGGTGGTGCCGGTGGGCACGACGGTCTCGGCGGGGGGTTCGTAGCCGAGTTCGGCGAGCCACTGCGGGGCGCGTGAGCCGCGTCCGCTGGCGTCGACGACGAAGTCGGCGGGGATCAGGCGCGCAGGGCTCCAGCCGCCGGGGGAGCGCCGGTCGCGGCCGCGGGCGTAGACGCCGGTGACGGTGTCCTGGGGGCCCGGTCGCAGGCCGACGACGTCGTGGTCGTGCAGGAAGCGCACCCTGGGGTCGGCGCGCAGCCGGTCGCGGACCACCGCGTCCAGCAGGTCGCGGCCGGCGCTGAGCACCGACAGGCCCGCGTCGAAGCGGGGCAGCCAGCCGGCCGGGCCGAGCAGCAGCAGGTCCTCGGGGACGCGCAGGTGGACGGCCCCGGCGCGCACGAGGTCCTCGCCGATGCCGGGGAAGAGCTGCTCCAGGCCCTGGTGGGCGGCGGTGGGCAGGCTGTGGGTGTGCCGGGCCTGGGGCACGCCCCGGCGCCGGCCGGGGCCGCGGGGCAGCCAGTCGCGTTCGATGACGGTGACCCGGTCCATGAAGCCGGCCAGGGCGCGCGCCGCGGCGAGCCCGGCGAGGCTGGAGCCGATCACCACGGCGTGGCCGTGGCCGGCGCCCTCGGGGACAACACGTGCGTGCACCTTCACTTCGGCCGCCCTCCCCTGTGTGTCGTCGTGTGCATCATGCGCGGCGCGGCCCGGCGGGGGGCCGCCTTCCGTGCCGCCTCGAGCGGCCTTCGAGGCCGACGCGAGGAAGACTCGAGCGCACCCCGCGCGGGGGCGGGACGCGGAACCGGCCAACAGGCCTGCACGGGCGGCCGGTTGACCCCGTGCGCCCGCCCGCGCACCGGCACCGCTCCCCCGCCGGACTGCCCGGGGGCAGGGGCCGGCGGGGGCGATGCATGACCCATCAACTCCCGTACGCAGAAGCGGCGTTGCCTGATACGCCAACTCCCCTGCGGAGCGGACCGGTCGGGTGTCTTCCCGGAGGTCCGCTCCCCCGGCCGCGCCCGGGGTCAGGGTGCCGGTGTGCGGGTCGCCGGGTCGGGGGTGTGCAGGGCCCGGTCGACCAGGGGGCCGGCTGCGCCGGTGTAGCCGGACGGGTCGAGCAGGGCGGTCGCCTCGGCGCGGTCCAGTATCCCGGCGAGTTCGGGCAGTTCGGCCAGGACGTCGGCCAGGGGCCGGCCGGTGGCGGAGGCCAGCAGGGAGGCCCGGGTGAGCAGTTCCTTGGCGGCGGCCTTGCCCAGGCGCGGTGCCAGGACGGCCGAGACGCGTTCGGAGACGAGCTGTCCCCCGGTCGCGGCGAGGTTGGCCCGCATCCGCTCGGGGTGGACGTCCAGGCCCCGGGCGAGTTCGGCGGCCGTGTGCGCGGCGCCGCCGGTCAGGCGCAGGGCCTCGCGCAGCGGCTGCCACTCGGCGTGCCACACCCCGGCCGAGCGTTCGTCCTCCGTGGTCAGGCACTGCGTCAGCACGCCGGCCAGGGCGGGCACCTGGAGGGCGGCGGAGCGGATCAGGGTGGCGAGGACGGGGTTGCGTTTGTGGGGCATCGCCGAGGAGGCGCCCCGTCCGGCGGCCGTGGGCTCGCTGACCTCGCCGATCTCGGTGCGGGTCAGGACCAGCACGTCCGCGGCGATCTTGCCCAGTGCCGCGCTGGTGTGGGCGAGGGCGGCGCCCAGGTCGGCGACGGGGGTGCGCAGTGCGTGCCAGGGCAGGTGCGGGGCGGCCAGGCCGCTCTCCTCGGCGAAGGCGGCGCCCAGGCCGTCCAGGACGGCGGCGGGGTCGGCGCCGTCCCCGGCGTACTGCAGGTAGCCGGCCAGGGTCCCGGCCGCGCCGCCCAGGGAGACGGGCAGCCGCCCGGCGAGGTGGTCCAGGCGTTCGGCGGCGTCCGTGACCAGGTGGTGCCAGCCGGCCGCCTTGAGCCCGAAGGTGGTGGGCACGGCGTGCAGGGCCAGGGTGCGGCCGGCCATCACGGTGTCGCGGTGCTCGGCGGCGAGGCCGGCCAGCGCGCGGGCCGTGGTGCGCAGGTCCGCGGCGATCAGGCGCAGGGCGCGGGCGGCCACCAGCATGGCGCCGGTGTCGAGGATGTCCTGGCTGGTGGAGCCGCGGTGGACGTACTCGGCGGCCTGCGGGGAGCGTGCGGCGACCACGGCCGTGAGGGCCTTGACCACGCCCACGACCGGGTTGGCCGTCTCCCGCGCGGCCAGGGCCAGTTCGCGCAGGTCGAGCAGGTCGGCGCGGGCGGCGTCGGTGATGACCTCGGCCGCCCGGGCGGGCACCGTGCCGCAGCGGGCCTGGGCGCGGACCAGGGCCGCCTCCGCGTCCAGCATCGCCTGCAGCCAGGCGCTGTCGCCGACCGCCGCCTCGACGGGGGTGCCCGCCCGCACCGGGGAGAGCAGCCCGGCGTCCAGGTGGGCGGCCGGGTCCGCGGAGTGCGGGGCCGGGTGCGCGGAGGTCATGGAGCCACCTCCGCGCCCACGCCCGCCTCCACGCCCACGCCCGCCTGCGCGCCCGCACCGGCTTGCACGCCCACGGCCGCCTGCACCGCCGTACGCTCCACCGCCGTACGCTCCGCCGGGTCGGCCGGTGCGTGGTCCGGCCGGCGCTGCGGGGCCGGCGGGGCGGGCAGGGCGAGGACCGCGGCGGCGATGGCGTCGGAGTCCTCCAGGGTGACCGAGCCGACGCCGGGCCGGATGCCGGCGGCGGTGACCCAGTGCACGGACTCGGTGGGCACGCCGTAGGCGAAGCGGCGCGGGTGGGCCGTGCCGCGGGCGTCGATGAGGTGGTAGGGCCGCTCGGAGACCGCCAGTCCCCCGGTCTCGTGGTCGGGGCCGTCGGTGCCGTCGCCGGCCGGGATGCGGTAGGGGCTGCACTGCCCGCTGCGCAGCAGCCCGCTCATCAGCGGGTCGGCGGTGCGGCGCAGGTCGATCTCGGGCAGGCGGGCCTCGATGAGGACCGTGGCGCGCACCCGCACGTCGGGTATCTCGCTGGAGACGGCGGTGAAGCAGGCCCCCTGCGGGTCGTCCTCGTCGGCGATCACGCGCAGGCCGGGGCCGGTCACCTCCAGGACGCCCGCGTCGATGAGGGCGGCCATCTCCTCGATGCGGCTGGCCGGCGGGCCGATGGACAGGTAGGCGTTCAGGGGGGTGTACCAGGCGTCGAGGTCGTCGCGGTGGGACGCGGCGGTCAGGCCGGCGTGGTCGATGGCCAGGCGCAGTTCGTTGCGCAGGTCGCGCAGGACGTCCAGGGCGGCCTTGACCGGTCCGCTGACGTTGCCCTGGCGGGCCAGGCGGACGTCGTCGTCGAGGTGGCCGCGCAGCCAGGTGCGGAACGCGGCCAGGTCGGCGAAGGCGCGCTCGCCCCAGGGGCGGGCCACGCGCTGCCAGTCCCAGCGCTCGTCCTCGGCGATCGAGGCCTCGTGCAGCAGCCGGTCCTCGTCGGCGCCGGGTTCGGCCGACAGGTAGCGCTCGACGAAGTCGTCGACGCTCCGGGAGCTCTGGCCGCGCTGGGCGAGCAGGGCCGCGTAGTAGACGCTGCACACCTCCTTGGAGACCAGCGGCCACAGGTCGGCGGCGAAGTCGATGGCCGGGCGGCCCGGGGCGCGCGAGCGGAGCCGGGCGATGTAGCCGGCCGTCAGCAGCCGGGGGTGGTAGCGGCCGTGGGCGCCCTTCTCGTTCTCGCCGCGCGCCTGGTAGGGCACGCCGCGCCGGGAGCCGGCGTACAGGCGCGGTTCGCGGCCGGAGGGCCGGTAGACCAGGCGGCCGTCGACGCGGGTGAAGACGCCGCCGCGGCCGTGGGTGAACAGGGCCTGGTAGTCGAAGTAGTTCAGCCCCAGCCCGCGCAGCAGGACCCGCTCGCCGGGCTTGACGGCGGACAGGTCCACGTCCGCCGGGTTGGCCGGGGGCAGGTAGGTCAGCCCGTGGCGCCGGGCGAAGTCCGTCAGCCGGCGCTCGCTGTCGCTGGGCCGGGTGGGCACGTGGCCCTGGGCCAGGACGACCGCGGCCAGGCGGCCCAGCCGGGTGCCGTCCTCCAGGACGACCGCCTGCGTGGCCTGCGGCCCGCTGCCCTCGTCCTCCAGGGCGACGGCGCGCAGCGGGTGGTGGCGCACCGTGATGTGGGCTGCGGCGTTGTCGACGACGCGGCGGAACGCCCACGTCAGGTAGCAGCCGTACAGGGCGCGGGTGGGGTAGCTGTCGGGGCCCAGGCGGTCGGCCTCGGCCAGGACGTCCGGGTCGTAGCCGCCGTGCGGGCTGTTGTCGAGGGTGCGGGAGCTGAGGGCCTTGGCCCACTGGTGCAGGCTGGGCCCCTCCTGCAGCGGGCCGTCGATGCGGACGCTTGCGTCGGTGTAGACCGTGACCTGCGAGGCCACGGTGTTCATCAGCAGGTGCCGCGACTGCGTGGGGCGCCACACGCGTCCGGCACCCGGGGGGTCCGGGTCGACGACGTGCACCGTGACGGCGTCCCAGCGGGGCGACTTGCCCTCCTGTGCGCAGAGCCGTTCCAGGACGGAAAGGCCGCGCGGTCCTGCGCCGACCAGGCACACCTCCAGGTGCGTGAGCGCTTCGTTGCCGGTGTACGGGGGCCGGGGGGCCGTTGTCCCGTAGGGGGTCGGTCCGGCGTCCGCTGTGCGTTCGCCTCCATGCGTACCGTCCACAGTGCCTCCTTCCTCGGGCCACCGTCGGGGCAGGCGCTCAACCACGGCTCGGCCCCCGACGGAGATCGGCTCGAGGAACGGCAGGCGCGCAGGTGGCGGGTGGTGCGGGCGCCGGTGCGAGGGGCCCGGGCGCATTTCCGGCGGGCCCCGAACGCGGCTGTATCGAGACTCCAGCCGTGGTCCTTACGTTCGGGAAAAAGGCGTCACCGGACCGGCTCGGCGACGGGGCGCGGCACGCGGCGCGACCAGCGCGCAGGCCGCCTCATGAAGGAGATGTGTGTGATGGTCCACCCCTGCCCCAGACATCCCCTGCCCGAGAGCGGCCCCGGTGCCGGACCCGTCCTGTGTGCCGTGTGCGTGGGTGAGGCGGAGCGCTCTTTGCGCTCGCTGCCGGCCCTGTACCAGGAGTGCCTGCACCAGGTGTCGGCGGGGCGGCGGCGGACCAACCCCACCCGGGTGTCCGGCAGCCGCAACCGCGAGCAGGTGAACCTGTCGGCGCTGGACGTGCGGCTGCGCTCGCGTGCGGTGCTGCAGGCCTGGGCGGACGTCGTCGCCGAAGGGCTCGGGGTGAGGGCGCCGGACCGTTCGGTGCCGCAGCTCGCGCAGTTCCTGGCGGGGCACCTGGCGTGGCTGGCCGCGCAGCCCCCGGCCGGCGACTTCGCCGAGGAAGTGCAGGAACTGGTCTCGGAGTTGAGCGCGCTGCTCGACCCCGAGCCCGCCGCGCTGCACACGCTGCACCTGGCGTGCGTGGTGGAGGGCTGCGCGGGCACGATCAGCGCCGCGCCGAAGGCCGCCGCGGGGCCGGGCACCTCCCGGCTGGAGTGCACGGCGGGGCATTCCTGGCCGGCGCACGAATGGCTGGCGCTCAGGGCGCTGATGACACGGCAGCGAAAGGATGTCACCGCATGACGAAACCGCCGCGCCACCGGCTCGTGACCACCCGGGTGGCCGCTCTCGCCGTCGGGGTGTCCGAGGCGACGATCCGCAAGTGGGTGAGCCGCGGGAAGATCACCCGGTACGGCGCGCCGAACTGCCGCTCGGAGTTCGACATCGAGGAACTCCAGGAGATCGCGCTGCGCCGCCGCGGCGGAACCCCCTGACGACCCCTTCCCGCCCGGCTTTTTCCGCCCCGAGTTCTTCCGCCCCGAGTTCTTGCGCCCGACTCTTTGCGGTCGAGTTCTTCCCGCCCGGATTCCCTTCCCGGGGAGCCGGCTCGTGTCCGGCGCCGGGCAACCGCCGTTCCGGGGACGACCTTTTCACGACAATGACAAGAGGAGTGAGTGCGTTGACGCCACCGACCTCAGTGGAGGGGGTTTCGGACAACCGTCGGGCCCGCTCGGTGGGCATCGGTCGCGCCCACGCCAAGGCCATCCTGCTGGGCGAGCACGCGGTCGTGTACGGCGCCGCGGCGCTGGCGCTGCCGGTTCCGCAGCTGACGGCCACGGCGAGTGCCGGCTGGTCCTCCCCCGGCCGCGGCGCGGACGGCGGGCTGTCGTTCACCATGACCGGTTCCGCCTCGCGGGCGGTGGTGACGCTGGCCTCCGACGGGCTGCGCAGGCTGGCCGCGGCGTTCACCGAGGCGACGGGGGTCACGGGCGGGGCGCACCTGGACGTGATCCTGGACGGGGCCATCCCGCCCGGGCGGGGGCTGGGTTCGTCCGCCGCGAGCTCCCGGGCGATCGTGTTCGCGCTGGCCGACCTGTTCGGCGTGGAGCTGTCGCAGACGGCGGCGTTCGACCTGGTGCAGACGGCGGAGAACATGACGCACGGCCGGGCCAGCGGCGTGGACGCCGTCGCGGTCGGCGCGTCGGGGCCGCTGCGGTTCCAGGCCGGCCGGGCCGAGGAGCTCGCCGTGGGCGGCGAGGGGCTGTTCATCATCGCCGACAGCGGCACCGCCGGCAGCACCAAGGAGGCGGTCGAGCTGCTGCGGGAGTCCTTCACCCGCGAGGCAGGCGCGAAGCAGGCGTTCCTGGCACGCGCCGCCCGCCTGGTCGACGAGGGCCAGGACGCCCTCGCCCGGGGCGCGCTGGAGGAGCTGGGAAGGGCCCTGGACCAGTACCACGAACTGATGCGCGCGGCCGGGCTGAGCACCGGCCGCATCGACGCGATGGTCGAGGCCGCGCGCGGCGCGGGCAGCCTCGGCGCCAAGATCACCGGGGGTGGGCTGGGCGGCTGCGTCCTGGCCCTCACCCAGCCGGAGCAGGCCGGGCAGGTCGCCCGGCACCTGCACGACGCCGGCGCCGTCCAGACGTGGGTCGTACCGTTGAGGAGGCATGCCGGGCATGCGCACTGAACCTCTCGCGCGGTCGCGGGCGCAGGCGGCGGCGGGCGACGCCACCGCCGTCGCGCACCCGAACATCGCGCTCATCAAGTACTGGGGCAAGAGCGACGAGCGCCTGGTGCTGCCGCGCACCGACAGCCTGTCGATGACGCTGGACATCTTCCCCACCACCACCCGGGTGCGGCTGGACGAGCACGCCCAGGACGACACCGTCACCCTGGGCGGGCGGCCGGCCACCGGTGAGGCGGCCCGGCGCATCACCGCCTTCCTGGACCTGGTGCGCGAGCGCAGCGGGCGCGGCGAGCGGGCCGTGGTGGACAGCGAGAACACCGTGCCCACCGGCGCGGGCCTTGCCTCCTCGGCCAGCGGGTTCGCCGCGCTCGCGCTGGCCGCGGCCGCCGCCTACGGACTGGAAGGCGATGCCAGGGCGCTGTCGCGGCTGGCGCGGCGCGGCTCGGGTTCGGCGTCGCGGTCGGTCTTCGGCGGCTTCGTGCTCTGGCACGCCGGGCAGGCGTCGGCCGGCGAGGAGCAGGCGGACCTGAGCTCCTACGCCGAGCCGGTGGCCGCGCCCGGGCTGGACCCGGCGCTGGTCATCGCGGTCGTCAACGCCGGGCCCAAGGCGGTCTCCAGCCGCGAGGCGATGCGCCGCACGGTGGCCACCTCCCCGCTGTACGAGCCGTGGGCCCTCTCCAGCCGGGCCGACCTGATCGAGATGCGCGCGGCGCTGGGGCGCGGCGACCTCGCGGCGGTCGGGGAGATCGCCGAGCGCAACGCCCTGGGCATGCACGCCACGATGCTCGCGGCGCGCCCCGCCGTCAGGTACATGGCGCCCGCCTCGCTGACCGTGCTGGACGCGGTGCTGCAGCTGCGCCAGGAGGGGGTGGCGGCCTACGTGACGATGGACGCCGGCCCCAACGTGAAGGTGCTGTGTCCGCGCGCGCAGGCGCAGCGGGTGGCGCGGGCGGTCGCCGAGGCCGCCCCGGACAGTGCGGTGCACATCGCCGCCCCGGGCCCCGGCGCCCGCCTCCTCGACGGGGACGGGGACGGGCGATGAGCCAGGCGCGCACGGTGGTGCGGCACGCCCCGGGCAAGCTGTACGTGGCGGGCGAGTACGCGGTGGTGGAGCCCGGCCACCAGGCCGTGCTGGTGGCGGTCGACCGCCAGGTCACCGTGCGGGCCGGCGCCGTGGAGCGCCCGGGCGTCGTCATCACCTCCGACCTGCTGGCGCGCCCCGAGCGCTACACGTTCGAGGGGGGCCGGCTGGGCGGGGGCGCGGGAGGTGTCCCGCACGTGGTCGCCGCCGTCGAGACGGTGGCCGCGCTGCTGGCCGAACGCGGCCTGCCCGTACCCGGGTTGGAGGTGTCGGTCAGCAGCACGCTGCACGAGGCGGGCACCAAGTACGGGCTGGGCTCCAGCGGCGCGGTGACCGTGGCGGCCGTCGCGGCCGTCGCCGCCGCTTGCGGGCTGGAGCTCCCGGCGGCGCAGCGGCTGCGGCTGGCGCTGCTGGCGAGCGCCCGCATCGACGCCGGCGGCTCCGGCGGTGACCTGGCCGCCAGCACCTACGGCGGCTGGATCGCCTACCGGGCGCCGGACCGGGCGTTCGTCAAGGACCTGGCCCGCCGCCGCGGCGTGCAGGGCGCCCTGGACGCCGACTGGCCCCACCTTCAGGTGCGGCGGCTGCCGTCGCCGCGTGCGCTGTCGCTGCACGTCGGCTGGAGCGGCAGCCCCGCCTCGACGACCGAGCTGGTGGCCGCCCTGGGCCGCAGGGCCTGGCGCGGCACGCCCTCGCACGAGACGTTCCTCGCCGCCAGCGCCGACTTCGTCACCGCCGCGATCGACGCGCTCGAGGCCGGCGACGACGCGGGCCTGCTGCAGCAGATCCGGCGCTCCCGCCAGGAGCTGGCCCGCCTGGACGACGAGGTGGGCCTGGGCATCTTCACGCCCGCGCTGACCGCGCTGTGCGACGCCGCCGAGAGCGTCGGCGGCGCGGCCAAGCCCTCGGGCGCCGGCGGCGGCGACTGCGGCATCGCCCTGCTGGACGCCGGCGCCGCACACCACCTCGCCCACGTACACCAGCGGTGGGCCGCGGCCGGGGTGCTGCCCCTGCCCGTGGCGGCCGCGTCCGAAGGGAACCGACCATGAGCAGTGCCCAGCGCAAGGACGACCACGTCCGCCTGGCGATGGAGCAGCAGCACGCGCACAGCGGACGCAACCAGTTCGACGAGGTGTCCTTCGTCCACCACGCCCTGGCCGGCATCGACCGCCCGCAGGTGTCCCTGGCCACCGAGTTCGCCGGCATCAGCTGGCCGGTGCCGCTGTACATCAACGCGATGACCGGCGGCAGCGCGATGACCGGCCGCATCAACCGCGACCTGGCCGTCGCCGCCCGCGAGAGCGGGGTGGCCATCGCCTCCGGCTCGATGCACGCCTACTTCAAGGACCCCTCGTGCGCGGACACCTTCCGGGTGCTGCGCGAGGAGAACCCGCACGGGTTCGTGATGGCGAACGTCAACGCCACCGCCTCCGTCGACAACGCCCGCCGCGCGGTGGACCTGCTCCAGGCCGATGCCCTGCAGATCCACCTGAACACGGCGCAGGAGACGCCGATGCCCGAGGGCGACCGCTCCTTCGCCTCGTGGCCGGCGCAGATCGAGCGGATCGCGGCGGGCGTCGGTGTGCCCGTCATCGTCAAGGAGGTCGGCAACGGGCTGAGCCGGCAGACGCTGCTGGCCCTGCCCGCCCTGGGGGTCGCGGCGGGCGACGTCAGCGGCCGCGGCGGCACCGACTTCGCCCGCATCGAGAACGGCCGGCGCGAGCACGCCGACTACGCCTACCTGCACGACTGGGGCCAGTCCACGGCCGCCTGCCTGCTGGACGCGCAGGACGTCGCACTGCCCGTGCTGGCCTCGGGCGGGGTGCGCCACCCGCTGGACGTGGCCCGCGCGCTGGCCCTGGGCGCCCGCGCCGTGGGCTCCTCCGGCGGTTTCCTGCGCACCCTGCTGGACGACGGGGTCGAGGCGCTGATCGCGAAGATCGGCTCCTGGCTCGACCAGCTGGCCGCCCTGCAGACGATGCTCGGCGCGCGCACCCCGGCCGACCTGATGCGCTGCGACGTGCTCGTGAGCGGCGAGCTGCGCGCCTTCTGCGCCGACCGGGGCATCGACACGCGGCACCTGGCGCAGCGTTCCACCTCCATCGAAGCCCTTAACGAGTTGACGGGAAGCACACGATGACCGAAGCACACGCGATCGCCGGGGTCCCCATGCGGTGGGTGGGCCCGCTGCGCATCTCCGGCAACGTCGCCCAGACCGAGACGCAGGTGCCGCTGGCCACCTACGAAAGCCCGCTGTGGCCGTCGGTGGGCCGCGGCGCGAAGGTCTCCCGCCTGACCGACAAGGGCATCGTGGCCACCCTGGTCGACGAGCGGATGACCCGCTCGGTGCTCATCGAGGCGACCGACGCGGCCACCGCGCTGGCGGCCGCCCGCACGATCCAGGAGCGCATCGAGGAGCTGCGCGAGGTGGTGCGCGGCTGCAGCCGCTTCGCGCAGCTGATCGGGGTGCGCCACGAGATCAACGCCAACCTGCTGTTCGTGCGGTTCGAGTTCTCCACCGGGGACGCCTCCGGCCACAACATGGCCACCCTCGCCTCCGACCGGCTGCTGGCGCACCTGCTGCAGACCATTCCGGGCATCTCCTACGGGTCGATCTCCGGCAACTACTGCACCGACAAGAAGGCCACCGCCATCAACGGCATCCTGGGCCGGGGCAAGAACGTGGTCGCCGAACTCCTCGTGCCGCGCCAGGTGGTCACCGACACCCTGCGCACCACCGCCGCCAAGGTGGTGCAGCTGAACATCCGCAAGAACCTGCTCGGCACCCTGCTGGCCGGCGGGATCCGCTCGGCCAACGCCCACTACGCCAACATGCTGCTGGCGTTCTACCTGGCCACCGGGCAGGACGCGGCGAACATCGTCGAAGGCTCCCAGGGCGTGGTCATGGCCGAGGACCGCGACGGCGACCTGTACTTCTCCTGCACGCTGCCCAACCTGATCGTCGGCACGGTCGGCAACGGCAAGGGGCTGGGCTTCGTCGAGACGAACCTGACCCGGCTGGGCTGCCGCGCGGACGCGGCCCCCGGCGACAACGCCCGCCGCCTGGCGGTGCTGGCGGCGGCCACCGTGCTGTGCGGGGAGCTGTCGCTGCTGGCCGCACAGACCAATCCCGGCGAACTCATGCGCGCGCACGTGCAGCTCGAACGCGAGAACAAGACCGCGAAGGTTGGTGTATGAGCCATGTCCCTGTCCATAGGAATCCACGACCTGTCGTTCGCGACCGGTGAGTTCGTCCTGCCGCACACGGCGCTCGCCGCGCACAACGGCACCGAGATCGGCAAGTACCACCTGGGCATCGGCCAGGAGTCGATGAGTGTGCCGGCCGCCGACGAGGACATCGTCACCCTGGGGGCGACGGCCGCGGCGCCGATCATCGCCCGGCACGGCGCCGAGCGGATCCGCACGGTCGTCTTCGCCACCGAGTCCTCCATCGACCAGGCCAAGTCGGCGGGCGTGTACGTGCATTCGCTGCTGGGCCTGCCCTCCGCGACGCGGGTGGTGGAGCTGAAGCAGGCCTGCTACGGGGCGACCGCCGCCCTGCAGTTCGCCATCGGCCTGGTCCAGCGCGACCCCGCCCAGCAGGTCCTGGTGGTGGCCAGTGACGTCTCCAAGTACGAGCTGGACAGCCCCGGCGAGGCCACCCAGGGCGCGGCCGCGGTGGCCATGCTGGTGGGCGTCGACCCGGCGCTGGTGCGCATCGAGGACCCCTCGGGGCTGTTCACCGCCGACGTCATGGACTTCTGGCGGCCCAACTACCGTGAGGCGGCCCTGGTCGACGGACACGAGTCGATCGGCGCCTACCTGCAGGCGGTGGAGGGCACCTGGAAGGACTACACCGAGCAGGGCGGGCGCACCCTGGAGGAGTTCGCCGCGTTCTGCTACCACCAGCCGTTCACGAAGATGGCCTACAAGGCCCACCGCCACCTGCTCAACTACTGCGGGTACGACACCGACGAGGCGGTCATCGCCCGCGCGCTGGGCCACACCACCGCCTACAACCGGGTGATCGGCAACAGCTACACCGCGTCGGTGTACCTGGGGCTGGCCGCGCTGCTGGACCGTGCCGAGGACCTGACGGGCCGGCCGCTGGCGTTCCTCAGCTACGGCTCGGGGTCGGTGGCGGAGTTCTTCGCCGGGACGGTGGTGGCCGGCTACCGCGAGCACCTGCGCACCGACGCCAACCGGCGGGCCATCGACCGGCGCACCGAGGTCGACTACGCCCGCTACCGCGACCTGCACGAGTGGCGCTTCCCCACCGACGGCGGCGACCACGCCACCCCCGAGCAGACCACCGGCCCGTTCCGGCTGGCCGGCATCAGCGGCCACAAGCGCCTCTACCAGGCCCGCTGAGCCCCCACCCGTCCGTGCCGGGCCCCGCGACAGCCGCCGGCACGCCGCCCCCGCTCCCTGGCGAGCGGGGGGTGCGTGCCGGCGGCGGCGGGTCCGGCCCCCAGCCACCCACCGACCAATGTGAGGGGAGGGCAGCCGCATGGCCCGCACCGCGATCCGCGCCCCCGGCAGCCCCATGCAGGACATCAGGATCCTCGGCACGGGCGCCTACGTGCCCGAGCGGATCGTCTCCAACGACGAGGTCGGCGCGCCGGCCGGCGTCGACGACGCCTGGATCACCCGCAAGACCGCCATCCGCGAGCGGCGCTGGGCCGCGCCCGGGCAGGCCACCTCCGACCTGGCCACCGCCGCGGCCCGGGCCGCGCTGCGCTCGGCGGGCATCACCGCCGAGCAGCTGTCCGTGATCGCGGTGGCCACCTCCACCCCGGACCGGCCGCAGCCGCCCACCGCCGCCTACGTCCAGCACCACCTGGGCGCCTCCGGCACGGCCGCCTTCGACGTCAACGCCGTCTGCTCGGGCACCGTGTTCGCGCTGTCCGCGGTGGGCAGCACCCTGCTGCGCCGCGGCGGGCACGCCCTGGTCATCGGCGCGGACGTCTACTCGCGCATCCTCGACCCCACCGACCGGCGCACCGTGGTGCTCTTCGGCGACGGGGCCGGCGCGATGGTGCTGGGCCCCACCAGCCGCGGCCCGCTGGTGCGGCACGTCGCCCTGCACACCTTCGGTGAACTGTCCGGCCTGATCCAGGTGCCCGCCGGCGGCAGCCGCCTGCCCGCCGACCCCGTCACGCTGGACGCCGGACTGCAGTACTTCGCCATGCAGGGCCGCGAGGTGCGCCGCTTCGTCGTGGAACAACTGCCGCAGCTGGTCAAGGACTTCCTGCACGAAGCCGGCGTGGAGGCCGCCGACGTCGACCATTTCGTGCCCCACCAGGCCAACGGCGTGATGCTCCAGGAGGTCTTCCCCCACCTGGGCATGGACCACGCCCGCATGCACCAGACCCTCGCCCGCTACGGCAACACCGGCGCCGCCTCCATCCCCATCACCCTGGACGAGGCCGCCCGCCGGGGCGCCTTCGCACCGGGCGAGCTCATCCTGCTGGCCGGGTTCGGCGGTGGCATGGCGGCGAGCTTCGCGCTCCTGCAGTGGTGAACGCCCCCCACCCCGCCCCGTTACCGGCCGCCGGCCGCCCGGCCCGCCTCGCACGGGCCGGCGCCGGCCGGCCCGGCGCGCTGACCTCCTTCGTCCGGTTCGTGGTGCTGGGCGGCACGGTCGGCCTGGCGGCGAGCGCCGCCGTCACCGCGCTCGCCACGCTCGTGCCCTGGGCGCTGGCCAACGCCGCGGTCACCGTTGCCTCGACCGTCCTGGCCACCGAACTGCACGCCCGGTTCACCTTCGCCGGCACCCGCAGCACCTGGCGCCAGCAGCTGCAGAGCGCCGGCTCCGCCGTGGCCGCCTACGCCGTCACCAGCGCCGCGATGGCCGCCCTGCACGCCTGCGTCAGCGCCCCCGGGGTGCTCCTCGCCCAGGGCGTGTACCTGTCGGCGGCCGCGCTGGCGGGCCTGGGCCGGTTCCTGGTGCTGCGCCTGGTGGTGTTCGCCGCCGCCCGCACCGCCCCCACCGTCACCGACGAGTAGGGCCTGGGACCTCGTGAGTTCCTGGACGGCGCTCAGCACCACCGTGTGACGCCAACGGCCGGCGGGCGCCCCCGCCCGCCGGCCGTTCCCCCTTTTGTCCTGCCTGCCCGCGCGCCGCCTCAGTCGTCGCCCGCGGTGGGGCGGGGGCCGTAGTAGGCCGGCCACAGCTCGCTCGCCCACAGCCGCTCGGCGGGGGTGAGCGGCACGTCCTGACGCAGCCGCTCGGGATGGGCGGGCGGCGGCCCGCCCGCGCCCGGCGCCCGGTCCGCGCGGGCCAGCAGCACCAGCGGGTCGTGCACCGAGGCGGCCGGCGCGGCGTACAGCAGTGCCTCCAGGCAGGCCGTCGGCCCCACGCAGGTGGCGCCGTAGGTCACCAGTGAGCGCCACAGCTCGCGCAGCCAGCGCTCGGCCCTGGTGCGCCCCCGGTACGCCGGCACGGCGCGGGGCGGGGGTTGCGCGCCGGCCTCGCGCGGCCGCTCGCGCTGTTCGTCCTGTTCCATCGGTGGGCCCTCCCCTTGTGAAGCGGCCCGGCCCGGGACGGCGCCCGGGCCGGGCGGGTCAGTCGATGCCGCGTACGACATGCGGCTCCCAGGTGTCGTCCTCGTCGACACCGGCGAGCCTGAGCGGCGGGATGCGCGGCACGGCGGGGGCCGGGAGGTCCTGGTAGAGCAGTGCCTCGCGCCGGGCGCCGTCTTCCGGGATGTCGTACACGGTGTCCTCCTGGGTCAGTAGCGGTAGTGGTCCGGTTTGTAGGGGCCTTCGACGTCGACGCCGATGTAGGCGGCCTGCTCCGGGCGCAGCGTGGTGAGCTTGACGCCGAGGGCGTCCAGGTGCAGGCGGGCGACCTTCTCGTCCAGGTGCTTGGGCAGCGTGTACACGCCCACCGGGTAGGCGTCGGGCTTGGTGAACAGCTCGATCTGCGCCAGCGTCTGGTCGGCGAAGGAGTTCGACATCACGAACGAGGGGTGGCCGGTGGCGTTGCCCAGGTTCAGCAGGCGGCCCTCGGACAGCACGATGATCTTCTTGCCGTCGGGGAAGGTCCAGGTGTGCACCTGCGGCTTGACCTCGTCCTTGACGATGCCCGGGGTCCTGGCCAGGCCGGCCATGTCGATCTCGTTGTCGAAGTGGCCGATGTTGCCCACGATCGCCTGGTGCTTCATCCGCGCCATGTCCGAGGCGAGGATGATGTCCTTGTTGCCGGTGGTGGTGATGAAGATGTCGGCCGTCTCCACCACGTCCTCCAGCGTGGTGACCTGGTAGCCGTCCATCGCCGCCTGCAGCGCGCAGATCGGGTCGATCTCGGTGATGATCACCCGGGCGCCCTGGCCGCGCAGCGACTCCGCGCAGCCCTTGCCGACGTCGCCGTAGCCGCACACCACGGCCGTCTTGCCGCCGATCAGCGTGTCCGTGGCCCGGTTGATGCCGTCGATGAGCGAGTGGCGGCAGCCGTACTTGTTGTCGAACTTCGACTTCGTCACCGCGTCGTTGACGTTGATCGCCGGGAACAGCAGCACCCCGTCGCGCTGCATCTCGTACAGCCGGTGCACGCCCGTCGTGGTCTCCTCTGTCACCCCGCGGATCTCGGAGGCGACCTGGGTCCAGTCGAGGGTGCTGCGCTCCAGCAGGGCGCGGATGACGGCCAGTTCCTCGTTGTCGGCGGCGGGCAGCCGGCCGCTCTTGTGGTACTCGACGCCCTGGTGGACGAGCAGGGTGGCGTCGCCGCCGTCGTCGAGGATCATGTTGGGGCCGCTGTGGCCGGGCCAGGTCAGGGCCTGCTCGGTGCACCACCAGTACTCTTCGAGGGTCTCGCCCTTCCAGGCGAAGACGGGGACGCCGCGGGGGCTCTCGGGTGTGCCGTTCGGGCCGACGGCGATGGCGGCGGCCGCGTGGTCCTGGGTGGAGAAGATGTTGCAGGACGCCCAGCGGACCTCGGCGCCGAGGGCGACCAGGGTCTCGATGAGGACGGCGGTCTGCACCGTCATGTGCAGGGAGCCGGTGATCCTCGCGCCGGCCAGCGGGCGGCTCTCGGCGTACTCGGTGCGGATCGCCATCAGGCCGGGCATCTCGTGCTCGGCGAGGGTGATCTCCTTGCGGCCGAACGCGGCCAGGGAGAGGTCCGCGACGCGGAAGTCGGTGACGTCAGCGGTGGGCTGCGAGGGCATGCGGTGCTCTCCTTGGGTCCGGTAGGGGGGAGTTCGGCGCCGGGGTGGCCGGCGCGGGGGTGAGGGAGTCAAGGACGGCGCGGTGGATCTCCAGGGTCGCCGTCGAGCGGTTGAGGGTGATGTAGTGCAGGCCCGGGGCGCCTTCGGCCAGGAGCCGGTGGGCCATGGCGGTGGCGTACTCCACGCCGATGCGGTGGCCTTCGCCGGGCCGGTCGCGGGCGGCTTCCAGGCGGTGGGCGAGTGCCTCGGGGAAGGCGGCGCCGCTGAGCTGGGCGAAGCGGGCGATCTGGCGTACGTCGGTGGCGGGCATGATCTCGGGGATGATCGGGGTGTCGCAGCCGGCGGCCGCCACCCGGTCGCGCAGGCGCAGGTAGTCCTCGACGTGGAAGAACATCTGGGTGATGGCGTAGTCGGCGCCGGCCCGGCACTTGGCGACGAAGTGGCGGATGTCGCTGTCCCAGTCGGGTGAGCGCGGGTGGCGTTCGGGGAAGGCGGCGACGCCGACGGTGAACTGTCCGGACTCCTTGACCAGGCGGACCAGTTCGTGGGCGTGGGTGAAGCCCTCGGGGTGGGGGATCCAGGGGCCGGCGGGGTCGCCGGGCGGGTCGCCGCGCAGCACCAGCACGTCGCGCACGCCGGCGTCGGCGTACTGGCCGATGATGCGGCGCAGTTCGGCCACCGAGTGCCCGACGGCGGTCAGGTGGGCGACGGGCCGCAGCGTCGTCTCGGTCACCAGGCGTTTGGTGACGTCGACGGTGCGCTCCCGCGAGGAGCCGCCGGCGCCGTAGGTGACGGACACGAAGTCGGGGGCGAGGGGTTCGATCCGGCGGATCGCGTCCCACAGCGTGCGCTCGCCCTTGGCGCTCTTGGGCGGGAAGAACTCGAAGGAGAAGGTCGTCATGGGCGGCCTTTCGCGTTGAAGTAGCCGGCCTCGGGGTGGTGGACGACGAGGGCGTCGGTGGACTGCTCGGGGTGCAGCTGGAACTCCTCGGAGAGGTGGACGCCGATGCGTTCGGGCCGCAGCAGGGCGGCGATCTTGGCGCGGTCGGCCAGGTCGGGGCAGGCGGGGTAGCCCAGCGAGTAGCGGCAGCCCTGGTACTCGGTGCGCAGCATGCCGCCCAGGTGGGCGGGGTCGGCGCCGGCGATGCCCAGTTCGGCGCGCACCCGGGCGTGCCAGTACTCGGCGAGGGCCTCGGCCAATTGCACGGACAGGCCGTGCAGTTCGAGGTAGTCGCGGTAGGCGTCGGCGGCGAACAGCCGGGCGGTCTCCTCGCCGATGCGGGAGCCGACGGTGACCACCTGCAGGGCGACGACGTCGGTCTCCCCCGACTCCTCGGGGCGGAAGAAGTCGGCCAGGCACAGCCTCCGTCCGCGGCTCTGGCGGGGGAAGGTGAAGCGGGTGGTCTCGCTGCCGTGCTCGTCCAGGAGGATCAGGTCGTCGTCCTTGGACACGCAGCGGAAGTAGCCGTGCACGACGCCGGCCTGCAGGAGGTTGTCGGTCTGCAGGCGCTCCAGCCAGCCGCGCAGGCGGGGCCGGCCCTCGCTCTCGACGAGTTCCTCATAGGTGGGTCCTTCGCCGGTGCGGGCCTGCTTCAAGCCCCACTGGCCCTTGAACAGGGCGTCCTCGTCCAGCCAGGAGGCGTACTCCTTGAGGGCGATGCCCTTGCTGACGCGGGTGCCGAAGAACGGCACCGCGGGCACGGGGTTGTCCGTGGCGACGTCGGAACGCCCCTGCGGGGCGGGCTCGTCGACGGTGAGGGCGGGGGTGGTGGTCTTGACCCGGCGCTGTTTGAGGTCGGGCAGCTTCGCGCCGGGCACGCCGCGTTTGACGGCCATGAGGGCGTCCATCAGGCGCAGGCCCTCGAAGGCGTCGCGGGCGTAGCGGACTTCGCCCTGGTAGATCTCGTGCAGGTCCTGCTCGACGTAGGCGCGGGTGAGGGCGGCGCCGCCGAGGATGACGGGGTAGGTGGCGGCGAGCCCGCGGGCGTTGAGCTCCTCG
>NZ_KQ948557.1:0-12230 GCF_001514125.1 Streptomyces longwoodensis | reverse complement strand
GACGGCCGCCTTCATCACCTCGGCGGACTGCAGCACGAACGGCAGCTGCATCTGCCCGGAGCCGAACAGCTCCCCCACGACCTTCATCCCGTCCAGCAGCGTCTCGTTGACGATGTCCAGGGCCGGCCGCGTCCGCAGCGCCTCGTCCAGATCGGCCTCCAGGCCGTTGCGCTCACCGTCGATGATGCGCCGCTTGAGCCGCTCCTGAAGCGGCAGCGCCGCCAGCTCCTCGGCCCGGCCCGCCTTCAGCGACTTCGCCGTCGCCCCCTCGAACAGCTGCATCAGCTTCTGCAGCGGGTCATAGCCCTCACTGCGCCGGTCGTGGATGAGGTCCAGGGCCGTGCGGACCTCTTCGTCGTCGAACCGGGCGATGGGCAGGATCTTGCTGGCGTGGACGATGGCGGAGTCCAGGCCGGCCTTGACGCACTCGTCGAGGAAGACGGAGTTGAGCAGGATGCGCGCGGCCGGGTTCAGGCCGAAGGAGATGTTCGACAGGCCCAGCGTGGTCTGCACCTGGGGGTGGCGGCGCTTGAGTTCGCGGATCGCCTCGATGGTCGCGATGCCGTCCTTGCGGGACTCCTCCTGACCCGTGCAGATCGTGAACGTGAGGGTGTCGATGAGGATGTCCGCCTCGCGGATCCCCCAGTTCCCCGTCAGGTCGGCGATCAGCCGCTCGGCGATCTCCACCTTCTTCTCCGGCGTGCGGGCCTGGCCCTCCTCGTCGATGGTCAGCGCGATCAGCGCCGCCCCGTGCTCCTTCGCCAGCCGCGTCACCTTCGCGAACCGCGACTCGGGCCCGTCACCGTCCTCGTAGTTCACCGAGTTGATCACCGCGCGGCCGCCCAGCTTCTCCAGACCGGCCTGGATGACGTCGACCTCGGTGGAGTCCAGCACGATCGGCAGCGTCGAGGCCGTCGCCAGGCGCCCGGCCAGCTCCCGCATGTCCGCGACCCCGTCCCGGCCCACGTAGTCGACGCACAGGTCCAGCATGTGCGCGCCCTCACGGATCTGCTCGCGGGCGATCTCCACACAGTCGTCCCAGCGGCCCGCGAGCATCGCCTCACGGAACTTCTTGGAGCCGTTGGCGTTGGTGCGCTCCCCGATCGCCAGGTAGGAGGTGTCCTGCCGGAAGGGGACCGACTGGTAGAGGGAGGCCGCGCCCGGTTCGGGCTGCGGGGAGCGGGGGGTGGGGGTGAGGTGGCGGACGCGTTCGACGACCTGGCGCAGGTGTTCGGGGGTGGTGCCGCAGCAGCCGCCGACCAGGCCGACGCCGAAGTCGCGGACGAAGTCCTCGTGGGCGCTCGCCAGTTCCGCCGGGGACAGGGGGTAGTGGGCGCCGTCGGCGCCCAGTACGGGCAGTCCGGCGTTGGGCATGCACGACAGGCCCAGGCGGGCGTGGCGGGCCAGGTAGCGCAGGTGCTCGCTCATCTCGGCGGGGCCGGTGGCGCAGTTCAGGCCGATCATGTCGATGCCGAGGGGTTCCAGCGCGGTCAGGGCGGCGCCGATCTCGGAGCCGAGCAGCATGGTGCCGGTGGTCTCCACCGTCACCGACACGATCAGCGGCAGGTCGGTGCCGGCGGCGTGCAGGGCGCGGCGGGCGCCGAGGACGGCGGCCTTGGTCTGCAGCAGGTCCTGGGTGGTCTCGACGATGAGGGCGTCGGCGCCGCCGGTGATCAGGCCTTCGGCGTTGGCCTGGTAGGCGTCGCGCAGGGTGGTGTAGGGGGCGTGGCCGAGGGTGGGGAGTTTGGTGCCGGGGCCCATCGAGCCCAGCACCCAGCGCGGGCGGCCGTCGCGGGCCGTGTGGGCGTCGGCCGCCTCGCGGGCCACGCGGGCGCCGGCTTCGGACAGTTCGGTGATGCGCTCGGGGATGTCGTACTCGCTGAGCGCGGCGTGGTTGGCGCCGAAGGTGTTGGTCTCCACGCAGTCGACGCCGGCGTCGAAGTACGCCTCGTGCACCGAGCGCACGATGTCGGGGCGGGTGACGTTGAGGATCTCGTTGCAGCCCTCGAGCTGCTGGAAGTCGGCCAGGGTGGGGTCCTGGGCCTGGAGCATGGTGCCCATCGCCCCGTCGGCGACGACCACGCGGGTGGTGAGGGCCTCGCGCAGGGCCTGGACGCGGGCGGGGTCGTGGGCGCTCATGCGGTCTCTCCGAGGACGGGGGTGAGCGGGCCGGCCGCACCGGGGCCGTAGGCCTGCTCGACGAGGGCGGACAGGTGCGCGGCGTCGACGGTGTGGGACTGCGAGCCCACCGCGCCGAGGGCGACGCCGGCCAGGGCGCAGCCCAGGCGGGCCGCGGCCAGGGTGGGCACGCGGTGGCTGACGGCGGCCAGGAACCCGGCGCGGAAGGCGTCGCCGACGCCGGTGGGGTCGACGACGGAGGCGGGGACGGCCGGGACGCTCAGGGCCGGCCGGCCGGCGCGTTCGATGCGCACGCCGTCGGCGCCCAGGGTGGTGACCCAGGTGCCGACCCGGTCGAGGACCTGCTGGTGGCTCCAGCCGGTGCGCTCGGCCAGCAGCGCGGCCTCGTAGGCGTTGGTGAACAGGTAGGTGGCGCCCTGGACCAGGGCGCGGGTCTGCTCGCCGTCCAGGCGGGCCAGCTGCTGGGAGGGGTCGGCGGCGAAGGGGATGCCCAGGGCGCGGCAGCCGGCGGTGTGGCGCAGCATCGCCTCGGGGTCGTCGGGTGAGACGAGGACCAGGTCGGGGCGGTGGGTGGCGGTGAACAGGGCGGCCAGGTCGATGTCGCGGGCCGTGGCCATGGCGCCGGCGTAGAACGCGGCGATCTGGTTGGCGTCCTGGTCGGTGATGCACACGAAGCGGGCGGTCTGGCGCTGTGCGCACACCCTGACGCCGGCGGTGTCGACGCCGTGTTCCTTCAGCCACACCTCGTACTCGGCGAAGTCGGCGCCGACCGCGCCGACGAGCAGCGGTGACAGGCCCAGGCCGCCCAGCCCGAAGGCGATGTTGGCCGCGACGCCGCCCCGGCGCACCTCCAGGTCGTCGACGAGGAAGGACAGCGAGAGGTGGGCGAGCCGGTCGGGCAGCAGCTGGTCGGCGAACCGGCCGGGGAAGACCATCAGGTGGTCGGTGGCGATGGATCCTGTCACCGCGATGCGCACGAGAACTCCTTGAATCGCTTCGGTCACCGGCACGCGGGCCGGCCGCGCCCGGCCGCCCGGCGGGGGGAGGGGGTCAGTTGCCGCCCGCGGCCCTCTTCAGGGCGTCGGCGCGGTCGGTGCGCTCCCAGGTGAAGTCGGGCAGTTCGCGGCCGAAGTGGCCGTAGGCGGCGGTGGGGGCGTAGATCGGGCGCAGCAGGTCCAGGTCGCGGATGATCGCGGCCGGGCGCAGGTCGAACACCTCGCGGATGGCGTGCTCGATCTTCTCCACGGCGACCGTGTTCGTGCCGAAGGTCTCCACGAACAGGCCCACGGGGGCGGCCTTGCCGATGGCGTAGGCGACCTGGACCTCGCAGCGGGCGGCCAGGCCCGCGGCGACGACGTTCTTGGCGACCCAGCGCATCGCGTAGGCGGCGGAGCGGTCCACCTTGGAGGGGTCCTTGCCGGAGAAGGCGCCGCCGCCGTGGCGGGCCATGCCGCCGTAGGTGTCGATGATGATCTTGCGGCCGGTCAGGCCGGCGTCGCCCATGGGGCCGCCGATCTCGAAGCGGCCGGTGGGGTTGACCAGCAGGCGGTAGTCGTCCGTCTCCAGCTTGATGCCGTCCTCGGCGAGCTGGGCCAGGACGTGCTCGACGACTTCGGTGCGGATGTCGGGGGTGAGCAGCGACTGAAGGTCGATGTCGGCGGCGTGCTGGGTGGAGACCACGACGGTGTCCAGGCGGACCGCCTTGTCGCCGTCGTACTCGATGGTGACCTGGGTCTTGCCGTCCGGGCGCAGGTAGGGGACGGTGCCGTCCTTGCGGACCTGGGTCAGGCGGCGGGACAGGCGGTGGGCCAGCTCGATGGGCAGCGGCATCAGGTTCGGCGTCTCGTCGGTGGCGTATCCGAACATCAGGCCCTGGTCGCCGGCGCCCTGGCGGTCCAGCGCGTCGTCCTCGTCGGTGCGCTCGGCGCCCTCGACGCGGGTCTCGTAGGCGGTGTCGACGCCCTGGGCGATGTCCGGGGACTGCGCGCCGATGGACACCGACACGCCGCAGGAGGCGCCGTCGAAGCCCTTGGCGGAGGAGTCGTAGCCGATGTCGAGGATGGTCTCGCGCACGAGCTGGGCGATCGGGGCGTAGGCGGTGGTGGTGACCTCGCCGGCGATGTGGACCTGTCCCGTGGTGATGAGGGTCTCCACCGCCACGCGTGAGGCGGGGTCCTCGCGCAGCAGGGCGTCGAGGATGGTGTCGCTGATCCGGTCGGCGATCTTGTCGGGGTGTCCCTCGGTCACGGACTCCGAGGTGAACAGACGACGGGACATGGCTCTCCTGGCGGTGTGCGGCGGTTGCGGCGGTTGCGGCGGTTGCGGCGGTTCGGCCTGCGGCACGGACGGGCATCGCCGGCGACCAGGGGAGGTCGCCCGTGCCACTGCCACGATGCAGACCCCGGAACGAGGCACGCTCGAAGCGGGAGCGAACAGCGGTGGAGGGGGTGGGGGGGTGGGGGGCCGTTGGGGGTCGGGGGCAGGCCACCTCGCCCCGGACGCCGCGCGAGACCTGACGCAAGCGCGGGTCGCCGTACATGACCCGTACGGGAGCCGTACGGGAGCCGTACGGGATGCGTGTGCTCCCCGTACGGGGCGTGCGGGCGGGCGTTACGGCGGGGTGTCGGGCGTCAGGCGGTGTCAGGTGTCGGGGGTGGTGGCGTCGTGCAGGGCGCGGGCGAGGGCGTGGACGGCGTCCTCGTCGTCGGGGGTGCCGGCGAGTACCACGCGGGGCGGGCGGTGGCCGTCGGCGGCGATGCTGCGGGCCAGGGCGCAGGCCAGGGCGCCCGCTCCGGAGAACCCGCCGAGCAGCAGGGGCCGGCCCTGGGCGCGGGCGGCCAGGGCGGAGCGGGCGGCCGCGTCGAGCACACCGGCCGCGCCGGCCGTGTGGGCGGTGGGGGGTGGGGGGGTGAGGACGAGGAGTTCCTGGGGGCCCCGGTGGGCGGGGGGCAGCAGGTCGTAGCAGCCGGCGGGGGTGCCCGGCGGGGGGATCAGGCAGATGGTGCCGGCCTGGGGGGCTGCCGCGGCGCGCAGGGTGCGCAGGGCGTCGTGCGGGCCGGGGGCGAAGGTGTCGGCCATGCGCGGCACGGCCCTGCCCTCCAGCAGTTTCAGGGCTTCGGCGACGGTGGTGAACTCTTCTGCGCGCAGGGGAAGTTCGCGCAGGAGCATGGCGCTCTGCACGAGCAGTTCGGCGGCGGCGTCCTCGTCGAGCAGGGCGCGGTCGTGGACGGTGGTGACCACCAGGCCGCCGGTGTCGTCGTGGTGGGCGAGCAGTCCCAGAGGCAGCACGGAGCGGGCGGGTACGGTGCCGGCGAACTCGGCGCGGATGCCGTGGGCGGCGAGGTCGTCGTGCAGGGCGTGCAGCGGGTGCGGGGGGTCCTCGAAGACGATGAGGGTGCCGGCCTGGACGCCGGCGCCGGCGGTGGCGGTGGCGGTGGCGGTGTCGTCGGGGTGGAGGAAGTCGCCGAAGACCCATTCGTAGGCGGCCAGGTCCAGGGCGCGGTCGCGCAGGGTGCGCAGCAGGCGGGGCACGGTGTGGGCGGGGTCGACCTCGAGGTGCACGGGCAGGGCGTTGCGCAGGGGGCCGGGCATGCGGTCGGCGCCGTCCAGGGGGATGCCGCGGCCGGGGACGCTGACCGCGAAGAACACCGGTGCGGGTCCGCTGGCGCCGCTGGCGCGGTAGATGAGCATGGCCCACACGGCCTGCAGCACGCTGCTCTCGGTGGTGCCCCAGCGGCCCGCCCAGTGGGCCAGGCGGCTGGTCTCGGCCGCGTCCAGGCGCAGCCGGGCGCGGCCGACGCCGTTCAGTCCGGTGGCGCCGGCCGGGCGGGCGGGACGGCTGGCGGCGGGGGCGGGTGGTGTGGTGCGGGCGGTGAACTCCCGGCCGCTGTCGCGGTCCTGGGCGGCGATCCAGGCGCTGTAGTCGCGCAGGTCGGGGCGGCGTTCGCCGCCGGGCAGGGTGCCGCCGGCGAGGTAGGCGCGGTAGAACTCGCGCAGCAGCAGGTGGGCGCTCCAGGTGTCGATCAGGGCGCGGTGGTAGGTGAGCACGATGCGGGTGGGCAGGGAGGCGGCGGTGGGCCGGGCGGGGCCGGGCTCCAGCAGCATCAGGCGCAGTGCTCCGGGGCGGCGCAGGTCGAAGCCGCGCAGCCGGTCGCGTTCGAGGAGGGGGGACCAGTCGCCGGCGCGGTGGACGCGGCGGGTGATCTCCACGGTGACGCGGCTGTGGACCATCAGCTGGGGGCGGGGGCCGCCGAGGAACGCGGTGCGCAGGACGCTCTCGTGGTCGAAGACGGACTGCCAGGCGGCGGTGAAGCGGTCGGTGTCCAGCGGGCCGTGCCAGACCCAGACGAGCTGTTCGACGTGGCGGCCGGTGCCGGGGCGGGCGTCCGCGCCGGTGAACAGGGCCGTCTGCTGGGGGGTGGGCGCGAACGCGGCCGGGACGGGCGCGTCGGCCGCCTGCGCCAGGTCCCGCAGCAGCTGGTGCAGCTGTTCGGCCAGGACCCGGGGCGGGGCGGCGGTGACCGTGCGGGCCGCGTCGGGCAGCCAGTCCAGCTCCACGCGCAGCCCCGCGCCGGTGAACCGGACGCCGGCGTTGACCGGGTACGGCGTGCGGCGGGGGGCGGCGGCCGGGCGGGCGTGGCCGGGCAGCAGTTCGTGCGGGCCGTACAGGGTCAGGCAGGCGGGGGCGGGGGGCAGGCTGCGCAGGGTGTCGCGCAGCAGCGGGTCGGGGCTCCACTCCCGGCAGGCGCCGAACCCGCCGCCGGCGGCGGCCCGGCCCGCGGCGGCGGCCAGCGCGCCGGACGCGGCGGCGAGCCGGCCGAGCGGGTCCAGGCCGCCTTCCAGGGCGAGGTGGACGGGATACGCATCCGTCAGGCGGCCGACGTGGTGGCGCAGTTCCGGGTGGCCGGTGCGGGGGTCGCTGACGACGTCGAGGCCGACCTCGTCACGGTCCTGCCAGTGGGCCAGGGCCAGCGCGAACACCCCGGTGAGCAGCTGCTCGGCGCTGAGTCCGAGCCGCGGGGCGAGCACGTGGGTGAGGCGGTCGGTGTCGTCCGGGCCGAGGGTGAAGCCGGTGTGCTGGGCGGGCACGGCACCGGGGCCGGTGCCGGTGGCGGAGCCGTACGCGGCGGCGGGGCCGGGCGGGGTGGCGGGGCCGGGGCCGGCCGCGCGGGACCTGCTCTCGGCGACCTGTGCCCAGTGGCGGGCCTCGTCCGGGTCACCGGCCAGCTCCCGCAGTACGGCGGCCCAGCCGGCCGGGGTGGCGGGTGCGCGCCAGGCGGGCGACGGGGCTGGGGTTGCGGGGGCGGCCGGGGCCGGGGCCGGAGTCGTAGCTGAGCAACCGTCAGCGTTGTTCGTGGCGGCGGGGGTTGGGTCCGGGGCGGGGTCCGGGTGTACGTCCGCTGCCGTGGCCGCGGTGGCCGTGGCGAGGGCGGTGGTCAGGTCGTCGAGCAGGGTGCGCCAGGACGCGGCGTCGACGGCGAGTTCGTGGGCGACCAGGACGAGCCGGTCGGTGCCCGGCCCGTGCGGCCGGCCGTCCCGGGCGAGCAGGGCCCGCAGGTGGACGCCGCGGCGGGGATCGAGGGTGTGTCCCACGGCGGCCACGGCCGCGGTGAAGCCGGCCTCGTCGGTGAACTCCCCCACGATGAGGTCCTCCTGGTCGCGGACCTCCTGCGTCCAGGGGTGTGCGGGTGCGGGCTGAGCGGTGAGGCGTCCGCCGGCCGGGTCCAGGCGCCAGCGCAGCTGGGGGTGGGCGGCCAGCACGGCGGCGAGCGCCTCGCGCACCGTCCGCGGCTCCGGCACGGCAGCGGGTTCGAGGTACACCGCTTGGTAGCGGCCGCTCCTGGTGGGCGGGAGCACCGCGTACTGGGCGGGGGTGAGCGGGTGGCCGGTTGCCGGTGTCCGGGTGAGGAGGTCGGCGAGGCGGCCCGGCACCGTCGTGCCGGGGGTGTCCTGGGCGGGGGTGAGGCGCAGGGTGTGGTGCTCGGGGGTGTGGCGTACCAGGTGGTGGTGCCAGCGGGCCGGGCCCGGGGCCTGGGCGGCGGCCAGGGCGTGTTCGAGTGCGGCCGGCTCCAGCGGGCCGTGGACCTGGCAGGTCCAGGTGTCCGCGTCCGGGTGCGCACCGGGTGCGGGCTCGAGGACCACGCGGATCGCCTCGGGCGAGGGGAGAGCGGTCATCTGGGGTTCGGGGACGCGCCGGCGGGCGCGGGGGTCCCCTTCTCTCCTCTCCGGGGGCGTGGCGGGCGGGTCGTACGGCGGGCGGGGTTCAGGGGCGTGCCGCGGCGGTGGCGGGGCGCGCGGCGGTGCGGGCCGGCGCCGGGGTGTGCCGGGAGTGCGGGCAGGGGGCCGCCGGGCGCGGGCGGCTGCCCTGGCGCGGCCCCCGGGGGGAGGGCGGCCGGGGGCGGGCCCGGGTCCTTTGCTGCGCGCTGGCGTGCATGGTCTCTCCTGCTCGGCGTCGTGCGGTGGAGGGGGCGGCGGTCATCACCACGCTAGGTGCCGGGTGGGGGCCGGGTCCGTTTTCCCGAGCGGGTATGGAGCGGAGCCCAAGCGGGACCCGAGTACGCCCTCCCCCGCGCATCCGGGCATGCCGGCACTCCCCTGCCCGCCCTGCCCGGGCGGCCGGCGCCGGCAGGGGAAGCGGCCGGCGCGGGCCGGCCTCAAGGGGGGCGGGACGGCGGGACGGACGGACGGCGCCCGCAGCCGGGAGGGGGCGGCTACGGGCGCTGTCCGGCCCGCGGGACGGGGCCCGGTCCGGCCGTGCGGGTCACAGCATGCGTACGGCGCTTTCGGCGTGCCGTTTGGCGTGGGCGAGCAGGGCGCGGCTGTCGCGGCCGAGTTCCTCGCGCACGTGCCGGCGGGTGTGGGCGAGGTCGCCGTGGTGGCCCAGTACGGCGGTGCTGTCCTCGCGCAGGACGACGCTGTGCTGGGCCAGGACGGTCACGCCGCGTTCGTCGGGCAGGACGGACCATTCGCCGGTGTGGGCCTCCAGCAGGACGTGGGGTGCGGTCTGCTTGTGGACGATGCGGCCGGCGTGGGGGAAGCAGATGCGGACCGAGTCGGTGGTGTGGCAGCCGTACTCGGTGAGGGTCTCCATGGTCATGCGCTGCACGCCGGGGGTGTCCTCGTGGACGTCGGTGCGGGTGACGTGGGGGACGAGGTCGGGCCAGTCCCCGGCCCGGTAGAGGAAGTCGTAGACGAGTTCGGCGGGGCCGTGCACGCGTACGGCTTCCTCGAAGGACAGCACGAGGTCGTCCAGGCGGGTCCAGCGTTCGGCGTAGCTCTTGAGTTCGGCGAGCTGGGTGAGGCTGGTGTCGTGGGTGGCGCGCTGGGCCCAGGCCCGGTCGGCGGGGCGGGCGGCGTCGACGCCGTAGTGGTAGCGCAGGTGCAGTTCGGTGCGGCCGGGGCCGCGCTCGGTGACCTGCAGGGTGCCGTTCATGGAGGTGAGGGGGGAGGCGGGCGGTTCCTGGCGGAACTCGATGCGGCGGCGCACCGCGTCCAGGTGGCGCCAGGAGGTCCAGGACTTCAGCTGTCCGTCCAGCAGGGACCACATCCGCAGCCGTTCGCTCCCGCCGTCGAAGTCCAGGCGTTCGGCGTGGACGTTCGGGGAGAAGTACAGGGGCAGTTTCGTGGCGTCGGCCAGGACCGCGAAGACCACGCCGGCGGGCGCGGCCACCTCGACCGTGTGCGTCGCCCCCTCGACACGCTCACCAGACATCTGAACACCTCCATGCAGGGCGGGGCGGCCTCGGCCGGTGTGCCGCGCGCGGGTGGGCCCGGCGGGCGGGACACCGCCGGCCCGCGCGGTGGGGCTGCGGCACGGGCATCAGCCGACGGGCGCCGGCTCGGGGACCAGGCGGCGGGTGACGCGGCAGGCCCGTCCCAGCAGCCGGGGCAGTTCGCGTGCGCCGCGGACGAAGAAGTGGCGTCCGGGGACGGTGCGCACCCGGACGGGCCCTTGGGTCCACCGGCGCCAGCCGTCGGCGACGGCGGCCGGTGCGAGCGGGTTGTCCTGGGAGGCCACCACCAGGACCGGTGTGGTCAGCGGGCCGGCCGGCGAGGGGGTGAGGGCGGCTTCGTCCAGGGCCTGGGCCAGTTCCAGGTCCGCGCGCAGCACCGGCAGCATCGCGCGCAGCATGATGCCCTCGTCGCTGGCGGCCGGTACGGCGCCGCGTCCGCTGAGCACGTCCAGGAGTTCGGCGTCGCTCATCGCCCGCACGCCGGCGGCCAGGGGCGCGCACGGCGGTGCGGCGGAGGCGACGGCCAGCAGGGCGGGGCCGGGCAGGCCGGCCTCGTGCAGTGCGCGGGTCAGGGTGAAGGCGATCATCGCGCCCAGGCCGTGGCCGTAGAGCACGTAGGGGCCGGGGCCGGGGTCGGTGAAGCGGGGCAGCAGCTGTGCGAGCAGTGCGGCGTGGGTGACCGGGCGGGGCCCGCTGCTGCCCGCGCCGCCGGGCAGGACGACCGGGACCACCTCGACGCCCTCGCCGGTGCTCGCCGCCCATCGGTCGAAGACCGAGACGCCGTCCGCCGAGTGCGCGAAACAGTGCAGCCGCACCGGCCGTTCGTCCGACATGGCACCCTCCTGTGACTGCGCCCCTGCTCGTAGCGGCGTGGAGTCCTGAGAGTGTCCCGGCGGCCTCGACTTCCGCTCGAGAGCGGGCTGAGGACCGCCCCAACACCCCTGCACGGCCCGCGTGCTGGGGGTCTGCGGGCGGCGGTGGCGGGCATGCACGGCCGTGCGCGGGCGGCGCGGCCGCAGGCATCCGCGGACATCCGGCAGGCTCCCGGCGGGCTCCCGGCGGGCGTCCGCGGACACGCGGCAGGCTCCGGCGGGCATCCGGCCGGCGTGCGCGGACATGCGGCAGGCTCCCGGCGGGCGTCCGCGGACAGGTGGCGGGTGTCGTGGGCCCGGGCGGGGGGCCGCAGGCTCGCGCGGGGGTCCGCGGTCCGTCGGTGATCCGCCGTGGTGGCGGGGCGGCGGGAGGGGGTCCCCTCCCCCGGCTCCGGCGGGGCGTCTCGAGTGCGGGTGGAGTCCGGCTGGAGCGGTGTCCCGGCGTGGGGCGGGCGGGCCGGGTGGTGCCGTCACCTGCCGCGAGGGGACCGGCCGGGCCCACTGATCAGGCCGTTCGCTCCCGCACCCGCGAGGCGCCCCAAGTCGGCGCGCCCGTACGGTTGGTGACGGTGGGACAGGTGGCGGGGGTGGAAGGGCTCTTGGCGGCGGGGGAAAGTGGGTAGCCTCGCACCACCCCCATAAGCTACCGCTCAGTAGAATCGCGCAGGTTGAGGAGTCCGCCCATGCAACTCGCCGCGATCGTCGTGTCGCTGGCCCTGACCGCCGTCGGCGTCGCCCTGTTCGTCCGTGCCATCGCCCGGCTCGTCCGGTTCTTCCTGCTCGGCCAGCCGGTGCCCGCCGGGAGCCGCTTCAACGACCCCTACCGGCGCAGTGTGACGCTGGTGAAGGAGTTCCTCGGCCACACCCGGATGAACCGGTGGGGGGTGATCGGGGTGGCCCACTGGTTCGTGGCCATCGGCTTCTACACGCTGCTGCTGACCCTGGTCAACGCCACCGGGCAGCTGTTCAGGCCGCACTGGGTGCTGCCGGTGATCGGGCACTGGCTGCCGTACGAGGTGTTCGTCGAGGTGATCGCGACGTTCACGTCGCTGGGCATCGCGACCCTGATCGTCGTGCGCCAGCTGAGCCACCCGCGCCGGCCGGGGCGCAAGTCGCGTTTCGCCGGGTCGAACTTCGGCCAGGCGTACTTCGTCGAGTGGGTGATCCTCACCATCGGCCTGGCGATCATGACCCTGCGGGGTCTGGAGGGCGCGCTGTCGGGGGTGGGGCACTGGGAGGCGGCGCACCTGTTCTCCTACCCGCTGGTGCGTGCGCTGTCGGGGCTGGACACCGGGGCGCTGGAGAACCTGGTCTACCTGGTGGCGATGACCAAGATCAGTGTCTCGTTCATCTGGATGATCGTGGTGTCGCTGAAGATCGACATGGGGATCGCCTGGCACCGGTTCCTGGCGTTCCCGAACATCTGGTTCAAGCGCAACGCGAACGGCGCCACCTCGCTGGGCGCGCTGCTGCCGATGACGTCGGG
>NZ_KQ948556.1:375955-377280 GCF_001514125.1 Streptomyces longwoodensis | reverse complement strand
GTCTACTCCGGCTACGAACTGTGCGAGAACACCCCGCTGCGCGAGGGCAGCGAGGAGTACCTCGACTCCGAGAAGTACCAGCTGCGGCCCCGCGACTGGGAGGCCGCCGCCCGCGAGGGCCGCACCATCGCCCCCCTCATCACCCGGCTCAACCGGATCCGCCGCGAGAACCCCGCCCTGCAGCAGCTGCGGGACGTGCACTTCCACGAGGCCGACAAGGAGTCGGTGATCGCGTACTCGAAGCGCAGCGGTTCGAACACGGTTCTGGTGGTCGCGAATCTGGATCCCCACCACACCCAGGAGGCAACGGTCTCGTTGGACATGCCGCAACTCGGCCTGGACTGGCACGAGTCGGTGCCGGTGCGCGACGAGCTCACCGGCGAGACCTATCACTGGGGCAGGGCCAACTACGTGCGTCTCGAACCGGGCAGCCGCCCCGCGCACGTCTTCACCGTCCTGCGACCGTCCACCCCGCAGACCGGAGGGTCACCCACACGATGATCGTCAACGAGCCCGTTCCGGACAAGTTCGAGGACACCCCCGCCAAGGACCGTGATCCCGACTGGTTCAAGCGCGCCGTCTTCTACGAGGTCCTGGTCCGCTCCTTCCAGGACAGCAACGGCGACGGCGTCGGCGACCTCAAGGGCCTCACGGCCAAGCTCGACTACCTGCAGTGGCTCGGCGTCGACTGCCTGTGGCTGCCGCCGTTCTTCAAGTCGCCGCTGCGCGACGGCGGTTACGACGTCGCCGACTACACGTCGGTGCTGCCGGAGTTCGGCGACCTCGCCGACTTCGTGGAGTTCGTCGACGCCGCCCACCAGCGCGGCATGCGGGTCGTCATCGACTTCGTCATGAACCACACCAGCGACCAGCACCCGTGGTTCCAGGAGTCCCGCAAGGACCCCGACGGCCCCTACGGCGACTACTACATGTGGGCCGACGACGACAAGCAGTACCCCGACGCCCGCATCATCTTCGTCGACACCGAGGTCTCCAACTGGACCTTCGACCCGGTGCGCAAGCAGTACTTCTTCCACCGCTTCTTCTCCCACCAGCCGGACCTCAACTACGAGAACCCGGCCGTGCAGGAGGAGATGATCTCCGCGCTGAAGTTCTGGCTGGACCTGGGCATCGACGGCTTCCGGCTGGACGCGGTGCCGTACCTGTACGCCGCGGAGGGCACCAACTGCGAGAACCTCCCGGCGACCCACGAGTTCCTGAAGAGGGTGCGCAAGGAGATCGACGCGCAGTACCCGGACACGGTGATCCTCGCCGAGGCCAACCAGTGGCCGGAGGACGTCGTGGACTACTTCGGCGACTTCGAG
>NZ_KQ948556.1:274184-375517 GCF_001514125.1 Streptomyces longwoodensis | reverse complement strand
CGCTGCCCGGCTCGCCGATCCTCTACTACGGCGACGAGATCGGCATGGGCGACAACATCTGGCTCGGCGACCGCGACGCGGTGCGCACTCCGATGCAGTGGACCCCCGACCGCAACGCCGGCTTCTCCTCCAGCGACCCGGGCCGCCTCTACCTGCCCACGATCATGGACCCGGTCTACGGCTACCAGGTCACCAACGTCGAGGCGTCGATGTCCTCGCCCTCGTCGTTGCTGCACTGGACCCGCCGCATGATCGAGATCCGCAAGCAGAACCCGGCGTTCGGCCTCGGCAGCTACACCGAGCTGCCGTCGTCGAACCCGGCTGTGCTGGCGTTCCTGCGGGAGTACGAGGACGACCTCGTGCTGTGCGTGCACAACTTCTCCCGCTTCGCCCAGCCCACCGAGCTGGACCTCAGCCGGTTCCACGGCCGTCATCCCACCGAGCTGTTCGGCGGGGTGCGGTTCCCGGCGATCGGTGACCTGCCCTACCTGCTCACCCTGGCGGGCCACGGCTTCTACTGGTTCCGGCTGCGCCGGGAAGGCGCGTAGGGCGAGGGACCCACCTCACAGGCACGGACCCGGGGCAGGGCGGTTTCCTCCGCCCTGCCCGGGGCACGCACTAGTAACACCCCCTACCGCCCCGGGAAGGGACGTGACGCCATGGCGGAAACGGTCACCACTCGTACCCTGACGACGGGCCCCGGCCTCCTCGCGTCACTCGACCCGCTGTTGCGGGAGTGGCTGCCGCGGCAGCGCTGGTTCGCCGGCAAGGGACGGCCCGTCACGGGCTTCTCGCTCGTCGCGGCCACCGAGCTGCTGCCGGCCGGCGGCCCGCTGGGCCTGCACCACCTGCTGGTGCGCGCCCACCAGGGCGCCCCGCACCAGGGCACGCTGCCCGGCGACTGCTACCAGCTGCTCATCGGGGCCCGCGAGGCCCTGCCCCCGCACCTCGCACCCGCGCTCATCGGCCACGTCACCGAGGGCCCGCTGGCCGGCACCACGATCTACGACGCGCTGTACGACACCCGGCCCGCCGAGGTACTGCTCGAGGCCCTGCGCTCCGGCGCGCGGATCGGCGCCCTGCGCTGCGACCGGGACCCGACCCAGGAGATACGGGCGGGGCTCGTGCCCCGCCGGGTGACGTCCGAGCAGTCGAACTCGTCCGTCATCTATGGAGATACGTTCATCCTGAAGCTCCTGCGCCGCGTGGTGCCCGGCATCAACCCGGACCTGGAGCTGCCCCTGGCGCTGGCCCGCGAGGGCGTCCGCCGGGTACCGCCGCCGACCGCGTGGATGCAGGCCGAGCTCGGCGGCGAGCCGTACGTCCTGGGCGTGCTCCAGCCGTTCGTGCAGGGCGCGGCGGACGGCTGGGAGCTGGCGCTGCGCCGGCTCGCCAAGGACGAGGACTTCGCCGGGGAGGCACGGGCGCTCGGACGGGCCACGGCGGAGGTGCACACCGCGCTGGCCCGGGCCCTGCCCACCACCACCCTGGGCCACGCGCACATGGACCCGCTGGTGGCCGGCATGGTCGAGCGGCTGGAGCAGGCCGCGCAGGCCGTCCCGGCGCTGCGGCCGTACGCACCCGGCCTGCGCACCGCCTACACGGCGCTCGCCGACCTCGCGGCCGAGGGCCACACCTGGACCGCGCAGCGCGTGCACGGCGACCTGCACCTCGGGCAGTGCCTGCGGTCGGCGTCCGGCGAGTGGTCGCTGATCGACTTCGAGGGCGAACCGGCCCGCCCGCTGGCCGAGCGGCGGATGCCGCAGCCGATCGAGCGGGACGTCGCGGGGATGCTGCGCTCCTTCGACTACGCGGCCCACTCGGCGGAGAGCCCGGCGCCCGGCTGGGCGGCGGCCTGCCGCGCCGCGTACTGCTCCGGGTACGCCGAGGTCTCCGGCGTGGACCCGCGCACCGACCCGGTGCTGCTGCGGGCCTTCGAGACCGACAAGGCGGTGTACGAGGTCGTCTACGAGGCCCGTCACCGTCCCGACTGGCTCCCCGTGCCGCTGTCCGCGGTGCGGCGGCTCGCCGCGTCCGACCCGTCCTAGCCGTTCCCCAGCCGTCATCTCAGCTTCGCCCAGGAGGCTTCGTCCGTGACTCCCAGCCCCTCGTCCAGCGGCTCGAACCCGAAGGACTCGAAGAAGGCGGCGGTCAAGAAGACAGCCGAGAAGATCGCGAAGGCCGTGCAGCCGGCGAAGACCGCGAAACCCTCGAAGACCGCGGGCTCCGCGGTGCCGGCGGAGCCCGCCGAGCAGGCGGTGGCGAAGAAGGCGGTCGCGAAGAAGGCCGCGGCCAGGAAGACGGCGGCGGTCGCGAAGAAGACGACCGCGGCGAAGGCCGCGGCGCCCGCGGCCGGGAAGACGGCCGCGAAGACCACCACCACGGCGGCGAAGCGGACCGCCGTGAAGGCGGCGGCCGGGGAGACGGCGACCGTGAAGAAGGCGGTGGCCAAGAAGGCGGCGGCCAAGGAGGCGGTCGCGAAGAAGGCGGCGGTCAAGAAGGCCCCGGCGAAGAAGGCGACGACGGCGAAGAAGGCTCCGGCCGGGACCACGGACCCGGTCGCGGAGACGGCGGCACTGGCGAAGGAGGCGGCCGCCAAGGGGACGGCCGCGGTGAAGGAGACGGCCGCCAGGACGACGGCCGCCGTGAAGGAGACCGCCGCCCGCAAGGCCGCCGCGGTGAAGGAAGCCGCCACCCGGAAGGCGCCCGCCGCACAGGAGCCGGTGGCCGAGGAGACGGCCGCCGGGCCGGCGGCCGTGAAGAAGGCGCCCGCCAAGAAGGCCCCCGCGAAGAAGGCGACGACGGCGAAGAAGGCCGCGGCGGCGAAGAAGGCGACACCGGCCAAGAAGGTAACGGCCACAAAGGCGACGACGGTCAAGAAGACCACGGCCACGAAGGCGACACCGGTCAAGAAGACGACGACCGGGAAGGCGACGACGGCCAGGAAGACCACGGCCACGGCGGCCGCGGCGGCAGCGCCGCCCGTGGCACCCGAGCCCACGACCACCGCGGCCGAGCCGACGCCGACCGTCACGGCGGAGCCGGTGCCCGCGCCGACCGCGGCCGAGCCGACGCCGGCCGTCGCGGCCGAGCCGGTGCCCGCCGTGGTGGACGACTCGGCGCCCGCTCCTGCCGTCGCCGCCGACCCCACCCCCGTCGAGGCCACCGCCCCGCCCGCGCTCACCGCCTACGACCGCGACCGGCTGCTGACCGGGACGCACCACGACCCGCACGGGCTGCTCGGCGCCCACCCGGTGGAGGACGGGATCGTCTTCCGGGCGTTCCGGCCGTACGCGCGGGCGGTCGCCGTGCTGGCCGGTGAGGTGCGGGCCGACCTGCACGACGAGGGCGACGGGTTCTTCTCCGGCGTGCTGCCGCTGCGCGAGGTGCCGGCGTACCGGCTCGTGGTGACGTACGAGGACACGGTCCAGGAGGTCGAGGACGCCTACCGCTTCCTGCCCACGCTCGGCGAGCTGGACCTGCACCTGATCGGCGAGGGCCGGCACGAGGACCTGTGGACGGTGCTCGGGGCCCACCCGATGACCCACGAGGGCGTGCGCGGCACCCGCTTCTCGGTGTGGGCGCCGAACGCGCGCGGCGTGCGGGTGGCCGGCACCTTCAACTTCTGGGACGGCACCGGCCATCCGATGCGCTCGCTGGGCTCCTCGGGCGTGTGGGAGCTGTTCGTGCCCGGGATCGGCGAGGGCGAGCTGTACAAGTTCGACATCGCCCGGCCCGACGGCTCGCACACCCTGCGCGCCGACCCGCTGGCCCGCCGTACCGAGGTCCCGCCGGCCACGTCGTCGATCGTGACGTCCTCGCAGTACGAGTGGGACGACGCCGAGTGGCTGGCGCGGCGCGCCGAACGCCCCGCGCACCAGGCGCCGTTGTCCATCTACGAGGTGCACCTGCCGTCCTGGCGGCCCGGTCTGACGTACCGCCAGCTGGCCGAGCAGCTGCCCGCCTATGTGAAGGAACTCGGCTTCACGCACGTGGAGTTGATGCCGGTCGCCGAGCACCCCTTCGGCGGCTCCTGGGGCTACCAGGTCACCGGCTTCTACGCGCCGACGGCCCGGCTCGGCACCCCGGACGACTTCCGGTACCTGGTCGACCGGCTCCACCAGGCCGGCATCGGCGTCCTGATGGACTGGGTGCCGGCGCACTTCCCGCGCGACGCGTGGGCGCTGGCCGAGTTCGACGGGCGCCCGCTGTACGAGCACGAGGACCCGCTGCGGGCGGCCCACCCCGACTGGGGCACGCTGGAGTTCGACTTCGGGCGCCGCGAGGTGCGCAACTTCCTGGTCGCCAACGCGGTGTACTGGTGCCAGGAGTTCCACATCGACGGGCTGCGCGTGGACGCGGTCGCCTCGATGCTCTACCTCGACTACTCGCGCGAGCCGGGCCAGTGGACGCCCAACGAGCACGGCGGCCGGGAGAACCTGGACGCGGTGGCGTTCCTGCAGGAGATGAACGCCACGGTGTACCGGCGCTGCCCGGGCGTGGTGACGGTCGCCGAGGAGTCCACCGCGTGGGACGGCGTCACCCGGGCCACCCACCACCGGGGCCCGAGCGGCTTCGGGGGGCTGGGCTTCGGCCTGAAGTGGAACATGGGCTGGATGCACGACTCGCTGCAGTACATGAGTCACGAGCCGGTGCACCGCAAGTACCACCACCACGAGATGACGTTCTCGATGGTGTACGCGTACAGCGAGAACTACGTGCTGCCGATCTCGCACGACGAGGTGGTCCACGGCAAGGGCTCGCTGGTGTCGAAGATGCCGGGCGACTGGTGGCAGCAGCGCGCCAACCACCGCGCCTACCTCGGCTTCATGTGGTCCCACCCGGGCAAGCAACTGCTCTTCATGGGGCAGGAGTTCGCCCAGGGCGCCGAGTGGTCCGAGGCGCACGGCCCGGACTGGTGGCTGCTCGACCCGGCCTACGGCGCCGAGGCCGACCACCGCGGCGTACGGGACCTGGTCCGCGACCTCAACGGGGTCTACCGCGCCACCCCGGCCCTGTGGGAGCAGGACACCGAGCCGGCCGGCTTCCAGTGGGTGGCGGGCGACGCGTCCGAGGACAACGTGATCGCGTTCCTGCGCTACGACGCCGACCGCAACCCGCTGCTGGCGGTCAGCAACTTCGCCGCGGTGGTGCGCCCCGACTACCGGCTCGGCGTCCCCGACGACGTGCCGGCCTGGCACGAGGTCCTGAACACCGACGAGGCCCGCTACGGCGGCAGCGACGTCACCAACCCGCACCCGGTCAAGCCGGAGCCCCACCCGTGGCACGGCCTCCCGGCGAGCATCCGCCTGACCCTGCCCCCGCTGGCGACGGTCTGGCTGCGCCCCGCCTGACGGGCCCGGGACGGCCGGGGAGCACCACGCGGCGCTCCCCGGCCGTCCCTGTGCCCACCCCCGCCGTTCACCGCTGGGCGAGCGCGCCGGCCAAGGCCGGGGGCAGGTCCCCGGTGTGGACGACGCCGAGCCGCTGGGTGGCCCGGGTCAGGGCCACGTACAGGTCGCTGGTGCCGTACGCGGCGGGCTCCACCACCAGCACGGAGTCGAACTCCAGGCCCTTGGACTGGCGGGGGTCCAGCAGCACCACCGTGCGGGTCAGGTCCGGCTCGGCGCCCGCGGTCACGCCGTCCAGCCGGGCGGCGAGCCGGCGGTGCAGGGCGCGCGGGGCGATCACCGCGAGCCGGCCCTCGGCGGGGGTCAGTTCCTCGACGGCCTTGGCGACCGCGCCGGGCAGGTCGTCGGTGGCGCGCGCCCAGGGCCGTACGCCCGTGGAGCGCACCGAGCCGGGCGGCTCGAAGCCGGGGTGCGCGGCGCGCACGACCGCCGCGGCGACCTCCATGATCTCGGCCGGGGTGCGGTAGTTGACGCCGAGCCGGGCGTGCTCCCAGCGGTCCTGCACGTACGGCTCCAGGATGGCCTCCCAGGAGCCGACGCCGGCCGCCTCGGCGGTCTGCACGGGATCGCCGACCAGGGTCATGGACCGGGTGGGGCTGCGCCGCATCAGCAGCCGCCAGGCCATCGGGGACAGCTCCTGCGCCTCGTCGACGATGATGTGCCCGAAGGCCCAGGTGCGGTCGGCCGCGGCCCGCTCGGCGGCGCTGCGGTGGTCGGCCTCCTCGTGCCGCTCGGCGAAGCGTTCGGCGTCGATGATGTCGTGCGCGGACAGCACCTCGGACCCCTCGGGGTCGTCCTCCTCCTTGTCCTCGAACTCGTAGGTGCGCGAGGCGTAGGAGACGTCCAGCACGCCCTGCGCGTAGGCCACCTGGGCGGAGCGCTCGCGCTCGGCGCGGTCCCGGGCGGCGCGGTCGTCCTCGCCGAGGAGTTCGGCGGCCTCGTCGAGCAGCGGCACGTCGGCCACGGTCCAGGCGCGGGTCACCGGGCGACGCACGGCGGCCGCGTCCGCGTCGTCGAGGTGGTCCTCGGGGGCGGCGAGGAAGTCGGCGACCAGCCGCTGCGGGCTGAGCACCGGCCACAGCTGGTCGATGGCCGACCAGACCGCCGGGTTCTCGGCGAGTTCGTCGCGGATCTGGGTGAGGTCGCTCGGGTCGAGCAGGCTGGAGCCGTCGTAGGGGTCGGTGCCGACGCGCTCGGCGTACAGCTCGGTGAGGGTGTTGAGGACGTGGCCCTCGAAGTACTCGCGCGCCACGTTGTGGGGCAGCCCGGTGGCGCGGGTGCGTTCGCGGGCGACGTTGACCAGGCCGTCGTCCAGCATCAGGACCTCACGGTCGTGCTCGACGGTGAGGACCGGGTCGGGCAGGCACTGGCGGTCGCGGACGACGGCGGCGAGGACGTCGGCCATCTCGGCGCGGCCCTTCACGGCGGCCGCCTCCGGGGTGTCGGCCGCCGTCGCGCGCACCCCCGGGTACAGCTCGCCGACGGTCGCGAGGAGCACACCGGTCTCGCCCAGGGAGGGCAGCACCTCGCCGATGTAGCCGAGGAAGGCGGGGTTGGGCCCGACGATGAGCACGGCCCGCTTGGCGAGCAGCTCGCGGTGCTCGTAGAGGAGGTAGGCGGCCCGGTGCAGGGCGACGGCGGTCTTGCCGGTGCCGGGACCGCCCTCGACGACCAGCACGCCCCGGTGCGGCGCCCGGATGATCTCGTCCTGCTCGGCCTGGATGGTCTGCACGATGTCGCCCATCCGGCCGGTGCGCGCGGAGTCGAGCGCGGCGAGCAGCACGGCGTCGCCGGTGGGGTCCTCGTACCCGGTGCGGGTGGCGTCGCCGAGGTCGAGGATCTCGTCGTGCAGGGCGGTGACCCGGCGCCCCTGGGTGCTGATGTGCCGGCGGCGGCGCAAGCCCAGCGGGGTGTGGCCGGTGGCCAGGTAGAAGGGGCGGGCGACGTCGGCGCGCCAGTCGATGAGGACCGGGGTGCGGTCGGCGTCGTCGGTGCGCAGCCCGATGCGGCCGATGTGGTGGGTGGTGCCGGAGGTCAGGTCGATCCGGCCGAAGCACAGCGAGCCGTCCACGGCGTTCAGCGCGGCCAGCAGCCCGGAGCGCTCGGCGACCAGGATGTCCCGTTCGAGCCGGGCCTGCATGGGGGTGTTGCCCTGGGCGAGCGCGTCCGTGACCCCGGCCTCGGTGTCACCGCGCAGGGCGTCCACGCGTGCGTACAGGTCGTCGATGAATTCCTGCTCTTCCCGCATTTCACCGTCTGGAAATTCGGTGTTTGACAATTCCGCTCCCGGCCGGATATACTGTGGTCACTGAACTTTTCCGCGACCAGAATTGTCCGAAGTCGCGAACCATTCAATATACGCAAAGGAATCCCCCGGACGCAATTGGCGTCCGGGGGATTCCTTTCGTCCCGGCCCGGGACGGGGGTGCCTCGCATGAATCAGAGGGCGTCCTCGATCTCCGCGAGCAGCCGTCGCTTCGGCCGGGCGCCCACCATCGCCTTCACCGGCTCCCCGGCCCGGAAGACCATGAAGGTCGGCATGGAGAGCACCTTGTAGTGGTTGGTGGTCGTCGGATTGGCGTCCACGTTCAGCTGGACGACCTTCAGCCGGTCCCCCTCCTCGGCGGCGAGGGCCTTGAGCACCGGCCCCATCTGCCGGCACGGCGGGCACCAGTCGGCGGTGAACTCCACCAGCACCGGCAATTCAGAGTCGATCACTTGCGCCGAGAAATCGGCGTCCGTCACCTCGGTCACGCTCACAGTTCCTGCCCTCCCAGTTCGCACAACGGTGGCTCGCCGTCGGTCGACGCCAGCCGCACGGCGATCGTCGCCCGCACCGCCTGCAGCTCCCCGATCAGCGCGTCGAGCTCGGCGAGCTTGCGCCGGTAGACCGCCAGCGAGGCCGGACAGGAGTCACCCTCCGGGTGCCCGGCCCGCAGGCACTCCACGAACGGCCGCGTCTCCTCCAGGTCGAACCCGAAGTCCTGGAGCGTGCGGATCTGCCGCAGCAGCTTCACGTCGCCCTCGTCGTAGGTCCGGTGTCCCAGGTCGTCGCGCCGCGCGGGCAGCAGACCGCGCGACTCGTAGTAGCGCAGCGTCCGCGTCGTGGTGCCGGTCCGTGCGGCCAGTTCGCCGATTCGCATGTCCCCGACGGTACGGCTTGACGCCGACGTCAAGGCAAGGGACGAGCGCCGGGGAGGTCAGCGCTCGTCCGCGGCCTCCGTCACCTCCAGGGGGCGGGACCGGCCAGTTCAGCGGCGGCGGGCGGAGCCGGTCCGCTCGTCGGACACGGCGCCGTCGGCGCTGCCCTCGTCCGGGTCCTCGTTCCGGTCCTCGTCCCGCGCGGCGCCCGGGCCCGCGTCCCCGGCCGGTGCCGGGTCCTGGTCCGTGTCCCCGGCCCGTGCCGCGTCGGCCGTCCCCTCCTGGCGGGCCTTGCGGGGCAGCAGCAGGGCGACCAGGAGCGTGCCGGCGCCGAGGATCACCGCGCCGACCAGGCTGGTGTGGGCGACCGCGTCGGAGAAGGAGGAGGCGACCGCGTCGGTCATCTGCCGGGCGGCCCCGGCCAGGTGGTCGGCCTGGCCCTTCAGCTGGGCCGCCTGCTGCGGGTCGGTGGCCTGCGCGGCCTGCGCCGCCAGCTGCTGCGCCTTGTGCCCGACGCCCTCGGCGACGGCGTACCCGGCGCCCACCGAGTCCTGGGCGGTGGCGAGGGTGCCGGCAGGCAGGTCGGCGCCCCGGGCCGCGTCCCCGAGGTGGTCGGAGTACGACGTACCGAGCAGGGAGCCGAGGATCGCGATGCCGAGCGAGCCGCCGAGCTCCAGCGAGGTGTCGTTCACGGCGCCGCCGACGCCCAGCTCGGACTCCGGGAAGGCGCCCATGATGGCGTCGGTGCAGGGCGACAGCGCGAGGCCGATGGCCAGGCCCAGCACGATCAGCGGGGCGAGGAAGTCGCCGTACGACGACCCGGCGTCGACCCGGGTGAGCAGGGCCAGGGCGACCGTGCCGCCGACCATGCCCGCGGTGACCGTCCACTTCATGCCGACCCGCGGGGTGAGGTAGCCGGTGAGGGCCGAGCCGACGAAGACCGCGCCGGCCAGCGGCAGCATGCGCAGGCCGGTGTCGAAGGCGTCGTAGCCGAGGACGAACTGCAGGTGCTGGGTCAGGTAGTAGAAGGCGCCGAAGACGGCGAGGAAGAACAGCGCCACGGCGAGGTTGGAGCCCGCGAAGCGGCGGTCGGCGAAGCGGCGCACGTCCAGCACGGGGTGCGGGTGGCGCAGCTCCCACAGGACGAACGCGGCCAGGCCCACGCCCGCGACGACCGCCGCGGTGACGGCCTTGGCGCCCCAGCCGAAGTGCGGCCCCTCGATGATCATGTAGACCAGCGAGCCGATCCAGACCACCGACAGCAGTCCGCCGACGTAGTCGATGCGGTCGTGGTGGCCGGCCCGGGACGGCGGGACGAGGACGAACGCGCCGACCAGGCCGACGGCCGCGACCGGCACGTTGATGAGGAACGTGGAGGACCAGCCGTGGTTCTCCAGGAGCGCCCCGGCGACCAGCGGGCCGGCGGCGATGGCGAGGCCGGCGGTGGCGGTCCACAGGGTGATGGCCTTGGCGCGCTCGGCGCGCGGGAAGGTCGCGGCGAGCAGGGAGAGCGTGGCGGGCATGATGAGGGCCGCGCCGACGCCCATCACCGCGCGGGCCGCGATGACCTGCGTCGAGCTGTCGGCCAGCCAGCCGCCGACGGACCCGCCGGCGAACACCAGGAGCCCGAGGACCAGCGCCCCGCGCCGGCTGTACTTGTCGCCGATCGCGCCCAGCAGCAGCATCAGCGCCGCGTACGGGACGGTGTAGCCGTCGATGACCCATTGCAGGTCGGCGCTGGACAGGCCCAGGTCGGCGGTCATGTCGGGCGCGGCGACCGTCAGGGCGGTGTTCGCCATGACGATGATCAGCAGGCTCAGGCAGAGGACGAGCAGGGCCCACCAGCGCCGGGCATAGGGCCCTTCCATCCTCTCGACCGGTTCCTTCGCGACGAGTCGCATGGCAGGGATCGCCTTCCTCGAAACGGGTACACGGCGGGGTGCCGCCGATGAGTGCACACAAGTGTGTAATTGCACAACACTGTGCAATGTACGCCTGTTGCACAGTACTGTGCAAGTCGAGGGGGTGCGGGCGAGGGCGCGACGCGGGAGGGGGGAGGCGGCGAGGGGGGTGCCTCGGCCACGGACGGGCACAATGGCCGTCATGACCACGGGTAACACCAGCCGCGCCGACCTCAACCGGCGCCGCATCCTCGACGTCGCCCTCGCCGAGCTGCTGCGCGACCCCGACGCGTCCATGGACCACATCGCGCGCGCCGCCGGTGTCGTACGGCGCACGGTGTACGGCCACTTCCCGAGCCGGGAGGCGCTGATCAGCACGCTCGTCGACGACGCGGTGGAGGCGCTGGCGTCCGCGCACGCCGCGGGCCGCGAGGGCGTGGCCGACCCGGCCGAGGCGGTGGCCCGCTCCGTGCTGTCGGTCTGGGAGATCGCCGACCGCTACCGCCTGCTGGTCGCGCTGGCCCAGCGCACGGTCACCATGCAGGGCATCCGCGAACGCCTCTCCCCCGTGCGGGCGAACAGCGTGCGCCTGCTCCAGCAGGGCCTCGACCAGGGCGTCTTCGCCTCGGCCCTGCCCGCGCCGGCGCTCGCGTACGTGCACGAGCAGATCCTGTTCGCCCTGATGGAGGCGGTGAACGACGGCCTGCTGAGCACGCAGGAGGCGGGCCGCTCCGCGGCGGTCACGGTCCTGACGGCGGCGGGCGTCCCCGCCGCGACGGCCTCGGACCTGGTGACGGAGGTGAGCGGGGCGCTGCCCCGGTGACCCCTAGTGGCGGAAAGCCGGATGCCCGGCCCCGGTTCAGGCGGGGCCGGGCATCCGGAGTCGGGAGGGTCGGGCGTCCGGGGGCGCGGAGGTCAGGTGGGTCCGGGGGCGCCCGGAGGGTCAGGCGCGGGCGAGTTCCTTCTCGCCGTCCTCGTGCTGCCCGGGGGCGTCCGTGGCGGGTGCCCCGGCGTGCTCGTCGAGCAGGGTCTTCTCGTCGAAGGGCAGGTCACCGGCGAGGACGCGCCCGACGCGCTCCTTGTCGATCTCCTTGGTCCAGGTGCCGACCAGCACCGTCGCGATGGCGTTGCCCGCGAAGTTGGTCAGCGCGCGGGCCTCGCTCATGAAGCGGTCGATGCCGACGATCAGGCCGATGCCGTCCACCAGGGCGGGCTTGTGCGACTGCAGACCGCCGGCCAGGGTCGCCAGGCCGGCGCCGGTGACACCGGCGGCGCCCTTCGAGGCCACCAGCAGGAACAGCAGCAGCGGGATCTGCTCGCCGACCGACATCGGCGTGCCCATGGCGTCGGCGATGAACAGGGACGCCATGGTCATGTAGATCATGGTGCCGTCGAGGTTGAAGGAGTAGCCGGTCGGCACGGTGATGCCGACGACGGGCTTGCTGACGCCCAGGTGCTCCATCTTCGCGATGAGGCGCGGCAGCGCCGACTCGGAGGAGGAGGTGGACAGGATCAGCAGGAACTCACGGCCCAGGTACTTGAAGAAGGTGAGCACGTTGAGCCCGGCGACCACCCGCAGCAGCGCGCCGAGGACGACGAACACGAAGAGGAAGCAGGTCAGGTAGAAGCCGAGCATCAGCACCGCGAGGCTCTTCAGCGCGTCCACGCCGGCCGAGCCGACGACCGCGGCCATGGCGCCGAACGCACCGATCGGGGCCGCCCACATGATCATGGCCAGGACGCGGAAGACCAGCCGCTGGATGTGCTCGACGCCGCGCAGGACCGGCTGCCCGGCGCTGCCCATGGCCTGCAGCGCGAAGCCGCAGAGCAGGGCGACCAGCAGGGTCTGCAGCACCTCGCCCTCGGTGAACGCGGAGACGATCGTGGTCGGGATGATGCCGAGCAGGAACTCGGTGGTGTCCTTGGCCTCCGGCGAGACCTGCGCCTGGCCGGTCTCCTTCACGGCGTCGGTGACGGCGAGCCCGGTGCCGGGCTCCAGGATGTTGCCGACGACCAGGCCGATGGCGAGCGCGACCAGCGACATCACCAGGAAGTAGGCCAGCGCGATGCCGCCGACGGCACCGACCTTCGCGGCCTTGCGGACCGACCCGATGCCCAGCACGATCGTGCAGAAGATGATCGGCGAGATCATCATCTTGATCAGGTTCACGAACCCGGTGCCGATCGGCTTCAGCTCCACGGCGAAGTCCGGAGCGGCGAGGCCGACGGCGATGCCGAGGGCGACCGCGACGATCACCGCGATGTACAGGTAGTGGGTGCGGTCCCGCCGGGCGGCGGGAGCGGCTGGTGCCGTATCGGGGGTGCTGGCGGCCACGGCTGCCCTCCTTGACGTCTTCGTCGGCATCACCGGCGTGCGGCTCACGTCCGGGCTGTGGGAGATAGCCAGGACTATGTCGGCCCCTGTGAGAGCGGTCACCCTTCCGTTCATTGAGTTCACACCGCAGGCCATTTAGTGCGCGGCCGAGGTCAGGGGCACACTGACCTCCATGCGCATCCCCGTCCCCCGGCCCCGCAGCCTGGCCGGCCAGCTGTTCGCCGTGCAGGCCGTGCTCATCGCGGCCGTCGTCGCGGGATACGCGCTGTTCATGTACGTCAGCGACCAGCGGCAGGCGCAGGACGCGGCCGGCCGGCAGGCGACCGCGGTGGCCCGGGCGGTGGCCGACTCCCCCTCGGTCCGCGCGGCGATCCGCACCCCGCACCCCAGCGCGCAGCTCCAGCCGTACGCGCTGCGGGTCATGCGGGACACGGACGTCGACTTCGTCACGATCATGGACCCGCGGGGCATCCGCTGGACGCACCCGGTGCCGTCGGAGATAGGCCGGCACTTCCTGGGCAACACCGGGCGCGCGCTGCGCGGCGAGACGTTCACCGAGACCTACACCGGCACCCTGGGCGCCTCGGTCCGCGCCGTCACCCCGGTCGAGGACGACGACAAGCGGATCGTCGGCCTGGTCAGCGCCGGCATCAAGGTGGAGGCGATCAGCGAGCGGGTGCGCGGCCAGGTGACGGCGCTGGTCGGCTGGGCGGCGGGCGCGCTGGCGCTGGGCGCGGTGGGGACGTACGTCGTCAACGCCCGGCTGCGGCGCCACACCCACGGCATGAACGCCACCGAGCTGAGCCGCATGCACGACTACCACCAGGCGGCCCTGCACGCGGTGCGCGAGGGACTGCTGATGCTGGACGGGCAGTTCCGGGTGGCGCTGATCAACGACGGCGGGCGGGAGCTGCTGGGCGTGGCGGGCGACGTGGTCGGCAGCTCGGTCGCGGACCTCGGGCTGCCCGCGCCGCTGACCGGGGCGCTGCTGTCGTCGGAGCCGCGGGTGGACGAGGTGCACCTGACGGCCGACCGGGTGCTGGTGGTCAACACCTCCCCGGTGTCGGGCGGCGAGCGCCGCGGCACCGTGGCGACCCTGCGGGACGTGACCGAGCTGCAGTCCCTCATGGGCGAGCTGGACTCCGAGCGGGGCTTCACCCAGGCCCTGCGCTCCCAGGCCCACGAGGCGGCCAACCGCCTGCACACGGTGGTCTCCCTGATCGAGCTGGGCCGCGCCGAGGAGGCGGTCGACTTCGCCACGGCCGAGCTGGAGCTGGCGCAGGCGCTCACCGACCAGGTGGTCGCGGCGGTGAGCGAACCGGTGCTGGCCGCCCTGCTGCTGGGCAAGACGGCCCAGGCCAACGAGCGGGGTGTGGAGCTGGTGGTGTCCGGGGACAGCCGCCTCGACGACGGCGTGCTCCCGGCGAGCCTGTCGGCCCGGGACCTGGTGACGATCCTCGGCAACCTCATCGACAACGCGGTGGACGCGGCCCAGGGCAGCACCCGGGCCCGGGTCACGGTGACGGCGTACGCGACGGAGCCGACGGCCGGGGCGGGCGGTGCCGGCGGGGAGCTGGTGCTGAAGGTCGCCGACACCGGGCCCGGGGTGGACGGCGGGCACACCGACCTGGTCTTCCAGCGCGGCTTCTCCACCAAGCCGTCCGGCCCGGGGGGCCGGGGCCTCGGGCTCGCCCTGGTGCGGCAGGCCGTGCACCGGCACGCGGGGGACCTGTCGGTGGCCGGGGCCGAGGGGGGCGGCGCCGAGTTCGTGGTGCGGCTGCCGTTGCGGGCGGCCGTTCCCGCCGCGCGGGTGGGCGGAGGCGGCGCATGACGGGTGGACAGCCGATCCGGGTCCTGGTCGTCGAGGACGACCCGGTGGCCGCGGACGCGCACGTGCTGTACGTGGGCCGGGTACCGGGCTTCGTCGCGGTCGGGAAGGCGCACACCGGCGCGGAGGCCCGGCGGATGCTGGACCGCACGGAGGTCGACCTGCTGCTGCTCGACCTGCACCTGCCGGACGGGCACGGCCTGCACCTGGCGCGCTCGCTGCGGGCGGCCGGCTACCACGCGGACGTCATCGCGGTGACCTCCGCGCGCGACCTGGCCGTGGTGCGCGAGGGCGTCTCGCTGGGCGTGGTGCAGTACGTGCTCAAGCCCTTCACCTTCGCGACGCTGCGGGACCGGCTGGTGCGCTACGCCGAGTTCCGCGGCGCGGCCGGCGAGGCGAGCGGCCAGGACGAGGTGGACCGCGCGCTGGCGGCCCTGCGCGCCCCCGGCCCGGTGGCGCTGCCCAAGGGGCTCAGCGGGCCGACGCTGGAGCGGGTGACGGGAGCGGTGCGCCAGGCGGCGGAGGGGATGACGGCGGCCGGGGTCGCCGAGGCGGTGGGCATCTCCCGGATCACCGCCCGCCGCTACCTGGAGCACCTGGTGGAGGCGGGCCGCGCCGAACGCAAGCCGCTGTACGGGCAGGTGGGGCGGCCGGAGTTGGTGTACCGGTGGGTGCCGGGGTCCGGCGCGGGACGCTGAACCGCGACGAGCGGGGGCCGGACACCGGGACGCGGGACGCACGCCGCCGACCCGGCCCCGAGACAGGGGACGCACACCGCCGGCCGCGCGCCGCCGTACGTTCCTCCAAGCGGTGATTGTGGGGGAACGGACCGTAGTCACCCCTCGGGGGCGCCCCTACGGTGGCCCCGTGCACCGACCCTCACCCCACCCGTCCCCACCGCCCGTGCCGGGCCCGCCGTTCGACGGCCTCGCCGCCCGGCGCCTGCGCGCGGCACTCGGCATGGGCCCCGACCACGTCGCCCACGGCCTGCGGGTCTCCTACGGCCTCGCCCACGCCACCCCGGACCTGGTGATGGCCTGGGAGCGCGGCGCGCTCACCCCGGGCAGCTCCGAACTCACCGCGCTGGCCGGGGTGTTGTGGTGCTCCCCCGGCGAACTCATCGGCCGGCCCCGGACCCTGCGCGAACACCGCGTCGCCCGCTCCCTGGCCCCCGAGGACGTCGCCCGGGCGGCCGGGCTGCCGCTCGCCGCGTACCTGCGGGCGGAGGAGGGCGGACCGTGGCGCGGCACCGAGCGGCAGACGGCCGCCCTCGCCGGGGTCCTCGCGCTGTCCCTGCCGGACCTGGTGGCCGTCACCGGCCGGGAGGAGCAGCTCGCCGAACTGCTGCGCCGGGCCGTCCAGTCGCGCTGGCAGGCGTACGTGCGTCCGGTGGCGCGGATCGTGCCGCTGGACCGGCGGGTCCTGGAGGACACCCTCCAGGACTTGCACCAGGACTACCAGGGGCACATGGCCGCCACCCTGAGCTGGGGCGGCGGCACCGCCGACTCCAGCGCCGCGGGACGCGCGTACCTCGACGGGATCGTCGCGACCTTCTGGTCGACCGCCGGGGCCGAGGGCGCCCCGGACCCGTACGAAGCCTGAGGGACGGAGTTCCTAGAAGACCGACTCCGCCTCGTCCATGCGGTCCTTGGGCACCGTCTTCAGCTCCGTGACCGCCTCCGCCAGCGGCACCATCACGATGTCGGTGCCGCGCAGCGCGGTCATCCGCCCGAACTCGCCCCGGTGCGCCGCCTCCACCGCGTACCAGCCGAAGCGGGTGGCGAGGACCCGGTCGTAGGCGGTGGGCGTGCCGCCGCGCTGGACGTGCCCGAGGATGACCGGGCGGGCCTCCTTGCCGAGCCGCTTCTCCAGCTCGTACGCCAGGGCCGTGCCGATGCCCTGGAAGCGCTCGTGGCCGAACTGGTCGATCTCGCCCTTGCCGTAGTCCATGGTGCCCTCGGCGGGGTGGGCGCCCTCGGCGACGCAGATCACGGCGAACTTCTTGCCGCGGGCGAAGCGCTCCTCGACCATCGCGACCAGGTCGGCCGGGTCGAAGGGGCGCTCCGGCAGGCAGATGCCGTGGGCGCCGGCGGCCATGCCGGACTCCAGGGCGATCCAGCCGGCGTGGCGGCCCATGACCTCGACGACCATCACGCGCTGGTGGGACTCGGCGGTCGTCTTCAGGCGGTCCATCGCCTCGGTGGCGACGCCGACGGCGGTGTCGAAGCCGAAGGTGCGGTCCGTGGAGGAGATGTCGTTGTCGATCGTCTTCGGGACGCCGACGACTGGCAGGCCCGCGTCGTACAGCATGCGCGCGGCGGTCAGCGTGCCCTCGCCGCCGATCGGGATGAGCGCGTCGATGCCGAAGTCCCGGACGATGTCGGAGGCGTTCTCGCAGGCCTCGCGCAGCCGGTCGCGCTCCAGCCGGGAGGAGCCGAGGATGGTGCCGCCGCGGGCCAGGATGCCACTGACCGCGTTGAGGTCCAGGCCGCGGTACCGGCCGTCGAGCAGGCCCGCGTAGCCGTCCTCGAAGCCGATCACCTCGTCGCCGTAGTGGGCGACCGCTCGGTGCACGACCGACCGGATCACTGCGTTCAGGCCGGGGCAGTCGCCGCCTGCGGTGAGAACTCCGATGCGCATCGTGCTGTGTCTCCTGCTCGCTGTGAGTACCGGTGAGCCGCGACCGATTGTTTCATGCCCGCGGGGCCGGTGCGGCGGGCCACCGGCCCGGCACTGACGGGCGCCTTAACCGGGCCCGGGGGTACTGTCAAGAGGGTTCTGCTCGCCCCGGTGGGCGATTTTCGTGACGGAGAGGGAACGGAGAGCTCACGTGACGCGCAGCGTGTACGTCACCGGCATCGACCGCGGCGACGGCCGCCAGGTCGTCGAGCTGGGGGTCATGGAACTGCTGACGCGGCAGGTCGACCGGGTGGGCGTCTTCCGCCCGCTCGTCCACGACGGCCCGGACCGGCTGTTCGACCTGCTGCGTGCGCGCTACCGGCTGTCCCAGGACCCGGCGACCGTCTACGGCATGGACTACCGGGAGGCGTCCGTCCTCCAGGCCGAGCAGGGCACCGACGAGCTGGTGTCCACGCTGGTCGAGCGGTTCCACCTGGTCGCCCGGGACTACGACGTGGTGCTCGTCCTCGGCACCGACTTCGCCGACACCCAGCTGCCGGACGAGCTGTCCCTGAACGCCCGGCTGGCCAACGAGTTCGGTGCGTCGGTGGTTCCGGTGGTCGGCGGCCGCAAGCAGAGCGCCGAGTCGGTGCTGGCCGAGACCCGCAACGCCTTCCGCGCCTACGACGGCCTGGGCTGCGACGTCCTCGCCATGGTCGCCAACCGGGTGGCCCGCGAGGACCGGGACGCCCTCGCCGAGCGGCTCGCCGGCCGGCTGCCGGTCCCCTGCTGGGTGCTGCCCGACGAGCCCGCGCTGTCCGCGCCGACCGTCGCCCAGATCGGCCACGCGCTGGGCGCGCGGGTGGTGCTCGGCGACGACTCGGGGCTGGCGCGGGACGCGCTGGACTTCGTGTTCGGCGGGGCGATGCTGCCGAACTTCCTCGCCGCCCTGACCCCCGGCTGCCTGGTCGTCACCCCCGGCGACCGGGCCGACCTGGTGGTGGGCTCACTGGCCGCGCACAGCGCCGGCACCCCGCCGATCGCCGGGGTGCTGCTCACCCTGGACGAGGTGCCGGGCGACGCCATCCTCACCCTTGCGGCCCGGCTCGCCCCGGGCACGCCGGTGCTGTCGGTGCCCGGCAACAGCTTCCCCACCGCCGAGCAGCTGTTCTCCCTGGAGGGCAAGCTGAACGCGGCCACCCCGCGCAAGGCGGAGACCGCGCTCGGCCTGTTCGAGCGGTACGTCGACACCACCGACCTGCTGCGGCGGGTCTCGGCGCCGAGCAGCGACCGGGTCACGCCGATGATGTTCGAGCACAAGCTGCTGGAGCGGGCCCGCGCGGACCGGCGGCGGGTCGTGCTGCCGGAGGGCACCGAGGAGCGGGTGCTGCACGCGGCGGAGGTGCTGCTGCGCCGCGGGGTGTGCGACCTGACCCTGCTGGGCCCGGTCGACCGGATCCGCAAGCAGGCCGCCGACCTGGGCATCGACCTGGGCGACTGCGAGCTGATCGACCCGGCCACCAGCGAGCTGCGCGACCGCTTCGCCGAGCGGTACGCGACGCTGCGCGCCCACCGGGGCGTGACCGTGGAGCTGGCCCACGACGTGGTCGCCGACGTGAACTACTTCGGCACGCTGATGGTCCAGGAGGGCCTGGCCGACGGCATGGTGTCGGGGTCGGTGCACTCCACGGCGGCCACGATCCGGCCCGCGTTCGAGATCATCAAGACCAAGGCGGAGGCGTCGATCGTCTCGTCGGTGTTCTTCATGTGCCTGGCGGACAAGGTGCTCGTCTACGGCGACTGCGCGGTGAACCCCGACCCGGACGCCCGGCAGCTCGCCGACATCGCCATCCAGTCGGCGGCGACGGCCGAGCAGTTCGGCGTGGAGCCGCGCATCGCGATGCTGTCGTACTCGACCGGCACGTCCGGCTCCGGCGCGGACGTCGACAAGGTGCGCGAGGCGACGGAGCTGGTGCGGGGGCGCCGGCCCGACCTGAAGATCGAGGGGCCGATCCAGTACGACGCGGCCGTGGAGCCGACCGTCGCGGCGACCAAGCTGCCGGGCTCGGAGGTCGCCGGGCAGGCGAGCGTGCTGATCTTCCCGGACCTGAACACCGGCAACAACACCTACAAGGCCGTGCAGCGCTCGGCCGGCGCGATCGCGGTCGGACCGGTGCTGCAGGGTCTGCGCAAGCCGGTCAACGACCTCTCCCGGGGCGCCCTCGTCCAGGACATCGTCAACACCGTCGCCATCACGGCGATCCAGGCCCAGTCCCCGCTCGAGAAGGCAGCCCAGCAGTGACCGCCACCCGCGTCCTCGTCCTCAACTCCGGCTCCTCGTCGCTGAAGTACCAGCTGCTCGACATGCGCGACAGCAGCCGGCTGGCGGCGGGCCTCGTCGAGCGGATCGGCGAGCAGACCTCCCGCCTGAAGCACACCCCGCTGGCGTCCGGCGGGGACGCCCGGGAGGCCGACGGGCCGATCGCCGACCACGACGCCGCGCTGAAGGCCGTCGCGCAGGAGCTCTCCCGGGACGGCCTCGGCCTGGACTCACCCGACCTGGCCGCGATCGGGCACCGGGTGGTGCACGGCGGGATGTTCTTCACCGAGCCCACCGTCATCGACGAGGCGGTGATCGCCGAGATCGAGCGGCTGATCCCGGTCGCGCCCCTGCACAACCCGGCCAACCTCACCGGCATCCGCACCGCGCGGGCGCTGCGCCCGGACCTGCCGCAGGTCGCGGTGTTCGACACGGCGTTCCACACCACCATGCCGGAGTCGGCGGCGCGCTACGCGATCGACCCGAGGATCGCCGACCGGCACCGCATCCGCCGCTACGGCTTCCACGGCACCTCGCACGCGTACGTCTCCCGGGCGACCGCCGAGCTGCTGGGCCGGGCGCCCGAGGACGTCAACGTGATCGTGCTGCACCTGGGCAACGGCGCGTCCGCGTCGGCCGTGCGGGGCGGCCGGTGCGTGGACACCTCCATGGGGTTGACGCCCTTGGAGGGACTGGTGATGGGTACGCGCTCCGGTGATCTGGATCCGGCGGTCATCTTCCATTTGGCGCGCGTTGGCGGAATGTCCATGGACGAGATCGACACTCTCCTCAACAAGAGGAGCGGGCTGTTCGGTCTGTGCGGGGACAACGACATGCGGGAGATCCGCCGGCGGATCGACGAGGGCGACGAGGCCGCCGCGCTCGCCTTCGACATTTACGTGCACCGGCTGAAGAAGTACATCGGCGCCTATTACGCGGTGCTCGGCACGGTGGACGCGGTGGCGTTCACCGCCGGGGTCGGTGAGAACGCGGCCCCGGTGCGGGAGGCGGCCGTCGCGGGCCTGGAGGGCCTGGGCCTCGCGGTGGACCCGGAGCGCAACGCCGTGCGCGGGGACCGGCCGCGGATCGTCTCGCCCGACACCGCGCGGGTGGCGGTCGCCGTGGTGCCGACGGACGAGGAACTGGAGATCGCGACACAGACCTATGCGCTGGTCGGAAAGAACACCTGAGCACCAGCACGCCCATTTGTACCTTCCGCCAGACGGAATATTCCGGAGCGAAACAAACCGATAGGATCGCCCCATGCGCCGTTCGAAAATCGTCTGTACTCTCGGCCCCGCGGTCGACTCCCATGAACAGCTCGTCGCGCTGATCGAGGCGGGCATGAACGTGGCCCGCTTCAACTTCAGCCACGGCACCCACGCCGAGCACCAGGGCCGGTACGACCGGGTCCGTGCCGCCGCCAAGGAGACGGGCCGGGCCATCGGTGTGCTCGCCGACCTCCAGGGCCCCAAGATCCGTCTCGAGACCTTCGCCGAGGGCCCCGTCGAGCTGGTGCGCGGTGACGAGTTCACCATCACCACCGAGGACGTGCCGGGCGACAAGACGATCTGCGGCACCACCTACAAGGGTCTGCCCGGCGACGTCGCCCGGGGCGACCAGGTCCTCATCAACGACGGCAACGTCGAGCTGAAGGTCCTGGACGTCGAGGGCCCGCGGGTGCGGACCATCGTCATCGAGGGCGGTGTCGTCTCCGACCACAAGGGCATCAACCTGCCCGGCACGGCCGTCAACGTGCCCGCGCTGAGCGAGAAGGACGTCGAGGACCTGCGCTTCGCCCTCCGCATGGGCTGCGACCTGGTCGCCCTGTCCTTCGTCCGGGACGCCAAGGACGTCGCCGACGTCCACCGGGTCATGGACGAGGAGGGCCGCCGCGTCCCCGTCATCGCCAAGGTGGAGAAGCCGCAGGCGGTGGAGAACATGGAGGACGTCGTGATGGCGTTCGACGGCGTGATGGTCGCCCGTGGCGACCTGGCCGTCGAGTACCCGCTCGAGAAGGTCCCCATGGTGCAGAAGCGCCTGATCGAGCTGTGCCGGCGCAACGCCAAGCCGGTGATCGTGGCGACCCAGATGATGGAGTCGATGATCACCAACTCCCGTCCGACCCGCGCCGAGGCCTCCGACGTGGCCAACGCGATCCTGGACGGCGCCGACGCGGTCATGCTGTCCGCCGAGTCGAGCGTGGGCGCGTACCCGATCGAGACCGTCCGGACGATGTCGAAGATCGTCGTGGCGGCCGAGGAGGAGCTGCTGAGCAAGGGCCTGCAGCCGCTCGTGCCGGGCAAGAAGCCGCGCACGCAGGGCGGTTCGGTCGCCCGCGCGGCCTGCGAGATCGCCGACTTCCTCGGCGGCCGGGCCCTGATCGCCTTCACCCAGTCCGGCGACACCGCGCGCCGGCTGTGCCGCTACCGCGCGGCCCAGCCGATCATCGCGTTCACCACGGACGAGGGCACCCGCAACCAGATGACGCTCAGCTGGGGCGTGGAGCCGCACGTGGTGCCGTTCGTCAACAGCACCGACGAGATGGTCGACCTGGTGGACCAGGAGGTCGTCAAGCTGGGCCGGTTCAGCGAGGGCGACGTCGTGATCATCACCGCGGGTTCGCCCCCCGGCGTCGCCGGCACCACCAACATGGTCCGGGTCCACCACCTGGGCAGCACCGGCCGCGACTGACCCCCCGCGGGCCGCGGGCCCTTCCGTACGGCGCTGAGGGCGCCCCCTGGAATCCAGGGGGCGCCCTCAGGCGTGGTGCGGCTCCCGAACGGGTCCTGGGGGACGGCTCAGCCGGTCGCGTACTGGTGCAGTCCGGGGATGTGCAGGGTGCCGCCGAACTGGCCGGCCTGGGTGACCTTCACGTTGGTGAAGTAGATCAGCGGGATGTTCAGCGGCGGCGGGCTGTCCGGGGTGAACGTGACCGGGATCAGGCCGAACAGGTTGCCCGAGATGCTCTCGGTGTACATCACCGTGTCGCCGTCGCGGATCGTGGACGTGGTGCCCTTGCCGGCCTGGACGTGGTACGTCCTGCCGGACTGCTTGTCCTTGACCAGCTGGTGCAGGTCGCCGATGTCGGTGCCGCCGGAGATGACGTACTTGAGCGCCTTCTTCTTGGTGCCGTTGGCGGTGCGCACCTCGACGACGCCCTGGTAGTCGGCGCCCTTGAGCAGCAGGGAGCTGGCCTCCAGGTACCACGGGTCGTCCGGCACCAGGAGCTTGTTGTCGACGCCGCCCTCGTCGTCGGTGGCGGCGGGACAGTCCTGGGCGTCGGCGGAGGCACTCTCCGACGGACTCGCCGAACTCGAGGGGCTCGGGGAGTCGGTGGCGTCCTTCTTGTCCTTGGCGTCCTTGGCGGCGTCCTTCACCTTGTCGGTGACGGCGTCCGTGGTGTCCTTGACGGAGCCGTTGCCCGTGGACGAACCGGCGGACGAGCCGGAGCCCGAGGAGCCGGACGTACCCGCGGAACCCGAGGAGCCCGAGGAGCCCGACGAACTCGCGGCCCCGGACGAGCCGGTGGACCCCGGCGTCGTGTCACCGCTGCCGCCGCCGCTCGCCGGAGAGGTCTCGGACGGCGAGGGGGTCGCGGTGGACGAGGAGTCGGAGCCGCCGGTGAGCAGGCCGCCCAGGGCGTCGCCGATGGTGTCGAGCAGGTTGCCGTCGTTCTGGGTCGCCGAGGGGCTGGGCGAGGCGTCCGCCGCACCGGACGTGCCGGAGGACGAACCGGTCGAGCCCGTCGAGGACTTCTCGGTCGTCTTCGGCGCCTCGGAGGTGGCGGACGGGCGGGGCGCTGCGGTGTCGTCGGAACCTGAATCCGACGAACCCGACGTGCCCGAGGAACCCGACGCACCCGACGCGGAGCCGGCCGAGGTGTCCGAGCCGTCCTGCGACCCGGCGGAACCGTCCTTGCCGTCCTGCGAGTCCGCGGAGGGGCTCTCGCTGGCGGAGGCGGACGGCGACGGCGAGGCGGAGGCGCTCGCGCCCGTGAGGGCGGCCACGCAGTCCTTGTACTCGTCCACGGTGAGGCTCTTGGAGGCCGGCTGGTCGTCGGCGTTGGCGAGCGTGGGCGTGAAGCCCATCCCCATGAGGACGGCGGTCGGCATCGCGGCCAGGGCTATCGCCTTGCCGGCCGGCACGTGGAACCTGGTGAACAGCGGCTTCTTGGGTGCCGCGTGGCGGGGCCCGGTTCTCTCACGGGACACGTCCACCTCGGTCCCGTGGGTCACCTCGTCAGCCGGCACTGTGCCTCCCGTTCGCCCCGTTGGCCGGGCTCGTTCCTGACAGATCGTGCGCCCCCAGGGCCGGGTGGGCCTGGGTGGGACCCGCGTCGTCGTGCGCGGGCTTGCCGAAGTCGACGGCCGGCTGCTGCTGCTGCGGTGCGTCGTACGGCGCCGCCGGGGGAACTCCCGGACCGGCCGGGGGGATCGCGCCTTCGGGGGCGCCGCCCGCCGTGTACGCGGACCCCGGGCCCTCCGGCGCGGGCGGTGCGCCCGGCGACCAGGAGATGGCCATCGCGCCGCCGACGAGGGCGAGCAGGAAGCCGATCAGGAAGCCGCCGAGGTTGGAGACGGGGATGGACACCAGGGCCAGCAGGATCGCCGCGGTGCCCGCGAAGACCCGTACGTGCTTCTGGAACCACAGGCTGATGCCCAGGACGACCAGCAGCACGCCGATGATCAGGGAGCCGGCGCCCGCGGTGGTGGCCATCGCCAGCGTCAGGTGCCCGACCTGGAGGTGGGCGTACGGGAAGTAGGCGATGGGGAGTCCGCCGAGGAGGACGAACAGGCCGGCCCAGAACGGCCGCGTGCCCCGCCAGGCGCGGAACTGCAGCCTCCGGCGGGCGAACTGGCCGGATGCGGCAGGAGTCTCGGCGCTCATGGAAAACAGCTCCCTGGTGCGGCGTTGCTGTGGTGGTGGGAGGGGGTGCGTGGGACTCCCCCGGGGGGAGAGTGGACGGGCGGGGGCGCCACCGGCTCCCCCGCCCGTCAGGAGGTGCTTAGTAGCACTCCTTGACACCCGTCGACAGCGACATCTTCAGGCCGCTGAGCTTGAAGGTTCCGGCGGTGGTCGCCCACGCCGTCTGCTTCACGTCGGTCAGCGTGGCCGACTCCGCCTGCTGGGCGAAGCCGTAGGGGTTGGCGCTGTCGCCGTCCTTGATGCCCGGACCCTTGCTGAGGTCCTTGCCGGCCACACCGATGTCGATGCCCTTGAACGTCGCGTCGGCGCTCAGGTCCTCGACGTCGATGTAGAGGTTCTCCGCCTCGACCGGCGTGCCGCCCCCGCCGGCCTTCAGCGTGAGGCTGACCGAGCCGAGCAGCGGGATGTTCGGCGTGACGACCGACTGGCACATGTTGGTGATCGACGCGGACTTGAACGCCGAGACGGCGACGGGGTGAGCCGTCTTCTTGCCGTCGAGCGTGTAGCCCGAGTCGATGGCGCCGTACTGCGAGAAGCCCGTGCCGACGAGCTTGTCGGCCGAGACCTTGAACGACTGCCCGGACACGCTGAACGACGCGGCGAGCGCGCCCTGCGCGAGGGCGATGCCTATGCACGCGGTGGCGGCAACGCTGGGCACCATGACCACAGCGAACCGCTTCCATCTGGTCCCGCCACGCACCTGGGACTCCATATTTCCTCCTTCTCGGACGTACATCTCCTGCGCCGGCTCGCCCCCGGGACGGCGGCTCGGCCGGGCAGGGATGGGAGAAGTGCTACGTCCTCGGGAAGGGGAGCGCCCGCTCTCGGAGGCACGTGTACCGCGCCCGAATCACCGGCGATCACCCCCGAGCGACATCCACTGGTCGCGCCTGACACGCATCACGCACAACCTTTGAGGACAGGCTTCGCGGTGGGCGAAGACCCCCCTGTCCAAGAGCCGGCTCCACAGTCGTCGGCTCTGCCCGGTGGGGACCCAGGAAGTCCCGTGGCCCGATTGGCGGTCGGGTGCGGGAAGGGACCGAGCGTGGCCGATCGTGGTGCATTCTCGCGCCGGGCACAAGGGGGTTCGTTACTCGCTAGTAACGGCGCGATAACCGTAGGACGACCCAGAGGTCTCGCCCGGCAACGCAGGGTGTCAAGAAGGGCCAGAACAAAACTATTGATCAATGGACAGAACCCGACAGACCAACGCCCCCGACTTACTGCAAGTAACAGCGGCCGCGATTACCAAGTTTTGGCAAAGCGCGGCCGCTGCGGCCCCGTCGGGGGAACTTTCACCCGTATTTCACACGCCCTGATGTTTCGTCACTGGGCGCGACGGGCGGGCTCCCAGAGGGTCAGAACAGGGCGCGGGCCAGTGCCCGGCGCGCCGCCGCGACCCGCGGGTCGTCGGCCCCGACGACCTCGAACAGCTCCAGCAGCCGCACCCGCACGGCGTCCCGGTCGTCACCCACCGTGCGCGCCACCGTGTCGATGAGCCGCCCGAAGGCGTCCTCCACGTGGCCGCCGACCAGGTCCAGGTCGGCCGCGGCGATCTGCGCCTGGGGGTCTGCCGGCTTCTCGGCCGCGTCCCGGCGGACCCGCTGCGGGTCCAGCCCCTGCACCCGCTGGAGCAACTCCGCCTGCACCAGACCCAGTTTGGCCTCGGTGTTGCCCGGGTCCTCGGCGAGGACGTTCTTGTACGCCTGCACCGCGCCGCCCAGGTCCCCGGCGTCCAGCGCCTGCACGGCGGCCTCGAGGAGCCCGTCGTGCGGGCCGGCCTGGGTCGCGGGGTCCGGCTGCGCGCCCGGCTCGGCCTCGGGGTCGACCGTGAGGCCGGTCAGGCCGAAGCGCTGCTCGGCGACGGCGACGAGCTGGTCGAGCGTCTCGCGGATCTGCGCCTCGCCGGCGGCCCCCTGGAAGAGCGGCAGCGCCTGTCCCGCGACGACCGCGAAGACGGCAGGGATGCCCTGCACCCCGAACTGCTGCATCAGCATCTGGTTGGCGTCGACGTCGATCTTGGCGAGCAGGAAGCGGCCGTTGTACTCGACGGCCAGCCGCTCCAGGACCGGGCTCAGCTGCTTGCAGGGCTGACACCACTCGGCCCAGAAGTCGATGACGACGGGCACCTCGGCGGACCGCTGGAGGACGTCGCGCTCGAAGGTCGCCTCATCGACGTCGATGACGAGGTCGGCCGGGGAGATGGCCCCCGCGCCGCCCTGGCGGGCCGCTTCGGCGCGCGCCTGCTCCGCCTTCGCCTTGGCCTCCTGGGCCGCCTTCACCGCGGCGAGGTCGACGACTCCGCTCATGGACATGTTCCGTGGCTGCATGCGTCTATCCTCCCCCGTCCGCGCGTGTGCGGGAAAACGCCGGTCCCCGGCGCCGGGTCCCCACCCTCGCGCCGCTCGGTCCCGCCTGGTCCTGCGTGGTCGTGGCCCGTGTACGTCCGGCACGGGCGGTGCGCGAGAGCGCCACCACGCTTTCGCTACGAGTCGTAGCGTAATGCCATGCCGGGTGCCCCGCACACCACTTCCCGGTGATCTCCCTCACGACGCCGCGCATACGGCCGGTTATGGTCGGGGGATGCAGAGCCGCAGCCCCGCCGCCGGCCGTCCCGGCCGCCCCCGCAGCGCCGCCGCGGACGCCGCGATCCTGGCGGCGACCAGGGAGGCGCTGGTCGAACTGGGCTGGTCCAAGCTCACCCTGGGCGATGTGGCGACGCGCGCGGGAGTGGCCAAAACGACGCTGTACCGGCGCTGGTCGGGCAAGAACGAACTGGTCGTGGACGCGGTGGCCGAGCTCTTCGACGAGCTGTGCCTGCCGGACCGGGGCAGCCTCGCGGCCGACATCGAGGGCGTGGTGCTGCAGTTCGCGGCGATCCTGGCCCGCCCGGAGGCGCGTGGCGGGCTGATGGCGGTGGTGACGGAGGCGACCCGGGACGACGCCCTGCGCGCCCGGATCCGCGCCTCCATCGTCGACCGGCAGAAGGGCTTGGTGCTCGAGGGCCGCTCCCGCGCCCAGCAGCGCGGCGAACTCCCCCCGGAGACCGACCCGGAGGAGTCCGCCCGCACGGTGGACCTCATCTTCGACATGGTCGCGGGAGCGGTGGTCCACCGCACGCTGGTCAGCGGCCGCCCGGTGGACGAGGAGTGGGTGCGCGGCTTCACCCAGATCCTGCTGCGGGGCCTGGCGGCACCGTCCTGACGGCGCCGTCCTGACGACGCGGTCCTGACGACGCGGTCCTGACGGCGCCGTCCTGAGGTACGGGCGGGTCGGCGCGGTCTAGAGGTCCTGAGGTCCTGACGGCGCCGCCCCGTCCCGCGGCCGGGTCAGAAGCCCGCCGGCTCGGTGTACACCCCCCACTCCTCGCGCAGCACCCCGCAGATCTCGCCGAGCGTCGCCTCGGCGCGCACCGCGTCGAGCATCGGACCGATCATGTTGGAGCCGTCGCGCGCGGCGCCGAGCATCGCGTCCAGCGCGGAGCGTACCGCGGCCTCGTCGCGGGCCTCCTTGCGCCCGGCCAGCACCCGCACCTGCTCGCGCTCCACCTCGTGGCTGACGCGCAGGATCTCCAGGTCGCCGGTGACCGACCCGGTGTGCACGTTGACGCCGACGACCTTCTTGTCGCCCTTCTCCAGGGACTGCTGGTAGCGGAACGCGGACTCGGCGATCTCGCCGGTGAACCAGCCGTCCTCGATCCCGCGCAGGATGCCGGAGGTGATCGGGCCGATGGGGTGCTGCCCGTCCGGGTGCGCCCGCAGGCCGCGCTCCTTGATCTGGTCGAAGATCTTCTCCGCGTCGGCCTCGATGCGGTCCGTGAGCTGCTCGACGTACCACGAACCGCCCAGCGGGTCGGCCACGTTGCCGACGCCGGTCTCCTCCATCAGCACCTGCTGGGTGCGCAGCGCGATCTCCGCGGCCTGCTCGGAGGGCAGCGCGAGGGTCTCGTCGAGGGCGTTGGTGTGCAGCGAGTTGGTCCCGCCGAGCACCGCCGCCAGGGCCTCCACGGCCGTGCGCACGACGTTGTTGTACGGCTGCTGGGCCGTCAGGGAGACGCCCGCGGTCTGGGTGTGGAAGCGCAGCCACTGCGCCTTCTCGGACCGCGCGCCGTAGACGTCGCGCATCCAGCGGGCCCAGATGCGGCGCGCCGCGCGGAACTTGGCGATCTCCTCGAAGAAGTCCAGGTGCGCGTCGAAGAAGAAGGACAGGCCGGGCGCGAAGACGTCGACGTCCAGCCCGCGGCTGAGCCCCAGTTCCACGTACCCGAAGCCGTCCGCCAGCGTGTAGGCCAGCTCCTGCGCGGCCGTCGCGCCGGCCTCGCGGATGTGGTAGCCGGAGACGGACAGCGGCTTGTAGGCGGGGATCCGCGCGCTGGTGTACTCCATGAGGTCGCCGATCAGGCGCAGGTGCGGCTCGGGCTGGAAGAGCCACTCCTTCTGGGCGATGTACTCCTTGAAGATGTCCGTCTGGAGCGTGCCGTTGAGCACGCCCGGGTCGACGCCCTGCCGCTCGGCGGCGACCAGGTACATGCAGAAGACGGGCACCGCCGGCCCGCTGATGGTCATGGAGGTGGTGACGTCCCCGAGCGGGATGTCCTTGAACAGCACCTCCATGTCGGCCGCGGAGTCGATGGCGACGCCGCAGTGGCCGACCTCGCCCAGCGAGCGCGGGTCGTCGGAGTCGCGGCCCATGAGCGTCGGCATGTCGAAGGCGACGGAGAGCCCGCCGCCGCCGTTGCCGAGGATCATCTTGTAGCGCTCGTTGGTCTGCTCGGCGTTGCCGAACCCGGCGAACTGCCGGATGGTCCACGTCCGCCCGCGGTAGCCGGTCGGGTACAGCCCCCGGGTGAAGGGGTACTCACCGGGCCAGCCGATCCGCTCGAACCCCTCGTACGCGTCCCCCGGCCGCGGGCCGTAGACGGGCTCGACGGGGTCGCCGGAGAGCGTGGTGAAGTCTGCGTCGCGCTTGCGTGCGGCGTCGTACCGGGCCTGCCAGCGACGGCGGCCCTCCTCGATGGCGTCAGCGTCCATACCCACGAATTTACTAGGACGTCCAAGTAAATGTCGATGGGAGACCGCCGCACGCGCGCGTACGGCGGTCCGGGTCAGGCCTTGGCGACCGCGGGCGCGTCCTGCGCGACCCGGGCCTCGAGCTCCTGGCTGACCTTGCGCTCCACGAAGAACGCGGCCGTGGGGATCGTCCCGGCGAGCAGGACCCACAGCTGCTTCTTGACCGGCCACTTCGCCTTGGAGCCCAGGTCGAAGGCGACGACGAGGTACACGACGTAGAGCCAGCCGTGGGCGATGCCGACGGCCGTGGTGAAGCCGTCGGCGCCGTCGAGGTGCAGCAGGTACTTCGCGATGACGCCCAGCGTCAGCAGCACCAGGAGCACACCGGTGACGTAGGCCATGACGCGGTAGCGGGTCAGCACGCTCTTCTTCATGCAGACGAGCGTAACGGCCCGTTTCGGGCGATCTTCCGCCGGGCCGCCCGTGCGGGGGCGGGCGGGCGGGCTACTGCTCGTCGAAGTCGTGCGCCGCGACCCGTAGGGGCCGCAGCAGCGCGAAGATCTCCCCGCACTCCTCCGCGTCGTACGCCCCGAGGCCGAAGTCCATCGCCATCAGGTCACGGGTGGCCGCCTCGACGACCTCGCGGCCCTTGTCGGTGATGACGGCGAGCGTGCCGCGCCCGTCGTTGGGGTTGGGGCGCTTGGCCACCAGGCCGGACCGCACCAGCCGGTCGACCGTGTTGGTGACCGACGTGGGGTGCACCATCAGGCGCTCGCCGATCTTCGACATCGGCAGCTCGCCCTCCTTGGAGAAGGTGAGCAGGACCAGCGCCTCGTACCGCGCGAACGTCAGGCCGTACGGCTTGACCACCGCGTCGACCTCGGCCAGCAGGATCTGGTGGGCCCGCATGATCGAGGTGATCGCGGCCATGGCCGGCACGCTTCCCCAGCGCTGCTTCCAGAGCTCGTCGGCGCGGGCGATGGGGTCGAACGGGAGACTGAGGGGCTTCGGCACGGCACCAGACCCTACCCGGCGGTCATATGGTGGTCAGCCCCGTCTCGCCTTTCGGTCGCCGAGTGCCCGTCCCGCGTTCCTTCCGGTCACCCGACGCCCGTTCTGCACGTCTTCCGGTCGCCCGGAGCCCGTTCCGCGTCCCGATCGGTCACCCGGCGCCCGCCCGCGCCTCACGCCTGTCCGGCCTCCGTCCTGCGCGCCTCCAGCGCCAGCGCCGCGCAGCACACGGTGCCCAGCACCCCCGCGCCGGCGACCGTCGCCCGCACGCCCACCAGTTCGGCCGCGACCCCCGCGAGGGCCATCCCGACGCCCTGGAAGGTCATCAGTCCGGCCGTGAGCAGCGTCATCGCCCGGCCCCTGACCTCGTCCGGCACCGCCCGCACCAGCCACTGGTCCAGCCCCAGCGTGTACGCCGAGCCCGCCCCCGCCACCACCAGCAGCAGCAGCGACCCCGTGAGGCCGGGGCGCAGGGCGTAGCCGAGGTACGGCAGCAGGGTCACGCAGACCAGCGGCAGCGCGATCCGCTCGCGGGCCGCGGGACGCAACCGGGCTCCGGCGAGGAGTTCACCGGCGATCGTGCCGACCGGCAGCGCGCACATCAGCAGGCCGAGGCCGGCCGGGCCGGCGCCGAGGTCGTCGGCGTAGGGGGCGACCAGCGCCTCCGGGACCACGGAGAACACCGGCGGGACCCAGAACAGCAGGAGCAGCACCCGTACCCGTCGGTGCGCCAGGACCTGCCCCGCGCCCCGCAGCGAGTCCCTCACCAGGCTGCTGCCGTCGTGGGCGCGGGCGGGCCGGTGCGCGGTGCCCAGGCGCAGCAGCGCGGCCGAGGCGAGGAAGGTGGCGACCGTGACCAGCAGCGCCTGGCGCGGGGCCACCACGGTGAGCAGGAGGCCGCCGAGGCCGTAGCCGACGAGGAGGGCGCTCTGCGCGGTGATCCGCAGCAGGGAGCGGCCGAGCACGAACAGGTCACCGTCGCCGAGGATGTCCGCGAGTGTCGCCGTCCGGGTCCCGGAGAACACCGGCGAGACCGTCGCCAGGCAGCAGCGCAGCACGAGCAGGACGCCGATGGACGCGCCGGGCGCCGTCATCGGGGCCACGCAGGCCGCGCACACCAGGTCGCAGACGACCAGCACCCGCCGGGCCGGGAAGCGGTCGGCCACCCCGGCGAGCAGGGTGCCGCCGACCAGGTACGGCAGGAAGCCGAGCGCGAAGGTGAGCGCGCTGAGCAGCGGGGAGCCGGTGAGCTCGTAGACCAGGACGGACAGGGCGATCTCGGCGACGATCACGCCGAGCATGGACAGCAGGTGCGCCGCGAACACGGTCCGGAACTCCCGGACGGCGAAGACCCGGCCGTAGCCGGTGGGGGGCGGGCCCGTGGGGGCGGGGGCGGGCGCGGCGGTCTCCTCGCGGACGTCTGCCCGCGGGCAGGGCTTCTCGGACATGGGCAGCAGCGTGCGGCGCGCGCCGGGCCGGCCGTAGTCTTTCGGCCCTGGCCGAATCTTCTGCCGCCGATCGTCGCGCCCGGGGGTGTCCGATGCCGTCGTACCTGCGCTTCGGCGAGGAGGACTTCCTGCGCTGCCGGTTCGCCCTGTCCCCGCTGTGGGAGACGCAGGAGGCCGCGCGCACCCTCAAGCGGCCCGAGCGGCACGGCTACCATCTGCCCTGGCTGCGCCGCCACCGCGCGGCCGTCGAGGCGCTGGACCTGTCCGGGCTGTGGCTGCTGATGCCCCGCCGCGGCCACTCGCCGGACTGGCTGTGCCCGCCGCCGCTCGGGCCGACGGCCTCCTTCGAGGAGGAGATCGCCGCGGTGCGGGCCGCCGACCCGCTCGCGGCCCGGGAGGACACCGCCCGCTCGCTCGCCGACACCCCGGGCGCCCTGGACTCGCCGCAGGGCCGGGCCTGGCTCGCCGACCCGCACCGCATGGTCCGGGAGCTGGCCGACCTGCTGGAGCGCGTCTGGCACACCCTGATCGCGCCGGACTGGCCCCGGCTGCGGGCGCTGCTGGAGGCGGACATCGCCTTCCACTCGCGGCGGCTGGCGGAGGTCGGGCTCGGGGGCGTACTGCCGGAGATCAACCGGCGCTGCGGCTGGGACGCGGGGACGCTGACCGTCGCGTCCGGCGGCCGGCACGAGCGCCACCTGGGCGGGCAGGGGCTGGTGCTGATGCCGAGCGTCTTCGTCTGGCCGGACGTGGTGAGCGGCTTCGACCCGCCCTGGCAGCCGACGCTCGTCTACCCGGCGCGCGGCGTCGGCGGGCTGTGGACCGAGGCGGCGGGCCCGGGCGCGGACGCGCTCGCCCGGCTCCTGGGGCGCGGCCGGGCGGCCGTCCTCGCCGCGCTGGACGACCCGGCGACCACCACCGCCCTGGCCCACCGCCTGGACCTCGCGCCGTCCTCGGTGTCCGCCCACCTGACGGCGCTGCGCGACGCGGGCCTGCTGGTGGCGCGGCGATACGGGCACCAGGTGCTGTACGAGCGGACGCCGCTCGGGATGGCGCTGGCGTCGGGCGGCGACTGAACGGCGGTCCGGCCGGCCGACCGGAGGTACCGACGGATCCACGACCGAACTCTTTGAGCGGTCGCTCAAACGGTGTACCGTCATGCCCGACGGTTTGAGCGATCGCTCAAACCCGCTCGGACAGGGGGGACATCCGCATGCGAGGACAGGAGCACCGGGGGCTCTACGTCGAGGCGCGCATCCGCGCCGGGCTCGACCACCTGTGGGCCCGTACCCAGGACCCGGCGGCGCACCAGCGCTGGGACCTGCGGTTCACCCGGATCGAGTACCTCCCGCGCGGGGAGGGCGAGCCGCAGCACTTCCGGTACGCCACGCGCGTGCTGCCGTTCCTCACCGTCGCCGGGACCGGCGTCTCGGCCGGCGAACGGGAACGGCCGGACGGCACCCGCACCTCGGCGCTGCGCTTCTCCTCCCCGCACCCCCTCTCCCTGCTGGCCGAGGGCAGCGGCTACTGGCGCTACGTGCCCGACGGCGACGGCGTGCGCTTCCTGACGGGCTTCGACTACCGCCCCCGCTGGGGCCGCTTCGGCGCCGCCGCCGACCGCGTGCTGTTCCGGCCGCTGATGGGCTGGGCGACGGCCTGGTCGTTCGACCGGCTGCGGCTGTGGCTGGAGCGGGGCACCACGCCCGGGCGTGCGCTGGCGCGCTGGCTGACGGAGCTGGTGGTGCGCGCACTGGTCCTGGTGGTCGCGTGCACGGGTCTGGGTCTGGAGCCCTTTCTGCGGTCGTTCGGTCCGTACGCCGCGTCGCTGGCGTACCTGTGCCCGCTGCTGCTGAGCGTGGCGGTGTGCGTGGCGCTGCTCGCGCCTCCCCTGCCGGGCACCCCGGCCGCCCGCCGCTGCCTGCGCCGGTCCCCGGCACGCGTGCGCGCGCCGCGCGTGCTGCGCACCCTGGAGACGCCCCGATGACCGCGCCGGCCGCGGCCTCCCTGTTCCGCACGGCGATGGGAGCCGGCTTCGAGCGCCTGCACCCCGAGCTGCGCCGCCGCTTCTCGGTGGGCCTGGCGAGCGGCGAGGCGTGCGTGGGGCGGGGGGTGATGGACCGGATCTGGCACGGCGGGGCGTTCGTGAAGCCGTTCCTCGCGCTCGGCTCCACGCGCCACATCCTGGTGCCCCGCGCGGGCCGCCGGATCCCGTTCGTCATCGAGAACGTGCCCTACGCCGACTCCTTCGGCCGTGAGACGGTGAGCTTCGTGCGCACCTTCGACCTGCCCGGCGGCCCGCGCCGCTTCGACGCCCAGATGGTGCTCAGCCCCAAGGGCGACCGCGTCCTCGACTACCTGGGCACCCACCAGCACCTCGCCAGCGAGCTGCACCTGCGCGCCGAACCGGACGGCTCGCTGCTGATCCGCTCGGGCGAGCACCGGTTCCGGGAGGGCCCGGTGGACGTGCGCGTGCCCGAGCTGGTCGGGGCGACGGCCGAGGTGCGCGAGTCCTTCGACGAGCGGCGGGGCCGCTTCCGGATCAACGTGCGGGTGGTCAACCGGTATCTGGGCCCGCTGTTCGGCTACGACGGCTCGTTCACGGTGACGTACGCGGACGTGCGCCGCACCGGGGTGCGCCCGGGGCTGCGGCCGGTGCGCGAGGAGGCACGCGCGTGAGCCCGGAGACGGCCAAGGCGCAGGAGACGAAGGCCAAGCTGCTCCAGGGCGCGCTGCGCACCCTGACCGAGCAGGGCATCGCGAAGACCTCGGCGCGCACCATCGCGGCGACGGCGGGCGTCAACCAGGCGCTGGTCTTCTACCACTTCGGCTCGGTGGACGAGTTGCTCGCGGCCGCCTGCCGCTACGGCGCGGAGCAGTCGGTCTCCCGCTACCGCGACCGCCTGGCGGCCGTGTCGTCCCTGACCGAGCTGCTCGCGGTGGGCCGCCGCATCCACGAGGAGGAGCGGGCCGGCGGCCACGTCGCCCTGCTCGGCCAGCTCCTGGCGGGTGCCCAGACGCACGCGGTGCTCGGCCCGGCGACCGCGGCGGGCCTGGAGCTGTGGATCGCGGAGATCGAGGGGGTGCTGACCCGGGTGCTGGCCGGCACCCCGCTCGGCGAGTACGCCGACCCGCCGGGCCTGGCGCGGGCGGTCGCCGCGTCCTTCGTGGGCATCGAGCTCTACGAGGGCGCGGACGCGGCCGGCGCGACGGCCGCCCTGGACGCCCTGGAGCAGTTGGGCTTCCTGCTGGGCGCGCTGGAGGAGCTGGGGCCGGTGGCCCAGCGGGCGGTGCGGCAGTACCTGCGCCGGGCCTCGGCGCGGCGCTGAGGCCACCGGCCCGGCGGGCCGGACAGCTCCAGGGGACAGGACAGCTCCGGGAGACAGGACAGCTCCGGGAGGCCGGGCGAACGCCGGCGCGACGGCCTCGCGCCGGCCCCCGACGGCCCGCGCCGCGGCCCGCTAGCCGGCCAGGTGCCGCTCGACGGTCTCCACCTTGGAGGTGAGGCCGTCGGTCACCCCGGGGCGGATGTCCGCCTTGAGGACCAGGGACACGCGCGGCGCGCGGGCCTCGACCGCGGCCACGGCGCGCCGGACGACGTCCATGACCTCGTCCCACTCGCCCTCGACGGAGGTGAACATCGCGTCGGTGCGGTTCGGCAGGCCCGACTCGCGGACCACGCGCACGGCGTCGGCGACGTACTCCCCCACGTCCTCGCCGACGCCCAGCGGCGTCACGGAAAAGGCGACGATCATGCGTTGACGACCCCTTCCTTGCGGGCGCGGGCGGCGATGACCGCGTCCTCGGCCTCCCGGCGCAGCTTGCGCTCGGCGAAGAAGCCGCCGGTCGGCAGCACGGAGAGCACGAAGTACAGCGCGGCGGTGCCCAGCGGCCACCTGGCGCGGTTCCAGGCGTCGGCCCAGAAGAGCACGTACAGGACGAACAGGACGCCGTGGACCGCGCCCATCACGGGCACCGCGTTGAAGTCCGTGGTCCGCTTCAGCACGGAGCAGACGAGCAGGATCAGGAAGGACACGGCCTCGGGGGCCGAGACCAGGCGGAGGCGTCGGAGGGCGGCGGCTGTCTTGAGGTCCACGGGTCACCTTCGGTGGGAGCGTCGGCGGTCGGGCGTTTGTGAACGCACGCACAAGCGTTCGTCCATTGTGGCAAACCGCGGCCCTAGGGGTGCGCTCAGGGTCGGTCTCCACCCACGGGCCCTGTTCGCTCCACCCGCCCGGCCGCTACCTTTCGCTCCGTGGCGATGTTCCGACTGCAAGGCAGCAAGGTCCTCGCCGTCGACGTGACCGGGGACGCCGTGAAGGCGAAGAACGGCTCGATGGTCGCGTACGACGGACAGATGGCCTTCAAGAAGCTCAGTGGCGGCGGCGAGGGGCTGCGGGGGATGGTGACCCGGCGTCTCACCGGCGAGCAGATGACCGTGATGGAGGTGAGGGGGCAGGGCACGTGCTGGTTCGCGGACCGGGCCTCCGAGATCAACCTCGTGCAACTCCAGGGGGACACGCTGTACGTGGAGTCGAGCAACCTGCTCGCGACGGACGCCGGCCTCAGGACGGGGACGACGTTCACCGGCCTGCGCGGCGCCTCGCAGGGCAACGGGCTGTTCACGACCACCGTCGAGGGCCACGGCCAGGCGGCGATCACGTCCGACGGCCCGGCGGTGGTGCTGCGGGTCAGCCCGCAGTACCCGCTGTCCGTGGACCCGGGGGCGTACGTCGCGCACCAGGGGAACCTGCGGCAGTCCTTCCAGTCCGGCGTGACGTTCCGCACGTTCCTCGGCGAGGGCGGCGGCGAGGCGTTCCAGATCCGCTTCGAGGGCGACGGCCTGGTCTACGTCCAGCCCAGCGAGCGCAACACGATCGCGGGGGACGCGTGATGGCCTTCCGCGAGATCAACTCCAAGATGATCGAGGCCACCGTGGTGCCGGGGCAGCGGCTGTTCAGCCAGCGCGGCGCCATGCTGGCGTACCGGGGCGAGGTGTCCTTTACCCCCAACCTGCAGGGCGGCCAGGGCGGGGTGATGTCCATGATCGGGCGCCGCCTGGCCAACGAGGACACGCCCCTGATGACCGTCGAGGGCAGCGGCACGGTGCTGTTCGGGCACGGCGGCCACCACGTCCAGCTGATCACCCTCACCGGCGACACCCTCTACGTCGAGGCCGACCGGCTGCTCGCCTTCGAGGGCACCCTCCAGCAGGGCACGATGTTCCTCGGCTCGCAGGGCGGGGTGATGGGCATGGTCCGCGGCCAGGTGAGCGGCCAGGGGCTGTTCACCACCACCCTCAAGGGTCACGGCGCGGTGGCCGTCATGGCGCACGGCGGTGTGTTCGAGGTCCCGATCACCCCCCAGCGCCCGGTCCACGTGGACCCGCAGGCGTACGTCGCCCACCACGGCGACGTGCGCAACAAGCTGTCCACCGCGCTCGGCTGGCGGGACATGGTGGGCCGCGGCTCCGGCGAGGCGTTCCAGCTGGAGCTGAGCGGCAGCGGCGTGGTGTACGTCCAGGCGTCGGAGGAGAAGCTGTGAGCACCCACTACGGCGCGGGGCCGACGGTGTACGACCCGATGACGCTGCCCGTCGACGACAACGTCAACTCCTACACGTTCTGCGTGGAGCTCAAGGGCAGCCAGTGGTTCCTGCAGAAGGGGAAGATGATCGCCTACTACGGGGCGATCGACTTCAACGGCATCGGACACGGCCGTCTGGACCGTCTGGTGCGCACGTCGTTCCATTCGCCTCTGCACGCGAGCGACTGGGTGGTGGCCGAGGGCTCGGGCAAGATGCTCCTCGCCGACCGGGCCTTCGACGTCAATTCGTACGACCTGGAGAACGGCAACCTGACCATTCGCTCGGGCAACCTGCTCGCTTTTCAGCCAAGCTTGTCGCTGAAGCAATCGATCGTGCCGGGTTTCCTGACCCTCATCGGAACCGGAAAGTTCGTGGCCGCGTCCAACGGTCCGGTGGTGTTCATGGAACCGCCCCTCAGGGTGGACCCTCAGGCGCTGGTCGGCTGGGCCGACTGCCCCTCCCCGTGCCACCACTACGACCACCAGTACATGACCGGGGTAATGGGCGGTCTACGTGCGCTGACGGGCCTCGGCGGGGCCTCCGGCGAGGAGCACCAGTTCGAGTTCGTGGGGGCCGGGACGGTGCTGCTCCAGTCCACCGAGACGCTGATGGCGGAGCAGGCCACGGGAGCGACCCCGCAGCAGGCGGGAGTGCCCGGGGGCGGCGGGGGTCAGGGCCCCCAGGGACCGCAGTCGGGGACACCGCGCCTTCCCGGACAGCTGGGAGACCTCCAGCGTCGCTTCGGGCTGTGAGCGGTAGTCTGCGGAGTGTGACATCGAACGCGTGCGCACCGTCACACCACCCTCAGTAGTTCGCCTTTCAACATTTTAGGTAGACTTCATTCATGGAGACCGAGACGGCCACGCGCTGGCTGACGGATGCGGAGCAGTGCGCCTGGCGCACCCACCTGGAGGTCAACCGACTGCTGACCTACCAGCTCGAGAAGGACTTGCAGCCGTTCGGCCTGACAATGAACGATTACGAGATCCTGGTCAATCTCTCCGAGTCGGAGGACGTCCGGATGCGGATGAGCGATCTCGCGTCCGCCACTCTCCAGTCGAAGAGCCGCCTCTCGCACCAGATCACCCGCATGGAGAACGCCGACCTGGTGCGCCGGGAGAACTGCGAGTCCGACCGCCGCGGACTCTACGCCGTCCTCACCGAGCACGGCATGGAGACGATGAAGAAGGTCGCGCCCCACCACGTGGCGTCGGTGCGGCGGCACTTCATCGACCTGCTCTCCCCCGAGGCGCTGGCGGAGCTGGACAAGGCCCTGCGGCCCATCGCGGACCACCTGCGCGGGCAGCGGGGACGCCCCTGAGCGGCGTACGGGCGGCATGACGAGCGACAGGCGGACCTCCTGGAGGAGGTCCGCCTGTCGGCTTGTGCGGGTCGTGCGCGGGCTCAGCCCTCGGTGAGCCCCGCGACCAGTTCGTCCGCGGCCCGGTAGGGGTCCAGGTCGCCGGAGACGATCCGCTCGGCGAGCGCGCCGAGGCGGCGGTCGCCGTGCAGGTCGCCGATCCGCTCCCGCAGCGCGGTCACCGCGATCGTCTCGACCTCCCGGGCGGCCCGGGCGCGCCGGCGCTCCACCAGCACCCCGTGCTCCTCCATCCACGCCCGGTGCTTCTCCAGGGCCTCCACGACCTCGTCGACGCCCTCCCCGCGCGCGGCGACCGTCTTGACGATCGGGGGCCGCCAGTCGCCGGGGCCGCGGGCCTCGCCGAGGCCCAGCATGTGGTTCAGCTCCCGGGCCGTGGCGTCGGCGCCGTCCCGGTCCGCCTTGTTCACGACGTACACGTCGCCGATCTCCAGGATGCCCGCCTTGGCGGCCTGGATCCCGTCGCCCATGCCCGGGGCGAGCAGCACCACCGAGGTGTCCGCCTGGGAGGCGATCTCCACCTCGGACTGGCCCACGCCCACGGTCTCCACCAGGATCACGTCGCAGCCCGCCGCGTCCAGCACCCGGATCGCCTGCGGCGCCGCCCAGGCGAGGCCGCCCAGGTGGCCCCGGGTCGCCATCGAGCGGATGTAGACGCCGGGGTCGGAGGCGTGCTCGGACATCCGGACCCGGTCGCCGAGCAGCGCGCCGCCCGAGAACGGCGAGGAGGGGTCGACGGCCAGGACGCCGACCCGCCTGCCCTGCCGCCGGTAGGCGCTCACCAGCGCCGACGTGGAGGTGGACTTGCCGACGCCGGGCGAGCCGGTCAGGCCCACGACGTAGGCGTTGCCGGAGAGCGGGGCCAGTGCCGCCATGACCTCGCGCAGCTGCGGGGACGCCCCCTCGACCAGGGAGATCAGCCGGGCCACGGCCCGGGGCCGGCCTTCCCTGGCCTGGGCGACCAGCGAGGAGACGTCCTGCATCACAGCTCCGTTCACGAAGAGGTCGTACGGGTCGTACGTCGGTCCTGCAGCGGGCGGCGGGGGTTACGCCTTGGCCACCCGCACGATCAGCGCGTCGCCCTGGCCGCCGCCGCCGCAGAGCGCCGCCGCGCCGACCCCGCCGCCGCGCCGCTTGAGCTCCAGCGCCAGGTGCAGCACCAGACGCGCACCGGACATGCCGATCGGGTGACCCAGGGCGATGGCACCGCCGTTCACGTTCACCTTTTCCGTGGACACGCCGAGGTCCTTCATTGACTGCACGGCGACCGCGGCGAAGGCCTCGTTGATCTCGATGAGGTCCAGGTCCGACACCTCCAGGCCCTCCTTCTTCAGGGCGTGCAGGATGGCGTTGGAGGGCTGGGACTGCAGCGAGTTGTCCGGGCCGGCCACGTTGCCGTGGGCGCCGATCTCGGCGATCCACTCCAGGCCCAGCTCCTGCGCCTTGGCCTTGCTCATCACGACCACCGCGGCCGCGCCGTCGGAGATCTGCGAGGCGGAGCCGGCGGTGATGGTGCCGTCCTTGGTGAAGGCCGGGCGCAGCTTGCCGAGGGACTCCGCGGTGGTCTCCGGGCGGATGCCCTCGTCCTTGCTGAAGACGACCGGCTCGCCCTTGCGCTGCGGGATCTCCACCGGGGTGATCTCGGCCTCGAACAGGCCGTTCTTCTGTGCGGCGGCGGCGCGCTGGTGGGACAGGGCGGCGATCTCGTCCTGCTCGGCGCGGCCGATGCCGAGGCGGCCGTTGTGCGTCTCGGTGGACTCGCCCATCGGGATGTTCTGCCACGGGTCGGTCAGGCCGTCGTACGCCATGGCGTCGAGCACCTGCACCGCGCCGTACTTGAAGCCCTCGCGGGACTTCGGCAGCAGGTGCGGGGCGTTGGTCATGGACTCCTGGCCGCCGGCCACCACGACGTCGAACTCACCCGCACGGATCAACTGGTCCGCCAGGGCGATGGCGTCGAGGCCGGAGAGGCACACCTTGTTGATGGTGAGCGCCGGGACGCTCATCGGGATGCCCGCCTTGACCGCCGCCTGGCGTGCCGGGATCTGCCCCGCCCCGGCCGTGAGCACCTGCCCCATGATCACGTACTGCACCTGGTCGCCGCCGATCCCCGCACGGTCGAGGGCGGCCTTGATCGCGAAGCCGCCGAGGTCGGCTCCGGAGAAGGACTTGAGCGAGCCGAGCAACCGGCCCATGGGCGTGCGCGCGCCCGCGACGATCACAGAGGTGTTCGTTGCAGAAGACATGAGCTGCGATCCCCTTACCGGCCTGCACGGGCCGAGGAGTGAACGAGGGTTTACTTTGAATGTACTGACGTGCAGTACACGGCGTCATCGGGCCATCGGTGTGATCGCGCGCACGTTGCGTAACCAGGGCATGAGCGCTGCACTGAATCCATGCTGACGCGAATCGACCACATCGGGATCGCCTGCCACGACCTCGACGCGACCGTCGAGTTCTACACCTCCACCTACGGCTTCACCGTGTTCCACGAGGAGGTCAACGAGGAGCAGGGCGTGCGCGAGGCCATGCTCAAGATCAACGACACCTCCGACGGCGGCGCCTCCTACCTCCAGCTGCTCGAACCGACCCGCGAGGACTCCACCGTCGCCAAGTGGCTCGCGAAGAACGGCGAGGGAGTGCACCACATCGCCTTCGGCACGGCGGACGTCGACGGCGACGCCGCCGCCGTCCGGGACAAGGGCGTACGCGTGCTCTACGAAGAGCCGCGACGCGGTTCCATGGGGTCACGGATCACCTTCCTGCACCCCAAGGACTGCCACGGAGTCCTCACAGAACTGGTCACTTCGGCCCCTGTTGAGTCGTCTGAGCACTGACCCTCGTACATAAGGGCCGGTAGGGTTGGGGGCGGTCGTCGCCACCACGCGGGCGACCGGGTCCCGTCCGCGACGGCGGGACCGTGCCGGGGTCCGGGTTTCGGGGGTACGAGCGGCGGGCAGCAGCCCAGGTTCCGCCGTTGATCTGACACCATTCCCCGGGGGCCCCGTCCGGCGGATGGACGAGGCTCGTTGGAAAGCTTGCGACCAGGGGACGGATGGGACCGCGCAGTGCGGGGCTACGAGAGCCAGGAGCGGGAGCCGGCGGCTGACGTCGACCACCTCACTCGGTTCGAAGCCGAGATGAAGCGGCTGAAGACCGAGCGGGAAAAGGCGATCCAGCACGCCGAGGACCTCGGCTACCAGGTCGAGGTGCTGCGCGCCAAGTTGCACGAGGCGCGGCGCACCATCATGTCCCGGCCCTCCTTCGAGGGGGGCGACATCGGCTGGCAGGCCGAGCAGTTGCTGCGCAACGCGCAGATGCAGGCCGACCAGATCCGCGCCGACGCCGAGCGCGAGCTGAGCCAGGCCCGGGCGCAGACCCAGCGCATCCTCCAGGAGCACGCCGAGCAGGCCGCGCGCCTCCAGGCGGAGCTGCACGCCGAGGCGGTGACCCGGCGCCAGCAGCTCGACCAGGAGCTCGCCGAGCGCCGCCAGACCGTCGAGTCGCACGTCAACGAGAACGTGGCGTGGGCGGAGCAGCTGCGCGCCCGCACCGAGTCGCAGGCCCGCCGGCTGCTCGAGGAGTCCCGCGCCGAGGCCGAGCAGGCCATGGCGGCCGCCCGCGCCGAGGCCGAGCGGCTGACCCGGGAGGCCCGCGAACGGCTCCAGAGCGAGGCGGAGACCGCCCGCACCGAGGCCGAGCAGATCCTGCGCCGCGCCCGCACGGACGCCGAGCGCCTGCTGAACGCGGCCTCCACACAGGCGCAGGAGGCCACCGACCACGCCGAGGCGCTGCGCTCCTCCACGGTGAGCGAGTCCGATACCGCCCGCCGCCAGGCCCAGGAGCTCAGCCGCGCCGCCGAGCAGCGCATGAGCGAGGCCGAGGAGGCGCTGCGCAAGGCGCAGACCGAGGCCGAGAAGCTGCTCGCCGAGGCCAAGGAGGCCGCCGCCAAGGCCCTCACCACCGCCGAGGCCGCCAACGAGACGCGCACCCGGACCGCCAAGGAGCAGGTCGCCCGGCTGGTCGAGGAGGCCACCAAGGAGGCCGAGGTCACCAAGGCGGAGGCCGAGCAGGCCCTCGCCGACGCCCGCGCCGAGGCGGAGAAGCTGGTCGCCGAGGCCGCCGAGAAGGCCCGGACGCTCACCGCCGAGGAGAGCGCGACCCAGCTGTCGAAGGCGGCCAAGACCGCCGAGGACGTCCTCAACAAGGCGCAGGAGGACGCCCGGCGCACCACCCGGGCGGCCGCCGAGGAGGCCGAGCGGATCCGCTCCGAGGCCGAGGCCGAGGCGGACCGGCTGCGCGCCGAGGCGCACGACATCGCCGAGCAGCTCAAGGGCGCGGCGAAGGACGACACCGAGGAGTACCGCGCCAAGACCGTCGAACTCCAGGAGGAGGCACGGCGGTTGCGCGGCGAGGCCGAGCAGCTGCGCTCGGACGCGGTCGCCGAGGGCGACAAGATCCGCGCGGAGGCCCGCAAGGAGGCCGTCCAGCAGATCGAGGAGGCCGCCAGGACCGCCGAGGAGCTGCTCGCCAAGGCCAAGGCGGACGCCGACGAGCTGCGCCAGAAGGCCACGGCGGACAGCGAGAAGGTCCGCACCGAGGCCATCGAGCGCGCCACCACGCTGCGCCGCCAGGCCGAGGACACCCTGGAGCGCACCCGCAAGGAGGCCGAGCGCCACCGCGCCGAGGCCACCGAGCAGGCCGAGGCGCTCATCGCGGACGCCGAGCGGGCCGCGCGCGAGCTGCGCGAGGAGACCGAGCGGGCCGTCGAGGCCCGGCAGGCCGAGGCCGCCGCCGAGCTGACCCGGCTGCACGGCGAGGCCGAGACCCGGCTGGCCTCCGCCGAGCAGGCGCTGACCGAGGCCCGCGAGGAGGCGGCCCGCATCCGCCGCGAGGCCGGCGAGGAGATCGACCGGCTGCGCTCGGAGGCCGCCGAACGGATCCGCGCGCTGCAGGAGCAGGCCGAGGCCGAGGCCCAGCGGCTGCGTGACGAGGCCGCCGCCGACGCGTCCGCCTCGCGCGCCGAGGGCGAGGCCTTCGCCGTACGCCTGCGCTCGGAGGCCGCCGGGGAGGCCGAGCGGCTGAAGTCGGAGGCGCAGGACACCGCCGACCGGGTGCGGGCCGAGGCCCAGGCGGCCGCCGAACGGCTGGCCGCCGAGGCATCCGAGACGCTGGCCGCCGCCCAGGAGGAGGCCGCCCGCCGCCGGCGCGAGGCCGAGGAACTGCTGGGCGCCGCCCGCCAGGAGGCGGACCAGGAGCGCGAGCGGGCCCGCGAGCAGAGCGAGGAGCTGCTGGCGTCGGCGCGCACCCGCGTCGAGGAGGCACAGGCCGAGGCGATCCGCCTGGTGGAGGAGGCCGACCGGCGCGCCACCGAGATGGTGTCGGCGGCCGAGCTGCACGCCCAGCAGGTGCGCGACTCGGTGGCCGGGCTGCACGAGCAGGCCCAGGAGGAGATCGCCGGGCTGCGCTCCGCCGCCGAGCACGCCGCCGACCGCACCCGCCGGGAGGCCGAGGAGGAGGCGGACCGGGTCCGCGCCGACGCCTACGCCGAGCGGGAGCGGGCCAGCGAGGACGCCACCCGGCTGCGCCGCGAGGCGAGCGAGGAGACGGAGGCCGCCAAGGCGCTCGCCGAGCGGACCGTCGGGGACGCGATCGCGGAGGCCGACCGGCTGCGCTCGGAGGCGTCCGCGCACGCCCAGCGGGTGCGCACCGAGGCCTCGGACGCGCTCGCCGAGGCCGACCAGGCCGCCGCGCGCACCCGTGCGGACGCCCGCGAGGACGCCAACCGGATCCGCTCCGACGCGGCGACGCAGGCGGACACCCTCATCACCGAGGCGCGCGCCGAGGCGGAGCGCCTGCAGAACGACACCCTCGCCGAGGCCGAGCGGCTCCAGTCGGAGACGGCCGCCGAGGCGGAGCGGGTGCGGGCCGACTCCGTCGCCCGGGCCGAGCAGCTCGTCGGCGAGGCCACCGACGAGGCGGAGCGGCTGCGCGCCGAGGCCGCCGAGACGGTCGGCTCCGCGCAGGCACACGCCGAGCGGGTGCGCACGGAGGCCGAGCGGGTGCGCGCCGAGGCACGCACCGAGGCCGAACGGCTCGTCAACTCCGCGCGCCAGGAGGCCGACCGGACGCTGGACGAGGCCCGCCGGGAGGCCAACAAGCGCCGCTCGGAGGCCGCCGAGCAGGTCGACACCCTCATCACCGAGACCACGGCCGAGGCCGACAAGCTGCTCACCGAGGCCCAGCAGCAGGCGCAGAAGACCACCGCGGACGCCGAGTCGCAGGCCGACACCATGGTCGGCGCGGCCCGCACGGAGGCCGACCGGATCGTGTCCGAGGCGACCGTCGAGGGCAACTCCCTGGTGGAGAAGGCCCGGACGGACGCCGACGAACTGCTGGTCGGGGCCCGCCGGGACGCCACGGCCGTCCGGGAGCGGGCGGAGGAGCTGCGCGAGCGGCTCACGTCCGAGATCGAGGAGCTGCACGAGCGGGCCCGCCGGGAGGCCGCCGAGACGATGAAGTCGACCGGCGACCGCTGCGACGCGCTGATCAAGGCGGCCGAGGAGCAGCTGGCCAAGGCGCAGGCGAAGGCCAAGGAGATCGTCTCGGAGGCCAACTCCGAGGCGGGCAAGGTGCGCATCGCCGCGGTCAAGAAGGCCGAGGGCCTGCTGAAGGAGGCCGAGCAGAAGAAGGCCACCCTGGTCAGGGAGGCCGAGGAGCTGAAAGCGGAGGCGATCCGCGAGGCCCGGCGCACGGTCGAGGAGGGCAAGCGCGAGCTGGAGGTCCTGGTGCGCCGGCGCGAGGACATCAACGCCGAGATCTCCCGGGTGCAGGACGTCCTGGAGGCGCTGGAGTCGTTCGAGGCTCCGTCGGCCGGCAAGGACGGCGGGGTCAAGGCCGGCGCGACGGTCGGCGCCCCCCGATCGGGTGGCAAGTCCCCGGAGAACTAGCGGTGGATGCCCGATCCGTTGAAGTCTGGGGCCTTTGCCCACGTCATTGGCAAGCCGTCCGGCGGCGAGCCACCCTAAAGGGGTGTCATTCTCCAGATCAAAACTGCATCCGCTCGATGACACACCGCATCGGCGCCTAGGATTCCACCTATCACCTCACCGGTCTCATTCGACAGGAACCCCATGAGCGACACTTCCCCCTACGGCTTCGAGCTTGTGCGGCGTGGGTACGACCGCGCTCAGGTGGACGAACGGATCTCGAAGCTCGTCTCCGACCGTGACAGTGCTCTGGCCCGCATCACCGCCCTGGAGAAGCGCATCGAGGAGCTCCACCTCGAGACGCAGAACGCCCAGGCCGCCGTCAGCGACGCGGAGCCGTCGTACGCGGGTCTCGGCGCGCGCGTCGAGAAGATCCTCCGGCTGGCCGAGGAGGAGGCCAAGGACCTGCGCGAGGAGGCCCGCCGCGCGGCCGAGCAGCACCGCGAGCTCGCCGAGTCGGCGGCCCAGCAGGTGCGCAACGACGCGGAGTCATTCGCCGCGGAGCGCAAGGCCAAGGCGGAGGACGAGGGCGTCCGGATCGTCGAGAAGGCCAAGAGCGACGCCTCGCAGCTGCGCGCCGACGCCCAGAAGGACGCGCAGTCCAAGCGCGAGGAGGCCGACGCCCTCTTCGAGGAGACCCGCGCCAAGGCCGCCCAGGCCGCCGCCGACTTCGAGACGAACCTCGCCAAGCGCCGCGAGCAGTCCGAGCGTGACCTGGCGTCCCGTCAGGCCAAGGCCGAGAAGCGCCTCGCGGAGATCGAGCACCGCGCGGAGCAGCTGCGCCTGGAGGCCGAGAAGCTGCGCACCGACGCCGAGCGCCGCGCCCGTCAGACGGTGGAGACCGCCCAGCGCCAGGCCGAGGACATCGTGGCCGACGCCAACGCCAAGGCCGACCGCATCCGCTCGGAATCCGAGCGCGAGCTGGCGGCGCTGACGAACCGTCGCGACTCCATCAACGCCCAGCTGACGAACGTCCGCGAGATGCTCGCCACGCTGACCGGTGCCGCGGTGGCCGCCGCCGGTACGCCGGCCACGGACGACGAGCCGATCTCCCGCGGGGTCCCGGCCCAGCAGACGCGGTAGCACCGGCCGACCGTGGGCCCGCGCCTCCCTCCCGGGGGCGCGGGCCTTCGTCGTACCCGGCCGCCGCGGCCGATGCCGGCCCCCTTCCACCCGCCCGGCTGGCATCCGGCGAACGCGGGTCATAGCGTGGCCGCATGATCGAGCTCCAGGGGCTGACCAAGCGGTACGGCGAGAAGGTGGCGGTCAACAACCTCACCTTCACCGTCAGACCCGGCATCGTCACGGGCTTCCTCGGACCCAACGGGGCCGGGAAGTCCACCACCATGCGCATGATGCTCGGTCTGGACCGGCCCACCGCCGGTGACGTACGGATCGACGGCAAGCACTACGACCAGCTGAAGGACCCGCTGACCTACATCGGCGCTCTGCTGGACGCCAAGGCCGTGCACGGCGGCCGCAGCGCCTTCAACCACCTGCTGTGCCTGGCGCAGAGCAACGGCATCCCCCGGGCCCGGGTGCACGAGGTGCTCGACACGGTCGGCCTGACGTCGGTCGCCCGGAAGAAGGCCAAGGGCTTCTCGCTGGGCATGGGCCAGCGGCTCGGCATCGCCGCCGCGCTGCTGGGCGACCCGCGGATCCTGATGTTCGACGAGCCGGTCAACGGGCTCGACCCCGAGGGCATCCACTGGATGCGCACCCTGATGAAATCCCTGGCCGCGCAGGGCCGCACCGTCTTCGTCTCCTCCCACCTGATGAGCGAGATGGCCCTCACCGCGGACCACCTCGTGGTGATCGGCCAGGGCCGGCTGCTCGCCGACACCTCCATGGCCGACTTCATCGCGCGCAACTCCCGCTCCTACGTCCGCATCCGCACCCCGCAGCGCGAGCGGCTGCTCGACGCGCTGCACGAGGCGGGGGTCACCGTGGTGGAGGCGGACGGCGGGGTGCTGGAGGTCGACGGGGGCAAGGCGGAGCAGCTCGGCGAGCTGGCCGCCCGGCACGGCGTCGTGCTGCACGAGCTGAGCCCCCAGCAGGCCTCCCTGGAGGAGGCGTTCATGCAGCTCACCGCCGAGTCGGTGGAGTACCACGCGCACAGCGACGCGCCGGCCGCGCCGCAGTGGGGCGACGACTGGAAGAGGGACTGAGCATGGCGGTGACCCAGGTCGTCCGGTCCGAGTGGACGAAGATCCGCTCCGTCGCGTCCACCGTGTGGACGCTGTCCCTCGCCGTGGTCGTGACCATCGCGCTCGGCATGCTGATCTCCGCGCTGTCGAAGAACGAGTTCGACAGCATGAGCCGGCGGGACCGGCTCTCCTTCGACCCGACGTTCATCAGCTTCGCCGGGATGAGCCTCGGACAGCTGGCGATGATCGTGTTCGGGGTGCTCGTGGTCTCCAACGAGTACAGCACCGGCATGATCCGCACCTCGCTCGCCGCGGTGCCGCAGCGCGCCTCGTTCCTGTTCAGCAAGATCGCGGTGGCCACGGGGCTGGCGCTGGTGGTGGCCCTGGCGACCAGCTTCGCGGCGTTCTTCCTCGGCCAGGCGATGCTCGGCCCGCACCGGGCGCAGCTCGGCGACCCCGGGGTGCTGCGGGCGGTCATCGGCGGCGGTCTCTACATGACCCTGATCGCCGTGTTCTCCATGGGCGTCGCCACGATGCTGCGCTCGCCGATGCTGTCCCTGGGCATCCTCATGCCGTTCTTCTTCCTGATCTCCAACATCCTCGGCAACGTCAGCGCGACCAAGAAGGTCGGCCGGTACCTGCCCGACCAGGCCGGCAGCAGGATCATGCAGGTGGTGACGCCGCTCGACGACGACACCCCGTACGGGCCGTGGGGCGGGCTAGGGATCATGGCGCTGTGGGTGCTCGCGGCGCTCCTCGGCGGCTTCGTGCTGCTGAAGAAGCGGGACGCGTGATCCGGCGGCCCCGGACACCGCGGTTTTACTTCCCCTTGGGCGGAACCGTCAGCGGCTGGATATCCTCCTAACCCTTACGGGGGCGCGTGCGCCCGCTGTCCTGAACCTTTCGATGGGTGCGGAGCATGATCGAAGCAGTCGGCCTGACCAAGCGCTACGGCGACAAGACCGCTGTGTACAACCTGTCCTTCCAGGTGCGGCCCGGTGCCGTGACCGGCTTCCTCGGGCCGAACGGCTCGGGCAAGTCGACGACGATGAGGATGATCCTCGGCCTGGACAACCCCACCGCGGGCTCGGTGACGATCGGCGGCTACCCCTACCGCAGGCTCCCCAACGCGCCCCGGCACGTCGGCGCGCTGCTGGACGCCAAGGCCGTGCACGGCGGCCGCACGGCCCGCAACCACCTGCTGTCCCTGGCGCAGCTGTCCGGCATCCCGGCCCGGCGGGTCGACGAGGTGCTGGGCGTGGTGGGCCTGCAGGACGTGGCCCGGCGCCGCTCCAAGGGCTTCTCCCTGGGCATGGGCCAGCGGCTCGGCATCGCCGCCGCGCTGCTCGGCGACCCCCAGGTGCTGCTGTTCGACGAGCCGGTCAACGGGCTCGACCCCGAGGGCATCCTGTGGGTGCGCAACCTGATGAAGGCCCTCGCGGCGGAGGGCCGCACGGTCTTCGTCTCCTCGCACCTGATGAGCGAGATGGCGCTGACCGCCGACCACCTCATCGTGATCGGGCGCGGACAGCTGCTGGCCGACATGAGCGTGCAGGACTTCATCGAGGCGAACTCCGCGGGCTTCGCCCGGGTGCGCACCCCCGACAGCGAGCCGCAGCAGCGCGAGAAGCTGACCTCCGCGCTGACCGAGGCGGGCGGGCACGTGCTGCCCGAGCAGGACGGCGGGCTGCGGGTGACCGGGCTGGCGCTCCCCCGCATCTCCGCGATCGCCCACGAGGCCGACGTACGGCTGTGGGAGCTGTCGCCGCACCAGGCCTCGCTGGAGGAGGCCTACATGCGGATGACGCAGGCCGCCGTGGACTACCGCTCGACGGTCGACCAGAAGTCCGGCCTGATGCAGCCGCTGCCGCCCGGCGCCGCGCCGCCCGTGCCGGTCCCCGGCCAGGGCCAGCCCGGCTGGTACGCCCCGCCGCCGCCCCAGCCCGGCCCGACACCGCCCGGCGGCCCGTACGCGGGCTACGGCGCACCCGCGGCCCCGGCGCCCGGCTACGGCGCCCCCGCGGCCCCCGCGCCCGGCTACGGCGCCCCCGTCGCCCCGGGCGCCGGTCCGGTGCCGCCGGCGGGCAACCCGTACGCCCAGCCGGCCCCGCAGCAGCCGGCCCCGCAGGCCCCGGCGCCCGCCGTTCCGCCCGCGGCCCCCGTGGAGGCTCCCGCGGCGGCGGGCGCACAGCCCGTGGCGTCGCCCGCCGCCGCCCCGGCCGCCGCCTCCGCTCCCCACGACGCCCCGACCCAGCCCGAGGACGACCGATGAGCAGCCCCCAGTCCCCCTCGCCGCAGGCCGCGCCCTTCCTCCAGCAGGCCCCGGGCGGAGCGCCGTACCCCGGCTACACCTCGCCGATCCCGGTGAAGCGCACGCACCTCGGGCACGCCGTCGCCTCGGAGTGGACGAAGATCCGGTCCGTACGCTCGACGATGTGGACGCTGGGCGTGTACGTGCTGCTGGTCGTCGGCATCGGCCTGGTGACCGCGCTGCTGGTCGCGGCCAACGCCTCGGACGGCAGCCTGGACGGCGAGAACCCCCTGTCCATGGGCTTCTTCGGGCTGCTCCTCGGCAGCATGTGCGTCATCACCCTCGGCGTGCTGACCACGGCCTCGGAGTACGGCACCGGCATGATCCGCACGACCACGGTGGCGTGCCCCTCGCGCGGCCGGGTCCTCGCCGCCAAGTCGATCGTGTTCTTCGCGGTGGCGTTCCTGGTGACCCTGGTGTCGACGTTCCTGGTCGCGGTGGTGGACACCGCGGTGCTGACCGACGCGCGGGAGCCGTCCGGCAGCGAGTGGCTCAAGGCCACCGTCGGCGTGTCCCTCTACCTGGCGCTGCTGGGCCTGGTGTCCCTCGCGATCGGCTCGGTGATCCGGCACTCCGCGGGCGCCATCACGATCATGATCGGCGTGCTGCTGGCCCCGCTGGTGATCGCCCTGTTCATGTTCTCGGAGTCCCTGCAGGACCTGCGCGAGGCCCTGTTCGAGTACTCGATCCCCAGTCAGCTCGGGATCTTCTACTCCTCGTCGCTCACCGACAGCGGCCCCAGCGGCTGGGACCCGCTGTGGATCGCGCTCGGCACCACCGCGGTGGTGCTGGGCTTCGCCTTCTTCCTGCTGGAGAAGCGGGACGTGTAGCCGGCCCGACGGAGCCGTGCGGCGGGTGGCCGCGCGGCTCAGAACCTCGGCGTGCCGCGGGACCGCCGTACCCCTGGGGTGCGGCGGTCCCGTGCGTTCCAGCAGGCCTTGTGCCAGTGCCGGCGGTCGTCCACGCCCGCGTGCTCCGGCCAGGCCACCACGTGCGGCACCCCGTCCGGGATGGTCTGGTCGCACCCGGGGCAGCGGTACGCCTTGCCCTGGGCGCTCGCCCCGGCCACGTGCCGCACGCTCCACTCCTCGCCCTGCCAGCTCACCGTGGACTGCCAGCCGCCGTAGCGGCCCGACCGGTCGTCCTCGGCGCTGCGGCCGGACACGGAGTCGGCACCCTTGGGCCGGTTGCGACGCGGGGACACGGGACACCTCTCGGGGCTATACAGGAAGTGGGACCGCCGTCCAGCCTACGCGGCGGCGGGCCGGGTACGCGGAGGGCGTCGACACCCCACAAGTCCCCCGCGGGGGCGCCGGATCCGGGTCGGTTCTCCCGACAATCCGCAAATCCCCCCGCGCGCCCGTGTCCTCGGCACGTGTCGGACGGTTATGCCCCGTGGGGGAGCTCCGCGTCGGAGCCGAGGAAGCAGGAAAGTGCCATGCGCGTAGGAAGTTTCGTGTTGGCGGCCCAGTTCCCGGGCCAGGGTCAGGGGGAGGCCCTGCACCGGGCGGTCCGCTCGGCCGAGGTGGCCGAGGAGGCGGGGCTGGAGTCGGTCTGGCTGGCCGAGCACCACTTCGTGCCGTACGGCACGTGCCCGTCCGCCGTCACCCTGGCCGCGCTGCTGCTGGGCCGCACCCGTCGCCTCCGGGTCGGCACGGCGGTCAGCGTGCTGTCCACCGCCCACCCCGTGGCGCTCGGCGAGCAGGCCGCGCTGCTGCACCTGACGAGCGGCGGCCGCTTCTCGCTCGGGGTGGGGCGCGGCGGGCCCTGGGTGGACCTTGAGGTGTTCGGCAGCGGTCTCGCGGCCTACGAGTCCGGGTTCCCGGAATCACTCGATCTGCTGGTGCGCTGGCTGCGCGAGGCCCGCGTCGGGGCGGACGGCGAGCGGTTCCGGTTCCGCGAGGTGCCCGTGGTACCCCGGCCGTCGGAGGCGCTGACCGACGCCGCGGGGCCCGAGGTGGTCGTGGCGTGCACCTCGCCGGCGAGCGTGCGGCTGGCCGCCGAGCGGGGGCTGCCGATGCTGCTGGGGATGCACGTCGGGGACGACGAGAAGGCCGAGATGGTCGCCCTGTGGCGGCGGCACGCCCGCGCGGCCGGACGGTCCGCGGACGAGATCCGCGGCGCGGCCCACGTGTCGGCGGGCGTCTGCCAGATCGCCGACCGGCGCACGGACGCCGTGGAGACGCTGGTGAAGGCGATGCCCGGCTGGCTGCGGCAGGGCCTGGACGCGCACGTCACCGTGGACGGCCGCGCCCGCCGGATGCGGGACCCGGTGGCCTACACCGAACTGCTGTGCGGGATGCACCCGGTGGGCACGCCCGAGGGGTGCGCCGACCGGCTCGCCGCGACCTGCGAGCGCACCGGCATCTCCCGCTTCGCCCTGCTCGTCGAGGGCTCGGGGGACCTGGCGGCGACGGAGGAGAACGTACGGCGGCTGGGCGCCGAGGTGCTCCCCCTGCTGGGGTGAACTCCCCCGCGCCGCAGGGCGCTTGCCGCTCCCGTGCCGATGGCACCTCCCGCACGGGGAGCGGCAAGCGACGGGGCCGCGTCAGCAGTCCCGCAGTTCCGGGGACTGGTTGAGCAACTGGCTGCGCACCGAGGTGAAGCGGGTGAGTGTCTCGTCGACCGAGGGGTCCAGCGGGAACACCGCCACCCGGTGGCAGTTCTGGAAGGCCAGCCGTACACCGAAGTGCCGCTGCAGGGCGCCACGAATCGCGTCACTCGCGAGCGCTCGCAGCAGCTGACCGCGTGCCTGCTCGTCCGGCGGGGGCGTCTGGTTGTCGGCGAACGGACCGCCGTCGACCTTCAGCTGGGCCACCAGGGAGCTGACCATCTCCCATGCGTAGGGCAGGGAGGTCCGGACGCAGTCGACGAAGGCTGCGTCGTCGACCTCGCCTCGCTCGGCCTGTTCGAGTAGGGCCGGTGAGACGTCGAGCGACATGGGTTCTCCTCTCGCACCCCGGAAGAACAGGGGTTGCCGGACAGGGATGGGGAGACCGCCCCACGGACGTCCCGCGCACGCTGAGTACACGCATCGCGACCTCCCGTTCCCACCGTAGGCAACTGCCGGGAGCGGCACCAGGAGAATGCGAACAAAGGGAACCCCCGGCAGGCACACAATCGGCCACACCCGAAACGTCCGTGTACAGGGAGGAAAGGGAGTGATCGGCGGGACGGGCGGGGACGCGTCCGGGCGGCGGGGGCGACGGGGCGCGTGGGGCGGTGGAGGCGAATCGCGCGCCGCCCGGGGTGTCGAGTAGCGTTGCCGACCATGCGTCTCGTCATCGCCCGGTGCTCCGTCGACTACGCGGGTCGGCTCACCGCCCACCTCCCCACCGCGCCCCGTCTGATCCTGGTCAAGGCGGACGGCAGCGTCTCGATCCACGCGGACGACCGCGCCTACAAGCCCCTGAACTGGATGTCGCCGCCCTGCACGCTGAAGGAGGGCAGCGGTGAGGACGAGGGCGTCTGGACCGTCGTCAACAAGGCCGGCGAGAAGCTGATCATCACGATGGAGGAGGTCCTCCACGACTCCTCTCACGAACTGGGCGTCGACCCGGGCCTGATCAAGGACGGCGTGGAAGCGCACCTCCAGGAGCTGCTCGCCGACCGCATCGACACCCTCGGCGAGGGCTACACGCTGATCCGCCGCGAGTACATGACCGCCATCGGCCCGGTCGACATCCTGTGCCGGGACGGCGAGGGCCGCACGGTGGCCGTGGAGATCAAGCGGCGCGGCGAGATCGACGGCGTGGAGCAACTCACGCGCTACCTGGAGCTGTTGAACCGCGACCCGCACCTCGCCCCGGTGCGCGGCATCTTCGCGGCCCAGGAGATCAAGCCCCAGGCCCGCGTCCTCGCCACGGACCGCGGCATCGGCTGCCACGTCCTGGACTACAACGCCCTCCGCGGCATCGAGGACGACAAGCTGCGGCTGTTCTGAGCGAACGCCTCGCGCGCCGCTGACGGTCCGTCCACCGGACCGGACGGCCCGCTCGACGTCCGCGGGCCGTGTCCGCCGCGACGGCGCTCCGCCACGGCGGTGGTGTCCGGCGGTGCCGAACCGGCCCGAGGCCGTGGTGCGGCGCCGCCGCGGCCCGGCGGACGGCGCCGGGCCGGGCGGAGCTCCCGGCCCAGCGGCCGCTCCCCCCCGGGCGCGCCCTCCGCGCGGCGGCCCTAGATCACCGGCTCGCCGGACCCCGCCGAGCCCGCCGTGCTCGGCGTCCCGGCGCTGTCGGGCGCGCTCCCCGAGGACGCGGTCGGCACCGAGGTGACCGCGCCGCCGGCCGTCGCCGAGGTGTCGCTCGTCGGGCTCCCGGTCGGCGTGCCCGAGCCGGTCGGCGTCTGCGAGGGGGGCGTCGACGAGCCGCTCGGCGAGCCCGTGGGGCTGGACGAGGGCGAGGTCGACGGCCGTCCGGACGGGGACCCCGACGTGCTGGGGGACGGTGGCGGACTGGTCCCGTTGCCGTCGTGCGGGCCCGAGGACGTGCTCGTCCCCGGGGTCGGGGCCGTCGTGCCCGTCGGGGTCGGGTCGTCCGACGTGCCCAGGGTGCCGTCGGGGCCGGGGTCCGTGGGGCGGCTCGTGGCGATGCCCGTGTCGCCGGTGCCCGGGTCGTCGCCGGGGGCGTCCGTGCCCGGGGCGCCGTCGTCGAGGCCGGTCGTGGCGGACGGGTTGACGCCGACCCGGTCGGAGGGGTTGTGGGCGTCGTTGTCGGAGGTCGCGCCGAGCGTGACGACCGTGCCGAGGACGGCGACGAGCAGCGCGCCCGCGCCGGCCGCGACGAGGTTGCGCTTGGCCAGCCCGCGCAGCCCCCCGCGGCGGTGCGCGGCGGGCGTCGGCGCGGCGCCGGACTGCCGGTGGGTGACCAGGGTGGGCGGGGCCGGGGCGGGGAGCGCCGCGGGGATGCCCCGGGGCGGGGTGACCGGCTGCTCGGGGCGGGTGTCGGACGCGTCCGGCGCCAGCAGGGAGGCGACGCCGGGCACGTCGCCCGAGCGGTCGGCGACCAGGGCGAGGGCACGGCGCCCGGCGACGGTGCCGCGCTTGTCGGCGAGGGCGCCGCGCAGCCCGGTGGAGGACTCCAACTCGGCGCGCGCCCGGTCCAGTTGCCCCTCGCACAGGGCGAGGACGCCGAGTTCGTGGTGGAAGTAGGCCTGGTCGGCGACCGCGCCGGAGAGCCGCGCGGCCTCGGCGCCGGAGCGCAGCGCCTCCTCCCAGGCGCTCCAGTCGAGTCCGGCGGCGAACGCCGGTGCCGCGGTGCGGGCCAGCTCCACGGGCACGCACGTCTCGTCCTCGGCGGGGCCGGTCGCGGCCGGTGCGGTGACGGCCAGCGCGGCGAGCACCGCGTCGGCCTCCGCGCACACCCGCTCGGGCGTGACCGAGGGGTGCCCGGCCCACCAGGCGTAGTGCCGGGCGGCGGTGTGGGCGGTCCCGGCGCCGTCGTCGGCGTACCCGGCGGCCTCCAGCTGGGTCAGCACGCCCGCGGCGAGCCGGTAGCGGGTGCCGACCGGCGAGACGAGCCCGCAGGCGGCGAGTTCGCCGAGGGCCGCGTCGGCGTGGGTGTCGCCGACCAGCGCGGGCAGGTGCGCCTGGTGCGGGACCTCGCCGCCGAGGGCGACGGCGAAGCGGAGGGTGGCGCGGGCGGAGGCGCTGAGCCGGGAGGCGAGCAGCGGGGCGGGCGCGGCGGCCTCGCCGAGGGAGGGCAGCGGTATCTCCTCGACGCCCGCGTCGTCGGACAGGCCCGTCAGCCCGGGCCCGGTGACGCCGGCCTCCGCGGACGCGGCGAGCGGCCGGGCGTCCTCGAACACGCCGTACTCGTCGACCGCCTCGGCGCCGGCGCGCAGCTGGTCGCGCTGGCGCAGCAGGGCACCGGCCTGGACGAAGCGCAGCGGCAGGCCCTCGGACTCGAACCAGAGGTCGCCGGCCCAGTTGGCCTCCTCCTCGGTGAGGGCGCGGCCGACGGCCCGCTCGATGAGGTCGGCGCCGCCGGCCCGGTCCAGTCCGGGCAGGACGACGTCCTCGACGGCGGAGTCCGCGGTGGGTGCGGGCGTGTCCGGGGTCGCGCCGAAGAGGAAGGCGCACTCGGGGGTGGCGTCGAGGAAGTCGTCGAGCTCGTCGCCGCCGACGTCGAGGTCGTCGACGACCACGACGGCACCGACGTCCCGCACCAGGGCGAGCAGTTCGTCCGGGTCGGGGCGGTACTCGGCGGCGTCGTACACCGCGTGGAAGAGGTCGTGGAGCAGGTCGGCCGCGGTGCGGCGGAACCCGTTGAGGCGGACCACGCCGTCGGGCGCGAGGTCGGCGCAGTCCTCGGCGACGAGGTCGAGCATGCGGGTGCGGCCGGAGCCGGCGGGGCCGACGAGCCGGACGGAGCGGCCGCGGGCGAGCAGCCGGACGAGCTGTTCGCGTTCGTCCTGACGGCCCAGCAGGGGCGGCGCGGGCCGGTCGGGTCCGGCGGGCGCGGGCGGCCGGGCGGCGCGGTCGGCCTCGGCGCGGGACGCGGGGGTGCGGCGGGCGGGCCGCTCGGGGCGTTCGGTGGGCGGGCAGAGCTCGATCTCGCTGCCGTCGACGGGGTTGACGGTGACGAGGTGCTCGCCAGCCACCAGGCGCACCATGCGGGCCGGTGAGGCCGCGTGCTGCCCGAAGTCGGGGGTCAGGGGGTCCCTGGAGGGGCGCGGGCGCGGTGCGCGGTCCTCGGCGTCGTGGCCGTACTCCTCGGGTCCCCGGCTGGTCGGGTCCATAGGCTCAAGCCCCCCAAAAGCGTCGTGTGGCGGTAGCCCCTCCCGGCCTTGCTGCACACTGCGCTGTCGCTTCTGGTCCGGTGCCCGCTCGAGGGTTGCGGGCGGCGGGCAGACGAACCGTAAACCTTGGGCCAGTATCTCCGACAGTCCGGGGTACCGCGCGGTCCGGGACGTCACGGTCCGGTGAGGATTGCGTGTGTGACGTCGCGGTTCTCCGCGGACCGGGCGGCTCGGCGTGCCGGACGACCGCGGCGCGCGGCCCCCGGCGCGCGGCTCAGACGTGGGGCAGCGACTCCGCCGCGAGGCCGCCCTCGATGGCGAGGATGCGGTGCAGCCGGGTGGCCACCAGCAGGCGCTGCATCTGCGGCGGCACCCCGCGCAGCACCAGGCGCCGGCCGCAGCGGCCGGCCCGCCGGTGGGCGCCCATGATCACACCGAGGCCGGTGGCGTCCCAGGAGTCCAGCTCGGACAGGTCGAGCACCAGGTCGCCGACGCCGTCGTCGACCGCCGCGTGCAAGGCCGTACGGGCGTCCGCCGCGCTGCGGACGTCGAGGCGGCCCCCGACGACCAGCTCGACGTGGTCGCCCCTGATGTGCATATGCGCTCCCCTAAGCGTGCGTCTCGTGCTCCGCGGTGTGGTGGTCCGGTGTTGCAACCTCTGACTGCGGGAGACGTCCGGAGGTTGCCGTCTGTGAGCGAACCGATACCGAATTCACTCGCAGGGGTGAGGCCATGGGGACGCGAGTGGTTCCCGTGCCGGGAGAAGCCCTGCCCCCTCACGCGCCCGCTGTCACCGGAGTCAGCCGTCCGGCGCAGCGGACCGGTCGGCCCGTACGTCCCCTCGGCGGGACACTAGCGGGCCGGAGGCGCTGTGTGACGGGTTAGTAACGCGCGTCACGTCTCATCTGACGGACATCACACCGCGGGCGTGTCAGGGGTCGCCACGTACGGCCTAGTTGAGCCCCTTTGACCCGAACTACTCTGGCCGCATGGTCAATCTGACGCGTATCTACACCCGGACCGGCGACCGGGGCACCACCGCCCTGGGGGACATGAGCCGGGTCCCGAAGACCGATCTGCGCATCGCCGCGTACGCCGACGCCAACGAGGCGAACGCGGTCATCGGTACGGCGATCGCCCTCGGCGGGCTCGGCGAGGAGGTCGTGACGGTCCTCACCCGGGTGCAGAACGACCTGTTCGACGTGGGCGCGGACCTGTCGACGCCGGTGGTGGAGAACCCCGAGTACCCGCCGCTGCGGGTGGAGCAGTTCTACGTGGACCGGCTGGAGGCGGACTGCGACCGCTTCAACGCCGAGCTGGAGAAGCTGCGCTCGTTCATCCTGCCCGGCGGCACGCCCGGCGCGGCCCTGCTGCACCAGGCGTGCACGGTGGTGCGCCGGGCCGAACGCTCGACGTGGGCGGCGCTGGAGGCGCACGGCGAGGCGATGAACCCGCTGACCGCGACCTACCTCAACCGGCTGTCGGACCTGCTGTTCATCCTGGCCCGCACGGCGAACAAGGCGACCGGCGACGTCCTGTGGGTGCCGGGCGGGGAGCGCTAGCGCTCGCGCGTGGGGAACAGCGTGTAGCTCGCCGCGACGACCAGGTTGATGCCGATGACGAGGAGCATCCGGTGCTGCCAGGCGCGCAGGGAGCCGGTGTCGCCGTCGCCGCCGACGTACCAGGCCGCGGCCTGGAGCAGGGCGAGGGCGACGGCGCAGGCGAGGATCCAGCGGCCCGCGACCTTCCACTCGTGGAGGGCGCGGGCCCTGCCGTAGCGGGGCGGCCGCACCGGCGGCGGGCCGCCGGCGAAGCGGTGGGCGAAGCGGGCGTCGGCCCAGGTGATGGTGGAGTGGCCGAGCCCGACGGTGAAGCCGATGTAGACCGCGGCGAGGCCGTGGCGCCAGTCCGGTGCGGCGCCGTGGCGCAGGTCGATCGCGGTGACGGCGAACAGCACCACCTCCAGCAGCGGCTCGCACAGCAGCAGCGCGAGGCCGGTGCGCGGCATCCGCAGCAGGTACCGGACGGCCAGTCCGGCGGCCAGCAGCACCCAGAACGCCACCTCGCAGGCGACGACCAACCCGACGATCACGCTTCGCTCCCTCCGTGCGCCCTCGGAGGCGCCCCTCAAGCCTCACGGCGGGGACGGCCGGGCGCGTCGTCGCCGATGACGAGCCGTCGGTACATCGAAGGATGCAGTGCGGACCCTCCCCGGGCAGCACGCGGCGGGCCCGGTGAGCGTGTTGGATGGGGACATGGCCGTACGACCGGGCCGGCCGCGCCTGTCCCGCCCGCACCGCTTCGACGTGGCCATCGCCCTCGCCGGTCTGCTCGGCGGGCTGGCGATGTCCGCGCTGGGCCTGTCCACGTCGGGCAGTGCGCTGCTGCCGCCCGCCTGGGGGCTCCTGGCGCTGGCCGTGATGGCCGGCCTGGAGCTGCTGCGCCGGTCGGCGCCGCGGGCCGCGCTGCTCGCGGGCACCGGGGCGCTGGTGCTGGACGTGCTCGCCCCGGGCAACGCGGCGACGATCCTGATGTACACCGACCTCGCGTACGCGGCCGTGCTGTACGGGCCCCCGTCGGCCGCGCGCCGGGTCCCGGTGGTCACCGGGCTGGCGAGCCTCGCCGTGACGCTGGGCTTCCTGGTGTGGTGGCGCGACCCGCAGGCGCTGTTCGTCGGGCTCGGCGCGGCGCTCGTGTCGTTCGGTCCCGCGGCCACCGGCGCGCTGGTGCGCGACCACCGCGACGCCGCCGAGGCCGCCCGGCTGCGCGCCGGTCAGACGGCGCTGCTCGCGGAGCGGGACCGGGTCCAGGCGGTGACCGCGGAGCGGGCCCGGGTGGCCCGTGAGCTGCACGACCTGGTGGCGGGTCACCTGTCGGCCATCGCCATCCACTCCACCGCGGCCCTGTCGATCGACGAGCCGGGGACCACGAAGGAGGCGCTCGGGGTCATCCGGGAGAACAGCGTGGAGGGGCTGGCCCAGATGCGGCGGCTGATCGGGATCCTGCGGGACGCGGGCGCGGAGGAGGCGCCCGCGGCCGCGCCGACCCTGGACGGGCTGGGCGCGCTGGTGGAGGGGGCCCGCGCCAATGGTCTGGACGTGTGTCTGAGCGCGGAGCACGCGGAGGTACCGGCGCCGGTCGGGCTGGCCGCGTACCGCATCGTGCAGGAGTCCCTGACCAACGCCCTGAAGCACGGTGGCCCCGGCCCGGTCGCGGTGGCGCTGGGCGAGCGGGACGGGGTGCTGGAGGTGCGGGTGAGCAGCCCGTACGTCCGGCGCGGCGGGCCGCTGGCGCCCGGCTCGGGCGCCGGTCTGGTGGGCATGCGGGAGCGGGCCGCGCTGCTCGGCGGCACCTTCTCGGCGGGGCCGGACGGGGAGCGCTGGACCGTGCGTGCGGGGCTGCCGCTCGCGGCGGACACCACGTCGGGAGGGGCCCGGTGAACGGCCCCGTGCGGGTGCTGGTCGCCGAGGACCAGTCGGCCGTGCGCGCCGGGCTGGTGCTGATCCTGCGCAGCGCGCCCGGGATCGAGGTGGTCGGTGAGGCGGCGGACGGCGAGCAGGCGGTGGCGCTGGCCCGGGAGGCGCGGCCGGACGTGGTGCTGATGGACGTTCAGATGCCGCGCCTGGACGGGGTGTCGGCGACCCGGCGGATCGTCGGGGAGCAGCTGGCCGACGTGCTGGTGCTGACCACCTTCGACCTGGACGTGTACGTGTTCGGGGCGCTGCGCGCGGGGGCCGCGGGGTTCCTGCTCAAGAGCGCGGAGGCCCGGGAACTGATCGAGGCGGTACGGACGGTGGCGCGGGGCGAGGGGGTCGTGGCCCCGGCGGTCACGCGCCGGCTGATCGCGGAGTTCGCGGCCGGGTCGGCGCGGGAGCCGCGGGCCGACCCGGCGGTGCTCGACGGGCTGACCCGGCGGGAGCGGGAGGTGCTGTCCTGTCTCGGCGCGGGGCTGTCCAACGCGGGGATCGCCGAGCGGCTGGACATGGCCGAGGCGACGGCGAAGACGCACGTCAGCCGCCTGCTGGGGAAGCTGGGGCTGCGCAGCCGGGTCCAAGCGGCGGTGCTCGCGCAGGAGTTGGGGATCCAGCCGTCCGACCGGTGAAGTGGTCCAGACCTATTGACCTGTGGTCCAGACCTTTCTATTCTCGCGGCACCGTGGGCTGAAGGCTCAGTCATGCCCACGACACCCCCACACATCTCCACACCCCCGCTCCCCCAAACAGAGGACGCAGGATGCGCTTCAGACACAAAGCGGCGGCCGCCATGGCCACCCTGGTGCTCCCGCTGGCCGGACTGGTCGGCCTCGCGAGCCAGGCGGAGGCCGCTTCGAACGCCACCGCCACCTTCACCAAGACCAGCGACTGGGGTACCGGCTTCGGCGGTCAGTGGACCGTGAAGAACACCGGCACCAGCAGCATCAGCTCCTGGACCGTGGAGTGGGACTTCCCCTCCGGCACCAAGGTCACCTCGGCCTGGGACGCCACGGTCACCAACTCCGGCGACCACTGGACCGCCAAGAACGTCGGCTGGAACGGCACCATCGCCCCCGGCGCCTCCGTCTCCTTCGGCTTCAACGGCAGCGGCCCCGGCTCGCCCGCCAACTGCAAGCTGAACGGCGGCAGCTGCGACGGCGGCCCCACCGTCCCCGGTGACACCGCCCCCTCCGCCCCCGGCACCCCCACCGCCTCCTCCGTCACCGACACCTCGGTGAAGCTCAGCTGGAGCGCGGCCACCGACGACAAGGGCGTCAAGAACTACGACGTCCTGCGCGACGGCGCCAAGGTCGCCACCGTGACCACCACGTCGTACACCGACACCGGGCTGACCGCCGGCACCGACTACACCTACACGGTGCAGGCCCGCGACACCGCCGACCAGACCGGTCCGGTCAGCGGCTCGGTCGCCGTCCACACCACCGGCGGGACCACCACTCCCCCGCCCCCCGGCGGCAAGGTCAAGCTCGGCTACTTCACCGAGTGGGGCATCTACGGCCGCAACTACAACGTCAAGAACCTGGTGACGTCGGGCTCCGCCGCCAAGATCACCCACATCAACTACGCCTTCGGCAACGTCACCAACGGCCAGTGCGCCATCGGTGACTCCTACGCCGACTACGACAAGGCCTTCACCGCCGACCAGTCCGTCGACGGCGTCGCCGACACCTGGGACCAGCCGCTGCGCGGCAACTTCAACCAGCTGCGCAAGCTGAAGGCCAAGTACCCGAACATCAAGATCCTCTGGTCCTTCGGCGGCTGGACCTGGTCCGGCGGCTTCGGCCAGGCGGCGGCCAACCCGGCCGCGTTCGCCCAGTCCTGCTACAACCTGGTCGAGGACCCGCGCTGGGCCGACGTCTTCGACGGCATCGACATCGACTGGGAGTACCCGAACGCCTGCGGTCTGAGCTGTGACACCTCGGGTGCGGCGGCGTACAAGAACCTGATGGCCGCGCTGCGCGCCAAGTTCGGTGCCAACAACCTGGTCACCGCGGCCACCACGGCCGACGGCTCGGCCGGCGGCAAGATCGAGTCCGCCGACTACGCGGGCGCCGCGCAGTACGTCGACTGGTACAACGTGATGACGTACGACTTCTTCGGCGCGTGGGACGCCAAGGGCCCGACCGCCCCGCACTCCCCGCTCACCTCGTACACCGGCATCCCCAAGGCGGGCTTCACCACCGCCGACGCGATGGCCAAGTTCAAGGCGATCGGGGTCCCCGCCAACAAGCTGCTCATCGGCATCGGCTTCTACGGCCGCGGCTGGACCGGCGTCACCCAGGACGCCCCGGGCGGCACGGCCACCGGCCCCGCGGCCGGCACCTACGAGCAGGGCATCGAGGACTACAAGGTCCTCAAGACGTCCTGCCCGGCCACCGGCACCGTCGCCGGCACCGCGTACGCCCACTGCGGCACCAACTGGTGGTCCTACGACACCCCGGCCACCATCGCCTCCAAGATGGCCTGGGCGAAGAACCAGGGCCTGGGCGGCGCCTTCTTCTGGGAGTTCAGCGGTGACACCGCGAACGGCGAGCTGGTGAGCGCGATCAGCAGCAACCTGTAGGACCGTGCTCGACCCGTAGGAACGGGCTCTAAGCGACGTTGACGCGCTGACCGGGCGGGGCTGCCTCAAGCCACGCGAGAAATCCGGTCAGCGCGTCTTCGCTCATGGCGAGTTCGAGCCGCGTCCCCTGGTGGAGACAGACCAGGACCACCGCGTCCGACAGCAGCGCCAGCTCCTCCTCGCCCTCGGGCAGCCGACGCCCGGCCACCTCGATCGAGGCGCGCTCCAGGACCCGGCGCGGGCGGTAGGCGTAGGAGAAGACCCGGAACCAGGTCACGCGGTCGCCGCTGTACCGGGCCACCCCGTAGGACCAGCCCTTGCCGCTGGTGTCGGGCCGTTCCGGCACGTCCCAGCGCAGGCTGCAGTCGAAGGTGCCCCCGGAGCGCTGGATCAGCCTGCGCCGCAGACCGAAGACGAACAGACCCAGCACCACGAGGGCGACGACGATTCCGCACACAGTCAGAGCGAGGACCATCGACTACCGACCTCCTCGACTCCTAGATAACGGAACGGAAAAAACATCCAGATTCACCTCAGCCGCGGCCGGCGCCGGATTGCTCCGGTGCCGACCGCGGCTGAGTGACGTCATCGCATACGCGCTGTGCTCAGTGCGTGGTCGCCGCCCGCAGGCGGACCTCCGCGCGCCGCTCGGCGAAGGCGTCGCCCTCGGCCTTCGCGCGTTCCAGCTCCCGCTCGGCGCGCTGGACGTCGATCTCGTCCGACAGTTCGGCGATCTCCGCCAGCAGCGACAGCTTGTCGTCCGCGAACGAGATGAAACCGCCGTGCACCGCGGCGACGACCGTTCCACCGTCACTCGTACGGATGGTCACGGGGCCCGACTCCAGCACACCGAGCAGCGGCTGGTGACCGGGCATGACGCCGATGTCGCCGGACGTGGTGCGCGCGACGACCAGGGTGGCCTCGCCGGACCAGACCTGGCGGTCGGCAGCGACCAGCTCGACGTGCAGCTCAGCAGCCAAGAGAGGCTCCTCGGGTCACCACCCGGCTCTTGCTCGCCGGGTGTTGGGTACAAGTCTAAGGGGCGTGACAGAGGGGGCGGGACGACCCCGCCCCCTCACGCGTCACACGGGCAGCCGGGGGTCAGGAGACGCCCAGCTCCTTCGCGTTCTTCTTGAGGTCCTCGAGACCACCGCACATGAAGAACGCCTGCTCCGGGAAGTGGTCGTACTCGCCGTCGCAGATCGCGTTGAACGCGGCGATCGACTCGTCCAGCGGCACGTCCGAACCGTCCACGCCGGTGAACTGCTTGGCGACGTGGGTGTTCTGGGACAGGAAGCGCTCCACGCGACGGGCACGGTGGACGACGAGCTTGTCCTCCTCGCCGAGCTCGTCGATGCCGAGGATCGCGATGATGTCCTGCAGGTCCTTGTACTTCTGCAGGATCGTCTTCACGCGCATGGCCGCGTTGTAGTGGTCCGCCGTGATGTAGCGCGGGTCCAGGATCCGGGACGTGGAGTCCAGCGGGTCCACGGCCGGGTAGATGCCCTTCTCCGAGATCGGACGGGAGAGCACCGTCGTCGCGTCGAGGTGGGCGAAGGTGGTGGCCGGTGCCGGGTCGGTCAGGTCGTCCGCGGGGACGTAGATCGCCTGCATCGAGGTGATCGAGTGACCGCGGGTCGACGTGATGCGCTCCTGGAGCAGACCCATCTCGTCGGCCAGGTTCGGCTGGTAGCCCACCGCGGACGGCATGCGGCCGAGCAGCGTGGAGACCTCGGAACCGGCCTGCGTGAAGCGGAAGATGTTGTCGATGAAGAACAGCACGTCCTGCTTCTGGACGTCACGGAAGTACTCGGCCATGGTGAGGCCGGCCAGCGCGACGCGCAGACGGGTGCCCGGGGGCTCGTCCATCTGACCGAAGACCAGGGCGGTCTTGTCGATGACGCCCGAGTCCGACATCTCCTCGATGAGGTCGTTGCCCTCACGGGTGCGCTCGCCGACACCGGCGAACACGGAGACACCGTCGTGGTTGTTGGCGACGCGGTAGATCATCTCCTGGATGAGCACCGTCTTGCCGACGCCGGCACCGCCGAACAGACCGATCTTGCCGCCCTTGACGTACGGGGTCAGCAGGTCGATGACCTTGACGCCGGTCTCGAACATCTCGGTCTTCGACTCGAGCTCGTCGAAGTTCGGGGCCTTGCGGTGAATGCCCCAGCGCTCGCCCGTGTACTGCTCGTCGACGTTCAGCACCTCACCGAGGGTGTTGAACACCTTGCCCTTGGTGAAGTCGCCGACCGGCACCGTGATGGAGTTGCCGGTGTCGGTGACGGCGGCCTGGCGGACCAGACCGTCGGTGGGCTGCATGGAGATGGTGCGGACCAGGCCGTCACCCAGGTGCTGGGCGACCTCCAGGGTCAGCGTCTTCTTCTCGCCGGCGTTGGCCGGGTCGGCCACCTCGACGTGAAGGGCGTTGTAGATGTCCGGCATCGCGTCGACGGGGAACTCCACGTCGACGACCGGGCCGATGACCCGGGCGACGCGGCCCGTAGCCGTCGCGGTCTCAACAGTGGTGGTCATTATCGGTCACTCCCCGCGGTCGCGTCGGCCAGGGCACTGGCGCCACCGACGATCTCGCTGATTTCCTGGGTGATTTCGGCCTGGCGGGCCGCGTTGGCAAGACGGGAGAGCGTGTTGATCAGCTCGCCCGCGTTGTCGGTGGCCGACTTCATCGCGCGCCGCGTGGCGGCGTGCTTCGAAGCGGCCGACTGGAGCAGCGCGTTGTAGATCCGGCTCTCCACGTAGCGCGGCAGCAGCGCGTCGAGGACGTCCTCCGCCGAGGGCTCGAAGTCGTAGAGCGGGAGGATCTCGCCCTGCGGCTTCGCCTCCTGCGCGACCTCTTCCAGCCGCAGCGGCAGCAGCCGGGCGTCGAGCGCCGTCTGCGTCATCATCGAGACGAACTCGGTGAAGACGATGTGGAGCTCGTCCACGCCGCCCTCGGCCGTGTCCTTCTCGATGGCCTCGATGAGGGGCACCGCGACCTTCTTGGCGTCCGCGTACGTCGGCTCGTCGGTGAAGCCCGTCCACGACTCCGAGATCTTGCGCTCACGGAAGTTGTAGTGGGCGACACCGCGCCGGCCGACGATGTACGTGTCGACCTGCTTGCCCTCGCGCTCCAGGCGCTCGGTCAGCTGCTCCGCCGCCTTGATGGCGTTGGAGTTGAAGGCGCCGGCCAGACCGCGGTCGCTCGTGAGGAGCAGGACCGCGGCACGGGCCGGGTTCTCCGCCTCCGTGGTGAGCGGGTGCTTGGTGTTCGAACCCGTACCGACCGCCGTGACCGCGCGGGTCAGTTCCTGCGCGTACGGCGTGGAGGCCGCCACCTTGCGCTGCGCCTTGACGACGCGCGAGGCGGCGATCATCTCCATCGCCTTGGTGATCTTCTTGGTCGCGGTGACGGATCGGATGCGACGCTTGTAGACCCGGAGCTGGGCTCCCATGAGTCAGGTCCTTCCTACGTCACTTGGCGGCAGCGGCCGGAGCCTCTTCGCCGAGGAGCTTGCCGTCGGAGGTCTCGAACTGCTTCTTGAACTCCGCGACGGCGTCGGCGATCGCCTGGATCGTGTCGTCGGACATCTTGGCGCCCTCGCGGATGGAGGTCATCAGACCCTGCTCCTTGCGGTGCAGGTAGTCCAGCAGCTCCTTCTCGAAGCGGCGGATGTCCGCGACCGGCACGTCGTCCATGCGGCCCGTGGTGCCGGCCCAGACGGAGACGACCTGGTCCTCGGTGGCCATCGGCTCGTACTGGTTCTGCTTGAGCAGCTCGACCATGCGCTGACCGCGCTCCAGCTGCGACTTCGAGGCCGCGTCCAGGTCGGAACCGAAGGCGGCGAACGCCTCCAGCTCGCGGAACTGGGCGAGGTCGACACGGAGTCGGCCGGACACCTGGCGCATCGCCTTGTGCTGCGCGGAACCACCGACGCGGGAGACGGAGATACCGACGTTCAGCGCGGGGCGCTGACCGGCGTTGAACAGGTCCGACTCCAGGAAGCACTGGCCGTCGGTGATGGAGATGACGTTGGTCGGGATGAACGCCGAGACGTCGTTGGCCTTGGTCTCGACGATCGGCAGACCGGTCATCGAACCGGCACCCATCTCGTCGGAGAGCTTGGCGCAGCGCTCCAGCAGACGGGAGTGCAGGTAGAAGACGTCACCCGGGTAGGCCTCACGGCCCGGCGGGCGGCGCAGCAGCAGCGACACGGCGCGGTAGGCGTCGGCCTGCTTCGAGAGGTCGTCGAAGATGATGAGGACGTGCTTGCCCTCGTACATCCACTGCTGACCGATGGCCGAACCGGTGTACGGCGCCAGGTACTTGAAGCCGGCCGGGTCGGACGCCGGGGCGGCGACGATGGTCGTGTACTCCAGGGCGCCGTTCTCCTCCAGCGCGCGGCGCACGCCGGCGATGGTGGAGCCCTTCTGGCCGATGGCGACGTAGATGCAGCGGACCTGCTTCTTCGGGTCGCCCGAGCGCCAGTTGTCGCGCTGGTTGATGATCGTGTCGACGGCCAGCGCGGTCTTGCCGGTCTGGCGGTCACCGATGATCAGCTGACGCTGACCACGGCCGATCGGGGTCATGGCGTCGACGGCCTTGTAGCCCGTCTCCATGGGCTCGTGCACCGACTTGCGCTGCATGACCGTGGGGGCCTGCAGCTCGAGGGCGCGACGGCCGGACGTCTCGATCTCGCCGAGGCCGTCGATCGGGTTGCCGAGCGGGTCGACGACACGGCCGAGGTAGCCCTCGCCGACCGCGACGGAGAGGACCTCACCGGTGCGCGTGACCGGCTGACCCTCCTCGATGCCGCTGAACTCGCCCAGGACGACCGCACCGATCTCGCGCTCTTCCAGGTTCAGCGCGAGACCGAGGGATCCGTCCTCGAACTTCAGCAGTTCGTTCGCCATGGCCGAGGGCAGTCCCTCGATCTTGGCGATGCCGTCGCCGGCAACGGTGACCGTCCCGACCTCCTCGCGCGAGGCCGCGTCCGGCTTGTACGACTGGACGAAGGTCTCCAGTGCGTCCCGGATCTCCTCCGGCCGGATCGTGAGCTCCGCCATCTGGGTTCCCTGCTCTCCTTGTTGGGCCCGAAGTTTCACTTGGGGGGTATGGGGATCCCCCCCAAAAGAGGTGAATCCTCTGCACGGCCCAACCAGGGCCGTAGGTACGTTCGTGTTGAGTTGGCTGCTAGCTCGCCATGCGGCGGGCGGCGTCGTCGATGCGGTCCGCGATGGAGCCGTTGATGACCTCGTCGCCGACCTGCACCCGGATCCCGCCGAGGACGTCGGGGTCCACGTCGAGGTTCAGGTGCATGCTGCGGCCGTAGAGCTTGGTCAGAGCCGCGCCCAGGCGCTGCTTCTGCCCGTCGCTCAGCGGCACCGCCGAGGTGACCACGGCCACGACGCGGTTGCGGCGCTCGGCGGCGAGCTTGGACAGCGAGTCCAGGCCCGCTTCCAGGCTACGACCCCGCGGCGCACTCACCAGGCGCGTGACCAGACGCTCGGTGGCCGCGTCGGCCCGGCCGCCGAGCAGGCTGCCCAGCAGCGCGCTCTTGGCCGATCCGGTGGCCTTCCGGTCCGTCAGTGCGGCGCGCAGCTCGGTGTTCGAGGTGACGATCCGGCCGAAGCGGAACAGTTCGTCCTCGACGTCGTCGAGCCTGCCGGCCCGCTGGGCGGACGTGAGGTCGGCGGTGTTCGCCAGCTCCTCCAGCGCGTCCACCAGGTCGCGCGGCTGCGACCAGCGGGAACGCACCAGACCGGCCACCAGGTCGGCGGCGGGGCCGCTGATCTGGGCACCGAGCAGGCGCTGCGTCAATTCGGCCTTGGCCTCTCCGGCCTGCGCCGGGTCGGTCAGGACCCGACGCAGCGACACCTCGCGGTCGAGCAGCGCGGTGACGGCCGCCAGCTCGTCGGCGAGCCGCGCGGCGTCCACGGAGGTGGAGTCCGTCAGCGCGTCGAGACGCTCACGTGCGGCTGCCAGGGCCTCGCGGCTCGCTCCGTTCATCGCGCCGCCTCGGCCTTCTCCTCGAGCTCGTCGAGGAAGCGGTCGATCACGCGGCTCTGCCGGGCGTGGTCCTCGAGGGACTCACCGACGAGCTTGCCGGCCAGTTCGGTGGCCAGCTTGCCGACGTCCTGACGCAGCGCGGAGGACGCGGCCTTGCGGTCGGCCTCGATCTGGGCGTGACCGGCGGTGACGATCTCCTCGCGCTGGCGCTGGCCCTCCGCACGCATCTCGGCGATGAGCGCGGCGCCCTGCTCCTGCGCCTCCTGGCGCAGGCGCGCGGCCTCGTGGCGGGCCTCGGCGAGCTGGGCCTTGTACTGCTCGAGGACGCTCTGGGCCTCGGTCTGCGCGGCCTCGGCCTTCTCGATACCGCCCTCGATGGCCTCGCGACGCTCTTCCAGAACCTTGTTGATGTTCGGGAGGAGCTTCCAGGCGAGGAAGCCGAAGACGATGACGAAGGCGATGAGGCCGATGACGAGCTCGGGGATCGGCGGGACGAGGGGGTTCTCGGTCTCCTCGGCCGCCAGAATGAGCAGCTGGCTCATGTCAGTGCCTTTCGTCTAGTCGGCTGATCGTGAATCGTCAGATCACTTGCCGTAGACGAACGGCATGACCAGACCGATCAGGGCGAGCGCCTCACAGAAGGCGAAGCCGAGGATCTGGTTGGCGCGGATCAGGCCGGCGGCCTCGGGCTGACGGGCGAGGGCCTGGGTGCCGTTACCGAAGATGATGCCGACGCCGACGCCGGGGCCGATGGCAGCGAGGCCGTAACCGATGGAGCCGAGCGAGCCGGAAACAGCGGCAAGGGTCTGGGACATGCCAGTTCTTCCTTTTCTTTACGGACCGGTGGGGGTTGGCCACCGGACGGCTGGGGGGTGGTGCGGGGCGGGGCTCAGTGGTGCTCGGCGAGCGCGCCCTGGATGTAGGTGCACGTCAGGAGGACGAAGACGTACGCCTGAAGAGCCTGGATGAAGAGCTCGAAAGCCGTCATGACGATGGTCATGATGAACGAGACACCGGCGTAGGCGATCCCGATGCCGTTCAGCAGGTACCAGCTGGCGATCGTGAAGAGCAGCAGCAGGGTGTGACCGGCGAACATGTTCGCGAAGAGCCGGACGGCGTGCGTGAAGGGGCGCACGAGCAGGTTCGAGAAGAACTCGATGAGCATCGCGAGCGGCAGGACCGCTCCCAGCGACTTGTCGTAGCCCGTGACGTTCTTGAAGAAGCCGACGAAGCCGTGGCGCTTGAAGGTCAGCGACACCCACAGGACGTAGACCACGAGGGCGAGCACGGCCGGGTACGAGATGATCGCGGTGACCGGGAACTGGGCGAGCGGGATGATCGACCAGAGGTTCATCATCCACACGAAGAAGAACAGCGAGACGATCAGCGGGACGTACTTCTCGCCCTCCCGCTTGCCGATGGTCTCGTACACGACCCCGCGGCGGATGAAGTCGTAGCCCGCCTCGGCGACCATCTGCAGCTTGCCGGGGACGACCTTCGGCTTGCGGAAGGCGGCCCAGAAGAAACCGACGATGACGATGGAACCGAGCAGCGCCAGCAGCATCGTCTTGTTGAAGTACACGTTGCTGTCGCCGTCGCCCCACAGGGGCTCGAACAGGAACGAGTGCAGGCCGGGAGCCGGGAAGCCACAGCCGTCGAAGATGTGGCAGTCGGTCTCGAAGGCGAGCACCTGCGTCGGATCAGCACTCACCGCGGGCTCCTTCAGCGTGGCGCATAGGTACGGCAACCTCGTTGTGTCGGCGCGGCAGCGAGCCGCGGTTCGGCACGGGACTGGTGTTACGGATGTGGGGGCGGCTGAGGGGCATCTCGCCTCGCGCTTGAGCAGGCGTCAGCTCGGATGCCCGCGCCCGCGATGCCGCAGTTGGCACCGGACGATAGCAGGATCTCTCAGGCGTCCTTATCCCGGCCCTACCCCTCACGACGAGTGCCCCGATTTTTCGGGTTCGACGTAGAGGATCTTGGCCTTCATGTGGGCGCGCGTCTGGGCGGCGATCCACGTGAGGGTGGCGGCGACAAGGGTGAGCGCGAACGCCCGGGGGTTGAACAGCGTCGTGTCCTTGAACACGGCGAGGAAGACGAACAGCAGCAGGATCTGCGCGGCGTACAGCATCAGACCCATGGCCTGGAAGAGGTGCGGGAGCGACTTCGCCGTCCGCTGCAGGACGTAGAGGCCGATCCCCATGAAGAGGATCGCCAGCACGGCCGCCACGACCGCCCCGACCGCACCCTTCCCGCCGGCGACCACACCACTGACGACGGCGGCGATCGCGCCGACGGCAGCCGTGGGCACAGCGGCCTGGGCCAGGATCCGGACGTCGTTGGACGGCATGGCGGCAACTCCGCGTTCAAAAGGGGGCTGGGGTGTCGTCATGGACGAGCGTAGTCCCGGCGGAGGCGGTCGAGACCTCGTGCCGTCGGACCGTCGCACTGCGGTCTGTCGGCTCTACCGGGGGTTCTCGTGAACCGTATCACAAACTATTTGATGAGGTCTTTACCTGGATGGTGTGCCGGCTGTCACACGTGAGGGTGAGCCTGCGCGTCTGAGCGAGAACAGCGCCGACTTGTCTGGTATTGGGGCGGTTCGCTCCCCCACGAGTTGGCAATGTTCTAGTCAGATTCTTACCCAGTGCCCGGCGGCCCCGGGAGGGCGAACGGTGGCCCTTCTCACCCGCGGGGAACACGCGAACGAGCGCCCAGAGCGGTCGCTCCGTTGACGCCGGGCACCTCCGGGCCGCCCGAGACGCCGACGGGGACGGGAGTGCGCGGCTCGTCGTCGCCCGCCTCCACGCTCCCGGCGTCCGCCGCGCCGCCGGCACCCTCCGCCGCCTCCGGCGCGGGCGCCGCACGGCGCCTCCGGTAGCGCGGCGGCACGAACGCCTCGGCCCAGCGCGGGGCGCGCGGCGTGAAGCGCGGCAGCAGGAGCAGCACCAGGCCCACCGCGCTGAGGAACACGACGCCGAGGACGATCCACATCGACGCCGAGTTCACCGAGTAGGCCAGCGCCCCGAACGCGATCAGCGCCGACCAGAAGTACATGATCAGCACCGCGCGGCTGTGCGAGTGCCCGATCTCCAGCAGCCGGTGGTGCAGGTGCCCGCGGTCCGCCGCGAACGGCGACTGGCCGCGCCAGGTGCGCCGCACGATCGCCAGGATCAGGTCGGCCGCCGGGATCGCGATGATGGTGAGCGGCATCAGCAGCGGGATGTAGACAGGCACCATCTGGTGCACCGCGTTGCGCTCGGACCCGGAGAACAGCTTCATCACGTCCGGGTCGACCTGGCCGGTCACCGAGATCGCGCCCGCCGCGAGCACCAGGCCGATCAGCATGGAGCCGGAGTCGCCCATGAAGATCCGCGCCGGGTGCATGTTGTGCGGCAGGAAGCCCACGCACATGCCCATCAGCACGGCCGCGAACAGCGTCGCCGGGGCCGCGGCCTCGATGCCGTACGAGTACCAGATGCGGTAGGCGTACATGAAGAACGCCGCCGACGCGATGCACACCATGCCGGCCGCGAGACCGTCCAGGCCGTCCACGAAGTTCACCGCGTTGATGGTGATGACCACCAGCGCCACCGTGAGCAGGGTGCCCTGCCACTGGGTCAGCGCGACCGTGCCGACGCCCGGGATGGGCAGCCACAGGATCGTCAGGCCCTGCATGACCATCACGCCGGCCGCGATCATCTGCGCGCCCAGCTTGATCAGCGCGTCGATCTCGAACTTGTCGTCGAGGACGCCGATCAGCCAGATCAGCGCGGCGCCGCTGAGCAGGGCGCGCGGCTCGTTCGACTTCTCGAAGACCTGGTTGAGGTTGGCCAGGTGGTCGGCGACCAGCAGGCCCGCGCACAGGCCGAAGAACATGGCGATCCCGCCGAGGCGCGGAGTGGGCTCCCGGTGCACGTCACGTGCCCGGATCTCCGGCATCGCCCCGGCCACGATCGCGAACTTCCGTACCGGCCCTGTCAGCAGATACGTCACCGCGGCCGTGACGCAGAGCGTCAGCAGGTATTCACGCACGGGCTTCCCCACAGGTCTCGCTGGCCATCTCAGCCCCACACCCTAGCGACGGCCGCATGTGGATGAGGACTTCCGGGTAGCAACGATGGTTGCACGTACGGCTGTGGACTTCGTCGTACGGGGCGCAACCCGGGGGTGTGCGGGAGCACCGCCGGCCTCGTCACCCGGGGTACGGCGGGAAGGCCGCCACCAGGTCGCGCACGTCGTCGCGGGCCCGCTGGGCGTCGGTCTCGCGGCGCAGCACCCGGGCCATCAGGGTCGCGACGGCGGTCATCTGCTCCTCCCCCATGCCCTGGGTGGTCACCGCGGCCGTGCCCAGCCTGAGGCCGCGCAGGTCCGCGTGCGGCAGGGCGCAGCATTCCAGCACGATCCCCGCCCCGGCCAGCAGTCCGCGCGCGGTGCGCCCGTCGACGCCGAGCGGCGCCGGGTCGGCCGTGACGAGGTGCGTGTCGGTGCCGCCGGTGGTGACGGCCAGGCCCTGCGCCGCCAGCCCGGCCGCGAGCACGCGCGCGTTGGCGACGACCCGGTGGGCGTACGCGGAGAACGCGGGCGTCGCCGCCTCCCCGAACGCGACCGCCTTCGCGGCGATGGTGTGCATCTGCGCGCCGCCCTGGGTGAACGGGAACACCGCCCGGTCGACGCGCTCGGCGAGGTCCGCGCCGCACAGCAGCATCCCGCCGCGCGGCCCGCGCAGCACCTTGTGCGTGGTCGCGCACACGACGTCGGCGTACGGCACCGGGCTGGGCGCCGCGCCGCCCGCGACCAGCCCGATGGGGTGGGCGGCGTCCGCGACGAGGAAGGCGCCCACCTCGTCGGCGACCTCGCGGAAGAAGGCGTACTCGAGGTGGCGGGGGTAGGCGATGGAGCCGCACACGATCGCCTTCGGCCGGTGGGTGCGGGCCAGGGTGCGCACCTGCTCCCGGTCGACGAGCCCGGTCTCCGCGTCCACCCCGTAGGGGACGAAGTCGAACCAGCGGCCGGAGAAGTTCGCGGGCGACCCGTGGGTGAGGTGGCCGCCGTGGGACAGCCCGAGGGCGAGCACGGTGTCGCCGGGCCGCAGCAGGGCCGCGTACGCGGCGAGCACGGCCGAGGAGCCCGAGTGGGACTGGACGTTGGCGTGCTCGGCGCCGAACAGGGCCTTGGCGCGGTCCACGGCGATGCGCTCGGCCATGTCGACGATCTCGCAGCCGCCGTGGTGGCGGGCGCCGGGGTAGCCCTCGGCGTACTTGTTGGCGAGCGGGGAGCCGAGCGCGGCCAGCACGGCCGGTGAGCTGAAGTTCTCCGCGGCGCTCAGCTGGAGCGTCGTCGCCTGGCGCATCCGCTCCGCGAGCAGGATCTCGGCGAGCTCGGGATCCTGCCGCCGCAGCAGGTCGGCCTCGAGGGCATGGCTGACGGTCATGACGGGCTCCGGACGCGTCGACGCTGACGTACGTCCAATGTAGGCCCGGCTCCCCGGGCACGCCCGCGGTGCTGCGGCGACCGGGGGCCGGGTCAGCCGGTGCGGGCCGGGACGCCGGTGAGGGCCGTCACCACCGGGTCCAGCGCCTGGTGTATCTCGTCGCCGATCGAACGGAAGAACGTCAGGGGCGCTCCGTACGGGTCGTACACCTCGTCCGCCTCGGCGGTGGGCGCCAGCAGCCAGCCGCGCAGCGCGGCGGCGGCGCGGACCAGGGCGCGGGCGCGCTGGACCACGCCCTCCTCCAGCGGCGGCAGGGTGGCCGGGTCGATGGCCTTCACCAGCCGGGTGAACTCCTTCAGCGTGAAGGTGCGCAGCCCCGCCGAGTGCCCCATGGAGATGACCTGGGCGCGGTGGTCGCGGGTGGCCGTCAGCACCAGGTCGGCGTGGATGACGTGCTCGTCGAGCAGCTCCCGCCCGACGAACCCGGAGGCGTCCGCGCCGAAGTCGGCCAGCACCTGTTCGGCGTGGGACTCCATCGGCGCACCCTCGTGGCCCCAGGTGCCGGCGCTCTCCACGACCAGCGCGCTGCCCAGGATGCCGAGCCGCTGCTTCACGTAATGCCGGGTGAGCCGCTCGGTGATGGGCGAGCGGCACACGTTGCCGGTGCTGACGTGGAGGATGCGGAAACTGTCGCGCGGCAGCCCCACGAAGGTCGTGGTGATCTCCGCCGCGCTCTCCCGGTCGCCTATGCCACGCCCCGCGTCAGGGGCCGTCAATTCGCCACCTCGAGGTCGGGTACCACCTTCCGCAGCTCCTCGGCGGAGATCGCGCCCGCGCGCAGCAGCAGCGGCACCTCGCGGGTCACGTCGACGATCGACGAGGGCACGTTGCCGGGGGTCGGTCCGCCGTCGAGGTAGACGGAGACGGAGTCGCCGAGCATCTCCTGGGCGGCGTCGCAGGTCTCCGGCGCCGGGAAGCCGGTCAGGTTGGCGGAGGAGACCGCCATCGGGCCGACCTCGGTGAGCAGTTCGATGGCGACCGGGTGCAGCGGCATCCGCACGGCCACCGTGCCCCGGGTGTCGCCGAGGTCCCACTGCAGGGACGGCTGGTGCTTGGCGACCAGCGTGAGGGCGCCCGGCCAGAAGGCGTCGACCAGCTCCCAGGCCAGCTCGGAGAAGTCGGTGACCAGGCCGTGCAGGGTGTTCGGGGAGCCGATGAGGACGGGCGAGGGCATGTTGCGGCCGCGGCCCTTGGCCTCCAGCAGGTCGCCGACGGCCTCCTGGGAGAAGGCGTCCGCGCCGATGCCGTACACCGTGTCGGTCGGCAGGACCACGAGCTCGCCACGGCGGACGGCGGACGCGGCCTCGCGCAGACCGGTCACTCGGTCGGTCGCGTCGTTGGTGTCGTATCGCCGAGCCATCTCTAGCGGGCCTCCTCGTACACGTACTGCGGGTGGTGGGTGGGGGTGGTCACGGCAGCGCCTTGCGGGCGGTGGCGAAGCGCGGCCGGTTGTTGAGGTCGGGGTGGTCGGCCGCGTCGGCCCAGCCCCGCTCCTCGGTGAAGATCCACGGCACCTGGCCGCCCTGGGTGTCGGCGTGCTCGATGACGACGACACCGCCGGGGCGCAGCAGCCGGTGCGCGGTGCGCTCGATGCCCCGGATCAGGTCCAGTCCGTCCTCGCCGGAGAACAGCGCCAGCTCGGGGTCGTAGTCACGGGCCTCGGGGGCGACGTACTCCCATTCGGTGAGCGGGATGTACGGCGGGTTGGAGATGACCAGGTCGACCTGGCCGTCGAGGTCGGGGAACGCGGTCAGCGCGTCGCCCTGGCGCAGGTCGACGCGCGACCCGGCGACGTTCTTGCGGGTCCACACCAGGGCGTCCTCGGACAGCTCCACGGCGTGCACGCGCGAGCGGGGCACCTCCTGGGCGAGGGCGAGCGCGATGGCGCCGGAGCCGGTGCACAGGTCGACGATGCACGGCTCGACGACGTCCATGGCGCGCACCGCGTCTATGGCCCAGCCGACCACGGACTCGGTCTCCGGCCGGGGCACGAAGACGCCGGGGCCGACCTGGAGCTCCAGGTAGCGGAAGTAGGCCCGCCCGGTGATGTGCTGCAGCGGCTCGCGCTGCTCGCGCCGGGCGATGACCTCCCAGTAGCGGGCGTCGAAGTCGGAGTCCTTCACCAGGTGCAGGGTGCCGCGCTTGACGCCGTGCACGAACGCGGCGAGCTCCTCGGCGTCGGTGCGCGGCGAGGGCACGCCGGCGTCGGCCAGCCGCTGGGTGGCCTGGGCCACCTCAGCGAGCAGCAGGCTCCGGGGGCTCGGGGGTCGCCCCCCAAAAGGTTGCTGCACGCGCGTCCTCCGTGTCGTCCTCGGTACGTCGTTTGCGCCGGTGGGCGGCTACGCGGCCGCCAGCTTCGCCGCCGAGTCCGCGTCGACGCACGCCTGGATCACCGCGTCGAGGTCACCGTCCAGGACCTGGTCCAGGTTGTACGCCTTGAACCCGACCCGGTGGTCCGAGATGCGGTTCTCCGGGAAGTTGTAGGTGCGGATCTTCTCGGAGCGGTCGACGGTGCGGACCTGGCTGCGGCGGGCGTCGGCCGCCTCCCGCTCCGCCTCCTCCTGCGCCATGGCGAGCAGCCGGGAGCGCAGGATGCGCAGCGCCTGCTCCTTGTTCTGCAGCTGGCTCTTCTCGTTCTGGCAGGAGGCGACGACACCGGTCGGCAGGTGCGTGATGCGCACGGCTGAGTCGGTGGTGTTCACCGACTGCCCGCCGGGGCCAGACGAGCGGTAGACGTCGATGCGCAGGTCGTTGGGGTTGATCTCGACGTCGACCTCCTCCGCCTCGGGCGTGACGAGCACACCGGCGGCGGAGGTGTGGATGCGGCCCTGCGACTCGGTGGCGGGCACGCGCTGCACGCGGTGCACCCCGCCCTCGTACTTCAGCCGGGCCCACACGCCCTGGCCGGGCTCGGTGGTGCCGCGGGTCTTCACGGCGACCTGGACGTCCTTGTAGCCGCCCAGCTCGGACTCGGTGGCGTCGATGATCTCGGTCTTCCACCCGACGCGCTCGGCGTAGCGCAGGTACATGCGCAGCAGGTCGCCGGCGAACAGCGCGGACTCGTCACCGCCGGCGCCCGCCTTGATCTCCAGGATGACGTCCTTGTCGTCGCTGGGGTCGCGCGGGACCAGCAGCAGCCGCAGCTTCTCCGTCAGCTCCTCGCGCTGCTGCTCCAGCTCCTTGACCTCGGCTGCGAAGTCGGGGTCGTCGGCGGCCAGTTCGCGCGCGGTGTCGATGTCGTCGCCGGTCTGCTTCCAGGAGCGGTACGTGGCGACGATCGGGGTGAGCTCGGCGTAGCGCTTGTTCAGCTTGCGCGCGTTGGCCTGGTCGGAGTGGACCGACGGGTCGGCGAGCTTCTTCTCCAGGTCGGCGTGCTCGGTGACCAGTTCCTCGACGGCCTCGAACATCTTGGGCTCCTGTTGCGTACGTGGGTGAAGTGCGGGCGACCAAAAACGCCGGTCCCGGGCACGCCCCGGGCGGGGGCGCGACCGTGGACCGGCGAAGAGGGGCTCGCTACTTCTTGGAGCCGGCGGCAGCCTTGCCGAAGCGGGCCTCGAAGCGGGCCACACGGCCACCGGTGTCGAGGATCTTCTGCTTGCCCGTGTAGAACGGGTGGCACTCGGAGCAGACCTCGGCCCGGATGGTGCCGGACTCGATGGTGCTGCGGGTGGTGAACGACGCGCCGCAGGTGCAGCTGACCTGCGTCTCGACGTACTCGGGGTGGATGTCGCGCTTCAAGGTGTCTCCTAGGTTCCGGGAGGGCGCCGGGTCGCCTGCCGCGGGGTGCGGGGGCGTGAACCGGAGCCGACGTACCAGTCTGCCAGGACTGGCGCCATCCTCCCAAACCGGGGGTGCGGGTGTTCTATTCCCGGGTGCCGCCCACGGGGGTGGGGCCCTGTCGCCGCGGGCGGGTGCGGGTGCCTCGTGGCCGTTCGCGCAGTTCCCCGCGCCCCTTGAGTGGGTCAGCCGCAGCTTGCCTTCCAGGGGCGCGGGGAACTGCGCGACGAGCCACGGAGCGGCCGCAGACGCGAACGGCCGGCACACCCCCTACGAGGAGGCGACGACACCCGCCGCCTCACCCGTCGCGTTCCCCGTCGTCGCCGCCTTCGGGATCGCCGTGTCCGTCTTCAGGGCGTTCCACACCAGACGGGCCTTGGCCTGTTCGACCAGGACCCGGTTGGGGTCCGCGGGGTCGTACCGGACCGGCAGGGTGACCATGGTCATGTCGGACGCGCCGATGCCCTTCAGGCCGTCCGCGAAGGACATCAGGGAGTTCACCGAGCCGAGGCCGGAGTCGGTCGTCACGGCCTTCGTCGCGGTGTCGGCGAGGTCCAGCAGCCTCTTCGGGTTGCCGAGCAGGCCGACGTGCTCGACCTGGTCGAGCAGTGCCTTGACGAACGCCTGCTGGAGCTGGATGCGCCCGAGGTCGGAGCCGTCGCCCACGCCGTGCCGGGTGCGGACCAGGCCGAGGGCCTGCTCGCCGTCGAGGGTGTGCGCGCCGGCCTTGAGCCGCAGGTGGCTCTCGGGGTCGTCGATGTCCTTGGTGGTGGTGATCCGGACCCCGCCGAGCTGGTCGATGAGCTTCTGGAAGCCGGCGAAGTCGACCTCGAGGTAGTGGTCCATGCGCACGCCGGACATCGACTCGACGGTCTTGACCGCGCAGGCGGCCCCGCCGGTGGAGTACGCCGAGTTGAACATGACGTCCCGGGCGGCGTCGTGGGTGACGCCCTTGGGGTCGGTGCAGGCGGGGCGGTCGATCAGGGTGTCGCGCGGGATGGACACCACGCTCGCGGTCCGGTGGCCCCGGTACACGTGGATGATCATCGCCGTGTCGGAGCGGGCGCTGCCGTCGTCCGTGCCGCCGCCGAGCTTCTTGTTGCTGCCGGAGCGGGTGTCCGAGCCGAGGACCAGGATGTTCTCGCTGCCGTTGTCGGCCTTGGTGGGCCGGTCGGTGCCGAGGGCCTGGTCGATGTCGACGCTCCTGAGGTTGCCGTTGAGCTTGAAGTACACGTACCCGAGGCCGGCGCCCCCGAGGACGACCACGCCCGCGGCGGTCCACGCCGCGATCATCAGCCCACGGCGACGGGCGCGGGGCTTGCGGCGGCCTCTGCCGCCGTCGGGACCGGTGGTGCCGTTGTCATCACCCGGTATGCCGGGCTCCGGCGTGCTCTCGGCGGACATGTGCTCCTCGGTTCGTCGGTGCGCGGTCGGATACCCCCTGCGGTCGGGATCAGGCCTGTGCCGTCCGTCGTACGGACCCGTACCGCTCCATCGTCACCCCGTCCCTCAGACGGGGAAACCGGGGAAAGGGTTGCACAACGGACCGTGCCCGCCCTGGTGACAGGACGGGCACGGCGGGTGACCGGTGGAGCGGGTGCGCCCCGCTCACCTGGGGGGTCAGCCGAGGAGGTCGTACTGCTGGAATCCGGTGCCGAGGGAGACGCGTGTGCCGAAGCTCGCAGTCGTGTTGGCGCCGGTCCCCTTGTACAGGTAGAGCGTGCCGCCGGGGGTGCGGGCCAGCAGGTCGGCCTTGCCGTCGCTGTTGAGGTCGCCGACCGTCACGAGCGCGTTGTACGTCGTGCTGGTCCAGGTGGCGACCTTCAGCGCGGGCTGCCACAGGGCCGTGGAGGCCACGCCCTTGCTGCGGTACAGGTACACGGCGCCGGTGCTCTTGTTGCGGGCGAGCAGGTCGGCGTTGCCGTCACCGTTGAAGTCGCCGTGGCCGCGCACGAGGTTGAAGTTGTTGAAGCCGGCGCCGACCTTGAGGGGAGCGGCGAAGCCGCCGTTGCCCTTGCCCGCGTACAGCCACAGCGCGCCCGTGGAGTCCACGGCCAGCAGGTCGGGCAGGTAGTCGCCGGTCATGTCGCCGGGGGCGACGATGTTCAGGCGGGTCTTCCAGTTGTCGCCGATCAGCTTGGTCGTCCACGAGTCGGTGGCGGGCACGTAGTGCTCCCAGAAGACGTCGCCGTCGGAGGACCGGCGCACGATCAGGTCCTGGTAGCCGTCCCGGTCGAGGTCGGTCTGGACGATCAGGTTGTAGCCGTTCCAGTTGCCCCAGGAGGTGCGGGCGGCCAGCGAGGTGCCCTTGGAGTCGATCTCGTAGGCGGTCTTAGTGGAGGCGTTGCGCACGAACAGGTCGGCGAGGTGGTCACCGTTGAGGTTGGTGTCCTCCACGCGCGGGTAGGCGGCGCCGACGTACGACGAGACCTTGGTGAAGACGCTGTACGCGCCGCTCGCGACGCAGTCCTCGACGCCCCAGGAGACGACGCCCACGATCCGGCCCTTGACGATCAGCGGGCCGCCGGAGTCGCCGTTGCAGGCGGAGGTGGTGCCCTCGTCGCTGCCGGTGGCGGGGTTGCCCGCGCAGACCATGTGGCCCTTGACGAAGTCAGCGCCGTAGGCGCCCGCGCAGGTGGTGTCCGACTGGATCGGCAGGGTCGCCGTCTTCAGCACGTCGGAGATGTCCTGCGTGGTGGAGCTGGTGCGGCCCCAGCCGAACAGCGTGGCCGGGGTGCCGGCGGCGTACGACGCGGTGTCGGTGGCCGTCGTCATCCGGATCGGCGTGGCCTTGACCGGGTTGGGCAGCGTCAGCACGGCGATGTCGTTGTTGATCGTCGCCGGGCTGTACGACGGGTGGTTCCACTGCCGCCAGACGCCGCTGTACGACCCGCCGTGCAGGTCGGTGATCTGGCCGTTGCTGTCAACGGTGGGCAGTTGCGCGGTGCCGGTGATGACGGTGCCGTGCGCGTACCAGCTGTAGTTCTTGTTGTACTCGTCGCGGACGCAGTGCGCGGCGGTGAGGATCTTCGTCGGGGCGACGACCACGCCGCCGCAGAAGAAGCCGATGTCGTCGGCGGTGGTGGCGGTGCCGCGGTCGTCGCCGTACCACAGCTGCGCCATCCACGGCGCGCTCGTGATGGACGTCGCGGTGCCGCCGATGATCTTCGGGTCGGCGGTACGGGTGCTGGTGCCCGTGCTGCCGCTCAGCGCCTCCTTGCCGGTGTGCCCCGGGGTGTCGTCACCGGCGACGGCGACGGCGAGCCGCTTCTCCAGCTCGGCCTGGGACGGTGCGCTGACCGTCGGCTTCGGCGGGGTCTCGGCCGCCTGCGCGGACGACGTCAGCAGGACGCCTGCGACGGCGGCGGCGAGGCCGGCCGCGGCGACGGGCAGGGCGATGCGCACACGGCGTCTGTGACGCCGTCCCCCGGACGTGGGTGTACCCACAAGTCCCCCCTCGGGAAGTGATGTTCTGGGTGAGCGGTCGAACGGGCGACCGAAGAGCGCGATCGTACCGTGGACGTGCACATGCAGAAGGGCCGCCCCCCTCGAAAGAGGGGGACGACCCGTACGACGTCGGCGGGGACTAGTCGCCGTTGCCCGGGGTGGGCGTCGTCTTCTGGATCTGCATGAGGAACTCGACGTTCGACTTGGTCTGCTTCATCTTGTCGAGGAGCAGCTCGATCGCCTGCTGCTGGTCCAGCGCGTGCAGGACGCGGCGGAGCTTCCAGACGACCGCCAGCTCCTCGTTGCCGAGCAGGATCTCCTCCTTGCGGGTGCCGGACGCGTCGACGTCCACCGCGGGGAAGATGCGCTTGTCGGCGAGCTTGCGGTCGAGCTTGAGCTCCATGTTGCCGGTGCCCTTGAACTCCTCGAAGATCACCTCGTCCATGCGGGACCCGGTGTCCACCAGCGCGGTGGCGAGGATGGTCAGCGAGCCGCCGTCCTCGATGTTGCGGGCCGCACCGAAGAAGCGCTTCGGCGGGTACAGGGCGGTCGAGTCGACACCACCGGACAGGATGCGGCCGGAGGCCGGGGCGGCCAGGTTGTAGGCGCGGCCCAGGCGGGTGATCGAGTCGAGCAGCACGACCACGTCGTGGCCCAGCTCCACCAGGCGCTTGGCGCGCTCGATGGCCAGCTCGGCGACCGTGGTGTGGTCCTCGGCCGGGCGGTCGAAGGTCGAGGAGATGACCTCGCCCTTGACCGACCGCTGCATGTCGGTGACCTCTTCCGGACGCTCGTCGACCAGGACGACCATCAGGTGGCACTCGGGGTTGTTGTGCGTGATCGCGTTGGCGATCGCCTGCATGATCATGGTCTTGCCGGTCTTCGGCGGGGCCACGATCAGACCGCGCTGGCCCTTGCCGATCGGCGACACGAGGTCGATGATCCGGGTCGTCAGCACGCCCGGGTCCGTCTCCAGGCGGAGGCGGTCCTGCGGGTACAGCGGGGTGAGCTTGTTGAACTCCGGGCGGCCGCGGCCGTGTTCGGGCGCCATGCCGTTGACGGAGTCCAGGCGGACCAGCGCGTTGAACTTCTCGCGGCGCTCGCCCTCCTTGGGCTGGCGGACCGCGCCGGTGATGTGGTCGCCCTTGCGCAGGCCGTTCTTGCGGACCTGGGCGAGGGAGACGTACACGTCGTTCGGGCCGGGCAGGTAGCCCGAGGTCCGGATGAACGCGTAGTTGTCGAGGATGTCCAGGATGCCGGCGACCGGGATCAGGACGTCGTCCTCGGTGATCTGCGGCTCCGCGGCGATCTCGTCGCGGCCGCGGCGGCCCCGGCGGTCGCGGTAGCGCCCGCGCCGGCCGCGCCGGCCGCCCGCCTCGTCGTCGTAGCCGTCGTCCTGGCGGTTGTCCTGCCGGCTGTCCTGGCGGCCGCCGCCCTGCTGCTGGCCCTGGCCCTGCTGCTGGCGCTGCTGGCCACCGCCGCCCTGGTTCTGGTTCTGCTGGTCGTCGCCCTTGCCACGGCGGTCGCGGTCGCGGTCACGGCCGCGCTCACGGCGGTCGCGGCGGCGGCCCTCGCCGTCACCGGCGTCGGCCTGCGCCTGCTGCGACGGGCCCTGCTGACCCTGCTGGGCCTGCGGCTGGGCGGGCGTCTCGGCCTTCGGCTCGCTCTTGGCCTCGGCGGCGACGGTCTCGGGCGCGCCGGCCGGGGCGCCCGCCTCGGCGGTGGCGCGACGGCGCCGGCGCTCGGCCGGGGCGTCGTTGCCCCCGGCGGGCTGGCCGGGGATGTCGATCTGCTGCTGGGCCGCGGCCTGGTCGGCGGGGGCCTGCTCGGCCTTCGCGTCCGCCTTCTTCCCGGCCTCCTCGCCCGTGCGGGTGCGGGAGGTGGCGCGGCGCTTGGGCTTGGTGTCACCGGCGGCGTCGGCCTGGGGCGCGGCAGCGCCTCCCTGGGCCTGCGCCTCCTTGATGACCTCGATCAGCTGGCTCTTGCGCATGCGCGCGGTGCCCCTGATGCCGAGGCCCGATGCGACCTGCTGGAGCTCGGCCAGCACCATGCCCTCGAGGCCGGTACCGCGGCGCCGCCGGGAGCCGGCACCGGCGGCAGGCGCGGAGGCGTCCGTGGCGGGCGCGGCAGCGGTCTCCTCGACACGTGCGCCCATCAGATCGGTGGTGTCGCTCACGAAGGGTCCTTCCCTGGAGCGGACGTCGGCCTGTCTGGCTCGGCGACCGGTTGTGCTGTCCGGTTCCGGTCCTTGCTGTGCGGACGGAGCCGGGGCGGTGGTCCGCCAAAGCGGCGGAAGAGATATCTGGTGATGGCGCTTCCTCGAGCCGTGGCACCCGGTGCCGGGGTCACGTGGCGTGGTCGCACCGATTCCGGAGCTCCCCCAGCGGGGGTAGCCCCACCTGAAGGCCGCTCAGCGCCGGTGTACGGCGTACTGCCCAGGTACGACGTACGGAACGCAGTGCGGCTTGGGGAGCTCCCGGAAGAATGTCTGTCCCTGACGGGGACACGAGGCACCTCGCCATGGTGAGGTCGGGTGCAGACTTGAGGTTAACACTACCGGATCCAACAAACATTCCCCCTCTCGAAATCCGGCAACCGTGCGTCACATGTCGCCGGACGGCGCGAGCGGCAGCACGCTCGCGCCTCGCAGATCCAGACTCAGCCGGTTGGCGGCCCAGTCCGCACCGGCCAGCGCCTCGACCTTGTCGGCCGAGTCCGCGTCGGCCAGCGCCATCACGGTGGGTCCGGCGCCGGAGATCACCGCGGGGATCCCGTCGGCGCGCAGCCGCTCCACCAGCGCCGCGCTCTCCGGCATGGCCGGTGCGCGGTACTCCTGGTGCAGGCGGTCCTCGGTGGCGGGCAGCAGCAGCTCGGGGCGCCTGGTCAGCGCCTCGACGAGCAGGGCGGCACGGCCCGCGTTGGTGGCGGCGTCCACGTGCGGCACGGTGCGCGGGAGCAGTCCGCGCGCGGTCTCGGTGAGGACCGGCTTCCCGGGCACGAAAACCACCGGAACGATGGAATCGGAGGGCTCCATCCTGATGGCCCGCGCGGCGCCGGCCTCCATCCAGGACAGGGTGAAGCCGCCCAGCAGGCAGGCGGCGACGTTGTCGGGGTGGCCCTCGATCTCGGTGGCGAGTTCGAGCAGCGCCGTGTCGTCGAGCCGGGACTCGCCGCCTATGGTCACGGCGCGCGCGGCGACGATGCCCGCGCAGATGGCGGCGGAGGAGGAGCCGAGGCCGCGGCCGTGCGGGATGCGGTTGGCGCACACGATCTCCAGGCCGCGCGGCTGGCCGCCCAGGATGTCGAAGGCGGTGCGCAGGGAGCGGACGAGCAGGTGCTTCTCGTCGCGCGGCAGCGTCGCGCTGCCCTCCCCCGCGATGTCGATGTGCAGCCCGGAGTCGGCCACCCGGACGACCACGTCGTCGTACAGCCCCAGCGCGAGGCCGAGGGCGTCGAAGCCCGGGCCGAGGTTGGCGCTGGTGGCGGGGACGCGCACCCGGACGGCGGCGGCGCGGAACGCTGGACCGGCCATCGCTCGTTGACTCTCCTTGAGCTGCGGAACTGTCGAATGACAGTCGAATGACTTCGCTGGACATTCGATGACGTACGAAGACCCTGGGCCGCCGGAGCGGCGCTGTCCGGGAACAGCTGCGCTGCGGCACATGCGAGCGGGGCATATGCGGCGGGCGGGTTCGCTACAGCCTATCGAAGGAAGGTTCTGCGGCGACATAGGGCGCACAGGAGGCGCACGATGCGTGTCGCAAGTTCTCCGTGCCCCGGCACAGGGGAACGTTCCCCGTCGGGCGCGGTTGACGCGTCCGGTGCCGCCCGCCCGGGTGTGGCCCGGGCGGGCGGGACCTGCGCGGGTGCTACGCGAGCCCGAGGCGCTCCGCCGCGGTGGCCGCGTCGACCGGGACGGTGACCGGCTGCGGGGCGCCGGCGACGGCCCAGTCGGGGTCCTTCAGTCCGTTGCCGGTGACGGTGCACACGATCCGCTGGCCCGGGTCGACCTTGCCCTGCTCGGCCGCCTTGAGCAGACCGGCCACCGAGGCGGCCGAGGCGGGCTCGACGAAGACGCCCTCCTGCGCGGCCAACAGCCGGTAGGCGCGCAGGATCTCACGGTCCGTCACCTCGTCGATGAGGCCGCCGGACTCGTCGCGCGCGGCGAGGGCGAACTTCCACGACGCCGGGTTGCCGATGCGGATCGCGGTGGCGATGGTCGACGGGTCCTTCACGACCTCGCCGCGCACGATCGGGGCGCTGCCGGACGCCTGGAAGCCCCACATCCGGGGCTTGCGGGCGGCGACGCCGTCGGCGGCGTACTCCTGGTAGCCCTTCCAGTACGCGGTGATGTTGCCCGCGTTGCCGACCGGCAGGACGTGGATGTCGGGGGCGTCCCCGAGCATGTCCACGATCTCGAAGGCGGCGGTCTTCTGGCCCTCGATGCGCACCGGGTTGACCGAATTGACCAGCGCCACGGGGTAGTTGTCGCTGAGCGAGCGGGCGAGGGTCAGGCAGTCGTCGAAGTTGCCGTCGACCTGGAGGATCTTGGCGCCGTGCACGAGGGCCTGGCCCATCTTGCCGAGCGCGATCTTGCCCTGCGGCACCAGCACGGCGGACACCATGCCGGCGCGTACGGCGTAGGCGGCGGCGCTCGCGGAGGTGTTGCCGGTGGACGCGCAGATCACCGCCTTCGCGCCCTCCTCCTTGGCCCGCGAGATGGCCATGGTCATGCCCCGGTCCTTGAAGGACCCGGTCGGGTTCGCGCCCTCGACCTTGAGGTGCACCTCGCAGCCGGTGCGCTCGGAGAGCACCTGCGCGGGCACGAGCGGCGTACCGCCCTCGCGGAGCGTCACGACCGGCGTGGTGTCCGATACCGGCAGCCGGTCCCGGTACTCCTCGATGATTCCGCGCCACTGGTGGGTCATTGCTGGTTACTCTCCTTCAACCCGCATGATGCTGGCGACGCCCCGCACGGTGTCGAGCTTGCGCAGCGCCTCGACGGTCCCACCGAGGGCGGCGTCGGAGGCCCGGTGGGTGACGACGACGAGGGAGGCCTCGCCGTCGGAGTCCGGCCGCCCTTGCTGCCGCACCGTGTCGATGGACACTCCGTGCTCGGCGAAGACGGTCGCGACCTGGGCGAGCACGCCCGGCTTGTCCGCCACGTCGAGGCTGATGTGGTACCGCGTGACGACCTCGCCCATCGGCGAGACGGGCAGCGCGGCGTACGCCGACTCGCCGGGCCCGGTGGACCCGTCGAGCCGGTTGCGGCAGACGGCGACCAGGTCGCCGAGCACGGCCGAGGCGGTCGGCGCACCGCCGGCGCCCGGGCCGTAGAACATCAGCTGACCGGCGGCGTCCGACTCGACGAACACGGCGTTGTACGCGCCGCGCACGGAGGCGAGCGGATGGGTCAGCGGGATCATCGCGGGGTGCACGCGCGCGGTGACGGAGGCGCCGTCCTCGGCCCGCTCGCAGATCGCGAGCAGCTTGATGGTGCAGCCCATCGCCTTGGCGGAGGCGAAGTCCGCGGCGGTGACCTCGGTCATGCCCTCGCGGTGCACGTCGTCGAGGCGCACGCGCGTGTGGAAGGCGATCCCGGCGAGGATGGCGGCCTTCGCGGCGGCGTCGAAGCCCTCGACGTCGGCGGTCGGGTCGGCCTCGGCGTACCCGAGCGCGGTGGCCTCGTCGAGCGCCTCCTGGTAGCCGGCGCCGGTGGAGTCCATCTTGTCGAGGATGAAGTTGGTCGTGCCGTTGACGATGCCCATCACCCGGTTGATCTTGTCGCCGGCGAGGGACTCGCGCAGCGGGCGGATCAGCGGGATGGCACCGGCGACGGCGGCCTCGTAGTAGAGGTCGCGGCCGTGCTCCTCGGCGGCGGCGTGCAGGGCGGCGCCGTCCTGGGCGAGCAGCGCCTTGTTGGCGGACACCACGGAGGCGCCGTGCTCGAAGGCGGCGGTGATGAGCGAGCGGGCCGGCTCGATGCCGCCGATGACCTCGACGACCACGTCGATGTCGCCGCGTTTGACGAGGGCGGTCGCGTCGGTGGTGACCAGGGCGGGGTCGATGCCCGCACGCACCCGGTCGGGCCGCCGGACGGCCACGCCGGCCAGCTCCACGGGGGCCCCGATGCGCGCGGCGAGGTCGTCGGCGTGCGTCGTCATGATGCGCGCCACCTCTGAGCCGACCACTCCACAGCCCAGCAGCGCCACCTTCAGCGGACGCGTACGCATCATCCGACCTCGTTTCCTCTTACCGTCTACGGTGGGTCCAGTCTCACTCACCGGACCGGAGTTCCTGCCCTTGGTCCGGATCGTGAGACATCTATTTCATTTTCGCCGGGCGGCGGACAGGAGATCTTCCAGCCGCGCCCCGCAGCCCTCGCGCCCCCTCTGTTCTCGGGGCCCTCGGGATCAGCCGACGTCGAGGCGCAGCAGGTCCTCCTCGGTCTCCCGCCGGACGATGACACGCGCCTCGCCGTCGCGCACGGCGACGACGGGCGGCCGCAGCACGTGGTTGTAGTTGCTCGCCATGGAACGGCAGTACGCCCCCGTCGCCGGTACGGCGATGAGGTCACCCGGTGCCAGGTCGGCGGGCAGGAACGTGTCCCGCACGACGATGTCGCCGCTCTCGCAGTGCTTGCCGACGACCCGGCTGAGCATCGGCTCGGCCTCGCTGGTCCGCGACACCAGGGCGACGCTGTACTCGGCGTCGTAGAGCGCCGTGCGGATGTTGTCGGACATGCCGCCGTCGACGGAGACGTAGGTGCGCAGCCCCTCCAGCGGCTTGACGGTGCCGACCTCGTACAGCGTGAAGGCGGTCGGCCCGACGATGGCCCGCCCCGGCTCGACGGAGATCCGCGGGGTCGTCAGCCGGGCGGCCTCGCACTCGCGGCCGACGATCTCGGTGAGCGCCTTGGCGATCTCGTGCGGCTCGCGCGGGTCGTCGCCGCTGGTGTAGGCGATGCCGAGCCCGCCGCCCAGGTCGATCTCGGGCAGTTCGACGCCGTGCTCGTCGCGGATGTCCTTCAGCAGCCCGACCACGCGGTGCGCGGCGACCTCGAAGCCGGACATGTCGAAGATCTGCGACCCGATGTGCGAGTGCAGCCCGATCAGCTCCAGCCCGTCGAGCTTCAGCGCCCGCCGGACGGCCTCGGCGGCCTGCCCGCCGGCCAGCGGGATGCCGAACTTCTGGTCCTCGTGCGCGGTGGCGATGAACTCGTGGGTGTGCGCCTCGACGCCGACGGTGACCCGGATCTGCACCCGCTGCCGGGTGCCCAGCTCCTGCGCGATGTGGGCGACCCGCACGATCTCCTGGAAGGAGTCGAGGACGATCCGCCCAACACCGGCGGCGACGGCCCGGCGGATCTCCTCGGGCGACTTGTTGTTGCCGTGGAAGGCGATCCGCTCGGCGGGCATCCCGGCGGACAGGGCGGTGGCCAGCTCTCCGCCGGAGCAGACGTCGAGGTTCAGCCCCTCCTCGTGCAGCCACCGCACGACGGCCCGGGACAGGAACGCCTTGCCGGCGTAGAAGACGTCGGCACCGGACCCGAAGGCGGTGCGCCAGGCGCGGGCGCGGGCCCGGAAGTCGTCCTCGTCGAGGACGTACGCCGGCGTGCCGAACTCCTCCGCGAGCCGGGTGGCGGGGATCCCGCCGACGGTGAGGACACCGTCCTCGTCCCGGCGGACGGTCTGCGACCACACCTTGGGGTCGAGGAGGTTGAGGTCGGCGGGCGGCGCGGCGTAGTGCCCCTCGGGGAGGACGTCGGCGTGACGGGGCCCGGCGGGGTGTGCGGAACGGCTCATGACGGGTGAGGGGCTCTCTGTGTGCTCTGGCGGGGCGGGGCGGGGGCCGGGGCGGTTCCGTGGGCCGGAGCCGGGGCGGTCCCGTGGGCCGGGGCCGGGATGACCGGGTCGGCGTGGTCGGCCGGGTGGGTCCTGGTGGCGTCGGTGACCTGGGTGGCTGTTCCCGTTCGCATGGCTCAGAGGTGGTCGGGGGCGTCGATGCCGAGCAGGGACAGGCCACCGGCCAGCACCGCCCCGACGGCGTCGGCGAGCGCGAGCCGGGCACGGTGGGCGGCCGAGGGTTTCTCGGCCCCGCGGGGCAGGACGGTGGGCAGGAAGGGGATCACGGCGTCGGCGAGGGTGACCAGGTGCCGGGTGAGGCGGGAGGGGGTGCCGGGGTCGGGACGGGTCGCGTCCACGGGGACCACGGAGGAGAGGAGGCGGGGGTGGTCGGCGAGGAGGCGGAGGAGAGGGGTCTCGGGGAGGGTGTCGAGGTCGGCGTTCGCGGGCGCGTCGGCGTCAGCAGTCGACTGGGGCGAGCGCTCGGGCTGGGGCGCGAAGCCGAGGTCGGCGGCGTTGCGGTGGACGGCGCGGGTGCGGGCGTAGGCGTACCGGACGCGGAAGAGGGAGTTGCTCTCGCGCTGCACGAGGTGGTCGGCGCTGATGCGGGGCCGGTCGTGGGGGGCGGGGTGCAACAGGGCCCAGCGGGCGGCGTCGAGGCCGAGGGGGGTGGGGTCCTCGGGGGCGGGGAGGGGACGGAGGACCAGGGTCCCGTCGGCGACGGACAGCGGCCGTGCCTGCGGTGATGAAGTCGATGAAGTCACGGACTCCTCGTGCTGGACCTCGACCCGGCCGCCCTGTGAGGCGACGATGCGGGAGAGGGAGTCGGCGAGGACTTCGGCGCGTACGTCGTAGGGGACGCGGAGGACGAAGACGCGCCCGGCGAGGAGGTCGGAGTACCCGTACTGCGGCCCTTCGGTCAGCACGCGCTGCACGAGGCCGGAGCCGGTGCCGCGGTCGAGCCGGATGTTGAGGAAGCCGGGGCCGGTGATCTCGACGTCGCGGATGCCGGCGGCGTGGACGAGGTGGGGGCGGAGCACCTCGGCGACGCGCAGCGGGGGCTGCCCGGCGGGCCGGGCGAGCTGGAGGGCGACGTTGGTGGCGTAGTCGCCGTGACCGCCGGGCCCGGGCGGAGCGACGGAGACGCGCCGCGGGAGGTCGGGGAGCCCGTGCAGATCCACGGCGAGGTCCCCGGCGTCGACGGCACGCCGGACGGCGTGCAGCACGGTGCGGGAGAGCTCGACGGGGGTCACGGGACAAGCGTAGGGGAGGAGGGGGGTGGGGAGGCGAGCCGGTTTGAGGGGGGTCCCGGGATGTGGGACGAGGGGGTGCGGAGGGCGCACGGAGAGTGGAGCACGACGGAGCCGGGCGGACCTAGCTGCCGGCTTGACTGGGGGTGGAGCTGGATGCCGGGGCGGCATCGGTGTCGGAACCGGTGGCGCTACCGCCCTCCCCGGGCGGGCGCTCCAACAACCGACGGACGAGGGAGACGAGCTCGGCGGGCTCGAAGGGCTTGGCGAGGAAGGCGTCGACGCCGACTTCGAGACCGGCTTCGAGCTCGTACTGGGTACAGGCGCTGACGATGGCGAGGGGAAGGTCACGGGTCAGGGGGTCGGCACGGAGCCGGGCGGCGGTGCTGAGCCCGTCGAGCCGGGGCATGACGACGTCGAGGGTGACGAGGTCGGGCCGGACCTGATGAACGACTTCCAGACATTCGGCACCATCGGCCGCGGTCACGACCTCGAGCCCCTCGAGCTCGAGATTGACCCTGATCAGCTGGCGGATGACCTTGTTGTCGTCCACAACGAGAACCCGCCCCGACGCGCCTGGCACCCCTCGAGAGTAGGTCGCCCTCGGCCACCGCGTCCGGGTTTTCCGGACTTCTGGCTTGTGAGGGGGGTGTGGGGGGCGTAGGGGGTGGAGCGGGCGCTGGGGACTTGCGGAGGCGACGCTGACGTCTCCCTGAGGGCTGCACCGGCGTCTGACCGGGCCCCGGCACGGGCGTCTTGGCTGCGTCGCGGACGCCGGTTCGCCGGGGCGGCCCAGGAGTGGCAGGCCGAGGGCCTGCGGACGCACCGTTCCCCCGCTAAGTGGTTCATGACCACCCCGGCGGAGCTGGTAGTGTTCTACCCGTCGCCGCGAGCAACGAGCTCCGCACCGACACGCCCCCGTAGCTCAGGGGATAGAGCAACGGCCTCCGGAGCCGTGTGCGCAGGTTCGAATCCTGCCGGGGGCACCTTGAATCAGGTGCCCAAAGACCCCGTCACCAGCGGAAACGCTGAGGCCGGGGTCTTCGCGTATGTGCAGGCGTGTGCGGCCCGGAGCGGCCGTATGCCAGGGTCCGTGGACTATTCGTGGACAGGAACCTTGGGACATCGCCCCTGGTCAGCCCTTGGGTTTCCGAGGTACCGCTCAGCCGGCGTCCGGCCACTCCTCCGGATGTGAAGGGGGCTTGGGGTCATCTCGTCGCTCAGCCTGCCGCGCGTTCTCCCCACGCAGGCTCGTCAGCCACGGCCACAGATCGGGCAGCGGCTGCGCCGGGCAGGCTAGGCGGTGCTCGATCCGACACCGCTGGAACTGATCCGGCGGACACACCCCGTAGACCGTCACGCGGCCATCGGACAGCTCGATCCACCGGTGCTCCGCCGGGACTGTGTGAGCCAGCGGGTGCATGTCCGGCTCCAGTAGCACCCAGTCCTGTTCGAGTGTCGCCACTCGGTCCTGTAACAGCCCGCAATGGGGGCAGCGAGTTTGCCCGCCGCCTAATCGCCGCGGTTTCTCCTGTAAGACGCCCATACCGTGAGGGTCGCCAGCCCAGCAGTCCTGGCGTAGAGCGCGAACCGGACGCAATTCCTGGGGCGACCGTCCGCCAGCGGGACGAAATACGACCCGTCAGGTGCAGCCAGCAACTAATGGCCGACAGCACACGGCCGAGACGCGGCGAAGCCCTCCGGCCTAAGCGGGCTGGAGGGCTAACGGCCTACGCGCGAGATCATTCGTACTCGCGCAGCAGATCTTCAATCTTGCGGTTGGCGATCTCTTGCCGCCCATCGATGCACTTGGCGTAACGGCTCAGCAGGACCTCAACGCTATTTCCCGCCCGTTCGGCGACCTCCGTCGGATCCACCCCGGAGTTGAGCCAGGTCGACAGCGCCGAGTGCCGAAGGTCGTACGGTCGGGCGGCGAGCGGTGAGGCGACCGCGGCCGGCGGAAGCGCCAGCGCACGAGCCTCCTGCCACACGCGGTAGTACGTCGAGGAACCGACCACTCCCCCACGCTCATTGGTGAACAGCCGCCCGTCCTCCGCAGTGCCGAACGTGTCGCGGTGCTCCCGTAGGAGGGCGACGAGCTGGGGCGGAACCGGGACGAGCCGAACCTCTTCCGCCGGGCGGTTCTTGAGGCCTCGGTCGTCGTGGGTCTCGCCGGAGTCGGTCCACTGCTTCCCGACGCTGGGGCGCGTTCGGTTCAGCAGCAGTGTTCCCCAGCCAGTCTCGGGCAGCTTCAGGTCCGCATTCGTGAGGCCGACTGCCTCAGCCGGGCGCAAGGCGCCGTAATACATGCAGGCGAACAGCCCGACGAGCCGGCGGCCACGCGCCCGGCCGTACCCACCGACGTAGGAGACCGCAGTCAGCAAAGAACGGGCCTGCGCCGGATTGGCGACCACCCGAGGGTCAACCTCCCCAACCACCTTCGGTTTCTTCCAACGGATGCTCGCAATCGGGTTCTCTTTGAATTCCCCGAGGTCGACCGCATAGTGCAGCGCGTTGACGAGTGTCCGCCGCTTGCGCCGGACGGTTTCCGCAGCGGCCGCCGTCCCATCAAGCTTCAGCCTGAGGGAATCCAGGACCGCCCTGCCGATCGCAGCGTCCCCGAGGTCTGACAGCGGACGCGATGCCTTGGCCACCCAGTGCAAGGCGTTGGCGACGTCGGGCGGCAAGTCGCGCTCGTCCGGTCCGGGTAGGATAAAAGCCCAGTTGCGCAGCGCCCTCCTGATCAGGTCCTCGGGCGGCTGTCCCGGCCGCTCATCGAGAAGGGCCATCGTCACGGCGGTCAGGGACTCATTGATCCCGTTACGCGTGTTCGGCGCCGCATGCGGCCACTTCATGGCCAAGTACTTGAGGGCGAAGGCGTACCAGGTCATCGAGGCCGCCTTCTCGACCATCGAATCTGGCAGGCCCGCCCCCGTGTCGAACTCTTCGCCAGCGTGCGCGGCCTGGAGAAGCTTCGACCGGTAGTGGTCCGCAAGACCCTTGGTGCGGAACTGTTCGGAGAAGACGTTCCCGGCAACAGTCCACCGGACATCATAAGACGACTTCTTAGTGTTCCTCTTCCGGACGCCCCACACCTTCACGTCGAGTGACTTCATGCCGCCGCCTCCAACTGCCGCAACCACGTGGTGAAGTCACTCCGCCAAACGCGCAATTCTCCATTGGGCAGCTTGAATGCCGTGGGCCCCATCCCGAGCTCTCGCCAGCGGTAGAACGTGCGCCGCGAAACCCCGCCCAGCTCATCGAGGATCTGCGGGACGGTCATCAGCTCATCTCTCACGTCAGGCTCCTTCCAAGGCGGCGATTTCTTCGCGGGCGGTGTCGCGGTTGAGCTGGATGTCCCGGCGGATGGTGGCGGCGAGCCAGGATTCGCCGGGGCTGTGGCCGTGGCCGGCGTAGGTCCAGTGGGCGAGGGTGAGGGTGGTGGCTTCCTCATCGTCCGGGTCGGGCAGGCCGAGGGCTTCGCGTTGTTGGGCGGCGCGGTAGTCGGCGCGGGTCTGGCGCAGGGCGCCGAGGGTGGTGGAGTAGCGGCGGGACTTGGTGGAGAAGTGGCCGCGGAAGCCGAGCATGTGAGCCCAGTCGCGCAGCTTGCGGTCCGGGTAGAGCGGGTGCAGGTCGAGGCAAGCCGCGATGAGCCGTGCCGGGTGCTCGGGGACGTCGAGGAGGACCAGCGCTTCCTTGTTGCCGATGCGGCGGTCTACGGTGCCGGTGTTCTCGGCCGCCTTGGTGGCGTATTTGGCGACGTAGGAGGCCACGGCCTGTTCGGTGATCTCCTCGCCTTTGTCGAAGGCGCCAATGGGCTGGACGTCGAGCTGTGTGCCCCAGCGCAGGGTGCGGGCGGGTTGGTCACCGGCCGGGGGCACGTCGACCGCGACGCGGGCAGCGGCAGCCTTGATCGCGCTGGTGAGGAGGTCGAGAGTGGCCCAGGCCGGGGGCGGCGAGTCGGCTCCCTCCGCTCCGTCGAAGCGGATCACGGCATGGAAGTGCACGGCCCCGCGCTTCTGGTACTCGGCGACCTTGCCGAAGGAGACGCGGGACTGCGCGTGCGCGGCCTTCTGCGTGAGCCCGGCCCGCTTGGCGATCTCGCGGCGCAGGTAGATCGTGAAGTACCGCCACAGCTCCGAGGCGTGGTTGTTCCACAGCACCGCGCCCGCGTAGTCATAGGTCTCCGGGTCGAGCGGCGTGCCCAGTTCCGGCGCATCCTCGGCGTGGTGGGCTCCGCAGCGGCACGGCCGGTTGCCGGGTCGGTTGTGGACCGGGCCGAACGAAGGTGCGGTCAGGGTCGCGAAGACGCGCGGGTGGTCGCGGACGGTGTCCGGGGTGCCCTTGGTGGGGTCGCCGACCAGGCCGGCGCGGATGAGGTGGTAGGTGTCTCCCGCGTAGGTCCAGGAGCAGGCGGGGCAGCGGGAGGCGCGGCGGTTGCCGCACGCGATGCGGAGACGTCCGCCGGGTTCGCTGTCGGTGCTGTAGCGGTGAAGGATGCGGCCGGTGGCCCGGTCGCGGGTGACGGTCGAGCCTTGCAGGTGGATCGGGTTGGAGCATCCGCCGGTGCGGCGGATCTGGTCCTGTACGCGGTCGAAGCCGGGGGACCCGGCCAGTCTCAGCACGTCGGTGAGGGTGGCCGGGTCCAGGCCCGCCGTGACGGCGGAGTGAGTCACCTCTTGTTCCCCTTGAGGATCGAGCGGACGACGACCGCGCAGACCGCGACCGAGGCGGCGGTGACGGCGACTGCGAGGAGCATGGAGACCAGAACCGCGCCGACGACCAGGACCGCGGCGCCGCCGCCGGCGACCAGGGCGAGGGTGCTTCCGGCGGTCAGTTGGACGGAGGGCCGGTGGGCCGGCGGGGCGGACGGAGCCGGGATGAGGGCGGGGGCGTAGGGCACCGGGCGGTAGACGGTCTGCACTGTCGGTGTGGGGGCGGGGGCGGTGTCCTGGGGCGGGTACTTCGGGATGAACACGTCGGTGGTCCCTTTCTGCGGCGGTCAGTCGAGGAGCGTGGCGACAGCGGGGGCGAGGACGCTGTTGGCGACGAGGTAGCCGCCGAGGAGCAGCAGGGCGACCAGCCACCACGGCGGGCGGGCGAGCTGGATGCCGAGGACGGCGACGACGAGCACGGCGAACCAGAGCGGGACGCTCATGGCGGTGGTCTCCTTCTCAGGCCTTGCAGCGGTGGGTGCGGGCGGCGAGTTCGGCGGCGGTGCGGCTGTCGTACTCGGCGGAGAAGTCGCAGCGGGGGGCGGTGCAGGCGGCGAGGTAGCGGTTGCGGCCTCGGGCGAGGAACGAGGCGACCTGCACGGGACCGAAGCGGCGGACGTTGCGGAAGCGCGGGTTCACGGGGGCGGTCCTTTCTCAGAGGTGAGCGGCGACGGAGGCCGTCATGGACGCGGGCAGGCCGAGCCGGGCGCGTACGGCGTCGGGGTCGGCCGGTTGGCCGGTGGTGGCGCGGTGTTCCTCGGCGAGGGCCTGAACGCGGTCGACGAGCGCGGGCGGCAAGGCGACAGCCCGAGGAGCGGGAGCCGTGGCAGGGATCGGGTCCGTGGTGTCGTCCGGCGGCGGAGCCGGGAGGGCGTCACGAGGGAGCTCATCGACCGGTGAAGCCGAAGGCGTCTCGGCATCCCGCGTTGGAGAGACGGGCACCGGAGTTGCCTCGGCCGTTCGTGGTTCGTGCGCCAGAAGAGTTCCGCCGAAGAAGGCGACGGCCGGCCACCCGGCCACCACGACCCGCAGCGAGGCGGGCACGTGGTCCAGGTCGAGGAGACCGGCCGTGGCGACGTTGGCGCCGAGGGACGCGGCCAGGGCGACCAGGAACCACAGCCGCGCTCCCCCGGCCGGTTGCCCGGCCCGCTGGTGGGCCCGCATGCGACGCCAAGCGGCGACCAGCAGCAGGTCAACACTGATCGGGTAGGCCCACGCCTTCCAGCCGCCCTGTCCTGCCGCTTCGGCGAGGTCGTGCAGGTGGGCGAAGGACAGGGCGCCCGCGATGACGGCTTGCACGATCACGGCATCCACGCGGGCGAGGTGGGCACGCATCGGCTCGTCTTCCTTCCGGTTCGAGGCATGGGAGGGGTAGGAACCTGGCGCGAGGCGGTCACGCCGACCGTGGGAAGGGAGGAGGGTTATTCGGTCACCGGGCGCGCGGTCGGCACGGGGGTGACGGGAGCCGTTGTACCGGCGGACTCGACGGCGACGGCGGGCCGGAAGGCGTCGAGGCGGGGCAGCTCTGGCACGAGGGCGGAGGTGGCGCGGCAGACGGCCGCAGCTTCGTCGAGGCTGAGGTGCGGGGACCGGATGCGGGACCAACCGCCGGAGGAGTCACCGACGATGGCGACGCCGGGACGCTCGGCAGGGATCGCGGTCGCGGCGAGGGCCGCTTCCGGGGAGACGTCGGCGAGCGCCATGTTCGCCGACGACTCGTCGTTGACGCGGTGGCAGACACGGCCGGTGAGCTGAGCTCGGAGCATGGTGGCCCCCTTGCCGAGCTCGGAGCCGAAGCGCTGCCCGCACACCTCCAAGTAGATGCCGGCCGCGCGGCCGAGCTGGGCGATACGGATGAGCTTGGTGACCATGGCGTCACGCCGCTTCTCGTCGTCCCGGTTGGCGGCGAGGAAGAGTTCCGCGACCTCGTCGACGACGACCACGACCGGCACCGGCCGCACCTTCTCAGGCAGGCCCCACACATCCGAGGTGAGGACGGCGTCCGGACCAGCCGCGGAGCTAAGTCCGATGAGGCGGAACCTGGCCTCCATCTCATCGAGCAGCGCGTCCAGCAGGTCGTTGGCGCGGTCCGGGGTGTCGGCGAGGGCCGACAGACGCGGCGCGAACGGCGCCAGTTCCACGCCCCACTTGCAGTCGATACCGATGAGCACGACCGGTTGCCGGGCGAGCCCGCAGACCAGGTTGCGCAGGAAGACCGACTTACCGGACTGCGTGGCTCCGAGGATGAGTTCGTGCGGCACGGTGCGGAAGTCCCGTACGTGCCACCGTCCGTCCTCCCGCAGCGCCAACGGGAACGTGAGCAGACCCCCACCCTTCCGCTGACGCAGCGGACGCCGTACATCGTTCAGCACGTCCCAGCCGATGAGCCGGAGTTCGAGCCAGCCCGGCTTGGTGGGTCGGATGTGCACGGCGTGAGCCGCCCAGGCGTGCCGCAACCGGTCGGCCGAAGCCATGAAGTCTTCGGGAGCCTGCCCGGTTGCCATTCGCAGGCGCATCACCAGGCCGGACCCGGTCGGCAGCAGCAACGAGCGACGCGGGGGCACCGGGGCCGCCTCCCTGCCGACCAGGCGAGCCGTGGCCCGGCGGACAGCAGAGGCCGGAACCGTCAGGCCGCAGGCGTCCATGGTGGCCCGATAGGTGGTGACCACGCGCAGCGCGACCAGCGGGTACCCCACGAGCCACCAGAACGCGACCGGCATACGCCGACGCAGCACCAGCAGCGCGACGACACCGACCAGGCACAGCGTCAGCACCCACACCGTGTCGGTCATGACGGTCAGCCCTTCACCGGCGCGGGGGCGTTGACCATGACGGCGTCGGCCCGGTAGGCGATGCCGTGACGCATCCGCCCGCCGAACTCGCTCTCCCAGGGGCGGGCGACGAGGCCGGACAGGATGACGGGTGCACCCTGCACCAGACCCTCGCCGATACCCGCCTCGGGAACGGTGACCTTGATCATGTCTGAGCCGCCCTGCGCGATGAACACCAGCTCCATGACCATGAGCCGCTGGTTCGTCGTCGGGTCCACGGCAACCTCGCCGGTCTGCCGGTCCTTGACCTTGACCTCCGGCAGCTTGGTCACGAGCAGCGTTGCGGAGGAGACGTCGACGGGAATGACACGCATTTCTGAACCTCACTGGTTGGCAGTGCCCCACCGGGCACCGTTTCCGCTGATTACCCCCCTAGACAGCAGAGGGGTGGCCCGCCCTAACTGTCTAGGGGGGTTGACGACAACAGTAGACCGACACCCCGTCAACTGTCTAGGGGGATATACGGGCGTGCCTTCGCGTGAGGTTGCGGGGTTACTGCAGCGCCCAGTGAAGGACGGTGGCGTCATCGTGCGCCTTACCGCGCGGCCAGCGTCGCCCCTCGATGTCGCCAGCCTCGACTTCACGCACTCGGCGTACCAACTCGGCCGGCCCTGAAGAATCGACGACGGCCAAGGTCTCTTGCCAAGTGGTGAGTTCGAAGCGGTCGACGAGCCGGGTCGCCCCGTCACTGAGCAGCGTCACTGAGGTCAGGGAGGTCAATGGCACCGCCCCGGTCAGGGAATGCTCGGCCGCTCGCGGGTCGGGCCCAGCGATCCAGAAGCCACCAGGCCGGTTCCGGAGCTCCGTAAGGGCGTCGCGGTAGTCAGCCAGGGCGACGGAGTGTTCTGGAGAGCCGGCGGGCAACGCGTCGACCGGGCCGCGCAGCCGCTTACCCACCTCATCCAGGCGTCGATCAGTGACCACGGTTGGTCCCTCCCCCGCGCCGGCCAGCAGCAGGGAGGAGTCTCCGAGGACGAGGTACTCAAGGGCATCACCGCGGGCACGTACGGCAACGACTGTGCTGGTAGGGCTTGCTCGATGGTCCAGGTCGCACATGCCCTGATGCAGCGACCGAACAGCGCGGATCGAGTCAGCCAGACACTCAGGCAAAGGCCGGCCAGCATGCGCGGTGATGGCTCCGAGCAGCACCCCGCCCAGAGTCGAGGAGAACCAAGCGACACCGTGGGAGCAGCCGGTATCCGCGCCGGCCACGCCAGCACCGTCCAGGAGCACAGCAGCCCCGGAAGCAGCAGCAGCGAAATCCTCGTTCTCCCGGCCCGGTTGTGCGGGCAGGGACGCGAGGGTGACCCTCACGCGGCCGACTCCTCGTCGTGCCGGTAGAGGGGGGTAAGCAGTTCGACGGACTGCGGTTCGCTGGTCTCCGGGTCGTACTCGACGCCGACGAGGGTGGAGAACCGGTGCTCACCCACCTGTCCCCACAGGGTGTTTAGGTCGGACGCGAGCAACTGCACGACGCCAAGGGAGCCTTGCGTGTGGATACCGGCGATCGCGAGGAGCGAGCCCTTGCCGTCCGGCCGGGGCAGCTTGCCGATGTATCCGACGTCGTACGGACGAGCAGGATCACTGTCCTGTCCGGACCGGTACACCTCGCCGGTTCGACGGTCGACGATGGTCCAGGGCCCGTCATCCGCCTGCTCCCAGTTCAGCACGGGATCCTGGGCGTACGTGTCCCACATCTGCTGAGACATGCGCGGACCGCAGACGACGACCAGGCCGTCACGGTCGAGGTCGATGTCACCGCTCACCGGCACGTGCTCGGACGTGACGTCGAGACCGTACGACCGCGCGAGATCTTCGAGCCGCTTGCCGGAACTTACGTCGTCCACAGCGACGACCGTGCGCCCGCGCTCGTCGTCCCGCCGCAGAGGTGTCGCGATGACGACCGCCCCGCGCCCGAGGAAGGCGCCCTCCGGCGCCGGCCCGGTGTGGCGGATCTGATGGATACGCCCGCGGCTCAGACCGGCTTTGGTGGCGATCTGCGCGTACGACAGGCCCTGCGCGTGGAGGTCCTGAACCACTCGGCGACGAAGCCGGGCGAGTTCAGTCACCTCCTGCTGAGCGTCGGCCAACCGGGTCGTGACCTCGCGGAGGAGCAGGTACGGGTCTTGGATAGCCATGATGCGCTGCAACTCGTCCGACATGACTTCACCTCCTAGCAGTACCCAGGAGTCTAGGGCCCTAGACAGAACGGGCGCGAGACGCCGTCCTGATCTCACCCCGATCACGTAGAACGCAGCCCGCCGCCGAGGTACACCCTTGGGGCTCACCTTCTCCCGCCCGGCAGGCAGTCCGGTCGGGTCTCCCCGCGGCCGACCATCACACATCCACCCGCGCCAGGTCGGCCCAGATGCAGCGCCCGCCTCCGGAGCGGTCTTTCACGCCCCAGTCCTTCGCGCAGGCTGAGACGAGCATCAGCCCGCGGCCGCCCTGGTCCACCGGACTGTTCACGCTGCGCACCATGGGCTCGTCGTCACTGCCCTGGTCGATGACCTGGATACGTACGAAGTCGTCCGCGAAGCCGACAAGCACGAGGAACCAGCCTCGGTACCAGCCGCTTCGTGTATGCCGGACAGCGTTGGCGGCCAGCTCGCCGACGACCAGGACGGCGTCATCAACCAGGCTGGGCGGCTCATCTTCCAAGAGGGCGGCGACGAAGTGACGAGCCTCGGCCACCTGCCAGGGCTGGCCGGGGAAGCTGCGGCCCCAGTTCTTGGGCATGGGAAAACTCCTCCTGCGTCTAGGGGGCTAGACGATGCAGGCAGCAGAGTATTCCTCGACTCGCAGGCAAG
>NZ_KQ948556.1:272783-273771 GCF_001514125.1 Streptomyces longwoodensis | reverse complement strand
CCAGGCATGCAGAGGAATTATTCCTCTAACGGGTGGCACTGTCGTCGCCCAGGGCTCGGAAGTCCTTCATCACTTGCAGCAGCAGTTCCCGCACGTCGGACCCGAAGGTCGCAGCCTCCTCGAAGCGGCTGAAGGTGCCCTCGTACGCAGTGACGTCGGAGGAGTCGGCCAACACCCGCTCACCACGGAAGGTCTCGACGACCACCGCCTCCCGGTCGCACAGACTGAACCCGTGACGAGGCATGACGGGAACGGCCCGACGCCAAGGGATGACCCCGAGGCGGACTGTGCTCAGGCTCTCGACGGCCAACAGCCGGTCAAGTTGGGCGAGCATGAGCGAGGGACTCCCCGGCCAAGTGCGAAGGACCCCCTCCGTCAGCACGAACACCCACTCACGCCCTGGCTCATACAACAGGCTCTGCCGCTCGATACGGGCGGCGACGGCCCGACCGACCCCTTCCGGCGTGGCATCCGGTGCACTGTCGAAGACATGCCGGGCGTACTCAGCGCTCTGAAGCACGGCCGGCAGGACGACGCACTGAAAGGAGCGGACGAGCTGGGCGGACCGCACCGCTTCGTCGAGCGCGCCGCCAAGTGCCGTTTCGGCGCCAGTGGCTTGGGTTGCGTGTTGCGCGGCTTCCACAGCACTCAGGAGGTCACGCACCTCCCGAGTGGTCGTCTCATCGAGACCGAGGGCGCGGGACAGACGACCCAAGACGTCAACACTGGGGACCATCCGGCCCGTCTCCACCTTCGATACTGTCGGCTGGCCAACTCCCGCCAGCTGCGCCAGCGTGGCACCAGTTAGACCAGCTTCGGTACGAAGCCCGCGAAGACGCGTCCCGAGCGCCTTCATTCGATCCTGTCGCTCACTCCCCATGACCAGGTTCTACACCACGAGGCAGCAGAGCCCAGGCCCCCGAGGCGCGAGGACCATCCGATCCAGACGCCTCACCTTGATCAGCTGTTACAGGTTTCCCTACCTCAT
>NZ_KQ948556.1:1647-272351 GCF_001514125.1 Streptomyces longwoodensis | reverse complement strand
CAAGGCCCGCGCACGGCGCGGGCGCGCGCCGCCTCTGCGGCGCGGCCTGCCTCCTGTCTCCGCCCCGGCTGGCCGCGCCCGGCGGCGCGCTCGGCGGCTTCGGGCATGAAGTGGGGAGACACCCTCTGTGGCTGGGGTGGTCGGCTCCACGGCTTTAGGCAGCCACTTTGGGGCGAGCCTCTAAGATCATGGCCCCAACGTCGTGCTTTACCGGGCAGGTCCACAGACTGCCCGACGCGCCGAAAGCTTACGGGGCCATGATCACTCGCCCCAAAGCAGCTCCAGCCCAAAGCCGCTCCGCCGACCTTCAGCTGGTGCTCCTCCTCGCCCAAAGTGAGTTCACTCGATCCCGCTGTCGCGTATAAATCCAAGTCGGTACCGGTGGCGCCCCCGAAGTGGCTACACAGTAGTCGCCATACGCAGAGAAGACTGTGCCGATTCGAGCGCCAGAAAGTTCTCCATCGGGGAGAGTCATGAGCGAATCAAGGCGTCGGTCGAGAGTCTCGCTTTTCGTTTCAGCCGATCGCCAAGCCAAGACTTCCGTGAGTTGCGTGAAAGCCGCTCCGGAAGCCAGGGCAACTACGATCAAGCGAGCTAGAATGATATTGTTTCCGTCGGAAGTTATTGGGATGGCGACAAGAATTGCACCAATAGCGGCAACCGCGAAAGTCCACAGCATGCGCCCGTAATATTCGGCCGCCGACTTATATAGATGCTTCCCCCAAAAGGCATTTTCCTGGAGGTGTGCACAGAGCCGCTTCATCCCAAGAGGGGCGTCACTAGCGAAATAGTCTGGCGGCACAGGTGTCGGGGATGCCTCTCCAGAAGGCGGGGTTACACGGTCGAACCAGTTGCTGAGGTCGACCCTCTCGCTAACCGTTCCGAGGGCGTCCAGCAGGAGTCCGCGAATTCTCCCCTCTTCCCCGGCCGAATGGCATTTCCCGGCCTTGTTGCGGGTAACCCAGGACGAGATTTGGACCCCTAGAGCGATTAGAGCGGGAATGTAAGTCAGCGGGCTTGCGATGAAAATCGACACGACACTGAGGGCGAAGGTCGCCACCTGGAGCCACCTGCTCCTCCTATAGCCCTTCGCTGCCTTTTCGAGCTGCGCGTTGGCCAGTGCAATGATTTCATGGGACGAAGTTTGGGAACTGGTCACCTAGCAGACTCCCCCAGTAATAAAGAGCCCTTTGCGTGTCACCCTGCTGTTCACTTTCGAGGGCCTTTTCTGCAATGGCTCGCGCGGATGAGATCGTAGCGTCTTGGTCGTCGTAAAGTTTCTTTGGTAGATGCCGGACGTGTTCGAAAAAATCGACTATTGCGAACGAAGTCGGAGGCATAGGGAAAGTGAATGCTGCGCTTGCTGCATCTTCGATTTCATAGGAGGCGAGAGGCTGGCCATTACATCCACTCCACCATTTCGCAATTCGGATCAGTCGAATGAATCCAACCCCCAGTTGTGCGGTCTTCTCTGTGATCTCTTTGTTTCGTCTTTCCGGGTCGTAGGTATGCCACGCCTTCCGGTCGGGCGACGGGATCGTATAGGTCGCCTTATTGCTGGCGGGAATGGCCGGAATCACATCAACATCCGGCCCTTTGGTGAAGCTGATGCGAACCGTGTTTTCTGAGATTGCAGCCGTGTGGTATCGACGCGTAAGGAGCGTCAAAAGCCCTGCTGTGATGGATTGAGGGGTGTTCTCTGTGAGGGAAAGTGGATACAGGACGGCAGCGACGTCTACGTCGGAATACTTCCGAATCGCCGTCGAGTGTGCCATTGAGCCAGTTATTTTGCATGACTGAATCTGGGTCGCCTGCCTAAGGAATCGGCAAATTTCAGTGGCTCGCTCCAGCGCTTCGCTAACCTCCTGCTTGTTCAGGCTGATGCGTTGCGTGAACAGTTCGAAGCTTCTCTCCAGGGTGGCGTTCATGTATTCGATGCGCTCGGATCCTCAAGGGGGAGGTGGTGTCAGGGCGGACGGATCTTCATTTTGCCCTAGGGCCGTACGTGGAGTGGCTACTCCGGAGAACCTCCCCCTGCATGTCCTGGGCCGTCCGAGGCCGGCCAACGCTGACAGTCGGCACCCACAGGTGACCACCCCTACCCCGCTCTGGCCTGGGCTCCCCGCGTCGATCTGCCACACTGGATGCATCATGCCCAAGCCCGGAGAACTGGCATGACGACGCCAGGTCGGCTGGCTACGGTCGTTCTGTGTGAGAAGACGACGGTGGCCTGGCCGCTTGGCTGGAGTCGAAGCGGCTACTCACCAGCCCTAAACGTCACATCGATACATTGCGGTGTCTGCTTGCCGAGGACGACGACGCGCTCCTGATGCACGACTACGACCTGATCAGTGATCCGCAGACAGTTGCCATCGTGAGAGCTCAGCAGCGCTCAGCGGGACAGCGCCGCCGTAGGCTGCGACGACTGGCGACGCGCCGACGCTCCGCGAAGTGACATCAGCGGATGACATCAACGCCCCCGGACGGCAACGGACTCGAACAGTCACGGGGGCACCGGGAACCCTCAGCGTCATGAGCACGGAGCAGGCCGCACGGCCCGGTGATCGAACTTGTAAGGCGTTGGTCACGCATCGAGCGCCGGACGGGTGTGACGGCAACGAGCGTGGCTCTGTCAACGGCACTAGCGACGCTAGCAACATAGTGGAGGCCGGTAGGGGGTGCAGCGAGGCACACGCGCCTGGACGGTCAACCCGCCACTGTCTGGCACGGTTGCCTCCGACCACACACGGTGGGCTGTAGCGCGAAAGCCACAGCCCACCGTAGTGTTGCCAGGTCCTCCGGTCGCGGTTACTTGACGAAGAGGATGTGGTAGGACCCGGTCACGACGATTGCCGTCGTCACGACCAGGGACTTCAGGCGGGCGGTTCGGCGCTCATCGGCAATGGCAAACCGAACCGTCCGCCCCATCTCCTTGAACATGTCTCTCATACTTTTAATTGCCTCCAATCTGTAGAGACACCGGACGGAGCCTCTACCCTTCCTGGTAGCGGGAAACAAAAAAAGCCCGACTTCAATTTGCGCGACACAAGTATTGCGCAAAAAGAAATCAGGCTACGATTTCATACTCACATATTAGATTGACAATGTTCACGCCCTGGAGCTTCTGACATCAGTAACGGCAGCGTTCTGCCACCATCCGTGTCGGATACTCGGTACTAGACCAAGTTAGCACGGGTGAGGCAGCGTCAGCAATGGTGCGGCATAAGGAAGTTACGCTCCCCGACCTGAGAGCTTAGGCGCTGGCAGCACGTGCTGGCCATCGCGACTTGCTCTAGGCGACGGCACTGGCAGGGTGGTGCAGCCAGTGGAGGTACAGCGAGGCACACGCGCGCCTAATCGGTCGGCGCACCCGCCATCGTGGCTGACTGTCATCGGCTGAGGTTCGTGCCACAACCGTGCCAGATGCAGGGGTCAGTCACGGTCAACGCCGGTGCCCTGCAGTCGAGTAGCCGCTCACTCCCTCGGCCGGCGAAGCCGCAGCTCAGCCCGTAGATCACCCAGCCTCTCTCCTAAAGCGGGGCTGCTCCGGTCCGGCCCGACGTCAGGTGGGATAGTCTCCCGGGCCCTCGCGGATGAGGGCACCCAGGTGCCTTCGCTTCCGCGATGAACGGCGTCTTCGCAGGTGACGGCGACGTACGCGCGACTCCAAGGCGATGCGACGGTCACTGGCGTAACTGACTGGGTGGCTGCTTGCGATCGTTCGGGAGCACACCCAGCTCGGGGGCACATAGCTACGGTCGAGGCTTCACGTATGAACCGCGACGAAACGCACGGGTTCCCCGAGTACTGCCGTAGCGGAATGCAGGTCCGCCAGCCGGGCCGACAGCGTCGCCTCTGCCAGCCGCGGCGGCAGCGCGTCCCCGAATTTCAGGCCCCGCACCGCCCGTTCGTCGACAGGGGGGAGGCAAAGCCGGTCCGGAGCCTCGCTCACCACTTCCTTCCAGACCGGTGGAGTGATGTCTTCCCGCAGACGGATCCAGTGATCGTTGATGCGCTGAGCCGGCACGGCGATCCCCTCCACCGTGGCGGCCAGCGTCGCGTTCGCCCGGTGACCCGCCCAGGTCCACCAGCGAAGTTGTCCCGATTCGTCGCGCACGATCAACGTGCCGCCCGGGTGAACCTTTTCCAGGAAGACCTCACGCGCATCCTTGAGCGTCGTGGTGGCACGTTGAGTCAGAGCGACGGGCGGGTCCGTGCCGAGCAGCACATCGCGTACGGCCCGGGTGACCTCGAACGAGGTGCCCTGGCCGAAACCGGTGCCGCTCCACTTGGCCTTTCCGCCGCCGTCGACCGGCTCGACGAAGCAGCGCTTGCGGTGCCAGTCGATGTAGGTGACCTGCCAGCTGCGGCCGGCGAGGAGGAGCCTGCGGGGGCCGGCGACCCGCTCGGTGAGCAGGGCGGGGTCGGTGCGGCCGATCTCGGTACGGCCCTGCAGGACGGTGAACTGCGGCGGTGCCGTGAAGACGGCGGTGAGGTTCATGAAGTGGCGGTGGCCGAAGCGCCGTTCGGCTTCAGGGCCGATGAACAGCATGCCGCCCTCCTGGTCCAGGTATCCCGCGTCGACCAGATGGCGGACGATCGGCTCGGCCGACCCTCCGAACGGTCCCAGGCCGTTCCACCATTCCTGCCAGAGCCGGCTCCCGACGCGGTGTTCCTGGAGGCAGAGGGCGAGCAGCTGCTGGGCGACGATGTGCCGGGGCTCGGGCGGAGCGGTGACCGGTTCGACCCAGCCTCGAGACCACTGGAGCAACAGTCCCGCGGCAGCCAGGAGGCCGCCTTGGTCGAGGGTGAGGAAGAGGCAGTTCCGGGTCGTGCCGGGGCGGCGTCCGGTGCGGCCCAGGCGCTGCAAGAAGGAGGCGACAGAGGTGGGCGCGTCGATCTGGATGACCCGGTCCAGGTCACCAACGTCAATGCCCAGTTCCAGCGTGCTCGTGGCGATGATCACGCAGTCGCGGGCCTCGGCGAACGCGGTCTCCGCGCGTCTGCGTTCGTCTAGGGAGAGAGAGGCGTGCGAGAGGAACGTGGTCACGCCCTTGGCCCGCAGCTTGGCACCCAGTTCCTCGACCAGGCGCCGTGACTCGCAGAAGACGAGCCGCTTCTCGCCCCGGTGGAGGGCGCTGATGACGGTGGCCGCGTTGTCGAGCGAGCCGACGTAGTCGAGCTGGATGTCACCGGGTGGCACGGAAGCCGGTATCGGCTGTGCCTCGGCCAGGTGGGGCGCGACGACGTGGCCGAGGCGCTGCCCCGCTCCCGATCCCTGGAGCCACGTGAGCAGGGCTTCCGGGTTGCCGACCGTCGCGGAGAGGCCGACGCGCTGCACAGTGCGGCCCACGACCCGCTGCAGGCGCTCCAGTACGGCGAGCAGGTGCCAGCCGCGGTCGTCGCCGGCGAAGGCGTGGACCTCATCGACGACGACGGCCCGCAGGCCGGAGAAGAAGGACGCGTGGTCGACGTTGACGCTGACCAGCATGGCTTCCAGCGACTCGGGGGTGGTGAGCAGCACGTCGGGCCGGGAGGCGAGGATGCGCCGCCGCGCGCCGGCCGGTGTGTCGCCGTGCCACAGGGCCGCGGTCCGGCCGAGCCAAGCGGTGTAGGTCTCCACGCGCGGCAGCAGGTTGTTGAGCAGCGCCTTGAGCGGGCACACGTACAGCACCGATGTGCCGGACCAGCCCTGGGCGTGCATCCGGGACAGCAGGGGGAAGCAGGCGGCTTCGGTCTTGCCGCCGGCCGTCGGGGCCAGCAGCAGGGCGTCGTCTCCCGCGGTGAGCGGGGCGACGGCGGCCTTCTGGAGCGGGCGCAGGTCCTTCCAGCCCAGCGTGTTTACGATGTGGTGGACCAGCGCCGGTTCCAGGCCGCCGGCGGTGGTCACGGCAGTTCCAGCTCGATGTCATCCGCCCGGTCGGCGGCGGCGTTGCGTTCGGTGTCCGTCAACTCGCGGGCCGAGATGGTGAGCTGGTAGTGCTTGCGTGGGTCGAAGTCCTCGAACTCGTCGACACGGTCGAGCACGTCGGCGACGAGCTTGCGCAGGAAGACGCGGGGGGCGATGCCGACGTTGCCGCCCAGACCTCCGGTGACGGCGGTGGCGAGTTCGCCGACGTAGGCGTCGTCGACCCGCGCGGTGACCCGCTCGGGGTGGCGGGCCGCGCCCCGGTAGAGGTCCCGCACCTTGCGGCCGAGTTCCCCCAGGCGCGGGAGGTCGAAGCCGGGCAGGCGGAGCTGGACGGCGCGGGGCGAGTCGAAGCGGGCGTCTGTGGTGAAGTCAGTGGCGAGCCGCTGGGCCAGAGGCGGGAGCCGCTGGACGCCCTGCTGGCCGTCGTAGAACGCGGGGGTGCCGGTGATGACGAGGAAGAGACCGGGGAAGCGTCCGGCGTCGATCTCGTCGAGGAGCTGGCGCAGGGCGTTGAGGCCCTTCTCCCGGACATCGCCGCGGACGCGTTGCAGCGTCTCCGTCTCGTCGAGGACGAGGAGCAGCCCCGGGTGGCCGCAGTCGCGCAGCACGGTCAGGAGTCCCTGGAGGAAGCCGAGCGCGGCGAAGTGGTCGAGATCTCCGCGTACTCCGGCGGCCCGGCGGGCGGAGGCGGCCACGGACTTCTGGCCGCCGAGCCAGGCGATCAGAGCTTCCGCCGTGGCGCCGTCCCCGGCGGTGACGGCACGGCGGTAGCCGCGCAGGGCGGCGGCGAACGCGGGTGTGGTGCGGGCGACGTCGGCGAGCCGGCGTTCCATCAGCGTGTCCACGGCCGCGGCGAGGGCTTCCTCGTTGTCCTCGTCGATCTCCGAGCCGTCGAGGACCTCCTCCTCCAGGGTGTAGAACCACGAGTCGACGACCGCGCGAAGTGCGCTGGGCTGGTGGGTGGCGGTGGCCAGGCGCTCGGTGAGTCGGCGGTAGACGGTCTCCAGCCGGTGCAGCGGTGTCTCGGTCTCGGAAATCTGTACTTCCGCGGTGGCGAGTCCCGCACGTTTGGCCCGCTCGGCCAGCCAGCGGGCGAAGAAGGTCTTGCCTGAGCCGTAGTCACCGCGGACAGCGTGGAAGGCGGCACCGCCGCGGGTGACGGTGGCTAGGTCGTCGCCCAGAGCGGTTTCGAAACGGTCCAGTCCGACCGCGAACAGGTCGAGGCCGGACTGCGGGACCGTGCCGCGCCGCAGGGCGTCGATGACCTCGCGGCGGCGGACCGCGCTCACGGAGGCGGGCGCGGTCACGCCTTCTCCTCCCCCCGCTGTCCTTCTTCGGCCTCGTCCGTCTCGTGCGCGTTCTGCTTCGGCAGGAACTGCTCGCTCAGGAGCGGCACGTCGAGCTTCACCGCGTGCCCGCCGTCGATGAACCCGAGAACGGGATACCCCTCGACGTTCAGCAGCCGCTGCACCGTGGCGACGAAGCCCTCGATGTTGCGGCGCACCCGCCCGGTCGCGGAGATCGCCGCGGCGAGAGCGGCCGGGGACATCGTCCCGCCCGCCGAGACGAGCGCGTCGATGACCGCGGCCACCACCTTCGCCTCGGGCGCCTTGCGGACGTACTCCTTCTGAGCCGCATACACCTCGCTGCTCACCACCGTGCTGCCCAGCGCCCCGGCTACCGGCGGTGCGGCTTCCGTCCGGGCGGACGGCGGCGCCTCGGCAGCCGGCGCGGTCTCGGAGGGTGCCGTGGGTCGCGCGGGCGAGGGCATCGCCGGCTGATCGGCAGGCACGGCGGCGGGCTGCAGAACGTCACCGGTGACGTGCGTCCGCCACCAGCCCGGCGTGGACAGCTCGCGCGGCAGCGGCACCCAGTCCTTCGGGGCCTCCCCCCCGGCTGGCAGCAGGACGAGCACCGGGACGGTGACTTCGGCCAGGGAGGCTCCGCCGTGGTATCCGGCGCGCCGTCCGGTGTAGCGGATGTCCTCGCGCCACGGCAGGATCACCGCTCCCCCGCCCTCGCCCACCCTCGGGCCGTGGACGGCGATCTCCCCCTCCCCCACGGCGTCGCCGGTGCGCCAGCGGGCGGACTCAGCCCCGTCCACGGCGGGCGTCGGGGCGTCGGTGCGGCCGCCCCGCTCCAGGACGTGCCCGTGGTCGGCGACGAGGACGACGGGGCGGCCGTAGCTGCGGGCGGCGGCGAGCAGTTCACGCAGATGCGTGACGTCGGCCAGGGACCAGGTGGTACCGCGGCCGTGCCGGCCGTTGTCCAGTGCCTCGTCGATGGTGTTGAGAACCACGCCCACCACGGCGTCCGAGGCGAGGGCGGTCATGAGTTCGTGAGAGAGCGCGTGGCCGGCCTCGCCGCCGATGGCGGCCTTGTGGAAGAGGGCCGCCGCCTTGCGCCGCCGTTTCCAGAAGGCGGTGAATCCGCTCGTCTCGGCCGACTGGCCGCCGCCCGCCGCTTCACCGGCCAGCAGGGAGGCACGGCTGACGCGGGTGATGGAGGGCAGCATCGAGACGGCGGCGAGCCGCGCCGGGATCTCGCCTGCCTCCGGGCGCGGCACGATCTCGCGCCAGCCGTCGCGTTCCGCCTCCTCGCCGAGCTGCGCGGCGACCGCACTGCTCATGCCGTCGAGGACGAGGAGGAGCGGAGCGGCCTGGCCGGTCAGCGGGCGTACGACGGCGTCCAGCACGTTCTCGATGACGAGGCAGCCGTCGGGGTGCTGGGCGGTGGCGTGCGCCGCCCAGGCGGCGAGCCTTATGGCGCACCCCTGATCGAGGCGCTGCCTGCGCTCACGTGCCTGTTCGTACAAGGCGCGCAGGTCGCGGCCGGTCTCCAGGTCGCCGTCGGGGTCGCCCGCCCACAGCACGGTGAGCGCACGGTCCACCCAACCCCAGTCGGAGACATGGGCCCGCACGGCGGCGGCCACGCCGGTGACGGCGGGCTCGGGGCCGCTGAGCCAACGCGCCACCCGTACGGCCGTCTCGGCTGCCTGGACGGGGTCCGGGCGCAGGCCGACCAGGGCGTGGCCGAGGAGGTCGGCCAGCGCGGCCTCGCCGGCGGCCGCGGACCGGCGGGCTTCCGCGACGGTCCGGCGCAGCTGCGCGGTGAAGCTGGAGGGGAGGAAACGGCTCGCGGTGAGTCCGGGGGTGAGGCCCGCCTTGTCGGCCAGCTCGTCGGCCCGGTCCAGTACGGCGTCGACGCGTCGGCGAGCGTCCTGGCTGGTCCGGGCGTCGGCGATCCAGCGGGTGAGGGTCCCCTCCACGGCGTCGGTGAACACGGCGAGTTCCGACCGTCGGGGCTTGACCTGTCCGAACAGTCCGCCGAGGGCGAGCACGGTGTCGGGCTGGGCGGCGGGGTCCCGCAGTGCGGCGCCGAGCAGTCCGAGCGGCAGGGCATCGTGGCCGAGTCCGGCCTCGGCGAGGGACAGCAGAACGGGGACAGCCGGGCCGGCAACCTCCGCGAGCCACTTCTTCAGTTCCCCACGCTCTGTGGCGCCCAGTTCCGCGAACCGCCGGGGTCCAGCGGGTGTGCGCGACCAGGCGAGCAGCGTGTCGGCGTCGAGGGTGACCTGCCCGTCCTGGCCCGAGGAGCCGTGCACCGCGCGCAGGCCGAGCCGTTCGGCGGTCAGGGCGCGCAGGGCCGCGTCCCGGGTCAGCACTCCGCCGACGCGCGGCCAGCCGTCTTCCGCGGGCTCCGCTTCGACCAAGGCTTCCAGGAGCCACCGCTCGCGGTACATCCGCGGGTCGAGGGCGGTAGCGCCGAAGCGCTGGAGGATGACCTCGGCGTTCTCGACGGTGAGCGTCTTGCGCCGTACGGCCCTGCCGCGCACGTCCCATCCGAGCTGCTCGTCGTCGACGCCCGTGGTCACCACGAGCACGTCGGAGGAAGCGGCAGCGCTCCGGTGCTCGTGCAGGGCGGCGACGACGCCGAGGACGGAGGCTTCGTCGCGTACGTGGACGCGCCGCGCCTCGCCGTCCAGGGTGACGGTGAACCGGGGCGGGGCGCCGGGCGCGTACTGGCCGTGGACGAGCACGAGGCTGCGCTCGCCCAGGTCCTTGGCGTTCGCGGCGAGCAGGGCCTCCACGGTACGGCGGCCTACCCGGGGCAGGGCCGGGGCCATCAGCCGGTGGTCCCTTCGCCGCCCGGTTCCGCCTCGGTTTCGGCGGAGCCTTCGGTTCCGGACCCGGTGTCGGCGACTGGCTGCCAGGAGACCTGAATGCGGGTGCCGGGGTGGGCGGCGAGGTAGGCGCGGATCTCCGCGTCGATCTCGGCGACCGTGGTGGCCAGCGATACCTCCAGCTGGGTGGGCTCGACGAGGTGGACGGCGCGCCGGCGACCGGCCTGCGCCGGGACGACGGCCTCCGCGCCACCCCCGCTGCGGGAGGAGTCGTCCGGCGTGACGGGCTGGTCCGACACAGGGGCCGAGGGGACGGGGGGCTTGCCGTGGGTGGTGAGGCTGACGTCCTCGGCGGTCGGCTCCGGCGTGACCGGCGCCACGGGCGGAGTGACCGGCTGCGCCGGCTGGGCGAGGCGGGTGGCCTCGCGCATCAGGGCCATGACGGTGTCCGGGAGCCGGTCCAGCACGGGCACGAGCGAGACGGTCTGCTCGTGCTCGCGGGCGGCTCGGTGCACCTCGTCCAGGAAGCGGGTGGCCCGCTCGCCGAGGCGGTCCTGGCGTACGGCGAGGGTGCGGCGTACGTCCTCCAGCAGGGACCACTGGGTACCGCGCATCGCGGCGGCGACCTCCGGGGCGTGCCGCAGGGCGCCTGCGATCTCCTCGTCGGTCACGTCGTACGCGGCGGCGGCCAGCTCCCGCACGCACGCGGCCGGTTCGCTGGTGCGCAGCAGCCGGGCAACGAGGTCGGCGGCGGCCTTGGTGGACTTCAGGCGGGGCGCGTCGGAGCCGGTCAGCCCGAGGTGGTGGGCGTGCTCCGTCAGAAGGGTGCGCACCTCGCCGAGGGCCATGCGGTGCTCCTCCGCGACCGCGCGCACGCCTTCGGCGAGCCGGGCGACATTGCGCGCGAACAGAACCCGCGAGACGGTCCTGCCGAAGATCGTCCCGGCGCGGCCGAGCGCGGTGTGGAACTCGTCCTCGGTGGGCAGTTCCACGGCCCTCAGCCCGTATCCGGGGCCGATCCGCTCCAGCTCCGGTGCCTTGGGCAGCGGCGAGGTCTGGTAGACCCAGGTGCGGTCGTCGAGCAGGGCGTACGTGGCGATGATCAGGTTGCTGACGTGGCGGTCGAGGCCGGTGTAGCCGAGCTCCTCGATCCAGTCGCGGATGTCCTCCACGGACAGCTCCGGGCCGGCGTCGGGGCTTTCGGCGGCCTTCTTGTTGATGCGCAGGCGCCAGTCGGTGGTGACGTTCAGCGGCCCGTCGTGGACCTCGCCGAGCTGGAGGGCGTGCACGATCCGGCGGACGACGGGAAGGTGCTGGCTGTTGACCACGACGCGCCGGGAGCCGTCCTCCATCGCCCTCGTAATCCATTCGAGGGTGGTCTTCAGCTCGCGGGTGGTGACGGCCTTGCGGGTGAGGCGCGGGTCGAAGTCGGGGTGCTTGGGGTGACGGGCGTTGAGGAGCCCGTCGGCGAGCAGGAAGAGGTTCTCCTCGAAGCCGACCGCCGGTTCGGGCCTGGTGCGGGTGAAGCCGGGCTGGAGCGAGATCAGGTGGTGGCCCTCGGGGACCTCGGCGCCCGCGGTGCCCGGCTCGGCCTTGTTGATGCCGTACAGCTGCAGCAGGGCGTCGGTGAGCTGGGTGGTCAGGCTGTCGCGGGACGCTTTGAGCTGGTTGCGGATCTGGATGCGCTCCTCGGCGGGTCGGGTCGCCGTGTGGTCGTCGAGCCGGTCGCGCTCCAGCAGGTAGTTGATCTTCAGCAGGCGTCCGAGGTTGCGGGCCTTCTGCTCGGACAGGAAGTGGGGCAGCCAGACGATCGTCGGCGCCGTCTTCCCGGCGCGCTTCATCCGCTCCACCCGCTGCACGTCGTCCATCGGCGAGTGGGTGTGACCGTCGAAGGGGTAGTCGAAGACGAAGCGGATGTTGCCCTCGGTCTGCGGCGCGAACTCGGCATCGGGCAGGTGCGGGTCGCGGACGTTGCCGAAGACGAACTCGACGGTGCGCTTGGTGCCGCGCCAGACGACGGTCCGCTCGCAGACGAACGCCTGGGTGTCGGGGATGCCCAGGGCCGCCCACAGCTGGTCCTTGATCCACTGGCGGCGGTAGCCGTCCTGGTCGGCGACGCCCTGCACCTCCTCCAGCAGCGGCTCAACGTCCAGGTCGGACAGGTGCAGGTGGAAGACGGGGTCGGCGGGGTCGCCCTCGCTCCGCAGCTCGCCGTCGAAGCCCTCAGCCTGGAGCTCCTGCAGGCGCTTGACGGCGACGGCCCCCGCGTCGCCCACCCGGGTCCTGATGGTGCCGTGGTTCAGCGCGGCGAGCCGGCCGCCCGTGAGCCGTGTCAGGGCGGGCACGTTGGGGGCGAGGGAGGCCAGCAGCAGCGTCTTGACGAGCCGGTCATCGGTCCGGAACCGCTTGTCGTCCTCGGAGCCGTACTTGGTCAGCAGGTGCTCGCGGACGCGGGCGTGGAAGCGGTGCGCGATCTCCGACTCCTTGCGGAGCTTCGCGGTGAACGCCTCACCGGTCCGTGCGGCGATCACGTCCCACAGGTCGCCGATCGGGACGAGCTGGCCGAGCCGCAGGTCGTCGCGGTGACGCCGCAGCAGCTCCTGCACCAGTTTCAGACCGGTCCGCTCGCGCTGGAGCGCGCCGGAGAGGTCGACCAGGACGTTGAGCAAGGCCGGGGACAGCGGGTACAGGGTGCGGAAGTCGTCCCAGCTCGCCTCGGTGCGCCCCTGCGCGTCGAGCAGCACCTGCCGCACCTCGTCCCGCGACGACTCGACGATCTTGAAGGCGTCGTCGCGAGCCTGCTCCATGCCCGGCCGCGGGGCGAGCACGCGGTGCTTGATGATCTCGACGAGGTTGCTGTCCTCCAGCTCCACAACGTCCAGCCGGCCGGCGAGGTACTCGACCTGCTGCTCCAGGTTCTGCACGTCGGCGCCCGCCACGTCGGAGCCGATCAGCTGGGACAGGTCGCGCTGGCGGGAGATGAAGGACACAATCGGCACGGGCCGGCCGCTGTCGGCGGACTCGATCAGCTTGACCAGCCGCTGCACCTGGTCGCGGACGAAGTCCTGGTCGCCCATGTGCGCCTGGAGCCAGAGGATCAGCTCGTCGAGGAAGAGGACGACACCGTCGTAGCCCAGCGACTGGGCGTGGCGGGAGATAACCTTCAGGCCGTTCTCCAGCGGGATGAAGGACTGCGCGTCGCCACGGGCGGCCTGCGTGTAGGCGGCCATGGGCCCGGTCAGTAGCGCCGACACCAGCCGCTCCCGCTCCTCGCTGCCGGGCGGCGCGGCGAAGGCCCGGTCCAGCTCGGCGGTGCTCCAGCCGCCGGTCCCGGCCAGGTCGGCTCCCCCGTCAATGCCCGGCAGGTCGTCCTCGTCGTCCGCACCGGCCGTCCCGCCCCCGCCGGGGGCGGTGGCCGCCGCCCCGGCGCCGAGCCACTGCCGGAACTTGTCGTCGTCGCCGAGGAACTTCCGCTGCCGGTCCGCGTCGGCGAGCAGCGCGTCCGACCGGTAGACGGCGGGGGTCGCCGCCTCCGGGTGCAGCTCCCGCACGGTATGGACGTAACCGCCGAGCAGCGCCGAGTCCAGGTCGGTCGACCCGACCAGGTGGTACGGGATCATCAGGAACCGGCTGCCGCCCAGCCAGTCCCGGTGCTCGGCGACGACCTCCGTCAGTCCCCGCTTGTTCAGAGCCCCCGCGTGGCCGTTGAGCACGGCGTGCAGCACGGTGAGGAAGTGGCTCTTACCGGCACCGAACGAGCCGTGCAGGTAGGCGGCGTGCGAGTCTCCCGTGCGGACGGCCTTCGCAACGATGCCGAGCGCCTTGCGGAACGCCTTCTGCAACTGCTCGGTGACGACGTACTCCGCCACCCTCTCGTCGGCCTCGTGGAAGCCCTGGGAGAGGTCGACCTTGAAATCGCCCGCGTGGACGTCCTCCTTGATGTCGATGACATCAAGGAGGAACAGCTCTGTGGTCGACATCAGGCGATCATTCCCTCACTGTGCTGGCGGCCGGCCCGGACAGCGCCCCCCTCAGGCGTTGGCGCGACGTCCATCTTGCCAGGTGGGTCCGACAGTGGGAGGGGAGATCGTGACACCTTCGGCGTGGGGTATCACGGTGCCTCTTGGGTCAGGGCCACCTCCACGCAGTTGTCACCGGCGCCGCCGCTGTGGCCCCCCAGCTGCCGACCGACGACTCAGCGGGCGACGCCGGACGCGTGCGCGGTGAACGCCGACCAGGCGGTGGGGGACATGCGCAGGGGCTGGATCCGGGTGTCCTCGGAGTCGCGTACCTGGAGCACAGCGGCTCTCCCCCTTGCCCCGCTCTACGCGTCGTCCAGCTCCGGCTGTCCGGTCACCTCCCGACGCGGTATGGCCTTCCGCCCACGTGTCTTCCGTACCGGCCGCCAGTCCTTCATCTGAGCCTCGCTCACGCCGTGCGTGCGCAGCAGTTTCCGGTACTCCGACTCCAGGTCCTCGGCCGGTGAGCCCTCCCACTCGTCGTCGTAGGCGCTGTACCACTGGTGCACCCACGGCATGACCTCATGCAGTCCGGCGAGCAGGGGTACGAGCCGGTCGGGGTCGGCGCCCCAAGCGTCGTTCCTAACACGCGTGTCGATCAGATCCGTGAGGGCCAGCGCCTGGTCTTTGTGGTCCCAGCCGGCCCAGCCGAGCATCAGCGTCGAGTCGCTGTCCGGACCCGCCTCCGGGTAGGAGATGAACCGTTCCTTGGGGACGTCGAGCTTGCCGCGGTGGGTCCAGTAGGACTGCTTGAGGAAGTCGGAGGTCTTGTACTTGGTCGGCGGGTCGATGTCGAGCCGCGTGCCGGTACGGTCCTCCTCGCGCTGCTTCTCCCAGACCTTCTCCCACTCGCGGCGGGTGCGCAGGCCGGAGTCCTTGTAGCGCATCGCGGCGAGGTAGGGCACGTGCTCGTCGTCAATGACCTCGTTGAGGACCTGCGCGATGGGGAGGTCCGGCTTCTTCAAGTGGCCCGCCGCATAGAGGGCGGCCACCGAGGTGAAGTCGGGGTCGGAACCGAGCCGGTCGGCAAGGTTGTTGACGGTCAGCGTCCGGGGGTGGCGCATACCCTCACGCACCTCGAACCACAGGTCCTCGTCCTCGCAGCGATCCAGCAGCCAGTTTCGCAGCGCGGCGCGTTCCTTCTTCTCCCATGAGTCGGCAGCCCAGCGCCGCTTGCACTCGGGGCGCTCGATGAGGGCGATGTCCTTACGGCTGGTGATCATGTCGATACGGGCCTGGACGATCTCGCGGTACCAGTCCGGCCAGTGGGCGGGAATCTCGGTGACGGGGGTCGAGCCGTGGCGTGTGAACCACGCGGTCTCCACCTCCCCGGCCTCGACCTTCCGTGCGAGGACGATCTCGAAGGCGCGCTCGCCGAGTTTGACCTCGGGGATGGTCTCGGGGTCGGGTGACGGGGTCACGGTCCGGGCGACCTCGCGGTCGGTGAGCAGCCCGTAGAGGCCGTAGACCTGCCAGTCCAGCTCCTCTTGCAGGGCGATCATGCGACGGCGGACCTTGGCGTGTGCGGCTTCCGCGTCATCCAGCGCCTCTCGCGTGGGCACGACAGTCGCGGCCACGGCCGAAGGCTCGAACTCGGCGAGCTTCTGCGCCTGGGCGTCAAGAATGCGGCCGAGGGAGAGCGGGAGCTTGGCCGGGAGGGGGAACTCCTGCAGCTTGGTGCCGGTGAACTCGTAGAAGCGTTCCCACCCGGAGCTGGTGATGCCGCCACCTTCCCCGCGATTTCCCTTGTCGTGGCTGACCTGCTTCAACCAGAAACAAGTCGCCGAAGAGTTGAGCACCCCCAACAACTGCAGGTGCTCATCCTCCCCAGCCCCCTCGGGCAGCTTGATCACCGGAGCACTTCGAATAAAGGCTTCGTCAGCTCGACGCAAGGAGAAGTGGTTATGGGTAGAGACGAACGCGAAGGCAATCAGCAGGTCCGCCCAGTAGCGTCGTGGCGAGAAACTGGAGTACTCGAACCATTCCAGTCCCTGCTCTTCCTGCGTGCCGGACAGTGCACGTCGAAGCTTCAGCGGAGTCCTGCACTTCCAAAGAACCCTCTCAGCCGCCGTGTCAATCTCAGCCGCTTTCCGAAGGGAGGAGTACGGGAAGATGGATTCGACGCCGCTACCGAGTCCCCATTCCCGCACTTCCGAGCCACCGAGAAGGGGGCGGACGAATTGGCCACTTACGCGATTACGTCGACCAAACCCGTGACCGACCATATACGCGTCGTCTTCTCTGGTGACAGCACAGAAACCGATACTTTCCACGAGAGCAGCCAAGCGTCGACTGCTTCCTCGCACCAGAGCCTGAACCACATCACCGGCCCCGCCACCGCTCAACGACCAGGGGAAGTCGGCGAGTCGTTTCCGTGGCAAATCCTCCACCGTGACCCACTCAGATCCGCACCCCGGGCGATGCACCAGGTTAACAATCGACTGCCAAACTTTCCCCTCTGCCGCAACCTTGGGCTCAGAAGGCTCCCCTCTCACCCCAAGGACAGCCCGCACCTTCATGGCATCACTCGGCGTTCGATTACGTCCCACAAGAATCACGGTCGGGGTGCCATGGCCAGGAATATACGCACCGGAGGTATCGATCACGTGCGATAGCTCAACCCGCTGGTGGAAGAAGTTCTGGATCAACGTCTTGCCGAACTCTCGCTTCATGAACGAGTTCGCAGTGATCTGGCCGACGAATCCCCCGCCACCTGTAGCTCCGCCAACCCCCTTGACGGCCAGCTCAAAGAGCCGCTGTGCGAAAGGTACAGACAGCGCGTACTGCCCTGCGCATGCGTCGTAACTCTTCTTGTAGTTTTCCTTCTCCTGCTTGTCCTTCACCGTGATGTACGGCGGATTCCCCACCACCACGTGATACGACCCCCGCCCCAGGAGGTCCACCCGCTTCGCGTACTCCCACACATCCTCCGTGGCGTACGCGTACGTCTCCCCCTCCTCGCGCCCCACCACCGACTCCGCGAACAGCGTGTCCAGGTCGGTCTGGATGCCCGCCGCGTCCCGGCCGTGCAGCAGCGAGTCGCCCACGGCCACGTTGATAGGGAACGGCGGCGCGTCTGCCAGCCTCCGCGTGCCCGCCGCGCGCATCGCGGCGACTAGGAGGCGGAAGCGGGCGATGCTCGCGGCGAAGGGGTTCTTGTCGCAGCCGTGGACGGACTCCAGCACCCGGCGGACCAGCGTCCAATCGTCCGTGCCAGGTTCCGCCTGGCGCCACTTGTCTAGCAGGCGGCGGAAGATGCCGAGCAGGAAGTGGCCGGAGCCGCACGCCGGGTCGATGGTGCGCAGGCCGCGCCGTTCCCGGCCGTCGGGGCCGGTCCACACAGGGTTGAGGCCGAAGCCCTGCCCGTCGTCGGCGACCGCCGGTTCCAGGGTCAGGTCGAGGATGAACTCCTCGACGAACTCCGGGGTCTGAAGCAGCGCGTACGTCTTGCGGGCGTGCTCGCTCAGGTCCTGGTACAGGTCGCCGAGGAAGTGGGTGTCCCACTCGGGGTCGGTGAAGTCGTAGCGGATCTCGCCGTCCGCGTCCCAACGGCGCCAGAACATCAGCAGCTCGGTCGCCGTCTCGTAGCTGGGGGTCAGCCCCCACAGCGGGTTGTGCCGCTCGTCGAAGAGGCCGGCGGCGGTGTCGTTGGTGCTCGCCAGGTGCTGGAACGCCTCGATGATCCAGTCGCGGTTGTTGTGGTGCGGGTAGGTGCGGAAATGGGCCTCGTGCCGGGCCTCCGCCTCGGCGAGGCGTTCGCCGGGGCCGGCGAGGTATGGCTCGTCGATTAGGCCGTTGTCCTCGCAGAAGCGGACGAAGACACAGCCCAGCACCCACGCCACCGCGGCCTGGGTGACTCGCTCGTCGCGCCAGGCGGGGTAGGAAAGGTCGGTGCGCCGCCCTTCTTCCTTCGCCTCGCGCCACTCACGTTCCAGGCGGGTGCGGAACCCCTCCTCGGACTCGCTGCGGGTCCGCAGGTCGTCCTCCAGTGCGACGACCAGCTTCTTCAAATCCTTGAGTAGGGCCGCCTTGTCCGTGCCCGTAGTCGTCACCGTCACTCTTCGCTTCCTTCTCCCTGCACCGCGTCAGCGCCCCACCGCGTCATCCGCGGACCGGACCTCCCATCCTGCCGCACCAGCGCCCCCGTCCGGCGGCCCAGGGTCGTCGCGATCTGGGAAAAGCCCCCGCAGCCGTCTTGATCGACTCGTTAAAGTGATCGTCGTGACGGCCTCGACACCCTCCGCGGCACCGCCGCCGCCCGCGTTCGCGACGGCGAGCAGGAACCACTATCGCGCGGCCATGCTGGCCGCCGCCAAGGACCTGCGGATATCCGCCGACCATCTGGCCGGGCTGGCGGCGGAATGCGCCGTCAAGGCCATCCTGATCGACTTCTTCGGGTCCCGACTCGACGCTTCGAACAAGCCGGAGCACCCGGAGGTGAAGTACCTGGACCGCTCCCGGAAGAAGCCGCAGTGGACCAACAAGCACGGGCACCTCCCCGAGCTGTGGGAACACCTCACGGCCGTCGCCCACCGCCGCGGGGGAGGCGGATCGAGCGCGCTGTTCACGCAGCTCATCTGGGAGAACCCGTTCGCCGGCTGGGACGTCGCGGATCGCTACTGCGACGGCACCGCCATCACCGAGGCGGACATCGATCGGCACCTAGAGGCCGCGTACGCCCTCATCGCCGCCCATGAGCAGGCCGGCATCCTCGGAACGAGGACTCGCGCATGAGCCGATCCCGCGCGCGGTTCGACACCGCCTGGCAGGCCGCCCTCGACCACGCCCGGCAGGCCGCCTCACAGTTCGGCATGGACATCGTCGTCACCCGGGACGTGCTCGGCCGAAGCTGCATCCTCATCGACGACCGGGGATGCCCCCTCGCCCACGACGACCCCACCGTAGTGGCCCTCCGAGACGCGTTCACCGCTGCCACGCGCCCCTTCACGGGACTGGAACCCCTCCTCTTCGGCGACAAGCTCTTCGCGCCCGAGCTGTACTTCGACGCCGAGGAGCGCGTACCGGTCAGCCCCCGGCAGGGCTCCGCGGGCAGCGTCCACTCCCTGGAGCGGACCGTCATCGGCAGCGACTGGGCCCGCAGCGTCCCCACCCCTTCCGACGGGGCCCCCGGGCGCCGGGATCGGAGGGTGGCGCTGTACGGCTTCAAGGGCGGGGTCGGACGCACCACCGCCACCGCCGTCCTCGCCCGGTACCTGGCCGGAACGGGCCGCTGCGTGCTCGTGGTGGACCTCGACTTGGAGTCACCGGGCGTGTCTAACCTGCTGGAGGACCCCGCCGGCATCCCCCGCCACGGCATCGTCGACCACCTGATAGAGGGCGGCGTCGGCAACGCCGACGGGCTGGAACTGGTGGCACGCAGCTCCGCGCTGCCCGTCAAGGGCAACGGGGAGGTGTGGCTGGCGCCGGCGGGCGGCCGCCCCCTGGAGCGCAACGGCGAGCCGTACGACTACCTCGCCAAACTCAACCGCATCTACAGCGACCTCGCCGGGCTCAACCCAGGTGACCGCGAACGGCCGTTCGCCGCGCGGCTGGAAGAGGCGATCGCCGCCTGCGAGGACCAGGTGACTGAGCTGTCACGGCCCCCGGACGTCGTCCTGCTGGACAGCAGGGCCGGCATGCACGACATCGCGGCGGTCACTCTGACCCATCTCAGCGGACTCGCCCTGCTGTTCGCGGTGGACAACCCCTCCACCTGGGAGGGTTACAAGATGCTGTTCACGCAGTGGCAGCGGCGTCCGGTCCTAGCCCGGGAGCTGCGGGAGCGGCTGCGGATCGTGGCGGCCATGTTCCACTCCGCCGGGGACGCGAAGCGGCTGCCCGCCTTGATCGACCGCGCCCAGACACTGTTCGCCTCGACCCTGTACGACCAGCTCGACACGGACGAGGAGGGCGCGGACGACGAAGGCGACGAGCTGTACCACCCTCCGCTGGAGGACGACGCCGCGCCGCACGCCGCCATCCCCATCCTCTTCGGCAACGACCTGGTGGGGCTGGACCCCTTGCGCAGCCGCGACTGGCCCGAGCTGCCGTTCGTCGACGCCGCGTACCGGACCTTCACGACTACGGTGGAGCGTCTGCTGCTGCCACCGCACCCCGCCCCGGAGTCCTCATGACCGCCGCACCGACCACCGACGAGTACCGCACCCTGATCACCAGGGCCCTCGGTGTCGCGCTCGACGCGGACACGGACGGCCCCGACTTGCGGCGGCTGTTCACGCCGTCCAGCCACCGCCTCGCGCTCGACCCGGACGTGACGGTGGTCCGGGGCGCGCGCGGCACCGGCAAGACGTACTGGGCGAAGGCACTGACCGATCCCGAGCTGCGGGAGGTGGCCGCGCGGTCGTACATGATGCCGCGGCTGCGGCGGGTCAGAGTCACCACCGGGTTCACCACCGGGGGCAGCGCCGACACCCCATATCCGGGCAAGCGTAGGATCGCCCGACTGTTGCGCGAAGGAACCGATCCCGAGGTCTTCTGGTGTGCTGTCGTGATGATGGCGCTCGGCATTCCGGAGATCGCGAGCATCCCCGACTGGGCCGACCGCATCCGGTGGGCCGAGGAGAACGAGGACGCTTACGAGGACGCACTACGCAAAGCCGACCGGGAGGCGCGGGACAGCGGCGAGACACGCGTGCTGCTCTTCGACGCCCTCGATCACCTCCACGCGGACCGCAAGACCGCCGACCGGCTGGTGTCGGCACTGTTCCAGGTGGCACTGGAACTGCGGCTGACCACGGGGGCCCTGCGTGCCAAGATCTTCGTACGCCCGGACATGTACGACAGCGCACCCAAGACGTTTCCGGACGCCTCGAAGCTGGGGGCTAACGCGGCCGACCTGACATGGAGCCGAGAGAATCTCTACGGGCTGCTCTTCCACCGGCTGGGCAACCATCCGAGTGCCGAGGCGGAGAAGTTCCGGGCGCAGTACGGCGAGTGGTTGGTACAGAGTGAAGGGCGGTTCGTCGCCCCGGTCGACCTGATCGCCGACGAGAAGTGCCAGGAACGGGCTTTCGTCGCCCTCGCGGGGCCGTACATGGGGACCGACCGGCGCAAGGGCCACACCTTCACCTGGGTACCGAACCATCTCCAGGACGGCAAGGGACGCGTGAGCCCAAGGACCTGGCTGCTCGCGCTGCGCACGGCCACGGACCTGACGGCGGAGCGGTACGCCACGCAGCAGTACCCGCTGCACTACGAGGCGATCCGGGAGAGTCTGCACGAGGCGTCGCGGGTCAGGGTGGACGAGCTGAAGGAGGACATCGGCTGGGCCGCGACGGCGATCGAACAGCTCGAGGGCGAGCGGGTGCCGATAGAGCCGTCCGTCGTCCGCCAGTGCTGGGAGCGTGGCGGTCTCACGGAAATCCTGCGCCATATGCGGGAGGACGACGACGAGAACAGTGGTCCCCGCGCCGCCGCTGACGACCCCATCGGACTGATAGATGAACTGGTCGAACTCGGCGTCCTGACCGAACGCACCAGCGGCGCGCTCGACCTCCCCGACGTGTACCGGCTGGCGTTCGACATCGGCCGCAAGGGCGGGGTTCCCCGTAAGTCCTGAACTATCAACCTTGATAGGTGCGGCGGCCGGTGCCGGCCGGCCGCCGCTCAGCCCGTGCCAGCCGACACGCGCAGCGAGTCCAGGAACTCCCGATCCAGTTGCTCCCGTTCGCCGTCCCCGCCGATCACCTCCACCGTCCGACCGTCCAGCTTCGGCTCTTGGGCGCGTGTCTCGACCGTGCACAGCAGCCACAGGCCGTGCGGCGCGTCGGCGGGGCGGCGGGCCGCGTTCTGGAGCCGGACCAGGAAGGCGTGACCGCCCTCGTCCCAGTACCGGGCGACCAGGCCGGCGTCGTGGAGGAACAGCACGGTGCGCGGCGCGTCGGCGCGGGCCAGTACCGCCTCCTCCACGCGCAGCCAGACCACCCGGACGAAGGACGCCAGCCCCGGCTTGATGTTGCCGGGAGTGGAGAGGCTGTCGGCGCGCAGGACCTTCTGCCAGTCCTGTCCCTTCTCCGCGGCCAGGGCGCGGAAGGCGGTGAGGAACACGGCCGACAGGTCCACGGCCTCGACCGGGAATGCGGCCGCGACGGTCTCCGCCGCTCCCGCGAACGCGTTCGCCTTGACCGTGAGGGCGAGGAAACCGCCCCGCTCCGCCACGGCGCTGAGCCGCTCCCGCAGCGGGCCGTGCGGGTCCTCCCGGTCGGCCCGGGTGACGGGGGTGGGCGGCTGGTAACTGGTGAGGGCGCCGGTGGAGCTCCACGGGCCCCGCGACTCCGGCGCCCTGGGGACAAACTTCTCCGCCTCGTCGTCGTAGACGAGGTCGAAGCGCGCCCCTTCCAGGGCGTCCAGCAGTTCCACATGGGTGGGTTCCCGGGAACCCGACACCAGCTCCAGGCCCGGGAATCGGGCGCGCAGCCGCGCCACCAGCTCGGCGACGGTGATCCCCCGGTCCCGGCGGACACCCGCGCCCGCCTGGGAGATGCGCAGCGCCCGCTCCAGGCTCAGGTCAAGCGGATACAGCTCCAGCCGGGGCGTGGCCGCGACACCGGGGGCCGTCGCGGCGGCGAGGGACACCAGACGGGTGTCGGCGAGCGGGGCCAGACCGTCGGGCGCGGCCACGGAGCGCAGGACGCGCAGGACCTCGCCGCGGCCGGGCAGCGGGTCCTGCCGTGCCAGTCGTTCGGCGGCCTGGCTGAGGAGCGCCGCGTAGTCCGCCAGCTCCCGCGGGCTGGGGTCGTCCGCACCCGGCAGGGATTCAGCGGCGAGCAGGACGGTCTCACCGCGCCGGTGCACGTCGAACCGGGGCTCGTGCTGCCCGTCGGGGTCCTCGTCCGGTTGTTCGGTGGTCTCCGCGTCGGCCGCGGCCCGGACGACAGCCAGGGCCCTGGCGAGCGTCCGCTCGGGCGTGTCCGCCCCCGCGCCGTGCCGGGCCCGGAGTTCAGCCGCCGCCTCGTCGGCGGTCATCACCCGGCCCACCGACTGGATGATCTCGGTCAGCTCGGTGCGGACCGGGTCCAGCCAGTCCGCCTCCGCCCACTTCTTGATCTCATTGCGGTGGTGCCGGGAGACGGAGGTCTGCTTGATGCCCAAGTGGTCGGCGACGCGGGCCTGCACGGGCCAGGCGCCGAGCGGGGAGAGTCCGCCGTCGTCCGGGGGCAGGCCCAGGGTGAGGCGTACGACGTCGGCGCGGTGGGAGCCCTTGCGGCCCGGCTCGGGGGCGAGGAGCGCGGCCATGTCGTCTATCGACAGGACGCGGGGCTCGCCGTCGCCGAGGGCGGAGTGCTTCCGGCCGGTGTCGTCCGGCGCCTGCCTGCGGGGCGCGTACGGCGCTACCGGGCGCAGCGCGGTGGCCCACTGCCTGCGGCGCCGGTTGAGTTCCTTGCGGACGAGGTTTCCCGCGCCACGCGCCTTGGAGATGGCGTACGGCTGGATGTCCAGCAGCTGACCGACCGTCGTCGCGCCCAGTCCGCCCGCCACCGACACGGCACGCGGGGACAGGCCGGCGGCGTCCAGCGGCGTCGTCAGGTCGGCCGCCGCGGCGGCCCGGTCGCGGGCCGCTACCGGGTCGTCGGAGGGGCTGCCGACGGTGGAGGGGGTCGTGGCGGGCGCTGTCTCGTCGGCCGCCCGGAACACCTCACGCCACGCGTCCCACATCTGCCGCAGCGTGTCGAAGCGCTGCTCGGTGTCCCGGTGCAGCGCACGCTGGAAGAAGGCGGTGAGGCCGTCGCGCAGCGCGGGCTCGAACAGCTCGGTTGCGACGTGGAGTTCGGCCGAGTCGTTGGTCAGCGGATCGAGCTGCCCCTCGCCCCACAGCGGACGCTCGCCGCTCGCCATCTCGTGGAGGGTGACGGCGGCGGCGTACCGCTCAGCGTGGTCGTCGTAGTGGGCGCGGCGCATCGATCCGAGGAACGGGTCGAGGTAGCCGCGCGTGCCGGCCTTCACATCCCGGTCGGACGCGTCCGTCAGGGAGAAGTCGAACAGCTTGAGCTGTCGGGTGCGGTCCTTGCGACGCTGGATGCCGAAGTTGTCCGGTTTGATGTCGCGGTGGCGCACGCCCTGCGCGGCGAGCTGGTCCAGGGCGCGGAACAGGTCGTCGGCGAAGCGCTCCAGGTCGTGGTAGCTGAGCTGCCCCTTGCCGCGCAGCCGCTCGCCGAGCGACTGCGCACCGGCATACTCCAGCTCCAGGACGGTCCGCCCGCCGAGCTCCCGCAGTCCCTCGCCGCGCAACTGGACGACGGAGCCGCCGCCGACCTTGCGCAGCGCCCGTTCCTCAGCGCGCAGCCGCCCCGCCTTCTCCTCGTCGAGGGCGACCTTAAAGACGTGCTCGTCGAGCTGGGTGCGGCTGTCCTCGTCCTCCGTGGCCCGCTCTACGAGCAGGGCGCGGGCGGTGGCGCCGGTGCCCAGGACACGGCGTACCGTCCACTCGGCGTCGAGCGCCTGACCGGGCACCGCTTCGAGCGGGTCGACGCAGGCCGCCGCCGGAGAGTCCGGGAAAATGCTGGCGCGTTCCGCCACGTCCAGCAGGTCCAGGAACGCCTCGGCCGAGCCGAGGCGCTCGTCGACGTCAGAGCGGGTCGCCCGGAAGACCAGGTCGTCGAGTGCGTCGGGCAGGCCGTCGGCCACCGCGAACAGGCGGAGCCCGCCGTCGCTGCGGAGCCGTTCGGCGAGGTCGCTGCGCTGGGTAGCCGGCGGGCGGCCGGTGAGGATCAGGTAGGCCAGTGCGCCGAGACCGAAGATGTCCAAGTCGGCCGGATCCGCATATGGCTGGTCCGACTCGGGGGCGAGATAGACGCGGGCCGCATCCTCGATCAGGGCGGCGTCAAGGGCGGAGCCGCCGATGGACCGGAAGAAGGTGGCATTGCTGTTGAAGTCCCGCGCCGCGGTCTGCCAGTCGGTGATCCGCAGCTCGGGAGCCGCCCCGTCGGCCCGGAACGACACGCACACGGAACGGGCGGCGAGCGCCCGGTGGTAGAGCGAGCGGTTGTGCGCGTAGCGGACCGCCTCGGCGAGCTGCCGGACCAGGTCCAGGCGGATCTCGGGCGTGAGCCTGCCGCCGTAGGTGTCCAGGTACTGGTCGAGTCGGAGATCGCCGTGCCGGTGGCGGAAGAGGATCGCCGGTCCGCCCTGGTGCTCTCGGTAGTCGAGCGCGTCGACGATGCCGCGGTGGGTGATGCCCTGCAGCACCTGGTACTCCCGGCGCGCAGCGCGTTCGGTTCCCTTGCGGGCCGCCTCCGTCGCCATCTGGCTCACCAGATAGATACGGACCCGGCCCTCCTCCTGGACGAGGCCGTCGTCCCGGGTAGCCAGGCGATCCTCCCAGGAGGGTCCGGCGTCGATCGGGTGCGGCTCCATCTTCCAGGCGTCGCCGAAGCGGAGATGGGCCGTGGACTGGCGGATCCCGATCGCCTTGAGCAGCTGCGGCAGAGTGTGCCGCGAGAACTCCGGCGTGATGCGCCGGTCGGGACGCTCCGGGGGCAGGCCGAGGAAGTCCTGCCAGATCCGCTTCAGGCCGCTGCCGCCGTCGTCACGGCCGTAGACCTTGATCTGCTGAACCTCGTCTAGGTGGCTCTCCAGGACGGGCGACGACAGGAACACAGCAGGCTCGACCCGCGGGACCACCCGCTCGGACAGGCCCAGTTTGCGGGCCGCCCACTGGAGCTGGCTCTTCAGCTCCTTGGACTTCAGGTCGGTCAGGTGCAGGGGATTGTTGATGGTCCGCATGCGGTCAGGTCCCTGGAAGTTCCAGGTCGACCCGGTGTTCCGGAGCTGCCCCAGATGCCCCTTGATCTCGATGAGAAAGAGGCCGGCGGGAACGGCGATCAGTAGATCGCACTCGTTGACGCGGCCGGACATCGCGGTGAAGGAGAAGGTGGCCCAGGCGCGAAAGGGCTCGGCCTGGGGCATGAGCCCCCGCACATGCTCCAGGGCGTCCTGCTCCCACGGGTACGGCGAGGGACGCTCCTGGAACCACTGCCGGGCGGGGCGCGGCAGGCCCGGCTTTGGTACGCCGGGCCTCGGTGCCGACATGCCTGACTGAGCTGTCACCGTCCGGCCTCCCCAGGCTTTCCTCACGGACACGATGCAAAAGTGCCTGGTCGAGCCTATCGTGCGCGGAACCGGCCGGAAGCAGACTGAGCGGGAGCGGGACTGGCCCGGCTGTCGCCCGGCACAGTACAAACCGGCACAGTACAAAAGAGTCGATGCGGCTCGGTGGACCCCAAGGTTCGATCGCCTGTCCTGCTACCGCAGCCAACATGCCTGGCTTGCAGAAGAACTATCAGGTGATGGCGCTGCGGATCACGGCGTAAGAGAGCTGGCCTTCCAAGGCTTCTCCTCATCTCCTGAGGAGTGGTACGCCGGATGCTTTTATGCGCTGTCCGCGTGGTTCGCCAAGCCAGACCAAGCGCCGGGATTGGCGTTGGCATGCCCGTGGACCACCCAACACGCAGGGACCTACTGGGGCAGGTAGCGGAGGTGAGCCAGCGCCATAGCCTCGATCCGGGACGGACCTTCATCGGCTACCACCCAGATCAGAGCAACAGACAAGCGGTTGTCGCAGTCATGCCGTAGCCTCCTTCCCGTGCTGAGCGCCGGCATGATTGCCAACGTCAATACGGGGGTGCCTCCATGGCTTTCTGGCTCCTAACCTGTAATCCCGACATCTTCGACCTCGACGCGCTCCGGCGCGGTGGAGAAGAGTTGGAGTCATGGAGCGTTGCCAGGTATCGATCGGAGCTTGCGACTGACGATCACTTTGTCATGTGGCTCACCGGCCCCCAAGGGGGGTTGGTTGGACGTGGGCGTATCACTGGCGTGCCATTCTTCCGCGAGTCAGCTTCGAACGACTACTGGCAAGAGGATCCGGGACCTCGCTGGTACGTGCCACTCGAAATCGACGAGTGGCTCGACGCTCCCGTTCCGCGCGCTCAGTTCACGACAGACGACCGTTTCGACGGCACTACCACTCTGCGGACGCTCTTCGCGGGTAATCCACATCGCCTCAATGAGGTCCAGTGGGAAGCGTTCGAAGAAGCGTTCAGCAAAGCACGACTGGACAAGCCTGATCGGATTTCCTGGCATCTCAACCCCGGGGACACCATTCGTCGTGTGGAGCTCCACGATCGCTACGGGGGAAGCCGGCAGGGAGGTATCTGCAAGTCAGCGCGCAATGACAACGTTCTGATTTTCACTGACCCCAACACCGGTCATCAGCACGGCTACTACGACGAGTGGGCAGAGGATGGCTCGTTCCACTACACGGGGGACGGCCAAAAAGGCCCCCAAACGTTCGACAGCCTGGGTAATAGATCGGTCCGCGACCACGTTCAACTCGGGCTCAGGCTCCGTCTGTTCGAGGGGTCACGTGGCATCGTTCGTTACGTGGGTGAGTTCGCGTTGGATCCAGCTTCTCCCTACTCGTACTCACGAGCACCTGAGACAGGTGGAGGCCCTCTACGTCAGGTAATCCGCTTCCACCTCATACCTGTCGGTTCCACCAAGCAGCCACCCACCGTGCCCGTAGGCTCCGGATATCATCCCGCCGATGAATCGGTCCAGCCAGTGCCAGCACAGCCGGGAACTCCCGATTCGGGACTAACTGAGCGGAACCTTCGCGCCCACAGGCATCTCCAGAATGCGTTGGCAGCCGCAGTAGCTGCCCACGGCCTGGAGGCCCTGTCACCACGTGCAACAGACCCCGATTTCGATCTTGCCTGGCGCGATTCGGCCGGCAATCTGACGGTCTGCGAGGTCAAATCCCTAACCGCAGCGAACGAGACGCGACAGTTGCGCACCGGGCTGGGGCAGCTTCTCGACTACCACGACAGGCTCCGCGAGCGAGCACCAAAGGTGCATGCCGTGTTGTGGGTCGAGTATCAGCCGAGCGAGGCAAGGTGGATCGAGCTGTGCCGCCGCGTGGGCATCACACTCGCGTGGCCCGGCAGAGAGGTTGACGCCTTCGATTCGGCTGTAGCGACATCGGTATGAGCCCGGGGCATTTGTAAGTGAGGCTGAGCGCCTGCCCTGCCGCGGCCGAGAAAGTTGCACTACAAAGCTGCCATAGCAACAGACGTGGCATACCCTCTTGTAGCTGTGGGCCACCTACGGACAGTTCATTAGCAACTGACCAGTTGCAGCCTTGGTCACCAGGCAAAGCGCGGCGAGTCGCAGGGCTCTCCAGAAGGACGTGTGCGCAGGTTCGACTCCCGCGCCGGGGAGATCGCCGGTCAGGTCCCCGAGAGCGCGGTCTAGCCAAAGTTGATACCAGCGTAAGCGGGTGGGAGTCAGTCTCTCTGGCTCCCACCCTCCTCGATAGCTTTCACAGATCACGTGGGTGGAGAAAGGGAGCCCCGCGATCTCACACACGCTTCATAGACCAGCCACCCTCGGGTGGGGCTCTCGAATCACCCCGGAAGACCGAGCTTTGTCCCAGAACTGGGCAACTTCCGCATCACTGAGTGGGCTATGCAGCATGCACGCGCCATGCAGTAGGCTTCGGAAGGTCGCCCGTATCCGCCAAACAAGCCGATTGCAGCGAAGCTGCTTACGACCAAGTCACACGCTTCAGTATTCCTCGGCTCTGTCGGTCACGTAGTCTCCTTCATGATTTTGAAGTGTGTTGAGGACATGAAGGGCAGTGTCCCTGAGATCATTCCAGGCCTCGGCCGGGCCAAACAAGGGAGGATAAGTCACCGCCTGGCCCAGCTTCTCCAACTCGTCGACCGACGTCTTTGCGTCTGCCAGGCAGTTGGTTAGCACCCGGCGACCCTCCTGGATTTGCTGCTCTACTGGCATTTCGGTGTCCGCAACCGCGTCCGACGGATCTTCTTGCCGTCCGTCGTCGTTCCCAATCGTCGAGGGCTTGAACGCGTCAGATCCACCGTTCGCATCCGTGTCCTCATCTACCCGTCCGTCCTCACCGTCAGATTCTGCCGGCTCGAGCACCTGGCGGGCGCGCTCCGGGTCTGAAGCGACGGCCACGTCCCACTCCAGCAACAGGACTGGCTTGCCATTATCCCGAAGAATGTGGTCGGGGGCATTTAGATCGACCACAAGATGCTGGTACTCGTCGTCTCCCTCAAGAGCCTGGTCGTTAGGCAACCCAAGCTGCTGCCTTGTGCCCGAGTTTCGAGGGAGTCGACCGTCCTCAAAGCGCTGCGCCGCCAAGGCCAGCGTCCACAATCCCAGCTCATTGCCCTTCCGAGCTAGACCTTCGACGATCTTGTGCACGTCAGCACGGAATGGAACTTTGCCGGGTGCCCTGGTCCGACTGACGGACGAACCTACGTTCCTGGTCAGCAATTTATCGGCAATCAGAGCCGTACCGCCAGCCAAGGCAAGTGTCAGACGGGCCTCACGGCTACCTTCAAGCGCCGGCTTGATCAGGGTAGTGAAGTCGTTGGTCACCATCGGGGCCCAACCGTCCGCCAGCACTTCCTTGAAGAGGACACCTCCATTGCTCCAGGCGTTGCGCGCCTGCTGTGCTGCTGACTTCTTACTGGACCGCCAGGGGTGATCAACGATAGGGCCGAGCAGCCCGGCGTAACCTTTGTCAGTCATCCGCCGGTCGCCTTTAATCTCCTTGGCCCTGCTCCTCAACTCCTCGAAGGTTGCCGGCCGAGTCAGGGTGTGCAGCAATTGGACTGCACGCCACAATCCGTTGCCAGGGATATCATGATTCCCATACACATTGGGAGTATCCGAAGCTCGCCGGAGGCCGACGGCCAGTTCGTACACCGCATGCAGCCCATCTTCGACCGTGCTTCCGGTGCTACCGTGGAGAACGCGCTTGAGTGCGCGGGCAGCAACCTCGACGTTTTGGGCGGCAGTGTCCCACGGCTTGAACTCGACGTGAACGGACGCGAGGATCGATCGTAGGGCGTCGTCGAACACGTCCTCCACTGGCAAGGCAGTGCGCTCGTGAGCCTGGACGCCGACCGTTACATGCGATGGCACCTGGTATGACTGGGCAATCTGGATGGCCCGCAGGGACGGTGGATTACCCTCCCCTGCATTGGCGATCTCTTTATTGAACTCTTCACGAAGCTGCTTGCGCCTATTCTGCCGCCCCAATGCCATCCGCTGGGTGAGCGGCTTGGCTGGCTCGCTAGCAGAAATCTGATACTGCGCAAGGAGGGTATTCACGGCCAGATTGGCTGCCTCCTCTGGATCACTATCGGGCCCGGCCAACACTTTCCATGCGCTAGCCAAGCGAGTGATACCGTCGCGTACGACAAGGCCGAAAACTGACTCCGTGCCATCGTCAAAGTCATAGATGATCGGATGCGCGATCAGGGCGCGTGTGACCCGCCTGGAGAGGATAGATTCCTCGTAGGAGTTCCGGTACAGCGTTGCCGTGATGGTCTGCCGAACGTGGCGTTTAAGGTGATTGACGCTTTCGTACCGGTATCGGAGGATTGCCTGCGGATTGTCATCCTCGGCCATGCCCAGCACCTGCGGATCGTCGACAGCCAGAAGTTCCTGCCCCGTCCGCGGCTGAATGGCTGGGAACAGCTCGGACAACCACACCCTGGAATGAACCGACCGCAGGGTCGCGCCATCCACATGCTCCTCCAAGAGCAAGCTAGCGTTGGCATCATGCGCCTCACGCAGCTGGAGGGCGACGGTCGCAGGCGTCACAGCGGCCCGAGCCACCGCATGCCATGCATCCTCCGGCAACGACGCCAACTGAGCATTCATGCCGGCCTTGACCAACTTGTTGCGGTCGTCCACGGCGGACGCATCAGGCAGTTCGTGGTCGACGGTGGATACCTCGATCTGCTGGTTACGCCAGTCAACAGTGATGGGTGCGCCAGTCTCGTATCCAGGCATTGAATGCCTCCTCTTGGGTGGTCGGTGTGGAAGACTAGGTTCGCGGTCCTGGCCCGCTTCGCGCGGGATCCAGGTCCGGCCCGGCTGGGCCCCGGCTTCGTTCGGGGCCCAGTCCCCGCCTCTGCCTCGCTCAACTCACAGTGCACTGGGCCCGTGGGCACCCGGGAACGTGGAACCGAACCAGTGCCACATGAACGCGCGAGACGGACGCTTTGCGATGGACTGGTAGGCCGAGTACGCCAACATGTCTGCGCCCTGAAGCAGGCCCAAGTTGCGTGCAGGCCGGAACACCGGGTCGCCGATGATGTGGCGACTTTCGTCCGAGAGGGCTCGATGGGCCCGTCGAAGGGCGCCTTCAGTACCATCGCCATCGACGATGACCACCCCATGGATGCCCGATTTGGCGAGCTCAGCGTTAAGTTGACGCAGCAGCGCGGCGTAGAGGGCAGGCCGGTCGCGCCCGTAGTTATCCGTCTCTCGATAGACAGCACGCACGCGCACGCCAGGTACCGCGGCGATCGTTCGCAGCCCGCGCAGGATGACTTCCTGGCAGTGCCGGCGATGCGTCGCACGGTCAGTGCTACGTGAACGGTGAACGTGGCGCCCACGAGCGCCCACGAGTTTCACCGAGTGAAGAGAGGAGTCTGCCGGGATCTCCAGCCGTGCATCTGCATCCAGCTCGGCGCGAAAATCTCGCCATTTTTGGTTCGCGGTGTCAACCTGCGCGAGATCGATACCCAAGGATGCGAAGCAGACCGTCGTACGGGCGTTGCCTCCATCGTCAACGAAATAGAGACGCAGGGGGGCAGCGCTGGACTCGGCGACCATAGGCTATCAACTCCGCAAGCACGCGTGGGTTTTCCCCGGCACCGTTGCCGAGGGCCCTTCCGCGCTCCTCGAAACGAAGGTCACTTTCGAGAGCAGCGGGCGCGGAGTGCTTCAATGCCGCGCGCCACGTCGTACGTCAACGGCTTCGGAAGCGGTTGCCGCATCGACCCAGAATCAGACCCCATGGGGAGTACCATCCGCGCCAGCGACAGCCCCCGATCCACAACCATGAGGAATCAGGAGCCCCCAGGACTGTTCCTGGTCCCGTACGTCACGATGCTGCCTTGCACCACGCTCACCGCGACTATAACCGTCCGACGAGATGGGCATCGTACAAATCCCGTACCACTGACAGGAGTTGACCGATCTTGACATTTTAGGCGACAGGTTCGCCAAGTACTGCTCCCTGAATGATCTACGAGCGTCGCAGGTGACCCCTTGGCGTCGCCGTCTGACGACAGAGGCTCGGTGAGGTCGTTGAGTTGCTGCCGAGTCATTCCGGAGAACAGGGTCTGGTACCGAACGCGTCAGTGGCTGCGGTGCAGGACCGGTCCGCCGAGATGGCCGCGTATGGGCGGTGGTCCATACAGTTCCAGTCGCCGCCGTGACGGGTCAGTGGCAGAGCCGCCCCCTCCGCGTCATCGACGGCCCCTCCGGTCAGATACGTGTTGGTGTCCAGGTAGGCCATGGCGCGCCGACCCACGAAGGCTGTGGGTGAGCCCGCGCATGTTCCTGTGGACTGTTCGTGGACGGGAATCGTCTGCAACTGCCGTGCAGTGCTCGCGACCAGCACAAACGTCAACGTCACAAGCGCCCTCCGGAGTCGCGTGCGGGCGGCAGCGGGCGTTCGCTAGCGGTAGAAGATCGCCACCCCGCCGTGGTGCGAGCAGGCTCCCTGGTGGTGGGCTGCGTAGGAGTACGTGCCGTCGTTGCACATGGCCGTTGCGCCGCCGCCCGCGGAGTTCGAGTCGTCCGACGAGTTGGAGTCGCCGCCGGTGGACGATGAGCCGCCGGACGTTGAACTGCCGCCGCCCGTTGAGCTCCTGGTCGGGGCGTGGGCCGTGACCGTCACCTTTACCTTGACCGTCTTGGTCACCGTCGGTGCCGGTGTGGGCTCGGCTGTCTGGGTCACCGTGGCCGTTGCGGTGACCGTTGCCGTGACGGTGGGAGTCGGTTCGGTCTTGGTGTTGGCGACCGTCTTTGTCTCGTTCGGTTTTTGGTTGTCGGCGGCCCCCGCGCCGACTCCGACGAGGAACGCCACACCCAGGGCCGGCAGTACGAAGCGCTTGCGGGCCCACTTGGGGGCCGGGCGGTGCATCGGTGGGACGGGTGGTGGCTGGAACGGTGGTTGCGGCTGGTAGTAGCTCACAGGACCCCCCTGGTGAAGTACTTGAGGGGCGAAACTATCTGGACCTGTCCATCACATGTGAGGGACTGGTGGAGAAAGTGACTTAGTTGTGATGCCACGGCGGCCAGACCGAGCCTGCCGCCGTCTTCAGGCATCCCTGGACCTCCGCCACCAAGGTCCGCAACCTCCCCGGCCGCACGCCCTCCCTGTCCAGCCACTCCTCCCAGCGCGGGCGCAAGTAGCGGGCCGTGCTCAGGCCGTGGCGGCGTAGGGCTGAGCGGCTCAGGGAGATTTCCTCCTGGATCTCTCTGCGGAGGTCGTCCGTCCAGCCCTGGCTGCGGTCCTCCTCCGTGAGGGGGGCCTTCAGGGCTGCCACCGCCTCGTCCAGGAGTGGCAACGGGTTGGTGAGGTCCATGAAGTCATGATCCCTCGGCCGGCCTTCAGCCGGGATCTGCATCCCCGCTGAAGGCCAGTCGTTCAGCCCAGCTCCCCCACCCCCACCGACCAGATCCCCCGGCCGTGCGTCGCCGCGTACAGGGTTTTGCCGTTCGGGCTCAGTTTGAGTTGGAGTACTGCCGTGGCCGGGAGCGTGCCTGCGCGTTGCCAAGTCGTGTGGTGCGGGGCCCGGTAGACCACTCCCAGGTCCGTGGCCACCGCCAGGCCGCCGTTCGGGGTCAGCAGGGCCGCGTTCGTCGGGACGTCGGGGAGGGTCGTGGAGATGTCCTTCCACGTCGTGCCGCCGTCCTTCGACTCGAAGACGTGGCCCACTCCCGCTCCCGGGCCCTCCGTCCAGTGGCGGGAGAAGCCGTTGACCGCCAGGATCACGTGGTTCGCGTTCCTCGGGTCCACGGCGAAGCCGCTGAGGTAGCGGTTGGGGATCGTGGCGTCGGTCGGGAGGGTGAGGTCGTGCCAGCCCGTGCCGTCCTCGTTGCCCACGGCGATGCCCCGGGCGAAGCCCTGGTTGTTGCAGGGGCCGCACCAGGCCGCGTAGACACGGCCGTTCGAGGCCGCCACGGCCGTCGCCGCGCGGCCGGCGCCCAGGTCGTGGACGTTCTTCCACTCCGTGCCGCTGCGGATGGCGTAGCCGTGGGTCTGGACCCAGACGTGGCGGCCGCCCGCGATCCATGTCGCGCCGTCGGCGGTGTCCGCGGCCAGGGGGGCCACGAAGCGGGCCTCGCTGGTGGCGTTGTCCGGTGGGGCCACGTTGTAGGACGTCGCCTTTGAGGGGTCCGTGGTCCAGCTGCCGTCGTTTCGCGCGCAGTTCTGTGTCACCTGGACCGCCAGGTAGACGTACTCCTGGGCGATGTTGCAGCCGTTCTGCGGGTCCGTCAGGGTGTCGGCGCCGTCGCCGCCGAAGTTGGAGCCCATGACGCGGTCGTGGCCGCGCAGGATGGACTGGCCGTTGTCCTGGAGGCCGCCGGTGATCGCGAGGCCGCCGTTGTCGCGGTCCTTGCCCACGCCCACCGAGTAGTACTGGAGGGTGTCGATCGTGCCGTCGTTCAGGGACGTCCAGTCGGTGGCGTGGCCCGAGGCGTCCTGGGTGCCGTCCAACGGGCGGCGGTAGGCGCCGCCGTCGTTGCCCACGTACAGCCAACTGCGGCCGTGGTAGCGGCCGATCGCCACACCGTGCTGGTCGGGGTGGGTCGTCTGGTGGCAGGCGCCGGTCTGGCGGGACGGGTCGATGCTCCAGCAGGGGAAGCCGAAGTTCCAGTACGGGCCCACGGCGGACCAGGTGGTGCCGCCGTTCCTCGTCTCGAAGACCTCCTCCAGGCCCGCGTAGACGTGCTTCGGGTCGCTCGGGTCGACGGTGAGGAACTGGTTGTACCAGGCCTGGATGCCCGGCATGTAACCCGGCTCGGTGAGCGCGGAGCCGCCGGCCGCGAGGGCCTTGTGGTCCGCGATCTTCGTCCACGGGCCCGTCGGGGAGCCGGTCGCCGAGACGAAGACGCCCTCCAGGGCGCTGTCGGGGTTGGTGTTGAGCTGTTCCGGCGACTGGTCGATCGCGTAGTAGCGCGAGCCGTCGGCGGAGCGGGCGAAGGTGACGTTGCCGACGCCCTCCGCGTCCGTGGGCAGGTCGCCCATGCCGCTGGTGATCCGGGTCCAGGTGCCGCGCACCTTGGTGTAGAAGCCGTTGTAGTCGTCGCCGCTGCGCCAGCCGACCGCGAGCACGACCTTGTGCGGGTCCTTCGGGTCGATCGCGATGTCGTTGGTGAGGTTCTTGTACGCGGCCGACTCGTCGTCCGCCTTCGCGCCGCCCGGCAGGTAGTCGGGGTTGGGCGCGAACTCCAGCGTCCAGGGGCCGGAGAGCTTGGCCGTGGAGTGGCTCCACACGCCCTCGCTGGTCGCCGCCCACACCCGGCCGCCGCCGAAGCGGAGTTGGTGGATCGTGGTGGACTCCAGCTCCTTGCCGCCGACGCGGTCGCGCGTGGTGAACGTGCCGTGGTGCGGGTGGGACAGGACGTAGACGCCGCTGCCGAGGTAGGCGTCCGCGTTGGTGGTCGCCTCGCCGGTGCCCAGCCACAGCCGGCCGGCGCCGTCCAGCGCGAGCGCGCCCGTGGACTGGGAGGGGAGCCGGTCGCTGAGGGGCTGCCAGTAGCCGCCGCCGGTGCGGGAGCGCCAGACGCCGCCACCGGCGCTGCCCGCGTACAGGTAGCCGTCGTCGTCCGCCGCCATCGCGGCCATGCGGCCGGTCACCCGGCCCGCGCCGCCGCTGGAGTTGGAGTCGATGTCGCGGTAGCGCGGGTCGTCGGAGTCGTACGGCAGGCCGGTGACGTGCCGCCAACTGCCCTTCGTGCGGGGCAGGGCGGTCAGGTCGCGCCAGGCGGCGCCGTACGCCCCCGGCGCGACGATGCCGGGCGAGGTGCGGGCCTCGGCGTACTGGTCCGCCCCCTCGGCGATCTCGTCCGCCTCGTTGCCGTCGTCGTCCTCGGCGGCCAGGCCGGGGTTCACCGTGCCGATCGACTGTTCGCGTGCGGCGGCCAGGCGGTCGAGGGTGCGCGGCCCGAAGGGGTCGGGGTGGCCGCCGGGTACGGCTCCCGCGGGGAGCGCCACGCAGGCGGCGGATGCGGTGACGGCGCAGAGCGTGAGCCATCGTCTCTTGCGGGTACGGTTCGGTGCTGACACCTGGTCCTCCCGGAACGGATGGGACGGGCACAACGGGCAGAGCGAGCAGAACGGGCGGTGCCACGACTGCCGTTGCAGACCCGACCACGCGGGGCCGGGGGTGTCCGCTCCTTGGACAAGGTTTGACCGGAACCTGCCATACGGTGAACCAAGGGGCATGCGCCGGGAAAGTGGTCATATGGTCACGTGCGTCCGCTCCGATTCGAGCGTTTCTCAAGTGGCGCTAAGGTGGGCCGCCACAAAAGCGGTTGCGCGAAGGGATGTTGGCGTGGTCTTGAAAGCCGTGCGCTCGGCCTTGGAAGCGATCTATGTGCGGCGGCTGACGCGCAAGCTGGAAGGCCGGCCACGGCCCCGGCACGTGGCCATCATGCTCGACGGCAACCGCCGCTGGGCGCGCGGCGCCGGGCACGACGACGTGCGCGAGGGCTACCGGGTCGGCGGCGCCAAGGTCACCGACTTCCTGCAGTGGTGCGCCGCCGCCGACATCCAGCACGTCACGCTGTGGATGCTCTCCGACGACAACCTCCACCGGCCCGCCGACGAACTGGGCCCCCTGCTCGAGATAATCGAGGAGACCGTGCAGCGCGTGTGCGCCACCGAGGAGGCGTGGGAGGTCTCCGTCATCGGCGCCCTCGACCTGCTGCCGGGCGACACCGCGCGCGTGCTGAAGGAGGCCGCCTCGCGGACCACCGGGCGCGGTGGGCTGACCGTGGACGTCGCCGTCGGCTACGGCGGGCGCCGCGAGATCGTCGACGCCGTGCGGTCCGCTTTCGACCGGCACATCAGCGAGGGCGGCGACCCGCGCGACCTGGCGGCCGACTTCGACCTCGAGCACATCACCGACAACCTGTACTCGCCCGCCGGCCACGACACCGACTTCATCATCCGCACGTCCGGCGAGCAGCGGCTGTCCGGCTTCCTGCTGTGGCAGTCCGCCTACGCCGAGGTCCACTTCGTCGACGTGCTGTGGCCGGCGTTCCGGCAGATAGACCTGCTGCGGGCGCTGCGGTCGTACGCGGACCGGGATCGTCGGTACGGTCGCTGAGGCGTCCTGACGGTCGTCGGCGTCATCAGGTCAAGCGAGGCGCGGGGCGGGGAGAGTTGGGGCCGTCGCACGGCGACTGGCCCCGGTTCGTCTCAGTCCTGGGGTTTCACGCCGAGCGCTTGCGGGGCTGGGTCGTCTTCTTCGTGGTGGAGGCGGACTTCTTCGTCGTGGTCTTCTTGGCGGCCGAGGTCTTCTTCGCCGCCGTCGATCTGGACGTCGACGCCGTCGTCTTCTTCGTGGGCTCCGCCGTCTTCGACGTGGACTTCCTCGGGGTGGCCTGGGTCTTCTTCGTGGTCGAGGTCGACTTCTTGCCGCCCGTGGTCTTGGGGGCGGCGCGGGACGTCTTGCGGGGCAGGTGGCGGACCTCGGCCTCCTCCTCGGGCGGGGCGGCCTCGCCGCGGGACTCCTTGGCGGCGCGGACGCTGTTCTCCAGCGCCGCCATCAGGTCCAGGACCTTGCCGCCGGCCGGGCGGGACGGGCTCTCCGGCGGGGCCTCACCGGCCGCCTTCGCCGCGATGACCTCCTCCACCGCTTCCCGGTACTCGTCGTGCAGGTCCTCGAGGTCCACCTCGCCGAGGGTGTCCATCAGGGCGTCCGCCAGGTCCAGCTCCTTGTCGCGGACCGTGACGTCGGCGTCCGGGGCCACCCCCTGGGGCTCGCGCACCTCGTCCGGCCACAGCAGCCCGTGCATCGCGATGGCGTCCCCGACCACCCGGAGCATCCCGAGGCGCTCCCGGCCGCGCAGCGCGTACTTGGCGATGGCCACCTTGTTGCTCCGCTTGAGCGCCTCGCGCAGCAGCGTGTACGGCTTGGCCGCCGGGGCGCCGCCCGCCGCCAGGTAGTACGCCTGGTCCATCTGGAGCGGGTCGATCCGGTCGGCCGGCACGAACGCCACGATCTCGATCGTCTTCGCCGTCGGGATCGGCAGCTGGGCCAGGTCCTCATCGGTGATGGGCACGATCGTGCCGTCCGCGTCCTCGTACCCCTTGCCGATCTCCGACGAGGTGACCTCGCGGTCCTCCACCTCGCAGAACTTGCGGTAGCGGATGCGCCCGCCGTCCTCCGTGTGGATCTGGCGGAAGGAGATCGAGTGGCTCTCCGTGGCGTTCACCAGCTTGATCGGGATGCTGACGAGGCCGAAGGAGATGGCGCCGTTCCAGATGGATCGCAACGTTCAGCACCTTTCCGGGCCGCGGGTCCGGTAACCCGACCTGATGACAGAAGGGCAGTTTGTACCGGTTTCGTGTGATTCTCATCGTATGACGCCGATCACAGAGGTGGAGGGGCGACGGCTGGCGCTCAGCAACCTGGACAAGGTGCTGTATCCCGCGACCGGCTTCACCAAGGGCGAGGTGCTGCACTACTACGCCACCGTCGCCGAGGTCCTGCTGCCCCACCTGCGCGAGCGGCCCGTCTCCTTCCTGCGCTACCCCGACGGGCCCGACGGCCAGCTGTTCTTCACCAAGAACGTGCCGCCGGGCACGCCCGACTGGGTCGCCACCGCCGAGGTCCGCCGTTCGGAGGGGCCGGCCCGGATGGTGCTGGTCCAGGACCTGCCCAGCCTGATGTGGGCGGCCAACCTCGTCACCGAGTTCCACACCCACCAGTGGCTCGCCCCCACGCCCGACGAGGCCGACCGGCTGGTCTTCGACCTCGATCCCGGGCCGCCCGCGACGATCGTGCACTGCTGCGAGGTCGCCCTCTGGCTGCGCGAGCGGCTGGCGGCCGACGGGCTCGTGGCCTACGCCAAGACCTCCGGGTCCAAGGGGCTGCACCTGCTGGCCGCCGTGCGCGGTTCCTCGTCCGACCAGGTGAGCGACTACGCCAAGCGGCTGGCCGTCGAGGCCGAGCGGGCCATGCCCGAGCTCGTGCTGCACCGGATGACGCGCAGCCTGCGGCCCGGCAAGGTGTTCGTCGACTGGAGCCAGAACGCCGGCCGCAAGACGACCGCCGCGCCGTACACCCTGCGGGCGCGGGCCGAGCCGACCGTGTCGGCGCCGGTCACGTGGGCGGAGGTCGAGGGATGTGGGGCGCCTGAGGGGCTGGCCTTTCAGGCGGGGGATGTGAGGGCCCGGGTGTCGGAGTTCGGGGATCTGTTGGCGCCGTTGTTCGATGCGGAGGGGGCCGGGGTGCTGCCGTAGGTCGGGCGGGTGCGGGTGGCGCCTCGGCGCGCGGGTGTGCTGGGGGCTGCCGCCCCCCAGGCCCCCGCTTCGGCCCTGGACGGGCCTCGTCCTCAAACGCCGGACGGGCTAAGAGCGGCGACGCGCGCTGGAGGGCCAAGAAACCTCGGGTCTGCGCCGGACTGGCTGAAAAGCATCAGCGCGCGCCGGACCGGCCGAGAAGCCTCAGCCTCCCCTCAGCAGACCCCCCACGTCCCCCGGTCCCGGGCCATCGCGTGCAGCGCCTCCACGTCCGCCGGTTTCAGGACCCCGCCCGTGCGGGCCAGGTCCGCCAGGTCCGTGTCCCGTACGACCCGTACCTCGCGCGGCGGAGCCGTGACGCGGACGTCCGCCGGGCCGGCCAGGGCCAGGACCGGGTGGACCTCGGCCGTCAGGGCGTAGGAGGCGCGGTCGGCGGCGGCGCGGGCGCGGCGCAGGACCGGCTCGGGGTCGCGGCGGCCCAGGGACACCATCGGGTCGGCGACGAGCACCCGCTGCTTGCGGGCGTACAGGGCGTGGACGGCGAACAGGCCGCCCGGGCCGATGGCCAGGTGGTGGACGCGGTCGCCGCCGGGCAGCGGCACCGAGTGCAAGGTGTGCCAGCCCGCCCCGTCGAGACGGTCCAAGGCCTCCCCTACGGTCTGCTCCGCCTCCAGGGCCCGGCGCCTCGGGTCGGCGCGCAGCCGGAGTCCCTGGTGGGCCGGGTCGCGGTCGAGGGAGACCAGCAGGGCCTCGCCCGGGCGGTTGGGCGCGAGGTCGTCGTCCGGGTGGAGCGACAGGCGGGCCAGCTCGGCGGGGGTCGGCACCGGGGGCGGGCCGACGGCGACCGGGCCGGTCAGGAAGGGGCCCAGCGCCTCCAGCACCTCGTCCCGGCGTTCGTCGCTGAGCAGGTTGACCCGGCCGGCCTCCCGGTCGTACCAGGCGACGTTCCTGCCGTCCGTACGGCAGACGTAGAGCCGCTCCCGGCCGTGGCGCCAGGCCGGTACGACGCGCAGTCCGCTCATGCACATCACCCCGACGACCATGGGAGCAGGTGGGTGCTCCCGGAGCAAGACGGCGGCCGCCCCGGGAGGCGGCCGGGCACCCACACCCCGGTCCGCCGGGCGCCTGCACCCCGGTCCGCCGGGCACCCACCGCGGCCCGCACATCCGGCCCGCCCAGGCCACACGCCCCGGTCCGCCGGGCCCCCACGGCCGACCACCGGATCCTGCTGATACCGTCGCGGCGATCGCCCGGCCGCCCCCTCGGCCCACCGGTGGGCAAATAGGACTTCCCTCCGAATATGGTGTACGGGGCCGTCGTCGTCGTCGATCACAGGAGTCCCGTGTCCGTCAGCCGCCCCGTCCGGACCGGCCTCGCCGTCGCCCTGCTGGCCTCGGCCGCCGTGGCCTGCGGTGACGCGGGCGGACTGCGCGGTGCCGGGTCCACCCCGACCGCGACCAGCCCGGCCCGGCTGTGGCCGCAGCTCACCCCGGCCTCCAGCCCCGCCTGGAACATCGACGAGGCGGACACCGAGGTCGTCAAGGGCGTCACCGTGCCCGGAGACGACCTCCGGAAGGTCGACCCCGTGGCCATCGTGCGCGCCGAGATCGCCGCCCACCCCAAGGACTACCGGGGCCCCACCGCCATCTACCGGGACACGACGGCCCGGATGGCCGCCTGCACCAGCAAGCCCGCGGCCGGGAACGCCACGGGCGGGAACGCCACGGGCGGGAAGGCCACGGACGGGAAAGCCGCGGACGGCAAGGCCACGGACCGCACCGCGGACGCGGACGCGGCCACCACCGCCGCCGGCACCTGCCCCGTCCTCCAGCCCTACTACCGCGACCTGACCGGAGACGGGCGCGTCGACCTCACCCTCGGCTTCCGGCTGCTGCCCGGGGACGCGCCCGACCTGACCGCCGTCCGCGTCTACACCGTGGACAAGCACCGGCTGCTGCGGGTCATGGCCTGGGAGGACGCCGTCAGCGCGGTCGAGCTGGCCGGGCGGTCGGTGATCATCCGCTCGCCGTCCGACCTCGCCGACTACGAGTACCGGCTCCAGTGGACCTGGGACCCCGAGCAGAAGGCCATGCTCCTCACCCACGACGAGATGCTCCGCACCCACCACGGCCAACCCCCCGGGCACCCCTCCCCGACGACGACCGCCACCGTCGGCCCGAGCTCCACCGCCGACCCAAGCACCAGCCGTTCCCCGTCGGTGACCCCGTGAGGGCACCCGCTCCCCGCCGGTCCACGTCCCGCCGCGCGGCCCCGCTCCCCCGCTGGGCCGGCACGCTCGCGGTGAAGTCGGCCGCCTTCATCACGGTGATGTGCTGCGCGCTCGCCGCCCTGCTCGGCGTGCTCGTGCACGTCCAGGTCACCGACCAGACCGTCGGCCAGGCCCGCGACCTCGCCCTGTCCCGGCTGACCGACGCGACCGCCGCGTACGAGGCGGGCGACACGCTGCTGCCCGGTGCCGGCGTCGACGCCGAGGGTCTGCCCCAGCCGCTGCGCACGCTGGCGCTGGCCGGGAAGCGCGGCACCATGGTCGCCGACCACCGCGGGCAGCCCGTGATGTGGGCGGCCGGTCCCGCCGACGGCGGACGCACGCTCGCCGTGGCCGTCGACTACGGCCAGCAGGCCCGCACCATCGAGGGCCTGGACAGCGCCATCCTCTGGTCGTCGGGGCTGGCGATCGGGGCGACCCTGCTGGTCGGCGCCTTCGCCGTGACCCGGGTGACCCGGCGGCTGCACGCCACCGCGCTGGTGGCCCGGCGGATCACCGCCGGCGACCTGGACGCGCGCGTGGACGACCCCCGCACCAAGGACGCGAGCCGCCCCCAGGACGAGGTGGCCGCGGTCGCCGCGGCGCTGGACTCGATGGCGGCCTCGCTGCAGGGCAAGCTGCTGGCCGAGCAGCGCTTCACCGCCGACGTCGCGCACGAACTGCGCACCCCGCTCACCGGGTTGCACGCGGCCGCCGAACTGCTGCCGCAGGGACGGCCGACCGAGCTGGTCCGCGACCGGGTGGCCGCGCTGCGCACGCTGACCGAGGACCTGCTGGAGATCTCCCGGCTCGACACCGGGCGCGAGCGCGGGGAGCTGGACACCGAGGACCTGGGCGCGCTGGCCGAACGGGTCGTACGGGCGTCCGGCACGGACACCGAAGTGCGGCTGGTGCGGGACGCGCGCGTGGAGACGGACCGGCGGCGCCTGGAGCGCGTGCTCGGCAACCTGGTGTCGAACGCGCACCGGCACGGGCGCGCCCCGGTGGTGCTGACCGTGGACGGGCCGCGGGTCACCGTGCGGGACCACGGGGACGGGTTCCCGGAGTACCTCGTCGCGCACGGGCCGCAGCGGTTCCGTACCGAGGGCGGCGCCAAGGGGCACGGGCTGGGGCTGACCATCGCGGTGGGGCAGGCGGAGGTCCTGGGCGCACGGCTGACCTTCACCAACGCACCCGAGGGCGGCGCGGTGGCCACGCTGGTCCTGCCGGAAGAGCGGGCCTGAGCCGGCGGGGCGCCATCCATCGGCCCAATCCAGCGGGCACCCTCCCCCGGCCGCCCCTAACGTGGCGATCAGTCAGCTTTTGACACGTCACGACCCCCTTCCTGGAGGTACGCCATGGTCGCCATGGTCCTGCGGTCCGCTCTCGCCCGTCTCGCCATAACGGGTGCCGCCGGCGCCCTCGCCCTCTCCGCCTCCGTCGTCCCCGCCATGGCCGACGACGGCTGGGGCGGCGACGGACAGGGCAACGCGAACTCCCAGCAGGGGACCTCCACCTCCCAGGGCCAGACACAGGGGCAGGGGCAGAGCCAGGGTCAGGGCCAGGACAGCGACCAGTACCAAGGCCTGGGCCTGGGCTACCAGGCGGTGCAAAGCCAGACTCAGGGCCAGGGCCAGACTCCGGGTCAAGGTCAAGGTCAGGGCCAGGGCCAGGGCGAAGGCCAAGGCCAGAACCAGGGCCAGGGCCAGGGCCAGAACCAAGGCCAGAACCAAGGCCAAGACGGTCGCCTCACCCGCGGCGTCGTCACCGCCCGCGGTGGCCTCCTCCTGCGCAGCGCGCCCACCCGGTCCAGCGAGGTGATCCGCCTGGCGCGCCAGGGCGAGACCGTGTCGATCTTCTGCCAGACCCGCGGGGAGAGCGTCGACGGGAACCGGCAGTGGTACCTGCTCACCGACGGCACCTGGGCCTGGGGGGCGGCGCGTTACATCCGCACGGTCGACCGGGAACCCCGCCCGTGCTGACGCCCGACTGACCCAGCCCCCACCCCAGCCCCCGTCCCAGCGAAGCTCACGAGGACCAACAATTGGGTAGGTTCCGGACATGATGTCAGCCGGAGTCGACACCGCCGTGGCGGAGCGGGCCCCCGCCCGCCCGGCACGCCTCCCCCGGCGCCGCGGCATCGAACTCGCGCTCATCGTCCTGGCCGTCCTGCTGTCGGTGTACGGCTACTGCGCGGTGGGCCTGGCCCACGACGGCGCCCTCCCGCCCGGCGCCGCGGGCTACGGCGCAGGGCTCGGTGTGCTCGCGCTGCTGGCGCACCTCGCGGTGCGGTTCCGGGCGCCGTACGCCGATCCGCTGCTGCTGCCGATCGGGGTGCTGCTCAACGGGCTCGGGCTGGTGCTCATCTACCGGCTGGACCTGGAGACGCCGGGTGACCGGGCGGCGCCCACGCAGCTGGTGTGGTCGACGCTCGGCATCGGGCTGTTCATCGTGGTCGTGGCCGCGCTGCGCGACCACCGGCTGCTCCAGCGCTACGCGTACGTGTCCGTGGTCGCCGCGCTGGTGCTGCTGTGCCTGCCGATCCTGTTCCCGGCGGTCAACGGCGCCCGCATCTGGGTGCGGATCGCCGGGTTCTCCCTGCAGCCGGGAGAGTTCGCGAAGGTGCTGCTCGCGGTGTTCTTCGCCGCGTACCTGGCCGCCAACCGCAACGCGCTGGCGTACGCGGGCCGCCGGGTGTGGTGCGTGCAGCTGCCCACCGGGCGCGTGCTGGGGCCGATCGTCGCGGTGTGGCTGGTCAGTGTGGGCGTGCTGGTGCTGGAGCGGGACCTCGGCACGTCGCTGCTGTTCTTCGGCCTGTTCGTCGTCCTGCTGTACGTGGCCACCGGCCGCACGGGCTGGATCGCGGTCGGACTGCTCCTCGCGGGGCTCGGCGCGGTGGCCGTGGGGCGCTTCGAGCCGCACGTGCACGGGCGCGTGGAGGACTGGCTGCACCCGTTCGCGTCCATCGACGCGGGACAGGGCCCGGGCCAGCTCGCCCAGTCGCTGTTCGCGTTCGCGGCGGGCGGGGTGCTCGGCACCGGGCTCGGCAACGGCCACTCGGTGCTCATCGGGTTCGCCGTGAAGTCGGACTTCATCCTGGCGACGGCCGGCGAGGAGCTGGGCCTGGCCGGGCTGTCGGCGATCTTCCTGCTGTACGCCCTGCTCGTGGAGCGCGGCTACCGGGCGGGGCTGTCGCTGCGCGAGCCCTTCGGCCGGCTGCTCGCGATCGGACTGGCCTCGCTCGTGGCGCTCCAGGTGTTCGTGATCGCGGGCGGGGTGACGGGGCTGATCCCGCTGACCGGCATGGCGATGCCGTTCCTGGCGCAGGGGGGCTCGTCGGTGGTCACCAACTGGACGATCGTGGCGCTGCTGATCCGGGTCAGCCACTCGGCGCGCCGCCAGTACGACGGGAAGCCGGCCCCATGACGACCGCACGGCAGACGTACGGCGCGGTGCGCCCCGAGGAGGCCCGGTGACCCGGCACATCCGGTACGCGGCCTTCTTCTGCGTGCTGTTGCTCGCGGCCCTGCTGGTGAACGCCGCGCGGGTCCAGGTGGTGCAGTCCCCCGCCTACGACGGCAACCCGGCCAACCGCCGTGCGACGATCGCCCGTTACGGCCAGCCGCGCGGGGACATCCTGGTCGGGGGCCGTCCGGTCACCGGCTCCCGGGACAGCGGCGAGCAGCTGCGCTACGAACGCACCTACGTGGACGGCCCGTTGTACGCGCCGGTCACCGGTTTCGCCTCGCAGGAGTACGGCCGTACCCTGCTGGAGGCCACCGAGGACGGCGTGCTGTCGGGCAGCGACCCGCTGCTGGCGCCGCTGCCGCTGCTGAGCGACCTCACCCGGGCGCGTGCGGCGGGCGGCGACGTCGAGACCACGCTGGACCGTGGGGCGCAGCGGGCGGCGTTCGAGGGGCTGGCGGGACGCAAGGGCGCGGTGGCGGCGGTGGACCCGGGCACGGGCCGGGTGCTGGCGCTGGTGTCGAGCCCGTCGTACGACCCGGGCGAGCTGTCGGGGAACGGTGCCGCGGCCGCCCGGGCGTGGGCGCGGCTGAACGCGGACCCGGACAAGCCGATGCTGAACCGGGCGGTGCGGCAGACGTACCCGCCGGGGTCGACGTTCAAGGTGGTGACGGCCGCGGCGGCGCTGGACGCGGGGGTGGTCAGGAACCTGGACGCGCGCACCCGGTCGCCGGCGCCCTACCGGCTGCCGGGGACGACGACCCGGCTGGACAACGAGGGCGACGGCTGCCGGGACGCCCCGCTGCGGGAGGCGTTCCAGTGGTCGTGCAACACGGTGTTCGCCAAGCTCGGCGTGGACGTCGGCGTGGCGCGGATGGGGGCGACGGCGGAGGCGTTCGGGTTCAACGACGCCGGGCTGCGGATCCCGTTCGCGGTGGCGCCGAGCACGTTCGACACCACCGTGGACCGGGCCCAGCTGGCGCTGTCGTCGATCGGCCAGTACAACACCCGGGCGACGCCGCTGCAGATGGCGATGGTCGCGGCGGCGGTGGCCAACGGCGGGCAGCTGCGCACGCCGTACCTGGTGGAGCGGACGACGCGGCGCAGCGGCTCGACGGTGGCGGCGGCCGGTCCGCGGCCGGCGCGGCAGGTGGTGCGGCCCTCGACGGCGCGCAAGCTGCGGCAGTTGATGGAGGACGTGGTGCGGGAGGGGACGGGGCGCAAGGCGGCCGTCCCGGGGGCGACCGTGGGCGGCAAGACCGGCACGGCCCAGCACGGGCTGGGCAACTCCGGTGTGCCGTACGCCTGGTTCGTGTCGTGGGCGCAGGCGGACGGGGACCTGCAGCCGAAGGTGGCGGTCGCGGTGGTGGTGGAGGACGCCTCCGCGGACCGGGGCGACATCACCGGCGGCGGGATGGCGGCGCCGATCGCGCGGGCGGTGATGCAGGCGGTGCTCGACCCGTGAGACGGGGGGTGCAGGGGCGCGGGGTGCCGACCTAACGTTCGGTCATGACCGACACCACCGCTCCCGCCGCCCGGTTCGAACTCGCCCAGGTCAACCTCGCCCGTCTCAAGTTCCCCCTAGACTCGCCCGAGTTGAAGGGCTTCGTCGAGCAGCTCGACCCGGTGAACGCCGACGCCGACGCGGCCGACGGCTTCGTCTGGCGCCTGCAGTCGGAGGGCGGCGACGCCACCGACATCGCCGTCTTCGGGGACGAGTGGCTGATCGTCAACATGTCCGTGTGGCGGGACCTGGAGAGCCTGAAGGAGTTCATGTACACGGGCCGGCACCGGGAGGTGCTGGCCCGGCGGCGGGAGTGGTTCGAGCGGGTGGCGGAGGCCATGGTGGCCCTGTGGTGGGTCCCGGCCGGTCACCGGCCCACGGTCGCGGAGGCCGAGGCGCGGCTGCTGCACCTGCGCACCCACGGGCCCTCGCCGTACGCCTTCACCTTCCGCACGCTCTTCCCGCCGCGGGGCGCGCGGCCGCTGCTGGGCGAGGTGCCGGAGGGGCTGGGCTGCTCGGTGTGAGCCCGGCCCCCGTAGACATCGGGTCAACAAGTCGCGCACGGGGGATTGACGGGCTTGCTGACAGGTAGTCTCATAACTGCCATGACGACTGTGACCGAGGCCGAGGTACTGCGCGACGCGCTCGGTCTGCTCAAGGACCGGGAACAGGTGGCGGAGCGACTGCTCGCCTCTTCCGCCAAGCACTCCTTCGACCCGGACGAGGAGCTGGACTGGGACGCCCCCTTCGAGGACGGCAAGTGGTTCTGGCCGCCGGAGCTGGTGTCGCTCTACGACACGCCGCTGTGGAAGCGGATGAGCGAGGAACAGCGGATCCTGCTCTCCCGGCACGAGGCGGCGGCGCTCGCCTCGCTGGGCATCTGGTTCGAGATCATCCTGATGCAGCTGCTGGTCCGGCACATCTACGACAAGGCGGCGACGAGCGCGCACGTGCGGTACGCGCTCACCGAGATCGAGGACGAGTGCCGCCACTCCAAGATGTTCGCGCGGCTCATCTCGCACGGCGGCACCCCCTGGTACCCGGTGAGCCGGGCGCACCAGCACCTGGGCCGCCTGTTCAAGACGATCTCCACCACGCCCGGGTCCTTCACGGCGACGCTGCTCGGCGAGGAGGTGCTGGACTGGATGCAGCGCCTGACCTTCCCCGACGAGCGGGTGCAGCCGCTGGTCCGGGGCGTCACGCGGATCCACGTGGTGGAGGAGGCGCGGCACGTGCGCTACGCCCGTGAGGAGCTGCGCCGGCAGATGCTGACCGCGCCGAAGTGGTCGCAGGAGTTCACGCGGGTCACCTCCGGCGAGTTCGCCCGGGTGTTCTCGGTGGCCTTCGTGAACCCCGAGGTCTACACGAACGTCGGCCTGGACAAGCGCGAGGCCCTCGCCCAGGTGAAGGCCAGCGGCCACCGGCGCGAGGTCATGCAGAACGGGTCGAAGCGGCTGACCGACTTCCTGGACGACATCGGCGTCCTGCGGGGCGTCGGCCGCCGGCTGTGGAAGTCGTCGGGACTGCTGGCCTGACACGGGTCACGCCGCCGGCGGACGGCGGCCCGGGACGCGCGCCGGGCCCCCGCCGGCCGGTGCCCGCGGCGGCGGGGGTGTCCGGCTCCCGCCGCCGGACCCCCGCACGATCTCCACGCTCCGATTACGCTGCACGCATGACCCCCGCCGCCCCCGCGTACCGCAGGCTCAGCGTCGAGGAGCGACGCAGTCAGCTCCTGGAAGCCGCGCTGACCCTCTTCGCGCACCGCGCCCCCGAGGACGTCTCGCTGGACGACGTGGCGGAGGCGGCGGGCGTGTCGCGGCCGCTCGTCTACCGGTACTTCCCCGGCGGCAAGCAGCAGCTGTACGAGGCCGCGCTGCGGTCGGCCGCCGACCAGCTGCGGCTGTGCTTCGACGAGCCCCGCCAGGGGCCCCTGCTCCCCCGCCTCGGCCGGGCCCTGGACCGCTACCTCGCCTTCGTCGACGAGCACGACGCGGGCTTCAGCGCCCTGCTCCAGGGCGGCAGCGTGGTCGAGACGTCCCGGACGACCGCCCTCGTGGACGGCGTACGGCGGGCCGCCGCCGACCACATCCACAGCCACCTCGGCGTCACCGACCCCGGGCCGCGGCTGCGGATGACCGTCCGCATGTGGATCACGTCCGTGGAGGCGGCCTCGCTGATCTGGCTCGACGAGGACAAGCAGCCGCCCGCCGGTGAGCTGCGGGACTGGCTGGTGGACCAGTTCGTGGCGGGCCTGACGGTGACCGCCGCCCGCGACGCGCAGACCGCCGAGCTGGTGCGGGGTGCGCTCACCGCCGGGACCTGATCGACACTGGTGGCGTGAAGAGCGAAGACACCCCCTTCGAGGGCGGCCCCATGGACGGGCGCGTCCTGCCCGTGCTGGTCGGCCCCACCGGCCAGCCGCCGAAGACCTACCGCATCCCCGTGCCCGACGCGGCGGGCGGGCCGCCGACCGTGCTGGTCTACCGGCGCGAGCCGCGCGGGCACAGCAAGCGGCTCGGCCTGCCGCGCGGCTGGAAGTACGCCTTCGACCCCTCCGGCGACACCCGCGGCCACCGGGTGCGCTGGCCCTGGTCGAAGCCCGCTGCCACGCCGGACGGCAAGCCGGACGACCCGCACGGGTGACCCGGTTGCGCCGAACCGCGCACACTCGGCGCGCGGGACGGGCCGGAGCGTGGTGATGCTCGCCGTGCGGGGTGGAGGGGCCACCCCGGCGCGGAGGTGATGACGTGTCAGGAAGGCTGCTGCGCCTGGTCTGTACGGCGGCGCTCGCCACGCAGGTCGCCCTGCTCCCCGGGGCCGCCGTCGCCGTACCGGAGCCGGACGGGTCCGCGGAGCCGTCCGTGGCCGAGCTGCTGACGGACCTTCAGAAGCTGTACCGGGACGCCGAACGGGCCACCGAGGCCTACAACGCCACCGAGGAGCAACTGCGGCGCAAGCGCGCCGAGGTGGCCCGGCTGGACGATCAACTGACGAGGGCGCGGCTCGCGTTGGACGACAGCCGCAGCGCGGCCGGCCGGCTCGCCCGCCGCCAGTACCAGTCCAGCAGCGACCTCTCGCCCTACCTGCGGCTGCTGCTCGCGCGCGACCCGCAGCACGCCGTCGACCAGGGCCACGTGATCGACCAGGTCGCCCGCGAACGGGCCGGTACGACGGCCCGGCTGGCCGGTGACGAGCGCCGCCGCGACGAGCTGACCCGCAAGGCCCGCGCCGCCCTCGACGCGCGGATCACCCTCACCGAACGGCGGAAGAAGGAGCGCGACGACGTGCGCCGGCGGCTCGCCGACGTCGAGGAGATGGTCGCCTCGCTCAGCGCGGAGCAGCTGCACGCGGTGGCGGAGCTGGAGCGCACCGGGACCGACGAGCGGCAGCGCGAGCTGGAGGACTCCGGTGCGCTCGGCGAGGACGACGGCAAGCCGACCGCCGAGGGCGAACGCGCGGTGCGCAACGCGGTCCGCCAGCTCGGCAAGCCGTACCAGTGGGGTGCCGAGGGGCCGCGCTCGTACGACTGCTCGGGGCTGACCTCGTGGGCCTGGGACCGGGCCGGGACGCCGATCCCGCGCACCAGCCAGGAGCAGTGGGCGAAGCTGCCCCGCGTCCCGCTGGACGCGCTGCGGCCCGGCGACCTGGTGGTGTACTTCCCCGAGGCCACGCACGTGGCGCTGTACCTCGGCGACGGCCTGGTGGTGCAGGCGCCCCGCCCCGGCGCCCGGGTGAAGGTCTCCCCGCTCGCGGCCAACCCGGTCCTCGGCGCCGTACGCCCCGACCCGCACGCCAGGCCCCTCCCCCACTACACCCCGCCGAAGCTCCCCGCGGCCACGCCGACCGGCGGTGACGAGGGCTACGCGTCGGCCGCGGTGCCGGAGTAGGAGGAGACGGGCGTCCGCGGCGGCGGCCGGATCGGGAGCCGCCGTGGAGCCCGCCGTGGCCCGCGGGGAGTCCCCTACGCCCTGGCAGCCGCGTCCGGTGCGAGCCGAGCTTCGGCAGGGGTTCAGTCCGTGGCCGAGGCCGGGTGCGGGGGGCGCCCCGTCGTCGGGCCCGGGTGGGAGCGCAGTCCCGTCGCCGCCGTGTCGATCGCCTCGTCGAGGACCTCGCGGGAGCGGGCCAGGTCGGCCATGACGCGGTCGATGCGGGCGCGTTCCGCGAGGAGTTCCTCGACCAGCTTGCCGTCGGCGCGCTCGTTGGGGCCGCCGTCGGCGTCCCGCATGCACGGCAGCAGCCGGGCGATGGTCCGGCTGTTCAGGCCGGCCGCGTACAGGGTCTGGATCCGCACCACGCGGTCCACCGCCCACTCGCCGTACGCGCGGTGCCCGCCGGGCGTGCGCTCGGCGGAGAGCAGGCCCTGCTGCTCGTAGTAGCGCAGGGAACGCTCGGACACGCCGCTGCGCCGCGCGAGTTCACCGATCCGCATGGCCCCCACCCCGTCCGCTGCCGTACCGCCGGTCCGGGCTTGATCCTCACACCGGTGTCAGCTTCTACGGTACGGCCATGACGCACACGACCACGGAATCCGCCCTCTTCCGGCCGGCCCGGCTCGGCCCGCTGGAGCTGCCCAACCGGCTGGTGATGGCCCCGCTGACCCGCAACCGCGCGGAGGCGGACGGCGTGCCCTCGGCCGTCATGAGCACCTACTACGCGCAGCGCGCCTCCGCCGGACTGATCATCGCCGAGGCCGCGACGCCCAACGCGGTCGGGCAGACGTACCCGCACATCCCCGGCATCCACACCGCCGCGCAGGTGGCCGGATGGCGGCGCGTCACCGACGCGGTGCGCGCGGCCGGCGGGCGGATGGTGCTGCAGCTCCAGCACGGCGGGCGGGTCGGGCACCCCGAGACCAGCGGACTGACGCCCGTCGCCCCGTCACCGGTGCCGCTGCCCGAGACGCTGCACACCCCGAGCGGGCGGCAGGCCTCCGTCGTGCCGCGCGAGATGAGCGCCGCCGACATCCGCGCGACCGCCGCCGACTTCGCTCGCGCCGCCCGCAACGCGCTGGACGCGGGCTTCGAGGGCGTGGAGGTCCACTCGGCCAACGGGCACCTGCTGCACCAGTTCCTGGCGGAGAACACCAACCGCCGCACCGACGCCTACGGCGGGCCGGTCACCGCGCGCATCCGGTTCGTGGTGGAGGTGGTGGAGGCCGTCGCCGACGCGATCGGGCCCGAGCGGGTGGGCCTGCGCGTCTCCCCCGGCAACACCGTCAACGGCATCGCGGAGGGCGACACGGCGCTCCTCTACCCGACGCTCGTGGAGGCCCTGGCGGACAGCGGACTGGCCTACCTGCACCTCGGGTACGCCGACCCCGACGTGCCGCTGTTCGCCGAGCTGCGCCGCCTGTGGCCGGGCGCCCTGGTCGCCAACCCGCGGCTGGCCCTGGACGAGCCGCCCCTGCCCGCGAGCGAACGGCTCCTCGCGGCGGGCGCCGACCTGGTCGCCCTGGGCCGCTCCTTCCTCGCCAACCCGGACCTGGTGACCCGGCTCCGCACCGGCGCCCCCCTGAACGCGGTCAGGGAGGCGTACCTGATGTACACGGGCGGCGAGGAGGGCTACACGGACTACCCGGCGCTGCCGGCCGGGTCCCCGTCCCGTCAGGCGGCCCCGGACACCGACGCCAGGTAGGCCGAGGTCTTCTCCGGCTCGTAGAAGAAGTTCTCGAAGTCGGCCGGGTCGTTGAAGGCGTTGGCGATGCGGTGGGCGACCGGGGGGAGCTGGCCGGCGGCGCCGAGGAGGTTCACGATGTGCTCCGGCGGCGGGGCGAGCATCGCGTTGGTCCACTTGGTGACGTGCTGGGCGGTGTCCCAGTAGCGGTCGAAGGTGGCCCGCATCCAGGTCTCGTCGAACTCCTTCTCGCCGTGCTCGAGGATCGAGGCGAGGTAGGTGGCGGCGCACTTGGACGCCGAGTTGGAGCCCTGGCCGGTGATCGGGTCGTTGGCGACGACCACGTCCGCGACGCCGAGGACCAGGCCGCCGCCGGGCAGCCGGCCGATCGGGTTGCGCACGGTCGGGGCGTAGCGGCCGGACAGCGTGCCGCCCGCGTCGGTCAGTTCGACCTTGGTGGCCCGCGCGTACTCCCAGGGCGTGAACTTCTCCATCAGCTCCAGCGTGAGGGCGAGGTGCTCCCCGGGGTCCTTGACGCCCTTGAACACGTCCAGCGGGCCGCCCGGGATGCCCTCCCAGAACAGGATGTCCGCCCGGCCGGAGAGCGTGAGGGTCGGCATCACGAACAGCTCGCCGACGCCCGGCACCAGGTTGCAGCGCACGGCGTCCATGTCCGGGTGCTCCGGGCGCGGGCCCAGGCCGTGCACGTAGGCCACCGCGAGGGCCCGCTGCGGCTCGCTGTACGGGGAGCGCTCGGGGTCGCGGGCGAACATCGACACCAGCTCGCCCTTGCCGGCCGAGACCAGCACGAGGTCGTAGGTGCGGGAGAAGTAGTCGAGGTCGGAGACGGCCGCGCCGTGGATCACCAGCTGGCCGCCGCGCTGGGCGAAGGTGTCCATCCAGCCCGCCATCTTCACCCGCTGGTCGACGGACTGCGCGTAGCCGTCCAGTTCGCCGACCCAGTCGATCGCGCGCTGGGTGGGGCCGGGGTCGTGCGAGCCGGGGGCGGCCACGGACACGCCGAGGCCCTCGATCTTCGGGGCCTGGGACTCCCAGAAGTTCAGCTGGAGGTCGCGCTCGTGCTGGAGCGCGGTGTCGAACATGCACTGCGTCGACATCACCCGGCCGGAGCGGATCTCGTCCGCGGTCCGGTTGGACATCAGGGTGACCTCGTACCCGTGCGACTGGAGGCCGAGGGCTATCTGGAGTCCGGACTGGCCGGCTCCGACGACGAGTATCTTCCGCATGCGGGGTGTTGTCTCCTACTCGGGGGTTTCGTCGAGCGCGTGGCCGACGAGGGCCAGGAGGGTCTCGATCACCGAGATCCGGCGCCGCGCATCCATGATCATGACAGGTATGTGCGCGGGGATCGTCAGGGCCTCGCGCACGTCCTCCGGCTCGAAGAGCTCACTGCCGTCGAAGTGGTTGACCGCGACGACGTAGGGCAGGCCGCAGCTCTCGAAGTAGTCGAGCGCCGGGAAGCAGTCCTTCAGCCGCCGGGTGTCGGCCATCACGACCGCGCCGATCGCGCCGCGCACCAGGTCGTCCCACATGAACCAGAACCGCTGCTGGCCCGGCGTGCCGAACAGGTAGAGCACCAGGTCGTCGTCGAGGGTGATGCGGCCGAAGTCCATGGCCACCGTGGTGGTCAGCTTCTGCGGCGTGGCGGTGAGGTCGTCGTGGTCCTCGCTCGCCTCGGTCATCAGCGCCTCCGTCTGGAGGGGCGTGATCTCCGAGACGGCGGTGACCAGCGTGGTCTTGCCGACGCCGAAGCCACCGGCCACGACGATCTTGGTGGCGATGGGGGCGCGGGTCCGGTCCGTCTCCCAGGCCATCAGGTTCTCGTCGGGCTCCACGACCTCGACGCGCGGGGAGACGCCGCGAGCGGCGTCAGAGACGACGGAGTCCACTCAGCACCCTTTCCAGCAGGGCCCGGTCCGGCCGGCCCGTGCCGTGACCGGTTCCCGTGCCGTACACCCTGATCTTTCCCTGGTCCGCGAGGTCGCTGAGCAGCACCCGGACCACGCCGAGCGGCATCTTCAGCAGCGCGGCGATCTCGGCCACCGTCCGCATGCGGCGGCACAGTTCGACGATGGCCCGCATCTCCGGCATGACCGTCGTGCGCAGCGAGCCGTTCGTCAGTTCCTTGCGCTCCTCGGGGGCCTCCAGGGCCGCCACGAACGTCTCCACCAGCAGGACGTGGCCGAAGCGGGTGCGGCCGCCGGTGAGCGAGTAGGGGCGCACCCGGGCGGGCTTGCGGTCGCCGCCGCGGACCGGGAGCTGGTTCCTGCCGCCCTGCGGCGGGGTGGGCTGCGCGGTCATCGGGTGCTCCCCGCCGACTCGGACTGCAGGGACTGGCGCAGCTCGCTGCGCAGTTCGGGCGTCAGCACGTGGCCGGCGCGGCCCACGAACAGCGCCATGTGGTACGCCACCACGCTCATGTCGCAGTCCGCGGAGCCGTGGACGCCGAGCAGGGACCCGTCGCTGATCGACATGACGAACAGGCTGCCCTCGTCCATCGCGACCATCGTGTGCTTGACCCCGCCGAACTCCATGAGCTTGGCGGCGCCGACGGTCAGGCTGCCGATGCCCGAGACGATCGTGGCCAGGTCGGCGGCGGAGCCGCGCGGGCCGGCGGGTTTCGCCGTGCGGGCCTCGCGGGCCTCCTCGTTGCGACCCGGGTCCGAGGAGAGCAGGAGCAGGCCGTCGGAGGAGACCACCGCGACCGACTGGATGCCCGGCACCTCCTCGACGAGATTGGTCAACAGCCAGTGCAGATTGCGTGCTTCACTGCTCAGTCCGAAGGTACTGGGCGCGGTCAACTGCTTGCCTCCTCGACTGTTCCCCCCGTGGTGTCCTCGGCGTGTACGGCCCGGCCGGCCCCGTCGGCCGCACCGGCGCGGTCGGTGCGTTCCGTGAGTTCGGCCTCGGCGTCCCGGTAACCGGCCTGCGCGCCCGTGCGGAAGCCGCCGAGTCTGCGGCGCAGGGCGTCGGCGTCGACGGACGCGGTGCGCTGGCGCGGGGCCTGGGCCGGGGCGGTGATCCGGGGGGTGCGCTTGGGCAGTCCCTTGGCGGTGACGGGGTCGTCCTCCTCGGGCGCTCCGTCGGCGGTGCGGCCGTGCTCGTCCCCGGCCGTGGTCTCCGCCCCGGTGTCGCCCTCGGTGTCGCCCGCGGCGCCGGCGGGTGCGGGGTCCGTGGCATGCGAGGAATCCGCGTGCGGGTGCTCCGCCGCCCCGGACTCCGGGGCCCGCGCGGTGCGGTGGCCCGCGTCGGGCTCCCGGTCGGGCGCCGCGTCGGTGTCCGGCCCGGCCCCCCGCTCGGTCTCCTGCCCGGTGCCCGACTGGGTCTCCTGCCCGGTGCCCGTCCGGCTCTCCTGCTCGGTCTCGTGCCCGGCCTCGGCGTCCTCGGGCGCGCCCGGGAGCAGGAGTTCCATCGTGGTCTCGGCCGGGGCCTCCTTCGGCTTCACGGGGGCGTCGCGGGTCGCCTTCTCGGCCAGGGCCACCAGGGGGTCGGTGTGGGTCCGGCCGTGCAGGACGTTGGAGTTGGCCTCCGCGTCGGCGCCGGGCAGGGAGAACGTCTGGGTGCCGGACGCACTGTGCGCGGCCGGCGGCACCGCGGCCGCCGGGGCGGTGGCGAGCAGTCCGGTGGGCAGGACGACGACCGCCGCGATGCCGCCCTGTTTCTGGTCGCGCAGCTGCACCCGCACCCCGTGCCGGTGCGCGAGGCGGGCCACGACGTACAGCCCGAGGCCGAGGCCCTCCTCGCCCTCCTGGTCGTACGGCGACTCCGGGTCGAAGGCGGACAGGCGGGCGTTGAGGCGGGTCAGGCGCTCCTCGGTCATGCCGATGCCCTCGTCCTGGACGGAGAGCATCACCTCGCCGTTCTCCAGGAGCCAGCCGGAGACCTCGACGGGCAGGTCCGGCGGCGAGAACGAGCTGGCGTTCTCCAGGAGTTCGGCGAGCAGGTGGCTCAGGTCGTCCGCGGCGAAGCCGACCAGGTGGGCGTGCGGGGGCAGGGCGGCGATGCGGACGCGTTCGTAGCGCTCGATCTCGCTGACCGCGGCGCGGACCACGTCCACCAGCGGCACCGGACCCGGGTGCTGCTGGACGTGCTCGGTGCCGGCCAGCACCAGGAGGTTCTCGCTGTGCCGGCGCATGACCGTGGCGAAGTGGTCGAGCTTGAACAGCGTGGCCAGTCGCTCGGGGTCCTGCTCGCGCTCCTCCAGGCCCTCGATGACCGACAGCTGGCGCTCCACCAGGCCGAGGGTGCGCAGCGCGAGGTTGACGAAGGTGCCGCCGATGCTGGTGCGCAGCCGCTCCAGCTGGGCGGCGGAGTCGGCGAGTTCGGCGCGCAGGTCCTCGCGGGCGTCGGCCATCTTCTGCCGCTGCCCGACCAGGTGCTTGCGGTCGGCCTCCAGGGTGGCGATGCGCTCGTGCAGGGTGACGGCGTGCGCGTGCAGGGCGTTGACGGAGCGGACGACCTGGGCGAACTCGTCGTTGCGGCCGGTGAACTTCACCGGCTCCTGCGCCGTCGGGTCCTCCGCCTCGGCCAGCCGTGCCGCGCCGCGCCGGACGGCCGAGAGCGGGCGGGTCAGGCTGCGGGCCATGGCGGTGGCGACGCCGACCGCGACCAGCATCAGCACGCCGAGGACGGCGACGCGGATCTCCAGCGCGGTGACGTCGTCGTCCCGCAGCGCCGCGAGGTCCTTGGTGCGGCGGTCGTAGAGGGAGGACTCCACCCCGCGCATCAGGTCGATGCGGGCGGACAGCGCCGCGTCCAGCTTCTCGGTGCCGGTGCCGAGGTCGTCGTCGCTCAGCTCGGGCTGGTCGGTGAGGGTGGCGAGGTACTTCTCGGCGGACTCCACCTCGCCGCCGGTGACGGTGGTGTCGAAGGTGTCGACCGCCGCCCTGGGCGCGATGGCGTGGAAGTCGGCGAGGGCCGCGTCGGAGCGCAGCCGGGCCTGCTGGGCGGCGGCGGTGAGCGCGTCGCGCTGCTTGCCGTCGGCCTTGGAGGACGTCCGGGAGGTGCTGGTGCCGCCGGTGGCGGGGTCGTACACCCTCTCCGTGGACGAGGGCACGTTCAGGGCGGCGAGCAGCAGCCCGCGGGCGGCGGACGCCTGCTGCACGGCGGTGTCCAGCTCGGCGAGCGCGTACGCGCCGGAGCCCGCCCGGGAGGGCGTCTGCTCGGCCAGGTCCTGGGCGAGCCGGTGCAGTTCGCTGATGGCGGCCGAGTACGCCTGGTGCGCCTGGAGGGCGGTGCTCTGGCCGGTGAGGGCCGCGCGGCGCACGGCGGCGATGCCGTCGAGGTCCTCGCGCAGGTCCGCCGGGGTGTCGCTGTCGGCGCGCAGGTCGTCGACCTGGCGGTCCACGCGGGCGCTGCTCTGCTCCGACGGCGCCGCGGACTTGGGGCGTCCGGCCGCGAGGTAGGAGGTCACCTCGTCGCGTTCGTCGGCGAGCGACTGGGCGAGCGCGAGGGCGTCCTCGGTCTGCTCGGCCAGGGTCACCAGGTCCTGGGAGTCCTTCAGCTGCCCGGAGGCGGCGAGGACCGAGGGGGCGCCCGCGCCGACGACGGCGGCGGCCACCACGGCCACCGCGACGATCAGGCGGTTGCGCACGTGGGTCGGACGGCCCTTGCCGACGGGGGTCTGCGCCTGCCCCTCGGGGGCCGGCTGCCTGCCTGTGCGCCGAGGCCGCGTTTTCTGCACCGGTGCTCGCATTCCTGACTCGTGTACCCATCGGGTCCGGGTGACGCTCCGTCACACGACGCCCGCGCCCCGGTACGGTTCCGGTTCCCGACCCTCCCAGTGCCGGTGGGCGGTCATCGCTCATCGCCTGCGCCGCCACCCGAAGGAGTGAACATCGGAGGGGAGTTGGCGGGCAAGTTCCTCTGGCGTGTGCGACGGCCTTGCCCCGCGGGCCGGTTGGACGTCGGCGGCGGGCTTTGGCAATATTCGCCGCCACGCCTTCCCGGAGCCCTGCATTCCCGCCCAAAACCGGCGTCTGACCTGCGTCGGTGCGCCCGACGGGCGACCGATGCAAGCCTTTCGCGGGGGCTGTGAAGAGGTCGTGCAGACTGGCCGGATGCATACGGAACTCGTGTCGGAGCCCGGGGACGCCTCCTGCCCCAACGAGGACTTCGCGAGCGTCGGGCTTCCCGCCTCCGGGCAGGGCGGTTCGCTCGTCGTCCTCGACGGCGTGACGCCGCCGAGGGACGCGACAGGCTGTCTGCATTCGGTCCCCTGGTTCACGGCGCGGCTGGGCGGGGCCCTGACCGAACTGACCGTTTCACTCCCGGATGTTCCCCTGGCCGAGGCCCTGTCCCGCGCCATCTCCCGTACCGCCTCGGCCCACGCGGCCACCTGTGACCTTTCTCACCCGCGCACGCCGCAGGCAACCGTGGCGGTCGCGCGCTGGTCCGGGGAGGCGGTCGAGTACCTGGTGCTCTCCGACTGCACCCTGCTCCTCCAGGCCCCCGACGGCGCGGTCACCCCGGTGCTCGACGACCGGCTCGCCCGGCTGCCCCGCGCGCTGCTGGTGAGCGCCGCGTTCGTGGACGGCCGGCTGCGCAACAAGGAGGGCGGCTTCTTCACCGCGGCCGCGGACCCGGCTGTGGCGGAGCGGGCGGTGACCGGGAGCCTGCCCCGGGACCGGGTCCGCGCGCTGGCCGGGCTGTCGGACGGCGCGGCGCGCTGGGCGGAGATGTTCCACGAGGGCGACTGGGCGGACCTGTTCGCCCTGGTCCGCGACGAGGGTGCCCGCGCGCTGGTGCGGCGGGTGCGGGAACGGGAGCGGGCCGACCGGGACAGCCGCACCTTCCTGGGGCGCGGCAAGACGCACGACGACGCGACGGTGGTGTTCGCCCGGCTGTGAGGCGGGCTCCCCGTCGAGCCGGCCGGCAAGGGCCGCGTCCGGGGCGCTACTTCTCCATGACCCGGTTCAGCTGGTGCAGCAGGCGGGCCAGTTCGGCGACCTCGCGGCGGTCCCAGTGGGCGAGCTGGCTGACGTAGCGGGCGCGGCGGGCCTCGCGCACGCGGCCGACCCGGGAGCGCCCCTCCTCGGTGAGGTCGACCAGCCAGGCGCGGCCGTCGGCGGGGTCGGGTTCGCGGGCGAGGAGGCCCAGCTCCTCCAGGGCGCGCAGCTGGCGGGACATGGTGGCCTTGCCGACGCCGATGTAGGCGGCCAGTTCGGTGGCGCGCTGGCGGCCCAGCTCGTCCAGCCGGATGAGCAGTCCGTACGCGGCGGGCTCCAGGTCGGGGTGGACCTCGCGGGCCATCTCGCCCTGGCTGGCGCGGGCGCGGCGCAGCAGCACCGTCAACTCCCGCTCCAGCGAGAGGAACTCGGGGTCCGCGCCGCCGGCCGGGCCGCCCCGTCGTACGGCGCTGTCCGCCGCGTCCTTCGCGTCGCCGTTCGCGTCGTCGTGCACGTCAGCACCCCTGCCCGGTTTCCCGTACCTGAAAGTTTCCGCCACTGCCGGCCATCGCCCCAGCTCCGCCAGTATTTCGCAGGCGTAGACCAACGGCAGCTCCCGGACCCCCTTCTCAGGGGCCGTTCTACGTGCGTAGCGTCGTCGACGCGGGCCCATCCTGGCATGACCACGCCATACATGCCGGACGGGTGACCGCGCACCGCCCGCACGAGATCCGCGTTCCCCCCACCACTCCCCGGAGGTACGTCATGCCCGTGCACCGATCCGGCGCCACCCCCACGAGACCGGCCCCCGCCGTCCTGGCGGCCACCCTGACCACCCTCGCCGCCCTCACCGCCCTGCTCCTGCCCGCCTCCCCCGCCTCCGCCGCCACGGCGGCCGTCCCCGCCCGCGGCTCCGCCGAGATGGGCATGGGCGTCCTCGCCCACGACGGCAGCAGCGGCACCCCGGTCCCCGGTGACGCCACCCAGACGGAGGGCGTCGACGTCTCCGGCCACCAGGGCAACGTCGCCTGGTCCACCCTGTGGGGCAGCGGGGTGCGCTGGGCGTACACCAAGGCGACCGAAGGCACGTACTACCAGAACACGTCCTTCGCCCAGCAGTACAACGGCGCCTACGACGTCGGCATGATCCGCGGCTCGTACCACTTCGCCACCCCGGACACCACCGGCGGGGCGACCCAGGCCAACTACTTCGTGGACCACGGCGGTGGCTGGTCCCGCGACGGCCGGACCCTGCCCGGCGTCCTCGACATCGAGTGGAACCCGTACGGCGCCGCCTGCTACGGCAAGACCCAGAGCGCGATGGTGACCTGGATCCGCGACTTCCTCAGCCAGTACCGGGCCCGCACCGGCCGCGACGCCGTCCTCTACACCGCCACCAGCTGGTGGACCCAGTGCACGGGCAACTACGCGGGCTTCGCCGCCACCAACCCGCTGTGGATCGCCCGCTACGCCGCCGACCCGGGGACCCTGCCGGCCGGCTGGGGCTACTACACGATGTGGCAGTACACCTCCACCGGCCCGACGGTCGGCGACCACGACAAGTTCAACGGGGCCCTGGACCGCGTCCAGGCACTGGCGAACGGCTGACCGCCACCGGCCGGCCGGCGGCTGACGGGGCCGGCCGGGGGTGGCCGGCCGGCACCGGGAAGGCCCGGACCCCCGCACGGGGACCCGGGCCCTCCGCCGGCCGGCCGGCACCGTCACGCGGCGGCCGGCACCTCCGGCGCCGCCCCGCTGGTGGCGGGGGCCAGCGCCAGTTCCAGGACCTGGCGCACGTCGGTGACGGTGTGGACGTCCAGCGTGTCCAGCACCTCCGCCGGGACGTCGTCCAGGTCGGGCTCGTTGCGCTTGGGGATGATCACCGTGGTGACCCCCGCCCGGTGCGCGGCGAGCAGCTTCTGCTTCACCCCGCCGATCGGCAGCACCCGCCCGGTCAGCGAGACCTCGCCGGTCATCGCCACGTCCGTGCGGACCAGACGGCCCGACAGCAGCGACGCGAGCGCCGTGGTCATGGTGATGCCGGCACTCGGGCCGTCCTTGGGGACCGCGCCCGCCGGGAAGTGGATGTGCACGCCCCGGTCCTTCAGGTCGGCGACCGGCAGCTCCAGTTCGGCGCCGTGGCTGCGCAGGAAGCTCAGCGCGATCTGCGCCGACTCCTTCATCACGTCACCGAGCTGACCGGTCAGGGTCAGCCCCGCACCGCCCGTCTCCGGGTCGGCCAGCGACGCCTCGACGAACAGCACGTCGCCGCCCGCCCCGGTCACTGCCAGGCCGGTGGCCACGCCCGGCACCGCCGTACGGCGCTCGGCCGGGTCCTGGGCCGACTCCGGCACGTGGTGCGGCCGGCCGATCAGGGGCCGCAGGTCCGCGTCCGTGAGGGTGAACGGCAGTTCCCGCTGCCCCAGTTCGTGCTGGGCGGCCACCTTGCGCAGCAGCCGGGCGATGGAGCGCTCCAGGGTGCGCACGCCCGCCTCGCGGGTGTACTCGCCGGCCAGCTTGCGCAGCGCGCTCTCGTCCAGGGTCACCTCGTCCTCGCCCAGGCCCGCCCGCTCCAGCTGGCGCGGGAGCAGGTGGTCGCGGGCGATGACGACCTTCTCGTCCTCGGTGTAGCCGTCCAGGCGGACCAGCTCCATGCGGTCGAGCAAGGCCTCCGGGATGGCCTCCAGGACGTTCGCCGTGGCCAGGAACACCACGTCGCTGAGGTCGAGCTCGACCTCCAGGTAGTGGTCGCGGAACGTGTGGTTCTGCGCGGGGTCCAGCACCTCCAGGAGCGCGGCCGCGGGGTCGCCGCGGAAGTCCGAGCCCACCTTGTCGATCTCGTCGAGGAGGACCACCGGGTTCATGGACCCGGCCTCCTTGACGGCCCGCACGATCCGGCCGGGCAGCGCGCCGACGTACGTACGGCGGTGGCCGCGGATCTCGGCCTCGTCGCGCACGCCGCCGAGGGCGACGCGGACGAACTTGCGGCCCATGGCGTGGGCGACCGACTCGCCGAGCGAGGTCTTGCCGACGCCGGGCGGGCCGACGAGCGCCAGCACGGCACCGCCGCGCCGGCCGCCGACGACGCCGAGGCCGCGGTCCGCGCGCCGCTTGCGCACGGCCAGGTACTCGGTGATGCGCTCCTTGACGTCCTCGAGACCGGAGTGCTCGGCGTCCAGGACCGCCTTGGCGCCCTGGATGTCGTAGGCGTCCTCGGTCCGTTCGTTCCACGGGAGTTCGAGGACGGTGTCCAGCCAGGTGCGGATCCAGGAGCCCTCCGGGGACTGGTCGCTGGACCGCTCCAGCTTGTCGACCTCCTTCAGGGCCGCCTCGCGGACCTTCTCGGGCAGGTCGGCGGCCTCCACCCGGGCGCGGTAGTCGTCGGACTCCTCACCCTCCTTCTCCCCGTTGAGCTCGCGCAGCTCCTTGCGCACGGCCTCCAGCTGGCGGCGCAGCAGGAACTCGCGCTGCTGCTTGTCGACGCCCTCCTGGACGTCCTTGGCGATGGTCTCGGCCACGTCCTGCTCGGCGAGGTGGTCGCGCAGCTGCTGGGTGGCGAGCTTCAGACGGGCCACCGGGTCGGCGGTCTCCAGCAGCTCGACCTTCTGCTCGGTGGTGAGGAAGGGCGAGTAGCCGGAGTTGTCGGCGAGGGCGGAGACGTCGTCGATGGCCTGCACGCGGTCGACGACCTGCCAGGCGCCGCGCTTGCGGAGCCAGGCGGTGGCCAGGGCCTTGTACTCCTTGACCAGGTCGGTGACGTGGCCGGGCAGCGGATCGGGGGTGGACTCGTCGATCCGGGTGCCCTCGACCCACAGCGCCGCGCCGGGGCCGGTGGTGCCCGCGCCGATCTTCACGCGGCCGCGGCCGCGGATCAGGGCGCCGGGGTCGCCGTCGGCCAGCCGGCCCACCTGCTCGACCGTGCCCAGCACGCCGGTGCCGGCGTAGGTGCCGTCGACGCGCGGGACGAGGAGGACCTTCGGCTTCCCGGGCTCGGAGCGGGCGGCGGCCTGGGCGGCCTCCACCGCGGCGCGCACGTCGGCGTCGTTGAGGTCCAGCGGAACCACCATCCCGGGCAGCACCACCTCGTCGTCGAGCGGCAGCACAGGCAGGGTGAGCGGTGTGAACGCTGCGGACTCAGCAGCCATGATCTCCCCTTCGGCAGTCAAGTTGAGTTATGCCGACTCAATGCACATGAGCCTCCGAATGTTCCCAGGGGCGTGTTCGCTCTGAGCGATCAAGGGTGGGGAAGGGGGCGAGCGGGCGCATATCGTCAGCCCTGTAAGAGGTGAACAGGCTCTGGGGTTGTTACGGAGGCGGGCGTGCACGAGATCGTACGGGCATGGGTCGACGGGTGGGTCGTCTCGCGCGGGGCCGCACCGCCGCAGCCGCGGCCGTGGGGCGTGACCATCGACGTCGGGGACGTCCAGCACGTGTCGCGGCACGTCCTCGGCGCGATCGGCGAGGGCGTGGAGGAGAGCGTCGTGCGCAAGGTCGCGGGCGAGGTGACCGGGCCGGGCATCTGGCTGAAGGCGTTCCGGGACCCCGCCGACGTCTCGGCGTGGCTCGGCCCGGGCTGGTGGGTCGACCCCGAGCCGGGCTACCTGATGACGGTCCCGCTGGCACCGCCCTCCGCCGCCGTGCCCGACGACGGGGGCGCGCCGCCCGACGGCTACGCGGTGCGCGACTGGACCCGGGGCGGCGTGACCAAGGTCCTGGTCACCGCGCCGGACGGCTCCCTCGCGGCCCGCGGCCAGATCGTGCCGACCGGCGCGCAGGCGGTCGTCGACCGCATCGAGACGGCCCCGGCCCACCGGCGCCGGGGCCTGGGCGGCCTGGTGGTCCGGCGTCTCCAGGCCACGGCGGCCGCGACGGGAGCGCACCGCGGCGTCCTGGCGGCCACCCCGGACGGGCGCGCGCTGTACGAGGCGCTGGGCTGGCGGGTGGAGGCGGTCTTGACCAGTGCCAAGTTCACCGGGGCGGAAGGGAGCGATTAGGGGCCCCAGCACGCGGGTGGGGACGACGGATGGACCGCTTTCCCGGCAGCTGGCAGAGCTTGGCGGGGCGGCCGTCGCCCCCTACACCGCCGTGGCGCGCACCGTCGGCCGGTCCGCCCGCCCGGGCCCCGGCCCCGCCCGCCGTTCCGTGGCCGCCTCCTGGTCCCTCCGCCACCCGCGCACCGTCGGCCACAGGGCCACGCCCACCGCGAGGGCGATCAGGTGGCCCCAGTTGGTCAGCGGGTCGGTGAAGGCGACCAGGTCCTGCAGCAGCAGGCCCCCGAAGGCGATCAGCAGCGGCCAGCGCAGCCAGGGCGCGAGCAGGCCGGACAGGGCGCCCACGCTCGCGGCGACGCCGAAGCTGATGCCGTAGTCGAGGCGGTGCAGCGAGGTGCCGGGCAGGTGGCCGGCGAGGACCGCGAGGCCGACCGGCCCCTCGGTGGCCAGCGTGGCCAGGGCGTGCCCGGCGACGAACACGGCGGCCGTGCGCAGCGCGCCGAGGCGTCGCTCCAGTGCGGTGAGCACGACCACGAACCCCACGGCGAACGGTGAGACGAACCCGCCCGCCACCCACAGCGCGCTGGCCGCCAGCACGGGCACCGGGGCCCGCAGCAGGTGGGCCACGTCCGTGCTGGAGCCCTGGTGCAGGGCGTGCACGAGGGCCGGGTCGGCGTACGTGGCGACGCAGGAGGTGACGGCGAGGACGACGGCGTACCAGAAGGTGAAGGGGGTGGCGGTGGGGGTCGGCAGGAGGTACCAGGGGCTCGGGCCGCGCGGGGCGGGGCCGGTGCCGGGCGCGGTCGGCCGGTCCGGGCCGGATCCCGGCCCGGGTTCCCGCTCGGGGGTCCACTGGCGGGGCATCCCGTCCAGCTGCGCGCGGGGGCGTCCGTGGGCCTGCGGGGGCGCGGGGACCCGCGGGGTCGCGCGGGGCGACGGGTCCGGCGGTGCGGTGCGTTCCACCTGAGGCGCTCCTTCCGTTGCCCGCCAGCCTTCGCCGCGCGGGGGCCCGCTGTCTGTGACCGCGGCCACGTCACCGGCGATTCTCAGCAACCTCTCAAGGTGCTCCGCGTACGGCTTCCCTCCCCCACTCGGATGACGTGCACAAACTCCGTCAACAATCGGTCACGGAAGTGCCAGGATGGGCCGATGCCCCTCTCCGACGAACTTTCCCTCGGCTTAGAGACCCCCCGAGTCCTGGACCGTCGTATGGGCCCGCACGGCGAGGTGGTGCTGCGCCGGCACGGGGAGGTCCTCCAGATCATCGCCAACGGCTGTTTCCTCATGGACACCTCCGACGGCCGCTCGGAGCGGCTGCTCGTCGACGCGGCGCTGGCGGCGCTGGACGACCGGCCCGCGCCGCACGTCCTACTCGGCGGGCTCGGCGTCGGATTCTCGCTCGCACACGCCGCCGCCGAATCCCGCTGGGGGCGGATCACCGTGGTGGAGCGCGAGCGCGCGGTCGTCGAATGGCACCGCGCGGGCCCGCTGGGCGCGGTCTCCCGGGACGCGCTCGCCGACCCGCGCGTGACGGTCGCCGAGGCGGACCTGGTCACTTATCTCCATGAGACATCGGACACGTTCGACGCGCTGTGCCTCGACATCGACAACGGGCCCGGCTGGACGGTCACCGAGGACAACGACGGTCTGTACGCACCGGCCGGACTGGCCTCCTGCGCGCGGGTGTTGAGACCCGGCGGGGTGCTCGCGGTGTGGTCCGCGCAGCCGTCTCCGGAATTCGAGGGAACCATGGGGAATGCCGGGTTCCAGCAGGTGCGTACCGAAGAGATCCCGGTTGCCCGAGGCGTGCCGGACGTGGTGCACCTCGGCGTCCGACCTGGATAGCAAAGGCGCGGCGACTCCCCGTACGCTGCTGCCTTGGCGCCGATCATTCAAGCGTCAATCGCAGTCATGCGCAGACATGGGATCACCCCACGGATCCCGGAAAGCAATCTCAGGGGCGGGCGATGGAGCAGACACACACCTCGCACAGCGGAACGACGACGGCCACCCAGGGCGCGCAGCGGCGCGTGCTGGTCGTGGAGGACGACCCGACCATCGTCGACGCGATCGCGGCCCGCCTGCGCGCCGAGGGATTCCTCGTGCAAACGGCGGGCGACGGCCCCGCGGCGGTCGACACGGCCGAGGCCTGGCAGCCGGACCTGCTGATCCTCGACATCATGCTGCCGGGCTTCGACGGCCTGGAGGTCTGCCGGCGCGTGCAGGCCCAGCGGCCGGTGCCGGTGCTGATGCTGACCGCGCGCGACGACGAGACCGACATGCTGGTCGGGCTCGGCGTGGGCGCCGACGACTACATGACCAAGCCCTTCTCGATGCGGGAGCTCGCCGCGCGCGTGCACGTGCTGCTGCGCCGGGTGGAGCGGGCCGCGCTGGCCGCCTCGACGCCGCGCAGCGGCATCCTGCGGCTCGGCGAGCTGGAGATCGACCACGCGCAGCGGCGGGTGCGGGTGCGCTCCGAGGACGTGCACCTGACGCCGACCGAGTTCGACCTGCTGGTGTGCCTGGCCAACACCCCGCGCGCGGTGCTCTCCCGTGAGCAGCTGCTCGCCGAGGTGTGGGACTGGGCCGACGCCTCGGGCACCCGGACCGTCGACAGCCACATCAAGGCGCTGCGGCGGAAGATCGGCGCCGAGCGGATCCGCACGGTGCACGGCGTGGGCTACGCCCTGGAGACCCCGACGCCATGACCGGCGGGCCGGACGGACCCAGGAGCCCCGCGGAGTCCTTCGGGGGCGTTCGCCCGTTCTCGATCAAGACCAAGCTGGGCGCGCTGGTCGTCACGTCGGTCCTGATCACCACGGGCCTGTCGGTGATCGCCGTGCACACCAAGACGGAGCTGCGGTTCATCACGGTCTTCTCGATGATCGCCACGCTGCTGATCACGCAGTTCGTGGCGCACTCGCTGACCGCCCCGCTCGGGGAGATGAACACCGTCGCCCGGTCCATCTCCGACGGCGACTACACGCGCCGGGTGAACGAGCGGCGCCGCGACGAACTGGGCGACCTGGCGCAGACGATCAACGTCATGGCCGACGAGCTGGAGGCCCAGGACCGCCAGCGCAAGGAGCTGGTGGCGAACGTCTCGCACGAGCTGCGCACCCCCATCGCGGGCCTGCGCGCGGTGCTGGAGAACGTGGTCGACGGCATCGCGGAGGCCGACCCGGAGACGATGCGCACGGCGCTGAAGCAGACCGAGCGGCTCGGGCGGCTGGTGGAGACCCTGCTGGACCTGTCCCGCCTGGACAACGGCGTCGTCCCGCTGCGCAAGCGGCGCTTCGAGGTGTGGCCGTACCTGTCGGGCGTGCTGAAGGAGGCCAACATGGTGGCCTCGGCGCGCGCGGGGATGGCGTCGGGCTCGGGCAGTCACACGCGCACCGACGTGCACCTGCACCTGGACGTCTCGCCGCCGGAGCTGACCGCGCTCGCGGACCCCGAGCGCATCCACCAGGTCGTGGCGAACCTCATCGACAACGCGGTCAAGCACAGCCCGCCGCACGGGCGGGTGACGGTCAGGGCGCGGCGCGGGCCGCAGCCGGAGTCGCTGGAGCTCGAGGTCATGGACGAGGGGCCGGGCATCCCGCGCTCGGAGTGGCACCGGGTCTTCGAGCGGTTCAACCGGGGCGCGGTGCGCCGGCCGCACGGTCCGGGCAGCGACGGCGGCACGGGGCTGGGGCTGGCGATCGCCCGCTGGGCGGTCGATCTGCACGGTGGCCGGATCGGCGTGGCCGAATCCGAGCGGGGTTGCCGGATCCTCATCACCCTTCCGGGAGAGTCCTCGGCGTCGGGTTGACGTACAGTGCGAACCGGAACCTCAAGATCCACGACGGTCCGCGCGGCGTTCCCGCAGTCGGACACGTGTGATCAGGGGCGGGTCCGCACGCTCGGCGCGCGCGGTCCGCGTCGGCGTACCCTCTCACCTGTGCGGGCTCCGCGGTGAGCAGGTCAACCGCGCTTGTTTCCCGCCATTTCAAGCCCCGAAACACGCTCTTTCATGTGACTTACGCGACGATGGACGGGCCCGGCCTGACCTTCACCCCGCGGGAGGCGTAGCCTTTATTCCCGCTGTCCATCACCTTGTGAAGCGGAAGAGGGCGGTTGCCGCCGTGTCGCCACAGTCCCCCAGTAACGCATCGAGCGCTCCGACGACCGACGCGGACCAAGCGGGCAAGAACCCCGCTGCCGCGTTCGGTCCCAACGAGTGGCTCGTCGACGAGATCTATCAGCAGTACCTCCAGGACCCGAATTCGGTGGACCGAGCCTGGTGGGACTTCTTCGCCGACTACAAGCCGGGAGCCCCGAGCGGCCCGGCTGCGGCGGGTACTGCGGCCACGGGGGCCGCAGGGACCACCCCCACCCCGGCTCCCGCCGCCCAGGCCCCCGTCCCGGCACCGGCCGGCCCGGCCCCCGCCGCCCCGGCGCAGGCCGCGCCCGCGGCTCCGGCCGCGAAGGCCCCCGCCGCTCCTGCGCCCGCCAAGCCCGCCGCCGCGGCCCCCGCCGCCAAGCCGGCCGCCGCGAAGGCCGCCCCGGCCGCCGAGGCGCCCGCGGGCCCGGAGTACGTGCCGCTGCGCGGCCCGTCCGCCGCGGTAGCGAAGAACATGAACGCCTCACTGGAGCTGCCGACCGCCACCTCGGTCCGCGCGGTCCCGGTGAAGCTGCTGTTCGACAACCGCATCGTCATCAACAACCACCTCAAGCGGGCGCGCGGCGGGAAGATCTCCTTCACGCACCTGATCGGCTTCGCGATGGTCCAGGCCATCAAGCAGATGCCGTCCATGAACCACTCGTTCGGCGAGAAGGACGGCAAGCCGGTCCTGGTCAAGCCGCCGCACGTGAACCTCGGCCTGGCCATCGACCTGGTGAAGCCCAACGGCGACCGCCAGCTCGTCGTGGCCGCCATCAAGAAGGCCGAGACGCTGAACTTCTTCGAGTTCTGGCAGGCCTACGAGGACATCGTCCGTCGCGCCCGCGACAACAAGCTGACGATGGACGACTTCACCGGCGTCACGGTCTCCCTGACCAACCCCGGTGGCCTCGGCACCGTCCACTCGGTGCCGCGCCTGATGCCCGGCCAGTCGGTGATCATGGGCGTCGGCTCCATGGACTACCCGGCCGAGTTCCAGGGCACCTCCCAGGACACGCTGAACAAGCTCGGCATCTCCAAGGTCATGACGCTCACGTCGACCTACGACCACCGGGTGATCCAGGGCGCCGCCTCCGGCGAGTTCCTGCGCGCGGTCGCCAACCTGCTGCTGGGCGAGAACGGCTTCTACGACGACATCTTCGAGGCCCTGCGCATCCCCTACGAGCCGGTCCGCTGGCTCAAGGACATCGACGCCAGCCACGACGACGACGTCACCAAGGCCGCCCGCGTCTTCGAGCTGATCCACTCCTACCGGGTCCGCGGCCACGTCATGGCCGACACCGACCCGCTGGAGTACCGCCAGCGCAAGCACCCCGACCTCGACATCGTCGAGCACGGGCTGACGCTGTGGGACCTGGAGCGCGAGTTCGCCGTCGGCGGCTTCGCCGGCAAGTCGATGATGAAGCTGCGCGACATCCTCGGCGTGCTGCGCGACTCGTACTGCCGCACCACCGGCATCGAGTTCATGCACATCCAGGACCCCAAGCAGCGCAAGTGGATCCAGGACCGCGTGGAGCGCCCGCACTCCAAGCCGGAGCGCGAGGAGCAGCTGCGCATCCTGCGCCGCCTGAACGCCGCCGAGGCGTTCGAGACGTTCCTGCAGACCAAGTACGTCGGCCAGAAGCGCTTCTCGCTGGAGGGCGGCGAGTCCGTCATCCCGCTGCTCGACGCGGTGCTGGACTCGGCCGCCGAGTCCCGCCTGGACGAGGTCGTCATCGGCATGGCCCACCGCGGCCGGCTGAACGTCCTCGCCAACATCGTCGGCAAGTCGTACGCGCAGATCTTCCGCGAGTTCGAGGGCAACCTCGACCCGAAGTCGATGCACGGCTCCGGCGACGTGAAGTACCACCTGGGCGCCGAGGGCACCTTCACCGGCCTGGACGGCGAGCAGATCAAGGTCTCCCTGGTCGCGAACCCCTCGCACTTGGAGGCGGTGGACCCGGTCCTGGAGGGCGTCGCGCGCGCCAAGCAGGACATCATCAACAAGGGCGGCACGGACTTCACGGTCCTGCCGGTGGCCATCCACGGCGACGCGGCCTTCGCGGGCCAGGGCGTGGTGGCCGAGACCCTGAACATGTCGCAGCTGCGCGGCTACCGCACCGGCGGCACGGTCCACATCGTCATCAACAACCAGGTCGGCTTCACCGCGGCCCCCGAGTCCTCGCGCTCCTCCATGTACGCGACGGACGTGGCCCGCATGATCGAGGCCCCGATCTTCCACGTGAACGGCGACGACCCCGAGGCCGTCGTGCGCGTCGCGCGGCTGGCGTTCGAGTTCCGCCAGGCGTTCAACAAGGACGTGGTGATCGACCTCATCTGCTACCGCCGCCGCGGTCACAACGAGTCGGACAACCCGGCCTTCACCCAGCCGCTGATGTACGACCTCATCGACAAGAAGCGCTCGGTGCGCAAGCTCTACACCGAGTCCCTCATCGGTCGCGGCGACATCACCCTGGAAGAGGCCGAGCAGGCGCTGCAGGACTACCAGGGCCAGCTGGAGAAGGTCTTCACCGAGGTCCGCGAGGCCACGGCCCAGCCGGCCGCCGCGCCGTCGCACGACCCGCAGGACGGCTTCCCGGTCGCGGTGCAGACCGCGGTCTCCACCGAGGTCGTCAAGCGGATCGCCGAGTCCCAGGTCAACGTCCCCGACCACGTCACCGTCCACCCGCGTCTGCTGCCGCAGCTGCAGCGCCGGGCGGCCATGGTCGAGGACGGCACGATCGACTGGGGCATGGGCGAGACGCTGGCCATCGGCTCCCTCCTGCTGGAGGGCGTCCCGGTCCGCCTGGCGGGCCAGGACTCCCAGCGCGGCACGTTCGGCCAGCGCCACGCGGTCATCATCGACCGCGAGACCGGCCAGGACTTCACGCCGCTGCTGTACCTCTCCGAGGACCAGGCCCGGCTGAACGTCTACAACTCCCTGCTCTCCGAGTACGCGGCGATGGGCTTCGAGTACGGCTACTCGCTGGCCCGCCCCGACGCGCTGGTGATGTGGGAGGCGCAGTTCGGCGACTTCGTCAACGGCGCCCAGACGGTCGTGGACGAGTTCATCTCCTCCGCGGAGCAGAAGTGGAGCCAGACGTCCGGCGTCGTCCTGCTCCTGCCGCACGGCTACGAGGGCCAGGGCCCGGACCACTCGTCCGCCCGCCCCGAGCGGTTCCTGCAGCTGTGCGCGCAGAACAACATGACGGTCGCCATGCCGACGCTCCCGTCGAACTACTTCCACCTCCTGCGGTGGCAGGTGCACAACCCGCACCACAAGCCGCTGGTCGTCTTCACCCCGAAGTCGATGCTGCGCCTGAAGGCCGCCGCGTCGAAGGCGGAGGAGTTCACCACGGGCGGCTTCCGCCCGGTCATCGGCGACGCCTCCGTCGACCCGGCCGCGGTCCGCAAGGTCGTCTTCTGCGCCGGCAAGGTCTACTACGACCTCGAGGCCGAGCGCCAGAAGCGCGGCGTCACGGACACCGCGATCATCCGCATCGAGCGCCTGTACCCGCTGCCGGGTGCCGAGCTCCAGGCGGAGATCGCCAAGTACCCGAACGCCGAGAAGTACCTGTGGGCCCAGGAGGAGCCGGCCAACCAGGGCGCCTGGCCGTTCATCGCCCTGAACCTGATCGACCACCTGGACCTGGCGGTCGGCGCGGACATCCCGGCCGGCGAGCGCCTGCGCCGCATCTCCCGCCCCCACGGGTCGTCCCCGGCGGTGGGCTCGGCGAAGCGGCACCAGGCGGAGCAGGAGCAGCTGGTGCGCGAGGTGTTCGAGGCGTAGGCCTCCCGGCACCCGCACGACGGCGACGGCCCGCCCCGGTTCCCGGGGCGGGCCGTCGCCGTGATCCCAGCCGCTCAGGTCGCCTGGGGCTCGAAGTCCCAGTACGGGCGGTTGCGGGCGCGGGCCGAGATGGTGTGGACGTGCTGCTTGCCGAGGGTGGCCTCGAGGTCGGACAGGGCCTCCTGCTCGACCTTCTCGGCCTGCTGGGTGTCGCGCAGGCGGTACAGGTCGGCGGCGTGCGCCACCCGCGCGGACAGGGTGAGCGGATGGGTCCGGCCGAGCGTCTCGATCGCCCGGGTCACGGTGTCCCGGCTGAGCCGGGCGGCGCCCTCGGTGTCACCGATGAGATCGCGCAGCGCGGAGGCGTTCAGGGCGCAGCCCAGCGTGTAGGGGTGGTTCTCGCCGACCGCCGTGGTCATGTCGGCCAGCGCCTGCTCGATCAGCACGTGCGCGTGGTCGCGCTCACCGACGCTGCGCAGCACGAGGGCGTGGTTGGCCTGCGCGCCGGCGATGAAGGGGTGGTTGTCGGTGAGGAGTTGCCCGTAACGCGCGATGATCGACTCGCTGGCCTCGCGGGCCTGGTCGATGTCACCGTGCTCCCGGGCGAAGCAGCTCTGGCTCACGGCGGCGGCCAGGGTCTCCGTGTGGTTCTCGCCGAGCTTGCGCTCGTAGCGCTCCAGGACCCTCGTCAGCAGGGACCCGGCGGCGGTGCGGTCACCGCCGCGCAGGCGGCACAGGGCGAGGTTGTGCTCGGCGCGGAGGGTCTGGGGGTTGTCGGCGCCCAGTACGAGCCGGCACTCGCGCACGTTCTTCGCCTGGATGGACTCCGCCTCGGTGTAGCGGCCCAGCAGCCGCAGGCCGATGGCGTAGGACACCTCGGAGAACAGTGCCCAGGGGTGCCGTGCCTTCAGCAGGCGGCGGCGCAGCTCCAGCGTCGTCTTGTCGACGTCCAAGGCCTCCTGGTAGTGCCCGAGCAGCCGGTGGGCGAACCCGAGGTTGTTCAGGGCGTTGAGGGTGCGGGAGTCCTCCTCGCCGAGGAGGTCGCGGTAGGTCGGGTAGAGCCAGCGGTAGAGCTCCAGGGCCTCGTCGTAGCGGGCGAGCCCCCACAGGTCGGCGCCCAGTCCGTTGACCGCCCGCAGGTAGTCCAGGTCGCGTTCGCCGCGTTCCCGGCGCAGGTGGTCGGCTGCCTCGCGCTCCAGGGCCTCGGTGCGGACGTAGTCGCCGGAGGAGCGCAGCAAGTTGGCGTAGTGGTAGATGAGTTCGAAGATCCTCGGGTGGTGCTCGCCGAGGGACGAGCGCCAGGCGTGCAGGGCACGTTCGCCGAGTTTCACTCCCGAGGTGTACTCGCCGACGAAGTACATGTAGCGCAGGCAGTTGAGCACCAGGCGCTGGACCTTGGTGTCCTGGCTGTTGAGGACGTCCGCGTGCTTGAGGTGCGGCACGATCTCGGCGTAGGTGTCCCACAGGCGGGTGTCCGTGGCGCGGCCGGGGTCGGCGGCCGCGAGTGCGCGCCGGACCACGTCGATGAACTCCCGCCGGTCCGCCTCGGGCATGTCCTTGCGGACGATCTGGTGGACCATGCGGTGCAGGTAGAGCGACTCGCCGGAGGACGCGCCCGGCTCGCCCGACGTCTCGTGGGACTCCAGGCGCACCACCGAGTACTGGCGCAACTGGTTGATGGCCCTGTTCCACAGCAGCGGGTCCTCGAGCAGCCCGGTGAGCTGCTCGGGGAGGTCGTCGTGCGGCATCTCCTTCAGCAGCCGCACGGGAACGAAGCCGGGCGCGAAGAAGGTGCACAGCCGCAGCAGGTCGACCGACTCGGGAACGGTCTCACGGAGCTTGTTCAGCAGTATCGACCAGGCGGTCTGGAAGGCGAGCGGGAAGTCGGCGGAGACCTTGACCACGTCCTGGTCGATGCCGCCCTCGAGCAGTTCGATGTATGCCTCGACCGACATGTCGGAGTCGTTGAGCCAGCCGGCCGTCTGGTCCAGCAACAGCGGCAGGTCCTCCAGCGCGGCGGCGAGCTTGTCGGCGTCCGACTCCGTGAGCCGGGGCGCGCGCCGTCGGATGAACGCCACGGACTCGTCCCGGCCGTACACCGGGACCTGCATCAGCTGGCTGTTGTGCTCGCCCCACTGCGGGTTGCGCGAGGTGATCAGCACGTGGCCGGGACCGGTCGGCACCAGATCCCAGATCTGGTCGGGGTCGTCGGCCCCGTCGAGGATGAGCAGCCAGCGGGAGAACGGCTCACCGCGGCGCAGCGCGTCGCGCACCGCGCGCAGCCGCTCACCGTACTCGGCGCCCGTCGACAGGCCCAGTTTCGGGGCGAGCTCGGCGAGCACGCGGCGGTAGGACACCCGTTTCTCGGCGTTGATCCACCACACCACGTCGTACTCGGAGCTGAACCGGTACACGTACTCGGCGGCGAGCTGGGTCTTCCCGACCCCGGACATGCCGTACATCGTCAGGACGCCGGCGCCGGGCTCGCTGCCGTGCAGCAGGTGGTAGGCGTCGTTCAGCAGCGGCTCGCGGCCGGTGAAGCGGGTGTTGCGGCGGGGTACGTTGCCCCAGACCTCGGGCATGGCCGACGGGAAGCGCGGTGCGCGTCGGCTTCCGGTGGACTGCGGCAGCGGCTCGTGTCCCAGGTCCAGTCGCTCGAGGAGACGTCGTTCGGCCTCCTCCGGGCCGATGTTGACGAGGTCGGCGGGCGCGAGGACGGCAGTGGCGGCGGGGACCGGCGCGGTCGTCAGGGAGACAGCGGCGAACCGGGACGGGTCCGGGGCCACGACCTCGCGCAGCGCGGTGTTCCACTCCTCGTGGGTGCGCGGGCCCAGGAGGAAGTACCAGTCGCTGACGAGGATGAGAACGCGGCCCTCGGCGAGGCTCAGGTCGCGCAGCAGGTCGGTCAGGGGCACCTCCGGGGGTGCGTCCCACCGCAGGTACACCACACGCAGGCCGCGCCGCTCCAGACGGTCGCCGATCCAGGCAGCCCAGGCGCGGTTGAACCCGGCGAAGCTGATCGTGACGGTCTGCCGCACGGCCCCCCTCTCGGCTGACCCGACCGGCCTACGAGTTCCAGACATGCAGCGGCCTCCCGCCCGAAATGTTAGAAGCTGGGCACGGCTCCGGGAAGGCACGGGAACGCACCGCCGCCGACGCTCGTGATTCGCATCCCTTCCCGCAAGCGCAACGATCTCCACCTCCCGACGCAACGTTCTGCGCCGGAATCGGCGGGGCGGTCACGCAAGTGGCGCACGCGGGTCGCCGGGGAGCCGCTGAGCCCACAGGCGCCGCGCAGCGCTCACGTACTCCCGTGCCCGCACGGCGTGGGCCCTGGGGGCGGGGTGCTCGGCCATACGGGCGTGCGCTTCGACCAGGCATTCGACGAACTTTCGTCCCGGCGGGGTGAGTTCGGCCGACCCGACGAGGGCGGGAAGTGCCGCGCCCACTTGGGCGTGGTAGCGCGCGAACTGGGACCAGTCCGAGTCGAGATGGGCGCGGTCCGTGCCGTCGAGCGCGCGGTGCTGGTGGAAGTCGGCGAGGGCGAGGTGGGCGTACGCCCCTTGCAGGAGCCCGTCGTACGGGCGGGGGTCGGGTCGCCAGGGAGCGAAGTACCGTGCCCGTCCGTCTGCGTGGTGCAGCGGAAGCATCTCGCTGACCACGGCGAGTTTGGCGTGGTGCAGTTCGTGCACGAGCGTCGCGGCGAGACGCGTGGCGTCGGGGGGTGTACTGCTGAGCACGGCGCCGAAGGCCTCCCGCCGGGTGGCGCTGCAGGAGCCGCGGGCGCGGTCGTCGTCCGAGGCACGGTCGGGCATGGCGAGCGGCACCAGGCAGCGCAGCAGGGTCGCTGCCTCCGTGAGCCGCCGCTCCCCGCCGAGCCGCAGCGCCGCGGCCGTGCCCGACCAGGCCTGGAGCCAGTGCTTGCGTTGGCCGTCGTCGAGGGTGGCGGGCCCGGTCAGGCCGTAGCACTGCGGGTCGCCGTGCGCGGCACGGTACGGGTCCAGGTCCTCCAGCGGCAGTGGCGGGTCGTCCGGCCGCAGACCGGGCAGTGCGTACGCCGGGGTCCAGGCGCGCGAGTCCGACCAGGCGCCGAAACCCTCCTCCGGGACGACGCGGACGTCCGGCTCGCCCGGCCGGCGCAGGGTGAGCCGCCCGTTCCGGTGGACGGCATCGACCCGCAGGTGCCCCCGATGGCCGGTGCGCAGCGCTCCCAGGGAGGGCAGCACGAGCGTGCCGCCGTGCGCGGTGAGCCGTACGGCGAAGGGGACGCCGGCCCGGACGGCAGCCGCTGCGACGAGGGCGCTGAAGTGGGCCAGGTCCTCCGCGAGTTCCCCTTGCCGTCGCTCGTGGTCGGCCGCGGAGTGCGCGGGGGCGAGGCCCTGCAGGCAGCGCCGGGCCCAGGGACCGAGGAGCGGCCGGCACAGGGCGGCCCGTACGGGTGAGCGGTGCAGTGCCACGCCGGGCGCGCCGAGGGCCTCGGCCTCCTCCAGCAGGGCCCAGTCCTCGTGGAGCCGCTGCCGTGCGGCGGGCGGGCACTCCGTGGACGCGTCGGCTGCCTCGAGTACGGCCCGCAGGAGCAGCAGCCGTCGGCTGTCCTGGTCGCGGACGAGCAGGTCCAGGGTGGCGGGGCCGCCTCCGGTGGCGCCGAGTTCGGCGAGGGCGTGGTCGGGGAGCGGCGGGAATATCACGGGGGGCCTCCTTCGGCCGAGGAGGCGGCCGGTGGGGGGACCTCCTCGGTGAGCCGTCGCGCCACGTGCCGGATGAAGCGCTGGAGATCGGTGCAGTACACCGAGGGGTGGACGAAGCCGTGTCCGGCCCGGTACCGGTGCGCGTACTGGCCGCCGCCGCAGACGTGCAGGACGGGGCAGGCCCGGCAGGTCGTTGCCAGCGCGTCCGCTCCCGCCTGCCGGGCCGCCACCGCGGGGTGGCGCAGCGCCTCGTCGAAGGGGTGGCGGAAGACGTCGAGGCCGGTCTCGGCCGCGCCGTGGTAGGCCGACTTCAGGGAGTCCACCTGCTCGATCGACCCGTCCGTCTCCACGACCACCGTCTCGAACGGCGCGAGTCCGAGTTGCTCGGTCGCGGCCGGCCGGCCGAGCAGCAGGGCGATGCACGCCTCGAACAGGCGGACCCGTGCCTCGCGTCGCCCGGCCCGCCACCAGCGGTCGAACACCGCGCAGAGCCAGTCGCCGTAGCGCTGCCCGTCATGGTGCGGCGGCGGCACCGACCAGTTGCCGTGCGGCAGGAGCAGGTCCAGGGCCGGCGGGCGCAGGGCGAGGAGCGAGTCGTACGTCTCCACCGGGTCCAGCGTCGGGTCGACGACCGTGAGGATGCCGGCGTAGGAGGCCGGGAAGCGGTCGGCCACCAGCCGGGCGCCCCGGGAGGCGGCGGGCCAGGACGGGCGCCCGGCGTGGTCGACGCGCCGTGCGTTGTGGCCGGGCAGGCCGCCGTCGAGGCTGATGCCGACGCGGATGCCGGTGTCGGCCAGGGTGGCGAGGCGGGACGCGGTGAGCAGGGTGGCGTTCGTCTGGACCGTCGCGTGCACCTTCGTGCCGCCGGGGACGCGGGCCCGGACCAGGGAGGTGAAGCGGGCGAGCGTGTCCGCCCCGGCCAGCAGGGGTTCGCCGCCGTGCAGCACCAGGGAGAGGTCGGTGGGCCCGTGGGCGCGCGCGTGCTCGGCGATCCGGGTCGCGGTGCGTTCCAGTACGGCCGCGGACGCCGCCGTGGGACGGTCGCGCCAGGTGTGGTCGGGGCCCGCGTAGAGGTAGCAGTAGCGGCACGCGAGGTTGCAGCGGCCGTGCACCTTCACGATGAACTGACGGAACGGGAAGGGAACGGCGGGGGCGGGGGGACCGACGGGTACGGCGACACCGTGCGACACTCCGTCACCCCCCATGGCTCGGTCGTCCCTGGCCCCGTTCCCGACCGGGGAACCGGCAAACGCCGAGCCGGTCCCGGCAGCCCGACCGACCTGAACCGGTCCTCCCAGCGCGGAACTTGACCGGATCTCGCCGTCCGCCGGGCGCTCGGCGGCGCGTCGTCAGAACGCGCTGCCGTATCCCCAGAGCATCTCGCCGGGCTGTGCGGCCCGCTCGCGGAGATCGTCCAGGACCTCGCGCAGCACCGGGTGGCGGATGGTCCGCAACTCGGTGAGGCTCAGGGCCAGGACGTCCGCGAACGGCTCGTCCGGCATCGACTCGGCTGACTCCACCCTCATCCTCTCCCCAGGTCACTCCAGCTGGGCGAGCCTGCGCGCCGTCTCCTCGGCGTCCGGCTGCCCCGTGCCCACGCTGCCCTCCGGCAGGCGCTGCCACTCCGCGCGCGCCGCGCGGTAGGCCTCGCGGGCCGCGCGCGGACGGGCGGCCGCCTCGTAAGTCCTACCCCGCCAGTGGTGCGCCTGCGCGCACAACTCCACGGCGTGGAGGCGGTGCCGCTCGGTCTCGGCCTCCTGCTCCGCATCCCGGGCGGCCTCGGCGGCGTCCCGGAAGGCATCCACGGCCGCGTCCAGCCGGGTCGGCCGGCCAAGGCCTCGATACGCCTCGAACTGCGCGTGCCCGAGCGCGAGGAGGGAGCGGGCGGCCAGCAGGGGGGCGGTCGCCTCGGCCGCCGCCAGTCCGAACAGGTGCTCGGCCTCCCGGAGGTCGACCGGATCACCCCGGCCGTCGTAACGGGCCATCAGCGCCTGGCCCAGCAACAGCAACCGGTGCGCCAGCCGCCGGTCCCCCGACGGCGTCTCCGTCCGGCACTCCCGCAGGACCCGGATCGCCCGCGACAGCGCCCCCAGGGCGCGGCCGCCGCTCTCCAGGGACGCCAGGCGGAGCAGGGTCTCGCCCCACTCGGCGAGGACGTCGGCGTGGGAAGGGGCGTCGCGGGACATGCCGTGGGCGGCCTGTTCGAAGCGGTCGGCGGCGGTGTGGAGGTCGCGCGGGTCGCCGGTCTCGGCGTGGCGGGCGACGCCGATGCGTCCGGAGCGCACCAGCAGGGCCGCGCGCAGGCCGCGGTCGCGGGTCAGGGGCAAGGCCTCGTCCACGCGGTCCTGGGCCTCGTCCAGCGGGCCGCCGGACGTCAGCAGCGCGTCGACCAGGTCCAGGCGGACGCGCACCCCGTCGCGCAGCGGCTCCTCGGGGCCGGCCGCCTCCAGCGCGTCCCGCAGGGAACGGGCCGCCAGCTCGGCGTGGCCGCGCGCCTGTTCCTGGTCGGCGGTGGTCTGCGCCAGGCGCAGCAGGACGCGGCCGTGGGCGAGCGGGAGGTCGGGCGGGCGGCGTCGGCGGTCCGGCCAGGCGTCGGCGAAGGCCTCCAGCATCCCGACCGCGCCCTGGAGCAGCGCGCTGTCGTCACTGAGGCGCGACTGGGTCTCCAGGGCCTCGACGCGTTCCAGGGTCAGCTGAAGCGCCTCGCCGTCGGCCAGGCCGGGCGCGGCGCACGCCACGGCGTACTCGCGGTCGGCGCGGCGCAGCAGGTCCAGCGCTCCGGCGCGGTCGCCGCGCCGTCTGCGGTCCACCGCGGCCGCGTGCAGCACGCGCGCGAGGACGGCCCGTTCGCGCAGCGCGTGCGGGTGCGCGACGGCGCGCTCGGCGGCCTGCTCGGCCTCGCGCAGCAGGTCGGCGCCGCCCTGCACCTCCCACAGCCGCAGCGTGCTGTGCGCGTACTGGGCCCACAGCACGGGGTCGCGGCCCGGCGGCCGCTCGTGCTCGGTGGCGCCGCGCAGCAGCTGCACGGCGTCGATCAGGTCCTGCACCATGCCCTCGTCGTCGAACCGCTCGACCAGCGCGCGGGCCCGCACGACCGCCTGGTGCGGCGGCCGGTCGCCGGCCGGCCGGTCGCCGGTGCGGCCCCCGACGGCCGCGAACTGCTCGGGCAGCGGCATGAACCGCCCCAGCACGCGCGCGGCGACCTCCGCGAAGGGCTGCGGCACGAGCGTCGTGTCGCCGGGGTCGGTGCCGTCGCCGGCCAGGGCGTCGCCGGGCGCGTACGGGCGTCCCGAGCCGCCGTTGCCGAGCTGGGCGAGGGCGAGCGCCGGGAAGTTGGGGCCGCCCTTGCCGTAGCGCTGCTCGATGTACTCCGAGCAGTGCTTGAGGACGAGGACGGCCTCGTCGCGGCCCAGCGTGGACAGCAGGGCGTCCTGGACGTCGGGCTGCATCTCGTACCAGGGCGTGCCGTCGTCTGCGTACGGCTCGCCGGCGCGGGTGACCAGGCCGCTGAGCAGCACCTCGGCCAGTTCGGAGGGGCCGGAGCCGGGCAGCATGGTGCGCTGGACGAGCTGCATGACCGGCAGGCACAGCGGGGCCGCCGCCAGGTAGACGGCGAGCCGGCCGGCGGCCGGGGAGGCGGTGGAGCGGAAGCGTCCGACGCGCTCGACCCACGTGCGCGGCCGGGCGGGGCCCGCGGCGGGCGCGGGCGGCTGGTCGGCGCGCACCCAGCCCACGGCCCCGGCGACGGTCCCCGGACCGGCGCTCGACAGCAGCCGCGCCCACGCCCCGAGCGCCACCGGCTCCGGGGGCAGCACGGGGACGGGCAGTCCGCCGCGGCGGGCCTCCGCGGGCGCCCCGGACGGGGTGCGCACCCGCAGCACGGCGGCGCCGCCCAGCGTCTCGCCGCGCGTGAGTTCGCCGTACGTCACCGGCAGCCGGGTCCGGCTCCACAGGCGCTGCGGGAGGGGCTGGAGCACCGCGGCCGGGGCCTGGCGGGCCAGCTGGTGCAGCATCCGGTGGGCGCGGCCGCTGCGCCACAGCGGGCCCGCGCAGTCGCTCACCAGGAGGGTGATCCGGCGGCCGGTGGGGTCGCTGAGCCGGTCCGCGGAGTGCAGCGGGGCCGCGAGCGGGTCGGGGCTGCGGCCGACCACCGGGTCCCCCTCCGGGCCCTCGTGCAGATGGCTGACCTGGACGTCACCGAAGGCGCCCAACTGGGCGAACACCTGCTCCAGTTCGGCGAACATCCGGTCCCACACCCGCATCGACGGCGAGGCGTCCAGGACGAGCTGGAGCCGGGTGTCGCCGCGGGTCACGGCCCGGTGGACGGGCATCACCAGGCCGCCCGCGCGGGCGCTCAGCTCGGCCGTCGCGGTCTCGTCCAGCTCCTTGCGCAGCGGCGGCGCGGGGCTGCGGTAGCCCTGCAACGGGCGTAACGCGCGCTGGAGTTCCAGGGGCGCGGGCAGCGCCGGGGCGGCGGGCACGCCGACAGGCAGTGCCGCGGCGTGCCCGCCCGCACGCGCGCGTGCCCCGCCACCGCGCGTCGGCGGGTACAGCGCGACCCGCCCGTCCGGCCCGGTCCCGTACGACGGCGTCGGCGCGGGCGGGTGCGGGCCGGGCGCGTCCGGCGGGGAGCCGGGGGCCCGGTCGGCGGACCGCTCGCCGGACGGCCGGCCCGGGCGTTCGCGTCCGCCGCCGCACACCGCGTCCTGCTCGTGCAGGGGATTCGCCGGACGGGCCCAGCGGGCCAGCCACAGCGCGTCGCTGAGCCCCTCGACGTCGGGGTCGAGCCCCACGTGGCGGAGCCGTGCGACGAGCTCGGCGAGGGGGTCGGGGGCCGGGTCGGGGGCGGGTGCGGCGGGCGCGCCGGGCGGCCGGGTGGGAGCGGGGGATGCCCCGGGCGACCGGGTGGGAGCGGTGGACGGGTCGGGGTCCGCGGGGCCGTGGCGTTCCGTCGGGTCGGCCATCAGTGCCTCACCTCGGGCGGTCGAGCCGCTGGATGAGCAGGTCGGCGAGGCGGTCGCGGCTGGGCGGGGCGGCCGCGTCGGTGAGGTAGATGGCGTTCAGCAGCTGGTCGGCGGCGAGGAGTTCGCTGCGCGAGCGCTCCAGGAAGCGGGTGATCAGGTCGTCGCCCGCGCGGGCCGCCTCGTCGCCGAGGTGGGCGCGGACGAACGTGGCGAGCCGGTTGTGGTCCGGGCGGCCCAGCTCCAGGTGGATGCAGCGGCGCATCAGCGGGGCCGGGAAGTCGCGCTCGCCGTTGCTGGTGAGCACGACGAACGGGAACGCCCGGCAGCGCACGCGCCCGTCGCGCACCCGCACCTTGGTGCCGTCGGCGGTGAGCACCTCGGCCTCGCCGTCGGGCAGCCGGTCGGCGATCCGCTGGAGCTCGGGGATCTGGAACTCGCCCTCCTCCAGCACGTTCAGCAGGTCGTTGGGCAGGTCGATGTCGCTCTTGTCCAGCTCGTCGATGAGCAGCACGCGCGGGGTGTCGGAGGGCAGCAGGGCGGTGCCGAGCGGGCCGAGGCGGATGTAGCTCCCGATGCTGTCCACCGCGCCGGGGCTGCCCGCGGCGCCGCCGTAGCCGCCCTGGGCGGCGATCTGGACTTCCTGGAGGCGGGCGATGGCGTCGTACTCGTAGAGGCCGTCCTGGAGGGTGGAGCGGCTGACGATCGACCAGCGCAGCACGTCGCCCAGCCCGAGTTCGTACGCCACCGAGTGGGCCAGGGTGCTCTTGCCCGCGCCGGGGCTGCCGGTGACCAGGAGCGGACGGCGCAGGTACAGCGCCGCGTTGATCATCTCCAGCTCCTCGGCGCCCGGCCGGTGCAGCTCGGCGAGGTGGCGGTGGGCGCCGAGCCGGCGGTCCTGGGAGCCGTCGCCGGGTGCCTGCGCGTCGCGTCCGGAGAAGTCGCGCCAGGGCGGGGGCGGGGGCAGCCGGTCCATCCCGTCGTGGGGCTCGCCGGCGCCTCGGTAGATGAGCCACTCATTGGAATCGGTCATGGTCCCCGGTCCTCGTCGTCACGCGTCCATGGCAGCCGTCGAACGTGCATCACGGTATCGACCATCAGGTGGCCTGGTAAGGGGCCGGAGAGCGGGCGCGGGGCGGCCTCACGGCGCCTCCAGCAGGTCTCCGGCGCCGGGCAGGGGCCGGTGCGGATCGTCGTAGTAGAGCGCGATGCCGTCGGCCCAGTACGCCTCGGTGCGACCCGCGCGCAGCTTCACGCGCATGCGGTGCACGACCTCGGGGAGCAGCTCCGCACTCACGCCGTCGTCCACGGCCTGGCGCGCGCCCCGGTGGAACTCCCCGCACACGGTGTCGGAGCGGCCGGAGCGGCGCCGCCACAGGGCCACCCCGAACCCGGCGTGCACGATGCGCGCCAGGGCCGCCGCGTCGTCCTCGTAGCGGTGCTCGCCGTAGCGGCACAGCACCGGGACGGTGCGGTGGGCGAGGTCACGCAGGTCGGACACGGGCGGCACGGGCTGGCGCACGCCGTCGTCGCAGTCGAGGACCTCCGCGCGCGCGTCGTGCGTGTGCAGGCGGCGCCAGCGGTCGTGGCGCTCGTGGTGGCCGTCGGCCCCGTCGGGGTCGTACTCGCCGTCGTCGGGCAGCTGGTCGCGGTCGGAGCAGCGCACGACGACCGGCCGCTGCACGCCCAACGGCGGCTCGCCGGGGTGCAGTTGCCAGGTGTCCACGGGCAGGCCGAGCAGCAGGTGGGGCAGGGCGGCCTGCAAGGGCGCGGGCCGGTCGGGCGCGTCGCAGCGGCGGAACGCCTCGGCGAGCGGTTCGGCGGCCTCGGCCGCGAGCCCGTCCCACGGGGTGCGCTCGGCCTCGTGCAGCCGCAGGACGTCGCCGTCGGGGCGGGCCACGGACACGGACCAGTCGCAGCGGTCGGGTTCCCAGCCGCGCCGCAGCACCTCCAGCAGGACGGTCAGCCCGGGCGTCACGCGCGCGTGGTCGCGGCCCTCCGGGGTGGCGGGCCGGTCGCGGCCGTGGGCCTCGGCCGGGACGGGGACGGAGACGGAGACGGGCGCGGGGACGGCGGGCGACGGCGCGTCGAGCCGCGGGCGCGTGCCGGCCGCGTCGTGGCCGGTGACCGGCCCGTCCGGCCCGTGGCCCGGGGCGCGCGTGCGGGCGCGTAGGCCCGACCACTCCTCGTGCCGGCGGGCGAGGCCGGCGCGGTAGCCGCTGTCCAGGCCGGCGGCGACCTGGCGGACCCAGTCCCACAGGGCCCGTTCGGCGGCCAGCGTGCTGGGGGTGGGCGGGCGGTCGGCGTGCATCACGCGCATCGTGTAGTCGAGGACCAGCTTCAGGACGCCGTCGTCCCGGGCGTTCTCGTACAGCAGGCCCAGGCCGTCGCGCCAGCCGCGCGGGGCGGGCAGGTGCTGCGGGAGCTCCAGGTCGGGCAGCGACTCGAGGATGTCCAGCAGGGCGCGGGTGCCGGAGGGCGGCGGCAGTTCGGCGAGCCGGCCGAGCAGTTCGGTGCGCTCGTCGGGGCTGAGGGTGCGGCCGGGCCGGACGCCGATCCGCTTCTGGGCGTCGGCCCAGGTGGCGCCGCGGGAGCCGGAGGGCAGCTGGCGGTGGCGGTGGTAGCGGTCGTGGGCGTGGAAGACGGCCTGGTAGACGTCGTCGTGCTCGGCGGTCGCGGCACCCCGCGGCACGGGCAGCGTGCGCAGCCGCTCGATGCCGGTGCAGGTGCCGCCCTGACCGTGGTCGGCACGGGACTTCAGCACGCCGATGACCTCGCCGCGCTGCGGGTCGACGACGGGGCCGCCCGAGACGCCGTACGGCAGGTCGTTGTGCCCGAGGCGCATCTGCGCGCCCGCGCTCCAGCCGCCGAGGGTGCCCTGGACCTCGATCGGGCCGTCCAGGATCTGGAGCTGGTCGCCGACCACGGTCCAGCCCGCGTAGAGCAGCTTGCCCTCGCCGACGTACGCGGTCGGCCGCTCGGACACGAACACGCACGCGTGGCCGACGGGTTCGCGCAGCCGCACCAGGGCCAGGTCGGGGGCGGGCCAGCTGCCCGAGGGGGGCCGGCCGGCCCGGTCGGGCAGGGTCGCCACCACCTCGCCCGCGACGGCGGAGGCGGCCTGGTCGGCTCCGCTCTGGTGGATCACCGCGACATCGCCCCCCTCCCCGCCGTGCACGACGTGTGCGCAGGTCAGCACCCAGTTCGGGGCGATGAAGAATCCGCTGCCGAGGAAGGTGCCCGGTTCGTCAGGGGCATACCCGACGCCCGAGCGATGGATGCGTACGGTCGCCGCCAGGACGAGGTCACGCAGCGCACGGTGGGCCTCGTCGAAGGCGCCCGGTGCGCCCCCGTCGTGCCGGTGCGTCATGCCCCGCTCCCACCTGAGGGGCCGTCGGCGCCCCCGTGCACCGGGGCGCCGGGGGACGCGCCCGTGCGCCCCGGGTCGCCCGGGGGCGTGGGGTGCGGGACGCCTGCGGCGGAGGGCGGGGCGGCTCGCGTCGCGTCCGGGGCGGCTTGCGTGGCGTCCGGGGCGGCGGCGGGCGTGGCGTCCGGGGCGCCGGAGGGCGCGCCGTCCGGATGGGGCGGGCTGCCGTTCCACGTGAGCGTGACCGTGATGCCGGCCTTGGCCTCGCCGTCGGCGAGGAGGCCGACGACCTTCCCGGCCTTCGCGGTCAGCTCGATGCCGAACTCCACGCTCACCTCGTCGGGGCGCACGGCGCGCAGCGGCTCGGCCAGCGAGTGGGCGACCCCGGTGACCAGCGCGTGCAGGCTCTCCACGCTGGCCTCCACCCGCTCGGTGAAGCCGGTGTCGCTGAACGACAGCTGCCCCGGCGGCGCGGCCAGTTCGTCGGTGCCGGAGATCCGGGCCCACACCGGTGTCCCGTCCGGCAGGGCGATGCGTGCTACCCGCGTCACGTCCTGGCTCATGGCGACTCCCCCGTCCCGCCTATGCTTTTTCCTGTCCCTTCCAACGGAGCAGCAGGCCTTTTCTCTCCCTGTTCTCTCCGTGACCCACCCATCGCAGGAACCAGGGTCCTTCCCCGGGGGGACCGCCCCTACCCCTGCGACCGACCCACGGAGCACGATCCATGTACTTCACCGACCGCGGCATCGAGGAACTGGAGAAGCGGCGCGGCCAGGAGGAGGTCACCTTCGAGTGGCTCGCCGAGCAGCTGCGCACGTTCGTCGACCTCAACCCCGACTTCGAGGTCCCGGTGGAGCGCCTGGCGACATGGCTGGCCCGGCTGGACGACGAGGACGACGACGAGTAGCCGGACCGGCGGACCGGCCCAGCGGGCCGCCGCACGGGTCGCCGCACGGGTCGACGGGGGCGCCTGGAGCGCCCCTTTCGCATGTCCGCGCGCGCCGGCACGAGCGGCTGGCTCACCGGAACGAGTGGCTTGACTTCCCGGACCCGCGATATATCGTGAATAGCGGGAGACGCGATATGGCGCGTCACTCCGCTGCCGTGCCGGCGACTGCCGCTGCGTCACGGTCCTGCCGTCCGTCGCGTCGAGGAGGTCGCACCATGTCCGAGTGGTCCGTCGCCGAGCCCACGAAGCTCTCGTTCGACGAGCCCGTGAGCGAGCTGCACGTCCGCATCGTCGCCGGAACGGTGAACGTCGTGGGCACCGAGGAGGGTTCCGCCCGCCTGGAGGTCTCGGACATCGAGGGCCCGCCCCTCGTCGTGACCCACCGGGGCGGCACCCTCACCGTGGCCTACGAGGACCTGCCCTGGAAGGGCTTCCTGAAGTGGCTGGACCGCAAGGGCTGGCGGCGCAGCGCGGTCGTCTCCCTGGCCGTCCCGGCCTCCACGCGCGTGGAGGTGGGCGTGGTCAACGCCGCGGCCGTCGTCTCCGGCATCGACGCGCGCACCGAGGTCAAGGGCGTCTCCGGCGACACCACCCTGGTGGGCCTCGCGGGCCCGGTCCGCGCGGACACCGTCTCGGGGAACCTGGAGGCCCAGGCGCTCACGGGTGACCTGCGGTTCAACTCCGTGTCCGGCGACCTGACCGTCGTCGAGGCGGGCTCCTCGGTGAAGGCCGACTCGGTGAGCGGCTCGATGATCGTGGACATCGACCCGACCAGCCGCCCGACCGACATCTCGCTGACCAACGTCTCCGGGGAGATCGCCATCCGGCTGCCCCACCCCGCCGACGCGGAGGTCGAGGCCAACACCGCGAGCGGCACGGTCTCCAACGCCTTCGAGGACCTGCGGGTCAGCGGCCAGTGGGGCGCCAAGCGGATCACCGGGCGCCTCGGCGCGGGCAACGGCCGGCTGAAGGCGACCACCGTCTCGGGCTCGATCGCCCTGCTGCGCCGCCCGGCCGCGGAGGCCGCCCGGGAAGCGGACCCGACGCCGCGGACACCCCCGACGGCACCGGCCGCACCCCACGCCCCCGACGCCCCCGACTCCCCCGCCCCGGCCGACGGCACGACCGACAAGAAGGTGCTCTGAGATGCCTCCCGTCTTCGCCCACGGCCGCCTGCGCCTCTACCTGCTGAAGCTGCTGGACGAGGCGCCCCGCCACGGCTACGAGGTGATCCGCCTGCTGGAGGAACGCTTCCAGGGGCTGTACGCCCCGTCGGCCGGCACCGTCTACCCCCGGCTGGCCAAGCTGGAGGCCGAGGGCCTGGTCACCCACACCACCGAGGGCGGTCGCAAGGTCTACGCGATCACCGACGCCGGCCGGGCCGAACTGGCCGACCGCAGCGGCGAGCTGGCCGACCTGGAGCTGGAGATCCGCGAGTCGGTCGCGGAGCTGGCCGCCGAGATCCGGGCCGACGTGCGCGGCGCCGCGGGTGACCTGCGCCGCGAGATGCGCGCGGCCGCGTCCCAGGCGCGCCAGGGCGGCCGGTCGTCGACGGGCGGGAGCGGCCCCTTCGGGGACTCCTCCGACGCCGACGACAAGGAGGCCTGGCGGGCGGCCAAGGAGGAGATGCGCCGGGTCAAGCAGGAGTGGAAGGAGCAGGCCCGCCGCGCCAAGGACGAGAGCCGCCGTGCCCGCGAGGAGGCCCAGCGGGCCCGCCGCCAGGCCAAGGAGGCCCAGGACCGGGCCCGGGAGCAGGCCCAGGAGGAGTTCCAGCGCATGGCGCGCCGGGTCCAGGAGCAGGTGCAGGACCACTTCGCGCGCGGAGACTGGCCGACCGGGGTGCGCGAAGGGCTGAGCGAACTCGTGAAGGAGGTCGGCGAGTTCGGGAAGGACTGGGGCAAGGGCCTGGGCGACTTCGGCAAGGACTTCGGCTTCGGCCGCCCCGACACCGAGCGGCCGTGGACCCGCCCGGAGCACGCGGCCGGCCCGGACGGCTCCCGCGCCACGGAGGACTCCCGTACGGCTGGGGGTTCCGGTGCCGCGGGCAGCTCCCGCACCGCTGAGGGCCCCCGGATGACGAAGGGCTCCCGCACGGCGGAGGAGTCCCGGACGGCCGAGGGCTCCGGCACGGCAGCGTCCGGGCCGGCGGCGTCCCGTCCGGTGGACTACTCCTCCACCCCGGAGGACTTCCCCGCCGCGTACGTGCCCTCCTGGGCCCACGAGCCGTCCGGCGGCGACCCGGTCCGCGACCTGGACCGCCTGCTGGACCGCTTCCGCGACGACATCCGTGACGCGGCCCGCGACCACGGGGTCACGGACGACCAGCTCGGGGAGGCCCGCCGTCACCTGTCGACGGCGGCGGCCCACATCGGAGCGCTGCTGCGGTCGCCGAAGCACTGAGGGACGGCGGACGGCGGACGGCGGCCCCGTCGAGGGGCCGCCCCGTCACCCAGCCTTCGCCGCGCCCCGCCCGCCCCGGCCCCCGCCCTCGCCCTCGCCGAGGACGCGGGTCAGGGACGCGTGGGTGACGCCGTGGTCGGCGAGGACCTCGGCCACCACGTCGGTGCGGACGGTCAGGGCGAGCAGCAGGTGCTCGTCGCCGATGTGCCGGTCCTTGCGGGCCAGGGCCATCCGCAGGGACTTCTCGATGACGTCCTTGGCGCCCCGTCCGAAGGGGCGGCGGCCCGGGGACCGGCCCCGGCCGGTACGCCCGCCGGACATCGCGCCGGCGCCGTGCACCTCCTCGACCCGGGCGACGATCTCCGAGACGTCGATGCCGAGGCCGGCGAGGGCGTCGGCGTCGGCCCGGGACAGCCCGGCACGCCGCCGGGCCTCGTCCAGGGCGTCCCGTACGGAGTCCCCGCGGTCGGCCACGCCCAGGGCGGCCAGCGCGAAGGAGGCACGGCTCGGCCCGCGGCCGAGCAGGGCGAGGAGCAGGTGCTCGGCGTCGACCGCCGGGGCGCCGGCCCGCTCGGCGTGCTCCGCCGCGCCCCGGACCACGTCCCGGGCGTCCTTGGTGAACCGCTCGAACATCACTGCCTCCCGTACTTCTTGTGCACGGCCTGCCTGCTGACTCCGAGCTCCGCGGCGATCTCCTGCCACGACCAGCCCTGGTTGCGCGCGCTGCGCACCTGCACCGCCTCCAGCTGCTCCAGCACCCTGCGCAGGGCGGCGACGGCGCGCAGTCCGACCCGTGGATCGCGGTCACCGGCGCGCTCGGCGAGATCCGTTGCTTCGGTCATGACGTCAACTTACGTTGACACTCGGGCCCTGTCAACCAGGGTTGACGCATCACGCACGGAAAAGGCGGGCCCGGAACCCCGGACCCGCCCGCACCGAACCCCGAGCCGCCGCTCAGGGGGTGGTGAACACGATCTTCCCGAACAGGTCGCCGGACGCCAGCCGTTCGAAGCCCTCACGGGCGCGGTCGAGCGGCAGCACCTCGTCGATGACGGGCCGCACCCCGGTGGCGGCGCAGAAGGCGAGCAGGTCCTCCAGCTCGTCCTTGGTGCCCATCGTGGAGCCGACGACCTTGAGCTCGAGGAAGAAGATCCGGGTCAGTTCGGCGTGCGAGGGCCGGTCGCCGCTGGTCGCGCCGGAGATGACCAGCGTGCCGCCGGGCTTCAGCGACTTCACCGAGTGGGACCAGGTCGCGGCGCCGACGGTCTCGATGACCGCGTCCACGCGCTGGGGCAGCCGGGCGCCCGGCTCGACCGCCTCGACGGCCCCGAGCTCGAGGGCCCGCTTGCGCTTGGCCTCGTCGCGGCTGGTGGCGAAGACCCGCAGCCCGGCCGCCTTGCCGAGGACGATCGCCGCGGTGGCGACGCCCCCGCCGGCGCCCTGCACCAGCACGGAGTCACCGGGGCGCACGCCGGCGTTGGTGAAGAGCATGCGGTACGCGGTGAGCCAGGCGGTGGGCAGGCAGGCGGCCTCGGCGAAGGTCAGCTCCTTCGGCTTGGGCAGGACGTTCCAGGTCGGCACGGCGACCCGCTCGGCGAAGGTGCCCTGGTAGCGCTCGGTGAGGATGGAGCGGGGCTCGTCCGGGCCGACTCCGTGGCCGGTCTGGCCGATGACGGAGTGCAGGACGACCTCGTTGCCGTCCTCGTCGACACCGGCGGCGTCACAGCCGAGGATCATCGGCAGGCGCCCCTCGGGCAGGCCGACGCCCCGGAGCGACCAGAGGTCGTGGTGGTTGAGGGAGGCGGCCCTGACCTGGACGGTGCTCCATCCGGGCCGGGCCTCGGGGGCCGGACGCTCCCCCGACTCAAGGCCGCTCAGCGGCTGGTCACGGTCGATACGGGCGGCGTAGACAGCGAACATGCAGCCGACGATAGGTCCCGTCCCGCCCCGCCGGAACCAGCCCCCGGTGTGACACACACCCTCTTGCCAGCCCGCCGGCCGGCGTACCGGGGGACGAAACGGCCCCGCCCACAGGGGCGGGGCCGTCCCGGCCGGCATGCGCGGGCGTCAGCGGCGCGCGACGCCCTCGGCCCGCGCGGCCGCGGCCACCGCCGCCGTCACCGCGGGGGCGACCCGCTCGTCGAACGGCGAGGGGATCACGTAGTCCGCCGCGAGGTCGTCGCCGACGACCCCGGCCAGCGCCTCGGCTGCCGCGATCTTCATCCCCTCGGTGATCCGGGAGGCCCGCACCTGCAGCGCCCCGGCGAAGATGCCCGGGAAGGCCAGCACGTTGTTGATCTGGTTGGGGAAGTCCGACCGCCCGGTGGCGACGACCGCCGCGTACTTGTGGGCGACGTCGGGGTGCACCTCCGGGTTCGGGTTGGCCATCGCGAACACGAAGGCGCCCTCGGCCATGGAGGCCACCGCGGCCTCCGCGACGGTACCGCCGGAGACGCCGATGAAGACGTCGGCGCCGGCCAGCGCGTCCTCCAGCGACCCGGACAGCCCGGCCTTGTTGGTGAACCCGGCGACCTCGCGCTTGACCGGCGTGAGGTCCTGCCGGTCCGCGGAGACGACACCCTTGCGGTCCGCCACCGCGACGTCGCCGATGCCGGCCTCGATCAGCATCTTGGCGATGGCCACACCGGCCGCGCCCGCGCCGGAGATGACGGCCCGCAGGTCGGCGAGGGTCCGCCCGCTCAGCCGGGCCGCGTTGCGCAGCGCGGCGAGCGTCACGACCGCCGTGCCGTGCTGGTCGTCGTGGAAGATCGGGATGTCGAGCCGCTCCTGGAGCCTGCGCTCGATCTCGAAGCACCGGGGCGCCGAGATGTCCTCGAGGTTGACGCCGCCGAAGGACGGCGCGAGGCGGACCACGGTCTCGACGATCTCGTCGACGTCCGTGCAGTCCAGCGCGATCGGGACGGCGTCCACGCCGCCGAACTGCTTGAAGAGGATGGCCTTGCCCTCCATGACCGGGAGGGACGCCTCCGGGCCGATGTCGCCGAGGCCGAGGACGGCGGTGCCGTCCGTGACGACCGCGACGACGGAGGACTTCCAGGTGTAGTCGTGGACCAGTTCCGGCTGCTCCGCGATCGCGGTGCACACCCGCGCGACGCCGGGCGTGTACGCCAGGGACAGGTCGTCCTTGTCACGGACCGGGACGGTGGCCTGCACGGCCATCTTGCCGCCGCGGTGCAGCGCGAACGCCGGATCGAAGGGGTCGAGGGGCTCCGCACCGCCCTCCGGTCCCGTGTCCGACGTGCTCTCGCTGCGAGGATTGACGATCTCCGCTGCCACTGTGTTGTACCCCTTAGCTCTGCATGGTTGAGGGTGGCCGCTCCTGGTTGAGGAGCGGGCGGGACCGCGCACCGCCCTGTCGATGCATACGGGCGGGTGCACGACGGCGCGCCGCACACGCGCCCTGAGCCCCGGATGAGGGGTGTGAATCACCTTCTTACCGGACGGACGGCGCCGAGGACGAGTCCATTCGGTGCAAGGTCACATCCCACGAACTGTGGACGTCCGACAGAGCCCCTTCGGGGGATCCGCCCGGCGCGCCCCCAGGCCCATCCGGAGGAGACAGGACCGTCCTCTTCCAGTGACATGACTCATGGGAAAAATACGGCCACGAACTGGACAAATCCTTGACCTGCGCTCGGGGCACCGGGCGGGAAGCGGCAGGGGTGGCTGGATCGGGCGTCGCGCCGGAGATCTTCCGGCCGGAAGGAGGGATTCCCGAAGAAGATCCGGTCATGATGGAGCGGACTGGTGCAGTTCGGGTGTCGCCCGTTATCCGATTTTGACATGGCTGGCCCCCTGAATGGCGTAGTCCGAATGGCAAGATGCCGTAATCACACGAGGTCGCGACACCCGAAGGTGTGTGTTCTCGTCGACCCATCGGCAATCGCCGTGACCATCGGCACCTCATCCATCCGCCGGAGGAACCCACCATGACCGCACGCTCCACCCGCTCCAAGACCGCCACGCGTACCCGCCTGGCAGCGGTCGGCTCCCTCGCGGTGGCGGGCGCCCTGCTGCTCACCGCGTGCGGTGACCAGACCGACAGCGGCGGCGACGGGAGCTCCTCCGAGTCGGGCAAGGCCAACGCCGCGCCCCTGTTCTCCAAGCTGCCCAAGAAGATCCAGGACGCGGGCGTCGTCAAGGTCGGCACCAACGCCGAGTACGCCCCCATGGAGTACCAGGAGGGCGGCAAGATCGTCGGTGTCGACCCGGACATCGCCGCCGCCCTGGGCGAGAAGCTGGGCGTGACCTTCCAGTTCACCTCCGGCTCCTTCGACGGCCTGATCACGTCGCTCAACTCCGGCCGCTACGACGTGGCGATCTCCTCGATCACCGACACCCCGGCGCGCCAGAACGGCCTGGACGAGAACGGCAAGAAGCTCGGCCCGGGCGTCGACTTCGTCGACTACTTCAAGGCCGGCACCGCCGTGTACGTCCAGAAGGGCAACCCGAAGAAGATCAACTCGATCGAGGACCTGTGCGGCCAGACCGCGGCGGTCCAGCGGGGCACCACCTACGAGCAGGCGCTGCAGAAGCAGTCGAAGTCCTGTACGGACGGCGGCAAGAAGAAGATCACGATCGAGTCCTTCGACAACGACACCGAGGCCCAGACCCGCGTGAAGTCGGGCGGCGCGGTCGCCGGCGTCAACGACTACCCGGTCGCGGTCGACCTGGCCCGCAAGGCCGACGGCGGCAACGCCTTCCAGGTGGTCGGCGAGCAGGTCGACGCCGGTCCGTTCGGCATCGCCGTCAACAAGGACAACAAGGAGCTCACCAGCGCCCTCGAAGCCGCGGTGAACGCCATCATCGAGGACGGCACGTACAAGAAGATCCTCGAGAAGTGGGGCGCCCAGAGCGGCTCCATCGACAAGGCCGCCGTCAACGGCGGCAAGTGACCGTCCCCGTAAGCACTGAAGGGCAGTCACGGTGACTGACAAGTTCGACAAGACGCCGGCCGACGCGACGCCGTCGGCCACCGTCGCCAAGGACCCCGGCACGGACCGGGTCCCCCCGGAGGCCATCAAGGCCATCCCGGTGCGCCACTGGGGCCGCTACGTCAGCGCCGTCGTGGTGCTGGCCCTGGTGGCCCTGCTGGTCAACGCCTTCGCCACGGCCGAGAAGATCCAGTGGAACGCGGTCGGCGACAAGCTGTTCGACTCCACCGTCCTCGCGGGCGCCGGCCGCACGCTGCTGATCAGCGTCCTCGCGATGGTCATGGGCGTGCTCCTGGGCATCGTGCTGGCCGTGATGCGGCTGTCGAAGAACCCGGTGACGAGCTGGGTGGCCTGGGTCTACATCTGGTTCTTCCGCGGCACGCCGGTCTACGTCCAGCTGCTGCTGTGGTTCAACCTGGCGCTGATCTTCCCGATGCTGAACCTCGGTCCGATCTACAAGGACGAGATGACGGACGTCATGACGCCGTTCATGTGCGCCCTGCTGGGTCTGGGCCTGAACGAGGCCGCGTACATGGCCGAGATCTGCCGGGCCGGCCTGCTGGCCGTGGACGAGGGCCAGACGGAGGCCGCGCACGCGCTCGGCATGAGCCACGGCCGGACGCTGCGCCGCATCGTCATCCCGCAGGCCATGCGGGTGATCGTGCCGCCGACCGGCAACGAGTTCATCAACATGCTGAAGACCTCGTCGCTGGTCTACGCGGTGACGTACAACGAGCTGCTGCGCGCCACCTCCACGATCGGCTCCACGTCGTACGCCGTGATGGAGATGCTGTTCGTCGCCTCCATCTGGTACCTGGTCATGACCAGCATCTTCAGCGTCTTCCAGTACTACCTGGAGCGCCGTTACGCCCGCGGCTCGACCCGCAGCCTGCCGCCCACCCCGTGGCAGAAGGTCAAGGCCAACCTGCTCAGCGTGAGCGGCAAGAGGAGCGTCGCATGAACGCCATGGTGAAGGCCGAGGGCGTCCACAAGTCCTTCGGCGCGGTGGAGGTGCTCAAGGGCATCGACCTGGAGGTCCGCTCCGGCGAGGTGTTCTGCCTCATCGGCCCGTCCGGCTCCGGCAAGTCGACGTTCCTGCGGTGCATCAACCACCTGGAGAAGATCAACGCCGGGCGGCTCTACGTCGACGGCCAGCTGGTCGGCTACCGCCAGAAGGGCGACAAGCTGTACGAGCTGAAGGACAGCGAGGTCGCGCTGCAGCGCCGGGACATCGGCATGGTGTTCCAGCGGTTCAACCTGTTCCCGCACATGACGGCCCTCGACAACGTCATGGAGGCCCCCGTCCAGGTCAAGGGCGCGAGCCGGTCCCAGGCCCGGGAGCGCGCCCGGGAGCTGCTGGACCGGGTCGGCCTGGCCGACAAGGCCGGCAACTACCCCTCGCAGCTGTCGGGCGGCCAGCAGCAGCGGGTGGCGATCGCCCGGGCGCTGGCCATGGACCCCAAGCTGATGCTCTTCGACGAGCCGACCTCGGCCCTCGACCCGGAGCTGGTCGGTGACGTCCTGGACGTCATGCGCGACCTCGCCGAGTCGGGCATGACGATGGTCGTCGTCACCCACGAGATGGGCTTCGCCCGCGAGGTCGGCGACAGCCTGGTCTTCATGGACGGCGGCGTGGTGGTCGAGTCGGGCAACCCGCGCGAGGTCCTGACGAACCCGCAGCACGAGCGCACCCAGGCGTTCCTGTCCAAGGTGCTGTAGGCGCGGCTCGGCGGAATGCCCGAAGGGGCGGTACGGGAAGGGTCCCGTACCGCCCCTTCGGCGTGCCGCCGCGGCCACGGCGAGGACCCCGGCAACCCGTAATACCCTGGAGGGACCACCAGCCGTTACCCGCCCGTACCTCGGCCACGGGGCCCCTCCGTAAGGACCACAAGTGGAACTGGCCTTTTACTCGGACTACGCCGTCCGACTCGTCAACACCGAGGAGCCGGCCCGGGGCAAGGACGCGCTCACCACGGTCGAGGCCGTCCGTGAGCTCTTCGGGGTCAACCAGTCGGCGGCCCGGCGCGCCACCGAGGCCGACGTCACCCGCTTCCGCTCGGTCCGGGCCCGGCTGCGCGCGGTCTTCGAGGCGGCGGACGGCGGCGACGAGACGCTGGCCGTGGACCTGCTGAACTCGCTGCTGCTGGAGTTCCCGGTGAGCCCGCAGATCTCCGGGCACGACCACCGCGACGAGGACGACCGCCCGCTGTGGCACATGCACCTGGCGGACCACCCGTCGAACGCGACCGCCGGCTACGCCGCCATCGCCGCGATGGGCCTGGCCTTCCACCTGACCGAGTACGGCGTCGACCGGCTCGGCCTGTGCGAGGCGGCCCCCTGCCGCAACGCGTACCTGGACACCTCGACCAACCGTTCCCGGCGCTACTGCTCCGACCGCTGCGCCACCCGGGCGAACGTGGCCGCCTACCGGGCCCGCAAGCGCCTGGAGGCCGACCGGTCCGACAGCACCGGCCTGGCCGCCGACAGCGCCCAGCGCAGCACCGCGAACGGGGAGCGCCGGCCGTCCCTCGGCGGGCGGTAGCGGAAGCGGACCCGGCCGAGGACCAGGTCGTCGGGGACGGCGCCGTAGTCCGTGCTGTCGCCGCCGGCGAACGCGTTGTCGCCGAGGACCCACCAGCCGCCGTCGCGGCGCTCCACGGCCCGCTTCACCACGAGCAGGTCCTGCTGGAAGGGGTGGCGCAGCACCACGACGTCACCGGGCCGCACCCGGGCGCCGTACTGCACCAGCAGCTGGTCGCCGTGGTACAGCGTGGGCACCATGGACGGGCCGGACACCTCGGCCAGCCCGAACGGGGCGGCCGCCCGTCCGCGCCCGGTCTCCTGCGACGGCTCCGGCATCGCCGGCACCTCCCCTGTCCGTTCCTCCACCAGTCCCAGTCTGACCCCGGACTTTTGTCCTAATCCCAAGGGGGCACTCGCGAAAACCGGTCCCTCAGGGAGTAATGTCCCACCTGAGAAGACGATCACGAGGAAGGAATGCTCCATGCTTTCCCGCCTGTTTGCCCCCAAGGTCACGGTCAGCGCGCACTGCGACCTGCCCTGCGGTGTCTACGACCCGGCCCAGGCCCGCATCGAGGCGGAGTCCGTGAAGGCCGTGCAGGAGAAGATGGCCGCCAACGACGACCCGCACTTCCAGGCTCGCGCCACGTTCATCAAGGAGCAGCGCGCCGAGCTCGCCAAGCACCACGTGTCGGTCCTGTGGAGCGACTACTTCAAGCCCCCGCACTTCGAGAAGTACCCGCAGCTGCACCAGCTGGTCAACGACACCCTGAAGGCCCTGTCGGCCGCCAAGGCCTCGACGGACCCGAAGACCGGTGAGAAGGCGCTGGAGCTCATCGCCGAGATCGACAAGATCTTCTGGGAGACCAAGAAGGCCTGACCCGGCCCGGCCTCCGGGTCTTCCGCCCGACCGCGGTCGGTGCACCACCGCGGTTCACGCGGCTCCGCAGGGGCCCGGTCACAGTCGGCCGGGCCCCTTCGCCGTGCGCGGGGGTCCTCAGCGGGCGTCGGCGGGGGCCCGGGCGGCCAGCTCCGCCAGCGGGCCGCCCGAGAGGCGGCAGACCGTCCACTCGTCGAGGAGTTCGGCGCCGAGGGACTTGTAGAAGCCGATCGCCGGCTCGTTCCAGTCCAGCACCCACCACTCGAACCGCTCGTAGCCGTCGCGCAGGCACCGGGCGGCCAGCGAGGCGAGCAGCGCCCTGCCGTGGCCCGCGGCGCGGGCGTGCGGCCGTACGTACAGGTCCTCCAGGTGCATGCCCCGGGTGCCGGTCCAGGTCGAGAACCGGGGGAACCACAGCGCGAAGCCCACGGTCTCCCCCGTGGCGTCGTCCTCGGCGATCAGCGCGTGCGCGGCCGGGGGGTCGCCGAACAGTGCCCGGCGCAGCTGCTCGTCGGTGGCGCGGGCCTGCTCCTCGGCCCGCTCGTACGCGGCGAGCTCGCGGACCATCGCGCGGATCTCGGGGACGTCGTGCACCTCGGCGGGCCTGATCATGCCCCCGATCCTGCGCCACCCGGGCCCGGCGTGTCCAACCCCCGGGCACCGTTCCCGGACGGCACCCCTGCGGGTGATCGCGGCGTGTCATCCTGGGGGCGTGACCTCGGCTGAGAGCGCGGACGTGCGCTGGGTGTACGCATTCGTCGACCGGCCTCGCGCGCGGCTCGCGTCCGCCGGTGCCTTCTGGACGGCCGTGACCGGCACCCGGTTGTCCGAATCCCGCGGTGACCACGGCGAGTTCGCCACCCTCCTCGCCGACGGCACCGACCCCTGCGTGAAGCTGCAGGGCGTCGACGGCGGTGCCGGGGGCGCCCACCTGGACCTCTGCGTCGAGGACGTGCCGGGGCTCGTCGAGCGGGCCCGGGCGCTCGGAGCGCGGCTGGTCGCCCCGCACGGCGACTGGGCCGTCCTCGCCTCACCCGGCGGGCAGTTGTTCTGCGCGGTGCCGTGGCTCGGGGAAGCGGTACGGCCGCCGGTGGTGTCCGGCAGCCGTCTGGACCAGGTCTGCCTGGACGTCCCGCCGTCCGCCTACGACGCCGAAGTCGCCTTCTGGAGCGGCCTGTTGCCCCGCTGGACGCTCGGGCGGGGTCCCGGCCCGAGTTCCACGTGGTCGCGCCGCCCACCGGACTGCCGGTGCGGCTGCTGCTCCAGCGGCTGGACGCCGAGCGCCCGGCCTCCGCCCACCTGGACCTGGCCTGCGGCACGGACGTCGCGGGCGTACGGGCCCGGCACGAGCGGCTCGGCGCGGTCCTCGTCGCCGAGCAGCCGCACTGGACCGTGATGCGGGACCCGACGGGCGGCACGTACTGCCTCACCGGCCGCGACCCGCAGACCGGCGGCCTGCCCGGCCCCTCTTAGACCGGGCCCGACGCGCTCCCGCCCGTCGTCAGCGCCAGTCCTCGACCCCGACCACGGCGCCGACCGGGATCGGCCCGTACACGTGCGGGAACTCCTCGCCACCCGGCTCCACGGCTTCGTACACCAGCGGAGCGTCCAGCCGGGCCGGGTCGACGACCAGCACCACCAGGTCGTCGGGCGCGTCCGGGGCGCCGTACAGGAAGGCCGCGACGCGCGGGAGCTGGGCGCGGGTGGAGCAGTGGACGAAGCCCTCCTCCGCCAGGGTGCGGCCCCGGGTGGACCACGTGTAGGCGCCCCGGTCACGGGCCGCCTCCCAGAGCCGGCGCTCGGTGATGTGGAGGACGGAGGGCTGCTCGTCGCTGGTCATGGGCGCACGCTACCGCCCCGGACGCGTGCCGGTCGGCCGGGGCCAAGCGCATTGCGGCCGGTCAGGACCGCCCCGCCGCCTCCCCGTACGCCTCGGGCTCCGGGGGCGGGTCGGACTCCTCGGCACCCACGGGACCGCGCTCCGGCTCGGCGTGCGGGGCGCGCGGGGCGCCGTCCTCCGCCCGGTACGCCTCGCACCCGGGGTTGCGGCAGGGGCCCGGGCCCCAGCGCGGCACCCAGGCGCCCAGGGTCTTGTACCGCCGCACGACCGTCTCGACGGACTGTCCGCAGGCCGGACAGACGCGCTCTTCCCTGTCCATGGCCCCAGCGTAGGACGGCCCGCGGCTCAGCGCTTCCTGCGGTACGTCCGCACCAGCACGCCGTTGCCGAACGCGCGCACCCCGTCCAGCGCGAACGCCGTGGCGTCGACACCGGACGTGCCGAACATCGGCATCCCGCGGCCGTAGACCAGGGGGTACGTCTTGATGACCAACTCATCGACCTCGCCGAGCAGTTCCCCGGCGAGCCGGGAGCCGCCGCAGAGGTAGATGCCCAGGGCCCCCTCCTCCGCCTTCAGCGCGCGGACCCTGCCGACCACGTCGTCCGCGACGATCTCCACGTCCGGGTCGGGCGAGACGCCCAGCGTGCGGGAGGCGACGTACTGGCGGAGGTGGGCGTAGGGGCTGGTGATGCCCTCCTCCAGCCCGACCTCGTAGCTGCCGCGGCCCTGGACGACCGTGTCGAACCGCTCGTTCGGCCGGTCGTCGATGCCGAAGGCCCGCCGGGCGGCGGTGGGGAGGGTGTCCGGCACCTCCGTGCGCAGGTAGTCCAGGAACTCCTCGTCGAGGAAGGACATCATCGCCGTGGCGTCACCGTCCGGGTCCCCGATGAACCCGTCGAGCGAGCAGGCGACGAAGTAGGTGAGCTTTCGCAAGCGGATCTCGTTTCGTAGGCGGCCCACAACCACTGCGGTCGTAGTGCTTCAGTTATAGTACTTCGGATGTAGTGGTTACAAGGGGCTGGGACGATGTTTCCCGCGCGAACGAGAGGAGGGGTGCCGCATGGCGGGCAATCCGGAGCGCAGGGCGGCCCTGGTGGACGCCGGGATCACGGTGCTCGCGCAGGAAGGGGCGCGCGGGCTGACGTTCCGCGCGGTGGACACGGCGGGCGGAGTGCCGGTCGGCACGGCCTCCAACTACTTCGCCTCGCGCGACGACCTGCTGCGCCAGATCGACACCCGCCTGCACGCACGGCTCGCGCCGGACCCCGACGTGATCGGGGAGCTGATGACCAGGCCGCGGGACCGCTCCCTGGTCACCGCGCTCATGCGGGACCTGATGTCCCGGGTGGTGCGGGACCGCACCGGCTACCTCGCCCTGCTGGAGATGCGCCTGGAGGCCACCCGGCGCCCCGAACTGCGGACCTCGTTCACCGAGTCGGTGCGCGGGGAGGTGGACTTCGGCATCGCCTTCCACCGGGACGCGGGGCTGCCCGGCGGCGACGGCACGGTCGTCGTCCTCTACCTCGCCATGCTGGGGCTGATCCTGGAGCACCTGACCCTGCCGGGGGTGCTCGACGGGGTGCTGCCCGGGGTGAACGTGCCGGAGGGGCTGGTGGAACGGATCGTGGCGACGGTGGTGCCGGAGGGCTGAGGCCCACTGCATGCCTGTTCGCCGCGCGCGGACGCGGCAGGGCGAGGGCGGGCCCCGCGCACCGTGGGGATGGGCTTCCCGGGGTCGGGTGCCCGGCGTCATACGCTGCGCCGGGTCACGAACTCCGCGAGGGCCAGCAGGCCGCCCGCCGTCTCCGGCTCCGGGATCGCCCGGGTCAGCTCGGAGACCGCGCGGGCCATGCGGTCGGCGGCCTGGACCTGCGCCCAGTCGCGGCCCCCCGCCCGCTCGACGGCGAGCACCGTGCGCTCCAGGTCCGCGGCCGCGTACGGCCGGGCGTACAGCTCGGCGAGCTCGGCCGCCGCCGGGGTGCCGGAGGTCAGCGCGGCCACCACCGGCAGGGACTTCTTGCGGACGGCGAGGTCGGCGCCGGCCGGCTTGCCCGTGTGCCGGGGGTCGCCCCATATGCCGATCACGTCGTCGATCAGCTGGAAGGCGAGCCCCGCCTCGCGGCCGAAGGCGTCCAGCGCGTCCACGTCCCCGGGCGCCGCCCCCGCGTACAGCGCGCCCACGGCGCAGGCACAGCCCAGCAGCGCGCCGGTCTTGGCCTCGGCCAGGGTGAGCACCTCGTCGAGGGTGACCTCGCCCGGGTGGCGCTGCTCCAGGGCGGTGTCGACCTGCTGGCCCTCGCACAGCTCGACCACGCAGGCCGCGAGCCGGGCGACGGCCGCCGGGGCCGCCGGGTGCGGGTCGGCGGCGAGCAGCCCGAGGGCCCGGGCGTGCAGGGCGTCGCCGGCCAGGATCGCGTCGGGGACGCCGAACACCGTCCAGGCGGTGGGCCGGTGTCTGCGGGTGGTGTCCCGGTCCATCACGTCGTCGTGCAACAGCGTGAAGTTGTGGACCAGTTCGACCGCCGCGGCTGCCCGCGCGGCCGCCGCACGGGCCGCGGGACCACCGAGCGCGGCGGCGGCGGTGAGGACCAGCGCGGGCCGGATGGCCTTGCCGGCGTGGCCCGCCGCCGCGGTGCCGTCGGCGTGCTCCCAGCCGAAGTGGTAGCGGGCGACCCTGCGCATCCCGGTGGGCAGCGCGTCGAGCGCCGCGCGCAGCTCCGGGTCGACCGCGGCCCGGGCGCCGACCAGGAGCGCGGTGGCTTCCTGTCCGTCCCAGGGGCTCGTCGGTCTGCTCTCCGAGACGAAGTCGGTCACGTCATCTCCCTCGCAGGGTCCGCGGGCGGTGGCGCGGGCGGCGCCGGGGTGCGGCACGGGCGGCCGGGGTGCCCCCGCCCCGGGGGGCGGGAGCGGGGCGCGCGGGCCGCGGGGTCAGCGCCAGCGGCCCACCTCGACGTTCTCCAGGACGCCGAGGGCGTCGGGGACCAGGACGGCGGCCGAGTAGTAGGCCGTGACCAGGTAGTTGATGACGGCCTGTTCGTTGATGCCCATGAACCGCACCGACAGGCTCGGCTCGATCTCGTCGGGGATGCCGGACTGCCGCAGGCCGATGACGCCCTGGTCCTGCTCGCCGAGGCGCATCGCGATGATCGAGGTGGTCCGGGTCTCGGTGACCGGGATCTTGTTGCACGGGTACAGGGGCACGCCCCGCCAGGTCGGGATGCGGTTGCCGGCGACGTCGATGGTCTCCGGGACCAGTCCGCGCTTGTTCAGCTCGCGGCCGAACGCGGCGATCGCGCGCGGGTGGGCGAGGAAGAGCTTGGTGCCGCGCCGGCGGCTGAGCAGCTCGTCCATGTCGTCGGGGCTGGGCACGCCGTCGTGCGGCTGGATCCGCTGGTCGTACTCGCAGTTGTGCAGCAGGCCGAACTCGCGGTTGTTGACCAGCTCGTGCTCCTGGCGCTCCTTCAGCGCCTCGACCGTGAGCCGCAGCTGCTGCTCGGTCTGGTTCATCGGCTGGTTGTAGAGGTCGGCCACGCGCGTGTGGATGCGCAGCACGGTCTGGGCGATGCTCAGTTCGTACTCGCGCGGCCGGGACTCGTAGTCCACGAAGGTGTGCGGGATGTCGGGCTCGCCGGAGTGGCCGGAGGCGAGGGCGACCTCCTTCTCGCCGTGGCGGTTGGTGCGCTGCTCCGGGATCGAGCGCTGCCGCTGGACGTGCTCCCGCAGCGAGTCCGCGCGCTCCTGGACCTGCTCGAAGTCGCTGCGGGACAGGGTGAGCACGGTGCAGGCGGTGGCGGCGCGGGCGGTGTACTCCCAGATGGCGTCGGCGTCGAGCAGTGCCTGGTCGCCGAAGTGGGCGCCGTCGGCGAGGACGCCGAGCACCTGGTCGTCGCCGTAGGGGCCGGTGCCGACCTTCTCGACCCGGCCGTGGGCCAGCAGGTACACCTCGTCGGTCGGGCTGCCGAAGGAGGCGATGACCTCGCCGGGGCCGATCTCCCGCTGCCGGCAGCGCTGGGCGAGCTCGCCGAGGACGTCGATGTCGTCGTAGGAGCGCAGTGCGGGGAGTTCGCCCAGCTCCGCCGGGATCACCTCCACGCGGTCCCCGGTCTTCACGAAGGTGATGCGGCCGTCGCCGACCGCGAACGTCAGGCGCCGGTTCACCCGGTAGGTGCCGCCGTGGACGTCCACCCAGGGCAGCATCCGCAGCAGCCAGCGGGAGCTGATCTCCTGCATCTGCGGTACGGACTTGGTGGTGGTGGCCAGGTTCCGCGCGGCCGCGGTGCCGAGGCTCTGCTGCGGCTTGCCCTGCTCCGTGCGGACCTCTTCGCCTACCGACATAGAGAACTGCCCTCCCGTGACGCACCTTCGCACCGGGGCCGTGCGGCGCCCGGTATCGATCTCACCCCCAGCGTTCCAGCACGCACCGTGTCGGTGCTATTACACGAAAGAGCGGGGTTGGGCCGTCCGGCGACTGGGAAGACAGCGGATCCCGCCCCCTCCGCAGCCCCTTCCCCGGGCCACAAAAGCCCTCTTGACCTGCGCGGACGCCGGGAGTTGTCGGTATCGGACCGGACCTGACCGAGCGGGGTGCCCGCCCCCGGCCGTCTCCGGTAGAAGCGCTGTGAGGCGGTCGTGTCCCGCGGCCGCCGTGGAACACGGCACGAAGGAGGCGGCATGGCCACTCCCCTGTCCGCGGACGGCTTCCTGCACCGGCTGAGGGCCGAGGGCGTCACCGTCGTCGAGGTCGGCGACTGGCGGCACCACAACCGCAACCACAAGGGCCCCTGGGGGCCCGTCCACGGCGTGATGATCCACCACACGGTGACCCGCGGGGCCGCACGGACGGTGGAGCTGTGCCGCACCGGGCACGACGCCCTGCCGGGGCCGCTCTGCCACGGCGTGATCACCAAGGACGGCACCGTCCACCTCGTCGGCCACGGCCGCGCCAACCACGCCGGACTCGGCGACGACGAGGTCCTGCGCGCGGTGATCGCCGAGAAGCGGCTGCCGCCGGACAACGAGGCGAACACCGACGGCAACCGCCACTTCTACGGCTTCGAGTGCGAGAACCTCGGCGACGGCGAGGACCCCTGGCCGCCGGCGCAGCTGGAGGCGATCGAGCGGGCCGCGGCGGCGGTGTGCCGCCACCACGGCTGGACGGAGCGGTCGGTCATCGGCCACCTGGAGTGGCAGCCGGGCAAGGTGGACCCCCGGGGCTTCTCCATGACGTGGCTGCGCGAGCGGATCCGGGCCCGGCTGAAGTGACGCGGGCGCGGCGGAGGCCGCCCGTGGCCCGCCCCGGCCCTCCGCGGGGACGCGCCACCAGGGGTGCGTGACCAGCACAATGGGTGCGTGACCAGCGTCGACCCCCTCGCCCCGCGGCTGCCGTCCCCCCTTCAGGAGGTGGCCGACGAGCGGTTCGCGCGGCACGGGGTGCGGCTGCTGCTGAAGCGGGACGACCTGATCCACCCCGACCTCGTCGGCAACAAGTGGCGCAAGCTCGTCCCCAACCTGCGGGCCGCGGCCGGCCGGCCGCTGCTCACCTTCGGCGGTGCCTACTCCAACCACCTGCGGGCCACCGCTGCCGCGGGCCGCCTCCTCGGGCTGCCCACGGTGGGGGTGGTGCGCGGCGAGGAGCTGGCCGGCCGTCCCCTCAACCCCTCCCTGGCCCGCTGTGCGGCCGACGGCATGCGGCTGCACTTCGTCGACAGGTCGACGTATCGCCACAAGCACGAGCCGGACGCGCTCGCCGCGATCCTGCGCTCGGCGGGCGCCGGGGACGCCCACGTGATCCCGGAGGGCGGCAGCAACGCGGCGGCGGTGCGCGGCTGCACCGCGCTCGGCGAGGAACTGCGCGACCCCGCCGACGTGGCCGCCGTGGCCTGCGGCACGGGCGGCACGCTGGCCGGACTCGCGGCCGGTCTCGGTCCCGGCCGGCGGGCGCTCGGCATCCCGGTCCTCAAGGGCGGCTTCCTCGACGGGGAGATACGGGCGCTGCAGGCCGACGCGTTCGGCGGTCCGCGCGGTGCGTGGAGCCTGGACGAGCGCTTCCACTGCGGCGGCTACGCCCGCACCACCCCGGCGCTCGCGTCGTTCGCCGCGGACTTCGCCCGGCGCCACGGCCTGCCGGTCGAGCCCGTCTACGTCGCCAAGCTGTTGTACGCCCTGCTGGCCCTCACCGAGGAGGGCGCCTTCGCCCCCGGCACGACGGTGGCCGCCGTGGTCACCGGGGCGCCGTTCACCGGCTGAGTCACGGCGCCGGCACCGTCCCTCGGCCCGGCTACGTCGCCTCGCGGTAGGCCGCCGCCTCCTCCAGGTCCAGCCTGCGCAGCAGCGTGCGCAGCATCTCGTCGTCGATGTAGCGGCCGTCGCGCAGGCGGACGAAGACCGCGCGCTCGGCGCTGATCATCTCCCGGGACAGGCGGCGGTAGGTGTCGTCGACCGTCTCGCCGGTGACCGGGTTGGTCTGGCCGAGGCGCTCCCAGACGGCGTTGCGGCGGCGCTCCAGGACCGCGCGCAGCCGGTCGGCGAGCGGGGGCGGCAGCGCGTTGCGCTCGTCGGACAGGAGTTCGTCGAGGTGCCGCTCGGCGGCCAGGGACGCCTGGGCCTGGGCGTTGGCCTCGGCGAGGGTCTCGGCCTGCCGGTCGCGGCCGGGGAACTTCAGCAGGTGGATCAGCGGGATGAGGGTCAGGCCCTGCACCACCAGGGTGCCGATCACGGTGGTGAAGGTCAGGAACAGGATGAGGTTGCGGTGCGGGAAGGCGCCCTCGCCGTGGTCCACGGTCAGCGGGATGGAGAAGGCGATGGCGAGCGACACCACGCCCCGCATGCCGGCCCAGGAGATCACGACGGGCGCCCGCCAGGTCGGGTTCTCCTCGCGCGCGCGGATGCGTGCCGACAGCAGCCGGGGCAGGAAGGTGGCCGGGTACACCCACGCGAAGCGCACCACCACGACGACGAGGAACAGCACCACCGCGTACCAGGCGGCGTCCAGGCCCTCGTAGTCCCCGAGGCCCCGCAGGACCACCGGCAGCTGCAGGCCGATCAGGGCGAAGACCGCCGACTCCAGGACGAAGGCGACCATCTTCCACACGGCCTCCTCCTGCAGGCGCGTGGCGAAGTCGACCTCCCACGCGCGGTGCCCGAGGTAGAGCGCGACGACGACCACGGCGAGCACCCCGGAGGCGTGGAACTGCTCGGCGGTCGCGTAGGCGACGAACGGGATGAGCAGCGAGAGCGTGTTCTGCATCAGCGCCTCGCGCAGGTGCGTGCGCAGCCAGTGGATCGGTGCCATGAGGACCAGGCCCACGGCCACGCCGCCGACCGCGGCGATCAGGAACTCCTCGATGCCGCCCGCCCAGGACGCCCCCTCGCCCACCGCGGCCGCGACGGCCACCTTGTACGCGGTGATCGCGGTGGCGTCGTTCAGCAGGGACTCGCCCTGGAGGATCGTGGTGATCCGCGACGGCAGCCCGACCCGGCGGGCCACGGCCGTCGCCGCGACCGCGTCGGGCGGCGCCACCACGGCGCCCAGCACCAGCGCCGCCGTCAGCGGCAGCCCCGGCACGATCAGGTACGCCGCCGCGCCGACGACGAGGGTCGCGAACAGCACGTACCCGACGGACAGCAGCGCCACCGGCCGGGTCTGGGCGCGCAGGTCGAGGTAGGAGCTGTCGACGGCCGACGTGTACAGCAGGGGCGGCAGCAGCAGGGGCAGCACGACCTCGGGGTCGAGGGTGTAGTCGGGCACCCCGGGCAGGTACGACACGGCCAGTCCGACCGCGACCAGCAGCAGGGGCGCCGGCACCGGGGTGCGCCGCGCCCCGGCGGCGATCGCCGCGCTCGCCGCCACCAGCAGAAGCAGTGGCATCACGTCCATGTCCAGCCCACCCTCGTTTTCCGCGCGGCCGTCCGCACGACCGTCGTAATCTGGCAATCATGAAACAGTGCACGCACCTCGACGCGCTGCCGCACCCCGAGCCCGCACCGCTGAGCGAGACGTGCCCGGAGTGCCTGCGGGACGGAACCCACCCGGTGCAGTTGCGGCTGTGTCTGACGTGCGGGCACGTCGGATGCTGCGACTCCTCGCCCAACCGGCACGCCACCGGGCACCACGCCGAGACGGGCCACCCGGTGATGCGGACCTTCGAGCCCGGGGAGGACTGGCGCTGGTGCTTCGAGGACCACGTCCTCGTGTGAGCGGAAGCGGCCGCACCGGGTACGGTTCGAGCGTCTGACGCCTGGGTACGTCAACCCGGCGCGCGCTCTTCCCATTTGGGCCCGCAGACCCCCTAGACACGGAGCGTGTCCACAGCTTTACTGTGAGTGACACCAAGGGGTCGGGGTCCCGGGGACAGTACGGTCGGGAGCGCGATAGCGTCACCGCTGTACCACACTTCGCGTTACCCGGGGGGCGACCCCCGGCCCCGAACAGCTTGTACCACCTTGGAGGTGAGGGTGTCCCAGATCGCAGGCGAGCCCGTGGCGAACCAGGACTTCGTGGAAGTCCGGCTGCCGGCCGCGGGTGCCTACCTGTCGGTGCTGCGGACGGCCACGGCCGGTCTCGCGGCCCGTTTGGACTTCACCCTGGACGAGATCGAGGACCTGCGCATCGCGGTGGACGAGGCCTGCGCGATCCTGCTCCAGCAGGCCGTGCCCGGCTCGGTGCTCAGTTGTGTGTTCCGGCTCGTGGACGACTCGCTGGAGGTCACCGTCTCGGCCCCGACCACGGACGGGCACGCCCCCTCGCGCGACACCTTCGCCTGGACGGTGCTGTCGGCCCTCGCGGGCAAGGTCTCGTCGGCCGTCGACGAGGACCGGACCGTGTCGATCAGCCTGTACAAACAGCGCGGCGCCGGACCCGGTCCGGCGTGAGGGACGGGGACGGTCCGGTGCGGGACGAGGAGCGCGGCACACGGGAGCTGCCGGCCGCGGAGGAGACGGTCCCTCCGGGCGGTTCCCGACGCATGGCGGACGGCATCGACGGCATCCCCGAGCAGGCCCGGCCGCATCCGGAGGACACCTCCACGCAGGCCGGAACCCCGGACCCGGACGCGCGGCACGGACGGCGGGGTGCCGTGCGGGCCGCGCCCCGGGGCGGAGCAGACGGGGACTCCCCCGGCCGGTCGGGGGCGACGGCTCGACAGAGGGCGACGGGCGGGACGATGAGCGAGCACGAGCGAGACGACGAACCGGTGGTGCCGGGCACCCGGCACGAGCCTCACGATCGCAGCGGGGCGCGGGCACTGTTCGTCGAGCTGCGCGCGCTGAAGGAGGGCAGCGCGGAGTACGCGGAGCTGCGCAACCAACTGGTCCGCATGCACCTGCCGCTCGTGGAGCACCTCGCGCGCCGCTTCCGCAACCGCGGTGAGCCGCTGGACGACCTCACCCAGGTCGCCACCATCGGCCTGATCAAGTCGGTCGACCGCTTCGACCCGGACCGCGGGGTGGAGTTCTCCACGTACGCGACCCCGACGGTCGTGGGCGAGATCAAGCGCCACTTCCGCGACAAGGGCTGGGCGGTCCGCGTGCCGCGGCGCCTGCAGGAGCTGCGGCTCTCGCTGACCACGGCCACCGCCGAGCTGTCCCAGCTGCACGGCCGCTCCCCGACCGTGCACGAGCTCGCCGAGAAGCTGGCCATCTCGGAGGAGGAGGTCCTGGAGGGCCTGGAGTCGGCGAACGCCTACTCCACGCTGTCGCTGGACGTCCCCGACACCGACGACGAGTCCCCCGCGGTCGCCGACACCCTCGGCGCGGAGGACGAGGCACTGGAGGGCGTGGAGTACCGGGAGTCGCTCAAGCCGCTCCTGGAGGACCTGCCCCCGCGCGAGAAGCGCATCCTGCTGCTGCGCTTCTTCGGCAACATGACCCAGTCGCAGATCGCGCAGGAGGTCGGCATCTCGCAGATGCACGTCTCCCGGCTGCTGGCCCGCACACTGGCCCAGCTGCGGGAGAAGCTGCTGGTGGAGGAGTAGGCCCCGCCCGGCAGCCGGGCGGGAAGGGTCTCCGGGCCGGCCGGTGGGCCGGCCCTGGGGGGTGTCTCCCTGGCGCGGCCTACTTGCGGCCGGCGCCCCTCTGCTGTCCGGCCGTCGGCTCCTCGTCCTGCGCGCGGCCCGGCCCCCGGATCCCCAGGGCCCGGGTCGTCTCGCGGTTGACGAGGAGGACCAGCGCCGCGATCGCGACGACCCCGAGGACGATGCCGGCCGGGATGGCCACGCTGTCGGCCTGGAGCAGGTTGTAGGCGACGGGCAGCGCCAGGATCTGCGTGATGACGGCCGGCCCCCGGCTCCAGCTGCGCAGGGCCAGCAGCCCCCGCGCGGCGAGCAGCGGCAGCAGCGCCAGCACGACCAGGGTGATGCCCCCGGTGACGGCCTGCTGCCGGTCGTCCGAGTCGCCGGCGACGCCGAGCACCAGCATCCACAGCCCGGCGACGACCAGCGCCAACCCCTCCAGGGCGACGAGCGCGGCGGCGTACGTCAGCCGTCGCGGGCGCGCTCCCGCGACGGGCGCGGCGGGCCCGGTGGGCGCGGTCTCGGAGTCCTGCGCGGGCGGGCCGGACCGCGCGGCGCGGCCGGTGCGCGGGGCGTCGGGGGTCTGCTCACTGGTCACCCTTGAAGGGTAGCCCTCGGCCCGCCGGGCCCCCAGGGCCCGGTGCCCCCACCCGCGGAGCGCCCGTGTCGAGCGTCACGGCCCGATCTCTTACCCGTTCCCTACCCGGCCTGTGCCGGGTACCCCCCAGTAGGTACGCTGCCCTGCATGCGTGCACTTCTCGTGGTCAACCCGGCGGCAACCACTACGAGTGCCCGCACGCGCGACGTCCTCATCCATGCGCTGGCGAGCGAGATGAAGCTCGAGGCGGTCACCACGGAGTACCGCGGACACGCGCGCGACCTGGGCCGGCTGGCGGCGCAGAGCGACGACATCGACCTGGTGGTGGCGCTCGGCGGCGACGGCACGGTGAACGAGGTCGTCAACGGCCTGCTGCACGCCGGCCCCGCCCCCGACCACCTGCCCGGCCTCGCCGTGGTGCCCGGCGGTTCCACCAACGTCTTCGCCCGCGCCCTCGGCCTGCCCAACGACCCCGTCGAGGCGACCGGCGCCCTGCTGGACGCGCTGCGCGACGGGCGGGAGCGCACGGTCGGGCTGGGTCTGACCTCGGGCACGCCGGGCACGGAGGACGAGGCGGTGCCGTCCCGCTGGTTCCTGTTCAACGCGGGGCTGGGCTTCGACGCCGGGGTGGTGGGGCGGGTGGAGCAGCACCGGGAGCAGGGCAAGCGGTCCACGCACGCGCTCTACGTCCGCCAGGCGATGCGCCAGTTCTTCGGCGATCCGCACCGCCGGCACGGGACGATCGTCCTGGAGCGGGAGGGCGCCGAGCCGGTCACCGGTCTGGTGCTGTCCATAGTCTGCAACACGGCCCCGTGGACCTATCTGGGCAATCGTCCGGTGTACGCGTCACCTAAGGCCTCGTTCGACACGGGTCTCGACGTGCTCGGTCTCAGCCGCCTCTCCACCCCCGCGGTTGCCCGCTATGTGACCCAGTTGCTCCTTTCGTCCCCCGAGCGGGGACCCCAGGGCAGACATGCGGTGTCCCTGCACGACCTGACCCGGTTCACCTTGCATTCGAAGGCCCCCCTGCCTTTGCAGATGGACGGAGACCACCTGGGACTGCGTACCAGCGTGACGTTCACAGGCGTACGCCGTGCACTGCGTGTGATTGTGTGAGCAGAAGGGGCGAAAGTCCTTTCACTCGAACGTTTAGGCCAGGATCCACCCCATGGAAGTACGGCTGTGACCTAGTCGACACCGAGGAATCAAAAAAAACTTTCCGGAAGGGGTTGTATCCGCCGCTGAGGTTTGCGACTCTCTACGTGGCGATCGGGACGGCCCGCAACACCGGCCTCCACTGATCACCGGAACCCCTCTTCACACACAGGACCACGCCGGGGAAGACTCGGCGGTCGGCCCTTCACTTGTTGAGGGATTCGTGAAAGCGTTCACATTCACAAGCTAACCTGCACAGTCATACCAAGGAGAGGTAGCAGCCATGGACTGGCGTCACAACGCCGTTTGCCGCGAGGAAGACCCCGAGCTCTTCTTCCCCATCGGCAACACCGGTCCTGCGCTGCTGCAGATCGAGGAAGCCAAGGCCGTCTGCCGCCGCTGCCCCGTCATGGAGCAGTGCCTGCAGTGGGCGCTCGAGTCCGGCCAGGACTCCGGCGTCTGGGGTGGTCTCAGCGAGGACGAGCGCCGCGCGATGAAGCGCCGCGCCGCCCGCAACCGGGCCCGTCAGGCCTCCGCCTGACACCCGCCCCGCACACAGCCTGAGCTTGGCGGCGCGTACACCGCGTACGCATCTCCCGCCCCCGAGCCGCAGCGCGCAGTACCCCCGAAGCGCTGAGTAACAGCAGCAGGGAGCACTAGCCCTGGACCTCACGGTCCGGGGCTCTTTGCTGTCCGGACGCAGGCGGGCGCGCGGACGAAGGGCGCACGGACCGGCCGGACCGCCCGGCAGTTCGCCCCCCCGACCCCGCGCTGCCGCCCGGCCGCTACTTCTGCGCCCGCACCGGGACGTCGAGGATCACCTGCGTGCCCCGCTCCGGTGCCGGGACCATGTCGAAGGTGCCCCCCAACTCGCCCTCCACCAGCGTCCGCACGATCTGCAGGCCGAGGTTGCCGGAGGTGTGCGGGTCGAAGCCCTCGGGCAGGCCGACGCCGTCGTCCTGGACGGTGACCAGCAGCCGGGCCTCCTTGCTGGTGCCGCCGCGCACCGCCGAGACCTCGACCGTGCCCGTCTCCCCCTCGCGGAAGCCGTGTTCGAGCGCGTTCTGCAGGATCTCGGTGAGGACCATGGACAGCGGGGTGGCCACCTCCGCGTCGAGGATGCCGAACCGCCCGGTGCGCCGGCCGGTGACCTTGCCCGGGGAGATCTCGGCGACCATCGCGAGCACCCGGTCGGCGATCTCGTCGAACTCCACGCGCTCGTCCAGGTTCTGGGACAGCGTCTCGTGCACGATGGCGATCGAGCCGACCCGGCGCACGGCCTCCTCCAGGGCCTCCCGGCCCCGCTCGGACTCGATGCGGCGGGCCTGCAGGCGCAACAGCGCGGCCACCGTCTGGAGGTTGTTCTTCACCCGGTGGTGGATCTCCCGGATGGTCGCGTCCTTGGTGATCAACTCGCGCTCGCGCCGGCGCAGTTCGGTGACGTCGCGGAGCAGGACCAGCGAGCCGATGCGGGTGCCCTTGGGTTTGAGCGGGATCGCCCGGAACTGGATGACCCCGTCGTGCGCCTCGATCTCGAACTCCCGGGGCGCCCAGCCGCTCGCGACCTTGGCCAGCGCCTCGTCCACCGGCCCGCGGGTGGGGGCGAGTTCGGCGGTGGTCAGGCCGAGGTGCTGGCCGACCAGGTCGGAGGCGAGGCCGAGGCGGTGGTAGGCGGACAGCGCGTTCGGGGAGGCGTACTGGACGACGCCGTCCGCGTCGAGGCGGATCAGGCCGTCGCCGACGCGCGGCGAGGCGTCCATGTCGACCTGCTGGTCGGGGAACGGGAACGACCCGGCCGCGATCATCTGCGCCAGGTCGGACGCGCTCTGCAGGTAGGTCAGCTCCAGCCGGCTCGGGGTGCGCACGGTGAGCAGGTTGGTGTTGCGGGCGATGACGCCGAGGACCCGGCCGTCGCGCCGGACCGGGATGGACTCCACCCGGACGGGGACCTCCTCGCGCCACTCCGGGTCGCCCTCGCGCACGATGCGGCCCTCGTCGAGCGCGGCGTCCAGCAGGGGGCGCCGGCCGCGCGGCACCAGGTGGCCGACCATGTCGTCCTGGTAGGAGGTGGGGCCGGTGTTGGGACGCATCTGGGCGACGGAGACGTAGCGCGTGCCGTCCCGGGTCGGCACCCACAGGACCAGGTCGGCGAAGGACAGGTCGGAGAGCAGTTGCCACTCCGACACCAGCAGGTGCAGCCACTCGAGGTCGGAGGCGTCGAGCGCGGTGTGCTGGCGTACGAGTTCGTTCATGGAGGGCACGTGGCGAGCGTACCCGGCGGTTCTCGGACGGCCGAAAAAACACCCGCGGGCCGCGGCGCCTGGGAGGGACCCTCAACCCTCCCGGCACCGCAGCCCGGAGCATTATCGGCCGTGGGGTGTGCGGTCCCGGTCGGCCGACGGTGAGGAGCCGGGGCAGTCAGGGCAGAGAGTCCCGGTCCCTCGGTCCGCCTTCCTGTGCGGGGAAGACGGAAGCTGTGCGGTTCACCGTGCGGTTCCCCTCCCCCGATTGTGGACTAGACCACTGTGCGTGTCCATGGAGAGGGAGGTGTTCGTTGTGTCAACGCAGCCTAACCCGTGCGGGTTCCCCTCCGGGCCCGCTCGGCGGCTCAATTTCGGGGACACCGGCCGCGCGCCCGGCGCCGGGGGCCCGGAATCTGGGAGGGGACGCCCGATTCTGTTAGATTGGTCTACACCACATGACTCTCCCAGAACGGCAGGCCCAGCGTGGAAGTTGTCATCGTTCCGGACGCCGCGGCGGGTGGCGAGATCGTCGCCGAGGCCATGGCACGGCTCCTGCGGCGCAAGCCCGGCGCCCTGCTCGGCGTGGCCACCGGCTCCACCCCGCTGCCCGTCTACGAGGCCCTGGCCGCCAAGGTGCGCTCCGGTGCCGTGGACGTCTCCCGGGCGCGGATCGCCCAGCTGGACGAGTACGTCGGGCTGCCCGCCGACCACCCGGAGTCCTACCGCTCGGTGCTGCGCCGCGAGGTGCTGGAGCCGCTGGGCGTCGGCATGGACCAGTTCCTGGGGCCGGACGGCACGGCGGACGACGTGCAGGGGGCCTGCGAGGCGTACGACGCCGCGCTGGCCGCGGCCGGCGGTGTGGACCTGCAGCTGCTGGGGATCGGCACGGACGGGCACATCGGCTTCAACGAGCCCTGCTCGTCGCTGGCCTCGCGCACCCGGATCAAGACGCTGACCGAGCAGACCCGGGTGGACAACGCGCGCTTCTTCGACGGCGACATCGAGCAGGTGCCCCACCACGTCATCACCCAGGGCATCGGCACCATCCTGGAGGCGCGCCACCTGGTGCTGCTGGCGACGGGCGAGGGCAAGGCCGACGCGGTCGCCGCGAGCGTGGAGGGGCCGGTCGCCTCGGTGTGCCCGGCGTCCGCGCTGCAGCTGCACCCGCACGCCACGGTCGTGGTCGACGAGGCCGCCGCCTCCAAGCTGAAGCTGGCGGACTACTTCCGGCACACCTACGCCAACAAGCCCGACTGGCAGGGCATCTGAGCGACGGGGCACTTCCCCCCGCACGAGCGAGAGGCGCCGGTGGCCATGGGCCACCGGCGCCTCGTGCGTCGTACCGGTCAGCGGGCGGTCAGGACCTCGACCGCCGCCTGGGCGCACACCCGGGCCGCGCCGTGCGTCGCCAGGTGCAGGGCGCCGCGTGCGGGGGCCTGCGGGACGCCCATCTCGACCACGACCGTGTCGGGGCGGGCGGCGAGCAGGGTGTCCAGGGCGGCCCCCATCCAGGGGTGGCGGTGCTCGTCGCGGACCACGGCCACGATCCGGCGCTCCCCCGCCGCCGCCAGGGCCCCGGCCCCCGCGTCCGGGCCGGAGAAGTGCCCGCTCCCGGTTCCGGGCAGCGCCCGGGCCAGGTCGGCCGCCACGCCCCACGGGGTCTCGTCGCCCACGGCGATGTTGGCGACCGGGGCGAACAGGGCGACGTACGGCGCCTCGGTGAGCGGGGTGGGGGTGCCGGCGCCGGTGACCCGCAGGGCGCGGCGGGCGGCGGTGAGGCCGATGTCCGCGCTGCCGGCCGCACCGTCCGCCGAGGGGGTCTGCGCGGCCGCCCAGCGGGCCAGGGTCCGCACCCGCTCGGCCGCGTCCGCGAGCCGCTCCTCGGGCAGGTCGCCCGCGCGCACGGCGGCGACCAGGGCGTCGCGCAGCAGCCGTACGGTGCCTTCGTCGTGGAGGCCGCCGCCCACGCAGATGGCGTCCGCGCCGGCCGCGAGGGCGAGGACGCTGCCCCGCTCGATGCCGTAGGTGGCGGCGATGGCCTGCATCTCCATGCCGTCGGTGACGATCAGGCCCTGGTAGCCCAGCTCGCCGCGCAGCAGGTCGGTGAGGATGCGGCGGGACAACGTTGCCGGGCGGTCCGGGTCCAGCGCGGGGACCAGGATGTGCGCGCTCATCACCGCGTGGCTGCCGGCCTCGATCGCCGCGCGGAACGGCGTGAGGTCGCGTGCGGACAGCACCTCGGTGTCGACGTCGATGCGTGGCAGCGCGAGGTGGGAGTCGACGGCGGTGTCGCCGTGGCCCGGGAAGTGCTTGGTGCAGGCCGCGACGCCGGCCGCCTGGAGCCCGGTGACGTAGGCGGCGGTGTGCCGGGCGACCAGGTCGGGTTCGGTGCCGAAGGAGCGGACGCCGATCACGGGGTTGCGCGGGTTGGCGTTGACGTCGGCGGAGGGGGCCCAGTTGAAGTTGACCCCGCACTCCCTGAGGCGGCGGCCCAGCTCGTGGGCCACCTGTCCGGTCAGCTCGGTGTCGTCCACCGCGCCCAGGGCGTGGTTGCCGGGGAACGAGGAGCCGGTGCGCACCTCGAGGCGGGTGACGTCGCCGCCCTCCTCGTCGATCGCGACCAGGACGTCGTCGCGTTCGGCGCGCAGCTGGGCGGTGAGCGCGGCCAGTTGCTCGGGGGAGGCGATGTTGCGGCCGAAGAGGCCGACCGAGGCCAGGCCGTCTCCGAGGTGGCGCAGCAGCCAGTCGGGGGCGGTGGTCCCGGGGAAGCCGGGCTGCAGGACGGTCAGGGCGTCCCGGGTGAGTTCGTCCTTGGCGTCGGACCCGGTGGTGCCGCTGGCGAGTGTCGTCATCGGGTGGCGTTATCCCTTCACGGCGCCCGCGGTCAGACCCGCGGCCATCTTGCGCTGGACGAGGAGGAAGAGGACGACGATCGGGACGGCCATCATGGTGGCGCCGGCCATCATCGGGGCGTACTCGGTGCCGTGCTTGGTGCTGAAGTTGCTGAGCCACACGGTCGCGGTCTGGTGCTGCTGGCTCAGCAGCATCAGGGCGTACAGGTACTCGTTCCACGCCTGGATGAAGGCGTAGACGGAGGTGGCCACCATGCCCGGGGCGAGCAGCGGGAAGACCACCCGCATGAAGGCGCTGGTGCGGGAGCAGCCGTCGACCATGGCCGCCTCCTCCAGCTCCTTGGGGATGTTGACGATGAAACCGCGCAGCGTCCAGACCGTGAAGGGCAGGATGAAGGTCAGGTAGGTGATGACCAGGCCGGTGAGCTTGTCGTACTGCTTCAGGTCGTTGAGCAGCAGGAACACCGGGATGATCATGGCGACGAGCGGGATCATCTGGACCGCGAGGATGCCGACGATCACGACCTTGCGGCCGCGGAAGGCGAAGCGGGAGATCGCGAGGGCCGCCAGCATGCCGACCACGATGCCGATCAGCACGACCGACAGGGACACGACCAGGCTGCGGCCGACCGGGCCCCAGAAGTCGGCGATGTCCAGTGCGCGGCGGAAGTTGTCGAAGGTCAGGCCCGTCGGCAGCAGGCTGGGGTCGGGGTCGATGGCGTCCTTGGCCGGCTTGAACGCGGTGTTGAGCATCCAGTAGACGGGGAAGCCGGCGGTGGCGAACACCAGCAGGCCGAGGAGGTTCCAGCCCACCTTGGTGCCCTTGCGCGCGGCAGGCGTGCGCGCGCTGCTCGTGGTGCTCACTCGACCTCTCCGATCTTCAGCATCTGACGCATGTACACGGCGACCACGCCCAGCAGGAGCACCACGGTGATCAGCGCGATCGCCGAGCCCTGCCCGTAGTCGTTGACGACGAAGGCGCGGTCGTAGGAGTAGGTCGTCAGCAGCTGGAACTCGGCCTCGGGGTGGCCGTTGCGCATGACGAAGACCTGGGGGAAGACGCCCATGTCCCAGATGACCGACAGGGTCGTGAGCATCACGACGACCGGCTTCAGGATGGGCAGGGTGACGTACCGGAAGACGCCCCAGGCGCCGGCGCCGTCGAGCCGGGCGGCCTCCTCCAGCTCCTTGGGCACCTGGGTGAGGCCGGCGCTGAGCGTGATGACCACGAAGGGCACGGCGCCCCAGACCACCAGGAGCATGATCACGGCGAGGCCCTGCGGCCCGCTGGCGAACCAGTTGTGGCCGATCAGGTCGACGCCGGGCAGCTTGCTCAGCACGGCGTTGAGGACGCCGTAGTCGGAGTCGAACAGCCACTTGAAGACCGTGGTGGCGACGATGACCGGCATGCCCCAGCTGGCCACCAGCGCGATGTTGATCAGGGTGCGCACCCAGCCGGAGACCCGCTGCAGCAGCAGCGCGATCAGCATGCCGAGCACCATCGTGAAGATCACCGAGCCGGCGGCGAAGACGATCGTGCGCAGCACGACCTGCCAGAACTCGTCGTCCGAGAGCACCTTGGTGAAGTTGCCGAACCCGGCCGACTCGGCCGGCTGGAAGCCCCACAGCTGCGACTGGCCGAACTTCTGGAACGACAGGGTGACCAGGCGCACCAGCGGGTAGCCCATCACCCCGGCGAGGACCAGCAGACAGGGCGCGAGCAGCAGCCAAGGCGTGCCGGCGGCGCCCTTCGCACTCGGTCTGCGGGGTGTGCCCGGGGCGGCCGGGGGCGGCGCCTGCCGCGGCGGCGGCACCTTGGCAGGGGTGGTCGTGTCTGCGGCACTCATCGCGCGCTCCTCAGCGGTACCTCAGGTCGTACGAAGGCTTCGGTCCCGTACGGCGAGAGCGCACGGGACGCAGGGCCCCGCCCCCGGACTCCCCCCGGGGTCGCGGGGCCCTGCGGTCGGGTCACTTGGTGTTGATGACCTTGTCGATCGCGGCGTCCGCTTCCTTCGCGGCGGCCTCGACCGACTTCTTGCCGGTGCCGATGCTCTGCAGCATCGTCTGCAGGACCTGGGCCTTCTCGACCTGGCCCCAGCCGGGGGCCATCGGGACGAACCAGTTGGACTCGGCCGCGGTGGCCGGGACCGCCGTCGCGGGGTCGTTCTTCAGGGTCGCGAGGTCGGTCTTGTTGTTCGGCAGGTTGCCCTTGGCCATCAGGCCCTTCTGGCCGGCCGGGCCGGTGAACGCGTTGATCCACTCGGCGGCCAGGTCCTTGGCGCCGGACTTGACCGGGACGGCCAGGTCGGAACCGCCCAGGAACACCGGGATGTTCTTGCCGGACGGGCCGGGCATCACGAAGTTCTCGAGGTTGTCCTTGAGCTTGCCGGTCTTGTCGTTCTTCGGGTCGGCGGCGGTCGCGCCCTCCCAGGCCGCACCGAAGATCATGCCGGACTTGCCCTGGCCGTAGACGATGTACCGGTCGGACTCGTCCTTGGTCTTGTCGCCGTGCATGTACTTGTCGACGACGTCCTTGTACGCGGTGAGGCCCTTGACCGACTCGGGCGAGGAGAGGTTGGCCTTCCACTGGCCGCCCTCCTCCTTGGCGATGGAGCCGCCGGCGTCGTAGACGAAGGACATGGCCGCGTACCAGTCACGGGTGGGCTGGTACCAGGCGTTGAAGGAGTTGCCCTCCTTCTTCTGCACCTTGTCCAGGGCGGCGGTGAGCTCCGCGTAGGTCTTCGGGGCGCTCTTGACGCCGGCCGCGGCGAAGACGTCCTTGCGGTAGTTGCCGACCCGGCCGCCCGCGTAGTACGGCACGCCGTAGGTCTTGTCCTCGTAGGTCACGGACGCCTTCAGGCCGTCCAGCCACGCGGAGGAGTTGTCGAACTTGGCGGCGTCGAGCGGCGCGAAGGCGCCCTTGACCATGTAGCCGAGCATCTCGGTGTTGCCCATCTCGACCACGTCCGGCGCCTTGTCGGTCGCGAGGACGGCGTCGAGCTTGGTGTTCTTGTCCGGCCAGCCGTAGTACTCGTGCTTGATCTTGACGCCGGGGTGCTTCTTGGCCACCGCGTCGTCGGCCGCCTTGACCAGGTCCGGCCAGTTGTTCTGCGCGTCGACGGTGAGCCAGACGGTCAGCTCCTTGGCCTCGGAACCGCCCGAGCCGTTGCCCTTGTCGTCGCTGTCCCCGCACGCCGCGATGGAGACCATCATGCCCGCGATACCGATCGCGGCTATCAGCTTGCGCTTCACGCCAACCCTCCTCAGGGATGCCACACAACCCCCCTGCCTCCCCGCGGTTGAGCGTCAACGCGTACCGCCCATGGGGCCGGGACTGGACCAATGGTGTAGACCAGTACCGCGGAGCTTGGCTCAGACCAATAGGCCTGTCAAGGGTGTGCGAGTAGCCTCCTACCAGCCGTTATGGGACCTACATATGCAGGAACCTTTAAGTAAGAACCCCTCAATAACAGGGGGTGGATGCGAGACACTTCGGGTAGACCACTTGGAGGCGATGGACTAGACCAAAACCGGAAGCCGACGGTATACAGAGGTGATCACGGCACGCGCGGGAGCCCGCGCGAGGGCCCAGGAGCCGGGAAGGCGGAGCATGAGCACCGACGTCAGCAGTGCGGAGAACGAGGGTGGGGCGACCGTCCGTACCGCGCGCGTGCCCAAGTACTACCGCCTGAAGAAACACCTGCTCGACATGACGCAGACCCAGGCGCCCGGCACGCCGGTCCCGCCCGAGCGGACCCTCGCGGCGGAGTTCGACACCTCGCGCACCACCGTCCGCCAGGCACTGCAGGAGCTGGTCGTCGAGGGCCGCCTGGAGCGCATCCAGGGCAAGGGCACCTTCGTCGCCAAGCCCAAGGTCTCCCAGGCGCTGCAACTCACCTCGTACACCGAGGACATGCGCGCCCAGGGCCTCGAACCGACCTCCCAGCTGCTGGACATCGGGTACATCACCGCCGACGACCGGCTGGCCGGCCTGCTGGACATCACGGCCGGCGGCCGGGTGCTGCGCATCGAGCGCCTGCGCATGGCCAACGCCGAGCCGATGGCCATCGAGACCACCCACCTGTCCGCCAAGCGCTTCCCCGCGCTGCGCCGCAGCCTCGCCAAGTACACCTCCCTCTACACCGCGCTCGCCGAGGTCTACGACGTCCACCTGGCCGAGGCCGAGGAGACCATCGAGACCTCGCTGGCCACCCCGCGCGAGGCCGGTCTGCTGGGCACCGACGTGGGCCTGCCGATGCTGATGCTGTCCCGGCACTCGCTGGACCGGCACGGCGACCCGGTCGAGTGGGTGCGGTCGGTGTACCGCGGGGACCGGTACAAGTTCGTCGCGCGGCTGAAGCGTCCGCAGGACTGATCCGGGACCCTCCGGGGAACTGATCCCTCGTCGGCGTGATCGATATGCGGACGAGGTCTTCCGCTTGCCTTTATCCGTCACCTACATTGCCTGCGCGTTACACGTGATCACAGGTGATCGTGAGGGGACGGAGCACCGCATGTCAGACACACCCGAAGCCCCAGCAGGGCCGGTGGTGACGCCGTTGCGCGTCGTCATCGCCCTCTGCCTGCTCGCGCCCTTCGTGGCGATGCTGTGGGTGGGCTCGTACGCGAAAGTGGACCCCACGTTCATCGGGATCCCGTTCTTCTACTGGTACCAGATGCTGTGGGTGCTGATCTCCACCGCGCTCACGATGGTCGCCCACCAGCTGTGGCGGCGTGACCAGCGCGCCCGCTCGACCACGAAGGGCGGTGCGGCGCGGTGAACGACGGCGTCAACGGCGTCGCGCTCGGCGTCTTCATCTTCTTCTTCCTGGCCGTCACGGTCATGGGCTTCCTGGCCGCACGCTGGCGCCGGGCCGAGAACGAGCACAGCCTCGACGAATGGGGCCTGGGCGGACGGTCGTTCGGCACCTGGATCACCTGGTTCCTGCTGGGCGGCGACCTCTACACGGCGTACACGTTCGTCGCCGTCCCGGCGGCGATCTACGCGGCCGGCGCGTCCGGGTTCTTCGCGGTGCCCTACACGATCCTGGTGTACCCGCTGATCTTCACGTTCCTGCCGCGCCTGTGGTCGGTCTCGCACCGGCACGGCTACGTGACCACCTCGGACTTCGTGCGCGGCCGGTTCGGGTCCAAGAGCCTGTCCCTGGCGGTGGCCGTGACCGGCATCCTCGCCACCATGCCGTACATCGCGCTCCAGCTCGTCGGCATCCAGGCGGTGCTGGACGTGATGGGCGTCGGCGGCGGCGAGAACACCAACTGGTTCGTCAAGGACCTGCCGTTGCTGATCGCCTTCGGCGTGCTGGCGGCGTACACCTACTCGTCCGGCCTGCGGGCGCCCGCGCTGATCGCGTTCGTCAAGGACGCGCTGATCTACCTCGTCATCGCGGTGGCCATCATCTACATCCCGATCAAGCTGGGCGGCTTCGACGACGTCTTCGCCAAGGCGGGCGACGCGTTCGGCCAGACCAACCCGGCGACCGGCAAACCGCGCGGGGCGCTCGTCCCGGCGGAGGCCGGCCAGTGGACCTACGCCACCCTGGCGCTGGGCTCCGCGCTGGCGCTGTTCATGTACCCGCACTCGATCACCGCGACGCTGTCCTCCAAGAGCCGTGAGGTGATCCGCCGCAACACCACGATCCTGCCGCTGTACTCCCTGATGCTCGGCCTGCTGGCGCTGCTGGGCTTCATGGCGATCGCGGCCGGGGTGAAGGTCACCAACGGCCAGCTGGCGATCCCGCAGCTGTTCGAGAACATGTTCCCGGACTGGTTCGCGGGCGTGGCCTTCGCGGCGATCGGCATCGGCGCGCTGGTGCCGGCGGCCATCATGTCGATCGCGGCGGCGAACCTGTTCACGCGCAACATCTACAAGGACTTCATCAAGCCGGACGCGACGCCGAAGGAGGAGACCCGGGTCTCCAAGATCGTGTCCCTGCTGGTGAAGGTGGGCGCGCTGGTCTTCGTCCTCACCATGGACAAGACCGTCGCGATCAACTTCCAGCTGCTGGGCGGCATCTGGATCCTGCAGACCTTCCCGGCCCTGGTCGGCGGCCTGTTCACGCGGTGGTTCCACCGCTGGGCGCTGCTCGCGGGCTGGGCGGTCGGCATGGTCTACGGCACGGTCGCGGCCTACGGCGTGGCCTCCCCGACCCAGAAGCACTTCGGCGGCTCCTCGAAGGAGATCCCGGGCATCGGGGAGATCGGCTACATCGGCCTCACGGCGTTCGTGCTGAACCTGGTGGTCGCGGTGGTCCTCACGTTCGTCCTGAAGGCCGTCAAGGCCCCCGAGGGCATCGACGAGACCAGCCCCGCCGACTACACGGCGGACGCGGGCGATCCGGGCGTGCAGACCGAACTCCCCCCGGCCACCGCGGGGTCGGCGCACTGAGCCGACGGGGCAGCCGCGCAGGCCGCCCCGCCCGACGGGCCGCCGGAGCGATCCGGCGGCCCGTCGTCGTGTCCGGCCCGGGCGTGCGGCGGACCGGCACCGTCCGCCGGGGCGGCCCGCCGTCACGGCCACCACCGGACCCGGCGACCCGTCGCCGTGGCCGCCGGGCCACCGTCCGTCGCACCCGCCGCACCGGTCCCTCGCCCGTCGTCAGGTCCGCCGGAGAAATCCGGGGCCCCGCGTCCCACCCGTCCGGCACACTCGCCGCATGGACACCGTGATCCGGATCGCCCGGCCCGAGGAGTACGCCGCCCTCGGCGAGTTGACCGCCCGCGCCTACCTCGACGACGGCCTCCTGGACTTCGGCGAGGACGACGAGTACCTGCCGGTGCTCAAGGACGTCGCCCGCCGCGCAGCCGCAGCCGAGGTGCTGGTGGCGGTCGAGGGCGACCGGCTCCTCGGCGGGGTCGCCTTCGTGGCGGGCCCCGGGCCGGCCGCCGACATCGCGCGTCCCGGCGAGGCCGAGGTACGGGCGCTCGCCGTGGTGCGCGAGGCCCGCGGCCGGGGTGTCGGCGAGGCGCTCGTGCGGGCCTGCGTGGACCGCGCCCGCGCCACCCCGGGCTGCGCCCGGCTCGTGCTGTCCAGCCAGCGCTCCATGCACAGCGCCCACCGCCTCTACGAGCGGCTCGGCTTCGAGCGCACCCCCGACCGCGACTGGAACCCCGTCCCACACCTGGACGACCTCACGCTGCTCACCTGCGTGCTGACGCTCCGCCACACGGACTGAGGCGCCCCGGACCCGCTCGCGACACAACATCTGGGGGTGGCGTGCCGAGCGGACACAAGATGTATGCTCATGCTCGCTGTCGCCGCAGGGGAATCCGGTGTGAGTCCGGAACTGTCCCGCAACGGTGTACCCGTGCGTTCGCGCACGGGCGTCAGTCCGAGGACCTGCCGACAGTGCGCCCAGGCCGACCGGCCCGGGCGCCGACGTCCGGGCCTCGTGGAATGGGCCGGTGGACGCGTCGCCGTGTGCGCGCGTGCGCCGCACCCTGCCCTCCGTGGGGCCCCCGCCGAGCGAGGGAGAGCCCCACGTGACCATCGCGCCAGCCGATCCGGCCCCATCCGCACTGCCGGAGGAGGACGGTCCCGGTGCCGTGCTGCTGCGCACCCTGACCGAGCTGACCGCCGACCTCCCCGACGCCGACCCCGGCCGGGTCGCCGCCGCCGCGCTGCGCGGCCGGTCCGCCCGCGCGGACGAGGCGGAGCTGCGGGAGCTGGCCACGGAGGCCGCCGCCGGGCTCATCTCCGAGGACCCCGACTACTCCCGGCTGGCCGCCCGGCTGCTGACCCTCACCGTCCGCGCCGAGGCCGCCTCCCAGGGCGTCACGTCGTTCACCGGCTCGGTCGCCACCGGGCACCGCGAGGGCCTGGTCGCCGACCGCACGGCCGCGTTCGTGCGCACGCACGCCGAGCGGCTCGACGCGCTGGTCGACCCGGACGCCGACGACCGCTTCGGCTACTTCGGACTGCGCACCCTGCACAGCCGCTACCTGCTGCGCCACCCCCTGACCCGGCGGGTGATCGAGACGCCCCAGCACTTCCTGCTGCGGGTGGCCGCAGGTCTCGCCGAGGACGACACCGCCGGGTCGGTCGACGAAGTGGCCGCGCTCTACCGCCTGATGAGCCGCCTCGACTACCTGCCCTCCTCCCCCACGCTGTTCAACTCCGGCACCCGACACCCCCAGATGTCGTCCTGCTACCTCCTGGACTCCCCGCTGGACGAGCTGGACTCCATCTACGAGCGCTACCAGCAGGTCGCGAGGCTGTCCAAGCACGCCGGCGGCATCGGCCTGTCCTACTCCCGCATCCGCTCCCGGGGTTCACTGATCCGCGGCACCAACGGGCACTCCAACGGCATCGTGCCGTTCCTGAAGACGCTGGACGCGAGCGTCGCCGCGGTGAACCAGGGCGGGCGGCGCAAGGGCGCGGCCGCGGTGTACCTGGAGACCTGGCACTCCGACATCGAGGAGTTCCTGGAGCTGCGCGACAACACCGGTGAGGACGCCCGCCGCACGCACAACCTGAACCTGGCGCACTGGGTGCCGGACGAGTTCATGCGCCGGGTGAACGCCGACGCCGACTGGTCGCTGTTCTCCCCGGCGGACGTGCCGGAGCTGGTCGACCTGTGGGGCGAGGAGTTCGACGCGGCGTACCGCGCGGCGGAGGCGGCGGGGCTCGCCCGCAGGACCCTGCCGGCCCGTGAGCTGTACGGCCGGATGATGCGCACCCTCGCGCAGACCGGCAACGGCTGGATGACCTTCAAGGACGCCGCCAACCGCACCGCCAACCAGACCGCGCTGCCCGGCCACGTGGTCCACTCCTCCAACCTGTGCACGGAGATCCTCGAGGTCACCGACGACGGGGAGACGGCCGTGTGCAACCTCGGCTCGGTCAACCTGGGCGCGTTCGTCGTCGGCGGCGGCGACGGCATCGACTGGGAGCGGCTGGACGAGACGGTCCGCACCGCCGTGACCTTCCTGGACCGCGTCGTGGACATCAACTTCTACCCGACCGAGCAGGCGGGCCGCTCCAACGCCCGGTGGCGCCCCGTGGGCCTGGGCGCGATGGGCCTGCAGGACGTCTTCTTCAAGCTGCGGCTGCCGTTCGACTCGCCCGAGGCGAAGGCCCTGTCCACGCGGATCGCCGAGCGGATCATGCTGGTCGCCTACGAGGCGTCCGCGGACCTCGCCGAGCGCCACGGGCCGCTGCCCGCCTGGGAGAAGACCCGCACCGCCCGGGGCGTGCTGCACCCCGACCACTACGCGGTGGACCTCACCTGGCCGGAGCGCTGGGACGCGCTGCGGGCCCGGATCGCCTCGGTGGGCCTGCGCAACAGCCTGCTGCTCGCCATCGCGCCCACCGCCACCATCGCCTCGATCGCCGGCGTGTACGAGTGCATCGAGCCGCAGGTGTCGAACCTGTTCAAGCGCGAGACGCTGTCGGGTGAGTTCCTCCAGGTCAACTCCTACCTGGTGCGCGACCTGAAGGCGCTCGGCGTGTGGGACGCCCGCACCCGGGAGGCGCTGCGCGAGTCCAACGGCTCGGTGCAGGACTTCGCGTGGGTCCCGGAGGAGGTCCGGCGGCTGTACCGCACGGCGTGGGAGATCCCGCAGCGGGGCCTGATCGACATGGCCGCGGCCCGCACGCCGTTCCTGGACCAGGCCCAGTCCCTGAACCTGTTCCTGGAGACGCCGACCATCGGCAAGCTCTCCTCGATGTACGCGTACGCCTGGAAGTCGGGCCTGAAGACGACGTACTACCTGCGCTCGCGCCCGGCGACGAGGATCGCCCGCGCGGCCCGCGCCGCCGTCCCCGCACAGGCCGCCCCCGACCCCGAGGCGGTCGCCTGCTCCCTTGAGAACCCCGAGTCCTGCGAGGCCTGCCAGTGATGTCCAGCCGTACCCAGAACCTGCTCGACCCCGGCTTCGAGCTGACCCTGCGCCCGATGCGCTACCCCGACTTCTACGAGCGCTACCGGGACGCCATCAAGAACACCTGGACCGTGGAGGAGGTCGACCTCCACTCCGACGTCGCCGACCTCGCGAAGCTGACCCCGGCCGAGCAGCACCTCATCGGGCGCCTGGTGGCCTTCTTCGCCACCGGTGACTCGATCGTGGCGAACAACCTGGTGCTGACGCTGTACAAGCACATCAACTCCCCCGAGGCGCGGCTGTACCTGTCCCGCCAGCTCTTCGAGGAGGCCGTGCACGTCCAGTTCTACCTGACCCTGCTGGACACCTATCTGCCCGACCCGGAGGACCGGGCGGCGGCGTTCGCGGCGGTGGAGAACATCCCGTCCATCCGCGAGAAGGCCGCGTTCTGCTTCCGCTGGATGGACTCGGTGGAGAACATGGACCGCCTGGAGAGCCGCGCGGACCGCCGGCGCTTCCTGCTGAACCTGATCTGCTTCGCCGCGTGCATCGAGGGCCTGTTCTTCTACGGCGCGTTCGCGTACGTCTACTGGTTCCGCAGCCGGGGCCTGCTGCACGGGCTCGCCACGGGCACCAACTGGGTGTTCCGCGACGAGACCATGCACATGTCGTTCGCGTTCGACGTGGTCGACACCGTCCGCAAGGAGGAGCCTGACCTCTTCGACGAGGCGCTGCGCCAGGAGGTCACCGACATGCTGCGGGAGGCCGTCGAGGCCGAGCTGCAGTTCGCGCGCGACCTGTGCGGTGACGGCCTCCCTGGCATGAACACCGACTCCATGCGGCAGTACCTGGAGTGCGTCGCCGACCAGCGGCTGACGCGTCTGGGCTTCGCGCCGGTGTACGGCTCCGAGAACCCCTTCTCCTTCATGGAGTTGCAGGGGGTTCAGGAACTCACCAACTTCTTCGAGCGCCGTCCTTCGGCGTACCAGGTCGCGGTGGAGGGCACGGTCGACCTCGACGAGGACTTCTGACCCTCCCGGGCCTCCTGGGCCTCCCGGATCTGCCGGTCGATCCGCCGGTCGCGGATGACGCCGAGCGCGGACGGGAGGGCCATGAGGACGAGGATCGCGACGACGAGGGTCATTCCGATCAGGGCTTCTGTCTGTTCCGTAGTCATGACACCACTGTCGCTCCGGATGCTCCTGACCGGCAGTGGCAGGACTGCCGTGGACCCTCGAATTACTGCCAGATCCGAGGCACACTGGCAGCATGCTGGAAAACGTCGCCTGTGTCCTGCTGGACGGTGTGCACCCCTTCGAACTCGGCGTGGTCTCCGAGATCTTCGGCCTCGACCGCAGTGACGAGGGGCTGCCGGTGTACGACTTCGCCGTCGTCTCCGCGGAGGGGCCGGACCTCACCACCCACGTCCCCGGCCTCACCGTGTCGACGCCCCACGGCCTCGACCGGCTGGAGGAGGCGGACCTGATCGCGGTACCGGCCTCGGACCGCAACCTCACCCGGGAGTACCCGCCCGAGCTGCTCGACGCCCTGCGCCGGGCCGCGGAGCGGGGCACCCGGGTGCTCAGCGTCTGCTCCGGGGTGTTCGTGCTGGGCGCGGCAGGCCTGCTGGACGGGCGCCGCTGCGCGGTGCACTGGCGCCACGCGGACCTGCTGGCCCGGCAGTTCCCGCGCGCGGTCGTCGAGCCGGACGTCCTCTACGTCGACGAGGACCCGGTGATCACCTCGGCCGGCACCGCCGCCGGCATCGACGCCTGTCTGCACATCCTGCGCAAGGAGCAGGGCCCGGAGATCGCCAACCGGATCGCCCGGCGCATGGTGGTCCCGCCCCACCGCGACGGCGGCCAGGCCCAGTACGTCGAGCGGCCGCTGCCCCGCAGCACCTGCGACACGGTCGGCGAGGTCCTGGCGTGGATGGAGCAGAACCTCCAGGAGGAGGTCACGGTGGAGCAGCTCGCCGAGCGCGCCCACATGTCGCCGCGCACCTTCGCCCGCCGCTTCCAGCAGGAGACCGGCACGACCCCGTACCGGTGGATCCTGCGCCAGCGCGTGCTGCTGGCGCAGGACCTGCTGGAGGCGACGGACGAGACGGTGGACGCGATCGCCTGGCGCACCGGCTTCGGCACGGCGGCGGCCCTGCGGCACCAGTTCTACCGGGCGCTGGGCACGACGCCGAACGCCTACCGCCGCGCCTTCCGCGGCCCCCAGGCCGCCTGACGGTGCCCGCCGCTCACCGCGGGCGGGGGGTGAGCCGCAGCCGGCGGGGGCGCAACGTGATGCCGATGCGCGGCCGGGAGTCCGAGCCGGGCGCCTCCTCGAAGGTGAAGGCGGAGGCGACCGCCGCGGTGATCAGCGTCAGCTCGGCCATGGAGAAGTGGTCGCTCGGGCACTTGCGGTTGCCGACGCTGAACGGGCTCATCGCGTACTTGGGCACCTCCTGCGACCCGCCGGGCAGCCAGCGGTCCGGGTCGAACTCCTCGTGCCGCGCGAAGGACCGCGGATCACGCTGGATCGCGTAGGGGCTGTAGACGATGTCGGCGCCGGCGGGAATGCGGTATCCGCCGAGCACGGTGTCGGCCACCGCGCGCCGGGTCAATATCCATACGGCGGGATACAGACGCATTGTCTCCACGACCACATTCGCGGTGTACGTCAGCTTCCGCACGTCGTCGAATGCGACCGGTCGGTCGCCCACGACGGCTTTCACCTCGTCCCGGACGCGGTCCGCGAGTTCGGGGTGCTGGGTGAGCACCTGGAGCAGCGACATGAGCGTCGAGCCGACGGTTTCGGAGCCCGGGGTGACTATCGCGATGACCTGGTCGTGGATCTCCTGCTCCCCGATGGGCTCGCCATTGTCGTCCGTCGCCTCCAGCAAAGCCGTCAGCAAATCGTCCGGCTTTTGACCGGACGCCCGTCGGTCGGCGACGATCTCGTCGACCAGGAGGTGCAAATCGGCCAAGGCCCGGTTGAATTCGCGGTTGGCCGGAAGTGGTACCCGGTAAAGCGGTCCGAGGGGCACGACCATGCGCTGGTACATACCGCTGAACAGGGTGGCGAGGTCGGCGCAGATGCGGTCGGCCCGGTCGTCCATGTAGCTGCCCCGCATCAGGCAGCGGGCGGCGATGCGGACGGCGGCCCGGAAGGACTCGGTGGTGACGTCGAGGGTGCCGGCGCCGCGCCAGCGCTCCACGAGCGCCTGCGCCTCCTCCTCCATGATCGGCCCGTAGCCGGGGACGGCGTCGAGCCGGAAGGCGGGCTGGATGGTGCGCCGCTGGCGCCGGTGCAGGGGGCCGTTGGCAGTGGCCACGCCCTCCTTGCCGAGCAGGCTCTCCAGGGACTCCCACAGGGGGCCGGCGATGATGTAGTCGGGGCTGAGGGCCACGGCGCCGGTGAGCTCCGGGGTGGTGACGGCGTACACCGTCTTGGGGCCGAGCCGGAGCCTGACGACGTCGCCGTGGTCGCGCAGCTGCTCGAAGAAGGCCAGGGGGTCGCGGGCCAGTCTCCAGCCGTGGCCGAGGAGCGGAATGCCGCCACCGGCCGGCGGGGGCTCGCGCAGTTCGGAGGGCCCGGACGTCGTGGGCCGCGCCGCGTCGACGGTCATTTCTCTCCTGCCGCTTCGTTGTTGACGTACGGGGGCGTGGACCGGTCGTCCCAGCTGTCGACCATGTAGCGGCCGGACTCGTGGTGGAACCAGTAGACGGAACTGAACCAGTTCCGCATGTTGCCGAGGCAGACCCGGACGGCCTCGCCGACTTCCTTTCCGCGCACTGTTCCGTCGTCGAGGCGCTCGGCGAGCCGTAAGGCGTTCCGCTCCACGATGAGGAATTCCGCTATGCAGTCCTCGACGCGTCGGCGTACTTCGTCGACGGCCTCTTCGAGGGTCATTCCCTCGTGGGTGATGAGGGAAATACCGAGATTGTGGACCTCGTCACCCGCTATTTCCTTGGGGAGTGAGCAGAGGTCGTTGTACCAGGCGGCGAATTCCTGGCTCAGCAGCGCGGCCCGGCGGAAGGCCGGGTCCTTGCGCACGCCGTCCGGGAGTTCCCTTCCCGCGCCGAGTTCCAGCAGGTCCGTCCAGATCCAGTGCGCGAAGGTGAGCCGGCGCAGCGCCAGGTACTCCTCGACGGAGGGCACCCGCGCGGCGACCCGGTTGCGGAACTCGCGGTCGTAGGCCTCGATCACCTCGTGGAAGTGGCGGGTGAACCGCGCGTTCCAGGTTCCCGGCAGGAACGTGAACAGCCGGCCCACGCTGTCGGCGAGCCCGGCGACCAGCGGGTCCTCGTGGTGGAGGTGGTCCGCCGGCGCGTCCAGGGCGCGGTGCAGCCGGGACCTCAGCCGCCGCCAGGCGGCCGTGCGCCCGTGCACGATGTCACGGTCGTGCCGGTCGTCCCAGACGAAGAACCACGCGCTGAAGTCGGCGATGGCCTGCAGCACCTCGTCGGGGGCGCCGAGGTAGTAGCCCGCCATCAGGTCGGTGTAGCACAGGCCGTCGGCATATTCCGCGACCTTCTCCGCCGGCATGAGCCCTTTTTCCAGCAGCCAGGAGCGGGTCTCGTCCTGCAACCGCGGCCAATACGGGTGCAGTCTCCGGGGAAACGCCGCCTCGATCACCGGGAGGGAGAGCGACGGTGGAACCGCGACCGCCGTCGCCGTGCAGGTACCGCGGTATGTGGTGCTGTATGGGAAAGCTGGCACGAACAACCCCTCTCAGCCGCCGGTGACGCCTGCCCCTCCCGATGTGCCGGGCGTGCGCCGTTGCGTATCCCCGCACTTCCATTCAGCACTACAACTGACCGTTTTGGGAACGGATTTGCTCCATTCACTACCCCAGCCCGCCGACACGCGAACGGCGCCCGGCCGGGAGGGATCCCGGCCGGGCGCCGTGAACGCGCAGGTGTGGGTCAGTCGTTGGGGACCACGGGGTAGCGCGGCTCGTTCTCGGCCATCTGCCGCAGCGCGTCCTTGCGCTCCCGCTTGGAGAGCCGGTCGATGTACAGCGAGCCGTACAGGTGGTCGGTCTCGTGCTGCAAACACCGGGCGAAGTAGCCGGTGCCGCGCACCTTGACCGGGTTGCCCCGCTCGTCCTGCCCGGTCACCTCGGCGTAGTCCGGGCGGGCCAGCGGCGCGTACGCCGTCGGCACCGACAGGCAGCCCTCGTTGCTGTCGTCCAGCCGGCGCCGCTCGGCGGGCAGTTCGACCAGCTTGGGGTTGCACACCACGCCGACGTGCCGCACGCCCTCGTCGTCCGGGCAGTCGTAGACGAAGACCTTCAGGTCGACGCCGATCTGGTTGGCGGCCAGGCCCACGCCCTCCGCGGTGCGCTGCGAGGCGAACATGTCCGCGACCAGCTGCCGGAGTTCGTCGCCGAACTCGGTGACGTCCTTGCACTCCTTGTGGAGCACGGGGTTGCCGACGACGGTGATGGGCCGTGAGGTGCCGGCCTCGCGCCACGCCAGCTCGCGCTCCTCCGTGTCCTCGGTGTCGATGACGAATCCCTCGTCGTCCACGGGGAGCACGCCCGCGTGCTGCTGATCGGTGTCCTGCTGCGCCATGACCGACGTGTGCCTTCCTGGGGGTCGGAGATCGTCCGGGGGAAAACGATTGCGGAGTACAGCCTAATCGGGCGGCCGCCGTCGCTCAGCAGACCTCTTCCAGGTCCCGCCAGTCGCGGGAGTCGGGCGCGTCCGCCACCCAGCCGTCGAGCAGTCCCCGCACCAGCGACGCCGGCGCGGCCACCCCGCACTCGCGCTCCGGCACCCACAGCTGCCCGTCGGTGCGGTGCCCGAGGGGCCCGGGGTGCCCCGGCTCGCTGTGGTCGTGCGGGTCCAGGTGCACGCCGTCGCCCTCGTCGCTCGGCATGCGGGACTCCGAGCACATCCGGCACAGCAGCCGCACCGACGACGACCAGTCCTCCGCGGCGAACCCGGCGTCCGCGGCCAGCTGTTCCAGGGCGTCCCGGTCGGCCTCGGTGGCCGCCTCCAGCAGCACCACCCAGGTCGGCACGGGCGAGGGCGCCCACAGCTCTATCTCGTCGAACACCGGGTAGGAGTGCCCGCTGGACGTGGTGCGCTCACCGTGCGGCACCCCGTCGTGCAGGACGACCTCGCCCCAGCGCCGCCCGGACGACGGCAGCGGGATGGACAGCACCTCGATCCGCGCCGGGTCGAGCCGCCGCCCCCACACCACCTCGGCCTCGCCCTCGGGCGACAGCCGCACCGCCGCGCTGCCCAGGTCCATGCCGGCCGGCTCCCCGGAGGCGGTCGCACCGCCCGGCACGTGCAGCCCGTACGCCTGCCAGGCCCGGCGGGCCAGCGGCCAGTCCTGCAGCGCGGTGGCGGCGATGCCGACGTTCCACCAGTCGGGCGCCCCGGCCTCGCGGTCCAGCAGCGCGACCGCGCGCAGCCCGGCGGCCCTGGCCTGCTCCCAGTCGTGGCGGAACTTGTGCAGCAGGGCGAGGTTGAACCAGGACTCCGACAGCCAGGGCTCCAGGTCCGCGGCACGGGTCAGCAGCGCGCCCGCGTCCTCGTACCGCCCGTCGCCGATCAGCGTGAACGCGCGATCGGTGGCCTGCCGCCACGAGGCGGAGGGCCGGTGCCGTCCCTTGCCGAAGATCCTCACGATTCCCGCCTGCCAGTTCCGTGGAGTGGGCCGGCTGCGCCCCCCGACAGCCTCTCGAAGACCCTCTCCCTTCGCATCCAACCACGTGCGGCTGGAAGGGCGCTCATTACCCATGGGTTACCCACCGACGGGCAGGGTCAGACTGGCCCGCGCCAACACCCGGGCCAGCGCCTCGACCACCTCGGGCGCGTACTCCCCGGCCGCGGCCAGCCGCAGCTCCTCCAGGGCGGTGAGCGGTCCGCCGGGCCCGGCGCCGTGCACCTTCTCGTCGTAGGCGTTCACCACGCGCACGATCCGGGCGGCCACCGGCTGCTCCGCGCAGGGGTCGGCCTGCCGTTCCACCACGGCCGCGACCTGTTCGCCCGCGCCGGTCTGCCGCACGACGGCCCCGCCGAGCAGGGCGATGCGGCGCTGCTCGCGCACGGACAGGGGGGCGGTGGCCCCGGCCGGTACCGGGTCGACCAGGCTGAGCTGGCCGATGTCGTGCATCAGCGCCGCGTACTCCAGCACGGTGAGCTCCGGCCCGGACAGCCCCAGGTCGCGTCCCACGGCCACGCCCAGCGCGGCCACCCGGCGGGCGTGCCCGGGCGGCGTGTACCCGGCGATCTCGGTCGCCCGGGCCAGGGAGGCGATGGTCTGCCGGGAGGTGGCCCGGACGGCCGCGTACCGACGCAGCGCCAGCTGGGTGAGCAGCAGCGGCAGCGAGAACAGCGGCAGCGCCCACAGGCCGACCACGGCGACCGCGAGCGCGATCACCGCGCCGGTGGCGCACACCGCCGACCCGATGCCGGGCACCGCCCGCAGCTCGTCACGCAGCAGCGGACCGTACGGCCAGCCGGTGCGGGCGTGGGCCAGCGCGGCGGCGAGCACGACGTCGCACAGGACACCGAGGACGAGCAGCGCGAACAGCAGCAGCGCGTAGGCGGGGCCGCCGAAGCGTTCGAGGACGCCCCCGTCGTGCAGCGGCTGGAAGCACACCGCGGCGAAGGCCACGGTCAGCACCCGCCGGGCCAGGTGGTCCAGAACCGGTCCCCGGCCGCGCGCCACGTGCGGCACGCACCCGAGCAGCGAGGCCCCGGCGACCACCGCGACGACCTGCGCGGCGCCGTGCTGGGTGGGGTGTCCGGCATTCTCCCCGAGCAGCGCGAACGCCAGCGCCCCGGCGGCCCCGAGCGGCGCCGCCTCCCGCACCCCGGCCCCGCTCCAGCGGCTCAGCTCCCCCACCGCGACGAACACGCCGAAGGCCAGCGCGAGCGGCCGCTCCAGCACCCCGCTGCGCACGGTGGCGGCCAGCGCGACGGCGACGGTGAGTCCGGCGGCCGTGTGGATGAGCACCAGCGGGCGCCGGTGGTGCCCGGGCCGCCGGCCGGCCGTGCGGCCGCGGGCACCCGCGCCGGTCACGGCGGCCGACGTCACCGCGTCACCCCGCGCCGGTCGCCCGCGGACGCCGGGGAGGGCAGCGCGGGCGCGCCCTCGTCGGCGGTCACCACGGGGTGCCAGCCGTGGCGGTCCAGGGCGCGGACGAGGGCGCCGACCATGCGCGGGTCGAACTGGGTGCCCGCGCACCGGCCGAGTTCCTCCAGGGCGACGGCGACCGGCCGGGCCCGGCTGTAGGAGCGGGTCGAGGTCATCGCGTCGAAGGCGTCGGCGACGGCCACCACGCGCGCCGGTTCGGGGATCTGACGGCCCACCAGTCCGTAGGGGTAGCCGCTGCCGTCCAGCCGCTCGTGGTGGTGCAGGATCGCCGAGCGGGCCTCGCCGAGGAAGGTGATGCCCCGGGTGATCTCGTGGCCGTACTCGGGGTGCAGTTCGATGACGCACCGCTCCTCGGGGGTCAGCGGGCCGTCCTTGCGCAGCAGCCGGGTCGGCACGCCCAGTTTGCCCACGTCGTGCAGGATCCCGGCGAAGCGCAGCACCTCGATGCGCCGCTCGTCCATGCCGAGTTCGCGGGCGATCATCATGGAGGCCTGGCCGACCCGCTCGCTGTGGCCGCGGGTGTAGCCGTCCTTGATGTCGACGGCCTGCACCAGTGCCCGGATCGTCGCGTGGTGCGCGGCCCGCTCCCGGTGGTACTGCGCGAACACCCACCAGGCCACGCCCATGGGGAACAGCACGAGCAGCGCGGCGACCGGCCCGTAGGGGCTGTGCCACAGCACCGCCATCATCAGCCCGGCCAGCCCGTGCACGGCGAGCGGCGCGAGCGAGCGGGAGAACCGCCCGCGCCAGGCCCGGCGGGCCGGGACGCGTTCGGCGAGCACGCGGATGCCGCCGTCCAGCAGCGCGAGCACGGCGCAGTAGACGAGCACGGCGGCCGCTGCGGGCAGCAGTGCCCCGGGGACCGCGCAGGCGGCCACGGTGTCCCGGCCGCCGAGCGTCCCGTGCACGCGGGCCGCGGCCCACACGGCCGGCACGCACTGCGCGGCCCGCCACAGCCGCCGGACGCCGGCCGGGCGCTGTTCCACGCGGGCCAGCAGGATGCCGGGCAGCGGGACGAGGGCCGCGGCGGGCGGCGGCAGCAGGAAGGCCCCGGCGAGCAGCACGGGGTGGACGACGGGAGCCACGGGGGACGCGGCCGGCAGGGACCCGGGGAACCGGGTGCGGGCGGCCCATCGGCCCGCCGCGTACAGCGCGGCGAGCAGGATCACGGCCCACGAGGACGAGTCGGCCCTCAGCAGGCCGGCGGCCCACCGGGACGGGTCCGGGAGGGGCGTGCCCGCGACGGCGGGTACGGGGGCCAGGCAGACCAGGGCGGCGAGGGCGACGCAGCCGACGTAGAGCCGGGCCCGCCCGGGAATCGCCTCCATGCCGCCTCCCCCCAGCCCGTAGGTGTCCGGGCTGGGAGCCTAGGACCGGCCGGGGAGGGGGACGGGCGTATCACCCGCTGATTAGCACGTTCGAGTGACGACCGCCCGTTCACCGGCCGCACCTCCACCGGGGAGGGCGGCCCGTGAACGGGCGGCGGTCAGGACTCCTGGGGGGTGCCCGGGGAGGTGGCGCTCACGTCGTGCTCGGGCACCGTCTGGCCGGAGCGGATCAGCTCCAGCCGCCCCATGACCTTGGCGCGCAGGTCCACGGGCACGTCGTCATGACCGCAGCACCGCTTGACCAGCTTCTTCACGGCCTGCTCGAGTCCGTACTTCTCCAGGCACGGCGAGCACTCCTTGAAGTGCTGCTGGAACTTGTCGCGGTCGACGTCCGGCATCTCGCTGTCGAGGAACTCGTACAGGTGGTCGAGGACCTCGGAGCAGTCCGTCTCGTGCGGCTCTCCGCAGCTCATGAGCCCGAGCCTTTCGCTTCGTTCGACTCTCCGGCGCCGGCCGGGACCAGCCCGCGCTCACGGGCGTAGTCCTCGAGCATGCCGCGCAGTTGACGGCGGCCCCGGTGCAGCCGGGACATCACCGTACCGATGGGTGTCCCCATGATGTCCGCGATCTCCTTGTACGCAAAGCCCTCGACGTCGGCGAGGTACACGGCGATGCGGAACTCCTCGGGGATCGCCTGGAGCGCTTCCTTCACGTCCGAGTCGGGCAGGTGGTCGAGCGCCTGCGACTCGGCGGAGCGCAGACCCGTCGACATGTGCGACTCGGCACGGGCGAGCTGCCAGTCCTCGATCTCCTCGGCCGCGCTGCGCTGGGGTTCGCGCTGCTTCTTGCGGTACGAGTTGATGAAGGTGTTGGTGAGGATCCGGTACAGCCACGCCTTGAGGTTGGTGCCCTCACGGAACTGGTGGAAGGACGCGTACGCCTTGGCGTACGTCTCCTGCACCAGGTCCTCCGCGTCGGCGGGGTTGCGCGTCATGCGCAGTGCGGCCGAATACATCTGGTCGAGGAATTCCAGCGCGTCCCGCTCGAAGCGCGCGCTGCGCTCCGTGGTCGACTCGGGGATCGCCCCCGCGTCCGCGCCCACGCCGATGCCCTGGCCCTCGGGCAGCTCCGCCTGGCCGTCGTCGGTCCCTGCGTCGGTACCGGGAACCGGACCCACCTCCTCAAGATTCCGGGCAGGACCGAGACCGATCCCACCAGAATCGGAGGATAGAACACGACCCGTCCCCGCCGCCGCTCGAATAGGAGCGGTCCTGGCCGCGTGCAGCACCGTCCAGTCCAGGTCGGCGCGGTTGCCACGGCTGGGGCAGATGGTCGAACCCATGCGGCGAACTTCCTCTCCCACGACGTCCGTACTGGCTGTCCAGCACGTCTGTCCCGCACAACAGTGGGCGGGAGCGCGGCATTCCCCGCGCCGCTCCCCCGTGACGCGCCCCACCCGCGGCGCCGCCCGGTGCCGTGGCCCGGTCAGGGAAGTGACGCGGTCCACTCCACGACCGCCGCCGTGATCACCGCGAGCGCCTGCTCCTGGGTGATGTCCGCCCGCTTGGGCACGGCGAACCCGTGGTCGCCGTGGGGCACGGTGACGAGCTCGTGGTCCCCGTCGGGGAACTCCTCGGGCCGGCCGAAGGGGTCGTTGCCGCCCTGGACGACGAGGGTGGGCACGCCCGCGCCCAGCAGCTCGGCGGCACGGGAGCGGTCCGGTCTGCCCGGCGGGTGCAGCGGGAAGCTCAGCGCGAGGACGGCGGCGGCGCCCAGCTCGGTCGCCGTGCGGCAGGCGACGCGGGCGCCCGCGGAGCGCCCGCCGGCGATCACCGGCAGTCCGGCCGCGGTGAGGGCCGGCCAGATCCCGCGCCAGCCCGCGTCCAGGGTCTTCGGCGCCGGCGCCAGCTTCTTGCCGGCCACCCGCCAGGGCTGCTCCACCAGGGCGACGGTGACACCGTGCGCGGGCAGCTCGGCGGCGAGCGCCCGCAGGTCGCGCGCCTCGATGCCGCCGCCGGCGCCGTGGCTGACGGCGAGGACGAGGCGGGCCGCGCGCGGGGCGCGGTGCCAGGTGATCCGGGCGTCGCCGGTCGCGGTCGGGACGGTCTGGACCGGGGCGGTGCCGGTGCGGGTGTCGTTCGTCACGTCAGAAGAGTGTGCCCTCCTCCGGCCCCGCCAGCTCCTTCAGCAGCTCCGGGCCGTTGTTGCGGACGTTGCTGACGGCGGTGGAGACCGGGTGGGCGCGCAGCAGCCCGGGCGGCGGCGGGGCGAGCAGCGACCGCAGCTCCCCGGGGTCGGTGCGGGACGGGTCGAGCCAGGCGTCCCAGCGGTCCGGGGTGAGCATCAGGGGCATCCGGGGGTGGATGTCGGCCAGCGTGCGGGGTCCCTCGGCGGGGGCGGCGGCGAGCGGGGTGGTCTCGGCCTCGGTGGTGATGACCGAGCAGGTCGCCCACCAGGCCCGCGGGTGGTCGTCCGGCAGGGTGCGGTCCCGCCAGAACTCGTACAGCCCGGCCATCGCGAACACCGAGCCGTCGGCCGGGAGCACGAAGTACGGCTGCTTGCGCGGGCGTTTGCGGCGGCCCTCGACCTCCAGCTCGCGCTCCTCGGTGCCGGTGACCCACTCGTAGTAGCCGTCGGCGGGGACGATGCAGCGCCGGGCGGCGAAGGCCCGGCGGTACGACGGCTTCTCGTGGACGGTCTCCGCGCGGGCGTTGATCATGCGGGCGGCGCCCTCGGGCGACGTCGCCCAGGACGGGACCAGGCCCCACCTGAGGGTGCGCAGCTGGCGAACCGGCCGCGGGTCGTCCGCGTCCTTCAGGGGACGGTCCAGGACGACGTGGACCTCCTTGGTCGGGGCCACGTTGTAGTCGGGCCCCAGTGCCTCGGCCGGCTCCCACTTCTCCACCCCGAAGACCGCCGCGAGGTCCTCGGGCCCACGACTGGCTGCATACCGTCCGCACATGCGTGCCACACTGCCAGATCCGTCCGACGGAAAGGGAGCCACCGCCCTACATGAACGGCATGGACAGCATGGACAGCCCGCACAGCCTCGCCGCCCTCGCGCTGCCCGACCTCTGGGGCCGGCTCACCGGGACCCAGTCCGACCCCGATCTGTGGGTGGTGTGCGCCACCCTGGCCGCCGCGCTGGCCGTCGTGGTGCCCCACCCGCTGTGGCGCCTGTCGCGCAACGCGATCACCATCGCCCACGAGGGGGGCCACGGCCTGGTCGCGCTGCTGACCGGCCGCACCCTGACCGGCATACGGCTGCACTCCGACACCAGCGGCCTCACCCTGAGCCGCGGCAAGCCGTACGGCCTCGGCATGATCCTCACGGCGGCGGCCGGTTACACCGCTCCCCCGCTGCTGGGCCTCGGCGGTGCCGCGCTGCTGGGCGCCGGGCGCATCACGCTGCTGCTGTGGGTGGCGACGGCCCTGCTGCTGGTGATGCTGGTGATGATCCGCAACGCCTACGGCGCGCTGACGGTGCTGCTCACCGGCGGCACGTTCCTGCTGGTGTCCTGGCTGGCCGGGCCCCAGGTGCAGGCGGCATTCGCCTACGCGGTGGTGTGGTTCCTGCTGCTGGGGGGCGTGCGCCCGGCCTTCGAGCTCCAGGCCAAGCGCCGGCACGCGGGCGCGGGCGACTCGGACGCCGACCAGCTGTCCCGGTTGACGCACGTGCCGGCGGGGCTGTGGCTGTTCCTCTTCCACGCGGTGTCGCTGTGCTCCCTGACGGGGGGCGGCCGGTGGCTGCTGGGGCTGTGACGGGCCGTCCCGTTCCCCGTCACCGCCGGCCCCGCGCGAGCCACCCGCCGGAGTGGCACGGCCGACCTGCGGCGAACCGTTTCACCAGCCAGGACGGCGCGGAACCCGGCGGACGACGGACGGTCCGGGGGACGGCCCTCCTTATAGAGTGGGCCCCATGGCCCCAACCCCCGCACCCACCGCCCTCTGGCCCGCGCCGCACGCGAGCGGAGCCGTCGACGCGACGGTCCACGTGCCCGGGTCCAAGTCGGTCACCAACCGCGCCCTCGTCCTCGCCGCCCTCGCCTCCGAGCCGGGCTGGCTGCGCCGCCCGCTGCGCTCGCGAGACACCCTGCTGATGGCGGACGCGCTGCGCGCGATGGGCATCGAGATCGAGGAGGGCGTGGGGCCCGACGGCACCGGCGAGGCGTGGCGGGTGCTGCCGACAGGCCTGCGCGGCCCGGCCACCGTGGACGTCGGCAACGCCGGCACCGTGATGCGCTTCCTGCCCCCGGTCGCCACCCTGGCCGACGGGCCCGTGCACTTCGACGGCGACCCGCGGTCGTACGAGCGCCCCCTGCACGGGGTGATCGACGCGCTGCGGGCGCTCGGCGCGCGGATCGACGACGACGGCCGCGGCGCGCTGCCCCTGACCGTGCACGGCGTGGGCGCGCTGGACGGGGGTCCGGTGGAGGTCGACGCCTCGTCGTCGTCCCAGTTCGTCTCGGCGCTGCTGCTGTCGGGGCCGCGCTTCAACCAGGGGGTGGAGGTCCGCCACACCGGCTCCACCCTGCCCTCGCTGCCGCACATCCGGATGACGGTGGACATGCTGCGCGCGGTCGGCGCCCAGGTGGACACCCCGGAGTCGGGCGGCGAGCCCGGCGTCTGGCGGGTCACGCCCGGCGCGCTGCTGGGCCGTGACCTGACGGTCGAGCCGGACCTGTCCAACGCCCAGCCGTTTCTGGCCGCGGCGCTGGTCACCGGGGGTCGCGTGGTGGTCCCGGACTGGCCGGCCCGCACCACCCAGCCGGGTGACCGGCTGCGGGAGATCTTCACCGAGATGGGCGGTTCCTGCCGGCTGACCGACTACGGCCTGGAGTTCACCGGCTCCGGCTCCGTCCACGGCATCGACGTGGACCTCGGCGACGTCGGCGAGCTGACCCCGGGCATCGCGGCGGTGGCGGCCCTCGCCGACTCCCCCTCCACCCTGCGGGGCGTGGCGCACCTGCGGCTGCACGAGACGGACCGGCTGGCCGCGCTCACCAAGGAGATCAACGAGCTCGGCGGCGACGTCACCGAGACCGCCGACGGCCTGCACATCCGCCCCCGCCCGCTGCACGGCGGTGTCTTCCACACCTACGAGGACCACCGCATGGCGACCGCCGGTGCGATCATCGGCCTCGCGGTCGAGGGCGTGCGCATCGAGAACGTGGCGACCACCGCGAAGACCCTGCCGGACTTCCCGGACCTGTGGACCGCGATGCTCGGGGCGGCGTAGGGACGCGGGGAACAGTCATGCGCCGCTACGGCAAGCACACCGACGAGGACGACATCCGCAGCCGCCCCAACCGCAAGGGCAACCGGCCGCGGACCAACATCCGGCCCAAGCACGAGGACGCCGCCGAGGGCATGGTCCTGACCGTCGACCGGGGCCGGCTGACGTGCCTGGTCGACGGCCGGCCGGTGCTGGCGATGAAGGCCAGGGAACTGGGCCGCAAGGCGGCCGTGGTCGGCGACCGGGTCGCGCTGGTCGGCGACCTGTCCGGCGCCAAGGACACGCTGGCCCGGATCGTCCGCATCGAGGAGCGGACCTCGGTGCTGCGGCGCACCGCCGACGACGACGACCCCTACGAGCGGGTGGTGGTGGCCAACGCCGACCAGCTCGCCGTGGTCACGGCCCTCGCCGACCCGGAGCCCCGCCCGCGCCTGATCGACCGCTGTCTGGTCGCGGCGTTCGACGGCGGCCTCGAACCGCTGCTGGTGCTGACCAAGTCGGACCTCGCCCCGCCGGACAAGATGCTGGAGCTGTACGGCGACCTGGACATCCCGTACGTGGTGACCAGCCGCCAGGAGCTGGAGGACGGCACCGCGGCAGACCGGGTGCGCGAGCAACTGGCGGGCCGCGTCACGGCGTTCGTCGGCCACTCCGGCGTCGGCAAGACGACGCTGGTGAACGCGCTGGTGCCCGAGGAGCGGCGGCGCCTGACCGGCCACGTCAACGCGGTGACCGGCCGCGGCCGGCACACCACCACCTCCGCGCTGGCCCTCCCGCTGGACGGCGCGGAGGGCTGGGTGATCGACACCCCGGGCGTGCGGTCCTTCGGTCTCGCGCACGTCGACCCGTCCCGGGTGATCCACGCCTTCCCCGACCTCGAACCGGGCACCGAGGGCTGCCCGCGCGCGTGCAGCCACGACGAGCCGGACTGCGCGCTGGACGCGTGGGTGGCCGAGGGGCACGCCGACCCGGCGCGGCTGTACTCGCTGCGCCGGCTGCTGTCGACGCGGGAGCGCAAGGAAGGAGACTGAGCCCCGCGTTGTTTGGTGGGGCCGGACCCCGGTAAGTGCATAATCGCACCGAGCGGTGATCCGGTACCTACGGGAGGACAGCACATGGCGTGGCTGCTGGTCATGGTGGCCGGACTGCTCGAGACCGGGTTCGCCGTGTGTCTGAAGCTCTCCCACGGGTTCACCCGGCTCTGGCCGACGATCGCCTTCTGCGTGTTCGCCCTCGGCAGCTTCGGCCTGCTGACCCTGTCCCTGCGCAAGCTGGACGTGGGCCCGGCGTACGCGGTGTGGACCGGCATCGGCGCGGCCGGCACGGCGATCTACGGCATGGTCTTCCTCGGTGACCTGGTGTCGACCCTGAAGATCGTCTCGATCAGCCTGGTCATCCTCGGGGTGATCGGACTCCAGCTGTCCGGCTCGACGCACTAGACACCCCCTGGGCCGGCGGCGGCGCGCTCAGGCCGCCGGGCGGTGCAGCGCGCCGCGCACCAGGTCCGCGAGGCCGCCCTCGCCCGGGGGCGCGGCCACGCAGGACAGGGCGATGCGGACGACCAGTTCGCAGGAGCGGGCCAGCTCGGCGGTGTCCGGCCCCGCGACGGGCCCGGCCAGCACCGCCACGGCGCGGTCGCGCACCAGGGCCACGAAGTCGCCGGGCGAGGGCAGCGGTCCGTCCGCCCGCCGCTGCGCCGGTACGGCGGCGGAGGCCGCGACGGGCCGCAGCGCGGGCGTCGGCAGGCGCTCGCTCCAGCAGCCGGTGAGCAGGGCGCGGACCAGCGCGTTGTCGTGGGCGGCGGTCACGGTCCACTCCGCGGCGGCGGTCAGCCGCTCCCGGGCGTCGCCGTGCACGGCGAGGGCCCGCTCCACCCCGGCGAGGTAGCCGTCGGCCTCCCGGCGCACCAGGGCGCGGGCGAGGCCGTCCTTGCTGCCGAACTCGTTGTACAGCGTCTGCCGGGACACCCCGGCCGCGGCGGCGACGTCGACCATGCGCACCGTGGACCACGGCCGCCGCGCCAGGGCCGCGAAGGCGGCGTCCAGCAGTGATTCCCGCGCACCCGGCATCCTCGCCTCCCTGCGACGGCACTGCGCCCAGATTTGACGGGCTTGTCTGCACTGTCAAGGGGTCGCGGCGGGGGCGGACCACGGCATCCCGACCGGCGGTTGCGGGCGGGTGACCGCCGGGCGCCCGGCCCCCTGTGGCCCCGCGCCCGCCGCTGCGGATACCGTTCGTCACATGCCGGACTACCTCGACGACCTGCGGCTGGCCCACGTCCTCGCGGACGCCGCCGACGCCGCCACCACGGCCCGCTTCAAGGCCCTCGACCTCAAGGTGGAGACCAAGCCGGACATGACCCCGGTGAGCGAGGCGGACAAGGCGGCGGAGGAGCTCATCCGCGGACAGCTCCAGCGCGCCCGCCCCCGTGACGCGATCCTCGGCGAGGAGTACGGCGTGGAGGGCACCGGCCCGCGCCGCTGGGTGGTCGACCCGATCGACGGCACCAAGAACTACGTCCGGGGCGTCCCGGTCTGGGCGACGCTGATCGCCCTCACGGAGGCGGGCGAGGGCGGCTACCAGCCGGTCGTCGGGGTCGTCTCCGCGCCCGCGCTCGGCCGCCGCTGGTGGGCAGCGAAGGGCCACGGCGCCTACTCCGGCCGCAGCCTGTCCTCCGCCACCCGGCTGCACGTCTCGCGGGTCGCGGACCTCGCGGACGCCTCCTTCGCCTACTCCTCCCTGTCCGGCTGGGAGGAGCAGGGCCGCCTGGAGGGCTTCCTCGACCTGACCCGCCGGGTCTGGCGCACGCGCGCGTACGGGGACTTCTGGCCGTACATGATGGTCGCCGAGGGGGCGGTCGACCTGTGTGCCGAGCCCGAGCTGTCGCTGTGGGACATGGCCGCCACCGCGATCGTCGTGACGGAGGCGGGCGGCACCTTCACCGGCCTGGACGGCCGTCCCGGCCCGCACAGCGGCAACGCGGCCGCCTCGAACGGCCTGTTGCACGACGCACTGCTGGACCACCTGGGACCCCGCCGGTGAGCTGACGCGCCGTCCGGCGCACGCGCCCCGGGCACACATGAGCGCGTGCGCCCTCAACTGGCCGCACGCGCCCTCTTGTTGACCCCCGCTTTGCCTGCCACTCTGAGGATCCCCCCACTTGTGCACTTGTGAAACGCGGAACAAGCGCCGGACACGGGACAAGGAGGGGCGGGCACATCCAGGCGGGACACACCAGGAGGTGGCTCGACATGCTCGTCCGTGACGCCATGAGCACCGTGGTCCTCACCATCGGCCCCCACCACACCCTGCGGCAGGCAGCGGCGCTGATGTCCGCCCGCCGGGTCGGCGCGGCCGTCGTGCACGATCCCGACGCCGGGGGGATCGGCATCCTCACCGAGCGCGACATCCTCAACTCGGTCGGCCTCGGCCAGGACCCCGACACCGAGCGCACCCAGGACCACACGACCACCGACGTGGTGTTCGCCGCCCCGGGCTGGACCCTGGAGGAGGCGGCCCGTTCCATGACGCACGGCGGCTTCCGCCACCTGGTCGTCCTCGACCGCGGTGACGTCACGGGCGTCGTCTCGGTCCGCGACATCATCCGCTGCTGGGCCCCCGACCGGCAGCAGGTGCCGGTCTGATCCGCGGCCCGGCCGCCGACCCGGCGGGGTCCGGACGCACGAGCGGGCCGGACCCCCCTCGACGAAGGGGTCCGGCCCGTCCCCGGCAAGCGGTCCAGTGCTGGTGATCAGCCGCGCAGGGCCTGGACCGCGGCCTCCAGCCGCTTGCCGAAGTCGTCGTCCGCCCGGCGGAAGTTCTCCACCGCCCGCTCGACGATGTCGTCGCGCGAGACGTCCGCGAGCGCGCCCGAGAGGTTGGCGACCAGGCGCTCCTTCTCGTCCTCGCGCATCAGCCGGTAGAGGTTGCCGGCCTGCACGAAGTCGTCGTCCTCGGCGTGGCGGGGCGTCGGGTGGGTGCCGGTGCCGCCGGCGACGGCGTCGAACGGCTGCCACAGCGCACGGCCCGTCTGGTACGGCCCGCCGAAGCTGTTCGGCTCGTAGTTCTTCTCGCCGCCGTGCCGGCCGTCGTAGAGCAGGCCGTCGCGGGAGTGGGTGCGCGCCTCGGTGGCCTGCGGGCGGTTCACCGGCAGGTGGTCGGCGTTGATGCCGACGCGGTAGCGGTGCGCGTCGCCGTAGGCGAACAGGCGGCCCTGGAGCATCTTGTCGGGCGAGGGGCCGATGCCCGGCACGAAGTGGGCCGGCGAGAAGATGCTCTGCTCGACCTCGGCGAAGACGTTGCGCGGATTGCGGTTGAGCTCCAGCCTGCCGATCTCGACGACCGGGTAGTCCGCGTGCGGCCACACCTTGGTCAGGTCGAACGGGTTGAAGCGGTACGTCGCCGCGTCCGCCGCCGGCATGATCTGCACGCCCACGGTCCAGCTCGGGAACTCGCCGCGCTCGATCGCCTCGCGCAGGTCGCGCTGGTGGGAGTCGGGATCCTTGCCCGCGAGGACGTCGGCCTCCTCGGCGGTGAGGTTCTTGATCCCCTGGTCGGTCTTGAAGTGGTACTTGACCCAGAAGACCTCGCCGTCGGCGTTGTTCCACTGGTAGGTGTGCGAGCCGAAGCCGTCCATGTGCCGGTACGAGGCCGGGATGCCGCGGTCGCCGAACAGCCAGGTCACCTGGTGCGTGGACTCCGGCGACAGGGACCAGAAGTCCCACACGTTGTCCGGCTCGGTCGAGCCCGTGTACGGGTCGCGCTTCTGGGTGTGGATGAAATCCGGGAACTTGATCGCGTCCCGGATGAAGAACACCGGGGTGTTGTTGCCGACGAGGTCGTAGTTGCCCTCCTCGGTGTAGAACTTCAGCGCGAAGCCCCGCGGGTCGCGCACGGCGTCCGCGGCGCCGAGGTTGCCGGCCACGGTCGAGAAGCGCAGGAAGACCTCGGTCTCCTTGCCCACCGCGGAGAGGAAGGCGGCGCGCGTGTACGGCGTGACGTCGGCAGTCACCGTGAAGGTGCCGTAGGCGCCGGCACCGCGGGCGTGCACCACGCGCTCCGGAATGCGCTCCCGGTTGAAGTGGGCCAGCTTCTCCAGCAGGAGCTGGTCCTGCAGGAGGACCGGGCCGCCGACGCCCGCGGTCTCGCTGTTCTGGTTGTCGGCCACCGGTGCACCGGCCTCCGTGGTGAGCGGTCCCTGCGTCACGTACGCCTCCTGCGTTCCTGTTCTTCGGCCAAAGCCAGCCTCGATCCTACATTGGACTCAGTCCAAGTCAAATGAACGTCCAAAGTCACACCTATTCGGAACCTGGTCCAGTTGCTGTTACGCTGGCCGGTATGAGCGACCTACTGGAACGGCTGCGCGGACGCGGATGGCGGATGACCGCGCAGAGGCGTGTCGTGGCCGAGGTCCTGGACGGCGAGCACGTCCACCTCACGGCCGACGAGGTCCATGCACGGGCCGTCGCCAAGCTGCCGGAGATCTCCCGGGCGACCGTGTACAACACGCTCGGCGAGCTGGTCACCCTCGGCGAGGTGCTCGAGGTCAGCACCGACCAGCGCGCCAAGCGGTACGACCCGAACGCCCACCGCCCCCACCACCACCTGGTGTGCGCGCGGTGCGGCGCGATCCGGGACGTGCACCCGTCGGGCAACCCGCTGGCCGACCTTCCCGACTCCGAGCGCTTCGGTTTCACGGTGTCGGACGTCGAGGTCACCTACCGCGGCGTCTGCCCCAACTGCGCGGCCGCGTAGGTCCGGAGGGCCGTAGACACACGCGAGGGCACCGCACTCCCCCTGACCGGGGAGTGCGGTGCCCTTGTGCGTGGGTGTCGTGTCCCGCGCCTCAGAACGCCGTCAGGGTGAGGGTGAAGCCCGTGGGCCTGGTGTCCTGGACGTAGGAGGCGAAGTCGGCCACGTCGTCGAAGGCGAAGCCGTAGGCCTTGCCGTCCACGGTGGCCGCGTGGACGGCCCGCGCGTAGTGGTTGGTGAGCGCGCCCCGGTAGAAGGCCGCCGGGTCGGTGGTCGGCTGCGCGGGATGGCTGATCAGGGTGGAACGGTTGAACGCCGCTCCCAGGACGGCGGCCACCGGGCCGGTCTTCCCGTCGTTGGGGGCGGCGAGGTTGCCGTCGCAGAAGAGGACGTCACGGGTGGACGGCCGCGCGAACGACACGGCCGCCGGGCCGTCGAACGTCAGGCGCTCGCCGCGCACGCGGCCGGTGAACGTCCCCGCGTTCGTGGTGACCGTGAGGTCCTTGCCGGTGTACGTGCTCCACACCTCGTCGATGTACGGGGCGAAGTAGTCCTTGGCGAACAGGCCCGCGTCCAGGCCGTGGCCCGGGGCGATGATCCGGGTGTCGTCCACGACCAGCGGGGCGAACTCCTCCACCTGCCGCAGCGCGGCGAAGGCCGCGGCGCGGCCGCCGTCGCGCACGGCGCCGGTCGTCTGGTCCTTCTCCCCGGTGAGCCGGATGCTCATCGGGACGCTGAACATGTCCACCATCGTGGTGTTGCAGAACATCCCGTCCGCGTTGTGGGTGAACTCCGCACAGTCGTGCAGGATCCCGTAGTTGGGGTCCGAGGCGACCCAGCCGGCCGGGTACTGCAGGGCGGCGTTGCCGTTGCCGTCGGTCACCGCCCTGAACTTCAGCTTCGCGCCCAGCGAGACGTAGATGCGGCCCGACATGTGGGGCAGGGACAGCGTGGTCGCGCCGCTGCCGGCGAGCGGTATCGCGTAGTCGGTGAAGCCGTCGGCACCGTTGTCCGCGAGCGCGATCGGGGCGAGGGTGCCGTCCGGGGTGAGCCGCACCTGCTTGCCGTCGGCGTTGCCGACCACGTACAGGTGCACCGAACCGTTGGCGAACGACCCGCTGTTGTTGACCACGGTGACGGGGAGCGCGCCGCCCGCCGCGGTCGTGGACCCGCCGCTCTGGCCCGCGAGGGCGTGCGGGGCGATGGCGGCGATCGCCGGGACGCCCACGGCGGCGCCCCCGAGGGCGAACAGCATCTTGCGGCGGGTCAGGCTGCGCTGGTGACGAGGTGCCATGAGGGGTGCTCCTTGGGGAGTGCGGCGGTGCGGGTGCCGCGGAGGAGGGTTCTGGGGGGTGAGGGGTGGGGGTGAGGGGTGGGGGTGGGGTGGGGCGGTGGGGTCAGACGAGGGACCACTTCTGGTTGGCGTTGCCGGAGCAGGTCCAGGTCTGCAGGCGGGTGCCGTCGGCGGCGGAGTTGCCCTTGGCGTCCAGGCACTTCCCGGCGCCGACGTTGGTCAGGTCGCGGGCCGCGGTGTACGTCCACTGCTGGGCCGGGGTGCCGTTGCAGGTGTAGAGCTGGACGACCGCGCCGTCGTCGTGCGAACCGCCCTGCACGTCCAGGCACTTGCCCAGGGCGCGTACGGTGCCGTCGCCGCCGAGGGTCCAGCGCTGGGCGTCGTTGCCGGTGCAGGGGTGCAGCTGGACGGGCGTGCCGTCGGCCGTGCCGGCGCCGGCCACGTCCACGCACATGTCGCCGATCCCCTTGAGGGCGCCGGCCCGGGTGGCGGTGCCGGAGCCGGAGCCCGCGCCGGTGCCGGAGTCGGAGGTGGTGACGTGGACGTAGTCGACGGTCATCGTCTGCGGGAAGGAGGTGCCGGAGTCCGGGCTGCCGGGCCAGTCACCGCCGACCGCGAAGTTCAGGATGAGGAAGAACGGGTGGTCGTAGACCCACTTGTTGCCGCCCACGTCGGCGGGGGTGCGGGTCTCGTAGGCCTTGCCGTCCACGGACCAGGTGATCGCCGAGGGGCTCCAGTCGACGGCGAAGACGTGGAAGTCGTCGGCGAACGAGGCGCCGTTCGGGAGGGTGTACCCGGCACCGATGCCGCCCGCGCCGGAGTAGCCGGGGCCGTGGATCGTGCCGTGGACGGTGCCGGGCTCCTTGCCGACGTTCTCCATGATGTCGATCTCGCCGCTGGTGGGCCATCCCGCGCTGCCGAGGTCGTCGCCGAGCATCCAGAACGCCGGCCACACGCCCTGGCCCCGCGGGACCTTGATCCGGGATTCGAAGTGGCCGTACTTCTGGGTGAAGGTCCTCGCCGTGTTCAACCGTGCCGAGGTGTACTGGCACGTGCCGTACCAGCACTTCAGGCCGGCGTCCGTGTTCTTGCGGGCGGTGATGACCAGGTGGCCGTTGCCGTCGAGGGCGGCGTTGCCGGTGCTGTTCGTGTAGTACTGCAGCTCGTGGTTGCCGTTGCCGCCGCCGCCCGTCTCCAGGGTCCACTTCGCGGCGCTGGGCGCGCTGCCCGCGCCGCCGTCGAAGTCGTCGGACCAGGTCGTGGTGGCGGGGGCGGCGCTCGCGCGGTTCGTCGCCGAGTCCGAGGTGTTGAAGAGGAGGGCGGCGGCGAGAGCGGCGAGCGTCAGCAGCGCCAGCCCTCCGAACGACCATCTGCGTGCGCGATGAGCGGCCATGGGGTGAACACACCTTGTCGTCGGGGAGGGTCTTCCTGGCCGACGCGCGCGTTCTGAGAGCGCTCTCACACTGCGCGGGCGGCGCCGTCGGCGAAGCCAGACGATACGCAGGAAGGTTGCCCCTGCCAACCGGAACGCGAATCCTCGTATGACCCTCTGACCTGCAGTTACCTCGGGTAGCAGAGACAAGCCGAAGCAGGCTTAATCCGCGTTTAAACCACTCTTAAGGAGAGCCGCAGCGAGCGGGAGGGCGGAGCCAGGCATACGACGAGGGCCGGAACCCTTTCGGATTCCGGCCCTCGTCGATCAGTAGCGGGGACAGGATTTGAACCTGCGACCTCTGGGTTATGAGCCCAGCGAGCTACCGAGCTGCTCCACCCCGCGTCGGTGAATGCAACGTTACGTCAAGGAGGAGGACGGAGGCAAATCAGTGTCCGAGGCGCCTCCGCTTCCCTCTGTCCCCGCCTGTCTCACGCCTGTCCCGCGCCTGCCTCGTGCCTGGCTCACGCCGTCAGCTCCTGGCGCAGGGCGTCCCGCAGCCGCGCCGCCCGCTCGGCCACCTCGGCCGGCCCCAGCGTCACCGCCCGGTCCGCCCACCGCTGCCCCTCGTCCAGCTCGCCCCGACGCGCGTAGACCAGGGCCAGCCGCAGCGCCGCCCGCCCGTGCCCCTCCTGTGCCGCCCGGGTCCACCAGACCACCGCCTCGGGCTCGCTGCCCTCCCGCACGAGCAGCAGCCCCAGGTTGAACGCGCCGTTGCGCGACCCCGCCTCGGCGGCCAGCCGGTACCACCGTGCCGCCTCGACGACGTCACCGCGGGCGGCGGCCAGCATGCCGACGCGCACCTGGGCCCGGCGGTGCCCCTGCGACGCGGCGCGCTCGTACCACTCCTCGCACTCGGTCTTCTCGTGCACCACCTCGCCGAGCTCGTGCGCCGACGGCCGGGGCCGCCGCGCGTCGAGCACGGTGGCGAGCCGGTACGCGGCCTCGGCGCTGCCCCCGCCCGCGGCGCACCGCAGGTGCAGCTCGGCGTCCTGCTCGTCCCCGTCCCGCAGGCGCGCGATCCCGACCTGGAGGGCCGCCTCGGTGTGCCCGGCGGCGGCGGCCCGCTCGTACCAGCGCAGCGCCGCCGCGTCCTCGCCCCGCCCGGCGTACAGGATCCCCAGGTTGAACGCGGCGTCCACGCTCCCGGCCTCGGCGGCCTTGGAGAACCACGGCTCGGCCCCGGTGGTGTCACCGCCCTGGAGCAGCAGGATCGCGAGCGCGTTCGCCGCCTCCCGGTGCCCGGCGTAGGCGGCGTGCCGGTACCACTGCTCGGCCTGCGTGGTCCGCCCCTGCTCGGCGCAGAGCAGCCCGAGGTTGTACGCGCCGTTGACGTCGCCGGCGTCCAGGGCGGCCCGGTACCAGCGCTCGGCGGTCTGCGGCTGCCCGCGCTCGGCGTGCAGCGCGCCCAGCGCGTTGGCCGCGTTGCCGTCACCGTCCTGGGCGGCGCGCAGCCACCAGACGGCGGCGTTCTCGGTGTCGCCGGCGTCGCGCAGCAGGAACCCGAGTGCGCAGGCGGCCCGCGCCTCGCCGTCCTTGGCGGAGGTCAGGTACCAGCGCCCGGCCTCCTTCAGCTCGCCCCGGCGCTCCAGGATCGCCCCGAGGTGCAGGGCGGCCCGGCGGTGGCCGCGCGCGGCGGCCTGCCGGTACCACTGCTCGGCCTCCTCGGCCGGCGGGACACCGAGGCCCGTCGCGGACCGCGGCCCGGCGCCGCGCACGGCGTCGCCTCCGGCGTCGGTGCGCCGGGCGGCCGTGGTCCTGTCGGCGGCGCCCGTGGCACCGGGCCCGGCGCCGGGCGTCCCGGGGGTCCGGCCCGCGCGGCCCGGCGCGGCGTCCTCGACCGCGCCCCGTTCGAGCGCGCCGCGCTCGGCCGCCCGGCGGTCCAGGGCGCGGGCGAGCCGGTAGGCGGCCTCGCGGTGCCCGCGCTCGGCCGCGACCCGCATCCACTGCTCGGCGCCGCGGTCGCCGCGGTGCTCCAGCAGGTCGGCGAGCGCGTACGCGCCGAGCACGTGTCCCTGCTCGGCGGACTGCCGCAGCCAGTACTCGGCGGCCGGCTCGTCGCCGCGCTCGCGGTGGTGCCGCCCGAGCGCGTGCGCGGCCGCCGCGGAACCGGCGACGGCGGCGATCCGCCACCACCCGGCGGCCTCGTCGGCGTAGCCGCGCTGGTGGAGCAGGACACCCAGGTTGTTGGCGGCGGCGCGGTCACCCGCCGCGGTGGCGGCACGCAGGTGGGGCTCGGCCCCGTCGAGGTCGGCGCGGCGCAGCAGCAGGGCGCCGAGGACGCTGGCCGCCTCGACGTCGCCCGCGTCGGCGGCGAGCCGGAGGCGCACCTCCTCAGCGGCTTCCCCCGTCTCGTCGACGTCCGGGACCGCTTCCGCCTCCTCACCGGAGGGCTGCACAAATCGCCCTGTCTCGAACAGAGTTGCCTTGTCCCCCATAACGTCCATCGTCGCACCACCTGCAACCCGGGTACACCTGGTATACCGCAGCCAGTGAGGTCACTTCAGCGTTTTGTCGACATGCCCACAGAGAGACAAGTCAAACACAGGTCACCCCAACTCACCGTGGCGGCGCGGCCGTACGCCCCCTCGGCACATGCGTTCGCACACGGCGAAGGCCCGGATCCCTGTGAGGATCCGGGCCTTCGTCATGCAGTAGCGGGGACAGGATTTGAACCTGCGACCTCTGGGTTATGAGCCCAGCGAGCTACCGAGCTGCTCCACCCCGCGCCGTGTTCCATCACCGTATCACGGCACGGAGGGGAGCCCGCCCGGCAGCTCAGCCGCCGGTCTCAGCCATCGGCACCGGCCCCGGCCGTCGGACCGGCACTGCCGGTCGGTGTGCTGCTCGGCCTGCTGCTCGGTGTGCTGCTCGGGCTGCTGCTCGCCTTGTCGCCCGAGCCGCCCGAACTCCCGGCGCCGCCGCTGCCCTTGCCGGCGGCCTGCGCGTCCTCGGCCCGCTGGAGTGCGTCCTGGAGGTCCTTCTGCGCCTTGCCGTACGCCTCCCAGTCACCCTTCTTCAGCGCGTCCTGACCCGCGTCGAAGGCCTTCTGGGCGTCCTGGAGCGCCTGTTGGACGGTTGCGTTGCCCGTCGACGGCGGCGGCTTGGTGCCGGAGTCCGGTGGCCGGGGCGTGGTGCTCTCGGCCCCGAAGACCTTGTCGAGCGCCTGGTCCAGCGTGTCCTCGAAGGCCGTGTTGCCGCCGTAGGTCACCAGGATCTTGCGCAGCAGCGGGTACTTGAGTCCGCCACCGCGCACGTAGACCGGCTCCACGTAGAGCAGTCCGCCGTCGAGCGGCACCGTCAGCAGGTTGCCGTACTCCACCTCCGAGTCGCCGCCCCGCAGGAGCCGGATCGACTCGGCGATGTTCTGCTCGGAGTTGAACTGGCTCTGCACCTGTTTCGGTCCGTCGACCGTCGTGCTCGTCGGCAGCTTCAGGATCCGGATCTTCCCGTAGTCCTGGGTGCCCGCCTCGGAGTCGACGGCCATGAACGCGCTGAGGTTGTCCCGGCCGTTGGGCGTGAACGTCGTCGTCAGCGAGAACGCCTGGGCCTGCTGGTCGGGCATCTTCATGCTCAGGTAGTACGGCGGCACCGCGTCGCCCGACTTGTTGGTCGGGTCGTCCGGCACCTGCCACACCTCGCTGCCGCTGAGGAACGTCTGCGCGTCCTTCACGTGGTAGCGGGAGAGCAGCTCGCGCTGCACCTTGAACAGGTCCTGCGGGTACCGCAGGTGGGCCATCAGCGACGGGGAGATGTCGGACTTCGACTCCACCGTGTGCGGGAAGGCCTTCATCCACGTCTTCAGGACGGGGTCCTGGGTGTCCCACTGGTAGAGCTTGACCTCACCGCTGTACGCGTCGACGGTCGCCTTCACCGAGTTGCGGATGTAATTGACTTGGTTCTGCTGGGCCACCACCGCGCGGTTGTCGTTGGCGGCGGTCAGCGAGTCGGCGGTGGTGTCGCCGAGGGTCGTGCGGGACGCGTACGGGTAGCCGTTGGTGGTCGTGTAGGCGTCGACGATCCACTGGATCCTGCCGTCCACGACCGCCGGGTAGGCGTCGCCGTCGATGGTCAGCCACGGGGCGACCGCCTCGACGCGGTCCTTCGGCGTGCGGTTGTACAGGATCCGCGACCCGTCGCCGATGGCGCCGGAGTACAGGATCTGCGGCTCGCCGAACGCGACCGCGTAGGCCGCCCGGTTGAGCGGGTTGGAGAGGTTGACGCCGCTCTTGCCCTGGTAGCTGGTGGTCTTCTCACCGTTGTCGTCGGAGTAGTCGATCTCCTTCTGGGGACCGCCGACGATCGAGTACGTGGTCGTCTTCTCGCCGTAGTAGACGCGCTGCTGGTACGAGCCCAGGTCGCCCTTGGACGGCAGGTCGGACTCGGTGAACAGCGGGCGCCCCTCGGCGTCGGCGGTCGTGCCCTTGGCGGCGACCACGCCGTAGCCGTGGGTGTAGCGGAAGTGGTTGTTGATCCAGTTCTGCTTGTCCACGCCCGCGAGGTTCAGCTCGCGCAGGCCGATCACCGTGTCCTGGTCGGTGCCGTTCTGGTTGTAGCGGTCGACGTCCAGGTTGGTCGGGAAGGCGTAGTACTTCCGCATCTGCTGGAGCTGCTGGAACGTCGGCGAGACGATGTTCGGGTCCAGGACGCGGATGCTGGCGGTCTTGGAGACGTCGTCGCGCAGCGTCGACTTGTCCTGGGTGGTGCTGGTGCCCGTGTACTCGCTGACCTGGGTGTCGTCGATGCCGTACGCCTCGCGGGTCGCCTTGAGGTTCTTCTGGACGTACGGCGCTTCCTTGGCCTGCTCGTTCGGCTGGACCTGGAACTTCTGCACGATCGCCGGGTAGAGCCCGCCGATGAGGATGGCCGACAGGACCATCAGGCCGAAGCCGATGACGGGCAGCTGCCAGGTGCGCCGCCACAGGGTGGCGAAGAACAGCAGGGCGCAGATGACGGCGATGCAGAACAGGATGGTCTTGGCCGGCAGGTAGGCGTTGGCGTCGACGTACCGCAGGCCCGTCCAGTTGTCGGTGGCCTTGAAGTCGCTGGACTTCACCGCGAGGCCGTACCGGTCGAGCCAGTAGGCGACCGCCTTCAGCGCGACGAAGACGCCCAGCAGCACCGACAGGTGGCCGGTGGCGGCCGCGGTGGCGCGGGCCCCGGGGCTGGTGACGCGCAGCCCGCCGTACAGGTAGTGGGTGAGCGCGGCGGCGATCAGCGACAGGATCGTGGCGGCGAAGCCGAAGCCGAGCAGGAACCGGTACCAGGGCAGGTCGAAGGCGTAGAAGGACACGTCGAGGTGGAACTGCGGGTCCTTCTGGTGGAAGGGCACGCCGTTGACCCACATCAGCCAGGTGCGCCACTGGCTCGACGCCGACGCGCCGGCGATCAGCCCGACCAGGGCGGTGATCGACAGCAGCAGCCACTTCTTGTAGGGCGCGATGCCCATGCGGTAGCGGTCGAGGCTCTGCTGCTCCATCGACATCGCGCTCAGCGGCGGCCGCAGCCGGTGGGCCAGCCAGATGTTGAACCCGACCGCGAGCGCCATCAGCAGGCCGAAGACGAAGAACAGCCCGATCTTGGTCGACAGGGTGGTGGTGAAGACCGAGGAGTACTTCACCGACCGGTACCAGAGCCAGTCGGTCCAGAACCCGGCGAACATGGTGAACGCCATGCCGAGCACGGCGAGGACGCCCAGTGTCATCAGCAGGGTCCGGACACGCCGGGACGGACGGCCCACTCTCATCCGCGGCCCTGTCGGGCCTCCGCCGCGGTCCGGCATCTGGAAAGCCAAGGTGCGCACCTCGAAGTTCGCTACTCGATCGGTCGGACCCGCGTGTTCGCCGGCCCCGTGCGGGCCCCGGTGATCGCGGCCCCACACCTATGCAACTTACTCACCGTTTACTCGGTTCCCGATCCGGGCCGGGAACGAGGCAGGATTGTGACCATGTCCAACACTCCCATGGCAGCGAGCCCCCTCACCCGGGCCGTACTCGAGATCGACGAGTACGCCTCCGGCCTCGGCTGGGACCAGCCCGCACGCCTCTTCGCCCTCGTCGACACCGCACAGCTGCGGACCCAGGAACCCGCGCTGGCCGCCCAGCTCGGTCTGGCGGACGGACCCGAGACCACTGGTCTGACCCCGATCGAGCAGGACGAGGTGCCAACGGACAAGCCGCTCGACGAGTTCCTGGCCACCATCGCCTGGCCCGGCGCGGTGACCGGCTGCGCCCTCACCATCGAACGCCTGATGCTCCCGCCGTCCGCCGAGACCCAGGTCCCCGAGGACCTCGACGAGGCGAAGCTGGCCCAGTGGGTCGCCCGGCACCCCGAGCGGCAGGAGGTCCGCATGACGGTCGCGGTGCTGCGCGACGGCTCCCGCGAGTCGGCGCTGCGCCTGCGCGAGAAGGACAGCCCCACCGAGGTGCTCACCGGCGCCGACCTGGTCCCGGGCCTCGCCCAGGCGCTCGCGGCGACGTTCGAGGACTGAGCCGGGGCACTCGGCGCCGGCGGTCGTTCCGCGTGCGCGGCGCGTCCCGTACGCGGTTCCCGCCGCCCGGGGTCATCCCCGTACGCGGCCGGGGGCGCCCTCGTCGACGAGGGCGCCCCCGGTGCCGTACCGCCGTCGGGCCGCTCAGCCCTTCGTGCACTTCGGCAGGGCGTCGGTGTCCCCGCTGCGGATGTCCTTCAGGGCGTCGAGGGCGTCGTCGATGGTGGACACCTTGACGAGCCGCAGCCCGCCCGGGGTGTCCTTGGCCGCGGCCGCGCAGTTGTCGGCGGGCGTGAGGAAGTACCGCGCGCCCTTGCTGCGCGCCCCCACCGTCTTCAGTTCGATGCCGCCGATGGGCCCGACCTTGCCCTCGTCGTCGATCGTGCCCGTGCCCGCGACGAACGCGCCGCCGGTGAGGCTGCCCGGGGTGAGCTTGTCGTAGATGCCGAGGGCGAACATCAGGCCGGCGCTGGGGCCGCCGACGTCGGCGAGCTTGATGTCGATGCTGAACGGGAACGTGTGGTCGGTGCCCGCGGAGATGCCGACGACGGCCCGCCGGGCACCGCTGTCGTCCGACTTCGCGGTGGTGATCGTGACCTTCTGCGTCGTGGTCGCCGTCCGGTTCGCCTTCTCGGCGGCGGCCTGCTCCTTGGCCGGGACGATCGTGAACACGACGTCCTGACCGGGCTCGTGCCGGGTGACGAGCTTGGCCACGTCACCGGGCTCCTTGACCGCGGTGCCGTCGACGGCCTTGATGACGTCCCCCGCGTGCAGCTTGCCCTCGGCCGGGGAGCCCTTCACCACGGTCGAGACGATCACCCAGGACCGCACGGGGATGTGCAGCGCCTCCAGGGCGGCGACCTTGGCGCTCTCCTGCGACTGGTTGAACTCCTCGGCGTTCTCCTGGGTCGACTGCTCCTCGGTCTTGCCGTCCGGGTAGAGCGTGTCGTGCGGCACGACCTTGTCGTCGTGGGCGAGCCAGCCGTAGACCGCCTCGACCAGGTTCATCCGGTAGTCCGCGCTGGTCACCCGCACGGTCGTCATGTTCAGGTGCCCGTCGGTCGGGTAGGTCTTGCGGCCGGCGATCTGCAGCACCGGCTCGCCGTCGTGCTCCGCGAGCGTGTTGACCGTCGGGCCCGGCGACATCTCCGCGTACGGCACGCGGATCAGGACACCCGCGCACAGGAGCGCGATCAGGACCAGGGTCGAGGCGAGCATCGTCGCGGTGCGGCGTGGCATGCCTCGACAGTACGGGACGCCTCTGTCAGCGCACCGTCAGGGCCGCCGAGCGGGGGTCGGGGCGTCAGGACCCGGAGTGCGTGGGGGTCCGGTCCTTCTCCATCGCGGCGCGGAAGCGCGCGTACCCGTCGAGCTCGGGCCCGTCGCTGCGGGCCCTGCGGGTGCGGTTGGCCCAACTGCCCCACAGCCCCGCGAAGATCGCCGCCACCAGCGGAATCAGCAACCAGGCGAGCGCCGCCATCCCGACCTCCCAGCCCCACGTGAGCGACCGCAACTGACTGATCAGCAGATTAACCATCCGCACGGACAACGCTCACGCCGGGGGTCGGGTTACGCAACCGGAGTGCCGCCGGGACCGCTCGGCTCCGGCCGCGGGCGGGACCCGGCGGTCCCGGCCGTCAGCAGGCGCCCACCCACTCCTCGGTGCCGTCGGAGAAGGTCTGGTGCTTCCAGATCGGCACCTCGTGCTTGAGGTCGTCGATCAGCTTGCGGCACGCCTCGAAGGCCTCCCCGCGGTGGGGGCACGACACGGCGACGACCACGGCAAGGTCACCCACCCCGAGGTCCCCCACCCGGTGCACGGCGGCGAGGGCCCGCACGGGAAAGTCGGCGACGACCTTCTCGGCGACCCGCCGCATCTCGGCCTCGGCGCTCGGGTGGCAGGAGTACCCGAGCCGGTCGACGTCGGCGCCCCCGTCGTGGTTGCGCACGGTCCCCACGAACAGGGCCGTGCCACCGGACGCGTCGTCCCCGACGGCGCGGAAGACCTCGTCGAGCGACAGCGGGGTGTCCCGCACCGCGATCAGCTTGATCGCGTCGGGCGCGCCCTGCTCACCGGGGTGATCACTGATAGGTGCCATGCCCCCATCGTGCCCCACAGCCGGAAGCGGTGGAATCGCGGAAAGCCCCCACACACGCGCGTGCGTGTTTGGAGCCTCCTACAGGCCCGCCGGCCGCAGGGGCCCGGAGAGCGCCCGAGAGCGCCTCCTACCTCCGTCGGGCCTTGCGGGCCCGGCGTACGACGGCCGCCGCGCCGAGCAGCGCCACCGTCGCGCCCGCGGCACCGGCCGCCGTCGCGTCCTTGCGCCCGAGCCGCCGGCCGGCGACCGTGTGCCGGCCGGTCACCTCCTCCAGGAGCTCGGCCAGCACCTCCTCGTTGGTCCACCGCGCCCGCCACCCGGCGTCGTGCAGCCGGCTGCCGCTGACCACCCACGGGTACATCGTGTAGGCGAGGTCGCCCGCCGGGGACGGCGTCAGCCCGATGCGGTGCAGCCGGGCCGCGGCGCCCAGGGCCACCGCGGACGGCAGCTCCATGCGCCGGATGCCGCTGAGCTCCTCGACCTCCTCCTGCTCCAGCCAGCCGTCGCACCCGACCGCCAGCTCCCCGTCCACCTTCTCCAGGACGGCGTACTCCAGGGCGCTGCACAGGTCCTCGACGTGGCAGAACTGCCAGACGGGCCGCGACCCGGCCACCACCAGCAGCCGTGGCGACTCGAAGTACCGGGTCAGCGCGGTGTCGGTGCCGCCCACCAGGATCGCGGGGCGGACGACGGTGACGTTGAGGCCGGGGTGCGCGCGCGGGGCGCGCCGGGCCAGCCGCTCGATCTCCAGCAGGTCCCCGACGCCGGTCGCCTCGGCCGTGGCGCGCAGCTCCGCGTCCTCCGACAGGGGGAGCTCGTTGTCGGGCAGCGCGCCGTACACCATCGCGGACGTGCAGAGCACGACCCGGTGCACGCCGGCCGCCGCGGCGGCGGTCAGCACGGTCTGCGTGCCGCGCACGTTGTACGCCGTCCGGGCGGCGGCGTCACTCCCCAGGTCGAGATCGAGCGCGAGGTGCACGACGACGTCGGCGCCCCGCAGCTTCTCCGCGATCGCCGGGTCGCGGACGTCGAGGATGTGCCATTCCGCCGCGTCGCACTCCCCGCGCCGCTCGTCGACGGCCACGACCTGCTTGATCTCCTCGGAGGCGGCGAGCCGCTCGGTGAGCAGCGCGCCCACCCCGGTCGCGGCACCGGTCACGGCGACGACGGGGCGTCGTCCGCCGGCGGGGGTTGTGTGGTTTCGCGCTGCGCGAACCTGCGGATCTGGGGAACTCACCAGGCGTCTCCAGCGGTTGTCATCCATACGAGCGCGAGTGACGCGTACGTACCAGGTGGCATCCATCCTGCCGCAGGCCGCGAGTCGGCGAAGCACCGAGGCCCTATCGGGTCCGGGGTGTCTACGCTGGGTGGTGTTGCAGGGCAGCCGCGCCGCCGGACGAGAACCGGTGGCCTTACCAGCCGAGGAATCCCGTGAGTGACACCCCATTCGGCTTCGGCCTTCCGCCGGAGGAGCCGGAAGACGGCGACGAGGGCAAGCAGAAGGACCCGCAGAGCGGTGGTGGTCAGGGCCCGGCCAACCCGTTCGGATTCGGGCTGCCCGGAGCGGGCGGCCCCGGCGGTGACAATCCGTTCGCGGCCATGTTCGGCTCGCTGAACCCCACCGACCTGGGCGCCGCCTTCCAGCAGCTCGGCCAGATGCTGTCCTACGAGGGCGGCCCGGTGAACTGGGACATGGCCAAGCAGATCGCCCGCCAGACCGTCGCCCAGGGCACGCCGGACGGCGTGAAGGACGCGAGCATCGGCCCCGCCGAGCGCAACGCGGTCCAGGAGGCCGTCCGCCTGGCCGACCTGTGGCTGGACGACGCGACGTCCCTGCCGTCCGGCGCGGCCTCCGCGGTCGCCTGGTCGCGCGCGGAGTGGGTCGAGGCGACCCTGCCGGCGTGGCAGGAGCTGGTCGACCCGGTCGCCGAGCGCGTGGGCACGGCGATGGGCGACGTCCTGCCGGAGGAGATGCAGGCCATGGCCGGCCCGCTGATCGGCGTGATGCGCTCGATGGGCGGCGCGATGTTCGGCTCGCAGATCGGGCAGGCCGTCGGCGTCCTCGCGGGCGAGGTCGTCGGCTCCACCGACGTCGGCCTGCCGCTCGGCCCGGCCGGCCGCGCCGCGCTGCTGCCGGCGAACATCGAGGCGTTCGGCAAGGACCTGGGCGTCCCGAAGGAGGAGGTGCGGCTGTACCTGGCGCTGCGCGAGGCGGCCCACCAGCGCCTGTTCGCGCACGTGCCGTGGCTTCGCTCGCACCTGTTCGGCGCGGTCGACGGGTACGCGCGCGGGATCAAGGTCGACACCGCCAAGCTGGAGGACGTGGTCGGCCAGTTCGACCCGCAGAACCCCGAGCAGCTGCAGGACGCGCTCCAGCAGGGCATGTTCCAGCCCGAGGACACGCCCGAGCAGAAGGCCGCGCTGGCCCGTCTGGAGACGGCCCTGGCCCTCGTCGAGGGCTGGGTGGACGCCGTCGTGCACGCGGCCGCCAAGCCGCGCCTGTCGTCCGCGGACGCGCTGCGCGAGACGCTGCGCCGCCGCCGTGCCTCGGGCGGCCCGGCCGAGCAGACCTTCGCCACGCTGATCGGCCTGGAGCTGCGCCCGCGCCGGCTGCGCGACGCCTCCCGCCTGTGGGCCTCGCTCACGGACGCGCGCGGGGTCGACGGCCGCGACGCCCTGTGGGCCCACCCGGACATGCTGCCGACGGCCGGCGACCTCGACGACCCGGACGGCTTCGTCCACCGCGAGCAGATGGACTTCTCCGAGCTGGACCGGATGCTCGGCGAGGCGGCGGGCAAGCCCGACCTGACGAAGGGCCCGGACAAGGGCGTGCAGCAGTCGGACGACTCCGGCGAGGACGCCCCGGGCAAGGGCGACGGCGGCAAGGGCGACGGCACCGAGTGAGCCTGTACGACGACGCGGTCCTGGTGCTGAAGCAGTACGAGGGCCACGGGGACCAGGACGAGCTGAGCCGGCTGTACCTCGACCACCTGGCCGCCCACCCGGACGGCATGTGGAAGGCCTGCCGGGACGGGCACGTCACGGCGAGCGCGCTGGTGATCGACCCGGAGCGCGGCCGGGTGCTGCTGACCCTGCACCGGAAGCTGCGGATGTGGCTGCAGATGGGCGGTCACTGCGAGCCGGTCGACGCCACCCTGGCCGAGGCCGCGCTGCGCGAGGGACGCGAGGAGTCGGGCATCTCCGGGCTGACGCTGCTGCCCGGCGGCCCGGTGCGCCTGGACCGCCATCTCACGCCCTGCGCCTGGCACCTGGACGTGCAGTACGCCGCGCTCGCCCCGGCCGGCGCCGTGGAGGCGATCAGTGACGAGTCCCTCGACCTGCGGTGGTTCCCCTACGCGGAGGTCGCGTCGGTCGCCGACGACTCAGTCGTACGGCTGGTGGAGGCGACGCGCGCGCGGCTGTGAACGGCCGCCGGGCCGCTACGTAAGGGGCGACCGCCAGGACGGTCGCCCCTTACGTGCTGGCGTGCCGACGTGCCGATCCGACGTCGGCCCGGGCTCAGCTCCAGACGTTGCCCTGGTTCTGTCCGCGCGCCCCGTGCTGGCCCATGCCGTACTGCGCGGCGAGGCCCTGGCCGATCTGGGCGTTCTGGGGCGGCAGCAGTTCGCTGGGCTGGACGAGCGCGAAGCCGTTGCCCATGAAGCTCAGCTCCCAGCCCTCACCGGTGGTGCCGCGCCGACGCCACACGCCCGAGGAGTGCGTCTGGGCCTGCATCTGCACGCGCAGCCCGGTGGACCAGGCCACGATCGCGTCCGCGTCGCAGTTGACGTACTTGTCCGGCGTGACCTGCATCAGGAGTGGGGCGCCGGAGGTCATCAGGGCGACCCTGCCGCGTCCGGTGATGTTCAGCTGGTACTTCCCGGAGCCGGAGATGCCGTACACGCTGTCGACGGCGATGACCTCGTGGTGCAGCGAGGAGTCCATGGCGAGGACGTAGCTGCTGTCCACCGTGAGGCCGTCCTGCTCCACCTCCATCACGTGGATGTGCTGGGCGAGGTTGGCGAAGTAGACCGTGCCCTGCCCGTGGCAGCGCATCAGGTCCAGCCCCTCGCCGGTGCGCGCGCGTGCGCGGCGCTGGTTGGTGTTCTGCCACTCGGCGTCGAACTCGACGAGGCCCTGGTAGGCGACCATCGTGCCCTTGCGGGCGAGGACGTCGTCGTGGCCCTCCAGGGTGACGCGGAGCATGTGCTTGTTCTGCAGGCTCCAGCGCTCCTGGGTCTGCTGGTCGTTGTACGCGAAAAGCGGGCTCTGCATGGTGTTCTGGCTCCCCCTCAGCCCCGGAACCGGAGGCGGTCGGTGCTGTCCTCGCTGGGCTGGACGACGACGATGCCCTGGCCGGAGAAGGCCATCTGGTAGGCCTCGCCGCTGCCCCGGCCGATGAGCGACTGCGCCTTGAAGCTGCGCTTGCCCTTCACCTTCAGGTTCGGCGACCAGGCGACCAGCGCGTCCGGGTCGACGTAGGTCTCGTCCTCGCCGCCGCCGCAGTCGACGACGATCGGCGTGCCCCGGGAGGTGAGGGCGACCCAGCCCTGCCCGGAGATCTTGGTGTTCCACAGGCCCTGCCCGGCGAACTTCGCGAGCCCCTTGACCCGCTCCACGCCCCAGGTGAGGTGCGCGTCGAAGGCGAGCAGGTTGGTCGCGTTGACGGAGATGCCGTCGCCGTTGAGGTTGATGACGACCACGTCCGCGCCGTAGTCGGCGAGGTAGAGCAGGCCGTCGCCGGAGCACTTCATCAGGGGGGCGCCCTCGCCGGTCATCCAGTCGCGCGCGATCTGCCGCACGGCCGGCGGGTTGGGCTCGTACTGGACGAAGCCCTCGTAGGCGACCATCGAGCCCACGCGCGCGAGGAGGTCGTTCCCCGTCTGCAGGGCGACCTTCAGCATGTGGTTGCCGTGGTTCTCCATGCGGGCGGTGACGGGTGCGGGGGCGAAGCCCGCGAGCTGCTGGTTCATGACGGGCTCCCTCAGACCTCGTACGGCTGGACGACGATGAAGTTGCCGGGGGCGCCCCGGAACTGGAGGTTGATGCTCTCGCCGGTGTCGCCCGGGTACGCGTTGCGGCGCATCCGCACCTGGCTGGAGACGATCACCTGCGCGGCGGACGACCAGGCGACGACGGCGTTGCAGTCGGCGAACGTGGTCGGCGTGACCGGGAGCACCACGGGCGTGCCGTGCGTCTTGACGACGATGGTGCCGGTGCCCTGGAACTGCATGGTGAACAGCGCGCCGCCGGGGATGCCGTGGCCCTCGATGCGGCGGACCTCGTACTGCAGGCTCTCGTCGAAGGCGAGGACGTTCTCGGCGGAGACGCAGATGCCGTCGCCCTGGAGCTCGATGGGGTGCAGCATCGTGGAGTCCTCGGCGAGGAACACCTGACCCTGGCCGGTGCAGCGCATCAGCTGCATCTCCTGGCCGGTGGCGTTGCCGACGATGCGGCCGGCGAACCCGGCGCCCTTGTAGCTGAAGTCGACCTTGCCCTGGTAGAGCACCATGCTGCCCTGCCGGGCCAGCACCGGCTCTCCGCCGACGCCGAGGTCGACGCGGATCAGCTTGCCGTTCTGCTGGGTCCAGCGCTGCCCGGTGGGCGTCTCCCGGAACTTCTGCAGCGCGGCGCCCACTCCGGCGCCGCCCGGGGGCGCGCCCTGCGGCACGCCGTAGGCCTGCTGGCCGGGGATCTGTCCGAGGGGCGGCTGCTGGCCGTAGCCGGGGGGCGGGCCGGGCTGGCCGTAGCCGGGCGGCATCGGGGGCTGCGGGGCCTGCGGGGCCGGGGGCTGGCCGTAGCCGGGCGGCATGGGCGCCGACGGGGCCGGGGGCTGCCCGTACTGCTGCTGGGGCGGCTGGCCGTAGGGCGCGGGAGCCGGGCCCGGCGGCGGGACCTGGACGCCACCGGGCGGCGTCATGGGGGCGATGAGGGTCGGCGCGCCGTGCACGGAGGGGTGGGGCGCGGGCGGCGGGGGCGGCGTGGTGCCCGGCGGGGGCGCGGGGGGCGCGAAGCCCTGCGCGGCGGGCTGCGGCTGGGGCGCGGGCGGGGCGGGTGCCGGGGCGGCCGGCGCGCCGAAGGCGGGCGGGGCGAAGCCGGGGGCTCCACCGGCCGCCGGCTGCTGCGGCTGTGGCTGCTGCGGCGCGGCAGGTGCCTCCTCCTCCAGGACCTCGCCGCCGAAGTTCTTCAGCAGCGCCTCCAGGCCGCCGTCGAAGCCCTGGCCGACGGCCGCGAACCGCCACACGTCCTTCAGGTAGAAGTCGCCGAGCATCACGGCGCGCTCGGTGGTGAACTCCGAGCCGTCGAAGGAGTACCGGGCCACCTCCTCGCCGCCCGCGACGATGCGCAGGTACCCGGGGCCGATCTGCGACATCTGTCCGGCGCCGTCGACGGTCGCGGTGAAGGACAGCTTCCGGATCTGCGGCGGGATCCGGTCGAGGGTGACCCGGAAGGACTCCGTGTCGCCGGCCTGCGCGCCCAGCAGCTGGACGGACTCCTCCGGGGACTTCGGCTGGTTGAAGAAGATGAAGTACCGGTCGTCCGAGAGCCGTTCGTCGGCGTCCAGTCCGAAGCAGCTGATGTCGAAGCTCAGGCCGGGGGCGGAGATCTGCACGCCTACGTACAGATCCGTGCCCGCGGTGAGGTCACTGATCCTGGCCTTGTGGCCGCGTTGGAATTCCCTGGGCATGCGTTACGACCGTCCCCCATCCCGAAGTGAGTGCGTCGCGCCAGGCTAACCGCAAACCCCGACATCGAACGGTGTCGGTACACACCCGGTACACAACGCGCGCGTGATCGCCCGCGCTCACTGTCCGCGCGTGCCCGGCAGGTGCGGCAGCCGCTCGGCGGCCACCACTCCCTCCAGGTAGCCGCGGGCCCGCTCGGTGCGCGGGTAGGCCTCCAGCAGTCGCCAGAAGTCGGGCCCGTGACCCGGTACCAGCAGGTGGGCGAGCTCGTGCAGCAGCACGTAGTCGATGACGTACTCGGGCATGCCCTTGAGCCGGTGCGACAGGCGGATGCTGCCCTCGGCCGGGGTGCACGAGCCCCAGCGGGTGTTCTGGTTGGTCACCCAGCGCACCGACCGCGGGCGGGCCCGGCCCTCGAAGTACTGCGCGGACAGCCGCTCCGCCCGCTCGGCGAGCTCGGTGTCCCCGGGCACGCGCCGGCTCTCCTGGGCGGCCAGCTTGTCGAGCATGACGCTGACCCAGCGCTGCTCCTCGGCCTTGGACATGCGGGCAGGGATGAGCACGACGGTGCGATCGCCCTCGCGGTACGCGGAGACCGTCCGCCGTCGGCGGCTGCTCCGGCGCACCTCGATCGCGCTCGCCCCCGAGCCGCTCGGCGGCTGGCTCGTCGTGCTGCGCTGTGGGGTTCCGGCGCGGTGCAGTGGGTCGGCGGGCACGCCCCGACGTTACCCGCTGCACCTGGGGGAAGTCCCGGCTCCGGGACGGTTCGGTGCGCAAGCCGCGCCCCCGGTGTGCGGCGTACGACGGATTAGTACGACGAATCGGGGCGCCTGTGGACAACTCGGCGCACCGCTCGGCGCATCCCGGCATGCTGGCACTCGTCGGCGGAGCGAGGACCTCCCACGCCCCGCTCCGCCGGCGTCCGGGGACGTTCGACGGCTACGGGGGCCTTTCATGCATCCGATGGTGAAACCCGCGCTACGGCGCGGCTGGCGTGATCTCAACACCGTGCAGTTCGGGATGACCCCGGCGCACGCGCTGACGCTCGGGCCGATGGACACGGCGACGGGCAGCTTCCTCGACCTGCTCGACGGTACCCGGGGGCTGCCGCTCCTGCGGGAGGAGGGCCGCCGGATGGACCTGCCGGACGGCCACGTCGACCTGCTGGTGCGACGGCTGACGCGGGCCGGACTGGTCGACGACGCCCGCGGGGGCGGTGCGGACGCGGACGCGCTGCGCGCCAGACCCGGGGCACTGGACCGCCTGCGCCCCGACCTGGCGGCGCTGTCGCTGGTGACGCCCGGGCCGGGCGAGGCGATGGGCCTGCTGGCCGCGCGCCGGGCGCTGCGGGTGCAGGTGCGCGGGGCCGGCCGGGTCGGCGCGGTGATCGCCTCGCTGCTGGCGGGAGCGGGCGTCGGCGAGGTCGACGTACGCGACGGCGGCCGGGTGGAGCCGGATGACGTGGCGCCCGGCGGCCTGCCGGCCGAGGCGATCGGCGAGCGCCGGGACGAGGCGGCCCGCCGCGCGGCACGCCGGTCCGCGCCCGACCGGCCGCCCCGCCGGACCCCGGGCCCGTCGGCCGACCCGGAGCCCGCCGGTTTCTCCCTGGTCGTCCTCGCCCCGCGCGACGACGTCGCCGTGCACGCCCCCGACCCGGCGGCCGCGCAGCCGCTGCTCGCGTCCGGCATCCCTCATCTGTATGCGGGGGTGGTGGAGGCCACGGGCGTCGTCGGGCCGCTGGTCCTTCCGGGGGAGACGGGCTGCGCCGGCTGTCTGCAGCAGGAGCGCGTCGACCGCGATCCGACCTGGCCCCGGCTGGTCGCCCAGTGGCGGTCGGGGCGCCGGCGCCCGGTGCGCGCCTGCGACCTGGCGCTGGCCACGACGGTCGCCGGTCTGGCCGCCGCGCACGCCCTGGCCTTCCTCGACGGCAGCGGCCAGTCGAGCGCCGGGGCCCGCTGGGAGGTCTCGGCACCGGCCTTCCAGTGGCATGCTCGACCGGTGTGGGCGCACCCGGCCTGCCCGTGCGGAGCGGCGGACCACCCTCCGGAAGGCCCCGCGGAGGAAGGTGAGGGAGAACACCCCGCGGAGGACGGGGGCGCACACGCGACAATGGGGGAGCAACGGCATTCGCAGGAGTTGGGCCGTACGGCACACACGGCGCGGCCGGCTGGGACCTGGAGGGCGCATGTCTGATCTTCCCCGCAAGGCGGTCACCCGGACCGCCAAGCTCGCCGCGCTCCCGCTCGGCTTCGCCGGCCGGGCGACCTGGGGGCTGGGCAAACGCATCGTCGGCGAGTCCGCGGAGATCGTCGGCCGCGAGCTGCAGCAGCGCACGGCCGAGCAGCTGTTCAAGGTGCTCGGTGAGCTGAAGGGCGGTGCGATGAAGTTCGGGCAGGCGCTGTCCGTCTTCGAGTCGGCGCTGCCCGAGGAGGTCGCCGGACCCTACCGGGCGGCCCTGACCAAGCTCCAGGAGGCGGCGCCGCCGATGCCGACGCGCACGGTGCACGCGGTGCTGGCGGAGCGGCTGGGCGAGGACTGGCCCCAGCTGTTCCTGGAGTTCGAGGACAAGCCGTCCGCCGCCGCGTCGATCGGCCAGGTGCACCGTGGCGTGTGGCACGACGGCCGGGAGGTCGCCGTCAAGGTCCAGTACCCGGGTGCGGGCGACGCCCTGCTGTCCGACCTCAACCAGCTCGGCCGGTTCGCGCGCCTGCTGGGTCCGCTCATCCCCGGCATGGACATCAAGCCGCTGATCGCCGAGCTGCGCGACCGCGTCTCCGAGGAGCTGGACTACGAGCTGGAGGCCGACGCCCAGCAGACCCACGCGGAGGAGTTCGCGGGTGACCCGGACGTGGTGGTCCCGGCCGTGGTGCACCAGTGCGACCAGGTCCTGGTCACCGAGTGGATCGACGGGGTGCCGCTGTCCGAGGTGATCGCCGACGGCACGCAGGAGCAGCGCGACCGCGCCGGTCAGCTCCTGGCCCGCTTCCTGTTCTCCGGCCCGGCCCGCACCGGCCTGCTGCACGCCGACCCGCACCCGGGCAACTTCCGGCTGCTGCCCGGCGGCCCGGAGGGCGAGGACGACTGGCGCCTCGGCGTGCTGGACTTCGGCACGGTCGACCGGCTCCCGGGCGGACTGCCGGCCCCGATCGGCGACTCGCTGCGGATGACCCTCGACGGCCACGCGGACGCCGTCTACGAGCTGCTGCGCACGGAGGGCTTCGTCAAGGAGTCCGTCGAGCTGGACCCGGACGCGGTCCTCGACTACCTGCTGCCGATCATCGAACCGGCGCAGGTGGAGGAGTTCACCTTCACCCGGGGCTGGATGCGCAGCCAGGCGGCCCGCATCGCCGACCCCCGCTCCCCCGCCTACCAGCTGGGCAAGCGGCTCAACCTGCCCCCGGCCTACCTGCTGATCCACCGCGTCACCCTCAGCACCATCGGCGTCCTGTGCCAGCTGGGCGCGACGGTCCGGCTGCGCGAGGAGCTGGAGGAGTGGCTGCCGGGCTTCGTCCCGCAGGAGGAACTGCTGGACGACGGGGAGGCCGTGGAGGACCGGGCGTACGCGGAGGGCACGGCGGACGCGGACGACAGGGACGACGAGGAGGACGGCGACTCGGTGGCGCAGGCGTGAACCTCCCCCGCGTGCCGGTGACTCCCGCGGCGGTCTGACGGCGGACGCGCCGCGGGGGCCGGTCCGTTCGGTCGGACCGGCCCCCGCGAGGAGAGCTTCGCCTCCCCGGGGTCGGGGAGGCCACCGCTTCAGGTGGGCTGGGTCACTGCATCACGGCCATGGCGAGCGCACGGCGGGCACGCATCGAGGCGCGCTCGGCCCGGCGCTGCATCCGGCGGGCGGTGGCCAGGCGTACGGCCCGGCGTTCCCGCTCGGCCTCGTTCAGTCGCTCGTGCATATGCGCACGAGCCAGGGCTTCTGGGATGAGTTGCATCTCTCGGGTCCTGTTCTGACGCGAGTCGATCGCGCCGGTGGTGGTGACGTCTTCGGTCGCGGAGCCGGCGGGCTCGCTGGTGGACGGCTTCATCGGGGCCTGCTTCTTGGGGTCGTGCGTGAGGGGACGGTCGATGGTTCCGGTGGTGTTCATGCCGTGACCGGGTTCTTGCGCGGGCGGCCACGCGGACGCTTCCGGGCGACGACGACCCCCTGGACGAACAGCTCGCCACCCCAGACGCCCCAGGGCTCACGCCGCTCCTTGGCACCGGCGAGGCAGGCCTCGATCAGCGGGCAGGTGCGGCAGAGGGACTTGGCGTACTCGACGTCCGCGGGCGACTCGGCGAAGAAGACCTCCGGGTCGTAGGAGCGGCACGGGACGGGCACGCCGAGGTTCTCGATGGCGTCGTCGAGCGCGGTGAGCGCGGTGAGCGGAGTGAGCGGGGTCAAGGTGGAGTCCTCCGTGAGGCCGGGCGGCGGGAGCGGTGCGGAAGGCGGTACGGACGGGGCGTGCGCTTCGAGTTGCACGGGTGGTCTTCCTCGTCTGGTCGGTCCGGCCCTGTGGGGCCGGGGGTCGGCTGGGTACCGGGTTCTTTTCTTGTCCCGAGGCCCCTTCGCTCTGCCGTCCCCGTTCGGGGAAAACAGAAGGGCCGCGGATCCCGGATGGGGTTCCGCGGCCCTGAAGGCGCCGGCCTGATCGGAGATCAGGCTGGATCACTCCAGGGTTCTGGCCCACGGAAGGCCCACATCAGGTGGTGCTGCGTCGTCTGCTTCCGGAATCCGGCACCGGTCGCCGTAAAGGCATAGGCCTGCGCCTGTGCCACTACTGCTGCTTCCAGTGCCTTGGTCGGTCGCTCGTCACGCTCACGGACGGGAAGGCCCGCGGGGGCGACGGAGGACGCCGGACGCTCGACACGAATGCCGGACAGACCGGTGCCCCGGTGGGAGGAGCCGAGCAGGCACAGGGAGACGACCGAGCGATCGGTCAGTTTGGCGCTGTTGATGGAACCGGCGTTGTTGATGCTGATCACTGGAATCGCCTCCTCTCGGCGTCTCAAGGGACCGGGCGGGAACCCGATCCGGCGGATACGCAAGTACAGCACGGAATCAGGGCCTTCGAGAAGGCCGCCGTTCCCGTGCCTAAGAACCTATGGGGATCGCTGGGGCATGCGCAAACTATTTTTTCGAAGAGTTCGGATCATTCCTCCTCGTCCTCCCCGCCCAGGTCCTGACCTGCGCAGAGGGCCAGGACATCGGTCCCGTAGCGGTTGAGCTTGCGCACGCCGACGCCCGGGATGCGGGCCAGCTCGCCCGGTTCCTCGGGGACGGTCTCGGCGATGGCCATGAGGGTCTTGTCGGTGAAGACGCAGAACGCCGGCTGCCCCGAGCGCCGCGCCTGCACCGCGCGCCAGGACCGCAGCCGCTCGTACAGCCCCTCGTCCATGTCGGACGGGCAGTCCTCACAGCGCAGCAGCTTCAGCTCGCCGCCGTCGGTCAGCGTCCGCCCGCAGACCCGGCAGCGGGCCGGGGCGCGCTGGGTGCGGCGGGGCACGGCGGGCGCAATCGCCGTCGGTGTGCCGGCGGAGCCGCGCTCGATGCCGCCAGCGGCTCCGGCGGGGCTCCGGCCGGCCGCCGTGCCGGAGCCGGGGCGCAGGCCGTCCAGGAAGCGGCTGGGCCGGCGGTTCGGGCGGCCGCCGGGTGCGCGGGACAGGGCCCAGGAGACGTGGAGCCGCTCGCGGGCCCGGGTGACCCCGACGTAGAGCAGCCGGCGTTCCTCCTCGATCTGCTCGTCGGTCCTGGCGTAGGTGATCGGCATCATGCCCTCGGCGACCCCGACGAGGAACACGGCGTCCCACTCCAGGCCCTTGGCCGAGTGCAGGGAGGCGAGGGTGACGCCCTGGACGGTCGGGGCGTGCTGGGCGCCCGCCCGCTCGTCGAGTTCGGCGACGAGGTCGGCGAGGGTGGCGTCCGGCTTGGCGGCGGCGAAGTCCTGGGCGAGGTTCACCAGCGCGGCCAGCGACTCCCAGCGCTCGCGGACCGCGCCCGAGCCGGACGGGGGCTGCGGGGTCCAGCCCTCGCCGGACAGGACGGCCCGCACCTGGGAGGGGAGGTCGACGGCGTCCTCCAAGGCGGAGTCGTTCCCGCCGAAGCGGGCCGCGCCGCGCAGCGCGATGCCCGCCTTGCGCACCTCGGGCCGGTCGAAGAAGCGCTCGGCGCCGCGAAGCTGGTAGGGGATGCCGGCGTCGGCGAGGGCCTGCTCGTAGGTCTCGGACTGGCCGTTGGTGCGGAACAGGACGGCGATCTCCGAGGCCGGGACGCCGGCGTCGAGGAGGTCGCGGATGCGGCGGGCGGCACCCTCGGCCTCGGCGGGTTCGTCGGCGTACTCGGCGTAGACGGGTTCGGGTCCCGGGGCGCGCTGGGAGACCAGCTCCAGCCGGTGGTCGGCGGCCCGGCCGCGGGCCTGGGCGAGCAGGCCGTTGGCCAGGTGGACGACCTGGGGGGTGGAGCGGTAGTCGCGGACCAGCTTGACGACGGTGGCACCGGGGTGGCGGGTGCGGAAGTCGAGCAGGTGGTCGGGGGTGGCTCCGGTGAAGGAGTAGATCGTCTGGCTGGCGTCGCCGACGACGCACAGGGTGTCGCGGTCGCCCAGCCACAGCTCCAGCAGGCGCTGCTGGAGGGGGCTGACGTCCTGGTACTCGTCGACGACGAAGTGCTGGTACTGGGAGCGGACCTGTTCGGCGATGTCCTGCCGGTCCTGCAGGACGGCGACGGTCAGCAGCAGGACGTCCTCGAAGTCGATGACGGCGCGGTCCCGCTTGAGGTCCTCGTAGGCGGAGTAGAGCTGGGCGATCTCGGCGGGGTCGCGCGGGGTCTCGCGGCCGGCCTTGGCGGCGGCGACGGTGTAGTCGGCGGGGACGGTCTGGGTGACCTTGGACCACTCGATCTCCGCGGTGACGTCCCGCAGCTCGCCGCGGTCGAGACGGACGCGGCAGGCGGCGGCCGCGTCGGCGACCAGCTGGACCTTGCGGTCGATGAGCCGGGGCAGGGAACCACCGATCGCTTTCGGCCAGAAGTACTGCAGCTGTCGCAGGGCGGCGGAGTGGAAGGTGCGGGCCTGGACGCCCTGGGCGCCGAGCTGGCGGAGCCGGCCGCGCATCTCGCCGGCGGCCCGTGCGGTGAAGGTGACGGCGAGCACGCTGGAGGGCTGGAGGATGCCGGCCCGGACGCCGTAGGCGATGCGGTGGGTGATGGCGCGGGTCTTGCCCGTCCCGGCTCCCGCCAGCACGCACACCGGCCCGTGCAGGGAGGTGGCGACCTCGCGCTGCTCGGGGTCGAGCCCTTCGAGCACCGCGTCGGCCGAGTCCGGTACCTGCGGGAAGAGGGAGGAGTGCGTTGCTGCTGTCACACCGCCATGCTGCCAGGTCGCGGGAGACGACCGAGCCGGTTGTCCACAGGCGGGCACCGATGGTCGTACCAATGCGGCAGACGTCACGTGACCGCGGCGGGGCTTCCCGGGGACGGGCGTACCCCAGGAGGGAATGGTCGGGCGGTGGTGAGCGTTGCTGCCTCCAGTAGGACCTGTTCCCGAGCCGGCTGAGGAGCGCGCGAGACATGCAGGGCACTGTGACGATGTACAGCACCACCTGGTGCGGCTACTGCCAGCGGCTGAAGAAGCAGCTGGACCGCGAGGGCATCGCGTACACCGAGATCAACATCGAGCAGGACCCGGAGTCCGCGGCCTTCGTGGAGAAGGCGAATGGCGGGAACCAGACGGTCCCGACCGTGCTCTTCGCGGACGGTTCGACGTTGACGAACCCGTCGCTGGCGCAGGTGAAGCAGAAGATCGGCGCCTGAGCGGCCCCTGTGGACGCCTGAACGGCCATGCGGAAGGGCGGCCTCCCCGTGCGGGGAGGCCGCCCTTCCGCCGTGTCCGGGGCCGGCGGCTGTCGTGCTCAGACGAAGCTGCGGGTCGGCAGGGGCTTGCCGTACCAGAGCTCGATCAGCCGGGCCGCGATGGAGATGCCGTAGGGCGGCAGGACCTCGCCGGAGTCGAAGGCGGCGCCCAGCTCGTCCCGGGAGAACCAGCGGGCCTCGTGGATCTCGTCACCGTCCACGTCGATGTCGGTGGTGGTGGCGCGGGCCATGAAGCCGAGCATGAGGCTGGACGGGAAGGGCCAGGGCTGGCTGGCGATGTACTCGACCGGGCCGACGGTGACGCCGACCTCCTCGGCCACCTCGCGGCGCACCGCGTGCTCGATGGACTCGCCGGGCTCGACGAAGCCGGCGAGCGTCGAGAAGCGGCCTTCCGGCCAGTGCACCTGGCGGCCGAGGAGGATGCGGTCGTCCTCGTCCGTCACGGCCATGATCACGGCCGGGTCGGTGCGCGGGTAGTGCTCGGCGCCGCAGGCGGGGCAGCGGCGGATGTGGCCGGCCGCGGCGATCACCGTGCGCTCGCCGCAGCGGGAGCAGAAGCGGTGGGTGCGCTGCCAGTTCTCCAGGCCGACCGCGTGCACCATCAGGCCGATGTCGCGCGGCGACAGCAGCAGGCCCGCCTCGCGCAGGCCGGCCGGGCGCGCGGACTGGTCGATGCGGCCGGGCAGCGCGTCCTTCTGGAGGGCGAAGTAGCTGACGCCGTCCTCGTCGATGCCGAGGAAGTAGCGGTGGGCCTCGGTGAGCGGGGCCTCGAAGGACGGGGTCATGACGAGCTCGGTGCGGCCGTCGGGTGTCTCGTCGATGAGGACCTGACCACCGGAGACCACGAAACAGCGCGTCGTGGGGTGGCTCCACGCCGCCGCGAGCCAGGCCTCGTCGAGCCGGTGGTGCGCGGCCCGGTCGATGCCGCTCGGGGCGGTGAGCGAGAGGGGTCGATCGGCGTTCTGGTCGGTCCAGGTGGTCACGGGTGCTTCCAACTCCCCCGGTGGAACGGTGGTTTCGGGCGGGCGGTTCAGCGGGACGTGCGGCAGGGGGCGACCGGGTCCGGTGCGGGGCCGGGGTGGGGCGGTCCTCCCAGTGTGCCCCCGCCGCCGTCCGCCCCGGCCCGTGCGCGGGTGTCAGGGCGCATGGCGCCAGGTCGCGGCGAGGTCGCCCCACAGGTACGCGGTGGTCTCGACGCCCTTGAGCAGCAGGTCCAGTTCGACCTTCTCGTTGGGGGCGTGCCAGCCGTCGGACGGGACGGAGATGCCGAGGAAGAGGACCGGGGCCCCGAGGACCTCCTGGAGGTCGGCGGCCGGACCGGAGCCCCCTTCGCGGGTGAAGCGGACGGGCCGGTCGAAGGCGCGCCCCATGGCGCGGGCCACGGACTGCAGCGCCGGGTGGTCCAGCGGGGTCAGGCACGGGCGCGTGGCAGGGCTGAACTCGATCTCGCTGCGGATACCCGCGGGCAGCTGTCCGGCCGCCCAGTCGCGCACGACCTTCTCGACGTGGTGGGGGTCCTGTCCCGCGACGAGCCGGAAGGACAGCTTCACCATGGCGGACGCGGGGATGATCGTCTTGCTGCCCGGGCCCTGGTAGCCGCCGCCGATGCCGTTGACCTCGGCGGTGGGGCGGGCCCAGACGCGCTCCAGGGTGGTGTACCCGGCCTCGCCGTGGGGGGCGTGCGACTTGGCGGTGCGCAGCCACTGGTCCTCGTCGAAGGGCAGCTCGGCGAAGAGCGCGCGCTCGCGCTCGGTCAGCTCGACGACGCCGTCGTAGAAGCCGGGGATCGCCACGCGCGCGTGCTCGTCGTGCAGCGCGGCCACCAGGCGGGCGGCCGCGGTGGCCGGGTTGGGCACGGCACCGCCGAACGATCCCGAGTGGATGTCCTGGTCCGGACCGTACAGCCGGATCTCGCAGTCGGTGAGGCCGCGCATGCCCGTGCAGACGGTGGGGGTGTCCTCGGACCACATGCCGGTGTCGGAGACGATCACGGCGTCCGCGGCGAGCCGCTCGGCGTTCGCCTCGACCAGCGCCCGGAAGTGCGGGGAGCTGGACTCCTCCTCGCCCTCGACGAGGAGCTTGAGGTGGACCGCGGGCGCGGTCCGGCCGGTGGCGGCGAGGTGCGCGCGCACGCCGAGGGTGTGGAAGAAGACCTGGCCCTTGTCGTCGGCGGCCCCGCGCGCGTACAGCCGGTTGTCGCGGACGACCGGTTCGAAGGGGTCGGTGTCCCAGCCGTCCTCACGGGCGGCGGGCTGCACGTCGTGGTGCCCGTAGACCAGCACGGTGGGCGCCGCGGGGTCGTCGGAGGGCCACTCGGCGTAGACGGCGGGGGCGCCGGCGGTCGGCCAGACCTCGACCGTGGGGAAGCCGGTCGCGCCGAGGGCGGCGGCGAGCCAGTCCGCGCTGCGCCGTACGTCGTCGGCGTGGTCGGTCTGGGCCGACACCGACGGGATGCGCAGCCACTCGGCGAGGTCGTCGAGGAAGGCGGCGCGGTGCCGCTCGATGTAGCGGCGGACGGCGCTGACGTCACTGTCAACGGAATGGCTCATGGTCACGAGCCTATCGGCCCGCGCCGGCATCCCCGCCGGTCGGTCGGGCACCGTCCGGCAGCCCCGAGCCGTCCGCGTACGCGTGCGTGAGGGCCTCTTCCTGCGTCAACAGCCGCTCCAGCGCGGCCCGGTCCGGCAGGTCGGCCGGCCGGACGACCTCCCCGGTGCGCACGTAGAGGAACGCCGCCGTGACCGATTCCACAGGGACACCCTGCTGCTCGGCCCACGCGAGCCGGTACAGGGCGAGCTGGAGCGGGTCACCGGTGCGGCCGCGGCCGGTCTTCCAGTCGACGATCTCGTACGTCGCCGTGGCGCCGTCGCCCTCCTTGTAGACGGCGTCGAGGCGGCCGCGCACGACCCGGCCCGCGAGGGCGAGCTGGAACGGCGCCTCCACCCGGTACGGGGTGCGCCGGGCGTACGCGGTGCGCTCGAACGCCTCCTTGAGGGCCTCCAGGTCCCGCTCGTCGGCGATCTCCGCGTCGCCGCCCGGCAGTTCCTCCGGTTCCAGCAGGGGCAGTGTCAGTTCCTCGAAGCGGGCCTCCACCCACGCGTGGAACCGGGTGCCCCGGCGCGCGGCCGGTTGCGGCGGGCGCGGCATGGGACGCGCCAGCTCCCGCGCGAAGGCGTCCGGGTCGGCGGCCAGGCGCATCACCTGCGAGGCGGTGAGCGTCGTCGGCAGGGGCACGTCGGTGACGGCCCGCCGGGCGCGCAGCAGCTCCCCGGTGAGCGCGTCGAGGTCGCGGTCCCAGGAGGCGACGGCGCGGGCCTCCTCGGGGGTGAGCCGGTCGGGGGCCGGGGGCACCTCGGGGGGTGCCGCCTGGTGCGGGACGGTGGGGCGCGCTCCGGAGTCGTACGGCGGCTCGTCGTGGGGCGACTCGGGGTCGTGCGGCGGCTCGTCGTGGGGCGACTCGGGGTCGTGCGGCGGCTCGTCGTCGGGCGACTCGGGGTCGTACGGCGGCAGCTCGTCGTACGGCGGCTCCTCCGGCGGCGGCCCGTCGTACGGGGGTTCGTCGTCCTCCTCCGGGGGCGGCGGCCAGTCCGGGTCGTCGTAGGTGTCGCTCTCGTGGGCCGCGGCGGGGTGGGTGGCCTCGCGGGAGGCGAGGTCGTCGAGGTGGGCCAGGACCGTCGCGGCGGCGGCGCGGCGGCGGGCCAGGGCGGCGTCGTCCAGGGGCAGGGGCCAGACCTGGTCGACGGTGGCCTGGTGCAGGGTCGGGTTCTCCTCGCCCTCCACGGGCGGATCGGCCCAGACCTCGATCTCGCCGTGGCCGGCCGCGCAGTGCTCGTACAGCGCCAGCAGGAAGTCGGACGGGCCGCGCGGCTTCTTCTGGGTGGGGCCCCACCAGTGGCCGGAGCCCAGCAGGAGGGAGCGGGGGCGCGTGAAGGTGACGTAGCCGAGGCGCAGTTCCTCGGTGTGCTGGTGGTCCTTCATCGCCTCGTGGAAGCCGCGCATGCCGCGCGCGTCCCACGACTCCACGTCGGGGAGGGTGTCGGCGTCGCCGCGCAGTGCGTGCGGGAGCACCTTGGCCTGCGAGGTCCACTTCTCGCGGCCCTGGGTGCTGGGGAAGGTGCCGGTGACCAGGCCGGGGACGGCGACCACGTCCCACTCCAGGCCCTTGGACTTGTGCGCGGTGAGCACCTTCACGGTGTTCTCGCCGCCCGGCAGCGCGTTGTCGAGGCCCTTCTCGTACTGCGCGGCGGTGCGCAGGAAGCCGAGGAAGGCCAGCAGGCTCGCCTCGTTGTCGTTGGCCGCGAAGGAGGCGGCGACGTCGAGGAAGTTGGACAGGGTCTCGCGGCGGCGGGCGGCGAGCGCGTGCGGGGACGCCGACAGCTCGACCTCGAGTCCGGTGACGGCGAGGACCCGGTGCAGGACGTCCATCAGCGGGTCGGACAGCGAGCGCCGCAGGTCGCGCAGCTCGGCGGCGAGCCGGGCGAAGCGCACGCGCGCGTCCGGCGAGAACGGCAGCCCGTCGTCGTCCCCGGCGTTGTCCAGCGGGGTCTCCAGGAACGTGTCGAGGGCGTCGGCGAGCGATATCACCTCGGCCGGGTCGACCCCCTCGACGGCCTCGGCGAGGCGACGGTCGGGGTCGTCGGCGTCGTCCGCGCGCGCGTGGGCCACCAGCAGCCGGGCCCGCCGCCCGAGGAGCGCGAGGTCGCGCGGGCCGATGCGCCAGCGCGGGCCGCTCAGCAGGCGGACCAGGGAGGCGTTCGCGCCGGGGTCCTGGAGGACCTCGCAGACGGCGACCAGGTCGGCGATCTCCGGCAGGTGCAGCAGCCCGGACAGGCCGACCACCTCGACCGGCACGTCGCGGGCGACGAGGGCGCCCTGGATCTCGGCGAAGTCGGTCGCCGTGCGGCACAGGACGGCGATCTCGCCGGGTGGGGTACCGGTGCGCACCAGGTGGGCGAGGGAGTCGGCGATCCAGTCGATCTCCTCCGCGTGGGTGGGCAGCAGGGCGCAGCGCACCACGCCGTCGCGTTCGGCGCCGGGCGCAGGGCGCAGGGCCTCCACGCCCGCGTGCAGGGCGCGCAGGGGTGTGGCGAGGCCGTTGGCGAGGTCGAGGAGGCGGCCGCCGCTGCGGCGGTTCTCGCTGAGGGCCCGCCGGCCGGCGGGGTCGCCGTCGGCGTGCGCGAAGTGCTCGGGGAAGTCGTCGAGGTTGGCGACGGAGGCGCCGCGCCAGCCGTAGATGGCCTGGCAGGGGTCGCCGACGGCGGTGACCGGGTGGCCGGTGCCGTCGCCGAACAGGCCGGCCAGCAGGACGCGCTGGGCCACGGACGTGTCCTGGTACTCGTCGAGGAGGACCACGCGGAACTCGTCGCGCAGGACGCGGCCCACCTCGGGGATGCCCGCGAGCCGTGCCGACAGGGCGATCTGGTCGCCGAAGTCGAGCAGGTCGCGCTCGCGCTTGGCCGCCCGGTAGCGGATCACCAGCTCGGCGAGGTCGCGCCGGGCGGCGGCGGTCTCGGGCACCTTGCGCAGGTCGGCGTTGGTCAGCTTCGCGTTCCGCAGCGTGAGCAGCAGCTCGGCGTCCCAGGCGCGCAGCTGCTCGGGCCGCACGAGGTGTTCGGCGAGCTCGGCATCGAGGGCGAGGAGGTCGCTGACGAGGTCGGCGAAGGAGCGGGTGAGCGCCGGGTACGGGCCCGGCGCCTCGCGCAGCACGCGCGCGGCCAGCTGGTAGCGGGTGGCGTCGGCGAGCAGGCGGGAGGTGGGCTCCAGGCCGATGCGCAGGCCGTGGTCGGTCAGCAGACGGCCGGCGAAGGCGTGGTAGGTGGAGATCACCGGCTCGCCGGGCGGGTTGTCCGGGTCGATGACGTCCGGGTCGGTGACGCCCGCCCTGACCAGCGCCTTGCGCACGCGCTCGGCGAGCTCGCCGGCGGCCTTGTTGGTGAAGGTCAGGCCGAGGACCTGCTCGGGGGCGACCTGCCCGGTGCCCACCAGCCACACCACGCGCGCGGCCATGACGGTCGTCTTGCCCGACCCGGCGCCGGCCACGATCACCTGCGGCGCGGGCGGCGCGGTGATGCAGGCCGTCTGCTCCGGGGTGAACGGGATGCCGAGGAGCTCCTTGAGCTGCTCGGGGTCGGTGATACGGGCGGGCATGTCGTCAGAGGCTAGCGGCGGGCACTGACAGCCGAGGCCGCCTCGGCCCTGCGGGACGACAGACGTGCAGGTCAGCAGGGGTGGTGCGATACGTCACTCCGGTTGACCGGGCCCTTGGTGACCAGGCCCTCGGTCCGGATGGCGCTCCCGTCGCCGGGCCCTCGGTCCGGCCGCCCCCTCCCCGCCCTTCGTCACTCGACCACGTGGCGTCCCTCGGGCCGTGCGCTGCACGACGCCCGGAACGCGCAGTGCGTGCAGTGCTGGCCGGCGGACGGGGTGAACCGTTCGTCGAGGACCTTGCCGGCCGCCGTGGCGAGCAGGTCGCCGACCCACTCCCCCTGCAGCGGCTCCTGCGCCTGCACCTTGGGCAGGGTCTCGCCGCCGTCGCGCTGGGCGGCGCCCTGGCGGAGGTGGACGAGTTCCGCGCCGCCGGGCTCGGGGCGCGCGCCGTCGAAGACGTCGTCGACGGCGCCCGCGCGGACCGCCAGCTGGTAGACGGCCAGCTGGGGGTGGCGCTCCACCTCGCGCGCGGTCGGCGCCTGCTTGCCGGTCTTGAAGTCGACGACGTAGGCGCGGCCGTCGCCGTCGGCCTCGACGCGGTCCATCTGGCCGCGGATGCGCACCTCGTAGTCGCCGGCCTCGAGGGTGACGTCGAAGTCGTGCTCGCTCGCCACCGGCGTGCGGCCGGTGCGGTCCATCACGTGCCACTTCAGGAACCGTTCGAGCGCCACGCGCGCGTTGTCCTTCTCCTGCTGCGACTTCCAGGGCGCGTCGAAGGCGAGCGCGTTCCACACGGAGTCCAGGCGTTCCATGAGCACGTCGAGGTCGGCCGGGGTGTGCCCGGAGGCGACCTCGTCGGCGAGGACGTGCACGACGTTGCCGAAGCCCTGCGCGACCGTCGCGGGCGCGTCGGCCTTCACTTCGCGGCCGAGGAACCACTGCAGGGAGCACGTGTTGGCGAGCTGGTCGAGCGCGCTGCCGGACAGCACGACGGGTTCGTCGCGGTCGCGCAGCGGCACCTTGCTCTCGGTCGGGTCCCACATGCCCCACCAGCGGTACGGGTGCGCGGACGGCACGAGCGGGCGGCCGTCCTCGTCGGCGAGCGCCGCCAGGCGGGCCAGGCGCCGCGCGGCCGCCTCCCTGAGGGGGGCGGAGGCGCGCGGGTCGACCGTGGTGGCGCGCAGTTCGGCGACGAGCGCGGCGACCGACAGGGGGCGGCGGGGGCGACCGGTGACGTCCCGCGGCTCGACGCCGAGCTCGGCGAGGAAGCGGGAGGGCTGGTCGCCGTCGTCGGCGGGGGCCTTCACAGCGGTGACGACGAGGCGTTCGCGCGCGCGGGTGGCGGCGACGTAGAACAGGCGGCGCTCCTCGGCGAGCAGCGCGCCCGGCGTCAGCGGTTCGGCCAGCCCGTCGCGGCCGATCCGGTCGGCCTCCAGCAGCGAACCGCGGCGGCGCAGGTCGGGCCACAGCCCCTCCTGGACGCCGGCCACGACGACCAGCCGCCACTCCAGTCCCTTGGAGCGGTGCGCGGTCATCAGGCGCACGGCGTCCGGGCGCACGGCCCTGCGGGTGAGGGTGTCGGCGGCGATGTCCTCGGCCTCGATCTGCTCCAGGAAGTTCAGGGCGCCCCGGCCCCCGGTGCGCTCCTCCGCGCGTGCGGCCGTGGCGAACAGGGCGCACACGGCGTCGAGGTCACGGTCGGCGTTGCGTCCGGCCGCGCCGCCGCGCCGGGCGGCCCGCTCCAGGCGGTTCGGCCAGGGCGTGCCCTCCCACAGGTCCCACAGCGCCTCCTCGGCGGTGCCGCCGCCGGCGAGGCGCTCGCGGGCCTTGCGGAGCAGCGCGCCGAGGCGCTGCGCCCCGCGCGCGTACGTGGGGTCGTGCACGGCCAGCCGCTCCGGCTCGGCGAGCGCCCGGGCGAGCAGCTCGTCGGAGGGCGGGGGCAGCGGGTTGCCCGCGGCGCGCTCCTCGTCGCGCAGGGCGCGCCCGAGGCGGCGCAGGTCGGCGGCGTCCATCCCGGCGAGCGGCGAGGTCAGCAGGGTGAGGGCGGTCTCGGTGCCCAGCCAGCAGGGGGCGTCCGCCTCGGGGCGGTCCTGCGGGTCGGCGTCGTGCCCGTCCGCACCCGGGTCTGCCGCCGGATCCGCCGGGCGGCCCTCGGTGACCGGCTCGTCGGTGACCTCCGCCGAGGTCCCCGCGGTCTCCGTCGAGGCCTCCAGGGCCTCCGCCGATGTCTCCGCGGTCTCCGTGTCCTCCGCCGAGGCCTCCGGGTCCTCTCCCGAGGTCTCCGCGGTCTCCGCCGAGGCCTCTGTGTCCGCCGCCGAAGCCTCCGCGGCCCCCGCCGAGACCCGCGCGGCCCCGGACGCGCTCCCGCCGTCCTCCGTCCGCTCCCCCGCCTCCGCCGTGGCCACCGCCCGGAGTGCCGTCAGCAGGGGGGCGACGGCCGGTTCGTGGCGCAGGGGTAGGTCGTCGCCGTCGATGTCCAGGGGGACGCCGGCGGACGTGAGGGCGCGGCGGACCGTGGGGAGGGTACGGGCGCCCGCGCGCACGAGGACGGCCATCTCGCCCCAGGGCACGCCGTCCTCCAGGTGGGCCCGGCGCAGGATGTCGGCGATGTTGTCCAGCTCGGTGCCGGACGTCGGGTACGTGTACGCCTCGACGCGGCCTCCGTCGCGCACCGGTGTGAGGTCCCGGTGGGCGCGCACCTTCTCGGCCGGGAGGCGGGTCAGCGGCATGCGCTGCGTGAGCAGCCGGGTGGCGGCGAGCAGCGCGGCTCCGGAGCGGCGGGAGACGCGCAGCACCTCGACCGGTGCCGGGCGGCCGTCGCCGCGGGGGAACGCGCGCGGGAAGTCGAGGATGCCGTTCACGTCGGCGCCCCGGAACGCGTAGATCGACTGGTCGGGGTCGCCGAACGCGACCAGGGTGCGGCCACCGCCGGCGAGCGCGTGCAGCAGGCGCACCTGGGCGGGGTCGGTGTCCTGGTACTCGTCGACGTAGACGGCGTCGTACTGCGCGGCGAGCCGCCGGGCGGTCTCGGGGCGGCGGGCGAGGAGCACCGCGCGGTGGACGAGTTCGGCGTAGTCGAGGACGCCCTGGAGGTCGAGCACGTCCAGGTACTCGGCGAGGAAGGCGGCCGCGGCGCGCCAGTCGGGGCGGCCGATGCGGCGCGCGAAGGCGTCCAGCGCGCCGGGGTCGAGTCCCAGTTCGCGGCTGCGGGCGAGCACCGCGCGGACCTCGTCGGCGAACCCGCGCGTGGTGAGGCAGGCGCGCAGGTCGTCGGGCCAGCGCACGTGCGCGAGGCCGAGGCGCTGGAGGTCGACCTGGCCGGCGAGCAGTTCACGGACCGTGACGTCCTGCTCGGGGCCGGACAGCAGCCGCAGGGGCTCGACGAACAGGTCGCTGTCCTGGTGGGCGCGGACCAGGGCGTAGGAGAACGAGTGGAAGGTGGTCGCCTGGGGGGCGTGGGCGGCGCCCATGCGCAGGGCCATGCGGTCGCGCAGCTCGACGGCGGCCTTGCGGCTGAAGGTGAGCACCAGGATCCGAGCGGGGTCGGCGCCGCGGGCGACGCGCGCGGCCACGGATTCCACCAGGGTGGTGGTCTTCCCGGTGCCCGGTCCTGCGAGGACGAGCAGCGGCCCGGTCCGGTGGTCAACCACGGCGCGCTGGGCTGCGTCCAGTTCAGGGGGGTCCACACGGGCCACCGGAGTACGGACCAGTCGGTAAGCGCCACGGCTCCCCTGCCGCGCCTGGGGGTGCGGCAGCCGTCCGGTGGTGGAGGAGGAGCTCACGTGGTTCGCCGGTCCTGGTGGGTGTGCTGGTGGTCGGTCCGCCGCTCGTGCCGGGCGGTGGTCGCGGGATGAGGGGGACGCGTGCAGCCGACGCTACGCTCGGGACGTCACCGGAAGCAGGACTTCCGGTTCTTCCCGTCGGCCTCGCGGGCCACGCGAGCCCCTCGCCCCTCGAACGTACGTCATGCCACGGATGTGCCCTCCTTCCCCCGTTCGGAGCAGGGGTCACTCGGCGCGCCGTCCGATGGCGGAAGCTGTCAGGTGTGACCCTGCGCGTGTTCGCCGCCGTCCCAGCGCGCCCGTCCCATGTCGAGGCGCGGCAGGTGGCCCTCGGAGGCCCGGCCCGCCTGCTTCAGCGGGGTGCCTTCCGCCCGGTAGCGGCCGAGGGCGTCCAGCTCGTGCCCGGGCAGCAGCACGCCGTCGGCGCGCACCACGCGCCACCACGGGACGGCTCCGCCGTACAGGGCCATCACCCGGCCCACCTGGCGGGGCCCGCCCTCCTGGAGCCACTCCGCGACGTCCCCGTACGTCATGACCCGGCCCGGCGGGATCCGCTCGGCCACGTCGAGGACCCGCTCGGCGTACTCCGGCAGGGCGTCGGTGTACTCCGGGCGGGCGTCGTCGTCCGGAGGGCTCAGCTCGCTCATCCGCCCCATCCTGCCCCACCCCACCGACAGTGCGATGGGCCGGCGACCGTGGGTGACCCTCGCCCCGCGGCGCCGCTTCGGGCAGACTGTGCGCCCCCGCACGCGCACCCTGAATGCCCCGAGTGTCGGTGCGACGTGCCACCATCGTGCGGGCGGTGACCGGTGATACGAGATCAAGAAGAGTCGATGAAGCAGCAGGGTGTGCACCCCGAGGACGCGGAGGAGACCTCCGCTGCTGCGTCGCGCCCGGACACCGCGAAGAAGGCCGCTTCCGCAGGTCGGAACGGCGAGGCGGAGCCCTCCGCGGACGCCGGGGACCCTCCCCGCGCACGTGCTTCTGAAGCCGGAGTCACTCCGGACCCGGAGTGCGGGGACGTGACGCACGTCGACGAGGTCGAGGGCGACGAGCCGCTTCTCCCCGCCCGCGTGCACCGCCCCTCCGACCTCATGCGGCTGCTGGTGGGCGTGCTCGCCGTCGTCGTCCTCCTGGCCGTCGCGGCGTTCGCCCACGGCACCACCTCGGGCCTCGAACAGGACATCAACAAGGGCACGGGCCAGGCGCCCGACCTGCTGATCAAGTTCGCCGGGCTGGCGTCCAGCATCGCCATCCTGCTGGTGCCGGTCGCGTTCGCGATCGAGCGGCTGATCAAACGGGACGGGCTGCGGATCGCCGACGGCGTGCTCGCCGCGGTGCTGGCCCATGGTGTGACGCTCGCCACCGACCTGTGGGTGGCCAAGGCGGCCCCGACCTCCATCCAGGACGCGCTGACCCAGCCCTCCCCCGGTGACGTCCACGCCCTGACCGATCCGGTGCACGGCTACCTGGCCCCGGTGATCGCGTACATGACCGCCGTGGGCATGTCCCGCCGCCCGCGCTGGCGCGCGGTGCTGTGGATCGTGCTGATGCTCGACGCCTTCTCGATGCTGGTCACCGGGTACACCACGCCGTTCTCGATCATCCTCACCGTCCTGATCGGCTGGAGCGTGGCGTACGGCACCCTGTACGCGGTCGGCTCGCCGAACGTCCGGCCCACCGGCCGCACCCTCATGGCGGGCCTGCGGACCGTCGGGTTCCACCCGGTGAGCGCGGCCCGGGAGGAGGCGGCGGACACCGCGGAGAACAGTGACCGCGGCCGGCGCTACTTCGTCACCCTGGAGGACGGCCCGCCGCTGGACGTCACGGTCGTCGACCGTGAGCAGCAGGCGCAAGGCTTCTTCTACCGCGCGTGGCGCAACCTGACCCTGCGCGGCTTCGCCACCCGCAGCAGCCTCCAGTCGCTGCGCCAGGCGCTGGAGCAGGAGGCGCTGCTGGCCTACGCGGCGATCGCGGCCGGCGCCAACGCGCCCAAACTCATCGCCACGAGCGAGCTGGGACCCGACGCCGTGATGCTCGTCTACGAGCACACCGGCGGGCGCACCCTGGACTCGCTCGCGGACGAGGAGATCACCGACGACCTGCTGCGCTCCACCTGGCGCCAGGTGGAGGCCCTGCAGTCACGGCGCATCGCGCACCGCCGGCTGGCCGGCGACGCGATCCTGGTGGATCGTTCCGGCGCGGTGATCCTCACCGATCTGCGCGGTGGTGAGATCGCGGCCGGTGACCTGCTGCTGCGCATGGACGTCGCCCAACTGGTCACGTCGCTGGCCCTGCGGGCGGGCGCCGAGCGGGCGGTGGCGTCGGCGGTGGGCGTGCTGGGGCCGGACGCCGTGGCGAACTGTCTGCCGATGCTCCAGCCGATCGCGCTGACCCGCTCCACGCGCGCGACGCTGCGCCGGCTGGCCCGGGAGCGCGCGCAGCGCGAGCGCGAGGCGGTCCTGGAAGCGTCCCGGCTGTCCCGGCAGGCCCGCGCGGAGGCCGCCGGGGAGGACAGCGCGGAGGCCGTCCCGGAGAAGACCGGCAAGAAGGCCGTACGCGCGCAGGCGCGGGCCGACAAGCGGGCGATCGACGAGGCGCTGGAGGAGGCCCGCGAGGAGGACCTGCTGACGCAGATCCGCCACCAGGTCCTGCGCATCCGCCCCCAGGCGCCGGTCGAGCCGGCCCGTCTGGAGCGGGTGCGGCCGCGCACGCTGATGAGCTTCATCGCCGGGGCGATCGGCGCGTACTTCCTGCTGACGCAGCTCACCCACATCGAGTTCGGGCCGCTCGTCGCCAACGCGCAGTGGGGCTGGGTCGCGATGGCCGTGCTGTTCTCCGCGCTGAGCTACGTGGCCGCCGCGATGAGCCTGCTCGGCTTCGTGCCGGAGCGGGTGCCGTTCCCGCGGACGGTGGCGGCACAGGTCGCCGGGTCGTTCGTGAAGATCGTGGCGCCCGCCGCGGTGGGCGGTGTCGCGCTGAACACGCGCTTCCTGCAGCGCGCGGGGGTGCGTCCTGGACTCGCGGTGGCGAGCGTGGGCGCCTCGCAGCTGTTCGGGCTCGGGTGCCACATCCTGATGCTGCTGTCGTTCGGCTATCTGACCGGCACGGAGAAGACGCCGTCGCTGTCGCCGTCCCGCACGGTCATCGCGGGTCTGCTGACCGTGGCGGTGCTGGTGCTCGTGGTGACGTCGGTGCCGTTCCTGCGGAAGTTCGTCGTCACGCGCGTGCGCTCGCTGTTCGCCGGCGTGGTGCCGCGCATGCTGGACGTGCTCCAGCGGCCGCAGAAGCTGGTCACCGGCATCGGCGGCATGCTGCTGCTGACGGCCTGCTTCGTGATGTGCCTGGACGCCTCGATCCGCGCGTTCGGCGACGACTCCACCTCGCTGAGCATCGCCAGCGTCGCCGTCGTCTTCCTCGCCGGCAACGCGCTCGGCTCGGCCGCGCCCACCCCGGGCGGTGTCGGCGCGGTGGAGGCCACGTTGACGGTCGGTCTGATCGCCGTGGGCCTGCCCAAGGAGGTCGCCGCCCCCGCCGTCCTGCTGTTCCGGCTGCTCACACTGTGGCTGCCGGTGCTGCCGGGATGGCTGGCGTTCACCCAGCTCACCCGCAAGGGCGCTCTCTAGGTCGTGTCCGCAGAGTCCCGTCGTCCGCCCGGAGGTCGGGCCCCGCGGCGTCCGGTGCGTGCTCTCGGCGTGCCGGGCGGACACCCGCGTACTGGCCGTACTCGGGTGTTCGCCCGGTGCGGCGAGAGTGCGTGCCGGACGTCGGGGGGCAGGCGGGACTTTGCGGACACGACCTAGCGGCAGCCGGTTCCAGGGCGTCCGGGCCGGTAGCCCGGACGGCCCGCGTCCCGCGCGCGTGACGGGGTGCGGCGCCACGATGGGGTCATGCCCACCTCGCGCCTGCGCGCCGCCGTGCTGACCGCCGTCGTCCTGCTGTCGTCGCTGGTGGCCGGGTGCTCGGACGACGACTCCGGGGACGAGGACCTGACCGCGCAGGAGCTGCGCTGGAAGGACTGTCCGGCCCCCTCCCAGGCGGAGGGCGGCGGCAGCGCCCCCTCGCCCCTCCCCGACGGCGACGCGTGGCAGTGCGCCACCATGAAGGCACCCCTGAACTGGGACGACCCCAAGGGCGACACCCTGGGCATCGCACTGATCCGCGCCAAGGCGAGCGGCGACCCCGGCCGGCGGATCGGGTCCCTGCTGTTCAACTTCGGCGGCCCCGGCGGCTCGGGCGTCACCACGCTGCCCGCGTTCGGCGAGGACTACGCGGCCCTGCGCACCCGCTACGACCTGGTGAGCTTCGACCCGCGCGGGGTCGGCCGCAGCGACGGGGTGCGGTGCGAGAACCACCAGCAGCTCGACGCCTACTTCCAGCAGGACATGACGCCCGACGACGCCGCCGAGCGCACCACGCTGCTGGACAACACCAAGGAGTTCAACGCGGCCTGCGAGAAGAACAGCAAGGAGGTCCTGCCGCACGTGCGCACCACCGACGCGGCCCGCGACATGGACCTGATGCGCCAGGTGCTCGGCGACGCCAAGATGCACTATTTCGGCATCTCCTACGGCACCGAGCTCGGCGGCGTGTACGCCCACCTGTTCCCCCGCACCGTCGGGCGGGCCGTGTTCGACGCGGTCGTCGACCCGACGCAGACGTCGGAACAGGGCACGCTCGGCCAGGCGCGCGGCTTCCAGCGCGCGCTCGACAACTACGCCGAGGACTGCACGTCGAAGACCGAGGACTGCCCCGTCGGGGACACCCCCGCGGACGTGAAGAACCGTATCGCCCGGCTGCTGGCCCAGCTCGACGCCCAGCCGCTCCCCGGCGTCTTCCCCCGCGAGCTGACCCAGAGCGCGGCGACCAACGGCATCGCGCAGGCCCTGTACTCGCGAGACTTCTGGGAGTACCTCACCGAGGGGCTGGAGCAGGCCTACGACGGGGACGGCCGCACCCTGATGCTGCTGTCCGACTCGATGAACGGCCGCGGCGAGAACGGCGAGTACAGCAACCTGGTCCCCGCGAACATCGCCATCAACTGCGCCGACGACCGGGCCCGCTACTCCCCCGCCTACGTCGAGGGCCGGCTGCCCGCCTTCCGGGCCGCGTCCCCGCTGTTCGGGGACTTCCTGGCCTGGGGCATGGTGAGCTGCACCGACTGGGCCGTCCCGGGCGCCGCCGACCACCCGGACGTCAGCGCCCCGGGATCGGCGCCGATCCTCGTCGTCGGCAACACCGGCGACCCGGCCACACCGTACGAGGGGGCCCGGAAGATGGTGGACGCCCTCGGCGCCGGTGTCGGGGTGGAGCTGACGTACAAGGGCCAGGGGCACGGCGCCTACGACAGCAAGAACCAGTGCGTGCAGGCCGCGGTGAACGGCTACCTGCTGGACGGCAAGGTGCCCGCCGCGGGGACCGTCTGCTCCTGAGCGGCGCCCCGCCGAACCGCCGCAGACCTACCAAAGCCCCAGGTCACAGCGTTATCCACAGGCTTCGATGGGGTTCGCTCGATCCGCCTAGTATGGCCTGACCGCCGTTCGCCGCACGGTGCGGACGGCACACGAGGGGGGAAGAGCACATGGCGCGTTTCGTACGCCTGGCGGCGCTCGGGGCCGCCGCCGCGCTGCTGGTGGGCGGCTGCGGCGGGGCGTCCGACGACGGCAAGGACGACAAGGCGGGCGAGCGGTCACCGACCGCAGGACAGCCGACCGGCGCCTCGCCGGCCACTGCGGCCCTGCCGGCGTCGCTGACCGGGCAGAAGCTCGACTGGCGCCGTTGCCGGGGCACCGCCGACTCGCCCGCACCCGGCCGCGCATGGCAGTGCACGACCCTGAAGGCACCGCTGGACTGGTCGCGGCCGGACGGCCCGACGATCGATCTGGCTCTGGTGCGTACCAAGGCCCGCGGCGGCGATCGGATCGGGTCGCTGCTGTTCAACTTCGGCGGCCCCGGCGGCTCGGGCGTGTCCGCCCTGCCCGGGTTCGCCTCCACGGTCTCCTCCCTGCGTGAGCGCTACGACCTGGTCAGCTGGGACCCGCGCGGAGTGGGCGCCAGCGAGGGCGTCCGCTGCCGGAGCGACAAGGAGATCCAGGCGGCCGAGTCGATCGACGCCACCCCGGACACCCCGGCCGAGGAGCAGGCGTACCTCGCCGACGCCACCGACTTCGGCAAGGGCTGCCGCAAGGCCGCCGGCCCGCTGCTGGAGCACGTGTCGACCACCGACACCGCCCGCGACATGGACCTCATGCGCCAGGTCCTCGGGGACGCCAAGACGCACTACTTCGGCATGTCCTACGGCACCGAGCTCGGCGGGGTCTACGCCCACCTGTTCCCGCAGCACGTGGGACGGGTGGTCCTCGACGCGGTGGTCGACCCGACCGCCGACACGGTGGGCCACGCCGAGAACCAGACCCGCGGCTTCCAGCGAGCCCTCGACGACTACCTGAAGTCGACCGGCCAGGACCCCGAGAAGGGCACACGGAAGATCGCCGCCCTTCTGGACCGGATCGACGCCCACCCGCTGCCGACCTCCTCGGGGCGTGAGCTGACGCAGACGCTCGCGGTCACCGGCATCGTCCTGCCGCTGTACAGCGAGTCCGGCTGGCCCACCCTCACCAGCGCCCTCGACGCGGCCGAGGAGGGCGACGGCTCGGAGCTGCTGGAGCTCGCCGACTCCTACAACGAGCGGGACCCCTCGGGGACGTACGGCACGACGACCCACTCGCAGCGGGTCATATCGTGCTTGGACGACAAGCAGCGCCCGACGCTGCGGGAGACGAAGGCGTCGCTGGCCCGGTTCGAGAAGATCTCGCCCGTCTTCGGCGACTTCCTCGGCTGGGACACGGCCGGCTGGTGCCACGACTGGCCGGTGGCCGGGCAGTTCGACACCCCGGAGGTGAGCGCGCCCGGCGCGGCGCCGATCCTGCTGGTGGGCAACACCGGCGACCCGGCGACGCCGTACGAGGGTGCGCGCAGGATGGCCGACGAGCTGGGCAAGGGTGTCGGGGTGCTGCTCACCTGGAAGGGCGAGGGCCACGGGGCCTACGGCAGCGGCAGCTCGTGCGTCGACGCGACGGTGGACGCCTACCTGCTCAAGGGCACGGTGCCGAAGGACGGCAAGGTCTGCTCATGACGACGGCGGGGGCCCCGGGCACCCGTGGTGCGCGAGGCCCCCGCCGCGGGGACCGGGAGTCCGGCTCAGTAGACCGGCTTGCTCGGTTCGATCTGGTTGACCCAGCCGATCACGCCGCCGCCGACGTGGACGGCGTCGGCGAAGCCCGCGGACTTCAGGACGGCGAGGACTTCCGCACTGCGGACACCCGTCTTGCAGTGCAAGACGATCTTCTTGTCCTGCGGCAGGCTCTCCAGGGCGGTGCCGAGGAGGAACTCGTTCTTCGGGACCAGCCGGGCGCCCGGGATGGAGACGATCTCGTACTCGTTCGGCTCGCGGACGTCGATGATCTCGATGTTCTCGCCGTCGTCGATCCACTCCTTGAGCTGCTTGGGAGTGATCGTCGAGTCGGCGGCCGCCGCCTGGGCCTCCTCGGACACGACGCCGCAGAAGGCCTCATAGTCGATGAGCTCGGTGACGGTCGGGTTCTCGCCGCAGACCGCGCAGTCGGGGTCCTTGCGGACCTTGACCTGGCGGTACTGCATCTCCAGGGCGTCGTAGATCATCAGCCGGCCGACCAGCGGCTCGCCGATGCCCGCGAGGAGCTTGATGGCCTCGTTGACCTGGATGGAGCCGATGGACGCGCACAGCACGCCCAGGACGCCGCCCTCGGCGCAGGAGGGGACCATGCCGGGGGGCGGGGGCTCCGGGTAGAGGCAGCGGTAGCAGGGGCCGTGCTCGGACCAGAACACCGACGCCTGACCGTCGAAGCGGTAGATCGAGCCCCAGACGTACGGCTTGTTCAGCAGCACGCAGGCGTCGTTGACCAGGTAGCGGGTCGCGAAGTTGTCGGTGCCGTCGACGATCAGGTCGTACTGGCTGAAGATGTCCATCACGTTGTCGGCCTCGAGCCGCTCTTCGTGCAGGACCACGTTCACGTACGGGTTGATGCCCTTGACGGAGTCCCGCGCGGACTCGGCCTTGGAGCGGCCGATGTCGGCCTGGCTGTGGATGATCTGACGCTGGAGGTTCGACTCGTCGACCTCGTCGAACTCCACGATGCCGAGGGTGCCCACGCCCGCGGCGGCCAGGTACATCAGCGCCGGCGAGCCCAGGCCGCCGGCGCCCACACAGAGCACCTTGGCGTTCTTCAGCCGCTTCTGCCCGTCCATCCCGACGTCGGGGATGATCAGGTGGCGGGAGTACCTGCGGACCTCGTCTACGGTGAGCTCAGATGCTGGCTCGACCAGGGGTGGCAGCGACACGGGGACTCCGTTGCTCGGTCGATCACTACGGTGGTTCTGTCCGTAACACTGCCACGGCCTTTTTCATTCCGAGACACCCGTTCCGATCCGCGAGACGATTTCGTCCCAGTAGCCGGGCATGGTCTCCCACGGGTCGACGCGTCCGCCGCCGTCGGTGCGGTCCGTGAACCAGATCGTCCCGGCCCCCTGCCAGCGCGCGATCCGCAGCGCCTCCTCCAGGTGGGGGCGGGGCACGCCGTGCACGAAGTGGCAGAAACGCTCGGGCGGGTGGTCGGCCGTCCACTCGGCGACCTGCGACCAGCGGTAGTCCGCCCAGCGGCCGCAGAAGGTGACGAGCTGGTCCCCGAGCTCCACGAAGCCGGGGTGCGGGTGGGTGCCGTGGCCCAGGACGATGTGGGTATCGTCACGCAGCCCGCGCAGGGCGCCGACGGTCCGGCGGACCGTGGACAGGGCGTCGCGGTCACCGGGGCAGCGGTCCAGCAGGAACCCGCCGACGCGGTACCAGTCGGTGAACCGCTGGGCGTCGGCGACCAGGTCGCCGTGGGACCGGAACCCGTGGGCGGCGTCGAGGTGGCCGAGGACCCGGACGCCCGCGGTGCGCAGCCGGCCCACGGCCTCCAGACAGTGCGGGTCGGGCCGCAGGCCGGGGCCGTCGGCCACGTCGAGGACGACCCAGTGCAGGGGCGCGCCGGGGCGGGCCAGTCCGCCCCACTCGGTGGGGGCCAGCAGGGGGTGGGCGAGTCCGGGGATGCCGAACCCGGCGTGGTCTCCACCGGTCCGGGTGCCGGCCGCGGTACTGGTCAGATGCGGCATGCGGCCTCCATCCAGATGTCGGCGAGGGACTCCTCGAGGTTGATCCGGGGCCGCCAGCCGAGCCGGTCACGGGCGGTGCGCACGTCGGCCTGCTGCCAGCTGCCGCAGCCGTCGGGGTACGGGTACGCGACCGGGGCCGGGTGGTCGGGGTCGTGGCGCGGGTGGCCGATGGTGGCGCGCAGCGGCCCGGGCGGGCCGTCGAGTTCGTGGAGGGCACCGCCGTACCCGGCGACCCGGGCGAGGACCGCGGCGGCGTCGCGCAGCCGCACGGCACGACCGGAGCCGATGTTGATGACGCCCTGCGCGGCGGACAGCGACGCGGCGTGCACCGCGCGGGCCACGTCCCGGACGTCGACGAAGTCGCGCTGGGCGCCGAGCCCGCCGAGCTTCAGCTCGCCGTCGCCGGACTGCATGGCACGGCGCATGGCCTCGGCGAGCCGGCCCAGCGGAGAGCCGGCCGGGGTGCCGGGTCCGGCGGGCGAGAAAACGCGCAGGACGACGGCGTCCAGGCCCGAGCCGAGGACGAGTTCGGTCGCGGCGAGCTTGCTGACGCCGTACGGGCCGCCGGGGCGCGGGACGGCGTCCTCGGCGGTGGAGGAGCCGGGCTGGCTCGGGCCGTACTCGGCGCCGCAGCCGATCTGCACCAGGCGCGCGCCGCAGCCGCTGCGCCGCAGGGCCTCGCAGACGGTGGCGACGGCGACGGTGTTGTGCCGGGTGAGTTCGCGGGCACCGCCGCGGGTGGCGCCCGCGCAGTTGACGACGACCTGGGGGTGGACCGCGTCGAGGAAGCGGGTGAGCGCGCCGGGGCTGCCGGTCGCGAGGTCGAAACGGACGTCGGCGTCGTCGCCGCGCCCGAGCGCGGTGAGCTGAACGGCCGGGTCGGCGAGCAGGCGGTCGGCGACGAAGCGGCCGAGGTAGCCGTTGGCTCCGATCAGCAGGACCCTCATCGTGCGGCTCCCGGGGTGTGCGCGCCGGTCACTCCGGATCGGGAGGTGGTCATCTGGTTGCTCCTTCGGGGTGTAGCGGTTGCATGCGCGTGGGGGGCGGCGAGGGCGAAGTCAGGGGGCGTCCGGGCGGGCGTGGGCCGACGCCCGGGTGAGTCTGCGGGTCGCGTGGACCAGCAGGACCAGCGCGGCGGCCCCGCACGCGAGGGCCGGGCCCCAGGCGTCCGCGACGGTCTCGACGGGGACGGAGAGGCTCGGGCAGTGGGGCAGCCGGGCCGCGAACACGGCGGCCAGGGCGAGCGCCTGCGCGCCCACGGCGGCCGCCAGGACGAGCCGGGGGGCGCGGGTGAAGCGGTGCACGGTGAGGAGGCGGGCGAGGAACAGCAGCGAGCCCAGGGTGAGCGTCCTGCCGTAGGCGGGCGGTTCGCCGAGGAGCGCGGCACACAGGCCGGTCAGCCCGGCGAGCGCGCCGAGGAACAGGCCGAACGTGCCGAGCAGCAGGGGGCGTACGGAGGCGGTGAACTCCTCCAGGCCGCGGCTGACGGTGAGCCTGCGGCGGGCACCCGCGGCGAGGAGGTGGGCGCACCAGGCGGCGGGCGCGCACGCCAGCGCGAGCGTGAGCAGGGGCGCCAGGGAGAGCGGCCAGGAGCCGTCGGGCGCCAGGGTCGGCGGGGTGTCCGGGCCCCCGTGCAGGGCGGCACGCAGGAGGCCGTCGCCGAGGGCGGCGTATGCCAGGAGCCAGCAGGTTCGGACGACCGTGCCGTGCGCGGCGGGGCGGGGGCGGCTCAAGGGGCCGCGGCGCAGGGCGGCGTGCAGGCCGACCGCCACGGCGAGCGTTCCGCCGACGGCGACGCCGAGACGGGCCTGGCCGTCGGTGTGTCGCAGCCCGGTGACGGTCGCGGCGCACAGCAGGCCCGGCAGCAAGGACAGCAGGATCCAGTCGGCGCGGAGACGGAGGCCGGCCTCATGGGCCGGGGGCGGAAGGAACGCGCGGTCCCTGCCCCCGTCCCTGTCCCGGTCACGGTCCTGGCCCGTGGGGCGGCCGGTCGTGTCCGTCGTCGGCCCGGACGGGTCGCCGTCACGGGGGACGCGGGCGTACATCTCCTCCGCGAGGGAGAAGACGTCGCGGTGGCGGAACCGGGCGGCGGTGCGGTCGGTGACGCCGTGCGCCTCCAGGCCGGCGGCGATCTCCAGGGCGTCGACGGCGCGTGCGCACAGCTCCCGGTGACGGTGCATCAGGGCCTTGACGGGGTCGACGGCGCTCCGGCGCGGGGGCTTCGGGCGGGCGGCTGGGGGCCGTGAGCCCGAGACGTCGTCCGCGGGGACCGCAGGGCGGCCCTCCACGGATCCCCTAGGACCGTCCAAGGGGGCCGTGGGGCCGTCCACGGGGACCGTGGGGTCGTCCGCGGGGACCGTGGGGTCGTCCGTCCGGGTCCACTCCTCGGACCGTTCGTCCCAGGCGCCGGGGCTCGCCGGGGTGCCGGGGCGGTCCAGTTCGCCGAGTCCGCTCATCGGGCCGCCCCCTCACTCGCGGCGATCGAAGGTCCCGGCGTCATCCCCCGCACCGGCGGACCCGCCGCCCATCCCGGGCCGCGCCGGGTGGCGAAGCGGGACGACAGGCCGGTCCAGCGGCCCGCGACGTGCGCCTCGGCGGGGACGGCGAACGGCAGGGGCTCGCCCGACTCGTCGAGGACGACGCGCCGGACCGGGCACTGGGAGACGACCTCCAGGTAAATGCCGTGAAATGCCGCGACGTTCTGCTCGACGGTGAACAGTTCGAGCGCGCGGGCGCGGGCGGCGGCCCCGAGGCGCGCACGGCGCTCCGGGTCGCGCAGCAACGCCACGCACGCCTCCGCGAGCGCCCGCGGATTGCGCGGCGGGACGACGAGCCCGGTGCCGCCGATGACCTCGACGACCGCGCCGACGTCGGTCGACACGGTGGCGCGTCCGCAGAACATCGCCTCGACCAGGCCGGTGGGGAAACCCTCGACGACGCTGGAGAGCACGGTGACGGCACCCGCGCCGTAGGCGTCGGCGGGCGTGGGGACCTCGGGACCGCCGATCTCCTCGAAGGAGACGGGGTTGTCGCCGACGGAGTGCAGCCCGTCGGCCTCGTCGGGGAAGAGCTGGGCGGCGAGTACGCGGCAGTGGCCGAGGTACGCCTCGCCCTCGGGGCCGGCCGGGGCGCCGATGACGCGCAGCCGGGTCCCGGGCTGCTCCTTGCGGACCTCCGCGAAGGCGTGCAGCAGGGACACCAGGTCCTTGGCCGGTTCGATCCGGCCCACCCAGACCAGGGTGCCGGGGTCGGCGGTGTCGGGCCCCTCGCCCACCTCCGCGAACGGGGTGGCGTCCATGCCCGGGTGGACCGTGCGGATCTTGGCGCGGTCGGCGCCGCAGCGCTCCTGCCAGCGGCGGGCGTGCGCGTTGCCGGGGGTGATGCGGGCGGCCTGCCGGTAGACCTCGGTGGCGAGCCGGCCGTGGAAGGCGGCGAGGAGGGCGCGCACGGCGGGGGCCACGGCCGCCACCGACGCGACCGGCCCCGCCATCGCTCCACGCCCCACGGCTCCGCGCACGCCCCCGACGGCGCCGGGACCGACGGCGGTTCCCGCATCGCCGCGCGAGCCGGCCTCGACTCCCCCGCCGTCACCCGCTCCTGCCCGACCACCCGCTGAACCGCCCGCACCCGCACACCCACCCGCAGGCCCGCCCGGCATCGCCCCCTCCCCCGACCCCCCGCCGAGGTAGTGGTTCCGCAGCCGCACCCCGTACTCCGTGACCACCAGCGGCACCCCGCAGAAGTGGCGGGCGAGCAGCCCCGGCAGGGCCGCGGGGCCGCCCGAGGTGGCGTGGCAGAGGTCGACGGCGCCGAGGGCGTCGTCCTCGTACCAGTCGAGCGAGAGGGGGCGCAGGGCGTGCTCCAGGTGCGCGGTGACCGTCAGCAGGTCGGCGACGCGCACCTCGCGCGCCGTGCGCAGCGCGCCCGGCGCCCGGCAGGCGCGTTCGAGGGCGCGCACCGCCTGCTCCGAGCGGAGCGCTCCGCCCAGCCCGCCCTCGTCGCGGGCGAGGTCGGCGAGCCCGTACAGGGCGTTGGCGAAACGGTCCGCCTGGGGGGCGGAAGCCTCCCGCGCGGCCTCGGCGCCGGGTCCCTCGCACAGCGCGGCGACCAACTCGCCGTAGCACTCGGCGAAGCGCCGGCGCGCGCGCCGCCCGTACACGACCCGGTCGTCCTCGGCCGTCCATGACGGGGCGGTGCGGACGCGGGTGACCTGCGGTGGCAGGGCGACCCGGCCCTGGCCGCCCTGACCGCCCTGGCTGCCCTGGCCGCCCTGGCCGCCCTGGTGTTCGATGCGGCCGAGCGCGTACAGCTCGAACTCGTGCTGCGCCAGCCCGCGCACGAGCCGGTCGCACCAGAGTCCGGTGTCACCGCTCACATACGGATGGCCACCCTCGGTCAGCAGTCCGATGCGCACTGGTGCACCCCCGATCTCCCGTTTGGGGAGCCGCCGTTGACCCGGCGGCTCGCAGCGGGACGAACGTATGCGGACAAGGCGGTGGTGCGACGGACGGTTGTCCGTCGCACCACCAAAAGGGGTGAACGGTCGTAACTTTCCCGTGCGGGCGGCGTTCCGTCGCGCTAGGAGATCAAGTGCGCACGCACCGTCACTTGGCGCTCGGGTACGGCCAGGGGTTGGGCCGGCAGTGGATGCCGTCGTGGTCGAGGAACTTGGTTTGCTGCTGCATGACCGGCGCGAGTTCGCCGTTCTTGTCGCATGTGACGTGCGCGTACCCGAGCCGGTGGCCGACCTCGTGGTTGATCAGCATCTGCCGGTAGGCGTGGATGGCGGCGCCGTAGGTACGCGAACCCTGGGCCCAGCGGTAGGCGTTGATCATCACGCGTTCGGTGGAGGCGGAGTCGCAGGAGACGTTGTCCTCGGTGGTGTCCAGACCCGACTTGGCGCACCACTTGGCGGTGGTGCCCGGACTGGCCAGCGTGATCACGAAGTCCGGCTCGCCGGTGGAGACGCGCTCGAAGGTGCGGGCGCCGCCGTGCGCCCAGCTGCGCTTGTCGTTGAGGGTCGCCTGCACGGCCTGCGCGAACAGTGCGCCGTCGAGGCCGAGCCCCTGCTCGACGTCCACGCGGTAGGTGTACTTCCGCCCCTTGCCCGGCGCCTTGGCCACGCCCGGCACGGCGTCGAACTTCCCGGACCCGGTGAGGGCGGCGCCGAGCGCGTACCGCGTGGCCATCTTCTGCTCGTACGTCAGCGGCGTCGCGCTCGGGGAGGCCGAGGGGCCCGTGCCGCCGCCGGGCGCCACGGGAGCCTGGGCGTCCGCCGCCCGGTCGGCCGCCGAGTGCGACGGGGCGGAGCCGTCGGCCTGCCCGTCGGTGACCTGTCCGGCGACGACGACGGCCAGCACGGTGGTGACGGCGGCGGCCGCGATCCCGGTGAACGTCCGCCCCTTGCCGCCCTTCGCGGGGGCGGGCGCGCCGCTGGGCGGGGCCTCGTCCGCGTCACCGCCCTCGCCGCCCTCACCGCCGGACGCGGTGCGCGCCGGGGCGGGGTTCCAGTCGGTGACCGAGGCGTACGGGTCCTCGGCGAGGGCCGTGGCCGCGCCGCGCCGGCGCGTGAAGACGTCGTCGCCCTCGTCGAAGGCGTCGAGGTAGTCCTGGCGCGGACCCCCGCGCGTCGGCCGGGGAGCCGGGGGCGGAACGGGCCGCTGGCGCGGCACCACCGGCCCGCTTCCGCGCGTGGTGGGCCCCCTCAAGTCCCCCCAGCCGCCCCCGCCTTCACGCTGCTCGGGATGCCCGCCCCGCACCTGCGGCACACCGCGCGCGGGGGTGCCGTCGGGGAGGCGCGGGACACCGCGCGCGGGGGTGCCGTCGGCGAGGCGCGGCACGCCGTGGGCCGGCGTGCCGTCCGGGAAGTGGCGCGCCGCGGGCGTCGGCGCCCCCTGAGCCCTTCGGCCGCCGGTCCCGCCCAGGGCGCCAGGCCCACCGGTCCCCGCGGGTCCACCGGCCCCGGCAGCCCCAGAAGCCCCGCTGGACCCACTGGGCCCGCCAGGCTCACTGGCCCCACTGGCCCCACCGGTCGTGCTCTTCTCCGCCCCCTTGGGTGCGGGCCCACGTCGACTGTGGCGTCCCACCGGTCCCCTCAGCTCCTCGTGGCCGCAGTGCCGGCGGCGCCGTCGGCACCCGAGACGCCCGCCGTGTCCGCCGCGTCCGCTGCCTCCGCCGTGTCCGCGAGGAGTTCGCGGACCGCCGTCGCCACCGTCTCCGGGTACTCCATCATGGCCACGTGGCCGGCCTCCGGGAGGGTCAGCAGGCGGGAGTCGCGGAAGGCGCGCGCGGCCCGCTGGGCCATGCGGAAGCCGACGAGCTGGTCCCGGCCGCCGTAGACGAGCAGGGTGGGGGCGAGGACGCGTTCGGCCTGGCGCCACAGCCCGTGCTGGCCGCCGAGGGTGTAGGCGTTGAGGATCCCGCGCGCGGAGCGCGTCATCGCGTCCCAGAAGTACGGCAGCCGCAGCCGCCGTTCCAGTTCCTCCACGGCGTACCGGAAGGCCTCCTCCGACACGCGCCCGGGGTCGCCGTAGCAGAGCGCGAGGACCCCGCGGACGCGCTGCTCGGCCGTCCACTCGCGCGTGAAGCGGCTGAACAGGGCGGCCACTCCGGGCACGCCCAGCAGTCCCGTCGGCACGGCGGTCCGCTGGACGCGCAGTTCGGGCAGGGCGGGCGAGACGAGGGTCAGCGTGCGCACGAGGTCGGGCCGGACGGCGGCCACGCGCGTGGTGACCGCTCCGCCCAGGGAGTTGCCGAACAGGTGGACGGGGCCGCGGCCGGACGCGTCGAGGTAGCGGATCACGGCACGCGCGTGCCCCGTGATGGAGTAGTTGCCGTCGTCCGGTGGCGGCGAGTCGCCGAAGCCGGGCAGGTCGAGGGCCTCACTGTCGACGTCGCCGTCGAGCATGGCCATCAGCGCGGACCAGTTCTGCGAGGACCCGCCGAGCCCGTGCACGAACAGTGCGGGCTGGAGGCCCTCGCGCGCGGGCGGGCGCGAACGGACCGTCAAGGTGACGCCCGGCAGCCCGACCGACCGCAGTCGCTCGCCCTCGGCGACCCGCACGGGCACCGACTTGGGGAGCACGCTGGTCGGCGGTACGGACGGCAGCTCGGTCGAAGACATGCGGCAATGTTACGAGACGATCACGTCCCCCCGTCACGTGTCCGGCGTCACAGGAGTCACCCCGAACTCCCCTGGGGAACCGTGCAGAACGAGGTCGCGCGGAAGGACGGACGGACCGCGCGGATCGCCTGGCGACCGCATCGGGTGTCTCCTAGTCTCGTACAGAGGGCACCCGCGTGTGGCCCCTGCATGCCTCAGGGACGTCCGTAGGAAGGGAGCCCACGATGACCGTAGACCCCACCGATCCCGACACCTTCGCGGAGCGGGAGGCGGAGGACACCCCGGAGTTCGACGTGGAGGCGCCGGAGCACGACGCCGCCGAGCAGCAGGCCGCCGTCGCGCCGGACCGCGACGACCCGCTGGAGGACGTGGACCCGGCCCGCGCGAACGAGGCCGACCAGGTCGAACAGGCCCGTGTCGTCTCCCTCGACGAGGACGACTACCGCTGAGACGTGCACCGAGACGCTGGCTGAGAGGTGCCGAGCCGCCCTGAGACGTCCGCCGGGACGCCGGGGGAAGGGTGCGATGGCGCGCCATTCTGCCCGGCGGGCCCGGCTTTGAAACCCTTCGTACGGCTTTCGTCGGCGTCCGGTCCGTGAAATTCTGCGCTGGCACCGCGCGCGCCAGGGTTACCCAAAAGTACGATGGCGGCGCGGCGCACACCGCATGTGGACGATCTTGGGAGGCGGCGTGACAGCCATCGAGCAGACAGAGGCGGCACGCCCGCGAGGTACGCGCCTGCCGCGCCGTGCCCGACGGAACCAGCTGCTGGGCGCCGCCCAGGAAGTCTTCGTGGCGCAGGGCTACCACGCGGCCGCGATGGACGACATCGCCGAGCGGGCCGGTGTCAGCAAGCCGGTGCTGTACCAGCACTTCCCGGGCAAACTCGACCTCTACCTCGCCCTGCTGGACCAGCACTGCGAGGCGCTGATCCAGTCCGTGCGCCACGCGCTCGCGTCGACGACCGACAACAAGCAGCGCGTGCGCGCCACCATGGACGCCTACTTCGCGTACGTCGAGGACGACGGCGGCGCGTTCCGCCTGGTGTTCGAGTCGGACCTGACGAACGAGCCCGCGGTGCGCGAGCGCGTCGACAAGGTGACGAACGAGTGCGCCGAGGCGATCTGCGACGTCATCGCCGAGGACACGGGCCTGTCCCGCGCGGAGTCCATGCTGCTCGCCTCCGGCCTCGGCGGCCTGGCCCAGGTGGTGGCGCGTTCCTGGCTGCACAGCGACCGCAGCGTCCCGCGCGACGAGGCGGTCCAGCTCCTGGCCTCGCTGGCCTGGCGCGGCATCGCCGGCTTCCCGCTGCACGGCACCGAACAGCACTGAGCCGGCCGGGCCGGGCGGGCGGCGTCCGGCCGGCGTCCGGCCGGTTTGTTCCCGTCGCCTGTTCGCTCCTGGCGTGGACGGCCACACCGTGTCCGTCCCCTCACCGGGCTAATGTGTGCAGCGTACGGCGCGGACGTCCGCGCACCTCACTGACCGTCGGAGGGACATAGCCGTGGAGGTCAAGATCGGCGTGCAGCACGCGCCGCGCGAGATCGTTCTGGAGAGCGGTCAGAGTGCCGAGGAAGTCGAGCGCGTGGTGGCCGAGGCGCTGGCCGGGAAGTCGCAGCTGCTCAGCCTCACGGACGACCACGGCCGCAAGGTCCTGGTCCCGGCGGACCGCCTCGCGTACGTGGAGCTCGGCGAGCCCGCCCCGCGCAAGGTGGGCTTCGGCGCGCTCTGAGCCCGCTGCGGGCGAACGACTCGGGAAGGGCCCGGCGACGGTGACGTCGCCGGGCCCTTCCCCCGTTCGGGCCCTCCGGGGTCGTTCACAGATGGCGCACGAGCTCCTCACAGGGGAGGATTGCATTCCGCAGGTCACGGGTAAGACCGGCTACGACCTTGCTGCACAGCCCGGCCGTCTGGGAGGGACCCGCATGATCTTGGAAGCGCTCGGCTCCGCTGTGCTCGGCATCGTGCTCGCGTGGGCGGCGGTCCACCGCCTGTCCCACCGGCTGCCCGCCACCCGCCTGGTCTTCGCGACCGGCATCGCCGGCGCCCTGTTCGGCGACTTCGTCACCCACAGCGCCCTGGACTCCGGCTCTCTCCTGGTGAGCCTCCTCGGCGCGGCGGTCGTCTCCGCCGCCTCCGTCTCACTCCTGCTCCGCCCGGCGGGCCGCCTCCGCCGCTCGGCAACGGCGTAACCGGGAGGACGGGGGCGAAGGCGTCAGCCGAGCCCCCACCCAGGGGCGCGGGGAACTGCGCGACCAGCCCCCACAACCCCGCAGCGGCGCGACGACAGCAACCGCCCCTCCACGGCACGAGCGCTACGCCGCCAACCCCAGCGCAGCCATCCGCTTCGTGTGCGCCTCCGTGATCCGCGAGAACATCCGGCCGACCTCGGCGAGGTCGAACCCGTCGGCCACCCCGCCCACCAGCATCGTCGACAGCGCGTCCCGGTCCGCGACCACCCGCTGCGACTGCGACAGCGCCTCGCCCATCAGCCGCCGCGCCCACAGCGCGAGCCGGCCGCCCACGCGGGGCTCGGCGTCGATCGCCGCCCGCACCCGGTCGACGGCGAACCCTGCGTGCCCGGTGTCGTCCAGCACGGCCAGCACCAGTGCGCGCGTGTCGGCGTCGAGCCGTACGGCGACCTCCCGGTAGAAGTCGCTGGCGATGGAGTCGCCGACGTAGGCCTTCACCAGGCCTTCCAGCCAGTCCGAGGGGGCGGTCTGGCGGTGGAAGCCGTCCAGCGCGGCGACGAACGGCTCCATCGCGCGCGTGGGCTCCTCGCCGATCTCGGCGAGCCGGTTGCGCAGCCGCTCGAAGTGGTGGAACTCGGCCGACGCCATCTTCGCCAGCTCCGCCTTGTCCTCCAGCGTGGGCGCCAGCTTGGCGTCCTCCGCGAGGCGCTCGAACGCCGCCAGCTCGCCGTACGCCAGGGCGCCGAGGAGGTCCACGACGGCGGCCCGGTACTGCGGGTCGGCGGCGGCCGTGGCCCAGTCCTGGGCGGCGACACCGGTCGGCGCGGGGGCGTTCCCCGCGGACGGACCGGCAGGGGTCTCGGTGGCGTGGTCAGGCTTGTCAGAGCTCGTCATGAAGCGCACAATAGCCCGCTCACCACCCGACGGAAGCCCCTGGCCAGTCACTCCGCGGCCGGTGTCAGAGGGGGCGCCGGGAGGCGTGATCCGGAGTGACGACGGCAACGTGACCGAATCGGCCGTCACGAGTGCGCGATTCCGGGGTATGGTGGTAATGCGCCTGCTGGTACATCGGCACTTGATGAGTGCGACGTACCTCGACAGGCCGCACGTATGAGGATGCCCGGTCGGTGGCCCGATCGGCTCCGACCCGACAGCCCTCCCTGACCGTACGGCACTGTGCGTACGACGATCGGAGGGAACCTCAGCGGTACGAGCGCTAGAGCGTCGGCAGTGGTCCCGAGCCGTACGGCGTGCCCCTCGCGGCCCGCCCGTAAGGCAGCCGACGTCCCCCGGCACGGTCCGTCAACGACCCCCGCGCTCGCCTCGCACCGCGTACACAGAAGAGGCAGCACCCTGACTACCACGTTCAGAGATCTCGGAATCCTCCCCGAGACCGCCGAGGCCCTCGAAGCCGTCGGCATCATCACCCCCTTCCCCATCCAGGAGATGACGCTCCCGGTGGCCCTCTCGGGCACGGACGTCATCGGCCAGGCCAAGACCGGCACCGGCAAGACGCTCGGTTTCGGCCTGCCGCTGCTGGAGCGCGTGACCGTCCCCGCCGACGTCGAGGCCGGACGCGCCCGCCCCGAGGACCTCACTGACGCCCCGCAGGCGCTCGTCGTCGTCCCCACCCGCGAGCTGTGCACGCAGGTGACCAACGACCTGCTGACCGCGGGCAAGGTGCGCAACGTCCGGGTCACCGCGATCTACGGCGGCCGGGCGTACGAGCCTCAGGTCGAGGCCCTGAAGAAGGGCGTCGACGTCGTCGTCGGCACCCCGGGCCGGCTGCTGGACCTCGCGGGCCAGAAGAAGTTGAACCTCAAGCACGTCAAGTCGCTCGTCCTGGACGAGGCCGACGAGATGCTCGACCTGGGCTTCCTGCCCGACGTCGAGAAGATCATCGACATGCTGCCGGTCAAGCGCCAGACCATGCTGTTCTCGGCGACCATGCCGGGCGCGGTCATCGGCCTCGCGCGCCGCTACATGTCGCGGCCCACGCACATCCGCGCCACGGCGCCGGACGACGAGGGCGCGACGGTCGCGAACATCAAGCAGTTCGTCTACCGCGCGCACAACATGGACAAGCCGGAGATGATCGCCCGCATCCTGCAGTCCGAGGGCCGCGGGCTGGCGATGATCTTCTGCCGCACCAAGCGCACCGCCGCCGACATCGCCGAGCAGCTCCAGAGCCGCGGCTTCGCCTCCGGCGCGGTCCACGGCGACCTCGGCCAGGGCGCCCGCGAGCAGGCGCTGCGCGCCTTCCGCAACGGCAAGGTGGACGTCCTCGTCTGCACCGACGTCGCCGCGCGCGGCATCGACGTCGAGGGCGTCACCCACGTCATCAACTACCAGTCCCCCGAGGACGAGAAGACGTACCTGCACCGGGTCGGCCGTACCGGCCGCGCGGGCGCCAAGGGCACGGCGATCACGTTCGTCGACTGGGACGACATCCCGCGCTGGCAGCTGATCAACAAGGCGCTGGAGCTGAACTTCCCGGACCCGGTGGAGACGTACTCGAGCTCCCCGCACCTCTTCTCCGACCTCGGCATCCCCGCGGGCACCAAGGGCGTCCTGCCGCGCTCGGAGCGCACGCGCGCCGGGCTGGACGCCGAGGTGCTGGAGGACCTGGGCGAGCCGGGCGGCCGCGGACCGCGCGGTCGCGGTGGCCGGGGCGGCCGTCCCGGTGGCCGGGACGAGTCCCGTTCCGCCGACCGCGAGCGCACGGACCGCACCGACCAGTCGGAGCGCACGGACCGGTCGGAGCGCACGCCGCGCCGCCGTCGCCGCACGCGCAGCGGTACCCCGCTGGACGCCACCCCGACGCCCGCCGCCACGGCCCCCGAGGCCCCGGAGCAGGCGCCCGCGGCCGACGAGGCCGCCGGTCCGCGCACCCCGCGCCGCCGGCGCCGTACCCGCAACGGCTCCTCGGCGGACGTCGCCGCCGCCGCGACGACCGCTGCCGCGCCCGAGGCCGCCCAGGCCGCCGTGGCGACGGCGGAGCGTCCGGCGCTCGACATCCCGGCGCCCGCCGCGTCCCCCGAGGCGCAGTCCCCGGAGGCGGACAAGCCGCGCCGCCGCCGTACCCGACGGGCGGCGGAGGCCACGCCGACGGCCGTCGAGACCGGCACCGTGACGGTCCCCGAGCCGGCCGCCCCGGCCGGTACCGAGACCGCCGCCGCACCGGCCGAGGTCACCGAGGCCGCGCCGCGCCGCCGGACCCGCAAGGCGGCCGTGGCCGCCGAGCCGACGGCCGAGGCGAGCCAGGCCGTCGCCGCGCCGGTGCAGCCCGCCGCCGAGGTCGCCGAGGCCGCGACGGTCACCAAGCCGCGCCGCACCCGCAAGACGGCCGCCGCCAAGGCCGCGGAAGCCGCCGTCGAGGCCGTCGACACGGCGCGGTCCGCCGAGGCCCCGGTCGAGGCTCCCGCCGAGGCCAAGCCCCGCCGCACCCGCAAGACCGCGGCGCCCAAGGCGGAGACCACCCCCGCCGCCGAGGCCGCGGTGGACACCGCCGAGGCAGCCGAGGCCAAGCCGCGCCGTCGTACGACGCGCAAGGCCGCCCAGGCCACCGAGGTGACCGAGGCCGTCGCGTCCGCCGTCGAGGCGAGCGCCACCGCCGAGGTCGAGGCTCCCGTCGAGGCCAAGCCCCGCCGCACCCGCAAGACCGCGGCGCCCAAGGCCGAGGCCGCCGTGGCCGCGGCGGAGGGTGCCGAGGCCGCCGCCGAGGTCAAGCCCCGCCGGACGCGCAAGACGGCCGCCGCCAAGGCAGCCGAGGCCGCGGCCGAGGCCCCCGAGGCAGCCGTCGAGGCCAAGCCGCGCCGGACCCGCAAGACCGCCGCCGCCAAGGCGACCGAGGCAGCGCAAGCCGCCGAGGCCCCCGAGGCAGCCGTCGAGGCCAAGCCGCGCCGGACCCGGAAGACCGCGGCAGCCGCCGAGGTCCCCGGTGACGGTGGCGAGGCGAAGCCGAAGGCCCGGCGCACCCGGAAGGCGACCGCGGCCGTGGAGGCCGTGGAGACCACGGACAGCTGACCGACGCGCCCCGCACAGCGCGCCCGACGGCCCGGTCCCGTACCCACGGGACCGGGCCGTCGGCGTGCGGGGACCACCACGGGCCGCGCGCCGGCCCACGCGGTAGCCTCCCTCCGTGACCACGCCGAGCCCCTTCGTCCCGCCGCCCGGAACCCGCGCGTACCCGCTGCGCACCGCGCGCGGTGAGTTCGCCGTCGTCGACGGGCCCGTGGCCGCCGGGGTGGAGCCGCGGGGCGTGGCGCTCCTGGTGCCCGGGTTCACCGGCAGCAAGGAGGACTTCCACCTGCTGCACGAGCCGCTGGCCGCGCGCGGCTACCGGACGGTCGCGGTGGACGGACGCGGGCAGAACGAGTCGGACGGACCGGCGGACGACGAGGCGCCGTACGCGCAGGAGGAGTTGGCGCGGGACCTGCTCGCGCAGGCGGACGCCCTCGGCACGCCCGTGCACCTGATGGGGCACTCGCTGGGCGGGCAGGTCGCGCGGGCCGCCGTGCTGCTGGACCACACGCCCTTCGTGTCGTTCACGATGATGTCATCTGGTCCGGCGCGGATCTCCGATTCCCAGCAGCAGCGCGTGAAGCTGCTGCACGACGCGCTCGCGGCGATGACGATGGCCGAGGTGTGGCGGGTGATCGCCCTGATGGGCCCGCCGGAGGAAGTCGGCGGCCCGGCCAGGGGGTTCGGCGGTCCGGAACTGCTGCGGCAGCGCTGGCTTAACCACAAGCCGGCCCAACTGCTCGCCGCCGGGACCCAGTTGTGCGTCGAGCCGGACCGCGTGGAGGAACTCGCGGCCGTCGCGCTGCCCTTCCACGTCCTGTCGGGCGCCCGCGACGACACCTGGCCGGTGCCCCTGCTGGACGAGATGGCGCGGCGGCTGGGGGCGCACCGCACGGTGATCGCGGGCGCCGAGCACTCCCCCAACGCGGACCGCCCCGCGGCCACGGCCGAGGCCCTCGCCGACTTCTGGGACGCGCACCCGTCCAAGTACTAGGGGGTGTCTTGTCGATCAGGCCGGATCAGGGAGCGGCGTCTGGTGCCGTGCATCGCAAGGCGGAGGAGGGCGGCGATGCGGAGCATCGCCAACCGACGACAACGCCGCGAGGCGCGGTGCCAGGCGCCGCGAGCCCGGCCTGATCGACAAGACACCCCCTAGTACTGCGTGCGCAGGTGCTCCCAGAAGCCGTCGCGCAGGGCGCGCCGGAGGTCGGCCTGGCCGCGCAGCGAGTACTGCAGCAGGCCCTCGGCCTCGACGAGGAGGTCCTGGTCGACGGAGCCGGGCAGGTAGGGGTGGCCGGGCAGGAGTTCGCCCAGCGAGTCGCGGCCCCGCGCCGCCAGCCACTTCGCCGCGATCTGGGCGCCGACGAAGCGCACGTCGTCCCGTGTGGGCCGGGCGGTGGGCGGGCCCTCGTGCGCGTGGGCGGTGCGGCGGGTGACGTACGGCTTGAAGAACTCCAGGTCGAGGGTGCGCTGGCTGTCGACCTCCCAGAGCAGCGGCTCGGCCTGGTTGCGGCCGTCGGGTGCCTCGACGCCCCACAGGTGCACACGGGCGCCGTACCCCTGGGCCGCCTCCACCGCCGAGACCAGGTCCTCGTCGCCGCCGAGCAGGGCCGCGTCGCTGATGGCGCGGTGGCGGGCCAGTGACTCCAGGTCGCTGCGGATCAGGGAGTCGACGCCCTTCTGCTGGTTGTTGGCGTTGAGGTTGCCGAGGCGGACCTTGACGTCCGGCAGCTCGGCGATGGACTGCTGTTCGGCGGTGTGGATGCGGCGGCGGGCGCCGTCGTACCAGTACACGCGCAGCAGCCTGCTGTCCGCGAAGACCGAGCGGGCCCGGTCGATGCACGCCTCGATCAGGCCCTCGGCGTCGAGGTCGAAGGCGCGCCGGTCCTCGGTGCCGGCCACGAGCCGGCCCGCGGCCGCGTAGAGGTACCCCGCGTCGACGAAGATCGCATGGGTCGAGGGTGTCTTCGCCACCTCGGCGAGCATGCGGGTCAGCAGCTCGTTCGTGCGGTCGATGCGGGCGGCGAGGGCCGCGAGGTCGTCGTTCATCGCGCCCATTGTCCCGGCCGTCACGCTGCGGACACAACCGGTCCCGAACAGTCGGGGACAACCCTCTTACTCGTCAGTAATTAGTCGTTCGAAAAATTTATTTAGCGTAGGGAATGTTTGTAACGCGGGACAGGTTGACTCCCATGGAGCAGGGAGCACGACACGCCCTGGACCCCACCAGTAGTTCTCCTCAGGAGGATGACCAGACGAAGGGAGAAGCCATGCGCTTCGAAATCATGCGACTCGACGACGTCGACGGCACGCCCGTGGACAGCACCGTCGTGGACGCCGCCTCCGTCAACCGGATCGTTCAGCAGGCCGCCGCCATCGGGCAGCGCCTGTGGATCCGCCCGGCCGACACTCCGGCCTCGTAACGCGGATCGATTTACGACAGGCTTCAGAGCCCCGTACGGCACCGTGCCGTACGGGGCTCTGCGCGTCCGGGGACGTCTCCCGTCCGCTCAGCCGCCCCGGACCACCTGGGTGATCCCGTTGATGATCTGCTGCACGGCGATGGCGGACAGCATCATGCCGGCGAGCCGGGTCACCAGCACGACCCCGCCGTCCTTGATGACGCGGATGATCAGCAGTGAGTAGCGCATCACCAGCCACAGCACCACGTGGATGGCGAGGATCGCCGACCACACCGAGACCTGGGTGGTGACGGAGTCCGCCTTCTGCACGGCGAGGATCACCGAGACGATCGCGCCGGGCCCGGCCAGCAGCGGCATCCCCAGCGGGACGAGCGCCACGTTGACGTCCTTGGTCTGCTTGGGCTCGTCGGTCTTGCCGGTCAGCAGGTCCAGCGCGATCAGCAGGAGCAGCAGCCCGCCCGCGATCATCAGCGCGGGCACGGAGACGTGCAGGTAGTCCAGGATCTGGTGGCCCAGCAGCCCGAAGACGGTGATGACACCGCCCGCCACGCAGACGGCCTGCAGGGCCATCCGCTTCTGCGTCCGGCCGGGACGCCCGGCGGTCAGCGCCAGGAAGATCGGGGTGATCCCCGGGGGATCCATGATGACGAAGAGGGTCAGGAACAGGGAGCCGAAGACGGCGACGTCGAACATTGAGGGTGCCTTGCGGAACGGAGCCGCCCGCCCGGGAACCGGGAGGACGTGCGGGCACGCCCGGCGGCACCGGGTACGGGGAAGCGGAGAGGGAGGGGAAACAGAAGGGGGTGGGAGGACCGGAAGGAGTCCGGGCGGCTCAGATTCCGCCCGCGCCCGGGACGGGGAACGCCCCCGTGGCGCGGCGGGTGATCTCCCCGTACACCTCGGGGTCGGTGGTGTACTCGCCGAGCGCGACGGTCTTGCGGCTGCCGTGGTAGTCCGAGGAGCCGGTGACCAACAGCCCCAGGTCCGCGGCGAGTCCGCGCAAGCGGGCGCGGGTGTCCGCGTCGTGGTCCAGGTGGTCGACCTCGATGCCGTCCAGGCCGGCCGCGGCCAGCTCGGCGATCGCGGACTCCGGCACCGTGCGGCCCCGCTTGCCGGCCCCGGGGTGCGCGAACACGGCGACCCCGCCGGCGCCCTTGACCAGGCGGATCGCCTCGAACGGGTCGGTCTCGTGCTTGGCGACGTAGGCCCGCCCGCCGTCGGCCAGCCACTCCTCGGTGAAGGCATCGCTCACGGTCGGGACGACGCCCAGCTCGACGAGCGCGGACGCCACGTGCGGACGGCCGACCGAGCCGTCGCCGGCGATCCGGGCGACCTGATCCCAGGTGACCGGCACGCCGAGCTCGTTGAGCTTGGCCACCATGCCCCGGGCCCGCGGCACCCGGTCGTCGCGCACCAGCTCGCGCTCGGCGAGCAGGGCGGGCTCCTCGGGGTCGAAGAGGTAGGCCAGCAGGTGCATCGAGACGCCGTCCAGCCGGCAGGACAGCTCGGCACCGGTGACCAGGGTGAGCCCGGCGGGCAGCGCGGCGATCGCCTCGGCGTGCCCGCGAGTGGTGTCGTGATCGGTCAGCGCGACGACGTCCAGACCGGCCGCCGACGCGTTCCGCACCAGCTCGGCCGGGCTGTCCGTACCGTCGGACGCGGTGGAGTGGCAGTGCAGGTCGATACGCACGACACGAACTCCAGACGGTCACGAACGAAAGGGAACGCCCAAGGATAACCGCCCACGAGACCCCCCTGTCACACCCACACCCCCACAGCGCCCCCTACAATTCCCGGCCGGGCGTCCCCACCTCAGGGGCGCGACGAACTGCGCGACCAGCCCTCCACCCCCCGCACCCGCCGACGCACCCACCCCAACCACCCCTCAGGCGCACCACCCCCACCGCACCCCCAGCCCACCCACCCCTCACGGCTCGAGCAAGCGCGGCGACAACGCTCCGCAGGGCACCAGGTCCACCTCCGCCCCCGCGTCCCGCAGGTCCGTCAGCACCAGCTCCTCGTACAGCAGCAGCCCCGACTGCTCGGGCCAGACCACCGCCCACAGCCACAGCCCGCGGGCCTCGCCGGCGAAGACCGCGCGGTCGGCGGGGCCGTCGGAGACGTGCCACAGCGGGGTGGGCCGGCCGGCGGCCAGCACCTTGGTCTGGGGAGGCTTCTCGACGTCCAGGTGGGGGCCGGGGTCCGGGCCGTCCATGCCGGCGTAGTGCGCGCCGAGCCCGACACCGAGTTCCTCGGCGACCAGGATCAGCTCGCCCATGCCGCCGAGCGGTCCGGGGCCCGAGCAGGCGACGGCGGTCGCGCGGCCCCCACTGCGGTCGTCACCGGCGTAGGCCACGCCCGTGAACAGCCAGCCGACCGGCAGCGGCCAGGGCATCCACACCGGCACCCGGGTCCGGGCCACGACCACGCCCAGGGCCTCGACACTGGGCGGTATCACGGGCTGCAGCGGATGCACCGTCCCGTGCGCGTCGCACTGCCAGGAGTCGGAGAAGAGGCCGGGAGCCCTGACCCGGCCACCACACTTCGGGCAACTGGGTTCGCCCCTCATAGGCCCCCACGGTCCTACCCGGACCCGCCCACGTCAAGGACGATCACCCGTCCGGACCGCCCGCCACCAGGGGAAAGTAGATGCATCTTGCATTAATTAGCATGGCTAACGTACTATGTGTAAACACCAACCATCTGTCGCAACCGGACGGGAGCAACCATGGCCACAGGAGGTACCGGGACCTCGGACCCCTTCGACGCCGGAGCGGGCGGCATCCTGCGCCAGCCCAAGGCGGTGTGGGCCACGGCCGGCGCATCGGTCGTCGCCTTCATGGGCATCGGGCTCGTCGACCCGATCCTGCCGTCCATCGCCCAGGGCCTGCGTGCCACGCCCAGCCAGGTCTCCCTGCTGTTCACCTCCTACTTCCTGATCACCGCGATCGCGATGCTGGTCACCGGCTTCGTGTCCAGCCGTGTCGGCGGGCGCAAGACCCTGCTGCTCGGCCTCGCCCTCGTGGTGGTCTTCGCCGGCCTGGCCGGCACCTCCGACACGGTCGGCCAGCTCGTCGGCTACCGCGCGGGCTGGGGGCTCGGCAACGCCCTCTTCGTCTCGACGGCCCTCGCGGTGATCGTCGGCGCGGCGGCCGGCGGCAGCGCGGCGGCGATCCTGCTCTACGAGTCCGCCCTCGGGCTCGGCATGGCCTGCGGGCCGCTGCTCGGCGCGCTGCTCGGCGACGCCAGCTGGCGCTACCCGTTCTTCGGCACGGCCTTCCTGATGGCGGTCGGGTTCCTGTGCATCGCGGTGTTCCTGAAGGAGCAGCCGAGGCCCGCCCGGAAGACCTCGCTGCTCGACCCGCTCAAGGCGCTCGGCCACGGCGGCCTGGCCTCGGCGGCCGTCTCGGCGTTCTTCTACAACTACACGTTCTTCACCGTGCTGGCCTTCACCCCGTTCGTGCTGAACATGACCCCGTACAAGTCGGGTGCCGTGTTCTTCGCCTGGGGCGTGCTGCTCGCCGTATTCTCGGTGCTCGTCGCGCCGCGCCTGCAGGAGCGGTTCGGCTCGCTGAAGGTGCTCGGCGGCTCGCTGGTGCTGCTCGCGGCCGACGTGCTGGCGCTCGGCCTCGGCGACCACACCACGGCCGTGGTGTGCACGATCCTGTCCGGCGCCTTCATCGGCGTGAACAACACCGTGTACACCGAACTGGCCCTCGGCGTGTCGGACGCGCCGCGCCCGGTGGCGAGCGCCGGCTACAACTTCGTGCGCTGGTTCGCGGCCGCCGCGGCGCCCTACCTCGCGCCGAAGATCGAGGAGTGGACCGACCTGCGCATGCCGTTCGTGGTGGCGGCGGTCACGGCCGTCCTCGGCGCGCTGGTGGTCGTCGTACGGCGCCGGGCCCTCACCCACCGGGCCGAGGAGCTCGAGCCGCGGCACGCGAGCGAGGACGGGGTGGCCGTCTTCGCCAACTGACGCCGTCCGGGCGCCGGTTGGTGAGCTTGCTCACCCGGTGGGTGCGGAACCGTTCAGTCCAGCGGGACGGACCTGCGGGAGGGATCCCGCAGGTCCGTCCCGTGCGTCAGCCAGCGCTCCTGGAGGGCCTGGGCGCCGTGCACGCGCTTCCAGGCGGCCTCGTTCGGCGTCATCGGCAGCAGCGGCAGGAAGCGCACCGGGTCCGCCGGCGCGTCGAGTTCGAGGTCCTCGACCAGGCCGCCCGGCTCGGCCACCAGCACCGAGGTGAACGGGGCGCCGGGCCACAGCGGCCCGCCCACGTCGAGGGAGGCGCCGGGAGCCACGACCAGCCCTTCGACCTGCGGGGACGCGCCGAGCACGGCGAGCGGGCGGAGCACCTTGTCGGTGTCGGCGCCGGTACCCGCGCGCACCGAGAGGACCAGCTCGGCGCGCGGCCCCGCGACCGGGTCGGCGACCATCGCCGTGGGGTCCGTCATGGGGTGCGCGGACATGCCGAGGGTGGCGTACCGGACGATGTCCCCCTCGTGGAAGCGGAGCACCTCGATGCGGTCGGTGCCGAGGAAGGTGACCGCCGCGCGCGCGTCCGGCTCGCCCAGCGCGGTGCGCAACCGGGCCTCGACCAGAGGAAGAACATCAGCCATGCGGCGAGCATAGAACTCGTCAGTGCCGGGCAAAGCAGCGCCTTGACACTTCGGACGACTGCTACTCTTGCCCGGTGGTTCGGGGCAGCACGTGTAAGCGTCGCGATCTAGCCCCGACGCCGATGGAACTCCCTTACGAGGGACCGGCCGGAGGAGGTGGGGCTGTCATGGATCGAAGTCGACCGTGCAGTACCACTCGCTCTTCCGCCCGCTGAATAGCCGATCTCGCTCTGGCTGGCTGCCACCCCTCACGTTCGCGTGTGTGTGTCTGGCGCATCTTCGGAAGAGCACTTCGTTTCGTTTCACCCGATCTGTCTGATCTGCATCAGAAGTCGAATCCAGCAGCGAAGCCCCTCACCGCGACGGAGCGGTGCTCCCCGCTTTGTGGACGTGCCAAACATCCGCAGCACGGACGTCCTCATTCCGGGTAGTTCCACCCGTCGGCGGAAGGCCTCGCCGCCCGATGCGAAGGAGCCTGCCCATGTCGATGATCCGCGACCTGCGCGCCGTCGTCCGCCCGTCCCGCCCCTCGCTGCGCAAGAGCGCCGTACGCCCGGACGGCGGCACCTACGACACCACGCGCGACCCCGCGACCCCTTCGGCCGTGGTCGACTGCGCGGTCTACCGCGACGGCGCCCGCGTGGAGACCGACGCCCCGCTGGCCCCGCACGAGGCGATGCGCAGGGTGCGGCGCGACGGCGGCTTCGTCTGGATCGGCCTGCACGAGCCGACGGAGGCCGAATTCGCGGGCATCGCCTCGGAGTTCGGGCTGCACCCGCTGGCCGTGGAGGACGCCGTCCAGGCCCACCAGCGGCCCAAGCTGGAGCGCTACGACGACTCGCTGTTCACCGTGTTCAAGACGGTCCACTACGTCGAGCACGACGAACTCACCGCCACCAGCGAGGTCGTGGAGACCGGCGAGGTCATGTGCTTCACCGGGCGGGACTTCTTCATCACCGTCCGGCACGGCGGGCAGGGCTCCCTGCGCGCGCTGCGCCACCGCCTCCAGGACGACCCCGAGCTGCTCGCCAAGGGCCCGTCGGCCGTGCTGCACGCCATCGCCGACCACGTGGTCGACGGCTACATCGCGGTCGCCGACGCCCTCCAGGACGACATCGACGCGGTGGAGACGGACGTCTTCTCGCCCGGTCGCAAGGGCACCCCACGCGGCACCGACGCCGGGCGGATCTACCAACTCAAGCGCGAGATCCTGGAGTTCAAGCGCGCCGTGTCGCCGCTGCTGCGGCCCATGCAGCTGCTGAGCGAGCGGCCGATGCGGCTGGTCGACCCCGACATCCAGAAGTACTTCCGCGACGTCGCCGACCACCTCGCGCGCGTGCAGGAGCAGGTCGTCGGCTTCGACGAGCTGCTGAACTCCATCCTCCAGGCCAACCTCGCGCAGGCGTCCGTCGCGCAGAACGAGGACATGCGCAAGATCACCTCGTGGGCGGCGATCATCGCCGTACCGACGATGGTGTGCGGGGTCTACGGCATGAACTTCGAGCACATGCCCGAGCTGCACTGGCGCTACGGCTACCCCGTGATCATGTCGTTCACGGTGGCCATCTGCCTGGGCATCCACCGCACCCTGAAGCGCAACGGCTGGCTGTAGGGCCGCCTGGATAGGCTGGGGCCATGACCAACGAGCTGCTCGACCAGGCCCTCGTCGAGGAGGCCACCAAGAAGTCCGGCCTCGTCTGGGTCCGGCCGGAGGGCGCCGCGGCCGCGCGTGCGCTGTGGCACGTGTGGCACGAGGGCGCCGCGTGCCTGGTCGGCGACGGGCCCGGCGAACAGCCGCTGTCCGGGCTGGCCGACGGCGGCCGGGCCGAGGTGACCGTGCGCAGCAAGGACAAGGGCGGCCGGCTGGTCTCCTGGACCGCGCGGGTCGTCCAGCTCGCACCCGGCGGCGAGGCGTGGGACGCGGCGGTCGCCGAACTCAAGGGCAAGCGGCTCAACGCACCCGACGGCGAGGCGATGACCGGGCGCTGGGCCCGGGAGTGCCGCGTTGTGCGCCTGGAGCCGACGGGCAGCACGCTGCCGCTGCCCGAGGACAGCCTGGCCGCCGTTCCGGTGCCCACCCCGGCGACGACCCGCCGGCCGGCCCCGGCGGGGCTGCCACGGCTGCTGGCGCGCCGCAGGAAGCGGGCGTAGTCCTTCCCGTCCACGCGGGGCGGGCGGCAGCCGGACCGGCGGCACGCGGGCCCAGGGCCCGTCAGGACGTCGGCAGTTGGTGGCCGTAGTCCACCGTCTCGCCCTTGGCCGGTTCCGCCAGCGGGAAGTCCTCGCCCCAGGCCGAGAAGGTGAGCGTGCCCGCGCCGCCCGCGCGCACCAGGCGCAGCGGGTACGGCAGGCCCTTCAGGGACACGTCCAGGGTGCCGCCCGAGCCCTTGTCGCCGGTGATGCGGATGGTGCGCACACCGCCCTGCTCGTGGTGGCCGTCCCGCGCCAGCGTGCCGTGCAGGGTGAGCAGACCGTCGAGGAGGACGTCCTTGTCCGTGAACCCGCTGAACTTCTTGTACGAGGGGTCACCCGTCGGCACCTTCACGTACTTGCCGTCGAGCTTGTCCGCGGCGGCCGCGTCGGTGCCCTGGTCGTCGCCCTTGCCGTCCTCGTGCTTCCAGAAGCCCGCGTCGGCCTTCAGGTACAGCTGTTCGCCGATGCGCAGCAGCTGAAAGGTGGCCCCTTGGGAGGTGACCGAGCCGGTGCCGCCGCCGGACTTCAGGCGCATGTCGAGCCGGTACGTGCGCCCGCTGGTGACCACCGTCCCCGCGAGCCGCACCGCGTCGGCCGAGCCGGCGGCCGCCTTGGTCCTCGCCTGGATCCGCTCGGCCGGCAGCTTGCCGACCCCGTTGGTGCCCGCGTCCGGGTCCTCGCTGCACCCCGCCACCAGCGGGCCTGCCGCGACCAGGACGCACACGGCGCCCACCAGCGCGGTCCGACGGGTACGGCCGTGGCGCATCGCAGTCACAGACGCAGCTGCCTTTCCATGGGGATCTCCTCAGCGGCGTACGGCAGCGTACCGGGGTCGCGGGGCCCCGACGGAGCCGGTCCGTCCGGACCCCTCACCAGGGCGTATCCGATCGGGACGGGCTAGCCTGAAGCCCGCACGAACGGGCATTTGGGATAACGGCCCCCTCGTCCGCACCCGACCCCCCACCCCCTCCCGCACCCGCCCCCCCGTCCCCCACCGTCCCGCCCCCGCCCCCTCACCCCGGCAAGCGAAGGAAGCATCGTCATGGCAGCCGGCGCCCCCCGGATCTTCGTCTCGCACCTCTCCGGTGTCGCCGTCTTCGACCCCACCGGCGACCAGGTGGGACGGGTGCGCGACCTGGTCGTCATGCTCCGCGTCGGCCGCCGGCCGCCCAGGGTGCTCGGGCTGGTCGTCGAACTGGCCACGCGCCGCCGGATCTTCCTGCCCATGACCCGCGTGACCGGCATCGAGTCCGGCCAGGTCATCACCACCGGCGTGCTCAACGTCCGCCGCTTCGAGCAACGGCCCACGGAACGGCTGGTCTTCGGCGAACTGCTGGACCGGCGCGTGACCCTCGCCGACACCGGCGAGGAGGTCACCGTGCTCGACCTGTCGGTGCAGCAACTGCCCGCCCGCCGGGACTGGGAGATCGACCGGGTGTTCGTGCGCAAGGGCCGCAAGGGCGGCGCCTTCCGCCGCGCCAAGGGCGAGACGCTGACCGTGGAGTGGTCGGCCGTCACGGGCTTCTCCGTGGACGAGCACGGACAGGGCGCGGAGAACCTGCTCGCCACCTTCGAGCAGCTGCGCCCCGCCGACCTGGCCAACGTCCTGCACCACCTGTCCGCCAAGCGCCGCGCCGAGGTCGCCGCGGCCCTCGACGACGACCGGCTGGCCGACGTCCTGGAGGAGCTGCCGGAGGACGACCAGATCGAGATCCTCGGCAAGCTGAAGGAGGAGCGCGCGGCGGACGTCCTGGAGGCGATGGACCCGGACGACGCGGCCGACCTGCTCGCCGAGCTCCCGGAGGACGACCAGGAGCGGCTGCTGAGCCTGATGCAGCCCGACGACGCGGCCGACATGCGGCGTCTGATGTCGTACGAGGAGCACACGGCCGGCGGTCTGATGACGACCGAGCCGATCGTGCTGCGCCCGGACGCCACCGTCGCCGACGCCCTGGCCCGGGTGCGCAACCGCGACCTGTCCCCCGCGCTCGCCGCCCAGGTCTACGTGTGCCGGCCGCCCGACGAGACGCCGACCGGCAAGTACCTCGGCACGGTGCACTTCCAGCGGCTGCTGCGGGACCCGCCGTACACCCTGGTCGGCTCGATCATCGACGACGACCTCCAGCCGCTGGACCCGGACGCGGCGCTGCCCGTCGTCGCCGGGTTCTTCGCGACGTACGACATGGTCGCGGCGCCCGTCGTCGACGAGGCGGGCTCGCTGCTGGGCGCGGTGACGGTGGACGACGTGCTGGACCACATGCTGCCGGAGGACTGGCGGGAGACGGAGTTCCACCTGGAGGAGGACCCCGCGGACCCCGGGAACCCCGCGGACACCGGGGACGGGCGGGACCCGGCCGACGAGGAGCGGATGGGCGTGGAGCGTGGCGAAGGGGGTGGTCCGCGTGGTGCCTGAGCGCGAGGGCGGGCGCGAGGGGCGCGCGACGGCGTCCGGCGGCCGCGAGCGTGCGCCGTCCGGGGCGACCGCCACCACGCGTCCGCGGGCCCGGCTGGACCAGCCGCGCCCGCCGCGGCGGCGGCTGCTGCCCGAGTGGGACCCGGAGGCGTTCGGGCGGCTCTCGGAGCGCATCGCCCGCTTCCTGGGCACAGGGCGGTTCATCGTCTGGATGACGGTGGTGATCATCCTGTGGGTCGTGTGGAACGTGTTCGCCCCGCAGTCCCTGCGCTTCGACCAGTACCCGTTCATCTTCCTGACGCTGATGCTGTCCCTGCAGGCGTCCTACGCGGCGCCGCTGATCCTGCTCGCGCAGAACCGGCAGGACGACCGCGACCGGGTCAACCTCGAACAGGACCGCAAGCAGAACGAGCGGTCGATCGCGGACACCGAGTACCTCACCCGCGAGATCGCCGCCCTGCGCATCGGACTGGGCGAGGTGGCGACGCGCGACTGGATGCGCTCGGAACTGCAGGACCTGCTGAAGGAACTGGAGGACCGGCGCGACGGCCACGGACATGCCGTATTCCCGGCAGAACGGTCGGCCGTACGTGACGCAGACGACCGCTGAGGGGCATCCCTAAGGCCCCTCCGGTCGCCGTACCATCGTCCCTATGGCTAGCGAAGACGCGGTGCGCGAAGCACTGGCGACGGTGAACGACCCCGAGATCAACCGGCCCATCACCGAGCTCGGGATGGTCAAATCGGTGGAGATCGGCGCGGACGGGGCGGTCGCGGTCACCGTGTACCTGACGGTCTCCGGCTGCCCCATGCGCGACACGATCACCCAGCGCGTGACCGAGGCGGTCTCCCGCGTCGAGGGCGTCACCCGCGTCGACGTCACGCTCGACGTGATGAGCGACGAGCAGCGCAAGGAGCTGGCGGCGGCCCTGCGCGGCGGCCAGACCGAGCGCGAGGTGCCCTTCGCCAAGCCCGGCAGCCTCACCCGCGTCTACGCCGTCGCCTCCGGCAAGGGCGGCGTCGGCAAGTCCTCGGTCACGGTGAACCTCGCGGCGGCCATGGCGGCCGACGGCCTGAAGGTGGGCGTCGTCGACGCCGACATCTACGGCCACTCGGTGCCGCGGATGCTGGGCGCCGACGGCCGCCCGACCCAGGTCGAGAACATGATCATGCCGCCGTCGGCGAACGGCGTGAAGGTCATCTCGATCGGCATGTTCACCCCGGGCAACGCGCCGGTCGTCTGGCGCGGCCCGATGCTGCACCGCGCGCTCCAGCAGTTCCTGGCGGACGTGTACTGGGGCGACCTGGACGTGCTGCTGCTGGACCTGCCGCCCGGCACCGGCGACATCGCGATCTCCGTCGCGCAGCTCGTCCCGAACGCCGAGATCCTGGTCGTCACGACGCCCCAGCAGGCGGCGGCCGAGGTGGCCGAGCGGGCCGGTTCCATCGCCGTGCAGACCCACCAGAAGATCGTCGGCGTGGTCGAGAACATGTCCGGCCTGCCGTGTCCGCACTGCGGCGAGATGGTCGACGTCTTCGGCACGGGCGGCGGCCAGACGGTCGCGGACGGCCTCACCCGCACCACGGGCGCCACGGTCCCGGTCCTCGGCAGCATCCCCATCGACGTCCGCCTGCGCGAGGGCGGCGACGAGGGCAAGCCGGTCGTCCTGACCGACCCGGACAGCCCGGCGGGCGCGGCCCTGCGCGGCATCGCCGGCAAGCTGGGCGGCCGCCAACGCGGCCTGTCCGGCCTGTCGTTGGGGATCACCCCGAGGAACAAGTTCTAGCCGCCACGCACCGCGGCCGACGAAGGGGCGCCGGATTCGACCGGCGCCCCTTTCTCGTGCCCTGCCCGGCTCTCAGGCTTCCCGTGCGCCGCCCGGCTCTCAGGCGTACGCCGTGATGTCCTTGATCATCGCGAAGCCGAGGCCGTACGCGCTCATGCCCCGCCCGTACGCCCCCACGTGCACGCCCTCCTGCGTGGAACCGGCGAGCACCCAGCCGAACTCCGACTCGCGGTAGTGGAACGGCGTCGGCACCCCGTCCACCGGCAGGGAGAGCGTGGACCACTCCGGGCCGCCGAGGTCGTCGGCCAGCTCCCACGCCGTCTCCGTCTGCTGGTCCAGCCAGTCGTCCCGCAGGCTGTGGTCCATCTGGCCGGGCCAGGTGTAGGACAGCAGCCCCACGCCCGCCAGCCAGGCCGCCGACGACACGGTGGTGGCCTCCAGCAGGCCCGTGCCGTCCGCGCTGCGCCGGGACGGGTTCGCCGCGACGGTCACGACCACCGCGAACTTCCCCCGGTCCTCCCCCGCCGTCTCGTGCCGCACCGAGGGCTCGTCGCCGTGTCCGACGGACCCGTGCTCGACGGCCCCGTCGGCCGCCGTCCCCACCTGCATCAGCCAGCGCGGCCCCGTGAAGGCCTCGTCGAGGCCGTACCAGGGGAAGGGCGCCTCGAGGTAGCCGTCGACCGTGCGCCGGGCGGAGGGGACGTGCTGTGCGCCCTCCGCGGCCGGCGCCTGTGCGACTGCCCGACTCGTCGTCTCCATGTGCCCCGACGCCTCCTTGCTCCGGGCGGACCGGTCCGGCCCGCCCCCCTTCGGGCGGCTCTACTCCTTGAAGTACGGTCCGCACAACAACTCGGCAGCATATCCACCTCGCCCCGGACAGCCGGGAAAGCGCCCGGCGCGTGGGCCTTCCGGATGCCCGCTGGGGGCCCTGCGAGGGGTCCCGGGGGTATGAAACGCGTCACGTACGCCCCCTGACCCGGTGTCCGGGAGGGGGCGTACGAGGGAAGTGCGCGGGCGCGTCGGGCGCGGCCGGTGTCGGCGGCGTCAGGTGGCGTCGGGGTCGAACGCCGGGCGCTCGTCGCGGCCCGGGTCCTCGGGCTTCTTGGTCATGTCGAGGCGGCCACCGGAGGACCCGGAGGTGCCCGGGTCGGCGTCCCGGCTGTGCACGGCGTCCGTGACCTCGGCCATCTCCTTCTTCAGGTCGAAGCCGTTGCGGATCTCCTTCAGCCCCAGCTCTTCGTTGTCCAGCTGCTTGCGCAGGAACGTCTTGGGGTTGAGGTCCTCGAACTCGAAGTCCTTGAACTCCGGCCCGAGTTCCTGCCGGATGTCCTGCTTGGCGCTCTCGGAGAACTCACGGATCTTCCGGATCGTGCGCATCACGTCCTGGATGACCTTGGGGAGCTTGTCCGGACCGAAGACGAGCACGGCCAGGACGACGATCGTCACCAGCTCGAGCGGTCCTATGTCATTGAACACCTGAAGCTCCTTGCGAAGTCCGCGGTCCTCGGCCCTCGGGGTGTGCTGCGGGTCGTCCGTGGGTCCGGGCCGGGTCCACGGTACCTGTCGCACCTGTCCGACCGGTACTGCCCCGGGGGCTCCGCGTGCGCCGGTCCGGGCGGATTTCCGCGTTGTTTGCCCGGCGGGCCGCGTGGCGACCACCGGCCTGTGAGGTTGCCGTCACTTCGAGGAACCCAGGACCAGCGAGAGGGTCCGCTCCGCGCCGCCGCGCTCGACCGTGAGCTCCAGGCGGTCGCCGGGACGGTGGGCGCGGGTCCTGACGATCAGCTCCTCACCCGAGTGGACGCGCTGCCCGTCGACCTCGGTGATGACGTCCCCGGCGCGCAGACCGGCCCGGGCACCGGGGCCGCCCGGGGTGACCGGGGAGGCGTCGCCGTCGGCGGCGGTGCCGACGCGGGCGCCGTCGCCCGACCAGCCCATGTCGAGGGTGATCCCGATGACGGGGTGGGTGGCCCGGCCGGTGTTGATCAGCTCCTCGGCGACGCGCTTGCCCTGGTTCACGGGGATGGCGAAGCCCAGTCCGATGGACCCCGCCTGGCCCGTGTCCGCGCCGGTGCCGGCCCCGGCCGACCGGATGGCGGAGTTGATGCCGATGACCCGGCCCCGCCGGTCCAGCAGGGGGCCGCCGGAGTTGCCGGGGTTGATGGGCGCGTCGGTCTGCAGCGCGTCCACGTACGACACGTCGCTCGCGTCGGCACCGTCGCCGCCGGCGGTGATGGGCCGCTCCTTGGCGCTGATGATGCCGGAGGTGACCGTGCCCTCCAGGTCGAAGGGGGCGCCGATGGCGACGACCGGGTCGCCGACCTGGACGTCGTCGGAGTTGCCCAGGGGCAGCGGGGTGAGGCCCTTGACCCCGGTGACCCGGACGACGGCGAGGTCGTAGCCGCTGTCCCGGCCGACGACCTCCGCCGTGGCGGTCTGGCCGCCGTTGAAGACCACCGTTATGGCGCCGTCGCCGCCGGCGGGCTGGACGACGTGGTTGTTGGTGAGGATGTGGCCCTGCTCGTCGAGCACGAAGCCGGTGCCGGTGCCGGACTCCTCGCTGCCGGTGACGTGCAGGGTCACCACGCTGGGCAGGGCCCGAGCGGCGATCCCCGCGACGCTGTCGGGGGCGCGTCCGCTGGGCGCGGCGCTGGGCTGCGGCAGCTCGACCGCGCCGATACCGCCGTTGCGCTCCAGCTGCGCCCCGACGACACCCCCGGCGAGCCCGGAGACCAGCGCGAGCAGCAGCGCCCCGCCGGCCAGCCCCCGCCGCACCCGCCGGCGCCGCTGCACGTCACCGACCACCCCGGCCCCGGCCTGCTGGAGGGGGCCGGCGGCAGCCCTGGCCCAGGGGTCGTAGCGGTGCCAGGGGTCGGCGGGGGGTGCGGGCGGATCGGCCGGGGAGGTGGGGTCGGGGACGGGGGGTGGCGGGGAGGCGGAGGCGGGGCCGGGGGTCACGGGAGGCTCGGACGGAGAGGCGAGGCCCGACGCCGCGTGAGGCGCGGCCGCGGAGGCCCCTGTCGAGAGGCGTTCGGCCGCGGAGACAGGTGCCGCGAGGGGGTCGGACACGGCGGCCGGTGTCACGGCGGGCTCGGCGGCGGAGGCGGGTCCGGCTACCACGGGAGACTCGGCCGGCAAGGCGGGCCCTGGCGCCGCTACGGCGCTGTCTCCCGCGTCGGGGGCCACGGCGGGGGCCGCCGGGTGCTGGACCGGCGGCGCGGGCGCCCAGGGCCCCGGCTGGCCGTAGGGCGGGGTGCTGTAGGCGTCGGGGTCGTGCAGGGGCTGGGGCCGCTCGGGGTCGGACTGCGCGTCGGACGGGTGCTGCGGCTGAGCCCGCTCCCGGGGCTGCGGCTCGGGAAGCGCGAAGTCGTCGTCCGCACCGGCAGCGCTCCCACCACTCCCCGCGGGCCGCGCCAGCTCGAAGTCCCCCGCGTCCGGGCCGTCGGAGCGGCCCGCGGAGCCGTCGTCCGAGCCGCTCCGCGCGTCATCCGCGAACCCGCCCGGCGCGCTGTCCCCCGAACCGCCCTCGGAGTCCCCGAAGTCCGCGCCCTCGGCGTCACCCTCGCGGGCGTCCCGGATCCCCGTGCCCGGCCCCCGCTCAGCCCCCACCGGCTCGCCGCCCTCCCCCTGCTCCGGTCCGTTGCGCCGCTCGCCCTCGTCCATGCTCTCCCCGCAGCCGGCCGCGGCGGCGCTCCTCGGGGCGGTGGCCGCGGCTCGTCGACAGCCGACTCCGCGCCCGGCCGGAACGGCGTGGGCGCGGTCCACCGTGGATTACATCAGGTCCGCGAGGTCAGCGCGCGGTCCGCGCGGAGGCGGGCGGCGTGGCACCGGGGGAGGTGGGGACCGGGGACGACGGCGAGGACGTCGGGGACGGCACGTCGGGGCCGACGGTCGCGGCGAACAGGTCGGACGTCGCCGGCTGCGGCGTTGCGGGCGTCCAGGACGTCAGCGTGACGGGCGTGGCCACGCCCAGCGGACGTATCAGCGGGGACATGGCCGCCGCGCCGGCCACCACGGGCGTGGTGAACCGCTGCCGGGGGGTCGACGGGGCCGGCACACCGGGGAGCAGCGGCGCGGACACCTCGGTCGGGGCGACCGGGGCGTCGCCGAGCAGGCCCTGCCCGGTCTGGGCGAACAGCGGGCCGGCGCTGCGGCGGCGCTGGCCCTCGGGGGCCGTGGCCGTGCCGGACGCCGCGGTGCGGGCCGGTGTGACGTTGCTGCCGGTGCCGGAGCCGCCGCGGGCGTCCGCGGTCGTGTCGAAGGGGCTGCCGCCGGTCATGCCGCCCAGGGCGATCGCGGCCAGCGAGACCGCTCCGGCGGCCACGAAGGCGATCCGCATGCCCCGGGAGCGCTCGGTCTCGCCGCGGCCCACGGGGTGGATGCGGAAGCCGCGCCCGCCGGGGTCGGAGCCCAGCACGGAGCCGTGGTCGCGCGCGGCGTAGGCGAGGCCGAAGGGCTCACCCCGCCTCACGCCGAAGACCCCGAGGGCCGGGGAGGAGCCGGCGCCGGGGAGGCGGGCGCCGAGCCCTCCCCCGCCGAAGGGGGTGCCGTCGCCGTCCGGGTCACCTCCCGCGGGGAGGCCCTGGAGGCGGGCCAGGAAGCTCTCGGAGGGCGCCGGCGGGGCGACGGCCGCGAAGACGTCCTTCAGACGGCGCTGCGCGTCCACCTCCGCCTTGCACTTCGGGCAGGTGGCCACGTGCGCCAGTACGCGCTCGCGCGCGTCATGACCGAGCTCGCCGTCCACCAGGGCGGAGAGTCGGTCTCCCAGGTGCTGCTCTGCGAGGTGTCCCTCGGCAGGGTCCGGCCGTGTTCCACTCACGCGGGCGCGCCCCCTCCCCTCAGAGCGGGCACGCGGGGCACGAAGGAGCGGCGCCCGGCGCGGGCCTCGGGCGAGCGGTGCGCGAGGGCCTTGCGCAGCTGGGAGCGCCCGCGGTGGATCCGCGAGCGGACCGTGCCGAGCTTGACGCCGAGGGTCGCGGCGATCTCCTCGTAGGACAGGCCCTCGATGTCGCACAGGACGACGGCCGCGCGGAACTCGGGCGCGAGGGTGTCCAGGGCCTGCTGGACGTCGGCGTCGAAGTGCGCGTCGTTGAAGACCTGCTGCGGGGTCGGCTCCTTGCTGGCGAGCCGCTCGGCGGCGTCCTCGCCGAGGGCGTCGAAGCGGATGCGCTGCTTGCGGCGGACCATGTCCAGGAAGAGGTTGGTGGTGATCCGGTGCAGCCAGCCCTCGAAGGTGCCGGGCGAGTAGGTCGACAGGGAGCGAAAGACCCGGACGAAGACCTCCTGGGTGAGGTCCTCGGCGTCGTGCTGGTTGCCCGTCAGCCGGTAGGCGAGGCGGTAGACACGGGCGCTGTGCGTGCTGACGATCTCCTCCCAGGTGGGCGGAGTCCAGGCCTGCCCGTCCGCGTCGGTGGCGAAGGTCGCGGTCGGGAGCCTGCCGGAGGCAGGGCCGGCGGGGCCGGCGGCGTGGCTCGGGTCAGCAGCGGTGTCGGTCACGGATCTCGGCCTGCCCGCCGATCCGAGGAGGCGCCGCAGCGCTCCTCCGCGATCCACAGGCGTGGCCGCACCTCCCCTGTCAGCTCTGGTGGTGTCCAGTGGAGCCCCTACCATAGCCACCTCGCCCGTTAGGACCGGATAAGCGGTTTTACGAGAATTTGATCTGGGCTGACACGGCTCATGCGGCTGCGTCAGCAGTTGCTCGCCGGCCCGCTCCCCGTCGTGATCCAACTGTGTCCCCCCGCGGTCGTTCCCACCCCTTCAAACGCCCGGTCCCATCTGCGGGTTCCCGACGCCAACGGATACAGTCACGCCGAGGCAACCGCGGGGACAGGAGAGGGTCATTACCGGCAACCGGCAGACGAGCTGGGCGTTCGCCGACGCCTATGTCGCCGAGGACGACGCACTGCGCTGGGCCCGCGACCGGGCCCGTGAGGCGGGGCTGCGCTCGGTGACGCCCGGCACGGGCGCCGCGCTGCGTCTGCTCGCCGCCTCCGTGGACGCCAAGGCCGTCGCGGAGATCGGTACGGGCACCGGTGTCTCCGGCATCCACCTGCTGCACGGGATGCGCCCGGACGGCGTGCTGACGACCGTGGACCCCGAGCCGGAGCACCAGCAGTTCGCCCGGCAGGCGTTCCGCGCCTCGGGCTTCGCCAGCAACCGGGCCCGCTTCATCCCGGGCCGCGCGCTGGACGTGCTGCCCCGTCTCGCCGACGCCGGCTACGACCTCGTCTTCTGCGACGGCGACCGGCTGGAGCTCCTGGACTACCTCGCTGAATCGTTGCGCCTGCTGCGGCCGGGCGGCCTGGTGGTGTTCGAGGGCGTCTTCGCCAACGGGCGCACGGTGGACTCGGGACCCCAGCCCACCGAGGTCATACGCATCCGGGAGCTGCTGCGCGCGGTGCGCGAGAGCCAGGAGCTGGTGCCGTCGCTGCTGCCGGTCGGCGACGGCCTGCTGTGCGCGGTCAAGCGCTGAGCAGCCGGGGAAAAGCCGAGCAGTCGCGGGAAAGCCGAGCAGCGGGAAAAGGGGAAAAGCAGTCCCCCCGGCACCGCACTGCGATGCCGGGGGGACTGGAAGGGTAGGGTCGCTCCCGCGTCAGCCGACGACCTTCTTGAGGGCGTCGCCGAGGGCGTCGGCCTCGTCCGGGGTCAGCTCTACGACGAGCCGACCGCCGCCTTCGAGCGGAACGCGCATGACGATGCCCCGCCCCTCCTTGGTCACCTCGAGCGGGCCGTCGCCCGTCCGCGGCTTCATGGCCGCCATGCTCGTTCCCCTTCCTGAAACCAGCTCATCGCCAAAGCCGACGGCCCCTTGAAGGGCACGCGCAGTCCAGCGGGACCCGCGACACCGGCATCGAACACATTGCTTCCCAGCCATTATCCCGCATCTCAGGACCCGATGACCAACATCGGTCGGCATCGCTTGGGCAACGCGCGCGAGCAAAACCACTCAATTCGGCGATGTGACTGCGATACTTCGCGCCCGGCACCGAGATACGCCGTTCGGGAACCGGTGCCGGACCCCGCCGGCTTCTTTGACGCAGCTCACACGTCCGGTCCGGTCCCGGGGCCGGGAACTCCGTCATGCTGTCCTTCAGACGACGACGTACTGAGCGGTACGTCAGTGCCGCCACACGGAGGGACTCCCATGGCCGACACCGTGCTCCACGAGGTGAGCGACGGACTCGCGACGATCACCCTGAACCGCCCCGAGGCGATGAACGCGCTGAACGTCGCGGCCAAGGTGGCCCTGCGGGACGCGCTGCGCTCCGCCGCGGAGGACAGCTCCGTACGGGCCGTGCTGCTGACCGCGGCCGGGGACCGGGCGTTCTGCGTGGGCCAGGACCTCAAGGAGCACATCGGGCTGCTGGCGGCCGACCGGGAGACCGGGTCGGGGCAGACGATGAGCACGGTGCGCGAGCACTACAACCCGATCGTGCGGGCCGTGACCGAGATGGCCAAGCCCGTGGTCGCGGCGGTGAACGGCGTGGCCGCCGGGGCCGGGTTCGGGTTCGCGCTGGCCGCGGACTACCGGGTGGTCGCGGACACGGCGGCCTTCACCACCTCGTTCGCCGGGGTGGCCCTGACCGCCGACTCGGGCGTCTCCTGGACGCTGCCCCGGGTCGTGGGTCCCTCGCGCGCGACCGACCTGCTGCTGTTCCCGCGCTCGATCACCGCGCAGGAGGCGTACGAGCTGGGCATCGCCAACCGGCTGGTGCCGGCCGCGGAGCTGCGCGCGGAGGCCGAGAAGGTCGCGCGGAAGCTGGCCGAGGGGCCGACGGTGGCGTACGCGGCGCTGAAGGAGTCGGTGCGCTTCGGCCTGTCGCACTCCCTCGCCGAGACGCTGGAGAAGGAGGACGAGCTCCAGACCCGCGCCGGGCGCTCCGAGGACCACGCGATCGCCGTCCAGGCCTTCGTGAACAAGGAGAAGCCGAAGTACCTGGGCCGCTAGCCCGCCCTCCCTGCCCTCCCGCGGGCGCCGCTAGCCGCGCCCGCGGGCCACGCAGGTCTCCAGGTGGTCGTCCACCAGGCCGCACGCCTGCATCAGGGCGTAGGCCGTGGTGGGGCCGACGAAGCGCAGGCCGCGTTTCTTCAGGGCCTTGGACAGGGCCGTGGACTCCGGGGTGATCGCGGGGACGTCCGCCAGGGTCTTCGGGACCGGACGGCCCGAGGGGTCGGGCGCGTGGGACCAGATCAGCTCGTCCAGCTCGCCCGGGGCCCAGTCGGCGAGCACGCGCGCGTTGGCGAGCGTGGCGTCGATCTTGGCGCCGTTGCGGATGATGCCCGGGTCGGCGAGGAGCCGCGCGCGGTCCTCGTCGGTGAAGGCGGCCACCGCCGCGATCTTGAAGTCGGCGAAGGCGGCGCGGAACCCGGCGCGGCGGCGCAGGATGGTGATCCAGGACAGGCCGGACTGGAAGGCCTCCAGACTGACCCGCTCGAACAGGGCGTCGTCGCCGTGGACCGGGCGGCCCCACTCCTCGTCGTGGTACGTCACGTAGTCGGGCGTGGACAGCGCCCACGGGCAGCGGGCCGCACCGTCCGGGCCGGTCAGGGCGGCTCCCTCACTCACCGGTCCTCCTGCGGGGCGGGCTTCTCGACGGACACCCCGGGCGCGGCGTGGGACGCCGGGGCCTGCGCGCCCGCCAGGGCGGACTCCAGGTCGGCGATCCGGGCGTCGCGCTCGGCGAGTTCCGCGGCGAGGCGGTTGAGGGCGTCGTCGACGTCCGCCATGCGGTAGCCGCGGGCGGCGAGCGGGAAGCGCAGGGCGTCGACGTCCGCGCGCGTGACCGGGCGCTCGGGCGGCAGGGGGTCGTGCAGCCGCTGCGGCGCGCTCTCCGGCAGCGGTCCGCTGCCCTCGCCGCCGCCCACCACGGCGAGGGTGACCGCGGCGACCACGACGGCGAGCGCGACGACCAGGAAGAAGAACATAACCATCGGTGCGTCCCCACGCTCGGTTGCTCGAACGATGTGTCCGAAGACGGAAGTCTTGAGGGTCCGATCGTGCCATGCGGGTGTGACGGTTAGGGTCGCAGGCGGCGGAAGTCAGGCACGTACCGGGAGGGGTCACAGCGGATGCTCAGGCTGGGCAGGCGGGAATTCGGCACCCACGAGCCGGTCGTCATGGCCATCGTGAACCGGACGCCGGACTCCTTCTACGACCGGGGTGCCACGTTCCACGACGAGCCGGCCCTCGCGCGCGTGGAGCAGGCCGTGGCGGAGGGCGCGGCGATCATCGACATCGGCGGGGTGAAGGCGGGGCCGGGCGAGGAGGTCTCCGCCGAGGAGGAGGCGCGACGCACGGTCGGCTTCGTGGCGGAGGTGCGGCGCAGGTTCCCGGACGTGGTGATCAGCGTGGACACCTGGCGGGCGTCGGTCGGCGAGGCGGTCTGCGCGGCCGGGGCCGACCTGCTGAACGACGCGTGGGGCGGGGTGGACCCGGGCCTCGCCGAGGTCGCCGCGCGCCACGGGGTGGGGCTGGTGTGCACGCACGCGGGCGGCGCGCAGCCGCGGACCCGGCCGCACCGGGTGACGTACGAGGACGTCATGGCCGACGTGCTGCGGGTGACCGTGGGGCTGGCGGAGCGGGCGGTGGCCCTCGGGGTGCCGCGGGAGTCCGTGCTGATCGACCCCGGGCACGACTTCGGGAAGAACACCCGGCACAGCCTGGAGGCGACGCGTCGGCTCGGCGAGATGGTGGAGACCGGCTGGCCGGTGCTGGTGTCGCTGTCCAACAAGGACTTCGTCGGGGAGACGCTGGACCGGCCGGTGAAGGAGCGGGTGATCGGGACGCTGGCGACCACGGCGGTGTCGGCCTGGCTCGGCGCGCAGGTGTACCGGGTGCACGAGGTCGCCGAGACCCGGCAGGTGCTGGACATGGTGGCGTCGATCGCGGGCCACCGCGCACCCGCCGTGGCCCGCCGCGGCCTGGCCTGATCCGGGCCGCGACGGGGACGAGCGCCGACCCCGTGACGCCGGGGTGGTCCGAAAGACCTAGCGGCCCGCCTCCTTCGAGACCAGGGCCACCGCCTCCTCCACGTCGTCCGTGACGTGGAAGAGCAGCAGGTCCTTGTCCGAGGCCTTGCCCTGGGCGACCAGGGTGTTCTTCAGCCAGTCCACCAGCCCGCCCCAGTAGGCGCTGCCGAACAGCACGATCGGGAAGCGGGTGACCTTCTGGGTCTGGACCAGGGTCAGCGCCTCGAAGAGCTCGTCGAGCGTGCCGAGTCCGCCGGGCAGGACCACGAAGCCCTGCGCGTACTTGACGAACATCATCTTGCGCACGAAGAAGTAGCGGAAGTTGAGCCCGATGTCGACGTAGGGGTTGAGGCCCTGCTCGAAGGGGAGCTCGATGCCGAGGCCCACGGAGGTGCCGCCGGCCTCGGAGGCGCCCTTGTTGGCGGCCTCCATGGCGCCGGGGCCGCCGCCGGTGATCACGGCCCAGCCCGCCTCGACCAGCCCCCGGCCGAGACGGACGCCGGCCTCGTACTCCGGTGAGTCGGCCGGGGTCCGGGCGGAGCCGAAGACGCTGATCGCGGGCGGGAGTTCGGCGAGCGTGCCGAAGCCCTCGATGAACTCCGACTGGATGCGCAGCACGCGCCAGGGGTCGGTGTGCACCCAGTCGGTGGGGGCGCGCTCGTCCAGCAGCCGCTGGTCCGTCGTACTGGCGGTCACCTGGCTCCGCCGTCGGAGGACCGGTCCGAGGCGCTGCTCGTCCGGCGGCTGCTTCTTCCCCTCGGGATTGCCGGTAGGCATGTCCGCTCCCTCCGCTCTCGGGGTCTCCCCGCCCTTCGGTGGGGCCGACGGGCGGGGAAGGCTGTTCCGCCTCAGCGTAGATCGCGCCGGGTTACGGGCGGGGGACTTCGGCGTGTCGGGCCCGGGCCCCGGTCAGCCAGTGCCGCAGGCGCTCCTCCGCGGCGAGGATCTTCGCCGTGTCGACGCGTTCGTCCCGCTTGTGCGCCAGGTGCGGGTTGCCGGGACCGTAGTTGACCGCCGGGACGCCGAGCGCGGAGAAGCGGGAGACGTCCGTCCAGCCGAACTTGGGCTGCGGGGTGCCGCCGACGGCCTCGATGAACGCGGCCGCGGCCGGGTGGGACAGGCCGGGCAGCGCGCCGGGGCTGTGGTCGTCGACGGTGAACTCCTCGACGCCGCAGTCGGCGAACACCTCGCGCACGTGCCGGACGGCCTCCTCCTCGCTGCGGTCGGGCGCGTAGCGGAAGTTGACGGTGACGACGCACTCGTCCGGGATGACGTTGCCGGCCACGCCGCCGGAGATGCCGACGGCGTTGAGGCCCTCGCGGTACTCCAGGCCGTCGATGACGGGCCGGCGCGGCTCGTAGGAGGCGAGGCGGGCGAGGATCGGGGCGGCGGCGTGGACGGCGTTGGAGCCCATCCAGCCGCGCGCGGAGTGGGCGCGCTCGCCCTGGGTGCGCAGCTTGACCCGCAGGGTGCCCTGGCAGCCGCCCTCCACCTGGCCGTCGGAGGGTTCGAGGAGCACCGCGAAGTCGCCGGCCAGCCACTCGGGGCGGGCCTCGGCGACGTGCCGCAGGCCGTTCAGCTCGGCGGCGACCTCCTCGTTGTCGTAGAAGACGAAGGTCAGGTCGCGGTCGGGGGCGGGGACGGTGGCCGCGATGCGCAGCTGGACGGCGACGCCGGACTTCATGTCGCAGGTGCCGCAGCCCCACAGGACGCCGTCCTCGTCGAGCCGCGAGGGGACGTTGTCCGCGATGGGGACGGTGTCGATGTGGCCGGCGAGGATGACCCGCTGCGCCCGCCCCAGCGTGGTGCGGGCGACGACGTTGTTGCCGTACCGGTCGACCGTGAGGTGCGGCAGGGCGCGCAGGGCGGTCTCGATCGCGTCCGCGAGCGGCTTCTCGGTGCCGCTCTCCGACGGGAAGTCGACGAGCCGCGCGGTGAGGGCGGCGGCGTCCAGCGTGAGGTCAAGCGGGGTGTCGGCCATGCCGCCGACCCTAACGCGCGGGGCGCCCGCCGTGCCGTCCCACCCGCCTCCGGGGACTCCTCCTTCCCCTTACTCTCCAGTACCTTGTACGCGTGCCAGCGCCGTCCCCCTCCTCCCAGCGTCGTGGCCGCCCCCTCCGCTTCGGGGCGGGCCTGGTCGTCCTGCTCGCCGTCGCGGGGTACCTCGTGGTGCAGTACGTCACCGCCGGTACCGGCGCACCCGGGTGCAGAGTCGTTTCGAACAGCGGGAACGCGTCGTACGAGTTCACCCCGGAGCAGGCGGTGAACGCGGCCACGATCTCCGCCGTCGGCACCGACCGGGGCATGCCAGAGCGGGCCGTGACCATCGCGCTCGCCACCGCCCTGCAGGAGTCGGGCCTGCGCAACCTCGCGCACGGCGACCGGGATTCGCTCGGCCTGTTCCAGCAGCGGCCCTCGCAGGGCTGGGGCACCGCGCGGCAGGTCACCGACCCGGCGTACGCGGCGAACGTCTTCTACGCGCACCTGGCGAAGGTGCCGGACTACACCGGGCTGCCCCTGACCGTCGCCGCGCAGCGCGTGCAGCGCAGCGGCTTCCCGGAGGCGTACGCCAAGCACGAGCCGGACGCCACGCTGCTGGCCGCCGCGCTCACCGGGCGGTCGGCGGCCAGCCTGACCTGCGCGGGCCGCCCGGGGACGACGACGGCCACCGGCCCCGACGCGGTACGCGCCGCACTCGTGCGGGACTTCGGGCGCGCGGTGATCCAGCAGGCGGGCGCCGAGGTCGACCCGGCCGGGGACGTGTCCGCTGCGCCCTCGGCCCGGGCGGACGGGCCCCGCGCGCACGGCGGGGGGCGGACGGTGACCCTGCCGGTGACCGCGGCCGGCGGCGACGGGCGCGGCGTCCGGGAGCGGGGCTGGCAGTTGGCCCACTGGGCGGTGGCCAACGCCTCGGCGCTGCACATCGAGCGGGTGTCGTACGCCGGGCGGGAGTGGGTCGCCGGGAACACCGACAGCCGGTGGCGCACGACCGGGGGCAACGAGGCGAGCGGGACCGGCGGGGCGCGGGGCTCGGGCGCCGACTCGGTGCGGATCGTCACCGGCGAATAGGGCGCGTCCGAGGACCCGTGCAGGCGTGCGGACCGTCCCCCTCCGGGGTGTCGGCCGGCGTTTTACCAGCACTCCCGCGGAGCTTTTCCCGGCCGGGCACCCGTAAACCCCGAAACCCTTGCGGGCAAAGGGCCGCAGGGGCTCGGCGGACTTTCACACCGGATGCCCTTTGCCCCTTTTTATCCGCAGGCGATAATGCGACGCATTGCCAACTCTTTACGTCGCCCGTCCGCAACCTTCGCGGGGCGTCGAGCGGTAGTCACGGCGCACGACTCACCGTTTTCTCCCGTCGAAGGAGCACTATGTCCCTCCCCCTGACCCGCCGGATCGCCCGTGCCGCGCTGCTCGTCGCTGCGGGAGCGGCCGCCGGGGTCGGTGCGGCCGGTTCCGCCAGTGCGGCGCCGGACCTGCCCGCGACGCCGAACCTGGGCGGGCTGACCGCGCTGGACGCGGCGAGCGCCGGCAACACGGTGGACGGAGCGGCGCAGAACGTCACCGGGCTCGCCGGCGAGACCGGCAGCAAGGCCGTGAAGCAGGCGGTGCCGGCCGTCGGCAAGACGGGCGGCAAGGCCGTGAAGAAGGCGGCCCCGGCCGCGCAGAAGGCGGCCGGTGAAGCCGCCGGGTCCGCGGGCGAGGTCCTCGGCGACACCGCGTCCGGCGCCACCAAGGGCGGTCTGCCCACCGACGCCCTCACCCACGGCGGGCTGCCCGGCGCGGGCACGCTGCCGGTGCAGGGCCTGCCGCTCGGCTGATCCGCGCCGGCCGCTGACGCGCGACGGGGCCCGGGGGACGACGTCTCCCCCGGGCCCCGTCGCGCATCCTGCCGCCGGGCCGCGCGTCCTAGGGGGTGCTCGTCGATCAGGCCGGGCTCGCGGCCTGATCGACGAGACACCCCCTACCGCCCGACCAGGCGGGCGGTGGCGGCGCCGACCCGCTCGTCCGTAGCCGTCAGGGCCACGCGGACGAACCGCTCGCCCGCCGGGCCGTAGAAGTCGCCCGGGGCCACGAGGATGCCCAGGTCCGCGAGGTGGTCGACCGTGTCCCAGCAGGACTCGTCCCGGGTGGCCCACAGGTAGAGGCTGGCCTCGCTGTGCTCGATGCGGAAGCCGTGGGCCAGGAGCGCCTCGCGCAGGGCGGTGCGGCGGGCGGCGTAGCGCTCGCGCTGCTCGTGCACGTGGGTGTCGTCGGACAGGGCCGCGACGACGGCCGCCTGGGTGGGCGCCGAGGTCATCATGCCGCCGTGCTTGCGGATCTCCAGCAGCGGACCGAGCACGGCCGGGTCGCCCACCAGGAACGCGGCCCGGTAGCCGGCCAGGTTCGAGCGCTTGGAGAGCGAGTGGACGGCCACGAGGCCGTCGAGGGAGCCGCCGTTGACGTCGGGGTGCAGGACGGAGGCCGGGTCGGTCTCCCAGCCCAGCTCGATGTAGCACTCGTCGGCGACCACCAGCACCCCGTGCTCCCGGGCCCAGGCCACCGTCCGGGTCAGCTCTTCCTTGCCCAGCACCCGGCCCGTGGGGTTGGACGGCGAGTTGAGCCACAGCAGCTTCAGCCCGGCCGGGTCGAGCCCGGTCGGCTCGTCGTAGGCCACGTACCCCGCGCGGGCCAGCCGTGCGCCGACCTCGTACGTCGGGTAGGCCAGCCGCGGGTAGGCGACCGTGTCACCGGGGCCGAGGCCCAGCTGGGTCGGGAGCCAGGCGACCAGTTCCTTGGAGCCCACGACGGGCAGTACGTGCCGGTGGGTGAGGTCCCGGGCGCCCAGGCGGCGCTCCGCCCAGCCCGTGATCGCGTCGCGCAGCGCCGGGGTGCCCCAGACCGTCGGGTAGCCCGGGGAGTCCGCGGCGTCGACCAGCGCCTTCTGGATCAGGTCGGGGACCGGGTCGACGGGCGTGCCGACGGAGAGGTCGACGATGCCGTCGTGGTGCGCGGCGGCCTTCCTCTTGTAGGGCTCGAGCTTGTCCCAGGGGAAGGCCGGGAGGCGGTCGGAGACTGCGGACACGGGATCTGGCTCACTTTCTGGTACGGCCGGTGCGCCGCCGCTACGGCGCCGGTACGGCAAACGCCTCGGTCCCGTGCGGCGGGTGATCGCGGAGGATCAGGCCGTACGGGACCGAGGCGGCGCCGGATGCGGACCGCTGACGCGGTGTTACTCGGCCTGGGGCGGCAGCGCGGCGACGAACGGGTGGTCCCGCTCGATCAGTCCGAGCTTGCTGGCGCCGCCCGGGGAGCCGAGGTCGTCGAAGAACTCGACGTTCGCCTTGTAGTAGTCCTTCCACTCCTCCGGCACGTCGTCCTCGTAGAAGATCGCCTCGACCGGGCAGACCGGCTCACAGGCACCGCAGTCGACGCATTCGTCCGGGTGGATGTACAAGGACCGCTGGCCCTCGTAGATGCAGTCGACCGGGCACTCCTCGATGCACGCCTTGTCCTTGACGTCGACACAAGGCTGCGCGATGACGTAGGTCACGCTGTCGTTCCTCCTCGATAGGGCGCTGGCGGGCCTCCCACAGGCTCCGCCGCCTGGCGCGCGGGAGCGCGGCGTCGTCGATGCCCGCCCCTAGTATCTCCGTTCCTGGGCATGATCCGAACAGGAGGGGTGGACCGACCTGTGGAAATCTCGGCCGCCGGGCGCCTCGAAGTCCGCATCACCGCCGCTGACGTGGGCAAACGTGTCTCCGTTCGGCGACTGGACGACGGGGGCGCCGATGACGCGAAATTCACCGACACGGTGGGTGTTCTCACATCATGGGACAACGGTGTGCTGGTGATCACACGCCGGGACGGGGAAGTGGTCCGCGTGCCGGAACGCTCGCTGGTCGCCGGGAAGGTCGTCCCGGCCGCCCCGGCGCGTCGCCGCGGGCCGGCCGCCTCGTACGAGGAGCTGGCGCGGGTCTCCGCGCGCGCCTGGCCGCCCGTGGAGCGCGAGCGGCTCGGCGAGTGGGAGCTGCGGGCCGCCTCCGGGTTCACCAGGCGGGCCAACTCGGTGCTGCCGCTGGGTGACCCCGGTGTGCCGCTGGACGAGGCGCTGGACGCCGTGCGGCGGTGGTACGGCGCGCGCGGGCTGCCCGCCCACGTGCAGACCGCGACCGGCGCCGAGGGCACCCAGGAGCTGCTGTGCGCGGAGCTGGAGCGGCGCGGGTGGGTGCGCGAGGTGACGGCCGAACTGTGGGTCGGGGCCCTGGCACCGGTGGCCGACACGGGCGACGCTGGGGGTGTCGTGCTGTCCCGGACGGCCGACGAGGCCTGGCTGTCGCGCTACGGGCGCAAGGGGGTGAGCGAGGTGGCCCTGCGGGTGCTGAGCGGCGGGCCGTCGGTGTGGTTCGCCTCGGTGCCGGGCGCCCAGGGCGCCGCGCCGGCCGCGATCGGGCGGTGCGTCGTGGACGGTCGGTGGGCCGGGTTCGCCGCGGTCGAGGTCGACCCCGCGCAGCGGCGCCGCGGACTGGCCACGGCGGTGATGGCCGCGCTGGCCGGGCGGGCCCTCCAGGAGGGCGCCTCGGCGGCCTGGCTCCAGGTCGAGACGGACAACGCCGGGGCGCGGGCACTGTACGCCCGGACCGGCTTCGCCGCGCACCACGCCTACCACCACTACCGGGAGCCCGGTCATGCACTCCCCTGAGCCGCCGTCGCCCGAGCGCGCCGCGGAGCTGCGGCGCCGGTTCGCCGAGGAGGCGCGCGCCGAGCGGCCCGACCTGTCCGTGCTGTGCCTGCTGATCGGCGCGCAGGCCGACGGGACGCTGGACGAGGCCGGCCTGGACGCGGCCCAACTGGAGCTGGACCGGCTGGCCGGTGAGGTGCCGTTCCGGCCGGGCGATCCGCGTTCCTGGGCGGTGGCCCTGCGGAACCTGCTCGGCGAGCGGTACGGGTACCGGGGTACCGCCGCGGACTACCAGCGGCTGGAGTCGTCGCTGCTGCACTCGGTGCTGCTGCGGCGGCGGGGGCTGCCGATCCTGCTGTCGGTGGTGTGGCTGGAGGTCGCCCGGCGGGCCGGGGCCCCGGTGTACGGGGTCGCGCTGCCCGGCCACTTCGTCGTGGGGTTCGGACCGCGGGAGGAGCAGGTGCTGGCCGACCCGTTCGACGGGGGCCGGGTGCTGTCCGGGGCGGACGCGGACGTGCTGGTGGTCGGGGCGACGGGGGCGCCGCTGGAGCCGTCGATGCTGGTGCCCGCCGCACCGCTGGAGGTGGTGCTGCGGGTGCTGAACAACATCCGGGCGTGGGCGGCGGCCCGGCCCGAGCGCTCGGACGTGGCGCTGTGGGCGGTGGAGCTGGCGCTGCTGGTGCCGTCGCACCCGGCCCGGCTGCGGTACGAGCGGGGGCAGTTGCTGGTGCAGCGGGGCGCCTTCGTCACGGGCGCCGAGGAGATGGAGGAGTACGCGCAGCTGGTCGAGGTGGTGGACGAGGGCCTGGCGGACCGGGTGCGGACGGAGGCGCTGGCGGCGCGGGCGCTGATGAACTGAGCGGCGGGCCGACGCCCCCGCCCGCGCACCATGTCGACGCTTCGGCGCTCGTGCGGCCGGCTACAGCCAGCCCTTCTCCCGCGCTATCCGGACCGCCTCCGCCCGGTTGCGGGCCGCGAGCTTCTGGATCGCCGTGGACAGGTAGTTGCGGACCGTGCCCTGGGACAGGTGCAGGGACGCGGCCAGTTCGGCGTTGGTGGAGCCGTCCGCCGCCGCGCGCAGCACCTCGCGCTCGCGGTCGGTCAGCGGGTTGGCGCCCTCGGCGAGGGCGGCCGCGGCCAGGGTGGGGTCGATGACGCGTTCGCCGGCCAGCACCTTGCGCACGGCCTGCGCGAGTTCGGCGGCGGGGGCGTCCTTGACCAGGAAGGCGTCGGCGCCGGACTCCATCGCGCTGCGCAGGTAGCCGGGGCGGCCGAAGGTGGTGAGCACGACCAGCTTCAACGAGGGGAACGCGCGGTGCAGTTGCGCCGCCGCCTCGATGCCCGTCGCGCCCGGCATCTCGATGTCCAGCAGGGCCACGTCCAGGTCGTGCTCCCGCGCCACCGCGAGGACCTCGTCACCGCGGGCCACCTGGGCGACCACCTCGATGTCGTCCTCCAGGCCGAGCAGCGCGGCGAGCGCCTCGCGGACCATCGACTGGTCCTCCGCCAGCAGGACCTTGATCGTGCGCGTCATGGGGCGGATCCTACGCGCGCCGGACTGCCCGCCGGGACGCGGGCGACGACCCGGAAGCCCTTCCGGGTCCCGCCCGCCTCCAGGGTGCCGCCCGCCTTCTCCAGGCGCTCGGTGAGGCCCGTGAGGCCGTTCCCGGGCCCGGTGCCGGAGCCCCCGGAGCCGTCGTCCTCGACGGACAGCTCCAGCACCGGCCCGTCCAGGGTCTGGCGCCGGACCAGTCCGACCACGCAGCGGCGGGCCCCGCTGTGCCGTACGACGTTGGTGACGGCCTCGCGCAGCGCCCAGGCCAGGGCGGCCTCGCTGTCCTCGGGGACGCCGTCGAGGTCGGGTTCGACGGGAAGTTCTGCGGTGACCCCGGCCGCGGTCAGGGCGACCTGCGCACCGGCGAGTTCGGCGGCGAGGCGGGCGCGCCGGTAGCCGGTCACGGCCTCGCGCACGTCCACCAGGGCCTGCCGGCTGACCTGTTCGATGTCGGCGACCTGCTGGGCCGCCCTGTCGGGGTGGTCGGGGAGCATCCGGCCCGCCAGCTCGCTCTTGAGCGTGATCAGCGACAGGGAGTGGCCCAGCAGGTCGTGCAGGTCCCGGGCCAGCCGCAGCCGCTCCTCGTTGGCGGCGAGGTAGGCGACGGTCGCGCGGGCCTCGCGCAACTCGATCGTGGTCCGGATCAGTTCGCGCACGCCGGTCATGGAGAACCCGGCCAGCAGCGCCGGCAGCAGCAGCCCGGCCAGGTACTCCGTGCCGTCGGGCACGACCAGGGCGAGCCCGGTCAGCAGCAGGGAGGTGCCGGGCACGGTCCAGCGCGCGTACCGCATCGGCAGGGCGGCGCCGGAGGCCACGGAGACGTACACGAACAGCACCAGCCACTCCCGGCCCAGGGTGAGGCTGAGCAGGGCGGACTGGGCGGCGAGGACGGCCAGCGAGGCCAGCACCACCGTGTTGGTCTCCCCGCGCCCCGCGCGGAACACCAGCGCGAAGTACCAGGCCACGAAGGCCAGCAGGCCCAGTGCGCCGAGCACGCGGACCGGGTCGGAGTGACCGCCGTGCAGCAGGTCGCCCACGGGTGCGCTGAGGTAGGCGAGCCAGATGCCCGTCCACAGCAGCTTCATCATGCGCTGCCTGTGGTTGCGGGGGCGCTGCCCGATGCCGATGCCGCTCACGCCTTCAGCGTGTCCTTCCGGTACAGCCAGGCCGCGCCGCCCGTGAACAGGACGAAGAACACGGCGAGGAGGGCGATGTCCGTCATGTGCGGGGCCCGGCTCTGTTCGATGGCCTGCCCCAGGGCAGCGTACGCGTGCGTGGGCACCCACCTGGCGATGTCCTGGAGCCAGCCCGGGAAGGTGGTGGTGGGCATCCACAGGCCGCCCAGGATGGACAGGCCGAAGTAGGTGATCATGGTGATCGGGCGGACCGCGTCGCCGCCGGCGAGGTAGCCGAGCGCCACGCCCAGCGCGGCGAACACCAGGCTGCCCGCCCAGATCGACCCGGTGAGCGCGAGCCACTGCCAGGCGTCCAGCCGTACGTCCTTGACGGTCGCGGCGACCGCGAACACCACCACGATGGACGGCAGGCTCACCACGGCCGCGCTCGCGGTCTTCGCGAGGACGTAGCCGCGGCCCGGCAGGGTGGTCAGCCGCAGCTGCCGCACCCAGCCGCTCTCGCGCTCCTTGGCGATGCGCTCGCTGTTGCCCATCAGGACGGCCGTCAGGGCGCCGAAGGAGGCCATGGAGACCATCATGTAGGTCGGCAGGGTCAGGCCCGTCCCGTCGATCTTCTCCGTGGCGTCGGCGCTGCCCGCGATCAGCAGGAACAGCACGGACGGGTAGATCACCGAGAAGAACAGGAACTTGCGGTTGCGCAGGGCGCGGGTCAGTTCCAGCTTGATCAGGCTGTTCACTTCTGCTTCGCCTCCTCGGCGGCGGTGATGGCGACGAAGGCCTGCTCCAGACCGAGCCCGGCGACCTCGAGGTTGCGGGGGTAGAGGCCGAGGCCGTAGAGGGCGTGGACGGTCGCGTCGGCGTCGGAGGACTGGATGCGGACCGTGTGGTGGCCGGGGGCCGCGGCGGGGCCGGCGTGGGACACGGTCAGGGAGGTCAGGAACGGCAGGTCGCGCAGGGTGGCCTCGTCGACGGCGCCCTCCAGGTCGAAGGAGACGCGGCGCGCGCCCGCCTTGGCCTTGATCTCGGCGGCGGTGCCGTCGGCGAGCAGCCGGCCCCGGTGCAGCACCAGCACCCGGTCGGCGACCGCGTCGGCCTCCTCCAGGTAGTGGGTCGCGAACAGCACCGTGCGGCCCTGCTCGGCCTGTTCGCGCATCGTGGCCCAGAACGCCTGGCGGGTGGTCACGTCCATGCCGGTGGTCGGCTCGTCCAGGACGATCAAGTCGCTGTCCCCCGCGGTGGCGAGCGCGAAGCGGACCCGCTGCGCCTGGCCGCCGGAGAGCTTGTCGACCTTGCGGTCGGCGATCTGCGCGACGCCGGCCCGGGCGAGGACGTCGGACACCGGGTGGGGCCGCGGGTGCAGGGCGCAGGCGAGCCGGACCAGTTCGCCGACCGTCACCTCGTCCATCAGCCCGCCGCTCTGCAGCATGGCGCCCACCCGCCCGGCGACGATCGCCTCGCGGGGGCTGGTGCCGAAGACGCGCACCGTGCCGGTGTCGGCGGGGCGCAGCCCGAGCAGCAGGTCGAGGGTGGTGGACTTGCCGGCGCCGTTCGGGCCGAGCAGCGCCACGGTCTCCCCGGGGTGCAGGGTGAGGCTCAGTCCGTCGACGGCGCGTACGTCGCCGTAGTGCTTCGTCACCTGGTCGAAGGCGACCGCGGGCCGTGCCGTGTCCCCCGCGGCCGCTGTGGTCGCCTGTGTCGTCGTCATGCGGCCATCGTGGCCGGGCGGGACGGTGTCGCGGCAGTGTCGGCGGTCCTGATCGCCGCATGACGGATGTCATGCGGCGATCAGCGGACGGACCGGATCAGCTGGGGTCGGTCTCGATGACCGCGACCCGGTTCGTGGTGCTCTTCAGTGCCGGGCGCAGGGCGCTGATCACGTCCTGGACCGTGACGGGCGTCTTCTGCCCGGTGCCCCGGGTGACGAGCACGCCGTCGAAGGTGCTGCCGTACAGCTCCTTCAGGGCGGCCTCGTCGTAGCTGTCGACGAGCTTGCCGTTGACCGCCTTGACCCGGAGGAACTTCCACAGGGACTTCTCGGGGCTGAAGGCGATCTCGTGCGAGCCGCTCTTGACCGTGACCTTCGCGGACATGGCCGGCTCGGCGAACTCCTTCATCATGCGGTCGACCTCGGCGTTGGACACCGTCGGCTGCTTGCTGGTGGTCGGGACCCGCACGGTGGTGGGGGCGCCGGTCTCCACCTGGGTGCGGTAGGCCTCCTCGACCGCCGAGGCGGCCCGCGTGGTGTCGATGCCCTGGCCGGCCTTGCCGTAGACCGGGACGGCCTTGCCCGACTCGAACCTGATCGTGCCGTCGCTCGCGCTGCCCGCGCCGCCCGCGGCGGTCTCCAGGGCCGCGTCGAGCTTCTCCTCGTCGACCGGCATCTCGGGCTCGACCTCGCGCTTCTGGCCGAACAGCGTGCCGATCACCGAGACCGGGTTGTAGTCGCTGCGGGCCGCGTCGTCCACCGTGGCCTGCAGGTCGAACTGGAGGCCGGCCTGGTCCGGCTTGAGGGTGACCGTCTGCCCGTCGACGGACAGCTTCAGCGCCTGGTTGACCCGCTGGTCGAAGGCGTCGCCGAGCTTCTTGACGGCGTCGTCGCGGGTGCCGCCGCCGATGTCGACGCCCAGCACGGTGGTGCCCTTGGGCACGTCGGAGTGGTTCATCAGCAGGCCCGCGCCATAGGCGCCGACCGCCGCGAGCACGACCAGCCCGCCGAGCAGGACCAGCTTGCTGCGGCCCTTCTTCTTCGCCTTCTTCGCCGCGGGCGCGGACTTGCCCTGCGCGGACGGCTCGGTGCGCTGCGACGGGGTGTGCGGCACCGGCCCGTCGGCGGACCCGCCGGGCGGGAAGGGACCGTTGCGGTCGGCCGGGGGCACGACCGGGATGCCGCTGGTGACGGTCTGGCCGGAGACGTTGTCGGGGCGCGGGAAGCTGCCGGTGGCGCCGGGGTCGGCCGGCTTCTGCGGGGTGAGGACCGCCGTGTCGTCGCTCAGCCCGCCGCCGGGCAGCCGGGCGCCGGGGGCGGCCGGGGCGCCGGGGTGGGTGCCGGGGCCCGCGAGGCCGTGCGCGCCGTTCGGGCCGGCACCGGGGGCGCCGGGCACGCCGGCGCCGTGCGGGCCGCCGACGACCGGCAGCGCAGCCGTGGCGTCGCCGTTCATGGGGCCGGTCATGGGGCCGGTGGTGGGACCGGCCGGGCCGGTGCCGTAGGGGCTGCCCTGGTCGCCGTAGTCGCTGAAGTTCTCGTAGCCGTGCGGGCCCTGGCCCTGGGGGCCGCCCTGGCCGTTCGGGCCGGTCGGACCGCCCTGGGTGCCCTGGGTGCCCTGGACGCCCTGGACGCCGTCCGGGGCGCCGAAGCCCTGCCCGGCGGCGTCGGCGAACGGGCCGCCCTGCGGCGGCTGTCCGCCCGGTGCGCCGCCCTGCGCGGTGCCGTCGGCGAAGTACGGCAGCCCGTCCGGGCGTGCCTCGCCGCCGTCCTGGCCGGGGCGGGGGCCGTTCTGCGCGGCGGCGTTGAGCGCCTCGGTGACGTCGAAGGAGCCGGTGCCACCGCCGTGCCCGGGAGCCACGGGGCCGCCGGTGGCGCCGGGCAGGCCCGCGCCGTTGGTGGCGCCGGGGCGCGGCGCGCCCGGTGCTGCCATGGAGCCGACCACGCCACCCGGCCGTCCGGCACCGGGCCGCGTGGACGCGCCGGGACCGCCCGGCGCCGCGGGGGCACCAGGAGCCGCACCGGTGGGTGCGCCGCTGCCCGCGCCCGGCCCCGTCGCGGCCGTGCCGGAGCCGGCGGGCGAACCGCCCGGCGTCCCGGCGCCGTTGGCCGCGGCACCGCCCGGACCGCCCTTGGCGGGGGCCGACTTGCGGGGGGCGAACCAGTCGCTGGTCTTCTCCTCGCCCGCCGGGGCGCCCTCGGCAGGCGCCGGTGCCTGCGGGGCGGGCCGGTCCTGGCCGGCGGGAGCCGTGGCGGGCGCGGGCTGCGCCTGGGCGACGGTGTCCTCCGCCGTGGCCTCCGCCTCCGTGACGGGCTTGCGCACGACGACCGGCGGAATCGGCCGGGATCCGGGGATGTTGATGCGGATCCGGGTCGTCAGCGTGGTCTCGGTCTTGCGTTCCTCCGGCTGCGTCGCCGAGCGCCCCGCGTCCGTACCGCCGGCGGGGACCACGGGGGTCCCGTACGGCGGCGTACCCGAGGGGTATGCGGCTCCGCCGCGCCCGTTGGGCCCGGAGGACGGAGTGTCAGTTTCACGACTCAAGGCAGGTTCTCCAGATTGGCTCCGCCGCCCGCCACGACCTCACGGGCAGCTCGGCGGCGCGCACCACCATACTGGCCACTTCTGGCGTGTATCCCACGACCGCCGGGGAAACCATCACCGGATACGCACGCCCACGCGGTGGCGAAGTGGTACGTCACTTGCCAAGTCGGACGTCCTGGTCGGCCGGTTGCCCCAGGGGGGCGAGGGTGGCACAGATCACAGCCAGCGCCATGCCTCCGAGCAGGAAGAGGTAGGAGCCGCCGCCCGCGCCGAACAGGAAGTCCCCTTCCGGCCGCGCGGTGGTGAGCAGGATGACGGCGACCATCCAGCCGGCCGCCGGGGCGACGGCCCCGCCGCGGCTGCGGGCCAGCCGGGCGCCGCCGAGGAACAGGCCGGCCGCGCCCGCGAGGGCGAGCAGCAGACCGCCGGGGAACCACCCGGCCTGCACCAGCGAACCGGCGGCGCCGGTGACCGCGCCGAGCAGCAGCAGCCCCAGGTAGCCGGCCGCCCGGCCGGCGGAGGGGGGCCGCAGGGGCTGGGCGAGCAGGGAACCGCGGCCGGTCACCGGGCCACCGCCTCGACGCCGGCGAAGAGGTCGCTCTCGCGCTCCCGGGGGCGCTCGCCGCGCACCAGCTCGTAGTACTCGGTGGTGAACAGGGGTTGGGCGAGCTCGTTGGAGAGCGCGAAGTACGGTGCGTCGGGGGCGACGTCGATCTGGGTCGCGTGCGCGCGCATCGCGGCGGCCTTGGCCCCGGCGTACGCGGTGCCGTCGATCGCGGTGGTGATCCGGTCGTCGTCGACGACGCCGGGGAGGTCGTCCACGGCGGCCACCCGGTCGAAGGGGAGCCCGGGCAGGTCCGCGCGCAGCCGGGCGAAGGCGTCCTCGGCGACGGAGCGGGGGACGCGGTTCCAGTAGACCTTGGGGACGGTCCAGCCGGCATCGGCGGCCAGTTCGACGGCGCGCATGGCGACGCGGTGGGCCTGGATGTGGTCGGGGTGGCCGTAGCCGCCGTGGTCGTCGTAGGTGACGACGACCTGGGGGCGGGTGCGCAGGACGACCTCGGCGAGGGAGGCGGCGGCGGTGTCGACGTCGGCCTGCCAGAAGCAGCCGGGGTCGTCGTTGTCGGGCAGGCCCATCATCCCGGAGTCGCCGTAGCGCCCGGCGCCGCCCAGCAGGCCCGAGTCGGTGACGCCGAGTTCGCGCAGGGCGGCGGTCAGTTCACCCAGCCGGTGCTCCCCCAGCGCGGCACCGGTCAGGTGCCGCAGCGCGGGCGGGATCACCTCGCCGCGCTCGCCCAGGGTGCAGGTGACCAGGGTCACCTGGGCACCCTCGGCGGCGTACCGCGCCATGGTCGCGCCGTTGTTGATCGACTCGTCGTCCGGGTGCGCGTGCACCAGCAGCAGACGACGCGCGGGCAGTTCCGTCATGGAGCCACCCTACGAGCCGGGCATGCTCCCGCCGCGCAGGGGCAGACGGAACGACGTGCCCGCCGGCCGGGGTCAGAACTTGATGCTGCCGATCATGCTGGCCACGCTGGTCGTCAGGTCGCTGATCGTGGGCGCGACCGTCGACGAGGCGAGGTAGAAGCCGAGCAGGATGCAGACGACCGCGTGACCGCCCTTCAGGCCGGACTTCTTGACCAGCAAGAAGACGATGATCGCCAGCAGCACCACCGCCGAAATCGAGAGTGCCACGGCGGCTCACCTCCAAGAACCCGGGTACGTGGGGGACAGAGCGAGGGACCTTGTACATCCATACAGCAGCCGGCAGGTTCATACCCACGCAGCGCTATTGATCATAACTACGGGTGCGCGCGCATCGGTCGGCGCACGGACGCGCAAGGGGGCGCATGGCCAATCATGGCCAATAGGGTCGGGGCATGACGACCGAGTCCGACTCCTTCCCCCGACGGCACGCCCGCACCCAGCGTTTCACCCTCGGCGCGCCGCGTTCGTTCACCGTCGCCCCCGACGGCTCCCGTGTCGTGTTCCTGCGCTCGCACTCCGGTACGGACCGGGCGAACGCCCTGTGGGTCCTGGACCCCGCGGACGGCGCCGAGCGCCTGGCCGCCGACCCGTACGCCCTGCTCGGCGGGGCCGCGGAGGACCTCTCCGCCGAGGAGCGGGCGCGCCGCGAGCGCAGCCGCGAGGGGGGCGCCGGCATCGTCGCGTACGCCACCGACAGTGCCGTGGAGCTGGCCTCCTTCGCCCTGTCGGGGCGGCTGTTCGCCGCCGACCTGCGGGCCGGCACGGCCCGTGAACTGCCCGTCGCCGCCCCGGTGATCGACCCCCGTCCCTCCCCCGACGGGCGGCACGTGGCGTACGTCTCCGGCGGCGCGCTGCGCGTGGTGGGTGCCGACGGGGACGGCGACCGGGTGCTGGCGGGGCCGGACGAGGAGGCCGGCCCGGCGGGTGACGGCACGGTCTCCTACGGCCTGGCGGAGTTCGTCGCGGCCGAGGAGATGGACCGTTCGCGCGGCTTCTGGTGGTCCCCGCAGTCCGACCGGCTGCTGGTGGCGCGGGTGGACGACACGCCGGTGCGCCGGTGGTGGATCGCGGACCCGGCCCACCCGGAACGTGACCCACAGCACGTCCCGTATCCGGCGGCGGGCACCCCGAACGCGGACGTGCGGCTGCTCGTCGTCGGGCTCGACGGGGCGCGCACGGAGGTCGTCTGGGACCGGCAGCGCTACCCGTACCTGGCGCGAGTGCACTGGTCAGCGGCGGGTGCGCCGCTGCTGCTCGTGCAGGCGCGTGACCAGCGCAGCCAGTTGTACCTGGCGGTGGACCCTGACACGGGGGCGACCCGGATGGTGCACGCCGACGAAGATCCAGTTTGGCTTGATCTTTTCGCGGGGGTGCCCTGCTGGAGCCCTTCGGGGAATCTGGTGCGGATCGCCGACGAGGGGGGCGCGCGGGTCCTCGCGGTGGGCGAACGGCCGCTGACCGGTGCGCAGTTGCACGTGCGCGCCGTGCTGGACGTGGGCGCCGACGACGTGCTGGTCACGGCCTCGGCCGGGCAGGACGCGGAGCGGCCGGAGACCGGCGAGGTGCACGTGTACCGCGTGAACGAGCTCGGCTGGGAGCGCGTGTCGCAGGAGCCGGGCGTGCACGCGGCGGTGCGTTCCGGGCGGGTCACGGTCCTGGTGTCGGCGACGCTGGACCGGCCCGGCAGCCGGGCGCGGGTGCTGCGGGACGGCGAGCCGGTCGCCACGGTGGCCTCCCAAGCGGTGGATCCCGGCCTCACTCCGCGCGTGACGCTGACCGAGGGGGGCGCACGCCGCGTCCCGTGCGCCGTGCTTATGCCTACGGACTACCCCGGTGACACCTCCCTGCCGGTTCTGCTCGACCCGTACGGCGGACCCCACGGCCCGCGCGTCGTCGCGGCGCACAACGCCCACCTGACCTCGCAGTGGTTCGCCGACCAGGGCTTCGCGGTGGTCGTCGCCGACGGCCGGGGCACCCCGGGCCGCTCCCCCGGCTGGGAGAAGGCGGTGCACCGCGACTTCACGGTGTCCCTGGACGACCAGGTCGAGGCCCTCCAGGACCTCGCGAAGCACTACCCTCTGGACCTCTCCCGGGTGGCCGTTCGCGGCTGGTCGTACGGCGGTTACCTGGCCGCCCTCGCGGTCCTGCGCCGCCCCGACGTCTTCCACGCCGGCGTCGCGGGCGCCCCGGTGACCGACTGGCGGCTGTACGACACCCACTACACCGAGCGGTACCTGGGCGACCCGGCCACCGACGCGGCGGCGTACGCGCGCAGTTCGCTGGTGACCGACGACGGGCTGTCCGAGGCGGCCGAGCCGCACCGCCCGCTGATGATCGTGCACGGCCTGGCGGACGACAACGTGGTGGTCGCGCACTCCCTGCGGCTGTCCTCGGCCCTGCTCGCCGCGGGCCGCCCGCACGAGGTGCTCCCGCTGTCCGGCGTCACCCACATGACCCCGCAGGAACAGGTCGCCGAGAACCTGCTGCTGCTCCAGGTGGACTTCCTCAGGCGCGCGCTGGGCCTGTCGGCGGGCTGAGCCCCGGCACGGCACGGGCCGGGGACGACATGGCTGCGTCCCCGGCCCGTTACGGCACCCGCACGGCCGTACGCCGTCCAGCGTGACGCGTGCACATATCGGTGCCGGGTCGGCGGAGTTGCCTGCGTGTTAAGCACCGGGCGCACCCCGGGCCACCAGCTACGCAGACCGCCCGGGCCCGTCCGCCGGGGGCAGGAAGCGGTCGCCCCCCGGGTCCGTCTCCGGGGGCACCACCTGCTTCTCCTCGGCGAAGTGGCACGCCGAGGGGTGGACCGCGGGCCCCGCCGCCCCGCGGAACGCCTCCGGCACCGCGAGCAGCGGCACCTCCTGGGCGCACCGTTCCCGCGCCTTGAAGCAGCGGGTGCGGAAGCGGCAGCCGGACGGGATGTTGGTCGGTGACGGCACGTCACCGGCGAGGATGATCCGCTCCCGGTGCTCGCGCGCCTCGGGGTCGGGCACCGGCACCGCGGACAGCAGCGCCTGGGTGTAGGGGTGGGTGGGGTGGTCGTAGATCTGCTCGTCGGTGCCGATCTCCACGATCCGGCCGAGGTACATCACCCCGACCCGGTCCGAGATGTGCCGGACGATCGACAGGTCGTGCGCGATGAAGACGTAGGAGAGGTCGAACTCCTTCTGCAGACCGGCCAGCAGGTTGATCACCTGCGCCTGCACCGAGACGTCCAGCGCGGAGACCGGCTCGTCGGCGACGATCACCTCGGGGCGCAGGGCGAGGCCCCGGGCGATGCCGATGCGCTGGCGCTGGCCGCCGGAGAACTGGTGCGGGTAGCGGTTGATGTACTCGGGGTTGAGCCCGACGACGTCGAGCAGCTCCTGCACCCGCCGGCGCCGGTCGCCCTTGGGCGCCACCTCGGGGTGGATCTCGTAGGGCTCCCCGATGATGTCGCCCACGGTCATCCGGGGGTTGAGGGAGGTGTACGGGTCCTGGAAGACCATCTGGATGTTGCGGCGGACGGCCTTCAGGGCGCGGCCGGACAGCTTGGTGACGTCCTCGCCCTTGTACCGGATCACCCCGGCCGTCGGCCGCTCCAGGTGGACCAGCATCTTGGCGACCGTGGACTTGCCGCAGCCCGACTCGCCGACGATGCCGAGCGTCTCGCCCCGGCCGAGGGCGAAGTCGACGCCGTCGACGGCCTTGACCGCGCCGATCTGCTTCTTGAACAGGACGCCCTGCGTCAGCGGGTAGTGCTTGACGAGCCCGTCGACCTCCAGAATCGGCTCAGGCATGCAGGCACTCCCTCCAGAAGTGGCAGGCGCTGCCCCGCGTCCCGGAGACCTCGTACAGCGGCGGCACGTCCGTGCGGCACACGTCCTGCGCCATCGGGCAGCGCGGGTGGAAGGGGCAGCCCGGCGGGATGCGCATCAGGTTGGGCGGCAGGCCCTTGATGGCGTACAGCTCCTGGCCCTTCTGGTCCAGGCGCGGGATGGAGTCGAGCAGGCCCCGGGTGTAGGGGTGGGCCGGCGCCTTGTAGATGTCGTGGACCGGCGCCGACTCCACGATCCGGCCCGCGTACATCACGGCGATGCGGTCGGCGACGTCCGCGACGACGCCGAGGTCGTGGGTGATGAGGATGAGCCCCATCCGGTACTCGCGCTGCAACTCCGCGAGCAGGTCCATGACCTGGGCCTGGACGGTGACGTCGAGCGCGGTGGTCGGTTCGTCGGCGATGATCAGCGCGGGCTCCAGGGCCAGCGCCATGGCGATCATGATGCGCTGGCGCATGCCGCCGGAGAACTGGTGCGGGTACTGCTTGACCCGCTCCCTGGCCGCCGGGATGCGCACCCGGTCCATCAGCTCGACGGCCTTGGCGCGGGCGTCCTTGCGGGACATGCCCCGGTGCACGACGAACATCTCGCCGAGTTGGTCGCCCACCGACAGCACGGGGTTGAGCGAGGACAGCGCGTCCTGGAAGATCATCGCCATCTCGGCGCCGCGCACCGCGCGCCGCTCGTCCTTCTTCAGCGTGAGCAGGTCGCGGCCCTTGAACAGGATCTCGCCGCCGGTGATCCGCCCCGGCGGCATGTCGAGGATGCCCATCACGGCCTGCGCGGTGACCGACTTGCCGGAGCCGGACTCGCCGAGCACGGCCAGGGTCTCGCCCTCGTCGACCGCGTAGGTGACCCCGTTGACGGCCTTGGCGATCCCGTCCCGGGTGCGGAACTCCACGTGCAGGTCGCGCACTTCGAGCAGCATGGCGCCGTCACCTCAGCTTCGGGTCGAGGGCGTCGCGCACCGCGTCGCCGAGCATGATGAACGCCAGGACGGTGACGGCCAGGGCGCCCGAGGGCCACAGCAGGGCGTGCGGGGCGTTGCGGACGTAGGGCGAGGCCGCCGAGATGTCGATGCCCCAGGAGACGCTGGGCGGCTTCAGGCCGACGCCGAGGTACGACAGGGTCGCCTCCAGCGCGATGTAGGTGCCGAGCGCGATGGTCGCCACGACGATCACGGGGGCCACGGCGTTGGGCGCGATGTGCCGCAGCAGCAGCCGGGAGTTGGAGGCGCCGAGGGCACGGGCGGCCTGGACGTAGTCGTTCTGCTGGGCGGTGATGACCGAGCCGCGGGCGATGCGGGAGATCTGCGGCCAGCCGAGCAGCACCATGAACCCGATGACCGGCCAGACGGTGTTGCTGGTGACCACCGACAGCAGCACCAGGCCGCCGAGGACGACCGGGATCGCGAAGAAGATGTCGGTGATCCGGGACAGCAGCGAGTCCCAGGACCCGCTGAAGAACCCGGCGAGCCCGCCCAGCACGCTGCCCAGCACCGCCACGCCCAGCGTCGCCAGGACGCCGACCGTGACGGACGTGCGGGCGCCGTACACGGTGCGCGTGTAGACGTTGCAGCCCTGGCCGTTGTACCCGAAGGGCGCGCCCGGCCCGGAGCCCTGCTGGGCCTTGGCGAGGTCGCACTTCAGCGGGCTGCCGGAGGTGATGGCCCCGGGCCACAGGGAGATGAAGACCAGGAAGAGGATGACGAGGACGGAGATGATGAAGACGGGGTTGCGCCGCAGGTCGCGCCAGGCGTCGGACCACAGCGAGCGCGGCTTGTCGGCCGGCCCGGTGCCGTCCGGTCCGCCGGGGGTCTTCTCCAGGCTGACGGCCTCGCTGGCGCCCAGGTCCATGGCGCCGCCCATGCCGGTCCCGGCGATCGCGCCCTCCGGCTCGTACGGCTGCTCAGGCATAGCGGATCCTCGGATCGAGAACGGCGTACAGGAGGTCGACGACCAGGTTCGCCACCAGGAAGACCAGCACCAGGACGGTCACGAAGCCCACGACCGTCTGGGTGTTCTGGCGGAGGATGCCCTGGTAGAGCTGGTAGCCGACGCCGTGGATGTTGAAGATGCGCTCGGTGACGATCGCGCCGCCCATGAGCGCGCCCACGTCGGTGCCGATGAACGTGACCACCGGGATCAGGGAGTTGCGCAGCAGGTGCCGGGTGACGACCCGGTGGCGCGGCAGGCCCTTGGCGATGGCCGTGCGCACGTAGTCGGACCGCTTGTTCTCCGCGATGGAGGTGCGGGTCAGGCGGGTGACGTAGGCGAGGGAGACGGAGGCGAGGACCAGGCCGGGCACGATCAGCTCGCTGAACGTCGCCTCCGGTGAGACCGACGGTTTGATCCAGCCCCACTTCACCCCCAGCAGCAGCTGGAGCAGCAGGCCGGTGACGAAGGTGGGCACGGAGATGACGACCAGGGTCAGCAGCAGGACGCCGGTGTCCTCCGGGCTGCCGCGGCGCAGCCCGGTGATGACGCCCAGGGTGATCCCGATGACGATCTCGAAGAGGATCGCCACGATGGTCAGCCGGATGGTGACCGGGAACGCCGACGCCATCAGCTCGGTGACCTCCTGGCCGTTGAAGGCCGTGCCGAAGTCGCCGGTGAAGACGTTGCCCATGTAGGTCAGGTATTGCTGCCACACGGGCTTGTCGAGGCCGAACTCCTTCTTGAGCTGGGCGGCGGTGGCGGGGTCGCACTGCCGCTCGCCGCACAGGCCCGCGATGGGGTCGCCCATCACGTTGACCATCAGGAAGATCAGCAGCGTGGCCCCGATGAACACGGGGATCATCTGGAGCAGCCGCCGGACGACGTAGCGCCCCATGGCGGATCAGCCGACCTTGATCTCGTTGTAGACGGGGACCGAGAACGGGTTGAGCTTGACGTTGGACAGCCGCTGCGAGTAGCCGGCGCTGCCGTTCTGGTACCAGAGCGGGATGGCGGCCATGTTGTCGCGGACGACCTCCTCGGCCTTCTGGAAGGTCTGCACGGCCTTGCCCGTGTCGGTCTCGGAGTTCGCCTGGTTGACGAGCTGGTCGAACTGCTTGTTGGACCACTTGCCGTCGTTGGACGAGGCGTTGGTGTAGTAGAGCGGCTGGAGGAAGTTCTGGATCAGCGGGTAGTCCATCTGCCAGCCGGCCCGGAACGGGCCGCTCATCTTGCGCTCGGTGATCTGGTTGCGGAAGTCGGCGAAGGTGCCGATCGGGTTGCCGACGCACGCCTTGGTGTTGCCGAGCGCGTTGTTGATGGAGTTGCAGACGGCGTCCACCCACTGCTGGTGGGAGCCGGTGTCGGCGTTGTACGAGATCTTGACCTGGCCGCCGGGTAGGCCGCCGCCCTCCTGGATGAGCTTCTTGGCCTCGCTGGGGTTGTAGTCGCAGGCGTCGCCGCACAGGCCGTCCTGGAAGCCGCCGTCCTTGCCGAGCACCGGTGAGGTCCAGTCGGTGGCCGGGGTGCGGGTCTTCTGGAAGATCGTCTCGGTGATCTGCTTGCGGTTGATCGCCATCGACAGGCCCTTGCGGACCTTGTCCGAGTCCGCCTTGTTCCACTGCGGGTCGTAGAACGGGAAGGCCAGGGTCTGGATGATGCCGGCCGGGGTGTTGAGGTAGCGGTCGCCCAGGTCGTTCTTGGCGTTCTTCAGCTGGGCGGCGGGCACGTCGTCGACGAGGTCGAGGTTGCCGGCGAGCAGGTCGGTGTAGGCGGTGTTGTTGTCGGTGTACACCTTGAGGGTGACGCCGCCGTTGTCGGCCTTGTCGTCGCCGGGGTAGTCCGCCCACGTGCGCAGCTCCATCTGGGAGCCCTTGGTGTACGACTGGATGGTGTACGGCCCGTTGCCCACGGGCTTGGACAGCCAGCCGGAGTGGTCGGAGAAGAACGCCTGGGGCAGCGGGGCGAAGGCGACGTAGCCGAGGGTGTCGGGGAACGTCGAGAACTTCTGGGTCAGCTTGACGGTGAAGGTGCGGTCACCGGTGACCTTCAGCCCGGAGAGCGTGGTGGCGGTCTGCTTGCCGCTGTCCGGGTGGACCTTGTCGTAGCCCTCGATGTAGCCGAAGAAGTAGGCGTTCTTCTGGTTGTTCTTCAGGCTGGCGCCGTAGTTCCAGGCGTCGACGAAGGACTTGGCGGTGACCTTCTCGCCGTTGCTGAACGTCCAGCCGTCCCTGACGGTGATGGTGAAGTTCTGCGAGTCGGTGGTGTCGATCTTCTCGGCGAGCATGTCCTCGGCCGCCCCGGTCTCCGGGTTGTACCGCTTCAGCCCGCGGAAGAGCATGTCGAGCACCTTGCCGCCCTGCACCTCGTTGGTGTTGGCCGGCTCCAGCGGGTTCTGCGGGTCGCCCCAGGAGGCGCTGAGCACCGCGCCGCTGTCGCTGCCGCCGGAGCCACCCCCGCCCCCGCAACCCGTCGCCACCAGGGCGACCGCCGCCGCGCCCGCGGCCCACCTGGCGTGCCTGGCTCCGCGCATGGATGCCTCCTCTTGGGTCCACCGATCTCCACCGTTGCCTTATCGGCCAATATCGGCGCAAAGGGGGTGCCTCGCATGCGCGCCTCGGCCATTCGGCGGTCACGGGGAGGAACCAGGGGAAGCGGGAAGGCCCGCAGAACACGACGTGGGGCCGGGGAGTGTTCCCCGGCCCCACGTGTGCCGTCCGCGCGCCCCGCGCGCGGTCCGGTGCGTTACTGCGTCGCGTCGTCCTCGAGGGCCGCGAGGGCCGGGTCCAGGACGATGTCCTCGCCGCGGTCCTCGGTCGTCGGGTCCTCCGGGAAGTGGCACGCCGTCAGGTGGCCGCCCCGGTTGCCGGACAGCTGGACCAGCGGGGGCTCCTCCGTCGCGCACTTGTCCTGCGCCTTCCAGCACCGGGTGCGGAAGCGGCAGCCGGACGGCGGCTGGATCGGGGAGGGCACGTCGCCCGAGAGCCGGATGCGCTCACGGCCGTCGTCCTCGCCGTCGATCTCGACCTCGGGGACCGCGGACAGCAGGGCGTGGGTGTAGGGGTGCCGGGGGCGGTTGTAGATGGAGTCCCGGTCGCCGACCTCGACCACCTTGCCCAGGTACATGACCGCGATGCGCTGCGAGAAGTGCCGGACGATCGCCAGGTCGTGCGCGATGAACACGAAGGCGATGCCCAGCTCGTCCTGGACCTTCTGCAGCAGGTTCACGACCTGCGCCTGGATCGACACGTCCAGCGCGGAGACCGGCTCGTCGGCGATGATCAGCTTGGGGTTGAGGGCGAGCGCCCGCGCGACCCCGATGCGCTGCCGCTGGCCGCCGGAGAACTCGTGCGGGAAGCGGTTGTAGTGCTCGGGGTTGAGGCCCACCAGCTCCAGCAGCTCGCGGACCCTCTTCTCGCGCCCGCCGGCCGGGTCGATCCCGTTGACCTCCATCGGCGACTTGATGATCGTGCCGACGGTCTGCCGCGGGTTCAGCGAGGAGTACGGGTCCTGGAAGATCATCTGGATCTCGGACCGCACCGGCGCCAGCTCCCGCCGCGAGGCGTGCGTGATGTCCTGTCCGGCGTAGGTGATCCGGCCGGCGGTCGGCTCCAGGAGCCGGGTGATCAGCCGGCCCGTCGTCGACTTGCCGCAGCCGGACTCGCCCACCAGGCCGACGCTCTCGCCGACGCCGACCGAGAGGTCCACGCCGTCGACGGCCTGGACCGCGCCGACCTTGCGCCGGATCGGGAAGCCGCCGTAGATGGGGAAGTGTTTGGTCAGCCCCTCGACCTTCAGCAGCGTCTCGGTCGACGGAGAACCGGCGTCGGCGGAGCCCTGCTGTGCGGGGAGGGTGAGGTTGTCGCTCATGTCTCGGATCTCCCTAGCGCAGCCGGGGCTGGATCTTGTCGATGAAGATGGACTGCTTCTGCTCCGCCGTCAGGTGGCACGCGGCGGCCCGCCCCTCGCCGAGCGGCGGCCGGCTGTCGGTGCACAGGGTGCCCGGGACCTCCGACCGGAAGGCGCAGCGCGGGTGGAAGGGGCAGCCCGACGGCGGGTTGAGCAGCGAGGGCGGCGAGCCCGGGATGGGGGTGAGCGCCTGGTGGATGTCGCTGTTCAGCCGCGGCATCGAGCTGAGCAGGCCCCAGGTGTACGGGTGCCGGGGCGCGCCCAGCACCTCCTTCACGCTGCCCCGCTCCACGGCCCGGCCCGCGTACATCACCAGCAGGTCGTCGGCCATCTTGGAGATGACGCCGAGGTCGTGGGTGATGAAGACGATCGCGGAGCCGAACTCCTGCTGGAGGTCCTTGAGCAGGTCGAGGATCTGCGCCTGCACGGTCACGTCGAGCGCGGTGGTCGGCTCGTCGGCGATCAGCAGGTCGGGGTCGCACATCAGCGCCATGGCGATCATGGCGCGCTGGCGCATGCCGCCGGAGAACTGGTGCGGGTAGTCGTCGAAGCGGACCTTGGGCTGCGGGATGCCGACCTTGGTCAGCATCTCGATCGCGCGGTCCCTCGCCTCCTTCTTGGAGGCGCCCTTGTGCTTCATGAAGGGCTCGGACAGCTGCCGGCCCACCGTGTAGTACGGGGACAGCGCGGTCAGCGGGTCCTGGAAGATCATCGCCATCTTGTTGCCGCGGAGCTTCTCCAGCTCCCGCTCGCGGGCGGTGATGAGCTCCTGGCCGTCCAGCACGATCTCACCGTCGATGGTGGCGAACTGCGGGTTGTGCAGACCGAGGATGGTCAGGTTCGTCACCGACTTGCCGGAGCCCGACTCGCCGACGATGCCGAGGGTCCTGCCCCGCTCCAGGTCGAAGGAGAGCCCGTCGACCGCCTTGACGATGCCGTCCTCGGTCCTGAACTGGACGCGCAGGTCGCGCACGGAGAGGAAGGCCCCGGCGTCGGCCGAGGTGGGAGCCCCCGATTCCTTGGTGAGAGTGGTCACAGAGAGCTCCTAGGACAGCCGCACGCGCGGGTCGATGAACGCGTAGCACGCATCGACGATGATGTTGAACAGAAGGATCATGGCGGCCGAGAACAGCATCACTCCCAGCAGCAGGGGGAGGTCGCTGAAGTTCACCGCCTCCACGGCCAGCCGCCCGAGGCCCGGCAGGCCGAAGGTGAACTCGGTGATGATCGCTCCGCCCAGCAGCGAGCCGATGTCGATGCCGAAGATGGTCACGATCGGGATGAGCGAACCCCGCCAGGCGTAGCGGAAGAACACGTAGCCGCGGGACATGCCCTTGGCGCGGGCGGTCCGCACGTGCTCCTCCTGGAGCTGCTCGATCATCGACGAGCGCGCCATACGAGTGTACTGAGCGGCGAAGATCGTCGAGAGCACGGCCCAGGGGATGATCAGCCCGGTGAACCAGTCCGCGGGGTTGTCCGTGAAGGGCGTGTACGTCGGCTGGTCGAACAGGTGCATCTGGAAGACCAGCAGGGCCAGGACGAGCGGGCCGAGGAAGTAGATCTGCATGGAGCTGAGGACCATCGCGCCGGCCGTGAAGGTCTTGTCGACGACCGTGCCGCGCTTCCAGGCCGCGAGCAGACCCGAGCCGAGACCGACGAGCAGGAAGAGGACGGCGGAGCCGATGGCCAGCGAGACCGTGGTCGGCAGGCGGTCGATGAGGGTCGTCCAGACGTTCTCGTTGGTGTGGTACGAGTAGCCGAAGCACGGGGCGGGGCAGGGGCCCTGGGCGAAGTCGTCCCGGCCCACGAAGAGGCCCTGGAGGAAGATCCAGAACTGCTCCGGGATCGACTTGTCGATCCCCAGCGTCTTGTGGATGTTGGCCAGGGCGTCCGGTGTACAGGTCTTGCCGCACATCAGCAGCGCCGGATCGCGTGGCATGCCGAAGAAGAGCAGGAACGCGACCACGGTCAACAGGACCAGGATCACGACGGCGCCGAGTGTCCGGCGGAAGATGAAGCGCAGCATCAGGAGGCAGCTTTCGGGCGTGGGAAGGCTGTGCGGTCAGGGGGCGCCCCGCCGGACGGCGGGGCGCCCACAGGCACCGTGGGAGGTGGAGTCGGTTACTTCACGAACAGCCTGCGCGGGTCGACGCCACCGAGGACGTCGTCGTACACGAGGCCGCCGACCTTCGAACCGGCGATCTGGGTCTGCTTGTAGTAGCCCGTCGGGATGTTGGAGACGACATCCTTGACGATGTACTCGCTGACCTTGTTCCACTCCTCAGCGGCCTTGACCGGGTCCGTGATCTTGTTGACCCGGTCGATGTCCGCGTTGACCTTCGGGTCGTTGATGTGCGCGTAGTTGGCGGCGCCGTCCTGGATGACGCGGCCGTCGTACAGCGGCGGGACGACCGTCGAGGCGCTCGGCCAGTCGGCACCCCACGCGGTGTGGTAGATGTCGAAGTTGTTCTTGACCTTGCCGATCTGGTCGTAGTACGTCTCGGCCGGGATCTCCTGGCGCTGGACGTTGAAGCCGGCCTTCTGCAGACCCGCCGCCATGGCGGTGGAGTACTGCTGGCCCTCCGGGGTGTTGATGTAGCCGAAGGTCAGCTTCATGCCGACCTTGCCGGCCTCCTTCAGGAGCGCCTTGGCCTTCACCGGGTCACCGGCCGGCTTCTTCTTCTTGCCGAACGGGTCGAAGCTCGGGTTGTAGCCGGAGACGGTCGGGCTGATCAGACCGCCGGCGACCTCCATGGCCTGGGCACCGCCGTAGGCGCGGACGAAGGGCGAGATGGGCAGCGCGTAGGCGATGGCCTCGCGGACCTTCTTGTCCTTCATCTCCGGCTGGGACATGTTGATGTCCATCTGGCCGACGTAGGGCTGGTAGCCGGAGACCACGCGGGACTTCAGCTTCGGGTCGGCCAGGACCTTGGACAGGTTGCCCGCGTCGACCTGGTTGTTGAAGCTGATCGAGGTCGCGTTGACGCCCGAGTCGTCGAGCAGCGTCTTGGTGGAGTCCTCGTACTGCTTGTTGAAGAGGAAGTTGAACTGGTCGACGTACTGGTGGCGGATCGGGTCCGTCTTCGGGTCCCAGTTCGTGTTCTTGACCAGCGTCATGGACTTGCCCGACTTGAAGTCCGCGATCTTGTAGGGACCGGCGGTCATCGGGGCCTTGTCGTACTTCTCCTTGGTGTCCTTCTTCTGCGACACCACGGAGTAGCCCGCCATGGCGAGCGCGTACGGCAGGTCCGGCTTCGGCTCCTGGAACTTGAAGACGATCGTCTTGTCGTCCGGGGTCGCGAGGACGGTGTCCGGCAGGTGCTTGCCGCCGTACGGGCCGCCCTTGAGGAGGCCGCGGTACTCGGTGCCCGGGGTGTTGGCCATCCACTGCTGGATGTACGTCGGGCCGTTGGAGATGAACGGCGCGAAGAGGCGCTCGAAGGTGTGGCGGACGTCAGCCGAGGTGATCGGCGTGCCGTCGGCCCACTTGACGCCGTCCTTCAGCTTGTACGTCCAGGTCTTGCCGCCGTCGGTGGTGGTGCCGCTGTCGGTGGCGAGGTCACCGACGACCTCGTGCTTGGCGCCGTCGTCGCTGGTCGCCTTGTAGCCGGTCAGACCGCGGTGGATGATCGAGGAGAGGGAACCCTCGTCGGAGACGTAGATCTGCGCCGGGTCGAGGTGGGCGTAGGAGTCCCGCTGCAGGACGGTCACCGTGCCGCCCGCCTTGGCGCCGGGCACCTCGGCAGCCGGACCGACCGAGTCCTGCGCCTTGCCGAACTCGATGGAGGACTGCTGCCGCTTGGCGTTCTCCGTGTCCTTCTCGTTGCTGGCCCCGCCCTTGCTGCCACCGGAGCTGCAGCCGGTGAGCGCAAGCGCTCCGGCCGCGAGCACGGAGATGGCGGCGTACGTGTGGCGTCCACCCTTACCCATCACTCGGTTTCCCACCCATCCATGTGTCACAACTGCGATGAAATGAAGCGTCGTCCGCGGCGGCGAGATCGCCGCCGCGAACTGGTTCGGGCAGGATGCCCATCCCGTCGGTCAGCGAGCCGTCTTGGGGTCGAAGGCGTCGCGGACCGAGTCCCCGAGCAGGTTGAACGCCACGATGAAGATGATCATGGAGATACCCGGGAAGAACATGTACGTGATGTCGTTCTGCATCACGAGTTCGGTGGACGCCTTGGAGAACATCTGTCCCCAGTCGGGCGTCGGCTCGACGAGACCCACGCCGAGGAACGAGAGGCCGGCCTCGGCCGTGACGAAGGCCGGGAGCATGTACGTGGACTGCACGAGGATCGGCGTGACCACGTTGGGCAGGACTTCCTTGCGGATGATCCGCCACGGCGAGGCCCCGCTCACCCTGGCCGCCTCGATGAACTCGCGGCCGGCCAGCGAGAGCGCGGTGCCGCGCAGGATGCGGGCCAGGCTCATCCAGCCCAGGACCCACTGCACGGCGATCAGCGCAACCACCCGGACGTAGACCGGCGTCTCGTCCTTGGGGTCGACGAAGAGCGAGACCACGACGGGCATGCTGGCGATGAAGAACAGCTGCGCGGGGAAGGCGAGGAGGAAGTCGACGACCCGGCTGACGACGAAGTCGACCTTGCCGCCCATGTAGCCCGCCATGACACCGAGGAGGACGCCGGTGAGGACCGTCGCGAGGGTGACGGCCACCGAGATGCCGAGCGAGTTCCGGATGCCGTAGAGCAGCTTGGTGAAGACGTCGTACCCGTTGCCGGGTTCGAGACCGAACCAGAACTCGCCGCTGATGCCGCCGTTGGGCTGCAGCGGGACACCCGCGCTGTCGAACAGGTCCGGGCGCTCGTCGGCGAACACCGTGTACGGGTCCTTGCCGTAGAGCTTCGAGATGACGGGCGCCAGGAGGCCCACCACGAAGAAGAAGACCACGACACAGGCCGAGATCACGCCGACGCGGTCCCGCTTGAAGCGGATCCACATCAACTGGCCGGGGGAACGACCGACGAGTTCCTTGCCCTTGTCGGTCTCGGCGGCCGTCGACGCCACCTCGGGGTCCAAGGCGACCGCAGACCCGGGGCCCTCGGCCTTGGTTGGACTGGTCATGTGTGTTCTTCCCCCGCGGGGTAGGAGAGTTGAGCGCAGCACAGATACCGGCAGGTTCTGTGGTTTGGGGGAACTGTCGCCAAAACGTTCAACGCGCGTCAAGGGCGGAAGACATAGGGATCTCCCTACGGTCCACATTTTGAGCAAAAATTGCGGAGACTGACACCTACGCGCGCTTGACATGCGAGATGAACAAACGTCAAATCGGGCATAACGGAGGCAATTTGCGTTCACATGTCCGAAACACGATCGGCCGGTCACCGATTTCCGGACGGTTACTCATCAGTCGTCCGTCGCGTCTCCGTCGACCCCCTCCGCCCCGCCCCGGGGTACGCCGACGACCCGGCCCTCTCCCAGGGAGAGAACCGGGTCGTACGACTCGTTGCGGGGGCTCGGCTCAGCCGTGCTTGGCGCGGCTCGCCGCGCGGGCGCGCTCACGCTGGTCCAGCGCGACCTTGCGGATGCGCACGGCCTCCGGGGTCACCTCGACGCACTCGTCGTCGCGGCAGAACTCCAGGGACTGCTCCAGCGACAGCTTGCGCGGCGGCACGATCGACTCGGCCACGTCGGCCGTGGACGACCGCATGTTGGTGAGCTTCTTCTCCTTGGTGATGTTCACGTCCATGTCGTCGGCACGCGAGTTCTCACCGACGATCATGCCCTCGTACACCTCGGTGCCGGGCTCCACGAAGAGCACGCCGCGCTCCTGGAGGTTCGTCATCGCGAACGCCGTGACGGCACCCGAGCGGTCCGCGACCAGCGAGCCGTTGTTGCGGGTGGTCAGCGTGCCGAACCAGGGCTCGTGGCCCTCGTGGATGGAGTGGGCGATGCCCGTGCCGCGGGTCTGGGTCAGGAACTCCGTGCGGAAGCCGATCAGACCGCGCGAGGGCACCACGAACTCCATGCGGACCCAGCCGGAGCCGTGGTTGGACATGTTGTCCATCCGGCCCTTGCGCACGCCCATGAGCTGCGTGACCGCGCCCATGTGCTCCTCGGGCACGTCGATCGTCATGCGCTCGACCGGCTCGTAGACCTTGCCGTCGACGTCCTTGGTGACGACCTGCGGCTTGCCGACCGTCAGCTCGTAGCCCTCCCGGCGCATCGTCTCGACCAGGATGGCGAGGGCCAGCTCACCGCGGCCCTGGACCTCCCAGGCGTCCGGGCGGTCGGTCTCCAGCACGCGCAGCGAGACGTTGCCGATCAGCTCGCGGTCGAGCCGGTCCTTGACCTGGCGGGCGGTGACCTTGCGGTCCTTGACGGCCGCCTTGGCGTCCGCGCCCTTGCCGGTGCCGCCACGGCCGACCAGCGGGGAGGTGTTGGTGCCGATGGTCATCGAGATGGCGGGCTCGTCCACCGTGATCAGCGGCAGGGCCACCGGGTTCTCGGGGTCGGCCAGCGTCTCGCCGATCATGATCTCCGGGATGCCGGCGACGGCGCAGATGTCACCCGGGCCGGCCTTCTCGGCGGGCTTGCGGGTGAGCGCCTCGGTCATCATCAGCTCGGAGATCCGCACGTTCTGCACGGAGCCGTCGCGCTTCATCCAGGCGACGGTCTGCCCCTTCTTCAGCTCGCCCTGGTGCACGCGCAGCAGCGCGATGCGGCCGAGGAAGTTGTCGGCGTCCAGGTTGGTGACGTGCGCCTGGAGCGGGGCGTCCTCCTCGTACGTGGGAGCGGGGATGTGCTCCAGGATCGTCGAGAAGAACGGCTCCAGGCTGTCCGAGTCACCGGGGACGGTGCCGTCGGCGGGCTTGGTCAGGGAGGCGACGCCGTCCCGGCCGCACGCGTAGACGATCGGGAACTCGATCTGCTCCTCGTCGGCGTCCAGGTCGAGGAAGAGGTCGTACGTCTCGTTGACGACCTCGTCGATCCGGGCGTCCGGACGGTCCGTCTTGTTGATGCACAGGATGATCGGCAGCCGCTGGCTGAGCGCCTTGCGCAGCACGAAGCGGGTCTGCGGCAGCGGGCCCTCGGACGCGTCCACGAGCAGCACGACGCCGTCGACCATCGACAGACCGCGCTCGACCTCGCCACCGAAGTCGGCGTGGCCGGGGGTGTCGATGATGTTGATCGTGATGGGCTCCCCGCCGTCCTTGGGGTGGTACTTCACCGCCGTGTTCTTGGCGAGGATCGTGATGCCCTTCTCACGCTCCAGGTCGTTCGAGTCCATCATCCGGTCGTCGACCGAGTCGAGCTGGTGGGCGGCGAAGGCACCGGCCTGCTTCAGCATGCCGTCGACGATGGTCGTCTTGCCGTGGTCGACGTGCGCGACGATGGCGACGTTGCGGATGTCGTGACGTGTTGCGGTCACTGCCATGAGGTGGCGTACTCCCGGAGTGTGAGGAAAGCCCGGCGCGTACGTCTGTGGGGCGCGGGCCCTGCCGGGCTGAACGTGCCACGGCCTCACCCCATGGTACGGGGCGATCGCGCCAGGGGCTTCCTGGCCCGGTGACGCCGGGGCGGGGCCGCCCGCAGGACGGCCCCGCCCGAGCCGGTACGACCGGCCCCGAGCACCCCTCGACCTGGGGCGCTCCCCGCTGATGCCTACTTCTGCGACGGGCTCGCCACGTCCCGCACCGCGCCCTTCTTCAGGAAGCCCATGTCCTCGTACACCGGCGTCCCGAACCCGAAGGCGCCCGCGTTCACCAGGCCCTTGCGGGCGGCCACCAGCTGCGGCCGCTGATACAGCGGAATCGATCCTGCCGCCGCCCAGATCCGGCTGTCCGCCTTGCGCAGCAGGTCCCGCGCCGCGTCCTCGTCCAGGGTGGCGACGGCCCGGTCGAACAGCTGGTCCACCTGGTCGGTGCCGACCCGCGTGTAGTTCTGCTCCACGGTCAGCGACCCGTCCGCGGCCGGCACGGGCTTGGCGTAGATCGGCCGCGCGTCGGTCGCGGGGAAGGCGCTCGCGGGCCACGAGTACAGGGCGAGGTCGTACTGCCCGGACGCGATGTGGTCCTTGAAGTAGCTCGCCTCGGACACCTTGGTGATCTGGGTGCGGATGCCGACCTTCACCAGCATCGAGGAGATCCGCTCGGCGACCGCCCGCAGCGTCTCGGAGCCCTCGCCCGAGGGCAGCACGAATCGCAGGTTCAGCGCCTTGCCGTCCTTGGCGAGCACCCCCGAAGCCGAGCCGGCCGGCGCGGCGGTGCCCTTCGGGGCGTAGGCGCCGGCCACGCCGCCCTGCCGCAGCTCCCGGCCGACCCACTGCCGGCCGTCCTGGGCGAGGTGCCGCCCGTCGTTCCCGCTGCGCTGGTCCTTGCCGTCCCCGCCGCCCGCGCGGTGCCCCTTGTCGTCCTCGCCGACGATGTACGTCCCCTCGTCGTCGTCCGCGTCGTCCTTCTTGCCGGCCTTCGGGGAGCTGCTGCTCTTCGCGCCCCGGTCGGACTTCTCGCCCTCTCCCCCGGCCGCCTTCTCCGTCTTCACCTCGTCGACCGGGCCGCCCGGCACCCAGCCGGCGTCCCCGAGCAGGGCCCGCGCCTCGGCGGTGTCCTGGCCGCCGAGCGCGCCGCTGTTGTCGGCGTAGACCGACTGGCCGGACAGGGCGAGGTGGCTGCCGACCGGCTCGGCGGGCAGGCCCAGGGGCCTGAGCACCAGCTTCGCCAGCTCCTTGCGGTCCAGTGCCCGGGCCACGGCCCGGCGCACCCGCTCGTCGGCGAGCGGGCCCTCGGAGCCGTTCAGGGCGAGCTGGGTGTACGCCGGCTCCAGCGAGCGGCGCACCTCCAGGTCGCGCGAGGCGTCCTGGGCGGCCGCCGCACGGGAGGCCTTGCCGTCGGAGCCCTCCTGGTCGTCGCCGTCGTCGCTCTTCTTCTCGCCGTCGGTCCTGTCGCCGTCGGACTTCTTCTCGCCGTCGGTCTTCTTCTCGTCGGACTGCTGCTCGTCGTCCGTCTGCTGCTCGTCGTCGGCCTTCCCGCTTTTCTCGCTCGGGTCGGCCTTTCCGCTCTTCCCGCTCTTCTCGCTCTTGTCGCTCTTCTTCGCCCCGCCCGTCCCCCCGCCGGCTCCCGGCGCCGACGCGTCCGCGCCCGCCGATCCCTTCGCCGCCGTCTCGATGCGGCGGGCGTCGGCCGGGTCGACCTCGGCGAGGTCCAGCTTCCCGGCGGCCAGGGCGGACGCCCGGTCCTCACGGGGCACGGCCGTCAGGACGATCTCGGACAGCTTCGCCGGCCGCCCCCACCAGCGCGGGTTGCGCGCGAGGGTGACCGTCTCGGCCTTGCGGTCGACCTTGCGGAGCGCGAACGGCCCGGCCGTCACCTTCAGCGTGCGGCGCGCCCCGTCGTTGAACGCGTCGGGCGTGCCCATCACGTCCTTGGGGTACAGCGGCGAGAACAGCGAGCGCCAGTCGGCGTAGGGGCGCGCGAAGGTGACCCGGACCTCCAGGTCGTTGCGGCCGCGCTCGACCTTCTCGATGCGGTCGTAGCCGGCGTTGCGGGCGGTCCAGTAGGCGCTGTCCTTGCCGGACAGGGCGCGCCACTGGGCGGCGAAGTCGGCGGCGCCGATCTCGCGGCCGTCGCTCCAGACGGCCTGCTGGTCGAGCCGGTACAGGACGACCTGCTTCGGCTCGGTGTCCACGACCTTGGCGGACTCCAGGTAGTCGGCGTCGCGCCGGGGCCGTCCGGCCGCGTCGAGGCGGTACATCGCCGGGAGCACGGCCTGGGCGACCCGGTTGGTGGTGGCGTCGGCGTCGGCCTGGAAGGAGTTGAAGGTCTCGGGCACGTCGTCGACGGCCCAGTGCAGCGTGCCGCCGTCGGCGACCCGGGCGCGGGCGGCCGAGGCGATGTCCTGGGCGGCGAGGGGCTTGCCGGCCTGGTCGTCGGAGCCGCAGGCGGCCAGCAGGGGGACCGCGAGCACGGTCGCGGTCAGAAAGGTGACCGAGCGCATGACCGCGCGCGGTCCGAGGCCGTCGTGGGACATCTCTGCTACCTCCGGCTCCGCGGTGTTCGGGACTTCCCGGGCGTGCTGCCGGGTCTTTTGATCAAGTGGGTGATCACTTTTGGCGGTATATGGAGCTGATCAGATCTATCGGCGTACGTCGGCGAGTGAAGAGGAAAGGGTTCAGCGGACGGCGGCGACACGGCGGGGCGGGGCGGAACGCCACCCGTGCGGCGCAACACCCTTCGGCCCCGCAGGCGCGGTATCCAGCCGGTGCACACCCGTACGCCCCCTATTTCGCTGCACGTCCCTTCCCAGCGGCCGGTGTGACGCGCGACACTCTCAGGCGCATGAACGCCCCCCGTCCAGGGCCCCGGGCCCGCGGAAATGAGGTGCACGTCATGTCCGTGAACGACGACCTGGCTTCGATCCAGCGCTGCATGGACGAGCTGCTCCGGTCGGTCGGCCGACTCGAGAAACAGGTCGGTGGCGGCGGTCTGGAGATCCGCCGCGTCCGCACCGACGCCCAGCACCTGCGCGAGAGCGTCGCCCTGCTCCGGCAGGCCGCCGCGACCCCGGTCGTGGCCGCCGTCCCGGAGCTCGTGACCATCTCCGACACCCCCTACGACGTCAGCCTGTGGACGGACTCGGACGACGAGGGACTCGGCGCCCGCGACCGTCGCGCCCCCTGAGCCGACCGGAGTCACCCGTGGCCACTGGTACGGAACCCCCTGCCACCGAACCCGCCCGGGCGCGGGGCGGTGTCCGCGGCGCCACGCGCGCCGCGATCGCCGCCCCCCACTTGCGCACCGACCGGTGGTGGCTGGCGCCCGCCGCCACCACCGCCGGTCTGCTCGCCTTCGTCGTCTACTCGACCTGGCGGGCCTTCGCGGACTCGGACTACTACGCGGCGCCCTACGTGTCGCCGTTCTACTCGCCGTGCCTGGCCGAGCGGTGCAGGCCGATGCACGCCGGGCCCAACTGGGAGGTGTTCGGCGGCTGGTGGGGGATCTCCCCGGCGATCATCATCCTGGTCTTCCCGCTGGGCTTCCGCCTGACCTGCTACTACTACCGCAAGGCCTACTACCGGGGCTTCTGGGCCTCGCCCCCGGCCTGCGCGGTGGCCGAGCCGCACCGGACGTACACCGGCGAGACCCGCTTCCCGCTGGTCCTGCAGAACCTGCACCGGTACTTCTTCTACGCGGCGGTCGTCGTCGCCGGGATCCTCACCTACGACACCGCGCTCGCCTTCCGCGACGAGCACTACGCCTGGGGCCACATGGGCCTGGGCACCCTGGTGTTCCTGGCCAACATCGTGCTGATCTGGGCGTACACCCTGTCCTGCCACTCCTGCCGGCACATCGTCGGCGGCAAGCTCAAGCACTTCTCCCGGCACCCCGTGCGCTACCGGATGTGGCAGTTCGTGGGCCGGCTGAACGCCCGGCACATGCTGCTCGCCTGGGCGTCGCTGGTCAGCGTGGCGCTCGCCGACCTCTACGTCTGGCTCGTCGCGTCCGGGGCGTTCGACGATCCGCGTTTCTTCTAGTGAGCAATTTCCCGTGAGCACAGTGCGCGTTCCCGTCCGTCACCCGTGTGTCCGGTGCGTCTAGTGAGTGGGGCCTGCTGATGTCCGTGGTCGACCGCCAGGAGTGGGACGTCGTCGTGGTCGGGGCCGGCGGTGCCGGTCTGCGGGCCGCCATCGAGGCCCGCGAGCGGGGCTGCCGTACGGCGGTGGTCTGCAAGTCGCTGTTCGGCAAGGCGCACACGGTGATGGCCGAGGGCGGGATCGCCGCCGCCATGGCCAACGCCAACGAGCACGACAGCTGGCAGGTGCACTTCCGCGACACCCTGCGCGGCGGGAAGTTCCTCAACCAGTGGCGGATGGCCGAACTGCACGCCCAGGAGGCCCCGGACCGGGTGTGGGAACTGGAGACGTGGGGCGCGCTGTTCGACCGCACCAAGGACGGGCGGATCTCCCAGCGCAACTTCGGCGGGCACGAGTACCCGCGCCTCGCGCACGTCGGCGACCGCACGGGCCTGGAACTGATCCGCACCCTTCAGCAGAAGGTCGTCGCCCTCCAGCAGGAGGACTTCCGGGAGACCGGCGACCACGAGGCCCGGCTGAAGGTCTTCCAGGAGTGCACGGTCACCCGGGTGCTCAAGGACGGCGACCGCGTGTCGGGCGTCTTCGGCTACGAGCGGGAGTCCGGCCGCTTCTTCGTCCTGGAGGCACCGGCCGTCGTGATCGCCACGGGCGGCATCGGCAAGTCGTTCAAGGTGACGTCCAACTCCTGGGAGTACACCGGCGACGGGCACGCGCTGGCGCTGCTCGCGGGCGCCCCGCTGCTGAACATGGAGTTCGTGCAGTTCCACCCGACCGGCATGGTCTGGCCGCCGTCGGTCAAGGGCATCCTCGTCACCGAGTCCGTGCGCGGCGACGGCGGGGTGCTGCGCAACTCCGAGGGCGACCGGTTCATGTTCCGGTACGTCCCCGACGTCTTCAAGGAGAAGTACGCCGAGACGGAGGAGGAGGCCGACCGCTGGTACGACGACCCGGACCACCACCGGCGGCCGCCCGAGCTGCTCCCCCGCGACGAGGTCGCCCGCGCCATCAACGCCGAGGTCAAGGCGGGGCGGGGCTCCCCGCACGGCGGCGTCTTCCTCGACGTGTCCACCCGGATGCCCGCCGAGGTGATCAGGCGGCGGCTGCCGTCGATGTACCACCAGTTCAAGGAGCTGGCCGACGTCGACATCACGGCCGAGGCGATGGAGGTCGGGCCGACCTGCCACTACGTGATGGGCGGCATCGCGGTCGACTCCGACTCGGCGGCGGCCCGCGGGGTGCCGGGGCTGTACGCGGCCGGTGAGGTCGCGGGCGGCATGCACGGCTCCAACCGGCTCGGCGGCAACTCCCTGTCCGACCTGCTGGTCTTCGGCCGGCGGGCGGGCCGGCACGCCGCCGAGTACGCGGCCGCACTGGCCGGGGCCCGTCCGCGGGCCGACGACGCGCAGGTCGACGCGGCGGCGGCCGAGGCCCTACGGCCGTTCTCCGCCGAGGCCGAGGCCGACGCCGCGCACGAGGACGCCGGGGCCGGCGGGCGCCCCCCGGAGAACCCCTACACCCTGCACCAGGAGCTCCAGCAGACCATGAACGACCTGGTCGGCATCATCCGCCGGGAGGGCGAGATGCGGCAGGCCCTGGTCAAGCTCGCCGAGCTGCGGGTGCGGGCGCGCCGGGCCGGCGTCGAGGGGCACCGCCAGTTCAACCCGGGCTGGCACCTCGCCCTGGACCTGCGCAACATGCTGCTGGTCAGCGAGTGCGTGGCGCGGGCCGCGCTGGAGCGCACCGAGTCGCGCGGCGGGCACACCCGCGAGGACCACCCGGCCATGGACCGCGCCTGGCGCCGGATCAACCTGCTGTGCACGCTGACCGACCCGACGGGCGGCCTCGCGGCCACCGGTGGCACGGGCGGCCTCGCCGCCACCGACCCGACGGGCGGACTCACCGCCGCCGACCCGGTGAGCGGCCGGATCCGCCTCACCCGCGAGACCACCGAACCCGTCCGCCCGGACCTGCTCGCCCTGTTCGACAAGGAGGAGCTGGTCAAGTACCTCGCCGAGGAGGAGCTGTACGAGTGAGCGGCTACCAGGCTCGATTCAAGGTGTGGCGGGGGGACGTGGACGGCGGCGGCCTGGAGGACTACCGGGTCGAGGTCGACGAGGGCGAGGTGGTGCTGGACGTCATCCACCGCATCCAGGCCACCCAGGCCCCCGACCTGGCCGTCCGCTGGAACTGCAAGGCCGGCAAGTGCGGTTCGTGCTCGGCCGAGGTCAACGGGCGCCCGCGGCTGATGTGCATGACCCGCATGTCGGTCTTCGACCGGGCCGAGACGGTCACGGTGACCCCCTTGCGGGCCTTCCCCGTGGTCCGCGACCTGGTGACGGACGTCGGCTTCAACTACCGGAAGGCGCGGGAGGTCCCGGCGTTCGTGCCGCCCGCCGGGCTGGGCCCCGGCGAGTACCGCATGATGCAGGAGGACGTGGACCGCCCGCAGGAGTTCCGCAAGTGCATCGAGTGCTTCCTGTGCCAGGACACCTGCCACGTGGTGCGCGACCACGAGGAGAACAAGACGGCCTTCGCCGGCCCGCGCTTCCTGATGCGGGTCGCCGAACTCGACATGCACCCGCTGGACGCGGCCGCGGACACCGGCCTGGACCGCGAACGCGCGGCCCAGGAGGTCCACGGCCTCGGCTACTGCAACATCACCAAGTGCTGCACCGAGGTCTGCCCCGAGGGCATCAAGATCACCGACAACGCCCTGATCCCCCTCAAGGAACGCGCCGTCGACCGTAAGTACGACCCCCTGGTCTGGCTCGGCTCGAAGATCAGGAGACGGGGCGCAGGAGGCTGAGCACCCGGCGCAGGTTGAACTCCGCGATGCCCCGCATCGCCCCCGCGTCCGGGAAGTCGCCGTCCAGCAGCCGCAACGGGCCCGCGACCAGCGACAGGTGCAGGGCGAGGCGGTACAGCCGCAGCCGGTCCCCGTCGAGCCCGGGGACGCGCAGCCGGTCATAGTGGGGCCCGAAGCGCAGCTCCAGGAACACGTGCTCCTGCTCGACGTCGAAGTACATCAGCCCCTCGACGTCGATGAGGACCGGGGCGCCGTCCGGGGCCACGAGTACGTGGTCGGGCCCGAGTTCGCCGTGCACCAGTGCGTGCCGGGTGCGCGGGCGCACCGCCGCGGCGAGGTGCCCGAGCCGCTCGGCCGCCTCCTCCCGCACGGCCGCGATCCGCGGGTCGCGCCCGGCCGCCTCCTCGACGTCCCGCAGCGCCCGGTCCCGTACGACCTGGACGCAGGACGTCCCGTGCGAGGAGCCGCCGGCGTCGACGACGGCGACCTTCCCGTAGGCCGCCGACGCGTGGGCGCCCAGGGCGCGGACCGCCTCGCCGAGCCGGCCCAGCGTGGCGGCGGCTGCGGCCGGGTCGCGGGCGAGTACCTCCTCCAGGCTGCCGCCGGTCACGTCCTCGACGACGGCCGCGTCCGTGCCGAGGTGCAGCAGGCGGGGCGTGCGCACACCCACGGCGGTCAGCCGGTCGTGGGCGGCAGCGAACAGGGCGGGCCCGGAGGCCGCCGAGAAGGGGTCCCGGGGGTCCGGGTGTCCGCCGTGGTCCCAGTAGTCCTCCTCCGGCGACCACACGTACGCGACGGCCGTCGCGCCGTCGTCGCAGCGCAGCCGGTACACGCCCTTCCTGCTGCCGCCGCGCAGCCGCTCGACGCCGTCGAGGGTGCGCCGTGGCCCCAGGGCGGTGCGGGCGAGGGGCGCCAGGTCGGCGGCGGTCAGGTGGCGTCGTACGCGGTCCATGCCCCTGAGTCTCACGGCCCGGGCCCGGCCGCGCCCCTCGTTTTCACCCGGCCCGGTCGCACCAACCTTCCCGGTACGCCGCCCAGTCGGAGTCCGTGGCCGCGAAGTCGACGTACAGGGCCACCCCGAACCGTGCGCGGCCGGCGTCCGTGCGGGAGAGGCCGAGGCGGGCGCCGCGGACGGCGGCCCGGGCGGTCTCCGCGTGGTTCCAGTGGCCGAAGCGGTTCTCGTGGTAGAAGGGCAGCCCCATCAGCAGGTCGGTGCCGGGCGGGGTGACCTCCAGGGCGAGCGAGGTCTGCTGGGCGACGTAGCCGCCGTAGGTGCTCTGCAGCGGCTGCAGGGTGTCGTACGACATGACGGCGATCTGGTCGACACGGTGCGCGACCTCGCCGAAGAACGCCTGCGACCACCACTTGGGGTGCCCGGCGACCGTGCCCCAGAAGGAGTGGAAGCCGGGCAGCGGGTCGATCTGGTGGGCGGCGACGGACAGCGGGACGTTCCGCGCGCGGGTCACGGCGTGCAGCCGGTCCAGCAGGCCTAGGTAGTGGCGGTCCCCCGAGTGCAGCGGCTCCAGGTCGAAGTGGGCGCCCTCGAAACCGGCGTCGAGGACCTGCCGGGTGGACCGGACGACGTGGGCGCGGGTGCCGGCGTCCGCCAGCCGCATCCCGGTCGGCCCCTCGGTGGCGAGCACGTCCCCGAGCCAGGCCTGCACCCGCACCCCGGGCATCTCCCGGTGCACCGCGCCCACCAGCCAACGGGCCTTCGGGTACAGCGAGGCGGGCAGCGTGCCGTCGTGTTCCAGCGGTCCCGCGTGCACGTAGAGGTCCTTGACCCCGGTGCCCGCGAGCCGCTCGGCCAGCGCGGCCACGTCGGCGTCGCCCTTGCGCCCGTCGACCCAGGCGTGCCCGAGCCAGAGGGCGTCCCGGCCCCGGGTGCGGGTGCCGTCGGCGGGGTCGCCGGCGTAGGTGACGCGCAGGGCGATCTGGGAGGCGACGAGGGGGAGCAGGACGAGGAGGAGCAGGGCGAGGGCGGTGCGACGGGCCCGGCGGGGCCAGGCGCGGCGGGGGGCGGTGGGTGTGCCGGTGGGGCCCTCGGCAGGGGGTGACGCTGCTGCCGGGGCGTCCGCTGCGGCTCCCGTCGCTGCCGCTGCCGACGCCTCCGCCGGTGCCCCTGTCTCCGTCGGCCGTTCCACCCGGTGTCCCTCCCCTGTCGCCCGGTCCACCGTCCCGCCCGGGTGCGCGGGCCCGCCGCCGCCCGGCCGTACCCCGGTCGCGGGGCCGTGGCCACGGCCCTACGCTCCCGAATGTGACGTCGCCCCTGTTCCGAGGCCGGCCGCGGCGTGCCGGGCCGCACCTGGCCGTGCGGGCGGCGCACGCCGCGCTCGGTGGTGCGGCCGGGTTCGTGTGGCTGGTGTTGCCGGGGATGACGCCGCCCGCGGACGCTCCGGTTGCGATCATTACGCCCTCACCTGCAGGCGGCACGGTGGGCACGGCTGCCGCGACCGACGCGACCGACGCGACCGACGCGACCGACGCGACAGACGCGACCGACGCGACAGACGCGACGGACGGTGACGAGACGTCCGGGGCGGACCTGGTCCTGCCCGTGGCGGTGGTGGGCGCGGCGGGCGCCCTGGCGGGCTACGGCTACGTACGCCGCAGGCGCCGGGCCCGGAGTCGTACGGCACCGGGTGCGGGGAGGCCGGGTGCCCCACGGGCGGCGGACGCGGAGGCTGCGGCACCCGCACACGGGGACGGCGAGGCGGCGGCACCCGGGCACGGGGGCGGAGAGGGCGACGGGGACGGCGTACCGGGGCTGGTCGACGCGGAGAACCGGCTGCTCGCGGCCCGCGAGGAACTCGCCTCCGCGGAGGCGCGCGGGGGCCCGGAGGCGGTGGCCCCCTGGGCCCGGGCCGTGCGCGACGCCGAGGCGGAACTGGCGTCGGCGTACGCGATGCGGCAGCGGTACGACGAGGGCGTACCGGCGGACGCGGCGGAGCGGCGGCACGCGCTGGCCGGGATCGCGGGCCGGTGCCAGGAGGTGGTCCGGACCCTGGACGCGGGGTCGGCGCCATGGTCGGTCCAAGCGGCGCGGCTGGCTGAGGCGTTGGAGGTCGCGGAGGCGCGGTTCCGTGAACTGACCGCCCGTACACCGGCGGTGGAGGCCACCTTGTCCGCGCTCCACGCCCGGTACGCGCCGGCCGCCCTCGACGCGGTGACCGGGTACCCGGAACTCGCCAAGGACCGGTTGGTGCTGGCGACCACCGAGCTCAACGGCGCCCGGCAGGCGAGCGACCTGGGTCGCCCCGCCGAGGCCACCGGGCACCTGCGCGCGGCCGAGGGCGCGATCGCCCGGGCCGGGGTGTTCCTGGCCGAGACCGACCGGTTGGCGCGGGACCTGACCGAGGCGGCCCGGCTGGTCCCGGCGGCGCTGACCGGAGCGGAAGCGGAACTGGCGGCCCACCGCGCGCCCGCTGCATCGGGGGGCGCCCCGCACGCGGCTCCGCTGCTGCTGCACGCCGACGCGGTCCTGGCCGCCGTACGCGCGGAGGTGACGTCGGGACGGCCGTACGACCCCCTGGAGCTGCTGCGGCGCGTCGTACGGGCGACGGAGCCCCTGTCCGCCGGCGAATCGGGGGTGCTGGCGGCCGCGGCGCACCTGACGGCGGCCGACTCCCTGGCCGCTGCGGAGGCGTTCCTCGTGACGCACCGGGAGGGCGTGCGGCTCACGGCCCGGACGCGTCTGGCGGAGGCCCGGCGTCTGTTCGCGCGCGGGAACGCGGCGACGCAGGCCGACCGGGTCCGCGCGGACGACCTGGCGCGGGAGGCGCGGGCGTCGGCGGAGCAGGACGTACGCCTGCGCGGCCACCAGTCGGCTGGGGCGCAGCAGCGCCCCGACGGTCAAATGGCGTGAATCTCACGCACGTTGTAGCGAAGTGGTGACGACTCCGAGGCACCCCGTGCACTTCTTTGTATGATGATCTGATCTTGACGCGAGTTGTCCGGTGAGGCGAGTCGGACGCACGGGGGTGAAGAACGCGTGATCAAGCCCGACGAGATCCCTCAGTTCACGGGGAACCTGTTCCAACTGGAGCTCGACCATGCCGCGTTGAAGAAGGACGCGGGAAACGTCCGGGACACGGGCAGTGATGTGCACTCCCAGTTCCAGGGGCTGTCGG
>NZ_KQ948556.1:0-824 GCF_001514125.1 Streptomyces longwoodensis | reverse complement strand
ACGGCGATGAAGGAGACGGGCAAGGCGCTGGTGGCGTGGGACGAGTGGGGCAAGAACCCCGGCCGGGCGGCGGGCGCCGTCACGTTCAACGTCCTGACGACGGTGTTCACGGGTGGCGCGGGCGGTGCCGCGGCGGGTGCGGGCAAGGCCGGCGCGGTGGCGAAGGTGCTGTCGGTGGCGGGCAAGGCGGGCAAGGTCATCGATCCGATGACGTACATCGCCAAGGGTGCGGGTGCGGGCCTGTCGAAGATCGGGGACATCACCAAGGCGCTGAAGGGCGTCGGGAACATCGAGATCCCGAAGCTGCCGGAGACGGCGATCCACTTGCCGGAGGGCACGTCGGTGCTGCCGGACGGGACGGTGCACCTGCCGGAGGGCGCGGCGGTGCCGGCGGGGCTGCACGAGCTGCCCGGTGGCGGGTTCAAGGTGCCCGACGACGTGCCGGTGGTGCACGAGGACGCGTTGCCGGTGAAGGCGGAGGGCGGCGAGCCGACCCTGTACGCCGACGGCCACGGCAACATCGTGGACGGCCAGGGCAAGGTCCTGCTCGACGTGGACAAGCCCGGCACGCAGGACATCGTGGACCGCCCGGCGGGCCCGGACAGCACGGGCCCGGCGGGGGCGGACGTCCCGCACGTGGACTCCCCGGCGAAGGTCCCGGCGATGGCGGGCGCGGCCCCGCACACGGTCGACGCGGGCACGCACATCAGCCTGGGCGACAGCCTCGGGGACGTGGGCCGGGTCGGCGAGGACGTACCGGTGGCACCGGGGGTCCACGCGGGCGGCGACCTCCCCAACGTCCACGCGGGCGGAGACCTGCCGGG
>NZ_KQ948555.1:301826-393114 GCF_001514125.1 Streptomyces longwoodensis | reverse complement strand
ACCGAACCCGCCCTCCCCCGTTGGGGTCTGTCTGCCACATCTGTACGCATCCCATCTGTAGCAAGTGTCCGATTGCCGTCGCAATCAGGATCCGGCCGTAGTTACGTGCATGGGACAGTTCCATGACCGTGTCATGGGGACGCGCAACGGGACACAGCGGGCGATGGCCGCCCGGCGTCAGCGGGGCGCGGAGACGGCCGTGGCACCTTCGCGGCAGATGAGCAGGAGGGCCCGGTCGTCGTTGACGTCCTTGGCGACCGCCTCGATCAGGTGCCAGGCGGCGCCCTGGAAGCCGCCGGCGACGTAGCGGTCGGCCTCGCCGGTGAGGCGGTCGATGCCCTCTGCGATGTCGCGCTCGGCGGTCTCGACGAGGCCGTCGGTGAACAGCATCAGCACGTCACCGGCGCGCAGCGACCCCTTGACCGAGTCGAACTGGGCGCCCTCGTACACCCCGAGGAGGGGGCCCTCGGCGGCCTTCTCCTCCCAGCGGCCGCTGCCCGCGCTGAGCTGGAGGCCCGGCGGGTGGCCCGCGGAGTACAGCTCGTAGTCGCCGGAGTCGAGGTCGAGGACGAGGTGGATGGAAGTGGCGAAGCCCTCCTCCCAGTCCTGGCGCAGCAGGTAGCCGTTGGCGGCGGGGAGGAAGGCGTGCGGGGGTAGGGAGCCCAGCAGGCCGCCGAACGCGCCGGACAGCAGCAGGGCCCGGGAGCCGGCGTCCATGCCCTTGCCGGAGACGTCGGTGAGGACGACCTCGAGGGTGCGGCCGCCGTTGGTGCGGGCCGCGACCACGAAGTCGCCGGAGAAGGACTGGCCGCCGGCCGGGCGCAGCGCCATCTCCTGGTGCCAGCCCTTGGGCAGCTTCGGCAGTTTGCTCTGGACGCGGATGCGTTCGCGCAGGTCGAAGAGCATGGTGCCGCCGCGCCGCCAGGGCACGCCGACGCGGCTGCGGAACTGGGCGATCAGCAGGCCGAAGAAACCGCATGCCGCGACCACGAGGACGACGCCGGGGGTGACCCGGGAGACGCCGCCCTCGGTGTAAGGGCCGAGCCGCACCGACTCCACGATCAGGGCGGTGGCCGCCGCCGCGTACAGGCCGAGCAGGCTGGCCGGGCGCAGCAGGAGGCCGCCGGCGACGATGGGCAGGACCAGCGCGGCCGGGGAGCACCAGACGGGGGCGGCGAGGGTGCCGGCGGCGATGAGCGGGACGGTGAGCAGCAGGCCGGCCAGGGCGATCCAGTCGGAGCCGTCGCCGCGGAAGTAGTCGACGGCGCTTTTGCGCACGCCGGTGCGGACCCGGTGCATCAAGTGCTTCAACCGGGCCGTGACCGTCTCGGCTTCCGCGCGCCGCCCTCGTCCTGCTGCCATCAGTTCGGGACCCTATCCATCGAACCCGCTGCTTGGCACGGGAGGTCCCACTTGTCCCCCGTCCGGGGCCCGACTCCACAGCGGACTCCAGTGAACTGCACGGAAAGCGCTCGCGCCCCGGGGTCGGGGAAATTGCCTCGCCCGGGTCCGCGCGGCCCTGGTACGGATGGACCCATGGTGACCGGGGGACCGACCGAGGAGACGGTGACATGAGCGGGCGTGGTGGCTTCGCGGGCGACCTCCGGGTGCTGCGGCAGGACGAGTGGGACGGCTGGTACGACACGCTGCTGCGGGCGTTCGGCGGGGTCGCGGAGGCGCCGGAGGAGCGTGAGACGTGGCGGGCGCTGACCGAGTCGGACCGGTCGCTCGGGGCGTGGGACGGGGACGTGTGCGTGGGGACGGCCGGGGCGTTCTCGTTCCGGCTGACCGTGCCGGGCGGGGCGTCGGTGCCGGCCGCGGGCGTGACGATGGTCAGCGTGGCCGCGACGCACCGGCGGCGCGGGGTGCTGACGTCGATGATGCGGCGGCAGCTGGAGGACGTGCGGTCCTGGGGCGAGCCGTTGGCGGTGCTCACCGCGTCGGAGCCGGCGATCTACGGCCGGTTCGGGTACGGCGCCGCGACGTTCGCGCTGAGCGCCGAGATCGACACGGCGCGGGTGCGGCTGTCCGTGCCGCCGGGCACCGAGGACGTACGGCTGCGGTACGCGGCGCCCGGTGACGCGCTCGCGGCGTGCGAGGAGGTGTACGCGCGGACGGTGCCGGAGCGGCCCGGGATGCTGGCGCGGCGGCCCGGCTGGGAGCGGGTGGGCCTGCTGGACCCGGAGAGCGAGCGGGGCGGGGCGTCGCCGCTGCAGTGCGTGCTGGCGCAGCGGGACGGGGAGACGGTCGGGTTCGCGCGGTACCGGGTGCGGCCGGAGTGGACGCCGTCCGGGCCCGAGGGGCAGGTGCTGCTGAAGGACCTCGCCGGGATGGACCCGGCGGCGCGGGCGGCGCTGTGGCGGTTCCTGTTCGACCTGGACCTCACGTCGTCGCTGAAGACGCGCGGGCGGCCGGTCGACGAGGACTGGCAGCACCTGGTGTCGGACGTGCGGCGGTGCGGGATGCAGGTGCGCGACGCGCTGCACGTGCGGCCGGTGGACGTCGGGGCGGCGCTCCAGGCGCGCACGTACCAGGCGCCGGTGGACGTGGTGCTGGAGGTGGCGGACGACTTCTGCCCGTGGAACGCCGGGCGTTGGCGGCTCAGCGGCGACGCCAAGGGCGCGAGCTGCGACCGTACGACGGACGCGGCGGACCTCGCCCTGTCGGCGCGGGAGTTGGGGGCGGCGTACCTCGGCGGGGTGTCGCTGGCATCGCTCGCGGCGGCCGGGCGGGTGCGGGAGCTGCGCGGCGGGGCGCTCGCCGAGGCCTCCGTGGGGTTCGGCAGCGCGGTGGCGCCGTGGCTGCCGCACGGGTTCTGACGGCTTCTCCCCGGGGCCGGGGCGGGGTGCGCGTCGGGGTGTTCCGACGTGGCCTGTCCCGGGCCGGGGCGGGTCGGCGTCAGGGTGTCTGGCAGGTGGGGCACCAGAAGAGGTTGCGGGCCGCGAGGTCGGCGGTGCGGACGGGGGTGCCGCACAGGTGGCACGGCCGGTCCGCGCGGCGGTAGACGTAGACCTCGCCGCCGTGGTCGTCCACGCGGGGCGGGCGGCCCATGGCCTCGGGGGTGTGCTCGGGGCGGACCGTGTCGATGCGGTTGGTGCGGACGCCCTCGCGCATCAGGGCGACCAGGTCGGTCCAGAGCGCGTCCCACTCGGCGGCGGTGATGTCACGGCCCGGGCGGTAGGGGTCGATGCGGTGGCGGAAGAGGACCTCCGCGCGGTAGACGTTGCCGACGCCGGCGATGACCTTCTGGTCCATGAGCAGGGCGGCGATGGTGGTGCGGCTGCGGCGTATGCGGGCGTACGCGAGGGCGGGGTCAGCGTCCGGACGCAGCGGGTCCGGGCCGAGGCGCGCGTGGACCGCCCGCTTCTCGTCGTCCGTGACGAGGGCGCAGGTGGTGGGACCGCGCAGGTCGGCGAAACCGGTGTCCGTGGTCAGGCGCAGCCGGATGGTGTCGGTGGGCGGGGGCGCGGGGGCGGAGCCGAGGGCGACCTTGCCGAAGAGGCCGAGGTGGATGTGGACCCAGGTGTCGGGGGTGAAGCCCAGGAAGAGGTGCTTGCCATGGGCCTCGGTGGTGGCGAGGGGCGTGCCGCTGATCAGGGCGGCGGCGTCGGAGAACTTGCCCTGCGGGCTGGTCGCGGTGACGTCGCCCGTGAGGCGGGCGGCGTAGTCCTCGGCCAGCCGGTGAATGGTGTGCCCCTCCGGCACGCTGATCCTGTCCTTCCGTCCCGTTCCGGTCCGCCCCCGCGCGCCTGCGGCTACTGCTGCGGGTGGTGCGCCGGGATCGGGGGGAGGTCGCCCGTCGTCTCGTAGGACGCCAGCATGTCGATGCGGCGCACGTGGCGCTCGTCGCCCGAGAAGGGGGTGCCGAGGAAGGTCTCGACGAACTTCGTCGCCTCCTCCGTGCTGTGCATGCGGGCGCCGACGGCCACGACGTTGGCGTTGTTGTGCTGGCGGCCCAGGGACGCCGTCTCCTCGCTCCAGGCGAGGGCGGCGCGGACGCCCTTGACCTTGTTCGCGGCGATCTGCTCGCCGTTGCCGGAGCCGCCGATCACGATGCCGAGGGAGTCCGGGTCCGCGGCCGTCCGCTCCGCGGCGCGCAGGCAGAAGGGCGGGTAGTCGTCCTGGGCGTCGTAGACGTGGGGGCCGCAGTCGACCGGGTCGTGGCCGGCCGCCTTAAGCCAGTCGACGAGGTGGTTCTTGAGTTCGTAGCCCGCATGGTCCGAGCCGAGATACACGCGCATGGGTGCAGTGTGACACGGGGGCCCGGGGGCAGCAGCGTGGGGTGGCCGACGTACAGCCTGTGACTCAGACTACAGAACCTCAGGGAAACCTCAAATAACAATCCGGAATCAAAGGTTTCCAGATCCGTACACCTCCGATTCACTGGACCGACTCGTACACCGCTCGTACGAGGAACCCCCTCAAGCGGCGCAAAGGAAATCCGTCCATGACTTCGCAGCCGACCCTGTCGAAGGCCGGAAGCGGCCACGGAGGCCCGCACGGATCCGGGGAACCCGGTTCCGGACTCCAGGCCGGACTCAAGAACCGCCATCTGACGATGATCGCCATCGGTGGTGTCATCGGCGCCGGACTCTTCGTGGGCTCCAGCTCCGGCATCCGCACCACCGGTCCCGGCATCCTGCTCTCCTACGCCCTCGTCGGCACGCTCGTGGTGCTGGTGATGCGCATGCTGGGCGAGATGTCGGCCGCCAACCCGACCTCCGGGTCGTTCTCCGCCCACGCCGACCGCGCGCTCGGCCGCTGGGCCGGCTTCTCCATCGGCTGGCTCTACTGGTTCTTCTGGGTGGTCGTGCTGGCCGTCGAGGCCACCGCCGGCGCCACGATCCTGGAGGGCTGGATCCCCGCCGTGCCCCAGTGGGGCTGGGCGCTGATCGTCATGGTGGTGCTGACCGCCACCAACCTCGTCTCCGTCGGCTCCTACGGCGAGTTCGAGTTCTGGTTCGCCGGGATCAAGGTCGTCGCGATCGGCGCGTTCATCGTCGTCGGCGGCCTGGCGGTCTTCGGCGTGCTGCCCGGCGTCGACAGCGACAAGGCGGGCCTGTCCAACCTCACCGGCCACGGCGGCTTCCTGCCCCACGGGCCCGGCGCCATCCTCACCGGTGTGCTGCTGGTCGTCTTCTCCTTCATGGGCAGCGAGATCGCGACGCTGGCGGCCGGCGAGTCCGAGGACCCGCAGCGGGCCGTCACCAAGTCGACCAACAGCATCATCTGGCGCATCGCCGTGTTCTACCTGGGCTCGATCCTGGTGGTCATCTGCCTGCTGCCGTGGAACGACCCGTCGATCAAGGAGAAGGGCTCCTACGTCGCCGCCCTGGACTCCCTCGGCATCGCGCACGCCGGTCAGATCATGAACTTCATCGTGCTGACCTCGGTGCTGTCCTGTCTGAACTCCGGCCTCTACACGGCCTCCCGGATGGCCTTCTCGCTCGGTGAGCGCGGCGACGCGCCCAAGGGCTTCGCCCGGACCACCTCGCGCGGTGTGCCGAGGACCGCGATCGTCGTGTCCGTCGTCTTCGGCTTCGTGGCCGTCTTCTTCAACTACAAGTACCCGGACTCGGTCTTCCTCTTCCTGGTCAACTCCAGTGGCGCGGTGGCCCTGTTCGTGTGGCTCGTCATCTGCTTCTCGCAGCTGCGGATGCGCCGGATCATCCAGGCCGAGGCCCCGGAGAAGCTCGTCGTGAAGATGTGGCTGTACCCGTACCTGACCTGGGCGACGGCCGGGCTGATCGTCTTCGTCCTCGGCTACATGCTCACCGACACCGAGCACGACGGCCGCGAGACGGTGCTGCTGTCGCTGCTCGTGGCCGCGGTCGTCCTCGTCATCGCCTTCGTCAAGGAGGGCCTGGGGAAGCGGAGGCCGCGGCCGGTCACGGACGGCGGCGAGCAGGACCGCGACCCGGCGGACACCCCCCGGTAGTCCGCCGCGCCGCGCGACGCACGGCCACGAAGAGGCCCGCCGGACAGATGTCCGGCGGGCCTCTTCACATGGTGGTGATCAGCGCGTGGTGATCAGCACGGTGGTGCTCAGCGGTCGAGGAGCTTCCAGGCGGTGGGCAGCAGGCCCATCGCCAGCGCCGCCTTGAGGGCGTCGCCGATCAGGAACGGCGTGAGGCCGGCCGCGATCGCGGCGGACGCGGACATGCCGGTGGCCAGGGCCAGGTAGGGCACGCCGACCGCGTAGACGATCGCCTCGCCGAGCAGCATGGTGGCCGCGGTGCGCCACACGTTGCGGTCGGCGCCGCGCCGGGCGAGGGCGCCGACGACGGTGGCGGCGAGGAGCATGCCGAGGACGTAGCCGAAGGAGGGGGCCGCCGCGCCGGAGCCGCCCTGCGCGAACCACGGCACACCGGCGACGCCCGCCAGCGCGTACAGCGCGAGGGACAGGAAGCCGCGGCGGGCGCCCAGGGAGGTGCCGACGAGCAGCGCGGCGAAGGTCTGGCCGGTCACCGGCACCGGGGAGCCGGGGACGGGCACCGCGATCTGGGCCGCGAGCCCGGTCAGGGCGGCGCCGCCGAGGACCAGGGCCACGTCCCGCAGACGGGAGGCGGGCAGGAGGTCGGCGAGGACCTCGCCGGTACGGGCCGGTGCGGCGGCAGCGGTGCTCATTGGGGGTCTCCGCGGGGTGAGGGCAGGCTGGACACCGTGACGCTATCCCAGGGCGGCCGGCGTGATCACCGTCAGCCGTCGACAAAGGCGCCGCCACCGGCTTCATCGGGTCCGCACAAAGAGGGCGACCTCTGCGCGGCCCGACGTGACGCCGGTCACTGAGGTGGCGTGGCCGGTGCGACGCGGGCCGGGCGGGAGGCGTCTGTAGGGTTCCGCCAATCCGGGCGGGGGCGTCTCATTCCCGTGTCTCAGCGCTCGGTCGCCCTCTGGGCAGGACGTCGGCCGCCTTGCTAGCTTCGGGCGCATGGTCGCCCAGTCCCGGTACTTCTCGTCGCGTCGCCACGTCGACCTGCGGCGCGTGGACACGGCCGCCTGTCGCCCCCGGCGGTGAGGCGGCCGGGTCGCTCCGGCACGCCTCGCCCACTGCGCGAGCAGCGAAGTGAAGGCGCACTGCCGGACCGGCCCCGAGGAAGCTCCCATGCCCCGTACCGCGACACCCCGTACCCAGACGTCCGCCGTCCCCGCGTCTGCCGCGGTGGCGGCCGGCCCGTCCGTCTCGCCCGTCCCCCGGGTCGCCGACCCCGACCGGCGGCGCACCAGCGCCAGCGCCGTGCTGCGGACGGTGCTGGAGCACGGCCCGGTCGCCCGCAGCACCGTGGCCCGGCTGACCGGACTGTCCCCGGCGTCGGTGACGGAGCACTGCGCCCGGCTGGCCGGGCTCGGGCTGGTCCGGGAGGCGGCCCCGCCCCGCACGGCCGGCGCCCGCGTCGGCCGGCCGCACGTCCCCGTGGAGCTGGACGACACCGGGTTCGTGGTGGCCGGGGTGCACGTGGCCGTGCCGTACACGACCGTCGCGCTGCTGGACCTGCGGGGGCGGGTGCTGGCCCGCCGGGAGGTGAAGCACGCCTCGACGGACCCCGGCCGGGTGCTCACCGGCGCCGTCGACGCGCTGGAGGCGCTGCTCGCCCGGGCCGGCCGTCCTGCGCTGGGCGTCGGGGTCGCGGTGGGCGGCTGGGTGGACCGGGACTCGGGGACGGTGGTGGAGCACCCGCTGCTGGGCTGGCGGGACGTGCCGGTGCGCGAGCTGCTCGGTGCCCGCACCGGCCTGCCGGTCCATGTCGACGGCCACGCGCGGGCGTTGGTCAACGCCGAGCGGCTGTTCGGACGGGCGCGGGGCAGCGGGAGCCTGCTGCACCTGTTCGTCGGCAACGTGGTCGACGCGGCGTTCGCCACCCGGGACGGGGTGCACCACGGTCCCCGCTCGCAGGCGGGCGCCATCGCGCACCTGCCGCTGGCCGGGGGCCGCGAGCCCTGCGCGTGCGGGCGGGTCGGCTGCCTCCAGGTGGAGCTGAGCGAGCGGACGTTGTGCCGGCGGGCCCGGGAGGCGGGGGTCGTCGACGGGGCGAACCCGATGCGGGTGGTGGCCGCTGCGGCGGGCGGGCACCCGGTGGCGGTGCGGCTGCTGGTGGAGCGGGCGCGGATGGTGGGCCGGGCGGCGGGGCTGCTGCTCGACGTGCTGAACCCGGAGCGGGTCGTCGTGACCGAGGTCGGTGCCATGGTCCGCGCGGACTGTCTCGCGGCGCTGCGCGCGGAGGTCGGTGGAGCGCGGGCGGACTGTGTCGCGCCGACGAGCTTCCCGCTCGATTCCGTACTGGCCGTGGCGGGCGGCGCGGTCGCCCTGGACGTGCTTTTCCGGGACCCGCTGGGCGCGTCACCTCGATTTAATTAATTCAGAAACGCGGAATGTTGACAGGGGCCGAGCGTGACCGGGAGCCTGGTGCCCATGAGCTGTCGCACCTTCTGTTGCTGACGCCCCGGCGCGCCGGGAGCGCCTCCCTCCTCCCGCCTTTCCCCGCGTAGTCACGCGCGTTTTCCCCTTTCCGGTCCGTTTCCGGTCCGTGCATTCCGGGCCCGCTTTTCCGCTTGCCCGCACGCGCTTTCCACCGCTCTTCCCTGCCCGTTCCACGCCCCTTTTCCCGGGAGTTCCGCCATGCCTGTGTCCCACGACCGACGTGTTTTCCTCGCCTCCGTGCTGGGGGCCGCCGCCTCGGTGGCCGGCCTCAGCGGCTGCGCCCAGAGCAGCGCCGCGAGCACCGGTACGGGCGCCTCGTCGGCCCCGCTCGCCGACAAGGTGCCGGCGGGCACCCGCCTGAAGATCGCGTCGTTCCAGAACCAGCAGCAGCTCCTGTTCAAGCTGGCGAAACTGCCGGAGCTGCCGTTCACCGTGTCGAGCTGGCTGAACATCGGCGCCGGTCCCGATGTCATCAACGCGTTCCGCGCCAAGTCCCTGGACCTCGCCAACAACGCGGGCATCCCGCCCATCCAGGCGCACTTCCAGGGCTTCGGCGCGAAGATCGTCGCGATCGACGTGACCCGCAAGCCGAACTACGTGTTCGCCACCAAGCCCGGCAGTGACCTCCACACGGTCGCCGACTTCAAGGGCAAGAAGCTGGCGTTCTCCCAGGGGCAGGCGCAGGGCGTGGTGCTGCTGCGGGCCCTGAAGAAGGCGGGCCTGTCCTACGACGACGTCCGGCTGGTGCCGCTGACCAGCAACCAGTTCCTCACCGCCCTGCAGTCCGGCCAGGTCGACATCGCGCCGCTCGGCAACCAGCAGGCGCCCGCCTACCTCCAGCAGTACGGCCCGAAGGGCGCCCGCACCATCACCACCGACGTGGTCGACCTGCTCAACCTGCTGTGGGCGCCGGTGTCGGTGCTCGAGGACCGCGCCAAGGCGGCGGCGGTCGCCGCGTACATCCCGCAGTGGGCCATGGGCCTGGTCTGGCAGTACGAGCACCCGGACGTGTGGAACGAGGAGTTCTACGTCAAGACGCAGAACCTCAGCCTGGCGCAGGCCCGGGGCATCTCCGCCCTCGCCAACAAGCCGCTGTTCCCGCCGCGCTGGGACGAGGCGATCGCCTGGGAGCAGGAGACCGCCGACCTGCTCGCGGAGGGCGGCTTCGTGAAGAAGTTCGACGTCTCCTCCCTCTTCGACCACCGCTTCGAGTCCCTCGCGGCCGAGGCCGTCCCCGAGGAGTACCGCAAGTGACCGCCGTGACCACCACCACCGTGACCGCGGCGCCCGCCGCCGCCCCCGACGAACGGCCGCGCACCCGCCGCAGCGGCCTGTCCCCCGGCCGCCGGCTGCCCGCCGCGCGGCTGGCCGGGCCCCTGCTGGTACTCGCCCTGTGGGCCGCCGCCTCCGCCGCCGGGCGCCTCGACCCGGCCGCGGTCCCCGCGCCCTGGACGGTGCTGCGCACCGGGGTCCACCTGTGGACCGACGGGACGCTGGCCGGGGACATCGCCACCTCGCTGCGGCGCGCCGGGTACGGCTTCGCCATCGGGCTCACCGCGGGCGTCGTGCTGGCGCTGGCGTCCGGGCTGAGCCGCGCCGGCGAGGCCCTGATCGACGGGACCGTGCAGCTCAACCGGGCGATCCCGACGCTGGGCCTGATCCCGCTGTTCATCCTCTGGCTGGGCATCGGCGAGACCTTCAAGATCGCCATCATCGCGATCGTCGTCTACATCCCGATCTACCTCAACACCCATGCCGCGCTGGCCGGCATCGACCACCGGTTCGTCGAACTCGCCGAGGTGCAGGGCCTGTCCCGGGCCCGCTTCGTCCGGGAGGTCGTCGTCCCCGGGGCGCTGCCCGGGTTCTTCGTGGGACTCCGGCTCGGCGTCACCGGCTCCTGGCTGGGCCTGGTGGTGCTGGAGCAGATCAACGCCACCAGCGGGCTCGGCTACCTGATGTTCCAGGCCACCAACTACGGCCAGTCGGACGTGATCCTGGTCGGCCTGGTGGTGTACGGCATCTTCGGCCTGGTCTCCGACAGCGTGGTCCGTCTCGTCGAACGGAGGGTGCTGTCATGGCGCCGCACACTGAGCAGCTGACCCGTCCCGCCGTCCGGCTCGAGGGGCTGACCCGGTCCTTCGAGGGGCGCACCGTCCTCGACGGCGTCGACCTGGAGATCCCCGCGGGCCAGTTCGTGGCGCTGCTCGGGCACAGCGGGTCCGGCAAGAGCACCCTGCTGCGGGCCGTCGCGGGCCTGGACCACGAGGTCACCGGCAGCGGCCGGCTGACCGCGCCGGAGCGGGTGTCGGTGGTCTTCCAGGACTCCCGGCTGCTGCCCTGGCGGCGGATCCTGCCCAACGTGCTGCTCGGCCTGGACGGCAAGGACGCCGAGCAGCGGGGCCGCGCGGCCCTCGCCGAGGTGGGTCTCGCCGGGCGCGAGCGGGCCTGGCCCAGCGAGCTGTCGGGCGGGGAGGCCCAGCGTGCGGCGCTGGCCCGGTCGCTGGTGCGCGAGCCGGAACTGCTGCTGGCCGACGAGCCGTTCGGGGCGCTGGACGCGCTGACCCGGATCAGGATGCACGCGCTGCTGCGGGAGCTGTGGAAGCGGCACCGGCCGTCGGTGCTGCTGGTCACCCACGACGTGGACGAGGCGATCGTCCTCGCGGACCGGGTGCTCGTCCTCGAGCACGGCCGCATCGGCCTGGACCTGACCATCGACCGGCCGCACCCGCGCTCGTACCGGGACCCGCTGCTGAGCGCGTACCGCACCGAACTGCTCGGCGCACTCGGGGTGGTCGAGGACACGGACTGAGCGGCGATCCCCGCCTCCCCCGTGCCCACGAGACCCCGGACGCCCCCGTCCCCCAGTGAAGGACCCCCATGCCCCGTCAGCTCCACCTCAACGCGTTCCTGATGACCACCGGCCACCACGAGGCGTCGTGGCGACTCCCTGAGAGCGACCCGTCGGCGCACGTCGACCTCGCCCACTACGTGCGGCTGGCCCGCACCGCCGAACGCGGCACGTTCGACTCGCTGTTCCTCGCCGACGGCCCGCAGCTGTGGAGCAGCGTCGCGCAGCGCCCCGCCGGGGCGCTGGAACCGCTCACCCTGCTGACCGCGCTGGCGACGGCCACCGAGCACATCGGGCTGATCGCCACCGCCTCCACGTCCTACAACTCCCCCTACAACCTGGCCCGCAAGTTCGCCTCGCTGGACATCATCAGCGGCGGCCGCGCGGGCTGGAACATCGTCACCACCGCCGGCGCGGAGGCGGCCCGCAACTTCGGCCTGGACGCCGAGCCCGCGCACGCCGAGCGGTACGCCCGGGCCGCCGAGTTCCTCGACGTGGCGCTGAAGCTCTGGGACAGCTGGGAGGACGACGCGATCGTCGCCGACAAGGCCGCCGGCGTCTGGGGCGACGACGCCAAGATCCACCCGCCCCGGCACCGGGGGAGGTACTTCAGCGTCGAGGGCGCCCTCAACGTGCCGCGCACGCCCCAGGGTTACCCGCTGCTGGTACAGGCCGGCTCCTCGGAGGACGGCAAGGCCTTCGCCGCCCGGTACGCGGAGGCGGTGTTCACCGCCCAGCAGACCATCGAGGACGCGCGGGCCTTCTACGCCGACCTGAAGTCACGCACCGTGCGGGAGGGGCGCGACCCGGAGCACGTCAAGGTGCTGCCCGGCATCGTCCCGGTGCTCGGCTCCACCGAGGCCGAGGCCCGCGCCCAGGAGGAGCTGCTGGAGGACCACATCGTGCACCGGCACGGGGTGGAGCACCTCGAACGGCTGCTGCAACTGCCCGCCGGCTCCCTCGACCTGGACGCCGAGCTGCCCGCGGACCTGCCCCCGGAGAGCGAGATCGAGGGCGCCAAGAGCCGCTACACCCTGGTCGTCGAACTGGCCCGGCGCGAGCGGCTGACCGTGCGGCGGCTGATCGGCCGGCTGGGCGGCGGGCGCGGCCACCTCACCTTCGCGGGCACGCCCGAGCAGGTCGCCGACGCGATCGAGACCTGGTTCACCCAGGGCGCGGCCGACGGCTTCAACATCATGCCGCCGGTGCTGCCGTCCGGGCTGGAGCTGTTCGTCGACCACGTCGTGCCGCTGCTGCGCGCCCGCGGCCTGCTGCGCACCGAGTACGGCCCGCGCACCACCCTGCGCCAGCGCTACGGCCTGCCCCGCCCGGCCAACCAGTACGTCCGCCCGGCCGGCGCACCCGCCCTCGTCTGACCCGCCCCCACCCCTGCCCTTCCTCCAGTCACGAGAGGTCCGTCATGAGCATCGAGATCACCAAGGTCACCGCCCGGATCGGCGCGCACGTCTCCGGCGTCGACCTCACCCGCCCGCTCGCCGAGTCGGAGGTCGCCGCGCTCCGGGAGGCGCTGAACACGCACAAGGCGCTCGTCCTCGACGCGCACGGCCTGGACGACGCCGGCCAGCAGGCGTTCGCCCGCAGGTTCGGCGACCTCACCACCGCCCACCCGACGGTCGGCGCCGTGGCGGACGCCCCGAACGTGCTGCCCGTCGACAGCGAGCGGGGCCGCGCCAACCACTGGCACACCGACGTCACGTTCGTCCTCAACCCGCCGCAGGCCACCACCCTGCGCTCGCTCACCGTCCCGCCGTACGGCGGCGAGACGCTGATCGCCAACCAGGCCGCCGCCTACCGCGACCTGCCCGAGCCGCTGCGCCGGCTCGCCGACACGCTGTGGGCGGAGCACACCAACGACTACGACTACGCCGTGCCGGAGGAGGACATCGACGAGGACAAGGCCGCCCAGCGCGCGCAGTTCACCTCGATCAAGTACCGCACCGTCCACCCGGTGGTGCGCGTGCACCCGCTGACCGGCGAACGCGGCCTGTTCATCGGCGGGTTCGCGCAGCGCCTGGTGGGGCTGTCGCTCGGCGAGTCCCGCAAGCTGCTCGACCTGCTCCAGTCGTACGTCACCCGGCCGGAGAACGTGCTGCGCCACCGCTGGTCGGAGAACCAGCTGGTCGTCTTCGACAACCGCATCACCCAGCACTACGCCATCGACAACTACGACGGCCTGCCCCGCCGGCTGCACCGGGTGACCGTCGCCGGGGACGTCCCGGTCGGTGTCGAGGGCAAGGAGAGCTACTCGATCGAGGGCGACGCCTCGCACTACACGCCCCTGGCGGCGTAGGGACGCGCCGGCCACCGCGCGAAAGCCCCCGTGGTCTCGTCCACGGGGGCTTCTTGCTGCTAGGTTGTTGTTGCGAGCTAGTTGCAATAAGCCGAGGGGACCCCGCGCATGCCCGTGTACACGCTGCCCGACCTGCCGTACGACTACGCGGCGCTGGCACCCGTGATCAGCCCGGAGATCATCGAGCTGCACCACGACAAGCACCACGCGGCCTACGTGAAGGGCGCCAACGACACGCTGGAGCAGCTGGCCGAGGCGCGCGACAAGGAGCAGTGGGGCTCGCTGGGCGGCCTGGAGAAGAACCTGGCCTTCCACCTGTCGGGGCACGTCCTGCACTCGATCTACTGGCAGAACATGACGGGCCCGAAGGACGGCGGCGGCGAGCCGCTGGCGCAGGACGGCGTCGGTGACCTGGCCGAGGCGATCCGGGAGTCCTTCGGCTCCTTCGCCGGGTTCAAGGCCCAGCTGTCAAAGGCCGCCGCGACCACCCAGGGCTCCGGCTGGGGCGTCCTCGCCCACGAGCCGCTCAGCGGTCGGCTGGTCGTGGAGCAGGTCTACGACCACCAGGGCAACGTCGGCCAGGGCGCCGTCCCCCTGCTGGTGTTCGACGCCTGGGAGCACGCCTTCTACCTCCAGTACCGGAACCAGAAGGTCGACTTCATCGAGGCGATGTGGCAGGTCGTGAACTGGCAGGACGTCGCCCGCCGCCTGGCGGCCGCCCGGACCCGCGGGAACGTGCTGCTGCCGACGCCCTGAGCCCGCTCCCGCACCCCGGTGCGTCCTGCCTCGTGATCGTCTTCTCACCCTTCACGCGGGCAGGTCGAGGAAAGAAGGAAGGCCCCCTGCGCGGACGTGACGCGCGGGGGGCCTTCCCGTGTGCGGGATTCCGGGCCATCGTGGCGGGATGCCGATGGAGAGGTCGCTGCCCTGTCACACCTGCGGTACGTACCAGCCGCACCGGCAGCCCAAGGACGACCGGGAGCGCGGTGTCATCCGCGCGCTGCGGGGCCTCGGGCCCCGCGCCTACGTGGACGACCACTGGATCTGCGTCAGCACCGAACGGGACTGCCGCACCATCCGCACCGCCTGGCGGGTCAAGCCGCTCGACCCGCCCCGGAAGATGCCGGAGCCCGGTGCGGAAGGCGTGTGAAGACCGCCGGGATCCGTGGGGTGGGGCTCAGAGGTTGCTGAAGTCCGGGCCCTTGGTCCGGGTGCGCTTGATCTCGTAGAAGCCGGGGACCGAGGCGACGGCCAGGGTGCCGTCCCACAGCCGGGCGGCCTCCTCGCCCTTCGGCGCGGGGGTGACGACCGGGCCGAAGAAGGCGATCTGCTCGCCGTCGGGGCCGGGCACGGCGATGACCGGGGTGCCCACCTCCTGGCCGACCTTCTCGATGCCCTCCTTGTGGGAGGCGCGCAGCTCGGCGTCGAACTCGAAGTCCTCCTGGTCGGCGTAGTCGATGAGGTCGGCGGGCAGGCCGACGTCCGCGAGCGCACCGGCGACGGCCTCCACGGTCGGGCCCTCGCCGTTGTTGTGGATGCGGGTGCCGAGCGCGGTGTACAGCGGGCCGAGGACGTCGTCGCCGTGCTTCTGCCAGGCGGCGGTGACCACCCGGATCGGCTTCCACGCCTTGGTGGCCAGCATCTCCCGGTACTCCGCGGGCAGCTCGTCGAGCTTGTCCTCGTTGAGGACGGCCAGGCTCATCACGTGCCAGCGCACCTCGATGTCCCGGACCTTCTCCACCTCCAGCACCCAGCGGGAGGTCATCCACGCCCACGGGCACAGCGGGTCGAACCAGAAGTCGACGGGCGTCTTCTCCGACATGTCTCTCCTCAGCGAGCTCAGCGGCGCGATGCAGCGTTCCCCGGGACAACGCCGGCGGTCGCCCCGGTCATTCCCTGCTGCCCGGCGTCAGGGGCGCGTGGCAGGATCGGGCCTGTCACTTGACCTCGGCACACGCAGTGAGGGAGTCCGCCCGTGCCCGGTGAGAACCTGTCCCGCGACGAAGCCCGGGAGCGGGCCGCCCTGTTGTCCGTCGAGGGGTACGACGTGTCCCTCGACGTGCGCTCGGCGGTCGGCGACGCCCCCGCCGACGGGCCGCGCACCTTCCGCTCGGTGACCACGGTCCGCTTCCGCTGCAACGAGCCGGGCGCCTCGGCCTTCGCCGACCTGATCGCGCCGCGGGTGACGGCCGTCTCCCTCAACGGCCGCGACCTGGACCCGGCCGAGGTCTTCGACGGCTCCCGGATCGCGCTGGAGGACCTGGCCGCCGAGAACGAGCTGGTCGTGGACGCGCAGTGCGCCTACTCGCGCACCGGTGAGGGCCTGCACCGCTTCGTCGACCCGGAGGACGGCGAGGTCTACCTGTACACGCAGTACGAGCCGGCCGACTCCCGCCGGGTGTTCACGAACTTCGAGCAGCCCGACCTCAAGGCGCCGTTCCGCTTCGAGGTGCGCGCGCCCGAGGGGTGGACGGTGTGGAGCAACGGCGCCGGCACCCTCACGGACGGCGTGTGGCGGTTCGCGGAGACCCGGCCGATCTCGACGTACATCACCTGCGTCGTGGCGGGCCCGTACCACTACGTCACCGACTCCTACGAGCGCGAGCTGCCCGACGGCTCCACGCTGCGCATCCCGCTCGGCGCCCTGTGCCGCAAGGGGCTCGCCCCGCACTTCGACGCCGACGACGTGTTCCTGGTGACCAAGCAGGGCCTGGACTTCTTCCACGAGCACTTCGACTACCCGTACCCCTTCGGCAAGTACGACCAGGCGTTCGTGCCCGAGTACAACCTCGGCGCGATGGAGAACCCGGGGCTGGTCACCTTCCGCGAGGAGTTCATCTTCCGGGGCAAGGTCACCCGGTCCTCCTACGAGGCCCGGGCCAACGTGATCCTGCACGAGATGGCCCACATGTGGTTCGGTGACCTGGTCACCATGGCCTGGTGGGACGACCTGTGGCTGAAGGAGTCGTTCGCCGACTTCATGGGCACCTTCGCCAACGTCGGCGCGACCCGGTTCACCGACGCCTGGATCACCTTCGCCAACCGCCGCAAGGCGTGGGCGTACCGCGCCGACCAGCTGCCCTCCACCCACCCGATCACCGCCGACATCCGCGACCTGCAGGACGCCAAGCTCAACTTCGACGGCATCACCTACGCCAAGGGCGCCTCGGTACTCAAGCAGCTGGTGGCGTACGTCGGCCAGGACGCCTTCCTGGAGGGCGCGCGGCGCTACTTCAAGCGGCACGCGTACGGCAACACGCGCCTGGGCGACCTGCTGTCGGTGCTGGCCGAGACCAGCGGCCGGGACATGGGCACGTGGGCGCGGTCCTGGCTGCAGACGGCGGGCGTGAACGCCCTCACCCCGCAGGTGCTGCTGGACGCCGAGGGCCGCATCGACGAGCTGGCGGTGCTGCAGGAGGCCGCCGAGTCGCACCCGGAGCTGCGGCCGCACCGGGTCGCGGTCGGGCTGTACCGGCGCACCCCGGCCGGGGCGCTGGAGCGATACGCGCGCGCCGAGGTGGACGTCGACGGCCCGCGCACGGTCGTCACGGAGCTGGCCGGCGCCGGGGCGCCCGAGCTGGTGCTGGTCAACGACGACGACCTGACCTACTGCAAGATCCGCTTCGACGCGACCTCGCTGGACACGCTCCGGGCGCACCTGGGCGCGCTGACCGACCCGCTGGCCCGCGCCCTGTGCTGGTCGGCGCTGTGGAACCTGACCCGGGACGCGCTGCTGCCGGCACGGGAGTTCATCGCGCTGGTGCTGCGGTTCGCGGGGCGCGAGAGCGACATCGGCGTGCTGCAGATGCTGCACGCGTGGGCGAGGTCGGCGCTGGAGCACTACGCGGCGCCCGGCTGGCGGCCCACCGGTGAGCGGCTGCTGGCCGAGGGCGCGCTGGCGGAGCTGCGGGAGGCCGCGCCGGGCAGCGAGCAGCAGCTCACCTGGGCCCGCTTCTACGCCGCGGTGGCCGGCGGCGAGGCTGACCTGCGGCTGCTGGGCGAGCTCCTGGACGGCACCGGGAAGATCGACGGTCTGGAGGTGGACCAGGAGCTGCGCTGGGCGTTCCTGGAGCCGCTGGCCGCGCACGGCGTCGCCGACGAGCAGGTCCTGGCGGCCGAGCTGACCCGCGACGACACGGCGTCCGGCAAGCGCCACCAGGTGCGCTGCCTGGCCGCGCGCCCCTCGGCCGCGGTGAAGGCGCAGGCGTGGGCGCAGGTCGTGGAGTCGGACGCGCTGTCCAACGCGCTGGTGGGGGCCACCATCGCGGGCTTCTCGCAGTCCTCCCAGCGGGAGCTGCTCGCGCCGTACACCGAGAAGTACTTCGCGGCGATCGAGCGGGTGTGGGCCGAGCGGTCCATCCAGATCGGCATGGACGTGGTGTCGGGCCTGTTCCCGTCGCTGCAGGACTCCCCCGCGACGCTGGCGGCGACCGACGCGTGGCTCACCGCGCACGAGGACGCGCCGCCGGCGCTGCGCCGGCTGGTGCTGGAGGCGCGGGACGACCTGGCGCGGACCCTGCGCGGCCAGGAGTGCGACGCCCGGGCGGAGGCCACGGCACCCTGACCTCCGGCGGCCTTTGGCCAACGATGGGGCCGACGGTCACCGTTACGAAATTCGGGCAATCGTCACCGTAACCCCTGGACCCACCCTCGGGGACCAGGGGTTTTCGGCGCCTATCGGCATCCGAACACCCGTCCTTTAGTACGCGCTTGTCCGGAATGGTCGACGAGCGTGTAACAGCGGTTAAGCAGCCGATCCGGCGCGGGAATCCCCGGGTCATGAACCACAACACCCCGGTCCCCCCGCTCTCCCCCCGCCCGCTGCGCCACCTCTCGGACGTCCAGCGGCGCGTCCTGACCACGGCGCAGCTGCGCAGCCACGGCGTCTCGCCCGCCGAAACCACCGAGCAGTGCCGGCCCGGCGGCCCCTGGCAGCAGTTCCTGCCGGGCGTGTACCTGCTCCACCCCGGGCCGCCCACCGGCGAGGAGCGCCTGCACGCGGTCCTGCTGTACGCCGCCCGGCAGACCGTCTCCCCCGCGGTGCCGGTCCAGCCGGGGGCCGGGGGCCCGCACCGGGCGGCGTACGCCGACGCGATGATCACCGGCCTGGCGGCCCTCACCCTCCACGGCTTCACCTGCGCTCCCCCGCTGCTGTCGCTGGAGCGGGTCGACGTCCTGGTGCCCCGGCTGCGCCGGCTGCGCTCGACCGGGTGCGCGCGGATCGTGCGCACCGCCGAGCTGCCCGCGCCCGAGCAGGTGACGGGCGTCCCGGTGGCGCCGGTGCCGCGGGCGCTGGCCGACGCGGTGGCGGAGCTGACGGACGCCGGGGCGGTCCGGCGGCTGCTGACCGAGGCGGTGCGCGGCGGTCACTGCGAACCGGCCGCGGTGGTGCGGGAGCTGACCCGGGCGAAGCTGCTCACCCGGCCGCACGTGGTGGACGCGGTGGACTCGCTGCTGGCGGAGGGGCGGGCGATCGCCGAGGAGCGGCTCTACCGCATGGTGCGCGCGTACGGCCTGCCCGACCCGGTGTGGAACGTCGACCTGCGCCTGCCCGGCGGACCGCACCTCGGCGGCCTCGACGCGTACTGGCCGGAGCAGGCGGTCGCGGTGGAGCTGGACACCCGCGCGCCCCGCCAGGACGAGGACGCGCTGTGGTCGGAGTACGCGCGCAAGCGGGAGCACCTGGAGCGGCTGGGCATCACGGTCGTGCACGTCACCCCGCGCAAGCTGCGCGACGCGGCCGAGCAGCAGGCGGCGGTGATCCGCACGGCGCTGATGGCGGCGGGCGACCGGGACCCGGCCGCGTACGTCGTGGTGCTGCCGCGGTGACGGGCGGGGTGACGGCCGCGGTGACGGGCGGGCTGACGGCCGGGGGGTCACCCCCCGGTGGCCGGAACCCGCCCCGTCGGCGGCCGTTCGCGCCACAGGCGCAGGCCCACGTCGACCAGCCGGATGCGGCGCAGCCCGGGCACCTCGGCCAGGTCGTGCCAGGCGGCCATGTCCGTCGAACCGCCGGTCTCGAAGCGCAGGTCGCCGCCGGTGACCCGGGCCTCGTAGACGAGCCGGACGCCGTGGTGGTCCACCGGGCGGCGCAGCGCACCGCCGCCGGGGAGGACGCGGCGGACGGAGTCGAGACCGAGCAGCCCGGTCACCTCGACGCGGTACCCGGTCTCCTCCTCCAGCTCGCGCACCACGGTGTCGTACGGGTCCTCGCCGTGCTCCATGCCGCCGCCGGGCAGCACCCACTCCGGGGTGCCGTCGGCGGCCGGCGAGCGGGCCAGCAGCAGGTGTCCGTCCCGGACGCACACGGCGTAGGCCGCCACCCTCAAGTTCTGTCGCACGGGGGGACGTTAACGGCTGCCGGGCGGACCGGGCAGGTGAATTGTCCGGCCGGCGCGGCCTGTCGGGCCCACAGGAATGTCATAGCTTGGCCGGTGGCGTCCGTAAAATCCATCGCGGGTTTTCCCCATACATCCATTTCGATTCGGTCAACCCTCCCCAAATAGCTGTCTCTTGCGTAAAGCTGTGCGACCGTCCGGGACCGGATTCCGGACGGGTGCGACCGGGCGTGCTGCGCCGCGGTCGTATGACGCACGCTCCTTCACTGCAAGGGATGCCGATGACCCACACCCCCGAGCGGGAACCGGGCCGGGGCGCCGGACGCGCGGTCCGCATAGCCGTGGCCGCCGGTCTGGTGGCCGCGCTGTCCGCGGCCGGGCCCATACCGATGGCCTTCTCCGCCGACCAGACCCCGGCCGCCGCCGACCCGGGCGTGAAGTCCGCCCACGACAAGCTCGGCGCCGACGACGCCGACCTGCTCGCCGACGCCAAGGCCGCCGGCGACAAGAACGTCACCCTCATGGTGGCGACCGCGCCCGGCAGGACCGAGCAGGTCGCCGAGGAGCTGGACGGCGTCAAGGGCGGCTCGGTGGGCCGCTCCTACGACAAGCTCGGCTACGTCCGCGCCACCGTCCCCACCGCCAAGGCCGACGCGGCCATCGCCGCCGCCGCCAAGCTGTCCTCGGTGCACGCGATCGACCTGCGCCAGGAGATCCAGCTCGACGACCCGACGCCGAGCGCCGACACCGCGCACGGCGCCAAGGGCGGCACCGGCACCACGACGTACCCGGCGCCGGGCAAGAAGACCCCCGCGGTCAACCCGTACAACCCGTCCTTCGAGACGGGCGCCGTCGACTTCGTGCGCGAGCACCCCAAGGCCGACGGCCGCGGCGTCACCATCGGCATCCTGGACTCCGGCGTGGACCTCGGCCACCCGGCGCTGCAGAAGACCACCACCGGCGAGCGCAAGATCGTCGACTGGGTCACCGCGACCGACCCGATCGTCGACAGCGACGGCACCTGGCGGCGGATGACCAACCCGGTCAGCGGCCCGTCGTTCAGCTACGGCGGCGCCACCTGGAAGGCGCCCGCGGGCAGCTACCAGGTCAGCCTGTTCCGCGAGTCGGCCACGGCCGGCGGCGACGCCAAGGGCGACGCCAACCGCGACGGCGACACCACCGACGCCTGGGGCCTGCTCTACGACCCGGCCGCCGGCACCGTCCGCGTGGACCTGAACAACAACTTCGACTTCACCGACGACGCGCCGATGAAGCCGTACAAGGACGGCTACCAGGTCGGTTACTTCGGCACCGACGACCCGACGACCGACGTCGTCGAGCGCCAGCCGTTCGTCGTGGAGATCCGCAAGGACGTCCCCACCGACCCGTACGGCGGCGACTGGGTCGGCAAGAAGGCCGACTTCGTCAACATCGGTGTCATCGAGTCCGAGCACGGCACCCACGTCGCCGGCATCACCTCCGCCAACGGCCTGTTCGGCGGGCAGATGGACGGCGCGGCGCCCGGTGCGAAGATCGTCTCGTCCCGCGCCTGCACCTGGACCGGCGGCTGCACCAACGTCGCGCTGACCGAGGGCATGATCGACCTCGTCGTCAACCGCGGCGTCGACATCGTCAACATGTCGATCGGCGGCCTGCCGGCGCTCAACGACGGCAACAACGCCCGCTCCGAGCTGTACACGCGGCTCATCGACACCTACGGCGTGCAGCTGGTCATCTCCGCGGGCAACTCCGGCCCCGGCGCCAACACCATCGGCGACCCCGGCCTCGCGAACAAGGTCATCTCCGTCGGCGCGTCCATCTCCAAGGAGACCTGGGCCTCCAACTACGGCTCGGCCGTGACGAAGAAGTACGCGATGATGCCGTTCTCCTCGCGCGGCCCGCGTGAGGACGGCGGCTTCACGCCGACCCTGACCGCGCCCGGCGCGTCGATCAACACCACCCAGACCTGGCTGCCGGGCTCCCCGGTCGCCGAGGCGGGCTACACGCTGCCGGCCGGCTACTCCATGCTGCAGGGCACCTCGATGGCCTCCCCGCAGGCCGCCGGCGCCTCCGCGCTGCTGCTGTCCGCGGCGAAGCAGAAGGGCATCGACCTGACGCCCGCCGTGCTGCGCACGGCACTGACCTCCACCGCCGACCACATCAAGGGTGTGCAGGCGTACGAGGAGGGCGCGGGCCTGATCGACATCGTGGACGCCTGGGACTCGATCCGCCACGGTGCCTCCGCCCACGACTACACCGTCAAGGCCCCGGTCGACACCGCGATCGACTACGCGCTCAAGGAGCCGGGCTTCGGCACCGGCCTCTACGACCGCGAGGGCGGCCTGAAGGCCGGTCAGAAGAAGACCTACGACATCACCGTCACCCGCACGTCCGGCCCGGACAAGGCGGTCCGGCACGAGCTGGACTTCGCGAACAACGCCGGTGACACCTTCCGGATCGTGGGCTCCGACGAGGTGAAGCTGCCGCTGAACCAGCCGGTCACCGTCAAGGTCCAGGCGGCCCCGCGCTCGGCGGGCCTGAAGAGCGCGATCCTCGAGGTCGACGACCCTCGCACCGAGGGCGTCGACCAGCAGATCCTGACGACCGTCGTGGTCTCCTCGCCGGTGACGTACACCTTCAGCGCGTCGGACACCGTGCAGCGCAACAGCACGCGGTCCTACTTCGTGACGGTCCCCGTGGGCGCCACGTCCCTCGAGGTCGCCCTCGGCGGGCTGAAGGACAAGAGCCAGACCCGGTTCATCGCCATCCACCCCTACGGCGTCCCGCAGGACAACACCTCGACGCCGTACTGCTACAACAACTACCTCGACGGCAACGGCTGCCGGCCCGACGTGCGCGCGTACGCCGCCCCGGCCCCCGGCGTCTGGGAGATCGAGGTCGAGTCGCGCCGTACGTCGCCGCTGCTCGACAACCCGTACAAGCTGGACGTCACCGTGCTCGGCGCGGACTTCGCGCCGGCGACCGTGACCGTGCCCGAGGCCAAGGTCGGCACGCCGGCCGCCGCCTCCTGGACGGTGACGAACCGCTTCGCCGCGCTCGACGGCAAGCTGGTCGGCGGCCCGCTCGGCTCGTCGAAGACGACCCGCCCGAGCATCGCCCAGGGCGAGACGCAGACCACCACGGTCGAGGTGCCCGCGGGCGCCACGTCGCTGGACGTCGCCATCGGCAACGTCTCCGACACCTCCGCCGACCTGGACCTGACGGTCTACGACGCGGCCGGCCAGCAGGTCGCCCAGTCCGCCGACGGCGACTCGGAGGAGGCGGTCTCCATCCCGTCGCCCGCCGCCGGCACGTACACCATCCAGGTCGCGGGCTACTCGGTGCCGGCCGGTTCCACCGCGTACGACTACCGGGACGTGTTCTTCTCGACGTCCCTCGGCACGGTCGACGTCGCCGGCTCCGCGCCGGTGAAGCTGGCCACGGGCGCCTCCGCGTCGGTGTCGGCCACCGTCACCGCCGCGGCCGCCGCGCCGGAGGGCCGGGCCTTCTTCGGCCGGGTCCAGCTGGTCAACGCGAACGGCACGGTCGCGGGCACCGGCAACGTGGCCATCGGCAAGGTCACGCAGTGACACCGTGACACGGTGACACCGCGCGAGCGGTGAGGAGGGGCGGGCGTCCGCAACGGGCGCCCGCCCCTTCGTCGTACCTGGGCGTCACGAGCAGGGCAGGCCGCGGGCCGCGGGCAGCGCCCGGAGCAGGGCCGCCCGCTCGGGGGCGATCGCCGTCTCGCCGGCCGTCCAGGTGTCCGCCTCGGACGAGCCGGGCGAGACGCCCACCAGGACGTGGTCGCCGGGGACCGGGAGCGGGGCGGTGGACGCGCCGGTGCCGTCCGCGGCGGCAGCGCCGTCGGTCGTGAAGGTGACCTCGGCCGCGGTGCGGCCGGGCTTGTAGGCGCGGGTGACCCGCAGGGTGATCCCCAGGGCGTCCGGCCGGCCCGGGCCGCCGGGCAGCCGGGCCACGCGGGTCACGTCGCCCTCCACCACCAGCCGCGCGCACGCCAGGTAGGCGGGGTCGCCCAGCGGACCGGCGGCGCCCTGCCAGGCCTCGCCGCCCTTGGCACCGGCCCCGGCGTCGGACCCGGCGTCGGGTTTCGCGTCGGACTGCGCCTTGTCCGCGCTGCCGGAGACGTTCAGGCCGGCTCCGTGCCCGGCTCCCAGGAGCAGCCACCCGGAGCCGACGACCAGCGCGCCGGCCGCGGCCACGCCCAGCCCCTTCAGGGCGAGCGGCAGCGCCCGGCGGCGGGACGCCCGCAGCTCCGCCACGGGGGCGGGGGGCCGGGGTGCCGGGGCGGCGCCGTCCGCGGTGAGGGCGTCCGCGAGCAGTGCCAGCTGCTCCCTGAGCAGGTCCACGTCGGCGGCGGCCGCCCGGTGCCCGGCCAGGAAGGCCGGGTCGGCGCGCTCCTCGTCGGTCAGGGGCTCCCCGCCCAGCACGGCCGACAGCGGGTCGCGGCCGGGCCCGGCGGGTCCGGCGGTGTCGTGTCCGGCGGTCATCTCACACCACCTCGTCCTCGTGCAGCCGGACCCGCAGGGCCCGTACCGCCGTGTGCAGGCGGCTCTTGACGGTGCCCTCCGGGACGCCGAGCTCCTCGGCGATGGAGCGCACCGGGAGGTCGGCGTAGAACCGCAGGACGACGACCTGCCGCTGGGCGTCGGGCAGCTGGTCCAGGCCCCGCGCGACCGCCAGGGAGAGGACGCTGGTGTCCTCGCCGGAGGGGTGCGCGGCCTGGCGCAGGGAGGCCAGCCGCTCCCCCAGCCGCTCCTGGCGGCGCTTGGCGCGGTGCCAGTCCATGGCCAGGTTCGAGGCGACCACGGCGGCCCACGCCGAGACGTCCCGCGGCGCCTCCTGCCCGTTCGCCGCCCGCTCCAGCAGCCGCAGGCGGACCTGCTGCACCCCGTCCGGCAGGTCCGCCTGCGGTACGCCGCCCAGCGCGAGCACCGCCCGCACCCGGCGTTCCTGTGCCGCGTCCAGGGGGTCGCCGGGCACGGCCGTGTCCCCCTGGGCGCGGCGGGCCGCTCTGCGCAGCACGGACACCCCTCCCCTCACCGCGTTTCCCCTACGACGCAGCCGGGCCCGGAAACGTTCGGAGGCGTACGTCACACCCGCGCCGCCAGGTGTCCCACTCCTCGAACACGGGGGCAAAGAATTGGACAGGCTCACCCCGGTCGGCCGCATGATGGAAGGACCGCAGCCACCTGCGGGACGAAGACACGCAGGACAGAGACGCGCAGGACACGCAGAGGGAGTCGCCGTGAGGGTCGGAATCGTCGGAGCCACCGGACAGGTCGGCACGGTCATGCGCAGGATCCTCAAGGAGCGCGACTTCCCGGTCACCGAGCTGCGCCTGTTCGCCTCGGCCCGCTCCGCCGGGACCGAGCTGGACGGGGTGACGGTGGAGGACGCGTCCACCGCCGACTACAGCGGCCTCGACATCGTGCTGTTCTCCGCGGGCGGCGCCACCTCCCGCGCGCTGGCCGAGAAGGTCGCCGCGCAGGGCGCGGTCGTGATCGACAACTCGTCGGCGTGGCGCCGCGACCCGGACGTGCCGCTGGTGGTGGCCGAGGTCAACCCGCACGCGATCGCGAGCCGCCCCAAGGGCATCATCGCCAACCCGAACTGCACGACGATGGCCGCGATGCCGGTCCTCAAGCCGCTGCACGAGGAGGCCGGCCTGGAGGCCCTGGTGGTGGCCACCTACCAGGCGGTGTCCGGTTCGGGCGTGGCCGGCGTCGCCGAGCTGCACGGCCAGGTGCAGAAGGTAGTCGCCGAGGCCGACCGGCTCACCCACGACGGCTCGGCCGTGGACTTCCCCGAGCCCGGCGTCTACAAGCGCCCGATCGCCTTCAACGTGCTGCCCCTCGCCGGCACCATCGTCGACGACGGTCTCAACGAGACGGACGAGGAGCAGAAGCTCCGCAACGAGTCCCGCAAGATCCTGGAGATCCCCGGCCTGAAGGTCTCCGGCACCTGTGTCCGCGTCCCGGTGTTCTCCGGCCACTCGCTGCAGGTCAACGCCCGCTTCGCCCGCCCGCTGACCCCGGAGCGGGCCACCGAGCTGCTGGCCGGCGCCCCCGGGGTCGCCCTCAGCGACATCCCGACCCCGCTGCAGGCCGCCGGCCAGGACCCGTCGTTCGTGGGCCGGATCCGGCGCGACGAGACCGTGGAGAACGGCCTCGCGCTGTTCGTCTCCAACGACAACCTCCGCAAGGGCGCCGCGCTGAACGCGGTGCAGCTGGCGGAGCTGGTGGCGGCCGAGCTCAAGGGCCGCACGGCGTCCGCCTAGGTCGCCCCGGTCCGGGCTCAGGGCCTGCGGACCTCGTAGTGGAAGCAGCCGTACTCGACGGCCCGGACGTGGACCAGTGCCACGGCCGGGTCGTCGAACGCCTTCGCCAGCTCCGCGTCGCCGAAGCCCTCCCCGACCAGGTCGCCGCCGAGGATGCGCCCGTCGGCGGAGTAGCGGCGCAGGACGCGGTGCGCGTTCGTGAACGCCAGGCCGTCCCCCTCGGGTCCCGCGCACTCCTCCGCGTGGACGAAGACGGGCCCCTGCTCGTCGTACGGGCCCGGGTCGGCGCCGGTGGCGGCCGCCCAGCGGCGCAGCGGCGCGTAGGAGACGAGGATGATCCGCTCCCCGGCCCGGCTGTGCCGCAGGCAGCAGCGCAGCGGGGCGCCGCCCTCCTCGTCGCGCTGCGGGACGGGGACGCGTCCGGCGTCGTCGGTGGCGCGCAGTTCCGCCAGGACCTCGGGGGCGAGTGCTCGTGCCGTGTAGGTGCTCATGGCTCCAGGCTGTCGCACGTACGACCTGCTCACCGGCAGGAAACGGACATCGCGCTCGGCCCCGGTCGCGTGGAAGGATGACGCGACCGACACACCACGAGGAGATGACCGCGTGCCTGGCACAAACCTGACTCGCGAAGAGGCGCAGCAGCGGGCGAAGCTGCTCACCGTTGACTCGTACGAGATCGATCTCGACCTCTCCGGCGCGCAGGAGGGAGGGACCTACCGGTCCGTCACGACGGTGCGCTTCGACGTGGCCGAGAACGGGGCCCAGTCCTTCATCGACCTGGTCGCCCCGGCCGTCCACGAGGTGACCCTCAACGGTGACGCCCTCGACCCGGCGGAGGTCTTCGCGGACTCCCGGATCGCGCTCCCGGGCCTGCTGGAGGGCCGCAACGTCCTGCGGGTCGTCGCCGACTGCGCGTACACCAACACCGGTGAGGGCCTGCACCGGTTCGTCGACCCGGTCGACGAACAGGCCTACCTCTACACCCAGTTCGAGGTGCCGGACGCCCGCCGGGTGTTCGCCTCGTTCGAGCAGCCCGACCTCAAGGCCACCTTCCGGTTCACCGTGCGCGCCCCCGAGGGCTGGACGGTCGTCTCCAACTCCCCGACGCCCGAACCCCAGGACAACGTCTGGGCCTTCGCGCCGACCCCGCGCATCTCGACGTACGTCACGGCGCTCGTCGTCGGCCCGTACCACAGCGTGCACAGCGTCTACGAGAAGAACGGCCAGAGCGTGCCGCTCGGCATCTACTGCCGTCCCTCGCTCGCCGAGTACCTCGACGCCGACGCGATCTTCGAGGTCACCCGGCAGGGCTTCGACTGGTTCCAGGAGAAGTTCGACTACGCGTACCCGTTCGAGAAGTACGACCAGCTGTTCGTGCCGGAGTTCAACGCGGGCGCGATGGAGAACGCGGGCGCGGTGACCATCCGCGACCAGTACGTGTTCCGCTCCAAGGTGACGGACGCCGCGTACGAGGTGCGGGCGGCGACGATCCTGCACGAGCTGGCGCACATGTGGTTCGGCGACCTGGTCACCATGGAGTGGTGGAACGACCTGTGGCTGAACGAGTCGTTCGCCACCTACGCCGAGGCCGCCTGCCAGGCGGACGCGCCCGGCTCGAAGTGGCCGCACTCGTGGACGACGTTCGCCAACCAGATGAAGACCTGGGCGTACCGGCAGGACCAGCTGCCCTCCACGCACCCGATCATGGCGGACATCAGCGACCTGGACGACGTGCTGGTCAACTTCGACGGCATCACGTACGCCAAGGGCGCCAGCGTCCTCAAGCAGCTCGTGGCCTACGTCGGCGAGGACGCGTTCTTCCGGGGCGTGCAGGCGTACTTCAAGCGCCACGCGTTCGGCAACACGCGCCTGTCGGACCTGCTGGGCGCGCTGGAGGAGACCTCCGGGCGCGACCTGAAGAACTGGTCGCGCAAGTGGCTGGAGACGGCCGGCATCAACGTCCTGCGCCCGGAGATCGGGACCGACGCCGACGGCGTCATCACCTCCTTCACCATCGTCCAGGAGGCCCCGGCCCTGCCCGCCGGCGCCAAGGGCGAGCCGACGCTGCGCCCGCACCGCATCGCCGTCGGCCTGTACGTCCGTGACGCGGCGAGCGGCAAGCTGGTGCGCGAGGACCGCCTGGAGCTGGACGTCGACGGCGAGCGGACCGCCGTGCCGCAGCTGCACGGCCGGCGCCGCCCCGACGTGGTCCTGCTCAACGACGACGACCTGTCCTACGCCAAGGTCCGCCTGGACGAGGCGTCGCTGGCGTTCGTCACCGAGCACCTGGGCGACTTCGACGCCTCGCTGCCGCGCGCCCTGTGCTGGGCGTCCGCCTGGGACATGACCCGGGACGGGGAGCTCGCGACCCGCGACTACCTGTCGCTGGTGCTGTCCGGCATCGGCCGGGAGTCGGACATCGGCGTCGTGCAGTCGCTGCACCGCCAGGTCAAGCTGGCGATCGACCTCTACGCCGACCCGAGCGCGCGCGAGACGCTGCTCACCCGGTGGACCGACGCCACGCTGGCCCACCTGCGGTCGGCCGAGCCGGGCGGCGACCACCAGCTCGCCTGGGCGCGCGCCTTCGCGGCGACCGCCCGCACGCCCGAGCAGCTGGACCTGCTGGAGGCCCTGCTGGACGGCTCGCAGACCGTCGAGGGGCTGGCCGTCGACACCGAGCTGCGCTGGGCGTTCGTGCAGCGCCTGGCCGCGGTGGGCCGCTACGACGAGGCGGAGATCGCCACCGAGTACGAGCGGGACCGCACGGCCGCCGGTGAGCGCCACGCGGCGACCGCCCGCGCCGCGCGTCCGACGGAGCAGGCCAAGGCCGAGGCGTGGGCGTCGGTCGTGGAGTCCGACAAGCTGCCCAACGCCCTGCAGGAGGCGGTGATCGCCGGCTTCGTGCAGACCGACCAGCGCGAGCTGCTCGCCCCCTACACGGACAAGTACTTCGAGGTCCTCAAGGACATCTGGGAGTCGCGTTCGCACGAGATGGCGCAGCAGATCGCGATCGGCCTGTACCCGTCGGTCCAGGTCACGCAGGACACCCTGACCAGGACCGACACCTGGCTCGCCTCGGCCGGGCCGAACGCGGCCCTGCGCCGTCTGGTGTCGGAGTCGCGCTCCGGCGTCGAGCGGGCCCTGAAGGCTCAGGCCGCGGACGCGGCGCACGCGGGCCGGTGAGCGCCGGCCGGTGACAGCCGCTCGGTGAACCGGAGTCGGTGAACGTGGAGGGGCGCCCGGTGGGTACCGGGCGCCCCTCGGCGTTTCCGTGCGCCGCCGCGGGCTCGGGGGTCATCCGTGCCGGGCGGGCGCGGGCGCGGGGGTGGCGAGGGGGCTCGCGGTGGTCGTGCGGGGCGCGGGCACCGGGGCGGCGGGTGCGGTGGTCGCCCGCCGGGGCGTGCGGGGTGCCCGGGGGACGCCGGTCCCGCCGCCCGGGCGGAGCTGGCCCGCCACCGTCGCGCCGAACGCCAGGGTCATGCCCGCCAGCTGGACGGGGGTCAGCGCCTGGCCCAGGGCCGCCCAGCCGACGACCGCCGCGGTGAGCGGGGACAGCGGGCCGAGGAAGGTGACCTGGGTGGCGCTGAGCCGGCCGATGCCGCGGAACCACAGCCAGTAGGCGAGCGCCGTGTTGGCCAGGGCCAGGTAGAGGTAGCCGCCGACCGCGGGGGCGTCCAGCGCGGGCGGGGCCCCCTCGACGACGAGGGCGAGCGGCACCGTCATCAGACCGCCGGCCGTGAGCTGCCAGGCGGTCAGCGCCAGCGGACCGACCCCCTCGGGGCGCCCCCACTTCTTGGTCAGGACCGTGCCGGCCGACATGGAGGCGGTGGAGGCGAGGGCCGCCAGGACCCCCACCGCGTCCAGCGCCCCGGCCGCCCTGAGCACCACCAGGCTGACGCCGAGGGCCGCCACGATGCCGGTCAGCAGGGTGCGGGCGGTGGGGCGGTGCCCCAGGAACAGCGCCGACAGGCCCACCACGAACAGCGGGCCGACCGAGCCCACCACCGCCGCCATGCCGCCCGGCAGCCGGTACGCGGCGAGGAACAGCAACGGGAAGAACGCGCCGATGTTCAGCGCGCCCAGCACCGCCGCCCTGCCCCACCAGGCGCCGCGCGGCAGGACCCGGGCGAGGGCGAGGAGCAGCAGGCCGGCGGGCAGCGCGCGCAGGGTGGCCGTGAACAGGGGGCGGTCCGCCGGGAGGAACTCGGTGGTGACCGCGTAGGTGGTGCCCCAGGAGACGGGGGCGAGGGCGGTGAGCAGGACGGTGGCGGACCGGTTCATGGCCGTTCCTTCTTCTTTCCCGACGATTAGGTAGGCAGCAATTAGCTTAGCGCTAAGCGACTTACCGTCAAGCAGCTTTCTTGCGACCGAGCCGACCGCCGTCGGATACTGCGGGCCATGAACCCGCAGGCGCACCCCCAGGACCCCGTCGACGCGATCGTCGAGCAGTGGGCCGCCGTCCGGCCCGACCTCGACACCTCCGCCATGGAGGTCTTCGGCCGGATCTTCCGGCTCTCCCGTGCGATGGGCGACCGCATGGAGAAGGCGTACGCGCCCCTCGGCCTGTCCCGCGGCGAGTTCGACGTCCTCGCCACCCTGCGCCGCGCCGGCGAGCCGTACACCCTCTCGCCCCGCGAGCTGTCGGCGACGCTCATGCTCACCACGGGCGGGATGACCGGCCGGCTGGACAAGCTGGAGCGCGCCGGACTGCTGCGCCGCTCCCCCGACCCGCACGACCGGCGCGGGCTGCGCGTCACGCTCACCGAGCAGGGACTCGACCTCGTCGACCGCGCCGTCGGCTCCGGGCTCGCCGTCGAGCGCGAGGCGCTGTCCGCCCTGAACGCACAACAGGCCGACCAGCTGGCCGACCTGCTGCGGGAGTTGCTGCGCTCGACGGAACGCTAGGGGACGTCTCGCCGGGCGACGTACGGGCTCACCCCACGTGCCGCCCCAGGGCCGCCTCGACCCCGGCCGGGTCCGCGCTGTCCGACGCCCAGGCCACGTACCCGTCGGGGCGCACCAGGACGGCCGTGCGGCGGTCGCTCGCCCAGTGCTCCACCGCCAGCCGGTCCTTGCGGCCCTCGTCGTACGGGTGCGCCGCCGTCTCCGGGGCGCCCGGGGTGATCAGCACGAAGCGGCCGCCGCGCAGCGACGCGTACAGGCGGCCGCCGTCGGCGAGGGCGACGTCGGGCACGCGCATCCCGGTGAAGCGGTGGGCGCCCCGGGGCGCCGGGTACCGGTAGCCGACCCCGGTCACCTGGCCGGTGGCACGCCGGCGGACCGGGGCCACCGAGTCCACCACGCCCGCGACGGCCGCGCGCAGCCCCCGCGACCACGGCCGGTGGGCCATGGCGAGGCGGACGATGCCGCCGCTGCTGCGCAGCACGGCCCCGCCGACGGGGTGGCGCTCGGCCTGGTAGGAGTCGAGCAGGGCGTCGTCGGCGCGGCCGTGCACCACCTGGGCGAGCTTCCAGCCCAGGTTGGCGGCGTCCTGGAGGCCGGTGTTCATGCCCTGGCCGCCGGCCGGGCTGTGCACGTGCGCGGCGTCGCCCGCCAGGAGGACCCGGCCGACGCGGTAGGCGGGCGCCTGGCGCTCGTCGCTGTGGAAGCGGGACATCCAGCGCGGGTCGTGCATGCCGAAGTCTCGGCCGAGCGCGAGCCGGGTGATCTCCTTGACCTCGTCGAGGTCGAGCGGCGCGTGGTCGGAGACGACCCGGTCGCGGTTCCAGCCGATCACCCGGTGGTAGCCGTCGCCGAAGGGCGCGAGGAAGGCGAAGGCCTTCCCGGTGGCGTTCACCGTGAGGAGCGCCTCCGGCTCCTCGGCCAGCCGCACGTCCGCGAGGACGACGGAGCGGATCACGGCGTGGCCGGGGAAGGGCAGCCCGACGGACTTGCGGACGGTGCTGTGCAGGCCGTCGGCGCCGACGACGTAGGCGGCGCGCAGGCGCTCGGTGGCGGGGGCGGGGGCGGGGGCGGGGGCGGGGGCGCCGGAGTCCTTGCCGTCCTTGCCGGAGTCCTTTCCCGAGCCCTTGCCGGAGTCCTTCTCCGAGGCGGCGACGGTGACGGTCACGCCGTCGGCGTCCTGGGCCAGCCGGGTGACCTCGGTCCCGTAGCGGAACGTCACCCCGGCCCGCTCGGCGCGCTCCAGGAGCGCCTTCTCGACCTCGTACTGCGGGATGACCAGGACGTGCCGGAAGCGGGAGTGCAGCCCGCCCAGGTCGAGGTCCAGCCGGCCGAAGAGCTGGAGGTTCTCCAGGGGGCGGCCGACGGACTCCAGCCGGTCGGCCAGGTCGCGGGCGTCCAGCTCCTCCAGGGTGCGGGCGTGCAGCACGAAGGCGCGCGAGAGGTTGCTGATCTCGCGGGGGCGCTTGTCGAGGACGGTGACCGGGACACCGGCGGTGGCGAGGTCACCGGCGAGGAGCAGACCGGTGGGGCCGGCGCCGACGACGATCACGGAGTGGGTGTCCTGGGTGCCTGTGCCGTTCATCGAGCCCTCCTGGTGCCGGCGCGGTGGTCAACGCGTGTTGGCCATGACGATAGGCGTCGCGATGCGGATTGCCAACATCCGTTGGCCTACACGTGTTGGCCAACATTTGTTCGCAGGGCAACCGGCGGCCACCTGGCCGAAATGCAGCCAACACTGGTTTGCCCACGCCTGTTGGCCTACGCTCGTTGGCATGCCAGACCGCACCGCCGCTCCTGACAGCACCGCGTCGCCCCGCCGCTCCGACGCCACCCGCACCGCGATCCTGCACGCGGCTCGTGAGCGGTTCGCCGCCGACGGCTACGAGCGGGCCACCATCCGGGCCATCGCCCGGGACGCGCGCATCGACCCCTCGATGGTGATGCGCTACTACGGCAGCAAGGAGGGCCTGTTCGCGGCGGCCGTCGCCGTCGACCTCAAGCTGCCCGACCTCGGCGCGGTCCCCCGGCACGAGGTCGGTGAGGCCCTGGTCACCCACTTCCTTGACCTCTGGGAGAGCAACGAGGTGCTCACCGCGCTGCTGCGGGTCGGCGTCACCAACCAGGCCGGGGCCGAGCGGGTGCAGGACATCTTCCGCGACCAGTTGCTGCCCGTCGCCCGGGCCGTCTGCCCCGACCCCGAGCAGGTCGCCACCCGCGCCGCGCTCTCCGCGTCGCAGCTCCTCGGCCTCGCCCTCGCCCGCTACGTCCTGCGCCTGGCGCCCGCCGCCGCGCTGCACCGCCGGGAGATCGTGGCGTGGCTGGCACCCACCGTGCAGCGGTACCTGACGGCACCGAACCCGTGACCGGTCCCGGTGGGGTCACCGCGCCGCACACCACGCCGTACGACGGCAAGGGCGCCGCCCCCGTCGTCGTACGGCGTGGTGTGCGCGTACGGCGGCGGGGGCGGCGCCCTCGTGGAGTGCTGCGGACGGACGCTCCGCGTCAGGCCTTGGCGTCGGCCCGGGTGTCGATGTTGGAGCTGGTGGTGTCCTTGGCGCGGTGGGACTTGTCCAGGACCATGACCAGGCCGGTGATGACCCCGAACAGCACGAGCGGGGCCACGACGTAGAGGCCCAGCGTCTCGATGACGCTCAGGCCCGGACCGGGGTCGTCACCGTCGTCGCGCGTCAGCGCGAGCGCGGGGGACGACATGAGCAGCATCATCAGCGTCGTACCGGCAGCCAGGGCGCCGGCGCGCAGGGCGTTCTTCTTGTCCACGACGCCCAAGTTAGCGAACCGGTGGAAGGGGTGCGCGCCCGGGGTGCCGTATGAGGGCGCCCGGGTGGCCGTGCGGGGGCCGGCGCACTCCTTCCCCGCGGATCTCACCCGCCGGCGGGAGGAAGGTCCTGCGCCCGGTCCCGCAGCACCTCCATCAGCGCCCGCATCCGGGGCGAGGCCGCCACCTCCTCCAGCGTGACGGGCCGGCCCTCCGCGTCGGCGACGGGCAGCCGCCAGTTCGGGTACTGGTCCCAGGTGCCGGGCAGGTTCTGCGGGCGGCGGTCGCCGACGCCGTCCGGGAGCCAGACGCCGACCATGTGGGCCGGGGTGCGCAGCAGGAACCGGTGGACCGCCTGCACCTCGGCCTCCTCCGAGGAGCCGTCCCCGCCCGCGCCGGAGCCGGCGGCCGGCAGGCCGAGGCGGGCCAGCACCTCCCGCCACTCGGCGATGTCGGCGGCGGCCTCCGCGCGCTCGACGTCGAGGGGGCGGGTGAGCAGGCCCAGGCGGTCGCGGAGCTCGACGTGTTCGCCGCTGAGGCGGGCCGCGGTGGGCGGGAGGTCGTGGGTGGTGGCGGTGGCGAGGCAGTCGGCGCGCCAGCTCTCCGGCGGCAGCGGGTGGCCGTCGCCGGTCCAGTCGCGTTCGAACCACAGCACCGAGGTGCCGAGCACCCCGCGCTCGCGCAGCCGCTCGCGCACGCCCGGCTCGACCGTGCCCAGGTCCTCGCCGATCACCAGGGCCCCGGCCCGGGACGCCTCCAGGACCAGGACGGCGAGCATGGCCTCGGCGTCGTAGCGGACGTAGGTGCCCTGGGTCGGGGGTTCGCCCTGGGGGACCCACCAGAGCCGGAACAGGCCCATGACGTGGTCGATGCGCAGGGCGCCGGCCGAGCGGAACAGGGCGCGCAGGAGGGAGCGGTAGGGGGCGTACCCGCAGGCGGCGAGGCGGTCGGGGCGCCAGGGCGGCAAGCCCCAGTCCTGGCCGCGGGCGTTGAAGGCGTCCGGGGGCGCGCCGACGGACATGCCGGCCGCGAAGTACTCCTGCTGCGCCCAGGTGTCGGCGCCCTCGGGGTGCACGCCGACGGCGAGGTCGTGCACGATCCCCACCGCCATCCCGGCCTCGCGCGCGGCGCGCTGGGCGTCGGTGAGCTGGGTGTCGGTGAGCCAGGCGAGCCGCTCGTGGAAGTCGACCCGGTCCCGCAGTTCGGCGCGGGCGCGGGCGGTCTCGGCGGAGCGCGGGTCGCGCAGGCCCTCGGGCCAGCGGGTCCAGTCGGAGCCGTGCACCTCGGCGAGGGCGTACCAGGTGGCGTGGTCCTCCAGCGCCTGGCCCTGCTCGGCGAGGAAGGCGCGGTGGGCGGCGTCCCGGCCGGGGCCGAGGGGGACGCGCGCGACCAGTTCCAGGGCCTGGCGCTTGAGGTCCCACACGGCGTCCCGGTCGATCAGTTCGCCCTTCTCCAGCACGGCGGCGCGCAGCCGGGCCGCCCGCTCGCGCAGGGAGCGCAGGGTCTCCTGGTCGTCGGCGTAGGCGTACTCGGGGACGTCCTCGACGCGCAGGTGCACCGGGTCGGGGAAGCGGCGCGAGGAGGGCCGGTACGGGGAGGGGTCGGTGGGGGTGCCGGGCACGGCCGCGTGCAGCGGGTTGACCTGGACGAAGCCGACGCCGAGGTCCCGGCCGGCCCAGCCGGTGAGCTCGGCGAGGTCGCCGAGGTCGCCCATGCCCCAGGAGCGGGAGGACAGCAGGGAGTACAGCTGGACCAGCAGGCCGTGGGAGCGTCCCGGCACGGAGGGCAGCCGGGGCGGGGCGACGACGAGGTGGGAGCGGGCGGTGCGGCCGTCGGGCACGGTGGCGGTCAGCTCGTGCACGCCGGGCGGGAGTCCGTCCAGGGAGGTGCGGGTGTCGCCCTCCTCGGTGGTGACGTGCAGCCGGGTGCCGTCGGGCAGGGCGGTGAGCGCCGGCACCGGGCTGCCGCTCCAGGCGACCACGGTCGGCGGCAGCAGCCGTTCGCGCAGGTGGCGCTCGCGGGCGGCGAGGGCGGTCCGCAGCGCCTGCGGGGTGCTCGCGTCGACGCCCAGGGCGGCCAGGGCGCGGGTGACGGCCGTGGCGGTGGCGGGGACGGTGCGGTCCGGGGAGGGGCTGTAGGAGGTGGCCACGCCGTGCAGCTCGGCGAGCCGGGACAGCTCCTCGCCGGGGGGCTGGTGGTGGGCGGCGTCCTCACGGGGTGCGGTCATCTACGGCCTCGTGGAGTCGGGGTCCGCGGCGGCGAGCGGCGGTTCGCTGGTGAGGGGTTCGGCGTCGGGCAGCGGGGGCTCGCTGGTCAGCGGGGCCTCGGCGCGGGCGCCCTCGGCGCCGGAGGCGCCTTCCTGGGGTGCGGCGGAGGGGGGCTCCGCCGGAGGTTCGGACGGGGCCGGGATCAGGGGGCGGGCCGACACGGCCACGTGACCTCCTCGGGTAGGGCGTCGTAAGGGGCTATCGCAGCCCTACCCAGTGGACGCGGAGGCAGACGTCCGCGGGGGCACACGACCGGCATTTCGGCCCAACGCCGGGCAGGTGTCACCGGGCGCACGACCGCTCGACCCCGTCGCGCGCAGAACCGCTCGGCCCCGTCGCGCGCACGGCCGCTCGGTCTCGCGCGCACGACCGCTCGGCCCGGGGCCACGGGCGGCCTCGGGCCGGGGACGCGAAGGCCCGGACCGTCAGGCGGAGATGCCGTCGATCCGGGCCAGTGCGTCGTCCGCGCCGTAGGGCTGGAGGTAGGGCAGCCAGCGGGGGTCCCGGTGGCCGGTGCCGATGATGCGCCAGGCCAGACCGGTCGGCGGGGCGGGTTTGTGGCGCAGCCGCCAGCCGAGTTCGACGAGGTGGCGGTCGGCCTTGACGTGGTTGCAGCGGCGGCAGGACGCCACCACGTTGTCCCAGACGTGCTTGCCCCCGCGGCTGCGCGGGATGACGTGGTCGACGCTGGTTGCGACGCCACCGCAGTACATGCACCGGCCCCCGTCGCGGGCGAACAGCGCCCGGCGGGTCAGAGGAACGGGCCCCCGGTAGGGAACCCGTACGAATCGCTTGAGCCGGACCACGCTGGGTGCGGGGACTGTGACGGTCGCACTGTGCAGGAAGGCGCCGGACTCCTCGAGGCAGACGGCCTTGTTCTCGAGGACGAGGACGAGCGCGCGGCGGAGCGGTACGACGCCGAGCGGCTCGTACGACGCGTTGAGGACCAGGACGTGCGGCACGGATGCCTCCTTGTACGCCGGCGGCGCGTGGCTCGCGCCGGGACGATCTGCTTCAGTCTCCCCTCCGGCCTGGTGAACGCGCCACCATGTCCCGGTAACGGGCTGGGAGTGTTTTCGACCACACCCGGAGCATCCCCCGCACCGGCCGGGGCCCAAGCCCAGGTGAGGACGGTCTCTGCGCGGCGCATCCGTCGGACCCGCACACGATGCCCCGTTAGTGTGGTGGGCCTGCCCGTCCGGTGACCTTTCCGTGACCTTGACGACCCTGACCGCCGTTCCGGCCGGGTGGACCGCACCTGGAGGTTCCTGCCGTGTCCGTTGTCGCGTCGTACGCGTCCCTCGCGTCGTCCGCGTCGTCAGCGTCATTCGTGTCGTCCGCGTCGTCCGCTTCCGCCGGCCCGTCGGTCGTCCGGCTGGCCGCCGGTCCGTCGCCGTCGCCGTCGTCCTCCGAGTCGCCGGCGGTGTCCGTGCCCACGCTCCAGGACGCGCACGAGAGCGCGGCGAACGCGGCCGGGTGGGTCGAGCAGAACTGGTCGACCTGGCTGGCGATGGGGCTGCAGATCCTGCTGGTCGTGGTCGTCGCGGTGGCGCTGCGGGCGGTGGTGCGGCGGGCCATCACCCAGCTGATCGACCGGATGGGCCGCACCCCGCAGAGCCTGGACGGCAGCGGCCTGGGCGGGCTGCTGGTCAACGCCGAGCGGCGACGGCAGCGCTCGGCGGCCATCGGCTCGGTGCTGCGCTCGGTGACGAGCTTCCTGATCCTCGGCACGGCCGCGCTGATGGTGCTGTCCACCTTCAAGATCAACCTGGCGCCGCTGCTGGCGTCGGCCGGTGTCGCCGGCGTGGCGATCGGTTTCGGCGCCCGCAACCTGGTCACGGACTTCCTGTCCGGCGTGTTCATGATCCTGGAGGACCAGTACGGCGTCGGCGACACGATCGACGCGGGCGTGGCCTCCGGCGAGGTGATCGAGGTCGGGCTGCGGGTGACCAAGCTGCGCGGCGACAGCGGCGAGATCTGGTACGTGCGCAACGGCGAGGTCAAGCGGATCGGCAACCTCTCCCAGGGCTGGGCCACGGCCGGGGTGGACGTGACCGTGAAGGCGAGCGAGGACCTGGACCGGCTGCGGGCGACGCTGGCCGAGGTCGCCGAGAAGATGAGCAAGGAAGAGCCCTGGAACGAGTTCCTGTGGAGCCCGGTGGAGGTCCTCGGCCTGGACTCGGTGCTGATCGACTCCATGGTGCTGCGGGTCTCGGCGAAGACGATGCCGGGCAAGTCGGTGGCGGTGGAGCGCGAGCTGCGCTGGCGCATCAAGCGCGCCTTCGACGCGGCGGACATCCGCATCGTGGGCGGTGCGACGTCGGTGGAGGACGCCGAGGCCGCCGCGGCCGACCCGGCGGCCGCGATGGCCGCGCCGTCCGTGTACGCCAACGCCGACTCGCCGCAGGTGGCGGCGACCGCCCCGATCACGCCCCAGCGCCCGGCCCCGCCCGCCAAGTAGCCGGCGCCGCCGGCGCGCCCCGCCTTCGCACTCCCTCCCGCACGCCCCCGAGGTAACGACTCCGTCTCCTCGGGGGCGTCGCCTATTGACGCCCTCTTCGCCCGGGGCTTACGTTCCTCCCACCCCGATAGGAAACTTTCCTAACAGTGATCTCCGACCGGCGGACCGTCGGCCGGTGATCACGACTGGACGGTACGACCGGCTCGCTGGGAAGCTGGGCGGCCGGAGAGGCAGGTGTCGAGACCCATGGCAGGAACCGCCGGTACGCCGGGCACCCCGCGCGTCCTGCGCGCCATGAACGACCGTGCCGCCCTGGACCTCCTGCTGGAGCACGGACCGCTGTCGCGCACCCGGATCGGCAAGCTCACCGGCCTGTCCAAGCCGACCGCCTCCCAGCTGCTGGCCCGGCTGGAGGCCGCCGGGCTGGTCCTGGCGACCGGCACCAGCGAGGGCCGGCCGGGCCCCAGCGCCCAGCTGTACGAGGTCAACCCGGCCGCCGCCCACGTCGCCGGACTCGACGTCACCCCCGGCCGGGTGCTGGCCGCCGTCGCCGACATCACCGGGCGCACGGTGGCCACCCACGAGGTGCCCACCCCGGGCCGGCGCGCCGCCGGGTCCGTCGTACGGCAGGTCACCGACGCGCTCGACGGCGCGGTGAAGGCCGCCGGGCTCGCCCGGGACGACGTGCGCCGGATCGTGGTGGGCACGCCCGGCGCGTTCGACCCGGGCACGGGCCGGCTGCGCTACGCCTCGCACCTGCCGGGCTGGCACTCCCCCAGCCTGCTGGACGAGCTGGCGGCGGCCCTGCCGGTGCCGGTGGAGTACGAGAACGACGTCAACCTGGTCGCCCTCGCCGAGCAGCGGCTCGGCGCGGCCCGCGGCCACGAGGACTTCGTCCTGCTGTGGAACCAGGAGGGCCTCGGCGCCGCCCTGGTCCTCGGCGGCCGGCTGCACCGCGGCTGGACCGGCGGCGCGGGCGAGGTGGGCTTCCTGCCGGTCCCGGGCGCCCCGCTGGTCCGGCACGTCACCAAGGCCAACAGCGGCGGCTACCAGGAGCTGGCCGGCTCCCAGGCGCTGCCCCGGCTGGCCCGCGAACTCGGCCTGGCCGACGTGCCGTCCGGGCCGTACGCCGAGGCGGCGGCCGCCCTGGTGGCCCGCGCCGCCGCGGAGGACAGCGACGCGCACCGGCAGCTGCTGCGGACCTACGCGACCCGGCTGGCGACCGGTCTGGCCTCGCTGGTCTCCGTCCTCGACCCCGAACTCGTCGTCCTGTCCGGCGCCGCGCTGACCGCCGGCGGCGAGGTGCTGCGCGCCCTCGTCCAGGCCGAACTGGAGGAACTGGCCGCGTCCCGGCCGAAACTCGTCGTCGGCGACGTCCAGGAACACCCCGTGCTGCGCGGCGCGCTGGAGAGCGCGCTGGCGGCCACCCGGGACGAGGTCTTCGACACCTCGCGCTGACCCGTCACCGGCCCCTCAGCCCCCCGCACCCGCCTTCCCCCCGCTCTTCTTCCATCGCCCTCGCCCGTCACCGGGAGGTCCCGCCATGCCCCGAACCCTGCCCCGAGCCGCCCGGAAAGCGGCCTTCGCCCTGAGTGCCGTCACGGCCCTGGCCCTGTGCGCCACCGCCTGCACCGGCCAGTCGTCGGCCGGCGCCGACGACGACGCCTCGAAGGAGACGACCCTCACCTTCTGGCACGCCTGGAGCGCGCCGAACGAGGTGGAGGCCGTCAAGAACCTGGTCGCCGGCTTCGAGAAGACCCACCCCAACATCCACGTGACCGTCGTCGGCAACATGACCGACGACAAGATCAACCAGGCGCTGCGCGCGGGCGGCAGCAAGGCGCCCGACGTGATCTCCTCGTTCACCACCAACAACGTGGGCAAGTTCTGCTCCTCCGGCGCGCTGGTCGACCTGAACCCCTTCTTCGAGAAGGCGAAGATCGACCCGGGGACGACGTTCCCGAAGGCGATGAACGAGTACACCCAGTACGACGGCAACCGCTGCACCGTCCCGCTGCTGGGCGACGCCTACGGCCTCTACTACAACAAGACGGCGTTCCGTAAGGCCGGCATCGCCGCGCCGCCGAAGACCTGGTCGGAGTTCGCGGCCGACGCCAAGAAGCTGACGGTCCCGCAGGGCGACGGCTTCAAGCAGCTCGGCTTCATGCCGAACTACCACGGCTGGGAGAGCACCACCGAGCACTACCTGGGCCAGTTCTCGCCCACCTACTTCGACCAGGACGGCAAGTCGACCCTCGCCACCGACCCGGCCGTGGCCGCCGCCTTCACGATGCAGAAGAACCTCGTCGACTCGCTCGGCGGATTCAGGAAGCTGGAGAAGTTCCGCTCCGGGCTCGGCGACGAGTGGGGACCCAAGCACCCCTTCCACACCGGCCAGGTCGCCATGCAGCTCGACGGCGAGTGGCGGCTGGGCATGGCCGAGGAGGCCAAGCCCGGCTTCGAGATCGGCGTCGCCCCGCTGCCCGTCCCGGACGACCGGGCCGACGAGTACGGCAAGGGCTACATCACCGGCACCATCGCGGGCATCGCGGCCACCAGCCACAAGCAGAACGCGGCCTGGGAGCTGGTGAAGTACATGACCACCGACACGGGCGCGGTGGTCGACTTCTCCAACGCCATCCACAACGTGCCGTCCACGCTCGCCGCCCTGAAGTCCCCGGACCTGACGTACGACCCGCGCTTCAAGACGTTCCTGGACATCGCGGCGAACCCGCACTCCACGACGTCCCCCGCGACCGTCAACGGCGGTGTCTACCTCACCACGATCCAGCAGCTCGGCTACGACTACGAGAGCGGCAAGGTCACCGACCTGCGGGCCGGCCTGAAGAAGGCCGCCGCGCAGATCGACACGGACATCGCGCAGGCGAAGTAGCCCGGGGGCCCACCGCCATGAGCACCGTCACCCTCGCCGCCAAGCGCCGCCGCGCGGCCCTGCGGACGATCGCCTTCCTGTCGCCCTGGCTGATCGGCTTCGCGGTCTTCTTCGCCTACCCGCTCCTGTCGACCGTCTACTTCTCGTTCATGCACTACGACGGCTTCCGGCCGCCCACGTGGAGCGGGACGAAGAACTGGACCTACGTCTTCGAGCACTACCCCTTCTTCTGGCCGGCCCTGCGCAACACGCTCTGGCTGGTCCTGGTGATGGTCACGCTGCGGGTGCTGTTCGGCCTGGGCGTGGGCCTGCTGATCACCCGGATCAGGACCGGCACCGGCGTCTTCCGCACGCTGTTCTACCTGCCCTACCTCGCCCCGCCGGTGGCGGCCACCATGGCCTTCGCCTTCCTGCTCAATCCGGGGACCGGGCCGGTCAACTCCCTTCTGGAGAAGGTCGGTGTGCCGGCGCCGGGCTGGTTCAACGACCCCGCCTGGTCCAAGCCGGCGCTGACCCTGCTCGCCCTGTGGGGCATCGGCGACCTCATGGTCATCTTCATGGCCGCGCTGCTCGACGTGCCGAAGGAGCAGTACGAGGCCGCCGAGCTGGACGGGGCCTCGGCGTGGCAGCGGTTCCGCTACGTGACGCTGCCGAACATCTCGCCGATCGTGATGTTCGCCGTGGTCACGGGCGTGATCCAGACCATGCAGTACTACACGCAGCCCCTGGTGGCCGGGAAGGTCGCCTCGGGGGTCATCCAGGGCGCGGGCACCATGTTCGAGCCCGGCTACCCGGAGCACTCCACGCTCACCCTCCCCCAGCTCGTCTACAACCTCGGCTTCCAGCGCTTCGACTACGGCTCGGCGTGCGTGGTGGCCCTGGTCCTCTTCGCCCTGTCGATGGCGTTCACCGCGTTGCTGATGCGGCGCCGGGGCGGGCTCATCCAGGCAGGTGACTGACGCATGACCCACGTACTGGACAAACCCGTCGCGTCGGCCACCCCGGCGCCCGACGCGCGGCGCACCGCACGGCGCAGGGCGCTGCTGGAGTGGATCGCCGTGCACGCGCTGGGCGTGGCGGCCGCGCTGTTCTTCACGCTGCCGTTCGTGTTCGTCCTGCTGACCTCGCTGATGAGCGACAGCCAGGCGCTCAGCCGCGACCTGCTCCCGCACCCGTGGGAGTGGGACAACTACCGGCGCGTGCTGGACACCCCGGGCTTCCTGACCTGGTGGCGCAACACCCTGCTGTACGCGGGGCTGGGGACCGTCCTCACGGTCGTCTCCTCGCTGCCGGTGGCGTACGCGCTCGCCAAGTTCCGCTTCCGCGGCCGCAACCTGGCGCTGATGCTGGTCATCTCGATGATGATGCTGCCGCCGCAGGTGGTCGTCATCCCGATGTACCTGTTCTGGGCCAAGCAGCTGGACCTGTCGGGCACGCTGTGGCCGCTGATCGTGCCGATGGCGTTCGGCGACGCGTTCTCCATCTTCCTGCTGCGGCAGTTCCTGACGACCATCCCCAACGAGTACGTCGACGCGGCCCGGGTCGACGGCTGCGGCGACCTGCGCACCCTGCTGCGGGTGATCGTCCCGATGGCGAAGCCCGGCATCGCCGCGGTGGCCCTGTTCCAGTTCTTCTACGCCTGGAACGACTACTTCGGGCCGCAGATCTACGCCTCGGAGAACCCCGGCGCCTGGACGCTGTCCTACGGCCTGGAGTCCTTCAAGGGCATGCACCACACCGACTGGAACCTCACCATGGCCGCCACCGTGCTGGTCATGGCCCCCGTGATCCTCGTGTTCTTCTTCGCGCAGAAGGCGTTCGTCGAGGGTGTCACGCTGACCGGAGTGAAGGGTTGATCCGGACATGAAACTCACCGTGGTCGGCGGAGGCTCGACCTACACCCCCGAACTCGTCGACGGCTTCGCCCGCCTCAGGGACACCCTGCCCGTCGAGGAACTCGTGCTGGTCGACCCGGCCGCCGACCGGCTCGAACTGGTCGGCGGCCTGGCCCGGCGCATCTTCGCCAAGCAGGGCCACGCCGGCCGGATCGTCACCACGACCGACCTGGACGCGGGCGTGGACGGCGCCGACGCCGTGCTGCTGCAACTGCGCGTCGGCGGCCAGGCCGCCCGGGAACAGGACGAGACCTGGCCCCTGGAGTGCGGCTGCGTCGGACAGGAGACCACCGGCGCGGGCGGCCTCGCCAAGGCGCTGCGCACGGTCCCGGTCGTCCTCGACATCGCCGAGCGGGTCCGCCGCACCAACCCGCGGGCCTGGATCATCGACTTCACCAACCCGGTGGGCATCGTCACCCGGGCCCTGCTGAAGGCGGGCCACCGCTCGGTCGGGCTGTGCAACGTGGCCATCGGCTTCCAGCGCAAGTTCGCGGCGCTGCTCGGGGTGGCCCCGGCGCAGGTGCACCTGGACCACGTGGGCCTGAACCACCTGACGTGGGAGACGGGCGTGCGCCTCGGCGGCCCGGAGGGCGAGGACGTGCTGCCCAAGCTGCTGGCCGGCCACGCCGGGGCGATCGCGGCCGACCTGCGTCTGCCCCGGTCGCTGCTCGACCGGCTCGGCGTCGTCCCGTCGTACTACCTGCGCTACTTCTACGCCCACGACGAGGTCGTCGAGGAGCAGCGCACCAAGCCGCCCCGGGCCGCCGAAGTGGCCGCCATGGAGCGGGAGCTGCTGGAGATGTACGGCGACCCCGCGCTGGACGAGAAGCCGGAGCTGCTGGCGCGGCGCGGCGGGGCCTTCTACTCGGAGGCGGCCGTGGACCTGGCGGCGGCCCTGCTCGGCGGGGGCGGCAGCCCCTACCAGGTGGTGAACACCTACAACCACGGCACGCTGCCCTTCCTGCCCGCGGACGCGGTGGTCGAGGTGCAGGCCGCCGTCGGCGCGCAGGGCGCCTCCCCGCTGCCCGTGCCCCGCGTGGACCCGCTGTACGCGGGCCTGATGGCGCACGTGACCGCGTACGAGGACCTGGCGCTGGAGGCGGCGCTGCGCGGCGGGCGCGACCGGGTGGTCCGCGCGCTGCTCGCGCACCCGCTGATCGGGCAGCACGCGTACGCCGACCGCCTCGCCGACGAACTGATCGCACACAACCGGGAGCACCTCGCGTGGGCCTGACCGCAAGCGTCCTCGCCATCGACGCGGGCAACAGCAAGACCGACGTCGCGGTGGTGGCGGCCGACGGACAGGTCCTGGCCACGGCCCGCGGCGGCGGCTTCCGGCCGCCCGCCGTGGGCGTCGCCGCGGCCGTCGGGGCGCTGGCCGCGACCGTCACGCGCGCGTACGAGGCGGCCGGCGTGGACGCGGTCGCGCACGTGTCGGCGTGCCTGGCCAACGCGGACCTGCCGGTCGAGGAGGAGCAGCTGGCCGCCGCGCTGCACGCGTGCGCGTGGGGCGACACCGTCGAGGTCCGCAACGACACCTTCGCGATCCTGCGGGCCGGCGTGGCCGAGCCGCGCGGGGTGGCCGTGGTGTGCGGCGCCGGCATCAACTGCGTCGGCATGCGCCCCGACGGCCGCACGGCCCGCTTCCCCGCCATCGGGCGCATCTCCGGCGACTGGGGCGGCGGCTGGGGCCTCGCCGAGGAGGCCCTGTGGAGCGCGGCGCGCGCGGAGGACGGCCGGGGCGCGCCCACCGACCTGGCGCGCACCCTGCCCGCGTACTTCGGGCTGGGCACGATGTACGACCTGATCGAGGCGCTGCACCTGGAGCGCCTCGCGCCGCACCGGCGCCACGAGCTCACGCCGGTGCTGTTCGCGACGGCCGCCGCCGGGGACGCGGTCGCCCGGGGCATCGTCGACCGCCTGGCCGAGGAGGTGGTCGCCCTGGCGACGGTGGCCCTCACCCGCCTGGACCTGCTGGCGGAGGAGGCCCCGGTCCTGCTGGGCGGGGGCGTCCTGACCGCCGGCCACGCACAGCTGGACGACGGGATACGCGAGCGGCTGGCGGCCCGCGCCCCGAAGGCGACGGCGCGCGTGGTGCGGGCCCGCCCGGTGCTGGGCGCCGCCCTGCTGGGCCTGGACCGGGTGGGGGCCGACGCCCGGACGCAGGAGCGGCTGCGGGCGCACTTCACGGAGTGACGGAAGCGAAGTGACGGAAGCGGAGCGACGGACAAGAAAAGCGAGGAGTGTCACCGACTCCTCGCCACTCTCAACCTATAGCGCACCGGGGGGCTTGCGGCAAGGCCCCCCTCGTACCGCACAATCGCAGGTCTTGGGGCCGGATCCGGCCAGAATCTGCGGAAATGAGGGACTCACGACGTGTGCGCGCTTGTGTCGGAACGGTCGGACCACCCGCACCAGCCGGGGCGGAGCCCGTTCGACCTGCCCGGCCGGCTCTCCGCCAAGGCCGACCCGGCGCTGATCGCCGCTGACGAGCGGCACTTCGCGGACGTCGCCCGGAGCCTGGAGGAGACGATCGCCGAGCTGTCGGAGCAGCTCGGGGCCGAGCTGCGCAACCCCGGCGGCAGCGGCCAGCAGGCGATGGACCGCGACCTGGAGGTGCACCGGCTCAGCGCCCGGCTGCGCACCCTGCGCCGCTTCGGCCTCGACCTGTGCCTGGGCCGCATGGTCCCGGCGGACCGGCCCGACGAGCCGCTGTACGTCGGACGGCTCGGCCTGACCGACGGCCACGGCCGCCGGCTGCTGATCGACTGGCGCTCCCCGGCGGCCGAACCGTTCTTCGCGGCCACCCACGCCCGGCCCATGGGCCTGGCCAGCCGCCGCCGGTACCGCTGGACCGACGGCCGGATCACCGACTACTGGGACGAGGTGTTCACCGCCGACGGCCTGGACGGACGCGCCGCGCTGGACGACCAGTCGGCGTTCGTCGCGAGCCTGGGCGGCCACCGCTCCGAGCGCATGCGGGACGTGCTGGCCACCATCCAGGCCGACCAGGACGCCATCATCCGGGCCGGGTCCCGCGGCACCCTCGTCGTCGACGGCGGCCCCGGCACGGGCAAGACCGTCGTCGCCCTGCACCGCACCGCCCACCTGCTCTACTCCGACCCGCGCCTCGGGCACCGCAGGGGCGGGGTGCTCTTCGTCGGCCCGCACCGGCCGTACCTGACGTACGTCTCCGACGTGCTGCCCAGCCTCGGCGAGGAGGGCGTGCAGACCTGCCTGCTGCGGGACCTGGTGCCCGAGGGCGCCGCCGCGACGGAGGAGGGCGACCCGGAGGTGGCCCGGCTGAAGGCGTCCGCGGACCTGGTGCGGGCGATCGAGAAGGCGGTCGCATTCTACGAGGAGGCGCCCACCGAGCCGCTGACGGTCACCGTCGACCGGCACGAACTGCGGCTGGACGCCGCGGACTGGGCCGAGGCGTTCGACGCGCCCGAGCCGGGCACCCCGCACAACGAGGGGCGCGACCAGGTGTGGGACAAGCTGGTCGAGATCCTGTACGACCGCTACCGCGGCGACGTCCCGCCGCAGCACTTCCGCCGGGCCCTCGCGGCCGACGGGGAGCTGACCGGGGCCCTCGGCCGGGCCTGGCCACTGCTGGAGGCGGCCGACCTCGTCGGGGACCTGTGGTCGGTGCCCGCGTACCTGCGGCTGTGCGCGCCCTGGCTGTCCCGCGAGGAGGTGCGGCGGCTCCAGCGGGCCGAGCCGCAGGCGTGGACGGTGTCCGACCTGCCGCTGCTGGACGCGGCCCGGCAGCGGCTCGGCGACCCGCGCGCGTCCCGGCGCCGGCGCCGACGGGAGGCCGAGGCCGCCGCCGAGCGCGCGTACCGGGCGCAGGTCACCGAGAACCTGGTCCGCGCCGACGACGACTGGCACTCCATGCTGATGACCATGCTGACCGGGCAGGACCTGCAGAACAGCCTGGTCCCGGTGGACGGGCCGCCGGTCGCCGAACCCGACCTGCTGGCGGGCCCGTTCGCGCACGTCGTGGTGGACGAGGCACAGGAACTGACCGACGCCGAGTGGCAGATGCTGCGGCTGCGCTGTCCGTCCGGGAGCTTCACCGTGGTCGGCGACCGGGCGCAGGCCCGGCAGGGGTTCACCGAGTCGTGGCGGGAACGGCTGGCGCGGGTCGGGCTCGACCGGGTCGAGGTGGCCTCCCTCGGCATCAACTACCGCACGCCGCAGGAGGTCATGGAGGAGGCCGAGCCCGTCATCCGGGCCACGCTGCCGGACGCCAACGTGCCGATGTCCGTGCGCCGCACCGGCGTTCCGGTGCTGCACGCCCCCGTGGCCGAGCGGGACGCGGTGCTCGACGCCTGGCTCGCCGACCACGACGAGGGCGTGGCGTGCGTGATCGGCGACCCGGCGTTCCGGGAGACGGCCCGGGTGCGCTCGCTCACCCCCGAGCTGTCCAAGGGGCTCGAGTTCGACCTCGTGGTCCTCGTGGACCCGCAGCGGTTCGGCGGGGGCGTGCGGGGCGCGGTGGACCACTACGTGGCGATGACCCGGGCCACCCAGCGGCTGGTGGTCCTGACCAGCCCCTGACGGGCGGCCCGCCCACCAGGCCGGTGCGCGGGCCGCCCCCCGGCCTCCCTCCCCCTCCCCCTCCATCCCCCAGGAACCGAACCCCCGTTCTCCGCGTATTCATGGACAGGGGGGCCGGGATCGCACCAAGATCCCGTGAAGCGGGGTTCGCACCGCCGGTCGCGGCAGCGATACTTGCCGCGGGAGATGACCATGGGGGAGGTCAGGCAGTGGCCATGACGCCGACGATCACCGCGGCCCCGCCGCCGCCCCGCCGTACGGCGTTCGCCGAGGGCCTGGACCGGCTGCGGGCGGCCGCCACCACCGAGCCGGGCCGGCTGCGCGTCATCGGCGCGCTGCTCGCCCTGCTGGTGCTCGCCTTCGGCTCCGTCGCCGCCTGGCAGACCACCGACCGCGCGGCCGCCGCCGACGACGTGCTGCACAAGAGCCAGCCGCTCAGCTCGGCGGCGGCCGACATCTACCGCTCCCTCGCGGACGCCAACACGGCCGCCTCCAGCGGCTTCCTGTCGGGCGGCCAGGAGAGCGCCGGGACCCGCGAGCGCTACGAACGGGACATCGACACCGCGGCGGCCGGCCTCGTCACCGCCGCGGAGAGCTCCGACCCCGGCTCCCCCGCGGCCGCGTCGATCACCCGGCTCAACACCCTGCTGCCGGAGTACAAGGGCCTGGTCGAGCGCGCCCGCACCTACAACCGGCAGGGCTTCCCGGTCGGCGGCGCCTACCTGCGCTACGCCAACCAGAAGATGCAGCAGGAGATGCTCCCGGCCGCGGAAGACCTGTACCAGAAGGAGAACCAGCGGCTGGAGGACGACTACGCGGACGCCACGCCCTACCCGTGGGCGGCGATCGCGCTCGGCGTCCTCGCGCTGGCCGCGCTGGCCTGGGCCCAGCACCGCACCTACCGCCGCACGAACCGGGTGCTCAACCACGGCCTGGTCGCGGCGACGGCGGCCACCGGCATCGTCCTGCTCTGGCTGGTCGTCGGGCACGGTGTCGCCCGCGCGGGCCTGGACGACTCCTACGACCACGGCGTCCGCTCGCTGAACGTCCTGCACGACGCCCGCGTCGCCTCCCTGAAGGCCCGCGGCAACGAGAACCTGACCCTGGTGGCCCGCGGCGCCGAGACGGTGAAGGTGACCGCGGACGGCGAGGAACGGACCGTCGACCGCTACGACCACGACTTCACCGCCGACATGGCCGTCCTCGCCAAGGGCCTGGACCGGGCCGCCGACCTGGCCGACGACCGCGCGGGCCGGCAGCCGGTCACCGCGGCCGAGGGCAACATGACCGAGTGGCGCAAGCGGCACACCGCCGCCCGCGACCAGGACGACAACGGCAACTACCAGCAGGCGCTGGCGCTGGTGATCGGCGCCAAGGGGTCGACCGGCGAGTGCTTCGACAGTGTCGACGACCACCTCGACCAGGCGCTCGCCCACGAGCAGCGCCAGTTCCTGCGGGCGGCCGGCGACGGCCGGGACGCCATGACCGGTCTGCCGGCCGGTGCCGCCGTGCTCGCCGTCCTCGCGGCCGCGGGCGCGGTCGTCGGCATCGGGCGCCGGCTGTCGGAGTACCGGTGAGAGGGGGCGCAGTGATCGCAGGGATACGTACGCGACGCGGACGGTCCGGGGCGGACGGCGCCGCCGGCCGGACGGGGCCGCGCCGTCGCCTCCCGCGCGGCTGGGGCGGGGTCGGCGCGATGGCGGTCGCCTGCGTGCTCGCGCTGGCGTTCGTGCTGCTGCTGCCGCGGGCCGGGGCGCACGGCGACGGCCCCGGCCGGGACGGCGGGGGCAGCGGCCGGGGCAGCGCGGCCGCCGACGAGCACTGCACCGCGCCGGAGCAGCAGACCCTCGCGCCGTCCGGTGCCGACGGTCCGACGATCAGCGCCATCAAGGCCCGCCGGGGCGAGAAGCGCAAACTGGTCGTGGGCGTCGACCAGAACAGCTACCGCTGGGGCTACCGCAACCCCAACAACGCCCGTGCGGAGCTGGAGGGTTTCGACATCGACCTGGTCCACCGGATCGCCCAGGACATCCTCGGCGACCCCGACGCCGTCCAGTTCAAGGCGATCCCCACCAACCAGCGCGTCCCGGCGATCCAGGAGGGCCGGGTCGACATGGTGGTGCGCACCATGACCATCACCTGCTCCCGGCTGGACGAAGTGGCGTTCTCCGCGCCGTACTTCCGGACCGGGCAGCAGGTGCTCGCGCCCCGGTCGTCGGCGATCACCGGTTACGACGCCTCACTGGCGCACCAGAAGGTGTGCTCGGCGGCCGGTTCGACCGCCAACTCCCGCCTGACGGAGGACCGCGGGACGGGCCGGCTGCCCGCGTCCACGGACATCTCCCTCACCGTGCCCAACCAGCTGGACTGCCTGGTACGCCTCCAACTCGGCGAGGCGGACGCGGTGGTGACCGACGGCGCGCTCGCCGCCAGCCAGGCCGCCCAGGACCCGACGGTCACGCTCAAGGGCGCGCCGTTCACGACCGAGTACTACGGCGTGGCGATGAAGAAGGACGCGGACGATCTGGTACGCCGGGTCAATCAGATCCTGGTGCAGTACCGCGCGAGCGGCTGGCAGGCGTCGTACGACACCTGGCTGTCGGCCACACTGGGGACAGACGCGGCGGCGTCCCGGCCGCCGGCGCCCACGTACCGGCGCACGAGCTGACGGCACCACGGAGGAGGGCGGGGGCGACCGGGCGGGACCGGGGCACGGCCAGGACGTACACGAGGGCACACACAGCAGCGAGAGGTGATCGATGGGCGTCACGGACCCCGCCGGGCCGGTGATGGACCGGGACGAGGTGGACCGTGCGCTGGCGCGGCTCGGCCAGGAGCACGAGGCGATCGAGACCTCGCTGCTGGCCCTCCAGGACCACGCGGGCCGCAGACTCCTCGAGGGCGCCGAGCTCACCGGCGTCACCGCCGAGCGCTGGACGGCCACGGAGGCGTCGATCACGCTGCTGTGGACGTACTTCGACGCCTACGCGGACGCGCTGCGCACCGCCCGGGGGATCCGCTCGCGGCGCCGCTGGTCCAGCCGCGAGGACCTGGTGGAGCTGACCGAGCTGCTGCGCGGCGAGAGCGTCACGATCGCCGACTCCGCGACCGCCCTCGCGCACGCGCCCACGCTGCACGGCACCGGCAGGCTCAGCCACCGCTTCACGCTGGCCGCGCTGGTGGAGCGGATGAACGAGCTGTACGCGTCCTCGCTGGACGTGGTCGTCGCCGCCGACTCGGTGTGGTCGGCGCTCCCCGCGCGGATCGATTTACTGGCCGCAGAGCTCCAGCGCACCCGGCAGCTCGCGCACTCCGTCGGCGTGCGCCCGGGCGAGCACCCGTCGGGCGACGACCTGGAGCGCATCACCCGCACGCTGACCGCGCTGCGCGCCCGCGTCATCTCCGACCCGCTGGCCTTCTGGGTGCCCGCGCAGGGCAGTTCGGCCCCGGGCGGCGGCCGGCCCGACACCACGGTGTACGACCGGGAGGCGCGGGCCCTCGAGGACGTGCGCCGGGAGATCGACGCGGTACTGACGGTGCGTCAGGACGCGGAGAAGCGGCTGGTGCGGCTGCGCGACGTGCTCTCCCGCGCCGACCGCACGCTCGCCGAGGCGCGCACCGCGCGCGGCGAGGTGCTGGCGAAGATCGCCGCCACGGAGGTGCCGGTGGTCAGCGGCCCGCCCACCGCGCTCCAGGAGCAGCTGGCGACCGCCGCCGAGTACCGCCGGCAGGGCCAGTGGCACCGGCTGTCCCCGCTCCTGGAGTCCCTGGAGGAGAAGGCCGAGGACGAACTGCTGCGCGCCCGTGAGTCGTTGACCGCGGTCACCGCGCCGCTCGCGGTCCGCGCGGAGCTGCGCGGCCGCCTCGACGCGTACAAGGCGAAGGTGGCCCGGCACGGCCTGGCGGAGGACCCGTTCCTGGTCGAGCGGTACGACGCGGCGCGCCGCATGCTGTGGAGCGCGCCGTGCGACCTGCGCGTCGCCGAGCAGGCCGTGCTGCGCTTCCAGCAGGCCGCCGCCGAACTGCTCGGCACCTCGCGGGTGCCCGGCCAGGGCGGCCCGCAGGACCGGCCGTACGACGGCCGGGGCAGCCACGACGGCCAGAACGGCCACGACGGCAGGGGGGAGCAGACGCCATGAGTCAGGCAGGGCGGCCGTGCCAGCGACCGGGCTGCGACGGGTCGTACGAGGACATGGGCGGCGGCGAGCTGTACTGCGGCACCTGCGGGCTCGCCCCGGTGGTCTCCGGCAGCGGTCCCGGCGGCTCCGCGCCCACGCACGTCGGCGCCGGCAGGGGTGGCCCGGACAGCGGCAGTGCGCGCTCGGCCCGCTCCGCGCGCACGGCCTCGCAGTCGTCGCGGTCGCGGCGCTCGGTGTCGGGCCGCCTGTCGCGCGAGCTCTCGGGCACCTCGACCGGCCGGTCGGTGTCGGTGCGCAGCTCCGGCTCCTCGGCCGGCTCCTCGGGGCGGGTGCGGCTCGGCGCCGGGCTGGTCTCGGTGCCCCAGGTGCCGCGCCCCGACCCGCGCGCGATGGTGCTGGACGACCCGGAGGTGCCCGAACGCAAGCGGTTCTGCTCGCGCTCCGACTGCGGTGCGCCGGTGGGCCGTTCGCGCGGTGAGCAGCGGGGGCGCACCGAGGGCTTCTGCACCAAGTGCGGCCACCCCTACTCGTTCGTGCCGAAGCTGAAGTCCGGCGACGTCGTGCACGGCCAGTACGAGGTCGTGGGCTGCCTGGCGCACGGCGGGCTCGGCTGGATCTACCTCGCCGTGGACCGCGCGGTCTCCGACCGGTGGGTGGTCCTCAAGGGCCTGCTGGACACCGGCGACCAGGACGCGATGGCCGCCGCGATCTCCGAGCGGCGCTTCCTCGCCGAGATCGAGCACGCCAACATCGTGCGGATCTACAACTTCGTCGAGCACCTCGACCAGCGGACGGGGTCCCTGGACGGGTACATCGTCATGGAGTACGTCGGCGGGAAGTCCCTCAAGGAGATCGCCAACGCCCGCCGCACGCCCGACGGCCGGCGCGACCCGCTGCCCGTGGAGCAGGCCTGCGCCTACGGCATCGAGGCGCTGGAGGCGCTCGGCCACCTGCACAGCCGCAACCTGCTGTACTGCGACTTCAAGGTCGACAACGCCATTCAGACCGAGGACGAGCTCAAGCTGATCGACATGGGCGCCGTGCGCCGCATGGACGACACCGAGTCGGCGATCTACGGCACGGTGGGCTACCAGGCGCCCGAGGTCGCCGACGCCGGGCCGTCCGTGGCGTCCGACCTGTACACGGTCGGCCGCACCCTCGCCGTGCTCACCTTCGACTTCCAGGGCTACACGTCCGTCTACGCGGACGCGCTGCCCGACCCCGACCACATCGAGGTGTTCCGCGCCTACGAGTCGTTCTACCGGCTGCTGGTGCGCGCCACCGACCCCGACCCGGCCCGGCGGTTCGCCTCCGCGCAGGAGATGGCCGAGCAGCTGACCGGTGTGCTCCGCGAGGTCGTCTCGCTGCAGACGGGGCGGGCGCGCCCCGCGCTGTCCACCCTGTTCGGGCCGGAGACCCGGGTGACCGACACGGAGCTGTTCCCGCGCCTGGACGGCGAGGTGTCCCGGCTGGGCGCCCGGACCGACCGGACCGGACGGCCCCCCACCCCGCCGCCGGGTTCCCCGCAGGGTGCCGGTACGGCGCCCGGGCTGGTCCGGCCCGTCGACGCCGCTGCCGCCGCGCTCGCCCTGCCCGTGCCGCACGTGGACCCCGCCGACCCCAACGCCGGTTTCCTCGCGGGCCTGGTGACCACCGCGCCGGGCGAGCTGCTCACCGCGCTCGCGGCGGCGCCCGCGCCCTCCGTGGAGACCCGGCTGCGCCAGGTGCGCGCCCGGCTGGAGAAGGGCGACCTGGAGGACGCCCTCGCCACCCTGGCCACCCTGGAGGAGGAGCGGCCCGACGACTGGCGGGTCGTCTGGTACCGGGGCGTGAGCGCGCTGGTCACCGGCGACCACGAGGGCGCCGCCCTCGCCTTCGACGCGATCTACGACGCGTTCCCGGGCGAACCCGTGCCGAAGCTGGCCCTCGGCCTGTGCGCCGAGCTGCTGCACCAGCTGGACAACGCCGCCGAGTACTACCGGCTGGTCTGGGCGACCGACCCGAGCCACGTGAGCGCCGCGTTCGGCCTCGCGCGCGTGCAGCTCGCCGCCGGGGACCGCCGGGCCGCCGTACGGACGCTGGAGTCGGTGCCGGAGTCCTCCGTCCACTCCACCGCCGCCCGGGTCGCCGCCGTGCGGGCCCGGCTGCGGCAGCGGACGGCCACCGCCGGGGACGTACCCTTCCTGGAGGACCTCACCGCCGCGGCGGCCCAGGTCGAGGCGCTGGACGCCCACGGCCTCGACCCCACGCGGCGCGAGCAGTTGTCCGCCGAAGTCCTCGGCAGCGCGCTGGACTGGATACTCTCCGGTGGCCGCGACGCCGCCCCGGACGCCCGGCGCACGCTGCTCGGCAGCGACCTGGACGAGCGGGGCCTGCGCTTCGGACTGGAGCGTTCGTACCGCACGCTGGCCCGGCTCGCGCCCGGCGGTGAGGAGAGGATCGATCTGGTGGAACGTGCCAACCGTTACCGCCCCCGGACGTGGGTGTAGTTGATGTCGCAGATGCCCCCCCAGGCCGCGCTGTCCAAGTGCCCGAGCTGTGCCGAGCCGCTGGAGTCGGGTGACCGGTTCTGCGGCGCGTGCGGGTACGACCTGTCCGCCGTGCCGCCGCCCCCGCCCGACCACCCGACGCTCGCGATGAACGGCGCGGTGCTCCCGGACGCCCCCCAGGGCCCGCCTTCCACCGCGGCCGAGCCCCTGCCCGCCCACGCACCGGCCCCGCAGGCGCCCGCCGGGCCCGCCGCCGCTGCCGTACCGCCGGCGCCCGCGGCCGCCGCCCCCGGCGTGCGGTTCGACCGGGCGCCCGAGCCGGACGAGTACCCGCTCCAGGCGCCCGACCCGCGCGTCGCCGCCGACACCGCCCCGGGTGCCGGACCCGTCCCGGTGTGCGTGGCCTGCCGCGCGGGCCGGGTCGACGGCGACGGCTACTGCGAGAACTGCGGCCACGCCCAGCCCCGCGAACGCGACCACCTGGAGCAGGAGTTCGGCCCGGTCGCCGCCGTCAGCGACCGCGGGCTGCGCCACCACCGCAACGAGGACGCCTTCGCCCTCGGCCGCACCGCGCTGCCCGACGGCACGCACGCGACCGTGGCGATCGTCTGCGACGGCGTGTCCTCCGCGACCCGCCCCGACGACGCCTCGCTCGCCGCCTCCCGCACCGCGTGCGAGTCGCTGGTGGCCGCACTGGCCCACGGCACCCACCCGCAGCAGGCCATGCACGACGCGATCGTCGCCGCCGCCCGCGCCGTCGACGCCCTGGCCGCCGAACCCGCCACGGCCCGCGAGCACACCCCGCACCAGAACGCCCCCGCCTGCACCCTCGTCGGCTCCGTCGTCAGTGCCGGCCTGCTGGTCGTCGGCTGGGTCGGCGACAGCCGCGCCTACTGGATCCCGGACGACCGCTCCCCCGCCGCCCGGCTCACCGAGGACGACTCCTGGGCCGCGCAGATGGTCGCCGCCGGCCTGATGAGCGAGGCCGAGGCCTACGCCGACGAGCGCGCCCACGCGATCACCGGCTGGCTCGGCGCCGACGCCTACGAACTGGAGCCGCACACCGCCTCGTTCAAGCCGGACCGGCCCGGCGTGGTCGTGGTGTGCACCGACGGCCTGTGGAACTACGCCGAGGCCGCCGAGGAGATGGCCGAGGCGGTCCCCCGCGACGCCGCCGTACGCCCCCTGCACAGCGCCCGGGTCCTGGTCGGGCACGCCCTGGACGGCGGGGGCCACGACAACGTAACAGTGGCCGTCGTCCCGTTCCCGGCGCCGCCGCAGGGGGCAGGATCGGCCTGAGCGACCCGCACAAAACGGGGAAACCTCACCGCCCCGGAGGGGACCGGGGCGGGAGGAGTCGTCACTCCGCGGTCGCCGCGGGGCCTTCAAGGGGGATGTGGGCATGGCCAAGCTCTCGAAACCGAACGTGCCGCAGTTCGCGGTGGACGTCTACCAGAACGAGTACCTGCCCGAGGGCGGGCGCGAGGTGAACGCGATCGTCACGGTCACCGCCACCGGCGGCGGCACGGTCGGCGGCGCGGTCGGCGCACCGCACCTGTACACGCCCGGCCGGGCCCCGTCGGCCGCCGTGGCGGTCATGGTCGACTGCTCGGGCTCCATGGACTACCCGCCCGCCAAGATGCGCAACGCCCGGGACGCCACGGCCGCCGCCGTGGACACCCTGCGCGACGGCGTGCACTTCGCGGTGATCGCCGGTACCCACGTGGCCAAGGAGGTCTACCCCGGCGGCGGGCGCCTCGCGGTCGCCGACGCCTCCACCCGCGAGCAGGCCAAGCAGGCGCTGCGCCGGCTCCACGCGGGCGGCGGCACCGCCATCGGCACCTGGCTGCGCCTCGCCGACCGGCTGCTGTCCTCGGCCGACGTCGCCATCCGCCACGGCATCCTGCTCACCGACGGCCGCAACGAGCACGAGTCGCCGCAGGACCTGCGGGCCGCCCTCGACGACTGCGCCGGCCGGTTCACCTGCGACGCCCGGGGCGTGGGCACCGACTGGGAGGTGAAAGAGGTCACAGGGATCGCCTCCGCGCTGCTCGGCACCGCCGACATCGTCGCCGATCCGGCGGGCCTGGCCGCCGACTTCACGCGGATGATGGAGACGGCCATGGGCAAGGAGGTCGCGGACGTCGCGCTGCGGCTGTGGACCCCGGTCGGCACGACCGTGCGGTTCGTCAAGCAGGTCGCCCCGGCGGTCGAGGACCTGACCGGCCGCCGCACCGAGTCCGGGCCCCGCTCCGGCGACTACCCCACCGGCTCCTGGGGCGACGAGTCCCGCGACTACCACGTGTGCGTCGAGGTCCCGCCCGCCCACGTCGGCCAGGAGATGCTCGCCGCCCGCGTCTCCCTGGTCGTCCCGGAGCCCGGCACGGACAGCGCCCGCAGCCTCGGCGCCCAGGGCCTGGTCCGGGCCGTGTGGACCGACGACGTGGCCGCCTCCACCTCCCTGAACCCGCAGGTCGCCCACTACACCGGCCAGGCCGAGCTGGCGAGGACGATCCAGCAGGGCCTCGACCTCCGCAAGGCGGGCGACCGGGACGGGGCAACGGCCAAACTGGGCCGGGCCGTTCAGCTGGCAAGCGCTTCCGGGAACGCGGATACTGCGAAACTGCTTGCGAAGGTGGTGGACGTGGTCGATGCCGCGACAGGTACTGTGCGGTTGAAGGCGAAGGTCGCGGAGGCAGACGAAATGACCCTCGAGACCCGGTCCACCAAGACTGTTCGTGTAAAGAAGTGACCTGACCGTACCCAAGCAGGACACCGAAGGAGAGGGGGACGCGCCGACATGCCGACCTGCCCGAACGGACACCAGTCGGGTTCCGACGACTGGTGCGAGGTCTGCGGTCACCGCATGGCCGGTGCCGTGCCACCGCCCCCGCCGCCGCCCCCGCCCGGTGGCGGCTACGGCTTCCCGCCGCCCCCGCCGGGCGGCCACCAGGGTCAGCCCGGTCAGCCGGGCCGGCCCCTGTCGCCCGACCCCGAGCCGGAGCTCTGCCCGCAGTGCCGCACGCCCCGCGAGGGCGGTGCGCCGTTCTGCGAGGAGTGCCGGTGGAACTTCCTCACCAACACGGCCACCTCGTACACCCCGGCCGCCCCGCGCCCGCCGGCGCCCGCACCGGGCGGCCCGGGTGCGCCGGGTGGCCCGGGTGGCGGTTTCGGCGGCCCCGGCGGGCCCGGCCCCGGTGGTCCTGGTGGCCCGGGCGCGGGTCCCGGTGGGCGGTTCCAGGGTGCGCCGCAGTCGTTCGGCGGGCGGGACTCCTTCGACTACCAGCACTCCCGGCCGTCCCAGGTGAACCGGCCGGCCGAGCCGATCCCGCCGGCCCCGCCGTTCGGCGGCGAACCGGGCGGGCAGCGCGGACAGGGCGGACCTGGCGGTCCCGGTGGACCTGGTGGTCCCGGCGGGCCCGGCGGTGGCCCGGGGTCGACGTCCGGGGGTCCGGGTGGACCGTTCGGACGGGAGCCCTCCGCTCCCTCGGGCCCGTCCGGTCCCACGGGCCCGGCCGGCGACCCCTTCCGACGTGAGGCCCCGGGCCCGTCGGGCGACCCCTTCGGCCGCGAGCCGTCCGGTTTCGGCCGTGAGCCGTCCGGTCCGCCCGCCGACCCCTTCGGCCGCGAGCCGTCGGCTCCCTCCGGCGGCCCGGGTGGCCCGGGTGGCCCCGGCGGTCCCGGCGGTCCCGGCGGTCCCGGCAATCCTGGCGGCCCCACCGGCCCCGGTGGCGGTTTCGGCGGCCCCGGTTCCGGTCCCGGCGGTGCTCCCGGACCGTACGGACGGGACACCCCTGGCCAGCAGGGCGGTCCCGGTGGCCCCGGCGGTCCCTACGGCCGTGAGCCCTTCGGCGCGCCCCCCGGACAGGGCGGCCCGGGTGGGCCCGGTGGCCCCGGCCCGTCCGGCTTCGGCGCCGACCCGTCGCGCCCCCTCCCGCCGACGCACGGCGGCCCCGGCCGTCCCGGCGACCCCGGCGGCCACGGCGGCCCCGGTGCGACGGACCCGGGTGCCCCCCAGGGCTACCAGGCGGCCGGCGCTCCCCCGGCCCCGCCCGCGTTCCCGCAGGAGGGCCGGCGCTCCGCCCCGCCCTTCGGCGGCGGCGAGGACGACTGGGTGATCCCCCCGCCGTCCGGCCAGGCCCCAGGGCACCACGGCGGCCAGGGCGGTCCCGGCACGGGCCCGCAGGGCGGTGGCTACGGCTACCCGCAGCAGGGCGCGGCCCAGGCCCCGCCCGGCCCGGCGTTCCCGCAGCAGCCGGCGACCTGGACCGCCACCATCGGTCCGGACCGCGAGTACTTCATGGCGATGATGCACCGCTCGGGACCGGAGGCCGCGGGGCTCAACCTGCCCGCGTACTCCCCGGAGCAGCAGCGCACGCTCAGCGGCAACCAGGTCACCATCGGCCGCCGCCGGCACTCCACCGGCGAGACCCCGGACATCGACCTGTCGGTGCCGCCGGAGGACCCGGGCGTCTCGCACCAGCACGCGGTGCTGGTGCAGCAGCCCGACGGCGGCTGGGCGGTCGTCGACCAGAACTCGACGAACGGCACCACGGTGAACGGCTCCGACGAGCCGATCCAGCCGTTCGTGCCGGTGCCGCTGCAGGACGGCGACCGCGTGCACGTCGGCGCGTGGACGACGATCACGGTCCGGCGCGGCTGACGCGCCCCCTCCCGGCCGGCGCCCCGGCGCCGGTCAGGGCCGCCCTTCCGGCAGGGGCCAGGCGTACGGCCCCGCCGGGTCGTCCAGCCAGGCCCAGGCCCGGTCGCCCTCGACGGTGATGCCGTAGCGGGAGCGTCCGGGCATGCCCTCGCGCCGCCACAGGGCGTACGCCTCGGGCGGTTCGAGAGCGCCCCGGGTCAGCGTCACCAGGAAGCGGAACAGGTCGTCGTCGCGTGCCGGGCGCGGTACCCCGCCGAGCGCGACCGGTCCGGGGTCGGTCCGGCCCTGGCCGCGCAGCGGCACGAAGTAGGCCGCGGTGGCCAGGAACGTGCCCTCCGCGTGCCCGGCGTCCCGGACGGTGAGCGCGATCAGCCCGGTGGCCAGCGGCACGAGCACCCGGGCCCCCGGCCGGCACTGGGCGATCCAGGCCCGGGGCACCGCGCCGAGCTGGCAGGTCGCGATCACCCGGTCGAAGGGCGCCCGCTCCGGCACCCCGCGGGCCCCGTCGCCGGTGACGACGACGGGGTGGTACCCGGCGGCGTCCAGGTGGCGGCGCGCGGACTCGGTGATCTCCGGGTCCAGGTCGACGGTGGTGACCCGGTCGTCGCCGAGCCGGTGGGCGAGCAGCGCGGCGTTGTAGCCGGTGCCCGCGCCGATCTCCAGCACCCGGTGGCCGTCCTCGACCCGCAGCTCGGCCAGCATCAGCGCCATGAGCGAGGGCTGGCTGCTGGAGGAGACCAGCTCGCCGTCGCGCAGCCGGGTGGCCAGCGGGGTGTCCTCGTAGGCGCCGCGCAGCCACCGCTCGCGGGCGACGGGGTCGGGGTTCTCGCCCCAGCGGCGTTCGTAGCCGGCGACCGTGGCGACGTAGTAGTACGGCACGAAGAGGTGGCGCGGGACCGCGGTGAACGCCTCCCGCCAGCGCGGGTCGGCGGCGAAGGCGCCGCTCGCCTCGATCTCCCGCACCAGCGCGGCCCGCGCCGCCACCGCATCCGCACCCATGCCTCCACTGTGCGGCCCGCGACGGCCCGCGGCGAGTACGCCTTCCCGCCACACCTCGCGCCGGGCCCAGCGCGGCCTCCCGCCGGCCTCCCTAGGGCCTCGGTCCTAGGACCCGTCGTCTGAGACCATGGGGGACGTGAAAGAGATTCGGCGCGGCACGCTTCAGGAGCAGACCTTCTTCGAGCAGGTCGGCGGGGAGGAGACCTTCCGCCGGCTGGTGCACCGTTTCTACGAGGGCGTCGCCGAGGACCCGGTCCTGCGGCCCATGTACCCCGAGGAGGACCTCGGCCCGGCCGAGGAGCGCTTCGCGCTGTTCCTCATGCAGTACTGGGGCGGCCCGACGACCTACAGCGACAACCGCGGCCACCCCCGGCTGCGGATGCGGCACGCCCCCTTCGCCGTCGACCGGGCCGCGCACGACGCGTGGCTGCGGCACATGCGGGTCGCCGTCGAGGAGCTCGGCCTGTCCGAGGAGCACGAGACGACGCTGTGGAACTACCTGACGTACGCGGCCAAGTCGATGGTGAACACCCCGGACTGACCGGTCCCGTCGTGCCGGAATCCGGTCAGGGTCCGGTCGGGCCCGGTCCACGACCGGGCCTCCGGGACCGTGACCTCGGACAGCGCCTCAGCGCACGCTGAGCCCGAACGACCCGAGCCCCGCCCGCCGCACGGCGACGGACCCGTAGGGCGTGCGCAGCCGCAGCCATGCCCCGGCGGAGAGCAGTGCCGCCCCGCCGCCGGGTCGCAGGAACCCCAGCGACTGGGCCGCGTGCACGGCCCGTACGGGCAGCCCGGTCTCCCCGACCGTCCGGGACCAGATGTCCCGCCCGATGGCGTCGAGTTCGGCCCGCGTACGCCGTTCGGCCGCCAGCTCCTCGGTCCGCGAACGGAATTCCGCGACCGCGGCCGACACCAGGGACCGCAGGGCGTCGGCGCCGGGCAGTCCGCCCTCCGGCTGCCAGCCCGAGCGCGGCGGCAGCAGCCCGGCCCACGGCGGCCCGGTGACCGCGTCGGGCACGCCCGCCGTGGCCGCAGCCTCGTCGACGGCCTCCAGCAGCTCACCGGCCGAGACGGTCACGTCGAGCGTGACGTCCAGCCCGTCCTCGTACGGCTTGGCCAGCCGCACCGCGCGGATCGCCAGGACCTCGAAGGACGGCGGCCGCCCGAAGACGGCCAGCGCAGTGCCCGCGGCCTGCAGGCGCACCGCGGCCGAACGGTCGTAGTGGAGCAGCCGGGAGAGGAAGGCGGCCAGGTCGGCCGCCTCCGTCTCGTCGGCGAGGTGCAGCACGGTCATGCGGCGACGGCCCCCTGGCCGGAGGCGTCGTCCGTGTACTCCTTGAGGAACGCGCGCTCCTCGTCGGTGATCCGCCGCGGCCGCTGCGCCGTGAAGTCGAACGGCACGATGACGGTCGAGGCGCGCACGTAGACCACGTCGTCGTCCTTCACCTCGTAGGCGATGGTGAAGGACGCGGCGCGTATCTCCGTGATCCACAGCTCGATGTCCACCGGGCGGTGCCGGTGGACGAGCTGCCGCTTGTAGTCGATCTCGTGGCGCGCCACCACGGACCCCTGCTGGAAGTCCTTGTCCGGGCGGAACAGGAAGTCGATACGGGCTTCCTCCAGGTAGCGGAGGAACACCACGTTGTTGACGTGGCCGTACGCGTCCATGTCCGCCCAGCGCAGCGGGCAGCGGTAGAGGTGCCGCAAGACCGATCAGCCCCGGGTCAGCTTCTTGTAGGTGGCCCGGTGCGGGCGGGCGGCGTCGGGACCGAGCCGCTCGACCTTGTTCTTCTCGTACGACTCGAAGTTGCCCTCGAACCAGAACCACTTGGAGTCACCCTCGTAGGCGAGGATGTGCGTGGCGACCCGGTCCAGGAACCACCGGTCGTGGGAGACGACCACGGCGCAGCCCGGGAACTCCAGCAGCGCGTTCTCCAGGCTGGAGAGGGTCTCGACGTCGAGGTCGTTGGTGGGCTCGTCGAGGAGCAGCAGGTTGCCGCCCTGCTTGAGGGTGAGCGCGAGGTTGAGGCGGTTGCGCTCACCGCCGGAGAGCACACCGGCCGGCTTCTGCTGGTCCGGGCCCTTGAAGCCGAACGCGGACACGTAGGCCCGGGACGGCATCTCGACCTGGCCGACGTTGATGTAGTCGAGCTCGTCGGAGACAACGGCCCACAGCGTCTTCTTGGGGTCGATGTTCTCGCGGCTCTGGTCGACGTAGGAGATCTTGACGGTCTCGCCGACCTTGATGGTGCCGGAGTCGGGCGTCTCCAGGCCCTGGATCATCTTGAACAGCGTGGTCTTGCCCGCGCCGTTCGGGCCGATGACGCCGACGATGCCGTTGCGCGGCAGCGTGAAGGAGAGGTCGTCGATCAGCACCTTCTCACCGAAGGCCTTGTTGAGGTTGTTGACCTCGACGACGATGCTGCCCAGCCGCGGGCCCGGCGGGATCTGGATCTCCTCGAAGTCCAGCTTCCGCATCTTCTCGGCCTCGGCGGCCATCTCCTCGTAGCGGGCCAGACGCGCCTTGGACTTGGCCTGCCGCCCCTTGGCGTTGGAGCGGACCCACTCCAGCTCCTCCTTGAGGCGCTTGGCGCGCTTGGCGTCCTTCTGCCCCTCGACCTTCAGACGGGTCTGCTTGGTCTCCAGGTACGTGGAGTAGTTGCCCTCGTACGGGTAGGCACGACCACGGTCGAGCTCGAGGATCCACTCGGCGACGTTGTCGAGGAAGTACCGGTCGTGGGTGATGGCCACGACGGTGCCGGCGTACTTGGCCAGGTGCTGCTCCAGCCAGTTCACCGACTCGGCGTCGAGGTGGTTGGTGGGCTCGTCGAGGAGCAGCAGGTCGGGGGCCTCCAGCAGCAGCTTGCACAGCGCGACGCGCCGCTTCTCACCACCGGAGAGGTTCACGACGGGCCAGTCGCCGGGCGGGCAGCCGAGGGCGTCCATGGCCTGCTCGAGCTGGGCGTCGAGGTCCCAGGCGTTGGCGTGGTCGAGGTCCTCCTGCAGCTTGCCCATCTCGTCGAGCAGCGCGTCGGAGTAGTCGGTCGCCATCAGCTCGGCGATCTCGTTGAAGCGGTCGAGCTTGCCCTTGATCCCGGCGACGCCGTCCTGGACGTTCTCCAGGACCGTCTTGCTCTCGTCGAGCTTCGGCTCCTGCATCAGGATGCCGACGCTGTAACCGGGCGAGAGGAACGCGTCACCGTTCGACGGCTGCTCCAGCCCCGCCATGATCTTCAGCACGGTGGACTTACCGGCGCCGTTCGGGCCGACGACGCCGATCTTCGCCCCTGGGAGGAAGCTCAGGGTGACGTCGTCGAGGATCACCTTGTCGCCGTGCGCCTTGCGCGCCTTGCGCATGGTGTAAATGAACTCAGCCAAGAGAAACCGTCCGGCAGCTTGAAATCAGGCAGTGGGCAGATACACCCCATCTTGCCGTACCGCCACCCCTGCGCGGAAACGCATAGCGACCGAGGCCTGTGAGCTGGGGTCTGCGGGGCGGCCCCGGCTGTCACTCCCCCGCCGTGTTCTCCCTGCGTCCCAGCAGGACCAGGACCGCTCCGCCGATCACCACCAGGGCTATGGCCGTGCCCGCGATCAGGGGGGTCGCGCTCGTGCCGCCCGTCTCGGCGAGGTTGGTGTCCGTGGTCGTGCCGCCGATCGTCGCGGGGCTGGGTTCCGCGAGGGTCTGGGTGGTCAGGTCGGCCGTCGCGGTCTCCGTGCTGCGGGTCAGGCAGTCGAGGATCCCGGCGAAGCGCTGCGTGCCGATCGTGAAGTCGTACGCCTGGTCCTCCTGGAGCGGGATCGTCACCGTGCGCGACTGGCCTGCGGCGACGGTGTACTCCGTGCCCATGAGGGAGTAGGTGAAGTCCTCGTCGCCCTGGTTGGCGGCGGTGACGGCCAGGCCGTGGTGCGTGCAGTCCTTCGCCGCCGACAGGGCCGGTATCGCACCCCGGGCCGCCCAGGTCGCGGTCGCCGTCGCCGAGACCGTCGACTCGCTGGAGCCCGCCAGGATCTGCGTCTGGCTGCGGCTGTCGGCGGTGAACGCACGGCCCACCGGCACGGTGGTGGACGTCTGGAGCGTCAGTTCGGCCGTGCCGTCCGGGGCGTCCGCGGGGACGTCGAAGAACAGCCGGCTGCCGTTGGCCGCCGTGGTCACCGGCTTGCCGGCCTCGTCGACCACGCGCACCCCGGTCGTCGCCGCGTCCACCGGCGGGACCACCGTGACGGCGCTCTCCCGCGTGCGGACGGTGATCGGGCCCAGGCGTTCACTGCGGTGACCGGACACCGCCGAGGTGTCGAGGGCCAGGGAGGCCGCCGGTTCCGGGACGGTGCGGGCCGCCTTCTGCAGGTAGTCCGCCAGCCGCTCGGCCTGCGGGTCCACCGCGTCGACGTCCGCGCCGTCGGAGTACCGCCAGATCGCCACCTGCGTGCCGGCCGCCGCGTCCTGCTCGGTGAGGCCGCCGGTCACGCCCGCCTTCTTCGCGAGCGCCGCCAGGTCGTTCACCTGCGGGTAGGAGTGCTGCACGATCCACAGGACTCGGCCCGCGTTCTTGTTCGCGGCGAGCGAGGTGCCGCTCCACGGGGTCTCGTGGTACTGGGCGTCCTTCTGCGTGGGGTTGTGCAGGTCCACGCAGTACGTCTGGAGCGTGCCGCCCCCGTCGACGGACATCTCGAACAGGCCTGCCGAGACCTCCTGGTCGCCCTCCGCGCCGTGCACCACCGCGGTGCCGTACGTCTTCAGACCGTCCATGGCGGCGGTCGCGCCGCTCTGGCTCCGCACCGTCGCGTCTGCCGCGGCCGGCCCGGCGGCGGTCAGCGCGCCGGCGGCGACGAGCCCCGACACCGCGGCCACGGCGGCGAGCCTGCGGCCCGCCCCTCGCCCGCGCGCGAACGGCGCGGAGAACCAAGAGAGCACCTAATTCCCCTCCGAGCGGGACCCGTTGACGTGGGGGGCCGGGTCCCACCAGCAGCATCAGAAGCCACACGAGCTACGTTCGGCATCCTAGAGACGCGTGGACCCCCACCTCCCGGCGAGGTACCCCGCGCGCCGATCCGACTCGGAATCGTTATCGCCAAGATCGGTTGCGGGCCGCCCCTGAGCTGGGCTTATCGACATATCCACCCGCATGCACCGGTGCAATTGGGTCAGTACGGTGATACGTCGCCCTTCTGCCGACCCGGACGTCCGTACGGATTCCGGTCCGATGGGCTCAGGTCACCGTGACCGGCTCCCGCTCGGGCTCCGCCCCGGCCGCCTCGCCCATGGAGGCCACAGAGGCCACCGCGGCCGCCTCCGCCGCCGTATCCGGCACCGGTGTCTCCCAGTTGGGCTCCGGCTGCTGCGCCGCGCCCATCCCCGGCGTCCCCGGCGCCCCGGGCTGCTCCGTCCTGACCGACCGCCGGAACGCCGCCGTACCGCGCGACAGGTCGTGGCCGATCGCCACCGCGTCGATGTCGGCCGACGTCCACGCCTGCTGGCCCTCGCGGGTCTCCGTGCGCACCTTCAACCGGCCCTGCACGATGACCGGTTCGCCGACCGACACCGACGTGGCCACGTTCGCGGCGAGCTGCCGGTTGGCCCACACCGTGAAGAAGTTGGTGTGGCCGTCGGTCCAGGCGTTCTTCTCCCGGTCCCAGTAGCGCGCGGTCACCGCCAGCCGGAACCGTGCCGACGGTCCCGACGCCAACTCCCGGTAGACCGGCTGCGTCGCCACGTTCCCCACCGCGCACACGATCGTCTCGTTCATGTCCAGCTCCCCTCCCCGCCCCGCGCCCCGCGCCGGGCGGGCACCCGCACGGGCCCGTCCCGTACGGCCGCGTCCGCCGTGGCGGCGCGCCATCACCTCGCGCACCGCCACGGCTCCGCCACGACCGACCGCGTTCCTCGCGATCGCCGCGGAGCCAGACTGCCCCCGCGGGGGCCGGGCCCGCCGAGCGCTGTGGACCGCCCACAGCCTGTGGACAACTCCGTCACCAGGACGAGCGGACAGCCCCCGCCGCCGGCCACCCGCCGTCCGGACACGCCCCCTCAGCCCACCCCCGCGGCCCGCGCCCTCCCCCTAGCCCACCCCCACCACCTTCCCGTACTGCTCCCGCACCTCCCGGTACCGCAGCAGCTCCGACGCCACCGGATCCAGCACCCTCGCCCGCCCGCACCCCGCGGCCGCCTCCCGCAGGCGCCGTTCCGCGTCCTGGCCGTACCGGCGGGCCGGTCCGCGCGCCGCCATCCGGCAGCTCCACTCGACCACCGGACCGCCGACGATCCCGGCCACCATCAGCAGCACCGGCACCCCGAGGTTGGGTGCCATGAACCCGACGATCTGCCCCACCAGCCACAGCCCGCCGATGATCTGAAGGATCGTCATCGACGCCTGCGCCAGCACCGCCACCGGCCACCAGCCCGGCCGCGGCGGCTTCCCCGGCGGCAGCCCGGCCCGCGCGGCCAGCTCGTCCAGCGCCTCGGGCAACCCGTGCGCCCCGCGCACGGCGGCCTCGCGCACCGCCTGCGCCCACGGCACGGGCAGTCCCGCCGAGGCACGGTCGGCCACGCTCCGCACCGCCTGTTCCACGCGCTGCCGGGCCGTCGCCTCCTCGTCGGCCGGTGGCCGCAGCCGCATCCGGCCGGTCGGGGGCTCACGCCGGTCGTTGTACCAGCGCCACAGCCGCAACCACGGTGTGCCGCACGCCCGGTTGGCGTTGCGCAGCCACGCCCGTTCGGCCGCCTCGCCCGCCGCGGTGGCCCCGACGGCGTCCGCGAGCCGCGCGGCGAACTCGTCCCGCGCCTCCTCGCTGAGCCCGGCGCGCCGGCCGGTCGTGTAGACGGGCCGCAGCCGGCTCGCCGCGGCGTCCACGTCCGCCGCGATGCGCCGCGCCGGAGCCTGACGTTCGGCGACGAACTGGCCGAGCACCTCCCGCAGTTCCCCGACGCCCTCGCCGGTGAGCGCGGACAGCGCCAGCACGGCGGCGCCCGGTTCGCCGTACTCGCCGAGCGCCACGCCGTCCTCGTCGAGGAGCCGCCGCAGGTCGTCCAGGACCAGCTCGGCCGCCTCGCCGGGCAGCCGGTCGACCTGGTTGAGCACGACGAACATCACCTCGGCGTGCCCGGCCATGGGCCGCAGGTACCGCTCGTGCAGCATGGCGTCCGCGTACTTCTCCGGGTCGACGACCCAGATCACCGCGTCCACCAGCGTCAGGATGCGGTCCACCTGCTCGCGGTGCTGCACGGCCGCGGAGTCGTGGTCGGGCAGGTCCACCAGGACCAGGCCCTGCAACTGCGCCTCGGCCTCCGGGCTCTGCACCGGCCGCCTGCGCAACCGCCCCGGGATGCCGAGCCGGTCGATCAGGGTCCCCGCGCCGTCACTCCAACTGCACGCGATGGGCGAGGCGGTGGTGGGCCGCCGTACGCCCGTCTCGGAGATGGTGACCCCCGCGAGCGCGTTGAACAGCTGGGACTTGCCGCTGCCCGTGGCGCCCGCGATGGCCACGACCGTGTGCCGGCCGGACAGCCGCCGCCGGGACGCCGCCTCGTCCAGCACCTTGCCGGCCTCGGCGAGGGTCTTGCTGTCGACACGCGTACGGGAGAGCCCCACCAGCTCGCGCAGCGCGTCGAGCCGGGACCGCAACGGGCCGTCCAGCGCCAGCGTGGTCGCCGACTGCGCGCCCGGTCCGCGCGCCTCCCGCACGCCCGCGTGCTCGGCGGCGGCCGCGGCGGCGTTCTCACTCACCCGCCGCGCGATCAGCCCGTCGTCCCAGACCCCGACGTCGTCCCCTCGCCGCGATGAGTCCTCCGCGCGGGGCGCAGGGGGGTCCGTACGACGGGGCGAGTCGTCGTCGCCCTTCCCGCGCGGGCGGCCGCTGTCGCCGTTCACGCGCGCGTGGTCACCGCCCGCCTTCTCGCAGGCGGCACCGTCACCGGCCTCCACCCGCCCCGAGGCGCCCGCCGCCTTCACCGGCGCGGAACCGCCCCCCGACTTCACCCCTACGGACGCGTCCCCGGACTCCCCCCGCGCGTGCCGCTCTTTCCCCTCCACAGCCTTGACGCCGTTCACGCCGTCGCGCCCTTCCTCAACGCCCGCCCCATCACGCCCACCGTCACCATCGCCCTCGCCCTTGACATCCCCGTCCCCGTCACCGTCACCGTCCGAACTCACCGCGCACGCCCCTCCCCTGACCCCTCCACCGGACGAAGCACCCTCACCGGACGAGGCCCCGTCCTCCGACGACGCCCCCTCGCCACCCGAGGACGCCGCCCCCACGACGGCACCGGAAGCCGCACCGGAGGCCGTACCCGACGCGGCACCGGCGGCGGCTCCCGCGTCCGGCTCACCCCCCGGTCGCGGCGGCCCGGTCCGCTCGGCCCCTTCCTGCACGTGCGCGTGCGCGTGCGCGTGGGCCGGGTCGTGGTCCTGGTCAGTGACGGCGGTCACCGGTCACCTCTCCTTCTGCAGAACGGACAGCGCGGCGATCAGTTCGGCCTGGGGCTCGGCCTGGACGTCCAGGCCGTCGAGCGGGGCGAGGCGGCGCTCGCGCTCGGCGTGCATCACACGGTCCAGGTGCTCGGAGAGCAGTCGCCCGCCCCGGTCGCGCAGCCGCAGCGCGCCGTGGGCACCGATGCGCCCGGCGAGCCCCTCGCCCGCCGACCGCGCACGTCGGCCGCCCAGCAGGGCGGTGGCGACGAGCGCGGCGACCACCTCGGGGTCGGGCGCGGCGCCGCGGTCGATCTCGCGCACCTCCTCCTCGGCGTACTCCTCCAGCTCGCGCCGCCAGCGCCGGACGGCGAGCGCGATGCGGTGCTCGGCTCCGCTGCCGGCGGGGTCGGCGTCGGCCAGTTCGGGCGCGGCGGCCCCCGGTTCCAGGCGCCAGGCCTGGTCGACGCGTTCGTCGGCGGCGGTGACCGCGCACAGCAGCAGCGCGGCGAGGCTCTCCACGAGGGCGTCGAGGAGTTCGCCCGCGGTGCAGTCGAGGGGGAAGGCGCGCCAGCGCTTGAGGGCGTCACCGGCGAGGACGGCGCCGGTCTGCAGCCGCCCGCGCAGGCGCGCGTACTCGTTGTCGTAGGCGCCGTCGACGGCGGTGGTGAGCCGCAGGGCGGCCGCGTACTGGACGGCGGCGGCGCTGGCCAGCTCGGGCAGGCGGGACTTGAGCGAGTTCAGGACCCCCTGCGCCGTACGGGCCATGGCGTACTGGCGCGAGGCCGGGTCCTGCGCGTGGTGGACGAGCCAGGTGCGCAGCGAGGCGACGGCGCTGGCCGGGAGCAGCCCGCCGCCCCAGGCGGACTCGGGCAGTTCGGGCACCGTGAAGCGCGGTACGTCGCCGAGTCCGGCCTTGGTGAGCAGGGCGCCGTACTGCCGGGAGACCTCGGAGACGACCTGGTGGGGCACGCGGTCGAGGACGGTCACGAGGGTGACGTCGTACTCCTTGGCGGTGCGCAGCAGGTGCCAGGGGACGGCGTCGGCGTAGCGGGCGGCGGTGGTGACCATGATCCAGATGTCGGCGGCGCAGATCAGCTCGGCGGCCAGGGAGCGGTTGTCGGCCACGAGCGAGTCGATGTCGGGCGCGTCGAGGAGGGCGATGCCGGGCGGTACGGTGTCGACGGTCTCGACGCGCAGCACGCGCCGTCCGTCGTCGCCGGGCAGCAACAGGTCGTCGCCGGCCTCCCGCTGGGGCGTCCACACGCGCGTGAGCTCGGGCAGGACGCGCATCCCGCTGAACCAGTGGTGGTCCTCCGGATGACAGACCAGCACGGGGGTGCGGGTGGTCGGCCGCAGCACACCCGCCTCGCTGACGCGCCGTCCCACCAGGGAGTTGACGAGGGTCGACTTCCCGGCGCCGGTCGATCCGCCCACGACGGCCAGCAGCGGGGCCTCCGGCTGTTTGAGCCGGGGCACCAGGTAGTCGTCGAGCTGCGCGAGGAGTTCGTCGCGGTTGGCACGCGCGCGTGGGGCCCCCGCCAGCGGCAGCGGGAAGCGTGCGGCGGCGACACGGTCGCGCAGGGCGGAGAGTGCGTCGAGCAGCTGAGGCCGTACGTCCAAGGTCACCACATGCGAAGAATGCCCAACTTCGGGGGATTTATGAAGCATATGAGCATGTCTGCGCGCCGACCGGACAGAAAGGGCACAAGGGGCGAGCGGGACAGGGGCACGGGTCAGGCATAACGAGTGCACAACACCCGGCCTTCGTGGCGCGAAAAGCGCTGCACGATTCGTACCTGCCTGCGATTATCAGGAACCGCTTCACCGAACCTCCACATCGAGCCACGGAGGCGAAGCAACCGGGACGAGGACGCGGGAGCCCTATCCTTGTCCCCGGCAACGTCACGGACCGGCCCCCACCAGGGCAGCACGTACGAGGCCATCCCACCCGGCCCCCGTAGCTCAGTGGATAGAGCAGGCGCCTTCTAAGCGCTTGGCCGCAGGTTCGAGTCCTGCCGGGGGCGCCACTTTCCACCAGCGAAACCCCCAAGGGGACCCCGCACCGTCACCCTTCGAAGGCGCACCCCACGTAATCAGGCCGAGACGGTGTGTTCAGGGCGACGCGCTCGCCGCGCAGAAGGGTGACGCGGGGCCGGGCGGCCGTGACCCGCCCTGATCTGCGGCGTTGAACGGTGAGTGCGGCGGCGCCTCATGCCGTCGCGCGAACCGAGTCACAAAGGAGAACGTGATGTCTCGCATCGCGAAGGCAGCCGTCGTCGCACTCGGCGCCGGTGCCGTGGTGCTCAGCGGCACCGGCCTGGCCATGGCGGACGCGGACGCGGGCGGCGCGGCCGTCGGCTCCCCGGGTGTCATCTCGGGCAACGTCATCCAGGTCCCGATCCACGTCCCGATCAACCTCTGCGGCAACACCATCGACATCGTCGGCGTACTCAACCCGGCGTTCGGCAACACCTGCGCCAACATCAGCGACGACAAGGGCGACGAGGGCCACGACAAGGACGGCCACGGCCGTCACGGCGGTGGCAAGCACGGCGGCAGCCAGAGCTACGGCGGCTGACCGTTCGTCATACCGCACGCGCATGTGCGTGGAAGAGCCCCGGCACCTCGAGCGCCGGGGCTCTTCCACGCGCGGGGCGGGGAGCCCGGCGCGGAGCGCGGGGCTCCGGAAGATGACCGAAAGAGCACCGCGCCGCTCAGCGCGTCTCACGCATAGCGGTAGATACCGCTGACGTCCTCCAGCTGGGCCGGTGTCACGCCCCAGGGCGGCAGGTCCTCGTGCCGCGCGACGACCCGGTCCCGCTGCGGGTCGCCGAAGCGGGGCGGCTGGGCCGGCAGGTAGCGCGCGTCGCGGTGGCGCTGCTGCCAGCGGGTCCACTGCAGGTCGACGAAGGCGTGGTGGAGCCAGAACACCGGGTCGTTGACGGACGCGCCGCCGACCATGTTCCCGCCGACCCAGCGGTGCACCCGGTTGTGGTTGCGCCAGGCGGCACTGCCCCGCCCGCTCCCCCACCCCTCCAGCTTGTTGCGGAAGCCCCGCGTGGACGTCGAGTCCCAGGGCGAGGTGTCGTAGACCGGGTCCCGCAGCGCCCCCTCCAGCTCGGCGGCCGTGGGCAGCTCGATCGGGTTGCTCGCGCGCCCCAGGTCGCGGGTGAGGAAGACGCCGTCGGTGACGTTCTCCTTGATCGGCCAGTTGCCCGTGGCGTGGGCGAACGGCCCGGTGGTCACCCGGTGGTCGGAGCGCCGCCCGTTGCCGCCGAGCAGGTCCTTCGTCCACGGCACCGACGTGGCCGACCGCTGGCGGGTCCAGTCCCAGTACGGCACCGTCACCGAGGAGTCGACGCGGCGCAGCGCCCGCTCCAGGTCCAGCAGGAACCGCCGGTGCCAGGGCAGGAACGACGGCGCCATGTGGGCCGCGCGCAGGCCGCCCTCGCCGTCGGAGACGTAGTGGTCGATGTGCATCCGCACGAACTCGTCGTACTCGCCCCGGCGTTTGAGTGCCAGCAGCGCGTTGACGAAGCGGCGCTTCTCCGACGCGGTGAGCCTGCTGACGTCCTTACGGGTGTAGACCATGGCGTCCCCCCATGTCCGTGTGCTCGTGTGCGGTACCCGGACCGGGGTCGCGCAGGTGCTCCCCCGGGCCCAGCTCGTCGACGGCGGCGCGCGCGGCGTCCAGCGGGGTGTCGTACGAGCGGTAGTGGTCGACCATGCTCAGCCAGCTGCCGTCGGCGCGGCGCATCAGGTGCAGCGGCCGTCCGTCGACCGTGACCCGCCACTGCTCGTCCCCGGCGGCGGCCGACCGGGCGACCGGGGCGCCCACGAGGTGGCGGCCCCGGTAGGTCAGGTCGAAGCCCGAGGCGCCCGGGCCGTCGCCCCCGCCCGCGCGCGGGGGCCGGGAGGCGGCCACCGCCGGGGCGATCGCGGCGACGGCACCGGCGCCGAACAGCCCGCGCAGCACGTCCCTGCGGCGCGTCCCCGGCGCACGCCGCGCTCTCCCCGCGTCCGGTACGGGGCGTTCCGATCCCACGGGCAGTCCACCGACGCCAACGACCATGCTGCACTCCTACGTCCGGTCCGGTTGCGGGTGTTCACAGCGGTAACCGCGAACCGGGCCCCCGGGTCACCGCCGGCCCCCCGAACGGCCCGAGCGGGCCGGGGAAGTCCGTCCGTGCCGGGACAGGCCGACGGGCCCGGACAGCGGGCCCGGGCCCGTACGGGCGGACAGGTGGGCAGGAGGGCAGGTGGGCAGGGGAGGCGGACGGACGCTGGACTACAGCCCGCTGCCCAGCCCCAGGTCCGCCGTCGGCGCCCCCTGCAGCACCGGCGTGAGCACGCCGGCCTGGGGGAGCTTGAGGTCGGGCAGGCCGAAGTGGTCGGCGTCGGGCGGGGTGAGCGGCGCGTCCACGGCCAGGCCGGGGCCGAGGGTGCGCAGGTCGGAGGCGGGGGCGTCGACGCCGGCGTGGTCGAAGTCGTCGCCGAGGACCTGCGGCAGCGGGGCACGCGCGTCCAGGCCCGGCAGTCCGGCGCTGACGGGGAGCCGCGGGACCACCCGCTCCGGGAGGAGCCGGCCCTCCACGTACCGGGGGCCGTCGGGTGCGCCCGGCTTCGGCACGGGCACCTGTCCGGTGACCTCGGGCAGCTCCACGTGGAGGGACTTCTCGACGCCGCCCAGCGGCAGGGGGACGGGGACCGTGCCCACCGCGGCGGCGGGGGTCGCGGCGGCGGCGCCGGCCGCGGCCGCCATGAGTGCTGCGGCGAGGGTTCCTCGGGTGGTCGACTTCATCGCGAGTACGGACCCTTTCGGAGTTCAAGCGGGCTGTGTGCGTGCGTAGCGAGTAACGAGCAGGAAAACGTCACCAGTTCACAATTCCCCCGGCCGCACCAATGCTCCGATCGTCCGGATCGTCGGCTGCTGTGGAAATCCCACGATCGGATCCCGGGCGGCCCGGGCTCCCTGGGCCCTCGGGGGCCTCGGGGGCCTCGGGGCCTCGGGGGCCTCGGGGGAGATCCGTCCCGACCGACCGAGGGCCGGTCCCGGGGACCGGCCCTGCGTACGGGAGGAACCTGCTCCGCCCTACAGCGGCAGCCCGCCCAGCAGCGGGTTGTGCGCGTTGAGCGCGTCGGTCGCGCTGTTCACGGTGCTCAGCGCGGAGTCCTTGTTCTCGGTGTCCAGCGCGTCCGACTGGTGGCGCACCGGCATCAGGTCGATCGGGCCCTTGGTGAGCGTGTTCCAGGCGCCGTTGATGCTGGTGGGCGTGAGCTCGGCGGTGTCGTAGGCGAACGCGGGCGTGGCGGCGCCGGCGAGGGCGACGGTTCCGGCGACGACGGCGGCAGCCTTCAGGGACTTCATCGGGTTCCTTTCATCGGCGACTGGGCTCGACGGCGGCCCGGCGCCACGGCGCGCCCCGTCACCGGGGAATCACCGGGAAAGGGCCGGGGACACCAGGAAAGTCGCCAGGGAAATGTCTGACGCCGTGTCTAACGATGTCCCGTGTCAGCGGAAACCCCGTACGCAGAAAATTTCTGCACCCCGGCCGGACTTTTCCCCGGCGAGAAACACCGGGCGACCGGGGTGCATCGACGGAACCGGCACCAGCGTCGCCTAGGTCGCGGGTACCACGGGCGTGGACGGCTGGGAGACGGCGGCCGCCGCGGCGGGCGACAGCGGAGCGGCGGGGACCTGGGCGACGGCGGGGGTCTCCGGCGCGGCGGGCGTCTCCGGCAGCGCGGGGATGTCGGGGAGCGCGGGCAGCGCGGGGGTGACCGGGGCGTCGGGGGTCGCCGGCAGGTCGGGCAGGGACGGCAGTGCGGCCAGGTCGGCGGCCGGGAGCCCGCTGCCGAGCAGCGTCGCGGTGACCAGGTTGACCAGGCGGGAGATCAGGCCCGTGGCCGCGGGGACGACGTCGGTGACGTTGCCGGAGGTGACCGCCGTCAGCAGGACGTCGATCTGCTTCTGCAGGTCGGCGAGGGCCTCGTCGGTGAGGTCGGCGGCCCTCTTGCCGTGGGCGGCCGCCCGGTCGTGGGCGTTCTTGCCGAGCGGGAACGGCAGGGTGGTGTACGGCAGTTCGTCCGCCGAGGACGACGACGGGGCCACGGAGGGCGCCGACGGTGTGGACGAGGTGGCCGACGCGGCCGCGTTCGTCGCCGTGATCCGGGCGATCACGTCCTTGATCGCGTCGCCCAGCTTGGTCGCCTGGGCGGAGGTGAGCTGACCGCTGTCGGATTTCAGGGCGTCGGCGAGCAGGTCGGTGACCGGGGTGAGTACGGTCCCGAGGTCGCCGAGGCTCTTGACCTGGGCGAGCAGCTCGTCCGCGCCGGGGACGGGCGCGTGGGCCGCCGCGGGGGCGTGCTCACGGGCCGTGCCGACCGCGGCGGCGGCCGGGCCGGCGATCCCGATCACGAGGGCGGCGCAGAGCGCGGTGGACGCGACGTGCCGGACGGGCAGGCGGCGCATGGTGTTCCTTTCGCAGGTGGGCAGGGCCTGAGCCCACCGTGGAAGGGGTGGTCACCCTTCGCAACCGGCGCGTACGGTCAGTGACCGCCGTTCGGGCGAATCACCGCTGGTGGCGCGGGGGTGCGGCCCCTCACCCGGGGGCCCTCGGCGGCACCCCCGTACGGGGCCCTCCGCCGCACCCCCGTCCGGAGCAGCACTCACGGCCCGCCGCGAACCCGGGACCGCCCCCGCACGAGCGAGCGGCCGCCCTCCTGGCGGAAGGGCGGCCGCTCGACCACGAACGCGTCGTGACCGACGTCAGTCGTTGACGCAGGTGTTGCCGAACGCCGGGTTCAGCAGGCCGATGATGTCGATGGTGTTGCCGCAGACGTTCACCGGGATGTGGATCGGAACCTGGATGGCGTTGCCGGACAGGACGCCCGGGGAGCCGGCGGCCACGGCGCCCGCGCCCGCATCGGCGGCGGCGATGCCGGAGGCGCCGGCGACGGCCGCGGCGGCAACAGAGGTCAGGACCAGGCCCTTCGCGATACGCGACATGGAGAGGTGCTCCTTGGGGGTTTTGACACAGACGAACACCCGGGCGGGGATGCCCGGCGCTGTGTCAACGCGTGGACGCGCCGGGAGTTGTGCCGCCAAAGGAGTGATCCGCCGTCCGGGGGGTTGCCCTCCCACCGCCCGCTCCCCCGCACCGCCCGGCCCGGTCCGCACACGTCGCGCACGTCCGGCACACCGTTCCGACACAGATGCCTGAAATGACCGGATTAATCCGGACAAGGGCTAGAGTTGCGGCCGATCCGACGCACCCCTGTGTGCCGGCGGAACCCACCCCGCCGGTTGCGGTCGCACTGCGCGGGGGCTTCTTCCGAAAGGGCATCGCCGGTCATGCGCCTCCTCCCCGGTCCCCTGCTGCGCCGCGCGACGGCGGGGGCGCTCGCCCTCGCCGCGTTCTGGGCCCCCACCGGCGCCCGGGCCGCCGTTCCCCCGCCCCCCGCACCCGCGCCCCCCGCCGCCGAGGCCCAGCGCCTGCCGTTCACCGTGCGCCACCGCGCCACCCAGCACGGCGGGTTCGTCCGCGCGGCCAACACCGCGATCAGCTGCCGCACGGCCGACGCGGGCTGCGCCGACGTACGGGCCGGACGGGCGGGCGCCAACGACGACTTCGACATGTCCTACGTCGACGTCGACGACGACCCGAACACCTACAACTCCTCCCGCGCCGAGCTCCGCCTGCCGCCCGGCTCCCAGGTGACGTACGCGCGGCTGTACTGGGGCGGCAACCTGCGCGTGGGCGAGCAGAAGCCCGCCACCGACACCGGGCGGGTGCTGGTCGCCGAGCCGGGCGGCCGGTACAAGGCGGTCCGCGCGGACACGGTCGTCGGCCACCGCGTCGGCGACGACGCCGACGCCTTCCAGGCCTCCGCCGACGTCACCGGTCTGGTCCGCGACAGCGGCTCGGGGCTGTACACGGTCGCCCAGGTCGACGTGGCCAAGGGCCGCTCGGCCGCGGGCGCGTGGGGCGGCTGGACGCTGGTGGCCGCGTACGAGAACCCCGCCGAGCCGGTGCGCCACCTGACCCTGTGGGACGGCTTCGACACGCTCGCGCGGGGTCTGCGGGTCCGACTGGACGGGCGGCCCGTCGCGGCGGGGGCGCGCGGGCGGGTGGGGCTCGTGGCGTACGACGGCGACCGCGGCCGTACGGGGGATTCGCTCACGTTCTCGAACGGTCACCCGGACCGGGCCCCGCTGTCGGACGCGGCCAATCCGGGGGACGACGTACTGAACTCCACGATCAGCGAGCCGGGGGAGGCTCCGGCGGCGCGTGTCCCGGCGTACGCGCACACCCTCGGCTACGACTCCGACGTGTTCGATCTCAGGCCCGGATCGCCGCGCGGCGGTGACCAGGCGGCGCTACGGCTCGTTGCCCACCGGGACGCGGCGTGGGCCGGCGCACTCTTCGTCGCCGTCGACGCCCGGAAGTGACCAGGCGCGGTTCCGCCCGTCCCGAGCGCCACCGCCCGAGCGAGGAAGACGCGCCATGCACGAGTCAGAACCCGGGGTCCGGGTCCTGCACCTGACCCAGCCGGTGGACGGCGGGGTCGCCCGTGTCGTGACGGACCTGGTGCGGGCGCAGCTCGCCGCCGGGCTGCGCGTCGCGGTGGCCTGCCCCGGCGGCCCGCTCGCCGGGGACCTGACGGCCCTGGGCGCGGACGTGCGGCGGTGGGAGGCGACGCGGGCGCCGGGTCCCGCCCTGTGGGGCGAGGTGCGCCGCCTCGCGCGCGTGGTCGACGAGGTGCGGCCCGACCTGGTGCACGCGCACAGCGCCAAAGCCGGGCTGGCCGGGCGGCTCGCGGTGCGCGGGCGGATCCCCACCGTGTTCCAGCCGCACGCCTGGTCGTTCGAGGCGGTCGCCGGCACGACGGCGGCCCTCGCGCGTGCGTGGGAGCGGTTCGGGGCGCGCTGGACCCACCGGCTGGTGTGCGTGAGCGAGGCGGAACGCACGACCGGACTGCGGGCCGGGATCGCCGCCGCGGAGACCGTGGTCGTCCCCAACGGCATCGACCCCGGCCGCTTCCGCCCCGCCCCGGCCGCCGGCGTGCGCGCGGCGCTGCTGCCGGAGCTCGCCCCGGACGCCCCGCTGGTGGTGTGCGTGGGGCGGCTGTGCCGGCAGAAGGGCCAGGACGTGCTGCTCGACGCCTGGGAGCAGGTGGTGCGCCGGGTGCCCGACGTCCGGCTGGTCCTGGTCGGCGACGGACCCGACGGCGACGCGCTGCGCGCCCGGGCGCCCGGCTCGGTGCGGTTCGCGGGGGCGGTCGCCGACCCCGTGCCCTGGTACCAGGCCGCCGACCTGGTGGTCCTGCCGTCGCGCTGGGAGGGCATGGCGCTCGCCCCGCTGGAGGCGATGGCGTGCGGCCGGCCGGTGGTGGCGACCGACGTGGACGGCGCCCGCGAGAGCCTGCCCGCCGACCTCGCCGCCCCCTGCCTGGTGCTCCCCGAACGGACGGCGGAACTGGCCGGGGCCGTCGCCGGGCTGCTGCTCGACGCGCCGCTGCGCGCCTCGCTCGGCTCGCGGGGGCGCCGTCACGTCCTGTCCACGCACGACGTGCGGCACACGGCCGAACGGGTCGCGGAGGTGTACCGCGACCTCCTCGGCCCCGGGCCGGCGCCGCACACCGTACCCACCGAGTGCAGGGAGTACATCCCCTCGTGACTGCGGAAAGTACCGTCCCCTCCCCCGGCGCACAGCCCGGACGCGCGTCCGTGTCGGTCATCCCGCGGCGCGCGAGCGGCGCGGGTTTCCCGTTCCCGGTCCGGCGCCCCCCGACGCGCCCCGCCTCCCCGCTGCCGCTGCTGCTGGCCGACGGCGCGGCCGCCCTCGCGGGCGGCGCCCTCGCGCTCGCGGAGGCGCCGCGCCACCCCGACCTGGTCGCCGTGCTGCTGGCGGCCACCCTGCTGCTGCGGGTCCGGCGCGCCCGGCCCGTCAGCGGGGTGCTGGACGAACTGCCCACCGTCTGCGGCCGGATCGCGGTGGCCTGGCTCGCGCTGGGCACGCTCGTCGCGGCGTACGCGCCGGCCCACGCCCTGTCCGCGCGCACCCTGCTGCTGGGCTGCGCCGCGCAGGCGGTGACGGCCCTCGCGGGCCGTTGCCTGGTCCACTCGGTCCGCCGCCGGGCGCTGCTGCGCCGCCCCCGTGCCGCGCTCGTCGTCGGCCCCGCCGCCACCGCCCAGCGTGTCGCCGCGGCGGTGCTGCGCCACCCGCGGTGCGGGGTGCGGCCGGTGGGCATCGTCGCCGACCACCCGGACGGTGGCGGCGGGCTGCCCGTGCTGACGACGGGTGAGGAGGTGCAGCGCGCGCTCATCCAGAACGCGGTGAGCGAGGTGCTGTGCGTGCACCCCTCCGCGCGCACGGCGCAGGGCCCGCTGCTGCGGGCGCTCGCCGGGTCGGGCTGCACGGTCTGGGAGGTCGACGCGGACAGCCCGTCGTACGCCGCCCCCGACCGGCTCGCCGGGTTCCCCCGCCGCCGGCTGGACCTCGGGCCGCGCGAGCGGGACGACCTCGGCAAGCGGCTGCTGGACGTCGCCGTGTCCGGGACCCTGCTGCTGGCGGTCGGCCCGCTGCTGCTGGTGTGCGCGGTGGTGCTGCGGCTCACCGACGGGCCGGGGGTGGTGTTCCGGCAGGAGCGCATCGGCAAGGACGGGCGCCCGTTCACGCTGCTGAAGTTCCGCACCCACCGCCCGGTCGACGAGCACGAGTCGGCGACCCGCTGGAGCGTGGCCGGCGAGCAGCGGATGAGCCCCTTCTGCCGCTTCCTGCGCCAGACCTCGCTCGACGAGCTGCTCCAGCTGTGGAACGTGCTGCGGGGCGACATGAGCCTGGTCGGACCGCGCCCCGAACGGCCCTACTTCGTGGACCGGTTCAGCCAGACCTACCCGGGCTACGCGGCCCGCCACCGGATGCGCACCGGCATCACCGGGCTCGCCCAGGTCCACGGGCTGCGCGGCGACACCTCGATCGAGGACCGGGCCCGCTTCGACAACGCCTACATCGACAACTGGTCGCTGTGGCAGGACGTCTGCATCCTGCTGCGCACCGCGGCCGCCCTGGTGCGGCCCACCGGGAGCTGACACCGATGGCCCTCGCCCTGCCGCTGAAGTCGCCCCGGCCCTGGCCGCCGGTACTGCCCGTGGTGGCCGTGATCGCGCTGGTCGCGCTGCCCGTCGCCCCCGGCGGCGAGGGCGGCGCGGGCCCGGCGGACGCGCTCTCCGCGCTCGCCGTGCTGTACTGCGCCGTCCGGCTGCTGCGGCGGCGCAGGCGCCCGCTGTCCCGCCGGGCCGCGGTGGTGCTGGGCCTCCCGGTGGCCGGGCTGACCCTGGCGGCGCTGGGCGCGTCCTCGCCGGGCGAGGGCCTGGCCGGGCTCGGCCGCTACCTCCAGGTCTTCGTGCTGGTACCCGCGGCCGTGCTGCTGCTGGTCCGCGACCGCTCCGACTTCCGGCTGCTGGCCTGGTCGTTCGTGGGGCTCGCCGGCTGGCAGGGCGCGGTCGGCGTGCACCAGTACGTCACCCGCACCGGCGCCTCCTACCAGGGCGAGGACCTCCGCGCGGTCGGCACCTTCGGACCGCAGGACGTGATGGGCATGGCCACGGTCGTGTCGTTCGGCCTGGTCTGCGCGGTCGGACTGGCGCTCGGCCGCGCCGACGTACGGCAGCGGCTGGTCGCGACCGCCTGCGCGGGCGCCCTGCTGCTGCCCCTGGCGGTGTCCTTCAGCCGGGGCGCCTGGATCGCGACCGCGGTGACCTGTGCGGCCCAGCTGGTGCTGGCGGGGCTGCGGCGGGCGCTGACCGTGGCCGCGGTGGTGGCCGCGCTGGGCGTGATCCTGGTCGGCGGGCTGGGCGTCGGCTCGGCGATGCTCCAGGAGCGGATCAGCAGCATCACCCAGGTCACCGACGCCCCCGACCAGTCGGTCACCGACCGGTACACGATGTGGGCGGCCGCGGCCGGGATGTGGCGCGAGCACCCGCTGACCGGCGTCGGCCTGAAGGGCTTCCCCGAACACCGGGACGCGCACGCCTCGCTGGCCCTGTCCTCGGGCAGCGACACCGCGGGCGCGGGCTCCGGCTTCGTACGGCAGCCGCTGCTGTCCCCGCACGACATGTACCTCCTCGTCCTCGCCGAGCAGGGCCTGATCGGGCTGCTGGCCCTCGCGGGCGGCTGGCTGGCCCTGCTGGTGTGCGCGCTCGGCCGGCTGCGCCGCGCGCACCGCTCCCGCGCGCCGGGCCTGGACTGTGCGCTGGTCGCCTGCGGGCTGCTCGTGTGGCAGCTGACCGACTTCGTGTACGCCGACATCGGCGGCCCCTCGACCGTGCTGACCGCCGTCTGCCTGGGGCTCGTCGCCTGGTGGGCGCTGGCCGAGCCGGACGGCCCGCCCGCACCGGCCGCCGCCGGCCGGCCGGCCACCGGGGCCCAGGGCGATCCGGAGGCCGTCGCGCGATGACGGTGACGCCCTCCCGGACACCCCCGGCGGACGGACCCGCGCCCGTGCCGCCGGTGCGGCCGTCCGCCGCCTCGTCACCCGGGGCGCCGGGCCTGCCCGCCGAGCCGTCCCCCGGTGGACCCGAACTCGCCGCCCCCTCGCGGGGCTTCCTCGCGCGGGCCGCGCTCGTCACGGCCGGGCTGTCGCTCGCCGGGTCGCTGCTCGGGCTGGTGCGGGACCAGGCGCTGGCCCGGCTGTTCGGGGCGGGCAGCGACACCGACGCCTTCCTGGTGGCGTGGACCGTGCCGGAGTTCGCCGCCACCCTGCTGATCGAGGACGGGCTGGCGTTCGCGCTGATCCCGGCCTTCAGCGCCGCCCTGTCCCGGCGGGCCCGGGGCGCCGGCGGGGACCCGGTGCGGGCCCTGGTCGCGGGCACGCTGCCCCGGCTGTCGCTGGCCTTCGTGGCCGTCGGCGCGCTGCTGGTGGCGACCGCGCCCCCACTCGTGGACGTCCTCGCGCCGGGGCTGCCCGACCCGGGCCTCGCCGTGGACTGCACCCGGCTCACCGCCACCTGTGTGGTCAGCTTCGGCCTCGCCGGGTACTGCTCCGCCGCCCTGCGCGCCCACCGGAGGTTCGTGGCACCGGCGGCGATCTACGTGGCGTACAACGCCGGGATCATCACCGGGATGCTCGTCCTCGGTGGCCGGTGGGGGGTGCGCGCGGCGGCGGCCGGGGTGGCGGTGGGCGGTTGCCTGATGGTCGTCGTACAACTGCCGTCGCTGCTGCGGCAGCTGGGGCGGCGCAGCGGGCAGCGGGCGGGCGCGCCCGCCGAGGAGCCGCGTCCGCTCGACACCGCGCTGGTGGCGAGCGTGCTGTTGTTCGCGCTGTGCCGCCAGTCGCAGGTGCTGGTCGAGCGGTTCCTCGCCTCGCAGCTGCCCGCCGGGGCCATCTCGCACCTCAACTACGCGCAGAAGGTCGCGCAGATGCCGATGATCCTGTCGCTGATGCTGTGCACGGTCACCTTCCCGGTGGTCGCGCGCGCCCTCGCCGACGGGGACACCGAACGGGCCCGCGGCCGGGTGGAGCGGGACGTGGCCCTGGCCGCCTGCGTGGTGCTGCTGGGCGCGGCCACGGTCATCGCGTGCGCCCCGCAGATGATCGAGGTGCTGTTCCAGCGCGGCGCGTTCACTGCCCGGGACACCGCCGCGACGGCCGGGGTGATGCGGGTGTACGCGCTCGGGCTGCTCGGCCAGACGCTGGTGGGGGCGCTCACCCGCTCCTACTTCTCGGCGGGCCGCGCCACCTGGTACCCAGTCGGCGCGATGGGCGTCGGGATCGCCGTGACCTGCCTGGCCGGCGCGCTGACCGTGGGGCCCTGGGGCGTGTACGGGATCGCCGCCGCCAACGCGGCCGGCATCACCGCCACCGCGCTGGTCCTGCTGACCGGCACCAAGAGCGCGGGCCGGCACGGCCGTCCGCGGGCCGTACCGGTCCGGGTCCGCGCCCTGCTGCGCGCGCTGTCCCGGCCGGTCCTCGCGGCCGTGGCCGCCACGCTCGCCGGGGCGCTCGTCGCGGGCCGCCCCGGCGACCCGCTCACCGGCCTGGCGGCGGGGGCGCTCACCGTGACCGCCGTCTTCGTGGCGCTCGGCCGGGCGCTGGGCGCCCAGGGCGTCGACACCGCACTGAGTTCCGTCCGTTCCGCGTTCCGGAGGCTGCCGCATGTCCGTTCCCGCTGACACCGCACGACGCCCGGCGCAGACGCCCGGCCCGGTCCCCTGGGTGGCGATGTACCACTCGGTGGGCGACCGCACCCACGACCCCTACCGGGTGACGGTCACACCCGAGCGGCTGGACCGGCAGCTGGCGTGGCTGCGCGGCCGGGGCCTGCGCGGGGTGTCCATGGCCGAACTCCTCGCCGCCCGCGCCCGGGGCGACGGCCACGGCCTGGTCGGGCTGACCTTCGACGACGGGTACGCCGACTTCCTCACCGGCGCGCTGCCCCTGCTCGCCCGCCACGGCTGCACCGCGACCCTGTTCGTGCTGCCCGGCCGGCTCGGCGGGGAGAACGCCTGGGACCGGCCCGGCCCGTGCAAGCCGCTGCTGAGTGCCGACGGCATCCGCGCGGCGGCCGACGCGGGCACCGAGATCGGCTCGCACGGGCTCACCCACCTCGACCTCACCCGCGTCGACGACGCCACCCTCGCGGCGGAGACCGCCGGCAGCCGCGCCGCGCTGCGCGACCTGCTCGGCACCGAGCCCGCGGGCTTCTGCTACCCGTACGGGACCGTCGACCACCGCGTCGTCGAGGCCGTGCGCGCCGCCGGGTACGCGTACGCGTGCGCCATCGACCCGGGCCCGCTGACCGGCCCGCACGCCCTGCCTCGGCTGCACGTCGGGGAGCGCGACACGGCCGTGCGGCTGTTCCTGAAGTACCGGCTGCACCGGCTGCGCCGGCGTCCCGTGGCGGCGCAGCCGTGAAGGCGCTGCACGTCATCACCGGGCTCGGGGTGGGCGGCGCCGAGCAGCAACTGCGGCTGCTGCTGCGGCACCTGCCCGTCGACTGCGACGTGGTGACGCTCACCCACCCGGGCGCGGTGGCCGACGGGCTGGCCGCCGACGGCGTCGCCGTCACCCACCTCGGCATGGCGGGCAACCGCGACCTGGCCGCCCTGCCCCGGCTGGCCCGGCTGGTGCGCTCCGGCCGGTACGACCTCGTGCACACCCACCTGTACCGGGCCTGTCTGTACGGCCGGCTGGCCGCGCGGCTCGCCGGGGTGCGGGCGGTCGTGGCCACCGAGCACTCCCTCGGCGACTCCCAGATGGAGGGGCGCCCGCTGACCCGGGGCGTGCGGGCGCTGTACCTGGCCGGCGAGCGGCTGGGCCGGGCCACGGTCGCCGTCTCGCCGACGGTCGCCGCACGGCTCACGCGCTGGGGCGTGCCCGCCTCGCGCGTCGAGGTCGTGCCCAACGGCATCGACCTGGCCCGCTTCCGCTTCGACCCGGCGGCCCGGGAGCGGACCCGGCAGCGGCTCGGGCTGCCCCCGGGCGCCTTCGTCGTGGGCGGGATCGGCCGCCTGGCCGCGGGCAAGCGCTTCGACGTCCTGGTGCGCGCCCTGGCCCGGCTGCCCGAGGACCACTGGCTGGTGCTGGTCGGCGGCGGACCCGAGGAAAACGTGCTGCGGCGCACCGCCCATGACGCCCGGGTCGCCGACCGGGTGCTGTTCACCGGCGAGCGGCCCGGCCTGCCCGACGGCGGCCCGGGCCCCGACCTGCCGTCCCTCGTCTCGGCGATGGACCTGCTCGCCTCGCCGTCCCCCGAGGAGGCGTTCGGCCTCGCGGTGGTGGAGGGGCTCGCGGCCGGACTGCCCGTGCTGTTCGCCTCCTGCCCCGCCGTGGAGGACCTGCCCCCGCAGGCCGCGCCCGGCGCGCGGCGCGTCACCGGCGGCCCCGACGCGTTCGCCCGGGCCGTCGCCGAGGCCCGCGCCCGGGGCCCCCGCCCGCGCGAGGCCCCCGAGGCGGCCCGGCACTACGACATCACCCGCAGCGCGGCCCGGCTGACGGAGGTGTACACGGCGGTCGTCGAGGGCCGCCCGCTCCCGTCCGCGGCCGGTCGGCCCCCCACGGCCCCCGTGACCCCCGCGTCCCCCGCCTCCCACACGTCCCCGGCCCCGTCACCATCCCCCTCCTCGTCGCTGTCCCCTTCCTCGTCACTGTCCCCGTCACTGCCCCCGTCCCCGTCACCCCAGGGAGTCAGTTCGTCATGACCGAGAACACCACCCGGCAGCACGGCCGGTCCCGTCGGCTCGCGCGGGTCAGGACGCTCCCGCCGTGGTCGCTGCTCGCGGCGGGCGTCGTCACGGGCGGTCTGCTCGGCGCCGCGTACGGCGCGCTGCACCCGCCCGTCTACACGGCCACGGCCTACGTCGTCGCCGTCCCCACCGAGAAGTCCGACCCGGCGTCCGCGCTGGGCTTCGCGCAGGCCTACGGACGGGTCGCCACCCAGCTCGCGGTGCTCGGCGACGCCCAGGTGTGGGCCGGGGTGCCGGCGGCGACGCTCCAGCGCGACGTGCAGACCGCGACCTCGCCGGACGCGCCGATGGTCGCCGTCACCGCGAACGCCGACCGGGCGGACGTGGCCGCCGACATGGCCAACGCCGTCTCGCGCGCCCTGACCCAGTACGCGTCCCACAGCCAGGGGGCCACCAACGTCCGGCTCCAGCAGTTCGCCCGGGCCGTCGAGCCGTCCGGGCCGTCGTCCGCGTCGCCCGCGGTGACCGGCCTGGTCGGCGCGAGCGCGGGCGGACTGCTGGGCGGCCTGGTGCTGCTGGTCCGGCCGAAGCGGGCGCGCGAGGAGGAGCCCGGCCGCCCGGCCGCCGTACCGGGACCGGCCGTGGCCGCCGACGCGCACGGGGCACTGTGAACGCGGCGCTGACGGGCACGTTCCCGGGCACCGCCCGCCCGGCGCGCCGCTCGGGGACGGTGTGCGAACTGCTCACCGACGAGGCCGCGTTCGCCGACCTCGCGCCCGCCTGGGGACGGCTGTACCGGCGCTGCCCCACGGCCACGCCGTTCCAGCACCACGCCTGGCTGCACGCCTGGTGGCGCTCGTACGGCACGCCCGGGCGGCTGCGGCTGCTGGTGGTGCGCGACGGCGGCGACCTGCTGGCCGCGGCCCCGCTGACGGCCGTGCGCCGTCCGCTGCCCGCGCTGGTGCCGCTCGGCGGGGCCGTCTCCGACTACGCGGACGTGCTGGTCGACGACGAGCGCGGCGAGGAAGCCGTCGCCGCGCTCACCGACGGGCTGGCCGCCGCCGCCCGCACCGCGCTCGTCGACTTCCGCGAGGTCCGCCCCGGCGGCGCGGTCGAGCGGGTCTACGCGCGCTGGCGCGGGCCCCGGCACCGGGTGGACGACTCGGTGTGCCTGGAGCTGCCCGCGGTGCCGATGGAGGAGCTGCTGGCGCGGCTGCCGTCGGCGAAGGCCCAGCGGGTGCGCGCCAAGCTGCGCAAGCTGGCCGCGCTGGGCGTGGAGCGCCGTCCGGTCGGCCCGCGGGAGGTGGACCGGGCCCTGGGCCGGCTCCTGGAGCTGCACGCGCTGCAGTGGCAGGGGCGGAAGGTGACGGGCGAGCACCTGCGGCCCCGGTTCCGTGCGCACCTGGTGCGCGCGGCGGGGGCGATGGTGCGCTCCGGGGACGCGGTGGTCACCGAGTTCCTGCTGGAGGGCGAGGTGGTGGCCGTCGACCTGACCCTGCTGTCGCCGCGCCTGGCCGGGGGCTACCTGTACGGCGCCCACCCCCGGCTGCGCGAGCGCAAGGCCGACGTGGCGGTGATGCTGCTGGACGCCTGCACCGAGCACACCCGCGACGGCGGCCACGACACGCTGAGCCTGCTGCGCGGCGACGAGCCGTACAAGCACCACTGGCGGCCCGAGACGGTCGTCAGCCAGCGGCTGCTGATGGCCCGTCGGCGCACCGCCCCGCTGCTGCAGGCGGCGCTGTGCGACGCGGCGGCGCGACAGCGGGGCAAGGAGGTGGTGCGCCGGTGGGAGGCGCGCGGGCGGGCGAAGGAGCACACCGGTGGCGGCAGGCCCTGAGCCGGGCCCGCCGCCACCCGCGGCCCGGTCAGTGCCGGCGGGAGTACCAGTCGAGGCGGACGCACAGCTTGCCGCCGAGCCAGTACTCGACCCAGTCGCCGAGGTCCAGCGGCGAGCAGCGGGCGGGCGCCGCGGACGGCGACGGCTGGGGCACCGGCTGTCCGGCGGGCTGCGGCGTCACGGGCTGTGGCGTCGCGGGCTGCGCGCTCGCGCTCGGTGCGGGCGTGGACGGCAGCAGGGTGGGGACGGCGGGGCGGCCGGAGAGGACGGCGCGGTAGACCTCCGACGCCTCCGGGTTCTGCCGGCACTGCCAGACGCCGTGCGGGCAGTAGTCGGTCAGCGTGTTGTACAGCGGTTTGTGCGCGTCCATCCAGGCGAGCATGCCCCGCATGTAGGTGGCGTTGTCGCCGTTGCGGAAAAGGCCCCATTCGGGATAGGAGATGGCCTTGCCGTGCTTCTCGGCGAATTCCACGTGTTCCTGGAGGCCGTACGGTTCCTTCACCTGTTGGTCGAAGGTGAGGCCGCTCGGCTGGTCGTAGGAGTCCATTCCCACGATGTCGACCGTGTCGTCCCCCGGGTAGCACTGCGGCCACGGAACGGCGTCCCGGCCGCGGCTCGGCGCGAAGTCGAACTTGAACCGCTGGCCGGGCACGGACCGCATGGCGGTGACGATCCTGTTCCAGTACGTCTTCCAGGCCTCGGGGTCGGGGCCGCAGCGATGGGTGTACGTGATGCCGTTCATCTCCCAGCCGAGCACCAGCACCGTGTCCGGCACGTCCAGCTCGACCAGCCGTTCGGCGAGGGCCTTGAAGTGCTGATCGAACTCGCCGTCGGCGCCCCGGCGCAGCAGGCGGCGCACCTCGGCGTCGGACACGCCGTCCTCGTTGCGCTCCATCATCGGCACGTTGAGGACGAGCATCCGGTCGGCCTTCTCGCGGCGCCAGTGCGCCCAGACGTCCAGGAAGCCGGGCCGGCCCTCGATGTTGCTCCACCGGTCGCCCGGCAGGTAGGTGTGCCCGACGCGCAGCTCGGCGCCGCCGAGCCAGGTGCTGAGCTGGGCCATCCGCGCGACGCCGAGGGGGCCGTAGTCGAGGTAGGCGCCGAAGGCGGGGCGCTGCGGCGGCGCCGGGGTCGGCCCGGGCCCGGCGGACGTCCCGGGCGCCGGGGTGACGGCCGGGGGCACGGGGGCCGGGGTCACGGGCGCCGGGAGTTGCGGGACGGGGTTCTGCGGGGCCGGTGTCTCCGGGACCGGGGCCAGGAGGACCGGGGCCTGCGGGGCCGGGGCCTGCGGGACCGGGGCCTGCGGGGCCGGAGTCTGTGCGGTGGCGGGCGGGGCCGGGACGGCCGGGGTGGGAGCGGGCGGGTCGGCGACCCGCGTCACCCCCGCGCCCGCGGCGAATCCAGGTCCGCACGCCAGGGCTGCCGACGCGACGAGCGCCGCCGCCACGACGGTCAGCCGCCGCGAGCGGACGCCGCGCTGCTGTGGGGTCATGCCTGCTCCTTCCTCACGCCGCATTACTGACGGCCAGTCACATGAAAGTCACACGAAAAGGAAGTACGCCACCGCCGTTACGGCATTCGAGTGTTCCGCTCGGCCGCTCCGGTGAACCGACCGAAGGAAATTGGTACGTGTCCCTGCTCGACACCCGCGTCCCCGCCGTACTGCTGCGGATCGACCGGAACCCCTTTCACCACGGAACGCTGGGTGCCGTGCGCTCGCTCGGCAGAGCCGACGTCGACGTGCACCTGGTCGCGGACGTGACGGGAAGTCCCGTGCGCGCCTCCCGGTTCGTGCGCCAGCTGCATCCCCCGCCGCCGCCCGGCGCCGGCCTCGATGAGGTCGCTGCCACACTGCTGCGGGTGGCCGCGCGGGTCGAACGGCCCGCCGTGCTGATCCCGATGGACGACGCGGGCGCGGTCGCGGTCAGCAGGCTGCGCGCGCGGCTGGCGCCCGCCTTCCTGCTGCCGCAGCAGCCGGGCGACCTGCCCGAGCGGGTCGCCGACAAGGCGGAGTTGGCGGGGCTGTGCGCGGCGGCGGACGTGCCGCACCCGACGACCGTCGTCCCCGACAGCCCCGCCCAGGCCGCTGCGGCCGCCTGGCGGCTGGGGCTGCCGGTGGTCGCCAAGTGGAGCCGCCCCTGGCTGCTGCCGGCCGGTGCGGGACTGCGCAGCACGCTGGTGGTGCGCAGCCCGCGGGAGGCGCGCGAGCTGTACGCGCGCGGTGCCGAGGCGGGCAGCCGGCTGCTGCTCCAGGAGTTCCTGCCGCCGGGCGCCGACCGCGACTGGTTCTTCCACGGGTACGCCGACCGTCACGGCGCGGTGCGCGCGGGCGGCCCCGGGCGCAAGCTGCTGGCCTGGCCGCGCGCGGCGGGGCTGACGGCGGCCGGCACCTGGGCGCCCAACCCTCAGGTGCAGGCGCTGGCCGAGCGGCTCGCCGACGGCCTGGGCTACCGGGGCATCTTCGACCTGGACTTCCGCCGCTGCGGCACGACCGGCCGCTACCACCTGCTCGACTTCAACCCCCGGCCCGGCGCCCAGTTCCGGCTGTTCACCGACACGGCCGGGCTGGACGTCGTCCGCGCCCAGCACCTCGACCTGACGCACCGTCCCCTGCCGGACGGACGGCCGCTGCCCGGCCGGCTGTTCGTGGTGGAGAACTACGCCCCGCTCACCGCGCTGCGGCCCGCCCCGGCCGGCCGCGAGCTGGCCTGGGGCGCCCGCGACGACACCGCGCCCGGGCGGGCGATGTGGGGGCTGTGGGGCCGGCACGTCGGCGGCCGGCTGCTGGCGCGGCTGCGCCGCCGGACCGCCGCCGCCGCGCGCTCCGGAGGAACTCCCCGGGTGGTACGGCAGACGGCACCACCCGGCCCCGGGGCCGCGACCGGGCCGAGCGACGACGAGAAGGCGGGCCGACGCTGATGCACGACCTCCTGGTGGTGGGCGCCGGCCCGTACGGCCTGTCCATCGCGTCCCACGCCGCGGCCGCCGGGCTGGACCCGCGGGTGTTCGGGCGGCCCATGGCGTCCTGGCGGGACCACATGCCCCGGGGCATGTTCCTGAAGTCCGAGCCGTGGGCGTCCGACCTCTCCGACCCGGCCGGCCGGCTGCGGCTGGAGAGCTACTGCGCCGAGCGGGGCATGACGGCCCGTCACGGGACGCCGATCCCGGTGGAGACGTTCGCGGCGTACGGGCAGTGGTTCGCCCGCCACGCCGTCCCGGCGGTCGACGAGCGCACGATCACCCGGGTCACGGCCCGGCCCGGCGGCTTCGAGGCGGTCACGGAGGACGGCGAGCGGGTGGCCGCCCGCGCGGTGGTGCTCGCGGTCGGCGTGCTGCCGTTCGTGGAGGTCCCGCCGGTCCTGCGCACCCTGGACCCCGCCCTGGTGTCGCACAGCAGCCACCACAGCGCCCTGGACCGCTTCCGCGGCCGGGACGTCACGGTGGTCGGCGGCGGCCAGGCGGCCCTGGAGACGGCGGCGCTGCTGGCCGAACAGGGCACCCGGGTACGGGTCCTGGCCCGCGCGGACCGGCTGCGCTGGAACGACGTCCCGCCGCCCCTGGACCGCCCCCGCACCCGCTCCCTGCGCTCCCCGCACAGCGGGCTGGGCTGCGGCTGGCGCAACTGGTTCTACGCCGAACGGCAGGGCCTGTACCGCCGCCTGCCCGGGGCCACCCGGTCCCGGATCGCGGCCACGGCCCTGGGACCGGCGGGCGCGTGGTGGATCCGCGAGCGCGTCGAGGGCGCCGTCGAGGTGCTGACGGCCCACCGGGTCACCGGGGCACGGCCGGTGCCGGGTGGCGTCCGCCCGGAGCTGGACACCCCGGGCGCGGGCCGCTCGCCCTGGTACCTGGAGACCGAGCACGTCATCGCCGCCACGGGCTTCCGGGCGACCCTCGACCGACTGGCCCTGCTGTCACCCGACCTGCGCGCCGACCTGGCCACCACGGCGGACGGCGCCCCGGTGGTGGGCCACACGTTCGAGACCACCCGGCCCGGCCTGTTCCTGGCGGGTCTGATCACCGCCCCGGCCTTCGGGCCGTCCATGCGCTTCATTTATGGCGCCACGTTCACGGCGCGGACCCTGCTGCGAGGCGTACGGCGCCATCTGCGCGGCTCCCCGCCGGGCGGCCTGGCCCACGTCCCGGCGGGCCGGGACCTGCGGGAGGGCGTGGGGGTGGCCGGGCCCGGGTGAAGCGGGCCGGCCGGCGGGGAACGGCGGGCGGGGTGCCGGGCGCGGGGCGTCCGGCACCCCGTGGGTCAGCGGCGGGACGCCGCGCGGCCGCGCCGGTACAGCAGGGCGCCCGAGGTGATCAGCGCCGCGCTGAACCCGGAGGCGGCCAGCAGCCCTTCGGCCCCGGTGTGGGGCAGCGTGGGCGGCTGCTCCTGCGGCCCGCCGGGCGGGGTGTGGTCACCGCCACCGGGCGGGGTGGTCTCGCCGCCGCCGGGGGGAGGCGTGTGGTCCCCACCGCCGGGAGGAGGCGTGTGGTCGCCACCGCCGGGCGGGGTCTCCTGGCAGTCCTCGTCGGGCGGGGTGTGGCCGCCGGTCGAGCCGTAGCCGGAGTCGTCGGAGCCGTAGCCC
>NZ_KQ948555.1:0-301801 GCF_001514125.1 Streptomyces longwoodensis | reverse complement strand
GGGACTTGGGGGTGTCGTCGGAGCCGTAGCCCGAGTCGTGGCCCGAGTCGCCGTACTCCTTGCCGGGGCCCTTCGAGGCGTCGTCGGAGCCGTAACCCGAGTCGCCGTACCCCTTGCCGGGGCCCTTCGGGGTGTCGTCGGAGCCGTAGCCCTCGTCGCCGCCGGACGTGGCGTGACCGCCGCTCGGCGCCGGCGACGTGGACGCGTCGTCCGAGCCGTGGCCCGACTCGCCGCCGCCGGAGGTGTCGCGACCGCCGCCGCCCTGGTCCAGGGGCGCGGACGTGTCGTGGCCGCCGCCCTGGTCCTTCGACCCGGACGCGTCGTGGCCGCCGCCCTGGTCCTTCGACCCGGACGCGTCGTGGCCGCCGCCCTGGTCCTCGGACTTCGGAGCGTCGGCCGGGACGCGCGGGACGCCGTGGGTCCAGTCGTGGTGGTCGTGGCCCCAGGCGTCACCGAGGTCGTCGGAGCCGCGGGTCGCGTGGCGTGCCGCGGCGGCCTGCGCGCAGGCGTTGGCGAACGCGGGGTTGAGGGCGCCGGCCGGGTCGACGGTGTTGCCGCAGGCGTTCACCGGGACCTCGACGGGGACCTCGACGTTGTTGCCCGCCAGGACGCCGGGTGATCCTTCGGCGACGCCGTTCGCCTGCGTGTCGGCGAGTGCGGAACTGCCGCACAGGGTCAGGATGCCGGTCGCGGCCGCTGCCGCGACCACTCCCCTGCTCAGGGTCTGTCGCAATCTCGTGGTCTTCCTGCTCGGAGAGGTGGAAAAAGCCGGCCCCGGAGACGTGTGACGTGTCCAAGGCCGGCTCAGACCCAGCCGGAGCTGGTCGAGGCGTCGTCAGTCGTTGACGCAGGTGTTGCCGAACGCCGGGTTCAGCAGACCGATGACGTTGATCGTGTTGCCGCAGATGTTGATCGGCACGTGGACCGGGACCTGGATCACGTTGCCCGACAGGACGCCGGGGGACCCGACGGCCGCCCCCTCGGCACCGGCGTCGGCGAAGGCCGGCGCGGCCCCACCCAGAGCCAGGACGAGGCCCGCGACGACAGCAGCGCTCTTCTTCATGACTTTCCCTTCTCTGCGGTCATGCATCGAATGACGGTAGGAAACCGAGCGAGCACAGCCGGAAAGGCTCGCACCATGACCTGCAGGCTGCAAACGAGTCATAGACAGCCGAGGAAACTCACCAACGCGTGTCGCCCCCGAATTCACCCGAACGCCTTCATATGATCGGCGGATCGCAGTAGGAGAAAGGCCTCTTCCCGAAAAAACGACCGGGCGGCCCGCCGGAACTCCGACGGGCCGCCCGGGCGGCTGCGGTACGGGTCTACTGACCGTTCGCCGACAGGACCGACAGGTCCTCCAGGATGTGCGACAGCGCACCGTCGCGCTTGGCGTTGGTGGAGTTGTCGGAGCACTGCTGGTCCAGGTCGTCCGACAGGATCGGCACATCGTTGATCGGCACGATGTTGATGATCGGGACCTGGATGTCCTCCAGGGCGAGGCACGGCTTGTTCAGCGTGCCCTCGACCAGCGACAGCTGCGGGCTCATGTCGCCCTTGGTCGCCGAGTTGCCGAACGACGTCGAGGCGCCGTTCCCGTTGGCGACGGACGGTCCGGAGTCGTCCCCGATGGCAAGAGCCTGGGGGGCGACCGCCGCCGACATACCGATGACAGAGACGGCGGCCGCCGCGGCGACCATTGCCTTCTTGAGCACTTCGCGTTCCTTTCCTCGTAGCGACACATGCCCTACGGCCACATCAACCCGGCGCCGGATGATTGGTTGCGGGTGTTCACCCGGTTGGCCCGCAGCGCATCCAACCGACGGAAAATCATCCGGAACGACCAGCACACAAACAGTCTCGCTATCGGCCGACAGGGTGACCGTGAGAAACCGTACGGCGCCCGCCCAGTTGACCAGGAGGCTCCGGTGGACGGGGTTTCATCTGAAAGGACTGGTCAGTGATCAAGAAGGTTATTGCCACTGCAGCGATCGCCGCTTCCATCGTGGGTGCCTCCGCTGCGTCGGCCACGCAGGCGATGGCGATCGGTGACGACTCCGGGCCGTCCCTGTCCAACGGGAACGGCGCGGCGCAGAGCTTCGGCAACTCGGCCACGTACGGGAACATGAGCCCGCAGATGGCGCTGATCCAGGGCTCCTTCAACAAGCCGTGCATCGCGGCGAACGACATCGCCGTCCCGATCCTCAACATCGTCCCGATCAACGACCTGCCGATCCTGTCGGACGACCTGGACCAGCAGTGCACCGAGAACTCCACGCAGTCCAAGCGCGACGGCGCGCTGGCGCACCTGCTGGAGGACGTGTCGATCCTCTCCGCCAACGGCCAGTAGCCGACGCGCGACGAAGGGCGGCCCACCGGCATCGCCGGCGGGCCGCCCTTCGTCGTCCCTCAGGACACGACGTCCTTGCGGGCGAAGTGGCGGAAGGCCAGGGCGAACAGGACGGCGGCGTAGGTGACGGAGACGACGGTGCCCTGGATCATGCCGGACCACTCGGGGGTGGGCTGGACGGCGTCCGCCCAGGCGAACTGCCAGTGCGCGGGCAGGAAGTCGCGCCAGTGGCCGAGCGCGGTGACCGCGTCGAGGACGTTGCCGACGATGGTCAGCCCGACCGCGCCGCCGACCGCGCCGAGCGGGGCGTCCGTCCGGGTCGACAGCCAGAACGCGAGCCCGGCGGTGACGAGCTGGGACACGAAGACGTACGCCACCACCACGACCAGGCGCTGGGCGGCGGTGCCCGCGTCGAGCGCACCGCCGGTGGGCAGCTGGAGCGGGCCCCAGCCGTAGGCCGCGGTGCCCACGGCGAGCGCGACGAGCGGCAGCAGCACCATCGCGGCGAGGCTCATCACCAGGCCCACCACGAGCTTGGACCACAGCAGCCTGGCCCTGGGCACGGGCGCCGCCAGCAGGTAGCGCAGCGACGACCAGCTCGCCTCCGAGGCCACCGTGTCGCCGCAGAACAGGGCGACCGGGATCACCAGCAGGAAGCCCGCGGAGACGAACAGGTTGACCGCGGCGAAGTTGGCGCCGGACGCGGTGGCCGTGTCCATCAGGGTCACCTGGCCGTTGCGGCCGCCGGGCTCCCCGCCGATCGCGAAGGCGACGAGCAGCACGAACGGCAGCACGGCGAGGATGCCGCCCATGACCAGCGTGCGGCGCCGCTTGAGCTGGCGGACCAGCTCCACGCGCAGCGGCAGGGTGCGGCCCGCGCGGTAGCCGGAGGCGACCTCGGTGAGGGTGCTCATGCGGAACCTCCGATCAGGGTGAGGAAGGCGTCCTCCAGGCGGCGGTGCGGGCCGACCGAGGCCACGGGCACGTCCAGGCGGACCAGGTCGGCGACCAGGCGCGGGGCCGTGCCGTCGGCGTCCAGGCGGACCAGCAGGCCCCCGTCGGCGCGCACGGCCGAGGCGACGCCCGGCAGCGCGACGACCTTCTCCACCACCGGGTCCTCCACGGGCGCGGCGGTGCCCACCAGGAGCGTGTCGCCCGCGCCGATGATCTCACCGACGGGGCCCGCCTGGACGAGGCGGCCGCGGTCCATGACCACCAGGTGGGTGCAGGACTGCTCGACCTCCGCCAGCAGGTGGCTGGAGACGATCACCGTGCGGCCGCCGGCCGCGTACCGGATCATCACCTCGCGCATCTCGCGGATCTGGGGCGGGTCGAGGCCGTTGGTCGGCTCGTCGAGGATCAGCAGGTCGGGCAGGCCCAGCATGGCCTGGGCGATGGCCAGGCGCTGGCGCATGCCCTGGGAGTACGTGCGCACCGCGCGGGCCAGCGCGTCGCCGAGGCCGGCGATCTCCAGGGCATCGTCGAGGTGGGCGTCGGCGGGCGGCCGGCCGGTGGCCCGCCAGTACAGCTCCAGGTTCTCCCGGCCGGACAGGTGCGGCAGGAAGCCCGCGCCCTCGACGAAGGCGCCGACCCGGGACAGCACCGGGGCGCCGGGGCGGATGACGTGGCCGAAGACCCGGATCTCGCCCGCGTCGGGGGTGATCAGGCCCATCAGCATGCGCAGGGTGGTGGTCTTGCCCGCGCCGTTGGGGCCGAGCAGGCCGAGGACCTGGCCCTTCTCCACGCGGAAGGACAGGTCGCGCACGCTGTAGCGGTCGCCCTTGGCGTACTTCTTGCTCAGGCCGGTGATCCGGAGCGGGACGTCGGCCAGGGCGGGGTCGGGGGCCGGGGCGGCGGTGCGGCGGCGGGCCGTGAGCAGCAGGCCGAGCGCGAGGAGTGCCCCGGTGAGCGGCAGCCACCACACCCAGGACGGCAGCGGGGCGGCGGCCGTGGTGACTCCGGTGGCGGTCGGGACCGTCAGGTCGCCCTTCAGGGACACGGTGTACGTGGCGGGGGCCGTCGGGGAGGCGTAGGCGAGGTCGGTGGAGGCGAGGACCAGGCGCAGGCGGTGGCCCTTCTCGACCGCGTGGTCGATCGCCGGGAGCGTGAGCGTGACGTCCTTGCCGGCGCGGGCGCCCTCGACGCGGACCGGGGTGACCAGCTGGGCGGGCAGCACCTGGCGGGTGCGGTCCTCGCCGACGTCGTAGACCTTGGCGAAGAGGACGGCGTCCTCGCTGGTCGACGTGACGTGCACGGTGACCGTCGGGGAGCCGGTGATGCGCAGGCCGTCGGCGACCGGCGCGGACTCGAACGCGGCGTACTGGCCGGGGAAGTCGAGGGAGACGCCGATGCCGAGGGAGGAGAGCTGGGCGAGGCCGCCGGTGCCGCCGAGGCCGGGCAGGGCGGACACGGCGGGCGGGGTGGCGCCGGCCGGGTTGGCGAAGCGCTGGGTGCCGCCGGTCAGGGCGACCGGGCGGGGACCGCCGTCCAGGCCGGGGTAGTGGTCGGCGCTCGCGCCGCGCAGCAGGGCGGCGCCGTCGGTGGAGTCGACGCCCCCGGTGCGGGTGACGCGGAAGGCGGGGCCGGTGCCGGCGCTCTTCTCGCCCTTGAGGTAGCGGTCGAACCAGGAGGTGACGCGGGCCCGGACGCGGCCGGTCTCCAGGTCGCCGCCGTCGTGGCCGCCGGCGATCCAGTCGACGTCGACGGGCGCGCCGTTGGCGGAGATCGCCTTCTGCGCGGCGTCGGCCTGGGTGAGGGGGAACAGCGAGTCGGTCTGGCCCTGGAGCAGCAGGGTGGGGACCTTGATGCGGCCGGCGACGGCGGACGGCGAGCGCTCGCTGAGGAGCCGGCGCGCCGCGGCGTCCGGGGTGCCGGACGCGGCGACGCGCTGGTACATCGCGCACAGCGCGGGCTCGAAGCGGGCGCAGCCGCCGCCGGTGCTGAAGAAGACGCCGGCCCACAGCTTCTTGAACACGCCGTCGGGGAAGAGCGCGTCGGCGAGGTTCCAGTAGGTGATCGCCGGGGCGATGGCGTCGACGCGGTGGTCGTACCCGGCGGCCAGCAGGGAGACGGCCCCGCCGTAGGAGGCGCCGGTCACGCCGACCCGTGGGTCCCCGGCCGCGTCCAGCTGGACCTGTGGCTGCCCGGCGAGCCAGTCGATCAGTTTCGAGACGTCGGCGACCTCGCCGGAGGGGTCGTTCAGGCCGATCTTCCCGGTGGAGCGGCCGAAGCCGCGGGCCGACCAGGTGAGCACCGCGTAGCCGTCGCGGGCGAGGTCCTCGGCCTGGTCGCGGACGTCGTCCTTGCTGCCGCCGAAGCCGTGGCCGAGCAGGACGGCCGGGCGGCGCCCCGGACCGCCGGCCGTGAAGTACGAGGTGTCCAGGCGCACGCCGTCGACGGGCAGCACCCGGTCGGAGCGGTGCACCGGCGGCGGGTCGTCCGACGCCACGGCCGTCCACGTCCCGGCGCCGGCGAGGACGGCCACCGCGGCCGCCGCGGCGACCAGCCGCCGGGGCCGCCGCGGGGCCCGGAGCCGGGGCAGTCGAAGATCCATGCGTCAACGGTACGGGCCGCACCTGTCGGGGCGGTGTCGACCGGGGGCTGATCCGGGGGCCCTCCCACCGGGGTACGGCGGGGCGGTCGCGTACCGCGTCCGCGGTACGCGAGGGGCCCGCCCCCGCGGGCTCAGCCCTGCTCGTCCTCCGGCAGGGACACCAGCCAGCGGGTCTCCTTGCGCGGGCGCAGGTACAGCGCCCAGTACAGGGTCGCGACCGCCGTGATGCCGCCGGTCCACAGCAGGTAGCCCGCCTCCTGCTGGGTGAGGATGTAGGCGAGGACCACGATCAGCAGCACCGGTACGGCGGGCCACAGCGGCATCCGCCAGGCGGCGGTGTGGCGGTGGGCGCCGCGCCGGGACAGCAGGGCGGCGACCGCGACCAGCAGGTACATGCCGGTCACGGACACGCCCGTGACGCCGTACAGGGTGTCCAGGTTGACGAAGCAGAGCAGCGCGCCGGGGACGCCGACGGCGAGCGTGGCGACCCAGGGGGAGCCGAAGCGGCCGAGCTTGGAGAAGACGGCGTTGACGGGCTCGGGCCACGCCTTGTCGCGGGCCGAGGCGAACAGGACGCGGGAGTTCTGGATGACCATGACGATGCCGGCGTTGATGATCGCGAGGGCCACGCAGAGGCTGACGAAGGTGCCGACGGCGGTGTTGGACCAGGCGGTGACCATGGAGCCGATGTCGCCGCCGGTCAGTTCGGAGAGGTCGGAGGCGCCCAGGGTGATCGCGACGACCGGGACCAGGATGATCACCGAGGAGATGGCGAGGGTGGCGAGGACCGTGCGGGCGACGGAGCGGCGGGGGTTCTCCAGCTCCTCGGAGAGGTAGACGGCGGTCGAGAAGCCCTGGGTGATGAACAGGGCGATGGCCAGGCCCGAGACGACCAGCATCGCGGTGACGGTGTCCGCGTGGCCGTCCGCGCCGGCCACCTCCATCGACACCAGGCTGTCCATCCCCCGGTGGCCGTGGGAGAAGCCGAGCACCGCGACGAGGGCGGCCGCGATGACCTCCAGGACCAGGAAGATGCCGGTGATCCAGGCGTTGGCCCGCAGGTCGAGCAGACCGGCGAGGGTGGCCAGGAGCATGACGCCGGCGCCCGTCATCGACGGGTCGAGGTGGACGATCGGGGCGAGGTAGTCCGCCGTGCCCATCGCGATCACCGGCGGGACGATCATCACCACCAGCAGGGAGAGCACGAACACCAGCCAGCCGGCGAGCCGTCCGGCCAGCGTGGACACCATCGCGTACTCGCCGCCGGCGCTGGGGATCAGGGTGCCGAGCTCGGAGTAACAGAACGCCACGGCGATACAGAGGAGGGAGCCGATCGCGATGGTCAGGGCGGTGGCGGTGCCGAGCGTGCCGAACAGGTCGGGGACGACGACGAACAGGGTGGAGGCGGGGGTCACGCAGGAGAGCGTCAGCAGGGTGCCGCCGACGACGCCGATGGAACGCTTGAGCTTCTGGGGGCCCGGGTCCGGGGCCGGAGCTGCGGGGGTGGCGACGGGGCGGAGCGTGTCGGTCATCAAGCGGTTCCGATCGACTCGTGCGGATGCCTCCGATGAGTGGGGCGATGCCGCATCACACCCCGACGAAAACCGCCACGTCAATAGCTGTTTACCTACGGAATCCGTAGGCAGCGGGCGCTTTTGATCGCGTATCCGGCGAGGAGGGGCCGCGAGGCCCGGCGGGTTGGGCCGTGCGGGAACCGCAGCGGGCGCGGACGAAAAATCCGGCCGCCGGGTGGTCGGTGGCGCCCGATACAGTCGGGGATCACAGACGGTTCACAGCAGGGGGGACTCATGAGGCAGAGGTACACGGCTGCCTGGCTGGGCATGGCCACGGCGGCTCTGGTGGCGACGACCGCGTGCGGCGGCGGGTCGGCGAAGGACACCGCGGAGGACACCGGCAGGAAGGCCGGGGCGGCCGTCGGGAAGAGCTCCGGCCAGATCATGGCCGCGCTGACCCGCGCGACCGACCGGACCGCGCAGGCGGGCTCGGCGCAGGTCGCCACGACGACGTCGCTGACGGCGACCGGCGGCCGGCCGGTCACCATGAACGGCACCTACTCCTGGGGCGACGGCGCCGCCATGGACGTCCTGATGGACACCGCGGCGGCCCAGATGTCGTCCGTGCAGGACGACCCGACGACGCAGGTCAAGATGGTCGACGGCGCCTACTACTACGGCGTCGACCCGCAGCCGAGCGGCCCGCTCGAGGGCAAGCACTGGATGCGCATCGACGTCTCGGCCGTCGTCGGCGAGGCCGGCGCGGACAACATCACCGACAACGCCGACCCGACCACGGGCCTGCGCTACATCGGCGCGTCCAAGGACGTGAAGGACCTCGGCGAGGAGAAGGTCCTCGGCCGGACGGCCGAGCACTACCGGGGCAGCGTCGGCGCCGAGCAGATCAACGGCTCGAAGCTGACCCCGGCCGAGAAGAAGGCAGCCCTGGGTGCCCTGCAGGCCGGCGGCGGCAGGGTCACCTACGACGTCTGGGTCGACGGCAAGGACCTGCCCGTGCGGGTCAAGCAGAGCGGCGCGGGCATGGACGTGACCATCGACTTCCTGAAGTTCGGCGCGGCCCGGCCGATCACGGCGCCGCCCGCCTCCGACACCGCCGACCTGACCGAGCAGGTCCGGGCGCAGCGGGACAAGGCGCTCGGCCAGTGACACGCCGGTGCGCCGCTCCTCCCCCGCGGGGTGGAGCGGCGCACCGCCGCCGTGGGGTCAGTGGTTGCGCGGGAAGCCCAGGTCCACGCCCGCCGGGGCCTCGGACGGGTCGGGCCAGCGGGTGGTGACGACCTTGCCGCGGGTGTAGAAGTGCGTGCCGTCGTTGCCGTAGATGTGGTGGTCGCCGAAGAGCGAGTCCTTCCAGCCGCCGAAGCTGTGGTAGCCGACGGGGACCGGGATCGGCACGTTCACGCCGACCATGCCGGCCTCGACCTCCAGCTGGAAGCGGCGGGCCGCGCCGCCGTCCCGGGTGAAGATCGCGGTGCCGTTGCCGAAGGGCGACGCGTTGATCAGCGCGACCCCCTCCTCGTAGGTGTCGACGCGCAGCACGCACAGCACCGGGCCGAAGATCTCGTCCTGGTAGGCCTTGGCGCTGGTCGGCACCTTGTCCAGCAGCGAGATGCCGATCCAGTGGCCGTCCTCGAAGCCCTCCACGGTGTGGCCGGTGCCGTCCAGGACGACCTCGGCGCCGTCGGCGGCCGCGCCCTCGACGTAGGAGGCCACCTTGTCGCGGTGGGCCCGGGTGATGAGCGGGCCCATCTCGGAGGCCGGGTCGTTGCCGGGGCCGATGGTGATCTTCTCGGCGCGCTCGCGGATCTTCTGCACCAGCTCGTCGCCGACCGCGCCCACGGCGACCACGGCGGAGATCGCCATGCAGCGCTCGCCGGCCGAGCCGTAGGCCGCCGAGACGGCCGCGTCGGCCGCCGCGTCCAGGTCGGCGTCCGGCAGCACCAGCATGTGGTTCTTGGCGCCGCCGAGGGCCTGCACGCGCTTGCCGTTGGCGGAGGCGGTGGTGTGGATGTAGCGGGCGATCGGGGTGGAGCCGACGAACGACACCGCCTTGACGTCCGGGTGTTCCAGGAGCCGGTCGACGGCCACCTTGTCGCCGTGCACGACGTTGAACACCCCGTCCGGCAGCCCGGCCTCGGCGAGCAGCTCGGCGAGGCGCACCGACGCCGACGGGTCCTTCTCGGACGGCTTCAGCACGAAGGTGTTGCCGCACGCGATCGCGATCGGGAACATCCACATCGGCACCATCGCCGGGAAGTTGAACGGCGTGATGCCCGCGACGACCCCGAGCGGCTGGCGGATCCCGGCCACGTCGACGCGGGTGGCGACCTGGGTGGACAGCTCGCCCTTCAGCTGGACGCTGATGCCGCAGGCCAGGTCGACGATCTCCAGGCCGCGGGCCACCTCGCCGAGCGCGTCCGAGTGCACCTTGCCGTGCTCGGCGGTGATCAGCTCGGCGATCTCGTCGCGGTGGGCGTCCAGCAGCGCCCGGAACCGGAACAGGATCTCGGTGCGCCGGGCCAGCGAGGACTGGCCCCAGGTCGCGAAGGCGTCCTTGGCGGCCGCGACGGCGGCGTCCACCTCGTCGACGCTCGCGAAGGCGACCTTGGTGGTGACCGCGCCGGTCGCCGGGTCGGTGACCGGCCCGAACGTGCCCGACGCGCCGTCGACGGACTTGCCGCCGATCCAGTGGTTGACGATCTTCGTCATGCCCAGTTGCTCCTTCACAGATGGCGGCGTCGGGTCGAGACGTGCCGTTCGTACAGCTCACGGGCCTTGACCGCCGACGGTCGGGTCGCGGTCTCGGCCACAGGAACATCCCACCAGGCCTGGGCCGGAGGCGCGCCCGACACAGTGTCTGCCGTTTCGGTCTCCACGTAGACACAAGTGGGAGTGTCGGCGGCGCGCGCCTCGGCGAGCGCCGCGCGCAGGTCGCGCACGGTCCGCGCGCGCAGCACCCGCATGCCGAGGCTGGCGGCGTTGGCGGCGAGGTCGACGGGCAGCGGCTCCCCGGAGAAGGTGCCGTCGGCCGCCCGGTAGCGGTAGGCGGTGCCGTAGCGCTCGCCGCCGGTCTCCTCGGACAGGCCCCCGATGGAGGCGTACCCGTGGTTCTGCAGGAGCAGCACCTTGATCGCGACGCCCTCCTGCACGGCCGTGACGATCTCCGTGGGCATCATCAGGTACGTGCCGTCGCCGACCAGCGCCCACACGTTCCGCTCGGGGGCGGCCAGCTTCACGCCGATCGCGGCGGGGATCTCGTAGCCCATGCAGGAGTAGCCGTACTCCAGGTGGTACTGGTCCCGCGAGCGCGCCCGCCACAGCTTGTGCAGGTCGCCGGGGAGCGAGCCGGCCGCGTTGATCAGGACGTCCGACTCGTCCACGAGCGCGTCCAGCGCGCCGAGCACCTGCGGCTGCGTGGGGCGTGCGTCCGGCTCCTCGGCCGCGTAGCAGGCGTCGACGCGCTGCTCCCAGCGGGCCTTGTCCTCGGTGTACTCGGCGACGTAGGAGTCCGCGACCCGGTGGCCGTGCCCGAGGAGCGCCTCGGTCAGCGCCTCCAGGCCGCTGCGGGCGTCCGCGACCAAGGGGGTGCCGGAGAGCTTGTGGCCGTCGAAGGAGGCGATGTTGAGGTTGACGAAGCGCACGTCCGGGTGGGCGAAGAGGGTGCCGGAGGCGGTGGTGAAGTCGGTCCAGCGGGTGCCGACGCCGATCACCAGGTCGGCGGTGCGGGCGAGTTCGTCGGCGGTGGCGGTGCCGGTGTGCCCGACGGCGCCGACGTCCTGCGGGTGGTCGTGGCGCAGCGAGCCCTTGCCGGCCTGGGTGGAGGCGACCGGGATGCCGGTGGCCCCCGCGAAGGCGGCGAGCGCCTCCTCGGCGCGGCTGTGGTGGACCCCGCCGCCCGCGACGACCAGCGGGCGCCGCGCGGCGCGCAGGGCCCTTACCGCCTCGGCGAGCTCGGCCGGGTCGGCGCCCGGGCGGCGCACCGTCCAGGTCCGCTCGGCGAAGAAGTCGTCCGGCCAGTCGTACGCCTCCGCCTGGACGTCCTGCGGCAGGGCGAGGGTGACCGCGCCCGTCTCCACCGGGTCGGTCAGCACCCGCACGGCCTGCAGGGCCGCCGGTATCAGGGCCTCCGGACGCGTGACCCGGTCGAAGTAGCGCGAGACCGGGCGCAGGGCGTCGTTGACCGACACGTCCCCCGCGTACGGCACCTCCAGCTGCTGGAGCACCGGGTCCGCGGGGCGGGTCGCGAAGGTGTCGCCGGGCAGCAGGAGGACGGGCAGGTGGTTGACGGTGGCGAGGGCCGCGCCGGTGACCAGGTTGGTCGCGCCCGGGCCGATCGACGTCGTCACCGCGTGCGTGGACAGCCGGTTCGACTGGCGGGCGTAGCCGACGGCCGCGTGCACCATCGACTGCTCGTTGCGGCCCTGGTGGTACGGCATCACGTCGGCGTACTCCACCAGCGCCTGGCCGAGGCCGGCGACGTTGCCGTGGCCGAAGATGCCCCAGGTCGCGCCGATCAGCCGGCGGCGCTCGCCGTCGCGCTCGGTGTACTGCGCGGCGAGGAAGCGGACCAGCGCTTGTGCGACGGTCAGACGGGTGGTCATCGGTACCCCTCCGTGTGGTCCGGGTGGAAGCAGATCCGCCACTCGCGGGTGGCGCCGGGGCCCGCCATGACGTTGAGGTAGTACATGTCGTGGCCGGGCTGGGCGATCGACGGGCCGTGCCAGCCGTCGGGGACGAGGACCGCGTCGCCGGAGCGGACCTCGGCCAGGACGTCGGCGCCGCCCTCGCGGGAGGGGGACACGCGCTGGTAGCCGAAGCCGCCCGGGCCGTCGATCTCGAAGTAGTAGATCTCCTCCAGCCGTGACTCCTCGCCGGGCCGGTCCTCGTCGTGTTTGTGCGGCGGGTACGACGACCAGTTGCCGCCGGGCGTGACCACCTCGACCGCGATCAGCTTGTCGCAGTCGAAGGCGTCCGCGGAGGCGAAGTTGCGGACGTGCCGCTCGCAGGTGCCGCTCCCCCGCCGTTCGACGGGGACCTCCGGCGCGGGGCCGTAGCGGGCGGGGAGTCGTCGCTCGCACTTCGCTCCTGCCAGGGCGAAGCGGCCTCCCGCGCCGGAGGCGATCTGGACCCGGGCGTCCCGGGGCACGTACGCGAAGTCCGAGACTCCGGCGAACACGCTGTCCCGGCCCAGGAGTTGGAACTCGTGGCCCTCTGTGCGCACCGTACAGCCGCCCCGCAGCGGAAGCACGATCCACTCGCTGCCGGCGCTGGTGAAGGTGTGGGTACCCCCCGGCTCCAGCTCCACCACCCGCAGGGCGCTGTGGGCCCAGCCGGCGCGCTCGGGGCCGACGTCGAGCGCGTAGGACCCGTCGGCGGCACTGCCGCGCGGAAGGTACAACTCGGTGCTCATACGGCCCTCACAGCAGTCCGACGGCGGTGTCCACGGCGGCGGCCACGTCCCCGTCGGCCGGGTACAGCAGCGACCGGCCGACGACCAGGCCGCGCACGGTGGGGAGGTGGAGCGCGCCGCGCCACTTCTCGTAGGCGGCGGCCTGGTTCCCGGCGGCGTCCCCTATGTCACCGCCGAGGAGGACGGCGGGCAGCGTCGAGGCCGCCATCACCTCGGCCATGTCGTCCGGGTTCTCGGTGACCGGCACCTTCAGCCAGGTGTAGGCCGAACTGCCGCCCAGGCCCGAGGCGATGGCGATGGAGCGGGTGACGGCCTCGGCCGACAGGTCGTTGCGCAGCCTGCCGTCCGGGCCGCGCCGGCTGATGAACGGCTCGACGAACAGGGGCAGTCGGCGCGCGGCCATCTCGTCGACGGCCCGGGCGGTGGACTCCAGCGTGTTCAGCGAGCCCGGGTCGTCGTAGTCGATGCGCAGCAGCAGTTTGCCCGCGTCGAAGCCGAGGCGCGCGAGGTCCTCGGGGCGGTGGCCGGTGAAGCGGTCGTCCAGTTCGAACGAGGCCCCTTGCAGGCCGCCCCGGTTCATCGAGCCCATCACGACCTTGCCGTCCAGCGCGCCGAGCAGCAGCAGGTCGTCCAGGATGTCGGCGGTCGCGAGCACGCCGTCCACACCGGGGCGGGACAGTGCCAGGCACAGCCGCCGCAGCAGGTCGGCGCGGTTGGCCATGGCGAACTTGCGGTCCCCGACGCCGAGGGCGCCGCGGGCCGGGTGGTCGGCGGCGAGGATCATCAGCCGGCCGGACGGCCCGAGCAGCGGGCGCCGCGTGCGACGGGCGGCGGCCTCGGCGATCGCCTCGGGGTGCCGGGTGCGCAGCCGGACCAGCTCGGCGACGTCCACCGGGGGGATGTCGGCGGCGGTGGAAGTGGGGGTGGAGCTGGGGGCGGGGGCAGAGGCGGGGGCGGGGGCGGGGGCGGCGGTGGAGGCGTGGCCCGGCGTGGTGCCTTCCACGCGGCCGGCCCTCACAGCACCGCTCCCGCCGCGACCGCGGCCTCGATCTCGCCGACGGTGGGCATCGCCGAGGAGCACTCCAGGCGGGAGGCCACGATGGCCCCCGCCGCGTTGGCGTGGCGCATGGTCTTCTCCAGGTCCCAGCCCGCGAGCAGGCCGTGGCAGAGGGAGCCGCCGAACGCGTCGCCCGCGCCGAGGCCGTTGAGCACGGTCACCGGCAGCGGCGGGACCTCGGCGGACTCCCCCGTACGGCTGACGGCGAGGACGCCCTTGGGCCCCTGCTTGACGACGGCCAGCTCGACGCCGGCGTCCAGCAGGGCGCGGGCGGCGGCGTGCGGTTCGCGCACCCCGGTGGCCACCTCGACCTCGTCGAGGTTGCCGACGGCGACGGTGGTGTGGCGCAGCGCCTCGGCGTAGAAGGGGCGGGCCGACTCCGGGTCCCGCCAGAACATGGGCCGCCAGTCGAGGTCGAAGACCGTCGTGCCGGACCGGGCGCGGTGGGCGAGCGCCGCCAGCGTCGCCGTACGGCTCGGCTCCTCGCTCAGGCCGGTGCCGGTCACCCAGAAGACCCGGGCGTCGCGGACGGCGTCCAGGTCGAGGTCGTGGGCGTCGATCTCCAGGTCGGGGGCCTTGGGCTGCCGGTAGAAGTACAGCGGGAAGTCGTCCGGCGGGAAGACCTCGCAGAAGGTCACCGGGGTGGGCAGCCCGGGCACGGCGGTGACCCAGCGGTCGTCGACGCCGAAGCCGCGCAGGGCCTCGTGCAGGTAGGTGCCGAAGGGGTCGTCGCCGGTGCGGGTGATGACGGCGACCTCGTGCCCGAGGCGGGCCGCGGCCACCGCGACGTTGGTCGCCGAGCCGCCCAGGAACTTCCCGAACGACGTGACCTGCGGGAGCGGGACACCCGTCTGCAGCGGATAGAGGTCCACTCCGATCCGCCCCATGGTGATCAGGTCGTACGCCATCGAGTTCCCTTCACGTCAGGACGCTCCCGGTCCGTGGCCGGGTGGTCTCCAGGGGGAGGTACCCCGTACCGGCTCTCACGGCTTTCTAGCCCCGCCGACCGAGCCCTGTCAATGTTTTGTCCAGACATTCGGACCAGCCCTTGACACCCCTCGGGGAAGACCGCACGCTGACGGCCATGACGCCGTTGTCACCGCAGCCCTCACTGTCCCGCATCCGGATCGGTTCGGCCCCCGACAGCTGGGGCGTCTGGTTCCCGGACGACCCCGCCCAGGTGCCCTGGCAGCGCTTCCTCGACGAGGTGGCGCAGTCCGGCTACGAGTGGATCGAGCTGGGCCCGTACGGGTACCTGCCGACCGATCCCGCCGTCCTGACCGAGGAGACCGCCCGGCGTGGCCTGAAGGTGTCGGCCGGCACGGTCTTCACCGGGCTGCACCACGGCGAGGCCGTCTGGGAGAAGACCTGGGCGCACGTTGCGGACATCGCGGCGCTGACCCGGGCGATGGGCGCGTCCCACCTGGTGGTCATCCCGTCCTTCTGGCGGGACGACAAAACCGGTGAGGTGCTGGAGCCGGCCACGCTGACGCCCGCGCAGTGGCGCGACCTCACCTCGCTGACCGAGCGGCTGGGCCGGGAGGTGCGCGAGCGGTACGGGCTGCGGATCGTGGTCCACCCGCACGCGGACACCCACGTCGACACCGAGGAGAACGTGGTCCGCCTCCTCGACGGCACCGACCCCGACCTGGTGTCGCTGTGCTTGGACACCGGGCACTACGCCTACTGCGGCGGCGACAGCGTCAAGCTCATCGAGACCTACGGCGAGCGCATCGGCTACCTGCACCTCAAGCAGGTCGACCCGGAGGTCCTGGCCGACGTGCGGGCCAAGGGGACGCCGTTCGGGCCGGCCGTCGCCCAGGGCGTGATGTGCGAGCCGCCGTCGGGGGTGCCGGAGCTGGGGCCCGTGCTGGAGGCCGCGCAGCGGCTGGACGTGGACCTGTTCGCGATCGTGGAGCAGGACATGTACCCGTGCGAGCCGGACCGGCCGCTGCCGATCGCGGTCCGGACGCGGGCGTTCCTGCGGTCCTGCGGGGCGTAGGCCTCCGGCGGTTCGGCAGGGACGGGTCGGGGGGTGCCGGGTGCTGTGTGGCGCCGGGTGCGGGTGCGTGGGGGTCGGTCGCGCAGTTCCCCGCGCCCCTTCCAAGTCCTGCGGACAGGAGTGACGCTCGCGTCACAAACACCCCGCTTCTGTCACAAGTGTCGTGTGAACGCGGGTCTTGTGTCACCGCGTGTCGACAGGTGCTTGCGCGGGGTCACCGGGGGTCGTTCACCGGGCACGAAGGTCGTGATCACCGCCGGGTGATCGACGGCGCTGCGCCGGGCTCCCCCCGGCGGCCTCCCGGCCGCCGCCCGCGCACGCAGGGAGGTGCGACTCATGAGCGACCGAAGGCTCTGGTCCTACAAGGAGATCGCGGCACACATCCGGGTCCAGCCGGACACCGTGCGGTCCTACCGCAAGCACGGCCTGCTGCCCCCACCCGACCACGTGGAGGGCGGCAAACCCTACTGGTACGCCGACACCGTCCGCGCGTGGGTCGCCTCCCGCCCGGGCAACCGGGGGCGTAGGGACAACTGAGCCGGTGGCGGACGCCGTTCCGGGACGGCCCGGGCCCAGGCCTCACCCGGCCTGACGGCTCAGGGCCGTCCCTGACTCCATGCGGGACAGCTTCTCGGGGTTGCGGACCGCGTACAGGCCGGTGATCAGGCCGTCGTCCATGCGCACCGCCAGCACGGTGTCGAGCTCGCCGTCCAGGTACATCACCAGCGCCGGCCGGCCGTTGACCAGGGTCCGGCGCAGCGCCGACCTGCCGGCGACCCTGCCCAGCCCGGCGAGGAGCAGCCGGGCCACCCTGTCCGCGCCCGGCACCGGCACCAGGACGGCCTGCTTGACGCCACCGCCGTCGCCGACGAGGACCACGTCCGGTGCGAGGACGTCGAGCAGGCCCTGGAGGTCGCCCGTCTCCACCGCCCGCTGGAACGCGTCGAGCGCCGAGCGGGTCTCGGCCGGCGACACCGTCCCCCGCGGGCGGCGGGCGGCCACGTGGGCCCGGGCCCGGTGGGCGATCTGCCGGACCGCGGCCGGGCTCCGGTCCACGGCCCCGGCGATCTCGTCGTAGCCCAGGGCGAACACCTCGCGCAGCACGAACACCGCCCGCTCGGTCGGTGCCAGCGTCTCCAGCACCAGCAGCATCGCCATCGAGACGCTGTCGGCCAGCATCACGTCCTCCGCCACGTCCGGCGCGGTGAGCAGCGGTTCGGGGAGCCAGGAACCGACGTAGGACTCCTTACGGCGGCCGAGGGTTCGCAGCCGGGTCAGGGCCTGGCGCGTGGTGATCCGCACCAGGTACGCCCGCTCGTCGCGCACCGCGGCTCGGTCGACGCCGGTCCAGCGCAGCCAGGTCTCCTGCAGGACGTCCTCCGCGTCGGCGGCCGAGCCCAGCATCTCGTAGGCGACGGTGAAGAGCAGGTTGCGGTGGGCGAGGAACGCCTCGGTGGCGGGGTCCGTGCGTCCGGCACGGGCGCGCTGGTCCCCCGGCCCGGTCGTGTCCCGTGCGTGGTCGTCGTTCCCGCTCGTCACCGGCTGCTCCCGTCTGGTCGTCCGTCCCCGCTCCCCCGCGCACAAGACGCCGCCCGCCGCGCCCGTGTGACAGCCGGGCGCGGTGACACAGGTCACGATCCCGGTCCGTCACGGGGCGCGGGCCGCCGGCGTCTGGTGTGCGTCAGTGCGCCACCGTCGGTGCGCCACCACGAGGAGGACGGCATCATGGACGCCCGGTTCAACCTGTTCGAGAACGACGTCGCCAACCGGTTCACCCAGCGGTTCGCCAACGCGGGCCTCGTGATCCACCGGTCGTCGCTGCCGCGCTCCACCCAGGAACTGGTGTCGCTGCGCGCCAGCCAGATCAACGGCTGCGGCTGGTGCGTCGACATGCACACCAAGGAGGCCGCGGCGGCCGGGGAGAGCGCGGTCCGGCTGCACCTGGTCGCCACCTGGCGCGAGTCCACGGTGTTCACCGAGGCCGAGCGGGCCGCGCTCGCGCTCGCCGAGGAGGGCAGCCGTCTCGCCGACGCCCACGCGGGCGTGTCCGACGAGACGTGGGAGCAGGTGCGCACGCACTACGACGACGACCAGGTGGCCGCCCTGGTCTGTCTGGTCGCCCTGATCAACGCGGCCAACCGCCTCGCCGTGATCGTCCACCAGAAGGGCGGCTCCTACGAGGCCGGCCAGTTCGCGGCCGCGGCCGGCTGAGGGAACGCGGCGCGTGCGGGGAGTGCGCGCGGGCTCCGGTGCCCCGTCAGCTCCAGGGTTCGATGACGGTCACTCCCGCTCCGGGCGCCGTCCCCATCGCGGCCAGTGCGTCGGGTACGGCGTCCAGGGTGATCGTCGAGGTGACCAGCAGGTCGGGGCGCAGCGCACCGGCCCGCACCGCCTCCAGCATCGGCGGGTAGGTGTGCGCGGCCATGCCGTGGCTGCCCAGGATCTCCAGTTCCAGGGCGATCACGCGGGCCATGGGGACCGGGGTCGTGCCGTCGGCCGACGGGAGCAATCCCACCTGGACGTGCCGGCCCCGGCGGCGCAGGCCGGCCACGGACGCGGCACAGGTCGCGGGCGAACCCAGCGCGTCCAGGGAGAGGTGGGCCCCGCCGCCGGTCAGCTCACGGACGGCGGCCGCGGTGTCCGGTGCCGCCGTCCCGTCCACGCACTGCGCCGCACCGAACGCGCGCGCCAGCTCCAGCGCCTCCGGCGACACGTCCACGGCGACCACCCGCGCCCCGGAGGCCGCCGCGATCATCACCGCGCTCAGTCCCACCCCGCCGCAGCCGTGCACCGCGACCCACTCCCCCGCCGCGACCCGGCCCTGCTGCACCACGGCCCGGAACGCGGTGGCGAACCGGCAGCCCAGCGAGGCCGCCGTCGCGTACGACAGGTCGTCCGGCACGGCGACCAGGTTCACGTCGGCGTGGTCCAGCGCCACGTACTGCGCGAAGGACCCCCAGTGGGTGAAGCCGGGCTGGGTCTGGCGCTCGCACACCTGGTGGTCGCCGGCCGCGCAGGACGGGCAGCTCCCGCAGCCGCATACGAACGGCACCGTCACCCGGTCCCCGGGCCGCCAGCCGGTGACCCGGGCACCCACCTCCTCGACCACCCCGGCGAGTTCGTGTCCCGGGACGTGCGGGAGGGTGATGTCCGGGTCGTGGCCCTTCCAGCCGTGCCAGTCGCTGCGGCACAGCCCGGTCGCCTCCACCCGCACCACCACACCGTGGTCGGCGGGCCGGGGGTCGGGCACCTCCCGCACCTCGGCCGGCTCCCCGTACCGCTCGAACACCACCGCGCGCATCCCCGGCTCCTCTCGGCCACGCCGTCCCGTGTCCGCAGATCATCGCCGACGGGGGCGCGACGGCGGAGGCAGGGACCCGCCGGGGCCAGGGGCCCGGGCGGTCAGCCGCCGGTGCTCACCGGGTCCCGTTCCTCGGCGGTCCCGGCCGTGCCGTCGGTCCCCGCGCTCCCGGCCGTCGGCCCGGCCGGCCCGGCGGAGCCGCCCGTCCGGGTCTCCCCCGGTTCCGCCTCGCTGAGGCCGAAGCGGGTGTGGAAGCGGCGCAGGGGGGCCGGGGCCCACCACGTGGCCCGTCCGGTGAGGCGCATGATCGCCGGGACCAGGAGGCTGCGGACCACCATCGCGTCCATGAGGACCGCGAGGGCGATGCCCAGGCCGAGCATCTTGGTGTTGGTGACCCGGGAGGTGCCGATGGCGACCATCACCACCGCCAGGATCACCGCCGCTGCGGTGATCAGGCCGCCCGTGCGCTGGAGGCCCAGGCGCACCGACCCCGTGTGGTCCCCGGTGCGGTCGTACTCCTCCTTGATGCGGGAGAGCAGGAACACGCCGTAGTCCATGGAGAGGCCGAAGGCCACGCAGAACATCAGCACCGGCAGGGTGGTCTCGATGGAGCCGGGGCTGGTGAAGCCCAGGGCGCCGGACAGGTGGCCGTCCTGGAAGACCCAGACCACCGCGCCGAACATCGCCGTGAGACTGAGCGCGTTGAGCAGCACCGCCTGCAGGGGTATCAGCACGCTCCCGGTGAGCAGGAAGACCAGCAGCAGGGTGACGGTCGTGATGAAGGCGGCCGCCCAGGGCAGGCGCTCGGCTATCGCGTGCTTGGAGTCGACCAGGACGGCCGCGGTGCCGGTCACCTTGGTGGAGAAGGGCGCATCGGTGGCGCGCAGGTCGCCGACCAGCCGTTGGGCGGCGTCGTCGACCGCCTCACCCCGGGGCTGGACCGTGAAGTAGGCGGTGTCGCCGTCGACCAGGGGGCCCTCGACCCGGGTCACCTCGGGCAGGCGCTCCACGCGCTGTTTGTAGGCCGCGTACTGCGCGGACGTCGCCTTCCCCTCGGCGAGGACCTCGAGGCCGCCGCCAGGGCTGCCCGGGAAGTCGTCCCGGATGTGCTGCTGCACGACGTGCGACTCGGCGGAGCCGGGCAGCTGGCGGTCGTCGGCGGTGCCGAACTTCACGCCCAGGAAGGGCAGTCCGAGGACGATGAGCACGGTGGTGGTGGCGACGGCGAAGAGCGGGGCGCGGCGCATGACCAGGGTGGCGGCCTGCGCCCAGGCCGTGCCCTCCTCGCCGGGCGCCTTCGCGGGACGGCCGCGGCGCAGCACCCGGCGCAGGTCCAGGGAGTTCACCCGGTGGCCGAGCAGGACCAGCGCCGCCGGGAGCAGCACCAGGGCGGCCGCGGCGGCCAGCGAGACCACGGCGATGCCGGCGTAGGCGAAGGAGCGCAGGAAGTACTGCGGGAAGACCAGCATCGCGGCCAGGGAGACGGCGACGGTGAGGGCGGAGAAGAGCACCGTGCGCCCGGCGGTGCGCAGGGTGGTGGCGACGGCCCGCAGCGGATCGCCGTGTCCGGCCAGTTCCTCGCGGAAGCGGCGGACGATGAACAGGGCGTAGTCGATGGCGAGGCCCAGGCCCAGGGCCGTGGTGAGGTTCATCGCGAAGATCGAGACGTCGGTGAACTCCGCGAGACCGCTGAGGACGGCGTTGGTGCCGAGGATGGCGACGATGCCGATGCCGAGCGGCAGCAGGGCGGCGATCGCGCTGCCGAACACCATGACCAGCAGGACCAGGGTGATCGGCAGGGCGATCATCTCGGCGCGGGTGAGGTCCTCCCGGATGATCGTCTGCATCTCGTGCCGCACGGCGACCATGCCGCCGACCTTCACCGTCACCGGGCCGTGGTCGCCGCGGTAGGCGGGGGCGATGCGGTCGAGGGTCTCCCCCATGGTCTTCTCGTCGCCGGTGATGCGGGCGGCGATCAGCGCCTCGTGGCCGTCCTCGGCGCGCAGGCCGGCGGCGGCCGCGGAGTCGGCGCGCCAGTACGAGCCGACGCCCACGACACCCGGCTCGGCGGCCAGCCGGGCGGTGAGCCGGTCGGCCTCGACGGCGACCCGCGGGTCGTCCACGGAGGCGCTGCCGGCGTCGACGAGGAGCAGCAGGTTCGGCTGGGAGGCCGGGAACGCGCGCTCCAGGGCCTTGGTGGCGTAGGTGGACTGGGCGTCCGGGTCCTCCCAGCCGCCGCTGCCGAGGCGGTCGGCGACGCCGCTGCCCGCCAGGACGGCGAGCACCGTCAGCACCAGCGCGGCCAGCAGCGACAGCCGTGGACGGGCGGTCACGAGACGCGTCCAGCCCCGGGCCCGCGGGGGCTTCTTGACTTCGGTCATCAGGCGGTGTCCCCTTCACCATGGCACCATGAAGCAGCAAACACGAGAGATCGCTCGCGTTTCATCCGGAACCAGAATGCGAGCGACCACTCGCGTTTGTCAATGACATTCGGAGAGCTGGGGATCACTCGTGCCCGACAACCAGGAGCTCGCACCCGACGCACCCGGGTCCGACCGCCAGGAACAGGCCCAGGAGAAGGAGCAGCCGCGCCGCCGCCAGGCCCGCGGCGAGCGCCGCATCGCCCAGTTGCTCGAAGCCGCCGCGCACGTCTTCTGCACCACCGGCTACACGGCCGCCAGCACCAACGCCATCGCCCGTGAGGCGGGCGTCTCGCCGGGCACGCTCTACCAGTTCTTCCCGAACAAGGAAGCGATCGCGATCGAGCTGGGCGACCGGCTGATGCACGAGATGCGCGAGACGTACGGCGAGGCGCTCGCACCGGTGGACCCGGCGACCCCGGTGGAGGAGGCGGTCGGTGCGGCGGTCGACCGGTTCATCGCCTTCAACTGCGACCACCCGGTGTTCTTCGCGCTGATGCACGGCCCCGACATCCCGGGCCGGATCAGCGAGGAGCACGACGCCCTGCACGCCACGCTGCTCGCCCGCATCACGGACCTGCTGTCCTCCCTGCTGCCCGCGACCGCCGACCCCGCCGACCTGACCCGCACCGCCCGGATGTGCCTCGGCATGTACAAGGCAGGCCTGGAGCTGGTCCTGGGACACGAGGGCGCCGAGCGCGAGGCGTACGTACGGGAGCTGAAGAACGCCCTGGTCCGCTACCTCGAACCCCTCGCCGGCGCCCGGCTCGGCACACCCGCCCGCGCCGGCGCCTGACCCGGCACCCGACCGGCACCTGACAAGGGGCAGCTTTCCCGGGCACCTGACAAGGGGCAGCTTTCCCGGGCACCCGGCCCGGGCACCCGCACCACGGCACACCGAACGGCGACCCGCCCACCCGGCCGAACCATCTTGGAGAAATACCCCCAGGGGGTATAACCTCGGGAAGTAGGAGGAGCCCCCACGGGTCCCCCGCACCACCCGCGCCTCGACGAGGAGTAACGACATGACCGCCCACACCGACACCCCCGGTACCGTCACCACCGTCTACCAGGTGAACGGCATGAGCTGCGGCCACTGCGAGGGTGCCGTCTCCGGCGAGATCTCCCAGCTCCCCGGCGTCAGCTCGGTCAAGGCCGTCGCCTCGACCGGTGAGGTCACCGTCGTGTCCGCCGCCCCGCTCGACGAGGAGGCCGTGCGCGCCGCCGTCGACGAGGCCGGCTTCGAGCTCGCCGGCCGCGCCTGACCCGGCGCCGACCCCCGCCGCACGGGCCGTACCGACCGGACCACACTGGTTGCGTACGGCCCGTCGGGCGTTCGACCACCCGGCGCATCCCCGGAGTCCCGGAGTCTCGGAGTACGGACATGTCCAGCACCACGACGCCCACCGCCGCGACGCCCCCCACCGCGCGCACGGCGGAGGTCGAGCTGCTCATCGGCGGGATGACCTGCGCCTCCTGCGCGGCCCGCGTCGAGAAGAAGCTCAACCGCATGGAGGGCGTCACCGCCACCGTCAACTACGCGACGGAGAAGGCGCGGGTGTCGTACCCGGAGGGCGTCGAGGTCGCCGACCTGATAGCGACCGTGGTGAAGACCGGCTACACCGCCGAGGAGCCGGTGCGCCAGGAACCGCGGGCCGACGGGAGCGCGGACGCGCCGGACGCCGACCCGGAGCTGACCGCGCTGCGCGGGCGCCTGGTCGTCAGCGCGCTGCTCGCCGCGCCCGTGGTGCTGTTCGCGATGGTGCCCGCCCTGCAGTTCGACAACTGGCAGTGGCTCTCGCTGACCCTCGCCGCCCCCGTGGTCGTCTGGGGCGGCCTGCCGTTCCACCGGGCCGCCTGGACGAACCTGCGGCACGGCGCCTCCACCATGGACACGCTGGTCTCGGTCGGCACGCTCGCCGCGTTCGGCTGGTCGCTGTGGGCGCTGTTCCTGGGGGACGCGGGCATGCCGGGGATGCGGCACCCGTTCCGGCTGACCGTCTCGCGCGCGGACGGCGCCTCCACGCTGTACCTGGAGGTCGCCGCCGGCGTCACCGCGTTCATCCTGCTCGGCCGGTACCTGGAGGCCCGTTCCAAGCGGCGGGCGGGCGCGGCCCTGCGGGCGCTGATGGAGCTGGGCGCCAAGGACGTGGCCGTCCTGCGGGACGGACGGGAGACGCGCGTCCCGGTGGACCGGCTGGCGGTCGGGGACCGGTTCGTCGTCCGGCCCGGGGAGAAGATCGCGACCGACGGGACGGTCGTGGAGGGCGCGGGCGCCGTCGACGCGTCGATGCTGACCGGCGAGTCGGTGCCCGTGGACGTGGGGCCGGGCGACGCCGTCACCGGGGCCACCGTGAACACCGGCGGCCGGCTGGTCGTCGAGGCCACCCGGATCGGCGCCGACACGCGGCTGGCCCGGATGGCCGTACTCGTCGAGGAGGCGCAGAACGGCAAGGCCGAGGTGCAGCGGCTGGCCGACCGGGTCGCCGGGGTGTTCGTCCCCGTGGTGCTGCTGATCGCGGCCGCCACCTTCGGCGGCTGGCTGGGCGTCACCGGCGACACCGTCGCCGCGTTCACCGCGGCCGTCGCGGTGCTGATCATCGCCTGCCCGTGCGCCCTGGGCCTCGCCACGCCGACCGCGCTCATGGTCGGCACCGGGCGCGGCGCACAGCTCGGCATCCTCATCAAGGGCCCCGAGGTGCTGGAGTCGACCCGGCGCGTGGACACGGTCGTCCTCGACAAGACGGGCACCGTCACCACCGGCCGGATGACGCTCCAGGAGGTGTACGCCGCCGAGGGCACCGACGAGAAGGAGCTGCTGCGGCTCGCGGGCGCCCTGGAGCACGCCTCCGAGCACCCGGTCGCCCGCGCGGTCGCCGCCCGCGCCCTCGAACGGGCCGGTGAGCTGCCCCCGGTGGAGCAGTTCGAGAACGTGCCCGGACGCGGCGTGCGCGGGCGCGTGGAGGGCCGCGAGGTCGCCGTCGGGCGGCTCTTCGCCACCCTGCCGGACGACCTGGCCCGCGTCCGCGACCAGGCCCAGCGGGACGGCCGTACGGCCGTGGTGGTCGGCTGGGACGGGCACGCGCGCGGGGTGCTCGCGGTCGCGGACGCGGTGAAGGACACCAGCGTGGAGGCGGTACGGCGGCTGCGCGCGCTCGGCCTCACGCCCGTGCTGCTCACCGGCGACCACCGCGCCGTCGCCGAGGCCGTGGCCGCCGAGGTCGGCATCGACGAGGTGATCGCCGAGGTCCTCCCCGAGGACAAGGTCGCCGTCGTACGGAAGCTGCAGGACGAGGGACGCACCGTCGCCATGGTCGGCGACGGCGTCAACGACGCGGCCGCACTCGCCCGGGCCGACCTCGGACTCGCCCTCGGCACCGGCACCGACGCGGCGATCGAGGCCGGCGACCTCACCCTGGTCCGCGGCGACCTGCGCGTCGCCGCCGACGCGATCCGGCTCTCGCGGCGGACGCTGGCCACGATCAAGGGCAATCTCGTGTGGGCGTTCGGATACAACGTGGCAGCGCTGCCGCTGGCCGCGCTCGGACTGCTCAATCCGATGATCGCGGGGGCCGCGATGGCCTTCTCGTCGGTCTTCGTGGTGAGCAACAGCCTCCGTCTACGGGCCTTCCGTTGAGGCGCGGGACTCACATAAGCTCTTCACAAGGCTCGCGCATCATCCTTACGCCGGGGGTGCCGATCGCTGTATCGGGCCCTTGCGCAGGTAACGGACATATGCAAGAGACACAGATCACAGTGATGCGAACGTAACCATCGAAGGGGTTCGAAGGTCTAAGTTGGCGATGTCAGAAAGCGTCTTGGGGGGCGCGGACTGGCATCTGGGGATGTCTTGGGGGACTTCTCCAGAGGTGCGTTGCCGGGGCACGTACACCGGGAAGCTTTGAGCGGCCCTCCCAGCGTGCGCTGTCCCGGCAGACCGCACACCGCATCACCGATCGACCACAACCGCATACCCGCAGTACGGCGAGTTCTGCTCGTTTTGCTCAACCAGCTCAACCAGTTCAACCAGCGATTCAGGCGCTGTGTCTCCACGAACGCCCGGCCGGATCCCGTGGGGGGAATCCGCACCGGGACATGGGAAGGCGCCCTGGTCGTCGGCCCGTGGGGGGACCGGCGGCACAGGGCGCCTTCTGCTGTCCGGGTCGGACCGCGGTGCGGCTCAGCGCTCCTCGACCGGAACGAAGTCGCGCTCCACCACGCCCGTGTAGATCTGGCGCGGGCGGCCGATGCGGGAACCCGGCTCCTTGATCATCTCGTGCCACTGGGCGATCCAGCCCGGCAGCCGGCCGAGGGCGAACAGGACCGTGAACATCTCGGTCGGGAAGCCCATGGCCCGGTAGATCAGGCCGGTGTAGAAGTCGACGTTCGGGTAGAGGCTGCGCGAGACGAAGTAGTCGTCGGAGAGCGCGTGCTCCTCCAGCTTCAGCGCGATGTCCAGCAGCTCGTCGGACTTGCCGAGCGCGGAGAGGACGTCGTGCGCCGCCGCCTTGATGATCTTGGCGCGCGGGTCGAAGTTCTTGTAGACCCGGTGGCCGAAGCCCATCAGACGGACGCCGTCCTCCTTGTTCTTCACCTTGCGGATGAAGGAGTCGACGTCGCCGCCCGCGTCGCGGATGCCCTCGAGCATCTCCAGCACGGACTGGTTGGCACCGCCGTGCAGCGGTCCCCAGAGCGCGTTGATGCCGGCCGAGATCGAGGCGAACATGTTGGCCTGCGACGAGCCCACCAGGCGGACCGTCGAGGTCGAACAGTTCTGCTCGTGGTCGGCGTGCAGGATGAGCAGCTTGTCGAGGGCGGAGACGACGACCGGGTCGAGGTCGTACTCCTGCGCCGGGACCGAGAAGGTCATGCGCAGGAAGTTCTCGACGTAGCCCAGGTCGTTGCGCGGGTAGACGAACGGGTGACCGATCGACTTCTTGTACGCGTAGGCCGCGATCGTCGGGAGCTTGGCGAGCAGGCGGATCGTCGAGAGGTTGCGCTGCTTCTCGTCGAACGGGTTGTGGCTGTCCTGGTAGAACGTCGAGAGCGCCGAGACGACCGACGACAGCATGGCCATCGGGTGGGCGTCGCGCGGGAAGCCCTTGTAGAAGTTCTTGACGTCCTCGTGCAGCAGGGTGTGCTGCGTGATCTCGTTCTTGAACGAGGAGAGCTCGTCGACCGTCGGGAGCTCGCCGTTGATCAGCAGGTAGGCGACCTCCAGGAAGGTGGAGCGCTCGGCCAGCTGCTCGATCGGGTAGCCGCGGTAGCGGAGGATGCCCTGCTCGCCGTCCAGGTAGGTGATGGCGGATTTGTAGGCGGCGGTGTTGCCGTACCCGCTGTCCAGGGTCACCAGACCGGTCTGGGCGCGCAGCTTCCCGATGTCGAAGCCCTTGTCACCGACGGTGCTGTCGATCACCGGGTAGGTGTACTCGTCGTCGCCGTACCGCAGTACTACAGAGTTGTCGCTCACGTCTTCCCTCACCGACGTTGTGCCTCATCTTCGAGGTTGCCCTGACTGTCTCTACCATCCCCCATTTGGCGCAGGAGAGTGCACTCGGGGTCGACCATTGGGCTTATCGACGGCACTCAGTGCCGCCAACTTGCTCATCCTGCCGCCTCGGTCCCGCTGGGGGAAGTGCTCTGTGACCTTTGCGACTCGTTTGATCGATCATTTTTTTGCGCCGTCTCCGGGACGGCACAGAAGATCCGCCGGTCAGGCGCCCGACAGGCGGAAATCGAGGGCCGTGCAGCGCCGGCCGGCCGACACCGTGCGCACCGCCTGACCGATCGCCTTGCGCGAACCGACCAGCACCACCAGCTTCTTGGCGCGCGTCACCGCCGTGTAGAGCAGGTTGCGCTGGAGCATCATCCACGCGCCCGTGGTGACCGGGATCACCACCGCGGGATATTCACTGCCCTGCGAGCGGTGGATGGTCACCGCGTAGGCGTGGGCCAGCTCGTCGAGCTCGTCGAAGTCGTACGGCACCTCCTCGTCCTCGTCGGTCAGCACCGTCAGGCGCTGGTCGACCGGGTCGAGCGAGGTGACCACGCCGACGGTGCCGTTGAAGACGCCGTTCTCGCCCTTGTCGTAGTTGTTGCGGATCTGGGTGACCTTGTCGCCGACGCGGAAGACCCGCCCGCCGAACCGCTTCTCGGGCAGCTCCGGGCGGCCCGGGGTGATGGCCTGCTGGAGCAGCCCGTTGAGCGTGCCCGCGCCCGCGGGGCCGCGGTGCATCGGCGCGAGCACCTGCACGTCCCGGCGCGGGTCCAGTCCGAACCGGGCCGGCAGGCGCCGGGCGGCGACGTCCACGGTGAGCCGGCCGGCCGCCTCCGTGTCGTCCTCGACGAAGAGGAAGAAGTCCTTCATGCCGTCGGTGACCGGGTGCTGCCCGGCGTTGATCCGGTGGGCGTTGGTGACCACGCCGGACTGCTGGGCCTGGCGGAACACGCGCGTGAGGCGCACCGCGGGCACGGGACTCCCCTCGGCCAGCAGGTCCCGCAGCACCTCCCCCGCGCCCACGCTGGGCAGCTGGTCCACGTCCCCCACGAACAGCAGGTGGGCGCCCGGCGGGACGGCCTTGACCAGCTTGTTGGCGAGCAGCAGGTCCAGCATGGACGCCTCGTCGACCACCACCAGGTCGGCGTCCAGCGGCCGGTCCCGGTCGTACGCCGCGTCGCCGCCGGGCTTGAGCTCCAGCAGGCGGTGCACGGTGGACGCCTCCGCGCCCGTCAGCTCGGCCAGCCGCTTGGCGGCGCGGCCCGTGGGCGCGGCCAGCAGCACCTTCGCCTTCTTGGCGCGGGCCAGCTCCACGATCGAGCGCACGGTGAAGGACTTGCCGCAGCCCGGGCCGCCGGTCAGCACCGCCACCTTCTCGCTGAGCGCCAGCTTCACGGCGGCCTCCTGCTCCGGGGCGAGCTCCGCGCCCGTGCGCCCCTTCAGCCAGGTCAGCGCCCGGTCCCAGGCGACGTCCCGGAAGCCCGGCATCCGGTCCTCGCCGGTGCGCAGCAGGCGCAGCAGCTGGGCGGACAGGGAGAGTTCGGCGCGGTGGAAGGGGACCAGGTACACGGCGGTGACCGGATCGCCGCCGGCCGGGTCCGGCACCTTCTCGCGGACCACGCCCGGGTCCTCGCCGTCCTCGGCCGGCCCGGCCAGCTCCGCCAGGCACTCGATGACCAGCCCGGTGTCCACGCCGAGCAGCTTCACCGCGTCGGCGATCAGCCGCTCCTCGGGCAGGTAGCAGTGGCCCTGGTCGGCCGACTGGGACAGGGCGTACTGCAGGCCCGCCTTGACGCGCTCCGGGCTGTCGTGCGGGATGCCGACCGACTGGGCGATCTTGTCGGCGGTCAGGAAGCCGATGCCCCAGACGTCGGAGGCGAGCCGGTACGGCTGGTTCTTCACCACCGAGATGGAGGCGTCGCCGTACTTCTTGTAGATGCGCACGGCGATGGAGGTGGAGACCTCGACGGTCTGCAGGAAGAGCATGACCTCCTTGATCGCCTTCTGTTCCTCCCAGGCGTCGGCGATCTTCCTGGTCCGCTTGGGGCCGAGCCCGGGGACTTCGATCAGCCGCTTGGGCTCCTCCTCGATGATCTTCAGCGTGTCCAGCCCGAAGTGCTGGGTGATGCGGTCGGCGAAGACCGGCCCGATGCCCTTGACCAGGCCCGACCCCAGGTAGCGGCGGATGCCCTGGACGGTGGCCGGCAGCAGCGTCGTGTAGTTCTCCACCAGGAACTGCTTGCCGTACTGCGGGTGGGAGCCCCAGCGGCCCTCCATCCGCAGCGACTCACCGACCTGGGCGCCGAGCAGCGCGCCGACGACGGTGAGCAGGTCACCGGCGCCGCGGCCGGTGTCGACGCGGGCGACGGTGTAGCCGTTCTCCTCGTTGGCGTAGGTGATGCGCTCGAGCACGCCTTCGAGCGTGGCGAGCCGCCGCTCCCCGCCGGGGGTCCCCTCCTGAGCCATGGTCCGACGGTACTCGGGGGGTGTGACAGGGCGGAGGCCTACCGGGGGGCGAGCGGGGGGAGGGCGCGCAGGAAGGCGGCGAAGGAGGCGGTGGGGAAGGAGAGGACGGCGCGGGTGGGGTCCTTGGAGTCACGGACGGCGGTGTGGGTGGGGGTGGTGGCTATCTCCACGCAGGCGTCGCCGTCGCCAGGTCCGGAGTAGGACGACTTCCGCCAATTCGTGTCCATGGATCGCCTCACAGCTCCTTCGCCAGCCGGTTGATGAAGTCGCGCGAGCGCTCGGGGTCGAGCGACGCGGCCTCAACCTTATGGAAGAGCGTTCGACAAGCACCGAGTTGGGCTGTGGAGTCGATGAACGCAGCACCATGTGGACCGTCGCGTACGACGGTGTCCAGCTTCGGCACGACGCCGCCCGCGTACGTCATGGCGCTCGCGGCACCGGCGAAACCGTCCAGGTCGAACGGGACGACGCGGACGCTGACGTGGTCCGTCTCCGAAGCCTCCAGGATCCTGACGAGTTGCGCCCTGGCAGCCGCGCGGTCGCTCACCCGGATGCGCAGGGCCGCTTCGTGGATCACCACGTCGTACGGAACGGTGAGCCGCTGCCGGTGCAGCCGGTGGCGTACGCGGAGTTCCAGCTCCTCCCCGGTCAGTTCCGGCACCCTTGAGGAGAAGACCGCCCGCGCGTAGTCCTCCGTCTGCAACAGGCCCGGCACGTAGAGGATCGCCACTTCCCGCAGGAACCGGGCGTGGTGCTCCAGTTCCGCGAGATCCAGGAACGACGTGGGCAGGCGGCGCCGGTACTCCTCCCACCAGCCGCGCGTCCGGTCGGTCGCCATGGCCACCAAGGCACCGATGAACTCCTCGTCCGCACAGGCGTAGTGAGTTGCCAGGCGGCGCAATCTCTTCTCACTCACACCCGCGATACCGGACTCGATCTGGCTGATGACCGGAGGAGTCACCCCGAGCAGGTCAGCCGCTTCGCGCGACGTGAGACCGGCCGCATCGCGGAGCCTGCGCAACTCGACGGCCAGTCGCAGCTGACGCGCCGTCGGCTCGTTCCTCAGCGGCACCTCTCACCTCCCAACGCGCCCGTGGGCGCGATTCGTCCGGGTGTCAGATTACGCGATCGGCTTGCACTGTATAAATCATTAGCCCTACCGTCGGTCACGAAGCGCACACGCACAGGAAGTGCACCGCGCCGTCCTGCCACGACGCCCGCGGCGACGCCACCGTGCCCGCACCCCCCCCACCCATCCCACGGAGTTGATCCCGCATGCCCGAGAACGAGACCTGGGACTACGCCCTCTCCATCCCCAACGACGTGAGAGCCGTGACCGTGTGCCGTCGCACCCTGCGCCTGATCCTCACCCTGCACGGCCTGATCGGCCTCGCGGACACGGCCGAACTCCTGGCCGCGGAGTTGGTGTCCAACGCCGTACGCCACACCACCGGGCCGGCCGCCCTCAGGGTGCGGCGCACCCGGGACGGCGCGGTGTGGATCGCGGCCTGGGACACCGACCCGGCACCCCCCGGCCCATCGCGACCGCTGACCAAGGGCAGGACCGGAACCTGCTCCAGGAGGACGGCCGGGGACTGGGACTCGTCACGGCCTGCGCGGACCTCTGGGGCTGGCAGCCGTCAGCCCGGTTCGGGGCCCGCGGCAAGTACGTCTGGTGTCAGCTCGACCCCGGCCTGACGGATCACGATCCGGTCTCGACATCTGGTTGAGGGCTTGATTAACCGGCGTGTAATCGATTCCAATCCTCCGTACACGTCGATGTAATCGATTCCACGGCGTGCCGTTCGAGCCACGAGGAGGTGGTGGGGCGATGGCGAGCATCAAGGACGTCGCCGCCGAGGCGGGGGTGTCCGTCGCCACGGTGTCGCGGGTCCTGAACGACCATCCGTCGGTCAGCGAGGACGCCCGCACGCGCGTGCTGGCCGCCGTCCGGGCGCTGGGCTACCGGCCCAACGCGGTCGCCCGGTCGCTGCGCACCGACCAGACCCGCACCCTCGGCCTGGTCATCAGCGACGTGCTGAACCCTTACTTCACCGAGCTGGCCCGCGCGGTCGAGGAAGAGGCCCGCGCCCTCGGCTACAGCGTGATCATCGGCAACGCCGACGAGCGGCCCGACCTCCAGGACCACCACGTACGGACCCTGCTGGACCGGCGCATCGACGGGCTGCTGGTCTCCCCCACCGACGGCGGCTCCCCACTGATGCTGGACGCCGCGCGCGCGGGCACACCGATGGTGTTCGTCGACCGCTGGATCCCCGGCGTGGACGTGCCCGTCGTGCGCGCCGACGGCCGCGCGGCCGTGCGCGACCTCGTCGCCCACCTGTACGGCCTCGGCCACCGCAGGCTCGCCATCATCGCGGGCCCGGCGGCCACCACCACCGGCAGCGAGCGCGTGGAGGCGTTCCGCGCGGCGCTCGCCGCGCACGGGCTCCCCCTGCCCGACGCCTACATCGGCCAGGGCGACTTCCAGGCCGAGAGCGGCCGGCGGGTCACCGAGGGCTTCCTCGACCTGCCCGAGCCGCCCGAGGTCGTCTTCGCGGCCGACAACCTGATGGCGCTGGGCGCCCTGGACGCCGTACGCGCGCGTGGGCTGCGCGTGCCGGACGACCTGGCGCTGGCCGCGTTCGACGACATCCGGTGGTTCGTGCACACCGACCCGCCGGTCACCGCCATCGCCCAGCCGACCGACGAGCTGGGCCGGGCCGCCGTACGGGCGCTCGTGGACCGCATCGAGGGCCGGCCCGGCGAGTCCGTCACCCTGCCCGCCCGGCTCGTCGTACGGCGCTCGTGCGGCGCGCCGCCGGCCACTCCGACCGCAACGAACAGGAGCCAGTCGTGAGCAACCCGGACGCGTTGCTGCGCATCGAGGGCCTGCGGAAGACCTTCCCCGGCGTGGTCGCGCTCGACGGCGTCGACTTCGACCTGCGCCGCGGCGAGGTGCACGTGCTGCTCGGTGAGAACGGCGCCGGCAAGAGCACCCTGATCAAGATGCTCTCCGGCGCCCACCGCCCCGACGCCGGCCGCATCCTGGCCGACGGCCGGGAGGTGCGCATCCACGGCGCGCAGGACGCCGAGCGCCTCGGCATCGCCACCATCTACCAGGAGTTCAACCTGGTGCCCGACCTGACGGTCGCCGAGAACATCTTCCTGGGCCGCCAGCCGCGCCGCTTCGGCATGATCGACCGCAGGCGCATGGAGGCCGACGCCGAGGTGCTGCTGCGGCGGGTCGGCCTGACCGTGTCGCCCCGCGCACGCGTGCGCGAACTCGGCATCGCCCGGCTCCAGATGGTGGAGATCGCCAAAGCGCTGAGCCTCAACGCGCGCGTGCTCATCATGGACGAGCCGACCGCCGTGCTGACCTCCGAGGAGGTCGACAAGCTCTTCGCGATCGTGCGCAGTCTGCGCGCGGACGGCGTCGGCATCGTCTTCATCACCCACCACCTGGAGGAGATCGCCGCCCTCGGCGACCGCGTCACCGTCATCCGCGACGGCCGCAGCGTCGGTCAGGTGCCCGCCTCCACGCCCGAGGACGAGCTGGTCCGGCTCATGGTGGGCCGCTCGATCGAGCAGCAGTACCCGCGCGAACGGCCCGACCGGGGCCCCGCGCTGCTCAGCGTCGAGGGCCTCACCCGGGACGGCGTCTTCCACGACGTCAGCTTCGAGGTGCACGCCGGTGAGGTCGTCGGCATCGCCGGACTGGTCGGCGCGGGACGCACCGAGGTGGTCCGCGCGGTCTTCGGCGCCGACCCGTACGACCGGGGCACCGTGCGCGTCGGAGGCCGGGCGCTGCGCCGGCACGACGTGAACGCGGCCCTGGCGGCCGGGGTCGGGCTGGTGCCCGAGGACCGCAAGGGCCAGGGCCTCGTGCTGGACCAGACCGTCGAGGAGAACCTCGGCCTGGTCACCCTGCGGGCCGCCACGCGCGCGGGGCTCGTCGACCGCAAGGGGCAGCACGAGGCCGCGGAGCGCATCGCGCACCAGCTCGGCGTGCGCATGGCGGGCCTCGGCCAGCAGGTGCGCACCCTGTCCGGCGGCAACCAGCAGAAGGTCGTCATCGGCAAGTGGCTGCTGGCCGACACGCGCGTGCTGATCCTCGACGAGCCGACGCGCGGCATCGACGTCGGCGCCAAGGTCGAGATCTACCAGCTGGTCAACCGGCTGACGGCCGCCGGCGCCGCGGTGCTGATGATCTCCAGCGACCTGCCGGAGGTGCTCGGCATGAGCGACCGGGTGCTGGTGATGGCGCAGGGCCGCATCGCGGGCGAGCTGTCCGCCGACGAGGCCACCCAGGACTCCGTGATGGCCCTCGCCGTCGGCTCCGCCGGCGCCACCGGCAGCTCCACCGGCACCTCGACCGACCCCGCCGATCCCGCCGGGTCCACCAACCCGACCGACCCCACCAGGTCCACCGACCCGACCGACCCGACCGACAAGGAGGCCGCTCGTGGCCACTGACACGCTCAAGGGCGGCACCGCGGGCGCCGGCGGCGCCGCGGCCGTGCGCCGCCTGCTGCTCGACAACGGCGCCCTCACCGCGCTGATCGTCCTCGTCATCGCCATGTCGGCGCTGTCGGGCGACTTCCTCACCACCGACAACCTGCTCAACGTCGGTGTCCAGGCGGCCGTGACCGCCATCCTCGCCTTCGGCGTGACCTTCGTGATCGTCTCCGCGGGGATCGACCTGTCGGTCGGCTCGGTGGCGGCCCTATCGGCCACCGTCCTCGCCTGGAGCGCCACCTCGCACGGCGTGCCCGTCGCCCTCGCCGTCGTACTGGCGCTGGCCACGGGCATCGTGTGCGGGCTGGTGAACGGCTTCCTCATCGCGTACGGCAAGCTGCCGCCGTTCATCGCCACGCTCGCCCTGCTGTCGGTGGGCCGCGGTCTGTCGCTGGTGATCTCCGAGGGCTCCCCGATCGCCTTCCCCGACTCGGTCTCGCACCTCGGTGACACGCTCGGCGGCTGGCTGCCGGTACCGGTGCTGGTCATGGTGGTCATGGGTCTGATCGCGGCCTTCGTGCTCGGCCGCACCTACATCGGCCGCTCGATGTACGCCATCGGCGGCAACGAGGAGGCCGCGCGGCTGTCCGGGCTGCGGGTGAAGAAGCAGAAGCTCGCCATCTACGCCCTGTCCGGCGTGTTCGCGGCCGCCGCGGGCGTCGTGCTCGCCGCGCGGCTGTCGTCCGCGCAGCCGCAGGCCGCCGACGGCTACGAGCTCGACGCCATCGCCGCCGTCGTCATCGGCGGCGCCTCCCTGGCGGGCGGCACCGGCAAGGCGTCCGGCACGCTGATCGGCGCGCTGATCCTCGCGGTGCTGCGCAACGGCCTCAACCTGCTGTCGGTGTCCGCCTTCTGGCAGCAGGTCGTGATCGGCGTGGTCATCGCGCTGGCGGTGCTGCTGGACACGGTGCGCCGCAAGGCGGGCGCCACGCCCACCCACAGCCCCGGCGGCAAGGGCCGGCAGACGGCGACGTACGCGCTGGCCGCGGTCGTCACGGTGGCGGTCGTCGGGGCGACGTCCTTCCTGCACGACGGCTCCTCGTCGTCGGCGAACCCGAAGGTCGGCCTGTCGCTGTCGACGCTGAACAACCCGTTCTTCGTGCAGATCCGCTCCGGCGCGCAGGCCGAGGCGAAGGAGCGGGGCGTGGACCTGACGGTCACCGACGCCCAGAACGACGCCTCGCAGCAGGCCAACCAACTCCAGAACTTCACCAGTTCCGGCCTGGGCGCGATCATCGTCAACCCGGTGGACTCCGACGCGGCGGGTCCGTCCGTACGGGCGGCGGACAAGGCGGGGATCCCCGTCGTCGCGGTGGACCGCGGCGTCAACAAGGCGGACGTGGACGCGCTGGTGGCGTCGGACAACGTGGCCGGCGGCGAACTGGCCGCCAAGACCGTCGCGGAGAAGCTGGGCGGGCACGGCAGGATCGTGATCCTCCAGGGCCAGGCCGGCACCTCCGCCGCCCGCGAGCGCGCCGAGGGCTTCGCCAAGGGTCTGAAGGCCTACCCGGGCATCCAGGTGGTGGCCCAGCAGCCGGCCGACTTCGACCGCACCAAGGGCCTCGACGTGATGTCGAACCTGCTCCAGGCCCACCCGGACGTGCAGGGCGTGATCGCCGCCAACGACGAGATGGCGCTCGGCGCGGTCAAGGCGCTCGGGGCGAAGGCCGGGAAGTCGGTGCAGGTCGTCGGCTTCGACGGAACCCCGGACGGCCTCAAGGCCGTTGAACAGGGCACGCTGTACGCGTCGGTGGCGCAGCAGCCGTCCCAGCTGGGCCGGATCGCCGTGGACAACGCGCTGCGGGCGCTGGACGGCAAGGAGGTGCCCGCGACGGTGAAGGTGCCGGTGAAGGTGGTCACGAAGGAGAACGTGGCCGGCTTCCACGGCTGACACGGGTGAGCCGACACAGGTGAGCCGACACAGGTGAGCCGACACGGCTGAGTGGGCGGGCGGTCACCCTCGCGGGGGCCGTCCGCCCGGTCCGCTTCTTCAGGGTTCCAGGGTTCCGAGGTTCCAGGGGAGTTCTCTCATGTACGACTACGACCTGCTGGTCGTGGGGTCGGCCAACGCCGACCTGGTGATCGGCGTCGAGCGCCGGCCGGGGGCCGGGGAGACGGTGCTCGGCTCCGACCTGGCCGTCCACCCGGGCGGCAAGGGCGCCAACCAGGCGGTGGCGGCGGCGCGGCTCGGTGCCCGTACGGCGCTGCTGGCGCGGGTCGGCGACGACGCGTACGGCCGGCTGCTGCTGGAGTCGCAGCGGGCGGCCGGGGTCGACACGGTGGGTGTGCTGGTGGGCGGGGCGCCGACGGGCGTCGCGCTGATCACGGTCGACCCGTCGGGCGACAACAGCATCGTGGTCTCCCCCGGCGCCAACGCCCGGCTCACTCCCCGGGACGTGCGGGCGGCGACGAGCCTCTTCCACGCCTCCCGGGTGGTGTCGGCGCAGTTGGAGATCCCCGTGGAGACGGTGGAGGAGGTCGTACGGATCCTGCCGCCGGACACGCGGTTCGTGCTGAACCCGTCGCCGCCGCGGCCGCTGGACACCGAGGTGCTGGCGGCCTGCGACCCGCTGATCGTCAACGAGCACGAGGCGAAGGTGCTGCTGGGCGAGGCCTACGAGGTGGCGTCCGGACCCGAGGACTGGGCGCGGCTGCTGCTGGCGAAGGGGCCGCGGTCGGTGGTGGTGACGCTGGGCGCGGGCGGGGCGCTGGTGGCGTCGTCCGAGGGCGTGGTCCGGGTCGAGGCGGTGGCGGTGGACGCGGTGGACACGACCGGCGCGGGTGACTCCTTCACGGCGGCGCTGGCGTGGCGGCTGGGGGCGGGGGCGTCGTTGGCGGAGGCGGCGGCCTGTGCGGCGCGGGTCGGGGCGGTGGCGGTGACCCGGCGGGGCGCGCAGGAGTCGTTCCCGACGGCGGACGAGGTCGAGGCGTTGCGGGGAGGCGGTGCCGCGTGAAGAAGGCGGGCATCCTGAACCGCCACCTCGCGGGCGCGCTGGCCGAACTGGGCCACGGCGACGGGGTGCTGGTCTGCGACGCGGGCATGCCGGTGCCGGACGGGCCGCGCGTGGTGGACCTCGCCTTCCGGGCCGGGGTGCCGTCGTTCGCGGAGGTCGTGGAGGGGCTGCTGGCGGAGCTGGTGGTGGAGGGCGCGACGGCGGCGACGGAGGTCCGCGACGCGAACCCGGCCGCGGCGGCCCTGCTCTCCCGCCACTTCCCGGACCTGGCCTACGTCCCCCACGACGACCTGAAACACCTCTCCCACCGCTCCCGCCTGGTGGTCCGCACGGGCGAGGCCCGTCCGTACGCCAACGTCCTGCTCCGCTGCGGGGTCTTCTTCTGAATCTACTTCTGACCCCCGGCGCACACGTGGGAGGGGCCCGGTCCGTCGACCGGGCCCCTCCTGTTCCCCCCATCGATCAGAACCCCCTGCGATCCCCCCGGATCCCCCTCCAGAAGTCCTGATGCCCTGTACGACACGTGGGGGTGGGGGGTGGGTTGCACGGGGTTCGAAGATTTTCGGGGGTGTTCGGAAGTGATCAGTTGGGGGTGGGAGTGGGGCTTCTGGGAATGAGCGCCGGACTCCTCGGAGCCACGTCCACCGGGACGGCCGTCACCCGAGTACGTGGGTCACGAAGCGCTCCGCCGTTTCCCTCAGGACCTCGTGGCCGTCCCTCGACCACAGGTTCTCGTTGAAGAGTTCGGCCTCGATCGGGCCCGTGTAGCCGGCGGAGTCGACGTGGTGTCGCCAGGTGGGGAAGTCGATCGTGCCGTCGCCGAGTTGGCCGCGGCCGTTGAGGACGCCCTCGGGGAGGGGGGTGGTCCAGTCGGCGACCTGGAACGTGTGGATGCGGTGCTGGGCGCCCGCGCGGGCGATCTGGGCGGGGGCCGTGTCGTCCCACCAGAGGTGGTAGGTGTCGACGGTGACGCCCACCTGGTGGGCGGGGAAGCGTTCCGCGAGGTCGAGGGCCTGGGTGAGGGTCGAGACCACGCAGCGGTCCGCGGCGAACATGGGGTGCAGGGGCTCGATCGCCAGGCGCACACCGTGCTGTTCGGCGTAGGGACCGAGGACGGCCAAGGCGTCCGCGACGCGTTCGCGGGCGCCGTGCAGGTCCTTGGAGCCGGCCGGGAGACCGCCCGAGACCAGGACCAGCACCCGGGTGCCGAGGGCCGCCGCCTCCTCCACGGCCCGGCGGTTGTCGGTGATGGCCTCCGCCCGCTCCCGCGGGTCGGTCGCCGTGAGGAAGCCGCCCCGGCAGAGGGTGGTCACGGTCAGGCCGGCCTCGCGCACCAGCTTGGCCGTCGCCTCCACGCCGTGGGACCGCACGGGCTCGCGCCACAGGCCGACCCCGGGGACGCCCAGGTCGAGGCAGGCGTCCACCAGGGCGGGCAGGGACAGTTGTCGGACCGTCATCTGGTTGACGGAGAAGCGGGACAGGTCCCCGGCGGCGTTCACTGGTCCACCCCGTGGAGGGAGAGGAGGGTCTTCATGCGGTCCTCCGCGAGCTTCGGGTCGGGGAACAGGCCCAGGCCGTCGGCGAGTTCGTAAGCGCGGGCCAGGTGCGGCAGGGAGCGGGCCGACTGCAGGCCGCCCACCATGGTGAAGTGCGCCTGGTGGCCCGCGAGCCAGGCGAGGAGGACCACGCCCGTCTTGTAGAAGCGGGTGGGGGCCCGGAACAGGTGGCGGGAGAGCGCGACCGTGGGGTCGAGGAGGGCGCGGAAGCCCGTCACGTCACCCGTGTCCAGCACCCGTACCGCCTGCGCCGCCAGCGGACCCAGCGGGTCGAAGACGCCGAGCAGGGCGTGGCTGAAGCCCCGTTCGTCGCCCGCGATCAGCTCGGGGTAGTGGAAGTCGTCGCCGGTGTAGCAGCGCACGCCGTCGGGGAGCCTGCGGCGCAGGGCCACCTCGCGACCGGCGTCCAGCAGCGACACCTTGACGCCGTCCACCTTGTCCGGGTGCGCGGCGATCACCTCCAGGAACACCTCCGTCGCCGCGTCCAGGTCGGACGTGCCCCAGTAGCCCTCCAGTGCCGGGTCGAACATCGGGCCCAGCCAGTGCAGGACCACCGGCTCGGCGGCCTGGCGCAGGAGGTGGCCGTAGACCTCCAGGTAGTCGTCGGGGCCGGACGCGGCCGCGCACAGGGCGCGCGAGGCCATCAGGATCGCCTGCGCGCCCGACTCCTCCACGACCGCGAGCTGTTCCTCGTACGCCGCCCGCACCTCGGCCGGGGTGCCGGCCGCGAGCTGGTCGGTGCCGGCCCCGCAGGCGATGCGGCCGCCCACCGCCCGCGCCTCGGCCGCCGAACGGCGGATCAGCTCCGCCGCGCCCGCCCAGTCCAGGCCCATGCCGCGCTGCGCGGTGTCCATCGCCTCGGCGACGCCCAGCCCGTGGGACCACAGGTGGCGGCGGAAGGCGAGCGTCGCCTCCCAGTCCACGGCCGCGGGCCCGTCCGGCGTCGTGTCGGCGAACGGGTCCGCCACGACGTGCGCCGCCGAGAAGACCGTACGGGAGGTGAAGGGGGTGCCGGCCGTCACCGCGAGGGGCTCGGCGCGGGGTTCGTACACGCGCAACGCGCCCTGCGCGCCGGGAAGTCGGATCGTCACAGCTGGATCTCCGGTACGTCGAGGCGGCGGCCCTCCGCCGAGGACCGCAGGCCCAGCTCGGCGAGCTGGACGCCGCGGGCGCCGGCGAGCAGGTCCCAGTGGTAGGGGGCGTCGGCGTGGACGTGCTTGAGGAACAGCTCCCACTGGGCCTTGAAGCCGTTGTCGAACTCCCCGTTGTCCGGGACCTCCTGCCACTGGTCGCGGAACACCTCGGTGGCGGGGACGTCGGGGTTCCACACCGGCTTCGGCGTGGCCGAGCGGTGCTGGACCCGGCAGGTGCGCAGGCCGGCCACCGCGGAGCCCTCGGTGCCGTCGACCTGGAACTCGACCAGTTCGTCGCGGTTCACGCGCACCGCCCAGGAGGAGTTGATCTGGGCGACCACGCCGCCCTCCAGCTCGAAGATGCCGTAGGCGGCGTCGTCGGCGGTGGCGTCGTAGGGCTTGCCGTTCTCGTCCCAGCGCTGCGGGACGTGGGTGGTGGCGAGCGCCTGCACGGACCGCACCCGGCCGAACAGCTCGTGCAGCACGTACTCCCAGTGGGGGAACATGTCGACGACGATGCCGCCGCCGTCCTCGGCGCGGTAGTTCCACGACGGGCGCTGGGCCTCCTGCCAGTCGCCCTCGAAGACCCAGTAGCCGAACTCGCCCCGCACGGACAGGATCCGGCCGAAGAAGCCGCCGTCGATCAGCCGCTTCAGCTTCAGCAACCCGGGCAGGAAGATCTTGTCCTGCACCACGCCGTGCTTGACGCCGGCCGCCGCGGCGAGCCGGGCCAGCTCCAGGGCGCCGTCCAGACCGGTGGCGGTCGGCTTCTCGGTGTAGACGTGCTTGCCCGCCGCGATCGCCTTCCGGAGGGCCTCCTCGCGGGCCGAGGTCACCTGGGCGTCGAAGTAGATGTCGACGGCCGGGTCGGCGAGGACCGCGTCCAGGTCGGTGGTCCAGTGCTCCAGGCCGTGCTGTTCGGCGAGCGCCTTCAGCGCGGGTGCGCGACGGCCGACCAGGACCGGCTCCGGCCACAGCACGGTGCCGTCGCCGAGGGCGAGCCCGCCCTGGTCGCGCAGGGCCAGCAAGGAGCGGACCAGGTGCTGGCGGTAGCCCATGCGCCCGGTCACGCCGTTCATGGCGATCCGCACCGTCTTGCGTGTCACGTCGGTCCCTTCGTCGGAGTCGTACGCGGTCGTCCGCCGTCGTACGCGGTCTCGGGAGTCGTCCGCAGGCGTGCGCGCCGCGTACGCCCCGTCCTGATCAGCACTGCAGCAAGCGCTTTCTATTCGAGGAGAAGCTAGCCCCCGCACGGCGCTCCGGACAAGACCGTGTCCGAGCCGAGTTGTTCGAGGGGGCGAACAACGGGGGCCGACGGTCGTAGGGTCTGGTTCCACACGCGCGGAACCCGATCGCCGCGCGGCCTGTCTACGAGGGCGTGTCCGTACCCACGGGACACCCCTCAGGGATCCGTAGGACCCCGTACGACCAGATGCGCGACCGGAGGACGACGAGATGACGGTGACCCTGGCGGACGTGGCGGCCCGCGCCCAGGTCTCCCCCGCGACGGTGTCGCGCGTGCTGAACGGGAACTACCCCGTGGCCGCCTCCACCCGCGAACGGGTGCTGCGCGCCGTCGACGAGCTCGACTACGTCCTCAACGGCCCCGCCAGCGCCCTCGCCGCGGCCACCTCCGACCTGGTGGGCATCCTGGTCAACGACATCGCCGACCCGTTCTTCGGGATCATGGCCGGCGCGATCCAGTCCGAGATCGGCGGGCCCGGCGGCCGGGCCGGCGGCGAACGGCTCGCGGTGGTCTGCAACACCGGCGGGTCACCGGAACGCGAACTCACCTACCTGACCCTGCTCCAGCGCCAGCGGGCGGCCGCCGTGGTGCTCACCGGCGGCGCCGTGGAGGACCAGCCCCACGCCGCGGCCGTCGCGGCCAAGCTGCGCAAGCTCGCCGACGCCGGGACGAGGATCGTGCTGTGCGGGCGGCCGCCCGCGCCGGACACCGACGCGGTCGCGCTGACCTTCGACAACCGCGGCGGCGGCCGCGAACTCACCGAGCACCTCATCCGGCTCGGCCACCGCCGGCTCGGCTACATCGCCGGCCCCGAGGAACGCACCACCACCCGGCACCGGCTCGAGGGCCACCGGGCCGCCCTCGCCGCGGCCGGCATCGAGGAGGACCCGCGCTGGACCGTGCACGGCCCCTACGACCGGCGCGCGGGCTACGAGGCCACGCTGGAGCTGCTGCGGCGCGACCCGACGCTCACGGCCGTGGTCGCCGCGAACGACTCCGTCGCGCTCGGGGCGTGCGCGGCGCTGCGGGAGTCGGGGCGGCGGATCCCGGAGGACGTGTCGGTCGCCGGGTTCGACGACCTGCCGTTCAGCGTCGACGCGGTGCCGTCGCTGACGACGGTGCGGTTGCCGCTGGCGGAGGCGGGGGCGCGGGCGGGGCGGATCGCCATGGGGCGGGAGGAGCCGCCGCCCGGGGGGATCGCGATGGTCCGGGGGGAGCTGATGGTGCGGGGATCCTCCGGGGTGCCGCGAGAGTCCTCCGGGGTGCCGCGGGGTTAGTGCGGGCGTTCGTTTCCGTGGGGTGGCCGTGGGCTGGTGCCTGCGTGCTGGGGGCTGCCGCCCCCAGGCCCCCGCTTCGGCCCTGGACGGGCCTCGTCCTCAAACGCCGGACGGGCTGATACACGGCCCCACCGATGAGTTTTCGTCCGCGGCAGCGTCTCCACTGCCGTACAGCGCGGCACACCATCCCAGGAGTGAGACCCATGCGGATCGTCATCAGTTCGTTCATCAGTCTCGACGGAGTCGTCCAGGCGCCCGGCGGGCCGGAGGAGGACACCGACGGGGGGTTCGCGCACGGTGGGTGGACGCACGCGTACTTCGACCCGGAGGTCGTCGGCGGTGCCTTCGACGCCGCGTTGCAGAAGGCGGACGCCCTGCTGTTCGGGCGGCGGACCTGGACGGCGATGGCCGCGGCCTGGCCCGGGCGGGCGGGGGACCCGTTCGCGGACCGGATGAACTCGGTCCGCAAGTACGTCGTGTCGACGACCCTCGGCGAGGACCTGTCGGCGTGGGACAACTCGGTGCTGGTGCCCGGCGCCGACGCCGTGGCGCGCCTGCGGGAGCTGCGCGGCCGGGCGAGCGGTGACCTGCTCGTCATGGGCAGCCCCACCCTCGCCCGCACGCTGATCGGTGAGGGGCTCGTGGACGAACTCGTCCTGATGCGGATGCCCGTGGTGCTCGGCGGCGGCAAGTCGATCTTCCCCGAGGACGGCGGCCGGCACGGCTTCGAGCTGGTGTCCTGCACGACGGCCGGGACGGGCGCCGAGGTGTGCGTGTATCGCGCCGCCGGTGTGGCGGGCCAGTAGGTCCGGCACGGGTGTGGTGGCGCGATCACGGGGCACGGGGTGGGTGTGGAGCGGCGCCGTCCGGTCCGCGCGAGTAGGGTCCGGGGCATGAAGTTCGCCTTCTCCACGCTCGGTGTTCCCGGTCTTCCCCTGCCCGACGTGCTGCGGCTCGCGACCGCGCACGGATACCACGGTGTCGAACTGCGCGCCCACCCCGAGGAGCCGGTCCATCCAGGACTCGGCACCGGTGAACGGGAGGACGTCGCCGCCCGGTTCAAGGACGCCGGCGTCGAACTGCTCGGTCTCGCCGGCTACGCACGCGTGGCCGCGCCCGGCGACGACGAAGCGGTGCTGGAGGAGATCCGTACGCTGCTCGGGCTCGCCCATGACCTGGGCGCCCCCTTCGTACGGGTCCTCCCCGGCGGTTCGGACGCCGCCTCCGCCGACGAGGCCGACGCGATCGCCGCCCGGCGGCTCGGCACCGTCGCCCGGGACGCCGCCGACCTCGGTGTGCGCGTCCTGGTGGAGACCCACGACTCGCACCCCACCGGCGCCGACGTCACCCGGATCATCGGCCAGGTCGGCCACCGTCAGGTCGGCGCCCTCTGGGACGTGATGCACACCTGGCTCGGCGGCGAGCAGCCCCTCGACAGCTACGCGGCGCTCTCCCCGTACCTCGGCTACGTCCAGGTCAAGGACATCGTCTCGGCCGACGACACCACCCCGCTGGCGCTCGGCGCGGGCATCATTCCGCTCGGCGAGTGCGTGGAGGTGCTCTCCCGCCACGGCTGGGACGGCTGGCTGTGCTGGGAGTACGAGAAGCGCTGGTACGAGGCCGCCGAGCCGCTGCCCGGCCTGCTCACGGCGGGACGCGCGCACCTCGGCCGGCTGCTCAACGACTCGGCCTGAGGCCGCCGGGATCCCGGCGGGGGTCGGGGCGGGGACCGGGACGGGGAGCGGGGCGAGGATCGGGGCGGGCAGGAGTCGGACCGGGGCCGGGTCGGCCCGTGTGCGTGGTCGGCCCGTCGGCCGCTAATTCGCTGGCGGGGCCCTGACGGCGCGGGCTAGCCTCCGCGCCGTGCCTCCGCCCCCCGTGCCTCCGCCCTCCGTGCCCCCGTCGGCCGTGTCGCCACCGCTCGTGTCTCCGTTCTCCCTGTCCTCGCTCGCCGTGTCGCCGCTCTCCGCGGTCCCCCGCCGCGCGACCCCCGCGTCCGCCGCCGTCCCGGCCTCATGAGGCTCGCCGGGACGCTCGTCGACCTCCGTCCGCTGCGGACCTCCCCCGTCTTCCGGCGGCTGCTGTTCGGGCGCACGGTGTCCACGCTCGGTGGCTTCATGACCATGGTCACCGTGCTCTACCAGGTGTGGGACACCACCCACAGCGCCGTCTGGAGCGGCGCGGTCGGTCTGGCGCAGGCGCTGCCGATGGTCGGCGTCGGGCTGTTCGCCGGGGCCTGGGTGGACCGGGCCGACCGGCGGCGGGTCTACCTGGGGACCAACGTCGGCCAGGCGGTGTGCTCCGCGCTGCTGGCCGTGCAGGGCTTCACCGGGCACGTGCCCGTGGTGGTCGTGCTGGCGCTCGTCGCCGTGCAGGCGTCGTTCGCGGCCGTCTCGGCGCCGGCGGCCGGGGTGTTCGTGCCCCGGCTGCTGCCCAAGGACCAGGTGGCCGCCGGGCTAGCCCTCCACCAGATCACCGGGCAGGCCATGATGCTGCTCGGCCCGGCCGTCGCCGGGCTGGTCCTCGGCTGGTGGGGCATCGGCGTCTGCTACCTGTTCGACGCGCTCAGCTTCGGCCTGTCCTTCTACGGCGCGTTCGGGCTGCCCGCGCTGCCGCCGCAGGGCGAGGGGGCCCGGCCCGGACTGCACGGGGTGCTGGACGGGCTGCGGTTCCTCACCGGGCACCGGGTGGTGCGCGGTGCGCTCGTCACCGACCTCGCGGCGACCGTGCTGGCGATGCCGGTCAGCCTCTTCCCGCTGGTCAACACCGAGCGGTTCGGGGGCGACCCGCGCTTCCTCGGGCTGTTCCTGTCCGCGCTCGCCGTGGGCGGGGTCACGGCGACCGCCCTGTCCGGCGCCGTCACCCGCCGGGGCCGGCCGGGCCCGGTCATGCTGTGCGCGTCCGGCACCTGGGGCCTGGCGCTGGCCGGGTTCGGGCTGACCACCAGCGCGTGGGCGGGGCTGGCGATGCTGGTGCTGGCCGGGGCCGCCGACGCGGTGGCCGTGCTGTCCCGCAGCACGATCGTGCAGACCCTGACACCGGACGCCCTGCTGGGCCGGGTCACCGCCGCCGAGCTGGTCGTCGGCCAGGCGGGCCCGCACCTGGGCAACCTGCGCGGCGGCATGGTCGCCGGCTGGTCCTCGGGCGCCACGGCCCTGGTCAGCGGCGGACTGCTGTGCCTGGCGGCGGTGACGGCGGTGGGCGCGTCCACACCGGAGCTCAGGGGGGCGAAGCCGACCGGTCCCGGCCCGGAGGCCAGGGACCCGGCGGACACCACGCCGGCCCTCCCGGGCCTTGACGGAAGCGTCGGAGGGGACGGACCCGCCGAGGACACGGCCGCGATCCCCGGCCCCGCCTCCGACACCTCCGACACCGCCCAGGAGCCACTCCCCGAGCGCTGAACCCGGCTCCGTCACCCCTCGGCGGCCCCGCCGTTCCGCAGCCGGTACCGCGCCACCCGCTCCCCCAGCCGTGCCCGGCACGCCGGCCACTCCGCGGCCGTCACCGAGAAGATCGCCGAGTCGCGCAGGCGGCCCTCCTCGCCCGGTGCCCAGGAGCGGGACCAGTTGCGCAGGACGCCCTCGAAGCAGGCGCCGACGCTCTCGATGGCGGCGCGGGAGCGGGCGTTGCGGGCGTCGGTCTTCAGGTCGACGCGGGCGACGTCCCACTCCTCGAAGGCGTGCCGGAAGAGCAGGAGTTTGGCCTCTGCGTTGATGCCGGTGCCCTGGGCGGTTGCGGCGAGCCAGGTGAAACCGACCTCGACGGCGTCGAGCCGGCCGTCGTCCCGCCAGCAGCGCGGCTCCCAGTACGCCGTGGCGCCGACCGCCCGCCCGGTCGCCCGGGAGACCTGGGCGTAGGCCGTGTCCGCAAAGTCCCGCCTGCCCCCCGACGCCCGGCACGCACTCTCGCCGCACCGGGCGGACACCCGAGTACGGCCAGTACGCGGGTGTCCGCCCGGCACGCCGAGAGCACGCACCGGACGCCGCAGGGCCCGCCCTCCGGGCGGACGACGGGACTTTGCGGACACGACCTAGGAGGCGAGCCGTCCGGTGGCCGCGCGGGCGAGCTGGGCGTCGATGTAGGAACTCACCTCCTCGGCCCGGGGGACCCAGGTGAAGGCGTACGTGTCCCGGTCCTCCTCGGCGGCCCGGGCCAGGTCGGCGGCGTGCTGGTGGCCGAGCGGCTCCAGGCGGACGAACTCGCCCTCCAGGACCGGTCCGCGCAGGACGAAGCTCATCGGCCCGGCTCCTCGCCCGCCGCACCCACCGCGCCCGCCGCGCCCGCCCCGCCCGCCCCGCCGGACGCCCCGCCCGGTGCGTCCGCCGCCGGTGCCGCGAACGACGCCCGCAGCGCCGCGAACGCCTCGTGGAAGCCGGGGAACGTCTTGCGCACGCACCCCGGGTCGTCGAAGGAGATGCCCGGGGTGCGCAGCCCGGTCACCGCGAACGACATGACGATGCGGTGGTCGCCGTGGGAGCGGATCCCGGCGCCGGACGGCCGGCCGGGGCGGATCTCGATCCAGTCGGGGCCGGTGGCGACGTCGGTCCCGAGGCGCCGCAGGTTCTCCGCGCACGCCTCCAGCCGGTCGCACTCCTTCACGCGCGTGTTGGCCACGTCCTCGATGCGGACCGGGCCGTCGGCGAAGGGCGCGACGGCCGCGAGGGTCGGCATGGTGTCGGAGATGTCGCGCATGGCCACGGTGAGCCCGCGCAGGGTGCCGGTGCCGCGGACCGTGGTGCGGTCGGCGGCCACCGTCACCTCGGCGCCCATCCGGCGCAGCACCTCCACGAAGCCCAGGTCGCCCTGGAGGGCGCCCTCGCCGAGGCCCGGCACGGTGACCTCGGCGCCCGGGGTGACGGCGGCGGCCGCGAAGAAGTAGCTCGCCGTGGAGGCGTCCGGTTCGATCGGGTACGTCGTCGCCCGGTAGCCGCCGGGCGGCACGCGGAACACGTCGCCCTCGCGCTCCACCTCCACGCCGAACGCCCGCATCATCGCCAGCGTGATGCCGACGTAGGGTGCCGAGACCAGGTCGGTGACCTCGATGTGCAGGCCGGTGCGGGTGAGCGGGCCGAGCAGCAGCAGCGCGGTGAGGTACTGCGAGGACTGGCCGGCGTCGAGGGTGACCTTGCCGCCCTCCACGCCGTTCGCCCGGACGGTCAGTGGGTGGTGGCCCTCCCGGTCCTCGTGGCGCAGGTCCACGCCCAGGTCGCGCAGGGCGCGGGTGAGCGGCAGCAGCGGGCGGCGGCGCATCTGCGCGGAGGCGTCGAAGCGGTAGGTGCCGTGGCCGGTGGCGGCGAGGGCCGGCAGGAAGCGCGCGGTGGTCGCGCCGTCCCGGCAGTACACGTCCGCCGCGCCGGCCGGGGGTCCGTCCGGCCGGCCGTCGACCTGCCAGGTGTCCGGGGTGCGGCCGACGCGGTAGCCGAGGCGGGCCAGTCCCTCGGCGAAGCCCTCGGTGTCGTCCGAGCGCAGGGGCCGTACGAGGGTGGTGACGCCGTCGGCCGCCGCCGCGAGGAAGAGGGCGCGGGCGGTGAGGGACTTGGAACCGGGGATGTCGACGAGGGCCATGCCCGTCATGATCGCGTGCCGACCGCCTCCGCCGGGGCCACGTCCACGGGGTGGACCCGGGCCGCGCGCCCGGGGGCGAGCGAGGTGAGCGCCACGCCGCCGACCAGGAGGGCCGCGGCGCACCAGCGCAGCCCGCTCACCGGTTCGCCGAGGAACAGCGCGGCCGACGTCATGCCGAAGACGGGCACCAGCAGGGAGAAGGGCGCGACCGTGGAGGCCGGGTGGCGGCGCAGCAGCAGGCCCCACGCCCCGAAGCCGAAGACCGTGGTGACCCAGGCGACGTAGACGACGGTGCCGGCGCCCTGCCAGTCGAGGGCGCGCAGCGCGTCGTAGTCGCGGCCGGGCCCTTCCAGGAGCAGCGACAGGCCGAGCAGCGGCAGCACGGGGACGGTGCTCACCCAGACCATGAAGTTCAGCGCGTCGGGCGGGGCCGCCCTGCGGGTCAGCACGTTGGACACGCCCCAGCAGGCGGCCGCGGCGACGACCAGGGCGAACGCGCCGAGCGGGCCGGCGGTGCCCTCGTCGACGGCGGCGACGACGATCCCGGCGAGGGCGACCGCCATGCCGAGGACCCGGGTGCGGGAGGGGCGCTCGCCGAGGACGACGGCGGCGACGACCGCGGTGAACACCGCCTGGACCTGCAGCACAAGGGACGACAGGCCGGCCGGCATCCCGGCGTCCATCCCGACGAACAGCAGCCCGAACTTCGCGACGCCCAGCACCAGTCCGACGGCCACGATCCACCGCCAGGCGACCTTGGGGCGGCCGACGAAGAACACCGCGGGGAGCGCCGCCACGAGGAAGCGCAGCGCGGAGAACAGCAGGGGCGGGAAGTGGCCGAGGCCGATCTCGATGACGGTGAAGTTGACGCCCCAGACGGCGGCGACGAGGACGGCGAGCAGGAGGTGTGCGGGTCGCATGCGTCGAGGATCACCGGCCCGGACCGTGTAGCACCAGCGATGATTCGTGCATGGTGGGATGAAGCAGAAGTGATGAGTCGATGGCTCGCGGCAGCCCGCCGCCGTCCGAGGGGGACCCCGATGCTCGACCTCCAGCGCCTGCGCGCCCTGCACGCCGTCTCCGTCCACGGCACGGTCGGCCGGGCCGCCGCCGCGCTCGGGTACACGCCCTCGGCGGTGTCCCAACAGATCGCCAAGCTGGAGCGGGAGACCCGCACGGTGCTGCTCGAACGGGAGGGCCGGGGCGTGCGGCTCACCGCCGAGGCCCGGCAACTGGTCGTTACGGCACAGCAGTTGATGGCGATCGTGGAGCGCGCCGAGACCGATCTGGAGCGGCGGCGCGGGCTGCCGTCCGGCCGGCTGACCCTGGCCGCGTTCCCGTCGGCGGCGCGCGGGCTGCTGCCCGGGGTGCTGGCCGAGCTGGCGCGGCGGCACCCCGCCCTGGACGCGCGGCTGACCGAGGTCGACCCGCACCTGTCGGTCGACCTGGTCGCCAAGGGCGCGGTCGACCTGGCGGTGGCCCACGACTGGGACATCGCGCCGCTGCCCGCGCCGGCGGGCGTGGAGCAGGCGGTCATCGGGGACGACCTGTGCGACCTGCTCGTCCCCGCGGGCCACCCCTTCGCGGGGCGTGCGGCGGTACGGCGCGAGGAGCTGGGCGGTGAGCGGTGGGTGTGCCAGCCGCCGGGGCGGGTGTGCCACGACTGGCTGGTGCGCACGCTGCGCGCGGCCGGGCACGAGCCGGACCTGGTCCACACCGCCGAGGAGAACCCGACGCTGGTCGCGCTGGTCGCGGCGGGCCTGGGCATCGCCCTGATCCCCCGCCTGGGACGCGGCCCGCTGCCCGAGGGGGTGGTGGAGGTGCGGCTGGACCCGCTGCCCGTACGGCGGCTGTACGCGCTGTGGCGTGAGGGGGCGGCCCGGCGCCCGGCGATCGCCGAGACGGTGCGCGCGCTCCAGGCGCACTGGGGCGAGCGCGCCGACACCGGCCCGCGTGAGCCCGAGCGCGTCAGCACCGGCCAGGCGTGAGCCCGAGCGCGTCGGGACCCCCGCCCGGCATGAGCCCGAGCGCGCCGGGGTCCCGGCCCGGCGTGAGCCCGTGACGGGCGCCCCCGGTCCACCACTCGCGCGCCGTGCCTGCGCGCTCCCTTGACCGGCAATAACTTTCCGGATACTGCTGACCCGACGGAAGTTTCCTTCAGTGGATCACCTCCGGAAGGAGCGCACGTGCCCTCCAGACGCACCGTCCTCGCCGCCACCGCGGGCCTCACCGCGTCCCTCGCCGTCGGCGCGGGAACCGCCCACGCGGGCGCCGGCCGCGCACCGGACGACCGGCGGCTGCGCCGGCTGGTCTCCCGGATGACGCTCGAGGAGAAGGTCGGCCAGGTCTTCGTCTCCCGCGTGTACGGCCACTCGGCGACCGACCCGGACCAGGCCGACGTGGACGCCAACCTCGCGGAGCTGGGCGTCCGCACGGCGGCCGAACTGCTCGAGCGCTACCGGCTCGGCGGGATCATCTACTTCGCCTGGGCGCACAACACCCATGAGCCGCACCAGATCGCCGCCCTGTCCGACGGCCTCCAGCGCGCCTCGCTGGACCTGCCGCGCGGGCTGCCGGTGCTCATCTCCACCGACCAGGAGCACGGCATCGTCTGCCGGATCGGCGCCCCGGCGACCCTCTTCCCGGGCGCCATGGCGATCGGCGCCGGCGGCTCGCGCACCGACGCCCGCACCCTCGGCCGGATCTCGGGCGCCGAGCTGCGCGCGATGGGGGTGCGCCAGGACTACTCCCCCGTGGCGGACGTCAACGTCAACCCGGCCAACCCGGTCATCGGCGTGCGGTCCTTCGGCTCCGACCCGGACGCGGTGGCCGCCCTGGTCGCCGCCGAGGTGCAGGGCTACCGGTCCGCGGGGGTGGCGGCGACCGCCAAGCACTTCCCCGGGCACGGCGACACCGCGGTCGACAGCCACTACGGCTTCCCGGTCATCACCCACAGCCGCGAGGTGTGGGAGGAGCTGGACGCGGTGCCGTTCCGCGCGGCGATCGCGGCCGGCATCGACTCGATCATGACCGCGCACATCCTGGTCCCGGCCCTCGACGACTCGGGCGACCCGGCCACCCTGTCCCGGCCGATCGTCACCGGCCTGCTGCGCGAACGCCTCGGCTACGACGGGGTGGTGGTGACCGACGCGCTCGACATGGCGGGCGTGCGCACCAAGTACGGCGACGACCGGGTCCCGGTGCTCGCCCTGAAGGCTGGCGTCGACCAGTTGCTCAACCCGCCGAAGCTGGACGTCGCGTGGAACGCGGTGCTGCGGGCCGTGCGCGAGGGGGAGCTGACCGAGGAGCGGCTGGAGCAGTCGGTGCTGCGCATCCTGCGGCTGAAGGCGAAGCTCGGGCTGCTCGACGACCCGTACGCCGGGCAGGCGGGCGTGGACCGGACCGTGGGCACCCCGGCCCACCTGGCCGCCGCCGACCGCATCGCCGGGCGGACCACGACCCTGCTGGTCAACGAGGGCGGGCTGCTGCCGCTGGCGCCGGACACCCGGCGCAGGCTGCTGGTCGTCGGCGCCGACCCGGCCTCCCCGTCCGGTACGACCGGCCCGCCCACCGGTGTCCTCGCCGCCGCCCTGACCGGCCTCGGCTTCACGGCCACGGCCCTGTCCACCGGCACGGCCCCCTCGGCGGCGACGATCGCCCGCGCGGTGGCCGCGGCCGGCGAGGCGGACGCGGTCGTGGTGGCGACGTACAACGTCACCGCGACCAGCCCGCAGAAGACCCTCGTCGAGCAACTCCTCGCCACCGGGCGCCCGGTGGTCGCGGTCGCCGTCCGCAACCCGTACGACGTGGCCCAGTTGCCCGGGGTCGCCGCGTACCTGGCGACCTACTCCTGGACCGACGTCGAACTGCGCGCCGCGGCCCGGGTGATCGCGGGCCGCACCGCCCCCCGCGGGAAGCTGCCGGTGCCGGTCCAGCGGGCCGACGACCCGGCGCGGGTGCTGTTCCCGATCGGGCACGGGCTGCCGTACTAGCGCGCACAGCACGGCGGGCCCGGGAGATCTCCCGGGCCCGCCGCCGTCAGTTCTCCGGAGGGGTCACGGGCGCAGGGCCGGCTCCCGCTCCACGTCCCTCACGTCGAGCTTGCTGTCGAACTTCGCCAGCGGCTTGGCCGCCGACGCCGTCGCGGCGGGCAGGCCCGCCCAGTCGAGGATGCGGGCGGTGGCGAGGGCCTTCTGGTCGGCGACCAGACCGGCCACGTTCGCGCCGTGGTTGAGGCCGGGGGCCGTGAAGACGTAGGAGTCCCGGGCGCCCTTGTCGACGCGGAAGCGCTCCGCGCCCCACGGGTCGTTCTGGCCGTACACGAAGAGCATGTGCCGGGCGTTGTGCCGGACCCAGCTGTCGACGTCCCGCATGACCCACGGCTGGAACTTCATCGGGATCGAGCGGGGCACGAAGTTCCGGGGCGGCTGGTAGCCGTAGCGGATGTACTGCTTCTCGATGTGCGGGAAGTGGATGGTGGGCGCGCCCAGCTGGGTGCCCGCCTGGTAGTAGTACGGGGTGTACTGCTCCAGGCCCTGGTCGGTGTACGCCGAGAAGCCGGAGATGGTGTCGACCGAGGTCCAGATCTCGTCGTCCGTGGCGGTGGCCGCGTTCGCCGGGATGCTGTCGCAGTCGGAGAGCAGGCTGTACTGCCAGAAGCCCCACACGTAGTCCAGGACGACCGCCTCGTAGGCGCGGTCCAGGCTGCCGATCGTGGTGAAGGTGTAGCCGTTCTCGGCGGCGTACGCCGCGTACTTCTGCTCCAGCGCGGTGCGGCGCACCAGCGCCTCGCGCTGCACCGCGTTCAGCCGGTCGCGGCACTCCTTGGTGCCGACGGACGCGAAGAAGCGGTCGTAGGCGGCGTCCTGGTCGTTGACCACGTCGTTGGGGGCCACGTACGCGACCACGCCGTCCATGTCCCGCGGGTAGAAGCGCTCGAAGTACGTCGCCGTCATGCCGCCCTTGGAGCCGCCGGTGGCGATCCAGTTCTTCGTGTAGACCGGCTTCAGCGCGGTGAAGATGCGGTGCTGGTCGCTCGCCGCCTGCCAGATGTCCAGCTTGGACCAGTCGGCGGGGCTGGGGCGGGAGGGGGTGAAGTAGCGGTACTCCATGGAGACCTGGTTGCCGTCGACGATCTGGGTCGGCTCGCGGCGGCTGGGGTTGGTGGAGACGTTGTAGCCGCCGGTGTAGAACACCGTCGGGCGGCTGACGTCCTTGTGCAGCACGGTGATCCGCTGCTGGAAGGTGCCCGCCGAGGGGTTCCGGTGGTCGACCGGCTGGGTGTAGTTCAGGACGAAGTAGCGGTAGCCGGGGTACGGCTTCTCCTCGATCAGGCTCATGCCCGGGATCGAGAGCAGCCGGTCCTTGATGTCCGTGGCCCCAGGCTCGGCAGCGGTCGCTGCTCCCGCCGTGGTCAGCGTGCCTATGAGCACGGTGAGCGCCAGCAGCCATCTGAGCGCCTTGCGCATGCGCGTGCACCCTCCCTGTGAGACAGATGTGCGCCGGAAGCTATCGGAGCAACCGGCTTCGCACCAGGGGAGGTTGTTGCGGAGGTTTCAGGACGTCAGCACAGAATCCAGCCGGAACTGACCGCCGTACGGCCCACCGATCCCTTCACCCACACGCAGCGGTGACCGGCGTACACGGTGACGGGTCCGACCTGGCGCGTGGCGCGCTTCTGGATCCGCCAGGGACGCCCGCCGCGGGCCTGCACGCTGACCGACATCGGCTTCGTGCCGCGCGGGTTCTTGGCGTAGGTGACGGCGCAGACGTAGCGGCCCTGCTTGAACACCTGCACCGAGCCGGTGGTGAAGGACAGCGTGCGCACCTTGCGGCCCGCGCACGCGTGGACGGCCGCCGCCTGCGCGCTGCCGGGCGCGGCCAGCGCGAGGACCCCGGAGGCGGTCAGCACCGCCACGCCCGCCGCCAGCCGCCGTATGACACCCCTCGTTCCGCTGCCCACGTCCGTGTCTCCCCGAGTCGCCCGCCGTGTCGCTCGCCGTACTGGTGTACGGACGCCGGACGCGGGCCGCGCGGTTGCGCGCGGGCCCGCGCCGGCCCGGTGCCCGTCCGCCGTCAGGCCGACTCCACGCCCACCGGTTCGCCGACGAACGTCCGCCACAGGCGGGCGTAGCGGCCGTCGCGGGCGAGGAGTTCCTCGTGGGTGCCGTCCTCGACCACCCGGCCGTGGTCCATGACCACCACCCGGTCGGCCCGCGCCGCCGTGGTGAGGCGGTGGGCGACGACCAGCGTGGTGCGCCGGCCCGCGAGGCGGTCGGTGGCCTGGTTGACCTGCGCCTCGGTGGCCAGGTCCAGGGCCGCCGTCGCCTCGTCGAGCAGCAGGACGTCGGGGTCGACCAGTTCGGCGCGGGCGAGCGCGATCAGCTGGCGCTGGCCCGCGGAGAGGTTGCGCCCGCGCTCGGCGACCTCGTGGAGGTAGCCGCCCTCCAGCGTGGCGATCATCTCGTGGGCGCCGACCGCGCGGGCCGCCGCCTCCACCTCGGCGTCGCTCGCCCCCGGGCGGCCGTAGGCGATGGCGTCGCGGACGGTGCCGGGGAAGAGGTAGGCCTCCTGCGGCACGACGCCCAAGCGGTGGCGGTACGACGTGAGGTCCAGCTCGCGCAGGTCCGTCCCGTCGACCGTGACCCGGCCGGACGTCGGGTCGTAGAACCGCGCCACCAGCTTGACCAGGGTCGACTTGCCGGCGCCCGTCTCGCCGACGAACGCCACGGTCTGCCCGGCGGGGATGCGCAGGCCGATGCCGCGCAGGGCCGCCTCGTCGCCGGCACCGTAGGCGAAGTGGACGTCCTCGAAGGCGATCTCACCACGCAGGGAGGTCACCGTCCGCGGCGCGCGCGCCGCCGAGGTGGACGTCGGCTCGCGCAGCAGCTCCTGGATGCGGCCGAGCGAGACGGTGGCCTGCTGGTAGCCGTCGAACACCTGGGAGAGCTGCTGCACGGGCGCGAAGAACAGGTCGATGTACAGCAGGTACGCCACCAGCGCGCCCGTGGTCAGCGTGGCGGCGTCCACCCGGCCGGCGCCCACCACCAGCACCGCGGCCGCCGCGACCGACGACAGCAGCTGCACGAACGGGAAGTACACCGAGATCAGCCGCTGGCCGCGGATCCGCGCCCGGCGGTAGCTGTCGCTGCGCTCGGCGAACCGGGCCCGGCCGTCGCGCTCGCGGCGGAAGGCCTGCACGATCCTCAGCCCCGACACCGACTCCTGGAGGTCGGCGTTGACCGCGGAGACCCGCTCGCGGGCCAGCTCGTAGGCCTTCACGCTGGCCCGGCGGAAGAAGAAGGTGGCGACGACCAGCGGCGGCAGGGTGGTGAACACGACCAACGCGAGCTGCACGTCGAGCACCAGCAGCGCGACCATGATGCCGAAGAAGGTGACCACCGCGACGAACGCCGTGACCAGGCCGGTCTGCAGGAACGTGGACAGCGCGTCGACGTCCGTCGTCATCCGGGTCATGATCCGGCCGGTCAGCTCGCGCTCGTAGAAGTCGAGACCGAGCCGCTGGAGCTGCGCGAAGATCTTCAGGCGCAGGGAGTACAGCACCCGCTCGCCGGTACGGCCCGTCAACCGGATCTCACCGGTCTGCGCCGCCCACTGCACGAGCACGGTCAGCAGCCCCAGCAGCGAGGCCGCCCACACCGCGCCGACCGCCATGCGGCTCACGCCCTGGTCGATGCCGTGCCGGATCAGGATCGGCAGCAGCAGCCCCATGCCCGCGTCCACGGCGACCAGCCCGAGGCTGACCAGCAGGGGGGCGCGGAAGCCGCGCAGCAGCCGGCGCAGGCCGTACGACTCCTCCGCGCGGACCGCGCGGGCCTCGTCGACGTCCGGGATGTCGGTGGCCGGGGGCAGCGCCTCGACCTGGGCGAGCAGCTCCGGAGTGGCGGGGGTGCCGGCCATCGCGGTGTCCTTGGGGGCGCGGTCGCCGGTCCACAGCCGGGGCGTCACCCCGCGTTCGGCGTCGAACTCGGCGTCCAGTTCGTCGCGCACGGACGTGTCCTCGGCCGGTGCCTCGGGCCGGGCGTGGCCCGGGGAGACGCCGCCGAGCTCGTCGGGGTCGGTGAGCAGCCTGCGGTACAGCGCCGAGCGCTGCTGGAGTTCGTCGTGGGTGCCGATGTCGGCGAGGCGGCCCTGGTCGAGGACGGCGATGCGGTCGGCGAGGTTGAGGGTGGAGCGGCGGTGCGCGATGAGCAGGGTGGTGCGGCCCTCCATGACCTGACCGAGCGCCTCGTGGATCTCGTGCTCCACGCGCGCGTCGACCGCCGAGGTGGCGTCGTCGAGGACCAGCAGCCGGGGGTCGGCGAGGATCGCCCGGGCGAGCGCGATGCGCTGGCGCTGGCCGCCGGACAGGGTCAGTCCGTGTTCGCCGACCGTGGTGTCGTAGCCGTCGGGCAGCTCCGCGATGAAGCGGTCCGCCTGGGCGGTGCGCGCGGCCTGCTCGATCTGCTCGTCGGTGGCGTCGGGGCGGCCGTAGGCGATGTTGTTGCGGACGGTGTCGGAGAACAGGAACGAGTCCTCCGGGACCAGGCCGATCGCGGCGCGCAGCGAGTCCAGGGTCAGCTCGCGCACGTCCCGGCCGCCGACCAGGACCGCGCCGCGCGTCACGTCGTAGAAGCGCGGCAGCAGCAGGGAGACGGTGGACTTGCCGGAGCCGGAGGAGCCGACGACCGCGAGGGTCTCGCCCGGGCGGATCTCGAAGCTGAGGCCGTCCAGGACCGGGTGGGCGGGGTCGTAGCCGAAGGACACGTCGTCGAACTCGACGGTCGCCGGGGCGTCGGCGGGCAGCTCCCGGGTGCCGTCCCGCAGGGTCGGCTCGGTGTCGATCAGTTCCAGGACGCGCTCGGTGCCCGCGCGGGCCTGCTGGCCGACGGTGAGGACCACGGCGAGCATGCGGACCGGGCCGACCAGCTGGGCCAGGTAGGTGGAGAACGCCACGAACGTGCCGAGGGTGATGTGGCCGTGCACGGCGAGCCAGCCGCCGAGCGCCAGCATGGCGACCTGGCCGAGCGCGGGGACGGCCTGCAGCGCGGGGGTGTAGCGGGCGTTCAGCCGGATGGTGCGCAGCCGCCCGGCGAACAGCCGCCGGCCCACCTGGCGCAGCTTCCCGGTCTCCTGGTCCTCCTGCCCGAAGCCCTTCACCACGCGCACGCCGCTGACCGCGCCGTCGACCACGCCCGCCACGGCGGCGGCCTGGGCCTGCGCCCACCAGGTGGCCGGGTGGAGCCGGGTGCGGCTGCGCTTGGCGATCCACCACAGCGCGGGCGCCACGGCGAGGGCGACCAGGGTGAGCGGGACGGACAGCCAGGCCATGACGACGAGCGAGACCAGGAACAGCGCGAAGTTGCCGATCGTCATGGGCAGCATGAACAGCAGGCCCTGGATCAGCTGGAGGTCGCTGGTGGCGCGGCCGACGACCTGGCCGGTGGACAGCTCGTCCTGGCGGCGGCCGTCGAGCCGGGTGATCGTGCGGAACATCTCCGTGCGCAGGTCGTGCTGCACGTCCAGGGCGAGCCGGCCGCCGTAGTAGCGGCGGACGTAGGCGGTGGCGTAGACGAGCACGGCGGCGCCGATCAGGGCGCCCGCCCAGGGGGCCATGTCCCGGGTGCGGGCGCCGATCACGTCGTCGATGATCACCTTGGTGATCAGGGGGACGAGCGCCATGACGGCCATGCCGGCGAGCGAGGCGCCGAGGGCGAGGACCACGTCCTTGGGGTAGCGCCACGCGTAGCCCGCGAGTCGTCGTGCCCATCCCCGTTGTGCGCTCACGCCGGTGCCTTCCTGCGAACCTGGTCTGCCGGAAGGCATCAACGCCGGTGAGGTGCGATTTCATCCCGCTGCAACAATCGGGGGGCCCCGGGCGGAGGTTTTCGGCCGCGGGGGTCAGCTCGCGGCAAGGTCGCGGTGGACCACCTTGGCGATGCCCTGGATGGTCGTGATGCCGTAGCTCATGGTGCTGTTGCCGTGGGTGAGCACGGTGATCGTGTAGTCGTGGCCGCCGCCGGTGAAGGTGCCGACGCTGTGCACGCGCCAGCCCTGCGTGGCGCGCTGCAGCCAGCCGTTCTTGACGTGCCAGGACACGTTCGCCGGCCGGCCGTACGGCGTGCCCCACCGCTGGTCGGCGACGACCTTGCCCATCAGGGTGCTGATGTACGAGCGGGAGGCGTCGGTGAGGACGGCGTTGCGGGCGGTGACGAGCCGGAGCAGCTTCTGCTCGTCGGTGACCGTGATCTGGGTCAGCCCCCAGTAGGTGCCGGCGCCGGGCCTGGTCTGCGTCATGGCCGCGGCGGTGAGGAACTTCTTGACCTTCGTCGGGCCGAGCTGCTTCCACAGGGTCGAGGTGGAGGCGTTGTCCGACTTGGTGATCATGCTGGTGGCGAGGGTCTTCTCGCGGGTGGTGAGCGCGCGGTGCGCCGCCTGCGCGTCGTACAGCAGGGCGGCCAGGACGGTCACCTTGACGACGCTGGCCGAGTCGTAGGCGGTCGAGGCGCGCAGGGTGCAGGTCGTCGCGGTGGTCCGGTCGTACACGCCGACGGCGATGGTGCCCTTGCGGGTGGCCAGGGCGGCGGTGATGTCCTTCTTCAGCTTGGCCGCGAGGGTCGGCTTCGCCGAGGTGCAGCTGACGGCCGGGGCGGTCGCGGCGGCCGGGGTGGCGACGGCCGCGGCGGATATCAGCAGGCCGGTGGTGAGCGCGACGACGGCCGGGGCGGCACGGCGGGCGGAAGTCCCTTGAGTCATGACCGGGTTGACTCACGAGTTCGACCGAAAGGTTGTACGAGAAGAAGGCTTTTGCCGGTCCGCGTCACCCAATGGACACCCGCCGTCCCTTTACGCGGTCGCATGTCCATGTCACGCTCCCGAGTGCCGCCTCCACTCAACCCGCGTAGATGGGACGACCTTTATGCTGGCGACACGCACACGCCGCTGGAAGCCGGTGGCGCTGACCACCGCCGCCGTTCTGGTGGGCCTCGCGGCCCCCGCCCTGACGGCGACCCCGGCCGCGGCCACGACGACGGCGTACGACGCGACGTACTACAAGAACGCGGTCGGCAAGACCGGCGCGAGCCTGAAGAGTTCGCTGCACACCATCATCAGCAGCCAGTCGAAGATCTCGTACTCCGCGGTCTGGGAGGCACTGAAGGTCACCGACCAGGACCCCAACAACAGCAGCAACGTCCTGCTGCTCTACAGCGGCGCCTCCCGCAGCAAGTCCCTCAACGGCGGCGACCTCGGCGACTGGAACCGCGAGCACACCTGGGCCAAGTCCCACGGCGACTTCGGCGAGGTGACCGGTCCCGGCACCGACCTGCACCACCTGCGCGCCTGCGACGTCCAGGTCAACAGCATCCGGGGCAACCTGGACTTCGACAACGGCGGCAGCGCCGTGGCCAACGGCGGCGGCAGCACCGTCGACTCCGACTCCTTCGCGCCGCGCCCCGCGGACCGGGGCGACGTCGCCCGCATGATCCTCTACATGGCCGTGCGCTACGACGGCGGCGACGGCTTCGCCGACCTGGAGCCCAACGAGAAGGTGGCCAACGGCTCCAACCCGTACATCGGCAAGCTGTCCGTCCTCAAGGCGTGGAACGAGGCGGACCCGCCCAGCGCCTTCGAGGAGCGCCGCAACCAGGTCATCTACGACACCTACCAGCACAACCGCAACCCGTTCATCGACCACCCGGAGTGGGTCGAGGCGATCTGGTAGGTCTCCCGCGGCGGGGCCCGGTTCAGCCCAGGTGCGTCGGGGCGAACATCCGCAGCACCGCCGGGAGCACGACCACCGAGGGCCCGGGCGTGGCCAGCGCCGCGGCGAGGTCCTCCTCCAGGGTGTCCGGTGTCGTGCGGACGCCGGGCACCCCGAAGGACTCCGCGAGGGCCACGTAGTCCGGGCGGGTCAGCTCGGTGGCCGTGGCCTGGCCGAAGGCGTCGGTCATGTACTCGCGCAGGATGCCGTAGCCGCCGTCGTCGACGATCAGCCAGGTGACGTCCAGGCCGTACTGGCGGGCCGTGGCCAGCTCCGCCACGGAGTACAGCGCGCCCCCGTCGCCGGAGACGGCCAGCACCGGGCGGGTCGGGTCGGCGGCCGCCGCGCCGAGCGCCGCCGGGAAGCCGTAGCCGAGGCCGCCCGCGCCCTGCGCCGAGTGCATCAGGTTCGGGGCGTGGGCGTCGAAGGCGGACCAGGCCCAGTAGGCCAGGATCGTCATGTCCCAGAAGGACGGGGCGCCGGCCGGCAGCGCGCGGCGCACCGAGGCCAGCACCTCCTGCTCCAGGGTGAGTTCCTGGGCGCCGATGCGGGCGGCGACCCTTCCGAGGACGTCCCGGACCCGCTCGGGGGCGGTGGGGTCGGTGCGCTCCTCGACGGTCTCCAGCAGGGCCTGGAGGGCGAGGCGGGCGTCGGCGTGGATGCCCAGCGCCGGGTGGTTGGACTCCAGCTTGCCGAGGTCCGCCTCGATCTGCACGACGCGGCCGCGCGGCGCGAACGTGTGGTAGTTGGAGGAGAGTTCACCCAGTCCTGAGCCCACCACCAGCAGGACGTCGGCGTCCTCCAGGAAGTCGGTGGTGTGGCGGTCCTCCAGCCAGGACTGCAGCGACAGCGGGTGCGTCCAGGGGAAGGCGCCCTTGCCGCCGAAGGTGGTCACCACGGGCGCGTCCAGCCTCTCGGCCAGCGCCCGGAGCTTGCCCGCCGCGTCCGCGCGGACCACCCCGCCGCCCGCGATGACCGCCGGGCGTTCGGCGCGGGACAGCAAGTGGGCGGCGAGGGCGGTGAGTTCGGGGCGCGGGACGAGCTCCTCCGGGGTGGCGTCGAGGGCCGTCACCCCCGGGAGCGCGGTCGGCGCCAGCAGCACGTCCTGCGGGATCTCCACCCAGACGGGGCCGTGCGGGGCGGTGAGCGCCGACTTCCAGGCCGCCGCGATCGCGGACGGGATCTGGGACTGCGTGCGCACGGTGTGCACCGACTTGACCACGCCCCGGAACGAGGCCGCCTGGTCGGGCAGTTCGTGCAGGTAGCCGTGGCGGCCGCCGCCCAGGCCCGCGGTCGGGACCTGGCTGCTGACGGCGAGGACGGGCGCCGAGGCGGCCGCCGCCTCCTGGAGCGCGGCCAGGGAGGTGAGGGCCCCGGGGCCGGTCGACAGCAGCAGCGGGGCCGCCTCGCCGGTGATCCGGCCGTACGCGTCGGCCGCGAAGCCGGCGTTGTTCTCCACGCGCAGGCCCACGTAGCGCAGGTCCGAGCGGCGCAGCGCGTCGAACATGCCGAGCGCGTGCTGGCCGGGCAGCCCGAACACCGTCGTCGCGCCGAGCCCGGCCAGCGTCTCCACGACCAGGTCCCCGCCGTTGCGGCCGGCGGGCGGGTTCAGGGCGGCCGTCGTCTGGGCGTCCGTCGGGCGGAGCACCAGGTCGTGGTCGTGGGTCACTTCGCGCGTGCCTCCGCAATCTGGCGGGACATGATCGTGGTCAGTTCGTACGCCGTGTGGGACGCGGCCACCGAGGTGATCTCGGCGTGGTCGTAGGCGGGGGCCACCTCGACGACGTCCGCGGACACCAGGTTGCAGGAGGCCAGCCCGCGCAGGATCTCCAGCAGCTCGCGGGAGGTCATGCCGCCGGCCTCGGGCGTGCCCGTGCCGGGGGCGTGGGCGGGGTCCAGGCAGTCGATGTCGATGGAGATGTACAGCGGGCGGTCGCCGATGCGCTGGCGGAGCTGGTCGGCCACCTCGTCGGCGCCCCGGCGGTAGACGTCGGACGAGGTGACGATGCCGAAGCCCATCTTCTCGTCGTCGGTGAGGTCCTGCTTGCCGTACAGCGGACCGCGGGTGCCGACGTGGGACAGCGCGGAGGTGTCGAGGATGCCCTCCTCCACCGCGCGGCGGAACGGGGTGCCGTGGGTGTACTCGGCGCCGAAGTAGGTGTCCCAGGTGTCCAGGTGGGCGTCGAAGTGCAGCAGCGCGACCGGGCCGTGCTTCCTGGCGACCGAGCGCAGCAGCGGCAGCGCGATGGTGTGGTCGCCGCCCAGCGTCATCAGGCGGGCGCCGGTGCCGAGCAGGTCGTCCGCGGCGGCCTCGATGGTCTCGACGGCCTCGTTGATGTTGAACGGGTTCACCGCGATGTCGCCGCCGTCCGCGACCTGCGCGAGGGCGAACGGGGAGGCGTCCTGGGCGGGGTTGTAGGGGCGCAGCAGCCGGGACGCCTCGCGGATGGCGTTGCCGCCGAAGCGGGCGCCCGGCCGGTACGAGACGCCCGAGTCGAACGGCACGCCCACCACGGCGACGTCGGCGGTGCCGACCTCGTCCAGGCGGGGCAGCCGGGCGAAGGTCGCGGGGCCGGCGTACCGCGGGATGCGGGAGGAGTCGACGGGGCCGCGGGGCGTCTCGTTGCTGCTCATGGTCAATGCCTTCTTTCCTACGCTTCGTCGCGTATGTACTGCTGCCGGGGCGACTTTACCGGGGAGCGGGGACCGGTTCGGACACGAGTTCGGGATTGGCCCGGCCGGCGAGCCGTTCACGCCAGGCGGCCAGGACCGCCTCGTCGGTCGGCCGGGTGGCGAGGGACACGGCCACGTAGGCCGCCAGGGAGGCCAGCAGGCCGTAGTAGACCGGCTCGTTGGCGAGGATGCCGTGGGCCGCCATCAGGCCGACCACCGCGACACCGCCGACGACGACCGCGGCGAGCGCGCCCTGGACGGTGCCGCGCCGCCACAGCAGCCCGCCGAGGATGGGCACGAGGAGACCGCCGACGAGCAGGTTGTACGCCACCGTCAGCGCCTCGACGACGTTGTTCAGCGCGATCGCCGTACCGATCACCGCGACGCCCATGAGCAGGATGAACGCCCGGTTGCCGCGGACCTCGTCGTGCTCCTCGGCGGACGGCCGCACGATGCCGCGCAGACGTGACCAGATGTCGTTGTTGGCGACGGTCGCACAGGCGATCAGCGCGCCGGAGGAGGTCGACATCACGGCGGCGAGCGCGGCGGCCAGCACCAGGCCCCGCACGCCGACGGGCAGTTCGTCCTTCACGATGGTCGCGAAGGCGTCGTCCGGGCTGCCGAGCTTCGGGTAGAGCACCTTGGCGGCGGTGCCGATGACGGCGCCGGCGAGGGCGTAGACGAGGCAGTAGGTGCCCGCCACGGTGCCGCCCCAGCGGGCGGTGCGGTCGCTGCGCGCGGTGAACACGCGCTGCCAGATGTCCTGTCCGATGAGCATGCCGAAGGTGTAGATCAGCACGTAGGTGAAGATCGTCTCGCCGCCGATGCCCAGCGGGTCGAAGTACGAGGTGGGCAGCTCGGCCTTCATCTCGGAGAAGCCGCCCGCCTTCACCACCGCGATGGGCAGCAGGAGCAGCAGCACGCCGATCGTCTTGACCACGAACTGCACCATGTCGGTCAGCGTGATCGACCACATGCCGCCGAGCGTGGAGTAGGCGACCACGATGGAGCCGCCCAGCACGATCGCCAGGGTGCGGTCGATGTCGAACAGCACGTCGAAGATCGTGGCGTACGCGATGGTCGAGGTGACGGCGAGCATCAGCGTGTACGCCCACATCACGACGCCGGAGATCAGGCCCGCGCGGCCGCCGTAGCGCAGGTCGAGCATCTCGGAGACCGTGTAGACCTTCAGGCGGGCGATGCGGGCCGAGAAGAAGACGCTCAGCGCCAGCAGGCCGAGACCGATCGTGAAGACCATCCAGGCGCCGGACAGGCCGTACCGGTAGCCGAGGCCGACGCCGCCGATGGTGGAGGCGCCGCCCAGCACGATCGCGGCCATGGTGCCGGAGTACAGGGCGGGTCCCAGGCGCCGGCCGGCCACCAGGAACTCGCTCTTGGACCGGGCGCGGCGCATGCCCCACCAGCCCATGGCCAGCATGCCGGCCAGATAGACGGCGATCACCACGTAGTCGACGGCCATGGGGCCTCCTTCACACACTTCTCGGTGGCGTGTCGTGCAGGGAACGGGGGGTGTGCGGCGACTCGGCGCGGGGACATCCGCCCGTACCCGCTGGCCGCCGGTCCCCTCGACCCTAGGTGGCCGAAAAGCGACTGCGAAGTGTACGTTCCCTCCATTCACGCCGTACGGGATGGAGGAAACGCACACCATGCCGGACCCCGCCGTCCCGCCCACCCCGCCGGTGCCGCTCGCCGCGCTCCTGGCCCGGGAGGACCTCGCCCTGCGGCAGCTCGCGGGGCCCTCCGGCCCGGACGTCGTCGTCCACTGGGCGCACACCTCGGAGATGAGCGACCCCTACCCGTACCTGCTGGGCGGCGAGCTGCTGCTGACGGCCGGGGTGCACGTCCCGGAGGCGGCCGACCCGGGGGCGTACTTCGACGCCTACGTGGGACGGATCGTCGCGGCGGGCGGGACCGCCCTCGGCTTCGGCGTGGCGCCGGTGCACGACACCGTGCCGCCGGCGCTGGTCGCGGCCTGCGCGGCGCACGCCCTGCCGCTGGTCGAGGTCCCGCCGCAGACCACGTTCTCCGGCGTGGCCCGCGCGGTCTGGCAGCTGATGGCCCAGGCCCGGCTGGCCGAGCTGCGCCGGGTCACGGAGGCCCAGCAGAGCCTCGCGGCCGCCGCCTCCCGGCCCGACCCGGTGCCCTCGGTGCTGCGGCAGCTCGCCCAGCGGGTGGCGGGCCGGGCGGTGCTGTACGGGCCCGAGGCGACGGAGGTCGCGGCGGCCGGGCGCCCGGCGGGGACCGCGGCCCACCGGGCGCTGGCCGCGCTCGCGGAGGTGGTCCGCCCCAGCGGCCCGGGCACGCCCACCTCGGCCACCGACACCGCCGCCGGCACCCACCTCGCGGCCTACGCCCTGGGCGCCGGGCACGACTTCGTCCTCGGGATCGCCGCCCCGCGCCGCGACCCCGGCGACCACACCATCGCCTCCGTCGCCGCCGTGCTGCTCTCCCTGCTCACCGGCGAGCACCAGAGCGGCACGGGCGCGGCCCGCTCCTCCGCGCTGGTCCGGCTGCTGCTCGGGGCCGCGCCCGAGGAGGTGGCGCCGCTGCTCGGCGCCGGGCGCCGGGCCGTGGTGCACGCCCGCCCCGACGCCCACGCCCCCGACCCGGTGGCCGCCTCCGCGCTGGGCGCCGCGCTGGGCTCGCCGCTGGTCGACCTCGCCGAGGGTGTCGTACGGGTCCTGGTGCCGGAGGGGCGGGAGCCGGCGCCGTACCCGGGCTGGACGCTGGGCGTCAGCGCGGCCGCGGAGCCGGCGCAGTGGCCGGCCGCGGACGCCGAGGCCGCCCGGGCGCTGGCCCGGGCGCGGGCGACGCGGGTCCCGCTGCTGCGGCACGGCGCCCGGGCGGCCCTCGCCGACCTGGTCCCGCCGGACGAGGCGGCCGCCCACGCGCGGGCCCTGCTCGCGCCGATCGCGGCCACGCCCGCGCTGCCGGAGACGCTGCGCACCTGGCTGTCGCTGCACGGCAGCTGGGACCGCACGGCGGTGGCGCTGTCGGTGCACCGCAACACCGTGCGGCAGCGGATCGCGCGGTGCGCGGCCCTGCTCGGGGCGGACCTGGACGACCCGGACGTGCGGATGGACCTGTGGTTCGCGCTGCGGGACCGCGCCCCGGACGGCGCGTGAGCCGCGTCCCAGCGCCCGGAACCGCGCTGACCTGTCCGGCCCGCTGCCCCACAATGGACCCCATGCCGATATCCGGGACACCCAGCCGTGCCGAGCTCGTCGACCACCTCGTGCGCACCCGCATCGCGGGCGAGGTCGCCACGCCCCGCGAGAACAACCTCTCCCACTACCGGCAGCTGGCGAACGGCAACCGGCACTTCTGGTTCGGGCTGGAGTTCGGCGACCGCTGGACCGACGAGCAGGACGTGCTCGCGGTGATGGCCGAGCGCGTCGGCGTCAACGACGACCCCGAGTACCGGTACGGCCAGGACACCATCGACGCCGAGCTGACCGTGGACGGCCTGGAGCGGCTGGCGGGGCGGCTGCGCAAGGCGGCCGAGGACCGGCAGCGGGTGCTGCTCGCCACCGGCCACCCGGGCGGGCTGCTCGAGGTGCACCACCGCACGGCCGCCGCACTGCGCGCCGCGGGCTGCGAGATCGTAGTGATCCCGGACCGGCTGCAGACCGACGAGGGCTACGTCATGCAGTTCGCGGACGTGGCGGTCCTGGAGCACGGGGCCACCCTGTGGCACACCCACTCGGGCGAGCCGATGAAGGCGATCCTCACCGCGCTGGAGCTGGAGGGCCGCCCGCTGCCCGACCTGGTGGTCGCCGACCACGGCTGGGCGGGCTACGCGGCCCAGCACGGCGTGGACGCCGCCGGCTACGCCGACTGCAACGACCCGGCCCTGTTCCTCGCCGAGTCCGAGGGCACCCTCCAGGTGGCGGTCCCCCTGGACGACCACGTGGTCAGCCCCCGCTACTACGACCCCATGACGGCGTACCTGCTGGACCGGGCCGGACTGGGCGGGGGCGGCGAGGGCTGAGGGCGGGGCGGCGGCGGCTGGTATGACTGGGGGCATGGAGGAAGCAGCCGCCGAGTCGGCCATCGACATGTTCCTGTCCGCGTTCAACGTCCCGGACGACCGGCACGTGACCGAGCTGCTGTCCCAGGCCCTCACCTCCGACGTGGTGTTCTTCGGGCCCCTGGGGCGCAGCGAGGGCGTGGCGGCGGTCGAGCGGTTCGTGCGCGAGCTGCGCCGCCACCCGGCCGGGCCCGGCACCATGGTCCGCTGCTCGGGCGTCGACATGCCCGGCGAGTGGGCGCGCTACCGGTGGGCCTTCACCACGCCCGGGGACGGGCCGCGCCTGGCCGGCACGGACGTCGTCCACCTGCGGCGGGGCCTGATCGACCAGATGATCGTCTTCGCGGGCGACCTCGAACCGGCCGCGGCGGACGCCTGACCGCCCGCCCCCGCCCGGCCCCCGCCCGTCTCAGTCGGTCCGGGGGACGCGGACCACGCCCTCCTGGATGACCGAGAGGGCCAGGCGGCCGTCCTGGGTGTAGATGCGGGCCTGGCCGAGGCCGCGGCCGCCGTGGGCCGACGGGGACTCCTGGTCGTACAGCAGCCATTCGTCGGCGCGGAACGGGCGGTGGAACCACATGGCGTGGTCCAGCGAGGCCCCCACGACGTCACCGACCGCCCAGCCGCCGCGCCCGTGGGCGAGCAGCACCGAGTCGAGCAGCGTCATGTCGGAGACGTAGGTGGCGAGCACCACGTGCAGCAGCGGCACGTCCACGGCGCCGTCGAGCTTGCCGTTGGTGCGGAACCAGACCTGCGAGTGCGGCTCGCGCGGTGCGCCGAACCGTCCGTACGGCGGCTCGTCGACGTAGCGCAGGTCGATCGCCTCGCGCGCCTCCAGGAACCGCTCGACCACGTCCGGGTCGAGGTGGCCGTAGCCGCGCAGCCGCTCCTGCGAGGTGGGCAGCGTGGCCGGGTCGGGGGCGGGCGGCATGGGCACCTGGTGGTCGAGCCCGTCCTCGAACGTCTGGAACGACGCCGACAGGAAGAAGATCGGCCGCCCGTGCTGGACGGCGACCACGCGCCGCGTGGTGAAGGAGCGGCCGTCACGGATGCGCTCGACGGTGTAGACGATCGGCGCGCCGGGGTCCCCGAGGCGCAGGAAGTACGCGTGCAGGGAGTGGGCGTGCCGGTCCCCGGGGACCGTCCGCCCGGCGGCGACCAGCGCCTGCGCCGCGACCTGCCCGCCGAAGACGCGGGGCACGACGGCGGAGCGGGACTGGCCGCGGAAGATGTTCTCCTCGATCTGCTCGAGGTCGAGCAGATCGAGGAGGTCCTGGAGTGCCTGGCTCATGAGGAGTAGTTGTACCCGCCAGTGATGACGGGCGTCCTACAGGCCCATGTCCTTGGCGATGATCGTCTTCATGATCTCGCTGGTGCCGCCGTAGATGCGGTTGACGCGGTTGTCCGCGTACAGGCGGGCGATCGGGTACTCGTTCATGTAGCCGTAGCCGCCGTGCAGCTGGAGGCAGCGGTCGATCACGCGGTGGGCGACCTCGGTGCAGAACAGCTTGGCGGAGGCGGCCTCGGCGGGGGTGAGTTCCCCGGCGTCCAGGGCCTCCAGCGCGCGGTCGGCGACGGCCTCGGCGGCGTCGACCTCGGCCTGGCAGGCGGCCAGCTCGAACTTGGTGTTCTGGAAGTGCGCGACGGGCTTGCCGAAGACGGTGCGGTCCTGGACGTACTGCTTGGCGAACCGGACCGCGGCCTTGGCCTGCGCGTAGGCGCCGAAGGCGATGCCCCAGCGCTCGGAGGCGAGGTTGTGGCCGAGGTAGTAGAAGCCCTTGTTCTCCTCGCCGAGCAGGTCCTCCACGGGCACCTTGACGTCGACGAACGCCAGCTCGGCGGTGTCGGAGGTGCGCAGGCCCAGCTTGTCCAGCTTGCGGCCGATGGAGTAGCCCTCGGACTTGGTGTCCACGGCGAACAGGGAGATGCCGTGGCGGCGGTCCTCGGCGGTCGGCGCGGCGGTGCGGGCGCAGACGATGACCTTGTCGGCGTGCACACCGCCGGTGATGAAGGTCTTGGAGCCGTTGAGGACGTAGTGCGTGCCGTCCTCGGAGAGCTTCGCGGTGGTCTTCATGCCGGCCAGGTCGGAGCCGGTGCCCGGCTCGGTCATGGCGATGGCCCACATCTCCTCGCCGGTGACGAACTTCGGCAGGTACCGCTTCTTCTGCTCGTCCGTCGCCAGCATCTTGATGTACGGCAGGGCGAGCAGCACGTGCACGCCGGAGCCGCCGAACTGGACGCCCGCGCGGGACGTCTCCTCGTACAGGACGGCCTCGAACTTGTGGGTGTCCAGGCCCGCGCCGCCGAACTCCTCGGGCACGCTGATGCCGAAGACGCCCAGGTCGCCGAGCTTGTAGTAGAAGTCGCGCGGCGCCTGGCCCGCGGCGAACCAGTCGTCGTACACCGGTACGACCTCGGCCTCGATGAAGGCGCGAAGGGTCTCCCGGAACGCCTCGTGATCCTCGTTGAACACCGTACGGCGCACGCCGCCACCTCCACGTACCTTCAGCCGGCCCTGTCTAAGCGCTTGCTCAGATTCGAGCGTACCGACGGGTAGCCGAACCGTCCAGGGGGGTCCGGCCGTAACGCTCGTCACGCTCCGGCCCGGTCACCCGGACGTAGGCGCCGGCCCGGCCGTGCGGGGCGACGACGAACGGCCGGACGGGTCCGGCCGCGAGGTCCTGGGTGACGCCGATGAGGTAGCCGCCGGTCTGCCGGAGCGTGAGGGTGCCGTTGCGCACCACCTCCAGCCCCGGCCGGCCGCGAGCGGCTACTCCGTGCCCGCTGCCGCGAACGCGCCGCGGGCCATGCGGTGGAGCTGGGTCGCCGTGGCCGTGCGGCCGGGAAGGGTGCCGGTGCGACTCAGGTGGGGGGTGGAGTTGAGCAGGCCGAAGACGGAGTGCACGGCCGAGCGGGCCGAGGGCTCGGTCAGGGCCGGGTAGACCTCGCGGACCACGGAGACCCACAGCTCGACGTACTGGCGCTGGAGCTGGCGCACCAGCTTGCGGTCGCTGTCCCGGAGGCGGTCCAGCTCCCGGTCGTGCAAGGTGATCAGGGGACGGTCGTCGATGGCGAAGTCGATGTGGCCCTCGATCAGCGAGTCGAGGACCTCCTCGGCGCCGGCCACGCCGTCGGCCTCCGCCAGGCGCCGCCTGGCCCCCGTCAGCAGCTGGCCGCTGATCCCGACCAGCAGCTCGGCGAGCATCGCGTCCTTGCCCGCGAAGTGGCGGTACAGACCGGGCCCGCTGATGCCCACGGCCGCGCCTATCTCGTCGACGCCGACACCGTGGAAGCCGCGCTCCGCGAAGAGCCGGGCGGCCTCCTTGAGGATCTGCTCGCGCCGCGTGGGGGCGTCGGTCCTGGTGGTCATGGATCGATTCTAGACAGGGAGGTTAGCGCTCGTTAACCTGAGGGAAATGCGTTAACGCTCATTAACAAGGTGAGGGGTTCGCAGGATGCACGAGGCACCGGAGCTGACGAGCGCGGCAGACCCCGCGTCGGAGGCCTGGCGGGCCAACGAGCGGGCACACCTGGCGCTCGTCGAGGAGCTGCGCGCCAAGCTGGCCGCGGCGGCGCTGGGCGGCGGGGAGAAGGCCCGCGCCCGGCACACCGCGCGCGGCAAGCTGCTGCCCCGGGACCGGGTGGACACCCTGCTCGACCCCGGCTCGCCGTTCCTGGAGCTGGCCCCGCTGGCGGCCGACGGGCTGTACGAGGGACAGGCCCCGGCGGCCGGGGTGATCGCGGGGATCGGCCGGGTCTCCGGGCGCGAGTGCGTGGTCGTGGCCAACGACGCCACGGTCAAGGGGGGCACGTACTACCCGATGACCGTGAAGAAGCACCTGCGCGCGCAGGAGGTGGCCCTGGAGAACCGGCTGCCCTGCGTCTACCTGGTGGACTCCGGCGGCGCCTTCCTGCCGATGCAGGACGAGGTGTTCCCCGACCGCGAGCACTTCGGGCGGATCTTCTACAACCAGGCACGCATGTCGGGCGCCGGCATCCCGCAGATCGCGGCCGTGCTGGGCTCCTGCACGGCCGGCGGGGCGTACGTCCCGGCGATGAGCGACGAGGCCGTGATCGTGCGCGGCCAGGGCACGATCTTCCTGGGCGGACCGCCCCTGGTGAAGGCCGCCACCGGTGAGGTCGTCACCGCCGAGGAGCTGGGCGGCGGCGAGGTCCACTCCCGGGTCTCCGGCGTCACCGACCACCTCGCGGAGGACGACGCGCACGCGCTGCGGATCGTGCGGACCATCGTGGAGACCCTCCCGGCCCGCCCCGCCCCGCCCTGGGAGGTGCGCACCCCCGTCGAGCCGAAGGTGGACCCCCTCGGGCTGTACGGCGCCGTCCCGGTCGACTCCCGCACCCCCTACGACGTGCGCGAGATCATCGCCCGGATCACCGACGGCTCCCGGTTCGCGGAGTTCAAGTCGGAGTTCGGCCAGACCCTCGTCACCGGGTTCGCCCACGTCCACGGCCACCCGGTCGGCATCGTCGCCAACAACGGCATCCTCTTCTCCGAGTCCGCCCAGAAGGGCGCCCACTTCATCGAGCTGTGCGACCAGCGCGGCATCCCGCTGGTGTTCCTCCAGAACATCTCGGGGTTCATGGTCGGCAAGGACTACGAGGCCGGCGGCATCGCCAAGCACGGCGCCAAGATGGTCACCGCCGTCGCCTGCGCGCGCGTGCCGAAGCTGACCGTCGTGGTCGGCGGGTCCTACGGCGCGGGCAACTACTCCATGTGCGGCCGGGCCTACTCGCCCCGCTTCCTGTGGATGTGGCCCAACGCCAAGATCTCCGTGATGGGCGGCGAGCAGGCCGCCTCCGTCCTCGCCACCGTCAAGCGCGACCAGCTGGAGGGCCGGGGCGAGGAGTGGTCCGCCGAGGAGGAGGAGTCGTTCAAGGCGCCCGTGCGCGCGCAGTACGAGCGCCAGGGCAACGCCTACTACGCCACCGCCCGCCTGTGGGACGACGGGGTCATCGACCCGCTGGAGACCCGGCAGGTGCTGGGTCTCGCGCTGACCGCCTGTGCCAACGCGCCCCTGGGTGACCCCCAGTTCGGCGTCTTCCGGATGTAAGAGGGGCTGCCCGACCATGTTCGACACCGTGCTCGTCGCCAACCGGGGCGAGATCGCCGTGCGCGTGATCCGTACGCTGCGGACGATGGGCGTGCGCTCGGTCGCCGTGTTCTCCGACGCGGACGCCGACGCGCGGCACGTCCGGGAGGCCGACACCGCCGTCCGGATCGGCCCGCCGCCGGCCGCCGAGAGCTACCTGTCCGTGGAGCGGCTGCTGGAGGCCGCCGCCCGCACCGGCGCCCAGGCCGTCCACCCGGGCTACGGCTTCCTCGCCGAGAACGCCCGCTTCGCCCGCGCCTGCGAGGAGGCGGGGCTGGTCTTCATCGGGCCGCCCGCGGACGCGATCGCGCTGATGGGCGACAAGATCCGCGCCAAGGAGACCGTGCGCGCGGCCGGCGTGCCGGTCGTGCCGGGCTCCAGCGGCAGCGGCCTGACGGACGCCCAGCTCGCCGAGGCGGCCCGGGAGATCGGCACGCCCGTGCTGCTCAAGCCGTCCGCGGGCGGCGGCGGCAAGGGCATGCGGCTGGTGCGCGACGCCGCCGCGCTGGCCGACGAGATCGCCGCCGCCCGCCGCGAGGCCCGCGCCTCCTTCGGCGACGACACGCTCCTGGTGGAGCGGTGGGTGGACCGGCCCCGGCACATCGAGATCCAGGTCCTGGCCGACGGCCACGGCAACGTCGTCCACCTCGGCGAGCGCGAGTGCTCGCTCCAGCGGCGCCACCAGAAGATCATCGAGGAGGCACCGAGCGTGCTCCTCGACGAGGCCACGCGCGCGTCGATGGGCGAGGCGGCCGTCCAGGCGGCGCGCTCCTGCGGCTACCGGGGCGCGGGCACGGTGGAGTTCATCGTGCCGGGCGGCGACCCGTCGTCGTACTACTTCATGGAGATGAACACCCGCCTCCAGGTGGAGCACCCCGTCACCGAGTTCGTCACCGGGCTCGACCTGGTCGAGTGGCAGCTGCGGGTGGCGGCCGGGGAGCGGCTGGGCTTCGGGCAGCAGGACGTGACGCTGACCGGGCACGCCGTGGAGGCCCGCATCTGCGCCGAGGACCCGGCGCGCGGCTTCCTCCCCTCGGGCGGCACCGTGCTGCTGCTGCGCGAGCCGGAGGGCGAGGGCGTGCGCACCGACTCCGGGCTCAGCGAGGGCACCGAGGTCGGCAGTCTCTACGACCCGATGCTGTCCAAGGTCATCGCCTACGGCCCGGACCGGGAGACCGCGCTGCGCCGGCTGCGGGCGGCCCTCGCGGAGACGGTCACGCTGGGCGTGCCGACCAACGCCGGGTTCCTGCGCCGGCTGCTGGCCCACCCGGCGGTCGTGGCGGGCGAGCTGGACACCGGCCTGGTGGAGCGGGTGGTGGACGACCTGGTGACCACCGACGTCCCGGACGAGGTGTACGAGGCGGCCGCGGCCGTCCGGCTCGACGCGCTGCGGCCGCGGACCGAGGGCTGGGTGGACCCGTTCTCCGTGCCGAGCGGCTGGCGCCTGGGCGGGCGGCCGAAGCCGGTCGCGTTCCCGCTGCGGGTCCCGGGCCTCGACCCGGTCACGCACGCGTGCGCCGGTGATGCCCGGGTGGCACCGGACCGGGTCGACGTGACGCTGGACGGGGTGCGCCACTCCTTCCACCGCGCCGCCGACTGGCTGGGCCGCGACGGCGACGCCTGGCAGGTGCGCGACCACGACCCGGTCGCCGCCTCGCTGGGGCGGGCGGCGCACGCGGGCGCGGACTCGCTGACCGCGCCCATGCCGGGGACGGTCACGGTCGTGAAGGTAGCGGTCGGCGACGAAGTCGCCGCGGGCCAGAGCCTGCTGGTGGTGGAGGCGATGAAGATGGAGCACGTCGTCTCCGCGCCGCACGCCGGCACGGTCACCGAGCTCGACGTCACGCCCGGCGCCACGGTCGCCATGGACCAGGTGCTGGCCGTGATCGCACCGACGGAGGAGGCGGACGGGTGAGCCACGACCAGCTGCCGATGACCGTGCCGGCCGAGGGCCTGCCCGCACGGGTGCGGATCCACGAGGTCGGCGCGCGCGACGGCCTGCAGAACGAGAAGACGGCCGTGCCGACGGAGGTCAAGGCGGAGTTCATCCGCCGGCTGGCCGACGCGGGCCTGACCACCATCGAGGCGACCAGCTTCGTGCACCCCAAGTGGGTGCCCCAACTCGCCGACGCCGAGCAGCTGTTCCCGATGGTGAGCGGACTCGGCGGGGTGCGGCTGCCGGTGCTGGTGCCCAACCTGCGCGGACTGGACCGGGCGCTCGCGCTCGGCGCCCGCGAGGTCGCCGTCTTCGCCAGTGCCACCGAGACCTTCGCCCGGGCCAACCTCAACCGCACCCTCGACGAGTCCCTGAGCGTGTTCGAGCCGGTGGTGCGGCAGGCCAGGGACGCGGGCGCGCACGTGCGGGGCTACGTGTCGATGTGCTTCGGCGACCCCTGGGAGGGCGCGGTGCCGCTCGACCAGGTCGTCCGGGTCTGCCGCGCGCTGCGCGACATGGGCTGCGACGAGCTGAGCCTCGGCGACACCATCGGCGTCGCCACGCCCGGCCACGTCCGCGCGCTGCTGACCGGCCTGAACGCCGCGGGCGTGCCGACGGACGTCATCGGGGTGCACTTCCACGACACCTACGGCCAGGCCCTCGCCAACACCCACGCCGCGCTGCTGCACGGCGTGAGCACCGTCGACGCCTCCGCCGGCGGCCTCGGCGGCTGCCCGTACGCCAAGTCCGCCACCGGCAACCTCGCCACGGAGGACCTCGTGTGGATGCTGCGGGGTCTCGGCATCGACACCGGAGTCGATCTCGGCCGTCTCGTCGCCACCAGCACGTGGATGGCCGGCCACCTGGGCCGACCCAGCCCGTCCCGCACCGTCCGAGCCCTGTCCCACGAGGACACCGAGGAGCACTGAGCACCATGGACTTCAAGCTCTCCCCCGAACTGGAAGAACTTCGCCGCACGGTCGAGGCGTTCGCGCACGACGTGGTCGCGCCGAAGATCGGCGACTTCTACGAGCGGCACGAGTTCCCGTACGAGATCGTCCGGGAGATGGGCCGGATGGGCCTGTTCGGGCTGCCCTTCCCCGAGGAGTACGGCGGGATGGGCGGCGACTACCTGGCGCTCGGCGTGGCCCTGGAGGAGCTGGCCCGGGTGGACTCCTCGGTGGCCATCACCCTGGAGGCGGGCGTCTCGCTGGGCGCGATGCCCCTGCACCTGTTCGGCACCGAGGAACAGAAGCGCGAGTGGCTGCCCCGGCTGTGCGCGGGCGAGGTGCTCGGCGCCTTCGGCCTGACCGAGCCGGACGGCGGCTCGGACGCGGGCGCCACCCGCACGACGGCCCGGCTGGACCCGGACACCGACGAATGGGTGATCAACGGCACCAAGTGCTTCATCACCAACTCCGGGACGGACATCACCGGGCTGGTCACGGTCACCGCGGTCACCGGCCGCAAGCCGGACGGCCGACCGCGCATCTCCGCGATCATCGTCCCCTCGGGCACGCCCGGCTTCACGGTCGCCGCGCCCTACTCCAAGGTCGGCTGGAACGCCTCGGACACCCGGGAGCTGCACTTCGACGACGTGCGGGTCCCGGCGGCGAACCTGCTGGGCGAGGAGGGCCGCGGCTACGCCCAGTTCCTGCGCATCCTGGACGAGGGCCGCATCGCCATCGCGGCGCTCGCCACGGGTCTGGCGCAGGGCTGTGTGGACGAGTCGGTGAAGTACGCCAAGGAGCGGCACGCCTTCGGCCGTCCGATCGGCGCCAACCAGGCCATCCAGTTCAAGGTCGCCGACATGGAGATGAAGGCGCACACCGCCCGGCTCGCCTGGCGGGACGCGGCGGCCCGGCTGGTGTCGGGCGCGCCGTTCAAGAAGGAGGCGGCGCTGGCCAAGCTGTACTCGTCGACGGTCGCGGTGGACAACGCCCGGGAGGCCACGCAGATCCACGGCGGCTACGGCTTCATGAACGAGTACCCGGTGGCCCGGATGTGGCGGGACTCCAAGATCCTGGAGATCGGGGAGGGCACGAGCGAGGTGCAGCGCCTGCTGATCGCACGGGAGTTGGGCCTGGTGGGCTGACGCCCCGTCCGGCGTGGACGGCCAGGGCCAGGGCCCCGGGGGTGGGTCACCCCCTGGACAAGATCTGAGGTTAGGCTAACCTATCTTCGACTTGTCCGGCGGGTGATCCGCCCTGTTCGAAAGCAGCGAACCATGTCCAACGCCAGAGCCAGCCACCCCACCCGCCGCGGCATCCTCGCCGCCGGCGGCGCCCTCGGCCTCGGGGCCGTCCTCGCGGCCTGCGGCGACGACGACGGGAAAAGCGGCGGTGGCTCGGACTCGACGGCGACCGGCGCGGCCACGTCCGGCCCCTGGACGTTCAAGGACGACCGCGGCACCACCGTGAAGCTGGGCAAGGCCCCGTCGTCCATCGTCGCCTTCACCGGCGTCGCCGCCGCCCTGTACGACTACGGCATCCAGGTCAAGGGCGTCTTCGGACCGACGAAGACCTCCGCCGGCAAGGCCGACGTCCAGGCCGGCGACATGGACATCAGCAAAGTCGAGATCCTCGGCAACGTCTGGGACGAGTTCAACGTCGAGAAGTACGCGGCCCTGCGGCCGGACGTGCTGATCTCCACGATGTTCGACGCCACCGGCACCCTCTGGTACGTCCCCGAGGCCTCCAAGGACAAGATCGCCAAGCTCGCCCCGAGCGTCGGCGTCTCCGTGTACGACCGTCAGCTCACCGCGCCGCTGCAGCGCATGTGGGAGCTCGCCGAGTCGCTGGGCGCCGACCTGACCGCGGCGAAGGCCGCCGACGCCAAGAAGCGCTTCGAGGAGGCCGCGACCCGGCTGCGTGCCGCTGCCAAGGCCAAGCCCGGCATCAAGGTGATGGCCGGCTCGGCGAGCCAGGAGCTCTTCTACGTCTCCGGCACCAACCTCTCCATCGACCTGGAGTACTTCAAGGCACTCGGCGTGACCTTCGTCGAGCCGCCGGAGAGCGCGAAGAAGCAGGGCGGCGGCTGGTACGAGTCGCTGAGCTGGGAGAACGTCGACAAGTACCCGGCGGACATCATCATGATGGACGACCGCACCTCGGCCATCCAGCCGGCCGACATCACCGAGGCGACCTGGAAGCAGCTGCCCGCGGTCAAGGCCGGCCAGGTCATCGCCCGCTCGCCGGAGCCGATCCTCTCCTACGACAAGTGCGTGCCGCTGCTCACCACCCTCGCCGAGGCCCTGGAGAAGGCCAAGAAGGTCAGCTAGCCCTTCCTCCAGGCACCACTCCTGGCACCACCCCCCTGGCACCACCCCCGCGGGTCACCTCCCCCTCCCGACCGAGGAGCACCGATGACCACAGCCGTGGCCGCCCCGTTCCGTTTCTTCTCCCTGCGGGTCGTGACGACGAGGCGGCTCGGCCCGTCCCTGCTCCGGGTCACCCTCGGCGGGGCGGACCTGCGGCACTTCGCCTCCGACGGCCGCGACCAGTCGCTGTCGCTGTTCCTGCCGCACCCGGGGCAGGACGCCCCGCGCGTCCCCGTCGAGCTGGGCGACGGCTGGTGGCAGGCGTGGCGTGAACTCCCCGACGGCGTACGGGCCGTGATGCGGTCGTACACCCTGCGGGCGCTGCGCCGCGACCCCGACGAGATCGACGTCGACGTCGTCCTGCACGAGCCCGCCGGGCACGCCTCCCGGTGGGCCGCGGGGGCGCGCGCCGGCGACCCGGTGGTCCTGCTCGGGCCGGCGGTCGCCGACAACCGGGCGATCCGCTTCCGGCCGCCCGAGGACACCGACCTGGTGCTGCTGTGGGGCGACGAGACGGCGCTGCCCGCCGTCGCCGCGATCCTGGAGTCCCTGCCGCCCGGCCTGCGCGTGCGCGCCTGGCTGGAGGTGCGCGACCGCGGGACGGTCCAGGACCTGACGACCCCGGCGGACGCCGAGGTCACCTGGCTCGTACGGCGCGACGGCTCCCCCATGGCCGTCGACGCCGTACGGGCCGCCCGCCTGCCGCCGGCGAACCGCCCGTACGTCTGGATCGCGGGCGAGTCGGGCTGCGTCAAGGCGCTGCGCCGGCACTTCACCGCGGAGCGCGGGATCGACCGGCGGCGGGTCACCTTCGTCGGTTACTGGCGCGAGGGGCTCACCGAGGAGCAGCTGCGCGAGGTGGAGTGACGGACACCAACTCCCGTGTGCGCAAGGGGCGTTGAAAACATGAGAACGATCACGCGGGGGCGGTGCCCCGGCCAGGGAACTTAGGTTAGGCTTACCTGAGTTCAGCCGAGGCTCCGCCCCTGATCCGTCCCCCAACGGACCGTCCCCACCCCCGGAGGACCCCCACCATGCGCTCGCACCTGCTCAATGACACGACCGCGGAGCGGTACCGCCGCACCGTGACCGAAGGAGTCGAGCGGGTGGCCGCCCACCTCGCCGCCACCGAACGGCCGTTCACCGGCATCGCCGTCGACGCCCTCGCGCCGCGCATCGACCGCATCGACCTCGACCGGCCCCTGCACGACACCGCAGCGGTGCTCGACGAGCTGGAGGAGGTCTACCTCCGCGACGCCGTCCACTTCCACCACCCCCGCTACCTCGCCCACCTCAACTGCCCGGTCGTCATCCCGGCCGTCCTCGGCGAAGCGGTCCTCACGGCCATCAACTCCTCCCTCGACACCTGGGACCAGTCGGCCGGCGGCACCCTCATCGAGCGCAAGCTCATCGACTGGACGGCCGCCCGCATCGGCCTCGGCCCCGCCGCCGATGGCGTCTTCACCTCCGGCGGCACCCAGTCCAACCTCCAGGCCCTGCTGCTGGCCCGCGAGGAGGCCAAGACCGACGACCTCGCGTCCCTGCGCGTCTTCGCCTCCGAGGTCAGCCACTTCAGCGTGCAGAAGTCCGCGAAACTGCTGGGCCTCGGACCGGACGCCGTCGTCACCCTCCCCGTCGACCACGACAAGCGGCTGCACACCGTCGCCCTCGCCCGCGAACTCGAGCGCTGCCGCCGCGACGGACTCGTCCCCATGGCCGTCGTCGCCACCGCCGGCACCACCGACTTCGGCTCCATCGACCCGCTGCCCGAGATCGCCGACCTGTGCGCCCGGTACGGCACCTGGATGCACGTCGACGCCGCCTACGGCTGCGGACTGCTCGCCTCCCTGAAGTACCGGGACCGCATCGACGGCATCGAGCACGCCGACTCGGTCACCGTCGACTACCACAAGTCCTTCTTCCAGCCGGTGAGTTCCTCGGCCGTCCTGGTCCGCGACGCCGCCACCCTGCGGCACGCCACCTACCACGCCGAGTACCTCAACCCCCGCCGCACGGTGCACGAGCGCATCCCCAACCAGGTGGACAAGTCCCTGCAGACCACCCGCCGCTTCGACGCCCTCAAGCTGTGGATGACCCTGCGCGTCATGGGCGCCGACGGCATCGGACAGCTCTTCGACGAGGTGTGCGACCTCGCCGCCCAGGGCTGGGAACTGCTCGCCGCCGACCCGCGCTTCGACGTCGTCGTCGCCCCCTCGCTGTCCACCCTGGTCTTCCGCTACGTCCCCGCCGCCGTCACCGACCCCGCCGGGATCGACCGCGCCAACCTCCACGCCCGCAAGGCCCTGTTCGCCTCCGGTGACGCCGTGGTCGCGGGCACCAAGGTCGGCGGCCGCCACTACCTGAAGTTCACCCTGCTCAACCCCGAGACGACGACCGGCGACATCGCCGCCGTCCTCGACCTGATCGCCGGCCACGCCGAGCAGTACCTGGGAGAGTCCCTTGACCGCGCTTCCTGAGTCCACCGACGCCACGGGGAAGACCTACGACTTCGTGGGCATCGGGCTCGGCCCGTTCAACCTGGGCCTCGCCTGCCTCACCGAGCCCATCGCCGAACTCGACGGCGTCTTCCTGGAGTCCAAGCCCGACTTCGAGTGGCACGCCGGCATGTTCCTGGACGGCGCCCACCTCCAGACGCCGTTCATGTCCGACCTGGTCACCCTCGCCGACCCGACCTCGCCCTACTCCTTCCTCAACTACCTGAAGGACAAGGGCCGGCTGTACTCGTTCTACATCCGCGAGAACTTCTACCCGCTGCGGGTCGAGTACGACGACTACTGCCGCTGGGCCGCCCACCAGCTCGGCAGCATCCGCTTCGGCACGACGGTCACCGAGGTGACGTACGACGAGGGCGACGCGGTGTACGCCGTGCGCACCCAGGGCGGCGAGACCTACCGCGGCCGCCACCTGGTGCTGGGCACCGGCACCTCCCCCCACCTGCCCGAGGCCGTGCGCGGACTGGGCGGCGACTTCCTGCACAACTCCCGCTACGTGCAGCACCGCGACGCGCTCCGGCAGAAGGAGTCGATCACCCTGGTCGGCTCCGGCCAGTCCGCCGCCGAGATCTACCACGACCTGCTCGGTGAGATCGACGTGCACGGCTACCGCCTGAACTGGGTGACCCGCTCCCCGCGCTTCTTCCCGCTGGAGTACACCAAGCTCACGCTGGAGATGACCTCCCCCGAGTACGTCGACTACTACCGCGCCCTGCCCGAGGCCACCCGCTACCGCCTCACCCAGCAGCACAAGGGCCTGTTCAAGGGCATCGACGGCGACCTGATCAACGACATCTTCGACCTGCTCTACCAGAAGAACCTGGCCGGCCCGGTCCCCACCCGCCTGCTCACCAACTCCGCGCTCACCGGGGCCCGCCACGAGAACGGCACCTACACCCTCACCTTCCGCCAGGAGGAGCAGGGCAAGGACTTCGAGCTGTCCAGCGACGGCCTGGTCCTCGCCACCGGCTACCACTACACCGAGCCCGCGTTCCTCGACCCCGTCCGCGACCGCCTGGTGTACGACTCCCACGGCAACTTCGACGTCGCCCGCAACTACGCGATCGACGTCACCGGCCGGGGCGTCTTCCTCCAGAACGCCGGCGTCCACACCCACAGCATCACGTCCCCCGACCTGGGCATGGGCGCGTACCGCAACAGCTACATCATCAGCGAACTGCTCGGCACCGAGTACTACCCGGTCGAGAAGACGATCGCCTTCCAGGAGTTCTCCGTATGACCACCCCCCACACCTTCACCTTCCGCCCCCTGGACCCCCTGAGCGACGGACGGCTCGTGCACTCCTGGGTGACGCATCCCAAGGCCGCGTTCTGGATGATGCAGGACGCCCGGCTGGAGGACGTCGAGCGGGCCTACATGGAGATCGCGGCCGACGAGCACCACGACGCGTTCCTCGGGCTGCGGGACGGGGTGCCGGCGTTCCTGATGGAGCGGTACGACCCGGCGCACCGGGAACTGGTCGGGCTGTACGAGGCGCGGCCGGGGGACGTCGGGATGCACTTCCTGACGCCGGCGACCGACCGGCCGGAGCACGGGTTCACGCGGGCCGTCATCACCGCGGTGATGGCGTACCTCTTCGCGGACCCGGCGGTACGGCGGGTGGTCGTCGAGCCGGACGTGGCCAACACGGCCGTGCACGCCCTCAACGAGGCCGTCGGGTTCGTGCCCGAGCGGGAGGTGCGCAAGCCGGAGAAGCGGGCGCTGCTGAGCTTCTGCACCCGGGAGCAGTTCCTCGCGGCGACGGGGGTGTCCGCATGACCCCCGCCGACGCCGTGGCCCACCTCTCCCCCGAGCGCTGGGAGCAGGCCAACCGCCTGCTGGTGCGCAAGGCGCTCGCCGAGTTCGCGCACGAGCGGCTGATCACGCCCGAGCCGGAGGGCGAGGGGTACGTCGTGCGCAGCGACGACGGGCTGACCGCGTACCGGTTCACCGCCGTGCGCCGGGCGCTGGACCACTGGCAGGTCGACGCCGGCTCGATCACCCGGACCCGCGGCGGGGCGGAACTGCCGCTCGCCGCGCTGGACTTCTGCATCGAGCTGCGGCAGTCCCTGGGGCTGAGCGACGAGATCCTGCCGGTGTACCTGGAGGAGATCTCCTCGACGCTGTCGGGGACCTGCTACAAGCTCACCAAGCCGCAGGTGCCGGTCGCGGAGCTGGTCGACGCCGGGTTCCAGGCGATCGAGACGGGGATGACCGAGGGCCACCCCTGTTTCGTGGCGAACAACGGGCGGCTGGGCTTCGGCGTCCACGAGTACCTGTCGTACGCGCCGGAGACGGCGAGCCCGGTGCGGCTGGTGTGGCTGGCGGCGCACCGGTCGCGGGCCGCGTTCACGGCGGGGGCGGGCATCGAGTACGAGTCGTTCCTGCGGCAGGAGCTCGGCGAGGGGACCGTCGAGCGGTTCCACGGGCAGCTGGCCGCGCAGGGCCTGGACCCGGCCGACTACCTGCTGATCCCGGTGCACCCCTGGCAGTGGTGGAACAAGCTGTCGGTGACCTTCGCCGCGGAGGTCGCCCGGCGCCACCTGGTGTGCCTGGGCGAGGGCGAGGACGCGTACCTGGCCCAGCAGTCCATCCGGACGTTCTTCAACACCTCGCACCCCGAGAAGCACTACGTGAAGACGGCGCTGTCCGTGCTCAACATGGGCTTCATGCGCGGTCTGTCGGCCGCGTACATGGAGGCGACGCCCGCCATCAACGACTGGCTGGCCCGGCTCGTCGAGGGCGACCCGGTGCTGAAGGCGACGGGCCTGACGATCATCCGGGAGCGGGCGGCGGTCGGCTACCGGCACCTGGAGTACGAGCAGGCGACGGACCGCTACTCGCCGTACCGCAAGATGCTGGCGGCGCTGTGGCGGGAGAGCCCGGTGCCGTCGCTCGCGGAGGGCGAGTCGCTGGCGACGATGGCCTCGCTGCTGCACGTGGACCACGCGGGGGCGTCCTTCGCGGCCGCGCTGGTCGAGCGCTCGGGGCTGGAGCCGCAGGAGTGGCTGCGGCGCTACCTGCGGGCGTACTACACGCCGTTGCTGCACAGCTTCTACGCCTACGACCTGGTGTACATGCCGCACGGCGAGAACGTGATCCTGGTGCTGCGGGACGGGGTGGTGCAGCGGGCGGTCTACAAGGACATCGCCGAGGAGATCGCGGTGCTGGACCCGGACGCGGTGCTGCCGCCGGAGGTGCGGCGGATCCGGGTGGAGGTGCCCGAGGACCAGAAGCTGCTGTCGGTCTTCACGGACGTCTTCGACTGCTTCTTCCGCTTCCTCGCGGCCCAGCTCGCCGCCGAGGGCGTGCTAACGGAGGACGGCTTCTGGCGCACGGTCGCCGAGGTCACCCGGGAGTACCAGGAGGCGACGCCGCAGCTCGCCGAGAAGTTCGCCCGGTACGACCTGTTCGCGCCCGAGTTCGCGCTGTCCTGCCTGAACCGGCTGCAACTGCGCGACAACCGGCAGATGGTGGACCTGGCGGACCCGTCCGGCGCGCTCCAGCTGGTCGGCACCGTGGAGAACCCGATCGCCGGGTACTGATCGAACTGGGCGTCCCGCTAGGGGTGTTGGCGGGGATCTCGTTCGAGCGGGGCCGCAGGGCCGGCCGGCTGCGGCTGTGGCTCCGCGACGGCGCCGACCCTCCCCCACTCAAGGACATAAGGGAACCCCCACCTGCTCGCGACGGACGGCCGGCTGGCCGAGCCGCACGACCCGTACCGGCTGGTCGTGGAGCCGGACCGGTACGGCGTCGCCGAGTACCTGGTGGACGAGGTGCGCACGGCGCTGACCCTGGACCGGGTGCCCGCCGACCCGGTGGACGCCTACCTGCTGCCGGGGTGGGGGTTCCGCAAGGACCCGCTGATGGCGCTGGTGGCGGCGGCCGTGCAGGCGCGGCTGCCGCACCCGGCCGCGGCGGTGCGGGCGGAGCCGGCGCCCCTCGTGGCCGCGGGCACGGCCACGGCCCCGGCCCCGGCCCCGGACGACGGGGACCACGACGTGCTGCTGCGGCGGCTGCGCGAGCTGGGTGAGCTGCACCGCTCGGGCGTGCTGACCGACGAGGAGTTCACCCGGGCCAAGCGGGCGGTCCTCGACCGGATGTGAGGACCGCCCGCCCGGTGCGGGCCCGCGCCGGGGGCTACTTGGCCCGGCGGGCCACCGTGAAGTGGTCGATGCGGTCGCCGGTCTCGGCGATGCCCTGGACCTTCAGGGTGGTGTAGTGGCCCTTGGGCGCGGGGGTGACGTCCACGCGCAGGAACGAGTAGTCGAGGTAGCGCACCCGGGACCAGGCGACGGTCTCGTTGACCTTGCCGTCCTTGGTGTTGACGAACGAGGCGACCGCGTCGACCTCGTGCTCGTGGCCCTCGTAGGAGTCGGGGGCGGTGAAGGCGTACAGGCTGCGGCCCGCGGCGCCGGCGGTGACGTAGACGACGCCCTCGGTCTCGGGGTAGGCGGTGCCGCCGATGGGGAGCTTCTTGGTGACCGTATTGCCCTTGATGACGTCGGTGCGCTCGTACTGGTGGTTGTGGCCGTTGATGACGAGGTCGACCTGGTACTTCTCGAACAGCGGCACCCACTCCTGGCGCACGCCGCCCTCGGAGGCGTGGGCGGTGGAGGTGCAGTAGGCGCAGTGGTGGAAGAAGACCACGATGAAGTCGATGTCCTTGGCGGCGCGGTACTTCTTCAGCTGGCCCTCGAACCACGTGGTCTGGGTGCCGCCGGAGATGCCCAGGTTGGCCGGGATCTCGAAGGAGACGTCGTTGGGGTCGAGGGAGATGACCGCGGTGTTGCCGTGGACGAAGGAGTAGACGCCCGGCAGGTTCTTCTTGTCGGGCCCGTTGTCGGGGAGGGTCAAGCGGGCCTCCTCGCCGCCGTAGCCGTTGGGCGAGTACCAGGCCTCCATGTCGTGGTTGCCGTAGGAGACCATCCAGGGCACGGACTTGGCGACCGACTCGGTCTGGGCGAGGAACTGGTCCCAGGTGCGCGCGTCGAAGCCGGTGTCGGCGGTCTTGCCGGCGCCGGCCGGGTCGGCGTAGGCGATGTCGCCGGCGTGCAGGTGGAAGGCCGGGTTCTGGCCGAGGATCAGGGCGTCGTTGGCGAGGCCGTGGTAGCTGACGCCCTGGTCGCCGAAGGCGGTGAAGGTGAACGGCGCCTTGTGGGCGGGGGCGGTGGTGAACGTGCCGAGGGTGCCCAGCAGGTGGGGCTCGGCCGGGTCGAAGCCCGCGTGGCCGACGCCGTAGTAGTAGGTGCGGCCGGGCTTGAGGCCGGCCAGCTTGGCGTGGACGTAGTACTGGGTGTGGTCGGCGCTCGCGCCCACGCCGGCCGGGGTGTACAGGGTGCGGATCTCGGCGCCGATCCGGTGGGAGAGGTCCCAGGGGTGGGCGCCGATGCGGATGAAGGGCTTGTCGACGGCGACCGGCACCTGCCAGGAGACGGTCATCTCGGTGCGCGCGTCGTTGCCGTAGGCGAGGTGGCGGCCGAAGGGGGCGACGAGGCGGCCGTCGACCTTCTGGGCCGAGGGCGCGGTGGAGCGAGTGGGCACGGCGGCCCGGGCGGTGGCGCCAGGGACGAAGGCGCCGCCGACGACGGCACCGAGGGTGACCGCGCCGCCGCGCATCATCGTGCGCCGGGAGAAGCGGGAGCGCAGGTACTCGTGCTGCTCGGCCATGCTCATGCGGTCGGCGAGCTGGTCGGGTACGCCCATGCGAGGAATGTCCATGACGACTGAAAATCGTCCCCCCAGGCGACCGTTCGCGGGACGCCGGGTGGACGGGCGCCGAACAGGGGCTCATGAGAGTTCCAATGTTCGACCAAGACCCGCCCCCGGGCGCTTGCCCGAAATCGGGCAGGTTCCTTGCGAAAGTCGCGCCGGTACCCCAGGATCTACCGGGTGCACGACGAGCTTCTTGATCACCTGACCCGCACCACGCCCCTCAGCAGGGGCGAGGCGCTGCGGGTGGTCCAGGACGTGCTGGCCTATTTCGACGAGACGACCGAGCAATACGTCCGTCGCCGCCACCGCGAACTCCAGGCCCAGGGCCTGGTGAACGCGACGATCTTCGAACGGATCGAGGCGGACCTGAAGTACCGCGCGGTGGCGCCGCCGGAGCTCACGCTCCGTCAGCTGCGGCGCATCGTCTACGGCTGAGCCGCAGCCGTGGGCCGCCCCACCGGGCGGCCGGGACCGAGCCGAGAACTGAAGAGGAACACCCCTACATGTGCGGAATCGTCGGATACATCGGGAAGCGTGACGTCGCCCCCCTGCTGCTGGAGGGCCTGCAGCGCCTGGAGTACCGCGGCTACGACTCGGCGGGCATCGTCGTCAGCTCCCCGAAGACGCCGGCCCTGAAGATGGTCAAGGCCAAGGGCCGGGTGCGCGACCTCGAGGCGAAGGTGCCCGCCCGCTTCAAGGGCACCACCGGCATCGCCCACACCCGCTGGGCCACCCATGGCGCCCCCTCCGACGTGAACGCCCACCCGCACCTGTCGGCCGACAGCAAGGTCGCCGTGGTGCACAACGGCATCATCGACAACGCCTCCGACCTGCGCCGCAAGCTCGAGGCGGACGGCGTGGAGTTCCTCTCCGAGACCGACACCGAGGTGCTCACCCACCTGATCGCCCGCGCGCAGGCCGACAAGCTGGAGGACAAGGTCCGCCAGGCGCTGCACGTGGTCGAGGGCACCTACGGCATCGCCGTGATGCACGCCGACTTCCCGGACCGCATCGTCGTCGCCCGCAACGGCTCCCCGGTGGTCCTCGGCATCGGCGAGAAGGAGATGTTCGTCGCCTCCGACATCGCCGCGCTGGTCGCCCACACCCGGCAGATAGTGACGCTGGACGACGGCGAGATGGCCACCCTCAAGGCCGACGACTTCCGCACCTACACCACCGAGGGCACCCGCACCACCGCGGAGCCCACCACCGTGGAGTGGGAGGCCGCCTCCTACGACATGGGCGGCCACGACACCTACATGCACAAGGAGATCCACGAGCAGGCCGACGCCGTGGACCGCGTGCTGCGCGGCCGCATCGACGACCGCTTCTCCACCGTGCACCTCGGCGGCCTCAACCTGGACGCCCGCGAGGCGCGCCAGATCCGCCGGGTGAAGATCCTCGGCTGCGGCACCTCCTACCACGCGGGCATGATCGGCGCCCAGATGATCGAGGAGCTGGCCCGCATCCCCGCGGACGCCGAGCCCGCCTCGGAGTTCCGCTACCGCAACGCGGTCGTCGACCCCGACACGCTGTACATCGCCGTCTCGCAGTCCGGTGAGACCTACGACGTCCTCGCCGCCGTGCAGGAGCTCAAGCGCAAGGGCGCCCGCGTCCTCGGCGTGGTCAACGTGGTCGGCTCGGCGATCGCCCGCGAGGCGGACGGCGGCGTCTACGTGCACGCCGGCCCCGAGGTGTGCGTGGTGTCCACCAAGTGCTTCACCAACACCACGGTCGCCTTCGCCCTGCTCGCCCTGCACCTGGGCCGTACCCGTGACCTGTCGGTGCGCGACGGCAAGCGGATCATCGAGGGGCTGCGCAAGCTGCCCGGGCAGATCGCCGAGATCCTCTCCCAGGAGGAGGAGATCAAGAAGCTGGCCGACGAGTTCGCCGAGGCCCGCTCGATGCTCTTCATCGGCCGCGTCCGGGGCTACCCGGTGGCCCGCGAGGCGTCCCTGAAGCTCAAGGAGGTCTCCTACATCCACGCCGAGGCCTACCCCGCCTCCGAGCTCAAGCACGGCCCGCTGGCCCTGATCGAGCCGGCGCTGCCGACGGTCGCGATCGTCCCCGACGACGACCTGCTGGAGAAGAACCGCGCGGCGCTTGAGGAGATCAAGGCCCGCCACGGCCAGATCCTGGCCGTCGCCCACCAGCACCAGGAGAAGGCCGACCGCACGATCGTCGTGCCGAAGAACGAGGACGAGCTCGACCCCATCCTGATGGGCATCCCGCTCCAGCTCCTCGCCTACTACACGGCGAAAGCCCTGGGCCGCGACATCGACAAGCCGCGCAACCTGGCGAAGTCGGTGACGGTCGAGTAGGACCCCCGGATCGAGCAGGACCCCGGGCGGGCAGGACTCCGCGAGGCGCCCCGGCGCCCGGGGACGACGGGAGCGGGCCCCCGCGTGCCGGTGCGCACGCGGGGGCCCGCTCTGCGTGCCAGGTGCGCCCGACCACTAGGCGTCGGCTGACAACCCGTAGGTCTGACGGTCGAGTTGGACCCCGCCCGTCACCGTCAGGGAGAGGACCACGAGGGCGAGCAGCAGCAGGAACGGGCCCGCCGCGTCGTCGGGGACCTGCGCGCCGGCGGACGGCGAGGACTACGGGATGACGACGACCGGGCGCTTGGCCCGCTTGGCGAGGCGCCCGGCGACGGAGCCGAACATGCGCCCCACGAGGCCGTGCGTGGAGCCGACCACGATGGCGTCCGCCTCGTACTCGCGGCCGACCTCCTCGAGCTCGTGGCAGATGTCGCCGCCGCGCTCGACCAGGATCCAGGGCACTTCGGAGAGGTAGTCCGCGCAGGCCAGCTCCAGGCCGAGCACCTCGGTGCGGTGGTCCGGCACGTCGACGAAGACCGGCGGCTCGCAGCCCGCCCACACCGTGGTGGGCAGCCGGTTGGCCACGTGGACGATGATCAGGCCCGCACGGGAGCGGTGGGCCATGCCGATGGCGTACGCGAGGGCACGCTCACTGGAGGTGGAGCCGTCGAAGCCCACCACGACCCCGTGCTGGAACGCCGGGTCGCAGGTGGGGCGCGTCTCTTCCGCCGCCAGGGGATCGGCCGCCGTCGGGTCGGCGACCGGCCGCTTGCGGTCCGCGGGTTCGAAGAATTCGTGACCGGCCATGGCTGTCTCGGCGAATGATCCTTAGTGGGTGGGACGACACTGAGCGGCGGAGCTGTGTCCGGGAATCATCTTCCCGACCCCATACCCCCAAGGGTACGGCGCCACGCCTCCTCGGCCCAGATCCCGCGCACCGGAGGTGGGGGGTCCCCGCACACCGTGCGCGGGGTTCCAGGGAGCATGCACGAGGGGGTGCCCGTCACGCAATGGTTGCTGCCCCGTACAGGCGGTTTGGGCGGCATTCACCTGCCTGCCGGGATTCCGGTGGGTGACCGGCCGGTCGGACGGGCGTTGAACCCGGTGATCCGTGCCCCCAGGGAGGCCCGCCATGACCGCACCGCCCGGCGACGACCGGACGACCGAGCTCATCCGCTGGGCGGCCTTCAGCTGTGCCCTCGTCCCCGTCGTCCTCCTCTGGTACGGGAGTTCGCTGGCCGGGGCGACGGGAACCGCCCTGGGCCTCGCCGCCGTCACAGCGGTGTGCCGGCTGCTGCTGCGCCGGTCCGAACGGGGCGCGGCCCGCACGCCATCGGAGCACCCGCAGGACCGCGCACACCACCAGGAGCACCACCCGGCACCCGCGCCCCCTCCGGGACACCGTGCGCGGGGCGGGACCGGAGCACACCGAGGCACACGTCACACTGGTGGGAGCACACCGGTCGGCTGACCGGTTTCCGCGCACGCGAACGCTCCTTTTCAGCCAACTTCCGGCCCCCGCGTGTCCCGGGTGGGGAAGACCCCCTTCACCCCGTTCGACCTGCGCAAAGGGCCCTCTGGATGCCCTGTGCACCCTATGGAGATTGGCCACTGCCACGAGGCGCACTTCCCTGCACGACCCGGGAGTGCAACGCTTCGTGATCGAATGCTTCACGCCAAGTTGCCATGTCGACAATGTGCCGGGTGGCGAACCTGGTCACCCCGGCACGACGCGACACAGTAGATTCGATCTTGACTGTCTACGGCGGGGGACTCGTGCAGGACCGAGGGGAAACGTGCAGGAGCGACACAACCGAGGAGCCGCGACCACCGAGGGGGGCTTAGCAGTATGAGCCACGACTCCACTGCCGCGCCGGAAGCCGCGGCCCGGAAACTCTCCGGGCGACGCCGCAAGGAGATCGTCGCGGTGCTGCTGTTCAGCGGCGGCCCCATCTTCGAGAGTTCCATTCCGCTGTCGGTGTTCGGGATTGACCGCCAGGACGCCGGCGTGCCGCGCTACCGCCTTCTGGTGTGTGCCGGCGAGGAAGGCCCGCTGCGGACCACAGGGGGCCTGGAACTCACCGCACCACATGGCCTGGAAGCGATCTCGCGGGCGGGCACCGTCGTGGTGCCGGCCTGGCGGTCGATAACGTCCCCGCCGCCGGAGGAGGCGCTCGACGCGCTGCGCCGCGCGCACGAGGAGGGCGCCCGCATCGTCGGACTGTGCACCGGCGCCTTCGTGCTGGCGGCGGCGGGCCTGCTGGACGGCCGTCCCGCGACGACACACTGGATGTACGCACCGACGCTGGCCAAGCGCTACCCGTCGGTGCACGTGGATCCGCGAGAACTGTTCGTGGACGACGGGGACGTGCTGACCTCCGCCGGTACGGCGGCCGGCATCGACCTGTGCCTCCACATCGTGCGCACGGACCACGGCAACGAGGCGGCCGGCGCCCTGGCCCGGCGCCTGGTGGTGCCGCCGCGCCGGTCGGGCGGTCAGGAGCGCTACCTCGACAGGTCTTTACCCGAGGAGATCGGCGCCGACCCGCTGGCCGAGGTCGTCGCCTGGGCGCTGGAGCACCTCCACGAACAGTTCGACGTGGAGACGCTCGCCGCGCGCGCGTACATGAGCCGGCGGACCTTCGACCGCCGCTTCCGGTCACTGACGGGCAGCGCCCCGCTCCAGTGGCTGATCACGCAGCGCGTCCTGCAGGCACAGCGCCTGCTGGAGACGTCGGACTACTCGGTGGACGAGGTGGCGGGCCGGTGCGGCTTCCGCTCACCGGTCGCGCTGCGCGGCCACTTCCGCCGTCAGCTGGGTTCGTCCCCGGCCGCCTACCGGGCGGCGTACCGGGCGCGCCGGCCGCAGGGGGAACGCACGCCGGAGCCCGAGGCCCCGTCGCCGTCCCCGTCCGCCCCGCCGCAGCACGTGGCGCCCTCCCCGATCGGCCCGGCCCCGGGCCTGCACCCGGACTCCGCGGTCCCGATGCAGACCCGCCGCACGGCGGCCGGGGTCGGCTCCGGCCTGCCGCAGGCGAGCCTGCCGGGGCAGCGCAGCGGAGCCTGACGCACGAGGACCGGGGGCGCACGCCCTGAGGGACCGGGGGCCGTCCGCCCCCGGTCCCGTCCGGCTGCCCGGCCGCGCGCTGCACGGGGTGCGCGCGCACGGGACGTCGGCAAAGCGCGGCGTCAGCCTTAGGGTGGTCGCATGAACGATCGCATGGTGTGGATCGACTGCGAGATGACCGGCCTCTCGCTGTCCGACGACGCGCTCATCGAGGTTGCCGCCCTCGTCACCGACTCCGAGCTGAACATCCTCGGCGACGGGGTGGACATCGTCATCCGGCCGCCCGACGCGGCGCTGGAGACGATGCCGGAGGTCGTGCGTCAGATGCACACCACGTCCGGCCTGCTCGCCGAGCTGCCCGGCGGCACGACGCTGGCGGACGCCGAGGAGCAGGTCCTCGCCTACATCCGCGAACACGTCAAGGAGCCCGGCAAGGCGCCCCTGTGCGGCAACTCCGTCGGCACCGACCGCGGCTTCCTGCTGCGCGACATGCCGACCCTGGAGGGCTACCTCCACTACCGCATCGTCGACGTCTCCTCCGTCAAGGAGCTGGCCCGCCGCTGGTACCCCCGGGCGTACTTCAACAGCCCGGAGAAGAACGGCAACCACCGCGCACTCGCCGACATCCGCGAGTCCATCGCCGAACTCCGGTACTACCGCGAGGCCGTCTTCGTGCCCCAGCCGGGACCCGACTCCGACACCGCCCGGACCATCGCCGCCAAGCACGTCCTGCCTGCTCAGCACGGCTGACCGGCCCCCCGCAGGAGGCCCCGCGAAAGCCGGGCGCGAGCACCCCTTCGGACCCTGTACACTTTTTCTCGGCCGGTCGGGGAAACGACGAAGTCGAACCGCCGGTCATGGTGGGTGTAGCTCAGCTGGTAGAGCACCTGGTTGTGGTCCAGGATGCCGCGGGTTCGAGTCCCGTCACTCACCCTCAGTCATCAGCCGGTGACCTCTCGTGGAGGTCACCGGCTGATGCGTTTTCCGCTCCGCTTCGTTCTCCGGGCGCCCGTCTTACCCCATGGTGGGCAGAGTGGAGCGGCGGTGACACGTGCCTGGGCAGTCCCCACAAGCCCTCAGCCACCCGTCATCTCCTGACAGCCGACCGAGGGCTTCGTCGTACCTGGCCCTACAGGCTGTCCAGAATCTTGGCGCGACGGTCCCGGTACTCCTCGTCCGTGATCGCCCCGACCGCCCTCAGCTGGTCCAGCGTCTGCAGACGCGAAGCCACGTCCTGGACCGGCGTGACCGCCGGAGCAGGCGCCGCCGTCGGAGCGGTCACCGCGGCCGGTGCTCCTCCGCCCGCGATCCGCTGGCGCAGGGCGTCCGCGAGCGCCTTCCCCTGGTCCTTCGGGACCTGCTTGATCTCTGCCTTGTTGCCCGACGCGAACACCGTGAGAGTGCCCATCAGCATCCCGCCGGCCCACTGGATCGAGCTGATCCGGTTGTACGGGAAGTCCTCGATCTTCTGCGACATCACACCGTGGAAGTAGAACACCAGCCTCTGGTTCGTCATCGCCAGCAGCCCGTTGCCCTTGCCGTAGACACCCGTGGCGAGCATGTCGACCGTCTCGCCCTCCCACAGCACCTCGGGCAGCCGCTGTATCTCCCGCTTCGCCCCGAACGCACTCGACAGCTTCTCGGCCGCCGCGTCGATGTCCGGGCGCACGTTGAACGCCACCATGACGCCCCCTCCTCAATCAGTGGACGGATCGTACCGAGGAGCCTGGCGCGCGAGGAGGCGACTGTGCCCGGCCCTCGCGGCGCTCACGGAGCCGCAGCATGCGGACTCCGCCCCGTGAAAAAACACGCACCCCGACCCGAGCCCGCCCCCGTACCCTCGCCGGATGCGCCCCGAGCCGATCGTCACCGCCCGTCTGGACCTCCTGCCGCTGCGCCCCGGTCACGCCGCCGAGATGGCCGTCGTGCTCGCCGACCCCGCGCTGCACGCCTTCATCGGCGGCTCCCCCGCCACGCCCGAGGAACTGCGCCGGCGCTAGGGGGTGTCTTGTCGATCAGGCCGGATCAGGGAGCGACGTCTGGTGCCGTGCATCGCAAGGCGGAGGAGGGCGGCGATGCGGAGCATCGCCAACCGACGACAACGCGGCGAGGCGCGGTGCCAGGCGCCGCGAGCCCGGCCTGATCGGCAAGACACCCCCTAGGAGCGGCTGGCCGCCGGTTCCCCCGACCCGGCCGTGTCCTGGTGCAACTGGGTCGTACGGGCGCGGGACGAAGGGGTTCTGGTGGGCACCGTCCAGGCCACGGTCACCCCGGGTGCCGGACGGGCCGAGGTCGCCTGGGTGCTGGGGACGCCCTGGCAGGGGCGCGGGTACGTCGCCGAGGCCGCCCGGGCCCTGGTCGGCCGGCTGCGCGAGCGGGGCGTGCGGGGCGTCGTCGCCCACGTCCACCCGGGGCACCACGCGTCGGCCGCGGTCGCCCGGGCGGCGGGCCTGACCCCCACCGACGAACAGCAGGACGGCGAGACCCGCTGGCGCCTGGACCTGCCGTAGGGGGTGGGCCTCGAGGAGCGGCCGGGGCACCGGGTACGGCGCCGGCCGGTCCGGGACCTTCAGGACGAGGCCCGTACCTCCAGCTCCGTCGCGAGCACGACCCGGCGGCGCTCCAGCCCCCGTGACACCGCCGGGCGGCGGTCCGCGATCTCGGTGAGGAGCAGGTCCAGCATGCGGCGGCCCATCTCCTCGATCGGCTGGCGCACGCTGGTCAGCGGCGGGTCCATGTGGCGGGCGATGGCCGAGTCGTCGTAGCCGACGAGGGCGACGTCCTCGGGGATGCGCCGGCCGACCTCGCGCAGCACCTGCCGGGCGCCCGCCGCCATCACGTCCGAGCCGGCGAAGACCGCGTCCAGGTCGGGGTGGCGGGCGAGCAGCTCGGTCATCGCGCGGCGGCCGCCCTCCTCGGTGAAGTCACCCTGCTCCACCAGGGACTCCCGCACCTCGTGCCCGGCGTCGCGCAGGGCGTCGCGGTAGCCGTCGACGCGGCGCTGGGCGCCGTAGACGTCCAGGCGGCCGGTGATGTGGGCGATGAGGGTGCGCCCCCGGGACAGCAGGTGTTCCACGGCCGAGCGGCCGCCGCCGTAGTTGTCCGAGTCGACCGAGGGCAGGGTCTCCGCCTCGGACCTCGGGCCGGAGATCACCGCGGGGATCTCCAGCTGGGACAGCAGGTCCGGCAGCGGGTCGTCGGCGTGCACGGAGACCAGCAGCACCCCGTCGACGCGGTGGGCCGCGAGGTACTGCGCGAGGCGCTGCCGCTCCCGGTCGCTGCCCGCGAAGATCAGCAGCAACTGCATCTCGGTCTCGGACAGTTCGGCGCCCACACCGCGCAGCATGTCGGAGAAGTACGGCTCGGCGAAGAACCGGGTCTCCGGCTCGGGCACGACCAGCGCGATCGCGTCCGTGCGGTTGGCGGCGAGCGCGCGGGCCGCGGTGTTCGGCACGTAGCCGAGCTCGGCGACGGCCGCCTCGACGGCGGCGCGCGTGGTGTCACTGACCCGCGGGGAGCCGTTGATCACCCGGGAGACCGTGCCGCGGCCCACGCCGGCGCGCGCGGCGACCTCTTCCAGGGTCGGCCTGCCGCCGCTCCGCCCCCGCGCTCCGTGGCCTGCCATGGGCTCCGCCTTCCCGCCGTCGTCAACGCGCTGGCCTGGAATCTAACAGCCGCGTCCATGGGCACCACCGTCACCTGGGCGGATGATGGGTCCGGCGGCCCCGTACGAAACGTACCGCTCGCCGCATTAGTTAACAGGCCGATAACTGAACGCACCTTCGCGCGTCACCACCCTTGACACCCCCGCCCGAACCGACGACTCTTCAACACATCACTTGTGGGAGCGCTCCCACAGTACCTGGCACATACATATCCCGCACGTTCCCCGCCCGAGCCGCAAGCGTGAACTAACGGGCCCAACAATGCAGTTGGCCGGGGGGTCGGCACGTCAGGGCAACAGGAGGACGCAATGCGAGCATTCACCCGTACCGCCCGCCGGGCGGTAGTCCTGGCGGCGGTGGCGTCGCTCGGCGCCGGGTTGCTGGCCGGCTGTGCCGACGACAGCGGCGACAGCGACTCGGACGGGTCGTCGTCCGGCGGCGGCAAGGGCAAGACCACGGTCACGCTGGGCCTTTTCGGTACGTTCGGCTTCAAGGAAGCCGGACTCTACACCGAGTACGAGAAGCTGCACCCGAACATCAAGATCGCCGAGAACGTCGTCGAGCGCAACGAGAACTACTACCCCGCGCTCCTCAACCACCTCACCACCAACAGCGGCCTGCAGGACGTCCAGGCCGTCGAGGTGGGCAACATCGCCGAGATCGTCTCCACCCAGGCGGGCAAGCTCACCGACCTGTCCAAGGTTTCGGGCGTGAACAAGAGCAACTGGCTGCCCTGGAAGTGGGAGCAGGCCACCGCCAAGGACGGCCAGACCGTCGGCCTCGGCACCGACATCGGCCCGATGGCCGTCTGCTACCGCAAGGACCTCTTCCAGCAGGCCGGTCTGCCCACCGACCGCAACGAGGTCGCCAAGCTGTGGGCCGGCGACTGGAACAAGCTGGTCACCGCCGGTGAGACCTACAAGAAGAAGGCCCCCAAGGGCACCACCTTCTGGGACTCCCCCGGCGGCCTGATCAACGCCATCCTCAGCAGTGAGGAGAAGAAGTTCTACGACGAGTCCGGCAACGTCATCTACAAGACGAACCCGGCCGTGCGGTCCGCCTTCAACCTCACCGCGAAGGCCGCCCAGGAGGGCCTGGTGGGCGCCCAGACCCAGTTCCAGCCCACCTGGGACCAGACCATCGCCAACACCAAGTTCGCCGCGATGGCCTGTCCGCCCTGGATGCTCGGCTACATCAAGGGCAAGTCGAAGCCCGACGCGGCCGGCAAGTGGGACGTCGCCGTGGCGCCGAAGTCCGGCAACTGGGGCGGCTCCTTCCTGACGGTGCCCAAGAGCGCCAAGCACGCCAAGGAGGCCCAGGAGCTGGTGGCCTGGCTGACCGCGCCGGCGCAGCAGGCGAAGCTGTTCGCCGTGCAGGGCTCCTTCCCGAGCGCGCCGAGCACGTACACCATGTCGGAGGTGACCAGCGCCAAGAACGACATGACCGGTGACACCCCGATCGGTGAGATCTTCGGTGCGGCCGCCAAGCAGATCCCCGTGCAGGTGATCGGCCCGAAGGACCAGATCATCCAGCAGGGTCTGACCGACAACGGCGTCATCCTCGTCACCAAGGGCAAGTCGCCCGAGGAGGCCTGGAAGACGGCCACCAAGACCATCGACAACAACCTGGACAAGTGACCCGTATGTCCACCCGTCACGACATCGCCGCGCCCCCCACCGAGGGGGGCGCGGCCCCGGGCCGCCCGGCCCCGGGCACCGGGCCGACGGAGGCGGACAGGCGCCGGCGTGCCCGGCTCTCCCGCCGCTGGCAGCGGGACCTCCGCTGGAGTCCCTACGCGTTCGTCTCGCCGTTCTTCGTGCTGTTCCTGGCCTTCGGCCTGTTCCCGCTGATCTACACCGGCTGGGCGTCGCTGCACCAGGTGGAACTGACCGCGCCCACCGACATGACGTGGGTGGGGCTGCGCAACTACACGCGGATCTTCGACGACGACTTCTTCTGGAACGCGGCGAAGAACACCCTGACCATCGGGATCATCTCCACGGTCCCGCAGCTGCTGATGGCGATGGGCATCGCCCACATCCTCAACTACAAGCTGCGCGCCTCGACCTTCTACCGGGTCGTGATGCTGGCGCCGTACGCCACCTCGATCGCCGCCGCCTCCCTGGTGTTCGTGCTGCTCTTCGGGCGCGACTACGGCATGATCAACTGGGCGCTCGACCAGGTCGGCATCGGCAAGGTCGACTGGCAGAACGAGAAGTGGGCCTCGCAGATCGCGGTCTCCTCGATCGTCATCTGGCGCTGGACCGGCTACAACGCGCTGATCTACCTGGCGGCGATGCAGGCGATCCCGCAGGACCTGTACGAGTCGGCGGCGCTGGACGGCGCCAGCCGCTGGCAGCAGTTCCTGCACGTGACGCTGCCGTCGCTGCGGCCCACCATCCTGTTCACGGCGGTCGTCTCGACGATCGGCGCGAGCCAGGTCTTCGGCGAGCCGCTGCTGTTCGACGCGAACAAGGGCGCGTCGGGCGGCGCGGAGCACCAGTTCCAGACGCTGGGCCTGTACCTGTACGAGCAGGGCTGGGTGAACCAGCACCTCGGCCGGGCCTCGGCGATCGCCTGGACGATGTTCCTGATCCTCATCGTGATCGGGATCGTCAACTACGTCATCTCGCGCCGGCTGCGCGCCAGTAGTTAAGGAGTACGGCCGTGACGACGACCCTGACGAAACCCGAGGACGCCGCGCCGCCCGTGCGCAAGTCCCGCAAGCCCCGTGCCGCCCGGGCCGGCGGGCACATGCACGGGGGGCCGATCGCCTACGCGATCCTCATCCTGTTCTCCATCGGCTCGCTCTTCCCGCTGGTGTGGACGGCGATCGCCGCCTCCCGGGACAACAACCGGCTGGCGCAGACCCCGCCGCCGTTCTGGTTCGGCTCCAACCTCTTCCACAACCTGGACGTGGCCTGGACCGACGCGAACCTGGGCGAGGCGTTCGTCAACACCACCTTCGTGGCGGGCGTGTCCGCGGTGACCATCGTCTTCCTGTCGACGATCGCCGGCTTCGCCTTCGCCAAACTGCGCTTCCGCGGCCGTGGCGCGCTGATGCTGCTGGTGATCGGCACGATGATGGTGCCGCCGCAGCTCAGTGTGATCCCGCTGTACATGATGGTCGCCAAGCTCGACTGGACCGACCAGCTCCAGGCGGTCATCTTCCCGTCGCTGGTGAGCGCGTTCGGTGTGTTCTTCATGCGCCAGTACCTGATCCAGGCGCTGCCGGACGAGCTGATCGAGGCGGCCCGGATGGACGGCGCGAGCAGCTGGCGCGTGGTGTGGCACATCGTCTTCCCGGCGGCGCGGCCCGCGATGGCGGTGCTGGGCATGCTGATGTTCGTGCAGACCTGGAACGACTTCCTGTGGCCCTTCCTGGTGCTGACCCAGACCGGCAACCCGACCGTGCAGGTCGCGGTGGCGGGGCTGGGCCGTGGCTACACGCCCGACCAGTCGCTGATCATGGCGGGCGCGCTGCTGGGCACGCTGCCGCTGCTGCTGGTCTTCGCGATCTTCGGCAAGCAGATCGTGGGCGGGATCATGCAGGGCGCCGTGAAGGGCTGAACCGCCGCCCGTGCCGTGCGCCGATTCCCAGGGGGCCGGGTCACCGTCGCCCCGGCCCCTTTTCCCTTCGCCGCCCCTCCCCTCTTCCCCACCCCCTTCTCCTTCCCCTTCGTCCTCCGTAGGTCCAGACGACCACTTTGGGAGCGCTTCCATGCCTGAGTCCGCACAGCCGGAGACCCCGATCCTGGTGAGCCCGGCAGCACCGGAGAGCCCGGTGACCTTCCCTCCCGCCTTCCTCTGGGGCGCGGCGACGTCCGCCTACCAGATCGAGGGCGCGGTGCGGGAGGACGGCCGTACGCCGTCGATCTGGGACACGTTCAGCCACACGCCCGGCAAGACCGCGGGCGGCGAGACCGGTGACATCGCTGTCGACCACTACCACCGCTACCGCGAGGACGTGGCGATGATGGCGGACCTCGGCCTGACGGCGTACCGCTTCTCGGTGTCCTGGTCGCGGGTGCAGCCGACGGGCCGCGGGCCGGCCGTCCAGGTGGGCCTGGACTTCTACCGGCGCCTGGTGGACGAGCTGCTGCAGCACGGCATCACCCCCGCCATCACGCTGTACCACTGGGACCTGCCGCAGGAGCTGGAGGACGCGGGCGGCTGGCCGGAGCGCGACACCGCCTACCGCTTCGCCGAGTACGCGCAGATCGTCGGCGAGGCGCTCGGCGACCGGGTGGAGCACTGGATCACCCTCAACGAGCCGTGGTGCAGCGCCTTCCTGGGCTACGGCTCCGGGGTGCACGCGCCCGGCCGTACCGACCCGGCGGCCTCGCTGCGCGCCGCCCACCACCTCAACCTGGCGCACGGGCTCGGCACGTCGGCGCTGCGCTCGGTGATGCCGACCCGCAACGAGGTGGCGATCAGCCTCAACTCCTCGGTCGTGCGGCCCCTTTCGCAGGACCCGGCCGACGTGGCCGCGGCCCGCAAGATCGACGACCTGGCCAACGGCGTGTTCCACGGCCCGATCCTGCACGGCGCCTACCCCAAGTCGCTGTTCGAGGCGACCCGTTCGGTGACCGACTGGTCGTACGTCCAGGACGGCGACCTGGAGGTCATCCACCAGCCGCTGAACGCGCTGGGCCTGAACTACTACACGCCCACCCTGGTGTCGGCGGCGGACCCGAAGCTGGGCGGTCCGCGGGCGGACGGCCACGGGGCCAGCGAGCACTCGCCCTGGCCGGCCTCGGCCGATGTGGCGTTCCACCAGACGCCGGGCGACCGCACGGAGATGGGCTGGTCGGTCGATCCGTCCGGGCTGCACGAGCTGATCATGCGCTACACGCGCGAGGCCCCCGGCCTGCCGATCTACATCACCGAGAACGGCGCGGCCTACGACGACAAGCCCGCCGCCGACGGCACCGTGCACGACCCGGAGCGCATCGCCTACCTGCGCGGCCACCTCGCGGCGGTCCGCCGGGCCATCACCGACGGCGCCGACGTGCGCGGCTACTTCCTGTGGTCGCTGATGGACAACTTCGAGTGGGCGTACGGCTACGAGAAGCGGTTCGGCGCGGTGTACGTGGACTACACGACGCTGGAGCGGACCCCGAAGTCCAGCGCGCGCTGGTACGAGCGGGCGGCCCGCACGGGCGTCCTGCCGGAGGTCGACGCGCGGTAGGGCGGGTCCGGGCCGGCACGAGAACCCCCCGGGCCCGCCTGAGGGTGGCGGAGTCCGGGGAGGACGGGGGACGGGGCGCGGCACGTCGTGGGGGCGTGCCGCGCTCCGCTGTTCCCCGGCTCAGCGCGGGACGCGGACCACGGCGACCTCGCCGGCGCCGATCTCGACCAGGCCGTCGGGCAGCGGGGTGCCGGTGAGGAGTTCGGTCGCCTTCTCCGGGACCCGGACGCGGGCGCCGTCGCCGCCGTGGTCGATGAGGAAGAAGTAGTCGGCGTCCTCGCCGCGCCGCCGGACGGCTTCCACGCCCTCGGGCACCCCGTCGAGGACGGGCCGTACGCCGGCCTCGGCGCACATGCCGAGCAGCAGCTCACCGAGGGTGGCCGCGTCCGGGTGCGTCGCCACGTACCAGGCGGTGCCCTCGCCGTGGGCGTGGCGGGTCACCGCGGGGACCCCGGCCAGCGGGCCGTCCGCGTACGCCGTGACCGCCCGCGCCCCGGCCAGGCGCACCCGCTCCGACCAGAGGGTGGCCGTGCCGCCGCCGGTCAGGGCGCGCGTCTCGCCCGGCAGCAGCGGGAAGAGCTCGTCGGTGCGCACGCCCAGGGCCTCGCGGAAGGCGCCCGGGTAGCCGCCCGGCCGGACGTGGCAGGAGGCGTCCACCATGCCGCTGTGGAAGCCGACCGCGAGGGTGCCGCCCCGGGCGGCGTGGGCGGTGAGGTTGGCGGCGCCCGCGTCGTCCACCAGGTACAGGCTGGGCGCCAGCACCAGGCGGTACGCGGACAGGTCGGCGTCCGGGCGGACGAAGTCCACCGCGACACCGGCCCGCCACAGCGGCTCGTACCAGGAGCGGACCCGGTCGAGGAAGCGGACCTCCGCGCTGGGCTGGGACGGCAGCTCCACGGCCCAGCGGGCGTCCCAGTCCCAGACGACGGCGACGTCGGCGGGGCTGCGGCTGCCCTTGACCTCGGCGAGCGCCGCCAGGTCGGCGCCGAGGCGGACCACGTCCTGCCAGATGCGGCTGTCGGTGCCCGCGTGGGGCAGCATCGCCGAGTGCCATTGCTCGGCGCCCGCCAGGGCGGCCCGCCACTGGAAGTAGGCGATGCCGTCCGCGCCCCGGGCCACGTGCGCGAGGGCGTTGCGCCGCAACTCACCTGGTTTCTTGGCACGGTTGACCGGCTGCCAGTTCACAGCGCCGGTGGAGTGCTCCATCAGCAGCCACGGTCCACCGCCCGCCAGGGAGCGCACCAGGTCGCCGCTGAGCGCGAGGTCGACGTACGGCTCGGGGTCGGTGGAGAACAGGTAGTGGTCGTTGGACACCACGTCCAGCTCCGGTGCCCAGCGCCAGTAGTCGAGGGCGTCGAAGGCGGGCATCACCATGAAGTTGGTGGTGGCGGGGACCTCCGGGGCCGCCCCGCGCAGCACCGCCACCTCGGCCCGGCACAGGGAGAGCAGCGCGTCGGAGCAGAAGCGGCGCCAGTCCAGGCGGTGGGTGGGGTTGGGCACCGCGCCCGTCGCGCGGGGCGGCAGGACCTCCTCCCAGTCGTAGTACCACTGGCTCCAGAAGGTGGTGCCCCAGGCGGTGTTGAGGGCCTCCAGGTCGTCGCCGTACCGGGTCCGCAGCCAGGTGCGGAAGGCGGCCGCGCTGGTGTCGCAGTAGCACTCGGCGTTGTGGCAGCCGTACTCGTTGTGGACGTGCCACATGCGGACCGCGGGGTGGTCGGCGTACCGCTCGGCGAGAGCGCCCGCGATGCGCAGCGCGGCTTGCCGGTAGGCGGGGCTGGACGGGCAGAACGTCTGGCGGCTGCCGTAGGACAGGGTGCGGCCGTCCCGGTCGACGGGCAGCGCCTCGGGGTGGGCGCGGAAGAACCAGGCGGGCGGTGCCGCGGTGGGCGTGGCGAGGTCGGCCGCGATGCCGTTCTCGTGCAGGAGGTCCAGGACCCGGTCCAGGCGCGAGAAGTCGTACACGCCCTCGGACGGTTCGAGCAGGGCCCAGGCGAAGATGCCGACGCTGACCAGGTTCACCCCGGCCTCGCGCATCAGGCGCATGTCCTCGGCCCACACCTCCTCGGGCCACTGTTCGGGGTTGTAGTCGCCGCCGTAGGCGATGCCGGACACGGACAGGGTGCGCTTCACGGGGGTCCCTCCCGGGGGTGCGGGCGCGTCAGCCCTTGGCGGAGCCGAGGGTGAGGCCGCTGACGAACTGCCGCTGGAGCAGGAAGTACACGATCAGGGTGGGGATCGCGGTGAGCAGGGCGCCCGCAGCGACGAGGTTGGGGTCGGTGAAGTACTGGCCGGACAGGTTGTTCAGCGCCGAGGTGATCGGCATGTTGTCGCCGGTGGAGATCAGCACCAGCGCCCAGAAGAAGTCGTTGTAGATCCAGATGGACAGCAGGGTCGCCAGGGCGGCCATCGCGGGCTTGCACAGCGGCAGCGTGATCTGCCAGTACAGGCGCCACGCCGACGCCCCGTCCACCAGCGCGGCCTCGGTCAGCTCGTGCGGCAGGGAGCGCATGTAGTTCGACAGCACGAAGGCGCAGAACCCGGACTGGAACGCGACGTGGATCAGCACCAGGCCGAGCGCCGAGTCGTACAGCTTGCCGCTGGCGGTGATCCCCGGCAGGTCGGTCAGCAGGTACATCCGGTACAGCGGGGTGATGATGACCTGCTGCGGCAGCAGGTTGCCGGCGGTGAACACCAGCAGCAGCGCCAGGTTGAGCCGGAAGTCGAAGCGGCTGACGTAGAAGGCGACCATCGACGACAGGAACAGCGTCAGCAGCACGGCCGGCACCGCGATGAGCAGCGTGTTGCCGAAGTAGTGCAGCATGTCCGACTGTTCGAAGGCGTTGGTGAAGTTGTCCAGGGTCAGCGTGTCGGGCCAGGAGACGTACCCCTTGGCGCTGGTCTCGCCGTAGGGGCGCAGCGCGGAGAAGACGGCCCACAGCAGCGGTGCCAGCCAGGCCAGCGCGGTGCCGGCCAGGAAGACGTGCAGCAGGACGCGGGCGGGGCGCACGGGGGCGCGCCGCTGGGCGGGCGGGGCGCCGGCCGGCGTGCTCAGGGTGCTCATGCGCGCCGCTCCTTCCGGAAGGTCGCGATCAGGTAGGGGATGATCACGATCAGCGAGATCACCAGCAGCACCACCGCGATCGCCGAGCCGTACCCGATGCGGCTGGACTCGCCGATGATGTTGTTGGTGACCAGGATCGACAGCAGCTCGGTGCCCTGGGCGCCCTTGTTGAACACGAAGACGAGGTCGAAGGCGCGCAGGGCCTCGATGATCGTCACGACCAGCACGACGGTGTTGGTCGGGCGCAGGGTCGGGAAGATGACGCTCCTGAACGTCTGCCACTCGTTCGCGCCGTCCAGTGCGGAGGCCTCCCGCAGCGAGGGGTCGACGCTCTTCAGGCCGGCCAGGTAGAGGATCATCATGTAGCCGGTGTGCCGCCAGGAGGCCGCGACCAGCACCGCCCACAGGTTGAGGTCGGGGTCGCCGATCCAGTCGATGTAGTGGCCCGGCTCGTTGGCCCCGATGATGCTGTTGATCAGCCCGGTGTCGGGGTTGTAGACGAGCTGCCAGACGAAGCCGATGCAGGCCATGGAGATGACCACGGGCAGGAAGAACGCCGTCTGGTAGACCCGGCTGAAGCGGATCCGCTTGTCCAGCTGGACCGCGAGGAACAGCCCGAGCGGGGTCGGGACGAGGATGAGCACCACGAACCAGACGACGTTGTGCTGGACGGCCGGCCAGAACTGCGGGTTGTCCTGGAACAGCTGCGTGAAGTTCTGCAGGCCGACCCACGTGATGGAGTCGAAGCCGATGCCGTCCCAGGTGGTGAACGCCAGGAGGACCGACGCGATCGCGGTCACCCAGACCAGGGCCACGTGCAGCAGGGTCGGGACCCCGGCCATCAGGCCCAGGGTGATGCGGTCGCGGCGGGTCAGCAGGCGCTGGTGCCCCTGCCGGTCCCGCCCGGTGCCGGACGCGCGCCGCGGGGGCGGCACGGCGGCCGCCTCCGGGGACTTCATGGGGGTGTCGGTCGCCATCTCGCGCGCGCTCACTCGGACGCGAAGATGGTCTTCTTCTGCCGCTCGATCGACGAGAGCAGACCGTCCACGCCCTTGGGATTCTGCAGGAACTTCTGCAGACCGGGCTGCATCACCGTGGAGGTGAAGTCGGGGCGCGAGTCGCGGTCCATGAACTGGGTGAGGTTCTTGGCGCCGGAGATCATCTCGAACGCCTTCTTCTGCAGCGGCGTGTAGGAGGCGGTCGAGGCCTTGACGGAGGCGGCCACCACGCTCGGGTCGCCCTTGAGGTAGGTCTCCTCGGCCGCGGGGGTGCCGAGGAACTCCAGCAGCCTGACGACGCCGTCGTGGTTCTTCGGCGACTTCGACACCATGAACCCGTCGGTGGGGGCCTCCACGGTCTCCTGGCCGTAGGCCGGGTTGATCTCCGGGAAGGCGAAGAAGTCCAGGTCGTCCAGGTCCGCCTTGTCCGTGAACTGCTGGCCGACGAACGAGCCGAGCAGGTACATGCCGGCCTTCTTCGCCACCAGCGTCTGCGCCGCGTCCTGCCAGGTACGGCCCATGAACCCGTCCTGGTGGTAGGGCAGGATCTCCGACCAGTGGTCGAAGACCGCCTTGACCTTGGCGTCGGTCCAGGACGCCTTGCCGGCCATCAGCTGCACGTGGAAGTCGTAGCCGTTGACCCGGAAGTTGATCTGGTCGAACGTGCCCATCGCCGGCCAGGCGTCCTTGTCGCCGAACGCGATCGGCACCAGGCCGTCCTTCTTCATCTGCTTGCACAGCGCCACGAAGGCGTCCCACGTCGTGGGCACCTGGTAGCCGTGCTGCCGGAAGACGCTCTTGCGGTAGAAGACCGCCCACGGGTACGTGGTCAGCGGCACGAAGTAGTACTTGCCGTCCTCGCCCTTGCTGAGCTTCCGCATGGCCTCGGGGAAGTTGCCCGCGATCTTCTGCCACACGTCGTCGACCGGGGACGCCAGCCCCTTCTTCGCGAAGAACTGCATGCGGTAGCCCGCGAACCAGTTGAACACGTCGTCCGGAGTGCCCTGCAGGTACGAGTTGATCTGCTCCTGGAACGTGTTGTGGTCCTTGGTGTTGACCTTCACCGTGATCCCGGACTGCTTCGTGAACGCCGTGTAGACGTCCCCGTACGCCTTCTTCGGCACCGCGTCGGACCCGTTCGAGCCCAGCGTCACGGTCTTGGGGTCGGACGACGAGCCGCTGCCGCCGCACGCGCTCAGCAGGGGGACGCCCGCCCCGAGTGCGGCGGCGCCGGCTATCCCGCGCAGCAGGGTCCGGCGGGCGGGGGCGGCGAAGGTCGGCGAGGTCGGCTGCATTGACGACTCCTGGGAGGGTGTGAGTCAGGGAGGACCACACCACATTCGGCCACACTTGGTCTCAACCAATCAGAAACCAACTCGACCGAACACGGCGTGGCGCAATAACAGTCGTATGTCCGGTCAGCGTCAAGGGTTGGTGTGCGCAGTTGTCGAAACGTAATCGACAATGCCGAACGGAGACACCCGGTCTGGATGTCTCCGTTCGGCGGTGTTCGTTCCTGTTGGGCCCGCGTCAGTTGAAGGCGGCGAAGGCCTTGGAGAAGGCGGACGGCTGCTGGACGATCGAGCTGCACGTGGCGTCGGCCGTGCCCTTCGCGCCGCCCGCACACTGCTTGTCGCGGGTCGCCGACCACATCGACAGCCAGCCCAGGCCCTTGGCCTTGGCGAAGGTGACGAGCTGGGCGGCGTCGTCCACCGTGAAGATCTCGGAGGCGACGTCGTTCACACCGATCATCGGGGTGACCGCGACGGTCTTCCACGCGGCGCTGTCGCTGAGCTGCAGGACGCTCTTGATCTGCGCCTGGGTGGCCGTGGCGGCCTGCTCGGCGTAGGTGCCCATGTCACCGCTGTAGGCGGGTCCGTAGTCCATCGCCATGATGTTGACGGCGGAGATCTTCACGCCGTTCTTCTTGGCGTCCGCCAGCAGGTTCACGCCGTCCTGCGTCAGGCCCTCCGGCATCACCGGCAGGGTGAACGACACGTCCAGGCCCGGGTGCTGGCGCTGGAGCGTGGCGATCGCCTGGGCGCGGCGGGTGTTGGCCGCGGTGTTGGGCAGCGCACCGCCCTCGACGTCGAAGTCGACCTTGGTGAGCTTGTAGGCGTCCACGGCCTTGCCGTACGCCGCCGCCAGTGCGTCCGCCGAGCCGCAGGTGGTGCCCAGCTCGGAACCGGAGGCCCCGCCGAAGGAGACCCGGACGTCCCCGCCCTTGGCGCGCAGCGCGCCGATCTGGGACGCCACGGCGTCGCTCGCGAGGTCGGTGACGCCGCCCCACTTCGGGGTGCAGCCGCCGCCGTCGGTGACGAAGGCGAGGTTGTAGTTCTTCACGCCGGTGGCGTTCGCCGCGCCGATCAGGTCGAAGGCCGGGTAGAGCGAGGTGTCGACGTACGGCGCGAAGCCGGCGCTCGCGGTGGTGCCGGTGCCGGTGGACTGCGAGGGGCTCGCGGTGGGGGTCGGCGTGGCCGGGGCGGTCGACTGGGAGGGGGTGGCCGTCGGGGTGGTCGCGCTCGGCGTCGGGGCGGGGGTCTGGGTCGGGCGGCCGCTGGGCTCGGGGGTCGGGCCGCTGTCGGTGGAGCAGCTCGCGCCGTCGATGCGACAACCGGTGGGGTCTGCGCTGCCGTTGACGACGAAGCCGATCGTGACCGACTCACCGGCCTTCAGCCCGTCGCCGTCCCACTTCGGGGGCTTGACGGTGACGTGCTGCCCGCTCACGCTCGACTCGCCGTTCCACAGCGAGCTCAGCCGCGCGCCGGACGGCAGGTCGAACTCCAGCGCCCAGTCGGCCTTCTGCTGCCCGCTGTTGTTGGTCACGACGTACTGCGCGGTGTACCCGGTCGACCAGTCGCTGGTCCTGGTGTACGCGGCGCCGATGCCGGCGGCCTGCGCGGTGCTGGTGAGCAGGACGACACCGCCGCCTATGACCGCCGCGGCGACGACGCCGCCGATCACCTTGTTCCTGCCACTGATCCTGCGCCGGTGCGTGCTCATGGCGTGCCTGCCTGCCTTCGTGGTTCACGGGGGGAGTGCGCGGGTCCCGGAACGGGGACGCGGCAGCACGCTAGCGATCCGGAATCGGGCAAACCGCCTGAGCCGGACGCGGGCGGAGGATCTTAGGGTGCGCTTAAGGATGGGATCGGGAGCGATTAAAGGGCGAGGCCGACCGGCGGGTGCGGCGGCGCCGCACGGAGCCCCGGTGACCGCGCCGGGACGGGGTGCTCTCCCGTCCGTCGAGCTGGATCCAGAGGCGCACCTCGGTGCCGCCGAGCACCGACGAGCCGATGCGCACGTCCCCGCCGGTGGACTCGGCGAGCCGGCGCACGATGTCCAGGCCCAGCCCGGTCGAGCCGTCGCTGCCCGAGCCCCGGCCGCGGGCCATCGCGGCCTCGGGGTCGGCGATGCCGGGCCCCGCGTCGGACACCAGCACGATCACCGCGTCGTCGCCGTTGTGCACGTCGACCGCGAAGGCGGTGCCCTCGGGGGTGTGCCGGAAGACGTTGCCCAGCAGGGCGTCCAGCGCGGCGGCGAGGTCGGCGCGGGCCACGGGTATGCGCACCGGCCGCTCCACTCCGGCCACCCGCACCTTGCGGTCCTCGTCCTCGGCGAGCGCCGACCAGAACGCCATCCGCTCCCGGACCACCTCGGCGGCGTCGCACCCGGCGCCCGGACCGGCCGCCGCGGTCTGCGGCTTGGCCTCGCGGGCGGTGCGGATGATGGTGTCGACCTCGCGCTCGAGCTGGGCGACCGCGGCCCGGGTCTGCTCGGCGGCGGGCGAGTCGCCGAGCGAGGCCGCGTTGAGCCGCAGCACGGTCAGCGGGGTGCGCAGCCGGTGGGACAGGTCGGCGGCCAGCTCGCGCTCGTTGGCGAGGAGCTGGACGACCTGGTCGGCCATGGAGTTGAACGCCACGGCCGCGCGCCGCAGTTCGGTCGGTCCCTCCTCCGGCACCCGCACCCCGAGCTGTCCCTCCCCCAGCTCGTGCGCCCCCTCGGCCAGCCGCTGCGCGGGCTGCACCATGCGCACGCCCAGCCGGTCGGCGACCGCGACCGAGCCCACCACCAGCGCGGCACCGACGGCGGCGAGCACCGCCCAGGCCGTGCCGACGCCGTTGGTGACCTCCGCCTCGGGCACGAACACCTCGATCACCACGGTCCCGGAGCCGAGCGCGACGGGCTGCAGCAGCGCGGAGCCGCCGGGCACCTCGGCGGTGGAGGCGCGGCCGAGCCGGCGCACGGCGGCGACGTCCTCCTCGGCGGCGCGCCGCCGGCCCAGGTCGACGGCGGCCCGGCCGTCCCCGGCCGGCAGGTGCACGGCGAGGCCGTCACCGGCGCCGGCGGAGGCGAGGACCCGCTCCAGCTCCTCGCGGTCGGTGGTGATGGACAGCGCGGGCACCAGGACGGCGGCCTCCCGCTCGGCGTTGGAGAAGGCACGGTCGCGGGCCATCTCCCGCACCACCAGCCCGAGCGGCACGGCGAACGCCACCACCACCATGGCGGTGACCGCCAGGCAGACCTTGACCAGCGCCCATCTCATCGCGCCTGCTCCAGGCCCCGGGAGCCCTCACCGGGCGGCTCCAGCTTCACGCCCACCCCGCGCAGGGTGTGCAGGTAGCGCGGGCGGGCGGCCGTCTCCCCCAGCTTCCGGCGCAGCCAGGACAGGTGGACGTCGATGGTCTGGTCGTCGCCGTAGGACTGCTGCCACACCTCGGCCAGCAGTTCCCGGCGCGGGACCACCACGCCCGGGCGCCCGGCGAGGAAGGCCAGCAGGTCGAACTCCCGCCGGGTCAGGTCGAGTCGGACGCCGTCCAGCTCGGCCTGGCGGCGCAGCGGGTCCACCGTCAGACCGCCGACGCGCAGCACCCCGGCCGTGGGGGCCTCACCGGCGCCGGACCGGGCGCGCCGCAGCACGGCGGCCATCCGGGCGGCCAGGTGCTCCACGGAGAACGGCTTGGTGAGGTAGTCGTCCGCGCCGGCGTTCAGCAGCCGCACGATCTCCGTCTCGTCGTCCCGGGCGGTCGCGACGATCACCGGCACGTCGGTGATCCCGCGCAGCATCTTCAGCGCCTCGGACCCGTCCAGGTCGGGCAGTCCGAGGTCCAGGATGACCAGGTCGAAGGGGACGTGGGCGACCTCGCGCAGCGCCTCCAGCGCCGTGCCGACGCTGCGCACGGTGTGCGAGGCGTCGGTGAGGTGCCGGATCAGCGCCGAACGTACGAACTGGTCGTCCTCGACCACGAGCACACTTGCCATGCGCCGCACCGTACGCCATGCCGCACGACCCGGTCCGGACCTGTGGACAACTCGCCCCCTGTGCGAACTGTGGTGCTCCTGAGGCAGGATGGCCGCGATGCGCAGAGGACTCGTACACGTACTCGCGTGGTCGCTCGCCACGGGCGCGGCGGTCACGCTGTCGTGGTGGGGCGTCCACACCGTGATGGCCGGCACCGCCTACGACCCGCCCCGCGCCCTGCCGTTGACGGCCGGCGGGGCCACGGCGCAGGAGGCGGAGCCGCTGGTGCCGGCGACGTCCCGCCCGGCGCCCTCCCCGTCGCCCGACCCCTCGCCGCGCAGGTCCCGGATGCCGTCGCCGGCCCCGTCCGCCCCGCGGACGTCGCCCTCGTCGTCGCCGTCCCCCTCCCCCACGGCGTCCGGCCGGATCAAGAGCTACGACACCGACGGCGGCCGGGTGGTCTTCGACATCGGGGCGTCCTCCGCGACGCTCGTCTCCGCGACGCCCGGGGCCGGCTGGTCGATGCAGACCTGGACGACCGCGTCCTGGATCCGGGTGGAGTTCGCCTCGGGCGCGGACCGCGTGTCGGTGTTCTGCACCTGGCACGACGGGCCGCCGCGCGTGGAGGTGGGCACCTACTGACCGGTCCCGGGCCGGTCCGTCCCGTGGGCCGGTCCGTCCCGGGTCAGCGGAAGACGGAGGGCGGCGGGACCGGCGAGGCGGTCGCCGAGGCGTCGCTCACAGGGGCCGCCCCGCCGGTGAAGTCGACCAGCGCGCGGCCGTGTTCGAGCCGGGCGGGCTGCGGGTCGGAGGCGGCCCGGCGGGTCAGCTCGGCCACCGGGAGCGGGCGGTCGGAGGCGACCAGGACCGCGTTGCCGAAGCGCTTGCCGCGCAGCACCGCCGGGTCGGCGACCAGGGCGAGTTCCGCGAACCGGGCGGCGGCGGTGGCGATCTGGCCGCGCAGGTGGGTCAGGGGCGGTCCGTCGGCGAGGTTGGCGGCGTAGACCCCGCCGGGCGCCAGCGCGCGGCGCACCTCGCCGAGGAACTCCGTGGAGGTGAGGTGGGCGGGGGTGCGGGCGCCGGCGAACACGTCGGCGATCACCAGGTCCGCCCAGCCGTCGGCCACCTTGGCCAGGGCTTCGCGGGCGTCGGCCGTCCGCACCCGGATCCGCGCGCCCGGGTCCCACGGCAGCTCGCGCCGGACCAGGGCGACCAGCGCGCCGTCCCGCTCGACGACCTGCTGGGTGGACCTGGGCCGGGTGGCGGCCACGTACCGGGCGAGGGTCAGGGCGCCGCCGCCGAGGTGGACGGCGCGCAGCGGCCGGCCGGGCGGCGCGACCAGGTCGATCACGTGGCCGAGGCGCCGCTGGTACTCGAAGGACAGGTGCGCGGGGTCGTCCAGGTCGACGTGCGACTGCGGCGCCCCGTCCACCAGCAGGGTCCAGCCGCGGGCGCGGTCCCGGTCCGGGACGAGCCGGGCGAGCCCGCCGTCGACGTCCTCGGCGACCTCGTCGGCCCCGCCGCGCCGCCGGGGGTTCCTGGCCTTTCCCATGGGGACAGTGTCCCAGGCGCGGGGACCGTGCCTGTCCCGGGGACCCGGAGGTCAGACGTGGGGACCGGCCGGTCTCACCGGCAGCTGTCGGCCGCCTCGATGAGCCGTGCCGCCTCGCCCAGGGCGCGGCGCAGTACCGCCGGGTCGGTCGCCAGGTCCGCCTCGCCGGGCGGCAGCAGCCAGTCGCAGCCCTCCGCGGGCGGCGCGGGCAGGGCGACGTCCTGTCCCTTCACGGCCGGCGCCTCCTCCTGCGACCCGTCCGGGTCCGACCCGTCCGGGTCCGGCATCGTGCGCGGGTCCAGCCGCAGTCCGCGCCCGTCGGTCCCGGTGCAGGTGCTGCCCGGTACGTCCCACCCGGCCGCGGTGCCCGCCGGGACCACGAACACGAGCGTCCCGCCGCCCTCGACGTGCAGCACCGGCCCCACGCCGTCGCCGGGAGCGCGACGCAGGATGTCCACCGCCTCCAGGCCCTGCCGCGCCGGCACGCTCACCACGTCGCACGGCTCACACGGAACGTTGCTCTGGCTGGTCTCCACGCCGGCCTCCACGACGGAACGGAACCCACTGCGGTCTGTGGGGTTCAACGCGCGGGTCCGTCAACGGCTACGGCGGAAGTGCGCCGCAAAGGATGGCAGTTCATGGCAGATCGCGGGGGAGATATCCGATTTGTGGCCAAATGCTGTGTGGCGGCCCGACCACAGCCGGTACGTTCTAGCCCGCCGGAAACAGGGCGGGACGCCGGGGCGTCCGGGAAAGTCCCGGGAGGATCCGGGGAGTTCACGAAGACCCCGGCAGATCCGGACCGACCCGCCCGGTCCCCGGCATGGTTCGACGGTTCGCACGAGAGGACCCGGCCATGGCGTCGTCATCGGTGCCCGCACCCCGGCCCCACCGGCCACCCCTGCCCAACGTCGCCTTCCGGCGCCTGCGCGGGCCGCGCTCGCCCGCCGAGTTCGCGGCGTTGGTCCGCCGCGCCGCGCGCGAGATCGGGGAGCGGGTCAGCTGCGACGCGCGCTACGTCGGCCGGGTCGAGGCGGGCGAGATCCGCTGCCCCAACTACGCCTACGAGCGCGTCTTCCTGCACATGTTCCCCGGCCGCACGCTCACCGACCTGGGCTTCGCGCCCCGCTCGTCCGTCCGCGGACGTGCGGCGCGCACCGCCGGGGACGCGCCGGGCACGGCTGAGACGGACGGGGCGCACGAGCCGTATGACACGCAGGACCCGTACGACCCGGACGACAGGCACCACGACGACGAGGAGAGCGACGTGCTGCGTCGCGCATTCATGACCGGCGGGAGCGCCACCGTGGCCGCCGCCTCCCTGGGGCCCCTCGGCCTCTCCCTCGACGCGTCGCCCGCGCCGCGCCCGCGCCGCGCGGGGGCCGGGCAGGTGAGCGCCCTGGAGGAGGCGGTCCGCAGGATCCGGCTGCTCGACGACCGGCACGGCGCCGACGGCCTCTACCGGCGCGCGACCGCCCCGCTGCGCGCCGCCTACGCCCTGCTGGACGCCGGGGCGACCCGGCAGGCGACCGCCGACCGGCTGCACGCGGGAGCCGGCGAACTCGCCATCTCCGTGGGCTGGCTGGCCCACGACTCGGGCCGCTTCGACGACGCCCGCTCGCACTACGCGGAGGCGCTCGCCACCGCCCGCCTGACGGGCGACCCGGCGCTGGAGGCGCACGCGTTCTGCAACACGGCGTTCCTCGCGCGCGACGCCGGCCGCCCGCGCGAGGCGGTGCGGGCCGCACAGGCCGCCCAGCGGGCGGCGCGGCCCCTCGGTTCGCCGCGGCTGATGTCGCTGCTCGCGCTGCGCGAGGCGGGCGGCTGGGCCGGGCTCGCCGACCGTGCGGGCTGCGAGCAGGCCCTGGTGCGCGCCCAGGCCCTCTTCGGGCGGGGCCCCTCGGACGACGACCCCGAGTGGATGAGCTTCTACGGCGAGGCGGAACTGGAGGGCCTGGAGGCGCAGTGCTGGTCCACGCTCGGCGACTGGCCGCGCGCGGCCCGGCACGCGCGGCGTGCGGCGCGGCTGCAGGACCCGCACTTCACCCGGAACATCGCGCTGTACACGGCCGAACTGGCCGACGACCTCGCGCGCGGCGGCCGTCCCGACGAGGCCGCGGTGGCCGGCACGCGCGTACTGGACCTGCTCGACCAGGTGCAGTCCTCGCGCATCCAGGCGATGCTGGCGGGCACGGCCCGGGTACTGCTGCCGCACCGGCGGGCCGGCGGCGTGGCCGACTTCCTGGACCGCCACGCGTCCCGGCCCCGGGCGGTGTGAGCGGGCGGGCAGCCCCGGCGGCGTCCCCGCCCGGGCGGGCAGCCCCGGCGGCGTCCCCGCCCGGGCGGGCCGCCCCGGCGGCGTCCCCGCGCTACGCGGCCAGGTGCCCCTGGTCGTTCCAGCTCTCGACGGCCGGTTCCCCATAGGCCCAGCCCAGGACGGACAGGGACGTCGGGTTGAGGCGGATGCGGGCCGCGAAGTCCAGCGGCAGGCCCAGCCAGCGGGCGCCGATGGAGCGCAGGATGTGGCCGTGGGCGAAGACCAGGACGTCCCGGTCGGCCGAGCGGGCCCAGGCGACGACCTCGTCGGCGCGGGCCGTGACCTCGGCCAGGCTCTCGCCGCCGGGGACGCCGTCGCGCCAGATGAGCCAGCCGGGGCGGACCGCCTGTATCTCCGCCGGGGTCATGCCCTCGTACGTCCCGTAGTCCCATTCCATCAGCGTGTCCCACACGGTGGCGCGCTCCGCGAAGCCGGCCAGCTCGCACGTCTCGCGCGCGCGTGCCAGCGGACTCGTGCGGACCTCGACGCCCGGCAGGGAGTCGAACGGGGGCCGGTGGAGCCGCTCGCCGAGCAGCTTGGCGCCCCGGCGGCCCTCCTCCAGGAGCGGTACGTCGGTCCTGCCGGTGTGCTTTCCGGACAGCGACCACTCGGTCTGTCCGTGCCGGGCCAGCAGGATGCGCGGTGCCATGGGGAGAAGACCTTTCCGAGCGGGTACGGACGGGTGGGGGGACGTCCGCGGGAGGACGTGTGGAGGACGTGCGGGGGAACAGCAGGAAATCGACGGGCCGGACCCCTCCATCATCGCGCACCCCGAGGTGGGGCAACCCGGCGGGCGATCCCGGCGTCTTGTGGGCCGGGGCGCCCAGGACGGGCGCGTACATACGCCGTAAAGTGACACGCCCGTGCCGCGGCCGGTGCACGCCCGTGCCCGACGGGGGACCGGCACCGCCGGCCGCACGACCACGACCACCGTGCACAGACTGAAGGGGGAGGCGATCGGATGCCCCACACCGAGACACCGGGCACCGGGGCGACCTCGCGGACCCGGCTGCGCTGGTGGACGGAGCTGCCGCTGATCGTGCTGGTGTACGCCTGCTACTCGGCGGGCCGGCTGCTCGCGCGGGGCGACGTGTCGTCGGCCGTGGACCACGGGCTGGCGATCCTGCGCATCGAGAAGGCGCTGCGCCTGAACGCCGAGCACCCGCTCAACCGGCTGTTCACGCGCGAGGCGTGGCTCGGCGTCCCGGCGGACTTCTGGTACGCCTCGCTGCACTACCTGGTCACCCCGGTGCTGCTGGTCTGGCTGTTCCGCCGGCGGGCGGAGGTCTACCGGGCGGCCCGCACCTGGCTGATGACGTCCACGTTCATCGGCCTGATCGGCTTCACGCTGCTGCCGACCTGCCCGCCCCGGCTGCTGTCGGCGGACCACGGCTTCGTGGACACGATGGCCCAGTACAGCTCGTACGGCTGGTGGGGCGGCGAGGCGAGCGCGCCGCGCGGACTGGGCGGCATGACCAACCAGTACGCGGCGATGCCCAGCCTGCACGTGGGCTGGGCGCTGTGGTGCGGCGTGATGCTGTGGCGCCACGGCGGCACGCGGACGGCGAAGGTGCTCGGCGTGGCCTACCCGCTGCTGACCACGATCGTGGTGATGGGCACCGCGAACCACTACTTCCTCGACGCCGCCGCCGGCGCGGCCGCGATGGGCGTCGGCCTGCTGTTGACGCCGTTCGTGACGCGCGGTCTGGACCGGGCGCGCGGGTGGGTCGTCGCGCGCGTGCCGGTGTTCTCGCTGAACTCCGGGGCCACACCCGCCACGATTGTCAGTGGAGGATGCCAGACTTCCCCGGGTGAACGATTTCCACGGCAGCGCACGTCACGGTTCGGACCGGGAGCCGAGCCGGAGGCCTCTCCCACCGACGCGGGGGACGGGGCTCCGGCAGCGGCTCGCTGAGCTGCGCGGCCCCGAGGTACCGGCCAAGGCGCTGGACGCCCGCGCCCTCGCGGCACTCGCCGCGAACCCGGGGTGCCGGCGGCGCGCGATCCTCGACGGCGCCGGGGTGGACAAGGCGGTGCTGGCGGACCGTCTCGGCTCCCCCGCGGCCTTCGGGCAGTCCCAGTTCGCGCTGACCCGGGGCAACGCGTTCGAGGCCCGGGTGAAGGCCGACGGCGGGGCCGAGCTGCTGGGCCTGGTGCACCGCCGGCTGGACCCGGCCGCCGAGCCGCCCGTGGACGCGGCCACGCCCGACCTGACGGCGGCCGGCCCCGAGGGGCGCACGGCGCGCACGGCGCTGGCGCTGCGCGAGGCCACGGAGGCGGCCGGCACCTGGACGCTGCTGGACCACCCGATGCTCGCGCTGGACGTCGCGGGCTCCCCGGCCTTCCTGGAGCCGGACGCGGTCGTGGTGCACCCCGACGGCAGCTGGACCGTCGTGGAGATCAAGTCCTTCCCGATGCTGGACGGTTCGGCGGACCCGGCGAAGGTCGGCGCGGCCGCCCGTCAGGCCGCGGTGTACGTGCTGGCGCTGGAGGAGGTCGCCGCGCGCCTCGAGAGCACCCCGCGCGTGCGCGACCGCGTGCTGCTGGTGTGCCCCAAGGACTTCTCCAACCTGGCCACCGCGTCCGCCGTGGACATCCGCAAGCAGCGCGCCGTCACCCGCCGCCAGCTGACCCGCCTCACCCGCATCGAGGACATCGCGGGCGCGCTCCCCGAGGGCGTGTGCTTCGCCCCGGACCTGCCCGCCGAGCGGCTGGCCGAGTCCGTCGAATCGGTGCCGGCGACGTACGCGCCCGAGTGCCTGGCCGCGTGCGAGCTGGCGTTCCACTGCCGTGGCCGCTCCCGCTCGGCCGGCGCGGTGACCACGCTGGGCCGCTCGGTCCGCGCGGAGCTGGGCGGGCTGACGACGGTCGAGGACGTGCTCGCCGCCGCGCGCGGCGAGGCGGGCGACCCGCGGGACCCGGCGGTCGCCGCCCTGCGCCGGGCGGCCCGGCTGCGCGCCGAGGCACTGGCCGGCGCGGCGCTCCCGGCCGCCCGGGAGCCGCTCGCGGCGGACGGGCCCGCGGCGGCCGACGGTCCGGCCCGGGCGCAGGGTGCCGGGGCGCCGGGATCCGCCCGGGAGGCCGCGCCGTGTCGCTGATCGCCACCCTGTCCCGGCTCGAGGCCGTCACCACCGGCCGGGCGCAGCGCCTCGCGACGGTCCGTCACCGGCGCCTGTCCGAGCGGCCGCTGGTGTTCGTGCCGCTGACCACCGCCGGTGAGGCCGGTGCCCCGCTCGGCGCGCTGGTCGGCACCGACCGGGACGCGCCGCGCCTGCTGGTCGTCCCGCAGCCGCGCGACCGCGACCTGCGGTTCGCGTTCCTCGCCGAGCTGGCCGACGTGGTCCTGCCGTACGTCGACTCCTACGCCGACGTCGTCGAGGCGGCCGAGCGCACCGAGACCGACCCGGAGACCGGCAAGCGGGTCAAGGTCGAGGTCGAGCTGTGCGCGGACGCGCCGCAACTCGTCGTGCCGAGCCGCGCGGGCGTGGAGTTCGTGCGGCTGCTCGGCCGCTCGATGCGCTTCCGCCGCACGGCGGAGCAGGACCCGGAGGCACCGCACCCCGCGCCCCCGCGCGTGCCGCTGCTCGGCCGCTGGCTGACCCACTACGGCGAGCGGGCCCGGGTGCCCGGATCCTCGCTGCTGCTGGCGCTCACCGAGGTGCTGGGCCGGCACTGGGCCACCGGGCAGTCCACCCTGGAGGACCAGCACCTGGGCGCGCTGCTGGCCTGGATCGACCCGCCCGAGGGCGAGTCGGGCGCCGAGGCGGCGCTGCGCGCGGAGCTGGCGCGGGACGAGCAGGGGCAGCTCCTGTGCCCGCCGGCCGGCCCGGCCACCGACCCGGCGTTCGACAACAAGCTGCTCGCCCCGGCCATCGAGCGCTACGACCGGGCGCGCACCGCGTTCGCCGCCGCCGAGGACGGCCTGGAGGCCGACACCCGGCTCGGCATCCTGACCGCCGCCGAGCGGGAGGTCCGCGAGCTGGTCCTCAGTCGCACCCGGCCGACCTGGGACGCGGTGTGGCGGGGCCTGGACCTGCTGCGGGAGCTGCCCGAGGGGGCGCACGTCGAGGAGCGGTGGACGCGCGACCGCTGGTCGTTCACCGGCCACCGCGACCGGGTCCTGGCGGGCGAGCCCCCGCAGCCGCGCCGCGACGACGCGGTGACCGCGGCCAACAAACTCGCCACGCGCGAGCGCGAGCAGGCCCGCCTGGACGCGCAGGAGGCGCTGGACGACCCGCTGGTGATGGCGGGCCGGCGGCTGGCCGGGGAGGCGTTCGCGGGCGAGGTCACCGAGGTCGTCATGGCGTACAGCGAGGGCAAGCGGCCCAGCCCGCGCCCGCTGGTGACGGTGCGCACGGACGACCGGCCGCACCTGGGCGAGCGCGCGAAGGTCTACCGCTCGCTGGGCGGCAAGCCGCAGTCGGCGGAGTGCGTGGGCGTCGACGCCGACGGCCTGGTGGTGCTGCGCGTGCTCGACAAGATGGGCCGCGGCAAGGAGCCGGAGCCCGGGTCGGTGCCGGAGAAGGGCGACCTGGTGTGCTTCACGCTGTTCGAGCACGAGCAGCGCGGCGGCGCCAAGCTGCCCGACCCGGAGCAGACCCCGTGGACGCACGGCGGGCCGCCCGGGGAGCCGGCGCTCGAAGCCGCCGATCCCGTCACCCAGGAGGACGTCCTGTGAGCACCGAGGCCGACGTCGACCCCGGTACGGCCGCCGCGCGGGCCACCGCGGCGATCCTGCACGACACGCTGCACGGCGACGCGCGCGGGGTCGTCGTCGACTCCCCGCCCGGCGCCGGCAAGTCCACGCTGGTGGTGCGCACCGCGCTGGAACTGGCCGGGGCGGGCCGCCCGCTGATGGTGGTGGCGCAGACCAACGCCCAGGTCGACGACCTGGTGCTGCGCCTGGCCGAGAAGGACCCCGAGCTGCCGGTGGGCCGTCTGCACAGCAGCGACGCCGACGCCTACGACAAGGCGCTGGACGACCTGCCGAACGTGCGCAAGTCGGCGAAGGCGGGCGACCTCGCCGGGCTGCCGGTGGTGATCTCCACGGCGGCGAAGTGGGCGCACGTGAAGGTCGACGAGCCGTGGCGGCACGCGATCGTGGACGAGGCGTACCAGATGCGCTCGGACGGGCTGCTGGCCGTGGCGGGCCTGTTCGAGCGGGCGCTGTTCGTGGGCGACCCGGGACAGCTGGACCCGTTCGCCATCGTGGGCAGCGAGCAGTGGGCGGGCCTGTCGTACGACCCCTCCGCCTCCGCGGTGACGACGCTGCTGGCCCACAACCCGGACCTGCCGCAGCACCGGCTGCCGGTGTCCTGGCGGCTCCCGGCGTCGGCGGCGCGGCTCGTGTCGGACGCGTTCTACCCGTACACCCGCTTCCGCAGCGGCACCGGCCCCGGCGACCGCCGCCTGTCCTTCGCCGTGCCCTCCGACGGCTCCGGCCCGGACCGGGTGATCGACGAGGCGGCCGCGTCCGGCTGGGGCCTGCTGGAGCTGCCCGCCCGGCACACCCCGCGCACGGACCCCGAGGCGGTCCGCGCGGTCGCGGCCGTCGTACGGCGGCTGCTGGACCGGGGCGGGGCGGCGACGTCGGAGCGCTCGCCGGAGCCCACGCCGCTGACCGCTGACCGGGTCGCCGTCGGCACGGCGCACCGGGACCAGGCGGCCGCGGTCCGCGCGGCGCTCGCCGAGCTGGGCGTGCGGGACGTCACGGTCGACACGGCCAACCGGCTCCAGGGCATGGAGTTCGACGTCACGGTCGTCCTGCACCCGCTGTCCGGCCGCCCCGACGCGACGGCGTTCCACCTGGAGACCGGACGCCTGTGCGTGCTGGCCTCCCGGCACCGCCACGCGTGCATCGTGGTCTGCCGTGCGGGCGTGGGCGACCTCCTCGACGACTACCCCTCGACGGAACCGGTCCAGCTGGGCACGGTCGTGAAGTTCCCGGACGGCTGGGAGGCGAACCACGCGGTGCTGGCGCACTTGGCGGAGCACCGGGTGGCCTGGCGCCCCTGACGGGAGCACCTCGGGGAGCACCGGGTGGCCTGGAAGCCGTAGTGCGGGGGCATCCGGAGGGGAACATCGCGGCGCGTGTGGGGCTTGAGAGTGCGGCGGGGCCCCCTTGCGGGGGCGCGAGACAATGGAGGGCGGTCCGTGCGGAAGCGCCGGGCGGACCGCACCGACCCTAGGAGGAGGTCACGACATGGCGGAGCCCACGCCGCGTCGCAACGAACCGCGGCTACGCCCCGCGCCCCTGCTCTTCGAGCCCGCCGAGGCCACCGGCGACCCGGAGCACTTCTTCGACCTGGAGTCCATCGACGACCCCCGGGCGCTGCTCGCGCGGGCGACCGAGCTGACGGTGGCGTTCCGGGCGGCGGCCGACCGGGCGACGGAGTTCCAGGCCATGGCCGCGGCCCAGCTCGCCGACCCCCGCCGCTTCGACCGGCTGACCACGGCGGACATCGCCGAGCGGGCGGAGTGGACCGAGGACTACGCCAAGAAGATGGTGGAGTTCGGGCGGGACCTCATGCGCGGCGGGGAGGGCGGGAGCCCGGTCGACCCGGCCTGACCGGCCGGACGCCCCCGCACCCACCGACGGCACCGGCGCGCCAGGGCCACGCCACCCCGGCATATGCCAGGCGGGCACCATACCCGCCGACCCACCGCCGCGTCCCCGGTTTCCGCAACTCACCGGAACCGGCCGCTCACGGGCGGTAGACGTAGGACCCATGAGCAGCGTATGGGACGAGTTCTCCGACATCTCGGGCGTCACCACGGACGGCGCCGCCTGGCTGGCCTCGGCCGGCGCACACCCGCGCAGCACGCTCGCCCTCTGGGAGGAGCAGCCGGACGCCCCGGTCGTCCTGCCCTGTGGCTCGGTCTTCGACGTGGTCAACGTCCCGGCCCTGTTCGGCCGCCGGATGCTGGACCGGCTGTGGGACGAGGGCGCCGGCACCGGCCCGGTGGCCGTCTTCCGTGGCCGGGTCCTGCTGTTCGCCGCCCCCGGCACGGCCCAGCGCCTGCCGTCCCTGCTGGCGTGGGAGGAGTGGGGCGGACGGGACGCCCGCGACTGCCGTACCGCGGCCGTGCCGCCCCTGCTGTGCCACGGCACCGGCGACGCCGTGACGGTCCCGCCGCTCACCGCCACGGCCCCGGCCGGGGCCCGCTGGCTGGTCGCCCCGGACACGCGTCATCCCTGGCTGCCGGGCCCGGAGGTGCTGCTCTGGGCGGCCGTACGGGCGGCCCGCTCGGCCGTGCGGATATCGATTTCGCCCTCCCCGGACCCTGATGCTAAGGTCTACGACGTCAGCAGGCGCCGCTAGCTCAGTTGGTTAGAGCAGCTGACTCTTAATCAGCGGGTCCGGGGTTCGAGTCCCTGGCGGCGCACACGACGGAAAAGCCCTTCGCGCGAGCGGAGGGCTTTTCGCATGGCCGAAAAGCGCCCCCCGCCGCACCCCCGTCCCACGCCCGGCGTCACACCCCCGGCGTGATCCGCACCGTCCACGTCCCCGACGCCGTGCGGCCCTCCACGTCCACCCGGACCCCGTGCCCGCCGTCCTCCCCCGGCACCGTGAAGCTCTCCCCCGCCGCGACCGGCGCGTCCGCGAGGGGCGGGTAGACCGAGTCCTCCCAGCAGGCCTCCGTGTGCGGGTGGGCGTCGACCACCTCGACGGGCCCGCGGCCGGACTCGGCACGGCCGTGGACGCGGTAGACGAGGACGCCGGAGCGGCACACGGAGCGGTCGTTGCCGATGGGCTCACGCGCCTCCACGGCGAGGGCACTGTCCGCGCCGGTCCGCACCACGGCGAGCTTCACGCCGGCCCCCGGCGCGAGGCCCGGCGTGCGGAAGCCCGGCGCGCCGAACGCCGGCGGCCCCGCGACGGCCGGCTCGGACCCCGCCGCACCGGCGAGCGGCACGCCCGGGCCGGCGGCGACGGGCTCCAGCGCAAGCCGGGTCGTGCCGGGACCCCGGACGCACACCACCTGGCGGGGCCGCAGCCAGCCGAGCTTCCACTTGTGCCAGGCGAACAGGTCGGGGGCGAGCGAGAACTGGCTGCCCATCAGGTCCCAGTCGCCGACGTAGGTGTCCCAGTCGCCCTTGCCGTCGGCGGGCCGGTGGTAGAGGTCGGGCAGGTCGAACACGTGACCGGTCTCGTGGGCGAGGACCAGCCGGTCCGGCGGGTGCTGCTCGAAGACGGTGACGACCCGGCGGATGGCGGTGCCGTCCGCGTGCAGCGGGGTCACCAGGTTGACGACCTTGGTGGCGTCGGAGTCGACCCCGGGCGCGTCCGGGTCGGCGACGAAGTAGACGAGGTCGTAGCGGGAGAAGTCGACCTGGGGGTCGGCCACGGCGAGCGCGTCGCGCAGGTAGGCGGCGCGGCGCCCGGGGCTCCAGTCGCGCTGTATGGCGTACGCCGTGGACGGCTTCGGCATCCGGATCCAGCGGCGCAGGGGGTGCGGGCGCAGGGTGAACCGGCCGTAGGAGGCCCGGCGGAAGAAGTCGGTGGTGGCCGGGAAGTGGTCGGCCGTCAGCTCGGCCGGGGTGCTCATCGGGGTCCAGTCCGGGAACGACAGGAACACCATCACGGCGTCGAGGGACCGGGTGGGCCGGGGGTAGGCGTCGTTCCAGGTGTCCAGGCCCTCGGAGTGGTGGGCGGCGGTGCGCTGGAGCGCGCAGGGCTCGGGCGAGAAGGGCTCCGCCACCGAGGGGCCGGTGACCAGCGAGGTCGCGGCGAGCGCCGAGAGGGTGGTGAACACGGCCGCCGCGCTGCGCAGTCGGGGACGCGGGAGCGGACGACGCGGCACGAGGACCTCCGGGAGCGGTTCACGGGACACCGCCACCCAGCCTGTGCTTATTTGTCATACTGCGCCCTGTTTGTCTGCCCCAGACGAGTGAGGGCCAGGTCCGGAGCGGATCGCGCGACACCCCCGGACCACTCACGGAACGTCACAAGCGGTCGGGGGGCCGCAGAACCGGTCCAGTGCGGGCAGAAACGATCTGTCAGAAGGGCCACCGCTTCGGGGACACTGGGCAGTGGCTGCGCAACTCCGCGGCCAGCCTCTATGATCGGCACACTTTGCTGCGCGGACAGAGATCGAGTGCACTGCGGGAGCGAGCGGTGAGCGGAACGTCCGAAGGGCCGACGCCCGCGGCAGACCTCGACGGGTCCGCCGTCACGGAGCGTGACAGCACGGCACCTCCCGGTACCGGGGAGGTCATCGACACGGGGACCACGGTGCTCCTCGACCCCTGTCCGGTCGTGCCGGGCGACGCGGGTGTCCCGCGCGAGCCGGACGACCCCGACGGCCCTGGTGACCCTGGTGGCATCAGCGATCCCGTTCCCTACCGGTCCGTCTTCGCAACCGCCCCGCTGGCCATGGCCGTCGTGGACCGCGAGGGCCTGGTCGTCGGCGTCAACAACGCCCTGGGCGCGCTGCTCGGGGGCGAGCCCGGTGCACTGGTCGGGCGGGTGGCCGCCGACCTGCTCGACCTGGCCTCGGACGCGCGGACCTGGCACGCCTACCGCGAGGTGCTGCGCGGCCGGCAGGCGCGGCTGCGCTGCACCCGGCGGCTGAAGCAGCCCGACGGGCGCTCCCTGTGGGCGCAGGTGACCGTGGCCCCGCTGGACGGCCGGACGCCGGGCGTGCTGCTGTCGGTGGCCGACATCAGCGCCCGCCGCGACCTCCAGGCCCGGCTGCGGCACCTGCAGATGCACGACCCGGTCACCCGGCTGCCCAACCGCACCCTGTTCTTCGAGCGGCTGACCGCCGCCCTGGAGGCGGACTCCCTCGAACACGGCGGCACCGGGCGGATCGGCCTGTGCTACCTGGACGTCGACGGCTTCAAGGCGGTCAACGACACCCTGGGGCACCGCGTCGGCGACCGGCTGCTCGCGGCGGTGGCCGAGCGGCTGACGGCCTGCGCGGAGGAGGTCGGCAGGTCCCGGCCCGGCACGCCGCTGGTGGCGCGGCTCGGCGGCGACGAGTTCGCCCTGCTGGTGGAGGACTCCACCGGCACCGACCAGCTGTCGGAGCTCGCCGAGGCCGTGCTGAAGGCGCTCCAGGCGCCGTTCGACCTGGACGCGCAGCGGCTGAGCCTGTCGGCGTCGATCGGGGTGGTCGAGCGGCACGCGGCCGGGACGACGGCGACCGGGCTGATGCAGGCCGCCGACACCACGCTGTACTGGGCGAAGGTGGACGGCAAGGCCCGCTGGACGCTGTTCGACCCGGAGCGCAACGCGCACCTGATGACGCGTCAGGCGCTCGCCTCGACGCTGCGGCCCGCGATCGAGCGCGGGGAGTTCGTGCTGGAGTACCAGCCGCTGGTCGGCATGGCGGACGGGCGGCTGCGGGGCGTGGAGGCGCTGGTGCGCTGGGACCACCCCCGGTTCGGGCTGCTGCCGCCGAATCGGTTCGTCGCGCTGGCCGAGGAGGACGGCTCGATCGTGCCGCTCGGCCGCTGGGTCCTGGCCACCGCGTGCCGGCAGGCCCGGCGCTGGCAGCTGGAGAACCCCGACGAGCCGCCGCTGTTCGTGAGCGTCAACGTCGCCGTGCGCCAGGTGTGGGACTCCGACCTGGTGGCGGACGTGGCGGCGATCCTCGCGGAGACCGGGCTGCCCGCGCACCTGCTCCAGCTGGAGCTGACCGAGTCCGCGGTGATGGGCTCGGCCGGCCGGCCGCTCCAGGCGCTCCAGGCGCTCAGCGACATGGGCGTGCAGATCGCCATCGACGACTTCGGCACCGGCTACTCCAACCTCGCCTACCTCTCCCGGCTCCCGGTGTCGGTGCTGAAGCTGGACGGCTCGTTCGTGCGGGGCTTCCAGTACGAGGGCCGCGGCGACGAGGCCGCGCCGCCCAACCCGGCGGACGAGGTGATCGTCGAGGCGATGATCGACCTGGCGCACCGGCTGGGACTGACGGTCACCGCCGAGTGCGTGGAGACGGCGGCGCAGGCCGACCGGCTGCGGCGCATCGGCTGTGACACCGGGCAGGGCTGGCTGTACTCCCGCCCGGTGACACCGGAGCGCATCGCCGCGCTGCGCACCACCCGGGCCTGCACCTGAGCGGCCCGGGAGGGGTCAGGCGGTGGGCAGCCCGTAGGCGTCCGCGATGAGTTCGTAGGAGCGCAGGCGCAGCTCGCCGCGGTGGGCGTGCGTGGTGAGCATCAGCTCGTCGGCGCCGGTGCGCTTCTGCAGGTCGTCGAGGCCGGCGCGGACCTCGTCGGCCGTGCCGTGCACGATGTTCGCGGTCCAGGACGTGAGGAACTCCCGCTCCATCGGGCTGAACTCGTACGCCTCCGCCTCGCGCGGGTCCGGGAACAGCCCGGGCCGTCCGGTGCGCAGCCGCACCATGTTGAGTCCCGTGGCGAGGACCTGGCGGCGGGCCTCCTCGGGGTCGTCGGCGGCCAGGGCCGAGACGCCGATCAGGGCGTACGGGGCGTCCAGGAGCGCCGAGGGCCGGAAGGACTCCCGGTACAGGTCGAGCGCCGGGACCGTGTTCTGCGCCGAGAAGTGGTGCGCGAAGGCGAACGGCAGGCCGAGCAGTCCGGCCAGCCGCGCGCTGAACCCGGAGGAGCCGAGCAGCCACACCGGCGGCCGGTGCCGGGACTGCACCCCGCCCGGCGAGGTGGCCTGCACGGGGCCGGGCACGGCGTGGATGCGGCGGTAGGGGTGGCCGTCGGGGAAGTCGTCGTCGAGGAACCGGGTGAGCTCGGCGAGCTGCTGGGGGAAGTCGTCGGCGCCCTCGTCGAGGGTGTCGGTGCGGCGCAGGGCGGCCGCGGTGGCCCCGTCGGTGCCGGGCGCGCGGCCGAGGCCCAGGTCGACGCGGTGCGGGGCGAGGGCCTCCAGGGTGCCGAACTGCTCGGCGATCACCAGGGGTGCGTGGTTGGGCAGCATCACGCCGCCCGAGCCGAGCCGGATGCGGTCGGTGTGGGCGGCGAGGTGGGCGAGGATCACGGCGGGGGACGACGAGGCCACGCCCGGCATGGAGTGGTGCTCGGCCACCCAGTAGCGGTGGAAGCCGCGTGCCTCGGTGGCCCGGGCCAGGTCCACGCTGGTGCGCAGGGCGTCGGTGGCGGTGCTGCCGCTGCCCACGGTGACCAGGTCCAGCACGGACAGCGGCACGGGCGCGCTGCCCAGGACCGGACCGCGGATCCCGTCGTCCGGGTGGGTGTCTGCCGGGTGTCCGCTCACCGGGTGCCTCCTGCTCGTGCGGTACGTCGCGTCTGCCGAGGCCACAACAGGAGACGGTCCCCGGTTATTCCCGGGGACCGGCCCGGGGCCCGGGGCTCGGGGCGGCGGCGGGGGCGGGGGCCCGGGCGGCGGGCCGGGAACCCGGGACAAGCACCCCCGGTCCCGGCCCCGTTCCCGGTCGCCCCGGCCCGTGCCGGCGCCCCTCAGACCTGTACCACCGGCTCCCGGGTGAACAGGGCGCCCAGGGCCGGGGCGTTCACCCGGCGGTCGGTCAGGCGCAGGGCCTGCCAGACGGTGACCTGGTTGGCGGTGAGGACGGGCTTGCCCAGGTGCTTCTCCAGGGCCGGGATGTGTGCCGCCGTGCTCAGCGCGGTGTCGGGCACCAGGACCGCCTGCGCGTCGGCGTGGTCGGCGGCCCGGACCAGGGCGAGCAGTTCGGCCTCGTCCCAGGCGGTCGCGGGCGGTGCGCCCGCCGCGTGGGTGACGACCACCCGTACGCCGCCCGCCGTGAGGAAGTCCGCGAACCGGGCCGTCTCCTCGGGCTGGTAGGGCGCCGCGACCGCGACCCGGCGCACGTCCAGCTCCCGTACGGCGTGCGCGAAGGCCACCGACGTCGACGAGGCGGGCAGGCCCGCGGTCCGGGCCAGGGCGCTGACCTGGGCCTGGGCGCCCTCCCAGCCGTAGGCGAAGCTGCCGCCGGTCGACACCCAGACGACGGCCTCGGCGCCCGAGAGCCGCAGTTGCTCGGTGGCGCGGGCGAGCGCGTCCGGCGCGCCCAGCCGGCCCGCCGGGTCGGCCGCGTGCGGGTCGGGCTCGACGCGGACCAGGTCGACCCGGACGTCGCTGCCCAGGAGCTGCTCGATGCGGGGGAAGTCGTCCTCGGCGGAGTGGCCCGTGTGGAGGAGTCCGAGTGCGGTCATCAGCCAGCCTTTCCTGCTGTCGCTCGTGACGGGTCGCGTGCGGTGCGGAGGCCGTTCCCGACGACGCCCCCGTCGTCCGGGTACCCCGTGGGCGCCGTCGCGCCCCCACCGTGCACCCGGTCGGCCGGAAAGCACCAGGTCAGCACGGCCGAATTCCGTTCACGGAAGCACCAGGTGGCCGTCGCAGCGCGTACCGGGGACCTTCACGAGCCCTGTTCATCCGCCCTGGCATGCCCGTTTCGGCGCTCGGGTAGCAGCGCCGCCATGGCCCCACCGAACAGGCACCTCAGGCACAGCAGACACGAAGGCCGCCGCACCCCCGCGCCGGGAACCACCCGCCGGTCGCTGCTCGCGGGACTCGCGGCGGCCGGCGCGCTCGGCGCCGCGGGCTGCTCCCGCGTGGCCACCGCGTCCACCGGCGGCGGTGAGCTGCTGGACCGGCTGCGGGCGCAGGGCGTGGCGCGCCTCGGCATCGCCGGCGAGATCCCGTTCGGCTACATCGACCGCAATGGCGAGCTGACGGGCGAGGCGCCCGAGCTGGCGCGGGTGGTCTTCAAGCGGCTCGGGGTGGACCGGGTGCAGCCCGTGCCGACCGAGTTCGGCTCGCTGATCCCGGGACTGAACTCCCAGCAGTTCGACGTCGTGGCCGCCGGGATGTACGTGACGCCCGACCGCTGCGAGCAGGTGATCTTCGCAGACCCGGATTACCAGATGAAGGACGCCTTCGTCGTGCGCAAGGGCAACCCGAAGGGCCTGCGCGGCTACCGGGACGTGGTCCGCGAGAAGGCGCGGTGCGCGACCGGGACGGGGTACGCGCAGATCCAGCACGCCGTCGCGGCGGGGTACCGGGAGAGCGACCTGCTGATCGTGCCGGACCAGGTGGCCGGGCTGAACGCCGTCGAGGCCGGACGCGTCGACGTGTTCGCGGCCACCGCCGTCACCGCCCGCAGCGTCGTCCGCTCCTCCCGCGCGGCGGAGGCCACCGCGCCGTTCGCCCCGCTCGTCGACGGGAAACCCCAGGTCGACGGGGGCGCGTTCGCGTTCCGCCGGACCGAGACCCGGCTGCGGGACGCCTTCGACGCCGAGCTGCGGAAGCTCAGGGAGAGCGGCGAACTGCTGCGCGTGCTGCGCCCGTTCGGGTTCACCGAGGCGGAGATGACCGACCTCACCGCGAAGGAGCTGTGCGGCGGATGACCTCCGGACTGTGGGAACTCGTACTGAAGGGCACCTGGACGACGATCCAGCTGCTCGTCCTGAGCGCGCTGCTCGCGGCGGCCGTGTCGTTCGCCGTCGGCATCGCGCGCACCCACCGGCTGTGGGTGGTCCGCTTCCTCGCGGGTCTGTACACCGAGGTGTTCCGCGGGACCTCCGCGCTGGTGATGATCTTCTGGGTGTTCTTCGTGCTGCCGCCCGCGTTCGGCTGGCAGCTCGTCCCGCTGTGGGCGGGCACCCTGGCCCTCGGCCTGACCTACGGCGCCTACGGCACGGAGATCGTGCGCGGCGCCCTGGCCGCCGTCGACCCGGCCCAGCAGGAGGGCGGGGTGGCCCTGGGCTTCACCCCCGGGCAGCGGCTGCGCAAGATCCTGCTGCCGCAGGCGGTGCCGGAGATGGTCCCGCCGTTCTCCAACCTGCTGGTCGAACTGCTCAAGGGCACCGCCCTGGTGTCGGTCATGGGCATGGGCGACCTGGCGTTCAGCGGCAACCTGGTGCGGCTCGCGCTGCAAGAGAGCGCGCACATCTACACGTACGTGCTGCTCGTCTACTTCGTGATCGCCTTCCTGCTGACGCGGCTGATGCGCGGGCTCGAACACCACCTGAAAGCGGGTGTGCGATGAACTGGGACTGGTCCGCCGTCGGTGACTTCCTGCCGTACTTCTGGAAGGGGCTGCTCGTCACCCTCCAGGTCCTCGCCCTCGGGTCGCTGATCTCCTTCAGCCTCGGCCTGGTGTGGGCGCTGCTGTGCCGCGTGCCGACCCGGTGGGTGCAGTGGCCGGTGGGGGTGGTCACCGAGTTCGTCCGCAACACCCCGCTGCTGGTGCAGCTGTTCTTCCTCTTCTACGTGCTGCCCGAGTGGGGACTGGCCTTCTCGGCGCCGGCCACCGGTGTGGTCGCGATCGGGCTGCACTACTCGACGTACACGATGCAGGTCTACCGGGCCGGCATCGAGGCGGTGCCCGCCGGCCAGTGGGAGGCGGCGACGGCACTGAACCTGCCGAGGGGCCGCACCTGGCGGGCGGTGATCCTGCCGCAGGCTTTGCGCCGGGTCGTGCCGGCCCTCGGCAACTACGTCCTGTCGATGCTCAAGGACACGCCGCTGCTCATGGCGATCACCGTGCTGGAGATGCTGGGCCAGGCGCGCCTGTTCTCGCAGGAGCGCTTCCAGTTCACCGAGCCCCTCACGGTGATCGGCGTGGCCTTCGTCGTCGTGTCCTACCTCGCCTCCCTCCTCCTGCGCACCCTGGAGCGACGCCTTGTCCGTTGAGACCCAGACCAGCAACCGGCCGACCGGCACCGCCCCGGCCGCCGAGCCGCTCGTCCGCCTGGAGCAGGTGACCAAGCGGTTCGGGGAGCACACCGTCCTCGACCGGCTCGACTTCGCCGTCGAGGCCGGCCGGCACGTCACCCTGATCGGGCCGTCCGGCTCCGGCAAGACGACGATCTTGCGGATGCTGATGACCCTGACCCGGCCCGACGAGGGCACGATCACCGTGGCCGGGCAGCGGCTGTTCCCGGCGCCGGAGAAACAGGTGCGGGAGGCCAGGAAGAACATCGGGATGGTGTTCCAGCAGTTCAACCTGTTCCCGAACATGACCGTGCTGCGCAACCTCACCGAGGCCCCGGTCACCGTGCTCGGCCTGTCCCGGGACGAGGCGGAGGAGCGGGCCCGCGAGCTGCTCGAGCTGGTCGGCCTGTCCGACAAGTGCGACGTCCGGCCGCCGCGGCTGTCCGGCGGGCAGCAGCAGCGGGTGGCGATCGCCCGGGCGCTGGCGATGCGGCCGAAGGTGCTGCTGCTGGACGAGGTGACCTCGGCGCTCGACCCGGAGCTGGTCGCGGGCGTCCTCGACCTGCTCCGGGACATCGCGCGCAGCACCGACATCACCATGCTGTGCGTGACCCACGAGATGAACTTCGCCCGGGACATCTCGGACCAGGTGCTGATGTTCGACGCCGGGCGGATCGTCGAGGCGGGGCCGCCGGAGCAGATCTTCGGCGATCCGGAACAGGCCAGGACCCGGGAATTCCTCAGCGCCGTGCGGTGACTACGCGCCGTGTGCGCGTGAACACCCCAGGTCCCGATGGCGGGTCATGCTTGAGGCATATGCCGAGGGATCAACGCCCCAGTTGGGGGCGGTGCCGACCGGGCAGGAATCTTGTCCACACCCCCTCCGGAGACCGCCCCGGGCCCGTATCGTGGACGTGATCCGCCGCCCGGACCAGGCCACCGAGCGACCGCAGGGGGACACCGTGGCGCTGAGGAACGAGCCGACCGCGCCCTACCACTCGGCCCAGGACGCGCTGCGCGTCCTGGAGGGCGTGGCACGGCACACCGCCGGCGTCACCCACGCCGAGCTCGCCCGCGAGACCGGTCTCGGCCAGGAGCGACTGACCCCGCTCCTGCTGATGCTGCGCCGCGAGGGGTACGTCGAGCAGACCGCCGACGGGGCGTACGTCACCGGTGACGCGCTCGCCCGCCTCGGCTCCGCGCGCGGCCGCGAGGAGGCCCTGCGGGAGAAGCTCCAGCAGACCCTGGACCGGCTGCGCGACGCGGTGGGCGCCGCCGTCTACATCAGCCGGTACGTCGACGGTGAGGTCCGGGTCACCCAGTACGCCGACGGCCCGGCCACGCCCGCGGTCCACGAGTGGGTTGACTTCCGCTGCTCGGCGCACGCCACCGCGGTCGGCAAGAGCCTGCTGACCCAGCTGGACCACGACGGCCGGCGCGACCACCTGTCCCGGCACCGGATGGCCCGCCTCACCTCGCGCACCATCACCAGCGACAAGCTGCTGCTGTCCCGGCTGGAGGCCCAGCCGCCGACGGTGCCGGTGCTCGACCTCGAGGAGTACGCGGTCGGCACGGTGTGCGCGGCCGTCCCGATCACCGCCGGGTCGTCCGTGGGCTGCCTCGCCGTGTCCCTCCCGGTGGCCCACGCGCACCGGCTCCGCCGGGCGGCCGAGGCCCTCAACCGGAACGCGGCACCGGTGCTGCTGTCGCTGGCGATCTAGGGTCTGCGGCCACCCCTGACCGCGGGACGCGGTGGTCACGAGCACCCGCGCGGACCAGGTAGTATTTTCTTCGTCGCCGGCCGCGGTAAGCGGAAGGCGAGGGTCATGCGCCGCTAGCTCAGTTGGTTAGAGCAGCTGACTCTTAATCAGCGGGTCCGGGGTTCGAGTCCCTGGCGGCGCACCCTGAAAGGGCCTCTCGTGGGAGCGAGGGGCCCTTCGGCATTCCCGGGCCGGGACAGCCTCACCCCTCAGGCGCGGAATTCCGTCGTGTAGGTCACCACGAAGACGACGCAGAAGGCCACGACCGCGCCGAGGAGCACCAGTGAGCCCAGCGCCGTGGCCGCGGCCCCGGCCGGGTCGGGCCGCCGGGCGGTGGCGACGACGTCCGGGCCCGGCGCGTAGTGCACGGTGACGACGTCCCCCTCGACCACGGTCGCGGGACCGCCCTGCTCCTCGAAGCGGACGCCGCGGCCGTCGGGGGTGCGGAACTCGTAGACGTGGTGCAGCGTCGTGCGGACCGCGGTGTCGTGGCCGCCGTGGGTGGTGGTGAACGTCCGCAGGCAGCGTCCCTCGGCGGTCAGTCCGCTGTTCCAGGCCCGCCGCAGCTGCGCCGAGCGGTGCACCACCCGGTACGCGGCGAACAGGGCACCTGCCGCGATCAGGCCGGGAAAGAGGTAGAAGATCTCGTCCATCGTGCGTTCCCCCGTGGTCCGCGCCGGTCCGGGCGGCCGGCGTGGGGGGAACCTACCCACACCGGCCGCCCGGACGGCTCAAGGGAACCTCAGAACGTGACGTCCGAGCAGGCGTAGAACGCGTTGCCCGTGTCGGCGACCGTCCACACCGCGAGGACGACGTGGTGCCCGCTCAGCCCGGACGGCAGGGTGCCGCTGTGGGAGAGGGTGGACGGCGGTCGCTGGCCGCCGTAGGGCACCGTCAGGAACGGGGTGAGGTTGAGGTCGGAGCGGGACAGGTTGTGATCCTGGTTCCAGCCCTGCCGGGTGACGTAGTACTTGAAGTCCGTCGTGGCGTGCATGGCGGTGAACTGCCAGCGGAACGTGTAGCTCTGACCACCCGTCACCCGGGTCGTGGGCCAGGCCCCGCCCGACGGTGTGCGCGGTGAACTGAGCTGCGCGAAGCGGCTGTTGCCGCCGCTGCACAGTTGTCCGTCGGCCGGTCCCGCCGCCGGGAACCCCTTGGGGCCCTCGACGCTCTGCGGTTCCCACTGGATGTCGCCGCAGTTGCTGACGGTGCCGTTCTGACAGAGCTTCTGCCTGCTGATGGGGAGATCGGTGTAGCCGTGGCCGCTGGCGCCACCGGAGGAGAGCACGAGGGCTCCGGTGGCGGCCAGTCCCACCGCGGCGGCGGACAGCTTGGTCCTGGTGCGCATACGGCCGCTCCTGATGAGACGTGGGGAGATGCAGTGAGCCGTGCAGGTCTAGACCAAGTTCGAGGTTATGACCGTTGGTTGAACATGTCCATACCAACCGCGGAACCTCGCGCCTCGTCCCGCCGGTCGTCCTGACGCGACGTCAGGGTCCCTGCTCACCGCGCCCGGAGCAGAACGCCACCGTCAGGTCCTTCACCAGCGCCTTGCGCTCGTAGTCGTCGAGGTCCACCAGCCCCCGCATGGTCAGCCGGGTCACCGTGTCCTCCACCGAGTCCACGACCGAGGTGAGCACGCTCGCCCGCTGCTGGGCGTCCAGCGCGGCGATCCGGCGGCGGTGCATCGCGGCGGCCACCTCCGGCGCGTACTCCACCCGCACCGGCCGCACCGAGAACACCTCCACGCCGACCGCCTCCGCGTCCCGCGCCACCAGCCGGGTCAGCCGCTCCCCCGCCGCCTCGGCCGAAGCGCGCCCGGGACCCGGCGCCTCCACCGGCACCCGCACCACGGCCGCCTCCACGCACGCGCGCAGGTACGCCTCGTGGTCGTCGACGCCCAGCGCCGCCCGCGCGGTGTCCCGCACCCGCCACACCACCAGCACGACCACGCGCAGCGGGACCCCGCTGCCGTCGGCGGCCTGCATCGGCTCGCTGCGCCAGTGCCGCAAGCGCACGTCCACCCGGCGGCGCAGCAACAGCGGGTTCACCCACAGCAGGCCGGTGCGGCGGACCGTCCCCCGGTAGCGGCCGAACAGGCCCAGCACCGAGGCCCCACCGGTCCGGCCGCGCCCCAGACCGCCGAAGCCGAACAGCGCGAGCGCCGCCGACCCGGCGTACGCCGCCCACTGCGCCGGACCGAGCCCGGTCCCCGCGTACGCCGGCAGCCGCAGCGCCCCCTCCACCGGCGCCGGCAGCACACCGGCCCACCAGGAGGCGGCCGCGCAGCCGGCCGCGCCGCAGATCCCGGCCAGCACCCCCACCGCCCCCGGCAGCACCCGCGCCGGCCGCTCGGCCAGGGCGGTGTCGACGGGAGCGGGCGGGCGGGGCGCGGCCGGTGCCGGGCGACGCAGGCGGGGCTGCTCACCGGTGCCCTGCCGCCGGGACACCACGGTCGGGGCGAGCGGCACGGGCCGGGGGTCGGGCTCGTCACGGAAGAGCAGGTGGACGGGGATCTCGGTGGTGGCCTCGTTCTTGATGAGCCGGACGGGCCGCGGCGGCCCCTCGGCCGCTCCGCCCGGCTCCGGTGTGTGTGCGGTGGTCGTACTCATGGGTGCCTCCAGCCTCCGCGCCAGATGCGTCACGACAGGGGGTACGGGTCCGCACAGGCGGGCGGGCCCGGGCGGATGGGGGGCGGCGGGGGCCGCCCGGTGCCTGCGGTGCCTCCTCACCGGAAGAGCCGGCGCCAGGTCTCCGGCCCCGGGTAGCCGTCCGCCGCGCCCCCGCGCCAGCCCTGGGCGCGCTGGAAGGTCTCGACGTTGCGCCGGTCGGCCTCGCCCCAGCGCGGCCCCGGCCCGGTCGTGTAGTGGGTGCCGAAGCCCTTCTCCACCAGCCGCCGGCCCAGCTGCGTGACGTGGGCGTTCTGCGCACCCGGCCGGAACATCGCCTTGCCCGGGAAGGCGGGCGCGCCCGGGAGCGGCGAGGGGCCCGGGGTGCCGGAGGTGCCGGACGCGATGTCCCGGCCGCCCCCGGAGACCAGCAGGGACCAGGTGCGCGGCCCCGGCACGCCGTCGGCGTCGCCGCCCCGCCAGCCCTGGGCCAGCTGGAACGCCTCGGTGGCTCGGCGGTCCGCGTCGCCCCAGCGGGGACCCGGCCCGGAGCGGTAGAAGGACGCCCCGCCGCGCGCGACCAGCATCTGCCCGAGCCGGGTGACGTACGCGTTGTCCGCGCCGGGACCGAAGGACGACCGTCCGGGGTACGCGGCCTGTCCAGCGCCCCCCGCACCTCCGCTCCCGCCGCCCGCACCTCCGCTCCCGCCGCCCGCCTCCGCACCGGCCGTGTCGGCCGTGACGCCCTTGTAGCGGTAGGGGACGTACTGGCCGGAGTGGCTCCAGTAGGCGTAGGGGGTGCTCCTGCGGCGGGTGGCCGGCGGGGTCTGCTCGTAGGCGACGTAGGACGTGCGGGTGTAGTCCGTCCAGCCGCCGAAGATCACGACGTGCGAGCCCTTCTGCGGGTTCGCGGGGTTGTGGAACAGCAGGATGTCGCCGGGCTGGAGGTCGCCCTTGCCGATCCGGACGCCGAACCGGCCGAGGCTGCCCGTCCACTCGTTGCCCGGCAGGCCCCAGGCCATCGACACGAAGCCGGAGCAGTCCTGGCGGTAGCCGTCCGACCAGAACGCGCCCATGCTGTACGGGACCTGCGCGGCGACCCACACCTTGGCCCGCCGGATGATCTCGGCACGGGTCGTCGGCGGGGTCTTCACGCCGGTCAGGGGCTGGGCCGGGGTGCCGCCGGGGCCGTGCAGCGGGGCCTGGCCGCCCTGCGGGGTGCCGGGCTCGTCCTGCGCGGGGGCGCCCGGCCGGTCCGGGGTGCGGGGAGCGGTGTGCGGGGCGGCCGCCGCGGCGGGAGCCGCGCCCAGCGCCGCGCCGGTGGCGGCGGCCGCGGTCGCCACGGCCGCGAGGAACCGGCCGGCCGGGGACCCGGGCCGCCCGCGAGGCACGGCGGGCCGGTTCAGCGGGCCCGGACCGCAGGCGGGGCAGTCGCAGTCGCTCCCGGGATCGACGTCCTCGAAAGCCGGAGCCTCCATGCGATACCCCTCACACTCCTGACCGACATGTCCCTGGCTGTGCACATTGGTCAGCTAATCAACTGTCGTCCCGGCGCGCATGTTGACGGTCCGAATGATGTACGCCGGGGTGCGGGGCCCTCCCGGGCCGCCGGGTGACCACCCGGTGACGGGCGGGCGGTGGTCCGGAGCACCGGCGGGTGTCCTGTAGAGTTGGGCCGTCAGCAGGCGCCGCTAGCTCAGTTGGTTAGAGCAGCTGACTCTTAATCAGCGGGTCCGGGGTTCGAGTCCCTGGCGGCGCACCGACACGAGAAGGCCCTCCGCGCGAGCGGGGGGCCTTCTTCGTCGCGCAGGCGAGGCGGCTAGCGGGCCACGCCCGTCAGGTACGCCGAGACGATCACGTTCGCCGCGTAGGTGCCGCTCGCCCGGTCGAAGGTGCCGCCACAGGTGACCAGGCGCAGTTCGGCGCGGCCGGCCCGGCGGGGGCCGTAGGCGCGGGCGGCGTCGAAGCGGTCGCGCGGGACGACCTCGACGTCCTCCACGGTGAACACCGCGACCCGGCCGTCGGCCCGGACCACCCGCACCGCCGCCCCCGCCCCGAGTGTGCCGAGCCGGGCGAAGACGGCCGGGCGGGTCCGGGTGTCGACGTGTCCCACCAGCAGCGCGGCGCCCCGGGCGCCCGGCGTGGCGCCCTGCGCGTACCAGCCGACGACGCCCGCCTGGTCGTAGGGCGGCGGGTCGATCGCGCCCCGGGCGTCCAGGCCGCGGGGGAGGACGGGGGCCTGGACGCCGAGGTCGGGGACGTCGATGCGCTGGGGCGCTGCGGTGCCGAGCGGCTCGGCGGCCGGGGGCAGGGGCGTGCCGGGCGGGCGCCCCGGGGCCGCGGCGCCGGTGACGGTGGGCACGGCGGGCCCCGGCCGTACAGCGGTGACGTCCAGCCCCCACAGCCACAGCCCGAGCAGCAGCACCGCCCAGGTCACGCCGGTGAGCAGGCGTGACCTGGCGGTGGAGGTGCGGGGCGCTTCCCTCATCGTCCGGTCATCGTTCAGTCCGCCTCGCGGTGGCGGCGCGCGCTGCGCAGGACGACCGCGGTGGCCGCCACTCCGGCGAGGACCAGGCCGGTCACCGCCTGGGCCGCGCCGGGGCCCTCGATGCGGGCGTCGGCGACGGTGATCTGCGCGGTGCCCCCGCCGCCCGCGGCGACGGGCGCGACCGGGGAGGCGGCGGGGGACGCTCCGGCCCCTTGGGCAGCGGAGGCCGCGGCGACCTGGACCGTGCCGTCGACCCGCACGTCGCCGCAGGTGACACGGACGGGGTGGGCGCCGGGGGCCGCCGTGGTGCGCACCCGGGTCTCGCCGACGAGGGTGCCGTCCGCGCCGGTGAGCCGGGCGTCGGCGACGAACGCCTCGGAGACCGCGACCGCCGTCCTCGACGCGCAGCCGCCGACCCGCACGGTGACGTCGGTGCCGGGAGCGGGCGACGACGGGGCCACCGAGACACCGCGCCCGTCGGCCGCCGCCGCGTACGCGGCGGGGGTCAGAGCGGTGACGGCCAGAGCGGCGGCCGCCGTTGCCGTACGGACTGTGACCTTCAGTGCACCCATCGTGAAACCTCCTGGCACCTGGAGGCTCCCCCGCTCACCCCGGCACCGCATCCTCGGGAGTGCCGGAATTGCGCCGAACGGGTGGTTTGCGGGGCCGGACGGGTTTCGGAACCGAACAGCCGTCCAGCGGGACCGCCCGCTGGTCCGTCGGGTGGGTCAGATGCGGTCGACCAGGTCCGCGATCGAGTCCACGACGTGCGACGGGCGGTAGGGGAAGTTCTCGATCTGGTCGGCGCGGGTCAGGCCGGTGAGGACGAGGAACGTCTGCATGCCCGCCTCCATGCCGGCCAGCACGTCGGTGTCCATGCGGTCGCCGATCATCGCGCTGGTCTCGGAGTGCGCGCCGATCGCGTTGAGGCCGGTGCGCATCATCAGCGGGTTCGGCTTGCCCGCGAAGTACGGCTGTTTGCCGGTCGCCTTGGTGATCAGCGCGGCGACGGCCCCGGTCGCCGGGAGCGGACCCTCGGTGGAGGGGCCCGTCTCGTCGGGGTTGGTGCAGATGAACCGGGCGCCGTCGTTGATCAGCCGCACCGCCTTGGTCATCGCCTCGAAGGAGTAGGTGCGGGTCTCGCCGAGCACGACGTAGTCCGGCTCGTGGTCGGTGAGGACGTACCCGATGTCGTGCAGCGCGGTGGTCAGCCCGGCCTCGCCGATGACGTACGCCGACCCGCAGGGCCGCTGGACGTCCAGGAACTTGGCGGTGGCCAGCGCCGACGTCCAGATGTTCTCGATCGGCACGTCCAGGCCCATGCGGCGCAGCCGGGCGTGCAGGTCGCGCGGGGTGTAGATCGAGTTGTTGGTGAGGACGAGGAAGGGCCGGCCGGACTCCTTCAGCTTCTTCAGGAAGGCGTCGGCGCCGGGGATCGGTACACCCTCGTGGATGAGCACACCGTCCATGTCGGTGAGCCACGATTCGATGGGCTTGCGGTCTGCCATGGTGCCGTCTCCTGACCTACGCGGTACTGCGTGGGCCCCAGCCTAGCGATCAGCCGTGAGCGGCCCCCGGGCGACCGTCCCGGCGCTCAGCGCCGCCGGCGAGCCAGCACCAGGGCCGTACCGGCCGCCAGCAGGACCGCCGCGGCCGTGGCGGCGACGGGCGAGGCGAGACCGGTGCGGGCGAGCTCACCGGCCCGCTCGGTCAGGGAGAGGACGGCCTCGGCGGACGGGGAGCCGGACGGGGCGTCCGGCGCGGGGGTGGTGCCGGGGGCGGTCGCGGCGCCCGGGGTGGCGGGGTCGGCACCCGCCGGGGTCGCGGCGCCGGGGTCGGCGGCGGCCGGGCCGGTGGGTGCCGGGTCCCCCGTGACCGTGAAGCGGTAGTCGGCGGACTGGCCCACCCAGTCCCCGTCGTCGCCGTGCCGCTGCACCACGGCCGCGTCGGCGGTGATCCCGTCGGGCACGGTGTCCGAGGTGAACGCGAGGCGGACCCGCACGGTGACGGTGGCGCGGGGGCCGACCGTGAAGCCCGGGAAGCCGTCGAAGGCGCCGACCAGCTCGTCCTCGTCGGTGCGCTGGAAGCGCACGGGGTGCGGGCGGCCGTCGGCGTAGAACTCCAGCAGGGGCTGGGAGGGCCGCAGCGCGCGCCGGGCGTCGACCAGCACCACGACGGGGTGGACGCCGGTGCAGGTCCGGTCGGTGGTGTTGGTCAGGTCCAGGGACCAGGTGCCGTAGCCGCCGCCGGCTTCGTAGGCCGCGGGGCCGCCGCGCAGGCGGGTGGTGAGCGGGAAGTCCTTGGCGTCGGGGGCGTCGGGGGCGTCGCACGAGGGCGCGGCGGACGTCGTCGTCCGCAAGGAAGCGGGGGCGGGGGCGGGGGCCGCGGTCGCGGCGGTCATGGCCGCGGCGGTGGCGGTAACGGGGAACATGGTCGCGGCTAACGCGAGGCCGAGGGCGGTGGCGGGCGCGGGCGTGGTCGGTCGCATGGTCATGTGAGCCTGCCGGACGGGCCGCGGGCGCCGGGGGCGCCGCTCCGGGGCGGGGCACGGAGTCCGCCCGTTCAGCTCATACGACTGGCATACGAGTGGCATGCGACCGGTGTGACCGGCAGCCGGCGGGGGTCCGCCGGAGCAGCCCGGGCTCGCTCCGCGTGCACCGGATCGGTGATCATGGGTAGACGGGTACGCGGAACACAGGCACGGCGCATACGGACGACGGAGTGCGGATGCCGGACGACGACGGGCATGCGCATGACGGATATGGGGTCACGGTGAACTTCTGGTCGCTCTATCAGCACGGTTTCGCGCGCATCGCCGCGTGCACCGGCCACGCCGCCATCGCCGACCCGCCCACCAACGCGGAGGCGGTGCTGCGGCTGGGCCGCCGGTGCGCCGACGAGGGGGTCGCCGTCGCGCTCTTCCCGGAGCTGTGCCTGACCGGCTACTCGATCGAGGACCTGATCCTGCAGGACACGGTGCTCGACGAGGTCGAGCAGGCCCTGCGGACCGTGGTCGAGGGGTCGGCCGACCTGCTGCCGGTGCTCGTCGTCGGGGCCCCGCTGCGCCACCGCAACCGGGTCTACAACTGCGCGGTCGTCGTGCACCGCGGCCGGATCCTCGGCGTCACCCCCAAGTCGTACCTGCCGAACTACCGCGAGTTCTACGAGGCGCGGCAGCTGGCCTCCGGCGAGGACGAGCGCGGCGGCACGATCCGGGTCGGCGGTGAGGACGTGCCGTTCGGACCCGACCTGCTGTTCGCCGCCGAGGACGTGCCCGGCCTGGTGCTCCACGTGGAGATCTGCGAGGACATGTGGGTGCCGGTGCCGCCGAGCGCCGAGGCCGCGCTGGCCGGCGCCACCGTGCTCGCCAACCTCTCGGGCAGCCCGATCACCGTCGGCCGCGCCGAGGACCGCAAGATGCTGTGCCGCTCGGCGTCCTCGCGCTGCCTCGCCGCGTACGTCTACGCGGCGGCCGGCCTGGGCGAGTCGACCACCGACCTGTCCTGGGACGGACAGACGATGATCTACGAGAACGGCGTCCTGCTGGCCGAGACGGACCGCTTCCCGCAGGACGAGCAGTACGCGGTCGCCGACGTCGACCTGGACCTGCTGCGCCAGGAGCGTGCCCGGATGGGCACCTTCGACCACAACCGGCGCACCCTCCGCGACCGCACCGGCGACTACCGGCGGATCGAGTTCCGGCTCGACCCGCCCGCCACCGACCTGGGCCTCAAGCGCCGCGTCGAGCGCTTCCCGTTCGTGCCCGCCGACGCCGCCCGCCTCGCCCAGGACTGCTACGAGGCGTACAACATCCAGGTCGCGGGACTGCAGCAGCGGCTCGCGGCGATCGGCGGCCCGAAGGTCGTCATCGGAGTGTCCGGCGGCCTCGACTCCACGCACGCGCTGATCGTCGCCGCCCGCGCGATGGACCGCTCCGGGCGCCCGCGCAGCGACATCCTCGCCTTCACCCTGCCCGGCTTCGCCACCAGCGACCACACCAAGGGCAACGCGCACCGGCTGATGCGGGCGCTCGGCGTCACGGCGGCCGAGCTCGACATCACGCCCACGGCGCGGCTGATGCTCAAGGAGATGGGCCACCCCTTCGCCGAGGGCGAGCCCGTCTACGACGTCACCTTCGAGAACGTCCAGGCCGGCCTGCGCACCGACTACCTGTTCCGCCTCGCCAACCAGCGCGGCGGCATCGTGCTCGGCACCGGCGACCTCTCGGAGCTGGCGCTCGGCTGGTCCACGTACGGCGTCGGCGACCAGATGAGCCACTACAACGTCAACGCGGGCGTGCCCAAGACGCTCATGCAGCACCTGATCCGCTGGGTGGTCAGCAGCGGGCAGTTCGACGACGAGGAGACCGACGAGACGCTGACGGCGATCCTCGACACGGAGATCAGCCCCGAGCTGGTGCCGGGCGAGGAGCTGCAGTCCACCGAGTCGAAGATCGGCCCGTACGCGCTGAACGACTTCACGCTGTTCCACGTGCTGCGCTACGGCTTCCGGCCGTCGAAGATCGCGTTCCTGGCCTGGCACGCCTGGCACGACCGGGAAGCGGGCGACTGGCCGACCAACTTCCCCGAGGCCAAGCGGGTCGCCTACGACCTGCCGGAGATCCGGCGCTGGCTCGAGGTGTTCTGCCACCGCTTCTTCGGCTTCGCCCAGTTCAAGCGCTCGGCCATGCCGAACGGGCCGAAGGTCGCGGCGGGCGGCTCGCTCTCGCCGCGCGGCGACTGGCGGGCGCCGTCCGACAGCACGGCGGATGCGTGGTTGCGGGACCTGGCGCGGTGGGAGTGGCCGGAGGGGTAGCTCTCCGGGCGGTGCGGTGCCTTTTTGCGCGGGTGGGGCGCCGGTGGGCTGGCTGTGCGGTGGCCGGGTGCGGGTTGTCTGCGGCTGGTCGCGCTTGCTGTGCGGTGGGCGGGTGCGGGTTGTCCGTGGCTGGTCGCGCAGTTCCCCGCGCCCCTGGGTGGGGATGGGGGGCCGAAGTTTCCAGCCCCGAGGTGTGTCGGGCCCGGCGCCGTGGGGCTTGCTGTGCCGTGGGCGGGGGCGGGTTGGGTGGGGCCGGGGTTTCCGGGGTGGCCGCGGTTCACCGTGACCCTTCGGGTCAGCCGTTCGCGCGGCCGAAGAGGGGGGCCAGGAGGAGTTGGGCGGCGCCCTCGGCGACGGCGCGGGCGCCGGCCGGGGCCAGGGTGACCGGGACGGTGCCGTCCGTCGCGCCCTCACGGCGGGCGCGGTCGTCCAGGACGGCGGCGACCCCGCGCACGAAGACCTCGGGCGCCCCGGCCACCGTACGGCCGCCGAGGAGCACCCGGTCGATGTCCAGCAGCGCGGCGAGGTTGGCTGCGCCGACGCCCAGGACGCGGGCGGCGCCCGGCAGGTCGCCGTGGTCGATGGCGGCCAGGCACAGGGCCTCGACGCAGCCCCGGTTGCCGCACGGGCAGGGCGGCCCGTCGAGCTGGACGACCTGGTGGCCGAACTCCCCGGCGCCGGTGCGGGCCCCGCGGTGCACCGTCCCGCCGAGCACCAGCCCGGCGCCCAGGCCGGTGCTGAGGTGGAGGTAGGCGAAGGACCCGCGTTCGCCGCCGACCGCGAGGCCCAGCGCGGCGGCGTTGGTGTCCTTGTCGACGACGACCGGCACCCCGAGCCGCCGCGCGAGCGCGTCCCGCAGCGGGAAGCCGTCCCACTCGGGGAAGCCCGTGACCCGGTGCAGGACGCCCCGGTCGTGGTCGAGGGGGCCGGGGAGGGCGACACCGACGCCGAGGAGCGTGCGGACGTCGCCCGGACGCGCGCCCTGCGGCCCGTCACTCCCGTCACTCGGCCCAGCGTCTTCCGTCCCGGCGGTCGCCCGAGCGCCGGCCGTCCCGTCGGCTGTCCGGGGGCCCCGCGTCCCGTCGGGCTCCCGGGCAGCGCCCTCCGCCCCGTCGGCCAGCAGGCGGCCGGTCTCGCGGACCACCGCGTCCACCACCGCGTCCGACCCCGCGCCCAGGTCCAGCGGGATGCGCCGCTGCGCCGTCACCGTGCCGTCGAGGTCGACCAGGACGGCCCGCAGTTCGTCGCGGTCGAGGTGCACGCCGATCGCGTGCCCCGCCTCCGGCACCAGCCGCAGCACCGTGCGCGGCTTGCCGCCGGTCGAGGCGCGGCGGCCCGCCTCTGTGGCCAGCCCCTCCGCCCGCAGCCGCGCGGTGATCTTGCTGACGGCCTGCGGGGTGAGCCCGGTGCGCTCGGCGAGCTCCAGCCGGCTGATGCCGTCCGGGCCGGCCGTCCGCAGCAGGTCGAGCACGAGCGCGGTGTTGTGGCTGCGCAAGGACGGCAGGTTGGCACCGCCCGTCGCTGCTCCGTTCGTCCTGTACACGTCTCCATTGTCCCCACCGCTTGCACTTTGGCAACAGCGTTGCGAAAGTGGGAGGCATGAGTGCTGCTGCTACCCCCCTGCGCGTGGGCTTGATCGGCTACGGCCTCGCGGGCTCCGTCTTCCACGCCCCGCTGATCGCCGCGACCGACGGCCTGGTCCTGGACACGGTGGTCACCTCGAACCCGGAGCGCCAGGAGCAGGCCCGCTCCGCGTACCCGGACGTACGCGTGGCCGGGACCGCCGAGGCCCTGCTGGACCGCGCCGACGACCTCGACCTCGTCGTCGTGGCCTCCCCGAACAAGACCCACGTGCCGCTCGCCACCGCCGCCCTGAAGGCCGGCCTGCCGGTGGTCGTGGACAAGCCGGTCGCCGGCACCGCGGCCGAGGCCCGCACGCTGGCCGCCCTCGCCGAGGAGCGCGGGCTGCTGCTGTCGGTCTTCCAGAACCGCCGCTGGGACAACGACTTCCTCACCCTGCGCTCCCTCATCGAGGACGGCGCGCTGGGCGACGTGTGGCGCTTCGAGTCCCGCTTCGAGCGGTGGCGGCCGCAGCTGAAGGGCGGCTGGCGGGAGTCCGGCGACCCGGCCGAGATCGGCGGCCTGCTGTACGACCTCGGCAGCCACGTCGTCGACCAGGCGCTGGTGCTGTTCGGCCCGGTCGTGTCGGTGTACGCGGAGTCGGACGTGCGCCGGCCGGGTGCGGAGGCCGACGACGACACGTTCATCGCGCTCACGCACGCGAGCGGCGTCCGCTCGCACCTCTACGTCTCCGCCACCACGGCCCAGCTGGGCCCGCGCCTGCGGGTCCTGGGCTCGGCGGCCGGCTACGTGAAGTACGGCCTCGACCCGCAGGAGGCGGCCCTGCGCGAGGGACTGCGCCCGGGTCCCGGCTGGGGCGAGGAGCCCGAGGAGCTGTGGGGCCGGATCGGCTCCGGCGAGTCCCCGGTGACCGGCGGCGGAGACCCCGTGCGCACCCTCCCCGGCGCCTACCCGGCCTACTACGCCGCGGTGGCCGCGGCCCTGCGCGACGGCGGCCCCAACCCGGTGACCGCCCTGGAGGCGGCCGCCGCGCTCGACGTGCTGGAGGCGGCCCGCCGTTCGGCCCGCGACGGAGTGGCGGTGGCGCTGTGACGAACGGCCAGGAGACCACCCGGCGATTCCCTACGGAGACCATCCCGATGTCCCACCCGACGACCACCCCGGCGTCCCCCTCGGTGACCACGCCGGACGGCACGCCGACCGTCGAGGAACTGCAGGCGCAGGAACGGCGCCTGGTGCTGCGCCGGTTCAGCTACGAGGACGCCTGGATCCTGGGCAGCCTGCTGGTCGGGCTGGCCCGGGAGCGCCGGGCGCCGGTGGCCATCGACATCCACCGCGCCGGCCAGCAGCTCTTCCACGCGGCCCTGCCCGGCTCCAGCCCCGACAACGACGCCTGGATCGCCCGCAAGCGCCGGGTGGTGGAGCGGTACGGCGAGTCGTCGTACCTCGTGGGCTCCCGGTTCCGGGCGAAGGGCACGACGTTCGAGGCGTCGTCCCGGCTGGACCCCGACACCTACGCGGCGCACGGCGGTTCGTTCCCGATCGCCGTGGAGGGCGCCGGTGTGATCGGCGCGGTGACGGTGTCGGGCCTGCCGCAACTCCAGGACCACCGCCTCGTGGTGGAGGCCCTGGAGGAGTTCCAGGCCGGGCGCTGAGCGGCCCCGGCCGGCTCAGGCGTCCTTCAGTTCCTGCCGCTGGCGGCCGAGCCCCGGGATCTCCAGTTCCACCACGTCCCCGGCGCGCAGGAACGGCTTGGGCTCGGGCCGGCCGAGGGCGACCCCGGCGGGCGTACCGGTGTTGATCACGTCACCCGGGTACAGCGTCATGAACTGGCTGACGTACCGCACCACTTCGCCCACCGGGAAGATCTGCTCGGCCGTCGTCCCGTCCTGCTTCAGCTCCCCGTTGACCCAGAGCTTGAGCGACAGCGCCTGCGGGTCGGGCACCTCGTCGGCGGTCACCAGCCAGGGGCCGAGCGGGTTGAAGGTCTCGCAGTTCTTGCCCTTGTCCCAGGTGCCGCCGCGCTCGATCTGGAACTCCCGCTCGGACACGTCGTGCGCGACGGCGTACCCGGCGACGTGCGCCAGCGCCTCCTCCGCCGACCCGAGGTACCGGGCCGTCCGCCCGATCACGACCGCCAGCTCCACCTCCCAGTCGGTCTTGGTGGACCCGCGCGGCACGAGCACGGTGTCGTACGGCCCGACCACGGTGTCCGGCGCCTTGAAGAAGACGACCGGCTCGGCGGGCGGCTCGGCGCCGGTCTCCCGGGCGTGGTCGTGGTAGTTCAGCCCGATGCACACGACCTTGCCGATCCGGGCGAGCGGCGGTCCGACGCGCAGCCCGGTGGCGTCCAGCGCGGGGAGGTCGCCCGCCCCGGCCGCCGCGCGGACCCGGCCGAGGGCGGCCTCGTCGGCGAGCAGGGCCCCGTCGATGTCGTCGACGACGCCGGACAGGTCGCGCAGCACCCCGTCGGCGTCCAGCACCGCGGGTCGCTCCGCTCCCGCCGTACCGACTCGCAGCAGCTTCATGGTCACCGTCTCCCTCGATCGCGGGCGCCCGGCCGACGTGGTGCGGCCGGAGTGCGGCCGGCGCAGCCGTCGGAGGACTGGTCGATCCTCCAAGGCGGGCGTCCACTCCGCAATACCCGGTTCACGTACTGGACCGTAGGTCCCGCGTAGGTCCCGCGTAGGTCCCGCGTAGGGCCCGTGCCCGGGCGCCGGTGACCGGCCCACCGGCGGCCCGGTGAGCCGACCCGGCGAGCGGTCCGGCGGGGGTCCCAGCAGGTGGTTCGGCAGGTGCCCCGGTGAGCGGCCGGTCAGCGGTACAGCACCGCCCGTTCCACCGCGGTCCACGTCGTGCTGGTCACCACGTACAGCGCGGCGGCCAGCGGGACCACCGCCACGGTGACCAGCGTGAGGAACGGCAGGAACGGCGCGACCCGCTGCACGGCCCCGAGCCCCGGCACCTGGTCCGCCCCGCCGGACAGCGCGGGGTTCGCCAGGGCCGCGGCCGACGGGGTTCCGGCGCCGGCGGCCTGCGCTGCGGCCGTCGCCCGCTTCGTACGGACGTAGCCGAAGCCGGCGACCACCGCCACGACCACGAACAGGGCGGCGTACACGAGCCCCGCCGCGCCGAACGGCCCGCCGTGGGCGAGCGCGTCGGTCCAGCGGTCGCCGAGGGGAGCGCCGAACAGCCGGTGGGTGAGCAGGGTGTTGGTCCCGCCGCCGACGGACGTGCTGGAGAACAGGTGGTAGAGGAGGAAGAACGCGGGCAGCTGGAGCAGGCCGGGCAGGCAGCCCGACAGCGGCGACACCTGCTCGCGCGCGTGCAGGTCGAGCACGGCCCGCTGGAGCTTCTCCGGGTCCTTGGCGTGCCGTCGGCGCAGCTCGGCGACCTGCGGCTGGAGTGCCGCCCGCGCCTTCTGCCCGCGTGCGGCCGCCCGGGACAGGGGGTGGACGAGGAGCCGTACGAGAGCGGTGAACAGGACGATGGCGGCGGCCGCGGCGGACGCGTGGAACAAGGGCTGGAGCAGGTCGGCGAGCTGTTCGACCAGGGTCGCGAAGACTGCGAGGACGGACATGGGTGAGGAACCCTCCGGGGGTCTCGTCGTGCCGGAAGCGGTGAGGACGGCATGACGGACGACCCGCGCGGGGTCATGGGACCACGGCGCCGATCAGCGGGCCCGCTGTGAGCGGCCTGCGGGGATCTACGAGCGACCTATGAGTGACACCTGCGCGACGGTCGTCCTCAGGAGGTGTCCTGGGGCCCGGGGCCGGGAGCGGCCCCGGGCGTCCGGGTCGCGCTGGGGCAGGAACGCCGTGCGGCGGTCGCGGTCCCGGATGGCGGTGCGCACCCGGGTGGGCGGCACGGCGGGCGCGCAGCGCGCGGCGACGAGGGAGCACACGGCGAGCGCGGAGGAGGCCGCGGCGGTCGCGGCGAGCGCGACGGTGGCGGAGAGGCTGCCGGCGTCGAGCAGGGCGACGAACAGCACGAAGAGGACCAGACAGGCGCCCAGGCGCGCGGCACCACGGCTCCGGACCATCGCTCCCCCTCCCCCGGACTCCCGTTCTCCGGGCCCCGCTTCGGTCGCGGGACCCGCGCCGCTCACACCGGATCCGGCTCCAGCGGCGCCAGCAGGCGCTTCGGCCTGAGCAGCGCGCGGCTGACCGGATCCGCCGGGTCGGGGTCGGCTCCCGGTCCCGGCTCCATGAGAACGTCCGGGACGGGCACGGTGGTTCCGCACGCGGGACATTCGCCGTAGGGGCCGAGTTCGGTGCCGCAGTCGGCGTGCCGGAACAGGCGCAGCGGCTTCCGGCCGAAGTGCTCGCGCCCCCACAGGCCCAGTGAGCGCAGGACCGGCCACAGGGCGATGCCGCGCTCGGTGGGGACGTACTCGTCGCGCGGCGGCGACTGCTGGTAGCGGCGCTTCTCGAGAAGGCCCTCGGCGGTGAGGGTCTGCAGGCGGGCGGCCAGGACGGCGCGCGGGATGCCGAGGTGGACGAGGAAGTCGTTGTAGCGCCGTACGCCGTAGAGGGCATCGCGCATGACGAGCAGCGTCCAGCGCTCGCCGACGATCTCCAGCGCACGGGCGATGGAGCACTCCTGGGTCGCGTAGTCCTTGCCGAGTGCCATGGCCCCTACTGTAATCAAGTCTCCGGAGTCGGTTCAATGACCGAACCTACCGTGCTACGGTGACGTGCATGCCCAGGTTCAATGAGCGAACCCTCAGTGCCGTCGCCGACCGGTCCCACCCGGGACCCGCCCCCTCCGCGCCGGCCGCCCCCACCGCCGAGGCCGCGGCCCGCCCCCGGGCCACCCTCGCCCTGACCAGCGCCGCCACCGCCGTGGCACTGATGACGTACACGGCGCCGATGGTCACGCTGCCCGACACCGCCGCCGCCCTGCACACCCCGCTGTCCGCGCAGGCGTGGCTGCTCAACGGCACACCGCTCGGCCTCGCCGCCCTGCTGCTGGTGGCGGGCAGCCTGGCCGACGACTACGGCCGCCGCCGGATCTTCCTGGCCGGCACCCTGGCCCTCGGTCTCACCACGGCGGCGGGCGCCCTGGCCACCTCCACCTGGGTGTTCACGCTCGCCCGCATCGCCCAGGGGGCCGCCAGCGCCGCGCTGCTCGCCAGCAGCCTGGGCCTGCTGGTGCACGCCTTCCCGACCGCGCGCGGACGGCTGCACGCCACCGGCGTGTGGGGTGCCTTCGTCAGCGGCGGCATCGCCGTCGGCCCGCTGATCGCGGGCGCGCTGCCCTCCTTCCGGGTCGCCTACGGCGTCCTCGGCGCCGCCGCGCTCGTCCTCGCGGCGCTCGGCCCCCGCGTGCTGACCGAGTCCCGCGCGCCACGGGGCGGCCGGCCGGACCTCGCGGGGGCGGTCACCTTCGGGCTGGCGCTGGTCGCCCTGGTCGCTGCGCTGACCCTGGGCCGCGACGGCTGGCTGCGCGCGGCCGTGGCGTGGCCGGCGGCCGCGACGGTCGTCCTGCTCGGCGCCTTCGTGCTCGTGGAGCGGCGCACCGCCAAGCCGATGATCGACCTGGCCCTGTTCCGCAGCCCCCGCTTCCTCGCGTCCTCCGCGGGCGGCCTGTTCACCGGGCTCGCGGTGATCGGGCTGTTCTCCTTCCTGCCCGCGCTGCTCCAGCAGTCCCTGGGCATGTCCGCGATGAACACGGCCTGGCTGTTCCTGCTGTGGTCGGGGCTGTCGTTCGCGGTCGCGCTCCAGGCCAAGCGGCTGGCGGGCCGGGTGCCGCCGCGCCACCAGCTCGTCATCGGCTTCGTGCTGCACGCCGTCGCCGTGGTGACGATGCTCGGCGCGCTCGGCTCCGGCTCCTGGGCGCGGCTGCTGCCCGGCCTGCTGATCGGCGGTGTCGGCAGCGGCCTGCTGAACGCCGCGCTGCCGCTGCTCGCGGTGGAGTCCGTCCCGGCGGCCCGCGCGGCGATGGGCTCGGGCGCGCAGCAGACGTTCCGCTACGTAGGTTCCTGCGCGGGCGTCGCGCTGACCATCGCCCTGGTGACGTCGTCCGGCGGGAGCCTGGCGCACGGCGCGGACGTGGCGATGGTCGTGTCGGCGGGGCTGGCGGGGGCGGGGGCGCTGCTCAGCGGGCTGGCGTCGAGGTAGGGAGTCGCCGCCCGGACCGCGGACTCCGGCTCCCGGGCGACTTCCGGACTTTCTCCAGAGGTTCGCGGAAGGGCCGCCGGAACCCTCGACAACACCGCGCACCGCCCCGATGCTCATCGACGCACGGGGCGGCCGGTGACGACCGCGCCGCCCCACCCCGACGCCGCCGGTGGGGACGACCGGCGGGTGAGCGAGCGGAGAAGCGATGATCCGGCGCAGAACACTGCTGGCGGCGACGGGAGGGGCGCTGTTCGGCGGCGCCCTGGCCACGGGAGCGGCCCACGCCGACGCGACGGTCCCCGTGAACCCGTCTGTCTCGTACGGCGATTGGGAGGGCTGGGGCACGTCCCTGGCCTGGTGGGCGAACGTCTTCGGCGCCCGGGACGACTTCGCGGACCTGTTCTTCACGACCGGCACGGTGACGTACGACGGCACGTCGCTGCCGGGCCTCGGCCTGACCATCGCCCGCTACAACCTGGGCGCGTGCAGCTGGAACAGCGTAGGCGGCACGACCATGGCGGTGTCGCCCAACATCCCCGCCTTCAAGCAGATCGAGGGCTACTGGCAGGACTGGAACAACGAGGACCCGGCGTCCCCGGCCTGGAACTGGACTGCGGACGCCACCCAGCGGGCCATGCTGCTGAAGGCGACGGCGCGCGGGGCGACGAGCGAGCTGTTCGCCAACTCCCCCATGTGGTGGATGTGCCTGAACCACAACCCGTCGGGCGCCGCGGCCGGCGGCACGAACCTCCAGCCCTGGAACCACCGCCAGCACGCCTCCCACCTGGCCGCGGTCGCCCTGTACGCCAGGACCCACTGGGGCGTGGACTTCGCAACCGTCGAGCCCTTCAACGAGCCGTCCTCGTCCTGGTGGACGGCCACCGGCACGCAGGAGGGCTGCCACGTCGACTCCGCGGTGCAGGCGTCCGTACTGCCGTACCTGCGCAGCGAGTTGGACAAGCGGGGCCTGACGTCGACGCGGATCGCGGCGAGCGACGAGACGAGCTACGACCTGGCGCGCACCACGTGGAACTCCTTCTCCGCGACGACGAAGGGGTACGTCGACCGGGTCAACGTGCACGGCTACCAGGGCTCCGGCGGCCGCCGCGACCTGCTGTACACGGACGTGGTGACGACGGCCCGCAAGGCCCTGTGGAACTCGGAGACCGGCGACGGTGACGGCACCGGCTACACCCTGGCCTCCGACCTGCTCTACGACTTCCGCTGGCTGCACCCGACGGCCTGGGTGTACTGGCAGGTGATGGACCCCTCCGCGGGCTGGGCGATGATCGCCTACGACGAGAGGACCCTCCAGCCGACGACGGTCCAGACGAAGTACTACGTCATGGCGCAGTTCAGCCGGCACGTCCGCCCGGGCATGCGCATCCTGGACACGGGCGTGAGCAACGCCGTGGCGGCCCACGACGCAGGGGGGCGCCGCCTGGTGATCGTCGCCCTGAACACCTCCGCCTCCGCCCAGACGCTGACCTTCGACCTGTCCCGCTTCACGACGGTGACGGGCGGCCCGGGCGGCCTGGTCCCGCGCTGGACGACGGTGACGGCGGGCGGCGGCGACCTGTACCGGGCGCGCTCGGACACGTACCTGTCCGGCAAGACCCTGAGCGTGCCGTTCCCGCCGAAGGCGGTGCAGACGCTGCAGGTGGACGGGGTGACGGTGTAGGACCCACGGCACGGCGGGCGGGGCGGGGCCGGGGCGGCCGCGGGAGGGTGCGCACGGTGACCGGACCGGCCAAAGGGGGACCTCACGTTTGTCACCGGCGGGCAGTACGGTGTCGTGCATGCGCCCCGACACGCCTGCCGAGAACGTCGACCACACCGCCGAAGCGGCACGCCTGGAGCGGTCCGCCGGCCTGTACCCGGAGGACGCGGAAGCCCTGCTGCTCCAGGCCGCGGCCCACCGGGAACTGTCCGGCGACCGCCCCGCCGCGACGGCCCTCTACGACCGCCTGCTGTCCGACGCGGCCGCGCTGGACAACCCCCACCTGGTGCGCGCCCTGAAGGCGTCGAACCTGTGGGAGTACGACCACGAGGCCGAGGCCCGGGCCATCATCGACGGCATCCGCGCGGCCGCCCCGCGCGACGCGGCGCCCTGGGTGATCGTGGCGGAGGCCCTGGAGGCGCACGACGAGCTGGAGCAGGCGCAGGAGACGTTCACGGAGGGCGCGCGGCTGCTGCTGACGGACGGGGAGGAGCCGCCGTACGCGACGCACCCGCTGCTCTTCGGCCGCCACCGGGTACGCCGCATGCTGGGCGCGGACCACGACGCGTGGGACACCCTGGCCGACGGCCTGAGCACGGGACCGGTCCCGCTGGACGAGCTGCACGACCCGGGACGCGTGTGGTCGCTGGGCTCGGACAACCCGGCGGAGCTGCGGGCCGAGATCAGCCGCCTGCGCGCGGAGCTGGGCACGTACCGCGAGGCGCTGTCCCGCCCGTTCCCGGTGGCGGTCCTGCACTGGCCGAAGGAAGAACTCACCGAGCTCACGGACGCCTACCCGAGCCTCTCCGCGGAGTACCCGTCCCACGAGGCGCACCTCGCGACCATAGAGTCCGACCTCCGCGAACTGGCCACCTCCGGCACCCCCAACCTGGGCATCGTCACGGGCACGGTCCCGTCGTACGAGGCGTTCGCGGCGTCCGAGGGCACGACCCCGGGCGACACGACACTCCTCCCCCAGTACGCGACGACCCTCGCGGCGCGCGGCCGAGCGGTGGCGTGGCCGCCGCAGCGGGGGGAGGCGTGCTGGTGCGGGTCGGGGGCACCGTACGGGGAGTGCCACGGCACGCAATCCTGACCGGCCGGGACGCGGGGCGGCAGGAAGCCGCTGAATGGAGGGCCGGCCCCACTCCGGCCGCCCGCGTCCGCGGTGCGAGGCCGCTGAAAAAGCAGGTCGGCGGCCCACCCCCCTGCCACGCGCAGGGCACCACGGACGAAGACGCACCCGCCATTCGCCCCGGCGTGCCCCCACTCCGCCGCCGCACCCCTCGACACGGGCCCACACCGCGACCAACGTCAGGGCACATCCCCTGGCCCCCCGCTTTCCCCGGGCCGCCCGCTCGCTTCTCCCCCGTGCTGGAGCGGCCCGGGTTAAGGGTGGCCCGCAGGGCCATCGGCGCAGCCGACGCGCAGCGCCCTTGAGGCGGGGCGCGGAGGCACGACACTGAAGAAGAAGCGGGCGGCCTTACGGTGCCCAGGAACGCCGCCGCCCTACTCCGGCGGAATCGGCGCGCGCCGGTCCCAATAGGTGCGGTGGTAATGCAGGTAGTCAGGGTGGACCTTGTGCTCGTCGTGCACCCGTAGCTTCGATCGCAGGGGTCCACCGAACAACCCGGCTCGGCGGATGATCGTCCAGTTGGGGTCTATGGTGACGGCGCCGATGTCCAACCCCACGTGACAGTTGGGACAGAGGCACAGGATGTTGGGCTCGACGTCCGGGCCGTGGTGCGGCTTCCCCAGGGGGCGTATGTGGGCGCCTTCGCTGTAGGGCTTCCCGTCCGGGCCCAACAGACGGAGCCCACACAGCTGGCACTCGCCTCCGTACAGTTGCTTGATCCGTTGCACCGCGGCCGTGTCGCGGACGAGGCGACGCACCCAAACGCTGCGCGACTTGGGGAACTTCTCAAGGCCCGGCGCGTCGCTGGCTACGTCGGAGTCCTGGGCCTCACCGGCTTCGTCGATCCTTTCCAGCACATCCAGGACCCGACGCTCCAATGACGTCTGTACCTGCTGCTCCTCTGGCAGCCGCTGCAAGTCGAACTGGCAGATGTCGATGGGTGACCCGTCCGGCGCCGAGGACTTCGACCGTGCGGTGCGCACCTCGGTGATTTCGTACAGACCGTCGTACCGGTAGCAGTCCGACGGCGAGTACCGCGGATCCCCTTCGTAGCCCCGAATCACACGGACCGGATAGCTCCGCTCGTAGCTGAGCCGTAGGGCAGCGTTGTCCGGGTAAGCCCAGGACTGACTGCGCAGGAGCTTGCCGCTGGCGTCCTTGTCCTTGCCCTCCGAGGCACCGGTGTACCGGATCCAGTCCCAGTGATCCTCGTCGTCCTCGTAGCCCCCATGCAGGACGATGGCGTCCCCGACCTTGCTCTTGTCCTGATCGATCAGCCAGGAGATGCCCCGCTGGTTCGTCTGGTGCAGCTTGGCGCGCTGGACGTCCAACCGTCGGTGGAAGGTCGCACCTACCGGCACGCCCTCGATATGCCCGATGACTCGTTCGATTCCCACCCGGCCATACTTGATCGCTCGTGATCAAGACTGTCAACCTCATTACACATTCAGCGCGTTGGTCGCTCACTCGGGTGCGCTCCTTGCAGCTTCCAGCCGGGTTGTCAGTGGTGTCTGTTACACATGGGCCGAGTTGCTCAAGCCATCCGAGGAGCCTGCGTGTCTGAGCTGGAAGATTCGTCTCGACCGGCCCCGGGCCTGTACGAGCAACTGATCACGCTCCGCTTCGAGCAACAGCTCAAGGAGCTCTCCCAGCTCGGCTGGCATCCGGTAGACATGCCGGTGGGGCCAGAGTCGGTCCCTCACGTGCTGGCACGTCACGTGTCCAAGACGGTGCAACGGGTCCTGCAGAGCCTCCCTGCGGAAGACCGCGTCCATGCGGCCAACCACATCCTGGAATCCATCAGCACGCTAGAGGGCGCTCAGGAGTGGGTCGACCTCATCGCGGAGGGCCCCCGCCAGCTCCTCGCACTCACTCGACAAGAGGCGCCTGGTGTCTTCGCCGTGCGCCCCGGCATTCCCCTCTCCGAGACCGCGCTCCTCACGAATGCCCCGGATGACCCCAGCCTCGGCTTCGAGCTGCGCGCCGAGCTTGCGACCGCTGACCACGTGGACTTGCTGTGCGCCTTCGTGAAATGGCACGGCCTGCGCGTCATCGAGCGATCACTGCAAGCCGCTCACGCTCGCGGTGTGCCCATACGAGTCCTCACGACCACGTACATCGGCGCCACCGAGCGGCGTGCTCTGGACCGCCTGGTGCAGGAGTTCAACGCCGAGGTCAAAATCAACTACGAGACGCGCTCCACTCGCCTACATGCGAAGGCCTGGCTCTTCCGCAGGAACAGCGGCTACAACACGGCCTACGTGGGCAGCTCCAACCTGTCGAAGGCAGCACTTCTCGACGGCTTGGAGTGGAATGTACGGCTGTCCTCCGTCGCCACTCCCGATGTCCTACGGAAGTTTGAGGCGACCTTCGAGTCCTACTGGAACGATCCCACCTTCGAAACGTATGACCCCGCGGCTGACGGAAGCCGCCTCCAGGAAGCGTTGGCAGTGGCCGGCGGGGCTCCCACTGCCGAGCGGCGTATCACCCTGTCCGGCCTGGAGGTACGACCGTTCCCCTACCAGCGCGACATGCTGGAGCGTCTGACGGTCGAGCGCGAGGTGCATGATCGGCACCGCAATCTCCTGGTCGCTGCGACGGGCACGGGCAAGACCGTCATGGCCGCCCTTGACTACAAGTACCTGCGTCAACGGCACGACCGTGACCTGCGCCTGCTCTTCATCGCGCACCGTAAGGAGATCTTGCAGCAGTCCTTGCGGACTTACCAGGAGATCTTGCTGGACGCCAACTTCGGTGAACTGCTCCACAGCGGGGAGATCCCCGATCGGTGGACCCACGTCTTCGCGAGCGTTCAGTCTCTCCATGCACGGGCCTTGGAAGGGCTCTCGCCGGACCACTTCGACGTCATCGTGATCGACGAGTTCCATCATGGCACCTCGCCTACTTATCGAAGGGTCGTTGATCACTTCCAGCCGCTGGAGCTGCTGGGCCTGACCGCCACCCCAGAGCGCATGGATGGCAAGAACATCCAAGACGAGTACTTCGATGGCCGGATCGCTGCAGAGATGCGACTCTGGGAGGCACTGGACAACGAACTGCTCTCGCCCTTCCACTACTTCGGCATCAGCGACACCACCGACCTGAGCGCAGTGGAGTGGAAGCGGGGGGCCTACGACACCAGCGCATTGAGCACTCTGCTCACCGGTAATACCGTCCGTGCCGGTCTCGTCTTGAAGGCCGTCAAGGAGAAAGTGACCGACCCGAGCCGTATGCGTGCCTTGGGCTTCTGCGTATCGGTCGCGCACGCCCACTTCATGGCAGAGAGCTTCCGCTCGGCCGGCATCGCTGCGGTCGCCGTATCCGGGGAGACACCTGCTGATCAACGGCGGCAGGCGCTGAACGACCTACGGGCAGGTGACGTGCAGGCGATCTTCTCTGTCGACCTGTTCAACGAAGGGGTGGACGTTCCCGACGTCGACACCCTGTTCTTGCTCCGTCCGACCGAGAGCGCCACGGTATTCCTCCAACAGTTGGGGCGTGGCCTGCGGCGCTCGTCGGGGAAAGCAGTGCTGACCGTGCTGGACTTCATCGGCCAGCACCGCAAGGAGTTCCGCTTCGAGACCCAGTTCCGTGCGCTCACCAATCTGACGCGCAAGAGGTTGTTGGACCACATCGAGCACGACTTCCCGCAACTTCCCTCTGGCTGCGCGATCATCTTGGAGGAGAAGGCGAAGCGCACGGTGATCGCCAACATCCGCGAACAGATCAGCGTCAATGTCAGGAACCTGGCGCGAGAAGTAGCGGAGTACGGTGAGTCCCACCTCGGCCGCTACCTCGATGAAAGCGGACGGGACATCAAGGAGCTGTACCGCAGCAACGGGAACTCCTGGACGGGACTGCTTCGCCGCGCCGGTCTGATGGAGCGCGAAGGTCCGGAAGGCGAAGCGGCACTCCTCAAGCGGGCCCCCGCCTTCCTCCACGTCGACGACCCCCTGCGGGTGGCCGCGTACACGCGCCTCCTAGAGGACGACGCCCCTCTCTACGTCGATCTCAGCGAGCAGGACAAGGCCTTCGCCCGCATGCTCTTCTTCCAGTTGTGGCCGCTGGGAGGTGTCACTAGGAAGGGATTCACCACGTACGAGGAAGCATTCGCCTACCTCAAGGACCACGACGCCGTCCGCAAGGAACTGCGCCAAGTGCTGGCGCACAACCTCGCGCACACGGAGCACGTGCCCATCCCCCTCCTCGGTATCGGTGGCCACAGTTCCACCCCACTCACGGTTCACGCGTCCTACAGCCGCGAAGAGATCCTTCCTGCTCTTGGCCAAGCCGAGGTCGGCGGCTTCCTCCCCGGTGACTTCCGCGAGGGCGTGAAGTGGTGCGACTCCATCAAGACGGATGCTCTCCTCATCACCCTGGAGAAGGATGAGAGGGACTTCTCTCCCCAGACCCGCTACCGCGACTTCGCGCTCAGTGAGACGCACTTCCACTGGGAGTCCCAGAACCAGACGTCAGAAACGTCTCCGACCGGCCTGCGTTATCAGCACCACGTCACCCAGGGAAGCGAGATCCTGCTGTTCGTCCGCCGGTACAAGACCACTGACATAGGCGGCGCTCAGCCGTGGATGCTCCTGGGGCCGGCGCAGTACGAGAGCCACGAAGGAAGTCGCCCGATGGCAATCACATGGCGCCTCAAGCACCCCCTGCCTGCCGAGGTGGTCACCTATGCCAAGGCGGCAGCCGCGAGTTGAGGTCACCACGGAAGTCCTGCCGCACCCCTCTCGACCTCGAAGCGCGTCTGAGCGCGGTCGAGGATGTCATCCGCATCATGCCCATGAGCCCGGAGCCAATGCAGCAGATCCGAGATGACCTGAACGACGGTGACCTCTGCCGTCGCCATCCCCAAACGACTCTGCTGCGCTCCGACGAGCACCGATTCATCGTTGTAGGCAGTGAGCACCCTCGCCACTCTCGCTCGGCGCCCTGCAGAGCTGGGCGCGTTGCCTAACACGGCCGTCGCCACCGCGAGTTCACACCAGGTCACCTTGCCGTCACCAGGGAGGTCGACGCCCCACCGTGAAGCCAGCGCGCTGACCAACGCCATGCCCCGGCCGCCTTCGTCGTCACCGTGCGCCTGGACGAGCGTCGGCAGTGCCCGCGCATCCGGGTCCCGCACTGCGATGCACAGCCGAGAGCCGCTCAAGGTCAGCGTGAGAGTCGCAGGAGTTGCCTCGCCTACGTGCGTGATGACGTTGGCGACCAACTCACTCACGCACAGTCGGGCGGTGTCGCTCACTTCAGGGACTCCCCAGAGCTCGACTTGGGTTGCCACAAGGGCGCGGAGGGCGCCCACCTCCTGCGCCTGGGCGAGGAAGGAGTGCACCCACGTTACGGATGGCACGAACAGGGGATCTTTCACGAATCTGCTCCTCCGCAGATGAAGGCTCTTCACACACTGAGACCTGCTGTGTACTCAGAGTTGCATTGAAACTCCCAAAATGAAACTCTCACGAAGCGGTTCCAGGGGTGCGATGCCCAGGTATGCGCCCCCGGCGCACGCCACCTTGCCTCGACGACCGACGCACCTGGACGATCTGACGTACTCAATCCGAGGGGTTATTTACATGGCGGTGGGACCCACCACTCGTAGACGCCAGTTGGGAGCTGACCTGCGTCGCCTGCGCGAACAAGCGGGCCTGACCCTGGAGGAGGCCGGTGCTCGCGTCGGCCTGTCCAAGGCGACGCTCAGCCGCTACGAGACCAAGGAAGGGCCCGTCAAATGGCCCACGGTCGACGCTCTGTGCCGTGAGTACGGGGCGTCCGATGACGTGCGGCAAGCTCTTGTCGAGCTGGCCAAGGCCGCGAAGGTCCAAGGGTGGTGGCGGTCCCTTGCCGACCAGATCCCCGAGTCCATGAACCTCATGCTCACGCTGGAGGATGAGGTAGTGCGCGAAGACCACTACGCGTGCATGTACATCCCCGGCCTGCTGCAAACGCGGCCCTATGCAGAAGCCGTGCACCGAGCCTCAGAGATGCAGTGCTCGGAGCGGGAAGTGCAGCACATGGTGGACATCCGCATGAAGCGGCAAGAGCTTCTGGAACGTGACGAGCCACCGCACATCTGGTGCGTCATCGATGAGGCCGCGATCAGACGCCAGGTGGGTGGCAAGGCGGTCATGGAGGAACAGCTCGCTCACCTGCTCGCCATGGCAGAACGGCCCCACGTGACCGTCCAACTGCTGCCCTTCGCCAAGGGCGCCCACGCAGCCGCCGTCGGCAGCTTCGTGGTGCTGCGCGGGCCCGCCCCGGACTTGGACGTGGTGTACGTGGATCTACTCAGCGGGGGCGTGTTCATGGAAAAGAAGCCAGAACTGGAGCGGTATAGGTTGGCGTTCCAGTACCTGAGCGCGCAGGCACTCGACTTCGAGTCGTCGGCGAGGCTTATCCAACGCGTGAGCGAGGAGTGACGATGACAGCAGCTCCGGCACCCCAGTGGTTCAAGTCTTCCTACAGCGGCGGCAGCGGAACCGAGTGCGTGGAGTGTGCACACGTAGCGAAGGGCATAGCCATACGGGACTCCAAGAACGCGGGCGGGCCGACGCTCACCGTGGCTGGGGGTGCTTGGCAGGTTTGGCTCCAGCACCTGCGCTCCGAGCCGCGCTGAGTAGATAGCCCTGGGGGTCGGGGAGTGGCGTCAAGACGCCCCCCGCCCCACTACCCCCTCCCACACCCCCCGCATCTCCCCCACCACCCCCGGCGCCACCAGCACCAACGGCCCGTCGTAGACCGGCGTCGGGGGAATCGCCACCGCCCCCGCCTCCGTGGCGATCAGGTACGCCGGAAGTGCGTCCACCGCGTGGAACTCGCCGACCGCCGCCGCCGTGGCGCGGCCCGCTGCCACCTGGGTCAGGGAGAGGGCCGTGGAGCCCATGACACGGGTCGTGCAGTGGCGGGAGGAGAGCGCGGCGAGCAGGTCGTCCAGGCCCGGCCAGTGGGCGTGGGCCGCCCATTCCGTCAGGAACAGGTGGCCCGTGAGGGTCGTGTGGTCGGCCGCGTGGGTCGGGGTGCCGTTGAGGCGGGCCCCTCGGCCGCGCAGCGCCGTGAACGTCTCCCCCCGCCACGGGTCCGCCACCAGGCCCAGCAGCGGAGTGCCGTCGGGCGCCACCAGGCCCAGGGAGAAGGAGCACCAGCCGATGCCGTGGGCGTAGTTGGTCGTACCGTCGAGCGGGTCGAGCACCCAGGACGGCGCGTCCGGTGCCGTGCCCCGCTCCGTGCCGTATTCCTCGCCCTGGATGCCGTGCGTCGGGAACGCGCGGTGCAGGGTCTCGCGGACGTACGACTCGATCTCCTCGTCCGTCCTCGTGACGATGTCCGCCGGGCCCGCCTTCTCCCTGACCTCGCGGGCCTCGTCGGGTCGGCGCGGGCGGCGGATCCGTTCCGTGGCCCAGTCCGCCACGTCCTGCGCCACCTCCAGCGCCGCGTCCAGGTCGACGTCCGTGCCCCGGTGTCCGTTGTCCTCCGTCATGCGTGGGCCGCGTCCTTCCTCGTCGCCCCCGTCCGGCGCAGGAACTCGCCGATCGCCTCGTGCAGCGTGTGCGGGTCGTGCGGGGTGGCCTGGTCGGCCCGGAGAGCGAGGGTGGGGTGCGTGTCGTGGGCGTCGTCGTTCCGGCATGCGCCGGGGGGCTCGTCCAGGAGGATCAGGGACAGGACCAAGTGGGGTGCGGTCTGCGCCAGTTGGCGGGCCGTGCGACCGGCCTCCGACCGGGCGACCAACACCGCCGGGGCCAGGCCCAGGTGTCGGAGCAGGGCCGCCGCGTCCGCCGTCGCGGCCGCCGCCCCCCTCATCTCTTCCGTGGCGCGCTCGTCCCTCCGCGCCTCGTAGCGCACCACACGGTGGCCGTCCTCGCAGAGGCGTGCGGTCAGGTCGTCCCAGTCGCCGGCGTGGCCCGTCGGGCCGTCGAGGAGGAGGACCGGGGGGCCCGCCGGGCCTCGGGGCGACAGGTCCGTGCGGTACGCGATCCGGGTGCCGTCGGGCGTGATCAGGGTTCCTCTGGGCAACGTCCTCAGCCGATCGTCTCGGAGGAGTGCGGGGTGCGGAGTGCGGTGTGCTGACCTCGCGGGTGCCGGGGACCGGTCGTGGACCTCGTCCCGCGTACGGTCGTACCGTCCCATACGAGGACCCTCCCCGCCGCCACCGTCGGCGCTCCGGGGCGCGCCGACGGTGGATGTTCATGTCCGCGCCCGCGGACGTTGCCCGGGCGTCACCCGCCCTTACCGGGCGGCGGGCGGAACCAGTTCGGCCTTGCCGAACAACAGGGCGTAGCCCGGCGGGAGTTCTCGCAGCACGCGGTCGATCAGGTCGTCGCCCACCAGGTCCGGCAGCACGCCGAGGACCGAGCTGACGTCCCAGCGGGCCGTCGCCGGGGTGGCGCCCTCGATACGCGCCGCCACGCCGTCCACGAACTCCGCCGCCGTCTGCGGGCGGGTCACCGGGATCTGCGAGGCGACCACCCGCGCCGCCTCCGGGGGCAGGGCCCGCGCCAGGGCCACGCGTTCGTCGCCCACGACGTGGCCGCCCAGGGCGGACAGGACGATCCGGGTGACGCGTTCCGCCTCCGCGGTGGTCGTGTACTGGCCCGCCTTCCGGACCTCGTCGAGCAGACGGGTCCAGGCGCGGCTGCGGGTGGCCGCTGCTTCCGACGCCTCCCGCCTCGCGGGGATCACCGTCCTGCGGATGGACTGCGTCGACGTCACGGTCATCGTTCAGGCTGCTCCTAAGGGTTCGGGCGCGCCCCGGTTGGGCGCGGGCAGGCTGGGCGTCCCGCGCGCCGGGCCGGAGCACGGGACGCCGGGGTGGGTCAGCCGCTGATCTGCTTGCGGTCGTCCCTGCCGCCCGAGATCTGGATGCGGCGCGGCTTGGCCTGTTCGGCCACCGGGATGCGCAGGGTCAGCACGCCGGCTTCGTACGAGGCGTCGATGCGCTCCGTGTCGAGGGTGTCGCCGAGGAAGAGCTGGCGGGTGAAGGAGCCCGTCGGACGCTCGGCGACCAGCACCTCCGCGCCCTCGGGGGCGGGGTTGCGGCGCTCGGCGCGGACGTTGAGGACGTTGCGCTCGACGTCCAGCTCGATCGTCTCGGGGTCGATGCCGGGGAGGTCGAAGTGGACGAGGAAGTCGTCCCCGGCACGGTAGGCGTCCATCGCCATCGCGGCGGGACGGCCGGTGGAGCCGAAGACCTGCTGCGCGAGGCGGTCGAACTCGCGGAACGGGTCGGTACGCATGAGCATCACGGTTCACTCCCTTCTTCAGGCGCTGCCTGTGCGATGCCCTACGACTTCTTATATAGCTCCAGGGAACAAACTTGACAACCCCCGACTCAGGTTGGGGATCGGCGCGGGTCGCGGAGTTAGCCTCGGGGGAGTCGCAGAGCCGCAGACCGCAGACCGCAGACCGCAGACTCGCACCAGGAGGGCACGAAGATGGCGAAGGTTCCCAGTTCCGTGATCGCGGCCGGCGGCCTCGTCGGCGGGTACGGCGTGGCCCGCTGGACGCGGAAGCGCCAGCTCGGCGGTGCCGTGCTGGCCGTGGCGGGCGCCGCGGCCGCCCAGCAGTGGCGCCGGCAGGCCGGCGGCGCGGCCGCGGGCGCCCTGACCGCCGCCTACGTCGCGGCCTTCGCCGGCTCCCACCCGCTGGCCAAGAAGGTCGGCGCCTGGCCGTCGGTGTTCGGCGTGGCGGGCGCGGTCGCGCTGGCGTCGTGGGCGGTCGCCGACCGGCGCGCCCAGTAAGCCCCCCTCCCAAGCCGCAGGCTCCTGGAGCCCCCTCAACTCCCCCGCCCCGACCTGAACGCCCTCCGGTACCCCTGCGGGCTCGTCCCCGCCACCCGGCGGAAGCGTTCGCGGAACGCCGTCGGGGAGCCGAAGCCCGCCTGGGACGCGATGCGTTCGACCGGGTACTCCGTCGTCTCCAGGAGGTACTGCGCCCGGCGCACCCGCGCCCGGTGCAGCCACTGCAGCGGCGTCGTCCCCGTCTGCTCGCGGAAGCGGCGGTTCAGCGTGCGTGTGCTCATCCCCGCCCGCGCCGCGATCTCGTCGAGGGTGAGGTCGCGTTCGCAGTGGCCCTCCAGCCAGTCGAGCAGCGGCTCCAGGGTCGCGCCCGCCGGGGCCGGCGGCAGGTCGTGCACGATGAACTGGGCCTGCCCGCCCTCCCGTTCGAGCGGCATGACCGACATCCGGGCCGTGTGCGCGGCGACCGCCGACCCGTGGTCCCGGCGGATCATGTGCAGGCACAGGTCCAGGGCCGCGGCCGCGCCCGCCGAGGTGAGGAACTGGCCGTTGTCGACGTACAGCACGTTGGGGTCGACCTCCACCTTCGGGTAGCGGGCCGCCAGGTCCGCCGCCGCCAGCCAGTGGGTCGTCGCGCGCAGTCCGTCCAGCAGGCCCGTGGCCGCGAAGAGGAAGGCGCCGACGCAGACCGACGCGATGCGCGTGCCCCCGGCCGCCGCCGTGCACAGCGCCCGCGCGACGCCCGGCGGCAGCGGGTCGGTCGGTACGGCGACGCCGGGCAGGATGATCGTGTCGGCCTCCGCGAGCAGCTCCAGGCCGTACGGCGCCCGCACGGTGAACGCGCCCGAGCGCACCTCCTGGCCGGGCGGGCCCGCCGAGCAGACCTTCACCTGGTAGGGCTCGCGGCCGTCCGGCAGCCGGGCCCAGCCGAACGTGTCGATCGGCACGGAGAGGTCGAAGGGGACGACGCCGTCGAGGGCGAGTACGGCCACGGTGTGCATGGCGGGATCGTAGGCGGTCGACGGGTTCCGGCCACAGGCGCGGCGCCCGGTCGACGGGTTCCGGCCACGGGCGCCCCGGTCGTCCGACGCCGCTCGCCCGGGTGCCGCCCCTGGTCAGCGCCCTGGCGGGAATCCGTCGCAAGGTGGCAAGAGCGCCACTGCCGCACGATCCACGGCCCGCCTAGCCTCGGGCCGTGACCAAGTTCCTCCTCGCCGTCCACGTCCTCGCCGCGATCGTCGCGATCGGGCCCGTCACCGTCGCCGCCAGCATGTTCCCGCCGGCCGCCCGGCGCGCCCTGGCGGCGCCCGAGGACACGCGGGCCGCCGAGACCGTACGGCTGCTGCACCGGATCTGCCGGGTGTACGCCGTCGTCGGCGTGGTCGTGCCCGTGTTCGGGTTCGCCACGGCCGGGCAGATGGGGGTGCTCGGCGACACCTGGCTGGTCGTGTCCATCGTGCTGACCGTGCTGGCCGCCCTCGTCCTCGGCGCCCTGGTGCTGCCCCGGCAGGAGGCGCTCGTGGAGAACGGCGGCACCCCGGCGGCCACGGCCCGACTGGCCATGGTCACCGGGGTGTTCAACCTGCTGTGGGCCGCGGTGACGGTCCTGATGATCGTGCGCCCGGGGTCGACGACCGGGGCGTAGGCGCTCTGCCGGCCCCGGCTCCCGTCCCCTTACGCCGGGGCCGACCCCGACGCCGACGACGCCGGTCCGCTGCCCGCCGTCTCGCGGGCCTTGGACGCCGCCGCCGTCAGCGGGCGGGCGATGTCCTCCAGCGAACGGCGCTCCGCGTTGACGGCGAGGAACGCCGCCACCAGGCCCGCCGCGCACATCAGGCCCGCGCCGATCTGGAAGGCGAGCACCGTGTCGCCGACCTTGCCGCTGGCGGTGAGGTCCGCGAACAGCAGCGGTCCGCTGATGCCGCCGGCCGCGGTGCCGAGGGCGTAGAAGAAGGCGATCGACATCGCGCGGGTCTCCATGGGGAAGACCTCGGAGACGGTCAGGTAGGCGCTGGACGCGCCGGCCGACGCGAAGAACAGCACCGCGCACCAGCAGGCGGTCATCGTGACGGCGTCCAGCGAGCCCCGGTCGAACAGCCAGGCCGTGCCGAACAGCAGGATGCCGGACAGCAGGTAGGTCGAGGAGATCATCACGCGGCGGCCGACGGTGTCGAAGAGCTTGCCGAGCAGCAGCGGGCCGCAGAAGTTGCCGACCGCGATGACGGCGAAGTAGTAGCCGGTGTTGCCGCTGGGCACGTCGAAGAACTTCGTCAGGATCGCGCCGAAGCCGAAGGTGATGGCGTTGTAGAGGAACGCCTGCCCGATGAAGAGGGAGAAGCCGAGGATCGAGCGGCGGCGGTACTTGGCGAACACCGTGCGGGCGATCTCCATGAACGACACGCTGCCGCGCTGGTGGATCGTCAGCTCGCCCTCCGGCCGGGCCAGCGGGCGGCCCTGCTCCGCCTCCACCTTCTGCTCGATGGAGGTGACGATCTCCTCGGCCTCCTCGTCCCGGCCGTGGATCAGCAGCCAGCGTGGGCTCTCCGGGACGTGCCGCCGTACGAGGAGGATGACCAGGGCGAGGACGGAGCCGAGGGCGAAGGTCAGGCGCCAGCCGACGTTCGCCGGGAAGATGTCCGTGTTCAGGGCCAGGATCGACAGCAGCGACCCGCCGACCGCGCCCAGCCAGAAGCTGCCGTTGATGATCAGGTCGACGCGGCCGCGGTACTCGGCCGGGATCAGCTCGTCGATCGCGGAGTTGATCGCCGCGTACTCACCGCCGATGCCGAAGCCGGTGAAGAAGCGGAAGAGCAGGAACCACCAGACGTCGAACGAGACGGCGGTCAGGGCCGTCGCCGCCAGGTACACCGCCAGGGTGATCATGAAGAGGTTCTTGCGGCCGAAGCGGTCGGTCAGCCGGCCCCAGAACAGGGCGCCCACACAGGCACCGGCGACGTAGAGCGCCGCCGCGATGCCGGTGACCTGGCCGGAGGAGATCGGCAGCCCGCTGCCGGGCTCGGAGAGCCGCCCGGCGATGTTGCCGACGACCGTGACCTCCAGACCGTCCAGGATCCACACGGTGCCGAGGCCGATGACGATCGTCCAGTGCCAGCGGGACCACGGCAGGCGGTCCAGACGGGCAGGTATGTTCGTGGTGATGGTGCGACCGGACCCGGCCGGGGCTCCTGCTGTGGCCATGGGCTCCCTCCTCGTCGAGAAGAACGAGCATCGGGTGCCCCCGGCCGGATCGTTTACGCGCCGAGCGCCTGCGACACCGTGTAGATCAGCAGACCGGCCAGCGAGCCCACCACCGTGCCGTTGATGCGGATGAACTGCAGGTCGCGGCCGATGTGCGCCTCGATCTTGCGGGTGGTGTGCTCGGGGTCCCAGCTCGCCACGGTGTCGGTGATCAGCGAGGTGATCTCGCGCCGGTAGGTGGTCACCACGTGCACCGCGGCCCCCTCGACCCAGCTGTCGACCTTGTCCTGGACCTTGGGCTCCCGGGCCATCCGGGCACCCAGCGACAGCAGGGCGGCCCGCACGCGCAGGCGCAGCTCGCTGCGCTCGTCCTCGGCGGCCGACACGATCATGGAGCGCACGGCGGTCCAGGTGGACGCGATCAGGTCCTGCACCTCGTCGCGGGCGAGGACCTCGCCCTTGAGCCGCTCGATCCGCGCCCGGGTCTCGGTGTCGGACTGCAGGTCGGAGGCGAAGTCGGTGAGGAAGCGGTCGAGGGCGCCGCGGGCCGGGTGGGAGGGCATGTCGCGCATCTCGGTGATGAAGCGCAGCAGCTCCTTGTAGACGCGCTCGCCCACCTTGCGGTCGACGAAGCGGGGGGTCCAGCCGGGGGAGCCGCCCTCCACGGCGCCCATCACCTCGTCGCGGTGCAGCAACAGCCAGTCGTGCGCGCGGGACACCACCAGGTCCACGAACCGCCGGTGCCCGCCGTCGCCGACGACCTTCTCCAGCATCTTGCCGAGCCCGGGGGCGATCTCCCGGGCGTCGGCGCGCCGGGTGATGGCCTCGCCGACGACCGCCCGCACGTCGGAGTCGCGCAGCACGGTCAGCGCGCCGCGCAGGGCCGTGGCGAGCTCCGCCGTGACGCGGTCGGCGTGCTCCGGCTCGGCCAGCCACGCGCCGAGCCGGCTGCCGATGCCGACGGCGCGCAGCCGCTGCCGCACGACGTCCTCGGAGAGGAAGTTCTCGCCGACGAACTCGCCGAGCGAGACGCCCAGGGCGTCCTTCTTGGTCGGGATGATCGCGGTGTGCGGGATGGGCAGGCCGAGCGGGTGGCGGAACAGGGCGGTGACCGCGAACCAGTCGGCGAGCGCGCCGACCATGCCGGCCTCGGCGGCCGCCGACACGTACCCCGCCCAGGCGCCGGCGCCCGCGTGCTCCGCAACCTGCGCCAGGACGTACACCAGCGCCACGAACAGCAGCATCCCGGTCGCGGTGAGCTTCATCCGCCGCACGCCCCGCTGGCGCTCCTCGTCGGCGGCGGTGAACGCGGTCATGGTGCGGTACGACGGGGCGGCCCCGGTCCCGGCCGTCCCGGCCCCGGCACTCCCGGTCCCGCTCCGGCTCCCGCTCCCGGTCACCCCTGTCCCGGCCGTCCCGGTCCGGGGCGTCCCCGTCGCCGGCCCGGCAGCCGTCCCGGGGTCAGCGCCGCCCGTCGGCCCGGCAGCCGTCCCGGCGTCAGCGCCGCCCGTCGGTCCGGCGCCGGCCCTGTCCGTCGGCTCCGGCCGGTCCGCCCCGCCGGTCCCGGCCGCCGCCGTGGGGTCCGGTCGCTCCAGTCGCTCCATCGCTCCACCCGTTCGGTGATCCCGCACACATTGTCCCCTCCTGTCCGACTCCCGGAACGGATCAGGAGTTCCCGGCGTCTGTCTGCCCGGGGGAACCCACCGTGTGTTCGACGGGGTTCCTCCTGGCTCGTGCCCCATCATGAGCTCACAGCACCACGGCCTTCGGCCCCCTTCGCCCTAGGAGCACGCATCCGCATGGCCAGACGTCATGGTTATGCCCTTCTGTCCGCGATCGCCGCGCTGATCGTCGGCCTGTCCGCCGCCATATACGCCGGGGTGTCCGCCGGTGGGACCGGCGTCGTCGCGTCCGGCGGGGACGGCGGCGGCGCGGGCCCCGGCCGGGGCGACCGGGTCGCCCCCGCCTCGACCGGCGTCTGGACCGGCACCTGGGGTGCCTCCCCGGTGGCCGGGGAGCCCGGCACCGGGACCGACGGGATGGCGGGACGCTCGGTGCGCAACGTCGTGCACACCAGCGTCGGCGGAACGAGTGCCCGCATCACGCTGTCCAACCTCTACGGGACCGGCCCGCTCACCTTCACCCACGCCACGCTCGCCCTCGCGGCGGGCGGGGACGGGGCGGGCGCGGCGGCAGGGACCATGCGGCGCGTGACCTTCGGCGGGAGCGCGACGGTGACCCTCCCGGCCGGCGCGGAGGTGACCAGCGACCCGGTGCGGCTGCTCGTGCCGACGGACTCCGACGTGCTGGTGACCACCTACTCCCCCACCGCGTCCGGGCCCGTCACCTCCCACCCGCACGCCCGGCAGACCAACTACATCGCCGAGGGCGAGCACACCGCCGACCTGGCCGGGACGGCGTACGCCCCCGACCGCGCCGACCGCTGGCGCTACGTGACCGCGCTCGACGTGTCGGGCCGGGCCGCCGAGGGCACCGTCGTGGCGCTCGGCGACTCCCTCACCGACGGGGTGACGTCCACGGCGGACGCCGACCGGCGCTGGCCCGACGTCCTCGCGGACCGGCTGCGCCAGGCGGTGGACGCGGGGTCCGACGTGCCGCTCCACGGGGTCGTCAACGAGGGCATCAGCGGCAACCGCGTGCTCACCGACGGCACCGGGCACCCGGCCGAGAACCAGAGCGGGCTGCACCGCTTCCAGCGGGACGTCCTGGGGCGGCCCGGGGTGCGGGTCGTGGTGGTCGACCTCGGCATCAACGACATCCTGCGCGACCCCGGGGTGGCCGACCCCGACCGGATCCTGGGCGGGCTGCGGACGCTCGTGCAGCGGGCCCACGCGCACGGGATCAAGGTCGTCGGGGCGACGCTGATGCCGTTCGAGGGGCACCGGGGCTACGACGACGCCCGCGAAGGCGTGCGGCAGGAGGTGAACGCGGCGATCCGGCAGGGCCGGGTGTTCGACGCGGTCGCCGACTTCGACGCCGCGCTGCGGGACCCGTACGACCCGCGCCGCTTCCGGCCCGACTACGACTCGGGCGACCACCTGCACCCGAGCGACAAGGGCTACCGGGTGATGGCCCGCACGGTACGCCTGGACGACCTGCGCACCGCACTGCCGGCCCGCTTGTAGGCGTTGCAGGCGGGGGGTGCCGGTCCCCACCCCAGGAGCGCGGGGAAGTGCGCGACCGGCCCCCGCGCACCCGCGGACGAACGACTACTCGCCGTACCCCCGCCGGTCGCGACGGTCCCGCCGCTCCTCCCGGTACTCCTCACGAGCCTCCCGGCGCCCCTCCCCCAACAGGTCCCGGTGACCCTCCAGCATCCGCCGGTGGGCGCCCTGGACGCCCCGGGCACCGCGCTCCTCACGCCGCAACTCCCGGCGGGCCTCGCGTTCCCGCCGCCGCTCCGCCTTGGACGCGCGGAGCTTCTTGCGCTCGATGCCCACCCCGCCCCAGAAGGCGACTCCCGTGACGACCACCCGGGGTGCCCCGGGGTCGCCCGGGACGCCGGCCTCGCGGTGGTCGAAGCCGCCCATGATGCCGATGCCGCGGACGACGACCTCGACGCCCGGCGGGACGGTGATCTGGATGCCGCCCATGACGGCCACGCAGTTGATCTCGACCTCGCCGGCCGAGAAGTCCGCCTGGCGCAGGTCGAGTTCGCCACCGCCCCAGAAGGCGACGCAGTTCATGCGGCGCGGCACGACCCAGCGCCCCTTGCGCTCGAAACCGGACATCACGGCGACGGCCCACGGCGTCGCCCCGGAGTCCGCGCCGCCGACGACGCGCCCGGCCCAACTGCCCTCCGGGGCGGGGTCCTTGTGCAGGTCCACCACGGGCGGCGGGGTGACCCCGGCGACCGGCAGGTCACGGGTGATGGGCGCCAACTCCCGGTAGGTGCGCGCCTTGTACGTCGCGTCGAGCCGTTCCTCGAACTCGCTCATGTCCAGGCGGCCTTCGGCGACGGCGTCCCGCAGCACCTCGGCGACCCGTTCCCGATCGGCGTCGGAGGCCCGGAGGTCGGGGGTCGTGCCGGCCGCGTCCGCTGCGTCGTCGGTCATGGCAGCAGCCTACGAGGTCGCGGGGCGGGGGGCCATGACAGCGCGGCGACCGTTAGGGAACCGCTTCCCCGGTGTTCACGCCCGCGCCGCCCCCGCGGTCCTCACTGCGCTCCGCGTACATCTTCGCGATCACGGTCTCGATGTCCGGCTCCCGTACCGACAGGTCGACCAGCGGGTACTCGGCCGCCACCCGGGCCACCAGCGGCGCCGCCGACTCGGAGGACGGGAAGGCCAGCCACTGCCGGGGCCCCTCCACCCGGACGACCCGCGTGCCCGGCACCCGCACGGGCGGCAGTTCGCGCTCCAGGTCCACGACCAGGGTCCGTTCGCTCTCCCCCGCCTCGTGCAGGCCGGCCAGCGCGCCGTCGTACATCAGGCGCCCGTGGTCGATGACCATCACGCGGTGGCAGAGCTGCTCGATGTCCTGGAGGTCGTGCGTGGTGAGCAGGACCGTCGTGCCGCGTTCGGCGTTCACCTCCCGCAGGAACTCCCGCACCCGGGCCTTGGACACCACGTCCAGCCCGATCGTGGGCTCGTCCAGGTACAGCACCTCGGGGTCGTGCAGCAGGGCCGCCGCGATGTCGCCGCGCATGCGCTGCCCCAGCGACAGCTGGCGCACGGGCACGTCCAACAGGTCCCCGAGGCCGAGGAGTTCGACGAGCCGGTCGAGGTTCTCGCGGTAGCGGGCGTCGGGGATGCGGTACATGCGGTGCATCAGCCGGTAGGAGTCGATCAGCGGCAGGTCCCACCACAGCGTGGTGCGCTGCCCGAACACCACCCCGATCCGGCGCGCCAGCCGGGTGCGCTCGCGTGCGGGGTCGATGCCGGCCACCCGCAGCCGGCCCCCGCTCGGCACCAGGATGCCGGTGAGCATCTTGATCGTGGTCGACTTGCCGGCGCCGTTCGGGCCGATGTAGCCGACCATCTCGCCGCGGCCCACGGTGAACGAGATGCCGTCCACCGCGCGCACCTCGCGCCGCTCCCGCTTCAGGAACCCGGTCCTGCGGCGCACCGAGAACACCTTCTCCAGGCCGTCCACCTCGACGAACGCCCCACCGGCCGGCTCACCCACCGCACGCCCCTCCGCTCCGTCGCCGTACACGTCCACGTCCGCGTCCACCCCTAACTGCCCGTGCTCCGGTACGACCGCAGCGCCGTCCGCCACGCGAGCCCCGCCAGCACGCAGCACACCCCGGCCACCAGGGGCGGGGCGGCGGCCGTCCACGCGGGCAGCCCGAGCGGCAGCGGCCGGTCCAGCACGTAGCTCACCGGCACCCAGTTCACGAAGGCCAGCGGCACCAGGTAGGTCACCGAGCGCACCAGGTCCCGGCCGAACACGCTCGGCGGGTACTGCAGCAGCGTCGTCCCGCCGTAGGTGAACGCGTTCTGCACCTCCGCCGCGTCCTGCGCCACGAACTGGAAGGACGCGCCCGCCACGAACAGGGCCCCGAACAGCGCGGCGCCGCTCAGCAGCGTCACCGGCAGCAGCAGCACCTTGACCGGGGTCCAGTCGGCGTCGACGTGCAGCAGGCCCCAGCCCAGCACCAGGACGCCCTGGGTGATCCGGCCCAGGCGGCGCAGCGCGAAGTGGTCGGCGGCGACCTGGGCGAGCACCGGCGCGGGCCGCACCAGCAGGGTGTCGAACGAGCCGTCGCGCATCCGGCCGCCCAGCACGTCCATCGAGCCCAGCACCAGGTCGGCCACCCCGAACGCGGTCGCCGACACGCCGTACAGGAACGCCACCTCGGGCAGCGACCAGCCGCCGAGCGAGTCGACCTGCGCGAACATCAGCAGGATCGTCGCGAAGTCGAGGCCGGTGATCAGCAGGTTCCCGGCCACCGTCAGCGCGAAGGAGGTCCGGTAGGCCATCGTGGAGCGGATCCACATGCCCGCGACCAGCCGGTACGTGCGCAGGCTCTCGGTGGACCGGGAACCGCCCGGGACCGGCTCCGGCGTGCGGGGCCGGACGGACGGGGTGTGCTCAGCCACCCTGGACCACCACCCGCCGGGTCGCCGCCACCTGCACCAGGCGGCCCGCGCCGAGCAGGGCCGCCGCCCACGCCGCCTGGAAGGCGAACGCGGACGCCCAGGTCGCCTCGCCCATCAGCACGTCCGCCGGGACCTGCACCTGGGCCGCCCACGGCAGCGCCCGCAGCACGTCGCCGAACCCCGCGGGGAAGGCGTTGAGCGGCAGCGTCATCCCCGAGCAGAAGATCCCGAGGATCATCATCGCCTGGCTGACGCCCTGGCCGTCCAGGAGCCAGAACGCGCTGAGCGCGAACAGGTAGCGGATGCCGAAGCTGACCACCAGGCCCAGCAGCAGCGCGACCCCGAACGCCGCCCAGGTGCCCGCGTCGCGCGGCAGCGCCGTCGGGAAGAACAGCGTGCCGATCACGAACGGCACCACCCCGCGCCCCAGCAACTGGAACAGTGCCCGGCCCAAGTCGGTCGCCAGCCACCACAGTTGCAGGTCGGCCGGGCGGTACAGGTCGATGGCGATCTCGCCGGTGCGGATGCGCGCCATCAGGTCCTTCTCCACGCCGCCGCCCTGGAGGGCGAACGTCGCGTACAGGGCCTGCCCGAGCCACACGAAGGTGACCGCCTGCGCCTGGTCGTACCCGCCGAGGTGCGGCCGCTCGTCCCACAGCGCGAGGTAGGTGTGCACGAGGATCAGGCCGAAGACGGTGTTGGTGAACACCCCGGCGGCCGTGGCCGCCCGGTAGGTCGCGTACCTTCTGAATCCCCCCGCCGCGACGGCCGCGTACAACCGCGCCGATCCCACGGCAACCGCCTTTCCGCGCGCCGACACCGAAGCAAGGGACCCTAGCGGGCCCCGGAAGTGGCGTGCCACGCATTTTCCGGGCACAACGCGTGCCGGTTGCCGGGAACGGAACGCAGGGTGCGACAGTCTCTAGCAGGGGGCGCAAAAGCGTACGAGGCGTATGAGACGTATGAGGCGTACGGGAACGTACGACGCGACAACGGGAGTCCGTGCAACACATGAGTGACGAGCCGCAGCCGCAGCAGCCGACCGAGGGCGGGGCACCGGACGAGCCACCGGCGGCTCAGGTCGCGGGGAACGGCGGGAAGAGGCCGAAGCGCACCGGGTGGCGGCGGGTGCTGCCCACCTGGCGGATGGTGCTGGGCACCGTCCTGGTGGGCGCCCTGCTGGTCGTCGGCCTGTTCTTCCTCGGCTACTCCATGGTGAAGATCCCGGACGCCAACGCGCTCGCCACCAAGCAGTCCAACGTGTACCTGTACGCCGACGGCACCGAGATCGCCCGTGACGGCGCGGTCAACCGGGAGAACGTCACGCTGGCGCAGATCTCCAAGGAGGCCCAGCACGCCGTGCTCGCCGCCGAGGACCGCGACTTCTACACCGAGTCGGCCATCGACCCCAAGGCCATGATCCGCGCCGGGTGGAACACCGCGACCGGCAAGGGCAAGCAGTCCGGCTCGACGATCACCCAGCAGTACGTGAAGAACTACTACCTCGCGCAGGAGCAGACCGTCACCCGCAAGGTGAAGGAGTTCTTCATCTCCATCAAGCTGGACCGCGAGCAGCCCAAGGACAAGATCCTCGAGGGCTACCTCAACACCAGCTACTTCGGCCGCAACGCCTACGGCATCCAGGCCGCCGCCCAGGCCTACTACGGCGTCGACGCCCGCGAACTCACCGCCCCCCAGGGCGCGTACCTGGCCGCCCTGCTCAACGCGCCCAGCGAGTACGACGTGATCGCCCACCCGGAGAACAAGGCGGCCGCCGAGGCCCGCTGGAACTACGTCCTGGACGGCATGGTCAAGAAGGGCTGGCTGGCGGAGGCCAAGCGGCAGGGCACCGCGTTCCCCACCCCGCGCGAGGAGAGCGCCGCCGACACCGGCATGTCCGGGCAGCGCGGCTACATCGTGCGCGCGATCCGCGACTACCTCACCCAGAACAAGATCGTCACCGAGGGCGAGCTGGACGGCGGCGGCTACCGCATCACCACCACGCTCGAGAAGAGCAAGCAGGACGCGTTCGTCGACGCCGTCAACGACAAGCTGATGTCCAAGCTCGACAAGAAGAACCGCAAGGTCGACGGCTACGTCCGGGCGGGCGGCGCCGCCGTCGAGCCCAAGACCGGCAAGGTCCTCGCCCTGTACGGCGGCATCGACTACGTCAAGCAGTACACCAACAACGCCACCCGCCGGGACTTCCAGGTCGGCTCCACCTTCAAGCCGTTCGTGTTCACCGCGGCCGTCCAGCACGACTCCGAGACCCAGGACGGCCGCCCCATCACGCCGAACACGGTCTACGACGGCACCAACGAGCGCCCCGTGCAGGGCTGGACCGGCGGCGGCTACGCCCCCGAGAACGAGGACCAGCACTCCTACGGCGACATCACCGTGCGGGAAGCCACCGACAAGTCCGTGAACGCGGTCTACGCGCAGCTGGCGGTCGACGTCGGCCCGGCCAAGGTCAAGCAGACCGCGATCGACCTGGGCCTGCCCACCGCCACCCCCGACCTCCAGCCGTACCCGTCGATCGCGCTCGGCACGGCCACCGCCAGCGTGCTCGACATGGCGGAGGCGTACGCCACGCTCGCCAACCACGGCCGGCACGGCACGTACACCCTGATCGACAAGGTCACCAAGGACGGCAAGGACGTCGTCGAGCTGCCCGGCCGCAAGACCTCCCAGGTGGTCAGCCGGGAGGCCGCCGACACCACCACCTCGATCCTGCGCAGCGTCGTCCAGAACGGCACCGCGACCGCCGCCCAGGCCGTCGGCCGCCCGGCCGCGGGCAAGACCGGCACGGCGGAGAAGGACACCGCGGCCTGGTTCGCGGGTTACACGCCCGACCTCGCCACCGTCGTCGCGGTGATGGGCCAGGACCCGGTCACCGCCGCCCACAAGCCCCTGTACGGCGCGATGGGCCTGCAGCGGATCAACGGCGGCGGGGCGCCCACCGAGATCTGGGCGCAGTTCACCCGCAAGGCCCTCAAGAACACCCCGGCGAGCGACTTCAACCTCCAGCTCCAGGAGGGCTCCGAGGAGACCGCCTACCCGTCCGGCGAGCCCTCGGAGAGCTCGCCCACCGGGGACCAGGAGACCAGCGCCACGCCGTCCGGCCGGGCCTCGCAGGGCGGGGGCGACCAGGGGCGGACCCAGGGCCCGACCGGCGGGGGCGGCAGCCACGGCGGGACGACCACCGGCGGCAGCAGCAATGGCGGCCCCGGCACCGGCGGCACGACCAGCACCCCGACCGGCGGCGCGACCACGGGCGCCACCACGTCCGGCGACACCGGCGGCGGTGCCACCGGGGACACCACGGGCTCCACCTCCGGCGACACCGGCGGCGCCACGGGCAGCACCCCCGGCAGCACCGGGACGACCGGCGCGGTCCTGCCGCAGAGCACGGCCCGCCGGGAGTAGCCGGCGGGGACGGGCGGGCAACCGGTCAGCGGCTGCTGGTCAGTGGCCGCCCGTCGCCTTCAGGCCCACCACGGCGACCAGCAGCAGGCAGACGAAGAAGATCCGGGCGGCGGTGACCGGCTCCCCCAGCACCACCATGCCGAGCACGGCCGCCCCGGCGGCGCCGATCCCCACCCACACGCCGTAGGCGGTGCCGATCGGCAGCGAGCGCGCCGCGTACGACAGCAGCAGCATGCTGGCGACGATGCCGGCGCCGGTGAACAGGCTCGGGACCAGCCGGGTGAAGCCGTCGGTGTACTTCATGCCGATCGACCAGGCGACTTCGAGCAGACCGGCGACGACGAGCAGGATCCAGGCCATGACGGGCACCTCCGGGGACGACGACCGCGCACCGTGCGCGGCGGGGGTGCGTCGTCTTTGCCTCCCCCCTCGTGAGGGGGACCCGGTACGGCGCGTCTCGTCGGGCGACCTCCTCCGAAGCTAGCAAAGGCACGACGAAAAGGGCTGGTGACAACCGTCACCAGCCCTTCCCGTCCTCTGGATCAGAGGTGCGGCAGCGATCAGAGGTACAGCCCCGTGGAGTCCTCCGACCCCTCGAACCGGTCGGCGGCCACCGCGTGCAGGTCGCGCTCGCGCATGAGCACGTACGCGACGCCGCGCACCTCGACCTCGGCCCGGTCCTCCGGGTCGAACAGGACCCGGTCGCCCGGCTCCACGGTCCGTACGTTCTGCCCCACCGCGACCACCTCGGCCCAGGCCAGGCGCCGGCCGACCGCCGCCGTGGCGGGGATCAGGATGCCGCCACCGGAACGCCGCTCGCCCTCGGAGGTGTCCTGCCGGACCAGAACGCGGTCGTGCAGCATCCGGATGGGGAGCTTGTCGTGGTGGGTGCTGTGCTCGTTTCTGTTGGCGCTCACGCTTCGAACCTACCTGCCCCGGGCCGTCCCGTCCGCGCCCGGGTCAGCCCTTGCGGCGCCGGGTGCCGAGGACGAGCAGCCCGACCAGGCCCACGGCGACGACCGCGACCGGCACGACGCGCTCGAGCCGGGGCGATCCCGTCTCGTCCACGAACTGCGCCTTGACGTCGCTGACGACCTTGTTGACCTGGACGTACGCCCGTCCGAGGGTGTGATCGACATTCGCCACGACCTTGGCCCTGGCATCGCCGACGATGGTCTTGGGGTGCACCCGCACCCCGATCTCGTCGAGCGTCTCGGCCAGCACTTCGCGGCGGCGCTTGATGTCCGCCTCGATCTGCGCCGGGGTTCTGGTGTCCGACGTGTCCGCCACCGTACGGCCTCCGAAGTCCGATGATGCTGTTCCGGACAGTCTGTCAGCTCCACGCGCCAGCGCACTGTCAGGACCCCCCGTTACGCTGGTCCGATGAGCGAGCGACTCCAGCCCGGGGACGTGGCCCCCGCCTTCACCCTGCCCGACGCGGACGGCAAGCAGGTCTCCCTTGCCGACCACCAGGGCCGCAAGGTCATCGTGTACTTCTACCCGGCGGCGCTGACGCCGGGCTGCACCAAGCAGGCCTGCGACTTCACGGACAACCTCGAGCTGCTGGCCGGCGCGGGGTACGACGTCATCGGCATCTCCCCCGACAGCCCGGAGAAGCTCGCGAAGTTCCGCGAGAAGGAGTCCCTGCGGATCACCCTCCTCGCCGACCCCGACAAGCAGGTCACCGAGGCCTACGGCGCGTACGGCGAGAAGAAGAACTACGGCAAGACCTACCTGGGCGTGATCCGCTCCACGGTCGTCGTCGACGAAGAGGGCAAGGTCGAACGGGCCCTGTACAACGTCCGCGCGACCGGCCACGTAGCCAAGATCATCAAGGACCTGGGCATCTGACCCACCCCCTCCCCCGAGCGGCTCGCACCGGCCCGCCCCGGTCCGGGCCGCTCCGCTTCCCGGGCGCGACGGTCCGATCGTCGATCATGAAACGATCGGCGTAAATCCGTTCCCCCCGGTGGGGCGGGGACCTAGAGTGATCCGGCCGCTGTGACACACCTGCGCGGCCGACGGTCAGGCGACGGGGGACGGCGCCGACCGGGCCCGCAGCGCGGCTCCACCGACATCGTCGCGACATCACGTGATCCCCGGGGGTCGACAACTTGAGAATGTTCACGCGCCGCCGCGCCGCGGCGCTCGCCACCGCGGTGGCACTCGCCGCCGCGGGCACCCTGGCCGCGGCACCCGGTGCCGCCGCCGACGACGCGGGGCCCTGGCCGGGCACCGAAGGCAAGATCCTCAACGACGGGGGTCTGGTCATCGACCCCGTCACCGGGGGGACGAGCACCATCCCCAACGTGGGGAGTTACGCCACGTGGGCGCCCGACGGCAGCCGCGTGCTCAGCGTCTCCGGCCAGATCTCCAGCGTCCTGCCCAACGGCACCAAGAAGATCACCCTGCCCTGGGCCCAGGGCCTGCGCTCCAGCGCCCCGTACGAGGACCTGACGTTCTGGAACGGCGGCAGCTACGTCGTCTTCGCCAGCGGCGGCCAGCTCGCCTACGGTCCCTCCGACGCCTCGTGGGCGCCCGGCCCGCTGCTCCCGGCGAACCTGGAGCCGGCCACCGTCTGCGACTCCGGGCCGAGCGTGAACGTCAAGGGCCTGGTCGCCTTCGAGCGCCGCACGGGCAACTGCTCCTCCGCCACCGGCGTGTACGTCTACGACGGCGCCGCGCGGACGGTCAAGCTCGTCCTGGCCGACGCCGAGCAGCCCGCCTGGTCCCCGGACGGCACCAAGCTCGCGTTCGTCCGCAAGGACACCGACGGCAACCCCCAGATCTTCACGGCCAAGGCCGACGGCACCGACGTCCGGCAGCTCACCACGGGCCCGCGCCGGTTCGCCTCGCCGTCCTGGTCGCCCACCGGCAAGCGGATCATCTTCGACGCCCACACCTCGCCGAACAGCGACGACGTGCACACCGTCGAGTACGCCGACACGACGACCGGCGAGCTGACCCCGGTCACGGACGCGGCGCAGGGCACCTCCGTCGGCAACCCCAGCTGGCAGCCGCTGCGGAAGAACAGCACGGGCCGGGTCTGGGGCGCCAACGCCTACCTCACCGCCACCGCCTCGTCGCGCTGGACCTGGAACACCCTCGGCCACAGCGAGCCCGGGCTGGCGAACGCCAAGTCCGCCGTGCTGGTCAACCAGGACGACCCGGCGTACGCCGTCACCGCCCCTGCCCTGGCAGGCCGGAAGGAGGGCCCGGTGCTGATGACCCAGAAGACCGGGCTCTCGTCGACGACGAAGAACGAGCTGAAGCGGATCCTGGCCCCGGGCAAGCCCGTCTACCTGACCGGCAGCACGTCCGTCCTGGACAACACGGTCGCCTCCCAGGTGAAGGCGCTCGGGTACGTCCCGGTGCGGCTGACCGGCGCGGACCGCTACGCCACCTCGGTCATGGTGAGCAAGACCATCACCTCCGCCCCGAAGTACGTCTTCCTGGCGGGCGGCACCGAGTACCGCGCGGCGCTCTCGGCGGCGGCCGCGGCCGGCTCCGACGGCTCCGCCAGCGCGGCCGGGATCGTCCTCACCAACGGCAACAAGCTGACCGCGTCGGTGCAGGCGTACCTGAACAGCCTCAACCCCGACAAGACCATGATCATCCCGGTCGGTGCGGCGGCGCGCTACGCGCTCACCCACACCTCCTACTCCCGGTGGCCGTCCACGTACTCGTACTACCCGATCTCGGGCACCACGGACGGCTCCCTGTCGGTGGCCATCGCCATGTTCTGGTGGACCGCGCCGAACATGACCGGCCTCGCCTACTCCGGCGCCTGGCGCGACGGGGTCTCGGGCGCCGCGGCGATGAACGTCTACGGGCCCCTGCTGTGGAGCAGCAGCGCCACCACGCTGTCGCCCGAGGTGAACAACTACCTCTTGCGCGAGGCCGCCAGCGTCAACATCATGGTCGGGTTCGGCGGCACGGGCTCGCTCGCCCAGGCCGAGCTGAACACCGCGGGCACCTCGATGAGTGCGGGCAGCGCCTACTACACGTACCACCCGTACTACAACGGCCTCGTCCCGACGACGACGTCCTCGCGGACCCTCTCCGCGGGCACCACCGGCAGCGCCCCGGCCGCCCCGCGCGCCGAGCGGATCGCCGCCCAGCCGAACCTGACACCGCTCAAGACGCTCCACCACCAGTAACGGCCTACCCGGCGGGGGCGCCGACGAGCATCATCGACGCCCCCACCACCACCTCCCAAGCGGCTCGCACCCCACCCGGTGTGAGCCGCTCCGCTTTTCGGGTGTCCCGCTGGGTCACTGGTGCCGCGGACAGCGTCCGTGGCACCGCGCGGGTGCTGGGAGTCCCGGACGACGGCCGGTCCCGGGCGGCGCTGGGACGGTTGCTCAGGGAGAGGGGGGTCGACACGTCCCACTTCCGGCACGTCCGGCCGGCGCTGCCCAAGGACGACATCCGGGCCGCCGTGACGTCGGCCGACAGCTACGCGGACGTCATGCGCGCGCTGGGGCTGGAAGTGGACTACGCCAACCACCGCCGGGTGCGCCGGAAGGTGGCCGATCTGGGTCTGGACACGAGCCACTTCACGCGGCGCCCCTGGAGCGCCGCACCGGCAGCGGCGAGGCGGTCGCGTGCGGACGACGTCCTGGTCGTCATGGTCGTCCTGCCACCGGGAGCGCCACGCCCCCGCCGCGAGCGGCTCCACGCCGGCCTCCGGGAACTGGCTCGACAAGCGCGCCGGGAACCTCCGCTACCTGCGCCCCAACTGCCACGCCCTGACCGCGACATGGTGTCGCAAGAAGTCCAGGGACGGCGGTGGCGGGAGCCCCGTACACTGAGGATCACTGTCGAGCGGTCGTGGCGAAACAGGCATACGCGCGGGTTTTAGGTGCCCGTGGGAGAAATCCCGTGTGGGTTCGAGTCCCACCGACCGCACATGAGGTGACCGAGGGTCCGGTTCGTGGATGCGAGCCGGGCCCTCGGCGCGTTCACCGGGTCCTCGGCGTTCAGCCGACCAGTTCGCGGATCGCCGGGAGCAGGGCTCGGAAGGCCTTGCCTCGGTGGCTGATGGCGTTCTTCTCCTCGGGGGTGAGTTCCGCGCAGGTGCGGGTCTCGCCGTCCGGCTGGAGGATCGGGTCGTAGCCGAAGCCGTGGGTGCCCCGGGGGGTGTGGCGCAGGGTGCCGCGGAGTTGCCCCTCGACGACGTGTTCCGTGCCGTCGGGCAGGGCGAGGGCGGCGGCGCAGGCGAAGTGGGCCGCGCGGTGGCCGTCGGCGATGTCGGAGAGCTGGGCGAGCAGCAGGTCGAGGTTGGCCCGGTCGTCGCCGTGGCGGCCCGCCCAGCGGGCGGAGAAGATGCCGGGGGCGCCGCCGAGGACGTCGACGCAGAGGCCGGAGTCGTCGGCGATGGCGGGGTGGCCGGTGGCCCGGGCGAGGGCGTGGGCCTTGAGGAGGGCGTTCTCGGCGAAGGTGACGCCGGTCTCCCTGACGTCGGGGACGTCGGGGTAGGCGTCGGCGCCGACGAGCTCGTGCGGGAGGCCGGCCTCGGCGAGGATCGCGCGGAGTTCGGTGATCTTCCCGGCGTTGCGGGTGGCGAGGATCAAGCGGGTCATGGCCCCCAGTATCCCGGGGGCCGCGGGGGGGCCGGTTACGGCGTGCAGACCTTGGTGAGTTCGCCTGCGGCGTCGGTGACGGGGCTGATGTCGGGGGTGCGGTCGCCGTTCCGGACGGCCGTGCGGACGTTGTCGACGGCCTTCTGGAGGTCGTCGACGGCCTTGTTGACGTCGGTGTCGTCGGTGCGGTCGCCGATCCGGTCGAGGTCCGTGTCGATGGTCTGCAGCGACTGGTCGATCTGGGTGGGGTCGTTGGAGGCGTTCTCCACGGCCTGCTGGAGCCGGGTGACGCCGTCGGCGATGGTGTCGGCGGTCTGGACGCAGTCGAGGGCCTTGTCGACGGCGTCGCAGCCGGTGGCGAGTGCGGTGGTCAGGGCGACGGCCGCGAGGGCGGTGGCGATGGCGGTACGGCGTCGTCGGTGGCGGCTCGCGGCCATGGTGGTGTGTCCTCCCCTGTCAGGCCCTGGCAGGGCCCCCGTGTGTGGTGCGCGCGCAGGTGCTGCGTACTGCCCAAGACGCCTGGGCGGGCGGCGGGGTTGCTCCCGTCCGCCCGCCTCCTTGGTGTGCGCTTTACCTTTCGGTGGCGAGGGCGGCGCGCTGCAGGGCGGCCAGTTCGGTGCAGCCGGCGACGGCGAGGTCGAGCAGGGCGTCGAGTTCCTCGCGGGCGAAGGGTGCGGCCTCGGCGGTGCCCTGGACCTCGACGAAGCGGCCGTCGCCGGTGCAGACGACGTTCATGTCGGTCTCGGCCCGTACGTCCTCCTCGTAGCGCAGGTCGAGGAGGGGGACCGAGCCGACGATGCCGACGGAGACGGCGGCGACGGTGCCGGTGAGCGGCTGGCGGCCGGGCTTGATCAGCTTCTTGCCCTGTGCCCAGCTGACGGCGTCGGCGAGGGCGACGTAGGCGCCGGTGATGGCGGCGGTGCGGGTGCCGCCGTCGGCCTGGAGGACGTCGCAGTCGAGGACGACGGTGTTCTCGCCGAGTGCCTTGTAGTCGATGACGGCGCGCAGAGAGCGGCCGATGAGGCGGGAGATCTCGTGGGTGCGGCCGCCGATGCGGCCCTTGACGGACTCGCGGTCGCCGCGGGTGTTGGTGGCGCGGGGGAGCATGGCGTACTCGGCGGTCACCCAGCCTTCGCCGCTGCCCTTGCGCCAGCGGGGGACGCCTTCGGTGACGGTGGCGGTGCAGAGCACCCTGGTGTCGCCGTAGGAGACGAGGACGGAGCCCTCGGCGTGCTTGCTCCAGCCGCGTTCGATGGTGACGGGGCGGAGCTGTTGGGGGGTGCGGCCGTCGATTCGAGACATGGCGCTGAGCCTAGTGGTAGCCGGGGATGCGGAAGGGGCCCCTCCCTGGTCGGGAAGGGCCCCCGGGGACGCGCGGGGCGTCCGGTCACATCATGTCTTCGATCTCCGCGGCGATCGGGTCGGCGTCGGTGCCGATGACGACCTGGATGGCGGTGCCCATCTTGACGACGCCGTGGGCGCCGGCGGCCTTCAGGGCGGCCTCGTCGACCAGCGAGGCGTCGTTCACCTCGGTGCGCAGGCGGGTGATGCAGCCCTCGATCTCCTCGATGTTGTCGATGCCACCGAGTCCGGCGACGATCTTCTCAGCCTTGCTGGCCATGTTGCTTCTCCCTGATCCGAACCGCTTTGTCGCAGTAACCCACAGTTGGCCCAACTTCGCGAGCGGTCATGCCGTCCGTACCGAATGATGGCGTCACGACAGCGGAACCGTCCAAAACTGGTCTACACCACCTGGCGGACGGTCGCCAAACCCCGCCGCCGAGCCGAGCGGCCCGGAAGGACACCGATGAGCGCCGACGCCGAGGTCAGCCCCGCGCGGGCGCGCTGGAACGGGCTGTTCCAGGGCCTGCAGAAGATGGGCCGCAGTCTGCAGCTGCCGATCGCGGTGCTGCCCGCGGCGGGCATCCTCAACCGCCTCGGCCAGCCGGACGTGTTCGGGGCGGACGGGCTCGGCTGGGACAACGTCTCGAAGGTGATGAAGGGCGCGGGCGGGGCCCTGCTGGACGGTTCGCTCGGTCTGCCGCTGCTGTTCTGCGTGGGCGTGGCCATCGGCATGGCCCGCAAGGCGGACGGGTCGACGGCACTGGCGGCGGTGGTGGGCTTCCTCGTCTACTACAACGTGCTGCACCAGTTCCCCGAGTCCTGCCCGGGCGGCTCGAAGGAGCTGCCGGGCCTCGGGTGCCAGGTGAGCGTGGGGGCGGGGGCCGGGTCGGTGACGCCGTACACCTTCCAGAACCCGGGGGTGTTCGGCGGGATCGTGATCGGTCTGCTGGCGGCGTTCTTCTGGGCGCGGTTCCACCGCACGAAGCTGGTGGACTGGCTGGGCTTCTTCAACGGGCGGCGGCTGGTGCCGATCATCATGGCGTTCGTGGCGATCGCGTTCGCGGCGCTGTGCCTGTGGGTCTGGCCGCCGATCGGTGACGGGCTGGAGAGCTTCAGCAAGTGGCTGCGGGACGCGGGGTCGTGGGGTGCGGGGGTGTTCGGGGTCGCGAACCGGGCGCTCCTGGTGATCGGGCTGCACCAGTTCCTGAACGTGCCCATCTGGTTCCAGTTCGGCACGTACACGCCGCCGGGCGGGCAGCCGGTGCACGGTGACATCAACATGTTCCTGGCGGGCGACCCGAACGCGGGGCAGTTCACCTCGGGGTTCTTCCCGATCATGATGTTCGCGCTGCCGGCGGCGGCGCTGGCGATCACGCACTGCGCGCGGCCGGAGCGGCGCAAGGAGGTCGGCGGGCTGATGCTGTCGGTGGCGCTGACGTCGTTCGTCACGGGGATCACCGAGCCGATCGAGTACTCGTTCCTGTTCATCGCGCCGGGGCTGTACGCGGTGCACGCGGTGCTGACGGGTGTGTCGATGGCGGTGACGTGGGGGCTGGGGGTGCACGACGGGTTCAGCTTCTCGGCGGGGCTGATCGACTACGTCATCAACTGGAACCTGGCGACGCGGCCATGGGCGATCGTCCCGATCGGGCTGTGCTTCGCCGCGGTGTACTACGTGATCTTCCGCTTCGCGATCACCCGGTTCGACCTGAAGACGCCGGGGCGGGAGCCGGAGGACCAGCACGAGGACGTCACGAAGGCGTGAACGTCCGCAGCTGACGGGGTTCTCGGGCCCTCGGACCACCGGTCCGGGGGCCCTTTCGCGCACTCCCGGACGGGCCCGGATCCGGTACGCCGCGTAGCGCTCCGGTTGCAGTTTTGACGGGTTCCTTATATCCACCCCATCGTGCTACAACAGGTCTACACCACTGAGTGGTGTAGACCACCACCCGATGGAGGAAGTCTATGAGCACCGCCACCGAATCGGCGGCCCCCCCGAAGAAGTGGGGATCCGGTCTGATCCAGGGTCTGCAGAAGGTCGGCCGCAGCCTACAGCTGCCCATCGCCGTGCTGCCGGCCGCGGGTCTGCTGCTCCGTTTCGGCCAGCAGGACATCCACGACAAGCTGAACCTGCCCGACAAGGTCACAGCGGTGTTCGCCACGGCCGGTGGCGCGATCTTCGACAACCTGCCGCTGCTGTTCTGCATCGGTGTCGCGATCGGCTTCGCCAAGAAGTCCGACGGCTCCACCGCGCTGGCCGCCCTCGTCGGCTTCCTGGTCTACAGCAACGTGCTCAAGGCGTTCCCCGTCACCGAGGCCAAGGTCCAGGCCGGCGCCGACATAGCCGCGACCTACAACAACCCCGGTGTGCTCGGCGGCATCGTCATGGGTCTGCTGGGCGCCGTGGTGTGGCAGCGCTTCCACCGCACCAAGCTGGTGGACTGGCTCGGCTTCTTCAACGGCCGTCGCCTGGTGCCGATCATCATGGCCTTCGTCGGCACGGTCATGGGTGTGTTCTTCGGTCTGGTCTGGGAGCCGATCGGTGAGGTCATCTCCGACTTCGGCGAGTGGATGACCGGTCTGGGCGCCGTCGGTGCCGGCCTGTTCGGTCTCATCAACCGCGCGCTGATCCCGGTCGGCATGCACCAGTTCGTGAACACCGTCTCGTGGTTCCAGCTCGGCGACTTCAAGGACGCGGCCGGCGAGGTCGTCCACGGTGACCTCAACCGCTTCTTCGCGGGTGACCCGACCGCCGGCCAGTTCATGTCCGGCTTCTTCCCGATCATGATGTTCGGTCTGCCGGCCGCCGCGCTCGCCATCGCGCACTCCGCCCGCCCCGAGCGCCGCAAGGCCGTGCTGGGCATGATGATCTCGCTCGCGCTGACCTCGTTCGTGACCGGTGTGACCGAGCCCATCGAGTTCTCGTTCATGTTCATCGCGCCGATCCTCTACGGCATCCACGCGGTGCTCACGGCCCTGTCCATGGCGGTCACCTGGGCCCTCGGGGTGCACGCGGGCTTCACGTTCTCCGCGGGCTTCATCGACTACGCGCTGAACTGGAACCTCGCCACCAAGCCGTGGCTCATCATCCCCATCGGACTGGTCTTCGCCGCGATCTACTACGTGGTCTTCCGGTTCGCCATCGTCAAGTTCGACCTGCCCACCCCGGGCCGCGAGCCCGAGGAGGAGGTCGAGGACCTCACGAAGGCGTGATCCCCGGCTGACACCGACGAAGGCCCCCGGAGCCCTGAACCGCTCCGGGGGCCTTCGCGTGCACGGACCGCGCGTGCACGGGGTCAGATCTCGTACGTCGCCCTTGGTGCCGCCAGGTGGACCGGGCCGTCGTAGGCCGCGCGGGCGTCCGTCGCATTGACCTCGGGGTCGGTCCACGGCGGGATGTGGGTGAGGACCAGGCGGCGGGCGCCGGCGCGGGCCGCCGTCTCGCCGGCCTCGCGGCCGTTGAGGTGCAGGTCGGGGATGGACTCCTTGCCGTGCGTGAAGGCCGCCTCGCACAGGAACAGGTCGGTGTCCCGGGCGAGTTGCTCCAGCGCGGGGCTCGGCCCGGTGTCGCCGGAGTACGTCAGCGACTTCCCGCCGTGCTCGATGCGGATGCCGTACGCCTCCACCGGGTGGGCCACGCGTTCGGTGTGCACCGTGAACGGGCCGATCTCGAAGGTGGACGGCTTGACCGTGTGGAAGTCGAAGACCTCGCTCATCGAGGAGGCCGAGGGGGTGTCGGCGTAGGCCGTGGTCAGCCGGTGCTCGGTGCCCTCCGGGCCGTAGACCGGGAGCGGGTCGCAGCGGCCGCCGTCATGGCGGTAGTAGCGCGCCACGAAGTACGCGCACATGTCGATGCAGTGGTCGGCGTGCAGGTGGCTCAGGAAGATCGCGTCGAGGTCGTAGAGACCGCAGTGGCGCTGCAGCTCGCCCAGGGCGCCGTTGCCCATGTCGAGGAGCAGCCGGAAGCCGTCGGCCTCGACGAGGTAGCTCGAGCAGGCCGATTCCGCGGACGGGAACGACCCCGAGCAGCCGACGACGGTGAGCTTCATGGGAGCAGAAACCTCCGCTGGCGGGAAGGGATCGGGGGACGGGGCGACGGGGGTCGTGCGGTCCGTCGAGCGTAAGGCGCGAAACGCCGGGTCGCTCCTCCACCAGGGGCCGTTGTGGGCGAACTCACCTGCGCTGTCACCGGTTCGGCTGGACCTGCGGCGCGCGAGGCAGGACAGGGGGCGCGCACTGCCGATCGCGCGCCGGTACCGTCATCGTATGGACACGTCCTGGTGGCTTGCACTCGCTGCGGTGGTCCTGCTCGCCCTGGTCGCCACGCTCGTGGACGGCTGGGGACGCGGGTCCCGGACGCGGCGCCTGCGCACGACGCGGCCGACACGGCCGGCGCGGCAGCGGCAGAAGGGGCCGGCGGCCGGGGTGCCCCGGCCCGCGGAGATCTGGTGGGCGAACGTGCCCTTCGAGGACCGGCCCGGTGAGAAGGACCGGCCGTGCCTGGTGCTGGTGGTGCGCGGCAGCCGGGCCACGGTCGTGAAGATCACCAGCAAGCACCACGACGAGCGGCCGGGAGTGATCCCGCTGCCGCCCGGCTCCGTGGGCGACCCCCGGGGACGGGCGAGCTTCCTGGAGACCGACGAGCTGCGCGAGGTGCCGGTGGACGGCTTCCGGCGGCGGGTGGGAGTGGTGGACCCGGCCCTGTGGGACCAGGTCCGTCACCTCGCTCCCTAGCCGGCGTGGCTCACGCCCAGAGCTGGCCCTGGAGCGTGGCGATGGCCTCCTCGGTGGTGGCGGCCGTGTAGACGCCGGTGGAGAGGTACTTCCAGCCGCCGTCGGCGACCACGAACACGATGTCGGCGGACTCCCCCGCCTTCAGCGCCTTCTGCCCGACGCCGATCGCCGCGTGCAGCGCCGCGCCGGTGGACACGCCCGCGAAGATGCCCTCCTGCTGGAGGAGTTCACGGGTGCGGGTGACCGCGTCGGCCGAGCCGACCGAGAAGCGGGTGGTGAGCACGGAGGCGTCGTACAGCTCCGGCACGAAGCCCTCGTCGAGGTTGCGCAGGCCGTACACCAGGTCGTCGTAGCGCGGCTCGGCGGCGACGATCCGCACGTCCGGCTTGTGCTCGCGCAGGTAGCGGCCGACGCCCATGAGGGTGCCGGTGGTGCCCAGGCCCGCGACGAAGTGGGTGACGGAGGGCAGGTCGGCGAGGATCTCGGGGCCGGTCGTGGCGTAGTGCGCGCCGGCGTTGTCCGGGTTGCCGTACTGGTAGAGCATGACCCAGTCGGGGTGCTCGGCGGACAGCTCCTTGGCGACGCGGACGGCGGTGTTGGAGCCGCCAGCGGCCGGGCTGGAGATGATCTCGGCGCCCCACATGCCGAGCAGGTCCCGGCGCTCCTGCGAGGTGTTCTCGGGCATCACGCAGACCATGCGGTAGCCCTTGAGCTTGGCGGCCATGGCCAGGGAGATGCCGGTGTTGCCGCTGGTCGGCTCCAGAATCGTGCAGCCGGGGGTGAGCCGACCGTCCTTCTCCGCCTGCTCGATCATGTGCAGCGCGGGACGGTCCTTGACCGAGCCGGTCGGGTTGCGGTCCTCCAGCTTCGCCCAGATGCGGACGTCGGCGGACGGCGACAGCCGCGGCAGGCGCACCAGGGGGGTGTTGCCCACCGCGGCCAGCGGGGAGTCGTAGCGCATGCCCGATCAGGCCATTCCCGCCCGTCGCCCGGCCGCCACCCCGGCCGGACGCGGCTTCGCCGCGGCAGAACCTCCCGCGACGGCCGGCAGGATCGTCACGGTGTCGCCGTCGGTGAGCTTGGTGTCGATGCCGTCGACGAAGCGGACGTCCTCGTCGTTCAGGTAGACGTTGACGAAGCGGCGCAGCTGGCCCCCGTCCACGATGCGGGCCTGGATGCCCGCATGCCGGGTCTCGAGGTCGGCGAACAGGTCGGCGAGGGTCTCACCGTTGCCCTCCACCGCCTTCTGACCGTCGGTGTACTGGCGGAGGATGGTCGGGATGCGGACCTCGATGGCCATGGCTCAGGGCTCCTGTCGGAAGGGTTCGTCGGTTCGTCGGGCGGGAGGGCGCACCACGGCGCGCCGCGGCTCGGGGCCGTACGGCGGCGGCGGCTGTTCAACAGATGGCGCTGTTCAGCCTGCACAGGTCGACGTGCAGCCGCGCCACGAGCAGGGTGCCCGGCGCCTTGTCGCCCACGTCGAGAAGAACCATGCGCTCATCGTAACGATTCCCGGCCGGACTCCCGGAGTGTGATCCCACCTGCTGGACAGAATCCGGCCGAGGCGTGAGACGTGGGCGGGTGGGGGAGCCCTTCCCGGCAGTCCTTTCGCGGAGGTCAGTACGCCTCGACGATGCGGACCTCCTCCTCGCTGACCTCGCCGTCCACGATGCGGAAGGAGCGGAACTGGAAGTCGCCGAGGCCGTCGGTGTCCGCGGTGGAGACCAGGACGTAGTGGGCGCCGGGCTCGTTGGCGTAGGAGATGTCGGTGCGCGAGGGGTAGGCCTCGGTGGCCGTGTGCGAGTGGTAGACGACCACCGGCTCCTCGTCGCGGTCGTCCATGTCGCGGTAGAGCCTGAGCAGGTCACCCGAGTCGAACTCGTAGAACGTGGGCGACATCGCCGCGTTGAGCATCGGGATGAAGCGCTCGGGGCGGTCCGAGCCCGCCGGTCCCGCCACCACACCGCACGCCTCGTCGGGGTGGTCCTTGCGCGCGTGGGCGACGATCTGGTCGTGGAGGGCTTGGGTGATGGTCAGCATGGGGCCCAGGATATGCGGCGGACCGCCCCGTACCGAGGGTTGGTACGGGGCGGTCCGTATCGCGGACGCCCTGGGCGGCGGCGGTCCGGGGCTGCCACGAGCGGTCCCGTGCGCCGGACGTCCGGGGAGGGTCAGTGCCCCTTTACAGCTCCGGTCAGCCGACCTTCTCCAGCTCCGGCTCGCGGCGCTGGGTGACCTCCGGGTTGCGCGACTTCAGCACGGCCCAGCCGATGCCGAGGGCGGCGGCCCAGCCGGCCATCACGTACAGGCAGACGCGGGAGTCGGCGTCGTAGGCGATGAGGCAGGTGACGAAGAGCAGGAACGCGATGGCGATCCAGCTGCACACCGAGCCGCCGGGCGCCGGGAAGGACGAGGCGGGCAGCCGGCCGGCGACCACGGCGCGGCGGTAGAGGACGTGGCTGATCAGGATCATCAGCCAGGTCCAGATGCCGGCCGCGGTGGCGACGGAGGTGACGTAGCCGAACGCCTTCTCCGGGACGACGTAGTTGAGCAGCACGCCGATGCCCATGAACAGCACCGAGACGGTGATGCCGAGCGCCGGGGTCTTGGTGGCGGACAGCTTGCGGAAGGGCTTCGGGGCCTCGCCGTTGTCGGCCAGGGTGCGCAGCATGCGGCCGGTGGAGTACATGCCGGAGTTGCAGGACGACAGGGCGGCGGTGAGCACCACGAAGTTGACGATGCCGGCGCCGGCCGGGATGCCGATCTTGGCGAAGGCGGCGACGAAGGGGCTCACGCCGGGCGCGAACTCGGTCCACTTCACCACGCAGAGGATCACGGTGAGGGCGCCGACGTAGAACAGGGCGATCCGCCAGGGCAGGGTGTTGATGGCCTTGGGGAGGGTCTTCTCCGGGTCCTCGGACTCGCCCGCGGTGACGCCGACCAGCTCGACGGCGAGGTAGGCGAACATCACGCCCTGCAGGGTCATCAGGGACGAGCCGATGCCCTTGGGGAAGAAGCCGTCGAACTGCCAGAGGTTGGAGACCGCGGCGGTGTCGCCGGCGCTGCTGAAGCCGAAGGTCAGCACGCCGAGACCGATCACGATCATGCCGATCAGGGCGGTGACCTTGACCATCGAGAACCAGAACTCCAGCTCGCCGAAGAGCTTCACGGAGATCAGGTTGACCCCGAACAGGACCACCAGGAAGACCAGGGCGGTGACCCACTGCGGGACGGCCGGGAACCAGTAGTTGACGTAGATCGCGGCGGCCGTCAGCTCGGCCATGCCGGTGACGACCCACATCAGCCAGTACGTCCAGCCGGTGAAGTAGCCGAAGAACGGGCCGAGGAACTCGCGCGAGTACTCCGCGAACGAGCCCGACACCGGGCGGTACAGCAGCAGTTCGCCGAGCGCCCGCATGATGAAGAACACGATCGCGCCCGCGAGCGCGTACATGAGGATCAGGCTGGGGCCCGCCTTGGCGATGTTGGCCCCGGCTCCCAGGAACAGACCGACGCCGATGGCGCCGCCGATCGCGATCATCTGGACCTGACGACTGCCGAGCCCTCGCTCGTACCCCTCTTCAGGGGTGTCCGTGACCTGCTTCGAGGTCATGTGTGGTGCGCCTTTCTCCATGCCGACCCGGGCCTTTCGTCGGCCGCGGATCGGGTTTCGATCCCCCCGGATGATGGAGCTGAGCGGGCCGTGCGGGCCTGCTCGTGCCTGGCCGGCGGTCGCCGGCTCGGTGGCGCACCCGACCGAACATACGGATGGTGTTCGTCGGGCGGTCGTGAAGATTTATCACGGCCGCAACACTGATCGCCTCAGGGCGCTGTGGCGGACACCACAGGGAGAAGCGGACACAACGGACACACGCTGGCAAAGACGGCCGCCGTGGTGACGGGATCGTTATCCGGATTTGAGCGTCCGCTGAGCGAACGCCCGGGGGCGGCGGCCGACGGGCCCGCCCGGCCCCCGGGTCACGGCATGAGGGTGTTGACCAGCGTTTCCTGCAGTCCGCCGAGCCAGAGGTAGGCCATCACCATCGGCTTGCGCGGGTCCTCGTCGGGGAGCCGGAAGAGCAGGTCGGTGTCGTCCTCGTCGCTGATGTCCAGCCGGGAGCCGATCGCGAGGCGCAGGTCGTTCAGGGCGCCGAGCCAGCGCCGGGACTCCTCGGGGGACAGCTTCAGCACCGCCCCGCCCTCGCCGGCCGCCTCGGAGGCGAGCGCGTCGAGCGTGCGGACCACCGCGAGGGCGTTGTCGCGCTTGGCGGCCCGCAGGTCGTTCTCGGTGTAGCGGCGGAACTCGGCGGAGTACGCCTGGTGCTCCTCGGCCTGCCGGGGGCCGGCGGGCGGCTCGACCGGGTCGGTGTAGGCGTCCGGGAACAGCCGGCGCAGCACCGGGTCGGAGGGCGGCTCGCTCGGGCCCTCGGCGAACAGTTCGGCGAGCGGGTCGTCGCCGGCGTCCTCGGCGGGGCCGGGGCCGATCAGCTCCAGGAGCTGGACGGCCAGCGAGCGGATGATGGAGATCTCGACGTCGTCGAGGGCGACGGCCGCGCCGCCGCCGGGAAGCGGTTCGAAGTGTCCGGGCATGAAGTCGTTTCGCGGTCTCTTCGCTGGGGGGCGGGCGTGCTCGCTACTTGCGGTCCTGCTGGAGGGTGGCCCACAGACCGTAGCCGTGCATGGCCTGCACGTCCCGCTCCATCTCCTCGCGGGAGCCACTGGAGACGACCGCCCGGCCCTTGTGGTGGACGTCGAGCATGAGCTTGGTGGCCTTGTCCTTGGAGTAGCCGAAGTACGTCTGGAAGACGTAGGTCACGTAGCTCATGAGGTTGACCGGGTCGTTGTGCACGATCGTCACCCAGGGGACGTCCGGCTCGGGTACGGCGAAGACCTCCTCCGCCGACTCGGTGCGTTCGATCTCAAGGGGAGCGGGTGACGTCACACTGCCCATGCTGCCACGGCGGCCAGATATCGTCACACTGACGAGATTGGGGTACGCTCCTCCTATGAACACAGCGGACCTTGGGCTGCCGGTGGACGTTCCCTCGACGGCGCTCTTCACGGACCAGTACGAGCTGACCATGCTGCAGGCGGCGCTGAAGGCGGGTACCGCCGAGCGGCGCAGCGTGTTCGAGGTCTTCACCCGGCGCCTGCCGGAAGGCCGGCGCTACGGCGTCGTCGCGGGCACCGGGCGGGTCCTGGACGCGGTGGAGAACTTCCGCTTCGACGCGGGCGTCCTCGGCTTCCTGCGTGAGCGGGAGATCGTGGACGAGACGACGCTGGACTGGCTCGCCGGGTACCGCTTCACGGGTGACGTCCTGGGCTACCCCGAGGGCGAGGTCTACTTCCCCGGCTCCCCGATCATGCGCGTCGAGGGCTCCTTCGCCGAGTGCGTGCTGCTGGAGACCGTGATCCTGTCGATCCTCAACCACGACTCGGCGATCGCGGCCGCCGCGTCCCGGATGTCCTCGGCGGCCGGCACCCGCCCGCTGATCGAGATGGGCGCGCGCCGCACCCACGAGCTGTCCGCGGTGGCCGCCGCGCGCGCCGCGTACGTCGGCGGCTTCGCCACCACCTCCGACCTGGCGGCCGGCTTCCGGTACGGCATCCCCACGGTCGGCACCTCCGCGCACGCCTTCACCCTGCTGCACGACACCGAGCGGGACGCCTTCCGCGCCCAGGTGGACGCCCTCGGCCGGGGCACCACGCTCCTGGTGGACACCTACGACGTCGCCGAGGCCGTCCGTACGGCGGTGGAGGTGGCCGGGCCCGAGCTGGGCGCGGTCCGCATCGACTCCGGCGACCTGCTGCTGGTGGCCCACCGGGTGCGCCAGCAGCTCGACGAGCTGGGCGCCACCGACACGAAGATCGTGGTGACCTCCGACCTCGACGAGTACGCCATCGCCTCGCTGGCGGCGGCGCCGGTGGACGCGTACGGCGTCGGCACCCAGCTGGTCACCGGGTCCGGGCACCCCACCGCGTCCATGGTCTACAAGCTGGTCGCCCGCGCCGAGTCCGACGACCCGCGCGCCCCGCTGGTGCCGGTGGCGAAGAAGTCCTCCGGCGGCAAGACCTCCATCGGCGGCCGCAAGTGGGCCGCGCGCCGGCTGGACGAGGACGGGGTCGCCGAGGCCGAGGTCGTCGGCACCGGGCCGGTGCCCGCCGAGCTGGCCGGGCGGCAGCTGCAGGTCGAGCTGATCAGGGGCGGCGAGGTCCTGGCCCGCGAGCCGCTGGACGTGGTCCGCGACCGGCACATCGCCGTCCGGGCGGGCCTGCCGCTGTCCGCGACGCAGCTCTCCCGAGGGGAACCGGTCCTGCCGACGGAGTACGTGCAGGTGCCTTCGGGTAACTAGGGTCTGTTCCCTCCCGGTCCGGGCCCCGAGTCTCTACGCTCAGTTACTTCACCCATCGTCGAAGGACACCGACCATGCGCCGCGCCTTGATCGTCGTTGACGTGCAGAACGACTTCTGCGAGGGAGGGAGCCTCGCCGTGGCCGGGGGCGCCGACGTGGCCGCCGCGATCACCGAGCTGATCGGGCAGGCCCCCGCCGGGTACCGGCACGTCGTGGCCACCCGCGACCACCACATCGCGCCCGGCGGGCACTTCGCCGACGAGCCCGACTACGTCCACTCCTGGCCGGCCCACTGCGTCGCCGGCACCGAGGGGGTGGGCTTCCACCCGAACTTCGCGCCCGCGGTCGCCTCCGGGTCGGTCGACGCCGTCTTCGACAAGGGGGCGTACGCGGCGGCCTACAGCGGGTTCGAGGGGGCCGACGAGAACGGGGTGGGGCTCGCGGACTGGCTGCGCGAGCGGGAGGTGGACGAGGTCGACGTGGTCGGCATCGCGACCGACCACTGCGTGCGGGCGACCGCCCTGGACGCGGTGCGGGCGGGGTTCCGTACGCAGGTGCTGCTGGATCTGACGGCGGGGGTGGCTGGGGGGACCACGGAGCGGGCGCTGGAGGAGATGCGGGCGGCGGGTGTGGAGCTCACGGGGAAGCCGGTCGTCCAGTAGCGGTCGGTCCCGTGTCGGGGGGCTGGGCGTCGGGGGTGTTCTGCGGGTGCGTCGTGGCTGGTCGCGCAGTTCCCCGCGCCCCTGGGTGGGTGCCCTGAAGGTCGGGTTCAGGGGGCGCGTGGGATGCGTGGCGTCGCGCAGTTCCCCGCGCCCCTGAAGTGCGTCATGCCTGTGCCGTCGGGCGGCGCAGGAGGGCTCTGATCGGGTGCCAGAGTTCGATCGTGAGGTCGGTGACACCGTTGTCCGGGGCCGTGCGCCATATCATGCCGTCGGGGTGGTGGAGGACCGCCGTGATCTCGTCCGGGGTCGGCGGGGCCGCGTTGCCGCGGAGGTAGACGGCGCGCAGGCCGAGGTTGCGCAGCCTGGTCAGGGCGCGGGCGCGGTTGGCGGCGTGCACGAGGACGCGTACTCCCCCGGGGCCGTCGGCGGCCGGGCGGGGCAGGTTCAGCGCCACCACCACGGTGCCGTTCGGCAGCTTGCAGAAACCTCCTGCGGCCATGCGGTCACATCCCCGTTCCGGTCGGTCGGTGCGTCGGTGTCAATAAGCGAGCCACAGGACGCACCTAAACACGGATCGGCGGCGACCCGCCAGGGGGTCACCGCCGATACGCTTCTGACCTGGGGAAACGTCGACTACTTCGTCGACGGACCCACCTTCACCGTGATCGTGGAACCGCTCAGCGGCTCTGAGATGATCTTGATGGAGGTGTTGGTGTCAGTGACCTTCACGCCAGCCGCCGGGTTGGAGGCGTCGTAGTAGGTCGAGCGGCCGTCGTCGAACAGCGGGACGCCGGGACGCGACTTGATCTTGGTGGCCACGTCGGCCTTGTGCAGCGTGATCGCGTCGGTCGGGTACCAGCTGAAGGTCGAGTCGAAGGCCTGGACGCGGTTGCGCATCAGGGTGCCGTCGGTCCACTTCAGCGGGGCCGGGTGCGAGTCGATCGGCAGGATCAGGCCCTCGCCCGGGTGGACGCTGGTGTTGTCGTCCGCCTGGGAGGTGTCCCACTTCCAGATCAACAGGCCGTTCTGGTACGGGTAGTGCTCCACCCAGTCCGGACGGGTCGTCGAGAAGCCGAAGTTGTACGGGCCCGTCTTCAGGGTCTTGTCGTACGAGACGTACTGGCGGTTCTCGGCAATGTAGTACTGGGCGTAGTCGTCCGTGATGGACGCGCCGATGCGCGAGAAGCCGTTCGCGGTCCACGCGGCGTCCGCCGTCTCGGCGTTGTCGGAGAACAGGGCCGCACCGTCGGCGGTCACCGTGATCTCGTCGGCCGTGAAGCCCTTCTGGGCCACGCCGCCGTCGGTGGCGTAGCGGAAGCGCAGCTGGACCTTCTGGCCCGCGTAGGCGTTCAGCGGGAACGTCAGCTTCTGGTGGGTCTCCACCGTGCCGGTCAGGGCCGGCTTGTTGCTGCCGTCGCGCGGGATGGCGGTGCCGTCGGCGAGGGTGCCGTCGAGGGGCGTGTAGCTGGCGCCGCCGTCCGTGGAGACCTCGGTGTAGAGGAAGTCGTAGTCCTTCTCGATGTCCCACCAGCCGGTGAGCGACAGGGAGGCGGAGGACTTGCCGGTGAGGTCGACCGTGCGGGTCAGGGTGTTGCGCAGGTCGTCACCGCTGCCGCTCCACCACTGCGTGGCACCCTGCGCCGGGGCGACCACCTCGGTGGTGACCTCCTTCTGGGGCAGCTGCACCACGAGGGCCTGGGCGTCCTTGGTGTTGTACTCGGCGACGCCCAGCTTGTGGGTGGACTTCCGGGCCGCCGCGGCGACGTCGTAGTCCAGCCAGCCCAGCTGGAGCTTGTCCCAGGCGTTCATGTCGCCGGGCAGGTTGCCGATGGCTTCCTTGCCGGTGCCGAGCCACGAGCCGGAGGACATGAGGGTCCAGAAGCCGGTGGAGTTCTCGCCGCCCGCGGTGTCGTACTCGTCGGGCAGGCCGAGGTCGTGGCCGTACTCGTGGGCGAAGACGCCGAGTCCGCCGTTCTCCGGCTGGATGGTGTAGTCGCCGACCCAGATGCCGGTGTCACCGATCTGGGTGCCGCCGAGCTTGTTGCCGCTGGGGCCGCTCGCACCGGCGTCGGTGCCGAACGCGTACCAGCGGTGCGCCCAGATGGCGTCCTCGCCCTGCGCGCCGCCGCCCGCGGACTCGTCCTCGCCGGCGTGCACGATCTGGAAGTGGTCGATGTAGCCGTCGGGCTCGTTGAAGTTGCCGTCGCCGTCGAAGTCGTAGCGGTCCCACTGGTCGTAGCTCGCCAGTTCCGCGCGGATCTTCTCGGCGCTGTCACCGGCCGCCTCGCGGTCGGCGACCCAGGCGTTCACGCCGTCCTGGACGGCGTACCAGGCGCCGGTGGGGGCGTCGTTGGAGCCGTAACGGGCCTCGTTGTAGGGGACCTTGACCCAGTCGGTCACCTCGCCGTCGACCGAGTAGCGGCCCGAGGACTGCTTCTCGTAGTACTTCTTGAGCGACTCGGTGTTCTTGCCGGTGCCGAAGTACAGGTCCTGGTAGTGCTTCTGGTCGTAGTCCGCCTGCCAGTCGGTGCTGTTGTCCTTGGCGCGGTCCGGTGCGGCGATCTTGTTGTGCAGCGGGCCGGGCGTGCCGCCGTAGCGGCTGTCGACCTTGTCGCCGAACTCCACCAGGATCGTGAAGATCTTGTCGGTCTTCTCGCGGCCGAGCTCGACGTACTTGCTGCTGCCCTTGCGGCTCTGCAGCTGGACGACCTTGGAGCCGTTGCGGTCCTTGACGGTCGCCTGGCCGGATATGACCTGCTGGAGGGCCTCCTGGCGCTGGGCCTCCTGCGTCTTGCTCAACGGGCCGTCGAAGTCGTGCTCCTTGGCCTTGACCGGCTGCGGGTCGTGCCGGTCCACCGCCGGGGCACCGGCCGACGAGGTGTCGGCGGCCTCCGCCACGGCGAACGTCGAGAACGTCGCCGAGGCCGCCGCGAGGGCGACCGCCGTGGCGGCCGTTCTGAACGTCCAGGATCTACTGCTCACTTGATGCCTCCCCTGACGCGCCCGAACCGCGCGGCAGGGGGTCCCGATGGTCAAGGGATGTCCGCGCGGGGTTATACGCGTGTAGTCAAGTGACGCCATTTGACTACTGGTTTACGAGAAAAGACAGACCTTGACTTGAGCAGGTCAAGTGCATTAATGGGACTCCGTGTTCGCATGGCGGACACGTGACTGTCATATGACGGGCGCGTGGGACGGTCCACGGAGCGGACATCATGAATCCGTGCGCCCCCCGTGCACCGGCACCGTGGGTCAGCTCACGCTTACTGTTCGTTCCGCTCGGGCATGCAGCCGAATAGAGTCGAGATCTCCCCCGCTTCCGAGGACACGATTGCCATGCCTCGTCCGACTGTCGCACAGCTCCTGTACGGCTCCTGCACCGTCGTCGTCTCGACGCTCGCCATGCTGCTGCTGTCGCAGACGAGTTCGGGCCCCGGGATCGCCGTGATCGCCGTGGCGGCCCTCGCGCTCGGTCTGCTCGTCGCGCTGACGGTGCCCGCGCCGAAGCCGTCGCCCCGACCGGCCGCCGCCGCTCCCGCACCCGACAAGGAGCGGGAACCGGTGTCCCGCTGAACCGCCCCCCGGAGGGCCCGCGGCGCGCCGCGTGCCCTCCGGCACGCCGTCACCGCACGGACACCACCACCGTCTTGGCGGCCTTGTCGTGCAGGCCCTGTTTGTACGGCTTGTCGAAGAAGCTCCAGCCGCCGCAGATCACGGTCCACACGCAGGCGCAGCAGAACGCGAACGGCAGCCACAGCACCAGCGCGCGGACCAGTGACGTCTGCACCGAGGGCGTGGCGCCGTTGCTCAGGTCCGCCACCCGCAGACCCAGCCACTTCTTGCCCAGGGTCTGGCCCGACCGCGTGATCATGAAGGTGTCGTAGGCGACGTAGAGCACGGCGGCCACGACCGACTGGGCGAACGACTTGCCCACCTCGATCCTGTCACCGTCCACGTCGTACTCGTTGACGCCGAATCCCCAGGTGAGCAGGGCCACCACGATGCCCACGAGGATCATGTCGATGATCCGCGCCAGGGTGCGCCGGCCGCTCTCGGCGAGCGGAGGCATCCCGGCGAGCGGATCGGCGGGCCGTCCCCCGTAGGGGTCACCGCCGTAGGGACCGCCGGGGCCGCCGCCGTAGGGGCCACCCGGGCCGCCGCCGTACGGGCCGCCGCCACCGCCGTAGGGGGGCGGTTGCTGTCCCCCGCCGGGCGGGGGCTGGCCGCCGGGCGGAGGGGGCTGGCCGCCGCCGGGCGGGGGCTGGTCGCCGTACGGCGGCTGCCGGTCGCCGTACGGGCTGTCGTACGGCGAGCCCTGACCCTGGCCCGGGCCGGGCCCGTACGGGGACTGCGGGGGCTGTTTCCGGAACGGGTCGTCCTCCGGCGGCTCGCCGCCGGAACCGGGGGGCGGTTCGGTCGTCATGGAGCCGAGTCGACCGCGAACTCCGCCGCCGCGCATCCGGCGTGCGGCCGTCCGGAGTATCGGTTCCTCCGCTGCCGGCGCGGTGCGCGGTCAGCCCGCGACGAACGTGTGCGCCGCCTTGTCGTGCCAGCACTGGCGCCACGGGCGGTCGAACAGCCCCCAGACCAGGCCCACCAGACCCACCGCCAGCAGGCCCGGGACGCTGTAGACCAGCCAGCGGCGCAGGGCCGCGCCGAACGCCGGCGGCTCGTGCCCCTCGATGTCCCGCACCTGCAGGCCCAGCAGCTTCTTGCCCAGCGTGCGGCCCCACTTGGCGGTCGGCAGCGCCTCGTACAGGACGCCGGCCAGCAGCAGCACGGCGACCACGATGCCGAGGTACACCGACGTGGTGCCGTCCAGGATCCAGACCGTGACGGTCCGTCCGGACAGCTTGGCCGCGTCGATCTTCTCCTGGACGTGGTCGAGGGCCCGGGTGCCGAGCGGCACGGCGGCGACGGCGGTCACCGCGCCGAGGACCAGGCTGTCGACGAACCGCGCGGCCAGCCGCCGGCCGAGACCCGCGGGGCGGGCCGACGCCTGGCGCCGGGCGGCCGCCTGGAAGACGTCCTCCACGGGCGGCTTCCACGGCACGACCGGCTGGTCGTCCCCCGCCCCGGCGAGCCGGTGCACCTGCTGCGCCCAGGACGGCTGGCCACCGCCCGGACCGCTGGTCACCGGGGTGGCGGGTGCGGCGGGCTGCCCGGGGACGCCGGGCTGCGGGGCGCCGGGCTGCGCCGCGGCGGGGAAGGACGGGGCGCGGTCGGCGGCCGCCGGGCCCGCGGCGAAGCCGGACCGGGCGGCGGAGGCCGTGGGGTCGGCCGCGGGGGCCGGCGCGGGGCCCTGGCCGGCGGGCGCGAAGGCCGGGCCGCTCGCCCCGGGCGCTGCCCCGGCGCCCTGCGCCGCCGCTCCGGCGGACGCCGGGGACGCGCCGTCGTGGCGCCCCGTGCGCGGGCCGGGCGCACGGAAGGTGAGGGTGCCGTCGTCCCGTACGCCATGGGAGGCGCTGCCGGGTACGGCGCTCGCGGCGTCGGCGCCGGGTGCGGGGTGTCCGCCGGGGCCACCCGGGACGTGTGCGACCGGGGCGCCGAACGCGGCGGCGGCACCCGGGGCACCGGGGGCCGGACCACTGCCGGGGGGACCGAACGCGCCCTGCCCTGCCGGTGCGTCGGGCGGGACGGTCCCGCCCGGAGCGCCGGCTCCGGCGTTCCCGGCCGCGGGATGGGCCGGGCTCGGGGTGTCACCGGCGACCGGCGTACCCGGGTCGCCCGGGGCGGGGGCGGCCCCGGAGGCGGCGGCCGCCGGGATCCTCGGGTCGGCCGGCGGGGTGCCCCAGGAGACGCGGCGGTCCTGGTCGCCGCCGAAGCCGGACTGCTGGGAGCGGTCGGCGCCCCAGGCCGACGCGGTCCCCTCCGGACGCGGGTCCTCGTCGAAGAAGTGCGGGCCCGTCGTCTCCACCAAGGGCACCCGGTCCGTCGCCGGGTCGGGGTCGGGCGGGCTGAGCGGCCGGCCGTCGGACGGCGCCGGGCGGCTGGTGCCCGGCACCCAGGAGGCGCCGTTCCAGTACCGGACGTATCCAGGGATGGACGGGTCCGGGTAGTACCCCTCGCGGGGCCTGTCGTCGCCGGGTGCCGGGGTTGGGGCGCTCATGTCCGTCGTCCCGTATCTGCTCGGGGGTGGGATGGGGGGCTCCACATCTACCAGACGCGCGGGGGCCCCACCTCCCCTCCCGCAAGTCCCGCCCCTTTCCGGGCACGGTCGTGCACCCGCGTCACCCGTTCGGAGAGAAATCTTCCCGAACCCGCGTAATGGCCGGCCCCCGGCTCCCTCTCACCTGGCACGGGCCCGGTCCGAGCGGCCTTCCAGTGGAAAGGACACCGTCATGCACCACACCCTCGTCGAGCGCGAGCTGGAGATGAAGCTGGTCCTGTCGCCGGAGCGCAGCGTGCCGGTCCCGGCCCGGCTGACGTACCGCAGTGACGACCCGTTCGCCGTGCACGTCGTCTTCCACACCAACTCCGAGCAGCCGGTGCACTGGACGTTCGCCCGCGAACTGCTGGTGGAAGGGGTGTTCCGGCCGTGCGGGCACGGCGACGTGCGGGCGTGGCCGGCGAAGGCGCAGGGCCGCAGCGTCGTGCTGATGGCGCTCAGTTCGCCGGACGGCGACGCGCTGCTGGAGGCGCCGATCCCGCAGGTCTCGGCGTGGCTGGAGCGGACCCTGACGGTGGTGCCCCCGGGGACGGAGGGCGAGCAGCTGGGCCTCGACGAAGCGCTCGACCAGCTGCTCGCGCAGTGAGCCCCGGGCCGGCCGGGGGCCGCCGGTCAGAACAGCTTGCCGGGGTTGAGGATGCCCAGCGGGTCGAAGACGTCCTTCACGGCCCGCTGCATCTCCAGCCCCACGGGGCCGAGTTCGCGTGCCAGCCACTCCTTCTTGAGCACGCCGACGCCGTGTTCGCCGGTGATGGTGCCGCCGAGTTCCAGGCCGAGGGCCATGATCTCGTCGAAGGACTCGCGGGCCCGCCGGGACTCCCCGGGGTCCTGGGCGTCGAAGCAGACGGTGGGGTGGGTGTTGCCGTCGCCCGCGTGGGCGACGACCCCGATGGTCAGGCCGTACTTCCCGGCGATCCGCTCCACCCCTTCGAGCATGTCGCCGAGGCGCGAGCGGGGCACGCACACGTCGTCGATCATCGTCGTGCCCGTGACCGCCTCCAGCGCGACGAGCGACGACCGCCGCGCCTGGAGCAGCAGTTCGGACTCGGCGGTGTCCTCGGCGGGCACCACCTGGGTGGCGCCGGCGGCCTCGCACAGCGCGCCGACGGCGGCGAGGTCGGCCGCCGGGTCGGGGGTGTCGAAGGCGCACAGCAGCAGCGCCTCGGTGGTCTCGGGCAGCCCCATGCGGGTCAGTTCGTTGACGGCGCGGACCGTCGTACGGTCCATGAGTTCGAGGAGTGAGGGCGTGTGCCCGCCCGCCATGACGCGGCAGACGGCGTCGCAGGCGGCGCCGGCCGAGGCGAACTCGGCGGCCAGCACCAGCTGGCGCGGCGGCCGGGGCCGAAGCGCGAGGACGGCCCGCACGACGATGCCGAGCGAGCCCTCGGAGCCGACGAACAGCCGGGTGAGGTCGTAGCCGGCGACGCCCTTGGCGGTGCGGCGGCCGGTGGACATCAGCCGACCGTCGGCCAGGACGACGTCGAGGCCGAGGACGTACTCGGCGGTGACGCCGTACTTGACGCAGCACAGGCCGCCCGAGGCGGTGCCGATGTTGCCGCCGATCGTGCAGGTCTCCCAGCTTGAGGGGTCCGGCGGGTAGTACAGGCCGTGCTCGCCCACGGCCCGGGAGAGCGTCGCGTTGACCACGCCGGGTTCGACGACGGCGACCCGGTCGACGGGGCTGATGTCCAGGATGCGGTCCATGCGGGTCAGGGACAGCACGATGCAGCCGTCGGAGGCGTTCGCGCCGCCCGACAGACCCGTGCGGGCGCCCTGCGGGACGACCGGGACGCGCAGCTCGGTCGCCACGCGCATCACGTGCTGCACCTGTTCGACGGTGCGCGGCAGCACGACCACGGCCGGGGCGCCGGCCGGGCAGAAGCTCGCCATGTCGTGGGCGTAGGAGGCCGTGACGTCGGGGTCGGTGTGGACCGCCTCGGCGGGCAGGCCGGTGAGCAGCCGGTCGAGGAGGTTGCCGGTGACGTCGTCGCTGGGCGCTTCGATACGGCTCATGATCACAGGTTCGCACCGGGGGCCATCGGTGTGAACCCCACTCGCCGCACGCTTCGGCTGCGCCACCGCGGTGGCCGCACCGACGCACAGTGAGCGCCATGGAGAACCAAGCGGAGCCCCGCGCGCGACGGTCACCGGTCCCGGCGGTGGTGCGTCGCCGGCCGCTCCTGGCCGGTGCGGTCGCCGGGTCGCTGGTGCTGGGCGCGGTGCTGCTGTGCGTGCCGTTCGGGGAGCCGCCCGTGGCGCGGACGCCCGCCGCCGCGGCGCCGGGAGCGCGGGCCGGGACGGCGGTCGTGGCGGGGGTGTCGGGCGCGCCGGCGGACCTCGGGGAGCTGATCGGCCGCCGGGAGCGGGCGGTGCGGCGGCAGTCGCGCGACGCCCGGTCGTGGGCGCTGCTCGGGACGGCGTACGTCGAGCAGGGGCGGCGCACGGGCGACGCGGCGGGCTTCTACCCGAAGGCCGAGCGGGCGCTGCGCACCTCGCTGCGGGTGGGGCCGGACCATCCGGACGCCCTCGACGGGATGGCCGGGCTCGCGGTCGCGCGCCGGGACTTCCGGGGCGCGCTCGGCTGGAGCGAGACCGCGCTGGAGGCGGCGCCGAAGCGGTGGTCGGCGTACCCGGCGCTGATCGACGCCTGCACGGGGCTCGGCGACTACAAGCGGGCGTACGCCGCCCTCGGCCGGCTGCGGCGGCTGGCGTCGGGGCCCGCGGTGCTGGCGCGGGCGGCGGAGGTCTACCGCGAGCGGGGCTGGCGGGAGGACGCGGCGGCCGCCCTGTCCGACGCGGCGGCGGCCGCGGCCGGCCTGGCGGAGCGGGCGGCCCGGCTGGAGCGGGGCGGGCAGCTGGCGTTCGAGCGGGGCGACCGGGAGGACGCGCTGCGCCACTTCGAGGAGGCGGTGCTGCTCGACCCGCACCTGGGGGCCGCGCACGCCGGGCGGGGGCGGGCGCTGGCCGCGCTGGGCCGCACCGCGAAGGCGCAGTCGGCGTACCGCACGGCACTGGCCCGGCAGCCCCTCCCCCAGTACGCCCTGGAGCTGGGCGAACTGCAGGAGTCACTGGGGCTCCGGCAGGAGGCCGCGGTGCAGTACGACCTGGCCCGGGAGCGGGTGCGGCGGGACGCGGCCGGCGGGGTCGACGGGGACCTGGTGCTGGGCCTGCTGGAGGCGGACCACGGCGACCCGGTGGCCGCGGTGCGGCTGCTGCGCGCCGAGTGGCGGCGCCAGCCGGGCATCGACGTGGCCGACGCGCTGGGCTGGGCGCTGCACCGGATCGGGCAGGACACCGAGGCGCTCGGGTACGCGACGGTCGCCACCGACCGGGAGCACGGCGGCACGGTGCGCAGCGCGCCGTACGTGTACCACCGGGGCGTGATCGAGCAGGCGATGGGCCGGTCCGGGGCGGCGCGGCGGCACCTGGAGGAGGCGCTGCGCATCAACCCGTACTTCTCGCCGCTGGGGGCGCCGCTGGCGCGGGCGGCGCTGGCGCAGGTGGGCGAGCCGCCGGACGTCGGGGTGCCGCGCTGACGTCCGGCGGCCGGGCCGCGCCCCGTGGGGGGCGCGGCGGGGTGGCTCAGAGGTTGCCGCGCTTCTCCTGCTCGCGCTCGATCGCCTCGAACAGGGCCTTGAAGTTGCCCTTGCCGAAGCCCATGGAGCCGTGCCGCTCGATGATCTCGAAGAAGACGGTCGGCTTGTCCTGGACCGGCTTGGTGAAGATCTGCAGCAGGTAGCCGTCCTCGTCGCGGTCGGCGAGGATCTTCAGTTCGCGCAGGGTGTCGACCGGCACGCGGGTCTCGCCGACCCACTCGCCGAGCGTGTCGTAGTAGGAGTCCGGGGTGTCGAGGAACTCCACGCCGGCCGCGCGCATGGTGCGCACCGTCTCCACGATGTCGTTCGTGTTGAGCGCGATGTGCTGGCAGCCGGGGCCGTTGTAGAACTCGAGGTACTCGTCGATCTGCGACTTCTTCTTCGCGATCGCCGGCTCGTTGAGCGGGAACTTCACCTTCAGGGTGCCGTCGGCCACGACCTTGGACATGAGCGCGGAGTACTCGGTGGCGATGTCGTCGCCCACGAACTCCTTCATGTTGGTGAAGCCCATGACCCGGTTGTAGAAGCCGACCCACTCGTCCATCTTGCCGAGCTCGACGTTGCCGACGCAGTGGTCGATGGCCTGGAAGGTGCGCCGCGCGGGCGGGGCGACGATCGGCTTGGCCGCGGTGTAGCCGGGCAGGTACGGGCCGTCGTAGCCGGAGCGCTCGACCAGGGTGTGGCGGGTCTCGCCGTAGGTGGCGATCGCGGCCAGGACCACCGTGCCGTGCTCGTCCTTCAGCTCGTACGGCTCGGCGACGCTCCTCGCGCCCTGCTCGACGGCGTACGCGTACGCGGCGCGGGCGTCCGGGACCTCGATGGCCAGGTCGACGACGCCGTCGCCGTGCTCGGCCACGTGCTGGGCGAGGAAGTGGCCCCAGGCGGTGGCGGGCTTGATGACGGAGGTGAACACGAACCGCGCGGAGCCGTTCTCCAGTACGTAGCTCGCGGTCTCGCGGCTGCCGGTCTCCGGTCCGGAGTAGGCGACCAGCGTCATGCCGAAGGCGGTGGAGTAGTAGTGCGCGGCCTGCTTGGCGTTGCCCACGGCGAAGACGACCGCGTCCATTCCCTTGACCGGGAAGGGATCGGCCTGCCGTGCGGTCGCGTCGGGAGTGTGGTGTGTGGTCTGCGTCATGTCGGAAGGGTCACCCCGGCCCTGCAAGGTGCGCAATAGTTTGCGCATTCGCTGGGCAAGGTGTTCAGCAATACGGCCGAATCATCGGCCTTTCTGTACAGGATGACCACCGGGGAGGCACCGCCGTGGGGATCGATCAGCTGGACGGCCGGATCATCGTGCTGCTGGCCCGCGAGCCGCGCGTCGGCGTGCTGGAGATGTCCCGCCGCCTCGGGGTGGCGCGCGGGACCGTGCAGGCGCGCCTGGACCGGCTTACGTCGAACGGAGTCATCCGCGGATTTGGCCCGGACGTCGATCCGGCGGCCCTCGGCTACCCGGTGACCGCGTTCGCCACCCTGCAGATCCGCCAGGGCCAAGGCCCGGACGTGCGGGCCCACTTGGCGTCCGTGCCGGAGGTGCTGGAGCTGCACACCACGACCGGCACCGGGGACATGCTGTGCCGGCTGGTGGCCCGCTCCAACGCCGACCTCCAGCGGGTCATCGACCGGGTCGTCGGTTTTGATGGGATCGTCCGGGCCTCCACCGCGATCGTGATGGAGAACCCCGTCCCGCTGCGGATCATCCCGCTGGTGGAGCAGGCGGCGGAGGAACGGGCGAGGACCTGACCCGCGAGGAGGTGCCGCGTGACCTTCTGGGAGTACCTGAGCAGCCGGCACCAGCAGCTGCTCACCGACGCCTACCAGCACGCGAGCGCCGTCTTCCAGTGCATGGTCGTGGCCACCCTGATCGGGGTGCTGATCGCGGTCGCCACCTACCGCAGCGACTGGGCCGGCGGCCTCGCCACCACGGCCACGTCGACCGTCCTGACCATCCCCTCGCTCGCCATGATCGGCCTGCTCATCCCGGTCGTCGGCCTGGGCGTGCCGCCGACGGTCACCGCGCTGACGCTGTACGGGCTGCTGCCGATCGTGCGCAACGCGATCGTCGGGCTGCGCGGGGTGGACCCCTCCCTGGTCGACGCGGCGCGCGGCATCGGGATGTCCCGTCTCGCCCGGCTGCTGCGGGTCGAGCTGCCGCTGGCCTGGCCGCCGATCCTCACCGGGATCCGCGTCGCCACCCAGATGCTGATGGGCATCGCCGCCATCGCCGCCTACGCCTCCGGGCCCGGCCTCGGCAACGAGATCTTCCGCGGCATCTCCTCGCTGGGCAGCGCGAACGCGCTCAACCAGGTCCTCGCCGGCACGCTCGGGATCATCGTGCTGGCGCTGCTGTTCGACGCCGCGTACGTCCTCATCGGACGGCTGACCATTCCGAGGGGGATCCGTGTCTGAGTCGTCGGCCGGGGGCGCGACCATCGAGCTGGAGAACCTGAGCAAGCTGTACCCGGGCAGTCCCCGGCCCGCCGTCGACAACGTCAGCATGGAGATCAAGGCGGGCGAGACCGTCATCTTCGTCGGGCCCTCGGGGTGCGGGAAGTCCACCACGCTGAAGATGATCAACCGGCTGATCGAGCCGACCGGCGGCCGCATCCGCATCGGCGGCGAGGACGTCACCGACATCGACCCGGTGAAGCTGCGCCGCAAGATCGGCTACGCGATCCAGTCGGCCGGGCTGTTCCCGCACATGACCGTCGCCCAGAACATCGCCCTGGTGCCGAGGATGACCGGCTGGTCCACGGGCCGGACCAGGGACCGGGTGGAGGAGCTGCTGGACCTGGTGGGGCTCGACCCCGGCGAGTTCCGCGGCCGCTATCCCCGGCAGCTGTCCGGCGGCCAGCAGCAGCGGGTGGGCGTCGCCCGGGCGCTCGCCGCGGACCCGCCGGTGCTGCTGATGGACGAGCCGTTCGGCGCGGTCGACCCGATCACCCGCGACCACCTCCAGGACGAGCTGATCCGCCTCCAGCGCGAGCTGCACAAGACGATCGTGTTCGTCACCCACGACTTCGACGAGGCGATCAAGCTGGGCGACCGGATCGCGGTGCTGCGCGAACGCTCGCACATCGCCCAGTTCGACACCCCGGAGGCGATCCTCACCAACCCGGCGGACGACTTCGTGTCCGGGTTCGTCGGCGCCGGGGCCGCCCTGAAGCGGCTCAACCTCACGCGCGTCCGGGACGTGGAGATCACCGACTACCCGACGGTGACCGTCGACGACCCGCTGCAGACGATCTTCAACCGGCTGCGCTCCAGCGGCACCAACGAGATCCTGCTGCTGGACCGGCGGGGCCGCCCCTACAAGTGGCTGCGGCGCGGCGACCTGATGCGCGCCAAGGGCTCGCTGGCGCGTGCGGGGACGCTGGTGCACGACACGGTGACCCGGGACGCGACCCTGCGCGACGCGCTGGAGGCGGTCCTCACCGACAGCTCCGGGCGGGCCGCGGTGACCGGGCGGCGCGGGGAGTACACGGGCGTCGTCGACATGGAGACGCTGATGAACTCCGTGCACGAGCTGCTGGAGGCCGACCGCCTGGAGGCCATGGAGCACCAGCACGACCTGGCGGAGACCCGGGCCGCGCAGACCCACGCCGAACAGGAGGGCGCGAGCGGGGGGACGACGGCATGAGGGGACTGACGGGACGGGGTGACGGCCAGCGCGGTGCGGGCGGCGCGGGCGGCGTGGGCGCTGGCGGTGCGGGCGGCGTGGCGGCCGGTGACCGCGCGGACGGCGTAGTCGTCGCGCGGCACGGGGTGGACCTGGCCGACGGCCCGGACGCCGGGGACGATACCGGAGCGGCGGACGGCGGCTCCGAGGGGACCGGGACCGGCCCGGGCGGCAGCGGCGGAGCGGGCGACACGGGACGGGGGGCCGGACGGCCGGCGGCCGCAGCGGGGCGGTCGCGGATCACCTGGCAGAAGCTGACCCTGCTGCCGCTGTTCCTCGTCGCCCTGCTGCTGGCGACCTGGCTGTGGTTCCGGCAGGCCGAACTGGACGCGATCTCCGAGAACGCGCTGTCGGGCGGCCAGGTCTCCAAGGCACTGTGGCAGCACGTCGAACTGACCGTGATCTCCACCTTCTTCGTGCTGGTCATCGCCATCCCGGCGGGCATCCTGCTCACCCGCCGGTCCCTGCGCAGGGCGACCCCGGTGGCGATGGCGTTCGCCAACACCGGCCAGGCGACCCCGGCGATCGGCCTGCTGGCACTGCTGGTGATCTGGCTGGGCACCGGCATGAAGGCGGCCCTCATCGGCATCGTCATCTACGCCGTGCTGCCGGTGCTGTCCAACACGATCGCCGGGCTCGACGCCAACGACCCGACGCTGCTCGAGGCGGCCCGCGGCATCGGGATGTCCTCGCTGGGCGTGCTCACCCGGGTCGAACTGCCCCTCGCGGTGCCGCTGATCCTCGCGGGCGTGCGCACGGCCCTCGTCCTCAACGTCGGCACGGCGACCCTGGCCACCTTCGGCGGGGGCGGCGGCCTGGGCGTTCTGATCACCACCGGGATCACCAACCAGCGCATGCCGGTCCTGGTGCTGGGCTCGATCCTCACGGTGGCGCTGGCGCTGCTGGTGGACTGGCTGGCGTCCCTGGCGGAGCTGCTGCTGCGGCCGCGCGGGCTGGAGGACGGACGATGAGGCGCCGGACCGGCCGCCCGCGCCCCGGCTCCCGCCGTCTGCCGCTGCGCTCCCGCCGTCTGCTGCTGTGCGGGCTCCTGCTGCTGGCCCCGGGGTGCGGGCTGAGCAGCGGGTCACCGATGGCGGACGACGTGCGGCCCGGGACCATCGGGCAGGGCGAGCCGCTCAAGGGCGCGCACCTGACGGTCACCTCCAAGGAGTTCAGCGAGCAACTGGTCCTCGGCGCGATCATGGGCATCGCCTTCCAGGCGGCCGGCGCCGACGTCCTGGACCGCACCGGCATCCAGGGCTCCATCGGCTCCCGCGAGGCCGTGCGGCAGGGCTCCGCCGACGCCGACTACGAGTACACCGGCACCGGCTGGATCAACTACCTCGGCAACACCCAGCCCATCCCCGACCCGCACGAGCAGTGGGAGGCGGTGCGCGACGCCGACCGCAGGAACGGCGTCACCTGGCTGGACCCGGCCCCGCTCAACAACACCTACGCGCTCGCCACGAACCAGGCCAACTTCAAGAAGTACGGCACGAAGACCCTGTCCGAGGTGGCCGCGCTGGCCGAGAAGGACCCGGGCGCGGTGACCCTGTGCGTGGAGAGCCAGTTCGCCAACCGCGCGGACGGCCTGCCGGGCATGGAGAAGAAGTACGGCATGTCACTGCCGGCCAAGAACATCACCCAGATGGACACCGGCATCATCTACACCCAGGTCGCCAAGGGCAGCTGCACCTACGGCGAGGTGTTCACCACGGACGGCCGCATCAAGGCGATGCACCTGGTGGTCATGGAGGACGACAGGAAGTTCTTCCCCAACTACAACGCCGCCCCGATGATCCACACCAAGACGCTGGAGAAGTACCCGCAGATCGCCGACATCCTGGCCCCCGTCACGCGCAGGCTGACCAACACGGTGGCGCAGGACCTCAACGCCAAGGTGGACGTCGAGGGGCAGGACCCGCACCTGGTGGCACTGGAGTGGATGACGCAGCAGGGGTTCGTGAAGCAGGGCTGAGCAGCGGTCCCCCCTAGCAGCTGGGCACGGTGCCCTTGCCGGACTCCAGGGCCTTCAGCGCGCCGACCGCGCCCTCGAGGGTGGTGACCGGGACCAGCCGCAGCCCCTTCGGCAGCTCGGACGTGGCGTCGGAGCACTCGTCCTTCGGCACGAGGAAGACGGTGGCGCCGTCCCGGCGCGCGGCCTGCGTCTTCAGGCCGACACCGCCGACCGCGCCGACCGAGCCGTCCGCCTCGATCGTGCCGGTGCCGGCGACGACCCGGCCGCCGGTGAGGTCGCCGCCGCTGCCGTCGCCGTCCAGCTTGTCGACGATGCCGAGGGAGAACAGCAGGCCCGCGCTGGGGCCGCCGACGTCGGCGAGCCGCAGGGTGACCTTGACGTCGGAGGCGCTCAGGTGCAGGTAGCGCAGGGCCGCCGCGGTGGCCGCGTCCTGCGACTGCTCCATCTGCTCGGTGTTGTGCTCCTCGATCTCCCGGGTGCTCTTCCCGCTGGGGTAGACCGAGTCGTGCGGCATGACGGCGCGGTCGGTGGCGAACCAGGCGTCGAGCACGTCGCCGAGGGAGACCCGGGTGTCCGGGTTGGTCGCCTCGATCGTGGTCATCCGCAGCTGGCCGCGGGTCGGCCGGGTGGGTGCCCCCTGGATCGTGATCACCGGTGTGCCCTTGTTGTCCCCGAGCACGTTGGCCGTCATCCCCGGCTGCGCCACGGAGAACGGCAGCGGCGCGAAGGCGGCCGTGCCGAGCAGCGCGACGAGGGGCACGGCACAGGCGGCCAGGGCTTGGGGGCGTGTGAGGCGTGAGAGCACGGAGCCAATGTAACGGTGCCGGTGCGGGGCGACGGGACGCGGTCGACCCGGTCGGGTACGCCCCGGCCCGCCCCCCGGCGGCCGTCCCGGCCGGCCGCGGCGGTCAGCGCAGGGCCTCCGCCACCTCGCGGGCCGCGTCCATCACCCTCGGGCCCACGCGCTCCGGTATCGCGTCGGCGAGCATGACCACCCCGACGCTGCCCTCGACCCCGGTCACACCGATCAGGGGCGCCGCCGCCCCGCTCGCGCCGGCCTCCAGCTCGCCGTGCGTGAGGGTGTAGCCCGGCTCCCCCAGCGGCTGCTGGCGTGCGGCGAGGATCGCCCGGCCCGCGGCCCCGCGGTCCAGGGGGTGGCGGAACCCGGCCCGGTAGGCCACGTGGTAGTCCGTCCACGAGGGCTCGACCACGGCGACGGCCAGCGCCTCGGCGCCGTCCACCAGCGTCAGGTGCGCGGTGGCCCCGATGTCCTCGGCCAGCGAGCGCAGCGCGGGCAGCGCCGCCTCCCGGACCAGGGGGTGCACCTGACGGCCGAGCCGCAGCACACCGAGGCCCACCCGGGCCCGTCCGCCGAGGTCACGCCGGACGAGGGCGTGCTGTTCGAGCGTGGCCAGCAACCGGTACACCACGGTCCGGTTCACACCCAGTTTGGTGGACAGCTCGGTGACGGTCAGCCCGTGGTCGGTGTCGGCCAGCAGTTTGAGGACCCGTAGTCCCCGGTCGAGCGTCTGAGAGGTCTCCGCGGTCACGACGCCCACTCCTCCAAGCGGTGAGGTCGGCGGGCCCCTTCGTGGCGGATGCGTCACCGAGTCCCGTCAGTGACGCGCTTCAGAGGCCGCCGATCGGTGACGGCCAGGGTTCCTCCCGGGCCCGAGTCGCTTCACGGCTGCGCTCCGCGGCGGCGCTGCCACGGGGCGTGTGCGTAGCGGGACAGTAGCCGCACGGGTTCGCTGAGCGGAAGGCTCCGTCCAGAATCCGGTCAGTGGTCCGGGGGGACTTCCGGACTTTGTCCCGGTACGTACGCGGACCCGCGGTCACTTCATGCGAGTGGCCCACTCCTGGACCTTGGCGATGCGCTGGCGCAGCTGTCCGGCCGTGGCCTCGGCGCTCGGCGGGCCGCCGCACACCCGGCGCAGCTCGGTGTGGATCACGCCGTGCGGCTTGCCGCTCTGGTGGACGTAGGCGCCGACCATCGTGTTGAGCTGCCGGCGCAGCTCCATCAGCTCCTTGTGCGAGACGACGGGCCGCCGCTCGGCGGGCATCTCCAGCAGGTCGGCCTCGGTGTCGGGCTTCTTCCGGCTGTGCGCGATCTGCTTGGCCTGCCGCTTCTGGAGCAGCAGCTGCACCTGGTCGGGTTCGAGCAGGCCGGGGATGCCGAGGTAGTCCTGCTCCTCCTCGCTGCCCGGGTGGGCCTGCATGCCGAACTCGGCGCCGTTGTACATGACCCGGTCGAAGACGGCGTCGGACTCCAGCGCCTCGAAGGGCAGCATGTCCTGCTCGCCGGTGTCCTCGTCCTGCTCCCGGTTCGCCTCGTCCATCTCCTTCTCGGACTCGGCGTACGGGTCCTCCTCGCCGCCGTCCTTCTTCGGCTTGTCGAGGACGTGGTCGCGTTCGCGCTCCATCTCGTTGGCGAAGCCGAGCAGGTCGGGCACGGTCGGCAGGAACACCGAGGCGGTCTCGCCGCGCCGCCGGGACCGTACGAAACGGCCGACGGCCTGGGCGAAGAACAGCGGCGTCGAGATCGTCGTCGCGTACACGCCGACCGCGAGGCGCGGCACGTCGACGCCCTCGGACACCATGCGGACGGCGACCATCCACCGGTCGGTGCTCTGGCTGAACTCGTCGATCCGCTTCGAGGCGCCCGCGTCGTCGGACAGCACGAGCGTGGCCCCGCTGCCGGTGATCTCCCGGATCAGCTTGGCGTAGGCGCGGGCCGACTCCTGGTCGGAGGCGATGACCAGCGCGCCCGCGTCCGGGATGGCCTTCCTGACCTCGGTCAGCCGCTGGTCGGCGGCGCGCAGCACGCTCGGCATCCAGTCGCCGCGCGGGTCCAGCGCGGTGCGCCAGGCCTGGCTGATCGCGTCCTTGGTCATCGGCTCGCCGAGCCGCGCGGCGATCTCGTCGCCGGCCTTGGTGCGCCAGCGCATGTTGCCGCTGTAGGAGAGGAAGATGACGGGCCGCACGACGCCGTCCGCGAGGGCGGAGCCGTAGCCGTAGGTGTAGTCGGCGGCGGAGCGGCGGATGCCGTCCTGTCCCTCCTCGTACGTCACGAAGGGGATGGGGTTGGTGTCGGAGCGGAACGGCGTACCGGTGAGCGCCAGGCGCCGGGCCGCCGGTTCGAACGCCTCCAGGCAGGCCTCGCCCCAGGACTTGCTGTCGCCGGCGTGGTGGATCTCGTCGAGGATCACGAGCGTCTTGCGCTGCTCGGAGCGGTTGCGGTGCAGCATCGGGCGCACGCCGACACCGGCGTACGTCACGGCGACGCCGTCGTACTCCTTGGAGAGCGGTCCCGCGCTGTACTCCGGGTCCAGCTTGATCCCTATGCGCGCGGCCGCCTCGGCCCACTGCTTCTTCAGGTGCTCGGTGGGCGCGACCACGGTCACCTGCTGCACGACGTGGTGGTGCAGCAGCCAGGAGGCGAGCGTCAGCGCGAAGGTCGTCTTGCCGGCGCCGGGGGTGGCGACGGCGAGGAAGTCGCGCGGCTGCTCCTGGAGGTACTTCTCCATCGCCCCCTGCTGCCAGGCACGCAGCTTGCTGGCGGTACCCCACGGGGCCCGGCCGGGGAAGGCCGGTGACAGGTGGTGCGAGGAGGAGGAAGCGGCGGTGGTAGTCACGGTCTCCGGGTGGGTTTTCCGGCGGGCTCCGGGTCTGCTGGGCCCTGGGTCCACCGGTGGGCTGGTGCGTACGGCAACCGGGCCACCCTACCGGCGGCCCCCGCCCGCGACCGCGCGGACGAGCCCGGCCCCGGCCCGGGTGGGACCCACATCACAGCTCCCGCAGCCGCCCGGCGATCTCCCCGACGTCCCCCTCCCGCCCGGAGGCGACGTCGACCACGAGGTCGTACGCGACGTCCTGGTCGCAGCCGGCCAGGTCGACGCCGTTGAGGGCGAGGAAGGTGGCGGCCGCGAGCCAGGCCGCGCGCTTGTTGCCGTCCACGAGGGGGTGGTTGGTGGCGACGGCGTGCAGCAGCGCGGCGGCCTGCTCGTACAGGTCGTCGTAGGCGGGGGTGCCGAACATGCGGGCGCGGGGCCGGTGCGCGGCCGACGCGAGCAGGCCGGGCGCGCGCACCTCGGGCGGCTGCCCGCCGAACGCGACCCGCGCGACGTCGGTGACCTCGGCGACGGTGAGGAAGCGGGTCGTCATGCGCCGAGCCTCTCCAGCAGGCCGGCGTGGGCGTCGGCCAGCCGCTCGGCCACGGCCCGCACCCGCGCCTCCTCGGCCCGCAGGTGCGCGGCCACGGCCTCGGTCACGAGGTCCTCCGGACGGCGTCCGGTGGCGTCGGCGAGGTCGTCGAGGGCGGCGTGGAGGGCGGCGGTGTCCGGGGTGCGGGGGAAGGGGTGCATGGCGGTGAGGGTAGGGGCGGGGGCGGGGGCGGGGCGAGGGATTTGCGGAGGGGCTCCGGGCGGCGGGCGGGGTCAGTCGCGCGTGTGCAGGCGGGTCGTGACCCAGGCGCCGGCGAGGGCGACGACGGCCATGGGGAGGAAGACGGCGGCGAACGCGGCGGGGTGGGAGCCGGTGGCCGCGCCCGCGGTGTCCGTCGTGGCCGTGTGGGCGACCGTGCCGCCGCCGAGTGCGGCGAAGGCGGCGCCGCCCAGGGCGAGGAGGAGGGAGTTGGACAGGCCGTCGGAGATCTGCAGGGCCGCGGAGTTGGCGCCGGCCTCCTCGGGCGCGGACAACTGGAGCAGCAGCACGCTCGTGGAGGAGATGACCAGTCCCATCCCGAAGCAGCCGAAGGCCCAGGCGACGGCGACCGTCCAGACCGGCACGGAGGGGATCAGCACGCTGGGCGCGGCCGCGATGGCGGCGGCCACCAGCAGCATGCCGGACACCATGAGCCGCTCCCGGTACGGCGCGACGCCCGGCCGGGACTGCACCCACGACCCCAGCGCCCAGGTCGCGCCGCCGGCCGCGAGCGAGAACCCGGCGAGCGTGGGCGACAGGCCCCGCTGGGTCACCAGCATCAGCGGGACGAACGACTCGGCGGCGATGAAGGACCCGGCGGCGAGGCCGCGCAGCAGCACCACCGAGGGCAGTCCGCGGGCGGCCCGGCAGGTGCCGCGCGGCAGCAGCCCGCGCACGGCCGGGACGAGCAGCGCGGCCCCGGCCAGGCCGGGCAGGAGGGAGAGCGGCCCGAGGTCCTGCACGGCGTACTGCACGAGTCCCGCGCCCAGCGACACGGCGAGGGCGAGCCGGATGCGGCGCGGGTCGACCGAGGCCGGGCCGGCGCCGGCGTCGACCGGGCCGGCGGCGCGGCGGCGTATCTGGGGCAGCGCGAGGGCGAGGGGCAGCACGACGAGGACGGGGATGCCGATGAACACCCAGCGCCAGCCCAGGTGCTCGGTGACCGCGCCGGAGGCGAGCGGCCCGACGACCGACGGCACGACCCAACTGGCCGCGAAGGCCGCCATGATCGAGGGCCGCAGCCGCTCCGGGTAGGCGCGGCCGACGACCACGTACAGGGCGACGATGACCAGTCCGCCGCCGAGCCCCTGCACGGCCCGCCCGAGGATGAACACCCACATGGCGGCCGCGGTCCCGGCGAGCAGCAGCCCGGCCGCGAACGCGGCGATGCCCGCGGTCAGCGCGCCGAGCGGCCCGCGCCGGTCGGCCCACTGCCCGGCGAGCACCATGCCGAAGAGGCTGGTGGTGAAGTACCCGGAGAAGGCGAACGCGTAGACCGACACCCCGTCCAGCTCCCGCGCGGCGACCGGCATGGCCGTGCCGACGGCGGTCGCCTCGAAGGCGATGAGCAGCACGACGGACACGATCCCGACACTCAGCGCCCGGTACGACCGCCCGAGCACGGTCTGCCCTGCGGCGGCGGTGTCTGCTGCGACGACGGTGTCACCCGGTTCCACGACGGCCATGCCCGCCAGAGTAAGGTCCACGACCGCCGGTGACCCCTGTCGGGGGACGGTCCTCCCCTCGGACCTTGGTCGTAGTCCCGCCCCGGCGGTTCATGAACGGCGTGTGGCAGTCGCGTTGCGGGGGCCCGGGATCCCTTGAGCGCCCCGCTCCCCGGCCCGTACGGTCGAGTCACCGGGAACGGGAGGGAACGCACCACCTCCCGCCCCGGGAACGGCCGTGTGCCCGAGTGGTTCAGGGGCTCGCCTGCAAAGCGAGTTACGTGGGTTCGATTCCCGCCACGGCCTCTGCCCGCCTGACAGGGCGTCACGAAGGAGGCGGTGCCCCGAGGGGCACCGCCTCCTTCGGTCGTTGTTCAGTCACCCCTTCTCGGGTGACCCCGGGTCACACCACCTCCGCCAGGCGGTCCACCTGTGCCGGGTCGGTGCCGTAGCAGTAGAGCATCACCTCGTCGGCGCCCAGGTCCTCGTAGGCCCTGATGGCGTCGCGGACGGACGTCGGGGTCGTCAGGAGGCCGGAGACCATGCGGTCCGGGGTGCCGGTGAAGTCGTAGTACGCGTGCATGTTCGTGCGGGCGTCCTCGATCACCTCGTCCGGGCCCAGCGCCACGTTGACCTGGGCGACGAGGCGGGGGACGCCCGTGCGGCCGTGGGCCGTCCAGGACGTGCGGACGGTGTCGAAGAGGGTGCCCGCCCAGGAAGGCGGCGCGGCCGCGAGGAAGCCGTCGCCCCAGCGGGCGACGCGTTCCAGCGCGGCCGGGCGGAAGCCGCCGAACAGGACCTCGGGACCACCGGTGCGGGCCGGGGCGGGGCCGATGGGGCCGACGCCGTCGCCGTACGGCTCGCCGGACCACAAGCGGCGCAGCACCGCCATCTGTTCGTCCAGGCGCCGGCCACGCGTGCGCAGGTCGACACCGGCGGCCTGGTGGTCGTCGGCGCGGCCGCCGATGCCGAGGCCGAGGACCAGGCGGCCGCCGGTCATCCGGTCCAGGGTGGCGGCCTGCTTGGCCAGGAGCGCGGTGTCGCGCAGCGGGGCGAGCAGCACCTCGGTCTGGAGGCGGACGCGGTGGGTGGCGCCGGCCAGGACGGCGAGGGCGACCAGGGGCTCGGGGTTGTCGTAGACCAGCCGGTCGAGCAGGCCGAGCGTGCTGAAGGGGCCGGCGTCGGCGCGCCGGGCCCAGGTGAGCAGGGTCGCGGGATCGCCGATGGGCAGGCCGATTCCGACGTTCATGGGCGGGACCTCCGGGAGGAAGGGTCGGCAAAGGTGGCTGCCGCCCCTCCGGCACCTCGGTACGGGTGAGGTGGGACGCTCCCGCTCTGCGGCGTACTTCCGGGGGAACGTCTCGTCGGAGTGCCCCCAGCCTAGGGCGGGGGCGTCCCGGGATCCCAGTGGTTTTTCAGCGCCCGGGCGCCGGCCCGCCGCCGACCCCCGCCGCGAAGACCGTCGGCCAGTGGTTGCGGCCGGGGTGGCACGCCACGGGGTCCACCGCGGACAGGGTGCGGGTCATCGTGTCGGCCAACTGGTCGTACGCGTCGGTCAGATCGTGGATCGCGTCCAGGGACCGCTCCTGGTGGACCAGCCAGAGGGTGAAGGCCAGCGTGGACACGTCGGCGTTCAACGGGCGCAGCGCCGCGTCCCGTTCGCCCCACGACAGCACCGCGCCCGTGCCGCCGTCGACCACCAGGCTGGTGTCCTCGACCAGCCGGCCGAGCCGGATCAGGCGGTCGGCGCCGGGCGGGAGGGGCGCGGTGGCGGGGGCGCAGTCGGCCTCGTGGTACTCCGCGAGCGTGGGGAGCTGGACCTCGGTGTTGCCGCCGAACCAGACGCCGTCCTCGGGCAGGCCCACCTCCCGCAGGAAGCGGCGGGTCGGCTCGTGGGTGAGGGCGGCCGGGAAGTCGACCTCCTCGAAGCGGACGATCGCGGCGGCGCCGAACGCGTCGTCCAGCAGCCGCGGCGGCAGGTCGAGGGCCAATTCGGACCGGGTACCGGGGCCGGCGACGAGGGCGAGCGGGCGGATCACCGCCGTGATGGTCCAGAAGGGCGCGGGACGGCCCTGCGGGTCCGTGCCGAAGATCGCCAGCAGCTGGTTCGTCGCCTCCGCCACCGCCTCGGGGCCGAAGCGGCCCGCGTAGGAGGCGAACTGGCCGCGCAGCGCCGCCAGTTCGTCGGCCGCCGTGGCGAAGCGCACCAGAGTTCCCAGGGAGGGCGCCAGCGGGCGGGTGCGCATCAGGTCGGGGCGGTCGTGCAGGAAGTGGGTCGTGGAGACGGCGCCGGTCAGCCCGTCGAGCAGCACCGACTCCCGCTCCCGGCCGTCGGCGCCCAGGATGCCGCCGATCACCAGCTGGTCGCGCAGCCGCGCCGCGAGGCGGCCGGGGTCGCCGGTGGAGTCCCCGACCGTGCGCAGGCCCTCGGTGCGCACCGCGTCGAAGGTCAGCAGGCCGCCGTCGACGGGCAGTCCTGGGCCGGTCAGCCAGCGGCGCGTGGGGACGTGCGTGACGAAGGGGTCCAGCGCGTCCTCGGTGAATGTGATCACCGGTGTGACGGTGTCGGTCCTGCCCATCGCTCCCCCGTGCTCCCGTGCGTGCTTCCCCGTGTGTACTGCCCGTGAGTGACAGCGAACCGGCGTGCCGGACGACCGCCCCCACTGCCTCGCACACTACGCGGCACCACTGACAACGCCCCGCCTCCGGGGAACGCTCCCGGGGGAAGACGTCAGGCCACCCTGGCGCGTTCCCGCCCCGCCAGGATCGCCGCCACGGTCCGCTCCACGCTCCACCCGCCGGTGTCCAGCCACAGCCCGAGGCGCGGGGTGCGCGTCCGCAGCTCCTCGTCGAGCCGCCGGACCGTCCACGCCCCGTAGCCGGTCTTGGCGCGGTCCGCCTCGCGCCGCGCGACCTCCTCGGCGGGCGGTGCGAGCACGACCACGTGCAGGGGGCGGGTGCGCACCAGCCGTACGTACGCCGTGAGGTCGGCGCCGAGGACCACGTCCTGGACGACCGCCGTGAAGCCGGCCGCGGCGTACGCGTCCGCCGCGGCGGCCGACTGGCGGTGCCGCAGCAGCAGTTGGGCCCGCGCCTCGCCGTCCGGCCCGGCGTCGGGGGTGTACTCGGCGCGCCCGGAGACGATCATCCGGCGGAACGCGTCGCCCCGCACGTGTGCCGCCCTCGGCAGCCGCTCGGCGAGCGCCTGGGCCACCGTGGACTTCCCCGACGCCATCACGCCGGTGATCAGCACGACACCGTCCATCAGCAACCGTCCCTCAGCGGCCGTCCCTCGATGACCGTCCCTCAGCGGCCGGCCGTCTCCGGCCACGCGTGCGTGCCGTCGTCCTCACATGAACGCCCTCACGTGAAGTAGACGCCGCCCAGCACCACCACGACCGCCGCCAGCGCGAACACCGCGATCCACAGCAGCAGTTTTCCTACGCCCGGCGCGGGCTCGTAGCGCGGTCCGCGGTCGTCGTGACCGCTCACTGGGGGGTCACCACGGCGGCCTGGGGGCGGATGGGGAGGCGGTTGACGGGGCGTCCGGTGGCGGCCCGTACGGCCGAGGCGACGGCCGCGGGGGACGTCACCACCGGCACCGCGCTGACTGCCTTCGCGCCGAACGGCGCCACCACGTCCCGTTCCTCGACGAGCTTGACGATCCGGATGTCCGGGGCGTCCAGGGCCGTGGGCAGCGCGTAGCCGGTGAGGTCCGGGTGGCGGACCAGGCCGCGCGGGGTGCGCAGGTTCTCGGTGAGCGCGATGCCGACGCCCTGGGTGACGCCCGCCTCGATCCGGGCCTCCAGCTGCGCCGGGTTGAGGACGCGGCCCACGTCCTGGGCGACCGCCAGCTCCACCACGCGCACCGAGCCCAGCTCGATGTCGACGTCCACCACCGCGCGGATCGCGCAGAACGCCAGTCCGACGAAGGCGTCGCCCTGGCCGGCCTCGTCCAGCGGCTCCGTGGGGTGGGGGCGGCACTGCGCCGTCGCCCACAGCTCCTTGCCGTCCATCGCCTCGGTGACGGTGGTCGACAGCACCCCGTCGTACGAGGTGATCTTGCCGTCCGTGATCTGCAGCAGTTCGGTGGACATGCCGAACTTGTGCGCGAGGGGCTGGAGCAGCTGGGTGCGGACCATCTTCGCGGCGCGTTCCACGGCACCGCCCGACACCCACGTGTGGCGGCCGCGGCAGCCCGCGCCGGCCGGGGGCTGGTCGGTGTCGACCGGCGCCACGTGGACCTCGTCGACGCCGAGGGTGTCCTGGACGATCTGGCGGGCGAGCGTGGTGAAGCCCTGCCCGGTCTCCACCGCGGCGCACAGCACCGTCGCGACGCCGTCCTGGACCTTCACGGTGGCCGTGGAGACCTCGTCCGCGCCCTCCGCGCCGAGCATGTGCACCATGCCCAGGCCGTAGCCCACGCCCCGGCGCACGGCCCCCGGTTCACCCGCGCCCTCGGGCCCGCCGGGCAGCAGCCACTCGTCCTCGGGCGCGTCCTTGGGCAGCGGCGGCAGCGGGAAGTCCCGTACGGCCTGGAGGAGTTCGGCGACGGGCGCCGGGCACGTCACGGTCTGGCCGGTGGGCAGCACGTCGCCGGTGGCCATCGCGTTGCGCAGGCGCAGCTCCGCCGGGTCGAGGCCGAGCTTCTTGGCGAGCTTGTCCATCTGCGCCTCGTAGGCCGCGCAGACCTGGAGGGCGCCCTCGCCGCGCACGTGGCCGGAGGGCGGGTTGTTGGTGCGCACCGCCCAGCCCTCGATGAAGGCGTTCGGCACGACGTAGGGGCCGCAGGCGAAGGACACGGCGGCGGCCAGCGCCTCCGAGGAGGTATCGGCGTACGCGCCCGCGTCCAGCAGGACCTGTGCCTCGACCTTCACCAGCCGGCCCTCGGCGTCGGCGTGGTGGCGGTACCGCAGCAGCGTGGGGTGGCGGTGGACGTGGCCGAGGAAGGACTCCTCGCGGGTCGCCGTGAGCTTCACCGGGCAGCCGGTCCTCAGCGCCAGCAGGCCGAGCGGCAGCTGGAAGCCCTGGTCCTCGCGGTCGGCGGTGGCGCCGGGCACCCCGGTGACGACGATCTTCACGCGCTCGGGGGCGAGGCCGTACACCGCGGCGGCCGTGTCGCGGTCGGCGTGCGGGTCGGTGGAGGCCAGGTACAGCTCCACGCCGCCGTCGGGGCGCGGGACGGCGAGCCCGGCCTCGGCGCCGATCGGGGCGGGGTCCTGGCGGCCGATGCGGTACAGGCCCTCGACGACGACCTCGCCGGCCGCCTCCGGGTCGCCGTGGCGCAGCGGGATGTGCCGGATCAGGTTGCCGTCGGGATGCAGCGGCTCGGCCTCGAAGGCCTGTTCGGGGTCGGTCACCGGGTCGAGCACCTCGTACTCGACGATGACGGCCGCGGCGGCCATGCGCGCGGTGTCGGGGTGGTCGGCGGCGACGGCCGCGATCGGCTCGCCGTGGTGGCGCACGACGTCGGAGGCGAACACCGGGCGGTCCACCGTGCCGCGCCCGTGCAGCGCCCGGCCGGGCACGTCCTCGTGGGTGACGACGGCCCGCACGCCGGGCATCTCGCGCGCGTGGGAGGTGTCGATGGACACGATGCGCGCGTGCGCGTGCGGCGAGCGCAGCACCGCCGCCCACAGCAGGCCCTCGGCCCACAGGTCGGCCGCGTACGGGAAGGTGCCCTCCGTCTTGGCGCGGGCGTCGGCGGGCGGCAGGGACGCGCCCAGGCCGTGCGCGATGGGATCCGGTGCCGGTGCGGCCTCCGCGGCGGTGGTCGCGGTGGCGGCTTCGTTGCTCACGCCTGGCCTCCGTCCTGGCCCTGTCCGTACGCCTGTCCGTGCCCGGGCCCGTGCGTCTGCCCGCGCCCGTGGTGGGGTGCCGGGTCGAACGCCGACGCGTGGACGCCGCCGGCGCCCGGGCCCGCCTGGTGCGGGATGCGCGCCTCGTCGCCGTCCGCGTCGTCGTCGCCGCCCGCGTGCGTGTCGCGCTCGGCCACGACCTCCTGGACGGCGCGCAGCACGCCCCGGTAGCCGGAGCAGCGGCAGAGGTTGCCGCACAGCGCCTGGCGGGCCTCCAGCTCGGTCGGCGCCGGGTTGCCCTCCAGCAGGTCGTGCACGGTCATCGCCATGCCCGGCACGCAGAAGCCGCACTGCACGGCGCCGCACCGGGCCAGCGCCCGCTGCACGTCCGACGGCTGCCCGTCGACGGCCAGGCCCTCGACGGTGCGGATCTCGCTGCCGGCCGTGGTGACGGCCGGGACCAGGCAGGAGGCGACGAGCCGGCCGTCGACCTGCACGCTGCACGCCCCGCACTCGCCCTGCGAGCAGCCGTCCTTGGCGCCCGCGAGCCCGAGCCGCTCGCGCAGCACGTACAGCAGCGACTCGCCGATCCACGCGTCCGTGACGGGGCGGTCGGAGCCGTTGACGCGCAGCACGTACGACGCGAGGGGGTGCTCCTCGTGGAGGGCCTGCGGCGGGGGTACGTCGTCCTGCTCGCGCCCGTCGGGGTGCACGGCGCCGTCGGTGCCGTCGGCCGGGGCGTCCTGGGTCTCGGGGGCCTCGGCGGTTCCGGCGGGGTCGGGTCCTGTGTCGGCGTCGGTGTCCTCGGCCGCGGGCGTCTCGCCGTCGGTCGCGGCGGCCCTGTGCGCCGCGTCGGCGGCCTCGTGGGGGCCGGGGGCATCCCCGGTGCCGTCGTGGCTCGCGGGGGCCTCAGGCAGGGGCTGGACGCCCTCCACGGGGCCGTGGCCGTACGACGGTTCGGCGTCGTGGGCGGGGTGACGCGCGTCGCCCGGCGCGTCGGGTGTGCCGTGGGACGCGGGGTGCGCGCCCTGCTGTCCGACGTCGGCGGGGGGCCCCGCGTCCGCGTAGCCGCCCGGTACGCCGCCGCCGTGGGGGTCGAAGCCCCGGCCGCCGTGCGTGTCGTGGGCCTGGCCGCCGTGCGGATCGTGACCCTGGCCGCCGTGCGGATCGTGACCCTGGCCGCCGTGCGGGTCGAAGCCCTGGCCGCCGTGCGTGTCGCCGTCACCGGGCTGCCGTCCCCACGAGTCACCGCCGTGGGCCTCACCGCCCGGCGCGTCCCCGCCGTGCGGGTCGGCCGCGCCCGGGTCGTGGTCCGCCGGCCCGGTCGCCCAGGGGGCCGGCGCGCCGCCGGGGAGGGTGGCCGGGGGGCTGCCGCCGCCCCACTGCTCGACCAGGGAGGACGTGGTGAACTCGCCCGACTCGTCCGGCAGGTCGCCCCCCGCGACGGGGATCGACCACTGTCCGGTCACGTCGTGCCCGGGTCCGGGCGCGGGCTCCGGCACACCGGTGGGCGGGCCGGCCGTGTGGGCCGCGGTGTCGTCGAACGTCCACTGGCCGGTCGCGCCGGGGTGGTACGTGAAGCGGTCGCCGCCGGAGGTCGGCGGGCCCGGCTCGGGCCACTGCACGCCGCCGGCCGGTGCCGCCCACGCGCCCGTGCCGGTGTCCCCGGGGGCCGGGGCGCCCTCGTGCGGGGTGTTCGCCTGGATCTGCGGCGGGACGTACTGGCCCGGTGCCGCGAGCGGGCTGTCGCCGGACAGCAGGGCGTCGATGCCGCCCTCGGGCAGCTGCACGAAGGCGGTGGCGCCGTCGTCGTACTCGCCCTGGGGCAGCGGGTCCCAGCGGCCGCCGCTGCGCGGGGCGTCCTGCCCGTGCCGGTCCGCGTGCTGGTCGTCGGTCACGACAGCGCCCTCCCCAGTGCTCGTCGGGCCAGCGCGGCGACGGTGCGCCGCAGGTGCAGTACGGCGGGCGGCAACTGCGTCACGGAGCCGTCCGGCTCGGGGGCCGGGTCGGGGATGCAGGCCGCGGCGACGTACTCCCCGAAGGCGGTCAGGGCCTCGGGGACGATCGCGCGGTTGTTGTCCCAGTCGATCAGCCGGGCGACCCACTGCTCGGCCTCCAGCGGCCGCAGCGGCATGGGCGCTATGGCGCCGACGGCGCACCGCACGCCCCGCCGGGCCGGGTCGAGGACCAGGGCCACCGAGGCGACGGCGCGCCCGGGGCCGGTCCGGCCGGTCGCCTTCAGGAAGACCTGGGGCGCGTGCAGCAGCGGCACGCGCACGTACCCGATGAGCTCGCCGCCGCGCAGCATCTCCACGCCGGCCAGCAGGTGGGAGACGGGGATCTCGCGGCGGTCCCCGCCCTGGCCCGCGATGATCAGGGTCGCCTCCAGGGCCGCCAGCACGGGCAGCGCGTCGCCGGTGGGCGCGGCGGAGGCGATGTTGCCGCCGAGGGTGCCCGCGTTGCGGATCTGCGGCGGTCCGGCGGCGCGCGCGGCGGCGGCGAGCGCCGGGATGAGCGCAGCGAAGTCGGGGCGCCCCATGCGCGCGTGCGTGAGCCCGGCGCCGAGCAGCGCGTGTCCGTCCTGGTACTGCCAGCCGCGGATCTCGCTGATCCGGCCGAGGCCGACCAGGGCGGCGGGTCTGAGCTGACCGGAGTTGACGGCGGCCATCAGGTCGGTGCCGCCCGCGACGGGCACGGCGGCGGGCATGGCCGCGAGGGCCGCCACGGCCTCGTCGAGCGTCGTGGGCAGCGTGACGGCCTGCGCCGCCTGCGGTGCGTGCGTGCTCAAAACCGGCTGCCCCTTCCCGCTGCCCCACCTGGTCCCACCTGTGTTGCCGTACGGTACGTGCTGACAGGGCGGACGTGGCAACTCTGGCACATCTTCGCGGCACCCGAAGACGGGGGTCCGCTAGGAGGCATTCGCCCACCTCATCAGCAGGATGACCCGATTTCACACGGCATCGCCGATGGGCGTGAATTGCCCCTCTCCGGTGATCCTGGCGGGATTTCGGCCCGGGCCCTACCGGTGCGGCGGCGGCCCGTCCAGCGGGCGGCCCAGGATGCCCGGGCGGCGCTGCCAGGGCCGGGGTCCGGCCGGCGGACGGTAGGCCACGCCCAGGGCGTCGAGGCGGGCGTAGTGGGCGGTCATCCGCCGCTCGAAGTCCGCGACGTCCCGTTCCGCGGGCGCCGGAAGGTCGCTCCAGGCCACCTCGGCGAAGGCCGCGAGGCGCGGGAACTGCTGGTAGTCCACGCGCGCCTGGTCCTCCATCACCTCGGTCCACACGTTGGCCTGCGCGCCCAGCACGTGGCGGGCCTGGTCCCCCGTCAGGTCGGGCGGCACGGGCTCGAAGCGGTAGACGTCCTCCAGGGTGCGCACGTACCCGATCGGCACCGGCTCGTCCTCGCCGGGCGCCTGCCGGTGGTCCAGGTACACCTGCTGCTCGGGGCACATGACGACGTCGTGGCCGGCCCGTGCGGCGGCGATCCCGCCCGCGTAGCCGCGCCAGGACGACACGGCCGCGCCGGGCGCCAGGCCGCCCTCCAGGATCTCGTCCCAGCCGATCAGGCGCCGCCCGCGCGCGGCCAGCCAGGAATCGAAGTGCCGTACGAACCACGACTGCAGGGCGTCCTCGTCGGCGAGCCCCAGCTCCGCGATGCGGGCCTGCGCGGCGGGCGAGGCGCGCCACTGGTCCTTGGGGCACTCGTCGCCGCCGATGTGCACGAACGCCGAGAAGCGGGCGGCGTCCGCCGGGAACAGTTCCAGGATCTCCTCGAACACTCCCTCGAAGAACCGCAAGGTGGTGTCGGTGGGGGCCAGTACGTTGGGGTTGACCCCCCAGGTGTCCCAGACGGAGAGGGCGGTGGTGTCGACGATGTCGGTGTTGCCGAGTTCGGGGTACGCGGCGATCGCGGCCTGCGAGTGCCCCGGTACGTCGATCTCCGGGACGACCGTGATGTGCCGCTCGGCGGCGTAGGCGACGATCTCGCGGAGGTCGTCCTGGGTGTAGAAGCCGCCGTGCGGCCGCTCGTCCCACAACGGCGAGGCGCGGTGGCCGAGTTTGGTGCGCGCCCGCCAGGACCCGACCTCGGTGAGCCGCGGGTGGCGCCGGATCTCCACCCGCCAGCCCTGGTCGTCCGTCAGGTGCAGGTGCAGCACGTTCAGTTTGTGCGCGGCCATCAGGTCGAGCTGGCGCAGGACGCCGTCCTTGGGCAGGAAGTGCCGGGCGACGTCGAGCAGCACCCCGCGCCAGGGGAAGCGGGGGGCGTCCTCGACGCGCAGGTGCGGCAGGCCCTGCCGGGTCCCCGGGCGCACGGGTGCCCGCCGGAAGGCGTCGGGGCCGAGGAGCTGGCGCAGGGTCTGGGCGCCCCAGAAGACGCCGGCCGGGTCACCGCCCCGGATCTCCACGCCCCGGGTGGCGACGACGTCCAGCCGGTACGCCTCGGCGCCCAGGGTGTCGTCCAGGACCAGCCGCACACCGCCCGGAACGTCCGGTGCGCCGGGCCGCAGCGGCAGGCCCAGGGCGGCGCCGAGGGTGGCCCGCAGCCAGCGCTCGGTCGACTCGGTGCCGGGGGCCGCCCACAAGGTCGTGGAGTCGTCCAGGTCCAGCCCGCACCGCATCGGGCCCTCGACGGCGCGCGGCGCCGGAAGGAGGGACGTTGCAGGCTGCGCAATGTCGGTTTCGCTCTGCACAACGGGAGGCTAGGACGTCCGGGACCGGCCCACAAGAGGTCTCGACCACTGGCGGAAGTCCGGCCGGCTCCCCACCGGCACACGAAGGCCCCCGGGGCGCGCGTCCACGCACCTCGGGGGCCTGCCGTCGAACGGGGGACCGACGAACACCGTCGCACCGGATGCCGAGCGGGAACCGGTCCGCGGGGCCGGGGTCAGCTCTTGCCGTCGCCGCCGCCCTGGCCGTCGTTGCCGCCGGCGCCCATGGACTCGTAGATCTCCTTGCACATGGGGCACACCGGGTACTTCTTGGGATCGCGGCCCGGCACCCAGACCTTGCCGCACAGCGCCACGACGGGGGTGCCGTCGAGGGCGCTCGCCATGATCTTGTCCTTCTGGACGTAGTGGGCGAAGCGCTCGTGGTCGCCGTCACCGTGCGACACCTGCGGCGTCGGCTCGACGAGGGTCCCCGTACCGGTTCCGCGCTCGGGCTCGAGAGTGCTCATACGGCCAAGAGTACTGAAGCGGCCGGGCATCAGTTGAGCGACGGGTCGTCCGGGTACGTGGCCACCATCGCCAGCTCGTTGCGCTGGCGGCGCAGCACTTCCCGCCACAGCCTCTCGGGGACCGGCGAGGACACGTCACCGGGTTCGGACTCGACGACGTACCAGGCGCCCTCGGCCAGCTCGTCCTCCAGCTGTCCCGGGCCCCAGCCGGCGTACCCGGCGAAGATGCGCAGGGAGCCGAGGGCCGAGGCGAGCAGCTCCGGCGGGGCCTCCAGGTCGACGAGCCCGATCGCGCCGTGCACGCGCCGCCAGCCGAGGGGGACACCGTCGCCGGAGGACCCGCCGGGGATCACCGCCACGCCGAGGGCCGAGTCGAGGGACACCGGGCCGCCCTGGAAGACGACGCCGGGTTCGCCCGTGAGTTCGGCCCAGCCTTCGAGGATGTCGCCCACGCCGACCGGCGTCGGGCGGTTGAGGACCACACCGAGGGAGCCCTCCTCGTCGTGGTCGAGGAGCAGCACCACCGCGCGGTCGAAGTTCGGGTCCGCCAGGGCGGGGGTGGCCACGAGCAGCCGCCCTGTGAGCGAGGACACCTCGGTCATGCCAGACATGATCCCGCATCTTCCCGCCGCATGGGGAGGCAATGCGGGCACGGGGGTGAAGGCAGGTCAGGGCTCACGAGCGCACCCGCGGGCGCACACCGGCACCGGTGACCGCACGTGCCCGCCGCGGAACCGTTCGTGTTGTGACACAGCCATGACGTGACTGGGCGGTCCTCGGGCTTACGGCAGGGGGGTGCACGGCGATTACTCTGTCTCCTCTGGCCCTTGCCCCACTCCACGGAACGCGAGATTCATGACCGTCAACGGCGCTGATGACGTACTGCTTGTCCACGGCGGGACCCCGCTGGAGGGCGAGATCCGTGTCCGCGGTGCGAAGAACCTCGTACCGAAGGCCATGGTGGCCGCCCTGCTGGGCAGCGCGCCGAGCCGGCTGCGCAACGTCCCGGACATCCGTGACGTGCGCGTCGTGCGCGGGCTGCTCCAGCTGCACGGCGTGACGGTCCGTCCGGGCGAGGAACCGGGCGAGCTGGTCCTCGACCCGACCTACGTCGAGAGCGCGAACGTCGCCGACATCGATGCCCACGCCGGGTCGAGCCGCATCCCGATCCTGTTCTGCGGCCCGCTGCTGCACCGCCTCGGGCACGCCTTCATCCCCGGTCTCGGCGGCTGCGACATCGGCGGCCGGCCCATCGACTTCCACTTCGACGTGCTGCGGCAGTTCGGCGCGGTCATCGAGAAGCGGGCCGACGGGCAGTACCTGGAGGCCCCCAAGGGCCTGCGCGGCACGAAGATCCGGCTGCCGTACCCGTCCGTCGGCGCGACCGAGCAGGTGCTGCTGACGGCCGTGCTGGCCGAGGGCGTCACCGTGCTGTCCAACGCGGCGGTCGAGCCCGAGATCGAGGACCTCATCTGCGTGCTGCAGAAGATGGGCGCGATCATCGCGATGGACACCGACCGGACCATCCGCATCACCGGTGTCGACAAGCTCGGCGGCTACACCCACCGCGCCCTGTCGGACCGCCTGGAGGCCGCCTCCTGGGCGTCCGCGGCGCTGGCGACCGAGGGCAACATCTACGTCCGCGGCGCGCAGCAGCGCTCGATGATGACGTTCCTCAACACCTACCGGAAGGTGGGCGGTGCCTTCGAGATCGACGACGAGGGCATCCGCTTCTGGCACCCCGGCGGCCAGCTGAAGTCGATCGCGCTGGAGACGGACGTGCACCCCGGCTTCCAGACCGACTGGCAGCAGCCGCTGGTCGTGGCGCTCACCCAGGCCACGGGACTGTCCATCGTCCACGAGACGGTCTACGAGTCCCGGCTGGGCTTCACCTCCGCGCTCAACCAGATGGGCGCGCACATCCAGCTCTACCGCGAGTGCCTGGGCGGCTCCGACTGCCGCTTCGGCCAGCGCAACTTCCTGCACTCGGCGGTCGTCTCCGGACCGACCCGGCTGCAGGGCGCCGACCTGGTCATCCCCGACCTGCGCGGCGGCTTCTCGTACCTCATCGCCGCCCTCGCTGCGCAGGGCACGTCCCGGGTCCACGGCATCGACCTGATCAACCGCGGCTACGAGAACTTCATGGACAAGCTCGTGGAGCTCGGCGCGAAGGTCGAGCTGCCCGGCAAGGCGCTCGGCTAGCGGTCCACGCGAGGGCGCTCACCCGCCGGGTCGGCGTCCTCGTGTGGGCACGCGCGTACGGCGAAGGGGCGGCACCCGGACTCGGGTGACCGCCCCATCGGCGTGCCGTGCGACACCCCCCTGAGGGGGCGCGGCTCACTTGCCCTTCGCGGCTTCCTTCAGCTTCGAGCCCGCGGAGACCTTCACGCTGTAGCCGGCCGGGATCTGGATCGGGTCGCCGGTCTGCGGGTTGCGCGCGGTGCGAGCGGCACGGTGGGTGCGCTCGAAGGTCAGGAAGCCGGGGATGGTGACCTTCTCGTCGCCCTTGGAGACGATGTCGCCGACGACCTCGGCGAACGCGGCCAGGACGGCGTCGGCGTCCTTGCGGGTCACCTCGGCGCGGTCGGCCAGCGCGGCCACCAGCTCACTGCGGTTCATGTTGTTACTCCCGTGTCTTTCTTGCCGTTGGGGCGTGCCACGCGGCGGAGCCGCACACGAGGCACTGCGATGCCGATGCGCTCGCGCCCAGGGACGCATCCTGCCCCCACCTGCGGCGGTAAAGCCAATCCGGCACCCGTAGGAGTCGTGAGAACACCCTGGGGAGTCACACGAAGGGCGCCGGCCCGGCCGCCACCCTAGAGGGCGTCCGAGCCCAGGTGGTTCCACGACGCGCCGGTGCGGGGGACCGTGGCGGTGCTCACACCTGCCCGGATCCTCCGCGACCCGTATGTACCGTACGCCCCCCGCGGCGGTAGTGCGGAGGGCCGGGCTCCACAGCCTGGCCAGGGCGCGCGGGCCGTACCGGTGCGCCGGGCGCCTACGCCGTCGCGCCCGCCGCCTTCGCCGCCTCGCGCACCGCGCCGGCGACCGCGCCCGCGACCTTGTCGTTGAAGACGCTGGGGACGATGTAGTTCGGGTTCAGCTCGTCCTCGGTGACCACGTCCGCCAGGGCCTTCGCGGCCGCGAGCATCATCTCGGTGTTGACGGTGCGGGACTGCGCGTCCAGCAGGCCGCGGAAGACGCCCGGGAAGACCAGCACGTTGTTGATCTGGTTCGGGAAGTCCGAGCGGCCGGTGGCCACCACGGCCGCCGTCTGCCGGGCGACCGCCGGGTCCACCTCGGGGTCGGGGTTCGCGAGCGCGAAGACGATCGCGCCGTCGGCCATGGCGGCCACGTCGTCGCCGTCCAGGACGTTCGGGGCGGAGACGCCGATGAAGACGTCGGCGCCGCGCACGGCCTCCTTGAGGGTGCCGGTGAGGTTCTCCGGGTTGGTGTTGTCGGCGATCCAGCGCAGCGCCGAGTCGGCCGGGGCGTCCACCAGGTCCGCGCGGCCGGTGTGCACGACGCCGTGGATGTCGGCGACGACGGCGTTCTTCACGCCCGCGGCGAGCAGCAGCTTGAGGATGGCCGTGCCGGCCGCGCCCGCGCCGGACATGACGACCCGCACGTCCCCGATGCCCTTGCCGACCACGCGCAGCGCGTTGGTCAGGGCGGCGAGGACGACGATCGCGGTGCCGTGCTGGTCGTCGTGGAAGACGGGGATGTCGAGGGCCTCGCGCAGCCGGGCCTCGATCTCGAAGCAGCGGGGCGCGGAGATGTCCTCGAGGTTGATGCCGGCGAAGCCGGGGGCGATCGCCTTGACGATCTCCACGATCGCGTCGGTGTCCTGGGTGTCCAGGCACAGCGGCCAGGCGTCGATGCCGGCGAACCGCTTGAACAGGGCGGCCTTGCCCTCCATCACGGGCAGCGCGGCCTTGGGGCCGATGTTGCCCAGGCCCAGCACGGCGGAGCCGTCCGTCACGACCGCAACGGAGTTGCGCTTGATGGTCAGCCGGCGGGCGTCCTCGGGGTTCTCGGCGATCGCCATGCAGACGCGGGCCACACCGGGCGTGTAGACCATGGAGAGGTCGTCACGGTTGCGGATGGGGTGCTTGGACTGCATCTCGATCTTGCCGCCGAGGTGCATCAGGAACGTACGGTCCGAGACCTTGCCGAGGGTGACGCCCTCGATGCCGCGCAGCTTCTCGACGATCTCGTCGGCGTGGCCGGTCGAGGTGGCCGCGATGGTGACGTCGATGCGGAGCTTCTCGTGGCCGGACGCGGTCACGTCGAGGCCGGTCACCGAGCCTCCGGAGGACTCCACGGCGTTGGTGAGCTGCGAGACGGCGGTCCCGCTCGCGGGGACCTCCAGCCGGATCGTCATCGAGTAGGAGACGCTGGGCGCCGTTGCCATGGCCGACTTCCTCTGCTTTCACCGTGTCGCGAAGTTGTGCCGTCCGATCGTCGCACCTACCCCTGAGTACGGGGTAGCCGCCCCGGGTTGCGGACGTTTTGTTCACGGGGCGCGGCGCACGACCGGTCGGATCGGAAAAAGTATTCCACCATGCGAGAGGGTACGGGGCGCGCTCGGCCAAAAGAAAGAGACCCACGTCACCAAGGACGTGGGTCTCTCGACGGTCAAGTGGCACCGACCCGCCATGCTCGCCTCGCGGCAAGTGGTCGCTCGTAGCGACGAAGGTTGGGCCCGGGGGCTTGGATCGGGCCGGTGCCACACCCAGGCTAACAAACGGATGCCGCACACCCATTCCCGTCGGCGAGGTTCACCGGAAACAGTCGGGACGGACCACTGGCGTCAGTCCCTCAGCAGGTCCGGAACACCCTGTACGTCCGGTTCGTCCCGGTCCCCCGAGACGACCGTGAGCTGCTGGGTGGCCCGGGTCAGCGCGACGTACAGCACCCGCAGGCCCGCCGGGGACTCGTCCGCGATCTCCGCGGGCGAGACGACCACCGTCGCGTCGTACTCCAGGCCCTTGGCCTCCAGGCTGCCGAGCGCCACCACCCGGTCGCCGAGCCCGGCCAGCCAGCGCCGGGCCTCCTCGCGCCGGTTCATGGCGACGACCACGCCGACCGTGCCCTCGACCCGCTCCAGCAGCCGCTCGGCCTCGGCCCGCACGGTCGCGCCCAGCGCCTCCCGCACGACCGCGAAGCGCGGCACCACGCCCGTCGAACGGACCGCCGACGGCGACTCGGCGCCCGGCATGGCCAGCGCCAGCACCTTCGCGGCCAGCTCGGCGATCTCGGCCGGGTTGCGGTAGTTCACCGTCAGCCGGAAGCGGCGCCGGGGCCGGGTGCCCAGGGCCTCGTCGCGGGCCGCGGCCGCCTCGTCCGGATCGGACCAGGAGGATTGCGCCGGGTCGCCGACGACCGTCCAGGTGGCGTGCCGGCCGCGGCGGCCGACCATGCGCCACTGCATCGGCGTGAGGTCCTGCGCCTCGTCCACGATCACGTGGGCGTACTCGGTGCGCTCCTGGGCCAGCCGCTCGGCCCGCTCGCGCTGCGACTCCTCGCGCACCGGCATCAGCTCCTCCAGGCCGGTGAGCTGGTCCAGCGGGTCCAGTTCGCGCTTCCTGCGCGGGCGCGCCGGGACGCCGAGCACCGCCTGGAGCTCGTCGAGCAGGGCGATGTCGTGCACGGAGTACCCGTCCCGCCTCAGCGACCGGGCGACCTTGCGGACCTCGCCGGGGTTGAGGACCCGGCGCGCCCAGCGGCCCAGGCGGCGCTCGTCGGCCATGGCGGCCAGCACGCCCCGGGGGGTCAGTTCCGGCCACCAGGCGTCCAGGAACCCGGTGAAGGAGTCCTCGGAGGTGATGTCGTCGTCGAAGGAGGAGCGCAGCTCGGCGGCCAGCTCCGGGTCGGTCTGCCGGCCGGCGGCCCCCGACTGCTCCCACAGCGCGTCGAGCAGCAGCTTGCGGGCGCGCGGGCGCAGCAGGTTGACCGGGGCGGTGCCGCCGAGGGCCGTGCGGCGGACGCGGTCCAGCGCGGCGGCGTCCAGTTCGAGGCGCCGCCCGAAGGCGACGACCCGCAGCCGGGTGGGCGGACCGGCGGGGGCGCCCGGCGTGCCGGCCGCGTCGCCCCCGTCGAAGGTGAGCTGACCGGCGGGCGCGCCGGCGCCGCGGCCCAGCTCCAGCGCTCCCCGCGCCGCCTTGCGCAGCACCTTCAGCATCCGCGACGAGCCCTTGGCGCGGGCCACTGCGGGCGAGTCGTACAGCGTGGCCTCGGCGCCCACGGCGTCCACGGCCAGCGAGCCGATCGCGCGGATCGCGACCTGGCCCTCCTCGCCGAGGGAGGGCAGGACGCCCTCGGTGTAGGCGACCAGCAGGGGCGTCGGCGACACGATCAGGATGCCGCCCGAGTACCGGCGCCGGTCCTGGTAGAGCAGGTAGGCGGCGCGGTGCAGCGCGACGGCCGTCTTGCCGGTGCCGGGGCCGCCCTCGACGTACGTCACGGACGCGGCGGGGGCCCGGATGACCAGGTCCTGCTCGGCCTGGATGGAGGCCACGATGTCGCGCATGGTGTGGCCGCGGGCCTGCCCGAGGGCGGCCATCAGGGCGCCGTCGCCGATGACGGGCAGCTCCCGGCCGTCGAGGGAGGCGGTCAGCTCGGGCCGCATGAGGTCGTCCTCGACGCCGAGGACGCGGCGGCCCTTGGAGCGGATGACCCGGCGGCGCACGACCCGGCCGGGGTCCACGGGCGTGGACCGGTAGAACGGCGCGGCGGCCGGGGCCCGCCAGTCGATGACCAGCGGGGCGTAGTCCTGGTCGAGGACGCCGATCCGGCCGATGTGCAGGGTCTCGGCGATGTCGGCGGTGCCGTCGGGCCGTACCGCGCCCTCGGCCGGCTCGACGGCGGTGTAGGCGCCGTCCGGACCCTTCTTGCCGTCCTTGCCCGGCAGCAGGTCGATCCGGCCGAAGAGGAAGTCCTCGAACTCGTTGTTGAGCCGGTTGAGGTGGATGCCGGCGCGGAAGACCTGGGCGTCCCGCTCGGCGAGCGCGCCGGGCGTGCCGACCTGGCCGCGCTGCGCCGCGTCGTTCATGAGGAACTCGGCCTCGTGGATCTTCTCCTCGAGCCGCCGGTACACCCGGTCCAGGTGTTCCTGTTCCCCGCGGATCTCTCGGTCGCGCACGGAGTCGTGCTCGCCCCGGACCGAGTCGACCGCGTTGTCCTGCTGAGCCTGAGCGGCCACCGGGCCCCCTTCTGACGTGCTGGGCAGCCGTCAACCGTACGCGAAGGGGGCCGGTGCGCGGAAGCTACGCGTCGATCTCGAGGAGCTTCTTGCCGTCGAAGGTCATGACCTCGAAGTGGTCGATGTCGTTCACCGGCATCGACACGCCGCCCTGGACGTACAGCGGCTGCTTGGCCTGGTCGGTCTTGGCGTTGGGGATGCCGTAGCCCCACTCGGGCACCGACCAGGACGAGGCGGTCTCGCGCTCGCCGTTCTTGCCGACGGCGATGAGCGAGCACTTCTGCGGCCCGGTGACGTTCTTCAGTTCGACGACGGTCTCGGTGCCCCACGCCTTGTCCTGGAGCGCCACGGTCCCGGTGACCTTGGTGCCCGCGTCGGTGGCGGTCAGCTTGTCACTGAGCGTGTTGAACACCGACCGCGCCGGGTTGCTCGCGCTCGCCACGGGCGCCTTGCCGCCGCCCTCGTCGCCGCCGGTCACCGCGACCGCGGTGAGCGGGCCGCCGACGATCAGCGCCGCCGCGGCCGCGACCATGTAGAAGGAGCGCCGGCGCTTCTGGGCGCGCCGCTCGGCCACCTCGTCGACCAGCCGCTCCGCCAGCCGTGGGCTGGGCCGTGCGGACAGGGACTCGCCGATCGCCGGCGTGCCGGTCCCGGGCAGGTCCGCGAGCGCGGCGAGCATCGGCTCCATCCCGGCCAGCTCGTCGAGCTGCTGGGCGCACCACTCGCAGCCGGCGAGGTGGGCCTCGAAAGCGGTTGCCTCGGCGTCGTCGAGGATCCCGAGGGCGTAGGCGCCGACGGTCTCGTGCTCGCTCGGACTCGGAGATCCGTGCATCGATCCCTGCATGGGACCAGACATACCCGAACCACCTGTGCCGTATCCCCCGTACATGCTCATCACGCCGTCACCCCCCGCTCCTCCAGTGCCAGCTTCATCGACCGCAGGGCGTAGAACACCCGGGAGCGGACGGTGCCGCTGGGTATGCCCAGGGTTTCGGCCGCCTCGTTGACCGTACGCCCCTTGAAATAGGTCTCGACGAGCACCTCCCGGTGGGCCGGGGTCAGGTCGTCCAGCGCGTCCGACAGGGTCATCAACCACAGCGCCTTGTCGATCTCGTCCTCCGCGGGGATGACCTCCAGCGGCGACGGGTCGACCTCCTGCGGCCGGGCCTGCCGGCTGCGGTGGCCGTCGATGACGATGCGGCGCGCGACCGTCACCAGCCAGGGGCGTACCGATCCGGTCGCCCGGTTGAGCTGACCGGCGTTCTTCCAGGCACGGATGAGCGTTTCCTGCACGACGTCCTCGGCGCGCTGCCGGTCTCCGGCGACCAGTCGCAGGACGTACGCAAGGAGGGGGCCGGCGTGCTCCCGGTAGAGGGCGCGCATCAGCTCCTCGTCAGGTTCCGAGGGCTGGGACATGCGATGTCGGGCCCTCGATCCACGTTCATTGGCCACGGCCGCATCCTTGCGCACGCCCACCTCCGGTGTCCGGGGGTTCCCCCAGTCGGTCGCTCCCCCACCGGTACGGACGTGAGCTGCGGGATGTTCAAACCTGGGCGACAGATTTCTTCGGGGTGTCATGACGAGGGGGACATGAACGCACATTCCCCCACCCAATTCTTTACAGATCCGCCACACCGACAAGATCGCGCACCCTCCCCGCGGTACGCCGGGGGCAAACGAGGTGTAAGCGAGATCACTCGACGGCCGGGCGGGGACGAAGCGGCCGATCGACGGCATGCCCGACGTGTCGGACACGATCCCTCCGCTTCTCAGCCGCGGGTGACGGCGGTGCGCCGGCGGTGCCGGGCGACCCGCTCGCGGTTCCCGCAGACCTCGCTGGAGCACCAGCGTCTGCGGCGGCCGCGGGAGGTGTCGACGTACACCAGCGGGCAGTTGTCCCCCGCGCACTGCCGCAGCGCGGCCCGCGCGACCGGGTCGGTCAGCAGCTCGACCGCGTCCCGCGCGACGACGGCGAGCAGGGCGGCGCACTCCGGGGCAGCGTCCAACCGCCGTACGAGGGTGCCGTCTTCCTCCCGTATGGCGCGGGGGGCCGGGGTGGCGGCGCGGGCGAGGTCGTTGAGGCGGGCCAGGGCCGGGGACAGGGCGGGGGCCGCGGGGGCGCGGTGGTCCGGGGTCAGGGAGGCGTGGACCAACTGTCCGACGCATCCGCGCAGTTCCCGGAACGCCGTCACCCACGACAGGTCCGCCGCAGGCAGGAGGGTGCCCTGCGGGACGAGTCCCGAGGCGGTGATCCAGGCGTACAACGGGGGCAGGGAGTGCAGCCGTTCGACGGGGTGCGCGGTCGCCAGCAGATCGAGACAGAGACGTCCTGCGTCGAAGCGCGGCTCGTGCGGGGCCGTGGCCGTACCCGGTGCCATGTGCCTGTCACCGCCTAGGTAGGAGCAGTTCCCCCCGGTGTCCTTCGTTCCCCCTCTCACAGTGCCCGCCCGGGAGTACGGCCGGAAGTCCCCGGGCGGGGCGGGTCCCACGCGGGGTGGAGGTGGACACGCGCGTATGCGGGCGCGCGTCCGGGCGATGGGCCGGGGGGTGGGGGCGGGAATTGGCTGGGGGCATGAGCGAGGAGACGAGCACACCCTGCGGGAGCGCTTCGAGGACCCGTGGGTGGCGTGGAACGCGCTGCGGACGGTGGTGTCGAGGCGGGAGCCGAGGGGCCCTGTGGCGACGGAAGTCAGCCGGCACTGACCACCGGGTCGGCGGTGGAGCCGGACCCGACGCCGGCCAGGAGGGCGCGCAGCGGCGCCGAGTCCGGGGTGTCGGCGACGGCCGCGTCGAGGGCGTCGTCCATGCCCTGCTCCCACTCGTCGGGCAGCGCGAGCCCGGGCCGACCCGCCCAGGCCACGTCGGGGGTGGCCTGCCCGCCCTGGACGAGACGCAGGTGGACCAGACCGGCGAGGCCGTCGAAGACGCGGGGCCGCATGAAGGTGCGGGCCGACGCCCCGGTCAGCCGTGCCGCCTGGTGGGGCCGGGGCATCCGCTCGGCGATCTCCCCCCACAACAAGCCGCGGTCGAAGGCGTCCAGCACGTCCTCCAGACCGGGCAGCGCGTCGTCCTCGACCGGCCCGGCCGGTGCGCCGCCGGTGTCGGCCCCCTCCGCGCGCACGGCCCTGGCCACCGCGACCCGCAAGGGCCGGGCCCACTGCTCGGCGTCGACGACGGCCCGGGCCATGACCAGGTCGTCCCAGTCCATGCGGGGCAACCCGACGGCCTCGGCGGGCAGCGTGCACGCCTCCAGCGCCGTGAAGACCTCCTCCGCGTGGCGCAGCAGGGTGAGCGCGGACCGCGGGTCGTCCAGTTCGGTGGCCCGGCCGTCGTCGGGCAACGCCTCGACCGCGGCGACCCGTTCGGCGATCGGCGGGTGGGAGTCGTAGCGGTGCGGGCGCGGCGGGCGCCGTCCGGCGGACAGCTCGGCGACGCCCTCGGGTGACCGGGCGTCGACCATGCGGCGGAACCCGCCGTACACCTCTCCCGGCTGCGGCAGGGCACCCACCGGCTCGCCCATTCCGGCGTAGGCCGTGAGGTAGTGGTCGTGCGCAGCTTCCAGGACCGGCAGCGCGCGCAGTGCGGCGGCGGTGGCGTCCCGCCCCGCGTGCCGGGCGGCGCTCCGGTCGGCGGCGCGTTCCTGTTCGCGGCCCACGGCCTGCGAGGTGCGCAGGAACAGGTGGGCGTAGGTGACGTACAGCAGGCCCGCGGCACGGTGGAACCAGGTGTCGTTCCGCCCGAACACGTCGACCGTGTGCAGCACCGCCGCACGACCGCGCACGATCACACCGCCGAGCCGGGTGTCGAGGTGCGCGTAGTGCCCGAACTCGTGGGCGAGGACGCCACGGAGCTGCGGGACGGTCAGGCCGGCGAGCAGCGGCAGTCCGAGGTACATGCGGCGCCGACCGGGCAGCAGGCCCAGCAGGCGGCTCTGCTCGGTGACGCCGGCGTTGACGTCCGCGTCGAGGTACAGCTCGTCGGGCGGCCGCTCCCCCGTCGCCGCGGCGGCGGCCCGGACGACGTCCCACAGCTCGGGCTGGTCGTCGGGCCCCACCGCGACCGCGTGCCGTTCCGTCTCCAGGCGCCCCGCCCGCAGGAAGGCGAGCATGCCCTGCAGGATCGCCACGGCCACCATCAGGGTGACGGTCACGAGCGTCGCCGCGGCCCACTCCGCACGGTCGACGAACACCCGTGTCACCAACAGCCAGTCCAGCACCCCCATGGCCGCCAGCAGCACGAACCCCATCAGGAAGAAGCCCGCCAGCAGCACGAACGCGCGCAGCACGCGCAACCGGAATCCCATCGCAGTCCCCCCACCGGACCCGCCGCCCCACCGAACCCCCCGACGGGGCCGACGACGCGCGGATCCTACCGCCGGGTGAACCCCGGGGGCAGGCAATAACCGCCCCGGCGGGCGGGCCCGGTGCCCCTCCCCCACCCACCGGCACCTCTCACCCCACCCCCCGGCACCTCTCACCCCACCCCCCGCCCGAGTGAGAGCAACGTTCCCTCGCGGTCACCCGTCGGCACAGGAGCGAAACGCGGGGTGCCTACCTTCGGGGCCCAGGAGCGCTCATCCCCCCGCACCACCTGAGTCCCGCAGCACCGTGGAGGCGTCATGACAGCCCCGAGCACAGCCCCCGGCACGGCCCCGCGCAGGGGCGGGCGTTGGATCGAGCACTGGGATCCGGAGGACGAGGTCTTCTGGAACACGACCGGTGAGCGGATCGCCCGCCGCAACCTCTTCTTCTCCGTCCTGTCCGAGCACATCGGGTTCTCCGTCTGGACCCTGTGGTCGGTGCTGGTGCTCTTCATGGGGCCGGAGTACGGGCTGACCCCCGCCGACAAGTTCCTGCTCACGTCGATGGTCACCCTCGTCGGGGCCGTCGTACGGGTGCCGTACACCTTCGCCGTCGCGGTCTTCGGCGGGCGGAACTGGACGGTCATCTCCGCCGGTCTGCTGCTCGTGCCCACCGTCGCGGCCTTCGCGGTGATGGAACCCGGGACGTCCTTCTCGACGTTCCTGCTGGTCGGCCTGCTGGCCGGGGTCGGCGGCGGCAACTTCGCCTCCTCCATGACCAACATCAACGCCTACTTCCCGCTGCGCAAGAAGGGCTGGGCGCTCGGCCTGAACGCCGGCGGCGGCAACATCGGCGTCCCCGTCATCCAGCTCATCGCCCTCGCCATCATCGGCGCGAACGGCGGCCCGCGCGTGCTGCTCGGCATCTACATCCCGCTGATCCTGCTCGCCGCGCTGCTCGCCTTCCGCTTCATGGACAACCTGGAGAAGGTCAGGAACGACACCGGCGCCGCCAAGGACGCGGCCCGCGACGGACACACCTGGATCATGTCGTTCCTCTACGTGGGGACGTTCGGGTCGTTCATCGGCTACAGCTTCGCCTTCGGGCAGGTGCTCACCAACCAGTTCGGCCGCACGCCGCTGCAGGCCGCGTACCTCACCTTCATCGGCCCGCTGCTCGGCTCCCTGATCCGCCCCGTCGGCGGCCGGCTCGCCGACCGCTGGGGCGGGGCCCGCATCAGCCTGTACACCTACGTCGGCATGGGCGCCGCGACGGCCGTCCTGGTGTACGCCAGCCAGCAGAAGTCGCTGGGGCTGTTCGTGCCGGTCTTCGTGGTGCTGTTCGTGCTCAGCGGGCTCGGCAACGGGTCGACGTTCAAGATGATCCCCGGCATCTTCCACACCAAGGCCCTCGCCCTGGGCCTGACGGGCGAGGCGGCCGCGGCGTACGGGCGGCGGCTGTCCGGCGCGTCCATGGGCCTGATCGGCGCGGTCGGCGCGCTCGGCGGCGTCGGCATCAACCTCGCTTTCCGCCAGTCCTTCCTCTCCTACGGCTCCGGCACCGGCGCGTTCGTCGCCTTCCTCGCCTTCTACGCCGCCTGCTTCGCCGTCACCTGGGCCGTATACCTTCGAAAGCCGTCCGCCGCTACGCGTGCGACGGCGACCGCAGCTGAGGAGAAGCCGCAGCTCAGCTACGCGGAGGTGTGACCGCCCGGCCGAAGTGCGCCGTAACACCGGCGACATCGAGCCGAACCGAGCCTGTCACGCGCCGTTGACAGGCTCGATCGGCATGCGGGCACTGCGGCACTGCGGCATCCTCCTGGTGTCCGCGGCACGACGACCACTGGAATGCGGGACGACGCCATGTACGAGGAACAGCAGCGACCGGACCACGGGCCCCTGGCCGGGTTCACCGTGGGCGTGACGGCCGCGCGCCGGGCCGACGAACTCGGGGCCCTGCTCCAGCGGCGCGGCGCGGCCGTCCAGCACGCCCCCGCCCTGCGGATCGTGCCGCTCGCCGACGACGGGGAGCTGCTCGCGGCGACCCAGCAGCTCATCGACCGGGCACCGGACGTGGTCGTCGCCACGACCGCCATCGGCTTCCGCGGCTGGATCGAGGCCGCCGACGGGTGGGGGCTCGGCGAGGCCCTGCTGGCCCGGCTGCGCGCGGTCGAGCTGCTGGCCCGCGGGCCCAAGGTCAAGGGCGCGGTACGGGCCGCCGGGCTGACCGAGGAGTGGTCGCCGTCCAGCGAGTCGCTGGCCGAGGTGCTCGACCGGCTCCTGGAGGAGGGCGTCGACGGCCGCCGCATCGCCGTCCAGCTGCACGGGGAGCCGCTGCCCGGGTTCGTGGAGGCGCTGCGGGAGGGCGGGGCCGAGGTGGTGGGCGTGCCCGTGTACCGGTGGATGCCGCCGGAGGACATCGGGCCGCTGGACCGGCTGCTGGACGCCACGGTGGCGCGCGGCCTGGACGCGGTCACCTTCACCAGCGCGCCCGCGGCCGCCTCCCTGCTGTCCCGCGCGGAGGAACGGGGCCTGCTGACCGGCCTGCTGGCCGCGTTCCACCACGACGTGGTGCCCGCCTGCGTGGGACCGGTCACCGCGCTGCCGCTGCAGGCGCGCGGCGTGGACACCGTGCAGCCGGACCGCTTCCGCCTCGGCCCGCTGGTGCAGCTGCTCTGCCAGGAACTCCCGTCCCGGGCCCGCTCGTTGCCGGTGGCCGGCCACCACATGGAGATCCGCGGCCACGCGGTCCTCCTGGACGGCGAGCTCAAGCCGGTCCCCCCGGCCGGCATGTCCCTCCTGCGGGCCCTGTCCCGCCGCCCCGGCTGGGTCGTCCCGCGCGCCGACCTGCTGCGCGCCCTGCCCGGCGCGGGCCGCGACGAGCACGCCGTGGAGACGGCGATGGCCCGCCTGCGCACGGCCCTGGGCTCCCCGAAGCTGATCCAGACGGTGGTCAAACGCGGCTACCGCCTGGCCCTGGACCCGGCCACGGACGCGAAGTACGCGGGCGCGTGAGGGCTCGGCGCACGCCGGGCCAGGGCCGACGTACTCGGGTCGGTCTGAGTATCCGCGCCCTGTTCCGCGGACCGGCCCCGCGGAAGGCTGGCCGCATGAGCCAAGGACTTCTGAGACCCGTGCCCCGGCTGTTCCCCGCCCTGGTCCTCGCCGGGGTGTCGTGCGCGCTGTGGGCCGCCTGGCTGGGGTGGGACCAGCAGCGGGACGTGCAGCCCGACGGTTCGACGACCGGGCCGTACGAGGCGTGGCAGGTGGGCGGGCTCGTGCTGAGCCTGCTGGTGCCCGTGTACTGGGCCGCGTCCCGGCACCACGTGGCCGCGGCCGTCGCCGGCACGACCGTCGGCCTGACCGTCGCCGCCTACGGGGACTGGTCCGACGACGCCAGCGGCCTGTTCATGGTGGGCGTCACCCTGGTCATGCTGGGCAGCCTCGCCGCCACGGCCGCCGTGTCGGCGGTGGTCCGCGCCGCGACGCGGGCGTGACGGCGGGCGCGCCACGGGCGTGGTGGCCGGTGCGCCGCGCGGTGCGTCACGCGGTGCGTCATGTGCCGGCCGAGGCCCCGTCCCTGTCCACCGCCGGGATCCACGCGGTGGCGGGTACCCGGAGCCACGACCTCTCGGCCGTGAGCCGCGCCGCCGCCCGCCGCAGTGCGTCGAGGCCGGGGTGGACCAGCCCCTTGCGCCAGACCAGCGAGACCGGGGACAGCGGCACCGGGTCGACGAGCGGCCGCAGCACGGTGCCGGGCAGGGCCGGGAAGCCCACCACCACGAGGACCGGGTCGCCCGACTTCTCGATGATGCGGCGGAACTCCTCGTCACCGATGGCGAGCGGCGCGGGCGGCGCCACCTCGATGCCGCGGCCCTGGAACAGCCGGTGGGCGAGGTCCGTCCACTCCCGGGTGCGCGGGTTCCCGGCGCCCGCGTACACCCGCTCCCCGGCGAGCGCGTCCAGCGGCACCTCCTCCAGCGCGGCCAGCCGGTGGTGTTCGGGCAGCAGGACGGCCATCGGCTCGTGGCGCACGGGCTGGTGGTCAAGCGCCGCCCGCAGCGCCGGGTCCAGGCCCGCGTAACGGCCGAACGACGCGTCCAGCCGACCCGCCGCGATCTCCGCCGCGGCCCAGGTCAGCCCGCTCTCGAAGCGGGCCATCAGCTCCAGTTCCGGGGCGAGTTCGCGGGCCAGGTGCAGCACCGCGCGGCCGGTGACCAGGCCCGGCGAGTTGAGGTCCACCAGCAGCGGGCGGGCCTGCCGGAACGCCGCGAGCAGGTCGTCCTGCGCCGCCAGCACCCGGCGCGCGTACGGCACCAGCCGCTCGCCGTCCGGTGTCAGCGTGACCTGGCGGGTGGTCCGCAGGAACAGGTCCGCGCCCAACTCCCGCTCCAGCCGCCGTACGTCACGGCTGAGGGCCTGCTGGGCGACGTACAGGCGGGCCGCGGCGCGCGTGAAGTGCAGTTCCTCGGCGACGGCGAGGAAGGCGCGCAGCAGACGGGGGTCGAGGGGGGCGGGTGTCCCGGACATCCCGCGAATTTACAACGCGGGTGTGTCAATCGGTGCGGGACAGGTGTTGGACCCGGTGATCACCCCGGCCCGAGCCTGGGGTCATGCCACCGTCGATGCGCCGGGACCAGCCGGCCCGCACACCGTCCCGCCTCTTCCCCACCCTCACCGCCGACACCCTGGTCACCGTCGACTTCCGCCCCCGCGCGGCCCGTCCGCCGGGCCCCTACCGGCGGCTGCTCGCCCGGCCGGGCGCCCGCGCCTTCGTCGCGGGGAACCTGATCGCCCGGCTGCCCGCGGGCATGGTCGGGATGAGCACCATCGTGATGATCGCCGGCACCCGCGGCTCGTACGCCCTGGCCGGGGTCGTCGGCGCGACCGGGCTGGCGGCGTCCGCGCTGGCCGGGCCGTGGGTCGCGCGGCTCGTCGACCGGCACGGACAGGCCCGGATCGCGGTGCCGGCCGCGCTGTGCGTGGTGCTGGGCAGCCTCGCCCTGGTGCTGTGCGTGCACTACGGGGCGCCGGACTGGACCCTGTTTGCCGCGTACGCCACGACCGCGACCACGCCGAACACCGGGGGCATGGCCCGGGCCCGCTGGGCGCACCTGCTGGACGGGGACGCGGCCGCCCTGCACACGGCGAACTCCTTCGAGCAGGCCGTGGACGAGCTCTGCTACATGCTGGGCCCGGTGCTCGCCGCCTTCCTGTGCACGGCGGTCGCCCCGGAGGCGGGGCTGCTGGTGGCGGCGTCGCTGCTGCTGGTGGGCATCCTGCTGTTCGCGGCGCAGCGGGCGACCGAGCCGCCGCCGCGCCCGGCGGACCGCGCGTCGGCCTCGCCGCTGCGGGTCGCGGGCGTGCCGCCGCTGCTGGTGGGGTTCCTGGCGACGGGCGCGGTGTTCGGTTCGATGGAGGTCGTCACCGTCGCCTACGCCGACGGGCTCGGCCACCGGGGCGCGGCCGGGGTGGTGCTGATGCTCCAGGCGGCCGGTTCGTGCGCGGCCGGCCTGCTGTACGGCGCGCTGAAGCCGGCCGGACCGGCCGAGCGGCGCCTGCCGTGGTGCCTGCTGGCGATGACGGTGCTGATGGGCCTGCCCTGGCTGAGCGCCCGTACCGCGGGCTCGCTGCCGCTGCTGGCGCTCGCGCTGCTGGTGGCGGGGATGGCGACCGCGCCGACGATGGTCACGGCGATGACCGTGCTCCAGGGCCGGGTGCCCGCGGGGCGGCTGAACGAGGGGCTGAGCCTGATGGTCACCGCGCTGCTCGCGGGGATCGCGTGCGGCTCGGCGAGCGGTGGCTGGATCGCCGAACACGCCGCTCCGACCACGGGATTCGTGGTGCCGGTGGCGGCGGCGGGGGTGGCGTTCGTGATCGGCTCGGCGCGGGCCGTGCGGCGCGCCGCCTGAACCGCCGCGGACACGACGAAGGCCCGGTGGTGGGTGCCACCGGGCCTTCTCATGGGGAGTGGAGATGGCGGGAATCGAACCCGCGTCCAACGGTGCGGAATCAGGGCTTCTCCGTGTGCAGTCCGCTGCGCTTTTCTCAGCCCCGGAGATCACGCGGACAAGTCTCCGACGGGCTCAGTCACTGTCTGATTTCCCTCTTCACCCCGTGACCGGGATCGAGGTTTAGTTCCCTAGCTGATGCCAGGAACCGGGTCGGGAACAGCCCCGGGCTGACACTCCCTTGAGTAAGGGGGCAGTTCGCTCGCTACCTGATCAGGCAGCGAGGGCGAACTGCTCCGCCTTGGGAGAATCGCTCTTGATAGTGGCGATTATTTTTTTCGGCCTGTGGTTTACGAGATCATGGCCGCTTCCTCGACACGCTTCCCCTGCTTCGACAGCCGCTGTCGAAACCGATCATCCCCATGTTGATTTTTCAATCCGCGCACCCGCTGTGAGGTGCAGGTGCCATCGTACGTGACCAACGTCCGTCGATGCCACCGTATTCCCCCGCGGCGGGCAGCCTACGCGCGCTGCTTGCGGCGGACGGCCGACATCGCGCGGTCGGCCTCGCGGCGGTCCTGCTTCTCCCGCAGGGTCTGGCGCTTGTCGTACTCCTTCTTGCCCTTGGCCAGCGCGATCTCGACCTTGGCCCGGCCGTCCTTGAAGTACAGCGCCAGGGGCACGATGGTGTGGCCCGTCTCCTGCACCTTGGACTCCAGCTTGTCGATCTCCGCGCGGTGCAGCAGCAGCTTGCGCTTGCGGCGCGCGCTGTGGTTGGTCCAGGTGCCCTGGCTGTACTCCGGGACGTGCACGTTGTAGAGCCACGCCTCGTGCCCGTCGAGCTGCACGAAGCCGTCCACGAGCGAGGCCCGCCCCTGGCGCAGCGACTTCACCTCGGTCCCCATGAGCACCAGGCCGGCCTCGTAGGTGTCGATGATGAGGTAGTCGTGCCGCGCCTTCTTGTTCTGGGCGATCAGCTTGCGCCCTTTTTCCTTAGCCATAGTGCCGACCATTTTCGCACTACGCGGGGGGCGGACGGGAAGCCATTGACACCGGCGGGGTGGACGGCCCCGGCGCGGCGGCCGAGCGGAGCGGCCGGGCGGGGCTACTCGCCCAGGCCGCCGAGGACCGTCTCGGCCCGGTGCAGGACGTCGTGGTCGGCCTCCAGGTCCGGGGCGATGCCCTGACCGTCGACCGTCCGGCCCGAGGGGGTCCGGTAGTGGCCGACGGTCAGCTCGGCGACCGAGCCGTCGGGCAGCCGGCTCGGCATCTGCACCGAGCCCTTGCCGAAGGTGCGCGACCCCACCACGACCGCCCGCCCCCGGTCCTTCAGAGCACCGGTCAGCAGCTCGGCCGCGCTCATCGTGCCGCCGTCCACGACCGCCACCAGCGGCCGGGCGGTGTCCCCGCCGCCCTCGGCGTGCAGGGCGCGCTGCTCGCCGTCCACGTCGTAGGTGGCGACCAGGCCGCCGTCGAGGAACGCGGACGCGCTGGTCACGGCCTCGGTGACCAGGCCGCCGGAGTTGCCGCGCAGGTCCAGCACGATCCCCTCGCCGGCCGGGGCCCGGTGCACCGCGGTGCGCACGGTGTCGCCGACGCCCTTGGTGAACGCGGCGATCCTGATCACCGTGACGCCCCCGGCGAGCCGCTGCACGGTGACCGAGTCGGTCGACAGGCGGGCCCGGCGCAGCGTCTCGCGCCACGCGCGCGTGCCGCGCTCCAGACCGAGGGTGACCGTCGTACCGGCCGCCTCGCCGGTGGTGTCGCCGCGCAGCAGGGAGACGACCTCGGTGACCGGCAGCCCGTCCACGGCCCGCCCGTCGATGCTGCGCAGCCGGTCGCCCGTGCGGATCCCCGCGGCGGCGGCCGGCGAACCGCCCTGCACCTTGGTGACCTCGATGCGGCCGTCGCGCTCGCGCCGCGCCCACAGGCCGACGCCGGTGTAGCGGCCGTCGAGGGCGTCCTCGAACTCCTCGTACTCGCCCGGGGAGTAGACGGCGCCCCAGCGGTCCCCGCTGCGGCTGACGGCCCGCTCGGCGGCCTCCGTGGGGGACTTGCCCTCGGCCATGGCCTCGGCGGCGGCCCGGGCGACCGCGTCGTGGCGGCTGCCCGGCGCGGCGGCCGGCCGCGAACTCCCGGTCTCCCCCGGGCCGTCGGCGTCGCCGGGCAGCGACCCGGTGGCGGCGCCGGCGACCAGCACACTGGCGAACACCAATGTCAGGGCGGCCCCGCGGCCGAAGCGGCGGGGCTGACAGAACAGGTCTCGACCCGACATGGCGGCGAGTCTAGGCGAACGCACGGGGCCGAAGGGCGTCTTGTCCGTACGGCCCCTTTTGGTGTGCGTCACACCTTCAGGTACTTGCGCAACGCGAAGAACGCGGCCAGCGCGGGCATCAGCAGGCTCGTCGCGAGGATCAGCGGCAGCTTCGTCAACACGGCGTCCCAGCCGATGAAGTTGATGAGGTTCAGCTTCTGCGACAGCGCGAGGCCGTGGTCGATGATGAAGTACCGCGCGACCACCAGGAACCCGCAGGCCACCCCGCCGCCGATGAGCCCGGCGACCGCCGCCTCGGCGATGAACGGCGCCTGGATGTAGAAGCCCGAGGCGCCGACCAGGCGCATGATCCCGGTCTCGCGCCGCCGGCTGAACGCGGAGACGCGCACGGTGTTGACGATCAGCATCAGCGCGACCACCAGCATCAGCGCCATCACCATCCGCGCGGCCCAGTTCATGCCGTTGAGCAGCCCGAAGAGGTTGTCCAGGATGCCCTTCTGGTCCTGCACCGACTGCACGCCGTCCCGCCCGTCGAAGGCGGTCGCGATGACCTGGTACTTCTCCGGGTCCTTCAGCTTGATCCGGTACGACTCCTGCATCTGGTCCGGGGTGAGCGAACTGGCCAGCGGGGAGTCGCCGAACTGCTGCTTGTAGTGCTTGTACGCCTCGTCCTGCGACTCGTAGGTGACCGTGTCGACCACGGCCATCTTCTTGAGGTCGGTTTGGATTTCCTTCTTCTGGTCCTCGGTGACCGCGCCCTTGGCGCAGTTGGGGTCGGACTCGGCGTCGCTCTTGTTGCAGAGGAACACCGAGACGTTGACCTTGTCGTACCAGTAGCCCTTCATGGTGTTGACCTGGTCGCTCATCAGGAGCGACCCGCCGAACAGCGCGAGCGACAGGGCGACGGAGACGATGACGGCGAACGTCATCGTGAGGTTGCGGCGGAGTCCGACACCGATCTCGGACAGAACGAACTGGGCGCGCATGGCGGCGGGTCAAACCTTTCCGTGGAACGCGAGCGAGGAGCCGGGCGGTCTCAGTGCTGGTAGCCGTAGACGCCGCGTGCCTGGTCGCGGACGAGGCGGCCCTTCTCCAGCTCGATGACGCGCTTGCGCATCTGGTCCACGATGTTCTGGTCGTGCGTGGCCATCACCACGGTCGTGCCGGTCCGGTTGATCCGGTCCAGCAGCTTCATGATGCCGACCGAGGTCTGCGGGTCGAGGTTGCCGGTGGGCTCGTCGGCGATCAGCAGCTTCGGGCGGTTGACGAAGGCCCGCGCGATGGCGACGCGCTGCTGCTCACCGCCGGACAGCTCGCCCGGCATCCGGTCCTCCTTGCCGCCGAGCCCGACCAGGTCGAGCACCTGCGGCACGGACTTGCGGATCTCACCGCGGGACTTGCCGATCACCTCCTGCGCGAAGGCCACGTTCTCCGCGACCGTCTTGTTCGGCAGCAGGCGGAAGTCCTGGAACACGGTCCCCAGCTGGCGGCGCATCTGCGGCACCTTCCAGTTGGAGAGGCGCGCGAGGTCCTTGCCCAGGACGTGCACCTGGCCGTGGCTGCACCGCTCCTCGCGGAGGACCAGCCGCAGGAAGGTGGACTTGCCGGAGCCGGAGGACCCGACGAGGAACACGAACTCGCCCTTCTCCACCTCGAGGGAGACATCCCTGAGCGCGGGTCGGGTCTGCTTGGGGTAGACCTTGGAGACGTTGTCGAATCGGATCACGGTGCACCACGGGTCGCCGGGGGTAGATGAGCGTGACCATACGCGAACCCGGTGCGCGAGCGCAGGCGCCGTACGGGGTTGGGGCGTGCTTGTGCGGTTTTGTACGGTGGCCCGTGGGGAAAGGGGACGCCGCCTTCGTCCGGCACCCCAGAGCGCGTCGAGCGGGAACCTGGCACAGTGGGAGGGGAACGTTCGCGTTTCCGTGAGCGTTGTACCGAGCAGAAACCGGGTGCGAGGAGGGCGAGGCGCATGACGTACGACCGGCTGGTGTGCGCGAACTGCGCGGCGCCCGTGAGCGAAGGCCGGTGCCCCGTGTGCCGTGCGAACCGCGAGCGGCTGCAACAGGAGAGCTTTCTGGCGGGCCTGAACCCGGCGGCCCTCATCGCGCTGCTGGCGGTGCTGGTGGCAGCGGTGGCGCTGCTGGCCCACCAGACCGCGTAGCCCGACCCCACCGACGGCGAAGAGGCCCGGAGCGAGCGCTCCGGGCCTCTTCCTGTCACGTCACGCGCACACGGTGCGTGCGGTCGTGGCTACCGTCAGGCAGCGGCTCCGCCGCGGCCCGCGACCAGGCGCGGGAGGATGCGGAAGCCGACGCCGCCGGCGATCATCGTCGCGGCGCCGATGACCAGGAAGGTGGTCTCCCCGGCACCGGTCTCGGCGAGCTGCTTGCCACCGCCCTGGGCGGTGGTGTCGGCGGCCGTGGCGTCCGAGGTGTCGGTCAGCGCCGAGCTCCCGGCCTCCTGGGCGGAGGTGCCGTCGGGGGTGGTGCCGGAGCCGGTCGAGCCGGTAGAACCGCTCGAGCCGCTGGCGGCGCCACCGGAGGTGGAGGAGTTGCCGCCCGAGGTGCCGTTGCCACCGGAGGTGGAGGAGTTGCCGCCCGAGGTGCCGTTGCCACCCGAGGTGCCGTTGCCGCCCGAGGTCGAGTTACCGCCCGAGTTCGAGTTGCCGCCCGAGTTGCCGTTGCCGTTCGAGCCGCCGTTGCCGTTCCCACCGTTGGTGGTCGAGCTGGAGGAGTCGTTCCCGCCCGACGTGGTGGTCGAGCTGGAGGAGTCGTCCCCGCCGATGGACGAGGTCGAACTCGTCGAGTCGTCGCCACCGATGGAGGAGGTCGAGCTCGTCGAGTCGTCCCCGCCGATGGAGGAGGTCGAGCTCGTCGAGTCGTCCCCGCCGATGGACGAGGTCGAGCTCGTCGAGTCGTCGCCGCCGATGGACGTCGTGGTCGTCGTCGACGCGTCGGTGCAGACGCCGATCGGGCACGGGTCGTCCTGCGTCTGCGTGGTGACGTCGGTGGTGTCGCCGGTCGAGACGAGGCCGTCGGAACCGTTGGCCTGCGCCACGCCCGCGACCGTCAGCGAGGCGCCCGCGGCGATCACGGCGCCCGCGGCGATGCGCGCGATGCGGACGCGCGTCTTGTTGGTCATAAGGCTGCTACCCCCAGTAGCTGATCGTCGAAGAGGCCGCGCTCGGGGCCGTGATCGACGGAGGTAGCGAGAAAATGCGAAGCCCCCCGGTTCACATGCGCCCCAAAGATACGCATGCCACGCTTCACCCTTCCGAGTTTTCACAGCAGCGTCAAGGCCGTTGCGCGCGCAATGTCCCCCTGCGTACGCAATGGCCGGTTCTTGAGGCCGTGAGTGTGATGTAAAACCCAGACATAAGCCAACCGCCCCTGCGTGAGGGCGGTTGGCTTGTCGACATGGCTACTTCTCGCGCTGCTTGCGCCAGCGAATGCCGGCCTCGAGGAACCCGTCGATCTCTCCGTTGAACACGGCCTCGGGGTTGCCCACTTCGAACTCGGTGCGCAGGTCCTTGACCATCTGGTACGGGTGCAGGACGTACGAACGCATCTGGTTGCCCCAGGAGTTGCCGCCGTCGCCCTTGAGCGCGTCCATCTTGGCCTGCTCCTCCTGCCGGCGCCGCTCGAGCAGCTTGGCCTGGAGGACGTTCATCGCGGTGGCCTTGTTCTGGATCTGCGACCGCTCGTTCTGGCAGGAGACGACGATGCCGGTCGGCAGGTGGGTGATGCGCACCGCCGAGTCGGTGGTGTTGACGCCCTGGCCGCCGGGACCGGAGGACCGGTAGACGTCGATGCGCAGCTCGGACTCGTCGATCTCGACGTGGTCGGACTGCTCGACGACGGGCAGGACCTCCACGCCGGCGAACGACGTCTGGCGGCGCCCCTGGTTGTCGAAGGGGGAGATCCGCACCAGGCGGTGGGTGCCCTGCTCGACCGAGAGGGTGCCGTAGGCGTACGGCACCTGCACGGCGAAGGTGGTCGACTTGATGCCGGCCTCCTCCGCGTACGAGGTCTCGATGAGCTCGGTCTTGTAGCCCTTCTGCTCCGCCCAGCGCAGGTACATCCGCTGCAGCTTCTCGGCGAAGTCGGCGGCGTCGACGCCACCGGCCTCGGCGCGGATGTTCACCAGGGCCTCGCGGGAGTCGTACTCCCCGCTCAGCAGCGTCCGGACCTCCATCTCGTCCAGGGCCTTCCTGACGGCGGCGAGCTCGGACTCGGCCTCGGCACGGGTGTCCGGGTCGTCCTCCTCCTCGGCCATCTCGAAGAGCACGGCGAGATCGTCGATCCGCGAGCGCAGCGCCTCGGTCTTCCTCACCTCCGCCTGGAGGTGGGACAGCTTGCTTGTGATCTTCTGCGCCTCGTCCGGGTTGTCCCACAGGGACGGCGCGGCCGCCTGCTCCTCGAGCACGGCGATGTCTGCCCTCATCCTGTCGAGGTCCAGAACGGCCTCGATCGACTCCATGGTCGAGGAGAGGGACTTGAGCTCTTCGGATACGTCGACGACTGCCACACCCCCAGCGTAACGGCTCCGCCCGGCGGGGAGCGCCGGTGGCGGCCGGGAGGCCCGGGGAGGGCACCGACCGGGAGGTCAGGGGCGCGGGGTCAGGGGGCGGACGGGGCGGCGGGGGCCGACGAGGTCGGCCGGGAGGGGCTCGCGTCGGCGTCGTCGCCGGAGGTGGCGAGCCAGGTGCCGACGCCCGCCGCGGCCGCGAGGACCACCGCCGCCGCGGCCAGGACCAGGCGGCGGCGCCGCGTGGTGGCGCGGTTGCGGGCCGAGCCGGGGCGGGGGGCGCCCGCCGCCCGGGGGACGCGGGCGGTGCCGTGGGCGCCGCCGGCCAGCTCGTCCGGGGCGGGCACCCGCATCGAGGTGTGGGTGTCGCGGTTGGAGTCGGGCTTGGCGCCGGGCACCAGGGGCACCGCGCCGCGCCGCGCGCGTGCGGCGGGCTCGGCGGCCACGGCGCCCGGGACCGGGACCGCCTCCGGCTCGTCGTCCGTCTCGGTGTCCGGCTCGTCCACGTCCAGCGGCGGCATCCCGGCGAGCGTCGGCAGCTGCTCGCGCAGCCGGGCCGCCAGCTCCGAGGCGCGCAGCCGGGAGGCGGGCGCCTTGGCGAGGCACTGGACGACCAGCTGCCACAGCTCGTCCGGGATGCCGGGCAGGGGCGCGACGCTCTCGGTGACGTGCCGGCGCAGCACCGCGCCGGGGTGGCCGCCGCCGAACGGCGTGAAGCCCGCCAGCAGCTCGTACAGCACCGTGGCCAGGGCGTAGATGTCGACGGCCGCGCGCGGCGGCAGGCCCTCGACGATCTCGGGGGCGAGGTAGTCCGGGGTGCCGATGATCTTCGTGGCGCGGGTGCGCTTGGGGGTGTCGATGAGCTTCGCCACGCCGAAGTCGGTCAGCAGGGCGCGGTGCGAGCCGCCGGGACCCAGCGGGCCCTGCATGTCGAGCAGCACGTTCTCCGGCTTGACGTCGCGGTGGACGACCCCGGCCGCGTGGGCCGCCGCCAGTCCCTCGGCGACGTCGGCGGTGATCGCCACGGCCGCCTCGGGGGCGAGCCGGCGGTCCCGGTCCAGCCGGGTGCGCAGGTCGGTGCCGCGGACCAGGTCCATCACCAGGGCCAGGTCGTTGCCGTCGACGACGAGGTCGCGCACCGAGACGACGTTGGGGTGGTCCAGGCCAAGCAGGGCGGTGCGCTCCTGGACGAAGCGGCCCACCAGCTCCTCGTCGGACGCGAGGTCCTCGCGCAGCAGCTTGATGGCGACGGGCCCCTCGGGTCCCTCGCCCAGCCACACCGTGCCGGCGCTGCCCCGCCCGAGGATCTGGTGGGCGGTGTACCGGCTGCCGATCTTCCGTGCCAAGGCTGCTCCTACGTACGCGTGTTGCCGACAAAGCTACGCGTCCGGAGAGCCAACCTTCACTCCGGCGGCGGAAATCACCCGCCGGATGTCGACAAATCCCCAGAGTCGCCCGCACCCTTACCGGGCGTACCGGACTACTGGGAGGAACCGCTGTCGGCGAGGTCACCGATCCAGCCGGTGACCGTGTCGAACCAGTCGCCGAGCTGCTGCCAGTAGCCCTTGCCGGTGCCGATCCAGTCCTGGAGCGGGGTGAACTCCCAGACCATCCAGCCGGCCACGACCAGGATGACGATCGTGAAGAGGCAGCCCTTCAGGCAGCCGAGGCCGGGGATCTTCATCGGGTTGGCGCTGCGCCGGCGCGGCTCGCGGGGCTCCGGCGCCGGCCGCTGGGGCCGCTGCGGCTGGGGCGCGGGCGGCGGGGCGTACCGCTGGGGCTGCTGGTGCTGCGGCGGCGCGTACGGCTGCGGCTGCTGCTGGCGGCCGTAGCCCTGCTGCGGGCGCTGCTGCTGGGGCTGCGGGCGCGGCTGCTGCTGCGGGCGGGCCACCTGGCGCTGCGGGCGACGGCGCAGCGGGTCCTCGCCGGGGTCGAGGTACTGGATCTGGGTCTGCTCGTTGCGGTCGCGGGCGGCGCGCAGCTGGCTCTGCCAGGGGTGCGGCTGCTCGGGCGGCTGCCCGCCCTGGCCCGGCTGGCCGGGCGGCACCGGCGGCAGCACGGCGGTCGGGTCGGCCGCGCCGGTGTGCGGCAGGACCGCGGTGGGGTCCGCGGCGCCCGCGGGGGGCTGCGCGCCGGTGTGCGGCAGCACGCTGGTCGCGGCGTTGGGGTCGTAGCCGCCCGCCGGTCCGGCCGCCGAGCCGTGCGGCAGCACCTGGGTGGGGTCGGCGACGCCGCCCGCGTCCGGCACCGCGGCGGGCGCCGGGTCGGGGGCGAGGACGTGGCCGACGCCCTCGGCGGCGGCGATCTGCATCGAGTTCGCGTGGACCCCGACGCCCTCGGCGACGATGCGCAGCCCGCGCGCGAGGTTCTGGGCGCTCGGCCGCTCGGCCGGGTTCTTGCGCAGGCAGCGCTCGATGACCGTCCACAGCGGGTCGGGCACGGTCGACGGGCGGCGCGGCTCGGCGCTCAGGTGCTGGTGCAGCACCTCCAGGGCGGACCCGCCGGAGAACGGCGGGCGGCCGGTGACCAGCTCGTACAGCAGGATGCCGGCGCCGTAGACGTCGACGGCGGAGGTCTGCGGGCGGCCCTCGGCGGACTCCGGGGCCACGTACGCGGGCGTGCCGACGAACTCGCTGGTGCGGGTCAGGCCCGGGGAGTCGGCGAGCCGTGCGATGCCGAAGTCGGTCAGCATAGGGTGCATCTCGCCGCCGCCCTGGCGCAGCAGCACGTTGGCCGGCTTCAGGTCGCGGTGGACGACGCCGTCGGCGTGGCTCGCGGCCAGCGCGTCGGCGATCTGCGCGGTCAGCAGGGCGGCGCCGACGGGCGTGAAGGGGCCGTTCTCGCGCAGGTAGCGGTGCAGGTCGGGGCCGTCGACGAGGTCCATGACCAGGGCGAGCAGATCGCCCTCGACCACCAGGTCGCGGACCCGGACGATGTTGGGGTGGGTGAGCCGCAGCAGCACCGAGCGCTCGCGCAGGAACCGCATCACGACGTCGGGGTCGCTCGCCAGCTCCTCCTTGAGGACCTTGATCGCGACCGTCTCGCCGGGCTGGCCGGGCACGGCCGCCTCGGCTCCCGCGGTCTCGCGCTGACGGGCTCGCCACACGGTCCCCGTGGCGCCGCGCCCCAACGGCTCCTCAAGGAGGTACTTGCTCCCTACCGGCCGCACGTCATGCGCTCCCTGCTGCTTGCCGTTGCTGTTCCACTACATTCCGACCCACTGTAGTGCCGCGGTCCGCGCCACCGGCCTGTCCGCGGCGTGCCGCCCGGTGTTCCGCACCCGTTCCGCGTCGCCCCGGGAGGGGTCGGGAGGGGTTCCGTGCGTCGTACGTACGGCTCGCCGGACATGTTCGAACGAAAGACGCTCTGCTCGGTCCGGCGGTTGCCCGGAGCGGGCGTGACCGATCTCAAGTGGGGCTCGAGCGGTCGCCCGCGGGGCACCTGGCAGGCACTTTTGCGGGCAGAGCCGACCAATCAAGATCACTTGTTCCCGGGCGGCGGGCGCGTTGTCGGTGACAGGTGCGAGGATGCCTGGAGTACTGGCCGACGTGCTCGTGTGGGGTGGGGGGTAGTCCGCGCCCGCGCAGACCCGCGCAGAAGGGACCGCTGACGCCGATGCAGATCCGGCTGACCGTCGTAGACCCGCTCGGCCCACCCGCGTCCGAGGCGCGCGGCCGCACCGCGAGCCGCGACGTGCTGGTCACGGCGCCCGCGGGCACGGCGCTGGCCGCGGTCGCGTCGGCGCTCGCCACGGCGGTCTCCGGCGAGACGAGCGCGTCCGGCGGCGCGGTGGTGCTCTACGCGGGCCTGGAGCGCCTGGACGTCCAGCGCTGCACCCTGGGCGAGCCCCCGCTGGTCGACGGCGCGGTGCTGTCCCTGGGCGCCCCCGCCGACCCCGAGCCGCACCCGGAGGTGGCCGACGCCCCGGCCCGCCTCGACGTGGTCGCCGGCCCGGACGCGGGCGGGGTCCACCTGCTGCACGGCGGTCAGGTGCGCGTGGGCCGCTCCGCCGACGCCGACGTCCCCCTGGACGACCCGGACGTCTCCCGCCTGCACTGCGCGGTGACCCTGACCGCCGACGGCCGGGTCACCGTCGCCGACCTCGGTTCCACCAACGGCACCACCCTGGACGGCACCCGCGTACCCGCCCGGCCGGTGCGCTTCGCCCCGGGCGCCCTGCTGCGCATCGGCGAGTCCACCCTGCGGCTGGCCCCGCCCGGCGGCCCCGGCAGCCCGGTGCCCACCACCCCGGACGGCGAGGGCCACGTGCGCGTGGCCCTCGCCGGGGACACGGCGGGCGACACCGGGGGCGACGGCACGCGCAAGGATGCCGGCGCCCCGGGCTCCAGCCGGCGGGTGAGCGGCCGGGGCGGACTCACCGCGCGCGTGCCGGAGGACCGCCCGGCCGACGACGACACCGGCGGCCCCGGCCCCGCCCCCACGGGCCACGGCACCCCCCGCTCCCCCTCCGGCCCGACCGGACACGGCTACGGCACCGGCGGCTGGGCCGGGCCGGCCCCGACCGGGAGCGAGCGCTCGCACGCACCGGGCACGGCCTCACCCGACGAGCACGGCGGGCCCGCCCCGCACCCCGGCACGACGGTGCCCGGCCAGGGCGGCGCCCCGTCCGTCGAGCGGCACGGCGGTGCCGCCGGGCCGCACCCGGGCAGCGGCGCCGGGGCGTCCGACGCGACCCACGCCGGCGGCTCGGGGCTCGGCCCGTTCGAGGGCCTGGCCGCCGACATCCGGAACGGGCACGCCTCGGGCGCCGCCGGGACGCCGTACGACGGACCCGGCCGCAAGCTGACGCCCCTGCGCGGCACCGACGCACCGCCGCCCGCGCGCCGGCGCGGCGGGCTCTCCGCGTGGGCGCGGCGCCTCACCGGCGGCGGCCGCGACGACGCCCCCGGCACACCGGACGAGCAGCCGTACGACGTGCCCCCGGCGGAGACCGCGCCCGTGCCGTCGGCCGTGGTGCCCGGGGCACCGGAGACCTGGCCCGACCCGGCCACGCTGCTGCTGACGGCGCTCGGCCCCGGCCCCCGTCTGTGGGAGCGCGGGCCCGGGCACCCGGAGGCGCTCACCGTGCGGCTCGGGACGGCCGACCGGGCCGCGCCCGGCGGCTCGGGCGTGCTGCCCGCCGTCCCGGTGACGACGGACCTGCGCGAGGTGGGCGCCCTGGGCCTGGCCGGTCCGCGCGAGCGGCTGTCGGGGCTCGCCCGTGCGGTGCTGGCGCAGCTCGCCGCGCTGCACTCCCCCGACACCCTGGAGATCGTCCTGGTCAGCACCGACCGCGCCCGCTCCGCCGAGGAGCGCGCGGCGGAGTGGGCCTGGCTGGGCTGGCTGCCCCACCTGCGTCCCGGGCACGGCCAGGACTGCCGCCTGCTGCTCGCCCACGACCGTGAGCAGGCCGGCGCGCGCCTCGACGAGCTGCTCCGCCGGCTGGACACCCACGACGAGCCCGACGCCCGCGGGGCAGACCGGTCCGCGCCGTCCGGGTCCGGGCGGCCCCTGCCCGCCCAGCGGCAGCCCCGGCCGGCCGAGCACGCCGAGGACGCCGCGTACGCCGAGGGCCCTGAGGCGGGTGACACCGCCTCCCCGGCGACCCACCAGATCGACCACCCCGGCCCGCACGCGTCCGGCGTCCCGGCCCGCCGCCCCTCCTGGGCGCTCGCCGACGGCCCCGCGGACGCCTCCGCCGCCCCGCACGGTCATCCCGGCCCCCACACCGTCCTCGTCGTCGACGGCGACCCCGGCGGTGCCGACCTGCGGGAGGCCGTGGCGCGGCTGTCGCTCGAGGGTCCCGCCGCCGGGATCCACGTGCTGTGCCTCGCCGAGACGGCGGCGGCCTCCCCCGCCTCCCCGGTGACCGAGACGTACGAGGCGGCCTGTGCGGCCGTGCCCGCCTTCCGGCACTGCGGGGCCGTGGTGCTGCTCAGCGGGGACGTGGCGACGGCGCTGCGGCTGTTGCGCGTGGTGCGGGCCGGCGGCCCGGGCAGCGAGCCGCCCGGCCCGGTGGGCCACGGCACGGTCGGCGCGGTGGACGCGGTGTCCCCGGCCTGGGCCGAGCGGTTCGCCCGGGCCCTGGCCCCGCTGCGCCCGGACGGCGCCGGTGAGCGGCACCCGCGCGTGGCGACGCCGTTGCCCGCGTCGGCCCGGCTGCTGGACGAGCTGGGGCTGGCCCGCGCCACCCCGGCGTCCCTGATGGCCCGCTGGGCGGACGCGGCCGACGATCCGGAGGCCCTCGGCGGCCGGGCCGTCGCCGTGCTGGGAGCGGGCCCGCGCGGCCCGGTCGGCGTGGACCTCGGCGGCGACGGGCCGCACCTGCTGGTCGAGGGGCCGCCCGGCAGCGGCCGCACCGAGCTGCTGCGGGCCGTGGTCGCCTCGCTGGCCGCCGCCGAGCGGCCCGACCGGCTCGGCATCGTGCTGATCGACGGCCGGGACAGCGTCGGCAAGGGCGGCGCGGGGCAGGGCGACGGGCTGCGGGTCTGTACGGACGTCCCGCACGTCACGACCCACCTGACGGCCAACGACCCGGTGCGGATGCGGGAGTTCGCCCAGTCGCTGAGCGCCGAGCTGAAGCGGCGGGCCGAACTGGTGGGCCGGGTGGACTTCGCGGAGTGGCACCGGCACCGCGCGGTCGCCGACCGCATCGGCCCGCAGCGCGGCCCTGGGGGCGGCGCCGCCGACCTGGACGGGCCGCCCAGCTCCACCCTGCGCCTGCGCCCCGGTGCCGCGGCCCGCCCGCGCACGGAGCCGGCGCCCGCGCTGCCCCGGCTCGTGGTGGTCGTGGACGACCTGGACGCCCTGGTGTCCCCCGCGCTCGGCTCACCCGGACGGCCCGCGGCCGGCTCGGTCATGCGCGCGCTGGAGGCGGTGGCCCGGGACGGCGAGCGGCTCGGCGTGCACCTGGTGGCGGCGGCCGGCCCCGGTGGCCGTACGGCGGAGTCGGAGCCGTCCCGGCGGGCGACGCTGCGGGTCACCCTGGACGCGCCGGTCTCCGGCACGGACGAACCGGCGCCCGGGCGGGGCCGGCTGACCGGCGCGGACGGCCGCGTGACGCCGTTCCAGGGGGGCCGGGTGACGGGCCGTATCCCCCGTACGGCGACGGTGCGGCCGACGGTCGTGCCGCTGGACTGGCGGCGGATGGGCGATCCGCCGGCCCGCCGCCCGGTGCGCGAGCTGGGCAACGGCCCGACCGACCTGGCCCTGCTGGCCAGCGCGTTGGAGCGAGCGGCCCGCGAGGTCGCCGCGGCGGAGGTGCCGTCGCTGCTGTAGCGCGGGGCGCGAGCGGGTGCGCGTGGCCCCGGTGCCGGTGCCGGTGCCGTTGCGCCTGGTGTGGCGTGGCGGCGGTCCGTGTACGGCGCGGTGCGTCGCACGGTCGGCCGAACCCACACCCTGTCAGGGCGCCCCGCGCCCGCGCCCCGAGTCCCCCGGACCCCGCGCGATCACGACGCGGTCACGATCGCCCGCTTGACACGGTTCGCGCTCTTGCCGACCCCAGGCACCCGGCGTAGACCAGAGGCCACGGGACAGCGCTCGATCGTTCGACGAGGACGAAGAACGGGGCAGTGATGCGCAGCACCAGCAACACCATCCGGACACGCAGAACCGTGAGGGCCGCGGCCACGCTCCTGGCGGGAGCCCTGGCGCTCACGCTCTCCGCGTGCGGCGGCGACGACGACAACGACAGCGACAGCTCCTCCTCCCCCAGCGCGGGTGCGCAGGGGAGCGGCAGCACCCTGAACCTCCCCAAGCTCGACGGCACCAGTCTGTCGGTCGCCGCCGTGTGGACCGGCACCGAGCAGGCCAACTTCAAGAAGGTCCTCGCGGAGTTCGAGAAGCGCACCGGCGCGAAGGTCACCTTCGTCCCGGCGCAGGACCCGATCATCAACTTCCTCGGCTCCAAGGTGGCCGGCGGACAGCCGCCGGACGTGGCGATGCTGCCCCAGCCGGGCGCCATCAAGCAGGCCGCGGACCGGGGCTGGGCCAAGCCGCTGGGCGCCGAGGCGCAGGCGGAGCTGGCGAAGAACTACTCGCAGGGCTGGCAGGACATCGGCAAGGTCGGCGGCAAGCAGTACGGCGTGTACTACAAGGCCGCCAACAAGTCGCTGGTCTGGTACAACGCCAAGGTCTTCGAGAACGCCGGCGCGAGCGAGCCGAAGACGTGGAAGGACCTGCTGTCCACCGCCCAGACGGTGTCCGACTCGGGCGTGACGCCGTTCTCCGTCGGCGGCGCCGACGGCTGGACGCTGACCGACTGGTTCGAGAACGTGTACCTCTCCCAGGCGGGCCCGGAGAAGTACGACCAGCTCGCCCAGCACAAGATCAAGTGGACGGACCCCTCCGTGAAGGAGGCGCTGACCACCCTCGCGCAGGTCTGGGGCAAGAAGGACTGGATCGCCGGCGGCCCGACGGGCGCGCTGCAGGTGGAGTTCCCGGCGTCGGTGACGCAGACCTTCACCGGCGGCGACCAGCCGAAGGCGGCCATGGTCTACGAGGGCGACTTCGTCCAGGTGAACATCGCGGACACCAAGGAGAAGGTCGGCACCGGGGCGAAGGTGTTCCCCTTCCCGGCGGTCGGCGGCACCGCGCCGGTGGTGTCCGGCGGTGACGCGGCGGTCGTCCTGAAGGACTCCAAGGGCGCGCAGGCGCTCGCCACGTTCCTCGCCTCCCCGGACGCGGCGACGATCCAGGCGAAGCTCGGCGGGTACCTGTCGCCGAACAAGAACGTGGACAACGCGGCGTACCCGAACGACGTCCAGCGCAGGATCGCCAAGTCCCTGATCGAGTCGGGCGACGACTTCCGCTTCGACATGTCCGACCAGGCGCCGCAGGCGTTCGGCGGCACCCCCGGCAAGGGCGAGTGGAAGGACCTCCAGGACTTCCTGAAGAACCCGTCGGACGTCGCCGGGACCCAGGCGAAGCTGGAGGCCGACGCGGCCAAGGCGTACGGGAGCTGATCCGGCCATGGCGTCGGCAACGGCGGGGGCCCGCAAGGCCCCCGCCCCTCGTTCGCGCAAGAGCGTGACCGGCACCCGCAGGAGCGTGGCGGCGCTGTTCCTGCTGCCCGCCCTGGTGCTGCTGGGCGCGCTCGTGGTGTACCCGATCGGGTACTCGGTCGTGCGCAGCTTCTACGACCAGTCCGGCGACGGCTTCGCCGGCATCGACAACTACAAGGAGCTGTTCACCGACGACGGCATCCGCACCGCCCTGAAGAACAACATCGTCTGGGTGGTGTTCGCGCCGACGGTCACCACCGCGCTGGGTCTGATCTTCGCGGTGCTGACCGAACGGGTGCGCTGGGGAACGGCGTTCAAGCTGGTCGTCTTCATGCCGATGGCGATCTCGATGCTCGCCGCCGGCATCATCTTCCGGCTGGTGTACGACCAGGACCCCGACAAGGGCGTCGCCAACGCGGTGTGGGTGGGCGTGCACGACACGTTCGCCGAGTCGTCGGCGTTCCCGAAGGCCCACCCGGGCCGCGAGTCGCCGCTGGTGGCACGCGACGGCGGCTTCGTGACCCGGCAGACCGTGCACACCGGGGGGACGGTCACCCTGCCGCTGGTCGGCGTCGCCCCGGACCAGATGCCCGACGGCGCGAAGAAGGCGGTGGCGCCCACCGCCGACCCGGGGAAGATCACCGGCACGACCTGGCAGGACTTCACCCGCGGCAAGGGCGTGGGCACGCTCGGCGCGCCCGACCCGGCGGAGCTGGGCTACGCGGGGATGAGGATCGAGGCGGTCAAGGACGGCAAGGTCGTCGCGTCGGCCACGGCGGCCGGGGACGGCACCTTCACCCTGCCGGCCAAGGCCGACGGGGCGCGGCTGCGGCTGCCCGCGAGCAACTTCAAGGAGCCGTACAACGGATTGGACTGGCTGGGCCCGTCCCTGGTCACGCCGGCCATCATCGGCTCGTACATCTGGATGTGGGCGGGCTTCGCGATGGTGCTCATCGCGGCGGGCCTCGCGGGGGTGCCCCGGGAGCTGCTGGAGGCGGCCCGCGTCGACGGGGCCACCGAGTGGCAGGTGTTCCGCCGGGTCACCGTGCCGCTGCTGGCACCCGTGCTCGCGGTCGTCACCGTGACGCTGATGATCAACGTCCTGAAGATCTTCGACCTGGTCTTCATCATCGCGCCGGGCTCCTCGCAGGACGACGCCAACGTGCTCGCCCTGGAGCTGTACCGCAAGGGCTTCTCCGAGGACCAGCCGGGCGTCGCGAGCGCCATCGCGGTGTTCCTGCTGCTGCTGGTGATCCCGGTGATGTGGTTCAACATCCGCAGGCTGCGGCGGGAGGTGCGGCGATGACCACACACGCCGGAAGTGCCGGCAGCGTCCGCAAGACGGCGCCGCCCGTGGCGGGCGTCAAGGCGCGGGAGTCGCTCGCCGCACGGATCGTCGAGAAGCTGGGCGGCGGTCTGGTACGCGTCTTCCTGCTCGTCGTCGGGCTGTTCTGGCTGGTGCCGACGATCGGTCTGCTGATCTCCTCGCTGCGCCCGCCGGACGAGATGAGCGCGAGCGGCTGGTGGAAGGTGTTCAGCGAGCCGTCCCAGCTGACCTTCGACAGCTACCAGAAGCTGCTGGAGAACAGCGACATCACGAACTCCATCCTCAACACCGTGCTCATCACGGTCCCGGCCACGCTCCTGGTCGTGCTCGTGGGCTCGCTCGCGGGCTACGCGTTCGCGTGGATGGAGTTCCCCGGGCGCGACTGGTGGTTCCTCGCCGTGGTCGGGCTGCTCGTGGTGCCGGTGCAGGTGGCGCTCATCCCGATCGCCGAACTGTTCGGCAAGCTCGGGCTGTTCGGCTCCATCCTGGGCGTGGTGCTGTTCCACACCGGCTTCGGCCTGCCGTTCGCGGTGTTCCTGCTGCGCAACTTCTTCGCGGAGATCCCGCGGGAGCTGCTGGAGGCGGCCCGGCTGGACGGCGCGGGTGAACTGCGGCTGTTCTTCCGGGTGGTGATGCCGCTGGCCGGTCCGGCGGTCGCGTCGCTGGCGATCTTCCAGTTCCTGTGGGTGTGGAACGACATGCTGGTCGCCCTGGTGTTCACCGACGCCGACAGCCAGCCCATCACGGTCGCCCTGCAGACGCAGGTACGGCAGTTCGGCAACAACATCGACGTGCTGGCGCCGGGCGCGTTCATCTCCATGGTGATCCCGCTGGCCGTGTTCTTCGCGTTCCAGCGGCAGTTCGTCTCGGGCGTGATGGCCGGCGCGGTCAAGTGACCGGCGGCGCCCGTCGATCGGGCAGGTGACCGGCGCGGCCGGTCGAGGGGGCGGGTCGGTACGACACCGGCGCGCCCCCCGTCGTTCACCCCCGCTTCCCCCGTATGCCGCAGAAAGCGTAACCACGTCACTCCATTGGCCGTTGGCGGGCCGAACGCCCGCGCCGACCCATGGATGTCCCCTTGCCCAGGTTCAGTGTCATCGTCCCCGCGTACCAGGTTCAGGCGTACCTGCACGAGTGCCTCGAATCGGTGCTGTCCCAGTCGTACCCCGACCTCGAGCTGATCGCCGTCGACGACTGCTCGCCGGACGCCTGCGGCGAGATCATCGACGAGTTCGCCGCCCGTGACCCCCGGGTCAGGCCGCTGCACCTGTCCGAGAACACCGGCCTGGGCCGCGCCCGCAACGCCGGGATCGCCGAGGCGACCGGTGACTACCTGCTGTTCCTCGACAGCGACGACACGCTCACCCCGGACACCCTGCTGGCGATCGCCGACCGGCTGAAGGAGACCGGCGAACCGGACGTCCTGGTCTACGACTTCGCGCAGACGTACTGGACGGGCGAGACGGTGCGCAACCGGTTCGCGGCGCAGCTCGCCGAGGGCGGCCCGGCCCCCTTCCGGCTCCAGGACCGCCCGGGCCTGCTGCGGGTGCTGATGGTCGCCTGGAACAAGGCGTACCGGCGGGACTTCGTCACGCGCGAGCACCTGGCCTTCCCGCCCGGCTACTACGAGGACACCCCGTGGACGTACCCGGTGCTGATGGCGGCCGGGTCGATCGCCACGCTGGACCGGGTCTGCGTGCACTACCGCCAGCGCCGGGGCAGCATCCTGTCCACCACCAGCCGGCGGCACTTCGACGTCTTCGACCAGTACGACCGGGTCTTCGCGTTCCTGGACCAGCGGCCCGAACTGGCCCACTGGCGGCCGGTGCTGTACCGCCGCATGGTCGACCACCTGTCCACCGTGTTCATCCGGCCGGGCCGGCTCCCGCGTAACGCGCGTGCCGCGTTCCTGCGCCGGGCCCGCGCCCACTGCCGGCGCCACCGGGTCCCCGGCGCCCGCGTGCCGCTGCGCTCACGGCTGCGGCACGCCCTGGTCGAGGGCGGCCTGCACCGCACGTACCGGGTGGTGCGGCGGGCGACGGCGCTGGCCGGGTGGACGCGCCGCTTCGCCGCGCGGTCGGCGCGCGCCGTGCGCGCGGCGGCCCTGCAGGCGCACTACCGCGTGCAGCTGCGGCTGCCGCTGCGCGCCGACCGGGCCGTCTTCGCCGCCTACTGGAACCGCGGCTACGGCTGCAACCCGGCCGCCCTGGAGGCAGCGGTCCGCGCGCACGCCCCGCACGTACGCACCGCGTGGATCGCGCGGCCCGAGCACCAGGACACCATTCCGGCGGGCACCGAGCGGCTCACCCCTGGCACGGCCGCGTACTGGACGGCGCTGGCCCGCTCCCGGTACCTGGTCAACAACGTCAACTTCGACCGGCGGCTGGTCAAGCGGCCCGGGCAGGTGTTCGTGCAGACCCAGCACGGCACCCCGCTCAAGCACATGGGCCTGGACCTCCAGGAGCGCCCCGCCGCGGCCCGCGACACCGACTTCGCCGAGCTGCTGCGGGGCGTCGACAAGTGGGACTACGTGCTGTCCGCCAACCGGCACACCACCCTGACCTGGGAGCGGGTCTACCCCGGCGGCTACGAGACGCTGGAGTACGGCTACCCCCGCAACGACGTCTTCCAGCGGGCCACCGACCAGGACGTGGCCCGGGCGCGCGCCGCGCTCGGCCTCGCCCCCGACACGGTGGCGGTCCTGTACGCGCCGACCCACCGCGACTACCGCCGCACCCAGCGCCCCGCACTCGACCTGGACCGGGTGCTGCGCCGGCTGGGCCCCCGCTTCGTGGTGCTGGCCCGCGCCCACTACTGGCAGGACGGCCCCCTCGGCACGGACCCGCGGGTCCTCGACGTCAGCGGCCACCCGAACGTCGAGGAGCTGTGCCTGGCCTCGGACGCCCTGCTCACCGACTACTCGTCGATCATGTTCGACTACGCCGGCCTGGACCGGCCGATCGTGCTGCACACCGGCGACTGGGAGGCGTACGAGGCGGCCCGCGGCACCTACTTCGACGTGCGGACGTGCCCGCCCGGCGCGGTCGCGCACAGCGAGGACGAGCTGATCGACGTCTTCGCGACGGGCCGCTGGTGCGACGCGCGCAGCGAGCGGCTGCGGGCGGCGTTCCGCGCGCGCTTCTGCCCGTACGACGACGGGCGCGCCGCCGAGCGCGTGGTGCGGCGCGTGGTGCTGGGCGAGCCGGAGAGCGCCCTGCCGCCGGTCGTGCCGCTCGCCGAGCGGCGCCCCGCGCCGCCGGCGGCCCACCCGGAGCGCTCGCCGCTCACCACCGTGCCCCAACCCGCCGGCCGTCTGTCCGTCACCGACCGGCGCTGAACGCCGTTTGCCTCCCGGGAGTTCCGATGCGCCCCAGCACGTCGCGGCCGACCCCCACCCGGCCGTCCACCTGGCGGCCGACGGGCCGCCCCGGCCGCCGTACGGCGTGAGCCGCGGCACCGGCCGGCCCGACCGATTCGAGCAGAGAAAGATCGCGATGCCCCGCTTCAGCATCATCGTCCCGTCCCATGGGGTCGCGGGCCGGCTGTCCCTGGCGCTGGACTCCGTCCTCGCCCAGTCGTTCGGCGACCTGGAGCTGATCCCGGTCTGTGACGGCCCCGGTGCCCCCGCCGCGACCCTCGCCGCCGGGTACGCCGCCCGGGACGCCCGGGTGCGCCCGGTGCACTCGCCGCCGTCCGCCGGGCTGAGCGGGGCCCGCAACACCGGGCTGCGCGCCGCGACCGGCGCCTACGTGCTGTTCCTCGACGGCGACGACACGCTCGCCCCGGGCGCGCTGGCCGCGCTGGCCGCCCGGCTGGCGGAGACCGGCGAGGTGGACGTGCTGTACGCCGAGCACGAGCGCGTCCCCTGGTGGGAGGGCGAGCCGGTCAACCCGGCCGCCCCGCTGCTGGCCCGCGCCCCCCGGCAGGCGTTCGCGCCCGCCGAGGCGCCCGCGGTGACCGGCGTGCAGCTCCCGGCGTGGGGCACGGCCTACCGGCGGGCGTTCCTCGCAGAGCACCACCTCACCTTCCCCGAGGGGCACTTCACGGACACCGGGTTCGGCGGCCTGGTCACCCTGCACGCCGAGCGGATCGCCGTGCTGCGCCGCGTCGTCGTACGGCACCTGCTGCGCCGGCAGGGCAGCCGGCTGCACGCGCCGGGCGGGCACCACACCGAACTCCTGGACCGCACCGAGCTGGTGCTGACGCGGGCGGCGGAGGCGGGCCTCGCCCCGGAGCGGGCGGCCGCGCTGTTCGGGCAGCTGTTCGCGGCGGTGCTGAAGACCGCCGCCCACCCCAGCCGGCTGCCGTCCGGGCTGCGCCGGTCCTACTTCCGGCGCGCGAGCCGGCTCTACCGCCGCCACCGGCCCGCCGGGTACCGGCCGCCGGGCGGCAAACAGGGCGTGCAGCAGCGGCTCCTCGCGACGGGCGCGTACGGCGCGTTCCTGGCGCTGCGGGGCGCCCAGCACCGGGCGGCGGCGCTCGCCGAGCGCGCGCCCCGCCCGCGCGGGCTGCGCACCCGCCTGTACTACCGGCTCCAGCTGCGCCGCCCGCTCGACCCGGAACTGGCCGTGTACTGCGCCTACTGGGGCCGCGGTTACGCGTGCAGCCCGGCCGCGATCCACGCCCGGGCGGCCGAACTCGCCCCGCACGTGCGGTCGGTGTTCCTCGTCGAGGCCGACCAGGCGCACACGATGCCGGCGGGCGTCGACCACGCCGTGCTCGGCAGCCGCCGCGCCTGGCGGCTGCTGGCCCGGGCGAAGTACCTCGTCAACAACGCCAACTTCGCGGAGGGCGTGGTCAAGCGGCCCGGCAGCGTCCACGTGCAGACCCAGCACGGCACCCCGCTGAAGAAGATGGGCGTCGACCAGTCGACGTACCCGGTGGTGGCCGCGGCGACCGGCAGTTTCACCAAGCTGCTCGGCCGGGTGGACCGCTGGGACTACAACCTGTCGTCCAACTCCCACTCCACGCAGATGTGGGAGCGCGCCTTCCCCGGCTCCTACGAGCAGCTGGAGTACGGCTACCCGCGCAACGACGTCTTCTACACGGCGACCGCCGACGACGTCGCCCGGGCCCGCCGCGCGCTGGGCGTGCCGGAGGGCAAGGTCGCCGTGCTGTACGCGCCGACCCACCGCGACCACCACACCGGCTTCGAGCCGGGCCTGGACCTGGAGGCGTTCTGCGCGGCGGCCGGCGAGGACGTGGTGGTGCTGCTGCGCGCCCACTACTTCTACGACGGCGGCGGCGCCCGCGGCTCCGGGCGGATCATCGACGTCACCGGGCACCGCTCCTCCGAGGAGGTGTGCCTGGCCGCCGACGCGCTGGTCACCGACTACTCGTCGATCATGTTCGACTACGCCAACCTGGACCGCCCGATCGTCGTGTACGCCGACGACTGGGACGTCTACACCGAGACGCGGGGCGTCTACTTCGACCTCATGGCGGCCCCGCCCGGCCCCGTCGCCCGCACACCCGAGGAGCTGGCGCGGGTCTTCGCCGACGGCTCGTACGCGGGCCCGGCCTCGGCGGAGCTGCGGGCCGCCTTCCGCGCCCGTTTCTGCCAGTTCGACGACGGCCGGGCCGCCGAGCGCGTGGTGCGCCGGGTGCTGCTCGGCGAGCCCCCGGAGGCGATCGCGCCCGTGCGCCCACTCACCGAACGCGTCCCGGCCCCCGCCGCCGCCCCCCTCACAGGACACCTCCTAAGGAGCTGACCCCCGCAGTGCCCCGCTTCAGCATCATCGTCCCCTGTTTCAAGGTGCAGGGCTTCCTGCGCGAATGCCTCGACTCGGTCCTGGAGCAGTCCTTCCGGGACGTCGAGGTGATCGCCGTGGACGACCGCTCGCCCGACGCCTGCGGCGCGATCCTCGACGAGTACGCGGCCCGCGACCCGCGCGTGACGGCCCTGCACCTGCCGGAGAACGCGGGCCTCGGCCGGGCCCGCAACGCCGGGATGCCGCACGCCACCGGCGACTACCTGTTCTTCCTGGACAGCGACGACACCCTCACCCCGGGCGCGCTCGCCGCGCTGGCCGACCGCCTCGACGAGGCCGGCAACCCGGACGTGCTGGTCTTCGACTACGCCCGCACCTACTGGTGGGGCGGCACCCGCCGCAACGCCCTCGCCGAGCTGCTGTCCGCGACCGACGCGACGTTCACCGCCGCCGAGCGGCCCGAGATCCTCGACCTGCTGATGGTCGTGTGGAACAAGGTGTACCGGCGCTCCTTCGTCGAGGAACACGGCTTCGCGTTCCCGCCGGGCTACTACGAGGACACCCCGTGGACGTTCCCGGTGATGCTCAGCGCCGGGCGGATCGCGACGCTCGACCGGATCTGCCTGAACTACCGGCAGCGCCGGCAGGGCAACATCCTGTCCACCACCAGCCGCAAGCACTTCGACATCCACGACCAGTACGAGCGGGTCTTCGCCTTCGTCGGCTCCCGCCCGGAGCTGGCGTCCTGGCGGCCCTACCTGCACCGCAAGATGGGCGAGCACTGCCTGGACATCCTGTCCAAGCCGGACCGGCTGCCGCCCGGCGACAAGGGCGAGTTCTTCCGCCGCACCGCCGAGCTGATGCGCCGCCACCGGCCGGCCGGGGAGCCCTTCCCCGCCGACCTGCGCGTGCTGCGCGGCCCGTACGCGGCCTACCGGGTGCGCCGGCAGGCCGGGCGGGCCGGGCGGGAGCTGGCCCGGCGCGGGGCGCAGGCCCGCGTCGCGGCCGGGGCCCGGGTGTACCGGGGGCTGACGGCCGTGCAGGCGCGGCGCCCGCTGGACCCGCACCTGGTGCTGTACTCGGCGTTCTCCCACCGGGGCGTGCTGGGCGACCCGGCCGCGATCTACCACAAGGCCCGCGAGATCGCCCCGCAGCTGCGCGGGGTGTGGGTGGTGCGCGACGCGGAGACGGCCGCGCGGCTCCCCGCCGGTGTGGAGCACGTCCTGCTGGACTCCCCCGCGTACCGGCGGCTGGCCGCGCGGGCCACGTACTTCGTCAACAACGTCAACTGGCCCGGCTCCCTGGCCAAGCGCGCGGGCAGCGTGCACGTGCACACCCACCAGGGCACCCCGCTGAAGTACATGGGGGCCGACCTGCTGGACAAGCCCGGCGCGCGGCTCGGCGTGGACGTGCCGCAGATGCTGCGCCGCGCCGACCGCTGGGACTACAGCCTGGTCGCCAACGAGCATTCGGAGCTGGTGTGGGAGCGGGCCTACCCCTGCCACTTCACCTCGGTGCGCTCGGGCAGCCCCCGCAACGACGTCCTGGTGGACCCGCCGCGGGACCGGGCCCGCGCGGTGCGCGCCCGCCTCGGCGTGCCCGAGGGCCACACGGTGGTGCTGTACGCGCCGACCCGCCGCGAGTACCGGCGCGGCGGCCACGTCGAGCGGCTCGACCTGGCCCGCCTCGCCGCCGGCCTGGGCGAGGGGCACACCCTGGTGGTGCGGCTGCACCCGTCCCTGGCGACCGGCCCGGCGCGCGGCATGGGCCTGTCCGAGCTGCACCGGCGCGGGGTCGTCGTGGACGCCACCGACGAGCCGCACGTGGAGGACCTGATGCTCGCCGCGGACGTCCTGGTCACCGACTACTCGGCCCTGATGTTCGACTACGCCCACCTGGACCGGCCGGTCGTGGTCCACGCCGACGACTGGCCGGCGTACACGGCGAGCCGGGGCGCCTACTTCGACATCACCGCCGAGCCGCCCGGCCACGTCACGCGCTCCCAGGACGAGCTGGTCCGGCTGTTCGCCTCGGGCTCCTGGCGCGACGAGGAGTCGGCCCGGCTGCGGGCGGCCTTCCGGTCCCGGTTCTGCGCGTACGACGACGGCCGCGCCGCCGAACGGGTCGTGCGGACGCTGCTGCTCGGCGAGCGGATGCCCGAGCCGGGCGGCGCGGTCCGGGTGCCGGGTCCCGCGGTCGGCGGCGACCTGCTCGCCGCCAGGTGAGCGGGCAGCGCGGGCCGCGCGTCTGGATGCTGGTGCTGGCCGCGCTGTTCGCGCTGTCCCAGCTCGCGAACGTCACCGGCCGGGACACCCCCGACACCAAGAACTACCTGGCCTACGCCCTGTCGCTGCGCGGCGACGACAAGCGGGCCGCGGCGGCCGCCACCATCGACTACGCGTGCGCGGGGCGGGCCGCGATCGCGGTGCGCCGGCAGAACGTGGACGTGGTCCGCTTCCACCGCGGCGACCCCACCCCCCGGATCATGGCCGAGTGCCGGGCGGCGGAGTGGCGCAGGGTCGACGCCCGGCTGGAGGCGGGCCAGACCGGCGGGCACACCGTGCCGTTCATGCCGGAGCGGTTCATGCGGATCTTCGAGGTGCGGCCCGGCTACCCGGTGTTCCTGGTGCCGTTCGTCACCGTGTTCGGGGTGACGTGGGGACTGTGGGCGGCCGGGGTGGCGGTGACCGTCGCGGGCGGGGTGCTGGCGTTCCTGGTGCTGCGCACCCGCGGGGCGCCCCCGTGGGCGTGCCTGACCGGCCAGGGCCTGTACTACGTGCTGCCGTGCGGGGCGACCGCGATGCGGCCGATGACCGAGGGCCTGATGCTGGCGCTGACCCTGGCCGCGCTGTGGGGCTGCGCCCTGGCGGTGTCGGGGCGGGTGCGGGCCGGGGTGTGGCTGGTGGGCGGGGCGCTGGCGGCCCTGTTCGCGGTGAAGCACTCGCAGGCCCTGTTCCTGGGGCTGTGCCTGGCGGCCGGCGCGCTGCTCGTGATGGCTCGGCGGCGCGGGTCGCGCCCGTACCGGGCGCTGGCGGTGGCGGGTGGCTGCGGGGTGCTGGGCACGCTGCTTCTGGCGCGGCTGCTGCACTACCCGTCCGAGGCGGACAGCGTGCAGGACCTGCTCACCGCCCACTTCTCCCGCCCGGACCGGCTGCACCCGTGGCCGGAGTTCTTCCGGCTCCAGCTCAACTTCTGGATCGAGTGGGCCCGGCGGCAGCTGTGGGAGCCACTGTTCGTGGCGGCGCTGGCGGGCGGGGCGTGGGGTGCGCTGCGGCGGGACCGGGCGTTCGGGGTGCTGGTGGTGGCGGCGGCCGGGACCGGGTTCCTCACCCAGGCCGGCCACCCCGACATCGCCATCTGGGGCGACCGGCTGATCGTCCTGGCGTGGCTGCTGCCGGTGCTGGGCCTGCCGTTGCTGCTGCGGCCCGTGGCGCGGGGCCGGGTGCCGGGCCCGGCCCGGGAACGGCGGGAGGGCGCCGCGCTCGGGGCGGCGCGGTGAGGGGCCGGACGGCACGCCACCACCGGACGGCACGCCACCGCCGGGCATCGCGGGGCCCTGCGTCCGGACGGGCTCACTCGATGAGGTGACGGAGGGCAAGGCCGTTGACCCCGGCGGGAACATACGGCCAATGCCCCTGATGTCCCTGATCCCCGCAGTCCGATGAGCGGCCCGAGCGGTGCGGCCACCGGTGTGCTCACGCGCCGGGTGGCGCGCGGTGCGACGGCGCTGCGCGGCGGCCGGATCCGGCGGCCGAGCCCGTACCAGGCCGTCGGGTTCCTGTTCTTCCTGGTGATGACGCTGGCGTACTGGCGGGTCCCGCTGTGCTGCGACGCCGGCCAGCACGCGGCGGTCGTGGAGCGGCTGAAGGCGCACCTGCTGGCCCCCCGTCACCCCATGGCCGACCTGCAGGGCGCGGGCAGCCCGTACTACTCGCCGTACGCGGTGGCCGAGGGCGCCTTCGCCCGGCTGACCGGCCTCGGCGGCTGGCAGGTGCTGCGGGTCGCCGGGCCGGTGAACCTGCTGGTGCTGCTGACGGGGATCGGCCGGTTCGTGCGGGTGCTCACCCCGCGGCCGTGGGCGCCGGTGCTGGCGCTGGCCGCGATGACCCTGCTGTGGGGCACCGAGCGGGCCTGGTGGAGCGGCTACCTGGGCCTGATGTCGATGACCGGCAACCTCGGCTACCCCTCCACCTTCGCCATCGGGCTGGCCTTCTGGGCGTGGGCGCTGACCGGCGAGCGGGCGCGGGACCCGCGCCGGGTGCGGTTCGTGGGGCCGAGCGGGCTGCGCGGCCTGGCCGGGTTCGCGGCGCTGGGCACGCTGTACGGGCTGGTCCTGCTGGTGCACCCGATCACGGCGGTGGCGGCGGTGCTGGGCGCGCTGGCCCTGGTCGCCGGGTGGCAGCGCGGCGGGGGCGGCGGGGTGGTGCTGCGCTGGGCGCTGACGGCCGGGGTGGCACTGGCCGTGGCCGCGGCGTGGCCGTACTTCGACGTGCTGGGGCTCGCCGGGGACGACAGCGTCGACGCGATGCACCGGCGGCTGTACGACGGGCTCACCGGCCACTTCTGGCTGGCGCTGGCCGGGCTGCCGGCGCTGTGGGCGCGAGCGCGCCGCTCGGCGCGGGACCCGCTGGTGCTGATGTTCGCCGCCGACTGCCTGGTGGTGGCGTACGGCTACGTGAGCGGGCACTACACGTACGGCCGGATCCTCGGGCTGACGCTGGTGGCGCCGCAGTTCGCCCTGGCGGTGGAACTGGCGGCGCCCCGGCCGTGGCGGCCGGGGCGCAGGGTGCTCGGGGCCCTCGCGGCGGTGGCGGCCTGCACCGGGTTCCTGACCGTGCAGGCCGGGGCGGTCGTGCCGCGCTCGCTGGACCCGGTCGGCTTCGAGCAGCCGCCGCGCTGGCCGTCGTACGACTGGGCGGCGCGGCACATCCGGCCCGGCGAGGCGGTGATCACCGACGGGTACTACGCGGTCCACGCGATCGCCGGGTACGGGCCGGACCTCGCGGCGCCCGCCTGGCCGGACGCCGCCCTCGACGAGCGGGAGCGGCTGCGGCGGGTGGCGGACGTGCGGGCCTACCTCTCGCCCGCCTCGACCCGCACCGAGCGGGTCGCGGTCGTCCGCCGCTACCGGGTGCGCTGGCTGCTGCTGACGCGGTGGCGCCCGGTGCCCCCGGAGGCGGTGGTGGTCGACTGGAGCCGGCGCACCGGGGAGGTGCTGGCCCGGGTCGGCTGACCCGGTGCCGCTCTCCGCCGGGGGTGGGGACTACTCGATGACGAGGTCGACGTCGATGTTGCCCCGGGTGGCGTTGGAGTAGGGGCAGACCTGGTGGGCCTGCTCGACCAGCTTGCGGCCGGTGGCCTCGTCCACCGTCTCGGGCAGCTCGACGCGCAGCGTCACCTTCAGGCCGAAGCCCTCGCCCTGCTTGCCGATGCCGACCTCGGCGGTGACGGCGGCGTCGGTGACGTCGACCTTGGCCTGGCGGCCGACGAGGCCGAGGGCGCTGCCGAAGCAGGCCGCGTACCCGGCGGCGAACAGCTGCTCGGGGTTGGTGCCCTGACCGTTGCCGCCCAGCTCCGGCGGCGCGGCGAGCGCGAGGTCGAGTGTGCCGTCGGAGGAGACGGCGCGGCCCTCCCGGCCGTGGGTGGCGGTGGCGACGGCGGTGTAGAGCGCGTCCATGGAAGAACCATCCCTCTCGAGTCGGCGTGGGCCGGGGTCCGGCCCGGGGGCCCGGTGGCCCCGCACGACCACCAGTAGAGCACACAATTAAATTGTGCACAACCAATCAGGCCGGGCGGAGCTACTCTTGAGGGCATGACCCCGACGTCCACGTCCGCCCCGGCCACCGACACCGCCGCCCCCGGCGGGGAGAACTGGCTGCGCCTGGACCGCCAGATCTGCTTCTCCCTGCACGCCGCCTCGCGCGCCTTCAACGGCGTCTACCGCGTGGTCCTCAAGGACCTCGGGCTGACCTACCCGCAGTACCTGGTGATGCTGGTGCTCTGGGAGGAGGGCGAGCTGCCCGTCAAGAAGCTGGGCGAGCACCTGCGACTGGACTCCGGCACGCTGTCCCCGCTGCTGAAGCGGCTGGAGGCGGCCGGCCTGGTGGTGCGCGAGCGCAGCGCCCGCGACGAGCGCTCGGTGGTGGTGCGGCCGACCCGCCAGGGCGCGGAGCTGCGCGAGCGGGCGGAGCAGGTGCCGCGGCGCATCGTCGCGGCGACGGACCTCGACGTCGAGGAGATCCGCGACCTGCGCGACCGGCTGGACGTCCTCACGCGGGCGCTGGACGCGGCGGCGGAGGAGTCCTGACCGCACCCGGCTGCGAGCGCGTGCGGCCGCGGGGTCAGAGAGCCTTGAGGGCCCCCGCCGTCGCGCGGGCCAGGGCGCCCAGGTAGCCCTTGGGGAGCTTGGGGCTGCGGATCACCACGGAGCGCCAGTACAGCGGGCCCGAGATGATGTCCAGGGCCAGCTCGTCGTGGGCGCCGGCGCTGATCTCGCCGCGCCGCGCGGCCGCCGCGAGGATCTTCACCGCGACGCCCTCCTGCCCCTCGCGCAGCGTCTTCTGCATGGCCTCGGCGATGTCGGGGTTGCGGGCCGCCTCCGCCTGGAGGTCGGGGATGATCTGCGAGGCCACGGGGTGGCGCAGCGCCCGGGACGTCACCTCGTACAGCACCCGCAGGTCGCCCTCCAGGCTGCCGGTCTCCGGCGCGGGCAGCCCCTGCACCGCGATGGCCGACACGACGTCCAGGACCAGGTGCAGCTTGGAGCGCCAGCGGCGGTAGACCGCGGTCTTGCCGACGCCGGCCCGGCGGGCGATGCCCTCGATCGACATCCGGGCGTAGCCGACGGACGCGAGCTCCTCGAACACGGCCGCCCGGATGGCCTCCGTCACGTCCTCGCGCAGCACGGCCGCTCCGGCGGGGGTCCGGCGGCGCGGACGCGTCTGGGGTCCGTCGGCGTTGGTCGTCATGCGCCCCAGCATAGGGCGTTGCGACGATACGGTCCCGTCCTGTCGCCAAGATCACGACGATACGGTAGCGTTCTGACGTCCTCGTAACGTCGAAACGGTTGCGTACCGACGCCCACTGGGCCTACGCTCCGATACGACGATACGGACCCGTCCCGACGTAAAGAACACGTCAAGAGAACGTAGGAACGCCGGGCCGGCGCCGGACGCACCCCCACCCCCGAGTGAAAGCAGCGGATGTGAGCCAGGTACTCGACACACCGCCCAGCCCGACGGCCGCCCAAGAGGATCTGGCGGCCCTCGCGGCCCGCCACGGTCTCTCGGTCAGCGGCGCGCGTCCGCCGCTGCCCGAGTACATCCGCCAGCTCTGGGCCCGCCGGCACTTCATCACCGCCTTCGCCACCGCCAAGCTCACCGCCCAGTACAGCCAGGCGAAGCTCGGCCAGCTCTGGCAGGTCATGACGCCGCTGCTGAACGCGGCCGTGTACTACTTCATCTTCGGTGTGCTGCTCGGCACCAAGCGGGGCGTCCCGGACTACATCCCGTTCCTGGTCACGGGCGTGTTCGTGTGGACGTTCACGCAGACCTCGATCATGACCGGCACGCGCGCCATCTCCGGCAGCATCGGCCTGGTCCGCGCCCTGCACTTCCCGCGGGCCGCGCTGCCGATCTCCTTCTGCCTCCAGCAGCTGCAGCAGCTGCTGTTCTCCATGGCCGCGCTGGTGCTCATCCTGTTCATCGTCGGGGTGCCGCCGGCCGTGTCCTGGGTCCTCGTGATCCCCGTCCTGACGCTCCAGTTCGTCTTCAACGCCGGCGCGTCGATGGTCCTGGCCCGGATCGGCGCCAAGACCCCGGACATCGCCCAGCTGATGCCGTTCATCCTGCGCACCTGGATGTACGTCTCGGGCGTCATGTGGAGCATCGACAACCTGCTCAAGCAGCACCACGGCTGGCCGGTCTGGCTCGACGACGTGCTGCGGGCCAACCCCGCCGCGGTCTACATCGACCTGATGCGCTTCGCCCTCATCGACAGCTTCCACGCCAGTCAGCTGCCCCCGCACGTGTGGGCCTGGGCCGTGGGCTGGGCGGTCCTCGCGGGCGTCGGCGGCTTCATCTACTTCTGGAAGGCTGAGGAGACGTACGGCCGTGGCTGACAACACCGCGCTCACCGACGAGCGGATCCCCACCGTCATCGCCGACGGCGTCGACATCGTCTACCGCATCAACGGCACCGGCAGCGGCCGGGGTTCGGCGACCGCCGCGCTCAACCGCATCCTGCGGCCCGGGCAGGCCCAGAAGGCCGCCGGCACCCGCACGGTGCACGCCGTGAAGAACGTGTCGTTCGTCGCCTACAAGGGCGAGGCCGTCGGCCTGATCGGCACCAACGGCTCCGGCAAGTCCACCCTGCTCAAGGCCGTCGCCGGCCTGCTCCCCGTGGAGCGCGGCAAGATCTACACCGACGGCCAGCCCTCCCTGCTCGGCGTCAACGCCGCCCTGATGGGCGACCTGACCGGCGAGCGCAACGTCTACCTCGGCGGCCTCGCGATGGGCATGACCCGCGAGCAGATCAAGGAGCGCTACCAGGAGATCGTCGACTTCTCGGGCATCAACGAGAAGGGCGACTTCATCTCGCTGCCGATGCGCACCTACTCCTCCGGCATGGGCTCGCGGCTGCGCTTCTCCATCGCCGCCGCCAAGGACCACGACGTGCTGCTCATCGACGAGGCCCTCGCCACCGGCGACGCCAAGTTCCAGGCGCGCTCGGCCCAGCGCATCCGCGAGATGCGCGAGCACGCCGGCACGGTCTTCCTGGTCAGCCACAGCCTCGCCGCGATCCGCGACACCTGCGAGCGCACCCTGTGGCTGGAGCGCGGCGAGCTGCGCATGGACGGGCCCACCGAGGACGTCCTCAAGGAGTACGAGGAGTTCACCGGCGCCAAGAAGAAGCCCGCCGCCAAGCCCAAGCCGACGGCCGCCTGACCGCACGGCGCACGGCGCACGGTACGAAGAGGGGCGCCCCGGGCCACACGGCCCGGGGCGCCCCTTCGTCGTGTCCCCTACGAGTGCGTCCGCAGCAGGGTGCGCATCGTCCGCATCGCCACCGACAGGTTCGCCAGGTCGAACGTCTCCGAGCCCTGGATCTCCTCCAGCGTCGTGCGCGCCCGGCCCAGGATCGCCGTGTTGCGCTCCTCCCACGCCGCGAAGCGCTGCGCGGGCGTCGAGGTGCCGTTGCCGACGGCCAGGACGTCCGCGGTGAGCGCCGCGTGGGCCGCGTACAGGTCCTCGCGGATCGAGGCGCGGGCCATGGACTGCCAGCGGTCCGCGCGCGGCAGCTCGATGATGCGGTCCATGAGCTGGGTGATGTGCAGCCGGTCCGCGAGGTCGTAGTAGACCTCGGCGACGTCCAGCGGGTCCTTGCCCATGCGGTCGGCCACCGACACGATGTCCAGCGTCGGGAAGGCGGAGGAGAACCCGGCCACGCGCGTGGCGACTTCGTCCGGCACGCCCGCGCCGGTCAGCTCGTCGTGGATCTGCTGGTACCAGTCCAGGTCCGCGCCGCGCAGCAGCTTCGGCAGCTGCTGCCAGACCTGCTCGACGCGCTCGGAGAAGAACTCCACCGTCTCGGCCAGCTGCAGCGGCTGCGGCCGGTTGTTGAGCAGCCAGCGCGTGCCGCGCTCGACCAGGCGCCGCGAGTGCAGCCGGATCCGGGTCTGCACCTCCGCCTCGACCTTGTTGTCCAGCGCCTCGACCGCGTCCCACACCGGCGCCGAGCGGAAGATCGCCCGGGCCGCGGTCTGCGCCCGCACGATCTCCTCCAGCGAGGCGCCGGTCTCCTCGCGCAGCCGGTGCAGGTACGTCGTACCGCCCGTGTTGACCGTGTCGTTGACCAGCACGGTCGTGGTGATCTCGCGGCGCAGCGGGTGGTTCTCGATCTGCTCGGCGAACTCCTGGCGCAGCGCCGTCGGGAAGTAGGCGTAGAGCAGCCCGCGCAGGTAGGGGTCCTCGGGCAGCGAGGTGTGCAGCAGCTCGTCCGACACCGTGATCTTCGTGTACGCCAGCAGCACGGCCGTCTCCGGTCCGGTCAGACCGTGGCCGGCGGCGAGCCGCTCGCGGATCTGGCGGTCGGTGGGCAGGAACTCCAGCGCCCGGTCCAGGTGGCCCTCGCGCACCAGGTGCTTCATGAAGCGCTGCTGGGCGTGGAGCATGTCCTGGGACTGGGCGAGGGCGTTGGCGATCGCCGTGTTCTGCGCGTAGTTGTTGCGCAGGACGAGACGGCCGACCTCGTCGGTCATCTCGGCGAGCAGCTTGTTGCGCTGCTTGACGGTCATGTCGCCGTCCGAGACCAGCCCGTTGAGCAGGATCTTGATGTTCACCTCGTGGTCGGAGGTGTCCACGCCCGCGCTGTTGTCGATGGCGTCGGTGTTGATCCGGCCGCCCTGCAGCGCGAACTCGATCCGGCCGAGCTGGGTCAGGCCCAGGTTGCCGCCCTCGCCGACGACCTTGGCGCGCAGGTCGGCGCCGTCGACGCGGATGGCGTCGTTGGCCTTGTCGCCGACGTCCGCGTGGGACTCCGTCGACGCCTTCACGTACGTGCCGATGCCGCCGTTCCACAGCAGGTCGACCGGCGCCCGCAGGATGGCCTTCATCAGGTCGGCCGGGGTCATCTTGGCGACCTTCTCGTCGATGCCGAGGGCCGCGCGGACGTGGCCGTTGAGCGGGATCGACTTGGCCGTGCGCGGGAAGACGCCGCCGCCGGCCGACAGCAGGCCGGTGTCGTAGTCGGCCCAGCTGGAGCGCGGCAGCTCGAACAGGCGGCGCCGCTCGGCGTACGAGGTCGCCGCGTCCGGGGACGGGTCGAGGAAGATGTGCCGGTGGTCGAAGGCGGCGACCAGGCGGATGTGCTCCGACAGCAGCATGCCGTTGCCGAACACGTCACCGGACATGTCGCCGATGCCGACCACCGTGAAGTCCTCGGCCTGCGTGTTCACGCCCATGTCGCGGAAGTGCCGCTTCACCGACTCCCAGGCACCGCGCGCGGTGATGCCCATGCCCTTGTGGTCGTAGCCGGCCGAGCCGCCGGAGGCGAAGGCGTCCCCGAGCCAGAAGTCGTAGGACTCGGCGACCTCGTTGGCGATGTCGGAGAAGGTCGCGGTGCCCTTGTCGGCGGCGACCACGAGGTAGGTGTCGTCCTCGTCGTGCCGTACGACGTCGGCCGGGGGCACGACCTCGCCGGCCACCATGTTGTCGGTGATGTCGAGCAGCGCCGAGATGAAGGTCCGGTAGCTGGCGATGCCCTCCGCCATCCACGCGTCGCGGTCGACGCCCGGGTCGGGCAGCTGCTTGGCGACGAAGCCGCCCTTGGCGCCGACCGGCACGATGACGGTGTTCTTCACCATCTGCGCCTTGACCAGGCCGAGGATCTCGGTGCGGAAGTCCTCACGCCGGTCGGACCAGCGCAGACCACCGCGCGCGACCTTGCCGAAGCGCAGGTGCACGCCCTCCACACGCGGCGAGTACACCCAGATCTCGAACGCCGGGCGCGGCGCGGGCAGGTCCGGGATGGCCTGCGGGTCGAACTTCATCGACACGTAGTCGTGCGGCGCGCCGTCCGACGCGGTCTGGAAGAAGTTGGTGCGCAGCGTCGCCTTGATGACCGTGAGGAACGACCGCAGGATGCGGTCCTCGTCCAGCGAGGCCACCTGGTCCAGGGCCGCGTCGAGCTCCTCCAGGAGCGCGTCGACGATCTCGTGCCCGGCGCGCTGCCGGTCCGGCGACATCCGCGCCTCGAACAGGGAGACCAGCAGCCGGGTGGTGTGGACGTTGTTGCGGAGGGTGTCCTCCATGTAGTCCTGGCTGAAGGTGGACCCCGCCTGGCGCAGGTACTTCGCGTACGCGCGCAGCACCATCGCCTGGCGCCAGGACAGCCCGGCGCTGAGCACCAGGGCGTTGAAGCCGTCGTTCTCCGCCCGGCCGGTCCAGGTCGCGGCGAACGCCTCCTGGAACCGCTCGCGCGCGTCGTCGGCGAGGTAGTCGCCGCCGTTGGCCGCCTTGGCGAGCAGCGCCCGCGGGATGCGCAGGCCGAAGTCGTAGATCCAGGCGTTGGCGCGGTCCGCGCAGCGCAGCTCGTACGGCCGCTCGTCGATCACCTCGACGCCCAGGCGGGCCAGCACGGGCAGCACCCGGGACAGCGAGATCGACTCGCCCTTGCGGTAGATCTTGAAGCGGCGCTCGTCCGGGCCGGCGCCGACCGGCTCGTACAGGCTGAGCGCGAAGTCGTTGTCGTGGTCCAGCCGTTCGAGGTGGATCAGGTCGGCGACGGCCGCCCGCGGGGAGTGGTCGGCCTTGTAGCCCTCGGAGAAGGCGTGGTGGTAGCGGCGCAGCAGCTCCGCGGAACGCTCCTCGCCGAGCTCGGCGTTCAGCGCCTCGGCGAACCCGTCCGCCCAGGACCGGGCGGCCTCGACCAGCCGCGCCTCGATGCGCTCCTTGTCGCTGTCGCTGAGCTGCGGCAGCTCGGTGCCCGGCGGGACGCGGACCACGAAGTGCAGCCGGGACAGGATCGACTCGGTGTTCCAGGCGGTGAAGTCGACGCTGACGCCGCCCAGTTCCTCCTTGAGGATGTCGATGATCCGCAGCCGCACCCCGGTGGTGTACCGGTCGCGGGGCAGGTAGACGAGCGCCGAGTAGTAGCGGCCGTACTCGTCCTGGCGCAGGTACAGCCGCAGCCGGCGCCGCTCCTGGAGGTACAGCACCGAGGTGACGATCGCCTGGAGCTCGCCGACCGGCGTCTGGAACAGCTCGTCGCGCGGGTAGGTCTCCATGATCTGGAGCAGGTCGCGCCCGTCGTGGCTGTTGGGCGAGAACCCGGCGCCCTTGAGGACGGCCTCGACCTTGCGGCGCACCACGGGCACCCGCAGCACCGACTCGGTGTACGCGGCGGAGGAGAACAGTCCGAGGAAGCGCCGCTCGCCCACGACGTTGCCGTCCGCGTCGAACTTCTTCACGCCGACGTAGTCGAGGTACGAGGGCCGGTGCACGGTGGCCCGGCTGTTGGCCTTGGTCAGCACGAGCAGCTTGTGCTCGCGGGCCTTGGCGCGGGCGTCGGCGGGCAGCCGCTCGAAGGACGGGCTGACGGGGTGGCTCTCGTCGTCGGCGTGGTGCGGGTCGGAGCGAAGGATGCCCAGCCCGGTGCCCGGCACGGCGGCCAGCGAGTCGTCCTCGCGGAGCTGGTACTCGCGGAAGCCGAGGAAGGTGAAGTGGTCGGCGGCCAGCCAGCGCAGCAGCTCGCGCGCCTCGTCGAGGTCGGGGCCGGGCAGGTCGCCGGGGACCGGCTCCTCCTGGAGGCCGTCGGCGATCCGCAGCGCGGCGTCGCGCATCTTCTCCCAGTCCTCGACGGCCTCGCGGACGTCGGACAGGACGCGCAGCAGGTCGGCGGTGATCTGCTTCAGGTCGGACCGGTCGGTCTCCCGGTCGATCTCGACGTGGATCCACGACTCGACGTGCGCGTCGTGCGGCAGCCCGGCGGCCGCGGCCGGGGCGCCGAGCACCTCGATCAGCTTGCCGGTGACGTCCCGGCGCACCACGAACTGCGGGTGGATCACGACGTGGATGCCGCGGCCCTGGCGGGTCAGCTCGTTGGTCACGGAGTCGACGAGGAAGGGCATGTCGTCGGTGACGACCTCCACCACGGAGTGGCTGCACGTCCAGCCGTTCTCCTCGACGGTGGGGGTGTGCACGCGCACGTTGGCGGTGCCCTGCGGCCGGTTCTCCGCGAGCCGGTAGTGCGAGAGCGCCGCGCCGAACACGTCGACCGGGTCGCGGTCACCGAGGTCCTCGGGGGCGGTGTGCAGGTAGTAGCGCTGGAGGAACGAGAGCACCGACTCGTGGTCGGGGGCGTCCGGGCCGTCCGGGGTGTCCGGCGCGCCAGGGCTGCCCTCGCTCGTCGTCCCGGTCGGTAGGTGCCCCCCGACCGGGCTGTTCTCAGCGACCCGGGCGGCCCTCTCGAGCAGCTCGGCCTTGGCTTCGTCCAGCTTGGTCTGCATTGTCCTCTGGCTCCTGTCGCGCGCCGTTGCGTGACGTAGAAGGAAAAACGGTCTCGGTCCCTCCGGCGTGACGCCGCGACACGGGGTCTCCGGTCTGTTCCGACGCTATGCCGGGGGATGAGATGAACGGGGGGATATCAGCCATGTCCGACGCCCCCGACGTCCCCGACGACTGCGGCGCGGCATCACGCGTCCCGCTCGTCCGGGGTGTGTACGGCGTCCGGGGACCCCTGGGTCCCTCGTCCCGCCCGCGAGGACCAGCGACCGCCGCCCGGTCACGGAGACACTCCGTGCGAACCGGGCGCAGGGCAGGGGCAACAGCACCCCCGCGAACTATCGCGCTGATCACGCCACCAGGCTATCGCCCCTCCGGGGCGTCCCGTCATGAGCCGTATGTGTACAAAACAGGGGCGGGAACTTTGACGTTCTGCACAGGGGTGGAGTCGGGGGTGTGGTGCAGGGGGGTCCGCCGGGACCGGCGGGACGCACGGGAGGACGAGGTTCGTACGACCGGTCGGGCCACGTCCGGCCGAACGGTGAAGGGGCGGCCCGCCGCATCGAAAAGTGGCCGCGGTCACCCGGAGGGGCGAGGCTGAAATCGGCCACCGCCCCCTTGGCACAGCGCCGCCGGGGCGGCACGGTGCCCACACCACCACCCGGCAGGAGGAGGCCGCCGTGCCCACGTACATCCTCATCGTCACCGGTGACGCAGCCGAGTCGCTGGAGGTCCTCTACCCCTACCAGCGCCTGCGCGAGGAGGGCTACGAGGTCCACATCGCCGCCCCGACCCGCAAGAAGCTCCGGTTCGTCGTGCACGACTTCGAGGACGGCTTCGACACCTACACGGAGAAACCCGGCTACACCTGGCCCGCCGACCTGGCCTTCTCCGAGGTGGACCCCGGACGGTACGCCGCCGTCGTCGTCCCCGGCGGCCGGGCCCCCGAGTACCTGCGCAACGACCCCGAGCTGCGCAAGATCCTCAAGTCGTTCTTCGACGCGGACAAGCCGGTCGCCCAGATCTGCCACGGCCCGCTGCTGACCGCCGCCGTGGACGCCCTCAGCGGCCGCCGCGTCACGGCGTACCCGGCGCTGGAGATCGACATGCAGACCGCCGGCGCGACCTTCCAGGACACCGAGGCGGTCGTGGACGGCAGCCTCGTCTCGTCGCGTGCCTGGCCGGACCACCCGGCCTGGATGCGCGAGTTCCTGACCGTCCTGCGCGCCAAGGCACCGGTCACCTGAGGCCAGGGGGCGGGGGACGGGGGTCCGAAGTCAGGAGTCGAAGGTCTGGAGTCACGGGCCGGAGGTCAGGGCCCAGGGATCACGCGGCGAGGTCCTCCGCCACCTGCACGGCCTCCGCCAGGCTGTCCACCACGGGCACCCCGACCGCCTCCAGGCTGGCCCGGCCGTGCGAGCCCCCGGTGTAGAGCACCGCCCGCGCCCCCACGTGCAGCGCGGCCACCGCGTCGTCGGCGGCGTCGCCGATCACCACGGTCCGCTCCGGGTCCACCCCGGTGAGCGCCCGGAGGTGGCGCACCATGTGCTCCGCCTTGCTGCCCCCGGACGGCCCGACCCGGCCGTCCACCCGCAGGAAGTGCGGCTCTATGCCGAACCCGCGCACCAGCGGCACCAGTTCGTCGTGCCCGTACATGCTGAGCAGCGACTGGCTGCGCCCCGCCGACCGCCACCCGGCGAGCAGCTCCGCCGCGCCCTCGGTCAGCACGCAGGCCGCCCGCCGCTCGGCGTAGTAGCGGTGGAAGACCGCGTCCATGACCTCCCACTCGGCGTCCGTGGGCAGCCGTCCCATCAGCCGCTCGTAGAACTTCGGCACCGGCACGCAGTACAGCGCCCGGTACCGCTCCAGCGTGATCGGCTCCAGCCCCAGCTCGGCGAACGCCGCGTTCGTCGCCCCGATGATCGCCTCGTTGTCGTGGAACAGCGTCCCGTTCCAGTCCCAGACGATGTGCGCCCCACTCTGCATCCCCATGTCCGCAAACGTACCCGCCCCCACCGACAGCCGGGAGGGGTGAGCGCTCAGCCGGCCGACCCCACCAGGTTCGGGATCTCCTGCGTGGCGAACCACAGCAGCTCGTGGTCCTCGGCCCCGTCCACGACGAACTGCGCGTCGTCGTCCCCGCCGTCCGCCGCCTCCAGGGCGTCCGCCGCGGCGGCCACGTCCGCCTCCGCGTCGCCCGCGTCGACGTGCACGGCCGCCGCCTTGGCCAGCGGTACGGCCCCGGCGACCGTCACCTCGCCCAGCGCGGCCGGGTCCAGGCCCCGGTCCGGGTCGGACGTCGCCGCCCCGTCCGGTACGTCGACGGCGACCACGACCCGCCGCCGCGGTGCCCCGGCGTCCGCCGCGAGCAGCCGCAGCGAGGCCAGCGCGGCCCGGCTGAGCGCCGCGTACTCCAGCTCCTCGACGTCGTCCGAGAGGTACCACTCGCGCAGCCCGGGCGTGACGGCGTACGCGACGAGCGGCCCGGACCCCAGCTGTCCCGTCTTGTGCGCCTCGGCGAGCCCGGGGAGGGTCAGGGGGACGTACACGCGCATGGCAGCCGCTTTCGTGGGTCGGGGGCTCCTGGAACGGCTCCCAGAATACGTGCGGGCGTCCCGCGGGCGTCCCCTTTCGGGTCTGACCCCGCACCCCGGCGGGCGTCCACCCGGCGCCCGCCGTTCACCCGGTCCGCCCGCTCCCCCACGGGCCGGGGCACCCTCCCCCTCACTCTGATAGGTGAACTTCGGCGGGCCCCCGCCACGACCGGGACCCCGCTTGCCCATCCCCTCGCCGACCCCGTACAAGATCGACCACCGCGGTTGGTTACCGACCGGTACCGACCGGATTGCGCGGGTTTCCCCCGCGCACCAGATCACGGGGATCACATGAACAAGGTCATGACCAGGAGCCAGCGCCGTCCCGCCCCGCGGGCGGCCACCCGTCCGCCGGCCCGCCGCGACCCCGGCCGGCCCGGCGGCGCCCCGCCGCGCACACCGAGCGGCGGCACCGCCCGGACCACCGCGGCCGGGGGCCGCCCGCCGGCCGGCCCCGGCACCGCCCACCGCACCCGCCCGGCCGACAACCGCCCCGCCGGCCCGTCCGGTACCGTCACGCGGGCGGCCGGGGCCGCCCCGGCGGGACAGGGGGCGCCGCCGCGGCCCACCGCCACCGATGTCTTCGCCGAGCGCCTGCTCGCCGTCCTCAGCGGCCGCCAGCCCGTGCACGCGATGCTCCGGCACACCCTCGGCCGCGCCTACGACGACCTGGTCCGCCTCGCCGAGCACGGCCCGCTGCGCACCCTGCGCGGCGCCCGCCCCGTCGTCCGCGACATCGGCCACTACGAGGTCCGCCCCGGCACCCTCGAGGCCTTCGCCCGCATCCGCGCCGGCGACCGGCTGCGCGCCATGGCGTTCCGCCTGGAACGCGGCACGGACCACCGCTGGCGCTGCACCGCCGTGGAACTCGGCGGCCCCCGCCCGCGCCCCGAGGACGACTGACCGAGCCGCCCGCACCCGCCCGCCGACCGGCCCGGCACGCACGCCGAAGGGCCGGCCACCCCTGGGGTGACCGGCCCTCACGAACCTGCGACGACGTCCCGCGCCGGCTACTTCTTGCGGCGGCGGCCGCCCCGCGACTGCTTGCGGCGCTCCGCGCGGGTCAGTCCGTCGGCCTCGGAGCGCACCGGCTCGTCGTCACCGGCGAAGTCGCCCTCGATGGTGCCGCCCTCGCCGTCCACGGTCGGCGCCGAGAAGTGGAGGTTGCGCCGCTGCGGCACGTCCAGGCCCTTGGCGCGGATCTCCGGGCGGGCGCCCGCCTGCGCCGGCACGGAGTCCTGCTTCTCCAGGTCGGCCACCGGCTTGGCGTCCTCGACCGGGACCTCCTCGACCTGCTGCTCGACCTGGACCTCCAGGTTGAACAGGTAGCCGACGGACTCCTCCTTGATGCCGTCCATCATGGCCTGGAACATGTCGAAGCCCTCGCGCTGGTACTCCACCAGCGGGTCCTTCTGCGCCATCGCGCGCAGGCCGATGCCCTCCTGGAGGTAGTCCATCTCGTAGAGGTGCTCGCGCCACTTGCGGTCCAGGACCGACAGCACGACCCGGCGCTCCAGCTCACGCATGATCTCCGAGCCGAGCTGCGCCTCACGCGCCTCGTACTGCTGGGTGATGTCGTCCTTGATGGACTCGGCGATGAACTCGGCGGTCAGACCGGCCCGGTCGCCCGCCGCCTCCTCCAGCTCCTCGATGGTGACCTTCACCGGGTAGAGCTGCTTGAACGCGCCCCACAGCCGGTCCAGGTCCCAGTCCTCGGGGAAGCCCTCGGAGGTCTCCGCCTGCACGTACGCGTCGATCGTGTCGTCCATGAAGTGCTGGATCTGCTCCTGCAGGTCCTCGCCCTCCAGGACGCGGCGGCGCTCGCCGTAGATGACCTCACGCTGCCGGTTGAGCACCTCGTCGTACTTCAGGACGTTCTTGCGGGTCTCGAAGTTCTGCTGCTCGACCTGCGACTGCGCGGACGCGATCGCCCGCGTGACCATCTTGTTCTCGATCGGCACGTCGTCCGGGACGTTCGCCATCGACATCACGCGCTCGACCATCTGCGCCTTGAACAGCCGCATCAGGTCGTCGCCCAGCGACAGGTAGAAGCGGGACTCGCCCGGGTCGCCCTGACGGCCGGAACGACCGCGCAGCTGGTTGTCGATGCGGCGCGACTCGTGCCGCTCGGTGCCCAGCACGTACAGGCCGCCGAACGACTCGACCTCGTCCTTCTCCGCCTTGACGGCCTGCTCGGCCCGCTCCAGGGCGGCGGGCAGCGCCGCGGCCCACTCCTCGATGTGCTCCTCCGGGTCCAGGCCGCGCTGCCGCAGCTCCGCCTCCGCGAGGTCCTCGGGGTTGCCGCCGAGCTTGATGTCCGTACCACGGCCGGCCATGTTCGTCGCCACCGTCACGGCGCCCTTGCGGCCCGCCTGGGCGACGATCTGCGCCTCGCGCTCGTGGTGCTTGGCGTTCAGCACCTCGTGCTGGATGCCACGCTTGCTCAGCTGCTGCGAGAGGTACTCGGACTTCTCGACCGAGGTCGTGCCGACCAGGATCGGCTGGCCCTTCTCGTGCTTCTCGGCGATGTCGTCGACGACCGCCTCGAACTTGGCGACCTCGGTCCGGTAGATCAGGTCCGACTGGTCCTTGCGGACCATCGGCTTGTTCGTCGGGATCGGGACCACGCCGAGCTTGTAGATCTGGTGGAACTCGGCGGCCTCGGTCATCGCCGTACCGGTCATGCCGGACAGCTTCTTGTAGAGGCGGAAGAAGTTCTGCAGGGTGATCGTGGCGAGCGTCTGGTTCTCGTCCTTGATGTCCACCCCTTCCTTCGCCTCGATCGCCTGGTGCATGCCCTCGTTGTAGCGGCGGCCGGCGAGGATACGGCCGGTGTGCTCGTCGACGATCATGACCTCGCCGTCGATGACGACGTAGTCCTTGTCCTTCTTGAAGAGCTCCTTCGCCTTGATGGCGTTGTTCAGGTAGCCCACCAGCGGCGTGTTGACCGACTCGTAGAGGTTGTCGATGCCCAGCCAGTCCTCGACCTTGCTGACACCGGACTCGTGGATCGCGACCGTGCGCTTCTTCTCGTCGACCTCGTAGTCGCCGGTCTCCTCGATGCCCTTGAGCGGGTTGCCCGCCTCACCGCGCTTGAGCCGCGTGACCAGCTTGGCGAAGTCGCCGTACCACTTCGTGGCCTGGTCCGCCGGGCCCGAGATGATCAGCGGCGTGCGCGCCTCGTCGATGAGGATGGAGTCCACCTCGTCGACGATCGCGAAGTTGTGGCCGCGCTGCACGAGTTCGTCCTTCGCCCACGCCATGTTGTCGCGCAGGTAGTCGAAGCCGAACTCGTTGTTCGTGCCGTACGTGATGTCGCACGCGTACTGCTCGCGGCGCTGCGCCGGCGTCATGTTGGCGAGGATGCAGCCGACGCTCAGGCCCAGGAACTTGTGGACGCGGCCCATCATCTCCGAGTCGCGCTCGGCCAGGTAGTCGTTCACCGTGATGAGGTGGACGCCGTCACCCGACAACGCGTTCAGGTACGCGGGCAGCGTGCCGACGAGGGTCTTGCCCTCACCGGTCTTCATCTCGGCCACGTAGCCGAGGTGCAGCGCGGCACCGCCCATCAGCTGCACGTCGTAGTGCCGCTGGCCGAGGACGCGCTTGGCCGCCTCGCGCACCGTGGCGAACGCCTCGGGCAGCAGGTCGTCCAGGCTCTCCCCGTCGGCGTACCGCTGCTTGTACTCATCGGTGAGGGCCCGCAGCTCGGCGTCGGAGAGGTCGACGAAGTCCTCTTCGATGGAGTTGACCTGGTCCGCGATGCGGTGCAGCTTGCGCAGGATCTTGCCTTCGCCTGCACGCATGATCTTCGAGAGGACGGACACGGGGGTTGGTCTCCTTGCCGGTCGGGCCTGGGACGGTCGGTGGTGAGTGACTGAGCAACGGCCATCGTATGCGAGGACCCCGCCACGCCGGGAGGCCTGCCGTGCCGAGGACCGCACGGCGATGCGCGCCCACTGGTCGAACGTCCTCCACCCGGAACAACGGCCGGGGCCCCCGGATGGTGCCGCCCCCGCCGGACGAACGTGCGCGAATCGTGATCACGCCCTCACCCACGGCGAGGAGGTGACGCGCCGCCGCCCCACCCACCACAATCACCCGATGGACCCCGTCACCCTGACCTCGGACCGCCTCGTCCTCGACCCGCTCACCCCGCGCGACACCGACGCGGTGCACACGGCGGCCCAGGACCCGGACGTCCAGCGCTGGACGACGATCCCCTCCCCCTACCTCCCGGCACACGCGCGTGCCTTCACCGAGCGGCTGGCCCCCGACGGCTGGGCCGGCGACACGATGTTCACCTTCGGCGTCTTCCTGCCCGACCGCACCCTCACCGGAGCCCTCAGCGTCACCCGGCGCACCCCCGGCACCGCCGAGGTCGGCTTCTGGACCGCCAAGGAGCACCGCGGCCGCGGCTACACCACCGAGGCCACCCTGACCGCCGCCCGCTGGGCCTTCACCGCCCTCGCCGTCGACCGCCTCGAATGGCGCGCCGAAGTCGGCAACACCGCCTCGCGCGCCGTCGCCCGCCGGGCCGGCTTCACCTTCGAGGGCGTCCTGCGCGCGGCCCTCGACCACAGGGGCACCCGCCGCGACTGCTGGCTCGCCTCCCTCCTGCCCGCCGACCTCGGCCTGCCGGGCACCACGCCCCACCTGCCGCACCGGGGCGCCCCGAGCTGAGGGGGTCCGGAAAAAGAGCTGAGCGGTCCGGAAAAACACGCAGGTCACGCCCCGGTGTCAGTGCCGGCGCCTATCGTGCGAGCCATGACCACCCCGCGCCCCCAGACCGAGCTCTCCGCGGACGACGCCCGCCGCATCGCCCTCCGCGCCCAGGGCTTCCTCGGCAGCCCCGACCGCAAGGCCGGCGTCCGCGGCGTCCTCCGCCACCTGGGCGCGGTCCAGCTCGACACCATCTCCGTCCTGGCCCGCAGCCACGAACTCATCCCCTACGCCCGCCTCGGCGCCGTCGGCCGCACCACCGTGGAGCGGGCCTACTGGACCGACACCCACGCCTTCGAGTACTGGTCGCACGCCGCGTGCATCCTGCCCATCGAGGAGTGGCCCCACTTCGCGTTCCGCCGCCGCGCCTACCGCCACCGCCCGCACTGGCACCACGACCTCCCGGACGGCGTCTACGACCAGGTGATCAAGCAGCTGCGCACCGAGGGCCCCCTCACCGCCACCGAACTCGGCGGCGCCAAGCGCACCAGCGAGTGGTGGGACTGGTCCGGCACCAAGGTCGCCGTGGAGCGCGCCCTGATGTACGGCGAGGTCGTCTGCGTCGAACGCCGCGGCTGGAAGCGCGTCTACGACCTCGCCGAGCGCGCCGTCCCCACCGACCTGCTGCACGACGACCTCGACGACGCCGAGTGCCTGCGCCGCCTGGTGCGCCTGGCGGGCCAGTCCCTCGGCGTCGGCACCCGCGCGGACCTCGCCGACTACCACCGCCTCAAGACCGAGCAGGTGGACGCCGTGATCGCCGACTCCGGCCTGGTCCCCGTCACCGTGCACGGCTGGGGGAAGCCCGCCTGGGCCGACCCGGCCGCCCTCGCCGCACCACCGCGCGGCCGCCACCGCACGACCCTGCTGTCGCCGTTCGACTCCCTCGTCTGGGAACGCGCCCGCACCGAGCGGATCTTCGGCTTCACCCACCGCCTGGAGGCCTACGTCCCCAAGCCCAAGCGGATCCACGGCTACTTCGCCATGCCGGTGCTCGCCGGCGGCCGCCTCGTGGGACGCGTCGACCCGGCCCGCGAGGGCAGGACCCTGGTCGCCCGGCAAATCTCCCTGGACCACCGCAAGGCCGTTCCCGCCGTCGCCCAGGCCCTCGTGGAGGCGGCCGGCTGGGTGGACTGCACGGACGTCCGCGTCGAACGCGTCGACGCCCCGGAACTGCGCGAGCCCCTCACCACGGAACTCGCCCGCCTGCTGGCCTGATCCGCACCACCGGCCCGGTCGTCCGACGGGCCCTCAGCGAATTTCGAGGATCTTCTCCCGCATCGCGTACACCACGGCCTCCATCCTGGAGTGCAACTGCAACTTCTCCAGGATGTTGCGCACGTGGTTCTTCACGGTGTTCTCGGAGATGAACAACTCCTTGGCGATGTCCCGGTTGTTCATTCCGGTCGCCACGAGCTTCAGCACTTCCAGCTCACGGTCCGTCAGCCGCGGCGCCGGCACCAGCCGGCGCTCGTCGGTCCGCTGGATCATCGACTTGAACTCGGTGAGCAGCTTCGACGCCATGGACGGACTGATCTGCGACTGCCCGTCGGCCACCGCGCGAATCGCGGTCGCCACCTCGTCGGTGGAAATCTCCTTCAGGAGATAACCCGTCGCGCCCGCCTTGATCGCGTCATAGAGGTCGGCCTCCTCGTCGCTGATCGTCAACATGATGATCTTCGCGCTGGGGGCCACCTCCTTGATGGACGTGCACGCCTCGATACCGCCGCGCTTGGGCATCCGGACGTCCATCAGCACGATGTCGGGCAGCAGGTCGGCCGCCTTGTCCACGGCCTCGGCGCCGTCCCCCGCCTCACCGACGACCTGGATGTCCTCCTCGGCCGCCAGCACGATCTCCAGACCGCGACGGAACAAGGCGTGGTCGTCCACGACGAGGACCCGGATCGGCTCCTCGCGCGAAGTGCCCGCCTCCGGGCCCAGGCCGACGACGCCGTCGCCGGCGCCCTCGTCCCGCATCGGTCCGAAGCTGTCCGCCATCGTTCCTCCCCCTGAAGGCTGTGGCCGTGGTCCTGTGCCGTCGCCAACCCAAGGCAGCGACCCACCGGTTGGGCCGCTCGGGTCATGATTCCATGCCCGGACGACAACGCGGTGACGCAACGGTGCGTGATGGGGTCGCACGGCGTCGCACGAGGGTGCCCCTGGGGGCGCACACGCGCTCCAGGGGCACCGGCCGGGCCTTCGACGGCGCGGGTCAGCCGCCCAGCGTGCCACCCGATTCTGCGGAGTTGCCCTGGGTGACCATCGTGTCCGTCCTGAGGTGGATCACGCCGTAGTCGTACGCGTGCCGCCGGTAGACGACGCTGGGCTCCTTGGTCTCGGAGTCGACGAACAGGTAGAAGTCGTGACCGACCAGCTCCATCTCGTAGAGAGCCTGGTCGAGCGTCATCGCGGCGGCCACGTGGGTCTTCTCGCGGACCACCAGGGGGCCGTCGCCCTGCACCTCGAGCGAACCGATCTTCTTGGTGGGCACGCCCTCGGACTCGTCGGACCCGACCGCCTGGCCGTTGCTGTCGAGGGTGGCCACGCCCGGGACGTGGTCGGCGACCTCCGCCGCGGAGATCCGCCGTGTGCCGCGCCGCGTGTACCGCTTGTCGTGCTGCTTGCGCAGCTGGGCGTCCAGCTTCTCCGCCGCCAGGTCGAGTGCCGCGTACGGGTCACTGGCCGCCGCCTCCGCCCGGATCACCGGACCGCGGGAGCGGAGCGTGATCTCCACTCGGTCGCACCGGTCGGCCTGTCGGGGGTTCGGCTCCTTGGACACCTCGACGTCGAGGCTGATCACCTTGCCGTCGAGCTTCTGGATCTTCTCCAGCTTCAGCTTCTCGGCCACGTGCTTGCGGAACCGCTCGGGCACCTCGGTCTTGCGGCCCTTGACGACGATGTCCACGCAGAACTCCGTTCCCGGATCGCTCCGCTTCGCCGGCGGAGCATCTCCCTTTTGCACCAGGTCCCGGAGAGCCCCGGAACCTCGGACTCGGTGACGTCCACCTCCTCCTCCCCCGCGGGCGCGATGTCCATCCTCAGTGCGGCGGGTGATTGCGGAAAACCACAGCACCGCATTCGGATAGGCGAGGTCTGGCCTGCGGCTTTCCCTCACAACCGAACATATCTCGCCCGGACGGATGTCGTCACCCTCTACTGCCGCGTACCTCCGTTCAGGTGAATTGACCCTCTCATTGCCTGCAACGACGCGAGTTAACGCTCAGTTCCTGTTCATTCCGATCATTCCGAAGGATTCCGCCGACGCGGCGACCACCGCCGCGCAGACCACTCCCCCGGTCCGTCCCCCGAGTACCCGGAGTACCCGGAGAGGCCCGCCCTCAGCACTCGTCCCTTCCGCGGATCCCGCCTCGCGGCCCGCGTCCCCGTCGGTCCGACGGCTTCCTTCCACCGTCACGCCCCCGCCACCGCCACTCTTCCCCGCCGTCCCCCACCCGATGCCTCCCCGCACACTTCCTCCGGACCCCCGCCGCACGGCCCGCCCAGAAGGTGCCGCTCCCCGCTCCGCGGGGTAGACGCCGAGGTTGACCGCGTCCACCGCGTCCACCGCGTTCGCGGAGTTCACGGCGTTCACGGAGTCCACCGCCTCCCGCACGGCCCGGGCCGCCTCCGCCAGGGACGCTCCGGTCGTCATCAGGTCGTCCACGAGCACCACCGGCCCACCCGCGAGCAACCTCGCGCCGCCCGGCGCCACCACCAGCGCGCCCCGCAGGTTCTCCCGCCGCTGCCGCGAGTCGAGCCCCGCCTGGTCCGCCACCCGCCTCCGCTGCCGCAACACCGCCGCCACCCGCGCCGGCCTTCCGGCCCGCCGCAGCACCCCGGCCGCGGCGAGCGCGATACGACGCGTGGGGTCGTGCCCACGGGAGCGGACGGCGGCGGGGGCGGAGGGGACGGGGACGAGGATGAGGGGAAGAGGGAGGGGGAACTCAGCCGGGGTGGGGCCCTCCCCCCTCCCCTCCCCCACCCCCACCCACACCGCCCCCGCCAACGCCACCCCCAACTCCCGCCCCAGCCCCAGCGCACCGCGCTCCTTGTGCGCCAGCAGCACGGCCCGCACCGCGTCCCCGTACGGCGCCGCCGCGAAGACGGCCGGCAGCCCCGCAGGCTCGGGCACCGGCCGCACCCGCCGCGGCACGTTCCCACCGAGCGCCTCCCGGCACCCGGCACAGAGCACCCCCCGAGCCCGCCCGCACCCGGCACACCCGGTCGGCAGCACCAGGTCACCGAGCTCCCGCCACCACCCCCGCACAGCGTCCACACCGACCACTGTGCCAACGCGTCCGGGAGGCCACCACCCCTGTGGAAAACGGTCGAGCCCCCCTGTGGACAACCATCAGGAGGGCTCGCATCCCGTCATCGCCGGGCTGTCGTCACCCCGGATAGAACACCGCCGAAGCCGTCTCCTTCAGCGTGCGCCAGCCGCTGCCGCCGGGGAGCCACAGGAGGCCGTTCTTGGACGTGGCGAACAGCGGGGCCTCGCTGTCCTCGGACGCCGCGATGCTCTGCACCTCGGTGAGGCCGGGCAGGGTGCCCGCCTCGGGGACGGAGCCGTCGGACTGGACGTACTGCACCTGCTCGACCCCGCCGGACTCCTGCCCGACGACCACGAGCCGGCTGTCCCCGGCCCACGACACGGCCGTCACCTGCTCCAACTCCGGTGTGGCGGAGCGCAGTTCCTGGACCGACACGGCCGGCTGCTGCTCGCCGGGCTTCTGGTCGCGCTCGATCCGCCCGATCAGCAGCGCCTGCCTGCCGTCCTTCTCCACCACGAGCGCGATCCGCACCCCGTCGGCGGCCACCCGTACGGCGTTGATCCGCCCGTCCAGGCTGGGGGTGCGCACGACGACCGGGGTGCCGCCGCCGTTCTGGAGCAGCAGCAGGCGTGGTGCGCCGGGGTTGCGGTCGGCCACCCACAGGTCGCCCTGTCCGTCCCAGCTGGGCGCGGTGAGCCGGTCGCTCTCGGTCGCGCCGGTGCTGCGCAGCACCGGTTCGCCGAGGGAGCTGCCGGTGACCATGGAGCCGACGTACAGCGCCCTGCCGTCGATGGTGACGCCGGCGGCCATGTGCTCGTCGTGCGCGACGGCGACGGAGCGCAGTGCCTTGGTGCCGTCGCCGAGCGCGCCGGGCACGGGGTCGCCCGTGGTGTCCTCGCCGCCGCTCATCCGCGCGAGCCGGTGTTCGCCGTCGATGAAGTACAGGTAGCCGGGGTGGTCCTCGGAGCCCCGCGCGGCGACGGTCGCGGCGCGGTTCTCGTCGAGGGAGCACAGCCGGGTGCCGCCGGCGCGCAGTTCGACCTCCTCCACGACCGGAGTGAGGCTCTGCACGGTGAACAGCAGCTGGGCGGCCATCTCGTCGCACTTGGCGTGGCCGACGTTCTCGGCCTTGTCGTTGAGCGGCACGGTCAGCTTGTTCTGGTCGTCGGGCGTCAGCGCGGTGACGCCCTTCGCCAGCTCGGTGCCGGTCGGGAAGCTGGAGCGCACGACGGGGCGCAGCCAGCTGGTGGGCCCGCCGATCAGGGAGCGGACGACCTGGGTGGTGGGGTCGACGCGTTCGCGCACGTAGACGGGGTCGGCGACGGCGGCGGGCCGGCGCGTGACGCCCACGGCCGTCGGGGTGGACGCGAAGTAGTACTTGTTGACGGACATGTAGTTGCGCTCGAAGTCCGACGTGCCCATGACGACGCCCTGGGGCAGGGCGTCGATGCGCCACTGTTCGGACTTCTTGTCGCGCACGAGGTGCACGATCTGCCCGTAGCTGCCGCCGGCGGGGCTGTACGACTGCTGCCCGTCGACGGTCGCCACGCGCGTGCCGGTGAGCGTGAAGGAGAAGTCGCCGCCTTCGACGCGGCCGCCGGAGCGGTCGGCCTCGGCCTCGGGCCCGTCGGCGAGCACGGTCGTGGACAGCTCGGGCTGCCAGGTGCGCGCGGCCTGCGGGGTGAGGTACTGCCGCGCGGTGGAGAAGGTGGGGTCGTCACTGGTCAGGGCCTCGAGGAAGCCCTGGACGATCTCGGAGGGCGGCGCGTCCTCGCGGGGCGGCATCGCGAACACGCGGACCTGGGTCTCCTGGCGGGGGGTGGATTCCACGCCCCGCAGGTCGCCGTTGTCGGGCATCGAGGCGCAGCCGGCCAGCAGGACGACCCCGCACGCGGCGTACGCCGTCGCGCGCCTCCGTCCGCGCCGTGCGCGCGTGCCCCCTTCGCGCTCAGCGCCCACGAAACGCCTCCCCCTGGTCGTCCGAACCGTCCGCTCCCGCGTCCACCCGCCCGGAGCTCTCCGCCCGCGTCCCGCCCGCGGCGGCCGCGTCCTCCTGCCGACGTACGCCGGGTCGCGCACCGTCGTCCTGCCGCCGCGCGCCGGACGCGGCACCGTCGCCCGACCGCTGCGCATCCGCCGCGGAGCCGCTGGCCGGCTGCTGCACGCCGAGTGCGGCGCCGCCGTTCTGCCGCCAGGCATCCGGTACGGCATCGTCGTCGTCCCGCGCCGGTCGCGGAGGTACCGCCGCGGGTCGCGCCACCACGCGTGCGCCGTTGCCCGGGAGGGCCGTGGGGTCGGCCGTGGGGGCCGCTGCGCCGGCCCTGGGCGTGAGGGGTGCCCGGGCGCCCGACCGGGGCTCACCGGCGGGCTGGAGCGGCACGGTGGCGCTCTTCTCGCCGCTCCCTCGGGGCAGGCCGGCGTCGTTGAGGCCGCGGTTGCGGCGGGAGTCCTTGGGTTCCAGGGGTATCGGCGAGCCGCGCAGCGGTTCGTCGGCGGTGCGCGGGAGCGTCAGCCGGAACTGCGAGCCGCCACCGGGTTCGCCCCAGGCCTGGAGCCAGCCGCCGTGCAGCCGCGCGTCCTCAAGGGCGATGGACAGGCCGAGGCCGGTGCCGCCGGTGGTCCGCGCGCGTGCCGGGTCGGCGCGCCAGAAGCGGCTGAACACGCGCGTGGCCTCGCCCGGCTTGAGGCCGACGCCGTAGTCGCGCACGGCGACGGCGACAGCGCCCTGGGCCGAGGCGAGCTTGACGACGACGTCCTTGCCCTCGCCGTGTTCGACGGCGTTGACGACGAGGTTGCGCAGCACGCGTTCGACGCGCCGGGCGTCGGCCTCGGCGACCACGGGCTGCTGGTCGCCGACGACGCGTATCGCCGTGCCCTTGCGTTCGGCGAGCGGCGCCGCGCCGTCGACGACGCGGCGTACGACGTTGCGCAGGTCGATCGGCTCGGCCTCCAGGGAGGCGGCGCCGGCGTCGAAGCGGCTGATCTCCAGCAGGTCGGCGAGCAGGGACTCGAACCGGTCGAGCTGGTCGGCGAGGAGTTCCGCGGAGCGGGCGGTGACGGGGTCGAAGTCCTCGCGGGCCTCGTGGATGACGTCGGCGGCCATGCGCACGGTGGTCAGCGGGGTGCGCAGCTCGTGGGAGACGTCGGAGACGAACCGTCGCTGCATCCGGGACAGGTCCTCGAGCTGCTGGATCTTCAGCTGGAGGTTCTGCGCCATCTTGTTGAAGGCCTCGCCCAGGCGGGCGATGTCGTCCTCGCCGGTGACCTTCATGCGTTCCTGCAGGCGCCCGGCGGAGAGCCGTTCGGCGATCCCGGCGGCCATCCGCACCGGCGTGACGACCTGCCGTACGACGAGCCAGGCGATCGCTCCGAGGAGCACGACGACGAAGAGCCCGGCGGTGGCGAGGGTGCCCTTGACGAGGCTGAGGGACTTCTCCTCCTGGGTGAGCGGGAAGAGGTAGTACAGCTCGTAGGGGTCGCCGTTGGGGTCGTTGACCCGCTTGCCGATGACGAGCGCGGGCTGGGACTCCTTGTCACCGTTGCTGTAGCGGATGCGGGTGTAGCTCTGGGCGGCACTGCTGCCGGTGTTGACGCGGGCGCGCAGGTCCTCGGGGACGCTCTTGTTGGGGTCGACGCCGCCGGAGGCACGCGGTCCGCGTCCGCCGCCGCTGTCGTCGCCGGGGGGCAGGGTGACGACGTCGAAGGCGCCCTGGCCGCCGCTGGACAGCGACGACACCAGTTCACTCATCCATTCGATGACGTTCTGGGAGGCGCGCTGGTCGGCGGGGGTACCGTCGTCGGCGCCGGCGCTCTCGGCCTCGTCGGCCTTCTGCTTGGCCACCGCGAAGCCGCCGGTGGCCTGGCTCTGCGACGCCTTGACCTTGGCGTCGAGCAGTCCGTTGCGCACCTGCCCGATGACGACGAAGCCCAGCAGCAGGACGACGCCCAGCGACATCAGCAGCGTGGTGGCGACGACCTTGAGCTGGATGTTGCGCCGCCACAGCCGCATGAGCGGCAGCAGCGGCCGGCGTATCCAGCGCAGCAGGAGCCTCAGGACCGGGCTGCCCTGCACCCCGCCCTGGAACAGCCCGCCGTGCAGGAGGCTCGCCCAGCGCTCCCGCAGGGACGTGCGGCCGACAGGCCGCTCCGGGCGGGCCCCGGACCGGCCGGGCGCCGAAGCGGCACTGTCACCGGACATGTCAGCTCGGTCCTGCCTTGTACCCGACACCACGGACGGTCACCACGATCTCCGGGCGCTCGGGGTCCTTCTCGACCTTGGAGCGCAGCCGCTGCACGTGCACGTTGACCAGGCGGGTGTCGGCGGCGTGCCGGTAGCCCCAGACCTGCTCGAGGAGCACCTCGCGCGTGAAGACCTGCCACGGCTTGCGCGCCAGCGCGACCAGCAGGTCGAACTCCAGCGGGGTCAGGGCGATCGACTGTCCCTCCCGCTTCACGGAGTGCCCGGCGACGTCGATGACCAGGTCGCCGATGGCGAGCTGCTCGGGCGCGGGCTCCTCGGACCTCCGCAGCCGGGCCCGTATGCGGGCGACCAGCTCCTTCGGCTTGAACGGCTTCACGATGTAGTCGTCGGCGCCCGACTCCAGGCCCACGACGACGTCGACGGTGTCGCTCTTGGCCGTGAGCATCACGATCGGCACGCCGGACTCCGCCCTGATCAGGCGGCACACCTCGATGCCGTCCCGGCCGGGCAGCATGAGGTCCAGCAGCACCAGGTCGGGCTTGGCTTCACGGAACGCGGCCAGCGCCTTGTCGCCGTCGGCTACGAAAGACGGCTCAAAACCTTCACCACGCAGCACAATGCCGAGCATCTCGGCCAGTGCGGTGTCGTCGTCGACGACAAGGACTCGTCCCTTCATAAACGACATCATCCCATTCTCATAACAGTGACGGTGGCGCTGGTGAGCAGGGTCACTGGCCTGTGACCTTAGCCGCAGCGAGCCGTCACTGTCTGCCCTCGTCCCGGACGGTGATCCCCGCACCCCCGGGAGCCGGGCGGGACACGGGCCGACGCCACGGCAGGACGGCCGAAAACCGGCCGCACCCCCACACCCGTCCCGCTCGGTCTCACGCGGTGCCGCGCGGGCACGGCCGTCACCGCCCGCCCCCTACGGGACGACAGCAGGCCTCGGGCAGCGGCCGCGCCCGGACGGGCAGCCGCTCCCCGAGGCCGTCGGCCCGTCAGCCGCTCGACACCTGGTGGGACCGGGCGTACAGGTCCGCCAGCGCCTCCGCCGTCACCGGCGACACGACTCCCTCCTCGGTGACGATCGCCGTGATCAGCTCCGGCGGGGTCACGTCGAACGCCGGGTTGTACGCCTGCGTCCCCAGCGGCGCCACCGCGACACCGCCGCCCGCCCCCGTCACCTGCACCTGCGGCGCGGAGAACTCGGTCACCTCGTAGCCGGGACGCTGCTCGACCTCGATCGACGCCCCGTCGGGAGTGTGCGGGTCGAGGGTCGTCACGGGCGCCACCACGATGAACGGCACGTGGTGGTAGCGGGCGAGCACGGCGAGCGGGTACGTCCCCACCTTGTTCGCCACCGACCCGTCGGCCGCGATGCGGTCCGCGCCGACCAGCACGGCGTCCACCTCGCCCGCCGAGAACAGCGACCCCGCCGCGTTGTCCGTGAGCAGCGTGTACGCCATCCCGTTGCGCGCCGCCTCGTACGCCGTGAGCCGGGCGCCCTGCAGCAGCGGACGCGTCTCGTCCACCCACAGCCGCCGCAGCTGCCCCGCCCGGTGCGCCTCGAGGGCCACCGCGAACGCCGTGCCCTCACCGCCGGAGACCAGCGCCCCGGTGTTGCAGTGGGTCAGGACCCGGTGGCCGCCGCCGGGCAGCAGCTCGTCCAGGAGGGCCAGCCCGTGCCGCGCCATGCGGACACTGGCCTCGGCGTCCTCCCGGTGCAGCTGCCGGGCCGCGGCCAGCGTCGCCGCGGCGGCCTGCTGCGGGTCCCCGGAGTCGGCCACGGCGGCCCGGTACGCCGCCCGGGCGCGCTCCACGCCGACGGACAGGTTCACCGCGGTCGGCCGGGCACCGGCCAGCGCGGTGGCGGCCTCGTCCACGTCGAAGCCGCGCGCGGCGGCGAGCGCGACGCCGTACGCCCCGGCGACGCCGAGCAGCGGCGCCCCGCGCACCGCGAGCGTACGGATCGCCTCGACCAGCGCGGAGGCGTCCGTGCAGACGAGTTCGACCTCCTCGACCGGGAGCCTCGTCTGGTCGAGGAGGACCAGTACGGGGCCTTCGGGTGGCTCCTCCCATCGGATCGCCGGGATGTCGGTGGGCGGCTTGTCCTCGCCGGGGTGCGCGTACTGATCAGCCATGCGGTCAGTCTGCCCCTTTTCCGGCAGACAATTGAAGGGAGGCAGGCCCTACCGCGGCCGGTCGGCCCATGACCACCCCATGGCACGATGGCTCCCAACCTTCCGCCGCGACCGCGGACGGGCACCGTGAAGGAGCGACGATGAACGACACTCCGGGCTGGGCCTCGCCCGGATCCGCCCCGTCCGACGGGCAGGAACCGGCCGCACCGGCCCCTGCCGAGCCCACCGGCCGACCGGGCCCACGCCCCGACGGCCCGCCCGAGGCCGCCCAGCCGGGAAGCCCCCGGCAGACCCCGGGCACGGCGCCCGAGAGCAGCGAGCCCGGCCCTCAGGCCGAGGCCGCGGACCCGGCCGCGCAGTCCCCCGGCCCGAAGTGGTCCAAGGAGCAGCCGCCCCCGGCCCAGTGGTCCGCCCCCGCGGGCGGCCGGACCCCCGGCCAGGCACCCCCGCCACCCCCGGCTCCGGCGCCCGGCACCGGCCAGGGCTGGGGCGCCCACCCGCCGGCCGGCGGCCCCGGCACCCCCGGCGGCTGGACCGGCCCCGCGGGCCCGGGCGGCCCCGTCCCCCCGGGCGGCTACGGCGGCCCGCCCCCCGCCGGCGGCTACGGCCCCCAGCCCCCGCACGGCCACCCCGGCTGGGGCGGCGGCTGGGGCGCGGGCTGGGGCGGCCCGCCGCCCGCGGCGAAGCCCGGTGTCATCCCGCTGCGCCCGCTCGGCGTCGGCGAGATCCTCGACGGTGCGGTGTCCACCATGCGCACCTACTGGCGCACGGTCCTCGGCATCTCCCTGACCGTCGCCGTCGTCACCGAGACCCTCGTCGTCCTGCTCCAGGGCCTGGTCCTGAACGACGCGGTGAGCTCGTCGGCCCTCGGCGACACCAGCGCCACCACCGACGAGCAGATCGACGCCCTGCGCGACAGCATGCTCAGCTCGGGTGCGATCTTCCTGGTCACCCTCGTCGGCACCGTCATCGCCACCGCCCTGCTCACCGCCGTCACCAGCCGCGCCGTCCTGGGCAAGGAGGTCACGCTCGGCGAGGCCTGGCGGGACGCCCGCCCGCGGATCCCCGCGCTGTTCGGCCTGATCCTCCTGCTGCTGCTCATCGCGGTGGCCATCGGCGGCGTCGGCGTGCTGCCCGGCATCCTGCTGGCGGTGGCCGGCGCCGGTGACGCGGGCGCCGGGATCGCCGTCCTCGGCGTGCTCGCCGCCCTCGTCGTCATCGTCTGGCTGTTCGTGCGCCTCTCCCTGGCCTCGCCCGCGCTCATGCTGGAGAAGCAGGGCATCCGCAAGGCCATGGGCCGCTCCACCAAGCTCGTCCGCGGCTCCTGGTGGCGGGTGTTCGGCATCCAGCTGCTCGCTGCCATCATCGCCAACGTGATCTCGGCGATCGTCGTCGTCCCGTTCGCCATCGTCGGCGCCCTCGCGGGCGACGGCGGCTTCCACGGCTTCGTCGAGTCCGGCGGCGACCTGGGCTGGACCTACCTCGTCATCACCGGGATCGGCTCGGTGATCGGCTCCATGATCACCTTCCCGATCACGGCGGGCGTCACCGTGCTCCTCTACATCGACCAGCGGATCCGCCGCGAAGCCCTCGACCTCGACCTGGCCCGCGCCGCCGGTGTCCCGGGCTACGCCGCACCCACCCCCGGCCCGACCCCCGGGAGCTGATGCGGTGAGCGTGACGGGGGGAGTCCTCACCGCGGACCCGGCGCCGCTGTCCCGCGCCACCGGCGCCGCCCTGCGGACCGTGCTGCGCGCCGGCGACGCCTCCCGGCTGCTGCGGGCCGGCGACGACGGGCCGCCGCTCACCGTCCCGAGGGACCCCGCGCGCGAGGCGGCCCGGCGCGAGCTGGCCAAACGGCTGTACCACGAGCACGACCCGGGCCTGGTCGAGCGCGCCCTCGACACCTTCTGGAACTGGCTGGACGACCTGCTCACCGCCGCGTCCGGCGCCACCCCGGGCGGCGCGCTCGGCCTGGCCGTGATCGTGCTGGCGGTCGTCGCCGTCGTGGCCGCGCTGTGGTGGCGCCTCGGCACCCCGCACCGCGCACCCGCGTCCACCGCCGCCCTGTTCGACGACCGCCCCCGCAGTGCCGCCGCCCACCGCGCGGCCGCCGAGGCGCACGCCGCCCAGGGCCACTGGAACCAGGCCGTCCAGGAACGCATGCGCGCCCTCGTCCGCTCCCTGGAGGAACGCGCCCTCCTCGACACCCGCCCCGGCCGCACCGCCGACGAGGCCGCCGCCGAAGCGGGCCGCACCCTGCCCGCCCACACCGACCGGCTGCGCGCCGCCGCCCGCGACTTCGACGACGTGACGTACGGCGGCCGTGCGGCGACCGAGCAGACGTACCACCGCCTCGCCGCACTCGACCACGACCTGGAGCACACCAGGCCCCAGCTCGCCCACAGCAGCACCACCACCGCCGCCACGGCCCACCCCACGCACGGGGGAACCGACCGATGACCACCGAGGCCACGCTCCCGTCCACGTCGGTCTCGCCCACGGCCCGACAGCTGTGGACCCGCTCGCGGGGCATCGCCCTCGCCCTGCTGGTCCTCCTCGCCGGGGCCGTCGCGGTCGCCACCGTCCGCTCCGACGCCCGGCACGGCGAGCTGGACCCGCGCTCCGCCGACCCCCTCGGCAGCCGGGCCGTCACCGCACTCCTCGCCGACCGGGGCGTGACCACCCGCCTCGTCACCACCCTGGCCGAGGCCCGCGCCGCGACCGGCCCCGACACCACGCTCCTGGTCGCCGTGCCCGACCGGCTGACGGAGCACCAGCAGAAGCTGCTGCACTCCGCGACCAGCGGCTCCGGCGGCCGCACCGTCCTCGTCGCCGCCGGCGGCTGGTCCGTCGGCACGCTCGCCCCCGGGGTCACCGCGGACCCCGCCACCAGCCGCGACTCCACCCTCGACCCCGGCTGCGACCTGCCCGCCGCCCGCCGCGCCGGCCCCGCCGACACCGGCGGCATCCGCTACACCAGCACCCGCCCCGACGCCGACGAGTGCTACCCCAGCTCCCGCCTGCCCACCCTGCTGCGCCTCCCCGACGCCGCGGGACAGGGCGACACGGTCCTGCTCGGCGGCCCCGACATCCTGCTCAACGAACGCCTCGACGAACAAGGCAACGCCTCGCTCGCCCTCCAACTCCTCGGCTCCCGCCCCCATCTCGTCTGGTACCTCCCCTCCCTCTCCGACACCACCGCCACCGGACCCGAGGACGAGAAGAGCTTCCTCGACCTCGTCCCGTCCGGCTGGCTCTGGGGCACCCTGCAACTCTTCGTCGCGGCAGCCCTCGCCGCCCTGTGGCGGGCACGCCGACTCGGCCCGCTCGTCCCCGAACGACTCCCCGTCGCGATCCGCGCCTCCGAGACCGTCGAAGGCCGCGCCCGCCTCTACCGCAAGGCGAACGCCCGCGACCGCGCCGCCGCCGCTCTCCGCTCCACCACCCGCACCCGCCTCGCCCCCCTCGTCGGCATCCCCGTCGCCCAGGCCCACACACCCGAGGCACTCGTCCCCGCCCTGTCCGCCCACCTCCACGGCGACGGACGCCCCCTGCACTCCCTCCTCTTCGGCCCGCCGCCCAGCGACGACGCCGCCCTCGTCTCCCTCGCCGACCGACTCGACGCCCTCGAAAGAGAGGTACGCCGTCCATGATGGACCCGACCACTGACAACGCCGGGCCCACCGGGGACCCGGACCGCGCCCGGGCCGCCCTGGAAGCCCTGCGCGCCGAGATCGCCAAGGCCGTGGTCGGCCAGGACCCCGCCGTCACCGGCCTCGTCGTCGCCCTGCTGTGCCGCGGCCACGTCCTGCTCGAAGGCGTCCCCGGAGTCGCCAAGACCCTCCTCGTGCGCGCCCTCGCCGCCGCACTCGAACTCGACACCAAACGCGTCCAGTTCACCCCCGACCTCATGCCGAGCGACATCACCGGCTCCCTCGTCTACGACGCCCGCACCGCCGAGTTCTCCTTCCAGCCCGGCCCGGTCTTCACCCACCTCCTCCTCGCCGACGAGATCAACCGCACCCCGCCCAAGACCCAGTCGTCCCTCCTCGAAGCCATGGAGGAACGCCAGGTCACCGTGGACGGCACCCCCCGCCCACTCCCCGACCCGTTCCTCGTCGCCGCCACCCAGAACCCCGTCGAGTACGAGGGCACCTATCCCCTCCCCGAAGCCCAACTCGACCGCTTCCTCCTCAAGCTGACGATCCCTCTCCCCTCCCGCCAGGACGAGATCGACGTCCTCACCCGCCACGCCGAGGGCTTCAACCCGCGCGACCTGCACGCCGCCGGCGTACGCCCCGTCGCCACCGCCGCCGACCTCGACGCCGCCCGCGCCGCCGTCGCCAAGACCACCGTCTCCCCCGACATCACGGCCTACGTCGTCGACATCTGCCGCGCCACCCGCGAGTCGCCCTCCCTCACCCTCGGCGTGTCCCCGCGCGGCGCCACGGCCCTCCTCGCCGCCTCGCGCGCGTGGGCATGGCTCACCGGCCGCGACTACGTCATCCCCGACGACGTCAAGGCCCTCGCGCTGCCCACCCTGCGCCACCGCGTCCAGCTCCGCCCCGAGGCCGAGATGGAAGGCGTGACCGGGGACTCCGTCATCAACGCGATCCTCACCCACGTCCCCGTCCCCCGCTAATGGCACTCACCGGACGCACCGCCCTCCTCGCGGCCCTCGGCTCCCTCCCCGTGGGCATCTGGGACGCCGGCTGGACCGGCCTGCTGGCCGTCAACGCCCCGCTGGCCCTCGCCTGCGCCTGCGACTACGCCCTCGCCGCGCCCGTACGCCGCCTGCTGCTGACCCGCTCCGGCGACACCGCCGTACGCCTCGGCGAGACCGCGGACGTCACCCTGACGATCACCAACCCGACCGGCCGCCCCCTGCGTGCCCGCCTGCGCGACGCCTGGCCGCCCAGCAGTTGGCAGCCCGGCACGGAGGTCGAAGCGTCCCGCCACCGCGTCACGGTCCCCGCGGGCGAACGCCGCCGCGTCACCACCCGCCTGCGCCCCACCCGCCGCGGCGACCGCCATGCCGACCGCGTGACCCTCCGTTCCTACGGCCCCCTCGGCTTGTTCGCCCACCAGGGCACGCACCGGGTCCCCTGGACGGTCCGCGTCCTGCCACCCTTCACCAGCCGCAAGCACCTGCCCTCGAAACTCGGTCGCCTGCGCGAACTCGACGGCCGCACCAGCGTCCTCACCCGCGGCGAGGGCACCGAGTTCGACAGCTTGCGCGAGTACGTCCCCGGCGACGACACCCGCTCGATCGACTGGCGCGCCACCGCCCGCCAGTCCACGGTGGCCGTCCGCACCTGGCGCCCCGAACGCGACCGGCACATCCTCCTGGTCCTCGACACCGGCCGCACCTCCGCCGGCCGCGTGGGCGACGCCCCCCGTCTGGACGCCGCCCTCGACGCGGCCCTCCTCCTGGCCGCCCTCGCCTCCCGCGCGGGCGACCGCGTCGACCTCCTCGCCTACGACCGCCGCGTCCGCGCCCTCGTCCAGGGCCGCACCGCACGCGACGTCCTCCCGTCCCTCGTCGACGCGATGGCCGGCCTCGAACCCGCACTCGTCGAAACGGACGCCCGCGGCCTCACCGCCACCGCCCTGCGCACGGCACCACGCCGCTCACTGGTCGTCCTGCTGACCACCCTCGACACGGCCCCGGTCGAAGAGGGCCTGCTGCCGGTCCTCCCTCAGCTCACTCAACGGCACACGGTCGTGGTGGCGTCCGTGGCCGACCCGCACATCGCCCGCATGTCGACGTCCCGGGGCTCGGTCGACGCCGTGTACGAGGCTGCGGCAGCAGCCCAGGCCCAGGCGGAACGACACCGCACCGCCCAGCACCTGCGCCGCCACGGCGTCACCGTGGTGGACGCGACGCCGGACGAGCTGCCGCCGGCACTGGCGGACGCCTACCTGGAACTGAAGGCAGCGGGACGACTCTGAACGCAAAAAAAGGGGCCCTCGGAGGAGGGCCCCTTTCATTGACTGGGCTGAACGCAGAAAAGCCCCGTGCCGAATGA
>NZ_KQ948554.1:368607-452173 GCF_001514125.1 Streptomyces longwoodensis | reverse complement strand
ACTCGGCCAAAAAAGATTCAGCCGGTGCACACACACGAGAGCGGAACCGTCGAGCGGAATAGGCCCGACGGTTCACAGCGTCCTCGCTGTGTTTTCTTCAAAGGAACCTCGTCCCGGTCGTGATGACCGGAGACGGGGTATCAACATATCTGGCGTTGATTTTTGGCACGCTGTTGAGTTCTCAAGGAACGGTCGCTTCCTTTGTACTCACCCGAGAGACTCTCTCGCGGCTTTCCTCCGGGCGCTTCCCTTCGGTGTTCCCAACTCTATCAGCGTTTTTCCGTCTCCCTGACCACGGTCCCGCAGACATGCGGAAGGTGATCCTGGAAAGGATCTGACAAGTTGGGTGCTGCTTGATCGGCACGCGGAACCGCGTAGCTCATCGCCAAGCAGGAGTACGACTGTACAGGGGGCCGCGGACGGCGTGCAAATCCATTAGACTAGTGGTCTAGACCACGGCTCACGTCGCGGATCGGTAGCTCTCGTGCGGAACCGGTACTTCCTATGACATACCCTGCTGCACAGTGCGCCGTCCGGGACTGGCCGTGACGGCCCATGTACAACTCCACTCCTCTGGGAGGCTTCCCATGACCACCGTGACGTCCCCGCTGGCAGGACGCGCCATCGGACTGGCCGCCGTGCCGGATCCGGTCTTCTCCGGGGCCATGGTCGGCCCGGGTACCGCCATCGACCCGGTCCGCGAGCCCTCCGAGGCCGTCGCCCCTGTGGACGGGGTCATCGTCTCCCTCCACCCGCACGCCTTCGTCGTGGTCGACGGTGAGGGCCACGGCGTGCTCACCCACCTCGGCATCGACACCGTGCAGCTCAACGGCGAGGGCTTCGAGCTCCTCGTGAACAAGGGCGACACCGTGACCCGTGGGCAGGCCGTGGTGCGCTGGAACCCCGCCGCCGTGGAGGCCGCCGGCAAGTCCGCGGTGTGCCCCGTCGTGGCGCTCGAGGCCACGGCCGACTCCCTCGGCGAGCTGCGCGAGAGCGGCGACGTGAAGGCCGGGGACACCCTCTTCTCCTGGCAGTGACGCGCTTCCCCCCTGCAGTGACGCATTTCCGGCAGTGATGCCGTCGCCGTCGTCATGACGGCAGGTAGGACCACCACAGCGGCGGCGGGACCCGCCGCACTATCGGAGACGGGTGAGATGGAGACAACGCTGCGAGGCGTCGGCGTGAGCCACGGTGTGGCCATCGGCGAGGTTCGGCACATGGGAACGGCGGTCCTGGAGCCGCCGGCCAAGCAGATACCGCCGCAGGACGCGGAGCGCGAGCAGGGCCGCGCCCGCCAGGCCGTGGACGCCGTGGCCGCCGACCTGACCGCGCGCGGCAACCTGGCGGGCGGCGAGGCTCAGGCGGTGCTCGAGGCGCAGGCCATGATGGCCCAGGACCCCGAGCTGATGGCGGACGTCGAGCGCCGCATCGCGGTCGGCAGCACGGCCGAGCGGGCGGTGTACGACGCGTTCGCCGCGTACCGCGAGCTGCTCGCGGGGGCCGGCGAGTACCTGGCCGGCCGGGTGGCCGACCTGGACGACGTGCGGAACCGCATCGTCGCGCGGCTGCTGGGCGTGCCGATGCCGGGCGTGCCGGACAGCGACGAGCCGTACGTGCTGGTGGCGCGTGACCTGGCGCCGGCCGACACGGCGCTGCTGGACCCGGCGCTGGTGCTGGGCTTCGTCACCGAGGAGGGCGGGCCGACCAGTCATAGCGCGATCCTGGCGCGGGCGCTCGGGGTGCCCGCGGTCGTCGCGCTGCCCGGCGCCGGTGAGCTGGCCGAGGGCACGCTGATCGCGGTCGACGGCAGCAGCGGTGAGATCTTCGTGAACCCGAGCGAGGAGAAGAGGGCGCAGCTGGAGTCCGCGGCCGCCGAGCGCCGGGCCGCGCTGGCCGCCTCGACGGGTCCGGGTGTCACGGCGGACGGGCACAAGGTGCCGCTGCTGGCCAACGTCGGCGGTCCGGCCGACGTCCCCGCCGCCGTCGAGGCGGGCGCGGAGGGTGTCGGTCTGTTCCGTACCGAGTTCCTCTTCCTGGACGACAGCAAGAGCGCGCCGTCGGAGGAGAAGCAGGTCGAGGCCTACCGCCAGGTGCTCGAGGCGTTCCCCGAGGGTCGGGTCGTCGTGCGGGTGCTGGACGCGGGCGCGGACAAGCCGCTGGAGTTCCTCACCCCGGGCGACGAGCCCAACCCGGCGCTGGGCGTGCGGGGGCTGCGGACGCTGCTGGACCACCCGGAGGTCCTGCGCACCCAGCTGACCGCGCTGGCGAAGGCCGCGGAGGGGTTGCCCGTCCACCTCGAGGTGATGGCCCCGATGGTGGCGGACCGCGCCGATGCGAAGGCGTTCGCGGACGCCTGCCGGGAGGCGGGGCTGCGGGCGAAGTTCGGCGCGATGGTGGAGATCCCGTCGGCGGCGCTGCGGGCGCGGTCGATCCTGCGGGAGGTGGAGTTCCTGTCGCTGGGCACGAACGACCTCGCGCAGTACACCTTCGCCGCGGACCGTCAGGTGGGTGCGGTGTCCCGTCTGCAGGATCCCTGGCAGCCGGCCCTGCTGGACCTGGTGGCGCTGTCCGCGGAGGCGGCCAGGGCCGAGGGCAAGACGTGTGGTGTCTGCGGTGAGGCGGCGTCCGACCCGCTCCTCGCGTGTGTGCTGACCGGTCTGGGGGTCACCTCCCTGTCCATGGGTGCGGCGTCGATCCCGTACGTGCGGGCGACGCTGGCGAAGTACACGCTGGCGCAGTGCGAGCGGGCCGCGGTGGCCGCGCGGGCGACGGACAGCGCCGAGGAGGCGCGCGCCGCTGCGCAGGCGGTGCTGTCCGGCGAGTAGCCGGTCCGCGTGGGCGGTGAACGGTCCGGGGCGTCCCCCTCTCGGGGGGGGCGCCCCTTTCGTGTGTCCGGGGCGGTCCGGGCTCAGTGGCGGTGACCCGGTGCCGGTCCCTCCTCCCCCAGGTCGGGGGGCACGCAGTAGTCGACGTCGGACTCGGGCGGGATGAGGTCGCCGGACGGGGCGTCGGTGCAGTAGGCGTCGAAGACCTCCCCGGCGGTGAGTGGTTCGAGGGCTCCGGCGCGGATCCGCCAGCCGCAGACGCGGTCGGGGGTGTCGGGTGCGCTGGTGCGCATGACGAGGCCGCCGGGGCTGCGGGTGGCGAGGCCGAGGGCGAGGACGGTGGTGAACTTCAGGGCTTCGGCCTCGTCGAGCCGGGTGGTGCCGTCGGCCGCCCGCTCGGCGCGGAGCACGGCCACCAGGGCCTCGGGGGTGCCGGTGACGCTGCAGACGAGGTGGCGGTCGCCCGGTGGTGCGGCGTCGAGGATGCGCAGGAGGAGGTCGGAGGCCCGGGTGAAGGCGGCGTGGCCGATGTCCTCGCCGCAGTAGGCGCAGGAGCCCAGGCGGGCGAGCAGGGTGGAGGCGTACTCCCAGGTGGCCTGGCGGACGGCTTCGTCGACGAGGGCGGGGACGAGGTCGGCCAGTGGCTGGCCCTCGTAGGGCAGGGCGGGGCCGGTGGTGGCGAGTTCGGCGGTGAAGCGGGAGCGGGTGGCCGGCAGGTCCGGGTCGAGGCCGTGTCCGGTGCAGAAGTCGGCGTACTCCACGGGGTCGAAGAGGGCCACGGTGGTGTGGTTGCCCTGGAGGGCGCGGGTCTTCAGCAGTGACTCGACCTGCCGCAGGTAGACGGCGTGATCGTCGAAGGTGAAGCTGCGGTAGCGCCGCATGGCGCGGAAGTCGTGCTCGTCCGTGAGCAGGCCGATGGTGCCGGCGATCTCTCGACGCAGAGAGCGCCGCATCCGGTGGTCGTCGCTGTACGCCATGTCTCCCCCTGAGCGCAGTCGTCAATGCTCACTTACCGTAACCGGCAGCACTGACAACGGTGCTGGGTCCGAGGAAAAGCGCAGGTCACCATGATCGACGGGGAGCCATGGTGACCGTGCGTGCCGTGGGAGGGGGGCTGCCTCAGGAGCGCTTGCGGGCGAGGTCCTCGTAGAAGTGCAGCAGTTCCAGGTTGTCGATGGAACCGGGGTTCACGGCCTTGTCCAGCGGTGTGCCCTGGAGGAGGCGCTTGACCGGGACCTCGATGCGCTTGCCGGTGAGGGTGTGCGGGACGCCCGGGACCTCGATGACCTCGTCGGGGAGGTGGCGCGGGGAGAGCTGCTCGCGGATGGCGCGCTTGATGCGGTCGAGCAGTGCCTCGTCGAGGACGGCGCCGGGGGCGAGGTGCACGAAGAGCGGCATCCAGTAGCCGCCGTCGGGCTGCTCGATGCCGATGACCAGGGATTCCTTGATCTCCGGCAGCCGTTCGACGACCTCGTAGATGTCGGCGGAGCCCATGCGCACGCCCTGGCGGTTGAGCGTGGAGTCGGAGCGGCCGTGGATCACGACGGAGCCGCGGGCGGTGATGGTGATCCAGTCGCCGTGTCGCCAGACGCCGGGGTAGGTGGCGAAGTAGCTGTCGTGGTAGCGGGTGCCGTCGGGGTCGTTCCAGAAGTGGACCGGCATGGACGGCATGGGGTTGGTGACGACGAGCTCGCCGACCTCGTCGATGAGGGGGTGGCCCTCGGGGTCCCACGACTGGAGGTCGGTGCCCAGGCCGGGCGCCTGGAGCTCGCCGGTGTGGACGGGCAGGGTGGGCACGGCGCCGGCGAAGCAGGAGCACACGTCCGTGCCGCCGCTGACGGAGGCGATCCACAGGTCGTCGCGGACCTCGTCGTGCAGCCAGCGGAAGCCGTCGGGGGGCAGGGGCGAGCCGGTGGTGGCCACGCACTGCACCGCGGAGAGGTCGTGGTCGCGCGCGGGGTGGACGCCGGCCTTGCGGCAGGCCATGACGTACGCGGCGGAGGTGCCGTACAGGGTGGCGCCGGTGCGTTCGGCGATGCGCCACTGGGCGCCGGTGTCGGGGTAGCCGGGGCTGCCGTCGTAGAGGACGATCGTGGTGCCCGTGAGGAGGCCGGAGACGAGGAAGTTCCACATCATCCAGCCGGTCGAGGTGTACCAGAAGAAGCGGTCCTCGGGTCCGAGGTCGCAGTGCAGGCCGAGCTGCTTGAGGTGCTCGACGAGGATGCCGCCCTGGGACTGGACGATGGCCTTGGGCAGGCCGGTGGTGCCCGAGGAGTACAGCACCCACAGGGGGTGGGCGAAGGGCACCTGCTCGAAGACGGGTTCCGCGTCGCCGCCGGTCAGGGCGGCCCAGTCCAGGGCGCCCTCGGGGGCGTCGGTGCCGAGCAGCGGGACGTGCACGACGGCGCGCAGGGTGGGCAGCTCGCGGCGCAGTTCGGCGACGACCTCCCGGCGGTCGTGCTCCTTTCCGCCGTAGCGGTAGCCGTCGACGGTGAACAGCACGACGGGTTCGACCTGCTGGAAGCGGTCCAGGACGCTGCGGGCGCCGAAATCGGGGGCGCAGGAGGTCCAGACGCCGCCCACGGCGGCGGTGGCGAGGAGTGCGACGACGGCCTGCGGGACGTTGGGCAGGTAGCCGCTGACGCGGTCGCCGGGGCGTACGCCGAGGGCGCGCAGTTCGGCGGCCAGGGAGCCGACCTGGCGGCGCAGCTCGGCCCAGGTGACCGGGCGGGGTTCGTGGGACTCGTCGACGTGGAGCAGGGCCGGTTCGTCCGCGCGGGTGTCGGCGGCACGCAGGGCGTGCTCGGCGTAGTTGAGGGTGGCGCCGGGGAACCACTCGGCGCCGGGCATGGAGCGGTCGCCGAGCACGCGCGTGGGGGGCGTCGAGAACCGGACGTCGAACCAGTCCGTGACGGCCGTCCAGAACGTCTCGAGTTCGTCGACGGACCAGCGGTGCAGGGCCGCGTAGCCCCCGTCCGCGGGGGCTCCGTACCGCTGCGCGGCCCAGCTCTGGAACCTGGTCACCTGCGCGCGGGCGATGCGCTGCGGATCGGGCTGCCAGAGCGGCTGGGGGTTCTCGGTCGACATGGGGCGGCTCCCGGACTGTGCGCGTCGTGTGCGTCACCCGCGCACGTGCGGGGTGTGCGCGTGACGCGGCTGACAGGGACGATGCCATGTGATCGACTTCCGCACCAGGGCGCGCCCCACATAGTCCGTGTCATCAGGATGTGGCCCTGGCACGGGTGAACGGAAGTTGAACGCCGCCCGCGCGTGGGGCGGTGAATGGCAGGGTGAACAGCATGGACGGTCGTGACCAGGTGCGTTCGGTGATGTCGGTCGGTTCCGGGGGCGCGGCGCGGGTGGTGCGGACCGTCCGGGCCGCCTGGCGTCGGCGGCGTGCGGACGCCTCGGGGCTGCCGCCGCGGGGCGCCGAGCGCGCCCGGGTGCCCGGGGCCGTGCGGGACGTCGAGCCGGGTCCCGGGGGCGGTGTCGTCCACTTCGGCCGCTCGCGGCTGCGGGTGCTGGTCGCGGTGAACGGCGCGGTGTTCCTGGGCTGGGACGGGGCCGCTCCGGAGCCGTCGTACGCGCTGGCGGGCCGGTGTCCCGAGCCCGATCCGCGGGCGGTGCTGGAGCCCGACAAGGACGGCGGCTGGCGGGTGGTGGCCGAGCGCGTGACGGTCACCGTGTCGCGTCACGGCGCGGTCGACGTGTGCACGCCGGGCGGGGTGCGGTTGCGGCGCGATCTGCCACCGCGCTGGTGGGAGCCGTCGGCCGGGGGGCCGGGGCGCTGGATGCTGCGGTCCGAGGTGGCGGCGGACGCGCGGTTCTTCGGGCTGGGCGGGCGGGCCTCCGGGCCGCGGCTGCGGGGTGGGACGTACCGCCTGTGGAACACCGATCCCGGGCGTCCGTTCGGGCCGGACGACGATCCGCTCTACCTGACCATGCCGGTGCAGCTGGTGGTGGCCGACGCGGGCACGCACCTGGTGTTCCACGACAACTCCTGGGACGGGACGGTCGTGCTGCGCGAGGGCGAGGAGGGGGCCGGGTCCGGGCACGACCGGCCCGGGGGCAGCGAGCTGCGCATGACGGGCGGTCCGCTGCGCTCCTGGGTCGTGGTGGGTACTCCCGCGCGCGTGCTGCTGGTGTGGGCCTCGCTGACGGGGGCGCCGGCGGTGCCGCCGACCTGGGCGCTGGGACACCAGCACGCGCGCTGGGGGTTCGGCAGCGAGCAGGAGGTGCGGCGGATCGTCACCGGGTACCAGGAGCGCGGGCTGCCGCTGGACGCCGTGCACCTGGACGTCGACCACTACGACGCGCACCAGGTGTTCACCGTCGACCGGGACCGCTTCCCGAAGCTGGCGGTGCTGGCGGACGAGCTGCGGCGGGACGGGATCCACCTGGTGTCGGTGGTGGACCCGGCGGTCCGGGCGGCGCCCGGCAACGCGGTGTACGACAGCGGGCTCGCCGAGGACGCGTTCGTGCGGGACGCGTCCGGGCAGCTGGTGGAGGGCGTGGCGCGGCCCGGCGAGTCGGTGTACCCCGACTTCACGCACGCGCGGGTGCGCGCGTGGTGGGGCGCGCTGTACGCCGAACGGCTCGCGCAGGGCTTCTCGGGCTTCCGGCACGACCTGAACGAGCCGACGTCGTTCACGGCGTTCGGCGAGTCGACGCTGCCGCGGTCGGCCCGGCACGCGCTGGACGGGCGGGGCGGTGACCATCGCGAGGCGCACAACGTGTACGGGCTGTGCATGGCGCGGGCCGCGTACGAGGGGGTGCGCGAGCCGGCCCCGGAGCAGCGGCCCTTCGTGGTCTCCCGGTCCGGCTGGGCCGGCCTGCAGCGCTACGGCGGCACCTGGTCGGGGGACGTCGCCACGGGCTGGCCGGGGCTGCGGGCGTCGCTGTCCCTGGTGGTGGGCCTGGGACTGTGCGGGGTGCCCTACTCGGGCCCCGACGTGGGCGGGTTCGACGGGAGCCCGTCGCCGGAGCTGTTCCTGCGCTGGTTCCAGCTGGGCGCCCACCTGCCGCTGTTCCGCACGCACGCGGGCCCGCGCGCGGGGCGCAGGGAGCCGTGGGAGTTCGGTGCCGAGGTGCTCACGCACGCGCGTGCGGCGCTGCTGGAGCGCCGGCGACTGCTGCCGTACTTCGTGACGCTGGCGCACCTGGCGCGGCGCACCGGGGCGCCCTACGTGCGTCCGCTCTGGTGGGGTTCGCCCGAGGACCGGACCCTGCGCGACTGCGGGGACGCCTTCCTGCTGGGCGACGCCCTGCTGGTGGCGCCGGTGCTGGATCCCGGTACCGACCGGCGCGCGGTGCACCTGCCGCGCGGGCTGTGGTACGACACGGCGACGCAGCGGCCGTACCAGGGGCCGGGGCAGGTGCTGGTGGACGCGCCGCTGTCCCGGATCCCGGTGCTCGCACGCGCGGGTGCCGTGCTGCCCGTCCGCGGGGAGAACGGCGGTCTGGAGCTGGAGGTGTGGGCGCCCGCCCGGGGACGGACGGGCGGGGGCCTGGTGGTGCGGGACGCGGGCGACGGCTGGGACGAGCCGGAGATCGAGCGGTACGTCGCCCGGTGGGAGGGCCGTGAGGTCGTCGTCGAGAGGGAGGGTGAGGACGGCGTGCGGGAGCCGTCCCACCCCGTGCGCGTACGGGGGCTCGCCGCGCGCTGAGCTCCGGCTCGCCGCGCGCTGAACCCGGCTCACCGAGCGCCGGGCCCCCGCGCGGCCGGAATCAGCGGCCGGAATCAGATGTAGCGGCCCTCGAAGAACGCCCGTACCGCGTGCGTGTGCAGGGGGAAGGCGAGTTCCTCCGGCCGGCGCAGCAGGTGCCAGCCCTCGGTCTCGTCGGTCGCGGCCGAACTCGGCAGCCGGTCGGCGGGGCGCTCGGGCAGGAGCCCGAACAGCAGCAGGTGTCCGTCGGGGGAGCTCATCGCGTCGACGAGCCGTACGTCACGGCTCGCGGCGTCGATGCCGGTCTCCTCCTTCAGTTCGCGGACGACGGCCTGCCGCCAGTCCTCCCGGTCGTCGATGTAGCCGCCGGGCAGGGCGGTGCCGCCGCGCGCGGGTTCGACGGTGCGGGTGATGACGACCAGGGCGGTGCCCTGGGTGTCGTACACGGGCTGGAGCGCGATCGCGACCGGCAACGGGTTGCGGTAGGCCACGGTGCCGCACGCGGAGCAGGTGCGGGGCCAGCCGGTGACGCCCTCCCCGTAGGGCGCTCCGCAGCTCGAACAATGCGAGACCTGTGCGGAGTTCGAAGTGGTGTGCTGAGTTTCGGACACGCGGCGGACTGTATCCGATCGGGGGGAGGGCGTCTTCGTCGGGCGTTCGCGGTGGGGGTTTGGCCGGTGTAGTGCCCGGAGGTGAGGGACGCGGCGGTGACGGGGAAGTCGAAGTAGGTGTCCGGGTAGGGCTCGGGCTTGAAGGTGTAGTGCCACCACTCCTCGGCGAGGTTCACGAAGCCGAGGCCCTCCAGGGTGCTCTTCAGCAGCAGCCGGTGGGCGCGCTGTGCGCCCTGGATGCGGGGGTCGAGGGTGTGGGAGCGGGTGTCGAAGCAGTCGAACCCGGTGCCCATGTCCACGGAGTTGTCCGGGAACCGCTCCGCCTGCGGGGCGTAGCACGGCACGAGCGGCTGTCCGGGGTGGTAGGGCCGGGTCGGCCGCGCGGGCAGCTCGACGATGGTGAGGTCCAGGGTGGAGCCGCGGCTGTGGCCGGACTTCTCGGCGATGTAGCCGTCCGCGAACAGCCGTGTCTTGTCGACGTCCGGGTAGAACTCCTGCTTCATCGCCTGGTCGTCGAGGTCCTCGGCCCAGCGGACGAAGTGGTCGACGGCGCGCTGCGGCCGGTAGCAGTCGTAGACCTTGAGGGTGTAGCCCTGGCGCAGGAGGCGCCGTTGGGCCTGGTGGAGCGCTTCGGCGGCGGGGCGGGTGAGGATGCACAGGGGCCGGCGGTAGCCGTCGATGCGCTCGCCGACGAAGTTGTGCACCGTGAAGTAGCGCATGTCCTGGAGGATCGTCGGGTCGACGGCCCTGAGGGACACGAAGTCCGCGGGCGCCTTCGGTTCCTGGTGGGCCCGGGCGGTCGCGGGGGCCGCGACGACGGTCAGCAGGGCGGTCAGCGCGGTGAGCACGGCTCGGATCGGGCGGGTGAACCGCTGCCGGGCGGCGGGCCCTGCGGAGCCCGGGGGCTGCGGCCGCGTCCTGGGGGTTCCGGTCACTTTTCCTTCCATGGGTTTTGTCATGTCCCGCATGACGGGCCCTCACACGCTGTGTGATCGGCCAGGAATCCTGCGTGAACGTCTCATGAACTGGCCCTGGGCGCACCCCGGCGGCGCCATCATGCTCCCGTGCGCTCCTGGACGGACACTCTCCGCTTCGCCTTCCAGCCGGTGGTCAACCTGACCACCGGCGCCGTGGCCGGTCTGGAGGTACTCGCCCGTCCGGAGAGCGGTGACGTTCTCGCGGAGGCCCGCCGCGATCCCGAACTCGACGGTGCGCTGGCCGTGTCGGCGGTCCGGGCGGCCGCCCGCAAGGAGACGCTGCTGCCGCTGCACGTCAACGTGTTCGCGGGCACGCTGGCCGACCTCGGCGGGCTCGGCCCGCTGCACGACGCCGTGCGCGCCTACGGACGGCTGCCGTGGGAGGTGACGCTGGACGTCGTACCGCCGTTCACGCACGTCCCCCAGCAGGCCCTGCTGGAGGCGCTGGGCGGGCTGCGCGAGCAGGGCTTCCGGATCAGCGCGGACGGTGCCGGGGACGGTGACGTGCCCCTGCGACTGCTCGTGGACATGGCGCCGGACCTGGTCAAGCTCGACCGGTCGCTGCTGTGGCGGCCTGCGGCGGTGCGGGCGATGCGGACGCTGTGCGACGAACTGGGCGCGCTGCTGGCCGTGGAGGGTGTGGAGACCGAGCGGCAGTGCGCGGTCGCGGTGTCGGCGGGCGCGCAGCTGGCCCAGGGCGAGTTGTTCGCGCCGCCGGCCCGGCTGCCGGCCGCTGACGTGTACGTTCCGCCGCGCTTCCCCCGTGCGGCGGCACCCCGGTCGGGGCCGTCGGTGCGGGAGTTCGTCCGGCCCGCGGCGCTGCTGCCGGTGACCGCCTCGGCCGGGCAGGTCCGGGCGCTGCTGACCGGGTCGCCGGACGTGTCCGGTGTGCTGCTCGTGGACCGTACGGGCGTGCCGGTGCGGTCGGTGCACCGCTCGCGCTTCCTGCTGTCCCTGTCGGGCCGCTACGGGCACGCCCTGTACGCCGACCGGCCGGCGGCGAAGCTGGGCGATCCGCCGCGCACGGTCGGCGTCGACGCCACCGCCTGGGAGGTGCTGGACGTGGTGGCGGTCGGTGACCGCGACCGCACCTCGGACGACGTGGCCGTCGTGGACCGCCACGGCCGGTGCGTGGGCGTCGTACGGCTGGCGGACCTGGTGCGGGCGCTGGCGGAGACCCGGGTCGAGGAGGCGGCGCGGCTCAACCCGCTGACGCGGCTGCCCGGTTCGGACGCGGTCACCGGCGAGGTGGACCGGCGGATCGCGGACGGGCGGGCGTTCGCGCTGAGCTGGCTGGATGTCGACCACTTCAAACAGGTCAACGACACGGCCGGGTTCGCGGCCGGGGACGAGCTGATCCGCGCGGTGGGGCGCACCCTCCACGGCGCGGCGGCCGCCGACCGGTCCGGCACCACGCGCGTGGGGCACATCGGCGGGGACGACTTCCTGGTGCTCACGGACCCGGAGGGCCTCGAGCCGGTGGCCGCCGCGGTGCTGGACGCGCCGTGGTCGGCGGCCGGCCGGCCGGTGACCCTGTCGCTGGCCACCGTGGTCTGCCCGCCGGGCGGCGTGGCCGGCCACCAGGAGGCCGCGGCCCGCCTGGCACCGCTGAAGAAGGCCGCCAAGGCGCTCCGCGGGGCGAGTTGGGTGCTCGGCCGCGCGGGGCTGCCCGGGTACGAGATCCGGCGCGGCTCGCCGCCGGTGCGGACGGCCGGGTCGGCGCCGGTGGGGGCGGAGCCGGGGCTGGGCTGACGGTCGGCTTCCCACGGTCGGGGCGGGGCGTGACGGCGTCGGGCGGTCAGAGGTCGGCCAGCCTCCACCACGGGCGATTTTCGGCCTGACGGCTCGTCGGCCGGACGCAACAACCGTCGGTGCCGCGTGCCTTGACGCTCCCGGGTCGCCGGTGAACACTTCCGGTTGTCAGCCGACATCGCCGTACATTCTCGGCGGATCCACGCATGCGTGACGTATGCCGTGCGGTCCACGGCTCCTCCTCCACCGGCGATCCGGCCACGAAGGCACGCACCCGGCACAAGGGGGTAGCCATGACGGATCACGCCGAGCAGTACGTCGCAGCGATCGACCAGGGCACCACCTCCAGCCGCTGCATCATCTTCGACCGCGAGGGCGCGATCGTCGCCGTCGACCGGCGCGAGCACCGCCAGATCGTCCCCCAGCCCGGCTGGGTGGAGCACGACGCCGCCGAGATCTGGGCCAAGGTCCGGGCGGTGGTCGCCGGGGCGCTCGCCCGGGCCGGCCTGCGGGCCGATCAGATCAGCGCGCTCGGCGTCACCAACCAGCGCGCGACGACGGTGCTGTGGGACCGGGTCACCGGGAAGCCGGTGCACAACGCGATCGTCCGGCAGGACACCAGGACCGCCGCGCTCTGCGCCGAACTCGGCGGCCCGGACGGGCAGGACCGCTTCCGTACGCGGACGGGTCTGCCCCTGGCCGGCTGCTTCTCCGGGCCCAAGGCGGCCTGGCTGCTGGACAGGGTGCCGGGGCTGCGGGCGCGCGCCGAACGCGGGGAGATCGCCTTCGGCACCGTCGACTCCTGGCTGGTCTGGAACCTCACCGGAGGCACCGACGGCGGCCGGCACGTCACCGACGTCACCAACGCCGGCCGCACCCTGCTGATGGACCTGGAGACCCTCCAGTGGGACCCCTCCCTGCTGTCCGCGATGGACGTGCCCAAGGCGGTGCTCCCGGAGATCCGGTCCTCCGCCGAGGTGTACGGCACGGCGGTGGGCGTGCTCGACGGCGTGCCGGTCGCCGCGTCGCTGGGCGACCAGCAGGCCGCCCTGTTCGGCCAGGCCTGTTACGACGTGGGCACGGCCAAGAACACGTACGGCACGGGGAGTTCCCTCCTGCTCAACACCGGCGACCGGCCGGTGGCGTCGAAGCACGGCCTGCTGACGACGGTGGGCTACCGGATCGGCGGCGAGGCGCCCGTCTACTGCCTGGAGGGGTCCCTCGCGACAACGGACGCGCTGGTGACGCGTGAGGTCGTCGACGCCATGCAGCAGGACTCCGGGGTGCGGATCACCACCCTGAAGGTGGACGGCGGCATGACCAGGAACGACCTGCTGATGCAGCACCAGGCGGACGTGCTCGGTGTGCCCGTGGTCCGGCCCAGGGTCTCCGAGACCACGTGCCTGGGGGCGGCGTACGCGGCCGGTCTGGCCACGGGCGTGTGGAGCGACCTCGACGAGCTGGCGGCGCACTGGCAGCAGGACGCCGAGTGGACGCCAGCCATGGAGGCGTCGGCGCGGGACCGCGAGTACCGCCACTGGCGCCGGGCGGTGGAGAGGAGCTTCGGCCGGATCGAGGACGGCGACGCCTAGGCGCGCGGCCCGCGCGGTGCGCCACTTCGCGTACGCGTGCGTGCGGGTCGCCCGGTGAGCCACGGTCCGTACCCCTGTCGGCGGGGGTACGGACCGTGCCCGCGGCCGGCGGAGCGAGGGCGGGCGGGGCAGTCGTCAGGTCGTCAGACCGTCAGGTCGCCACGGTGTGGCGGCGTTCGGCGCCGACCCGCATGGCGTGCTGGACCACGCCGACCAGGACGTCCTTGACCGACTCGCGGTCCCGGGCGTCGGTCAGCAGCACGGGCACGTCGTCGTCGAGGTCGAGGGCCCGCCGGACGTCCTGGACGGGGTACCGGGGGGCTCCCTCGAAGCAGTTGACGCCGACGACGAAGGGGATGGCGCGCCGTTCGAAGTAGTCGACGGCGGCGAAGCAGTCCTCCAGGCGGCGGGTGTCGGCCAGGACCACGGCACCGAGCGCGCCCTCCGACAGCTCGTCCCACATGAACCAGAACCGTTCCTGCCCGGGGGTGCCGAACAGGTACAGCACCAGGTCCTCGCGCAGGGTGATGCGCCCGAAGTCCATGGCGACGGTGGTGGTGTGCTTGCCCTCGACGCCCGTGGTGTCGTCGACGGGCCGCCCGGCCTCGGTGAGGAACTCCTCGGTGCGCAGCGGTCGGATCTCGCTGACGGCGCCGACGAGGGTGGTCTTGCCCACGCCGAAACCGCCGGCCACCAGGATCTTGAGCGTGACGGGCTCGACCGGGGGCTTGCCGCGCTCAGATCGCCCGAAGATCATCGGTCACTTCTCCTGCTCGATGGGGGGTCGGTGGGCGGGGGGCCGTGGCCGCACGCGGTCCGTGGGGGTGCCGCCGCGGTCCGCCCGACGCTGTCTGCCGGTCACCTCGTCACCTCGTTCCCGGCCCTGCTCACAGCGCCCGGAGGCCGTTGATGACGTCGCGCAGAATGCTCTCGTCCGGCAGTTCGGCCGGGGGGACGGGCCGGTTGACGTGCACGAACCGGGCGTCCACCAGGTCGCCGACGAGGACCCGGACGACGCCGATCGGCAGGTCGAGTCCGGCGGCGAGTTCCGCGACCGACTGCGGCGCGTCACGGCACAGTCCGACGATGTCCACGTGCTCCGGGGACAGCGCCGGGTCGGTCTCCGGGTGGTCCGCGTCGGGCTCGACGACGACGACCGCGATCAGGTCGAGGCGGTGCTGAGCCGCGTGGCTGGTGCGGCCGCGCGTCATGGCGTACGGACGGACGACCGGTCCGGCCTCGTCGTCGAACCAGTGGCTCCGTCCCTGACCCTCTGTGCTCATGCCATCCCACTACCCACCGGCGGGCAGATCGGTGCGCGGAGCGGTGCCCAGATGCACACCGACCCGCTTCACGAGCAGCGTCATCTCGTACGCCACCTGGCCGACGTCGGAGTCGGCGTCCGACAGCACGGCGAGGCAGCTGCCGTCGCCGGCGGCCGTGACGAACAGGAAGGCGTCGTCGAGCTCGACCACGGTCTGCCGGACGCTGCCCGCGTCGAAGTGGCGGCCCACGCCCTTGGCGAGGCTGTGGAACCCGGAGGCCACGGCGGCCAGGTGCTCGCTGTCCTCGCGCGTGAGGTCCTTCGACGCGCCCGTCGCCAGGCCGTCGCCGGAGAGCACGACGGCCTTGCGGATGCTGGCCACGCGGTCGACGAGTTCGTCGAGGAGCCAGTTCAGCTGCTGGCCCTCGGTCGCGGTGTGGCCGGTCGCCTTCGGTGCGGTCATCGACCGTCCCCCTTCGTTCCATGTGGTGCTGTGCCGCGGTGGGCGTCGTCGCCCTCGGCGTTCTCTGCGCGGCCGCGCTGCCAGCCGCGCTGGAGCGAGGCCATACGGCTGCGTACTTCGTCGGCGTCCCGGTCGGCGAGCTCGGGGCGGTCGGCGGTGCGCCGCGCGGGGCCCTCTCGCAGCTGGGGCGCCAGGTTGGCCTGCCGCACGCGTCGGGGCAGGCCGCCCGGGGCGGAGCCGGTCCCGTGCGCCGGGAGTCCCGCGGTGGTGTCGTCGGGGCCGCCCGGCTGTCCCGCGGGCGGGGCGTCCGCCGGCCCCGGCGTGGGGGGCCCGGCCGGCCGGGTCCACTCGTCCCGGCGGTCGGGTGCGGCCGGGTCCTGCGCGGAGCGCTGGGGCAGGGCGGGCGGGCGGGACGGGTCGTCCGGGGCGCGGTCCGGGCGGGTCGTCGGGCGCGGACGGCCGGTCGGCTGCTCGTCCGGGGCGCCGGCCCGCGGTGTCCGTGCCGCGGCGCCGCGGGTGGGCTGCTCGTCCGTGGCGTCGCTCCGCGGGATCTGCGCCGTGGCGCCGCGGCGGCGCGTCGGCAGGGGGGCGAGGGAGCCGCTGTCCGTGCGGCGGGCGGGGTCCTCGTCGGGTCCGCTGCGCCGGGACCGGCGGTCGCCGACGGGACGTCCGTGCGAGCTCACCAGCTTCGGGGTGGTCCGGCGCGGCACGGCGACCGGGCCGTCGGGGTCGCCGGCCGCGCCGTCGAGCGGGGCGAGGAGGCCGCGGGGCTCGTCGGCGGGAGCCGGCCGGTCGTCGTGGGCGCGGACGAGGGGGTGGCGCGGCAGGAAGAGCCCGCCGTGCTCGCCGTCGTCCTCCTCCAGGACGTCCGGGAAACCGGCGAGGGCGTCCAGGTCGACGGGCGCCTCGAGTTCGACCGGGCCGTCCAGCACGGGGGCGGCCAGTCCGGGGAGCTGGACGGCGGCCGTGCGGCCGCCGGCGCCGTCCTTCTCCTTGGGCGGCCGGGGGCGGTCCAGGCGGAAGCCGATCCCGTTGGTGTCGGGGACGTCGTCGGTGAGCAGGGCGTCCGGGATGAACACGACGGCCGTGGTGCCGCCGTAGGGGGACGGCTGCAGGGAGACGCGGACGTTCTGCCGCTGGGCAAGGCGACTGACGACGAACAGGCCGAGCCGGTCGGTGTCGGACAGTTCGAACTCGGGGGTCTCGGCGAGGCGCAGGTTGGCGTCGAGCAGGGCCTCGGGGGCCATGCCAAGGCCGCGGTCGTGGATCTCGAGGGTGAAGCCGTTGGCCACGCGTTCGCCGAGGACCTGCACGGCGGTGTGCGGCGGGGAGAACACCGTGGCGTTCTCCAGCAGTTCGGCCACCAGGTGGGTGAGGTCGGCGACGGCGGGGCCGGTGACGGCGACGCGGGGCAGGCGGCGGACCTCGATGCGCTCGTAGTCCTCGACCTCGGCGACGGCGGCGCGGACGATGTCCATCAGCTGGACGGGCTTGCGCCACTGCCGGGACGGGGCGGCCCCGGAGAGGATCACCAGACCCTCGGCGTGGCGGCGCATGCGCGTGGTCAGGTGGTCGAGGCGGAACAGGTCGGCGAGCTCGTCGGTGTCCTCGGTGCGGCGCTCCATGGTGTCGAGGAGGGTGAGCTGCTTGTGCAGCAGGACCTGGCTGCGGCGGGCGAGGTTGACGAACACCTCGGAGACGCCGGCGCGCAGTTCGGCCTGTTTCACGGCGGCCTCGACGGCGGCCCGCTGGAGGGTGTTGAGGGCCTGGGCGACCTCGCCGATCTCGTTCTTCTCGAACTCCAGGCGCGGCACTTCGGTCTCGACGTCGACCTGTTCACCGGCGGAGAGGCGGCGCATCACGCTGGGCAGCCGGACGCCGGACGCCTCGTGGGCGTCCAGCCGCAGCTGGCGCAGGTCGCGGACGAGGCTGCGGCCGATGCGCACGGACAGGAAGAGGGACAGCAGGACGGCGACCAGTCCGAGGACGCCGCCGACGGCGACCTTCAGGATGACCTCGATGGCGACCGGGCGGACGCGGTCCTGGTAGCGGTCGTTGGCCTGTTCGTCGAGGGTGCCGAGTTCGTCGAGGACGTCGCCGGCGGCGGTGTCCCAGCCACGGGCGGTCACCCCGCGCGGCATGTCACCGGGTTCGGTGGTGACGACGGCCCGCTCGGCGGCGCGCAGCGGTGCGGTGGTGGCGTTCGCCCAGAACCGCTCGAAGCGTTCGCTCTCCCCGTCGGGCAGCTGGGGGAGGCTGATGGTGTACACCGCCTCGCGCTGGGCCTCGAGGTCGGACACCGCGCGGATCTCGGCGCGGGTGAGCCGGCCCGCCACGAGGGCGGAGCCGAGCAGGGCGTCCTCGCGGGCGACCAGTTCGCGGGCGCGGGCGACGTTGACGAGTGCGCGGTACTGCTTGTCCATCTCCACGCTGTCGACGGCGTCCAGCTTCGCGAGCAGTTCGTAGCCGGGGTCGACGAGGTGGTTGTAGAGGTCGAGGGCCTGGGCCCGGGTGACCGTGCGCTGGTCGACACTGGTGCGCAGGGCGTCGATCCCGCCGAGGGCGTCCAGGACGGCGGTCAGTCCGTCGTTGTCGTCCTGGTCGAGGGAGTCGCGCAGGTCGGAGTCCTTGGCGTTGCGGCGGAGTTCGGCCGCGGACTTGTCCGTCGCGGTCCGCGTGCGGCGCAGCGCGTCGAGGGCTCCGGCGGCGCGGGGGTCTGCGAGGTAGACGAGGCTCTGGCGGCGTTCCTGCTGGACGCCGCGGATGGTGTCCTCGACGGGGTAGCCGACCTTCTCCGTGGTCGTCGACACGGCGAACAGCCTGCTCGCCTCACGGCCGGTGAGCACCGTCGCGAAGACCCAGATGGCGGTCAGGGACACCAGCGGCACGAGGAGCAGCGCCACGATCTTCCGGCGGATGGACTTCCCGCGAAAGCGCATGGCCTCCCCCAGCTCGGACCCCCGGCGGAGGGGGTACGCGTGTGCGTCAACAAACGCGGGCGAGCCTACTACCGCCGCACAGCTAACTCGAAGAGCCGTCCGGAACCCGAACTTCCGCACAGGGGCTCGGACATGGGGAGGTGTCCGGGCATTGCGGGAGATGCCGCCCCGCCTGGCGTACGGGCGGGGGGACCGGGTGGGAACGACCGCTACGGCGAATTGGCCAGAATTTATCGTCGTGGGGGAATCTTCTGGGCGTCTTGTTCGTCCTTCTCATCGGGACGTGGGGCGGAATCGGCCAGTTGAGCCGGATGCGGCCCCGCGGCGGCGTATATCAGCGCAAGCCGGGCAGCCACTGGGGAGCCGGGTCGTGATCCGGGCACGTGGTCTGTCGGCGGTGGGGAGTGACACGGTGATGGGCACGGCGGAGCGGCGCGGAGCGCCCGAGGACGACGCGGTGGCGTACAAGGCGGCGCCGCGGGAACCCGGGGCACCGGATCGCGGTATTCCGGCAAGCGGACGCGACACGGCCGACCGACGCGACGCCCCGGTCAATGCGGGGGCGGGGACGGGGGACCGAGAGATGACGGCAGTAGGGATCGAGAGGACGGCCCGGCACGGCGGGAGAGCCGCGCGGGCCGAGGTGCGGGACAGTGCCCGGGAGGAGCCCGAGTACCGGCCGTTGTGGGTGGAGGAGCCGGCCAAGCGGCGCCGCCTGCCGGACCCGGTGCGGACGGCGGCGGTGCGCGCGGTGCTCTTCGCGGCCGTGACGCTGCTGCAGGCGATGGTGGCGTTCCTGTGCGCCATGGCGGGGTCGTGGCTGGCCTTCCCCATGGTGATCAGCAGTGTGGTGAGCACGATCGCCGCCACGTGGGCTGTGCTCGACGTGTGGGTGACGCGCCAGGTGTGGAACCAGCGCCACGGCGTCGTCTCCACCCCGAGCAGCACCGCCCGTGCCCTGCGCCGGGAGCGGCGCCGGGCCCAGCGTCAGGAGCGCGCCGCCGAGCGCGCCCAGGGCCGCATAGGCCGACGGGGCGGCGCCGGGCAGCTGTCCCACTCCTGAGGCAGACAAGGGTCCGGAGCGGGGCACCTCCGACGGAGGTGCCCCGCTCTGCATGCGCGGTGGGCCGTGGCCACCGCAGGCGGCCCGGGGTCTACGCCCCGGTGGGCGCCGGACGCTTGAACATCCGCGTCGCCGTGATCTCGCTGTGCACCGTCTCTCCGGCGGGGGCCTGCTGCGGCAATCCCGGCCGCAGGTGTTCCTCCACCCGGATGTACTTCAGGCCGGCCCGCAGGTCGGCGTCGTTGCGCAGCCGGATGACCAGCGGGAACTCTGCCAGGGCCGTGGTGTCGAACAGGCCCGTGGTGTAGAGGAGCTGGACGCCGAGGGCGTCGGACACCGCGCGCTGGAGCTCCAGCAGGTAGGTGGCGTTGGCCCGGCCGATGGGGTTGTCCAGGAACAGCGTGCCCGCGTGCCGCTGCCGGTCGTGGCCCCGGTCGTTGGAGCGCAGGGCGGCCATCGTGCAGTACAGGGCGATGGCGGCCGTCAGCAGCTGGCCGCCGGAGAACACGTCGCCCATCTGACCCACCGGCACCCGCTCGGCGCGCAGCACCGCGTCCGGCTTGAGGATCTCCACGGCCACGCCCTTGGGCTGCAGGGCGGCCGCCACCCCCCGCAGCAGCAGGGACATGCCGTCGCGCCGCAGATCGGAGTTCTTCTTCACGGCCGCGCGGGTTGCCTCGTCGACGACCTCGCCCAACCGCTCGGTCAGCGTGGCCTGGTCGGGCTCCTCGAAGCGGATGCGCAGGAACTCCTGTCCGGACCACTCGCCGAGCCCCTCGGGCAGCCGGGAGAGCCGCTGCGCGGACCGCAGGGTGGCCAGGGCGGACTCCACCAGCCCGCGCAGCCGGTCCACGATCGAGTCGCGGTTGCGCTCCAGCTGCGCCAGCTCGTCGGTGAGCACCCGCAGCCGGGGCGCGAACGCGTCGGCCCACTTCTGCGCGTGTTCGGGCAGCGCGGAGGCGGGCAGCTCACGGATCTGCTGGCGTGCGGGGGTGCGGACCTGCTCGTACCGCGTGGAGTTGGCGTGCCGTACGAGCACGTCGCTCGCCTCGCGCACGGCGGCCTCGGCGGCGGACAGGTCGGCGGCGCAGCCGCGCAGCGAGCGGCGGGTCTCGGCGGCCGACTGCCGGGCGTCCTCCAGGCTGCCGGGGTACGGCTCCGGCTCCTCCTGCTCCTCGTCGGTGGTGTGCTCGCGCAGCAGGTCGCGGAGCATGGCGGCGATCTCGTCGAAGCCGCCGGCCGCGTCCTCGGCGGCGCGGTGGGCGTCGAGCAGTTCGGCGTGCGCCTCGCGGGCCTGGCCCAGCGCCTCGGTGCGGGAGGCGAGTTCGGCGGTCGCGGTGCGCAGCAGGGCCTGGGCGTGCTCGGCGTCGCGCGGCTGGAGCTCCTCGGGCAGCTCGGTGTGTGCCCCGCCGTCCTCGGGCGCGTGCCGTTCGGCCTCGCCGCGCAGCCGCCCGAGCTGTTCGCTCGCGCTGGACATGCGCGTCTCCAGGAGCTGCACCAGTTCCTCCGCGCGGGCGGCGGCGGCCTGCCGGGACGGTCCGTCGGAACCGTCGGGCGACTGGAGGAGCTGCTCGGCGCGGGTGCGCACCTTGTTGCTCAGCCGGTCCAGTTCGGCCCGGGCCGCGCTCTCGTCGCTCTCCGCGCGGGCCTGCTCGGCGCGCAGGTCGGCGCCGACACCGACCTTCTCGTACAGCTGGGATGCGGCCCGGTAGGCCTCGCGCAGTGCGGGCAGGGACGCGTCGGGCGTGCCGTCGCCCTCCCCCTGGGGTACGTCGTCGGGGGCGCCGGCGACCTCGGCGCGCTCCGCGCGCAGGGCACGCGCGGTGCGGCGGGCGTCGTCGGCGGCGCGCTGGGCGGCGCGCCGGTCCTCGTCGGCGGCGCGGGCGCGTTCCAGGCAGGCCTGGGCGCGGGCCTCGGACTCGGTGGCCTCGTCGGCGAGTTCGCGGAGCCTGGCCTGCCAGCCGGCCCGTTCGCGGAGCCGGAAGGCGAGGCCGGCGAGGGCGTCGGCGGCGCGCCGGGCCTTCTGGGCGGCCTCCTGCTTCTCGTCGCGCACCCGGGCGGCCTCGGCGGCCGCCTCCTCGGTCTCGGCGCGCACGGTGCGCGCCTCGGTGAGCTCGGCCTCGGCCTCCTCGGCGAAGGTGCGGGCCTCCTCGGCAACGCGGGCGAGTTCGGCCAGTCGGCCGGCCGGGCAGCCGGTGCGCCAGGAGGTGAGCCGCGCGGACAGTTCCCGGTCCTTGCCGAGCCGGGCGGCGAGGCGGCGGATCTCCTCGTCCCGCTCGGTGGCGCGGGCGCGCAGGGCCTGCCGTTCCTCGTCGGCGGCGTGTTCGTCGTGCATGGCGGGGTTCGGCGGGACGAGGAACACGTCACCGCCGAGGGAGTCCTCGGCCGGGGTCGGAGCGAGCAGCGCGGCGGCCGTGCCGACGGCGACGGCGGAGCGCGGCAGCAGGGCGGCCTCGCCCAGCGCCTCCCGGGCGCGTGCGTGTGAGTCGGGGTCGGTGATGATCACACCGTCGACGAGCTCGGGTCGGGCGGCCAGCACCCGTGCGTGGTCCACCGGGTCGACGGCCTGGGCGAGGTAGCGCCAGCCAGGCAGCGCGGGGATGCCGTGCTCGCCGAGGAACTCGACGGTGGCCAGGACGTCGGGGCCTGGCGGCAGCAGGCCGCCGTCGCCGAGGGCGCCGAGGATGCGGGCGTCGTCGGCGGCGGCCGTGCGCAGGTCGAACAGCTGGCGTTCGGCGGACGCGACGGCGTCGTCGAGCAGCCGGCGCAGCTCGTCGGCGCAGCGGTCGAGGTCCTCGGGCGTGAGGGCGCCGTCGTCCGGGGTCCCGCCGTCCTCCGGCGTGGTGCTCTCGTGGCGCGGGCGGGGGATGCTGGTGCGGCCGTCGGTGAGCCCGAGCAGCTCCGCCAGCCGGTCCTCGCCGGCCAGCGCTTCGGCGAGGCGGCGCTCCCCCTCGTACGACCGCTGCGCCGCCGTCGCCGCGTCGGCCGCGCGGGCCGCGGTCAGTTCGGCGCGGGACTCGGCGGAGGCCGCCTCGCGCGCGTGCTCGCTCGCCCGGCGGGAGGCCTCCCGGGCGGTGTCCCAGGCCGCGACGGCCGTCTTCTCGGCATCGCTGGCGGCGAGGGCCGCCCGGGCGGGGTCGGCGTCGGGGGCGCTGTCGTCGAGCCAGCCGGCCCGTACGGCCTCGGCGGTCTCCTGCTCGACCTCGGTGAGCCGCTGGCGCAGGTGCCCGGCCTCGCTGCGGGCGCGCTGCGCCTCGGTGGCGGCGGCGGTGGCGTCGCGGTGGGCGGCCTCGCCGACCTCCTGGAGGGAGGCCGAGCGCTCCTCCTCCTCGTTGGCGAGGTGTTCGGCCCGGTCGGCGGCCGCGTGCAGGGCGCGGACGAGGTCGACGGCGGCCCGGGCGCGGGCGGCGAGCGCGGGGGCCGCGTCCCGCTCGGCCTCCTGGATGGCCGCGGACACGCGCGCGGCGCGGTCGGCGGCGGCACGGTGGCGCAGCACGGCCTCGGCGGCCTGCCAGGCGGCGTGCAGGGTGCGGGCGTCGGCGAGTTCGCGCTTCTGCGCGGCGGCGGACTTCTCTGCGGCGGCGAGCGCCAGGGAGGCGTGGCGGTAGGCCAGTTCAGCGGCGACGAGGGCGCTGCGCCCGCGGGCGGCCTCGGCGTGGGTGACGGCGTGGGCGGCGCCGGTGACCCGCTGGGCGAGGTCGGCGGCGCGGGTGCGCTCCTGGGCGGCGCGCGCGGAGAGCCGGCGGGCCAGCGTGCGCGTGCGGCGCTCGGCGGCCGTGTGGACCTCCCGGGCCCGCGCGCGGGTGTCGGCGGCCTCGACGATCCGGCCGAGCAGGTCGACGGAGCCGGCCGTGAAGTCCCGCTCGGCGATCAGTTCGGCGCGCCGCCCGAGCTTGTTGCCGAAGCCGCTGACGAGGTCGGCGAGGCCGTCGGTGTCGCGGGTGTCGGTGACGGCGCGCAGCAGCAGGTCGGTGAAGTCGGAGTCCTTCTTCACCGCGAACAGGCCGGCCGCCTCGCCCTCGTCGGCGTTCATCTCGCGCTGGTAGCGGAAGAGTTCGGGGTCCAGGCCGAGGTCGCCGAGGTGCTCGGTCCAGCGTTCGTGGATCTCCTCCCAGTGCACCTCCAGGTGCGGGTACGCCTTGCCCGCCTCGGTGAGGGCGTCGCGGAAGCCCTTCATGGTGCGCCGGCGGCCCTGGGCGCCGGACTGGCCCTCGACGGGCGGCCGTACGGCGGTGGCCTCGGCGACGGGCAGGTTGTCCAGGGCGAGTCCGGGCCCGGGGCGGAAGGAGTACCAGGCCTCGGCGAACTTGCGCGGGTCGTTGGACACCTGGCGCCCGCGCCACTCGCTGACCTTGCCGACGACGACGCACTCGCCGGTCTGCACGTGCTGCCACTCCAGGGCCACGTGGCCGCAGTCGTCGGCGAGCAGGAACTTGCGCAGCACGCCGGAGCTGGCGCCGCCGAGGGTGTTGCGGTGGCCCGGCAGCATCACCGAGAAGATCAGCTTCAGCAGGACGGACTTGCCGCCGCCGTTCTCCAGGAAGAGCACGCCGGCGGGCGCGGGACGGCGCGGCGGGCCGACCGGCTCCTCCTCGAAGAACTCCGCCTGCGCGGGGGCGGGGTCGGGCACGACGTCGCCCACCCCGCGCAGGTCGAGCACGGTGTCGGCGTAGCGCGCACCGGCCGGCCCGATGGAGTAGAGGCGGACCCGGGACAGCTCGTACATGGCGGACTCTCGTCAGTCTTCTGGCGGTGCGGGAGGGTCGGGAGGACGTGGTCGGGGTCGGGAGGACGTGGTCGGGAGGATCAGGAGGTCGGGGCGTGGAACGGCAGTCCGGCGTCGGCCACCAGGTGCAGGTCCTCGGACTCCTCGGGGGGCAGCAGCGACGGCGTGCCGTCGGTGACCGGGACGACGCCCAGCTCCAGCAGCTCGGCCATGGCGGCGCTGCCGGCCAGGTCGCGCACCTGGAGCTGGTAGCGGGCCGTGGTGCGGTACGTGCCGCCGTTGTCGTCACCGGTGCGCTGGAGGAAGCCGGAGTCGGTGAGGAACGCGACGGCCTTGCCGACGATGCCGGTGGTGGACCCGGCGAGGCGGCGGGCGTCCTTGGTGGCACCGGCGGCGCTTCGCCGGGCCCAGATCCGCCAGGCGGCCTCCAGGCCGGGCGCGTCGGTGGCCGGGTCGGTGTTCTCGCCCTGCTGCTCGGCGCGCTCCTCCAGGCGGCGGCAGGCCTGGCGCACGAACGCGTCGACGCCGTTGACGGTGACCCGCCCGATGTACCCGTCGTCGGCGAGGTCCTCGGGCCGGGGGAAGGCCATCGCGGCGACCGCGAGGTGGGCGAGGCCGTGCAGGAAGCGGTCGCCGGAGTCGGCGGCCGTGCGGCGCGCGTAGTCGCCCATGCGCACGGCGAACACCGAGTCCTCGGCCGCGGTCACGGCCATCCCCGCGCGCGGGGAGACCTCCAGCACGATCAGGCCGAGCCCGGCGGCGACGGCGTCGGCGAGCCGGGCGAAGGGCGGGTCCTCGCGGTAGCGGCGCAGCAGGTCGGCGTACTCCTGGTCGCGGGCGGGCTGCAGCTTGGGCTGGAGCCCGAAGGCGACGAGCCGCGCCGCGTCGGCGGCGTCGGCGGGGGTGACGGCGGCACCGGCCGCCGGGGCGGGGGCCTCCGCGTCGCTCCACTCGACGTGCTCGGTCACGACGGCAACTCCTTGTTCCGGGGGCGAGGGTGACGGACGACTCCGTCGTGGGTGCGGGCTCCGGCCCGGCGGGGTGAGTGGAGGACGCTGGTCGCCGTGCCGTACCGGGCGGTGGCCCGGCCGGCGAGGTGGACGTCGGACATCACGCCGCCTCCGTCCGGTCCGCGGCCATGCCCGCCGCGTCCAGCAGGGCGGTCCCCACGATCAGGTCCGCGCCTCCGAACTCCTCGTCGTCCAGCTCGGTGCCGTCGTCCACGGCGAACAGCAGCTTCTGCTCGCCCTGCCGGTACGCCGTCCCGACGGGCGGGCTCGCGGCGTGCACGGCGAGCAGCGCGACCAGGTACGGCAGCTCACGGTCCTTGCGGCGGGCCTCCGCGAGCAGCCCGGAGAGCCTGCGCGGGGCGTCCGCCGGGAGGTCGAGGAGTTCCATGGCGGCGGCCAGCTGCTCCTCGCTGAACCGGCTGTCGTCCGGCGTGGCGATGAGGTCGGGCTCCGGCATCTCCGCGCCCAGGTGCTCCCGCTCCACGGGCGGGGTGAGCAGGATGTCGACCAGGTCGGTCACCCGCACGGACACCGGGGTGCGCAGTCCCGTCCCGCGGGCGAAGAAGGCGTCCGTGACCCGGATCGCCTGCTCCAGCGGCAACGGCAGCACGGGCGCGACGAGCTGGCCGTAGAGGTCCAGCCCGGCCGTCGCCAGGGGGGTGGCGAACGCCTGCCGGTCCTGCTCGGCGCGGAAGAGCGGGCCGGCCTCCAGCAGGCGGGACTGCAGCTGGGTGTGGCGGCGGATGCAGTCCTTGACGATGTCGACGAGCTCGGCGGCGCGGCGCTTGTTCTCCGGGTCCTCGGACTCGTCGCGTGCCTTGCGGATGTTGGTGAGGATCGCGTTCTCGTGGCGGTAGCGGTCGGCGACGTGGTCGAGCGCCTCGGCGATCATGTCGGGCACGGCGTTGAGCCAGTCCACCGCGCGGACGTTGCGCCGGGTGGCCTCCAGGGCCCTGCGCAGGGTCTCCGAGTACTGCACGGTGCGGTAGCGGGCCTGCTCGGCGGCCAGCTGGGCGTCGGCGAGGCGGCCGCGCCGGATGAGCACCTCGAGCTTGACCTCGGCGGCGATCTGGGCGCTGGTGACGTCGGTGTCGAGGGCGCCCACCAGGACGTTGACGGCCTCGTCGGTGGTGCGGAGGTAGACGGCGCCGCCGTAGCCCGGGACCTCCTCGATCAGCTTGAAGTCGTAGTCGCGGCGCACATAGCTGCCGTCCGGCGCGAAGGTGCCGTAGACGGCGCGGAAGCCGCGGTCGACGCTGCCGACGTTGATCAGGTTCTCCAGGACCCAGCGGGCCACGCGCTCGTGCTCGGCGCCGGGCCGCTGCGGGGCCTGGGCGGCGATGCGCGGGACGAGGCGGGCCACGATCTCGTCGTGGTCGGCGCCGGTGTCGAAGTCCATGGTGAGCGTGACGAGGTCGATCGCGGCCAGGGCGATCTCCGCCATGCCGTACACCGAGTACTCGCCGGCGAGGTTGGCCTTGCGCGCGTCGAGGTCGTGGATCGGCGCGGTGCAGGCGAGCGCGCGCAGGCGCCGCGCCAGTCCCTCGTCGGCGGCCGGCCCCGGCGCGGGACGCGGCCCCGCGCTGAGCTGGGGCGGAACACGGTCCGTCGATGCAGGCGAAGTCACGGTGCACAGACTAGGTCCTCGGTCTGACATCGACCCAAACGACGCAGATGCCACGGCCGTCACGGCGGCGCGAGAGGCCTCCGGCAGACGGGACCGGCCCGGACCGGCCCGGACGGGCCCGGACGGGCCCGGACGGGCCCGGACGGGCCCGGACGGGCCCGGCCCGCACCTCGCATCCGCTCAGCCGGCTCCCGCACTCTCCTCGCTTCCGCTCAGCCGGCCCCCGCCCCCTCCTCGCCCACCCGGCGCCGGTACACCTCGACCACCCGTTCCAGCGAGTCACCGAGGTACACGGCGAGCAGTTCCTCGGCCCGGTCCTTCTCACCGGCCACGAGGGCCTGGAGGATCTGCTGGTTGCGGGCCAGGTACGGCTCGTGCAGCCGACGCGGGTCGTCCACCACGTGGAAGGCCAGGCGGAGTTCGGCGAAGACGCTGCGCATCAGCTCGTCGGTGCGTTCGCTGCCCGCCAGCGCGACCAGCTCCCGGTGGAAGTGGATGTTCGCGGTACCCAGCGTTTTCCAGTCACCTTCGCGCACCGCCCGCTCCCCCTCGGCGACCGCTCCGGCGAGGCGGTCGAGCGCGTACGGCGGCTCGCCGAGCCCCCGGACCACCGCGCACTCGACCAACGCGCGCGTGCGGTAGATGTCCTCGACGTCGTCCACGGTCAGGACGCGCACGAACACGCCCCGGTTCAGCTCGTGGACCAGCAGCCGCTCGTGGGTGAGCAGCCGGAACGCCTCGCGCAGGGTGTTGCGGGACACCCCGAGTGCGCCGCCGATGCTGTCCTCCGACAGGCGGGTGCCCGGCGGGAAGTAGCCCTCGGCCACGCGGCTCCGGAGGATGTCGGCGACGCGCTCGGCCGTGCTGGTGCGCCCCAGGAGGGCTCGGTCGTCGGCCAGTCCCGCCAGCTGCTCTGCCATGCCCGGAATTCAATCGCAGACCGGGGAACGAGACAACGGGGGTATTGAAGGATCGTTCAACGATCCTCTACGTTGCTGACCACGGCGCCCCGTCCCCACGGAAGACCGGAAGGCCGCAAGGCCGGAAGGCCGCGGCGCCCCTGCACGGCCCGGCTCACTCCCGCACCCTCCGTCATCCCTCTGCGAGGTGCTTCCATGAGCACGACCCCTCCGTCCCCGACCGTGACCTCCCACCCACCGGCTGGCGAACACGCCGACGCACCAGGCGCGTTCGGCTGGCTGCGCGCCCTCGGTCCGCGCGGCCGGCGCGCCTTCGCCGGCGCGTTCGGCGGCTATGCGCTGGACTCGTACGACTACTTCACCCTGCCGTTGAGCATGGTCGCCCTGGCGGCCCACTTCGGGCTCGACAGCGGTCAGACCGGCCTGTTCACCACCGTGACCCTCGTCGTCTCGGCGATCGGCGGCGCCCTCGCCGGTGTGGTGGCCGACCGGATCGGCCGGGTGCGGGCCCTGATGATCACGGTGGTGACCTACGCCGTCTTCACCGTGGCCTGCGGCTTCGCCCCCACCTACGAGACCCTGCTGGTCTTCCGCGCCCTTCAGGGCCTCGGCTTCGGCGGCGAGTGGGCGGTCGGCGCGATCCTGGTCGCCGAGTACGCGAGCGCGCGCCACCGCGGCCGTACCCTCGGGGCGATCCAGAGCTCCTGGGCCGTCGGCTGGGGGCTCGCGGCGATCGTGTACACGCTGGTCTTCTCGTTCTGCGGCGACGACCTCGCCTGGCGGGTGATGTTCTGGACGGGCGCGCTGCCCGCGCTGCTCGTCGTGTGGGTCCGACGGCGCGTCGAGGACGCGCCGGAGGCCACCGCCGCGCGCGAACGGAGCGCGGAGAAGGGCTCGTTCACGGCGATCTTCCGCGGGCCGCTGCTGCGCACGACCGTGTTCGCGGGACTGCTCTCCACCGGCGTCCAGGGCGGCTACTACACGCTCGCGACCTGGGTGCCGACGTACCTGAAGTCCGAGCGCGGCCTGTCCGTGGTGGGCACCGGCGGCTACCTCACGTTCCTGATCTCGGGCGCCTTCCTCGGCTACCTGACCGGCGGGTACCTCACCGACCGGCTGGGCCGGCGCCGCAACATCTGGCTGTTCGCGCTGCTGTCGGCGGTGTGCGTCCTGGCGTACGCGAACATCCCGGCCGGTGCCGACTCGCTGCTGCTGGTGCTCGGCTTCCCGCTCGGGTTCTGCATGTCGGCGATCTTCAGCGGGTTCGGGTCCTACCTGAGCGAGCTGTACCCGACCGCCGTGCGCGGCACCGGTCAGGGCTTCACCTACAACACCGGGCGCGCGGTCGGCGCCGTCTTCCCCACCACCGTCGGTTTCCTGGCCGACAGCTGGGGCGTGGGCGGCGCGCTGGTCTTCGGCGCGATCGGCTACGCGATCGCCGCACTGGCGCTGCTCGGCCTGCCCGAGACGCGCGGGAAGGAGCTGGTGTGAACCGCACGGACGACCGCCCGGTGACCCTCGTGGACGAGCACGCGCACGCGTGGAGCCCCAAGGACGCCCGGGCCCGCTTCCGGGAGGGCCTGACCGGCCCCACGGCCGGGGTGGCGGCGGGCCACACCCAGGTCAACCTGATCTCGGTGCCCCAGGACTGGGCGTACGACATGCTGCTGTTCTGCCAGCGCAACCCCAAGCCCTGTCCGGTGCTCGACGTCACCGACGCCGGTTCCTGGTCGACCGTGCTGGCCGACGACGCCGACCTGCGCACCGACCTGCCGCGCTACCGGGTGTGGCGGGACGGCCGGCTGGTGGACGAGCCGACGGACGTGCGCGCGTACTGGCGGGACGACCTGGTGACGTTCCTGCTCGGGTGCAGCTTCACGTTCGAGTGGGCCCTGGGCCGGGCCGGCGTGCCGGTCCGGCACGTCGAGCAGGGCCGCAACGTCCCGATGTACGTGACGGACCGTCAGTGCCGTGCGGCGGGGCGGCTGCACGGCCCGATGGTGGTCTCGATGCGTCCGGTGCCGCCGCGGCACCTGGAGGCGGCGATCCGGGAGAGCAGTCTGCTCCCGGCGGTGCACGGCGGCCCCGTGCACTGCGGCGACCCGTCGGCGCTGGGCATCGAGGACCTCGGCCGGCCCGACTTCGGCGACCCGGTGGACGCCGAGCCGGACGACATCCCGGTGTTCTGGGCCTGCGGTGTGACCCCGCAGGCGGCGGTCATGGCCTCCCGGCCGCCGTTCGCCCTCACGCACGCGCCGGGACAGATGTTCCTCACCGACGCCCGCGACGAGCAGTACCGCGTCGCCTGAGCAGGAGACACGATGACACCATGAGCGCGATCGATCTGAACGCCGACCTCGGTGAGGGCTTCGGCCGCTGGCGGCTCACCGACGACGAGGGGCTGCTGTCCGTCGTCACCAGTGCCAACGTGGCGTGCGGCTTCCACGCCGGGGACGCGGCCACCATGCGCCGGGTGTGCGCGCTGGCCGCCGAGCGGGGCGTGACGATCGGCGCGCAGGTCTCCTACCGGGACCTGGCCGGGTTCGGGCGGCGCGCCATGGACGTGCCGTCCGCCGAGCTGGCGGCCGAGGTGGCCTACCAGATCGGCGCCCTGGAGGTGTTCGCCCGCGCGGCCGGCGCGCGCGTGGCGTACGTCAAGCCGCACGGCGCGCTGTACAACCGGGTGGTGCGCGACGAGGAACAGGCCGCCGCCGTGGTCGAGGGCGTGCTCCTGGCCGGTCCGGCGCTGCCGGTGCTGGGGCTGCCCGGCTCCCGGCTGCTGGACCTGGCCGGGAAGGCGGGCCTGGGCGCCGTCCCGGAGGCGTTCGCGGACCGCGCGTACACCGACGCGGGGACGCTGGTGCCGCGCGGGCAGGAGGGCGCCGTCGTCGAGGACCCGGCTGCCGTGGTGGAGCGCTCGGTGGGCCTGGCGTGCCACGGCCGGGTCACCGCCCGGTCGGGCGCCCCGGTCGAGGTACGCGCGCGGTCCCTGTGCGTGCACGGCGACACGCCCGGCGCGGTGGACCTCGCGCGCCGGGTGCGGCGGCGGCTGGAGGAATCGGGCGTACGGGTCGAGGCGTTCGCATGAGCATGAGGGTGCTGCCCGTGGGCGACGACGCGCTCCTCGTGGAACTGGCCTCCGGCGCCGAGGCGCAGGCCCTCCACGCGGAGCTGGTGCGGCGCCGGGGCGAAGGCCTGCTGGCGGCCCGGGAGATCGTCCCGGCCGCGCGCACGGTCCTGCTCGACGGCGTCGCCGACCCGGCCCGCCTCGCCCGCGAACTGCTCGCCTCCGACGTACCGCCCGCCCCCGCGCGCGAGGGCGACGTGGTGGAGATTCCCGTGCGCTACGACGGACCGGACCTGGCCGAGGTCGCCGCGCACTGGGGGGTCGCCGAGGAGGAGGTGGCGCGGATCCACGCCGGTCACGAGTACCGGGTCGCCTTCTGCGGCTTCGCGCCCGGCTTCGGCTACCTGACCGGTCTGCCGCCGCGCTACGACGTGCCGCGCCGCTCGACTCCGCGCACCGCCGTGCCGGCCGGCGCGGTGGCGCTCGCCGGGCCGTACACGGGCGTCTACCCGCGCTCCTCCCCGGGCGGCTGGCAGCTGATCGGCACCACGCACGCGGTGCTGTGGGACGTCGCGCGCGTACCGGCGGCGCTGCTGTCGCCGGGCACGCGCGTGCGGTTCGTCGGCCGGGCGGCGGATTCCGCGGCGGAGCGGGGGGCGGGCGGATGACCGACCGTGCGCTCGCCGTCGTCCGCGCGGGGGCCCTCACCACCGTCCAGGACCGGGGCCGGCCCGGCCACGCGCACCTGGGCGTGCCGCGCTCCGGCGCCCTGGACGCACCGGCCGCCGCGCTGGTCAACCGGCTGGTGGGCAACCATCCCGGGGCGGCCGTCCTGGAGACCACGCTCACCGGCTGCGCCCTGCGCCCGCGGTGCGAGGTGACCGTCGCGGTGGGCGGCGCGCCCTGTCCGGTCACCGTGGACGGGCGTCCGGTGGCGTGGGGCGCGCCCGTCCGCGTGCCCGCCGGGGCGCTGCTGGACGTGGGCACGGCGACGTCCGGGGTGCGCGCTTACGTCGCCGTCGGCGGGGGCGTGGCCGTCGAGCGCGTGCTCGGCAGCCGCTCCACCGACCTGCTGTCGGGGCTCGGGCCCCCGCCGCTGTCCGACGGGGCGGTGCTCCCGCTGGGGTGCCGGGTGCCGTCCCCCGCGCGCGTGGACGTCGCACCCCAGCCCGCTCCCCCGGCCGAGCTCGTCCTGCGCGTCACCCTCGGTCCGCGCGACGACTGGTTCACGCGGCGGGCGGTGCGCGACTTCACCACGCGCGCGTACCGCGTGTCCTCCGCCGGCAACCGCATCGGGCTGCGCACCGAGGGCCCCGCGCTGGAACGGGCCCTGACCGGCGAGCTGGCCAGCGAGGGCATGGTCCTGGGCGCCGTCCAGGTGCCCCCTGACGGCCGACCCGTGGTGTTCCTCGCCGACCACCCCACGACCGGCGGCTACCCGGTGATCGGCGTGGTCCGCGCCGCCGACCTGCCCGCGGCGGCCCAGGCGGCCCCGGGCACCCCGCTCCGCTTCGTGGCGGTGCGCCACCGGTGAGCGGCCGAACGGCGAGCCCCGGGCCACCCGGCCACCCGGCCACCCGGCCACCCGGCCACGGTCCCCGCCCCGACGCGCCCCTCCGCCTCTCCTACGCCACCCCCGTCGCCGCCCCCCTCCGCCGCGCCCCCCGCTCCGGCACCGTCACCGCCGCCAGCGCGGCCGACACCGCGGCGCTCGCCCGCAGGTCCAGGTGAGCACTGGTGCCGCGGGCCCGGTGGCGCACCTCGTCGGCGGCCAGGGTGAGCAGGTTGGGCAGCAGGTCGGTGCACCGGCGCAGCACCCAGCCCGTCCCCGCCGTCGCCAGCCACCGCAGGCTCGCCGCCCGGGTCGGGACCGGGAACTCCGGCTCGGCCGACGGCGCGGCGCCGCGCGCGAGGCCCGCCTCGGCCAGGAGGGCGTGGAAGCGCAGGGCCAGTTGCCGGTGCCCGCGCTCACCGGGGTGCAGCCGGTCCGCGCTCCACAGGGCGCGGTCGGTGACCCAGGCGCCCTCCGCGGCGTGCAGGTGGACGGCGCCGTACCGCTCGGACAGGGCGTACACGACGGTGTTGACCGCCTGCTGCCGCCGGGCCAGCGGGCGGGCCAGCGCGCCCGGCAGGCCCAGGACGTCGCCCGGGTCGGGCAGACAGGCGGTGAGCAGCACCGCGCCCTGCCCGGCGAGGGCGCCGTACACGCGGTCGAGCCGGGCGGTGACGGCGTGGATGTCGAAGGTGCGGCGCAGGGTGTCGTTGACGCCGACCACCACGGCCGCGACCTCGGGGCGCAGGCCGAGCGCGGCCGGGAGCTGGCGCTCCAGCACGTCGCGCGTCTGCGCCCCGCTGACGGCGAGGTTGGTGAACCGCACCGGCGCCCCGGGGCCGGCGCCGAGTCCGCTGGCGAGCAGCGCGGCCCAGCCGCGCCACCCGTCGCCCGTGGGGTCGCCCACCCCCTCGGTCAGCGAGTCCCCGAGCGCCACGAAGCGCACGGGGCTCATCCCGGGCTCCCGGACACGATGGGGCGGGCGGGCCGGTGCGGCACGGCGGCGTCGTGCGCGGCCAGGAACGCGGCGACCGCGGTGTCCCAGCCGAAGCACTCGGCACGCGCGCGTGCGGCCTCGCGCCGGGCCCGTTCCGGGGTGTCCAGCAAGGCCTCGACGGCGTCCGCGAAGGCCCCGCCCCGGTCGACGGCGGTGGCGCCCGCGGAGCCGATCACCTCGGGCAGCGCGGAGGAGGCGCTGACCACGACGGGCGTACCGCACGCCATGGCCTCCAGCGCGGCGAGCCCGAACGTCTCCGCGGGCCCCGGGGCGAGGCAGACGTCGGCACTCGCCTGGAGCGCGCCGAGGGCCTGCCGGTCGGAGAGGTGCCCGAGGAAGGTGACCGGCAGCCGCCGCTCCCGGGCCCGCTGTTCCAGGCGCGGGCGCAGCGGCCCGTCCCCGGCGACGACCAGCACGGCCCGGGTCCCGCGGGCCAGCAGCGCCTCCAGGGCGTCGAGTGCGGTGCCGGGCCGCTTCTCGACGGACAGCCGGGTGCAGGTCACCAGCAGCACCTGGTCGGCACGCGCGTACCGCGCCCGCAGGCCCGGCTCGCGCAGCGCGGGGTGCCGCTCGACGAGGTCGACGCCGAGCGGGGCCCGCACCACGTTGCGGGCGCCGATGCGCACGAACTCCCGCTCGGCGAACTCGGTGGTGCACACCACGCGCGCGTAGGCGTGCGCCGTACGGACGTTGAGCGCGTCGGCGGCACGCCGGGCGGCGGCCTCCGGGACGCCCCAGGTGCGCAGGACGCCGTCGGCGGTCTCGTGGGAGACCATCACGGCGGGGACCCGGGCGCGCCGCGCCCAGGTGCCCGTCCAGCGCAGGGTGGTGCGGTCGGAGACCTCCAGGCGGTCCGGGGCGAGGTCGGCGAGGAGGGCGGCGACGCGCCGCCGGTCGGTCAGCACGCGGTAACCGCCGGTGCCCGGCAGCAGCGGTCCCGGCAGGGTGATGACCCGGCCCTGCTCGGTGTCGCGGTCGTCGGGGCGGTCGCCCGGCACGACGAGGACCGGCTCGTGGCCGGCGGCCCGGAAGCCCTTGCCGAGTTCCCGCAGGGCCGTGCGCAGGCCGCCCGAGGCGGGGGCGACGAAGTTGGCGAGGCGGACGATCCGCAGTCCCTCGGTCCTCATGCCGCCACCGCCGGCCGGCGCGCGCCGAGGACGTCGGCGTAGTGCTCGAGGAGCCGGTCGCCGACCGCGGCCCAGGTGCGGCCCTCGACCGCGTCCCGGGCGGCGGCTCCGTAGGCGGCGCGCCGGGCGGGGTCGGCGGCCAGGGCGCGGACCGCGTCCCGGACGGCGGACGCGTCGTGGGGCGGGACGAGCAGGCCGGTGCGCCCGTGAGCGACCAGGTCCAGCGGGCCCCCGGCGGCCGGGGCGACGACGGGCACGCCGCTCGCCATGGCCTCCTGCACGGTCTGGCAGAACGTCTCGAACGGGCCGGTGTGCACGAAGACGTCCAGCGAGGCGAAGATCCGGGCGAGCTCGTCGCCGGTGCGCCGGCCGAGGAAGGCGGCGCCGGGCAGCGCCTCGGTCAGGTGGGGCTCACTGGGCCCGTCGCCGACCACCACGACCTTCACGCCGGGCAGACCGCACACCCCGGAGAGCAGGTCGACGTGCTTCTCGGGGGCGAGCCGGCCGACGTAGCCGACGAGGAGTTCGCCGTGCGGGGCGAGGGCGCGGCGCAGGGCCCCGTCGCGGTGCCCGGGGCGGAAGCGGACGGTGTCGACCCCGCGCGGCCAGAGCTTCACGCGCGGTACGCCGTGTTCCTCCAGGTCGCGCAGGGCGGCGCTGGACGGGGCGAGGGTGAGGTCGGCGGCGGCGTGGACGGAGCGGATCCGTCGCCAGGCAGCGGCCTCGCCGACGCCCATGTAGGTGCGGGCGTACCCGCCGAGGTCGGTCTGGTAGACGGCGACGGCGGGCAGGCCGAGCCGGGCGGCGGCGGCCATGCCGCGCACGCCGAGGATGAAGGGGCTGGCCAGGTGCACCAGGTCGGCCCGGTGCTCGGCGACGGCCGCGGTGACGCGTCGGCTGGGGAGGGCGACGCGGACCTGGGGGTAGCCCGGGAGCGGCAGGGAGGGGACACGGACGACGGGGCAGGGCGCGAGGGCGTCCGGCCCGGGACCGGCCGGGGTGGCCGGCGCGACGACGAGCGGGGAGTGACCGCGGTCCACGAGGTGCCGGGCGGTCTGGAGCGCGCAGTGGGCCACGCCGTTCACGTCGGGGGGAAAGGATTCGGTCACGATGACGACACGCATACGGGTGTTGTCGCCGTACTGGACGTGCCCGCGTCAACGTGGATCTTTCCGGACGCCGAACGTCCCATGAGCGTTGCGCTGCGCACCCGGGCGGGTCGGACGGCGTCCACGCCGGCCCTGCCCACGGGTCGTCCCGCGTTCACCCGCCAGGCTCGGGTGCACCCGCCGGCCCGGGTGCACCCGGCGCCGGAGACACCCCCGGGAGGTCAGCGGGCGGTCGTGTCGGGTCCGATGCGGCTGCGGACGGCGGTCTGCACGTCGTCCTCCTCGGCGGGGTCGGCGGCGAGGCGGCGCAGGCGCTCCACCACGCGGGCGTCACCCGTCTCGGCGTGCCGGGCGGCGATCTCCCGGGTGGCCTCCTCGCAGTCCCACAGGCACTCGACGGCGAAGCCGGTGGGGAAGGAGGGGTCGGTCGCGGCGAGCGCCCGGGCGCAGCGGCCGCGCAGGTGGGAGGAGGCGGTCTCCCGGTAGATGTGGCGCAGGACGGGTGCCGCGCAGACGATGCCGAGGCGTCCGGCGCCGTCGACGAGGGTCCACAGGGTCGGTGCGTCGCAGCCCTCGCCGCGGACCGCCTCGCGCAGGGCGCCGAGGACCAGGTCGCTGTCCTTGCGGGCGCCGCGGCAGGCGAGCATCCGTCCGGCGGCGGCGCCGAGGGCGTCGCGGCGGTGGACCCAGCCGCGGGCACGGTCGACGGCGGCGAAGGAGCGCATGCGTTCGAAGGCGTCGACGGCGGCCTCCACCACGGTCGTGGTGCCCGTGGCCACGGCGGCCTCGATCAGGCCGAGGGCGTCGGGGTCGTTGCTGTCGGCGAGGTAGCGCAGGGCGGTGCACCGGGCTCCCTCGGTGCCGTCCTGCGCGGCGCGGACGATCTCCGGGCGGTCCGCGGGGCCGGCCACGGCCACGAGGCAGCGGGCGGCGGGGACGTGCAGGGCGGAGCCGCGTTCCAGGCCCTGCTGGGCCCACTCGAACACGGCCTGCACGCTCCAGCCGGGCCGGGGCCCGCCGGAGCGCATCTGCCGTTGCCACCGGTCGAAGCAGCCGGCCTCCTGGGCGGCACGCACGCGTGCCGAGACGTACTCGCGCGGGTCCTCGGCCCACAGCCGCCAGGGCCGTGGCTCGAAGGCGTCGCGGACGGCGGCGGCCAGCTCGGCCTCACCCTCGGAGTCGGTCGCGAAGCGGGCCAGCACCGGGGCGGCGAGGGCGCGCAGGCCGGCGTCGTCGTCGCGCAGGGCGAGTTCGTCGAGGGCCCACGCCCAGTTGGAGCCGGCCGCGGCATAGCGGCGCAGCAGCTCCAGGGCGTCGCGCCGGCCGTAGGAGGCCAGGTGGCCGAGCACCGCGAGGGCGAGGCCGGTGCGGCACTCCTCGGTGTCGAAGGCGTCCTCGACGTCGAACAGGTGTGCCTCGATGTCGTCGACTCCGCCGTCGAGGTCGAGGTAGAGGCGGGCGTAGTAGAGGGAGCGGTTCTCGACCTGCCAGTCGCGGCGGGGGTCGCGCAGCACACAGTGGTTCAGGGCCGCGAGCGCCTCGGCGCGCGGGGCGGTCAGCGCGTGCAGTGTGCCGTCGCCACGGCCCCGCTGGAGCAGGCCGAGCAGCGTACCGCTGGGCGCTATGAACGGATCGAACATGGGAAACAGCCTCACATCAAGCGTCGACGCAACCGGGGACGTGCATTACCTGGCCGCGTGACAACACGTCGGGGCGCCCGCCGTTTCCTGCTTGCTGCGAACCATCTCTCCCTGCCTCTCGTCGGTGGCCCATGCGGGCCGCATCACGGCCCGCGCGGTGCGGCAACACCTGCCCAGCCATCGCGTCCGTGAATCACGACGTCATGATGACTCGGCAGTTCTCCCTGCCGCGACCGAAATTTCCGGCGGCCCCGTACCGCCCTCCCCCGTGGTCGTCGTCCTGCCTGGTCCGATGCCGGGTCCGCGCCCGGCCGGCGGCGTCCGGCGGCCGCCCCGCGGGGCCGGCCCCGGCGCGCGTCGCTCAGTGGACGCCGAACCGCTCCAGGAGGTCGGTCTTGCCGAACATCCGGGCGGTGTCGACGGCCGACGGTGTGCCGGCCGCGGGGTCCGCGCCGGCCTCCAGCAGCGCTTCGATGACGTCCGTCTCCCCCTTGAAGACGGCCCCGGCGAGCGGGGTCTGGCCCCGGTCGTTGATCCGGTCCGCCTCGGCGCCGCGCGCGAGGAGCGCGCGGACGGCCCCGGCGTGGCCGTGGTAGGCGGCCAGCATCACCAGGGAGTCGCCGCGGTCGTTGGTGAGGTTCGCCGGCACGCCCGCGTCGACGTACGCCACCAGTTCCTCCGTCCGGCCCCGCCGGGCCAGGTCGAAGATCTTGGTCGCCAGCTCCACGACCTCGGGGTCGGGGGCTTCAGTCATCGGCCGGACCACCTCTCCATGCAACCGTTCGGGTGAATCGTCAGGGTACTGGCTCGTCGGGCACATGCCGGACGCCGCTCGAGGCAAAAGATCACGGACGAAGCCGTCCGCCGCAACGCGTCGGGGCGACGGTGCCGCGCGACACTGCCCCAGCAGGGTGAAATCCAGCGAATTTCACTCAGTTGCACCTTTTATCGTATAGATACATCCTGTGATCCTGGAAGTACTCATGGTGACTGTCCCCACCGAACACCAGGAGATCCCCCATGATCCTGTCCATCTCGGGCGTCGTGCTGCTCGGCATCGTCGTCTTCATCTTCTTCCGCAAGGACGGCCTGAAGGCCTCCCACGCGCTGATCTCGGCCCTGTTCGGCTTCTACCTCGCGAGCACGGCCATCGCCCCCAGCATCAAGGCCGGCGGCGAGAGCCTGGCGAGCCTCCTCGGCGGCATCAAGTTCTGACGCCGCGCACCCCGCCGTCCCACCCACCGACCGTCCCTTCCGTACGCACCTCCAGGAGACAGCAGTGGCCCGGCGCCCCCTCCCCCGCATCCTGAGCACAGGCAGCGCGCAGATCGCCCGGAGCCGGGAGCTGGCCCGGACGGCGGCGGACAGCGCCACCGACGTCCTCCACCCGCTGATCACCATCAGCCGGGGGATGCGCCGGCTGGCCGGGGCCGGCCGGCGCCGGTGGGCGGAGACCCCCAAGGACCGGCGCGGGCCACTGCTGTTCCTGCTGGCGTCGGCGGTCCTGGTGGTGGCCCTCATGCCGTACGGGCCGCTGCTCGCCGTCATCACCGTGATGGCGGCGGCGGCCTGGCACGGCCGCGACCGCGCCCCGTCGGCGCCCGAGGGCCCCGACGCGTCGCAGCTCCAGCGGCTCCAGGCGCTCTACGAGGCCCTGGTGCCGCTCTTCTCCACGACCGAGGACCCCGCTCCCCTCTACACCCACGGCGGGGAGTGGGAGAAGGCCATCCCGTCCCACGAGTTCGACGACTCCGGCCGCGTGGCGCAGCTGTCGATCCGCTACCCGGCGTACTTCCCGGACGGCGAGCCCGAGGCACGCGCCCGCGTGCAGCACCTGCTCAGCGCCAAGGCGGGCCGGGGCCGCGAGTACCTCTTCTCCTGGGACGAGGAGGGCAACGAACTCGACGTGAGCGTCCTCGCCCCGCTGCCCACCGACATCGCCGCCCAGCGCTTCGTCACCGCGCCCGGCGAGACCGTCCTCGGCTTCACCGACCCCAGCGGCGTCCCGCGCACGCTCCCGCTCACCCACGGCGAGGAGCGGCGCGACGTCCCGCCGGTCGTCTGGCGCACCGGCATCCGTTCCACCGAGCCGCACCTGCTGGTGGTCGGCCAGCCCGGCAGCGGCACCTCCACCCTGCTGCGCTCCCTCGCCCTCCAGGCCCTGCAGTACGGCGACGTCCTCATCGTCGAGGGCGGCAGCACCGGCGAGTACGCCTGCCTGACCGGCCGGGACGGCGTCCTGGGCGTCGAGGTGGGCCTGGCCGGGGCGCTGGCCGCGCTGGAGTGGGCGTCCGGCGAGACGGAGCGGCGGCTCATCGCCGCCAACCGCGCCCGGCAGGCCGGCGAGGCCCCGCCGGACGACACCAGGCGCCCCCTGTGGATCCTGCTGGACCGCCCGACCACGTTCACGCACATCGCGTCCGCCGACGGCCGCCAGGACCCGCAGTCACTCCTCCAGGCGCCGCTGCGGCACGGGCGCGCCGCGTTCGTCACGGTCGTCGTGGCCGAGCAGTTCGACGCGTTGGACGCCCTGAGCGACCCGGTGCGGCAGCACACCCGCGCGCGGGTCGTGCTGGGACCGGCGTCGGCGGAGCAACTGGAGTCCGTGCTCGGGGCTCCTCCGCACACCACGCCCGTCGACCACGTGCCACCGGGGCGGGGGTACGCCCGGCTCGGGACCGGTCCGGTGCACCGGCTCCAGGTGCCGGCCACGCCCGACCCCTACGACGACGCGACGAGCGACGCGCACCGCCAGGCGGTCCTGGACCTGCTGCCGCCCAAGAGCACCCCGGCCGACGAGGAGCCGCTGCCCGAGGCGGAGCCGGCGACGCCGGAACCTGTGCCGTCGGAGACGGCCGAGCCGGACCTGATCAAGGCGGACCTGATCAAGGCGGACCTGATCAAGCCGGAGTTGATCAAGGCCGAACCCGCGCTGGCCGCCGAGGCGGTCCCGGCGGACACGTCCTCCTGACGCGGCTCCGTTCACGAGACCGACCCCAAGGGGCGCGGGGAACTGCGCGACCAGCCACCGCGCACCCGCGCCCCGCAGACCGCACCGGCCGACACCCACCACCGCGGCACCCACCACCCCGGCCTACGCCACGAACGTCCGCGGCCCCTCCGCCGCCCCCACCGTGCCGCCCGTCTCCACGATGCGGGCCGCCGCCGACAGCCGGGCCGCCGCCTCGTCCGCCACCGCGCCTCCCACGGTGAACGGCAGCCGGACGTACCCCTCGAAGGCGCCGTCGACGCCGAAGCGGGGCCCCGAGGGCACCCGCACCCCGACCCGCTCCCCCGCCTCGGCGAGGCGGGAGCCGGACAGGCCGCCGGCCCGGACCCACAGGGTCAGGCCGCCGCGGGGCACCGAGAACTCCCAGTCGGGCAGCTCGCGCCGCAGCGCCCCGACGAGGGCGTCCCGGTTCTCCCGGGCCTGGGCGCGCCGCAGCCCGACCGCCTGCTCCCAGCCACCCGTGCTGAACAGCCAGTTCACGGCGAGCTGCTCCAGCACGGGCGTGCCGAGGTCGGCGTACGCGCGCGCGGCGACCAGGCTGCGGATGACGTCGGGGGCCGCCCGCACCCAGCCGATGCGCATGCCGGCCCAGAACGCCTTGCTGGCCGAGCCGACGGTGACCACGGTCGACCCGGCCGGGTCGAAGCCGCACACCGGCCGGGGCATCTCCACGTCGTCGTCGAGCCACAGCTCGGTCATCGTCTCGTCGGCCACCAGCACGGTGCCCGCCGAGCGGGCCGCCTCCACCAGCCGGCGCCGCTGGTCCTCGTCGGCGAGCGCGCCGGTCGGGTTGTGGAAGTCGGCGACGACGTACGCGATGCGCGGCGCGGCCTCGCGCAGCACCTGGCGCCAGCGGTCGAGGTCCCAGCCCGCGAGCCCCTCGGCCATGGCGACGGGCACCAGCCGGGCGCCGGTCTCCCGCATGAGCTGGAGGATGTTGGCGTAGGAGGGCGACTCGACGGCGATGCGCTCGCCGCGGCCGGCGAACAGGTGGCAGATCGCGTCGATGGCGCCCATCGCGCCGGTCGTCACCATGATCTGTTCGGGCATGGTCGGTATGCCGCGCGCCGTGTACCGCTCGGCGATCATCGCGCGCAGCGCGGGCAGCCCGGCCGGGTAGTCGCCGTGCGTGTGGGCGTACGGCGGCAGTTCCTCCAGGGCGCCCTGCACCGCGCGCGTGAGCCACGGCTCGGGCGCGGGCAGCGAGGCGCAGCCCAGGTCGATCACCGAACCGAGGGCGTCCGGGGGCAGCGGCTCCAGGCCGCGGGCCGGGAGCGGGTTGCCGGCCGGCACGGCCGTCCAGCTGCCGGCGCCGCGCCGGGACTCCAGGAAGCCCTCGGTGCGCAGGGCCTCGTAGGCGGCGGCGACGGTCGTACGGCTGACGGACAAGGCGAGGGCGAGTTCGCGTTCGGCGGGCAGGCGGGCGGCGACCGGGACGCGTCCCTCCAGGACGAGCAGGCGGATGCCGTCGGCGAGCGCGCGGTAGGCCGGCGGGCGCCGGGAGCCGGGCCCGGCCGGTCGGTCCTGCTGGGAGGTGAGCAACCGGGCGAGCTGCGCGGCACCCACCGCCGAGGTCCACTGCGCCATGATTACCAGTCCACCTTCCCCGAATTGGCCATGGATGGCGTGTACCGCCAAGCCACAGAGTGACATGAGCCAGTCCACGACCACCACTCAGGGGGCCCCTTGTCCACCGCACACCGTCCCGCCCGCCGGCTCACCCGGCGGCTGGTGCAGCTGTACGCCGGGCTCGCGCTGTACGGCGCCAGCTCGGCGCTCCTCGTGGAGGCGGGCCTGGGCCTGGAGCCCTGGGGCGTCCTGCACCAGGGCCTCGCCGAGCGGACCGGGTTGTCGATCGGCGTGGTGTCGATCGTGGTCGGCGCCGTCGTGCTGCTGCTGTGGATCCCGCTGCGCCAGCGGCCGGGCCTGGGCACGGTCTCCAACGTGTTCGTGGTCGGCCTCGCCATGGACGCCACGCTCGCGCTGGTGCCCGAGGCGCACGCGCTGGCCGTCCGGGTCCCGCTCCTGCTGGCCGGGATCGTCCTCAACGGCGTGGCCACCGGCCTCTACATCGCCGCCTCCTTCGGGCCCGGTCCGCGCGACGGGCTGATGACGGGGCTGCACCGCCGTACCGGCCGGTCGATCCGGCTGATGCGCACGGCGGTGGAGGTGGCGGTCGTGGTGACGGGCTTCGCGCTCGGCGGCACCCTCGGCGCGGGCACGCTGCTGTACGCGCTGTCGATCGGACCGCTCGCCCAGCTGTTCCTGCGGGTGTTCGCCGTGCGGCCGGCACCGGACGGCAGCCCGGTGGTTGCCACCGGGTCACCGCGCGGGGCGATACTGCGCGGGTGACCACCCTCATACGCCACCCCTACCTCGACCATCCGGGCCCGATCGCCTTCGCCCACCGCGGCGGTGCCGCCGACGGCCTGGAGAACACCGCGGCGCAGTTCCGGCGCGCGATGGAAGCGGGCTACCGCTACCTCGAGACGGACGTGCACGCGACGAGGGACGGCAAGCTGGTCGCCTTCCACGACGCGACGCTGGACCGGGTGACGGACGGCGCCGGCCGCATCGCCGACCTGCTGTGGTCCGACGTGCGCCACGCGCGCGTGGCGGGCCAGGAGCCGGTGCCGCTCTTCGAGGAGCTGTTGGAGGCCTTCCCCGAGGCGCGCTGGAACGTCGACCTGAAGGCCGAGCCGGCGCTGCACCCGCTGCTCAACCTGATCGGCCGGGCGAACGCCTGGGACCGGGTGTGCGTCGGGTCGTTCTCCGAGACCCGGGTGGTGCGGGCCCAGCGGCTGGCCGGGCCGCGCCTGGCGACCTCGTTCGGCACCCGGGGCGTGCTCGGGCTGCGGCTGCGCTCCTGGGGCCTGCCCGCGGCGCTGCGGCGCTCGGCGGTGGCGGCGCAGGTGCCGGAGAGCCAGTCGGGCGTGCGGGTGGTCGACGCGCGCTTCGTGCGCGCCGCCCACGCGCGCGGGCTGCAGGTGCACGTGTGGACGGTCAACGAACCGGAGCGGATGCACCGGCTCCTGGACCTGGGCGTCGATGGCATCATGACCGATCACATCGACACGTTGCGCAAGGTCATGGAGGAGCGCGGCGCCTGGGCGTGAGCGCCCCGGCCGTCCCCGCCGGACCGGGCGCGCGGCACTCTCCAGCGGGGAAGCGAGGGCACGGGTGAGCACCGACACCGTGCGGACGGCGGCGTCCGACGAGGCCGCCGGGCGGCGGCGCGAGCAGCGCGGCTGGTACTTCTACGACTGGGCGTGCTCCGTCTACTCGACGAGCGTGCTCACCGTGTTCCTCGGCCCCTACCTCACCTCGGTCGCCCGGCACGCGGCCGACGCCGACGGCTACGTCCACCCGCTGGGCGTGCCGGTACGGGCCGGGTCGTTCTTCGCGTACGCGGTGTCGCTGTCGGTGGTCGTGGCCGTCCTGGTGATGCCGCTGGTGGGTGCCGCCGCCGACCGCAGCGGCCGCAAGAAGCCGCTGCTGGGCGCGGCCGCCTACCTGGGCGCCGCGGCCACCACGGGCATGTTCTTCCTCCAGGGCGACCGCTACCTGCTGGGCGGGGCACTGCTGGTCGTGGCGAACGCGGCCCAGTCCGTGGCGATGATGCTCTACAACTCCTACCTGCCGCAGATCGCGCCGCCCGGGGAGCGCGACGCGGTGTCCTCGCGCGGCTGGGCGTTCGGGTACGCGGCGGGCTCGCTGGTGCTGGTCGTCAACCTGGTGCTCTACCTGGCCCACGACTCCTTCGGCGTCTCCGAGACGACGGCGGTGCGAATCTGCCTGGCCTCGGCGGGGCTGTGGTGGGGCGGCTTCACGCTGGTCCCGCTGCTGCGGCTGCGCGACCGGCCGGCGCCGGACCGCGTCCCGGGCGACGGCCGGGAGCCGACCGCACCGGGGTTCCGGCAGCTCGCGGCCACCGTCCGCGACATGCGCCGCCACCCGCTCACCCTGGGTTTCCTCCTCGCCTACCTCGTCTACAACGACGGCATCCAGACGGTGATCTCCCAGGCGTCGGTGTACGGCTCCGAGGAGCTGGGCCTCGGACAGTCCACCCTGATCGCGGCGGTCCTGCTGGTGCAGGTGCTGGCGGTGGCGGGCGCCCTCGGGATGGGCCGGCTGGCACGCCGCTACGGCGCCCAGCGGACCGTGCTCGGCTCCCTCATCGCCTGGACGCTCGTCCTGGCCGTCGGCTACTTCCTGCCCGCCGGGGCCCCGGCGGGGTTCTTCGCGCTGGCCGCGGCGATCGGGCTGGTGCTGGGCGGCAGCCAGGCGCTGTCCCGCTCCCTGTTCTCCCACCTGGTCCCGCCGGGCAAGGAGGCCGAGTACTTCTCCGCGTACGAGATGAGCGACCGCGGCATGAGCTGGCTGGGCCCGCTGCTGTTCGGCGTGACCTATCAGGTCACCGGCAGCTACCGGGACGCGATCGTCTCCCTGGTCGCGTTCTTCGTCATAGGGTTCGTCCTGCTGGCGCGGGTACCCGTACGGCGAGCGATCGGCGACGCGGGCAATCCCGTACCCGAGAGGATTTAGCGCCGGAGGCGAAAGGGCGGTAGTGTACGCGTTTGGCCTGCCAGGCGTACCGTTACTGCGCGTCAAAGATGCCGAAGCACTGGGTGACATCTCCTAACAGATGTGACAAACCGGGCGCCGGTGGGTACTGCACTGGTTGACAAGGCTGCGGCTACGACGGCGACGCATTGCCCGGAACGGGACTCGGAACGGGAATCTTTACCGCCGACCGGACGTTGACCGGATGACGACGACAGCGACACCTGTCCTGTGGGCGACAAGCCCGGGAGGCACGATTCATGAGTGAGCGAGCTCTTCGCGGCACGCGCCTCGTGGTGACCAGCTACGAGACGGACCGCGGCATCGACCTGGCCCCCCGCCAGGCCGTGGAGTACGCATGCGAGAAGGGGCACCGCTTCGAGATGCCCTTCTCGGTCGAGGCGGAGATCCCGCCGGAGTGGGAGTGCAAGGTCTGCGGTGCCCCTGCACTCCTCGTGGACGGCGACGGCCCTGAGGAGAAGAAGGCGAAGCCCGCGCGCACGCACTGGGACATGCTGATGGAGCGGCGCACGCGCGAGGAACTCGAAGAGGTCCTCGAGGAGCGGCTGGCCGTTCTGCGGTCCGGGGCGATGAACCTCGCGGTTCATCCCCGGGACAGCCGCAAGAGCGCGTAGCGGGCATTCGGCAACCAGCGCACCGCGCGCACAACGACCGCGGGCGCCGTACGTGAAGGTGACGTACGGCGCCCGCGGTCGTTCTGCGTCTCTCGGCGTCTTCCTCTCGGCGTCTCTGCGGGCGCCGCCCCTCCGGCCCCTCGGGGCTGCCCTGGCCGGCTCGGCGCCCCGGCCGGCTCAGCGGGTGAGCGGCGGGCGGCGGTCGTCCGACGGGTCCGTGCCGGTGTCGTGCCGGATGACCTCGCCCTGGACGACCTTGCCGTCCGGGTGGTGCATCCGCGCCTGCTGGAAGGCGTCGCCGAGGGAGCCGGGGACGGCCGCGCGGAGCTTGCGGTCGACGGTGCGTTCGGCGTAGCGGCTCACGGCCTTCTGCACCGGCGGGAGCAGCAGGAGCAGGCCGAGGACGTCGGAGATGAGGCCGGGAAGGATCAGCAGCAGCCCGCCGAGCATCATCAGGCCGTTGCCGCCGCCCCGGCTGGGGGCCGTGCCGCGGTTCAGCGCCTCGTTCAGGTTCTGGAAGGCGCGGCGGCCCGCCCGCTTGATCACGGCCGAGCCGAGGACGACCCCGGCGACGATCAGCAGCAGGACGACCAGCCCGCTCGACGCGCCCGCCACCACGGTCAGCAGCCAGACCTCCAGCACCAGCCACGCCACGACGGCCAGCGGCAGCACGGTGCGCAGCCGCGAGCGACGGGGCCGGCCGGAGGACGAAGAAGAGGACGAGGAGGAAGTGATCGGGGCGCCAGGCGTCATACGTCCAGTGTGCCTGGCCGGGGCTCAGTGCGGGATAAGCGCGATCCCCCAGGTCCGGGCCCGTCCGGCACCGGCCGGGAGGCGGCCGGCACGGACGCGGGCCCTCACTCCTGCGGGCGGCCGCCGCCCTTGCCGGTGATCTTGCCGACCCGCTCCCCCAGCCCCCAGGCGGTGACCCGCCACAGGGCCTCCACGACGATGTCGCGGTTCATCTTGGAGTCGCCGAGCGCGCGCTCGACGAAGGTGATGGGGACCTCGACCACGTGGTAGCCGGCCTTGACGGCACGGCGGGCCAGGTCGACCTGGAAGCAGTAGCCCTGGGAGGCGACGTCGCCGAGGCCGAGCCCTTCGAGGGTCTCCCGGCGGAAGGCACGGTAGCCGCCGGTGACGTCGCGCAGCGGCACGTCCAGCATGAGCCGCGAGTACGTGCTGCCGCCCCGGGAGAGGAACTCGCGGGACTTGGGCCAGTTCACCACGCGGCCGCCGGGCACCCAGCGGGAGCCGAGCACCAGGTCGGCGCCCTTCAGCGCGGTCAGCAGCCGGGGCAGCTCCTCCGGCTGGTGGGAGCCGTCGGCGTCCATCTCGACGAGCACGCCGTAGCCGTGGTCCAGGCCCCAGCGGAAGCCGGCGAGGTACGCGGCGCCCAGCCCCTCCTTGCCCTTGCGGTGCAGGACGTGGACCTGGTCGTCGTGGGCGGCCAGCTCGTCGGCGAGCTTGCCCGTGCCGTCGGGGCTGTTGTCGTCGGCCACGAGGACGTGGGCCTCGGGGACGGCCTCGCGCACCCGGCCGACGATGCCCTTGACGTTCTCCGCCTCGTTGTAGGTCGGGATGATCACCAAGGTCGTGCCGAGCGGGCCGAACTTCCTCCCTCGCTCCTGTGCCGCGGGGGTCCCGTCGCCGTCGTTCACTGCTGCCCCTTCATGTCCGTACGCAGGGGACCACCATAGTGGCCTTCGCCTGGGCCGACGTGACAGGAGGACCGCGAGGTGGTGCCGTTTCCCCCGAGGTGGGCAAGAGATCACCTTTCGGGGCCCCTCCGGCGGGGGCGGGGCGGCGGGCGCCGCGCGCCGACTACGGATGGGGGCCCGGCGCCCTTCGGGCCGACCTGGGACCCGCTGGCTGCGGATCGACCTGAAGCCGTTGTCTACTGAGCGCCCGGGCCCCACCCGGGTCACACCTCCCCGGCCGACGGAACGTTCCCTCGGCGCTGCGCTTGCGCTGAGCCTGGCTCCCAGTGGCGGTGCGCCGGTGCGGCACGCCGTCCCTGACCCAGTGGCGCGGCGGCCGAGTCGCGGAGGTTCCCCGGTGGGGCGTCCGGTGGTGGACTCCGCCGAACCTACCGGCCCGCGGCCGTCGGCTGTCAACCACCACGTGACCTGCGGATCTTCGACCCAAGCGCAGGTCAGGGCGGATGCGGCGCGGCCGGCCCCGGCACGGGCGGACGGGTGATCTTGCCGCGGCCGCGACCCCGGATCACCCGCCCGGCCGTCGCCGTTCCGGGCCCGGTCACTCGCCCGGGCGTACGTACACGGTCCGGCCCGCGACCACCGTGCGCAGGCAGACGGGCAGGTCACGGCCGGGGGTGAGGTCGGGCAGGCCGGGCGTGCCGGAGCGCGGGTCCGTGGACCAGCGGGCGACCCGGTCGTCGGGGGCCTGCACGACCAGTTCGCCGGTGCGCCACACCGCGTAGTCGGCGGGTGCGCCGGGCACCAGCACGCCGGCGTCGTCCCGGCCGACCGCCCGCCAGCCGCCCCGGGTGTGGGCGGTGAAGGCCGCCCGCACCGAGACTCGGTGCTCGGGGGTGCGGTGGAAGGCGGCCGCCCGCACGGTGCCCCAGGGGTCGAGCGGGGTGACCGGGCTGTCCGAGCCGAAGGCGAGCGGGACGCCGGCCCGCAGCAGGGCGGCGAAGGGGTTGAGCGTGCGGGCCCGCTCGGCGCCGAGGCGCTGGGCGTACATGCCGTCCTCGCCGCCCCACAGCGCGTCGAAGGCGGGCTGCACGGACGCGGTCAGGCCCAGCTCGGCGAAGGCAGCGACGGTCTCGGGCGTGAGCATCTCGGCGTGCTCGACGCGGTGCCGGGCCGCGCGGACCCGGGCGAGGCCGACCTTCTCGGCGGCCGTGCGGATGCCGTCGACGACGGCGGTGACGGCGGCGTCGCCGATGGCGTGGAAGCCCGCCTGGAGGCCGGCCTCCGTGCAGGCGACGACGTGCGCGGCGACCGCCTCGGCGTCCAGGTAGGCGGTCCCGGTGTGCTCCGCGTCGGTGTAGGGGGCGTGCAGACAGGCGGTGTGCGAGCCGAGGGCGCCGTCGACGAACAGGTCGCCCGCCGCGCCGGCCGCGCCGAGCGCGCGGGCCTTCGCCACGTCCTGCTCGGCCCAGTAGCCGACCACGCGCGGCCCCGGCTCCTCGGCGGCCAGCCCCAGCAGGCCGGTGAAGTCGTCCTCGGAGGAGATCTCCGGGCCGCCGCACTCGTGGACCGAGCCGATGCCGAGGGAGGCCGCGTGAGCGAGGGCGGTGCGCTGGGCCTCGGCGCGCTGGGCCGGCGTCACGGCCGCGAACGCCGCCGCGCGCACGGCGTGGTGGGCGTCGGCGGTCAGCGGGCCGTCGCCCGCGGCGAGGCCGGGGACCAGCTCGAGCAGGGCCGTCGTGACGACCGCCGAGTGCACGTCGATGCGGGACAGGTACAGGGGCCGGCCCCCGGTCGCCTCGTCCAGCTCCGCGCGCGTGGGCGGGCGGCCGCCGGGCCAGCGGGCGGCGTCCCAGCCGTGGCCGAGCAGCACCTTGTCCTGCGGTCGGGCGGCGGCGAACTCCCGTACGCGCGCGAGGGCCGCCTCCAGGGTGGGGGCGCCCGACAGGTCGAGGCCGGTCAGGGCGAGTCCGGTGGCGGTGGTGTGCACGTGGGCGTCGGTGAACGCCGGGGTCACCAGGGCGCCGTCGAGGTCGACCACCTCGTCGACGCCGTCCGCGAAGGCGTCGGCCGCGCCTTCCGAGCCGACCCAGGCGACCTGTCCGCGCTCGACGACCATCGCGGTCGCGAACGGATCGGCGGGACTGTGGACCTCTCCGCGGCGGAGCAGGACGGTCTTCGGCTCGGGGGTGCGCTCACTCATGGAGACAGTCTCGCGCTTCTGCGCCGCCGCCCCGTACCGGGCCCCCCTGGTCAGATGCGCGGCGGGCGCGCCTCGTACGGGGTGGACAGGACGACCGTCGTCCGGGTGGAGACGCCGGCCAGGGCCCGGAGCCGGCTCAGCAGCTCCTCCAGCTCGTGCGGCGTGGCCACGCGGACCTTGAGGATGTAGTTCTCGTCGCCGGCCACGCTGTGGCAGGCCTCGATCTCTGGCACGCCCGCGAGCCGTTCGGCGATGTCGTCGGGGGCGCTCGGGTCGAACGGTTTCACCGAGATGAAGGCGGTCAGGGGCAGCCCGACGGCCTCGGGGTCGACGACGGCCGCGTAGCCGCGGATCACGCCGCGCTGTTCCAGCCGGCGCACCCGCTGGTGCACGGCCGACGTGGACAGGCCCGTGGCCTTGCCCAGGTCGGTGTAGCTCATCCGCCCGTCCTTGACGAGCAGCTGCACGATGTGGCGGTCCAGCTCCTCCATGGCGGAGAACCTACAGTGCCGCTGATCTCCCCGTATACCTATGCAGCGCAGGTCATGGCCGGTTCGTGATGTGGCCGGGGCGTCGGGCGCGGGTCCGGGGCCGTGCGGAGGGCCCGCAACACCCGTGCAGGGCGTGTGACGAACGCCACAGGCCGCGGCCGGGCTTCGTGATGGTCCCGTGATTACCACCGGGACCCCGCGGGAAGTGCTTGCTGTGGTCGAGGCCGCAGTGCCGTCCCGGCCCAGCCCGAGGGGGAGAATCCCATGCAGAGTGTCAAGCGCCCTGGTCGATCCGCGTCCAAGCGGCTCCAGTCGGTCGTCGTCGAGCCCGAGCCGGAGGGCGTCGAACCCGACGCCTCCCTCGAACCCGACGCGTACGACGACGAGTTCGACGCCTACGACACCTTCGAGATGTACCGGGTGATCTGCCCGGACTGCGCCCAGCCCATCGCCCTCCTGGCGGACGAGGAGTCCCTGCCGGAGCACGCGCTGTGCGCCTCGCCGTGGAACCCGTTCGGGCTCACGGTGTGTGCCGGCACCGGCCGCGCGGCGTCCGACGCCCGCCCCGCCGACGAGAGCGTGGAGCCCCAGGAGCAGGACACCGCACTGCTGTTGACGCTCCCTCAGGGGCTCGACTGGCGCACGCAGCCCTTCTCCCACGTCGGCGGCCCGGGCTCGCGCCCGATGCGCGTGCCGACGATGCGCCGCCAGGCCGCCTGAGCCGGATCCGGCTCACCTCCCAGCCCTAACTGACCCGCGCCATGACCCCCGAGGCCGTGGCGTGGGCTCAGTGCGCGTCCTGACGCGTCCTCAAGTGGCGCTCGGTGAGGCAGCGATGGCGGTGCACTGCGTGAAGTGCCCGCGCGCCGGGGGCACTCCGCGAACGCACGCGCGACCCCGTGCGCCGGTGACCCCGGCGCGGCCGCACGCGTTGGCCCCGGTATGACCGCTACGTCTGCCGCTCCCGGGCGTCACCGCCAGCTGTTCGTCCCCGCTCCCCTCGGCGCGGAACCGGTCATCCGGGCCGTACCGCGTCCGGCGCCGCCCCAGGACCCGCCCATCTACCGCGATCTGATGCGGGCGTGGGCCGACCGCGGCCGCACCCTGCCGGGCCGGCACGACCCCGAGTGGGTGCGACTGTCGGCCCCGCCGGTGCGGCAGGGGCAGTTCAGCGCCTCCGTGGACCCGCTGGGCGACGTGCGCTGACCGCCCCCAGGCTCCCGTGGGAGCGGAGTGCGGCGCCGCGCAGGTGAGTTGGTACGCACCATTGACCGTACTGGTCTAGTCCTCCTACGCTCACGGTCACCGCGTTACCGCGTCCATGCCAATCGGCGTGCATTCCCCTCCCCCCCACGAGGAGCCACCGATGCAGCACACCCCCCGCCGCTCACGACTGCGCGCACTCGTCGCCGGTCTCTGTACCACCGCCCTGGGGGTCGGCCTGCTGGCCGGCGCCGGGGCGAGCAGCGCGACCGCGAGCCCCGCCCCGCGGGCCGCGGCCGCCGGCTCCAAGGTCGTCGGCTACTTCACCGAGTGGGGCACCTACGACCGCAAGTACCTGGTCAAGAACATCGAGACGTCCGGCTCCGCGGCGAAGCTGACGCACATCAACTACGCCTTCGGCAACGTCACCGGCGGCAAGTGCGCGATGGGCGACGCCTACGCGGCCACCGACCGCGCGTACACCGCCGCCGAGTCCGTCGACGGCGTGGCGGACACCTGGGACCAGGCGCTGCGCGGCAACTTCAACCAGCTGCGCAAGCTGAAGAAGAAGCACCCGGGCCTGAAGGTGCTGTGGTCCTTCGGCGGCTGGACCTGGTCGAGCGGCTTCGGCGAGGCCGCGAAGAACCCGGCCGCGTTCGCCCAGTCCTGCTACGACCTGGTCGAGAACTCCAAGTGGGCCGACGTCTTCGACGGCATCGACATCGACTGGGAGTACCCCAACGCCTGCGGCAACACCTGCGACACCAGCGGGCGGACGGCCTTCAAGACCCTGCTGGGCGCGCTGCGCGCCAAGTTCGGCAGCGGCAACCTGGTCACGGCCGCCATCACGGCCGACGCCACCGCGGGCGGCAAGATCGACGCCGCCGACTACGGGGGCGCGGCGCAGTACGTGGACTGGTACAACCCGATGACCTACGACTACTTCGGCGCCTGGGACGCGACCGGGCCGACCGCCCCGCACTCGCCGCTCACCTCCTACGCGGGGATCCCCAAGGCGGACATGTACACCTCGGCGACCATCGCCAAGCTCCGGGGCCTCGGCGTCCCCGCCGCCAAGCTGCTGCTCGGCATCGGCTTCTACGGCCGCGGCTGGACCGGCGTCACCCAGGCGGCGCCCGGCGGCACCGCGACCGGCCCGGCGAAGGGGACCTACGAGAACGGCATCGAGGACTACAAGGTGCTGAAGGGCCGCTGCCCCGCGACCGGCACCGTCGGCGGCACGGCCTACGCCAAGTGCGGCAGCGAGTGGTGGAGTTACGACACCCCCGCGACCATCGCGACCAAGACGGCGTACAAGAACCAGCAGGGGCTGGGCGGCACCTTCTTCTGGGAGCTCAGCGGCGACACGGCCAACGGTGAACTGATCAAGGCCATCGGCTAGTTCGCACCGGCGGGAACCGAGACCCCCACGGGGTGCGACGGGCGGAGTCCACGAGCCTCCGCCCTTCGCGCGTCCCCCGGGCCCCCACGGCGGCCGGACGGTGCCGGTGCGCGGCTCAGGCGTCCCGGCGGGCCGGCCGCGGTGCCGGATGGGCCGGCTCCAGCTCCTCGATGGCGCGCAGGGCACCGCCGAGGGTCTTCACCAGGTACTCCCGCAGGGTGTCGCGGGACAGCTCGGGGCGGTCGATCCAGTCGAGCGTGGCGCCCTCCACACCGCACACCCAGGCCAGCAGGCCCACCCGGGCGACCGGGGCGATGTCGCCGGAGCCGTACGCGCCCTCGGCGATGGTCGCGACGATCGCGTCCCGCACGCCGTCGCGCACGGCGTGCACCTCGGCGTCGAAGCCGACCCCGCCGCTGACGATCGTGCGGAAGGCGGCCTGGTGGTTCTCGGCGTAGCGCAGGTAGCCGTCGATGGTGCGGTGCACGCGGTCCACCGGCGGCAGTCCGGCGCCGCCCGCCGCGAAGGAGACCAGCTCGGCGACGGAGTCCTGGATGATCGCCAGGTAGTAGCCGCGCTTGGACCGGAAGTAGTAGTAGATGAGCCCCTTGGCGACGTGCGCCTGTTTCGCGATGTCGTCCATGGACAGCGCGTCGTAGGACCGGTCGGCGAACAACCTCCGCCCGATGGCGATGAGTTCGGCGCGACGCGCCACGGAGCGCTCGGTTCCGCGCACCCCGGGGAGGGCGGCGGCACGCTGCTGCGGGATGTTCAATTTCGACCCTGATTCCAACGGTCGGCGGTGACATCCGCAGTATGTCAGGTCAAGGAGGGGCCTACAGCAGTCCCAGCTGCGTCATCAGCATCGCGACGACCACGACGAGGGTCCAGCCCGCGACGTGTTCGAGGATGCGGGGGCCGTCGTCCTTCGGGCCCCCGGTGCGGGCGTGGGCGCGGGCGGTGGCGGAGTGTGCGGTCATGGTGTCTCGCTGCGGTGGTCGTGCGGTCGGGGCGGGTCGGGTCGACGCGCCCCGGTCGAGCCCGACCGGGCGGGTGCGCCGCCCGGTCGATCCGTCCACCTTGCCACCGTCCGCGCCGTTCGCGGCGGAGAGGTTGCTCACACGCGGACGCGCCCGCCCCCGCTCACCGCACGCCCACCGCGGCGAGGGCCTTGCGCTGGCGCGGGGTGGGGTGCGCCGGGAAGTACAGGTAGCAGACGCCGCCCGTGCCGCCGACGACCTTGCCGGAGGCGTTGTACCGCTTGGTCCGCAGCCAGATGTTCTCGAACTCCCGCCGCCGGTAGACCCTGCGCACCGCCTCGTCGCTGGGTGACGCCGGGTCGTTGGCGATCACGTCGCCGTCGGCGGTGAAGCCGATCACCGTCATCAGGTGCCCGGAGGTGCCGTACCCCGCGCCGGTGAGCTCGTCCTTCAGGAACGACTGGGACGTTATGGCCGGGACGCCGGCCGCGACCAGCGTCTCCAGGTCGGTGAGGGAGACGAGGCGGGTGACGACGCCCTGGAGGCCCTCGAAGGTCGCCGCGTAGGCCGCGTTGAACGGCCAGTTGCCGCAGCCCTCGTATTGGTAGTCGTAGGTGTACCGGGCCGCGTGGCAGACCTGCGGGTCGGCGTACGACGGGTCGACCCAGGCCAGTTGCTCCGGGGTGAGCCGGCCGCCCCAGTACTCGACGATCATCTGCGAGGAGGTGGGGCTGCACCAGGCCTCACCGCCGTTGTCGTACTGCGGGTACTGGCCCTTGTGGATCTCCTGCGAGTAGCGCGGGACGGCCAGTTCCCGCGCCAGGCCCGGGGTGCTGGCCGGGACGGTGAAGCGGTCGGGGATGTCGGAGCCCATCGCACCGAGCCGCCACACGGTCGGCGTGAGCTTGGTGCCGGGCCGGCGGTACAGGGTCAGGCGCAGCCGGTACGACGCCAGGCGCAGGCCGGTGGAGGCGTCGTCGATGGAGAAGGTGTCCGTCCAGATGGTGCTCCGGCCGTCGGTCTGGTCGTCGACGGAGGTGCGCCGGATGTCCTGGTCGCCGGCCGCCCAGCGGCCCATCACGTACCAGGGGGTCGCGGTGCCGTCGGAGTACGTCCCGGAGAGCTCCACCTGGAGCCAGGTGCCCTCGGGGGTGTGCGCGTTCCAGGACGCGATGGCCTCCGTGGACGGCACCGGGAGGTGGTGCACCGGCGAGGTCCAGGTCGCGTACTCCCAGGCCGCGGTGGTGCCGGTGTGCGGGTCGGTGTAGTCGACGGTGCCGTGGGCGGCGGCGATCACCAGGCCCGGCCGGGCGCCGGCCACCGGGCGGGTGCCCTGCGCGGCGCCCGAGCGCCAGTCGGCGTAGGTGGTCCAGGAGCGGTAGTCGACGGGGCGGGCCGGGGCGTCCGGGCCAGCGGGACCGGCCGGGCCGTCGGGGACGGCGGCGGAGGCCGGGGCCAGGGCGCCGGCCGTCGCGGCCGACGTCATGGCGGCGACGACCGCGGCGGTCAGGACGGTCCTGCGGGAGGGCTGCGGGGCCCTGCGGGACGGCTGTTCGGCTCTGCTCATGGGCGGGAGACCCCCAGGTGTCGGAGTCGGGGCGGGTCCGGGTGCACGGTGGTGCGCCCACTATGGCCGCCCACGCCCGCTCCTGCCAGCACTTCGGTCCACGCGCGTCACGAATCATTGGTCGAGTCCACTGGCACCACCCGCGGTCGAGTCCACCGGCAGCACCCGTGGTCGAGTCCCCTCGCAGGGCCCGCGGCGTTCGGCACTAGACTGCGGGCCGCACGCTCCCGCCCCCGCACGCCCCAGGACCCGTCATCCACGACCCCGCCGTCCACGAGCTCGTCTCCCGGCTCCGCCGGCTCCCCCCGTCCTGCGGTCCGGTCCGCCTGGTCGGCGTGGACGGACACGCGGGCTCCGGGAAGTCGACGTTCGCCGGGCGGATCGCCGCCGCGCTGGGCGGGGCGCCGGTGCTCCACCTCGACGACCTCGCCTGCCACCGCGACCTGTTCGGGTGGACCGGCCGCCTGCGGGCCCAGGTGATCGAGCCGCTGGGCCGCGGCACGGCCGCGCACTACGCGCCGTACGACTGGCGGGCCCGCCGCTACGGGCCGCCCCGGCCGCTGCCCGTGGCGCCCGTGGTGCTGGTGGAGGGCGTGGGGGCCGGGCGCCGGGCGGTGCGGCCGAGCCTGGCGTGCCTGCTGTGGATGGACCTGCCGGCCGAGGAGTCCTGGGCGCGGGGCCGCGCGCGGGACGGGGCGGAGCAGCGGGGGTTCTGGGACGGCTGGGTCGCGGCGGAGCGCGCGCACTTCGCGGCGGACCCCTCGCGGCCCCACGCGCACGCGCTGGTACGGCAGTTGGCGCAGGGGTACGAGGTGCTCCCGGGGCCGTCGGCGCCCTCCGGCACGGGGCCTTCGTCACCCTGAGTGAGGGGCCGCACGCGATGTGGTGAACCTGTGAAGACCCGTGCGGGAGAACTTCACCGAGTGCCCCAAGTGCGCTTGACCGGCGGCCCGTACAGGTCTTACGTTCTCACTGTGCGGCAGGGTAGCCGCCCGCAGACGCGAAGCCCCCGGTTGTTCCCCCGTGATCGGGGGCTTCGTTCTGCCCGAAAAGGCCCCTACGGGCCCCGGTCCGGCCGCCCGACGGTGCCGGACGCTCACCCTGGGTCACCGCGCCCGACGCGCCCCCCGTGCTCCCACCTCGCCGAACGGCTCGTGCGGCACCCTACGGCGGGCCCCTCCCCCGCAGGTACGATGCCCTCGGTGCGACCTGCGGACGGCTGCTCCGCGCACTCAACTCCGTTCCGCGGCACAGCGGTTCGACCACGGCAGCCGACGGGCGACGGGGGCACTGTTTGTGGGGGACGTGATGGACTTCGGCACCCAGGGCCCTCAGGCCCCGGCCGACCTCGCCTGGCTGCGAGGCGTGGACGCCTACACCATGGGCGCCTATCCGCAGGCGGAGGAGGAGTTCCGCACGGCGGTGCGGATCGACCCGGGGATGGCCGACGGCTGGCTCGGGCTGCACGCGCTGCGGGTGGACACGACGACCGCGCTGCTGCGGATGTTCCGGCACCGCGAACGCTTCGGCGAACAGCGCGCCCGGCACCGCCGTACGCTCAACTCCTGGTACTGGCTCGGCTGGTGGGTCCAGCCTGTGCTGGAGAGCCCCCGCGACCTGCTCCTCGCGCACGCCTCCCACTGGCTCGACGGCCGCCACGTGCCGGAGCTGGACCGGGCGCTCGCCGGGCTGCCCCCGGTCGACACCGACCACCAGGTGCGCTTCCTGCACGCCTGCCGCGCCTACCTGGTCAAGGACTGGGAACAGCTGGTCCGGCACACCGACCCGCTGCTCGACGACGCCCTGCTCGGCATCGAGGCCGGGCTGTTCGGCGGCATGGCCCGGGTGCGGCTGGAGATGTACGGCCAGGCCGAGCCGCTGCTGTCGACGGCGCTGATGCGGTGCCGCAGCGAGCAGCCGCAGCGCAAGGAGCTGCGGTACTGGCTGGCGCGGGCCCACGAGGGGACGGGACGGTCGGCCGCCGCGCTCCCCCTGTACCGGGCGGTGCACCGGGTCGATCCGGCGTTCATGGACACCTCCGCCCGGCTCGCGGCGATCGCCGAGGGCGACGGGTACGACGACGACCCGGCCGACCTCGCCGCCATCGCGCTGGGCGGCTTCGGCCAGGACAGCGTGGACGGGCCGGACGTGCTGGACCCGCTGTTCGGCACCGAGGGCCGGGACCTGCGGCTGGGCGAGCCCGCCGACCTGCCCCCGGTCGGCGCGCCCCCGGCGTCCGGCGGGGCCGCACGCCACAAGACCGCCGTCCCGACGCCGTCGCTGCCGGCGGGCCCCACCGATCCCGCCCTGCTCGAGGAGGCTTTGGCCGAGCTCGAGCGGATGGTGGGCCTGGAGCCCGTGAAACGTCAGGTCAAGGCGCTGTCCGCGCAGCTGAACATGGCCCGGCTGCGCGCCGGGCAGGGCCTGCCGGTCCAGCCGCCCAAGCGGCACTTCGTCTTCTCCGGGCCCTCCGGCACCGGCAAGACCACCGTGGCCCGCATCCTCGGCCGGGTCTTCTACGCCCTCGGGCTGCTCGGCGGCGACCACCTCGTGGAGGCGCAGCGAGCCGACCTGGTGGGCGAGTACCTCGGCCAGACGGCCGTGAAGGCCAACGAGCTCATCGACTCCGCGCTCGGCGGTGTCCTCTTCGTCGACGAGGCCTACTCGCTGTCCAACACCGGCTACGGCAAGGGCGACGCGTACGGCGACGAGGCGCTGCAGGTGCTGCTCAAGCGCGCCGAGGACAACCGGGACCACCTCGTGGTCATCCTCGCGGGCTACCCCGAGGGGATGGACCGGCTGCTCGCCGCCAACCCGGGACTGTCCTCGCGGTTCACCACCCGGGTGGACTTCCCCTCCTACCGGCCGCTCGAACTCACCGAGATCGGCAAGGTGCTCGCGGCGGAGAACGGCGACCTCTGGGACGAGGAGGCCCTGGACGAGCTGCGGTCGATCGCCGGGCACGTGGTGGACCAGGGGTGGATCGACGAGCTGGGCAACGGGCGGTTCCTGCGGACACTGTACGAGAAGAGCTGCGCCTACCGGGACCTCAGGCTGTCCACGTACCCCGGGGCGCTGACCCGCGCGGACCTGGCCACCCTGCGGCTGCCGGACCTGATGCAGGCCTACGGCGAGGTGCTGTCGGGGCGGGGACCACAGGACCCCTCGGCCCTGTAGTCCCCCTCGAGTCCCCTCGTCACGCCCCTCGGTGCTCCCTAGGCGAGCGCCTCCTCCGGCTCCCCGCTCACCCGCGGCGACGTCAGCCTGACGTTGCGCGTCTCGCGGTGCGCCGGGTCCCGCACCTCGCCGACCAGCAGTTCCAGGACGTCCTCCAGGGCTACGAGGCCCAGCACCCGTCCGCCGGCGTCGGCGACCTGCGCGAGGTGGGTCGCCGCCCGCCGCATGACGGTCAGGGCGTCGTCCAGCGGGAGTTCCGGCCGGAGCGTCGTCATGGGCCGCCACACCTGCTGCGGCACCGCGCGGTCCGACTCCTCCAGGTCGAGGACGTCCTTGACGTGCAGGTAGCCCATGAAGGTGCCCTTGGCGCTCTTCTCCGCGGCGATCGGGAAGCGCGAGTAGCCGGTGCGCGCGGTGAGCTCCACGATCTGCCCTGGGGTGACCGAGGGCGGCACCGTGATCAGCGACTCCCGCTTGAGGAGTACGTCCGTCACCGGGCGGGAGCCCAGCTCCAGGGCGTCCTCCAGCCGCTCCTGCTCCTCGGGATCGAGCAGTCCTGCCTGGCCGGAGTCCTCCAGCAGCCGGTTGAGCTGCTCGCTGGTGACGACCGCCTCCACCTCGTCCTTGAGCTCGACGCGGAAGAGCCGCAGGATGCCCTGGGCGCAGGCGCCGAGGGCGACCGTGATCGGCCGGCACAGCCGGGCGAACCAGACCAGGCCGGGGCTGAGCCACAGCGCGGCCTTCTCGGGCGCGGCCATGGCGAGGTTCTTCGGGACCATCTCGCCGATGACGAGGTGGAAGAAGACCACCGCGGCCAGGGCGATGACGTAGCCCAGCGGGTGGATCACGCCGTGCGGCAGGTGGACCGCCTCGAACAGCGGCTCCAGCAGCCGGGCCACGGTCGGCTCGGCGACCGCGCCCAGGGTCAGCGAACAGACCGTGATGCCGAACTGGGCCGCGGCCATCATCTGCGGCAGGTGCTCCAGGCCGTAGAGGACCTGGCGGGCGCGGGCCGTGCCGAGCGGTTCGATCTGGCTGCGCCGCACGGAGACCAGCGCGAACTCGGCGCCGACGAAGAAGCCGTTGGCGAGCACGAGCAGCCCGGCGAACAGCAGTTGCAGCAGGGTCATCGGGCCGCCTCCACGACGGTCCCGGTGCGCACGAGGCGGATCCGCTCGGCGCGGTAGTGCCCGACCCGGCGCACGGACAGCCGCCAGCCGGGCAGCTCGGTCCGGTCGCCCACGGCCGGGATGCGGCCGAGCAGGTCGGCGACGAGGCCGGCGACCGTCTCGTACGGCCCCTCGGGGACGGCGAGGCCGATGCGCAGCAGGGCGTCGACGCGGCAGCTGCCGTCGACGTCCCAGGCGGGCCGGCCGTCCTCCGGCGGGGCGGGGGCCAGCTCGGGCGTGTCCTGGCCGTCGTGCTCGTCGCGGACCTCGCCGACGATCTCCTCGACGATGTCCTCCAGGGTCACCACGCCCGCCGTGCCGCCGTACTCGTCGACGACGACGGCGATGGGCTGCTCGCTGCGCAGCCGGGCCAGCAGCGGCTGCACCGGCAGGGTCTCGGGGACCAGCAGGGCCGGGCGGGCGATGCGGCCCACGGGGGTGCGCAGCCGGTCGTGGACCGGGACGGCCAGGGCGTCCTTGAGGTGGACCATGCCGACGACCTCGTCGATCTTCTCTCGGTAGACGGGGAAGCGGGACAGGCCGGTGGCGCGGGTCAGGTTGACCACGTCCTCGGCGGTGGCCGTCGACTGCAGGGCGCTGACCTTCACGCGCGGGGTCATCACGTGCTGCGCGGTCAGCTCGCCCAGGGACAGCGTGCGCACGAACAGGTCGGCCGTGTCCTGTTCGAGGGCGCCCGCCTGGGCCGAGTGCCGGGCCAGCGACACCAGTTCGCCCGGGGTGCGGGCGGACGCCAGCTCGTCGGCGGGCTCGACGCCGAGGGCGCGCACCAGACGGTTGGCGACGGTGTTCAGGCCGGCGATGACCGGCCGGAACAGCCGCGCGAAGGCGTGCTGGGGGCCCGCCACGAAGCGGGCCACCTGCAACGGCCGGGAGACGGCCCAGTTCTTGGGCACGAGCTCCCCGACCACCATCTGCACGGCGGAGGCCAGCAGCATGCCGACGACCACGGCGACACCGGAGACGGCGCCGGCCGGGATGCCGATCGCGGCGAACGGGCCGCGCAGCAGCTCCGCGAGCGCGGGCTCGGCGAGCATGCCGACGACGAGGGAGGTGATGGTGATGCCGAGCTGGGTGCCGGAGAGCTGGAAGGACAGCTGCCGCAGCGACGCGACGACCGTGCGGGCGCGCGGGTCGCCCTCGGCGGCGGCCTTCTCGGCCTCCGGGCGCTCGACCGTGACGAGACCGAACTCGGCGGCGACGAAGAAGCCGTTGGCCAGGATGAGCAGGAAGGCCGCCGCGAGCAGGAGCAGGGGGATGGTCATGGGGCCGCCGCCTCGTGAGGTCGCTCGGGGGCGGCGCAGGTACTACAGGACGATCCGTCCATCGCTGGAGGGAGTCACTCCTCGGGTAGTCGGGAACCTCTGAGTCCGGGTGGTACGTCAGTGGCGGAGGCACGACAACGCCTCCGCCACCAGGTTAATCGGGACGGGCCCGCTTCGGGCAGGGTGAACCACCCGGAGCCGTCCCGGATCCGGGGCGCGGTCAGCCCTGGGGCCGCCCCGGGTCGTGGACCGAGCGGGCCTCGGCCAGCGCCCGCAGGGTGCGGGTGTGGGCGATGGCCTGCTGCTTGTCGACGCCGGGCTGGATGCCGAGCGCGGGCAGGCTGGTGCCGTCGCTGAGGTCGAGGAACACCCAGGGATCACCCGGACGCAGGTTCACCCGGAGGATCTGCGCCCACTCCAGGCGCCGTCGGCTCGCGATGTTGACCACGGTCACCCCGGAGTCCTCGGCGACGACCCGCACCCGGGCCAGCAGCGCGAGCACGCCGAAGATCAGCGCGCCGGTGAGGATGAAGCTGAGCCGCTCCCCCGGGCCGAGCTGTTCCAGGAGCATCGCGATCGTCGTGATCACCACGAAGATGGCGAGGCCCGCGGTGAGCAGGATCACGCGGGTGCGGCCCGGCCGGAAGGTGACCGGGAGGTCGGGCAGCGGGGTCGGGTCGGACATCGGGGGGTGGTCCCTCACAGGCGACGGGTGCGGTGGCCGCGGTCGGGGTCAGAGGCGGCAGGCGTGGATGGCCGTGGTCAGGATGGCCCGGGCGCCGATCGCGTACAGGTCGTCCATGATCCGCTGGGCCTCCTTCGAGGGGACCATGGCGCGGACGGCGACCCAGCCCTCGTTGTGCAGCGGGGAGACCGTCGGCGACTCCAGGCCCGGGGTGAGCGCGACGGCCTTCTCGAGCTGCTCGACACGGCAGTCGTAGTCCATCATCACGTAGGTCCGGGCGACCAGGACGCCCTGGAGGCGGCGCAGGAACTGCTGCACCTTGGGCTCCTCGGCGTCGGCGCCGGTGCGGCGGACGACGATGGCCTCGGACGTCATGATCGGCTCGCCGAAGACCTCGAGGCCGGCGTTGCGCAGGCTGGTGCCCGTCTCGACGACGTCCGCGATGACCTCGGCCACGCCCAGCTCGATCGCCGTCTCCACGGCGCCGTCGAGGTGGACGACCGAGGCGTCGACGCCGCTGTCCGCGAGGTGCTTGGCGACGATGCCCTCGTAGGAGGTGGCGACCGTCTTGCCCGCCAGGTCGCCGATGGCGTCCGCGGTGCCCGGCTTGGCGGCGAAGCGGAAGGTGGAGCGGGCGAAGCCGAGCGGGAGGATCTCCTCGGCGTTGGCGCCGGAGTCGATCAGCAGGTCGCGGCCGGTGATGCCGATGTCGAGGCGGCCGGAGGAGACGTAGATCGCGATGTCGCGGGGGCGGAGGTAGAAGAACTCGACCTCGTTCTCCGGGTCGACGATGCGCAGTTCCTTGGACTCCCGGCGCTGCTGGTAGCCGGCCTCATGCAGCATGTCCGCCGCAGGGCCGGAGAGGGAACCCTTGTTGGGGACGGCGATGCGCAGCATGAGGTCGGCTTCCTTCGTTCGTTCGCTGGTGGGTGCGCTGGGACGCGCTGGACGGGGCGGGCGGTACGGCTCAGAGGTGGGCGTAGACGTCGTCCAGGGAGATCCCGCGGGCGACCATCATCACCTGGACGTGGTAGAGCAGCTGCGAGATCTCCTCGGCGGCCGCCTCCTTGCCCTCGTACTCGGCGGCCATCCAGACCTCGGCGGCCTCTTCGACGACCTTCTTGCCGATGGCATGGACCCCCTTGCCGACCAGCTCGGCGGTGCGGGAGGTGGCGGGGTCGCCCTGGGCGGCCTTGTGCTGGAGCTCGGTGAAGAGCTCCTCGAACGTCTTCTTGGACATGGTGGCGCCCACTTTACGCGCTGTGCCGCGGGACCTAGTGCCACGGTTCGGATACTGAGCGGAGCGTGGCCGCCGTGGCCACCGCGGCGGTCACCGCCTCGTGCCCCTTGTCCTCGTTCGAGCCCGGCAGGCCCGCGCGGTCCAGGGCCTGCTCCTCGGTGTCGCAGGTGAGCAGGCCGAAGCCGACGGGCACGCCGGTGTCCACGGAGACCTGGGTCAGGCCCTGGGTGACGCCCTGGCACACGAAGTCGAAGTGGGGGGTGCCGCCGCGGATGACGACGCCGAGGGCGACGATCGCGTCGTAGCCCCGGCCGGCCAGCGCCTTGGCCACCACCGGCAGTTCCCAGCTGCCGGGCACGCGCAGCAGGGTCGGCTCGTCGATCCCCAGCTCGTGCAGGGCGCGCAGGGCGCCGTCCACCAGGCCGTCCATCACCTTCTCGTGCCACTGCGCCGCGATGACGGCGACCCGCAGGTCGCCCACATTGCGTACGGACAGCTCCGGTGCACCCTTGCCGCTCACGTGTCTCCTTCAGTGCCTGTGCGGGTGTTGCTCCGCGCTCGGGGTGTTGCTGGTGTCACTGGGTGCCGCAGGGGGACACGGGGGCCGTGTCCAGCCAGGGCAGGTCGTGACCCATCCGGTCCCGCTTGGTGCGCAGGTAGCGGATGTTGTGCTCGTCGGCCTGGACGGGCATCGGCTCCCTGGCGGAGACGGTGATGCCGTGGTGGGCCAGCGCGTCGGACTTGTCGGGGTTGTTGGTCATCAGGCGCACGCTGCGCACGCCGAGGTCCGTGAGGATCTGCGCGCCGGCGCCGTAGTCGCGGGCGTCGGCCGGCAGGCCGAGCTCCAGGTTGGCGTCCAGGGTGTCGTGGCCGCGCTCCTGGAGTTCGTAGGCGCGCAGCTTGGACAGCAGGCCGATGCCGCGCCCCTCGTGTCCGCGCAGGTAGACGACGACCCCGCGGCCGGCGGCGCGGACGCGCTCCAGGGCCGCGTCGAGCTGCGGGCCGCAGTCGCAGCGCAGGGAGCCGAAGACGTCGCCGGTCAGGCACTCGGAGTGCATGCGGACCAGGACGTCCTCGCCGTCGCCGAGGTCGCCGTGGACCAGGGCGACGTGCTCGACGCCGTCGACGGTGGAGCGGTAGCCGTACGCCGTGAAGGTGCCGTGCGTGGTGGGCAGGTGGACCTCGGCCTCGCGGCGGACGGTGGGCTCGGCGTCGCGGCGGTAGGCGATCAGGTCCTCGATGGAGATGATCGTCAGGCCGTGCTTGCGGGCGAAGGGGATCAGCTCGGGCAGGCGCAGCATGCGGCCGTCCTCGCCGGCGATCTCCACGATGGCGCCGGCCGGGCGCAGCCCCGCGAGGCGGGCGAGGTCGACGGCGGCCTCGGTGTGGCCGTTGCGCACCAGGACGCCGCCGGGGCGGGCGCGCAGCGGGAAGACGTGGCCGGGGCGGACGAAGTCGCCCGGTCCCGCGTCGCCGCCGGCGAGGAGCCGCAGGGTGGTGGCGCGGTCGGCGGCGGAGATGCCGGTGGTGACGCCGTGGGCGCCGGAGGCGTCGACGGAGACGGTGAAGGCGGTCTTCATCGACTCGGTGTTGTCCTGGACCATCTGCGGCAGCTGCAGCCGGTCCAGTTCGTCGCCCTCCATGGGGGCGCAGATCAGGCCCCGGCACTCGCTCATCATGAAGGCGACGATCTCGGGCGTGGCCATCTCGGCGGCGATGACGAGGTCGCCCTCGTTCTCGCGGTCCTCGTCGTCGACGACCACGACCGGGCGGCCGGCCGCGATGTCGGCGACGGCCTGTTCGACCGGGTCGAGCGCGAAGTCCTCGATGCCGTCGGTGCTGTAGAGGATCGGTGCCGTGCTCATGCCGGTGCTCCCTCCAGAGTGGGCCGCGCGTCCCGGCGGGAGCGCAGCCACCAGTCGCGCATGCCCCACAGGACGAGCGCGCCGTAGATGACGTAGACGAAGCCGGAGAAGGCGTAGCCGTTCGCGAAGTTCAGCGGGACGCCGACGACGTCGACGAGCAGCCAGGCGATCCAGAACTCGACCATGCCCTTGGCCTGGGCGTACATGGCGACGACGGTGCCGACGAAGATGTAGGCGTCGGGCCAGGGGTCCCAGGACAGGCTGGGGTACGCCTTGAACAGCAGGGCCACCGCGACGGTGCCGGCGGCGGCCGTGGCCAGCATCGCGCCGCGCTCGCGCCAGGTGGCGAAGCGGACGGTGATCCGGCCGTCGTCGGCCCGGCCCCGGCCGCGCTGCCACTGCCACTGCCACCAGCCGTAGAGCGCGACGACCATGACGACGACCTGCTTGCCGGCGCTGCCGGCGAGGTGGCCGTAGAAGGCGGTGAACAGCACCAGGCCGGACAGGAACTGCACGGGCCAGGTCATGAGGGACCGGCGCCAGCCGAGGCCGAGGGTGATGAGGCCCAGGATGTTGCCGATCATGTCGGACCAGATGATGTGCTGGTCGAGGAGGACGAACGCCTCGGAGTTCAGCCAGTTCACCGTGCCGCCCCCTGTCCCGCCTGGCCCGCCTGGTCGGCCCGGCCCGCGGCGAGCAGGCGCTCGACGTACTTGGCGACGACGTCCACCTCGAGGTTGACCGGGTCGCCGGGCTGCTTGCGGCCGAGCGTGGTCAGGGCGAGCGTGGTGGGGATGAGGCTGACGGTGAAGCGGTCGGTGCCCGCCTCGACGACCGTGAGGCTGATGCCGTCGACGGTGATGGAGCCCTTCTCCACGACGTACCGGGACAGGTGCGCGGGCAGCGAGATCTCCACGATCTCCCAGTGCTCGGACGGCGTGCGGGCGACGATCTCGCCGGTGCCGTCGACGTGTCCCTGGACGATGTGCCCGCCGAGGCGCGCGCCCACGGCGGTGGGGCGCTCGAGGTTGACGCGGGAGCCGACGGTGAGGGCGCCGAGGCTGGACCGGTGGAGGGTCTCCGCCATGACGTCGGCGGTGAACTCGTCGCCCTCGTGCTCGACGACCGTGAGGCAGACGCCGTTGACGGCGATGGAGTCTCCGTGCTTCGCGCCGTCGGTGACGACGGGGCCGCGCAGCCGGAAGCGACACGCGTCATCGAGGGTCTCGACGGCCGTGACCTCGCCCAGCTCTTCGACGATTCCGGTGAACACTTCCCGGGTCCTCCTGCCTCTTCGGGCACGGACTCCGGGGCCTGTCGAGACGACAGAAGGAACGCGCGAGAACGCCGGGAGCGACGCCGGACGGACTCGTCCCAGGGGACGAGCGGATCGGCGGCGCGCACGCATGCTCGCCCGCCGCGCACTGCCTCCCATCCGGACTTTAACCGTCGGTCCAGGAATTCCACCTGGTCAACCGGCCGCTGGAAGCGACCGGGTCGCGGACTGTAACCGCCGGTTCGGACTTTCACCGACCCCGGAGTGCGCTGCTGTTGGTACAGGGCCAGTGTGCCACGACCGCCCGGCGCCCACGCGGGTGGGCCGTGTGGGCTGGCTCACAAGCGACGGGTGGGGACTTCTCCGGATCCTCCCGTGACGCCCCCTGCGTCCCGGTGGCCAACTCCCCGCCCACGCCGATCCCTTGGGATTGGTCCATACCTATTGACGCAGTGGTCTAGTCCTCTCTAGGGTCTGCGCAACTTCCGTGGAGAGGAACCGACCGTGCCGTCCCCCTCACGTCATCCCCGCCGCCGCCCGGGCCCCGCGCTGTACGCGGGCCTCGCGGCGCTCGCCGGCCTGCTGCTCGCCGGACTCCCGGCGACCGCCTCGCAGGCCGCCGACCAGGAGGCCTGCCGACCCGACGGGCTCTACGAGACCCCCGGCGTCCAGGTCCCGTACTGCTCGGTCTACGACTCGGCCGGCCGGGAGAAGATGGGCCCCGACCACCAGCGCCGGGTGATCGGCTACTTCACCGGCTGGCGCACCGGCAAGGACGGCACGCCCGCCTACCTGGCCTCCGACATCCCGTGGGACAAGGTCACCCACGTCAACTACGCCTTCGCGCACGTCGACGGCGGCAACCGGATCTCCGTGGGCGCCGACGGCGCGGCCAACGCGGCGACCGGGACGACCTGGCCGGGCGTGGCGGGGGCCGAGATGGACCCGGCGCTGCCCTACCAGGGCCACTTCAACCTGCTGAACAAGTTCAAGAAGCAGCACCCGAACGTCAAGACGCTGATCTCGGTGGGCGGCTGGGCCGAGACCGGGGGCTACTTCGACGACAGCGGGGCCCGGGTGAACTCCGGCGGCTTCTACTCCCTGGCCACGAACGCGGACGGCTCGGTCAACCAGGCCGGCATCGACACGTTCGCGAACTCGGCCGTGGACTTCGTGCGGAAGTACGGCTTCAACGGCGTCGACATCGACTACGAGTACCCGACGACCATGAAGGACTCGGGCAACCCGCTCGACTGGTCCCTGTCCAACGCCCGCCGGGCCGGTCTGGTCAAGGGCTACGCGGCGCTGATGAAGACGCTGCGCGAGAAGCTGGACCGCGCGGGCGCGTCGGACGGCCGGCACTACCTGCTGTCGGTCGCCGCCCCCTCCTCCGGCTACCTCCTGCGCGGCATGGAGACCTTCCAGGTCCAGAAGTACCTGGACTACGTCAACATCATGTCCTACGACCTGCACGGCGCCTGGAACGAGTACGTGGGGCCGAACGCCTCGCTCTTCGACGACGGCAAGGACGCCGAGCTCGCGGCGGCGGGCGTCTACTCCACCTCCCAGTACGGCGGCACCGGCTACCTGAACACCGACTGGGCCTACCACTACTTCCGCGGGTCGATGCCGGCCGGCCGGATTAACATCGGACTGCCGTACTACACCCGGGGCTTCAAGAACGTCACCGGCGGCACCGACGGCCTGTGGGGCAAGGCGGCCACCACCACCTGCCCGGCCGGGTCGGGCCTGACCAAGTGCGGTGACGGCGCCGTCGGCATCGACAACCTCTGGCACGACCAGGACACGGCCGGCCGGGAGGCGCCCGCCGGGTCCAACCCGATGTGGCACGCGAAGAACCTGGAGAAGGGCGTCGTCGGCGACTACGTCACCCGCTACGGCTTCCCGGCCGGCACCAGGCTGACCGGGACCTACGCCCGCAAGTACGACGCCACGCTGGTGGCGCCCTGGCTGTGGAACGCCGAGAAGAAGGTGTTCCTGTCCACCGAGGACGAGCAGTCGGTGAACGCCAAGGCCGACTACGTGGTCTCCCACGGCATCGGCGGCACGATGGTGTGGGAGCTGGCCGGGGACTACGGCTGGAACGCGGCCAAGGGGCAGTACGAGCCCGGCTCCACGCTGACCTCCGCGATGTACGAGAAGTTCAAGTCGGCCTCCCCGTACGGCGCGAAGCGGGCCACCACCGACCTGCCGACCCAGGCGCTGGACATCGGCGTGGACTTCGGGCAGTTCCCGCTCGGCGACTCCAACTACCCGATCAGCCCCAAGCTGAAGATCACCAACAACACCCAGGTGACGCTGCCGGGCGGCACGGAGTTCCAGTTCGACTACGGCACCTCCGCGCCCGGCAACGCCAAGGACCAGTCCGGCTGGGGCACCTCGGTGATCCGCAGCGACCACACCGGGAACAACGTCGGCGGCCTCAAGGGCGACTACCACCGCGTGTCGCTGAAGCTGCCGAGCTGGCAGACGCTGGCGCCCGGGGCGTCGGTGGAGCTGGACTTCGTGTACTACCTGCCCGTGTCGACCCCGTCCAACTGGACGGTGACCTTCGGCGGCCGGACGTACGCGCTGGCCGGGGACCTGGCCCGCGGGACCACGGTGGTGAGCCCGGGCACGAGCCCGAGCCCCTCCCCCACGGCCAGCACCTCCCCCTCGCCCTCTCCCTCGGCGTCCCCCTCGACCAGCCCCAGCCCCTCCGGCAGCCCCTCACCCTCCGGCAGCCCGTCCCCGTCCAACGGCGCCTGCACGGCGGCCGCGTGGAACGCCACCGGCGAGTACCTCGGGGGGACTGTCGTCTCCCACAAGGGGCACTCGTGGAAGGCCAAGTGGTGGACCAAGGGCGAGGAGCCCGGCACCACGGGTGAGTGGGGGGTCTGGCAGGACCTCGGAGCCTGCTGACCCGCGAAGCGGGCCCGGCGGCGGTGACGACGGCCCTTGCCCGCCGCCGGGCCTCCCAACACGGCGACGTCCAGCGACCGCGCCCCTGAGCCCGCCGGGGCCCAGGGGCGCGGTGCTCAGCGGTCGAGGGGCGAGAACAGTTCCTCCTGGGCCGCCTCCCGGGCCGTGAGCAGCGCCCCGCGCAGCACCGCCGCACCGCCGAGGACACCGGCGCGCACCTCGGTCGGCAGGGGCGCCATCCGCCGGATCCGCTCCTCCACCCGGCCGGCGAGCTCCTCCCCGCCCGCCCGGCCGACCTCCCCGCCGAGGACCACGCACCCGGGGTCCAGCACGGCCACCACGGAGGCCACCCCGAGGGCGACCCGGTCGGCGAGGGCGTCGAGGAAGGCCCCGGCCCCGCCCTCGGCATCCCCGGCCCCGCCGCCCTCGGCACCTTCGGCACTCCCGGCGCCCGCCGACCCGACGTCCGCTCCCCCGGTCCGGGCCCCGCCACCGGGCCCGGCACCCGCGTCCCCGGCCCCCGTCCCGGCCCCGCCCGCCGCCACGGCCTCCACCGCCGCCCGCACCAGCCCCGCCCCCAGCGGCTCCTCCGTGCCGGCCGGCGCCGTCACACCGTGCCGCTCGGCCAGTTCCGCGATCGCCGCCGAGCTGGCCAGGGAGTGGAAGCCGCCCTCGCAGTCCGTCGCCGACGGCAGGCCCCGCGTCCACGGCACCGGCAGGAAGCCGATCTCGCCCGTGCCGCCGGAGGCGCCCCGGCGCAGATGGCCGTCGAGGACGACGGCGGCGCCGGTGCCGATGCCCAGCCACAGCAGGACGAAGGTGTCGCGGTCGCGGGCCGCGCCGTCGCGCTGCTCGGCCAGGGCGGCGAGGTTGGTCTCGTTCTCCACGGTGACGCGGGCCGCGGGCAGCCGCTCCTGGAGGGCGGCCACCAGCCGCCGGTGCCAGGCGGGCAGGCCCCCGGAGTCGCGCAGTTCGCCGGTGGCCGGGTCGATGAGCCCGGGCGCGCCGATCCCGACGGTGTGCAGGCGGTCGGCGCCCGCCTCCTTCGCCACCCGCTCCACGAGCGCCACCGCCTGTTCGACGGCGTGCCCGGTGCCCGTGTCGCCACCGATCGGCACCGACGCCTCGCCGAGCACCCGTCCGACCAGGTCGGAGACCAGCACCGAGACGCCCTCGGTGCGCACGTCCAGGGCGGCCAGGTGGGCGCGGTCGGCGACGATGCCGTAGAGCTTGGCGTTGGGGCCGCGGCGCTCTGCGCCGGCCTCGCCGACGACCTCGATGAGCCCGGACGCGGCGAGCCGGTCGACGAGGTCGGCGACGGTCGGCCGGGACAGGCCGGTGTGCTGCTTGAGCTGTGTCGCCGTGAGCGGGCCCTGCTGCTGGAGGAGGCGCAGCGCGAGCCGGTCGTTCATGGCCCGGGCGGTGCTCGGGGATGCGGGCATGCCGGGGATCCTCCCAGATCGGCGCGGCCGCCGGGGCCGCGGTCGGAGTAACCGCTCTCTCCCCGCTATCTATCAGGCAGGGTTCCTGATAGTTTACGTCGGCACGACTGGGAGACGTATGTCGGGGAGGGTCCGGGATGACGGAAGTGGTGGACGAGCAGCGCGCGGTACGGCACGCCCGGTACGCGGTGGCGGCCGTGTTCGCGGTGCACGGCGCCGTGACGGGCACCTTCGCGACCCGGGTGCCCTGGGTCCAGGACCACGCCTCGCTGAGCGCGGGCCAGTTGGGGTTCGCGCTGGCGTTCACGGCGTTCGGCGCCTCCTGCGCGATGCCGCTGGCCGGCGGGATCACGCACCGCTTCGGCAGCCGTACGTCCCTGCGCGCCCTGCTCGCGATGTGGACCGTGTCCCTGGTGCTGCCGGCCCTGGCGCCGAACCTGCTCACGCTGTGCCTGGCGATGTTCGTCTACGGCGCGAGCGCGGGGATGGCGGACGTGGCGATGAACGCCCTGGGCGTGGAGGTGGAGCACCGGCTCGGCAAGTCGATCATGTCCGGGCTGCACGGCATGTGGAGCGCGGGCGCGCTGGTCGGCTCGGCGGCGGGCACCCTCGCCGCCCACCTGGGTTCGGACGCACGGGTGCACTTCGCGCTGGCGGCGGCCGTGCTGACCGTGCTGGGCCTGGTGGTCTGCCGCTGGGTGCCGGACCTGCGGGCGGCCGAGGAGGACGAGGCACCGCCGCGGTTCGCGCTGCCGCCCCGGTCGGCGCTGCTCATCGGCGCGGTGGGGTTCTGCGCGGTGTTCGCGGAGGGCGCGAGCCTGGACTGGTCCGCGGTGTACCTGCGGGACCGGCTGGAGTCCTCGGCGGGGCTGGCCGCGGCCTGCACGACCGGTTTCATGCTCACCATGGCGGTGGCCCGGATCGCGGGGGACGCGGTGGTCAACCGGTTCGGCTCGGTGGGGACCGTGCGGGCCGGCGGTGTGCTCGCCGCGTTCGGCGGGCTGCTGATCGTGCTCGCCGGGCACCCGGCCGTGGCCATGACCGGCTTCGCCCTGATGGGCCTCGGGATCGCCGTGGTCGTCCCGCTGTGCTTCGCGGCCGCGGGCCACAGCGGCCCCAACCCGAGCCAGGCCATCGCGGGTGTCGCCACGATCACCTACACCTCGGGGCTGGTCGCCCCGAGCCTGATCGGCGGGGTGGCGCAGGCGGCGAACCTGACGGTGTCGTTCGTGGTGGTCACGGTGCTGGCGTGCGGGCTCGCCGCCTTCGCGGGCGTGCTGCGCTCCGGTGAGCGCAACCGGCCGAAGCTCAGCCGGCCGGCCGCAGCAGTTCCCGACCGGCACTCCTGAGGGTGTCGCTCCACGGCGCCGGCCGCAGGGTGTGCGGGTCCAGCCGGACCAGGACGCGGGTGCCGCGGGCGTAGGTGGTGGCCCCGTCGGCCGAGCAGAAGCGGAAGCCGTACGTCAGCCCGGTGGTGCCCAGGCGGTCCAGCCACAGGTGCACGGCGTAGGTGCCGGGCCGGGTGACGGGGGCCTCGTAGGTGAGGCGGAGTTCCTTGACCGCGTTGCAGGCGTCCCCGGCCGCCGCCCAGTCGCCCTCGAACCGCACCCCGTGCTGCTGCCAGAGCTCCGTCCACGCGCGCTCCACGAGCAGCGGGTAGCGCGCGTTGTGCAGCAGGCCGAGCGCGTCCAGGTCGTCGAAGTGGACGGTGACGGGGATCAGCCGGCCGTACGACGGGGCGGGGGCGGTCGGTGCTTCGGCGGTCACGGGTGGCGCTCCTGGGGGAACTCGGTGCAGTGGGCAGACATCCCATCCTAAGCGGACGCTCACCCTCCCGTGACACGTGACAATGGTCCGGACAACCGCACGGTACGACGAAAGCGACCCGCACCATGGATCTTGGCGTCCGCTGGACACTGCACGGCGACGGACGCACCCCGGCGCCCGGGGCGGTGGTCCGCCCCGACGAGCGGCTCACCTGGCCCCGCACGGTCGGACTGGGCGCACAGCACGTGGTGGCCATGTTCGGGGCCTCCTTCGTGGCACCCGTCCTGATGGGCCTGGACCCCAACCTGGCGATCATGATGTCGGGCGTCGCGACCGTGATCTTCCTGTTGGCGACGCGCGGCAGGGTGCCCAGCTACCTCGGCTGCTCGCTGTCCTTCGTCGGCGTCGCGGCGGTGATCCGCGCCCAGGGCGGCACCAGCGCCACGGTGACCGGCGCGGTGTTCGTGGTCGGCGTGGCCCTGTTCGTCGTCGGCCTCGCCGTGCAGCGCTTCGGGGCGCGGATCATCCACGCGGTGATGCCGCCCGTGGTGACCGGCGCGGTGGTCATGCTGATCGGCTTCAACCTGGCACCGGTCACCGCGTCGACGTACTGGCCGCAGGACCAGTGGACCGCCCTGCTGGTGATGCTGTTCACCGGTCTGGCCGTGGTCTGCCTGCGCGGCTTCTGGTCGCGCGTCGCCATCTTCCTGGGTCTGGTCTTCGGCTACGTCCTGTCCTGGGCCTGCGACCGGGTCTTCGGCCGGATCCACTCGGCCGACGCGAGCGGCAAGGTCACCGACCACTGGCGCCTGGACCTGTCGGGCGTGGCCCACGCCGACTGGATCGGCCTGCCGTCCTTCCACGGACCGTCGTTCCAGTGGTCGGCGGTGCTGGTCGCGCTGCCCGTGGTGATCGCGCTGGTCGCGGAGAACGCCGGGCACGTCAAGGCGGTCGGCGAGATGACCGGCGACCCGCTGGACGACAAGCTCGGCACGGCGATCTCCGCCGACGGCCTCGGCTCGATGCTGTCCACCGCGCTGGGCGGCCCGCCCAACACCACCTACTCCGAGAACATCGGGGTCATGGCCGCGACCCGGGTCTACTCCACGGCCGCGTACTGGGCCGCCGCGGGCTTCGCCCTGCTGTTCGGCCTGTGCCCGAAGTTCGGCGCGGTGGTCGCCGCCGTCCCCGGCGGGGTGCTCGGCGGCATCACGGTCATCCTCTACGGCATGATCGGCCTGCTCGGCGCCCAGATCTGGCTCAACGCCGGGGTGGACCTGCGCAACCCGCTCAACCTGGTCCCGGCCGCCGCGGGCGTCGTCATCGGCGTCGGCAACGTCACCATGAAGATCAGCGACAACTTCTCGCTGAGCGGCATCGCGCTCGGCACGCTGGTCGTCATCACCGGCTACCACGCCCTGCGCGCCTTCGCCCCGGCCCACCTCAAGACCCAGCGGCCCCTGCTGGACGAGGGCACCAGTTCCTACGACGCGGACACCGGCCCCGCCGCCGCACGGGACCCGCACACCCGGCCGTAGTCCCGGGCGGCATCGGACGGGGTTCCCCCGTTCCGGCGAAGTCCCCGGCCGGTCGGCCACCGGCACGGCCCGGGACTGCCACCCTTCGTCCCATGCCGCCTTCGGAACAGCTCACCACCGGGGTGGACACCGTCCTCTCCCGCATGCGCGCCCTGGCCGCGACACTCCCCGCCCGGGACGGGGTCGCGGTGTTCAACCGCGTCTACCTGGCCGTGACCCAGGAGGTCGACCGGCAGCTCGACGCGGGCCGGTTCGCGGACCCGCGCGCGGCGAGCACGCTGGACGTGCGGTTCGCCGAGCGCTACCTGGCGGCCGTGGACGCGGCCGGCTCCGACCGCCGCCCGCCCGCCTGCTGGCGCCCGCTGTTCCAGTGGCGCCGCCATCCCGGCGTACGGCCGCTGCAGTTCGCGCTCGCCGGGATCAACGCCCACATCGGCCACGACCTGGCGCTCGCCGTGGTCGACGCCTGTCAGGCGCTCGGCTGCGAACCCGGCGAGCTGGAGGACGAGTTCGACCGGGTGGGCGACCTGCTGATCGCGCTGGAGGAGCACATCCGCGAGGAGCTGATGCCGGGCCCGGACCTGCTGCAGATCGCGGACCCGCTCACCCACCTGCTCGGCGCGTGGAGCCTGGAGCGGGCCCGCGAGGCCACCTGGGCGGCGGCCCGCGCGCTGTGGGCGCTGCGCGGACTGCCCGACGTGGCGCAGGGGTTCACCGACCGCCTGGACGCGGCGGTCGGTTTCGCGAGCCGGATGCTGCTGACCCCGCTGGCCGACTGACGCGGCGCCGCGGACCGCGTCCCGCGCGCCGCGACCCGGTCAGTCCTCGGGCAGTTCGACCGGGGCGATCTCGTCGTACACGTCGCCGGGGCCGGGGTTGGACGGGTCGGTGGCGCCGCCGAGGTGGTGCATGACGCCCCAGACCGCGTTCAGGGCGGTCTGCACCGCGCCCTCGGCCCAGCCGGCCGTCCAGGAGATGTCGTCCCCGGCGAGGAAGATGCCCCGTTTGTCCTCGGGCAGCCGGTCCTGCACGAAGTGCGTGAACAGGCGCCGCTGGTAGCGGTAGTGGCCGGGCAGGTTGGCCTTGAACGCGCCCATGAAGTAGGGCTCGTTCTCCCAGGAGACGGTCACCGGGCTGCCGATGATGTGCTTCCTGATGTCGACCTTGGGGTAGATCTCGCCGAGGGACTTCAGCATGACCTCCATCCGCTCGTTCGCGGACAGCGGCAGCCACTTCAGGCTGTCGTCGCACCAGGTGTAGGACAGGCAGATGACGGCGGGCCGGTCCGGGCCGTTGTCCAGCAGGTAGGTGCCGCGGGTCATGCGGTCGGTGAGCGTCATCGACATGACGTCCCGCCCGGTGTCCTCGTCCTTGTCCAGCCAGAACGGCCGGTCGACCGGCACGAACAGCTTGCTGGACTCCATGTAGTGGGTGCGCTCGATCGCGGTCCAGTGGTCGATCGGGAACAGCGAGTCGTCGCACTGGATCTTCGACAGCAGCATCCAGGACTGGGCGGTGAAGATCGCCGCGCGGTAGGTGCGGATGTCGCCGTGCGCGTCCGTCACGGTGATCCGGTTGCCCGCGGTGCGGTGCAGCCGGGTCACGGCCGGCCGGGGCTCGCCGTCCGCGTGCAGGGACTTCAGCGAGGTGCCGTACGGCCAGTGGACGATCTTCTCCGGCTCGCGCTCCCACAGGCGCAGCGGCAGCTGCTGCGAGCCGCCGACGATGCCGCGGTGGTGGTCGTCGGCCTCGGTGTAGACGACCCGCAGGATCTCCAGGATGGAGTTGGGGAAGTCGGTGTCCCAGCCGCCGGTGCCGAAGCCGACCTGGCCGAAGATCTCGCGGTGGCGGAAGGAGCGGAACGCCTCCGAGTCGCAGAGGAAGCCGTAGAAGGTCTGGTTGTCGAGCTCCTCGACCAGCCGGGACCAGATCTCGCGGATGCGCGGTACGTCGCGCTCCCGCATGGCCCGGTTCATGTCGGAGAAGTCGGCGCCTTCTTCCAGGCACGTGCCCCAGGCGGCGGCGACGTCCCGGTACACCTGCGGCAGGTCGTCGATCGTCTCGGCGTAGTGGGACTCGCCCTTGAGGTCGACGACCGTGGAGGGGGTCGCCTCGGCCAGCGGGTTGGGGAAGGGCTGGGTGTGCAGGCCCACCAGGTCGATGTAGTGCTGCAGGGCCGTGGAGGACGGCGGGAAGCGCATCGCGCCGAGTTCGCAGTTGAGCGACTCGTCGCAGCCGTCGAAGCCCACCGTGCGCAGCCGGCCGCCGAGCTGGTCGGCCTCGTAGACGACCGGCTTCAGGCCCATCTTCATCAGCTCGTACGCCGCCACGAGACCGGACAGGCCGCCGCCGATGACGGCGACCTCCGTGCCGTGCTCGGTCGCCGGCACCTGCCCGAGGCCCGCCGGGTGGGCGAGGAAGTCGTCGTAGGCGTACGGGAAGTCCGGGCCGAACATGGTGATCGGCGGCTGCTGCTCGTCGGTGTGCTCGACGGCGTTGGGCACCGTGGACGTCATGGGGTACGGACTCCTTGCACAAGTGGGACTGCGTGGGGGTGTCGGACCGGCGGGGTCAGACCAGGGACCCGTACAGACCGGGACGGCGGTCCTCCAGGTACGGGTTGGCCTCGCGGGAGGCGGCCAGGAAGACGGGGTCGGCGTCGGCGAACACCAGCTGCTCGGCGCGTCCGGCGCGGGCCCGGGCCACCCCGTCGGGGCCGGCCAGGGTGGACAGCCCGACGAACTCGAACGCGCCCTCCGGGCCGACCCGGTTGACGTAGGCGACGTACATCTGGCTCTCGAAGGCCCGCACCGGGATCATCGACTCGGCCACGAACTGGTACGGGTGCATCTGCGCCGTCGGCACGACCAGCAGGTCGGTGCCCGCGAGGGCGTGGGCCCGCACGTTCTCCGGGAACTCGACGTCGTAGCAGATGAGCAGGCCGACGGTGAGGCCGTTCAGCTCGGCCTGGACGACCTGCTGGTCGCCCGGCGTGAAGTGGTCGCGCTCGAAGCAGCCGAACAGGTGGGTCTTGCGGTAGCCGGCGAGCCGGACGCCGTCGGCGGAGATCAGCTGCACGGCGTTGTACACGCCCTCCCCCGCCCGCTCGGGGTAGCCGTAGGCGACGGCCAGGCCGTGCCGGCCGGCCACCTCGGCGACCGCGTCCGCCGAGTCGCCGTCGGCGGGCTCGGCGAGGCGGGCGATGTCGTCACCGATCGCGTAGCCGGTCAGGAACATCTCCGGGGTGATGAGCAGTCCGGCTCCCGCGTCGGCGGCACGGCCCGCGGCCTCGTCGAGGACCTTGAGGTTCTCGGCGACCGAGCCCGGGCGGCCGGAGCTCTGGAGCAGGGCTGTGCGCATGCGTGTTCCTCACCGTGCGGAGGGGGTCGGGGGGCCACGTAGACCGTACGGTCGGCCGCGCGAACCGGACAAGGCGGAGCCGTTGCGCGCTGGTGCACGGTTCGTTGCGCTCATCGGCCGCCGCGCGGCGATTCGTTGCGCCGCCGCCGGACGATCTCGCGCGGCCTGCGGGCCAGGGCCAGGCACAGGGCCGTGACCAGGTACGGGACCGCGCAGAGCGCGAACACCGTGCCGTGCGCGGCGGTGGTGCCGAGGACGGCGTACAGGCCGTGGACGGTGAGGGTGACGGCCTCGGTGCCGAGGCCCGCGATCGAGGTGAGGGTGGCCCGGCCGGTGCCCTCGATGCGCTCCTGGAGGCGGGCGTCGGCGACGACGGTGGCGAGCTGGAAGCCGCCGAAGGCCACGGCGACCAGGGCGATGCCCGCCGGGACGCCGCTGAGCGCGCCGGCGGCCAGGGCGAGCGCCGAGAGCGCCAGCAGCGCGGCGAGGCCCCGGCGGCCGAGCCGGCCGCCCGGTCCGGCCAGCAGGCTGCCCGTGGTCACCCCGGTCCAGATGAGCACCAGGGCGTACGGCACCGTGCTGTCCGGGACCCCGGTGCCACGGACCAACAGGGGCGTGTACTCGTCGAGCGCGCCCCACACCGCCGCCACCGCCGGGACCAGCAGCAGGGCTCCGCGCACGGAGCGGTCGCGGCGGGCCGCGGCGAGCCCGGAGCGCATGCTCGCGGCCCCGTGCTCGGGTGCCGGGTCGCCGGTGCGGTGCTCGGGGAGGCGGCCCGCCACCAGCGCGGTCAGCAGACAGGCCGCGACGCTCGCCGCGCCGACGGCCGGGTAGCCGCCCCACGCCAGCACCGGCCCGGCCAGCGCCATCGCTGAGACCACGGCGACCTGCCCGGCCGCGTGGGCCCGGCCCATGGCGCGGGCGTAGCGGTCGGCGGAGCCGAGGCGGTCCAGCTCCTCGTAGACCAGCGCCTCCAGGGCACCCGAGCCGAGCGCGCCGCGGGCGCCCCACAGCACGAAACCGGCCGCGAAGGCCGCGTACGAGGGCACGGCGACCCACAGGGCGAAGCCCACGGCGCCCAGCAGGGGGCCGAGCCGCAGCAGGGCCCGGCGGGAGGAGGCGTCGGCCCACACGCCCGAGGGGACCTCCAGGGCCAGCCCCGTCAGCGACCAGAGCACGAACAGCGAGGAGATCTGCCAGAGGGACAGCCCGGTGTCGGCGAACAGCAGCGCGTACACCGGGTACAGCAGGACGAACTCGTCGAGGAACGCGTACGCGTACAGGGTGCGCGTCAGCCGGGTCTCGGATGATCTCGTGGAGGATCAATGTCGTCGGGTCATGTCCCGATCGTAGGGCGGGGCGGGACGGGGGCACCAGTGGTTTCCGGGGCCCCCGGCGGCCGGGGCAGGGCTTCCCCTCAGGTCGGCGAGCCCGCCGAGTGGCGCCGCAGCAGGGGGGAGAGCACCAGCACGGACTTGGTGCGCTCCACGAACGGTTCCCCGGCGATCCGCTCCAGCACGCGCTCGAAGTGGCGCATGTCGGCGGCGAAGACCTGCGCGACGGCGTCCGCGTCACCGGTGACGGTGGAGGCGGACACCACCTCCTGGTAGCGCTCCAGACCGCGCTGGATGGTCTCCGGGGAGGTGTGGCGCCGGCAGTAGATCTCGACGAACCCCTCGGTCTGCCAGCCGAGGGCCGCCGGGTCGACCCGAACGGTGAAGCCGGTGATGGCTCCGGTGGCCCGCAGCCGGTCCACGCGCCGCTTGACGGCGGGCGCGGACAGGCCGACCAGGGACCCGATGTCCGCGTAGGAGCGGCGGGCGTCCTCGGCGAGGGCGTGCACGATGCGTTCGTCGAGATCGTTCAGCACGGTCGGTCGATCACTTCTCGGATGGCGCGGGCGGGGCAAGACGGGAGCGGCGGTGGCCGTACAGGAAGTAGACCACGAGCCCGACCGCCATCCAGACGCCGAAGACCACCCAGGTGACGGTGGACAGGCTGCCCATCATCCACACGCAGAAGGCGAAGCCCAGCGCGGGCAGCAGCGGCGAGAGCGGGACCCGGAACGTGCGGTTCATCTGCGGGCGGGTCCGGCGCAGCACCACGACGGCCACGTTGACCAGCGCGAAGGCGAACAGCGTGCCGATGCTGGTGGCGTCGGCGAGCTGGCCCAGCGGGACGGCCGCGGCGAGGACACCGCAGAACAGGGACACGATCACCGTGTTGGCGCGGGGGGCGCCGGTCTTCGGGTGGACCCGGGAGAAGACCTTGGGCACGAGCCCGTCGCGGGACATCGCGAAGAGGATGCGGGTCTGGCCGTAGAGCACGGTCAGCACGACGCTGGCGATGGCGATGACCGCGCAGGCCGCGAGCAGCGTGGCCCAGAAGCCCTGGCCGGTGACGTCGCGCATGATCTGGGCGAGCGCGGCCTCGGAGTCGTTGAACTGCCGCCAGGGCTTGGCGCCCACGGCGACGGCCGCGACCAGGACGTACAGCGCGGTGACGATGACCAGCGACAGCATGATGGCGCGGGGCAGGTCGCGCTGGGCGTCCTTGGCCTCCTCGCCCGCGGTGGAGGCGGCGTCGAAGCCGATGTACGAGAAGAACAGCGTGGCCCCGGCCGCGCTGACGCCGCTCATGCCGAGCGGCATGAAGTGCTCGTAGTTGCCGCTGCGCAGCCCCTGCACGCCGATCGCGCAGAACAGCACCAGCGCGGCGATCTTCACGGCCACCATGACGGTGTTGGCGCGGGCCGACTCGCGGGCCCCGCCGAGCAGGAACGCCATGGCCAGCAGGACGACGATCAGGGCGGGCAGGTTGAACACGCCGCCGTCGCCGGGCGGGGCGGACAGGGCGTCCGGCAGGGTCACGCCGATCGTGCCGTCGAGCAGCTCGTTGAGGTACTCGCCCCAGCCGACGGCCACGGCGGCGACCGAGACGCCGTACTCCAGCACCAGGCACCAGCCGCACACCCAGGCGATCAGCTCGCCCATCGTTGCGTAAGCGTACGAGTACGAGGAGCCGGCGACCGGGATGGTGCCCGCCAGTTCGGCGTAGGACAGGGCCGAGAACAGGGCGGTGAGACCGGCGATCACGAACGAGAGGGTGACCGCGGGACCGGCCTTGGGGACCGCCTCGCCGAGCACGACGAAGATGCCGGTGCCGAGGGTGGCACCGATGCTGATCATGGTGAGCTGCCACAGTCCCAGCGAGCGCCGCAGGGTTCCGCCCTCGCCCTGGCCGCCCTCGGCGACCAGCACTTCCACGGGCTTGCGGCGCATGAGGCGCGCACCGAGCCCGGGGGTCCGGGCGACGGTCTGGCCGCGCTCCTGCGGGGGTGCGCCTTGGTCGATCACGCATGACTCCTTCGTCGCTGCCGTCCGGGCGGCGGGGGAACCGGCAGCGGCCCTGCGCCAGCAGGGACCCACCGAGCGGGGTCCCCGCCGAGCTGTGTACAGCCCAGAACCCTACGAGCCCGGGCGTTGCTGGTGAAATGCAGCAACCTTGCGCCTCGCCGAACGATCGTTGCGTTCATCGGGACGGGGCGCGTGTTCGTTGCGCGGGCCCCCGGCGGCGTTGCGCGCCACGGGCCCGCGCGGGCGGCGGGGTCAGCTCCAGCTGGCGTGCAGCGGCTTGCCCTCGGCGTAGCCGGCCGCGCTCTGGATGCCGACGACGGCCTTGTCGGCGAACTCCTCCAGGGAGGCGGCGCCGGCGTAGGTGCAGGAGGAGCGGACGCCCGCGATGATCGAGTCGATCAGGTCCTCGACGCCCGGGCGCGCCGGGTCGAGGAACATGCGCGAGGTGGAGATGCCCTCCTCGAACAGCGCCTTGCGGGCGCGGTCGTACGCCGACTCCTCCGAGGTCCGGTTGGCCACCGCCCGCGCGGAGGCCATGCCGAAGGACTCCTTGTAGGGGCGCCCGGAGGCGTCGTGCTGAAGGTCGCCCGGCGACTCGTAGGTGCCGGCGAACCAGGAGCCGATCATCACGTTGGACGCGCCCGCCGCGAGGGCCATCGCCACGTCGCGGGGGTGGCGGACACCGCCGTCGGCCCACACGTGCTTGCCGTACTTGCGCGCCTCGGCGGCGCACTCCAGGACCGCCGAGAACTGCGGCCGGCCCACGCCCGTCATCATGCGGGTGGTGCACATGGCGCCCGGTCCCACACCGACCTTGATGATGTCGGCGCCCGCGTCGACCAGGTCCTTGACGCCCTCGGCGGAGACGATGTTGCCGGCCACGATCGGCACCTGGGGGTCGAGCGCGCGCACCAGCCGGACGGCGCTGATCATCGACTCCTGGTGGCCGTGCGCGGTGTCGATGACGAGGGTGTCCACGCCCGCGTCGAGCAGCTGCTTGGCCTTGCCTGCCACGTCGCCGTTGATGCCGACGGCCGCGGCGACGCGCAGCTTGCCGTGCGCGTCGACGGCCGGGGTGTACAGCGTGGCCCGCAGGGCGCCCTTGCGGGTGAGGATGCCGGCCAGCCGCCCGTCGGCGTCGACGGCCGGGGCGTAGCGCCGGTTGGCCGCGTCGAGCCGGTTGAACGCCTCGCGCGGGTCGATGTCCGCGTCGAGCAGCAGCAGGTCCTTGGACATGACCAGCTCGAGCTGGGTGAAGCGGTCGACGCCGGTGAGGTCCCGGTCGGTGACGACACCGACCGGCCGGCCCTCGGCGTCGACCACGACGCCCGCGTTGTGCGCGCGCTTGGGCAGCAGGGACAGCGCGTCGGCGACCGTCTGGTGCGGGGCGAGCACGATCGGGGTGTCGAGGACCAGGTGGCGGCTCTTGACCCAGCCGACGACCTCGGTGACGACGTCGATCGGGATGTCCTGCGGGATCACCACCAGACCGCCGCGCCGGGCCACGGTCTCGGCCATGCGGCGGCCGGCGATGGCGGTCATGTTGGCGACGACCAGCGGGATCGTGGTGCCGGTGCCGTCCGGGGCGGAGAGGTCGACGCCCTGCCGCGATCCGACCGCGGAGCGGCTCGGCACCATGAAGACGTCGTCGTACGTCAGGTCGTACGCGGGCCGGATGTCGTTGAGGAAACGCACGTGCTGCACATCCCAGTCGATCAGAGGTGACCCCCGGACAGGTGTGCCAGGGGGAAAAGAGCACGTACTTCATTCTCCCATGACGTCCGCCCGGTCATGCCCGGGCAGAACGTCCAGGCTGGTCAGGGGCGGTTGGGAGGATCCTCCAGGACGGGCGCGCGTGCGGAAGAGCCGCGACGGCGGGTCACCCCTGCCACCGCGGCTCCTCGCGAGTGCTGCTGTGCTGCTGTGCTGCTGTGCTGCTGTGCTGCTGTGCTGCTGTGGTCAGACCCCGTCCGGGTCCGCCCGGTTCAGCGCGGACCTGGGCGTCGGCCCCGCGGTCATCAGGTAGTCGGCCGCGGAGGTGTCCGTCACCAGGCTGGTGACGAGCCCCGACCGCAGCACCGCGTCGATCGCGGCCGCCTTGCGCTGGCCGCCCGCGATCGCCACCACCTCGGGAATGCGGCGGAGCTGGTCGGCCTTGACCGTGATGCACCGCTCCCCCAGGTCCCGTCCGACGCGCCGCCCCTCGCTGTCGAACAGGTGCGCCGACATCTCCGCGGCGACCCCGAGCGAGGCGTAGTGCGCCCGCTCCTCGTCGCTGAGCATGTCGTGCACCGTGGAGATGCCCGGCTCCCAGGAGCCGATGGAGACGCAGGCGACGGTGACCTTGTCGAAGTACTCGAAGGCCCGGGCGATCCCGGTCTGGTTGCGCAGCGCGGCCGCGGTCGCCGCGTCCGGCAGCAGCATCGGCGCGTAGATGGGGTGCGCGTCGCCGCCGGAGACCTGGGCGGCCCGGCGCACCGCCTCCACCGAGCCGCGCTCGGCGGTCCCGGCGTCGTACACACCCGTCAGCTGCACCACCGTGCACGGCGGCAGCCGGTCCAGCGCCGCCGCCATGTGGATGGTGGACCGGCCCCAGGCCAGTCCCAGTACGTCCCCCTCGTTCACCAGTTCGCCGAGCAGGTCGGCGGCCACTTCCCCCAGGTTCTCCGGGTCGGGCGTCTCCTCGGCATCGGCCGGGGACTCGACCACGACGGCGTGCCGCAGGCCGTAGCGGGCGCGGAGCGCGTCGGAGCGCTCGGCGTCCAGCTCGGCCGGCACGCGGATCTCGATGCGCACGAGATCCCGTTCGAGGGCCGTCTCCAGAACGCGGGCCACCTTGAAGCGGCTGACGCCGAACTCCTCGGCGATCTGGATCTTGGACTTCCCCTCGAGGTAGAAGCGGCGGGCCATGGCCGCCGCCTGCACCAGCTCAGCGGGTCCCATCCGCATGGCTGACCGGCCCGCCGACATACCCGACACGGCGATCTCCTCACTGCTGTTCACACTCTGGTGTTCACACTCTGGACTCGCCGTTCATCCTTGCAGATCCGGCGCGGCCGATCAGCCCGGATGGGAGTCGTTCACGTACCCGTGGCTCAGTGGTCGCACGCCCAGGACGCTCCGGCGGTGGCGGCCTCGGCCTGGGAGCGCAGGGCCCGCACCGCCTCGGCCGGGTCGTCGGCGCCGTAGACGGCGGACCCGGCGACGAAGACGTCCGCGCCCGCCTCGGCGCAGCGCTCGATCGTCGAGGCCGACACCCCGCCGTCCACCTGGAGCCACAGCTGCAGGCCGTGCTTGCTGATCAGCTCACGGGTGCGGCGGATCTTGGGGAGCATGATGTCGAGGAACGCCTGGCCGCCGAAGCCCGGTTCGACCGTCATGACCAGCAGCATGTCGAGCTCGGGCAGCAGGTCCTCGAACGGCTCGATGGGCGTCGCGGGCTTGAGCGCCATGGAGGCACGGGCGCCCTTGGCGCGGATCTCGCGGGCCAGGCGCACCGGGGCGGCCGCGGCCTCCACGTGGAAGGTGACCGAGGAAGCACCCGCCTCGACGTACTGCGGGGCCCACCGATCGGGGTCCTCGATCATCAGGTGGCAGTCCAGCGGGGTGTCCGTCGCCCGGGCCAGGGACTCCACGACCGGCACGCCGAGGGTGAGGTTGGGGACGAAATGGTTGTCCATCACGTCGACGTGGAGCCAGTCGGCTCCGTCGACCGCCCTGGCCTCGTCCGCGAGGCGGGCGAAGTCGGCGGACAGGATGCTGGGGTTGATCTGCGCGGCCATGTGCCAAGCCTGCCATGTCGCTGCGCTGGGCTGGGGCGGTGGGGGTGCGTGGGGTGGGGGCGCGG
>NZ_KQ948554.1:167017-368355 GCF_001514125.1 Streptomyces longwoodensis | reverse complement strand
GGGGGTGCGTGGGCGGGTGCGGGTGGGTGGGGGTGCGGGGTTTTGCGCAGTTCCCCGCGCCCCTGGGGGGTGGGGGCGGGGCTTCGTGGTCAGGTGGCCGTGGGGTGGGCTTGGGTGCGCGGTTCCTCGCGCCCCTGGGTGGGTGGGGGCGGGGGTGGGGGTGTGGTTCGCCGCGCTTCTGGGGGGTGGTGCGGGCTAGGGTGGAGGTTCGGCCGCGCGTCGGTGCGGAGGTGGCCATGGGTGGTGACCGGGGCTGGGGGCGTCTGGTCTGCGGGCGGCGGGCCAAGTGGCTTGTGCTGGGTCTGTGGCTGGTCGTGCTGTTCGTGATGGCGCCGTTCGCCTCCCGGCTGACGGACGCCCAGGACAACGACGCGGCGTCGTGGCTGCCGGGGTCGGCCGAGTCGACGCAGGTGCTGACGCTGTCCAAGGACTTCCGGCCGGAGCAGATCCCCGCGGTCGTCGTGTACGCCCGCCCGGACGGCCTCACGGCCGCGGACCGGGCGCGGATCGCGGCGGACGCGGCGCAGCTGCGGCGGCTCACCGACCACGGCATCCGCGGGCCGCAGACCCGCGGCCCGGTCTTCGACCGCCCGGTGGACCCGCGCGCCGCCGAGATCTACGTGCCGATCACCATGGACGAGAAGGGGTGGCAGCGGATCGCCCCCGCCGTCGACTCCGTCCGGGACGTCGTCGGCAAGGGCGGTACCGGCCTCGCCGTGCACATCACCGGGCCGGGCGGCACGTCGGCGGACTTCTCCAAGGCGTTCGAGGGCATCGACTCCACGCTGCTGCTGGCGGCGATGGGGGTCGTCGTCGTGATGCTGCTGATCACCTACCGCAGTCCCACCCTCCTGGTGCCCCCGCTGCTCGGGGTGGTGGCGGCGCTGTTCACGGCCCAGGCGCTCATCTACTTCCTGGCGCGCCACGGCGGCCTGACGGTCAACGGCCAGAGCGCGGGCATCCTCACCGTCCTGGTGTTCGGCGCGGGCACCGACTACGCGCTGCTGCTGGTGGCGCGCTACCGGGAGGAGCTGCGCCGCCACGAGGACCGCCACGAGGCGATGGCGCTGGCCCTGCACCGGGCGGGCCCGGCGGTGCTCGCGTCGGGCGCGACGGTCGTGCTCAGCATGCTGGTGCTGCTGGCCGCGGAGATGAACTCCACCCGCGGTCTCGGCCCGGTCGCGGCGATCGGCGTGGCCGTGGCCCTGGTGGCGATGCTGACCCTGTTCCCGGCCCTGCTGGTGGTCTTCGGCCGGTGGATCTTCTGGCCGGTGATCCCCCGCTACGGGTCGCCGGACCCGACCGAGCGGGGCGTGTGGGCGCGCACGGGCCGCCGTATCGCGCGCCGTCCGCGCACCGTGTGGGTGGGCACGGCGCTCGCGCTGGCCGTGTGCTCGCTCGGGCTGCTCCAGCTGCGCGCCGAGGGCATCGGCAACGCCGACGCGTTCACCGGCAAGCCCGACTCGATCACCGGACAGGAGGTGTCGGCGCGCTACTTCCCGGCCGGCAGCGGCGACCCGCTGGTGATCGTCAGCAACCAGGCACAGGCGCGCCGGGTCGGCGCGGCGGTCGCCGCGACGGACGGCGTGGTGCCCGCCTCGCTGGGCCGGCCGCCGGGCACCAAGCCGTCCTACGACGGCAAGGTCCTGTTCGAGGCCACGACGACCGACCCCGCGGACAGCGAGGCCGCGAAGCGGACGGTGGAGCGGGTGCGGGACGCCGTGCACGAGGTGCCCGGCGCGGACGCGCGGGTGGGCGGCGGCACCGCGGCCCTGGTCGACATGGACCGGGCGACCACGCACGACAACCTGCTGATCATCCCGCTGGTGCTGGCGGTGGTGCTGCTGATCCTGACGGCGCTGCTGCGGGCGGTGGTCGCCCCGCTGGTGCTGGTCGGGACGGTGATCCTGTCCTTCACGGCGGCCCTCGGCATCAGCGCGCTCGCTTTCCGCCACGTCTTCGACTACGCGGGCGAGTCGACCGACTTCCCGCTGTTCGTCTTCGTGTTCCTGGTGGCCCTGGGCATCGACTACAACATCTTCCTGACCACCCGGATCCGCGAGGAGGCCCTGCGCCGGGGCACCCGCCCCGGCGTGGTGACCGGCCTCGCCGCCACCGGCGCGGTCATCACCTCCGCCGGCCTGGTGCTGGCCGGCACCTTCGCCGCGCTGGGCACGCTGCCCATGGTGGCCTTCGCCGAGATCGGCTTCACGGTCGCCCTGGGCGTCCTCATCGACACGTTCGTGGTGCGCTCGGTCCTGGTGACCGCGCTGTTCCTGGACGTGGGACGCCGGGTGTGGTGGCCGCACGCCCTGGCCCGCACGGACGGCCCCGGCGTGCCGGCGGCGCAGGAGGGGGCGGCGGTGGGGCGGCGCCCCTAGACACCACCACCCGGGAGGTCAGCCGGTGCGGCGGATCAGCGCCAGGTACATCGCGTCCGTGCCGTGCAGGTGGGGCCAGAGCTGGATGTCGGGGCCCTCGCCCAGGGCCGGTACGTCGGGGAGCAGGGGGCGGGCGTCGACGAGTTCGGTGTCCGGGAACTGCTTGAGGACGTCCGCCACGACCGCCCGGGTCTCGGCGAGGTGCGGGGAGCACGTGGCGTAGCCGACGACGCCGCCGACCCGTACCGACTCCAGCGCCGTGCGCAGCAGGTCGCGCTGGAGCGGGGCGAAGCCGTCCAGGTCGTCGGGGCGGCGCCGCCACCGTGCCTCGGGGCGGCGGCGCAGCGCGCCCAGGCCGGTGCACGGGACGTCCACCAGGACGCGGTCGAAGGAGCCGGGCCGCCACGGCGGGCGGGTCCCGTCGGCGGCGATGACCTGGTAGGGCCCGGGGTTGCCGTCGAGCGCCCGCGCCACGAGACCGGCCCGGTGCGGCTGCTTCTCGGAGGCGAGCAGCACCGCGCCCCGCTCCGCGGCGAGCGCGCCGAGCAGCGCGGCCTTGCCGCCGGGTCCGGCGCACCCGTCGAGCCAGAGAGCGTCGCGGCCCTCCACGGGCGCGTGCGCGAGGGCGAGCGCGACCAGCTGGCTGCCCTCGTCCTGCACGCCGGCCCGTCCCTCGCGGACGGCCTCGACCGCCCCGGGCTCGCCGCCCTCGGTGAGCCGCACGGCGTAGGGCGACCAGCGCCCCTCCACCGCGGCCTCCTCACGCAGGAGTTCCCCGGTGGTGGACCGGCCGGGACGGGCGACGAGGGTGACCTCGGGCCGCTCGTTGTCGGCCTCCAGCAGGTCCTCGATGCCGGCGCGTCCGCCGCCCAGGGAGTCCCACAGCGCGGAGACGACCCAGCGGGGGTGCGAGTGGACGACGGCGAGGTGGTCCTCGGGGTCGTCCTCGTAGGGCGGGGCGACCTTCTCGAGCCAGCCGTCGAGGTCGTGCTGGGCCACCTTGCGCAGCACGGCGTTGACGAACTTGGCCCGTCCGTCGCCGAGCACGACCCGGGCCAGCTCGACGGTCGCGGACACCGCGGCGTGCGGCGGGATCCGGGTGCCGAGCAACTGGTGCGCGCCGAGTCCCAGCACGTCCAGCACCGGCGGGTCGACCTCGCGCAGCGGCCGGTCCACACAGGCGGCGACGATCGCGTCGTACGTCCCCTGCCGCCGCAGCGTGCCGTACACCAGCTCGGTGGCCAGTGCGGCGTCCCGTCCGTCGAAGTCGCCCTTCTCGCGGGCCTTGCGCAGCAGCGGCGGCAGCACGAGGTTGGCGTAGGCGTCCCGCTCGTCCACCGCGCGCAGCGCCTCGAAGGCGAGGATACGGACGGGGTCCTTCTGGGGGCGCCGGTGGGGCCTGTGGGGCTTGTGCGGACGGCGGGACTGATCGCTCACGAAAAAGGTGCTCCGGATCGCAGAACGGGGTGTCCGTCCAGCCTACGCGGTGGCCGTCAGGCCCCTGATCGCCCCGGCCGTCAGGCTCCCAGCCGCTCGTCCTCGGTGATCCGCACGCCCCGCGCCCAGTCGGCGGCCCGCATCGGCTTCTTGCCCTGGGCCTGCACCCACAGCAGCTCCACGGCGTAGGACCCGGTCCCGACGAACACGTCGTTCTTGCCGACGGCGAGCTGCCCGGGGGCCAGGTCGGTGCGCTCCGGCACGGGCCGGGCCTGGATCAGCTTGAGGCGCTCGCCGCGGAACGTGGTCCAGGCTCCGGGGGCGGGGGTGCAGCCGCGCACCACCCGGTCGACCCGCAGCGCGGGCGCCGCCCAGTCGACCCGGGCGTCCTCGACGGTGATCTTCGGGGCGAGGGAGACGCCGTCGCCCGGCTGCGGTACGGCCTTCAGGGTGCCGTCCTCGATGCCGTCCATGGTGGCGGCGAGCAGCCCGGCGCCCGCGAAGGCGAGCCGGGTCAGCAGGTCACCGCTCGTGTCCGTGGGGCGGATCTCCTCGGTCAGGGTGCCGTAGACGGGCCCGGAGTCCAGCCCCTCCTCGATGAGGAAGGTGGAGGCGCCGGTGATCTCGTCGCCCGCCATCAGCGCGTGCTGCACGGGCGCGGCCCCGCGCCAGGCGGGCAGCAGCGAGAAGTGCAGGTTGACCCAGCCGTGCACGGGGATGTCCAGCGCCACCTTGGGCAGCAGCGCGCCGTAGGCGACGACGGGGCAGCAGTCGGGGGCGATCTGCCGCAGCCGCTCCAGGAACTCGGGGTCGCGCGGCCGCCCCGGCCTGAGCACCTCGATGCCCGCCTCCTCGGCCCGCTGCGCCACGGGCGAGGCGACCAGCCGGCGCCCCCGCCCGGCCGGCGCGTCGGGCCGCGTCACCACGGCGGCCACCTCGTGCCGCCCGGAGGAGATCAGGGCGTCCAGCGCGGGAACGGCGACCTCGGGGGTACCGGCGAAGACGAGCTTCATGGAAGGGCACGGACCTCTCGGACGAACGAACGACGGGCAACGCACAAGTCTATGGCGGGAGCGGGCCGCCGATGCGCCGCGCGAGGGGGCGTACGCATATGCCCATACGCCCCCAGAGCGTGACCAGCGGAGCGCGACCGCGTTGGTCACGTAGGAGTTGACCTTCTCTTCACGCCGGTTCGAGAGGCTTGTTCATGGCCGACCACGCAACCCACGACGCCCAGGCCCGGGCGAGCCTGCACTTGCTGGTGCGGGACATCGAGCGGGTCCGCCGGCAGGTGGACGCACTGCGCACCCTCACCGCCCAGCTGGGCAATGTCTACCGACCCCGCCGCTCCGGCCCCTCCACGGGCTTCGTCGTCTACGGACGCGCCCCCGCCCCGACGGTCCGCCTGGCGCAGGAGCTGCGGGACAGCGTCGAGACCCTGGTCACCGCGGCCGTCGACTTCGACCGCTCGCTCGGCTTCTCGTGGGACGCGGTGGGCTCGGCCCTCGGCGTGACCAAGCAGGCGGTGCACCGCCGTTACGGCGCCCGCCGCGCGGCGGACCGGGCGGCGGGCGACGCGGACCGGGCCGCGGAGCCCGCGGCGACGACCCGCACGGTCAACGTCGGCACCGGCATCGCCCCGGTCCCCACCGTCCCGGCGGCCCGCTCGATGCCGACGCAGCCGACGGCGGGCAGCGCCGCCCTGCGCGACGAGGTGAGACCGACGGCGTTCCCCGGCCCCCGCAACGGCTGACCCGCCCCCGCCTCTCCTCCCCTGCCCTCCCGGCCGCCCCGGGAGGGCAGCCGCACGTCGGGCCCCGGTCAGGGCCGGCAGCCGGACGGCTCCCACGTCAGCCGATGTCCGGCGGATCGACCCGCACCCGTACCGCCTCCGCGCTCCCCGCGCCGCCGCTCCCGCCCCGCGCCATCCGCGCGGCCTGGGCCGCCTTCAGGGCCGCCGCGAGCGCGGCTCCCCGTCCCGGTGGCACCCGGACCAGGGCCCGGTCCCAGTGCTCCCCGGGCGGCGGCGCCCCGGTGCGCCGGGGGCTCCCGGCCGGGGTCACCGGCAGCGGCACCGGTCCGAGCACCTCGGCCTCGGCCGGCAGCTCCACGGCGTCGAGGAACGTGATGACCGCGTCCCGGGGCCCCGACACGGCCGCCATCCGCGACACCGGCGGGAAGCCCAGCTCGACCCGCTCCGCCAGCTCCCGCACGGCATGCCCGACGGGGTCCCAGCGCACCAGCGCCTGCACCGGCCGCAGCGTCGGCTCGGCCAGCGCCACCACGGTCCCGCCGGCCTCCTGGGGGCGCACCAGCGCGGCGGCGGCGATCCAGCGGCGCAGCGCCTCCTCGCCGGCCCGCAGGTCGGGGCGGGCGAGCATGGCCCAGCCGTCCAGCAGCAGGGCGGCCGCGTACCCGCCCTCGGCCACCGGCTCGGCGCCCGGGGTGCTGACGACCAGGGCGGGCGCCGCGGGCACCGTGTCCAGCACGTGCTCGCGTCCGGAGGTGCGCACCGGCACGGCCGGGAACGCCCGGCCCAGCTCCTCGGCGGTCCGCCGGGCCCCCACCACCTGGGCGCGCAGCCGGACGGAGCCGCACTCCGGGCAGCTCCAGTCGGTCTCCGCGCGTCCGCACCAGCCGCAGGCCAGCGCGCCCCCGTCGCGCGCCTCCAGCGGCCCGGAGCAGTGCCGGCAGCGCGCGGCGGCCCGGCACCGGGCGCAGGCGGTGCGCGGGACGTAGCCGCGCCGGGGCACCTGCACCAGCACGGGTCCCTGGCGCAGCGCGTCCCGGACCACCTGCCAGGCGAGGGTGGGCAGCCGGGCGGCGCGGGCGGCCTCGTCGCGCGCGAGGTCGAGGTCGCCCACCGTCCGCACGAGCGGGGCCGCGCGTCGCACCTGCTCGCGGCCCGCAACCAGCGGCCGGGCCCAGCCGCTCTCCACGAGCTGGGCGGCCTCGACCGTGCAGCTCCAGCCGCCGAGCAGGAAACCGCACCCGTCCTGGGCGGCCCGCAGCAGCAGGACGTCACGGGCGTGCGGCTGGGGGGCGTGCGGCTCGCTGTGGCTGTCGTCGCCGTCGTCCCACAGCGCGACCAGCCCCAGGTCCTGGACCGGCGCGAACATGGCGGCGCGGGTCCCGACCACGGCCCGCACGGACCCGCGGCGCACGGCGAGCCACTCGCGGTAGCGCTTCTCGGGCCCGGCGTCGGCGGTCAGCAGCGCGTGTCGTCCCTCGCCCAGCAGGGCCGTCAGGGCGGCGTCCACGCGCGCGGCGGACCGCCCGTCGGGCACGACGACGAGGGCGCCGCGCCCGGAGGCCAGCGTGGCGGCCACGGCCCGGGCCAGCTCGTCGCTCCACTCCGGTCCCGGCAGGGCGTTCCACACGGCCCGCGGGGAGGCGCCGGAGGCCAGGGCGTCCAGGAAGGCCCCGCCGTGCTCGTAGCGGCCCCAGGGGCCCGGCTGGGGGCGTTGCGGCGGCGGCAGGGGCTCGGGCGAGGGGCGCTGTTCGGCGCGGGCGTTGCGCGGGGGCACGGCGAGCTGCAGGACGTCGGCGAGGCTGCCGGCGTAGCGGTCGGCGACGGCGCGGGCGAGGCCCAGCAGCTCCGCGCTCAGCACCCGCTCGGGCGACACGACCTGGGCCAGCGCGGCGAGCGGCCCGGAGTAGTCGGACTCGGGCAGCCGCTCGATCAGGAAGCCGTCGATCAGTCCGCCGCCCTCGCGCCGCCCCTCGCGCACCCGGCCGCGCCCGGCGCCGAACCGCACCCGCACCCGCACCCCGGGCTGGGCGTCGGCATCGAGGTCGGCGGGCACGGCGTAGTCGAAGTAGCGGTCCAGGTGCAGCACGCCCTTGTCGACGAGGACCCGGGCGACGGGCAGCCGCTCGGCGAGGGCCGCGCCCCGCCAGGTGCGCGGCTTGGCCCGGGGCTCCTTGGCCTTGCGGACGCTCTCCCGGATCAGCGCGAGCTGCTCGGGCGGCGCCCCCTGGGCACCGCCCTCACCGACCCCGTTCTCGCTGCTCACGCTTGCATTCTTACCAGGCGCCACTGACACGACGACCGGCGCTCGCGCCCGTACGAGGCCGAAGGCCCGGCTCCCCGAGGGGACACCGGGCCTTCGGCCTCGTACGGGCGGGGCGGACCTACAGGCCCGCCGCCTTGCGCAGCGCGTCCACGCGGTCCGTCTTCTCCCACGTGAAGTCGGGCAGCTCACGGCCGAAGTGGCCGTACGCGGCGGTCTGGGCGTAGATCGGGCGCAGCAGGTCCAGGTCGCGGATGATCGCGGCCGGGCGCAGGTCGAAGACCTGGTCGATGGCCTGCTCGATCCGGTCGATGTCGACCTTCTCGGTGCCGAAGGTCTCCACGAACAGGCCCACCGGCTCGGCCTTGCCGATCGCGTAGGCCACCTGGACCTCGCAGCGGGAGGCCAGGCCCGCGGCGACCACGTTCTTGGCGACCCAGCGCATCGCGTACGCCGCCGAGCGGTCCACCTTGGACGGGTCCTTGCCGGAGAAGGCGCCGCCGCCGTGGCGGGCCATGCCGCCGTAGGTGTCGATGATGATCTTGCGGCCGGTCAGGCCGGCGTCGCCCATCGGGCCGCCGATCTCGAAGCGGCCGGTGGGGTTGACCAGCAGGCGGTAGCCCTCGGTGTCGAGCTTGATGCCCTCGTCGAGCAGCGCCTTGAGCTCGGGCTCCACGACGAACTCGCGGATGTCGGGGGCGAGCAGCGACTCCAGGTCGATGTCGGAGGCGTGCTGCGAGGAGACCACGACGGTGTCCAGGCGGACCGCCTTGTCGCCGTCGTACTCGATGGTGACCTGCGTCTTGCCGTCGGGGCGCAGGTAGGGGATGGTGCCGTTCTTGCGCACGTCCGACAGGCGCTTTGACAGCCGGTGGGCCAGGAAGATCGGCAGCGGCATCAGGGTGGGCGTCTCGTCCGAGGCGTAGCCGAACATCAGGCCCTGGTCACCGGCGCCCTGGCGGTCCAGCTCGTCGTCGTCGCCCTCGACCCGGGTCTCGTACGCCGTGTCGACGCCCTGGGCGATGTCCGGGGACTGCGAGCCGATGGACACCGACACACCGCAGGAGGCGCCGTCGAAGCCCTTCTTCGAGGAGTCGTAGCCGATCTCGAGGATCCGCTCGCGCACGAGCTGGGGGATCGGCGCGTAGGCCTTCGTGGTGACCTCTCCGGCCACGTGCACCAGGCCGGTCGTGATGAGGGTCTCGACCGCCACCCGGGAGGTGGGGTCCTCGCGCAGCAACGCGTCGAGAATGGTGTCGCTGATCTGGTCAGCGATCTTGTCGGGGTGACCCTCGGTCACGGACTCCGAGGTGAACAGGCGACGGGACACAACGCTCCCTGGGGTTGCAGCGGCTGCTGGCTGATCATTGGTGGACGCGACGCGACGGGGGCTGCGCCCGGCGTCGTCCGGGGACAGTTTATCGGTCGAGCCCGGCCGAGGCCCCACCGTCTCGCCTCTCGGGAGCGCTGTGACCTGCGGCACGGGGCATTCTGCCCGGTGCCGTGCGGCGTGGCCAGGGGCGCCACGCCCGGATCGAGCCGGTCTCCGGCGCTGCTCCGGTCCGGTGAGGCGTCACACCAGACGCTCCCGCACCAGGTCCCACACCGTGTCGGCGAGGGCCTCCTTGGGGCCGTGCGGGACGGACGTCTCGCTGCCGTCGGCGCCCAGTACGACTGCCTCGTTCTCCTCGGCGCCGAAGGTCTTGCGCTCCCCCACCTCGTTGACCACGAGCAGGTCGCAGCCCTTGCGGCGGAGCTTGGTGCGGCCGTTGGCGAGCACGTCGTCGGTCTCGGCGGCGAAGCCGACGATCACCTGTCCGGCCCGGGCCCGTTCGGCGGAGATCTCGGCGAGCACGTCGGGGTTGCGCACCAGCACGACCGGCTCGGGCTCCTGGCCGTCCTTCTTCTTGATCTTCCCGGCCGCGTAGGTGGCGGGCCGGAAATCGGCGACGGCGGCGGCCATCACGACCGCGTCGGCGTCCGCGGCCGCCTTGAGGACCGCCTCGCGCAGCTGGACGGCGGTGCCGACCGGGACGACGTCGACGCCCGCCGGGTCGGGCAGGCCGGTGTTCGCCGCGATCAGGGTGACCCGGGCGCCCCGCGCGGCGGCGGTGCGGGCGAGGGCGTAGCCCTGCTTGCCGGAGGAGCGGTTGCCGAGGAAGCGCACGGGGTCGAGCGGCTCGCGGGTGCCGCCGGCGCTGACGACGACGTGCCGTCCGGCCAGGTCCGGCTCGGTGGCGCCCCGGGCCAGGACGCGGCGGCAGACCTCGAAGATCTCGGCCGGGTCGGGCAGCCGGCCCTTGCCGGTGTCGACGCCGGTGAGACGGCCCACGGCGGGTTCGATGACGACGCTGCCGCGGCGGCGCAGCGTCGCCACGTTCTCCCGGGTGGCCGGGTGCTCCCACATCTCGGTGTGCATGGCGGGCGCGAAGACCACCGGACAGCGGGCGGTGAGCAGCGTGTTGGTGAGCAGGTCGTCCGCCAGGCCGTGGGCCGCCCGGGCGAGGGTGTCGGCGGTGGCGGGGGCGACCACGACCAGGTCGGCGTGCTGGCCGATCCGGACGTGCGGGACCTCGTGGACGTCCTCCCAGACGTCGGTGGCCACCGGGTTGCCGGACAGGGCCGACCAGGTGGCGGCGCCGACGAAGTGCAGGGCGGACGCGGTGGGGACGACCCGGACGTCATGACCGGACTCGGTGAACCTCCTCAGCAGCTCGCAGGCCTTGTAGGCGGCGATGCCACCGCTGACCCCCAGCACGACCTTGGGCTTGTCCACCGTCTCTCCCCTGAATCGGAATGGCTCGGATTGGCTCGGAACAGCTCCGAACGGCTCGGCAACCGTACGACCCCATGACACACCACAGGCCCGGCAGGAGTGCTGCCGGGCCCGTGGAAAAGCCGTTCGCAAGATGCTGGTACTACTGCGCCGGGCCCTCGATGGCCTCGGACGTGAGCAGGCCCGCGTTGATCTCGCGCAGGGCGATCGAGAGCGGCTTCTCGTGCACGTGGGTGTCCACGAGCGGACCGACGTACTCGAGGAGGCCCTCGCCGAGCTGCGAGTAGTACGCGTTGATCTGGCGGGCCCGCTTGGCCGCGTAGATCACGAGGCTGTACTTCGAGTCGGTGGCCTCGAGGAGCTCGTCGATCGGCGGGTTGATGATGCCCTCGGGCGCGGAGATGGAAGAGGACACGCTCTACCTTCCGATGGATGGGAAAGAAACGAAGAACCAGAACACGGTGCTGATCGCCGGGCCGCTGTCACGGGTGCGTGAGCACAGCCCTCCGGTCACACCACATCCATCAAGGCTAGCAGCTCACGCGCCACGTCCTCGACGGAGGTGTTGACCAGCGTCTCGTCGAACTCGGGCTCGGCGGCCAGTTCCACCTTGGCCGCGTCCAGCCGGCGCTCGATCACCTCGGGCTGTTCGGTACCGCGCCCGGTGAGCCGGCGCACCAGCTCGTCCCAGGAGGGAGGGGCCAGGAACACCAGCTGGGCCTCGGGCATGGAGGCGCGGACCTGCCGGGCGCCCTGGAGGTCGATCTCCAGCAGAACCGGTTCCCCGGACTCCAGCCGCTCCAGCACGGCAGCGCGGGGCGTGCCGTAGCGGTTGCCGGCGAACTCGGCCCACTCCAGCAGCTCGCCGTTGGCGATGAGCTTGTCCATCTCGTCGTCGGAGACGAAGAAGTAGTGCACTCCGTGCTGCTCACCGGGGCGGGGCTTGCGGGTCGTCGCCGACACCGAGAGCCAGACCTCGGGGTGTTCCTTGCGCATATGGGCGACGACCGTGCTCTTGCCGACCCCGGAGGGGCCGGAGAGCACGGTCAGCCGCGGACGTACGTCCGGGGGCTCGGGGGTCGTCCCCCGGGATGTTGCAGCCATGCAGCGATTATTCCAGCAATCCCGGTGTGCCCGGGACTCCCTACCCGGCGACGGCCGGCGTCAGGAGCCGGTGCTGCCGAACTCACGCTCCAGTGAGGCGATCTGGTTGGAACCGAGGCCGCGCACACGACGGCTCTCGGAGATGCCGAGTCGCTCCATGATCTGCTTGGCGCGGACCTTGCCCACGCCCGGCAGGGACTCCAGCAGGGCGGAGACCTTCATCTTGCCGATGACGTCGTTCTCCTGACCCTGCTTGATGACCTCGTGCAGGGAGGCGCCGGAGTGCTTGAGTCGATTCTTGACCTCGGCCCGCTCCCGGCGAGCCGCGGCGGCCTTTTCGAGCGCGGCTGCGCGCTGTTCGGGGGTAAGGGGCGGAAGAGCCACGCCTACGTCACCTCGGATGTCGAACTGTCGGATACGGACCGGTGAGGAACCTAGTACGCCCCACACCTGGGGAGGCACGAGCAACACGCCCGCCCGCGCTCCCCCACTTGCACGGAGGGCTCCACCAGCCGGGGGAGGCGCCCTCACACGTCGGAGACTAGCGGTCAAGTCCGCCGGAGTCAGCGAGAACAGCGGAAAAGTCCTGGTCAGCCTCCGCCGCGGCGGACAATTGCGAACATAATGCCCAGGATTTGAGGATGTATCCGGGCTCGGGCCGGGACGGAACCCCTAGTCAGCGCGTCCGAACGCACGCGCGAGCGGATTCAGGCACCCGCCACCACGTCCCGGATCCCGTCGGCGAACCTGCGGGCGGCGTCACGCAGCGCGACCGTGTCGGGACCCTCGCGCAACACCCCACGGCTCACGTTCGGCACGACGTTGCGCAGCGCCGGCCCGAACACCCGCGGGAGGTCGGCCGCGGTGGCCCCCTGCGCACCGACGCCGGGCGCCAGGAGCGGACCGTTGACGTCCAGGTCGTACGAGGCGAGGTCACCCACGGTCGCGCCGACCACCGCGCCGAAGGAGCCCAGCGGCCGCTCCCCCGCGTTCTCGGCGGCCAGGTGCGCCAGCATGGTCGCGCCGACGCTGCGGCCGTCCGCGCGCAGCGCGTGCTGCACCTCGCCGCCCTCCGGGTTGGAGGTCAGCGCCAGGACGAACAGGCCGGCGCCGTTCTCGCGCGCGAGGGCGACGGCGGGGGCGAGGGAGCCGTAGCCGAGGTAGGGCGACACCGTGAGGGCGTCGGAGAACAGCGGGGCGTCCTTGTGCAGGTAGGCCTCGGCGTACCCCGCCATGGTGGAGCCGATGTCGCCGCGCTTGGCGTCCATCACGACCAGCGTGCCCGCCGCGCGGGCCTCGCGGACCACCGTCTCCAGCACGGCGACGCCCCGGGAGCCGAAGCGCTCGAAGAACGCGCTCTGCGGCTTCATCACGGCGACCCGGTCGGCCACCGCCTCGACGACCGTGCGGCTGAACCGCTCCAGGCCGGCGACGTCGTCGTTGAGGCCCCACTCCAGCAGCAGGGACGCGTGCGGGTCGATGCCCACGCACAACGGGCCGCGCTCGTCCATCGCGCGGCGCAGCCGGGCGCCGAAGGGCTCCAGGGCGCTCATCCGGCCGCCCCCGCCCTGCCCACGGTGGTGTTCCCGCTGTCCGTGCCGTTCACGGTGTTCCTCACGTCGGCGCCGACCGCGTCGGCGAGGGTGGCGTACGGGCTGGTGCGCAGGCGTGCGACGAGGCCCTTGTGGATCGCGCGGCCCCAGAAGGGCCCCTGGTAGATGAAGGCGCTGTAGCCCTGGACCAGGGTGGCGCCGGCCAGGATGCGCTGCCAGGCGTCCTCGGCGTCCTCGACGCCGCCGACGCCGACCAGGGTGACGCGGTCGCCCACGCGCGCGTAGAGGCGGCGCAGCACCTCCAGCGAGCGCGCCTTCAGCGGCGCGCCGGACAGGCCGCCGGCCTCTCCGACCAGGTCCGGGGCGGACCGCAGGCCCAGTCCCTCGCGCGCGATGGTGGTGTTGGTCGCGATGATGCCGTCCAGGCCCAGCTCCACGGCCAGGTCGGCGACCGCGTCGACGTCGGCGTCGGCCAGGTCGGGCGCGATCTTCACCAGGAGCGGCACGCGGCGCGCGGGGGCCACGCGGTCGGCGGCCTCGCGCACGGCGGTCAGCAGCGGGCGCAGCGCCTCGGTGGCCTGGAGGTTGCGCAGCCCGGGCGTGTTGGGCGAGGAGACGTTGACGACGAGGTAGTCGGCGTGGGGCGCGAGCCGCTCGGCCGACGTCACGTAGTCGGCGACGGCGTCCGCCTCAGGGACGACCTTGGTCTTGCCGATGTTGACGCCGACGACCGTGCGGAAGACGGGCTCGCGGGAGGCCAGGCGGGCGGCGACGGCCAGCGAGCCGTCGTTGTTGAAGCCCATGCGGTTGATCAGCGCCCGGTCGGCGACCAGGCGGAACAGCCGCTTCTTCGGGTTGCCGGGCTGGGCCTGGCCGGTGACGGTGCCGATCTCGACGTGGTCGAAGCCGAGCATCGCCATCCCGTCGATCGCGACGGCGTTCTTGTCGAAGCCGGCGGCGAGCCCGAAGGGACTGTGCAGCCGCAGGCCGAACGCCTCGGTGCGCAGCTCCTTCGCGCGGGGCGCGAGGAAGGCCGCGACGAACGTGCGCAGCACGGGGACGCGGGCGACGAGGCGGATCCAGCGGACGGCCAGGTGGTGCGCCTGCTCCGGGTCCATCCGCCGGAAGACCTGGCGGAAGAAGAGGTCGTACATCTCGGGTGGGTCCTCGGGGTCCTCAGACGGAGGGGGACACCGTTTCCGGTGTCCCCCGTGGGCTGTCAGTCGCGGGCCGCGGTCAGGTGTTCCGCGTGTTCCTGCAGGGAGCGGACGCCCACGTCGCCGTGGTTGAGGGCGTCGATGCCCTGGACGGCCGCGGCGAGCGCCTGGACCGTGGTCAGGCAGGGCACCGAGCGGGCCACCGCCGCCGTACGGATGTCGTAGCCGTCGAGGCGGCCGCCGGTGCCGTACGGGGTGTTGACGATGAGGTCGACCTCGCCGTCGTGGATGAGCTGGACGATGGTCTTCTCGCCGTTCGGGCCGGTGCCCTCGGACTGCTTGCGCACGACCGTGGCGCTGATGCCGTTGCGCTTGAGGACCTCGGCGGTGCCGGAGGTGGCCAGCAGCTCGAAGCCGTGGGCGACCAGCTCGCGCGCCGGGAAGATCATCGAGCGCTTGTCGCGGTTGGCGACCGAGATGAACGCGCGGCCCTTGGTGGGCAGCGGGCCGTAGGCGCCGGCCTGCGACTTGGCGTAGGCCGTGCCGAAGACCGAGTCGATGCCCATGACCTCGCCGGTGGAGCGCATCTCCGGGCCGAGGATGGTGTCGACGCCGCGGCCGGAGGTGTCCCGGAAGCGGCTCCAGGGCAGCACGGCCTCCTTGACGGAGATCGGCGCGTCCAGCGGCAGCTCGCCGCCGTCGCCGCGCGCGGGCAGCAGGCCCTCGGCGCGCAGCTCGGCGATGGTCGCGCCCAGCGAGATGCGGGCGGCGGCCTTGGCGAGCGGCACCGCGGTCGCCTTCGAGGTGAAGGGGACCGTGCGGGAGGCGCGCGGGTTGGCCTCCAGGACGTAGAGGATGTCGCCGGCCATCGCGAACTGGATGTTGATCAGGCCGCGCACGCCGACGCCGTGGGCGATGGCCTCGGTGGAGGCGCGCAGCCGCTTGATGTCGAAGCCGCCCAGGGTGATGGGGGGCAGGGCGCACGCCGAGTCGCCGGAGTGGATGCCGGCCTCCTCGATGTGCTCCATGACGCCGCCGAGGTACAGCTCCTCGCCGTCGTAGAGGGCGTCGACGTCGATCTCGATGGCGTCGTCCAGGAAGCGGTCGACGAGCACCGGCCGGGTGGGGCTGATCTCGGTCGACTCCTCGATGTACGCGGCCAGGCGGGTCTCGTCGTAGACGATCTCCATGCCGCGGCCGCCGAGGACGTACGACGGGCGGACCAGGACCGGGTAGCCGATCTCGTCGGCGATGGCCTTGGCCTCGGTGAAGGTGGTGGCGGTGCCGTGCTTGGGGGCCGGCAGGCCGGCCTCCTTCAGCACCCGGCCGAAGGCGCCCCGGTCCTCGGCCGCGTGGATGGCCTCGGGCGGGGTGCCGACGATCGGCACGCCGTTGTCCTTCAGCGCCTGGGCGAGGCCCAGCGGGGTCTGGCCGCCGAGCTGCACGACGACGCCCGCGACCGGGCCGGCCTGCCGCTCGGCGTGCACGATCTCCAGCACGTCCTCGAGCGTGAGCGGCTCGAAGTACAGGCGGTCGGAGGTGTCGTAGTCGGTGGAGACGGTCTCCGGGTTGCAGTTGACCATCACCGTCTCGTAGCCCGCGTCGCTCAGCGCGAAGGAGGCGTGGACGCAGGAGTAGTCGAACTCGATGCCCTGGCCGATGCGGTTGGGGCCGGAGCCGAGGATGATGACGGCCGGCTTCTCGCGCGGCGCGACCTCGCTCTCCTCGTCGTAGGCCGAGTAGAAGTACGGGGTCTTCGCGGCGAACTCGGCGGCGCAGGTGTCGACCGTCTTGTACACCGGGCGCACGCCGAGCGCGTGCCGCACCTCGCGCACGACGTCCTCGCGCAGCCCGCGGATCTCGGCGATCTGCTGGTCGGAGAAGCCGTGCCGCTTGGCCTCGACGAGCAGCTCGGGGGTGAGCTCGGCGGCCTCGGCCAGCTCGTCGGCGATCTCCTTGATCAGGAAGAGCTGGTCGACGAACCACGGGTCGATCTTCGTGTGGTCGAAGACCTCCTCGGGGGTGGCACCGGCGCGGATGGCCTGCATGACGGTGTTGATCCGGCCGTCGGTGGGCCGCACGGCCTCGCGCAGCAGCTCGTCCTTGTCGCCGGGCTCGCCGACGAAGGTGAACTGGCTGCCCTTCTTCTCCAGCGAGCGCAGCGCCTTCTGGAACGCCTCGGGGAAGTTGCGGCCGATGGCCATGGCCTCGCCGACCGACTTCATGGTGGTGGTGAGGCCGGAGTCGGCGGAGGGGAACTTCTCGAAGGCGAAGCGCGGGGCCTTGACGACCACGTAGTCGAGCGTCGGCTCGAAGGAGGCCGGGGTCTCCTGCGTGATGTCGTTGGGGATCTCGTCGAGGGTGTAGCCGACGGCGAGCTTGGCCGCGATCTTGGCGATGGGGAAGCCGGTCGCCTTGGAGGCGAGGGCGGAGGAACGCGACACGCGCGGGTTCATCTCGATGACGATGACCCGGCCGTCCTCGGGGTTCACCGCGAACTGGATGTTGCAGCCGCCGGTGTCGACGCCGACCTCGCGGATCACGGCGATGCCGACGTCGCGCAGGATCTGGTACTCGCGGTCGGTCAGGGTCATCGCGGGCGCGACGGTGATCGAGTCGCCGGTGTGCACGCCCATGGGGTCGAAGTTCTCGATGGAGCAGACGACCACGACGTTGTCGTGCTTGTCGCGCATCAGCTCCAGCTCGTACTCCTTCCAGCCGAGGATGGACTCCTCCAGGAGCACCTCGGTGGTCGGGGAGAGCGTGAGGCCCTGCCCGGCGATGCGGCGCAGCTCCTCCTCGTCGTGGGCGAAGCCGGAGCCGGCGCCGCCCATGGTGAAGGAGGGCCGGACGACGACCGGGTAGCCGCCGAGGGTCTCGACGCCCTGGAGGACGTCGTCCATGGTGTGGCAGATGACCGAGCGGGCGGACTCGCCGTGCCCGATCTTGCGGCGGACCTCCTCCACGACCACCTTGAACTGGTCGCGGTCCTCGCCCTTGTGGATGGCCTCGGGCTTGGCGCCGATCAGCTCGACGCCGTACTTCTCCAGGACGCCGTTCTCGTGCAGGGAGATGGCGGTGTTCAGGGCCGTCTGGCCGCCCAGGGTGGGCAGCAGGGCGTCGGGGCGCTCCTTGGCGATGATCTTCTCGACGAACTCCGGGGTGATCGGCTCGACGTAGGTGGCGTCGGCGATCTCCGGGTCGGTCATGATCGTCGCCGGGTTGGAGTTGACGAGGACGACGCGCAGGCCCTCGGCCTTGAGCACGCGGCACGCCTGGGTGCCGGAGTAGTCGAACTCCGCGGCCTGGCCGATGACGATCGGGCCGGAGCCGATGACCAGGACGGACTGGATATCGGTGCGCTTAGGCACGCTGGCCCTCCATCAGGGAGACGAAGCGGTCGAACAGGTAGGCGGCGTCGTGCGGGCCGGCGGCCGCTTCGGGGTGGTACTGGACGGAGAAGGCCGGCTGGTCGAGCAGCTGCAGGCCCTCCACGACGTCGTCGTTCAGGCAGACGTGCGAGACCTCGGCGCGGCCGAAGTCGGTCTCGCTGACCTTGTCGAGCGGCGCGTCCACGGCGAAGCCGTGGTTGTGCGCGGTGACCTCGACCTTGCCGGTGGTGCGGTCCTGGACCGGCTGGTTGATGCCGCGGTGGCCGTACTTCAGCTTGTAGGTGCCGAAGCCGAGGGCGCGGCCGAGGATCTGGTTGCCGAAGCAGATGCCGAACAGCGGGGTCCTGCGCTCCAGGACGGCCTGCATCAGGGCGACGGGGCCGTCGGCGGTCGCGGGGTCGCCGGGGCCGTTGGAGAAGAACACGCCGTCGGGGGCGACGGCGTAGACGTCGTCGGGGGTGGCGGTGGCGGGCAGCACGTGCACCTCGATGCCGCGCTCGGCCATGCGGTGCGGGGTCATGCCCTTGATGCCGAGGTCGATGGCGGCCACGGTGAACCGCTTCTCGCCGACCGCGGGGACGACGTACGCCTCCTGGGTGGCGACCTCCTCGTAGAGGCTCGCGCCCTTCATGTGCGGCTGGGCCTGCACGCGGGCGAGGAGCTCGGCGTCGGGGGCGATCGCCTCGCCGGAGAAGACGCCGGCGCGCATGGAGCCGCGCTCGCGCAGGTGGCGGGTGAGGGCGCGGGTGTCGATGCCGGAGATGCCGACCACGCCCTGGGCGACCAGCTCGTCGTCCAGGGAGCGGGTGGCGCGCCAGCTGGACGGCACGCGCGCGGGGTCGCGCACGACGTAGCCGGAGACCCAGATGCGCCGGGACTCGTCGTCCTCGTCGTTCCAGCCGGTGTTGCCGATCTGCGGGGCGGTCGCGACGACGATCTGCCGGTCGTACGACGGGTCGGTGAGGGTCTCCTGGTAGCCGGTCATGCCGGTGGAGAACACCGCCTCGCCGAACGTCTCCCCCACGGCCCCGTAGGCGCGGCCGCGGAAGACGCGGCCGTCCTCCAGGACGAGTACCGCGGGAGACACCCCTTTCCGCTGCGAGGCGTTCCCCTTCGTGGAGGTCGTCATCGTGCGCCTTCCGTTTCGCTCTTGTTGATCATGGAGTTGATGGCGTCGACCCAGGCGCCGTGCTCGGCCGCGTGGTCCGAGCGGAACCCGGAGTCGATCAGTCGGCCGCCGTGCTCCCAGGTCACCACCAGCAGGCCGCCCTCGGTGAGGACCTTGCCGGCGATGCCCTTGCCGAGCACGGCCTCCCGCAGCGCGCCGACCGGGATGAAGAAGTCGCTCGCGCCGGGGCGCACGACGTCCAGTCCCGCGTCGGCCAGGGTGAGCTCGACCCGGCTGCGGGTGCCGAGGCCGTGCGCCACGATGCGGTCGAGCCACTGCCCGGCGGTGGTGGAGCCGTGGTAGCGGCCGGTCATGGTCAGTCTCGCCGCACCCGGCGCCGACGGCGCGGTGGGCAGCTCCGGCAGGTCGCCCTGGAGCGTTCCGCGCCACTTCCAGCCCTCGCGCATCAGCCAGTAGACGAGCGCGACGAACAGCAGCAGGCCGACGACCCAGCCGACGCGGGCGGCCCAGTCGGTCACTTCCGCCGACTTCTGGTCGGCGGCCAGCAGGATTTCAGGTGTCACGTGAGCTTCCCGTCGACGAGCGTGGCCTTGCCCCGCAGCCAGGTGTGCGTCACACGGCCCGGCAGCTCACGCCCCTCGTACGGGGTGTTGCGGCTGCGCGAGGCGAAGCCCGCGGGGTCCACCGCTCCACGGTATGCCGTGTCGACCAGCGTGAGGTTGGCGGGCTCACCAGCCGAGACGGGACGTCCGTGGCCCGTGGCCCGGCCGATCTCCGCGGGCTTGGTGCTCATCCGTTCGGCGACCTGCGCCCAGTCCAGCAGGCCCGTCTCCACCATGGTCTCCTGGACCACCGACAGCGCGGTCTCCAGGCCGACCATGCCCATGGCGGCCGCGGCCCACTCGCAGTCCTTGTCCTCGTGCGGGTGCGGGGCGTGGTCGGTGGCGACGATGTCGATGGTGCCGTCGGCGAGCGCCTCGCGCAGGGCCAGCACGTCGCGCTCGGTGCGCAGCGGCGGGTTCACCTTGTAGACCGGGTCGTAGCTGCGCACCAGCTCGTCGGTGAGGAGCAGGTGGTGCGGGGTGACCTCGGCGGTGACCTGGATGCCACGGGACTTGGCCCAGCGGACGATCTCCACCGAGCCCGCGGTCGACAGGTGGCAGATGTGCACGCGGGAGCCGACGTGCTCGGCGAGCAGCACGTCCCGCGCGATGATCGACTCCTCGGCGACGGCCGGCCAGCCGCCCAGGCCCAGCTCGGCGGAGACGACGCCCTCGTTCATCTGGGCGCCCTCGGTGAGCCGCGGCTCCTGCGCGTGCTGGGCGACGACCCCGCCGAACGCCTTCACGTACTCCAGCGCGCGGCGCATGATCACCGCGTCGTCGACGCACTTGCCGTCGTCGGAGAAGACGGTGACGCCGGCCGCCGACTCGTGCATGGCGCCCAGTTCGGCGAGCTTGCGGCCCTCCAGGCCGATGGTCACCGCGCCGATGGGCTGCACGTCGCAGTAGCCGTGCTGCTGCCCGAGCCGGTAGACCTGCTCGACCACGCCGGCCGTGTCGGCGACGGGGAAGGTGTTGGCCATGGCGAACACCGCGGTGTAGCCGCCGGAGGCCGCCGCGCGGGTGCCGGTGAGGACGGTCTCGGAGTCCTCGCGGCCGGGCTCGCGCAGGTGGGTGTGCAGGTCGACCAGGCCCGGCAGCAGCACCTTGCCGCCGGCCTCGACGACCTCGGCGCCCTCGGCGCTCAGCCCGGTGCCGACCTCGGCGATGGTCTGTCCGTCGATCAGGACGTCCTGGGGGGCGCCGCCGAGCACCTTCGCGCCGCGGATCAGGGTCTTGCTCATGTCGGTCACTTCTCCTCGGCAGTGCGGGCGTGGCTGACGGCGGGCTCGTTGCCGCCGAGCAGGAGGTAGAGGACGGCCATCCGGATGGAGACGCCGTTGGCGACCTGCTCGACGACCGTGCAGCGGTCGGAGTCGGCGACTTCGGCGGTGATCTCCATGCCGCGGACCATCGGGCCGGGGTGCATCACGATGGCGTGCTCGGGCATCCGCGCCATGCGCTCGCCGTCGAGGCCGTAGCGCCGCGAGTACTCGCGCTCGGTCGGGAAGAACGCGGCGTTCATCCGCTCGCGCTGCACGCGCAGCATCATCACCGCGTCGGACTTGGGCAGCGTGCTGTCGAGGTCGTACGACACCTCGCAGGGCCACTGCTCGACGCCGACCGGCACCAGGGTGGGCGGGGCGACCAGGGTGACCTCGGCGCCGAGGGTGTGCAGCAGGTCCACGTTGGAGCGGGCGACCCGGCTGTGCAGGACGTCGCCGACGAGGGTGATGCGCTTGCCGGCCAGGTCCTGGCCGAGCCCGGCGTCCCGGCCGATCAGCCGGCGGCGCATGGTGAAGGCGTCCAGCAGGGCCTGGGTGGGGTGCTGGTGGGTGCCGTCGCCGGCGTTGATGACGGCGGCGTCGATCCAGCCGGAGGTGGCGAGCCGGTAGGGGGCGCCGGAGGCGCCGTGCCGGATGACGACCGCGTCGACGCCCATGGCCTCCAGGGTCTGCGCGGTGTCCTTCAGGGACTCGCCCTTGGAGACGCTGGAGCCCTTGGCGGAGAAGTTGATGACGTCGGCGGACAGCCGCTTCTCGGCGGCCTCGAAGGAGATCCGGGTCCGGGTGGAGTCCTCGAAGAAGAGGTTCACGATCGTGCGGCCGCGCAGGGTCGGCAGCTTCTTGATGGGGCGGTCGGCCACCCGGGCCATCTCCTCGGCGGTGTCGAGGATCAGGACGGCGTCGTCGCGGGTGAGGTCGGCGGCCGAGATGAGATGACGCTGCATCTGTCAGGCTCCGTAAGGCAGTTCATTCGGGAGATTCCGGGCAGACAGGCGCGTGCCGGGCGCCGCGGGGCGCGCGGCCACGCCTGAACCGCTACTGGGCGGCCGGCTTCGCACCGAGCAGCACGGTGTCGCGACCGTCCTCCTCGGCGAGCTGGACCTTGACCGTCTCCCGCAGCGACGTGGGGAGGTTCTTGCCGACGTAGTCGGCGCGGATGGGCAGTTCGCGGTGGCCGCGGTCGACCAGCACGGCGAGCTGCACGGCACGCGGGCGCCCGATGTCGTTCAGGGCGTCCAGGGCGGCGCGGATGGTGCGGCCGGAGAAGAGCACGTCGTCGACGAGGACGACGAGCCGGCCGTCGATGCCGTCACCGGGGATCTCGGTGCGGGCGAGCGCGCGCGGCGGGTGCATGCGCAGGTCGTCGCGGTACATGGTGATGTCGAGCGAGCCCACGGGGACCGGGCGGTCGGTGATCTGCTCGAGCTTGGCGGCGAGCCGCTGGGCGAGGAAGACGCCCCGGGTCGGGATGCCGAGGAGCACCACGTCGTCGGCGCCCTTGGCGCGCTCGACGATCTCGTGGGCGATGCGGGTGAGCACCCGCGCGATGTCGGGGGCCTCGAGCACGGGCCGGGCGTCGGACGCCGGTGCGTCGGGGGCCTGGGGTGCCTGGGGTGCTTCGGACGCTTGCGCGTCGGCGTGCGTGTCCATACGAAACGGACCTCCTTCTCCGCCTCACGGGACGGACCTTAAAGGACGTCGGGATTGCGCCATCCACGGTAGCAGGCCCCCACGGCGCCCCCGGGCCGGGCCCCCGACACGCGCTCCGTCACCCCGTCGGCCCTACCGGATCACCCGTTCGGCGCAACGGGCGGCGGCTACCACGGAAGCGTCGGTGTGGACCATTCGGCTTGACGCAGAAGAATCACGCTGCGTAACCTCACAATGAGTTACCAGCCGCGCGGTGCGGAACCAAGCCGGGCCGCGTCGACACAGTGCCGGGGAGCTATATGTCCAGCGAATACGCCAAACAGCTCGGGGCCAAGCTCCGGGCGATCCGCACCCAGCAGGGCCTTTCCCTCCACGGTGTCGAGGAGAAGTCCCAGGGACGCTGGAAGGCGGTCGTGGTCGGGTCGTACGAGCGCGGCGACCGCGCCGTGACCGTGCAGCGCCTCGCCGAGCTGGCGGACTTCTACGGCGTTCCGGTGCAGGAGCTGCTCCCGGGGACGACCCCCGGCGGCGCCGCCGAGCCCCCGCCGAAGCTGGTCCTGGACCTGGAGCGGCTGGCCCACGTGCCGGTCGAGAAGGCGGGTCCCCTCCAGCGCTACGCGGCGACGATCCAGTCCCAGCGCGGTGACTACAACGGCAAGGTGCTCTCGATCCGCCAGGACGACCTGCGCACCCTCGCCGTCATCTACGACCAGTCGCCCTCGGTCCTCACCGAGCAGCTGATCAGCTGGGGCGTGCTGGACGCGGACGCCCGTCGCGCGGTGGCGACCCACGAAGAGGGCTGAGCGCCCCACCACCGAGCAGAAACGTTGCCGCCGGGTGGCCGGAAACCCTGAGAGGGGTTTCCGGCCACCCGGCGGCTTCGCTGTGGGTGCCCGGCGCCCGGCCGGAGCGGTACTGCACGCTCCGTTCCGGCCGGCGCGGGCTAGGCCGTGTCCGCGAAGTCCCGTCGTCCGCCCGCAGGGCAGGCAGGACTTTGCGGACACGGCCTAGGCGCGTCGCAGGGAGGGCTTGAGCTCCTTGAGGCGGCCGAGCAGCCCGTTGACGAAGGCGGGCGACTCGTCCGTGGAAAACTCCTTCGCCAGCTGCACCATCTCGTCCAGGACCACCGCGTCCGGCGTCTCGTCGACCCAGATCAGCTCGTAGGCCCCGAGACGCAGGATGTTGCGGTCCACGACGGGCATCCGGTCCAGCGTCCAGCCGACCGAGTACTGCGCGATCAGCTCGTCGATGCGCCGCGCCTGCTCGGCGTAGCCCTCGACCAGCTGCATCGTGTACTCGCTCACCGGCGGCTGCCGGGTGTCGTCCCGGGAGAGCCGGATCCAGTCCGCGAGGACCGTCAGGACGTCGGCGCCGCGCTGGTCGCCCTCGAAGAGGATCTGGAAGGCGCGCTTGCGGGCCGTGTTGCGGGCAGCCACGGTTAGCTGTTCACCCGGCCGAGGTAGTCGCTGGTGCGGGTGTCGACCTTGATCTTCTCACCGGTGGTGATGAAGAGCGGGACCTGGATCTGGTGACCGGTCTCCAGCGTGGCCGGCTTGGTGCCGCCGGTGGAGCGGTCGCCCTGCAGGCCCGGCTCGGTCTCCTGGACGACGAGCTCGACGGCGGCCGGCAGCTCGACGAAGAGGACCTCGCCCTCGTGCTGCGCGACGGTGGCCGTGAAGCCCTCGATCAGGAAGTTGGCGGCGTCGCCCACGGACTTGCGGTCGACCATGAGCTGGTCGTAGGTCTCCATGTCCATGAAGACGAAGTACTCGCCGTCCATGTACGAGAACTGCATGTCGCGCTTGTCGACAGTGGCCGTCTCGACCTTGACGCCGGCGTTGAACGTCTTGTCGACGACCTTGCCGGACAGCACGTTCTTGAGCTTGGTGCGCACGAAGGCCGGGCCCTTGCCGGGCTTGACGTGCTGGAACTCGACGACGGACCAGAGCTGGCCGCCTTCGAGCTTGAGCACCAGGCCGTTCTTGAGGTCGTTCGTGGAAGCCACGGTTGCGGAATCTCCTGGACTGACGTACGACCCCGGGGCAAGCGCCGCGGTGGATGTGCCGCTACAGCGCGAGCAGCTCCTTGGTCGTGATGGTGAGTAGCTCGGGTCCGCCGTCCGCCTCGGGGCGCACGACGAGCGTGTCATCGATCCGGACACCGCCCCGGCCCGGGAGGTGGACCCCCGGTTCGACGGTGACCGGCACGCAAGCGTCCAGTTTACCCATGGCCGCGGGGGCCAACTGCGGGTCCTCGTCGATTTCGAGTCCCACGCCGTGTCCGACGGCCCGCGGCAGGCCCTCGGTGTGCCCGGCGGAGGCCAGCACCTGGCGTGCGGCACGGTCCACGTCACGGCAGGCCGTGCCCGGGGTCAGGGCCTCGCGCCCGGCGCGCTGGGCGGCGAAGACCAGGTCGTACAGCTCGATCTGCCACTCGGCGGGCGCGGTGCCGATGACGAACGTACGGCCGATCTCACAGCGGTAGCCGCGGTACGTCGCCCCCAGGCACACGGAGAGGAAGTCGCCCTCCTCGACACGGCGGTCCGTGGGCCGGTGTCCCCCGCGGCCGGAGTGCGGGCCGGTGCCGACGGAGGTGGGGAAGGCGGGACCGTCGGCGCCGTGGTCGACGAGCCTGCGCTCCAGTTCGAGGGCGAGGTGCCGTTCGGTGCGGCCGACGAGGATCGACTCCAGCAGCTCGCCGAGGGCCTGGTCGGCGATCTCGGCGGCGATGCGGATGCAGGAGATCTCCTCCTCGTCCTTCACCACGCGCAGTTGCTCGACCCCGCCGCCGAGGTCACCGAGGCGCACCCGGGGCGCGACGGAGCGGATCGCCCGGTGGCGGGAGACCGTGAGGTGGTGCTCCTCCACGGCGAGGGAGGGGACCTCCCGTTCGCCGAGCAGGCCGGCGGCGGCCACGGCGGGGTCGCCGGCCGAGCCGGGGAGCGTGTGCAGCCGGACGGTCTCGTCGAGGCGGCCACCCGGCGCGCGGTCGTCGAGCGGGCCCGGACAGACGAGCGTGTCCTCGTCGGGGCCGAGGAGCAGCACGGCGTCGCGCGGGGCGGCGCCGGCGAGGTAGCGGACGTTGGCCGGGCGCGAGATCAGCGCAGCCGCGCTGCCGGCCGCGCTGCAGCGTTCCCTGAGCCGGGTGCGGCGGATTGCGTGCATCTCTGACATGAGATGAGCGTAGGAGCGGCGGGCGATTCGTGCCGTTCGGGAGGGGCCGGTGGTGTTCCGGCGGCGGGGCCGGTGGGCCTCCGGCGGCGGGGCCGGAGGCGTCCGGTCAGCGGCGGGGCCGGCGGCCGGTGCGCCGGGTGGTCACCACTTCGGCGGGCTGGCTATCGCCCGGGCCAGGATGTCGTCGAGGACCTGGGCCGTGGTGGGGACGTCCAGCTGCGAGTTGTCGATGATCGGCAGTCCCGAGCCGTACCAGCCGGCCATGCGGCCGTGGATGCGGGCCACTTCCTCGTCGGTGAGCCGGCGGTTGCCCGAGCGCTCGGCGTTGCGCTCCAGTACGACCTCCAGGCCGGGCAGCAGCACGACCGGCAGCAGGCCCGGGCCCACGTGGCGCTTCCAGCCGCCGAGGCCCACCGCGGGGCGGTCCGGGAAGATCGCGTCGTCGAGGATGCAGGAGATGCCGTTGGCCAGGAAGTTGCGCGCGGCGAAGCCGCAGGTGCGGCGGGCCAGGCGGTACTGCGCCTCCGAGTGGTCGTTCCACCCGCGCTGGGGGTCGGCGAAGCCCGAGCGGACCCACTCGCGCACGTCGTCGAGGCTGATGTGGGCCGTGGGCACCCGGCGGTGGTCGGCCCAGTACTTGGCCACGCTGGTCTTGCCCGCGCCCGCGGGGCCGATCAGCAGGACCGCGAGCGTGGTCGTGGTCGGGTCGGGGGCGACCGGGGCGGGCGGCACGCTGGGCATGCCGACCGGACCGCCGGGCGGCAACGGGAGGTGACCGGTGGTCTCCGGCGGCCGCGATCCCTGCGGGGCGGGGGCGTGGTGAGGGGCGGGGGCCGGGGGGTGCGGCGGGGCGCCGTGCTGCGGCGCGGGAGCCTGAGGCTGGGGGGCCTGGGCCGGGGGCCGCGGCGCGGGAGCCTGCGGCGGATTACCGTGCTGCGGCGCAGGAGCCTGAGGCTGCGGCTGCGGCTGCGGCTGACCACCGTGCTGCGGCGCAGGAGCCTGCGGCTGCGGCTGCGCCGGACCGCCATGCTGCGGCGGCGCCGGGGCCGAGGGCTGGGGGGCCGGGGCGTGCGGGGGTGCCGGGGGTACCGGGCCCGAGGGGGTGCCGGTGTAGCCCGGGGGCGGTGGCGCGGGGGCGGGCTGCTGCTGCGGACCCGGGTGGTGTGCGGCCGGCGACCATCCGGCGATCGGCCCGTGCCCCGACTGGTGGGGCGGCGGCAGCGGAGAACCCACTGCGTGCTGCATCCGGTGCCACTCCGTCTCGTTCTACTGGGCTCGGTCCACGGCGGGGTCCGGCCCCGCTCCGTACGGAACGGTACCGCCCCCGGCTGTCTTTCGGTGAACGGCCGGGGGCGTCGTGAAGTGCCCGCCGGGACAAGCCGATCGGGCACGAGGGGCGCGGAGGCCCTACTCGCCCACCTCGCCGTAGGCGGCGAGCAGGACCGCCGGGTCGGGTCCCTCCAGGACGGTCGGCTTGGCCAGCCCGTCCAGGACGATGAACCGCAGCAGGTCGCCGCGGGACTTCTTGTCGACCTTCATCGCCTCCAGCAGCTTGGGCCACTGGTCGTAGCGGTAGTGCAGGGGCAGCCCGACCGCCTCCAGGACCGTGCGGTGGCGGTCGGCGGTGGCGTCGTCCAGGCGCCCCGCGAGCCGGCCGAGTTCGGCGGCGAAGTGCATGCCGACCGCCACGGCCGCCCCGTGCCGCCAGCTGTAGCGCTCGTTCTTCTCGATGGCGTGGGCGAGGGTGTGGCCGTAGTTCAGGATCTCCCTCAGGCCCGACTCCTTCAGGTCCGACGACACCACGTCCGCCTTGACCTTGATGGAACGTTCGATCAGCTCGGCCGTGTGCGGGCCGGCCGGGGTGCGCGCGGCCTGCGGGTCGGACTCGATCAGGTCCAGGATCACCGGGTCGGCGATGAAGCCGGCCTTGATGACCTCCGCCAGCCCGGAGACGTAGTCGTGGACCGGCAGCGAGTCCAGCGCGGCCAGGTCGCACAGCACGCCCGCGGGCGGGTGGAAGGAGCCCACGAGGTTCTTGCCCTCGGCGGTGTTGATGCCGGTCTTGCCGCCGACCGCCGCGTCCACCATGGCGAGCACGGTGGTCGGGACGGCCACCCAGCGCACCCCGCGCAGCCAGGTGGCGGCCACGAACCCGGCGAGGTCCGTGGTCGCGCCGCCGCCGACGCCGACGATCACGTCGGTGCGGGTGAAGCCGGACTGGCCGAGCGCCTTCCAGCAGTACGCGGCGACCTCGGCGGTCTTGGCCTCCTCGGCGTTGGGCACCTGGATGGCGACCGCCTCGTAGCCCTGCCCGGCCAGGTCGGCGCGGAGCGCGTCACCGGTCTCGGCGAGCGCCTCGGGGTGGATCACCGCGACCCGCTTGGCCCGGTCCCCGATCAATCCGGCCAGTTCGCCGAGCAGTTGACGGCCCACCAGGACCTCGTAGGGCTCGCTGCCCGCACTGCCCCCGACGAGGATCCGCGTCACCGACTCGCTCATGCTTCCTTCAACTCCAGTGCGTCCAGGACGGCTCGGGTGACGTCCTCGGGCGTCCGGCCGTCGGTGGCCACCACCACGGTGGCGACCTCCTCGTACAGGTGACGGCGGGCGTCCATCAGCTCGCGCCACTGCTTGCGCGGGTTGACCGCGAGCAGCGGACGGGCCGTGTTCAGGCCCGTGCGCCGGACCGCCTCCTCGACGTCCATCGAGAGGTAGGCCACGCGGTGGTCCCGCAGCAGGGCGCGCGTGTCCGGGTCGAGGACGGCGCCGCCGCCGAGGGCGAGGACGCCGGTGTGCGCGGCCAGCGCGTCGCGCACCGCGTCCTTCTCCAGGGCGCGGAAGGCCGGTTCGCCCTCGTCGAGGAAGATCTCGGCGATGGTGCGGTCCTGCGCGGCGACGATGTCGTCGTCCGTGTCGCGGTACCCGGTGCCGAGCCGCTCGGCCAGCAGCTGCCCGACCGTCGACTTGCCCACGCCCATCGGGCCGACCAGGACGATCAGCGGACCGCTCATCGGATGTGGAGGGAGTCGAGGTACGAGCGGGCGTTGCGGCGGGTCTCGGTGACGCTGTCTCCGCCGAACTTCTCGGCGACCGCGTCGGCCAGGACCAGCGCCACCATCGCCTCGGCGACGATCCCGGCGGCCGGGACCGCGGAGACGTCGGAGCGCTGGTGGTGGGCCTGGGTGGCCTCGCCGGTGGTCACGTCCACGGTCCGCAGCGCCCGCGGCACCGTGGCGATGGGCTTCATCGCGGCCCGCACCCGCAGCAGCTCGCCGGTGCTCAGCCCGCCCTCCGTGCCGCCCGCGCGGCCGGAGACGCGCCGGATGCCCTCGGGCGTGTTCACGATCTCGTCGTGCGCCTTGGAACCGGGCACCCGGGCCAGCTCGAAGCCGTCGCCGACCTCGACACCCTTGATCGCCTGGATGCCCATGAGCGCGCCGGCGAGCCGGGCGTCGAGCTTGCGGTCCCAGTGCACGTGCGAGCCCAGGCCGACCGGGACGCCGTAGGCCAGCACCTCGACCACGCCACCGAGCGTGTCGCCGTCCTTGTGGGCCTGGTCGACCTCGGCGACCATCGCCTTGGAGGCGTCGGCGTCCAGGCAGCGCAGCGGGTCGGCGTCCAGCCGCTCGACGTCGCCCGGCGTCGGGTACACGCCCCGCGGCGCCTTCACCGAGCACAGCTCCACCACGTGCGAGACGATCTCGACGCCGACGGTCTCCTTCAGGTACGAGCGCGCCACCGCGCCCAGCGCCACCCGCGCGGCCGTCTCCCGGGCCGAGGCCCGCTCCAGGATGGGCCGCGCCTCGTCGAAGCCGTACTTCTGCATGCCCGCCAGGTCGGCGTGGCCGGGGCGGGGCCGGGTCAGCGGCGCGTTGCGGGCCAGACCCGCCAGGATCTCCGGGTCGACCGGGTCGGCCGCCATGACCTGCTCCCACTTCGGCCACTCGGTGTTGCCCACCATGACCGCCACCGGGGAACCCAGGGTCAGACCGTGCCGCACGCCGCCGAGGAAGGTGACCTCGTCACGCTCGAACTTCATCCGCGCCCCGCGGCCATAGCCGAGCCGCCGCCTGGCCAGGTGGTCCGCCACCATCTCCGTGGTGATCGGCACGCCGGCCGGAAGGCCCTCCAGCGTCGCCACGAGTGCGGGACCGTGGGACTCCCCCGCGGTCAGCCAGCGCAACCTGCTCAACGGTGCTCCTCAGTGCTCGCGCCTGGTACTGCCCTGCGTACGCGCGTCCTCGCGTACGGCAGCGGCGTGACCGGGTGCGCGACCCGGGTCCGCCACCTCCGATCCTCCCACGTCCCGGCCCCCGCCCCGGCCGCCGGTCCATCTGGCGGACGGCGACGCGGACGGCGACGCGGGCACCGGGGCGGTCGCGAGGGCTGACCCGAGGGCCGGACCGCGGTGCGGACGCGTCACGCCGGAGCCGGCGTCACCGCGCGGCGTCGCCCGGGGCCCGCGGCGGCGCGTACGAGCCGAGGAAGTCGGCGCCGCTCGGCCGGGGAGCGGCGGCGGGCTGCTGGGGCGCCGGCCGGTGCTGCGGGGCGTAGGGCCCGAGGAAGTCGGCGCCGCTCGGCTGCCGGGGCGCCTGCTGCTGCGGGGCGTACGCGCCCAGGTGGTCCGCCCCGCTGCCCTGGTCGGGTGCCGTCGGCACGACGGCCGTCCCGCCCTGTCGCACCGCGCGCCGGTGGGCGAGCTTGCGCTTCAGCTTGAGGACCCACGAGGCGACGACGGCCAGCAGGATCAGCACCAGCACCACGTGCTGGATCCAGTCCGGCAGGAACCGCAGGACGATCTCGAAGATCTCGGACTTCCCGGACGCCAGTGAGACGTCCGCGGGCACGCTGGACATGGACAGTGCTCCCCCCGTGACGGTCGTCCGCGGGGTTCGCTCACCCGCGGGACACGGGGATCCTAGCGGGCTGCGAGCGCGTGTTCGCCCGCTTTCCGCATGGCGTCCAGCGGGGCCGGGGCGCGGCCGGTCATCTGCTCCACCTGGAGGACCGCCTGGTGCACCAGCAGGTCGAGTCCGCCGACGACGGCCCCGCCGACCATCGACCAGCGGGCGGCGAGCATGGTCGGCCAGGGCTCGTAGAGCACGTCGAAGAGGGTCGCGGGCCGCTCCGGCACGGCGTGGGCGAGCGCGTCGGTCGTTCCGGCCGGGGTGGTGGCGATCACCAGCGGGGCCCGGAGCGCCTCGGCGGCGTCCTCCCAGCGGGCGGTGCGCAGCTCGACGTCCAGCCGCTCGCCCCACCGGCGCATCTCGGCGGCGCGGGCCTCGCTGCGGACGTAGGCGACGACCTCGCCGGTGCACACGCGGGACAGGGCCGCGAGCGCGGAGGAGGCGGTGGCGCCGGCGCCCAGGACGGCGGCCGACTCGACCTCCTCGATGCCGTGTTCGCGCAGGGCGGCGACCATGCCGGGGACGTCGGTGTTGTCGCCGGTGCGACGGCCGTCCTCGCCGAACACCAGGGTGTTGACCGCCTCCACCGAGGCGGCCGTCTCGCTGATCTCGTCGAGCAGCGGGATGACGGCCCGCTTCAGCGGCATGGTCAGCGACAGTCCCGCCCACTCGGCGCCGAGGCCGTCGACGAAGCCGGGCAGGGCCGCCTCGTCCACCTCGAAGCGGTCGTAGGTCCACCCGGTCAGGCCCAGTGCCTCGTACGCGGCGCGGTGCAGCACCGGCGAGAGGGAGTGCGCGACGGGGCTGCCGAGCACGGCGGCCCGGCGGCCCTCAGTCGTCCGAGCGTGCATTGAACTTGTCCCTGAGCTTCTCGAAGTCCGCATGGGTGCGGGCGAACTCGGTCTTGCTGACGCCGTCGGTCGCCACGAAGTAGTACCAGCCATCGTCGGTCGGGTCGAGCGTCGCCTTCAGGGCGGTCTCGCCCGGGTTGCCGATCGGCCCGGGCGGCAGTCCCTTGTGGCTGTAGGTGTTGTACGGGTCCTTGTTCTGCTTGATCTCCGCCAGCGAGATGTCGATGTTGCTCTGGTTCTTCACGTAGTTGTACGTCGAGTCGAACTGGAGGAACCCGTAGGTCTCGGGGTTGGAGTAGTCGAGGCGGTTGTAGACGACCTCGGCCATCTTGCGGTAGTCATCGATGGTCTTGCCCTCGGCCTGGACCAGGCTCGCCACCGTGATGACCTGCATCGGGCCGTCCAGCTTGAACTGCTTGGCCTTGTCCGCCAGGTCGTACTTGGCGTACGCCGCGTCGGCCTGCTGGACCATCTCCTTGAGGACCGCCTCGGGCTTCATGCCCTTGGCCGCCGCATAGGTGCCCGGGTAGAGGAAGCCCTCCAGCGGGTCCTTGACGCTCTCGCCGCCCTTCGCCCAGCTCGGCAGTCCGAGGTCCGCGTACTCCTTGCGGGCGACGCCCTTCGTGGTGCCGGCGGACAGGCCGAGCTTGTCGTCGATGGCCTGGTAGACCTGCACGTTGCGCTGGCCCGGCTTGACCATCACGTTGGCCTGGCTCTTCGGGTCGAGCATCATCTCGACGGCGCTGGAGGCGGACATCTGCTTCTTCAGGATGTACGCGCCGGCCTGGATCTTGTCGCCCTCGGGGTTGTGCGTGAACGCCGACACGAAGGCGTCGACGCTCTTGACGACGCCGGCCTCCTTCAGCCGGCGGCCGATCTCCGCGCCGCCCGCGCCCTTGGGCACCTCGATGCTGACGGTCTGGCCGGTGCCGTCGCCCGAGTAGTCGGGGGCCGAGGCGTAACGGTTCTGGTAGAAGGTGTAGCCGACGTACGAGACGCCGGCGAGGCCGCCGCCGAACACCAGCAGCACCACCAGACAGGCACAGCCGTTGCGGCGCTTCTTCTTCTTGTCGCCCTTGCCGCCCCGCCCGCGGCGGCCGGTGCCGCCCGGCTCGTCGTCGTCGGCGTCGTCCGTGTCCACGGCGGTGTCCCCGCCCGCGAAGAAGGCGTGCTCGCCCCGGTCGGGTCCGGGGTCCCAGTCGGTCGTGGTGGGCGGCTCGGCCTCGGGCTCCGGTTCGGCCCCGCGGCGGCCGGGCGGCTCCGGCGGCGGGTAGGCGTCCGGGGTGCCGTAGTGGTCGGGCTGCTCGGCACCGTAGGCCGCGGGCTGCTGCCCGTAGGGGTCACCGGGGTCGGCGGCGTACGGCACGTGCGCGTGCGTGCCGGTGCCGTCCCAGCCCCCCTGCTGGTACACCTGCTGTCCCTGGTGGGCGTACTGCTGCTGCTCGCCGTACTGCTCGTGGTCCGCCGGGGGGTACTGCTGCTGGTCGCCGTACTGCTGGTGCTGCTCGGGGTACTGCTGGTGACCGCCCTGGTACTGCCCGCCGGCGTACTGCTGCTGGTCGTACTGCTGCCGGCCGTACGGCTCCTGGCCCGGGGCGTGGCCCTGGTGCCCACCCCAGTCGCCGTACTGCGCCTGCTGGTGGGGCTGCTGCGGGTGCTGCTGGCCGCCGTGGGCAGGCTGGTGGCCCGCGTGGGGCTGCTGCCCTCCCCATCCTCCGTCCCCGTACAACGGGTCCTCGGGAGGCCACGGTTCGGAGCCCTGGCCCCGGCCATACTCAGTCATCGATCCCCTAGAGCCGCGAGGCGGCGGTCACGCGGCCGGCGGGCCCGGCGTCCGTTCCGTCTCTTGCTGTGCGGCGGCTGTTCGAACACCGCCGCATCGCGCGGAACGTTACCGTATCGCGATCAGATGACCACTTCGACGCCCTCGCCGGGTGGTCTGCCTGACACCCGTTCGGATTCCAGCGCCTGCTGCAGGATGATCACTGCGGCCGCCTGATCGATGACGGAGCGGCCCTTCTTGGACTTCACGCCGGAGGCGCGCAGTCCTTGACTGGCCGTCACGGTCGTCATGCGCTCGTCCACCAGTCTGACCCCGATCGGCGCGATCATGCGGGCCAGTTCCCGGGCGAACACGCGGACCTTGGCCGCCGCCGGGCCCTCGCCCCCCTTGAGGGAGCGGGGGAGGCCGACGACGACCTCGATGGGCTCGTACTCCTCGACGAGTTGCCGCAGCCTGCGGTGCGCCGCGGGGACGTCCCGGCCCGGCACGGTCTCCACCGGCGTCGCGAGGATCCCGTCGGGGTCGCACGAGGCGACCCCGATCCGGGCGTCCCCGACGTCGACGGCGAGGCGACGGCCGCGGCGCATGACCGGGCCGCCGTCCTCTCCGCCCGCGGCGCTCACTTGGCGGTGTCGGCGACGAGCCGCTCGACGGCGTCGACGGCCTCGCCGACGGCGGCCGGGTTCTGGCCGCCGCCCTGGGCGACGTCGGGCTTGCCGCCGCCACCGCCGCCGAGGGTCTTGGCGGCGGTGCGGACCAGGTCGCCGGCCTTGAGGCCCCGCTCACGGGCGGCCTCGTTGGTGGCGATGACCGTGAGCGGCTTGCCGTTGTTGACCGTGAACAGGGCCACGACCGCGGCCCGCCCGCCCTGGATGCGGCCGCGCACGTCCAGGACCAGCTTGCGCAGGTCGTCCGGCGTGGTGCCGTCGGGCACCTGGCCGGTGACGACGGCGACGCCGCGCACGTCCTTGGCGGACTCGGCCAGTCCGGCGGCGGCCTGCAGGACCTTCTCGGCGCGGAACTTCTCGATCTCCTTCTCGGCGTCCTTCAGCTTGCCGAGCATCGCGGAGACCTTCTCCGGCAGCTCCTCCGGGCGTCCCTTGACCAGCTCCTGGAGCTGGGCGACGACCGTGTGCTCGCGGGCGAGGAAGTTATAGGCGTCGACGCCTACCAGGGCCTCGATGCGGCGGACACCCGAACCGATCGACGACTCGCCGAGCAGCTTCACCAGGCCCAGCTGGGCGGTGTTGTGCACGTGCGTGCCGCCGCACAGCTCCTTGGAGAAGTCGCCGATGGTCACCACGCGGACGCGCTCGCCGTACTTCTCGCCGAACTCGGCGATGGCGCCCTGCTTCTTGGCCTCGTCGATGCCCATGACGTCGGCGCGCACGTCGAGGTCGCGGGCGAGCACCTCGTTGATCTTCTGCTCGACGTCGGTCATCACGGCCGTCGGCACGGCGGACGGGGATCCGAAGTCGAAGCGGAAGCGGCCGGGCTGGTTCTCGGAGCCGGCCTGGGCGGCCGTCGGGCCGAGGGCGTCGCGCAGGGCCTGGTGGGTCAGGTGGGTGGCCGAGTGGGCGCGGGCGATGGCCTTGCGGCGGCGGGCGTCGATCGAGGCGTGGGCCGTGGCACCGACGGTGACCTCGCCGACCTGGACGACGCCCTTGTGGACGTAGACGCCCGGCACCGGCTTCTGGCAGTCGCGCACCTCGATGACGGCGCCGGAGTCGGTCCTGATGCGGCCGGTGTCGCCGATCTGGCCGCCGCCCTCGGCGTAGAACGGGGTGCGGTCGAGGACGATCTCGACCTCGTCGCCCTCGGTGGCGGCCGGGGAGGACACGCCGTCGACCAGGATGCCGACGACCGTGGACTCGGCGTCGGTGTCGGTGTAGCCGATGAAGTCGGTGGCGCCGGCCCGGTCCGCGATCTCGCGGTAGGCACCGAGGTCGGCGTGGCCGGTCTTCTTGGCCTGGGCGTCGGCCTTGGCGCGCTCCCGCTGTTCCTTCATCAGGCGGCGGAAGCCGTCCTCGTCCACGGACAGCCCCTGCTCGGCGGCCATCTCCAGGGTGAGGTCGATCGGGAAGCCCCAGGTGTCGTGGAGCAGGAAGGCCTTGTCGCCGGCCAGGACGGTGCCGCCGGCCTGCTTGGTCTCGGTGACGGCGGTGTCGAGGATGTTGGTGCCGGCCTTCAGCGTCTTGAGGAAGGCGTTCTCCTCGGCGAGGGCCACCTTCTCGATCCGCTCGCGGTCGGTGACGAGCTCGGGGTACTGCCGGCCCATCATCCTGATGACGGTGTCGATCAGGTCCTGGACGACCGGTCCGGTGGCGCCGAGCAGGCGCATGTTGCGGATGGCGCGGCGCATGATGCGGCGCAGCACGTAGCCGCGGCCCTCGTTGCCGGGGGTGACGCCGTCGCCGATGAGCATGGTGGCGGTGCGCATGTGGTCGGTGACCACGCGCAGGGACACGTCCGAGGCGTGGGCGTCGCCGTAGCGGACGCCGGTCAGCTCGGTGGCCGTGTCGATGACGGCCATCGAGGTGTCGATCTCGTACATGTTCTGCACGCCCTGCAGGATCATGGCGAGGCGTTCGAGGCCGAGACCGGTGTCGATGTTCTTGCTCGGCAGGTCCCCGAGGATCTCGAAGTCGTCCTTGCCGGTGCCCTCGCCCCGCTCGTACTGCATGAAGACGAGGTTCCAGATCTCCACGTACCGCTCGTCGTTGACGGCGGGGCCGCCCTCGGCGCCGAACTCGGGGCCGCGGTCGTAGTTGATCTCGGAGCAGGGGCCGCACGGGCCGGGTACGCCCATGGACCAGAAGTTGTCCTTCTTGCCCAGGCGCTGGATGCGCTCCATCGGCACGCCGACGACGTCGTGCCAGATGCGCTCGGCCTCGTCGTCGTCCTGGTAGACGGTGATCCAGAGCTTCTCCGGCTCCAGGCCGTAACCGCCCTGGTCCTGGGAGCTGGTGAGCAGCTCCCAGGCGAGCTTGATGGCGCCTTCCTTGAAGTAGTCGCCGAACGAGAAGTTGCCGCACATCTGGAAGAACGTGCCGTGCCGCGTGGTCTTGCCGACCTCTTCGATGTCGGGCGTGCGCACGCACTTCTGCACGCTGGTGGCGCGGTCGAAGGGCGGCTTGACCTCACCGAGGAAGTAGGGCTTGAAGGGCACCATGCCGGCGGGGACGAGGAGCAGAGTCGGGTCGTCCGCGATGAGCGACGCCGAAGGGACGACGGTGTGCCCGCGCTCCTCGAAGAAGCTCAGCCAACGGCGGCGAATCTCGGCCGACTCCATCAGTGGTCCTCATTCCGGTTGTACGAGTGCGTCGGCGGGGCGACGTACTGCGAGGGGTTGCTGTTCTCCAGGGCGGTGTAGCGCCGGGGTGCGGGGAGTTCGGGGGCGGCGTTGATGCCCAGCGCCTCCCCCAGCTCGTCCTCCCGCTGGGCCATGTTGTCGCGCACGTCGTGCGCGAAGCCGACGGCCCGGTCCTTGAGCCGCTGGCCGGTCTCCAGCGCCTTGTGGGCGGCGGCGACGGCGAGGCTCTCGGGGGTCAGCTGCTTGATCTTGCGGTTCACCTTGGTGGTGGCCCAGACACCGGCGGCCACACCGGAGGTGAACCAGAAGGTACGGCGGAACATCTGAGCTGGCTCCTACTTTCGCCGGTTCTTCCGCCGTGCGGCCGGGACGGTGCGGCCCACGATCACCGTGCGCCGGGGCTCCCGGGCGGGCGCGTTCTCCTTGCGGCCGCCGAGGGCGCGGCGGACGCCGTAACCGAAGGCGGCGACCTTGACCAGCGGCCCCCCGAAGGTGGAGGCGACGGTGGTCGAGAGCGCGGAGGCGTTGGACGTGACCTCCTGGACGTCCGAGGCGATCGCGTCGACCCGGTCGATCTGGGTCTGCGCGGACCGCACCGCCGCGGAGGCGTCGGCCAGCAGCGGGACGGCCTGGTCGGTCACGTCCGCCACGAGCTTGGTGGTCGCCCTGAGCGTCTGGGCCAGCCTCGCCAGCGCGACGGCGAGGAAGGAGACCAGGATCGCCCAGAAGACGGCCACCAGGATGCCGGCCACCTCTCCACCGGACACTGCGCACCCGCTTCCGCTCTTCGGTCACTGTTGACAGGGGTCGAGCCTATCGCGCCGGGGGCGGCGCCCCGTACTCGATTGGCGCCGGGCCGGGGACGGAAGAACCCGCCGCCCCGGCCGCCCGGGAGGGCGGCGGGACGACGGGTTCCAGTGCTGCGGGTCCTACGACCGTCGATCCGTGATCAGCGGGCGTAGTACTCGACGACGAGCTGCTCGTCGCAGATCACCGGGATCTCCTTGCGGTTCGGCTCGCGGTCCAGGCGGAACGCCAGGGCCTTGAGGTTCACCTGCAGGTAGCGCGGGGTCTCACCGTCGGGGGCGAAGCCACCCTCGCGGGCGATCTGGAAGAGGGTCTTCTCGCGGCTGCGCTCGCGGACCATCACGACGTCGTCGGGACGGACGCGGAACGACGGCTTGTCGACCTTCTGGCCGTTGACCTCGATGTGGCCGTGGACGACCATCTGACGGGCCTGGTAGATGGTGCGGGCGATGCCCGAACGCAGGACCAGGGCGTCGAGACGGCGCTCGAGCTCCACGATCAGGGCCTCACCGGTCTTGCCCTGGACCTTGGACGCGCGCTCGTAGGCGCGGACCAGCTGGCGCTCGGAGAGGTCGTACTGCGCGCGCAGACGCTGCTTCTCCAGCAGACGGACCTTGTAGTCCGAGTTCTGCTTGCGGCCGCGGCCGTGCTCACCCGGCGGGTAGGGGCGGGCCTCGAAGTACTTGACGGCCTTCGGGGTCAGCGCGATGCCGAGGGCACGCGACTTCTTGACCTTGGGGCGGGACTGGTTCGCCACTGTCTCAATCTCTTTTCGCTGTTTCCGGCTCGTCAGGGTTCAGGGAGGTCGCATCCGCAGCCGGGGAAACCCGCCGGGTCCGCTGGGGACCTGCCGGGCAGCCGCTCCCCTGGTCTGGGCAACTACGTGCAGCACGCGAGTGGCCCACCGACCTGTCCCGGGAACCGGGTGGTGGTGGGCGGCCCGCGACACCGTTCGACGGTGCGCGACGCTCCTGGAGTCCCCCGAGGGGGTCTCCGGCCGGTTGTCCCGCTCTGACAGCGCGGGACTCGGCACTTCGGGTCAGTCTACAGGCCGCTCAGGACCGCTTGCGACCGAGGTGCTGGCGGGTCCACTCCACGGCGTCCGCGTACCGCGCCTCCGCGCCGTGCCGGGTCGGGGTGTAGTACGTGCGGTCCTTCAGGGCGTCCGGCGCGTACTGCTGCTCGGCGATGCCCTCGGGCACGTCGTGCGGGTACACGTAGCCCTGGGCGTGGCCGAGCTTGGCGGCGCCCTTGTAGTGGCCGTCGCGCAGGTGGGCCGGGACGGGGCCGGCCAGTCCCTTGCGCACGTCGTCCAGGGCGGCGCCGATGGCGGTGGTCGCGGCGTTGGACTTGGGAGCCAGGGCGAGCGCGATGGTGGCGTGGCTGAGGGTGAGCGCGGCCTCGGGGAAGCCGATCATGGCGACGGCCTGGGCGGCGGCGACCGCGATCGGCAGGGCGTTGGGGTCGGCCAGGCCGATGTCCTCGCTGGCGGAGATCATCAGGCGGCGGGCGATGAACCGGGGGTCCTCGCCGGCCTCGATCATCCGGGCCAGGTAGTGCAGGGCGGCGTCCACGTCGGAGCCGCGGATGGACTTGATGAGGGCGCTGGCCACGTCGTAGTGCTGGTCGCCGTCGCGGTCGTACGTGACGGCGGCGCGGTCGACGGTCTGCTCCAGCGTGGCGAGGTCGATCTGCGCCGCGTCCTGGTCGAGGGCGGCCCCGGCGGCGGCCTCCAGGGCGGTCAGGGCGCGGCGGGCGTCGCCCCCGGCGATGCGCAGGAGGTGGGCCTCGGTGTCCTCGGGGAGGGTGACGGCGCCCTTGAGGCCGCGCTCGTCGGTGAGGGCGCGGCGCAGCAGGCCGCGCAGGTCGTCGTCGGTGAGGGGTTCGAGGGTGAGCAGCAGCGAGCGGGACAGCAGCGGGGAGATGACCGAGAAGTACGGGTTCTCGGTGGTCGCGGCGATCAGGGTCACCCAGCGGTTCTCGACGGCGGGCAGCAGGGAGTCCTGCTGGGCCTTGCTGAAGCGGTGGATCTCGTCGAGGAAGAGGACGGTCTCCTGGCCGTAGCCGCCCGAGGCGCGGCGGGCGCCGTCGATGACCGCGCGGACCTCCTTGACGCCGGCGGTGATCGCGGACAGTTCCACGAAGCGCTTGTTGGTGGCCTTGGAGACGACGTAGGCCAGGGTGGTCTTGCCGGTGCCGGGCGGGCCCCAGAGGATCACCGAGGAGGGGCCGGCCGGGCCCTTGGCACCCTCGCCGACCAGGCGGCGCAGGGGTGAACCCGGTTTCAGCAGGTGTTGCTGCCCCACGACCTCGTCGAGGGTGCGGGGGCGCATGCGGACCGCCAGGGGGCTGGCCGACGGGTCCTTCTCCTGGCGTTCTTCGGCGGCGGCGGTGAACAGATCGGGCTCCACCCTGAAACCCTAGAACACCGCACTGACAATCCCCTCGGGGCTGTCAGCTGGTCCAGAAGTCCCACCAGCGGGTCAGGATCAGCATCCCGATGATGCCGATGTGCAGCACGGGCACGACCCAGGTGAACTCGCTGAAGAAGCCCTTCAGCCAGCGCGGGCCGGGCAGCAGGCCGTTGCGCACGGTGAACGAGGTGACGTACCAGAACATGAGGATCGTGGCGACCCAGGCCAGGCAGCACCACAGGCACAGGGCGTTGATCCGGTACAGCGACTGGAACTGCAGCCAGGTGACGAAGCCCACGCCGAAGAGCGTGCCGGCGTTGAAGGTCAGCCAGTACCAGCGCGGGAAGCGGGCGCCGGCCAGCAGGCTCATGCCGACGCAGATCACGATGCCGTAGGCGACCAGGCCGAGCATCGGGTTGGGGAACCCGAAGGCGGCGGCCTGCTTGGACTCCATGACGCTGCCGCAGGAGACCACGGGGTTCAGGCTGCAGCCGGGGGTGAAGCTCGTGCCGGCGACCTTGGCCTCGAGCAGCTTGAACTTGTCGATCGTGATGACCCACGCGGCGAGCAGCCCGGCCGCCCCGGTGAGCAGCAGCAGGATGGCGAACGCGCGGCTGCCGCCCAGAGCGCGCGGTCCGGGGGCCCCGGCGTGCTGCGGCTCGGGGTCGGTGGAGACGTCCTTCACTGTCGTCTTGCTCATTCCGCCGGTTCCGTCACGTGAGAGGTGGACCTGCTTCGGGCAGGGCCATTGTGCCGCACGTGGCCCGCGGGCCACCGTTCGTTGCGCATAAGGAGATACGCGCGCACGGGCCGGACCGTTCGGTTCCGGCCGTGGTGCGGGGCACCCGTCGGCCGGGTGCCCCCGCGTCGAAAACCGTCCCGGAGGACGAATCCGGGGCCGCCGGGTTGACGCCCAGGGGCCCCGGAGGTGAAGACGCTCGGGACGCGGTGCGGCCCACCGGGCCGGTCAGCCCAGCCGGGACTCCAGCTCCGCCACGATCTCGCCCACGCCGACGGCCACCTGCTCGCCGGACTCCATGTCCTTCAGCTGGACGACGCCCTCGGCGAGGTCCCGCTCACCGGCCACGATCGCAAAGCGCGCGCCGCTGCGGTTGGCGTTCTTCATCGCGCCCTTGAGCCCCTTGCTCCCGTAGGAGAAGTCGGCGGCGACGCCCAGCTTGCGCAGCTCGGTGACCTTGGCGAACAGCACCCGGCGGGCCTCCTCGCCGAGCGGGACCGCGTAGACCGAGGTCGCGGACGGCAGGTCCAGCCGCACGCCCTCGGCCTCCAGGGCGAGGACCGTGCGGTCGACGCCCAGGGCCCAGCCCACGGACGGCAGCGCGGGGCCGCCGATCATCTCGGACAGGCCGTCGTAGCGGCCGCCGCCGCCCACCGCGGACTGCGCGCCCAGGCCGTCGTGGACGAACTCGAACGTGGTGCGCGTGTAGTAGTCCAGGCCGCGCACCAGCCTCGGGTCGTCCTCGAAGGCGACGCCGGCGGCGGTGATCAGCTCGCGGACCTCCTCGTGGTACGCCTTGCAGGCGTCGCACAGGTAGTCGCGCAGCAGCGGGGCGCCGGTGAGCTGCTTCTGCACGTCGGCCCGCTTGTCGTCGAGCACGCGCAGCGGGTTGATGTCCGCCCGGCGCAGGGTGTCCTTGTCGAGGTCCAGTCCGCGCAGGAACGTCTGCAGCGCCTCCCGGTAGACCGGGCGGCACTCCTTGTCGCCGAGCGAGTTCAGCAGGATGCGGAAGGAGCGCAGGCCCAGCGAGCGGTAGGCCTGGTCGGCCAGGATGATCAGCTCGGCGTCCAGGGCCGGGTCCTCGGCCCCGATGGCCTCGGCGCCGACCTGGGAGAAGTGGCGGTAGCGGCCCTTCTGCGGCTTCTCGTAGCGGTAGTACGAGCCGGAGTACCAGAGCTTGACCGGGAGGTTGCCCTGCTTGTGCAGGTTGGCCTCCAGCGCGGCGCGCAGCACGGAGGCGGTGCCCTCGGGGCGCAGGGCGAGCCGGTCGCCGCCCTTGGTCTCGAAGGCGTACATCTCCTTGGTCACGATGTCGGTGGACTCACCGACACCGCGGGCGAACAGCTCGACGTTCTCGAAGCCGGGTGTCTCGACGTAGCCGTAGCCGGAGGTGCGCAGCGGGGCGGCGATGGCCTCGCGGACCGCGAGGTAGGTCGCGGAGTCCGGCGGGATCAGGTCGTAGGTGCCCTTGGGGGCCTGGAAGGTGCTCACGGGAGTCTCTCGTTCACATTCCTCGTCGGGGAGCGGTGCCGGTGTCCGCGCCGGGCTCCGGGCGGCCGTCGGCCACCTGGCGCAGGTACGGGTTGGCGGTGCGCTCGCGGCCGATGGTCGTCTGGGGGCCGTGGCCGGACAGCACCACGGTGGAGTCGTCGAGCGGCAGGCACACGCGGGCCAGCGACTCGAGCATGTCCGCCATGGATCCGCCCGGCAGGTCGGTGCGTCCGATGGAGCCGGCGAAGAGCAGGTCGCCCGAGAAGAACACCGGGGGGACGTCCGCGTTCTCGGGGAGCTGGAAGGTCACCGACCCCTTGGTATGGCCCGGGGCGTGCGCGACGGCCAGCTCCAGGCCGGCCAGTTCCAGCCGCGCGCCGTCGGTCAGCTCCCGGACGTCGTCCGGCTCGCCCACCGTCAGGTCGCCGAGCAGCGGCAGGCCGATCGACCGGCCGAGCGCCTTCTCGGGGTCGCTCATCATGTACCGGTCCTCGGGGTGGATCCAGGCCGGCACGTCGTGCGCGCCGCACACGGGGACGACCGAGGCCACGTGGTCGAGGTGGCCGTGGGTGAGGACGACGGCGACGGGCTTGAGCCGATGCTTCTGGAGTGCTTCCTCGACTCCGGGGGCCGCTTCGTGGCCCGGGTCGATGATCACGCACTCCTCACCGGGGGCGGGGGCGACGAGGTAGCAGTTCGTCCCCCAGGCACCGGCGGGGAACCCGGCAATGAGCACGTTCGTCCTTCGTTTGTGTCGATACGGGTGGCTACGGCTTGCGCCCGAGCCTACCGGCGCTGCCGAATCCTCAGCGAACCCATATACGGTACGGGGCACACACAGACGGACGCATGAGGAGACAACCCCGTGGTCACCCAGGAACAGCGGCGGCGACAGCTCGCCCGGGAGAAGTTCTTGCGGCAGCAGCAGCGGCGGACCGAGGCGCGGCGGAAGGCGAAGGTCCGCACCTCGGTGATCGCGTCGGTGCTCGGCGTGGTCCTGGTGGGCAGCCTGGCGCTGTACACGACCGGTGTCATGAAGGACGACTCGGACGACAAGGCGAGCGCGAGCGCGTCGACGGCCCCGTCGCCCAGCGCGGCCAAGGACCCGTGCGAGAAGCCGGCCGCCGGCAAGGTCGCGACGCAGACCTGGAAGAAGGAGCCGGCGATGTCGATCGACAAGTCGGCTAAGTACACGATGACGCTGGACACCACGTGCGGCGCGATCGACGTCGCGCTGAAGGCGTCGGCGGCCCCGCACACCGTGAACTCCTTCGCCTTCCTCGCGGGCAAGGGCTACTTCGACCACACGAAGTGCCACCGCCTGACGACCAACGGCATCTACGTGCTCCAGTGCGGCGACCCCACGGGCAGCGGTTCGGGCGGTCCGGGCTACACGCTCCCGGACGAGAACCTCAAGGACACGAGCCTGAAGAACAACACCTACCCGGCGGGCACGATCGCGATGGCCAACACCGGTCAGCCGCACACCGGCGGCAGCCAGTTCTTCCTGGTCTACCAGGCGAGCCAGCTCCCGCCGAGCTACACGCCCTTCGGTACGGTCTCGGCCGCCGGCATGAAGGTCCTCAAGAAGATCGCCGCGGCGGGCGAGAACACCGGCGGGGGTGACGGCGCACCGAACGCGACCGTGGTGATCGACAAGGCGACGGTCGGGAAATCCTGACGACCAGGGCGGCCAACAGCGCAATTTCGGTCGTGCGGGATGCGGACAGGCGCCCTGCCGGTCGCCTAGATTGGCCGTGACGAAACTGTGGACGATGCCCGGGGGCCCTGAAACCCCCCGCGGGCATCATGTGGAGGAGGCGCTGTGAGCAGCGACCCGTGGGGCCGCGTCGACGAGACGGGGACCGTGTACGTGCGTACGGCCGACGGCGAGCAGGTGGTCGGCTCCTGGCAGGCGGGCTCCCCCGAGGAGGCGCTGGCCTATTTCGAGCGCAAGTACGAGGGCCTGGTGGTCGAGATCGGCCTCCTCGAGAAGCGGGTGCGGACGACCGACCTGTCCACCAAGGACGCCCAGGTCGCCATCGGCCACCTGCGCGAGCAGGTGGACGCGCACCACGCGGTCGGTGACCTGGACGCGCTGCGGTCGCGCCTGGACAAGCTGGTCGAGACCGTCGAGGCGCGCCGCGAGGAGCGCAAGGCGCAGCGGGCCAAGCAGTCCGACGAGGCCCGCCGGGCCAAGGAGGACCTGGTCGTCGAGGCGGAGCAGCTGGCCCAGTCGGACCAGTGGCGGGCGGCCGGTGAGCGGCTGCGCGCCCTGGTGGACACCTGGAAGGGCCTGCCGCGGCTGGACCGCAAGTCCGACGACGAGCTGTGGCACCGCTTCTCGCACGCGCGCTCGGCGTTCTCCAAGCGCCGCAAGGCGCACTTCGCGCAGCTGGACGCGCAGCGCGAGGACGCCCGCCGGGTCAAGGAGCGGCTGGTCGTCGAGGCCGAGGCGCTGTCGGGCTCCCAGGACTGGGGTCCCACGGCGGCCCGCTACCGGGAGCTGATGGCCGAGTGGAAGGCCGCGGGCCGCGCCCAGCGCGAGCACGAGGACGACCTGTGGAACCGCTTCCGCGGCGCCCAGGACGTCTTCTTCGCCGCCCGCAGCTCGGTGTTCGCCGAGCGCGACGCCGAGCAGGCGGAGAACCTGAAGCTGAAGGAGGAGCTGGCCGAGGAGGCCGAGAAGCTGCTCCCCATCGAGGACCTCAAGTCGGCCCGGGCCGCGTTCCGCTCGATCAACGAGCGGTGGGAGGCCATCGGTCACGTCCCGCGGGACGCCCGGCCGCGGGTCGAGGGCCGGATGCACACCGTGGAGCGCGCGCTGCAGGAGGCCGAGGAGGCCGAGTGGCGCCGCACCAACCCGGAGGCACGCGCGCGTGCCGCGGGTCTGACCGGTCAGCTGCAGGCCGCGGTGGACAAGCTCAAGGGCCAGATCGAGCAGGCGCGCGCCCAGGGCAACACGTCCCGGGCCGAGAAGCTGGAGCGTGAGCTGGAGGGCCGCCAGGCCCTGCTGGACCAGGCGCTGAAGGGCCTGCACGAGTTCGGCGGCTGATCCCCGCCTGAGCGAGCCGTGCGAGAGGCCCCCGTACACCGCGTACGGGGGCCTCTCGCGTGTCCGGATGTCGCCGGTCGCGGTCCGGGGCCCGGGGTCAGTCGGAGGGCCGGCGGGCCGAGGTGACCCGGTAGACGTCGTACACGCCCTCCACGCCGCGGACGGCCTTCAGGACGTGGCCGAGGTGCTTGGGGTCGCCCATCTCGAAGGTGAAGCGGGACGTGGCCACCCGGTCCCGGGAGGTCTGCACCGCCGCCGAGAGGATGTTGACGTGCTGGTCGGACAGCACGCGGGTGACGTCCGACAGCAGCCGGGAGCGGTCCAGCGCCTCCACCTGGATGGCGACCAGGAACACCGAGGACTGGGTCGGCGCCCACTCGACCTCGAGGATGCGCTCCGGCTCCCGGGACAGCGACTCGACGTTGACGCAGTCGCTGCGGTGGACCGAGACGCCGCTCCCCCGGGTGACGAAGCCGATGATCGGGTCGCCGGGCACGGGGGTGCAGCAGCGGGCCAGCTTGACCCACACGTCGTCGACGCCCTTGACGACCACACCGGGGTCGTTGCTGCTGCGCCGCTTGCGGCTGCGGGTGCGCGACGGCGGGACCGCCTCGTCCATCTCCTCGGTGGCCGCCTCCTCGCCGCCGAGGGCCTGCACCAGCTTCTGCACGACGTTCTGCGCGGCCACGTGGCCCTCGCCGATCGCCGCGTACAGCGAGGAGATGTCCGGGTAGCGCATCTCGTGCGCCAGGGTGACCAGCGAGTCGCCGGTGAGGATGCGCTGGATCGGCAGGTTCTGCTTGCGCATGGCCCGCGCGATGGCGTCCTTGCCGTGCTCGATCGCCTCGTCGCGCCGCTCCTTGGAGAACCAGGCCCGGATCTTGTTGCGGGCGCGCGGTGACTTGACGAAGCCCAGCCAGTCGCGGGAGGGCCCGGCACCGGCCGCCTTGGAGGTGAAGACCTCCACCAGGTCGCCGTTGTCCAGGGTGGACTCCAGCGGGACCAGCCGGCCGTTGACGCGTGCCCCTATGGTCCGGTGGCCGACCTCGGTGTGGACCGCGTAGGCGAAGTCGACCGGCGTCGCCCCGGCGGGCAGCGCGATGACGTCGCCCTTGGGGGTGAAGACGAAGACCTCGTTGCGGGACAGGTCGAAGCGCAGGGACTCCAGGAACTCGCCGGGGTCCTCCGTCTCCTTCTGCCAGTCGAGCAGCTGGCGCAGCCACGCCATGTCGTTGAGGTGGTCGTCCTTCTTCCCGGCCTTGGGCACGTCGGTGCGCACCTTGGAGGCGCCGGCGACGGCCTCCTGCTTGTACTTCCAGTGCGCGGCGATGCCGTACTCGGCGCGGCGGTGCATGTCGAAGGTGCGGATCTGCAACTCGACCGGCTTGCCGTTGGGCCCGATGACCGTCGTGTGCAGCGACTGGTACATGTTGAACTTGGGCATCGCGATGTAGTCCTTGAACCGGCCGGGGACCGGGTTCCATCGCGCGTGCACGGTGCCGAGGGCGGCGTAGCAGTCCCGGACGGTGTCGACCAGGACGCGGATGCCGACCAGGTCGTAGATCTCCGCGAAGTCACGGCCGCGGACGATCATCTTCTGGTAGACGCTGTAGTAGTGCTTCGGGCGTCCGGTGACGGTGGCCTTGATGCGGGCGGCGCGCAGGTCGGTCTGGACCTCGTCGGTCACTATGGCCAGGTACTCGTCACGCTTCGGTGCCCGCTCGGCCACCAGCCGGACGATCTCGTCGTACATCTTGGGGTAGAGGATCGCGAAGGCGAGGTCCTCCAGTTCCCACTTGATGGTGTTCATGCCCAGGCGGTGGGCGAGCGGCGCGTAGATCTCGAGGGTCTCGCGCGCCTTCTTCTCCTGCTTCTCGCGCTTGAGGTAGCGCATGGTGCGCATGTTGTGCAGGCGGTCGGCGAGCTTGATGACCAGGACGCGCGGGTCCTTGGCCATGGCGACGACCATCTTGCGCACGGTCTCGGCCTGCGCGGCCTCGCCGAACTTGACCTTGTCGAGCTTGGTGACGCCGTCGACGAGCAGCGCGACGACGTCGCCGAAGTCGCGGCGCAGGTCCTCCAGGCCGTACTCGGTGTCCTCGACGGTGTCGTGCAGCAGGCCCGCCATCAGGGTCGCCGGGTCCATGCCCAGCTCGGCGAGGATGGTGGTCACCGCGAGGGGGTGGGTGATGTACGGGTCGCCGCTCTTGCGCTTCTGGCCGCGGTGCCAGCGCTCGGCGACCTGGTAGGCGCGCTCGATCTGGCGGAGCGTGGACGTCTCGATCTTGGGGTCGTTGCTGCGCACTATCCGCAGCAGGGGCTCCAGGACCGGGTTGTACGGGTTCGCGCGCTGGACGCCGAGGCGGGCGAGGCGGGCGCGGACGCGGTTGGAGGAGCCGGAGCGGGCGCCCTGGCCGGCCGGCGGCCGCGCCGCGGGCGCGGAGGACGCCTTGGGCGCGGGCGACTGCTGCTGCGCGGGGTCCGCGGCGGGCGCCGGGGAGGGGCGTCCGGACGCGGCGGAGTCCGGCCCCGCGGGCCCGGCGGCGTCGGGGGACGGCTTGGGACGCGGGGCCTCCGCCGGGCGGTCGGCCGGGGCGGAACGGTCGTGCTCGACCGGCCCGCGGGTGTCGTCCTGCGCGTGCGCCGCTGGCTTCGCCGCGGGCGCCGAGGCGGACTCGGGCTTGGCGGCGGTCAGGTGCTGGGCCTCGTCTGGCAAGAGGACTCCTCGTGCGCGATCCGGGTGCCCGGTCAGGCTCCGGAGCACCCATCGTAGCGATCCCGGACCGCGGGATCGCCTTCAGGCCTGTGAGGGCCGTGTACCCGGGAAACGCCGAGGGCGGGCACCGGATTCCTCCGGGCCCGCCCCAGTGCGGTACAGCGGCTTTCGGCCTGCGGCCACCCTGTCACACGGTGAGCAGGGATTCCAGGGGTGCGCCGTCCAGCGCGGCCTCCAGACGGCGGCGGCCGGGCAGGAAACCGAGCTCCATCAGCACGGCGACGCCGGCGACCCGGGCGCCCGCGCGCTGGATCAGCTGGATCGACGCCTCGGCGGTGCCGCCGGTGGCCAGCACGTCGTCGACGATCAGGACGCGGTCACCGGCGGCCAGGTCCTCGGCGTGCACCTCGATCTCGGCCGAGCCGTACTCCAGGTCGTAGGCCTGGCTGAGGGTGGCGCCGGGCAGCTTGCCCGCCTTGCGCACCGGGATGAAGCCCAGGCCGGCGCGCAGGGCCACGGGTGCGCCGAGGATGAAGCCCCGGGCCTCCAGGCCGACGACCTTGGTGGCGCCGGTACGCGTGGCGATCTCCGCGAACGCGTCGGTGAGCGCGGTGAACGCCGCCGGGTCCGCGAGCAGCGGGGTGATGTCCTTGAACATCACGCCCGGCTCGGGGTAGTCCGCCACGTCCCGGATCCGGCTGAGCAGCAGCTCCTGGATGTCGGTCATCGGCGCTTCCCGGACGGCCGGCCGCCGCGGCCGCGGCCGCGGGACGCGGGCTGGTGGCGCGGTCCGACCACGGCGGGCGTGGCGTCCTCGGGCTCACCGGCGGCGTCACCGGCGGCACCCGTACGGGCCTCCACCAGGTCCTCCGTCGAGGCGGCCTGGGCCCGCTTGGCCAGCACCCGCTTGCGCAGCGCCCTGATCTGCGGCTCGCGCTCCTTGAGGTCGGCGACGAGCGGCGTGGCGATGAAGATCGACGAGTAGGCACCGGCGGCGAGGCCGACGAACAGCGACAGCGAGATGTCGTTGAGCGTGCCCGCGCCGAGGAAGCCGCCGCCGATGAACAGCAGGCCCGCGACCGGCAGCAGCGCGACCACGGTGGTGTTGATGGAGCGGACCAGGGTGCCGTTGATCGAGCGGTTGGCGATCTCGCTGTAGGTGACCTTGGTCTGCTTGGTGATGTCCTTCGTCTGCTCCTTGAGGGAGTCGAACACCACGACCGTGTCGTACAGCGAGTAACCGAGGATGGTCAGCAGACCGATCACCGTGCCGGGCGTGACCTCGAAGCCGACGAGGGCGTAGATGCCGGTGGTGATGGTGATGTCGTGGATCAGGGCGACGAGCGCCGCGATGGCCATGCGCCACTCGAAGGCGATCGCCAGGTAGATCACCACCAGGACCATGAAGATCGCCAGGCCCTGCCAGGCCTTGTTGGCGATCTGGTCGCCCCAGCTCGGGCCGACCAGGTCGGCGGCGATCTTCTCCTTGTCGACCTTGAAGTCCTGCGCCAGCTCGGTCTTGATCTGGTCGGACTGCTGGGTGTCCATGCCGGCGATCTGGATGCGCAGCGCGCCGTTGCCGAGCTTCTGCACGACCGCGTCGTGGCCGGAGGCGTCCTTGGCGTACTCCTCGGCCTGGCTGACCGAGACCGACGTCTTCGGGGTGGTGAAGACGGCGCCGCCCTGGAAGTCGATGCCCATGTTCAGACCCCGCACCGCGAGGCCGAGGATGGCCGTGATGGTGATCAGGATCGAGATGCCGTACCAGATCTTGCGGTGACCGATGAAGTCGTAGCTGATCTCGCCACGGTGCAGTCGGGCGCCGAGGTTGCCGAGTTTCGACATCGCTCACGCTTCCTTGGGGTCGACAGGGCCGGAGACGGGACCGGCGGGACGGCGGGTGCGGCGCAGCGGCGGCTTGGCCCCCAGGCTCTTCGGGTCGAGGCCGGACCACTTGTGGCCGTTCGCGAAGAACGGGCGGCGGGCGGCGAGCGTCATCAGCGGCTTGGTGAAGAAGAACACCACGACCACGTCGAGGACGGTCGTCAGGCCCAGCGTGAACGCGAAGCCCTGCACCTTGCCGACGGTGACGATGAACAGGACCGCGGCGGCGAGGAACGACACGAAGTCGGAGACCAGGATGGTGCGCCGGGCACGCGGCCAGGCCCGCTCGACGGCGGGGCGCAGGGTGCGGCCCTCGCGGATCTCGTCCCGGATGCGTTCGAAGAACACGATGAACGAGTCCGCCGTGATGCCGATGGCGACGATGGCGCCGCAGACAGCCGGCAGGTTCAGCGCGAAGCCGATGGTCGGGCCGAGCAGCGCCATGATCACGTAGGTGAGCGCGGCGGACACCAGCAGCGACGCGATCGCGATGACCGACAGGCCGCGGTAGTAGGCCACCAGGTAGATGATCACCAGCGCGAGGCCGATGGCGCCGGCCAGCAGACCCGCGTGCAGCTGCTCACCGCCGAGGGCGGCGGTCACGGTGGTCACGCTCTGCTCCTTGAAGGAGAGCGGGAGGGCACCGTAGGACAGCATGTTGGCGAGGCTCTGGGCCTCCTCCTGGGTGAAGCTGCCGGAGATCTGGGCCTGGCCGCCGGTGATGGCCTGGCTGACGTACGGGCTGGAGACGACCTCGCCGTCCAGCACGATGCCGAACTCGTTCTGCGGCTGCTGGTTCTGGGCGAGCTTGCCGGTGATGTCCGCGAACTTCTTGGCGCCCTTGCCGGTGAAGTCCATGGTGACCTGCCAGCCGGCGGCGTTCTGGGTGTCGTAGACCGCCTTGGCCTTCTTCACCTCGGTGCCGTCGACGGCGGCGGGGCCGAGCAGGTACTTGTACCAGACGCCGTTCATCTTGCCGCAGCCGACGGTGGGCTCGGCGGGCTTGGCGCGCTCGCCGGCCTTGGTGCGGGCGGACTTCTTGGAGCAGTCCAGCGCGGCGTACTGCGCCTGGAGCTTGGTGGTGTCGGGCGTCGAGGCGCCGGCGCTGCTGCTCGCCGAGGGGCTGGCGGACGGCGAGGAGTCGGCCTTCAGCGCGTCGGTGACGGCGCGGCCCTGGGAGGTCGCGGAGGCGGACGGACTCGAGGACGCCGAGGACGCCGGGGATTCCGAGGAGGAGGACGAGGCCTTCTCGCCGGTGGCGGAGGCGCTCGGCGACGGGCTGCCGGAACCGCTGGGGGACGCGCTCGGGGAGGCGTTGCCGGCCGGGCCGGTGGCCTCGGTGGCGAGCACCGGGCGGAAGTAGAGCTTGGCGGTGGTGCCGACCTGGGCGCGCGCTTCCTCGGAGTTCGTCCCCTTGGGGATGTTCACGATGATGTTGCGATTACCCTGGGTCTGCACCTCCGCCTCGGAGACGCCCAGACCGTTGACACGGCGGTTCATGATGTCGACCGCGGTGTCCATGTTGGCCTTGTTGATCGCGGATTCCTGGCCTGACTTGGCCTCGAGCGTGATGCTCGTACCGCCGGCCAGGTCGATGCCGAGACGCGGGGTGGTGTGTCCGGAGGCGAACATGCCCCCGGTGAGCCCCACGATGGCGATCAGGATCAGGGCCAGCGAGCGCCCCGGCTTGCTCTGGGCACTCGCGCTCCGGCCCTTTTTAGGTGCTGCCACCTTCTCGTACTCCCTCTCGGGCCGCTCCGCGCCGGGTCAGCGCGGGGACGGCCATGACATGGTGTCGTCGGTCCGCTGCGAGGTGCGGGCACCCCGGAGCACGCGGGAGCGGCCCGCGCGGCCCGGGGAGACGGTCACTTCGCGCCGGACTCGCCGTCGGTCTTCTTCGGCTCCACGGCCGGGTCGGCCCCGGCGGCCGGCTCCTCGGTCTCGTCCTTCTTGCCGAGGTCGACGGACTTGTCGGCGGGGGCGGCGGCAGCTTCGTCGGCCGACCCGTCGGTGTCGGGGGTCTCGGTGAGGGAGGAGGCGTCGTCCGGGACAACGTCGGCGTCGGACTTCAGGTCGTGCTCGATGCCGTGGACGATGCGGTTGTACTCGTCGTCGGTCAGGACGGCACCGATGGCGTTCTTCGCGAAGAGCAGTTCCACGCCGGGGCCCGCGTCGACGAGGACCGTGTCGTCGTTGACCTCCTTGACCGTGGCGTACATGCCCCCGATGGTGCGGATGCCGCTGCCGGGCTGCATGTCGTTCCGCATGGCAGCGGCCTGCTGCTGCTTCTTCTTGGCCGACCGCGTCATCAGGAACATGGCCCCGATGAGCACGATGAACGGGAGGAGGGTCACGAGACTCACGGGTCGGAACTTCCTTCACACGACCGCGATGGTGAGCGGCCTGATGGTTGGGGGTTTGTGCGCTGCCCGCGAGGGCGGCATCGGCGGAGTCTAAGCGAGTCCGCGCGCAAGGAACAACGCTCAGCATGGCACCTGGGTTCCTCACCTCGCGAATGTCCCGGCCGTGGTGGGCGCGGGCGCGGGCCCCTCACGCCCCGAACAGGTCCCCTTGTCCGTTTCCGCCGCCCTGGGAGCGGGGCGGGGTCAGGCCCAGGTGGCTCCAGGCGGCCGGGGTGGCGACCCGGCCGCGCGGGGTGCGGGCGAGCAGTCCCTCCCGTACGAGGAAGGGCTCGGCGACCTCCTCGACGGTCTCGCGCTCCTCCCCCACCGCCACGGCCAGCGTGGACAGGCCGACCGGGCCGCCGCCGAACAGCTTCAGCAGGGCCTCCAGGACGGCGCGGTCCAGCCGGTCGAGGCCGCGCCCGTCGACCTCGTACACGGCGAGGGCCGCCGAGGCGATGTCGCGGGTGATGACGCCGTCCGCCTTGACCTGCGCGTAGTCGCGGACGCGGCGCAGCAGGCGGTTGGCGATGCGGGGCGTGCCGCGCGAGCGTCCGGCGATCTCGGCGGCGCCGTCCGGGTCGATCTCCACGTCGAGCAGATGCGCCGAACGGTGGATGACGCGCTGCAGCTCGGCGGGCTCGTAGAACTCCATGTGCGCGGTGAAGCCGAAGCGGTCGCGCAGCGGGGGCGGCAGCAGGCCCGCGCGGGTGGTGGCGCCGACCAGGGTGAACGGCGGCAGTTCGAGGGGGATGGCGGTGGCGCCGGGGCCCTTGCCGACGATGACGTCGACGCGGAAGTCCTCCATCGCCATGTAGAGCATCTCCTCGGCGGGCCGGGACATGCGGTGGATCTCGTCGAGGAAGAGGACCTCGCCCTCCTGGAGGGAGGACAGGATCGCCGCGAGGTCGCCGGCGTGCTGGATGGCGGGGCCGGAGGTGATGCGGATGGGGGCGCCCATCTCGGCCGCGATGATCATCGACAGGGTGGTCTTGCCGAGGCCGGGAGCGCCGGAGAGCAGCACGTGGTCGGCGGTGGCGCCCCGCGCGCGTGCGGCGCGCAGCACCAGGTCGAGCTGTTCGCGGACCTTCTCCTGGCCGATGAACTCGCCCAGGTCCTTGGGGCGCAGGGCGGCCTCGACGGCCTGGTCCTCCCGGTCGGCGACCGAGTCCACCAGGCGCTCCGCGGCGGGGGCGGCGGGGGTGTCGGTCGGGTCGGTCGGGTCGTCCCAGTTCATGTGTGTGCCTTACGGAGGTCGGGTCGGCGGGTGGTGCTGTCCGTGGTCGGTGCCGGCGTTCGCCAGGTGTCTCAGCGGGCTCTGTTCAGTGTCTGGAGGGCGGCCTTGAGCAGCACGCCGACCTGCGGTGTGCCCTCGGCGGCCTCGGCCTGCGGGGCCACGGCGGCCACGGCCTCGTCGGCCTCGCGGGTCGCGTAGCCCAGGCCGATCAGCGCGGCGTGCAGCTGGTCGCGCCAGCCGCTGCTGACCGGCGCGCCCACGGCGGGGGCGCCGAGCGGCTCACCGAGGCGGTCCTTGAGTTCGAGCAGCAGCTTCTGGGCGCCCTTCTTGCCGATGCCGGGGACGGCGGTGAGCGCCTTCTCGTCGCCGGTGGCGACCGCGCGGCGCAGCGCGTCCGGGGTGTGCACGGCGAGCATGGCCTGGGCGAGGCGGGGGCCGACGCCGCTCGCGGTCTGCAGCAGTTCGAAGACCTGGCGTTCGTCGTCGTCGGCGAAGCCGTACAGGGTCAGCGAGTCCTCGCGGACCACCAGGGAGGTGTGCAGCTTGGCGGGCCGGCCGAGCCGCAGCGCGGACAGCGTGTTCGGCGTGCACTGGACGGCCATGCCGACACCGCCGACCTCGACGACCGCGGCGTCGGGGGCGAGGGCGGCGACCGTGCCGCTGACGAAGGCGATCATGCGAGGCGGCCTTTCGGTGTTCTGGCGGTCTGCAGGGCGACGGCCTGCTGGAGCCGGTTCTGCGCGGGGGCGCGCCAGATGTGGCAGATGGCGAGGGCGAGGGCGTCGGCGGCGTCGGCGGGCTTCGGCGGCGCGGCGAGCCGCAGCAGCCGGGTGACCATGGCGCCGACCTGGGCCTTGTCGGCGCGGCCGCTGCCGGTGACGGCGGCCTTGACCTCGCTCGGGGTGTGCAGGGCGACGGGGATGCCGCGCCGGGCGGCGCACAGCATGGCGACGGCGCTGGCCTGGGCGGTGCCCATGACGGTGCGGACGTTGTGCTGGCTGAAGACGCGCTCCACGGCCACGAACTCCGGCCGGTGCTCGTCGAGCCACTCCTCGATGCCCCGCTCGACGGCGAGCAGGCGGTGGCTGAGCTCGGCGTCCGCGGGGGTGCGCACGACCCCCACGCCGATCATGGTGAGCGGCCGCCCCGCGACCCCCTCCACGACGCCGACACCGCACCGGGTCAGCCCGGGGTCCACCCCCAGTACGCGCACGCGCCCCTCCCTCCGACGGCCCGACCGGCGACTCGTTCGCCTGTTTGTGCAGGCTATCGGGTGCCACCGACAACGCCGCGCAAAGGGACGGGCCGACGGGTGTGTCCCGTCGGCCCGTTGAACCCTGCGCCCCGCGCGGCGGCGGCTACGCGTCGACCTTCTCCATGACCTCGTCGCTGACGTCGAAGTTGGCGAAGACGTTCTGCACGTCGTCGCTGTCCTCCAGCGCGTCGATCAGCTTGAAGATCTTGCGGGCGCCGTCCTCGTCCAGCTCGACCTGCATGGTCGGGACGAAGTTGGCGTCGGCGGAGTCGTAGTCGATGCCGGCGTCCTGGAGGGCGGTGCGGACCGCGACCAGGTCGGTGGCCTCGCTGATGACCTCGAAGGTCTCGCCGAGGTCGTTGACCTCCTCGGCACCGGCGTCAAGAACGGCGCCGAGCACGTCGTCCTCGGTCAGCTCGCCCTTGGGGACGATGACGACGCCCTTGCGGTTGAACAGGTACGACACCGAGCCCGGGTCGGCCATGGAGCCGCCGTTGCGGGTCATGGCGACGCGGACCTCGGAGGCGGCGCGGTTGCGGTTGTCGGTGAGGCACTCGATGAGCACCGCGACGCCGTTCGGGCCGTAGCCCTCGTACATGATCGTCTCGTAGTCGGCGCCGCCGGCCTCCAGGCCCGCGCCGCGCTTGACCGCGGAGTCGATGTTCTTGTTCGGGACCGACGACTTCTTCGCCTTCTGGATGGCGTCGTACAGCGTCGGGTTGCCCTCGACGTCCGCGCCGCCCATCCGCGCCGCGACCTCGATGTTCTTGATCAGCTTCGCGAAGAGCTTGCCGCGCTTGGCATCGATCACGGCCTTCTTGTGCTTCGTCGTGGCCCATTTAGAGTGGCCGGACATCTGCCTGTCTCCTTCGCGTAACCCATCCCATCAACGAACGCAGGAATCCTACAAGGACTCGGCCGCCCGGCTCGCCCGCACCATGTCCACGAACAGCGCGTGCACCCGGTGGTCGCCGGTCAGCTCCGGGTGGAACGACGTGGCGAGCGCGTTGCCCTGGCGGACCGCGACGATGTGGCCCTCGTGCTCGGCGAGCACCTCGGCCGCCGCGCCGACGGACTCCACCCAGGGGGCGCGGATGAAGACGCCCTCCACGGGGTCGCCCGGGACGCCCCGGACGTCGACCGCGGCCTCGAAGGACTCGTTCTGCCGGCCGAAGGCGTTGCGGCGCACGATCATGTCGATGCCGCCGACGGTCTCCTGGCCCGAGCGCGGGTCGAGGATCTTGTCGGCGAGCAGGATCAGGCCGGCGCAGGTGCCGTAGACCGGCATGCCGTCCCGCACGCGTGCGCGCAGCGGCTCCATCACCCCGAAGAGCAGGGCCAGCTTGGAGATGGTGGTGGACTCGCCGCCGGGCAGGACGAGGCCGTCGACCTCCGCGAGTTCCTCGGGACGCCGCACCGGCCTGGCCACGGCGTCGGCCGCGGCCAGGGCGATGAGGTGCTCCCGTACGTCGCCCTGGAGCGCCAGGACGCCGATGACAGGTGCGTCGGTCATGGGTGGTTACCAGCCGCGGTTGGCGTAGCGCTCGGACTCGGGCAGCACGTCGCAGTTGATGCCGACCATGGCCTCGCCGAGGTTGCGGGACGCGTCCGCGATGATCTTCGGGTCGTCGTAGAAGGTGGTGGCCTTCACGATGGCGGCGGCGCGCTTGGCCGGGTCGCCGGACTTGAAGATGCCGGAGCCGACGAACACGCCCTCGGCGCCGAGCTGGCGCATCAGGGCCGCGTCGGCCGGGGTGGCGACGCCGCCGGCGGAGAAGAGGACCACCGGGAGCTTGCCCAGCTCGGCGACCTCCTTGACCAGCTCGTACGGGGCGCGCAGCTCCTTGGCGGCGGCGTACAGCTCGTGGTTGTCCAGGCCGCGCAGCCGGGCGATGTCGCCCTTGATCTGGCGCAGGTGGCGGACCGCCTCGACGACGTTGCCGGTGCCGGCCTCGCCCTTGGAGCGGATCATCGCGGCGCCCTCGGAGATGCGGCGCAGGGCCTCACCGAGGTTGGTGGCACCGCAGACGAAGGGGGTGGTGAAGGACCACTTGTCGGAGTGGTTGACCTCGTCGGCCGGGGTGAGGACCTCGGACTCGTCGATGTAGTCGACGCCGAGGGACTGCAGGACCTGGGCCTCGACGAAGTGGCCGATGCGGGACTTGGCCATGACCGGGATGGAGACGGCCTCGATGATGCCCTCGATCATGTCCGGGTCGGACATGCGGGCCACGCCGCCGTCCTTGCGGATGTCGGCCGGGACCCGCTCGAGGGCCATGACGGCGACGGCGCCCGCGTCCTCGGCGATCTTCGCCTGCTCCGGCGTGACGACGTCCATGATGACGCCGCCCTTGAGCTGCTCGGCCATGCCGCGCTTCACGCGGGCGGTGCCGGTCTCGGGAGCCTGGTTCTCGGTGCTGGACACGGGGCTGGACACGGGGTGACCTCACTGGGGTGAAGAGGGTTTCTGCAAGCACCGAGGAAACGCGAGTGGACCAGTCCACAGCAAGGGCCAATGCCGAGCCGGTGGATCCTTTTGCTCAGGCGGCCCGGTCGGCCAGGGCGGCGGGCGGCTCGTCGTCCATCTCGAAGGCCATCGGGAACGGCGCGTGGCCCGCGAGCCGGAACCAGCGGACCTTGCGGTGCTCGCGCAGGCGGCGGGCGGCGCCGACGGCGTCGTTGTGGAAGCGGCGGGCCATCGGGACGCGCCGGGCGGCCTCGGTCAGCTCACGGGCGGCCCCGTCGCCGCCCGGTGCCTCCCGGACCACCTCGACCTGCCGGGGGTCGGCGAACACCGCGCGCAGCGCCTGGCTCAGCTCGCTCTCGGCCACCTCCCGCTGCTCCTCCTCGGCCTGCCGGGCGGCGTGCGCGGCCTCGTACAGCACGATGGAGGCGGCCGGGTCGAGGATGCCCGACGTCGCCACCTCCTGGGCCACCGAGGCGCGGCGCAGCAACTGCGCGTCCAGTGCCGCCCACGCCGCGTCGATCCGCGCGTGCAGCCGGTCGAGCCGCCCCGCCGTCCAGCTCAGGTAGAGGCCGATCGCCAGCAGGGCGACGAGGATCCAGATGAGGGTTGCGGTCACGGGCGGACAGCGTACGCGGCCGGGGACGGGCGGCGGGGCGCGGGCCGCGGGCGGGTGGGTCCCGGCGGCACTGTGGGAGGCCCGGCCGGCCCGCGCGCGCCCGCCTGCTCAGCCCGCGCGGCTAGTCACGGGCCAGGCCCAGGCGGGAGCGCAGCCCCGGGGGGCGGGGGTCGTCCGTGGTGGCGACCGCGGCCGCGCCCGCGGTGACCGTCTCGTACACCGAGAGGATGTCCGCGCCCACCGTGGACCAGTCGAAGCGGCGCACGTGCGCGCTGCCGCGGGCGCTCAGCTCGGCGCGGCGCGAGGGGTCGCCCAGGAGCCGTAGGGCCGCCTCGGCGAGGGCGTCGGCGTCCTCGTTGGCGAACAGCTCGCCCGCCGCCCCCCGGTCGAGGACCTGGGCGAAGGCGTCGAGGTCGGACGCGAGCACGGGGGCGCCCGCGGACATCGCCTCGACCAGGATGATGCCGAAGCTCTCGCCGCCGGTGTTGGGCGCCACGTACAGGTCGACGCTGCGCAGCAGGCGCGCCTTGTCCTCGTCGCTGACCATGCCCAGGAACTCCACCCGCGGGCGCAGTTCGGCCGGCAGCGAGGCGACCGCCTCCTCCTCGTCGCCGCGCCCGGCGATCAGCAGCCGGGTCCCCGGGCGGGCGGCGAGGATCCGCGGCAGGGCGCGCATCAGCACCGGCAGGCCCTTGCGGGGTTCGTCGATGCGGCCGATGAAGCCGATGGTGTCGCCCTGCCAGGCGGGGTTCGGGTCGGCCTCGGCGAAGAAGTCGACGTCGACGCCGTTGGGGATGACGACGGCGTCCCCGCCGAGGTGTTCCACCAGTGTGCGCCGGGCGTACTCGCTGACCGCGATCCGGGCGCTGATCTTCTCCAGGGCCGCCTGGAGGATGGCGTAGGCGGCGATCATCGCCTTGGAGCGCGGGTTGGACGTGTGGAACGTGGCCACCATCGGGCCCTGCGCAGCCCAGCAGGTCAGCAGGCCGAGGGACGGCGAGGTCGGCTCGTGGATGTGGACCACGTCGAACGCGCCGTCGTGCAGCCAGCGCCGCACGCGCGCGGCGGACAGGAACCCGAAGTTCAGCCGCGCCACCGAGCCGTTGTACGGCACCGGGACCGCGCGGCCCGCGGAGACGACGTACGGCGGCAGCGGGGTGTCGTCGTCGGCGGGGGCGAGGACGGACACCTCGTGGCCGAGCCGCAGGAAGTACTCGGCGAGGTCGCGGATGTGGAACTGGACGCCACCGGGCACGTCCCAGGAGTACGGGCAGACGATGCCGATCCTCACGGGCGCTCCCCCTCGGACGGACGCGGCTCCAGGTCCGCGACCCACAAGCGCTGCAGCATGTGCCAGTCCTCCGGGTGCTCGGCGATCCCCGTGGCGAAGGCGTCGGCCAGCGCCTGTGTCATGACGGACGCCTTTTCGGCCCGGTTGCCTGACCCGGGCACCTCGATCGGGGGGTGGACCCGGCCGTGCATCACGGGCGAGTCGTCGTACCAGAGGGTCACGGGCAGCAGCAGCGCGCCCGTCTGCTGGGCGAGCAGGGCGGGCCCCGCGGGCATCCGCGCGGTCTCGCCGAAGAAGGTCACCTCGACGCCGGAGGCGGACAGGTCGCGGTCGGCGACCAGGCAGACCAGGCCGCCGTCGCGCAGCCGCCGGGCGAGGGTGCCGAAGGCGGCGCCGCCGCTGTGCGGGAGGACCTCCATGCCGAGGCCCTCGCGGTAGGCGACGAACCGGTCGTAGAGCGTCTCCGGCTTCAGCCGCTCGGCGACCGTGGTGAACGGGGTGCCGAGCGCGGTGGTGACCCAGGCGCCGGCCAGGTCCCAGTTGGCCAGGTGCGGCAGGGCGAGGATGACGCCCCGGCCGGCGGCGAGACCGTCGGTCAGGTGGTGCAGGTCCTTGGGCTCGAAGCCGTCGCGGACGCGCTCGGCGCTCCAGGCGGGCAGCCGGAAGGACTCCATCCAGTACCGCAGGTAGGACCGCATGCCCGCCCGGGACAGCTCCGCCAGGCGCTCCGGCGAGGCGTCCGGCACCACGCGCGCGTAGTTGCGCTCCAGCCGCTGCACGCCCTTGCCGCGCCGTTTCCAGGCGAGGTCGGCGACCGAGCGGCCCAGGCGCACCGCGACGGGTTCGGGGAGCTTCTTCACGGTGCCCCAGCCGAGGCCGTACAGCGCGTCGGTCAGCCGCTCCTGGGCGCTCACTGGGCGGTCTCCCTCCCCTGGGACCCCGGCTGCGCGGCGGCCGCGGCCTCCGCCTCGGCGGACTCGCGGCGCACCGTGACGACCCGCTGGACCAGCGTGACGAGGCTGCCGACGGCGACGATCCACAGGGCGACGGGCAGCAGGTACTGGATGCCGGGCACGCCGAACTTGTGCAGGCCGGCGAAACCGGCCGCGACCAGGGAGATCACCAGGCGCTCGGCGCGCTCGACGAGCCCGTTGACGGCGACCGGCAGGCCGATCGACTCGCCGCGCGCCTTGGTGTACGACACCACCTGGCCGCTGGCCAGGCAGAAGATCGAGACCGCGCACAGCACGTTGTCGTCGCCGCTGCCGGCGTACCAGAGGGCGAAGCCGCCGAAGATCGCGCCGTCGGCGACCCGGTCGAGCGTGGAGTCGAGGAAGGCGCCCCAGCGGCTGGAACGGCCCAGCTGGCGGGCCATGTTGCCGTCGACGAGGTCGGAGAAGACGAAGAGCGTGATGACGACCGTGCCCCAGAAGAACTCGCCCCGGGGGTAGAAGACCAGCGCGCCCGCCATCACGCCGGCGGTGCCGATCAGCGTGACGGTGTCGGGGCTGACGCCCCGGCGGATGAGAAACGCGGCGAACGGTGTGAGGACACGCGTGAAGAATGCACGCGCGTACTTGTTCAGCATGGCCTTCCCGACGGTCGGTGTGGCGCCGCGACCCCTGCTGGTCACCGGCTGGCCCATCGTAGTCACGCGCGCGGGGGTGCGACGGCCGGGCACCCGCGGCCGGGGTCACGTCCCGGCGGCATCCGGGTCACGGCCCGATCGCGGGCGCGGGGCCGCCGGGTGGCGGGTTCGGGTCCCTCGTATGGACGCACCGTGACGGGAGTGGAAAGCTCGAAGGACCGCGGGCGTCGCCGGAGCCGCCCCCACGCGGATCCGCCGCTTCGCCGCGCCCCAGTGACCTCACCGTGCACGGGAGGCAGGATCATGGGCGACAAGACACAGACACACCCCGGAGCCGCCGGCAGGGCAGTGGCGGCCGACCACCCCGCGTCCCTACGGAATGTGGTGCTGGTCGGCCACTCGGGATCGGGCAAGACCACCTTGGTGGAGGCCCTCGCGCTCACGGCGGGGGCGGTGAACCGGGCGGGCCGCGTGGAGGACGGCGGCACCGTCTCCGACCACGACGAGATCGAGCACCGCCAGCAGCGTTCGGTGCAGCTCTCCCTGGTGCCGCTGGAGTGGGACGGCATCAAGGTCAACGTCCTCGACACCCCCGGCTACGCCGACTTCGTCGGGGAGCTCAGGGCCGGTCTGCGCGCGGCGGACGCGGCCCTCTTCGTCGTCTCGGCGTCGGACGGCGTGGACGGCTCCACCCGCATGGTGTGGGAGGAGTGCGCCGCCGTCGGCATGCCGCGCGCGATCGTCGTCACGCACCTGGAGGCGGCGCGGGCCGACTTCGAGGAGATGACCCGGGTGTGTGCCGAGACGTTCGGCGGCGACGACCCGGACGCCGTGCTGCCGCTGTACCTGCCGCTGCACGGCCCGCAGGGGCCGGACGGGCACGCGCCCGTGACGGGGCTGGTCGGGCTGCTGTCGCAGAAGCTGTTCGACTACTCCTCCGGCGAGCGCAAGGAGTCCGAGCCGGGCCCGGAGCAGCTGCCGGACATCACGCAGGCCCGCAACCGGCTGATCGAGGGGATCATCGCCGAGAGCGAGGACGAGACCCTCATGGACCGCTACCTCGGCGGTGAGCAGGTCGAGGTCAAGACCCTGGTCGAGGACCTGGAGCGGGCCGTCGCGCGCGGCACGTTCTTCCCCGTCCTGGCCGCCGCCCCCGCGGCCGGGGGCGCCCGGCAGGGCATCGGCACGGTGGAGCTGCTGGAGTTGATCACCCGGGGCTTCCCGACGCCGTTCGAGCACCCCACGCCGGGCGTGACCACGATCGACGGCGCGCCGCGCGAGATCAAGCCGTGCGACGTCGACGGCCCGCTGGTCGCGGAGGTCGTCAAGACGTCGTCCGACCCGTACGTCGGCCGGATCTCGCTGGTGCGCGTCTTCTCCGGCGTGCTGCGGCCCGACCAGACGGTGCACGTGTCCGGGCACGGCATGACCGACCGGGGCCACGAGGACCACGACGTGGACGAGCGGGTGGGAGCGCTGTCGATGCCGTTCGGCAAGCAGCAGCGCCCGGTGCCGCAGGCCGTCGCGGGCGACCTGGTGTGCGTGGCGAAGCTGACCCGCGCGGAGACCGGCGACACCCTGTCCGCCAAGGACGACCCGCTGGTGATGGAGCCGTGGCGGATGCCGGACCCGCTGCTGCCGCTGGCCATCCAGGCGCACAGCAAGGCCGACGAGGACAAGCTGTCCCAGGGCCTGTCCCGGCTGGTCGCCGAGGACCCCACGATGCGCCTGGAGCAGAACCAGGACACCCACCAGGTCGTCCTGTGGTGCCTGGGCGAGGCGCACGCGGACGTGGCCCTGGAGCGGCTGCGCACCCGCTACGGCGTCCAGGTCGACGTCGTCCCGCACCGGGTGTCGCTGCGGGAGACGTTCGCGCACCGGTCGGCCGGGCGCGGGCGGCACGTCAAGCAGTCGGGCGGGCACGGACAGTACGCGATCTGCGAGATCGAGGTGGAGCCGCTGCCGGGCGGCTCGGGCATCGAGTTCGTGGACAAGGTCGTCGGCGGGGCGGTGCCGCGCCAGTTCATCCCGTCGGTGGAGAAGGGCGTACGGGCGCAGGCGGCCAAGGGGGTGGCGTCCGGCCATCCGCTGATCGACGTGCGGGTCACGCTGCTCGACGGCAAGGCGCACTCGGTGGACTCCTCCGACGCCGCGTTCCAGACGGCCGGCGCGCTGGCGCTGCGGGAGGCCGCGGCCGACGCGAGGATCCACCTGCTGGAACCGGTGGCCGAGGTGAGCGTGCTGGTCGGCGACGACTACGTGGGCGCCGTGATGAGCGACCTGTCCGGCCGGCGCGGCCGGGTGCTGGGCACCGAACAGACCGCGGGCGGGCGGACGGTGATCCGCGCCGAGGTGCCCGAGATCGAGATCGGCCGGTACGCCGTGGACCTGCGCTCTCTGTCGCACGGCACGGCACGGTTCGACCGCCGGTACGTGCGGCACGAGCCGATGCCGGCGCAGGTCGCCGAGCGGGTCCGCGAACAGGCCCGGGACAGCTGAGGGTTGGTGCGCACCGGCCCCAAGTGGCCCGTGGGACACCCGGACAGGCGGCCGGGGAGCGTGGCACCGGGGCCGGAACGGATCGGTCGGCTCCGGTTCGGCGGGCGGCTTCGGCCGTCCGCCGACGCGCGTCCGCGCCGGCGGATACCCTGATGACCTGATCAACAGGTGTGCGGAGCACGGAAGTCGGGAAGGCCGCAGGAGCGAGCCTTGCGGCGTTGGGGGGGAATGAGCGTGGACGGCAGTTACGCGGACTTCTTCGGACCACAGGTGCCGCGGGCGGGCGACGAGGGGCAGACGGCGACCTTCGCGCTGGCGTCGGCGGCCTACCGGGACAACCCGGTCGAGGACATCAAGAAGGCCGACAACGAGTGGCACCAGTCCACGGTCTCCGTGGGCCGTTCCTGGGCCAAGATCTTCCGGCCGAACCTCGGCGAGGCCTTCTCGCAGGCGGTGGTCGACCGCATGCTGGGCGTCGGCCGCAAGCCCCTCATCCAGTCCTTCGGCACCGAGCCGCAGGTCGTCGTGGAGCACTGCCTGGCGGCCAACCGCATCCGCCGCGAGCGCGACAAGAGGCTCACCGGCATCATGCTGCTGTTCGGGGTGCTGTTCCTGCCCGGTCTGCTGGTGTGGCTGCTGGTCTTCCAGCTCCGGGCGACCGTGGGCCGGCTGGACAACCGGCGGGTGTCCGGCATGGCCACCGTGCTGCTGTTCGCGGTCGGCGCGCTGGCGCTGCTGTTCCTGCTCAAGATGCCGTTCGGCGGCCTGGTGGGCTGGTACGCGCGCGGTGCGGTCGTCGCCCCGGTGGTCGGCTGGTTCCTGGCCAAGCGGGTCTGCGAGGGCACCGCGCAGGACCTGCGCGGCCGCTGGGACAGCCTGCTGGCGGGCAGCAGCATCGGCGCCAAGGTGCCCGAGGCCGTGCCCACCAGCCCCAACCAGACCGCCGCCGAGCAGCTGCGCCAGTCCCTGGCCCGGCTGAGCGCCGAGCAGCAGTCCAACTCGGTCTTCTACGCCGGTCCCAAGGGCATCCTCGGCATGGGCACGCGCTGGGGCGCCTGGCACCTCGCCGAGGAGCTGACGCCCCTGGACCCGAACAAGGGCGTGCACGAGTTCCGCAGCTGGACCGTGATCCGCGCGATCCACGACCAGCTGACCCTGCTGAACCGGCAGAGCCTGAAGACCGGCGGCTTCCCGCCGCCCAGCGTGCGGCACTGGATCGTCACCCCGGTCGGGGAGAACGCCAAGGCGGTCGCCCGGCCGGAGGGCACGGACGTCGAGGCGTACCAGGTCAAGCCGTCGGCCATAGAGAACATCTGCAACAACCAGCAGTTCGGCGGCGGTGACCGGCACTACCTGGGCGTGCAGTGGCCGCTGTGGGACGGGCAGTTGATCATCACCATGATGATCACCGTGACGGTGCTGCACGAGACGCTGCGCATCGAGGTCACGGGCCACGCGCTCGGCCCGGTGAACGGGCTGTTCACCACGAAGCCGGAGGCCCCGACCAAGGAGGTCGCCAAGACCGTCCGGTTCTGGGAGACCCGCAAGGTCACGCTGCCGCTGGTCACCCCGGACGAGGTGGTACGCCTCGCCGCGCGGGCGACGCTCAGCTGGTACCCGCCGCTGCTGAACTGGCTCGGCGGCTCGATAGGACTGCCGGAGCCGTTCGGCCTGCGGCACGCGTGGGCCGACCAGCCCTGGCGCCACCGCTTCATGGCCGACGACGCGCTGCGCGCGGCCACCCCGGTCCTGCGGGTGGTGCACGCCGCCGCGATCAAGGTGCTCAAGGAACACGACGTGGACACGGAGAAGTTCGGCTCGCGGTCGGCCTTCCTGAGCACGGCGGTCCAGGACCCCAGCCCCAGGAAGGTCGACGTCTACGACGCGTAGGCCGCCGGGCCGCGGCTCACGGCCACGCTCAGGCCGTGGGCCACGCCTCCGCGAGCATCTTGCGGGTGTCCGCGAGGAGTTGGGGCAGGACCTTGGTGTGGCCGACGACCGGCATGAAGTTGGTGTCGCCGCCCCAGCGCGGGACGATGTGCTGGTGCAGGTGGGCGGCGATGCCCGCGCCCGCGACCGCGCCCTGGTTCATGCCGATGTTGAAGCCGTGGGCGCCGGAGGCGCCGCGCAGGGCCGTCATCGCCTGCTTGGTCAGCTCGGCCAGCTCGACGGTCTCCGCCCCCGTGAGGTCGGTGTAGTCGGCGACGTGCCGGTAGGGCACGGTCATCAGGTGGCCGCCGTTGTACGGGTACAGGTTCAGCACCGCGTACACGTGCTCGCCGCGGGCGACGATCAGCGCGTCCTCGTCGGACTTCCCCGGGAGTGAGCAGAAGGGACAGCCGTCGTCGGCCCCCGGGCCGCTGGGCTTGCCCTCGCCCTGGATGTAGGCCATCCGGTGGGGCGTCCACAGGCGCTGGAACGCGTCCTGCGTCCCCGCTCCGATCTGCTGCTCCGGCTCACTCGTCATACCAGGCAGCATATGGCTTCGCCCGTTCGCGGCGTGTCGGCGGGGTTGCGGCGCGGCCCCCGCGGGCGAAGCTGGGCCGGTGGACCAGGACAGCCGTCAGACCCGCTGGGAGCAGCGCACCGAGGTGCCGCTCGGGATCGCCTCGTTGGTCTTCCTCGGCGCCTACGCCCTCCACGTCCTGGCCCCCGGCATGTCCGGGGTGTGGCACGACGTGTGCCTGACGCTCACGGTGGTCACGTGGGCCCTGTTCGTCCTGGACTACGCGGTGCGCTGGCGGCTGAGCGGACGGCGGCTGGGGTTCGTGCGGACCCACTGGCTGGACACCCTGGTGGTGGCGCTGCCGCTGCTGCGCCCGGTGCGGATCGTCCGGCTGTACGAGGCCGTCCAGCGCCGGCACGGTGAACCGCGGCTGTCGCTGCACGCGCGCGTGATCACGTACGCCGGGGTGTCGACGGCCCTGCTCGGCTTCGCCGGCGCACTCGCCGTGTACCAGCACGAGCGCGGTGCGCCCGGGGCGACGATCAAGACCTTCGGGGACTCCGTGTGGTGGGCCTGTTCGACCCTCGCGACCGTCGGCTACGGCGACGTCACCCCGGTGACACCGGTGGGGCGGCTGATCGCGGTCGGGCTGATGGCGTGCGGGCTGGCGCTGCTGGGCGCGGTCACCGGCTCGTTCTCGTCGTGGCTGATCCAGGTGTTCTCCCGGGAGGAGGACGAACGGCCCCCGGGGAGGTGAGCACCTCCCCGGGGGCCGTGACCGTCGCGGCCGCCGGACGGGGCGGCTGCCGGGATCAGACCTGCGTCCGCTCCTCGACGACCTGGGCGATCTTGGCGATGGCCTCGTCGAACGGGATGCCGTTCTCCTGCGAGCCGTCGCGGTAGCGGAAGGACACCGAGCCGTTCGACATGTCCTCGTCGCCCGCGATGACCATGAAGGGCACCTTCTGCTTCTGGGCGTTGCGGATCTTCTTCTGCATGCGGTCCGAGGAGGAGTCCACCTCGACCCGCAGGCCCCGCTTCTTCGCGGCGGCGGCGAACTTCTCCAGGTACTCCACGTGCGCGTCGCCGATCGGGATGCCGAGGGCCTGGACGGGCGCGAGCCACGCCGGGAAGGCGCCCGCGTAGTGCTCGAGCAGGACGGCGAAGAACCGCTCGATGGAGCCGAACAGCGCGCGGTGGATCATGACCGGGCGCTGCTTGGAGCCGTCGGCCGCGGTGTACTCCAGGTCGAAGCGCTCCGGCAGGTTGAAGTCGAGCTGGATGGTCGACATCTGCCAGGTGCGGCCGATGGCGTCCTTGGTCTGCACGGAGATCTTCGGACCGTAGAAGGCGGCGCCGCCCGGGTCGGGCACCAGGGGCAGGCCCTGCTTCTCGGCGACCTGGCGCAGCGTCTCGGTGGCCTCCTCCCACACCTCGTCGGAGCCGACGAACTTCTCCGGGTCCTTGGTGGACAGCTCCAGGTAGAAGTCGGTGAGGCCGTAGTCGCGCAGCAGGTTCAGCACGAAGGTGAGCGTCTTGTCGAGCTCCTCGGACATCTGCTCACGGGTGCAGTAGATGTGCGCGTCGTCCTGGGTGAAGCCGCGGGCCCGGGTCAGGCCGTGCACGACGCCCGACTTCTCGTACCGGTACACGGTCCCGAACTCGAAGAGCCGCAGCGGCAGTTCGCGGTAGGAGCGGCCGCGCGCGTCGAAGATCAGGTTGTGCATCGGGCAGTTCATGGGCTTGAGGTAGTAGTCCACGCCCTCGTCGAGCTGCATGGGCGGGTACATGCCGTCGGCGTACCAGTCCAGGTGGCCCGAGGTCTCGAAGAGCTTCCCCTTCGTCGCGTGCGGGGTGTAGACGAACTCGTAGCCCTCCTCCTCGTGGCGGCGGCGCGAGTAGTCCTCCATGACCCGGCGGACGACGCCGCCGCGGGGGTGGAAGACCGCGAGGCCGGAGCCGATCTGCTCCGGGATGGAGAACAGGTCGAGCTCGCTGCCCAGCTTGCGGTGGTCGCGCTTCTCCGCCTCGGCGAGGAAGTCCAGGTACTGCTTCAGCTCGTCCTTGGACGGCCAGGCGGTGCCGTAGATGCGCTGGAGCATGGGGTTCTTCTCGCTGCCGCGCCAGTAGGCGGCCGCGTTGCGCATCAGCTTGAACGCCGGGATGAGCCGGGTGGAGGGCAGGTGCGGACCGCGGCAGAGGTCCTTCCAGCACAGCTCGCCGGTCTTGGCGTCCAGGTTGTCGTAGATCGTCAGCTCGCCGGCGCCGACCTCGACGTCCGCGCCGTCGTCCGAGGACGCCGAGCCCTTGAGGCCGATCAGCTCCAGCTTGTAGGGCTCGTCGGCCAGCTCCTCGCGGGCGGCCTCGTCCGTCACGACCCGGCGGGAGAACTTCTGGCCCCGCTTCTGGATCTCCTGCATCTTCTTCTCGACGGCCTTGAGGTCCTCGGGCGTGAACGGCCGCTCGACGTCGAAGTCGTAGTAGAAGCCGTCCTTGACGGGCGGGCCGATGCCGAGCTTGGCCTCGGGGAAGAGCTCCTGCACCGCCTGCGCCATGACGTGCGCGGTGGAGTGGCGCAGGATGTTCAGGCCGTCCTCGGAGGAGAGCTCGACGCCCTCGACCTCGTCGCCGTCGGCGAGCGCGTACGACAGGTCCTTGAGCTCGCCGCCCACGCGCGCGGCGATGACCGAGCGCTCGCCGGCGAAGAGCTCGGCGGCCGTGGTGCCCGTCGTCACCGTGCGCTCTTCCCGCTCGGAATCGCGTTGGATGATCACACGGACGTCTGCCACCGGTCTCTCCTGACTGAAGGGGGGTGCGGCGCCATACCGGAGCGCACGCATGAGGGGGATCGTACCGACCCGCACCCGCCGACCGCGAAACCAGTGCCGCGGTCCCCCGCACCGGCGCCCGGTGCCCGTCAGTCCCCTTCGCAGGTCTCCTCCAGGAACGCCGCGGTGCCGGCGGTCTCCTGGAGGGACTTCATCAGGCGGTCCCGTTCCGCCTCGTCGACCTGCACCGCTTCGACGTCCGAGGCCGCCGTGACCCGGCGGAAGCCGCCCCGGCTCTCCAGCCGGCCCCGCACCCGCACGGGCAGGCCGGCGAGGTGGGCCTGCCCGGCGGTGCGGTAGCCGTCCTCGTCGAGGGTGAGGCGGACGTGCGGCACCTCGGCGCCGGCCAGCACCCGCAGCCGTACGCTGCCCTCGCCGCGCGGGCCGGACCGGCGCAGCCGGACGACGGTGCCGGTGATCCGCACCGGCACGGCGGGCTCCTCGCGCAAGTAGCGGGCGCCGGCCTCGCGCAGCGCGGGCAGGTCGCCGGGTGAGAACTCGACGGGCTCGCCGCTCGCCGCGCAGTCCTCGGGGACGCCCGCCGCGGGCGCCCACGCGACGGCGACCCGGGCGCCCTCGGTGCCCTGGACGAGGGCGACCAGCGCCTCGGTGAGCTCCCGGCTGACGCCCGCCCCGACGGCGCTGTCGAAGGCGTCCATGCCGCCGGTGGCCCGCCGGTAGTCGACGGCCTCGCGGGCCGCGCACAGGGACTGGTGCAGGCGCACCGCCAGCGCCCGCCCGGTCGCGACCGGCACGAACGCGGTCAGCGCCCGGTCCCCGGTGGCCGGGCCCACCAGCACGCCCTCCAGCAGCGCGGCGGCGGTGCGGCGGTGGCGGGCGCCGTGGTAGCCGGCCCGGGCGCGGGTCGCGAGGGCGGCGGCCAGCAGGGTCCGGCGGGCCGCGGCGCGCAGCCGCTCCTCGGCCGTCCAGGACGCGGTCCCGGCGGGCCCGCCGGGCACGTCCCGCCACCAGCGGACCTCGTCGCTGGGCACGGCCAGGGACACCAGCACCTCCCGCGCGGACGGCGCGGCGCTGCGGGCCAGGGCGTCCAGCGCCTCCCCGAGCAGGTCGTCGCTGTCGGGGAAGGCGCGACTGACGGGCACGAGCAGGCTGGTGCCGGCCGCGCCGGGACCGGGCGGGGTCCAGCGGCCATAACGTCCGGCGGCGCCGCCGCGCCGCTGCCAGCCGTGGCGCAGCAGCAGGGCACCGAGGACGGCCGGGTCGACGTCGGCGGGCTCGGGGGCGCGGTCCCAGGGGGCACCGTCCGGGTGCGGCCGCACCGGTCGCAGGTGGTCCTCCGGGGGGCGGTGGGTCATGGTCGTCCTCCCGTCCCGACCCGCGTCATGATCTCGCACAGGGCCCGGTCGTCGAAGATGCGTGCCGTCGGGATCCGCACGGTGGTGCGCGTGCGGCCGGTGACCGGGTGGCCGGCCAGGTTGACCCAGTAGCAGCAGTGCCGCAGGTCCAGCCGGTCGTGACCGGCCCGCAGCCACTGGTCCCGGGACCGGGGCACGATCATCACGACGAGGATCTTGTGCACCGAGACCGGTGTGCGGGCGAGCTTCCTCAGGTGGTCGTTGTCGAGCGTGAACGAGAAGGACCGCCCCGGGGGGCCGGGCGGGATCTGGTACGTCGCCTTCAGCTGCACCTTGATGGTCACCTCGTCGTCGACGGTGTGCCCGGGCGCGCTGTGGCTGACGTGCCAGTCGATGCCGTTGTCCGGGAACGGCTGGGACAGCGAACACCCCGCGGCCGCCGCGACGGCGTGCAGGTAACCGACCTGCAGCGTCTCCATGCAGGCGGTGGTGGCGAGCGAGCCGCGATGAGGACCCGTGCGGTCGGGCAGCAGCCCGCCCCGCTCGGGCTGCGCCATCACCATGGGCAACAGCCTTCCGAACCAGGTGAATCCCCGCGTCGGGTCGCTGAACTGCAAAGACCCGTACTCCTGTTGTCTCCTCGCGGCGTACGGCGCAAACAGCCCGGGTATCACCAAACGGGCAGAGGACGGGGCGTCAGCTGCCGCGGCTGAGTGAGGGGTTGGGTTGGTATGAGTTGCTGGTACGACGGCCCGCTGGCCGCGTTCGACACGGAGACGACAGGGGTGGACGTCGAGAGCGACCGGATCGTGTCGGCCGCGCTCGTCGTCCAGGACACCGCGGGCGCCCGGCCACGGGTGAGCCGGTGGCTGGTCAACCCCGGCGTGCCGGTGCCCGAGGCGGCGACGGCGGTGCACGGGCTGACGGAGGACCACCTGCAGCGCACCGGCCGCTGGCCGGCGCCGGTGATGTACGAGATAGCCGAGCTGCTGGCCGAACAGACGGTCGCGGGACGGCCGTTGGTGGTGATGAACGCGCCGTTCGACCTGACGCTGCTCGACCGCGAGCTGCGCCGGCACCGCGCGTCGTCGCTGGCCCGCTGGGTGGACCCGGACGCGCTGGTGGTGCTGGACCCCAGGGTGCTGGACAAGCACCTGGACCGCTACCGCAAGGGCCGGCGCACCCTGACCGACCTGTGCGCGCACTACGAGGTGAGCCTGGCCGAGGCGCACGACGCGGCGGCGGACGCGCTGGCCGCGCTGGAGGTGGTCCGCGCGCTGGGCCGGCGCTTCGCGGCCCGCCTGGAGCGCCTGTCCCCCGGCGAGCTGCACGCGCTGCAGACGGGCTGGCACGCGGCGCAGGCGCGGGGCCTGCAGGCCTGGTTCGCGCGCAGCGGGCAGGAGGAGACGGTGGACCCGGCCTGGCCCCTGCGCCCGGAGCTGCCGGCGGCGGCGTGACCGCACTCGACGGGACGCGCCGCGCGGACCCCCGGGGACACGAAGAAGGCCGGCCCGCTGTGGCGGACCGGCCTTTTCCCGGTGGGCGATACTGGGTTCGAACCAGTGACCTCTTCGGTGTGAACGAAGCGCTCTCCCACTGAGCTAATCGCCCGGGAACGCACTGAACCATACAGGTCCCCGCGGCCATCCTTCAAACCGCGTCGAGCGTGCCGAGCAGTTCGCGCAGTCCGCGCCGTCCGGCCCGCATCATCAGCCGGTGGTTGGCGCGGAACAGCGGCCGCCCCGGCACGGCGAACCGCCGGAGCAGCGGCTTGGCCACGTCGACCTCCTGGTCGTAGCGGGCCAGGCAGCCGCCCTCGGCCGGGCCGACCGTCCAGCGGGCCCAGCCCTCGAGGTCGCCGGTCAGCGCGGTCTCCAGCACCCCGGCCACCGGATCGCGGCGCGTCTCGCGCGCGGTGAAGGTGATGTCGTACGGCAGCAGGGAGCGGACGCGGAAGGCGCCGCTCGTGCCGTCGAGCCGGGTCACCTCGCGCACCTGCGGCCACCAACGGGGGTAGTCCTCGGGCCGCTCCAGCAGCGCGTACACGACGGGGGCGGGCGCGGGCAGGGGCCAGCGGCTGACGAAGCGGTAGTGCGTCCAGTCCATGACCTGCGTCTTCCCCGTACGCGGCGGACTCCCCCGGCGACCGGAAGGCTTTCGGCAACCTCGACCGAGTAGCTTCCCCGGCCGGTCCTGAGTACCGGTACTCATGGCGCGGGTCGTGACCCCGGCCACACTCCGAAGCATGACGTTCATTCCGCCCCCGGCCGAGGAACTGCGGTTCCTCGACGCCGAGCTGCGCCGACTGGACGCGCACCGCGCCCAGTTGCTGGCCCGCCGCGCCTGGCTGGTCTCGGTCCTCCAGTCGGCGGCGCCCGGACCCGCCACGCCGCCCTTCGGCGGACCCGCGCCCGCCACCGCCCCGCGCCCCGAGGCGTCCGCGCCCCGCGTGCAGAACGTGCTGCTGGTGCTCGGCGGTGTCCTGCTGACCATCGCGGCGATGGCCTTCACCCTGGTCAGCTGGGGACACCTGGGGATCGCCGGACGGGCCGCGGTGCTCGGCACGGTGACCGCGGCGGCGCTCGCGGCGCCGGTGCCGCTCCTGCGGCGCGGCCTGCGCTCCACCGCCGAGTCGGTGGCCGGACTGGGGCTGGCCCTGACGGTCCTGGACGCCTACGCCCTGCACGAGGCGGCCCTCGCGGACACGGACGGCACCGCGTACGCGGCCGTGGCGGCGACCGTGCTGGCCGGTGCGTGGGCGGCCTACGGCACCGCCCTGGGCGCGCTGCGCCTGCCCCGGCCCGCCGCGCTCGCCGCCGCCCAACTCCCGCTGCTGCTCACCGCGCTCGCGGCCGACGCGGGCCCCCACGGCATCTCGGCCGCGCTGCTGCTGACGGCCACGGCCGACGCGGCGGCGGCCCTCCTGGTGACCTCCCCCGCGCTGCGCCCCGTACGGATCGCCGCCGCGATCGGCGCCTACGGCACGGGCGGCTGGGGTCTCCTGGGAGCACTCTGGCTCTCCTGGACGGCTCCGGACCCGGGCGCAGCGGCCCGCGCGGCGGCACTGCTGCTCCCGGCGTCGGCGGTGGCGCTGACGGCGGCCTGGCGGATAGCGGGGACGGCGCGGACGGCTGAGCCGGGTCGTACGGGCGTGACGAGCGCGACGAGCGCGACGAGCGGCACTGATGCCCCTGCGACCTCGGGCACGCCCTCCCCCGCCCTCCCCTCCTTCTCCCCGCAGCCGCTCACCACCGCCCTCCTCGGGGCCCTGGTGCTGCTCGCCGCGCTCGGCGGTGTCCTGCGCGTCACGCTGCCCGGCGGCTGGGCGGTGCCGGCGCAACTGCTGGGCGCCCTGGCCCTGTTGACGGCCCCGCGGATCCCGCGGATGCCCGAGCAGGTGCGGCACGGCGTGGCCTGGGCCTCCGCCGCGGTCCAGGGGCTCGCGCTGCTGTGGGCGCTGCCGCTCGTGGCCGTGGCCCTGTTCGGTCCGTTCGGCTGGGCGGACCGGCCCTGGTCGGGTGGCCCGGCGGACGCGCGGGACGCGGTGACCGTGCACGCGCCCTGGCTGTCGCACTCCGGTCCGGCGCTCGCGGTGCTCGGCCTGCTCGCCGGCGCCCTCGCCCTGCTCGTGCGCAACGCCACGTGGCGTCAACGGGCCCTGGCCGGCGCTGCGGTGCTCGCCTGGGCGGCGGCACTGTCTGTGCCGGCCGCGCTGGAACTCCCGTACGTGGTCGGCCTGCTGCTGCTCGGTCTGCTCACCGTGGCCGCCCTCGCGCTGCCCGTCCTCCCGCCGACCGGTACCGTCCTGGCGCTGGTCACCTCGGTCGACCTGGCCTTCCTGGCGCTGGCCGACCGGACCGCGACCCTGACCGCGCTGTCCGCCCTGACCGTGCTGTACGCGGCGGCCTCGACGCGCTCCCGGCTCGCCCCGGTGACGGCGCCCGCCGCCCTGGCGTACGCCACCGCGCTGGCCTGCGCGACCGGGGCGGCGGCGGGGTGGCAGGCACCGCACACGGCCCTGCTGGTCCTGGTGGTCCCGGCGGTCGCGGTGGCCGTCGCACCCCGGCTCGCCACCACGGCGCGGGTCGCCTGCGAGCTGACGGGCGCGGTCGCCGCCCTGGTGGCGGTCGGTCTGGCGGTGACGGACGCGCCCATGCTGGCCCTGGTGCTGTCCTCGCTCGGCGTGCTCGCGGGGGCGACGGCGACGCAGCCGGACCGCCGCGCGGCCGGCTACGCGGCGGCCACCCTGTTCGCGCTGGCCGCCTGGGTGCGGCTGGCCGCGTGGGAGGTCACGGCCCCGGAGGCGTACACCCTGCCGGTGACCGTCCCGGCCCTGCTGGTCGGCGCCTGGCGCAGGCGCCGGGACCCGCTGACCGGGTCGTGGACGGCGTACGGTCCGGGGCTGGCCGTGACCCTGCTGCCGAGCCTCGCCGCCCTGTGGCGGGACGAGGGCTGGCCGCGTCCGCTGCTGCTCGGCTCGGCGGCGCTGCTCATCACGCTGCTGGGTGCCCGTCACCGGCTGCGGGCGCCGCTGGTCCTCGGCGGTACGGTGCTGGTGCTGACCGCGCTGCACGAACTGGCGCCGTACCTGGTGCAGTTCGCCGACGCGCTGCCCCGGTGGGTGCCGCCCGCGCTGGCCGGACTGCTGCTGCTCGCGCTGGGCGCGACGTACGAGCGGCGCCTCAGGGACGTCCGGCGGGTGCGGGACGTGCTGGGCCGGATGAGTTGAGGCGGGCGTCCCGGGCGGGGTCCGGCCGGACTCCGTCCGGGCACTTCGAATTCCCTGTGTCCGAAGGGGACTTGAAGCGGACCGCATTTCCCGGGAAACGTCGGGGAATTTCCGCCCGGGGCCTTGATCCGTATTTCTGCCGGATACGCCTCGTGGTCGATCATTTCCGAAATGCAACCGGCCCGCCTGCGGTCTCGCAGGCGGGCCGGTGTGTGGGCGGTGGGCGATACTGGGTTCGAACCAGTGACCTCTTCGGTGTGAACGAAGCGCTCTCCCACTGAGCTAATCGCCCGGGCGCACGGAGAACATTACCCCATGTCAGGGGGTGCCTGTGACCAGTGGCGGACGGCCCTCGCCCCCGGCCGGCTCACTGGTTCTCGATCTTCCACGGCATGACCAACCCGAACTTCCACACGTAGACGCCGACGAGCACGCCCACGACCACCAGGCCGATCGAGGTCAGGACGATGTTCCGGCGCCGGACGCGCGGATCGAGGGCCCGCTGGGCCGCCTCGGTGACTTTGCGTTTCGTCCAGCGGAGCACCAGCTGGGCCCAGACGAACTCGGTCGCCCAGATCGCCATGCCACCGAAGATCACCACCCAGCCCGGCCCGGGCAGCGGCAGCATGATCACGCCGGCCGCGACGACCGCGAGGCCGACCACGAAGACGCCGACCTGCCAGCTCACGTGCAGCAGACGGCGTTCCTTGACGTACTGCGGCGCACGGGAGCCGAGCCCCTGGTGCTCGTGCTGCCCGCTGCCGGCCTCGCCCACTTCCGCTCCGTCCGACGCCACGGCGACCTCACCCGGCACGTCACTCCCCGTATTCATACGCCCAGACCCTACCGGAGAGCATCACGTCACTGGAATGGTCGTACCCACCGAAGGCGCCCTCGGCCGGAAGAGTTACGTAAAGACACGCAAAACACGCAGAGGGGTTTACAACGGCACCGTAGGTGGCATGTCGATTTCGCCGACGTGCGAATCCCCGAGCGCACACTGAGCGAAAGGCCCTGGCGCTTATGAACACCACGGTCAGCTGCGAGCTGCACCTGCGCCTCGTTGTGTCGAGCGAGTCATCCCTGCCTGTCCCCGCAGGCCTGCGGTACGACACGGCCGACCCCTACGCCGTGCACGCCACCTTCCACACCGGAGCCGAGGAGACCGTCGAGTGGGTGTTCGCCCGCGACCTCCTCGCCGAGGGCCTGCACCGGCCCACGGGTACCGGCGACGTCCGTGTCTGGCCGTCGCGCAGCCACGGTCAGGGCGTCGTGTGCATCGCCCTGAGCTCGCCCGAGGGCGAGGCCCTGCTCGAGGCCCCGGCCCGGGCGCTGGAGTCCTTCCTGAAGCGGACGGACGCCGCCGTGCCCCCGGGCACGGAGCACCGCCACTTCGACCTCGACCAGGAGCTCTCGCACATTCTGGCGGAGAGCTAGGGCGGGGCCCCTACGAGCCGCCCGGCGCCGTCCACTCGGGGAGACGGCTCGGGCCAGGACAACCGCATAGGGCACGCGCCGACGCCGTCCCCCGGAGATTCACAGGGATCCGGGGAGCGGCGCCTGCGCGTGCCCGCGGGAAACCGGCGGGGACGGACCCTCCGCCGGGCGGCCAGGTGCGGCTACCATCGGCCAGCATCGGCGGGCGCCCGCCCGTCCCCAGGCCAGGGAGCGAAACGTGCTGATCACCCACGACACCCGGTGTGCGCTCGATGCCGTGGTGGATCTGGTGAACACCGCCCCGGAGGACGACACCACCCCGGACGGGCTGTCGGACGTCGCCTCCCTCGAGGAGTTCGTGCGCGGCCACGACATCAGTGACGTCGGGGTGCTGTCCGAGTTCGACCTGTCGGCGGTGCGCAAGGTCCGCGGCCGGTTCGCCGGGATCTTCGCGGCCACCGACCCCCGGACCGCGGCCGGGCTGATCAACGAGCTGGTGGCCGCCGCCGGCACCACGCCGCGGCTCACCGACCACGACGGCTACGACTGGCACATCCACTACTTCGCGCCGGGTGCCTCCATCGCCGACCACCTGGCCGCCGACTGCGGGATGGCGCTGGCGTTCTTCGTGGTCGCCGGCGAGCAGGAGCGGCTGCGGCGCTGCGAGGCCCCGGACTGCCGGCGGGCCTTCGTGGACCTCTCCCGCAACCGGTCGCGCCGGTACTGCGACAGCCGGACCTGCGGCAACCGCCTGCACGTGGCCGCGTACCGCGCCCGCCGCAAGGAAGCGGCCGGCTGAACGAGGCGGCCGGGAACGCGGGGGCGTCGCGCTCCGTGCGCGCCGGACGTCGTGTCGTGGGTCGATGCCGACGCGGCCCCGGCGGGTGGCGCCGGGGACCGCGGGTACGGCTCACAGCAGCAGCAGGTCGTGCAGCGCAGCCATGAGCAGCAGACACCCGATCACCGCCAGGAAGATCATCAGCGGTGGCTGGGAAAGGGCGAAGAGGCATCCACGCGGCTCGTGCTCCGGCGGCGTGGGGTCGGTCTGTGCCTCGCTCTGTGTCGTGTCCAGCATCTCGCGGCGATGATGGCGCAGCGGGCACCCTCTTCGCGATCACCACGCCCGGAATGAGCGGGTGGGCGCACCTTTCCTCGATCTCCCGTCCGCGGAGTGATCAGTTCCGTTCACCTGCGGTTCCGACTGTGTCGTTTCAGCGGACCCGACGGCCGGGGGCACAGACGCGCACGGCGGTCATATGCCGTGCTTCTTGAGGATGGCCTCGATGTCGCTGAAGTCGTCGGAGGAGGTCGCGCGCGGCGCCGCCGCGGGGCGGGCGGCCGGACGGGGTGCGGCGGTGCCGATCGAGGGCGCCGAGGCGTCGGGGGCCACCGCCTCCTGCCGCGCGGACCTGGCCGCCGCCCTGCGCTCCTTGCGGGTGCCGCCCCGGCGGCGCTCCACGGCACGGGTGAGGGCGAACAGGCCCCAGGCGACACCGAGCAGCGCGAAGCCGGCCCAGGCCGTCGGGCTGAAGGCGGTGTCCGCGAGCCACTCGACGACACCGGTCAGGACCAGGCCGAGCGGGACGAGCGCGTAGGCCGCGATGCGGGTCGCGGCGAGGAAACGCCGGCGGTAGGCCGTGACCGCGGCGATGCCCAGGCCGGCCGCGGCGACGGCGGAACACACGGTCTCGGCAATCATCCGGTCCTCCAGGGGGCACGGTCGCTGCAGGGGACCGAACCGGCCCCTGCCCCTCCATCGTGCACCTGCGGACGGCCCCGGGGCCACGCTCCGAGCGGACATCAGGGACATCTCCGGGTCGCCTCCTCCCCAGGTGCCGCCCCCGGCGGGGCCGCCGCGGATTGGGGCGCGGCGCCCCGGGCTGGAAGACTGGCCGCATGAGCGACACCTCCTCCGACGCCACCACCCCTGCCACCCCTTCCACCCCTTCCACCCCCGCCGTCGTGCTCGACGTCTGGTGCGAGCTGCAGTGCCCGGACTGCCGGGGCGCCCTCGCCGACCTGCGGGCCCTGCGCGAGCGCTACGGCGACCGGCTGGAGCTGCGGCTGCGGCACTTCCCGCTGGACAAGCACCGGCACGCCTTCGCCGCCGCGCAGGCCGCCGAGGAGGCCGCGGAGCAGGGCAGGGGCTGGGCCTACGTCGAGGCCGTCCTGGAGCGGGTGGAGGAGCTGGACCGTACGGGAGAACCCTTCCTGGTCCAGGTCGCCGGGGACCTCGGGCTGGACGCGGACGAGTTCGACACCGCCCTGATCGACGGCCGGCACATCCTGATCGTGGACGCCGACCAGGCCGAGGGCAAGGCGATCGGCGTGACCGGCACCCCGACCTACGTCATCGGTGGCGAACGCCTCGACGGCGGCACGAGCCAGGAAGGGCTGCGCGAGCGCGTCGAGGAGATCGCCGACCGGCTGCTGGCCAAAGCCTCCTGAGCGGGCGTCAGAGCAGGGACTTGGCCATCGAGTAGCCCACCGGTTCGTAGCCGAGCGACTCGTACAGCCGCTCGGCCGGGGTGTTGCCCGCGAACACGTTGAGCCCGATGACGCGTGCGCCGGCGGCGATCGACTGGGCCTCGGCGAGCAGCATCAGGCCGCGGCCGTGGCCCCGGCCGCGGAAGGCGGGGTCCGCCTCCACGTCGTACACGAAGGCCCGGTCCCCCTCGACGTGCAGCCAGAGGGTGCCGACCCGGGTGCCCTCGTGTTCGAGGACGCTGATCAGCGTGTTCTCGGTGGCGGTCCCGTGCGGCAGCAGGCGCCGGTCGTCCCCCTCCGCCTTGATCCTCGCCTCCTGCTCGGGCACCCCGCGGCTGATCCAGCTCTGCGCGTAGGCGTGCAGGCCGTGCTCGCGCCAGGGTCCGTACTCGGCGTCGGTGAGCGGCCGGCCGCGGCTGCCGGCGGGCAGTTCGGGGGCCACCGTGCCGAGGGGCTTCTCCATGCCGCGGTTGCGGTGGACGTAGCCGAGCGTCGTCGCCAGCCGCAGGGCGACCGGTGCCGTCACGGGGATGCGCACCTCCAGCATCCGGCAGCCCCAGCCGCGTGCCACCTCCTCGGCGGCGAGGGCGGCGACCGTGCCCCGGCCGCGCCGGCGGTCGGGCTCGTCGATGCGCAGCTCGTCGATGCGGCCGATGCCCGGACCGAAGTCCGGGTGGGTGGACAGGCGTATCTCGCCGACCGGACGGCTGTTCACGCACACCTGGAAGTGGCGTGACACCGCCCCGTCGGCGGCTCGCTGGAGCGGCTCGGTGGGCCGCAGGGTCGTGGTCATCAGCTGATTTCTACCCCGCGCACGCCCCACCGGTCAGCTGCATATCCGGGAGATCAGGGGTCGAGGTCGTCGCCCGCGCGCTCCTCGAAGACGCGCATCGCCTTGGCCGTCACCGGGCCGGGCGCGCCGGGCAGTTCGCGGTCGTCGACGCGGTGCACGGCCTGCACGTCGCGCAGGGTGGAGGTCAGGAAGACCTCCTCGGCGCGGTCCAGGACGTCCAGCGGCAGGTCGGTCTCGTGGGCGCCGGTCCACTCGACGGCCAGCGCGCGCGTGATGCCCGCCAGGCAGCCGGAGTGCAGCGGCGGGGTGTGGATCTCCCCGTCGAGGACGACGAAGACGTTGGAGCCGGTGCCCTCGCAGAGCTGTCCGACGGTGTTGCCGAACAGTGCCTCGGTGGCGCCGTGCTCGTGCGCGCGGGCGAGCGCGACCACGTTCTCGGCGTACGAGGTGGTCTTCAGGCCCGTCACCGCGCCCCGTTCGTTGCGCGTCCAGGGGACGGTGACCACGGCCGTGGTGTCGGCGCGGCGGGTGGTCGCGCCGAGCGCGACCACCAGGGTCGGGCCGTGCTCGCCCCGGTCGGAGCCGAGGGGGCCGTACCCGCCGGTGTAGGTGATGCGCAGCCGGCCCAGCGGCACCGGGTCGGCCTCCAGGACGGCGGCGCAGGCGCGGCGGACCTCGTCGAGGTCCGGGTCGGGCAGGCCCAGGCCCCGCGCGGAGCGGGTGAGCCGGTCCAGGTGCCGGGTGAGGGCGAACGGCCTGCCCCCCTGTGCCTTGACCGTCTCGAAGACGCCGTCGCCCACGGTCAGGCCGTGGTCGAAGACGGAGACGCGGGCGGAGTCGCTGTCCTGGAGCCCGCCGTCCAGCCAGATCTTCACGTGTGCAGTCCCTCTCCACTCACCTCGTACGCTCCCGACGCTACCGCGAGGAGCCTGGACGCCTTCAGTTCGGTCTCCCGCCACTCCCCCTCGGGGTCGGACCCCCAGGTGATGCCGGCGCCGGTGCCGAAGCGCAGCACCGCGACGTCCGGCGCGGGCCGGTCGATCCAGAAGGTGCGGATGCCGACGGCCAGCTCGCCGGTCCCCCGGTCGGCGTCCACCCAGCCGATGCCGCCGCAGTACGGTCCGCGCGGTGCCGTCTCCAGGGCGTCGATGATCCGCAGGGCGCTGGACTTGGGCGCTCCGGTGACCGAGCCGGGCGGGAAGGCCGCGGCGAGCAGCTCGGGCCAGCCGGCGTCCTCGCGCAGCTCGCCGCGGACGGTGGAGACGAGGTGGACGAGGCCGGGGTGCTTCTCCACGGCGCACAGGTCGGGCACGGTGACGCTGCCGGTGGCGCAGACGCGGCCGATGTCGTTGCGGACCAGGTCGACGATCATCACGTTCTCGGCGTAGTCCTTGTCGAGCAGGTCCGCCTCGGTGCGGCCGGTGCCCTTGATCGGACCGGACAGCACGGTGCGGCCGTCCCGGCGCAGGAACAGCTCGGGCGAGGCGGTGGCGATCTCGACGCCGTGCCCGGGCAGCCGGATCGTTCCCGCGTACGGCGCCGGGTTGCCGCGGGCCAACAGGGCGGTGAGCGCGTCGACGTCGGTGTCCGGGGCGACGGGGGCGGACAGCACCCGGCAGAGGTTGGCCTGGTAGACCTCGCCGGCCGCTATGTGCGCGCGGATGCGCCGCACGCCCTCCTGGTACGCGGCGCTGTCGAGGGAGGACGTCCAGTCGCCGGCCGCCGGGCCCCGCCAGCGGCCCGGCACCGGTGCGGGCACGGGCGCGTGGCGGACGTCGGCGAAGCGCGCGCACACCAGCCGGCCCTCGAAGTCGGCGCTGACGGCCCAGAAGCCGGCGGAGTCCAGCGCGGCGGGGTCGTCGGTGACGTCGAGGAGGCCGGTGGCGAGGCGGTCACCGAAGCGGGCGAGGGCGGGCAGGTCGAGCACGGTGTCGAGTCTATGAGGGGTGCGCGGCGGTCCGGCCGCGTGTCCGCGCGGTGACCCGGACGTGACCCTCAGGGGCCCTGAGCTGGACCGCGGTGGAACGCAGGGCAGCACGCTGCGCAAACGCGTTTTTGTACTGGCCCGGGAATCCGCTAGAGTTCAACACGTCGCCGGGACGCGTGAGCGGACCGAACCGACAGGCGGACGTAGCTCAGTTGGTAGAGCGCAACCTTGCCAAGGTTGAGGTCGCGAGTTCGAGCCTCGTCGTCCGCTCGAAGGAAGAGGGGCCTCCCGGGCCCCTGCACTCCTGGTGGAGTGGCCGAGAGGCGAGGCAACGGCCTGCAAAGCCGTCTACACGGGTTCAAATCCCGTCTCCACCTCCAAGGACGATTAGCTCAGCGGGAGAGCGCTTCCCTGACACGGAAGAGGTCACTGGTTCAATCCCAGTATCGTCCACTGGAGCCGTTCGGCTCCCACCCGCGCGATTAGCTCAGCGGGAGAGCGCTTCCCTGACACGGAAGAGGTCACTGGTTCAATCCCAGTATCGCGCACGCAGTGCCCTTGGCCCGCGGGTCGAGGTCCCGAGGACGATTAGCTCAGCGGGAGAGCGCTTCCCTGACACGGAAGAGGTCACTGGTTCAATCCCAGTATCGTCCACACAGCGAACAGCCCCCGGTCCCGCGACCGGGGGCTTCGTCGTGGTCCGGCTCAGCTGGAGAACAGCATGTGGCCGAAGCTCTTGTGGCGGTGGTGGCCGCCGTAGTGCCCTCCGTGGTGACCGCCGTGCTGCGGGGCGCCCCAGGCGGGGGCGGGCGGGGCCGGGTACGCCTGCGGGGCGGGCGGGGCCGGCGGCGCGGCCGGCGACCACTGGGACTCCAGGCGGGTCAGCGCCTCCAGCTCGCCGTAGTCCAGGAAGATTCCCCGGCAGTTGCTGCACTGCTCGATCTGGACACCGTTGCGGTTGTACGTGTGCATCGCCGCATGGCACTTCGGACACTGCATGGTCGGCTCAACTCCTCGCCGGTCGGTCCTGCTTCGCGTTCCGCCAGGACAGACTCTGCCCGGCCGCGGTCGGTTGCACCCTACGTCGGCGGATTCGGTGCCTGTGCCCCGGGGAGCCGGCCCATCCGGGCGCAGGCGTCCACCAGGGCCTGTTCGACCTCGTCCAGCGAGCGGTCCTCGGCGGCGGCCTTGGCGACGGAGCTGGCGGCGGTCTGCACGGTCAGGGCGCGGGCCGGGACGTCCAACGCGGGCCAGGGATCGCCGTCCGCGGGGACGGCAGGGCCGCCGGCGGAGCGGTAGGCGCCGAGGAACCGCGCCCACTCGTCGGGCGGGAGCAGGCCGCAGGCGTACCAGGCGGCCGGGCGGGCGAGGTCCCACGCGGGGACGCCGGTGCCGAGGTCGTCGACGTCGATGAGGTGCCACGGGCCGTCGGGGGCGGGGTGGCGGACCAGCTGGCCGAGGTGGAGGTCGCCGTGGCACAGGGCGGAGGCGGGCAGGGGGGCCTCGGCGCGGGCCCAGGGGGCGAGCGTGGACCAGGCGGCGAGGATCGGAGCGGTGGCCGGGTGGCCGGGGCCCACGGTCCGGCGGAGCCGGTGCACCGCGTCGGCGGCCTTGGCCGGGCCGCGCATCGGGGGCAGGCCGGGCGGGGCGGGGGTGCGGTGGAGCCGGGCGAGCAGGGTGCCTGCCGCCTCCCAGGGCGCGGCGTCCGGGTCGCCGGGGTCCACGGGGGTGCCGTAGGGCCAGAGCGTGTGGGGGCGGGGCTGCCCCTCCGGTGCCGTGGCGACCGGGGGCAGGAGGACGCCGGGCAGGCGCGCCGCCACGCGGAGTCGGGCGGCCAGGGCCTCGGGGTCGGTGCCGGGGGCGTGCGCCTTGCCGACGAGGGAGCCGTGCCGGACGACGGTGGCGTCGGGGCGGTCGGCGAGCACGACCGTCTCGCAGGCGCAGCCCGGCAGGTCCCGGCCGGGGTGGACGGCCTGCCGTACGCGTGCGGCGAGGCTCGGGTGCGGCGACATGGGGGCGAGCGTACGACGTGGCGCGGGTCGACGGCGGCGGTGACTGGGGCTCGGAACGGCCGGGACGTCTCGTGCGCGAAGGGTGCGGGGCCTGGGCGGTCGCCCCGGGAAGAGGGACCCGTGCGGCCGCCCCGGGGAAGAGCAATGCCGGCGCAGCTCCCCAGCTGCGCCGGCATTTTGCCGTCCGCCGCACCCCCGTCCCCACGGGGTTTCATGGGTGGATGTCCCCGCCCGGACCGCTCTTCCGGGCCTGGGGTCGCCGCTCAGCGCCCCAGCATCACGCCCACGGACGACGCCTGTGTGGCCACCGTCTCCCAGCCGTCGAAGACGAGCAGGAGCAGGGCCGCTAGGGGAAGGGCCATCAGGGTCGCCACCAGCGGGTGGCGACGGCCCTGGCGGCGGGGGCGCACGCCGGCGTGCGCCGTGCGTCCCGGGTCGCGGATCAGCGTCCGCGGTGCCGTCTGGGCCATGGTCCCTCTCCTGACCGTGTCGGTTGTCGTCGGCAGCGGCGGGTGTCTGACCTCGGGGGACGAGTGCTGCACCCGCCGCTTGACCTCAAATCTAGGCGTGCGGCACCCGGCGGACGTCATGCCCTCGTACCGATTGCCGGGCCTCCCGGAGGATGAGCCACCCCCGGCGGTGTACTCCCCTGGGTGGAGACCAGGTCCTACGTCTCGGGGTCTTCCCGGAGGGGCTGCCCGGTCCGGCCCGATATCTCCGAACCGTCCTCGCGCGGGACCGGCTGTTCGACCAGGGCCAGGACCCGGTTCGCCATGAACCGGGCCGTCCGGACGACCACCCCGGTACGGGTGACTTCGCTCACTTCGACCACCCCCCTGCGCACCGCCGTCTCCACCCGGCGGCCCGCCCTGCTGGCCACCACCTCGTACGTGCGCGTCGTGTCCCCGGCGTCCACGACGATTTCCACTCGGTCACCCTTCATGGGCCCAATCCCCCTTCTGTGACAGGTGGTTGGGGTCAGGGGCAGGCCGAATGCGCCCTGTTCGCCCGCCTTCTGACCACCCCTCAAGTGTCCCACCGGGCACTGACAATCCGTCGGGACGAGAGGGCGCGGCCTCTGCGCGCGGGCGGCCGGGGAAACGTAAGCTGTGCCACGTCACACGGACCGGGCAGCGGGGATGAACATGGCGATGATGCGCCTGAGGCGCGAGGACCCGCGCGTCGTCGGCTCGTTCAGGCTTCACCGACGGCTCGGCGCGGGCGGGATGGGCGTTGTCTACCTGGGCTCCGACAAGAAGGGACAGCGGGTCGCCCTGAAGGTGATCCGGCCCGATCTCGCGGAGGACCAGGAGTTCCGGTCGCGGTTCGCACGCGAGGTGTCGGCCGCGCGGCGGATCCGCGGCGGGTGCACGGCCCGGCTGGTCGCGGCCGACCTGGACGCCGACCGCCCCTGGTTCGCCACCCAGTACGTGCCCGGCCCCTCCTTGCACGACAAGGTCGCCGACGAGGGACCGATCGGGGCAGCCGAGGTCGCCGCCATCGGCGCCGCCCTGTCGGAGGGGCTGGTCGCCGTGCACGAGGCCGGTGTCGTCCACCGGGACCTCAAGCCGTCCAACATCCTGCTGTCCCCGAAGGGGCCGCGGATCATCGACTTCGGCATCGCCTGGGCCACCGGTGCCTCGACGCTCACCCACGTGGGGACCGCCGTGGGCTCCCCCGGCTTCCTCGCCCCGGAGCAGGTGCGCGGGGCCGCGGTCACCCCGGCCACGGACGTGTTCTCCCTCGGCGCCACCCTCGCCTACGCCGCGATGGCCGACTCGCCCTTCGGGCACGGCAGTTCCGAGGTGATGCTGTACCGGGTGGTGCACGAGGAGCCGCAGCTGCACGGCGTGCCCGACGCCCTCGCGCCGCTGGTGCGGGCCTGTCTGGCGAAGGACCCCGAGGAGCGGCCCAGCACCCTGGACCTCTCGCTGCGGCTGAAGGAGATCGCCGCGCGCGAGGCGCACGGGGCGGGCGACGTGCGTCCGCCGGTGCCCCGCGCGCTGGAGGCCGAGCGGCCGACCGGGCGGCTGTCGGAACCGACGTACCCGCAGCGGACGCAGCGCCCGGCGGGCGGCGGTGGCGGAACGCCGTCCCGGGGCGGGGCACCCGCGTCGCGGGGCGGGAGCGCCCCCCGCAACGGCGCCGGGCCGCGCGGCGGGACCGGCTCGCGCGGCGCCGTCCCGGGGTCGCGCTCCGGTACGCCGAGGCCCGCTCCGGCCGCCCGCTCCACCCCGTCGGGACGCGGCACGCCGACCGGCGGGCGCACCACCCCGACCGGCGGGCGCGGCACGCCGACCGGGCGTGGCACCCGGCCCGGTGGCGGCGGCCGGCCCGGCCCCCGCAACGGCGCCGGTCGTCCGGGGCCCCGGCCCACCGGGACCGGGCGGCGGCCGGCCAATCCGCGGCTGCTGCGGCAGCGGCTGTTCGTCTTCGTGGTCGTGACGCTGCTGGTCGCCCTCGGCATCGGCATCGTCCAGGGCTGCCAGGGACCGGCCCGCGGCCTGGGCGACGACCACCACGGCGTCGTACGGCAGGACGTCGTACGGCAGGTTCCCGGGGTGCAGGCCGGGTCAGGGGATCAGGCCGTCGGGCGGCCCGTCGCCACGGCGTAGAAGGCGACCGCGGCCGCGGCGCCGACGTTGAGGGAGTCGACGCCGTGCGCCATGGGGATGCGGACCCACGCGTCGGCGGCGGCGAGGGCCCGGGCGGACAGGCCGTCGCCCTCCGCGCCCAGCATCAGCGCGACGCGGTCCATCCGGTGGGGGGCCGCCTCGTCCAGGGAGACGGCCTTCTCGTCCGGGGTGAGGGCGAGCAGCGTGAAGCCCTCCTCGCGGAGCGGGCCGAGGCCCTGGGGCCAGGTGTCGAGCCGGGCGTACGGCACGGAGAAGACGGCACCCATCGACACCTTCACGCTGCGCCGGTACAGCGGGTCGGCGCAGTCCGGGGAGAGCAGCACCGCGTCCATCCCGAGGGCGGCCGCCGAGCGGAAGATCGCGCCGATGTTGGTGTGGTCGTTGACGGACTCCATGACGACGACCCGGCGCGCGGCACGCAGGAGTTCGGTGGCCGTGGGCAGGGGCTTGCGCTGCATCGAGGCGAGGGCGCCGCGGTGCACGTGGTAGCCGGTCACCCGCTCGGCGAGCTCGGGGGTGACCACGTAGACGGGCGCCGGGAGTTCGTCGACGACGTCGCGCATGACGTCGACCCACTTGGCGGACAGGAGCATCGAGCGCATCGCGTAGCCCGCGTCCTTGGCCCGCCGGATGACCTTCTCGCCCTCCGCGATGAACAGGCCCTCGGCGGGCTCGCGCCTGCGGCGCAGCTCGACGTCGGTCAGTCCGGTGTAGTCGCGCAGGCGGGGGTCGTCGGGGTCCTCGACGGTGATGAGTTCGGCCACGGGGTGATACTGCCTCGTCCTGGATGGGGTGCCAAACGGCTGGGAACGACCACGCCGCCCGTGGTCACGCGCCCGACGCGGGGGTCCGTGCGCCGACGGCGACGACCTCGCCGACGACGATCACGGCCGGCGGCTTCACGTCCTCGGCGACGACCGTCTCGGCGACCGTGGCGAGGGTGGCGTCCACGCGCCGCTGGGTGGCCGTGGTGCCCTCCTGGACCAGGGCGACCGGGGTGTCCGGGGACTTGCCGTGCGCGACGAGCGTGTCGGCGATCCGGCCGATCTTGTCGACGCCCATGAGGACGACCAGGGTGCCGTTGAGCTTCGCCAGGGCGGGCCAGTCGACCAGCGAGCGCTCGTCGTCGGGGGCCACGTGCCCGCTGACCACGGTGAACTCGTGGGCGACGCCGCGGTGGGTGACGGGGATGCCGGCCGCGCCCGGGACCGAGATGGAGCTGGAGATGCCGGGGACCACCGTGCACGGGATGCCGGCCTCGGCGAGCGCCTGCAGCTCCTCCATGCCCCGGCCGAAGACGTACGGGTCGCCGCCCTTGAGCCGGACCACGGACCTGCCCTGCCGGGCGTGCTCGATCAGGGCGTTGTTGATGGCCTCCTGGGCCATGTACCGGCCGTAGGGGATCTTCGCGGCGTCGATCACCTCGACGTGCGGCGGGAGTTCGGCGAGCAGGTCGCGCGGGCCCAGCCGGTCGGCGATGACGACGTCCGCCTCGGCCAGCAGCCGGCGGCCGCGCACGGTGATCAGGTCCGGGTCGCCGGGGCCGCCGCCGACCAGGGCGACGCCGGGGGTGCGGGTGCGGTGGTGCGGGGCGACGAGCGTGCCGTCGCGCAGCCCCTCCACGACCGCGTCGCGGACGGCGGCGGTGTGCCGCGGGTCGCGGCCGCGCGCGTTCGTGGTCAGGACGGCGACCGTGACGCCCTCGCTGTGGCCGGTCGCCGGGGTCCAGGCGGTGGCCGCGTCGGCGTCGTCGGAGCGCACGCACCAGACGCGGTGCCGCTCGGCCTCGGCGGAGGCGGCGGCGTTGGCGTCGGGGTCGCTGGTGGCGATCAGGGCGTACCAGGCGTCGGCGAGGTCGCCCACGGTGTAGGCGCGCCGCTCCCAGGTGATCTCGCCGGCGTCCGCCATGGCCTCGACGGACGGGGTCGCCTCCGGTGACACCAGCAGGACGTCGGCGCCCGCCGCGATCAGGGCCGGCAGCCGGCGCTGGGCGACCTGACCGCCGCCGAGGACGACCACGCGACGGCCGGTGAGGCGGAGACCTACGGGGTAGGCGGGGTGTTCGGCCATGGGGTACGGCTCCTCATCCGGGCGGCTGCACGGGTCCTGGGCGGCTGCCAGGGCCCCGGGCGACTGCGAAGGTCCTGGGCGACGGTACGGGGACGCCGGGGGTCCCCGCGAGGTCGGGAAGGGCGCTGCGGCGCTGGAGCGGCCCTGACGTGCGGATTTTAGCCGTCCGCACGGCGTACGGCGGGGCCGGGGGGAACGCGTGGCTGCGTACCCCGCCGACCCCGGCGCGGTGCGGTGCTACTTCTCGGTGACGCCCGCCGAGTCGAAGGTGGCCACCTCGTGCATCGCGCGGGCCGTGCTCTGCACCAGCGGCAGGGCGAGCAGGGCGCCGGTGCCCTCGCCGAGGCGGAGGTCCAGGTCGACCAGGGGGCGCAGGCCCAGCTTGTTGAGCGCGGCCACGTGGCCGGGCTCGGCGCTGCGGTGGCCCGCGATGCAGGCCGCCAGCACCTCGGGGGCGATCGCACGGGCCACCAGGGCGGCGGCACCGGCGCTGACGCCGTCCAGGATGACCGGCGTGCGCAGCGAGGCGCCGCCGAGCAGGAGGCCGACGATCGCCGCGTGCTCGAAGCCGCCGACGGCCGCGAGGACGCCGATCGGGTCGGCCGGGTCCGGCTGGTGGAACTCCAGGGCGCGGCGCACGACGTCGGTCTTGCGGGCCAGGGTCTCGTCGTTGATGCCGGTGCCGCGGCCCGTCACCTCGGCCGGGTCGGCGCCGGTGAACACGGAGATCAGCGCGGCCGACGCGGTGGTGTTGGCGATGCCCATCTCCCCGGTGAGCAGTGCCTTGTTGCCGGCCGCCACCAGGTCGCGGGCGGTCTCGATGCCCACCTCGATGGCCTGCTTGGCCTCCTCGCGGGTCATCGCGGGGCCGGTGGTCATGTCGGACGTGCCGGCCCGGACCTTGCGGGGCAGCAGGCCCGGGGTGGCCGGCAGGTCGGACGCGACGCCCACGTCGACCACGCAGACCTCGGCGCCCACCTGGCTCGCGAAGGCGTTGCAGACCGCTCCCCCGCCGAGGAAGTTGGCCACCATCTGGGCGGTCACCTCCTGCGGCCAGGGGGTGACGCCCTGGGCGTGCACGCCGTGGTCGCCCGCGAAGATCGCGACGGCCGCGGGCTCCGGGATGGGCGGCGGGCACTGCCGGGACAGGCCCGACAACTGCGCGGAGATGATCTCCAGCATGCCGAGCGCGCCGGCCGGCTTGGTCATGCGCTTCTGCCGCTCCCACGCCTCGCCGAGCGCCTTGGCGTCCAGCGGGCGGATGCCGGCGACCGTCTCGGCGAGCAGGTCGTGCGGGTCCTCGCCGGGCAGCGCGCGCCGCCCGTACGTCTCCTCGTGCACGACCCAGGACAGCGGGCGGCGCTTGGCCCAGCCGGCCTGCATCAGCTCGGGCTCGTCCGGGAACTCGTCGACGTACCCGACGCACAGGTAGGCCACGACCTCCAGGTGCTCGGGGAGCCCCAGCGCGCGCACCATCTCGCGCTCGTCGAAGAAGCTGACCCAGCCGACACCCAGGCCTTCGGCGCGGGCGGCGAGCCAGAGGTTCTCGACCGCGAGCGCGGAGGAGTACGGCGCCATCTGCGGCTGGGTGTGCCGGCCCAGGGTGTGGCGGCCGCCGCGGGTGGGGTCGGCGGTGACCACGATGTTCACCGGCGTCTCGAGGATGGCCTCGATCTTCAGTTCCTTGAACTGCTTCGCCCGGCCCTTGGGCAGCGACCTCGCGTACGCGTCGCGCTGGCGCATCGCCAGTTCGTGCATCGCGCGGCGGGTCTCGGCGGACCGGATGACGACGAAGTCCCAGGGCTGGGAGTGGCCGACGGACGGCGCGGTGTGCGCGGCCTCCAGGACGCGCAGCAGCACCTCGTGCGGGATGGGGTCGCTGCGGAAGCCGTTGCGGATGTCCCGGCGCTCGCGCATGACCTTCAGGACGGCCTCGCGCTCGGCATCGTCGTACCCGGGCGCGGCGGGACCGGCGGGCCGGGCCGCCTCCTCCGTCGCGGCGCCGCCCTCCTCGTCCTGCTCGGCGGCCCGGGTGTCCAGGTCCTCGGCGCTCTGGGCGACCTCGGGGTCGGGCTCCTGGGCGGTGGCCGGGGCCGCCGGGGCGGGGGCGGGGTCCGCGGTGCGGGGGGCGGGGACGGCGAGGGGGGCGGTGGGGGCCTCGGGGGCGACCGGGGTGCCTGCCGCGACCGCCGTGGGCTGGTCGGCGGACGGGGGCGTGAGGTCCGGGGTGGTGGGGGGCTGCGGCGCTTCCGGGGTCTGCGGCGCCTGGGGCGGCCGGGGCAGGTCCGACAGCTCCGGCAGGGCCTGCGCGTGCACGACGGGGGCGGCGGCGAGGTGCGGTGCTTCCTCGGTCTGGGTGGGGTCAGCGGCCGGTGCGGTGTCGGCGGCCTGGACGGCGTCGGCGGCCGGTGCGGCTTCCGCAGGCAGGACGAGGGACTGCGGCGGGGTCGGCGCGGCGAGGTGCGGGGCGCCGGGCACCGTGCCGTCGACCGGCACGAACCGGCCCGGCGCCTGCTCGCCCTGCACCTGCGGGCCCGCCACGGGAGCACCGGGCGCGCTCTGCGCCTGGGCTGCGGGGTCGAGGTGCACGGGGCCTCCCAGGGGGGCGGGGACGGCCGGTGCGTCCGGGATGAGGGGCGCGACGTCCGGGGTGGGGTCCGAGGCCTCGTCCTGCGGCTGCACCTGTGCCTGCGGCTCGGGGTGGGGCTGGGCCTGGGGCTCGGGTGCCGTGACCGAGGGCTGCGCGAGCTGGTCGGGCTCGGGAGTGGTGCCGGCCTCGGGCGTCGGCGGCTGAGCCTCCACGACGGCGGGCTCGGCGGGCGGGGCGACGGGGGCGGCCGCAGGGGCCGGAGCCTCCTCGGCGACCGTCGGCTCGCTGACGACGGCGACCGGGGCCGGGACCTCCGCGAGGGCGTGTGCTTCCTCGGCGATGTCCACGGCGACCGGCAGGACCGGAGTCAGTTCGACAGCCTCGGGCACCTGCGCGGGGGCCTCGGTCTCCTGGAGCTCGGGCAGGGCCTGGGACTCCGGGGCCGGGACGGCGAGGGACTCGGCGGGCACGGCGACGGCCTCTGGAGCCGGGGCCGTGGGGACAGCAGGGACCGCGTCGTCTCCGGGCACCGGCTCGGGCAGCGCGGCCATGTCATTGGCCTTCGGGTCCACCGTCTCGGGGGCGGCAACCGCCTGCTGGACGGCCACGGGCTCCGGAGCCTGCTCGACGGACTCGACGACCTCGGCGGCCTCGACCGCCTCGGGGCTGGCGGCCCCCGCCGGGGCGGCCTCGACGGCCTCCGCCGCAGGCGTCTGCACGGGCTCGGACGCGCCGGTCACCGGCGTCACCGGCGTCTGAGGCTCCTCGGCGGCACCCTCCGGAGCGGCAACCGCCTCCTCCACGGGCACACCGGCACCGGCGTCCTCGGCGGGAGCCTGGTCCGCGTCCGCGGGCACCCCGGCAGCGCCACCCGCGACCGCCTCGGTCACCGTCACCGGCACGTCCGCGGGCGCGCCCGCGTCAGCCGTGTCCGGGTGCTCGGGAGCGGCGGCGACGGCCTCGGCCACGGCCTGCGCCGCGGGGGTCTCCTCCTCGGCCGGCTGTGGGGCCGTCGCGGCGATGGCCTCCGTGGCCAGGCGGGCGACGACGGCCTGGGCCGCGCCCACCGGCTCCGGGTGCGGCGCGGCGGCCGGGGCCGGGGCAACCGTTTCGGCGGGGGTGCCGGCCGGGGCGCCCCACGGTGCGGCGCCCTGCGGGGGCAGGTCACCGGCGGCCTGGGCGTCGAGGTACTCGGGGCCGGACGCGGGCGGCACGGGGTGACGCACCGGCGCACCGGCGGGACCGCGGTCGGCGAGCGAGCGGACCGGACTGGCGGAGGCGTCGGGGATCGGCGGGCCCAGGTGCAGCGGCCGGCGCGGGGTGATCGGCGGGATCGGGGTGGTCGGCGCGGTGGGCACCGGGCGGCGCACGGCGGTCAGGTCGACCGCGCCGCTGTCCCGGCCGGACAGCTCGTGCGGGCCGGGCTCGTGGACGCCGGGCTCGCCGGGGCCGGGCGCGTGCAGGGCCTCCATGACCGGTTCCGGCGCGGGCGGCGGGACCTCGTTGCCCCAGGCCCCGCCGGAGCCGGGCAGCAGCAGGTCCTCGTCGGCGGCGGTGGTCTCGGAGAGGTAGGGGTACGCACCGGGCTCGGGAACGCCCGGCTGCTCCACCGTGCCTGCGCTCTCCGGCAGCCCCTCGCCCGGGATCTGGCCGGTGTCGGTCATGCGTACCCCTCGCCCATCGGTTAGTGCTCCTACGACCAGCTCACCCGGAACGGCGCACCGACCGCCCCGTAGTGAAGAACGAGCGTCCGTGCCCAGCGGCACGAACGACCCGCCCGAAAAAGACGACAAAGCCATTCAGTGGCATTGTCGCGGTCGTCCGGCCGTCGCGACAGCATGATCCGCGACGCTCCGCTGTGGACTGCGCCACGTTGCGCGTCCTCCGGTCACGCCGTACCACACGCATCCCAAAACGGATGGGTTTTCCGGACATTGACCGACGAGGTGCCGGGTGCCCGAAAGCGGTACGACGATCGGCCACCCTACCGCGCGCGGTACGACAAGAGGATCACGGGGCGCGATCCGGCAGAACCCCGCTGAGCAGGAACGCGACGCTCCGCTCGGTCTCCGTCCAGGCACGGGTGTCGAGTTCGACGGACTGGATGAGGGCGCACTCGACGCGGTAGCCGTGTTCGCTCAGGTCGCGGCCGACGAGTTCGGCGGCGTCGCGGGTCATGGCGTGGGTGACGATGCACTGGGGACGGCGGTCGGCGACCGCGGAGACGACGGCCGCGCCCCCACCGGCGATCCGGACGACGTCCGGTTCGGGCAGGTTCTCCAGGACGTGCGGGGCGGTGCCGTGGACGACGTGCATCTGGACGCCGTGGCGGCGGGCGGCGGCCTCGGTGCGGGCGCACGCCTCGGCGTCCCGGTCGACGGCGAGCACGGCGGCGCCGGCCCGCGCGGCCTCGGTGGCGAACGCGCCGCTCGCGCAGCCGATGTCCCACACCAGGTCGCCGGTCCGGGGCCCGAGACGGGCCAGTTGGGCGGCGCGCAGCAACTCCGCCTCGCCCTCGCCGAGTCCGCCGCCGTAGGCGTCGGCGGGCAGGGTCCAGCCGCGCGGGCCGGCCGCCGGGTCGCGCCCGGCGATCCAGTCGCCGTTGTCCCCGGCGGTCACCGGGCCGCCGATGACGATGACGACGTTGGGGTCGCGCCAGATGTGGTCGGCGGCCTTGTCGGAGGTGACGACGCTGACCTGCTCGCGGGCGGTGCCGAGTTCCTCGCAGACCACGAAGGTGCGGTGGACGCCCTCCAGCAGCAGCCCGAGTTCGGCGGGGCCGGCGCCGGGTGAGGTGAGGACGGCGACCTTGGCGTGGGCGCGGCACACGTTCACCGCGCGGCGCAGGGTGCGGCGGTGGGCGACGACCACCTGGGCGTCGTCCCAGGGCATCCCGGCGCGGGCGAAGGCGGCGGCCACGGAGGACACGGCGGGCACGACCTCGACCTCCAGGCCGAACTCCGGTGCGCGCAGGGTGCGTACGACGCCGAAGAAGCCGGGGTCGCCGTCGGCGAACACCACCGCGGTGCCGCGGTGGGCGGCGATGCGGCGGGCGGCGAGGGCGGTGCTGCCGAGGCGGATGCGTTCGGCGGCGGGCGGTACCTCGGGCAGCGCCAGGTGGTGGGCGGCGCCGGCCACCAGTGTGGCGGCACCGAGTGCGGAACGTGCCGCGGCGGTCAGCGGTGAGCCGTCCCAGCCGATCACCGTGACGCGGTCGGCCATGGTCGTCAGTCTCCCGGGGATGTGCGCAGGCTGCGGGCTCCGTGAGGGTACCTGGTCGCGCGGCCCGGGGCGCGGCGGCGGTCCGGGGTCGGAGGGTCCGCGGGGTGTTCGGGCCGGTCAGTGCCAGTCGTCGTACGACGGGTAGCCGTCGCCGTCGGCGAGTTGGTCCCCGACGCCCTCGAGGTCCTCGGGGAGCAGGCTCCAGACGATGAGGTCGGTGCGGACGTCCGTCCAGGCGCCGCCGTCGTCCTTGGCGCGCGCTATCCAGGCGCCGCGCAGGACGCCCTCGCTGATGCAGCCGATCTTCTGGGCGACCTGCTGGGAGGCGGTGTTGTCGGCGGCGGTGCGCAGTTCCAGGCGCTCGAACTTCTGGTCGTGGAACAGCCACTGAGCGGTGGCGAGGACGGCTTCGCTGGCGTAGCCCTCGCCGCGCGCCCAGGGAGCGACGACGTAGCCCATCTCGGCGGAGCGCACGCGCCAGTCGGCGTTGCGCAGGTGGACGGTGCCGACCAGGCGCTGGGTGAGGAACTCGGTGACGGCGAAGACGATGCCGCGGCCGGCGGTGCGTTCGGCGGGGGCGGTCCCGGTGACCCAGGCGCGGGCGTCGGCCTCGGTGTAGGGGTGGGGCACGGAGGTCCAGGCGACGACGGATTCGTCGTTCATCATCTCGGCGAGGGCGTCGACGTCGGAGTCCTCGAAGGGGCGCAGGACCAACCGCTCCGTACTGATGGAGACGTTCGGGAAGGTGCCAGTCATGCGCCGCTCCGTAAGCTTCGGAAATACCGTCAGGTCCTGCTGAACTGCCCAGCATGCAGCATGAAAGCACCTGACCGCACCACGGGGTCCACTGCCTTTCCGGCAGCGGACCCCGTGCGTGTGAGGGGTCAGAACGCCGGGACGACGGCGCCCTGGTACTTGTCCTCGATGAACTTCTTGACCTCGGGCGAGGTGAGGAGCTCGGCGAGCTTCTGCACGCGCGGGTCGTCCTCCTCGCCCTTCTTGACGGCGAGGAAGTTGCCGTACGGGTTGTCCTTGGGGGACTCGGCGGCGATGGCGTCCTTGGCCGGGCTGAGGTCGGCCTCCAGGGCGTAGTTGCCGTTGATCACCGCGGCGTCGACGTCACCGAGGGAGCGCGGCAGCTGGGCCGCCTCCAGCTCCTTGAACTTCAGGCCCTTGGGGTTGGAGGTGACGTCCTTCGGGGTCGCGTCGTAGCCCACGCCGGACTTCAGGCCGATGACGCCGTTGACCGCGAGCAGCTTCAGCGCGCGGGCCTCGTTGGTGGTGTCGTTCGGCAGGGCGACGGTGGCGCCCTTCTTGAGGTCGTCGAGCTTCTTGACGCCCTTGGAGTAGACGCCGAGGGGCTCCAGGTGCACGGTCCCACCGGGCACGGCCACGATGTCGGTGCCGTTCTTCTTGTTGAAGTCGGTGAGGTAGGGCTGGTGCTGGAAGTAGTTGGCGTCCACCTCGCCCTGCTGGACGGCCGTGTTGGGCGTCACGTAGTCGGTGAACTCCTTGACCTCCAGCTTGAGGCCGGCCTTCTGCGCCAGGTGGTCCTTCACGTAGGTGAGGATCTCGCCCTGGGGGGTCGGGGTGGCGGCGACGGTGAGGGTGCCGCCCCCGTCGGCCTTGGAGTCGGAGTCGGAGCCCGAGCCGCAGGCGGAGAGACCGAAGGTGAGGGCTCCGGCGGCGAGGACGGCGGTGGTGATCTTGGCGGTGTTACGCACGAAAAGTGCCTTTCCTGAAGGGTGGAGCGGCCCCGTCGTTGGGTGGACGGGGAGTTCTGGGAGGGGGTCAGGCGGTCTCGCCGGCGGCCGCGTCGGCCTTGAGCAGACGGAGCCTGGGGGCGGGGCCGGACCGGCCGTCGCGGCGGTGCAGCGAGCGGGCGGCGTAGTCGCCGGCGAACTGGATGAGGGAGATGACGACCGCGAGGATCGCCACCGTGATCCACATCAGCTGGGTCTCGAAGCGCTGGTAGCCGTAGCGGATGGCGATGTCACCGAGGCCGCCGGCGCCCACCGTGCCGGCCATCGCGGAGTAGCCGATGAGGGCGACGACCGTGGTGGTGGTGCTGGCGATCAGCGAGGGCAGGGACTCGGGGACGAGGACCTTGCGCACGATCGTCCAGGTGTTGCCGCCCATGGCCTGCACGGCCTCGACCAGTCCGCCGTCCACTTCGCGCACGGCGGTCTCGACGAGCCGCGCGAAGAACGGGACGGCGCCGATCGCGAGGGGCACGATGGCGGCCTCGCGGCCGATGGTCGTGCCGGTGATCCAGCGGGTGAAGCCCATGAGGGCGACCATCAGGATGATGAACGGCATCGAGCGGGCGATGTTCACGACCTGCCCGAGCACCTTCTGCGCGACGACGTTCTGGAGCAGCCCGCCCCGGTCGGTCAGCACCAGGAGGATGCCCAGCGGCAGTCCGCCGGCGACGGCGATGAGGGTGGACCAGCCCACCATGTAGAGGGTGTCCCAACACGCCTGCGACAGCAGGGGCTGCATCTCGGTCCAGGTCACTTGGCGCTCTCCTTCACCAGGGCGGTCTGCCGGGCGGCGGAGTCGACGACGTCGATCTGCAGGCCCTTCTCGCGCAGGAAGCCGATCGGCACGACGTTGTCCTCGTAGCGGCCGGGCAGTTCGATGCGCATCCGGCCGATCTGGAGGCCGCCGACGGTGTCGATGGCGGCGCCGAGGATCGAGATGTCGATGTTGTAGGTGCGGGCGAGCTGGGAGACGACCGGCTGGGTGGTGTGCTCGCCGTGGAAGGTGACGTCGAGGACGGTGCGGTCGTCGCCGGTGGCCTCGCCGCCGACCGGGAAGAGCGCGGAGGCCAGCTGCGAGCCGGGGGTGGCGAGCAGCTCGCTGACGGTGCCGGACTCCACGATGCGCCCGTTCTCCATGAGGGCGGCGGAGTCGCAGACCGACTTCACGACGTCCATCTCGTGGGTGATGAGCAGGACGGTGAGGCCGAGCTGGCGGTTGAGGTCGCGCAGCAGCGCCAGGATCGAGCGGGTGGTCTCCGGGTCGAGGGCGCTGGTGGCCTCGTCGGAGAGCAGCACCTTGGGGTCGCCGGCGAGGGCGCGGGCGATGCCGACGCGCTGCTTCTGGCCGCCGGACAGCTGCGCGGGGTAGGCGCCGGCCTTGTCGGCGAGGCCGACCAGGTCGAGCAGTTCCAGGGCCTTGGCGGAGCGGGCCCGGCCGGAGGTGCCGAGGATCTCCAGCGGGAGTTCGACGTTGTCCTGCACGGTCCGCGAGGAGAGCAGGTTGAAGTGCTGGAAGACCATGCCGATGCGGCTGCGCGCCCGCCGCAGCTCCTTGCCGGCCCGCGGTCCGCGCCCGGCGAGGGCGGTGAGGTCCTGCCCGGCCACGGTGACGGTGCCGGAGGTGGGGCGTTCGAGGAGGTTGACGCAGCGGATGAGGGAGGACTTGCCGGCGCCGGACTGGCCGATGACGCCGTAGACCTCTCCTTCGCGGACGTGCAGGTCGACGCCGTCGAGGGCGGTGACCTCGCGACCGCGCGAGCGGTAGACCTTGGTGAGGCCCGAGGTGGTGATCACGTGGGTTTCCGTCACTGTCGAGTGCGCGGCGCGTCGTGGGCGCCGGCACGGGGCATGCAGGGTCGAAGGCAGCCCGGCGCGGCACGTCCGCGCGCGAGGGCGCGGTGGGACACGGGGAGGACGTGCGCGGGGGGCGGGCTCAGTCGCGGACGCGTGGCGTACGGCGGGACGTGAGCGGGCTCTCGCTTCGGGGCGCGAGGCTCAGGTGGTGCAGGGGCCCTCTAGCAGGCACACATTCGGCGCGTGGGACACATACAACGAGCACCGGGCGTCATGGTCGCCTCGGTCGCAAGGGTGCGGCAGCTCGTCGTGGTCATGCGATCAGTAAAGCAGACGGACGGTCCTGACACGGCATGACTGTCCGCATTGCGGACAGCCGTGGACAGCTTGCGGAACGGCCGCGGCCGGCCGTCACCCGCGGACGGAGATGTCGATCCCTCCCGCCGTGACCTGCACCGACAGGGCCGACAGGTCGCTCACCACCAGGTCGGCGTCGAGCTCGTCGGCGCGGTGGGTTGTGGCCAAGGCCACGGTGGTCATGCCGGCGGCGCGGCCGGCCGCGAGTCCGGCCGGGGCGTCCTCGAGGACGACGCAGCGGGCCGGGTCGACGCCCAGCTGCCGGGCGGCGAGCAGGTAGGGCTCGGGGTGGGGCTTGCCGCGGGTGACCTCGTCGGCGGTGACCAGGGTCTTGGGGCTGATGCCCACGGCGTCGAGGCGGGCGGCGGCCAGGCGGTGGGTGGCGGAGGTGACCACGGCCCAGCGGTCGGCGGGCAGGGCGTCGAGCAGGTCCCGGGTGCCGGGCAGCAGCTCCACTCCCCCGTCGGCCACGTCGTCCACCTCCAGCCGCTCGACGCGGGCGACGGCCTCGGCGACCCGGTCGGCGGGCAGCAGGTCGCCCACGATCTCCACGGCGGTGCGGCCGTGCAGGGCGATCCCGGCGAAGTCCTCGGCGCTGACGCCGTACTCGCGTGCCCACCTGGTCCAGCAGCGCTCCACCGAGGCGAGGCTGGAGACGAGGGTGCCGTCGTTGTCGAACAGGAGGGCGTGCGCGTGGATCGTCATGACCTCGACCCTACGCCCAGTGGTCTAGACCCTGTGGCGGTGGACCGGGGGCGGCCTCCGTGCGGCTCCCCCGCCGTAATAAGGTCGCCCCATGCTCGATGCCCTGACGCTGGTGACCGGTGTCGCCGCGCTGCTGCTCGCCGCGTGGTGCGGCTGGGCGGCCTACCGTGACCAGCCGACGAAGGACTGGCACTTCATCGGGATGGCCGTGGTCTCGGTGCTGGCGCTGGTGCAGCTGGTGATCGGGATCGTGCAGCTGGCGCGGGGCGAGAAGCCGGACCAGGGCACGACGATCTTCGTGGCGTACCTGCTCGGCGCGTTCGCGTGCGTGCCCGCGGCGGGCTTCATGTCGCTGGGTGAGCGCACCCGCTGGGGCTCGGTGACCGCGGCCGCCGGCGGTGTGGTGCTGGCGGTGCTGGAGGTGCGGCTCCATGACATCTGGGGAGGCTGAGGTGGCGACGGGGGACGGGTCGACCGGGAGGTCCGGGCGGCTCACCAGCGGACCGGGGACCCTGCTGGTCTGGCTGTACGGCGTGATGGTGGTCGGCGCGGTGTCGCGCTCCGCGTACCAGATCGCCACCGAGTTCGACCGGGCGCCGCTGGCGTACTCGCTGTCGGCGGTGGCGGGCGTGGTCTACGGCTTCATCACCTACACGCTGGTGCGCGGGAGCGAGGGCGCCCGCAGGGCGGCGCAGGTGTGCTGCGCCGCCGAGCTGGCCGGCGTGCTGATCGTGGGCACCTGGACGCTGATCGAGCCGTCCGCGTTCCCGGACGCCACGGTGTGGTCGAAGTACGGGATGGGCTACGTCTTCATCCCGGTGCTGCTGCCGGTGTCCGCCCTGTACTGGCTGCGCAGGTCGCGCGACCCGGAGCGCTCCGTCCGGGGCTGACTGGGCTCCGGGGCTGACTGGCTCCGGGGTCGGCTAGGCGGTGACCGCGTAGGTGCCCGCCGGCTTCTCCAGGACGATCATCGGCACGCCGTCCGTGCCCTGGGCCGTGCCCACCGTCTCGTAGCCGACGCGGCGGTACAGGCGCAGGCTGCCCTCGCTGCGGTGGCCGGCGTGCAGGCGGAAACGGGTCGCGCCGCGCTCCCCCTCCAGGGCCGCCTCGGCCGCGCGCAGCAGCCGCGCGCCGATGCCGTGGCCCTGCAGACGGGGGTGGACGCAGAGCTTGCCGATGGCGGCGGCGCCGTCCTCGGTGACCCGGCCGCGGACCGAGCCGACCACCTCGTCGCCGAGGCGGGCGACGTACACGCAGTCGGCGGCGAGCTCCTCGCGCACGGAGTCCAGGCTCTGCACGAGCGGGTCGATGCGGTAGTTGCCGTACAGCGCCGCCTCGCTCTGGAAGCACAGGTACTGGAGCCTGAAGATCTGCTCCGCGTCCTGCTCGGTCGCCACCGAGATGGTCACGCTCATGCCCATGTGCGCACGCCTCCCGCTCACCTGATCACCGGTTGTCCCCCACTCCTATCCCCGCCCGGTTCACGCCGCAACCTCCGGTGCGAGCAATCTCCGCAGACATCCCAGACATCTGGAACGTTCCGGTCCGAGGGAGCCCTGTGAGATACCCAACTCCCCCGCGATCTCCCGGTAGGTCGGGTCCCGCGGCGACAACAGGGCCTCGACCAGGCGCGGGCAGCGGCCGGGGAGCCGGCCGACCGCCGCGCGCAGCGCGCGCCCCCGCGCGGCGGTCAGGGCGAGCTGCGCGGGGTCGCGGTCCGCGTCGTCGGCCGGGTCGCCGTCGTACGGGCGTTCCCGGCAGTGGGTACGGCGGGTGCGGCGGGACTCGGCGCGCACGGCCCCGCGCAGCCAGCCGTGGGGGTCGGCCGGGGGGCCGTCGGCCCGGAGGTGTTCCAGGAGCCGGAGCCAGACGGCCTGTTCGAGGTCCGCGGGTTCGGTGCCGGTGGCGTGGGCCTCGGCCGACGCCTCGGCGGCGAGGAGGGGGGCGAGCCGCAGGAGCATGTCGTGCTTCACGTGCGGCACGACGCGGCCGCCCGGGCGGTGGGTTGCCCGGGCGGCCGGCAGTCACTCGATGGGAGGGCGCGCGTCCCCTGCCTTCGCGCGGGGGGCGCGGGGCGCCGGGGTCAGCCCTTGAGGAAGTCCTGGCGCGCGAGCAGGCCCGTGTCCGGGTTGTCGGTGAAGACTCCGTCGATGCCGGTGGCGAAGTAGGCGCGGTAGGCGCCGAAGACGTCGCCGTACCCGTCGGCGTCCGTGCCCTTGCGGAACTCCGCGGGCAGGAAGGGGTTCTCGTTGCGCATGGTGTACGGGTGCAGGATCAGGCCGGCCGCGTGGGCGTCCTTCACCAGGCTGGTCGGCGTGGTGAGCCGGCCGCTCGCGTCCTTCGGGACGACCAGGTCCAGGGTGGGGCCGATGCCCTGCGCGTAGGAGGCGATCTCGCGCAGGCCCTTCGGGGTGACGAGGTCGGCGACCGTGCGCGGGTCGCCCGTCTCGACGAAGTCCCAGGGCCGGCTGGTCGCGCCGGACAGCAGGACCACCAGCGGGTTGCCCACCAGCTTGTCCAGGCGCTGGATGCTGGTCGGCTCGAACGACTGGAGGATGACCGGCGAGTCGCGCTTGTCCTTGCCGTGCTTGCGCAGCAGCTGGGCGAGGCGCTCCTCCAGGCCGAGGCCGAGCTTGCGGAAGTAGGTGGGGTGCTTGGTCTCGGGGTAGATCCAGACCTGCTTGCCGCGCCTGCGGGTCTGCTCGTCCTGCCACCGGAGGACTTCCTCGAAGGTGGGGATCTCCCAGCGGCCGTCGTAGAGGGTGTTGTGCGGCCGGTTCGCCGGGATGCGCTCGACGGCGCGGAGGGTCTTCAGCTCGGCGAGCGTGAAGTCCTCGGTGAACCAGCCGGTGGTGGGCACGCCGTCCAGGACCTTGGTGGTGCGGCGGCCCGCGAACTCCGGGTGGTCGGCGACGTCGGTGGTGCCGCCGATCTCCGGCTCGTGCCGGCAGACCAGGTGGCCGTCCTTGGTGGGGACCAGGTCGCCCGCCTCGACGATGTCGGCGCCCAGGTCCAGGGCCATCTGGTAGGAGCCGAAGGTGTGCTCGGGGCGGTAGCCGCTGGCACCCCGGTGACCGATGACCGTCGGCACCGGCAGGCTCCCCAGCCCGCGGCCGGTGTGCCGCGCCCCGCCGGCCTGCGCCGTGCCCGGCAGACCGAGGACGGTGCCGGTCGCGCCCAGGACGGCGGCGCCCAACAGGGCCCGTCGTCCGGTGCCGCGCTGTTGTTCGTTCGACTCCTGCGTTCCCATGGCGCCTCCTGCCGTCGGCTCGTGCGGTGCGCGCCGATCGTAGGGGCGTGGACATGACGCACGGGAGGCCGCGGGCCGAACGGGCGGGTGCGGGCGCATGGCGCGTGGTGGTACGAACGGCTGACGGTCCGTCGGAATCGGGCGCGGCCGGACGGGTACCCGGGCAGTGAGGAGAACGCGACGTCCGTCACACGTTCCGCCCGCGTGACCGGGGCGTTACGGGGTGCCGCCGCAGGTAAAGGTGCGTCAATACCTCGTAAGACGCGGGTGAACCCGATGTGCGTCACCCCCCGACCCGCGAGTATCGTCCTCACCTGCACAGACTCATATACAACCCCTTGACATCGGAGGGCCCGTTGTCCCGCTTCGCGCTCATCAAGGCAGTGCTCGGACCGGTCATGCGCCTCATGTTCCGCCCCCGGGTCGAGGGCGTGGAGCACATCCCGGCCGACGGACCTGTCATCCTGGCCGGCAACCACCTCACGTTCATCGACTCGATGATCCTCCCCCTGGTGTGCGACCGTCAGGTCTTCTTCATCGGCAAGGACGAGTACGTCACCGGCAAGGGCCTCAAGGGCCGCCTGATGGCCTGGTTCTTCACCGGCGTCGGCATGATCCCGGTGGACCGCGACGGCGGCAAGGGCGGGGTGGCCGCGCTGATGACCGGGCGGCGCATCCTGGAGGAGGGCAGGGTCTTCGGGATCTACCCCGAGGGCACCCGCTCGCCCGACGGACGGCTCTACCGGGGGCGCACCGGTATCGCGCGGCTGACGCTGATGACCGGTGCGCCGGTGGTGCCGTTCGCCATGATCGGCACGGACAGGATCCAGCCGGGCGGGTCCGGGATGCCGCGGCCGTGCCGGGTGAAGGTGCGGTTCGGCGAGGCGATGGAGTTCTCCCGCTACGACGGGATGGACCGCGACCGGTACGTGCTGCGGGCCGTGACGGACTCCGTGATGACGGAGGTCATGCGGTTGTCGGGGCAGGAGTACGTGGACATGTACGCCACGAAGGCGAAGGCGGCGTAGCCCTCCGGGGGGTGGGCCGGGGGGCTACGGGGGGTGCCGGTTGTCTTTCGGGTGCCTGTGCATTGTGGCTGGTCGCGCAGTTCCCCGCGCCCCCAGGTGGGGACGGTGGCTGTAGTCCGTCGGGTGCGGGTGCGTTGTGGCTGGGTGCGCAGTTCCCCGCGCCCCTGGGTGGGGACGGTGGCGGTCGGACGTGGCGTTGCCCCGGGTCGGCGTCCCCTGGGTGGGACCAGTCAGGCTCCGGTTTCGAGGCGCTGGTTCCTCAGGAGGAACCAGGCTGCTGCCGCTGTGATCAGGAGGACTGCCGCTCCCGCGCCCGAGGCCAGGTGGAGGCCGTGGACGAAGGCTTCGCGGGCCGAGGTCAGGAGGGTGTCCGCGGTGGGTGCCGGCAGGTGCGACGCCGCTTCGACCGCCCCGCCCAGCGACTCGTGCGCCCCGGCCGGTGTGCCCGCCGGTGCGGCGAAGTCGCGGTAGGCGCCCGTCACGATGGACCCCAGCACGGCGATGCCCAGGGCCGCGCCCAGTTCGTACGCCGTCTCGGAGACCGCCGAGGCCGCCCCCGCCTGGTCCTTGGGGACCGCGGAGAGGATGACGTCGGCCGTCACCGTGAAGGAGAAGCCGGCGCCGACGCCGACGACCAGCAGGGCCGCGCCCAGCAGCGGGTAGCCGGTGGACGCGTCGATCACCGTGATCACGGCCAGGGCCAGCCCGATCGCCGCGAGGCCGCCGGTGACCACCGCGCGCACCGAGAAGCGGCGCGCGGCACGGCCGGCCACCAGGCCCGCCGCCACCGCGCCGATCGCGGCGGGCAGTTCGGCCAGGCCCGCCTCGAACGGGGGCCGGTCCTGCACCAGTTGCAGGAACTGGGACAGGAAGAACACCAGGCCGGACAGCCCGAGCACGGTCAGCAGGTCGGCCAGCACCGCCCCGGAGAAGCCGCGGTTGCGGAACAGCCGCATGTCCAGCAGCGGCGCGGGCAGGGTGAGCTGGCGTCGTACGAAGCCGTACAGCGCGGCGGCGCCCAGGACGCCGGCGCCCAGGGTGGGCCACGCGAACCCGTGGGCCGCGACCTCCTTCACCGCGTACACCACGGCGATCATGCCGACCAGGGACAGCAGCACGCTGGGCAGGTCCCAGGGGCCCGGGTCGGGGTTGCGGGACTCGGGCAGGGTGCGGATGCCTACCAGGACGAGCACCGCCATCACGGGCAGGTTGATCAGGAAGACCGAGCCCCACCAGAAGTGCTCCAGCAGGAAGCCGCCGACGATCGGGCCGACCGCCGTGCCGGCCGAGGCCGCCGCGCCCCAGATGCCCACGGCCAGGCTGCGCTCGCGCGGGTCGTGGAAGAGGTGGCGGATCAGGGCCAGGGTGGCCGGCATCAGGGTCGCGCCGGCGACGCCCAGCAGGGCGCGGGCGGCGATCATCGCCTCGGGCGTGGTGGCGTAGGCGTTGAGGACCGAGATCGCGCCGAACGCCGTGGCGCCGCCGAGCAGGATCCGCTTGCGGCCGATGCGGTCGCCGAGGCTGCCCATCGAGACCAGCAGGCCCGCGATGACGAACGAGTACACGTCGCCGATCCACAGGAGCTGGGTGCCGGAGGGCTCGAGGTCCTCGCTGATGTAGGGGGTCGCGAGACCGAGGACGGTCGCGTCGACGGCCACCAGCAGCACGGCGAGCACCAGGACGGACAGCGCCAGCCAGCGGCCCGGGCGCTTCACCGCCTCGGTCGTGCGCGCCGGCTGCAGGGTGCTGGTCATGCTTCCTCTCTCCGTAGTGCGCCGCCGAGCAGCAGCTCGACGACCATGTGGGTGAAGTCCTTGGGGGCGACGCGCCCGGCCTGGGTGGCCCAGGCGCAGGAGGCGACGAGGCCGTAGAGCGCCTCGGTGAGCCAGACCGGGCTGAGGTCGATGCGGAACTCGCCGCCCTGCTGGCCGCGGACGAACACGGTGGCGATCCGGGTGTCGAGCCGGGCCCAGGGTTCGTCGCCGCCGTCCTCCCAGAGCTGGTTCTCTCCGTAGAGGAAGGCGAGCAGTCCGGCGGCGGGTTCGATCTCCCGCACGAGCCTGCGCAGCGCGTCACCGGCGGGCCCGTCGTCCAGCCGGGCCCGGTCGAGCGCCGCCTCGCACTCCGCGACGCCGAGCGACTCCAGGGCGCGGACGAGCGCGTCCCGGCCGGCGAAGTGCCGGTGCAGGGTGGCGCGGCTGATGCCCGCCGCCCGGGCGACCTCGTCCATGGTCGCGGTGGGTCTGCGGGTCAGCAAGGCGGCGGCGCTGCGGAGCACCTGGTCACGGTCGACGGCCATGAGACGAGTGTAGCTCATGTGAGACATCGATGTCTCATCGCGGGCATGGGTGTATCAGGACGAGGGCTTCAGGAGGGGTGCCTCAGCGGGGGTGACGTGCGGTGGGCGGCGTCGCTCAGTGCCAGGGAAGCTGCGCGCGCCGGTCCCAGTACGCGGGGGGTTCCTCGGCGAGCGTCGCCAGGCGGGCGAGCTGGTCCTCGTCCAGGTCGACGGCCGCGGCGTGCAGGTTGGACGTGAGCTGGGCGGCCGTCGCGGCGCCGGACAGGACGACGCCGGCCCAGGGCTGCCGCAGGACCAGGGCGAGGGCCACGGCGTCGCAGCCGAGGCCCGTCTCCTCGGCCACCTCCCGCAGGGCGGCCGGGGCGTGCGGGTCCGCGAGGCGGCCGTTGGCCATGCCCTCCTTGACGATGACGGTCAGCCCCGCGTCGTGCGCCTGCGCGAGGGCGGGGCCCGCCGAGGTCTCCAGCGCGTTGTACGTCGACTGCACGGTCCGGAAGAGGGGGGCGCCGTCGACGGTCACCTCCAGGGCGGCACGGATCGCGTCGGCCTGGGCGGGGCCGCTGGTGGAGAAGCCGACGGTGAGCCCCTCGGCGGCGGCCTCGGCCAGGCGCGCGTGGAGGTCCTTGTCGGTGAGGGCGGGGCTGTCCGGGGTCACCGAGTGGATCTGGTAGAGGTCGAGGCGGTCGCCGAGCAGGGCGTCGGTCTCGGCGCGCTGGCGCTCGTACGTCGCGAGGGTGTGGTCCTTGACCTCGTGGGTCTCGGCGTCCGCCGACCAGCCGGCGGTGTAGGTGTAGCCCCACTTGCTGCCGACGACGACGTCGGTGACCTCGGGGCGGGCGGCGAGCCAGTCCGCGAGGAACTCCTCGGAGCGGCCGTAGGACCGGGCGGCGTCGAGGTAGCGGACGCCCTGGGCGTAGGCGGCGTCCAGGAGTTCGTGGGTGCGGGCCCGCAGGGCGTCGACGCTGCGGTCGGCGGGCAGGTCCCGGTCCCGGCCGAGGGTGATGTAGCCGGGCCGTCCGACCGCGGCGAGGCCCAGCCCGAGGTGGCAGGTGGGCGTCGTGGCGGTCGCGAGACGGGCGAAGGGCATCGCGGGCTCCGTTCGGTCGGGCGGGTGCCGGACCAACGTAACCCGCGACGCCCCGGGCTCACGTCCCGGCGTTCACTTCTTGGCGTTCGCCCACCCCTGCTGGGCCGCGACGTCCGCCTTCACCTCGGCCAGCTGGACCGCGACGGCGCTCGGGGCCGTGCCGCCGCGGCCGTCGCGGGAGGCCAGGGCGCCGGGCACGTTGAGGACGGTGCGGACCTCGGGGGTCAGGTGGGCGCTGATCTTGGCGAACTGCTCGTCCGTCAGCTCGTCGAGCTCCTTGCCCTCGGCCTCCGCGGCCTTGACGCACTCGCCGGCGACCTCGTGGGCCACCCGGAACGGCACGCCCTGCTTGACCAGCCACTCGGCGATGTCGGTGGCCAGGGAGAAACCGGCCGGGGCCAGCTCCTCCAGCCGCTCGCGGTGGACGGTGAGGGTGGCGACCATGCCGGTGAAGGCGGGCAGCAGCACCTCCAGCTGGTCGCAGGAGTCGAAGACCGGCTCCTTGTCCTCCTGGAGGTCACGGTTGTACGCGAGCGGCAGGGCCTTCAGCGTGGCCAGCAGACCGGTCAGGTTGCCGATCAGGCGGCCGCTCTTGCCGCGGGCCAGTTCGGCGATGTCCGGGTTCTTCTTCTGCGGCATGATCGACGAGCCGGTGGAGAAGGCGTCGTGCAGGGTCACGAAGGAGAACTCCTTCGTGTTCCAGATGATGATCTCCTCGGCGATCCGGCTGAGGTTCACGCCGATCATCGCGGTGATGAAGGCGAACTCGGCGACGAAGTCGCGGGAGGCCGTGCCGTCGATGGAGTTGCCGACGCTGCCGCGCTCGAAGCCGAGGTCCCGGGCGACCGCCTCGGGGTCCAGGCCGAGGGAGGAACCCGCCAGGGCGCCGGAGCCGTACGGCGAGACCGCCGTGCGCGCGTCCCACTGGCGCAGCCGCTCGGCGTCCCGGGACAGCGCCTGCACGTGTGCCAGGACGTGGTGGGCGAACAGCACCGGCTGGGCGTGCTGGAGGTGGGTGCGGCCGGGCATGGCCACGTCCGGGTGGGCCTCGGCCAGGCCGATCAGCGCCTCCTGGAGGTCGGCGACCAGGCCGCCGATGACGCGGGCGTGGTCGCGCAGGTACATCCGGAAGAGGGTGGCGACCTGGTCGTTGCGGGAGCGGCCCGCGCGCAGCTTGCCGCCCAGGTCGGGGCCGAGGCGCTCCAGCAGGCCCCGCTCCAGTGCGGTGTGGACGTCCTCGTCGGCGATGGTGCCGACAAAGGCGCCCGAGGCCACGTCCGCCTCCAGCAGGTCCAGCCCGGCGATCATGCGCTCCAGCTCGTCCCCGGTGAGCAGGCCCGCCTGGTGCAGCACGCGCGCGTGGGCGCGCGACCCGGCGATGTCGTAGGGCGCGAGGCGCCAGTCGAAGTGGACGGAGGCGGACAGCTTGGCCAGGGCCTCGGCGGGGCCGTCGGCGAAACGTCCGCCCCAGAGCCGTACGTCACCGCTGTTGCTGCTCACTTGCGCTGCTCCTCACCGCTGCCGGTCACCACGTTGTGCATGAGTATGCAGAGCTCTGCATGATTCGTCAATTCACCGAGGCGGGCGGTGGCGTCCGGGGTGAAAAGGGTTGCGGGTTTTCGCAACACCGTTGAACAACCTTGAACACCGGCAAGCGCTTGCGCGTACTCACCGCTGGACGCAGGCGCCGCGTCCCTCCACCCGCTCCTGACCCAAGTGAGGCTTCCGCATGTCCAGGGCTCTCCCCAAGTACAACAAGCGCCGCGTGGCGATCGTCGGCGGCGCCGCCGCTCTGGCCCTGACCGGCGCGGTGGTGGTGAACTCCGCGCTGGCCGGGGAACCGGGCAAGGGCGGCGCCGCCGACGCCCGGACGCTCGCCGCCGGCCCCGGCACGATCACCTGCCCGGACGTCGCTTCCCGGCTGCCCGCCGTTCCCGCCTCCGCGAAGGCCGAGGTCGACCGCAACCTCGCCCTCCTGCGCACCCAGATCGACGAGGCCAACACCCGCCTGGTCAAGACCGTCGGCCAGGGCGGACCCAACTTCGTCCAGAACGCCATCCTCGGCCCCCTCAAGGACAAGCGCGTCTCCACCATCGACCGCATCGCCATAGCCATCGGCCGCCAGGGCACCAAGCCCCAGGGCCTCGACGCCCTGGCCGGGTGCACCCTCGGCGCCGGAGGCACCGGCGCGGGCGGCGCGGCCACCCAGGCTCCGGGCGGCCAGGGGAACGCGGGGAACGCAGGCGACAACGGCAACGCGGGCAACACCGGTGTCGGCACCATCACCTGCCCGGACGTCGCCTCCCGGCTGCCCGCCGTTCCCGCCTCCGCGAAGGCCGAGGTCGACCGCAACCTCGCCCTCCTGCGCACCCAGATCGACGAGGCCAACACCCGCCTGGTCAAGACCGTCGGCCAGGGCGGACCCAACTTCGTCCAGAACGCCATCCTCGGCCCCCTCAAGGACAAGCGCGTCTCCACCATCGACCGCATCGCCATAGCCATCGGCCGCCAGGGCACCAAGCCCCAGGGCCTCGACGCCCTGGCCGCCTGCACGTTGAACCGGTGACGTGACAGGCCGGTGGCCGCCCCGCAGGAAGCGCCGGCCGGGGCGGCCACTGGGGTGCGCGCGGAAGTGACCGGCCAATTCCTTAGACAGCCGAACCATCCGCCACGATAATCGTTAGACATGGGAAAGACTTACGAGCGCATCGACGGCAGACTCCGTACCTTCATCGAGTCCCAGCCGGTCTTCTTCACCGCCACCGCGCCCCTCTCGGACGACGGCACCATCAACCTCTCCCCCAAGGGCCTCAAGGGGTCCTTCGCCGTGCTCGACGAACACACCGTGGCCTACCTCGACTTCGCGGGCTCCAACGCCGAGACCATCGCCCACCTGCGGGAGAACGGGCGGATCACCCTGATGTGGTGCGCCTTCCAGGGACCGCCCAACATCGTGCGGGTGCACGGGCGCGGGGAGCCCGTCTTCCGTGACGACCCCCGCTTCCCCGGCCTCCTCGCGCACTTCCCCGGCATCGACCCGGGCCCGCACGGCCTGCGCGCCGTCATCGTCGTGCACGCCGAACTGGTGCGCGACACCTGCGGCTACGCGGTGCCGTTCATGAGCTACGACGCCGAACGCGACCTGCACGAGAAGCGGTTCGCGCGCGAGGACGACGCGTCGCTCAACGCGTACTTCACCAAGAAGGACCACATCGCGACCAGCCTGGACGGACTACCCGGGCTGCCGTTGCCGCTGCCGCCCTCTACGGTCTGAGGCATGCGCCCCGGTGCCGTCGCCCTCGCGTCCCTGTCCCTCCTGCTGCTCGGCGCCGCACCCGTCGGTGCCGCCGGGGCCCCGCCGCAGCCGCTGCCCGCGCGGATGCGGGACACCGGCGGCGGCACCCAGCTGATCACCGCCGTGGCCGCCCGGACCGGCTCGACGACCGGCACCGTGACCTGGTGGGACCGGGTGGGCGGGCGCTGGGTGAAGGCGGGGTCGGCGTCCGCGCGGTTCGGGGCGAAGGGGCTCGTCGAGGGGACGAAGCGCCGGCAGGGCACCTACACGACGCCGACCGGGCTGTACGACCTGCCGTTCGCCTTCGGCACCGAGGCGGCGCCGTCCGGGACGCGGTACCCGTACCGGGCCGTGCGGCAAAGCTCGTGGTGGTGCGAGGACAACGCCTCGCGGTCCTACAACCGCTGGACCGACCCGCGCCCGGCGGACTGCCGCGCGGCCGAGTCCGAGCACCTCGTCTCGTACCCGACGCAGTACGCCCACGCGCTGGTCATCGGGTTCAACTACCGCACGCCGGTGCGCGGCCGGGGCGCCGGGATCTTCCTGCACGTCGACGGGCGCGGCGCGACGGCCGGTTGCGTGTCGGTGCCGGCCGCGGACATGCGGCGGATCCTGCGGTGGGCCGATCCCGCGCGCGGGCCGCACATCGCGGTGGGGACGACGGGCGGGGCCACGGCGGTCACGCGGTACTGACCCGCCGTACGGGCCCGCCCGCTCACGGGCGCACGGGCCCACGGGCTCAGGCGGTGTCCGCCGCGGGGAGCCGCACGGTGAACGTCGTCGTGCCCGGGGCGCTGTCCACCGCCACGTCCCCGTCGTGCGCCTCGACCACCGCGGCGACGATCGACAGGCCGAGGCCCGCGCCGCCGCCCGAGCCGTCCGGGCGGCGGCGGTCGGCCCGGGTGAAGCGCTCGAAGACCGAGGGGCGGACGTCGTCCGGGATGCCGGGGCCGTCGTCGTGGACGGTGAGGACCGCGGAGCCCGCCCCGGTGTGCAGGGTCACCGTCACCGTCGTGCCCACGGGTGTGTGCAACCGCGCGTTGGCCAGCAGGTTGGCCAGCACCTGCTGGAGGCGGTGGGGGTCGCCGGGGACGGTGACCGGCTCCTCCGGGAGGTCCAGGGCCCAGCGGTGGCCGGGCCCCGCGGCCCGCGCGTCGGTGACGGCGTCCAGGACGAGCCGGGTGAGGTCCACCGCACCGCGCTCCAGCGGGCGGCCCGCGTCCAGCCGGGCCAGGAGCAGCATCTCGTCGACCATCTCGCCCATCCGGGAGGACTCCGCCGCGATGCGCTCCAGGGCCCGGGTCACCTCGGGCGGCACCGGGCCCGGGTGCAGCAGGGCCAGCTCCGCGTGGCCGCGCACGGAGGCGACCGGGGTGCGCAGCTCGTGGCTGGCGTCGGCGGCGAAGCGGCGCAGCCGCTCCTCGCTCGCGTGGCGCTTGGTCAGCGCGTCCTCGACGTGGCCCAGCATCCGGTTGAAGGCGCTGGCCACCCGGCCCACCTCGCCGCGCGGGTCCGACGCGGGCGCCCGGGGCGGCAGGGCCACCTCCCCGCTGGCGAGCGGGAGTTCGCTGACCCGGGTGGCCGTGGCCGCGACCCGGCTGAGCGGGCGCAGCGACCAGCGCACCCACAGGGCGCCGGCCACGCCGGTGACCGCGAGGGCGACGCCGAAGACACTGCCGGCGACCAGCTCCAGCCGGTGCACGGCGGCCTCCACGGGCTCCAGCGGCAGCCCGGTGATCAGCACGTCGCCGTCCAGGCCCCGGCCGGCCGAGACCCGGTAGTCGTCGAGGGCGGACAGGTGCACGCTGTGGCCCCGGCCGTCGACGGGCACGGCGGCCAGGGTCCGCGCGTCCCGGGCGGTCAGGGCGACGTTCAGGTCCGCCGTCAGGTCGCCGGAGCGGACCACCGCCGCGTTGGTGACCCGCCCGTCGACCAGCCGGGCGCCGAAGGTGCCGGTGGACTGGCGGCGGGTGTCGCCGCGTTCGTCGCCGTCGTGGTCGTCGCGCTCGCCGGGGAGCCGGCCGCTGTGCTCCAGGCTCGCCGGGAAGCGGGTGCCGACATCGCTCAGCTGCTGGTCGACGCGGCGGGTGAGGAAGCGTTCCAGCTCGACCACGGCGGCCACGCCCACCGCAGCGCAGCTGACGGCGAGCAGCACCACCAGCCCGACGGTCAGCCGGGCCCGCAGGGTGCGCGGCCAGCGGGGCCGGCCGAGTCGGACGGACCTCACCGCGCGGCCGGCTTGAGCACGTAGCCCGCCCCGCGCACGGTGTGGATCATCGGCTCGCGGCCGGCGTCGACCTTCTTGCGGAGGTAGGAGATGTACAGCTCCACGACGTGGGCGCGGCCGCCGAAGTCGTAGGACCAGACGCGGTCGAGGATCTGGGCCTTGCTCAGGACGCGGCGGGGGTTGCGCATCAGGAAGCGGAGGAGTTCGAACTCCGTCGGGGACAGCTCGACGAGCTCGCCGGCCCGGGTCACCTCGCGGGCCTCCTCGTCCATGACAAGGTCGCCGACGACCAGCCGGGGGCCCTCGTCCGGCTGGCGGGCCATGCCGGCCCGGCGCAGCAGGCCGCGCAGCCGGGCGACGACCTCCTCCAGGCTGAAGGGCTTGGTCACGTAGTCGTCGCCGCCGGCCGTGATCCCGGCGATGCGGTCCTCGACGGCGTCCCGCGCGGTCAGGAACAGCACGCAGACGTCCGGCTTGACGGCGTGCAGGTCGCGCAGCACGGCGAAGCCGTCGGTGTCGGGCAGCATCACGTCGAGGACCACCGCGTCGGGCAGCAGCTCGCGGGCGGCGGCCAGCGCCGAGGCGCCGTCGCCGGCGGTGCGGATCCGCCAGCCCTCGTAGCGCAGGGCGCCGGAGAGCACCTCGGCGAGGTCCGGGTCGTCGTCGACGACGAGCACGCGCAGCGGGGTGCCGTCGGGGCGGGTGAGGGCGGGGCGCCCGGAGCGGGTCGTGTTCATGGCTGCCACCAGCATCGCGCGTGCGCGGCACCCGGTGCCTCTCGGGCAGCTCTGAGTTTCCTCTGAGTCCGCGCGCGGACCGCCCGCTCAGAGCCCGCTCAGAGGTTCGGCCCGCACAGTGGCGGGCGACGAGGCGAAAGGACCCGCCCATGACGACCGTGTACGAGCGACACCGGACGGCCCCTCCCCGGGCCGCCGGGCGGCCGCGCTCCCCCGCCGGTCCGCTGCTGGCCGCGCTGTGGGCCGGGGCGGCCGCCGTGGTCGCGCTGTGGTGGGCGGACACCGCTTCGGTGGTCGGCCCGGCCGGCTGGCTGACCGGGGCGGGGCGGATCGCGGGGCTGCTGTGCGGGTACGCGTGCGCGGTGCTCGTCGGCCTGATGGCGCGGGTGCCGCTGCTGGAGCGGCGGATCGGCTCGGACCGGGTGGCCCGCTGGCACGCGGGGGCGGGCCGCTCCACCATCTGCCTGCTGGTGGCGCACGTCGTGCTGGTCCTCGCCGGGTACGCGGCCCAGGACCACCGCTCGCTGGTCGCGGAGACGCTGACCGTCGTGCTGGACTACCCCGAGATGCTCAAGGCCACCGCCGGCACGGTGGTCCTCCTCGCGGTCGGCGTCACCTCGGTGCGCGCGGTGCGCCGCCGTACCGGCTACGAGTTCTGGTACTACGTCCACCTCCTCACCTACGCCGCGGTGTTCCTGGCGTTCGGCCACCAATTGGCCCTGGGGAACGACCTGAACGGCCGGCCGGTGGCCACGGCCGCCTGGTACGCGCTGTACCTCGGCGTGGCCGCCCTGGTGCTGTGGTTCCGGGTGCTGGTCCCGGTCCGGCTCAACCTGCGGCACCGGCTGCGGGTGGAGTCGGTGCACCCGGAGGCGCCGGGCGTGTACTCGGTCGTCGTGCGGGGGCGGCGCCTGGATCGGCTGGACGCGCGGGCCGGGCAGTTCTTCCGCTGGCGCTTCCTCGGCGCCCGGCTGGGCTGGACGTCGACGCCGTACTCGCTGTCGGCGCCGCCGCGCGGGGACCGGCTGCGGATCACGGTGAAGGCGCTCGGCGGGCACAGCGCGGCCGTGGCGCTGCTGCGGCCCGGCACGCGCGTGTGGGCGGAGGGACCGTACGGCTCGCTGACCGTCGGCCGGCAGACCTCGTCGAAGGCGCTGCTGGTCGCCGCGGGCGTCGGCATCACCCCGCTGCGCGCGCTGTTCGAGACGCTGCCCGGCGAGGTCACCCTGCTCTACCGGGCGCACGGCGCCCAGGACCTGGCGCTGGGCGGCGAGTTGGAGGCGATCGCCCGCTGGCGGGGCGCCCGGGTGCTGTACGCACTCAACGACGAGCACGGCCGGCGCCCCGCGCTCACCGCCGCGTCGCTGCGCACGGCCGTCCCGGACCTGCCCGGCCACGACGTGTACGTCTGCGGCCCGCACGGCTTCGCCCGGGACGTGTACGAGGCGTTGCGCGCCGCCGGTGTACCGGACCGGCGGATCCACCACGAGTCGTTCGAACTGTGAGGCGTCGTGCACCCGTTGAGGAAGAGCCGTCCCCTGCGCCGGGTGGTGCTGGCGAGCGCCGGCACCGTGTCGGCGTTCGTCCTGCTGCTGTCGCTCAAGCCGCACGACCTGCCGGAGGTGACAGCGGCACCGGCGCCCGCGCCGTCGAGCAGCGCGAGTGCGTCCGGCGGGTCCGGCGGGTCCGGGTCGAGCGGATCGGGGTCGACCGGGTCCGGCTCCGGTGGGACCGGATCCGGTGGGTCCGGTGCGTCCGGCACGCGGACCGTCACCGGTGAGTCGGTGCAGACCCGTTGGGGCCCGGTCCAGGTCCGCGTCACCGTGGCGGACGGGAAGCTCACGGACGTCACGGCGGTGGCGTACCCGCAGGACAACCCGCGCGACCAGCAGATCAACTCCTCCGCCCTCCCCGAGTTGCGCAGCGAGGCGCTGCGGGCGCAGAGCGCGGACATCGACACCGTGTCGGGAGCGACGTACACGAGTGACGGTTACCGCGAGTCACTCCAGTCCGCGCTGGATGCGGCGGGCCTGTGACCCCGGCGGCCCGCTGAACACTCCCGCGTCGCGGCACGTATCTGTGGGCCAAGGGTCAAGTCCCCCGGAGGAACCGTGACCACCACGATCGCAGGCGGACGTGCCGCCCGCCGCCAGACGATGCGCCGCATCCGCCCGCGCCGCTCCCCCGCCGTCCCGCTGCTGATCGCCGTGTGGGCGGGCGCGGCGGGCGTGCTGTGGCTGTGGTGGGCCAACACCCCGTCCATCGCGGACGACGACAGCCGCATCCTCAACGCGGGCCGGATCACCGGACTGCTCGCCGGCTACCTGATGGCCCTGGTCGTCCTGCAGATGGCGCGGGTGCCCGCGCTGGAGCGGCGGGTCGGCTCCGACCGGGTGGCGCGCTGGCACGCGATGAGCGGCCGGTACACGCTGTGCCTGGTGGTGGCGCACGTGTTCCTCATCATGTGGGGGTACGCGCTGCAGGCCGGCAAGTCCCTCGGCGACATCGTCCAGCAGACGGTCGACTCCATCGACCAGCTGCCGGACATGGGCAAGGCGGCCATCGGCACCGGCCTGCTGGTCCTCATCGGGCTGGTCTCCGCGGGCGGGGTGCGCCGCCGGATGCCGTACGACACCTGGTACCACGTGCACCTGCTGACGTACGCGGCGGTGTTCCTGACGTTCTGGCACCAGATCACCACCGGCAACGACTTCGCCGTCGAACCGGCCGCCAAGACCGCCTGGTACGCGCTGTACGGCACGGTCACCGCGCTGGTCCTGTGGTACCGGATCCTCACCCCGATCCGGCTGAACCTGCGCCACCGCATGCGGGTCGAGGCGGTCATCGAGGAGACGCCCGGGATCGTGTCCGTGCTGATCGGCGGGCGCAGGCTGCACCGGATGGGCGCGGAGGCGGGGCAGTTCTTCCGGTGGCGGTTCCTCGCGCCGGGGATGCGCTTCAGCTCCCACCCGTACTCGCTGTCGGCGGCGCCCCGCCCGGACCTGCTGCGCATCACGGTCAAGGCGATCGGCGACCACAGCGCCGCCCTGCGCGAGCTGAGCCCGGGCACGCGCGTGTGGGCCGAGGGCCCGTACGGCGCCCTGACCGCCTCCCGGCGCAGCCGCGGCAAGGTGCTGCTGGTGGCCGGCGGGGTGGGCATCACTCCGATGCGGGCGCTGTTCGAGACGCTGCCGGGCGCGGCCGGGGACATCACGCTGCTGTACCGGGCCAACAGCACGCAGGACCTGGCCCTGTGGGACGAACTGGCGAAGATCGCCGACGAGCGCGGGGCGCGGCTGATGTACGCGGTGAACAGCCCGGACGGGGAGCGGCCCGACATCTCGGCGGAGTCCCTCCAGCGCAAGATCCCGGACATCGACCACCACGACGTCTTCATGTGCGGCCCGGCGGGCTTCGCCCAGACGGTGTACGACGCGCTGCGCGGCGCCGGGGTGCCGGCCCGCCGCATCCACCACGAGTCGTTCGAGATGTGAGCGCCGGTACGTCCTTCGCACGCGGACTGCGGACCCCGCAGGACCCGCCGAACCCGCGGAACCAGGAGCTTGGGAACAGATGAGGAAGAGCCACCCGATCCGGCGCGTCGTGCTGACGACCGCCGCCACCGTGTCCGGGATCGTGCTGCTGCTGTCGCTGAAGCCCGGGTCCGACCCGGCGTCCGCGGCGGCGGGCGCGGCCCCGGGGGCGCCCGGTGCGGCACAGGAGTCGGCCCAGGGCGGGGCCGGTGCCGCCGCAGCCTCCACGGTCACCGGGGACGCAGCGCAGACCCAGTACGGCGTCGTGCAGGTACGGCTGACCGTCGCGGGCGGGAAGATCACCAAGGCGGAGGCCGTCCAGGCGCCCAAGGGCGGCCGGAGCGACTCCGTGACCGCCGACGCGGTGCCCAAGCTGAACCAGGAGGCGGTCGCCGCGCAGGGCGCGGACATCGACGCGGTGTCCGGGGCGACGTACACCAGCGCGGGCTACCGGCAGTCCCTGCAGTCGGCGATCGACAAGGCGAAGGCGGCGCCCGCTCCTTCGGCCCCGGCCTCGCAGAGTGGGGGCGGGGCGGCGCGGACCGTCACCGGTGCGGTCGCGCAGACGCAGTACGGTCCCGTCCAGGTCCGCGTCACCGTCAGCGGCGGGCGGATCACCGCGGCGCAGGCCGTGCAGGCGCCCAAGGGCGGGGAGAGCGACCAGAAGACCGCGCTGGCCGTCCCGCGGCTCAACCGGGAGGCCGTCGCGGCGGGCAGCGCGGACATCGACTCGGTCTCCGGCGCCACGTACACCAGCGAGGGCTACAAGAAGTCGCTCCAGTCCGCGCTGGACCGGGCCGGTGGCTGACACGGTGACCGAGCCGGCTGGGGCGCCCGTCGCGGTGCGGCACGCGGAGGACGTCATGGGGACGGTCTTCTCCTTCGACGTGCGCGGCGGGGAGTCCGGGGCGGTGCGCCGGGCGCTGGACGCGGCGGTCGCGGGACTGCACCGGGTGGACGAGGTGTTCAGCACCTACCGCGAGGACAGCGAGGTGTCCCGGCTGGCGCGCGGGGAGCTGGCCGTCGCCGACTGCGCTCCCGAGGTGGCCGAGGTGCTGGAGCTCGGGGCGCGGGCGGAGCGGGCGAGCGACGGGTGGTTCAGCCTGCGCTACCAGGGGCGGATAGACCCGACGGGGATCGTGAAGGGCTGGGCGGCGGAGCGCGCCGCGCGGCTGCTCGCGGAGGTCCCCGGGGTGTGCGGGGTCAGCGTCAACGGGGGCGGCGACGTCCAGTTGCTGGGCGTGCCCGCGCCCGGCCGGCCCTGGCGCGTCGGGGTCGCGGACCCGCTGCGGCCGGGCGGCCTGGCCGCCGTCATCTCGGCGGCGGGGGTGTCCGAACTGGCGGTGGCCACGTCCGGCACGGCGGAGCGGGGCGCCCACATCGTCGACCCCCGCACGGGCCGCTCCGCGGTCACGGACCTGGTGGCCGTGACGGTGGTCGCCCCCCGCCTGACCTGGGCGGACTGCTGGGCCACGGCAGCCTTCGCGATGGGCTCCCGCGCGGGCCTGACCTGGCTGGACACCCTCCCCGACACGGAGGCCCTGCTGATCACGGCGGGCGACGAGGTGCGGTGCACCGGGGGGTTGGCGGCGAGGCTCGGCTGATCCCACCCAGGGGCGCGGGGAACTGCGCGACCAGCCAACACGCGCCCGCAGCCGGCGGACCACCGCAGCCGCTCGCCAAGCCGCGGCACCGCGTCAGTGCCCGTTCTGCGCCAACCTCAGCAAGTGGTCCGCCAGGGCCTGCCCCCCGGTCGGGTTGCGGCTGATGAGCAGCAGGGTGTCGTCGCCGGCGATCGTGCCCAGGATGTCGTGCAGTTCGGCCTGGTCGATCGCCGAGGCGAGGAACTGCGCGGCGCCCGGCGGGGTGCGCAGGACCACCAGGTTCGCGGACGCCTCCGCGGAGATCAGCAGTTCCTGGGAGAGGCGGCGCATCCGCTCCTCCTTGGCCGACTCCCCGAGCGGGGCCCGCGGGGTGCGGAAGCCGCCCTCGCTGGGCACCGCGTAGATGAGTTCGCCGTCGGTGTTGCGGATCTTCACCGCGTTGAGCTCGTCCAGGTCCCGCGACAGCGTCGCCTGGGTGACGCTCAGCCCGTCGTCGGCCAGCAGCTTCGCCAACTGGCTCTGCGACCGCACCGGTTGCCGGTTGAGGATGTCCACGATCCGGCGGTGGCGTGCGGTGCGGGTCTGCGGCACGGCGGGGCCGGCCGCGTCCGGCTGCCCGTGGTCGTCCTGCGCCTGGCTCATCGTCGTCTCATTCTCCGGCTCGTCCGTCCCCGTGCGCACTTGCGTCGAGGATGCCGGGCAGTGCCCGCAGAAGCGCCTCCACCTCGTCGTCGCCGAGGTTCAGCGGCGGCATCAGCCGTACGACGTCGGCGGCGGGCGCGTTCACCAGGAACCCGGCCTCCTGAGCCGCCTGCTGCACCTGGGGCGCGAGCGGCTCGGTGAGCACGATACCCAGGAGCAGGCCCGCGCCCCGGACATGGTCGATCAACCGGTGGTCCAGCGCCTCGATCCCCTCGCGCAACCTTTCACCCTGCCGCTTGACGTTCTCCAGCAGCCCCTCGGAGGCGATGGTGTCCAGGACGGCGAGACCGGCCGCGCAGGCGACGGGGTTGCCGCCGAACGTCGTACCGTGCTGGCCGGGTTGCAGCAGCTCCGCGGCCCGGCCGAAGGCGACGGTCGCCCCCAGCGGCAGGCCGCCGCCGAGCTGCTTGGCCAGGGTGACCACGTCGGGCAGCACGCCCTCGTGGGCCTGGTAGGCGAACCAGGACCCGGTGCGCCCGACGCCGGTCTGCACCTCGTCGAGGACGAGCAGCGCGCCGGTGGCCGCCGTGATCGCCCGCGCCGCCTTGAGGTAGCCGGCCGGGGGCACGACGACGCCGTTCTCGCCCTGGATGGGCTCGATGACGACGAGGGCGGTCTCCTCGGTGACCGCGGCGGCGAGGGCCTGCGCGTCGCCGTACGGCACGTGGGTGACGTCGCCGGGCAGGGGCAGGAACGGGGTCTGCTTGGCGGGCTGTCCGGTGAGCGCGAGGGCGCCCATCGTACGGCCGTGGAAGCCGCCCTGGGTGGCGACCATGTGGGTGCGCCCGGTCAGCCGGCCGATCTTGAAGGCGGCTTCGTTGGCCTCGGCGCCGGAGTTGCAGAAGAACACCCGGCCGTCGCGGCCGAAGAGGTGCAGGAGCCGTTCGGCGAGGGCGACGGTCGGCTCGGCCATGAAGAAGTTGGAGATGTGCCCGAGGGACGCGATCTGCGTGCTGACGGCCTGGACGATCGCGGGGTGGGCGTGGCCGAGGGCGTTGGTGGCGATGCCGCCGACGAAGTCGAGGTACGTGCGGTCCTCGGCGTCCCACACCCGGGTGCCCGCACCGCGGACCAACGGCAGCCTGGGCGTGCCGTAGTTGTTCATGAGCGCGCCCTGCCACCGGGTGGTCAGTTCCTCGTTGCTCACGACTCCCCCTCGTGCTCGTCGGGCACGACCATCGTGCCGATGCCCTCGTCGGTGAAGATCTCCAGCAGGATCGAGTGCGGGACCCGGCCGTCGATGACGCGGGCGGTGTGCACCCCGTTGCGGACGGCGTGCAGGCAGCCCTCCATCTTCGGGACCATGCCGGAGCTCAGGTCCGGCAGCAGCTTCTCCAGCTGGGACGCGGTGAGGCGGCTGATCACCTCGTCGGAGTGCGGCCAGTCCTCGTAGAGTCCCTCGACGTCCGTGAGGACCATGAGGGTCTCGGCGTCCAGAGCAGCAGCGAGTGCCGCAGCCGCCGTATCAGCATTGACGTTGTAGACATGTCCGTCGTCCTGACTGCGGGCGATCGAGGAGACGACCGGGATGCGGCCGTCGGCGAGCAGGGCCTCGATGGCGCCCGTGTCGATGTCGGTGATCTCGCCGACCCGCCCGATGTCGACCGACTCGCCGTCGATCAGGGGCTGGTGCTTGGTGGCGGTGATGGTGCGCGCGTCCTCGCCGGTGAGCCCGACGGCGAGCGGGCCGTGCTGGTTGAGCAGGTTGACCAGCTCGCGCTGGACCTGTCCGGCCAGCACCATCCGTACGACGTCCATGGCGTCCTCGGTGGTGACGCGCAGGCCCGCCCTGAACTCGCTGACGATGCCGTGCTTGTCGAGGGCCGCGCTGATCTGCGGGCCGCCGCCGTGCACGACGACCGGCTTCAGGCCGGCGTGGTGCAGGAAGACGACGTCCTGCGCGAACGCGGCCTTCAGCTCCTCGTCGACCATGGCGTTGCCGCCGAACTTGATGACGACGGTCCTGCCGTTGTGCCGGGTCAGCCAGGGCAGCGCCTCGATGAGGATCTGCGCCTTGGGCAGCGCGGTGTGCTTTCGCGTGGGTGTCATGAGGAGTAGGCGCTGTTCTCGTGGACGTAGTCGGCGGTCAGGTCGTTGGTCCAGATGGTCGCGGTCTCGGAGCCGGCGGCGAGGTCGGCGACGATGTGCACCTCGCGGTAGCGCATGTCGACCTTCTCGCGGTCCTCGCCGACGCCGCCGTCCTTGCAGACCCAGACGCCGTTGATGGCGACGTTGAGGCGGTCCGGTTCGAAGGCGGCGCGGGTGGTGCCGATCGCGGAGAGCACGCGGCCCCAGTTGGGGTCCTCGCCGTGGAGGGCGCACTTGAGGAGATTGTTGCGGGCGATGGAGCGGCCCACCTCCACGGCGTCGTCCTCGCTGGCCGCGTTGATCACCTCGACCTTGATGTCCTTGCTGGCGCCCTCGGCGTCGCGGATCAGCTGCTGGCCGAGGTCGTCGCAGACGGCCCGTACGGCGTCGGCGAACTCGGCGTACTCCGGGGTGGTGCCGGAGGCTCCCGAGGCGAGCAGCAGCACCGTGTCGTTGGTGGACATGCACCCGTCGGAGTCGACGCGGTCGAAGGTGACCCGGGTGGCGGCGCGCAGCGCCTCGTCCAGGGTCCCGGCGTCCACGTCGGCGTCGGTGGTGAGGACGACGAGCATGGTGGCGAGGCCCGGCGCGAGCATGCCCGCGCCCTTCGCCATGCCGCCGACGGTCCAGCCGTCCTTGGTGACGACGGACGTCTTGTGGACGGTGTCGGTGGTCTTGATGGCGATGGCGGCCTTCTCGCCGCCGTGCTCGGACAGCTGCGCGGCGGCGGTCTCGACGCCCGCGAGCAGCTTGTCCATGGGCAGCAGCACGCCGATCAGGCCGGTGGAGCAGACGGCGACCTCGACAGCGCCGCGGCCGAGCACCTCGGCGGCCTTCTCGGCGGTGGCGTGGGTGTCCTGGAAGCCCTTGGGGCCGGTGCAGGCGTTGGCGCCGCCGGAGTTGAGGACGACGGCGGAGACCTGGCCGGTCTTGAGGACCTGCTCGGACCACAGGACCGGGGCGGCCTTGACGCGGTTGGAGGTGAAGACGCCGGCGGCGGCGCGGCGGGGCCCGACGTTGACCACGAGGGCCAGGTCGGGGTTGCCGTTCTCCTTGATCCCGGCGGCGATGCCCGCCGCCGTGAATCCCTTGGCTGCCGTGACGCTCACTGCATCTCCTCGTTCGCTTCTCCGCCCGTGCAGCGCGCCGCTGCCGGTTTCTTCTTCGTCTGCGGCCCGGTGGCTGCACGTGCGTCGCTCACGGAGCGACTCCGATCGTGGTGAGCCCCGTGGTCTCGTCGAGACCCAGGGCGATGTTCATGCTCTGGACGGCGCCGCCCGCCGTGCCCTTGGTGAGGTTGTCGAGGGCGCTGATCGCGATGATGCGGTGCACCGCGGCGTCGTACGCGACCTGCACCTGAACGGCGTTGGAACCGTGGACGGACGCTGTGGCGGGCCACTGTCCCTCGGGCAGGAGGTGGACGAACGGCTCGTCGGCGTACGCCTTCTCGTAGGCGGCGCGCAGGGTGTCCGCGGTGACGCCCGGGGCGGCCTTGGCGCTGCACGTGGCGAGGATGCCGCGGGACATCGGGGCGAGGGTCGGCGTGAACGACACGGCGATCCGCTCCCCCGCGACACCGCTGAGGTTCTGGATCATCTCGGGGGTGTGCCGGTGGCCGCCGCCGACGCCGTACGGCGACATGGAGCCCATGACCTCGCTGCCCAGCAGGTGCGGCTTGGGCGCCTTGCCGGCGCCGGAGGTGCCGGACGCGGCGACGATCACGGCCTCGGCCTCGGCGAGCCCGGCCGCGTAGGCGGGGAAGAGGGCGAGGGTGGCCGCGGTGGGGTAGCAACCGGGGACCGCGATGCGCTTGGACCCCTCCAGCGCGGCGCGGCCGCCCGGCAGTTCGGGGAGGCCGTAGGGCCAGGTGCCGGCGTGCGCGGAGCCGTAGAACCGCTCCCAGTCGGCCGCGTCCCGCAGCCGGAAGTCGGCGCCCATGTCGACGACCAGCACGTCGGGGCCGAGCTGCTCGGCGACGGCGGCGGACTGGCCGTGCGGCAGGGCGAGGAAGACGACGTCGTGCCCGGCGAGCACCTCGGCGGTGGTCTCCTCCAGCACCCGCCCGGCCAACGGCAGCAGGTGCGGCTGGAGCGCGCCGAGCGTCTGGCCCGCGTTGGAATTGCCGGTCAGGGCACCGATCTCGACCTCGGGATGCGAGAGCAGCAGCCGCAGCACCTCACCACCCGCATACCCACTCGCCCCGGCCACTGCCGCACGTACCGCCATTGCTCCTCCTCTGCGATGGCATGACTATACGTTGCCATGTACGTTTATGCAATGCGGGTGGATGGGTATGCGGTGCGGCGTCGGGTGTGCAACGGGTTCGGCCCCGCACCTCGCTTCCGTACGATGCGGATCGGGCTTCCGGTCAGGCGATCCGGAACGGCAACCGCGCCCGCCCCTTTCCGCCCGTTCAGGGAGCACTGTGCCGCCCCCCTTCGTTTATCGGATCAGCCACTACGACCCCGCCGACCGCAACGAGCACGGTCACTACACCGGCACCCGGGACACGGTCAGCGACCGCGGACCTGTCGAAGCGGCGTACCTAGTAGCGATCAGCGCCTTCGCGGAGGCCTCGGACGTCGACCGGCTGGAGATCCGTGAACCTGCGGTCACCGGCTTCGTCCACTTCGGTGCGGCGCCCGCGGTCGCGGCGCACGGCCTCGGTGAGCTGTTCCCGTCGGACCTCACCGGCTACCACGACGGGGCCGAGGTCTCGCTGCCCGTCGCCCTGGAACTCGTCCGGACCATGCTCCGCGATCAGGGCGCCTGGTGTCGGCTGGAGGTGGGAGACGTGTTCACCCTGCACGTGGGTTGGGACCAATACATCTACATCGGCAGCAACCAATCCTGCGGGACCGCACTGGCCCGCACCCGCGCGCTCGGCCTGTTCCCGGAACGCCTGGACGCCTCGCCGTACGACTTCGTTCCCGAGGACCCCGCGTACGTGCAGCGCCCGGCCGACGCCGACTTCTGGGCCCGCCTGCACTGGACCGTCAGTGCCCACCACGCGGTGTTCCTGGAGGAGGTCTTCGCCGTCAACGCCTCCCGCTGGCCCCGCCTGACCCGCCACAACATCGAGACCGTGCGCTCCCGGCTGGCCCCACGCGCACAGCTGGCAATCTGGCCGGACCTGCTCACTGACATCGACACGGCCGTGGCCGCCCTGCCCGACGAAGGCCTCCTGAAGATCGTCCGGGAAGACGAGAACGGGCAGATCACGAGCATGGTTGTGGACGAGACCCAGTTCGAGGCAGTGACCTCCCGGCTCGCCACCGCGCGTGCTGCCGGCGTCGTATCCCTGTATGCCGGCGAGGATCTTCCGCTGTTCACCGCTGTGCTTCCCGACAGCGACGGCGTTCTACGCGCTCGCTGGCAGACCGAGCCAACGCCCAGCGACCGGGACTGGGCCATCCTGAAGACCTTGCGGCGCGGTCAGGTCGTCACTGGCACGGTCACGACCATCGCGGGCTTCGGCGTCACCTTCGTGGACATCGGCGGCTTCACCGCGATGATCAACATCCCAGAGCTGTCCTGGCGCCCCTTCGACCACCCCTCTGACGTCGTCAGCGTCGGCCAGGAGATCACAGCCGAGATCCTCGACGTCGACATGATCAGCGAACGGGTACCCCTGTCGCTCCGAGCAGTGCAGGAAGACCCCTGGCCGCAGGTGGCGCAGAGGATCGGTGAGGTGGCCATCGGGCCGGTCACCAAGATCGTGCCGTTCGGAGTCTTCGTCCGCATCGAGGACCGAGAGGACGGCTTCCAGGGGCTCGTGCACACCAGTGAGCTGGATGAGTCGCTCAGAGACGTCGTCGCGGTCGGCGACACCCTCAGCGTCAAGATCGTCGATGTCGATCTCAGGCGCCGCCGTATCGCCCTGTCGCACGCCCAGGCCCGCACCTCTCATACCTGGGTCGGCCGCGTGACTGACAACGAGAAGAATCCGGTGCAGGACGAGTAGCCACGAGCCGTGATCTCGCCCATGCTCCAGAGAGCTGCGCGATCCTGAAGCCGGCGGGCTGCTGATTCGGTCGACGGCATCTGTCCATGATCTCGTCAGTGGGTTGAGCGAGTCGAGTGGGTTTCATTGGTTGATCAGCAGGTGAGGACGGGCCGTGCTCCCTCACGGTGACTGAGGACCCGTGAGGCCTCGCCCGTGAGGGCACGCGAGCACTACGGTGCCGGAGTGACTGATCTTGAGGTGGTGGCTCGTGGGCACGTCGGCGGCGACGGCTCTGTCGAACGGCTGAGCTGTCATCCGCGGCTTCCGCTGGTGGCGTGCTCGGACTCCGAGCGCCCGGCCGTCCACATCTGGGACTGCGGCGAGGGGCGGCTCCGCGCACTCGGCTCCGTGGGCCTCACGTCGACGCCCTACGGAGACGCCTTCGGGTGGGAGCGGGCGGGGCGGACGCCTGCCGTCGCGTGGCATCCGGAGCAGCCACTGCTGGTCGTGGCAGGGGAAGACGGGCTGCGCCAGTGGACTCCCACGGGAATCTCCGAGCCGGAAGGCGCTCCAGCCACGGCCTCGTACCGCAGTCTCGCTTTCAGTCCGGACGGGCGGACCCTGTGGGGCTCACCGTCCGCACGCGACGAAGGCGAGGCGTGGGAGAGCTCGGACGTCCTCGATCTCGGCTCCGGAACCATCGGCGCCGGTCCCCGGTGGGACACGGGAGTCGCGGAGCATCCCGGCGGCGGACTCGTCGCCACGCTCGCCAGTGACCAGGGGGCGACGTACTGCCTCTTCGCGCGTGTCGATCAGGGGACCGCACCTGCCGTGATGCGGCCACTCCGCCGGGCGCTGATCCTGGACTGCGACGGCTACGGTACTCCGCTCTTCAGCGCGGACGGACGTCATATCGCGGTCCGTGGCAACGCGTACGACAACTCGGTGGAGGTCTTCGAGTTGCCTTCGTTGCGCCGGGTTCTGGCCACCACCCTCGGTGACCCGAGTCCCGGCTACCCGTACCCGCAGGAGTGGCTCGACCAGATGCGGTCCTGGGCGCGTCAGAACATCGCCTTCGGCTCGCGACCGGACGTGCTGTGGATCGCCGAGCCCACGGGAGCGCTGATCGAGGTGGACCTCGAAACCCGGCAAGCGGTCGAGCACGACGTACTGACCGGAACGCGAGTGTCCGCACTGGCCGCCACAGCCACCGGTGAACTCCTGGTCGCCGGCAGCGGAGGGAACCTGATGCTCTTGTCGGTGCTCTACCGCTCCGCGCAGAACCACACCACCAACAGGGGCACCGCAAAAGCCACAGCCGAGGCGTTCCTGGAGACCACGGCCGAACTCCCGGACGACGGCGACGACTGGGAGACCCACCTCGTCCTGACCGACGGGACCCGCACTTGGGAAGCCGACGATCTGGCGACGACGACCACTGCCAGCTCAACGGATCCCACGTGGCTTCAGTTGCAAGCCGCCATCAACACGGCACAGCTGCATCGCGACGGTGGAACCACGACTGGTACGGACGTGCCCCGGTCAGGGTCAGGGGTGGACGGATGAGCGCAGACGGTGAACGGGAGTGCTGGGAGCCGTCCGACACCGGTGTGGGACCGCTGCGCTTCAGGATGTCTCCGGCCGAGGTCGCCGAGACCCTCCTGGTTCCCGAGCCGCAGCTCCACATGGACGGTCTGTACGAGCAGCACAACCTCCCGAACGGAGTGAAGGCGTTCTACGACGCGGGCAAGCTTGCGTGCGTCGCATTGGATGCGGTCGTCGGTCCGCAGGTCTTCCTGGCCGGCTTCCCACTGGCAGGGAGCGACCACGGACAAGGCCAACAGTTCCTCCTGGACCAGGCTGCCGAGCATGGGCACTGCATCCTGTTCACCTCTGACGGGTCGCTTTCCCTGACCGATCTGGGAATCCTCCTGCGTCCACAGAGGGTCGGGGAAGCGTGGCTCACGCGCCCGCTCTTCGTGAGGGAGGAGTGGCTGGAATCGGAGTACTACCGAGACCGTCTCCCGCTGGAAGGCGTCACGGACTGACCGCGCTGGCTTCGCCTTCCAGAAAATGACGGCACAGCCCGATGGCCGATCATCGGTCCCGCACAGTGGCCAGACCTGCGAACGGCAAAATAGGGGCAGGGCGGAGTGGCGTCCATGGGGCATGGGGTTGAGCGGGACGGTATGAGGTCAGGGAGCGAGTGACGGTGGGCGACTTCTGGCCCGTGGACGATGTGCTGGGCTATCTGGCCGGTGGCTGGCGCGTGCGGCGGGTCGCTCGGGATCTGGCGAGCGGGGACGAAGGCTCGTTCGACGGGACCACCGTGTTCCGGCCGCCGGCGGGACACGACGGCGGGCTGCTGCACGAGGAGCGCGGCACCTTCACCTGGCGGTCCGTCGCGCGGCCCGCCGAGCGCACCCTGCGCTTCCTGCCCGGCCCGGTGCCCGGCACCGCCGAGGTGCGCTTCGCCGACGACCGCTTCTTCCACGACCTGGACCTCACGCGCGGCCACCACGTCGCCGACCACCCGTGCTCGGCCGACCTGTACCGCGGCGAGTTCACCGCCCTGGACGCCGACCGCTGGCGCACGGTGTGGCGGGTGCGCGGCCCGGCCAAGGATCTGATCCTGACGACCCACTACACCCGCGCACAGGGCCCGCCGGGCCGCTGAGGGCCTACGCCCGCAGCGTCTCCCCCGCCACCCCGTCGAACCGCAGGTTCCACCGGCCGCCCCGTCCCGTGACCGTGGTCGTCGACAGGGGGCGCACGTCGAGGTTCCAGTACGTCGCCGGGGGTGCCATCAGCGCGTAGACCAGGGCGGCGCGGATCACCGAGGGTTCCGCGACGGCGACGATCCGGCCGCCGTCCTCCACCGGCCGGGTGTCGAGCCAGCCGCCGACCCGCGCGATGAACGCGAGCAGCGGCTCGCCGCCGTGCGGGGCGGAGCGCGGGTCGGCCAGCCAGGCGTCCACCGCCTCCGGCTCACGGGCCATCGCCTCGCCGAGGGTCAGGCCCTGCCAGCGGCCCATGTCGCAGTCGCGCAGGGCGAGCTGCACCAGCGGGGCGTACCCGAGGGCGTCCCCCGTCGCGCGGCTGCGCGGGGTCGGCGAGCAGTAGCGCAGCTCGGCCGCGGCGAGCGGGATCAGCTCGCCGGCGGCGCGCTGCACCTCCTCCCAGCCCGCCTGGTCCAGCGGCCGGTCGTCCTGGAAGCGCTCCGCCAGCGCGGGCGTGCTGCGCGCGGCGGCGACGAACGTCACCCGAAGAGCCATGCGTGGATGGTCTGCCCGCGAACTGGGCAGGTCAAGGCTTGTTCGCGCGCATTCACGGAAGGTGCCCGAAAACTTACCCGCCAGTCAGGACGAGCCCGGCATCCCGCCGGAAACGGGCGGCTCGAAGACCAGCGCCATCCACCGCTCCGGCACCTCCAGCGGCGCGAAGCCCACCTTCCGGTACACCCCGTGCGCGTCGTGCGTGGCGAGCAGCATCCGGCGCAGCCCGAGCGGTTCCATCTCGTCGCGTATGGCGGCGACGAGGGCCGTGCCGAGGCCCTTGCCGCGCACGGACCGGTCCACGTAGACGTCGCACAGCCAGGCGAAGGTGGCCCGGTCGGTCACCACGCGCGCGTACGCCACCTGCTCGCCGGACGCCGTGTCGTACACGCCGTAGTTCAGCGACCCGGCGATGGCCCGGTCCTGCTTGTCCCGGTCGCGCCCGATCGCCCAGTACGCGTCGGTGGACAGCCAGTGGTGGACGCGCTCGGCGTCGACGCGGGCGGGGTCGGTGGAGATCTCGTAGCCGTCGGCGAGCGGCGGGGTGTCGGTCATGGCTGGAACCTCTCAGGGGCGGGTCCGTCGTGTCGAACGGTTTGCGGCAGCGCCTCGTCGCAGGCCGCGCGCAGGCGTCGTACGCCCTCGGTGATCTCGCCCTCCCCCGCGACGGCCGCGAAGCTCAACCGCAGGTGGGCGGCCGGGGGTTCGGCGCTGAAGTAGGGCCGGCCCGGGGTGAGGGCGACGCCGGCGCGCAGGGCGGCCGCGGTGACGGCGGACTCGTCGGTGCCGTCCGGCAGCCGCAGCCACAGGTGGTAGCCGCCGGACGGGACGTGCGGCAGGGCGAGTTCGGGCAGGTGCAGGGCCAGGGCCGCGGTCATCGTGTCGCGGCGGGACTTCAGCGCGGTGGCGATGGCGCGCAGGTGGCGGGGCCAGGCGGGCGAGCCGACGAGTTCCAGCGCGGCCTCCTGCAGCGGCCGCGGCACGAAGAACGTGTCCACGACCTGGATGGCGCGCAGCCGTTGGAGCACGGGCCCGCGGGCGACCAGGGCGCTGACCCGGAAGCTCGGCGAGGTGGCCTTGGTCAGGGACCCGACGTGGACGACGACTCCGTCGGGGTCGTCGGCCACGAGGGGGCGGGGCAGCGGCCCGGCGTCCTCGTGGGCGAGGCGGCGCACGAAGTCGTCCTCGACGACGAAGGCGCCCGCCTCGCGCGCGATGCGCAGGACCTCGGCGCGGCGGGCCGGGGCCAGGACCGCGCCGGTGGGGTTCTGGAACAGCGGCTGGCAGACCAGGACGCGGGCCCCGGTGGCGTGGAGGGCGTCGGCGAGCAGCGCGGGCCGCACGCCGTCCGCGTCGACCGGCACCGGGACCGGGCGCAGTCCCGCCGAGCGGGCGATGGCGAGCATGCCGGGGTAGGTCGGCGACTCGACCAGGACCGGTGCGCCGGGCGGGGCGAGCGCGCGCAGGGCGGTGGTGAGCGCCGACTGCCCGCCCGCCGCGACCAGCACCTCGGCGGCGGTCACCGAGCCGCCCACGGTCCGCGCGAACCACTCGCGCAGCTCGGGCAGCCCCTCCATGGGCGGCCTGCCCCACGCCCCGGGCCGCCGGCCGGCCCGGGCCAGCGCCGCCGCCATCGCGCGCTCCGGCTGGAGGGAGGGGTGCAGGTAGCCGCCGTTGAACTCGATCACGCCGGGCGGCGGTGCGGCCAGCGACACGGTCACGCCGTCGGCGTCCACCGAGCGCGGGACGAGGTCGGCGGCGCCGTCGGCGCTCAGCGCGACCTCCTGCCAGGAGGTGTCCCCGGCGGGCGTCGCGGCCGGGCGGGGCCGCGCGCGGAAGGCGCCCGCGCCGGGCCGGGTGACCACCAGCCCCTCGGCGGCCAGCTGGGCCAGTGCCCGGGACACGGTCACGGGGCTCACCCGGAAGCGGTCGACGAGGGCCCGGCTCGACGGGAGCTTTCCACCCGGCGAGTAGCGGTCCAGTTCCCGGCGCAGCTGGTTCGCCAGGTCAGCCACACTGCTACGCTCATGCATGAAGACACAGAGTAGCGCTATCGCCCCGGCTCCGATAGCAGTCAGCACTCCCTCGGCGTCCCGCTCCGTCGGCACCCTCCAGGCGGCGCTCGGTGTCGTCGCCTTCTCCCTGACGTTCCCGGCCACCGCGTGGGGCCTGGAGGGCTTCGGGCCGTGGAGCCTGGTCGCGGTGCGCAGTGTGCTGGCCGCGCTGATCGCCGGCGGCTGCCTGCTCGCGGTGGGGGCGCCGGTGCCCGCCCGGCGCCACTGGGCCGGGCTCGCCGTGGTGGCCGCCGGGGTCGTGATCGGCTTCCCGATGCTGACCACGCTGGCCCTGCGGACCTCCACCACCGCGCACGCGGCCGTGGTGGTCGGGCTGCTGCCGCTGACCACCGCGCTGCTGTCCGCCCTGCGGATGGGCACCCGCCCCTCGCGCACCTTCTGGCTGGCGGCGCTGGCGGGCGCGGGCGCGGTGGTGGCGTTCACCGTGCAGCAGAGCGGCGGCGCCCTGAGCACCGCCGACCTGTACCTGTTCGGCGCGCTGCTGGTGTGCGCGGCCGGCTACACCGAGGGCGGCCGGCTGGCCCGGGTGATGCCCGGCTGGCAGGTCATCGGCTGGGCGCTGGTGCTGTGCCTGCCCCTGTCCGTGCCCGCCGCCGCGGTGGCCCTGGCGCACGAGCCGGTGGCGCTGACCGGGCACAGCGTGGCCGGGCTGCTCTGGGTCGCGGCGGGCTCGCAGTTCCTGGGCCTGGTCGTCTGGTACCGGGGGATGGCCGCCATCGGCATCCCGAAGGCCAGCCAGTTGCAGCTGGCGCAGCCGCTGCTCACACTGGTGTGGTCGGTGCTGCTGCTCGGCGAGCACCTCACGCCCGCCGCCCCGCTGACGGCCGCGGCGGTGCTCGTCTGCATCGCCGTCACCCAGCGGGCCCGCGGCTGAGCGGCCGGGGCGCGTACCCGGGGTTCCCGGCGGCACCCGGCGGCACACCCGGCGCCGCACACATGAGGAGGGCCGGCAGATGCGCGCATCGGTGGGCGACCAGCTCGTCCAGCACGGCAGGGTGGTCGGTCAGCACGACCAGGTCTCGCAAGTCGTCGAAGTGATGGGCACGGCGGGCACCCCGCCCTACCGCGTCCGCTTCCCGGACGGCCACGAGGCCGTCATGTCACCGGGCCCCGACTGCGAGGTCCGGCACCCGGAGCAGGCACAGCAGCACCCATAGGGCGGCGCGGGGCCGGGGCCGGCCGCGCGTAGTGGTCGGCCACCACCCGCGCCATCGCACCGACGCGGTCCGCCGCCACGTCCCCGGCGGCGAAGAAGACGTGCCCGCGCACCTGCGGGTACCGCGCGGCCAGGGTCAGGTGGTCCGACAGCTCCGCCGGGTCCTGCCAGGCGGCGGGCTGCGCGGGGTCGCCCGCCTTGTACAGGGCCTCACCGAGGTACAGCCGGGTGCGGCTGCCGCGCGCCACGTCCGCCCACCAGGGCACGAGCTTCGCGTAGTCGGCCGCGGCCAGCCCGATGTTCCAGTACAGCTGGGGCACCAGGTAGTCGATCCAGCCCTCGCGGACCCACGTGCGGGTGTCGGCGTAGACGTCGTCGTACGACTGCAGGGCGCGGGTGTCGGAGCCGAGCGGGTCGGTGGAGGCGTTGCGCCACACGCCGAAGGGGCTGATGCCGAACTGGGTCGTGGGGCGGATCGCCTTGATCCGGCCGGCCGTCTCCAGGACCAGCAGGTCGATGTTGGCCCGCCGCCAGTCGGCCCTGCTGGGGTGGCCGCCGCCATGGGCCTCGTATGCGGCGTCGTCGTCGAAGGTCTGGCCGGCCACCGGGTAGGGGTAGAAGTAGTCGTCGAAGTGGACGGCGTCGAGCGGGTAGCGGCGGACCGCGTCGAGCATCGCGTCCTGCACGAAGGCGCGGACCTCGGGCAGGCCGGGGTTGTAATAGAGCTTCCCGCCGTACGGCACCACCCACTCGGGGTGCAGGCGCGCGGGGTGGGTGGGGACCAGCCTGCCGAGGTCGGAGTGGGTCGCCACGCGGTACGGGTTGAACCAGGCGTGCAGCTCCAGGCCGCGGGCGTGGGCCTCCGCGACGGCCGTGCCCAGCGGGTCCCAGCCGGGCGACTGGCCCTGGGTGCCGGTGAGCACCTGCGACCAGGGCTCGTACGGCGACGGCCACAGGGCGTCGGCGGTGGGCCGGACCTGGAACACCACCGCGTTCAGGCGGTTGCGGACGGCCAGGTCGAGCCGGGCGAGCAGTTCGTCGCGCTGCCGGGCGGCGCTCAGGCCGGGGCGGGAGGGCCAGTCGCGGTTGGCGACGGTGGCCAGCCACATGCCGCGCATCTCGGCCGGTTCCGCCCGGTGGCGGCCCGCGGCCGCGGCCGTGCCGGTGACGGTCGGCGTGGCGGCCTCCGGGCCGGTCCTGGCCGGTGCTGCGGCGGCCGTGCCGGCCGGTCCGGTCGTGGTGACGGCGGCCAGCGCGGCCAGTGTGAACGCCCGCCGGGTCGGATTCCCCATGGGCACACGCCCCCGAGAACTCGGTGGATCCGTGCGGTCACGGATCGCGTCGGCGCCCAGCATGCCCCCACCCCGGCGATCGATCATCGATACTTGCTAGTAACGTGCACGATCGGAGCAGGGCGCCGTACCGGGAGACCCGCGGACGGCCGGATACGCAGCGAATGCGGCAAACCGCAGCAAAGGGGACGACGTGACCGACATCGAACGCGTGGGAGTGGTGGGCTGCGGCCAGATGGGAGCGGGCATCGCCGAGGTCTGCGCCCGTGCCGGTCTGGACGTCAAGGTCGCCGAGACCACCGGCGAGGCACTGGAGATCGGCCGCACCCGGCTGTTCAACTCCCTGGCGAAGGCCGCCGAGCGCGGCAAGATCACGGCGGAGGAGCGGGACGCCACGCAGGCGCGCCTGAGCTTCACCACCGACCTCGGCGAGTTCGCCGACCGGGACCTGGTCATCGAGGCCGTCGTCGAGAACGAGCAGGTCAAGACGGAGATCTTCCAGGTCCTCGACCAGGTGGTGACCCGCCCGGACGCGATCCTCGCCTCCAACACCTCCTCGATCCCGCTGGTGAAGCTGGCGGTCGCCACCTCGCGGCCCGACCACGTCGTCGGCATCCACTTCTTCAACCCGGCCCCGGTGCAGTCCCTCGTCGAGCTGATCCCGGCGCTGACCACCTCCGAGGGCACGCTCAGCCGGGCGCAGGTCTTCGCCGAGAAGGTGCTGGGCAAGCACGCGATCCGCGCCCAGGACCGCTCCGGCTTCGTGGTGAACGCGCTGCTGGTGCCGTACCTGCTGTCCGCGATCCGGATGTTCGAGTCGGGCATCGCGAGCCGCGAGGACATCGACAACGGCATGGAGATGGGCTGCGCCCACCCGATGGGCCCGCTGAAGCTGTCCGACCTGATCGGCCTGGACACCATCGTGTCCATCGCCAACTCCATGTACACCGAGTACAAGGAGCCGCTGTACTCCGCTCCCCCGCTGCTCCAGCGCATGGTCGACGCGGGCCGGCTGGGCCGCAAGACCGGCTCGGGCTTCTACACGTACTGATCCGGGTGTGCGGGCCCGGCACCGGGGGGTGCCGGGCCCTTGGCGTGCCCCGCCGCCACGCGGGCGCCGGTCAGCCGAGCCGCAGGTGGTGCAGCAGCAGTAACGCCGCCGCCATGTTGGCGGCCGGGACCTCCCCCCGCGCGATCATGTCCGGGACCAGCTTGAGCGGGACCCAGGCGCGGCGGTCCGACTCGAAGTCGTCCACCGGGTGCCCGAGGTACTCGCCCCGGTCCGACCAGTAGATGTGGTGCCGGGCGTCGCTGAGGCCGTTGGACGGCTCCACGGTCATCAGGTGGTGCAGGGGGCCCGGCCGCCAGCCGGTCTCCTCCTCCAGTTCCCGGGCCGCCGCGGCGGCGACGTCCTCGCCGTCCTCGACGACGCCGGCGGCCAGTTCCCAGCCCCAGCTGTCGGTGATGAAGCGGTGGCGCCACAGGAGCAGGACCTCGTTGGCGTCGTTCACGACCGTGGCCACGGCGACGGGCCGCAGGCGGATCAGGAAGTGGTCGAGGTGCCGGCCGTCGGGGAGCTCCACGTCGGCCAGGTTGACCCGGAACCAGCGGTTCTCATACACGGTTTGTTCGTTTTGTTTCGTCCACTGCACGGTTCTGCCACCTTCCGTCGAGTCAGGGGCAATATCGCAGCAGGGACGCGGGTGACCCACAGGGCGCTTCCGGCCCGTGGGTCCCCGCCGGGGCGTGCTAGATCGGTACGCGCAGGGCTCCGTCGATGAGTTCGGCGGCCTCGGCCGTCCCGGCGCAGCCGCTGCGCACCAGGTGTTCGCGCACCGCGCGCAGCCGGTCGCGCAGCCGCTGGGACTCCATCCCGCGGGCCGCCTCGGCCATCCGCACCGCCGTCGCCACCGCCCGGTCGGCGTGGCCCTGGCGCAGCTCGATCGTGCTGAGCATGGCCAGCCGGTGCACCCGGCCCCGGTCGTGCGCCGGGGTGTCCACCGCGGCCGTCGCGTGCTCGGCGGCGGCCGCCAGCTCGCCCAGGCTCAACAAGGCTTCCGCCACTTGGACGTTGACCAGGCCCGGCTGGACGTAGCCGGTCTCGTCGGGCTCGTGCCCGCGCCGGATGCGCTCGGCGGCCGTCTCCGCCCGCCGGATGCAGGTGAGGGCGCTGGAGCCGTCGCCGAGGTGTGCGTACGCTTTGGCCTGCATCGCGTACAGGTCGGAGGCGAGAGCGGGGGTGAGGTGCTTGCCCGCGGCACGCAGCGCGGCCTCCGCGAAGGCGACGGCCTGGCGGAACTCCCGCAGGAACAGCGCCTGGTTGACCAGCAGTGCGATCACGTACGCCCCGAGTCCCCGGTCCCCGCTGGCCTTGGCCAGCCGCAGCGCCTGGTGGAAGTAGCGCTGGGCGAGCCCGTGTGCGTCGGAGTCGTACGCGCAGATGCCGGCGATCGCCACCAACCCGCCCGTGGCCCGGTGCAGTTGGCGGCCCGTGGCGTCGGTGTAGCTGCCGCGCAGCAGCGGCGCCGCCTCGGCGTTGAGGAAGCCCACGATGCGCGCCCGGGTCGCGATGCCGCCCGCCTTGCGGTACATCTGCTCGTAGTGGCTGCGGGCGGCGCGCAGCGTCTCCAGGTCGGCCGGGGTGACCCGGTGCCGGCCCCCGCGGGAGACGTCGACGTCCTCGGGAGGGTTCTCCCACTCCCACACCGGCATCACGGCGGGCGTCCCGGTGACCGCGGGGGCGCCGAGGAGGTGGGGGCGCTGCTGTTCGTCGGAGCGCCACAGGGCGGTGGCCCGCTCGACGAAGCCGGACAGGGAGGTGCCGTGCGGGCCGGTCGGCTCCCCCGGCACGCCGAGGCCGATGTCGTCCAGGGTGACCGGGCGGTGCAGCCGGGCGGCGAGCACCTCGCAGATCAGGTCGGGCACCTGGCCGCGCGGTCGCTGGCCCTTCAACCAGCGGGCCACGGCGGTGTGTTCGTACCGCAGCTGGAGCCCTCGGGCACGTCCGGCCTGGTTGACGTGGGCGGCGAGGCCAGCGTGGGAGATCCCCGCCTCGTCCAGGATCGCGTCGAGGAGAGTGTTGGGCTGCATGGGTGGCCCCCCGGGTGGTTCAGTGCGGACAGGGTAGTGCGTCCGCCTTCACACGGGGTGTGAACGGAGTGCGCGCATCCGGCGCGTGTGCGCGCTGTCGCGCAGCGTGGCCGGGTCGGTTGACTGAGGTGCCGGGCCGCCGGCTCCCCCTCGTACAACTGGCGGCCCGGCGTCCGCACACGGGCGGCCGGCCACGAACGCGTCGTGACCGGCCGCCTGGGGGCCCCTGCGGGGACGGGATCAGCCGCGCAGCACCGCTCCGGTGCGCTCCCCGGCGAGGGCGACGGCCGCGTCGCGGGCCGCCGATGCCTCGTCCACGGTGAGCGTCCGGTCCGCCGCGCGGAACCGCAGCGCGTACGCCAGGGACTTCTTGCCGTCGCCGAGCTGCTCCTCGTTCTCGTACACGTCGAACAGCCGGATGGCCTCCAGGAGTTCACCGGCGCCCTCGCGCAGCGCGGACTCGACCTCGGCGGCCGGGACCGGCTTGTCGACCACCAGGGCGACGTCCTGCGTGGCGACGGGGAACGTGGAGATGTGGGGCGCCTGCGGGGTGTCGTCGCCGACCCGCTCCAGGACGTCCAGGTCGATCTCCATCGCGCAGGTGCGCGCGGGCAGCCCCAGCGCCTTCAGCACGCGCGGGTGCAGCTCGCCGGCGTGGCCGACGACCCGCTCCGCGCCGTCCAGGTCGACGACGAACTCGGCGCAGCGGCCCGGGTGCCACGGACCGTACTGGCCCTTGCGGACGCCGAGTGCGGCGCCGGCCTCGCGCGCGACCTGGCGGCCCGCCTCGACCGCGTCGGCCCAGCCGGCCGGGCGGCCCTCCCCCCACCAGCCGGCCTGCTCGCGGGCGCCCGCGAGGACCACGGCGACGTGGCGCGGCTGCTCGGGCAGCACGGCGTCGAGCGCGGCGAGCTCCTCGTCGGTGGGGCGCCGGTCGACGGGCAGGTGCCCGGCGGCCCGCTGCTCCTCGCGCGGCTGGAAGACCAGGCCGGTCTCGAAGAGGGCCAGGTCGTGCGAGCCCCGGCCGTCGTTGCGGCGCAGCGCGCCGAGCAGGCCCGGCAGCAGCGAGGTGCGCAGCGCCGGCTCCTCGTCGTTGAGCGGGTTGACCAGCTTCACGACCCGGCGGGCCGGGTCGTCGGCCTCCAGGCCGAGCTGGTCGAAGACGTGCTCGCTGACGAAGGGGTAGTTCGGCGCCTCGACGTAGCCGGCGCCGGCCAGGGCGCGGCCCACACGGCGGTGCAGCCGCTGGCGGTGGGTCAGGCCGCGGCCGGACGGCGGCTTGGGCAGCGTGGAGGGCAGGTTCTCGTAGCCCTCCAGGCGGATGACCTCCTCGGCCAGGTCGTTGGCCTCCAGGAGGTCGGGCCGCCAGGACGGGGCGGTGACGATCAGCTCGTCCTGCCCGTACACGTCGCAGCCGATCTCCTGCAGCCGGCGCACCACGGTCTCGCGGCCGTAGTCGACGCCCGCGACGCGGTCGGGGTGGTTCGCCGGGCAGCTGATCGTGTGCGGCGCGGACGGCGCGGTGATCTCGGTGACGCCGGCGTCGGCCGTGCCGCCCGCGAGCAGGACCAGCAGGTCGACGGTGCGCTGCGCGGCGGCCGCCGCGGCCTGCGGGTCGACGCCCCGCTCGAAGCGGCGGGACGCCTCCGAGGACAGCTTGTGGCGGCGGGCCGTACGGGCGATGGAGACGGCGTTGAAGTGCGCGGCCTCGATCACGACGTCGCTGGTGGCGTTCTCCAGGTCGTCGTGGTCGGCGATCTCGGTGTTGGCGCCGCCCATCACGCCCGCCAGGCCGATGGGGCCGCGGTCGTCGGTGATGACCAGGTCCTCGGCGTGCAGCGTGCGCTCGACGCCGTCGAGGGTGACGAGCTTCTCGCCCTCCTGGGCGCGGCGCACCCCGATGGTGCCCTGGACCAGCGTGCGGTCGTAGGCGTGCAGGGGCTGGCCCAGCTCCATCATCACGTAGTTGGTGACGTCGACGGCCAGCGAGATCGGGCGCATGCCGACCTTCTGCAGCCGGCGCTGGAGCCAGATCGGCGAGCGCGCCTCGGGGCTGAGGCCGCTGACCGTGCGGGCGGTGAAGCGGTCGCAGCCGACCGGGTCGGTGACCTGGACCGGGTAGCCGTAGGCGTTGGGCGCGGGCACGTCGAGCAGCGCGGGGTCACGCAGCGGCAGGCCGTAGGCGATGGCGGTCTCGCGGGCGACGCCGCGGATGGACAGGCAGTCGCCGCGGTTGGCGGTGACGGCGATGTCCAGGACCTCGTCGACCAGTTCGAGCAGCTCGACGGCGTCCCGGCCGACCTCGGTCTCGGGCGGCAGCACGATGATGCCCTTGCTGCCGTCGTCGCCCATGCCCAGCTCGTCGCTGGAGCAGATCATGCCGTGGGAGGTCTTGCCGTAGGTCTTGCGCGCGGCGATGGCGAAGCCGCCCGGCAGCACCGCGCCGGGGAGCACCACGACGACCTTGTCGCCGACGGCGAAGTTGCGGGCGCCGCAGACGATCTCCTGGGGCTCACCCGTGCCGTTGGCCCCGCCGACGTCGACGGTGCAGAAGCGGATCGGCTTCTTGAAGCCCTCCAGCTCCTCGATGGTGAGCACCTGGCCGACGACCAGGGGGCCCTTGAGGTCGTGGCCGAGCTGCTCGACCGTCTCGACCTCCAGGCCCGCCGCGATCAGCTTGGCCTGGACGTCGCGGCCGGTCTCGGTGGCCGGCAGGTCGACGTACTCCCGCAGCCAGGAAAGCGGGACCCGCATCAGATCTCCATCCCGAACGGCCGGGTGAACCGGACGTCACCCTCGACCATGTCTCGCATGTCCTCGACGTTGTGGCGGAACATCAGCATCCGCTCGATGCCGAACCCGAAGGCGAAGCCGCTGTACTTCTCCGGGTCGACGCCGCAGGCGGTGAGCACCCGCGGGTTGACCATGCCGCAGCCGCCCAGCTCGATCCAGCCCTCGGAGGAGCAGGTGCGGCAGGGGCGGTCGGGGTTGCCGACGGACTCGCCGCGGCAGACGTAGCACACCATGTCCATCTCGGCGGACGGCTCGGTGAACGGGAAGAAGTTCGGCCGCAGCCGGGTCTTCATGCCCTCGCCGAACAGCGACTGGACCATGTGGTCCAGGGTGCCCTTGAGGTCGGCCATGGTCAGGCCCTCGTCGACGGCGAGCAGCTCGACCTGGTGGAAGACCGGGGTGTGCGTGGCGTCCAGCTCGTCGGTGCGGTACACGCGGCCGGGGCAGATCACGTAGACCGGCAGGTCGCGCTCCATCAGGGAGCGGATCTGCACGGGCGAGGTGTGGGTGCGCAGCACCACGCCCGAGTCGGCGCCGCCGTCCGGGCCCTGCACGAAGAAGGTGTCCGCCTCGCCGCGGGCCGGGTGGTCCGGGCCGATGTTCAGGGCGTCGAAGTTGAACCACTCGGCCTCGACCTGGGGGCCCTCGGCGACCTCGTAGCCCATGGCCACGAAGATGTCCTCGATGCGCTCCGAGAGCGTGGTGAGCGGGTGGCGGGCGCCGGCCGGGACGCGGTCGTACGGCAGGGTGACGTCCACCGACTCCTCGACCAGCACGCGGGCGTCGCGCTCGGCCTCCAGCTCGGCCTGGCGGGTGGCGAGGGCCTTGTTCACGGCGCCGCGGGCCTGCCCGACGCGCTTGCCGGCGTCGGCCTTGGCGTGCGGGGGCAGGGCGCCGATCTCGCGGTTGGCGAGCGACAGCGGGGAGGTGCCCCCGGTGTGGGCGACCTTGGCCTCCTGGAGCGCGTCGAGGGAGTCCGCGGCGGCGAAGGCGGCGAGCGCCTCGTCCCGCATGCGCTCGATCTCTTCCGGTTTCAAGGCCTCGACCTCGACTGGGTCGTACGACTTATTGGGTGCCGACATCTCTTCCCGTGCTTCCGTTGGCTGGCGGTGGTCCCCGTGACCGGCTCTGCGTCGCTCGGAGGGCCGTGTGCAGGACACAAAGGTGCCGAACGCCGAGTCTAACGGGGTTGAGGTGAGCGAATGCGCCCGTGGGGCCGGGGCCGGGCCTCAGGTGAGGTACGCCGGGGCCGCCACGGGCAGCGTAAATCGGAACTCGGCGCCGCCGCCGGGGGCGCGGCCGACCGTGATGACACCGCCGTGGGCCTCGACGATGCCCTTGACGATGTACAGCCCGAGTCCCGTGCCGCCGCGCTTGCTGCCCCGCCAGAAGCGGGTGAAGACGCGGTTCATGGACTCCTCCGGGATGCCGGCGCCCTCGTCGCTCACGGTGACCGACGTGCCGGTGTCCTCCCCCTCACGGGGGGACGCGGCGGGCGTGATGTCGATGGTGACGGTTCCCTCCCCGTGCCGCACGGCATTTTCGATGAGGTTGCTGAGCACCTGGTCGATCTTGTCGGGGTCGGCCCACAGGGCGGGCAGGGGCTGCTCGATGCGCAGCAGGAAGCGGTCGGCGGGCTGGCCCGCGGCGACGTAGGCCTGGATGTGGCGGCCGACGGCGGCGCCCATGTCGACGGGCTGGCGCCGCACCTCCAGGCGTCCGCTGTCGATGCGGGAGATGTCGAGCAGCTCGGCGATGAGCCGGGTGACGCGGTCGGCGTCGGCGTCGACGGTCTCCAGCATCAGGCGCTTCTGGTCGTCGGTGAAGCGTTCCCACTTGGCGAGCAGGGTGGCGGTGAAGCCCTTCACGGAGGTCAGGGGCGAGCGCAGTTCGTGGGCGACGGTCGCGATCAGCTCGGCGTGGGAGCGCTCGGTGCGGCGGCGGGCCTCCGTGTCGCGCAGGCTGACGACGACGCGCTGGACGGGGCCGGTGGGGCGGGCGCGGACGTAGCGGGCGGTGACGAGGACCTCCCGGCCGCCGGGGAGCAGGAGGTTGCGCTCGGGCTGGCGCACCCGGATGGCGAGTCCGCCGTAGGGGTCGGTGAGCGGCCACCAGCGCCGGCCCTCCAGGTCCTCCAGCGGCAGTGCCTTCTCCAGCGGCTGTCCGAGGGCGTCGGCGGCCCGGGTGGCGGTGATGCGCTCGGCGGCGGCGTTGAAGCGGACGACGCGGCCCTGCGCGTCGGCGACGACGAGGCCGTCGGGCAGGTCGTCGGGGTCGGTGTCCGGGGCGGACGCGACGGCGTCGGCGGGGTCACCGGGCGGGGCGGCCGCCGGCGGCTGCCGCACGTCGCGGCCTCCCGGTGTGCTGCTCGTGCCCACGCTCATCCCCGCACCCCACCTCCCAGACGAGGATCCCCGAGCAGGTCACCCTACTAGCCCTCCGTGACGGAGCGGCACCCTCCGGAGGCGCGCTGTGCACGGGCCGACGCATACAGACATACGGCCGCGGCGGTCGCGAGGTTCAGGCTCTCGGCCTTTCCGTGGATCGGGACGCGGACGACGGCGTCGGCGAGCGCCCGGGTCTCCTCGGGCAGCCCCCAGGCCTCGTTGCCGAACACCCAGGCGGTGGGGCCGCCCATGGTGCCCCGGTCGAGTTCCTCGTCGAGGTCGCGGTCGCCCGCGCCGTCCGCGGCGAGGATGCGGACCCCGGCGTCCTGGAGCCCGGCGACGGCCCGTTCGACGGGGACGCCGACGGCGACCGGCAGGTGGAACAGCGAGCCGACGGAGGCGCGGACGGCCTTGGGGTTGTAGAGGTCGACGGAGGCGTCGGTGAGGACGACGGCGTCGGCCCCGGCGGCGTCGGCGCAGCGCAGCACGGTGCCCGCGTTGCCGGGGTCGCGCACGTGGGCGAGCACGGCGACGAGACGGGGGCGGGCGGCGAGGACGTCCTCGAAGGGGGTGTCGACGAACGCGCACACGCCGACCAGTCCCTGGGGGGTCACGGTGGTGGAGATGTCGGCGATGACCTGCTCGTCCGCGAGGTGGACGCGGGCGCCGACCGCGCGGGCCTCGCCGACGATGTCCGCGTGGCGCTCGGCGGCCTCCACGGTGGTGAACAGCTCCAGGAGGGTGTCCGCGCCGTACGCGGCCGCCTCCCGTACGGCCTGCGGTCCCTCCGCGAGGAACAGCCGCTCCTTGCTCCGGAAGTTCCGCCTGGCCAGCCGCCGTGCGGCGGCGACGCGGGGGGAACGGGGGGAGATCAGCTCGGGGCTGGCGGGGGGCATGCCTGGTTCACCTTCATCGTCGTGCGGCCGGCTCGGCGGCGGGGGCAGCAAAGGACCCGCAGGCCTGGAGCCTGCGGGTCCTTCGGGGTCACGTCGGCTGGCGCCGGGGCAGCGTCACGCGGCCTTCGGGGCGTTGACGTCGCTCGGCAGGGCCTTCTGGGCGACCTCGACCAGCGCGGCGAACGCACCGGCGTCGTTGACGGCCAGCTCGGCGAGGATCTTGCGGTCCACCTCGACGTTGGCGGCCTTCAGACCCTGGATGAAGCGGTTGTACGTGATGCCGTTCGCGCGGGCAGCGGCGTTGATGCGCTGGATCCACAGCTGACGGAAGTCGCCCTTGCGCTTCTTGCGGTCGTTGTAGTTGTAGACCAGCGAGTGGGTGACCTGCTCCTTGGCCTTGCGGTACAGGCGCGAACGCTGACCGCGGTAGCCGGAGGCCTGCTCGAGGATCGCCCGGCGCTTCTTGTGGGCGTTGACTGCCCGCTTGACGCGTGCCACTTGTTTAACTCCTTGTAGCGGGGCCGTGGGGGGACTCACACGGCCCGGAATCGATTGGGTCCCGGTCCTGCTGACGTACGGCGCGCGCCGGTCCGGGGACCGGGCGCCGCGACGTCACTTGCCGAGAAGCTTCTTGATCTTCGCGGCGTCGCCCGGGGCCATCTCGGCGTTGCCGGTGAGGCGGCGCGTCACGCGGGACGACTTGTGCTCGAGCAGGTGGCGCTTGCCGGCGCGCTCGCGGAGCACCTTGCCGGAGCCGGTGACCTTGAAGCGCTTGCTGGCACCGCTGTGCGACTTGTTCTTCGGCATAGCGCCGTTCTCTCCTCGTGGGTGGCGCTCCGGTGCCCGGTTCGTGGAACCGGGCACGGGGTGGAGCGTCGCTCTGGTTTCGGTTGGTCCTGGGGACGGTGTCCCCCGGGGTCACGCCTCGGCGGGGGCCTCGGCCGGAGCCTCGTCGTGGACCTCGGCGTTCACGGCGTCCGGGTCGGCCGCGTTCTGCGACTTGCCCGGGTTCGCCTTCGCCTCGGCCTTGCGAGCCTCCTGGGCCTGCCGGGCCTCGGCCATGGCCTCGGTCTTCTTCTTGTGCGGACCGAGAACCATGATCATGTTGCGGCCGTCCTGCTTCGGGTTCGACTCGACGAACCCGAGGTCCTGGACGTCCTCCGCCAGCCGCTGGAGCAGTCGGTAGCCCAGTTCGGGCCGGGACTGCTCACGACCACGGAACATGATCGTGATCTTGACCTTGTCGCCCTGCTTGAGGAACCGGACGACGTGACCCTTCTTGGTGTCATAGTCGTGCGGGTCGATCTTCGGCCGGAGCTTCATCTCCTTGATGACCGTGTGCGCCTGGTTCTTGCGCGCCTCACGGGCCTTCATGGCCGACTCGTACTTGAACTTCCCGTAGTCCATGAGCTTGCAGACCGGCGGGCGGGCGTTCGCCGCGACCTCGACCAGGTCCAGGTCGTACTCCTGCGCAAGCTCCAGTGCCTTCGCGAGCGGCACGATGCCGACCTGCTCGCCACTGGGACCGACAAGTCGCACCTCGGGAACGCGAATCCGGTCGTTGATGCGGGGCTCGGCGCTGATGGATCCTCCTCGGTAGCACCACGCGACCCTCTGGCTTGAGCGCCGCGTAACGTCTGTTTTCGTAAGACCTAACCGCGCCGCGGCACAAAAAATGCCCCGGACGATCACAGACGGGGCTCCTCGCACTACCGGAGCACCGCCGCGAGACCGCGGGGCGCGCTTTCGGACGGCGCTCCATCGTCCGTACGGAACGATGGCGGCCGTCTGACCGGATGACCCGCCGCCCTGGGGGCGTCAGGTGGGAGTTCGGAGCCTCCACTTGTGGGCCGAGCACGCTGGTGTCCGGCCGGTCGTCACACAAGGTTAGCAGCTGCCCGGGGGTGGTGCGAACCGGCGTGGTCCGGGGCCTATCGTGTGGGACATGAGTGACACCCCTCCCCAGTCCCCCGCCCCCGACTTCGACGAGATGACCCGGGACATCGCCGAGGTCCCCGCCGTCGAGGTGATCGTGACGGTCGCCGTGAACCTCATGAGCGCCGCCGCGGTGAAGCTCGGGCTGACCGAGGAGGGCGACGCGTACAAGGACCTGGACGAGGCGCGCAAGCTGGTGCACGCCCTCGCCGGCCTGCTGGACGCGTCGGCGACGGAGATCAGCTCCTTCCACGCGGCCCCGCTGCGCGACGGCCTGAAGTCGCTGCAGCTGGCCTTCCGCGAGGCGTCGATCGTCCCGGACGAGCCGGGCCAGGGACCGGGCGAGAAGTACACCGGGCCGATCTACGGCTAGCCGTTCGCGTCGCACACGTCGTCTACGTCGCGTCCGCGTCGCGCACGTACAGGGGCTCGCCCGGGGGCGTGGCCGAGGCCGGCAGCAGTGCCAGGTCGAGGCCGCGCACCAGGCGGGCCCTCAGTGTCTCGTCGGCGGCCAGGCGCCCGGCGACCGCGCGGGCGGCCTCGGCGGGCGCGGCGGCCGGGTCCAGGACCAGGGCGAGCGTGCCGTCGGCCTGTCCGGGGCCGAGGTGGGCGCGCAGGACGGCGGGCTCCGCGGCCACTGCCGCGCGGACCGCCCCGACCACCGCCGGGTCGGCGAGCGGGTCGGTGCTGGTGCGGCCCTCGGCGAGCGCGAGCAGGGCCGGTCCGGTCAGCTCGAAGGGCACGGGCCCGGCCAGGTCCAGCACGACCGTGTCCGCCTTCTCGTGCGCGGCGGCCTGGAGCGCCTGGTGCAGCGGTACGGCGACGGGGCGGGCCCCGGGGTCCCAGCGGGCGAGCGACGCGGTGGAGGTGAAGGCGGGCAGGGCGGTGCGGCCGCCGGCCTTCAGGGTGGGCACGGCCATGTCGGAGGTCTTCTCGCGGCGCAGGCCGTTCTCGTCCTCCTCGACCTCGCCGAGCACGGCGACGACGGGCACCAGCAGCCGGGCACCCTCGAGCGCGGCCAGGACGGGCCCGACGGCCGTGCGGTCCTCGGCCCAGGCGGCCAGCGCGGCGCTCAGCCGGGGGTCGGCGGAGCCGTCGTCGTCGGAGAAGCCGGGGTCGGGGATGTTCTTGTTCGCCACGGTCCCGACCCTATCGGGGGGATGCCGCGCAGCTCGTGCGGGGCCGGACGCCGCCGGACGCCTCCCGGGGCACTCCTTTCACGGATTTCTCAGCGGCCCCTGACGCGGTTCTCACCTCCGTCCCACGGTGGCCACAGCGCCCGGCTCCAGCATCGCCGGCATGGAGTCCCCCACTGCCCCGAGGCGCCGCCGTGCCAGACCCCCGCGGACCCGCCGCCTGCTGCTGTGCACGACCCTCGCCGTGGTCGCCGTCGTGGGTGCGACCGCCGGCGGCACGGTCTACGTGCGGGCCGGGGCGCACCCGGGCACGGCCGCGGTACCGTCGCCCGCGGGGTCGGCGAGCGGGGAGGCGGCGGTGGAGCCCGTGGCGGAGTCAGCGGCCGACCACGACGCCGTCCTCGGGGCGGCGCTGGCGTCCGTGGACGTGCCGGACGGCGCGAAGGTGTCCGTGGCCGTCCTGGACGTGGGCTCCGGGGCTCACGCGGTGTACGGCGACGCGGTCTTCGACACGGCCAGCATCGTCAAGGTCGACATCCTGGCGGCGCTGCTGCTGCGGGCCCAGGACGCGGGGCGGCAGCTGACCGCGCGGGAGGAGGCGTACGCCACGGCGATGATCGAGCGCAGCGACAACGCCTCCGCGTCGGCGCTGTGGGACGCCATCGGGCGGGCGGAGGGGCTGGACGCGGCGAACGCGCGGTTCGGGCTGACGGCGACCACCGGCGGCGAGGGCGCGCTGTGGGGGCTGACGCAGACGACGGCCGCGGACCAACTGGCTCTGCTGCGACAGGTGTTCGGAGACACCGGGGACGAGGCCCCCGAACTGACCGGCGCCTCCCGGGCGTACCTCCAGGGGCTGATGGAGCGGATCACTGTGGGGCAGCGGTGGGGGGTCTCGGCGGCGGCCGACGGGTCGGCGTGGGCGTTGAAGAACGGCTGGCTGCCGCGGAGCACGACCGGGCTGTGGGACGTCAACAGCATCGGGCGGATCACGGCCGGGGGCCGCACCTGCCTGGTCGCCGTGCTGTCGAGCGGTACGGCCGCCCAGGAGGACGGGATCGCCCTGGTCGAGGCCGCGGCGCGGGCGGCGGTGACGGCGCTCGCGGGGGCCGCGGAGGGGTAGCCGACGGTGGGGCGGGGGCTCTTGGCGCGGAGCCGGTTGGGGCGGCGGCCGTTCGCGTGGCTAGTGGTCGTATCCCGGCGGGGTCCGGTCGGCGTCCCGGCGGCGGCCGCGCCACAGGACCACGCCCGCGACCAGCAGGACGGCACCCGTGCCGCCCGCCAGGGGGCCCGCCCAGTCCGCGGTGCCGTCGGAACGGTCGGCCGCGTCCGGGCCCGGGCCGAAGTACTTCCTGCCGTAGGACTGGGTCGTCAGGCCCTCGGGCTTCAGCCGCGCGGCGGCCTCCAGGGCGGCGGCCGGGTCGATGAAGCCGTAGCCGCGGGAGTCGTCGCGGCCGCCGCTCGGGGGGTTGCGGGCGGTGGTCTCCAGCAGCTTCTTGATCTGGGCCGGGGTCAGGTCCGGGTGGGCGGCCCGCAGCAGGGCGACCGCGCCGGAGACGAACGCGGAGGCGGCCGAGGTGCCCCAGCCCTCGTAGTACTTGTGGTCCGGGTCGGCGATCACCACGTTGACGCCGGGGGCGGCGACCGTGGCGTACCAGCGGCGGGTGGAGAAGGAGGCGCGGGTGCCGAAGCGGTCCACGGCCGTGGCGGCGATGACGCCCGGGTAGGCGGCCGGGTAGGAGATGTGGTCGCCCTTCTCGCCGCCGTTGCCCGCGGAGGCGACCACGACGGAGCCCTTCCGCAGGGCGTACTGGACGGCCTCGTCCTCGGCCGGTTCGGGGTGGGCGGAGGCGGAGTCGTCGCCGAGGGAGAGGTTGATGACGTCGGCGCCCTGGTCGGCGGCCCAGCGGATGCCCTCGGCGAGGGCGTTCCCCCGGGTGGTGCGGGCGCGGGCGCGGGCCGGGTCGCCGTCCTCCAGGATCACCCGCACCGGCAGGATCTTCGCCTCGGGGGCGATGCCCAGGACACCGTCGCCGTCGCCGGGGCCGTGTCCGTGGCCGGCGATGATCCCGGCCATCGCGGTGCCGTGGCGGGCCCAGGCGCGGTCGCCCTCGGTCGCGCCGAAGCCGACCAGGTCCTCGCCGGGCAGGACGTTGCCGGCCAGGTCGGGGTGGTCGGCCTCGACGCCGGTGTCCAGGACGGCGACGGTGACGCCTTTGCCGCGGGTGGTCCGCCACGCATCCTGGGTGTGCAGGGCGTCCAGCGCCCACTGCTGGCCGCGGATGCCGTCCGCGTGGGCGGCGGTGGGCGGCACGAGGGCGACGGCGGCGGCCAGCAGACAGCCGAGGACGCCGGCCCTGCGGGTCGTGCGGCCGGCGGTCATGAGGGCCGCGCCGAGGGGGAGGCGGCGGTGGTGCGCAGGCCGCGCTCGACACGGTCGGCCAGGCCCTTGGCCTCGTTGCCGAGCCCGGCCTGGGCGGGGGCCGTGGTGGCACCGGTCGCCGCGGCCTCGGCGGCGGGCTGCGGTACGGCGACGGTGCGGCCGTCGGCCCAGCCGGAGACGGCGTAGACGACGACCGGGGCGTCGGTGAGGACGGAGACCGTCCAGGAGGCGCGCTGCCGGTCGCCGAACCCGGCGGCGGCCGTTCCCGGGGCGGCGTACGGGCGGGGCAGCAGGTCGGTTCGGCGGGCCAGGCCCTCCTTGTCGAACCGGGTGTCCAGGGCGCGCATCGCCGCGGGGTCGGCCGTCGTGAACAGCAGGCCGACGGTGGTGACGTAGCTCTGCGTGGCGTCGGTGTAGGTGGCGCGCAGCAGGCGGGAGCAGCCGACGGGCGCGAGGACCTGGCGCAGCAGCGGGTCGAACGCGTCGGCGCAGCCGCCGTCGGGCGCGACGGCGATCCGGGTCCAGGTGCGGTCGGCACCGCCGGGGCCGGCGCCCCGCCCGGTCACGGTGGGCGGGAAGAGCTGGTCGACGGGCACGCTGTGCCACAGTCCTGCGGCGGCCGTGTAGGCGCTGCGCTCGCCCGCTCCGGCGGCGTCCCCGGCGAGCCAGCTGCCGGTGGCGGCGCCCACGACGAGTCCGAGTCCCAGCACCATGCTGACCGCCGCGGCGACGACCCGGCCCCGGCCGCCGTCCCCGCGTCCCGCCTCCCCGACGCCCTCGGGCCGCGCGAACGTGACGTGCGGCCGCGGGGAGCCGCCGGGTGCCGGCGGCGCGCTCCAGGAGAGGGCGGGGTCCGGGCCCGGGGGGTGCGGGTCGGCGGCGGTGCGCGCACCGGACGGCGCGAAGTCGGGGTGCCGCACGGGCGCGGCGGGCGTCCAGGCGGGCGGGGCACCGGTGACGGCCGCGACGCGGCCGGGGACCGCGTCGTCGTGGCGCGGCACGGCCTCGGGCATCCGGGCCCGGGAGAACGGGGACCACGCGCTGCCGGTCGTGCCGGGCCGGGAGGGGGTGGCAGCCGGGGCGGCGTCGGCAGCGGCTGGGGAGGCACCGCCCGGGGCGGTCGGGCGGCGCTCGGCCGGGGCGTCACCGCCCGGGAACCCGGCGACGGGCCGTCCGGCGGTCGGAGGGGCGTCCGGGAAGCGGGCGGAGGCGGCTGGGGTGGCGCCGTCGGAGGTGGCCGGGCGGCGCTCGGCCGGAGCGTCGCCCCGCCGGAACCCCGCGACGGGCCGCCCGGCAGTCGGAGGGGCGTCCGGGAAGCGGGCGGAGGCGGCGGGCGGGGCGCCGTCGGAGGCGGCCGGACGGGGCTCCGCAGGGCTGTCGCCCCGCCGGAACCCCGCGACGGGCCGCCCGGCAGTCGGAGGGGCGTCCGGGAAGCGGGCGGAGGCGGCGGGCGGGGGCGCGTCGAGGTCCGCGGCGCCGGCGGGTGTGGTGGCCGTGCGTATGCCGGTCGGGGCGTCGGGGCGTATGGCGCCCGGGGCCGACGGACGGGACGGGCCCTCGGTGCGCGGTGTCGCGGGCGTCCCGGGCGCGGGAGTCGTGGGCGTCTCGGCAGTCACCGGTGCCTTCACCGGACCGGCGGGCGCGGTGGAAGGCCGGGGCGGGGCCGTCGGAGCACCCGGGGCCGGGAGGGGACCGCTCGCAGGCGTCGCCGGACCGGCCGCCGCCGCGGGGGGCCGGGGCGACGATGAAGTGCAGGGCGCCGGCGTCGGGCGGGGCACGGCCGGGGAGTCCTCGGCGTGTGGGGGCGCGGGCTGCGTGGCGACCGTGGTGTCAGGGGCCGGGGGGTGCGCGGGGCGGGGCGGGGTGTCGGGGCGTGGGGGGATGGTGGCGCGGCGTGCTTCCGTGCTCATGCACCCCCCGTTTCCTCGTGCCCGGGCCGTGGCCGTCCTGCGCGGGCCCCGTGTGACGCGTGCCCTGCGTCCCGCGCGGGCGCGACCGTCCGCCCCTGGGCACGCATACCTACCCGCACGGGCGGACCGGCATCCCGGCGCGGGCGTCCGGCCGGGGCCGTTCCGCCGTGCGTGCGCGTCACTCTACGGCTTGTCGCTGGTCGAGCGGGAACCAGTCGGCGACCCCGGGGCATCTGCCCGGATCGTCCCCCTACCCCGCGGTAATCCCGTCTGGCAGGCTGCGTCCATGACTGCGCGCGCCTCCGACCGGGCCCGTTACGACCGGGCCACCGCCCACCTCGACGCCCCTCTCGCGATCGTGGACCTGGACGCCTTCGACGCCAACGCGGACGACCTGCTCCGCCGTGCCGGGGGCAAGCCGGTCCGGGTCGCGAGCAAGTCCGTGCGGTGCCGCGCGCTGCTCGAACGCGTCCTGGCGAAGGAGGGGTTCGCGGGCATCATGTCGTTCACCCTGGCCGAGTCGCTGTGGCTGGCGCGGTCCGGGTTCGACGACGTGCTGCTCGCCTACCCGTCCGCCGACCGCGCCGGGTTCGCCGAGCTCACCGCGGACCCCAAGCTGGCCTCGGCCGTCTCGGTCATGGTCGACGACGTCGCCCAGCTCGACCTGATCGACGCGGCGCGCGGTGACGGCCGTGAAGTGGTGCGGGTCTGCCTGGAGTTGGACACCGCCCTGAGGCTGCTCGGCGGTCGGGTGCGGGTCGGCGCCCGGCGCTCGCCGCTGCACTCCCCCGCCGAGGTCGCCGACCTGGCCCGCGCGGTGTCCCGGCGGCCCGGCTTCAAGGTCGTCGGGATCATGGCGTACGAGGGGCACATCGCGGGGGTCGGGGACTCGCTCGCCGGGCGGCCGCTGCGCTCCCGGGCGATCCGGCTGATGCAGGCGGCCGCGCGCCGTGAGCTGGTGGAGCGGCGGGCCGCGGTGGTGCGGGCGGTGCGGGCGGTCGTACCCGACCTGGAGTACGTCAACGGCGGCGGCACGGGCAGCGTGCAGAGCACCGCGGCCGAGGACGCGGTGACCGAGATCGCCGCCGGGTCCGGGCTGTACGTGCCGCGGCTGTTCGACAACTACACGTCGTTCAGCGGGCATCCGGCCGCGCTGTTCGCCCAGCCCGTCGTCCGGCGGCCCGGGGTGGGCGTGGTGACGGTGCTGGGCGGCGGCTACCCCGCCTCCGGCGCGGCGGGGCCGGACCGGCTGCCGGTGCCGTACCTGCCGGAGGGGCTGCGCTACGACCCGCAGGAGGGGCCCGGCGAGGTGCAGACCCCGCTGCTCGGCTCCCCCGCGGACGACCTGCTGATCGGCGACAAGGTGTGGTTCCGGCACGCGAAGGCCGGTGAGCTGTGCGAGCGGTTCGACAGCCTGCACCTGGTCGAGGGCGACCGGGTCACGGCGACCGTGCCGACGTACCGGGGCGAGGGGCACACCTTCCTGTAGGCCCCGGCCGCCCCGGCCCCCGGCGTCCTACAGCGGGGTGACGTACGCCCCGGAGATGCCGCCGTCCACCAGGAAGTCGGTGGCGTTGACGAACGAGGAGTCGTCGCTGGCCAGGAAGGCGACGGCGGCGGCGATCTCCTCGGCCTCGGCGAACCGGCCGACCGGGATGTGCACCAGCCGGCGCGCGGCCCGCTCGGGGTCCTTGGCGAACAGCTCCCGCAGCAGGGGGGTGTTGACCGGGCCCGGGCACAGGGCGTTGACGCGGATGCCCTCCCGGGCGAACTGCACGCCCAGTTCCCGGGACATGGCGAGCACGCCGCCCTTGGACGCGGTGTAGGAGATCTGGCTGGTGGCCGCGCCCATCCGGGCCACGAACGACGCGGTGTTGATGATCGAGCCCCGGCCCTGGCGCCGCATGTACGGCAGGGCCGCCTTGCAGCACAGGTACACGGAGGTGAGGTTGACCTCCTGGACGCGCTTCCACGCCTCCAGGCCGGTCTCCAGGATGGAGTCGTCGTCGGGCGGGGAGATGCCGGCGTTGTTGAAGGCGACGTCGACGCTGCCGTAGGTCTCGTACGCCGTCCGGAACAGCGCCTCCACCTGCTCGGGGTCGGTGACGTCGACCTTGACGAAGGTGCCGCCGACCTCCTCGGCGGCGGCCTTGCCGCTGGTCTCGTCGATGTCGCCGCAGACCACGTGGGCGCCCTCGGCGGCGAGCCGGCGGGCGGCGGCGAGGCCGATGCCGCTGCCGGCCCCGGTGACGACGGCGGTGCGGCCGACCAGGCGGCGGCAGATCTGTGCTTCGGTCATGCGGCTCAGGCCTCCGTGCTGAGGAAGACGTTCTTGGTCTCGGTGAACGCGGCGAGGGCGTCCGGGCCCAGCTCCCGGCCGAGGCCGGACTGCTTGAAGCCGCCGAACGGCGTCGAGTAGCGCACGCTGGAGTGGGAGTTGACGGAGAGGTTGCCGGCCCGCACGGCGCGCGAGACGCGCAGGGCGCGCCCGACGTCACGGGTCCAGACGGAGCCCGACAGGCCGTACGGGGTGTCGTTGGCGAGGCGGACGGCGTCCTGCTCGTCGGTGAAGGGGAGCAGCACGGCGACGGGGCCGAAGATCTCCTCGCGGGCGGCGGCGGAGTCGGGCCGTTCGCCGGTCAGGACGGTCGGCGGGAACCAGAAGCCCGGGCCGTCGGGGGCGCTGCCGCGCAGGGCGGGGGCGTCGTCGGGGACGTACCCGCGGACCCGGTCGAGCTGGCGGCGTGAGATGAGCGGGCCCATCTGGGTCTTCTCGTCGGCCGGGTCGCCGACCACCACGGCGGCCAGCGCGTCGGCGAGGAGGGCCGCGACCTCGTCGTACACGGACTCCTGGACCAGGATGCGGGTGCGGGCGCAGCAGTCCTGGCCGGCGTTGTCGAGGAAGGAGAAGGGGTCGACGGCGGCGCGCAGGTCGGCGTCGGCGAAGACGATGTTGGGGCTCTTGCCGCCGAGTTCGAGGGTGACCCGCTTGAGCAGGGCGGAGCCCTTCGCCAGCACCTGGCGGCCCACGGCCGTCGACCCGGTGAACACGATCTTGGCGACGCCCGGGTGCTCGACCAGGGCGTCCCCCGCCACCGGCCCGTGGCCGGGGAGGACCTGGAAGAGTCCCTCGGGCAGGCCTGCCTCCAGGGCGAGTTCGGCGAGGCGCAGGGCCGTCAGCGGGGTCGTCTCGGCCGGCTTGAGGAGGACGGCGTTGCCCGCGGCGAGCGCTGGGGCGGTGCCCCAGGCGGCGATGGGCAGGGGGAAGTTCCAGGGGGCGATGACGCCCACCACGCCCAGCGGCTCCAGGAAGGTGACGTCGAGGCCGCCCGCCACCGGGATCTGACGGCCGGTCAGCCGCTCCACTCCCCCGGCCGCGTAGTCGAGCAGGTCGCGGACGTTGCCCGCTTCCCAGCGGGCGTTGCCGAGGGTGTGCCCGGCCTCGCGGACCTCCAACCGGGCCAGCTCCTCGACGTGTTCGTCGACGACGGCGGCGAACCGGCGCAGCAGGCGGGCGCGGTCGGCAGGCGCCAGGGCGGCCCACGCGGTCTGCGCGCGGGCCGCGCGGGAGACGGCCGCGTCCACGTCGGCCGCGGTGGCGGCCGGGACGGTGGCGAGGACCTCCTCGGTCGCGGGGTTCAGGACGTCCAGGGTGAGTGCGGGGGCGGCGGGCACGGGGGGCCTCACAGGCGTTCGAAGGAGCGGCGCAGCTCCCAGTCGGTGACCGCGGCGTCGAAGGCGTCCAGCTCGACGCGGGCCATGTTGCGGTAGTGGGCGACCACCTCGTCGCCGAACGCGGCCCGGGCGACGGGGCTGTTCTCCCACAGCTCGGCGGCCTCGCGCAGGGTGGTGGGCACGTGCGTGAAGTCGGCGGCGTAGGCGTTGCCGACGCACGGCTCGGGCAGCGGCAGCTCGTGCTCGACGCCGTACAGCCCGGCGGCGACCAGGCCGGCGACGGCGAGGTAGGGGTTGACGTCCCCGCCGGGCAGCCGGTTCTCGAAGCGCAGCGAGCGGCCGTGGCCGACCACGCGCAGCGCACAGGTGCGGTTGTCGGGGCCCCAGGCGACGGCGGTCGGCGCGAACGAGCCGGGCTGGAACCGCTTGTAGGAGTTGATGTGCGGCGCGTACAGCAGGGAGAAGTCCCGCAGGGCGGTGAGCTGGCCGGCCAGGAAGTGCCGCATCAGCGCGGACATGCCGCCCTCGCCGTCCCCGGCCATGGCGTTGCGGCCCTCGGCGTCGGTGAGCGACAGGTGGATGTGGCAGGAGTTGCCCTCGCGCTCGTTGAACTTGGCCATGAAGGTGAGCGAGACACCCTCCTGGGCGGCGATCTCCTTGGCGCCCGTCTTGTAGAGCGCGTGCTGGTCGCAGGTGACCAGGGCCTCGTCGTAGCGGAAGGCGATCTCGTGCTGGCCGGGGTTGCACTCGCCCTTGGCGGACTCCACGGTGAGGCCGGCGCCGGCCATCTCGTTGCGGATGCGGCGCAGCAGGGGCTCGATGCGGCCGGTGCCGAGGACGGAGTAGTCGACGTTGTACTGGTTGACCGGGGTCAGGCCCCGGTAGCCGGCGTCCCAGGCCTGCTCGTAGGTCTCCTTGAAGACGATGAACTCCAGCTCGGTGCCCACCTGCGCGGTGAGGCCCAGCTCGGCCAGGCGCTCCAGCTGGCGGCGCAGGATCTGCCGGGGCGCGGCGACGACGGGTGAGCCGTCGTCCCAGGCGAGGTCGGCGACGAGCAGGGCGGTGCCCGGGTGCCAGGGGATGCGGCGCAGCGTGGACAGGTCCGGGTGCAGGGCGAAGTCGCCGTAGCCGCGGTCCCAGGAGGACATGGCGTAGCCGTCGACGGTGTTCATCTCGACGTCGACGGCGAGGAGGTAGTTGCAGCCCTCGGTGCCGTGGTGGAGGACCTCGTCGAGGAAGAAGCGGGCGGCGAACCGCTTGCCCTGGAGGCGCCCCTGCATGTCGGGGAAGGCCAGGACGACGGTGTCGATCTCACCGCTCGCGACGAGGACGTGCAGTTCCTCGACGGAGAGCGGGGGCGTGCGGTCTGCCACGGGAGGGCCTCCTTCGGGGCTTCGGCTGCTTCCGCCGACCGGAAGCCATAAGGTATGGCGGGGAACCATTGCTTGGGAAGGGGGCACGGCCGGATGCCTGGGGACGCGGGTGACACGGCACCGGACCGGTTGACCCCGGTGCTGCGGCCGGTGCGGGCGGGCAACGGCTTCGAGGAGGCACTGGAGCAGATCCTGCAGGTGGTCCGGCTGGGCCTGGTGCCGGACGGCGGACGGCTGCCCGCCGAACGGGTCCTCGCGGAGCGGCTGGGGATCAGCCGGGTGACGCTCCGGGAGGTGCTGAAGGTGCTCCAGGACCAGGGGCTGGTGGAGTCCCGGCGGGGCCGCTACGGCGGGACGTTCGTGCTGCCGCGCCCCCGGGGCGGTGCGGCGGGCGGCGAGGACGAGCTGCGCCGGCGGGTGGCCGGGGTCGACGTGGAGGACGTGCTGCGGTTCCGCGAGGTGCTGGAGGTCGGCGCGGCCGGCCTGTGCGCGGCGCACGGGACCGGCGGCGAGCGGGCCGGGCGGCTGCGGGCGGCGCTCGCCGCGACCCGGGACGCCCCGCTGGCCGACTACCGGCGGCGCGACACCCTGCTCCACCTGACGCTGGCCGAGCTGTCCGGCTCGCCGACGCTGGCCGCGCAGTACGCGGCGGTCCGCGCCACGGTGAACGACCTGCTGGACTGCATCCCGCTGCTGGTGCGCAACCTGGAGCACTCGCAGCGCCAGCACGACGCCCTGGTGGAGGCGGTGCTGGACGGCGACGCGGACGCCGCGCGGGAGATCATGCGCGAGCACTGCGCGGGGACGGCGGCGCTGCTCAGGGGGTTCCTGACGTGACGGGCGCACGACGGTACGGTCCGCCGGGACGCACGGGGCACGGGACCCAAAGGTCCGTAGACAGTCCATTGAGGCACCCCCGGGAGGGCGCATGGCCGGGCGACCGCTGATCGGTGTGAGCACGTACCTGGAGGCCGGGACCCGGTGGGGCGTGTGGCAGCTGGAGGCCGCGCTGCTGCCCGCCGGCTACCCGCGGCTGGTGCAGCGGGCCGGGGGCCTCGCGGCGATGCTCCCGCCCGACGCGCCCGAGCACGCGGCGGCGGCCGTGGCCCGCCTGGACGGGCTGGTGATCGCGGGCGGACCGGACGTGGAGCCGGTGCGCTACGGCGCCGAGGCCGACCCCCGCACCGGGCCGCCCGCGCGGGAGCGGGACGCCTGGGAGCTCGCGCTGATCGGGGCGGCGCTGGCCGCGCGGGTGCCGCTGCTCGGCATCTGCCGGGGCATGCAACTGCTGAACGTCGCTCTCGGCGGGACGCTGGTGCAGCACGTCGACGGCCACGCGGAGGTGCCGGGCGTGTTCGGACGGCACCCGGTCAAGCCGGTGCCGGGCACGGTGTACGCGGAGGTGGTCCCGGAGCAGACGGCGGTGCCGACCTACCACCACCAGGCGGTGGACCGGCTCGGGCGGGGCCTGGTCGCGTCGGCGCACGCGGAGGACGGCACGGTCGAGGCCGTGGAGTGGGGCACCGGCGGGACGGGCCCGGCCGGGGAGGACTGGGTCCTGGGGGTGCAGTGGCACCCGGAGGCGGGGGACGACGTACGGGTGATGCGGGCACTCGTGGACCGGGCGGGCCGTCGGGGCACGTGCGCGTGAGGTCGGCAGGGACAGATACGGCTGAGCCCCAGGCGGGCGGCCCGGCGAGGCACGTGCGCGTAAGGGCCGGCGGGGGCACGCGCGCGTGAAGCTCAGCGGCGTCCCGTGAGCGTGAAGGCCAGTGGGGGCACGCGCGGGTGAAGCCGAGCAGCGACCCTCACGCGTACGCGAAGCCCAGCAGCGTCCCCCACGCACGCGTGGACCCCCGCAGCGTCCCCCCGCACGCGTGCATCCCAGCGGCGCGTCACGTGCGCGTGAGCGTCAGCAGGTCGCGGGCCGGGCCCGTCGGGCGGTGGCCGGTCGGCCAGACCGCCCGCAGGTCCCGGGTCAGGGACACGTCGGCCACCGGGACCGCCACCAGCCGCCGGACGGCGAGTTCCTCCCGCACCACCAGCTCGCTGAGCACGGAGGGCCCTGCCCCGCCGACCGCCGCCGCCTTCACCGCCGTGGTCGAGGACAGCTCGATCAGCGGGCGGGCCAGCCCGCCGAGGGCCGCGTCGAGCACCTGGCGGGTGCCCGAGCCCTTCTCGCGGAGGATCAGGGGCGTCGTCGACAGCTCGGCGGCGGACAGCGGGGCGCGGCGGCGGGCCCACGGGTGCCCCGGGGCGGTCACCACGATCAGCCGGTCGTGGGCGACCACCGCCGAGTCCAGGCCCGCCGGGACCGTCAGCCCCTCCACGAAGCCCAGGTCCGCCTCGCCCGTCAGCAGCCGCTCCGCCACCGCCGTGGAGTTCCCGGCCAGCAGGGACACGGCCGTGTCGGGCCGCTGGGCGCGCAGCGCGAGCAGCCAGCCCGGCAGCAGGTACTCGGCGATGGTCATGCTCGCCGCGACCCGCAGCCGCGAGTCGCGGCGGTCGCGCAGCGCCTGGGCGCCCGCGTCGAACGCCTCCGCCGCCTCGACCACCCGCCGCGCCCAGTCCGTGACGAGCGCCCCGGCGTCGGTGAGCCGCGAGCCGCGCGGTGAGCGGTCCACCAGCGCCACGCCGAGCTGCCGCTCCATCGACCGGACGCGGCTGCTGGCGGCGGGCTGGGTGATCCCCACCTCGCGCGCCGCCGCGCCGAGGCTGCCCAGCCGTGCCACGGCCAGCAGCAGCTCCAGCGCGCCGAGGTCGGGCACGCGGTGCGCCAGCGAGCCGGCCGGCGGGCGCCCGGTCCCCGGCGTACCGCCCGCCGCGGACGCGTGCCCGGCCCCAGCCGCTCCAGCCCCTCCGGCCGCTCCCGTCTCTCCCTCAGTCATAAGACCAGCTTATGTCCTCATAGAGACGTCCTCCCTGGTCGCGGAGCGCTCCCGGCGGCAGCGTGGAGGCATGGTCACCGCAGCCCAGCCCCTGTCCGTCTCCCCTGGCGTCCGCCCCGCCCCGCGCCTGCCCGCCCTGCGGCACCTCGGCCCGAACTGGTACGCGTGCGTGATGGGCACCGCGATCGTGGCCACGGCCGGGGCCGCGCTCCCCCTGCGGCTGCCGGGGCTGCGCGCGGCCTGCGGGGCCGTCTGGGCGCTCTCCCTGGTCCTGCTGGCCGTTCTGCTCGTGGCGCGGGCCCTGCACTGGGCCCACCACCGCGACCAGGCCCGCGCCCACCTGCGCGACCCGGCGGTCGTGCCCTTCTACGGCTGCCTGGCCATGGCCCTGCTCGCGGTGGGCGGTGGCGCGCTGGGCGTGGGCCGGGACTGGATCGGGACCGGGCCGGCCGTCGCCCTGGACGCCGTGCTGTTCACCGCCGGTACGGCCGTGGGGCTCGCGACCGCGGTCGCGGTGCCGTACCTCATGGCCGTACGGCAGCGGCCCGGGGGTGACGAGCCGGGGCAGGCGACGCCGGTGTGGCTGCTGCCGCTGGTGGCGCCGATGGTGTCGGCGGCGCTCGGGCCGGCGCTGGTGCCGTACCTCCCGGCCGGTCAGGCCCGGGCGACGCTGCTGCTGGGTTGCGTCGCGCTGTTCGGGGTGAGCCTGCTGGCGACCTTCCTGATGCTGCCGCTGGTGTTCGCGCGGCTCGTCACCCGCGGCCCGCTGCCGCTCGCCCTCACGCCGACGCTGTTCCTGGTGCTCGGGCCCCTGGGCCAGTCCACCACCGCCGTGGGGCGCTTCGCGGACGTGGCGCCGGGCGTGGTGCCCGCCCCGTACGCCGACGGCTTCCGGGTGCTGGCCGTGCTGTACGGCGTGCCGGTGACGGGCTTCGCCCTGCTGTGGCTGTGCCTCGCCACGGCGCACGTGGTGCGGGCGCGGCGGCAGGGCCTGGGCTTCTCGATGACGTGGTGGGCGTTCACCTTCCCGGTCGGCACCTGCGTCACCGGCGCGGCAGCGCTGGCCCGGCACACCGGGCTGGTCGTCTACGACGTGCTCGCGGTCGCGCTGTACGTCCTGCTGGTCGGCGCCTGGGGCGTCGCCGCCGTGCGCACCGCGGGCGGGCTGCTCAGCGGCGCGCTGCTCGCAGGGCCGCGCCCAGCTCCCGGGGGGCCTCGGTGAGCGAGGGGCCGTACCAGGTCAGGTGCCGCCCGCCGACGAGCGCGCAGGGCAGGCCGGGGAACGCCTCGGGTCCGTCGTCCGGGGTGAAGCGGTACGGCTCGTCGGGGAGGACCACCAGGTCGGGGCGCGCGGCGCGCAGCTCGGCCGGCGGGACCCTCGGGTAGCGCTCCGCGTGGTCGGCGTAGAGGTGGTCCACGCCCAGCCGGGCCAGCACGTCGCCGGCGAAGGTGTCGCGGCCCAGCACCATCCACGGCCGGCGCCAGACCGGCACGACGGCGGTCGTGCGGCGCGGGGGCGGGGCGAGGTCCGTCCAGGCCGCCTCCGCCTCGTCCAGCCAGCGCGGGCGGCCGCCGGCGCCGCACGCCCGCAGCACCCGCTCCAGCTCGCGGAAGGCCGCCGGGACGTCGCGCACCTCGGTCACCAGGACGGGCACGCCCGCCGCGCGCAGGGCGGCGAGGTCCTCCGGGCGGTTCTCCTCCTCGTTGGCCACCACCAGGTCGGGGGCGAGGGCGGCGATGCGGTCGGTCTTCGGGTTCTTGGTGCCGCCGACGCGGGTGACGTCGAGGCCGGCCGGGTGGCTGCACCAGTCGGTGGCGCCGACCAGGGCGTCCGGCAGCGTCACGGCGATCGCCTCGGTCAGGGAGGGGACGAGGGAGACGACCCTCACCGGCGCTTGCGGTCCCGGACCGCCTCGATGTGCTCGGCGACGGCGACGACCACGATCCGGGTGTCCGGCACCGTGGCCCGCCAGCGGTGGCGGACCCCGCCGGTCAGGTACAGGGTGTCGCCGCGGCCCAGGCGGTAGGCGCGGCCCTCGGCCTCGATCTCCACGGCGCCGTCCGCGACGTACATCAACTGGTCGTTGCGGAACTGGAACTCGCGGCCCGCGTCGTGGTCGCCGGTGAACTCGGTCGCGTGCATCTGGTGGTGGCCGCGCACCAGGGACCGGGACTGCGGGTCGGGGCCCGGCTCGCCGATCTCGGCGCGCACCACGTCGACGCTGCACGCCGGGTCGGCGGCGGCGAGGAGCTCGACGGCCGTGGTGCGCAGCGCGTCGGCCACCTTCTCCAGGGAGCCGCGGCTGGGGCGCGCCCGGTCGTTCTCGATCTGGCTCAGGAAGGGCACCGACAGACCGCTGCGCTCGGCCACGACGGCGAGGGTCAGGTCGAGGGCCCGGCGGCGGCGGCGCACGGCCGCGCCGACCCGCAGGGGCTGTTCCTTGTGGTCGCCCATCGCTCCGGCTCCCTCCTTGGCCCGTCGCTCCCCGGTCCGAGTGCCCCGCCGCGCGGGGACCGCCTCTGCTCGGTTGTCTGCACCCTACGCATGTTCGGCAAACCGTTTCATGTGCCCGTCACATCGACGACACGACGGGTGACGTCCCAGCGGCCGGTTCGCGCCAGTGGATCATCCCCGAGCGGTCGCCCGGGCGGGAACCCGGGGTGCGGTTCCCTGACGTCTTCAGCGTACGGACGGCTCTCCGTGTTCCGCTCCCGGGGCGCGAATCGCCGTCCGCGCGCCCTGCGGGCCCGAGTTCGGGTGTCGACGTGGCTCTGCGTGGTTGGCCGGATCCTTGCCGTGGTGTCCCCGGACGCACGAGGCGGGCCGCACCGTACGTCGTCGTACGGTGCGGCCCGCCTCCCGGGCGGTGGCCGGGTGGGTCAGGTCACCCGGCCGCCCCGCTGTCGGCCGCGGCCGCCGCCTTGGTGCCGGCCGCGCCGCCGTCGGCCGGGGCCCACTTGTCGAGCAGGCCGGGGTGGTCGGCGAGCCAGGCGCGCGCGGCGTCCTGCTCCTTGCCCTTGCCGGCCTGCTGGATCCGCGCCTCGAGGTCGGTGAGCTGCCGCTCGGTCATGGAGAAGTCCTTCAGCCAGCGCGCGGCCTCCGGGTTGTCCTCGGCGAAGCCCTGGCGGGCGACCGTGTGCACGCCGTCGCCCTTGCCCCAGGCGCCCCGCGGGTCCTTGAGCTTCTTCAGGCCGTACTGGGCGTAGGCCCAGTGCGGGGACCACAGGGTGACGAGGACCGGCTGCTTCTTGGCGTAGGCCCGCTTCAGCTCGGCGAGCATCGCCGGGGTCGAGCCGTCGACGACCTCGTAGGAGCCCTGCAGGCCGTACTCCTTGAGCACCTTGTCCTTGAGCAGGCCCATCATGCCGGCGCTGGGCTCGATGCCGACGATCCTGCCGTGGAACTCGGCGGACTTGTCCTTCAGGTCGGCCAGCGAGTTCACGTCCTTCACGTACGAGGGGACGGTGAGCTCCAGGGACGTGGGGCCGTACCACTGGCCGAGGTCGTCGAGCCGCTTGCCGTACTTCTGCCAGTACTCGGCGTGGGTGGTGGGCAGCCAGGCGTCGGTCTGGACGTCGAGCTGGCCGGTGGCGAGGCCGGTGTACAGCGGGCCGGCCGCGTACTGGGTGGTCGTGACCTTGAAGCCGCGCTGTTCGAGGATCTCCTTCCACAGGTAGGTGGAGGCGATGCCCTCGTCCCACGGGATGTAGCCGAGCTTGACCTCCTTGCCCCGGCCGACGTTCTCGCCGGTGGCCTCGGCGGTGCCGGAGGGGCCGCCGAAGACGCCCAGTCCGCCCGCCACGAGGGCGAGGGCGGCGACGCAGGCCACGGCGACGGCCGGGCGCGGGCGGTAGGACCACGCGGTCGTGCGGGCCTTGGCGGCGGCGCGCCGGCCGAGCGGGGACAGCCGGGTGCCGAGGGCGCCGGTGAGCCGGTCCAGGTAGATGGCGAGGACGACGATGCCCAGGCCGGCCTCGAAGCCGAGGCCGATGTCGAGCTGGCCGATGGCCTCGTTGACCGCGCCGCCCAGGCCGCCGGTGCCGACCATACCGGCGATGACGACCATCGACAGGCCCAGCATGATGACCTGGTTGACGCCCGCCATGATCGTCGGCAGCGCCAGCGGCAGCTGCACGCGCAGCAGCGTGTCGCGCGGGGTCGTGCCGAACGCCTCGGCCGCCTCGACGAGTTCGGCGTCGACCTGGCGGATGCCGAGTTCGGTCATGCGCACGCCGGGGGCCAGGGCGAAGATCAGGGTGGCGACGACGCCGGCGGGCACACCCATCCCGAAGAACAGGATCGCCGGGATCAGCAGCACCATCGACGGCATCGTCTGGAGCAGGTCCAGGACGGGCTTGACGGTCGCGCTGACCGCCCGGGAGCGGGCCGCCCAGATGCCCAGCGGGAGGGACACGGCGAGCGCGATCAGCGTGGCGACGAGCACCAGGGACAGCGTGGACATCGCCTGGTCCCACAGGTCCAGCGAGTCGATCAGGGCGAAGCCGGCGAAGGACAGCACGCCCGCGACGAGGCCGCGCAGCCACCAGGCGAGCACGGCGAGGATGCCCGCGAGCAGCAGGGGCTGCGGGGCGGTCAGGACGGCGTCGATGCCGTCGTACAGGCCTTCGACGACGGCCTTGACCGCGTCGAACAGCCAGGACAGGTGGGCGACGAGCCAGTCGACACCGGAGTCGACCCAGTCGCCGAGGTGGAGCCTAGGCATGGGCGGCCACCTTCCCGTCGGGGGCGTCGCAGGGCACGGGGTCGGCCGTCTCGTCGCCGAGGAAGCCGAGCAGCCGCTGCCGCGGCACCACCCCGACGAGGCGGCCCGCCCCGTCCACGACCGAGACGCGGTGCGGCACCCGGGCGCTGATGGCGCACAGCTCGGCGAACGGCGTCGTCGGGCTCGCGGTCTCGCAGCGGCACAGCGGGGCGTCCGCCGTGACGGAGGTGTCCATGACGGCGCCGGCGGTGAGCACCCGGGAGCGGTCGACGTCCTGGATGAAGGAGGCCACGTAGTCGTCGGCCGGGCGCAGCAGGATGTCCTCGGCCGTGCCGTTCTGCACGATACGGCCGTCGCGCATCACGGCGATGCGGTCGCCGAGGCGCATGGCCTCGTTGAGGTCGTGGGTGATGAACACGATCGTCTTCTTCAGCGTCTTCTGGAGCGTGAGCAGCTGGTCCTGCATGTCGCGGCGGATCAGCGGGTCCAGGGCGCTGAAGGACTCGTCCATCAGCAGCAGGTCGGCGTCGGTGGCGAGCGCGCGGGCGAGACCCACGCGCTGCTGCATGCCGCCGGACAGCTCGTCCGGCCACGACGTCTCCCAGCCGGCCAGGCCGCACAGCTCCAGGGCGCGCGCGGCGCGTTTCTCGCGCTCGGCGCGGGGCACCCCCTGCACGGCGAGGCCGTAGGCGGCGTTGTCGAGGACGCTGCGGTGCGGGAAGAGGGCGAAGTGCTGGAAGACCATGCTGATCTTGCGGGCGCGGACCTCGCGCAGCTCGCGGTCGCCGAGCGCGGTGAGGTCGCGGCCGTCGAAGCGGACGTGCCCGGCGGTGGGCTCCAGCAGTCCGTTGAGCATGCGCAGCAGCGTGGACTTGCCGGAGCCGGACAGGCCCATGACGACGAAGATCTGCCCCGGGTCCACGGTGAAGGAGGCGTCGATCACGGCGGCGGTGGTGCCGTCGGCGCGCAGCTCCTCCCGGTCGGCTCCGGCTCGCAGTCGTTCGACTGCCTGGTCCTGTCGTCTGCCGAACACCTTGTACAGGTGGTCGGCCTCCAGCCTGGCGGACACGTGCACCTCTCCGTTGGGGGACAAGAAGGGGAACGGCCGACGGCTGCCCACGGGTGAACGTGTAACCGGCACCGATCCGACGCCGCGCCTGCCCGAGCGGTCGAGGGGCAAACACGCAAGTGAGCGGGGTCACGACCGGGGGTGCGCGCGCCTGTGGGTGAGGGGGGCCGTCGGTGACGGGTGGCTGTCGGTGCCGTGCGGCATGATGCGAGCGTGACCGGACGACTGATGCTCCTCGACACCGCCTCGCTCTACTTCCGCGCGTACTTCGGCGTGCCCGAGTCCGTGAAGGCACCGGACGGCACGCCGGTCAACGCGGTGCGCGGGCTGCTGGAATTCATCGACCGGCTGGTGCGCGACCACCGGCCCGACCTGCTGGTCGCGTGCATGGACGCGGACTGGCGGCCGCAGTGGCGCGTCGACCTCATCCCGTCCTACAAGGCGCACCGCGTCGCCGAGGAGCACGCGTCCGGGCCGGACGAGGAGGAGGTGCCGGACACGCTGTCGCCGCAGGTCCCGGTCATCGAGGCGGTGCTGGACGCGGTCGGCATCGCGCGCGTGGGCGTCGCGGGCTACGAGGCGGACGACGTGATCGGCACGTTCACCGCGCGGGCCACCGGTCCGGTCGACATCGTCACCGGCGACCGGGACCTGTACCAGCTGGTGGACGACGCGCGCGGGGTGCGGGTGCTGTACCCGCTGAAGGGCGTGGGCACCCTGCAGATCACCGACGAGGCGGTGCTGCGCGAGAAGTACGGCGTGGACGGGCCGGGCTACGCGGACCTGGCGCTGCTGCGCGGCGACCCCAGCGACGGCCTGCCGGGCGTGCCGGGCGTCGGCGAGAAGACGGCGGCCAAGCTGCTGGCGGAGTTCGGCGACCTCGCCGGGATCATGGCGGCCGTCGTCGACCCCCGCTCGAAGCTCACCCCGGCCCAGCGCACCCGGCTCGACCAGGCGCGGCCCTACCTGGAGGTCGCGCCGAAGGTCGTCCGGGTCGCCGGCGACGTACCGCTGCCGCCGGTGGAGACGGCCCTGCCGCGCACCCCGCGCGACCCGGAGGCGGTGGCGGAACTGGGCGCACGCTGGGGCCTCGGCGGATCACTGCACCGCCTGCTCGGCACCCTGGGCGCGTAGGCCGGTCTTTCCGATCACTTGAACGTCGGGGGACCCGGCCGAGTGTTAACTTAGGTGAACCTAACCACGCCCTCTGGGAGGCCGCCATGGCAGAGCGTCCGGCACGGAAGCCACGCACGCCCCACTCCGCGCAGGTCGTCCGCACCGAGCGGCTGACCCCGCACATGCAGCGTGTGGTGCTCGGCGGCGACGGCCTCGCGGAGTTCACCGCGGGCAGCTGCACCGACCACTACGTCAAGCTGCTGTTCGGCGCGGAGGGCGTGACCTACCCCGAGCCCTTCGACCTGGAGCGGATCCGGGCCGAGTTCCCCCGGGAGCAGTGGCCGGTCACCCGGACGTACACCGTGCGCGCGTGGGACCCCGAACACCGTGAACTGACCCTGGACTTCGTCGTCCACGGCGACGAGGGCCTGGCCGGTCCCTGGGCGGCGCGCGTCCAGCCGGGCGAGACCGTCCGCTTCATGGGCCCCGGCGGCGCCTACGCCCCGGACCCGGAGGCCGACTGGCACCTGCTGGCCGGTGACGAGAGCGCGCTGCCGGCCATCGCGGCCGCGCTGGAGTCGCTGCCCCGCGGCGCCTCGGTCCGCGCCTTCATCGAGGTGTCCGGGCCGGAGGAGGAGCAGAAGATCGACTCCGACGTGGACGTCGTCTGGCTGCACCGGGGCGACCGCCCGATCGGCGAGCGGCTGGTCGAGGCGGTGCGGGCGCTGGACTTCCCCGAGGGACGGGTGCACGCCTTCGTCCACGGCGAGGCCGGCTGCGTGAAGGAACTGCGCCGGCTGCTGCGCGTCGAACGGCAGATCCCGCGCGAGGACCTGTCGATCTCCGGCTACTGGCGCCTCGGCCACAACGAGGACGGCTGGCAGGCGTCGAAGCGGGAGTGGAACGCCCGCGTGGAGGCGGAGCAGGAGCCGACCGGCACGACGGCTCCCTGACGGGACGGCGCCCGTGCCCTCGCCGGGCCCGACGCCGTTGCCGGACCCGGCTGTTACAGTCCGGGCCGGACGGCCGGCCGGTGTGGAAGGGCGAGCTCCGCCGGTCCTTCGACGCGGAGGAACTGCGCGACGGCGGCCACTACTTCGGCGGCGTGCCGCAGATGGCGTTCCTCGACCCGGCGCTGCGCGAGGCGGGGTGCCTCCCGGACGTGCGGGACGTCGACGGGCGGCCGGTCCTCCGGGGTGACGGCTGGATCCCCGACTGGCGGACCCGGTTCCTGGAGGGCCTCGGGACCGCCTTCGGCATCTCCGTGTCCCAGGAGGTCTTCGACCGGGGCGGGTACCCCCTGACCGCCGTCCACTGGGCCTGAGCCGCGCGCCGAGGGGTCTCAGGCCGCCGTGTCCTCGTGCACGCGGGCGTGGAGGTGCATGTCGTGCCAGCCGTCCTGGTGGAGGGCGGCGCTGCGCTTGGTGCCCTCCAGGGTGTAGCCGGTCTTCGTGGCGACGCGGCAGGAGGGCTCGTTGGCGGTGGCGTGCATCAGCTCCAGCCGGTGGAAGCCGATCTCCTCGAACGCCCAGCGGGTGAGCGCGGTCAGGGCGCGTGCCGCGACACCCCGGCCGCGCGCGTCCGGCGCGGTCCAGTACGCCACCTCGGCCGACCCCTCACCCAGCTCGATGGTGCGCAGGGCCACCCGCCCCACCACCCGGTCGGTGTCCTCGTCGGCGACGGCCCACTGGGCGGTGCGCTCGGCGGCCCAGCTCTGCCGCCACTCCTCGATCCAGCCGGCGACCTCCTCCACCGAGTCGGCCGACCGGATGTGCCACTGGTGCATCAGCGGGTCCTGGAAGACCGCGTGGACGGCCGGGGCGTCCTCGGCCCGCCAGGGACGCAGGAGGAGGCCGTCGCCGGTGGCGAGGACGGGCTGCGCGGAGCGGGAGAGCGTGCCCGCGGGCAGGAGGGGAGCGGCGGTGAAGGGCATGATCCATATCCTGCCCACCCCGCCCGGGGCCCCCAAGCGGTTTTCGGCCGCCCCACCGGGCCGACCGGTTCCCGGAGCTGTCCGCACGGTCCCGCCCGGCGCCGCGCGAGCCTCCCCGGCCACCCCCGTAGGCTGGGACGGTGAGACGCCGTACCCCTCCCCCGCCCTCCCCGCTGCCGCAGCGTGACGGGGTGGACCCGGTGCGGGTGCGGCTGCCCGGCACCGGCGACTGGGCGACCGTCCGGGAGCACCTGGTGCAGCGGCTCAGCGGGGCCGGTGTCGGCGTGGTGGAGGCGCTGCTGGACGCCGGGCTGGTCGTCGGGGCCGACGGGACCCCCGTGGCGCCGGACGCGCCGTACCGGCCGGGAGCGTACGTGTGGTTCCACCGCGAGCTGCCCGCCGAGGTGCCGGTGCCGTTCCCGGTGCCCGTGGTGTACCGCGACGAGCACATCGTGGTCGCCGACAAGCCGCACTTCCTGGCCACCACCCCGCGCGGCAGCCACGTGGCCGAGACCGCCCTGGCCCGGCTGCGCCGCGAGCTGGGCATCCCCACCCTGACGGCGGCGCACCGGCTGGACCGGCTCACCGCGGGGCTGGTGCTGTTCACGGTGCGGCCCGAGGAACGCGGGGCGTACCAGACGCTGTTCCGCGACCGCCGGGTGCGCAAGGTGTACGAGGCGGTCGCGCCGTACGACCCCGCGCTCGCCCTGCCGGTCACCGTGCGCAGCCGGATCGTCAAGGAACGCGGCTCGCTGACCGCGAGGGAGGTCCCGGGCGAGCCCAACGCGGTGACCCGCGTCGAGCTGGCCGAGCACCGCGCGGACGGGCTGGCCCGCTACCGGCTGACCCCCGAGACCGGGCAGACCCATCAACTCCGCGTCCACATGACCGCGTTGGGCGTCCCCTTGCTCGGCGATCCGCTGTACCCGGTGGTGGCCGACCCGGTGCCGCCCGGCGACTTCCGGCGCCCGCTGCAACTCCTCGCCAGGGAGCTGGAGTTCACCGACCCCGTCACGGGTCGCACCCACCGGCTGCGCAGCGCGCGGACGCCGGGCGCCTGGACGGCGTACGCGCGGTGGGCCGGTGACGGGACCGGGCCGACCGGTCCCGGCTGACCCCGGCCCGCGCCTCGCCCCCGGCCGGTCACCGGCTCAGTGGCCGCGCCACCAGGTCAGGAACCGCTGCCAGGCGTTCGGGCGCGCGGCCGGTTCCGGTGCGGTGAAGGGGGCGGACCCGGCCTCCTGCGGCACCCCGGCGCCCGCCGGGTCGGCGACCGGCTCGGCGAGCGGCGGCCCGGACGGCAGCACGGGTGTCGTGGGCCCCGCGGAGCGCTGGCCGGGCAGCGCCCCGAGGGTCGGGCCGAACACGACCTCCTGCTGCGGCTTGGGCGCGAAGTGCACGGGCAGGGCCACCAGGTGCCGGGAGGCGATGGAGGTCGTCCAGCGCAGGTCGCTCTCCGCGACGGCGAGTTGGACGTCGGGGAGCCGGGTCAGCAGCGCGTCGACGCCGACGTCGGCGATGGCGCGGCCGATGTCCTGGCCGGGACACTCGTGCGGCCCGCCGCCGAAGGCGAGGTGGGAGCGGTTGCCCCGCATGCTCGCGGACCGGTCGGGCCGGATGCGCGGGTCGACGTTGCCCGGCGCGGGCGCGAACAGCAGGCCGTCGCCCCTGCGGATGCGCTGGCCGCCCAACTCGGTTTCCTGCTTGGCGAAGTAGCCGAGGATCGTGCTGAACGGCGGCTCGTCCCACAGGGACTGCTCCACCGCCTCCGGCACGGTCATCTGACCGCCGTTGAGCCGAGCGTAGAAGCGGGGGTCGACGATGACCCGGCGCAGCACGTTGGAGAGCAGGTTGACCGTGGCCTCGTAGGCGGCGAACAGCACCAGCCGCAGGTGCTCGCGGACCTCGTCGTCGGTCAGCCCGGCGGGGTCGGTGACGAGGTGGCTGGTGAAGTCGTCGGCGGGCCGGGCGCGGCGGCGGGCGGTGAGCCGGCTGAGCGCGTCCATGACGTGGGCGTGGCTGGCGAGGGCGGTCTCGGTGCCCTTGAGCGCGTCGCGGGCGGCGTGCACCAAGCGGTCGTCGTACTCCTCGGGCATGCCGAGGACCTGGCACATCACGGCCATGGGCAGGTGTTCGGAGAACTGGCCGACGAGATCGGCGTGGCCGTCCTCGCAGAAGTCGTTCACCAGCCGCTGGGTGGCCCGGTAGATGTACCGGCGCAGGCTGCGGTGGTCGATCGTCGACATGGCCGCCTTCACGGCGCCGCGCAGCCGCTTGTGCTCCTCGCCCTCGGCGTGGGAGCAGATGGGCTGCCAGGCGATGTGCGGCATGAGGGGGTGGTCGGGTCTGACCATGCCCTCGGCGAGCGGCGTCCAGACGCGGCTGTCGCGGGTGAACTGGGAGGGGCTGCGCACCAGGTGCAGGTTCTCGGCGTGGCCGAGGACCACCCACATGGGGACATCGTCGTGGAGCAGGACGGGAGCGACCGGGCCGTGTTCCTCGCGCAGCTGCTCGTAGAGCCGGTCGAGGTCCTCGGCGCCGGGGCCGTAGAGGCGCTGGAGCCCGCCGGGTCCGCGGCCGTGGGCGGGACAGCCGGGCGGTGGGCCGGCGGTGAGGTCGTGCGTACCTGTCGTCGACTGGGGTTCAGGCGTCACGGTGGGTCGCTTTCGAACGGGGTGGGTCGGGGGTCCGGGGGGTGTCGCAGTCAGGTGAGGCTGCCGGTGAGCGTCAGCGAGTGCAGGAACCGCATCAGCGTCATCAGCACGTCCCGGCTGGAGGCGCGGCGGCGCACGTCGCACTCCACGATCGGGATCTCCGGGGGCAGGTCCAGGGCCGCGCGCAGGTCCTCAAGGGGGTAACGCGGGCCGTCGGGAAAGGTGTTGACGCCGACCACGAACGGCACCCCGCGCTCCTCGAGCCGGCCCATCACCTCGAAGCTGACCTCCAGGCGGCGGGTGTCGACCAGGACGACCGCGCCGAGGGCGCCCTCGAACAGGCCGTTCCACAGGAACCAGAAGCGCTCCTGGCCGGGGGTGCCGAACAGGTACAGCACGACCTGGTCCGTGATGCGGATGCGGCCGAAGTCCATGGCCACGGTGGTGGCGGTCTTGGACGCGGAGCCGAAGTCGTCGTCGACCCCGACGCCGGCCTGGGTCATGGTCTCCTCGGTGGTGAGCGGTCTGATCTCGCTCACCGAGCCGACCATGGTGGTCTTGCCGACGCCGAACCCGCCCACGATGACGATCTTCGCCGCGGCCTCGGTGGTGTGCGGCAGCCGGTCCTCGGTCCGTGGGCCGGGGATCGTGTCAGAGGCGTTGGAGTCCATGCATCACCGCTTCGAGGAGGGAACGGTCGGGGATCTGCTGCCGCACGATCGGGGCGCGCGCCTGGACCAGTTGCGCCGCCAGCAGGTCGGTGACCAGCACCGTCACCACGCTGAACGGCAGCCGCAGGTACGCCGAGACCTCGGCCACGGACAGCGGGGCGCCGCACATCCGCAGCACCGCGGTCTGCTCCGGAGTGGCGGAGGCGGGGGGCTCGGCGCGCGCCACGATCAGGGTGACCAGGTCCAGGGGCACGCGCTCGCCGTCGCCCGAGATGACGAACAGCCGCTCGGGCTGCCGGCCCTCGCCCTCCCGCTCCGCCCGCCCGGCCGGGTCGTCGCCGGCCGGTGCGCGGGACGGCGGCGGGGACGGCGGGACCGGTGGCGGGGGGCCGGGGTGGCGCCGTCGGCGGTGCGGAGGCGTCATACGGTCTGCCCGGAGTGCCGGGGCGGGCTGGTCAGGTGCGAGCCGATCCGCACGACGAGGTCGCGCATGTTCGCGCTCATGTGGCCGGGTTCGCAGCGCACGTCGGCGAGGACGGCGAGGTAGGCGTTGGCGCCGGCCGCCATCAGGTAGAAGTAGCCGCCGTTCATCTCGATCACCACGAGGTTCATCTCGCCGTCGCTGGTGGGGATCTCCTGCGCGACGGCGCTCGCCAGGCTCTGCAGTCCGGCGCAGGCGGCGGCCACGCGGTCGGCGGCGTCGGGGTCACCGGCGTAGCGGGCGATGCGCAGGCCGTCCGCCGAGAGCACCACGATCATCTCGATGCCCGGGACGCCGTCGTAGAGCTCCTTGAGCATCCAGTCGAAGTTGGCGCGCTGCTGGATCACGTGGGGTCCCCCTCGTCGTCGGCCTCGGGTCGGGCCTTGTCGTCGATCAGGTGCAGGTACTTGGTGGGGTTGCGGGTGAAGTCGGTCGGGTGCACGCCCGGGTTGTCCTTCTTCAGCCCCTCCCAGAACGACTCGACCCACAGGCCGGGCGCGGGCCGCTCCTCCTGGGCCTGCCGCTCTCCCGCCGCCTGCCGTTCCTCGGCGCGGGCCCAGATGTCCTCCTCGCCGCGCTCGGCGGCGCGTTCGGCGGCGGCCTGGGCGGCGTAGGCCTCGGTGATGCGCTGGACGAGGGGCACGGTGGCCTTGCTGCGGCGCTGGGGCAGGCCCTGCGGGGTCCACTCGGTGACGACGGGGACGTCGTCCTCCAGGGACACGTCGGCCGGGACCATCGGGTTGGTGGGCCGGCGCTTCTTCGGCTTGCGCTGCGGTGCCTCCACGTCGCCGAGGTCCTGCGTGGGCAGCGCGGCGGCGCCGATGCCGTGGGCGTAGAGGGAGGTGGGCCCGCCGGTGAGCATCTCGCTGGGGACGATCAGCACGGCGCGGACCCCGCCGTAGGCCGAGGGGCGCAGCGCGACCTGCATGTCGAACGCGGTGCACAGCCGACCGACGACGGCGAGCCCGAGCCGCGGGGTGTCGTTGATGTCCTGGAGGTCGACGCCGGCCATGGCGGCCTCGAGCATGCCCTCGGCCTTGGTACGGGTCTCCTCGCTGAGGCTGACGCCTGCGTCCTCGATCTCGATGGCGACGCCGGTCTGCACCTCGACGGCGTTGATGTGGACCTTGCTGGTCGGCGGCGAGTAGCGGGTGGCGTTGTCCATGAGCTCGGCGCAGGCGTGGATGACCGGCTCGACCGAGATGCCGCGGATGTTGACCTTGGCGATGGAGTCGAGCTGGACGCGGCGGTAGTCGAGGATGCGGCTCATGGCGCCGCGCAGCACGCTGTACAGCGGGACGGGCTGGGGCCACTGGCGGCTGGGCCGGCCGCCGCCGAGGACGCCGATGGAGTCGGCGAGGCGGCCGATCAGCGCGGTGCCGTGGTCGATGCGCAGGAGGTCGTCGAAGACCTCGGGGTTGCGGCCGTGGTCCTCCTCCATCTCCCGCAGTTCCTTGTTCTGCTGGTGGACGATGGCCTGGATGCGGCGGGCGACGCTGACGAAGGAGCGCTGGGAGGAGTCGCGCAGGTCCTGCTCGTGGTCGACGATCTCCAGGATCCGGTCGAACACGGCCTTCTGGGACGCGTCGAGCTCCCGGAAGTACGGGTCCGTCCGTTCGTAGTGGGCCTTCACCTCCAGGGGTGTACTTCCCTTGCGGAGGTGCAGCACGGAGGCGGGGATGTAGTCCCTGGCGAGCCGGAGGTTCTGCTCCACGTGCCCGGCGACGCGCTGTTCCAGGCGGGCCAGGTGCCGGGTGCGCTCCGCGCGCAGGTCGCGCAGCTCACGGCCGCGGCGCACCGCCTCGGCCGCCGTCGCGACCACCAGGACGGTGGCGACGGCCCCGCAGACGGCGACGGCGAGCCGTGCCGCCTCCGGCACCGCGACGACGGCGGCCGCACTCACCGCGGCCATCAGTATCGCGGGGGGCAACAGCACGCGTGCGTAGGGCAGTTCGCGGCGGCCGGGTGGGGACTGAACACTCACCATGGAAACCCTCTGTAGGGAATTGTCCGCATCTTCGGGATGATTGGGAACAAGCGCACGAATAGCCATCAACTCGTGCGCTGCGGGGCGAGCTTAGTCCGACCGGATCATCGCTGTGTCATGTTCGGCAACCGCCTGAAACGGGCGCCGGTGCTGGAGTAACCTCTTCCCCATTTGCACGCTCAGCCCCCACTCGCACACCCAGGGTGACGGCGTACGGGCATGCGAACGCCCCCGCCTCGGCGAGGCGGGGGCGTTCCCGGGGCTCAGCCCACGGACGAGTAGGCGACGACGCCCCGCAGCAGCTGGTCGACGGCCTTGCGGGCGGCCTTGGTGACCGTGGTGCCCTCACCGGGTGCGGCGGCCGAGATCTGCCCCAGCACGTCGATCACCTGCTTGCACCAGCGCACGAAGTCGCCCGCGGGCATCTCCGCCTCGCGCAGCACCTCGTCCAGGCCCTTGCCGGAGGCCCACATGTAGGCGGCCCAGGCGAAGCCGAGGTCGGGCTCGCGCTGGCCCACGCCCTCGGTCTGGCTGATCCGGAACTCCTCCTCCAGGGCGTCCAGCCGGCCCCAGATCCGCACCATCTCGCCGAGCGCGGCCTTCGCCTGGCCCGACGGCAGCTTCGGCGCCATCGCGTCGTCGCCGACCCGGGACTCGTAGACCAGCGCCGAGACGCACGCGGCCAGTTCGGCCGGGCCGAGGCCCTCCCAGACACCGGCCCGCAGGCATTCGCTGGCCAGCAGGTCCAGCTCGCCGTACAGCCGGGCGAGCCGCCTGCCGTGCTCGGTGACCTCGTTGCCCCGCAGGTAGTCCAGCTCGGTCAGCAGGGCCACGATCCGGTCGAAGGTCCGCGCGATGGTGTTGGTGCGGCCCTCGATGCGGCGCTCCAGCTGCGAGGTGTCGCGCAGCAGCCGGTGGTAGCGCTCGGCCCAGCGGGCGTGGTCCTCGCGGTCGTTGCACCCGTGGCACGGGTGGGCCCGCAGCGCCGTGCGCAGCCGGGCGATCTCACGGTCGTCGGCGGCCTGCGAGCGCTGCTTGCGGTGCCGCTCCGGCGCGATATGCCCGGCCTTGGTGCGCAGCGCCGAGGCGAGGTCCCGGCGCGACTGCGGGGAGCGCGCGTTGAACGACTTGGGGATCCGCATCCGGTCCAGCGGCTCCACGGGCACCGGGAAGTCCATCGACGCCAGCCGCTTGACCTGCCGTTCCGCGGTCAGCACCAGCGGCCGGGGCCCGTCCTGGTGGTCGAAGCCCCGGTGGCCGTTGGCCCGCCCAGCGGGCAGACCGGGGTCCAGCACCAGGGCCAGGCCGGCGTACTTGCCGGTGGGCACGTGGATGATGTCGCCGGGCTTGAGCCGCTCCAGGGCGACGGCGGCCTCGGCGCGGCGCTGGGACGCGCCCTGCCGGGCCAGCTCCGTCTCGCGGTCCTTCAGCTCGCGGCGCAGCCGCGCGTACTCCTCGAAGTCGCCGAGGTGGCAGGTCATCGACTCCTGGTAGCCGGCCAGCCCCTCCTCGTTGCGCTGCACCTGCCGGGAGATCCCGACGACCGAGCGGTCCGCCTGGAACTGCGCGAAGGACGTCTCCAGCAGCTCGCGCGAGCGGTGCCGGCCGAACTGCTCGACCAGGTTGACCGCCATGTTGTACGACGGCTTGAAGCTGGAGCGCAGCGGATAGGTACGGGTGCCCGCGAGACCGGCCAGGTGGTCGGGGTTCATGCCGCGCTGCCACAGCACCACCGCGTGGCCCTCGACATCGATGCCGCGCCGGCCCGCACGGCCGGTGAGCTGGGTGTACTCACCGGGGGTGATGTCGGCGTGCTGCTCGCCGTTCCACTTGACGAGCTTCTCCAGCACCACCGAGCGGGCGGGCATGTTGATGCCCAGGGCGAGGGTCTCGGTCGCGAAGACGGCCTTGACCAGGCCGCGCACGAACAGCTCCTCGACGACCTCCTTGAACGTCGGCAGCATGCCCGCGTGGTGGGCGGCGATGCCCCGCTCCAGGCCCTCCAGCCACTCGTAGTACCCGAGGACGTGCAGGTCCTCGCGCGGGATGGAGGCGGTGCGCTCCTCGACCAGGGCGCGCACCCTTTCCCGCGCGTCGTCGTCGTTGAGCCGCAGCCCGGCGTAGAGGCACTGCTGGACGGCGGCCTCGCAGGCGGCGCGGCTGAAGATGAAGGTGATGGCGGGCAGCAGGCCCTCGGCGTCCAGACGCTCGATGACCTCGGGACGGCCGGGCGTCCACACCCGGGAGCGCTGCCGGCGCTCGCGCTCGCGGTCGGCCTCGCGCATCGAGCGGCCGCGGCGCCGGTCCTGGTACGACGGGCGGCTCGCCTCCATGCGGGCCAGCCGGGTCAGGTCCGGGTTGACGGCCTTCTTGTGACCCTCGGCCTCCTCGAACAGGTCGTACATCCGGCGTCCGGCCAGCACGTGCTGGAACAGCGGCACGGGACGGTGCTCGGAGACGATGACCTCGGTGTCGCCGCGGACCGTGTCGAGCCAGTCGCCGAACTCCTCGGCGTTGGACACGGTCGCCGACAGGGACACCAGGGTGACCGACTCGGGGAGGTGGATGATCACTTCCTCCCAGACGGCGCCGCGGAAGCGGTCGGAGAGGTAGTGCACCTCGTCCATCACCACGTGCCCCAGGCCGACCAGGGTCTGGGAGCCGGCGTAGAGCATGTTGCGCAGGACCTCGGTGGTCATCACGACCACCGGGGCGTCGGAGTTGACGCTGTTGTCGCCGGTGAGCAGGCCCACCTTGTCCGCGCCGTACCGCCGGCACAGATCGGCGTACTTCTGGTTGGACAGCGCCTTGATGGGCGTGGTGTAGAAGCACTTGCGGCCCTGCTGGAGGGCGAGGTGGACGGCGAACTCGCCGACGATCGTCTTGCCGGAGCCGGTGGGCGCGGCCACCAGGACGCCCTTGCCCGCCTCGAGCGCCTGACAGGCCTCGATCTGGAAGGGGTCGAGGCCGAAGTCGTACATCTCGCGGAAGGACGCGAGCGCGGTGGCCTGCTCGGCAGCGCGCCTGCGCGCCGCCGCGTACCGCTCGGCCGGTGAGAGGTCCTGAGTCATCGTGCTTTCGAGCGTACCGGGCCCCACTGACAACAGGACGATCATTATCCGTATCAGCCGCCCCGGAACCCGGGTCCGCGCAGCTCAGGGCTGTGGCGGAGACGGCGGGGCGGGCACGGGGGCGTGCGGCGGACGCGGGGGCAGGGCCCGGAACCCGGGTCCGCGCAGCTCAGGGCTGTGGCGGAGACGGCGGGGCGGGCACGGGGGCGTGCGGCGGACGCGGGGGCAGGGCGGAGCGGACGGCGCATCCGGTTGCACAGCTCAGGGGCCGAGCACCCGTACCGCGCCCGGTATGCAGCGCACGGTCAGGGGGAGGGGGCCGAGGGGCTCGCCGTCCGTGTAGGCCGTGACGTCCGGCGCCGCCAGCTCGACGCGTGCCGCCCGGTGCACGGTGACCTTCGGGTGGTCGACGTGGGTGCCCCGGTAGACCCGCGGGAACACCCGCAGCAGCGTCGTACGGGAGCAGTCGGCGACGACGGTGACGTCGAGGAGCCCGTCGGCGGGGTCGGCGCCGGGGCAGATCCGCATGCCGCCGCCGTAGGACGGTCCGTTGCCCACGGCGACGAGGGTGGCCTCGACCTCGCGGACCTCGCCGTCGTCCAGCCGCAGCCGGTAGGGGAAGGGGCGGAGGGCGGCCAGTTCGGCGAGCACCGCCAGGTCGTACTTGGAGCGGCCGGCGGGCCACCGCATCCGGTTGCCGCGGTCGTTGACCCGGGAGTCGAAGCCGGAGGCGAGGACGGTGCCGAACCAGCGGTCGCCGGCCCGGCCGAGGTCGAGGTCGCGGACCCGGCCGTCCCCGAGGGCGTCGGCGAGCAGCGCGCCCGCGGCGGCCGGGTCGCGCAGGGGCAGGCCGAGGGCGCGGGCGAAGTCGTTGCCGGTGCCGACGGCGACCACGCCGAGCGGGGTGCGGGTGCCGGCGACGGCCTGGAGCGCCAGGTGGACCAGCCCGTCCCCGCCGACGGCCACGAGGGCGCCGGTGCCCCCGGCGACGGCGGCACGCGCGCGGGCCAGGGCGTCGGCGGCGTCCTCGCCGACGACGGTGCGCACGGCGTGTCCGGCGGCCCGGAACGCGGCAGCGGCCGGCTGCGCCGCGCGGGCGCCCCGGCCGCGGCCCGCGGTGGGGTTGACGAAGAGGGTGATCTCGCTGGTCACGAGAAGTGACCCTAAGAGCTTCCCGGTGATCGTCAGGTCACGTCGTCATAACCGTTGACGCGTTCGGCGCGTTCGGTGCTCGCCTGCTCGGGCAGCGCACGCGGGCTGGTCACCGGCTCGACCGTCCCGATGTCCTCGGGGGTCAGGTCCAGCTCGGACGCCTCGTCGTCGGCGGGGGCGAGGGCCTCGCGGCGGCGCCTGCGGCGGTCGTTGAGCAGGGAGAAGGCGACGGCGCCGAAGTACAGCACCCAGATGGGTCCGGCGAGGGCCAGCATCGAGATGGGGTCGGTGCTGGGGGTGGCGACCGCGGCGAACACCGTGATGCCGATGATCATCGCCCGCCACCAGCCGGCCATCCGGCGGCCGGTGATGGCGCCGGTGAGGTTGAGCATCACCAGCAGCAGCGGCAGCTCGAAGGAGAGGCCGAAGACCACGACCATGCGCGTGACGAGCTGGAGCAGGTCGTCGAGCGGCAGGAGGTTGTCGACACCGTTCGGCGTGAAGTCGATCAGTACCTTGGCGGTGGTCGGCAGGACCCGGTAGGCGAAGTAGGCACCACCGAGGAACAGCGGGACGCCGGTGCCCACGAAGGCGTAGGCGTACTTCCTCTCGTGCTTGTGCAGACCGGGCGCGACGAAGGCCCACAGCTGGTACAGCCAGACCGGCGAGGCGAACACGACACCGGCCATCAGCGAGACCTGCAGCGCCAGGGTGAAGGGCGCGAGCAGGCCGTTGATGGTGATGCGGGCGCACCGGTCGGGATCGCTGGACTGCGCCAGTTCCGCGAAGCTCTCCCTGCAGCCGACGGAGTCGAGGATCGGCTGGGTGAGGAAGTTGATGATGTCGTTGTAGAAGAAGGCGGCGACCACCGCTACCAGGACGATGGCCAGCATCGCCTTCGCGAGCCGGTTGCGCAGCTCACGAAGGTGTTCCGCGAGGGGCATCCGCCCCTCGGGGTCCTTCTCCTTCTTGCGGGCAGGCTTGAGCAACCCACGTTCCCATCTCGTACGGCGGGCCGGAGGTCACCGGCCCTGCGTCAGCGCTTGGTGGTGTCCGTCGGCTCGGTCACGGGACGGGAGCTGGTCACGTCACCGGGAGAGGCCTGGATGGTGCGCTGCGCGGGGGGCTGCTCGCCGTTGTTCGGCGGGCCGGCCGGCGTGGCCGTGCCGTTGCCGTTGCCGTCTTCCTTCATCGCCTTGGCCTCGCTCTTGAGGATGCGCGCGGACTTGCCGAGCGAGCGGGCCATGTCCGGAAGCTTCTTCGCGCCGAACAGCAGGATGATGACGACGAGGATGAGAATGATCTCGGGGGCGCCGAGCCTTCCGAACATAAGTCTTTACCTTCTCACCGAGGCTGCTGGGTGGGGTGCTGTCCGATCGGCCGGACAGGTGTCCGAAGGATCGCGTCGACAGCGATCGTAACGCTCAGGGGTAAACGCGGGGCAATCCCTGGGCGTACTCCCGGTCAGCGGTCCGTGCCTCGTTTACCGGGCCGCGACCAGCAGCGTACCGCCCGCCCCTGCCGTGACGGGAGGGCGATGGGCCCGACTGGCGCGAACGGCGCAGGAGTCACCGGGGGTGCCCGGTGTCCCTCACAGCGAGTCCACGGCCCGGGCCGCGCTCGTCGAGGCGCGCTCCAGGTCGTCCGCGGCCCGGCTGATCCGCGTGGCGGAGTCGGTCACCTGCCGGCCGAGCCGCTCGGCCTCCACGAACACCCGGACGGCCAGGACGGCCAGCACCGTGAGCCCCAAGAACCCCATCGCCACCGCGAACATCGCCCAGAACATGCCGTCGAGCCTAGACCGTCCCCGCCGCGCTGCCGACCGCGGGCGGGCCGGACGCCCGGACCGGGCCGTCCGTCGCGCCGTCCGTCGGCCGGCACCCTCGCGGGTCGCTACATCGAGTGCAGCCGCAGGGTGCGCACGCCGCCGCCGGTGAGGAGTTCGACGATCCGTTCGCCGGCCGGCTTGCGGACCGCCGCGCCGCACTCGGGGCAGGTGAAGGAGTAGAACGTGGTGCGGCTGGACGCACCGATGGCCAGGCGCAGGGCGCTCGCGGCGAGCTCGAAACGGCCCCGGCAGTCCGGGCAGCCCGCCCGGAACACGACCGGGGCCACGCTGCGCATGTCCGCGAACGCGGACGCCACCGAGATGCCCCGCACACCGGACGTCGCCGATTCGCTCACAGCCCCTGCTCCTGTCCGTCGAACTGCCTGCTCAGCTGCCACCCCGGCGCCACGCCCGACACCCCGGGCCCGGCGTCCGCGCCGGCCGCGACGCCGGTGCCACCGGTGCCGGCGACCCCGGCGGTGTCACCGATGTCCGCGATGGGGGCGCCGGCGTCGATGCCGTCGTACGCCGCGAGGGCCTCGCGGGCGGCGCGGCGGGCGCGGTCGGCGAGGTCCTGCGGCGCGACGATCCGGCCGTCGGGGCCGAGGCGCAGGGCCAGGCGTCTGAGCGAGGCCGGGTCGGGCGTGCGCAGGGTGATACGCAGCCCGCCGTCGGGAAGTTCATCGGCGCTGTCGTGCGGGTAGTACTCGGCGACCCAGCGGCCGCCGGGACCGACTTCGATGACCACCTCGGGGTCCTCGGCGGCGGGCTGCACCAGCCCTTCCGAGAGGTCCCGCAGCTCCACCTCGGGCGGCGCGGACGGCTCGTCGAGGATCCTGATCTCGGCGACCCGGTCCAGGCGGAACGTGCGGCGCGCCTCGGAGCGGCGGCACCAGGCCTCCACGTACGTGTGCCCGACGCTCACCAGGCGGATGGGGTCGATCTCGCGCTCGGTGACCTCGTCGCGGGCCGGGGAGTAGTAGCGGATCCACAGCCGGCGGCGCTCGGAGATGGCCCGGTCCACGTCGGCGAAGACGCCGCCCTCGGACTCGAAGGTCACCGACAGCCGGGAGCTGGCGCCCGCCGCCTCGCCGGCCGCGGTCTCCACCTTGGCGGTGGCCCGCACCAGCGCCTGCCGGTCGCTCTCGCGCAGCCCCGGCAGGGTGGCCACCGCGCGGGCGGCCACCAGCAGCGCGGTCGCCTCGTCGGCGGCGAGCCGCAGGGGCTCGGCGGCGTCGGCGCCCAGGGCGGCCGGGTTGTGCCACCAGATGCGCTCGCCGTCGGTGTCGATGTCGAGGAGGTCGCCGCCGCGGAAACTGGTGCCGCACATGGGCAGCACGTCGAGGTCGGAAACCAGCTCGTCCTCGGTGATGCCGAAGGCGCGCGCCACGTCCTCGATGCGCGCGCCGGGCCGCTCCCTGAGGTACGTCACCAGGGAGAGCATCCGCCGGGTCTGGTCGATCGCGTTCGCCGGCCTGACCGGTTTGCCTGCCACTGTCTCGCTCCGCTCCCCCTCAGCCCTTGGCCACGGCCCGCAGCCGGTCGACGACGTCGGCCCGCAGCTCGGCGGGCTCCAGGACGACCACGTCCGGCCCGAACTCCACGAGCCAGGCGTCCAGCCCGTGCCCGTACGGAATCTCCAACTCGTCCCACCCGTCGCCGAGTTCCCGCACGGCGGTGGCCCTCGCCCGAAGGGGGTACCCGGCGCCGGGGCGCAGCCGGATCCGCGCGCTGCGGTCCGCGGTCTCCCCCGCCCAGCCGGCCACGGTCTCGCGGACGGTGACCACGTCGGGCACGGGCGCGGTGAACCGGCCCCCCCGGGAGCGGACCTTGCCGGTGATGCGCGACAGGCGGAACACGCGCTCGGCGCCCCGGTCGCGGTCGAAGCCCGCCAGGTACCAGTGGCCGCGCCAGCACTCCAGCGCCCACGGCTCGACGTGCCGGGGCTCGGGGTGGGCGGCGTTGGCCTTGCGGTAGTCGAAGACGACGGGGCGGCGGTCGCGGCAGGCCAGCATCAGCGGCTCGAAGGCCGCCTCGTGCACGGGGATGCGCGGTTCCAGGGCGCCGTGCGCCTCGTAGGGGTCGACGTCCTCGGGCAGTCCGGCCGCGCGCAGCTTCTGCAGGGCGCCGCTGGCGGCTCCGGCGAGGCGGGCCTGCTGCCACACCTTGGCGGCCAGGCCCAGTGCGGCGGCCTCCTCGGCGTCGAGGGTGATGGGCGGCAGCCGGTTGCTGTCCCGGCGGGCCAGGTAGCCGACCTCGCCGTCCAGGCTCTCCACGGTCTCGATGACCAGGCCGAGCTCGCGCAGGTCGTCCTTGTCGCGCTCGAACATCCGGTTGAAGGAGTCGTCGCCGCCCGTGCCCGAGCCGAACGCCTCCACGTAGGCCTCGATGGACTCGCGCAGCTCCCGCTTGCTCAGCGGCCTGCGCGTCCCGAGCAGACACAGCGCCAGGTTCATCAGCCGCTCTGCCTTGGCAATGGCCATCGACGCCCTTCGCCTTCCTCATGGTCCCTACGACGGACGACCGTACCGCCCCGCGGTGCCGGGGCAAAGCCGAGGGCCCACGCCCGGACGGGCATGGGCCCCAGGTGATCGGGTCCGGTCACGGAACGGTCGGACCCGCGGTGGCGGTCAGACTGCGAGGAGGTCCACCACGAAGATCAGCGTCTCGCCGGGCTGGATGGCCGGGGTGGGGCTCTGGTCGCCGTAGGCGAGGTGCGCCGGGATGGTCAGCTGGCGGCGGCCGCCGACCTTCATGCCCTGCACGCCGAGGTCCCAGCCCTGGATGACCCGGCCGCCGCCCAGCGGGAAGCGGAACGGAGTGCCCCGGTTCCAGCTGGCGTCGAACTCCTCGCCGGTACTGAAGGCGACACCCACGTAGTGGACGGTGACGGTCTGGCCCGCCTGTGCCACCTCGCCGTCGCCCTCCCAGATGTCCTTGATCTCGAGGTCCGCCGGGGGCTCGCCGCCGGGGAAGTCGATCTCGGGCTTCTCGATGCTCACGTCACGTGCTCCTGCTCGGTGTCGGAAAGGCAACGGTCACAGTCTCGCATCCCCGCACGGTCACATCTTCGCGAGGATGTCGACGGTGAACACCATCGTGGAGTCCTTCTCGATGCCGCTGCCGGCCGGCGGCTGGTCGCCGTAGCCCAGCGACGGCGGGATGACGATGAGGACGCGGCTGCCGACCTTCTTGCCGGTCAGGCCCTGCGCCCAGCCCTTGACGACCTGCTGGAGCCCGAACGACGTCAGCGCGCCCCGGGCGTACGTCGAGTCGAACTCCTTGCCGGTGTCCCACACCACGCCCTTGTACTGCACCAGCACGCTGTTGTCCGCCGCGACCACGTCGCCGTCGCCCTCGATGACGTACTTCGCGACGAGGCCCTTCGGCGGGTCCGTCTTGGGCACCTCCACGGAGGGCGCCTTGCCGTCGGTGTTGGTGCCGACCTCGGGCAGCTTGGCGTCGGTCTGCGGGACGTCCTTGCCCTTGGCGGAGCTCTTGGAGTTGAAGGTCTCCTGCAGGTCGACCACGAACACCAGCGTGTCGGTGCCCTTGATGCCCGCCTGGGCGTTGCCCTGCGCCCCGTAGCCCCAGGTGGGCGGGACGGAGAACTCCACCCGGCTGCCGGTCTTCTTGCCGGTGAGCGCGTACCGCCAGCCGTCGATGATGCTGCCCGCGGCGAGCTGGATGACCAGCGGCGTCTTGCGGTCGTAGGAGTTGTCGAACACCTTCGCGGTGTCCCAGACCTGGCCGAGGTAGTTCGCCTGGACGTAGTCGTTCTCCGCGACGGTCTTCCCGCCGCCCGCGATCACCGTCTTCACGGCGAGCTGGTCGGACGGCGTGCCGCTGCCCTTGGCGACGGTCGGCTTCTCACCGAACTTCGTGCCCGCCGTGATGGCCGGCAGCGGCCCGTCGACGATCTTCGGCGCCGGCGCGGCGGACGTCTGCGACGCGGACGGCGACGCGCTGTCGCTCGCCTTGCTCTGGTCGGACTTGTCGTCGCCGCAGCCGGCGAGCGTGACCAGTCCAGCGGGGACGGCGGCGAGGATGAGGGAGCGTCGGCGCACGGTGGGGGCCTCGTAATCGGTCGATCTTGTGATGGCGTGCGCGCAACTCTACGGCGTGGGACGGGCGCCGTACGGGAAACGTACGGCGCCCGTGTTGCGTTCCGAACTCATCTGCGGACGTCCCCCGCAGTGCGCGGTCCGGACCCGCGTCCGGCTCACATTCCGGCGATCAGCTTCTCCACCCGGTCGTCCACCGAACGGAACGGGTCCTTGCACAACACGGTCCGCTGCGCCTGGTCGTTCAGCTTCAGGTGGACCCAGTCGACCGTGAAGTCCCGGCGCTGCTCCTGCGCCCGCCGGATGAAGTCGCCGCGCAGCCGGGCCCGAGTGGTCTGCGGCGGCACCGACTTGCCCTCGAAGATCTTCAAGTCGTCGCAGATCCGCGCCGTCTGGCCCTTCTTCTCCAGCAGGTAGTACAGCCCACGACGGCGGTGGATGTCGTGGTAGGCGAGGTCTATCTGCGCCACGCGCGGGTGCGACATCGTCATGTTGTGCTTGGCGCGGTACCGCTCCAGCAGCTTGTACTTGATCACCCAGTCGATCTCGGTGCCGATCCGGTCGAGGTCCTCCGCCTCGATCGCGTCCAGCGTGCGGCCCCACAGCTCCAGCACCCGCTCCACCGTGCCGGTGCGGATGCCGCGGCGCTCGCAGAAGTCGACGGCCTTCTCGTAGTACTCGCGCTGCACCTCCAGGGCGGAGGCCTCGCGGCCGCTGGCCAGGCGCACCTTGCGCCGGCCCGTGATGTCGTGGCTGACCTCGCGGATCGCCCGGATCGGGTTCTCCAGGGTCAGGTCGCGCATCACCGTGCCCGCCTCGATCATGCGCAGCACCAGGTCGGTGGCACCGACCTTGAGCAGCATGGTCGTCTCGGACATGTTCGAGTCACCGACGATCACGTGCAGCCGGCGGTAGCGCTCGGCGTCGGCGTGCGGCTCGTCCCGCGTGTTGATGATCGGCCGCGAACGGGTCGTCGCCGAGGAGACGCCCTCCCAGATGTGCTCGGCGCGCTGGCTCACGCAGTACACCGCACCGCGCGGGGTCTGCAGCACCTTGCCGGCGCCGCACAGCAGCTGCCGGGTCACCAGGAACGGGATGAGGATGTCCGCCAGCCGGGAGAACTCCCCGTGCCGGGCCACCAGGTAGTTCTCGTGGCAGCCGTAGGAGTTGCCGGCCGAGTCGGTGTTGTTCTTGAAGAGGTAGACGTCGCCCGCGATTCCCTCCTCGTGCAGGCGGCGTTCCGCGTCGACCAGCAGCCCCTCAAGAATGCGCTCGCCGGCCTTGTCGTGAGTGACCAGTTCGATCACGTTGTCACATTCGGGTGTCGCGTATTCAGGATGGGAGCCCACGTCGAGATACAGGCGGGCGCCGTTCCGCAGGAACACATTGCTGCTGCGGCCCCATGACACGACACGGCGGAAGAGGTACCGCGCCACCTCGTCGGGAGACAGGCGCCGCTGTCCCCTGAACGTACACGTGACGCCGTACTCGTTCTCCAGCCCGAAAATGCGGCGGTCCATGACTGAACATTACGCCCGATCCCCCGAGCTGAAACGGGGTTCGACGGCACGGTTCGGATCATTTTCCGATGACCCCGCGACCACCGCGTGAACAGCGGGCGCCGCCATTACCCGTCCGGCGGCGACCAAAACCAGCAACGACACGGCACCCGCCGCACCCGGCACGGCGAAACCCCACTGGGCCCCGCCCCCCTCGACGACCGGACCGGCCACGCCCGTCCCCACCGACGCGCCGACGGTGAACGTCGTCACCAGCCAGGAGAACGCCTCCGTGACCGTGCCGCTCGGCGCGTGCCGGTCCACGATGACGAATGCGCACGCGATGGCCGGCGCGAGGAACACCCCGGCCAGCGCCGTGAGCGCCACCATCGCGACGGCACCCGGCATCAGCATCAGCGGCAGGTAACACACCGCCAGCAGCGCCACCAGCACCCGCAGTCGCCGCTCCGGCGCCCCCGGCCAGGTCCGCGCCCCGTACACCGAGCCGCCCAGCAGCGCGCCCAACCCCAGCGCGGCCATCAGCCAGCCGTACACCGCGTCGCCGCCGTGGTCGTCCGCGTACGGCACGGACGCGACCGTGATGGACCCCAGCGCCATCCCGATGAACAGGAACGCACCCAGCAGCACCAGCAGGCCCGGCGAGCGCAGGGCGCCCAGCCAGTGCGCCTCACGAGGCGCCGACCGCCACGCGCGCGAGGGCGCCGACACCACCACCGAGAGCGCGCCGAGCACCCCGAGGACGTTCAGCACCAGCAGCGCCGCCCCGGCCGACCACAGGGACACGCACAGGGTGACCAGGAGCGGCCCGACCGTGAACATCACCTCCTGGGCGATCGCGTCCATCGCGTACGCGGTGTGCACCTGGTCCTCACGGCGCAGCACCGACGGCCACAGCGCCCGCAGACCGCCCTCCAGCGGCGGCGTGAACAGCCCGGCCGCGCCGACCGCGACGTAGGCCGGCGGCAGCGGGTCCAGGCCGGTGAACGCGAAGACGGCCATCGCGAGGGCCGAGGCCAGCGCGGCCGGCAACTGCACCCGCGGCTGGCCGTGCAGGTCCACCAGCCGGCCCAGGACCGGCTGGCCCACGGCGTTGGCGACCCCGTACACCGCCGCCAGGGCGCCCGCGAGGCTGTAGCCGCCGCCCTCGGCCCGCACGAACAGCACGACGGCGATCGCGGCGGTGGCGTTCGGCAGCCGCCCCACCAGGGTGCCGGCGAGCAGGCGCGCGGCGTGTCGCGCCCTGAGGATCTCCAGGTATCCCGCGGCCATGCTGTGCGCCTCCGTCGGCTGGGCGGGGCTGCGGCGGCGACCGCACCCACGAGGTTCCACGTACGTCAGGTTTTACGTATAACTAGACCGTCCATACGTACCATGTGCGCTGTTCACCAGTCCACACGAAAGAGCAGGCCCACGGTGGCACGAGGTAGCACCAGCGCGCGCCCCACCAGCCGTGACGTGGCCCAGGCGGCAGGAGTGTCCCAAGCGGCCGTCTCCCTCGTCCTCGGCGACAAGTGGCGCGGACGCGTCTCCGAGACCACCGCCGAACGCGTCCGGGAAGCGGCCCGCCGCCTCGACTACCGGCCCAACCTCGCCGCCCGCAACCTGCGCCTCGGCCGCACCCGCACCGTCCTCCTCGTCGTCCCCGCCCTCACCACCGAGTTCTTCGCCGGCGTCTACACCGGCGCCGCCCGCGTCGCCGCCGACCACGGCTTCGGCGTCGTCCTCTACCCCTCCCCCGAAGGCATCGGCCCCGCCCGCGACCCCTTCGCCTCCGCCCGGGCGGCACTCGACGGCGTCCTCGCCTCCTCCATGGCCGCCGACGCCCTGACCGCCATCCGCGGCGACCAGCTCCCCCTCGTCATGCTCGACAGCGACCCCCACGGCAGCCTCGGCGCCGCCACCGTCAACCTCGACATCGCCGACGGCACCCGCCAGGTCGCCGACCACCTGCTGGCACTCGGCCACCGCCACTTCCTCCACGTGGCCGCCGACATCCCCTCCTGGACCTTCGACGTCCGCGCCCGGGAACTCGCTACCCGCCTGCGCGCCGTCCCCGGCACCACACTCCGCACCGCCGGCACCCCCATGACCATCGAAGGCGCCCTCGCCGCCGCCGAGACCGCCCTCGACACCCCCGGCCCACGGCCCACGGCCGTCGTCTGCGACGACGACAAACTCGCCGCCGGCGTCTACAAGGCCCTCCGCCGCCGCGGACTGCGCGTCCCCGACGACGTCTCCGTCACCGGCGTCGACGACATCGCCCTCGCCACCGCCCTCGACCCCGAACTCACCACCATCCGCCTCGACGCCGAACGCTTCGGCGAACACGGCATGCACGCCCTCCTCGCCGTCCTGGACGGCCGCACGCCCGACCAGGGCGACATCCCCGTCGAACTCGTCGTCCGCGGCTCCACAGCCGCCCCCAGCCCCTTCTGAACGCCCCGTGCCCCGGCCGGAAGGTCGGCCGGGGCACGGACAGGGCGAACTCGCCGAGCACGGGACGCGGACGCCCCGACGGATCAGTCGTCGTCGTCCGAAGAGCTCTCCGCCTCGGTCGACGGCCCACCCGACTGCAGCAACCGCGACAACTGCGCCCCGCCGATCCGCTTGAACTTGCGCTTCTGCGGACGCGTACGGTCCAGCACCGCCACCTCCAGCCGCTCCGCCGGGATCTCCCGCTCGGAACCGTTGGTGTCACGCGACAGCGCCTGCACCGCCAGCTTCAACGCCTCCGCCAGACTCATGCCGTCCCGGTGACGCTGGTCCAGGTAACTGCTGATCTGCTCGGCGTTCCCGCCGACCGCGACCGAACCGTGCTCGTCCACGATCGACCCGTCGTGCGGCAACCGGTAGATCTGGTCACCCTCCGGCGTCTCCCCGACCTCCGCCACGACCAGCTCCACCTCGTACGGCTTCTCGGCCGCCGAGGAGAAGATCGTGCCCAGCGTCTGGGCGTACACGTTGGCCAGACCCCGGGCCGTCACATCGTCCCGGTCGTACGTGTAACCCCGCAGGTCGGCGTACCGGACACCACCGATCCGCAGGTTCTCGTACTCGTTGTACTTGCCGGCGGCCGCGAAACCGATCCGGTCGTAGATCTCGCTGAACTTGTGCAGCGCACGGGACGGGTTCTCGCCGACGAACACGATGCCGTCGGCGTACTGGAGCACGACCAGGCTGCGGCCACGGGCGATGCCCTTGCGCGCGTACTCCGCGCGGTCCGCCATCGCCTGCTGGGGTGAGACATAGAACGGCGTCGACACCGGCTATCCGTCCCTTTCTGTGGAAGTCACTGGATCACCTGGCGCAAAACGGCGGCCGGCTACAGCAGGGCGGCCCGCGGGCCGTCCGGCTGCTCCAGCCGGCGCTCCAGGATCGAACGGGCGATCGCGGAGGACTCGTCGTCGGTGAGCCGGCGGAAACCGTCCTCGGTGATCACGGTGACGATCGGGTAGATCCGGCGCGCGACGTCCGGACCACCCGTCGCCGAGTCGTCGTCGGCCGCGTCGTACAGGGCCTGCACCACCAGCGTGGTGGCCTCGGCCTCACTGAGGTCGTCACGGAACAGCTTCTTCATCGCACCGCGCGCGAAGATCGAACCCGAACCCGTCGCCGCGTAACCGTGCTCCTCGGAACGGCCACCCGTCACGTCGTACGAGAAGATCCGGCCCTTGGCCCGGTCCACGTCGAAACCGGCGAACAACGGCACCACGGCCAGGCCCTGCATGGCCATGCCCAGGTTGGAACGGATCATCGTCGACAGACGGTTCGCCTTGCCCTCCAGGGACAGCTGCGCACCCTCGACCTTCTCGAAGTGCTCCAGCTCGAGCTGGAAGAGCTTCACCATCTCCACGGCCAGGCCCGCGGTGCCGGCGATGCCCACCGCCGAGTACTCGTCGGCCGGGAACACCTTCTCGATGTCGCGCTGGGCGATGACGTTGCCCATCGTGGCCCGGCGGTCACCGGCGAGGACCACACCGCCGGGGAACGTCACGGCCACGATCGTCGTGCCGTGCGGCGCCTCGATCACACCCTGCGTGGGCGGCAGTTGCCGGTTGCCGGGCAGCAACTCCGGCTGGTGCTCGGACAGGAAGTCCATGAACGAGGCCGACCCAGGCGTCAGGAAGGCAGCTGGTAGACGCCCGGTGCCACGAGAGTTGGCTTCCACGAGGTTCCTTCCAGGTAGGCAGCGGCTCGACGGATGGCATCGGGGTCGTCCCCCAGCTTGCCGATGGCCGAGTTGCAGTTGAAGCACAGTACGCCACGGACCTTACCCGTCCTGTGGCAGTGATCCACATGTACGGCAGGGGCTTTCAAACAGATCACGCAGAGACCCATTTGCGACGCGATCATCGCGTCGCGTTCGGCCTCGGTCATTCCGTATCGACGCTTGAGGTGCCCCTGTCTTCCACGCGCGGCTTTACATGCCTTGCAGCACGTGGCGAGGCCGTCCGACGCTGTCGCGTTGCGGTGCCATTCGCTGTACGGCTTGACCTCCCCGCAGCCGCGACAGAACTTGTGCCCTTCGGGTGTCTGCACCCTGGGCCGGACATTCTTGCCCTTGGCCAGTTGCCGAGCCTGGTGGTATTCCGACCAGCATGCGCGGCAGTAGGCCTGCAACCCGTCACGGGTCGCCTTGTTGGCGGCGAAGGCTGCTCGCGGTCTGAACTCCTTGCACCGCGAGCAGCGCTTCGCACCCTCATCCCTAGCCAAGCCCGCCCCCGACACCTTCGATTCGAAGGTTACTGGCCACCCTTCTGAACGAAGCTTCGAACGAAGTCCTCGGCGTTCTCCTCGAGGACGTCGTCGATCTCGTCCAGAACGGAGTCGACGTCGTCGCTCAGCTTCTCGTGGCGTTCCTTGAGGTCGTCCGTCGCCTGCGCGTCCTGCGCCTGCTCCTCGACCTCCTCCGTGGACCGCGTGGCCTTCTGCTGCCCGCCGCCGGTGTCCTTGGTCGCCATAACCCTCACCCCGCTCAGTTCGCCCCACATGGTCGACAGGTCGGCTTTCCTGCCGATCGGTGATGATCAGACCCTACAAGCCGGGTCCGACATCGGCCCCGCAGTTGGTGCAACGTACTGCACCGCGTGGGGACCACCTCGATGATTCCCTGGCGCCGGGGTTTCCACCCCCGGGCCGGGGTCCGGCCGAGTACCCCCTCAGTTGCCCGACAGCACCCTGACCAGGTCTTCCGCGGTGCGGCAGCGGTCGAGGAGCTCCTTGACGTGATTTCGCGTTCCGCGAAGCGGTTCGAGGGTTGGGACGCGCTGGAGGGAGTCCCGGCCCGGCAGGTCGAAGATCACGGAGTCCCAGGAGGCGGCCGCGACGTCGTCGGCGTACTGCTCCAGGCAGCGGCCGCGGAAGTAGGCGCGGGTGTCCTCGGGCGGCTTGGTGACGGCCCGCTCGACCTCAGTCTCGTCCAGGAGCCGTTTCATGCGTCCGCGGGCCACCAGGCGGTTGTAGAGGCCCTTCTCGGGGCGTACGTCGGCGTACTGGAGGTCGACGAGGTGGAGCCGGGCGGCGTCCCAGTCGAGGCCGTCGCGGCGCCGGTAGCCCTCCATGAGTTCCCGCTTGGCGACCCAGTCGAGTTCGCCGGCGAGGCTCATGGGGTCGTTCTCGAGCCGGGTGAGGGTGTCCTCCCAGCGGGCGAGGACGTCCTTGGTCTGGTCGTCGGCGTCGGCTCCGTAGCGTTCCTCGACGTACTTGCGGGAGAGCTCGTAGAACTCCATCTGGAGCTGGACCGCGGTGAGTGTGCGGCCGCTGCGCAGGGTGACCAGGCGCTTGAGGGTGGGGTCGTGCGAGACCTGGTGGAGGGTGCGTACGGGCTGGTCGACGGCGAGGTCGACCGCGATGAAGCCGTCCTCGATCATGGACAGGACCAGGGAGGTGGTGCCCAGTTTGAGGTAGGTGGAGATCTCCGAGAGGTTGGCGTCGCCGATGATGACGTGCAGGCGGCGGTACTTCTCGGCGTCCGCGTGGGGTTCGTCGCGGGTGTTGATGATGGGGCGCTTGAGGGTCGTCTCCAGGCCTACTTCGACTTCGAAGTAGTCGGCGCGCTGGCTGAGCTGGAAGCCGTGTTCGTGGCCGTCCTGGCCGATGCCGACGCGACCGGCGCCGGCGAAGACCTGGCGGGAGACGAAGAAGGGCGTGAGGTGGCGCACGATGTCCGAGAAGGGGGTCTCCCGCTTCATCAGGTAGTTCTCGTGCGTGCCGTAGGAGGCGCCCTTGTTGTCGGTGTTGTTCTTGTAGAGGTGGATGGGCTGGGCGCCGGGGAGCTGTCCGGCGCGTTCGGCGGCCTCGGCCATGATCCGTTCGCCGGCCTTGTCCCAGAGGACGGCGTCGCGCGGGTTGGTGACTTCGGGGGCGCTGTATTCGGGGTGTGCGTGGTCGACGTAGAGGCGTGCGCCGTTGGTGAGGATGACGTTGGCCAGCCCGATGTCCTCGTCGGTGAGCTGGGTGGAGTCGGCGGCCTCGCGGGCGAGGTCGAAGCCCCGTGCGTCGCGCAGCGGGTTCTCCTCCTCGAAGTCCCAGCGGGCCCGGCGGGCCCGGTGCATCGCCGCCGCGTAGGCGTTGACGATCTGGGACGAGGTGAGCATGGCATTGGCGTTGGGGTGGCCGGGGACGGAGATTCCGTACTCCGTCTCGATGCCCATTACTCGCCGTACGGTCATGCGGCCCTCCTTGCCCGGCGGCACCCTCGGTCGTGGGCGCCGCTCAAGTACCGCTGGTGCTCCGGTGCCCGTGCGGTGCCCGTCCCCGCACTGCGCGACCCGGCGGTACGGAAGAGCCTAGAACGCCTTTGCGCTGGTGGGGAGATCATTTGCGTCATTGCCTTGCTCGCCTTGTTCCGGCCGTGGCCGGGGAAAAGCGTCGGCTGCGGGTACCCCGTGAGGGCACCCGCAGCCGCCCTTGGTGTTACAGGTACTGTCCGGTATTCGCCACCGTGTCGATGGAGCGGCCGGTGTCGGCGCCCTGCTTTCCGGTGATGAGTGTCCGGATGTAGACGATGCGCTCGCCCTTCTTGCCGGAGATGCGGGCCCAGTCGTCGGGGTTGGTGGTGTTGGGCAGGTCCTCGTTCTCCTTGAACTCGTCCACGCAGGCCTGGAGGAGGTGGGAGACGCGGAGGCCCTTCTGGTTCTTCTCGAGGAAGTCCTTGATCGCCATCTTCTTGGCGCGGCCCACGATGTTCTCGATCATGGCGCCGGAGTTGAAGTCCTTGAAGTAGAGGACTTCCTTGTCGCCGTTGGCGTAGGTGACTTCCAGGAAGCGGTTCTCCTCGGATTCGGCGTACATGTGTTCTACGGCGGTCTGGATCATGTTCTGGACCGTGGCGCCCTTGTCGCCGCCGTGCTCGCCGAGGTCGTCGGCGTGCAGGGGGAGGCGCTGGGTGAGGTACTTGCCGAAGATGTCCTTGGCGGCTTCGGCGTCCGGACGTTCGATCTTGATCTTCACGTCCAGGCGGCCGGGGCGCAGGATGGCGGGGTCGATCATGTCCTCGCGGTTGGAGGCGCCGATCACGACCACGTTCTGGAGGCCTTCCACGCCGTCGATCTCGGCGAGCAGCTGGGGGACGATGGTGTTCTCCACGTCCGAGCTGACACCGGAGCCGCGGGTGCGGAAGAGGGATTCCATCTCGTCGAAGAAGACGATGACGGGGGTGCCCTCGCTGGCCTTCTCGCGGGCCCGCTGGAAGACCAGGCGGATCTGCCGCTCGGTCTCGCCGACGTACTTGTTGAGCAGCTCGGGGCCCTTGATGTTGAGGAAGAAGCTCTTGCCGGCGGCCTGGCCGGTGACTTCGGCGACCTTCTTGGCGAGGGAGTTCGCCACGGCCTTGGCGATCAGTGTCTTGCCGCAGCCGGGGGGGCCGTAGAGCAGGACGCCCTTGGGCGGGCGCAGTTCGTGCTCCTTGAACAGGTCCGGGTAGAGGTAGGGGAGCTCGACCGCGTCGCGGATCGCTTCGATCTGGTTGCCCAGGCCGCCGATCTGCTCGTAGCCGATGTCCGGGACCTCTTCGAGGACGAGTTCCTCGACCTCGCTCTTGGGCACGACCTCGTAGACGTAGCCGGAGCGGGGTTCGAGGAGCAGGGCGTCGCCGGGGCGGATGGTGACGTCCAGCAGCGGCTCGGCGAGCCGTACCACCCGTTCCTCGTCGGTGTGCCCGAGCACCAGGGCGCGCTCGCCGTCCTCGAGGATCTCCTTGAGGGTGACGATGTCGCCGACGCGCTCGTACTGCATGGCCTCGACCACGTTGAGCGCTTCGTTGAGCATGACTTCCTGGCCGCGCCGCAGTTCTTCGAGCTCGACGCCGGGGCTGACGTTCACCCGGAGTTTGCGGCCCCCGGTGAAGATGTCGGCGGTGCCGTCCTCGTTGGCGGCGAGGAAGACGCCGAAGCCGGCCGGTGGCTGGGCGAGCCGGTCGACTTCCTCCTTGAGGGCCACGATCTGGTCGCGGGCCTCACGGAGCGTGTTGGCCAGTCGCTCGTTCTGTGCGGACACGCCGGCCAGATTGGTCTGCAGCTCGACGATCCGCTCTTCGAGAATCCTCGTGTGTCGCGGAGAGTCGGCGAGCTTGCGTCGCAGGACGGCGATCTCCTGCTCAAGGTAGGCGATCTGCCCGGCCGGGTCGTCGGACCCGCGTCCCGGGCGGATGCCGCGGTTCATGTCGTCGTCGTGGGCTGCCACGGTCCTCACCTCCTCCAAGGGGAGCTGGACGCTTCCAGACCCTACCTGGGTGGGTGTCGATTGAAACCCCTAGATCACAAAGACGGTCGGGGTGTGTCCGATCTTCACCCTTGCGCTCTCCCTCACGCCAGGGGAATACCCATCGAACACGGTTGGAAAGCTGCCCCAGGTAGGGTCGAAGTGTTCAACACCCGTCAGAGCCTGCATCGTTCCCAGGCGGCTCGGCACTAAACGGCAGGGAGACATGAGCGTGCAGCAGGAGGCGTCGGTCGACGGCGAGGCGCTGGAGGTCTGGATCGACCAGGACCTGTGTACCGGTGACGGCATCTGCGCCCAGTACGCGCCGGAGGTCTTCGAGCTGGACATCGACGGTCTGGCGTACGTCAAGACCGCGGACGACCAGCTGCTGCAGGATCCGGGGGCGACGACTCGGGTGCCGTTGCCGCTGCTCACGGACGTGGTGGACTCCGCGAAGGAGTGTCCGGGCGAGTGCATCCACGTGCGGCGCGTTTCGGACAAGGTGGAGGTCTACGGCCCGGACGTGGCGTGACGTCGGGGTGACGGACGCGGGTGTGCGGGGTGGGTGCGCTGTCTGATTTCTCACAGCGCGGTGCGTGGTGCGAGGCGCGTGGTTTCAGACGCTGTGGGCGCCGGCCGGGGTGGAGCGGACGAACCGGTCGTCCTTCCACCGCCACTGGGCGGTGTCCTTGACGTCGGGGCAGCAACTGGGCACGTCGGCCGTCGAGTAGCCGAGGTACGAGGCGCGTACGGCGCCGTCGGTGACGGACACGCGCGTGACCGTCCTGCGTTCCCGGGGGTCGATGAGGGTGGCGACCACGCGTGCGGTCTCCTCGCCGGCGCCCCGGGTGAGGACGTAGAGGGCATCGGGCGGGGTGCCCATGGGGGCGTCGCAGTGGACCACGGCCACGGTTTCGGGCCGGCCGTCGCCGTCGAGGTCGCCGCTGGCCTTGCGCTGCACCAGGGCCCGTACGGGGCCGCACTCCAGGGGGAAGTCGACGCCGGTGGTGGCGGGGGCGGCGACGGGTGCCGCTGCGGTGCGCGGGCCGGGGGCCTGGGCCGCGGTCGCGGGTCCGGGCTGGACCACGGAGGAGAGGGCCACGACGCCGGCCACGGCGGTGGCGGTCGCGAGCCAGTGGATGGGCCTGGTGTGGGTGTGGGCCAGTTCCGGAACGGCGGAGTGCTGCACTAGGTGTGTCTCCGTGAGGGCTGTGCCGGTGGGGGTGGCCAGCATCGTGCCACACGTCACAGGCCGGGGGAACGGCGGGGTCACGGTCCGTCGGACATGGAGCGCGGGGTCGGGACGGCACGCGCGGGTGGGGGCGGGGCGCGGCGCCGGGCCGTCACCCCAAGACGACGGCGCCGTGGCCGAGTTCCCGGCGGGTGCGGGGAACGCGGCCACGGCGGTCGTGCGTTGAGTGTGGAGTGGGGCGCCGATGGTCCGGGCCGGGTTCAGCGGCCCATGCCCCCGTCGGCGTTGGGGCCTGCGTAGTCCTCGCCGTAGGCGCCCTTGGCGGGGCGGCGGCGGCGCATGGGCGGCTCGACGCCGTCCGCGAGGCGGCGGGCGGTGAGCAGGAAGCCGGTGTGGCCGATCATCCGGTGGTCCGGGCGGACGGCCAGGCCCTCGATGTGCCAGTTGCGGATCATCGTCTCCCAGGCGGTCGGCTCGTTGAAGCAGCCGATCTCCCGGATGGACTCGACGGTGCGGGCCAGCTGGGTGGTGGTGGCGACGTAGCAGCAGAGGATGCCGCCGGGCACGAGCGCCTTGGAGACGGCCTCCAGGCACTCCCAGGGGGCGAGCATGTCGAGGATGACGCGGTCGACGTCGCTGTCGCTCAGGTTGTCCTGGAGGTCGCCGACGGTTAGCTGCCAGGCGGGGTGGGGGCCGCCGAAGTAGCGCTCGACGTTCTGCCGGGCGATGTCGGCGAAGTCCTCGCGGCGCTCGTAGCTGTGCAGCATGCCCTGGTCGCCGATGGCGCGCAGCAGGAAGCTGCTGAGCGAGCCGGAGCCGACGCCGGCCTCGACGACGCGCGCGCCGGGGAAGATGTCGGCGAAGGCGAGGATCTGCCCCGCGTCCTTCGGGTAGACGACGGCTGCCCCGCGGGGCATGGACAGGACGTAGTCGGGGAGCAGGGGGCGCAGCGCGAGGTAGGCGACGTTCCCGGTGGTGCGGACGACGCTGCCCTCGGGAGCACCGATCAGTTCGTCGTGCGGGAAGGAACCCTTGTGGGTGTGGAAGTTCTTCCCGGCCTCGAGCGTGAACGTGTAGTGGCGGCCCTTGGGGTCGGTCAGCTGTACCTGGTCCCCGACCTTGAAGGGCCCGCGCCTGCGGGCGGCACCGGTCGGTTCGGACATGTGACCAGCCTACCGGCGTTTGCGGGGCCCGCCGACCACGGTGTCCGCGCGGGCGGCCCCGCGCCGTGGGGCGGGCGGGGTCAGCTGGGGCGGGCCATGGCGCGGACGAACGCGCGCTCCACGTCGGCCGCGGACAGCACACCGTAGATCTCGCCGGTCTCCTCGACGACGAGGTACTCGGTGGCGGGGGTGGCGCGCAGGACGTCCAGGAGGTCCTCCCCCGCGAGTTCCGCGGAGACGCGCATGCCGTCGGTCAGGTCCTGGGCGAGGCCGCTGACGGCCACCCAGGGGCGCCGGTGCTCCGGTACGCCGACGATGGCGGCCTCGCGCACGAGGGACAGGGGCTCGCCGTGGGGGTCGACGACGACCAGGGCGCGGGCGCCGGCGTCGTTGGCGCGGCGCAGGGCCTCGGAGAGCGGGGTGTCGGTCTCGACGGGCACGGCGCGGCGGGTGAGGTTGCGGGCGCGCAGCTCGGGGAGGTGTTCGCGCAGGCGGGCCATGCGCAGGCTGTTGCCGGCGCCGGTCCAGATGATCGCGGCGAGGATGGCGGCCAGCAGGGCGTCGGTGACGGTGTCCATGCCGACGCTGTCCTCGGCGTTGGAGCCGAGGGCGCCGGACTGGGTGAGCAGCGGCAGTCCGATCAGGACGGCGACGGCGAGGGCGCGGCCGACCCAGGCGGCGGCGACGGTGCCGGTCATCGGCCTGCCGGTGAGCTTCCAGACGACGGCGCGGAGCATGCGGCCGCCGTCGAGCGGGAGGCCGGGCAGCAGGTTGAAGATCGCGACGATGAGGTTGGAGACCATGAGACCGGCCAGCAGGACGCCGGGGACCGTGCCGGGCTCGACGGGCTTCATGGCGAGGTAGAAGACGCCGGCGAGGACGAGGGAGAGCAGCGGGCCGACGAAGGCGAGGACGAACTCGCGGCCCGGGGTCTCGGCCTCCTTCTCGATCTCGGAGACGCCGCCGAAGAACTGGAGCTGGATGCGGCGGACCGGGAGCTTGAAGCGGAGCGCGGCGACGGTGTGCGCGAGTTCGTGGATGAGGACGGAGGCGTAGAAGGCGACCGCGAAGAAGAGGGAGACCAGGTAGCGGGCGGCGCCGAGGTCGGGCAGGACGCGTTCCAGCTGTCCGCCGAAGACCCAGGTGATCAGCGCGGCGACGAGGAACCAGCTGGGCGCCACGTAGACCGGGACGCCGAACGGCCGCCCCATCAGCAGTCCGCCCCGGGGCTCCGGGGGGCGCTGTGGCGGGCGGGGCGGGGAGGCGGGTGAGGAGGTGGTGGCGGCCGGGGTGGCGGGAGTCCCGGGGGCTCCGGGGGCCGCCGGGGTGCCTTCGGTGTGCGCGAGGGTGCGCGGGTGGTGGTCGGCGTGGGGGTGGGGGGTGCCGGCCTCGGTGCGGTGGGCGCCGGGGTGGTCCGTGCCGCGGTCGGGGTGGGGCGGGCCCGCTTCGGTGCGGTGGGCGCCGGAGTGGTCCGTGCCGTGGCCGGCGTGCGGGGCGGCGGGGGCCGAGGGGGCCGCGCGCTCCGGGGCGGAGAGGGTCTTCGGGCCGGGGTCGGAGGGGGCGGCGCCGGTCGGGGGTGTCGGCTCGGGCTTCGGACCGGGTGCCGGCCCGGCGGTCGGCTCGGGCGTTGGACCGGGTGCCGGCCCAGCGGTCGGCTCCCGCGCCGGAACCGGGGCCTCCGGCTGGGTCTCCGGGGCCGGCTCGTCGGGCTGCCGGTCGTCTCGTGCGGAGTCCTGCGCCCCCGTCGACCGGTCCTCGTCGCCTTCGTGGGGCCGGGCGGTGGGTACCTCGGTGGGCGGCTCCGGGTGCGAGGGCGTGCCGGAGTGCGGAGCCGTGGGCTCCGTCGCCTGCTCGGCCCGCTCCTCGTTGGCCGGGCGCGGCCGCCCGCTCCCGCCGCTTTCCACCACGGTGTCCCCTCGTTCGCAGCGCCTTCCGCGCCTGCCGTGCGGAAGGGTCTCGGACCGATGGTATGCGGCCGTCGCGGCGTGTTCCGCCCCGCACCCCTGTGTTTCCCGGGGCGGGAGGTGGTCCGTGGGGGCGGGACGGGGTGACTGTCGGTGGTGGGCCGTAAGGTCTGTGGTCATGGAGAGCAGCAGCGAGGACGTGACGACAGCACCGGCCGTGCGGGACGCCCCGGCGCCGGCCGTGGCCACACCGCCGACGTCGCTGTCCCCGTCGCGCGCGGGTGACTTCATGCAGTGCCCGCTGCTGTACCGCTTCCGGGTGATCGACCGGCTGCCGGAGAAGCCGAGCCCGGCGGCGACGAAGGGCACACTGGTCCACGCGGTGCTCGAGCGGCTGTTCGACGCGCCGGCGGCGGAGCGGACCGCGCCGCGCGCCAAGTCGCTGATCCCGGGCCAGTGGGACCGGCTGCGCGAGAGCCGCCCGGAGCTGACGGAGCTGTTCGCGGACGACCCGGAGGGCGAGCGGCTGGCGGGCTGGCTCACGGAGGCCGAGGGGCTGGTCGAGCGCTGGTTCAGCCTGGAGGACCCGACCCGTCTGGAGCCGGCCGAGCGGGAGCTGTTCGTGGAGACCGAGCTGGACTCGGGGCTGCGGCTGCGCGGCATCATCGACCGGGTCGACGTGGCGCCGACCGGCGAGGTGCGCATCGTCGACTACAAGACGGGCAAGGCGCCCCGCCCGGAGTACGCCGAAGGCGCCCTGTTCCAGATGAAGTTCTACGCCCTGGTCGTCTGGCGGCTGAAGCAGGTGGTGCCGCGGCGGCTGCAGTTGGTGTACCTGGGCAGCGGCGACGTCCTGACGTACGACCCGGTCCTCGCCGACCTGGAGCGCGTGGAGCGCAAGCTGCTCGCGCTGTGGGAGGCGATCCGGCAGGCGACGGAGACCGGGGACTGGCGGCCGCGCCCGACGAAGCTGTGCGGCTGGTGCGACCACCGGGAGCACTGCCCGGAGTTCGGCGGCACTCCCCCGCCCTACCCCCTGCCGGTGCGGTCGGCCGGGGCCGGGGCCGACGGCCCGCCCCCGGCGAGGGCGCCCGAGTCCGGCACCGGCCCGCAGGGCAGAATGGGGCCGGACTAGCGAAGGAGACACACGTGGCCATCCGCGTCCTACTGGTCGACGACCAGCCCCTGCTGCGTACGGGCTTCCGGATGATCCTGGAGGCGGAGCAGGACCTCGCGGTCGTGGGCGAGGCCGGTGACGGTCTGCAGGCCCTCGACCAGGTGCGGGCCCTGCAGCCCGACGTGGTGCTCATGGACATCCGGATGCCCCGGATGGACGGCGTCGAGGCGACCCGTCAGATCACCGGCCCGGAGCGCAACGGCCCGGCGAAGGTACTCGTGCTGACCACGTTCGACCTCGACGAGTACGTGGTGGAGGCGCTGCGCGCCGGTGCCAGCGGCTTCCTGCTGAAGGACGCGCCGGCCAACGAACTGGTGCAGGCCATCCGGGTGGTGGCCGGTGGTGAGGCGATGCTGGCGCCGAGCATCACGCGCAGGCTGCTCGACAAGTACGCCACCCACCTCCCCTCGGGTGAGGAGCCGGTGCCGGACACGCTGCACACCCTGACCGACCGTGAGGTCGAGGTGCTGAAGCTGGTGGCGCGCGGCCTGTCGAACGCCGAGATCGCCGCCGACCTGTTCGTCAGCGAGACCACGGTGAAGACGCACGTCGGGCACGTGCTGACCAAGCTGGGTCTGCGGGACCGGGTGCAGGCCGCGGTGTACGCGTACGAGAGCGGGCTGGTGCGTCCCGGCGCGCAGTAGGCGGCCGGGGGCGAAGGGCACGGCAAGCGAAGGGGCGGTCCCCCTCCCGAGGGAGGGGGACCGCCCCTTCGCTTGCCGGTGTGCGGTGACTACTCGCTGACGCCCCGGCCGAGCTCCCAGAGCTGCAGGGAGGAGGCCGAGTTCAGCACGTAGGCGGTGCCGGTGATGTCGTCGCGGGCGGCGACGAACTCCTTGCCCTGCCACAGCGGGAGGATCGGGACGTCGTCGGCGACGATGTCCTGGATCGTGGTCAGGCTCTTGTCCGAGGCGCGGTCCGTCTCGCGGCGGGACTCCGGGATCAGCGTGTTGATGATCTTGCTGTTGGAGTACGGCGAGTTGAGGGTGTTGTCCTTGTCGAGGAACGGCGCCAGGAAGTTGTCGGCGTCGGGGAAGTCGGGGAACCAGCCCATGCCGTAGACGGCGTACTCGCCCTTGCGCTCGGCGGGGATGAACGCGTCCCAGGCGGTGCCCTTGATGGTGACGTCGAACAGCCCGCTGTCGTTGAGCTGCTTCTGCAGGACCTCGAACTCCTGCTTGGTGGCGGCACCGTAGTGGTCGGTGGTGTAGTTCAGCGTCAGCTTCACCGGGGTGCTGATGTCGGCCTTCTGCAGCAGCGCCTTGGCCTTGGCGACGCTCGGGTCGCCGTACTTGTTGTAGAAGGCGTTGGTGTGGCCGGCGACGGAGGCGGGGACCAGCGAGTACAGCGGCTCGGCCTGGGTGCCGTAGACCTCGGTGACGAGCTTGCTGCGGTCGATGACCTGGGCCATGGCGGCGCGGACGGCCTTGCTCTCCACCTCCGGCGCCTCGGTGTTGAACGCCAGGTAGCGGATGCCCAGTCCGGCGACGTCCACCAGCTCGACCTTGCTGTCGGTGGAGCTCGGGGCGGACAGCTTGTCGACCTGGGCGGGCGTCATGCTGCGGGTCATGACGTCGATGTCACCCTTGTCCAGGGCCTTGCCCATGGTGTCGGCGTCCGCGAAGGAGGCCATCTCCACCTTGTCGTTGTTCACCTTCAGCGTCCCCTTGTAGTGGGGGTTCTTGGTGAACACGGCGCGGGTCATCTCGTCGCCGTCGGTCTCGGCCTTCAGCGTGTACGGGCCCGAGCCGTCGACCGCGAAGCCGTCGCGCAGCTTGTCCTTGGCGTAGTCGTCGGGGTTGACGATGCCCGCGACCGGGGTGGACAGCTTGTACGGGAAGGTGGCGTCGGCCGTCTTCAGGTGGAAGATGACCTCGCGGTCGCCCTGGGTCTCGATGGTGTCGACGGTCGACATGAGCGCGAAGACACCGGTGTCGGCCTTGATGGTCCGGGCGCGCTCGATGGAGAACTTCACGTCCGCGGCGGTGATCGCGTCACCGTTGGAGAACTTCAGGCCGTCGCGCAGCTTGCAGGCGTAGCGCTCGTTGCCGGTGTCGGTGAAGCCACAGCTCTCCGCGGCCTCCGGGACCGGCTGGCCGTCGCCCTTGGGCAGGGTCATCAGGGTCTGCACGGTCTGGCGCAGGATGTTCCACGAGCCGACGTCGTAGGCGTAGGCCGGGTCGAGGGGCGCGGGGGCGTCCTTGGTAGCCGTGAACCGGTCGGTGGTGCCCACCACGATGGCGTTGCCGCCTCCGCTGCCGCTGTCGGACCCGCCGCACGCGGCGAGCACGGGCGCGAGCAGACCGACGACGGCCGGCAGCACCAGATTCTTGCGGTTCATGCTCGAGTTTCTCCAGAGCGTTCGGGTCCGTGTATCCGGCATGCAGGGGTGTCGCGGCGGAACACGGGGGTAGGTGCGAGGTTCTCGCGATGAGATTAGTCGGCACCGTCACGGACCCCCGCCCGTGGCGGAGTTGAAAGCCCATCACTGAGCGGAACCGGGCGCGGACGGACCGAAAACGCGCCAGCGGAAGGATTAGTGCAGCCGTCTACCAATCGGGACACAAGGGCGCGCCCAGATGCCCCGAACGGGGATGCAGAGCACATCCGGACCCGCCTGTCGACGCGTCACGGCGTGGGAAACGTCACATCTCGGGGCGGCGGGGCCGGGGAGCGGAATTCGGCCTGCGACGAAGATCGGAATTCCCCCGGCGGGGGCGCGCCGAATTCCTCGTCTAACCGTTGGCGGGCGCCGGGGCTAACGGCGGTGCACGCTGGGTGAACGCCTACCGCATTTGCGTCATCAGGCCGCGCAGGAATGTCAGGTCGACCTCTTCCAGCGAGCTGACCACGGTCCGCCGGGCGGCCGGGGCGATGGGGGCGACGGACGGCACGGCGACCACGTGGCAGCCCGCGGCCTCCGCCGAGGCGACGCCGGTGGCGGTGTCCTCGACGACGGCGCACCGGGCCGGGTCGACACCCAGTCCGGCGGCGGCGCGCAGGTAGGGGTCCGGGTGCGGCTTGGTGCGGGCCACCTCGTCACCGGCCACGCTGAGCCGGAAGTGCTGGGGGCCGAGCGAGGCCAGCACCCGGTCGATGATGCGCCGGTGCGAGGCGGAGACCAGGGCGGTGGGCACCTGGTGCTCGGCCAGCTCGGCGAGCAGCCGGGTGGCTCCGGGCATCAGCGGCAGGGCCGTCTCGATGCGCTCCTCGAAGCCCTGGTTGAGCAGGACGCTCAGCTCGGGGAGGGTGATGTCGGCGCCGGTCGCCTCGATGAGGAACCCCGCGCTGCGGGTCATGGGACCGCCCACCACGACATGGCGCCAGGACTCGTCCAGGGTGTGGCCGAGACGGGCGAAGACCTCGACCTCGACGTCCCACCAGAAGCCCTCGGTGTCCACCAGGGTGCCGTCCATGTCGAGGAACACGGCCTGGAGGGCCGAACCCTCGGCCGACCGGGTGTCGAGCGCGGGGACCGTGCTGGTCATCCACGTACCTCCTGAAGGGACGAGCAGGCCGGTTCCCGCGCGGGGAACCGGCCTTCGGTGGACCGACCAGTGTACGACGTCCGGCGACGGAACGCCTTGTCCGCCCGAACCGCTCCGCCGTTCCCGGAGCGGACGTCGAGGGCGGCTCGAGCACGCGCTCCGGCGGACGGCTTCAGCGCGGGCTCAGAGGTCGGCCCCGCTCGCGCCCTCAGCGGGCGTTGAAGTACTTCGCCTCCGGGTGGTGGATCACGATGGCGTCGGTGGACTGCTCGGGGTGCAGCTGGAACTCCTCCGACAGGTGGACGCCGATCCGCTCGGGCTCCAGGAGTTCGGCGATCTTGGCGCGGTCCTCCAGGTCGGGGCAGGCGCCGTAGCCCAGGGAGAAGCGGGCGCCGCGGTACTTCAGCTCGAACATGCCCTGCATCTCGTCGGGGTCGTCCCCGGCGAAGCCCAGCTCGGCGCGCACGCGGGCGTGCCAGTACTCGGCGAGGGCCTCCGCGAGCTGCACGGACAGCCCGTGCAGCTCCAGGTAGTCGCGGTAGGAGTTCGAGGCGAACAGCCGGGCGGTCTCCTCACCGATGCGCGAGCCGACGGTGACCACCTGGAAGCCGACGACGTCCGTCTCCCCCGACTCCTCGGGGCGGAAGAAGTCGGCCAGGCACAGCCGGCGCCCGCGGCGCTGGCGCGGGAAGGTGAAGCGGGTGCGCTCGTTGCCCCGCTCGTCCAGGACGATCAGGTCGTCGTCCTTGGAGACGCACGGGAAGTAGCCGTAGACGACGGCCGCCTCGAGCAGGTTGTCCGTCTGGAGGCGGTCCAGCAGACCGCGCAGCCGGGGCCGGCCCTCGGTCTCGACGAGCTCCTCGTACGTCGGTCCCTCACCGGTGCGGGCCTGCTTCAGCCCCCACTGGCCCTTGAACAGGGCGCCCTCGTCCAGCCAGGAGGCGTACTCCTTGAGCGGGATGCCCTTGATGATGCGGGTGCCGGAGAACGGCGGGACGGGCACGGGGTTGTCCGTGGCCACGTCGGAACGCACGTGCCCTTCCTCCGGGCGCTCCTCGACCTCCACGGTGGCGGCGGCCCTCACCCGGCGCTGCCTGAGCTCGGGCAGCTTGGCCCCGGGCACCCCGCGCTTGACGCCGATCAGGGCGTCCATCAGGCGCAGGCCCTCGAAGGCGTCGCGGGCGTAGCGGACTTCGCCCTGGTAGATCTCGTGCAGGTCCTGCTCGACGTAGGCGCGGGTGAGCGCCGCACCGCCGAGGATGACCGGGAAGTCGGCCGCGAGACCGCGCTGGTTGAGCTCCTCC